>OZ245042.1:2937500-5254923 GCA_965224185.1 Rhodobiaceae bacterium | reverse complement strand
CACCTCGGTCTTGCCGAATCCGACGTCGCCGCAAATCAACCGGTCCATCGGCCGCCCGGCCGACAGGTCCTCGAACACGGCATCGATGGCCACCACCTGATCATCGGTTTCCTCGTAAGGAAAGCTGGCTGAGAATTCGTCATAAAGCCCCTCGGTCGGCGCGATGGACGGTGCCTTGCGCACGGCCCGCGCCGCCGCGGTCTTGATCAGGTCATCGGCAATTTCGAGGATGCGCTCCTTCAGCCGCGCCTTGCGGGCCTGCCAGGCGACGCCGCCGAGCTTGTCGAGCTGCGCCTCGGTGTCTTCGGACCCGTAACGGGACAGCAGCTCGATATTCTCAACCGGCAGGAACAGCCGGTCACCGCCCGCATAATGCAGCTCCAAGCAATCATGTGGCGCGCCGGCGGCCTCGATCGTGCGCAGGCCGACGAAGCGGCCGATGCCGTGATCCACATGGACGACAAGGTCGCCACTCGACAGGCCCGTGACTTCGGTCAGGAAGTCCGCGGCCCGGCGGCTGCGTTTGCGGCTGCGCACCAGCCGGTCGCCTAGAATGTCCTGCTCGCCGATGACGGCGATGTCGCCGATCTCGAATCCGCTCTCAATCCCTAAGACCAGCAGGATCGGTGACGATTGCGGCGCCGCCAGCGCATCCGCCCAATTCTCCGCGAGACTACAGGGCGGCGCACCGTGATCGGCCAGCACCTGCTTCAGCCGTTCGCGACTGCCCTCGCTCCAGCAGGCGACAATCACTCTCTGCCCATTCCCTTGCAGCTCTTTCATATGGCCGATGACGGCATCGAACACATTGACGTCGCCGCTTGCCCGTTCGGCGGCGAATGACCGGCCGTGGCGTCCGGCAAGGTCGACCACGGTCGTCGACCCATCGGGTACCGCGAAGGGCGTCATGGCGACACGCCGGCGATCGGCCAATGCCGCCGCCCATTGATCATCGGTCAGATAGAGCGTATCCGGCGCGATCGGACGATAGGGAACGGCGCCGGCCACCTTCTCCTCGTCCAGCGCCTTGCGGCGGGCCCTGTAATGATCGGCGATCTGGTCAAGCCGCTCCGAAACCGCCTCCTCCACCAGGTGGTCAAGGATGATCGGCATTTCGCCCACATAATCGAAGACGGTGTCCAGTTGCTCGTGAAACATCGGCAGCCAATGTTCCAGGCCCGCATGCCGGCGTCCCTGACTGATCGATTGATAGAGTACGTCGTCGCGGTCTGCGGCGCCGAACGCGGCCACATAGGCCTGGCGAAAGCGGCTGACGCTGGCATCCGTCAGCACCACCTCGCTCATCGGTACCAGGGTCAGGTCGCGCAACTGGCCCGTGGTGCGCTGGCTGTCCGTATCGAAGGCGCGGATCGATTCCAAGGTATCGCCAAAAAAGTCGAGCCGCACCGGGGCCCCGGCGCCCGGTGAGAACAGGTCGATAATACCGCCCCGCACCGCGAACTCACCGCGATCGCGCACCGTGTCGACCCGCTCGAAACCGTTCGTCGAGAGCCAGTCCGTCAGGTCATTCATTGGTAGTTGATTACCGGGCGCGACCTGACGGCTATCTGATGCGATCAAGTTCCGTACGGGGACCCGTTGAATGGCCGCGTTGACAGGTACCAGCACAATGCGCGGCTTGGCCGGTGGTCCGGATGCTAAGGTAGCGAGTGCCACCATCCGCCGGGCGGCAATCACCGGATTGGGCGACACCCGGTCGTAAGGCAGGCAGTCCCAGGCCGGAACAGAGACCACATCGGCTTCGGGCGCGAAGACCTTGAGCGCCCGTTCAAATTGCTGCAGACGCTGGCCGTCGCGAACGACGACGCACAACCCGGGCTCCTCCGCGCGGGCCAATACCGCCAAACAATCGGCAAGTACCAACGCCTCGGCGCCATCAGGCATTCCGGCCAGCGTCGCCGGTGCGTCCGTATTCCTAAAGAGCCGATCGAACGGGATCACCGGGGCTACCTTTTCAGTCCTGCCGTGTCGCCATCAACACCGTAAAATGAGCGGATGGCGTTCAAAAGCGCCGTATCATAATTTTCCGGCACGTCAATCTGGCCCGTCAGCCAGCCATAGAGCTGCGGTTCAGGCGCAGCCATGAGCGTTTCCAGATCGTCCAGCGCCTGGTCGTCGAGATCGGCGATATGGACGTCCACAAAACGGCCGAGTAAGAGGTCCAGCTCGCGGGTGCCACGGTGCCAGGCCCGGTAAAGCAGGCGACGGCGCCGCACATCCAATCCGTCACTTGATCGCTGGGTTCCGGTCATCGCCACTCTCACAATTGATAGTCGTTATGCGGCGTCTGTATAACGGCGATCACCGGTCGATTCATAGTCCGATAATTACCGCAACCGGTTGATTTCGCCCTTCTGTTGCGCCATGCCAATCCGATGCGCCCCTACCAGATCGATCCCCTCTTCGCGTCCGTATCAGATTTACCCGGCATCGGGCCGAAACTGGAAAAGCTGCTGACCCGGCTTCTCGCCCCCGGACGGGTCGATCGCGGGGCGACCATCCTCGATCTGCTTCTGCATCTGCCGGTCGGCCTCATCGATCGCCGCCAGCAACCGGGCGTCGCCCATGCGGTTGAGGGAGCGATCGTTACTTTGGTGCTGACCATCGACCGTCACAGGCCGGCGCCGCCGCAAGGGCGCGCACCCTATCGCGTCCTCGCCCATGACGAGACCGGCGACATCGAATTAGTGTTCTTCCACTCCCGCCAGGACTGGCTGCAAAAGGCACTGCCGGTCGGCGAGGTCCGTTATGTGAGCGGCCGCCTGGAACGGTTTCAGGGGCGCGCTCAGATGGTGCATCCCGATCATATGGTCGATGCGGAGGGCTTTCAGGCACTGCCGCTCATCGAGCCGGTCTACGGACTGACCGGTGGATTATCCGGCAAGGTTCTGGCCCGGGCTATCGGCGAAGCGTTGAATCGTCTGCCCGAATTGCCGGAATGGCAGGACCAGGCCTGGCTTCAGAAAAGCCAATTTGGCAACTTTCGATCAAGCCTGACACGCCTGCATCGGCCGGAGGATCCCGCCGACGTCGATCCGAAGGCGCCGCCGCGCCGGCGCCTTGCCTATGATGAATTGCTGGCGAGCCAATTGGCGCTCGCCCTGATGCGCCAGCACATGCACCGGACAAAGGGCATCGCCCGGAAATTCACCGGGGCAACCCGGCAAACCATATTGAGCGCCCTGCCCTTCAGCCTGACCGCCAGCCAGGAACAAACATTGTCGGAAATACAGGCCGATCTCGCCGCGCCCATCCGTATGTTGCGTCTGTTGCAGGGGGATGTGGGCTCCGGCAAGACGGTGGTCGCGCTCTGCGCCATGGCCGATATGGCCGAAGCCGGCGCCCAGTCGGCGCTGATGGCGCCAACGGAGATCCTGGCACGCCAGCATTATGCGACGATCACGCCGCTTGCCGAGGCCGCGGGTCTGTCGGTCGCCATCCTTACTGGTCGCGATACCACGGCCCACAAACGCTGGGTGCTGGAGGGAATCGCCGCCGGCAGCGTCCATATCCTGATCGGAACCCATGCCCTGTTTCAAACCGGCGTCGATTTCGCCGATCTCGGCCTGGTGGTGATCGACGAGCAGCACCGTTTCGGCGTGCACCAGCGCCTTGCCCTGACCGGCAAGGGTAGCGGAACCGATGTGTTGGTCATGACGGCAACGCCGATCCCGCGCACCCTGGTGCTCGCCCATTTCGGCGATATGGATGTGTCGAAGCTGACGGAAAAGCCGGCCGGACGCCAGCCGGTACAGACCATTGCCGTTCCCCATGGCAGATTGCACGAAGTCACCGACCGGATCGGCAAGGCGATGGCCGGCGGCGCCAAGACCTATTGGGTGTGCCCGCTGGTGGAGGAATCGGAGCAGAGCGATCTGACGGCGGCCGAAGACCGCTATGGTGCCCTGAAGCGGCAATTCGGCGCGGCAGTCGGTCTCATTCACGGCCGCATGGGCTCGGCGGAGAAGGATGCCGCCATGGCCGCCTTTCAGTCCGGTGAAACGCGGCTCCTGGTCTCCACTACCGTCATCGAGGTCGGCGTCGATATACCCGACGCGACGATCATGGTGATTGAACATGCCGAACGCTTTGGGTTGGCGCAATTGCACCAATTGCGCGGCCGCGTCGGGCGCGGATCGGACCCGTCAACCTGCGTGCTGCTTTACAAACCGCCATTGACGAACACCGCCCGCGCCCGCCTGGAAACGTTGCGCGAGACTGAGGACGGGTTCGAAATTGCCGAGCGCGACCTGCAATTGCGTGGCGAGGGCGAGGTATTGGGCAGCCGGCAAAGCGGCACGCCGGGCTTCGCCATCACGCTGATCGAGCACCACGCCGACCTGATGCAGGCCGCCCGGGACGATGCCCGGCTGATCATCAATCAGGATCCGCATCTGGAAACGGAGCGCGGCCAGGCCTTGCGATTCCTGCTCTATCTGTTCGGCCGCGACGAGGCGGTTCGGCTGCTGAAAGCGGGGTAGCGTAATGCGCCTATGCGGCGGTCCGGCTGCTGAACGCGGGGTAGCGTAATGCGCCTATGCGGCGGTTCGGCTGCTAAAGGCGGAGCAGCGTAATGCGCCTATGCGGCTGGGGAAAGATAAGGTCCTACTGACGAACACCATATGACGTCATCCCGTGCGCTGCGCAGCACGTAGTGATGCGCTGCAGACACGGGATCCCAGGTGCAGCGATTTGGCCCGCTTTTGGATTCCGTGTCTGCGCAGCAGCATTTCATGCTGCAGCGCGCACGGAATGACGCCGACAAATAGACTGTGTCCTTCATTAGAGCATTGTCCGATTTGTCTTAGTGCACAAAGCCTATGGCTGTGATTGGCCAATGTGCCTATTGTGTCCCAAATCCCCTGATTGTCCGGAGCGCCGCCATGACCGTTACTCCCTTGCCGCAAGCGATCGTCGACGAATTCCAGCGTGATGGCGCCATCCTTCTGAAGGGCGTGTTTGCCGACTGGGTCGACGTGCTTGCCGCCGGACTTGCCCGCAACCTGGAAGAACCGGCGCCCACGGCCCGCTATCACAAGGGCGATGGCGAGACAGTGTTTTTCAATGATTATTGCAATTGGGATCGCATCCCCGAATACAGCACCTTTATTCGCAGTTCGCCGGCGGCCGGTTATGTGGCGCAATTGATGGGCTCCGACACGGTGCGCTTTTTCCACGAACATGTGGTGCTGAAGGAGGCGGGCAACGCGGTGCCGACACCCTGGCATCAGGACATGCCCTATTATTGCATCGAGGGCGCGCAGACCTGTTCCTTGTGGATTCCGCTTGATCCGGTTCCCCGGGACATCGCGGTCGAATATGTGGCCGGCTCCCACAAATGGGGCAAAATGTATGAGCCGATGTTTTTTTCCGGCAAACCGGTCAATGACAGCAGAGACTGGGATACCATGCCGGATATCGACGCCGCGCGCGACGACTTTCGCATTGCGGGATGGCAAACGGAGCCGGGCGACGCCATCGCTTTTAATTTCCGCACCATCCACGGCGCGCCGGCCAATCCGTCGGGCAACCGCCGCGCGGCGATCGCCTTTCGCTGGATGGGCGATGATTGTCGCTTTGCCGATCGCGGCGGCGCCACCTCGCCGCCCTTCCCCGGCCTGACGCTGCAAGACGGTGACGAACTCGACGTTCCCGAATTCCCGTTGGTCTGGCCACGCGCGGCATAGCCGGCCTTATTCGCCGGCAGAAACCGTTTCCTTCGGCCGCGCCTCGACGGCCGGCGGATTGGTGATGATGATGGGTTCCTCCGCGTCCGGCAGATATTCCGGCGCCACCAGTCCGGCGGAAATCACCAGCTTTGCGGCATCCTCGACGCTCATGTCGAGTTCGATAATATCCTCTTTCGGCACGAACAGAAGAAATCCGGAGGTCGGATTGGGCGTCGTCGGCAGGAAGACGGCGGTCGTTCCATTGTCTTCCAAGGGCAGTTTGGCATCCACTTCGCCCTTGGTTTCGGTCGCCAGGAATACAATGGCCCACAGGCCGCGCCGCGGATATTCAACGATGCCGACTTTTTGAAACGACTGCCCCCGCTGATCGAGCACCGTCTCGAAGATTTGTTTCAGGCCGCGATAAAGATTGCGCACGACCGGCGTACGGTCGAGCAGGGATTGTCCATAGGAAACCAACGTGCTGCCCAATATGCCCGCGGCCAGAAAGCCGAGCGTCGTCAATCCGAAAAGGGCGACGAGCAGGCCGATACCCGGAACCGCGATCGGCAGATACGTGTCGGGATTATAGGCCGTCGGGATCAGTGGTTTGACCCAATCGTCGACCCATTCGATAATCGTCCAGGTCAGATAGATGGTGATGCCGATCGGGCCGGCGATAACGAGGCCGGTCAGAAAGTAGTTGCGCAGCCGGGCCATTGCGCCGGTACGCTTGTGATGGCCTTCCTGTGAATGGGCATCCTCGTGCCCGGCTTTACCCGTCATGTCTTGCCTGTCTTAACGCCGCGATCCGAACCCTGAGCGGTTTGGTACTGCATTCAATATCCGGTTTTTTAAAAATCTGGTGAACACACCGTGCCGCACCATATCAACATTGCCGCCCCAATACGATTATTCTATGGACGGGCGTGACCGACGGATGAACCTGCCGGATATTGCCGTTCGCCCGTCTTCCTAAACGCTGCAAAGGGACCGGATTGGTCGGCATGCAACGCTATATGTTCCTTGCGCTGGGATTTCTGTTCCTCGGCATCGGTGTTGTCGGCGCCTTCCTGCCCTTGCTGCCGACCACCATATTCCTGATCGCAGCCGCCGCCTTTTTCGCCCGCTCGTCGCCGCGCATGGAGGCCTATCTGCTCAACCACAATACGTTCGGTCCCTTGATCCACAATTGGCGCACCGATCGGGTCATTCCCCTGCGCGCCAAATTCCTGGCCGTGGCAGGCATGACCGCCGGTTTCATATATTACGTCTTCAGCCAACAACCATCCTGGACATTGACCATAATCGTAGCCGTCATTCTTCTCGGCTGCGCGGCCTATGTAGTGTCGCGGCCAAGTAGCGCCAAGTCCATCACTCAACAGTGACCGATTTCGCCAGGTTGCGCGGCTGGTCGACATCGGTGCCCATGAAGACGGCCGTATGATAGGCCAGCAATTGCACCGGAATGGCATAGACCATGGGCGCGATCAGCGGCGGCATGTCCGGCAATACGATGGTTTCGACCGCGTCGATCGCGGCTTCCTCGGCACCGCGGGCATCGGTCATCAGGATAATCCGACCGCCCCGCGCGGCGACTTCCTGCATGTTCGAAACGGTCTTTTCGAATATGCCGTCATAGGGCGCGATGACGATGACCGGCATGTCTTCGTCGATCAGGGCGATCGGGCCGTGCTTCAATTCGCCGGCCGCATAGCCTTCGGCGTGAATATAGGAAATTTCCTTCAGCTTCAGCGCCCCTTCCATGGCCAACGGGAAATTGGTGCCGCGGCCCAGATAGAGTACGTCATTGGCGTGGGAAAGCTGCTTCGACAGGTGCTCGATCTGCGGCTCCAGGCGCAGCGCCTTGACGGTAAGCTTCGGCACGTCCGAAAGCGCCTTGACCAGATCCTGCTCCATCGCGTCGTCGATGAGCCCGCGCGCCCGCCCGGCGGCGATCGCCAGGGAGCACAGGACCGACAATTGGCATGTGAACGCCTTGGTGGAGGCAACGCCGATTTCAGGGCCGGCAAGGGTCGGAAAGATCACGTCGGATTCCCGCGCGATCGTCGATTCCTGCACATTGACGATAGAGGCGATGTGCTGGCCCGCCTCGCGGCAATAGTGCAGGCTTGCAAGCGTATCGGCGGTTTCGCCCGATTGGGAGATAAAGATCGACAATCCCCCCGGCTCAAGGGGCATCTCCCGATAGCGGAACTCGGAGGCGATATCGATATCCACCGGCAGCCGCGCATAACGCTCAAACCAATATTTTGCGACCAATCCCGCCAGATAGGCGGTGCCGCAGGCGGCGATCGATACCCGGCTGAGATCGTTGAAATCAAACGGCAAATCCGACTGAAGGCGGGCCGTTCCCTTGACCAGATCCAGATAATGGGCAAGCGTGTGGCCAATCACCTCCGGCTGCTCATGGATTTCCTTGGCCATGAAATGGCGGTGATTGCCCTTGTCGACCATCAGGGCCGAGGCGACCGAAAACTTTGTCGGCCGGCGCACCTGCGTTCCGGTCTCGTCGAAGATCGTGACCGCCGAGCGGGTCAGCACCGCCCAGTCGCCATCCTCCAGATAGGTGATCTTGTTGGTGAACGGCGACAGCGCAATGGCATCGGAGCCGAGATAAGTCTCGCCGTCGCCATGGCCGATAGCCAGCGGCGATCCGCGTCTTGCGGCGACCATCAAGTCCTGTTCGTCTGAAAACAAAATGGCCAGGGCGAAGGCGCCATCGAGCCGGTTCAAGGCATTCTTCACCGCATCGACGGGGTCGGCACCGTTATTGATTTCCGCGGTTACAAGATGCGCAACGACCTCCGTGTCGGTCTCAGTTTTGAACCGCGCTCCTGCAGCCGTCAATTCTTCGCGCAATTCGCGGAAATTTTCGATGATGCCGTTATGGACGACGGCCACCTTGTCCGTGGCATGAGGATGGGCATTGGTCTCCGTCGGCGCGCCATGGGTGGCCCATCGGGTATGGCCGATACCGGTGCGCCCGGAGAGCGGGCTCTTTTCCAGCTTGGTTTCCAGATTGACTAGCTTGCCCGGTGCCCGTCGGCGGGTCAGGGCGCCTTCCTCCAGGGTGGCGACACCGGCCGAATCGTAGCCGCGATATTCAAGCCGTTTCAGCGCATCCACCAACAGGGGCGCTACCGGCTGGCTGCCGAGAATGCCGACGATCCCGCACATAAGATACCCTCTCCCTTCTCATGCCGGTGTCGATGAATGAAACGTCACCAGGCCGATATTACGGTCACAGCCCGCCCGTCCTGTAGCGGTTCAAACGTCCGCCCGGAAATCAAAGTCTGTTGCGGATTGTGACAATGATACCAACGGCAGTGGATAATAACCCATTTGATGGGTCAGATCGGTTCGTCGGCAAGGCGCGTCGTGCAGCGCGATGCCGGCGCATCGGGCAAGCGGCGCAACACCGTCCGACGGGCCGATCTGGCCCACCGAAGGCCGGGTTGCTTTGCTTTGTGAGCGCCATGCGCTCCGCTTATGGTACGCGCAGCACCACGGCGCGAACCGCATAACCCTCACAAAGCAAATCAATCCCGGTCAAATGGGTTATTATCCACTGCCGTTGGTACAATTCGGCCGAGACTACGGGAAAGTCCCTTCAATCCGGTTTCTGATCGGCCTTAATTTTTCGCAAATTTTCCGCCCAGCCGGGTTTTTCCACCTGCCGCCCGCGGCCGATCGCGAGCGCGTTTTCCGCGACGTCATCGGTAATCACGGATCCGGACGCAATATAGGCGCCGTCGCCGATTGCGACCGGCGCCACCAACGCTGAATTGGAGCCGATAAAGGCGCCGTTTCCAATGTCGGTGTGGAACTTGTTGAACCCGTCATAATTGCAGGTGATCGTTCCTGCCCCGATATTGGCGCCGGCCCCGATGCGCGCATCACCGATATAGGTCAGGTGGTTGACCTTGGCGCCCTTTTCTATCCTGGCGTTCTTGATTTCCACGAAATTGCCGACCCGCGCGCCGGCGTCAATTCGGGCTCCCGGACGCAATCTGGCAAACGGGCCGATGATGGCATCCGCCCCGACCGACGCGCCCTCCAGATGGGAATTGAAGCGGATCGTGGCGCCGTCTTCGATTTTTACGCCCGGGCCGATCCACACATTCGGCTCGATGGTCACATCGGAACCGATTTCCGTGTCATGGCTGACGAAGACCGTCTCCGGTGCCACCATGGTAACACCACCGCGCATCAGGCGGTCTCGCGCGCGGACCTGGAACACTGCCTCGCAAGCCGCCAACTGCATCCGGTCATTGATGCCCATGACCTCTTCGGCGCTCGCCTCCCGGCCGACGACTTTTAGCCCGGCCCTGTTGGCGACTTCCACCGCGTCGGTGAGATAATATTCACCTTGGACATTCTCCGATCCGATCGCATCCAGAATGGCTTGCAGATGCATCCCGGCAATTCCCATGATCCCGGAATTGCAAAAATCGACCGCCCGCTCCGCTTCGCTGGCATCCTTGTGCTCTCGTATGGCGATCAGGGCGCCGTCCTGCTCGATCAGGCGGCCGTAGCCGGTTGGATCCCGGGGCCGGAAGCCGACCACGACCACTCCCGCGCCGCCGGCCAGGCTCTGTCGCACATCGGCAAGAGTTTCCGGCGTTACCAGTGGTGTGTCGCCGAACAGGACGATGACGTCATCGACCGGTTCCGCCCAGGCGCCTTCTGCGGCGCGGACCGCATGCGCGGTGCCCAATCGCCGTTCCTGCACGTGCAGCGTGGCATCGGGATGACGGGCGGCGACCAGAGCGCGGACGGCCTCGGCTTTCGGTGCGACCACGACGGCCACCCGATCGGCGCCGCCGGCAACGGCCGTTCCAATCACATGGGCGACCATCGGCAATCCGGCGATCGGGTGCAATACCTTGGCCATTCTCGATTTCATCCGCGTCCCGTCGCCGGCCGCCAGGATGATTGTCAGGCAACGTCTCACGTTCTGGTCTCTCCGATCATTTTTCGGTGGAAAGGAATTAGACAGAAAAATGTACGAATCATATTAACACTGGCTTTTGATAGTATCGCGTGGAGACGAATCGTTCTCGAAAACGGTGGAGCCATCGATGCGGCGCCCAATAATGCGCGAAATCCGGCAATTCGATGAAGATCACCTGGAGCGGCGCGATGGTTTCGTACTCGCCGGCTGGGGCATCGCAACCATATTGTGCGTGATCACCGCGGTCGCCTCCTGGCGCTTCGTCGGCGCCGGCCGGTTACCCCTCTTCGACATTGCGGAACTTTGGACGGATCGGACCACGATTACCGGATCAATCACAAAACCATCGACAATGCCGGATCAGGCCCCTGTGGGCGCGGTGGTACAGACGAGGACGCCGGATCTGAAATTCGAAACAGACATTGATCTTTTACGCAAGGAAATCATTACTCTACGTAGAAAAACTGATAAATTACAAGAACAATATGACACGCTGACCCGACGGATCGCAACCTCGGAAGCCTCCCTCAACGATGTAACCGGATCGATCAATCCGATGGGCGAGGTCGATCGTCCGCTGAAGAAGAGCCGGATCGGCGACAATCCGGTCGTGCATGTCGAGAAGTTGCCGTTCGATCCCAGCCGGTTCGATGATCGGACGAACACGTTCGAGACCGGCAAGCCGGCCGCCGCTGACCCACCGGTCATGACCACGGCGCCGAAGACCCGTTTTGCTCTGGATTTGGGGCAGCACGCCAACGAAGGTGATGCAACGGCGGTCTATATGCGCCTGCGCGCGCGCCACCCGGAGATTTTCGACGGCCTCGACCCACTTATCCGTGTCGGCGAAAAAGACGGAAAGCCGGCGGTTCGGCTGGTTGTCGGCCCTTATGAAAATGCCGCGGAAGCGGCCACTATCTGCGCGGCGATCATGATTGCCGGCGATGCCTGCAAACCGACGATCCATACCGGCAGGATACTCGTTATGCGGTAATCGCGGAGCATCTCCGCGTTGGCGGCGATTGCGCAATCGCCCTGCCCCGGTTATCCATTGATCAACAAATGACCGAACCGCACTGATCGGGCGGGCAAACCGCCCATGTTTTACTGGTATCGATGGCGTCCATGACCAATACCCAGATGCGCGCTTATGTGGTGTTGGTTTTCATGCCGCTCTTTTTTTCCACCAATATCGTGTTCGGCCGTGCGGCGGTCGCCGAAATCGAACCTTGGACCCTGGCATTCCTGCGCTGGTCCCTGACCAGCCTGGCGCTGCTACCGCTCGCCTGGTCCGGCCTGCGCGATCATTGGCGCCTATTCTTGCGGCATTGGCAAACGATCGGCACGCTCGGCCTGTTGGGCATGTGGATTTGCGGCGCCCTGGTCTATCTGGCCCTGAAGGAGACCAGCGCGACAAACGGAGCGCTGATCTACACGTCCACCCCGGTACTGGTGATCCTGCTGGAAGCCCTGTTTCGCGGTCGGCCGATCGCGATGCGCGAGGCGATCGGCATTCCGCTCGCCCTGATCGGCGTCACGGTGATCGTCGTCAAGGGTAGCTTGACGATGTTATTGGCGCTGCAATTCAATTGGGGCGACCTCATCTTCGCGTTCACGGCCGCCTGCTGGGCCGTCTATTCGGTTATCTTGAAGCGGCAGGTTTTCTCGGCAATCCCATTCCTGGCCCTGCTCGCCGCGATTGCCATTGCCGGCGCCGTCAGCCTGGCACCGTTCATGATTTGGGAATCCATTCTGGTGAACGATTTCCCGACATCGTGGACAGCATGGCGTTCGGTGGCGCTGATTGTCGTGTTCTCTTCCGTGCTCGCTTTCGGAACGTATCAATATGGCGTCAAGACCGTCGGCCCGTCGGTGACCGCCATCTTCATGTATCTGCTACCGGTCTATGGCGTCGTGCTGGCAATGGTTTTGTTGGGCGAACGCCTGCATGGTTATCATATTGCCGGTTGTCTCCTGGTTTTGGGCGGTGTCATCCTGGCAACCTTGCCGATACGGGCGATCCGGCGCCGCAAGTCGACGGTCGAAAGCCAGGCTGCCGAATAGCCGTCCCTTCGGCAAGAGGAACACCGTTAAGGCCGCGGTCAATGACCGGCCGCGCGGTTAAGAAAGCAAAGGTCTAAACCGATGTTGATTGCCCGGCTCTTCGTTCCCTTCGCGCTCGGCTATTTCATGAGTTACCTGTTTCGCGTGGTGAACGCGGTCGCCGGTCCGAGACTGGCCGCCGAACTGGACCTCAGTTCCGGCGATCTCGGCCTGTTGACCAGCGTCTATTTCCTGGCCTTTGCCTCCGCGCAAATCCCGATCGGCATCTTTCTCGATCGCTTTGGTCCACGTCGCGTGGAAGCCATATTGTTGCTCGTGGCCGCCGGCGGCGCCGCCATGTTCGCCGCCGCGCAGGGCGTCGGCGGACTGATTGTCGGGCGGGCACTTATCGGCCTCGGCGTGGCCTCCTGCCTGATGGCCGCCCTGAAAGCCTATAGCGAATGGTTTCCGACCGACCAGCTCTCCCTGGTCAACGGCGCTCATATGGCCGTCGGCGGATTGGGCGCCCTCGCCGGCGGCGTTCCCGTCGAAATGACCATCGAGATCGCTGGCTGGCGCCCATTGTTCCTGATTCTGGCTTCCTTGTGCGTCGCCGTCTCGGCGGCGATATTCTTCATCGTTCCCAGACGCGGCGAGGCGCGCTCGTCGATCACATATGGTGAATTGTTCGCGGGCCTGAGGGTCATCGTCACGAGCCCCGCCTTTTTGCGTATCGCCCCTTTATGCGTATTGTGCCAGGCCACTGCCATGGGCGTGCACACCTTATGGGCGGGTCCGTGGCTGCAGGAAGTGGGTGGACTGACCTCATCGGACGCCGCTTCCGTCCTGTCATGGATGGCCGCTTTCCTGACCGCAGGATTTCTCGGTTTCGGCTATCTTGGAACCTATGTCGCCCGCCGCGGCCATCACGTCCTTTCCGTGGCGATTGTCGGCGGCATCATCTTTCTGATTGTCCATTTCGTGTTGATCTACGTGCCGCCCGAACTGGGACCTTATGCCTGGTTCGCCTATGCATTTACCGGATCGACCGGGGTCGTCTGTTTCGCCGCCCTCGCGCAGGTCTTCTCGTCCCGGGTAATCGGTCGGGTCAACACGGCGATGAACTTTATGGTGTTCATCGCCGCCTTCGCCACGCAATGGCTGATCGGGGAGGCTTTGGATGCCCTGACGGCCGCAGGCTTGACCCGCGATGCCGCCTATGACCGCATATTCATGGTGCTCGCCGGATTGCAGATCGTGGCCCTGGTCTGGGTCCTGGTCTATCGCCGCACCGACGCGGCGCCGGCCGTCGCAAAGTAGGTATCATCCAATCGTCGCCAGATTCGGGAACAGTTCCAGAAGCCAGAAGCCGAGCACCGTCATCTGGCCGGTCAGGAACATGATACCGGTAACCACAAGGAGCACGCCCATCGCCTTCTCCACGGTACCCATATGCCGTTTGAAGCGGGCCATGAACCCCATGAACGGTCCGGCAAACAGCGCGGCCGCCAGGAACGGGATACCGAGACCGGCTGAATAGACCGCAAGCAAGGCCGCGCCGCGCGATACGGTGTCCTCGGTGCCGGCCACGGCGAGGATCGCCGCCAGAACCGGTCCGATACACGGCGTCCATCCGAAGGCGAAGGCAAGCCCCATGACATAGGCGCCCAGGAGCCCGGCCGGCTGGCTGTCCACCTGAACCCGTGCCTCCCGGTAAAGGAAACCGATGCGGAATATGCCAAGAAAATGCAGGCCCATGACAATAATCACGACACCGGCCACATAGGCCAGGATATGGCTGTAGCTCGCCACGGTCTGGCCGATCGCCGAGGCGCCGGCGCCCAGGATCACGAACACGGTGGAAAAGCCCAGAACGAACGCCACGGCAGAGCGGAACACGCGCATGGCGGCGCTGTTTTGATCGGCTGTGCCGGTCAATTCGTCCATGGAAACGCCGGCCATGTAGGCCAAATATGGTGGCACCAGCGGTAACACGCAGGGCGAGACAAAGGAAATGATACCGGCGAGCAGCGCCCCGCCCCAGGTTACGTCCATCGAAATCCGTCTCCAGACTGACTTTCTTTCGCCACCTAAGCGGCCTCCGTGCCATGACTATGGTCAAATAAAAAGCATTTGATTGCCGAATTTCGCACGCCAACTACATACAAGACGAAGCGATGACATAACGGTCACCTTTACGCGAGTGACCGGCGGCTATTTATGAACAGGTGCGGCTCATGATCATGGATAACCATGCTCACTTGAACATCTCTGCAGATCTTGGCCTCGTGGCCCAACAGGCCAATGCCGCCAGTTCCCTGCTGAAGGCGATTTCCCACGAAAACCGGCTGTTGATCCTGTGTATCCTGTGCGGCGGTGAAAAGACCGTGACCGAGCTTGAGCATTTGTTGGCCTTGCGTCAGCCCAATGTCTCGCAGCAACTCGCCCGCCTGCGGTCGGAAAATCTGGTGATCAAGCGTCGTGCCGGCAAGGTGGTCTATTATCGATTGGCCGATGACGAAATCCGCAATGTTATCGATGCCCTGTCGCGGATGCTTCGCCATTGATATTTGAATTGCGACCAAGACATACTTTACCGGATCCGGACCGCCGCATCGCATGCCCGGTGGATGCAGTTACCGAGCGACGGGCCTTCGGTGTAGTCGCACCGGAGTGATACAGCCCTCACCGCCATGCGAATGCCGGCTGGTCGAAATGAGCGACCCGTGTGCCGGTGCCGCGCACGGCCACCTCGCGGAACTGATAGAGGATGGCCGCCGTCGGCGCGTAGACCCGGCCTCCCACCGTCGGGATGTGGGCAGAGAGCACCGGATGCTCGGCGCCGGGCATCTGATTGAGGATCGGGATATCCGGGCTGTCGAGTTCCGCAATGGGTATGCGGAAAACCCCGGCCACTTCGTTCGGGTCCGGCACCAAATCGCCGATATCCCCGCCCCAAAGCACGATCGGGCTGATGCGATAGCCCGACCGGGTCGGATAATCGTCAAGCCGGCCGATGATCGCCGCCCGATCGAGATCGAGCCCGAGTTCCTCATGCAATTCCCTCAGGGCCGCCTGGTCTTCGGTTTCGCCGTCATCGATGAGGCCGCCCGGCAGCGCGAACTGATTGCTGTGCCGTTTGATCTTTTCCGGCCGCAGGGTCAGCAGCACGGATGCTCCCGCGTCGACATCGCTGTCGACGACCACCAGACACACGGCCGCATGGAGCAGGGCCGGATCCTCGATCGTATCGACCGTGAAACCGGCAAGATTGACCGTCATGCGGTCGCGCAGGGCTGTGTCGTAGGGATAGGTCACGGATCGGGCCACCGTTTCATATACGCTTAGGTCGGTTCTGTAGCAGCGATCGGATGCGAGGAAAACCGGGAGGACAATACCGTCGGTTCGAATTTACAATTCAACTGGCCGCGAAGCCGTGCTAACTGGTGTGACCATGGGGATTGTCGAAAACGATACCGATAAGGAATCCAAGCTTCCGGACGAGCCCGCCGGCCCCGGCGAGCCGGTGGTTGTGGATGAAGCTGAACCCTTTGGCGAGGACCAGCCGATCGAGCTTGCGACACCGATGACCGTCCTGCTGTTGCGGTATGTGAGCGTGCTTTTGGGCGCGTTCCTGCTGTTGTTCGGCATATTCTGGGCAATCTTTATCGCCTGAGCCGGGTATTTCGACGCCGGTCAGACGACTTATCAGGCGACATGGCCGGCTTCGGCAACGACACCGCCGGTCATCGGCGAGGCCACACCGGTCGTCATCGGATAGCTGATAGGCAAGCCGCGCAACGCACGGACCGCCAGATAGGCGAAACATTCCGCTTCCAAGGCATCGCCGCGCAAGCCCAACGCGTCCGCCAAAACCGGCTTCGCCCCCGTTCTGTTTGCCAATTCAGCCATGATGACAGGATTTTTCCGCCCGCCGCCGCACACAACCAATCGGGTCGGACGGCGCGGCAGCAAGTCAAGTGCCTTACCAACCGCGCCAGCGGTGAACGCGGTCAAAGTGGCCGCACCGTCGGCCAGTTGAAGACCATCGGCCATGGATGCGCGGAAATCGTACCGGTCGAGGCTCTTCGGATAGGCGGCGGTGAAATAAGGATGATCGAGCAGCGCCGTCAGACGCGCCTCATCGACCCTGCCAGAGGCCGCGATCCGGCCGTCTTCGTCGATTTCGCCTGCGCCATGGGCCCGGATCCAATCATTGAGCGGTCCGTTTGCCGGACCGGTGTCAAAAGCAATCATCTGGTCACCGTCGCACCAGGTGATATTGCCGACACCGCCTAGATTGAGGATCGCTGTCTCCGGCCCCGCACCGATGCGCCGCATGAGCGCCTTGTGATAGACCGCCGAGAGGGGCGCCCCCTGCCCGCCGGCCGCCACATCCGCACTGCGAAAATCATAGACCACATCAATTCCCAACCGGTCCGCCATCCGCCGGCCGTCACCCAATTGCCTGGTCCGTCCCCGCCGGCCGTTTTCCGGCGCCGCATGCATCACGGTCTGGCCGTGAAACCCGACCACCGCCACGTCGTTGGCGGACAAATCATTGGCCGCCAAAAACTGTAACACGGCGCCCGATTGGGCATCCGTGAGCGCGGCCTCCGCTTTGCGGAATATGGCCGGCTCCGAGCCTTCAAAGCGCCACCGGAGCGCCGCTTCGATGGTTTTCGTCAAGGTGGCACGCACACTCACGGAGTAAGGATAAAGGGCATAGGGGCCGAATTCGTGCACATCCTCACCGTCGGTGCGGATCATGGCCACGTCGATCATGCCGTCGAGCACGGTCCCCGTCATCAAGCCGATCGCCCAGTGTGATTGCACCCATCCACTCCCTCGGTGGAGATTGACCCCGGTCCTGGGCGTGCTGCGACACCATCGTGACGCTGCAACGTCCGCGCTCCTGCCATAACGCGGGTGCCGCATGGGCGCAACTGCCGCGTTGCGGCCTCCACACTCCCCAAATGTGCGAAATACTGGCAATCCGGCCCGGATTTGCCCCGAAGTCGCGCCTCCCCAGACCCGGCTTAGTCTGCTAAGACCGGTGGAGATGGTCATATTTTGAGGGACTGGTGGATGTTTGATTTCGAAGGCAAAAGCGTTTGCATCACCGGCGCGGCGAGCGGGATCGGGCGACAGACCGCCATCGCCCTTGCCGGGGCTGGAGCCCAGGTCATTGCTGCCGACGTCGACGGGGACGGCCTGGAGGAAACCGCCGCCTGTTGCATGAGCGGCACCACGCGTTCCGTCGTCGCCGATGCCGCGTCGGATGCGGATGTGACCGCCCTGGTGGCGGCCGCACAGGATTGGGTCGGCGGCCTGGATATTTTCTTTGCCAATGCCGGCATCTCCGGATCGCTGCAGGCGATCGACCGGGTCGGGGTCGATGAAATAGAGCGGGTTATCCGCGTCAACCTGATCGGTCCGATCCTGGCGGTCAAACATGCCGGTCCGGCGATCGCCCGGCGCGGCGGCGGCGCAATCATCCTCACCGCGTCGGTTGCCGGCCTGAAGGCCAATACGGGCCCGCTGGTCTACTCGGCGACCAAGGCCGGCGTGATCAGCATCGCCCAGTCGGCGGCCCAGGAATTTGCCGGGACCGGCGTCCGGGTCAATGCGGTCTGCCCCGGCTTCATCGAGACCGGAATGACCCAATTCGCGTTCGATCGCGCCCGTGCCAAAGGTCATGGCCACAAGCTGGGGCAACTCAATCCGGCACGGCGGCCGGGCATTCCGCAGGACATCGCCGGTACGGTTCTGTTTCTGGCGAGCGATGCCGCCGATTATGTCAACGGTCATGCCCTGGTGGTCGATGGCGGACTGACCTCGGCGGCGCCTTATGCGCCCAACAATGTCGTCAGCATCGATCCGCCATGACGGAGGTTATCGCCGAAAAACTGCGTGGCGCATTCAAGCGAACGACCGGCGATCGGGTGGAGATCGCCAATTTGAAGCGCCTGTCGGCGGGCGCGAGCTGCGAATCCTGGGCGTTTGAGCTATCCGGGCTACAGGCATCGTCATCGCGGCCAATGATCCTGCGCCGGCCGCCGTCCGATGATCCGCATCTGGAAGCGACGGCATTGATGGCGAAATTCGCGCCGGCGCGCGATGTTGAGGGCAATCTTCTGATCGCGCTTGAAAAGGCGGGGCTGCCGGTGCCGCCCGTTCGCTTGGTCCTGGAGCCGGAAGACGGATTGGGGCGCGGTTTTGTCATGGATCTGCTGCCCGGCGCACCAATGCCCCATCGCATCCTCGACGATCCGGACTACAGGCGCGCATGCCGTCATCTGCCGCCTGAAATCGCCAAATTTCGCGCCGATCTCAATCACGCCAAGACGGCGGCAAGGGACCTCTTGCCGGAGCAGTGCATCGATCAACAGCTTACGCTCTTTCGCGACATCATCGAGGCGCTTGGGATCGCCAATCCGGGCATTGAATTTGGCATGGCCTGGCTTGCCGACAATCGGCCGAAGACCGGCGGCCGGGCGCTGGTCCATGGCGACTTCCGGCTGTCGAACTGGCTGGTGACGACGGATGGATTGTCCGCCGTTATTGACTGGGAACTCGCCCATATCGGTGACCCGCTGGAGGATTTGGGCTGGCTGTGTGTCCGCTCCTGGCGGTTTTCCCGACCCGACCGGCCGGCGGCGGGATTGACCGATCGCCGCACATTGCTGCGCGCCTATCGCGCCGTGGGCGGAGGTGATGTGTCGCTTGCCGACCTGCTGTTTTGGGAAGTGCTCGGTAACGTCAAATGGAGCCTGATCTGCCTGGTCCAGGGCAATCGCTACCTGCAGGGCGATGATAGAAGCATTGAACTTGCGGCCATCGGTCGCCGCGCGGAGGAACCGATCTATGACATGCTGAAGCTCATTGACGGCAAAGATGGTACGGAACCGATGCTATGACGAAGAAGGTGCCTCCTGGCGACGCACAGGCGCTCATCGACGCGGTCGAGCAATTCCTGCATGACGAGGCGCTGGACGCGCTTGAAGGCTACACCAAGTTCCGCGCCCGCGTGGCCCTGGCGCATTTGAGAATGCTGCGCCGCGAACTCGACGCCGGACAGAGCGCAACGGCACGCGCAAACGAAGATGCGGCAAAGCTGGCCGGCGATATTCGTGGGCGCAGGGTCGACTGGCGGGATCGGTCGGTCTTCGAAGCCGTCAGGTCTCGAAACCGGGCGCGACTTGAAATAGACAATCCGAAATGGATCTGGTGACGACCGGCCGGAAACCGGACACCGATACGACGACGCCGGGCAATGAGCCATACCGGATGGCGAAACGGTGGCTGACAATCAGGATTTGGGAGCACGAGGAACAGCCCCATGGATTTTGAAATGAGCGAGAAAGTGGCCGCGCTGCGGGACCGGGTGCGCGGCTTCATGGCCGAGCACATCCTTCCCCTGGAAGAGCGGTGGGATGAAATCCTGCAAGAAAGCGGCGATCGCTGGGCGCCGGTCGCAGAGATGGAGGCCCTGAAGGAAAAGGCGCGGGCCCAAGGCTTGTGGAACCTGTTCCTGCCGAACACCGAGGAAAGCCAGGGGCTGACCAATGAGGATTACGCCCATATCTGCGAGGAGATGGGCCGCTCCTTTATCGGGCCCGAAGTCTTCAATTGCTCGGCGCCGGATACCGGTAACATGGAAGTTCTGCATCTCTACGGCACCGATGCGCAGAAGGCGCGATGGCTAACTCCGTTGCTTGCCGGCGAGATCCGCTCCGCCTTCGCCATGACCGAGCCGGCCGTCGCCTCATCCGACGCCACCAACATCGCCACGCGCATCGATATCGATGGCGATCGCTGCCGCATCAATGGCCGCAAATGGTGGACGACCGGGGTCGCCGACCAACGCTGCAAGATCATGATCGTCCTTGGACGATCGGACTTTGCCGACGACGCGCCGCGTCATGGGGCGCACACCATGGTGCTGGTGCCGGTGGACACGGCCGGTGTGCGCATCCTGCGCAATCTTTCCGTCTTTGGCTATGACCATGCGCCGAATGGCCATGGCGAAGTGGTCTTCGATAACGTCGAAGTGCCCGCCGACAACATCCTGCTTGGCCCCGGTCGCGGCTTTGAAATCGCGCAAGGCCGGCTTGGACCCGGCCGTATCCACCATTGCATGCGGGCGATCGGCACAGCGGAACGGGCATTGGAACTGACCTGCGCCCGGGCCGCCAGCCGCCGCACCTTCGGCCGTACATTAGCGCAGCATGGCTCCGTGGCCCACGACATTGCCCGCATGCGGCTTAAAATCGACCAGGCGCGGCTCCTCACCCTGCATACGGCGCGCAAGATGGATGAAATCGGCAACCGCGCCGCGCGCAAGGAGATCTCCATGATCAAGGTGGCGGCCATCGAAACCGCATGCTGGGTGCTCGACCGGGCAATCCAGATCCATGGCGGCATGGGCGTATCACAAGACACCTTCCTCGCCCATTCCTATGCCTGGTATCGCGCCCTGCGTCTAGGCGACGGCCCCGACGAGGTGCATCTGGACGCCATCGCCCGCATGGAAATGAAGGCGAACGGGTAACGGCAAATGCTTTGTGCAAAGCCCCGACGGGTGGCAATAGCCGGTTCGCCGGACTATGAGCAAGATCCGGTGCGTTGAGTAAAGCGCGCCACTGAAACTGATTAATTCGCGGCCGGCGAAAGTTCCCCCCGAATATCAGCGCCATCTGTCATAGACACGGCGCGAGCGGTAGGCCATGATCCGGCCGCAATCGAGACCCAATTGGGTCGCCTAACCGACAATCATCCTGCGAAAGAGGAAGCACATGGCGAAATCGATCATGGACCTGATGGCCGAGGCCCGGGCTGTCGTGCCCAATATTTCACCCGCCGAGGCGGCCGAAATGATGCAAAGTGGCAACGTCCTTGTCGTCGATGTGCGTGATGATCACGAAGTGGCGGAAACCGGGAAGGTTGCCGGTGCCCTGCACGTGACCCGCGGAATGCTGGAATTTCGCGCCGACGAAAAGATGCCGACCTACAACGACGCGTTCTCCAAAGACAAGACGGTGATCCTTTATTGCGGCACCGGCGGGCGCTCGGTGCTCTGTGGCAAGGCGCTGATGGATCTCGGATACACCGACGTTCGCAATATGGGCGGCTTTCAGGCTTGGGTCGATTCCGGCGGCGCCGTCGAAAAATAACGCGACGCGGCGGCGCCGGTTAGCCGACCCGCCGGTCGTGATCCCGCCAATAGGGCTCGCGCAGGTCCCGTTTGAGGATCTTGCCGGACGGATTTCGTGGCAGCGTCTCCACGAAGTCCACCGATCTGGGCAGTTTGAACCCGGCAATCCGTTGACGGGCAAAGGCAATTATGTCGGCTTCGCTGGCCTGCGCATCCGGGGCCAGAACGACAATCGCCTTGACGGCCTCCCCCCAGGTCTTATCGGGCACGCCGATCACTGCCACATCGGCGATCGCCTCATGGCCGAATAGCGCGCTTTCCACTTCCGCCGGATAAATGTTCTCGCCCCCGGAAATGATCATGTCCTTGACCCGGTCGTAGATGTACAGATAGCCCTCCTCATCCAGATATCCCGCATCCCCGGTATGGAACCAGCCGCCACGCAGGGCTGCCGCGGTTTCCGGCTCGCGACGCCAATAACCTTTCATGTTCAACGCCGTGCGGCAAATTACCTGGCCCACTTCACCGACCGGGACCGGATTGTCATCGGCGTCGACGACCCTTATCTCCACGTCGGCGAAGGCCCGGCCGCAGGATTTCATCACCGGTGTCGGCGGAATGGTATGAACCTCCGCCGGCAACAGGGTGATCGCACCGGTGGTCTCGGTCAGCCCATAGACCTGCGCAAAGGCGCATCCGGTCTGCTCCAATGCCTGCGCCAACAGGTCGGCGGGGATCGGCGACGCCCCATAGATGATCGTTTTCAGGCTCGAAAAGTCGGTCTCCGCGCATTCCGGTGCCTGCAAAAGGAACAGGATCACTGCGGGTACCACGAAGGTTACCGTAATGCGGTCCCGCTCGATACTGGCAAGCACGGCCCGCGGTACGACGTCTTCGATGATCACACACGTGGCACCGCAATAAATCCCCACCAGACCCATATTGGTACCGGCAATATGAAACTGCGGCATCACGATCTGGGCAATGTCATTGGCGGTCCAGTGACCGAGCGCCTCCTGACCCACTTGGACCGCATAAAGCAGATTACCGTGGGTCAGTTCCACGCCCTTCGGAAGGCCGGTGGTCCCGCTCGTATACATCTGCACCACCGTATCGGCGTCGCCGGGAAGCGGCAGTTCGGCCGCGGGAGGATCTGCCACCCAGGCATCGAGATCGGGCCAGCCGGCCACGGTTCCCCGGATCACAACGACCTGCCGGATGGCCGGGCAATCCTGCAAGACGGACTTGGCGAGTTCGGCGAAATCCTCGCCGACAAACAACAATTCGGCGCCGCAATCTTCTAAGATGAAAGCGATTTCGGGAGCGGCCAGGCGATGATTGACGGGAACCAATACGCAGCCGGCGCAAGCCGCGCCAAACAGAATTTCGTAGTAATTACCGGTGTTCTTGGCCAGCAACGCGCACCGGGTTCCCGGCACCAGACCGTCGGCGAGCAGCCGATGGGCGATCGCGGTCACATGGCGGTCGAAGTCGCGGTAACTGGTGCTACGACCGGCAAAGCGCAATGCTTCATGGTCGCCGCGCCGGCGCGCGTGATAGGTCGGAATGTCGACAAAGCGTGCAACATCCGGCAATTCCGACATTAATCCCCTCCCTGGCGATTACGGCGCTTTTAACGAACTCTAGCCGAACCGCGCGCGCCCGCCAAACACGACAATAGCGTTGCTTCCCAAGGTGGGCCTATGCAAAAATCCGCAATATCTCCCACGGATCTCAGCCGCTAAGGGAATGATCATGGCGCAACCGACACCCAATGTCCTGGCCATCTATCCCGGATTTAACGATTCCTCATTCTGGAATTATCGCAGGACCTGCGAGATGGTCGGCGCCAAATATACCGCGCCGCCGCTCGGGCTGATTACGGTCGCCGCGATGCTGCCGGACGACTGGCCGGTGCGTCTCGTCGATCTGAATGTGGAGGAGCTTGGCGACGCGGATCTGGACTGGGCGGACCTGGTGATGACCGGCGGCATGCTGCCGCAACAGCGCAATACGCTGCCGCTCGTCAAAATGTGCGAAGAACGCGGCATTCCGACCGTGGTCGGCGGGCCGGATGTCACCACCAGCCCGCATCTTTATGAGATGGCTTCGTTCCGTGTCCTGGGCGAGGCGGAGGACGTGATCGACGACTTTATCGCCGCTTATCGGCGCGGCGATCGCACCGGCACGTTCGAAGCGCCGAAATTCAAGGCCGATGTGACCCAGACCCCGATCCCGCGGTTCGACCTGCTCAAATTCGACAATTACATCGAGATCGGCCTGCAATTCTCCCGCGGCTGTCCCTTCACCTGCGAATTCTGCGACATCATCGAAATCTATGGCCGCCGGCCGCGCGCCAAGACGACCGATCAGATGCTTGCCGAGTTCCAGGCGCTCTACGATCTCGGCTATCGCGGCCATGTGGACCTGGTCGACGACAACCTGATCGGTAACAAGAAGGCCGTAAAAGGATTCCTTCCGCACTTCATAGATTGGCAGAAGAAACACAAATATCCATTTGAATTATCGACAGAAGCATCACTCAACCTTTCGGAGGATGAAGCGCTGCTCGGTATGCTGCGCGATGCCGGCTTCTTTGCCATTTTCGTCGGCATCGAAAGTCCCGACGAAGACGTGCTTAAGGCCGCGCGAAAGAAGCAGAATACCCGCAAGGATATTGCGGAAAGCATCAAGAAGATCTATGGCGCCGGCATTTTCACGGTCGGCGGTTTCATTGTCGGTTTCGATAATGAATCCGATCGCGTCGCCGACCAGATTTCGGCCTTGATCGAGGAAGCGGCGATTCCCGTCGCCATGGTCGGCCTGCTCTTCGCCCTGCCCACCACCCAATTGACCAGGCGCCTGGAGGCGGAAGGCCGGCTCCATGACGGCCATGACGTGGATTACGGCTTCGACGATCAATGCACGACCGGACTGAATTTCGATACCCTCAGGCAGCGCGCCGATGTCCTGACCGACTTCCGGATGGTGGTTGAGCGGGTCTATGCGCCGGAGGCCTATTTCGGACGCATAAGGCGTCTGGCGGATCATCTCGATATGTCCGGGCCGAACGGCGCCCTGTTCAACGGCATGCTCGGTGAGGATCTCAAACAGATGACGCGCCTGTTATGGACCATGGCCGTCAAGCGCCGCGATTGGCGCGGCTATTTCTGGAAGACGCTTCTGGCCTGCCTGATCCGCCGGCCCCGCTCCATCAAGCCGGTTTTGAAGAATCTCGCGCTCTATGCCCATTTGGGGCCGTTCTCGCAGTTCGTGATCACCGAGATCGACCGTCAGATCGCCGAATTGCGGCAAACAGACGAAGCCCCGCAATCGGTAGCCGCCGAGTAGTCAGACGAAGCCGGCAATCCGGTCGATCATCCAGTAGGCCGAAATGCCGCCGATCCCGTAGGCGGCGATCCGCCAGGCCCAGGGCGGTTGTATGACGATCAGACGGCCGATAACGGCCATTATCGCGATCACGATCAGGACGAACAGGATCTGGCCGGATTCCACACCGATATTGAAGGCCAGCAGCGCCAGCGGGATTTCGTGTTCGGGCAGTCCGATCTCGGAGAGTGCACCGGCGAATCCCAAGCCGTGGACCAGTCCGAACAGGCCGGACACCACCCAGGGATAGCGCGCGGTGATACCGATCCGCCCTTCCCTAAAATGTGCGATTTCCACCGCCAGCAAGACGATGCTCAGCGCGATCACTGCCTCTGTCGGTGCCGGCGGCACGTGGACGAAGCCGAGCGCGGCCAACCCCAGCGTAATGCTATGGGCGACCGTGAACGCCGTGATTGCCTTGAAGAGCAGCCAGTAAGTCGGGATGATCAGGATCAGCGCCAGGACGAACAGCAGATGGTCATAGCCGCCGAGAATATGCTCCACGCCGAGCAGCCAATAGGATGAGGCGACCTGCCACTTGCCGGCCTGTTCGGGAATGACGAAGGACGGTGATTGTGGACGCACGATCATCGATAAAGCGCGACCATCGGCAAGGGAGATGCGCACCAGCACATCGGTTTGCGTCGCCGGAAGCTTGTCGATGACGATCGACTGCCCGGTCAGCGTCCCGCCTTCCATTTTATACGTCGAACGCTCGATCCAGGCCCCGGGCACCTGCTCGCGGACCGGCGACCCAATCGGCTTCATGGTGTCGGGAAAGACCGGATCGATCGATAGCAGCCGGCCGCGGACGATCGGTACTTTCCACAAGACCTTCAAAAGGCCCGTTTCCTGCTCTGTCATGTCAAGGAGGGCCGGCCGGCTCTCATGGGCATTGGACGGCAGGCCGAGGACGCAGACAAGGACGATTGTCGCCAAAAGCCGGGCCATGCCGCAGGTTATCCGCCGCGCGCTCATTGGGTCTGCTTCGACGACGATTGCAGTTTGCCGGCAAGCCGATCATTTTCGATCGTCACCGAATAGCGCGACAGGATACCGTCCACGAATTCCTCCTGCAATTCGGCTCTCCGGGCCGTCTTCCAGTCGTCGACAAGTTTGGTCCTGATCGTATCGATTTCGGGCTGTTTGGCCGCCGTCACGCGATGCACGTAGATAAGATGCTGGCCGTAGCCCGAACGCACAGGTCCGAACCAGCGGCCGGCCTTCTGGCCGGCGATCTGTTTGGAAAATTCCTGGCCGAACAATCGGTTCAGTTCACGAAAGGTATAGTCGGCAAAGAAATGCTGCATCAGGAAGCGATCGCCGAATTCAGGCGCGCGACCGGGATCGACGCCATTGCGCGTCAGGTTTGCCAGATCCGCCTGGATATCCTCGCCGACCGTATCGGGCCGCTGGTCCGGGTTGTAGAACACATGGGTCAGCGTGACCCGCGCCGGGATCTGGTATGTTTCAGACTTCTCCGCCAGAAACGCCGCCAACTGCTCGGTCGTCGGCTCCTCGATCTGGATCAGGTCCCGGGTGAGAAATTCCAGCTTCTGCACCAACCGGCGGCGGACCACGACGTCTTCCTTGTCGAGCCCCATGGAGACCGCCTCGCGGTGGAGCACCCGCTCGCGCAGATGCTGCTTGACCAGGCCTTCCAGTTCCACGTCGGTCGGCGGTCGCCTCCAGCGCTTCTGCCAGCTATCCTGAAGCCAACGGATCTCGCCCGAGGTAATGGTGATCGCCTTCGGATCGGCCGTCGGTTGGTCGTCATTGAGCAACCCGTAGGCGACGTAGATCACGGCGCCGAGGACGAGGAAATGGACGAACGGGTCCTTGAGGAGAGTGCGTAAACGAACCTTCATGCTGCAATGTCCACTGCGACTGGAAACACGCCATCTCGGCGACCGCACCGACGGAGTGATCGCGGCACCGATCAATCGCCGCGGCAGGGCGCCGACTGCATCCGTCTAACTAGCGCTCACCAGCGCACCAGCAAGCCATGGGTTGAAAAATGGATGGCCCGTCAGGCCGGCAGCGATGCCTGTAAGACCGTGCGCTCGGGGATCGGTTTTGCGTTCAGGGGTGGCGCCGCCCTGGCCATCAGGCGCTGTAGCCGGGTGAGTTCCTGAGCCGGCTTCTTTTTGATCTCACGGTAGCCGATCGCGATCTCGTCACCCTCTTCCCGGATCGAAAAGCTTGAGAGGCGATAACCTGGAACATAGATCCGCGGCAGGATGCCGAAGCGGACCTTGGCCGGCCGAAATTGCTTGATCCAGGTGCCGGTATTGATCACCGCGCGATCGCCCACAAGGTTCACTGATGGGGAATGCGTGTGTCCATAGATAAAGGCGATGACTTTGGGATCGGCATCGAACACTGCCCGCGCGGCGGCGATATAGGCATCCGCCTTCTGGCCGGTCAGATCCGCCGGATTGAGGTCGATGCCGAACCGTCTCGCTGTCTTTTGTACATCCCGGAGGATCAGCCAGGCCGGAACGGCCAGGATGAGGGCTTCGATGAGGAGCACCATGTTGATGGTCAGGATGAGTTGGAACAGGCTGCCGACGAAGCCTAACGACCTGAATAGTCCGTTATTGAGGAATATGTTGGCTTCCGTAATCCCCGCCAGTTCCAATGCCGCGCCGGCGACGACGATGATCGAGGCACCGAATAACAGCAGGAACGGCAACAGGATCCAGCGCATGATCGGGCTCATTTCCTTGTAGAAATAGTTCGATAGTACCCATAACGGGACTTCCTCCGTCGGATAGACCGACTGAATATCCTTCAGCCAGTTGTAGCGACCCCGCTCCGACAATTGGCCGGCGGCCCCGACAACATTGCGGGTGATATGGTAGCCGATCGGTTGGGCATGGGGATTGCCGTAATCGGGCACCTTGTTGGCATCGTCATGCTGGCTGCCGTGCTCAATCCACAGGCGCCGCGCACCGATCGGCCGGGTAATCGCCGGCTCCTGCTCCACATGGACGTTGTAAGGCTTCAGGCCGTCGACAAAATCCGGGAAACAGGCCAGTTCGTAATCGTGATTGCCGGCGAGAAGGGTGATCCGGATCCGCTCCCCGGCCTCGCGAAACGCGTCGAATATCCTCGGAAACTGACCGATTAACTCGTCGAGCTTCCGGCCGCCCTCGACCTTGGTGAATTCCCAAAGCCCAAACGCGTCACCGACAATGATGAGTTCGCTGTCCTCATCCGGCCGCGCTGCGAGGTCCTCCAGGAAGCCGACCAGTTCGTCCTCGAATTCACAAACGCCGAGCGCTTCGTCGCCGCCGATGTGAAGGTCGCTGATGAAATGATAGACGGTCACGGCCGAGGCCCGCACGTCGCAAGGCAACACAAGCCCACAGCCACAAGGACGGCCACCCGCATAGATATCATCTCCCGCAAAGGCAGGGTATCATTACGGATTTTTACCTATTAGGCCATAGGCTTTGATCCCCGATACAGCGATGCAGATCGCCGCCGGCCGTTCCGGGCGCAGCACGGTCGCACCCATATCCGCCAGTAGCATGGCCGCCATCGGCCCCGGTCCGATACCGGCAAATTCGACGAGGCGGTATCCTTTCAAAGGTCTTTTCAAAAATCGATGCTCATTTTCAATTCAGTCCGCGGCCAGATCTGCATGTTCGGTGGTCGGCGTGCCGCCCATGAGACGGCTGCACCGGGCGGCTGCCTGCTTGATCAACGGCTTGTTTCGTTTTACCTCGGCGGTGATGCGCTCTGAAGGCCCGGCGACCAGAATGGCCGCGATCACCCTTCCGTCGGCACCACGGATCGGCGCCGCCAGGCCGCTGGCGCCGGGAATGCGCTCATTGCAGGTATGGGCGACGCCGCGTTGCCGGATCGCCGCGAGTTCGGCTCGAAGGTCGGATATTTCGGTAACGGTGGCGTCGGTGAAACGCTGCCGGTTCACCGTCTTCAGATAGGTGTTCAGCCGGTCCTCGTCGAAATCGGCCAGCAGCACCTTGCCGGCCGCTGTGCAGTAAAGGTCCCGGCGTTCGCCGACCGTCACCGCGTAGCGGATCGGATTGGCGCTTTCGACCTTGTTCTGATAGGTCACCACATCGGCATCGGGCGCCAGGACGGCGAGAACGGCGGTCTCCCCGGTGGCTTCAGCCAGTTCGGCGAGGATCGGCCGCACCAGGGTAATCAATTCGCGGCCGGATATCGCCCGCGCCGCAAGGGACACAAACCGCGGCCCAAGAAAGTACCGGCCGGCCATGTCGCGGATGAGATAATCGTCGTTGCGCAATCCTGCGAGCAGTCCGACGAGGCTTGTCTTCGGCGCCGCGGTGCTGACTGCCAATTCAGAAAGCGTTGCGCCGTTTTCCGCCTCCGCCAGGGATTCCAGGATACCAAGGATACGGCCGACGGATTGCGGCCCGCAACGGGCTGCTGCTGACTTTTGATCCGTTTTTTTTCGTGCCCCTGCCAAGCCGTTTCCTTTCGGCGGCCACCTAGTGGATTGAATCAGACCGGTTCCGACACGTCATCTGGCTCGGCGAACCGTCCCATCGGCACCTGCGCCAGAAGGCGATCGCGGACCTTGTCACGGCGAATGGTTTCCGTGATCTCAGTGGCAACCACCCCGAAACAGACAGAATTGACGCGAATGCCCTTCGCCGCCCCTTCCCGCGCCACGCTCATGGCCATCCCAATGACGCCGGATATCGCCGCACCGTCTTTGAATTGTCCGATCGTATCGCGGATAGGCTTCATGTCGTTTCGAATATATGAATAGCTTACGAATATCGATACAATATTCGATCGGACCGTTCAATATCGAACGCGTGCTGAAAAGGGATTGGAGAGATGCGTTTGCCGCTCAGCATCCCTTGAACTGCGCCCTGCGTTTTTCCAGAAATGCAGTCACGCCCTCGACCCAATCATCGGTGGCGGCGCAGCGTCCGAAGCTGGCCGCCTCCATGGCCAATTGCGTTTCCAGACTGTTGCCCCCGGAGGCATGCATCAATCGTTTTACCCCGGCATAGGCCTGTGTCGGTCCATTGGCCAGCCGCCGCGCCAGCTTATCGGTCTCAGCCTCCAGATCGGCCGCCGGTACGACGAAATTCACCAATCCCAAATCCTTGGCGGCTTGGGCATCGAAACGATCCCCCAACATGGCGATTTCGAGTGCCTTGCGAAGGCCGACAAGGCGCGGCAGGTAGAACGACCCCGATCCGTCCGGACTGGCGCCAATTCCGACATAGGCGTAGATGAAGAACGCATCGTCGCCGGCAATCGCCAGATCACAGGCCATCATGAACGACATGCCCGCCCCCGCCGCCGCGCCGCGCACACTGGCGATTATCGGCTTGGGCATGCGCCGCATGGCGATGATCATCGGATGCAGGTTGTGAATGCGCCGCTCGAACGCCGACTGGCGCTCGGCGGGCGGCAATTGCGTATAGGGTTCGAAACTCTTGATGTCGCCGCCGGCCATGAAATGGTCGCCGGACCCTTTCAGGACCACGCAACGGATCGACGGGTCGTGTTCCACGTCGTCAATGGCGTCGGACATGGCGGTGCGCATTTCCATGGACAGCGCATTGCGGACCTCAGGCCGGTTCATGGTCAATGTGGCAACGCCATCGTCCTTGCTTACCAACAAATGGTCCGTCATGACTGCATCTCCCTATGAACTGGCCTGATCGGAAGTCGGTCGCCGGCGGTTCATCGGTGTTGGAACACCCAAAGTCCGTCATCGGAAACGCCGCGGGCAAGTCTGCCTTTTGCGACCAAATAATTGCAATGCGACAGGACCTCGAAAATGCCGAGCCGAACGTCGAGATCCGATAGCTCGCCCTTGAACAGGACAGGCACCAGATCGAGCGCGCTTTGCGGCGCCGCGCAGGCCTCATACACCGCGCCGATGCGGGTATCGTGATGGCTGGCGTAGTAATCCAATTGATGGTGCAGACCGAAAAACACGTCGCCATGGGACGGCAAGACGAGTGTTTCGGCCGGCAATTGGCGAAAGTCCGTGATGGTGGCCAGGAAGGCGGCAAGCGGATTAGCCGTTGGCTCCGTCGGGAACACACCGATATGTGGTGAAATCCGCGGCAATATGATGTCGCCGGAAATCAGGACTTTCTTTTGCGGCGCATAGAGGCAGGCATGTTCGGGGCTGTGCCCACGGCCGATCATGACGTGCCATTCCGTGCCACCAATGGTCAGGACCGAGCCATGGGCAATCCGTTCGAATGTGCTCGGTAGCGGACGGACAGAGCGAAAGAACGGATTATGACCGGCCTTGCGCGCTTGCGCGATCTCAGCCTCGCGCGCCCCTGTTTTGCGCAGAAAGTCGATCACATGATCATGGATCGGATCGCGTGAATCAGCCGACATCATGCGGGCAAACACCCATTCCCCAAAGGTCATGGTGACGGGAATGGACCAGCGCTCCGATATCCACCCGGTCAGCCCCACATGATCGGGGTGACTATGGGTGCAGAGATTGCGGATCACTGGTTTGCCCTTCAGATGGTCGGCAAAAACGGTCTCCCACAACGCCTGGTTCTCGTCCCGAGCGAGACCGGCATCGACGAGTGTCCAGCCGTCGTCATCTTCCAGAAGATAGGCATTGACATGTGTCAGGGCGCCGAAATTGAGCGGAATGTGCAGCCAGAGTAGGCCGGGCAGGATTTCCACCGGCCCGCCGTCAGGCGGATAGTGCCCGAGCGGATAGGTGATTTCGTCCAGCGACCCGGCCGGTTTTAAGGGAAAATTCAAAGCCGCCGTTCCTTCCGTTGAAGCGGTGCGCACTTGATCGTCAGTAGGATTTAGGCAGTCCAAGCACCCGCTCGGCAACAAAGCAAGAGATCAATTGTTCCGATACCGGCGCGATACGGCATATCATCACTTCCCGCAATAGGCGTTCCACATGATATTCCTTGGCGTAGCCCATGCCGCCATGGGTCATCACTGCTTGAAGCGCTGCATTATAGCCGGCCCGGGCCCCCAGAAACTTTGCCGCATTGGCCTCCGCGCCACAGGGCTCGCCGGCATCGTAAAGTTCCGCGGCCTGCAATGTCGTCAGCCAGGCGGCCTCCAGTTCCATCCAGTTTTCCGCCAGTGGATGTTGGATGGCCTGGTTCCGGCCGATCGGGCGGCCGAACACTTCGCGCTCCAACGCATAGCCCGATGCCCGGCGCAGGGCATCCTGGCCGATGCCGATCCCTTCGGCACCGACAAGAATGCGCTCCGGATTCATGGAATGCAGGATATAGTAAAAACCCTTGCCCGCCTCGCCGATCAGGTCGTCATCGGGAATGAACAGATCGTCGATGAAGATCATGTTGGAATCGACCGCCTTGCGGCCCATCTTCTCGATCACCTGGGCTTCGATCCTGGAGCGGTCGAATGCCGTATAGAAAATCGACATGCCGTCGGTACGCTTTTTCACGTCCTCGCGCTTGGTGGTGCGGGCGAGCAGCATGATGCGGTCGGCTTCCTGGGCGGTGGTATTCCAAATCTTGCGTCCGTTGACCCGATAGCCGCCATCGACCTTCTCGGCAAAGGTGGTGATGTTCGACGTATCGAGGCCGGCATTCGGTTCGGTGACGCCGAAACTCACCTTGTCCTCGCCGCGCACCAGCCGCGGGATCCATTCCTGTTTTTGTGTCTCGGTGCCGAAAACGACGATCGGATGCGGGCCGAACATGTTGATGTGAATTGCCGAGGCTGCCGACATGGCGCCACAGCGGGCGACCGTGTTCATCATGATCGCCGCGTCGGTGACCCCGAGACCGGCCCCGCCATAGGCTTCCGGCATGGTGATACCCAGCCAGCCGGCCTCGGCGATCGCTGCGTGAAAGTCCTCCGGAAACGTGCCGCTCGCGTCATGCTTCAACCAGTAATCGTCATCGAAGCGATCACAGACAGCCTGCACGCCGGCGCGGATGTCCCGATGGGTTTCGTCGCGGTCCTTGAACATCACCGTGTCTTTGCCGGCCGTGGCGATGCGGTATCGAAGCCTTCAAATGTGGCAAAGTCCTCAACCGCCTGGCGTTCGGTGCGCCATTGGTTGATGGGATGGCCTTCGTCCATGTAGCCAAGCGCCAATCCGCTATAGATCATCCGATGATCGGGGATCTGCAGGTATTCGGTGACCGTTTTCGGCCACCGGGTCCAGGCCTGTTGCGGGCAGGTATGCAGGCCGAAACCGCGCGCGGCGAGCATGATTGTCTGAATGAAAATCCCCAGATCACCCCATTGCCCCAGACCCATATTGCGGTCGATGGTCAAGATCATGCCGACCGGCGCGCGGAAGAAGCGAAAGTTTTCCACGAACTGGCCGACCCGGCCGGCGCGGTCGGATCGCTCGATACCAACGGAGGAATACATGCTGTTGGCGCAGGCATATTGCCGGGCACGGTAGGGATCGTCGAGATCCGGCGGATGCAGGGGATAAGCGCTACCGTCACCCCAGGGGAATAAATGATCCTGTTCCAAGACCCTGTCGACCAAGCCTTGAAGGCGATCTCCGGCGAGAACGTGAATATGCTGCGGCTGAACATTCGACCCGGACGGTGCCCAGCGGGCAATATCCAGGATCTCACGCATGGTTTCCAGCGGTACCGGCTGGTCGGTGAAGCGCCGACAGCTTTGACGGGATTTGATGGCCTCAACAATGTCCATTGTAATTCGTCTCGTTTGACTTGGTCTATCTTGGGCCGGTAACAGTCTCAGTCGGCAGGCCGGCGTTTGCACTTGCTGACTTCGGATCGAGTCCGGCTTAGACGGCCGACCGTCATGGCGCATGCCGTTGCCGGTCCGGCATGATGCTGCCGCTGAAAACTAGCCTATGGGAGATGTAATGAATAGCGTGACGGATTTCGTATTTCCGTATAGTGTTCCATTATGCGGACCATAACCAGGACGCGATTTCCTGTCAACGCAACCGCGTAGGCAATGCCGGCGAAATCGGAAATCCAGAGACCTTGATGATCAAGATTGTTGATGCGGACCGGTTGGATCTCGCCGACCATATCCGCCCCGGCGACACGGTGACCTGGGGACAGGCCACGGCCGAACCACGCAGACTTGTCGAGACATTTGTGGCCCAGCGGTCGCGTTTCGGTCCGGTCAAGGCTTTCGTGGGCCTGGCCTTGTCGGATTCCTTAATGCCCGAGCACACCGATGCGATCACCCCGATCAGCTACGGTGCACTCGGTACGACCGCGCGGCTGCAGGCCGCAGGCAAATTGAGGCACCTGCCCTGCCATTACTCCGCCATCCCCCGCCTGATGGAATCGGGACATCTCCCGATCGATGTCGTGTTCGTGCAGCTCAGCCCGCCCGGCCCGGACGGCAGTCACAGCCTGGGCTACGTCAACGACTTCCTGCCGGCTGCCATGCGGTCGGCTCGGCTGGTGATCGGCGAAATCAACGAACACGCTCCCTGGACACATATGGATGCGCCGGTGGATGAAGACCGGATCGCATTCGCCATTCGATCATCGGCGATGCCACCGACTTTGACGGCACCGCCGCCAAACGACAGGGAACGCCAAATCGCCGGCCACGTCGCGGCCATGATCAAGGACGGGGCCACGCTGCAATATGGTGTCGGCTCGATCCCCGCGGCGCTGCTGGAGGCCTTGTCCGGCCACCGGTATCTGGGATTGCATTCCGGCCTGATCACCGAACAGGCCATCGATCTGGTGGAAAAGGGAGTGGTTACGAATGCACGAAAACCGGTCCATCCCGGGATTTCGGTGGCAGCGACGGCGATCGGCGGTCCGCGCATGAAGGCCTTCCTGCACGACAACCCGGAAATGCAATTGCACGAAATCCATACCACGCACGGCACCTCCACCTTATCGAAGATCGATAATCTGGTGGCCGTCAATTCCGCATTGGAGGTCGATCTCTACGGCCAGGTGAATGCCGAACGGATCGGCGACCGTTATCTCGGCGCAATCGGCGGCCAGGTGGATTACATGCACGCGGCGACCACCGCCGCCGACGGCTTGTCGATCGTCGCCATGCCCGCGACAACGGGTCATTCCGGCGGCAGCCGGATCGTCCCCCGGCTCGGCGGCCCTTTCGTCACCACCTGCCGAACCGATGTCGATCTGGTGGTCACCGAATTCGGTGTTGCCGACCTGCGCGGCAAGACGGTCGCGGAACGCGCTCAGGCGCTGATCGCCATCGCCCTGCCCGAACATCAAGACATGCTACGGGCCGAAACCGCCGATCTCGGCTGATCCTCTTGTTTCGCGTGTTTGCAAAGCGCCAATGTCGTCGCCAGAGCCGGCGCGGAGATTGCCATCACACCGGGCAGGCTTTTGAAGGACTGATACCAAGGCCGGTGATCCGTTTGCGGCGGACCGTCAGTAACAATTGCCGGTCGGTATGAATAATTGCGTCGCCGGGTTGTACCGTGTGCAGCGTGGCCGCCTAACCACGATACCGTCGATGATCGCGTTGTCGGGCCGGAAACCGCGTTTGGAGACGCAGCCATAACCGCGGATGAAGTACTGGCTGCTCGGGCAGCGGCTGCTCGATTTCTTGGTCTTTTTCTTGGTCGCGGTCGGACTGGCCTTGGCCACCGCGGGCTTGGGCTTCGGTTTCTTCTTGGCGATGCACTTGCCCTTGCTCGTCAGGACCTGATCGGACCGGCAGGTTTTCAGCACGCAACGGCCGGACTTGACGCGATATTTTGCTCCGCAAACCAGGGGGCAGACCCGCCTATTCTCCGATTCCAGCGCGTCGAGCAAGTCATCGGTCGGGCGGGCGCTGGCGAGCCGGATCCGGGCATGGCGCACGAATGACTGCGCCGCCCGCGTCGATTTCGGCCCCCAATCGCCATCGGGCCGGCCCGGATTGCAGCCGACCCGCTGAAGCTCCTGTTGAATGCGTAACACAAGCGCACGCCCCACCAGGCGCGGCGGCTCCGGCTCGACTGGTGCCGACGGATTTGCCGCGGCGACTTGCATGGTGTTTTGCGAGGGCGCCGGTGCCGCAGATGGTTGCGCTTGCGGTGCGGTGGCGCCGGAAGCCGGCGCGGCGGGCGTTTCCTGCACCACAACCGAGGGCGTTGGCGCCCGCGTCGGTGTCGGTTCCGTCAATGCTGGTGTCGGCTGCGAAACGGTGGGCGCCGGTTGTGTATCCGTTTGCACTGGCTGTGCAACCGCCGGCTGGGCAGTCGGCGCCGCGGCCGTCGGTTGCGTGGCGGCCGGTTGCGGTGCCGGCGCGGCCGGTGCCGGCTTCGAGATTGGAGAAGCCAGCTCGCTCGTGGTCGGCCGGTCCTGCAACGCCGCCTGTTCCGCTCGCGGTTTCTCACGCTGCATGCGCATTAATGTGTCCAGGCGCAGCCGAGCGACGCTGTCGAAGGCGCCACCGGGATATGTCGACATGAAATCGAGAATTTCCAATGGATCCTGGCTGAACTGCACGTCCACCCAGGCGGCCCGCTCCGCGTCACTTGCCGCCCGCACCTCCACCTTGTCGACCTTGTCCGGATTGTCCGGCTTGCCGGGCCGCCGCAACAGCGATTCCAGCCGCAGCCGCGCGACTTCGGCAAACGGCCCGGTTGGATATTTCGAGATGAAATCGAGGATGTCCAGCGGGTCCTTGCTGAACTGAATGCCGATCCAGGCGGAGCGTTCGTCATCGGCCTTGGCCACCGGCGACATGCGTGGTTCGCTGGCCGTATCGGATTGAACGGCCGGTTTTTCCGGCAGCGCGGCAACCGCCACCTCGACCTTTTTCTTGAAATAGAATTGCTGCAGCAGCGAATTGTTGCTCCAGGGAACCTGTTTGCCCAGCGTCTCCTGATGGACCGCCTGGCGGACATCGGTCATCAGGGTCGACAGCTCGACTCCCGGGCGTTCGATATTTTCAAGCAAAGCCGTCGTGAACGGACTGTTCCGGCCATCACCGTCAAGGGCTACGGTTCCAGGGGACGTGGCGAAGGCCACATACGTTCCCGACACCTGCTCCATCCGCGCCAGGCCGCGCGGTACCGATGCCCGGTCACTGGCCTGTAGCTCGGCGACAAACGGATTGTTGCGGCAGGCGTCGAGCAGCACGATATTGGCCTTCGCACCCTGCTTCATCTGCCGCATGATGAGATCCAGTTCGACGGTCTGGAAATCGAGGTCGCCGATATGGCGCAATTGGGTGTCGACGGCCGTCAGATAGTTTTCGCCGCGCATCTGCAGGCCGTGGCCGGCATAGTAAAACAGCCCCACATCGGCGCCGCGCAGGCGGTTGGTGAAGGTATAGACGAGATCCGAAAACTGCGACCGGTCGAGATCCGTACCCAAAATGACTTCAAAACCGAGACGCTCCAGGCTCGCCGCAATGTCCGCCGCATCATTGGTCGGATTGGCCAGATGGGCCACATGTTCGTAGGCCCCGTTGCCGATGACCAGTGCCACCCGTCGTTCCGCCAAGACGCGGTCGGCACCGAATGAAAGCAGAACAAGCATCGCGACCAGTAAAACCCAGAGGGAGCGACTTAGTCTCGAACGTGTTGTCATAGGTCCATCCTCATCGCAATGAGGTTAGCATAACCATCACTGCTTTCTCAACGGGATCAACGGCGGAATAAATCTTTTCGTGAAACAAGATTTACAGCGTTCGAACCACTATTCCCGCCGCCGGCAAGATCACGTTTCCGTAGAGGTAATTTTGGTTTTGATTATCGTTTGTTTTCAATATTCGACTGGGCCTGATTCTGCTCCGATCACCCAATATATGGAAAATGTATAGTCTCCGCGGCAATCCCAATGCAGATTGCATGCAATTAGATGCGATACGAACAATGGATTCGTCATTTCCGCGAAAGCGGGAATCCAGGGCCGACACAAAGGCCTAAGCGAATTGCCCTATATTCCCCCTTTCGCGGGAATGACTGTGTATTTTGATTTGTGAATCCGCTTTACCGCAACACGTATTTGTAACTTCTAACGCATAGGTGATTTCGGCTGCACTCCCGGGTATCTACACAATTATCTCGCTCCCGACCGTCAAGTCCGTTTCATAGCAAGACCTTGCCGTCGCGCACCAATCGCCGGAAACGGTGTCCACGGGATCGCTCGGTCGAACCGGGCAATGGCAAGTGTGGCTGAAGACACAAACTTGGGCAGCCCACCACAAGCAAAACGGCCGCCTCTGGAGGCGGCCGCTGAATTGTAGTCCGTGTAACCGGGATCAGACGAAAGACCACCGTTCGGCGTTCTTGTGGCCGTCAAGTTCCCAGTTATTGGCCATCTGCTCCGGCAGATTGACCTTGGTGTTGGCCGCGTGCACGTAGGACAGGAAGGCCGGCAGGATGACGCCGCCCTCGTCGCGCACGATGAGCTGCATTTCCTCATACAACGCGCGGCGTTTTTCCTCGTCGAGTTCGGCCCGCGCTTGCACCAGAAGTTTGTTGAACTTCTCGTGTTCCCAATGGGTGTCATTCCAGTCCGCGCCGGCGGAATAGATCTGCGAGAAGATCCAGTCCTCGGTCGGCCGGCCGCCCCAGTAACAGGCCACCCAGGGTTTCTTCAGCCACACATTCGACCAATAGCCGTCATTGGGCTCACGGGTCACATTGATGGTGATGCCCGCAGCCTTGGCGGTTTCCTGATAGAGCTGCGCGGCGTCGACCGCGCCTTCAAAGGCAGTGTCGGCGGCTGAGAACGGCACGGTCAGGTTTTCCATGCCGGCCTGTTTCAGGTGCCATTTCGCCTTGTCCGGATCGTATTTGCGCTGTTCCAGATCCTTGGCCTGGTACTGGTTGGCGGGACCGATCGGATGATCGTTGCCGAGCACGCCGAAGCCCTTGAAGATCACTTTCAGCCATTGCTCGCGGTCGAGCGCCAGTTTCAACGCCATGCGCACGTCGTTATTGTTGAACGGCTCCACGTCGGTGAACATCGGCAGGGTTGCCTGCTTGTTGCCCGTTGTCTTGAAGACCGTGATATCGCCGGCGCGCCCAAGCAGATTGACCGTCTTCAGGTCCGGATTGGACATGACGTCGATTTCACCGGTTTTCAACGCACTCTGGCGCGCATTGACGTCGGCCACGTAAAGCGACTCAACTTCATCGAAATAAGCCCGGTCGGCCTTCCAGTAATTGGGATTGCGCTTCACCATGGTGCGCACGCCAGGCTCGAAGGATTCCAGCGAATAACCGCCGGTGCCAACCCCCGATTCCCAGTCGATACCGCTGTCCTTGGCCGGGCAGATGGTCAGGTGATAGTCGCTGACCAGAAAGGGGAAGTCGGCATTGCCCCCTTCAAGGGAGACAACCACATTGTTGCCGTCGGCCTTGACGTCGGTGATTTGCTTGACCAAGCCCTTGGCCGCCGATTTGGAGTCCTCGCCGCGATGGTGATTGAGCGAAGCGACCACGTCATTGGCGTCCATCGTCTTGCCATTGTGGAACTCAACACCCTGGCGCAGCTTGAAGGTCCATTCCTTGGCGTCCGGCGAAGCCTCCCAGCTTTCGGCCAATTCGCCAACCAGCGATCCATCCGGCGCGATTTCGGTCAGGTTGTTGCGCAACTGGCCGAAACTGACATTGATCATGTAGGAGTCCAAGGTCTGCGCCGGATCGAGCACATCGCCGGTGCCGCCGCCGGTGAGCGCCTGGCGCAACCGGCCGCCCTTCTTCATGGCTGCCTTGGCTTCGGAGAACATCGAACTCGCAGCGGTCGCCGACACGCCGACTGCAGCGGCGGCAGTCAGGAAATCACGGCGATTAAGCTTGCGGGTTTCGATGAGGTTTTTCAGATATCTCTCTGTTTTCATTACATTTTCCCTGTGGGCACTGCACCCATTATTCGATCTGCGATAGATCACAGGCCGACTAGGTTAACGGGGTCGAAGGTTTTCCGCAAATGAATAGCCGAAATCCGCGCCGGCCCTGCCGGCACGATTGCAAGTTCACTGTGAATGGGCACCCGATCGGCACCGGAATTCAGCCACTTCTCATCGTTGGAACTGTTCAACGGCGCCAAGGGTTTGATCGGTTCGGGCCGCTGTGCCATCGCCGGTCGCCCGACGGCCGGTTCTGGAAACCAAAACTTCGCGAAAACGGCGAGGCAGCCAGGAGAATATCCGGGCGATAGCCGGCCTGACGCATCCCAGATAAATCGTCGAAAACGCCCGCCCGGAGCTTGTAAGGGAAATCGCCACGTCGCTGACAAATGTGGCATCGCCGGTCCAACTCATCTTGTAACGGTCCTCGGGCGGCAACAGGTCAATCCGCTCGTAGCCATTGGCCATGCACCAGGCCACGGTATCCTCCATCTGCACCTTGCCGGGTCCACATTTGGCAAAGTCCGGATTCATGACCCCGATATAGGAAAAATACGCTCTGCCCCGCACATATCCGATCTCCATTGCGGCGGGAACCGCACCCACCGACAGGACGCCGACCTTGAGATCGGAATCAGTCATTGCGGCCAGCCTGACGAGCCGGTCCTGCGCAACGGCATTTCGGAACAGGCTGCTGGTCGCGCCGAGTCTTGCAAGCTGCGCCCGTTTCGCTTCGATTGCGGTATGAACCAGACGGGCGGCCTCGGCGCCAGCGTCGATGACGCGAAATTCCACCGGGCCGAGCTTCTCCAACGCACGCCGGGCGCGTCGGCGATCTTTCCGGGTCTTGGGATTGATCCGCCTATTGTAATCTTCCATGGACCGGCAGGCCTGCAAATCCACATAAGGCGCCCGTGTCCATTGCGGAAATCGGATGGGACAATCAAGGCCGTTATGGGCAAGAAACTCCGGATTCCGCAGGTTGTTCAGGCAAAGGACATCAATTGTATCGGCGGCCTGCAGCGCTCGGATGAGCGCCCGGAAGATCGCGGCCCGATCAGCATCGGCGGCGACGACAAAATCGCCGTATTCGGCAAGGCATCCACCGGCGCCCTGCGCGATCGTAACACCGAAGCGGCGTCCGACCGACATGGGCAGCATGCCGATGAGATTGCCGAACGGATCCGTCGCCGATGCGAGAACGAATTGCTCCGGATCGACCGCCGCGACAATCCACTGCGCGGTTTGGAACGGGGTTTGGGCATTGCAATCCAGGAACTCCGCGCCGGCGGATAGCCGGTCAAGCGCCGGCGATCCGGTCAGGATCGTGACGGTGACGTTGTCGGCCGCCTCGGGCAGTCCGTCAACTGGTCGCGGTTTAGGCGTCGGGGCAACGGGGACTCGATGCGATTGGATCCGGCGCTTGGGCAAACTTGTCGGCACGGTGCGCGCCTTGGCCCGCCCGCTACGCCGGATGCCAGCTTGACCAGATTTTGCCTTGGCCGGGTGTCCCATACCGCCCCGCACCTATTTAACGATATCGAATGCCGGAATGTCGCGATATCCGGTCGGCTTGCTTGGATCGACTTCGAAATCGATGCGGAATTTCATCCGCCGCGATTCCTGCAGCCCCGATTTCTTCACCAGTCCGGCCAATGCATATTTGGCGAAAGAGGCCGGCCCTCTCGTGGCCTGTGACAGGTCACCGGTTCCGAGCGTGCGCCGCATCAGTCCATTGGCGTAGTTCACGGCCCACAGTGTTTTTAACTCCGGCGTCCAGTGTTCGGTGGTGAAGGAGACATTGAGGCAATCATGATTGACCACCCGATGGGGCGCGTTGATCGGCCAATGCAACATTTCGCCGGGTTGCAGGTCGACGGTCTCCGCATAATCGTCGAACCAATCGTAATACGGCATATCCTGCTCATCGGCCTCGCCGAGCACGATCTTTTCCATCGCCTTTTGAGTAATGAAGGGCGGTTTGTTCGGATAAAGATAGACCCGCTTGCGGCCGCGGATCTGCCACAGCGATTGTCCGGGCACATCGCAATGGTAGTAGACCTGCACATTCGGCGACGAAATGAGGATACTCATCTTCTGGCTGAAGGTCCGCAATCCGGGTACCCGCTCTTCCAATTCGCAGAACATGTCCTCGATGAGTTGCCCGTATCTTGGATCAATCTTGCCGACCTGCTGGATCAACACCCAGATCTGACCGTTGCGGACGGCGGACATGACGTCCTCACCGTTCAACCTGCCGAGACTTCCCTCGCGCCAAGTGGTCGGGTCATGGGCATCCCGGTTCATCGTGTTCACGTGATAGAGATCCCGCGGCGCCGTTTCGATCAAGTGCTCCAGAGCGGCATCGGTGAACAACGGCGATTCATGCAGCCGATGCTGCAAATGCACCAGATGCCGGCCGTAGAGTTCGGAATGACGCCGTTGCCAATTACGGAAAATCGGAGCATTCATAAATGTCACCAATTTGAATGATCACGTTAATCATTAGTTAAGACTATCAATCGCCATCGCCACATGTGTGAAGCAAACTGGTTAATCGGGGCGTTTCAGAAATTAACCTTAATCTGTGGATCGCCGGCGCAAAACCACTTGTAATTCGAAAATTAATTCAATTACAACAAAGGCTTACTGGTCTATCTCCGGCGCTAGAGCATTGTCCGACCGCGCGAGTTCGCTCACTTCGAAACCGGCGAACCGGCGATGAAACGCGGCATCGGGCGGCGGCAATCGTCCACATGGCGTTTTTGCGTTTTCGTCGAGCCACAACTCGCTTTTCGGCAATAGTAGTTCATACAGGTCGGCGCATATCCGCCGTGCCCGGTCTCCCGGCCAGTCCTGGTCCATGAGCTCCGCGGGCAACATGGGATCCTGCAGCGCCACCCGGCGGAACTGGTGCATGAGCAGGATGCGGGCCAGGAGCGCATCAAGCGGATCCAACTGCAATCCGTCCCGCAATGCCACGCGCAGCGGGTCGAAACGGGTTATGACGCCCTCATGGGCTTCAGCAATGCTGTCCAGGGCCCAGGCCGTGCGTACCAAGTCACGCAGATGCTCTATCGGCCCAAGCGCCTGACCGTGGAATTTGGCAAGACCAGGCTCATAATCGGCGATAATCCGCTCCGCATAGTCGGGCCTGCAGAACAGGCCACCGGCTAGGGGGCCATAGCCCCGCGCCCGCAGGGAGGCGCGCAGCCGCTCCCGGTCTTCCGCGTCATCGCTTGTCAGGACGGCGATCCGCCAATGTCCTGACCATTTTGCCGGTCCCAGCGAATAGATCCGCGGGAAGGCGATGGCGAATTCCCGTTCCCGGGATTCAGCCAGCCGATAGAAGCTGTTACGGCCGATGCGTTCGCGGATCAGCCAGCCATCCGCCGTCAGCCGCGACATCGCCGCGCGCACCGCATTCGACGTAATGCCCAAGCCATGCATCAGCGTCAGCACGGTTCCCAGCCAGACTGTCCGCCCCCGGGGGACAATGGCATCGCCGAAAACGGTGATGATCAGCGACCACACCCGGATCGGCTGCTGCGAATGCAGGTCTTCGATCAAGGGTGCGATGGCTGCCTTCATCCTGTCTTTGTCCTCCGGCCGCTACCGGGCCGGTCGCCGGTCAATGACCCGGACCGCCTTTCCCTGCGATCGGTCGACGCCACCGGGTTCGCGCACGTCGATTGTGGTCGTCACCCCGATGACGTTTTTGATGTGCCCGGCCAATTCGCCGGCGGAGGCGGCCCGTGCATCCGGGTCGGCGGCATCTGCCACCGCTTCGACCACCACGGTGGCGACGTCCATGCGATCGACCCGATCAAGCACCACCTGATAGTGAGGCGCCAGGCCGCCGCATTTGAGGATCTGCTCTTCGATCTGGGTCGGGAAGACATTGACGCCGCGGATGATCATCATGTCGTCGGAACGACCGGTGATCTTTTCCATGCGCCGCATGGAGCGCGCCGTGCCCGGCAGGAGGCGGGTCAGATCCCGGGTCCGATAGCGAATGATCGGCAGTGCCTCCTTGGAGAGCGACGTGAAAACCAGTTCGCCGATTTCACCGTCCGGCAGGACGGCACCGGTCTTCGGATCAATGATCTCAGGATAGAAATGGTCCTCCCAAAGGGTCAGGCCGTCCTTGGTTTCCACGCATTCGCAGGCCACGCCCGGCCCCATCACCTCCGACAGGCCGTAAATGTCGACGGCATGCATGTCGAAGGCGCTTTCGATTTCCCGGCGCATGGAATTGGTCCACGGTTCGGCGCCGAACATTCCGGCCTTCATCGAGCTCTCCCGCGGGTCGATGCCCTGGGCCTTGAACTCGTCCAGGATGGCCAGCATGTAGGACGGCGTGGCGCCGATCAGGTCGGGTTTGAAATCGTTGATCAGCGTCACCTGGCGCTCGGTCATGCCGCCGGACACCGGCACCACCGTGCAGCCCAGCGCCTGGCCCCCGTCATGGGCACCCAGGCCGCCTGTGAACAATCCATAGCCATAGGCATTGTGGAAGACATCGCCCTTGCGCCCGCCCGCCGCGCGCATAGACCGGGCCATCAGGTTCGACCATGTCTTGAGATCGTCGGCCGTGTAACCGACAACGGTCGGCTTGCCGGTAGTGCCGGACGAGGCATGGATGCGCGCGACCTGTTGGCGCGGAACGGCGAACATGGCAAAGGGATAATTATCGCGCAGGTCCTGCTTCACGGTGAAGGGAAACTTCGCCAGATCCGCCAGCGTCTTGAAATCGTCCGGACGCACGCCGGCCGCATCGAAGGCGCTGCGGTAATGGGCGACGTTGTCATAGGCATGGTGCAACGACCATGTGAGCCGCTCAGCCTGCAGGGCGGCAATCTCATCGCGAGAGGCGATTTCTATGGCTTCCAGGTCGCTGCGATCGGGCGTCAGGTCGATCATTCGATGCTCCTTAAAAAATCCCGTATTCTTCAGGGCCTAGCCGCCCTTTGCGTCTTCGTCCGCAAGCAGATTTCCAGGAATTTGCCGGGAATGGCCGCGAAATTCGGCAATCACAGTGCCGTCTTCCTTCGTCACCACGACATCATAAATTCCGGTCCGACCGCTGCGATGGCGCTCATTGGCGGTGGCGTAAATCCGCTCTCCAATCGGACCGGGCGCGATATGGTGGATGGCGCCATATTGGCTGACCGCGTTTTGATTGTGCGAATTGCAGGCATAACCGAACGCCGCGTCGGCGAGCAGATAGATATGCCCGCCGTGACACATGCCGCCGTGATTGGCCATATCCGGCCTGACGAACATGGACATCCTGATAAAGCCCGCACGGACTTCATCCAGTGTGATCTTCGCAGCCTGCACTGCATGGTCGTCTTCCAGCATCCGCTCCGCACAGCGCCGCGCGGTGATATCGGCTTTTGAGGTCTGGTCGGTCATGGTCTTATCTTCATCACGGCATCAATTCGCTGGATCATTTCGACGGCACATCAATCGGAACCGGTGCCCGGCGCCAATCTCGGGTCGCTAATAGGCAAATGGCTTGATGGTCAAGGGCAGGAACAGGACAATTGCCGGCAGCAGGATAAACAGCAACAGCCGCAGAATATCGACGATCCAGAACGGCGTGACGCCGCGGAAGATCGTTCCCGTCGTCACATCCCCCAGAACGCCCCGCAACACAAAGACATTCAAACCCACTGGTGGCGTGATCAGGCTGATTTCGGTGACCACCACGACGATGATGCCGAACCAGATCAGCGACATTTCCGCGCCCTTGTCGCCGGGGAATTCGGGAAACAGGCCGAGATCGACAACCAGAGGCGCGAAGACCGGCACCGTCAGGAGCAGCATGGACAGGCTTTCAAACACACAGCCCAAAATCACATAGACCAGGATGATCAGCAGGATCACGACGATGCTGGGCACGTCGAACGCGGTGACGATCGCCACCAGGTCCTCCGGCATGCCGGCGCGCACGATAAACCGCTGAAAGATCTGCGCACCGATCAGTACGAAGAACAGCATGGCGGTGGTGCCGATGGTCGCCACCAGGGCCTCCCGGAACCCGGCCCAGGTCAGACGTCGTCGCAATACGGCAATCAGCAGCGCCCCGCCGGCGCCGATGCCGGCGGCCTCGGTCACCGTGTAGATGCCCACATAGATGCCGCCGAGCACGGCAACGAACAGCAGCAGGATGCCCCAGACATCCTTGAGTGCCGATAGCCGCTCCGGCCATTCGGCGCGCTCGCCGGCCGGGCCGGATTCCGGATTGCGCCATACCGTCCATCTGACCGCGCCGAGATAAAAAATAATGCCGATGATCCCCGGGATCACCCCGGCCAGGAACAGCTTGTCGATGCTTTGCTCCGTCATGATGCCGTAGATGATCAAGATGACGCTCGGCGGAATGAGGATGCCCAACGTGCCGCCGGCGGCGATCGATGCCGTTGCCAGCCGGTCGGAATAGCCGAAGGCCCGCATTTGCGGCATGGCCACTTTGGACATGGTCGCCGCGGTCGCCAGGCTGGAGCCGCAAATGGCGCTGAAGCCGCCGCAGGCAACGATGGTGGCCATCGACAGGCCGCCCCGTCGATGGCCCAGAAAGGCATTGGATGCGCGGTAGAGCTCGTTCGCCAGCCCGGCGCGGCTGACCAGCATGCCCATCAGCACGAAAAGCGGGATCACCGACAGGCTCTCCGTCTGGATCGTGTCGAGCACAGTGCCCGCCGCCGGTGACAGCGCCGATTTCCAGTTCCAGCGATTGATGGCCGCGAAACCGATGATCCCGACAATACCCATGGAAAACGCGATCGGAACACGCAAAAAAGCCAGGATCAGAACCGCGGCAAAACCGATGAGGGAGATTTCCATGGCTAAGTGGTCGCCCGCCGCTCGATGGCGCCGATATGGAGCATATCAGGCCTCAAAGGTCCGCTCCCTGGTGGTTTTCGGCCTGAGGTCCGGACGGCGGATATAGGCGATGTCGATGAGTAATTTCAAAGCGAGGGCGATTGCGGTCGCGAAGAACATGGCCGTGATGAAATAGGCGACCGGATAGAGCGGCACTTCAAGGAAATCGCTGACATAGCCACGCTTGAACAGTCGGTCGGACCGAAACAGCAGCCATTCGCACAAGATCAGCAAGGATCCCGCGCAGACGACATCGACAACCACATCGCGAATGGCCGCCAGCCGGGGGCTGAAGAAATGGTCGAAAAGGTCGACGGTAATGTGCTCCGATCGCGCGGTAATCACCGGCAAGGCGCAGGCGATCAGGCCGGCCATGAGAAAGCGGGTCAACTCGGTCTTGCCGTTGACCGGCGCGTTCAGGATATAGCGGCCGAACACATCGACCACCGTCAGCGCCAGCATAATGGCCAGCAGCAGGGCGCCGATGATCAAAATCGTGCGGGCCAGCGCATTGCCGACCCGCCCGATGGATTGCGACAGACGATCCAAGGACCGCTAGACCTTACTTGCCATAGGAACTCATGGTCGCTTCGATGTCGGCGACGGCGGCATCGGCATCGATCCCAGCCGCCTTGACCTCATCGATCACCTTCTTGCGAACATCCGCCGCGATCTTGCCGAACATGGCCATATCGTCCGCGGAGGCCTCAACCAGATTGACGCCGACCTTCTTGGCATTGTCCATGCCGACAATATCGGCTTCCGCCCAGGCCTTGCCGATCATGGCGGAGAGTTTCTCACCGGTGGTCGAGAGCACCGCCTCGCGGTCCTTTTCGCTCAACCTGTTCAGCGCATCCTCGCTCATGATGAGGCCGAACGAACCGCGATAGAGGCCGCCGGGCACCATCAGCGTGTTCGGCGCCACTTCAAAAAGCCGCAGGCTCTTGTTGGTTTCCATGGGCATCCATACGCCGTCGGCCACACCGCCGGACAAGGTTTCATAGACCTTGGGCGCGGGCACCTGGACGCCGACCACCCCGAGCGCCTTGGCGACGTCAGCGGACACGCCGCCGCCGATGCGGATTTTCTTGCCGTCCAGGTCGCCGAGGCTCTTGGTCGCCTCGCGCATATGCACCTGCCCGGGACCATGAGTAAAGAGCGCGATGACCCGGACACCGGAATGCTCGTCGGCCTTGGCGAGATATTTCTCATGGGCCCGCCAATGGGCCACCGACGCGGCTTCCGCATCGCCGGTATAGCCGGGCAATTCGATCAGCTTGGTCGTCACGAACCGGCCGGGATTATAGCCGTGAAAGATCCAGGCGACATCCGCCGACCCGTCTTCCACCAGATCGATCTGACCCGGCGGCGGCGCCAGTCCGAACTCTATCTTGCCGGTCACCCGGCCCTCGGTCGCCTTCTCAACGGCCGCGATCCAGGCCGGTAGCACTACCTTGTTCATGGCATGCGGCGGGATCCAACTGGAAATCCGCAAGACTTCCTGCGCCGAAACCGCCTGGCTGACTGCCAGCGTCATTGGTATGGCAATCGCCGCCGCCGTCAGGTTTTTGAGTATTTTCATGTCAACTCCTCCCAAGAGCATATCCGAAGATTACATGATCCAATGACGGATCCCGCAACCTAATTCTTACCGGTTCAATTCAATCGCTTCGCCCGACCCATTTTCGCCGCCCGGCGATAACGACAGGATCGCCCCTCAATTTCCGCGCCCCGAATGTTACTAAATTCAAGGTGCCAATTCAATTTTCGTAACATTAGATTCACGTTATAAGCATTATATTTCATGCTGATCGCAAGTGCACAATATTTTGCATATGTCTGAACGACGCAGCCTATATGGCCATCCCAAACCGGCTCCGGAGCATGACCTTCACATCGGCCACCACGATCTTGCCCATGACATTGCGTGGCAATTGATCGACAAAGACGATCTCCTTCGGATGCTTGAACCGTGCTACCTGTTCGGCAAAGACGGCCATGATATCGGCTTCGGACAAGGCCTCTGAACGACGCACCACGATGGCGATCGGCACTTCCCCCCATTTGGCGTCGTCGCGACCGATGACAATCGCCTCCGTCACATCCTCAATGCCATTTAGGATGCGATCCAGTTCGGCCGGATAGATGTTTTCACCGCCGGATATGATTACGTGCTTTATCCGGTCGGCAAACCAGTAAAACCCGTCAGCGTCCCGGTGGGCGACGTCGCCGGTATGGAACCAACCGTCGCGCAGCACACGATGGGTTTCTTCCTCGTTTCCCCAATAGCCGCTCAGGATATTGCGACCGCGGATCAGGATTTCGCCTGATTCCCCATCGGGCAGGTCCCGACCGTTTCCATCGACGATCCGCACATCGCAATGCAATCCGGCCTGGCCTATCGACCCGACATGGGACCGCGCCTGATGGACCCGCTGATAGATCGCCACCGGCCCGGTTTCGGTGGAGCCATAGACCTGCTGAACGGGCACGCCGCGCGCCAGCATGGCCTCAATCAACGGGACGGGTACATCGGTGGATCCGGTGCAGATGGTTCGCAGGCAACCGATATCGGTGTCCGGCCATTGCGGGTGGTTTAGCAGCGCCTGCATGATCGCCGGCACCATCACCGTCAGGCTCGGCCGCAGGGTCCGGATCGCCGCCAGGGCTTCGCCTGGCTCGAACCGGGGCATGAGGGTCACCGTGGCCCCGCAATAAAGCGCCGGCGTGGTCTGAATATTGAGACCGCCGACATGGAACATGGGCAGGTAGCTTAAGACATGGTCGTCGGCTTGCATGTCATGCAGGTGCACCGAGTTGAGTGCGTTGTAGAGCAGCACGTCCTGGGACAGGACGGCGCCTTTCGGCCGGCCGGTCGTGCCTGACGTATAGACGATGAGCAGCGGCGACCGCGGATCAACCTCCTCCACGTCGGTCTGCGTGTCGGTGCGATTGGCGTCGAGCAGGTCGTCAAACCGCCGATAGGACGCACCATCGGTGCCCACGCCGATGATCCGGTCAATGGTCAATGGCGGGTCGATCTCCGCGACCGACGCCTGATAGGTGTCGTCGACCAGCATGGCGGCGACGCCGCAATCCTCCAGAATGTATCGAATCTCCGGTGCCGCCAGACGCCAGTTGATGGGTACAAGCACCATGCCGGCGCGGGCAGCGGCGAACAGGGCGACGATCATTTCGCCGCTATTGAGCCCGTAATAAGCAATCCGGTCTCCGAATTTCAGGCCCAGATCGTCCAGCAAGGCCCGACTGAGCGCGGCGATATCCGCATTCAATCCGCGATAGGTCCAGGTCTTGCCCCCGCAATGTATCGCCGGTTTGTCGGGCTGAAACGCGGCATGGCGCGCAATCCAGCGGGCAATTGTCATCGAGCCCCCACTCCGTTTTTGGATCCGGGACGGTTGGTTATTGGCCCCTGACCCCTAAACCGCTGTCGTCAATCAACGATCTGTTTTGAAACATACCATATCAAATCTTCGGATTGACCGGATTTCGGATAGTCCTTCGCTCAGCCGCCACTCAACAGATCCCGCAGGGCCGATGCGACGATTTCCGTCGCCGCCCGCAAGTCGGAAAGTTGCAGATGCTCATCGGCGCCATGGGCGTTGGCTTCCAGGATCGACCGTGGTCCGGCGCCATAAAGGATTGTCGGAATCCCGGCCGACGCATAATGCCGCGCATCGGTGTAAAGCGGCACCCCGGTCGGCGCCACGTCGATCCCCAACACCGCCTTGGCATGACGCTGGATCGGTTTGATCATGCGTTCCACGCCGGCCAGCGGCTGCAGCGGTTCGGCCATCATGATGCGCCGGCACTCCACCTCGATACCTGATTGGTCGCCAGCCGCGGCGGTGATCAGGTCAACGAGTTGCCGCTCCACCGCCTCGCCGTCTTCCTCCGGGATCATCCGGCGGTCGATGCGCAAAGCCACGCGATCTGGAACCACATTGGTGTTGATGCCGCCGCTGATCAGGCCAACCGTAATTTTTGGTGTGTCGATACCGACCTGCTCGGATCGGATCGTCGCCAGGCGCTCCCGCTCGCCGTAGATGGCCGCCAGAATCGGCGTCGCAGCCGCCAGCGCATCGGCCCCGGTTTCCGGCATCGCCGCATGAGCTTGCCGGCCGCGCACGACGACCTCCAAGTGCAGACAGCCATTATGGGCGGTGGTGATGGCATAGGAAAATCCGGCGGAGATCGCCAGGTCCGGCTTGCTGAGATTTTGTTCAAGCAGCCATTTCGGTCCGACGAAACCACCCGCTTCCTCGTCATAGGTCAGATGCAGTTCGATCGTACCGTTCAGCCCCTGCGGCTGCGACTTCAGCGCCTTCAGGGCAAAGGCATAGGTGGCGAAGTCGGATTTCGACACGGCGACACCGCGGCCATAGATCGCTTGATTGATCTCTTCGCCACCATAGGGATCGGTGGTCCAGCCCTCCCCCGGCGGAACCACATCCCCATGAGCATTGAGCGCGATGGTCGGCCCGGACCCGTCGCCGAATTGTTCGCGGACGATCAGGTTGGTCACACTCTTCATGCCGTTCTGGCGCACGAACGGTTCCGGCACCGGGTGCTCTTCAACCTCGAAACCGGCGTCCCGCAGAAGTTTGGCGGCCGTCTCCGCATGCGCCGCGCAATCGCCCGGCGGATTATCCGACGGCACCCTTACCAGTGCCTGCAAAAACGCAAGTTCATCCGCCCAATTGGCGTCGATGGCCGATGTCATGATCGATCTCCATATTCGGCGGCCAAATTCACGATGGTGCCGATGAGCGCTTCGATGGCGATCCCCATGTCTTCCATCGTTGCGTGTTCTAAGGGATTGTGGCTGACCCCGTCCCGGCAGCGCACGAAAATCATGCCGATATCGGCAATATGTGCCATGGCCTGGGCGTCATGCCCGGCGCCGGAGGCCAGCCGAAACGGCTTGACGCCCAGATTGCCGATGGCGCGCGCCACATGCTCCTGGATCGTGGCGGCGCAGGGTGTTGTTTGGCCATAATGATACTGTTCGAGCGCGATTTCGACACCACGGGCCTCGCCGATACGTCGCCCGGCTTCGATAATCGCCTCGGTCGCCTGAAGCCGTGGCGGATCGGACGCCGCCCTGAGGTCGAGCGTGAACACCACCTCGTTGGGGATGACGTTGGAGGCACCGGGCGCCACGGTGAGGCGGCCGATTGTGGCGACCATCGAATGCTCGGCATTGGCCTTGGCGATGGCCTCGATCTGCAGGATCAATTCCGATGCGGCGACCAGGGCGTCTGATCGCAGGGTCATGGGCACCGTCCCCGCATGGCCGGCCGTGCCACGCACAATTATGCTATGCCGCGCCTGGCCGGCGATGGAGGTGACCACGCCGACGGGTAGGCCTTCGGCTTCCAGGACCGGCCCTTGCTCGATATGCACTTCCAAATAGGCGACCACATCCTCCGGCGCATGGGCGCAGCCAGACAGGCACGACGGATCGGCGCCATATTGGACCAGCGCATCGCGGATCGAGATCCCGTCTTCGTCGGCCAGATCCAGGTTCCGTTCCGAAAATCGGCCGGCAACCGCCGACGACGCGGCAAGCGTGGTAGGAAACCGCACCCCCTCTTCGTCGCCAAAAGCCAGGATTTCGATGCCGAATGGCAGGGCGATGCCCCGCTTGCGAATTTCGTCGACCGCCAGGATCCCTGCGATCACGCCGAACGGCCCGTCATAGCGACCCGCATCGATGACCGTATCGATATGCGAGCCGCATAACAGGACTTTGTCGGCACCCTCAGGCATGTACCGGCCACGCACGGTCCCTAGCGCATCCTCGCTGACCGCCATGCCGGCGTCTTCCATCCAGCTTGCAACCCGATCGGCGGCCTTGCGGTGTTCGGGGGTCAGATAGAGGCGGACCAATCGGTCGGGTTCGGCAGAGCATTCGGCCAGCGCCTGGATTAAAAGCTCGGCCTTTTTGCCAAGGTCCAACGGATTGGCTCGCGTCATGAATGTGAGGTCCTAATCGGTGTCAGCAAGATATGCATCCAGTCGATCCACGTAGCCTGCAATCTGCGATGGCTCGAGAAAAGATGCCTGGAGGGAATTGCGGGCCAGCAGCGTCAGGTCCTGCCGTGACAGGTCCAAGGCTTCGGCGACCGCAAGGTAATTGTCGGCCACATAGCCGCCAAAATAGGACGGATCGTCGGAATTGACGGTGACCGCGAGGCCGGCATCCAGCATGCGCTTGAGTGGATGGTCCGCCATCGTCGGCACACCGCACAGTTTGACATTGGAGAGCGGGCAAACAGTGAGCGCGATCCCCATATCGGCAAGCCGCGCGACCAATGCCGGATCCTGCATGGAGGCATTGCCGTGATCGATGCGGTCGACCTGCAGCAGGTCGACGGCCTGACGCACATAATCGGGCGGGCCTTCCTCGCCAGCATGGGCAACCACTTTCAGGCCGCGATCGCGGGCTTTCTTGAAAACCCGCTGAAACTTCTCCGGCGGATTGTCGCGCTCGGTGGAATCGAGGCCGACGCCGATGATCCGGCCGTCATCGAACCACGGGCCCGCGGCATTGAATGTCTCAATCGCCTGATCCTCCGACAGGTGGCGCAGAAAGCATAAGATTAGCCGCGTCGTGATGCCGTGTTTTCGCCCCCCCTCCTCCAGGCCGGCCAGAATGCCATTGGTGCACACATCCAGGGAAATTCCGCGTTCCGTATGGCCTTGCGGATCGTAAAAAATCTCCGCATGGACAACGCCGTCGGCGGCGATGCGATCCATATACGCCGCGGCCAGCGCGCGAAAATCGTCCTCCTCCCGCAGCACGCTCATGCCCTGGTAATAGAGATCGAGAAAGTCCTGGAGGTTTTCGAAATTATAGGCGTTCTCAATGTCCTGGATCGACCCATAGGGAAGGTTGATGCCGTTTTTCTCAGCCAACCGCATCATCAGATCCGGCTCAAGCGACCCCTCGATATGTAAATGCAGTTCGGCTTTCGGCAGGCCGATGATGAAATCACGCAAGGTCATCCCTGCCCTCCCCGTTGCCGGTCATCGGCCACCCGATCTTGCAATCGGAAACGGATGATGCGGGAGACCTGGTCGAGCGCGGTCTCCAATTCCGATTGCGGGTCATTGCCCACCCGGGCTTCAAAGGCTGACAAGATCGTATCCTTGGTGGCGCCCTTCACCGCCAGGATGAACGGAAAGCCGAAGCGGCTTTTATAGTGATCGTTGAGCGCCGTGAACCGGGCGAATTCGTCTTCCGTCAGCCGATCGAGACCGGCACCGGCCTGTTCGCGTTTGGAATCCTCCGTCAGATCTCCAGCGATCGCCGCCCGTCCCGCCAGGTCCGGATGGGCACGGATCAGCGCCAGCCGGGCCTGCGGGTCGGCAGCCCGCATGGCCTGTTCGAAAGCGTCGATCATCTCCGCGCGATCCCGATAGGGCCGCGCATCCGCCGCCCCCTCGGCCACCCATGGGGCATGTTCTGCGATATCGGCAAAGGTGGCTGCAAAGGCGGCCCGGTCCAGGGCGTTGACCTGATCGATCGATATCGGCGATGGAGAACTTGGAGATCCCATGATGCGGCTTGCGGCCTCCGTCATCCTTCGTGAGGCGAGCGCCGCGTACGGCGCCCGCAAATCACGGAATGAGGCGAACAAGAACCGCCTATTGCGGCAGCTTGTCGTCGACCCCCATCACGTAGAAATTCATGCCGGCAAGAGTGCCGTCATCGATCACCTTGCCGTCTTCCAGGAATTCCGTCCCGTCCTGCTTCTTGATCGGGCCGGTGAAGGGATGAAATTCACCGGAGGCGATCTTTGCCGTGGTTTCCTTGGCCATGGCCACCACGTCATCGGGCAGGTTGGTCAGTTCGGAGATCTCGACGGTGCCTTCCTTGATGCCGTCCCAGGTGTCGGTCGACGTCCATTGGCCCTCCAGGGCTTCCCCGACACGGCGCACATAATAGGGACCCCAATTGTCGACGATCGAGGTCAGCGTTGCCTTGGGGGCGAATTCATACATGTTCTCCGCCTGGCCGAAGGCATAGATGCCGCGCTCTTGTGCGATCTGCAAAGGTGCCGGGCTGTCGGTATGCTGGGTCAGGATGTCGACCCCCTGGTCGATCAGGGATTTCGCGGCGTCGGCTTCCTTGCCCGGATCATGCCAGGTATTCACCCAAACCACTTTCAGCTTGTAGTCGGGATTGATCGACTGGGCGCCGAGCAGGAATGCGTTGATGCCCATCACCACTTCGGGAATCGGGAACGAGGCGATATAGCCGGCAACGCCCGTCTTCGACATCTTGGCGGCGATCTGGCCGATCACATACCGACCCTCGTAGAAGCGGGCATTGTAGGTCGCCACGTTCTTGGAACGCTTGTAGCCGGTGGCGTGTTCGAACATCGTATTCGGGAACTTCTTCGCCACCTTCAGCGTCGGGTTCATGAAGCCGAAGGAGGTGGTGAAGATCAGGCCGTGGCCCGACCGGGCAAGCTGCGCGATCACCCGTTCGGCATCCGGTCCCTCGGCGACATTTTCCACGAGCGTGGTTTCCACCCGGTCGCCGTATTTGGCCTTGACCTCCTCCATGCCCTTGTAGTGCCGTTGCGACCAGCCGCCGTCATTCTTCGGGCCGACCAATACGAAGCCGACCTTCAAATCAGCCGCGAAGGCTGATCCAATAGACAGTGCGGCGCCCGTTGCACCGATCGCCAAGAGTTTGAAAAATTTGTTCATCGTCTTCTCCCTGTTCTGGCGCCATCAGCACCATATCATTCGTTATCTGTCGATGCCGCGCCGCTCTAGTGGCTGGCGACGAACGGTTTGCCGATTGAGGCCGGCGCGTGAATGCCGACCAGAGATTTGCGCATCGATATAAGAACCAAAACCACGATCGTGGCAATATAGGGCAGACTGGACAGGAACTGCGACGGAATAGCAATCCCCAACGCTTGCGCATGGAATCCGACAATGGTCATGAAGCCGAACAGATAGGCGCCGGCAACCACCCGCCAGGGCAGCCATGTGCCAAAGACCACCAGCGCCAGCGCGATCCAGCCGCGCCCGGCGGTCATGTTTTCCGTCCATAACGGCGTATAGGCGAGCGACAGATAGGCGCCGGCGAGACCGGCGCAACCGCCGCCGAACATGACCGCCAGATAGCGGATCTTGATGACGTCATAGCCGAGCGCATGAGCGGAATCCGGATTGTCGCCAACACTGCGGACGATCAGCCCGCCGCGGGTCCTGAACAGGAACCACCAGACCGCCGCGGTCAGCGCGATACTGCCATAGACCAGCCCGTCCTGGCCGAACAGGATCGGTCCGATGAGCGGAATATCGGTGAGATAGGGAATGTAAAGTTTCGGCAGGCCGATGCCCGGCTTGCTGACGAAAGGTTCTCCGATCATCCCGGACAGACCCAATCCGAGCAGCGTCAGGGCGAGACCGGTGGCGACCTGGTTGGCAATCAGTGACAGGGTCAGGAACGCGAAAAGCAACGACATGACCACGCCGGCCAAGATGCCGGCAACGACGCCGATGCTCGCCGAACCAGTGGTGAACGCAGCGGCAAAGGCGCACACCGCGCCCATCACCATCATGCCTTCGACCCCGAGATTGAGCACGCCGGACCGCTCGGTGATCAATTCGCCCATCGCCGCCAGCAGGAGCGGCGTCGCCGCCGTGATGACCGTCAGGATGACCGCTTCCAGGACCCCCATGTCAGGCCTCCCCGGCCTTGGCGGCACTGCCGACAATGCGCACCCGGTAGAGGATCAGGATGTCGCAAGCGAGTACGAAAAACAGGAGCATGCCCTGGAAGACCCGCGTGATCTTGTCCGATATGCCAAGGGCGATCTGCGCCGCCTCGCCGCCGATATAGGAGAGCGCCAGCAGGCAGCCGGCGAGCAGGATACCGATCGGATTCAGGCGCCCGAGAAAGGCGACGATGATCGCCGTAAATCCGTAACCCGGCGAGATGGTCGGCAGCAATTGGCCGATTGGTCCCGACACTTCACAGATCCCGGCCAGGCCGGCAAGCCCGCCGGATAACAGGAACGCGAAGAGGATCATCCGGTTCTGGCTGAACCCGGCAAAGGCGCCGGCTCGCGGCGATTGCCCGAGCACCTTGATCTCAAAGCCCTTGAGCGTCCGCCCAAGCATGATGGCCATGGCGGCTACGGCAATCAACGCGAAGATGGTGCCCAGATGCATGCGCCCATCGCCGAATGTCGGCAAGGCGGCCGCCGCCGAGAACAGCCGGGATTCAGGAAAGTTATAGCCCTGTGGATCACGCCAAGGCCCGCGCACCAGCCAATCGAGAAAGAGTTGTGCCACATAGACCAACATCAGGCTGGTGAGGATTTCATTGGTGCCGAAGCGGATTTTCAACAATGCCGGGATCGCCGCGAAGGCCATGCCGCCAAGCGCGCCCATGATCAGCATGACCGGCAGGGTCAGCGAGGATTCCCATTGAAAGGCCATGATCGGCAGGACACTACCGACGATCGCGCCGACGGTGAACTGGCCTTCCGCGCCGATATTCCAGGTGTTGGACAAGAAGCAGACTGCAAGACCGACACCGATCAGGACCAGTGGGGTCGCCTTGACAACCAGTTCCTGCAAGGCCCAGGCCTGGGTCAGCGGCTCGACAAACAGCACATAGAGTGCCCGGCCGGGATTGAGCCCGAGTGCAGCGAACATGATTGAGCCGGCGATCAACGTGAGAATGATGGCGAGTACCGGAGATAGAACGGCCATCAGCCGGCTGTGTTCGGGGCGTTTTTGCAGTTCAAGCCGCATCGATGTCCACCCTCGTGCCGGTGGCGCCGTCATGCAATCCGCCCATCAGCAATCCAATCCGCTCCATGGTCATGTCCGCGGCCGGTTCCGCCGTCGATAGGTGTCCCCGGTCGATGACGCAAATGCGGTCCGCGACTTCGAAGATCTCGTCAAGATCCTGGCTGATCACCAGCACCGCCGATCCGGACCGGGCGAGATCGATCAAGGCCTGGCGGATCAGCGCCGCGGCTCCGGCATCGACCCCCCAGGTCGGCTGGCTTACCACCAGCACTTTAGGGCTGCGGTCAATCTCCCGACCGACGACGAATTTCTGCAGATTTCCGCCCGATAGCGACCGCGCTTCCGGATCCTTGCGGCCCTTGCGCACATCGAAATCGCTGCTGACACGGTCCTCGATCGCGACCGCCGCCCCATCCTTCAGAAACCCAGAGCGTACCAATCCATCGCCGGAACTATGGCGGGTCAGCGTGATATTCTCGCTTAGCGAAAATCCGGGGACCGCGCCATGGCCGAGCCGCTCCTCCGGCACGAAGGCGGCGCCGATCTTCCGGCGGTATGTCACGCCCTTCCTGCCGACCGGTTCACCAAGGATCTCAAGCTGCTCCGGCCGTTCGACGGGGCGTTCGCCGGAAAGCGCGTCGAACAATTCGCCCTGTCCGTTGCCGGCAATGCCCGCGATCGCCACCACCTCGCCGGCGCGCACATCAAGATTGATCGTCTCCAGGGCGACGGCGAACGGTCCGTTGGCCGGTAATGACAGGCCCGACAGTTTCAACAGGACGGCACCCTCCTCGCCGGCGGCTGCCGCCTTGATCTCGCTGACATCGGACCCGACCATCATACGTGCCAGGCTGGCCGCCGTTTCGGCACTTGGATCGCAGGTTTCCACCACCTCGCCGTGGCGCAATATGGTTGCCCGCCGGCAAAGGCGTTTCACCTCCTCCAGGCGGTGGCTGATATAGAGGATGGCCCGTCCCTCCCCGGCCAACCGTTCCAGCGTCTCAAATAGCTGATCGGCTTCCTGAGGCGTCAGCACCGAGGTCGGCTCGTCCATGATAATCAGCGCCGGGTCCTGCAACAGGCAGCGCACAATCTCGATACGCTGGCGCTCGCCGACGGAAAGATCGGCCACCCGGGAATCCGGATTGAGCGGCAGGCCGTACTCCTGGGACACGGACACGATCGTTTTCGCCAGATCGCCGATTTTCACATCCTTGGGCATTGCCAGCGCGATATTCTCGGCCACAGTCAGAGCCTCGAATAGCGAGAAATGCTGGAAGACCATGCCGATCCCCAGTCCCCGCGCCGCGGCCGGACTGGCGATCCGGGTTGGCTTGCCGCGCCATAGGATCGAGCCCTCATTGGGTTGAAGCGCGCCGTAGAGGATCTTGACCAGGGTCGACTTGCCGGCGCCGTTCTCGCCCAACAGGGCATGAATTTCGCCACGGGCGATATCGAAATCGACCTTGTTGTTGGCGACCGTTTCGCCGAAAACCTTGACGATTCCACGCGCTTCAAGCAGCGGCGTGTCGTCGCCCGCACGATCCGGCTTCCCGTCTGCCCGCTGATTCACGTCCCCTCCCGGATTATTGTTATACGGTCATACTAACCGATTTTGCCGGTTTGGCATCCGCCGATTCCCGCCGCTGCCTTTCATCCATCATCACCAATTGCGCCGCGGTACCAAGGGCGATCGCCGCCGGTTCCTTGGATCGGATCTCATCCAGGCCGATCGGGCAGACCAGGTCTTTTAGCCGGCCTTCGGGCAGGCCGGCTGCAACCATGCGCTTTTCGAACCGCCGGCGTTTGGTGGCACTGCCGATCAGCCCCACATAGCCGAACCGATCGGCCTGCAGCGCCGCCTGAACCACATCCTGATCAAGCGCATGGGAATGGGTCATGACGAGAATGAAGGCGTCGGCGGGCGCCTGGGCCACCATCGCCGCCGGATCATCGACCTGCCGACACGTCACGGTCTGGGGGACATGGCCGGGAAAGATGTTCGCCCGGCTATCGATCCAGGTGACGCTGAATTTCAACGGCGCCAGGGCCAGCACAAGCGCCCGGCCCACATGACCGGCACCGAACAGCCATAGCGGCCGCCGATCGTCGCCGAAAATCTCAAGAAGGACGCCGTCACGCCTCAATGACGCGGTTTTGATGGACTTATCGACCGATGCCGCGATATCCCGGCATACGAGACCGTCCTCACCGATGCGTCCGATCGTGGAAAACCGGCCGTCCTGCTCCCGGTCCGCCAAGCGGTCCACGGCCGGGCGGTCATCTGTGGTCAATATCTCAATGGCGATGGTCGATTGACCGCCGCAGCACTGGCCCAATTCCGGTCCAAGGGCGAAACGCCGGGTGGAGAATCCGCCGACACCGGCCTGGTCGCTCAGTCTTTGACGGGTCAGCGACAGAGCCTCCCACTCCAAGGTACCGCCACCGATGGTGCCGTGAAAATCTCCGGAGGGCAGAACGATCATCCGGGCGCCGGCCTCGCGCGGCACCGAGCCCTTGGCATCGAGCACGGTAACCAGGGCGGCCCGGTCGTGCTCGGCCAAAATCCGCTTCAATGTTTGCCAGACCTGCATCCTTATCCGCTCTTCAAGGCGCGCACCGCCGTCAATATGGCCTCCGGCGTGGCCGGGGCGTCAAGGGGCGGCACGACCCCTGACCGCAGGCTCGCAACCGCATCCGTGATCGCGGAAAACACCGAGGCTGCCAGCATCAGCGGCGGTTCACCGACGGCCTTCGACCGGTAAATCGTCTTTTCCGGGTTTCCCTTGGAGGCATAGAGGGTGACGTTGAAGTCTTCCGGAACATCCGATGCTGTCGGGATCTTATAGGTCGACGGCGCATGGGTACGCAGCCGCCCATCGTCATCGAATACCAGCTCCTCGGTGGTCAGCCAGCCCATACCCTGCACGAATCCACCTTCGATCTGCCCGATATCGATTGCCGGATTGAGCGATTTGCCAACATCGTGGACGATATCTACCCGATCGACGCGCATCTCTCCGGTGGTCGTGTCGATGGTGACTTCCGAACAGGCCGCCCCATAGGCGAAATAGAAGAACGGCCGGCCGGAGACCTTTTCCCGATCCCAGGAAATTTCCGGTGTGGCATAAAACCCGGTCGATGACAGGCCGATCCGCGCCAGATGCGCCTGGTTGGCAAGATCGGCAAAATTCACCGCTTCGTTGCCGATCAACACCTGATTGTCGCGGAAGGAAATCTGGTCGGGCGCCACGCCGTACTTGTCGGCGGCGAATTCGATCAGTCTTTGCCGGATCGCCTCCGCCGCTATTTTTGCGGCCATGCCATTGAGATCGGAGCCGGACGACGCAGCCGTCGGCGCCGTGTTCGGCACTTTGCCGGTATGGGTGGCGGTTATCTTGACCTGATCGAGCCCGATACCGAAGACCTCGGCCACCACCTGCGCCACCTTGACGAAAAGCCCCTGCCCCATCTCCGTGCCGCCATGGTTCAAATGCACCGAGCCATCGGTGTAGACATGCACCAGAGCGCCGGCCTGGTTGAGATGGATGAGGGTGAAGGAGATGCCGAACTTGACCGGCGTCAGTGCCAGCCCCTTTTTCAGGATGCTGTTCGCCGCATTGAAGGCGGCAATCTCCTCCCGCCGGGCGCGATAGTCCGCCTGATCCGCCAATTGCTCGACAATTTCGGAAATCACATTGTCGGTGACCTGCATGCCATAAGGCGTTCGGTCCCGTTCGCCGATGCCGTAGAAATTGGCCTTGCGAATGTCCAGCGGGTCCTTGCCCAGAATAATGGCAATCGCATCCATCACCCGCTCGATGGCCACCACCCCCTGAGGGCCGCCGAAGCCGCGGAAGGCGGTATTGGAAACCGTATTGGTCTTCATGCGCCGCGACAGAATGCGGGCATTTTCCAGGAAATACGCGTTGTCGGCGTGAAACATGGTCCGGTCATTGACCCCGAGCGACAGATCGGCCGAGTAACCACAACGGCTGGCGAAGGTCAGATCGATCCCGGTGATCTGTCCCTGGCGATCGTGGCCGACATCGTATTCGACGAGAAAATCATGGCGCTTGCCGGTCATGATCATGTCATCGTCCCGGTCCAGGCGCAGTTTACACGGCCGCCCGGTGATATGGGTCCCGATTGCAGCAATCGCCGCCCATTGATTGGCCTGGCTTTCCTTGCCGCCAAAACCGCCACCCATGCGCCGCACTTCGATAGTCACGGCGGCATGCGGCAGGCCGAGCACCTTGGCGACCGTGTGCTGCACTTCGCTTGGATGCTGGGTGGAGGAATGGACAAAGATATCACCACCCTCGCGCGGTTCCGCCATCGCCACCTGGCCTTCCAGATAGAAATGTTCCTGGCCGCCAATATGGAAGCGTCCCGAATGCCGGTGGCCGGCCGTGCGCAGGGCCGAATCCGGATCACCAGTCAGGAACTGGTAATCGGGTAGCACCGTGGTGTCGGCTTCGATCGCATCCTCAACGGTCACCGCGGGATTGTCGGCGACGGTTTCGAACTTGGCGAGCCGCGCCGCGCGACGGGCCTGATCCCGGGTTTCAGCGACAACCGCGAACACCACCTGCCCCCAGAAATCGACACGCTTTTGCGCAAAGACCGGGTCGTCGCCGAGTGACGGGGAACAATCATTGACCGCCGGCACGTCGTCCGCGGTCAACACCGCCACCACGCCATCGGCGGCGCGCACGGCGTCAAGGTCGATTGCCGTCAACTCGCCGGCTGTTAATGTCGGGCAGTAACCCGGCGCCACATGCAATGTGCCGGCCGGTTCGCGCAAATCGTCAATATAAAGTGCGGCGCCGGTAACATGCTGGACGGCGCTGTCATGGGGCAATGCCTTGTTGACCGCCTGGCTGGACCGGCCTTCGGAAACGGCATCGGCCTCAGGCGACATCGGCGGCCTCCCGCTGCCCGATCACCCGGGTCCGGGTCGAGGGCGCGCCGCCGGCTTCCGCCAGGGCCTTGCCCAACAACACGCGGGCGGCCTCCAGCCGATAGCCGGCACTGGCCCGCATGTCGCTGATCGGCTGAAAGTCCTTGGCGAGCGCGCTGAGCGCCGGCGACCAGTCGCGCGGCGATGCCAAATCCACGTCGATGAGCGCGGATTCTGCACGGATCGCCCGTTCCGGGATCCCCGCCATGCCGCCGAAGGCAATGCGACAGGCGGTGATCCGGCCGTCGATCACGGTGAATTTGAAGGCGCCAAGGACCGACGAGATGTCCTGGTCGAACCGCTTGGAGATTTTGTGGCAGCGGAAGATATCGTTCGGTCCGGGTTTGGGCACCAGAATACCGGTTACGAATTCACCCTTCCCGCGATCCTGGCGGCCGTAATCGAGGAAAAAATCCTCCAGGCTCAAGGTGCGCATGACATCGCCGTGGCGCAGCTCCAACGTGGCGCCCAGGGCGATCAGGACCGGCGGTGTATCACCGATCGGCGAGCCGTTGGCGATGTTGCCACCGATCGTTCCGGCGGCCCGGACCTGTTTGCTGCCAATCCGCCGCCATAATATGCCGAGATCGGGGTCGATAGCGCGGACTAAATCCTCGGTATCCGCATAGGTCGCGGTAGCACCGACCAAAAATCCGCCCTCGGTTTCCTCCACCCGGTTCAATCCGTCGACACGATTGAGAAAGATCACCTTGTCAAAGTGCCGCAATTGTTTGGTGATCCACAGACCGACATCGGTTGCGCCGGCAACCAGACAGGCATCGGGGTTGTCATAGTAGAGCTGTGCCAGACTATCGACGCTTGCCGGTATCGCCAGGAAACGATTGTCATCACCGATGAAGACATCGTCCTTATCGGTCATGAAATCCAGCATGGCGACCGTGTCCTTGGCCTGGGCGGCGAACTTGTCGGACCGGGTTGCCTCGGCGGATTCGGTCGCCGCCGCGACAATCGGCCGATAGCCCGTGCAACGGCACAGATTGCCTGCAAGCCAGTCATTCACCGTCTCACGGTCCGGCACCGATGTCTCGGCGTGGCTCATGGCGAACAGGGCCATGACAATCCCCGGCGTGCAGAAGCCGCATTGCGAACCATGATGGTCGACCATTGCCTGCTGGATCGGGTGCAACGTTCCATCCGCGCCGGCCAGGTCTTCGATGGCTACGATCTCCGTGCCGTCAATCTGACCGAGCAGATGAATGCAGGCGTTTACCGGCCGATATGCGACGCCGCCACGGCCGTCGGGCTTGCCGATGGCCACGGTACAGGCGCCGCAATCGCCCTCGCCGCAGCCCTCCTTGGTACCGCAGGCTCCCTCCGTCAGGCGCAGATAGTCGAGCAAAGTATCGGTCGGACCGACATCAGACAATTCCACAATCTGGCCGCGCCTCAAGAAACGTATTGCGTTGCGCATGAAGGGCTTAGCTTCCTTTTCGATGCCCAGATTCGGTTTACTGCACTCGTCATCCCGAGCGCATTGCAGCATGAAATGCTGCGATGCAGACACCGGGATCTCACCAAGGTAACGCAGAGCATTGCTGCCGGATCCCGTGTCTGCAACGCATCACTACGTGCTGCGCGGCGCACGGGATGCCGCTGGGTGTTTCTGATGGGTATTTCAGAAATCACAATATCAACTCCCGCGATAGGTGGAATAGCCATAGGGCGAGACCAGAAGCGGGACATGATAGTGTGCGTCCGGCTCGGCAATACCGAAACGGACCGGGACGACTTCGAGAAATGCGGGATCGGGCAGATCCACGTTGATCGCCCGCAGATAGTCGGCCACGAAGAAACGCAGCTCAAAGGTTCCCGCCCCGAATTCAGCGCCCTCCAACAGCGGACCGTCAACCCGCCCGTCGCTGTTTGTAACAACTGTTTTTAGCCGGTTTTCGCCATCGTCAATGCGCCACAATTCGATTGCCAATCCAGCCGCCGGCCGGCCGTGCATGGTGTCGAGAACATGTGTCGTAAGCCGCCCCAAAGATCCTCCGAATGCCATTCTAATGCATGTTGCGTTCAATCGGGCTCGGTACGAATTATGAAACAGTCATTCCCGCGAAAGCGGGAATCCAGGGTTACAAACGCAAGCCTTTGTTTTGGCCCTGGATTCCCGCTTACGCGGGAATGACTACATGATGTGACTTGTGATTCCATTGTTACCACAACACGCATTATTCATGTAGACAACGCCCTACGGCACTATGCACCAAGGCCTTGGCCGGCAAAAGATAATTTTTACGTATTCTGCGACATCCAAATGAGGGGCTTGGGAATCGTATTTACAAGCGTCGGCACCACGGATTTATCGCGCGTAATGCTCGATACGATTGGCTTTGAGACGATAGGCCACATCAAAGCTCGATACCCCATCGGACAGGCCGACGCTGTGCCGCGTGCGGTTGATCGCTAGCCGCCCGCTGACCCATACCGGCGTGAAAAGGTTGTGAGTGCGAAAACCGGCATCTAGAACGACATGAATGATCTGATTGGCCGGCGGCGGCGGTGTGTGAATGCAGGCGCCGGCATAAGGAACCAGCAGAAATTCGGCTTTGGGGTCTTCATTATTACCCAATGGCAGCAGATAGCCGGGAATTTTGATGTCCGTGCCATCCCGATCCTCGCGGACAGTTGATCGCTGTAATGCGATTTTACGCCGAAGCGTCGCCTCCTTCCTCGTCAGTTCCGCCGCGTCGATGCCGGACCTTGCGAGTTTGGCGACAAGATCCTTTTCCCGATCGGTCATTTTGGACAAAAACGGGTTCATTTTGCGGACGCGGGCAATCGCGAGCAGTCTTTCAAATGCTTGCCGTTGCTCAAATGTGAGCCCGAAATAAGGATCTTCGCCCGGTTCGATGGCGACGGTCAGATCCCGCCAGCCGATTTGCTCGAACGCTGCGCTCGGCCCCCCCGCCGCGGTCAGGGCGATTGATGCAATTATCAGAAATTTAAAAACAGAACGCATTAAAGACGTTTCGTGTAAGCCGCCATGCAACCCAATTGACCCAATTGATGACTTAGAGGGCCGGGACCTATTTTCAATAGGTTCCGCCGGTCAATTACAACCATACGCATCCATGTCGTAAAATTAATCGCCGGAGCTGTCAGAGCATCGGTCGACCGCAGATGTGCGATCTCTCAAACCTAGCTCGTCAATTGTAATCGATTACGGGATCAACACCGTCGATCCGGTCGTCCGGCGGCCTTCCAGGTCCTGGTGCGCGCGCACCGCGTCGGCCAGTTTGTAAGTCTGGTTGACGGCAATTTTCACGGCTCCCGAGGCCACCACGTCAAACAGATCGTTGGCGGTTTCCTCCAGCGTCTCCCGCGTGGCGATATAGTGGAAGAGAGTCGGCCGGGTCGCATAGAGCGATCCCTTCTGCGACAGGATCGCAAGATTGATCTCCGGCAACGCCCCCGACGATTGGCCGAAGGAGACCCACATGCCGAGCGGTTTCAGGCAATCCAGCGAGGCCGGAAAGGTATCGCGCCCGACCGAATCATAGACCGCATCGACCCCGACCCCGCCGGTGATCTCCTTCACCCGTTCGACGAAATCTTCTTCCGCGTAATTGATGACATGGCTGTAGCCGTTGGCGCGGGCGAGTTCCGCCTTTGCCGCAGACCCCACCGTGCCGATGATGGTAACGCCGAGATGCTTCGCCCACTGGCCGGCAATCGAGCCGACACCGCCGGCGGCGGCATGGAACAGCACCGTATGTCCCGGCTCGACCCGGAACGTCCGCCGCAACAGATAGCGTGCGGTCATGCCTTTCAGCATCATCGCCGCCGCCTGTTCGTCGCTGACACCGTCGGGCACCTTGACGACGCCCGCCGCATCGATGATCCGTTCCCCGCTATAAGAACCCAGCGGCCCCGCATAGGCGACCCGGTCGCCGACATTGAACAGATCGACACCGTCGCCGACGGCTTCCACCACGCCGGCGCCTTCATTGCCGGGAATGAGCGGCAGGCCGTTCGGCGCCGGATAGAGCCCGGATCGAAAATAGGTATCAATGTAGTTCAGGCCGACCGCCGTGTGGCGCAGGCGGATTTGTCCGGGGCCCGGATCGCCGACCTCGACCGCTTCCCATTTCAGGACTTCCGGACCACCGGTTTCATGGACGCGTACGGCATTGACCATTGCTTGAGACCTCGTTGGATGTGACCTAGCGGATCATCCCAAGTCGGCGCCCTTTCGGCAAGATATTTAACACCGCTTCGGCGATCGAATCCGCGTCGATGTGATGATGTCCATGCAGGTCGGCGATGGTTCCGGTCTGGCCGAAATGCTCCACGCCAAGCGCCTGGACCCGATGACCGCCGACGCCGCCGAGCCAAGACAGGGCGGCCGGATGCCCGTCGAGCACGGTGACCAGTTGCGCCCCCCGCGCCAGCGGCGCAAGCAGGCTTTCAACATGCGACGGCTCGCCCGGCATGCCGGCGCGGCGCGCCCGCTGGGCCGCATGCCATCCGGCATTCAGCCGATCCGACGAGGTCACCGCCAACAGGCCCGCGCCGGGACAGCGGTCGAGGACCCGGCCCATGGCCGTTGCCGCATCGGGGCCCAGCACACCCGTGTAGACGATCGCCAGATCCGCCCCTTCGGCCGGCGGGCGCATCCAATACCCGCCGAGGATGATTTCGCGACGCATGCGCGCATCGAAGGCGCGGATCGGCTGCGCGATGGCCCGGGTGGAGAGACGCAGATAGACCGAGCCCCCCTTGTCGTCCCGCAACCAACCGCCGTCATCGCCCTCCTCGTCGCCATGACGCTGGATATAGCCGAAGGCCCAGTCGAGGATGACGGCCAGTTCGTCCACATAGGTCGGTTCAAAGGAGGCCAGGCCGTCCTGTGCAAGACCGATCAGCGGTGTGCCGACCGATTGATGCGCCCCGCCTTCCGGCGCCAGCGTGATGCCCGATGGCGTCGCCACGAGGATGAACCTGGCATCCTGGTAGCAGGCATAGTTGAGCGCATCGAGACCACGGGCAATGAACGGATCATAAAGCGTGCCGATCGGCAGGATGCGCTCGCCGAACAGGCTGTGCGACAGGCCCAGGGCCGCCAGGCACAGGAACAGATTGTTCTCCGCGATGCCCAGTTCGACATGCTGGCCCTTCGGTCGCGCCTCCCAGCGCTGCGGCGACATCAACTGCCTGTCACGAAATACATCGCGCCGCTCGGTGCGGGCGAACAGCGCGCGCCGGTTGATCCATGGCCCCAGATTGGTGCTGACGGCGACGTCGGGCGATGTGGTTACGATATGATCGGCGAGCGGTGATTGTGACGCGGCGATCGCCGCCAGAATCTTGCCGAAGCCTTCCTGGGTCGACATGTCGCCGCGAATTTCGGGCCATTCATAACCGTCGACCGGGACAGCCTGCGCGTGATAGCGCCGGGGATAGGACTGGGCGAAAGGAACAGCAGATAGTTTTGCGGACAGGTCGCTTTCGGAAAAGGGCAGGCCGGCCGATCGCTCCCATTCGCTACCGGGGTCGATGCCGCAATCCTCGCGGAACCGATCCATTTGTTGCGGGGTCATCAGCCCCGCGTGGTTGTCCTTGTGGCCCTGGATCGGCAGGCCGTGCCCCTTGACCGTATAAGCGATGAAGCAGACCGGGCGGTCTGCCGGTGCGGTCTCGAAGGCGTCGATCAGGCAGGCCATGTCGTGGCCGCCCAGATTGGTCATCAGATCGTGCAATTCGCCATCGGAATAATCCGATATCAGGGCCAGGGTCCGCGGCTCGTTTGCCAGATCGGCGGCAAGCTGGTTGCGCCAGGCGTCACCGCCCTGGAAGGTCAAAGCGGAGTAAAGCGCGTTCGGGCAGGTATCGATCCAGTCCCGCAATGCCGCGCCGCCATCCTGCTCGAAGACCGCCTGCAGGCGCCGGCCATATTTGATGGTGACGACCTGCCAACCCATATTGTCGAACACATCGGCATGCTTCTGGAACAATTGGTCGGACACCACCGAATCCAGGCTTTGTCGGTTGTAGTCGATGACCCACCAAAGGTTCCGCAGTTCGTGCTTCCAGCCCTCCAGCAGACACTCGAAGATATTGCCTTCGTCGAGTTCCGCATCGCCGATCAGCGCCACCATGCGGCCGTCCGCCCCGATCGGGTCGCGGCCATGGGCGACCAGATAATCCCGTGCCAGGCTGGCAAAAGCGGTCACCGCGGCACCCAGGCCGACGGATCCGGTGGAGAAGTCCACGTCGTCATGATCCTTGGTGCGCGAGGGATAGGATTGCGCGCCGCCGAAGCCGCGGAAATTCCGCAAGGCTTCCAGCGATTGATGGCCGAGCAGATATTGAATGGCATGAAAGACCGGCGCCGCATGGGGCTTGACCGCGATCCGGTCCTGTGGCCGTAGGACACGCAGATAAAGCGCGGTCATCACCGTTGCCAGCGACGCCGAGGATGCCTGGTGCCCACCCACCTTTAACCCGTCATCGCTCGGCCGGACATGGTTGGCATGATGGATCATCTGGGTGGCGAGCCACAGCACCTTGCGCTCCAGCGCTTCCAGTGTCTCGATATCGAGCAATGGTGATCGATTTTCGTTGGCGGCTGGCAGGGCCATGGCCGGCGTCCTTGTCTGTCGCATAGATTACGGCTTGGTGACCGAGGGGCCACCCAACTCTAACGCATATTGCATTCTATTGGTTTCGGGACAAACAAAGAAACGGTCCTTCCCACGTTTGCGGGAAAGACCGTGCGTTGTGACGTATGAGTATTTTTCACCACATCACGCTTGGGTCAGCAGGGAGCGTGATTATTGGCGTGATTTGTCGATTTGTCGGATTTCGCCGTCGGCGGCAGGCCCGGCACGCCGAACCGCCGCGTTAGGCCTGCTTTCTATCGCGATAGCCTGAGGATTTCGTCCTTGACTTTTTTTCCGATATCCTGAAACGCTACTTCCATTTCCGTCGCAACATTATCAACGTCGTAATAGTGATTATCAGTAGCGCAGTGGGTAAGAATATCGACAGCTCTTTGTGTGATGAGACGAACACCGATTGTGTAGATTTGGATATCCTTATCTTTCATATTGGTGCAGATATCCTTTGTATTTTGCACGCCCGCATCCACAGTACCTGGATCCTGGCGCGTGTCTCCGGGTCCATGGCTATTGTAGGTCTGCATTCCATCGGTCAGAAATACCATGACCTTCACGACTTTGTCCTTGTCATAGGATTCGGCTTGGTTGAAGGCGCCGATGGGCGACAGGACCTGCCAGCCAAAGGCCGCGCCGAGCGCCAGGTTGGTCGCACCAACTGGAACCATCCTGTTTAGCTGCACCCTGATTGCATCAAGATCGGCGGATAGCGGCGCAACGACGGTGCGTTCTTGTTGGTAACCCAAGCAATATTTTTCCTCGTAGGAGCCCCATTTTGCCCCATCTTCTCCTGTCCCGGCCATTTCCCCGATATTCCAGGGATGAAGTCTGTCGGTGACGCAACCTGCATATGTTGACGGGGAAGAAAGGTGCTTATCGGGCAAGTCAACGGCCACGGCATCGGCAAACGGAACAAGTCCAAATTTGACGTTCGTGTTCATTCCGCCATCGGTGATGATGTCGATCATCTGGATGGCGGCTTCTCTCATCTTAATGTACCGGTCTTCATCTTCCATCGAGGTTGAGTAGTCTAGGACCACGGCGATTTCCGCGGGAATGGTCCTGCTTAGTTTCGGCACTTCCGATGTCGCTTTGAGATCGATCGTGTCAATATTTGCCAGTTTCATGAAGGACGTTTGCGCCGCGGACGTCGCCGTCGCGCGGATATTGCCGGCCTCGACGGTCAGATCGTAGCTGGCGGCCGAATCGCCTTTATAATTGGCGAGAAACACGGATTTTCCGTATTTCTTGCGCTCCTCGACGGTGGCGTTCTCCATCCGCGCCGCAGCCAGGATCGACGCGTCGAGCGCCCATTGCATGTGCTGGCGTTGGCTGTGCGCGACGTTATAATCGATCGCGGCACCGACACCTAATACAAGCACGACTATCAGCAATCCGGATATGATCGCCACGCTGCCTGAGCGATTCCGCCAGAAATTGCCTGCAATATTATGCTGCATCGTGTTTTTCGTCATATCGATTCCCATGGCAGAGTAATAGTTTGTGCGCACAATAATGAGCGATAACAATTGATTTCGACTAAAAACATCGAATATTTGCGGTTATTTCGTAATCGGAGTTAAATAGGAATTAAATTCAAACGAAAACTACGTGTTAGAACGTATATTACAACAAAAACAGTGTGAGCATTGGCGGGCATGCGCCGTCGACAACGCTGCCGTCGCGGCGGGTCTCGGCACCAACAAACCTCCCCAAGTCCGGGTTTGGCCCTGGCCGCGCCATTGCGCCCTGGCGTTCGCATCCTTGCCCGCGGACTTGGCAGGCCTATCGTTTTGAGGCGTCGGAGCGGCGCTTGGCGAGGATATTGATGGCCTCAACACCGGCCGCGAAGGCCATGGCGAAATAGATGTAACCGCGTGGAATGTGGAAACCGATGCCGTCGGCGATCAATGCCACGCCGATGAGCAGCAGGAATGACAGCGCCAGCATCTTGGTCGTCGGGTGACGCTCGATAAAGTCGGCGATCGCGCCGGAGGCGACATACATCACGGCCATGGAGATCACCACGGCAGCGATCATCACCTCAACGTGTTCGGCCATGCCGATGGCCGTGACGATGGAATCAACCGAGAACACCATGTCGATGACGATGATCTGCATAATAATGCTGGCGAAAGTACCGCCCTTGCTCGCGGGACCGTCTTCCTCGCCGGCACTTTCGATACCGTCGTGAATTTCATGGGTCGCCTTGACCAACAGGAACAGGCCGCCGGCAAGCAGGATCAGATCGCGCCAGGAGAATTCCTCGCCCTGGAATGTGAAGAGCGGCTGGGTCAGGCCGATCAGCCAGGTGAGCGCCATCAGCAGGATCACCCGAAAGATCAGCGCCAAGGCCAGGCCGATCTGGCGCGCTCGTTTGGCGCTTGCCGCCTCCAGGCGCCCGACAATGACCGAAATGAAGACGATATTGTCGATGCCGAGAACGATCTCCATCACGGTCAACGTGATGAGACTGGCCCAGATTTGCGGGTCAGATATCCATCCGGTCATAAAATTCGGTGATGATCGAGATCGCGGGACCGATGGCGTTCCGCCAATTGCACGACAAAACCGATGCAGAACATATAGGCGCTGGCAATGGCCAGGCAGATGACGACCACCTCGGGCGGATTGAGTTCGTAGGCCAGCGCCAGGGCGGCGAACAGTGACCAGACGACCGTCATCGTCAGCGTCAAAGGCCGGAACATCTTAACCCGGACCGGATGGATGAATTTAATGGGCGTGAAGGTCAAAATTCCCAAAATGGTGACAGCGGCGACGATCGCTTCTATCGGCGGCTTGAACACGAAAATGCAGAACAGCACCGCGTTCCACACCGCGGGAAACCCCCGGAAGCTGCAATCCTCGTTCTTCATGTTGCGGTCGGCGAAATAAAGCGCGCCGGTGATGGTGATGATTCCCGCGCAGTAGATGGCGGCACTTTCGGTCAGCATGCCTGACTGGTAGAGCGCAAAAGCGGGAATGAAAACATAGGTCGCGTAGTCGATCACGAAATCCAACGCGTCGCCGCTCCATCGCGGCAATCTCCGGGAGACCTCGTATTTGCGAGCCAACGGGCCGTCTATGGCATCGACGAACAGGGCCAGGCCAAGCCACCAGAACATGGGCAGCCACCGGCCTTCCGCCGCGGCCAAAGTGGCCGCAAACGCCCACAGCGCACCGGAGGCGGTGATTAAGTGAACTGAAAATGCCGCAATATTGGGTGTCATATCAAATTCATATTTAGTGCAATCGAGCCACAAATGTAACGGAAAACTACGGACCTGCCCAGTCAAGACGGCACAATTCCGCTGACCGGCCGGCGAAGTTCCAATTGCGGCCGAATGCGCGCATGCGGCTCTTGTCCGACTTGCAGACGATTATATCCGGCGCAATCCAGTATTGCGAATTGGATATCACAACGTCGCCGTCCCGGTCCTTTGCGGCAATGGGCGTCACTGCTCCGTCGATAATCTTCGGTATCTGGAAGATCCGCGTCTTGTCCCTGATTTCGTAGGTGATCGGCGCCTGGCGCACGCCAAGGAAATTGCCGACCAGAATGCTTAGGAGACCGGTCGTGCCGCCAGCCCGTCCGGAAAAGATTTTGGTCAATGCCTTGACCGCGTAGATGGAGGCATTGTCGTCGATGAACACGCCGGCCGACCAGTTGCCGCGGCTCATCAGGCCGGGGATTTCCATGACCAATCCCATATTGATGTCGGACAGATCGACGTCACCGAAATGCCCCTCCTCGATCCGGATCCCGGCCCAAGTCTGGCAATAGCCTTCCGTCGGCGGGTGGTCGCCGAGCGAGATGACGCAGGGACAAAACACCGTGCAATTGCACGACAACACCAATTCTCCGGTCAATTTCCAAGGCTCATTGGCCACGACATTTCCTCCCACTCGATAACAAACTCAGAAGCCGCACAGGGTGCGTCCGGGTTCGGAAAACACCAAAATCAGCGCCCCACCCGCCAGGAACAGAACGCCCACGCCGTGCGACACCCAGCGCAGCGGCACGGTCTTTTCGATCGCCATGATCAGCGTCAGCACGGCAATGGCGACCACATTCATGACGCCGACCGCGAACATGACGATCATCAGCGCCCAACAGCAGCCGAGGCAGAAGAGGCCCTGCTCCAAACCCAGCCGAAAGACACCGGCCGTCCGATCGGTCCAGCGGCTGAAAAAGTACGGGAACGGGCGCTGGCAGCGCGTCAGGCAGGCCGCCTTGGCCGGCGTGAACTGGTAGATGCCGGCGGCGACCATCGTCGTGCCGGCGAACACTTCGGCGACCGGCTCCATCAGCGGCGACATCAGCCGCAATTCCGTCAGGCCCCATTGCAGCAGCGTGGCGACCACGGCAAAACCGAGCCACACAACGAGATAGCCGGCGGCGAGCACCACCACCGACACCGCATGCTTGCCGCCTTTGGCCGCCGTATCGGCGATATCCGCGTATGTCGACAGCATCGGCGCCGCCGTGGGCATCATCATGGCGCAGGCCATCATGGTCCACATCAACAGCACCAGGCCCAGGTCGCGCGGGCCCCACGGACCGAGCGCCGGCATGGCGAGAATGCCGGAATTGCCGTGGATGGCCGTGTGGTCGGCCACGCGGGGCGCGGCATCGAACAGGCCGGACAACAATGACATGCCCGGGCCAAATACACGCGGGTCCACGTTCTCGGCCATCTGCGCCACCATGGCGGCGAAATATGTCCAACCAACCACCGCGCATAATCCGACGACAACGAACATCGTCAAACGCGGCCGGGCGCTGGTCGCCGCCAAAGCCCGATCGATAATATTCAAATGCGGATGTCCGTCTTGTGCGCTCATGCTGATCTTCATTTGATTCAACGGCAAACAATCAGGCAATGGCGGCAAAGACAAGTAGATTTGCCGATGGACGATCGCAACGCGCCGCTTGACCAATCTTGAGGCTGCGAACCGCTGCTCGTCACCTCTCGGCGCGCGGCCAATTGTCGAGGATCAAATGCGCCGCTCTTTTTGCGTCGCGCGCGGCGGAACGGTGGCCTTCGCCGGCGGCGATGATGGAGCCTTTCATCAGCATATGCCAGATCTGACAGAATGCATCGATATCGTCGAGCGTCGCCTGCTCGGCCAATTCACGCAGAATCGCACGAATATTGCCGAGATGTTCGGCGGCCGAGCGGTTGATCGGGCTGTTGCGCTCCGTTTCGAGCAGCACATTGATAAATGCACAGCCTTCAAAATCGGTGCGGCGGAACCATTCGTCAAAGATGTCGAACACCGAGAGCAGGCGTTCAGTCGGCTCCTTCGACCGCGCCAGGAGTTCCGCTTCCAGCCAGCCCTTCGTCCACAATTCCTCCCGGCGTTCCAGAAATGCGATCGCCAATCCCTGCTTGGAACCGAACTGATTGTAGAGGCTCGCCTTGGCGCAGCCGGATTTGGCGATGACCTTGTCGACCCCCACCTGGGCCACGCCCTGGGTTGCAAACAGGTCATAAGCCGCGTTCAGGATGCGGTTTTTCGCATCCGCTTTATCGGCTTTTTGACGTTTTCCCGCTGTGTCAGGCACGGTTCGCAACCCACGACTTCGTTTCTCTAGGCTCGGCCGACCGTCAAATCGGTCCGCCAAGGTTTCGTCCCTATAGCAATATTGGTCCGCGACATTCAATCCACAAGCCGGTTGACGTTTTCGCCGTTTTCAAGCTTAATTTAGACAGACCTGTCTGTCTAACGGATATTTCGGAATCCTATCCCGAGACCTTGGCGGCACCGCCAAACGGAGGCAAGGGCGAGAGGAGGAGTGATGGCCGATCCAAAGTTCGTGAAAATCGGTGACGCCACAATCGGTGGACCGTTGGGATCGCATACGGGCTGGGCCGTCGGCAGCATCTTCTACGACAACCACTCCATTATCGAAGACCCGTTTGAGGGCACGTTCGATCGGGCTCGTGCGGCGGCGCTGATTGAACGGGTGAACGGGCTTGCCGAAACATATGGTGTTCAAATGGCCTTCGATGTGATCGGCGCCACGGAGGCGGCCATCGCCACGTCACTGCCATTCGTGGCGGAACGCACCACCTTGCCGATTTTCATCAACGCCACGGAAGCGGATGTTCGCATCGCCGGCCTCAAAAAGGCGGCGGAACTGAAGATCCTGGACCGCTCGGTCTTTGCCTCGCTCACCGAAGACACCGAAGACGAGGAGATCGAGGCACTCGGACGGTACAAGCCGGCCGGCATAATGATCTTGGCCAACGACATTTCCGACCTCTCGGCCGAGGGGGCATGCGCCATGATCGACAGCCACTTTCATCCAATACTCCAAGAGATCGGGTGCGACGTCCCGATTGTCGACCTGGGTGTCATGGACGCGCCGTCCATCGGCTTGGCAATGCGCGGTATCGAGGGGGTACGCGAACGGTTCGGATATCCGGCCGGGTGCGCATTTTCCAATGCGTTCCCGCAATGGACGGGGCTCGACAGGCTGGGACGTGAATGGGTCAACGTGTCGCTGGGCGCCGCGTTGGCGGCCTGCCGCTGCTTTGGCGGCGACTTCCTCCACTACGGCATCATCGAAAAGGCAAGGCTGGCGGCCCACGCGCTCGGATCGGTGGAGACGTTTCTCGGCTTCGCGGCCCAGGAACTTGATGGGCACACCTTACCAGAGGGGCATTCGCTCTTGAAAATGTTCAAGTTGGCTTCGGCATGAAAACCAACGGACATGGATGGAAGCCGCGCATCGACGCGCTGGCCGGGGAGCGGCTCATCGTCGATGTCGGCACATCATCGCTCACGGGAATACGCTTACGCGCGTGTCATGGAATGCCGATCCTGAAGCATGTTGCCCATCCGGTGTATGAAACCCTGCCGCTCAGCGCACGGGAATGCAGTGCGCTCGGCTCCGACTGTCAGCGTGTTGGCCTGCTCTATCCCCGCCCGGATGGCGATGAGGAGCACAATTTCAAGGACGCGTACGGCGTCGTATGGCTTTGGGCGGATGGCTATCCGGCGCAATTGTCTCATCCGCTCGAACATGCCGGCTGGCCGGAAATCTCCCGATATCCCCGCCCGGAATTGTCGTCGAAGTTACAGGTGGCAACCGATAGCGGCAGCCTGCTCGTTGTTGCCGATGCCCCTTGTCCCGGCCTGTTGGACACGTGCTTCGCGCTGCGCAACGGCTGGCAATTCCTCGATGACGTCACCGGAGACTGGCGGATTGCAAATGCGCTTCTCGACTGGGCGCTTGATGTGATCACCGCCGCTTACGAGCACATGCTCACAGCGCTTCCGGAGCAGCCTGACATCGTCGTTTACGGCGACGATCTTGGATTTCAAGGCGGCATGTACCTGTCGGATACGGATTTTCGCAACTTTCTTCACCCGCGGTTGAAAACCCTGATTTCGCGAATCCGCAAGCACACGGACGCCGCGATCTGCATGCATTCATGTGGCGGCGTGCGGTCCATTCTTCCCGATCTGGCGGATCTCGGCGTCGAGATCCTCAATCTGGACTTTTATGCCAAGGGCATGGAACTGGACGTTATCCGCCGCGAAGTGCCTGGCGACATGATCCTGCATGGACCGGTCGACTTGATTGCGCTCGGCGCCGCCGCCAAGCGGGGCGATCGGGGCGCCATTGCGCGATTCGCCGCCGATCTTGCGATGGCCGGTCCATCGATTGCCGCGCCGCCGGACAATATCAGTGAGCCCATCTGTGTCGAGGAATGCGCCCTGGGAGCCAAAATGGCAAAGACGCTCGATCTCGACGACATCAAGGCGCTCGCCGATATCGGCCCCACGCGGGCGATTGTCGACAAGCTGGTCGCCGCGGCCGACAGCCCGGCCCCTGAAATCATCGGAGACCATCCCGACGTCGCCGTCATTGCGCGCCCATTGCGGTCCACACGCCGCGCCGGCGGCGCATTACCATCGGAATCCAGAGCCGGAAACGGCCACAACTGAAGCAACTTGGTTGCCCTAGCCAGGAGGAGAAAATGGCACAGATTGAAAAAATGACCGGGCGTGAACGGTTCTTTACCGCGTGTCTCATGCAGGGGCTGCCCGACCAGGTTCCGGTGGTGCCGCTGTTGATGACGCGGGGGATTCGCGAGGGCGGCATCACGGTCGACCAGGCACTGCGCGACGGTGTGGCTTCGGCACATGCCAAGGCCAAGGCGGAGAAGAAATTCGGCGGCGATGCCATCATTGCCGGCACAGATCTGTTTACCCCCGTGGAGTGCGTCGACGGCTGCGAGCTCGACTACCTGCCTTACGCCCAACCCTCGCTGGTCAGGCACCCGACGCCCACCAAGGAGGCTTTTTACCGCTTCAAGGAAAAGTATGAGCGCGAGGGCTTTCAACCCTCCGCCCGGTTGCTGGAGATTCAAAAGGAAATCCGCACGTTCATCGAACTCGGCTACAAGGACACCCACGCCATACCAACACCCGTCGGCGGGCCGATCACCACGGCCCAGTTGATGACCGGATCGTCGGAGTTTCTGACCTATCTGAATGAGGATCCGGACTATGCGGACGAGGTAACCGAACTCGCGCTCGATATCGTCAAAAATGTGTGTCGGATGATGTTCGAGGCGGGGCTCGACGCCACCAACATTCTTGATCCGTTCAACTCGACCGACATCTTGCCGCCGGACGTCTACCGCAAGCACGGCCTGCCCTATCAGAAACGGCTGTTCAAATATATCAACGAGGAGCTGAAGGGTGCCGCGTTCACCCACACATGCACGTTCACCCAGCCCATTTGGCGCGACATATCGCAAAACGGGTGCTGCAATTTCAACGGCGATATGTATCCGGGCATGGATAAGGCCAAACAGGCGATCGGTGGCGAGATTTCCCTGATGGGAACGCTGTCGCCGTTTTCCACGTTGATGCACGGCTCGCCGGAGGACGTGCGCAACGAGGTCAAGAAACTGGCCGCCGAGGTTGGCTATAACGGCGGAATGATCGTCATGCCGGGTTGTGACATCGACTGGAACATTCCCGACGAAAACATGCACGCCATGATCCAGCAATGCGCGGAGATCAAATATCCGATGGATGTGGCGGCACTGGGCGATCTGTCGAACATCTATCTCGCCGGACATCCCAACCATCCCGGCAAGCGCGCACCGTCGACCGAAGGCGACGAACAGATGCGGAAGCTGTGGGCCAAAAGTGAATCGACGGACTCCACACCCGCCGATGAGGTCAATCAAAAGCTTGTCGAGGCGATCATGGAATATGACGGCGACAAGGCGATCGAATGGACCAAGACGGGTCTCGACCGCGGCATGAACGCCCAGGAGATCGTGTTCGGTGGACTGTCGCTCGGCATGAAGATCGTCGGCGACATGTATGAGCGCAATGAGCGATTTGTGACCGACATGCTCAAGGCCGCCAAGACCATGGATAAAGCGATGCCCATTCTCACCCCGCTGCTGGAAGCCTCGGGCGACAACGAAGGGCCGACAGGCACCGTGGTGGTCGGCCTGGTGCGCGGCAACACTCAGGACATCGGCAAGAACCTGGTCTGCCTGATGCTGAAGGCGAGCGGGTTCAATGTCATCGATCTTGGCAAGAACGTGAAGCCCGAGCAGTTCGTCGAGACGGCGGAAAAGGAAGACGCCGTGGCGATCGGCATGTCGGTCATGACCAATTCCTCGGCGGTCTATGTCAAAAAGGTCAAGGATTTGCTGGAAGAGCAAGGCAAGAGCGACCGGTTCCTGCTGATCTGCGGCGGTGCCGCCGCCAATCGGGGTATCGCCTCCGAGATGGGCGTTGCTTACGGCCTTGACGCCAATGCGGCGGTGGCGTTGGTCAAGGAGCATCTGGGCCAAGCGGCGGCTTAGAGCTTCGATCGACGCCTTGCCGGCCCACGCCCGGCGTGGGCCGGCAATGCCTTCGAGTTAACTGATGCCACGATACGATTTTCGCTGTGAAGACTGCGGCCGCAGCCGCGAAGCTTCCATCGGGTTCGAGGAATCGCGAGACCTTGAACTGGCCTGCACCGCATGCGGCGGCACCATGCGCGTGGCGCCCGTGATGGCGGTCAACATCCTCACCGGCGCCAAGCCGGATAAGGACGCGACTCCCAAGGCCAAGACTTGCGGTCACGACTATCCCTGCCGATGCCATGTCAAACTGAGCCGGCCCAATCCCTTTGCCAAGCAAATTCGCGCGGCGCGCGGCGCAGAGGAGGATTGAGCCCCGGATGGCGACCTATCCGTTGACAATCACTGCAAAGCAGGCCGAGGGGCGCGATGCGGCGAGCCTGTGGTTTGACGTCCCGCGGGACCTCGACACCACGTTTTCTCACCGCGCCGGGCAATTCATTACGATTGAACAGGAAATTCGCGGTGAGGTTCTGTTGCGGCAATATTCGATAAGCTCAAGCCCGGATCGGGCCGCGGGCTTTCGGATTACGGCAAAGAAGGTGCCGGAGGGCAGAATGTCATCATGGCTCGTCGATCAGACGGTGGTCGGTGATGTTCTGCAGGTTGCCCCGCCACGCGGCGTGTTTTTCAAGCCTCCGGAGGAACCACGTCATACATTGTTGCTGGCGGCCGGGAGCGGCGTTGCGCCGATGATCCCCATCGCAAGGAGCCTGCTCGATGCGGGGCCCGACCAGGTGATTACCCTTGTCTGTGGCAATCGCACGCCCGACCATGTCGTTCTCCGCGACGATCTGGAGGCATTGTGCGATCACCCCCTGGCCGAGATCGAACATGTGTTTTCGCGCGTTGGCGCAGATTGGGCCGGTTCCCGCGGGCGCGTCGACAGAACATATCTTGAGGATCGCCTGCCGGTATGGGCGAGACGCGGCAACCTGCCCATGAGTGCCTATCTGTGCGGCCCTGAGCCGTTCATGGATGTAGCGGAATCGGTACTGATGGGATTTGGTCTCGGCAACCGCGACATTCGCAGGGAAAGCTTTGACCTTGTCTTGAACGACGACGATGACGGCCCGCCTATCCCGGTGGTGTCCAAGGCGCCCGGCGAGGAAGGATCATGCCGACAGATCACGGCCGTTATGAACGGCGAAGAGAACCACGTTGCACCTAAAGACGGAGAATCCATCCTCGAGGCTCTGCTGCGCATCGATGCCGATGTGCCGTTTTCCTGCCAGGAAGGGGACTGTTCGTCTTGTATCGCCAAGCTCACTTACGGCACGGCACTGGTGCGGTCGGGGGTTTTGAAGACGTTGCGGGAATGTGACCTTGAGGACGGACTGGTGCTGGCTTGCCTGGCGCAGCCGACATCGCGTCATGTCCGCATCGATTTCGACGAGCTTTGAGCGCGATCGCAATGGGCAACCTGGTTCTGACAAACCTGAATCTAGCGACCATGGTTCCGGTCGCCGACGATCCCTGTGGACTGATCGAGGATGCGGTTGTCGAAATCAGCGATGGTCTGATTGCCTATGCCGGACCGAGGACCGGCTTCGCCGGTGATCTGGCCGACGCGACATCCATGGACGGCCGGCTTGCCCTGCCCGGCTTCGTCGCCTGTCACAATACCGTATGTTGGGCGCCTGGGGTCGATGCGCCGGAGCGCCTGTCGGCGCAGGACTATCGTGACTTCGTTCAAGCCGTTGCGACCGCGACCAGCGCGGCTGACGACCAAAATCTGCTTGCATCCATGCGCCGGCGCCTTGCGAAATTGGCACGAAGCGGCGTTACCGCGTTCGAACTGAAGTCCGGCTTCGGCCGGACGCCGCGGGACGAATTCCGGCTCGCGCTTGTGTGCCGCAGGCTTCAGGCGGAAATGCCCAACCTGTCGCGGGTCACCCTGTTTGCCGGTCATTTCATTGCCCGGGATCGGGACCCGGACGACCATCTCGCCGATATCGAGGCCGGCCTCATGCCGAAGACCTATGAGCACGGCGCGTGTGATGCCGTGGAGGTGTTTTGCGATGACGCGGCCGGCCTGGACCTTGATCAGGCGAGCGCGGTCCTTGAGCTGTTTTACAGGAAGAAAACGCCGACGCGCGTTGCTTGCGATCGGTTTTCAGATTCAGCCGGCGCGACCCTGCCCGCCTCGTTCAACTCGCAAGCGGCAACATTCCTGTGTCGATCCGATGCGCTGAGCGTCGCCGCGATCGCTTCGAGCGGTGGTGTCGCGGTGCTCGTCCCACAGATTGCCATCCGTGACCAGGACAGCCAAATGCCGCTGATCGACGATATGCGTGCATCGGGGGTGAAGATAGCGATCTCCACGGAAGCCGGTCCCGACGCTACGGGTGATCTCAACATCGTTTCGGCTGCCCGGCTCGGCATCACACGATACGGCCTGACGCCGGTTGAGGCGGTACGGGCGATAACCACCAACGCCGCCGAGGCCCTTGGCGCGGCCGCCGAAATCGGCACAATTGCGACAGGCAAACGCGGCGATCTCGTTCTCGTCGAAGCCAAACACCCCGAAGACATCTTCCAAGGCGACGCTGCGCACAGCCTGAACACGATCTGCGCGGGTGATATCAAGGACGGGTAGAGTTCCGGCCGAAACGAATGGTCGGCCCGGTCGCGACCTGCCCGGGCATTTCCAATAGTGTGCGGATTCCCGGCGACTTGGCTCGGACCTGCCGGTACCAATCCGCTGCGTGCAGCGTAAGCTGGAACGCAAGGGGCGATGCACCCGTCGCCTCTGAAAGGACAAAAGTGTCCGTTAGCGCCCGGAGGCTGACAGCTCTTTTGCGCATTGCAGGTAATAGTGGCGCGTCGGGCAGTTGATTTGGCCCTGCGCATAGTCGTTCAGGACTTTTGCTTTCATTGCAATTGCCCGCGCCGCGTTTCCATCGGAATAGATCAAACGGTCGATCAATTGCAGCGCCCATTGATATTCCCCGTTGTTTCGGGCTTTCGCCGCCGCCTCAAATACCGCATCCGCGCCACCGGCCATCTCAATAAACCGATTGGCCTCGTCATCCGGGGCGAGTGAGGCCAGCGATGTCGGATTGCCGTCAAACCAGCCCATTGTGCCGACGAAATAGGCGCGCACCGCATAGTCAACCCGGCCGTAATATTCGCGCAGATGGGGTTTGGCAGCCAGTTCCTCCGGCAGTTTGACGCAGTGTGCCAATTGGTCGATGGTCAGCCCGGCGTCCATGCCATAGCGTGTTTCATCGACGACATGGCGAATGGCGTCGCGGTAATCGGTCAGCACCTCCTTGATCTGGTTCGCGCCAATGATCGCTTTTGTGTGGCCGGGGGCCAGAACCTCCGGTTCAAAGGCCATGAGCTGATCCATCGTATCGGCCCAGGCATCAAAATCCCGGTATGCCGTGCCGCGAATGGCATAGAGATTCGGGAAGGAACGGTAAAAATTATCGCCTGAGAACAGCACTCTCTTTTTCGGATACCAGACGACCATGTGATCGGGGGTCTCGCCGGGGGCCATGACCAGTTGCAGGTCTTCGCCGCAGATGGATATGCTTTCACCCTCGTCACCTATCCGACGGGTCGGGGACAACGCACCGGCGCCCATGCCGGCCAAGGGCCGGTCACCCGGACCCACGCCGATGCCGATGATCTCGTCCGGATAGGACAGTCCGATGCCGAACTGCCGCTTGGTGCGCACCTGCATCGCCTTGGTCGGTAACGGATGTTCAGAGGCGACGAACAGAGAATCGTCGGAAAATCTGGTACTCGCCAATACCTCAGGCGCTCCGCCTTCGGCAAAGACACTTGCGCCGGATACGTGGTCGCGGTGCGAATGGGTGTAGATGATGGTTTTCACTGGAAGATTGGTGATCTTGCGGAACTCCGACAGGATGTTTTCGGCGGCACTGGTCGTCTCAGCCGTGTCGACGATGATGATCCCGTCGTCTCCTTTGATCATGAACACATTCGATGCCGCATAGCCGAAAGCCATGTAGACGTTGTCTGCAAGCTGAACCACTTCCTTTTGAAAGTAGTCGGGATGGGATTTCAGTTCCGGGTGCATTTGCGGCTTCTCCTCCAAGTATAAGCGCTTGGGCTTGCAACCAAACTGGCCACACTTGGCTTGGCCAACAGTGAGCCTGAACTCACGTGTCCCATGGCTGGCATATTTCTTAGTGTTGCGTGTAACGTGACATAAACGGGATCCCAAAATCAAGATTTATCGAGGATTTTTGGATTACATACAGAATTCAATTGTTTTGGGATCCCATTTATGCAATATGTGCCTGCCTACTTCATTCAGAAGATGGGCTCGGGTTCTCGGCTGCGAATTCAATTTTGAACAAATAGAGCGCGAGCCGCGGATTGACGGCTGTCCCGTTCGGGAGCTCAAAGGGAGGATATAGCGGCATGCAGATGACCCCTGCACCAACTCGAATTTTCCAGAACGTTCTGGCCTCAAAGTGCGAATGGTCAGCAGTGGCCCTACATGTACGTGCCGCTCAAATTGGGTGGTAAAGCACAAGTAAAACAAATGTTCTGAGCGGTGATAGTCCAATGGCGCGCAAAAACATTCTGTTCATCATGTGCGATCAACTGAGGTTTGACTATCTGGGTTGCAGTGGACATCCAACGATAAAGACCCCCAACATCGACGCGCTGGCGGCGCGCGGCGTGCGGTTCAGCAATGCCTATTGCCAGTCACCAATTTGCGGCCCGTCGCGGATGAGCACCTATACCGGTCGCTATGTATCCTCGCATGGAGCGACCTCCAACTTCACGCCACTGCGCATCGGTGAAAAAAATATTGGACACCACCTTAACCCGCTTGGGGTGCGTACTGTTTTGGTCGGCAAAACGCACATGGTTGCTGATAAAGAGGGAATGGAAAGACTTGGTGTCGATCCCGACAGTTACATCGGAGTTCATCATTCCCAAGCCGGATTTGAGGCTTTCGAGCGCGACGACGGTGTGCACCCCGATACGATGGTTCGCCCCAATCTGGCATATAACGAATACCTGAAGTCCAAGGGACATACCGAAGACGACAATCCGTGGCATTGGGCTGCCAACGCGGTCGATACCGGTCGGCAGGTTCGGTCGGGATTCTTCAACGATCAGGCCAATTTGCCCGCCAGGGTCTGCGAGGACGATTCGGAGACGCCCTATATGACGAGGCGGGCGATGGATTTCCTTAGCCAGGACGGCGGCCAGACGCCATGGCTGCTTCATCTGTCCTACATCAAGCCGCATTGGCCTTATATCGCGCCAGCGCCATACAATGACATGTATTCAGCGGGCGACGTTATCCCGGCCGTCAAATCCGACGGAGAGTTGGTCGATCCGAATCCGCTTGTCCGGCATTTCATGAGCCGGGTCGCAGGAAAGACCTTCGGCAAGGAAATAGCTCGGGAAACCGTCATTCCTGTTTATATGGGGCTGATTTCCCAAATCGACGATCAGCTCGGGATCTTGTTTGAATTTATGCGCGAGCGTGGATTGTTTGATGACACCTTGATCGTTTTCACGTCCGACCACGGCGACTATCTCGGCGACCATTGGATGGGCGACAAAGACTACTTCCACGACCCCGCCGTAAAAATCCCCCTGATCATCGTCGACCCGAGTGCATCCGCTGACGGAACACGTGGAACAGTCGACGATTCCCTGGTCGAGTCGATTGATTTGCTCCCGACCTTTATTGAATACCAAGGAGGGTCGGTGGCCAAAAACATCCTGGACGGGCGCTCTCTATTGCCAAAGCTTCGGGGCGAGGACACCGAGTGGCGGGACTTCGCCATCAGCGAATACGACTATTCATGCCAGGTCTTCCGGCCCGAGACCGGACGGATGCCGCTCGACTGCCGTTCGTACATGATCGCCACCCAGGAATGGAAATACATATACGCGCCGGGGTATCCGCCGGTGCTGTTCGATCTGGTCCGTGATCCCGGCGAATTGGTCGATCTTGGATGTAGTCCGGACCATGCCGACATCCGCCGGTCAATGTTCGATCGCCTCGCCGAGTGGTCACTGCAGTATCGTCAGCGCGAGACCTGGTCGGAAGAACACAATCTCCAGATGACCGGCATGGAAGAGCAATTGGGCGTGCTCATTGGATACTGGGATGAAACTGATGCGGCGGGCAAGAACCCCGAAATCCTGCCGACGCGCAAGCCGTCAAACACGGCCTGACCGCGCGCAACCCGACCTGGAAACTGACTATTGGAGGAGAAGAAATGCCCCTGAAGTTCTTTAAAAACGCGGCGCTGGCAGGGTTGGCTTGCGCGTTGCTGACGCCGCTTTCGGCCGCTGCGAAAACGAAAATTCTGTTCAATATTTTCGTTCCGCCCAGCCACTTCTATTGGGAAGTGATGAACGATTGGGCCGATCAAGTACACAAAAAATCCGAAGGCCGCCTCACGATCGAGTTCACGCCCAAATCGGTTGCGCCGCCGCCGAAGGTTATGGACGCCGTTCGCAAGGGTGCGGCGGATGCCGGCTTCATCGCCAATATCTATCTTAGCCCGAAGAATCCCGGTGCGCATGTGGGCATGATGCCTTGGGTGCATCAGGGGGACTCCGAGGCGACATCGGTCGCGCTATGGAACACCTATCAGAAGTTCTTTGCGGACACTGAAAAATGGCGGGGTGTCCACCTTCTGGGCATGTACCATTTCGCGGGCGGAGCACTGTGTTCGCTGACGGATGGGCAGATCGCATCGGCGGACGATCTGACCACCCGCAAGGTCTGGTCACTCAAGGGGAACCTGGACAAGATCCTGAAGAAAATGGGTGTCGCGACCGTGACCGGTCCGGCCGTCCAGATCCACGAAATCGTCTCGCGCAATGTCGTAGAGGCCTATACCGGGATCACTTACGATTCCATTCTACAGTTCAAGATCGACAGCTACACGAAGTCCTGCATACAGTTTGAAAAGTCGCTGTTCTCGATCAATTTCACCCACTTCATCAATGCAAGGACGTGGAACAGCCTGTCACCAGAGGACCAAAAGGTCCTGACCGACCTGTCGGGAGAGCACCTGGCGCGCATGGTCGGGGTAAAGGTGAACCAACAGGCCCTGAAAGGCCGTGACAAGCTTGCCAAAACAGTCAAGTACCACCCGCCGTCGGACGCGTTGATGGCAAGTCTCAAAGAGAACTCGCAATCGATTGCCAAAGACTGGATTGCCAAGGTCGACGGTATGGGCGTCGATGGTCAGGCCGCGCTGGACTTCATGCGCTCAGAAGTCGAGCGTCTGAGCAAGATCAACGCCAATTGATGCGGGCTGGCCAGGTTTCTAGCAGCGGGAGCCTGGCCCGTTTCACATTCGAAAAGGCAGACGATGTTTGACAAGGTCGTGGGCTTGATCAGTCGCGTCGCACTGATTGTCGGGTCGGTATTGCTCGCCTTGATGATGCTGCTGACCGTCGTCGACGTGTTCATGCGCTATGTGTTTTCCGCCCCGGTATCGGGAAGCGCGGAATTAACGCAAATCCTACTGACGCTGACGGTTTTTGCCGGCTTCATCCTTGTCAGTCGCGACGGCAGCCATATCGTCGTTTCGATATTTGAGCCGATTATCAATCAGTTCTCACCGAAACTCTACGTCCTGATCTATGCGATCAGCAATACGCTTGGAACAGGTTTCCTGTTGTGGGTGCTGATCGTGGCGGCCAGGGATTCGTTTATCTACGAAGACGCCACCGAAGGTCTCGAAATCCCGTTTGTCTGGATCATATCCGCGCTCGTCGTCCTGGTCGCTTTCTCGTTGGTGGCGGGTATCAGAGTGTTCACCAAAGGACCGACCAGCCACGGATCAGCGGACTAGAGATCGTCATGGCGGAGGCACTCATCGGACTGGCGATCGTACTGGTTCTCAGCTTTATCGGCGTGCCGTTGGGGTATGCGACACTTGTTGTCGGTGTCGTGGGATTTGCTGCATATCGCGGCATCGATGCCTCCATTGCGGTTACCGGCCAATGGATCATCGAGATGACCATGAATCTCGGCCTGTCTGTCGTTCCGCTGTTCATTCTGATGGGGACATTCATACACAGGGCAGGAATTTCCGACGAGCTATACGAGGCATCCTATGCTTGGCTGGGCCGGTTAAAGGGCGGGGTTGCGATGGCCACCGTTTTCGCTTGCGCCGGTTTTGCAGCAGTTAGCGGATCGTCATTGGCCACCGCTGCAACCATGAGCCGGGTCGCCATGCCCCCGATGCGGCGCTTTGGTTATAATGATGCGTTGTCGACCGGTACAATCGCCGCGGGCGGCACGCTTGGTATCATGATCCCACCATCGGTGCCGATGGTGATCTACGGGATCATCGTGGGAGAGGATATCGGAAAGCTCTTCATCGCGGGGATCGTTCCTGGCCTCATGCTGGTCTCATTGTTCCTCGTTGGCATAGCGGTCGTTGTACGCCTGTTTCCCAATTCGGGCCCTCCCGGTGAAGCGACGACCTGGGCGGAGAAGCTTCGCGCCTCAAGAGCATCCTGGCCGATCGTATTGCTGTTCGCCCTGGTCCTCGGGGGCATATACACAGGTATTTTTACCCCAACGGAATCGGCGGCAGTCGGCGCGTTCTTCGCCTTTATTTTCGCCGTTTCCCGGGGTCGTTTGCGCAATTGGCCTGAACTCCTGCATGTCTTTTTGGATACCGTCAAAACCACAGCAATGATTTTTACCATTGTGATTTGCGGTATGATGCTGGCTCAGTTCATCAATATTACCGGCATGCCTTTTGAGCTTGTTGAGTTGGTTCAGGGCGAAGGCGCCATTTCCGCTATTCAGTTGGTACTCGGGATCTGCTTCGTCTGCGTTCTCTTGGGGATGATCTTTGAATCCCTTGGGATCTTGCTGCTGGTCGTGCCGGTTTTCCTGCCTTCGCTGAGCGCGCTGGACGTGGACATGATCTGGTTCGGGATAATCATTATCCTGGTTGTCGAACTAGGGCTGATCACCCCACCGATCGGTATGAACGTTTTCACGGTCAAAGCGGTTGTCAGCGACGTTGATCTCGCCAAAATGTTTATCGGCGTGACACCGTTCATTTTCTCGATGCTCGCGGGCTTGCTGCTATTATTCGCGATTCCGGAAATCGCAACTTGGCTTCCCAACTTAATGCGGTAGCAAATGTCACTTGGGGCCTGTTGAATTTCGCGCCCAATCTGGAAACTGGTTCGGCGCTAACGACCCATTGTGAGCGGCTCCGCGCCTGAATAGGCGATCAGGTCGGCCACTGTTAGGCTATCGTCTTTTCGTTCGAAGGTCTGAATGTAGTCGATCATGGTGTGCGAGTGCTCGCGCATCATACCTTCAGCCCGAACAGCGTCACCTTTTTCAATGGCCTCGTAAATCACCTGATGCTGGGCGTTTCCCAACTGCAGCCTGAACAGGCCGCGTTCCATGTGATCTGGTGACTTGCTGGTGGAGCGGTCGAAAACCATCGAACCGGCAGCCAGCATCGGCAAATAACTAATCTGTTCACATGTGTATCCGACATAGTCGTTGCCACACGCAGCCAAGATCGTTGTATGAAAAACCTTGTTGGCTTTCTGCGCCTCGCGGATAGCGGGATCATCCAGAACGCCGCGACGCAACACTTCGCCGATCGTTTCGATTGCGCGGGCCATGTGGGGCAGGTGTTGCGCTCGCATTTCAGATTGCGCCATGAGCCGTGCGGCAAGGCTCTCCAGGTGGCCACGCACCTGTACCGCCTGAAGGATTTCCTCGACCGTCGGGCTGAAAATAATGTAGCCCCGGCCTTCACCTCGGCGGATGAGCTTCTCGCGTTCGAGAAGTCGCAACGCCAACCGAATTGGTGTGCGTGAAACGTTGTAAATGTCGCACAGTCGTGTCTCCGACAGGCGCTCCCCTTCCTTAAAGACACCCATAATGATGTCCTGGCGGATTCGTGCGGCAAGTTCTGAGTCAATCGATTCCATCCGGTTATTGATCACGCATGGGATCCCAAAGTCAAGTTATGCAATAATATATGCATTCACTTTGTATCCGAAAGAGCACCGAATCGACAAATTCGTGCTCAGATTTCAAACTTTAGCTTGATATGGGATCCCAAAACGGTATTAAATATGAAGGGATGGAGTCGACCCTGCGGGTTTAAATGAACTTCCCGGGAATTGGGATCCCATCGATCCGGACTGCGCCGTCAACTTTAGGAGGATACCATGAATTTCTCACGTTTCCCGGTGCCTATGGCGTTCGCAATCGGGCTTGGTCTTTCCGTGCAAACCGCAGCCAGTGAAGAGCTATCCGTTGCGACCTTCTTGCCGCCACAGCACCACACCAACACCGGCATGTTCACCTGGTTCGCCAAGGAGATCGAAAAGCGCTCCGGCGGCACTTTGACCATGAAACTCTACCCGGCGGGTCAACTGGGCGCTGGTCCGGTACAGCAGTACAAGCGCGCCGTTGAGGGCGTTGCCGACATCACCTTCGGTGTTTCGGGCTACACACCTGCGCTCTTCCCGAAGACCATGCTGGCCATCCTGCCGGGCAAGGCGGAGAACGCAGATCAGTCCACCCGGGCCATCTGGAACATCTACGACGAACATCTCGCAGACGAATATGAAGACGTGAAGGTTCTGGCCGTCGGCACGGTTGCGGGAAACCTTTTCGCGGCAACTCGTGACGTGTCGACCATGGAGGGCATGAAAGGCGCCAAGATCGTTCCTTTCGCGGCCATGACCACCCCGATCATCGAAGCGCTGGGCGCGGTTCCGGTACAGATGCCGGTGACGGAGATGTATACCGGGCTATCGACCGGCACCATCGACGCAACCACGGCGTCCTACAACAACATCACGCAGCCCTGGAACTTCTGGGACGTGTCTTCCTACATCGTTGAAAATGTGCCCGCGACCTTTGCCGTCACCTACGCCATCATGAACAAAGAGCGCTATATGAGCCTCTCGGACGAGCACCGCAAAATCATCGACGACGTTGCCGGCCTGCCGATGTCGCTTGAACTTGCAAAGTCGTTCGACGGTGCCGACGAGGTCTCCAAAAAGCTTATCGCTGAAACTACTGATAAGGGCTACAAATGGACCGTGGTTTCGGACGCAGAGCGGGCCAAGATGGACGCCGCGGTCGCCAAAGGGCTTGAGGCAATCTTCGCGGACTACGAAAGCCGCGGCATTTCGAATGTCCGCGAGATTTACGGTGCGCTGAACAAATAACTCCCAAGCAGAGCGCAGGCGCCCCGGACAATTCGTGCAGATTTAAACCAGTCACGTTTCCGGGGCGCCAATTCCGCAGCGCTTCGAAATTGGGTTGCGCGCCAACCCAATCTCAAAACGCTTCCAGATCGGTCACCAAGGTATGGAGGGCCCTCCGATGGTCGTCATTGTTCCGACAAACAAATCAGTCGAGTCTCTTAAGGGGCTGCACCTGTATCATGGCGCCATTTCGAACTGTTCCATGCGGGTTCGCATGACACTGATCGAAAAGGGGCTGGACTGGACCAGCCATCATATCGATCTGAAGAAGAAAGAGAACATTTCCGACGACTATTTCGGGATCAATCCGAACGGTCTGGTGCCGACACTCATCGACAACGGTGTCGTTCACATCGAATCGAACGACATCATCGATTATCTGGACGAAGCCTATCCAGAGCCGACGCTGCGCGCCGCTGACAATGACGACATGATGGAATGGCTGCATTTGGCCGCCGCGATCCATGTGCCGGCCTGCAAGCCTTATGTCTATGCGACCAAGTTGGTCAAGAAACTGAAGAAGTCTGCCGAGGAACAGGAAAAATACGATTCGCTTCAGAAAAATGAAGAGCTGAAGAATTTTCATGCCAAGCACGCCGGCAGCAGCGAATTCAGCACCAGTGATTTCCTGAAGGCGAAGGCAATACTGGGGGCTTGTTTCGCCAAGCTGGATGCAACGCTGGAGGGGCGCGATTGGATCATGGGCGATCAGTTCACCCTGGCCGATATCTCATGGATCCCACTTTACTTCGTGATCTTCGGTTGCGGCTATTCGTTCGAAGACTTTCCGAACATCCGACGCTGGGCGGCCGCTTTCGACGACAAGGAAAGCTACCGGCAAGGTGTCCTAAAGTGGTGTCCAGACTTTTCAAAAGTCTGACGAGAGTTGATCCGGTGTCAAACAGGTCTGAATTACGCGGTCCGGTCAGGCACCTCGACACGGCGCTGAGATGGATTTCATTGGTGCTCGGTGGCACGACGCTGGCAGCCATGACCGCCTACAGCGTTTTCAACGTGCTGATCATGCGCAAGGCGCTGAACTCGCCCATCATCGGGGCCGAGGATCTGTTGATCCTGTCGCTCGTTCTGATCGTTGCGCTGTCGATTCCATTTGGGGCGCGGACCGGCGCGCACATCGAAATTGAAGTGCTGGAATCACGCATGACAGCGGGATTCGCGAAATGGTCGAAGATCCTCGTCAAGGCACTTGGCGCCGTGCTTCTCGTCATCATGGCGTGGGGGCTCTGGCACGCAGGAGGAAGCGCGGCGAAATTCGGCGAAACCACGCAGCAGCTTCTGATTTCATACGAGCCTTTCTACTATTTGCTCTCCATCTCGATGGCGGTCTACGCCATGGTTCTCCTGCTTGACATCTGGCAATTGCTGCGCACCGACAAGGTCGTGACACTCAGGATTGATGGTGACCGGCTGTGATCAGCATGACGCTCCTCGGTCTGTTGGGCTTGCTCATCCTTTTTATCCTGCTGGCGCTGCGCATGCCTGTTGCATTGTCGATGCTGAGTGTCGGCTTCGTCGGAACCATCATCGCCAACGCCAACAAGTTCATCGGCCTCGGGATGGCTTCCGATCAGGCTTGGGCACGGGGCTGGAAGATTGCCTATTCGAACCTGGCCGGCGAAACGTTCGAGGCGGCCTCCAACTTTAATCTGCTGGTCATCCCGATGTTCGTGCTGATGGGCAATCTGGCCGGGGTCTCGGGCATGTCGAACGATCTGTTCGCCGCCGCGTATCGCTGGATGGGGCACATGAAAGGCGGGCTGGCCTCGGCCACGATCGCCGCCTGCGCCGGCTTCGCGGCGTTGTCCGGCTCGTCACTCGCCTCGGCCGTCACCATGGGCCGCGTCGCGCTGCCCGAGATGAAGCGCTACAAATATTCCGACAGTCTTGCCACCGGATCGGTCGCCGCGGGCGGTACGCTTGGTTTCCTGATACCGCCATCCGGCGGAATGATCATCTACGCTGTGCTGACCGATCAGTCGATCGGCCGGTTGTTCATGGCTGGCGTGTTTCCCGGCATCATCCTGACGCTGCTGTTTATCGGCTCGATCTATCTGGTTGTGGCGCGCAAGCCCGAGGCAGGGCCGCGCGGCGAACGGTCGGGGACGGCCGAGCGCATCGAGTCGCTTTGGCGCGCGGCACCGATCCTGGGCGTTGTGCTGGCCACCATCGGCGGCATGTATACCGGTTTCTTCACGCCGGTCGAGGCGTCTTCGGTTGGTGCATTCCTCACCTTCGTCGTTGCCGCTTGGCGCCGGTCGTTGAACTGGCGGGCAACGCGTGCGGTCATCCTGCAAACGATGAATGCAACAGCCACCGTCTTTCTCATCATCATCGGCGCCTTCGTCTTTATCCCGTTCATGTCGCTGACCGAACTGCCTTCGCAACTGGTGACAATCCTGACCTCTCTACCGATTGGCGATGTCGGCGTGCTGGTGATCATCATCCTCACTTACATGTTTCTCGGCATGTTCCTGGAATCCATGGCCATGCTGGTGCTGACCATCCCGGTCGTGATCCCCATCGCGCTCGGACTCGACTGGGATCTGATCTGGTTCGGAATCATCGTGGTGATCGTGCTGGAAATGGGCATGATCAGCCCGCCGGTGGGCATCAATGTCTTCATCGTCAAATCCATCGCGCCCGAAGTGCCGATGGGGCAAATTTTTGGCGGTATCTGGCCATTCTGGTTCGCCATGGCCGCGATGATCGGCCTTCTCATCCTCTTCCCGCAAATCGCGCTTTTCCTGCCGCAGACGATTGTCGGCGGATAGTAGAAACAGGAGTCGTACCGTGGATACAAACACCAAATTCAAAACGCTTCGACACTTCATTGGTGGCGAATGGGTCGATGCCGAGGACGGTGCGACCTTCGAAGTGCTGAATCCGCTCGACGACAGCCTGTATGCCCATGCGGCCAGGGGCACGGGCGCTGATATGGGTCGCGCTGTCGCCGCCGCCAAGGCCGCCTTTCCTGAATACAAGGAAATACCGCCCAAGGACCGCGAACGCTGGCTTCTGCGGGTGGCGGAAATCATGGAGGAGCGCAAAGCCGAACTGGTCGATTGCCTGATCGATGAGATCGGCTCGCCGGTCCAGAAAGCCATGTTTGAGTTCGAGAAGGGCCTGACCATGGTCCGCGCGGCCGCCGGCCTTTGCCGCAATGTGCGCGGCGAAACCATTCCGTCGGACGCGCCGGGCAAGTTTTCGATGTCGATCCGCGAACCGCTCGGCGTCGTCGCGGTGATAACGCCGTTCAACGTACCGTTGATCAAGACCACGCGGCTGGCCGCCAATGCTCTGGCAGTGGGAAACACAGTTGTGCATCTTCCGTCGGAAATGGCGCCGCATCTGACTCTACTGTTTGCCGAGATTGTAGCCGAGGCCGGATTTCCGGCGGGTTCCTACAATGTCGTCACCGGCTTCGGGCACCAGATCGGCGACTATCTGACCAGCCACACGGATGTCGATTTCGTCACCTTTACCGGTTCCACAGTCGTCGGCCAGCACATCAACGAGGTCTGTGCGAAGAATAAGACGCCAAACACGCTGGAACTGGGCGGCAAGAGCCCGACCGTCATTCTGGCAGACGCCGACCTCGACAAGGTCATGCCGCTGGCCGCACGGTCGATCTTCATGTTCGCTGGCCAGGCCTGTATCGGGTCCAGCCGGTTCTATGTCGAACGCCCGATTTTCGACGAGTTCGTCAAGCGTTTTGCCATGGTCGCCTCAAAAGTCGGGATGGGCGATCTGCGCGATCCGAATACAGTGATCGCACCGATCATTTCCGAACGCCAACGTCAACGGGTCAAGGACCATATCGCCGATGCCGTCGCCAAGGGTGCAACGGTCGTTACCGGCGGGGAATGGGACGGTAACCGCTGCCAGCCGACGCTACTGACAGGTGTTTCCGAGGACATGACGGTTTGCAAAGCCGAGACTTTCGGGCCGGTCACCTCGATCTACCCGATCGACAGCTATGATGAAGGACTCGAAAAGGCCAACGACACCGAATACGGTCTCTCCTCCTCGATCTTCACCAAGGACATCGACAAGGCTTTTCATTTCGCCCGTAACATCGGCGCGGGCATGTGCCATATAAACGGCCCGACAATCCATGACGAAGCGCATGTGCCGTTCGGCGGCAACGGCGAAAGCGGTGTCGGCCGGGAAGGCACCGACGCCGATATGGAAGCGATGACAGAACTCAAATGGGTCACGGTGCAACTATGACATTTACACTCTATCACCATGGTTCTTCCGTCTGCGCTGCCAAGGTGCGGTTCGCGATGGACGAAAAGGGCATGGATTGGGATGGCGTCTATATCGATATCCTGAAGGGCGAGCAATTCGATCCGCAATACCTAAAGCTCAATCCCAAAGGTGTGGTTCCGACGCTGGTTCACGACAATCTCGTGATTCCCGACAGCACGGTCATCATCGAATATCTCGACCATATCGCACCTGAAACCAGCGTCCATCCCACCGACTCCTGGGAATATGCACAGGCCAGGTATTGGACAAAGGCGGTCGACGAGGACCTTCACCCGGCTTGTGGGGCAGTCACCTTTGTCTGCTCGCACCGGCACACAGTTCTAGAAAAGCTCGGACCGGAGGGCGTGAAGAAGTTTCTTGCCTCGACGCCGTCAATGTCTGTCACATCGGACTGGAAGAGCCAGAAGGATGCCTTCACGCGCTGCGGGTTCGAGGCCCCTGGTGCCGCGGAAAAAGTTAAGCTTTACGACACCTATCTGCATAAAATGGAGCACGCGCTGAGCGGTGGGAATGACTGGCTGGTGGGCAATAAGTTCTCCATCGCTGACATTGCCATGACACCTTATGTCAATCGTCTTGCGATGATGTCGATGCGGGGAATGTGGGAATCGGGACGCCTGCCCAACGTCGAAAAGTGGTTCGCCCGGATCGAGGCGCGACCTAGCTTCAAGAAGTGTTTCATCGACTGGGTGCCCGAGGACCTGACCAATGATCTGCGCGAAAACGGTGCCAAGAGCTGGCCCGAAGTCGCGAAAATTCTCGAAATCAGGATTTGAAATAGGAGGTGCAAATGGGCCGACTAACAGGAAAAAACGCGGTCATTACGGGCGCAGCACGCGGCATCGGATCACAGATGGCGCAACGCATGGCCCAGGAAGGCGCAAACGTGGTGGTGACCGACGTGTTGGATACGGCAGGGACGGTCGAGAAAATAATGTCGCAAGGTGGATCGGCGATTGGTTTGAGCGTCAACGTCACGTCGGACGACGATCTCGCCACGATGGTCGCGGCGACGGAAAAGGAATTCGGAAGCCTGAATATCCTTGTCAACAACGCGTCGATTTTTGCCGCTCTTGATCCCAAGCCGTTTCTTCAAATCGACAATGACGAGTTTGACAAGGTCATGACCGTCAACACCAGAGGCGTGCATCAGGCGACCAAGGCGGTCGTTCCGGCGATGATGCGGGCTGGTGGCGGCAAGATTGTCAACATCGCGTCGGGCACGTTCTATTACGGCCCTCCGGGCCTTTCGCACTATACGGCATCCAAAGGCGCTGTGATCGCGCTGACGCGCTGCCATGGTCGCGAACTGGGCGACAAGAACATCCAGGTCAACGCCATTGCGCCTGGTCTCACCGAGAGCGAGGCGTTGCAAGGACATACCGGATTTGATCCCGCACGCGCGCCAACCGTTCAGTCGCGCTCGATCAAACGTGAAATGGTGCCCGAAGATCTGCTCGGCTCACTGCTTTTCCTGATCACGCCTGACAGCGATTTTCTCACCGGTCAGACGATTAATGTTGATGGCGGGAAATACAATCTGTGAGGGGCGCCGGACTATGTCCCAGCGCTGTTCATTCATGCCCCCGGGCGCCGACACCGGTGGTCAGAAAACGCTGATGGAGGACAAATACGACATGGTCAATGTCGGGGACGTTCCCGAAAGGCTTGAACCATGAGCCATACGGCCTCCGTCACCATCAAGACCGCGAAGGCAAGCGGCTATCTCCAGCAATTGTGCAAGCATTTCGGTCACAAAACCGATGTCGAATTCACGCCCGAGACCGGCCGGATCACTTTTGAATTTGGGCGGGCCGATCTGCAGGTGGGCCCAGGCGGATTGAATATGACCGCCCAGGCTCAAAACGACAATGACCTGGCAAGGCTTAAGCGGGTTCTTGTCTCGCATCTTGAACGCTTTGCATTTCGCGAAACATTGATAATCGAGTGGGAAGATTAACGTGGAAAAACTTGGTGAGGACATCATCGGCACAAGCGGCCTGCCGCCATTCTTCAAAGTCGACAATACCGGTGATGTCAGTATCAACGCACCTGAGAATCGAAAGGGCGATGCCTTGCGCACATGGGTGCGTTCGTTCAGCGGATTTCAGAAAGAAGCGCTGATACGGTCAGCGAAAACCGGAGATACGTGGCGCTTGGTGTCCGATGAAGGGCCGTATTTGAACGGCCACGACGCCGCCCCATGTCCGCTTGCGTTTCTTTCGACCGGCATGGTGGCAAGCTTCATGAACGAGATCGTGGCGCTGGCGGATCTGCAGGGCATCGAGATACGTAAGTTAAAGCTGATCCAGGACAATTATTACACAATGAAGGGATCCATGCCGAAGCGCACCATGGTCGGCGGCGCGGAGAATATCGAGCTGCAGGTCGAGATCGACTGTGACCTGGGCGACAAGGATCTAAACGAATTCCTGATCAACGCCACCTATGCATCCCCCCTCAACGGTTTAATGCGCGGGCAGTTGGTAAGCCTGTTCAAACTGGGCAAGAACGGCCAGGAGCTGTCGACGGCGAAGGTTGCTGAATTGGGCGCTCCCCTGTTTCCTGATCCCGGCAACCACTTCGCCAAGGCGCAACCGGCGCCAAGCAATCTCGCCCTAATGGAACCGGTCGGACCAACGCCAAAAAAAGACGTCGTCAAAGGAACGGCGACCGGCGGTTCGTCCTTGGCGGATGAACAGGATCGCCGGCTGAATATCGGCGCCGTGGCAGAGCTGCGCGAGGACGGGCTCAAAGATCTTCAGCAGATGCAGTATTCGCCCCATGGGACGTCGTTCCGGTTCCTGAGTTCGGAGGATGGTCGGGCGCCGGACGCTAATACCCTGATCAGCGCCGGCATCGGCTTCTGCTTCATGACCCAGTTCGGTCGCTTCGTCTCCATGCTGAAACTCGATCTGCCGGACTACCGCATCGTCCAGGACACCCATTTCAGCCTCGGCGGCGCCAGCGGTGGCACCGGCAAGGCCGGCGAAGCGGATCCGATCGAAACCCATGTCTATCTGAAAACCGGTGAGAGTGACGAGACCGCGCGGGAGATGCTGGATATCAGTGAGCAGACTTGCTTCCTGCACGCCTTTTGCCGCACTGACCTGAAAACAAAACTGAAGGTTGTTCGGGTGTGAGACCACAATCAGCTTGCTTTCACGGTTTTGCGAACCCGCCGGTTTTCTGATCAACGCGGAATCCCAAATCCAGGCGGCCTGGGTCGCTTCGAAAGATTAATGACCAAAACGAGCAAAGCGGACCAGACCGGACACTTACGGTGAAGGTGCCCGCTCAAGCGGCAATAGCATCATGCAAATTTCAGCCTGGGTGAGAGCTCGATCTCTCGGCGTAAATGTTGCAATCGATCGGAGTCCCGCTTCGTCCGCCGAGTTTTTGACTATTCTCCGTGCAGGATGGCGAATGCAGATATCTGTTTGATGATATCGCGGACGTGGATGGCGGTCGCCGGCGCACCCCGCTCCTTCACCGTCAGGCAGAGTTGGCGTAGGTCGTCTGGTTTGATCTCGTGCAGCAAACGTTTGTTGAAGAACGGCGCGATGTCGCGGTCGTAGACCGAGCGGCGCATGGCGCGGGTGCTGTCGGCCATGGCCGCGTACCGAAACCACTTCTCGCCGAACTGGGTGAAGCTTTTCGCCGCCTTCAGGCGTCGCTTCTCGCGCTGGCGTTCCTGGGCCGGCCAGCGCCCTTCCCGCACCGCGCGTCGTGCATCGATACACTTCTCCGGCGCGGCGGCCAATGAAATGCCGTCATGGCCGTATTTTCCGATCACCAAGGTCTCGCGGCCGCCATTGATGCGGTAGTCGTATCGGAAGCTCAAAGAGCCTGTTGTCGAGACATAAACGTACATGCCGTCACGGTCCGAAAGCTTATATGGTTTTGCTTTTCTTTTCAGATGTTTAAAGGGCTGCATCGGTCAACATACGGCCTCCTTCGGGCACAAGAGTACCGTCGGCCCGAAAACGGGCCGTCGCTCATGCCTTTTCTCAATGAATTCAGTGGGTTCGCCCTGAAAAAGTACCGTCAGAGGACTTATAGGAGCGACGGTACCTGTCGGAGTCGCCCAAATCAAGGGTTACGGGTCCGTCAAAAATACCGTCAGAATTTTCTGGTGGCCCAAATTTTCGGCGATTGGCGCAAACTTGCTGAAGCTGGAAAATCTTTTGATTGTAAATTCTTACAGGAAATTTCTTCCAAATCAGTATAAGGTGATACCCCTTGAGAATTATTCCCACTCGATGGTGCCCGGCGGCTTTGACGTGATGTCGTAGACCACCCGGTTGATGCCTTTGACCTCGTTGATGATGCGGGTGGCGACGCGGCCGAGGAACTCCATGTCGAAATGGTAGAAATCGGCGGTCATGCCGTCGACGGAGGTGACGGCGCGCAGGCCGCAGACGTGTTCGTAGGTGCGTTCATCGCCCATGACCCCGACGGTTTGTACCGGCAATAGGACGGCGAAAGCCTGCCAGATCGCGTCATAGAGGCCGGCCTTGCGGATTTCGTCGAGATAAATCGCATCGGCCTGGCGCAAGGCCGATAGTTTTTCCGTTGTCACACCACCCGGGCAGCGGATTGCCAGGCCGGGTCCCGGGAACGGGTGCCGGTCGACGAAAACATCCGGCAGGCCAAGTTCGCGGCCGAGCGCGCGGACTTCGTCCTTGAACAATTCGCGCAGCGGCTCCACCAGTTTCAGGTTCATGCGCTCCGGCAGCCCGCCCACATTGTGGTGGGACTTGATGGTCACCGACGGACCGCCTGTGAACGACACGGATTCGATCACATCGGGATAGAGGGTGCCTTGAGCGAGAAACTCAGCACCGCCGATCTTGCCGGCCTCTTCATCAAAGACTTCGATGAACAGACCGCCGATGATCTTGCGCTTTTCTTCAGGATCGCTTTTGCCGTCCAAGGCTGTCAGGAAGCGCTCCGATGCGTCCACATGGACGAGCGGAATGTTGTAGTGACCGCGGAACAGGGAAACCACCTCATCGGCCTCGTTGAGGCGCATTAGGCCGTGATCGACGAAGATGCAGGTGAGTTGGTCGCCGACCGCCTCGTGGATCAGCTTGGCGGCAACGGCGGAATCGACACCGCCGGAAAGGCCACAGATCACTCTGCCATCGCCGACCTGATCGCGGATCCGGTCAATCTCCTCGGCGCGGAAATGGGCCATCGTCCAGTCGCCGGAGCAACCGGCAATGCGATGGGTGAAATTCTCGATCAGGCGGGCGCCGTCCGGGGTGTGCACCACCTCCGGATGGAATTGCACGGCATAAAAGCGCCGCGCATCGTCGGCGATCGCCGCGAAGGGGCCGCCCTGGGTGGTGGCGACTACCCGGAAACCGTCGGGAATGGCAATCACCCGGTCGCCATGGCTCATCCAGACTTGGTGCCGGGTGCCGGCCGGCCACACGCCCTCGAATAATGGCGCGTCGGCGACCACGTCCACATAGGCGCGGCCGAATTCCCGATGGTTGGAGGGCTCGACCTCGCCGCCGAGCTGGGCAACCATGGTCTGTTCGCCATAACAGATGCCGAGTACGGGAATACTGGCCTCAAAAACCGCCGCAGGCGCGCGCGGCGTGCCCATATCGGTGACGCTGGCGGGCCCGCCGGACAGGATGACACCACGCGGCCGCAACCGGTCGAAAGCGGCTTCGGCGTTTTGAAACGGGACGATTTCGGAATAGACACCCGATTCCCGCACCCGGCGGGCGATCAACTGGGTGACCTGGCTGCCGAAATCGATGATGAGAATCATGTCGTGCATGGCCGCTGCTTAGAAAAAGCGACGGCACTTGGCAAGAGGCGGGGAAGCCAGTTTGGGATAATCTGCTTGATAACCGATCTAATCGGCCCCGATCAGCCCCTGCCCTTCCAGGAATGCGATGGTCTCGCGTGCTGTCATCTCCGGCTTCTCCAACTGCATCAAATGGCGCGTGCCGGGCATGATCTTGACCTGAAAACCGAAGGTCTCCGGCAGGGTCGGCAGGATACGCGACGGGGCTTTTGATCCCTTGAGTTCAGGGTCGCTGGACAGAAACAGGATCTTATCGGCATGGGGCGCCGCGGAGCGCAATTCGTGCCAGATGCGGCCCCTGGTATTGGCGAGATAAATATCGGCTTCCAATTCCTTCGGACAGGCGAGCACATATCCGTTGCGTTGATCCCGGCGCAGAACCGATCGGGCGATGAGTTCGTGGGACCCGTCAGCCCAGTCCGACAGGCTTCGGGTCGCCTTGAAGCCGGCGGCGAGATCGTCCGGTGATTTGAAGCGATCGGGACGAGCCAACGCCCATTCCGACATCACGGCATCGAATTCCACCGCCGGCGGGCGCAGCGGATGACCGTCTTCGGGAATGATTTGCGGGTCATAGAGCACCATGGCATCCCAATGCCAACCATTGGCGTGAATGTCATGGAGGGCCGCCAAGGCCGACGAAGAATGATAGAGCGCCGCCGTCGGCTTTTCGCCGAACAGACGCGGCACCGCCTCGTGCATCGCCCGGTAGTCGCCGACAAATCCGCGATAATTGTGGTTGTCGGGGCCGCAATACGGATTGTGCCCGTGATTACGCAGGTCGTGCAGCAGAACCTCGTAGCGGTCTAAAAACAAGCGCCAGAAGGCGTAATAGCCTTCGATGGCGAAACCGTTGCCATGGCTGAGGACCAGGCGCGGGCCGTTCAGATTGCCATGTTGTCGGTAACGGATAACGGCGCCGTCGGACGAGCGAACATCTTCCACGCGGTGGGGTTTGGGAGGTATCAGGATCGTTGTCAGCCCTTCAATTTAGACGTGGAAGACGCCCGGCAATACGGGAGCAGATCGTTCTAAACTTAGAGCGGCCAATTTCGCAATACTAATCGAAGCAACACATTCATAGACCATGCTTCTCCAGGAGAATGGATTTCCGCATGGTGAACATTCGATAGGACTAGCCCGAGAGGCAAGCATCGCGCCGGCAGTGTGATGAACATGGCGCCGTCAAGCGATGGTGCGTGATTGGAAAAACTTCTGATCAGCGTAAATTTTAGAGAAAATACACTGTAGAGAATTACAGCCATAATATCGCTATATTAGGCATATTCATTGATTATCGAAACAGAGTTGGAGTCGAACCGCTTGTTATCGTAGATTTCCTAGCAGCCCTGTCATTAAATTACCGTGGTTGACATTACGACGCTTGTCGAAATCCGTCACATTCCACCGAACACCGAACAAGAAATATGGGAGGTTTCTCATGTCTAAGTTGATCAAGGTGGCCACTATCCTATCATTTGCCCTGTTCCTGGCCGGGCCGGCCAACGCCAAGGAACTCTTCAAGGCGACCCTTTCGGGAGATCAGGAAGTTCCCCCTGTCAGTACCCAGACGTCGGGTAAGGCATTCTTCCGGGCGAACAACGCAAAAACGAAAATCGAATTCCAGCTTCACCTTAGAAAGGGTGTTGGAATCACCCAGGCCCATATTCATTGCGCGCCGGCCGGTCAAAACGGCGCAGTGGTCGCGTTCCTGGCCGGACTGCACGCCGCCGGGCTCGATATCAACGGCAAATGGATCTCCAAAGCGACCCTCACCGACGGCAGCATTGTCAACGCGGCGTGCGGCGCAACAATCAGCGAATTGGCGGATTCGATGCGCGCCGGAAATACCTATATAAACGTCCATTCAATTGCCAATCCGGCGGGCGAGGTTCGCGGGCAGATCAAGCGAACCCGCAAAAAATAATCCGTCCTTATGAAGTGATGCCGGTATTGGGGTAAGCGCCTGACCGCGACGACGATTGGCATTCCATATAAGTGCGTCGGTCTTCACGCGTTAAAATCCAATGCGCCGACGCATTCACCGGGATGGGCCGGTGATAGTGTTCAGCAATATAGACGGTCCGGTTGCCTGTCATGCCGGGCCGTTTTCTATTCGCATCGGCAATCCATGAGCCGCTGGACCGGCTTTGTTGGTTGCATTCCGGCTTGTAAGTCTACTCAGAGAGATCCGAGGTGTCCTAAGTGGGATATTCACCTGCTCTTTGCGCTAATCAATAGTGTCGGCCTGTACAAAGGGACGAATCCGGAGCCGGTCATGGACCAAAGCCACGCACAAAACTACGCCAGCGAAGTGTGGGACAAAGACCGCGCGCATTTCCTGCATCCGTGGACACATTTCGACAGTTTCAAGGAATCCGGCTCCCTCGTCATCGATCGCTCCGAGGGCGCCCATGTGACCGATATTAACGGTCGGCGCTATCTGGACGGCATCGGCGGCCTGTGGTGTGTCAATATCGGCTATGGCCGCGATGAGATGGCCGAGGCCATTGCCGAGCAGACCAGGCGGCTCGCCTTCTACAATCCGTTCGGCGACACCACCAACGTGCCGGCGTCGGAGCTTGCGGCCAAACTTGCCGAACTGGCGCCGGGCCCGCTCAATCACGTCTTTTACAGTTGCGGCGGGTCGACGGCCAACGATACGGCCTTCCGGCTGATCAACTTCTATCAGCGGTGTCGCGGCAAGCCGGAAAAACGGCACTTCATCGCCCGGCACGAGGCCTATCACGGCAGCACGTTCATTGCCATGAGCCTGGGCGCCAAGGCGATGGATCGGGTGCCGGAATTCGAATATCTGAGCGACAACATCCACCACATTTCGCCGCCGAACATGTATCGTCGGCCCGAAGGACTGTCGGAAGCGGAATTCTGCGATGCCCTGATCCGGGAATTCGAAGACAAGATCCAGGAAATCGGGCCGGATAAGGTCGCGGCGTTTTTCGCCGAGCCGATCATGGGCGCGGGCGGCGTTCTGGTGCCGCCGGAGGGTTACAATCGTCGCATGTGGGCGGTGTGCCGCAAGCACGATATCCTGTTCGTGGCCGATGAGGTGGTCACCGGATTCGGCCGGGTCGGACATTTCTTCGCATCCAAGGACATGTTCGATATCGAGCCGGATATCATCAATTGCGCCAAGGGCCTGACCTCGGGCTATCAGCCGCTCGGCGCGACGATCTTTTCCGATGAGATCTACGACACGATCAGCGCGCCCAACCCGGACCGCTATTTCCCGCACGGCTTCACCTATTCCGGCCATCCGGTGGCCTGCGCGGCGGCGCTGAAGAATATCGAGATTATGGAGCGGGAAGACATTTGCGGACATGTACGCGACGCCGGGACCTATTTCCGTGACCGCATCGACAGTTTGGGCGACCTGGAAATCGTCGGCGACATTCGTGGCAGCCACTTCATGTGCTGTGTGGAATTCGTCGCTGACAAGGCCAGCAAAACGCTGTTCGGCAACACTGTGAATATCGCCAAGCGGGTGGCCAGCGAGGCGGAGGCCCTCGGCCTGATCGTACGGCCGGTCGGGCATTTGAACGTATTGTCGCCGCCGCTGATCGTCTCCAAGGCGCAATGCGACGAAATGGTCGATATCCTGCGGCGCAGTATCATCGCCGCTACCAGCAAGCTGAAATCGGAAGGTTTGGTGGCGGCCTGATCCGGGCCGCCCGCGCCCTGCCCGATCGGCCGGCGAATCCGAATCGGGTGCCTCTTGGGCCTTGTCGGCCTATTGCAGGTAGTTCGGCAGTTCCCGGCGCACGGGGCGCTCGGTATGGCGCGACAGCTTGAAGATCTTCTGCCTGCCAAAGCCTTTCAGGTCGGCATCGGGCGCCGAATCGAGGCTGAAATCATGGCCGATCATATCGGCCGTCGTTTCGCACACGCAGATCTCCATGGGTTCGGCAATCGCCTCCATGCGCGCGGCCAGATTCACGCCGGGACCGAATATGTCATAAACGTATTTCTGCACACCGATCATGGAGCCGATGACCGGCCCGGTGGCGATGCCGATGCGACACTTCCACGACACCTGGGATGAGCGGTTTCGCTCGCGGATATAGCGGCGGAACAGGATCGCCGCGCGGGCGATGTTGGATGCGTGATCGGGGGTCGGGTCCGGCAGGCCGGAGACCGCCATATAGGCATCGCCGATCGTCTTGATGCGCTCGCATCCGAACTGCTCCACGATGCGGTCGAATGCGGTGAAAATGTCATTGAGTTCGGAGACGAGCACCGTCGGATCCGACGAAATCGTCATCTCGGTGAAACCGACGAAGTCGAGCATCAGTACCGACACCTCGTCATAGCGTGTCGGCGTGGTGACCCCGTAATCCTTCAATTCCTCGTAGACCGCCTTCGGCATGACGTTGAGCAGCAGCTTTTCCGCCCGCTCCTTTTCCCGGCGCAACTGGCGTTCGTTCTTCTCGACGAGTTTGGAATATGATTCAATCATATACTCCAACTCTTTGACTTTGGACACGTTATTGCATTCAACAAGCAGCGCGCGATCTTCGTCGTTATCGGCGGCTGTTTTTGAAATATTGACGGCAATCGTCAGCGTCCGGCGCTTGACTTTGATTTGCACCTCTCCCGAAAACCGGCCGTCGTCCCGGCGCAGCTTGTCGGAATCGATCACCCCCAATACGTCGGAAATATGCCGCGAGCCGCTTTCGGGAAGCGGGAACCAGGTGGCAAATAGCGGGTTGAAGAACAGGACCTCATGGCTGTCGGCATCGATGACGGCCAGACCGACCCCGATCGATTCCAACAACAAGCGATTGAAGACCTCCATATTCATGGCCAACATCTGATCCTCAAGCCGTTATGATGACCGAACTTCTGTCTTCGATCGCAAGCATGATGGTTACGACGTCATCCTCCTCGACGCCGAATTCGCGCAATGTTTCATGCAGGAGCCGGGCGACCTCTTCAAAATCTTCACGGCTGATCTCAAAGCGCGCATGCACCCTTTCCAGCATGTCGTCCGTGAAACTCGCAGGCCCGCCCATCACCGAGGCAACGAATTTGGTCTGGTGGTCGATCAGGCGCCGCATATCGATGTCTTCGAAATAGTCGCCCACCTGATCGGAATCGAGCACCTTGTCGTAAAACGCCATGACAATGCGACTGACGGTACTGAAGCCGCCATATTTTTCGAACAAGGTTTCCATGGGCACCCCTCAGTGATTCCATGAACTGACGGCAATATGCAGCTTGCGCGCAAGGTCACGCATGTGCCGACAGGTCCACGGTTCGAATTACGTAATCTTACCTATTAATGGCAGTATTTGGAATAGGTTCGGCCATAATTCCGGGTCCATGGATAACGCCGTTGGACGGAGAATTGGAGAATCCGGTGAATTCCGGGCAGGCGACGGCGTAAAAACCGCCGCCGCCGCTTTGCAACAAGCGCCGCTGCGTGGTAATTACCGGCGCCAACCTTTTCATTGGACCATCGAGTCGCCGCCGCTTCGATCCCACCGGTCGCAGGCCGTGGCGCTCATCAGAGAGGTGGCACATGCCCAACTTTTTTGAACCGGCCAGCGGCGGTGAAGCACTGGCATTCGACGATGTGCTGCTGCTGCCGGGCGCCTCGGAGGTGCTGCCGGCGGATGTCGATGTCAGCACCCGCCTCACTTCCACGCTGGACCTCAATCTGCCGATCATTTCGGCGGCGATGGATACCGTTACCGAATCGAAACTGGCGATCGCCATGGCCCAGGCCGGCGGCCTGGGGGTGATCCATCGCAATTTGAGCCCGCAAGCCCAGGCGGAGGAAATCCGCCAGGTCAAGAAGTTCGAATCCGGCATGGTGGTCAATCCGCTGGTGATCGGTCCGGACGCCACATTGAAAGATGCCCTGGCCTTGATGCAGACCTATGGCATTTCCGGTATTCCGGTGGTCGAAAATGGCGGAACCGGCGGTCAGACGACCGGCCGGTTGGTGGGAATCCTGACCAATCGCGATGTCCGGTTCGCCTCCAATCCGGAGCAGCGGATCTACGAATTGATGACCCGGGAAAACCTGGTCACGGTGCGCGATTCGGTTAGTCAACAGGACGCCAAGCGCCTGCTCCACCAAAACCGCATCGAAAAGCTGTTGGTGGTGGATACGGACGACAATTGCGTCGGCCTGATCACGGTCAAGGACATGGAGAAGGCGCAACTCAATCCCTCCGCCTCCAAGGACGACCAGGGGCGGCTGCGGGTGGCCGGCGCCGTCAGTGTCGGCAGTGACGGGGACCAGCGCACTGAAATGCTGGTGGATGCGGGCGCCGATTTGATCGTTGTCGACACCGCCCATGGCCATTCCTCGCGCGTCCTGGAAACGGTGGGGCGGGTGAAGACGCTGTCAAACCGGGTTCAGGTGGTCGCCGGAAACGTGGCGACCGGTGACGGAACCCGGGCATTGATCGATGCCGGCGCGGATGGGGTGAAGGTGGGTATCGGACCGGGCTCGATCTGCACCACCCGGATCGTCGCCGGGGTCGGCATGCCGCAGCTTACCGCGGTCCTGGAGGCCGTTGAGGTGGCCGCGAAGGCCGATATACCCGTCATTGCCGATGGCGGCGTGAAATTTTCCGGGGACGTGGCGAAGGCCCTGGCGGCAGGCGCCGCGGCCTGCATGATCGGCTCGTTGTTCGCCGGCACCGACGAAAGCCCCGGCGAGGTCTATCTGCATCAGGGGCGCTCCTACAAGGCCTATCGCGGCATGGGATCGGTGGGCGCGATGGCGCGCGGCTCCGCCGACCGCTATTTCCAGGCGGAGGTGCGCGATGCGCTGAAGCTGGTGCCTGAAGGCATCGAGGGCCAGGTGCCCTATAAAGGACCGCTTTCCAGCGTGCTGCATCAACTGACCGGCGGATTGCGGGCGGCGATGGGCTATGTGGGCGCGCGCGATCTGTCCGATTTTCGGACCAAGGCGCAATTCGTGCGGATCTCGGCAGCCGGACTGCGCGAAAGCCATGCCCACGACGTGACGATCACCCGGGAGAGCCCGAATTATCCCGGCAGCGTTTGAGATCGCGGTGTGTTTGGGCGCTGATATCTAATGCTGATATACATAGCAATCGCCGCTGACGCGCCGACCTCCCCCTCCAGGGGGGAGGTGAAAGAGGGGATTCATATTGCAGACCCCTGTAGAGACCCAGCATCCGGTGCATTCAATCGAATTCAGAAGGGAACGTCATTCCCTATTTTTTCGAAGGGCGTACAGTCGATGTGTCCCCTCCCCCCTGGAGCAGGGGAATCGCACATGAGTAATTTATGTCTTGTGTTTTTGTTTGGTTTGGATTCTTCAAGGTTTCCTGATTTTTCAGGAGGTCTTCATGGATACGTTTTTCAGCATTTTTTCCGCTTTGCCCGATCCGCGGGATTATACGGCGCGTCACGACTTGTGCGAGATCCTGTTTATTGCCCTGGCAGCCAGCCTGTGCGGGGCGCAAAGCTGTGCCGAAATGGAGGAATTCGGCAAGGCCAAGCGGCCTCTTCTGGAGCAATTCTTGACCCTGGAGCACGGCATTCCCAGCCACGACACCTTCAGCCGGGTGTTTCGGCTGCTCGATGCAACCGCCTTCAGCACCATCTTCATGCGCTTTACGGCCGCCTTCGGCACGGCGGCGAAGCTGCCGGCGGCGCGCGGGGTCGTGGCGCTCGACGGCAAGAGCCTGCGGCGGGCCTACGACAAGGGCCGCGCCCATATGCCGAAGATGATGGTTGCCGCCTTTGCCGAGCGAACCCGGTTGGTTCTGGCGCAAACCGAAGCCCCGGGCGGCCGGGAGAGCGACGCGGCGCTGGAGATCGTGTCGCTGTTGAGCCTGAAACACTGTGTGGTGACCGGCGACGCGTTGTATTGCAACGCCAAGATCGCACAGGCGATTTGCAAGGCGGGCGGGGATTATGCGTTGAAGGTGAAGGGCAATCAACCGAAGCTTCTGGCCACCGCCAAGGCGGCCCTTGCCGCCGCCGACGAGACGGCGAGCCGGGCCGAGACCGTCGATCGCGGCCATGGCCGCCACGAGCGGCGCACGGCCCTTGTGGTGGCGTTGCCGAAGACCGCCAAGAGCCCCCTGACGGGCCTTCAGGCGGTGGCCCGCATCGACAATTGGCGCGGCGAGGCCGGCAAAACCAGCCACGACACCCATTGGGTCGCCTTGTCGCGCTGCTTTCCAGCCAGCGCCGTCTTGCAGATGGTGCGCGCCCATTGGGCAATCGAAAATCATCTGCATCGGGCGCTGGATGTCGTCTTCCAGGAAGATTTGTCGCGCAGCCGCAAAGGCAACGCACCGCGAAATCTGTCCACCTTGCGCCATCTGACCATGAATATATTGCGAGCCCATCCGAAAAAAACTTCGCTCAACATGAAACGACAACGTGCAGCATGGGACGATACATTCCTCATCGAACTCATGACTCATATGCGATAGCCCTGCCCCCTGGAGGGGGAGGATTAGGAAGGGGGGGATACGGCCTGCCGTCACTTGGGTCATTTATCGCAATCACGGCCTCCCCGCCATGAAACTCGCTGGCCGCATGCAGGCGGCGATCGAGGTGCTGGACGATATCGCCGCGCGCCGTCGGCCCGCCCAGGATGCGCTGAAAGATTGGGGTCTCGCCCACCGCTTTGCCGGATCGAAGGACCGGGCGGCGATCGGCAATCTGGTCCATGATGCCCTGCGGCGGCAGGCGTCAATCGCCTGGCGCATGGACGCGGATACGGCACGCGCCCTGGTTTTGGGCACCGTCGTTCTATCCTGGGACCATACGCTGGACGACCTGGATCAGGCCTTTGCCGCGGATCGCCACGCGCCCCCTCCCCTTGACGACACGGAGCGGCGGGCCCTTTCCGGTTCGTCGCTCAAGGGGGCGGCGGATTGGATCAAGGCTGATATCCCCGGATGGGCGGCCGATCACCTGCAGGCCAATTTCGACGACGCATGGATCAAGGAGGGCGCCGCCCTTGCCGGGCGGCCACCGCTCGATATCCGGGTCAACACGTTGAAGGCGGCACAGGCCAAGGTGCAAAAATCCCTGGCACGCTACAAGGCTCGGCCGTGCGCGATCGCCGAACACGGATTGCGGATCGCCGCGCGCCAGGGGCCGGAGCGCCTGCCGAACGTGCAGGCGGAGGCCGGCTTTCAAAAAGGCTGGTTTGAAATCCAGGATGAAGGCAGCCAGGTCGTGTCCCGGTTGGTCTATGCCCGCCCCGGCGAGCAGGTGCTCGATTATTGTGCCGGCGGCGGCGGCAAGACCCTGGCGATGGCGGCAGACATGGAGAACAAGGGCCAGATCCATGCTTTCGACGCCGACCGGCTGCGTTTGGCGCCGATCCATGAGCGTCTGAAGCGGGCTGGCACCCGCAATGTGCAGGTGCTTGACGCCGCGACGGTGCCGCCGCCAGATCTCCAGGCACGCATGGACCGGGTGCTGGTGGACGCTCCGTGTACCGGCTCGGGCACCTGGCGCCGCCGTCCGGACGCCAAGTGGCGACTGTCAGAATCGGCGATCGACGATCGCGTCGCCGAGCAAACGGCGATCTTGAACGCCGCCAGCGCCTTTGTCCGGCCCGGCGGCTTTCTCGCCTATGTGACCTGCTCCCTCTTCCCGGCGGAGAACGAGGACCGCGTTTACGATTTTCTGGAACGGAATCCGGACTTCGAAATCGTGTCCGCCGGAGAGGTCTGGCAGGAGGTCTACGGCTTCGACAAGCCACAACCCTGGTCCGCAGACATGATGTCGATCACCTTGACGCCTGCCTCGACGGAAACGGATGGCTTCTATTTCGCGGTGATGGAGCGGGCCGGAACGTAGGTCTTAAATTCAAGAACTGGATGCATTCTGCTGTGCCAAGCCCGGTTCTTGGGATCTCAGTGTATCTCGACGGTGAATTCTGGTAAAAAAATTCTCTGAAAGCTATAAAAGGCGGGGATAGTTTCAAGACTATCTCACAAGCAATCTAGGGAGGACTAAAGTGAAACATTTTCAGAGGATCGTTTTGGCCATTCTGACGACCGGCGGCGTGGCCTTGGCGGCCGCGACCGCATGGGGGGCCGAATGCACGCCATCGAAATACGGCAAAGACGATGAAATCGGCGCCGCCAACCTGGTCTCCCCGGAATCCGTGCTGGCGGCGTCCAAGTTGATCAAAAAGGGCGAAAGCCATCCGCTGGGGATCGTTGTTGATCCGAATATGCCGGCATTTCCACCGCGCAAAATGATGTTGCAGGTCGTGCAGCCGAACCAGCAATATGGCCGCAATCTGGACAAGGATTTTGGATGGGACATTGTCTACAACGATGACGTGACCCAATTGTGGTGGGGCACCGGCCCGCAGATTGACGGACTTGGCCATCTGGGCGAAGGCCAGATGTACTACAATTGCAATTCAGGCAAGGATTTCGCAGCGCTTACCGGCCTCAAGAAGCTCGGTATCGACAAAATTCCGCCGCTCGTCGGACGCGGCGTTATGATCGACATGGCCAAGCATGCCGGCGTCGAAATTATGAAGGCCGGCCAGGCCTTCGGTTCGGAGGAAATCAAAGCCGCGGCCGCCGCCCAGGGTGTCGAAATCCGCAAGGGCGACATCGTGCTGTTCCATACCGGTTGGACCGATGGCATGCTGACCAGCGATCCGAAGGGCTGGGTCTCCGGCGAACCGGGTCTCAGCAATGAGGGCGCGGTTTATCTTGCCTCTCTCGATGTCATGGCCGTCGGTGCCGACACATGGGGTGTCGAAGCTGTTCCGCCGAAGGAAGGGGACAAGGTGTTTTATGGTCACGTGACGTTTTTGAAGGAAAACGGCATCTACATTCTGGAGACCATGAACACCGGCCGCCTTGCCAAGGAAGGCGTACACGAATTCATGTTCGTCCTTGGTCAGGCACGGCTGAAAGGCGCGGTGCAAATGATCATCAACCCCGTGGCGATGTGGTAAGTATCAAAATTGCGAACACGGAAGGGGGCCGGACCCGGCTCCCTTCCCAAGGCGTGCCGGCGCAAGCCGAGAGGCACGACTTTTAGGAGAATTCGACACCTGCCCTAACCGGCAAACCCGGTTTCGCATTTCAAACCGCTTTAGAGATTAATCTGCGAAGTTAAGCAATTGGGTCCCTATCCCGGCTCCGTGGTATCATCATAGGACCTCGCATTGGGAAATTTCGCAGCAACGAAATGACAGCAATACGCCGGAAAACTCGTAAACCGCATTTGGCGACACCGCGGGAAACCGCGCGAATCGAGGTCGGCACAATCCCGAGCGCCCGCGTGCGCGAGTGGAACCAATCGGTGGCGCAGTTGTTCGTCGAGCAATCGGCGGAAAACCGATTGCGTATCCTGGCCGACGGCATTTCGGCACTGATCCCGTGCGACCATTGGTATGTCATCTACTTTCACAAGGATGAACCTCCGGTTCTGGCGTTGCATTCGAACATCTACGACACCTACTGCCGGTATTCGGACGGACCCTATATTCTCGATCCCTTCTATAATGCCTATACCGATGGCATCACGGCCGGGTGCTACAGGCTGAAAGACTTCGCCAAGGCGGATTACTCCAAATTGGACGAATATCAGGAATTTCTTTCAGAAACCGGTGGGCCTGTTGACGAAATCGGGCTGATCTGGCCGCTTGATGATCAGACCGCGGCGCATGTCTGCCTCTATCGTCGGGCCGGCGTGTCCGACTTCCGACCCGAACATATCGAGGCGATGTTGGTGACGGCGCCGCTCGTGGAAGCGATCATGCGCGGCGCCTGGCAGGACAAATACGCACCAGCCGAAACCGAGCGGTCGAACCGCGCCGGCTATCACGACACCGTCAGCCGGCTCTATCAAGAATTTGGAAATTCCGTGCTGACGGTGCGTGAGGCGGAGGTGGCGCGGTTCCTGATCAAGGGTTATTCGGCGTCCGAGATCGGTGACCTGCTCAATGTGTCTTCCGGCACCGTGCGCAACCATATGAAAAAAATCTATCGCAAGCTCAATGTCTCGACCCAGGCGGAATTGTGCGCCCTGTTCATCGAGGACCTGGTCAACGTGGCCGCTGCCTGAATTCCGAAGCTTACTATCGATCGACCGCCGCCAGGGCACGCCACACCGCCTCCGGCGTGGCCGGCATGTCGATTTCCGGCGCTCCGGCATGGGTCAGCGCGTCGTTGATGGCATTCATGATCGTCGGCAGGGCGCCGGCCGTGCCCGCCTCCCCGGCCCCTTTGGCGCCATTCGGCATGGAGGGCGACGGGACCGGCAGGAACTCCAAGGTGAAATCCGGCATCTCGTCGGCCCGCGGCATGGCATAGTCCATGAAGGAGCCGGTCAATATCTGGCCGTCGGCATCGTAAAGGCAGTGTTCCAGCGCCACCTGGCCGAGACCCTGGGCGACGCCACCGATGATCTGGCCCTCCACCACGGCCGGATTGAGGACGATCCCGGTATCGTCGACGGCCACATAGGAGACCACATCCACCTGCCCGGTCTCCGGGTCGATTTCCACCTCGCAGATGTGACAGCCATTGGGAAAGGTCAGCCGGTCGGTCTCGAACTTTTCCATTGCATCGAGGCTGACATCGATGGCGCGGCCCGCGGCGGCGGCTTCCGCGATTAGGCCCGGCATATCCAATAACGCGATCGACTGATCTGTGCCGGCAATCCGGAATTCGCCTTGCGTATAGTCGATGTCGCCGATATCGGCTTCCAGCAACGCGCCGGCGACCGCCTTGCCACGTTCGATAGCGTTGCGGCAGGCGACCAGCGTGGCGCTGCCGGTGATCATCGCCGTGCGCGAGCCGACCGTTGGCGGACCAGGTGGGCCGTCGTCGGAATCGCCCTGCAAAATCGCCACCGCTGAAACCGGGATTTCCAATTCTTGCGAAACCAGATGGGCGAAGGTGGAGACATGGCGCTGGCCGGTCGACTGGGCGGCCATGCGGATTTCCACCCGGCGCTCGTCGGCCACGCGAAAATCGACGGCTTCCTGGCCATAAGGACCGGCCGATTTTAAGAAAGTACTGAGTCCGATACCGCGCAGAAGCCCTTGTTCCTGCGACGTTTTCCGCCGTTCGTCGAAGCCCCGCCAATGGGCGATATGAAGACCGCGATCGAGCAATTGGGCAAAATCGCCGCTGTCGTAAACGATCCCGAGTGGCGTGGTATGGGGCATCGTCTCGGTTGCCAGCAGATTAAGGCGCCGCAACTCGGCGCGGTCACGGTCGGTTTCCCGCGCCGCCGTGTCGATCAACCGCTCCAGGATGTAGGCCGATTCCGGACGGCCGGCACCGCGATAGGGACCGACCGGCAGCGTATTGGTGAAGACGCCCCGGGTCCGCAGATGCAGGGCCGCTGTCCGGTACGGTCCGGCGATACATTCCTGGATCATCCGGGTCTGCACAATGGCGCCGGCCGGGGTCAGATAGGCGCCGATGGGCGCCGTGATTTGCAGGTCGACGGCTTGAATGCGACCTTCGCCGTTCATCGCCATGCGGGCCGTCATGATGGAATCGCGGCACTGGGCATCCGAAATGAACGCCTCCGAACGGCTCGCGGCCCAGCCGACCGGCCGGCCGAGCGCCTTCGCGGCAAACAACACCGCGCCATATTCGGGATAGGGTCCGGTGCGCAGGCCGAAGCCGCCGCCGACATCCGGGGTGATCACTCGCAAGTCGCTTGGATCGATTTTCAGGATCTGGCGGGCGATCCCCTCGCGGACGACCGCCGTGCCCTGGGTGCCGGCGTAAAGCGTATAGCGTCCGGTCTCCGTATCGTAATCGCCGATCGCGGCACGGGTTTCCAGCGTGGCCCCGGCAACACGCTGACTGACGACGCGGATCGACGTCACGTGGTCGGCCGCTTCCATGGCCGCAGCAACCGCCGCATCGTCGCCCATGGACCATTCGAAGCATATATTGTCGGGCGCGTCCCAGAGTCGCGGTGCGCCATCGGCGGTTGCCCGTTCGGGATCCGTGACGGCGTCAAGCACCTCCATATCGACGTCGATCTGTTCCAACGCGTTTTCGGCCTGGTCCCGGCTTTCGGCGACCACCATGGCGATCGGCTCGCCAATATGGCGCACCCGGCCGACCGCGAGGCAGGGGCGCGGCGTGGTCTGCAGCCCGTTACCCTCCAGGCCGGGCGGTGGTTGCGCCATGACGAAGGCCCCGAGGCCGCCGGCTTCCAGGTCGGCCCCGGTAAAGACGCCGAGCACGCCGGGCATGACGCTCGCCGCGGCTTTCTCCACACCTCTGATTTCCGCGTGGGCGACCGGGGATCTGAGAAAGGCCGCGAAGGCCTGACGCTCCAGGCGGATATCGTCGCAGAACCGGCCGTCGCCGCGAACGAACCGTCCGCTCTCCAGGTCTTCCGGCTGTTGGGCTTGGGCAAATCGTGTAGTCATGACGCGCTCTTAATCGGCGAGTCGTTCGGACCAAGAAGCGATTCGACGAAGGCCCCCATCATCGACACCATGGCGTCGGGATTTTCTTCATGGGGGGCATGGCCGCCGTCGATGATGCGGGTATCAATCGGCCCGTCGATCAACGGCTTCAGCCGGTGGACCTGGTCGTGGGTGCCGTAGGGATCGTCAGTGCCGCGGATGGCGAGCACTGGGCATCTGGCGCCGCGTATAAGCTCCTCCACATTCCACGAGGTCTTGAATTCCGGCGTCAGCCAGGTTTCGGCCCAACTGTAAAAGGCGCTGTCTACGTGCTCATGATAGCGTGCCAGGGCGCCGCGCAGCTTGCCATCGGCGGCGCGATAATCGTCCCGCGCCTTGGTAATCGCCACGTCATGGGCATGATCGAAGAACAGATGCGGCGCCTCGGCGACGACGCCGCGCACATGATCGCCGACGGAACCCGCATAGATCAGCGCAATGGTCGCGCCGTCCGAATGGCCGATGAGGATAACGTCATCGAGATTGAGAGCCCCCAGCACCGCCGGTAATGTGACCAGGCCCTCGTCGCGCTGATAGGTGATCGGATGCGGCCAGGAGCAGGGATCGGAGCGGCCCTTGCCGAGGCGGCTATAGATCAGGGCCGGACAGCCGGCGGCCGCGACCATGCGCTCGGGAAAGTCACGCCACAAATCGACGCAGCCGAGCCCGTGATGCAGGAAAACGAGCGTCGGCGCGGCACGCTCGCCGGCAATCTGCTTGATTTCCAGATTGCCTCCGGGCACGCGCACATGCTGCATCGAAACGCCCTCCCTGACGATAGTATTGCCGGCGACGAGTGCCGCCACTTTAGGGCCTCAAACATTGCCCCGGTTCAGCGTCGTTCACAAGGCGCAATCGATGCGGCAGCGGATTGACGGCAATCAAGCCGGGACAGCCGGCATTCATGCGACTATGCTTGGGACGATTGTTTCATCGAGGACGGCCGGCCGCATGGACCAGAAAACCTTTCCAACCGAACAGATCTTGTGTGTCGATGAGACGGATACGGTCATCGGCAGCGGCGACAAGATCGATGTGCATCGCCAGGGTCAGCTTCATCGCGCGTTCTCGATTCTGATCCATGACGGACGCGGAAAGTGGCTGCTGCAAAAGCGGGCCAAGGGCAAATATCACTCCGGCGGATTGTGGACCAATACATGCTGCGGTCATCCACGTCCGGGCGAATCAGCCGTCCAGGCGGCGGAGCGCCGGCTGTTCGAGGAAATGGGATTCCGCTCGTCGCTGACCTTTCACCACACCAACCGCTATCGGGCGGACCTGGATAACGGCATGATCGAAAACGAGATCGTCCATGTTTTTATCGGCAGACATGACGGCCCGATCGACGCCGATCCGGCGGAGGCGGAGGATTACAGGTGGGAGGCGGCCCAAGCGATCGCGGACTTGGTGGACAGCGATCCGGACGTGTTCACCTATTGGTTTTGCAAATATGTTCGCGAGGCTTGGCCGGAACTCAACGCGGCGGTCGGTGACCGATGATCGGCGCAATAGCCGCGACCGGTTGATCGCTTAATACGCACCACATTCAATTGTAGAAAAAATAAGATCGTCATTCCCGCGAAAGCGGGAATGACTGCTGTATGGAATGACAATTCCAGATTAAGGCAACACAACTCAGCGCACGTTGTTCTTCAGGAACGGCCAGACGTTCTTTTCCCAGTTGCTCAATCCTCCGACCGAGGCAATGACCTGGTGGTTTTCGACGATCAGCCATGCAGGCGCGCCGAACAACCGCTTTGAGGAATCGCGGTAGCGGCGCAGCTCTTGCGGCCAGTTCGAATCCGCCAAGGCGTTCCTGGTCTTGTCGGCGATTAATTCGCGATAGGTGATTTTGGGGAAAACCGGTGAGGCCTTGAAGTCATCGCGGTGTTCACGGCGCCAGGTCAGGCAGGGGGCGCAATCCTCGGCACCGATATAAATCACCGTCAACGTGTTGTCGGTCATTTGCACCCGGCGGCTGGGCACGGACTTGGCGAACAAGGCGGTGGCCGCATTGAGGACGATGATCCCAATGACCACGAAAACGGCAAGTCGGCTCATCGCGACCCTCCTGCAAGATGAACTGCCGGCATTTGGCAGTAAAACCCTAGGTCAGGACCCTAGAATCCGGCGCCAACTGCCTACTTGATCAAAGTCAAGTGCCCCCAAGGATGGCAGTGATTTAATCTTCGCCAATGCTGGAATCCGCGCGATCTCCGGCCAATGCGCGTAGGGGGTTTCTATGGCAAATACGGATCAACAATCGAGCACACCGCCGGAAGCGGTGGAACGGATTCCGTTCATGCAACGGGTCCTGGACAATCCGTTCCTGCTTCTGTTTCTGGGCGTCGTCGTCCCGACCGCCCTTTACCTGATATGGGGCATTATGGAAGTCGCTTCCATTCCGCTCGCAAGCCAATAAGGAAGGGATCGACATGGCTGTCACACCGCCCGATAACAAAGTTTGGTGGAACGAGCCGATCGCCAAGGTCGAGCTGGGATGGATCATCATCGCCCTCCTGTGGGGCCTGTTCATGTTCGGCTTCATGATCGCCTGGCACTTTATCGGCCAGCAAAACCTGGCGACGGAAACCTATCGCATTTCGGTCGACGCGTTTGAGGAGAAGGTTGAAGCCTTCGCCGAGAAATATACGGTGCGTGAGGAAGCCGACATGCCGGTGGTCCACCCGCCGGTCGGCGAGGATGTCTACATGCTCGGCCGCACCTTTCAATGGTGGCCGATCCTGGAACTGGAAAAAGGCCAAAGCTACCGGTTCCACCTGTCGGCGACCGACCTGCAGCATGGTTTCTCGCTTCAGCCGATCAGCATGAACATCCAGATCCACCCCGGATATGAGCATGTGATCACGCTGACGCCAACGGAGACCGGCGAGTTCGGTGTCATCTGCAACGAATATTGCGGCCTCGGTCACCACCAGATGACCGGCAAGATCATCGTCGTGGAGAAAGCGGCCAAGGCCGATACGACGAAACTGACGCAACTTGAGGACCAGAGGTAACACCATGACCGACGCTGTCCTAGAGGGTACCCCGGGTCGCTCGGCGGTATTCCGCACCTGCCAATTCACCGGACTGAAGGTGGATCTGGCGGCTCAAACACTCATCAAGGTCAACGCGGTCGCCGCGGTGGTCTTCCTGCTGCTTGGCGGCCTGATGGGCCTTCTCGTGGCTCTCACCCGCTGGCCGGCGGTGCATTTGCTGCCGGCGGAGTGGTTCTATCTGATCCTGACCGGACACGGCGCCAACGTGTTGTTGTTCTGGATCATTTTCTTCGAAATCGCCGTCCTTTACTTCGCGTCGGCCATTTTGTTGAACTGCCGGTTGGCGACACCGAAGCTCGCCTGGCTGGCCTTCATCCTGATGATTGCCGGCGCGCTGCTCGCCAATGTGGCCGTGTTGCGCGGCGAATCGACGGTGATGTTCACCTCCTATCCGCCGATGCAGGCGGAGCCGATCTTCTACCTGTCGCTGATCCTGTTCGCCGTCGGCACCTTGCTGGCGGTGTGCATCTTCTTCGCCACCTTGGTGATCGCCAAGGAGGAAAAGACCTATGAGGGATCGATCCCGCTGGTCACGTTCGGCGCTCTGACGGCGGCGATCATCGCCGTCTTCACGCTGGCATCCGGCGCCATCATCCTGATTCCGACCCTGTTGTGGTCCATGGGACTGATCTCGACCATCGATCCCCTGCTCTACAAGGTGGTCTGGTGGGGTATGGGTCATTCATCACAGCAGATCAACGTGTCGGCCCATGTGGCCATCTGGTACATGATCGCGGCGTTGTTGGTCGGCGCCAAACCGCTGTCGGAAAAGGTCAGCCGAACCGCCTTCTTGATGTATATCCTGTTCCTGCAGCTTGCGTCCGCGCACCATCTCCTGGCCGAACCGGGCCTTGATGCCAGTTGGAAAATCGTCAACACCAGCTACTTCATGTATCTGGCGGTGGTCGGCTCCATGATCCACGGCATGACCGTGCCCGGATCGATCGAAGCGGCACAGCGGCGCAACGGCTTCGACAATGGCATGTTCGAATGGCTGCGCAAGGCACCGTGGGGGCATCCGTCATTCTCCGGCATGTTCCTGTCGCTGGTCATGTTCGGCTTCATAGGCGGCATCTCCGGTGTCGTGCTCGGCACCGAGCAGTTGAACGTGCTGATGCACAACACGCTCTATGTGCCCGGCCATTTCCACGGCACCGTTGTCGCCGGCACCACGCTGGCTTTCATGGCCGTCACGTGGCTGGTCCTGCCGCTGATCTTCCAGCGTGAGATCGTGTTCCCGACGCTCGCCAAGTGGCAGCCCTATCTGTTCGGCATCGGCGCCGGGATGATTTCGCTGTTCATGATGGGCGCCGGCACGCTGGGCGTTTCGCGCCGCCATTGGGACATCTCCTTCACAGACGCGGCGGTCAGTGTCGAACATTCCGCGGGCGCCTTCCTGATGATGGGCCTCAACGGTATCGGTGCCCTGCTCGCCTCGCTGGGCGGCGCCATTTATATCGTCGTGGTGGTGCTGACGGTGTTGTTCGGCAAGAAGGTGGAATCGGGCCATTCGATGGTCTTCCCGCTGCATGCCGGCGGCTCGGAGGCCGTGTCGACCTATGGCAGCCATGGCACGGTCAAGCTGCCGGGCACCCTGGTGTTGGTTGGTATCTTCTTCGTCGCCTTCGTCCTCTACTACTTCATCAACTGGAAATACCTGTCAGAAATCTGGCTGTTCCAGTAGATCGACCGGACGAACATTCGGAGACCTAACGACAATGCTCGCCGCGACCAAAATGATCGTATCGCTCCTGAAGCTCAGGATCGGTGTGGCGATCGCGGCGAGCGCATTGGCGGGCATTGCCGCCGCGGAAGGGAACTTCCCCTCGCTTGCCACCACTCTGGCGCTCGCCGTCGCCGTGATCGGCGCATCCGGCGCGGCGGGTGCTTTCAACCATTATTACGAGCGGGACCTGGACCGGCGCATGGTGCGTACCCGGAGCCGCCCGTTCGCCAGCGGCGCCCTGCAGCCTGGCGCGATCTGGCCGGCGAGTTTTCTGATCCTGCTTGTTCTGTCCTTGGCCTTGGCCGCGGCGGCAGGCGGCGCTCTGTCGGCCTTTTTCGTCTTTCTCGGCGCCTTCACCTACGGGATCGTCTATACGGTTTGGCTGAAGCGGCGCTCGGTCTGGAACATCGTCGTTGGCGGGCTCGCCGGATCCTTCGCCGTGCTGGCTGGTGCCGCCGCCGTTGATCCGATGCCGCAAATGACGGCCTGGATCCTGGCCGTGGTCCTGTTTTTATGGACGCCGCCGCATTTCTGGAGCCTGGCGGCCGCCAAGGGCGACGATTACGCCGCGGCCGGCGTTCCTATGCTGCCGATCGTGGTGCCTGAGCGGGCCTGGACGATGGCCGTGCTGACGCACACGTTGGTCCTGGTCGCGATCTCCCTGGTTCCCCTGCTCTATGGAAGCGGCCTGCTTTACGGCCTGGGCGCCGGGATTGGCGGCGCGATCTTCATCCGTAAGAGTTGGGCGCTTTACAAGGCGCCGTCGAAAATGACGGCGATGGCCAACTTCTTCGCTTCGCTACAGCAGCTTCTGCTATTGGTTGCCGGTGTGACTGCCGAGGCCATAGTCGGACCGATCCTATGAGACTGCGTAGCGCGTTGCCGGCCCTGGCGTTAACTGCCGGCTTAGCTTTCAATTCCACAGCGCTGGCTGGCTCAAAGACGATCGCGGAAAGCCGCATATTGACCGCCGAAGAGGCGATCGATCTGTCCCAGGCGGCGATTGGCGGCGTGGTGGGCGATCACAAACTGACCGATCCCGCAGGCCGCCGGTTCTCGCTTGCAGACATGCGTGGCAAGCCGCTGGTCATCAGTCTGATCTACACGTCGTGCAGCACCGTCTGCCCGGTGATGACCCAGACCCTTCACGAGGCGGTCAACCAAGCCAATGCGGTCATCGACGCCGATCGCTTCAACGTCCTGACCGTCGGCTTCGATGCGACCAAGGACACGCCGGCCCGGATGGCGCTTTATGCCGCCGACCAGAATATCGATCTCGCCAATTGGCGGTTCGCCTCCGGCAACAAGACCGCGATCGCCGGCCTGTTGCGGGATGTCGGATTCAGCTACGGCTCGGTCGCCGGCGGGTTCGACCATATCGCGCAAACCACGATCATCGACCAGGACGGCCGTGTCTATCGCCATGTCTATGGCGACGATTTTCCGGTCCAGGTGTTGGTCGAACCATTAAAGGATACGGTCTTCGGTCTGAAGCGGGACATCACGATCGGCGGGCTCGTCGATCGTTTTCGGTATTTTTGTACGTCATTCGATCCGACCGTCGGGCGCTATATTACCAATTACACCGAAGCCTTTGTCGGCATGGGTGTCGGCGCGTTGTCGCTGATCCTGGTCGGCTTTTGGATCGTGCGGGAATGGAGAAAACATCGGACCGCCTAAAGTCCGTTCGTCTTTCCCAAGCAGACGAACGACGACGCGCGTGCCGGATTTGAGGGGTGACATCGTGTTGACGGGATTGCGCGCCGGCTTGCGCAAGTGTTTCGAAGTGGCGGAGATGGCGCTGGATCGCCTGTTCGGTCCGCGGCTCAATCCGTTCGGCCAGATGGGCGCGGTCGGGTTCTTTTTGTTCTGGATCGTCGCCGTATCGGGCATTTACCTGTTCGCATTCTTCGATACCGGCCTGGAAAACGCTTATGCCTCGGTCGAATGGTACACCAAGGACCATTGGTACCATGCCGGCGTGATGCGCAGCCTGCATCGGTATGCGTCCGACCTGATGGTCGTGATGATGATCCTGCATCTGCTTCGCGAATTTGCCTATGACCGGTATCGCGGGGTGCGCTGGTTCTCCTGGTTTACCGGCCTGCCGATCATCTGGATGGTTTATATTTCCGGCATTACCGGATACTGGCTGGTCTGGGACCTGCTCGGCCAGTATGTGGCCATCACGTCGGCGGAATTTTTAGACTGGCTGCCGATTTTCGGCGAGCCGATCGCCCGCAACTTTCTCACCAATGGCAGCCTGAGCAGCCGGTTCTTCACCCTGTTGATCTTCCTGCATGTGGCGGTCCCGCTTATCTTGTTATTCATCATGTGGGTGCATATCCAGCGCATTTCGCGGCCGAAGGTGAACCCGCCGCGCCTGCTTGCCGGCGTCATCCTGGCGGCGCTGATCGTGGTTTCGCTGTTTGCGCCGGCGGTCAGCCAGGGACCGGCGGATCTTGCCAAGGTGCCAAGCCCGGTTGGGCTGGACTGGTTCTATCTGCCGCTCTATCCGCTCGGCGATATGTCGGCGGGCACCTTATGGGGCCTGCTTGCATTTTTGAGCGTCCTGATCGGCGCCATGCCGTGGCTGCCGCCCCTGCGCAAGGCGCGGCCGGCGGCGATCAATCTGGCCCATTGCAATGGCTGCAATCGCTGCGTGGAGGATTGCCCCTATGAGGCCCTGCAATTGGTGCGACGCACCGACGACTTGCCCTATTCCCGGCAGGTGGCGATCAATCCGGCCAAATGCGTGAGCTGCGGAATTTGCATGGGCGCCTGCCCGTCGTCGACGCCATTCCGCCGCGCGCCGGTCCTGGAAACCGGGATCGATCTGCCGGACCTGCCGCTGACGGCGTTGCGCGAACAGGTGCATGAATTGGGCGCCGAGATCCGCGCCGGGGCGGAGGGGCCGCGCGTGCTGACCATTGCCTGCGCCCACGGCGCAGCGGCGCAGTCCAAATCGGGCACGTTGGTCTTACCCTGTGTCGCCATGGCGCCGCCGTCGCTGATCGACTACATCCTGACCCGCGACCTTGCGGAGGGGGTGATCGTGTCGGGCTGCGCCGACCGGTCATGCTACAATCGCCTCGGCGCCCAATGGACCGAAGAGCGGTTCGCCGGCAAGCGCGATCCCTATCTGCGCAAGCGGGTGCCAAGGGAGCGGGTGACCACGATCTGGGCGTCGACCATGGAGCGCGGCCATTTCGAGCGCGCGGCCGCGGCGTTCAAGAGCGGCCTGCCGCCGGCGCCCGCTCATGACGTCGCGTCCGGGGCCGGACGCCGATCGCGCCTGATCGCGGAACAGGAGGACGGCCAATGATCGACGGTGTACCTTTTTATCGTGTCATCGGCATGTTCCTGTTCGCCGCCGCCTTGGTTCTGCTCGCCGTGGTGTTCGACGATTGGCCTGTCTATCGGCAAATCCCGGACGATACGGCGGTCATCAAACTGTCCTTTTCCCATGGCTCGGATCGATCTTCGGAATGCCGGCGATTGACCCAGGAAGAATTGGAAGCGTTACCGCCCAATATGCGGGTACCGATAAGGTGTCCGCGCCGGCGCCGTCCGGTGGTCGCGGAACTGACCGTCAACGACGATACCCTGTTCGCCGAAGCCGTGGCGCCGACCGGCCTGTCGGGGGACGGACCGTCACAGATCTATCGCCGTTTCACGGTGCCCACCGGCCCGACGACGATCATCGCCAAACTGCGCGACACGCCGCGCGAGGACGGCTTCGACTACGAGAAGACGGTCACCGTCGACTTGCGGCCCGGCCAGAATTTCGCCATTGATTTCCATCCCGATACCGGCGGCTTCAAGATGCAATGAGGAGACCCGACGATGGCAGACCTCATCCGATGGCAGGACAAGTTCCGCACCGGCATCGTTGATGTCGACTACGAGCACCAGGAGTTGGTCGAGCTGATCAACAAGCTCTATGTCGAATTGCAATCTTCGGCGCGGGCGGACGCCGTCCGGCAGTTTTTCGGCGACCTGCACAAGGCGATTTCCAGTCATTTCGCGCTGGAGGAGACGCTGATGAAGTCGGCCGATTATCCCAATTATCCGGTGCACAAGGACGACCATGAAGACCTGCTCGATGAATTGCGGGCCATCATGGAGGATTATGAGAACGCGCCTGAATCGGTGTCCGTCGATGTCCTGGGCAAAGTGCTCGACACCTGGTTCACCGAACATTTCAGAACCCATGACGCCAAGCTGCACAAGGTGATGGGGCCGCATTGATCGTGTTGCGGAATAACGGATTTACAATTCAAATCACACAGTCATTCCCGCGAAAGCGGGAATGACAGTTTCGTGTTTGGTGCCAAACCTGATTGAACGCGACGTGCCTTAGCTGCGTTCCACGCTGACTTCTCCGATCCGGCTTGAGACCATCATCAGAACGGGCAGGCTGACAAGCAGCAGTGCTGCCGGTAACACGGTGAAGACGATCAGCACGGCCGATAGCGCCGACGCCGGTTGCTCGACCGCCGCGGCGCCCGAACTTTCGACAAATCCCATCACGCCCAACACCGTCGCGGCGAAAAATCCGCCGATGGCCGTCGCCGTTTTCTCGCTGGCCATCCACAGGCCGGTGAACACCCCTTCCCGCGTTTCACCGCTCACCGTCCGATCGGCGGCGATGATGTCCGGCAGGATGGAGAAGGGAAACAATTGCGTGCCGGCATAGCCGCATCCCATGGCGGCGACGATCAGATAGACGATCGCGGCTTGTCCGTGGTCGATGCCGTAAAGGGCGCCGGCGCCGACCGCGAAAACGACGATCGACAGGATGTAGCAGGTCTTCTTGCCGGCGATCGCCGCCAGACGCACCCAGATCGGCATGGTCAATAGCGACGGCAGGACGAGACACAGAAAGAGAACAGTGATCGTCGTTTCATTGCCCCGCAGGGTGTATTTGGCGAAATAGGGCACACTCGCCAACATTGCGCCAATGGCGACCGTTTGCAGGGCATAGCTGACAAGCAATACGACGAATTGGCGGTTGGTGATCACGGCGCGGATCTGGCCGCGCAGCGGGGCCGCCTTGTCCGACCGCGCCACCATCCGCGCCCCGGCCGTGCCGATCAGGCAGGTCATCATGGCGGCGAACAGCATGACTGCCAGGAAAGCGGCCATCAGGCGATATCCCTCGCGGCCGCCGCCGCCAAGCTTGATCAGTTCCGGGCCGACGGCGCCGGCGAGCAGGATGCCAATGACAAGGGCCGCCATGCGCCAGGACAGGACCCGTGTCCGCTCGTGGGGGATCTCGGTCATTTCCGCCGGCATTGCCAGATAGGGAATCGCAAAGACGGTAAAAGCGGTGGCCGCAAGAGCATAGATGCCGGTGACGGTCAGGAAATTGGCGAAGGGCGTGCCCATATCCGGGCTCGCGAAGATGCCGAAAAAGGCGAGCGGCGCGGTCAGAGCGCCGACCAGGAGATAGGGCCGCCGCCGGCCCCAACGGGTGTGGGTGCGATCGGAGATCAGGCCCATCAGGGGGTCGGTGACCACATCCCAAATGCGGGGCAATAGCAGCGCGGTTCCGGCGATCGCAGCGGGTACCGCCAATGTATCGGTCAGGTAGAACAAGAGAAACAGGCCCGGCGAGGCGGTAAAGATGCCGGTGGCAATAGAACCGGTGCCGTAGGAGACCCGGTGCCGCAGGGCAGTGTCGGACATCGGTTTCCCTTACTGAGTCTGGTTGAGATAAAGCGTGAGTGCCTCGTCGCGGACCGGCGCCGGCAGCAGATTGAGCAGGCTGTTGAGGGGCGCATAAGTCTGCGGCAGATCGGAACCGGCAAGGCCCGCCAGCGGCGCCAGGTGAAGCAGCATTTGCGGGACCGGCTTATCCATATGCTCGGCAATGGCTGCACGGATCGCCGCCAGGTCGATCGCCGACCCCGTCTGTTTTAGCTCGGTGACAGCGGCCTGAAGATCCGGCGCGAAGCGGTCAAGATTGGCGAGGCCGCCATAATGCAGGCTGACATGCAGGTTTTCCGGGCCGCCACCGCAGGCAAATTGCGGGGTCAGTGCCCAGCCTCGGCCGCGCATCATGTCATCGACCTCGAATATGTTCACGTCATCGGAGGCAATGGCAAACATGCACATGGCCGGATTCGCTAGTACCCGAACACCGTCTATGCGGTCGATCTCCGCCCGCAATCTCTCCGCCGCCTTCTGCGTTCCGGCGATCATCTTTTCGTATCCGGCATGGCCGAGATGATGCATGACCGCCCAGGCGGCGGCGACCGGCCCACCGCTGCGGCTCGACTGTACGGTCGGATTGATGACCGCGTATTCGGTGGTGCCGGTGGAGACGAACCAGGCGTGGCGGCGGTAGTCGCGATCGGCGTAAAGGACCACCGACGTATTCTTCGGCGCGTAGCCGTATTTATGCAGGTCGACCGACAAGCTGGAGACGCCGGGGACGGAGAAATCGAAATCCGGCAGATCCGATCCCAAGCGCCGCAAATAAGACAGGTACAACGCACCAACACAGCCATCGACATGAAACGGTATGCCGGCGTCGCGCGCCAAACCGGCCATCTCGCCGATCGGATCGATGGTGCCGTGGGAATAATTGGGCGCCGAACCGACGGCAAGAACCGTATTCGGACCCAGGGCCTCTTCATAGGCCACCAAGTCGGCACGGAAATTCACCGGATCGACCGCTGTCACGGTGACGGAGAGCCCCAGATAATGCGCCGCCTTGTGGAACGCCGGATGGGCGGTGATCGGCAAGACCATCTGCGGCTGAGCGATGTCGGGCCGCGTGGCGCGGGCATGGTCGCGGGCGGTCTTGACCGCGAGCATGATGCTTTCCGTGCCGCCGCTGGTGACATTGCCGGCGACCTGTTTGCCACCGCGCAGCAATTCGGCGAGCGCGGCAACGATGTCCCGCTCCATATGTGCAATGCTGGGGAACAGGTTGATGTGCAGGGCATTCGGGGTCAGATATTTCTGATAGGCCCGCATTGCCAGATCCAGAACTTCTTTATCGGGAACATAGAGCCCGGTGAGAATACCCGGGTCATCCCACGCGGCATCGCCGGCTGCCTGTTCGTCAAGGGCCGCAAACACATCTGACGGTGGCAAGGGCTTGTCAAGAATGGTCGTCATAGGTCCTGCAAATCCAGATTCGGCACGCAGTTATCTTATAGACGGATTGCCGAGCGTGAAGAGTGTAATGGCAGGTGTCGATTAGGCGCCGGCCCGGCGCCCTGCTATACAGGGCACATGGGAGGGACATGATAGTTCGGGGGGATTGAACGAATGCGATGCCTCGTCCAGCGGGTTTCCGGCGCGCATGTGGATATTGCGGGACAAACGGTCGGCCGGATCGGCACCGGCCTGCTGATCCTGGTATGCGCCATGGCCGGCGATACGGAAGCCAACGAACTGCAACTCGCCCGCAAAGTGGTGCATTTGCGCATCTTTCCCGACGAGGCCGGCAAAATGAACCGCTCTCTCCTGGATATCGGCGGATCGGCATTGATAATCAGCCAGTTCACGCTGGCGGCCGATACGGGCCGTGGGAACCGCCCGGGATTCTCAACGGCCGCGCCACCGGATATCGGCAAAGCACATTACCAGCGTTTTTGCGACCTGGTCGCCGGCTACGGGGTGACCGTACGCACCGGGGAATTCGGCGCCGATATGCAGGTGAGCCTGATCAACGACGGACCGGTGACCATATGGCTCGATATGTGATCGCGTGGCGCGCGGCGCCAATCGCATCGCCGGCTGTCGGCGACCGGTTCCTGCGCCGGTCCATGGACGATTTTCAGCGTTTGGAAGACGATCATGTGGACTCCAAGACGATGGATGTACGCAGCCGCCTGCTCCACGTTTTGATGGTACTTTACGAGCGATGCGGCGATGCCGATGCGGATGCCGGACACGTCGTCGACATTCCGATCAGCCGCCCGGACTTGGCCGCCCCGGTCGGGACGACCCCAGAAACGATTTCAAGAACGATCCGTAAACTTAATCAATCCGGACTGGTCCGGTTCCATGGCAAACGGGCGGATATGCCCGATCTCGACGCCATCTATGGCGCGATTGCCATCGCCGACTAGCCGCTATCCAGGAGCCAAAGCATGACATATCAGCGCAGCACCTATCAGGGCTATACGCCGCAATCGAGCACCACGACCAACAACAACAACAACAACAACAACACCACCACCACCACCACCACCACCAACACGTACCGTCCGCAAAGCAACGAAATCCGCGGCGCCGATATCATTGCCGAGTATCTTATCAAGGAAAAGGTTCCCTACATTTTCGGCTATGCGGGGCATGGCGCCATCGGGCTGCTGGATGCCATCTACGACCGCACCGATCGCATCCGGCATATCTCGCCGCGCATCGAACAGGGTGCCGGTTTCATGGCCGATGCCTATTTCCGACTGACCCGGCAGCCGCTGTGTGTCTATGCGTCGACCGGTCCGGGGCCGATGAATTCGATGATCGCGGTGGCCAATGCCTTTTATGACTGTTCCTCCTTCCTAATGATCACCGGCAACGTGCCGACCACCCAGGCCGATAGCGGCGCCCTGCAGGATGACTACCGCTACAAGGGCGACATGTCGGACATGTTTTCGCCGATCGTCAAGAAATCCTGGCGCATCCGCAAGGTGGAAGACCTGGTCAAGGCGTTGCCCGATGCCTTCTCGCTGGCGAAAAGCGGCCGGCCGGGGCCGGTGCATCTGGATATGCCCTATGACCTTTATATCAAGACGGCCGCCGTTGACGTACCCGATCCAAATCCGGACACGACCGTCGTCGACTGGCGGGCCTCCGCCTCGGAAGTCGCCGTCGACCGGGCGCTGGAGCTTCTGACCGGTTGCCAGAAACCGCTGATTCTGGCCGGCGGCGGGGTCAAGGTGGGTGATGCCGGCCAGGAACTGAAGGCGCTTGCCGAACATCTGGGCATTCCCGTCTATTCCACGTTCATGGGCAAGGGCGTAATGTCGAGCCGCGACGACCTCTATCTCGGCGTTGCCGGCTGCTGGGGCGAATATCCGGCGACGGAAGCGGCCAAGAATGCCGATGTGATCCTGGCGATCGGTGCCCGGTTCAACGACCTGCACACCGCCTCCTGGTTGCCGGGTTACGTCTATAATATTCCGCCGACAAAGCTGATCCAGGTGGATATCGACCGGGAGGAGATCGGGCGCAATTATCCGGTGGAACTGGGGATCGTCGCCGATGCCAAGAGCTTCCTGACGCAGATGCTCAATGCCGCGCGGGCCAAGGGACGCCGGCACGGCTACTCGTCCGCCTGGAAGGATGAAATCGAACGCTACCGCACCGAATGGCGCAACTATGTTGAACCTTTTGCCACCAATTCCGATGTGCCGATCGACCCGCGCCGCATGATGCACGATATCGGCCGTATCTCGCCGGATGACACGGTGATGGTCGACGATGTGGGCAATTGCCAGGTTTGGTCGGAGCAATGGTGGCTGCCGCGAACACCGGGCACCCATCTGACCGCCGGCGGCTTTGCCGCCATGGGCTTCGGGGTCTGCGGCGTGCTTGGCGCCAAGCTGGCACGGCCGAATTCGCCTTGCGTCACGATTTGCGGCGATGGCGGCTTCATGATGGCGCCCCATGCGGTGGCAACGGCCGTGGAATACAACATACCAGCGGTCTGGGTGGTGCAGAACAACTACGCCATCGGCTGCATTCGCGACCTGCAGCGGTTCTATCTCGATGGGCGGGAAATCGGCACCAGCTTCGTCAACGAACAGACCGGGCAGTTATGGAACCCTGATTTCGCCAAGATGGCCGAGGCGATGGGTGCCCGTGGTATCCAGGTCGAGCATCCCGACCAGTTTGGTGACGCCTATGCGGAGGCCATTCGCTCCAACCAGCCGACCGTGCTCGATGTGATCATCAACCGCGACGTCAATGTGCCCCTGACCGGCACCTGGCAAATGCCGCCGATCCCCGAAGCCCAGCCGCAGATCGGGCAGAGGAAAATTCGGACGGTTTGAGGGAAACCGGCCGGGACAATTAGTCTGGAGGTAAATTACCAGGCCCGAATAGTTTTTCCAGCTTGTCGAAATTTCTTTTTTGCACCATCAATACGTAGCGGTTTCCGAGGAACGTGCGCCGGGCGATTTTCTCGAAATCGATGAGATATGGGTCGCCGGACTGTTTCTCGACAATGATGTTGCCGTATTTCAAATCGCCCAGGCCGATTCCCAATGCATGAATCTTCCGTATTTGCGCATAGAGCTTTTTTATAAATGCATCATCGATGACCTGGGGCAGCACCCGCCGCCCCTCATTGATCCGAAAGTCCTTAAGTTCCGGCTCGGAAAGTCTCTTCAGCTTCGGGTCTTCTCGCACGTCCCGGTCCCTGATTAAGGCGCCTTTATTGGCAAGCGCCTCCCGCAGGACGGGGCCGGCAATATAAGACATGGTCAGATCCAACCGATTGAAATCCACATCCAATAGGGCCGGAACGTTGCAGCCGGCCAGGTTGAACGTATGGAGGGCATGGAGCTCATTCAGAAATTGTCGCTTGTTCGAGCCGAAGCTTTTAACGACGGCCAAGGACCCCTTGCGATCGATCAATTTGATCTGATGGCGCTTCCGCCGCAGGAAAGCCTGGTCGCTGACAATCGGAACATCTTTGAGCGGCCCGACGCGGGACAGCACGAAGCCGTCCAGATCGATTTCGCCTATGACCAGGTGCCCGTCCTCTGTCCTCGATTCTGCAAGGCGCGTCCTAGCGTCGGATGCGAGGACCAAGTCGGAGACCGGTGCCCGATCGGCCGCACCGCCATTCACGGCCAATTCACCGGACCTGTCCTGCCAGCGGTGAAGGCGCCATGCTGCGGTGACCTGCTGCGACAGGATATCCAGCCTGTTGGCAATACCGATCCAGCCGGACACCACCTTCATCGGCGATCGGCGGACAGCGCAGAGCGTCCCCTCAAATCGTCAACCGGCGGTCGATCCTTGGTTTCCCCATGTATCCTGGTTCGGTCATACAATCCGATCAATGGCTTATCACCTTGTACGCGTCAATCGGACGCCGAGATAGGTGTTTTTACAACATCACCGGGCGGCGCGTAAGGCGAAATAGGCCACTGCATTGGGCAAGTTATGCGATACGATATGACCCCATCATCGCCGGATCGGTGATGCGTGTTCTCGCCCGCTTTTTAAAGAACCGGAAATCGCCGTTGCCCGCCGGAACCAGACTGAAACCCTCATGACCCTTTTGAACCGCAGCCTCGCCATGTTGGCCATCGGATTCGTCGTCCTCCTCGTCACGGGCGGTTCCCGCTTCGCCATCGGCCTGACCTTGAGGCCGATGGCGGAGGATTTCGATTGGAGCCGCGGCACGCTGAGCCTGGCCGTGCTCATCTATTTCGTGGTTTCCAGCGTGTCGCTCTTTCTGTCCGGCCGCATAACCGACCGGTTCGGATTGGTCTTCGTGCTGGCCGGCGGACTGGCGATCAGCGCCATCGGTATCGGATTTATCAGCGCCGTCACGCAACCCTGGCACGCCTTCGTGCTTTACGGGGTGATCTTCGCGATCGGCAATGGCTTGGCGTCGCTGACGCCCGTCGGGGTGATGATCAGCCGCTGGTTTACAGGCCGGATCGGGCTTGCCAACGCGGTCGCCATATCCGGCGCCGGCTTCGGACAGTTGATCATGATCGGCGGGCTCGCCATGGTGATGGTTCGCTCCGGGTGGCCGCCCGTCTATTTCTGGCTTGGCATCGCCAATCTGGCCCTGGTGCCGCTGGTGCTTTTGGCGGTACGGGAACGCGCCGGCGACAATTCACGCCCGAAATCGGCTCTGCCTGCGGATCTCGGACCGGATGTGGTCTTCAGCAAGGCGCGCCGGACACCTTACTTCTGGCGGCTCACGTCGCTTTACGTCATCTGCGGGTTTCAGGATTTCTTCGTCTCCACCCATGTGGTCGCCTTTGCCCAGGACCGGGGCGTCGAGACGCTGTTTGCCGGTTACCTGCTGGCGTTGATGGGGCTTGCCGGCCTGATCGGGGTCATTCTTTCCGGACTTTGGTCGGATCGGTCGGGGCCCCTCTCCCCGACCGTGGCCTGCTTCATCTTGCGGATCGTCTTGTTCGGCGTGGTCATATTCGTTCAGAACACGGTCGTGGTCGCCGTTTTCGCCTTGCTTTATGGCATGACGTTCTGGGTGACCGCGCCACTGGCCGTGGTCTTTTCCCGGCGCGCCTTCGGCATGGTGCATTTGGGCACGATCAGCGGCTTCATCACCATGCTGCACCATTTCGGCGGCGGTTTGGGCGCTTATACGGGTGGCCTGTTATTCGACTATAGCGGCGATTATCGTGCTGCCTTTGCGGTCATGTTCGTGCTGTCGGTCGCTGCCACCATTTTATCGATCCGCCTCAAGGAGCCCGACCACGTGCGGGCGGCGGCCTAAATACCGGCCTATTCCTTGACGGGCACCGTATAGTTCAAACCCAATCGTCCGCCATCGGGATAGATGATCTGACCGGTGACGTAGCTTGCCATTTCGGAGGCCAGGAAGACGGCGATCGAGCCGATTTCCTCCGGCCGGCCCGGCCGGCCGATCGGGGTCCTGGACATGATCGCCCGGTATTTCTCCGGATCATTGGAAACGGCTTGAAACATTTCGGTGGCGATCGAACCGGGACCGATGGCATTGACCCGCACGCCTTCCTGGGCGACCCGGATTGCCAGGGCCTTGGTCCATTGATTGACCCCGCCCTTGGACATCGTATAGGGCGCGATTTCGGGGATGGTCAGCACCGCGTTGCAGGACGACATGTTGATGATCGCGCCGCGGGATCCGTTGTCGTCGGGCTCTTGGGCGACCATGCGCCGTGCGGCGGCCTGGCCGGTCAGGAAGACGCCTTTCAGGTTGACTGCTATCACCTTGTCGTAATCCGCCTCCTCCAATTCCAGCGGATCGGACATGTGAACAATGCCGGCATTGGCCATGGCGATATCGATGCGGCCATGGGTGTCGACGGCATGGTCCATCAGCGCCTCAACATCGGCCTTGGCTGTGACATCGCAATGGCGATAGCGGCAATCGCGCCCCTCATCGCGCAGGGTTTGCGCTGCCGCTTCACCCATGTCGTCCTGAATATCGGCCATGATCACCTTGGCGCCGGCTTCCGCGAAGCTTCTGGCCGATGCCAATCCCAATCCGCGCGCGGCGCCGGTTACTACGGCTACTTTGCCTTCCAGCAACATCGTTCGGCTCTCCTTATGTTCAGTTCGTAGATTGCTGTTTAGATGATCGCCTGTTCCAGGAACGGCGTTTCTGTCACCACGCGGTCGTAGGACAGGTCTGAGAGATCAAGCGATCGGTATTCACCGTAGGTGACCAACTCGCTGATGCCGCGACCCATGGCTGGCGATTGCTGCAGGCCGTGACCGGAGAAGCCGTTGACGAACAAAAAGTTCGCGACCTCGTTATGAGGCCCGACAACGGCATTCTGATCGAGCACGTTATAGGCATAATGGCCCGCCCAGGCGTTCTGCAGCTTGATGGACTCGAAGGCCGGAACCCGCTGCGCGATGGTCGGCCAAACCTGATCTTCGAATTCCCCATAATCGACGTCGAAATCGTCGTAGTCCACGGCGATGTCGGGATCGGGCACGGTGCCGCAAAGATAGTATTGCCCCTCCGGCCGGCAGAACACACCGGATGGATCAATGGTCAAGGGCAGCGTCCCGCCGAGATCCTCGCGGCAATCGAACACGAACAGGCAGCGGCGGCGTGGTTCCACCGGGATCGTCAGGCCGGCATAACCGGCGGTGCGCGCCGCTCTTGGCCCGGATGCATTGACGACCGTGCCACAAGAAATGCGTTCGCCGGAGGCCAAGACGACACTGTCGACGCAATTGCCATTGCGGGTCATGTCGACCACTTCGTTGGTGATGAACTCAACGCCGTTTTCGCGCGCCTTGCGGCGCCACCATTGCATCATCGTATAGCCGTCGAACCAGCCTTCGCCGGACGGATTGAAACTGCCAAGGGCAATGTTATCCAGATTGTAGAAGGGAAAGCGGTCGGCGATCTGTTCCGGCGTCATCAGCAAGGTTGCCGCGCCGCTTTGCGCCTGGGCGGCGTGATTGTCGCGCAAAGTCTGGACGCCTTTGTCGGTCGCCAGGAACATGTAGCCGAATTCGATTAACGGAATATCCGGGATCTCCGGATCACCGTCCAGTTGGTCGCGAAAGGAACGGATGTAATTGGTGGCAAAGAGCGAAATGCGCACATTGACCGGATTGGAATATTGATGGCGGACGCAACTCGCTGAAAGAGCTGTCGAAGCCTGCGAGTAGGCCGGATCCCGCTCCACGACCAGGACGCGGCCGTCAAAATCGGGATTGGCCGCCAGAAACCAGGCGGACGACGACCCCATGGCGGCGCCACCGACTATCAACACGTCATAGGACTCGTGACGGGGTTCGGCAATGACCGGGTTCAAAGCCATCAGGTATCCTCCTCCGGCAGTTCATCGGCACTCAGACCATAATCGCGGGTCGCGGCCTCTCGGCTGATATAGCCACGGGCAACGTCCCGGCGCACGGCTTGCCGGTCGCGCGTTTTCGGGTCGCCGTAACCGGCACCGCCCGGCAGCGCGAGCATCACCTTGCGGCCGATCGGGATTGCCTGCTTGCCCTTGCCGCGCATCACCGTGCCATCGTCCAATTCGAACTTCGTCGGCCCGCCGGACAGGCCCCCATTGCGGCCACGGGCCGGATGGCGCACCCGGTCGAACATGGCGCTGAAGGCGAATTCGTGCCCCTCCGTGGTACTGATTTCCATATATTGGCCAAGGCCGCCGCGATGTTCCCCGGCGCCGCCGGAATCGGGCCTGAGCTCCTTGCGCCAGATGATGATCGGACCGGTATGTTCCGTCGCCTCGATGGGCATGGTCATGACGCCGCTCGGAAAGGCCGTCGCGTTCATGCCGTCCAGGGTCGGGCGGGCGCCGGAGCCGCCACTATTGAACATGAGCACCTCCGCTCGCCGCGCGTCGGGCGGTGCGTTGCCGTCGGAGCGCGGCTGAATGCTAAGCTGGAAATTGCACAAGGACCCCGCCCCTTCGGCCGGCACCGTATCCGGCAGCACCTGGTGCAGCGCGCCGAGCACCGTATCGGGGATCATGTGTCCGATGACATGGCGCAGGGCGACGGGCGCCGGATGAACAGCGTTAAGGATCGAGCCTTCCGGTGCGGAAGTCTTAAATGGCGCCAGTGACGCGGCATTGTTCGGGATGTCCGGCGCGATCGCAGCCTTGAGGCCGTAGCAGGCATAGGCCTTGGTATAGACCAATGGCACATTGATGCCCTTGTGGGAGACCTGCGAGGTGCCGGCGAAGTCGGCGCGAATGCAATCCTCCTCAATGTCCAATCGCACGCAGAGCTGAACCGGATTGTCGTAACCGTCAATGGTCATGGTGTTGGAGACCGAAGCCTTTGGCAGTGCCGCGATGCGCTCGACGGTCGCCCGATAACTATGGTCGAGGATGAAGCCCGCAATATCGGTCAGGTCGTCCAGATCGAACTCGGCGAGCATGTCGATGAGGCGGCGATGGCCGGTCTCGTTGCAGGCGGCGAGCGCATAGATGTCGCCGACCACCTGATCGGCCTCGCGCACATTGGCGCGCACAATCCCCACCAATCCATGATCGACGGCGCCGCGCTCGGCGAATTTCATGATCGGGATGCGAAGCCCTTCCTCGTAGACCGAATTTCCGTCTGCGCCGAAGCCCCGGCCACCGATATCAACCACATGGGCGGTGCAGGCGAAATAGCCGACGAGCCGGCCCTCATGAAATGACGGGCTGACGACGGTGATATCATGCAGGTGTCCGGTCCCCATCCAGGGATCATTGGTGATATAGACGTCGCCCTCGAAAATGTTCTCCGGACCGATCTCGCGGATGAAATGGGCGACGGATTCGGCCATGGCGTTGACATGTCCGGGCGTGCCGGTCACGGCTTGAGCCAGCATGCGGCCCTCGACATCGTAAACGCCGGCCGACAGGTCGCCGGCTTCGCGGACCGACGTGGAAAAGGCCGTCCGCACCAGCGCCTGGGCCTGCTCCTCGACAACCGAAATCAGGCGGTTCCACATAACTTGATTGGAGACGGCGGACAAAGTCGTGTCGGTCATGCCCGGTCCTCCCGAATTGGTGCCGCGGCTGCGGTGGCGCGGTCTCGGCTGACGGCCACGCAGCCATCGGACTGCATATGAGCGGAAAAGCCGCTTGGCACGATGATCGAAGTCTCGCGCTCGGTGATCACCGCTGGCCCGTCGACAAATTGGCCTGGCGCGATGGCCGAGCGCTGCACTATCTGCGCGGCAAGTGTCGTGCCCTCCGCCGGATCGAATATCTGACGCAAACCATCGGTCTCGGCCGCGCCCGCCGGCGGCGGTTCCGTGATCGCCGCGATCGGCTCCGTCACGGTGCTAGCTTTCACCGCCCAACTGGCGATTTCGATATCCAGGCCGTCGACTATGCGCCCAAAAAGGGTCCGGTACGCGTCCTCGAAGTTCCCGCGAAACGCCGGTTCCGCCGGGTTTTCACTGTCGTCCTTGCTTAGATCGACAGCGATTTCCCAGCCCTGGCCCACATAGCGCATATAGACTTTCACATCGAAAACGAGATCGGCATCGGGTTCGCAGGACCGGACGAAGACCGCCGCCTCCCGCTTCAGGTCGTCGAACACATCCTTGGCAAGTTTGGCGCTGAATTCGGATAGCCGCATATAAGTGGAGCGGGTTGCCTCGAAGCTGAACGGCGCTCTTAGAAAGCCAATCGCCGATCCGACGCCGGCGCCCGGCGGCACCAGAACGCGGTCGATGCCCAGCTTCTCGCAAAGCCGGCCGGCATGGAGCGGCGCCGCGCCGCCGAAAGCGATCATGGTATAGCCGGCCAGATCCTCACCGTTTTCGACCGCATGGACACGGGCGGCATTGGCCATGTTTTCATCCACCACCTCGCAGACACCGAAAGCGGCGGTGGTGTCGTCAAGGTCCAGCGGCTCGCCCACATGGCGGCGCAATGCCGATTTCGCCAGTTGCTCCGACAGACTGATGGTGCCGCCTGCGAAATCGTCGGGATCCAGCCGACCGAGCACCAGGTCGGCATCGGTCACGGCAGGCTTCTCGCCGCCCTTTTGATAGCAGGCGGGTCCGGGCATGGAGCCGGCGCTTTGCGGGCCGACCCGGATCTGGCGCAAGGAATCCACATGAGCCAACGATCCGCCGCCGGCACCGATTTCCACCATCTCAATCACGGGGATCGAGATCGGCATGCCGGAGCCTTTCTTGAACCGATATGTCCGCGCCACCTCGAAGACCCGCGATGTTTTCGGCGCCTGGTCGCGGATCAGGCAGATCTTGGCGGTCGTACCGCCCATGTCGAAGGAAAGCACACGATCCAGACCATAGCGGTCGGCGATGGTGGCGGCGAAGATGGCGCCGCCGGCCGGACCCGATTCCACCAGGCGAACCGGGAACGCGATGGCGCTGTCGAGACCGATAATGCCGCCGCCTGAATGCATCAGAAAAACCGGCGCGTGAATGTCGATTGCCGCCAGGCGATCGGTGAGCCGCGACAGATAGGCTTCCATGGCAGGTTTCACATAGGCGTTGGCGCAGACGGTGTTGAAGCGCTCATATTCGCGCATTTGCGGCGAGACTTCCGACGACAGAGACACCGTCAAATCCGGCAGGTGCCTAAGTAGAATATCGCGCACCAGGCGTTCATGGGCATCGTTGACATAAGAGTGGATCAGACCGATGGCGACGCTGTCATAGCCTCCGGCCGCCATCCTATCTGAGAGCGCGTCCACTTCGGCAGGATCAAGCGGAATCAGGACCTGGCCATCGGCGGCCACCCGCTCCTCAAGCACGTAGCGGTGCTCGCGGGAAATCAGCGCGTCGGGCAGGCGCAGATTGAGGTCATATTGTTCAAACCGGCTCTCGGTGCGCATCTCAATGACATCGCGGAAGCCCTTGGTGGTGATCAGGGCCGTCTTGGCGCCGCGACGCTCGATGAGGGCATTGGTGGCAAGCGTGGTGCCATGAATGATCATGGACACCTGGCAGGGCTTTATGCCGGCGGCGTCACAGACCTTGGTCGTGCCATCGATGATCGCCTCTTCCGGCGCATCATGGGTGGTCAGAACCTTCACCGAGTGGAGGGCGTCGCCCCGTTCCAACACCACGTCGGTGAACGTTCCGCCGATATCCACGCCCAATTTAACAGGGTCATTCATCGAACACATCCGGACCAATTGTGGGTTCGGTAATAAACTGGATTTACAATCGCATCACAGTCATTTCCGCGAAAGCGGAAATCCAGGGCCACGAACGCCGGCCTTTGTCTGTTACCCTGGATTCCCGCTTTCGCGGGAATGACTGCTTCATGGTTCATGTTGAATCCGATTGAACGCAACCTGCATTAGATCATCGGCAAAAAAGAACCCCCGGCGGTCAAATCGGACCGATACCGGGGGTTCAGACTATGCGTGCGCGGGAGGCCCCGCGCAAGGCTTCAGTTCAAGCGGTCAGTTCATTTCCTTCCGCAGAAGCGTCCGCTCCCATTTGCCTTCGGCGCTGACCGTATTGAGGCTGAACAGACCGGAGACGTCGCCTTTTTCGTCAAAGTCGAGGACGCCGGCGGCGCCTTCATAATTGACGTCCTTGCCTTCCATGATCAGCTTCTTGGCTTTTTCCCACTCGCCCGGGCGGACCACTTCACCGGGAGGTCCGGCAACGGCGCGCAGGGCGGCGCTGATCTTTCCGCGATCCGCGGAACCGGCCTTTTCGATGGCCAGGGCCATCAGGAAGGCCACGTCATAGCCGTGTGCGGCATAGGGCGCTTCGGGATCGCCGCCGGTCGCCTTATAGGCTTCGGCGAAGTTCTGGTAGGAGACGTTTTCGGGATCCGACGCGGCTTGCGTGATCCAGATCTTGTCGCGCAGATTGTCAGCGCCGATCGAGGAAATCACGGATACGTCGAACATGCCGTCAGCAGCGTAGAACTTGTCGAACAGGGCATTTTCCAGGCTGTTCTTGACGATGGTGATGCCGCTGGAGCCGTAATAGGCGAAGAGCGCCAGGGCTTCCGGACCACCTTGGGCCAGGGTCGCCAGTTCAGACCGATAGGACGCCTTATTCGGCTCGTGGGCCTGATTGGCGGTCACAGTGCCGCCCATGGCGGTGAATTCCTTGACGAACACCTCCGCGATGCCGGCATTGTAGTCGTCATTGGAGAAGGTGACGGCGACTTTCTTTAAGCCCGCCTTGCTGACCAGGCGCGCAATTTCAGCACCTTGATAAGAGTCGGACGCGGAGGCACGGAAGACTGTGTCGTTGTCCTTCAGATCGGAAATCGACGGGGCGGTGGCTGAATCAGACAGCACCGTCACACCGGCCGGGATCGTCACGGAGGACACCATGCCGTTGGTTGCGCCGGAACAGCTCGGGCCGATCACCGCAACGACCTGCTCGACATTGACCAGCTTGTTGCCGGCGTCGACCGCGGCCTTCGGATCGCAGGCGGAATCGCCAACCACCAGGGCCATATTCTTGCCGTCAAGCAATCCACCGGTGGCATTGATGTGTTCGGCCGCCAATTGACGGGCCTTCAGAATCGCGGCAACCAATTCCGCGATCGGGCCGGTGACACCCCCGGCCGATCCAATTTTGATATCCTCAGCTTGCGCGCTGACGGTCGCAAATGCGGCCACCGTTGCAGCAAGGGTCAGGGTTTTGGCTAGTTTCATCTGGTGGTACTCCTCTCCCAGTACGAAATGGTTATAAGCGTTATCACAAAGCTCCCCCGGATGGGGTTTTGACGAAATTCGTAGTGAATCTCGCAGTTGGTGTCCGGCATTTAAGCCGGTTTGAGGCCCTTCGTAAATCCATGCAAGCCGGGTTCATTTATCGTGCGCGCCGCCAAAGGACGGTCGCCGTTCGCGGAGTATGCCCTGCGGATACTTCTGAAGGAAGATCTGGAGCAGCAATCCGATCAGGAAAATCCGTATATAGGCGGTGCGGATCGCCAGGTCGCCGAGGAGCACAAACCGGTCCTCGCCGGAACCAAAGGCAATCTCCGCCGGCAGGCGGGTCGTCAGCAATTCAGTCATCGACCAGATCGTCCACATGACGAAGGCGCCCAGGATCGCACCGCGATTGTTGGCGCTGCCGCCGACCACCAGCATCACCCAGACCAGGAACGTGGCCGTCAACGGATCGAGTGCCGCCGGGTTGAAGAACTTCAGATACTGGCTCATCATCGCGCCGGCGAGCGCCATGATCATGCAGCCGATAACGAACCCTTCCATACGGAAGGTCTCGATATTCTTGCCGGCGGCCTTGGCGGAGGTCTCGTTTTCCCGGATTGCCGTCATCACCCGGCCCCACGGCGATTTGCGGGCAACCTCCAAAAGCACGTAGATCACCGCCATGGTCACCAGCACCAGGATGAGGAAGGCAATGTGGTTCCAAGGTTCGGCCAAAGTTTCGAAGGGTTTCGGAATTTGTGAAACGCCGCGGGCGCCGTTGGTCAGGTCGAGTTCATTGTTGACGATCAGGCGGAAGATCTCAGCGATACCAATGGTGGCGATCGCCAGATAATCCGACCGCAGGCGCAGACAGACCTTGCCGACCAGATAGGCGACAATGCCTGCTATCACCATGGCGGCGATGATGCCGACCACATAGGGCATCTCAAAACCACCGATGTGACGCGCCGTCGGGGCCGTGGTCAAAAAGGCCGAGACATAGGCGCCGATGCCGAAGAAACCGGCAATGCCGGCATTGAACAATCCGGCGAAACCCCATTGAACGTTGAGGCCCAGGGTGAGTAGCGCGTAGATGCCGCCCATGGTGAGGAGTGAGATGACATAGAGGCCGTATCCGTAGAAGGCATCCATCTAGAAAACCTTTCCCTTGAACAGGCCGGACGGCCTCCACAGGAGCATGCCGACCATGATCGCGAAGGCGATCCCCTGCTTGTAGCCCGGGTTCAACAGGGGCTCCGTTCCGAGCCACGGATAGGAGGATAATTCCTCCGCCAGGCCGATCACCAGCCCGCCGACCATGGCGCCATAGGGACGGCCGACGCCGCCCAGGATCGCCGCGGCGAACATGGGCAGAAGCAGCTTGAAGCCCATCATGGTCTCAACCTGGGTGTCGACCGCCAGGAAGACGCCGGCCGCGCAGGCCAGGCCGCCACCGACAATCCAGGTCGCCCGCACCACCATTTCGGTGTTGATGCCGGTCAGCCGCGCCAGTTCCTGTGAATCGGACATGGCGCGCATCGCCTTGCCGATCTTGGTGTAGGTCAGCAGGTAGTGGACCATGAAGATGAGGATCACCGCACCGCCGATAATCATCATATGCTTGGGCGATATGCGCAGCGTGTCGAAGAAGATCATCGGCCGCTGGATGCCGGGCAAAACGGATTTCAGTTGCACGCCCCAAATGAACTGGATGACGGATCGGACCATGAGCATCAGGCCGAAGGAGGCTATGACCAGGATGATGGTGGGCGCCTCTCGCAGCGGCTTATAGAAACCCTTGTCCAGCCCGAGCACGATGATCACCGTGAGCGCCATGGAAATCGGCATCAGGATCAGCGGATGAATTCCGGTGATCTGGATCAGCGACCAGGTGATGTAGACCCCGAGCGTCATGGTCTCGCCATGGGCGAAATTGGCGAAGCGCAGGATGCCGAAGGTCATGGTGATGCCGATGGCACCGAGTGCATAGATGCTGCCGAGCACCAGCCCGGGAACGAGATAAAAGTTGATGAACTCGCTCACGTTTCGTCCCCGGCCTTGCCGTTGCCATTGCTTTTGCCGCCACCCAGGAACATCTCGCCGACTTCGGGATCGTTTAAAAGATCCTGCCCGGTGCCCTCGAATTTGTTGGTACCGTCGACCAGCACGTAGCCGCGATCGGCGATGCGCAAGGCCTGCTTGGCGTTCTGCTCGACCATCAGGATCGGCGTACCGGCGGCATTGATGGCCTTGACGGTGGCGAAGATCTCGCCGCGAAATTTCGGTGACAGGCCGGCCGTCGGCTCGTCGAGCAACAGGATCTTGGGCTCCAGCATCATGGCCTTGCCCATGGCCACCATTTGCCGCTGTCCGCCCGACAGGGTGCCCGCCGTCTGCTTGCGCTTTTCGGCGAGCGGCGGAAACAAATCGTAGATTTCCTGCAGCCTGGGCCGAAAATCGTCTTCGCGCACGAAGGCGCCCATTTCCAGATTTTCCTCCACCGTCAGGCTGGGGAAAATGTTGGACGTCTGCGGCACGTAGCAGACGCCTTGGCGAACGACCTTTTCCGGCGGCGTATTGGTGATCTCCTCGCCGTCCAGCATAACGGACCCATCGCTCAGTTGCAGGAGGCCGAACACGGCCTTCATCGCCGTCGACTTGCCGGCACCATTGGGGCCGATAATGACGACGATCTGCCCCGGTTCGACGCTGAGCGAGACGCCGTGCAGGATCTGGGTATCGCCATAGCCCCCGGTCACCGAGCGCAGCTCAAGGACGGCCATTACTCGTCCTCCTCGCCGCCGCCCAGATAGGCATCCAGCACTTCCGGGTTGCCGCGCACCTCGTCCATGGTGCCTTCGGTCAGCACCGTTCCCTCGGCAAGTACGATCACCGGCTGGCACAGGCTGGCGATCAGGTCCATGTCGTGTTCGATGACGCAGAACGTATAGTTCCGGGTCTCGCGCAATTCGGTGATCATTTCGCGGATTTTCAAAAGCAGGGTCGGATTGACGCCGGCACCGGGCTCATCAAGCAGGACCAGTCTGGCGTCGGTCATCATAGTCCGGCCGAGTTCCAGGAGCTTTTTCTGACCGCCCGACAGGTTGCCGGCCGGTTCGTCGCGCAGATGGGCGATCGACAAAAATTCCAGCGCTTCCTGAGCCTTGTCGCGCACTTCCGCTTCGCGGGCGCGCACCTTGGCCGCCGACAGCCAGTTGTTGAATATATGCTCGCCCGGCTGCTCAGGCGGCACGACCATCAGGTTTTCCAGGACTGTCATTTTGGCGAATTCGTGCGGGATCTGAAACGTCCGCACGATGCCGCGGTGGAACATCTGATGGGTCGGTAGACCAGCAATGTCTTCGCCCTGAAAGACGATACGGCCCGATGTGGGTTTAAGTTCACCGGCGATCATGTTGAACATGGTCGTCTTGCCGGCGCCGTTGGGGCCGATTAATCCGGTGATCGTGCCCTCGGCGATCTCGAATGAGCAGTCGCGCACGGCCTGCAGGCCGCCGAAGCTTTTGTTCAGATTCTCAACTTTGAGCACGGGTACCCAATCTCACGCTACGGAACGGTCGATACCCGATTGTTGCTCAGCATTTGACTGCCGACAGCTCATGAATTCCCCCCGATTGCCTTGGCGCCGCGGATCATTGTTGCTTTGCGCCGAAATATTATGCCTATTTTTCTCATTTTGATGCCCCCGCTCTATACATTTTATCCAGCCGCAGCACAAATTTGAAAATTTGTTCTCAAGTAGGGGCCACTACTGATTGTGCAGTGCTGAGGTCGACTTCCAAATTTCGACGATCCGCAGGTCAAACGGCAATCTCCTTGGAGCGCCACATTTGCCGGTAACCGACACGCGGCTTAACGCGGCCTGCGGTGGTGGCTTCCCGGTTGTCGGTGGATCATTCCCGGCTAAGCGGCGGAGCCCTCGAAATCGGCCTCGCCGAACATGCCCAATGCGACTTTGCCGGAAAGGGAGTCACCGTCCTTGGTCGCCCGAAAATTGAGCGTCAGGGGCATCGGCTTGGTGATGTCGATATCCCAATGCGCCGTGTCGCCCTCGATACGCGGATTGTCGATTGGTCCTTTTTCGCCCTGCGCTTCCATTGTCCCGGACAAGGTCTCGCCGTCCTGGACCAATTCCAGGACCGCCTCCTGATCGCCGGTTGGGACATGCATGACGATATTATATTTGCCGGTAAATGACATGGGCGACTCCCGTATGATCCTGGCAGGGCATTCGATTTGCTGACGATTCACTGTGGGATTGTTTAGATCGGATTTCATCAATCGGAGCAAGGGAAATCGCGACTGATTGGCCCGATCGGTTGATCGAGAATGGCGTTCGGTCACAAGGCCGAACCGTCATGGTTCTTGCTATGACCGGCTCTTCAACTCGGCCATGATCTCAGCATTGTGTTCACCGATTTCCGGCGCCGGGCGACGAATGGTTCCGGGCGTCCGGGACAGGCGCGGCACCGGCCGGTGAATGTTCCACTCGCGATCATCGGCCCCGGACACCGATTGCAACACGCCGCGCCCCGTAACATAGGGGTGGTTCATGAGGTCGGCGATCGACAATATCGGTGCAACGGTAACGCCTGCATTGCCGAGCAGGCTCAGATTTTCATCCAGCGATTGCCTGCTCATGAAGTCCTGAATGATGGCATCCAGGGCATCGCGGTTGCGGACGCGGCCGTCATTGGTCTTAAATCGCGGATCGTCGACCAGATCCTCGCGGCCGATCGTCCGGGCGATGCGCTCGAACATGGATTGCATTGATCCTGACAGCGCAATGTATTGCCCGTCGGCGCAACTATAAACGTTGCGCGGTGCGGTGTGCATGGATTGATTGCCGCTGCGCATGCTGACCGTCCCGGTGGCGTCGTATTTCACGGCTTCTGAAGCCACCAGCGAAAACATGCTCTCAAACAGCGACAGATCGATCACCTGCCCCGGCCCGCCATGCTCCACCACACGCAAGGCGGCGACAACGGCAAAGGCGCCATAAAGGCCGGCCACCATGTCGGCGGTTGCCAGCGGCGGCAGCGCCGGCGGCTTGTCCGGGAAGCCGTTGAGATGGGCAAAACCGGACATGGCCTCCACGAGCGTACCGAATCCAGGCCGGTCACGATAAGGCCCGGTCTGGCCCCAGCCGGTCACACGGGCGATAATCAGGCCGGGATTGCCGTGCTGAAGGTCCTCCGGCCCCAGGCCCATGGCCTCCAGTTTTCCGGGGACGAAATTCTCGATGAAAACCTGGGCGGTGGCGATCAGGGATTTCAGGATTTCAAGATCGCCGTCGCATTTTAGATCCAGGGCCACGGAGCGCTTGTTGCGGCCATAGGTCTTCCACCAGGTCTCGATACCGCCTTCGCGCCAATTGCGCAGGTCGTCGCCTTTTCCCGGCCGTTCGACCTTGATCACATCGGCGCCGAAATCGGCGAGCACCACCGACAACATATTGCCGGCCACGAGCCGGCTGAGATCGACAACGCGGATGCCCTGCAAGGGCAGTTCTAATGAAGACATAAACGACCGTACCGCACAGTTTCTGGAAACGCCAATTGGCTGGAGGATAGCCGCAATGGTGCGGAGCCGGATACACGGATCCGGCAGCCCGGCTCCGGCGCCGGTCGGAAAACGGTGATCAGGGCTTAAGCGGACTTCGCGATTGAATACCCGGCCTTTGTCATACGGCGAAGTGCTTTTCGGCTGATTTTTCTGTAACTGTTGCTATTTTGCTTCCATTGACTTTTACGCTCTTCCATCGGGGCTGACGGATTCGACGTGCTTATCTCGGCTGACCACAGGGCCCGAGCCAAAGCGTTGACGACCTCCTTATCGAATTCTTGTTCGGCCATGATTTATATCTCCATCCGTTCGGCAATTCGTTGATCGTGCATTGCCGAGAACTATCCTTCAGGTCCTGTCGGCAAGACAAGTGGAATTTAGCATTTCTACACCAAACGATAAGCCCCGTCGCCAGATTATTCGCCTCGGAAGATAACAAACGGCCCACGATTTGCGGTCAATTGTCGGGCGCGGCGTTGTTTGGTTCGGCGGCGGCGGATCGAAGGTGACGACCGTCTTTCCGGGCGGGTGCTGCTGCGCCGGTGGCGCTAATCTAATGTCTGCCGGTAGCGCAGCATGGCCAGCGTGGTGATCGTCACCATGATGATGGCAAGGGCCATCAGGTCGGCGGTGATATCACCCAATTCCGCGCCCTTCAGCATCACCTTGCGCACCACGCGGATGAAATGGGTGACCGGGATTGCCGTGCCGATCACCTGGGCCCAGCCGGGCATGCCGGAAAAGGGGAACATGAAGCCTGACAACAGGATCGACGGCAGCATGTAGAAGAACGACATTTGCATGGCCTGCATCTGGCTACGGGCGACCGTTGAGAACAGGAAGCCGAGCGCCAGGTTGACGACGATAAACAGGTTGAGCCCGGCGATAAAGGCCAGGACATCGCCCTCGAACGGCACTTCGAAGAGGGCCAAAGCCATGATCAGGAACACGATGGTCTGCACATAGCCAATCAGGACATAGGGCAGGATCTTGCCGATCATCACTTCAAGCGGCCGCGCCGGGGTGGCGAGCAGGGTCTCCATGGTGCCGCGTTCGGATTCTCTGACGATGGCGATCGCCGTGATCATCACCATGGTCATCGACAGGATGATCGCCAGTAGGCCGGGCACGATATTGTAATTGGTTTTGCCCGCCGGATTGTAATGCTTGTGGACCACCACATCGAAGTCGTTTGGCGTACCGGCGAGATGGGAGAGCGGACCGGTGGCCAGATGCTGCAGGCTGGTCGAGACAAGCGTTTTCAATGCGCCAACGGCGCCGCCGGTGGCCGCCGGGTCGCTGGCATCGGCGGCGACCAGCACCGAGGGCCGGTCACCACGCACCAGGTCGCGCTCGAAATCTTGCGGGATGCGCACCACGAAGGTGGCATCGCCACGCTTCAACGCCTGATCACCTGCGGTGCCATTTGGAACGACGCCGCGAAAGTCGAAAAAGGTCGAGTTGTCGAGGGCTGAAAGAAATGACCGAGTGAATTGGCCGTTGTCGCCCAATTCAACCAGGGTCGGCAGATGCCGGGGATCGGAATTGATAGCGAAACCGAACAGCACAAGCTGCATGATCGGAACGCCGATCATCATGCCGAAGGTCAGCCGGTCGCGCCGCATTTGAATGAACTCCTTGACCAGCACGGCGGAGAAGCGGCCGAAGGAAAACAAGGACATCATGCGGCCTCGCCTTCGAAATTGTCCCTGGAGCTTGCCATCAGGTAGATGAACACCTCCTCCAGCCCGGCCTTGCGGCGGGTCCATTCATGGCTATCGCTCTCGGCTAGGCCTTTGATGGTCGCGTCGAGGGTGTCCGCATCGGTGCCCGACACATGGAGCGCGGTGCCGAAGCGGGCGATCTGGTCAATGCCGGGCTGACCCTGGAGCTTTGCGGAAAGTTCCGTCATGTCCGGTCCCTCCGCGCGCCAGGTGACCAGACCCACCGTGTCGGGAATGGTGTCGGCCGGGCCGTCGATCAGCTTGCGGCCATAGGCGATATAGGCGATGAAATCGCACTGCACCGCCTCGTCCATGTAGTGGGTGGAAACGAGCACGGTGACGCCTTTATCGGCGAGACGGCGGATCTCGTCCCAGAAGTCCCGCCGCGCCTTGGGGTCGACGCCGGCGGTGGGTTCGTCGAGCAGCAACAGGTCCGGCTCGTGGAGCAGGCAACCGGCCAGCGCCAGCCGCTGTTTCCAACCACCGGATAATTGGCCGGCAAGTTGGGCCGCACGGTCGGCGAGGCCAAGATCCTCCAATGCCGCCCGCACCCGCGCATTGCGATCGGACATGCGATACATGCGGGCCATGAAATCCAGGTTCTCGGCAATCGACAGGTCCTCGTAAAGCGAGAATTTCTGGGTCATGTAGCCGACCCGTTCCTTGATCAGTTGGGATTGGGAGAGGATGTCATAGCCGAGGCAGGTGCCCTCCCCGGCGGTCGGCGTCAGCAGGCCGCACATCATGCGGATCGTGGTGGTCTTGCCGGAGCCATTGGGGCCGAGAAAGCCGTAGATCGCGCCCTTCGGCACCGCCATGTGCAGATCATCGACCACCACCTTGTCGCCGAAATTCTTGGTGAGACCGCGCACCTCGATCGCCGGTGCTCCGTTGGGATCGGTCATTCGGCCGGCCTCACATCGACCGGCTGTCCGGGCGCCAGGCCGTGGCCGGGCGCCAATTGGGCTTCGACCATGAAGACCAGCTTGGCGCGTTCGTCCAGGGAGTAGATCACCGGCGGCGTATGCTCGACCTTGTCGGCGACATAGGTCACCCGGGCCTCGATCGGCTGCTCACAGAAACTGCAACCGACGCGCACGGACGCGCCGACCTTGATCAACCCGCGTTGCGGCTCGGCAATGAAGAAGCGCACTTTGACCTTATCCGGCGGCAACAGGGACAGGACCGGAGCACCGGCGGCGACCATTTCGCCGGCCAGCCGATAGATACGCTCGACGCGGCCGTTGGCGGGTGCGGAGACAACCCGGTCGGCAAGGCGGATTTCGGCATCGTGCAATGCGGCCTCGGCGGCGACCCGATCCTGAAATGCCGCCTCCACCTGGGATGCACGGCGCGGCAGGCGGGCGACGACCAGTTCCGCCTTTAACTGGCGCACCCGGGCGGTGGCGCGATCCAGGGCCGCCCGGGTGTCGTCGCGACGGGTTTCGGGTTCGACGCGGCGTTCGATCAGCTCCAGGGTGCGCTTGTAGGTGATTTCCGCCAGCACGAGATCGGCCTTCGCGGATTGCAATTGCGCCTCGATGACCGCGATCTCCTCCGACCGCACGCCGCTGGTCTTATCCTTCCACAAGGCCTGGGCGGCGGCGAGCCTGGCCCTGGCAGTCGCCAGCGCTTCGATTTCTCGACGGTCGTCCAGGCGGAAGAGCACCGTGCCCGCCGCAACCGTGTCCCCGTCCTTGACCGCGATGTCGACGATCCTGCCGCCCTGTTCCGGCGACACCATGATCAACTCGCCTTCCACCGTGCCATAAAATGTCAATGTCTCAGGCTCACCGAGGCCGGGTATGACGGCCGCCAGGGCACCCATGATCCAGGCAATGAAGTCATCCATGGCTCAGGTGTCTTTCGGTTTGGCGGCGAGGCCGTTGAAGAGGACGTTAAGATGGTTGTCGATGAACCGGTCCGGATCGGCTTCCAAGTCCGCGTCGATGGCGAAGATTTGGGACAGCAATAGATGCGCCAGGATCGGCCCTATGACATTGCGCACGGTCAAATGAGCGTCGACCGGGCGGAACTGGCCGGCGGCGATGCCGCGCTTTAACAGCGCCTCCATGGCCATCGTGCCGCGATCGACCACTTCGCGGCGATACATTTTCGCAAGGCCTGGAAAATTACCGGCTTCCGCGAGGATCAAGCGGGGGATCGCGGCGAGCCGTCGGTCGCTCATACGGCGGCCGATCCGGGTGATCAGTTGGGTGATCAGAGCCCGCGGGTCGCCGGCCTGGTCGCCGAGGTCCTGGGCATCAACCGCGATCGGCACCAGGGACCGGCGCACCAAGGCCTCCATGATCGCTTCCTTGCCGGAAAAATAGCGATAGATCGCCCCCTTGGAGAGCCCTGCTCTCTTGGCGATATCCTCCACCCGGGTGGCGGCGAAGCCATGGTCGATGAACAGATCGAGCGCAGCATCGAGCACCTCATCCGGCCGCGCATCGGCCCGACGGCGCCATTTCGGTTCGGGGGTGGGGCCGGGTTGAGTCATGGATCATATGTAAATGACCGGTCATTTACTTGCAAGAGTGAATGTGACCCCGGTCGGAGAAGAGGTGTGAAAAGGGGATTATCCGCGGCGGGAACACGGAATTTTCAACAAAATCGGCTGGAAGTTGCCGAATTTCCGTTTTGCGCCCCACGTCTGGCGGCGATCGGACCGTTGCCGGCGCTAATATAGGTCCAGCGGCGGTCAGCTCTGAGTCGGAATCCGCCGGTTCAATGTGATTGCGAAGGCTGCTGTCGGCTCACCCTGTGCTCATCGACGGTTTTGATCTGGCAGTGTGGCGCAGTAACAATGGACGCAATCATGCATGGGAAGACCGTTGCCCGCACCGTGGTATGCGGCTCAGTTTTGGTTTCGTGCGGGGCAACCGCCTGAGCTGTCTTTGCCACGGATGGCAGTTCGATACGCAAGGGCAATGTCAAGCAATCCCCGCACATCCGGACCTGGAGCCGCCGAAAACGATCTGCGCCGGAGCCTTCGGCGTCGAAATCCGAGCTGGCATTGTCTTTGTGAAATTATGCGAGGACCGCGAGCACAGGTCGCTTTCAAGTGCTCAACGGCCAACCTCTCGAATATACCGTGCATGGCACGACAATTCGCGACGATGATTAAGACCAGGGGCGGCGACTTTTGACCCATTTGATGGGCCGGTTCAAATAGGCCACAAGCCGAGATCCAACGATGCGCTTTTGGTGACGGCGAAGGCTGGATGGCAACGGAACTCGCCGCGGCCGGTTACGACCTGGTGTCAACCGACATTGCCGATTACGACTTCAGGACAGATGAAAGATCAACATGAAGAAATCACGCGGGATCTATAACGAACTTGGCTTGCAGCTACGCAACAAGCATCCCAGGCGGCGCGTGAAGGCGAAGCTCAGAGAGGGTCGGGAAGATCCGGTTGGGCCGATTGTTCGATGCAAATCTACGCCGCTCTGCGCTTCATGCTCAATTGAAAAAAATTGACTTGCCGTCTTCGGATTGATCGGTGAAGGCATCAATACAGAAATTTCAGGTATGGGGCAGCTCCGGAGCACGGCCGACCCGTTCGGCAAACCGGGTCACTGTCAAGCCCTGCACGATGATCGAGAAAATCACGACGATATAGGTGGACGTCAGGATCAGAGGCTTCCACTCGCCATTGGGCAGCGATAGGGCTAGCGCGACGGAAATACCACCCTTCAGCCCGCCCCATGTCATGATCGGGATCACGCCCTTGCTGAACGCCTGGAAGGGTCTCAACATCAGGACCGGGACTGAGACGGCGGCAAGTCGAGCGAGAAGGGACAGGACGATGGCTATGGCGCCCGAAATCAGGAAATCGAACTCGAACGCCACGGCGAAGACTTCGAATCCGATCATCAGAAACAGCACAGCATTCAGGATTTCATCCACCAGCTTCCAAAACGCCTCGACATAGCTGCGTGTTTCTTCGGACATGCCATATCGGGTGCCGATATCGCCGATAAGAAGACCCGCGCAGACCGCCATGATGGGCGCCGAGACGTGGAGCCAAACCGCCAGTTCGTAGCCGCCGAAAGCCAAGCCAAGCGTAATCAGAACCTCCAGAGAATAATCGTTGATCCGGCGCATCACCCGAAACGTCAACCAGCCGAGAACGAGGCCCAGGACCGCCCCGCCCAGCGCCTCGCGCGTGAACAGAACCGCCGCGTCGGCAAGGTCCGCACCGTGGCCGTCGCCGGAGGGAAAGGCGAGCCCGACAAGCACCAGGAAGACCACATATCCGACACCGTCATTGAAAAGGCTTTCGCCCGCGATCTTGGTTTCCAGCGATTTCGGCAGCTCCGCCTCGCGCAGCACGCCGAGAACTGCCACCGGGTCTGTCGGCGAGATCAGCGCGCCGAAGACAAGCGCGATCATCAGGGGCATGCCGGTGACCCAACTGAAACCGTAGCCGACAATGGCGGTTGAAAGACCGACCCCGATCGTCGCCATCAGCAAGATGACCAGCCAGGCCTTGCGCAAGTCCGAGAGCTTGACATGCAACGCACCGGCAAACAGCAAAAGTCCCAGCATGCCTTCCAATAGTGCTTCGGAGAATTCCAGTTCCAGCACCTGCGCGCGGATTTCTTCCTCCACCGTCAGCGTGGGGAAAAGCGCGTCTGTGACAATCACCGCGAACGAGGCGACAAGCGCCACGACAAGGATGCCGATCGCCGGCGGGAGCCGCAGGGTAAAGTAGTTTATAGCCCCGAAGGCCCCGGCCAAAACAATCAGCAGCGATGCAATTTGAAGAAGTGACATGACGGTCCTGCTCGAATCGAGGACGTTCATATCATCCGCATCCGAGAGGGGCCAATTTATCCAAGACTGAAGATGGAAGTCCGGACTTTGAGCGCCGTCGGCTCAGCTAATCCCGATCCGCTTCTTTCTGGAAAATTGGATTGATACCGATTTGCGCGATTTTTGGCCCTCTTGGGATTTCCATTTCGATGCGAACACGATTGATGATGGCAAGCGGATTGAGTTTGCCATATCCGCACCGATCCCGCTTCGCGACGATTTTGATAGAAATGATCTTCACCGGTTGGCGAAAGCCTCGAAGGATGCCAACAGAGATCTGGTCCCAGGACGAAGCATCCATCGGCCGGAAAAACAAGATCACCCGGCGCCCTCCCACCGCGCAGCAACACCCATGCGATGCAGCACCATCTCGACGAAACCGCCTCCCCTGTCCCGCCCGGCGCCCAAGTTGTCGTCATCGTCGGCCGGGTTGGCTTGTAGCTTTCGATGTCCTGAATGAAGATGGTGAACAGAACGCCGGCGCCGAACCAGAGCGCGGTAAAGAAGCGAAAGACGCTGTCGACCATCGGGTCCGTAAAACCCTGTTCGGTCAGGGTTGCTCCGAACATCCTTTGAGACGCCAGTCTTTGGATCAGGTCACTTGCCCTGGTGGTTGACGCACGCCCATGTTGCATGACGCGCGTCGCTATCAGGGGATATCGATTGTTATAGGCCCATATTGTTGCGGATCATGGCTAGATATTCAGGGTCTTCCATCGCCTTTCGCGCTGCGATGATCTGCTCGGCATCCACCCCGGCGATGTAGCGCAACTGGTCGCTGCCGTCGGTTGCTGCTTGCCAGATCGTCTCTGCCACAAGGATCGGCTCCGAATGCTGGCTGCCCACCTGCTGCATCCCCGCCATTACTTTTTCAACGAAAGGCGCATATTCGGTTTGCGTCGGATCAATATCGAACATCGCACCAACGGTTTCGGCGAAGTTGGTATTGATCATGCCCGGCTCGATCATTTTGACCTTTATGCCAATCGCGGCGAGTTCGAACGATAGCGCCTCGGACATTCCCTCTACGGCGAATTTCGAACCGTGGTAGAGCGTTCCCAGCGGGAACGTGATCTTGCCGCCCATTGATGAGATGTTGATGATCGTCCCTTCACCACGGGCCCGCATATGCGGCAGAACGGCCTTCGTGCAGAGCAACGGGCCAACCACGTTCACATCGAACTGCATGCGGATCTTGTGCTCAGGCGTCGCCTCAAGAATGCCATAAGCGCCGTAGCCGGCATTGTTCAAAAGAACGTCGATGGCGCCGAACCGATCAATGCCCGCCGCAACCGCGGCCTCAATCATATCCTGCTTGGTGACATCCAGTGCGGCAACCAGGACATTGTCCAGTGCGTTTAGCTCCGCGTCCGCTTCAGGGTTCGAGCGGACTGTCGCAATGACGTTCCACCCGTTCTCTTGAAAATACTTTGCGGTCATGCGGCCGATACCGCTGCTACATCCAGTTATAAAAATTGTCTTGGTCATGTTAGGCACTCCTATCCAGCTCGGGATTTCATCCGTCAAATCGACGGTTGCTGCTTACCGCGTAGACCCTTCCAGGAAGGGCTTTGGCCAAATCTGCAGGGTCACGCCGGCGCGTGTTTCTGCACGCCATGTCCGGCGGCTTTTACTTGCTTGAATTCGCTCAGAAGTCTTTTCCGTGCAGACCATCAATCGTCATCTGCCCGGCCAGTTTTGCAAAGCGGCCCCAGCTTTGATCGACGGAGAATTTCGAGGCGTTGACCAGTAAATGGTCGACCTGCTTGCGATTGGTCAGCGCGAAGGTCTGCGCAGCAAAATCGTCGATGATCACCGATTTCACGATGTTCTCGAAGTTCAGTCCGTTGCCGAAATTGCCGACGCCGGAGACGAAATTTTCGGTGGTTTCGCCGCAGCCGCCCCAGGTCAGATAGGCGTTCAGCCAGATGTTCGGCGGGACGTTGTTCACGGCAATGCCGCCATATTTCAACTCCCGCACGGCGCGGTGCACCCGCTCCTCATTGGCTTTGAACGTGGCGGTGTCGACCAACATCATGCAGCCGAGCGAGCCAAGCAACTCATTATTGCAAATGGCCGTGGCGTTGGTCAGGAAATCGTCCGCGTCGTTTGCCGTATCGAGCGGCAATTCACTGAAAATCTGGCAGAAGGCTTCGTTGTGAACGGCGAAATCATTAGCGTCGATACCGGGGATGAAGACGACATCGCTTTTGGGGTGTTTGCCGCCTTCAGGCTGCAATACCTCGGCGGTCGGCTGGTTTTGAAGGAACTGCTCCTTGGTCTTGTCCACGCCCGGATAGTAGGTCGCGGTACCAAACGTATCCTCGGCAATGGCCTTGCGCAGTGCGGTTATGAATTGCGTGCGCTGGGGCCAGTTCTTCGACGTAATAATGGTCTGTGGGCGTCCGCAAACGGCGCCACCATTCAGTTTTCCAACGGACGCAATCTGGATCGCCCAATGTTCAATTTCCTTGTCGGTCCATTGGCCCGGGACGATGAGGCACGGATTGTTGCCGCCGCATTCAGACACCAGGGGCGCGCTTGCCGCGTCCTGAATGGCGTGGGCGACACCGGTGGATCCGGTGAAATAAATCGCGTAGAGCCCCTCAAGTGCCGACATTTCTCGGCCCTGATCGGCATCGACAAAGGCCAGCGCCTGGCGATCGACCAGGGGCGCGAAGATCTTGGCCCAAACCGCATCCGACGCCGCGTTGAGCTGATGCGGTTTGTGGATCACCGCCTTGTTTTCCAGAAACAGCGCCATGGCCATTTCGATGGACGAGCTGTAGTTGCCCGCCCCCGAAACCGCGATCACGCCGGCGGGTTTGTCGAGCGGGCTGACTTGCTTGGGTTCGCCCGCCACATGGAGGTAACCGCGTGCCTTACCCGCTAACATCTTGTCCTTGCGGTGGACCGGAAAGACGTCGATCTCATGGAGGTTATCGTCGATTTTCCGGATGCCGTTCGGCTTCGGCATCTCGCCACGCGCCAGGGATTCATAGAGGTGCCGAAGTCCCATGAGGGTGTTGCCCATGGCGTTGACGGTCGTGGCGATCCCTTCGGCCTGAGAGACGGCACCCGGCCCGGCGAGGTCGTTCTTCATCCTCGCATCGACCGCCCCGAGCTCATCGGCGTGTTTGAGGAGGTTGTCCTGAATGTTCTCGATCAGAGCAAGACGCTCGACGGCGCCGGTCGCGGCCCAGCCTTCGGCGTCAAGCGTCTGCTTTGCATCCTGTGCACGCATCTCTTGTTGCTTTCATCGTGGTTCCTGTTGTCCAAGACTTAAGTGACTGCTTGAAACATCACCATCACGATAGGCGCCAATATCATTGCAGATCACGCCAATCTTGTGCTGAATGGTGCCATGCCCTGTTGTCTCTATGGCGCTGGAACACACAATCCGATAGCTGGAACGAGGAAAGTTTCGGAGACACCAATGCCCGATTGCCCACGATACCGGATCGACCAACTTTTGCGGCTCGCCTGCGGCATCCTGAAGATTTCGCCCGATGTTGTTCTTCGGCGGGCGCCCTTGCCTGCGAGCTATCTTTCAGCCGACGCCAAGGGTGCGACTGCGGAAGAGTATTTCGCCCTCTGGTCGGCAATGGAGGAAACCTATGATCACAGTGACATGGCCGAAACGCTCAGCGTCGCCATTGCTCATGGCCCATTCGTTCCGTCATTTTTCGCCTTCTCCTGCAGCCCGGACGTGCGCACGGGGATAAACAGGCTTGCGCTCTTCAAACCGCTGATCGGACCGATACGGATCGTGACCGAAGAGCGGGACGATCGACTGATCCTGCAACTTCGTCCCACGCATCCGACGCTACGGATGCCAGACTCGATGGCATGTTCCGAATTGATGCTCTTTACGGAGCTGTTTCGGACCCACACGGCAACGCATATCGTGCCCAGGGCTGTCGCCCTGCCTCGGCCTGATTTGGCAAACCGGGAATACTTCGCCTGCAAGGCCGTCAGGGAGTCTTTCCCGAGCCTTACCCTCTCAATGAACGATGCCCGTCGCCCACTGGTCAGCGAAAACACAGAAATGTGGTCGGTGTTTGAGCCGGACCTGCGTCGCCAACTGGCCGAGAAACTCGCCGAAAGCGGTATCCGGGAACGGCTCCGCAACGCGCTTTTGGAGGCTATCCCGAGCGGTGAATCAAGCTCCGACCGTCTGGCCGCCACGCTGCACATGAGCAAGCGCAGCCTGCAGCGTCATCTTCACGACGAAGGCACAAGCTTCCAGCAAATCCTCGACCAGACCCGGGCCGATCTGGCACGCCACTACCTTGGCCAGACGACAACGACATTAGACGAAATCTCCTACCTCCTCGGCTACACCAGCCCCGCATCCTTCTTCCGGGCATTTCAGAGCTGGTTTGGAACAACGCCCGCGAACTACCGCCGGTCGATGGTTCAGGCTGTGGCGTGATGATTGGACCTTCGCGCGTCAGGGCCGAATAGCTTCTCATGTCGGAGCCTGGGTACGCATCATGAGTCGATCTCGCCGTGTGATCGGTCGGACCCCGGGCGCGACGATTTGATCACCTTCCGGGGTCGGCTCTGGTTGATTTGTGGTTTTTGCCATAGCGGTCACCGCGACCAGAAGACGCGAACGTCTAGGAAACCGAGTTCGATATCTACGCGCAGACGAAAGCAACCATCGCCAATGTCGCCGACACATTAACCAGTGTAGGCGCTTCAACCAGTGTAGGCGCTTCACTTTCCGATATCGTCGAGATCGAGGCCTATTTCGTCGACATGGCGCATTATGACGGCTTCAACGACGCCTATGCCGAGTATTTCGGTGCGGACGGCCCGATCCGAACGACCGTCGCTGCCGAAGCCCTGCCCCATCCGCACCAGTTGTTGATGATCCAAGCGGTCGCACATGTACCGATACCGGCAAAGACCCGCGGTACTCAGTCCCCCGACGAAGTCGAGGTCACAAGTTGCACAAATAAGATGAATCGACACACTATGCCCGGCTGCAAATAGCCAGTTTGACAAGGCGCTGCTTGAAAATCGATGTAGAATCCTGAAATACTGGTGTGATGATTAGAACTGACCAACCAATCCGGCGGCGCAAACTGTCCGATGACGTTCAGGATCGTTTGCTCGATCTGATCCGAGGCTCTGGCTATGCGCCAGGTGACAAACTGCCTTCCGAGCGGGAGTTGATGCGCGCCTATGAAGTCGGCCGTCCGGCCATCCGCGAGGCGATGCAAAATCTCCAGCGTATGGGCCTTGTCGAGATCAAGCACGGTGAACGTCCGCGTGTTGCCGAACCCTCAGTTAGCCGCATGGTCGAACAAATGAGCGAGTCAATGCGCCACTTGTTGACCCATTCGCCGGCGAATTTCGAGCACCTCAAGGAGGCACGCGCCACCTTTGAAACCGAAATGGCACGGAATGCCGCGCGAATGCGATCACAAGGCGACATCGATCGATTGACCCGGATCATCGACCAGCAGGAGGCCGCAAGCGAGAATTCCTTACGGTTTCTCGAAATGGACGGTCAATTTCATCGCGAGGTGGCTGCGATCTCTGGCAATCCCATCTTCGCATCGCTCAGCGAAGCCCTGTTCGGCTGGCTGGCAAATTTTCATGTCTCCATGGTCCGCCAACCCGGCCTCGAATCCCTGACTATCGAGGAGCATCGCGGCATCCTACAGGCAATTGCCGACAAGGACGTGGCGGCGGCCGGCAAGGCCATGGCCGATCATCTGTACCGCGCCAACGCGCTCTATCATCAGCAGCACCTGAAGAACAGATAAGCAATTTTCGGCGCCGCGTTGTCGTCGCTATATTGACGTGTCCGACTAACTGGTATAATCACTAATCCAGTAAATTGGGTCCTGGAGGCGATTTGGTTACGAAACCTGACTCTGCATTGGTCATGTTCGGCACCCGTGAGTCCAGCGCGCCCGAGTACCAAGTCCGTGTTGGCGAACTGACTTTTCTTTTGGAGGCGGAATCTATCCGGACGATCCGGTGGCACGGCGTCGAAGTCGTACGCGGCATCGCCTGGCCGATCCGCGATCGCGATTGGGGAACTCTGTTCCAAGAGAATGTCGACCAAACAATCAAAGAAAGTCCAGACGGTTTCCAGTCCTCCCTGACCTTCACGGTGGCCGACGGAGCCCTGTCGTGTGACCTCAAGATCGCCGCCTCGCCGGCCGGCAGGCTGAGCGCGGCTTTATCGATGACCGCGAATTGCGATTTCCAGACCAATCGCGCCGGCTTCACGATTCTTCACCCGATCGCCGGCGTGGCGGGATCGCCGCTGCGGCTACGCCATTCCGACGGCGGCGTCGAGGACACTGAGTTTCCGAAGTTCGTCAGGCCCGATCAGCCGGCCATGGATCTCGTCGGTATGGCCCATAACGTCGGCGGCGTATCCGTCGATCTGGCATTCAGCGGCGAAATCTTCGAAATGGAAGACCAGCGCAACTGGACGGATGCATCCTACAAGACCTATTGCCGACCGCTGGAGTTTCCCTTCACCTACACAATCGCCGCCGGTGAGACCGTGACCCAAGGAATTGAGCTGACCGTGTCCGGATCGCCGAAGGCGAGTGCGAATGCGGCGGCCGAAGGCCCGTTGACGATAGGTCCGGGCGATCGAGTTTTCCCGGACATTGGCTTGGCAATCGAGCCCGAATGGTTGGCTGTTTCGACTGGCGACCGGGCCTTGAAACTTTGCGGCGCGCGGTTCCTACAGGTACGCCTGAACACGGTTGCCGATGACCGTTATTTGTCGGCGGCGGGGAAACTGGCCGGTGAACTCGACGTCACGGTGGACGCCGAAATCGTTGTCCCTTCGGGAGCTGATTTGGATGGCGCGTTGAGCGCGGTGGCTGCCAATATGGAAAAGGCCGGCCTCGTTCCTGAACGGATTATCGCGCTGCCCGAAGACTATCTCGCCAGCTATCAGCCGAGCGGGCCCTGGCCCGACGGAGCGACGCCGCAGGACGCCGCGCTGGCGGCTCGAAGGGCGTTTCCAGATGTTGCGATCGGTGGCGGCGTCCTGACCAACTTCACCGAGTTCAACCGCTGCCGTCCGGAGCCGGATGTGGTTGACTACATCACCCATGGAACCACTGCGATCGTCCATGCCGCCGACGACCGGTCGGTGATCGAAACCCTGGAAGCCTTGCCGCAGGTGTTCGCCAGCGCACTGGAATTGTCCGGCGACAAACCTTACCGTCTCGGCCTGGTATCCATCGGTATGCGCTCGAACCCCTACGGCGCGGCAGTTGCAGCCAATCCAGATCGGGTACGCAAGACGATGGCAATGGAGGACCCGCGCCAGCGCGGCCTGTTCGCCGCCGCCTGGGCCGTAGGTGCGGTCGCGGCCGCCGCGGGCGGACCGGTCGACGCTCTATCGCTGGCCGCGCCCGCCGGGCCGTTCGCCATTTTGAACATTGGCCAGACCAATGTCGGGCCGCCTTTCGACGAACCGAATGTTACACTCCTGCCGCTTTATCAAGTGGTGCGCTTTGCTGCCTCACTGTCCGGTGCCGATACCTGCCGGATTTCCGGATTGTCCGACGGCGTCCATGGCTTCGCCGCTCATCAGGGCGGCAGAACGGCAATGGCCCTTGCCAATCTGGGGCAAACACAAGCAAGCGTTCAACTGCGGTCCGGTCGTCTCGCCGTCCGTCTGCTCGATGCCGAAAGCTTCGATCAGGCAATTCGCGACGAAAACTGGCTCGAGAATGCGCCGATGGGTTCTGCCAGCATGGTCACGTTACCGCCGCTGGCGGTTGCGTTCGTATCGCTGGCGGAGGACTGCTCATGACGGCGCCCTATGATCCCGACATAAGCGATCGCATCGAGGCGGATTACCGCATTGAAACCGCGGTCGATCCCTCGACGGCGGCCGAGGCGATGGCCGGCGAACAGTCGTCGGGAACATTCGTGCCGGTGCCGGGCGAAACTCCGGAACTCAAAGCCCGCTCGGCAGCGCGGGTCGAAAGACTCGCAGTGACCGGCGTCGTATCGGAACCGTCGCTGCCCGGCGCACTCTCGACCGGCGGCGAAATCACCCGGGCCGAGGCCACCCTTTCATGGCCTCTTGACAATATCGGTCCGTCATTGCCGAACCTGGTCGCCGCCGTTGCCGGCAATCTGTTCGAATTGAAGCAGTTTTCCGGATTGCGCTTAAACGATATCCGGTTGCCTACGGCGTTTGCCGATGCCTATTCGGGACCGCGTTTCGGAGTGGACGGAACTTGCCGCCTGGCCGGCGTCGACAACGGGCCGTTGATCGGCACCATCATCAAGCCAAGCGTCGGTCTCGATCCCGAGGCGACCGCTGATCTGGCGGATGAGTTGATTGCCGCCGGCATCGATTTCATCAAGGACGACGAATTGCAATCCGATGGGCCGGCATGTCCTTTCGACGAGCGTGCTCGGGCCGTTATGCGGCGGATAAATAACCACGCCGACCGCACCGGCCGGAAAGCGATGTTCGCATTCAACATCACCGGCGACTTGGATCAGATGCGGCAGCGTCACGATCTCGTCGCGGACCTGGGTGGCACCTGTGTTATGGCGAGTCTCAATTCGGTCGGCCTTGTGGGCTTGATCGAATTCGCCCGTCATTCACAACTGCCAATTCATGCGCACCGAAACGGCTGGGGTGTCCTGAACCGGCATCCAATGCTCGGCTGGTCCTACGTCGCCTGGCAGAAGATCTGGCGACTGGCTGGTGCCGACCACATGCACGTTAACGGCCTTGGCAACAAATTCTGCGAGGACGACGCCAGCGTAATCGCCTCGGCCCGCGCTTGCCTTACCCCGATGTTCCCGAACAGACCCTGCCTGGCCATGCCTGTTTTTTCATCTGGTCAGACGGTGCATCAGGTGCCGGCCACGTATCGGGCGATGCGATCAACCGATCTCATCTATGCGGCCGGCGGCGGGATCATGGCCCATCCCGACGGACCGGCTGCCGGTGTTGAGAGTCTCAGGCAAGCTTGGGACGCAGCCATCGCCGATATCCCCCTCAGTACCTTCTCCGCCGACAAACCGGCGCTTGCCAGTGCCCTGGAGGCCTATGCGGCATGAAGACCGAGCGTCCGAGTCCACTCCCCGATGGCCCGCTTGTCACCTGGTATGGGGACGATTTCACCGGCGCGGCCGCTGTCATGGAAGTGATGACATTCTCCGGCCTGCCCGCCGTGCTTTTCTTCGATGTTCCGACATCGGATCAATTCGCCCGGTTCGTGAACTATCGGGCAATCGGCATTGCCGGCATCGCAAGGTCGAAATCGCCGGACTGGATGAACGACCGCCTGCCGCCGATCTTTCGAGCACTGGCCGCGATCGGTGCGCCGATTGTCCATTACAAATTCTGTTCGACGTTGGATTCCTCGCCGAGTATCGGATCGATCGGACGAGCCACCGAGCTGGCACTACCGATCCTCGGCGGAAATTGGCATCCGCTGGTCGTCGCGGCTCCGGAGATTCAGCGCTATCAGGCCTTCGGCAACCTGTTCGCCTCGGTAGACGGCGTACCCTATCGCCTCGACCGTCATCCGACCATGAGCCGCCATCCGGTAACCCCGATGGACGAGTCGGATGTGCGGGCGCACCTCAACCGGCAGATGGACCAGCCGATCGGGCTTGTCGATCTGGTGGCCCTGTCGACCGGCAAGGGCGCCGCCGCTTTACAGGACGAACTGGCCTCGGGCAGACGGATCATCGCCCTCGATGTGGTCGACGAGGCAACATTGGCGGAAGTGGGACGCCTGATCTGGGAACATCGTGGTGAGTGTCTGTTTGCCATCGGTAGTCAGGGAGTGCAGTACGCGCTCGTCGCTTATTGGCGACAATGCGGATTTATCGACAGTCAGATAAAACTGGCCGACACTTCGCCTGTCGACAGGCTGGCTGTCGTCTCCGGATCCTGTTCGACGATAACAGCGCGGCAGATAGATCAGGCTAGAAGTTCAGGCTTCCAACCGATCAGGATCGATCCGGCGCGAGCGGTCGATGCCGTGTCCTGGGACCGGGAAATCAACCTCGCCGCCGACAAGGCCCTGGCCATTCTCGGGCAGGGAGGCGATCCGATCATCTATACTGCGCTGGGGCCTGACGACCCGGCGACGGCGAGTTTCAGGACCGCTATCGAGACCTCCGACATGCCCGCCGACGAGGTGAATGAAAACGTAGGAACGGGATTGGGACGGCTGCTGGGCCGGATTGTAAGCGGCGGTAAACTGGCACGCGGCGTTATTGCCGGAGGCGACACCTCGAGCCACGGCGCGCTTTCCATGGGCATCTATGCCTTGACCGCCAAGTCGCTGACTGCGCCCGGCGCCGCCCTGTGCCAGGTCCACTCTGACGATCCGGCGCTTTGCGGTTTCGAAATTGCGCTCAAGGGCGGCCAGATGGGACCGCCCGACTACTTCAACCAGGTCAAAAGCGGCCGCTCGGCTGCCCATTGAGGGGGATCCCATGACGAAAATCGCACTTTTAGGCGCGGGTGGGAAGATGGGGATTCGTCTCGCCGGCAACCTGTTGAACACCCGGTTCCATATCGATCACGTGGAAATCTCGCCGGAAGGCCGCGCCCGGCTTCAGGAGGCCACCGGTGCCCGATGCGTCGACCAGGATCAGGCATTGGCCGGTGCCGATATCGTGTTACTGGCCGTGCCAGACCGGCTGATAGGCCAGATCGCCCATGAAATCATCGACAAGGTCAGACCGGGTTGCGCTCTGATCGTTCTTGATGCGGCGGCCCCTCACGCGGGAAAGATGCCGCACCGGGACGAGGTGACCTATTTCGTCACCCATCCCTGCCATCCGCCGATATTCGGCCACGAGACCGACCCCATGGCACAGACCGACTACTTCGGCGGCTTATATGCCAAGCAGAACATCGTGTGCGCCCTCATGCAGGGACCGGAGGAGCATTATGCGCTGTGCGAGGAGGTGGCCCGGGCAATTTACGCACCGGTAATGAAGGCCCATCGCTGCACCGTCGAGCAGATCGCCATTCTCGAGCCGGCCCTGTCGGAAACTGTGGGCGCAACACTTTGTCTGGCGCTGCGCGAGGCAGTTGACGAGGCGCAGCGGCGTGGCGTGCCGCCCGAGGCGGCGATGGATTTTATGAAAGGGCACATCAACATCGAACTGTCGATCGCTTTCGGTGCATTCCCGGAGGGCAAGTTCTCGGATGGCGCGCTGTTGGCAATCGAAAACGCCAAATCGTTGATTTTTAAAGAAGATTGGCTAGAGCGAATCTTCGATCCCGACGCGGTCATGGAGTCGGTGAAGGATATCTGTGACCCGCAACAGGCAGTATGAACCTGCCAACATGGAGGAGACGATGAGACTGACAACACCCACGCGAAAGGTTGTGATGGCGGCGTCTGCAGCCGCTTTGGCCGTCTCGCTGAGTACTTCACTGGCGCTCGCTGAAAGTGCCGCCGAACGGGCGGTCAACGCCGCCAAACAATACTCCGGCATCACGCTGAACGTCTTCTACGAAGCCGGCCTGCAGCCCCTCGATCCAAAGAAGTTTACTGGTCCCATGTGGGAGGAACTGACGGGGATCAAGATCAACGTAATCGAATCGCCGCTGCCGGAAATGTTCACCAAGACCATGCAGGCGCACCGTGCCGGCACCGGCGCCTACGATGTCCTAAATGTCCTGCCGAACCAGATGGCCGACCTGGCGCTTGCTGGTGCGTTGACACCGCTTGACGACTATGTCGACAAATACGGTTTTCGGGAAGAACTGAGCAAGATCGCGCCGGTTTACCGGGACAATCAGATGAAGGTCGAAGGCAAGATCTACGGTTTTCCCGATGATGGCGATGTTTTGGTTCTCTACTATCGAAAGGACATTTTCCAAGATCCGGAAAACATAAAGGCCTTCAAAGCCAAGCATGGCTACGATCTGGCGCCGCCGAAAACCTGGAAGCAATTCCAGGAAATCGGCCAGTTCATCACCGATAAATATGCGCCGGAGATGTATGGCGCGGGTATGATCAGCGCGCCGGGCAATTCACATTTCATGTTCCAGGAGCGCTTCCGTGTCGAGGGCGGCAAATTCTTCGATCCCGAGACCATGAAGGCGACTGTCAACTCGGCCGCCGGCCTCAAGGTCTTCAACGACATGCTCGCGGAAGTAAAGTTCATGCCCAAGGGCGTCGAGCAATGGGGCTTCATCGAACCGTTCAATGGTTTTCTGTCGGGACAGCTCGCCATGACAATCTCATGGCCGCCGGTAGGCCGCTGGGCCGCCGGATACGGCAAGGGCACCGAGGCGCTGAACTGGATTCCGCCGACCAAGGTCGCCGACAAGATCGGTTATGCACTGCCGCCGGGCGGCACGCCGGAACTTGCGGCCGGCTTTTCATTGGCCGTTGCCTCCGGATCGAAGCACAAGGAGGCTGCCTACCTGTTTATTCAATGGATGAACAGCGAAGAGATCAGCCTGAAGCGGGTGCAACTGCCGTTCGCGCTACGCGACCCCTTCAGGACCAGCCATTTCGCAAACCCTGAATATCGGTCGCGGTGGTCGAACGCCGGCGAGTATCTCGACGTGCTGAAAGCGGGTGCCGAAACCGGCCTGCTCGATCTGTCGCTCCTTCAGACCGACCGGTATGAAGAGGGAATCCGACAGGCCGTCGGCCGGTTGTGGGCTGGCGATGATCCGCAAACGATCCTTAACGACCTGGCCGCCCAATGGGATAAGCTGACGCAGCGGATCGGCGTCGACAAGCAGCGCCGGGTCTATATGGACTGGGCGGGCAAGCCAAACGCTTACCCAAAATAAGCAGTAATACTGTTCGGGCCGGCCACGCCGGCCCGGACATCGTCGCGAAGGAAGTCAGATGAGCGCGGAACTGGCGTTCGGCAGTAAGCTGGAGCAGGAGCAGGTGTTCAAGTACCTGCTGATCGCGCCGGCCGTATTCGTCATCCTGCTGATCGGTCTATATCCCTTCATCAAGTTGATTCTCACAAGCTTCCAGAACATTTCCATGTTCGATCAGGACATGAGCTATCAGGGGTTCGTTCACTATGCCCGGCTGTTCGAGGATGGCAGACTTTGGGAATCAATCCTGCACACCGTTTTGTTTACCGCCGTGGCGTTGCCACTGGAGCTGGTCTTCGGTTATCTGCTTGCGCTCCTGTTCCTGGGAAATCTGCCATTCAAGAACACCCTGGTCGCGATCATCCTTCTGCCGACCGTCATATCGCCGGTGGTTGCCGGCGCGACATGGCGACTGATGTTCGATCAGAGGTTCGGCCCGATCAATCAGATTGTCGGCTGGATCGCCGGAGTGGACATCAAGCTTTTATGGACCATCGATCCGATGCTCGTCTGGCCGGCAATCCTGATCGCCGAGGTCTGGCAGTGGACGCCTTTCATGTTCCTCATTCTGCTTGCAGCGCTCAGCAATGTTGACAAGGAACAACTCGAGGCCGCTCAGATGGACGGCGCCTCACGCTGGGTCACCTTCCGCAAGATCATTCTTCCGGCGATCCTGCCGGTGATGTTCATCGCTATACTCATTCGCGCACTCGATCTGTTCCGGGTGTTCGACGTGATCTGGACAATGACCCAGGGCGGGCCGGGAACACGCACTGAAACGATTACGATCTACGCCTATCAGATGGCGTTTCGGGAGTTCGATACCAGTTACTCCTCGGCCATCGCGTTTTTGATCATCTTCATCCTGACAGTCATTGTGGTGGCGGCCCTCCGCCGCGTCGAGGTGGCCCGATGATCCGCTGGGACAAAGGCTGGCGGCTTGCCGTTCGCGTCGTCTGCGCACTGCTTGCGGCGTTGCTGTTCTTGTTTCCGATCTACTGGCTTGCGGCCATTTCGATCAAACCACCGGAAGACATCTTCGCCTTTCCGCCTGTCTGGATTCCTTCCAAGATTCAGCTTTCGAGCTACATCACCTTGTTCACTGACGGTGACGCGTGGTCGGTCTGGAACAGTCTGGTGACAGCCGGCATCTCGACCGTCTTCGCCATGGTTCTGGGCACCATTGCCGCCTATTCGATCGTCCGTTACAAGACCGGCGGCGACAACCTGGCGATATGGATCATTTCCCAGCGAATGATTCCACCGATTTGCGTCGCCTTTCCGGTATTCCTACTGTTTGTCGGGCTTTCATTGGTCGATACCTACACCGGGCTGATCCTTCTCTATACCGCATTCAATCTGCCATACGTCATCTGGATGATGCGCGGTTACATCCAGGAAATTCCCCAAGAACTGGAACAGAGCGCATTGGTCGACGGACTGTCACGCTGGGCGGTTCTGCGGAAAGTCGTGTTGCCGATGGCTAAGGCCGGGATTTTCGCCACGGCGGTCTTTACATTCATATTCGCCTGGAACGATTTCCTTTTCGCACTGATTTTGAGCCGGTCCGAGGTGGTCACCTATCCTGTCAAGGTCACCGGATACTTCGGCTCACAATCGACCTTCTGGTCCAAGATCGGCGCCATGAGCATGCTCGGTGTCCTGCCGCTGATCGTGGTGGTCGGGACGATGCAACGGTTCATCGTGCGCGGCATTTCCTTGGGCGCCGTCAAGGGTTAGAGGATAGAGGCATGCCGGCACTCACGCTCGACAACATCAACAAGTATTACGGCAAGGTGCATGCGGTCAAAGGCGTATCTCTTGCGGTGCCCGCCGGCGAATTCGTCGTTCTGGTCGGCCCATCCGGATGCGGAAAGTCGACGCTGCTGCGGTCTATTGCCGGGCTTGAGGAAATCTCCGACGGCGACATCGTCTTGGCCGGCCGGTCGATTACTCGCTTGGCCCCGCGCGACCGCAACATCGCAATGGTTTTCCAATCCTACGCCCTCTACCCCTATCTGAGCGTTTTCGAGAACATCGCATTCGGGCTACGGGCCCGCAAAACGCCCGATGCTGAGATCAAGAGGCAGGTCAACTGGGCTGCCGACCTTCTCCATATCGGCGACTATCTCGACCGCTTCCCTCGCGAATTGTCCGGCGGCCAGCGGCAGCGGGTGGCCATCGGCCGAGCGATCGTCCGCGATGCCGATCTGTTCCTTTTCGACGAACCGCTTTCCAATCTTGATGCCAAGCTGCGCGACGGCATGCGGGAGGAAATCAAGCGCCTGCACCGGGAACTCGGGAAGACATTTATCTACGTCACCCACGATCAGATCGAAGCAATGACGCTTGCCGAGCGGATCGTCCTTTTGCGCGAGGGCGTCATCGAGCAATCCGGAGCGCCCCTTGAGCTGTTCGAGCGACCGGCGAATACCTTCGTTGCCGGCTTTCTCGGCTCACCTTCAATGAATTTCGTGCCGGTAACGGTAGAAGACAACCGATCGAAAATCCGCCTACCCGACGATCAAATCCTGCCGGCGGGCAATGGATCGGAACTGGCCGACCTGCCTGCCGATGGTCAATATCTTTGGGGTGTCAGACCGGAACATTTCAGCCAGAGCGCGGAATCCAAAGGCACCCTGTCAGCTTCCATGGAGGTCGTCCAGCCAACCGGTTCGCGCACCTATGGTAGCTTCATGCTCGGCGATGCCCACGTGGTGGCCGAACTCGATGCCCACGCCGTCAACGTGGCCAACCAGACGATCAGGCTCTCGGCGGCGCTCGCCCGCACCGTGTTCTTCGAGACGTCTACGGGCAGAGCGCACTACGCGACGCAAACGAATTAGGAGTGGACCATGGCGACTTTTCGGGAGCAAACCCGCAACAAGAATCTCAAGGTCGGCACTTATATCGGCGAATTCGCCACCTCCGGTATCGGCCGGCTGTTGAAAGCGGCCGGAGCCGAATTCGCCTTCGTCGACATGGAGCATAGCGGTTTTTCCTTCGAGACGGCGAAACAGGTTTTGCGGCACCTCCACGATGTGGGCATCGCAACGGTTCTGCGTCCGCCGTCGAAATCCATTCATCATCTTTCGCGAGCATGCGATATCGGAGCGCAGGGCGTCGTTCTCCCAATGCTGGGAACCGTCGAAGAGGCCAAACGTGGCGTGGATGCGCTCAATTATCCGCCAAAGGGTACCCGCGGCTGCGCCTTTGGAATCGCCCATGACGACTATCAGCCGACCCCGGTGATGGAGGCGATCAACGCAGCCAATGACAAGACGACGTTCGTGGCATTGATCGAAACAGCGGAAGGCGTGGAGAATTGCGAGGCGATCTGCACAACTGAAGGCGTAGATTGCATCTGGATCGGTCATTTCGACCTGAGCGCGTCACTCGGCATACCCGGCGAGTTTAATCATCCGGTTTTCGTCAATTCCGTCGCCAGGATCATGAATGCGGCAAAGGCCAACGGCACCAATGTCGGCCGCCTGGTGGGATCGGCTGAGGAAGGCCATGCGCTTTATGCCGACGGCTGCGATTTCATCTGCTATCTCGGCGACATCTGGTTGTTCCACCGTGCTCTTTGCGAGGGTTTCGACGCCATCCGCTCCGGTATCAACGCCACGGCCAAGGCTGGGGAGAAATGAAATGAGCAAATTCCGCGTAGCGCTGAGCGCCGATTTCGAAAAACCCGACGGATCTCCGGCCTTTCCCTCGTTCGATCTTTCGCCACTTGACGACGACCCGCGCATCGACTGGGAATTCGTTCCGGTTCGCGACGGACGGATCGAGGCGGCGGACATGGAAGGGTTTGATGCGGTGATCCTGTTGATCCCCAAGTTCGATGCCGAAAGTATTCCCAAAGACGGTCGTCTGTCGCTGGTCGCCCGGTTCGGGGTTGGCTACGATACCGTCGATGTGCCCGCCTGCGATGCAAACGATGTCGCGCTTGTCATCACGCCGAGCGGTGTCCGACGTCCGGTCGCAGCCGCCATCATCACCTATCTTCTGGCGCTGTCGGGCAAACTTCTGATCAAGGACCGCCTGACCAGGTCTGGCCCGGACGGCTGGGCGCAGCGGGGCGCTCATATGGGCAACGGTATCGTCGGGTTGACGCTCGCTTCGATCGGCATCGGCAATATCGGCGCCGAAATGTTTCGGCTGGCAAAGCCATTCGACATGACCTTCATCGCCCACGATCCCTATGCCGACCCGGCAATGGCAGCCAATCTCGATGTCGAATTGGTAAGCCTGGAGGACGTCTTCCTGCGCGGCGACTTCGTCACGGTGAACTGCCCACTGACTTCAGAAACCGAAAAGCTGGTCAATGCCGAACGGCTTGGGCTGATGAAGGAAACCGCCTACCTGATCAACACGGCGCGCGGTCCGATCGTTGACCAGGCAGCGTTGACCAGGGTCCTGCAAGACGGCGGCATAGCAGGCGCTGGTCTCGACGTATTCGAGGAAGAGCCCACCAGCGTCGACGATCCATTGTTTGCGATGGAGAACGTCATTGTGACGCCACACGCTCTCTGCTGGACAGACCAGTGCTTCGGTGAAATTGGCGCCGCCGACATCCGTGCGGTGATGGACGTGATGACCGGTAACGTGCCGGAAGGTATCGTTAATCAGACGATCGTTGAAAATCCGAACTGGCAGGACAAACTGCGGACCAACAAAGGCATGTTCGCCTAGTAGTCTGCATCATTTAAATTGATGTGTTGCGATTTGGGTATGGTTTTGATTCTCTGTGTCTGATTTTGATGCGGAGGTTTTCACATGGCGAACAAGAAGTACGTTGTTGAGCTGACCTTGGACGAACGCAATGATTTGCTGGCGAAGATCGGCAAAGGCACGCTGAAGGCCAAAGCCAATCTGAAGGCGCGGATATTGCTCAAAGCCGACAAGGGCGCGTTTGGGGAAGGCTGGACTGACCGGCAGATTTGCCGGGCTTTGGAAGCCTCGCCTTCGACGGTGGCGCGCACGCGAACGACGTTCGTCATGGACGGTCTGGAGGCGGTGTTTGCGCGCGCGCCGCGCATGCACCAGTCGATCAAGCCGATTTTCGATGGGGAGGCTGAAGCCAAGCTGATCGCCTTGGCCTGCAGCGAACCTCCGCAAGGATATGCGCGCTGGACAATCCGTTTGCTTGCCGAGAAGGTGGTTGAGTTGAACTGTAATACACGAGACTTGATCTGACATATCTCCTTTCGGTTTCTGTCTGTTCCTGATGTTATTTCGGACAGGCGCTCCGCCTGCGGCCAACCCACTCCCCCTACCCCATGCCGCAATCCCGTCTGGTTTCGCTGACCAGGAAATCGACCACGGCCTGCAGGGCTTCGTGGTGCTCGGCGCCGTTTTCCATCGTGGCGTCGTAGACGGCGATCTGGCGGTCGGCCGATGTTCCGTCACGGATGATTTCGCGGGCCCGCTCCACTTCCTTGCGGCAGCCGAAATGGTCGGCGTCCTCGCCGACGAGGTCGATCAGTTCCTCCACCAGGTCGGCGAACGGCACCAGGGCGCCCTTGCCGAAATCGACAAGATCGCCGGATGCCCCGTGGCGCTGCGCCTGCCAGCGGTTTTCCGCCACCAGGAACGGCGAATATTGCCGCCAGCGCTGATTGTCGCGGCGCAGGCGCCACAGCATGCGGGTGAGCGACTGATAGAGCGCGGCGATGGTCAGCGTGTCCTCCACCCGGGTGGCGACATCGGAAATGCGCATTTCGATCGTTGGGAACCGGGCCGAGGGGCGCAGGTCCCACCACACCTTGGTGGCATCCTCGATCAGGCCGGTGGCAACGATGGTGTCGATGGTCCGCTGATATTCGCCGGCGCTGTCGAACAGTTGCGGCAGGCCGGTGCGCGGCAATTCGTTGAACACCGACAGGCGATAGGATTTGAGCCCAGTCTTGCGGCCGCGCCAGAACGGCGATGACGTGGACAATGCCAGCAAATGCGGCAGGAAATAGGTGAGCTGATTGAACAGGTCGATGCGCATGTCGTCGTCTTCGATCGCCACATGGACATGCATGCCACAGATCAGCAGACGCTGGGCGACAACCTGCATGGCCTTGGCCAGGACGTTGTAGCGTTCCCGATCCGTGTGGTGCTGCTTGTCCCATTCGGCGAAGGGATGGGTGGAGGCGGCGATCGGCGCCAGGCCATATTGATCGGCGACTTCGGCGATGGTGGAGCGCAGATGCACCAGTTCCTGGCGCGCCGCGGCAATATCGGTGCAGACCGGCGTGCCGACCTCGATCTGACAGCGCAGGAATTCCGGCGACACGTGCTCCGGCAACGCATCCTGGCAGGCCTTCAGCAATTCGGGCGGCGGATCGGAGGCCAGGTCGCGGGTCTCCAGATCGACCAGCAGATATTCCTCTTCGATGCCAATGGTGAAACTCGGTTCGGCATGCGCCATGGCGGCCCCCGGGAAACTGCGAAATTTCGCCTATTTAACGGGCATAAGCAGGCCTTGGCCAGTATAAAGGTTTGCGGCAAATTGCTGGAGTCAGGACCTCAGGCGCCTGATCTGCGACAATCAGCTGCAAAGTTGGCCGCGCCATCGCCGGCGGGAGGGGAAATTGATTTTGCTCATGGAACACCGAATCCGGCAAGCGTAAAGTCATCCGCATTCGCTTGTGATCAAGTCCGGGCCTCAACGGCATCAGCAACAAGGAGTTTAATCCATGACGGTCGTCTTTACGCGCACGGTTACCCCAAATCCCGGCCATCTCGATGACACCATGAAATTCGTCAAGAAGCGGATTGCGGCGCTGAAAAAGGCCTATGGTCTCGATATCAAACTGAATGTCCGGCTGGGCGGACCAGCCGGCCAAGTGATCATGGTATCGTATCATAAGGACATCAAATTACTGGAAAAAGCCCGGCGAAAAATCATAAAGGGCGTGGCCTCCGGCAAAATACCACAGCCGAAGCCAGGCATTATCGCGAGCGTCGATGACGCAGTCTGGTTACGGGTGTAAACCTCACGAGCAACGAGCCCGCTGTCTATCGTCGCATGACAAACCTGTATTCATGAAATGCGATGGTGGGCGGTACTGGGAAAATCTAGAACCGGAAACCATCAATTCCATACTGGACGAATTGGAGGAATGGGAGCGCTATCTAAAGGCAGAAAAGATCGACTTGAGCAGTCTTGAGGACAACTCGCCGGAAGCGCCGCGCCGTCCTGACATCCGGGAGCCGACGCCATGAAGGATGCATTTAAGGCGACGGCTGCCAAAACGCAGCGCAAGTCCTATCCCAAACCGATTTCCTTTCGTCCCAAGGACGAGGCCGAACGGCAGATGATCATTGAACTGGCTGATGGCCTGCCGGTCAGTGCTTTCATCCGCGAACGCATTTTCGGGCGGGATTCGCCGCGCACATTGCGGGTGGTGGATCGGCGGGCGGTTGCGCAAGTCTTGGCCTGTCTGGGTCAGTCCGGCATTGCCGATAATCTGGCATTGATTGCAGATGCCGTGAAGATTGGTGCATTGCTGGTCGACGATGACGTCCGGGAGAATTTGAACCGGGCCTGCGCTGATATTGTTGTTATCCGCAGCGCCTTGTTGAAGGCCTTGAGCGTCAAAGACGGGCAATGATTCTGAAAGGCAACCGGCGCGGCGGCGGCATGCAGATGGCGCTGCATCTTCTCAATGTGGAAGATAATGGGCACGTCACGATCCATGAAATGCGCGGATTTCTGTCCAACACTCTGACGGGCGCAATGACGGAAGCCTATGCGGTCAGCCGTGGCACAAGATGCAAGAAGTTTCTTTATTCGCTCAGCCTCAGCCCGCCGGAGCTGGAATCGGTTCCCGTCGATTTGTTTGAAAAGGCCATTGCGGAGATTGAAGAAAAGTTGGGCTTTGCCAACCAGCCACGGGTGATCGTCTTTCATGAAAAGGAAGGCCGCCGCCACGCTCATTGCGTTTGGTCGCGTATTGATGCCGAGAAGATGAAGGCGATTGATCCCTATTGCGACAAGCTCACGCTGCGCGGCCTGTCACGTAGTCTCTATTTCGAGCATGGCTGGAAAATGCCGCGCGGCCTGATGAACTCCAAGGAACGTGATCCTCTCAATTTCACAATTGCCGAATGGCAGCAGGCCAAGCGGCGCGGTCTTGATCCAAGGACGATCAAACAGACCATCCAGGAATGTTGGGCGGTATCGGATTCTCGCGCCGCTTTCGCCTCGGTGCTTCAAGAGCGCGGTTACTATCTGGCGAGGGGTGACAAGCGCGGCCATGTGGTCGTTGATTGGCATGGAGAAGTCTATGCCGTTGCGCGGGTGGTTGGGGTCAGAGCGAAAGATGTTCGCGCCAAGCTGGGAAATAGTGACGAGCTGCCAAGTGTTGATGAAACGAAAGCCAAGCTAGCGGAAAATTTCACCAAAAAGCTGAAAGACTATTCAAGCGAGATCGCTCAAAAACACGCCGTTGAATCGGCAGCCATGAATCAACGCAAACACGCCCTGACGCTTGTTCATCGCCAAGCGCGGGAGCAACAAAGACAGACGCATGAAAAGCGCTGGGTCGCAGAAACAAAGGCGCGTTCACACCGTTTGCCGACGGGCATCAAGGCCCTCTGGTTTCGTGTCACAGGGCAATACAAGGCCATCAGAAAACAGAATGAGGCAGAAACGCATACAGCCAAAATCCGCGACAGGGGCGAAGTTCAGGCCTTGATCGACAGCCAGCAAGCCGAACGCAGACGGCTTCAACACGACATACGCTTCAAGCGCCACCGCCATGTTCTGGAGATCAAAAAGCTCAACCGCGACATGGCGGCATTGCTGCAACTGAAGCCGCAGCAACAGGATGAGGTGTTCCAAAAACAGGAGCAACGAAAAGGAAAACGACGGAATCACCACCGCCGCAAACGCGGCCCGACAATGCATTGATGATAAGGCACCGCTTCAATTCATCATATGGCACGAAACAGAATGTTTATTGCCGGTTTATCCCCAATGCACTAAATCGCTGGCGCGATAGAGCTGGGCGTGGCTCGGTGATTTTCCTGCCTACCAATTCGACAACCCACAGATAGAGCGGTCGCAAGCGCATCGACGGCCTTTGGTCGAGGATAGAGGTCTCATCAACCTCGTCCTGACCAAGGAGATTAGCCATGACCATGAGTACGCGTACCGACACCTCTTCGAGCATTTCTGCCCCGACACCGCTGCGCGAGCGGATGATCGAGGACATGACGGCGCGGGGACTGCACCCGCTGACGCAGAAGGGTCATATCCGCGCCTGCCGGCGGTTTGCCGCCTTCCTGAAGCGCTCACCTGACACGGCGACCTGCGAGGATATTCGCCGTTTCCAGCTGCACCTTGCAGAGACCGGCATGAGCATCTGCAACCGCAATCGCACCATGACCGGCATCCGCTTCCTGTTCCGCGTGACCTTGCGCCAGCTCGATCTGGCGGCTCAGATTTATCACCTCAAGGAGCCGGAGAGACTGCCGCAGGTGATGAGCCCCGACGAAGTCAAGCGCCTGCTGGTGATGGCAAAGAGCCTGCAGCCGCGTATTCTGCTGTCTCTGGCCTATGGCTGCGGCCTGCGCGCCAGCGAAGTGGTGCGCCTCAAGGTCGGCGACATCGATAGCGAGCAGAACATCATCCGCATCAAACAGTCGAAGGGGCGCAAGGATCGCAATGTGATGCTGCCGCCGGAAGTATTGAAGTTGCTGCGGCAATGGTGGACGGAGCGTCCAACACGCTATGACGCCGGTGTTCCACTCGCCGAGCGCTGGCTGTTTCCGGGGCGACGGCCGGGCCTGCACCTGACAGCGCGCCAGTTCTCCCGTATTTTCGGGGAGACGGCGGCGGCGGCCGGCATCAGGAAGAAGGTGACCCTGCACACGCTGCGCCACAGCTTCGCCACCCATCTTTTGGAAGCCGGCACCGACATCCGTACCATCCAAGCGCTGCTCGGCCACACCAAGCTGGACACGACGGCACTCTATACCCGCATTGCCACCGGGCGTATCGCCGCGACCGACAGTCCTCTCGACCGGCTGACTGAGAAGAAAGCAAGGCGTAAGAAGACCAAGGCCTGAACAGGCTCTCGGTCATGGCCCGTCCGGTCTTGGAGGTCGCGGATATCTTCCGCGATCACGGTCCGGCATGGCGCCGGTCACAAGCCGGCCATGTCAGTCTCGATCAGTTGAAGGTGATGAGCGCCATCGAGCGCTGCCGCACCGCGGCACTCGGTGGCCATGTGGAGCAGTGTGAAGACTGCCGGCACACGCGCATCGCCTACAATTCCTGCCGAAACCGACATTGCCCGAAGTGTCAGGGCGTGGCGGCACGGGACTGGCTGGCCAATCGGCAGGCGGAGCTGTTGCCCGTCGGCTATTTCCATATGGTCTTCACGCTGCCCCGCCCGATCGCCGATATCGCCTATCACAACAAGGCGGTGATCTACGACCTCTTGTTCAAAGCCAGCGCCGAGACGATGCTGACGATTGCCGGCGATGCAAAGTATCTCGGTGCCCGGATCGGCATCACATCCGTGCTCCACACATGGGGCTCGGCCATGACCCATCATCCCCATGTGCACATGATCGTGCCCAGCGGTGGAATATCACCGGATGGCACCAAGTGGGTCTCCTGCCGGCCGACCTTCTTCCTGCCCGTGCGGGTCCTGTCGCGCCTGTTCCGCCGACTGCTCCTGGCGATGCTCGCCGCCGCTCACGAGCAGGGACGGCTGGCCTTCTTCGGTGATCATCAACACCTGGTCGAATCCAGGGCGTTCAAGGCTTTCCTCAAACCGCTCAACAAAGCCGAATGGGTTGTCTATGCCAAGGAGCCGTTCGGCGGACCGAAGGCGGTGCTTTCCTATCTGTCGCGCTACACCCACCGGGTCGCGATATCCAACAGCCGGCTGATCCGGGCCGACGATACCGGCGTCACCTTCAAGGTCAAGGATTACAGGGTCGACGGGCCGGGCCGCTACACGACCATGACACTACCAGCCGGCGAGTTCATCCGCCGGTTCCTGATCCACGTCCTGCCCAAGGGCTTCCACCGCATCCGGCACTATGGGCTTCTAGAAAATGGTAACCGCGCCGCCAATATCGCAAAGGCGCGGCAATTGCTCGCCGCGCCGGACCCGCAAGAACATCAAGAACAAGGCGCCGATCAACAACCGTCTGGCCAGGACGAACCGGATGCAGCACGGCATCCCTGTCCGCACTGCGGCGGCCGCATGATCACCATCGAGGTCTTCCAAGCCGGCCAAACGCCGCGCTACCAGCCGCCGCCCGAGGGGATCGACAGCTCATGACCACGCCGATGAACCTTCCCGATACCAGCAAGACGCAGAACCACCGCAGGTCCAGTTCCGGCAATGCCCGCCCATGGTCGTGCGCCCAAAATCAGCGCCGTCAGCGCCCGATATCGTCATCCAAAGTACCAGCACGGCGGCGTTTGATACGTGCCACCAATCGGACTTCGGCAATCAGGCATGGCTTGAACCGCCCACCACGATGCCATCACCCGATCGCCAACGGCGGCGCAAACCTCAAATCCCCATAGAGCCCGCGACAAGTCCCTGCTTCACATCCCGCGATTTCCTGCCTTGGCGCTTCTCCGACGCCAGCACCCCAGCGCGCCACCATCAGCGCCATGCCACGGCGTCCGAGAAACCTGCACAAAAACGGCCATCAGAATTTCGATCAGATCGTCTAGGACGAGGACAAAGCGGGCATTGGCATTGACGTGAAAAATTGCAACAACAAATTAATCAGATAACCGCCTCGGAAAATCCTCACGATCAAATATTGGATACTCGTCCCACCCTTGTTCAGCCTGAATGATTTCACGCATCAGCACACCAGTCCAGTGACTTAGACAACCAACGGCATCCGCAAACTCCGGGAACAATTCTGTCTGATTGAAACCAACCCGATCAGAACTCTTTTGCCGACCAAATGCTTCCTCACGAGAAGTGCCAAACCGGAACAAATCGCCTGTAGGGTCGATAGCATGGAGATTTTCGATGAGCCTGTCGGCATTGGGCAAACGGGCGTCTTGCTCAATCTCATAGTTTTTCTCAACAAGCCAAGATCGTCCAATCGCCCATAAATCTTTCAAATTGTGCGTGAGTTTGGCCCCTTTGTCTTGTTCATTAATTCGCCATCGTATAGTTTCATTCAATGCTTTGAGCTTTAGCTCAAGTGTTTGGCGGATAAGGTGCAGAACGGGAGCAGTCCAGTTGCTCATGTGCGGTTCACTGCGATGTATTTCAATTAACGCTTCGGCGGCCATTTCAAAATCGGTAGCAGCTAAATCGTAGTCGAAATCTGCGTTAGTCCCCTGTGAAGAATTCCCATGCTGCTGCCTGGATTGGTGTTTTTCACCGGTTGCAGTATTCGGTTTTGCAAGGATTGTTGGTTTTGACGGTCGGTTTCTTGCGTTTTTGGGTTCGTTTTTGTGAGCGAATATGATTCCCTGGTCGTTGTGATTTTGGGGGATTTCGATGCGCCCGAAGAAGCCGAAGACAACCGACCACGGCGACCTTTTCAAAGCCCGTCTCGATCAGATCATCAACATGAAGCACGAACTGGTTCTGTTGGCTGACCGGGTCGATTGGGACTGGATCGACGAAGAACTGGCGCCGTTTTTCTCCGACTGGGGCCGGCCGGGGGAACCGGTCCGGTTCATGATCGGCATGTTCCTGTTGAAGGCCACCTACGGCTTGTCGGATGAACAAGTCTGGGAACGCTGGGTGCACGATCCGTATTTTCAGTACTTCACCGGCGAGGCATTCTTCCAGCATGAACTCAGGCACGAGCGCTCAGGCATGAGCCATTGGCGCAAGCGCATCGGTGACAAGCTGGATATTCTGCTCGCCGAGACGTTGCGCATTGCCCACGATGTCGGCGCTCTGAAGAAGAGCGACCTGGCGCGGGTGACCGTGGATACCACGGTGCAGCCGAAGGCAATCACCTTCCCGACCGACGCCAAGCTCATGCTGGTGGCGATCGAGCAGTTGAACCGGCTTGCCAAGGCGCATGGGGTCGAGGTGCGCCAGTCCTATCTTCGGGTCGCCAAAAAGGCCGCAATCATGGCCGGACGCTATGCCCATGCCAAGCAGTTCAAGCGCCACAACCGGCAGCTCAAGTTCCTGCGCACCCGGCTCGGGCGGCTGATCCGCGATATCCGTCGCAAAACCGAAGCGCACGAGGATCTGAGAGCCGTCTTCGCCTTGCCGCTGTCAAAGGCCGACCAGATCCGAGGACAGAAGCAGCGCCAGCGGGGCTGGAAGCTCTATTCATGGCATGCGCCGGAGACCGAGTGCATCGGCAAAGGCAAGGCGCACAAGCCGTACGAATTTGGCTGCAAGGTCTCAATCACCACCACCAACAAGCGCTGCAAGGGCGGCCAGTTCATCCTTCATGCCAAGGCGTTCCATGGAAACCCATATGACGGCCATACCTTGGGGAATGTGATCGAGGAAACGGAGTTGCTGACCGGCCGCCAGATTGAACGGATCTATGTCGATAAAGGGTATCGGGGCCACAACGCGCCGCATCCCAACCGCGTCTTCAGATCCGGCCAGAAACGTGGCGTGCACGGCCAGATCAAACGCGAACTCAGACGGCGATCCGCTGTCGAGGCCGTCATTGGCCATTGCAAGACCGACGGCCATCTGGGACGAAACTACTTGCATGGCCGTCTCGGGGATCGCATCAATGCCACAATGAGCGCCGTCGGATACAACATCCGACGCATCCTCAGGTGGTTGAGGATACTCTTAAGCAAAACCCTCAAAACAATCCTGGGAGCAATCGCCGGTCAATCAGCCCTCAAAGCCGCTTCTTAACATTCGACGCGTTATGATTCTCACAATATGTAATGCTAGGCGCCCTGTTTTTCATTGGCTCAGAAGGGCCGCTCCAAATCTCAAAATGGAATTGTTCGTCGGGACTTAGCGTGTTTTTCTTGCTCATAAATCGAGACTACACTTTAAAATTCAACAAGAAAAGGAAACGGTTTCATTCAAGTCCGCAAAGCGCTCATTCTCACCGCTGTTTCATCGCAACTGATAGGCCGCTCCGGGTCACACCCTTCCTTTGCGGAAGCAGACATTTTTCGGGGAATGAGGGGTTGTAAGCCGCCGGATGGGATGTTGTCGACAAGTCCTATAGCGCCAGATCGGAATTGGAAACTCTGACGGCTTGGGTCAGATCAATGTCAGGGGCCGTCTTGGCAATAGCGGCGTTTCCGGCAAAGTCGGATTTAAGTTTCGGGGCTTCGGCAGACTGGTCTATACCGGAAAGATATTTTGCGGCGGATGCGGGCAGTGTTGGTAGGTCAGGCGGGAAACCTGAGCCCAAGTCCGCATCAAAGCCTTCAATCTCATCAACCGTCATGTCGCCTTCTTCAATGCGTGACCGGGCGGCATCCAGGTTTCCGCCGAATTGCCGTGACTTTTCCTTGGCATCATCCAACTGACCTTGAACTCTAAGAAGCTCACGACCTTCTTCTGTCTGTATTTTATAGCGCTCAGCGAGGTTTTGTTTCTCCGCGTGCTTTATGCTGTAGGTTTCCGCAGTTGGCCCAACCACAAGGTCATAGTCCACTTCATCCTTGCCGACATGATTTTTGTGTTCATCAATAACAAAGCTGCCGTTTTCGGATTTGAACAGGCGGCGTCCGTCTTCGTGGATATAGGCCTGTGATAGTAATTTCTCGATTTCGGCATCATTTGCCGCCATTTGTTTTTCAATCAGCTCAAGCTGTTCGCCATTCTCAATCAAGGCACGCATCACGGCGGTTTCATAGGCTTCAAGTCTGGCGTCATAGACTTTCAGCCGGGTTTCATACAGATCAAGCCGTGCTTCAAATTCCTGGATTTGCACCTCGGTTGCGATGACGGCTTCGGTTGCCAATGACAGGAAATTTTCTTCAAGCTTGTCGGCGATGTCTTCCTTGCGCTGATGGTCTTGCCGCGCCTTGATAAACCATTGACGCTGACGCAACCATTCGGAATGGCGGTTCCTGTCGTCACGTCGAAAATGATCGGTTAGCGCAATCATCTATTCCCCGCATTTCTTTTTTATGAGCAGATGTAAAATGACGCCGACGGGCCGTTCAGGATAGCGGGCGAACCAGGCATCAACCTTTTCTACCGATATCTTGTCGTACCAGTCATAGATACATTTCATGCCCGTTACGTCGGGTCTGTCACGCAAGAACCTGGAAACCGCCAGGCCTTCTATGACGCCAGTTACATAAGCGACCTGTTTACCAGGCTCCATTTTATTCAACACAAACCCCGCATTTATTGCCTCTTTTCCCGTTTTTTGCGTATCCGCCTGCGCCCCTCTTGATACTAATAGTATCATAGACAGTATTATTAATGAAAATAGTTGAGATTTGCTTAACTTATTCTGCTTGCAATTGCACATAATTGTTCGTTTTTGTGATTTTTTACTTTTAGACTATTGATTTGCTATAATTATTGGACAATGATGATTTATCAAGGGGTTAGCTCAACCGTGAATTTTCAAAATCTGCAAAAATCAACCAGCGCGAAAAGGAACGTTTTTGTCACACAGAGCGGTCACGCAAAAATGACACAAGGCACTGAAAAACAATGAAAATCGGATATCTCCGCGTCAGTACCGACGATCAAAAGCCGGATCGCCAAATTGATGCGCTGACCCCCATTTGTGACGAGCTTCATATCGAAAAGCTCTCCGCCATTGCCAAAAAACGCCCCATTTTCGAGAGCGTTATCAAAGGGCTTAAACGGGGCGATACGCTGGTTGTGTGGGATTTGGACAGGGCCTTCCGATCAACGGTGGATGCCATTTTGCAGGCCGAGCAGTTACGCGAGCGCGGTATTGAGCTTCAGATTGTGACAATGAATGTCGACACGACAACGCCAATGGGCGAATTTTTCTATACAATAATGGCCGCTTACGCCCAGTTTGAGCAGCGCAATTTGTCAAAGCGGACAAAAGAAGGCCTGAAAGCGGCGCGCAAGCGCGGCAAACGGCTGGGCCGCCCGCCAAAAATGACAAGCAAACAGATCAAGGCGGCAATCAAGATTCTATCAACAAGCGATGCCACAATTGCCGAAATGGCAGCCTTTTATAATGTTCACCCTTGGACGTTGACCCGTACTATCAAGCGGTGGAAGGCTTCTTGATAGGGGTAAAGGTTCTGACGTTTTGCGCGGCACCGGTTATTGCTATGCGGCGATGCAAGAAATCCTAGGAGAAATCTGCCTTTTCATGGTACAATGAATGCATGAATCGGACTGATACTATTGACGTTTCACATATTAAATTCACCTCGACGGTTTTTCCGACCGACGAGGACATGACGCTATGGCATTCCCTTAGTCCGGCGGAACAACACGCCGTTATCATGCGTGATGTGAAACAAGGACTGGAAGGCCCGCCTGCTCTTAAAGCCAGCAAAGCCGAGATATTGGGCGAGGTGCTGGACGAATTGAAGCATGGAATATGAGCTATCGGCGCTGGCCCGTTCCAACATCAAAGACATAGCCCGGTACACAATCCAGTATTTCGACGAGGCGCAGGCGGACGAATATCTTGACGGCCTGTTTTACAGCTTTGATCTTTTAACCGACAACCCGAAAATGGGCCGCGCCATTCACAGCGATCTGAGCGGCAATTTGCGGCGCTATACCTACCGCTCCCATTACGTCATCTATGAAATCAGACAGAGCGTTATCCGCATCGCCACCGTCCGCAGCGCGCGTCAACAATTGCCGGAGCAATGGCGGTAGGCGGCGCGGTTTTTTTCGGCCAAGCAAAAACTCGCCAACAAGGAAATCTCGGTGGAAGAATTGGCTGCTCTCAACGGCGTGCATCCGTGGATATTAATACGCTCGATCCGGCGGCTGGATAACCAGTAGAAAAGCAGATTGCTTGCAATCCTGCCCTTTCGGCGAGAAACGGGGATGGGAGGGGACAAGAAAAATCGTGCGGGTCTTGGTGCGGGCGCAGGGGAGCGGAGCCCCCAAAAGGCGGAGCGGACTGAGCCACGGCCCGCGCTATTTTTCTTGGGGGAGAAAGGGGCAGCGCCCCTTGGCTTCCCCGCTTTAGGCAAATAAATCCTTTTATAACAGGAGTTCGAATCCCCGCAGGTGTAATAAATCGTACGACTGAACAGCAAACATGAAAGCATGCGTACGATTTAATACTTGACAAAATAGGAATAAATTCATATTATACTTGATTTTTTGCTAGATTTAAACGGAGATAAATTTGAATGATGATGAGAACGACAATTTTAAAACAATCAATATTGATTACGCCTGTTACAAATACTATCTCGAAAACAGTGAATTAAGCGACGCGCAAAAGCGCGAATTTCTCGATACGCTGTGGAGCATCATTGTGGGTTTTGTTGATCTCGGTTTCGGGGTGCATCCTCTGCAACAAAGCTGTGAGTCGATTTCCGTCAAAGAGCGTTTGCCTGCTCCTGAGTCGGGCGTTGTGCTAGACTCAATCGATCAATTGCCAAAAACCGAATTTATAAAAGCTGCAATCTGTTCACAGAACGGGCGCGGCATGCGGGAGGAGTCATGAAAACAGATATTGAAAAACAATTGCCATCAACCAACAAAGCCGTGATTTATTGCCGAGTTTCCGACAAGTCGCAGGAAATCAACGGCCACGGGCTTGAGTCTCAGGAAACACGTTGCCGCCAGCATGCTGCCGCAAAGGGTTATGAGGTTGCTGCGGTATTCCCCGACACCATCACCGGCGGCGGGGATTTTATGAAGCGCCCGGGCATGGTGGCGCTGCTGTCCTTTCTCGACGCGCAGCCGGATGAAAAATTTGTCGTCATTTTCGACGATCTCAAACGCTTCGCCCGCGATACTCGCTTTCATCTTGATTTGCGCGATACCTTCCGCAGGCGCGGGGCGCGAATCGAGTGTTTAAACTTCACATTTGAGGACACGCCCGAAGGTGAGTTCATTGAAACCGTACTGGCCGCGCAGGGACAACTGGAGCGCAAGCAGAACGGGCGGCAGGTGGCGCAGAAAATGAAGGCCCGGATGCAGCGCGGCTATTGGGTCTTTCCCGCTCCGGTCGGCTATAAATACGCAAAGACAAAAGAGCATGGAAAATTACTGGTGCGTGACGATCCGCTTGCCTCCATTGTCACCGAAGCTCTGGAAGGCTATGCGACGGGACGCTTTGAAGCGGTTGCCGAAGTCCAGCGGTTCCTACAAGCGCAACCTGCCTTCGCGGAAAAACGAAAAGGAAAGGTTCACTATCAGGGCGTCTATGACATGCTGACCCGGCCCCTCTATGCGGGCTATATCAGTTACAAGAACTGGGACTTGAACTTGGCACAGGCCAAGCATGAGCCTCTCATCAGCCTGCAAACCCATGAGCGGATACAGGCCCGCCTGAACGGACGGGCCAAACTTCCGGCGCGGAAAAACATCGGTGATGACTTCGCCCTGCGCGGTTTCGTTACCTGCGCCGATTGCGGTACGCCGCTGCGCTCTTCATGGCCCAAGGGCCGAAGCAAGCGCTATCCCTATTATCTGTGTCAGACCAAGGGCTGTGACAGCTACGGTAAATCCATTCCCCGTGACAGGCTGGAGGGCGAGGTCGGCGATATCATCAAATCTCTGGGGCCCAGCCGGACATTCTTCAATCTGCTCAAGGCCATGTTCCACGATGCGTGGAACCAGCGCCTCGCGCAGGCCGAACATACAATCGCGTCGGCCCGGCAGCAGATCAAGGACATTGAAAAACAGGTCGATGCCCTGCTGGGCCGGATCGTGGAGGCCACAAATGCAAGCGTTATCCGCGCCTATGAAGACAAGATCGGCGCGCTTGAACGCCGCAAGGCGGGGCTTCAAGATCAACTGGCAAATAGCGCCCCGCCAAAAGGCACCTTCGACCAAATGCTAGAACTCGCCCACACTACACGACTCCGTGTCTGATTGGTTCTGATTTGACGCGTTTCCATGTGTCTTCCCAGACGTCTGCGGCTCTTTTGGGATTTTGTATGATCCAGTGTCTGAGGGTGTCGAACCCGACCCGGAACCAGGATTTTCGTCTGTAGCCGTGGCTGGCCCTTTTGATGTGTTTGCGTCCCATCCGCCGGCTTGCGGTGATATGCGACCAGACGATGGAAAGCGCGACCGTGGCGATCAGCAGCGACAGCTTTCCCGGGTCGGTCATCCTTGTGTCTTCCAGATTGAGGCCGCGCGTCTTGCTGTCGGCGAACAGGCATTCGATCTGCCAGCGTTTTCTATACAAGCGCAGGCCTCTTTCAGGCGGCAATGTTGTCGCCACGATGAGCAGTGACCGGTCCTTGTCATTGAGCCGCTTGGCGGCAAACCAAATCTTGGCCGATGGGCTTTGGCGGCTCCCGGCGAACCAGCCCTGATGGGCCGCTGCCCGCTTGCCGCCCCGATGCTTCTTGAACAAAGAGGCCAGGCTCACCAGCCGCCCGTCGGCCAGGCGCACAAGCTGGCTCTCCTTGACGCGGATGGCAAACGGGATCCGGAGTTGGCCAAGGAAATCAAACCATTGACGGCCGATGAACTCACGGTCAGCAAGCAGAACATGGATCGAGCCGGCATCGATCAGGCGCAACATCCGCCGCATCAAGGCCACCCGGTCGGCCAGATTGCTGGTGCCGGCCCGGTCCAGGACGGTCCACATGAGGGGCACCCTGACCCGGCGCCCGACAAGGCACAAAACCAGCAGATTGATGTGCGTCCGGCCGATCTTCCAATTGGTCCGGTCCAGGCACAACGTGTAGGGCGGCTTGGTGCCGGCCAAGGCCAACAGGGCACCGGCAAGCCAATCGCCGTCAATCCTCACATATTGGAAGAACCGCTGCAGACGACGATAATTGGAGGCAATCTGCGCCCCACCATCAAAGTGGCCGGCAATATGGGTCAGGTTCACCGTGCGCGCGCAAATACAGCCGATGATCAGCGTCGCGAAGGTCTCAAGACGGCTCTTGCTCAGATCAAGATGGCGCGATAGCGTTAAAACGAGAGTGTCGGGAAGACCGGACATCAAAGGATCCTTTTTTGGCGATTAGAATCCTTCAATGAACCTGATTCTCGACCTCTCAGCCATCACTGTCGTGTAGTGTGGAACTCGCCCTGACATTCCTCGTAAACCCTTATAAGCTCTGGCAAACAGGTCACATCACAATGCGCAGAACCGTCCTCAAACTCGCCTTTACCGACCGCCTCGAATATGCCCGGAATCAAGGGCCTAGAACCCCCAAAACCGCTTTGATTTTCAAGGTGTTAAACGCAAATTCAGAGGTCAATTTGGGGTATGGTGGGCGCGGCTGGGATTGAACCAGCGACCTCTCCGGTGTGAACGGAACGCTCTCCCGCTGAGCTACGCGCCCTTATTGCCGGGCGATATAAGGGGGGCGTGGTGATTGTGTCAAGCGCGGGCTAGGCGGCGCCCGGTGCGCCGAAACCGAGTTCTGCGATCGCCGTGTCGAGTTCGTCATAATGGGAAATCACCCGGTCGGGGGACAGTTCGGCGACCGGGATATCGGTGTAGCCGAAATCGACCGCCACGACGGGAACGCCGGCCGCCTTTGCGGCTTTGATATCGGGACTTGAATCGCCGATCATCACGGCACGGTCGGGCACTCCGCCGGCGCGGGCGATGGTGCCCAGCAGATGGTCGGGATGGGGTTTTTTGGTGTCGAAGGTATTGCCGCCGCAAATGGCCTCGAAATGATGCGCCATGCCCAATTCGCCGATCAAGCGGTTTGACATGCATTCCAGCTTGTTGGTGCAGATGGCGAACCGCCAGCCGCGGCCGGATAACCGGGCCATGGCGTCGAGCACACCGGGAAATGGCCGGCTTTGCACCGCGATATGCGTTTCGTAATGGTCGATGAACCGACCGAACAGGTGCTTCAAATCGCTCTCGTCCACCGACCGGCCGTTGGCCGCCAGGCCGCGCTCCAGTAAAAGCTGCGCGCCGCCGCCGATCATGGACCGGACCGCATTGGCGGAGACCGGCCGACAGCCTTCCTGCACCAGTACATGGTTCAATGCGGCGAGCAGGTCCTCAATGGTGTCGATCAGCGTCCCATCCAGATCGAACACCAGAAGATTGGATGTGGTCATTAAGCGGCCTCCCCGCCAACGCTAGACTTCCGTGCCCCCGGCCCTAGTGGATTGAATCAGACATATGGTACCCCTACGACAGCGTCCAAGGTCCATCCGGCAAGGCGACCGATGTGCGGTGATGCCGGTCATCCCAAGCATCGGTCAACGTAGCCGGTGGGCCTTGGACGCTGTCGTAGGGGTACCATATGTCTGATTCAATCCACTAGCGGGGTTCGCCGATAATTGCAACTACCGGCATCCATTGCGAAAACCGGACCGGATCCAGCGCCACCGATCCACCCGCCCTGCCCGATCGGCGGGGTTTGCCGCAAAGGGGTAGTTGACGCGGGTTAAGGTTTGGCGCATGTGGGGGTCGAAATCAGTCTATGCGGAGAGCCAATAATGGAAATTTCCAATCCGTCACTGCTGCGATCGGCCTGCTTCGTCAATGGCGAATGGGTGGGCACCCCCGATATTCCGGTCACCAATCCGGCGACCGGCGAGACCCTGGCCTCCGTCCCCAGATTTGGCGCCGAGGAAACCAGGACCGCCGTGGAGGCGGCGAAGGCGGCATTTCCGGCCTGGGCGAAGCGCACCGCCAAGGAGCGCTCCGCCCTGTTGCGGCGCTGGTTCGACCTGATGATCGAAAACCAGGAAGACCTGGCCCTGATCATGACGTCGGAACAGGGCAAGCCGCTGGCGGAAGCGCAGGGCGAAGTGGTCTATGCAGCCTCGTTCGTCGAGTTCTACGCTGAGGAAGCCAAACGCATTTATGGGGAAACGATCCCCAGCCATCGCGAAGACGCGCGGATCGTGTGCATCCGCCAGCCGATCGGGGTGGTGGCGGCGATCACGCCGTGGAATTTCCCCGCGGCCATGATCACCCGCAAGGTGGGCCCGGCGCTCGCTGCCGGCTGTACCGTCGTCTGTAAGCCGGCCACCGAGACGCCGCTGACGGCGCTGGCGCTTGCTGAACTTGCCGATCAGGCGGGCATCCCGGCGGGCGTCTTGAACATCATTACCGGTCAGGCCTCGGCGATTGGTGGCGAATTGACGTCCAATCCGGATGTGCGGGGATTGACCTTCACCGGTTCCACCGAAATCGGCAAGATCCTGATGAGCCAGTCGGCGCAGACCGTAAAGAAGGTCGGCCTGGAGCTTGGCGGCAACGCGCCGTTGATCGTGTTTGACGATGCGGATCTGGACGCCGCCGTGGACGGGGCAATGATCTCCAAGTACCGCAATATGGGCCAGACCTGTGTCTGCGCCAACCGGATCTACGTGCAGGACGGGGTCTATGACGCTTTCGCGGAAAAACTCGCCAGTGCGGTAATGGCCTTGAATGTGGGTAATGGTGTCGAGGTCGGCGTGGCCCAGGGGCCGTTGATCAACATGGCCGCCGTTGAAAAGGTGGAAGAACATATCGCCGACGCCGTCGCCAATGGCGCCGAAGTGGTGGTCGGCGGCGCCCGCCATGAATTGGGTGGCAGCTTCTTCCAGCCGACGGTGCTGAAGGGCGCGACGACCAAGATGCTGATCACCCGGGAAGAGACATTCGGCCCGGTGGCGCCGCTTTATCGATTCACGGACGAAAACGATGTGGTGGAGATGGCCAACGATACCGAATTCGGTCTTGCCGCATATTTCTTCTCCCGCGATATCGGGCGCGTCTGGCGGGTCGCCGAAGCACTCGATTACGGCATGGTGGGCATCAATACCGGGCTGATTTCCACCGAGGTGGCGCCGTTCGGCGGGGTGAAGGAATCGGGGATCGGCCGTGAAGGCTCGCTGCACGGAGTGGAGGAGTTCGTGGAGATCAAATACATGCTGATGGGCGGCTTGGATCAGTAACCGGCCATGAGTGACGACCTGAAGCACGCTGCGGCGGCGGCAGCGCTGGAACATATCGAACCGGGCATGAAGTTGGGGCTCGGCACCGGCTCCACGGCGGAAGCCTTCGTCACGCTGCTCGGCGAGCGGGTGGCCAAGGGCCTCGATGTCATCGGCGTGCCGACGTCGGACCGCACCGGAGCGCTGGCCGAACGGCTGGGCATCCGGCTGACCAATCTGGATGACGATCCGCATCTCGATCTGACCGTTGACGGCGCCGACGAGATCGATCCGGACCTCCGGCTGATCAAGGGCGGCGGCGGTGCCTTACTGCGCGAAAAGATCGTCGCCTCGGCATCGGACCGGATGATCGTCATTGCCGATGGGTCGAAACTGGTGGAGACGCTTGGCGCCTTTCCGCTGCCGATCGAGGTCATCCCGTTCGGGGTCACGCCGACCTTGCGAGCAATCGAGACGGTGATCGCCGATCTTGCGCTTCAGGGCGATCTTGATGTACGCAAGCGCGCCGACGGCATTCCGTTCGTCACCGATGGCGGTCATTTGATCATCGATGCATCATTGCCGGCGATTACCGATCCTGAGGCACTTGCGCGCCGGTTGGCATCGGTCGCTGGCGTCGTCGAACACGGACTGTTTATCGGTCTGGCGACCATGGCCGTCATTGCGACGGAAACCGGAGTTAAGAAAATCGAACGCTTGGACTAGTGGATTGTCGCCGGCGCGCGTTCACCACGATTGCACCATTATTCGCCTTTACTGGCCTTCCGGTATAGGTTTGCGCAGGCGACACACCAGGAATGGACAAAAATATGACAACCCGATTTCGCACATTTATGGCCGGTATGTTCGGCGCGATGGTTCTTGGCGCGTTGCTTGCCATGCCGGTCGCGGCCCAGGAGGAAATCGCCGCCGACCATATGAATGCCGCCAAACGCGCGGTACTGGCCTCAAAATCCGCAGATCAGTTTGACGCCCTTTTGGCGATCATGGCGGAGCGGGTGCAGACCACCTTTATCCAATCCAATCCGGCGATCACCCAGGACATCACGGAAGCCACCGAAAAGGTCGCCCTGAACCTGGCCAACCGCCGCCCGGAACTGGACAAGGTGATCCGTGAGATTTGGGCGCGGCGGTTCTCCATCGAGGAACTCAACACGATCTCGGAATTCTATGAATCAGAGATCGGCAAGAAACTGGCGGAAAAATCGGCAGAGATCGCGGCATTGAGCGTCGGCGCCTCCAAGCAATGGAGCGACGTCATATCTGTTGAGATGATCAACAAGGTGCGCGACGAACTGGAAAAACGCGGCCATAAATTCGACAATTAGAGTATCGCCAACTGCGATGCCCGGCGGCCTCGCGGCCGCCATGATCACGACCCAGCGAGACCCCCTTTGCTTGATGTATACCGGCCGGTCGGTTTTGCCGATCGAGCGGTCGGCTTCCGGCTGCCATGACCGGCGGCCGACTGCGACCCTCATTCGGTACGAAATTCCCGATATGCCGCGCCATATCCCAGATAAGGCGGGCGGGAAATCGTGGGAGGGATCGCCGATGTTTCAAACCGATCGGCCTGCGGATACGGATGCTCCGAAGCGACGCGGCCGGGATGCGCGCCGGACGAGCCGGGCCCAACAGACCGCCACATCGCTCGGCGCGATCCGCCCCGGTCTGCCGGGCGGAACCTTTCGGCCCCTATCGGGTGAGGCCATTGAAAATATCCACGAAACGGCCCTGGAAATCCTGGGCACCGTCGGCTATGGCGCGGCTCCGGCAAACACCCGGGAGATCCTGACCGGTGCCGGCGCGATTGCCGGTGAGGACGGTCGGATACGGTTTCCCAGATCGCTGGTCGAGGACACACTTGCCGGTGCCGCCAAAGATTTCAGACTTTTCGGCAAGTCCCCGGACAAGGATGTGCATCCGGTTGGCCACAACGTGTACTTCGCCACTGCCGGCGCGGCGGTCAATGCCGTCGACCCGATCGACCGCCAGTACCGGCCCTCCACACTCGCCGATCTTTATGACGCCGTGTGTCTCGCCGACGCCCTGGAAAACATCCATCTCATTCAGCGGCCGCTGGTCGCACGCGATCTGATCGAACCGCTCACGCTGGACGTGAACACCGCCTATGTGGGCCTGGTTGCCACGGGCAAGCATTACGGCACGTCCTTCACCGACGGTGAGAGCGTGCGTGCCACCATACCGATGCTGCATGCCGCGGCCGGCGGCGAAGCGCGGTGGCGGGCCCGGCCCTTCGTGAGTGCCTCGTGTTGTTTCGTGGTGCCACCGCTGAAATTCGCCGAGGATGCCTGCTCGGCCATGGAGACGGCGGTGCGAGCCGGTATTCCGGTGCTGTTGTTGTCGGCCGGCCAGGCAGGCGCGACATCTCCGGCGCCGCTTGCCGGGTCGGTGGCGCTGGCGACGGCGGAAGTGCTGGCGGGTCTCGTCTATGTCAATGCCCTGGCAGCGGGCCATCCGGCGGTGTTCGGCGCCTGGCCGTTCGTATCGGATCTGCGCACCGGGGCCATGTCCGGTGGCTCGGCGGAACAGGGCCTGTTGACGGCGGCTTGCGGACAGATGGCGCATTTTTACGGCATTCCCGGCGGGGCGCCGGCGGGCATGACCGATTCCAAGATGCTCGATCTACAGGCCGGGCTCGAACGGGGTATGACGGCCGCGATGGCCGGGCTTGCCGGGGTCAATATCATATACGAATCCGCCGGCATGTACGGATCCCTGCTCGGTTTCTCGCTCGACAGCCTGGTGATCGACAATGACGGTTTGGGCGCCGTCATGCGCGCGGTGCGCGGCATCGAGGTGACCGACGAAACCCTGTCGCTGGACTCCATTGCCCGGGTGTGCCTGGACGGACCGGGCCATTTCCTCGGCGATGAGCAAACGCTGTCGGTCATGCAGACCGAATATGTCTATCCGGATCTCGGCGATCGCTCCAGTCCCAAGGAATGGGACGAAGCGGGTCGGCAGGACCTGATCGACCGGGCGATCAGCCGGCGCAAGCAAATCCTCGCCGAACACCGACCGTCATATTTGCCGCCGGACGTGGACGCCGATATCCGCCGGACAGCGGATATTCGCCTTCCAAGGCCTTAGGGCCTGTTGAGCATGGTCGGTCATCCGGAACTCGGTTAATCGTGCCCTAACACCAATCTATGAGCACCCGGAGATACTCGGATCACCAAGATCCCATCTATGTAAATCTATGTAAAGTCTTCATTTGTGTAAAATTCGCTCGGCGCCGTAAGTGATTAGTTAATTAAATGTATAGCCGCATATTGAATTTATGGGGTATTACTTAAATTCTCCATTTACGATAATTGTGTGCATGAAATTACAATCTTCGATATTAAGTGTTATTTCATATGCTGGAGCATATATTATCTAGGTTACAGTTTCATGGCGTCAGGAGAATTCGTGAAAATGTGCCGAATTATTGGAATATCACGGTCTGCCCTTGCCGATTCGATCAAGCGTCAGGCCAAAAGATTTGCCGGCGATCGTTCCGCCAATGTGGCCGTGGTCACCGCAGTCATGCTCGTAGCCCTGATTCTTTGCGCGGGCGCGGCCGTCGACTACGCCCGGGCCTATCAAGTGAAAACCCATCTGGCGGGCGCCCTGGATGCCGCGGTGATTTCGGTCGCGCGCGACTTGAGAGATGGCCGCATCAAGAAAGCCGATGCGAAAGCGCGGGCCCAGGCCTTCTTCGACCTCAACACTAAAACAATCACCGCTGACGACGCGCAAGTGGACCAGTTGACGATCCGGTATCAGGAAAACGACACGGAAATTTATGTCGCCGCTTCCGCCTCCGTGCCAACCGTATTCATGAGGCTTGGCGGAATCGATGTGGTGCCCTTAGCCTTGAAGGCAGAGGTTACCTACAGTTTCGATATTCGGCAGGTGGAAATCGCGATGGTCCTCGACGTAACCGGATCGATGGGCAACAACGGACGCATTGACGCCCTGCGCGATGCCGCGACGGATCTTGTGGAATCGCTGATCCCCGACGAGAGCAAAAACGAAAAGGTACGCATTGCTATCGTACCCTACAGCCAGGGCGTCAATGCCGGGACCTATGCCGAAACAGTGACCGGTGGGGCCAGCACGTCCTGCGCCACGGAGCGGATAGGCGGCGAGCAATTTACCGATGCCTCCTACACGGCTGAAGCGATCGGCAACGGGTCGACCGGATGCCCGAGCAACAGAATTCGGCCGCTGATCAAGAACAAGACGACCCTGATCGACCACATCCAAAACTTGACCACCGGCGGCTATACGGCCGGCCATACAGGCATCGCTTGGGGTTGGTACACTTTGTCGCCGAACTGGACGGATGTGTGGCCGACCAACAGTGCCCCGGAGCCCTACCCGGATAGTGAGGATGACGAACTTATGAAAGTAGCCGTCATTATGACGGATGGCGAGTTCAACACCGCCTATGTCAGCGGGTCCAGCGGGTCCGGACTGACGGAAAAGAAAGGAACCGCCAATTATGAGGCGGAAACCCGGGCGCGGGCCCTGTGTAACCAGATCAAGGCGCAAAAGATCCGCGTCTACTCGGTGGCGTTCCAGGCGGGCAGCAGCGCGGAAGCCCTATTGAGGGATTGCGCAACCAGCGAAGCGACCTATTTTAAAGCTGAGAACGCCGGTGAGTTGAGGAATGCCTTCAAGGGTATTGCGTCGGATATCGGCACGTTCTGGCTCTCCAAATGAGGGCGCTCGGGAGCTGCAGTCGTGTCTCCCAATGGAATTTTGGATCCCGCAACGTCAGCCGGCGGGACGCAATTGAAGAAGCCGTGGTAAAATCAACACGGCCGCACCGACGGTTGCATCTGCCGCCGGATGTCGATCGCGACATCCGGCGGTTTTTTCAAAAACCCCGCCAAAATAACGGGTCGGCCGACGATTTTGTATGATCGCCCCGGTCCAGCGGCACCGCTCAATGACCGTCAAAAACGCACCAGTGTCGCAAGACGTTCGGTCGGAAAACCCGCCTTTCTGATCCGCCTGACATAGCAAGATCATTCGAGAATTTTATGTTACGTTAAGCAATTATCAACTACGTATCTCATTACCAACTATAAGTAATTTATCGTATCAAATTGTTTTACTTTGTTGCAAGGCAATAGACCCTGCCGCTGCTTATTAATACGTATTTTACCTGTTCGCATTTATACGAATTAAAGGTATAAAAGCAACAGGAGAAGTCGAAACCATGGGCAGGATTGTCAAGAAAACCAGGGCGATCGTTGCCGGACCGTTCTTCGGGCTGGCTGGAAAACTCGCGGCTGATAGATCAGGCAGCGTTATCATGCTTTCGGCATTTACGTTTGTTGCCTTGGCCCTGTCCGCAGGTACGGCCGTCGACTTCGCCCGCGCCTATCAGGTCAAGAGCCACTTGGCCGGCGCATTGGACGCCGCGGTGATTTCGGTTGCCCGGGATCTCAGGGACGGTCGGATCAAAAAGCAGGAAGCCAAGGCCCGCGCCCAGGCGTTTTTCGACATGAATATAAGGACCATTCCGGTTGATCTGGCTCGGGTCGATAAACTGACGATCAAATACCGGAAAAAGAATACCGACGTCTACGTCGCGGCGTCCGCGGTCGTTCCGACTGTCTTTATGCAAATCGCCGGGATCAAGGAGGTACCGGTCGCCCTGGACGCCCAGGTGACCTACAGCTTTGCCACCCGCGATATCGAAATCGCCTTGGTCCTGGATGTCACCGGCTCGATGGCCAGATCCGGGCGGATTAACGCCCTGCGGGATGCGGCGGCCGATCTGGTGGAAACGATCATCCCGGACAACATGACCAACGAGAAAGTGCGTGTCTCCATCGTCCCTTACAGCCAGGGCATCAACGCCGGCGCCTATGCGACCACCGTGACCAACGGCGTTAGCACCGGCTGCGTGACGGAACGCGTTGGTTCACAACAATATTCCGATTCGGGCCCGGCGGCCGAGCCGATCGGCGGCGGATCAACCAACTGCCCGGGAAACCGGATCCGTCCGCTGATATTGAACAAAGCAACCTTGCTGTCGGATATCGCGAATCTGACGACCGGCGGATACACGGCCGGCCATACGGGGATCGCGTGGGGTTGGTACACCCTGTCGCCGAATTGGAGCGGTATCTGGCCAACGAACAGCCTGCCCAATCCCTACAACGAGGACGACAAGAAGTTGCTGAAGGCGGCGGTCATCATGACCGATGGCGAGTTCAATACGGCCTATGTCCAAGGATCCGGCCGGGGCCTGTCGGAATTGCGAGGCTTTGCCAACCGTCAGTCGGAGGAACGCGCGCGGAGCCTGTGCGCGGGCATGAAGGGTAGCCATATCCGCATTTATTCCGTCGCGTTCAATGCCGGCCGGAAAGCCGAAGCCCTTTTGAAAGAATGCGCCACCGACGAAAGCACCTATTACGAGGCAAAAAACGCAAAAGAACTGAAGGACGCGTTCGGCGAAATCGCCAATGACATCGGCTCCTTCTGGCTATCCATGTAGCCGAGGCGTCACATCATCGGACCATCGGTCAACCGGCCGGCGCGCGCGTCGGCCGGATTGCCGCCGGGTCGGTTTTCTTGGCCGATTGCGCATATTCCTCTTGCCCCAACGGCCCGGAACCGCCAGAGTTGTCCGGTCATGTTGCAAAAAATTCCGGCGTATCACTCTGAACGTTACTACACTTCGGCACGTTACCCTGAAACACTGCGACGCTATTACCACCACGACGCGGCCTAGTGCCGGTTCCGTCGATACGCTTGAAAGGACCAATCATGGCCACCGGATCAGTCAAATGGTTCAACCCCACGAAGGGGTATGGCTTTATCGAACCTGAAGACGGGTCAAAAGACGCATTCGTTCATATATCCGCGGTAGAACGCGCCGGCTTGTCTACTCTTCACGAGGGGCAGAAGGTCGAATATGAACTTGTCGAGGGACGCAATGGCAGGATGTCTGCGGACAATCTTGTTGTCCTCACGTAACGTCTAAGGGCGGGCATTCCGTCCGCGAACATAGCCTCCCGGTCCGGTCTTTTTGGCCGGACCGGTCCAAGCGGGCGTCAGGCCAACAGATCGATATCCGCTTGATCTTCCGGCGTGCTGGCCGGACCGATCTCGACGGCCGGTGCCGGCTTGCGGCTCATTTGCGCCCGCCCATCCTCGATTTCGCCCAGGCTGCGCTCGGCAAGCGGCGACCGGTTGAACAGGGTGCGATAGCAGCGGGCGAAATGCGAACTTGAGGAAAAACCGCAGGCCACGGCGATATCCATGACCGGCCGCTGGGTTTGCATCAGCAATTGCCGGGCCCGGTGCAGGCGCAGTTCCAGATAATATTTCTTCGGTGAATAGCCGATATAGCGCTGGAACAGGCGCTCTACCTGGCGCGGCGTGATGGCCGCATGGCGCGCCAATTCAGCGACACTGAGCGGATCCTCCAGCGTCTCCTCCATGGTCTCCACCAACATGGCCAGTTTGGGGTGGCGGGTGCCGATGCGTGCGGGCAACGGAATGCGTTGATGGGTGTCGGCATCGCGCGGTGGCGTATGCACCAGGCTATCGGCGACCCACAGGGCCGTCGGCCGGTCGGCCACTTCGACGATCAGCTTCAACAACATATCGATCGGCGCAGTGCCGCCAGCGCAGGTGAACCGCTTGCGATCGAGTTCAAACAGCATGGCGGTCACCTCCAAATCCGTGAAGCGCTCGCGGAATGCGGCGATGCTTTCCCAATGGATGCAGCTTCGATAGCCCTCCATCAGACCGGCCGCCGCGAGCATGTGAGTACCGGTGCAGACGGCACCGAGATTGACGCCGAGCCGGTCTTGGCGGCGCAGCCAGTTCAGCAACGGCTTCGATTCGTGGCGCTCCACCTCGAAACTGGAACACACGATCGCCGTGTCGCGGCGCGCCAGATCATGCAGCGGACCGTCAACGGTGATCGGCACGCCGTTGGAACAGGCGACCGGCCCGCCGTCCACACTGAGCAATTCCCAGGTGAATAGCGGCTCATCCTGGGCGCGGTTGGCGATCCGCAGCGTATCCAGCGTCGCGGCAAAGGAAATCATCGAAAATCGCGGTATCAAAACGATAACGAAATGATGGGGCCGGTTTCCAAGATCAAGTCCGTTCATCAAACCGAATTCCGTCTCAACAGGGCATTTGGCAACTTGAAACAAGCAACGGGTCTTTCACAGCTTTTCCCTATCCTGTTTTCGGATCAAGATAAATAATGCAAGATCGGGGGAATCGTTCCGTCAAATCCGCGTATCCTGCGTCGGAATTTTCTTGTTGGGAGTCGCGGACGGAGCATCCGGACCGGCCATCTGCGATCATGATCCGTCGCGCGGAGAGACACTCATGGCAACATGTACGACCTTGTCCTGGCGGGATATACCGGCGCAGATCATCGTCCAGCAGGGACGAAAAAAGGTGAAGCGTGAATTGTCCGGCCGTTTCGTGGCGGCGATCGATAAATGCGCCATGACGGTCGGGGCCCACGATACCGACGCCTATCTCGCCGAATGGCGGCGCGGCGAACCGGAACCGTGCGGCGACGATCTGGAGCAGGAAGCCGATGCCATCGCCGCAAGACTGGAACACGATTATACGAATGAGCGGTTGGGACGTTTGATCGAAACCGAGGGATTTGAGCCTGATGGGACGTAGCTCGCGATTGTCGCACACTAGCAGTGCCGGTGAATTCCGGCTGCCGGCTTCCATTGAGATCACGCCGAAGCAAATGCTGGACAGCGACGGTATTGCCGCCCTGGTCCCTGCCGGGACACGGATTTACATCACAGATGTGGGCACCGATCCGTTCGACCGATTGCTGTCGGCGGCACGCACGATCGCCGACCAGGGCTGTATCGCAGTTCCCCATATTCCGGCGCGGCGCCTGACAAGCGAGCAGGACCTGTTCACCCGGATCGGGCGGCTGGCCGACGAGGCCGGCGTCCGGGAAGCGCTGTTGATTGCCGGGTCGCCAAACCGCCAGCAAGGTCCCTACGCGTCGAGCATGGACATATTGGAGACCGGTATATTCGATCGCCACGGGTTTCGGCGCATCGGTGTCGCCGGCCATCCGGAAGGCAGTCCGGATATCACCGACGCCGACATCACGAAGGCCCTGCAAGCCAAGAACCGGTTTGCCGACCGCAGCGATGCGGACTTCTATATCGTCACCCAGTTCGGCTTCGACGCGGAAAGCATGATCGCATGGGCCGAGGGCCTGCATGCGATCGGTAATGCCCTGCCCGTCCATATGGGGATCGCCGGGCCGGCCAAGATCACCACATTGCTGAAATATGCCGCTATGTGCGGCGTCGGCGCCTCGATGGGTTTTCTCACCAAGCGTGCGTCCGCCCTGACCACGCTGGCGATGAGATATTCGCCCGATACCGTCGCCGATCCCCTGGAAAGGCATGTTTCCGAAAATTCGGGCTCGTCGATAGAGCAACTCCATGTCTATCCGTTCGGCGGCGTGCGCCAAGCCAGCGCCTGGCTGACCGAACGCGGCAACTGGTTTCAACCGCAATCATCGCTCCACGAAAGTGTGGACTCCTAGAAAGATCAGCCATGACCCGTACGATCGTCAGCTCGGCGAGCAAGGAACTCGCCATCGGATTTGACCAGCCGTTTTGCATTATCGGCGAACGCATCAATCCGACCGGCCGCAAGAAGCTTGCCGAAGCCATGCGCGACGGCGACTATTCTCAGGTGGAGGCCGATGCCCTGGCACAGGTTGCCGCGGGCGCCATGATGCTGGACGTGAATGCGGGGATACCGCTCGCCGACGAACCGCGGATCCTGGCGGAATGCATTCAACTGGTGCAGTCGCTGGTCGATGTACCGCTGTCGATCGATTCTTCAATCATCGAGGCCCTGGAATCCGGCCTATCGGTCTATCAGGGCCGCGCGCTGGTCAATTCGGTGACCGGCGAGGAGGAATCCCTGGACCGGGTGCTGCCGCTGGTCAAGAAACATGAGGCGGCGGTGGTCGCCATTTCCAACGATGAGACAGGCATCTCGCCGGATCCGGATGTGCGGTTCGCCGTCGCCAAGAAAATCGTCGAGCGGGCTGCCGATTTCGGAATATCGGCCGATCGGGTCGTCGTCGATCCGCTGGTCATGCCGGTCGGCGCCTTGAACGATGCCGGCCGCCAGGCCTTTCGGCTGATCCGCCGGTTGCGGGAGGATTTGAAGGTCAATACGACCTGCGGCGCCTCGAATATCAGCTTCGGGCTGCCGAACCGTCACGCCATGAATGCGCATTTCCTGTCCATGGCTGCCGCTGCCGGAATGACATCGGCGATCATGAATCCGCTGCACAAGGAAGAAACCGACGCCATCCTCGCGGCCAATGTGCTGAACGGCTTCGATCCCGATTGCATGGCCTGGCTGAAGGCCAATCGGCCGGCGGATGCGGGCGATGGCGGTGAAGCCGGCGCTGGCCGGCGAGGACGTCGCGAAAGGCGGCGCCGCAGCGTGGCGTGAAGCAGCCATGGCCGACCGGTCGCAGTCCCCGGATGACCCTCTCGTTCTGTTCATGCCAAGCGGCAAGCGCGGCCGTTTCAAGCCTGGAACGCCGGTGCTCGATGCCGCCCGGTCTTTGGGGGTCTATATCGAATCGGTGTGTGGCGGACGGGGTCTGTGCGGACGTTGCCAGATATCCGTGGCCGAAGGATCCTTCGCCAAACACGGCATAACCAGCGACCGGACGCATCTATCCGAATTCTCCGCCACCGAACAGCGCTATACACAAAAGCGCAACCTGGCTGAAGATCGGCGCCTGTCGTGTTCGGCGCTGATCGCCGGCGATCTGGTCATCGACGTGCCGCAGGATGTGCAGGTCAACCGTCAAGTCGTGCGCAAACGGGCCGAAACCCGGCGTATCGCGCGCGATCCCGCGACCCGGCTGTGCTACGTCGAAGTGGAGCCGCCGGACATCAACCGGCCGCTCGGCGATACGGACCGCCTGTTCGCCGCCTTGCGCCGCGAATGGGCGTTTGAGGACGTCACTTGCGATGTCCGTTTACTGCCGCGCATTCAGCGCATTTTGCGGGAGGGCGATTTCGCGGTGACCGCGGCCATTCACCACGATCGCGGCACGCCGAAAATCGTTGCGCTTTGGCCCGGATTCCGCGACCGCCTGTTCGGACTGGCCGTCGATATCGGCTCCACCACGATTGCCGCCCATCTCAGCGACCTGATGAGCGGGCGCATCGTGGCGTCCGCCGGAACCACCAATCCGCAGATCCGCTTCGGCGAAGACCTGATGTCGCGGGTTTCCTACGTGATGATGAATCCGGACGGCCGCACGGCGCTGACCCGGGCGGTCCGCGAGGCGGTGGAAACGCTGATCGGCAAGGTCGCGGCGGAAGCGTCGGTGGAGCGTTCCGAAATCATCGAAGCGGTGTTTGTCGGCAATCCGGTCATGCATCACCTGTTCTTGGGCATCGATCCGCGGGAACTCGGCGGCGCCCCCTTCTCTTTGGCGGTGTCCGCCGCGCAGAATTTCGCGGCCCGGGATCTCGATCTGGGTATCCACGAATGCGGCCGCGTCTATGTCCTGCCGTGTATCGCCGGACATGTGGGCGCGGACGCGGCGGCAGTCGCGCTTGCCGAAGGACCCCATCGCGGCGACGACATCACGCTGGTGGTTGATGTGGGGACTAATGCGGAAATCCTGCTGGGCAACAAAGACCGATTACTGGCAGCGAGTTCACCGACCGGCCCGGCCTTTGAGGGCGCGGAAATCTCCTGCGGCCAGCGGGCGGCGCCCGGCGCCATTGAACGGGTGCGCATTGATCCCGACACATTGGAACCGCGCATCAAGATCATCGGCGTGGATATCTGGTCGGACGACCCGGCCTTTGCCGAAGAAAGCCAGAAAGTCGGCGTGACGGGCCTGTGCGGCTCGGGGATCATCGAAGTGATCGCGGAAATGTTCCTCAACGGCCTGGTCACAGCAGACGGGGTCGTCAACGGCCAGATGGCTGCGCGGACCCGGCGGATCGTTGCTGACGGACGGACCTTTTCCTATCTCCTATGGGACGGCGACGTGGATATCCGGGTGACGCAGAACGATGTCCGGGCGATCCAGCTTGCCAAGGCCGCACTTTATGCCGGCGTCAAACTGCTGATGGATCGGCTTTCCGTCGGTGCCGTGGACCGGATCAAGCTCGCCGGCGCCTTCGGCAGTTATATCGACCCCAAATACGCAATGGTTCTGGGGCTGATCCCGGATTGCGATCTAGAATCCGTGCGGGCGGTCGGCAATGCGGCCGGAACCGGCGCCCGCATGGCCTTGCTCAATCGCGGCCATCGTCGGGAGATCGAAACCGTCGTTCGCGACATCGAAAAGATCGAGACGGCCACGGAGGCCGGGTTTCAGAGCCATTTTGTCGACGCCATGGCGTTCCCCAATAAGGTCGACCCGTTCGACAACCTTCGCCGAATCGTTGACATCCCCAAGCCGGAATCAGCCGGCAGCCCAGAGCGAAGACGGCGACGGACAAGATGATCGAACCGCTCTAAATAATTGTATTTCCAGCAATAATACCAACTTGATGTTTTTTGACTATCAAGTTAAATATATGTAGTTTTGCTTATTTGCTGAACTACTGGAATGTCCGACTGACACGGGACGTTCCGCGAAACCACCGGGCCTGCGGGACGTCCGGCCGGTTTGAAACGCCATAGCGGGACGCATGGTCGGATAGAACAAAAAGACGTCGGATACCGGTCTTTAATGAAAGCCATCAAGCTGGCCAAAATCTACCGCGACATCATCGAATCCTCCGGCCTGCAGATTTGGGCCAAGGATCTCGATAGCCGGTACATTTTCGCCAGCCGGGCGTGGTTCGACTATCTTGGCGTCCCTTACGGCGAAATCCAATCCTTGACGGATTTCGACCTGGTCGGGGCCGACCTGGCGGCCGAATTCGTCGATACCGACAAGACGGTGCGCCGCTCCGGCAGTCCCAGTACGCAGCAGGTGGTACGCCGGGAAAACGGCGAAACGTCGGAATTTCTGGTACAGAAATTTCCCATCCGGTCGGAAGATGGCGATCTGATCGCCATCGGCGGGATCTCGACGGACATTTCCGAACTCAACCGGCTGCGCCGCGCCCTGGAAGACAAACTGGCATTCGTTCAAGGCATATTCGACGCCGCGCGCAACGGTATCGCGCGGCTGTCCCCGATGCGCAATGCATCGGAAGAGGTGGTGGATTTTACGGTTTTGGAGGCCAATACGGCGATGTGCGAAATCGCCGAAATCGAGCGGGACGAATTGATCGGTCAACCGCTCAGCAAAGTCATGCCCGATCTTTGGAGCGGCGGCCTCGTGGACCTGTTCATTCGGGCGGCGGCAAATAGCAAACCGTTGGACTATGTGCACGAGCGCACCGCCGGTCAGCCCAGGGCCGTCTACTCGTTGACATTAAACCCGCTCGACAAGGATGTCGTGCTGACGGCGGTCGACATCACCCGGGAATACGAGTCGCGGGTTCGGCTTTGGGACCTCAATACGGAACTGGAAAAAGAACGCACCAATTTCGAGATCCTGTATCGGGAAACGCCGGCCATTACGCAGGTGCTCGACCGCGACCGGCATATTCTGGATGTCAGCAATCGCTGGCTGGAGACATTCGGCTATGACCGCGAGGAGGTGATCGGCCAAAAACCGACCCGGTTCCTGACCGAGCAGTCGGAACGGGACGCCGCTGAGCACCATGTCCCGAAATTCTGGCGCCAGGGATACATCAATAACGCACCGGTGGTGTTTCGCGCCAAGGATGGGCGGGAGATCGAGACGGAAGTCTCCACCATTCTTTATCGTACCTCCGAGGGCGAACGCGGCCTATCGGTGGTCGCCGATGTCACCGAGCGCAATCGGGCACGGGCCGACCTGGAGGAAAAAAACCGGCAACTCGAAGAGGCCAATGAGCGTCTCAATCAATTCACCTATGCGGCCTCTCACGACCTGAACGAGCCGCTGCGCAAGATCATGGCCTTTTCCGACTTGCTGGCGGAATCGATCCGGGAAAACGACACGGAAGACATCGATTACGCCCTGAAAGTCATCAGCGAGGCGGCGCAGCGGGGCCGGCAATTGGTGTCCGATCTCCTCGCCTATTCGCGCACTTCAAACCGTGAACTCGATATCGAAACGGTGGATCTGGCGGAAATCACGCTTTCGGCGATCGAGGATCTTTCGGTGATGATCGCGGAGCGCGGGATAGGGATCAAAAACGAGGTCGCCAACATCCAGGTCGAAGCCGATCCGCTGCGCTTGGGGCAATTGATCACCAATTTATTGTCGAACGCCATCAAGTACGGGCCGGCCGAGGGGGAGCCGGCGGTGCGGGTGAGGACGGAGGTGGCCGACGACGCAATCGTGCTTTCCGTGACCGATAACGGGATCGGCGTGGATCCGGCCTATCACCAGCAAATCTTCGAACCGTTCAAGCGCCTGCACACACGGGAGGACTATCCCGGAACCGGCCTTGGCCTTGCCATTTGCGCGCGCATCGCGGAGCAACACGGCTGGACCATGGCGATCGACAGCGCGCTCGGAGCAGGCTCGAAATTCAGTGTCGTCATTCCGGAAGGATAGGGGAAAATGGGGGACAAAGATCAGCGACCGACGGGTCGAAATTTAGGCGCTATTTACCGGTTGGGAGAATTCATCTCGCAAAACCGAGATCTGCGACTATATTGTCAATATTACCATTGTGACTAATACGGATTCGGATTGTGGGCTACCTATCCGACGAGTTTATCGATTCCCTTCCAGACCTGATTTGCCGATGCAAGCCGGATACGACGCTGATCTATGTCAACCGGGCCTATGCACAGCTTCACGGAATGAGCAAACAGGACCTGATCGGCAAGAGATTTCTGGATATTCTGAGCGACGCCGATAGCCGATTTGTCGCAGAAAACCTGGCCCGATTGACCCCGGAAAATCCGCGCGTCACCTACTATCTGTCCTACTTGTCGCCAACCATGCGGGAAATCACGCTGCATTGGTACGAACAGGCCAATTTCGACGATGACGGCAATTTAATCGAGATTCATTCGGTTGGCCGCGACATAACGCAGCTAAAACAATACCAATCGTCACTGGAAACCCTGCTGGATCTCGGGCGCGATACCAGCCACACCTTCGATCAACGGCTCGATGAATTGTTGGAGGCCGGCCGCCGGTTTTTTGGGCTGCCACACGGATTTATCGGCCGGCTGCAGGGCGGAAAGTGGATCGTCGAGCATGCAAGTTCGGCGCAGACCCCGGACGAAGCCGCAATTACGCAATTGATCGGCGATACCGGTTTCCACATGTCGCAGGCCGATTATTCGGTTATCGCCTTCGACCGACTATCGCAAAGCGCGGTACCCGATGATGTCCGAAACCGATTCCGCCTGGAATTTGAAAGCTATATCGGTGCACCGATCTATGTGAACGGTGAGTTCCACGGCGCCGTGTCATTTGGTGGCATGGAGCCGCGCGCCGACCCATTCCGCCCGGACGAAACGACATTCATGCGGCTGATCGCACGTTGGGCGGGGTTCGAGATCGAGCGCAACAACACCTTGTGTTCTCTTGACCTGCAGAACCGCGAATTGCGGTTCATCTTCGATTCCCTGCCGGCCCTGGTATGGTTCAAGGACGACAAAAACAATCACCTGCGCATGAACAAAAAGGCCGCCGAATCCCTGGGTATGAGTGTCGAAGACGCCGAAGGCGGATCCGCCTTCGATCAATTGCCGGAAATTGCCGACCGGATTTTCGCCGATGACAAGGAAGTGTTGCGCGGCAACAAACCGAAGCGCGGCATCATCGAGCATGTTGCCCTGAAAAGTGGCGACAGACGGTGGTTGAGCACGGACAAGATACCCTATATGGACGAAACCACCGGGGACCGGCGGCTCCTGATCGTCTCATCCGACATCACCGATCTGCTGCAACAGCAGAAGGACCTGCAAACGGTGAACGCACATTTGAAGCGGGCCAATGAGGACCTGCAGAAATTCGCCTATGTGGCGTCTCACGACCTGCAGGAACCGATGCGCAAGATCCGCTCGTTTGCCGAGATCCTGCAAGAGGCGGTGCGCGACGATGATCCCTCGGAGCGGGACTATGCGGTGGACGTGATTACCGATTCAGCCGCCCGCGGAAGCCAGTTGATCCGCGGCCTGTTGGCATATTCGCGGGTCGCCAACCGGCCGCTGAAGCTCGAACAATCCGACCTGCGGTCGATCATTACAAAAACGGTGGACACGCTCGGCCAACAGGAGCGTGCGGCCGGTGCTGAAATCCGTCTCGAGTTGCAGCCACTCACCCTTCTTGCCGATGCCGATCAAATTCGGCTTCTGATCACCAATCTGGTGGCCAATGCGGTGCAATACCGCCATGCGGAGCGTGACCCCGTCGTCACCGTGACCATCAAGGACGACCCGGCAACCAAAGGCGTCATATTGTCGGTCGCCGATAACGGCATCGGCTTCAGCGCGGAATATGCGAACCAGATATTCGAGCCGTTCAAACGGCTGCATCGTCATGCAGACAGCCCGGGTTCGGGCATCGGCCTGGCGGTCTGCGCGCGGGTCGCCGAACGCCATGGATGGACGTTAACGGCAAAATCCAATTACGGACACGGCGCCGAATTCGAAGTCATGATCCCGTCCGACGCGATTATTGTCGACCGACAGGTGAAAACCGGCTAGGCGATAGATAATACCAAGGGAAAAGGACTTAAGCGCTCAGCCGCGATGACCCGGACGTCAGGGCGCGGACTGCCTGGTTGACGATGTGCGTCATGGTTTCCAGATCGCCGGGCTTCTCGAAATACAACACGTCGTCATAGGTTTCGGAATAGGCAACGGCATTTTCGTCGAGTACGCCGGTCAGGACCACGATGGGGATCGAGGACAAGGTGTCCTGGGAGCGCATGCTCTTGAGGATGTCACGGCCGTCGACAGTCGGCAGATTGAGATCCAGGAAGATCAGGTCCGGCAGTCGATTGTCCGTTTCCTGACCACGATCGATGATGCCCTGCGCCTCGCCGCCGTCGCGCACTGCCCGCACATAGACCGGGATATTCGCGCGCCGAAATGCCCGCTCGATCAGCATCAAATCCTGTTCATCGTCTTCAACGACCAGAACCGATACCGGGCGCGCCGCCTCCCAACTTCCTGTCATCTGCATAACCTCGTCTTTTCATTGGCGGACTGTACCCGCAGGGACAACTCGCCGCGGGGGAGACTATCGCAAACCGTCTTCCGGGTCTATGGACCGACCTCGCCGGCAGTTCATAATGATTGGTTTTGCGTTAAATTCAATAGGCGCCTGGGGATTGATCGCGCAATGCAGGTTGATCTTGGCCGGGGCGGCTTAAGCGCGTAGAACGACAGTGCGCGTTCCGTGCTCAATCACTTGGAAGACTGGACCGATCATGACCGCCTATGCCGACCCGTTTCCCCTTGGAGAGGATACCACGCCGTACAGGCTGCTTAGCGCCGATCACGTGTCCGTCGACCGCTTTCGCGGCGAGGCGGTGCTGGTGGTCGAACCGGAGGCACTGCGGCTGCTGGCTAGCCAGGCCTTCATGGATATCAATCACTTTTTGCGGCCGGCGCATCTGGCGCAATTGCGGGCCATTCTCGATGATCCGGAGGCGACGCCGAACGATAAATTCGTCGCCCATGATCTGCTAAAAAACGCCAATATCTCGGCCGGCGGCGTGCTGCCGATGTGCCAGGATACAGGCACCGCGATCGTAGTGGCCAAGAAAGGGCGCCTGGTCTGGACCGACGGCTCCGACGAGGCGGCGCTGAGCGATGGCGCCCGCGACGCCTACGAGATCAAGAACCTGCGCTACAGCCAATTGGCGCCCCTGAGCATGTTTGAGGAAAAAAATACGGCGAACAATCTGCCGGCGCAGATCGATATCTACAGCGCCGGTGACGACGCCTACAAATTCCTGTTCATCGCCAAAGGCGGCGGCTCGGCCAACAAGACCTTCCTTTACCAGGGCACGCCTTCGCTCTTAACCCGCGACCGGCTGATGGCGTTTCTTGATGAGAAGATCAAGACGCTGGGCACGGCGGCCTGCCCGCCCTATCACCTGGCCGTGGTGATCGGTGGAACGTCGGCGGAATCCAACCTGAAGACCGTCAAACTGGCATCCACCAAATATCTGGACAGCCTGCCGACTGAAGGATCGCCCGACGGCCGAGCGTTTCGCGATCTAGAGATGGAAGCCGCCGTCCACGAACTGACCCGTCAAATGGGCATCGGGGCCCAATTCGGCGGCAAGTATTTCTGCCATGACGTGCGCGTCATCCGGCTGCCGCGCCATGGTGCCTCGCTGCCCATCGGCATCGGGGTGTCCTGCTCGGCGGACCGCCAGGCCCTCGGTAAGATCACCCGCGACGGGATATTCCTGGAAGAACTGGAGACCAATCCGGCCAAATACCTGCCCGATGTCGACATGGAAGCGCTGTCCGGGGAGGTGGTTGAGATCGACCTCAATCAACCGATGCCGGACATTCTGGGCACGCTGACCCAATATCCGACCAAGACCCGGCTGTCGTTGAACGGACCGTTGATCGTCGCCCGCGATCTGGCGCATGCCAAATTGCGGGAAAATCTGGAAGCAGGAGACCCCCTGCCCGACTATTTCAAGAACCATCCGATCTACTATGCCGGCCCGGCCAAAACGCCGGAGGGCTATGCGTCCGGGTCCTTCGGCCCGACCACGGCCGGTCGCATGGACGCCTATGTGGACCAGTTCCAGGCGGCCGGCGGTTCGATGGTCATGCTGGCCAAGGGCAACCGCTCCAAGGCGGTCCGCCAGGCCTGCCAGGCCCACGGGGGCTTTTACCTCGGATCCATCGGCGGGCCGGCGGCGCGGCTTGCCCTGGATTGCATCACCAAAGTGGAGTGCATCGCCTATCCGGAATTCGGCATGGAGGCGATCTGGCGCATCGAGGTCAAGGACTTCCCGGCCTTCATCATCATCGATGACAAGGGCAATGACTTCTTCGCCGAAACTTTGGGCACCTGACGGCAATGAACGGCATGCGATTTTTCCAAGTGGGTTGCGCGCCGGCCAAGGCGATAAAGGACGCAGAGCGCATCAGAATCGACCGCAAATTCAATTTTAAAATTATTTTTGGAAATATTTTCTTTTTATAATTGTAATATCCGCTTTGAGACTGCCTGATCCGGCCTTAATTGCGTTGCATTTTCACAACAGCGCCATGGCAAATTTACCAGGGGTGCGCCTTTTCGGTCTTGTGACTTGCATCCCCTGCCCGCGCTTAACAGTATGGCTGCACGGCAATTTCAGGGAAACCGGCCGTTCATTCGGATTTCGTATTGAGCAACCAGAATAGAGACCAGGCTGGAAGAACACATGATGAAAATGGGAACGCTGGCGGTATCGTCCTTGGCGATGGCCGCCATGATCGTCGGTTCGGCAATCGCAGGGCCATACAATCCCGGGGTACAGGTGCGGTATGACGCGGCGGGCAACGCGGTCGAGGGACCGGGTGTCAATTTTCGTGTCGGCAATAAATACAAGTCGAAGATCAAGCGGGAAATGGTGCCTTATGACGGCGGCCATTCCAAAGGGACCATTATCGTCGATACCGCCGAGCGGCGGCTCTATCATGTGCTTGGCGATGGTCAGGCGATGAAATACGGCATCGGCGTCGGCCGTCCGGGCTTCGAATGGTCGGGCACTAACCGGATTTCGCGCAAGGCCGAATGGCCGGGCTGGACGCCTCCTCCGGCGATGCGCCGCCGGCAGCCGGATCTGCCGGCCTTTATGCCCGGCGGGCCAAACAATCCGCTTGGCGCCAGGGCGCTCTATATTGGATCAACCTTCTACCGCATTCACGGTTCCAACGAACCCTGGACCATCGGCCAGGCGGTGTCATCGGGCTGCATTCGCATGACCAATGAGGACGTGACCCATCTTTACGAAAAGGTGACTGTTGGCGCCAAGGTGGTCGTCAAGCACTGACAAAAACTTTAGCGGTTGTGGTTGAAGCCGGCGGTTCTTCCGCCGGTTTTGCTATGGCCACATGTCAATCGCGGCTCAGGCCCTTTGCATCCAGTTCGGCGAGATAGTCCGCCCAGATCGCGTCCTGGTGTTCGCCGAGTTCGCGCAGCAGCACCCAGGAGTAAATTCCGGTATCGTGGAGGTCGTCGAAGACCAGCCGGATCGCGTAATTGCCGACCGGTAGAACCTCCAGGATTTCCACGTTGCGCTTGCCGGGGACAGTCTTCTTTTGATCCGGCGAATGACCCTGGACTTCCGCCGATGGCGAAACGACACGCAGCAACTCCGCCTGCAAAGTGAAGGCGGTGCCGTCGTCAAAGGCGACATCGAGTTGGCGGTTGCCCTTTTTCAGGCGGATTTCGGTCGGCCGAATTTGACTGTGGTCATTCACAATTGACTGTCCTCGGTGCTAGGTGTTGTCATAGTGTGAGTGGAATGACACCGCAAGGGCCGGGTTGGCGTCCGGCCGCTTGGTATTGTCGGGTCACCGTTGATGCCTATCTAGGTTGAACGGATGCCGACACAATGGCCGCCGGTGCCGGTTGGAGGTAAGGTAATGGAGTTCGACCAGATCGCAGGTCAGCAATCGGCGCGGATGATCGATCCGTTCGGGCGCCATGTGACCTATCTGCGTGTCTCGGTTACCGACCGGTGCGATTTCCGCTGTGTTTATTGCATGGCGGAGAACATGACCTTCCTGCCGAAGGCCGATGTGCTGACGCTGGAGGAATTGGACCGGTTGTGCTCGGCCTTTGTCCATAAAGGCGTGCGCCGGCTGCGCTTGACGGGCGGCGAACCGCTGGTGCGGCGCAATATCATGAGCCTGATCCGGGCGCTCTCCCGGCATCTCGACAGCGGCGCCCTGGACGAACTGACGATCACCACCAATGGCTCGCAGCTCGGCCACATGGCCAAGGATCTTTATGCCGCCGGTATTCGGCGGCTCAATGTGTCGCTCGACACGCTGGACCCGGACAAGTTCCACGCCATCACCCGATGGGGCAAGCTCGACAAGGTGATGGCCGGCATCGACGCGGCCCAGGCGGCCGGCCTGACGGTCAAGATCAACACGGTGGCCCTGCGCGAGGTGAATGCGGGCGAATTGGAGACCATGATCGGCTGGGCCCATGGCCGGGACATGGACATCACCCTGATCGAGACCATGCCGATGGGCGAGATCGACGAGGACCGCACCGACCAGTATCTGCCGCTTTCGGAGGTGCGCGCCGGCCTGGCGAAGACCTTCACCCTCGACAGCATCCCCTACAAGACCGGCGGCCCGGCGCGCTATTATGAGATTGCCGAGACCGGGGGGCGCATCGGCTTTATCACCCCGCTCAGCCACAATTTCTGCGAAAGCTGCAACCGGGTGCGCATCACCTGCACCGGCACGCTCTATATGTGCCTCGGCCAGGACGACGCGGCCGATCTGAGGGCGCCGCTTCGGGCATCGGAAAGCGACGACCTGCTCAGCACCGCCATCGACCAGGCCATCGGCCGCAAGCCGAAAGGCCACGACTTCATCATCGCCCGATCCGAGCGCGATCCGGCCGTGGCCCGTCATATGAGCGTGACGGGGGGGTGAATCGGCGGGCAATTTGAACGTCATTACACAGGGTGGTTCATCCTAACCTCCAGAAAGAACTACAGTATTTGGTGCTGGCCGTCTTCAAATCACCGTTGGCATACCGACATCGAACGCAATAGACTAATCTTCGTTAGCTGATTTCCCGTCTGCTCCGGCCGCTTCCGGCCGTCCCCCACAGGCCCGCCATGCCCAGCCCGATCAACAATATGCACGGCATTTTGGCCATGCTCGCTTCGATGGCCGGGCTGATCTTGAATGACATGCTGATCAAGCTGGCGAGCGACAGCTTGCCGACTGGAGAAATCATTTTCATTCGCGGCGTGTTTTCTTCGCTTCTTATGTTCGGCATTGTCATGATCGACGGCGCGCTTGCCGATCTGCGTCCGGCGTTCAACAAACCGGTCTTCTGGCGCACGGTCGGCGAGGTTACGGCGACCGGGTTTTATCTGACCGCCCTGTTCAGCCTGCCGATCGCCAATGCCACGGCGATCATCCAGGTGGTGCCTTTGGCGGTGACCGCCGGCGCCGCGTTGTTTTTTCGCGAGGCGGTCGGCTGGCGGCGCTGGAGTGCGGTGCTGATCGGCTTTGTGGGCGTCTTGATCATTGTGCGCCCCGGGCTTGAAGGCTTCACAATCTATTCGCTGTTCGCGTTCTCATCGGTTCTGTGCATTGCCTTGCGCGATCTGGCGACCCGGGAGATCCCGGCCGCGATTCGCAATTCCGCGGTCACGCTGATCACAAGCTGTGCGGTGACCGTGTTGGGACTGGCCATGGGATTGATCGAGGACTGGGTAATGCCGTCGGCGACCACGATCGGGCTGCTCGCCGGCGCGTCCTTCCTGATCCTGGTCGGCTATTTCGGCGCCATCGTATCGCTGCGGGTCGGCGAGATTTCGGTGGTCGCCCCGTTCCGCTACTCGATCGTCGTCTGGTCGCTGATCATCGGCTACGTAGTCTGGGGCGATGTACCCGATTTCCTGGTGCTGACGGGCACCATCATCGTGGTCGCGACCGGTCTCTATACGTTTTTCCGCGAGCGCCGCGCGGTCCAATAGGGCCATGCATAGCTGCTATTCACCACCCCATTGCCGCTTGTGCGGTTCAAGAAAAACAATATCTTGGAAATGGTTTGTTATCCGTTTCTTGAATCCTTCGCCCGCCATCGCGTGTCCGCGCCGATCAAGCCGGCTCAATTTACTGGATTTACCTTTGCTGCAACGCCCGTCAGCGCCCGTGCCCCTGCGGCCGTCAATTCTGGTTCTGGTCGCCGTTTCGGCGATCAATCCGGCGGCGATCAATATCTTCATCCCCTCCATGGCCAGCATGGAGGCGGTGTTTCATACGGATTTCGCCACCGTACAGTTGACGCTCTCGCTTTACCTGGTCGGTGTTGCACTATCGCAATTGATCATCGGGCCGCTGTCCGACCGGTTCGGCCGCCGGCCCGTTCTGCTTTGGGGATTGGCGCTGTTTGCCGCCGGCAGCCTTGTCTGCGCGCTCGCCCCGACGATTGAAGTCCTGATTCTCGGTCGCCTGGTGCAGGCCTTCGGTGGCTGCGCGGGCATCGTGCTCGGCCGGGCCATCGTCCGCGACATGTATGAGCGCGACGCGGCCGCGAGCATGATCGGATATGTGACCATGGGCATGGCGGTCGCGCCGATGGTCAGTCCGGTGCTAGGCGGCCTGCTGCACGAGGCCTATGGCTGGCAGGCAAGTTTCTACCTTCTGGCCGTGGCGTCGGCGATCGTGTTGATGTGGAGTTGGTTCGTCCTGCATGAAACCAATCGCAATATCGGCCAGGCGGACAGCATCGGCGACCTTTTGGCGTCTTACAAGGTCCTGCTCGGCGATACCGCTTTTTGGGCCTTCATGTTGTGCGCCGCGCTGTCGGCGGGGCTGTTTTTCGGATTTCTCGGCGGCGCGCCCTTCGTGTCACAGACCCTGCTCGGTCTGACGCCCGGCAATATGGGGCTTTTTTTCATGCTGGTCGCCGCCGGTTTCGTCGGCGGCAATTATTTTTGCGGCCGCTACGCCACCCGGGCCGGCGTGGCCCGTATGATCACGATCGGATCGGTGATCGCGGCCCTGGCGGTTGCCCTGATGGCGGCGCTCTTTGCCGTCGGATCGACCCATCCGATGGCCTTGTTCGGACCGATGATGATTATCGCGTTTGCCAACGGCCTGTCGCTGCCGAGCGCGATGGCCGGTGCGGTCAGCGTCCGGCCGAACCTGGCCGGCGCCGCATCCGGATTGTCGGGCAGCATGCAGATCGGCTTCGGGGCGGTGGTCACGTTCGCGGTTGGCGAGGCCGTTACCTCCGGACCGGGCGCCGGCACGATCTGGCCGATTGTCGGGGTGCTGGTCTTTTGCGCGGCGGCCTGGATCGCCACGGTGGTGTGGGCCAACGCCGTTCAGAAAAGCTAACCCAGAAAGCCCCGTAACGCCTATTCGATAACGATATTCGGTGCCGCCCGGGCAGGCGATTGGCTTTCCACTTCCGCCCATACCTTCTCCGCAATCTGCCGAAAGATCGCCGCATGCGGCCCGGTCGGGTCGGTGGCGACCACCGGCATGCCCTCGTCCGACTTGGCGCGAATATCCATGTGCAACGGCACTTCGCCGAGGAAGGGTACGCCGAGCCGTTCCGCCTCCTGGCGGGCGCCGCCATGGCCGAAAATGTCGGACCGCTCGCCGCAATTCGGGCACTGAAAATAGCTCATATTCTCGATGATCCCGAGCACGGGCACATCGACGCGGCGGAACATATTGAGCCCCTTTCGGGCATCGATCAGCGCCAGATCCTGAGGCGTGGAGACGATCACCGCGCCGGCCAGCGGCACCTGTTGCGCCATGGTCAATTGGGCGTCACCGGTGCCCGGCGGCATGTCGACCACCAGGACGTCGAGGACGCCCCAGTCGACCTCGCGCAGCATTTGGGTAAGCGCGGACATGACCATCGGGCCACGCCAGATCATCGGCGTGTCCTCCTCGACCAGGAAGCCCATCGACATGACCTTCAGGCCATAACCACCCATGGGTTTGAGCACGTTTTCATCGGCCTCCGGCTGGCCGGTTATGCGCAACAGGCGCGGGATCGAGGGGCCATAGATGTCGGCGTCCAACATGCCGACCCGCAGCCCTTGCGCCTGGAGCGCAAGCGCCAGATTGCAGGCGGTGGTCGACTTGCCGACGCCGCCCTTGCCGGACGCGACGGCGATGATCGAACTGATGCCCGGCACCAAGGGCTTGTTACTGTCGGGCGCGCCCGGACCCGCGGCGGCTGCCTGGGGCGGCGGTGGCGCTGCCTGGGGTGAGGCCTGGCCGCCGCCCTGCCCGCCTCGGCGTTCGGCGGTCATCGCCACCATCACCCGCTCGACGCCTGGAAGAGCGCTCACCACCTGCTCGGCGGCGGCGCGCATCGGCTCCAGTTCCTGTGCGCGATCGGCGTCGACGGTGATGGAAAACACCACGCGGCCATCGGATATGAAGATATCGGAAACGATACCCTGGCTGACGATGTCGCCCGTGCCGTCCGGTCCTTGGACCTGACGCAAGGCTTCCAACACCTGATCTTTCGTGGGTGACGCCATGGCTTATGCCCCTAATTTCTGGCCCAAATGCTTGTTACGCCCATTCGGGTTTTACGAGAATACAATCCTTCCCGCGAAAGCGGGAATCCAGGGCTCCACATGACGGACTGCGATTTGTAACCCTGGATTCCCGCTTTCGCGGGAATGATTGTGTGAGTCGAAACGTAATCTCAATTCGATACAGTTCGCATTAGCCGGAACATAATATCGGTTCCCGCCACGTCAATCGGCGAATGGTTCTATTGGCGACGATCGACCGCGACAGATTATCTTGCACCGCACACACACCGGAATGTGGCTTGCGGAAAAGACATCAAGTCCCCTAAACATGACCGATGGCCCGCAAGCAAACCAACAACGCCGATACCGATTTCCTGGTCCGGCCGGATCCGGAGCATCCGTTGCTGTCGAGCGCCGTCTCGGGGATCGATCATACGGGCGCCAGAATCGAAACCCGGGTGGTCACCGAGCGGCCGCTGACATTGTTCCTGAACTCCCAGGAAATTCTCACCATGATGACGATCGGCGATCATCCCGATCTCCTGGCGCTCGGCTATCTCATCAACCAGAACATGCTCAATCCCGACGACGTGGTGACGGCGATCGACTATGACGACGATATCGACGTTGTGGTGGTGCGAACCGAGCGGGAAACCAATTACGAGGACAAGCTGAAGAAGAAGGTGCGCACATCCGGCTGCGCCCAGGGCACCGTGTTCGGCGACGTGATGGACAGTTTCGAGACCATCCGGCTGCCGGACGCGGCCAGACTGAAAACATCGTGGCTTTATGAACTGACCCGCAAGATCAACACCGCGCCGAGCCTTTATCTGACGGCCGGCGCGATCCATGGCTGCGTGTTGTGCCAGGAGGACCGGCCGCTGGTCTATATGGAGGATGTCGGACGTCACAATGCGGTCGACAAGATCGCCGGCTGGATGTTCAAGAACCAGGTATCTCCGGACGACAAGATTTTCTATACGACCGGCCGACTGACCTCCGAAATGGTGATCAAGACGGTGATGATGGGGATCCCGATCCTGGTGTCCCGGTCCGGTTTCACCGCCTGGGGCGTGGACTTGGCAAGAGAGGCCAACCTGACTCTGATCGGCCGCGCCCGGGGCAAACGGTTCATCGCCCTTGCCGGGGAAGAGCGTATCGAGTTCAACCTTGACCCGGAAGCGGTCAGCGACGAGCCCACGCGCCACCAGCGCAAAGGCGCCAAGGACATGGTCGGCGAGGCATGACAGGCAAACCGGACGGCGAAGACAATGCAGAATCAGCCGCGGCCCGATGGCGGTCGATCGTTGCCGGCGTGATCCTGGCGGGCGGCCTGTCGCGGCGTATGGGCGGCGGCGACAAGGCTTTGTTGGATCTCGGCGACCGGTCGATGCTTGCCCATGTGCGCGACCGGCTGGCGCCGCAGGTCGGAGAACTGGCGCTGAACGCCAATGGCGATCCGGCCCGCTTTGCCGAATTCGACCTGCCGGTGATCGCCGATCCGATCGACGGCTTCATTGGACCGCTGGCGGGTGTCCTCGCCGGCATGCGCTGGGCGCAGACTGCGCAGCCCGGGGCACGCTGGTTGGTGACAGCAGCAACTGATACGCCGTTTCTGCCGACCGATCTTGTCGATCGGCTGGTGGTCGCGGCGGGTCATAACGAGACCATGATCGCTTTGGCGAAATCCGGCGACCAGGTGCATCCGGTCTTCGGCCTGTGGCCGGTCTGCCTGGCCGATGACCTGGACGCTTGGCTGTCCTCGGGGCAGTCCAACAAGGTGCTGCATTGGGTGAACCGCCATCCCCGGGTCGATGTGTCATTCACCGGCCCGGTGGTTGATGGGATCATGCTCGATCCGTTCTTTAACGCCAATACACCCGATGACATGGCAACGGCCACAGCGATCTTAGAGGAACTTGGCGGATGAAACCGGCGGTGTTCGGCGTTACCGGCTGGAAGAATTCCGGCAAGACGACATTGGTGGAACGGCTGGTGTCGGAGCTGACGGCGCGGGGTTATCGTGTGTCCACGGTCAAGCATGCCCATCACCAGTTCGATATCGACCAGGAGGGGACGGATTCTTATCGCCATCGGACGGCCGGCGCGAAAGAAGTGTTTCTGGTATCCGGTTATCGCTGGGTATTGATGCATGAATTGCGCGGCTGCGACGAACCGACCCTGGCGGAAACCCTGGCGCGCCTGTCGCCCTGCGACCTTGTGATCATCGAGGGCTATAAGCGCGAGGACCATCCGAAAATCGAGGCCCGGCGGTCCGACTCCAGGCGCCGCGACCCGCTCTGCGCCGACGATCCCAACATCCTGGCGATTGCTAGCGATCATCCGGTTTCGGAGACCCATCTGCCGGCATTCGATCTCAACGATATCGGGCCGATGGCCGATTTCATCATCGATCATTGCCGGTTGGAGGCTGCGCATGGCTCGCCCTAGACGCCTGCTCGACGATTGCTTCTTCCATGATAAGGACCGCATGTTGCATGGCGATGCCCTGGCGCTCCTGCGGCAACGGATTGTTCCAATCGACGGGACGGAGACAGTGTCCCTGGACGCCGCGCTCGGGCGAGTGCTGGCGGAAGAGATCACCGCGCCGCGGGCGGTACCGATGACCGACAATTCGGCCGTTGATGGTTATGCATTCGGCCATACGGATTACCTTGAGACGGACGGACGGATGCGGGTCGTCGACCGGGTCGCGGCCGGGCATCCGGTCATGGCCGATCATCAATCCGGCACCGCCCTGCGCATGTTCACCGGCGGCGTCATGCCGGCCGGCACCGACAGCGTGGCGATGCAGGAGGATTGCGCGGTCGAGATCGATGGCGACAAGCGGATCGTCAGCGTGCCGCCCGGGCTGAAATTCGGAGCCAATTGCCGCAAGGCCGGCGAGGATCTGCAGCCGGGCGACGTGCTGGTTTCGCCCGGGGTGAAGCTGCGACCACAGGAGATCGCGGCCATCGCCTCCATCGGCAAGGCGGCGGTGACGGTGAAGCGGCCCCTGCGTATCGCCCTGATCTCCACCGGTGACGAGATCATCCGGCCGGGAACGGAGATCCGGCCTGGCCAGGTCTATGACGCCAACCATTATCTGTTGACCGCCCTGCTGGCCGCGCTGGATTTCGATGTCACCGATATCGGCATACTGCCGGACGACGAGGGCACGGTGCGTCAGGCCCTGATTGACGCCGCGGCCAGCCACGACGTGATCCTGACCACAGGCGGCGCCAGCCAGGGGGAGGAGGATTACATCGCGGCCGTGCTCGACGAGCTTGGGCATCGTCATGTGTGGCAATTGGCGATCAAACCCGGTCGGCCGATCATGTTCGGACAGATCGGCGATGCGGTGCTGGTCGGCCTGCCGGGCAATCCGGTCGCCGCTTTTGTCTGCTTTGCGCTTTATGCGCGCCCAATCATCCTGGCCTTATCGGGCACCGGATGGGCTGAGCCGGTGCGCTATCGCGTGCCGGCGGCCTTCGACCTGCCGAACAAGAAGACCGGCCGGCGCGAGTTTCAGCGCGGTATCCTTGAGCATGACGAGGCGGGTCGCGTCAGGGTCAACAAGTTTTCCCGCGACGGATCAGGCCTGATCAGTTCGCTGACCGCCGCCGACGGCCTGATCGAGGTGCCGGAGGAGATATCGCAGGTACGCGCGGGCGACCTGGTGAACTTCATCCCCAATTCCGAGTTTGGCCTGCCGCCGCGGTAGTCGGCGTTTGCGCACGGTACAATCTCATGGCGTTGCAGCCATTTCGGTTGCACAGCGTGACAAAAGTATGAACTATGGCGGCAGGATCCGCCGCGGGAGGGCAAGGCGGTTCAATACACGATCAACGCGAATTACCAGAGGATCATCCCATGCGTTTGTTCAAGTCCGTAGTCGCAGCGGCGGCTTTAGTTGTCGCCGTTGCCGGTGCTGTTGAAGCGAAAGAATGGAAGGAAGTTCGGATTGGCACGGAGGGCGCCTATCCGCCGTTCAACAGCCTGACATCCGACGGCAAGCTGGTCGGCTTCGACGTCGATATCGCCAAGGCGCTCTGCGAGAAGATGCAGGTCAAGTGCACCTTCGTCACCCAAGACTGGGACGGCATCATCCCGGCGCTGCTCGCCGGCAAGTACGACGCTATCATCGCCTCCATGTCGATCACCGAGGAACGCAAGAAGAAGGTCGACTTCACGGGTAAATATTACAACACGCCGCCGGGGTTGATCGCGCCCAGCGATACAGCGATTACCGGCACCACGCCGGACGCGCTTGCCGGCAAGACGATCGGCGCCCAGTCGTCGACCACCCATGCCACCTATCTGGAAGACAAGTATTCCGGCGCAACGATAAAGCTCTATCCGTCCCAGGACGATGCCAATCTGGATCTCGTCAACGGCCGGCTCGACGCGGTGATGGCAGACGCCGTGGTGCTCGGCGAATGGCTGAAGACCGATGACGGCAAGTGCTGCAAGATGGTCGGCGCGGTCGAGAACGACCCGAAATATTTCGGCGAGGGCGCCGGCATCGCCATCCGCAAGGAAGACCAGGATCTGAAGAAGATGTTCGACATGGCGATCAAGGCGATCCTGGACGACGGCACCTATAAGAAGATTAACGACCAATATTTCGACTTCTCGGTCTATTGAGACCGATCGAAAGGTCGCAACAATCCAACGGAGCGGCGGGACATCCCGCCGCTTTGATCCCGTGTCGAGGCATCCATGGGCGAACTTTTCGGGCTGATTAGTTTCGGCCCCGACGGCTGGGGAGACGAGCTTTTAGCGGGCACGGTGATCACCATCGGCCTGGCGCTCGCCACCCTGCCCTTCGGCCTGATCCTGGGCCTGGTGATCGCGCTGGCGAAAAACTCGGCCGAACCCAATCTGCGCGCCGCGGCCAATGTCTATACGACCATCTTTCGCGGGCTGCCGGAACTTCTGACCCTGTTCATCGTCTATTACGGCGGCCAGATCGCGCTGCAGAAAATCGTCGGCCTGTTTGCCGACGTTTATGTAGAGGTCAATTCCTTCGTTGCCGGCATGATCGCCCTTGGCTTCGTCTTCTCGGCCTTCTCCAGCGAAGTGTTTTTAGGCGCGCTGCGCGGCATCACCCAGGGCCAGTATGAATCGGCCCATGCGCTGGGGCTGACCCGGTGGAAGACCCTGCGCCTCGTCATCCTGCCGCAACTGATCCGCCTGGCGCTGCCGGGATTGTCCAATCTGTGGCTGGTGCTTTTAAAGGACACCGCGCTCGTATCCATCATCGCCCTGCCCGATCTATTGCGCATGACGCAGGTGGCGGTGGGCGTCACCAAGGAGCCGTTCTTTTTCTACCTCGTCGCCTGCATGATCTATCTGGCGCTTGCCATGGCCTCTTCGATCGGTATCGGCGGCATTGAGCGTTGGGCTAAACGCGGCAGTGAGAGGCTGTAGGGCCTGTTGACAGTCATGATTGTGGTGCCGGTTTGCCCAGATTTGTTCAGTTTCGGTCTATGAGGAGGAAGGACATGCAGCGCATATTCGACGACGAATGGGCCGTAACTGGGCAAATCTGGGCAAATCCCTGCGGGACGCGGCCCCTTTCGCCCCTGGACTTCGTTGCGAAATACTTGAAGTGGCCTGCACTACGGCGCATTTCGCGCCTTGCCAGGAACGAAAGGGGCCACGCCGGCGCCGCAATCCTGACTGTCCACAGGCCCTAGTCATGGCATTGGACCGAGGGGCAATCACCTTTACCGACGAATTGGCGCCACCGCCGCCTGTGGATCGCGGCTGGACGACCGCGCGGATTGTCGGATTGGCATTGATGGTTCTGTGGCTGGCAATGGGCGCGGCGATTGCAGCCTACCTGGTCACCGGCTTCGAGATGGACTTCTTCATGCGCTACGGTGTGCGCATGTTGCGCGGCCTGGTGGTGACCCTGGAACTGGTGGTGATTTCCATCGTGCTCGGCGCGGTCCTGGCCCTGCCGGTGGCCTTTGCGCGCATGTCGGACAACAAAATCGTCGGCTGGCTGTCCTACGCCTACGTCTATTTCTTCCGCGGCACACCGCTGCTCGCCCAAGCGTTTTTGGTCTATTACGGCGCCGGCCAATTCCGGCCGTTCCTGCAGGATATCGGCCTTTGGTGGTTTTTCCGCGACGCCTATTTCTGCGCCCTGTTCGCCTTCACCTTGAATACCGCCGCCTATCAGGCGGAGATCTTTCGCGGAGCCATCCAATCGGTGCCGCTTGGGCAGATCGAGGCCGCCATGTCGGTGGGCATGCGGCCGATGCCGACGTTTTTAAAAATCATTTTCCCGCAAGCCATGGTGATCGCGCTCCGCCCCTTCGGCAATGAGATCATCTTCATGATCAAAGGATCGGCCATTGCCGGCATCATCACAGTCTTCGATCTGATGGGCGAGACGCGGCTTGCCTTTTCCCGCTCTTTTGACTTTCAAGTCTATCTGTGGGCGGCCGTTCTTTATCTGATCCTGGTGGAGACACTGCGCCGGGTCTGGGACCGGATCGAGCACCGCCTGACGCGCCATCAGCGGCCCGCCAATGGCTGACAAGAGCAAGTTCCATCACCGGGCGACTCGCGCCGCCCATGCCGGCGGCTATGTGGACCCGGTGACCGGCGGGCCGGTGCCGCCGATCCAGCCATCGACCACATTCACGCGGGATGACGAGTATGCCCTGACCGATCCGGACCATATTTATGGGCGCGATGATAGCGGTCTTTATCGTCTCGCGGAATCGATCCTTGCCGATCTAGAGGATGGCGCCGATGCCCTGGTGCTGCCGTCGGGCATGGCCGCCGTCGCCGCCCTGGCGCGGATCGTTCCGGTCGGCGGCGCGCTCGCATTGCAGGCGGGCATCTATTACGGCACCACGGTTTGGCTTAGGACCTATTGCGCCCGACAATCAATCGATCTCATCGAGTTCGATGCCACCGATCCGGCGCGCTTGTCGGACATCATGGCGGAAAAGGCCCCTGCCCTGGTGTTCATCGAAACGCCATCGAACCCGATGCTGAACGTGATCGATATCGCGGCCACAACCGAGATCGCGCATCGGGCCGGTGCCCTGCTTGCTGTCGATTCCACCGCGGCGACGCCAATGCTCACAAGGCCGCTCGACCATGGCGCTGATATCGTCATGCATTCGGCGACCAAGGCGTTGAACGGCCATTCCGATGTGCTTGCCGGTGCCCTGGTGACGTCTGACGCGGATGCCGATTGGTGGACCCAGATGCGAACCGATCGCCACGATGCCGGCGCCCTGCTTGGTCGGTTCGAAACCTGGCTGTTGATCCGGGGAATGCGGACGCTGGGAATCCGGGTGGAACGCGCCTGCGCCAACGCCCAGGCGATCGCCGAGTACCTGTCGGCCCATGACCAGGTGGTGGCGGTGCATTATCCGGGCCTTGCGACCCATCCGGGCCATGACATTGCGAGCCGGCAAATGCAGGACGGATTCGGCTATCTGATGTCGTTCCAGGTGCATGGCGGCGCGGCGGAAGCACTCGCCGTCGCCAATCGGCTCAGGCTGATCTTGCGGGCGACGTCGTTAGGTGGCGTGGAGAGCCTGATCGAGCATCGGCACACGATTGAGGGCGATGTCAGCGATGTGCCGGCAAATCTGCTCAGGCTATCGGTGGGTATCGAACATTGCGATGATCTGATTGCTGATCTCGGCCAGGCGCTTGATGCATGAATTACTGGGTGTCGTGATCCCTTGTTATCAGCCAGTTTATCGCCGCGTCATCCCGTGCGCTGCGCAGCACGAAGTGATGCGCCGCAGACACGGGATCTCTGCATCCCCCGAACGGCTAATGCGGTCCGCTGAGATCCCTGTCTCTTTCAGATGTGCTTTAATTTGGGGTGCAGACGGCATCCCGTTAGATCCCTGGGCCTTGAGCCCGTGACACGGATTGGGAGCCGCCTGCTTTTTGGTTGTTAACCTGAACAGTTGACTGGGGCCGTTACCGGACCCCGCATGACAGGAACAGGAATGATCATGGCAGATTTCTACATTGGTGTCGATGTATCGAAGGCGTGGATTGACGTTCATCACCCGGAGACCGGCGATCAGCGGGTGAAGATGGACGGCCGGTCGCTGGCGGCGTTTGCGCGGCGGCTTGCCGGCTCTGACGGGCTGGTGGTTTTGGAGGCGACGGGAGGCTATGAGCGACCTGTCATGCGGGCGCTGGAGAGGGTCGGCGTGGCCTATCACCGCGCCAACCCGGCCCGGGCGCGCCACTTCGCCAAGGCAAGCGGAATGATCGGCAAGACCGACCGGGCCGATGCCCGCTCCTTGGCGCGGATGGGGCAACAGCTGGGCCTGGCGGCGAGCCGGCGGCAATCGGCGGCGCATCAAAAGCTGAAAGCCCTGGTGGCCCGGCGCCGCCAATTGGTGGAGATGCGCAAGCAGGACAAGACCCGGCTGCAGCAATGCGACGACCGCCAGGTGGCCGCCGATTGCCGCAAGCTCATCGCCTTCCTGGACCGGCGGATCGCGGCCGTCGAGACCGAGATCGACCGCCTCTTGGCCGATGACGACCTGGCACCCATCGTCGCCCTGATGCGCTCCGTTCCAGGCATCGGCCCGGTCGCCGCCGCCACCCTGGCCGCCGAACTGCCGGAACTGGGCCAGGTCGACCGGCGGGCCATCGCAGCCCTGGCCGGCGTGGCGCCGATCGCCCGGGACAGCGGGCAAAGACAGGGCAAGCGGCACATCGGCGGCGGCCGGCCAGGGCTGCGATCGGTCCTCTACATGGCCGCCCTGCAGGCGTCGCGCCACAACCACCGATTCCGCGCCTTCCGAAAATCCCTGGAAGATCGCGGCAAAACCCCAAAACAAGCCATCATAGCCGTCGCCAGAAAACTCCTCGTCATCCTCAACGCAATGATCAAATCCGGACAACATTACAATGCCAATGCAACATGAATGAAATACAGTTGCCGTGTCTGCATGGCAGCATTTCATGCTGCAATGCGCACGGGATGACGCCTGATTGCTTGGCAAAGTCCGCTAGACACATGATCAGATCTCCAGTTCGTATTATCGATATTGCACTACTAATTCCGCTAATCCATTCCAATGACCTGTAGTCCTCACTCCGTCATTCCGTGCGCGCCGCAGCATGAAATGCTGCTGCGCAGACACGGAACCTCACGCATCGTCGGATAGCACATCCCCAGGCAGGATCTCCGACCCCTGTCACCCCTGCCCCGTCGGGATCCACCATTCCCGGCCCCGGACCGTTTCGACATATTCGGGCCAGCGGAAATGGACCGGCGGATCGTAGTCGCATAAAGGCGCCATCCACCTGCTGCCACCGATGCCGCCGCCGGTGCGGTCTTCAAATTCCGCCCGAGCGGCGGCGAGCAATTCCGGCTGGGTGACCAGGTCGATAACCGTGCCGCCGATGGTGCGGGCGGCGCAGACGACCATAGGATCGATGGTTTCGGGCAGGCCGCCCAGAGCGTTCATCACCCAGGCCGGGAAGCTGTAGCCCGGTCTCGGCGGCCGCAAGGTGGGGCGGGCGATGTAGAGGCGCACGGTCGGCGCGTGCCAGCAATATTCGGTGTAGTCGTCGGAGGTATAGGTCCGCTGCCACGGCGGGATATCCCGGCGCAGCGCCGCTTCGGCCTCCTCCGGATCTGTCAGCTCCAGCGTTTCGGGAAGAAACGGCTGGTCCATTGGCGCTTCGCCCAGGGTTTCCAGGATGGCATTGGCTTTTTCGACCGCGGCGGTCTCAGTGAAATCGGGTGCGCCAACTCTCTGCAGGTTTGAATAGGCGACCTCGGCGATCACATGATTGGCCAGGCCCGGGCGCGATTTGGCGACCCAGCCGCGGGTCCAGGTGCAATGGGCCAGTTTCGCGGCGGCGTCCGCGTTGCGGTCGAGCACGGCGACCACCGTTTCGGCCTGCTCGATCGTGGGGATGCGCATCGTATATTGGATTTGCGCCAGCCGCGCCGGCAGATTGTCCGCCGTGGCCTGCCCGGCGGTCAGGATCACCTCGATCATCGACCAGCCGGCGGCGCCGCCGATCATGGAGCCGCGCAGCATCCTGGAGGCCACATACATGTGCACCAGCGCATCATCGGCGCCGGGAGCGCGGGCGGCGGCATGGGAGGCGGCAATGGGCGAGCCCGCCGCGTCAGTATCGGCCTGCCAGGTCTCGGGATTGTCGCAGGTGAAGGTGTAAATCAGGCTGTAGCAGGCCGCACAATGGGTGTCCCAGCGCACGGTGTTGCACAGCGGCAGCATATAAAAGGGATGGAAGGAAATCGCGGCATCCAGATCGTCGTAATAGCCGGCCGCCGCATGGATGGGCTTCGATCCGCGCACTTTCTCCGCAGGCTCACCTGTCAATTGAAGAGATCCGGATATTCCTTTGTTTTTCATAACGGATTGCGCGGCGAGAAAGCCGCCCAATGCGGATATGCCGAGGGCCGAATGGGGATCGGTGTGACCGCCGGCATGAACGGTCAGGCCATCGCGCGGCCGGTCGACGGTATCAGCGGCCTGACAATTGCCCGGTACCCCGTCATATTCCACATAGCCACCGATAGTCGGGCCGTCGCCGTTGCCCCAAAAGGCGTTGAACGCGGTCGGCATGCCGCCGCTCGCCTCTTCCACCTCGAAGCCGAAGCGGCGCAGCAATTCCACATAGAATGCCGCCGACTTATATTCCCGCCAGGCGGTTTCGCCGAACTGGAAGATCGTCGATGTCCAGGCAGACAGGTCGGAGCGATTGTCGGCCACCCATTGATCGACGGCCTGCTTCAAGGTGTTGACGTCGGTCACGGCCGCGCCCTCCCGCTAGGTCTCCAAACGCGCAGCTTAATCATAAACCGTCCGGGCGACCTCGACATTTTTTTTCGGTACGCGTCGTGGCAAATCCGTATCGAACCCGGCAAAGCACAGCGTGCCTTGGGGCCTGTGGAGGATCGGCCGCATCGTCGGTTTTAGTCATGAAATCAAACCGGTATATACCTCTCCAGCAAAGTCCGGACGACGCTAAAAGTTAACAAACGTTAACAAAAATAAACCGTCGATGAACGGCGACCTCAGGTCCGGTTCAAGGGCCATGGCCTAGGCTCGGCGCCATGATGGAAACCCCTGTCGCACCCAATTGGAAGGTGATGATGTTACGGATTTCGATTTTGGCCACGTTCCTGCTTTTGGTGTTTGTCGGACCGGCAGCCCTTGCCGTGTTCGGCGCCGATAACCGCGACGACACCTATGGCCGGCACACGACGCTGATCGTCTGCCAGCCGATGTCGCAGAACTGCAGCGCGCTCGGCCAGCAGCAGTGACGCTTGTTGGACCGAGCCAACAAATCTACTCCTCCACCCAGTCCGCACAGCGCGGCGCCGCCGAACTGCCCCAGGGCATGATCGGCACCGTGGATGTGGAGTTTTTAGGCGAGCCTTCGATCAATTTGTCGGAATAGACCAGATAGACCAGAACGTTGCGCTTGGTGTCGCAGCCGCGGACGATGCGCATGCGCTTGAACAGAAACGAGCGCCGCTTGCGGTACATGGCCTCGCCCTGCTCGAACTTTTCCTTAAACGCCACCGGCCCGACCTGGCGGCAGGCAAGCGAGATGTCGGAGACTTCCTCCGCCACGCCCAGCCAGCCTGTCCAGCCGCCCTTTTCCGGCACCGTAAAGTGGCAGGCGACGCCGTCGACAATCGGGTCGTCGATGGCGTAGGTGGCAAGCTTGTGATCCGGAGACAGGAACTTCCAGACCGTCGATTTCTTGAAAATCAGATCTGGTTCGTCGTCGGCGGTTACCGGGCCGGCCATCACAATTGCGGCAATCAGCCCGGCAGCCACGGAAACGCAATATTTCATCATGAATAGGTCATCCTCATTGCATCGCCGACTACATGTGTGGTGTCGCGGCCACCACGCAAGGGGTCACTGCGGCGATTAGGGTCTGTCGAGGATCAGGATTGCCGGCGGTCCCGGCGATCTTTCCAGGCTGCATTCCGATTGCAAAATTCAGGAGTCCGGCCACACATCGCCAAGCGCGGCGATCAGATATTGCAACATCCCTTCATCATGCATCGGACCGGGCGTAATTCGCAGCCGCTCAAGGCCTTTGGGTACTGTCGGGTAGTTAATGGGCTGAATATAGATCCCGTGGCCGTCAAGCAGCCGGTCGCTGATCTTTTTGCACCGTACTGGATCGCCCACCAGCACCGGCACGATATGGGTATCGCTCGACATGAGCGGCAGGCCGGCATCGCGCAGCAGCACTTTCAATCGCTCCGAGTGCCGGCGTTGCAATCGGCGTTCGGCCGCTGAGACCTTGAGATGGCGGATGCTCGCCAGAGCGCCGGCCGCGGTCGCCGGCGGCAGCGCAGTGGTGAAGATGAAACCGCTCGCATGGCTGCGTACCGCATCGATCGTCGCCGCTGAGCCGGCAATATATCCGCCGACGACTCCGAAGGCTTTGGCCAACGTTCCCTGGATCAGATCGATGCGATGCAGCAGCCGGTCGCGCTCCGCGATACCGCCACCGCGCGGGCCGTACATGCCGACGGCATGGACCTCGTCAAGATAGGTGAAGGCACCGTAGCGCTCGGCGAGATCGCAGATTTCGGCAATTGGAGCCACATCGCCATCCATGGAATAGACTGATTCAAAGGCCAGAACCTTCGGCCGCTCCCGGTCTATCTTCGACAACAATTGCTCCAGATGGTCGAGATCGTTGTGGCGGAAAATCAGCTTTTCGGCGCGTCCATGAATGATGCCCTGGATCATCGAGGCGTGATTGGAGGCGTCTGACAGGATGACGCAATCGGGAAACAGGCGGGACAGCGTGGAAAGCGAGGCCTCGTTGGCGACATAGCCGGAGGTGAACACCAGCGCCGCCTCTTTTTGGTGGAGGTCGGCAAGTTCCGCCTCAAGGTCGACAATCAGATGATGCGTGCCGGAAATATTGCGGGTCCCGCCGGCCCCGGCGCCGTAGCGATCGATCGCCCCCTTCATCGCATCGAGCACGACGGGATGCTGGCCCATGCAAAGATAGTCATTGCTGCACCAGACGACGATTTCGCCATCACCGAAATTCGGCCGGCGACAATGGGCGTGGGGAAATTCTCCGACCTTTCGTCCGATATCGGCAAATACCCGATAGCGGCCTTGGGCGTGGAGGTCGGAAAGATAGCCGGTCAGACAGCGTTGATAGTCAAACATACTCCCAACCCTTGATAGAGCTGTCAGTTTGGGCGGACGGCCGGTGACGTTTCCACCTCGGCCAAGCGCGCCAACAGGGTCTCCACCGCGTTCCGCGCCGTGGGGTCGCCGGCGACTTTTGGCAGCAATTCCTGCAGCAGGGTCTTTGCCTCGGCCATTTTGTGGCTGCGCATCAACCACAGGCTTTTCAGCCACAAGGCCTCGGGAAGACCGGGTGACAGGCTGAGCGCGGTTTTGATCTGGCGACCGGCCTCAGCACGTTCCGCCTGCTGCGGTGAATTCAGCAGCATCGCACCGAGCGCCATCACCGCGGTAATGTTACGCGCATCAACGGCGAGCACCCGTCGATAAAGGGCGATCGCCTCATCCTTGCGGTCGATTACCCGGTAGCTGCGTGCCAGCATCAGCAGATCGCCGACGGTAGCGCCATCGCCGGCTTCGGTTACTTTGGATTCCAGTTGCGCGACCATTGCAGCCACATCCGGGCCATCGGCGCCGGTCTCGCCGGCTGGCGGACCACCATCGGCGTGGGGGGAAACGTCGCGGCGCATATCCTGCTGCGCCAGATAATTGGTCAGCGCGGCACTGGAGATAACGACAGCGGCGGCAAGCGCGGCGGCCGCCAGCGGATAGGTGCGTGGACGCCGCTGCGTGCCGGGGTCCGTCGGCGTGGCGGTGCGGGCCCGACGCAACTGATCGAGGGCGCGCGTCGCTTCCTGCTGCAGCAGTGCCCGCTCCTGGCCATGGATCGCCTCGCTGATCTCTCCCCGGGCGAGCGTCAGGTCGAGCGCGCGCTGTTCGGCGATCAGCCGGTCTTTTTCCGTAGCCCAGCGCCGCGTCGGCTCATCCGTTTCGACACCGCGACCGAGCGCCTTATCGGCCCGGCGGCGCCACAATGGACCTGCAACGACAAAAAGTGTGATCGCCGACAAGAGTGCAAACAGGACCCAGCTTGTCATAGCTCCATCCGCCCGATATCGGGATCATTGCCGGTTTGGCCGCCAGCCGGCCGGGCGGCGTGGTTGCGCCTTGTACGTCCGACGATCAGCGTGGCACCGGCGATAACCAGCACCAACGGCGCCAGCCAGATGATCCAGTGAAAGCCGAGCCGGGGCGGCGCCATCAGAACATAGTCGCCATAGCGGGCCTGGAAGAAGGCGGTCACCTCCTGCTCGGTCGCGCCGGATCGCAGCTTGTCGCGTATGACCTGGCGCATCTGTTGGGCGAGGCCGGAATTGGAATCATAAACGCTCTGGCCCTGGCATACCGGGCAGCGCAGCTTTTGCGCGATGTCTCGCATGCCGGCTTCGATCGGATCTTCGCGCGCGAGGTTTTGCGCCGCCGCACTATGAACCGACCCGAGGAGTGTCAGGATCACGGCAAGAACCGCGATTGCATGGACCGCTCTGGATTTCATTTGACGAGCCCCAGGCGATCAAGCTCCCGCGTGACCACCGCCTCCGTCAGCGGACCGACATGTTTGGCAACGATCGTGCCGCCGGCATCGATGAAGAAGGTTTCCGGCAATCCGTAGACCCCATAGTCGAGGCCGACCAGGCCGTCCTGATCAATCCCGGACGGATAGGCAAATGCGCCTTGCTCGGCGAGAAAGCGATTGGCGCCCCATTTGGTGTCCTTGTAGTTGATGCCGATCATCGCAAGACGGTCGTCGCCGGCAAAGCGAGCGCCAAGGCTGACGAGCAGGTCATGTTCAACACGACAGGATGTGCACCAGGACGCCCAGAAATTGATTATAACGGCGCGGCCGCGAAACTCTCCCAATGTGACGTCGCCGTCGCCTGCCAGTTTTGCCAGGGTGAAGGACGGCGCCGTCCGGCCGACCAGGGGCGATGGAATGAAGCGGCCATCCCGCCCCAGGCCGGAAAAGAACAGGGCAAGGAGCGCCACCAGCAGGCCGAACAGGGCAATCCGCCACCAATGCAGCCGTATTTCGACCGGGCGCGCTGTCATGCCAATGCCCCTTTTGGTGCGCCGATGCGATAACGGGCTGGTACTTTCTGCAAAATGGCGACCCCGACCCCGGCGAGAATGAACAGCCAGCCGATCCAAATCCATACCACCAGCGGATTCCAGAACGCCCGGATCACGGCGCCGCCGCCGTCGCGCTCCTCGGCCAACACCAGATAAAGATCACCGAAGATTGTGGTGTGGATCGCCGCCTCGGTCGTCACCATGCGCCGATCGCCGGAATAGGACCGCTTTTCGGGATAAAGCACAAATGCCGGCCGGCCGTTTTCGGCGACCGCCAACGTCGCCCTTTGCGCCCGGTAGTTCGGCCCGGCAACGGTTTCGACACCACGATAGGTGACAATATAGTCGCCGATGACGACACGCTCTCCCGGCGCGAGCAGCACCGTCACGGTCTGTTGGAAAAGCGCCGAAGCAACGATTCCGACGATCAGAACCAGCGTACCCAGATGGACGACGAAGCCGCCGAACCGACGCGGGTTGCGGGCTGCCTGGCGCCACAGGCTGATGGCCGGGTTTTCACCCGTATTGGCCGCCCGCGCCCGGGCATTTTGGATCAAATCGCGCAGCGTGACGGCGCCGGCGAACACCGCCAACACGATTGCCGCAAGAGCCAGCGGGTGGCGCATGCCGACAGCAAGCAGAATAATCAGCGATAGCCCGGCGATCGAACCCGGCCACAGAAACAACGCTTTCAGGCGATCCGGGCCCACCCGTCGCCAGGGGATCACCGGCCCGATCGCCATCAGGAGCACGACGGCAAGTATGATCGGCGGCATCACGGTGTTGAAGTAAGGGGCGGCGACACTGACCCGCTCGCCGGCCAGAACCTCGACGGCAAGAGGATAAAGCGTGCCGATAAGGACGACCGACGCGCCAATGATAAAGAGGAAATTGTTGATAAGCAGCGCCATTTCCCGCGATAGGAAACTGCTGACGGTGCCCGGTCCGGTGAGCCGCGGTGCCCGCACGATCAACAGCCCGAAGCTGGCCACAGAAACCAGCGCGAAAAAAGTCAGGATATAAACGCCGCGCCGCGGATCGCTGGCAAAGGCGTGGACCGAGGTTAAAATACCGGATCGCACCAGGAAGGTTCCCAGCAGCGACAGCACGAACGTCGAAATGATCAGGAATACGTTCCACGACTGGAACAAATTGCGCCGCTCCTGAGCCATAACCGAGTGCAGGAACGCGGTCGCCGTCAGCCAAGGCAACAACGAGGCGTTTTCCACCGGATCCCAGGCCCAATACCCGCCCCAGCCAAGCTCGTAGTAGGCCCAATATCCGCCAAGCAGGATGCCGCTTGTCAACGCAACCCAGGAAAACAGGGTCCAACGCCTGGTGGTAACCACCCACTCCCGCCCCGACCGGCCGCGGATCAGGGCGGCGATCGCAAACGCGAAGGGCACGGCAAAGCCCACATAGCCGAGATAAAGCGTCGGTGGATGGAAGGCGAGACCAGGGTCCTGCAGAAGCGGATTAAGATCGCGGCCGGCCGGCAATGGCGGATGGACCTCGGTAAACGGGCTGGAGAGCAGCAGGATGAAGCTCAGAAAACCCGCTTCGATCGCCGCCAGAACGGCAATGACATAAGGCATCGAAATTGGATGGGTTCGCCAGTGCAGGACCGCCGCTGCCGCGGCGAATGCGGTCAGATACCAGAGCCACAGGAAGAGCGAACCCTCATGGGCGCCCCAAAGTGCCGTCAATCGATAGAGCAACGGCAAATCGGTATTGGCGTTGTTGGCGACATAAAGCACGGAAAGATCCGTACTGACGAAGGCATGGATTAAGGTGATGCCGGCAAGCGTGACGAGAAGAAAAACGACAATGAGCGCGCGCTTTGCCGATACCAGAAGGGCCGGCGCGCGAAACCGCAAACAGCCGATGGCCAGAACGACGGCGGCAACCGCGAAGACCAGCGAAAGCGACGCCGCGATAAGTCCGATCTCTATAAGGCTGCCGTTCATGGGCCGCGCGCCTTGCCATCTTGCCGTCCGGGCCGCGCCGTGATTTGCGGCAGCACATCGCCAAGCCGTTCGACACCTTCGGAGATCTCAGCCTCGCTCAACGCGCAATAACCGAGCACCAGACAGCGCTCGGTCGCACTCTCCCTCCCGGGAACACAGGACGCACCGTTATTGGGGCTGTAAACGCCGACACCGACGCTAAGCGCGCGGGCGCATACTTCATCGGCGGTCGGCCAGTCTTCGGGAAGCTGCCAGACGAAATGCATACCGCCATCGAGGCCGGCCAACGTCACGTTTGCGAACCGGCGATGCAGCTCTTCGGCAAAATGGTTGCGGCGGTTGATATAGGTCTGGCGGATACGGCGCAGGTGGCGGGTAAAGGCACCGCTTTCGATGAATTCGGCCATTGCCGCCTGTTCGAGCCAGGGCTGACCACTGCTGGACAAGGTTTTCAGCGCCCGGCACGGTTCGACCAGTTCCTGCGGCACGACGATGTAACCGAGGCGCAAGGCGGCGCCCATGCATTTGCTGAAGGTGCCCAGATAAATCACCGATCCATGGGTATCGAGACCCTTCAAAGCGGTCAGCGGCGAACCGCTATAGCGGAAATCGCTGTCGTAATCGTCTTCGATGACGTAGCTGCAAGTCCGCAGCGCCCATTCAAGAAGGGCGATGCGCCGCTCCAATGACAGGGTCGATCCGGTCGGATATTGATGCGACGGTGTGACATAGGCGACGCTTTGGCGGACATCCGGCAGTTCCTTGACGCGCAAGCCCCGGTCGTCCACATCGATCGGCACTATATCCGCCCGACGGCCTTCGAAGGCATAGGCGGCACCTTGATAACAGGGATTTTCCAATATCACGGTGGAGGCGTCGTCAACCAGCAGTTGGGCCAGTATCGACAGACCGTCCTGGATGCCGCCGACAATGACCACCTGCTCCGGCGTGGTCGTGATACCGCGGGCTGGACCGAGATGGTCGGCGATCGCCTGGCGCAGCGCGAATTCCCCTTGTGGATCGTGGTAGGTGGTCAGGCCCGGTCCGGTCTGCAACAGTTTACGGTTGATGATGCGGCGCCAGATTTTGAGTGGAAAGGACCTGGCATCGGGCCGACCGGCCCAGAAGTCGATTTCGATCTGGTCCTCATAGGGGTTGAGCATGCATTGGGGGCGGCCGGTGAAGACGACACCACGCTTACGGGGGATCCGTTCGACCCCGCAATCTCTGGCGGCACCGTTGCTCCGGCGATCCAGATAGAGCCCGGTCTCGGGAATGCATGAGCTGACGAACGTACCCACCGAGCGTCTGGATTCGATATAGCCCTCCGCCAGCAGCCGCTCGTAGGCGAGTACGACCGTATTTCGAGAAACGCCGAGCTGCTCGCTTAGTTCCCGACTGGCCGGGATCGGGTCCGATGCCTTTAGGCGCCCCTCCACGATCATGCCGCGAATTTGCTCAAAAAGCTGGGCTTGCAAGGAGCGATTGCCGCCCGCATCGAGGGAAATCGTCAATTGCATGGTTCTTGCCGCCTTTTCGTGGACCTTCAATATATTGATATTTTGGTCAATCTATAGATCCGCACCTGTTCTTCTTTATGGTACCGGTAAAACCAGCGCGTGAATTCCGGCCGCCGTGGCAGCCGATTCAGTCTTCCTCGCGGATCACCATTTTGCCCTCGGCAAGGCTTGCATCGAGGTCGGTTTCGTCGACCTCCCGATGGACCAGATTTTGGTGGCAGTCGATGCAGGTCGCACCCTCGGTCTGCATTTTCTTGTGCGCAGCCTTGGCCGACTTTCCGGGCGGCCGCGGGTTTTTGTGGCAGGCGCGGCAGGTCACGCTGTCCCATCGTTTCATGTTCATTCGGGCGTGATGCGCCATCTCCTGCCGGCGTTTGTTGAACGCCTTCTTGGTCGAGTAGTCCTCGGTGAGTTCCAGGATGAGTTCGCGGGCACCGTCAATCAGATGGGTCTGTACTGCCAGATGGAAATTGGAAAGCCCCTGCGGAATGTGACAATCGCGGCATTCCGGATCGGCTCCGAGTGCACCGTAATGGTCGGATTTCTGCAGTTCCTTCTGCACGTAAGTCATGGAGTGGCAACTGGTGCAAAAGCCGGTGGTGGAGAGTGCCGCCTCACCGCCGAAGACGATCACCAAGGCGGCGACGATGAAGCCGGCACCGGCTAGCACGCTGCCCCAATGCAGCCATGTCAACCGACGTTTGGTATTGTCACCCATGGCGCCTAGGACCTGCAGGCAAACCGAATTAGGGGCTTGCGGAAGCAATCCTGACCCGTAGGCCGGCCGCCCTCAGACGGGATTTGCCTGAATAGTCCATTCCGGGCGGCGTTCTTCCTGCAGAGGGAACGGCCCCATGCGGCGAAGAAAACCTTGTGATCGGACGATCTATGCAAAATCAGCCCCCTCAGGGTGCGTCGACAGGTCCTATTCTTCATTAATCGGCTTGGCGACGGCCTGGAATTCCTCGTGGAAGGGCGGCACTGGCGGACCGGTGAACGTTCCCTCCAGTTTGAAATGCGCATGCATGGCTTTGTCGTCACGGACCGCCTTGTCGAAATCGAAGGCATATTTGGCGTCGACTGTTGGTGTGAACGGGGTATAGGGCGCCTTCGCTCCCGGCCAGGGTGATCCCTCATAGTTCATGTGGCAGGAATTGCAGCGCTCGGCGAAGAGAAACTCCTCGCCGGTCTCGACCAGCTCGGCGCGCGCCGTCGTTTCCCCCTTGCGCTCGAAGCGCTCGCCGGCCTTGCGGTGGACCAGCCGGTACTCAGAGCCCGGTCCGTGGCAGGATTCGCAGGTAACCCCGACCAGATATTTGCTCGGATCCTCGATATCGTAACCATCCTCGGCGCCGAAACCGGTGGTGTGGCAGCCGACGCATTTCTTGTCCTCGGTATAGTCCTTATCGGGATCGAGGCCGGCCTTGACCTTGGCGGCGGCCTTTTCGCCCGCTTCCAGGGACGAAAGCGCCTTGGCGTGTCCGGTGTCTTTCCAAGATTCATACTGGCTTCTATGGCAATTGCCGCATTTCTTGCGGCCCTCATAGGGCGGCTCTTCCCCGGCGGAAGACGGCAATACCGGCACCGCGACAACAATCGCAAAAAGCAGTGGAATAAACGCAAGCCGCGACGCCATTTACATTCTCCATTCAGATTGAGAGCGGTCGGCACGCCAGGGACGCGGTCTCATTAATGACCGAAGAAGGTATCGACCTGTAGCGCCAGTACGCGACTTTTTCTTAAGTCCGGCGGCGATTCATTGCTTTGTCGCGGTTCGCGCTTCCGGCAATTTGTAGACCCAATATCCGCCATGCTGGAAGACGACGCGCGGCCCGGTAATCTTGAAGGGATTGGATGTGTCGAACGGCAGCATTCGGGCGAGCAGCGTCTCCTTTGAGACGTCATCGGCGAGGAAAAATACCCGCCGCACCTGATCGTTTGTCGCCGTCACCGTATAGGCCTTGTGGCCCTCCTCCTCGACCCAGGTCTTGATCCGCTTGGCCATGGCGTGGAGCTGGCCGGTCTTGGCAAAATCCTGGAACCCGACGGCAAACCGGTCCGGCGCCATGGCGCCGATCTTGTAGACATCGGAAATGTGCAGCACGAGATAGGTTTCGCGCTCGCCCACCAATTGCCGCAGTTTGGCGGTGCCGACCACCTCATCGGACAACAATGCGTCGACGAACTTATCAAGTTGCGGGGAAGGCGCATCCGCCGCCGGTGTCTTCCAAAAGGCCCGCTCCAAGTCGGCAATGGCCAGTTCGCGTCCGGCCCAGATCGACGGCACCAGCAGCGGTTTGGCCAGATTGTCGGTAAAAAACATCCGCCCACCGGTCAACAGCTTCAGCCGCAGGGACAGGTCCCACCAGGCCAGGATCGTGGCATCCTTGGGGGCATGTTTCTTGATCGCTTCGGTGAGCGCCACGGTTTCAGCCATGGGACTGGTCAGCGTAATGACGGGCTCGTTAAGCCGGTTGTTCCATTGCAGGAGAACGGGTCGGCCCGGCTCGTCTTCGGCGACATGCAACTCCGCCAGCGGCTCGTCCACGCCGTCGATACGCACCTCAAATTTCCGCACAGCCAGGTCTTTGAGGTCCGCAAGCCCGAGTTCGGGAAACTCGGCGGCCTTGCCCGATCCCACCAATTGGTAGCTATAGGGCGGTGGCTGCGGCTGCCAGGAATGCCAAGCCAACACGGCGACGATAACGAGCCCTCCCGCCATCAGGCTGAGGCCGAATAGCGGGAGAGCCCGTTTCATGGTGCTTGGCCTGCCGGTTTCAGGGCGGCGCCGCGCTACGCCCGCGGCGGGCCGGCGAAGCGACGATTACGACGCCAACTCCACAAGATCCAGAAGCCGATCAGCACCATGCCCCCACCGATACCGGCGAACGATGCCTTGCGCAGCGGACGGTTAAGGTCGAACAAATCGCCTTTCTGCATGCCTTCAAGCTTGGCGACTTTTTCCTTCAAAGCGGCCATTTCACGCAATTGGGTGTCGGCCTGCATGATCTCGGTATACTTGCCGAGCAGCGGCTCCCAACCTTCCGTGTAGGTCCAGTTGCCGGGATTCACATGGGCGACGCCGACATGCAGCTTGGCCAGGTCGTTTTCGCCGATTTCCAGCAGCTTGACCTCTGGCACCGTCGGGTTGTTGCCTTCGGCCCAGAACAGTTGGAAGAATTGGGCCGGGCCGTCCTTTTTCGGCTTCGGTGGCGCCGGACGATTGGTCTTCTGACCCGGCAAAAGACCATCCTCATAGAGCTTCTCGACGACGGCCGCGGCTTCGCGATACTTCTTTACGCCGGCAAGCGTCGCCCCGTCGATCATATCGAAATAGGCCCGCGAAAAACGTTCGGAATGGCAGTTCGAACAGGTGCCGATCCAGGCTTCCTTGCGCTTTTCCGCCCAGTCGCTGGTGATGTTCTCAGCGATGCCGCCGGCGCCCGGATAGTTCGCCCAGCGCACCTTGCGCACGACATTGTGGCCGTATTTCCCCTTATTTTCCATGTGACAGGTGGCACAGGTGGGCGCCGATTGTCTGCCCTTGGCGAAGGCGTCCTTCAACTGCACTTCCCAATTCCACTCCGCTCCGGCACTTTGATACCGCTGGCCGTGTTTGGAGAACATGTAATTGGTGTAGTTGTTGTGGTCGATGCCGCTGTGACACAGTTGACAAGCCTCAGGCTTGCGCGCTTCGGCCGACGAGAATTTATGCCGCGTGTGACAACTGTCACATTTGTTCTGCACACTGTGGCATGCCGTGCAGCCATCGGCGATCTCGCGTTCGGCCATGCCGGCATAGATGCCAGTCTCCACATTCGCCCGGTAGTCGAGCGCATGCGACGGGCGGCCCTTCGGCCATTCATCATTGGGCCAGGTCTGGGTGTCGCGTTCCGATTCGATTTCGGCGAATTGCTGCAGATGACAGGTACCGCACACGGCCGCATCAGGCAGGCGCAGGTCCTTGCGGTGGTCACCGGTCTCGGCGCCGATGCCCACATGACAATCGATACAGCCTACCTGAGTAAGCTGTTCATTCTTGCCGAGCTTACCCATTGAGCGCAGGTTGCCCTCGATCTTCTGCAACAGCGCCTTCTTGTAGTAGCGCGGGTCGCCTTCGCTGAGATTACGGATGGTATTGAGATTACCGTGCACGCTTTTCTTCCAATCGCGCACCCAGCCCGGCGTCTCCTCGGCGTGACACTTGATACAGCCGGCACCATCGGAGACATCCTTGACCGATGTCGGCGGTGTATAGAACGTCGCCGGATCGAAGTATTTGCTCATCGGGATCGGTTCCCAAAGGTCGCCGAATTCACCCTTTCCGGCGCCCTGGTCGGGATCGCGGTAGCGCTTTTCAAGCGCTTCATAGAGCACTTTCGGGCTTGCCGACCGGTCTATTCCCAACGCCTGATAGAGCTCTTCGGGAATATCCGCATTGGCTCCAAGGGACGCGCCCGCCACCAGTAGCGCGGCACCAACAAGACGCTTTGAGATCCAAGTCACCGTCTTTGCCCGCAACATTTTGAAAGCCTCCCCAGATGGAATCCTGTCAGATTGCCGAAATCCTATCCATTAAGCCGCCCCGGCAAAGAGCCACGGCACGGCTATTTCATGGGACCGGACCACACCATTCGCCACAGCGTATGCTCGAATTCGGGAAATGATCGGCGCGACGAAACAGGAAATCCGGTGCACCAAGCTGACCATTGGCCTTGCAGGGCGATGGAACCGTTATTGCCTTGGTCGACCGACTTGCCATCGACGTCCTTGCGCCCGGTTGAACATTAAGCAACCAGGCGCCGGCCAGTCGGGCATTGCGGCGGCGCCATCCTGCCGGGAATCAATTCAGCCAAATTAGATGTCGCTTGGGTCAATCCACCAAACATCATCTATCTCTTTGTTTTTGTTAGCACCTTCGTCGACGCTAATGGCTACCGACGGCAGCGGCATGCATCGGTAATTTTTAGTATTAGTAAAAAAATCTTGACGGCTTACACATTTTGGCTGACTATTTTAGAAATACTAAAATTGGAGGCGGCGGCTTGGGCGACTCAATCGCATCGAATGCGGAACAGGGAGGCGATTTCGGCCTCCTTAGCCAGAGTCTGCGCAAGCGGCGCAAGGAACTCGGCCTGACGATGCAACAGGTGGCGGACCAGGCGCACTTATCCGTCGGCTTCATATCGCAGATCGAGCGCGGCATCACGACCCCGTCCCTGTCATCGCTCGTGGCGGTATCCCGGGTGCTGGGCCTTCATGTCAGCGAATTTCTTCATCAGCCCGATGGCAAAGCCGCCCAGACGCGCCACAACGAGCGCCCTGTTTATGCGGTCAGCGAGAACTCGATCACCTATGAACGCCTGTCGTCCTCCTTTCCCGGCAGTGTTCTGCGCAGCGTGATCATTCATGAACCGCCCGGCCATCGCGGCGAACCGATCGCCCATGAGGGTGAAGAGATGCTGTTCATCCTGCAAGGTGCCGTTACCGTGGAGGTCGATGGCCAGCGCACGGTGTTGCAAAAGGGCGATTCCATCCATTTTCCGTCCAACAAGGTTCATTCGACCTGGAACCATTTAGACGTTCCGGCGACCATTTTGTGGGCGGGAACCATGGATGTGTTTGGAGAGGAAAGCGACCAGTCCAAGAACTAGTTCAATGCCGGCGCTACAAAGTGCCGGGAGGTATGAGAAGGGAGCGACATCATGAACACATTTAGTCGATCATTGGCCGCCTTGGCATTTTCAGCCGCGGCCCTGACCTGCGCGGCGCCCCTGGGCGCGCAGGCTGAATCGATCCTGCGCCTCGATGAAGTGGCCGTCGGCGAGTTGGATCCGGGCAAGGCGTCCGACTATGCCGATTCCATTCTCATGTTCAATGTCTATGACACCCTGGTCATCCCGCGTCAGGGCGGACCCGGTCATGTGCCGCATCTGGCGTCGTCCTGGGAGGGTGAAGGAAACAGCTACACCTTCAAGCTGCGCACTGACGTCAAGTTCCAAAGCGGCAACCCACTGACGGCCGACGATGTCGTGTTCTCGCTTGACCGCATGAAGGCGCTCGGCGCCGGCCTGTCCTATCTGTTTGCCAATGTGGAGAGCGCCGAGGCCGTCGAAAGCCATGTGGTGCGGTTCAATCTGAAGCAACCCTATGCGCCGTTCGTGGCATCGCTGGTCCGGCTGCCGATCGTCGACAAGGCCACCGTCATGGCCAATCTCGGCGACGGCGACGGTGATATGAAGGATTGGGGGCAAGGCTACCTGTCGTCGAACGGCGCCGGCACGGGAGCCTATAAAGTGACCGCCCACAATCCGCAGGAAGAAACGGTGATGGTCAAAAACGCCGACTATTTCCTCGGCGTGCCGGACAAGGCGCCGGACACCGTGCGGCTGCGCTACGGCCTGGAAGCCGCCACCGTGCGCACGCTGATCGCCCAGGGCAAGCACGACATTTCCTCGCAATGGCTGCCGCCTGAAGTGATGAAGGCGTTGGCCTCCGGTGGCGCGCAATTGCTCACCGAAGCGGGAACCGGTGCGTTCTATGTCAAAATGAACACCACGAAACCGCCCATGGATGACGTCAATTGCCGGCTGGCCTTCGCCAAGGCTTTCGACTACGGCTCCGCGATCAAGATGATCGCCATTACCGACAAAATTTCTCAAGGCAGCCCGTCGACGGGCGGAATTCCGGTCGGCATGTTCGGCTCCAATCCGCCGGACGCGGCCCTCGGTCGGGATCTCGACGCGGCCAAAAAGCATCTTGCCGATTGCAAGTATAAGCCGGGCGATTTCACCCTGGAACTGTCCTGGATTGCCGAAGTTCCGTTGGAAGAGCGCTTGGCGCTGCTCATGCAGGCCAATTTCACCGAATTGGGCGTCAAGGCTGAAATCAAGAAACTGCCATGGGCCCTGTTCGCCGAGCAGGTCTCCAAACCGGAAAACACGCCGCATATCTCGCAGCTCTTCGTCAATGCGGTGACAGGTGATCCCGACACGCTGCTTTACGGCCAGTATCATTCATCCACCTCCGGCACCTGGCAGTCACCGGAATATCTGAAGGATCCTGAGGTCGACAAACATCTGGAGGCCGGGCGAACCGCGGCCGACGAAGCCGGCCGGCAGGCGGCCTATGCGGCGCTCAACAAACGGCTCATGGAAATCGCCCCATCGATATACGGATTTGACCGCCAGTCGGTGTTTGCCGCCAGCAACCGGGTCAAGGTTCCGGCGCTGTCTGATCCGTCAAAGGCCTTCGGGCTTGATGGAATTGGCTTTTCGTTCCGCCTGATGGAAATGACGGAATAACGCGATATCGGACCCGGCCGGTATCGAGCCGGGTCCGAAATCGCCGTCGATATACCGACACCCTCTAGTCCCGTAGAGGTCACCATGTCTCCGGTTGCCCGTCTTCTGGCCCATCGGCTGGGAATGTCCCTGATCGTCCTGGTTGGCGTTTCGATGCTGATTTTCACCATCGCCCGCGTCATTCCCGGCGATCCGGCGCGCATCGCACTCGGCCCGAACGCGACGCCCGAACAGGTGCAAAATCTGCGCGACGCGCTCCACCTGGATCACAACATCGTCGTCCAATACGGCTATTTCGTCGCCGATCTGTTTCGCGGTGATCTCGGGGTCTCGCTCTATACCAACCGACCGGTGACCGCCGATATCGCGCAGTTCCTGCCGGCAACGCTGGAACTGGTCATCATGGCGGGCATCATGATGATCGGGATTGGATTGCCGCTCGGCATCATTTCGGCGCGCTATCGCGGCCGCTGGCCGGACAACGCGGTGCGCCTGGTATCGCTGCTCGGCGTTTCGGCACCAAGCTTCGTTTGGGCGGTTATCCTGATGTTGCTGTTCGCGTTCTTCCTCCCCCTCTTCCCGATCGCCGGCAGAATATCCGACACCTATTCGATCGAGGCCATCACCGGGTTTCTGCTGGTCGACACCCTGCTTGCCGGCAGTTTCAGCGGCTTCGGCAATGCCTTATGGCATATCATCCTGCCGGCTTTCGCGCTGGCGCTGTCGGGCATCGGTCAGGCGGCCCGTCTCACCCGTGCCAACATGGTGGAGACCTATGACAAGCCCTATATCGAAATGGCGCGATCCTACGGGTTTCCGGCCCGGCGGATTGCGAACCGGTTCGCCTTCCGGCCGTCGCTGATCCCCTCCCTGACCATTATCGGTCTCGATTTCGCGGCCATGCTGGGCAATGCCTTCCTGGTGGAGGCCGTCTATGCCTGGCCGGGCCTGTCGCGCTATGGCGTCGCGGTGATCTTGCGCAAGGATCTCAATGCCATTGTCGGAACGGTCCTGATCATCTCGGCGACATTCCTGATCGTCAACATCATCGTCGACCTGCTGATTGCCTTCATCAATCCGCGCATTCGTCATTCCACGAGGTCGTCATGAAGCGCACATTGGCAATCCTGGTTCAAAATCCGCTGTCGTTGCTCGGCCTGATCCTGGTGGCGATCGTCGTCCTGTCCGCTCTGTTCGCCGATTTCATCGTGCCGTTTCCGGAGCATCGCGGCGCCGTCGTTGATTTCACCAATTTCAACAAGGCGCCGGAATGGCCCTATATTTTCGGTACCGACCTTGTCGGCCGCGACCTGTTTTCACGCATTGTCTACGCCTATCGCATCTCGCTCATTTTAGGGTTCGTCGTCTTGGCCATCGCGGTGCCGATCGGTGTCACGATTGGGCTCGTCGCCGGCTATTTGGGACGGTGGGTCGAATATACGCTGATGCGGATCACCGATGTGTTCCTGTCGATCCCGCCGCTGGTTCTGGCCATGTCAATGATGGGGCTGCTGGAACCGACGCTCACCAATGGCATGCTCGCGGTGACCGCCATGTGGTGGCCCTGGTATACGAGGCTCGTCTACAATCTGACACGGGCGGAAAAGGAGGAAGGCTACGTTCTGGCGGCCGAGGTCATCGGCGCCTCGAAATTGCATATCATCTTCGGCGAGATTTTACCCAATTGCATCCCGGCGGTGATCACAAAGATGACCCTCGATCTGGGTTTCGTGATCATCATCGCGTCGTCGCTGTCTTTTCTCGGGCTCGGCGTGCAGCCGCCGACGCCGGATCTCGGCTCGATGGTCGCCGAAGGGGCGAAATACCTGCCCGATTCCTGGTGGCTTACGGTCTTTCCGGGTCTGGCAATCCTGATTGCGGTATTCGGCTTCAATCTGATTGGCGACGCCTTGCGGGAAATCCTGGGGGCTGACCAATGATCCCGGCAACGCTGGAAATCGAAGACCTGATCCTGTCGTTCAAAGGCTATACCGGCACGGTCGAGGTGCTGCACGGCATTTCATTGAAAATCGACAAAGGCGAACGCGTGGCCTTGGTGGGCGAATCCGGTTCCGGCAAGTCAGTCACCGCGCGCATTATCCTCGGGCTTTTGCAGGATTTGCGATCCGCGCGTATCAGCGGCACCGTCAAATTCGAGGGTACGGATCTCACCGGTCTTTCACGGGCCGCGCGGCATGATCTGCGCGGCACCAAGATGTCGATGATCTTCCAGGATCCGACATCGTCGCTGAACCCGGTCTACACGATCGCGACCCAGTTTCACGAAGTGCTCAAACGCGGATTGCCGTCACTTGGGCGGGACGAAGCCCGCGCGATCGCCGCACGGCTGCTGGCCGATGTATCCATCACCGAGCCGGACCGGGTGCTCGATTCTTACGCATTCCAATTATCGGGCGGCATGAACCAAAGGGTCATGATTGCCATGGCGCTTGCCAATGAGCCGGCGCTGCTGATTGCCGATGAACCGGGTACGGCGCTCGACGTCACGGTCCAGGCGCAGACCCTGAAACTCATGCGCGATCTGGTCGAGGAGCATGGCACTTCCGTATTGTTCATTTCCCACAATCTCGGCGTCGTCCGCGAATTCGCCGACCGGGTATATGTAATCTACAAGGGCCGGATCGTCGAAAAAGGCCGCACCAAGGACCTGTTTGAAAATCCGGGCCATCCCTATACGCGGGCGCTGATGGCCGCGGTTCCCCGCATTACCGGCGGTGGCGTGGCCGATGTGGAGGAAGTGTCCGACGCCTTCTCCGATCCACTCATCGATCACGACGCCCTGGTGGAGGCAAGCGGATGACCCAACCACTTCTCACGGTCGGCAATGTCTCGAAAACGTTCTATCTGGGCACTCACGAAATCCATGCGGTCAAGGACGTCTCGTTCGAGGTTTTCGAAGGCGAATGCCTGGCAATTGTCGGTGAATCGGGCTCCGGCAAGAGCACGGTCGCCAATATGATCCTCGGCATCTATCCGCCGACCAGTGGCCAGATCGTCTATCGGGGGACGGCGCTGCCGGCCAGGCGGGACTTAGTCCATCGCCGGGCCATCCAACTGGTGCAGCAAAACCCGCTTTCCTCCCTCAATCCAAAACGATCGATCGGCGCGTCTTTGCGTTTGGCATTGGATGTCCATCAGATCGGTGAGCGGGCGAGCCGCAATGCCCGTGTTGGCGAGTTGTTGGAAGAGGTCGGTCTGCCGGCCGACTTCGCCAAGCGCGCGCCGGCGGCCTTGTCCGGCGGTCAGCGCCAGCGGGTGGCGATTGCCCGGGCACTTGCCTGCAAATCCGATCTGGTCGTGCTTGATGAACCGACCTCGGCGCTCGATGTTTTGGTTCAGGCGCGGGTTCTGACCCTATTGGAGGACCTGCGCCAAAGGCGCGGGCTGACCTATATTTTCATCACCCACGATCTCGCCGTGGTGCGCAATATCGCCGACCGTGTCGCAGTCTTCGAGCAGGGCCGGCTGATGGAACTGGAGGACACGGCGACGCTCTTCGACAATCCGGAGGCCGACTATACCCGTAATCTGATCGGCGCGGTGCCGGTCGTCTCGGCAGAAGAGGAATCCTTACGCGACAAACTTGCCGGAGGGGCTCATGTTGGCGCTTGACATGGCCGGGATGGCTGAGGCCCTTGCGGCAAGCGACGATCAGCCTTGGACCGCCTTCGATGCCCTGGCAAGGCTTGCCGATGCGATTGTCGGCGCCCGCCTGTTCACCGTGATGACGCTTGATCCGGACGATGGATGCGTTGTTCGGCTCTATTCCAACATGCCCGAAACCTATCCGGTGTCCGGAAAGAAGCCGCTCCAATCTTCGGATTGGAGCGAACAGGTCCTCACACGGCATGAAACATTTGTCGCCAACGACATTGACGCCATCGCCGCCGTGTTTCCCGATCACGACCTTATCCGATCTCTCGGTTGCGAAGCGGCGCTCAATGTGCCGGTCGTTGTCGGCGGGCGGATCCACGGGACGATCAATTGCCTGGATAAAGCGGGCACTTACACGCCGGAGCGGGTAATCGCGTCGGAGGCCCTCAAACTGCCGGGCGCGGCCTGTTTCATGCTCCATGACCTGATGCGCAACAAGGGAGGCCGGTAGTGGCAGACCAGACTATTCGCGTGGCGACCGATGTGGGAGGCACCTTTACCGATCTGGTGTGCTTCGAAACCGATCACGAGACCGGAAAATCGACCGTCGTCACCGCCAAATCGGACACGACGCCGCCGGATTTCGAACAGGGCGTCCTCAATGTTCTGGAAAAGGGCGGGGTCGACCCGACAAGAATCGATTTTCTCGCCCATGGGACAACCGTGGTGATCAATGCGCTGACGGAGCGCAAGGGCGTGAAAGTGGGCCTGATCACGACGGAAGGATTTCGCGATACTTTGGAGATCGCCCGTGGCAACCGGCCGGATTTCTTCAATCTGCATTACGAAAAGCCGAAACCCTTTGTGCCGCGCTATCTCCGCCGCGAGCTTAGCGGCCGCATGAACTATCGTGGCGAGGAAATGGCGCCGCTCGACTTGGCGCCGCTCGCCGGGATTTTGCAGGACTTTCAGGGCGAGGGCGTGGAAGCAGTCGCCGTTTGCTTCCTGCATTCCTACGCCAATCCGGTTCACGAACAACGGACCATCGAACAAATCGCAAAGCTCTGGCCCGATGTCTCGGTCGTGTCGTCGCATCAGATTACCCGCGAATGGCGCGAATATGAGCGCACCAACACGGCGGTTCTGTCCGCCTATGTGCAGCCGGCAGCGGAGCGTTATTTACAGCGTCTGGATGCCGGGCTGAAGACCCGCGGATTTTCCGGCAGCCCTTACATCATGCAATCGAATTGCGGCGTTGATTCCTTGGAATCGGTCTCGCGCATCCCGATCACCATGGTCGAATCCGGGCCGGCATCCGGCTTTTGGGGCGCCGCCGAATTGGGCAAACTGATCGGCGAGCCGAACGTGCTGGCGCTGGATATTGGCGGCACCACGGCGAAATGCTCGCTCATCGAAAATGGCCAGGTCAAGATCATGACCGATTACTGGATCGAGCGCGACCGAACGTCGGCCGGTTACCCGATCATGGTGCCGGTGGTCGATTTGGTGGAAATCGGCAATGGCGGTGGATCGATCGCCTGGGTCGATGATTTCGGCAAGCTGCATGTGGGTCCGCAATCGGCCGGCGCCCTGCCCGGCCCGGCAGCCTATGGCAAGGGCGGGACCGAAGCCACCACGACGGACGCAAATCTCTGGCTGGGGCGCATCAATCGGGACTATTTCTGCGGCGGCGAAGTGGTTGCCGACATGGACGCGTCGGAAAAAGCAATCCGTGCCATCGGCGACAAACTCGGCGTCAGCGCGGACGAAGCGGCGCGCGGGATCATACGCATTGCCAATAATAACATGGTCAACGCCTTGAAACTGGTGTCGCTGAACCGGGGCTTTGATCCTCGGGACTTTACCCTGGTGGCCTTTGGCGGTGGCGGCGCCATGCACGCGGCCGCTTTGGCATCCGAACTTGGGGTCAATAAGGTTGTTGTACCGGCCGGTGCTGCCGTCTTCTCCGCCTGGGGAATGATGATGTCGGATCTGCGCCGCGACTATTTCGTTACCCGTTTAGCCGACCTGACCGATGGCGGCGGCGATGTGATCGAACAGACTTTCGCGGCCGCCGAGGCGCAAGCGCGCGAACAATTCGCCGCGGAAGGCATTGCGCCGGACAATGTGACCTTCCTGCGCTATGGCAAATTCCGCTACCAGAACCAGGAGCACACGACCGAGGTCCTGCTCGATGGTGCTGTTACCGCCGACAATCTGGCGGCAATCGAAGCCGATTTTCACGACACCTATGAACGCGAATACACCTATCGCCTCGACGCACCAGTCGAGATGGTGGGCATTCACCTAGTCGCCTCCGCGGCGGTCGGCAAACTCCAGATGACAGCGCGCGAGGCGGGCAATGACGATGCCAGCACGGCAATGAAGGGTCGCCGTCCGGTCGATTACGCGCTCGATGGGGTGCACGAAGCGGATATTTACGACGGCGAAAAACTGCAGCCCGGGATGACCCTATCCGGCCCGGCCATCGTCGAGGATACCGGCACCACTATCGTCCTGCATCCCGGCAACCGGGCGCGTGTCGACGGCTACGGCAACATTCACATCCAACTTTCGGACTGAGGCGCGCATCATGACCAGCCTTCCCAACGATCCGATCACCCTGGAGATCATCCAGAATTCCCTGCAGGCCGCGGCCGATGAAATGTTTGCCGCGATGAAAAAGACCGCCATGAGTTCCATCATTTATGAAGTGCTGGACATGGGCACGGGGATTGTCGACGCGGAGGGTGAACTGGCGTCTTCCGGTGCCGGTATTCCGGCCTTCATCGGTGTGTTGGATAAAGCAGTCAAGGTGCTCATCGCCAAGTTCGATGGCGACGGCGACATCGAACCGGGCGACATCTTCGCCACCAATGATCCCTATTTTGGTGGCGTTACCCATTTGAACGACATCGTCGTCGCGATGCCGGTTTTCGCAAATGGCCGGATCATCGCCTGGACCGCCAATATCGCCCACAATTCCGATGTCGGTGGCATGGCGCCCGGATCGCTGACCGGCGAGGCGACCGAGATCTTCCAGGAAGGCTTGCGCCTGCCGGCGATCAAGCTGATCTCGAAGGGCGAATTGATCCAGCCGGTCATGGACATCATCAAGGTCAATTCGCGCATGCCGGATGTGCTTGAGGGCGATGTATGGGCGGCGATCGCCTCCGTTCGTGTCGGCGAACGGCGATTGCGGGACCTGGCGGAGAAATATGGAACCGCCACGTTTGAAAACGCGATGCGGTCCTTCATGGATTATGGCGAGGCGGCGTCCCGGCGGGCGTTGACGGAATTGCCCAAGGGGACGTTCGAGCTCTCCGAGGAGCAGGATGACGGCCGGATATTCAACGTCAAGATCACCATCGACGACGACACGTTCGTCGTCGATCTGCGCGACAATCCCGATCAGGCCGACAACCCGGTCAATACCAGCCGCGACGGCGTGATGGTCGCCGCGCAAATGATCTTCAAATCGTTGACCGATCCCTATTCGCCGGCCAATGGCGGTTCCTTCCGCCCGATTGAATTGTTGACCCGCGAAGGCTCCGTGTTCCACGCCAGGGAGCCCGCTCCGATCGGGTTTTATTATGAAATCGAATTGCGGGTTTACGATCTGATGTGGCGATGTCTGGCGCCCCACATGCCGGACCGGCTGGCAGCCGGGCATTTCGCCTCGGTCTGTGGCACGTTTATCGGCGGTATCCATCCAGATACGGGGCGGCAATACACGATCATCGAACCACAGCTCGGCGGCTGGGGCGCGAGCCAGGACGGCGATGGCAATTCAGCCATGTTCAGCGGCTTTCACGGCGAAACGTTCAATTGTCCGGCCGAGATCAACGAAGCGCGCAACGGCCTTTATGTGGACCGCATGGAACTCAACATGGAACCGGGCGGAGAAGGCAAGCATACCGGCGGGCGTGGTATCGTCATGGACTATCGCATCCGCACGGATAACGGTTTTCTCACCGCCGGCTATACCCGCAATAAATTCCCCGCCTGGGGTGTGGATGGTGGCCAGGACGGCTCGCCCAATTATGTCGAGTTCAGACCCAAGGGCGGCGCGCCGCAGCGCTTCGCTTTCGTATCCGGGCTGGAGACCCATATCGATGACGTGATCCGTGTCGTGACCGGCAATGGCGGCGGTCTTGGCGACCCCAAGGATCGCGACCGCGATGCGGTCCGGCGCGACATCAAAGACGGCCTGATCTCGGCGGAACGCGCCGAGGAGATCTACGGCCCCAATTAAACATCCAAACCGGCGGAACCGAATAGGAGATCCATCATGACCGCACCATTAAAGATTATGTATTTAAGCCCCGTTGGAAATTACGGAGAACATGACGATATTTTCGCTGAAATGGCGCGGGCCAACAAGCTTCCCGGCACCGAGGTCCACGTCACCTCCCTGCCGGCTGACGACGGAGCCTTCGCCCATATCGAATTCCGCTCCTATGAGGCGATCGTCACGCGCGGCATAATCAGGGCGGTGCGGGCGGCGGCGAAAGAAGGCTTCGACGCGCTCGCCATCGGTTGTTTCTACGATACGGCGCTGCACGATGCCCGCGAGATCTCCGGCGATATGATCGTCACGGCGCCCTGCGCGGCATCCTGCGAAATCGCGGCGAGCCTGGCAAACCGCTTCGGCGTCATTGTCGGGCGCCGCAAATGGGTCAATCAAATGCAGGCGACCGTCAATGAATGCGGACACCGCGAACGGCTGGCCGGATTCTACCATGTCGAGTTGGGGGTGACCGAGTTTCAGGAGGATCATGCTGAGACCAATCGTCGGCTTGTTGAGGCCGGGCGCCGGGCCGTCGAGCAGGACTATGCCGAAGCCCTGATCCTGGGCTGCACGCTGGAAGTGGGTTTCTACAAGGAGCTCTCCGCCGAACTTGGCGTGCCGGTCATCGATCCGTCCATCGCAGTGCTCAAGCGAGCGGAATATGCGGCCATCCTGAAGCGCCAATGCGACTGGACCCCAAGCCGCGCCTGGTCCTGCGAAGCCCCGTCCGAAGAGGAAATCGCCCGGTTCGGCGGATTTGACGAAGGAGAAGCCTTCGGCAATCGCATCATTGTGGAGGCCGATGCGGACGCGTCACCATTGGCGGCCTGATTTTTAGCGAAACCGGCCAAAAACTTGGAGCCCGCAAGATGACCGTGCCAACAGCCAAGCGCCTCGCCGCCCTTCGCCGGACAATGGCGGAAACCGGAACCGACCTCATTGCTCTCGGCCCCGGTCCGAATGTCGACTGGTTGCTTGGATTTCATCCGCATCCCGACGAGCGACCCTGCCTCCTGTTGATTAGCCGTGACGGTGAGACATTTCTGATGCCGGCGCTCAATGCACAGGGAAGCCGTGAAATGACCGATATCGCCTTTCACGAATGGCCGGATGAGGCGGGACCGGGCGATGCGCTTGTCGCCGCGCTGAAGGCGATCGGTGCCGCTGACGCCGGGTCGGTAGCCCTCGACGAGACCATGCGGGCCGATTTTGCATTATTGCTCCTGGATGCCCTGCCCGATGCCCGACGCGACTTCACGCAAACGACTGTCGGCGCCCTGCGCATGCGCAAGGATGCGCAGGAATTCGCCATATTGAAGCGTAACGCCTTGATGGATGATCGCGCCATGCGGGCCGGCTTGGCGGCGATCCGGCCGGGCGTGACTGAATTGGACGTGGGCGACGCCATTCGCGCCCAGTTTTTGGCGGATGGCGCGCGGCCGGAATTTGTCATTGTCGGATCCGGACCGAACGGCGCCTTTCCCCATCATGCGACCGGGTCGCGGGAATTGCGGGAGGGTGACGCCGTGGTCGTCGATATCGGCGGACGCAAGGACGGATTTCCGAGTGATTTAACCCGCATGGCCACTGTCGGCCATGCACCGGACGGCTATCACGCGGTCCATGCAATCGTTGAAGGCGCCGTTACCGCGGCCTTGGTGGCGGCCCGCCCGGGCGTGCCGGCAAAGGCGGTCGACTTCGCCGCGCGCCAGGTGATCTCGGACGCCGGCTACGGTGAGTATTTCGTCCACCGCACTGGCCATGGTTTGGGTATTGAAACCCACGAGCCGCCCTATCTCACGTCGACTTCGGAGATAGTGCTCGATGAGAGCATGGTGTTTTCCATCGAACCGGGGATCTATCTGCCGGGACGCTTTGGCATTCGCCTTGAAGAGATCGTCATCCTGCGCGCCGACGGACCGGAGATCTTCTCCGAACTCCCCCGCGATCTGCATGTTGCCCAATCATGACCACAACCGCTCAGGCCGGCATCGATCCGATCACCGTCTCGGTCATTCAGGCCGGGTTGATCGCGGCCGCCGATGAGATGTTCGCGGTCCTGAAAAAGACCGCCATGAGCCCGATCATCTATGAGGTGCTCGATGTGGGGACCGGCATTACCGATGGTGCCGGCAATCTGGTCAGTTCCGGCGCCGGCATCCCCACTTTTGTCAGCATTCTCGATAAGGCGGTGAAGCGGATTCTGGAGGTCCATGACCCGGCTACCATTGAACCGGGCGATCTGTTCATCACGAACGACCCTTATTTTGGCGGTGTGACCCATCTCAATGACGTCGCCATCGCCCTTCCCGTCTTTGCCGATGGCACACTCGTTGCCTGGACGGCGTCGATCGCCCATTGGAACGATGTCGGCGGCAAGACTCCCGGTTCCATGGCGGTCGATGTCAGCGAGATTTTTCAAGAAGGATTGCGGTTGCCGGCGGTGAAGCTGTTCTCTGGTGGAAAGCGCCTTGAATCGGTGTTTGATATCATCACCGCCAATTCCCGCCTGCCGGATTTTGTCCTGGGCGACTTATGGGCCCAGATTGCCGCGTCGCGGCGCGCCGAGGCCCGCATTCTTCAGTTGACAGACAAATACGGGCTGAAAGCATTCAATAGCGCGTTGACTGCTCTATTCGACGAAGGCGAGATGCGTAGCCGTGCCGGGCTTGCCGCGCTGCCGGTCGGCGACTATTCGATCGAGGAAGAACAGGATGACGGCGCCCTGTGGCGCGCCACAATCAGCGTCACCGCTGACCGGTTCGTCGTCGATCTGCGCGACAATCCGAGCCAGCGTGCGGCGCCATATAATACCAGCCGGGACGGTTCGGTCATTTCCGCGCAGATGATCTTCAAGGCGCTTACCGATCCGACCCTGTTCACCAATGCCGGATCGTTCCGGGCGCTCGACGTTCTGACCGAACCGGGAACGGTTTTTCACGCCACCGGTACCGCGCCGCACGGCTATTATTTCGAAACGCGCATCCGCCTCTACGACATGTTGTGGCAATGCATGGCGCGGGCCATGCCGGACCGGTTGCCGGCCGGACATTTCGCGTCGATCTGCGGCACGGTCATTGCCGGCGACCATCCCGATACCGGCCGCCGATATACCATGGTGGAACCGCAAATGGGCGGCTGGGGCGCGACGTCGGATCGCGACGGCCTCGACGCCATGTATTCGGCGAGCCACGGAGAAACCTTCAACTGCCCGGTGGAAATCTGCGAGGCGAGATACGGCATCGATGTCGGTTACAAGCGCCTGGCAGACAGCCAGGCGGGCGCCGGACTGTTTCGTGGCGGTAAAGGCATGGCGCTCAGCTATCAGCCTCGCGGTCGCGCAATCCTGTCGGCCGGCTACAGCCGCAACCGCAGCCCCGTATGGGGCTCGCACGGCGGGGATGACGGCGGAACCAACACGCTGACAATTATCCGCGCCGGCGGCGACGTCGAATCCCATTCCTTCGTCAGCGGTCTCGTCGTGGAACCCGGCGATGAAATCGTCATTCACACCGCCAATGGCGGTGGCTGGGGGAAGGATCCATTGTCGTGACGTACCACAACACCGATCCCCATCAGCCTTCCGCCGCCCAATTTACCATGACCGGACCATACGGCCGGAGGCTGGCACCGGACGGCCGATCGGCGGTGAACGCCTGCCGCCTGACCGAAGCGTGAGAAATGATTCCGTATCATCGAATGATGCTCTAATATCTAAATTCAACGCTGTTCCAGTCTCAAGCGGCCGGCCCGGGATATTCTCCATCCATGAAAATCGTTGCCAACCTGTCTTTGATGTTCGGCGAGTATCGCATGTTGGACCGCTTCGATGCGGCGCGGCGCTGCGGATTTTCCCATGTGGAGATCCAGTTTCCCTATGAGTATGAGATCGACGACCTGATCAAGGCACGCGATGCGGCCGGGGTAACCGTTGTTCTCATCAACCTGCCGGCGGGAGATATGCAACGTGGCGAGGCCGGGCTGACCGCCCTGCCCGGCCGCGAGGTCGATTATCGGAAGGCGGTCGACCTTGGATACGAGTATGCACAGGCCCTTGGCGCCCGCCTGATCAATTCGCTGGCCGGGAAGCCCGCAGACGCCCCGGCGGATCTTGTCGCCGGCACCGCGCGCGCCAATCTCACCCACGCGGCCGCGCGATTTTCCGAACTCGACGCCACGGTACTGGTCGAACCGGTCAATCCGACCGACGTGCCGGGCTATTACCTGGTTCGACTGAAACCGGCATTGGATTTGGTCGAAGCGGTCAATCGCGACAACGTGCGGCTTTTGTTCGATTTCTATCATATGCAGCAAACGGAGCCGTCACTCGGCAATGCGATCCGGCGATGCGCGAGCCTCATCGGCCATGTGCAATTCGCCGACACGCCGGGCCGGCATGAACCGGGAACCGGAGAGATCGACTTCGCAGCCGCCCTCGGGACGCTGAAGGATACGGGATATGCCGGTTTCCTGTCAGCGGAGTACCGGGCAACCGGACGAACCGAGGACAGTCTGAAATGGCTTCCCGAATTTGGACGCATCATGGCCCAGGGCCTAGTGTGATCACCTCCTGAAATTCGACCAAACTCGCCGTCGCCCAATCCACACCTGGTCCAAAAACATGCTCTGGCTGTGAGTTCCTGGGCGGTTGGTCAATCGGCCCTTTGAAGAGAAGCTGGTGTCAGGACAACGTCGGTGATTTTCTGGAGGGCGGACTGACCATTCACAAGATTGCCCATTGGCGCCGGCGCAAAGAGACCCGCAATGTCGATCGAAGTCCAACCGCTGAAAAGGACAGCATTTATTACCGAATTTACAATGATGTATCCGGTCTTTATCTGCTTCCATTGGTTTACTTTACGAAACCTGTAGGGTATCTTTTCAATAACAAATCTAAATAAGGTCGCCAGTAAACAAGGGGGCCTCGTGGGAAGCGCCACTAAGGACAGAATCCCTGTCGACGATCATGATCGGTTGAGAGCGGGATATTACGCTCTGATTTCGCGCGCTCTTGCCTGCCCGCCAAATACTGAATTTCTGGACACGCTTGCAACTCTCAACGGCGACGAAAGCGTCTTTGGCAAAGCTCTGGTCGCGTTGGCGGACAAGGCGGCCGCCATTGATGCGAGCACCTTGGAGGACGAATATACCAGACTGTTCTACGGTCAGGGTCAGGGCGGCGAAGTACTTCCCTATGCGTCCTATTATCTGACCGGCAATTTGCATGACCGGCCGCTCGCCGATTTGCGCGGTGACATGCAACGGCTGGGTATTCGCCATGGAAACCTCAACCATGAACCGGAAGACCACATCGCCTTCCTGTTCGAGATGATGCACGGACTGATTACCGGCGCCTATGGGTCCGGCATCACCGACCAGGCGGCGCAGCGGGCATTTTTCGACAGGCATATCAGCGACTGGGCGGGCGACTTTTTCAGCGATCTTGAAGCGGCGGATTCATCTGACTTTTACGGCGCCGTTGCCGATCTGGCATCCGCGTTCCTGGATATCGAGGCCGGCGCGTTTGAATTGGCGGCTTAGGGCCGCGAACCGAACCGGGCGCATTGCCGTCCGGCAATTGTGGATGCGAGGGAGTATCCAATGACGAAGAGCGACAAAAAAGACGACGTTTCCCGTCGGGACTTCATGACCGGAGCGGGTAAGACGGCGACGATTGCCGGGGCGGCGGTGCTGGCCGGCGGCGCGGCGGCGACGGCGGCCACCGACGATGACCGCGGCAAGTCCACCGGTTATCGCGAGACCGGGCATATTCGCACCTATTACGATCTGGCGAAGTTCTAGCCGCATCCGCAGACCCCTGTTCGCCTCCTGCCGCAAGCAGTTCGGGTATGCGGCCGATGTTTGGGAGAAACATCATGCTGACCAGAAAAAACAAGGGGGGAGTGACGAGCCCCCGGTTACGAAACGCCCTAACTTCCGTGGTGGGGCAAACCATGGATCGCCGGTCATTCCTGGCGCGTTCGGGGTTGGCGGCCGGCGGCGCCGCCGTAGCCACCGCGGCACCGCTCGGCGTCGTCAAGCGTGCCGGAGCGCAGGAGGCGTCGAGCCAGATCACCAAGGTCAAGTCCATCTGCACCCACTGTTCGGTCGGCTGCACGGTGGTCGCCGAAATCGACAAGGGTGTGTGGGTCGGCCAGGAACCGGGCTTCGAAAGCCCCTTCAATCTGGGAGCCCATTGCGCCAAGGGCGCGGCGGTGCGCGAGCATGCCCATAACGAGCGCCGGCTGAAATATCCGATGAAGCTCGAAGGCGGCAAATGGAAGAAGTTGTCCTGGGACGACGCCGTCAACGAGATCGGCGACAAGATGCTGGAAATCCGCCAGGCATCGGGACCGGATTCGGTCTACTGGCTGGGCTCGGCGAAATTCAGCAACGAGCAGGCCTATCTGTTCCGTAAATTCTATGCCTTCTGGGGATCCAATAACGGCGATCACCAGGCGCGTATCTGTCATTCGACCACCGTGGCCGGCGTGGCCAATACGTGGGGCTACGGGGCGATGACGAACTCCTATAACGACATGCACAATTCGCGGGCGATGATCCTGATCGGATCCAACCCGGCGGAAGCGCATCCGGTGGCCGTGCAGCATATCCTGAAGGCCAAGGAGCAGAACAACGCCGCCCTGATCGTCTGCGACCCGCGGTTCACGCGGACGGCGGCGCATGCGGACGAATATGTGCGCATCCGGCCGGGCACCGATGTAGCGTTGGTCTGGGGCATTTTATGGCACATCTTCGAAAATGGCTGGGAGGACAGGGAATTCATCCGCCAGCGTGTCTGGGGCCTCGATCAAATCAAGGCGGAGGTCGCCAATTGGACGCCGGAAGAAACCGAACGGGTGACCGGTGTTCCCGGTTCGCAGTTGCGCCGCGTGGCACGCACGCTTGCCAACAACCGGCCTGGCACCATCGTGTGGTGCATGGGCGGCACCCAGCATACCAATGGCAACAACAACACGCGGGCCTATTGCGTGCTGCAACTGGCACTCGGCAATATGGGTGTTTCGGGTGGCGGCGCCAATATCTTCCGCGGCCATGACAATGTGCAGGGCGCCACGGATATGTGCGTGCTGTCGCACAGCCTGCCCGGTTATTACGGCCTCAAGGCCGGATCCTGGAAGCATTGGTGCCGGGTCTGGGATGTCGACTACGAATGGGTCAAGGGTCGCTTCGCGTCCCAGGAACTCATGGAATCGGCGGGCATTCCGGTATCGCGCTGGATCGATGGCGTGCTTGAGGACAAGGGCAAGATCGATCAGCCCGACAATGTGCGGGCCATGGTGCTTTGGGGCCATGCGGTCAATTCGCAAACCCGCCTGCCGGAAATGAAGAAGGCGATGGAGAAACTGGACATGATGGTGGTCATCGATCCGGTGCCCACTTTCGCCTCCGTCATTCCGGACCGGGAAGACGGCGTCTATGTGCTGCCGGCGGCGACCCAGTATGAAACCTACGGGTCGGTGACGGCATCCAACCGGTCGCTGCAATGGCGCGACAAGGTGATCGAACCGATTTTCGAGGCGAAGCCCGATCACGAGATCATGTATCTGTTCGCCAAGAAGCTCGGCTTCGACCAGGAAATGTTCAAGCATATCGCGGTCAACGGCAACGAGCCGAAGGTCGAGGACATCACGCTTGAATTCAACAAGGGCATGTGGACCATCGGCTATACCGGCCAGTCGCCGGAGCGGCTGAAGAAGCACATGGCCAACCAGGCGACCTTCGACAAGACTACCTTGCAAGCCAATGGCGGACCGTGCGACGGCGAGTATTACGGCCTGCCCTGGCCCTGCTGGGGCACGGCCGAGATGGCGCATCCGGGCACACCGCTGCTTTATGATTCCTCGAAGCCGGTGGCTGAAGGCGGCCTGACATTCCGGGCACGCTTCGGAGTCGAACGCGAGGGATCCAACCTGCTTGCCGAAGGATCCTATTCGGTGGGGTCGGAGATTAAGGATGGCTATCCTGAATTCACCATGGCCATGCTGAAGAAGCTCGGCTGGGATAGCGACCTGACTGCCGAGGAGGCGGCCGCCATCGAGGCGGTTGCCGGCGACAAGACCAACTGGAAGACCGACCTGTCGGGCGGCATCCAGCGGGTGGCGATCAAGCATGGCTGCGCGCCCTTCGGCAACGCCAAGGCACGCACCGTGGTGTGGACCTTCCCGGATCCGGTGCCGCTGCATCGCGAGCCGCTCTACACGCCGCGGCGCGATCTGCTGCCACAATACGCCACCTATGCGGACAAGCAGGCTTATCGCCTGCCGACCAAATATGCCTCCATTCAGGCCAATGACTTCTCGGCCGACTTCCCGATCATCCTGACGTCGGGCCGGCTGGTGGAGTACGAGGGCGGCGGCGATGAATCGCGATCGAACAAGTGGCTTGCCGAGTTGCAGCAGGAAATGTTCTGCGAAATCAATCCCCGTGACGCCAACAATATGGGCATCCGCAACGGTGCCGACATGTGGGTGCACAGCCCCGAAGGCGGCAAGGTCAAGGTGAAAGCCCTGGTGACGGAACGGGTCGCAGCGGGTGTCGCCTTCATGCCGTTCCATTTCGGCGGCCATTGGCAGGGCAACAGTCTGAGGGACAAATATCCGCCCGGTGCGGACCCGTATGTGCTGGGTGAAGCATCCAATATGTGCGGCACCTATGGCTATGATTCAGTGACCCAGATGCAGGAATCGAAGGTCACTTTGTGTCGTATCGAAGCGGCATAGGGCACGGGGAGGAAACACAATGGCCAGAATGAAGTTCCTCTGTGATGCCGAGCGCTGCATCGAATGCAACGCCTGCGTCACTGCATGCAAGAACGAAAACGAAGTGCCCTGGGGTGTCAATCGCCGCCGGGTGGTGACCATCAATGACGGCAAGCCGGGCGAGCGGTCCATATCGGTCGCCTGCATGCATTGTTCCGACGCGCCGTGCATCGCGGTCTGTCCGGTCGACTGTATCTACCAGTCGGAGGACGGCGTGGTCCTGCATTCGAAGGATCTGTGCATCGGTTGCGGCTATTGCTTCTTCTCGTGCCCCTTCGGCGCGCCGCAATATCCGCAATCGGGCAAATATGGCAGCCGCGGCAAGATGGACAAGTGCACCTTCTGTGCCGGCGGGCCGGAGGAGGACAATTCCTCTGCGGAGTTCCAGAAATATGGCCGCAACCGGCTGGCGGAAGGCAAATTGCCGCTTTGCGCGGAAATGTGCGCCACCAAGGCACTGCTCGCCGGCGACGGCGACGTGGTGTCGAACATCTATCGGGAGCGCATCGTTGCCCGCGGTTTCGGATCCGGCGCCTGGGGCTGGGGCACGGCGTACAAGCTGAAGTCCGGTTCCTGACGGACCGAGGCGGTGCCGGTACGGGGCGGCGGAAGCTTTCCACCGCCGTGTGACCGTGCGCTTCGCCGCTCACAAGGATCGACGACATTTCCGACCGCCGGGGCGTTCCGGCAGGGGCAACCTTTAGGCATTGTCATGGCAAGAGTGCTGGCGTTTCTTTTTGTCCTGATTTGGCTGGCGGGGCCACCTATCGCGACCCGGGCGGCCGCCCAGGACGTGGCACCGCCATCGGACGCGGTTCAAGGCACGGTACCCGGCGCCAGTAAAGGATCCGACAGTGTTTCGGAAATGTGGCGCGCAGTGCGCCAGGGCGTTCAAGGCAACGTCTCCATCCCCGACAAACAGGCGGGCTATCTGGTGCAGCCGGCAGGTGAGCAGTTTCTTGCCTATCGCAACGGGCCGCTACGCGAATATGGCGCCTGGTCGCTGTTGGGCATCGTTGTCCTGTTGGCGCTGTTTTTCGCGTTTCGCGGCCGCATCCGGGTCGATTCCGGGTTTTCCGGCCGCATGATCCTGCGCTTCAATTTCTTCGAGCGGTTTACCCACTGGCTGACCGCCGGCTCGTTCGTGGTGCTGGCGCTGACCGGATTGAACATGCTTTACGGCCGCCAGGTGCTGATCCCGATGATCGGCAAGCCGGCATTCGCCACGCTCGCCGAGTGGGGCAAGCTGTCCCACAATACGCTCGGCTTTGCCTTCATTGTCGGCATCCTGTTCATGATCGTGATCTGGATCCGCAACAATCTGCCGAACCGGGACGACCTGCGCTGGATTGCCGTCGGCGGCGGGCTGTTCGTCAAGGGCGTGCATCCGCCGGCGCGCAAATTCAATGCCGGGCAGAAATTGATCTTCTGGACCGTGGTGATATTCGGCCTCAGTCTCGGCGCGTCCGGGATCGCCTTGCTGTTCCCCTACCAGTTCTCCATGTTCGAAGGCACGTTCAAAACCTTGAACATGATCGGCTTCGACCTGCCGACGTCGCTCACGGCGTTACAGGAATTGCAACTCGCCTTGATCTGGCATTCGATCATCGCCTTCGTTCTGATCGTCATCATTATCGCCCATATCTATATCGGTTCGGTCGGCATGGAGGGCGCCATCAGTGCCGTGACCACCGGCGAAGTGGATGAAAACTGGGCGCGGGAACATCACAGATTGTGGCTGGACGAAGGTGGCCACGAAGCCGCGGTGGCGCCATCTGAGGGCACGGAACAGCCGGCGGAATAAAAACTCCGCTCACGACCCAGCACCGTCACCCGCGATCGACCGATCCCGAATAGCCAGACAACGCAATAATCCTTCAAAACCTGGCACGCCGGCACCCGTTTCAGGCAAGTCATTTGCCTGGTCTTGCGGAACAGGAGCCGCGGGCCCCGTTCGGCCGGTACTGGGACAGGTCACAAACCGCAATAATACGAACGACAATTCGCCGCGATCGAAAACTCCGCGAATCGCCCGCGCAATCGGTTCCTTGCGCATCGGGCGGTCGGTCCCCTATCATATGTCGCTATCGTTCTTCGGTATGCCCCAACTTGATGCAGTCGAATTCATGGACCAATTTCCACACCTGACAAGGTCTACAATCCAAGCGGTGTAATTTCGGCAGTTTCCGGCTGGAACTGGGTCTAAAATCAAATTCGGGCGGGGCACATTGGAAACCATTTTCGTTCACCAACCGATAAAGGAAAAATCCCATGGCAGAGAGCGTCTACAAGATCTTGGAACTGGTCGGCACCAGCACTGATTCCTGGGAGAAGGCGGCGGCCGCGGCAGTCGAGCGGGCCGGCGAATCCTTGCGCGACCTGCGGGTCGCGGAAGTGACCGAACAAGACATGGTGATTCAGGACGGTAAAGTCGCCGCCTACCGGGCGAAGGTCAAGCTGTCCTTCAAATTCGAAGCCGACTGACGGTCGCGTCGCGCCGCCTCAAAGCCGGGTGTCACCGGCCGAATAAAGATCGCCGGCGGTGGTCGCCATCCGATCCATGACCACGCCGGCGATGATGGCGATGACAATGGCCGCGGCAAATCCCAACCACATGGCCCGCATATCGGGTTCTCCCATAATCCGGTGTGCCCTGCCTGATTGTAACCGTCCCGCCACGGCTGGCAACCGGCGTCATTTATCCGCCGTCAGTTCGGCGACATAGTCGACCAGATCGGATAAATGCCTCGGGTCGGTGATTTGCTGCACCGGCATCTTGGTGCCCGGCAGGTAACGGTCCGGGCCGCGGCGGAACAGTTCGGTCAATGTCTCTCGCGTCCAGACCAGCGAGGCGGTCCGCAGGGCCGCCGAATAGCGGTATCCTTTCACGGCGCCGGCCGGCCTGCCGAACAGGCCCGCCAGATGCGGGCCCGAGCGCTGCGCCTCGTCCGCCGTCAGAGCGTGGCAGCCGGCGCATTTGCGATAGTGGCGTGCACCCGGATGATTGCTGGTGAGCCACGGCATCGGCCGGTCCCGCCCCTCCCCGCCATGGACATCGATCCGGTCGCCGGTCTCCAAATGCCAGACCTTGACCCGCTCCTCGACGCCGGCGGTCAGCGCGAAGCGACCGTCCGGCGAGAAACTGACGCTCCAGATCGGCCCGGATTCCGCCTTGACGGTGCGCAGGACGCGGCCGGTTTCGGCGTCCATATGGATCATGTCGCCGGAGAGATAGCCGATCAGCATGAAGCGGCCGTCGCCCGACAAAGCGGCGGCGACCGGCTTGACGACCGGGTCCGGCAGGTATTGGGAGATTTTCGCCAGGGTGTTCAGGTCCCAGACGCGAGCAGCGTTGTCCAGACCGATGGTCAGTAACCGGCGACCGTCGTTGGAGGCGGCCATGAAGGTCAGACCGAAATCGTGGGCCGCGATACGGCCAAGCGCGGCGCCTTCGGTGCGGCGATAAATCCGCACCTTCCCGTCATTACCGCCGGCGAGCAGTGTCTTGCCCTGATTGCCTACGGCGACCGCTGAGACCGGTGTCCCGGTCTCGATCGCGCGGACCAGGGCGCCCGTGTCGAGATCCCAGATATTCAACCGACCGTCCCAGCCACCCGATATGATCCGCGTACTGGCGCGGGCAACAGCGAGCGACATGACGCGCCCGCGATGGCCCTCCAAAACCTTGATCTTCTTACCGGTCTTCAAGTCCCACTCGATGACCCGACCGTCGGCGCCGGCGCTGACGGCGCGGTCCGCCCCGAGGACGAAGGATGCGGCATTGACCGGCCCGTCATGGCCATCCAGGACGCGGATTTGCCGCTGTTCATCGAACGCCCATAACCGCACGGTATGATCGAAACTCGCAGACAGGGCCAGCCGGCCGTCATTGGAAACCGAAACCGCCCGGATAACGCCGCCATGGCCGACCATGTCGGCGGCGGCCGGTATCGGCCCGACCAGGACTGCAAGGCCGAAACACAGCCATGGCGCAAGCATTCGGCCTGCCGCCCGGGATGACCGCCGGCGTTCGGTATGGATATGTCTCATGAGCCCCCCTACTCCGCCAGGCGCGGATCCTTCAATGTCAATCCAAAGGCGACGATGTCGGAGACGTCCTGATAGGTCAGGCGCACCTTCGGCGCATTGAGCGGCAGGTCCGTGGGCGGTTCGCGGTCGGGCAGGAACATGAACGAGATATGGGGGCGGCGCGCGAAGAATGTGGAAAAACGCGCATCGCCGTCGCGCATACTCGCAAGGAGTTGAAAGGACGGCGTGCTGCCGATGCCGCCGAAACGATTATGATCGCCGATGACGTGGCAATTGGCGCAGTGGCGGATCGCCAATGCCCGGCCGTTGTCGATGTCATCCTGCGCCCGGGCGGTCTTAATCACATCCGCGGCAGGCACCAACAGCGCAATCATAATCAATCCCAACCCGTACCGCCTCACCTCCATGACTTCGCCTCGCGGCAATGGATATCATGACCGGATCAGTCTACACGAATTGCGCCGATGCTGGCCACCGGTCGAGACGGGCGGGCCGGCGATCAGCCACGGCGATTGGCCTTGATACAGCGGGGAAATCGCTGTATTCGAAGCCTCAGGAGACGTGGCCGAGTGGCTGAAGGCGCTCCCCTGCTAAGGGAGTATACGTTAACGCGTATCGTGGGTTCGAATCCCACCGTCTCCGCCATTTCGCACTTTCCCCTGTGGATGTCTCCTAAAGCCTTGAACGGTAAGGTGGTTTTTGGGGTTCGAAGTCCCGTTTTTCGGCAATATGAAACCGGTTCCGCAAATGCCAGTTTAAGGATTGTTCTACGCAGGGTTAAACGCCCTGATTCCCATATTTTCCAAGGGTTTGCGAGGATTTGAAGCGAGAGTTCGAACAATTCGTCAAAGCCTTTGGAAAAATCGGGTGGATTTTGCAATTTTTCCTGTGCCTGAAGTTTTTGCTTATCCAGTTTGGCGATACGGGCTTCATATGCTGAAATAACAGATGGGGACTCTGCCTCAACAATCCGATCCAATAAGCCATCTATTTGCTTATCCATTTTTGCCACATCCTGCGTCAAGCGACTAAAGCCTGCCTGTAGTTGAGTGATGCGCGCGTTCCAAACCTTTCGCAACATTGCCTTGGTTGCTGATACCAGGTTCCGTGTGGGCTGAAGATCATGCAAGAGCGCTACAAACTCGCCTTCCAGCTTATCGCGGCGGATCGATTTTCGATAGCTTTCACAACCTTTGGTGAAACACATATAATAGGGATGCTTTTTACCGGTTTTGCTTGTTGACCATGAGGCGGTTAGCGGGTTGCAGCAATCATTGCAGGTCACAAACCCGCGTAAGGGGAAATCCGCCTTTATGTCTTTTCGTGCAGGAATTTTAGCCTGACCGCTAATACGGTCCTGAATCTTTTGATATTCCTCAAGGCTAATTAAAGGTTCGTGATAGGCTCTGCGTAGGGAAACATCCCATTCAGGAAATTCAAGATATCCGGCATAATGAGGACGGGAGAGAATACGGATGACATCCTCGTAGCGGACAACACCGTTCTTTTTATTTCCCGTAAAGTTCGGCTGCGATTCCAGAAAGGCTTTCACCTCACCTTGTGTTTGAAATCGCCCGTGGGCAAATCCTTGTAGAGCTTCCTGTAAGATTGAAGCCATCGGCTCATCACGGATCAATACCTTACCGTGACCCGGCACTTTTTTTTCTGTGAATTTGTATCCGGGCGGCGCACTAAACGGCCAGTAGCCTTTCATTGCCCGCGCCCGCATTCTGCTTTTGGTTTGTTCCGCATTGAAGCGCCGATAATGTTGTGCGTTCAATGCATTCATTTCCTCAAAATACCGACTGTGTGAATCTTCAGCGAACTTCACAGTCGGGCAATAAATTTGCGCACCGGAATTGAAGATGGCATCGCGTAAATCAAGATGGGTACGCATGTCCCGGGCAAAGCGGCTGATATCATCGAACACAACAACGTATTTTTCCGGGTGCGGTGAGAGTTTTAGAAACAGCAAAAGCTCTTTGATACCGGGGCGATCCAACAAACCACCAGAAACAGCGCGGTCATAGAAAACCCTCTCAACAGGCCAACCTTGCGTTTGGCAAATCTCACGGCATCGGGTCTCTTGTGATCCAAGGCCATCCCCCTTGATTACTTGCGATTTAGACGACACGCGGCAATAAGGTAGACCGATCAATTCTATTTGTAAGTCATCCTTTTCCATGGCGTGCCTCCTCAGGTGTTTTCTCCTTCGCGGTTTGGTTGAATTCAGATTTTTCAGGTGTATCTGAGTCTAACATGATATGTTTGAGTATAGTTGTAATATCGAATTCTTCTCCACAGGCGGTCTGTGTGGGATTTAGTTTGAAATTCAGATCAACAATGGAAACCACGAGGTTGAACAGGGTTTCGATCAGCGCACATTTCTGCTGATGGGTTAAGTCGGTATCATCGAAATACGGCAGCCATTCGTCGACGTTGAATTGAACACCATGGGAAGTTGAATTTGCTTTTATCGCCGTTTCGGGCTTCGGGGGCGGGATTTCGGGTCTGTTCATTTTGGGGTTTCTCTTTGTTCATTTACCTTTGCTATTGCCGCCCCGGCCCTTTTAAGAGCCGGAGCATGGTTTTTTGCTGAATGTCGCAGGCAATCGCTGTAATTCCTCAGCGACCATTTCCATCATCATTACTGTGAGGGTTGGTATTGCTGCATTTTCTGTGCGTGAGAGTTTTGCCTGCGCGCGGCGACTTCAGCATCCCGGACAGGCTTGTGATAAGTATCCTCAGCCTCTTTCCCGGCTTCATAGAAATCCCTGCCCTCAGCTTTTTCATAAGCTTCAGCCATGAACTTTTTTGCTGACGCCTCGGTGATATTGTTTTCCTGCGCCAAAACAATGGCGGCAATATCGATCGCACGATAACGCGGCATTGTCGGACCGTTCTCAATCAACTGCATGGATTGATAAGCCTGTTGCAGGGCTTGATCGTGGATTGTTTCCGCGACTATCTTTTCCTGCGCTTCCAGCCCATCACGCATTTGATTCATGGTGACACCGTTACGGGCTTTGAATACATCGGCAATCATGGACTCGGCTTTTACCGGTTCAATGGTTTCACTGCGGGCAAGCGCGCTCGTCAGATCAATCCGAAGGTTATAAAAGGAACCGGATTTCTGGATTTCACGCTCTAACATGCGTGCCATTCCGTCGGTCATTTCAAACCGAGCTTCGGTCATGGCCCTGCCGTGGAAGCTGTCTCGGGCTGCAAGGGTTTTGGGGTCTACATATTCATTTGACATTTTTACTTTCTCCTTTTTGGGTGGTGGTTTGTTTTTCGTTGAAGTCTCTCTTTGCTGCCTATCCTTGTTGAGATTGTTTCGTCCCGTTAAGATAGGAACAAAAAGAGAACATAATAGGCTTATATTCCTACAAAAATCAAGGAAAAACTTATATTTTTCATAATGTTAGGTGATGCACCTCCTTTGGCCGGGGTTATCGCGTGGGGTTCAAAATCTTACGTGCCGGATTGTTCCGGCCATCGGTGATGAGTTTGGGAGGTTGAGGCCCATCCAGTGCTTGGCGGTCATCTTGTTCCTGCGTGTCGCGCTTTTGAGAGATTTCAATCAGAGTGCGCAGTTCTTTGACTTCATTCAGATTGATCCGAAACTCCCGGCGTTTATGGTCCTTCATGGCCAGGCGTTCACCGTAACGTTCAAACTGTTCGACGAGATGTTTGCCGCGCGGGTCACGGCGCTTTCTTAAATTGTCGAGGATGAAGCCCTTTTGTTTGGCAAGCCCCTGAGCGGCCATTTCAGTGCGGTCATCTTTATCCCGGTCAAAAATACGGTTTTGCCGCCTGCGTTGTTTGTCATGGCGGGCCTGTATTTCAAGCCCCTTTTCCCATTCGGCAGCCCGCTTCAAGGCGCGGACTTCCTTGCGTAGTCTTTCCAGTTCCAATTCAATGGTCAGTGATGCGTTCATGTCGTCCTCTTCATCGTGACGGCTGGAAAGATTGAGCCAAAGAACGGTTTTGGGATTGATTTTGCGATTGCGCCTCGCCGGGGTCTCCTGTCCGGTCTTGTTCTATTGCACGATCAGTGTCGTATGATCGGCCTTCGCGGTGCTGCGCAGATTCAGACGTAAACGGGCCTTGCAAATGTGCTTTCAACGCCCCGGCCTCGGAGAGATCGATTGTCAACAAGTCACGCTGTAAATCACGCTCCACCAGTTTTTCAGCGCGGCGTTCAATCAGTTCATTATTAAATTGAGCCGGGCGAACCGCGCCAATTGCCTGCGGCGGGCGCGGCTGAAGCTTGGCAGTGGCGAGTGTCTTTCGAACCGCTTCGCGGGCAATTTCCATGCGTTCATCATGGCTTTCGCGGTAATGCGCTTGGATGTCATCACGAGCCTGTTGGTGCTCCTCTTTGATCTCGCGCAATTTGCGCCAGTCGGTTGACAAGTCCTGGCCTTCGCCCTGTGCCTGTAATTGTGCCTCCTGATTTTGTGCCTGGCGCTTTTGCTCCAGCATTTCGGCTTCATGGCGCAGGCCGGCCAGATCAAAGGTGCTCTGGATTTTTCGGGTGAGTTCGAGGCTCATTGATTCCGCTCCCCGTCGGCTTTTTTGAAGAAGCGGAACCATTCGCATTGGCCGTTGGTTGCGGGGCGCTTGAGAAACCCATATGGACCAGCAAAGGTGCAGGTGTAATAAGTTCTATCTGCATACGGATCGTACTGACGGCCATTATGAGCAGTGTATTCGTATGCCCGTATCGCGTGCGGGAGGCCGATTATCAGATAGGACAGATAGGCGGCAGCGGGCACGATGATCCACAACAACATTAATAAATAACGCGCGCGAAAAACCTGTTTCATCATCAGATGACCTCTGGTGTTTTGAGAATGATTTTGGGATCGGGAGGCAGAATGCCGCCTTCGAATTCGTTGAAGCCTAATTCATGGCAATAAGGGCCAATGAAATTCTGGTAAGGTTTCAGGCAATACACATAACCAACGCCTGCGATGTGAACGATTTGATACCGGTTATCCAGCGCCATGAGTTCAGCGGCGGACCAGTGTCTTTGGCGACCAAGACCGTAATTGCCGCCCATTTTGGACGTGTCTTTGTGGTCGACATTCAACCCTTCCTGCACCATCAGGGATTCCCCGATGGCTTCCGACAATTCGGATGCTTCTGCGCTATGGGTTATCTTGAGGTAGTGCTTGACGAGGCAGTTCTCTTCCAGAATGACGGTCAGTTCCTCGCCATATTTGCGAACCATGTCCTGGCCTGATTGTGTGATGATATGGAGCCGCCCGCCAAACCCGCGCATGAGAGTAATGCGCTTCAAAATTGACTCAAACGGTCCGGCGCATGCTTCATCAACGATAAAGTCGGTTCTGCCGACACGTCCGGTCATCTGCATATCAATGAAGGAATTGAAGTGGCTGGCATACCAAGGGCCGAGCGCCTCAAGATGCTGCGCCGGGCTGACGATGCAAATAATCCAGTTGTCCCGTAGCAATTCCTCATGCGTGAAGTCAGCGTCCTGACCGGAAGCGTGAAGCGGGCCTTCGGAAAAAATCTTCAGTGAGGATTGCGCCTGGGTAATATGCTGGGCGTACAGTTCCGCATTATGTTGGCGGGTCTCAAGTATTTGGGCGGCGCGGCCACTGAGAGGCATTTCGCCGTCTTCGGCCAGCAACTTCATACTGCTGACAAACAGTTCAGGATTGCCAACTAAATCGCTCAGGCCACCGGGCGTTGCAAGATCAGGAAAATCAAGAAGTTTGCGCAGAGCAGTTGCTTTGTACTTCCGCCCTGCTTCCCGCCAGAAGAAGTTTTTATCACTGCCGCCCTCTGACCCTTTGGGTTCAGGGCTTAGCGTATGAACAAAGCTCTCAATGTAAAGCGGAAGTGCTGTATCGCATCGCCTGGCCGCATTAACAATCGGGGAAACCGGATTAACGGATATGCGATAGGGATAATCTTTCCCGAGCACATGAAAATCATCAATAACACCGAACTTCCGGCCATGTTTGATGCAAAGCTCACCAATCTGCATGGCAATCTCTGATTTGACATCGTTGATGATGATGCCGCGCCTTGTATCCGATAGCAGCGCCAGAACCGTCGGCACGGCAATAGCGGTGGTCTTACCGCCCCCGGCAGCCGCATATGTGATAGAGGACGCGGTGGAGTTCGGCTCAAGAATGGCGGTGCCGTCTTCAAAGAAACCGAGAATGCGCCGTCCTTCATTGTCGATGGCTTCATCCGTTGCTTCTGACCGGCCAACACCCAGGAATTTTCCAAATGGCCAACTCATTTGGACATCCCTTTTACGAGCATGTCCTTATCGTCCAGCTCTTCACGATCAGGCAGCTTGTCTCCTCTGGGGCGCTCGCCTTGTCGGGCATATTGCTCGACCCTGTTATCGTTGCGGATGCGGCGCACAAGTAAAACGATTGTATGGATAAAACAGGCAGCCCCGGCTATGACGCACAGGATTGCCAGAACCCCGAAAAAATACCATTCCTTCGACGAAATCAGCCAATAGCCATAGGCAAGCGCCAAAACAAACGCCGAATACAAAAACCGTAAATTGATGTTCCAGATTGAAGTGCTTTCGGATAGTTGGTTGTCCATGACTAATCCTCCGGTTTCAATTGCGCTGCCGTTGTGACAATCTCATCGGCAAGACGGCGGATATGCGGATAGGTGCCGACGGTGGCGATGGAAAGTTCCGAGCCGCGTAACGCGCTTTTGACAATGATGAGATGGGCGATGTTTCGGCTTGCGAAGACGCAGGCAGCAAAAATAATGGCGACTGCCAACCGTTCGAGATTGGTCAACAGGTCAAAGAACCCGGCCCCGAACAGGCCCACCAGACCCGCCCCCATGTAACCCGGCACCTGAAATATCCGGTCTGCTTTCGCATCAATCGGTTCTGATAAGTTGTAAAATGTATGATTGGCACGCAGGACGCCGTTCTCGATTGAGACGTTGCCGAGGATCATGACACGCCCCCTGCATGAAGCGCACAGGCAGGCGAATGCAAAGCGTGCGTCAGATCATTTTTAAGAGACGAAACCCCTTTGCCAACAATCCTGCCAGTTCCGGCATACAACCCCCAGCGCACGCGGTCAGATTTGACGATATTAACGGCGCACCCACACCTCGTCGGCGCGAGAGACGCGGCTTTGTTAAGGCGTGAATTGTTCAGGGCATTGATACGTTTTTGCGCTTGGCGCTCGGGATCAAATTCACGCAACAAACTGAACAAGCCGTCAATTTGTTCGCCAAAACCATTGCACATTTGATGCCCGGTCTGAGAACCGGTTATGCCGTCAATGACCTTGCTTAAATCGCGGCAACCCATTTCCGGGGCAGAGACAGAAGGAGCCGGACGGCTTGCTTCAATCTCCGCCAGAATCGATTTCTCGCAAATGCCCGACCAGCCTATCTTTCGGGTTTCGCGCTCTGCCACAAACGGCCCCAGGGCGAAGGCGGAAATTCCACCCCATACCAAAGCGGTTGCAAAGACACGCGGGGCAAAGGCAAATGTGTTGGGATCAATCGCCATGATAATTCTCCCTATCCGCGCGATTTACCGTTAGCGCGACGGGGTGCAGTGCGGCTGGAAAGCGCCTTCTCGTTTCGTTCGATTTCCACATCGCGGAGCAGCTCGTTGGTTTTGGCGACAGGCAAATCCAGAACGTGGTCGTAAACCGCTTTTGGACGCGGTGTTTTTGGTGTGCGCGGTGTCCAACTGATGACCGTCATCATGGCGTACGCCCAAATCAATAGAGGGACGACCAGATCAACCGTTGCGGTGAGCAAGAAGACGTGCGCAAACTTACCGGCATATTGAAAAACATCCTGCGCCCCGGTTTTACCGGGGAAGGCAGGCGGATCACCCGCAACGCCATTTTGTTCAGCCAACGCAGCCATCAGGCTGTTGGCATAACCCGCCAGAGTCCGGTTGATCTTCGCACTTGCATCATCCCGGTTAGGGATCAGCACACCGCTTTGAAGCTCACTGGCGTAAGAACGCACAAGTGACACGGGAACTGCCTTGTCCAGTTCGGACAACAAACTCAACATCTGACCGTGTTGCGCCCGCAAAGCTGCCCGCCGTTCCCAGATATCCACCTGTTCTTCGGCAACCGTCGATTCCATCTTGCCGCGTAAAGCTGTAATACGGCTGAGAACATCCTGACGGACACCAAGGCTGACCGTCATTTGTTCGCTCAAACCTTCAGCGCGGCCAAACAATGACCGGAGCGCACGGAAGATTGGCCCTTCACCGGTTCCGCCTTCAAGTGTCGAACGCTTGTGCAGGTCTTCGGCCATACTTTGCATGACCGGGGCAAGCTCCGCCGCCTTGTTCGCAACGCTTATACGGCCATCCGCATAAACACCCAGCTTCTGAATATGATCGCCAAGCCTGCTTTCTTCGACTTGTGGTGTTAACAAACCCGAAGACGTGGCGATAAAGAATGCGGTACCAACCAGTACAATAGAGAAGCCGCCAACAAGTCCCGCCAGCTTCGATCCCTCTTTGACCAGCAACACGCCTCTTTCAATCGACAGGCGGTTCACAATGTAACTGACCAGAGCGGCGGCCAATCCGAAAACGGTCAGTTTTATCAATCCGTTTTCACCATCGGCAAAGCCCAGATAATCCAGGGCGACGACCAACAAAATGGTTTCCAGTATTGAAAGTGCGGAGATCGCAAGGTGCTGAATTGACCAATGATTTTCGCGCCGTGGATTTTCTGAACCTTTACTTGCAGGCGGATTCCAGTGTTTGGACATTTTCATTCTCCTAATATCGTTTGGGGATTCATGGTCACAGAACACTTGCCGCACATCAGGGACGCTTTCGGCTTCGCCCACGCGTTCAACTTGCAATCTGGGCATGTATATTTGATGCGGTTTTTCGCGCGCGCAGGCGTGGCGGGAACAACGGCAGTTCCGGTAAACACATCCGCTGCCGATACATCATCACGCGGGGCAATATTGTCGCCCCAGTTCAGTTTGAAACCGGACGCCAAAAGCTCTGTCACAACCCGGTCAAATGGCCCACCTTCGATGATGTATTCCATCATCTGATAACCGGTTTTGTCGCCGCCCGGTTTGCCGGTGCTTGATGGTTCCAAACCGATGGAGCGCATGATGTCGCCCCAATCCGTGTTGTGATAACCGCCTCTGACAGGTTTCCCATTTCGGTTTTTGGGGCCGATATAATGATGCTTCACATGCGCCATTTCATGCGCGATGGTTTTGCAGGCCTCCAGATCACCAAAAACACTGAGATAGGTCGGATTAACCGCCAGTTCCGCGACCTGTTCCCCGTTTAGATTGCGAAAACGGTCAGGCGCGAAATGCCCGAAACAATTCTTCCTCCTGATATAAATCACCATGCAATTAGGCAGATCGCCGCCAAACAAATGTTCATTGAGATGGCTATATAGAAACTGCAATTCCGCGCTGGCTTCGAGAGATGGCGTCAGCGTCCATGTCTGGTTGTTTTGACCGGAACGGTTGTTTCGGTTCGTACGATTTAATTCCGCCGATCCGCCGATAATGACTGAATTACCCATGGCCGCGCTCTTTGCCGAAGAAGATTGTGCTTTCTTCCTCCAAGCGCGACTTGCCATTCACAAAGGTGAACGCGTCATACATATGAATGTCGGCCAGTGTGACAGGCTCCGGCCCGCTACACACGCCGTGAAATCCCATCATGCCGAACACAATCGCGGCGTCAGTATGGTGTGAGTGTCTGTCGAACATATCGGGATGCTCCAGGGTTATGGACATTCCCGATTGGCCTAAACTAAAACACGATCACCGGATGCCACACTCGTGCCACACACCCGATGAGCGCTGCAGAAACAACAAAACTGAACGAGGACTACGCCAGGCAGCGCTTGACCCGTATTCTCACCGATATGATCGCCAAGGACATGGCGCTGACATGGTCAGGCCTGGCGGCGGATGTTTCGGTGTGGCGCGGCATTGAGTTCAGCCGCGAGAATTTCCGCCGCCTTCGAAAGGGAACATTGGGCCCGTCCAACGTCGAAATCATCATCCGTTATCTGGAACACAAACATGATCCCAATATCCGCGAGCGCCTGAAACCCGATGCGATCTTTGACGAACTCGCCCAGCCCGCGCGCGATTATTATTTTCACATTCCCGACGACAACAACATCGATGAATGGAATGAACAGATATTGCAGGAGTTTGGCGGCGTGTATTTTTGTTGCCTTGCCGGAGAAGCGCACAGCTATATGCCGGCATCACACCTGCGCAAACTTATTCATGAGCGCTCCAAAATACACAAAAACGCGCCTCTGCGATCCGGCCTTGCCAGCACGCTGTTCACCTCACGCACAATGCTGTTCTTACGAAGAACGGATTTGGGCTTCTTCTACGCAGCAGAAATTCCTTTGGCGGCACTTATCTCGCCACAGATCATAACCGCAGCCCAGCGCGTATTCTATGAAGGCGTTGGCGTGATTTCAGCCAACACAATCCAGATCAAATTGCGTGATTGTTTGACGCGCATACCACGCACGCACGCCATTACCATTTTGAACAAGACAGAGCAAATGGGTAGGCAGCCGCATGGGCTCTCGCTGTTCACAGCCGGGCGCGGCGAGAAAGTCGCCGAGATTTGGGGCAATCTCGATGATGATGAGATTGCTGAGCTTCAATACGAACACCAGATTGCACTTGCGTCTGAGCAGTTTCTCGTCGGCAAGGCCCTCCATTCCGAAACGCCCTTGCCGGTTGCAGGAACGAAGATCAGCGCCATCCACTCCGTTGATCTAATCTATCTTCCAAAATCAGCAGATTTTTTGAGCGAACCTGAAAGGCACTTTTTTCTGGGTGATGTGAGCGATGTGGATACAATTCAGAAAATCATGGAAAATCCGCTGGTTATAGGTACGCTGGATGAGCATTAAACCAAAACCAATAATGAAACGGAAGCTCGCGTATTTTGAAGATCGCGGGTCGGATTTGAATAAATATCCGCTGATCCTGGCAGTCTATTACGACCAGTACGACAAAGCGGTACAGATATTGAAGGTCGATCCCGATCAGTTGAACAAACAAGACCCCTATGGCGGTCTCACAGCGTTCCACATAGCCATCTTCCGGCAAAACCCAAAAATGATACGCATGTTGCTAAACCAGCGCGGCATAGATGTGACGATCACCGACAACTTTCATCGCCGCGCCGTCGATATGCTGGACTACACCATCAATCAGGAGATTTTCGAGATGGTTATGGAGGCGACGTATCCAGAAGAAATGCGCGAACTGGAAGACGAAGCATATGAAAAAGCGCGTCAGGACGAGACTGTTATCCCGCTAAAACCAAAGGGACCGAATTGAACCCATCTGACATCGGCAAATCCATACTTAAACCAGATTCATCAAGAGCTTCAATGCACCGTGCAAACGTGAAAGGCAAGGTGTGTTTTGTATTACAAAACATCCTTGCAAAGGGGGGCAAAGCCCCCCGTTTAATCCCCCGGCCCGAAGGGCGTGCTGAACCGTTTGGGTTGGTCATCCGGTTTCAGGTGCATAGCAATTTGGCGCTACCGCGCGAGTTGATCCGATAAAACGCAAAGACCGTTTCCCGTACTGTTCATCGGTATCACGCTGTGCCATGCGCCGGTGTCATCCAGCACCGAAACGCTGGTAGCGGGATATGAAACCCGCATAATATTTTGGATTGCCACAATTTCTCGGCCCGCCTTATAGCAGCGCAATATCTGTTGTCGCGGTTCGGCATTTTGGTTATCGCCGAAGCAGCGGCCTGCGGCAAAGACATTAAAACCGTCAGCGCTGCTACCGCGCCCATCAACAGGCCGGAAGACATTGCTGATCCTATTCCTGTGTCGCGAACTGAATGATGATTTCTTGATTGCACGGAAGAGAATGTGCAGGTTTCTCGGACGCCGTGGCATGGCGCTGATGGTGGCGCATAAAAGACGAGATGGGCGTAGAGCGGACGTTCGCGGCAATTTGAAGTATGTTAAAACCACGGTCCATTAGCTGACATTCGCTAAACTATTTGAACGTTGAAATCCTCAGGCTGGAACCAAAGCTTCCCAATTTCTGTATCATTGCTATTGGGCTCAGGACTCACTGTCCGAACCTTGAAGGTTGTCGGGATGTTCACCGCATTCCCAAAGATCAGCGCATGTTGCTTCGGCAATGATGGCAGGCGCTTTAATACACTTTCAGAGATATAGGGAGTCATCTGCCGGATATGTGCCAGATCATCCGGGTTCTGGATGCGGTGAACCACGAAGTTGCTGCACTGTGACAGGACAGTTCTCGAAAGCTCGCTTGGCCGCTGGGATGCCGCCAGAAGGAAAGCGCCGTATTTACGGCCCTCCTTGGCGATCCTCTCGAAGATGCGGCTTGCGTCGATTGCGTAGCGGGAGGGTTTCTGCGCGATGTAGCGATGTGCTTCCTCCAAAACCATATGCACTGGATACCGGTTCCGGGGGGTAGCTCGTTTCAGTTTTTCAAATACCATCCGGGCGATCACAGCGGCAGCAATCTCCACAACTTCATCGGCAGCGTCATTCAAATCGATGATTGTGAGTTGCTCTGATTTCTGAGGGACACCATCTTCTCTTGAAACCCCGATCAGACGTTCAATGAAGCTGCCGGGGGTCTTCTCTTTCACTGATAAAGCGTCAGGCTGGCATCGGAGAAAGGAAAACTCTTCCCGCTCTGAAACCCATTTGAACCTTGTCACCAATTGGGCGCAGAAGTCTCTGATCTGCCGGTTGCCGTGTGCTTCTTCGTAGTGAAGTGCAAGGTTTAGTGCGGCATCCAGAGCTTCGAATTCAAATGGTTTATGGGAGTACCCCGGTATCGACACATCTTCCTGCACATAGCCCTTCAGGTCTTCGGACAGGCCTTCCGCATCTGCCATTTCCCCGTAGCTTATGGCAATTTTGTCGCGGGCGTTGTCCAGACAAATCTCATCTGTATGAAAGGAGGAAAGCAATGAACGAATTCGGTCTGCCTTGGTCGGGCTGCCGGAATCATTCTGCAAAATTGCAAGTATCGAGACCGCCAGAATATGGTTTTTCACTGACTTGAGGTGGTCGCCAGAATCTTCAAAGAACAAGCTCGTCAATCCGAGTGCCATTCTTAGTACGGGTTGTTGAGTGCGTTCGCTCGCCCGCAGCAATAACTCCCATTCCTCAACCGACATGAACCAATGCGGTAGCTTGAAGTGGCATACCGTTTCACTTTCAGAAATCTGTTCCAAGTCTTCAACTAAGTCGCCGGTATCAGCCTTCAAATACAGCCGCTGAATCCTATCCGGGAGGTTTGAGAACGCAGGTCGGTACTCACCATTCACATCAAATAGCACAAAGGACGCACCACGGGCTGCGAACTCTCCCGGTCGCTCAAAGAGCGACTGCAAAATGGTTGCCACGGTACAGGATTTTCCGCTCCCGGTATTGCCCAGAACAGCACCGTGTCCACCAAAGAATTCGCCAATCTTCACTTTAACCGGGTAGCCTTTGAAGACGACTGAAGTTCCCACCTCCAAGGCCACCGGAATGGTTCCTTCGTGCTCACCATCGTTTCGGTCCTTCAAAAAAACGGTTTCAGAAGGGTCCTCAACCTGAAAGACCTTGTCCAAGTCTTCGTCGCGCGCATAGAGCGCATCCGCATAAAGCGGCGGGAAGACCGATACCCCGAATTCAAACCTCTGTTGTTCACCGCCACGGATCATTCCTAACGGCGTTAGATCGAGAAACTTGGCCGAAGCCGCCTTGTCCATATCGGGGCCGTTTTTGTTCGGGCGATTGGATTGTGGGTCCTTCTCCCAAAGGCCGGTTACCTCGCAGACCACATAGTCAGCTTGCACCGGAACAAGGACGAATGAGCCAAGGCGGGCGACGTAGTGTACGTCGTCAAAACCAACTACGGTGAAGTTGTCGTTGCCCCTGTGTAGCTCAACCACCAGACGGTCGGCGGAAACACTGGTGACCTTACCGACTACCCGGCCTTTGTCGTCATCCGGCATCTGGCTCGCCTCCACCCTTCTTGCCCGCAAGAACGCCAAAGGCTTCCAGAGCTTTCTCGACGGCATTATCTGTCCGGTTACCGGGACCGGCAGGAAGGAAGTGCTCAACGATTGATTTGAAGTAGTGGGCTTTCACTCCACCATTTGGGCCTTCCCCCCATATGAACCAAACGCGAGGGTCATCCAGTCCATCCAAAGCCTTTGTGACTTCGTTTGTTTGCGGGTCGGCGAAGATAACAAGACGGAAACCGGGTATGGTCAGGGCCTGAAAAACAATGTTGTTTACGTGCTCGTCGCCAAATCCATATCCGGCCACAATCAACACGCTCTGATCCTGCACGACTTGTTTTTGAAATTCCCTGAACAGGTCAGAATAAGGGGCACCGAACGACGTATTCTGCTTCGCGGGTGTCGGATAAATCATTACCCGGTGGTCAGTGTCGGATGCAGGAACATCTTGCAGGGCGCGGATCGGAAAAAGACCCTCACCGTCTTCCACCCAGTTAATCGAACCATGGAGCTTGCAAAGATAGACGAAGCTGTCGACTGCCGCCCAGCGCTTGGATGTGATGTCCAGTTGCTCCGCCAATGCATAACGGAATGTTGCCGGGTTCAGCCTCTGTTCGACCGATCCGCTGAACCCATTGCAATAAGGAATACTCAGCCTGTCCATGGCTCGTTCGCTGAACAGGTCATAGTTCGTGGTAAATACCCAAGGGCGTGGCAACGTGCGGTCCCGTAATACCAGCCTTTGGTAGAACCGTTGGTATAGAGAAAATATAGGGTTTGAGTTTTCGGCCAGTTCGGATTTTGAGCAAGCTGCCGTTACATAGCCGATGACCTTTTGAATGACGCTTTCCAAGTGCGCCTTGGCTTTTCGAATGGGTTCTGAAGTCGATGTGTCGGCAAACACCTTGGTGGCAAGCAGGATTTCCATAAGTCGCTCAAGATTTGATGAGAATGCCTCGGCATTCAGATCAATCCCAAGGTCGTCCTTTAGCGCAGTCAACTCTTCATTGCTAACCGATGTTGAACCGTCGGCCCCGAAAAGGCTTTTGAACCCAGCCGCCAGCGGGGCCATTGTCGGAATACCTCTTTCAAGTTTCTTTTTCTGGCCTTCGTGATTTTCGATCTTCTCCACCAGCGAAGAGCAGCCCGCCCCAAACAGAAATGAGAGGTTCCGCGCGCCAAGCGCATCTGAAATCTGCTCCTGGGTAATTCGTGAACAGCTTTCCCAGTCGGACTTATCTTGTACGTCTTTGAGGGCATCGACTGCCCCCTTCCTGAAATTGAGGCGCGCCGCGACTTGGTCCGGTGTAACTTGCTCTTCCAATGCCTTCTCCGGAAACTCAATACCCTCGTTCCTTAATTCTGGCACAGCCAGCAATCTCATGAAACCCTCAGTGCGTGTGTCGTATACACGGCTCTTCAACCGAAAGTCGGTTCAAATTAATGGCGGAGAACTACTTATCGAACACCAGTCTTGTCATCGCGCGCTTGTAGATGATGACGGTTTCGAGGAGCCTTCGCCGACGCAGCGAATGTCTCTTTTGAGGGGGAGCGGCACAGCATTTTGATGATTTGCCCGACGACAGGATTGGGCCGAAAACGAATGTGATCGGACTTCTGTTCCTGGCACATCGCTGCCTGTCAGTCTGTGTCGCGACTCGAACGGTGATGTGTAGATTGATCGGAATTGAATAAGTTATCTAAAAGGGCAAAGTGGGAAATTACCAATAGCCGGGCTGATTCACATCCGGAATTTGCTATGGAAACAGTAATGCTGGTTGATCTTATCCGTTTCGCTGCAATAGGAATTTTTTCTGGCCTCAGGATGCCCGTACAGCGGTTGTTTCGGGTGTTCAGGCACTGACGGTATGCAGAAATTTAAGGCCCTGTGCGTGCATTGTATTGAATAGGCTGTCCCCCGGCCACATTCATAATGAAGGCCGGGTCGGGCTTTCATGAATCGAGCCCGCAAGCGGTCTCGACCAAAGGTTTCAATCCCTGACAGATAAATATGGTCGCCCCCGGTAAACCGGGGGCGGCTTTTTTTTATTTTTCCAGCGCGGGAGGGGGCGGAAAGTCAAAATTTAATTCAACCAGAACCGTGAAATCAAGACAGATCGAAGATTGCGATCTTGATTTCAGAACCGTGGCTGAAAAATCCCGACTTTTTAATCCGCCCCCTCCCGGGCCGGAAAAATGCGGACGGGGGGTGGTGGATGGGGCGACGGACGGAGCGCGTGTTTCCTCCGATGTCGGAAACTTCAAACACCGAGAAAGGACGGGGAAACATGACAACAATTTTATACGCACAACCCTACAACATCGAAGCAGAGGGGTTTTATTTCCGTGACGGAGATGAATATGACCGCGAGGCCGCTACTTGCAAATATCGCTTTGGGCAACCTGTCGAAGAATTTGAAATCCAGTTTATCGACGGTGAACGGATTGATTGCGACCTCGCAAAAGCCATTGGATTGAATCAGGCCAATTTCAGGGATTTCCTTGAATGCGCGGATAGCTGGGAATTTTGGGAAAAGATCAACACCATTATCGCCCTTGACGAGCTTGGGTATGATTTTGATCCGCACAATGACCCCGATCATTACGGTATCGATATCTACCATGTCAGCACCATGAAGGAATTGGCACAGCAGTTTGTTGAAGACGGATGCTACGGCGATATCCCCGAAACCCTGCATTTTTACCTTGATTATGAGGCAATCGCCCGAGACCTGAGTGTTGAATACACGCAAACCAATATCGCAGGCGAGCAATTCATCTACAGGGCAGCGTGATGAACGATATTGACGAACATTTCCGCAAGATTGCTTCCCAAAATGATGAATTCCGGCGCACATTCACGGGCGGGTGCGTTGAAACATCGAAAGGCATAGATGCTTTGGATACCTACACCCAAAGCTGCGTTTATCAGTTCATACGGACAAGCAAAAACTTTTCCGGTGACATAGACCCGTTTGACGAACGCGATCTCGGCGGCTTTGTTATCGGCGTACACCGCATCGTTTGGAAGATTGAAAATCAGGGTAAGGACAAGGCGGAAAAATCTCCCGATCCGTCCAATCCCGAACTCACAACCCGCATCCTTAAAATCATGCTGGCCGAGGAGTATTCCAAGGAACCGATTTTACCACTGAGCGGCCTGTAAGGGCCGTTCACTGGTGCAATTGTGCACCCAACAACAAGAAGGAAAACCAATGACCTATGAAACGACAACACGAAGAGAAACCGACGGCTGGCAGGCGCTCAGCGAAGTCGTCATAGGCGAAACACGTGAGGGTAAGCGCATCCTCAAACTTATCACCTCTAAGGAGTTTGAAGGCATCAACTCTTGTGTGCAGGTCTGCCTTCGCTCCGGCGAAGGAACCGAAACCTCAAAGCTGCCCGGTGATTACTACAAACGCAGTGTTGCCTTTGCGCCATGCAGGCGGGTGACGGAGAAAGTGCTGCGGCAGGCGCATGACATTGCGCTTTCTAAACTGCCCGTAATCATCGACTGCGCCAAGGCCTATTACGAGGCGCAAGTCAGCGAACAGGAAGCAGCTTGATCGCAGCACAGAGGCCAGTCGGAGGGCTGGCTTCGCTGGTGCAATTGTGCGCCCAACAACAATGGAGAAAACCATGGAATTAAAACATATTGAAATCGATTATCTGAAACCCGCCAATGTCAACGTGCGTAAGAAGGGCGGCAAGGATATTGCCGACCTCGTGCCGAGCATAAAATCACTTGGCATCGTGCAACCATTATTGGTGCGGCCCAACTGCGAAGGTTATGAGATCGTTGCTGGACAGCGCCGCTATCATGCCTTGGTGAAACTGGCCGAGGAAGAAAGCATTGATCCGGTGCCGTGTCTCGTCATGGACGAGGGTGATGACGCCAAAGCGATAGAAGCCTCATTGGCGGAAAATATCGCCCGTCTGCCAATGGACGAGATCGACCAGTACAAGGCGTTTGCCGCTCTGGCGAAGACAGGATCGGGCATTGCCGATATCGCCGAGCAATTCGGCATTACTGAACGCCTGGTCAAACAGCGCTTGGCGATTGCCAACCTGATCGGGCCGATTCTGACCGCCTACCGGAAGCAAGAAATCGGCGCGGCGACCGTCCGTTCTCTGACACTGGCGACCAAGCGCCAGCAAAAGGCATGGTGGGAGCTCTTCAAGGGTGACGACTGCGCCCCGCAAGGCTCTGCCTTGAAGGATTGGCTGTTTGGCGGCGCGGATATTTCCACCGATGTCGCCTTATTCGATGAGGCCGATTATAGCGGCAACATCATCACCGACATGTTCAGCGAAAACCGCTATTTCGATGATGCCGCAAAATTCTGGGAATGCCAGAATACCGCCATTGCCGAGGCCAAAGCGAAGTACCTTGAAAACGGCTGGTCAGAGGTTGTCATTCTCGATGTCGGCGCTTTCTTCTATTCCTATGATTACTGTCAAACCACCAAGAAAAATGGTGGCAAGGTATTCGTCCAGATTGCCTACGGCGGCGAGGTCACCTTCCATGAAGGCTACCTCACCAAGAAGGAAGCGCAGCGGCTTGAAAAGGCCAAGGCCAAAGCGAGTGGCGAAGTACTTGAGGAAAAGCCGGAACGTCCCGAACTGACCAAACCCATGCAGAACTATCTTGATCTGCATCGTCACAGCGCAGTACGGATGGAGCTGTTGGCCCATGCCAACATTGCTCTACGGCTTGCCGTGGCGCAGATCATTGCCGGATCAAAATTGTGGAGCGTGCAGGCCGAGCCGCAAAAGGCGGCGTCCGAGGCCATTGGCGACAGTCTCAAGACGAACAAGGCGGAAAACATATTCGCGGCTGAGCGGAATCGTGTCCGCGCCTTGCTTGGCATGGGTGAAACTGCCGATGAAACGCTTGTCTATCGCAAGGGCGATTGGGGCAAGTCCCACGATGTCCATGAGATTTTCGCCAAGCTGATGGCGCTGGATGATGCCAGCATCACCATGATCCTGACCTTCATTATCGCCGAGACATTGCCGTGCGGTGACGCGCTGGTGGAGTCACTGGGCAATCTTCTGAACGTCGACATGGCCGACCACTGGCAACCTGATGACACCTTCCTTGACCTGATGCGCGACAAGGAGGCCATCAACGCTATGGTGAAGGAGGTTGCCGGAAAGATCACTGCGGATGCGCACATCTCGTCAACGGCAACCGTGCAGAAGAAGATCATCCGCGACTGCCACAAAGGAACCCGCAAAGGCAAGACCGATTGGCAACCGCGCTATATGGACTTTCCCATGCGCGCCTACACCAAGCGCGGCGGTATCGATGCCATCGGTCATTGGAAGGCCGTGAAGAAACACTTCAGACAAGCGGCATAACAATTCCCCGCCCAAACCGTCCGGTGCCGTTCTGGCATCGGGCGGTTTATCGAGCAACTCATGTATAAATAAGTCTTATTTCTTTGATATTCAGATAAACCTAAATATTATCTCGTCTTTGAATAAGACAAATGTTATCATCAATTTCTTTTGAAAGAACAATGTAATGAATATTGAAAACAATAAAGCAATCTTATACGGTTATTCAGCATTGATACCCCATGACCAAATTCCCAGCAAGTTCCAGGCTGCCGAAAAGACGTGTCAATCTCTAGCCGAAACGCAAGGCATGACCATCGTCGAAACTTTCTTCGACATCGGTGTGTCCGGCGACACGGCTGATCGACCTGAGTTCAACAGGATGATTGCCTATCTGAAAAGTCTGCCGAGCGGCCATGGCACAACTGTCTTGATCGCCGATATCGCTTTGCTGGCAAGAAACACCACCGTCATACTCAAACTGAAACAGGCGATTGAGGACGCAGGGGCAACGCTGATCTGCGCCAACTATCCTGACCTGCGGGAGCCGGAAGCCGAATTTGCCATGACCCTCAATGCAATCCGCGAAGAATGGGCTGACCGGCGCGAGAAAAGTCCTGATTAGATGATCTGATGCCGCCCTAAACGAGCGCCAGATAGATGCACCGTACCATTGGATGGCAGTTGCCAGGTTCCGGCTTACCGAACTCACGCCTCATCCGGCGGATAACGCATCGCCGTGTGAACGATGGCTATGACATCAATCTCGGTTTCGTCCGCAATGTGATAAACGGCAATGAACGGCAGACCGGTGATCGTCAGTTCCCGTGTGTCCTCAACCCGGCCCGGCCTGCCGACCAGCGGGAACCTTTCCAGAATGGCAATCGCCTGCAAAAGCCGACTGATCACCCGGTCGGCAATTTGCGGGCTATCCTTGGCGATATAGTCGTGAATGGAATCAAGATCGGCTTCGGCCCGTTTCGAGTAATTAATGTTCAAGGCCGAATTTTTTCCAGATTTCTTGCTGAGAAATCCGCTCTCCCGGATTGGCCTTGGCCTCATCCAGCGCTTTCTTCACCTTGGCGTCCCGCCAGGCGAGATAAGCCGGATCATCGGACTCCGCCTGCGGCTTTGTCAGATCGTCGGAATGCGGTTTGTCAATAATATTGCTCATAACATCATGATACCGGAATCGGCTAAAAAATACCAGATAAATCAATCCGTGGCGGCATTCTCCAAACGCCGGATATTACGGGAAATTGTCGCCGGATGGACACCGTATAGCGCGGCTATTTCGCGTATCATCACCTCATCGGCATCGATTCTCCGCTTGGCCGTTATCACCTGCTGGCGTGTCAGTTTCGGTTCCGCCCCCAGCCGCTTGCCCGCCGCCCGCGCTACTTTCAGGCCTTGTATGGTGCGTTCTGAGGTTTTCATGCGCTCCGATGCCGCCCGCGCCGCACGGCTTGTATATTCGAAGTAGTCGTCAGAAGTCGTGATATCGACCACCCAATCCATGATTTGATACTTGATCCCGCGCTCAAGCAGAATGCGTGCGTGATACAGCGCGTCCTCAGCGCAGCGGAAGGCCCGGTCGAGATCCGGGATCATAAAGGTATCACCGCGTTCGAGCGCCGCCATCACCTTGTCGAATTCCGGTCGGGTTGACGCAACGGCGGAGCGTTTTTCCATGAACAGGCGGTCGCAGCGGTCTTTGAGACTGACGATTTGCCGGTCCAGTTTCTGTGATTTCGTGCTGACCCGGATATATCCAATTATCATGTTAATTCAGCCACTTATCAGATATCCATCCCGATTCCATCATCTGACATTAACGTCCCTCACTGTGTTTTGGCATCCGGGGCAATATCGGCATGATTGCCCTCGGGCTAAGTTATTGAAAACACACAATACATAGAGATATTATATCAAAATACAAATAAGAAAGTAAAGTTTAACAAGAACGGACGTTAATGTTAGACATTAACTTGTTGAAATTAAGTAAATATCAACAAATATCGATAATAATATTTGGAGTATTGTTTGGCACAATGCACCAAGCACAATCGGAAAACCTCGATGCAGGCTTTGTGCTGAATAAAATGGAGACGAAGGAGCAAACTTTCTATGTAACGGGGATTATCCAAGGCTTGGCCTATGCCCGGTTTCTAAGGGATCGCCCCAATGAGGAAGGATACAAATGTATGTCGGAATGGCTGAACAAGGGCAGAAAAGCCCATTGGAGAAAAATTCTGACCCTTTTTGAGCGGCACAGGGAAAAACCGCCCGCTGTTTTGCTCAATGTACTGATCAGGAAGGATTGCGGAGCATAAATGATTCAACTGATGGAGCACTTTGAAAACGACTACCGCCACCAGAACTCGGAGGCGGGTCGGCGTCGCCAGTGGTTTATCAAAGCAAAGAATGAACAGGCCCGCCGCGAGGAAATCTCCGCCGAGTCCGATGATTCAATGCTGACAACTGCCGTCGTTGTGACGGTCGCAACCGCCGCGCAAATCTCTGAATTTGAAATGCGCTTGGACGTTTATGAAAGTCGTCTGGATGCCTATGAAGCCAAATTGGATGCCCGGGATATTGCCATCACCAAAGCCTTGGTCAGGAATCAGGAGCAGTATGAGGCGCTGGTCGCCTTGCGGAATAAATTGCTCGATAATGCCTATGAACTGCCGGATGGCCGAAAGGTCTTTAAGTCGGTAGATGGCACATCCGTTTATTTCCAAGATGGTTCCGAGGTGCCGACTGAGATTATCACTGCGGGTGAGATACCGGATCATTTCACAAAATTTGAACCTATCCAGCAAATCGGGATCGATCTTTCTGAACTGAAAAAAGAGCGTGAAGCTCTCCATGAAGCACAGGCTGACAATGATCAACGTCGTGACGGATTGAGCAATGCGCGGGAAAAACTCGATACGGCTAGAGAACGAATCGGTGAAGGCGATTTGACGGTTGACGAAATCAAAGATCTCGATGCCGAAATTCTTGATCTGATGCCAAAAGACGATTTACCAGCCCTGCCACCAAGCGCAGCAAAGCATCTGGCCACTACTAACAATGCCCCCGCTGCAAAAACGGCATTTACCGCAAATGCCAATCTGCCGATTCCAGCGAACCCGGATAATCCGGCAAGCGACCCCCGCCTTCAGTTGTAAGTTTGAATGCGTGGCAAGCATCCACTTGTGGATGGAATCCCTATACCCATGATTTTCTCTATCCATGCCCCCGCAATCGCGGCACCCTGACATCGTGACGGCATAATGCCTCACTCGGCTTGAAATCCGAAGCAGGAGAACGGCTCCCAAGAGGGCCGGATTTCTCCGAACTAAGGCTTTTGCACGAATAAGGAGAGCGTAGCCTGCTGCGATTTCAAAGTCCGGCCACCAAGCCAGAAACAAGGAGCCAAGACAATGGAGGAATCCCAGGAACCGGATACCAGGCTCTTTACCGTCTTTATCAATGAAAGTGCCGGACAGGAACCGGCTTTGGGCAGCGCGCGTTTGCGGCATGCGCTCGATGAATTGGAAACCGCAACCTCCGCAATCGAGGATTGGCTCAACGACGCGGACGAATAACCGACCAACCTGTCCCTACCGGCAGCACATACCCCAATTTCTGCCGGGAATTGTCCCCTGCGTCACCGGTGGAATTTGACCCAACTCGGTCATTTGATTTTAGTTCACGCAGGACAAAGCGCACATCATGTGTAAAACTCTACACTTGATCTGACGGACATGGGCTATCTGACTGCTTCGCTATTTGAGGCTTCGCTGTCAGATAGGTCTGGCGCCGAGATATTCTTTTCCACGGCGATGTGCAGCGTTTCGCGGAACGTTTGCATGGGCGTCTTGCCATAGCAATAGCGTCCTGAATGCGGCCGCTGCTCATTGTACTTGGCGAGCCATTGGTCGAGATCCGTCTGCAACGCCTCCACCGACCGGTAGAGCTTCTTGCGGAAGGCAATGTCGTAGAACTCGTCCTTGATGGTTCTGTGGAAGCGTTCGCAGATGCCGTTGGTCTGCGGAGAGTTGGCCTTGGTCTTGGAATGGTCGATGTCCTCGACCGCCAGATAGAGCTGGTAGGCGTGGTTCTCCACCTTGCCGCAATATTCCGTGCCCCGGTCGGTGAGCATGCGCAAAAGGCTGATTCCGTGCTCGGTAAAGAAGGGCAGAACCCGGTCGTTGAGCAGGTCGGCGGCGGTGATCGCCGTCTTTTCCGTATAAAGCTTGGCAAATGCCACCCGGGCATAGGTGTCAATGAAGGTCTGCTGGTAAATCCGCCCCACGCCCTTCATGGTGCCCACATAATAGGTGTCCTGGCTGCCCAGATAACCCGGATGGTGGCTCTCGATCTCACCATGGGCTTCCTTCTTCTGTTTGGCTTTTTCCAACGCCGCAAGCTGTTCCTCCGTCAGAAGGATGCCCTCCTGGGCCGATTTGGCTTCCAAGGCCTTCAGGCGCTTCTTCATGGTTTCCAGATCATGACGCAGCCAGATCGAGCGAATGCCCGACGACGACACCATGACGCCGCGCTGCTGCAACTCCCAGGCCGCCCGCTTCTGGCCCAAAGCCGGGTTCTCAATGGCCAGATCAACCACCGCCTTCTCCACATGTTCAGGCACCCGGTTCTTCAACAGCGGCTTCCTACGGGAAAGGTCCATCAGCGCCGCTTCGCCGCCTTGTTCGTAAAGCTCCTTGAACCGGTAAAAGCTATCCCGTGAATAGCCCATCACCTTGCACGCCTGGCTGACACTGCCAAGCTGCTTGGCCAACTCCAATAGGCCCAGTTTCGGTTTGATGATCTTCTCTTCAATGCTGGTCATTGATCGACACTCCTATAGTCGCGCTCCATTAGAGCAGATATGTCCGATCAAGTCTCGTGTATTACACCTCAAGGGACCAAACAGCGACCTACTGACCTTGCGAATTGTCTTTGAAACTGCGACTCCGAACTCAACGTGAAAGTCTGTGCAACCGATGCTGAAACCGATAGCGTCGGGCACTAATCCGAAATACCCAGTTCTTCAAACTCGGTCGGAAGTTCCATCTTGTCTTCGCCGATGATGATCCGGCCCGTGTAGACTGCATACATATCCAGGAGCATTTGCTCTTTGACGCCGACCCGATCCAGACCCGGCTGCAAATGGGTCAGAACAACGGTTTTTACGTTCGCTTTGTGCGCAAGCCTTGCGTTTTCCATATGTGTGCCCACGCTGTCGACGAAACCGCGGGATGGCTCTTTTCCGGTCAGCCAGTGGTTCATCAGGATCGCCACATCGGCATCTTTGCAGAATTCGATCAGCGGTTCATACGTGCTCCGGCCATCGCCGGCATAGACGATGGACTTTCCGCCGGATTCGATACGGAAGCAGAGGCTTTCTATCTGCGGCTGCGAATGCCATGTGCGGCCGACCCTGATTGTCCAGCCCGTGCCCTCGATGACGTCGCCCGGGGCGACGGATCTGGGCTCGAACTGCGGGCCCGGTCGTTCACCCGTTCCGCCCCTGACATGATAGACGCTAATCGAACCCGGGTGATGGGTGCGCGCATCAATATCCGGACCGAATGAACCGGTGTCAGCAAAAAACGCCCCCATGATCTGGTCGAGTGGTTCGGGCCCGTAGACTTTCAACGGTCCGTTCATACCCGCGCCGTGGTCCCATCTGGTCAAGGCAAGACGCGGAAAATCGACGAAGTGATCGTAGTGGTAGTGAGACAGGAACACATGGGTGACATGCTTGGCCTGGAAACCGGCCTCAAGAAACCGCTGATGAGCGCCTGGACCATGGTCGAATACCAAAAGGTCATTGCCGATGTCGATGACATATCCCGAACCGGCGCGACGCAAAGACGGAGCCGGCGTGCCGGTGCCCAAGAGAGTTAGTTTCATTTTGTTTTGCTCACACTTGTTACAGATCGATTGGCGGGGCCTAACGCCCGATATGTGGCATATTCGGTGTAGATGAGCGCGGCGGCGAGCGCGATGGCCAGCAATTTCGCCGGCAGCATTGGCACAAACAGAAGAACCGCGCCCGCCAGAAACAAAACGCGCTTCCAGGGCGCAAGTCCTGGCTGAAACAAGGCGCCGCCTATGGCGATATTGAGAAGGACAAAGCCTGCCAGTACGGACGCGAAAATGACCGTTCGATCCTGTAGTGATCCCTCGAGCATCAAAAGCTCCGGATAAAGGATGAAGAGAAACGGCAGGGCGAAGCCGGGAATGCCAAGCTGGGTCGCGGTAAGGGCGGTCTTCAAATAGGCAGCCTTCGCCAGCTTCGATGCCACCAGCGACGACAGGGCGACAGGCGGTGTAATCGCCGACATGTTAGCGAAGAAAAATACGAACATATGCGCGGCCAGGATGTTGATACCGAAATCGACCAGCGCGGGTGCCGCCAGAATAGCGACCAGGGTATAAGCGGCGGGGGTGGGCATGCCCAAGCCGAAAATCAGGCTGGATCCAGCGGCCAGCACAAGCAGCATCCACAAGTTTGAGTCTGATATTCCCAACATCAGGTGGGAGACCTTCTGGGCAAAACCGGTGGTCGTCATGATATCGACGAAAATACCGATGACCGCGATCGTGACACCGAGTTGGGCGCCGCTCTGCACACCGTCGCGCAGTCCGTTCAACAAATTCGCGGCAGCCTTTCGTAGACCCGCTTTCAGCGACCGCCGATGCGTTAGGAGCTGTTTCAAAATGTCAGCAGTAACAATGAACGCTGCGGCCGAAACAGCGGCGTGTGCAGGCGGTATTCTAGTCACCATCAGGTAGATCAGCAAAATGATCGCGACGACCAGGTGAGCATACTGTTTCAGATCGTCCCAGATGGTTAAGGCATCTTCAGAACCTGGATCATGACCAACCTCCAGACCAAGCGCCAACGCCTTCATGCGGACCACGACAAGCAGGTTCCCGTAGTAAATGAGGGCGGGCAAAAACGCGGCGAGCATCACCTGGTTGTAGCTGACGCCGGTTATGGCAACGATCAGAAATGCGGTCAGCCCCATTACCGGCGGCACGAACTGGCCTCCGGTCGACGCCACCGCCTCCACGCCACCGGCATAGTGGCCGGGAAACCCGCTTTTTTTCATAAGCGGGATTGTGATTGCCCCGGTAGACGCGACATTTGCCACGGAACTCCCGGATATCATCCCCATCAAACCACTGCCGATGACCGCGATCTGCGCGGGACCGCCGCGCGACTTGCCGCTCAGATGGGTGGCCATGCCGACAATAAAATCGATCCCGCCAGTCGATTTCAAAAGGCCGGCAAAAATCATGAATATGAAGACCATAGACGCCGACAACCCGGTCATTGCGCCCAAAATTCCCTCAAAATAGGGGATCGATGTATAGGAGATCAGTCGCTTGAATCGAATGCCGCTGTGATAAAGAAGATCGCTTTCGAAGAGATAACCGAAGTAGCCGTAAAACAGTCCAACCACGACGATAACCGGAATGATCCAACCATAGACACCGGTTACCGCATACACCGTGCAGACCAGCAGGGTCACGGCAATCACGACATCGGTCTGAGACGGACCGAAAAGGCGTTCGTTTATCAATTGATCGAAATTGGCCAGCACGTACATCATGCAGATGAACGACGCGACGGCCAGAGCATAGCTCAGGATCCGCTTCAGGCGGGATTGCGTGTTTTGCGAGGCAAGCAGATAAACAATGATCAGCGCCAAGCCGACATGCAGCGCCTTGAATTGCCCGGAAGGAATGAACAGGGTCCAGATCTGCACGATATGGCTTACCGCCATCGTCAGCAGGGCCAGCCATAGCAGGACAAGGACCGGGATCGGATATCCGTCCGCGACGCCTTTCAGGCCGCGTGTCAGCATGGACATCATGGCAACAACATCAAGCGATTGGGTTCGCCGCATGGTCGGCTGAACGCTCTCCACCCGCCGTTTTCACCGGTACATGTCAGGATGCGATCGTCAGATCGTCGCGCCATACGCCCTTTTCTTTGAAATACTGCGCGGCCCCGGCATTGACGGGGAACCCACGCATGAGGCCGTTCACGCCGTTCTCGAGGCTCACGCCTGATAGCTGGGCACCGAATTTGCGCACCGCTTCCGCGTTGCCGATAACGGCTTTGGTGATTTCATAGCCGGCTTCGGCGGAAACCGCGGTATGCGCGCCCAGCACGCCACCGAGCATCGGCATCCAGGTCGGACGCTCCAGAATGTGCCATTGTTCCGGCGTCACCTGGGCATACAAAATGCCGGGGTTTCGCGCCGAGGAGGCCTCCAGAACCTTGAGGGGTATTTCCAGAGCCCGCAGTTTGCCGACGGCCTCGGCCTGGGTGATGAGGCCGAAATGTTTGCCGTTTGTCAGTACCCCGACGACCGCATCCATCTGGCCCACCTGGAAACTGTTGTAAACCTCCGACCAACTGCCGTAGCGCCAGTTGACGTCTGCAGCTATCCCGGCCTCCTCGAAAAGGATCCGGTAAATCGCCGCCCCGCCGCTACCGGACTTGGAGGGTGAGAAGTTTCTACCCTTCAGATCGCCAATCTCCATAATGTCGGAGCTGGCGTAGACGATGGGCGGTGTCAACCATTGCACATAGCCGAACAACTGATTGGCCACGATCGGTTGTTTGTATGGCGCATCACCGCGGCCGGCGGCGAACCAGTCCATCGATGTAGTATGGATGATTTCAAGCTCATCGGTGCCCAGGAGGGCGAAGTTCTCGGCCGAACCAGCCGTCGCCTGAACCGAGTTCTTCATATCGGTATGGGCGTTTGTAACGTTGACCATCGCCTCCATGATCACATAACCGGTCGATCCGATGCTGGAAGACCCCCAGCGCAGCCGGTTGCCCGCCGCTATCGCCACCGTCGGTGCCATCGCCGTTATCAAACCAACCGCGGCGCCGCCGCGAACCACTGCGCGGCGGGTCGGCTGTGTCACATCTGATATCTCTGCACTCATCTGGTCTTCCTCCGGTGTTGGGCAAAGCTTGGTGCCGTGATGTCTTCGAACCTTCGCACTACTGCGGACGTTCGCACGTTTACCTAATCATCGGAATACGTTATTCTTGGATGGTTGATATAATTTGTTATTATATCCAGGCATCCGATCCATCCGTTGGGACGGGATGCGGAGCGCAGAGACCGGGGATGAGAACACACCAGCTAAGATACGTTGTTTCGGTGGGCCGAGAGGGGAGCTTTTCCGGTGCGGCCCGTGCATTGGGCCTTGCCCAACCGGCGCTGAGTCAGCAAATCGGCTGCCTGGAAGACGAACTCGGTGTGAAACTTTTTACCCGTTCCACCAGAGGGGTAAAGCCGACTACCAGCGGCGAGATATTGATCGCCCATGCCGAGGCCATCCTCGACCGGATGGAGGTCGCGCGACGCGACGTTCTGGTCAGTAAGAAAATCGTTGCCGGTGAAGTGACCATGTCCATCTCGGATGCGATAGCCGACGCCCTGGTTCCAAAACTTCTGGAAAAGCTCAATGCGCTCTACCCGGAAATCACGCTGCGCGTAACAAATCAGAGCAGCCAGCGGGTCCAAACTTCACTTGAAAACAGCCGCATAGACCTTGGTGTTCTGCCTGATCACGCTGATCTGAGCAAGCTGTTCGCGGAACCTTTGTTTTCGCAGCCGCTCTACTACATCAGCAGGAAAGACCTGCGCAAAACACGATCGGCAGACGGTTCGGCGATCACTTTCGCAGAAATCGCCAAATCCCCCCTTGTAATGGCACGTCCGGATCACCCGGCGCGTCGAAATTTCGAGAAAATCGCCGAAGCGCAGAATACCGCTCTCAACGTTCCCAGGGATACCAACTCACTGTTGATGATGATCAGTTATGTGCAAAGCGGACTTATGAACACGATCCTTCCCTATGCCTCAATCCGCGACAAGACCAAATTGGGATACATACAGGCGCGCAAAATAATCGAGCCGGAGATTAGCCTGAACTACTTCGTCGCCTGGCCGAAATCGCGACCATTGAACACCCCGACCACGGCAACGATAGAGGTGCTGAAGACACTCTCCATCGACAGTTAATCGGCAAACACTGTTCAAGTTGGGAGGGTCTCGGATAACCCTGGACAGGGACACCAACCCGCCGGCCGTTCATTCACGCGCTGATTGCCAGTCGTCAAGCGACAGTGTCGGCAGATCGATGAAATCGCGGGTCCGGACATAACGTTGGCCACCGGCGCGGCCGACCGCGTCCAGGACGTTGTGGTCGAGATAAAGCCTCTCCGTGTCGATGGCGTCCGGGTGCAAGTGGGTGCCGAGAACCTGCCCGTATAATCGAGACGTTATGCAAGTCCACATTGAGCCCAATTTGTACCGTCAAGCAGTTCTCAAACTCCGGTGCGGTTCCGCGTGATCACCGTGGCCAACGATCATAGATACGTTGCCTTCTTGCCAGATTGGACTAATACCAGTTTGCATTGATCAGAACTCATGGGCCCAATCGCGCAATCCGATGGACATGATTTTCCATGGTTGGTCGATAAGTTTGTTCCAGGCCTCGCAACAGTGGTCGATGATGTCTTCGTAGGAGTTGAAGACCCTGTTTGACAGCCAATTGTCGCGCATGAACTGCCAGATGTTTTCCACCGGGTTCAATTCCGGCGATCGCGGCGGCAAGGGCATCAACGTGATGTTTGCGGGAACGTCGAGTTTTCGCGAGGTATGCCAGCCAGCCTGGTCGAGGATGACGACGGCATGGGCGCCAGGTGCGACTTGTGAGGCGATTTCGTGCAGGTGCCGTTGCATTGCATGCGTATTGCAGCGCGGCAGGACAAGGGCCGCTCCGGTGCCGCGGGCCGGGCAAATGGCGCCGAAGATATAGGCGGATTTGGTGCGCTGATCCTTCGCGGCGCGCGGCCGTGTTCCACGCTTGGCCCAGCGCCGCGTGATCTTGTTCTTCTGGCCGATGCGGGCTTCGTCCTGGAACCAAATCTCTATGGGTGTCCCTTGCGCGAGGCGTTTGCGGATCGCCGCGAGTTCCTTCGGGAAGCTTTTTTAAAATCCTCCCTTACCCATTCGTTCTGGGCGTGATGTTGCGGCCGGGCGGTAAGCTTGCGAAAGCCCAGGGCGCGCAGCTCGCGGCTCACCGTGCTCTGGTCCATAACGATGCCGAACTCCGAGTAGATCCATTGCACCAGGTCCTGCAGCCGCCAGCGGACTACACCGTGAACCGCCGGGATCGGTCCGGCCTCGACAATCTCGGCCAATGCCCGGCGCTGATCGCCATTGAGTTTCGGTATCGGACCCGGCGCCTTGCGATCGATCAGGCCGTCCGGGCCTTCCGCGTTGAAGCGGACAACCCAATCGCGAATGATCTGTCGGGTCACGCCGCCGACCATTGCTGCATGATCGCGCCGGCCGCCGTCATAGATCACCGCAAGAGCAAGAAGACGGCGGGTCTGGTTGGCGTCTTTCGAAGCTTTCGCCAGACGGCGAAGGTCAAATCCGTCAAAATCGTCTCGAAGCGGGATCGGCGCGGACATGGCAAACTCCTCATGTTTGCCATCATGAATCATGTTCGCATCAAAATTGGAATCCCGGGAGAGTCAGAAACCACACAAGACGGTATAAGTGTTTGAAATCATTGAAACCAATACCACACGAGCGAAACCCTGTCACACTGGGTCAGCATCTGATGAAGCGAAGAATTGAACTAGGCCTCTATCAGCGCCAACTACGCGATCGGTTCGGATTGGACAAGGATACCTATCTCAATTGGGAAAATGACCACTGCCAGCCTAGCATGCGGCATTGGCCTAGGATCATCGACTTCCTCGGGTATGATCCTAATCCAGCTCCCATTACATTGGCAGAAAGGTTGGTTGCCTATCGAAGGCAAAATGGTTTTTCAAGAAAAGCGCTGGCTAAGCGATCGTCCGTTGATACGCACACCCTCTGGCGCTGGGAAACCGGTGATCGATGTCCGAGCTTGCCGGAACAAATATGCGCCGTTTCGATGCTGAAACTGGATACCAAACACCTGGATAACACCGTTGAATGCGCTTGCTCAGTAAGATGATTAGGCCGTTTTCGGCCCTGGGCAACATTCGTGACCGATTTCGCCGAGGTCGGTTTCGAACCCGTATTCGGACGTCGCTAGCATGTTGCATTTGGACAAGCTGGGAAACGCAATGACGAGCGCAATTGTGCAGGTTTCTCGGACGCCGTGGCATGGCGCTGATGGTGGCGCGCTGGGGTGCTGGCGTCGGAGAAGCGCCAAGGCAGGAAATCGCGGGATGTGAAGCAGGGACTTGTCGCGGGCTCTATGGGGATTTGAGGTTTGCGCCGCCGTTGGCGATCGGGTGATGGCATCGTGGTGGGCGGTTCAAGCCATGCCTGATTGCCGAAGTCCGATTGGTGGCACGTATCAAACGCCGCCGTGCTGGTACTTTGGATGACGATATCGGGCGCTGACGGCGCTGATTTTGGGCGCACGACCATGGGCGGGCATTGCCGGAACTGGACCTGCGGTGGTTCTGCGTCTTGCTGGTATCGGGAAGGTTCATCGGCGTGGTCATGAGCTGTCGATCCCCTCGGGCGGCGGCTGGTAGCGCGGCGTTTGGCCGGCTTGGAAGACCTCGATGGTGATCATGCGGCCGCCGCAGTGCGGACAGGGATGCCGTGCTGCATCCGGTTCGTCCTGGCCAGACGGTTGTTGATCGGCGCCTTGTTCTTGATGTTCTTGCGGGTCCGGCGCGGCGAGCAATTGCCGCGCCTTTGCGATATTGGCGGCGCGGTTACCATTTTCTAGAAGCCCATAGTGCCGGATGCGGTGGAAGCCCTTGGGCAGGACGTGGATCAGGAACCGGCAGATGAACTCGCCGGCTGGTAGTGTCATGGTCGTGTAGCGGCCCGGCCCGTCGACCCTGTAATCCTTGACCTTGAAGGTGACGCCGGTATCGTCGGCCCGGATCAGCCGGCTGTTGGATATCGCGACCCGGTGGGTGTAGCGCGACAGATAGGAAAGCACCGCCTTCGGTCCGCCGAACGGCTCCTTGGCATAGACAACCCATTCGGCTTTGTTGAGCGGTTTGAGGAAAGCCTTGAACGCCCTGGATTCGACCAGGTGTTGATGATCACCGAAGAAGGCCAGCCGTCCCTGCTCGTGAGCGGCGGCGAGCATCGCCAGGAGCAGTCGGCGGAACAGGCGCGACAGGACCCGCACGGGCAGGAAGAAGGTCGGCCGGCAGGAGACCCACTTGGTGCCATCCGGTGATATTCCACCGCTGGGCACGATCATGTGCACATGGGGATGATGGGTCATGGCCGAGCCCCATGTGTGGAGCACGGATGTGATGCCGATCCTGGCGCCCAGATGTTTGGGATCGCCGGCAATGGTGATCATCGCCTCAGCTGATGCTTTCAACAACAGGCCATAAATGACCGCCTTGTTCTGGTAGGCGATATCGGCGATTGACCCCGGCAATGTGAAGACGACATGGAAATAGCCGACGGGCAGCAGTTCCGCCTGGCGGTCAGCGAGCCAGTCCCGTGCCGCCACGCCCTGACACTTCGGGCAATGTCGGTTTCGGCAGGAATTGTAGGCGATGCGCGTGTGCCGGCAGTCTTCACACTGCTCCACATGGCCACCGAGTGCCGCGGTGCGGCAGCGCTCGATGGCGCTCATCACCTTCAACTGATCGAGACTGACATGGCCGGCTTGTGACCGGCGCCATGCCGGACCGTGATCGCGGAAGATATCCGCGACCTCCAAGACCGGACGGGCCATGACTGGGAGCCCGCTCAGGCCTCGGTCTTCTTACGCCTTGCTTTCTTCTCAGTCAGCCGGTCGAGAGGACTGTCGGTCGCGGCGATACGCCCGGTGGCAATGCGGGTGTCCAGCGCCCCCGGATCAGGTCCGGGGCAGGCTCTGTGTCCAGCTTGGTGTGGCCGAGCAGCGCTTGGATGGTACGGATGTCGGTGCCGGCTTCCAAAAGATGGGTGGCGAAGCTGTGGCGCAGCGTGTGCAGGGTCACCTTCTTCCTGATGCCGGCCGCCGCCGCCGTCTCCCCGAAAATACGGGAGAACTGGCGCGCTGTCAGGTGCAGGCCCGGCCGTCGCCCCGGAAACAGCCAGCGCTCGGCGAGCGGAACACCGGCGTCATAGCGTGTTGGACGCTCCGTCCACCATTGCCGCAGCAACTTCAATACTTCCGGCGGCAGCATCACATTGCGATCCTTGCGCCCCTTCGACTGTTTGATGCGGATGATGTTCTGCTCGCTATCGATGTCGCCGACCTTGAGGCGCACCGCTTCGCTGGCGCGCAGGCCGCAGCCATAGGCCAGAGACAGCAGAATACGCGGCTGCAGGCTCTTTGCCATCACCAGCAGGCGCTTGACTTCGTCGGGGCTCATCACCTGCGGCAGTCTCTCCGGCTCCTTGAGGTGATAAATCTGAGCCGCCAGATCGAGCTGGCGCAAGGTCACGCGGAACAGGAAGCGGATGCCGGTCATGGTGCGATTGCGGTTGCAGATGCTCATGCCGGTCTCTGCAAGGTGCAGCTGGAAACGGCGAATATCCTCGCAGGTCGCCGTGTCAGGTGAGCGCTTCAGGAAGGCGGCAAACCGCCGGCAGGCGCGGATATGACCCTTCTGCGTCAGCGGGTGCAGTCCCCGCGCCGTCATGTCCTCGATCATCCGCTCGCGCAGCGGTGTCGGGGCAGAAATGCTCGAAGAGGTGTCGGTACGCGTACTCATGGTCATGGCTAATCTCCTTGGTCAGGACGAGGTTGATGAGACCTCTATCCTCGACCAAAGGCCGTCGATGCGCTTGCGACCGCTCTATCTGTGGGTTGTCGAATTGGTAGGCAGGAAAATCACCGAGCCACGCCCAGCTCTATCGCGCCAGCGATTTAGTGCTTTGACCCGGAACGGAAGTCAAACGCCTTTCCCCAAACGTCTGGATTGAGCCCAAACATACTGAACGCTGCACAGTCAACGAACGACCGCTTCTTTGGTATTGATCCACCATTTATTTTCGTTTTCTCGCCCGTCAGGTATTGAACGGCTTGCAAAAGCATCTTGGACATAGACCACTGGTTCTTCATATGAGTGAAGACGATGAATGATGCTCATTGCAGCGCCTAATAAGTGTTTGTCCTTCGCAATTGAAAATGACAACACTCGGACTTGCCTGCTCGTCGCGATTTCCATAGGCCCGCTGGCGGTTGCGTCTGCGCCTCGAAAAAACTGTGTCCCGATTGCGGCTTCAAAGGACACATGGTCATAGTCCCCGTAGGCTAGCTGCACCTCGTCGCATAGAGTCAGCCGGATACGATCATCGTCTTCCGGCCCAAGCTCCACCTGGATTACCCAGACGGGTTCCAATCGACATGCCCTAAATTTGACCTGATACCAGAGGAGTCGGAGTTTAAACGTTGTGGGCCCATTTTCTCATACCGATTGATTTGATTGTTTGGGGATTGTCTGTCAGCTTTTTCCATGCCGTGCATCCTGCGTCGAGGATGGCCTCATAGCTGTCGAAGACGCTGTTGGAGAGCCAGTTCTGGCGCATGTACTGCCAGATGTTCTCCACCGGGTTGAGCTCCGGCGACCGCGATGGCAGCAAAATGATTGTCATATTAGCCGGGATGTTGAGATTGCCGGTGGTATGCCAGCCGGCCCGGTCCATCAGGACCACGCCGTGAGCCTCGGGTTCAATGCACTGGCTGATTTCATCCAGATGTAATTGCATGGCGCCGGTATTGGCCCTGGGCAGCATCAGCGCGGCGCCGACGCCACGCGCCGGGCAAATGGCGCCGAACAGATAGGCGCTTTTATAGCGCTGGTCGGCCGGCAGACGGGGGCGGGTTCCCTTGCGTGCCCAAATGCGTGTCCGGCCGTTCTTTTGCCCGAGCCTGGCCTCGTCCTGCCACCAAATCTCGATAGGCGTGCCCGCGGGCAGGTCGGCTATGTGGGCGGCGAGTGTTGCCGGCCAGTTTTTTTAAACGCCTTAAGCACGCGTTGATCCTGTTTGGGATGTTGCGGACGCGCGCTGATGTGGGAAAAGCCGAGATCGTGCAGGATCTGCGACACCCAGCGTTCGCAGTACGCGACCTCGAAGCGCTCCTTGATCACTGCCTGAAGATCAACCCGGCGCCAGCGCACGACACCGTCGCCCGCCGGGTCAGGGCCGGTCTCAACGATCGTTGCAAGCTCCCGCAATTGCGTCTCGCTCAGCCGGCGGGCCGGACCGGACGACCAATGGTCGGTGAGACCATCGGGACCCTTCGCGTTGAAGCGGATGACCCAACGGCGCAGGCTCTGGCGCTCCATGCCGCCGATCTTTGCCGCCTCCGCCCGGCTCATCCCGTCGTACACCGCGGCAATCGACAGCATCCGCCGGCTCTGGTTGGCATCGCCACACCGGCGCGAAAGCGCACGAAGCCGGGCAGCATCAAAATCAGTTCGCAAAGGCAAGGCTGCTGACATCGGAAATCTCCTTTGCCAACCTTGAATCAGAAAACCGCTGATTTGGGAATCCCCCCGAGATTCATACCCCGACGCCCTTGGTATGATCCAGTGACTCAGCTTGCATTGCGACCCTCTTGCATTTGAGAGAGGAGTTTCACAGTGGAGGCCAAAACCGTGTCATCAATTCCTAGATGCGTGACCCAACGTTGCTGCTTTGGAGTGCCGGAGATGCGAATCCCGGTCTCTTTCAGAAACCCTGAAAACTTGCTCTGAACAGACGCATCCACATTGCAGAACACCATGTTGGTTTGGGGCGCTTCAACGGTTAGGCCGGGAACACGTGACAGGGCAACGGAAAGTTCTGTAGCCCGCGCATGATCAGACTTTAGTCGTGACACATTGTTCTGCATCGCATAGAGACCCGCTGCGGCAACGATCCCAGCTTGCCGCATCCCGCCGCCCAACATCTGTCGATGCCCGCGTGCTTTCTCGATCACCTCTGCAGATCCGACAAGGACTGAGCCAACTGGCGAACCAAGCCCTTTGGAGAGGCAAAAACTGAGTGTGTCGCAGTAACTGGCAATTTTCGAAACTGGGCAACCTAGCGCGGCTCCTGCGTTAAAAATGCGGGCGCCGTCCATATGGATTTTCAAACTATGTTCTGGGCTAATCCCGCTATGCCTTTCAAGTGCTCCAGCGGTAGAACCATGCCGTCGATGGTGTTCTCGACCGCAATCAGCCGAACTGGCGCGAACAGGATAGAAGCGGGAAAAAGCGAAGCTTTGATGTCTTCCAGCCTCAATGTGCCATCGCCCTGGTTCTGAACAACCTGCGGCTGCACCCCGGCAACCATGGCCGCCCCTCCCAACTCGCGCAGATAGGAATGAGAGCGATTCCCCACGATATAGGCCTCACCGCGCTGACAGTGAGACATGACGGCAATCAGATTGGATTGTGTGCCGGAGGGCGTAAGGAGAGCCGCCTCTTTTCCAAAGAGATCAGCGGCAAAAAATTCCAGTTCCAAAACTGTCGGGTCATCGCGGTAGTAATCGTCGCCAACTTCGGCTTTGGCTATGGCGTCTCGCATCCCCAGGCAGGGTTTGGTGACTGTATCGCTTCTAAAGTCTAATTCGAGTGTCTGGTTCATGTCGCTAGGGCCTTTGTTGATTTGAGACCAAAATGCCCAATAACAAATGAAATAGGTGATTGAAATTTGTGAAGTTTTGCAATTATATTGCAAAGGGATGCAACGTATGGGCAAGAAGCCATGGATCGAATTGACCGCAAGATACTTAGCCAACTCCAAAAAGACGCGACTATCGCAAACAACGATCTTGCTGATCTGGTTGGTTTGGCACCGTCAAGCTGCCTTCGGCGCGTTCGTCAACTTAAGGAAAAGGGTGTCATTACAGATGTGATTGCTCTCACTAACCCCAAGAAAATGGATAGACCTCTCAAGACCATTGTCACCGTCAAATTGGCTGACCACGGGGTTACTGCTCGAAGGCAATGGCTAACCGACATGAAAACCGAGGCAGCGATTTCTCAAATCTATTCGGTATCAGGCGAAACGGACACCATTATCATCATGAATTTGGCTGACATGGAAGAGTTTCAGGAATTGAGCCAGAGGCTGTTTGCTGAAGATAGAAACGTGCTTCAGTATCAATCGCATTTTGTTTTGGAGCAGCACAAGTTCGATTTGGCGCTATAGCGCGAGAGCGGTCATTCGTTTGCTTGCGGGGGACGGCAACTTCGTCCGCTGACCTGCCAAATCTGGGTCAGGATGTGACGGAAGAAATTGGCACACCCTTGCCGAAATCGCTCTCTGAATCGTACGGTCGTAACCGAGGTAACTACGGACGGGCGCCGGTTTTGAAACGGCGCCCGCGTTACTGATTGAAACCGGGGAACGGATTCCATTCTGCTAATTCCTTGAATCTTCGTATCGGTTGATCGATCGCACCAACTGATAGACGCTCTTGCGGATGTTGTCGTCCGGCATCGCCATGATTTCGGCGGCCACCATCAGGCCCACACGCGAAATGTTTGTGTTGGCTGGCTGTGTTCCATCTTCGCCGAAGAAATACCCCACCGGCGTGTGCAGCGCCTGCGCGCATCTGGCAATGCCTTCCGGCGAAACATGAATATCGCCGGTTTCATAGCGCTGCATGGTCTGCGCCGAGACGCCGAGCCGTTCTCCCAAATATTCCTGTGATAGCTTGTTCAGGCTGCGCACCTGCCGGATGCGCCCGCCAAGCTCGACATAGAATTTGTTTCTTGGTTTTTTCATTGTCCTGCCCCCACGGATCACATCCGCACTACGCGGCCTGTGCCAGACCCTCGGACGTGGAAGAACGACGAAAGGAGGATATCTTGTGCCGGTAATCCGCCATGGCGCGCTGATGGAGCGAGTAATACTGCTTCATGCTGGTCCAATAGAGGCGATAGACGCGGCGGAATTCCAATTCGAGCCTGCGCTGACCGAGATAAGAGATATTTGTTTCATCAACGCCCCATTGGCGTGGCTGGTTTTTTAGTTGCCGCAGAACTGCTTTTGCCTCTCCACGAAACAGTTCCAGCACCTCCGAACAGGCTTTGACGGTTAAGTAATCCGGTGTTTTCGTACTGGATTTGGCCAACTTGATCTGAACCACAATGTCCTTCGCCGTATCCGGGCCAAAACGCCTTTCAAGCTCCGCATGGAGTTCTTGAAGGCCGTCATTGCCCTTTCCTTCGTTATATGTCTGCATAATAATATTTCCCTTGTAATCTATGTTTTCTTATGTAAATAAACAATAATTGCAGTATTTCTACAGATTAATAGTTAAAAAGTAGTTAACATTACAGTATTATTGTGATATTTAGTGTTTATATTTGAATTACGAAGCAATTATTTATGAAACACATTACTATATTTCCCGACCAATGCCGCGCCGCAAGGGCGCTTTTGAACTGGAGCCAGCCGGAACTGGCCGAACGTGCGGGCATCACCGTCAATCCCATCATCAGCTTTGAAAAGGATGGTGAGGCGAAACCGGCGGCGCGCACCATGAGGCGGATCGTCCATGCTTTTGATATGGCGGGGATCGCCTTTACCGATAATGGCGGCGTGGAATGGCAGAACAATCTTGTGACCGTTCTTGAAGGCGAGAACGCTGTTGTCGACATGATGGAAGATATTTATCACACCTTGAAGGACAAGGGCGGTGAAGTGCTGATTGCCGGGCTGTCAGAGCCGGACGAAAAAGACAAATCGCTGACTGAATATGTGCAAGCGCATATCAAACGTCTACAGGCTGCCAATATCACTGAGAAGATACTTGTCGAGGAAGGCGAAACAAATCTTATTGCCCCCATTCACTGGCACCGTTCGCTTTCGGAGGAGGATTTCAGTGCGGCACCGCATCATCTTTATGGTGACAAACTCGCAATAATCGTTTGGAAACCCGAACAAAGAGTGACGATCCTTCAAGACTCGCTAATGGCGCAGACGTTCCGCGCCATGTTTTACGCTCTGTGGAAACGCGCTGCCATTATAGACGGGCGGGAGGATGCACTATGAGCCTCCAGCCACAGGGTATTGCTGAACATAAGGCTGGAGAGCATCAGACGCGCAGTCATATGTTATTGCGCCGTCCATCCCTGCGCCGATTGACCAATAGCGATCTTATTGGATTGCAAAATGTTCTCTCGAAAATAGCGAGATCCGATGCCTATTTACAATCATCATCCTACCTGGCTGTGACGGGCCGAAAGGGACTGTGGCTTTATTCCACCGATGATACCTTCATGCTGATTGCCGCCCATCCTAATAGCGACGATCATTTGCTGCTGTTTCCGCCGATGGGGAAAGAGCCGATAAATCTGCTTAACCGAGTTGTACATGATGATCGGATTATTGCCGGTCAGATTCAACTGGCCCGCATAAGTGGTCAGGATCAACTGCTGTTGGCATGGGCTGAAGCATCCGGTCATTTTAGAACCGGGCCGGAAAAATTGTTGGATTGGAAATATCCGGTTCACATGCTTTCCACCAAAGCGGTTGTTGAACATCAGGGCGGAAACTACAGAAACTTCCGGCATGGCATTAATTTAGCCAATGAAGCCAATCTGTCAGCAACACTTGTTGATACTGAAAAAGACAAAACCACAATTTTGAAACTGGTGGACATATGGGCGGATAGTAATGCGCAGGGTGGTTATTCTAAAGACGATCTGACCGCACCAACCCGCGCCATCCTTACCTTGATGGATGAAACCGAGTTACCGCTTCATGGTATGATCGTTCACAAAGACAGTCAGCCGGTTGGCTTCATGACATGGGAAGAAACCAACCCCGAAGCCGGAATTGCAAATTCCATGTGCTGTTTGTCGTTTAAAGAAAAGGGGGCTGCCGAATTTATCTATCTTTCCATGGCAAAAATTCTGAACGAACGCGGATTTGACTATCTGTGCATTGGCGGCTCTGAATCCAAGGGATTGGATAGCTTCAAACGCAAAATAAATCCCGTCAGATCGGTTTCCCTTCAATCCGCTTTCGCCATTCAGCCATAACTCCAAACGTGAGTCGGTGGCTACCATATCACGCGACATATTACGCCTCGCGAAAGTGAGAGGCTTTCGACCCGTCACCTCGCGTGAAAAATGCAGGTCAATTCACGAATGTTCTTGGCCTCAGCCGAAGCAATCGCGATCATCGGCCCATGGTCATGAACGACACACCTTACCAGTTGACCACCGCTGCGCCCATTTCCCCACCGCGCGCGGATGCCGGGGGACGAGCCACAATTTCCGCAATAGAGGGTGGTGGCTTCTCTCCCGGCCTGTGTCGCATCGCAATAACCTCATGACAAGACCGGACGACAAAGAACTGGAAAAACGCATCGGCGCGCAGATTCGCCAAGGCCGCCGCATCTGCCACATGACCCAAAAGACGTTGGCCGATAAACTCGGTATCGCCTATCAGCAGCTGCAGAAATATGAACATGGCAGAAGCCGGATTTCGGCTTCCCGCCTCCTGCACTGCGCCATCATTCTCAGTAAGCCCATCGAATTCTTCCTACGTGATGCCAAGGCGTATCTGAATGGAAAGCCGTTGCTATGTCCTTCAGATAATTTCGCTGCGCAGGATGAGGAGTCCGACATCTATGAACTGGGACTTGTCATTCATTCCATCAAGGACAAGACCTTCCGCGACCAACTCATTCGGCTGGTAAAACGCCACAATAGAATTGTCGACAATAGCTCCGGCGAACCTGATCGTACGAAACGTTAGTTGAATGCGGTCGTACGATCATTCAATCAATTGCGGTGCGACTGTTTCCCCACCGCATGTACAACCCGGAAGAGGATGGATCACAGCAGAGGGTGTGGATTCCTCTTCCGGCTTTTTAAAAAAAAAAAGAAATGAAAACCCGTAAAGGCGGCGAGCATGGCGACAACTGACTGCCAATGACCCCTACCTTTTATATCGCAGGCTATGTTGGTGTTGTGGATTCCTCCCTGAACTTGAGTGGTCGGGCCGTTCAGTTTCGATGATCGTGTGTTTGAGATCAAAGTTCCAGCTTGCCGGTTTGTCTTTTTCACTGACAAAGATGTTTAGTTTTTCGCGGTGACGGGTCATGGCAACATAGGTGAGGTTCGGATCAAGCCCCTTGCTTGCCAATACAAAGCCGTGATCGACTGTTGCACCTTGCGATTTATGGATGGTAACGGCATAGCCGTGATCAAAGCTGCGATATTGTATCGGGTTGAAGGTCACACGGGTTTGGTCATTATTGTCCAGTTCCAACTGTATCTTGTCATGATCTATATATGTGATTGTGCCAAGCAAACCGTTTTTGACGCCGAGTGCTTTGTTGTTGCGAGTGAGCACAATACGATCACCAACGGCAAACACTCGCGGCCCGGTCTCGGTGTTGATGAGATATTCCTCACTTAGAGCAGGCATGGAGCGGCGCAGTTCTGAGCGGATGGCCTGATTAATGGCGAAAACATCTTTTCGGCGGTGGGCCAAAGCAAGGCGGGACGCATCGGGCGCGGTTTTCATGTCCGCCAGCCAGGTTTCAACGAGGGCAGACAGGGCGGCGTTTCTATCTTTACCCACATGCACCGCCCCGTTTTCCTGATAGGCGGATACGGCCTTTTCAAGTTCGCCTTGAGACAAATCGCGGGATGCCTGCTTTTGCCAATCCGGTTTCTGGCGACGGATTTCGCTCAATTGCGTGCTGCCGTGACGCTCAATCAATCGCCGGAAAGGTTGTCCGGCATTGATCGGTTGCAATTGATCGGGATCGCCGACCAGAACAAGCTTTGCACCAATCTCGTTTATTTTGGTGGCAATGCGCGATAATTGCCGTGTGCCAATCATACCTGCTTCATCAATTACCAACACATCGCCTTCTTTGATCGGGTGATTGCCGTTTTCCCAACTGAGTTCCAGCGAAGCCAGGGTCCGGCTTTCAATACCTGAAGAGGCTTGCAAACCATCTGCGGCAATGCCTGCCAGCGCCGCCCCGTGAACGGTAACGCCCTGATTCTCCCAGGCCATCCGCGCCGCATTGAGCATGGTACTTTTTCCCGATCCCGCAAGACCGACCACACTAACCAGTTGTCTGCTATCAAGCGTTTCTACAAGAGCCTTTCTTTGCTCTTCGCTTAATTCACCGCCAAAGGTTTTTCGCAGAATGGTATTTTGTTTGCTAATCGCCCGCTGAATATGGCGTGAACTAACGGCGAAACCACCACGCTTATGCATGGCGCAAGCGGTATTAAACAATGCATCTTCTGCGCGTCTGTAGGTACGGCTCGTGTAATCAATCGTGCCGGTTTCAGTAAGTTGCACCAGTTCATTTGAGATCATCACCGTGTCAATGGCGAAACGCAGGGCCAGCGGATCATCCATGAAGCGGGCAAGCGCACGCTTGATATCCAGCGCGGTAAATCGTGATTGTTTGTCGGATAAAATGTCCAGTATCCGCACCGGTTGTTGCCGCAATTGCGCTTTGGTGAACGGAAGAGGCTCTTCCGGCAGTATGAGTTCCTGCCGCGTGTCTTTGAGGGCAGCGGCAAATGCCTGATCCAGCTTATTGCGTAAGTCGTGGTTCTGTTGCGGATCAAAACCAACATCCGTTGACAGGTGGTGAAATTCCTGAAGATGTATTTCAATGAGCGCTTGGCGTTCCTGCTCATCCCGCGCATCACAGGCGGCGGTTTCTGCTTCCAATCTTCTCAATACATGCTCATAGCTTCCCGACAGCCGCGCCCAGACAAGCTTCATGCCCGTTGGCATCCGGGATTGACGCAGTTTCGTCTCCCGTATCCGGCGCTGTTCCTGTGCAGTCCGTAACGTTTCACGCTCGGCTCGTTGTTTGGCAACCACTCCCTCCCGTCGGGCTACAAAATCAGGATCGAGTTGTTGGTCTGTGCATTTCGATTTATCGGCCTGGTCCGTACCAGATAAAATCAATACCGCTTCTTCAACACCCGGCAGATCATCAAAACCGCCCAAGCGTGCCTTTAATTCCTTTGGCTTCACCCCGCACCAACGCGAAAGGGAATAGACCTTTCCCGCCTGATCAACCGCAACAAAACCCCGCCTGTCACCCCGTGCCAGACAATAGCCTTCCGACCATAGCGCGGCGGCAAAGGAGGTCCGTCTGTCCGATTGTTGCCAGCAGCCAACAAACATCTTTTTGAGGTCTTCGGGATCACGTCCGGCGCGTTTTGCCTGTTCAGCCTGCGCGCGCGTATATCCATACGGATCACGCTTGCGCCAATCCTCAAAACCCGGCGGCATGTCCCAGCCCTGTTCCCGATAGATCGCATAGGACATTCGCATCAGGCGGGTTTTTGTCAGAGCCAGATTGATAGCCCTCATTTGTTCGGCATCAATGCGCGACCAGACACAGTGACAATGCCTTCTATATCCTTGCGGGCCTTCCTTTTCATGAAACACAATCGCGCGCGGCTGTCCTGTTAAACCAAATTCCTTCCCGATACGGGCAATGGTTTCTTCAAAGACATGAACGGGAACCGATGCATCCTTCGGCGGATTGAGCGACAGGGAATAAAGATAGTTCTGACATTGCGTGCCAGCCGCTATGGCTTCTGTTTCTGCGAAGGCGTCAAACAGATTGTCGGCAATGAAGCCCTCAATGGAATGCACCGTGACATGCTCATTGGCCCGGCCATTCATGAGATGCTGGGCCAGTTCTGCCCCAAATCCGCGTTCATTGCCAACGAACAACATGACTAAACCTCTAGGGTTTTGATCAGGAGGAAACGCAGTTCACGGACATGATTGTAGGCTTCTTCAATCTGCGCCCGTTCCCTCTCCTCCATCACCAGTGCCCCGATATTGGCCTGATAGGCAAGCTGATTGAGGTTATTGGCAATGCGCGATTGACCAAGAAGCGCCAGCGCCTGAGAAACCGCCTTCTTGTCGGCAACTATATTCCGAGGACGCCGTTTGCGCCGCCGTTCCTCCTTCCCGAACACACAGGCGCGGATGTAGGCCGATAGCGTCATGCCCTCAGCCAGTTCTTCCAGCTTTGCCCGCTCATCCGCCGTCAGACGCAAAGTAACGGGAGAAATCGAACGGGCTTTTTTCCGAGCCGTTGAATTTGTACCCGCACCGGATTTCGGCACAGCCCTGTTTATAGGCTTTCGATGCGCGGCCCGAAAATCCCCCTTCATCATGACGGCCCCCGCATTTTGGGAGACCGTCTCTGCGGCGCAACGGACTTCCGGGATTCCGACACCGAACGCAGGTTATCAATTTCCGTATTCTTTCCTGCATCCTCACCAGATACAGCCGTATTAAATGTCCGAAGCCTGCGGATAACTTCACGATCAGACTTGAGATATGCTTCCCAATCCTCTAGTTCCTTAAATAGATCATTCAGCGGTAGTGGGTTCGAACTTGCTCCCACCGTGTCCGCCATCTCGATTTCTCACGGTGTTTCCGCTGTTCGCCTGGACCGCAATGGTGGTGTTTCAGCCGTTCTGCACCGCAATCCCACGGTTTCGGCCTTTTCCGCCACGTCGGATCCGGACGATCTTGTCGCCCGGCGGGTCGATGGGCGGATTGAAGAAATTCATGTTCAACAGGCATTTGTGAAGCCGACCCGGCCTGCCGGTTCCGGTTACGCTTTCGCTTGAACCGTCACGCATGCGGTGGTCGACCCCTCTGTCCGACCCGGCGTTTTGCACCCGGCGAATAGGGACACCGGAAAAATGGGTCGTTAACACCACTTGTCTTAATAATATAGGTAATATATAGGTAAATACATGCAATTTGATATGGCCGATATCGACGACGCTTTGCCGGAATTTCGCATTGCGGAATTTCCGCTTCACTATCTGACTTTCATTCTCAAGCAGTCACAGGCGAGCCTGACCCGGGTATTGCGGCCGCATGGGCTCAACAACCAGGCCTGGCGCGTGCTTGCATCCCTGTCAGAGGAAGACGGTCAATCGATCGGCCAGATCGCCGATTTGACGGTGCTCGACCGGTCCAATCTGGGCCGGGTGCTCGACGACATGGAGCGCGCCGGCCTGGTGCGGCGAAAGATCGATCGCGGCGACCGACGGGCGGTCTTGATTTGGATGACCGAAACAGGCCGCGACAAATACGCGGCAGCCCGCCCCGCCGTCCTGGCAATCCATGACCGGCTGGTCAACGGCATCGAAGAAAAAGACCGCCATGCCTTAATGGCCATGCTGCGGCAGATGAAGGCAAACTCTATCTATCTGGGAGGCGATATTTGATGACCAGCCGGCGGGAACACTATTATCCGGGTACCGAACAATTGGCATCCGACGAGATGCGGATTACGGCGCTCGGCACCGGGCGGCCGTTTCTCAGGCGGGCACAGGCCAACACATCCTTCCTGGTGGAACTGGGCAATGGCGACATATTCATGCTGGATTTCGGTTCGGGCAGCCAGATGAACTTTACGGCACTGGAAATTCCCTACGAGGATGTCACCGCCTATTTCGTCACCCATCTGCACGCCGACCACGTCGGCGATTTCGCCAATGTCTGGGTCGGCGGATGGGCCGGCGGGCGGGTGAAACCCTTAGAGATTTGGGGGCCGTCCGGCCGCGAAATGCGGCACGGGACCAAGCATTTCATCGAGACCCAGATTGACAGCTATGCCTGGGATACCATCACCCGGGTCGGGTTGCTGCCGGCGGACGGGGCGCGGGTCGAGGTGCACGAATTCGACTACGCGACGCCGGGGATCGTCTATGAACGCAATGGCGTCACGATCAAGGCGTTTCCGGCGGTGCACTGCTATGACGGGCCAATCAGCTACCGCATCGAATGGGCCGGCCTGACATTCGTATTTTCCGGAGACACCACACCGAGCCAGTTCATGATCGATCATGGCAAGGGCGCGGATCTCCTGATTCACGAGGCCTTCAACACGGTCGGCCAGTTGATGGCGCGATCAGGATATGACGAGAGAACGGCGCACGGTATCGGCACGATCGTGCATACTACCCCGGAAGAGGTCGGCCCCGTGCTCGACGCCGTGCAGCCGCGCCATGCGGTTCTCTACCACCATTTCAATGATTTCGACACGGCACCTGAAATCGAGCGCGAAGTCCGCAAGACCTATTCGGGACCGCTGACATTGGCGCGCGACCTGATGGTCTTCAACGTGACCAAGGAGGAGATCGCGGTGCGAATGGCAGTCGTGGCGGACCATGTCTGGCCGAACAAGAAACGACACGACACATTTCGATCGGCACACCGGACCGAACGGCCTAAGATGTCGGACTGGCTCGCGGAGGCGGCGTTGTTTCCGAAAAACTGATGCGGCCGGCAACGGCATCCCGTCTGCCCAGGGGCGTAAGAGCCGAAAGAAGCATGAATGCCAAAAAGGAGTGAGGGAAAATGTCAGGAAACGTTCAAAAGAGTGGGATAGTCCGTGGCACCTGCATGGCCGCGTTCAGCGCCGCAATCGTTTTAATGGCGCAGCCGGCATCGGCCGAGTTGCGGCGGGTCACTATCGGCACAAATCCGCAGGGCACCATGTATTTCGTCGTCGGCGGCGGCCTGTCGAAACTGTTTTACGATAAGCTCAATATTCAGGCATCGGCACAGCCGCATGCCGGGTCGTCGGTCTATCTGCCGCTGGTGCAATCGGGAGAGGTGACGCTTGGATTTTCGTCGGCACTCGATACCAATCTGGCCTATAACGGGCGTGACTCTTATGAAAAGATCGGTGCGCTGACCAAGTTGCGCAGCCTGACAAGGATTTGGCCGCTGCCCTATTCGTTGTTTGCCCGGGCTGACAGCGGCATGACCCAGGTCTCAGACCTGAAAGGAAAGAAGGTCGCGATCAACTTCAAGGCCAACGCTGCGCTGGATGCGGCGAACAGGGCGATTTTGCGGGCCGCCGGACTGAATCCTGAAACTGATGTCGAAAATGTCACGATCTCCGGCATTCCAGAGGGCTACAAGTTGGTCAGTTCGGGTGGTGTCGCCGCGGCATCGACAGCTCTGGGCATCCCGCTCGCCCGCAAGGCCCATGCATCGGTTCCCGGTGGCATCGTCATCCTGGCAGTCAATGGCGAGGGCGCGACGGACGAGGCACTGGGTGCTGATGTGCCGGGCCTGTACATGGCGAAGTCCAAGCCGGGTAAGAACAATCCCGGCGTCAACGAAGAGATCAATATCACAGGCTTCGACATCTTCCTGCTGACCAGCGCCGATCTGCCCGAGGACGACGCCTATACTCTTGTTAAGACCGTGCACGAGAATTTCGCGCAATTGCAGCAAGATTATCCCGTCCTGCGCCGCAATACGCCCGAGCAATTGTCCTCGCCGACCAATACGGCACCGTTTCATCCCGGCGCGATCCGTTACTTCAAGGAGGCCGGCCTTTGGAACGACGCCAACGATGCGCGGGAGGCCAAGCTGTCGGGCAACTGACAATGCTCATAACGTAAGGTTCCGGAAGGGGAGGCCGAACCTTGAAAGAAAAGCTGACGGCGGCAACGCGACTGGCCGAGGCGCTGCGGCGCCTTTTGGTAATGGCGTTGCCGATTTTGGGCATTCTATGGCTATTGGACGCGCCCTTTCACGCCGGGCTTTCGATCGTCGCGGCGACCTATTTGTGCGTGATGATCGGGATCGCCACTGCGCTCGCCTACCTCAATCAGCCCTTTGGTGAGCGGCCAGGCGCATTGGAACTCCTGGTGGCGCTGGTGGCGTTTGCTGCCTGGTTCTGGAGCGGCTGGAACCACGAGGACTGGCTTCTCGACACCGCCAATCGCAGCTTGGTCAAATGGGGCCCGGGCCTGGCCGCCCTGGCATTGATGCTTGAGGGCGTGCGGCGAACCTGCGGCCCGACCATCGCGATTGTGGCTGTCGTCTGCGCGGCCTATGCGTTTCTCGGCCACCATCTACCGGGCATGTTGGAAGCGCCCTATACATCGCCCGCCCGGGTGATCCTTTATTTCTATGCCGATACGAACGGCGTGCCCGGCCTGGTCCTCGGCGTTGGCACCACCGTGGTCTTAGGCTTTGTCGTCCTCGGCGCGACCATGGCCAAGGCCGGAGCGTCCGCCTTCTTCACCGACGCGGCGATGGGGATCATGGGCGGACGGCGCGGCGGACCGGCCAAAGTCGCGGTTGTCGCCTCCAGCCTGTTCGGCACCATATCTGGCTCCACGGTCGGCAATGTCATGACCACCGGCGTCATCACCATCCCGCTCATGAAGCGGACCGGATTTCGGCCCCATGTCGCCGCGGCGATCGAGGCGGTGGCCTCCAATGGCGGCCAATTGGCCCCGCCGGTCATGGGCGCCACCGCATTTCTGATCGCCGAATTCCTGCAGGTCCCTTATGTGGAGGTCGTGTTCGCGGCGGCGGTTCCGGCGGCGATCTATTATTTTATCCTGTTTTTTCAGGTCGACCTGATCGCCGCCCGGGACGGATTGCACGGCCTTCCGAAATCGGACCTGCCGGCGGTTGGACCTACCCTTCGACGCGGCTGGATCTTCCTCGTGCCCATCGCCATGCTCATCTACCTGTTGTTCGGCCTCGGCTATGAACCGGGAAAAAGCGCGCTCTATGCGGCGGTCGGGATCATCGTCGCCGGGCTTATCGCCGGTCCGGCACGACAAAATCCGCGCGCGGTGCTCGACGTTTTTTCGGAGGCCGGGTCCACGCTGGTGACCCTGATCCTGATTTGCGGCGCGGCCGGCGTGGTGATCGGATCGATCAATCTGACCGGTCTCGGGTTTTTGCTGACGAATGCTCTCGCCCAGGTCGGCGCGACCTTCGGGGTTCTCGCCATGCTTGTGGTGACCGCGGCGATCGCCATCTTTCTCGGCATGGGTATGCCGACGGCAGCGGTCTATATCGTCCTGTCAATCATTCTCGCACCGGCCCTCACCCGTATGGGGATCGAACCGATGGCGGCACATCTTTTCATTTTCTATTTCGGGCTGTTGTCCATGTTGACCCCGCCGGTAGCGGTCGCCTCCTATACGGCCGGCGCGCTAGCACAAGCCGGCCTTTGGGAAACCGGGCTTGCCGGCATGCGGTTGGGTGCCGGCGCGTTCATCCTGCCGTTCCTGTTCGCCCTTAACCCGGCGCTTTTGTGGTTCGGCGGACCGATGGAGAACATCACGGCGATTTTGACTGTCGTCGCCGGCAGTTACCTGCTCGCACACGCCCTGGTCGGCCCAGGTGGCCAAAGTACGGTCCGGCGCCTGGGATTCGCCGTCGCAGCAGCCATCGTCGGATCGGCCACCTTGTGGCTTTCTCCGTCCTCGCCGTTCGCGCTCCTGCTCGCCATCGCGGCGCCGATCGCCGCATGGCGCCTCAATAGCCTATCGGCCGGCGAAACGGCGCTATCGGACCCCAACGCGGCCGATGTCGAAAGGAAGGACCCTCCATGACCATCGAAGCCACGAACGGAACCGCGTTGCAGGTCCGCCGCATCAATCCGAATATCGGGGCTGAAATCATCGGCGCCGATCTCACCCGGGCGTTGTCGCCTGAAGAGGTGTCGGCGATTGAGGCGGCGCTGGTCGAGCGCGAGGTGATCATGTTCCGCGGCCTCGACATCACCACCGATCAACAGATCGCCTTCGGCCGCAATTTCGGCGAGCTCAGCATCCATCCGTTTTCGCCGAACATGGACGACAAGCCGGAAGTGATCGTGCTGGACAATCACAAGGACAATCCGCCGGCGCTCACCGATGTGTGGCATGCGGATGAAACCTTCCGGGAAGCCCCTCCCCTCGGCACCATCCTGCTGTGCCGGATCACGCCGGAGATTGGTGGCGACACCATGTTCGCGTCGATGACATGCGCCTATGAGGGCCTGTCCGACCGCATGCAGCACCATATTGACGGCCTGGAAGCGGTGCACGATTTCAAGCCGTTCCGCAGCCTGTTTTCCAATAGCCCCGAACAGCGCGCCAAGTTGCGGGACATTGAGGACGCCTATCCGAACCCGCTCCACCCGGTCGTCGCCGTCCATCCGGTGACGGGCCGCAAAATCCTCAACGTCAATCCCAATTTCGCGATCCGCATCAACGGCATGAAGGAGGCCGAGAGCAGCGCCTTGCTCGCCTTCCTGTTCCAACAGGCTCTTATTCCGGAATATCAGCTTCGGGTCCGCTGGGAGCCGGGCCAGATGGTGTTCTGGGACAACCGGTCAACCCAGCATTACGCGGTTCACGATTATTGGCCGCAACGCCGCCGCATGGAGCGGCTCACCATCAAAGGCGAACGCCCCATCGGCGTCACCGACGCCGCTTCGGACGTCTCAACGAAACCGGCCGCCCTGCGCAGCGACGGGCTGACGGCCCAAAGCGGCGAACACGCGACGCGGCAGATCCATAGGTGACGGTCCGTCCAAGCAAAGTTGCGGTGGAGCGGACTTGCGAGGTTACGATCGGTTATTGGATTGGAGTGCTAATGCGTGTTGGATTTCTATGGGATTTTAGCGCTGTCGTCATCAACTCAGTTGATAGCATAGGCGTTATCTCTGACTTTTGCGTTTGCGATGACGATTAACTGAGTTGATGACTTCAGGCTGTTCATGCATGCGTCGCAACGGATGCGACGAGCAAATGCCGCGCTGCATGCGCCAACTCAAAGATGTTCGGCCACGCCCGCGACCATGGGTACGAAGCGCACATGCGCCAAGTGGGTCGTCTCGAAATTGGCGCCCACGCGACTGACCTTAAGGAGATCCTGGACAGCGCCTTCGGCCCCCACCGGGATGACCAGAATGCCGTCATGGGCCAACTGGTCCTTCAGGCGTTCGGGCACTTCCGGCGCCGCCGCCGTGACCATGATACGGTCGAAAGGGGCCTTGCCGGGCCAGCCTTCATAACCGTCCCCGACCTGGAAGGAGACGGTGTCGATGCGCAAGGAACGCAATCGGTCCCGGGCGAGATCGACCAGGGTGCGATAGCGATCGACCGTGTAGACATGGTTTGCCAGCAGGGCCAGGATGGCGGTCTGGTAGCCCGAGCCGGTGCCGACCTCCAGCACCCTGTGCTCCGGCTTCAGGTCCAGGGCTTCGGTCATCAGGGCTACCACGAAGGGCGCGCTGATGGTCTGGCCGCATTCGATCGGAAGGGCCCGGTCGAGATAAGCTTCCGTCCGGTATTTTGAGTCGAGAAACAGGCGGCGCGGCACACGCTCGATGGCACGCAGGACACCGGCATCGCGGATGCCGTTGGAGCGCAGGCCGAGAATAAGGCTTCCCCGATCCTCGCTGCTGCCGGGTTCGTCCCAGAAATCTTCCGCCGTCTTGTGGTTCGCTTTCTCGGACATGGTCGCTTCTCGTCAAAAGGTCAAATGAGGTCGGAAAAGTGCCCCACCGCATTTTCGTCGGTCAAATTAAGCAATAACGGCGTGACGGAAATGCGATTGTCATAGAGCGCGCGCAGATCGGTTCCCCGGCTCGGATTGGAATCCTTGCGCTGAAATGACAGCCAGTAATAGGGAAAGCCGCGTGCGTCCTCGCGCTCATCGATATAGAGCAGATTTTGATCGCGCTTGCCCTGCCTCGTGATTTCGGTGCCGGCGACGGCTTCGGGGGCGCAATCGGGAAAATTGATGTTCATCACCGTGCCGTCGGGAATCCCGTAATCAAGGATGCGCTGCACCAGTTCAGGACCGTGGCTGCGCGCCGTTTCCCAATGCAGATGCGCACGGCTTCCCCAGCCATAACCCTGGGACAGGGCCATGGAGGGAATGCCGAGCAAAGTCCCCTCCATGGCACCGGCTACCGTGCCGGAATAGGTCACGTCATCGGCGATATTCTGGCCGCGATTGACACCCGACAGCAACAGGTCCGGCGGGCTGTCGAGCACACTGCGCAAGGCCATGATCACGCAATCGGTGGGCGTGCCGCGAACCGAGAACCGCTTCGGCGCAAGCTGGCGCAGGCGCAACGGTTCGGTCAGGCTCAGCGAATGGGAGGCGCCGCTCTGCTCGAATTCCGGCGCCACCACCCAGACATCGTCGGACAAAGCGGCGGCGATCTCTTCCATGATCGTCAGGCCGGGGGCATGGATGCCATCGTCGTTAGTGACCAGGATGCGCATCGTCAGGATTTCTCGATCGTTTGCATGCCGCCCATATAAGGACGCAGGACCTCAGGCACGGTAATCGATCCATCGGCGTTCTGATAGGTTTCCAGCACCGCGATCAAGGCGCGGCCCACGGCGACACCGGAGCCGTTCAATGTGTGCACAAAACGGGGCCCCTTGCCTTCCGCCGGCCGGTAGCGGCTGTTCATGCGACGCGCCTGGAAGTCGCCGCAGACGGAACAGCTTGAGATCTCGCGATAGGCCTGCTGGCCGGGCAGCCACACCTCCACGTCGTAAGTGCGCCGGGCGCCGAAACCGATATCGCCGGTGGCCAGTGTGACCACGCGATAATGCAGGCCGAGCCGCTTGAGCACCTCTTCGGCGCATTGGAGCATGCGCGCCTGTTCATCGAGCGCGGTTTCCGGCGTGGTGATCGACACCAGTTCCACTTTCAGGAATTGGTGCTGGCGCAGCATGCCGCGGACATCACGGCCGGCAGATCCGGCCTCCTGGCGGAAACAGCCGTGTGCGCCGTCACCCGGATCGGCAGGTCGGCTTCGTCGAGGATTGTCTCGCGCGCAAGATTGGTGAGCGGCACCTCCGCCGTCGGGATCAGCCAGCGTCCGTCATCGGTGTGAAACTGGTCATCGGCGAATTTCGGCAATTGCGCGGTGCCATAAAGCACCTCGTCGCGCACCAGAAGCGGCGGCGATACCTCGGTATAGCCATGCTCAACCGTATGCAGATCGAGCATGAACTGGCCGAGCGCCCGCTCCAGCCGGGCAAGCGCGCCGCGCAGGACGACGAACCGCGATCCGGCAAGCTTGGCAGCCACCTCGAAATCCATCAGGCCAAGGGCCTCACCAAGGTCGAAATGCTGCTTCGGCTCGAAATCGAAGTCGGGTTTTTCGCCATGACGGCTGATTTCCACGTTGGCGCTTTCGTCAGGTCCGACCGGCACATCGTCGAGGACCAGATTGGGCAATTGCGCCATGGCGGCTTCCAACTCGCCTGTCAGCCGCCGTTCCTCTTCCTCGCCGGCCTGGATCTCGGCCTTAAGTTCAGAGACTTCCGCGATCAGCGCATTGGCGCGGTCCTCGTCACCACTGCCTTTTGCCTTGCCGATCTCCTTGGAAGCGGCATTGCGGCGTTCCTGGGCATCCTGCAGTTTGGTGATGTGCGCCCGGCGGGCGTCGTCGAGCGCGATCAGACCGGCGGCAGCCGGCGCGACGCCGCGTACGGTCAGGCCCCGGTCGAACGCGTCGGGATTATCGCGAATCCAGCGGATATCGAACATGGTTCAGTACCGTTGAAAAGATCATGCAAATGAGCGCCACCAAACGGAGCGCCGGCGTCAGGCCGCCTCGCCCGCCTCGGCTTCGGCCCGGTCACGCCTGCGCTCGACCATTCGAACGGCAAGAATGGATGCTTCGTAGAGGAGCAGCGTCGGCACCGCAAGCCCGATCTGGGAAATCGGGTCCGGCGGTGTTAATACCGCGGCCATGATGAAAGTGATGACCACCGCCCATTTGCGTTTGGCCTTCAATCCATCGGAATCGACCATGCCCACCCGCGCGAGCAGGGTCAGCGCCACCGGCAACTGAAAAACCAGTCCGAAGGCGAAGATCAGGATCATGATCAGGCCGAGATATTCCGACACGCGCGGCAACAATTGAATGGCCGCCTGCCCGGCCCCGCCCGCTTGCTCCATGGACAGGAAGAACATCATAGCCATGGGCATGATTAGGAAATAGACCAGCGAGGCGCCAATGGCGAACAGGATCGGCGTGGCGATCAGGAAGGGATAGAAGGCGCGGCGCTCGTTGCGGTAAAGGCCCGGCGCCACGAACATGTAGATCTGGCTGGCAATTACCGGAAAGGCCAGGAACAGGGCGCCGAAGAGCGCGAGCTTTAACTGTGTGAAGAAATATTCCTGCGGCGCCGTATAGATCATTTCGATCGCCCGTTCCTCGCCGGCGGCGCGCTCATAGGGCACGATGAGAATGTTGAAAATGTCGGTGGCGAAATAGAAGCACACCACGAACATGATCAAAATGGCGATCACCGAGCGGATCAACCGCTGGCGAAGCTCGATCAAATGTTCAATGAGCGGCGCCCGCGAGGCTTCGATATCGTCCTCGCTCATTTGCGCGCCTCCGCTTCGGCGGTCTCGACCGGCGGCGTATCAGCCTGTGGCGCAGCGGATGGGGGTTCGGAGACCGGTTTCGGAGTCTTTGTCGGATCATCTGTAGCCGCGGTCGGCGTTTCATCCAGCGCCGCATTGGCGTCGTCGACGGTGGACTGAATCGCCGACTTGACGTCGCTCATCGGTTCTTCGATCTGATTTTTGATATCGGTGACCGGATTGAAGTCCTTGACCTCGTTGAGCGTGTCTTTCAGGTCATCGAGATCCGCCTGGCGTTCGGCCTCGCGGATCGCGTCATTGAACTGGCTCTGGAATTCATTGGCCATGCGGCGCAATTTGCCGACCGTCTGGCCGAAAGTGCGCAACATGCGCGGCAGGTCCTTCGGTCCGACGACGATAATCGCCACCGTCGCGACAACCAGCAGTTCTGTCCAGCCAATGTCGAACATGGGCCTGCGCCAATTCAGTCGATAGCAATCAAGAGCAACTCTGCGCGCCAGGGGCGCACCGGATTAGCCGGCCTTCGACTGGTCCTTGGAGCTTTCCATGGAGACGGGTTCGCCGGTCGCGTTATCGATGGTCTTACTTGCCGCTTCCTCGACTTCGTCCTCGCTCAGGCCCTTCTTGAAACTCTTAATGCCTTTGGCCACGTCACCCATCAGTTCCGAAATCTTGCCGCGTCCGAACAACAGGACGACAATCACGGCGATGATGAGAATCTGCCAGATACTAATACCCATCTGAACAATCTCCTTCGATGCGGCCGACGCTTCCGCGCCGCCCATTCCACGGATCATATAGTAAATGAACCGCGAGTTTGTCTGCTAGGGTCCTGACCCTAAATGGTACACCTTCGCGGCAATTTCTAGAACTTTGACAATCGTTTGTCAGGTGTTTTTCGGAAACACGACCACATGCCGCGGATCAAGGTGAATCCCGGCGCGGTCGCCGGGCGCAAAGCGACCGATATCCGTGCTTCGGGCCTGCAGGGTCACATCGCTGCCATCCGGGCGCAATATCAGGTGGTCCACGTCGCCGAGAAAACGGACGGTTTCCACGGTCGCCGCGACGCCGGCATCCACCGCGCCGACCAATATTCCGATCGGCCGGATGCCGATATCCACTTCGGTGCCATTCGCCATTTCCGGGACGCTGATGGCCCCGAACAGGGACGGCGCCGCGCCGTCGACGGTACGCCCGCTCAAAATGTTCAATTCGGAAAAATAGCGTGCGGCGAACAGATCGATCGGCCGGAAATACAGATCGTGAGGCTTGCCCACCTGGTGCAGTTCCCCGGCGCGCATCAGCGCGATCCGGTCACTCATGCTCATCGCCTCTTCCGGATCATGGGTAACCACGATGCAGGTGGCCTCCGTTTCACGGAGCACTGCAAGGGTTTCGTCGCGCACCCGGTCGCGCAGCCGTTTATCGAGGCCGGAAAACGGCTCGTCCATCAACAAAACACGCGGTTGCGGGGCGATCGCGCGCGCCAGGGCGGCGCGTTGCTGCTCGCCCCCGGATAGAGCATGGGGATAGGTATCGGCATATTGCGACAGACGAACCCGCTCCAACGCCGCACGGGCCATGGACTCCGCCTTACCCGACGGACGGTCCGCAAGACCGAACATGACGTTCTTCAAAATGGTGAGATGAGGAAACAGGGCGTAGTCCTGGAACATCAGGCCGACGCCGCGCCGCTCCGGCGGATCGAAGCGGTGGGACCCGGACACTTCCTGGCCGTCGATCAGCACCTGACCGGCTATTTGCCGCTCGACGCCCGCGCCGATGCGTAACAAGGTGGTCTTGCCACAGCCGGAATGACCCAAAAGACAGACGATCTCACCCTGGGCGACATCGAGCGTCACGCCGCGCAATGCCGCGATATCGCCATAGGAATGATGCACATCGACGAAGGACAGGCGCGGCGCCGCCTGCTCCCGGTGATCGCGATCACCCGGTTCCGGCGCCTTTTGTGTCGTGTCGATCAAATCCATCGGGCCAGTCGCTTGGACCTATTGGCTGGACTTTCCGGTCTGGTCGTCGTCGGCTCCAGCATCGCCGGCTTCGAACAGATCGTCCCCGTCTTCCAGCGGATCCTCGTCATCGGCATCGTCGCGTGACCCTGGAACCGGGATCTCGATATTGGCCGGCAGGTTGGAATCGAGCAAGCCCGCGCCCTTCAATTCGTCCATGCCCGGCAAGTCGCTGATTGCCTCCAAACCGAAATGGTCGAGAAATCCATCGGTCGTGCCGTAAGTCACCGGGCGACCGGGCGTTCGGCGGCGGCCGCGCAGGCGAATCCAGCCGGTGGCCAATAACACGTCGATCGTGCCCTTGGACGTCGAAACGCCGCGAACTTCCTCAATTTCCGCCCGGGTGACCGGCTGATGATAGGCGATAATCGACAAGGTTTCCAACGCGGCGCGGGAAAGACGTCGTTCTTCCACCGATTCACGGCGCAACAGGAAGGTCAGGTCATCGGCGGTGCGAAACCACCACCGGCCGCCGGTACAGACCAGTTGCACACCGCGACCCCGATAGTGCTCCTGCAAGGCTTCGATGGCCGAATTCAACGGACATCCATTGGGCAGGCACGATTCCAAAGCGTCCGCTGCAACCGGCTCCGAGGCCGCAAACAGCACCGCCTCCAACACCCTTACCGCCTGAAAAAGATCGGCCGCATCCTCATGGCCGTCGGTGGCGGTTTCCGGGGAAATCGCGTTCATCCGGCGCCTCCCGTCGGCAGGGCCGTGCCCCTTTTGCGCAGATAAACGGGTGCGAAATGCTCGGTCTGGCGCAGTTCGATTTCGCCCTCGCGAACTAGCTCCAGCGAGGCGCTGAACGACGAGGCCAGGACGCTGGCGCGCTGCTCCTCCGATGCCAGATAATCCAACAAAAAGGCGCTGATCGGAGTCCAATCGACGGCCGTTCCCATGAGACGCACCAGGATCGTGCGGGCTTCCTTGAGCGACCACACCTTGCGCTGCGGCATGTGGTATGAGACCACCGCATGGCGTTGGCGCTGGATCACGTAGGCCTGCAGAAGATCGTAGAGCTCGGCCTGATAGTCGGCGCGGGTATCAACCACGATCGGCTGCGGCATGCCGCGGGCGAAAACGTCACGGCCGAGCCGGTTGCGGTTCATCAGCTTGCCGGCAGCCTCGCGCATGGCCTCCAGCCGACGCAGGCGGAATTGCAGGATCGCCGCCAGTTCTTCAGCCGAAGGCTCGCCTTCTTCCTCCGGATCCGGCAGCAGAAGCCGCGACTTGAGATAGGCCAGCCAGGCCGCCATGACCAGGTAATCGGCGGCAATTTCCAGGCGCCGTCGGCGCAGCTTGTCGATAAAGGCCAGATATTGCTCGGCCAATGCCAGGATGGAGATGCGGGCCAAATCCACCTTCTGGTCGCGGGCCAAGGTCAAAAGCAGGTCGAGCGGACCTTCGAAACCGTCCACATCCACCACTAACGTGGTGTCGCGGCCATCGGGCTTTGCGTTGACGGCGACCGCGCGGTCATCGGGCCAGGCTTCCTGTTCGGCGACAGCCACGCCTTGTTCGGCGTCGGTCATGAAATACCTCCGCCGTTTTCGAAGCCGAACCGAGCGAGTAGCTCGGAAAATTCGCGCCGCAACTCGTCCAACGGCGCCGGATCCGCGGGCCGGCGCGACGCCAGGGCGCGGTCCGCCCGGGCTTTCGCCTTACCACGCAGTGGATCTGCCACCGACGCCACCTGACGCATTTCCTCCATATCCCCGTTGCAATGCAGGATGATATCGCAGCCCGCATCAAGGGCACGCCGCGACCGTGATGCGATGTCCCCGGACAAAGCGTGCATGGAGATATCGTCGGTCAACAACAGCCCGTCAAAGCCAATCCGCCGGCGGATGACATCGTTGACGATGATCTCCGACAATGTCGAGGGATTCGCCGAATCCAGGTCAGAATAAACCAGGTGGCCGGTCATCGCGACCGGCAAATGCGATAACGTCGCAAACGGTTTGAAATCAACGCATTCAAGCTGCTCGCAGCTATCCTCGATGACCGGTAGGTCATGATGGCTGTCGACAATCGCGGCACCGTGGCCGGGCATATGCTTGACCACCGGAATGACGCCGCCGTCCTGCAGTCCCCGCGCCGCCGCGCCGGCCAGATCCGCAACTTGATCCGGATCGCTGCCATAGGCGCGGTCGCCGATCGCGTCGTGGGTCGTTTCCCGGCCGACATCAAGCACCGGCAGGCAGTTGACGGTGATTCCCAACGGCGAAAGGTCGCCGGCGATCAGCCGCGCCGCCAACTCGGCTGCACGGCGACCGGCATCCCGATCGGTCTGGTAGATTTGCCCATAGGTCGCCGAAGGCGGGTAGCTGGTCCAGACCGGCGGTTTGAGGCGCTGGACCCGGCCGCCTTCCTCATCGATCAGAACAGGCGCGTCCTGGTCCTCGACAAGGGAGCGGAAATCAGCCGTCAGGGCGCGGATCTGGTCCGGAGACCGGCAGTTGCGCTGAAACAGGATCAATCCCCACGGGCGCACCGCGCCGATAAAGACCCGCTCCTCGTCGGTCAGGTCCGGTCCCGCGCATCCGGTAATGAAGGCTTTGGCTTCCATATGCGCGCCTTATCGGGCCGGGCCCCTGCCGTCAAGGTGGCTGGACGGGTTGTTCAGCGATGCCGCCCCGGCGTCCGCGCCAATCCGCGTCCCGCGTGTTCGTCGTCCTAACGTCACAACCGTCCTTTCCTGAAAACAAAAAAAGGGCGCCACCGGCGGTAACCGAAGGCGCCCTGTTCTCATCGACCGCGGCTTTACTTACGCGGCGCGCACGGATTGCAGGAACGTCGCCATTTCCCCGGATAGCCGGTCCGCCTGCGCTGCAAGTTTCTCGGTTCCGGCCAGCAAGTCGCTTGATGCATGGCTCGTATCCTTCGCGCCCATACTGATGCCGGCAATGGTCTCGGTGACCGACTGGGTCCCCTCCGCGGCCTGCTGAACGCTGTTGGCGATTTCCTGGGACGTCGCCAATTGCTCGTCCACGGCGTTCGAGATCGACATGGAAATCGTGTTGAGTTCATCGATCGTGGAGGAGATCGTGTCGATTGCCTCGGCCGATTCCGACGTTGTCGTCTGGATTTCGCCGATCTGGCTGGCGATCTCCGTGGTCGCCTTTGCTGTCTGCTCGGCCAGGGTCTTGACCTCGCTGGCGACCACGGCAAATCCCTTGCCGGCCTCGCCGGCCCGGGCCGCCTCGATGGTCGCATTGAGCGCTAACAGATTGGTCTGTTCGGCAATGTCCTGGATCAGGCCGACAATATCGCCGATCCGGTCGGCCGAATCGGCCAGAGCCTTCACCCGATCGACCGTGGCGCCGGCCTGGGTCACCGCATTGTTGGAGATCTGCGACGATTCCTTGACCTGGCGGCCAACATCCTGGACGAAGACGGCCAGTTGCTCGGCCGCCGCGGCCGCGGTTTGGACATTGCTGGCCATCTCGTCGGAAACGGACGACACGTGGACCGCCTGCGTCGACGTTTCCTCCGATTGCGCGGCCATGGTCCGGGTTGCCGCCTCCAGATCGCCGACCGCCGACGAGACGGTTGCGACGATGGAGCCGACATTGCCTTCAAATTCGTCGGCAAGCGTGTTCATGGTCGCGTGCCTTTCACGCTCGGCGGTCTCCCGGGCCCCCTTGGTCTCCGATTCCAACTGCTGATTGCGGATGGCACTTTCCTTGAAGAACTGCACCGTCTTGACCATCTGGCCAATCTCGTTGCGCGGATCGGCGTCCGGCAGGTGAGCCGCCATGTCGCCGCCGGCGAGCTTACTCATGGCCGCGGCAAGATCCGTGATCGGTCGGGAAATGCTACGACCAACCAGAAAACCAGCGGCAATGGCGAGGACGAGAACCAATCCCGCGACGATCCAGGTGATCTTGGTCAACCATTGGCGCGTCTGCGCCAGGCTGGCATCAGCCGAGATCCGACCATCGTTGGCCGCATTTGCGATCGCCATAAAGTCCGACACCATCTCGGAAAATATGGCACTCAACATTTTGGTCTGGGCGCGCAGGTCCTGCGACGTTGCGGCATATGCATTGAAACGCTTTTGGTAGTTGTCGATCAACCGGGTGATTTCGGCCTTCTCCGCAGGTGTAAAATCGGACTGGGCGAGAATTGACCCAAACTCCTTGCGCCGCTTGTCGATGCGACCGATATACTTTTCGGCGCCACGGAGCATGAAATCCTTTTCGTGACGGCGCATCATGAGCATTTTGACCGTCAGTTCCTTGTGATCGGCGGCCTTCAGGCGTTTCTCGACCTGGTGAACCGCGCCGCGCAATTCGCCTTGAAGTCCCGATTTTTCGTTCAGCCCGATTGCCTGCATCATTTGAACCACCGCCATGAACTGGTTGCGGTGGCGGGCGATATCGTTCAACAGTCTTTCGGTTTTTTCGCCGACCGCGCCGGCGATCGACAATGCGCCAATTTCCGCCAGGGTCTGCTCGACCGAGGCGGCGTCATTTTTATATTTGTCGACATATTTCAAGTCGCGGCGAAGCAGAAAGTCCTTCTCCCGGCGACGCATTTGCAACGTACCGATCTCAACCTTGTGCGCCAAATCGGACAAGCGCATGTATTCCGCCTGCTGATCCAAGGCAGCGCTGGTCAGGCGATTGCCATAAAGAAATACGCCCGCCAACACAATAGTCGCCGCTATTGCGATTCCTGCGAGCAGGCCAACACGGGCAGTTATCTTCAAACGCCGAAGTAACCCATTCTCTGAAAGGAAGTTCCCCATCCTAGTGCCCCACTTTCTTGCAGTTTAACCTGGAATCACCACTGTAAAGATTAGTTGAAATGTAAAGTATAGAATATTAACAAGATCTAACCGCAAACCATAAATGTAAATAATTGTATTAGGTAATAATACATAATAATTTGACGGATTATTACGCATACGCAACTCACAATATAAATATTACCAGAAGAATATTCGAAATACAGATTATGGTCCGGCCAGCGTCGGGACCGGATTCCATTGGCAATGATGTGCTTATGCACGGTGCATTCAATCGGGCTCGGTACGATTCATGAAACAGTTATTCCCGCGAAAGCGGGAATGACTATCGGGCAAGCGGCGCAACGCCGTCCGACGGGCCGATATGGCCCACCGAAGGCCGGGTTGCTTTGGCCTCCTGACGGCCATGCGCTCCGCTTATGGTACGCCAGCACCACCGCGCGAACCGCATGGCCGTCAGGAGGCCAAATCAATCCCGGTCAAATGGGTCAAAAGTCACCGCCCTTGGTATGACACCGTGAAGTGGCTTGTAAATCCAATTTACCGAGACACGCTTTAGGCTGGTCACGGGCCTCGCGGCCGGCACGCCTTATCGGCGGCGGATGAAGCAATCGGCACCGGAGGACTTCAGGCTGCGGCAAAGCTGCCCCGCCTCGCCCTGTCCCATGGGACCGACCCCTACACGATAATAAGTACCCCGGTCACCCAGATTGGCGGTTTGAATGGTCGCCGACCGACTGGACAGCAAGGACGGATACCGCCGCTGCAGCGACCGATAGGCCGATTGCGCGGCCGAACGCGAGCGCTGGGACGACACCTGTACGACCCAACCGCCGGTTGAAGATGCGGATTGACCCGATGGCTGATTGGCGTTCGGCAGCAGCGACATGGGCTGGTTTTCGGTCGACCGGGACGCGGTCCGTGCCGGTTTTGGCGCCGCCGGCTTCCGCTGAACCTTGCGTACCGGCTTCCGCGGCGCCGCCGGGCGGCTTGAATTCTCGTTGTTTCGTTGTGCGGCGGACTGATTTGTGGAAACGGCACCGGACGCCGAATCCCGCGGCGCAGGACGTGGCTTCGGCGTGCTCGCCGTGGCTACCTGGACTTCCACTTCAGGCGTGCTGTCAGCCATGGTCTCCGCGGCCGGCGAACCGGACGCCGCAGCGTCATGACCGGCCGGCTCGCCCATTTTGATCGGCTGCGTGGACACGACGCGGGGCTGAACGGCAGCGGGCGCCGTCATCGTGTCACCGGTTTTTGCGACAGTGCCGGCTTCGCCCGATTGCCCGGCGGCAGCCGGCTGGATATCGGTCGACGGCGTGTTCGCGGTCCGCGATGCCGCGGGCTGATCGCCGCCGCCATCGGAGATTATCGTTCCATCCGGGCGTATGACGACCGTACGGACCTTGCGGGAGCGCATCGGCAGCGGGCTCGACCCTGATTCCGATGACGTCGCCGGGTCATCCCGTGTCGCCGATTCAGTCGATGCCGTGTTGGCATCCGCATCCGGTTTGACAACCCTTGACACAACCGTGCGGATCGGCTTTTCGGTACGATCGATCAGCGTACCCGCGGCCGGTTCCTCGCCTTCGCCGACGCGGTCATAGATCAACTTGCTGCCGGCGGACGCGGTCTCGGTCTCCTCCGGCTTGATCTTGAAATTGCCAGGTTCCGCCTTGACCAGGATCGGCGGTCCGCTGCCGATCCCGTCGCTCAGGACGCGATATCCGATGAATCCGCCACCGCCCAGGATGGCCAGGGTGATGACGCCGACGGCCACGGCCATCCCGCGCTTGTTCGACGGTTGCGGCGCGGCCGCCAGTTCCTCCGGCGGATGGGGCGGCAGGATATCGAGGCCGTCCGGATCCGATACGGTCGGATCCACATCGGCATAAAGATCGCCGGCAATATCGGATTCGGCGCCGGTATAGACAGTCGGCTCGATATAGTCCGATTGGTCGCTGTCGGGCTCCTCATAAACCGAATCGGTGTAATCCGATTCGTCGTAAGCAGCCTCGTCGTACGCCGTCTCCCCCTGGGCGGGCTCGGTGGAATAGTCCACTTGCTCGTCGTATCCGTACGCCTCGGCCGGCTGTGATGGATCCGCGACATTCGCTCCGACCGCATCGTATTCGTCGGCCTGATAGTGATGAGGGGCATAGCCGTCCACGGTCGTAGCCGGATCATCATAGACCATTGCCGGTTCCGCGGCTTGTATTTCCATTTCGGATGCCGGATCGACGAACTCATGGCTCGACGGCTCGTAGGACGCAGCGTCGGCCTCGATCTGTGGATCGTGAGTTTCGTAGGCCCTGACGGCATGCATATCCGTGGCGCCGGCATAGGCGCCGTCCGTGTAGTGGTCCGCGTCGACCACGCCGTCAGAATGCCCTTGTTCTTCAAGGGATTGCTGCAATCCGCTCAACAATTCCGCTTCCAGGTCGGGGCCTTCCTGCGTCGGAATTGCAGCTTCGGGCACGTGGTCTTCCGGTAAGGTAATGACCGTCTCTTCGGGGACCATCGCCTGCGGCGGTTCCAGGTTGCTGCCCTCGCTGACAATGCGCGCCAGTTCCACCAATGGATCCTCCATCTCCGTCTCGGGAGACACGGAGGGATCGGCGTAATCCGGATAAGGTTCCTGGAACTTGGGATCGGGCATTAGCGCACTGTGTTTCCGTTGATCCATTAGGCGGCTCGGATGCGCGTTTCGTCACGCCAGTACCGCGCACCTCAACGCATTTCCTGCGGCGCCGCCACCCCTAGTATATCGAGACCCGACGATATTACCAACGCGACGGCATGCACCAGCGCAAGCCTTGCAAGGCTCGACTGTGTATTGTTTCCGTTAATAAAACGTAATTCGGGCGACTCTTTGCCCTTGTTCCAATGAGCGTGAAATTCGCTCGCCAATTCGTAAAGATAAAACGCAACCCTGTGCGGTTCATGAGCCGTGGCTGCACTTTCCACCAATTTCGGGAAAGCCGCGACCCGCCGGATCATTGCGATTTCGCCGGCATCCGACAAGCAATTCAGGTCCGCGGACTTCAATGCCGGGGGACTGATATCGAGATCCGGCAGTTCCCGCGCGGCCTGACGAAAGACCGAGCAAATCCGGGCATGGGCATATTGCACATAAAACACCGGATTGTCCCGGGACTGCTCGGTCACCTTCTGGAAATCGAAATCGAGCGGCGCATCGTTCTTGCGGTAGAGCATCATGAAGCGCACCGCGTCGCGGCCGACCTCCTCGACCACATCACGCAGGGTGACGAAGTCACCGGAGCGTTTGGACATGCGCACCGGCTCGCCGGCTCGATAAAGCTTCACCAATTGACATAGCTTAATGTCCAGGTCGCCCTTGCCGTCGGTCACCGCCGTTGTCGCCGCCTTCATGCGCTTGACATAGCCGCCATGGTCGGCGCCGAACACGTCGATCATGACCGGGAAACCGCGCAGAAATTTATCGTAGTGGTAGGCGATGTCGTTGGCGAAATAGGTGTAGGATCCGTCGGATTTCAACAGCGCCCGATCGACATCATCACCGAATTCGGTGGCCCGGAACAAGGTCTGCTCGCGATCCTCCCAATCGTCGTGGGACTGGCCTTTGGGCGGCGGCAGCGTGCCCTGATAGACCAGGTCCCGCTGGCGCAGGAAGTCGATTATTTCGGCGACACGATCCCGGCCATTGGCGGTCAGGGAGCGTTCGGAGATAAACACGTCGTGGCGCACATTGAGCGCGGCGAGATCGCCGCGGATCATGGCCATCATCGCTTCAATGGTGGTATCGCGGACAATGGGCAGCCAATCGGCCTCGTCCATGCCCTTGAGGCGATCGCCGTACTTTTCGGCCAGCGCCGATCCGACCGGTTTCAGATAGTCGCCCGGATAGAGGCCCTCTGGAATAGGGCCGATTTCCTCGCCAAGGGCCTCGCGGTAGCGCAGATAGGCCGAGCGCGCCAGCGTATCGACCTGGGCGCCGGCGTCGTTGATATAATATTCGCGGGTCACGTCGTAGCCGGCGAAGTCGAGAAGATTGGCAAGCGCGTCGCCGACGACCGCCCCGCGGCAATGGCCGACATGCATCGGACCCGTCGGGTTGGCGGACACATATTCCACATTGACCTTGTCGCTCGTCGCCGGCTTGCCGCGGCCATAGGCGTCGCCTAATTCGATGATTTTTTTGAGCACGGACGTCCAGTAGCCATCGGACAGGCGCAGATTGATGAAGCCTGGCCCGGCGACATCCACGGCCTCCATATCCGGATCACCGGCCAGACCGGCGGCGATCTTTTCGGCAAGATCCCGCGGTTTCATGCCCACCGATTTGGCGAACACCATGGCCGCATTGGTCGCAAAGTCGCCGTGGGACGGATCGCGCGGCGGTTCGACAAAGACACGATCAAGGTCCGGCCGGGAGCCGTCAGCGGCCTCCAATTCCAACGCGGCGACGGCCTGCCGGACACGGCCGGCGATGTCGGTGTAGATATTCATATCGGCCTTTGACCCAAAACCCGGAATTCGCTTGGCGCGGCCTAACGCAATTCCGGGGTATCGTCAAACAACCGCGCATGTTCCGACATGGCGTATCTGTCGGTCATGCCGGCAATATAATCGCAGACCCGGCGCGGAATGCGGTGGGGATTATCGTCCAGCCCCACCTGCCATTCATCCGGCATGGCGCCGTAATCGGCGGTGAATGCATCATAGAGGTCGCGCACCACGCGGCCGGCTTGTGCCCGGATGTCAAGCACCTGGGGATGGCGATAGACCCGCTGGAACAAAAAGCGTTTGATCGCTTTGTCTGCTTCGCGCATGGATTTGGAAAATCCAAAAATGTCTTTCTTGGCAAAGCGGATATCGTCCGCGGATTGCGGCGCCAGTTTGGCGATCGCCTTGGTGGCGCCTGATAGCACATCCTCGACCATCTGCGTGATCAGGCGGCGCACCAATTCATGCACTTGGCGGCCCGGTTCCAATCCCGGATAGCGCTTGTTGATGTCATCCAGAATGTCGCCGACCACCGGCAATTCGGCAAGATCGTCGAGGCCGAACAGACCGGCGCGCAGCCCATCGTCGATATCGTGGGCGTCATAGGCAATATCGTCAGCGATGGCCGCGGCCTGCGCCTCGGCGCTCGGGCGCGACCACAATAAAAGATCCTGAAACGGCGAATAGGCCTTGATGGCGTGCGGCAGGCCGGAATTCTTGTAGCGGCCGATTGGATTGCCGGATTTATCGGTTAGCGGGCCATTATGCTTGACCAGGCCCTCCAGGGTTTCCCAGCTCAGATTGAGGCCGTCGAATTCGGCGTAGCGATGTTCCAGATGGGTAACGATGCGCAGGCTTTGGGCATTGTGGTCGAAGCCACCGTGATCGGCCATGCAATCGTTGAGCACATCCTCCCCTTCATGGCCGAAGGGGGTGTGGCCGAGATCGTGGGCGAGCGCCAGGGCTTCCGCCAGGTCCTCATCGAGGCGCAAGGCCCGGGCGAGCGCGCGGGCGATCTGCGCGACTTCGATCGTGTGGGTCAGGCGGGTCCGGTAATGGTCGCCTTCATGGAAGATAAAGACCTGGGTCTTGAATTTCAGGCGGCGGAAGGCCGTGCAATGGACGATGCGGTCGCGGTCGCGCTGAAATGCCGTGCGGGTCGGGCTTTCGGGCTCCTCGATATGGCGGCCGCGAGATCGGGCCGGCTGCACCGCGAAAGCGGCCCGCGGTTCGGCGCCATATCCAAGGCCTAGCGACACGTTGCACTCCTGAAACTCAAGTCGATCATATGATTGACACGATCTGCTTCCGTTCATACCTATGGCACTATAGTCTTCACAAGACCATTGCCGGTTTATGAACGGCGAATGAGGGGCAAGTCGAGATCGCCATGAGCGAAGACAGCGTTGTACTGACCGAACGTGCCGCCAAGAGGGTGGCGATCATCCTTGATTCGGACGGCAATAATGATGCCTTGCGCATCGCCGTCGCCGGCGGCGGGTGTTCCGGGTTTCAGTATACCTATGACCTGACGACCGGGCGCAATGCGGACGATCTGGTGCTGGAACGGGATGGCGCGACGGTGCTGATCGATTCGGTATCGCTGCAATTCATGGGCGGCGCGGAGATCGATTTCGTCGACGATCTGATCGGTCAATCCTTCCAAATCCGCAATCCCAACGCGGTCGCGTCCTGCGGCTGCGGCACCAGTTTCACAGTCTAGAGGCGGTCTATCCGCGCATGCGCATTGCCACCTGGAACATCAACGGCATCAAGGCACGCATCGAAAATGTCCTGGAATGGCTGAAGGAGGCCGAGCCGGATATTGCCTGCCTGCAGGAAATCAAATCCGTCGACGAGAATTTCCCCGGATTCGAAATCGAGGCGCTCGGCTACAATGTTGAAACCCATGGCCAGAAGGGGTTCAACGGCGTCGCTTTGGTGTCGAAACACCCATTCGACGAGGTCAATCGCGGACTGCCCGGCGATCCTGAGGACGTGCAGGCGCGCTATATCGAGGGCGTCGTCTCGACCCCGTCCGGCGTTGTGCGGATCGCCAGCATCTACCTGCCGAACGGCAATCCGGTGGAGAGCGAGAAATATCCCTACAAGCTTTCCTGGATGAAGCGGCTTGAAGCCCATGCCCGCGCGCTGCTCGCCGCGGAGGAGCCGGTGGTATTTGCCGGCGATTACAATGTCATTCCCGAAGCCGGCGACTGCCATGCGCCGGACGATTGGTGGGGGGACGCGCTCTATCGGCCGGAGACCCGGGACGCCTTCCGCGCCTTCGCCAATCTCGGGCTGACCGATGCCTTGCGGGCCTGTAGCGACGAGGACGGACTTTATACATTCTGGGACTATCAGGCCGGCGCCTGGCAAAAGAATAACGGCATCCGTATCGACCACCTGATGCTGTCGCCGGAGGCCGCGGACCGACTGGTCTCCTGTACCATCGACAAGCACACCCGGGCCTGGGAGAAGCCGTCGGACCACGTGCCGGTTCGCATCGAACTGGATATGACGGCCTAATGTGTGTGGTATATTGGGCATTCAAGTCACACAGTCATTCCCGCGAAAGCGGGAATCCAGGGCCACGAAACACCGACCTTTGCCTGTTACCCTGGATTCCCGCTTTCGCGGGAATTGTCTGTTTCATAAGGCGTATTGAACCCAATTGAACGCAACAGACCCTAGAGCCGGGACCGGTCGCCATGTTTCATCCATTCCTGGTCGAGCAATTCCTGTCCGAGAACGAACAGACCGTCGACTACAACTTCTCCGAAAGCGGCGTCCATCCTCTGACGCTGGCAGAGCTTTTGGCGATGGCCGGCAAGAAGCCTGGCGACCTCGGCGACGTCAGCCTCAACTATCCCGAAGTGAATGGCCTGAAGTCGCTGCGCGAGAAAATCGCGGCTCTTTACGATGGTGCCGACGCGGACAACGTGCTGGTGACCGTGGGTGCGTCCGAAGCGAACCAGTTACTCGTCCAGACCCTGCTTGAGCCGGGCGACCGGGTGGTTGGCCTGAGCCCGACCTATCTGCAATTACCCGGAAATGCGCGCAATGCCGGCTATGAAGTCGCCACGGTCTCCCTGATTGAGGAAGCCGGTTGGGCGCTGGACCTTGACGGCCTGGATGAGGCGGTTGACGAGCGCACCAACGACCTTGTCGGCGACTTGATCCGGTCATGACTCTGCGTGATTCCCCGATCGCCCTGTTGTTGATGTCCGGCGCTCTGATGGGGATGATGTTTCCCTTTGGCAAGATCGCCGCTGCGGGCGGCATCTCGCCGATAGTCTGGGCCTTCGTGATCGCCGCCGGTGCCGGCACTATCCTGCCGGTTGTCATCCTGGCGAGCCGGCAGCGCATGGGGTTTGACGCCCATCGCCTGCGGTACTACGCGATCTCCGGCACGATCTCCTATGTGGCGCCGAACATCTTGGTATTTTCCTGCATTCCGAAACTCGGCGCCGGCTATACGAGCATCATGTTCACCCTGTCGCCGGTCCTGACGCTGCTGTTCTCTCTCACACTACGCTTGCAACGGGCGACCTTGTTGGGCATCGCCGGGATCGGGGTCGGATTTGTCGGCGCCCTCACCGTCGCGTTGACACGGGGTGAGGCAAGCCAGCCGGCCGATCCGGTCTGGGTGGCGATCGGATTTCTGATTCCGCTCTGCCTTGCCATCGGCAACATCTATCGCGGGCTTGATTGGCCGAAAGATGCCGGGCATTTGGAACTATCGGCCGGCAGCAATATTGCGGCCGCATTCATCCTAGTCGCCGCCTCGTATTTGATGGTCGGCGGATTTCCGGTGCTGGACCTGACGACCCTGCCGATATTGACATTTGCGCAGTTCGTCGTCGCGGCCCTCCTATATGCATTGTTCTTTCGGCTGCAGGAGGTCGGCGGGCCGGTTTATCTCAGCCAGATCGGTTACGTGGCCGCGGCCGTCGGCCTGTTTTCGGGGACCTTGCTTTTGGGCGAAAGCTATTCCGTCGCCACATGGCTTGGCGCAATTGTCATCTGTGTGGGGATCGCGCTTACCACCCAGGCACAGCGGCGGCGCGCCTGATCAATCCGCCGGCGGCGCATGAAATTCATGCCAGTGGCGGGCGATATCGATACGCCGAGCCAGCCAGACCCGGTCTTTCGCCGCCACGTAATCCAGGAATCGCGCTAGGGCCGCCGCCCGGCCCGGACGGCCGACCAGACGGCAATGCAGGCCGATATTCATCATTTTCGCCTGGCCCGCACGGCCTTCTTCGTAGAGCACGTCGAAAGTGTCGCGCAGATAGGCGAAAAACTGGTCGCCGGCATTGAAACCCTGGGCGGTGGCGAAGCGCATATCGTTGGCATCGAGCGTATAGGGGATGATCAGGTGCGGGCCGTTCGGGCCAATGACCCAGTAGGGCAGATCATCGGCATAAGCGTCGGAGGAATAGAGGAAACCGCCCTCCTCCATCACCAGGTCCAGACTATGGATCGACGAGCGCCCGGTATACCAGCCGAGCGGCCGCGCTCCGGTCACCGCCTTGTGGATGCGGATCGCTTCGCGCATATGGGCCCGTTCATCCTCCTTGGCGAAGTCCTTATATTCGATCCATTTCAGGCCGTGGCTGGCGATTTCCCAATCGGCTTCCCTCATGGCCGCCACGGCCTGCGGGTTTTTCTCCAAGGCAGTCGCGACACCATAGACGGTCACGGGGATGGTGCGAGCGGTGAACATCCGCCACAGGCGCCAGAAGCCGGCACGGGCGCCATATTCGTAAATCGATTCCATGTTCATGTGGCGCTGGCCCGGCCACGGATCCGCACCGACGATTTCCGACAGGAAGGCCTCCGATGCGGCATCACCGTGCAGAATGTTGTTCTCGCCGCCCTCTTCGTAGTTGATGACGAACTGCACGGCGATTAGGGCATCGTCAGGCCATGCGGGATCCGGCGGCGTGCGCCCATAGCCGGTCATGTCGCGCGGATACGTGTCGTCGGTCATGGGGGGTATCCTTGAATTTCCATGGTCGGGTCAGTTTGGCGGGAACAGCGCGCTTGGCAAGGGGCTGACGGATCAAAGCGCCCGAATTCCCGGCACCGACTTGTCGCGGGACTGGCACCGGTCGGATCGAATCGAAATAACGGCTTTCTCCGCAGTCATTCCCGCGACAGCGGGAATCCAGGGCCAAGTGTGAAGGCCGATATTTGTTACCCCGGATTTCCGCTGTCGCGGGAATGACTTTCTGTACCGGAGCCGATACTTGAACCAATTCATAGCAGGTTCCGCGATTGATGCACGGTGACGTTAGATCCGGGATATCCGGCAAATCGATCTGTCGAGCCCCGGATAACAAATTGTGATCGCCCCGATTGTGCGATTCTCTTGAATTGAACCTCCGTCACACCAACGTGAGGCTAATGTTAATGATTTGAACATTGACCACGCGGGGTGGCACTTGACATATATCGAACGGATACATAGTTCTTCCGCATATATCGAACGTGAATATACCGAACCGTAACATGCGATTTGTTCAATCGCTTCGGCTGGAGATGCCGGTTCATGAACATCCGAACGATTTGCTTGGCGATCCTGTGTCGCGGTGACGCCACAGGCTATGAGATCCGGAAGGCGTCCACGGAGGGACAGTTCTGTCATTTCGTGGAGGCGAGCTATGGCTCGATTTATCCGGCCTTGGCGAAGCTGGAGCAGGAAGGCAATGTCACCGTTCGCGAGGAAAGCCAGCCCGGCAAACCGGCACGCAAGATCTATTCGCTGACCGAAGCCGGGCGGCAGGCCTTCGCCGAAGCCTTGAGCACACCCCCGGCGCCCGACACGTTTCGCAGCGAGTTCCTGTTGGTCGCCATGTTCGCCGAGATCGCCGACCCGGAGAAGCTTAAGACGGTGATCGATGAGCGCATCGCCCACGTAAAGGGTGAATTGGCGCATATGAAGGACGTGCTTGCCGGATGCGACCATCCGGGCTCCCGTTGGACGATCGAGTATGGAATCTCGGTGTACTCGGCATCGCTGGAATACCTGGAGAAACACCGGGAAGACTTACAAATGATCGCCGCGCAAAAGCTGGGCAAGCATGCCATCGCGGCGGAGTGATAAAGCGGGATAGCCGGCCTGTTAAGGGCCGGATGAAGACAGGAGATATTTCATGGGGCTCAAGATCAAATGGTCCTATGTGGTTGCCCTGGCGCTGACAGCGGGCATCGCGGGATGGATGTCGACGGGCAACATCGTGATCGGCGGACAGGCCGATGCGGCCGATGGCGAGCCTCCGCCGGCGGAACGGGTTGCCGAGGCGAGCGACGCACCGTTCAAGGTTCGCGTCGCCACTTTCGAATCTCGCGACAAGGAATCGTATCTGGAGATCCGCGGGCGGACCGAGGCGGAATCCAAGGTCTCCGTGCGCGCCGAAACCAACGGCCAGGTGATTAAGCGCCTGGTTTCCGAAGGACAGTCGGTACGCAAGGGCGATCTTTTATGCGTGCTTGATCCGGCAGCGCGGGAATCGCGGCTATTGAGGGCCAGGGCGCAACTCGCGCAGGCCGAATTCGACTTCGAGGCCGAAACGGAGCTGCTTGACAAGGGCTATTCCGCAAAATCCAAGGTCGCGGCGCTGAAGGCGCAACTCAATGCCGCCAAGGCGTCGGTCGCTGAGATCGAATGGGATATCGGCCGCACCGAAGTGCGGGCGCCGGTCGACGGCATCGTCCATGAACCGATTGCCGAGGTCGGCGACATGCTGACGCTCGGCTCAGTCTGCGCCAGCCTGATCAATCCGAACCCGATGTTGGTGATCGGCCAGGTTTCGGAACGCGATGTGGGCCTGTTGAGCGTCGGCATGAAGGCCGACGCCAAGCTGGTGACCGGCGAAAACGTGGTCGGCCACATCCGCTATATCGCACCGGTGGCCGATCCGAAGACCCGCACCTTCCGCGTCGAGGTAGAGGTCGAGAACCCGGCCGGCCGGGTGCGCGACGGGGTGACGGCCCATGCGGTCGTGCCGCTGCCGGCAACCCGGGCGCATCTGATGTCCCCGGCGATCCTGGCACTGGCCGATGACGGCCAGGTCGGCGTGCGCGTGGTGCAGGACGACAAGACGGTGAAATTCCTGCCGGTAAAACTGTTGTCGGTGACCGAATCCGGCATGTGGGTGACCGGATTGCCGGACAGCGTGACCGTGATCACTGTCGGCCATGACTATGTGAGCGAGGGCCAGGTGGTCGAACCGGTCTTCGCCGCGACCGCGGGGACCAATCAATGATCAACCTCCTGGAGGCCGTCCTGCGCCGTCCCCGGACGGTGCTGACGATGATGGTGGTCATGATCGTCATGGGCGCGATCGCCTATGTGTCGATCCCCAAGGAGGCCAATCCGGATATCGATGTCCCGGTCTTTTATGTCTCGATCCCGCAGCAGGGCATTTCGCCGTCCGACGCCGAACGGCTTCTGGTGCGGCCGATGGAGACATCCTTGCGCGGCCTCGACGGGTTGAAGGAACTGACGGCAATCGCATCGGAAGGCCATGCGGGCATCGTGCTGGAATTCGAGGCGGAATTCGACAAGGACGAGGCGCTCGCCGATATCCGCGACAAGGTGGACCAGGCAAAGGCGGAACTGCCGGACGAGGCAGACGAGCCGTCGATCATCGAAACCAATTTCTCGCTCATTCCGACGATCATCGTCACATTGTCGGGCAATGTTCCCGAACGCACGCTTTATCGCCATGCGCGCCGCCTGAAGGACCAGATCGAGGCGGTGTCGACGGTGCTGGAAGCCAGCCTGTCCGGCCACCGGGAGGAGCTTCTTGAAGTCGTCATCGACACTATGAAGCTGGAATCCTACGACGTATCGCAGCAGGAACTGATCAATGCTGTGACGTTGAACAACCAGTTGATCCCGGCCGGGTTCCTGGATAGCGGTTCCGGCCGGTTCAACGTGAAGGTTCCCGGGCTGGTCGAAAACGCCAAGGACGTCTTCTCCCTGCCGATCAAGCAGAATGGCGAAGGCGTGGTGACGCTGGGCGACGTGGCGGAGATCCGGCGCACCTTCAAGGATCCGTCGCGGCTCACCTATGTCAATGGCGAGCCGGCGATCTCCATTGAGGTCAAGAAACGGCTCGGCACCAATATCATTGAAAACAACGACAATGTGCGGGCGGCGGTCGAGGCGGCCACCAAGGACCTGCCGAGCACGGTGCGCATCAACTATCTGCTCGACCTGTCGCAGAACATCAAGGAAGTGCACAATTCGCTGCAATCGTCGATCATGACGGCGATCTTCCTGGTGATGATCCTGGTGGTGGCGGCGCTCGGAATCCGCTCCGCGCTGCTCGTCGGGCTGGCGATCCCGACCTCGTTCATGGTCGGCTTCCTGATTCTGGGCTTCATGGGCATGACCGTCAACATGATGGTGCTGTTCGGCCTGGTGTTGACAGTCGGCATGCTGGTCGATGGGGCGATCGTCATTGTCGAATATGCCGATCGCAAGGTGGCGGAAGGCATGCCCAAAAAGGAAGCCTATATCCGCGCCGCCCGGCTGATGTTCTGGCCGATCTTCTCTTCCACGGCGACGACGCTCGCGGCCTTCCTGCCGATGCTGTTGTGGCCGGGCGTTGCCGGCGAATTCATGAGCTATCTGCCAATCATGGTGATCATCGTGCTGTCGGCGTCGCTGATGACGGCCATGGTGTTCCTGCCGGTGACCGGCGGCATTTTCGGACGCAGCAAGGTGACCGAGGCGGAGGTCGACGCGGCCAAGAAGCTGGCGCATGACCATCATTTCGATGCCAAGGAAATCTCCGGATTGACCGGCATCTATGTCCGGTTCCTACAGAAGCTGATCTCCAATCCGATCGGCAACCTGGCGACGCTCATTGTCGTCATGGCCATCGGCATCGGTGTCATCGTCGCCTTTGCCTCAAACAATAATGGCGTCGAGTTCTTCGTCGACGAGGAGCCGGAGCAGGTCATCGTGCTGGTTTCGGCCCGCGGGAACCTGTCGGCCAACGAGGCGCGCAGCCTGGTCGCCGAGGTCGAACGGGAAGTCCTGCAGGTCAAGGGTATCCGCAACGCGGTCGTGTCGGCCTATGCATCCGGCGGCGGTTCGGGCCCGCAATTTATCGGCGGAATCCAGGACAAGCCGGCGGACGTAATCGGCGAATTGTCGATCGAGCTCTCCGACTATTGCTGCCGACGCAAATGGCAGGTTATCGAAGCCGAAATCCGGTCCCGGACTGCGTCGATCGCCGGCATCAAGGTGGAGCCGCGGATCATCGAGGGTGGTCCGCCGACCGGCAAGGACGTCCGCCTGCAGATCAAGTCCACCGACTACGAACTGACCAAGAAGATTACCGGCGTTGTCCGCGATCATGTGGAGACGATGGACGATGTGCGGGACATTGAGGACAGCCGTCCCCTGCCCGGCATCGAATGGCAAGTGACCATCGACCGGGAAGAAGCCGGACGCTTCAATGCGTCAATCGCCACCGTCGGCACCATGGTGCAATTGGTGACAAATGGCGTGCTGATCGGCAAGTACAGGCCGTCGGATTCAGAAGACGAGGTGGATATCCGCGTCCGCCTGCCGAAGGAAGAGCGCACGCTGGAGCGGCTCGACGACCTGCGCCTGCGCACGCCGAGCGGCCTGGTGCCGATTTCCAACTTCGTCAAGCGCTCGCCCGAGCCGAAGGTCTCGTCGATTACGCGCCGCGACGGCCTCTACACCATGGACGTGAAGGCCAATGTGGCGACCGAAAAAGGCATCCTTGTCGATAACAAGGTCAAGGAACTGGATTCCTGGCTGAAAACCCAGACATGGCCGGATAACGTCTATTTCCGGTTCCGCGGCGCCGACGAGGAGCAGAAGAAGTCCGGTGAATTCCTGCAGAAAGCGCTGTTCGGCTCGTTGTTCTTGATGTTCATCATCCTGGTGACCCAGTTCAACTCTTTCTACCAGACCTTCCTGACGCTCTCCACGGTGATCATGTCGGTCTTCGGCGTGTTGATCGGCATGATGCTGACCGGGCAGAAATTCTCCATCATCATGACGGGAACCGGCGTGGTGGCGCTGGCGGGGATCGTGGTCAACAATGCGATCGTGTTGATCGATACCTATAACCGAATGCGTGAAGACGGGACGGAGCCGCTGGAGGCGATCCTGAAGACCTCGGCCCAGCGGATCCGGCCGATCCTTTTGACCACCATCACCACCATTGCCGGCCTGATCCCGATGGCCACCCAGATCAACCTCAATTTCATCGAGCGGGTGGTTTCGGTCGGATCGATCACCGCGATCTGGTGGATCCAGTTGTCGACCGCTGTGATTTCCGGACTGGCGTTTTCGACGATCCTGACCCTGGTGGTGATCCCCACTCTGCTCGCCGCGCCGCATGTGTGGCTGAGCACGATCCGGCGCATCTTCAAGATGGACAGGAAACCCTATGCATCTGGCGTGCCGGCGCACCAGCCCGATCCGGCGCTGGTGCCTGAGAAGGTCACGCACATCCAGGATGCGGCCGAGTAATTGGGCCAGACTGCAAGCGGTTACTTCGCGCCTAACGGCCTAACGCATTTGCCTTTGTTGGTGGTATTGGCACAAGCGGCTCACACCAAGATGGTTAGAGCCCGCCGGCCGGTCTACATCCGCTTCAGCGGTTCACCGGTGGTCGGCTGCTCGAGCACCGTTTGGTCGATCCCGGCGACGGCCTTGGTGACCAGCGGCACGATGTCATCGATGCGTTCGGCGGTCAGGTAATCGACTTGAAATTCGTCGCGGATGAAATGTTGCGACCGCATATGGCCGATCAACGCGATCAGCGGATCCCAGAAACCGTCGACATTGGCGAGCACGATCGGCTTCACGTGGCGGCCGAGTTGCGCCCAGGTCAGTTGCTCGACGGTCTCCTCAAGAGTGCCGACACCGCCCGGCAAGGCGACGAATGCTTGGGCATGGTCGAACATCAGCCGTTTGCGCTCATGCATGTCCTCCGTCACGATCAGGTCGTCGACCGCCTCCAACATCACCTCGCTGCGCTGCAAAAACCGGGGGATAATTCCGGTCACCGCGCCGCCGTGATCGATCACGGTCTTGGCGACGATCCCCATCAATCCCACGGACCCGCCGCCATAAACCAGCCGGATCCGTGATTCGGCCAGGGCGCGGCCGAGCGCCCTCGCCGCCTCCGCATAAACCGGCCGCGCGCCGTCGCCGGAGCCGCAAAACACGCAAATAGAGCTGATTTTCGCCATATTGTACTTTCAATCCGGTCCGAATCCTGTCGTTCGGGATGATATACGGGGCCGTTGCTTGCCGCTGATAGCAAACCGGTATAATCATCAAAATGTCATCAAATGATTGAGGATCGGTGAGCGCGGCGACGAAACGGGACGAGTGCCGGGTCTACCATTCCCAAATGGGATCTAGTCCATGAAGAACGCGGTCATCTATTCGCTCATCGGCGGGGCCATTGTCATCGGCGGCATCGCCGTTTATCTGACGACCGGCGGATTTGGCACCCGAACCACCCCTCCGCAATCCCCGGGGACGACCGCGCCGCAACCGGCCGCACCCAAATCGGACGACGAAACGAACGTTGCCGCAAAACCGGACGAAGGCCAGGTCAGCGAACCGCAACAGCCGGCACAATCGACCGAAACACCGCCGGCAACACAATCCGCGCAACCTTCGACTGGCAAGGCGCCTGAATTCGATATCGTACGCGTCGAACCGTCCGGCGATGCGGTTATCGCCGGCCAGTCCGATCCCGGCGCCATGGTCGCCGTGATCGACAATGGCAAGGTCATCGGCAGGACCACCGCCAACGACCAGGGCGAATGGGTGATGGTTTTGAAAAAACCGCTGAAGCCAGGCGACCATGACCTGACCGTCAAATCAGAGTCGAATGGTCAATCCGTGGAATCGGACCAGCGGGTCGCGGTAGCGGTCGAGGAAGACAGGAAGAGCGCGCCGCTGGTGGTGTTGAGCAAACCCGGGCAACCAAGCAAGGTCGTGCAAAAGCCCGTGGAAACGAAGACGGCGGATGCGGCGGTGAAATCGGACGACGGGACGGCGCCAACCGCGAAAATCCCGCCCGCCGAGGAACCCGGCGAGACCGTGGTCGCCCGCGTGGAGCCGCCGCAGACCGACGGGCCGGCGGCGGTGCCGGCTGATCGCCAACCGACGGAGCCTCAAACGAACTTCGAAACGACACCCGGCCAATCAGACGCCACGACGCCGGATCAACCGGCGACGGCCGCCCAGCCAAACGAAACTCCGGCGACCGAGACTGCGAAGGCAGAGCAGCCGGCCGCAGCGCCGCAGCCATCGCAGGAACAGACCCCGGCACCGGATTCGCAAGGGTCGACCGCCGCAAGCACCACACCGCAATCAGGCACTGATCAACCGGCCGCGCCGGCGCCGCTTGTTCAGACCCCGGCCGAGCCGACCGCCACGGCACAGGCGCCAAAACCGGCCGCGCCGCCGGTCGTCGTCAAGGAAACGGAAGTCGCTGACAATCAAGTGACCGTCAACGGAACCAGCGATCCAGGCGCGGAAGTCGAGGTGCGTATCAATGACAGGCCCGTCGGCACCACCAAAGCGGACGAAAACGGCAATTGGACGCTGACGCTGACGACGCCGGCGGCTCCGTCCTCCGACGCGCCCAAGGTGGAAGCACGCCAGCGGGAAACCGAACAGCCGGCCACGAAGTCCGTGGCAGCCGCCCCGCCGGCGCCGAAACCGGAAATCCAGATCGCCGCGGCGAGTACGCAAAACAATCGGATCAAGGTGACCGGGCGCGCCACGCCTGGCGCCCGCATCCAGGTCACCGTCGGCGGTGTTCCGGTCGGCACCGCCACTGCCGATGCGAGTGGGGAATGGTCGCTGGATGTTGGCAGGGCATTGCCGCCTGGCAATCATGCGGTTCGCGCCGATTTGGTATCTCCCGACGGCAGCGTGGCGGTCGCCGATCGTGCCACCATCACCCGGGATCACGATCCAATGGCGGCGGTGGAAGCGGTCGAAGTGGAGAATGATCGTCTCTATATCGCCGGTGTCACGGTGCCGTCGGGTCGCGTTCGTGTCTATGTGGACGACCAGTTTGTCGGCGAGGCCAAAGCCGGTCCTTCGGGACGCTGGTTGCTGGAGGCCGGCCGGTCCCTGGAACCCGGCCGCTACCGGGTGCGCGCCGACCAGGTGACCGGTGACAAGGGCCGGGTTGTGGCGCGCGGCGAAGTGCCGTTCGAGCGGGAAGCCGAAACAGTCGCCCTGCGGCCGGTCAGTGTTTCCGGCGAAGGCTCAGGTGCCGGCGCCACGGGCGCCACCACCAGCGGAACGCTCGCCGCGCCACAAGCGGTGATCATCCGCCGCGGCGACAATTTGTGGCGCATTTCCCGCCGTCATTATGGTCGCGGCATCCGCTATACGACGATTTACCGGGCCAACACCGATCAGATCCGTGACCCCAACTGGATCTATCCCGGTCAGGTCTTCACCATGCCAAAAAGCGACATGGCATGGGAGACGGGCACGAATTAACCGGGTAAACCGGTTCACGGACCAGGGTTATCGCGTTTTTTACCGAGGAAAACTGTCAGCCGTTCATTAGATGCGCGCCGCCGAGTTACACCCGCACTGAGATACTCCCAATCAAATTGCGCCTAGTTGCTACACGCAATGTTAAGGGACGATTGTTACACTGCTCCGGTGTTCACCACCAGAGAGCAAACACGCGATGAAACAAGCCACGACAGCCGATGCGTCGGAGTTTTGGAATGATGTCGACCCGACGGTGACCGCAAACCTCAATGACGCGCAGAAGAATGCAATTGAGCATGCGGTCGTCCGTCGCAACAGTGATCACCATTCAAGCGACATTCGTCTGAGCGCCTTCGGCTATTACCTGGTCCTCATATTGGGCAAGGAAATGCGCGACGGGAACCGTTTGGTCGATGAGCGGAACAGGCGGCCGGTATTCACCGCCAAGAATTTGCCGCTCTTGCTGATTATCTGGGGCTCGGTGATCTACACATTTGTCTCGGTAATCCCGGCGACGATCAAGCCGGTTATGCAATTCTTCCTTTGAGGCTCTAGCCGCTTTCCACCGGCACATCGTCTCGACCGCCCCATTCGGACCAGGAACCGTCATAGACGCTGACTTTGCGATGCCCTAACTGGGCTAGCGCCAGTGCCAGGAGGGCGGCGGTGACGCCGGAGCCGCATGTGGTGACGATCGGCTTTGCCAGGTCGACCCCGGCGCCCTCGAATGCCGCCTTCAGGGCATCGGACCCAATCATTGCACCATCTTGAAGGATGGCATCGAATGGCAGGTTCAGGCTGCCGGGCATATGGCCGGCGCGCAGGCCGGGGCGCGGCTCGGGCGCCGCGCCGCGGAACCGCTCCGCCGACCGCGCATCGACAATTTGGGCGCCGCCGGTATTCAACAGCCGCCGCACGTCGTCGAGATCGCGGACCGCGCCGTGATTCAGCCGCGCCGTGAAATGCCGCTCCGGCCGATGGACCGCGCCATCTTCCAGCGGACGGTCTTCGGAGATCCAACGCGGCAGTCCGCCATCGAGCACGGCGACGTCGGAGACACCCATGGTGCGAAAGGTCCACCAGACACGGGGGGCTGAATACATGCCGGCGCCGTCATAGACGACGATGCGCTGGCCGTCGCCGATGCCCATCTTGCGCATGGCGCTGGAAAACGCCTCCGGCCGTGGCAGCATATGGGGCAGATCGCTTGATTGATCGGCTATTTTGTCGATATCGAAAAATACGGCGCCGGGAACATGGCGCTCCAGATATTCAGCATGGGGATCCCGGTTGTCGGTCGGCAAATACCACGAGGCATCGACCGCGACCACGTCGGGCGCACTCAAATGCCGCTCCAGCCAATCCGTCGAAACCAAATTTTCCCCGGTCATGCGGTATCTCCATAAAATCCGTGGCGGCGATGCCACCCTTCCAGCGATTCATCGGGATAGCGCGGAAAATGCACATGGCCCGGTCCGTCGGGTACGTCGACCCACGGCGCCTTGAAGTCAAGCATGATATGCACGATTTCAGGTGGCTTGGGCAATGGCGTATCAATCGCCGAGGCAAAAGGATGCAGCAGGTCCGGCCAGCGCTCATCCCAGCCCCACAACATGGCGCCGCAATGGCTGCAGAACCGGCGTCCTCCGGGGCTGGTTTCGCCATCGAGAACCGCCTGGTAGATACGCACATGATCCTCGCCGGTAATCGCCAGGCTCGCCGCGTCTCCCCCCAGATTGACCGCGTAGCCGCCGCCACCGCCGACCTTACGGCAGATCGTGCAATAGCAGCGCATATAGGGATAGGGAGTGGGGCTCTGCAGTGAAAAGGTTACCGCGCCGCAGCGGCATGAACCTTCAAGATGCATGGATAGCGCCTCCGATAGCAAACTATGCGAGCTTGATGCGCACGCGCCGGTTTTGCCGGCCCTTCTTTTCAATCTTGGAGACGACGATCGGTCCGATTTCACCGGTGCTGGCGACGTGTGTGCCGCCGCAAGGCTGCAGATCGACATTGTCGCCGATGCGGATCAGGCGCACCCGGCCGCTGCCGCGCGGCGGCTGCACGCTCATGGTTTTGACCAGGTCCGGATTGGCATCGAGTTCGGCGTCTGTAATCCAGTCCATGGCGACCGGGGAATCGGCGTCGATCAGGCTGTTGACCTTGCCCGTGATCTCCTCCTTGTCGAGGCCGGCTTCGGGAATATCGAAATCAAGCCGGCTTTCGGCTTCTCCGACCGAGCCGCCGGTTACCGGATAGGGCAGAACGGCCGACAGAAGATGCATCGCCGTATGCATGCGCATCAACCGATGACGGCGGTCCCAATCGATATGGCAGGTGACCGTCTCACCGGCCTCCGGCAGGACGTCCTGGGAGATGGGCACATGGACGATTTCCGACTTGTCCGCCCCATAGACCGTTGCCCCGATCTCGATTGCGGTTCCGTCGGCCCGCTCCAGACGGCCGGTATCGCCCGGTTGTCCGCCGCCGGTCGGATAGAACACCGTGCGGTCAAGAAGGATACCGCCGCGATCATTGACCCCAAGCACAGTGGCGTCACAGGTGGCCAGATAGGCGTCGTCGCGAAAGAGCTGCTCAGTCTCGCCCATGGTCAATCAACCACTTCGTACGGAATGACGATGTCCGATTCGCGCTCCAGCCATTCGGGCACCGGCAGATCCTTGGAGCGCAAAAAGCCCGGATTGAACAGTTTCGACTGATAGCGGGTGCCGCAATCGCACAATACGGTGACAATGGTGTGGCCGGGCCCGAGATCGCGGGCAAGCCGAATGGCACCGGCAACATTGATACCCGATGAACTGCCCAGGCACAGACCCTCATGCTGTAAGAGGTCGAAAACGATCGGCACGGCCTCCGCGTCCGGAATCTGGTAGGGGAAATCGATATCCAGGCCTTCCAAATTCGCGGTGATCCGGCCCTGGCCGATCCCTTCGGTGATCGACGAGCCTTCGGCCTTCAATTCGCCATGGGCGTAGTAATTGAACAGGGCGGCGCCCATCGGATCGGCGATACCGATCTTGATGTCGCTGTTCTTCGCACGTAATCCTTCCGCCACGCCGGCAAGCGTCCCACCGGTGCCAACCGCGCAAACGAACCCGTCGACCTTGCCGTCGGTCTGCCGCCAGATTTCAGGTGCGGTGGTCTGTACGTGGCCATTGCGGTTGGCGACATTGTCGAACTGGTTGGCCCAGATGGCGCCGTTAGGATCGGATTTTGCAATGTTTTCAGCAATTCGGCCGGAAATCTTCACGTAATTGTTTGGGTTCCGATATGGGACTGCGGGTACCTGAATGAGGTCGGCGCCGGCAAGCCGGAGCATATCCTTCTTTTCTTCTGTCTGCGTCTGCGGGATGACGATAACGGTGCGAAACCCCAGCGCGTTGCCGACCAGTGCCAGGCCGATGCCCGTATTGCCGGCCGTCCCTTCCACGATCACGCCGCCAGGCTGCAGCAATCCGCGATCGATGGCGTCGCGCACGATGAACAGGGCGGCACGATCCTTGACCGACTGACCCGGATTCATGAACTCCGCCTTGCCGAGGATCTCGCATCCTGTCTCCTCGGATGCCTTGTTCAGGCGGATCAGCGGCGTGTTGCCGATCGCCTCGATTACCGTTTGCCTGATTGTCATGGGATCCCTGGCCCGTCGATTGATCGAGCCAACAGGCTAGCCGCAGTCGGATATTCCTTCAAGCGGCAACAGCCGCCGGGGCCAGTTCCCCCGGCGGTTTACACGCCGTTTTGAACTCCGCTACAGATAGCGCCTTATGCACCAATCACGTTGGATATCGCGGTCCACGCAACCCGCACGGTTTCAACCGTCGCGGAGAAGAATGCCACGACCTTCGACCACATCCATTCGCCGGCCTTGGCGAAGGCGACGAGCGGGTTGTCCGGCTTCTTCGGTTCATCTTCCTCGATGAACTCGACCGTGGTCTTGCCGTCATTACCGGTAACGACCCGGCGCGTGACGATAAGGTGGTCTTCCTGGATCACCCGGTCGGTGATCTTCTTGGCGATAAGATTGGAGTCGTCGGAATCGTCGCGAATGACGATCGCACGGCCATTGGGCAACAGATGGGTCTCGTTCGGGCGAATTTCAGAATCGTAGACCACCTCGCCATGGCGATCGATCAACTCCACCCAAATCATCTTGCGACCGCGCAATTCCACTTCGCCGACCCAAATCGAAAATTCCGATCCGGTCTTGTCGTCACTTTGCGGTGCCTGCTTCTCAACGACTGCAGGCCGCGCGTCCGGTGTCGACTGGCTTGCGAATGCGGCCAATGGTGCGGTAACGAGTACCAACGAAAGGCATGCGGCTAACGCCGTATGGGTTCTAGTCATCCCTGAGCCTCCCGGCATCCGAATCCCTCGGCGGATACCGAATTGATGTTGCCGGTTTTATCACACCGGCTTTCTCCCTGGACCTTATAATAGGGATTTGCGCGGCGGATTGCCACAATTGTTAACAAAGACTTGACGTGGCGGGTGCCGGACGGCGTCGAATCCGCGGATTCGAGCTGTATTTCCGAGATCCTAGGTCAGCCATGTTGACTTGTCGCCGGTGTTTGGCTTTACAGCATGTGGGTGCGATGAGTTTCATTGAAGGCGGCGGTTATGCTGGAAAAGACCTACGATTCGGCGTCGGTCGAGCCAAAAATTTATCAGAATTGGGAAGATGCCGGGGCATTCAAGGCCGGCGCCGGCGCCGATCCCGGCAGCGATCCCTATTGTATCGTCATCCCGCCGCCGAACGTGACCGGTTCGCTGCATATCGGGCACGCTCTCAACAACACGCTGCAGGACATCCTGATCCGCTTTGAACGCATGCGCGGCCGCGATGTTTTATGGCAGCCGGGCATGGACCATGCGGGTATCGCCACCCAGATGGTGGTCGAGCAGCAACTGATGGAACGCCAGGAACCGGGACGGCGCGAAATCGGGCGGGAAAAATTCATCGAGAAAGTTTGGGACTGGAAGGCCCATTCCGGCGGTACGATCTTCAACCAGCTTAAGCGCTTGGGCGCGTCCTGCGATTGGAGCCGCGAGCGCTTTACCATGGACGAGGGCCTGTCGGCCGCCGTCTTGAAGGTGTTCGTGGATCTCTACAAGAAGGGGCTGATCTATCGCGACAAGCGGCTCGTCAACTGGGATGCGGAATTGGTGACGGCCATATCCGACCTGGAAGTGCAGCAGGTGGAGGTCAGCGGCCATCTTTGGCATTTCCGCTATCCGATCGAAGGCGAAGCGGATCGCTTCATCACCGTGGCGACGACACGCCCGGAAACCATGCTCGGGGATACGGCGGTCGCCGTCCATCCGGACGATCCGCGGTATCAAGACCTGGTCGGCCGGAACGCCATTCTGCCGATGGTCGGCCGGCCGATCCCCATCATCGCCGACGACTACGCGGATCCCGAAGCCGGTTCCGGTGCTGTCAAGATCACGCCGGCGCACGATTTCAACGATTTCGAGGTGGGCAAGCGGCATGACCTGCCGATGGTCAATATCTTCGATGACCATGCCAATCTGGATCTTGCCGGCAACGAGGCCTTCCTGGCCGGCGTGCCCGAAAGTGACGATCTGGCCGAAACTTTGGGCCTGCACGGAATGGGGCGGTTCGGCGCCCGCGATCGCGTGGTGGAGATGATGGACGCGCGCGGCCTGCTCGCCGAGGTCGAGGACCATGTACATGCCGTGCCCCATGGAGACCGGTCGAACAGCCCGATCGAACCCTATCTGACCGATCAGTGGTACGCCGACGCCAAGGCGCTCGCCAAGCCGGCAATCAAATCGGTGCGGGAGGGGCGTACCATCTTCGTGCCCAAAACCTGGGAGAAAACCTATTACGACTGGATGGAAAACATCCAGCCGTGGTGCATATCCCGCCAATTGTGGTGGGGCCACCAGATCCCGGCCTGGTATGGGCCCGACGGCACGGTCTTCGTCGAATCCTCCGCAGCCGAAGCACAGGCCGCGGCGGAAGCCCATTACGGCGAAACGGTCAAGCTTACCCGCGACGAGGACGTGCTCGATACCTGGTTTTCCTCCGCCCTGTGGCCATTTTCGACGCTCGGCTGGCCCGAGAACACCGCCGAACTGAAGCGGTACTACCAGACCGATGTGCTGATCACCGCCTTCGACATCATCTTTTTCTGGGTGGCGCGGATGATGATGATGGGGCTCCAATTCATGGATGAGGAGCCGTTCCACACCGTCTACATCCACGCGCTGGTCCGCGATGAAAAGGGCCAGAAGATGTCGAAGTCGAAGGGCAACATCATCGATCCCCTGGAACTGATCGACGAATTCGGCGCCGATGCCCTGCGGTTCACGCTGGCGGCAATGGCCGCACAGGGCCGCGATATCAAGCTTTCCAAGGAGCGGGTGGCGGGAAATCGCAATTTCGCCACCAAGCTTTGGAACGCGGTGCGCTTTTCGCAAATGAACGGCTGTGTTCGCCAAGAGGCCTTCGATCCGTCATCGGTGACAGAGACGCTCAACCGCTGGATCGTCGTCGAGGCGGCCCGCGCCAGCAAGAGCGTCACGGAAGCGTTGGAAGCCTACAAATTCAACGAGGCGGCCGGCGCCGCCTATTCCTTTGTCTGGCGGACCTTCTGCGACTGGTATGTGGAACTGACCAAACCGACGCTTGCCGCCGACGATCATCCGGCAAAGGCCGAAACCGGTGCCACGACCGCCTGGGTGATCGACGAGATCCTGAAAATGCTGCATCCCTTCATGCCGTTCGTGACCGAGGAATTGTGGGCACGGACCGGGGAAGCCGGTCCGGCGAGAGAAACGCCGCTGGTTCTGGCACGCTGGCCGTCCCTGGAATTCGATGACGCCGATGCGGCCGATGAGATCAACTGGCTGGTCGATCTGATCGGCCAGGTGCGCTCGGTACGCTCGGAAATGAATGTGCCGCCATCGACGCGCATTCCCCTGGTCGTCACGGGCGCCGATGCGCAGACAGACGAGCGCCTGACGCGGCACGAAGCGTCGATCTTCCGGCTGGCGCGGGTGGACACCATCACCACCGCGGATGCGCCGCCGCCGGGATCCGCTCAGATCGTTGCTGGCGAGGCGGTTATCTGCATGCCGCTGGCGGGGGTTATCGACATCGCCGCGGAAAAGGCGCGGCTGGAAAAGGCGATCGATAAAATAGACAAGGACATCTCCCGGATCGACGGCAAGCTCGCAAACCCCAATTTCCTGCAGCGCGCGCCCGAGGACGTAGTTGCCGGCGAGCGGGAAAAACGCGACGAGGCGGCCGCCTTGCGCGCCAAAATGGAGGCGGCGCTCAATAGGATCAAAGGGGCGGCTTAGGGCCTGTTAAGCATCAGGTTTCACGGTCTGCCATTTTTCGACCAAATGCGGATGCGATAGGATGCGGCCATGTCCGGGGCTGGTATTGCAAGCCGGAGTTTTGCCATGTCTATGCGCATTCTGTTTTTGGGACTATTGGGCGGCCTGTTTTTCTTGGCGCCGCCGGCTGATCAGCGGTTGCCGATCGGCACCGGCAAGGTGGCGGCGCAACACCGCTTGATTTGCACCTGGGTCGGCTTTACGCGGGTGTGCCGGCCCTATCAGGTACGGCGGCACCATTATCGGCGCGATTCCAATTATCGGCGCAACAAGCGCCGGGCCGCCATTCCACGCGGCGATTCCCGTGTGCAGACGGCGCTCAACCAACTCGGCTTCAATGCCGGACCGGCCGACGGCAAGTTCGGTCCGCAGACCCGTGCCGCAATCCGCCGCTACCAGCGTTCGGTCGGCGACCGGCCGACCGGTCGGCTAAATGCCAGGCAGCGCCGGACATTGCTTGCCGGCCTGGCCACCCCGCCGCCGGACGAACCTTTCGCGCCGGCCGCCGTGGCGCCGCCCAAGCCTCGAAATCCGGAAGAATTGGCGGAGAAGCCGCAAGAAGAGGAGCAGAAATCCGCAGCACTTCCAGAGCAGCCCGAGATGGTGCCGGAACCCGCGGAGCCGACGGTAGAGCCGCAAGAGGGACCACAAATAACGGCACCGGCCGAGCGGCCCAATCCGTTCGCACAGGCGAGTCGGGAGGCCGATGCATTCGTGACGAGCATCCGCGCCAGGGGTAAAGGCATCGGCGGCGCGTCCGCGATCGCCGAAATGCTCGGTCACACGGATACCGATTCCGGCAGCGCCTATCCGGAAAAGCTGCGCCGGTTATGCGCCGCAACACTGGAGAAACCGCCGGTCGCGGCCCCTGCCCCGGCCAATGGCGACTATGATGCGCAGATCGTGCCATTCGAAGTCTGCGTTGCCCGTGCCCACATCCTGAAAAGCACCGCCGCGCATTACCGCGCCCTGGGACGGCCTGATCTGGCGGATTTTCTCGGCCAATGCGCATTGACCGCAAACAGGTTGAAGCCCGCGGTCGGCGATCTCCAAAAGGCGAAACCGGAGGACATGGCGAAGCGGATTACACAAGATGTCGCGAAGGCCGGCACGAAATCCTATCAGGACATCAATCGCGCCAAGGCGTGCCTGGGCTACGGGCTTGGCTACGAGGCCTTTGACATCTCCCTCGCCCATGCGCTTTTTTTGACCGGGCTCGGACAAGATGGCTATGGCGAAGCGGTGGCCGCGCATCTGGCCCTCGGGCTCGGCGTGCGCCAGAACGTCAAACTGTCCGCCGACTGGTATCGCCGGACCGCGGACAAGGTGGATACCGGTGCTGAGGCCGTCGTCGACATCAAGATCGTCAACCGGGCCCAGGTTCTGGACGTGTTGGCGGATGTATTGGGCGATATGCCGGCTGGCGCGCTGCCGCCGCTTGGCGAGGACCGGATGGTGGCCACAGCCACACCCGAGGCTCCAGGTAAACCAAAATCCCAGGATGCCGAGGCGTCACCCGGCAAATCGTCGATCGTAGTCGAGGCGACACCGAGGCAGGTCGAGGCGAAGAGCGCCGATGAACCGGTCAGCGCGCCGGAATTCTTCGCCGCCGAGCGTGAACGAGCCCGCAAGGCGCTTGCCGGGCTGGCGGCGACCGAACAGTATGACCCGGCAGAATTCAACCGGTTATGCGGCAAGGTGGCCAATGCGATCGGCCAGGCGCGGGTCAACAGCCGTGACACCGTCGCGGCCCAGCTTTGCCGATTGGTGAGTTATGCCTCCGGCAACAAGCGGCATATGGCGATCTTCGACACGTACCTCGCCAAAGCCGGCAACAGCGCGGCCCGGCAGGCTGTCGACCGCCACCAGGAGGCCGGCAATATCACCGCCGACGGCCGGGTGAAAGCGGTCGCAAATTGAGGAAAACTCGCCTTTCTTGCAGCGGATCCGGTGCCGGTCAATAACGACACCGTCAGCCGTGCATCTCTCGGGCTGCGGCCGGCATCCGGAACCGCTTTGTCGGTATTTCCGCAATGCCATTTATTTCAATTAACAACCGGGGATCGTATAGCGATGAGACTTCAAGGGTTGTCGTGACCGGAAATGGGGCGTCGAAGAATGTTTTGCGAATGTCTCCACAGCGCATGAACGCTTGAATGTCGGGCGTGAACTGGTTCAAAGCAACCACGTCGGTCATCCGTCCTCCCAGCGGTGTAAGAATATCACAGATGTTCTGAAGAACCCGCCGAACCTGTGCCGCCATATCGCCTTCGCCAACAATCTGACCGTCCTGCTCCAATGCGACTTGCCCTTTAATGAACACCGTTCGTCCGCCTCCCGCGACGATAGATTGTGAAAAGGCTCCAAACGGACTCCAAACATCGGGTGGATCAAAGCTGTAGGCCACAATATTCTCCGGAGAATTGAGGGCAGACGGCGACGAACAGTTTATCTGAGCAAAGCAAAGCGCCGTACTACCCGGTGCTGAATTGAAATAGAGACTTTCAATAAACTCGGCGCATTGTCATTGCCTTGGCGATTGCCTGCACTATCGATCGTCCGCAATGTATCGGCCCCGCGCTCCGTTTCGAGCCGCGGGGCCGTTCGGGTTTTCATGATCAGTTGCCCGGTCGTTCAGCCAAGGAACCGTTGGGCGGAGTCCCCGATAGCGATTGTTCGCTTTATGCCGGAGCTGTAATCATTGATGAATGCAACGCTAAGGTTAAAACCCTATACCACGCAATCAGCAAAGATCATTACCAGCAAAACAAGTTAAATTGTAAGATTAGGAGAAGGGCCAATTCCGGTTATCTTAAGCCGATACCACGAAACTGGCCGACTGTTCGTCCGGTGGAGTCATTTTCCGAGACCTCCATTCCCGAGTTGCTTGCGAGTCTGCGCCTGTTCGCGGCGAATGTCAATTCACGAATAACGCAATTTGCAGGTCGGGGCATTTTTACGCAGACGGCAGCGACAACCGGGATTATTGCCCGGGCCGTTGTCATTGGCGGCACTTACCGTCTCCATGGTTTTTGGAGACTCCCGAGATCAGGTTCCGATCCTGCCACCGCCGACCCGGGTGATAACCACCACCGAAGGCCGGGGCGGTATGCCGTCCTGGAAATCCGGCCATCGGGTCGCCGGATCCTCGAAGGTCGAATTGCGGCCGAACGGCTCGTAGTTCTTCACCCCATCGGTTCCCGGATGCTGAACCGCGACGAACAGGCTCGTCAGGTCCTTGGTGAAGATCGGACCGCACAGCTCCGCGCCGACCGGACAACGGAAGAATAGTCGCGACGTACCGCGCAAGGGACCATCGGTTTCGAGCGCGAACAATCCGTCGCCGCGCCCGGTTCGGCCCCATCCGCCGCCTTGATCGGTGGCAACCCACAACCGCCCCAGGGCGTCGATCGCGCAATTATCCGGTGCGGCGAACCAACCGTTATCGGTGGTCTGCGGGTGCCACATGGCGCCGACTTCGGCGATCTTCGGGTCGCCGCACTTGACGAGGATGGACCAGCGTCCGGTGGTGGCGGTGTGATCGGCGCCGGCCTCGAACACTTCGATGATGTGGCCGAACTTGTTGTCGGCGCGCGGATTTGCGCCGTCTTCCTGGCCTTCCTTTCGCTTGGTGTTGTTGGTGAGCATTACATAGACCCGGCCGCCCGTGCCCGGCTGCACATCCTCGGGCCGGTCCATCGGCGTGGCCCCCAGCTTGTCGGCCGCCAGACGGGCGTCGATCAACACGTCGGCCTGACTGGCGAATCCGTTCCCGGCGGTCAGCGGGCCTTGGCCATGGATGAGCGGCAGCCAGTGCAGAGATCCGTCGTCGTCGAACCGGGCGACATGGAGCGTGCCCTCGCTCAACAGGGTCATGTTATGGGCCTTGTCGCCTTCCCTGTAGGTGCCGGCGCTGACGAACTTGTAGAGATAGTCGAAGCGCGCGTCGTCGCCGCTATAGACAACGACACGACCGTCGGCGGCGAGAATCGACTCGGCGCCTTCATGGCGGAACCGCCCAAGTGCGGTATGTTTCACCGGCACGGATTCGGCATCGGCCGGATCGATTTCGACGATATAGCCGAACCGGTTTACCTCATTCGGCTCGCGATCGATGTTGAAGCGGTCGTCATACCGACCCCAATTGTACCAGCGCCCGGGAACGCCGTAGCGTTTGTAGGATGCAGCCTGGTCGCCGCCCAGCCCCTTCACCGGGCGCTTGGATTCGGCGTCGATCCGGTCTGTCCAGAAATAGCCGTGGAAATTTTCCTCCGCGGTCAGATAGGTGCCCCAGGGAGTGATGCCTCCGGCGCAATTGTTCAACATGCCGATGATGCGCTTGCCGCTCGGATCCGCGGCGGTTTGCAGGCGGGCATGGCCGGCGGCCGGGCCATCGGCCGACATTTCGGTCTCCAATGCGGTGACCCGGCGATTATATCTGGAATCGAGCACCGGCGCCCAACCGCCCGATTCCCGCTCGATTTCGATGATGGTGCCGCCATGAGCGGCCATTTCGATCTCGGCAATCTCCTTGGTCATGTCCGCGAAGCCCTTGCGATCCTGGCGACCGAGGCCGGGGAACATTACCTCCTCGTTGGTATATTCGTGATTGACGCAAAGCAGAGCCCGCGTTTCCTGCGCGTTGAGGGGAACGAGGCCGACATAGTCATTGTTGTAGCCGAATTGCCGCAACTGGGCGGCAGCGGATTGATTGGACGGGTCGAAGGCCGGCGCATCGGCGAAGACCGGGTCGCCCCAGCGCAACAGAATGTTGGCCTCATAGCCGTTGGCGACATGATGCCTTTCATCATTACCGGCCGCCAATTCATCAAAGTCATAGCGGAATTCGGCAGCGTCGGCCCGGTCGGACAAGACCGTCAGGGCGGCGGTGCCCGGCAGGCTGCCGATGGCTACCGTGCCCAGGGTGCCGCGCAAGATGTCACGCCGGTTGTATCTGCGGTCGATGACATCGCCGATCGTATTGTCGAGATTGGGATTGGTGGGAATGTCATCATGAGCTTCAAACGCTTCCGAGCGCGAAGCATATGGATCGCTGACCTTGGTCATGGAAGAGCCTCCGATTTGCGTTTTTTTGCGGCCGGTCTTGTTGCCTGGAGTGTGTTTAAGCTGCAACCATGACATTCATACGAAACCCTGCACAGATGCGACGAAAGGCGCCTCTATGCAAAACGGGGCGCCCGATGGCGCCCCGATTGGTCCTCGTAGGTCCTTTACAATTCAGACCGAATAATAAAGATCGAACTCGATCGGATGCGGGGTCTGTTCGTAGATGGCGTTCTCTTCGTCCTTCAGTTCCAGATAGGCGTCGATCTGGTCGTCGTCCATGACGCCGCCGACCTTCAGGAAGTCCCGGTCGGCATCGAGCGCCGCGATCGCTTCGCGGAGCGATCCGCACACGGTCGGGATGCCCGTCAGTTCCTCCGGCGGCAGGTCGTAGAGGTCCTTGTCCATCGGATCGCCGGGATGGATCTTGTTCTTGATGCCGTCGAGGCCGGCCATCAGCATCGCCGCGAAGGCCAGATACGGATTGGCGGCCGGATCCGGGAACCGGATCTCGATGCGCTTGGCCTTGGGCGACGGGGTGTAGGGAATGCGGCACGACGCCGAACGGTTGCGCGACGAATAGGCGAGCAGCACCGGCGCCTCGTAGCCGGGGACCAGGCGTTTATAGGAGTTGGTCGACGGATTGGAGAAGGCGTTGATCGCCTTGGCATGTTTTAAAATGCCGCCGATATAATAGAGGCACTCCTCCGACAGGTCGGCATACTGGTTGCCGGCAAAGACCGGATTGCCCTCTTTCCAGATCGACTGATGGCAGTGCATGCCCGTGCCGTTGTCGCCGAAGACCGGCTTGGGCATGAACGTCGCCGTCTTGCCATAGGCGTGGGCCACCTGGTGCACCACATATTTATAGATCTGCATGTGGTCGGCGATGGTCGTCATTTCCTGGAACTTGATGCCCAGTTCGTGTTGCGCGGCGCCCACTTCGTGGTGATGCTTTTCAACGACGACCCCCATTTCGGTCATCACGGTCAGCATTTCGGAGCGCATGTCCTGTGCCGAATCGATCGGCGGCACCGGAAAATAGCCGCCCTTGGTGCGCGGCCTGTGGCCCAGATTGCCGGTCTCGTATTCGGTCGGCATGTTGGATGGCAGTTCGGTGGAATCGACTTCAAAGCCGGTATGATAGGGATCGGCGTTGAAGCGCACGTCATCAAAGACGAAAAACTCCGCTTCCGGCCCGAAATAAACCGTGTCGCCAACGCCGGTGGAGCGCATATAGGCTTCCGCCTTCTTGGCTGTCATGCGCGGATCGCGGTTATAGGCCTCGCCGGTGGACGGCTCCAGGATATCGCAGAAAAGGGCCATGGTGTTCTGGGCGAAAAACGGGTCCACATGGGCCGATTCCGGATCGAGCATCAGCGTCATGTCGGATTCGTTGATCGCCTTCCAGCCGGCGATCGAGGATCCGTCGAACATCACGCCGTCGGCGAACATGTCCTCATCGACCTCGCCCGCATCCATCGTCAGGTGCTGCAGTTTGCCGCGCGGATCGGTAAACCGCAGGTCGACGAATTTGACGTCTTCGTCCTTTATTTTTTTCAGCACATCATTGGCAGTGGTCATGTTTGGATTTCCTTAGATCTAGGTGAAACGGTATTCGTGCGGATTGGCCCGGATGGCCATTTACCAGGGCTTTGAAAGCCCGCAATCCGGACCCGGTTAGGTGAGGCGCGCGGCGGCTAAACGGCGTCGAGCCCGGTCTCGCCGGTGCGGATGCGGACCGCTTCCTCAATGTTGGAGACGAATATCTTGCCGTCTCCGATGCGACCGGTCTGCGCCGCGTTGCGGATCGCGTCCACCGCCTGTTCCACCAGGTCGTCGGACAACACGATTTCCACTTTGACCTTGGGCAGGAAGTCGACGACATATTCCGCGCCGCGATATAATTCTGTGTGGCCCTTCTGGCGGCCAAACCCCTTGGCCTCCGTGACCGTGATCCCCTGCAATCCCACTTCCTGTAGGGCTTCTTTGACTTCATCAAGCTTGAACGGCTTGATGATGGCTTCGATCTTTTTCATGTCTTCACGCTCTCCGCGTCCAAACCGCTTAAGAATGCGGTTGCTTCTGTCGGAGTTTTAGCATTGATCGTGCCAAGTGGCCGCCAGCGAAAAAATGCGCGCAATCCGCCACTTATTGGCACTGGCGAGACCATGCCGGCACCGTCCATTGTCGATGAGTGCCTAATAATTGTGCAGCTTGGCTAGAATGTAGGCAAAGAAGTGCCTCGATCCCTGTCATCGTCGTCAAACGAGTTCTTGCAGTCGCATGAACCACTTCCTAAGCTTCGTGGGATGGCAATCTTTGGCCCTAATTCCATGTCCGTTCGCTCGCTCGACCATCTGGTGCTGACCGTTCGTTCTTTTGAGGCCACGAGTGCTTTTTACATCGGTCATCTTGGCATGCGCCGAGTGGAATACAGGGAGGGTCGCGTGGCGCTGCAATTCGGGCACCAAAAGATCAATCTTCATCCGGCTGGCGCGCCGTTTCAACCGCACGCGGAACGACCGCTGCCGGGCAGCGCGGATCTGTGGTTCCTGGTTGATGACCTGTCGGCAACCGTGCGAAGCCTGAAGGCGGCCGGCGTGGAAATTCTCGAGGGATCGATCGAACGCAGCGGCGGGATCGGGCCGATCCAATTCGTATATGTGCGTGATCCGGATCATAACCTGATCGAACTTTCCGAGCCTGTCGGCGTGAACCGGGATGGCGGGTAATGGCGGCCCTATTGACTCCTGAGGAAATGGGACAGGCGGACCGCCTGACCATTGACGCCGGCACGCCGGGCATCGTGTTGATGGAAAATGCCGGGCGCGCGGTCGCCGAAGTGGTGGCATCGCGCCATCAGGCCGGCGCTGTGGTCGCCGTTCTCGCCGGCCCCGGCAACAATGGCGGTGACGGTTTCGTCGCCGCACGCCTTCTGCGCCAGCGCGGCTTTCAGGTCCGGCTCGGCCTGCTCGGCGACGCCGATCGCCTGACCGGCGACGCGGCTATTGCGGCAGAAAGCTGGGGCGGTCCGACCGAACCCGCCGACCCGGCTCATGCCGAGGGTGCGGAGGTGATTGTCGATGCCCTGTTCGGGGCCGGACTCGTCCGGGCGATCGATGGCCGGGCCGCCGATTTAGCGACCGCCATCAATCAGTCCGGCGCCGATGTCATTGCCGTGGATCTGCCGAGCGGCATCAGCGGCCTGACCGGAGAAGCGCTCGGCACAGCGGTCACCGCCATGGTGACGGTCACCTTTTTCCGCCGCAAGCCGGGGCATTTGTTGTTGCCGGGCCGGCGCCATTGCGGGCGGGTGGAAGTGGTCGATATCGGCATCAACCAATCCACTTTGGAAGTCATCAAACCGACCACCCATGAAAACGGCCCTGACCTTTGGCGCTGGGCGTGGTCGCCGCCGGATCTCGACGGCCATAAATATGCCCGGGGCCACGCGGTGGTGGTGTCGGGGCCGATGAGCACCACCGGCGCGGCGCGGCTTGGTGCGACCGCCGCATTGCGCGCCGGTGCCGGTTTGGTCTCAGTGGCCTCGCCGCCCGGCGCCTTGCAGGTCAACGCGGCGCAATTGACCGCCGTCATGGTTCAGCGCGCCGACGGGGCGCAAGGGCTCGCCGACATGCTCACGGACCGGCGTCTGAACAGCGTTCTGATCGGTCCGGGAGCGGGTGTTGGTACGCAAACGCGCGATATGGTGGGCGTGGTGCTCGACGGGGAGCGGGCGACCGTCCTCGATGCGGATGCGTTGACCAGCTACGCCGACGATCCGCACTCCCTGTTCGACCGCATTGGGGCCCGTCCCGGTCGACCGGCCGTCCTGACGCCGCATGCAGGAGAGTTCGCGCGGCTGTTTCCTAATCTGAACGGACCGGCAAAGCTGGATAATGTCCGGGACGCCGCCCGCATGTCCGGTGCGATTGTGGTGTTGAAAGGCGCCGATACGATCATCGCCGATCCGACCGGCCGGGCGGCGATCAACGACAACGCCCCGGCATGGCTGGCGACCGCCGGATCGGGGGATGTCCTGGCCGGGATCATCACCGGCCTTCTCGCCCAGGGCGTACCGGGATTCGAAGCGGCAGCCATGGGCGTGTGGTTGCACGGTGAGGCCGGCCGGGTCGCCGGTCCGGGCATGATCGCAGAGGATCTGCCTGTCGCCATGCGCGATGTATGGCGGTCACTCGTTATGCCTTAGACGATATTCGCCGATTGGCCGCGAAATGCGCCGTGATGTCGGCCGCTTCAGGCAACTCATATGATCCCCGCTTCCGTGGGGACAGGCCGCGGTGACAGCAACTGCTTTCCGGCGGTGTTTGGCCAAAAAAAGGTTTGCGCCGGTTCAACCCCATTCTTCAGCGCGTTTTAGAAGATCTTGGCCTATCCAACGATTCCGCCGTGACTTATATGGAGTAGCACGTATGATACGCACAGTGTAAATCCGCCGATGATCCGGTGCGAAAGCGGGGTTGCAGGACGTGAGTTTTGATGGGCAATCAGCCAGACGACAGTCCGGTATACAGGATCCCGCTCCGACCCGGGAACTGATTGAGGAATTGTTCCAAGCGCTGATGTGGCGCCCGGCCAAATCGGAGGAATTGGAGGCGCTGCTGCGGGACGCCGACCGGGACAACTCTCTTGCCGACACCGTCCTTTCACTTTTGAACCGGTCCGAACGCCAGGCCCTGGCACGCAATGTCGGCTTCCCGCCCGGTCATTTCTATTCGCCGCTGGTTCATGTCGCCGAAGTAAGCCGCCACATGGACCGGGTCGATGAAAATGAAACGAAAGTCTTCAATGCCATCAATCTATCGATCGACGATATGGATGCCCTATGGCAACAATTGGCGCCCCATTTCGAGACGGCGCCGTTCCCCGACGATCGCAGTCCGGCCTATCGCTTCTTCTATAACAATCCGTCCTATCCATGGACCGATGCGCAGGTCTACCAGGCGATGCTGCAGGTCAAGCGGCCGAAACGCCTGATCGAGGTCGGCGCCGGATTTACATCCGCCCTGCTGCTCGACACGCTGGACGGCGTGCCCGACCTGGATATCGACGTCACGTTGATCCAGCCCTTTCCGATCACCATCGGCAACGTGCTCAGGCCGACTGACCGGGACCGCTATACCTTGATTGAAAAGCCGGTGCAGGACGTCGATTTGACAGTCTTCGACCAGCTATCGGCCGGCGACTTCCTGTTTATCGATTCAACCCACGTGGCCAAGACCGGCAGCGACGTGGTCTTTGAGGTCAATGAAATCCTGCCACGCCTCAATCCAGGCGTGATTGTCCATTTCCACGACATCTTCTACCCGTTCGAATATCCGGTCCGCTGGGTGCGCGACCTCGCCTATTCGTGGAATGAAATGTACATGCTGCGCGCCTACCTACAGGACAATCCGCACTATCGCGTGATCATGTTCAACAATTTCTACGTCAAACGCCGCCTGCCCGCCGGCACCTTCAAGCAGGAGCGGTTCGAGCAGAAACCGGGCGGCGGATTTTGGATAGAACGCATCGAATGAGCACACCGCCCTCGCCTTTATAAGGGAAATGCGATAGACTCTCGCCATGCGCCAAATATGCACAGCATTGATCGCATTGCTTTTGGTGGCGCCCGCGCTGGCAGGCGAGCCGGCCGTTGGCGGCGGCGTGAAGAAGAAAGGGCCGGACTGCTATTGCACCAATCGCGGGGTGCGCTACGAACTCGGCCAATTCGCCTGCCTGCGTGTCGACGGACGCAAATATCTGGCGCGCTGCGAAATGAGCCTCAACAATCCCATGTGGCGGGAAAAGGAGCCGAGTTGCCCGACCTCCTGACCGGGCAACTGGTATTCCAATAGCAGCAAATCAATGCAGGATCTGGCTGAGGAACAGTTTGGTCCGCTCGTGCTGCGGATTGCTAAAGAATTCTTCCGGCTCGTTCTGTTCCACGATCTGACCGTCATCCATGAAGATCACCCGGTTCGCCACCTGGCGGGCAAAGCCCATTTCGTGGGTCACGCACAACATGGTCATGCCGCCTTCGGCAAGTTGAACCATGACCTCCAGCACTTCCTTGATCATCTCCGGGTCGAGCGCCGAGGTCGGCTCGTCGAACAGCATGATGCGCGGATTCATGCACAACGACCGGGCGATCGCCACGCGCTGCTGCTGGCCGCCCGATAACTGGCCGGGATATTTGAGAGCCTGCTCCGGAATCTTGACTGTCTCCAGATAGTGCATGGCGATCTCTTCGGCGTCCTTCTTCGGCATCTTGCGCACCCAGATCGGCGCCAGCGTACAGTTTTCCAGGATCGTCAGATGCGGAAACAAATTGAAATGCTGGAACACCATACCGACTTCGCGGCGGATCTCGTCAATCTTCTTCAGGTCGCTGGTGAGCTCGATACCGTCGACGACGATGCGCCCCTTCTGATGCTCTTCAAGCCTGTTGATGCACCGGATCATGGTCGATTTGCCGGATCCTGACGGTCCGCAAATAACGATGCGTTCGCCGCGATTGACCCGCAAGTTGATATCCCGCAGCACGTGAAACTCGCCGTACCACTTGTTCATGTTTTCGATTTCAATCGCCACCTCGTCGGAAATGACCATCCGCGAGCGATCGGCATGCAGGTCTTCGTTTTGTTGGAGTTCGGTCATAATTTGCCTTTCGAAGTTCAGTCCGATCGTTAGCGGCGATCGCCGGCTGCGAGCTTGCGTTCCAGATACATGGAATAGCGGGACATGGCGAAGCAGCAGATAAAGAAGAAGATGGCGACAAAGCCATAGAGTTCGACGACGATGCCGTTCCAGGCCTGGTCGGCACGGATCGGCGCGATGATGCCCAGCGGGTCAAGCAGGCCGATCACCGAGACCAGCGTGGTATCCTTGAACAGACCGATAAACACGTTGACGATGCTCGGTATCGAGATTTTCAGCGCCTGCGGCAGAATGATCAGCCGCATCGACTGCCAATAGGTCAGGCCCATGGCGTCGCCGGCTTCATACTGGCCGCGCGGCAGCGCAGCCAATCCGCCGCGAATGACCTCCGCCATATAGGCCGAAGCGAACAGCGTGACCATGATCAAAACGCGCAAGATGATGTCGAACGTGGTGCCCGGCGGCAGGAAGTAGTTGAGCAGCGTCGAGGCCACGAAGAGCAACGTGATCAGCGGCACACCGCGAATGAACTCGATGAACCCGATACAGATCGACCTGATGAAAATCAGTTTCGACTGCCGTCCCAGGGCAAGCAATATGCCGATCGGAAGGGATGCCGAGATACCCGTCACACCGATGATCAGGGTCAACAAGAAACCGCCGAACCGATCGGAAGCTACAGGTTCGAGCCCCAGCCCGCCCCATAACAGAAAGTAGGCGATAACCGGATAGGCCACGGTGAACCAGAGCGCCTTACCGCGCATGGGGAACCGGTCGAACAGCACCGGACCGAAGGCGACAAGCATCAATATGAAAGCAAGATTGACCCGCCAGCGCAGTTCGACCGGATAGAAGCCATAGATGAACTGGTCGAATCGTTCCGTGATGACCGCCCAACAGGCACCGGCGGAATTGATCTCCCGACATTCCTGAAGCGATCCGGCGACCCACACCGCGTTGACGAAGGCCCAATCGACGATACCTGGAATGATCGCCAGGATCAGGGCGATGGAAAGCAGCGTCAAAACCGTGTTGAAGACCCCGGAGAACAAGTTCTCGCGAATCCAACCGATCACGCCGGTGGTCGCCGCCGGCGGCGGCAATTGCGGCAGTTCGGCCGGCGATACGTAGGAAATCGAGTGGCTCGTGTCAGTCATATCAACGCTCCACCAATTTCACGCGTTCATTATAGATGTTCATGAGGAACGAGATCACCAGCGACACCGTGAGGTAGAAGAGCATCAACAACATGATGCACTCCATTTCCCGGCCGGTTTGGTTGAGGGTGATCCCGCCCAATGTCCCCGTGGCATCCATGTAGCCGACAGCGATCGCCAGGGACGAATTCTTGGTCAGATTGAGATATTGGCTGATCAGCGGCGGAATGATCACCCGCAGCGCCTGCGGCAGGATGATCAGGTTCATGGTGCGATTGGGGCGCAGGCCCAGTGCGTAGGATGCCTCCGTCTGGCCGTGGCTGATGGCCATGATACCGGAGCGCACGATTTCGGCGATGAACGCACCGGTATAGACCGAAAGGGCCAGCCACAGGGCGACCAGCGAATTGCGCAGATGCAGTCCGCCGCGATAATTGAAGCCCTTCAATTCCGGATATTGGAGACTGATCGGCGACCCCATAATGAAATAGATCAGGATCGTCGGGATGAAGAGCAGACCAAGCGAAATCCAGAAAGTCGGCAGTTGCTCGCCGGTGGCCTCCTGCCGTTGATGGGCCCAGCGGCGGAAGAGGTAGATCACAATAAGGCTCAACACGAAAACGATAGCGACGATCCCTGCGCCATCCGCATAGACCGGAGACGGAACGTAGAAACCTCGGTTCGTGGCCACAAGCGTACCGCCGAGGCTCGGTGTCGATCCGCGCGGCGTCGGCAGTGCCTCGATGAAAATCGCGTACCACAGCAGGATCTGCAGGAGCACCGGGATATTCCGCACCCCTTCCACATAGACCGTCATCAGCCGCGAGACGAGCCAGTTGTGAGATAGCCGCAGCACGCCGGCAACGACGCCGATTATCGTGGCGGCGACGCAGCCGAGAAAGGCGACCAGCAGCGTATTCAGAATTCCGACCAGCGCCGCCTTCCAATGCGGCGACCGGGACGTGTATTCGATCAGCCGCTGGTTGATGTCATAGGAGGCCGGCTCCCATAAAAAGTCGAACCGGAAGTCCTTGCCCAAAAGCGCCAGATTGGTGATCGTGTTGGACACCAAAAAGGCCAGGGCCAGCATGAAGATGATCAGTGCAATGATCTGGATCGTGTAGGAACGATACCGGGTATCATTGAGGAGCATTCCGATGCGGAATTGCTCGGGCAAGGGTTCAGTCGCCACACTCATAGCGCGCCCCACCTCCCTGGAATTTGTTTTGTTCTTATTCTTTTATTGTCGTTATTTTAGTTAGGGCGCGGCCCTGATTGGTCGCGCCCTTTTGTTTCAGTCTAGCCGATCAACGGAACGGCGGGGCATACAGAATGCCCTTTTCCTTGGCATTCCACAGCGCATTCAGACCGCGCTGCAGGCCGATCGCCGTGTCCGGGCCGATATTGTTATTGAAGATTTCGGCATAATTGCCGCCGGCGGCAATCGCGTTCACCGCCCAGCTCTTGTCCAGGCCGATCATCGCCGCATATTCACCTTCGGCGCCCAGCAGGCGATTAATCTCGGGATCGTTGGTGCCTTTGGCCTTTTCCATCACATTGGCGGCCGTGACACCTTTTTCTTCCGCGATGATCAACGCGTTCAAAACCCAGCGCACAATGTCACCCCACTGATCGTCGCCATGGCGGACCAGCGGACCCAGCGGTTCCTTGGAAATAATTTCCGGCAGGATCAAATGATCATCCGGCTTTTCGAAGGTCGCGCGGGACGCGGCAAGGCCCGATGCGTCCGTGGTATAGACGTCGCACGCTTCTGCGAGGTAGTTCTGCAGCGCTTCAGCATTGGTCTCGATCGGAACCGGCTCATACTTCATGTTGTTGGTACGGAAGAAGTCGGCGAGGTTCAATTCGGTGGTCGTTCCCGTCTGGATACACACCGTCGCCCCGTCGAGTTCCAGAGCCGAGGTGACGCCGAGCTTTTTCGGGACCATGAAGCCTTGGCCGTCATAGTAGTTGACGCCGAGGAAGGTAAACTTCAAGTCGGCGTCACGCGAGAACGTCCACGTGGTGTTGCGGGACAGCACGTCCACTTCGCCGGAAGCCAGAGCCGTGAACCGGGTCTTGCCGGTTGTCGGCGTGAACTTGACGGCCTTGGCATCGCCAAAGACGGCAGCGGCAATCGCACGGCATAGATCAACGTCGAATCCGCGCCATTCACCCTTGTCGTCGGTGAAGGCAAAACCGGCAAGACCGGTGCTGACACCGCATTGCAGATGGCCTTTCGCCTTGACATCGTCAAGCGTCGCAGCCGCAGCGCCTCCGACCGAGAAGGCCAGAGCGGCGCCAAGGGCTACCGTTAGTTTCGTTACATTCATTTTGCAGCCTTTTCTTCTGTTACCCTTTAAGTGGTTTGGCAGGGGATCGGGCATACAAGCAGGCTTTGCCAATTTGTCCCTCCAAAGCTGGCCATCGGCCGCCCAGTCTGGCATATCGAGCTGTTTCCGCCCGCCTCCCATGACGGCGCATGACAGGCGAAATTGGTTCGCGGGTCAAGTGTAGTGGGTACTATAATTCGGGTATTTTGACCTGTTAGCGTTAAACGGCCATGCACAGAAGGTGAACATGAGCGAAAAATGTAACAATAACCACGGCCTGGATACCATTCTCGCCCATGCCGGCTACGATCCCATGTCGTTTCACGGATTTGTCAATCCGCCGGTCATACACGCATCCACCGTGTTGTTTCCCGATACGGACCACCTCACGATGCGGCAAAAGAGCCGGTATCTCTATGGCCGCCGGGGTACGCCGACCACGGAGGCGCTGGAATTCGCAATCAGTCAGTTGGAGGGCGCTGCCGGCACGATCTTGGCACCGTCCGGCATGGCGGCAATCTCGCTGGCGCTGTTGTCCTGCCTCAACGCCGGCGACCATCTTCTCATGGTCGATTCAGCCTATCATCCGACACGGCATTTTTGCGACACGGTCCTGGCGCGTCTGGGTATCGAGATCACCTATTACGACCCGCTGATCGGACCCGATATCAACGCATTATTCCGGGACAACACGGTCGCAGTCTTCACGGAGTCTCCCGGCTCCCTGACCTTCGAGATGCAGGATATTCGCCAGATCGCCGACATCGCCCATCATCATGACGCTTTGGTGCTTATGGACAACACATGGGCAACACCGTTGTTCTTCAAGCCACTTGAGCACGGGGTCGACATTTCGATCATGGCCGGTACCAAATATGTGGTCGGCCATTCCGACGTGATGCTCGGGACGGCCGCTGCCAATGACCGTGCTTGGCCGGCCCTGCTCGACGCGCATGGCGCCTTCGGCCAATGCGCCGGCCCCGATGATATCTATCTCGCATTGCGGGGCCTGCGCACCATGGGCGTGCGCCTGCGCCAGCATATGGCATCGGGATTGGAAGTCGCCCGTTGGCTGGAAGCCCGACCGGAGGTTGTCCAGGTCCTGCACCCGGCCTTGGAAATCCATCCCGGTCATGGTTTGTGGAAACGCGACTTCTCCGGTGCGTCCGGCCTGTTTTCGGTCGAACTGACACCGGGCTCAGATGCCGCTGTGGCGGCCTTTCTTGATGGCCTGCAACTATTTGGCCTGGGATATTCGTGGGGCGGCTATGAAAGCCTGGCCACATGGCCGAAACCGAACACGACCCGAACGGCAACCCAATGGCCGGACGGCGGCCCCCTGATCCGCCTGCATATCGGCCTGGAGGATGTGGCGGACCTGATCGCCGATCTGGAGGCGGGTTTGAAGCGCTACACCGCTACCGCATAGGCTTGCGGCGATCGTGATGTCATAAGCGCAGCACTTCTGCCGGTGTTTTCGTGGTCAGATTGGCACGGGCCGTAAACAGCCGGCCAGTGCGGCGTTGCGCAGGAGGTTGATGGCAAATTCGCCGCGACCGGCGATTAGGATCCGGCGCAATTCATCCCCCCTGCCCCGACCCTGGCATTACCGCCCTTGGTGTTACCCGACCGCCGGCTCGTCACCACGCCGTTCCTTGAAAATGAACCACAGATTCCGGAAATAGATCAAAAGCCCAAGCCCCTGGCCGGCGATGAAAACCGGATCCTTGCGGATGATCGCATAGGTTAAAAGCAGCGCGCCGCCGGCAACGGAAAAGAACCAGAAGGCCACCGGGACGATCGAACGGCCGGCCCGCTCGCTTGCAATCCATTGCACGACGAAGCGCATCATGAACATCGCCTGGGCGACAAAACCCAAAATGACCCAAACGTCGAACTGGTCGACGAAGACGACCTGAAACCAGTCCTGCAATTGGGAAAGCAAACTACCGCCCATTGCCGATTACCTCCGTCACATCGGGGATCCGGCGGCGCCTGCGGCGCAGCCACCACACTCCGAAAAGATCCAACAGACCGATCCAGAACCGGTCCCATATGCCGTATTTGGACTGGCCGTGGCGCCGTTGCCGGTCGACCACGTCCACATGGACGATGTCAAACCCTTCGCGCATCACAAGCGCCGGCAAGAAGCGATGCCAACTGTCGAAATAGGGCAATTTGAGGAACAAATCCCGCCGCACCACTTTCAGGCCGCAGCCGCTGTCCCGGGTGCCGTCCTTGAGGATGGCCCCACGCACTTTATTGGCGATCCGGGAGGCGAGCCGCTTGAAGGCCGAGGCCTTGCGCTTCAGCCGCTGCCCGGCGGCCATGCCGGCCCGGTCGCCGGCGGCCTCCAAGGCATCCACGAGTTCGGGAATATAGGCCGGGTTGTTCTCCCCGTCGCCATCGATCGTTGCTACCAATCGCCCCCGGCTGCGTAGCAATCCGGTGCGCACCGCGGCACTTTGGCCACTGGCCACTTCATGGCGATAACAGCGCAGCCAGGGGCTCGCCGCCGCCAAATCCCGCATGGCGGCACTGGTGCCATCGCCGGATCCGTCGTCGATGACGATAACCTCGAACCGCCGGCCGGTCATCGCCGCGGCGATTTCGTCGATCAGGATCGGCAGATTGTCCGCTTCGTCCTTGGCCGGAATGACGATGGTTACATCGGGCTCGCTCGCTTCAGCCGATATCGTATTGGATACCATTCACCCTGGCCTGTTCATTGCGCGGACCCGCCACGCGAATCCGGTTCCATTGTCGCACGTCCCATGTCCTCCTTTAAGCACATGGCGATTTGGAGGCAAATCGCGGACCCGCCTATACCTTCTATCGTCGCAAAACCGTCCTCGCCAGGATTGGCAGTGCCGCAACGGCCCAGCGAACATGGCGGGCAATCGGGCGCCCGTCCGCCCTGATCCGGAAGCCGAGCCGTCGTCGCGCCATCATTTCAGCCATCCAAAACGCCGTGCCATAGCCGATCAGCATGCCGACAGCCACATCGCTCGGATAATGGGCGGCGACAAAAAACCGGCTGGTTGCCGACCAAATGCCGAGCGCCAAAAGCACCCAGCGCCAGCGCGGAAACAAAAACAGGCAGGCACCCATCAGGGCGAAAACGGTGGTGGCGTGGCCGGATGGGAAACTGGCATAGCCGGCATCGACGGTGAATGGCGTGAATTGATAGGCGCCGACCGTGTCATAAAATTTCGGCCGCGCGCGACCGAACAGGATCTTTAGTACGATCACCAAAAGGCCGCTCGCGGCGACGGTGGCAAAGACATAGCTGCCATAAATGACGAGCATGGACAGTTTTGCCTTGACCGCACCGCCAAGCCGCCGCCAATCGATGATCGATACCGCTGCGAGTACAATTGCAATCGGGATCAGGATCCAGTCGGACTTTCCGACATCGGTGACCGAGCGAAAGATCGTCGTGATCGTCGGCGACAGGGATTTGCGGAAAGCAATCGACGGATCATCCAGGGCGACCGAAGCAACGCAGATGCAGATCAGCGCAATCCCCAAGCCGATCTCAAACCGGCCGCCGATCGCCGGCGGCGGCGCCATGTCGGCGGCACGGCTGCGGCGGCGAACCAGCCCGATCGAACGCCGGATATTGTCGACAGCCCGGATTGTCACCTGGTCATCCCTGCGCTGAGCCCTGCGCGCGGCACCGTGATCGCGTCAATTGTTATGGACCACCATGAACACCCGGATATCGAGCTTGCGGCCCCCGTTCAGATTACGACCGCGTTCACGGCCGATTTCGGTGGCTTCATGGCCGGTCTCGGCCAATTTTGCAAGAACAGCTTGGCGCCAGCGTTCTTCGACAAGCATCAACCGGCACGAAGCGGCGTTTCCGTCGTCCAGTTGCGCCGGACCGGTAAACGCAATTGGACGGGGCGACAGCAAAACAAGGCTCGGTTCGGAGAACCCGACGCTGACGATTTTCGGGTCGGCGCATTGGTTGAACTGCCGGATCTGCTGCGCCAGACGACCGCTGATCCACAGGTCGTGGAGGCGCGGCGCGGTGACCCCAAGTGCGGCAACATAAATGGCGGCGGCGGTGACGATCATCCCGGCCAAAATGCGATCACGATCCGCACCGGCCCGTAGCAGCCGCCACGTCCAAAATCCGAACACGCAGGCGCCGATCGCAATCAGGATCGCCGCCACGTCAATGCTGGAGGAGAGAGCGTAGCTCAATACACCGATGGCAATTGCCACGGCCGCCGGCATGACGAACAGCAGAACCGCCCACCACCGCGCGATGCGGCCGGCTATGACGACAGGGCCGGCTGTCATGAAGGCCCAGGCGACCAGAATCGCCAGCGACGGATAGACGGGCAGCACGTAGTGCGGCAGTTTGGTCGGAATGGCCTCGAAAATCAGCCAGGTCGGGACGATCCAGGCCAGACAGAACCGCACCGAGGCATTGTCGAGAGCACCCCGAACCGCTTTCGCCGCAACCGGCAGCAACGCCGAGGCCGGCCAGAACGTGGCGAGCGTCGCCACCAGATAGGTTCCCGGCGGCGCTCCGTGGCTCTCCTTGCCCGAGGCCACCTTGCCAAACATATCGGTGCCCAGGGAGGTGGAGAAAAACGCTCCGTCGGTTCGAATACCAATGGCGATATACCAGGGAAGCACCAGGGCGAGGAACAAAAGTATCCCGGGCACATCGGCTAGCGGCCTGAGCCAAGCGAGCGACCGTCTCACCACGACCAGTGCAAGCGCGGTGGTGCCGGCGACCAGCACAATCACCGGTCCCTTGATCAGAATTCCGGCCGCGAACGCGGTGTAGAAAGCCAGGACCAGCATTCGCCTGGGCCTCATGCCAAGCCATAGGCGCGCCAACACATACTGGGCGCCGAGGATGGTCGCCAGCAACATGGCGTCGGTTTTCGCCAGCCGCGCCTCGACCCCAAGCAGGATCACCGAAGCCATCAACAGGCCGGAGACAAGGCCGACCGTCGGGCCGAACAACAGTCCGCCGATCAGCAAGGTGGCCAACGCCGCCAATGTGGCGCCGGTCAGGGACGGCAGGCGATAGATCCAGATTGGCAGGTCGTCCCCGCTACCGGCAATCGCGACCACCGCCGATTGCAACCAGTATATGCCGACCGGTTTCTTGTGCCGCGCTCTGTCCTGAAAACGAATGTCAACATAGTCGCCGCTTTGCACCATCTGGCGGGTCGCCTGGGCGAAGCGCGATTCGTCGCGATCGACCGGTGGAATGGTGAAAAAGCCGGGCAGGAAAAAAACAATGCATGCCACGACGACCAGAACGGCCGCATGAATCCGTCGGGCGGCGATCCGGTCAAGCGCCGTGGGAGGAGCGGTGCCGTTATCCGCGGTCACAGCGGGTTCATTGTCAGGTGGTGATGGATGATCGTCCAACCCGTCCGCCCAATGTCGTTGTTAGGTCGGCCTCAATCTATCGATCCGCAATCATCCGGCAACCGGAAAACGAAAGTGTTGCACTGCGGGCCGGCCTTCGGATACCTGTCGAGTGTCGGTCCTAACGCCACATATGGCCGACATCCATGTTGTGGACTGTTCCATGGTATTGATCGCCCAGATTTCCGACCTTCATCTGCGCCCGCGCGGCGTTCCGGCCCTGCGCGTCTCGGAAACCAATATGTTTGCTGAACGCGCCATTGAACGTCTGCGCACGCTCGATCCGCGACCGGATGCCGTCATTATTACCGGCGACCTGGCCGACAAGGGCACGCCGAAGGAATACGAGACCTTGCATCTGGTCCTGCGAAAGCTGGACACACCTTGGTATGCGGTGAGCGGCAACCATGACCATCGCGACACCTTGAAAACCGCCCTCGCCGACCACGACTGGGCGCGCCAATATGCCGGACCGCAATTGTGTTTTGCCGTCGATATCGGTCCGGTGCGCCTGATCGGTCTCGATTCCAGCATTCCCGGCAAAGCGCATGGTGAATTGGGCGCCGACCAATGCGCCTGGCTCGATGAGAGGTTGGCGGATGAGCCGGATAAACCGACATTGGTCGCGCTGCATCATCCGCCAATCGAAACCGGTATCCGGCACATGGACCGCACCATGCTGCGCGACGCGGCGGAGCTGGAAGCCGTTCTGGCCAGACACGATCAGGTGGACCGTATCCTGTGTGGCCACCAGCACCGGCCGATCCTTGCCACCTTCGCCGCCCGGCCATTGGTGATCGCTCCCGGTATCGCCCACCAGGTGGTGTTCGATCTGACCGAGGACGGCCGGTCGGCGTTCAACTTCGAACCGCCGGCATTTTTGGTCCACAAATGGACCGCCGCGACAGGCTTCGTCACCCATATGGCTTATGTGGAGACGTTTCCCGGCCCCTATCCGTTCTGGCCGGACAAGGATCGGACATGGCCTTGACCGCGCCCGCCCTTTTTCGCTTATGTCTATGCGTAACCGTCTATCGATCGCAAAATCGGCCGATTTCGATGCGACGGATCTAGGGCCTGTTGTGGTGGACCAGAGATACGGCCACCGATGCCTGTAGGATAGTTTGTTATGCCATTGCGTTTTGCCCTGATTTTGATCCTGACCCTTGCCGTGCCCGTCGCCGAACCATTAAAGGCGGCGGACCCGCTGCGACCCGCCATACAGGCCATGCCCCTGGAAATTGAAGAGGTGCGATTGTTTGGCCGTTGGACGCTTGAGGAACGCGGCGGAGTTTTTCGCGGCATCGTCACCCGTAGCGGATCAGATCCCCGAACCGCGCGGCTGTTCCTCCAATGGTTGGCCATCGACGAAGAAAAGAAAGCAACCCTTCACGCGACGACCGAGATTATTGAGTTCCAGGAACTGGCAACCAATATTGTCGAGTTTCGACACGAACAGGACCCGGAAGGTATAGTGATCTTTATCGATACAATAGACTCCGATGATCAAAATGAAAATACCTATGAATTGTTTCTAAAAACTCCGGAAGAATATGAATTTTCTTTAGCAACCAACTGAATGTCAGATCTATATTAATAATTCATCATTTGAAGAAAAATAATATTATGCACATAGTTGAAATTAAAAACTATTCTTCAAATGTTTTCGATATAAAATCTGTGGGTATATTCGCCCTTTGGAGACGGTAAACAACCCTGCGTGCGGATATTTATCCGGCCGATCACCAATAACCTTAATGGCAAATCTTTTCGTAATGCAGTTCTTCACAATTGACTTTGGTCTCACCCTGTCTAATGTGCGCCTGCGCATTCCGGCATTAGCATAGATGTGCCCCGCTACCGGCTTGTTTTGATTTCCGGATTTCGGGCACGAGCAATAAGATCCATATATGAGTTTTGAGACACTTGGGCTGAGCGACAAGGTACTTGCGGCGGTGGAGTCTGCTGACTACCAGGAACCCACGCCCATTCAATCCGGCGCCATCCCGCACGTACTGGAACGCAAGGACGTCCTGGGCATCGCCCAAACAGGCACTGGGAAGACCGCCTCGTTTTCCCTGCCCATGTTGACCCTGTTGGAAAAAGGCAGGGCCCGGGCCCGCATGCCGCGCACCCTGGTTCTGGAGCCGACCCGGGAACTCGCCGCCCAGGTCGATCAAAGTTTTCGCCAGTTCGGAGCCAATCACAAGCTGACGGTCGCCCTGTTGATCGGCGGCGTGTCCTTTGACGAACAGGATCGCCGACTGGACCGCGGCGCCGATATTCTGATCGCCACGCCGGGCCGGTTGCTCGACCATTTCGAGCGCGGCAAGCTGTTGTTGACCGGCGTGGAAATCCTGGTCATCGACGAGGCCGACAGGATGCTCGATATGGGCTTCATCCCGGATATCGAGCGCATTTTGAAGCTGATACCGATAACCCGGCAGACCCTGTTCTTCTCGGCGACCATGCCCCCCGAGATCCAACGGCTGGTCGATGCCTTCCTGCATCATCCGGTTCGGGTCGAAGTAGCACCGCCCGCATCGACCGCCGACAAGGTGGTCCAGCGATTGGTCGCCTCCGGCGCCAAGCCGCATGAGAAGCGGGAAACTTTGCGCACCCTCATCGATGGCGCGGATGACCTCACCAATGCCATCATTTTCTGCAATCGCAAACGCGACGTGGCAACCCTGTTCAGGTCCCTGGAACGGCATGGCTACAGCGCCGGCGCGCTGCATGGCGACATGGACCAGCGGGCACGGATGGCCATGTTGGAGAAATTCACCAACGGTGAGATTTCATTGTTGGTGGCGAGCGATGTCGCCGCCCGTGGCCTGGATATCCCGAATGTCAGCCATGTCTTCAACTTCGACGTGCCGACCCATGCCGAGGACTATGTCCATCGCATCGGCCGTACCGCGCGCGCCGGACGCAGTGGTTCGGCAATCTCCATCATTACCAAGGCCGACAAGCGTTATATCGATTCGATCGAGAAGCTGATCGGCGCCCCGATCGAGCGCACCGGAAGTCTTACGTCGCCCGATGACGGCCAATCGACCACGCAGGATGAGGCCGAGGATGGGCGCGGCCGCAGGCGCTCCGCATCCCGTCGGTCCGGATCGTCGCGATCGAAAGGCGCGTCCAAGCAGTCGGGAAAGGAACCGGCCGGCCGGTCCAAATCGTCATCGTCCAAGAAGACGAAATCGGGCGGCTCCAAAGGTAAATCCAAAGACGATGCCGCGCCCGTGGTCGGGCTCGGCGACCACGTGCCGGCATTCCTGCTGCGCCCCATTCGCAAGAAGCAGCGCGCCGGGTAATTTCGACGATCCGGTGTTTTTGGCGTTATCGTTTCGCGGCATTTCAGGGCGAATTCTTTACTATTGTTATTTTTTACGGGGTTTTCCGGTACCCGTCACCGCATTTTAACCCAGCCTTAAGAAGCATTTCCTTAGATTTCATTCCTGGGAGGTAACGGCCTCCTTGCGATCGCTGAACCAGCGAAGGCGGATTGGGATGGGACAAAGAGAAGATTTTAGCCGCACCATATCCTACGGCGAAGCGGCCGTGGGCCAACTCAAGCGGCACGAAATTCCAGCATACCCCAGGAACTACGAACTCTGGTACACATATTCCGCCGGATTCAATCACGCCCTGAACAAGGCCGTCAATGAGATCCTCCGCAAGGAAGGGGATATCACCATTGACGACGTCAATGTGATCTATAACCGGTATTTGTCGCCGCTGCGGCTTAGCGACCGGATTGACGATGTCGGCACCAAAATGTCCGGCGAAATCGATGCCATCGTCGACCTGATCGAGAAGTCAATAGCCAATGCGGGCGACTTCCGGCAATCCCTGCAAGGGGCGTCGGACGAGTTGCAGGCGACGAACGATCAAAATTGCATCAAATCCATTGTCGAACGCCTGATCCAGGTTACCGACGGGGTCAGCAAGACCAACCGTGTCCTTGAAGACCAGCTTTCAGAATCTCACAAGCAGATCGCCGAGCTTCAGGAAAGCCTGGAAGCCATCCGCTTTGAATCCCTGACCGATGAACTGACCACGCTCTCCAACCGCAAGCATTTCGACCAGTCCATCGAGCGGGCCATCGCTGAATGTAGGGAATCCGGGAACACCTTCGCGCTCTTGATGACCGATATCGATCATTTCAAGAAGTTCAACGACACCTATGGCCATCAGACCGGGGATCAGGTTCTGCGACTGGTCGGACTGTCGGTGAAGCAAAACGTCAAAGGCCAGGATATTGCCTGCCGTTATGGTGGCGAGGAATTCGCGATCATCCTGCCGCGGACCGACCGCAGCCAAGCCGTGATCCTGGCCGAGCATATTCGCAAGGCGGTAATGTCCAAGGAACTGGTCAAGCGGTCGACCGGCGAGAATCTCGGTCGCATTACGATTTCCATCGGCGTTGCCCAATACGCGGAAGGCGACTCCTCACAATCGGTCATCGAGCGGGCCGATGCCTGCATGTACGCGGCCAAGCGCGCCGGCAGAAACCAGGTCAAATCGGAAGACGATCTGAAGGATATGCCGGCCGGTCAGGTCGCGTAGTCTGCTGAAAATAATTCCAAAGAAAACCGGCCTTCAGCGCCGGTTTTTCTTTTTTGCCGCCCGTAAAGCCGCCGCGTAGGACTTCTCCGCCCAGGAGACGAAGTCTTCCGGATCGTCGAACAGGCGTTCCGGTGCCCGCCAATAGGGCATCGTCGTCGGCTTGTTCTTGCCCTCATAGATAAACGGTCCGCTTCCCTCGGCCTCGAAGTCCGGAACGATCTCGTCATCGGTACGGAAGTACAAACTATCGTCGGCGACGAGGGCGAACATTGTCTTGTCGCGAAATATTCCAAGTCCGCCGAACATCCGGCGAAACACGACACCATCAATCGGAGAGAACATGTCTTTCAGATAGTCTTCAAATTCGGAGGCCATCGGTATTGAACTCAATGCGAGGCGGGCGCATCATCTTTTGGTTCAAGCAATTTCATGTCCGCCGGTTTCAGCGACACGGATTCCCCGCAACCGCAGGCGCCAACCTGGTTGGGATTATTAAATACAAAGCCGGATGAAAATTGACTGACTTCGAAATCCATCTCAGTGCCCAGCAAGAAGAGCACAGCCTTGGGATCGACGTAAACCGTCACTCCCTTGTCTTCGACCACATCGTCGCCGGGATCGGCGTCCTTGACGTAATCCATCGTGTAGGACATGCCGGCGCATCCGGCATTCTTGACGCCAAGCCGCAGGCCGATCACGTCGTCATCGGAATTGGCCATGATGTCGCGAATGCGTTCGGCGGCTCGTTCTGACAGAGATATCACATTGAAGGCTGCGCGTGCCATGGCAATCCTCTAAAACCAGTTGAGCGCGATCTGCGCCTCTTCCGACATGCGATCCGGTGTCCATGGCGGATCGAACACGATATCCGCCGTCACCGCGCCGATGCCGGGGACAGAGGCCACCGCATCCTCGACCCAACCCGGCATATCACCGGCGACGGGACAGCCGGGCGCGGTCAGGGTCATGTCGATTTTCACCGAGCGATCCTCTTCGATATCGATCTTGTAGATCAGGCCGAGTTCGAAGATATCCACCGGGATTTCCGGGTCGTAGACCGTCTTGATCGCGCCGACAATGGCATCGGCCAGCCGATCGATCTCCTCGCGCGGCAACGCCGATGTCGGCACGATTTCCGGCGCGTTCGGGCCTTCGAGCATATAGAAGTTCGCACCCTGCGGCGCAACGCCCGACTGTCCTGCTGTTACCGTGTCGTCCATGCCTTCACTCGTCCTCTCAAGCAAAAAAGTCATGCGCCTTGCGCAGGGCGGCGACCAGAACGTCGACTTCCTCAACCGTATTATAGAGCCCGAAGGAGGCCCGGCAGGTCGAGGTTACCCCATAGCGCGTTAACAGGGGCTGAGCGCAATGGGTTCCCGCCCGCACCGCCACGCCGGATCGGTCGATGATCATCGAGATGTCATGGGCATGAATGCCCTCCACCTCGAACGAGATGATGGCCCCCTTATTGCGGGTCGTGCCGAAGATCCGCAGCGAATTGACCTGCGCCAATTGCTGATGGGCGTAGTCGCGCAAGGTTTCCTCATGTGCCGCGATATTCTGGCGACCAATCCCCTGCATGTACCGCAAGGCAGCGCCGAGACCGATCGCCTGGACGATCGGCGGCGTCCCGGCCTCGAATTTGTGCGGCGGCTCGCCGTAGGTCACCCAGTCCTCGGTGACGTCTTTGATCATCTCGCCGCCACCATGATAAGGCGGCATGGCCTCCAGATGGTTCTTTTTGGCGTAAAGCGCGCCGATGCCTGACGGGCCATAGACCTTGTGTCCGGTAAAGACATAGAAGTCGCAATCGATATCCTGTACGTCCACAGGGAGGTGCACCGCGGCCTGGCTGCCATCAACGAGCACCGGAATGCCCCGGTCATGGGCGATGCGGCAGACCTCTTTCACCGGAACGATGGTGCCGAGCACATTCGACATATGGGTGATAGCGACCAGTTTGGTCTTGTCGGTCAGGCAGGCTTCGAAGTCCTCGATGCGGAAATCGCCTTCCTCCGTCACCGGCACCCATTTGATGACCGCGCCTGAACGTTCCCGATGGAAATGCCACGGCACGATGTTGGAGTGGTGCTCCATGATGGAGAGCACGATCTCATCCCCCTCCCCGATCGTCATGCCGCCGAAAGACGACGCGACCAGATTGATGGCCTCGGTGGTCGAACGCGTAAAGATGATTTCGTCAATCGAGCCGGCATTCAAAAAGTCGCGCACGGTTTCGCGCGCCTCTTCATAATGTTCGGTCGCGACATTGGACAGGTAATGCAGGCCGCGATGGACATTGGCATATTCGTGGGAATAGGCCGTCGTGATCGCATCGATCACTTGCTGCGGTTTCTGGGCCGAGGCGCCATTATCCAGATAAACCAGTGGCTTACCGTAGACTTCCCGCGACAGGATAGGGAAATCCTTGCGGATCTTCTCAATGTCGTAGGGCGCCGCCTGAGCCTCGATCACAGCATCCATCTCACATTACTTTCTTTCGCGGAGCCAGGATTCTGACAGTCCCGTCACAGCGTCGCGGATTGCCTCGTCCTCGATCTCGTCGATGACCTCGCCGATAAAGGCGGTGATCAACATGGTGCGCGCCTCGTCCTCCGGGATGCCTCGAGAGCGCAAATAAAACAACAGGTTGTCGTCGATCTCACCGGTGGTCGATCCATGGGCGCATTGCACGTCGTCGGCGAAAATCTCCAATTCCGGCTTGCTGATGCATTCGGCCTCTTCCGTCAGCAGCAAGCCGTTCAACATCATGCGGCCGTCGGACCCCTGGGCATGCTGGCGTACCGAGATACGGCCCTGGAACACCGCCCTGGCCTGCCCGTCGACGACTGTCTTGAACTGCTCCCGGCTTTGGCAATCGGGCACCGCGTGATCCATGGTCACCGTGGTGTCGGCATGTTGCTTGCCGCTGATCAAAGTCACGCCGGCCAATGTGGCGTCCGCCTTCGGGCCGGCCATGTGGCAGAAGGTCTGCGCTCGAGATACGGCCGCGCCGGTGGTCAGCGTGAATTGCCGCAACATCGCGCCCTCGCCGATATGTGTCCCGATGGTCGATAGATGCAGGGCCTGATCACCGTCATCCTGAATGCGGACGAGGTCAACGACCGCGTTGTCGCCGATCGTCAGCTCAATCGCCGTATTGCCCTGATACCCAACGCCATCCGGCCCCTGATGCTGCTCGATCAGCGTGACGCGGGCACCGGCGCCGATGGTGATGCGGTGGCGCACATAGCGCGCTGACACGCTGTCATCTGCCAAATGCTGCAGGAGGATCGGCCGCTCAACATTCGTCCCGTCGTCGATCGTCAAGACCGTACCATCGCTCATGAAGGCCGTGTTCAGGTCGACGATTGGATCGCCATTGAAATCCTCGACCGCCTGCATGGTATCCGAGGGGGACGCTCCGGATGCCAAAATATCCGCCAATGCGGCGAGCGCGACACCAGCCGGCAAATCGGCGGCATCCGGCGCCTGGCAAAGCGCCCCATTTGCAATCGTGATGGCCAGACAATTCAGGTCCGCGAACGGCCCGGCGGCGGCTTCTGTCGCTTTGGCAAGCCAGTCCGGATCCGCTGGGCCGGCAATGGGCGGTACCGTGCGCATCAAAGCGCGCAAATCGGTATATTTGTATTCCTCCACGCGGCGATGCGGTAGTCCGCGGTCCCGCACGCGGCTGAATGCAGCCTGGCGCGCATCCGCTATGGGTGTGCTATTGCCGCTAAGCGCGCTGGCGTCGAACTGGTCGATCAGCGCCTGCTCCGCCTCGGTTCGCTTGATTGGGTTCACCTGAGCCATAGCCAATCCAAACCGTTACGCCGCGTCGGCAATGATGTCGGAATAGCCGCGTTCTTCCAGCTCCAGGGCGAGTTCCTTGCCGCCGGTCTTGACGATCCGCCCGTCTGACAGGACATGCACCACATCGGGAATGATGTGGTTTAAAAGCCGCTGGTAATGGGTGATCACGATCATCGATCGTCCCGGATCACGCAACGCGTTAACGCCTTCGGAAACAATTCGAAGCGCGTCGATATCGAGCCCGGAATCGGTCTCGTCGAGCACGCAGAATTTCGGCTCCAGCAGCGCCATCTGCAGGATTTCATTGCGCTTTTTCTCGCCGCCGGAAAACCCGACATTGAGCGGCCGTTTCAACATGTCCATGGAGACGTTGAGCGCGCCGGCCTTTTCGCGCACCAGGCGCATGAAATCCGGCGTCGTCATCTCGCCTTCGCCGCGCGCCTTGCGCTGGGCGTTGATCGCCGCTTTCAGGAATGTCATGTTGGCGACGCCGGGAATTTCCATCGGATACTGAAAGGCCAGGAACAGGCCCATGGCGGCCCGCTCGTCCGGTCCCATGTCCAATACGCTCTCGCCGTCGAACAGGATATCGCCGTCGGTGACGTCATATCCGTCGCGGCCGGCCAAGGCATAAGACAGCGTCGACTTGCCGGACCCGTTCGGCCCCATGACCGCATGGATTTCGCCGGCGCCGACCTTCAGGTCGACCCCTTTGATGATCTCTTTGTCGTCAACGGTGACATGGAGGTTCTTGATTTCTAGCATCATCGTTTCCGTATCTTATCAGTTAGTCCAGCTCACCATCATAGTAATCGAGCGTATTTTCCTTGCGCCCCAGATATCGGATTTCCGCTGTCGATGACGTGCCGTCCTGAGTTCTGGAATAAGCGATGAATTTTCCAGAATCCGGATATTCGGCAACCTCCGGCTCATGCAAGGTTGAGAATGACAAGTATCTGAGATCTGTCTTTCCGGTATTGATGAGCTGATGTGCGGTTTCAATGCCACCGGCCGGCGCGGAAATTAGGTCACCGGACTTCACCGCATGGATTTTGTCTCCATATCGATAGTCTCCGGTACCATCAAGGATGAAGAACATTTCCTCATTTCGGTGATGGGCATGAAATGGAAATGCGCGCATGCCGGGTTTTACGACGGTCAACATGGCGCCCAATTGTTCAGCCCCAATAATCGGTCCCATGCGGCATGTCTGTGCGCCGAACTTGGTGCCTTCTCCAATAGTTTTGAGCTCGGCGTCACAGATGTTCAAAACCGGGATAATAGGGTCCTCGGTCATCACCCAACACTCCCTTCCAGGCTGATCCCGATCAGCTTCTGCGCTTCCACCGCGAATTCCATCGGCAATTGCTGGATCACGTCCTTGACGAAACCGTTGACAATCAGTGCGATCGCCTCCTCTTCGTCGAGGCCGCGGGATTGGCAGTAGAACAATTGATCGTCGGATATTTTCGATGTCGTCGCTTCGTGCTCAAACACCGCCGAGGAATTGCGGCTTTCGATGTAAGGCACCGTGTGGGCCCCACAATCATGGCCGATCAACAGCGAATCGCACTGGGTATAATTGCGCGCGCCCGCCGCCTTGCGATGCGCCGAGACCAGTCCGCGATAGGTGTTGTTGGAGCGGCCGGCCGAGATGCCTTTGGAGATGATGCGGCTTGAGGTCCCTTTCCCCAGATGCATCATCTTGGTGCCGGAATCGACCTGCTGGCAGCCATTGGAAATGGCGATCGAATAAAACTCGCCCACCGAATTGTCGCCGCGCAGGATGCAGCTTGGATATTTCCAGGTGATGGCTGACCCGGTTTCAACCTGGGTCCAGGAGATCTTCGATCGCGCGCCCCGGCAGTCGCCGCGCTTGGTCACAAAATTGTAGATACCGCCGACGCCGTTCTCGTCGCCCGGATACCAGTTCTGCACCGTGGAATATTTGATCTCGGCATCTTCCAGGGCGATCAGTTCGACCACCGCCGCATGGAGCTGGTTCTCGTCGCGCTGCGGCGCCGTGCAACCCTCCAGATAGGAGACGTAGGAGCCCTTCTCGGCAATGATCAGGGTCCGCTCGAACTGGCCTGTATTTTGTTCGTTGATGCGGAAATAGGTGGAAAGCTCCATTGGGCAGCGCACGCCCTCGGGGATGTAGACGAAGGAGCCATCGGAAAAGACCGCCGAATTCAGCGTGGCGTAGAAGTTATCGGTCGTCGGAACGACGGTGCCCAGATATTTCTGCACCAGGTCCGGATGATCCTTGATGGCTTCCGAAATCGGACAGAAGATCACGCCGGCTTTGGCGAGCTCTTCCTTGAACGTGGTTACAACGGAGACGGAATCGAACACCGCGTCGACGGCGATTTTGGCGCCCTGCACGCCGGCGAGCACCTCCTGCTCTTTCAGCGGAATGCCCAGCTTCTCATAGGTGCGCAGCAATTCCGGATCGACTTCGTCCAGGCTCTTCGGGCCCTCGGTCGATTTCGGCGCCGCGTAGTAATAGATATCGTTGAAGTCGATCTTCGGATAATCGACCCGCGCCCAGTCCGGTTCGACCATCGTTTTCCAGCGCTGGAAAGCATCGAGACGCCACTGGAGCATCCAGTCGGGCTCGTCTTTTTTCGCCGAAATGAAGCGGATAATGTCTTCGTTCAGCCCTTTGGGGGCCATTTCGGATTCGATATCCGTTACGAACCCGTACTTATACTGGTCGACATCGATCTGGCGAACCTGATCGATGGTTTCGCGTACCGCTGGCATCGCCATCTCCATCCAAAACGGTTTCAAGGACCGTAAGTATGGTGAGTAAGCCGTTGTATTTCCGCAGGAAATTCCTGAGTTCTACACGTCACCCGTCATTATTTCGTGGCCCAGTAACGACCGCCAACTTTTGCCGCCGACCGTCACCACCTCCTTATATGTGATTTCAAGGCCGTTTGAACAGGCCAAATAGTCGCGTTTTTAGTCACGGTCGAACTGCCGCCAGGCTTCGAGGAACCGATCGACATCGTCGGCCACGCTCGCCCAACCGAAACTCACCCGGATGGCGCCGCGCGCCAAGGCGTCATCGACGCCCATGGCGTGAAGCACATGAGACGGCGCCACCTTGCCGGACGAGCAGGCGGCACCGGAGGATACCGCGATGCCCGAAAGGTCGAGCGCGATCAATGCGGTTTCCGCGGCCACGCCGGGCACTGCAAAGCAGCATGTATTGGCGACCCGCTCAACGTTTGCCCCGAAGATCACGACCTCCGGATTTATGGCGCGCAGGCCATCTTCCAGGCGATCTCGCAGGAACCGCTGCCGTTCGGCCTCGGCCGGATCGAACATCGCCAATTGGGCGGCGACGCCGAAACCGGCAAGCCCGGCGGCATTTTCCGTTCCGCCCCGACGGCCGAATTCCTGACCCCCACCCTTGATCAGCGCCGCCGGATACACGTCCTCGGACTTCAAAATCAGTGCACCGGTGCCCTGAGGGCCGCCGATCTTGTGGCCTGATATGCACATCATGTCGGCGCCCTTGGCAATCCAGTCGCATGGCAATCGCCCGACTGCCGCCACCGCATCCACATGCAACAACGCATCATGGTCTCGGACCAACTCGGCGAGTTCGGCGATCGGCTCGATGACGCCGGTTTCGTTGTTGACAGCCATGACCGAGACTAAAGCCGGTCCCCCGGCCGCCTTTTCGATCTCCAGGGCATTTCGAAGAGCGGCAAGATCGATCACGCCGTTGCGATCGACCGGGATCACGGTGATCCGATCCTGCGGGAACCGGCCGCCGGCAAGCACCGAATGATGCTCAACAGCGCTGACGAGAAGCCGCGAGCAGGATCGGACATTGCCGTGAACATGCATGTCGACCGACAGGGCCAAATTATTGGCTTCGCTCGCACCACCGGTCAAAATTACATTGCGCGGCGCCACTCCGGCCAACGTTGCGATCGCCCGCCGCGGGGCTTCCACCAGTTCGCGCGCCTTGCGGCCTTCCTGATGGACTGAGGACGCATTGCCGGTCAGGTCCAGCGCCGCGACCATCGCCGCCCTGGCCTCTGGATGCAATGGCGCGTTGGCGTTGTAATCCAGGTAAACGCGCTTGTTTGACGACAAATTCCGGGCCTTGTTTGTTGCCTATGCCGGTAATGACGGGTTTTCGCGGCTTGAATTCCCACCGGCTGCCTATATTAAAGGATAGCAAATGTTTCCACAGCGTGCCGGGAGGCAGAGCTTTGCCCCAAATTCCCGGCGCGTTCTAAGTATGGCCGAATTCTAAGTCAAGAAAAGCGGCCCGTCTCGCCGGCTCTAATGTCGGGTGATGTCAAATGAGGGTCATGTTTTTATATGCCGGAAATCATCTTTACCGGACCAGCCGGACGGCTTGAAGGCCGCCTCCATCCCGCCAAGTCTCGAACCGCGCCGATCGCCCTGATCCTGCACCCGCATCCGCAGTTCGGCGGGACGATGAATAATCAGGTTATCTACCAGCTCTATTACATGTTCGCCCAACGCGGCTTTACCGTGTTGCGGTTCAATTTCCGCGGTGTCGGCCGCAGCCAGGGCGTGTTCGATCACGGCGGCGGCGAGTTATCGGATTCGGCAGCGGCGCTCGACTGGGTGCAAAGCATTCGTCCCGATTCCCGGGCTTGCTGGATCGCAGGCTTTTCCTTCGGCGCCTGGATCGGCATGCAACTTTTGATGCGCCGGCCGGAAGTCGAGGGTTTCATGTCGATCGCCCCGCCGGCCAATTTGCACGACTTCTCCTTCCTCGCCCCCTGCCCGTCATCGGGCCTGATGATCCACGGCGACCAGGACAAGGTGGTCCCAGTGAAGGACGTGCAGTTGCTGGTGGAGAAACTGAAGACGCAAAAGGGCATCGTCATCGAGCAGCAGGTGGTCGAGGGCGCCAACCATTTCTTCGAAAACCATGTCGATGAACTGGTGGAACGCTGCGGCGACTACTTGGATCGGCGTCTGGAGGAAATCCTCTCCGGGGCCTGAGGGACGACAGATAGCGTGGTACAGATCCACAGGCACAAGGATCCTGAAGTCAGCGTGACCAAAAAATATCCCGATGTCATCCCGGATGTGGTGCAGCACGCAGTGATGCACCGCTGATCCGGGATCTCGCAACGAAACCAAAGCCTTGCCAAGAAGAGATCCCGTGTCTGCGCAGCAGCATTTCATGCTGCGGCGCGCACGGAATGACGGCGACGGTGGATTGCCAAACTGACTGCCTATCGCTTGCTCTTGGCATAGGGATTGTCGCCCTTGCGGTAGGTGAGCCGCAGGGGGATGCCCGGCAGGTCGAACGTGTCGCGCAGGCTGTTCAGGAGATAGCGCCGATAGGATTCGGGCAGATCCTCCGGCCGCGAACAAAAGACCACGAAATGCGGCGGCCGGCTCTTCGGCTGAGTCATATAACGCAACCGGATGCGTCGCCCGCCTGGAGCCGGCGGCGGATGGCTGGCGGTTATCCAGTCCAGCCATCGGTTCAGCTTGGCGGTCGATATGCGTTGGTTCCATACCGCGTGGGCGGCCAGAACCGCGTCCATCAATCTGTCCAGTTTCGAGCCGGTTAGTCCTGAAATGGTCACCAGGGGTACGCCGCGCACCTGCGGCAGCAGGCGTTCCAGCTCCGCTTCCAGCGCGCGCCGCGTTTCGGCGGGATCGTCGATCAAATCCCATTTGTTGACGGCGATCACCAGGGCCCGCCCCTCACGGACGACAAGGTCGGCGATCTGCAGATCCTGTTTTTCGAACGGCATCGTGGCATCGATCATCACCACCACGACCTCGGCGAAGCGGATGGCGCGCAGCGCGTCGGCGACCGACAGCTTCTCCAGTTTCTCGCTAACCCGCGACTTGCGGCGCAGGCCCGCCGTGTCGTACAGGCGGATCGGCCGGTCGCGCCAGCGCCAGTCAACGGCAATGGCGTCGCGGGTGATCCCGGCTTCCGGCCCGGTGAGAAGCCGCTCTTCGCCGATCAGGCGGTTGACCAGGGTCGACTTGCCCGCGTTGGGCCGGCCGATAATCGCTATGCGCATGGGGGACGATTCATCGTCCGTGCCGTCGGTCTCTCCTTCAAGCCTGGCGGTGTCTAAATCCGCCGCGTCCACGTGGTCGCGCAGGACGTTGTAAAGATCGGCCAGCCCCTCGCCATGCTCCGCGGAGATGGCGATCGGCTCGCCCAGGCCCAGGCCGTAGGCCTCCAGCACCCCCGGCTCCCCTGCCCGCCCTTCGGCTTTGTTGGCGAGCAACACAATGGGCCGGTCTGTTTTGCGCAGGAATTTAGCGAAGTGCTCATCGACCGGGGTCACACCGGCGCGGGCGTCGATCATGAACATTACCAGATCGGATGCCGCGATCGCCTGTTCCGTCTGGGCGCGCATGCGGCCTGCCAGGGAGGCGCTATCGGCGTCTTCCAGGCCGGCCGTATCCACGATGTCGAATGTCAGATCGCCAAGTCTGGCTTCCCCCTGCCGCCGGTCGCGAGTGACGCCCGGCGTATCATCGACCAGGGCCAGCCGCTTGCCGACCAGACGATTGAACAGGGTCGACTTGCCGACATTGGGCCGGCCGATAATGGCAACGGACAGGGTCATTCATGCCCCGTTGGTCAATTGAAGGCGGCGAGTTCGCCTTTGCCGGTGACCACAACCAATTTGCCGGATGCGGCAACCGGTGACAGATAGCCCGGACCGCCGAGATCGCGGTTTGAGATGACCTCTCCGGTTCCGGCCGCCACGGCGGCGATCTTGCCGTCGTTGGAGACCGCCCAGAGCGCACCGCCGGCAAGTACGGGACCGACCCAGTTGGTATATTTCTTCTTGGTCCGCACCACAGGTAACTGGGTTGCCCACATGACGGTACCGGACTTGCGGTCCATCGCCACAACGCGATCGCTGAGATCGACGATGTAGACCGCCGAAGGGGTCACAACCGGTGTATGGGCGCTACCGACATTCTGCTCCCAGAGCCGGTTGCCCTTGCCGAGGCCGACGGCAATCGTGCGCCCGGCAACACCGGTGGCGAAAACCGTGCCACCATCGATCACCGGACTGGCGGCGATATCGCTCAATCCGGACACCGCGAGCGTGCGATAGGACCGGCTCACCGCATCGGCCCAGCGCGCCTCGCCGGTTTGCGCGTCCAGCGCGACGATCTCGCCGGATGAATAAGGCACGACTAGGGTGTTGCCTGATACGGCGGGTGACGCGGCGGAAAGGATCCCGGCCGATTCAGGAATGCCGCGATAGGTCCATACTTCGCTGCCATCGGTCTGGTTGAGCGCAACGACCACATTGGTCTGGGTCACCACATAGACTTTTCCGCCGGTCGCGGTGGGCGCGCTGCGGGCCGGCGCCTCCAAGTCCACCGACCAGACCTTGCCGCCATTGGATACGGACAGGGCCGTGACCGCGCCGTATCCGGTGGACGCGAAGATCGTGCCCTGGTCGGCCGCCACGCCGCCGCCCGGTGCCATTTCATCTTCGTCCTGCGGATGCAGGTTGACCGACCATGCACGACCGCCGCTGGATACCGAATAGGACGCGACATATCCGGACGGGTCATAAACGACGGCCCTGCCCTGATAGATGATCGGCCGCGCCGTAACCCGCAGGTCCTCGTTGCTGAAATCGGCGAATCCGCCGCCGCTTTGCGACGGGATTTTCGCCCGCCAGCTACGCGATCCGGTGCCGCCGGAGAGCGCCACATTGCCCGGATTGTTGGCCGCATTGCCACCCGGCTGCGACCAGTCGGCGACCGCGCGGGCCTGGGGGACGCCCACGGTTCGGCGTTCCATAAGCGGATTGCCCGCCGGATCGACGTTGGTCGCAATGGATTTGCGTTCGCCTGGCAGGATGGTCTCTTCTTCGGCAAACGGATTGAGCGACCCCAAAGAATCCATCGCCGATTCGCAGCCGGCCAGAAGAATTGCCGCGAGACTGGTCGCGATTATCGCGGGGGTGGTGTTACGGGTCATCGGCATCAATTGGTCGCCCCTTCGTCGGCCGGCTCGGCATCGCCCTTGGCGGGCAGATGCGCGCGGATCAGCGACAATAACATTTGAGCGCGGCTTTTCACCGTTGCCGGCGCTTCCGTATCATTGGCAATGCGGTCGAACCACTTTTCCGCCGCGCCATAATCTTCCGCCTTCCAGGTCGCCAGGCCCATGATTTCGCGGGCCGAATGGCGCCATGTGCCGCCCGCGCCGGCCAAAGGTTCGACTTTCCTGGTGATTTCGTCAAGCGGGGCGTCGTCCACCGCAAGATAGCCGGAGCGGATCGTGGCTAGATCCCGGTAGAGCTGATCGACCGAGCTGTCATTGGCAATCGATTCAAATGCCGTGACCGCGCCCTTCACGTCGCCGGCGGCGGCTGTTTCGGTTGCCGCGCGAATCCGGGCGAGCACCGGGTAACCGCCGGTCGTATCGGCAGTCAAGGCCAGCAAGGCCGTGGCCGCCTCCTCATGCTTGTCTTCCAGGGCCAGATTGATGGCCGCGGTATATTTGTCGCCGGCCGCGCGCGACTGGGATTCCTGCCATGCCTGCCAGCCGCGATAGCCCGCGGTGACCGCCACGATCAGAACGGCGGCGCCAATGATGTAGATGCCAAACCGATCCCACAGCTTCTTGAGCTGATCGCGACGCATTTCCTCATCGACTTCGCGGATAAAATCGCTGTCCGACATACTGACCCGTTCTTAATTGAAAACAGTTCCGTTTGGTCTATTGGATTGATGCAAGCGACCAAATCGGCCGTGCATCGGCAGCCTAGCTTGGTGAAAGCACCACATTTCCAGGCATTTGCGGCAATGGTTTGACAATGTCAACCACGCATCGCACGCTATCGACACCGGAATACCAGTTGGAACCGGGCGGCACAAGGATTGATCGTGGCGCCAGCCAGTCCCGGCGCGTGGCGTGGCAGTAGTTGCGACGGGTATCATTGTGGGGCATTCAATGGCAAGCGAATCGCAATCTGCCAAAGATATTCTGCTCAGGCGGCGCAGCGAATTGCGCGACTTGTCGACCCTGACGGCCGAGGATCGCGATCCGGTCACGCTCGATCAGCAGAGCGTCGGGCGGCTGTCGCGCATGGATGCCTTGCAGATGCAGGCGATGGCGCAGGAATCCGAACGCCGCAGGCTGCATGATCTGGCCCGGATCGAAGCGGCCCTGCGGCGCATTGACGAGGATGAATACGGCTACTGTGTCGATTGCGGCGATGAAATCCCGATCAAACGCCTGGAAATCGATCCGGCGGCCACCCACTGCGTGCGTTGCGCCACGCGCGCCGGATTGTAACCAGGATTTTGAGTTCCGGCTGCTGATGAAACGGTTCACACAAACTTGTGCGTCCAAAGGTTTGACCTGGCGGTTAGCTTCGATAGGCTGACCGGATAACGCGGCCGCGTTGCAGATTGTGTCGCGTTCTTGTTGTTGGAGTTGATGTTCGATGCGTTCGGTATTTTACGCTCTAGTCGCTATCGGTCTTTTGTTCCCGACAGGCGTTCAAAGCCACGGCGCCAAACTGGTCGCCAAGATCGATCTGTCCGATCAGCGCCTCTATCTCTACCGCAATGGTGTGAGAACCAATAGCTGGAAGGTTTCGACCGCCCGGCGTGGCTACCGAACGCCGACCGGCCGCTACCGGCCACAGCGTATGTATAAGCGTTACTTCTCGCGCAAATACAACAATTCGCCGATGCCTCATTCCGTGTTCTTCTATCACGGCTATGCCATTCACGGCACCAATTACGTCAAGAGCCTCGGCAGACCGGCCTCCCATGGATGCATTCGGCTGCACCCCAAAAACGCCGCCCGGTTTTACAGCCTGATCAGGAAATACGGCGCCCGCAATACCCGCATTGTCATCCGCAAGTAGCGAATGCAGGACCGCGTGCCGGTTGGTTGCGCGGCGGCATACGCCCGATCCCCCTAATCCGGCTCGGTATTCTCAATCTTCGGGACCGGCCGAAATCCGCTTGCCAACACGTATAGTTCCGCCGAATCCTGGCGGCTGGCCTTCGGCTTGATATGCCGAACGGTGTCGAAATCCCGCTTCAGGTCGACCAACAAGTCGCCCTCCGTACCGCCACGCAGCACCTTGGCAAGGAAATGTCCGCCAGGCGCCAATACCTGCCGCGCGAAGTCGCCGGCGACTTCGGCAAGATGCATGATCCTCAGATGATCGGTCTTGCGATGACCGGTCGCCGGCGCCGCCATGTCCGACATGACGAAATCGGCCGGATGGCCGCCCAGGGCTGCGGCCAGCGCCTCCAGCGCCCCGTCGTCCAGGAAATCGCCGACTATGGAATGCACGCCGGCAATCGGATCGAAGTCCAGATAATCGATGGCCACCACCCGCGGTTCGCCGGCTTCCGACTTGACCCTTTGCGCCGCCACCTGGCTCCATCCGCCCGGAGCGGCGCCAAGATCGACGACCCGCATGCCCGGCTTTAGCAGGCCGTATTTGTCGTCGATTTCGATAAGTTTATAGGCGGCGCGGGAATTGTACCCCTCCGCCCTGGCACGGCGCACATAGGGGTCGTTGAGCTGCCGCTGCAGCCAGCGGGTCGACGATGTTTTGCGCTTTTTGGCGGTTTTCACCCGCACCTTCAATGCCCGCGACGATCCGGAGCCTCGACCCTGCCTAGCCATGGCCGTTGCTTCCGGAAGGTTTTAGAGCCGACCGGCGAGACCGCCGATGCGAGCGTCCGCGCCGCGACCACACACGGTCCTCCAGCATCATTTCCACCAGCATACCCTCGCGCAGGCCGCGATCGGCCACCCGCAGCCGGTCGCATGGCCAGCGCCGGCGCATGGCCTCCAGGATGGCGCAGCCGGCCAGCACCAGGTCCGCACGATCGGCGCCGATACAGGGATTGGCAACACGCTGCTCGTAGGTCATGGAACACAATGTGCGGATCATGGCGCCGACATCATCGTCGCTCATCCAGGTCCCGTCGACCCGGCGCCGGTCGTAGCGCTCAAGACCGAGATGCACGCCGGCGAGCGTCGTCACCGTGCCCGACGTGCCGAGCATATGCACCCGGCCGTGGGCGATCGATTTCCGCAGGGCGTCCTCATCGGCCATGCCGTCCAGCATGCCCGATACGTCCTCGACCATATTCTCAAAGATGGCGGGCGACACCTCCACGCCCCCATGGCGCTCTGACAGGGAGACAACGCCGACCGGCAGCGAGGCCCAGGAACGAATGCAGCGCATGAGCGAACTTGGCCGCGTATGCGGCCGGCGCCGCAAATCGAGCCAGACGATTTCGGACGATCCGCCGCCGATATCGAACAGGATCACCCCATCCGCCTCCGGCTCCACCAGGGTGGCGCATCCGGCGACTGCCAGGCGGGCCTCCGTTTTGCGGTCGACGATCGACAATTCCAGTCCGGTTTCGCTCAGAACGCGGGAGAGGAATATCTGCCCGTTATCCGCCGACCGGCATGCCTCGGTGGCGATCAGCCGCTGGCGCGCGACCCCGCGGTCTTCCAGCTTCATGCGGCAGATATCGAGCGCCTCCACCGCCCGCTCTATGGCGTCGTCGGACAAAGCGCCGGTCAGGCTGAGCCCCTCGCCCAGGCGGATGATGCGTGAAAACGCGTCGATCACACGGAAGCCGCGGCGCCGCGGTTCGGCGATCAACAACCGGCAATTATTGGTACCAAGATCCAGAGCGGCGTAGCGGGCCGGTCGACTGCCATCGACGTTGCTCCGCGACCTGCCACCGCTCCGGGTGGATTTACGCACATATGTGCCGGCCGCCGCCGGAGCGGAGCCCTCTGCATTCCGGATCGCACCCCCTTCAACACCGCCCTCCGGCCCTGCCTGTCGGTTGGACGGCGTAGCCGGCATAGGCGGATTGTCGGACGGCCGATCGCCATGCGCCAACCTGTCGGCGCCTCTACCGACGAATGCGCGATCATGCTTGCGACCGGCCAACCCGGTGGGCTCTCCGGACCCTTTATGGCCGCCCGATGGTCGGCCCCTGTCCGTGTCGTCCACAAGATGACCTTCCGGACGCCATGCGGCGAAAGCCGACACGGCGCCCCAAATTCCAAGTTACCGTCGAGTGTAACAGCAATGGACTGCCGGGCAAGCCGGTTATCCAACCCGATAACCCGCCGGGCGCCCTCGGTTGACAGTCATGGGATCCGGACATAAACAGGGCGCCGGGCAACACCACAAGCCCGTCCGCATTCAGTACCGGGATTTTCGGACGGATCGTAGCGGCGTATTTGGGGAATAGTTTAACGGTAGAACAGCGGACTCTGACTCCGTCGGTCCTGGTTCGAATCCAGGTTCCCCAGCCAAGCAAATTCAATGACTTAGCTAATAATATTCGACTGATAATTCCACCAAAAGCAGCAGGCACATTGTAGGCACCCACTTTTGGTGGGAGATGTACCGTGGCGGTTTAGAACTACGATCGGTCATCGCCGGGCCGACGGGGATACCGTGGCGCTTTATCTCGATACAGATGTTGGTGAGCTCTGTGTAGAACTCAAGCGAATAAAGTCCGCCCTCACGACCTCTGTCAGACTGCTTGGGACCACTGAACGGTGTGCGCAGGTCGCGCAAATTCCAGGTATTGACCCAGACAATGCCCGTATTGAGCAAGGGGGCGACCCGATGGGCCACGCGATAGATTCTCAGTCCAGATGACCGATGCGAGACCGTACGGGGGTATCGTTTGCCTAACGCACGGCTTCGACTTCGTTGTCAAAGGGCTGGATGTGGCAGCAGGGTCCGAAAATCTCCTTGCGGACCACGCGGCTGTCCTCCGGAAAACCTGTCCAGATCGTCGGCTCGAACCAGGCGCCACCGGCGAGGTCATCCCCGAGTTCGGGAACAGCGCTACCGGTGACGACCGTGGCGCCGTCCTCCCGGGCAATCTCAAAGTATCGCAAGACCTTTTCGCGATGTTCCCGACTGATGAGCGGATCCAGGCTGGTACCCTCCTCTTCGGGCCGTCCGGGTCGCAACGACTGGGCAGCAACTTTTGGCCGGCTGACAAAGGCGTCGAATATCGGGCGTTCGACATAGACCCGCTCGGTGCACAGGCATACCGCGATCGACAAAAAGCCGGCCGCTCCGGCGGTTGCAGGGGGTGTTTCTGGAGAGCTTGCGTAATTCCGCGGTCGTGTGATCGCTGCGAACCTTCAGTGCTGCTGGCATCGGCGTAACCGCCTATGCCAAACAGCAATCACACCAAATCCAATTTGCAAATTCACAAATGAGTTAGACCTGGCCGACCCTGGTATTATGCGTCTCCCTGGTCATAATCTCCATCTGCTAGATTTTGGAACAGCAGAAATGATCTTGATAGTATCGTCAAGTGGAGGACACGTTTGGAAAACACCCTGAACGACCTGCTTGAGAGCCTGATCCCGGTCTGGACATCAATCCAGACCATCGCTTTTTCCCTCATTCGGCCGCCCGGCCTGATGCAGCTATTTGTTGCTATCGGATGCCTGGCGCTGGGTTGGCTGACCAATCGGTGGATTGGTCCGCGGTTCGAGTCGTGGATGCGCAGTTTGGAAGGTCGGCCCAAATGGCAGTTGCGCTGGCTGCTGGTCGTGCACCGTCGGTTCACGCTGATCTTTTTTTCGCTATACCTTTGGTTCGCTGCGGCCGGGTTTGCTGAGATCTACAGATTTCCGTCCCGGCGATATTTGCTGGTTTTGATCGCAACGATTGCGACAGCCTGGATCGTTATCCGTATCGCAGCGCAAATCGTGCGGAATGCGTTCCTTCGCCGGATTATTATCTGGACCACATCGATCTTTGCTACGGTTTATTATCTCGGGCTACACGACGAGGTGACGGTTTTCCTTGACAACCTAGCGATCGAATTCGGCAGCTTCCGACTGTCGGTCCTGACAATTCTGAAGGCATTGGTTGTCACGGGGCTGCTGCTTACTTCTGCTCGGCTGATCGCTGGAACAACCGCCCATCGTCTACGTGCCAGTACCAATATCTCGCCGTCGATGCAGGAGCTTGCGATAAAGGCCCTTCAGATCGTCTTGTATTCAGCGGCATTTTTCATCGGCCTCAAGGCAGTGGGATTCGACCTGACGGGTTTGGCTGTGCTGTCCGGTGCGATTGGCGTCGGTATAGGCTTCGGCCTTCAGAAAGTGGTTTCAAACCTGGTCTCCGGCGTGATCATCCTCCTGGACAAATCAATCAAGCCGGGTGACGTGATTTCCCTTGGCGATACGTTCGGCTGGATCGATTCGCTGAGTGCCCGGTATGTCTCTGTCGTTACTCGGGATGGTCGGGAGTTTCTGATCCCGAATGAAGACCTGATCACCGGGCAGGTTGTTAACTGGTCTTATTCTGATGAATTCGTGCGCCTCGATGTCAATTTCGGGACAGCCTATAGCGCCGATCCACACCAAGTGCGCGCCTTAGCTATCGAGGCCGCAGCCTCCGTTAACAGGGTTTTATCGCACAAGCCGCCCGTATGCCACATTGTGGGCTTCGGTGACAGTTCGGTTGACTACGTTTTAAGGTTCTGGATCTCTGATCCGGCTCTTGGGCTGACCAATATTCGGGGGAATGTATTTCTGGCGCTATGGGACGTATTTCGTAAACACGATATTACGATCCCGTTCCCGCAACGCGAGATAACGGTCCTGGAAGGCAGCCGGCTGCAAACCAGTCAAATGCCGGAGCCAACCTAAAATGGGCATACTGGTTCGTTAGCTTGGAAAACTCGGACTAAGGAACTGAGCGCCCTCCGGCAGTGCCATGGGGAGGTAGTGTGTCGAGCGTTAAGAAGCGGCTTTGAGGGCTGATTGACCGGCGATTGCTGCCAGGATGTCGTTGATGATTTTGCTTAAGAGTATCCTCAGCCATTTGAGGATGCGTCGGATGTTGTATCCGACGGCGCTCATTATGGCGTTGATGCGATCCCCGAGACGGCCATGCAAGTAGTTGCGTCCCAGATGGCCGTCGGTCTTGCAATGGCCAATGACGGCCTCGACCGCGGATCGTCGTCTGAGCTCCCGTTTGATCTGGCCATGGACGCCGCGTTTTTGTCCGGATCTGAAGACCCGGCGCGGATGCGGTGCGTCGTGGCCTCGATACCCTTTATCGACGTAGACCCGTTCGATTTCCCTGCCGGTCAGTGTCTGGGTCTCTTCGATCACACTTCTTAAGGTATGCCCATCATATGGGTTTCCATGGAACGCTTTGGCATGCAGGATGAACTGGCCGCCCTTGCAGCGCCTGTTGGTGGTGGTGATTGAGACCTTGCAGCCAAATTCGTACGGCTTGTGCGCCTTGCCTTTGCCGATGCACTCGGTCTCCGGCGCATGCCATGAATAGAGCTTCCAGCCCCGCTGGCGCTGCTTCTGTCCTCGGATCTGGTCGGCCTTTGACAGCGGCAAGGCGAAGACGGTTCTCAGATCCTCGTGCGCTTCGGTTTTGCGACGGATATCGCGGATCAGCCGCCCGAGCCGGGTGCGCAGGAACTTGAGCTGCCGGTTGTGGCGCTTGAACTGCTTGGCATGGGCATAGCGTCCGGCCATGATTGCGGCCTTTTTGGCGACCCGAAGATAGGACTGGCGCACCTCGACCCCATGCGCCTTGGCAAGCCGGTTCAACTGCTCGATCGCCACCAGCATGAGCTTGGCGTCGGTCGGGAAGGTGATTGCCTTCGGCTGCACGGTGGTGTCAACGGTCACCCGCGCCAGGTCGCTCTTCTTCAGAGCGCCGACATCGTGGGCAATGCGCAACGTCTCGGCGAGCAGAATATCCAGCTTGTCACCGATGCGCTTGCGCCAATGGCTCATGCCTGAGCGCTCGTGCCTGAGTTCATGCTGGAAGAATGCCTCGCCGGTAAAGTACTGAAAATACGGATCGTGCACCCAGCGTTCCCAGACTTGTTCATCCGACAAGCCGTAGGTGGCCTTCAACAGGAACATGCCGATCATGAACCGGACCGGTTCCCCCGGCCGGCCCCAGTCGGAGAAAAACGGCGCCAGTTCTTCGTCGATCCAGTCCCAATCGACCCGGTCAGCCAGCAGAACCAGTTCGTGCTTCATGTTGATGATCTGATCGAGACGGGCTTTGAAAAGGTCGCCGTGGTCGGTTGTCTTCGGCTTCTTCGGGCGCATCGAAATCCCCCAAAATCACAACGACCAGGGAATCATATTCGCTCACAAAAACGAACCCAAAAACGCAAGAAACCGACCGTCAAAACCAACAATCCTTGCAAAACCGAATACTGCAACCGGTGAAAAACACCAATCCAGGCAGCAGCATGGGAATTCTTCACAGGGGACTCGTTAGCTTGGAAAACTCGGACTAAGGAACTGAGCGCCCTCCGGCAGTGCCATGGGGAGGTAGTGTGTCGAGCGTTAAGAAGCGGCTTTGAGGGCTGATTGACCGGCGATTGCTGCCAGGATGTCGTTGATGATTTTGCTTAAGAGTATCCTCAGCCATTTGAGGATGCGTCGGATGTTGTATCCGACGGCGCTCATTATGGCGTTGATGCGATCCCCGAGACGGCCATGCAAGTAGTTGCGTCCCAGATGGCCGTCGGTCTTGCAATGGCCAATGACGGCCTCGACAGCGGATCGCCGTCTGAGTTCGCGTTTGATCTGGCCATGGACGCCGCGTTTTTGTCCGGATCTGAAGACCCGGCGCGGATGCGGTGCGTCGTGGCCTCGATACCCTTTATCGACGTAGACCCGTTCGATTTCCCTGCCGGTCAGTGTCTGGGTCTCTTCGATCACATTCCCCAAGGTATGGCCGTCATATGGGTTTCCATGGAACGCCTTGGCATGAAGGATGAACTGGCCGCCCTTGCAGCGCCTGTTGGTGGTGGTGATTGAGACCTTGCAGCCAAATTCGTACGGCTTGTGCGCCTTGCCTTTGCCGATGCACTCGGTCTCCGGCGCATGCCATGAATAGAGCTTCCAGCCCCGCTGGCGCTGCTTCTGTCCTCGGATCTGGTCGGCCTTTGACAGCGGCAAGGCGAAGACGGTTCTCAGATCCTCGTGCGCTTCGGTTTTGCGACGGATATCGCGGATCAGCCGCCCGAGCCGGGTGCGCAGGAACTTGAGCTGCCGGTTGTGGCGCTTGAACTGCTTGGCATGGGCATAGCGTCCGGCCATGATTGCGGCCTTTTTGGCGACCCGAAGATAGGACTGGCGCACCTCGACCCCATGCGCCTTGGCAAGCCGGTTCAACTGCTCGATCGCCACCAGCATGAGCTTGGCGTCGGTCGGGAAGGTGATTGCCTTCGGCTGCACGGTGGTGTCAACGGTCACCCGCGCCAGGTCGCTCTTCTTCAGAGCGCCGACATCGTGGGCAATGCGCAACGTCTCGGCGAGCAGAATATCCAGCTTGTCACCGATGCGCTTGCGCCAATGGCTCATGCCTGAGCGCTCGTGCCTGAGTTCATGCTGGAAGAATGCCTCGCCGGTAAAGTACTGAAAATACGGATCGTGCACCCAGCGTTCCCAGACTTGTTCATCCGACAAGCCGTAGGTGGCCTTCAACAGGAACATGCCGATCATGAACCGGACCGGTTCCCCCGGCCGGCCCCAGTCGGAGAAAAACGGCGCCAGTTCTTCGTCGATCCAGTCCCAATCGACCCGGTCAGCCAACAGAACCAGTTCGTGCTTCATGTTGATGATCTGATCGAGACGGGCTTTGAAAAGGTCGCCGTGGTCGGTTGTCTTCGGCTTCTTCGGGCGCATCGAAATCCCCCAAAATCACAACGACCAGGGAATCATATTCGCTCACAAAAACGAACCCAAAAACGCAAGAAACCAACCGTCAAAACCAACAATCCTTGCAAAACCGAATACTGCAACCGGTGAAAAACACCAATCCAGGCAGCAGCATGGGAATTGTTCATTGGGAACGCGGTAGCGGAACTAAAATCAGAAGAAATCACGCTAAACCATTGAAATGATTGGTGCGCCGTGAAGGATTCGAACCTTCGACCGTCCGATTAAAAGTCGGATGCTCTACCAACTGAGCTAACGGCGCGGCATGGTGGTGCATGCGGAGGCGTACATATCCGTTCGCGGCGGTCGCCGCAAGCCATCTCGACGAACAATCTGCACCTTTTGCCTTAATCGTCGGTTATCGCGCCGGCCTCGTAGAGCCCTCGATAGACGACGAAGTACTTATATATGTTCGATACATAGATCACCGGTTCCCGACCGACCTTGTCGCGCACCAGCCATTCCACATTGTCGAACCATTGATTGGGATCGAGTTTTCGCTTCTTCGCCAGTTCGCGCAGCCGCTTCACTCGATTTGGCCCCGCATTATAGGCGGCAAGCATGAAGAAGAACTGCTCCATCGGCTTGTCCTTCAGGTCCGGGAAGTAGGTGTCGGCGATGAAACGGAAATATTTCACGCCGGCGTGAATATTGGCCTCCGTGTCCCGGATATTCTTGATGTTCACGTTGGGATCGCTGGCGGTTTTCGGCATGACCTGCATGACGCCGACCGCGCCGACACGGCTGCGCCTGGATTGATCGAGCCCGGATTCCTGATAGGCGACGGCTGCGACCATCAGCCAGTTGAAGCCGTATTTCTTGGCATAGTTTCGGATGTGATCGATGATCGCATTCAGCTTTTTGGCGTCATTCGCCCTGGCGGCGTTTTCGATCAGTTTCCGGGATTTCAAATAGCGCCGGAAGATCTGATTGCCCAAGGACGTTCCGACCGCCGCCTGCTTGATGAAGCCATTGACTACCTCCTTCAGTTTCGGCGCAGTCTTGCGCACCGCCCAGGCGATCTTGCCGCCGGTCGCCACGGCGGCATTTTCGTGGATCGCGATCGTTTCCAATATCTGCGACCAGAACCGGGCCTTGTGATCGTCGACCACGATGGCCGGAATGCTGCCGGCGCCGACCAGTTCCATCAGGTCTTCATCTTCCAGGCGTTCATCCGCCGCAACGAGGGTGATTGGCTCGGCGCCGGCGGATTTCAGTTTTTCGTTCAGCGCCAGCAGGCTGTCATAGTAGCTGCTCGACGGGCGCACGTGGACCGTGCCGCCGGCCAGGTCTTCGGCCGAGGACAGGCCCGGCGCCGTTTTCGCCGTGACCACCACCTCCTTGACGTCCTTTATGGTCGGATCGGAGAAGTCGACCAATTTCATCCGCCGGTCGGTGATCGTCAGATTGCCGATGGCGATATCGCCACGGCCGTCGGCCAGGCGCTCAATCAGTTCCGCCCGCGGCGTCGGGACGATCACCACATGGAAGTCCTTGCCAGCCTTGCCGATGCGCTTGCGCAGGAGTTTTTCGAACTCGACCAGAAAATCAGGGACGATCCCCCGCGCCCGGCCGCGGTCCAAAAAGAAGAACGTGCGGGAATATGGCACCAAGACGCGGATATACCGGCGTTCGACAAGGGCGTCGAAGTCGCCGGTGAACGTTTCTTCAACATCGGCCTGAACCGCATCATAAACCGACTGCAAGGCTATCGCCGGCTTGGGAATGGCGGTTATTGCCAATAGGACGATCAGGGCAGACAGAGCCAGGACAGCGCGCGCGGCGGCAAAGCCCCGCCGGCATCCGCGCCAATGACACTTATCCCTGTTTGGACGGCAATTCGGCGTATTCCAGAACATGGGGCCACCATCATTCGTTTCCATGTCTGAAAAGCTAGAGCGATTGCCGTTGGCGGCCATGGTGATCAAGGCCGACCCGGATCACAGAATTGAACCCGGACCACGCCGATGGAGAAAGCGCAAGGTTTCCTCTCGTGTCGGTGTGCCCTTCCGCCCGCCAAATCGTGTGCATTTCAGGCTGGCGGAAGCACTTGCGAATTCCACCGCATCACGCTCCGAACCGCCTTCGGCCAGGATCAAGGCGAACGCGCCGTGCCACACATCGCCGGCGCCCAGCGTATCGACGGCCTGCACCGGCCGGACAGGTATCCGCCAGCGGTTTGCGCCATCATCCACCTGCACCGGTCCTGAGCCATTGGTGACGCAAAGCCATGCATCGGTTCGACCGCGCATCTCGAAAAGAGCCGCATCCAGGTCATCGGTCTGCGCGTGCATCTGCAGCCCATGAGCGGAAAACGCCACATGGGTTGCCGCGCCGATCAACGTATCGCCGTCCATGGCACTGTCGGCATCGAGCACCGCCGGTATGCCGGCCTTGCGGGCGCGCGCGAACGCGGCCTCCGCGCCCTGCGGCCAACGGCTGTCGGCGAGCACGGCGGCAATGTCCGGGTCCAGGGGATCGTCCAGCCATGACCCGGATACCGGCAGGGTCGTGTCCCGAAAATTGACGATCAACCGCTCGCCGGCCGCGTCGACATAAACGGAGGATACTGACGACCGGTGACCCGGATAGGTACGCATCCTGGAAACGCCGACCCCATAATCCGCAAGTTCCTGTCTGATCATGTCGCCGATCGGGTCATCGCCGACGCGGGCGGCAAGCCGGGCCTTACCGCCCAGTTTGACGATCGCCACCGCCGCCGTCGCCGCGCACCCGCCGCCGACCATTTGGAAATCGCGGGCGTGGTATTTTTCTTCCGGCCGATCGGGCAAATGATCGACCTGAAAAATCAGGTCCTCAACGGCAATGCCCACGCAATAGACCGTGCTCATGCCGTCAACCTCCGGCGTTTAGGCATCATGGTGCACTTTTGCTATGACTGTAGCTGATTCTGGATTGTCGCCGATGTCGAGGCGCCGCTTCCCCGGGGGATCGTCAATTGATTACCGTCTTCGGTTCCGTCAACATCGACCTTGTGACCAAGGTCGCGACCATTCCTCGGCCCGGCGAAACCGTCCTCGGGTCGAATTACGACCTCGTTCCGGGCGGCAAGGGCGCCAATCAGGCGCTGGCGGCGCGTCGTGCCGGTGCGCGGACCCGCCTTGCCGGCGCCGTCGGCGATGACCTGTTCGCCGAACCGGCCCTGCGCCTGCTGCGGGCCGAGGGCGTGGATCTTGACCACGTCGCCCGGCTGCCGGGCAAGACCGGCCTGGCCACGATCTGCGTCGATGAGGCTGGCGAAAACGCGATCACGGTTGCGTCGGGCGCCAATATGTCGGCGAGCGCGGCCGTCTTGGCGGACGTTTCCTTCGATATCGACGACATCGCCCTGTTTCAACTCGAAGTTCCGCTCAGCGAAACTCTGTCGGTGGCGACGCGCGTCGCGGCCGTCGGTGGCCGAACCATCCTGTCGCTGGCCCCATTCCGGCCGATCGAGGACACCGCTCTCCAGATCTTCGACTTGTTGATCATGAATGCGTTAGAGGCCTCGATGCTCGCCGATCACTTGGCCTTGGAAACCAATGGACCGGCCGACGCAGCATCGCAAGTGTCGAAACGCCTCGGATCCACGATCATCATCACATTGGGCGACAAAGGCGCTATTGCCGGGAGAAGCGGCGAAACAGTCAGCGTGCCGGCGCCATCCATCACGCCCGTCGATACGACCGGTGCCGGCGATACTTTTAGTGGTGTGCTGGCGACCGTGCTCAGCGAAGGGAAGGACCTGGAAAGCGCCCTCCTCTACGCCACGGCCGCAGGCGCCCTCGCCTGCACGACATTCGGCGCCCAGACCAGTTTTCCCGGCCGCTCGGAGATTGACGGGATGGTTGCCATGATCAGTCAAAACTAACCACGCAGACGCGACGGCCGATTATGGCGATGGCTCAAATGCCGTTTCCCGTCCAATATCCGTCGAGTATTGCCAATTCCGCGCGCCCCGTTGAGACTAGTCTGCCGAGCGAGCGACTTGGAGAGACACATGAATTGGGACGTTTTCATCACCTGCGCGGTGACCGGCTCCGGCGATACGGTCGGCAAGAGCGACAAAGTTCCCATAACGCCGAAGCAGATCGCGGAAGCGGCCATCGAGGCCGGCAAGGCCGGCGCGGCGATCGCCCATCTGCATGTGCGTAATCCCGAAACAGGAGCGCCGGCGCGCGATCCGGATCTGTTCCGCGAAGTGGTGGGGCGTATTCGAGAGGTCGATCCCGATCTCATTTTGAATTGCACGGCCGGCATGGGTGGCGACGTGGTGGTCGGGCCGGTCGAGGCACCCCTGCCCCTTGATCCTGAAGGGACCGACCTTGCACCGGCCAGCGAGCGCCTGAATTACGTGCGCGAGCTATTGCCCGATATTTGCACCATCGATTGCGGCAGCATGAATTTCGGCGAAGGTGACTACATCATGACCAACACGCCGAACATGCTGCGGGACCTGGCGCGCCAGGTTCAGGCGCTCGGCGTGCGTCCGGAACTGGAGGTGTTCGATACCGGTCATCTGGTCTTCGTCAAGCGGATGATCGCCGAAGGCCTGATCGACGATCCGGCGCTCATCCAGCTTTGCATGGGCATTCCCTATGGTGCGCCCGATGATCCGGGCACCCTGCTCGCCATGGTCAATCAGTTACCGGAAAACAGCATCTTTTCGGCATTTTCCATCGGCCGCAACCAACTGCCTTATGTGGCGCTGGCGCCGATGGTCGGCGGCAATGTGCGGGTTGGACTGGAAGACAATATCTACCTGACACGCGGCGAATTGGCGACCAACGGCCAATTGGTCGAGCGCGCCGTCTCCATTCTCGGCGCCATGAATGTCAACATTCTCGGCCCCGACGCGGTGCGCGAAAAGCTGAACCTCACCCGGCGCGGATAGTGCATGCTCTGATAAAATGGAGTTAGAAATCAAACCACACGGTCATTCAGGTGTTCATATTGAACCCGATTGAACGCAACGTGCATTGGGCATCTTCCGTCCGACAGAAATTGAACACCAACACGCACGAGCGCCGGAGGGTATTGTGAACAATATAAAAAAGGCCGCCCTGATCGGCGGTGGCGTCATTGGTGGTGGCTGGGCGGCCCGGATGATGTGGCACGGTATCGATGTTACCGTTTTCGATCCCCATCCCGAAGCTGAACGCCGTGTTCGCAAGGTATTGCATGCGGCAGAGCCAGCTCTTCAATGTCTTTATCGTAGCAAGCAGAATTACCGGGGAAGCATCAAATTCAGAAATGACATTAAAAAATCTGTGGAAGACGCCGATTTTATACAAGAAAGCATCCCAGAGAACGAGGACCTTAAGCGCCACATCTTTGCCGAAATCGATCATTACTGCCGGCCGGATGCGTTGATTTGCTCGTCCACCTCCGGACTCCTGCCAAGCCGCCTGCAGGCCGATATGGCGCGGCCGGGGCGCTTCCTGGTCGGCCATCCGTTCAACCCGGTCTATTTGCTGCCTCTGGTGGAACTATGTGCCGGCGAGAGAACCGACCCTGCCGCCGTCGACCAGGCCCGGGACTTCTATTCCCGGATCGGCATGTACCCGCTGCGCCTATGCAAGGAAATTGACGGCTTTATCTCGGACCGTCTGCAAGAAGCCCTATGGCGGGAGGCATTGTGGTTGGTCAAGGACGAAATCGCGACCATGGAGGAGATCGACGACGCCATTCGCTACGGACCCGGCTTGCGGTGGGCGCTAATGGGGACCTTTCTCACCTATCGGCTTGCCGGCGGCGAGGATGGCATGCGCCATTTCCTGCAGCACTTCGCGCCGACATTGAAACTCCCCTGGACCAAGCTCACGGACGTGCCGGACCTGGACGACGCCCTGATCGATCGCATGGTCGAGCAGTCCGACGATCAGGCAGACGGATTGTCCAATGCCGATCTGGTGACCAAGCGCGACGAATGCCTTGTCGGTATCCTTCACGCCCTCCAGGAGAACGACTTCGCGGCCGGTAAGTTGTTGGCCGTGAACGACAACCGGCCCGCATGACCGGCGGGCGGCAATACCAGGTCCGCACGAACAATTCGCCGATCTGGTCGCCGCCACACTGGCGTTGACGGATCTCGGTACCCGGCGGGCGTCCGGCTCCTTTATTGCTGCCATCTATTGACACCCCGCGCGCCAGCGGCACAATCACACATAACAATAAACAATCGGGTGGACGGGAGGTGACAATGACCACAGGCCAAGGCGGCGCTGCGGAATCGGGGGCGGACGACGAACCAATCGGTTCTGTCGATTGCGGCACTCCGATCTTGGAAGCGACACGGCGATCCCTCGCCAATACCTGTCGCAGGCGCGTCCAATAATATCTAAACCGGGCTCGGCCGCGGCCTGTGCCTATTCTTCAGTTCCCACACCGACGACATCATGCATCCCATTCTCAAGCTGGTACTCCAAAGGCTCGGGCTCGGCCTTCTGACCCTTTGGGTCGTATCGGTCATCATCTTTTTAGGCATCGAATTACTGCCGGGCGACCTCGCCCAGGAAATACTCGGACAGGCGGCAACGCCGGAAACCGTGGCCGCGTTCCGCAAGGAACTTGGCCTGGACCAGCCCGCGGTCTATCGCTATTTCGACTGGCTCGGCGGAATTCTGACCGGCGATTTCGGCAAGTCGCTGGCCAACAATCGCGAGATCTCCGAACTGCTCGGCGAGCGGTTGGTAAACACGCTTTTCCTGGCCGGGTTCGCCGCGGTTATCTCGGTCCCGCTGGCCCTGGCATTGGGGATTCTGGCGGCGCTTTATCGCAACTCTCTGTTCGATCGCCTGATCAATATTTTCACCCTGTCGTCGATCTCCTTCCCCGAATTTTTCGTCGCCTATATCCTCATCCTGTTCGTCTCGGTGCGCGCCGGCTGGTTCCCGAGCCTCTCCAATGTGTCACCGGACACCTCGTTCACCGAGATGCTCTACCGCACATTCCTGCCGGCCCTGACGCTGACGCTGGTGGTCGTCGCCCATATGATGCGCATGACCCGGGCGGCAATCATCAATCTCCTGGCGAGCCCCTATATCGAAATGGCGCGCCTGAAGGGGATCAAGCGGTCGCGGGTGATCGTGCATCACGCCCTGCCCAACGCGCTCGCCCCGATCATCAACGTTGTCGCCCTGAACCTCGCCTATCTCGTTGTCGGGGTCGTGGTCGTCGAAGTCGTCTTCGTCTATCCGGGCCTCGGCCAGTTGCTGGTGGACTCGGTATCAAAGCGCGACATTACCGTGGTCCAGGCCGCCAGCCTGATTTTCGCCGCCACCTATATCATCTTGAACCTGCTTGCGGATGTCCTGTCGATCATCTCCAATCCGCGACTTCTGCATCCGAGGTAGGCGGTCATGGGCAATACCTGGAAATTCCTGAAAACCGCGCCGCCCACCGCCTGGTTCGGCATGGTCGTCATCGCCGTCTACCTGTTCGTGGCCCTGGTCGCGCCGGTCATAACCCCCTATGCGGAAACGCAGGTGGTGGGATCGGAATATGAGCCTTGGGGCGGCGACTTCATATTGGGCACCGACAATCTCGGCCGCGACATGTATACCCGCCTGATCTATGGCGCGCGCAACACTGTCGGCATTGCCCTGGCCACCACCTTGCTGGCCTTCGTGCTCGGCGGCCTGATGGGCCTTTTGGCGTCAACGGTGGGCGGCTGGACCGACAACATCCTAAGCCGGGTCATCGACATCCTGATGGCCATCCCGCAACTGATCTTCGCCCTGCTGATCCTGACCATTGTGGGCACCTCGGTCACGTCGCTGATCCTGGTCATCGCGGTGCTCGATTCCACCCGCGTCTTTCGCCTGGCCCGGGCGGTATCGATGAACATCGTGGTGATGGATTTCGTGGAGGTTGCCAAGCTGCGCGGTGAAGGCCTGTGGTGGTTGATCCGCCATGAAATCCTGCCGAACGCCATGCCGCCGCTGGTCGCCGAATTCGGGCTTCGGTTCTGCTTCGTGTTCCTGTTTATCTCCGCGCTCAGCTTTCTCGGCCTCGGCATTCAGCCGCCGACCGCCGACTGGGGTTCCATGGTGCGCGACAATGCCACGCTGATCACCTTCGGCGATATCACGCCGCTGCTGCCGGCCGGGGCCATTGCCCTGCTCACCGTCGCCGTCAATTTCGTCGTCGACTGGATGCTGCACAAAGCCAGCGGATTGAAGGAATGACCATGACTGACGCAAACGGCAATAACGGCGAAACCCTCCTTCAGATCCGCGGCCTGAAAATCGAGGGCCGCGCCGACGAGGTTTGGTCGGAGATCGTCCATGGCGTGGATATCGATCTCAAGAAAGGCGAAGTGCTTGGATTGATCGGCGAATCCGGTGCCGGCAAGTCGACCATCGGCCTGGCGGCCATGGGCTTCACCCGCGACGGCTGCCGCATTTCCGCCGGCACCGTAATGTTCGACGGCATGGAACTCGTCAGCGCGCCGGAAGAGCAGAAGCGCGCGTTGCGTGGCGCCCGCATCGCCTATGTGGCGCAATCGGCGGCGGCCGCCTTCAACCCGGCGCACAAGCTGATCGAGCAATATTCGGAAGCACCGGTTCAGCACGGCATCAAGTCGACGTCTGAAGCCAATGAAGACGCCATCGACCTCTATCGCCGGCTACAGCTTCCCAATCCGGACGAAATCGGTTTCCGCTATCCGCATCAGGTCTCCGGCGGCCAGTTGCAGCGTGCCATGACGGCCATGGCCATGTCCTGCCGTCCGGACCTGATCATTTTCGACGAGCCGACCACGGCGCTCGATGTGACCACCCAGATCGAGGTGCTCGCCGCCATCCGCGACATCGTGGAGCAATTCGATACCGCGGCGATCTATATCACCCACGACCTGGCGGTGGTCGCCCAGATGGCCGACAAGATCATGGTCCTGCGCTATGGCAACCTGGTGGAGGCCTCCGACACCCGGACCATGTTGTCCGATCCCAAGGAGGACTACACCAAGTCGCTTTGGGCGGTGCGTAGCTTCATCACCGAGCAGAAGCCGTTGGCGCCGGAAGGCGACGTGCCGGTCATCCGCGTCGATCATGTGACCGCCGCCTATGGCACGGTGCCGGTGCTGCATGACATATCCTTCGACATTCACAAGGGCCGGACGGTCGCGGTGGTCGGAGAATCCGGCTCCGGCAAGAGTACGGCAGCTCGGGTGATCACCGGATTGCTGCCCCCGAAAGAAGGGCGGGTGCTTTACAATGGCGAGCCCCTGCCCGCGGATTTCCGCCAGCGGTCGAAGGATCAGTTACGGCAGATCCAGATGATCTACCAGATGCCCGACACCGCCATGAATCCCAAGCAGCGGATCCGTGACATAATCGGCCGGCCGCTGGAATTTTATCTCGGCATGCGCGGTGCGAAAAAGGAAGCCCGTATCCGGGCGCTGTTAGAGCAGATCGAACTCGATCCGGACGACTTCATCGATCGCCTGCCGAGCGAGTTATCCGGCGGCCAGAAACAGCGTATCTGCATCGCCCGGGCGCTTGCCGCCGAACCGGAATTCATCATCTGCGACGAAGTCACGTCGGCCCTCGATCAGTTGGTCGCGGAAGGCATCCTGAAGCTGCTTTACCGGCTCCGGGAGGAACTGAGCCTGGCCTATATGTTCATCACCCACGACCTGGCCACGGTACGGGCGATTTCAGATGAGGTGGTGGTGATGTTGCAGGGCGAAGTGGTGGAAAGCGGCCCGAAAGACGAGATGTTCACCCCGCCCCATCATGACTACACGGATCTGCTGTTATCCTCGGTCCCGGAAATGGACCCGGACTGGCTGACAGAGCTTTTGCAGCAGCGGGCGGCGAAGGCGGCACATAAAGAATAGTCCTGGCGCTGGATTTGGCACCAGGACTTCAAAATTCAGTTTCTGCCGTTCCCCTCAAGAATCTGGCAGTCTTTTCCCGCTCGAATTTGGCGGGATTGACGACGGAACGTGGCCTCCATCGTCCGGCAATTGCGGTTGGCATCACCAAAGATGCACCCGCCCACGCAAATTACTGACAATGCCCTAACCGCGGCGATGGGATACGCGCTCAATTTCCTGGCGGACCAGCCGCTCCACGAGCGGCGGAAGATTGTCGTCCAGCCAATCGCGTAGCATCGGCCGCAGCATCTCTCGAACAATATCCTCAATCGTTTTTGAATTTTGGCTGATCAGCGTCGTCGACAAATTGTTGAACGCCGCCGCGACTTCCAGATCCGGCCCCGGGGACAGCAAGCCCTCTCCCGTGCCGGGCTCCGGCACATTCGGCAATGCCGGTTCCGGTGGTCGTTCGGCCTCGCTGAAGTCCACCTCCGGCGTCTCGGCGGGCTCGTCTTCGACGAAATCGATATCGTCTTGCGGTACCGTGTCGACGACCTGATCCTCGGTCAACTCCAGAACGTCGTCGCCGCCGTCATCTTCGGCCGGTTCATCTTCGACCACAGGATCCGCGTCGAACAATTTGTCCAGATCGTCCTGAGACATGTCCGCATCTGCGTCGCCGACCATGTCCGGTTCGGGCGCCTCCGCATCGGCCTCGGGCGCCTCGTCGCCGGCCTCGGCGGATCCTTCCTCATCGCTGATAATGCGGCGGATCGACGCCAGGATTTCCTCCATGGAGGGCTCTTGGGCCTGACCAGTATCGGCCATATTCGTGTTCCCCGACGTCCGATGCTCCGTCTATCCCCGGTCTTCCCGGCAACGAAAACGAATCAGTGTTTGGTGGTTGATGATACGTGCAGCCGTCCGACAACGGAAATCCGCAGATGATGTTCGACAGATATTATCCCCGATTACCGCCCGTCCGGCGTCCGTAATCCGAACCATTTGTCGCGAACTTTTTTGTAATGCTTGACCGGATTGTAAGGCACGATGTTTAGTCCGAGCCGCGATGGGTCCAGCCTTCCGGCCGCCGCGACCAGGGCATAGGCGGCGACGACCTTGTCGCGCTCCGCCGTCGCCAGATTGATCCTGGCATTGATCAGTTCGCTCTGCTGGTTCAACACATCGAGCGTGGTGCGCTGGCCGACCTTTTGCTCCTCGGTCACCCCTTCCAGGGCCAGTTGCGAGGCGCGCACCTGCGCCCGCGCCGCCAGAATGGAGGCCACCGAGGCTTCCAACTGTCCCCAGGCCGCGATGACGAAGGCGCGCACCCGATCGCGGGTGACATCGACGACCAACCGCGCCTCGCCAAGTTCCTCCTTGGCCTGGCGCACCCGGGAATAGACCTGGCCGCCCTGGTAGAGCGGAATGGTCACCCGGCCCATAATTTCGGCGTTGTTAGCCCAACTGGTCGGTCCGGTATGGTTCCAGCTTCTGCTGGCGCTGCCCTCCAGGGTGACTGTCGGTAACAACTCGCCTTCAATTGTCTTGACATTGAACGACGCGGAGTCGACCTGGTGTTGTGCCGCTAGAATATTCGGATGTTCGGCTACTGATATATCGATCGCCGCACGCATGGAATTCGGCACCAGCCGGTCGACGGTCGAGCTGGCCCGCAGCTTTTTCGGCCGATGTCCGATCACCTGCAGATAGACGGCCTGGCTGGCCTGTAGATTGGCCTTGGCGAAATTAAGCTGGGATACGGCCAGAGCCTCGCGCGCCCGGGCCTGAGATACGTCGGTCCGCGTGCCCTCACCCACATCGAACCGGTCGGACGCGGCACGCACCTGCTCCTTCAGGAATGTCAGATCCTGCTTGCGCAAGCCGACGATTTGCGTATCGCGTATCACGTCCATAAAAGCGATCGCCGCATCGAGCAATACGGTCTGTGTCGTTGACCGAAGGCTCTGGCGGGCCGCTAACACTGAAGCTTCGGCGCGCTTCGTCGAATTGACCGTCCGGTTGCCGCGATAAAGTGGCTGAACTGCACCGATTCCGAGCGTTGTCGAGTGTGTAGTCGTTCCAAAACGCGCCGTGGGGACACTCTTGGATTTTTTGTCCCGTCGGCCCCGGCTATCCGACAGTCCATGTTCCGCGAACGCCGAGACATTCGGCCGCCATCCCGAGAGCGCCTGCGGCACGAATTCGTCGGTCGCCCGTACCGAGGCACGCGCGGCATTCAACGTCGGGTTGTTTTGATAGGCGGAGGCCAGCGCCTCCATCAAGCTCTCGGCCCGGCTGGACCCAGACGCCAAACAAGCCAAACAAAACACGGTACCGATAAAAGCGCGACTGATCACACAACCACCCCGAGGTCAAAATGCAACACATCACGCGTCGGACGCTACGCACGCGAGAACCGAATCAATAACAGAGTGTTAACGGCTGCGGCCCGCAAACACAATTGGATGCGTGTGGAAAACCCTGCGAATTGATACGGATGCGACATCGGCGCAACAGGGAAAAAACGGCGGCCCGGCTAGAATTCGAAAGCGTTTTGGCGCTCAAAACCCGGCAGGATGGGCGCCGAGGCATTGAAGATGAACCGTGGACTCACAACGCCCGCCGTGCGGGTGTATATGAGCGCCTGCCCGGCGCCGCCGCGGCCCTCAACAACCGCCAATCGTCCTTTGTCGCGCACCTGCTCCAGCAACCCATCGGGGACGGTGTCAACGCCGCCGGCGACCACCACCACGTCATAGGGTCCCTCTTCCGGCCAGCCCTTGTCCAAATCGCCCGTGACCACGGCGGCATTGTCGACAGACAGGTCCACCAGGGTCTCCGTCGCCTGGTCCGCCAAACCGGCATCGCAGTCCAGCGCCACCACCGAATCAGCCAATTGCGCCACGACCGCCGCCACATAACCGGTCGTGCAGCCAACCACCAACGCAATATCGGAGGATTGGATCTCAGCGGCCTGCAGCAACCTGCCGATCGTGCTTGGCGCCAAAAGGTGGCGCGCCGGCCGATCGGCTGTCGCCTCGGACACTTCCAGATTGCTGTCGAGATAGGCGATCGGCCGTTTGGCCGCCGGAACGAAGGCCTCTCGGGGCACCGCTCCCATGGCCGCAAGCACCGCCCGGTCGGAAACGTCAAAAGTGCGCAACTGGTTGTTCACCATCGTGCTGCGCGCGATACCGTAATCCACCATGACGTTGCTCTCCGGTCAGTCGGCCCGGCCCCGTCTTTACCCGGCGACCTGCCCCGCTGGCAAGAGGCGAAGACCGCTCAGCGCATCAGATTCCCCGCATAAGCATGGTCAAAAATGTCGCGCGCGGTGTCCTCGGTCAGCGGCACCGGGTTCCCGCCGGCCGTCGGATCCTTGACCGCCATGCGCGCAATCAGCGCCGCCTGGCCGTCATCCACCCCCAGTTCGGCGATGCTATGGGGAACGCCGATGGTCTGGCGCAGGTCCAGCACCCAGTCCAAAAATCCGTCAAATCCGCCCTCGATGCCGAGCCACGCAGCAAGCCGCTCGATTTTCTCCGCGATCGCCGGCCGGTTGACCACCAGCACATAGGGCATGAATACCGCATTGGTGAGCCCGTGATGGGTGTCGTAGAGGGCGCCTACCGGATGTGATAGGGAATGAATTCCGCCAAGCCCCTTTTGGAAGGCGGTCGCTCCCATCATCGCCGCCGACAGCATATGGGCGCGGGCCTCCATGTCGGTCCCGTCGGCAACGGCCCGCGCCAGATTGTTCTTGGCCAGCCGAATGCCCTCCACGGCGATGCCTTCGGCCATTGGATGATATCCGGGCGCACAATAGGCCTCCAGGCAATGGATCAGCGCGTCCATGCCCGTTCCAGCGGTCAGGAGCGGCGGCAAGCCGACCGTCGCCGCCGGATCGGCAATTACTATTTTCGGCATCATGTTCGGGTGAAAGATGATCTTCTTGGTGTGGGTCGCGTCGTCGGTGATGACGCCCGCGCGGCCGACTTCCGATCCGGTTCCCGCGGTGGTCGGCACGGCGATGATCGGCGCGATGGCGTCGCCGTCGGCCCGGGTCCACCAGTCGCCGATATCCTCGAAATCCCAGATCGGCCGGGTCTGGCCCTGCATGAAGGCGATCACCTTGGCCGCGTCCAGCCCGCTGCCGCCGCCAAAGGCGATCACCCCGTCATGATCGCCGGCCCGATAGGCCTCCACGCCGGCAATGATGTTGGCCTCGACCGGGTTCGGTTTGACGTCGTGATAAAGGCCGGCCTGGAGGCCGGCATCCCGCAAAGCGGCGACGGTGTCGGTCACCAGCGGCAGCGCGGCAAGGCCTGCATCGGTGATGAGCAGCGGTCGGCTGATGCCGATTTCGCGGCAGGCTCCAGCCAGGTCCGACAGGCATCCGGCGCCGAAGCGAATGGCGGTGGGATAGCTCCAGTTTCCGGTCAACATCGTTTACACACGCTCCCATATCCTGCCCGAATCCATTGAAGAGAAGCGGGCTGCGGGAACAATTCTATCCTGCAAGCAGGCGCCTATGTCCAGCGGCAAATGCGCGGACGGATCAGCCCGTGGCATACGGCGATTTTAAGCGGAATTGCGGCGACTGGAGCATTGTCCGATCACACGGGAACGAACGATGCTCTAGCGTCCCGGTGCTGGACGCGGCGTAACGGTCGGTAGGACACCGCCGGCATTCGCGGATTGCTTCTGCTTCAATTTCCGATAGGCATCCTCGCCCATCGGGATGCCCGGCCCCGGCGCTTCGGTATAGCTTTCCGGTTGGTTTGGATCAGTCGGCGTTGTTTCGTTGTTCTTCGGCATTTCGTAAACTCCGCCCGATTGCCCCTGTTGCTGAACCGGAGCGGACTGGGACTGCGCCGCATCGATACCGGCGGTGCAAAAAAGGAGTGAGGTGATAATCAATGCCGGTCGAAACATGAATTGATTTTCCATATCCAATTGGTCCTTGCTTGGAACATTTAAGGCGTGATTGTGCAAATTGTGTGTTCATCTGATTGATTGGCGCCACAATACTTATCGCCAATTTCCGTCCTGCCGAACGACCTGAAGGAATACCTTCTTTTAATCGAACGGCCCGGCACTATCGCGCCGGGCCGAGTGATGTGTGCATTTGGGTCCAGCCGTCGGTCGGACCCGCTAACCGGCAGGACCTGCTAGCGCTTGTTGCGCGAGCAGCGCACTTCCCAAAGGAATTGGGTCGTGCCGTCGGTCAGTTCGTTGCAACCCCAGGCGCGGCGGCCATTCGCCGTCGACGGATCGATCTGCATGGAGGAGTAATCACCCCAACGGCAGGATCCGCGCGGCGATGCATTGCAAGTCGTGCCAAGACCGGTATTCACGAATTGGGTCGCTGATGTCTGGATAGTATCAAAGAACCAACCCGTGTTCGTCGCATTGGTCCCATAAAAGACGAAGAATTGCGCATTATGGGCCGGAGACGTATGCGACGAAGAGATGAATGCGGACGGCTTGTACGACGTTGCAAAGGACGGATTGAACAGGCAACCATCCGTATAGAATGAGTTGAAGGTTACCGTGTTCTTCACCGACGAAGCGGCATTGGTCTTCAACCGATACCAGCGCAGGTCGGCCTCTCCGGAGCCATCGGAGATGGTATGCACATTCCATAGGTGTTTTCCGTATTGGATCGACGCGCTTTGGAACCGCCCGTCCAGGGAATCCAGCCGCTGACCATTTGGCTGCACACAATCGGGCGGGCCGACCCATGTCGGAATGTTATACGACGTCTTGGTCGTCAGCGTATCGGCCGTCGTCTGTCGAGTGAACAGTTCATAACGCGTCAACGAGGTTCCGCCACCGGAACCCGGCGAGATGAATGCTGCACGACGATTATCATCACGCACGATCGGTGGCGCAATGTTCGAGACCAGATTTTTCCAACACCATCCGGTTACCGCTCCGCCGACCAGGGACGTGTTCTTCTGGATCGAGATGATCGTGCCATAGGAACCGCCCGCATTGGGGAAATTGTTGGAAGTCACGAACCATTTGTGCTTGTTGACGCCGGTATTCGGATAGTCATAGAAATCCGTGGCCAAGTTCTTGCACCAGATCGTCGCTCCCTGGCTCAGTGTGAACCGATAGCGATGCCAGGAAAGCGCATTCTGGCTGGTCGAAATGGCGATATACAGATACTGGTTGCTGTTGGCCGAATCGCGCGACTCCGCCGTAAGGAAAAATCGACCGGTCCGCTTGTCCCAAATCACCTTGGGATCGAACAACGTTTCCGTGGCCGTCGGATTGAAGGCGGCGAAGAAGGCCAGGAGCGACACCTGGCTGAGCTTCTTGCAGGTCGTCTTCTTGAATATGCCGACGTCGACATTGGTGACCACCACAAGCCTGATTGTGGAGACGGCACCGTGAATATCAGGCGGTCCGAAGCCGGTCCGCGTGTTGACGATGCATTCCTTTTCGGTAAGCGCCGGCGGATCGGGAACGTATTCGCCTCCCATCTGCGGCGTCACCGCACCTGCGCCACCATTTCCCGCGCCACTGGCGCCCGTGGCTTTCAAGGCTGCATAGGCCTCCGCATCCATCGGAATGCGCGGCCGCAGCACTTCGGCAAGTGTGGCATCGGCAATATCGCGGTCGGTGGTGTGATCGCCTTCCGGCATATTGTACACTCCGCCGCCTTCAGCGACTTGAGTTTCCACCGACGCGGCAATTGCTACCTGAGATATTGAAAAACTCAGGATTACACCGCCTAGAAAGGGCATAAATCGCATTGATCTTGATCTGAACATAGTCAATACTCCCTATTTACAACCCCGCTTTCCCCGCCAACTTGAAGTTTATGGCAATAAAGTTAAATTTACTAGGTTTATATTTAACAATTTTTTGTAATTTTCTTTCTATACAATTTAAATTTGTTTTCTCAATTTTAAAATACTTAAACTTATATATAAGTAATTTCACTTAGATATCTCTAAATAATGACTCTTTTCCGGCTGCCATCCCGCCGCCGGTAAAAACACTCCGGCGGCCCAGTCCGCGTCGTCTAATCAAATTGCTACTTTGGATTGAATTTTGGAGGCACGGCCCGGAATCGAACCGGGGTAGCGGGATTTGCAGTCCCGTGCATGAGCCACTCTGCCACCGTGCCATCCGGCGACCGCGCACATTCGTCCGCAGTTTCACCGGAATTCCGGCCGTTTCATCGCATGATCTTGCAATGAACAATGCCGGGCGGATTGCATCGGCCAATCCGGCCGATCACTCCATTGTGAGGATCTTTCAAGTACTTGTCTTCGCCGCGCGGCGCAACACCAAATTTTTTCGTACCCTGATTTCTAAAGCATTGTCCGATCGCATCATCCGCCCAACGCTGCGATCACCCGGTCCGCGTTGGTCACGGCCGCGACATTTTGCATGGCGTAATTGACCGAGGCGTTGTGCCAATCGGCGTTCATGGTCGAGCAGCAATCCTCCGGCACCACGATGACATAGCCCTTGTCCGCACCGGTGCGGGCGGTGTGTTCGATCGACATATTTGTCCATGCACCGCAATCGATGATCGTGTCGCGGCCACCGCTTTTGAGCGCCGTTTCCAGTGTCGATCCCTCCCAGGCGCTCATGCGCATTTTCTCCACCACAATATCACCGGATTGCGGCTCCAGCCCCGGCACGGGCTGGCAACCCCACGTCCCGCGGACCAGCGCATTGGCCTCCACCGCGCCTTCGAATAGCGGCGCATTCAACGTCATGCCGGGCGCACCCGGCTCGACCACGAACCACACATGAATGATCATGACACCGCGCGCCCGTGCGCGATCGGCGAGCCGCTGGATATTGGCAATGACGTTTTGCTGCCGGGCATGATCGGGCGCGCCGGACTCGGCAAAGGCGCCCCCATCCATCACCACGTCGTTCTGCATGTCCTGGATGATCATCGCGCAACGCGACGGATCGAGCGAAAGGGATTCCGTCATCTCGACCGGCGGTTTGTCGGCGGGTGCCGCCGGCTGCGGCGCAGGACTGGCTGGAGCCGGCGCGGTCGCGGCGGTCGCAGTCGCCACGCCGGGACGCGCCCGCATGAACGGTTCGTTGCGCGGGCCGACCTTGGTCGTCACCGTATAGACCGAGTGGGTGGCGCACAGGAATAGTGTCCTGAAATCGGCGCCGCCCCAATGCAGGTTGGCCACCAGTTCCGGCACCACCACCTTGCCGATCAATTGTCCGGAGGGCGAATAGACCCAGACACCGCCGGGTGCCGTGACCCACACATTGCCTTCCGCGTCGCATTTCATGCCGTCCGGCACGCCCGCCTTCAGTTCCGACTTGATGCCGGAGGCGAACAGGCGGCCTGATGACAAGGTGCCATCGGCGCGCATATCAAACGCCCTGATCGTCGCGTGCGTCGTATCGTTGATGTAAAGCAGGCTTTCATCCGGGGAGAAACACAGTCCGTTCGGCTGGTCGAACAGCATCCGGTCGACCACCAGTTCCGGGTCCCCGCCGACCTGGCCAGGTCGCACCCGGTACACGCCCTGGAAGCCCTGTTCCCGCGGCCGCTCGACACCGAAGACCGGCATGCGGCCGAACCAGGGATCTGAAAAGTAAATGGAGCCGTCGGACCTCACGCAGACATCGTTGGGGCTGTTGAGTTCCCGACCTTCAAAGTGAGAGGCCAGCGTTTCCCGCGTGCCGTCCGGCCGCTCGCGCACCAGCGACGAGGTGGCATGTTCGCACACGATCAGGTTCAAATCCGCGTCATAGGTCATGCCGTTGCACTTATTGGCCGGCCGCATCACCTCGCGCACGCCGCTCCGCTCATCCCAACGCCGCCGCACATCACCCGGCATGTCGGAAAACAGGAGGTACTGCTCCACCGGATGCCAGATCGGCCCTTCGGTGAATTCAAAGCCCGTGCCGAGCTGCCCCACAGGCGCATATTGGTCAATCAGTCGGTCGAAGTCCGGGCTCAGGGCTTCATGGGTCATGGGAATTCCTCTGGGCTATTACAATGGTCGGCGGATATCGACCGCTTGCGCGAACGCGCAGTTCCACGCCGTTATCGCTGCATTTGTAGTGTTCGGTTTGAGACGGTGGCGCACGGTATTTGCCGGAATGGGTATGGTTAACTGGGAACGCCGCAGCCCCCCCTCCCTAGCCCTCCCCCTCCAGGGGGGAGGGAATCCGTCGCCGCACCGGCTCAGTATTGTTTTCAAGCCGAAATCTGAACTGGAAATCCGAGGACTTGCGTCATGCTCGGCCCCATCCCCTCCCCCCTGGAGGGGGAGGGTTAGGGAGGGGGGGACCGGCCGTGCCCTTCGGTACGCCCGCAAATCAGGTCCTCCAGCCATCGTAACCGTTCCCTCAAACCGGGAACCAATTGCGTTTCGGCAACGACTGGCTCACCGGACCCGGGATCTGCTGTTCCAGGCGGCCGACCACTTGCTGGTCTTCGATCAGCGCCGGCTTGTCGTGGATCGGCAGCAGGAATTTGTAATTATGCAGGAGCTTCTTGATGGCCCCTTTTTCCGACCGTTTCGAGCCCGCGTGGTTGCCGGTCACCTGCGGCTCCATGAACTGGGTCTGCATCACCGGCTCCACGATCTGATCATTGAAATCGTAGATCACGTCGCCGCAAATATTGGCGAGACCCTCCGCCGTCTCCACCACCACATTCATGGAGCCTTCCGTGTGGGCATGGGCCGGTTCGCACCACACGCCGGGGATGATCTCCTCCCCATTGGTGATTTCCAGATCGAGGAAGCGCAGGGCATCTTTCGTGTGCAGCCGGTCGATCAGGTGCTTGGTATCGGGCAGCGGATATTGCGGATGCATCAGGCCGGAGGCGGCGCATTCCATCTCCCGGCGATTGACCACAACGGTGGTGTTCATCGGGAACAGATCGTCCTTGCCGGCATGATCGATATGCAGATGGGTATGCAGGATGTAGCGGATGTCGCCGAGCTTCAGCCCGAACTTGTTGAGCTGGTTCTCGATCATGTTTTCGTGGAATTGCAGGCCGCGCATACCGAGCGATTCCATGATCGCATTGTCGCGATAGCCGGTATCGACCAACACCGGATAGGTGCCGCCGAGGATCAGATAGCCATAGACCGGGACCCGTTTGATGCGGCCGCAATTGTGGCCGAGCACGAGAAAACTGTTTTCCAGCTCGATATCGCCATAGTCCAAGATTTTGATTTCCAAGGCCATTGTTGTTGTCTCCCTGATGTATGTTGCGCCGCGGCTAGATCCGGTAAATCCGGGCAGCGGTTTCGGCGAAGATCGATCGGCGGTCGGCCGCCGGCAGGTCGGATGCGGCGGATTGGAACGCCGCGATAAGATCGGAATAGCTGGTCCACAATTTCTCGATCGGAAAATTGGACCCGAACAGGCATCGCTCCGCTCCGAATATCGCGACCGTTTCCCGGACGATGCGACGGATATGAGCGGCATCATTGCGATGGATGAATGTGCCGAAGGCGGAAAGCTTGCTGACCACGTTCGGTGCTTCGGCGAGCCTGGCCAGGTTGTCGCGCCAGGCCGTGATGCCGGTGTTGGACAGGTCCTCCGGCATGCCCGCATGCTGCAATATGAAGGTGACGTCCGGGCAGGCCCGCGCCAGCTTGACCGCGCCGGTCATCTGCCCGGCAAAGATCTGCAGATCGAAGGACCAGCCATAATCGGCGAGCCACGCCACATTGCGCATCAGGACCGGATTGGTGCACAGGTCCGGATCGGCCGCGAAGCGGTACATTTCGTTCTCATGCCAATGCAATTGCATGCGCAGGCCGCGCATGAGCGGATAGGCTTTTAGCCGGTCCAATTGCGGGCGGATATCGGAGTCCAGAAAATCCGCGTAGCCGACGATGGCGTGCGGCCAGCCGGTGCGATCGGCCGTCTGCTGCACCCAGGCGACCTCGCTTTCGAAATGCTGGGGCGCCCAATTGGCCTGCACATAGACCGATTTGCCGACGCCCGTTCCGGCAATGTCATCGAGGAATTCCTCGATTGGATAGTCCCGGCGGATCGCTTCATAGGGTCCGAAAATACGCGGCTGCATGGGGCCCATCAGCCACGGGAGGTCGCGTTGGTTCCAAATATGGTGATGGGCATCGATGATCATATCGACCGGCCCCCGGCAATCCCCAAAACGTGATTGCAGATGCTGTGCGCGGAGGAGCCATCGGCCAGCGTGTCGATCATCGGCAGGATGGATTTCAACGCTGCTGTTTGCGGGGTGAAACTGGCGCCGGTGGCCAATGGCGACAGCCAGCTTAAATGCCAGGCACGGCGCGACAGCTTTTCAACGGCATCGGTCATCGCCGCATGGTCGCCGCGCTCCAGACCGTCGGAAAGCACCAGTACCAGGGCACCACGGGCAAATCCGGCAAATCGGGGGATCGCCAGGAAGGCTTGCAGGGCGTCGCCAAGCCGCGTACCGCCGTCCCAATCGGCGACAATCTGCGATGCCGCCGCCAGGGCCTGATCCCGGTTACGCAGACGCAAGGCCGGCGTGATGCGGGTCAATCGGGTGCCCAGGGTAAAGACTTCGGCACGGTCCACCGCATGCGCCAAGGCATGGGCAAAACGCAGATAAGTGTCGGTGTGCTCCTTCATTGAACCCGACACGTCGATCAACAAAAGGACCGCCCGCTGCTGGGTCTTGCGCCGCAGGCGCGGCAGTTCCAGGATTTCGCCTTCGGTGCGCACCGCCTGGCGCAGCATGCGCCTCGGGTCGAACTGAGTACCACGGCTCGAAGCGCGAAGACGACGGGCACGGCGGCGCGGCAGCCGCGCTTCCGCGGCATGGGAGAAATGGCGCAGGGCATCGATATCGCCGCGCGGCCCGAATTCGCGGCTGGTCAGCACCTCCGCGCCGGTGGCCGACTGCCCTGCCTCGCTGATTTCCTCGGCGATCTCCGGCTCGAAGCGGCCACCGTCTTCCTGCACCCGGGTCGTATCGTCGTCCAGTTCCGCATCCACCTGCGGGACGACCTCCACGACGCCCATGAAATGGGCTTTGAACAGCGCGTCGAATTCCGCGAACCGTTCCATCGGCGGCGCCAGGGTGGCCAGTGCGGCCCGCCTTATATCCTCCATTGTATTGGGGCCGAGCAACTGGATGGCCTGCAAAAAGGATGTGGTCTGTTCAGACGACACCGCGAAACCGCGCGTCCGCAATAAGGTGGCGAAATCGACAAACGGCCGGGCGGCCCGCGGCATGGCATCGAAGTCGATCATGCAGCGGCCCCGGAGATTATCGCGTCCAAACGATCCTGAACGAAATGCAGATCTTCCTCGTCTTTCAGCGCCACGCCGATCGCCCGCTTGAAGGCGACCGGCCAGTCGGCGCCACCCTGATGCAGCAACGTCGCGGCTTCCGCCCAGTCGATCGCCTCGGCAATGCCGGGCGGCTTGGTCAGCGGTTCAGCGCGCAATTGACCGACCGCGGCAACTACTGCCCTGGCGGTCGCCTCGGCAACACTGCTCGCCCGCATCATGATAATCTGCGCTTCCCGGTCGGGCTCCGGATAGGCGATCCAGTGATAGACACAGCGCCGTCGCAGGGCTTCATGCAGTTCGCGGGTGCGGTTGGAGGTCAATATGACCACTGGCCGTTCCGCGGCGCGGACAGTGCCGCGTTCGGGAATCGAGATCTGGAAATCAGACAGGAATTCCAAGAGGAAGGCCTCGAATTCATGGTCGGAGCGGTCGATCTCGTCGATCAGCAGCGTCACCCGTTGCGGTGAGCGTAATGCGGCGAGCATGGGACGCTCGATCAGGAACTCGTCGCGATAAATATCGATCGGTTCGTCGCCGGCCTGGCGGAGGGCAAGCATCTGGCGCGGATAATTCCACTCATAGAGTGCGTGGGCGGCGTCGATCCCCTCATAGCATTGCAGGCGGATCATGGTCCGTGCCAGCACCGCCGAAATCGCCTTGGCGGCTTCCGTCTTACCGACCCCCGGTGCCCCCTCTAGCAGCAATGGCTTACCAAGCGCGAGTGCCAGATAGGCCGCCGTCGCCAGGCCGTCGTCCGCGAGATAAAAGGCCCCGCGCAGGGCGTCGGCCAGGGTTTCCGGGCTGTCAATGCCGACAATTTGGCTGCGTACCGCCATGACTAGACCCTAGTGACTGCCCTGCCCGGCCGGCCGCGCGCCGCCCTGGGCCTTGATCGCCCTTAAGATCTTCTCTGGTGTCATCGGCAGATCGTCAATGCGCACGCCGACCGCGTTGAAAATGGCATTGGCGACAGCCGGCAGCACCGGATTGGCGCACATTTCACCGGGACCCTTGCCGCCGAACGGCCCATCCGGTGCCGGGCGCTCCAGGATTGAAATGTTGTAGGGCGCCAGATCGCCGGGCCCTGGCATCAGATAAGAGACGAAGTCCGTCGGCCCGTGATCCCGGTTCGGATAATAAGGCTCCGTGGTCTCATAGAGCGCGTGGGAAATCCCCATCCAGGCACCGCCGACCAATTGCTGTTCGACGAGCTTCGGATTGAGCGCCCGGCCCACTTCGTAGGCACTGTTGAGCTCCTTGACTTCCACTTCGCCGGTTTCGTCATCCACCTCCAGGTCGACCACCATGCAGGCATGGGCGAAACAGCTAACCGGGGTCATCTCGCCCGTTTCGGGATTGACGTCGGACAGCGGGATCAGAAAAATACCGCGCCCGGAAATGGTCTTGCCCTGTTGAAACTGAGCGGCGGCGGCGACTTCCGCCGTGGTGATGGACCGGTGCGGCGCGCCTTTGACGTGGATATTGCCTTGGCCGTCGGTGTCGAGATCGTCCGCATTCACCTCCAACTCTTCCGCGGCAGCCTCCATCATGATCGCCCGCGCCTCACGGGCCGCGGCGATCACTGCGTTACCGACCCGGTGGGTGCCCCGGGACGCGAAACTGCCCATGCAATGGGGGCCGGTATCGCTGTCGGCGGTATCCACGTAGACGTCGTCGACCGGCACGCCCAAAGTCTCGGCGGCGATCTGGCGGGTTACCGACTTCATGCCCTGGCCGAGATCGATCGACGACAGGGCGACCATGAATTTGCCGTCCGGATTGGAATGAACCAGCGCCTGGCTCGGGTCGCCGCCAAGATTCATGCCGATCGGATAATTGATGGCCGCCATGCCGCGTCCATGATGTTTAGCCATGATCAGCGCCTCCTGCCGGTGACGGATGAGAAACGGTTGGCGCCGTGGCGGGCGAAGCCAGGCCGCGTTGACCGCTCCCGCGCGGGCGGCTCAGCCGGTGCCGCCGGGGCACTTGGCGGTGGCGGGGGTGGTTGAGGCGCATATTGCTGCTGCGACGGCGCCGCTTGTGGCGGCGGCGGCGTATATTGCTGCTGCGGAGCCGCCGCTGGCGGCGGGGGCGGTGGTGTGTATTGCGGTTGCGCCGGCGCTGGCGTGGGCGGCGGCGTATATTGCGGTGTGGCCGCAACAGGCTGCGGTGTCGGCACGCCGTCGACCGCACCCTCCGTATCGGTCACCGTGTGTGGGATTGCCGCGCGCTCACCACCGCCGTCGCGCATCGACGACATCTGCTTGAATTCCGGCCGGATCGGCCAGCTGACCTTATCCGCCACCACCTGCACGCATTCGATGAGCGCGCAGTTCTTCGCTTCCCGGCGATGCGCCTTCATGTCGCCGTCGCGATAGGCATTGAGGATACGAAATTCCATCGGATCCATGCCGATCAGATGGGCCATCTTGTCCATATGCACTTCGATGGCATAGTCGATGGCCGTGATGCCGAAACCGCGCATGGCGGTCGACGGGGTGCGGTTGGTATAGACGCAATAGGTGTTGGAGGAGACATTGGGGATCGTATAGGGCCCCGGCAGATGCCCGGCGCATTTGACAACCGCGTAGCTGGACAGCCGCGTATAGGCGCCGGCATCGAAGTAATTGGTGATCTTGCGGGCAACCAGCCGCCCGTCATTCATCACCCCGTCCTTGATATACATGATCTCAGCGCCGCGCGGCGGGCCGTCCTGCATTTCCTCGGCGCGGTTCAGGCAATAGCGCACCGGCCTGCCAGTGAGCTTGCAAGCAAGGATCGCCAGCGGCTCGCACAGTGAATCCACCTTGCCGCCGAAGCCGCCGCCGACCGTGCCGCCAATGAAATGCAGCTTGTTGGACGGCATATCGAGGATCTTCGCCGCCGTGCCAAGCGAGAAGAACAGGCCCTGCGTCGCCGTATGGACGCGCACGCGATCATTGGTTTCCGGCACCGCGATGGCGCCGTTCGGCTCAACCGGCGCATGTTCGATCGGCGACATGGAATACCGCGCCTCATGCACATGATCGGCCTGGGCGAAGCCTGCTTCCACATCGCCGAAGCGGATCTTCTGATGATCGTATTTTTCGTGGTAGATGAATTTATTGGTGGGATAGACGTCGTTGACCGTCACGGCGCCGGGCTTAATCGCCTCTTCGACATCGAAGATCGCCGGCAGTTCCTCATAGTCGACCCGCACCAGCTTCACCGCGTCATAGGCCGCCGCCTCGCTTTCGGCGACCACGGCCACGACCGGCTCCCCCTTGTAGCGCACCTTATCGACGGCCAGCGACGGCTCGTCGTCGAGGCCGAAATTCAAAAGACTTAGAAGGGTGTTGAGATTGATCGGCACGTCGGCGCCGCGCAGGATCCGGTGCACCCCTGGCGCCCGTTCGGCAGCGGATGTATCGATCGACCGGATACGCGCATGGTGATGCGGACTGCGCACCACTTTCAAATGCAGCATGCCGTCAAACAGATGGTCGTCGAAATAGGGCGACCGGCCGGTGACATGGCCGAGCGCATCCTGACGCTGTGTCGGTTGGCCAATTTCGTTCAAATTGTCGTCACGCTCGTCGGCGAACAGGTCCTTGCGGAAGTCCAACATCGGCTTTCCCTTTTCCTTACGCTGTTCGCAGGCCGCGTCGCGAGGCGGCGTCGAGAATGGCATTGACGATCGGCTCGTAGCCGGTACAGCGGCAGATATTGCCGGAGATTGCATCGACCACGTCGTCGCGGGTCGGCGATGGATTGGCATCGAGCAGCGCCTTGGCGGCGACCAGCATGCCCGTCGTGCAGAATCCGCATTGGGCGGCGAAATGCTCCATGAAGGCGCTCTGCAGGGCGTGCAGTTCACCCCCGTGAGCGAGGCTCGCCGCAGTCTCGATCGACCGCCCCTCGGCCGCCTCGCCGAGCATCAGGCATGACAGATGCGGCGCGCCGTCGACCAAAATTGTGCAAGCGCCGCAGGTCCCCTGCCCGCAACCATATTTCGGCGTCGTATCGCCGACCGCGTTGCGCAGAACGTCGAGAAGGTTCTGGCCGTCTTCGACGAACACCGCTTTGTCGGCACCGTTATGGCGGAATTGAACCGGTTTCTTGCTCATTGTTGTCCTCCCGCTCAGCCCAATTCGCCGAGCAGCAACCGGCGCAGATAAACCGGCGCGACTTCCTTGCGATACCATTCGGATGCGATTTCGTCCGTGGCTGGCATGCAGCCTTCCGTGGCCGCGTTAACGGCCGCCTGAATGCCGGCCGGGTCCAGGGTTTGGCCCTCCAATGCCCGCTCGACGGCCGTTACCCGGATCGGCGTCGGCGCCATGGCCCCATACGCGATGCGGGCGCCCTGGATACGGCCGCCGGAATTCGGCAGATAGGCGGCAATCGTGATGACCGCCGCCCCCTTCGGTTTCACCCGGCTCACCTTGGCGAAGCGAAAGGCACTGGCCGACATTGGACGATCGATGACGATCCCGGTAATCAGGCCGGCACCGCGCCGGTCGCGTTGGCTCAGAAAATCCTGCAACGGCATGTCCGCGCCGCCGCCGTGGCCACCGGCCGTGACGACGGTCGCGTCGAGCGCCAGCAGAGCCGTCGCAAGGTCGCCGAAGGGCGAACGGGCGAACAAGTTGCCTGCGACGGTCGCCATGTTACGCACGGCAGGGCCGCCGACAGAGCGTGCTGCCGAATGGAGAAAGTCCAGTTCGCGATTGGCCAGGATATCGGCCATCGTCGCCGCGGCACCAATCTCGATGCGCCCGCCTGACGGCTTGATCTGCCGCAACGCCATGTCGGTGACGCGGATGATCGTCGAGGCGCTTTGCGAACGATGATTGATGCCGCGCATCATCAGCGTGCCGCCGCCCATGATCCGCGCTGACTGTTCCGACGACAACGCCGCCGCGGCCGCGCTCGCCTGGTCGAATGTCTTGATCGTCAGTTCCATGTCAGTTGGTCCTGATTGAGGTAGGAGTCACGAGCTGAATTGCGCCGGATATGGCGGCGACCCGCAGCGCCAAAACGGCTTTTATCTGAAGAAAAAGATCAGCCAGTCTCCAGTCATTCCCGCGAAAGCGGGAATCCAGGGCCACATGGCACGGCCATTGATTGGCGCCCTGGATTCCCGCTTTCGCGGGAATGACTGCGGAGTGTTCTCTGGTGCATTCGAATACAAAGCACTTCATGCGGCTAGCCCCATATAGTCGCGAATGGCGTCGAAGCCGGTTTGGAAGATGCCGTCAGCGATGAGATCGTGCATGGCGGTCTCCTCGCCCGGTCGCGCCGTGTATTGCCCCTCCCAATGCCAGAAGGTGCCGTTCACATCGGTGACCGGGATCAACCGCACATGCGCCACGTAGTTGAAAAGCGCGATCGGCGTGTCGAGCAGGCAGTAGCTGAAGGTCATTTCCAGGTCGGAAAGGGTCAGAAGCTGTTCGCGCAGTTCCGCGCCATCCGCGAGCCGCACTTTCCGGACGGCGCCGATACGATCGGCCGGCGCGCCGCGCTCCATCGCGCTTTCGGTGATCGTCGGATGCCAGCGGTCGAAACCGTTGAAGTCGCGCAAGACGTCCCATGCCTGCTCAACCGGCACATCCAGGATCGTGCTTCTGACTACTTTCGGCATCCGACTGTCCTACCGTCCGAAATGCCGTTTCAGGGCGTCGAAACCGGTCTGGAAAACGTTGCCGCCAATGCCATTGACCAGATCGACTTCCGCCTCGGGCGCACAGTCAAATTCCGCCGACCATTCGGCGAAAGTCCGGTCACCGTCCGTCACCGGCGTCAGCCGCAAGGTGGCGACGTAATTGGTGAGCGGCATCGGGCTTTCCAGGATCGAATAGGTACAGAACATGTCGTAGTCCGACAGGCCCAGAAGCTGTTCGCGAATTCGGTCGCCATTCTGCAGATAGAAGTCTCGAACGCAGCCGACTTGATCGGCCGGTCCGCCGCCCTCGATCTGGCTTTCCCGGATACCGGGATGCCAGGACGGGAGGCCGTTGAAGTCGCGCACCCGCTCCCAGACTTTTGCGGCAGGCGCGCCGATAACGCTGGAGGTAAAGACCCGTGCCATTAATCGGCTCTCCTATTTCTTCGACCGCGACGAGCGGCTGCGGCTCGTGCGCCTGGGCGCCGGCTTGGCGGCAGCTGCTCCGCCGCCCCCTTCCGGATCCTCCTTGGGCGTTTCGCCGCCGGATGAGCCTCCGCCTTCAGAGCCACCCGAACCGCCGCCGGACTTGGACTGGCTCTCCACCCCCCGGGCGATCGACTGGATGTCACGGGCTTCGCGCACCAGGCCGGTCATTTTCGACAGGTTGCCGCCGTCTATGCCGAGATCCGACATCAGGCTGTCGACCATCGGCGCCTGCACCCGGTAGCGAAGCGCTGAATCGATGACCTCGTCGGTGGCGTTCTTGCGCTCGCCTCCACCGCCGCCGCCATTGAGGCCGTCGAGCTGCATGATTTTGATCTCGTCGATCTTCTCCATCGGCTTGACGGAGGCCGCCACGATGCCTTCCACCCGGTCGAGCAACTTCTGGCGGAACAGCGAATAGCGCGCTTCGTCGGAGAGTACGTTCTCGGCTTCGTTGAGCAGCCGGTTGGCTTCCGCCTCGACGGCCATGCGGATCTTTTCGGCTTCGGCGGCGATTTTCTTCTCTTCCGCCTCTTTCTCCGCGAGCATTACCTCGACCGTCTTGCGGCGCTTGGCGGCTTCTGAATCGCGCACCGTCTTGACCTGCTCCTCGGCTTCGGCCGCCTTGGCCCGGGCCAGATCGGCTTCCGCCTGGGCCGCCGATTGTTCAAGCGATTTCTGGAACAATTGGATGGCCTTTTCCATCTCGGCGGTTTCCACGGCCCGTTCGCGATCGACCTCGAGCCGGCGGCGATCGGTCTCGCGGCCGATACGGGCTTCGTCGAGCCCGCGCTCGGAGGCGATTTCGGCGCGTTCGATTTCCTCCTTGGAGGCGATTTCGGCTTCGCGCAGGGCCTGCTGGCGGGCGATTTCCAGTTGTTCCAGTGCCCGGCGCCGTTCCAGCCTGGCTGTATCCAGCGCCTGTTCGCGGGCAATGTCGCTGCTTTCCACATCGCGCTGCGCGGCGATCCCGGCCTGCTTGACCTTGGCATCGGCATCGGCCCGTTCCGACTTCTTGGCGGCCAGTTCGATGATCCGGTCCTCGTCGGCCTCTTCCACGGCCCGCTTGCGGCCGATATCCATGACTTCGCGGGTCTTGGCGGATTCGATGCGGTCTTTTTCCAAGGACAGTTCCATGGAAATGCGTTGGCGCTCCACCTTGTCTCGCCGCTTGATATCGGCGGCATCGATCGCTTCCTCACGGGCGATCTCCAGGCCGCGGGTCGCCTGTTCGGCAGCAATGCGTTCCGCGTCCAGCACCTTCTGCTGGGAAATGCGGGCGGCCTCGACCGCCTCGCGGGCGGCGATTTCGGCTTCATCATTGGCCCGGTTGCGGGCGATCTCCAGGTTGCGGACCTCCTCGTCGCGGGCGATCCGGTCGGTCGAGGTCTCCATCTCCTTCTCGATACGGACCTGTTCCACCAGACGTCGGGACGCGATTTCGGTTGATTGCACCGTCTCCTCGCGCTCGATTTCCCGTGCCCTGACTTCCTGTTCCTGGCCGATGCGGGCCACTTCCGTCGCCTGGCGCGAGGCCAGTTCGGCAAGGCGAACGGTTTCCTCGTTGGCGATCCGGTCGGCGTCGACCCGGGCGCGTTGCTCGATGCGCGCTTTCTCGGTCGCTTCGGCCGACGAGATTTCGGCGGCATCCACGGCCTGCGAGCGGGCGATCTCGCGCTTGCGGGTCGCTTCTTCGGAGGCGATACGATCGGCGGCGATCTTCTTTTCTTGTGCAATGCGGGCCGCTTCCGTCGCCTCGCGGGCGGCGATCTGGGCTTCGTCGACGGCCCGGGTCCGCTCGATCTCGCGGCTTTGGGTTTCTTCGTCGCTGGCGATCCGCTCCACCGCGATCTTCTTTTCCTGCGCGATGCGCGCCGCGTCGATGGCTTCGCGCGCGGCGATTTCGGCCGCGTCAACCGCTTCATTGCGGGCGATCTCCAGTTCGCGGGTGGACCGCTCGTAGGCGATGCGCTCTGCGGTGACTTTCTGTTCCTGGGCGATCCGCGCTGTTTCCACCGCTTCGCGAGCAGTAATCTCCGCCTCGTCCACGGTCCGGTTGCGATTGATCTCCAGCGCGCGCACGCGCACTTCCTGGGCAATCCGCGCCGCCTCGGTTGATTCGCGGGCCACGAATCCGGCCTCGTCGAGCACCCTGTTGCGCTCGATTTCCAGGCCCCGGGTCTCCTGTTCCGATGCGATCCGTTCCGCCGATAGCGTTTTTTCGCGGGCAATGCGGGCGGCTTCGGTCGCCTGCTGAGCAGCGATTTCGGCTTCCTCCAACACCTTTTGCCGTTCGATTTCCAGATTGCGGATCTTCTTGTCGGAGGCAATCCGTTCCGCATTGACGATCGCTTCCTGGGCGATGCGCAGCTTGTCAACCGCCTCCCGGGCGGCAATTTCCGATTGTTCGATCGTTTGGTTGCGTAAGATTTCCCGGCGCCGAGTTTCTTCCTCATGCTCGATACGCGCGTCGGTCAGATTGCGGTCTTGGGCAATCCGTGCCCGTTCCGTTTCTTCTCGGGCGGAAATTTCGGATTGTTCGATTAGCCTGGTGCGTTCGATTTCCCGCTGCTGGGTATCCTGCTGCTGGGCAATCCGTGCCTGTTCGGTTGCCTCGCGAGCAGCGATTTCGGCTTCCTCCAATGCCCGGCGCCGTTCAATTTCCTTGGCCTGGGTTTCCTGCTCTGAAAGTATGCGGGTCTCGGCGACGCTGCGCTCCTGTTCGATGCGCTGCTTGTCGATCTGTTCCCGCGACGCAATTTCGGCGGCCTCAATCGTTTGCTGACGTTCGATCTCGATCTGCCGGATCTCACGCTCCGACGCGATGCGGGCTTCTGAAATCGCATGCTCGTTGCCGATCCGCGACTTTTCGATCTCCTCGCGCGCCAGGATCTGCGCCCGTTCGGCTTCAGTTTCCCGTTCCGCCCGCTCCCGGGCCAAGACGGCGCGCTGGGCGGCGCGGCGGGTTTCCACGTCCCGCTCCTGTTCCAGCCGCGCGGTTTCGCTTTCGCGCTCGATATCCAGGGCCTCTTTTTCCGCTTCCAGATTGCGCGCCCGGATCTTGATCATGGAATCTTGTTCGATGTCGTTGCGCAGTTTGCGCTTGGCCTCGATATCCTCGATCAGCTTGGTCAGGCCTTCGGCGTCGAACCGGTTGGACGGATTGAAGAATTCCAGGTCGGTCTGGTCGATATCCGTGATCGCCACCGATTCCAGTTCCAGACCATTTTGCGCCAATGCCTCGCCGACCGCCTCCTTGACGCGACTGACATAGTCGCCGCGCTGCTCGTGCATTTCCTCGATTGTCATTTCGGCGGCGGTGGAGCGTAGGGCGGAAATGAACTTGCCCGAAAGCAGCGCATGCAGCCGTTCCTGCTCCATGGTGCGGCGGCCCAATGTGGCGGCGGCGACGGCGACGGCCTCCTTGGTCGGCGCCACGCGCACATAGAATTCAGCCTCCACATCGACGCGCATGCGGTCCTTGGTGATCAGGGCGTCCTCGCGATCGCGGATCACCTCCATCTGCAACACGTTCATATTGACGGGCGTGATGTCATGGATGATCGGCCAGACGAAGGCGCCACCATTGATGACCACCTTTTCGCCGCGCAAGCCGGTGCGCACGAAGGAGACTTCCTTCGTCGAGCGCCGGTAGAGCCAGTTCATCACCCAATAAATGATCGCGATCACGATCACCGCAATGATCAGCCATAAGATGAGCGAACCGATCAACTGACCTGCTGACATTGTTCTTCCTCCCGTCGTCCGGCCCGCGGCTTGCGCGAGCCGCCTGCAATCAGCCGCGGCTGATTTGTTTGAATTTCCGTGTTTGTTCCGTCAGCGCCACTTCCGTCGGCAGCCGTTCCATCGAGGAGGCGCCGTAAAAGCCGTGGCAAGTGTCCATGTGTTTCAGCACATATTCGGCGTCTTCCGGCATCGATACCGGGCCGCCATGTACGAGAACGATGATATCTTTGTTGACCTTGAGCGCCGCCTCCGCCCATTCGCTGGCGATCTCCGGGCAGTCTTCCAGCTTGACCGCCGTTTCCGCTCCAATGGCGCCACCGGTGGTCAATCCGAAATGGCAGACGATGATATCCGCCCCGGCCTTGGCCATGGCTTCAGCGTCATCGGCGCTGAACACGTAAGGCGTGGTCAGCAGATCCTTCTCCCGGGCCTTGGCGATCATGTCGACCTCCAGGCCGTAGGACATGCCGGTCTCTTCCAGATTGGCGCGCATGATGCCGTCGATCAGGCCGACGGTTGGAAAGTTCTGCACGCCGGAAAATCCGGTCGCCTTCACCTGATCCAGGAAGACGTCCATCAGCCTGAACGGATCGGTCCCGCAGACACCGGCAAGCACCGGCGTGTGGCGCACCACCGGCAGCACTTCGGCCGCCATCTCCATGACGATCTGGTTGGCATCCCCATAGGGCATCAGGCCAGCGAGCGAGCCGCGTCCGGCCATGCGGTAGCGGCCGGAATTGTAGATAACGATCAGGTCGATGCCGCCGGCTTCCTCGCATTTGGCCGACAGGCCGGTGCCGGCGCCGCCGCCGACAATCGGTTCGCCGCGAGCGATCATGTCGCGATATTTGGCCACCAATTCGCTGCGAGAAACCATGCCCTATCGTCCCAAGGATTGTCCGGAGCGGCCCCGCTGCAGTGACCGGAAGGCCTCCACCAGGGCGTCTGAGAATTGCGGATCGTTGATGTTGTGCGGCAGCCGGATGAGCTGCCGGTTGCCGGTCTGGATAACGGTCGATTCCAGCGCCTGGAACAAAGCCGCGTCTGCTTCGGGATCGTGAAAGGGCTGACCGGGCACATCGATCGCCGAGACGCCGCCTTCCGGCAGGAAAAACCGCACCGGGCCATCCATCAGGTTCAGCTTTTCGCCGATCCAGTGGCCGATTTCCTGGCATTCCGCCGGCGTCGTGCGCATCAGCGTGACATGCGGATTGTGCTGGTAGAGATTGCGGTCGCGGAACCGCTCCGGCACCGTGTCCAGGGCGTTGAAATTGACCATGTCCAGGGCGCCGCAGGACCCGATATAGGGCATGCGGGCGCGGATCACGGCGCCGAACCGGTCTTCGGTTGCCGGAAACACGCCGCCCACCAGCATGTCGCAGATTTCCGTGGTGGTGATGTCGATGACACCGCTCAGCATGCCGCTGTCGATCAGCTTTTCCATCGACTGCCCGCCGATGCCGGTAGCGTGAAATACCAGGCAATCGTAGTCGCTCTCCAACGCTGCCGTGACCTGCTGCACGCAGGTCGTGGTCACGCCGAACATGGTAAGGCCGATGGCGGGAAGGTCCGGCGCCGCGTGACGCCGTCCGCTGGTGGCGGGCTCGCCGGCTGCCCGCGCCTTGACCATGCCGGCCATGGCCTGAGCGCCATTGGCAAGCACCTGCCGGGTGATGGAATTCAGGCCCTGAACGTCGGCGACCGAATGCATCATCATGATATCGGCCGGCCCCACATATTGGCCGACGCTGCCTGACGCGACGGTGGAGATCATGACCTTGGGAATGCCGACCGGCAACGAGCGCATGGCCGGCGTCGCCATGGTCGTCCCGCCCGATCCGCCGGCGGAAATGATGCCGGCAATGCCGCTCTGGCGCTTGATCCAGGCCTCGAAGGCCTCGGTCATCGCCGCCACAGAGGACCCGCGATCATTGCCGAATACCGCGTTTGGACCGCCGGGTGAGTATGCTGCGATCTGATGCGGCGGGATATCGGCGCCTGACGGCTTGCCGCTGGTCGACAGGTCCACCATGCGGGTGCGCACGCCGGCGGCTTTGAGAATGTCGCGGATATAGCGCAGTTCCGCGCCCTTGGTATCGAGGGTGCCGGCAACCAGGACAACCGACTCGCCAATCCCGGAAAGCGGGCGGATCTCCGCGGCCACATCCGCCGAGAATGGCAGGATGGATGCGCTCGATTGGGTGCGCGCGGCCGATTCGATGCGCGCCGCCGATACCGGTTGCGACCAGCGGGTCGGCGGTTTCGGATTGGACATATAGATCTTTGTCGGACCGCGGCGCGCTTCTGGTGTCGCCGCGGCAGCGACATCGGTGTCGATCTCGTCGCCGTCGTCCTCACCGTGCCGGCCGACACCGAGTAAGCGCTGTTGCAGGTCGCGATCGGCCGCCAGCCGGCTTGCATCCATCACCCGGTTGACGCGACCATTGACCATGATCGCCACCTGTTCGGAGATTTCGGTGGCAACGCCGATATTCTGCTCGATCAGCAGAACCGAGATGTCGCCCTCATCGCCCAGATGCAGGAGCATCTCCTCCACCTGGTTGACGATGACCGGAGCCAGGCCTTCCGTCGGCTCGTCCATCACCAGAAGGCGCGGATTGAGTAGCAAGGCGCGCGATATCGCCAGCATCTGCTGTTCGCCGCCGGACAATTGCCCGCCGCCATTATTCTTGCGTTCGGCTAGTCTTGGGAACTGGTCGTAGATGCGTTCGATAGTCCAAGCGCCCTTGTGGCCGCCGGATGTGAGCCGCAAATGCTCATCGACAGTCAGCGACGGCCATAGCCGCCGCCCCTGGGGCACATAACCAATACCCAATTGTGCGATCGCCGCCGGGTTTTGCCCGACAAGGCCCTGACCGGCGAAGGAGATCGAACCGCTGGAAACCGGCACCAGCCCCATGATCGCCTGACACAGGGTGGTCTTGCCCATGCCGTTGCGGCCGACCACCGACAGGATGCCGTGATCGAGGATCAGGTCGACACCTTGCAGGGCGTGGGAATGGCCGTAATAGACATTGAGCCCGCGCACCTGGAGCACCGGAGAGCGGCTGGTTCCCTGCCCGCGCTCACTCATGGCCACCCCCAAGATAAAGCGCCTGCACTTCCGGATCGGACTCGATCTCGTCGGGCCGGCCTTCCTTGAAGATGGCGCCGTTATGCATCATGGTCACGCTTTCGACCACGCGCAGGGCCACGTCCATGTCGTGCTCGATGATGATGTAGCCGATATGGTCCGGCAGATTGGTCAGGATCTCGATCAGTTCGGCGCGTTCGGCCGGCGACAATCCGGCGGCCGGTTCGTCAAACAGGATGAAGCGGGGCGCCCCCGATAGCGCCAGGGCGATCTCAAGCTGCCGTTGCTGACCGTAGCTCAGCTCCGACACTTTCTGGTCCTTGACGCCCGACAGATGCACCGCGGCCACCAGCTCTTCCGCCGAATGCATCAACGCATCAGACCTCCGGGGTCGGATCATGGAAAAGCGGCCGCGAGAGACGCCGCGACAGGCGAGATACACATTGTCGAAGACCGACAATCCGTTAAACAGCAACGAGATCTGATAAGTGCGCCGCAGCCCGCGCCGGATCCGCTCATGGGGCGGGAACACGGTCACGTCCTCGCCGAAAAACCGGATCGTTCCCGATGTCGGCAGGAAGTCGCCGGTGATGCAATTGAACAGGGTCGTCTTGCCGGCGCCATTGGACCCGAGCACGCCGCGCCGCTCGCCCGGCCGCACATTGATCGTCACGTCGCTGAGCGCCGCCAGCGCACCGAACATGCGGGTCACCCCGCGCAGTTCCAGCGCATTGCCGCTGCCTGTCGAGGCCAGTCTTTGCGAGACGTCGACCATCACTTGTCGTCTCCCGACGGGACGCGCAGATAGCTCGACGATCGCCGCGACCAGGCCCGCCAGCGCTGCCACAGGCCGAGAACCCCGTCCGGCGAGAAAAACACGATGACCAGAAAGCCGAGGCCGATCAGCAATTGGAAGCGTTCGCCGGCAAGCCCCAGGGACACCAGGACATCGAGGGCAAATGTGCGCAAAAGCACATAGATGAAGGCGCCGATAAAGGCGCCGACCGGATGTCCGAGACCGCCGACCACGGCGATGATGAGGATGTCGATCGCCGGGCCGATGCCGGCCGTGCCCGGCGATATCTGGGCATTCAACCAGACCAGCAGGATGCCGCCGACCGACGCGATGATCGCGGCGAATGTATAGGCGGCGATGCGGTGGGCCGTCACGTTGAAGCCGAGCGCCTCCATGCGCCGTGCATTGTCGCGCACCCCTTGCAGCGCCATGCCGAAGGGCGACCGCGACACGTAGATCACCGCCAACAGGCTGGCGCCGGCGAAGAACAGGGTGAGATAGTAAAACGGGATCGGTTGCCGCCAGTCGACGCCGAACAATTTCGGCGGCAGCACGCCGTTAAATCCGCTGAAGCCATTGAAGATCACGTAGTTCTGACGGGTGAAATAAAAGAAGGCCGCGGCGATCGCCAGCGTGATCATGATCGTGTAGATGCCCTCCGTGCGCACCGCGAGCGCGCCGGAAATGGTGCCGAAACCGGTGGCGATGATGATGGCGATGGGGATCGTCACCCACCACGGCCAGCCCAGGCTGATATCGGTGATGGCGCTGGTACCGAAAATCGCCAGCATATAGCCGGCGCACCCGGCGACCGTCATCTGCACCAGGCTGACCATGCCGCCATAGCCGGCAAGGAACATCAGGCTCAGCGAGATCATGCCCAGAATGAACGACCAGCCGAAGATCTGAAACAGCACGAAGTTTCCGGCGAATGCGGGCATGAATAGCAAAATCGCGACAACCAGCCAGACCACCGGATGCACGCCGCCCACCCAGTCCGACCTGGTATCGGATGCCTGCGACGAACCGGAGGGCGTGCGACCCGTTTCCTCGGCAACGGCCATGGTCAGCGCCCCCGCAGCAGGCCCTGCGGCCGAAAGGCCAGGACTAGGACCATGATCAGAAAGGTCAGGACCACCGAGTAGGTCGGCATGTAGACGGAACCGAACTGCTCGGCGACACCGATCAGCAAGGCCCCGAGCGCGGCACCGGGAATCGACCCCATACCACCGACAATGACCACCACCAGGGAGGCCAGCAGGAACCTTGTATCCTCACCGGGCGCGAGGGACTGGAACGTCGCGCCGACGACACCGGCAACCCCGGCAAGTCCGGCGCCGAAAGCGAATACGGCGAGAAATACGAATTGGATGCGCACGCCGGAGGCCGCCAGCATGTCGCGGTCGTCGACACCGGCGCGGACCAGCATACCGATGCGCGTGCGGTTGAGCACCAGCCACATGAGGATGCCGACCCCCACCGAGGCGGCGAAAATCACAAGGCGGACAATCGGATATTTCAACCAGATGGCATCACCGGTGGATCGCTTGACACCGGTCATCAGCGGTAGTTGTACCGGACCGGACAGCCAGTCCGGCGTCAGGATCTGATAGAAATCGCCGCCCCAGATCCACAGCATCAGGTCGGCAAGCACGATCGAAATACCGATCGTCACCAGGGTCTGCCGCAGGTCTTCGCCCTCCATGCGCCGGAACACCACCACCTGCAGGACGGCGCCGACCGCCGCGACGGCGATGAAAGCGACGATGAAACTCGGCACCCACCAGCCGGTCCAGTCGGCGATTTCGAAGCCGATATAGCCGCCCAGCAGATAAAGCGAGCCATGGGCCAGATTGACATTGCGCATCAGACCGAAGATCAGGGTAAACCCGCTGGCGACCAGGAAATAGAGCCCGCCTAGCGTGATGCCGTTGAACAAGGCGCTCAGGAATACCTTCTTCTTGCCGAAGACGGCGACAAAGCCCTTCGGCCAGACCGCGAAGATCATCCAGATGACGATCGCAACGGCAAGCACGATCACCAACGTCCACAGCGGGTGTCTTTCGAAAAACCGTCTCATCGACCGATTGTCCACGGCAAGCAATCGGCGTCGATTTCCGGGCGATGCATAGATATTGGCTGATGGAACCGCTGCATCAGCGGGTCGCCTCCCGATCTTTCTCATTATTCGGCACATTGCCGAACGTATTTGTCGGTCAATTTACGCCAGATCCGCCGGGAAGCCGTATCTTTCAGTCTCTCAATCGTGTCAGTTCGTGGAGTTGATAAAGTATATTGACTAAATTATTAAAGCAGGCTGACTAATTATGCGGCCTCACGTCGCGGATCGACACGCATTAGCCTTGGAATCGATCAAACTATGCGTTCAGGGTGTGCACCACGCGCCGATAATCGGTCGGGGCCATACCCACATTGGTAGAAAAGAATCGTGTGAAACCACTTTGACACGAAAATCCGAGATCCAAGCCGATATCGGTCACCGATTTCTGGCTTTCCGACAGCCAATGAATCGCCCGTTCCATGCGCAGCGTGTTCATGTAAAGGTTCGGCGTGATCCCGGTCTGCTTGCGGAACAGCTTGTAGAAATGCGGTCTCGACAGGCCGGATTCGCGGGCGATTTCGTTCAATTCCATATCGCTGCCGACCGCTTCCTCCATCAGCTTGATGGATTTGCGCACCCGGAAATCGGTGAACGCCCGATAGGCGCCGGTCATCGACCCGCTGTCGGGAGTCCATTGCCAGGACTGATCAAAACTCTCCCGCGTCAGCTCGTAGAGATAGCCGTCAAACAAGTTGCTGTCGGAATAGTCCAGCAGCAGATTGACCACTTTCTGCACCGACATCCGGATTTGCGGCGTCACCTCGATTGCCGGTCGACCAAACCGCAAACCGGGGGTCACACTGCGGCCGAATTCCAAAAACCAAATCGGTTTAATATACAGCACAAGAAACAGTGTGCCGTACTCCCAATCCCCCGGATGGAAGCTGTGCGGCTGCCACGGATTGACGGCCACGCCTTGCGCCGGATTGCAGATCTGGTCGGCGCCGGACACGGTCATGTGCGACGCCGGACCCTGCACGTGAAACGACAAATGCCCTTCGCGATGAACATGGGTGATCATCGGCCGATTGAGCTGATAAAGGGTCGCGCGCCCGAACTGGCCGTGATAAATCGAAACTGCGGTACTCATCCTCCCCCCCGAATTTTGCGGCTGACATCGGAGTGGCCGGTCATCTCCGAACTGTGCCCATCCAGGCACACCGGTTCGGCCGGTCTTGTTGTATTTTGCCGGTACGTTACGGCAACTGTCTCGGCAAAGGCAAGCCCGGTCGCACGCGTAAATCTGCTGATTGTCACAATTCAACCTCGGCAATTCTTACAAGGCTTGCAGCAATATCTGTCATGTTTGCCGGGATATCTGGATCATGGCAAGCAATGGACCGGCCGTGCCATATGCGAATGCTAAAGCGCGGAAATCATGATCTCCCGGTAATCGCTGGACCGAGCCTTGCGCGGATTGGTTCGGTTCGTGTGATCCTTTTCCGCCAATGGCGCGGCGGCCTCGACAGCAGGCAAGTCGACGCCGATCTCGCCAAGCCGGGTCGGCAGGCCGATACGTTCATTGAGATGGCACAGCGCATCCGGCAGATCCGCCTTCTGCGGCAACCCCATGGCCTGCTTCAGCGCACTGTAGCGCGCACCGACCGCCGGCGCGTTGAAGGCCAGGATGTGCGGCAGCAAAATGGCATTCAGCGTGCCGTGATGCAGCTTGTAGCCGGGCAGCCCGCCGAGCGCATGGCTGATCGCATGCACCCCGCCAAGTCCCTTTTGAAACGCCAAGGCCCCATTAACCGCGGCCGCCATCATTTCCCGGCGCGCTTCGATGTTGCCGCCGTCGTGAACCGCGACCTCGATATTCGCCGCCGCCCGTGTCAAACCGTCGATGGCAATGCCGTCGGCGGGCGGATTGTAGGCGGTCGCGATATACGTCTCGATGCAGTGAGCCACCGCGTCCATGCCGGTGGCGGCAGTCAGATAGGGCGGCAGGTCGAGGGTCAGCGTCGGGTCGCAGATCGCCACTTTGGGAACCAGATAAGGGCTTAAAAATCCGAGCTTGCGCCCGTCATCCAGCACGATGATGGCCCCTCGCCCGACTTCTGATCCGGTGCCCGCCGTCGTCGGCACGGCAATGATCGGCGGCAGAGTATCGGTGATGCGGGCAATCCCGCCCTCGATGGCGGCATAGCTGAGGACCGGTCCGTCATGGCTTGCCATCAGCCCGACCATTTTAGCAAGGTCGAGGCTGGATCCGCCGCCGAGCCCGATCAGTCCGTCGCATCGGTTATCGCGATAAACCGCCAGGGCCTGACGGGACACCGCCTCGGTCGGATTTTCGACGCCCCCATCAAACACCACCGCATCCACATCGGCCGGCAAGGCACCAAGCAGCCGATCCAAAATGCCGGCTTCGACAATACCGCGATCGGTGACGACGAGCGCCCGCCGGATGCCAAGATGTTCCACCTCCGCCGGCAGGGCGTCGCCAAGAACACCGTCGGCAAAATGGATTTTGGTGATGTAGCAAATAAGCGACATGACCCCCACTCCGATCGCGGCCGACCGGTGCTTGTTCGCCGGTCAAACAGCGAACCGGGACCGACGAATTGATCGAAGTCTCACGCTCCGGCGCTTGGCCGAATTCCGGGACTACCGGTTCGGTCGAGCCGGTGGACCATGGCGCTGATCGCGCCGCGTCCACCGGCTCTCATTCAGGCTGCCGAATGAGCGTCAGTTCCACTTCTTGCATTCAGGCACTTCGCGCGCCGGCAGGCCGATCTTGGCGAATTTCTCCGGATCGATACCAAGCGTCTGGTTGACGTCCGGGATAACCTTGACCAGCTTGTTGACGAGCTTGCCATCCTCCTCGACCACTTCCGTGATGAAGTTGGTGCCGATCGCCTGGCGGTTGCCGTCCAGCCTGATCTTGCCGTTCGGCGCGTCCAGCTCCAACGTGCTCAGGCACTGACGGAATTTCGCATGACCGTCAGACAGGTCGCCGCCGATCTTATCCATGCAGATCTTCATGGCGTTGAAGGCGTTGTAGTAGCCGGTGGCCATCAAGGCCGGTGTCGGAAAGCGCTCTTCCGGCGGGAAGGCATCCTGATAGGCCTTGACGAAGGCCTGCCATTTCGGATTGTCCCAGTCATCGGCCTGTGGGCCGGATCCCGGCGTCCCGATCAGCGCATCTTTGGCCTTGCCCTTGGAATTGAGCACCGTGCCGTCGATCATGATCGTGCCGCCGATCAATTTGGCGTCGCCGCCGGCTTGCTGGTACTGGTTGAGGAAGTTGACCGCGTCGCCGCCGCCAAGACCGAGATAGATAGCGTCCACATCGTCAGGCAAAGCGGCGATGATGGAGGCAAAGTCCTTGGTGCCCAGCGGCACCCAGAACCGCTCGGTGATTTCACCGCCGGCGCCGCAGAAGCCAAGCGCGAAGCCGAACACCTGGGTATAGATGAACGAATAGTCCTCACCGATCGTCGCCACGCTGCGGTAGCCCTTCTCGTTATAGACATATTCGCCCATGCCGGCGGACCATTGGGCGCCGTCCATGTTGAAGCGGAAGAAGTTTTCCGATGGTGTCACATAGGTGGTTTCCTGCGCGCCGGAAATACCGTTGATGAAGGTGACCTGCGGCTGCGTCTTGGAATAGTCGCGTAGCGCAATGCCTTCCGAACCCGACAGCGGGCCGATAAGGATATCGACCTTATCCTGCTCCACCACCTTGCGGGCTGCACGCACCGCGGAATCCGGGCTGGCGTCGGTGGCGGCGATGATTACTTCGATCTCCCGTCCGCCGGCCATGTTATTGGCCTCCTGCAGGGCAACCTTGAAACCCCGCAAGCCGTCCTCGCCCAGAACCGTATAGGTGCCTTCAAGCGTAGTCAGAAAACCAATCTTGAGCTTGTCCGCCGCCTGTGCAGCACCGCTCATCACGATGGCGCCGGCAGCGATAGCCGTAAGAAGTTTCAGTTTCATGAGTGTTCCCTTCCCTCTCTATATTTAGGATTGGCACGATCTCGTTCATGATCCGGTCCGCGCTCGCAGACCGTCTTTCGGCGCAAACCAATGCCGAAATCCCTAATCGATTATGCCAGCAGCAGGCTTATCCGAGTGTCGGATCACTTACCGCTCAGTCTTTTTTTGTTGTTGCCGCTCCGCTTTTGCCGCCGGCACCCGCGCAATCACACGGTTTCGTCATTTTCGGAATTTCCGAAGCGATGCCGCGTAAGGGCGAACTCGGTGAGGCGGTCTTCCACCAGTCGATTGATGCATCCCTCGGGAAACGCCCCATCCTCATCCCGATTACCGGCCGGCATTCCTGTCAAAAGTTCGATGCCCTCGTCGATGTGACGCACCGCATGGATATGGAATTTGCCCTTCTTGCAGGCCGCCACAACGTCGTCGCGCAACATCAGGTGCACCACATTCGCCGCCGGGATCAGCACCCCCTGGTCCCCGGTCAGCCCGTTGGCCCGGCAAATATCGAAATAGCCTTCGATCTTTTCGTTGACGCCGCCGATCGCCTGCACTTCGCCGCTTTGATTAACCGAACCGGTAACCGCGAGCCCCTGGCGGATCGGGACTTCGGCCAGCGCCGACAACAGGGCGTAGAGCTCCGTGGACGACGCCGAATCGCCGTCGACGCCGCCATAGGACTGCTCGAAGACCAGGCTGGCCGCCATCGACACGGGAACATCGGTGGCATAGCGCGCGGCCAGGAAACCGGAAAGGATCAAGACCCCCTTCGAATGCAGCGCGCCACCGAGATCGACCTCGCGCTCGATATCCACCACCTTGCCGGCCCCCATGCGCACCCGGGCCGTGATCCGGCTCGGCTTGCCGAAGGCATAGGCCCCGGTCTGCAAAACCGATAACCCGTTGATCTGGCCGACCGCCGATCCCTCGGTGTCGATCATGATCGTATCCCGGGTCACCTGCTCGTGCACCTTTTCGCGCACCAGGTCGACCCGGCGGATCTGCTCGCCGACGGCCTTGACCACATGCTTGGCGCCGATTGTCTTGGCCTTCGATTGTTGCGCCCAATAATCGGCTTCCCGGATCAAGTCGGCGATCAGGCTGATTTTTAAGGAGATGCGTTCCGAATCTCCGGTCATCCGGCTCGCCCTGTCAATGATCGCCGCGCAGCCGCCGGCATCGACGGGACGGTCGATCTCGTCGCGGGCGATCCCCGCGATCAGCCGGCAGAATTCGATCTCTGAAGCGTCGTTTCGCTCAATTGTGTCATCGAATTCGGCCGCCACCTTGAAGAGTTCGCCGAAATCGAGATCCAGCGCGGCGAGCATGTTGAGCGTCTGCCGCTCGCCGAACAGCACGACTTTAACATTGAGCGGGATCGGCTCCGGCTCCAAGGTGACCGCGGTCATGGTGCTTGATCCGGTCAGCGGCGATTCAATGGCGATCTCCCGTGACCGCAGACACCGCTTCAGGGCATGCCAGGCAAGGGGCATCGCCAGAAGCCGCGATGCATCGAGCAGCAGATAGCCGCCATTGGCCTCGTGCAGGGCGCCGCGCTTGATCAGCGTGAAGTCGGTCAGCATCGCGCCCATATGCGGTACATGCTCGATACGCCCGAGCAGATGGCCGATATCCGGGGAATCCGCATAGACCACCGGTGCCCCGCAATCGGCGGCATTGCGCACCAGGGCATTGGCCCGATACTTGTTGAACCGTTGATCAAGCGGTTCCTCCGGTCCCTGCCCGTCGCCCAGAAACACCTGGGCATTGTCGATAATATGGGCCCCCATGCGCTCCAGATGCGCCGGCAATTCGGGAATGTCGTCGAATCCGACCAGGCAATCCTGCGTCGCCCGGTCGATCGCCAATTCCGCCGTTTCCCGATCCAGATTGCGGATCTTGTCGCGCCGCTCCTTGTCTTTTTGCGGAATGGTGCGCATGACCTGGGACAGCTCTTCCATCAGCACCGCCACATTGGCCTCAATCGCCTCGCGCTCCACTTTCGGCATGCGTTTGAGGATCTCTGAACTGATCGGCTCGCCGTTGCGCACCGGCGAAATCACCATGCCTTTCGGCTGCGGGATCAGTTTCAGGCCCTGGCGCTCCGCCTTTTCCGACAGCGCCTGGAAGGCGTCCTGCTGCTCCTGTTGGAATGCCTGATCGATGGCCTGGCGGCGGGTGCGATAATCCTCGCTTTCAAAGACGGCCGGCAAGGCGCTCTTTAGCTGATCCACCAGGGCGTCGAGCGCGGCCGCCAATGCCGCCGCGCGGCCGGTCGGCACTGCCAGGGCTCTTGGCCGGTGCGGTTCGTCGAAATTGTGCAGATAGATCCAGTCGATAGCGGCCGGTTCTGCCTTGGCCCGCGCTTCCACGAAGCGGCGGATCGCATTGTGCCGACCTGAACCCTGCGCCCCGAGCGCATAAATATTGTAGCCCCGCGCCCGCATGGCGACACCGAAATGCAATGCGTCAAGCGCCCGGTCCTGACCAATCAACCCCCCGGCGGGCTCCAGATCGGCCGTGGTCTTGAATCCGAGGGCACGCGGATCGGTTTTGCGCCGTAATGAATTGGCTGGCAAGGGTTCAATGGGCATGGCTGTGACTAATTCCAATCGGAGAAATGATCAGCCGATCATAGACGAGGTGGCTAGGCGTTGCGAAGCCGATTTACCCTGCCCAGGCAGTTTCTCAACACCTCGAAACATCGAATTCAATTGGTTGAACCGAATGAGATTAATCAGACCGATAGCGGCTATCGAACGTTGTCGAAAATCTCTCAACTAAATCTCGAAAAGAACAACGGACTAGCTACCACAAATAATTAGATAACGTGTTGAAATTTAATCAAATATCAAGATACCGACCCTACCTTAGCGAGAATTTGATACTCGTAATGGTGTTTGATATGGGCGTAAAAAGTTTACTAACCGCATGGTGTGCAACGACAGTTTCCTGCATGGCATTTATCTCCGGCGCAGCGGCGGAATCCGGCTACTTTATCAAGGTGGATCCAGCCGGAACCTACCTTGAAAAACTCTTCGATCATGACACGCCCAAAAAGCCGACAAGTGTCAAGTTGAAGAAGCTCGGCCTGCGGGCATATGATTATATGGGCCTGCGGCGGGAAGGTGATTTTGATGCCGGTCCCGAATATAAGGACAACATCAAGACCATGGTCGGTGTGTTCGCCGGAAGACGCCATTTCCGGTATCCTGGTAGCTATGGCCAGCAAATCGGCGAAGTCACTTTGGCGCCGGATATCAAGGAAGACTTCGGCCTCTTCGGACAAACCACAATCGTTCGCATTCCGCCCCGAGCCCGTCATCTAAAGTTGGGGCCGAATGACGAGTATTTTCAGGATAATACGGACCCAGATTCAGATTATGGTTTAAGGTATACCCTGCCGAACTCCTCCCCTAAAAGTTCCGGCCGTTCGACCGATGCGGGCGGTGCCGCTCCCGCCGTAAGCCGGACCTCAAAGGCGGACCTTGCAGATCTGGTTGCCAATCTTCCGGGCGGCCCGCGTCTCCCCGAGGCGGAACAGGTGGACTTTTCCAGCGCGCAGCGCGGAAGTTTGCGGGTCGGCACCACGACGCCTGTCAGGAAACCGCAATATCGCGGATGGCATGACGATTGTTCGGGGATCGAGGAGAATGCCTGTTGGGCGCCGAATGCAAGCAAGTTCAATGCCTATCCGGGGGCTCATTTCGGGATCGACATATTCGCCCCCCAAGGAACCCATCTGCGCGCGCCCGCCAAAGGGAAAGTGACCTTCTTTTCAAGCAGCGGGTCATGGGGCAAATACGCGGTTACTTCCTTCAGGGTCAAACGCCGGGCCTACCATATCGTCTACGCCCATTTGGACGGGTTCGATGGGCTGAGTGGCCGTTCGGTCAAGAGAGGCGAAATAATCGCCCGCGCCGGCTGCAGCGGAATCGCCAATCCCGGGCCGCGTTGTGGCGACGGATCGGAAATGAACAAGCAGGGCGCCCGGACCGATCACGTGCATGTGGTCCTCATCGAAAAAGAGGAAATCACCGGCGCGGCCGAAGCAATCCACGCTCGCGACATCATCGCCTATCTTGGCTGGAAGGTTGCGATGCCTCGCTAGGGCGTCGTATCTCTGATCCACCACACCGGGATACCGAACACCACGGGTAACGGCCGGACCACCTAGTCACTTCTTCACCGGGATCCAGACCGGACCGTAAATATCCGAAGAAACAAAGACCGGCGCGGTCTCAAGTCGCGCCGGTCTTTTTTTGCCGACCATCCGATTTCTACGGTCACATTCCGACCTATGTCCTTCAGAATTCAGTGGATAATTGATGACCGGAACAAAAAAAGAACGCGGATTCTCGCAACAATGCCGCGCTCATGTCACAATGCCAAGTGATTCGTAATCTGGATATTTGAGCCAAGTTGCGGCTTCACTCCGGATAACCGCAACCGATTTCGAGAATCCCATATGTCCGACGATAACGACCTGTTTGCCCGGCTCGACCAAAGCGTCAGCCAATTGAAGGCGGTGGCCGAGGCGGCCAAGCCGAAGAAGCGGGCGCGGGCCGGAAAGAAGGTTGCTGTCGGCGGCGCCGCGGCAGTCGTCAGCGCGGGTGAAGCCGGCTACACCGCCGCCCATATCGAGGTGCTCGAAGGGCTTGAGCCGGTGCGCCGGCGACCCGGCATGTATATCGGCGGCACCGACGAAAAGGCGTTGCACCACCTGTTCGCCGAAGTGATCGACAATTCGATGGACGAGGCCGTGGCCGGCCACGCCACCTGGATCGACGTGTCCCTGGAGGCCGATGGTTCTTTATGCGTCACCGACAATGGCCGCGGCATCCCGGTCGATCCGCATCCCAAATTCACCGACAAGTCGGCGCTGGAAGTGATCATGACGACGCTCCATGCGGGCGGCAAATTCGAATCCAAGGTCTATGAGACCTCCGGCGGCCTGCACGGGGTCGGCGTGTCGGTGGTCAACGCGTTGTCGGAGACCCTGGAGGTGGAAGTCGCCCGCGGCCGGAAACTCTTTCGCCAGACATTTGCCCGCGGCGTCGCCAGCGGCGACTTGGAACATCTTGGCGATGTGCACAACCGCCGTGGCACCCGGATCCGCTTCCGGCCGGACCCGGAAATCTTCGGCCCCAAACTCGCCTTCCGCCCGGCACGACTTTGCCGCATGGCCCGCTCCAAGGCCTATCTGTTCGGCGGTGTCGAGATCCGCTGGTCCTGCGCCCCGGAACTGATTGGCGACAAGGACGAAACCCCGGCGGAGGCCGTCTTCCATTTTCCCGGCGGCCTGCAGGACTTTCTCGCCGAGACGCTCGGCGCCGAAAAACGCGTCGTCGACGACATTTTCGCCGGCAAGACCGACAATGCCGGTGGCCACGGATCGGTGGAATGGGCGGTCGCCTGGTTTGCCGGCGACGGTTTTTTGAACTCCTATTGCAACACGGTGCCGACTCCGGAAGGCGGTACCCACGAATCCGGCCTGCGCTCCGCCCTGATGCGTGGCTTTCGCGCCTATGCGGAACTGACCGGCAACAAGAAAGCGTCGATCATCACCGGCGACGACGTCATGACCTCGTCCGGCGCCATGCTGTCGGTGTTTATCCGCGAGCCGGAATTTGTCGGCCAGACCAAGGACCGGCTGGCGACGACCGAAGCCACCAAGATCGTTGAGACCGCGATCCGCGACGCCTTCGACCATTGGCTCGCCGCCGCCCCCGCCCAGGCGTCAAAGCTTCTGGAATGGGTGTTGGAGCGCGCGGAGGAGCGGCTGCGCCGGCGTCGCGAGAAAGAGGTCAACCGCAAATCCGCCGTCCGCAAATTGCGCCTGCCGGGCAAGCTCGCCGACTGTTCGGTCAGCCAGGCCGCCGGCACCGAATTGTTCATCGTGGAGGGGGATTCGGCCGGCGGCTCGGCCAAGCAGGCCCGGGACCGCAAGACCCAGGCCGTGCTGCCGCTGCGCGGCAAGATCCTCAATGTGGCAAGCGCCGGTGCGGCCAAGATGCAGCAGAACCAGCAGCTCGCCGATCTCATCCAGGCGCTCGGCTGCGGCACCCGCACCCATTATCGGGACGACGATCTGCGTTATGAGCGGGTGATCATCATGACCGACGCCGACGTCGACGGCGCCCATATCGCCTCGCTGCTGATCACCTTTTTCTTCCGCGAAATGCCTGAACTCATTGATAACGGCCATCTCCATCTCGCCGTGCCGCCCCTTTACCGCATCAGCCAGGGCGGCAAGGTGCACTATGCCCGCGACGACACCCATCGCGACGCGCTGATGGAGACTGAGTTCACCGGCCGCGGCAAGGTGGAGGTCAACCGCTTCAAGGGTCTCGGCGAAATGATGCCGGCTCAGTTGAAGGAAACCACCATGGATCCGGAGACCCGCACGCTGTTACAGGTCGGCGTCGCCGGCGACGATCTGGCGCCGACCAAGAGCACGGTCGACCGGCTGATGGGCAACAAGCCGGAAGCCCGCTTCCAGTTCATCCAGGACAACGCCGAATTCGCCACGGAATTGGATATCTGATCCGGGTAACGTGGTCGAGCTCTCCTGGGGCGGACAATTCCTTGACGACGATAGCGCAAGTCAGGGTTGGATCGTTGGCGGCAGACGCTTCTTTGCATGCGGTGTCATTTGCCTCTCCCAAAATCCTGTCATGCCCCGGCCTGACCGGGGCATCCAGTAAACACTGGTGATGGCGGATATCGGCTCAGTTCAACCATCAAACGCGGAGGATACTGGGTCGCCCGATCAAGTCGGGCGATGACAATAGGAGTGATGGTCAATTGACTGAATCCGATTCCCAGAAGTCAACGCACGGCGGGATTGATCCACCGCGCGCGCCCTATTCCGGCATCTCCAGCACCAGCTTGCCCACATGCGCCTTCGCCAGGAAATCCTGCTGCGCGGTCACCATGTCAGCAAGCCGATATGCGCGCGCCACCAGCGGCCGGATTGTCCCGGTTTCGATTAATTCCACGAGCGCCTTGAACACGCCGTTCCGCAGCACCGTACAGCCGTAAAGGCTCAGATCCTTTAAGTACAGCGTGCGCACATCCAGGCTGACGATCGGTCCGGCAATGGCGCCGGACGTGGCATAGCGACCACCCGGCCTGAGCACGTCCAGCAGGCTGCCGAAACCCGGCCCGGCAACCAGGTCGATGACGCAATCAACCGCATCAGCCCCAAGTTCCGCCACCGGATCGGCGCCCCGGTCGAGCACCGAGCCGGCCCCGATCGCCGCCACGTCCGCCGCCTTCTTGGCGCCGGCAATCGCGATGACCTGAGCACCGCGCGCGGCCGCGATCTGCACTGCCGCCGACCCGACGCCGCCGGAGGCGCCGGTGACCAGCACCGTTTCGCCGGCCTTGAGATCCAACCGCATGATCAGGTTCATCGCCGTCGAATAGGAACAGGGAAACGACGCCAGCTCCGTGTCCGTCAGGTCGCTTTCAATCGGCCAGGCATTGGCCGCGGGCACGGCGACATATTGCGCGAAACCGCCGGGGCATTCCGACCCGAAATAACAAATGCGCGACACATTGTCGGCATCGGTGACCGACCAGCAGGGTTCCACGATCACCCGCTCGCCGATCCGCGACCCGGACACCCCCTCCCCGGCCGCGACGATCCGCCCGCAGACATCCGCGCCCTGGATATGGGGAAAGCGCAACGATCCGCCGGCCCAGGTGGCGTCATCGCAACCCGCCTCCTCCATGCCGCCGCTGGCGCCGTCGGTCGTGGTGCCGTCGGTGACCGATTTGGAGTACCAGCCGATCCGCGTATTGATGTCGGTATTGTTGACGCCGGCCGCCGCGACCTTGATCAGGACCTCACCCGGTTGAACGTCGGGTACAGGAACATCATGGCGCAAATCCAGCCGATCGAACCCGCCGTAGCCGGTCAACACCATTGCCGTCATGACTTTAGGAAGCGTTGCCATAGCCGCCGTCACCTTCTTCCGGATTTCCGGAAAAATGACCCGGCACCGGGGAAAACGCAACAGACACACCGACACCATTCGTCCCCCACGCGACATCCGCGCCCACCGCCGAAACCGGGCTTGAACGACGCGTCGGGGATCGGCTTGAAAACCCGGTCGCGGACCAAGCCCAACTCGGCAAACAGGGACTTGCCGCCACCGGAAAACGCCACTATAAAGCGCCGCACCGCGCCCTTCGTCTATCGGTTAGGACGCCAGATTTTCAATCTGGAAAGAGGGGTTCGACTCCCCTAGGGCGCGCCATTTCACAATTTTGCGGCATCATTCCCAAAAACCTAAAAGGTTCAGTTACTTGCGGGGTTCGAAATCCCGTTTTACACACTACACGACTCCGTGTCTGATTGGTTCTGATTTGACGCGTTTCCATGTGTCTTCCCAGACGTCTGCGGCTCTTTTGGGATTTTGTATGATCCAGTGTCTGAGGGTGTCGAACCCGACCCGGAACCAGGATTTTCGTCTGTAGCCGTGGCTGGCCCTTTTGATGTGTTTGCGTCCCATCCGCCGGCTTGCGGTGATATGCGACCAGACGATGGAAAGCGCGACCGTGGCGATCAGCAGCGACAGCTTTCCCGGGTCGGTCATCCTTGTGTCTTCCAGATTGAGGCCGCGCGTCTTGCTGTCGGCGAACAGGCATTCGATCTGCCAGCGTTTTCTATACAAGCGCAGGCCTCTTTCAGGCGGCAATGTTGTCGCCACGATGAGCAGTGACCGGTCCTTGTCATTGAGCCGCTTGGCGGCAAACCAAATCTTGGCCGATGGGCTTTGGCGGCTCCCGGCGAACCAGCCCTGATGGGCCGCTGCCCGCTTGCCGCCCCGATGCTTCTTGAACAAAGAGGCCAGGCTCACCAGCCGCCCGTCGGCCAGGCGCACAAGCTGGCTCTCCTTGACGCGGATGGCAAACGGGATCCGGAGTTGGCCAAGGAAATCAAACCATTGACGGCCGATGAACTCACGGTCAGCAAGCAGAACATGGATCGAGCCGGCATCGATCAGGCGCAACATCCGCCGCATCAAGGCCACCCGGTCGGCCAGATTGCTGGTGCCGGCCCGGTCCAGGACGGTCCACATGAGGGGCACCCTGACCCGGCGCCCGACAAGGCACAAAACCAGCAGATTGATGTGCGTCCGGCCGATCTTCCAATTGGTCCGGTCCAGGCACAACGTGTAGGGCGGCTTGGTGCCGGCCAAGGCCAACAGGGCACCGGCAAGCCAATCGCCGTCAATCCTCACATATTGGAAGAACCGCTGCAGACGACGATAATTGGAGGCAATCTGCGCCCCACCATCAAAGTGGCCGGCAATATGGGTCAGGTTCACCGTGCGCGCGCAAATACAGCCGATGATCAGCGTCGCGAAGGTCTCAAGACGGCTCTTGCTCAGATCAAGATGGCGCGATAGCGTTAAAACGAGAGTGTCGGGAAGACCGGACATCAAAGGATCCTTTTTTGGCGATTAGAATCCTTCAATGAACCTGATTCTCGACCTCTCAGCCATCACTGTCGTGTAGTGTGCCCGTTTTACGGCAATATGCCAGACGGTCCGGAAACGCCAGTCTTATGACGGTTTTTTTTATTCCAAACGGTCAGAATTCCAAAGATTCCAAGGGTTTGTGTAGCGCGCAAAAGGTGCACTGGCCGAGCCTTACATGCAAAGGCTCGCCGAGGAGACCGAATTGTCGAACCATCTCTCAGTGCCGCATGGCAATGCGGAGCTTGTGGTCATTAACAGTGTGGCGTCTTCTCAGAATTATGGCGTGGCGGTTCAGGTGGGCTACCTCACCCCGATCTACAGGACTTCGGCTGGAGCCTGTTTCTTGTCGCAACTGCCTCTCGATGCCGATCGCAAACACTATCTGCGCGGGGCCGCGCCCGACGATAGCGCCGAGGCATTGGGCGACTTTGTCCGTCAGGCGTCGCAATGCGTCGAACGGGGCTATGTGTCTCTCGCGAGCCCGGAGAATCATGCGATAAACGAAATTTCCGCACCGGTTCGGCACACGCCGGGCGCGGCGGTGATGGCCGCGCTGACCATCCCGCATTTTGCTTCGATCCTGATTGACAACCGGCGCGAGATGGTCGTCTCCGCCCTCCTTAAGACCGCGTCACAGCTTCAGCAAAAGATTGCCACGACAATGCCCATCCCGCGCGTATCCAGCCTGTCCATGGCCTGATTTCCATATCAGGTCTCCGGCCATCGGATGCAATTGGTTGGTCGTCGGCATTCACGAAAGTTCCGGCAAAGGCGTAGCGCGATCCATAGCCGCCCCTGCCCCGCGGCAAGACGCACGACCCGGCCTTTTCACAGATGGTCCAAGACAATGCGGCTCAATCAAAGCTCACCGACGATCCGTCAAAACAAATCGATCGATCGCTGTTCCTACCACCGATAAAAGAAAACCTGAATCACAATTCAGATGATTTGATCAGCCTGATACTTAAAAGGCCCCGGAGGGCCGTGGGGCGATGCTCGCGCATCGCCCCACGTGTGGTCGCCGCGGACGGGCGAAACCCGTCCAAACCGGGGCTCATACCACTCTAGATCACGACCTATACCAGCGGCAGCCGGTCGCCCATGTCGACGCCCGGGAAGACCTCGCGTTCGATTTTTCCCTTATCCGTCGGAAACAGGCCGGCGAGCACCCAGCCCATATAGCGGCGCACGTCGTCCGTCGGTTGCAGGTCGCGCTGCTCGTAAAGATCGCCGTCGGCCAGGCCCGGCCAGCGGCTGCTGATCACCCGGCCGCCAATACCGTCCTTCACGGCACCGCCGGCAAGCATCATCAAGCCGCCATAGCCATGATCGGTCCCGCCGGTGCCATTCTCACGCACGGTGCGGCCGAATTCGCTGACCGCGATCACCGCGGTGCGCTCCCAATTGGCACCCAGTTCCCTTTTCAGCGTGTTCAACACCGTCGTCAGGGTCTTGATCGGCCGGTTGATCCGCTTCCCCTGCCACGCATGGGTATCCCAGCCGGGTACCGTCAAGGAGGCGATCCGGGCCTCTGCGTTGAGCATCTTGGCAACCAGCAGCGCCGCGTTGCGGGCGGCCTCCCGCTTGATCGGCCGCAGGCCGTCAATATCGCTCGCCTCGGCCATTATTGCGGCTTCGAAGGCCTGTTTAAACAGCGGATCTTCTGCATAGACCATGCGCAGGAGTTCCTCGCCCACCTCCGACAGATCGAGATCGGCATCCGGATGCCAGCGGGTCACCGGGCGGTCGCCTTTCAGGATCAATGACTGGCTCTTGGAGACATCCAGGGCGAAGCGCTGCGACGCATTGGGCAACGCGCCGAGAAACCGGTTCAGCCAGCCGTCGCGGATCCCGGATATCGAATTCGTGCCGGCTTCCAGCACGTCCTGGCCATCGAAATGACTGCGCGCCGCGTAGGGCGTCGAAACCGCATGAACAAAACCCAGTTCGCCGGACTTGAACATCGACGCCACCGGTTTCATCGTCTTGTGCAGGCCAAAAAACCCGTCGAGATCGGTCAGGCCGTCGGCCGGACCATTGGCGAATTTCGGGCGCAACGCCTTGAGTTGCTTGTCGCCATACGGCTGAACAATATGCAGGCCGTCCATGCCGCCGCGCAGGATCAGGACGATCAGGCGGTTATCGCCCTTGGCGGCGGCAAAGCTGATGTTGGGGATCGCCAGACCTGTCGCGGCCGTTGCCGATCCGGCAAGAAAATGTCTTCTGGTCAGCATGACCTTATCTCCGGTTGAAATCAGGACTGGCAAGCACGAGGGCGATGCCCTCGTCGCGGTTGCTCGCTTTTTCGACCACGGATCGGGTACGCTCCGACCCGGCCGATCCCAGCACTTGCTCAAAATAGGCGACCGGGTCATCCGCGGCGATGCGGTCGGCAACCCGCTCGATCCAGTTCAGCCGTTCCGTCAGTCCGCCCGGTGTGATCCACTTCTGCGCGATGTCCGGCCAGCCGTCCGGCGACGGCACCGACCACAGCATTTGCCGCATGTCGTGCAGCGCACCGACCGTCAGCGGATTGGGGCGCAGTCGCTTGTTGCGTTTGGCGTTGCGTGGCTTCAGGTCATCGACACCCAGACCCGCCGCCCGCAATCCCGAAACGACGAATTCGAACGGCGTCTTCGCCTTGTCCCCGAATTGCTCCCATGGTTCCGACGCCGTCAACAGGGCTTCGTAAACCGCCGGCAGATGGCCGCCGGTTTCGCGGAACGCCTTTGCCAGCCGGTCGACGACCGCCGGCGGCGGGTCATCGGCAATGAAATGCCGGGCGAGCTTGGTGGCGATGAATTTGGCGGTCGCCGGATGTACCGACAGGACTTTGAGGAATTTGAGCGCGTCCCTGCGGTTCGCTTTGGCGCCCCCATAGGCCTTGCCTAAAATGTGCTTCTGCCCCGGCTCGGCCATACGGCGGCGAAACGCCGTCTCGCCCTTTTTCCGGTTCACGGTCCAGCCGGTCAGCAGCTTGGCGAATTCGGTCACGTCCTTCTGGCTATAGCCGCCGTCGACGCCCAGGGTATGCAATTCCAGGATTTCCCGGGCGAGGTTCTCGTTGAGCCCGCGTTCCCGCTTCTGCCCGGCCGGTGAGTTCGGCCCGATGGATTGGGCCTGATCGAGATACATGATCATGGCCGGATGGCCGGCGGACGCCACCAGCATGTCGTGAAACGTGCCCATGACGTGGGGTCGGATCGCCTCCACTTCGTAAGGTCCGGCCAGGGCGCGCAGGAACGGGCTCTTGTCGGCACTGACGCAAAAATGGTTGGACCAGAAGGCCACCAGCCGCTCAAAAAACGGCACCCTGGATGCCACAGCGGCGGCAATCCGATTATGCGCATCTTCCATGAATTCATTCATGACGCCGACGCGATATTTACGCTGGACCATTTTCAATTCGTCGGGCTTGTCCTCAGACTTGCCCTTTTTGCGCATGGCCTTGATTTCGGACTTTGACTGACGGGCAAATTGCAAGCGCGACTGGCTTGAGCCCGTGGCCAAAATCCGCGGCACGGGATCGGCGGCACGCAACGCGGCCATCAATTCGGCGGCGTCCTTAGGCGAACGGTCGTCGCCGGGTATCCGGCCATAACCGAACCGGATCGCGGCAATGTCTGCCATTTTCGGTTTTGTCATTGAGCACCCTTGTGCAAAGGAATGGGAGAAAAGGATTTAATGCGAATCGATGTGATGGATAATGCCAGAATTCGGAAAAATTGTGACCCCGACGCAAAAATCATCACATCCGACATTTACCGGTCGGTTCAAGTCCGCAGCCCCGATCACGGCGCGGTGTTTACGTCTTCAATCGTCCATTCACCGCGTTTTGCCATCGGATCAAGCGCCTGCAGCATGGCTGTTTCCAACGGCCGCCTGACGACCGTCGATGCGGCGATGATGTGGCGCAACGCCACGAAGCTGTCGCTGGCATCCTTCTTCGTCAGGCGCAGAACCAAGCGCGCGCCACTACAATCCGGGATGGATTTTCGGGCCAGCGGCACATAGGCCATGCGACCGGGCCACAGGACGGCCAAATACAGGACTTGCCCGGTATGAACGGCGAAATAGTGCGAAAATCGCATTGGATCGAAGTCCGGATCGACGGTGCGATCAATTGTCAAAGGATGGTCCCGACCGGGCAGCCGCATTGAAACCGCATCTTCCTGCAGGTCGAATGTCATGCCAAATAGCCGGTCACCATTGGTTTCCAATGCCAGTGATATGGCATTCGCCGCGCCCTTGTCGATCGTCCGCAGGCAGGCGCCGATCAGGAGCGGCGCGTCGTTTGTCCGGCCGGCCAGGGACAGCTTCGAGGTCAGGCTAAGCTTCTGGCGCGCCCGATTACCGGCAAACAATAGGACTTCCGACCGTCCCGCTCCATCCCGCGAAACGGTATGGAATCCTGCAATATTGCGCTCGGCTATGTCCACGTCCCAGAAATCGGGGTCCACCGACCCGCTCGCATAAGCAAGGCCATAGTCGAAATTATCGAGCAGAACCGGGCGGCTCGTTGCGCCGGCCAGGCGCGGCTTGAGGTGACGAAGGCCGAAATAGACGCGCTTGGTGTTGCGATAATGATCGATCATGCCGAACGACTTGCGCATCTTCATGTCCCAATGCAGCAAATCGTTGAATTTGTACCAGTAAAGCCGGGTAATCCGGCCACCCAGATCGACCGACCCGCAAAATCGGTCGACGAATTCGCGCTGATGGTCTTCGTCGCGCATATGCCGGCGCCGCTTGTCGGCCGTGCGGCAGCCCACTTCGGTGATCCAGATTTCCTTGTCCGAAAATCCGGACCGGTCGGCAAGCGCGATGAAATCCGCGGTCAGGTCGGCGGAATGGTCCGCATAGTCGCGATCGGGGGTCAGTCGGAAATACGGATAGGGATGGATGGCAAATGCGTCGAACAGATTGCGAATGCCGGCCCCCTCCCCCGGCGCCGCGGTGAGCCGCTTCAGGGCATCGAAATAGGCAACGGCGAAATCTGGGATGAAGTGAAATCCCTTCGGCGCCGCGGCCTTCATCGTCCGATAGGGTTCGCGGTGCGGCAATTGCCGGGCCGGCGGTGCCTGGCGCTCGGCGGGATGGCCGACTATGCCGTTTTCGGCGAAGGATCCAAAGCAGATCTTTGCGTCAGGCCGGCGCTTGCGTATGGTCGTCGCACCGGGAATGAGGATATGACTCAGAAACTCCTCCGCTGTCCAAGGCCGGTGTCCGTCCCCATCGGCAACCGATAGATAGAAATCATTGGCATTGGGTTCGTTCCACAATTCAAAGCTGCTGATCCGCGGCGCGGCATCCAATACGCAATCGACGAATTGCGCATAAATTTGCGGCATCGCCTGCGGCTCGTGAAAGTAACGGGCCGCCACCGCCGGCGTCGTTTGAAACAACAGCGCCATCGGCTCGATTTCCTGCGGGATCCGATCGAGGAACCAGCCGATCATGTCGGCGAACTCGGAGTTAGCGGTAAAGGTGCCCGCCTTCGGGTCGTAAGTCTGCATACGGCCCCAATAGACCGGCAGCCTCAACGTGGTCAGGCCCATGTCGTAGGCGCAGTCCACGTAGCGATTGAGAAGATCCGGATCTTTGCGAAAGTCGTTGATTTGGGCGAAATTCAACCCCAGATCGAATGGCGGCTTCTGTTTCTCGGCGGCGCGAAACCGGCTTTTCATGCGCTCCCAAGGGTTCCGGCGGGCGGCAAATCCGCTTCTCAGTTTCATTTACACTTGATCCGCGTGAAAAACACTGCTCATTGTCGCTCCGGCCCGATAGGATGCCGGGCGCCGATCGAATCCGGAACGCATCGCCTTCCTTTTAGCCAACTTCGTACCGACTTGTCGATTGACCGTTTGAAAGACCATCCGAACACGCCGCAACCCAACCACCATGCCACAGATTCTTCTCCATATCGGACAGATGAAAACCGGCACCACAACCCTGCAAGCCGTGTTGCACCGGGAACGGACCACTCTGGCCAAATCCGGCATTCTATACCCGACATCCAATATCGATTTGAACCGCCATTGCCAACTGGCTTGGAGCTGTTGGCCCCCAAAGAGCCGCTCCGGATGGGCAGAAAACAAATATTGCCGGAAACCGACCGCGCAAATCCTGGATGAACTGACCAACGAAATTGATGCCGCGACACCGGACAGGGTAATCTTGAGCGCTGAGGAATTTTCATTGCGCCCGCCGCACTGTTTCAAGCCGGTATTCGACGCCTTCGCTCCGGATCTCACCGTCTATGTCTATCTGCGCCGCCAGGATGAAATGCTGCAATCCATGTACAAGCAGAACGTTGAAGGCATGGGCATCACCGACACTTTCGCCGATTACCTGCAAAATGCGCTCGCGCCCCAATCGATCCTCGGCAACCGGATAAATTATCAAGCCTTCCTGGAGAACTGGGAGCGGGCAATCGGACGCGATCGGCTGCGGCCTCTGATCTATGACAAGACAGCAAAAGCGTCCATCGTCGACCACTTCCTTTCCGCCAGCGATATCCAGGTCGACATCCAGGCGACAGCAAAGCGCCACAACCCGTCGCTTGAGGGCGGCTATCTGGAGTTTGTCCGGCAAGCCAATGCCTATCTGTCGGGACCGTCCCGCGCCAAGGTGATACGCGGGATCAAACAACTGGCACGCAGCGAAGGGGCGAAGAAGACGGACCTGTGCAGCCCGCAGGACCGAGAGCGGATCGCCGACCACTATGCCGGCTCCAATCGGCAGGTTGCGCAGCTATATTTTGGCCGTGAAAACTTGTTTTTAGACTGACGTCAAAGCGCATCCCCGCCGACCTTGACCTGCCGCGTTTTCTCCGACTCGACGGCGCGTCTATGCCGGGCCTTCGTAGATCGTCGATTTCGCCGGCGCTTGGGACGGCTCGCTTCCGGTTCCGGCAGGACCCGACCTTCCGCAAAGCCACGGCGCAGGAAATGATCCAACCCGCATGCAAATCGTCCGGTTTTCACCATTGCGGCAATATCGGGATGCCGGATCAAATAGGCCTTCTCCGGGAAGTTCGAAATCTCATGGTGCGGCAGGACTCGTCTGACCCGGAAAAGCAGGTAGGTAATCTCCACCGCCTTCCATAATGTTAAGCTTGGTGCCCGACCCGTCGACGACCGGCCCGGTTTCTGAGCGAAGAGTACGCCGCCCGGTCTGGCGAAATATCGCCGGGCGACGGCCGCATTGGATTGGTTGAAGCGCGCCATGATTTGTTGTCGAACATTGTCTGTTGGCACGATCTTCGGACCCCAGGATATCAATTCCAGATGGTCGGCGAGGTTCTTACTGCGCTTCGTCCCAAAATACCTATTCAACTGTTTCCAGATCTTATTATAGTACCTCAAATACTCCACTGTATGCACGTCCAGCGAAGTGTTTTTCGTTTCGATACGCCGGAGCTTACTCCGTTTTTTTATCCCGACCTGACGCAGCATATCGGTAATCAGATCCTGCTGCGCCAATTCATCCTTGGCGAACAATCGGACAATCACGTTCGCCCCGCCGAATACTTTACGCCATTTTCGCAGCAGCTTGTCGTAATCGTATCGAGTCTTGCCCATAGTAGCGGCGCTGTAATCCAACGGTTCGGTGGCGCCGCCTTTGACCCGCGTGGAAAATAGGCTGAAATAGTAATCTGTCTGGTCCCGCAAATAGATGATAACCTTGATATCGTCATCCACCTCCCTCAGCAGATCCCGCAGCCGCGCGATCTCCTCGTTGCTTTGCAGTCGGGCACTACAGTGTTCGTTGGAAAGAATGATATCCTTTTCCAAGCAGGTTTTCAGTTCCCTTAGAAAGCGACGGCGAAACTTTTCTCGAAATACTGCCACGTCACGTACCGAGTGCAAACCCGCCGACCGGTGGAACTTGTCGACCTTGTTCGGATCCTTGGCGTAAAGGGCCAGTTTTCGATGGTTGAACCGCCCCGGGGCCCGAGAATAGCGATATCCGAGCCGGCGCAGCTCCCGCCGGTTGTGCGCAAAGAACCATTGCAGTGTGGTTGTTCCAGTCTTTGGATTGCCGATATGCAAATAGATGGTCATGGCGTGCCGCCCCTTCACGCGATGGCGAAGGCCGGATCCCGGCTATAGCCGAACTGGTCGAAATCGGCCTTGTAGATATCCAGGATCAACTCCCGCTCCAGGTCATGCACAAAAGCGGTGACACGGTCACTGGCATTCGTCTTATGATCATCCTTTCTGATCAATGCCTGATCGCCGTCGCCGGTAAATCCGGCCCGCTTGGCGACGAGATCAAATCCAATCTGGAAATTCTCAAATCGACCGATGAAGTCGTAGCTGATTTTCTTCGGCTGCAACAAAAAGGCCTGCGGCATCCAGTGAATATCTTTCTCCGAGTCGCGTTGCATGCGCACCGCCCGCAGAAAGTCTGAAAACGTGATTTCCGCGTCCGGATCGAGCCCGAGCTTCGGCGCCCTGCGGTTACGCTCCCAGGCATTGTTGACAAACTTGTCGAGATAGGCCGAAAGCACGCGTGTATATGGATTGCGCACGAAGGAAAACAGAAAGTAGCCGCCACCGAAAAACAGATCGCGGACATCGTTTTCAATCGTTTTCGGCGACTTCAGCGGCGACGCCTTGCGATCGTGAACCTGTTCGGGAAGCCGCGATAAGTCGCCGTTCAATTCCACCACCTGCAACATCCGCTTGATTGTCGAACAGGCCACTTTCGGGGTTTCGACATAGATCATCCGGGCGCGCTCGCTGCAATGGATCAGGTAGTCAGACCTGCCCACCGGATAGGGAAATATTTTGCGCAATGGATGCGATCTTGCCATCTCGCCCTTTGTCGATCTTCGAAGTGTCGTTTCAATCTGGACGCGGACGAGGCCCACTTGGCCTATCGGCGCAAGCGGCCCTCCTTGCGTCCGAATTTGACATAATGCTCATAGCCGCTCGCAAACACTCCGCGTTTGACGAAGTCGGCCACATCCGGATTTTCCGCCATGTAGCGATTTTCGTTAAAATTCGGCGGCGGCTCCATGGGCGCGTTGATCAGACCGGACGTATTGGCGAGTTTCCGCACCGTATCCAGGAATTTCGGCGCGCCGGTCTTCTTGCGGCCGGTCAGGGCACGAAAGGCGCGGCGCAACCACCCGTTGGAGGGTATCCGGGACAAAAACACGATATTGCGCGTTGAGACCGCCCACATCAACTGGTTCAGCGCCACCCAATAATCATCGGAATCAATGTTGCCTCCGGCGATTGCTCCGCCCGGGCTGGCGCCGGCGCCCGGCCCCGAATCCATCCGGCGCACCGTCTTCTGCAGATCGCCGAAATGCAGCCCCATGCCGACCAGCGTCGCAAGCGCCGCGTTGCTCGGATTGTCCTCAGCCGATTGCAGCAGACTGCGGACGAAATTGTTGCGCACGATGGCCTCGTATTCCAGGTGCTTGTCGCGTCCGGCGATCACGGTGTTGCCGAATGTATGAACGTCGCCCCGGTCCCGATGATGATAATTGGCCAGTGGCTCGGTAATCATGCCGATATCGGCCTTCATCAGAAATCGCAGATTGAAGTCCCAATCGCCAAGCACCGGATAACTCTCGTTGTATCCGCCGATTTCCTCGCCAATCGACCGACGAAACAGGAAGGCGATTGGCGCGAAAAAGTTACAGATCGCCATTTCCATTATGTGCACGTTCTGCACCCACTCCTGATAGGGGCGGCGATCGTGGATCTTGATTTGCGACCGTGAGACCTCCTCCGAGACATAGGTGGTCTTGGTGATGACCCCGCCATATTTCTGGCCACGGTCGCTCTCCAGAAATTCGACAGTCTTCTCCAGGAAGGTCGGCTCCCACGTGTCGTCATCGTCATGGATGACCACATATTTGGACTTGCAATTGCGAATGCCGATATTGGAGGCCGCCTCCATACCCCGATTGACGATGTTATCGATGAGAACAACGCGCCGCTTGTCGCAGGCCGTCTCTTCGATTGTCTGTTTGGCTTTCTCTATGTCCCCGCCATCGCAAACCACCACTTGCACGTAGTCGGTGAATGTCTGCTTGGCGACACTTTCCAGTGCGCGGCGCAGGAAGAAGCTGCGATCCATGGTGCGGGTTATGACCGCTACCGTCGGTTCACTCTCCAGTTCGGAGGATTTGGCGACCTTCTCGTCGGGAAGCGGGTCGCGCTCAAGATCATCCGGTGACGCACCAACCATTTTAGTTTGAATTTCCTTGGCAATCTGAGAAGAATATTCCAGCGCCGCCTGTCCGGTCGGCCATAATGAATCGCGAATGCGCCGGTCGGCGGTATCCAAACTGGATTCGTCCGCCACCGGCAGAAGAAGCGGGACGCGCTCGGTTTTACCAAAATCGGCGGATCGCTCAACCCCGGCGAACAATTTCGCCTCATCGGCGGAGGGAAACGCCACGAGCCGCGCGATACGTTGCCAGCATTGGCGTGACTTTGCCGTTAGGGCGGCAATCGAGTGACCGTCCGGCAGTGTCGCCAGGTAGTCCATGACACCGCTGAACAAAGGGTCGGTCTCGATCGTCGGCGCATCGGCCAACACGGCATCCGAACCCGGCGCGACGACCGTGCCTTCCAGTTCATCAAGGCGGCTGATACTCGGCCCGGCAGGCTCGAACAAATCCTCGATCAAGTGGCGGTTGAGGACGACGCAGGTTTCCGGCTTCGACGGATCGAACGTGTCCTGTTCGAAGACCACTCCGATCATCTGGTGCCACAATCGCCGGTCGCTATTGGCAAATCCATATCGGCCGAAATAGGCCCCCCACCATTCCACGCTGGGCCGCCAGTCGTTCAATAGACGCTGAGCGGTACCCTGCCAGCCCGTATCAACAAGCAGCACCCGGCTTCGCGGGCCAACGCAGTCGTCGACATAGCGGGTAAAAAGGTCACTTTGCGTCGACAAGTGTCGTGTCAATTGCCGCGCGCCAGCATGCCCACCGGACAGAAAAACCGCAAGGTCGCTCGCCGGCGCCGCATAGACAGGATCGTCGGGATCGAAGTCCGCCGGCAATCCTTCCTCGCGAAACATGGATTCCATGATCGCATTGAGGTTTTGCGTGGTGAACTCACCGGCAATCGTCCTCAGTGCGTTGTCCGGCGATGTCGACCAGGTCCCTTTGGCGGCCATCAGCCGCGAAATCCAAAAATTCGAAGCCGCTTCCAGCCCGGAGCATCCCGACGTTTTCTGAAAGGTCTCGAGGGCGCGCCGAATGCGTATCCCGGCGCGGGCCACATAAAGCACCTTGGCATCGAGATTGGATTCAAAATGATGAGAAACCGCCGACAATCGGGCAAGATAATGGGCGATGACCGGACCCAGGAGATCGCGACCGGTCTCAAACATCCCCTCGCGGTCGGTTATGCGGTTGCTCTCACCCCGGTTGCCGTTTTCGGTCATCAGATCTTGGCCAGCTTACGCATGTCGATCGACTGCGCCGCCATCGCCGCCAGGTGAACATCCAACGCTGCCTGGCGGGCCCGCAATTCAGCCGAACTAACTGGAAAATGGACGGCCAGCCAGCCGGCATTCAAGGGCTGCGACACATCGCCCTCGAAGGAATCCCCCATATGCAGGCACTGGCGGCTCTTCACACCGAGTTCCTTTTCCATCTCCTTGAACAATCGGCCGGAACGCTTTGAAATGATTCGGTCGGCGCTGGAGACCAAATGGTCGTAAAAATCGTCACAGCCAAGGCCGGATAGGATATCGCCAATAATCTTGGCGCCTAAATACATATCGCTGAGCAAAATCACGGTGCCGCCCGAAGCGCGGAATTCCTCGGCCAAGTCGATCAGGACCGTATTCGGGGTTAGATTATCGATCTCGTAGGCGATCTCTTGATCCAGGATGGTCTTGTGGTCCGATGATGACAGTCCGAGCATGGAGACTTGGGTCTTGATAACATCATCAATGGACCCCTCCCGACATCCATGTTTGGCCGGCCGCGTACGGTAGGATAATTCCATGCCCATGTACCGCGCCAGGTAAAGATCCTCTGTTGACGGAACCACACCGCTTCCATTTTGATCCGCAAACACCTTGGAGAGGATCTGCGACAGCTCATAATAGCGCGCCGCCTCCGGTTTGTTGTTACGCAGCAGAACCGTGTCGAAAACATCGAAGGACAATACTTGCGGCTTGGCCGCTGCGATCCTTTGCGAAACCAAGTCCTTCAGGTCCGCCCTTTCGGATCCGGTACACAATTCGATCCGTGACCCGCAAGTCGTCAACATGCGTTCCAAGTCGCCGAATGTATAACGCTGGGGTTCCGGGAGTGTGGCTTTCGCTGGTGTCGTCATAATTGATCGGTTGCAGGTACTCGTAACTAAATTACAGACTATCCCGGTCGAATGCGCAACGAATATGACGATAGACGGAGTAAGGTACCGGCCAATTCATTTCCGTGGTCGCGCTGCACCCGAGCCCAGGCTTCCAAGTCTTTACCGACCGCCGGCTTTCTAATGGATCGGCGTCGGGCTCACAACCCGATATCGGTCAAAAAAACACAATCGTTCTGGTCAAAATGGGTCCGGTCAACGGGTTGACAAGGCCAATACACGCTCTTGACGGCATAACCGCTACAGTTTAGCTTATATGAAACATGAATCGGTTGTCATGTTTCAACCGCTGACAGACCGATCGCGAATGACACCGACAGCAACGACTTGCTCCAAGGGAGGTTGGACATGCGACTTATTCTCACTGCCGCGGCATCGGCCTTGGCCATGACCGGCGCACTGGCGGCCGACGATCTGAAGATCGCCCACGTCTACGGCAAGACCGGCCCCTATGAGGCCTACGCGAAGCAATTGCATGACGGCCTGATGATGGGCTTCGAATACGCCACCGGCGGCACCATGGAGGTGCTCGGTCGCAAAATCGTGGTGATCGAGAAGGACACCCAGCTAAAGCCGGATATCGGCAAGGCCCTGCTGGAAGAAGCGTATGGCGACGACGAGGTGGATATTGCCGTCGGCGCCGTCTCCTCCGGCGTCACGCTCGCCATGCTGCCGGTCGCCGAGGAGTTCGAGAAGATCCTGCTGGTCGCCGGCGCCGTCAGTGATTCCATCACCGGTGAAAAATGGAACCGCTACATCTTCCGCACGGCGCGAAATTCCTCCATGGATGCCGTGTCCAATGCGGTGGCGATCGGCGCCAAGGACACCTATGTCGCCACGCTTGCACAGGATTATGCCTTTGGCCGCGACGGTGTCGCCGCCTTCAAGGAAGCCCTGTCCGGCACCGGAGCCACACTGGTGCACGAGGAATACGCGCCCTCCGACACCAAGGACTTCACCGCCTCCGCCCAACGCATCTTCGACGCCCTGAAGGATAAGCCCGGCCGCAAGATCATCTGGGTGATTTGGGCCGGCGGCGCCAATCCGATGGGCAAGATCAGTGACATGGATCCCGGCCGCCTCGGCATCGAATTGTCATCGGGCGGCAATATCTTCGCCGGCCTGGTCGGCTACAAGCGCTTCCCCGGCATGGAAGGCGGCAATTACTACTACTACACAAATCCGAAAAACGAGATCAACGACTGGATGGTGAAGACCTACCAGGAACGCTTCGGCGGCCCGCCCGACATGTTCGTTCCCGGCGGCATGGCCGCGGCCATCGCCATCGTCGAAGCGGTCAAGAAAGCCGGCTCCACCGACACCGAAGCCCTGATCAAGGCCATGGAAGGCATGGAATTCCAGGGACCGAAAGGCCGCTATCTGTTCCGGCCCGAAGACCATCAGGCCCTGCAGTCCATGTACCACTTCAAGATCAAGGTCGATCCCAACGTGGAATGGGCGGTGCCGGAACTGGTTCGCGAGTTGAAGATCGAGGACATGAACATCCCGATCCGCACCAAGCGCTGATAGGATGATCCCCGGTCGGCCGGACCGGCCGGGGAAAGCGCCTGTACCAACTCGGGATGCCAAAGGTTCGTGGAATTTGGCTTGCGCAGGTTTGACTGACGTCGATACCCGACCGAGCCGCTCCTCGTTGTCATGCCCCGGCACAGACCGGGGCATCCAGTAAACACCTGGGTAAGCGGCCCTTGCGAACTTTTTGCCGGGCAGTTTCAAACCGATAACGCGCGGGCTACTGGTTTGCCCGGTCAAGCCGGGCAATGACAATGGGAGGCTAGGGAAATGAACATGTTTCCGCGAAGCCATGCCGCGGGGATAGGCCCCAACCAATGAATGCGTCAACGGCGACTCATCAACGGTCATGACGACTGAACATCCGGTTCTGGAAACGAAAGACCTCACCATCCGCTTCGGCGGCCATGTCGCCGTCAATGCGGCGAGCGCGGCGTTTCACGCCGGCAGCCTGACCGCGATCGTCGGGCCGAACGGTGCCGGCAAAACCACCTATTTCAACCTGATTTCCGGGCAATTGAAGGCCTCCGCCGGTACCGTGCATCTCTTCGGCGAAGACATTACCGACCGCCCGGCGCCGGACCGCGCCTGGCGCGGCATCGGCCGTGCTTTCCAATTGACCAACCTGTTTCCCAATCTGTCGGTTCTGGAAAATGTCCGCCTGGCGGTGCAGGCCCGCGAGGGCATCGGCCTCGACATGTTCTCCCTGGCAAGCGGCCATATTGAGGTTACCGAACGCGCGGAACACTATCTGCACCGCACCGCGCTGATCGAACGCGCCGAGGAGACCGCGGCCAACCTGCCCCATGGGGACCAGCGCAAGCTGGAAGTGGCCATTCTACTGGCGCTTGAGCCGGACGTGTTCATGTTCGACGAGCCGACCGCCGGCATGAGCGCCGACGAAGCCCCGGTGATCCTCGATCTGATCCACCAGATCAAGGCGCAATCCGACAAGACCATCCTCCTGGTGGAGCACAAAATGGATGTGGTGCAAAGCCTCGCCGACCGCATCGTCGTCCTGCATAACGGGCGCATGGTCGCCGACGGCGATCCCGAAACGGTCATCGCCTCGCCAATCGTCCAGGAGGCCTATCTGGGCCTGGAGGTGACCGCCGATGGCTGACGCGATGCTGCGCCTCGCCGGCGTCAACACCCATATCGACCAATATCACATCCTCCAGGGCGTGGATTTTGACGTTCCCGCAGGCGCTGTAACCATGCTGCTCGGCCGCAACGGCGCCGGCAAGACCACCACATTGCGCACTATCATGGGCCTGTGGAAGGCCTCCGCCGGATCGATCCACTTCAATGGCCGGTCAATCGAAACAATGCCGACTGCCGACATCGCCCAGTCGGGCATTGCATTCGTCCCGGAGGAAATGGCGGTTTTCGCCGATCTGACCGTCAAGGAAAATCTGATCCTGGCCGCCCGCAACGGACCGATCGACGACCAGCGCCTGGATTGGCTGTTCGGCCTGTTCCCGGCCATGAAGACCTTCTGGAACCTGCATGCCGGCGCCCTGTCCGGCGGTCAGAAACAGATGCTGGCAATCGCCCGGGCGATTGTTGAGCCGCGTCAGCTTCTGCTTGTCGATGAACCGACCAAGGGATTGGCGCCGGTCATTGTCGGTGCCCTGCGGGATGCTTTTTTGGAGCTGAAACAACAGGGCGTCACGATTTTGATGGTCGAGCAGAACTTCCTGTTTGCCAGCGCCTTGGGCGACAGTGTCGCGGTGATGGATAACGGCCGCATCATCCATACCGGCACCATGGCCGAACTCAACGACGATGAATCCCTAAAACACCGTTTGCTCGGCCTGTCACTGGAAACGGAGGGTCACCCGTGAGCGATGCCCAATCCACCGCCGGCGCCCCCGCCCCGTCGTTGTTCGAGCGCTTTGAGCGCCTGATCCCGATTGCCTTGCCAATTGCCATGGCAGCGATCGCCCTGCCCCTTGTCGGCAGCTTCCCGTCCTGGGTCACCCTGACGCTTGCCGGCCTCGCCATGGGCATGATGATATTCCTCATGGCCTCCGGGCTCACGCTCGTCTTCGGCCTCATGGACGTCATCAATTTCGGCCATGGCGCATTCATTTCCGTCGGCGCCTTCATCGCCGTCACGGTGGTCATTCTGGCTGGCGGATTTGGCGCCCCCGACGCGCTGGGCTGGCACCTCCTGGTGATCTTTCTGGCCATATCCGCGGCCATGATCGCCACCGGCGCCCTCGGCGTTGTCTTCGAGCGGATCATTATCCGGCCTGTCTACGGCAACCATCTGAAGCAAATCCTGGTCACCATGGGCGGCCTGATCGTCATCGAGGAATTGATCCGCGTGCTGTGGGGTCCAGACGAGCGCGCCATGCTCAAGCCCGAAACCCTGCGTGGCTCCTTCGCCATCGGTGATATTGTCTTTGAAAAATACCGCCTGCTCGCCGTGCTGATCGGTCTGATCGTGTTCCTCGCCCTGTTCCTGATCCTGCAGCGTACCAAGATCGGCCTGTTGATCCGCGCCGGCGTCGAGAACTCCGAAATGGTCGAGGCACTGGGCTATCGCATCGGCCGTATATTCACCGGCGTGTTCATCGCCGGATCGGCCTTGGCAGGCCTCGGCGGCGTCATGTGGGCGTTCTATGAGGAACTCATCACCGCCGGCATGGGCATGCATGTCATGGTGCTGGTCTTCATCGTCATCATTATCGGCGGCCTCGGCTCCGTCGGCGGTTGTTTCCTCGGCGCTCTACTTGTCGGCCTGATGGCCAATTACACAGGCTTCCTGCTGCCCAAATTGTCGTTGGGCTCCAACATCCTGTTGATGGTGCCCATTTTGATGTGGCGCCCGCGCGGTCTCTATTCAGTTGGTAAGGGGTAGCGTGATGATCCCAAATTCCCCATCAAACACACCACGTGTCATCCCGTGCGCTGTGCAGCACGTAGTGATGCACCGCAGACACGGGATCCCGACGGCACCAACGGATGTGGGCGGTAAAGAGGTCCCGTGTCTGCATAGCAGCATTTCATGCTGCAATGCGCACGGGATGACAGGGGATAATCGGTTGTTCTCTTCACAAACAGGACTTTAGGGCCATGCGGGTTCTAAACACCATCCTCTCCGGCGACCTGCCCCGCTCCAGCCTGCTGACATTCCTGCTTCTGGTTATTGTCGTCAGCCTGCTTTTCGCGCCGTTCCTGTTTCCAGGCTACCGGGCGCTGTCGGTCGCAGCCACCATCTGCATCTTCATCGTTTTGGTGGCGAGCTATGATCTGATGCTTGGCTATTCGGGCGTCGTCTCCTTCGCCCACACTATGTTTTTCGGCATTGGTGCCTATGGCGTGGCGATCGCGCTCACTCATTGGGGCGCCAGTTGGTGGGCCGTGCTTGCCGGAACGCTCGCCGGCATGGCCGTTTCTTTCGTGATCGCGGTCATCATCGGACTGTTTTCTCTGCGTGTGCAGGCTTTGTTTTTCGCCATGATCACGCTCGCCGTCGCCAGCGCCTTCCTCATTCTGGCGTCCCAGCTTTCCGGCATTACCGGCGGCGAGGATGGCCTCTCCTTCAAAATCCCGCGCGAACTAACGCCAGCCTTCAAGCTGATGAAGGAGAAGGTATTCGGCGTGCGCATCAATGGCCGGCTGGTCGGCTATTACCTCATCTTCTTTGTCAGCTTGTTCCTCTTCCTGTTCATGCTGCGGGTCGTCAATTCACCCTTCGGCCGGGTGTTGCAGGCAATCCGTGAAAATGAATTCCGCGTCGAGGCGCTCGGCTATCGCAAGGTCGTCTATCGGGTGATCGTCTCAGGCATGGGAGCCGCGATCGCGGCCATTGCCGGCGCGCTAATGGCCCTGCTCCTGCGCTATAACGGCCCCGACACCACGCTCTCCTTCAACATCATGATCGACATTCTTCTGATGGTCGTCATCGGCGGCATGGGCACCATGTATGGCGCGGTCGTCGGCACCACCCTCTTCGTGCTCGCCAAGAATTACCTGCGCGACCTGATGGGCCAGTTATCGCAGACATTGGAGGGCGTCCCAATCCTGCCCGAACTGGTCCATCCCGACCGCTGGCTGCTATGGCTCGGCGTCCTGTTCATATTGTCGATCTACTTCTTCCCGACCGGCATTGTCGGCCGGTTGCGAAGGAACGTGAAAAAGTAGCGCGTGTTACGGCAAAAATGGATTCACAAACCAAATCAAACAGTCATTCCCGCGAAGGCGGGAATCCAGGGCTACTAGACACCGGCCTTTGCGACCTACCCCGGATTCCCGCTTTCGCGGGATTGATGGTCTCATATTTCGGTCCGAATCCAATTAGACGCAGCCTGCGTTAGTCCCGTGACCGAGCTGTTCGTCCGCATCTCCGGTTCCGGCCCACCGATCGTCTTCCTACACGGCTGGACCTGCCATTCCGGGTTTTTCAGGCCTCAGGCCGAGGGCTTGTCGAGCGACTATGGGATCATTCGCCCCGATATGCCCGGCCATGGCAAAAGCGCCCATGTCGACCGGCGCACCACGCTTGATGATCTGGCAGCCTCGATCGATTGTGTCCTGACCGAACACACGGAGGGGAACGCAGTCCTGGTGGCCTGGTCCATGGGCGCCGCCGCAGCCTTCAACTATATCCGGCATCAAGGCTGCGGGAGCCTCGCCGGGCTGGTCATCGTCGACATGACGCCGAAAGTCTTCAATGACGACACCTGGTCACTCGGCATTCGCAATCGCTTCGACGCTACACGGTCAAGCCGCGCCGAAATGCTGATGCTGGAAAACTGGGATGCCTATGCGCGGCCGATTGCCCGCAACATCTTTGCTGAGCATCAAAATCCCGATCCGGATCTGCTCGACTGGACCCATCGACAAGTCGCGGCCAACGACCCGCTGGCGATGGTCCCTTTATGGCGGGCCGTTGTGCGATCCGACAACAGGGATGTCCTGCCGCTGATCACGGTTCCAACGCTGGTTGTCAGCGGCGCACAGAGCCAGCTTTATAGTCGCGAGACTGCCCGCTACATGGTCGAGCAGATCGACGACGCCGACATGATCGCCTTCGCCCATTCCGGCCATGCGCCGCATCTGGAGGAGCCGGATGCCTTCAACGCTGCGATCCGCGCATTCATGACACGTCTTTAGCGAGCACCATCGCCCGGCCGCGGCAAATCTCGGTTCCGTCTTCCGTCCGGCAGACCGTTTCCAGGTCGACAAGATGCTTGTCCGGCCGCAGCCTGGTGACCTCCACCGAAGCGGTCAGCTCTTCACCAAGCGGCGCCGGTGCCAGGAAATGCAGGTCCTGCTTCAGATAATTGGTGCCGAATCCCGGTAGTTCGACCCCGAGAAGATAGGAGAACAGCGCGCCAATCAGCGGTTCAGGCACGATATCTCCATCGACTGCCTCGGCGCCGCTGAGCCCCTGATACCGCACGATATCCGTCGTGCTGTAGCACCGCGACACGGTGCGTTTGTCGCCGATCTTCATGACGCCGCCGCCAGCCGGATGCGGCTTGTGCCCGACAGCACTGTTTCATGATCGGCAATCCGGTGCACCGCCATTGCAAGATCGAGATCCGACCCCGCGACTGCCTCAATGCGCACGGCGATCTGCAACTCCTCCCCGGTATAGGACGGCGCGGGAAACATCAGCGTCTGCTCGATCTGCCGGCAACCGGGAAACCGGTTTTGCAGCATCCCCCAAATCTTGGAATAGATCAGCATGCCGTGGGATACGGTCCGCCCGAACCGGGTGCGTGCTGAAAAGTCCGGATCCACATGGATCGGATTATTATCGCCACTAACCTCCGCAAAGCCGTCAAACTCCGCCTGTAGCGGCGTCCAGCAAGCCGTAATCTCCTCACCAACAACCGGCACCGCGCCCGGCTCAGTCATCATCGGAGGCCCGCAGAATATGTTTCTGCACCTTGCCTGCGGCCGTGCGCGGATAATCATCGACGACGCGGAACGACTTGGGCACTTTATAGGCGGCGAGCCGTTCCCGGCACCAGGGCTTCAACGCGTCGACATCAACCGTGTGACCGGGCCGGGGCAACAGATAGGCACGCCCGACCTCGCCCCATTTGTCGTCCGGCACGCCCAATACGGCGGCCTCCAGCACGTCGGGATGGCTGTTGAGCACCCGTTCCACTTCCGCCGGATAGACGTTCTCGCCGCCGGAAATGTACATGTCCTTGATGCGGTCGACGATATAATAGTATCCGTCCGCGTCCTGGCGGGCGACGTCACCGGTATGCAGCCATCCGCCTTCCGCAAAGGCTTTGGCCGTCGCTTCGTCGTTGCCGAAATAGCCCGGCGTGATCCCCGGCCCGCGCACCTGCAATTCGCCGGACTGGCCTTGTTCGACCAACCGATTGTCATCATCGCAAATGCGAGCTTCGGCGAGGATCTGCGCCTTGCCCACCGATCCGATCTTCTCCACCGCATTGGCCTCGTCGACCAGGAACACGGTCGGCCCGGTCTCCGTCATGCCGAAGCCGTTGCAGACGACCGCCCCCTTTTCGGCGAACAGATGGATCAGGTTTTCCGGCAATGGCGCCCCGCCGCAGGCCCATTGGCGCACATTGCTGAAATCCACCTCGGCAAAGCGCGGATGCAGACTGAAGGCCTGGTAGATCGCCGGCACGCCGAACAGGACGGAAATGTCGCCGGCCTCGATCATCTCGAATAATTGGTCCGGTTCGAACTTGCGCAAGACATGGCTGTAACCACCGAGCAAGAACAGGGGCACAGTGTGTAGATTGATGCCCGCGGTATGAAATAACGGCAGGAAATTGGCGGTCGTGTCGTGGCGGTTGAGCCCGGTCGCCTGGCAAATATTGACCGTATTCGCCCAGGCCATGCCGAAAGTCTGGATTACCGCCTTCGGTAGTCCGGTGGTGCCGGACGTGAAAAGCAAATACCAGAGATCCGACGCCTTGCGCCGACCGCCGCCGGCGGGCTCCGGCGATGCGGCCGCAAGCATTGCCTCGTAGTTGGTTTCGGCGCCCGCGCACTCAATACCAATATCCTCTAGCTGTAGATCATTGACGAGCGTTGCGGCGGTCGCCGCCATATCGGTATCATAGATCAGTATGCTGGTGCCTGATTGCCGAACGACCGGTTCAAGCTCCAGTGCCGGCTGCCGCCAATTGAGCGGCACCATGATCAGTTCCGCCTTCTGGCAGGCGAACAGGATCTCGAAGAACTCGACCCGGTTCAGCGTCAGCACCCCGATCCGGTCACCGGGCTTGGCGCCGCCGGCAATCAGTCCGTTGGCGCAGCGATCGGCGCGCTCATTAAAGGCGGCGAAAGTCAGGATCCGCCCGGTCTCCACATCGCGGAAGGCGGGGGCATCCGGCTCGATCTCGGCCCGTTTCGCCGCCATGTCCGTCACATAGTCCATCGGTCACTCCCAGAACTTTGCCGAGCGCTCTGCCGTCGCGGCGATCACTCCCTCAGGCCATTGGAAATCAGGTCGAAGGCGGCGTCGACAACCTTGTCCGCGTGACGCGCGTCCCCCCATAGAATAAACCGCTCGCCGAGGATCTTGGCGATGCCCATCAGCGCCCAGGCGCGCACTTCATTGTCGCCGCCGCGGATCTCCCCCGCCGCCAACGCTTCGTCCAAGGCCTTGCGATAGGCCTCGGCAAAGGTCACGAAATAGGCCTTGTAAGCGCTCGGATTGACGAATTGGGCCTCTTCGACGATGCGATAAAGTTCCGGATGGCGGCCGACGAATTCCAGGAACCCGCGCAGGCCGAAACGCTCCGCCTCCACCCGGTCGGTCGCCTTACGGGTGGCGCTGGACAATTCCTGGCGCAACAGGCGGCCCATCTCCAGGACCAGTTCCTCAAAAACTTCGTCCTTGCTCTTGAAATAGATGTAGAATGTCCCCTGACCGACCCCGGCCTCCCGGGTAATGTCGGAGATCGAGGCGTCATTGAAGCCGCGGCCACCAATCACCTTCTCGGCCGCCTTCAAAATCGCCTGCCGCGTAGCCGCGCCGCGCTTCGTCTTCGGTGCCTGCCCTGCCGCCATAACAACCTGAAACCTGAGTCACTCGTCATATCTTGGGATGGATCAGCGGCGGGGTCAAGGTTATGCGAAAGCAATTGTGGGCCGACTACTACAGAATCGTGCTCAAACTTTTCCGGCAGTCATTCCCGCGAAAGCGGGAATCCAGTGCAATAACAAAGGCTTGCGTTTGTAACCCTGGATTCCCGCTTTCGCGGGAATGACTGCCTGGTAGATCGATCCGACAATCTTACCGCACCAAAATCTCCGGCGCCTAACGAAACAGAACTTGATGACGGCCGCCCGAATCCAGAACCGCAATTCGCCAACCAGCTAAACCCGACCCCGCCCCGGCTCCGCAGCATCCAACACCCGTAGCTGCGGCTTGCGGCCGCCCTGCCAATGGTCGATCGACAGCGTCCCGGCCACATGCAATTGCCGGCCGCGGCTTTTCAATAACAGCGCGCCGAGCGGCGTGTCGGCGGCGCGGAAAGCGATGGCTTTCAGCGTGTTGCGGTCACTGCCGGCGATCGAACAGCGCACATGGCCGGCGCCGACTTCCTCCGCATAAGTCACCGTATGGGTCGGAAAGGCGAAGACCGGTTCCGCATGGCCGCTGCCGAAGGGTCCGGCGGCATCCAGACTTTCGATGAAATCGGCATGCGCCCCGGCCGCCGTCAGGGCCGCGTCGATCTTCAAGGCATTGGATTGCCGGGCCACCTGAACATCCGCTTCCAAGGCCTCTTGCAAAAAGTCGCCGAAAGCCGAGACCTGCGCGGCCGCGATGGTCATGCCGGCGGCCATGCCGTGCCCGCCGCCCTTCACCAGGATACCCGCCTCGACCGCCGCCCGCACCGCCGCGCCCAGGTCGACGCCGGGCAGCGACCGGCCGGACCCGGCGCCCAGCCCGGCCTCATCGAGCGCCACCGCGAAGGTCGGCCGGCGGTAGCGATCCTTCAGCCGAGACGCGATCAGACCGACGACTCCCGGGTGCCAGGCCGAACTCTGCACCACCAAGACCGCCGGTTCCGATCCAGCCGCCATCAGGCCCTCGGCCTGGTCCACGGCATCGTCGAGCATGATCTGCTCGATCGCCTGGCGTTCCTTGTTGAGTTCATCAAGCCGCGCCGCAAGCCGCATTGCCTCCTGCGGATCGTCCGACGATAAAAGCCGCGCGCCTAATGCCGCTTCCCCAATGCGGCCGCCCGCATTGATGCGCGGCCCGATAACGAAACCCAGATGATAGGTGCTGAGCGGCCCCTTCAGGCGGGCAAGCCCCTGTAAGGCGGCCAATCCGGCATTTGCTTTGGCCCGTCCCTGGATCAGCCCCTTGCGCACAAAGGCCCTGTTGAGCCCGGTCAGCGGCACCACATCGCAAATGGTCGCCAGCGCCACCAGATCGAGAAAGGCCAATAGATCGGGCACCGGGGTGCCATCCTGGCGCAACAGGCGATTGACGGCGACCAAGGTCAGAAAGGCGACGCCAGCGGCGCATAAATGCCCTTGGTCGGAGAGATCGTCCTGGCGGTTCGGATTGACCAGCGCATGGGCCACCGGCAGGGTCTCGCCGGTCTGGTGGTGGTCGAGCACCACCGTGTCCAGCCCGCGTTTCGCCGCGCGCCGCAGCGCATCGAAACTCGATATGCCGCAATCGACGGTGACGAGCAGCGTCGCCCCCTTATCGGCAAGGGCATCAATGGCCGCCGGATTGGGGCCATAGCCTTCGGTCAGGCGATCGGGGATATGGATTGCCGGGATGAGACCGAAACCACCCAGATAGCGGGCAAGAAGCGCCGCGCTCGCCGCCCCGTCAACATCATAGTCGCCGAAGATGGCGATTGATTCCCGATTGCGGATCGCCGCCGCGATGCGGTCCGCCGCCGCATCCATATCGGTCAGCGACGACGGATCGGGCATCAGATCGCGCAAGGACGGGTCGAGAAATCCACCGATCGTATCGGCGGTGGCGCCGCGCGCGGCGGCAATGCGCGCTAGCACCTCCGGCACCGCGTTCCGCTGGGCGATCGCCAGGGCATGATTGGCGCTGACCGCATCGAGGCGCTCCCGCCAGACCCGGCCCGACACGGAGGGATCGACGCCAAGAAACGGGCGTGCCGCCGGCTCGTCGCGGAAACCGAAATGCTGCGCCGGCAGGCTCATTGGTTGGTGATTCTTACGGCCATGATCAAATCAGATCGCACCATGGGCGCCGGGTCAATCCAGTTGGAACTTTTCCCACTGGGTGTGGTTGGCGGTGATCCAGCGCACCGTCCCCGTGGAGGAGCGCATGACTACCGTTTGCGTGGTGATCTGGCTCTTGCCGAATTTCACGCCGGTCAACATGTTGCCGTCAGTGACCCCGGTGGCGGCGAAATAAACGTCGTCGCAGGCCATGTCCTCCATGTCGAATTTGCGCGTCACGTCTTCGATACCCATGCGGATCGCCCGCTCCTGCTGCCCTTCCATGGTGAAGACCAGCCGCCCCTGCATCTGGCCGCCGATGCAGCGCAAGGCCGCCGCTGCCAGCACACCCTCCGGCGCTCCGCCGATCCCCATATAGATGTCGATCCCCGTTTCGTCGGGATCCGTTGTATGAATCACACCGGCCACGTCGCCGTCACCGATCAGACGGATGGCCGCACCCGTCTCACGCACATCCTCGATCAGCTTGGCATGGCGCGGGCGATCGAGAATGCAGGCGGTGATCTCATTGACCGGCACGCCCTTGGCTTCCGCCAACGCGTTGATGTTTTCGCCGGCCGGCCTGTCCAGATCGACAACACCCTTTTCGTAGCCGGGGCCGATTGCGATCTTGTCCATGTAACTGTCCGGCGCGTTCAGCAGGCCGCCCTTTTCGGCAATGGCGATGGTGGCGATGGAATTCGGCAGGTTCTTGGCGCAGATCGTGGTGCCCTCCAACGGATCAAGCGCGATATCGACCTGCGGGCCGGCGCCGGTGCCCACCTTCTCGCCGATATAGAGCATCGGCGCTTCGTCGCGCTCGCCTTCGCCGATCACCACGGTACCGGCAATCGGCAGCCGGTTCAGTTCCCGACGCATGGCATCGACGGCGGCCTGATCGGCAGCCTTTTCGTCCCCGCGACCGCGCAGCCGCGCGGCGGCGACCGCAGCCCGCTCCGTGACGCGCACCAGTTCCAGGGTCAAGATACGGTCAAGCAAGGCGGCCTGTTTGGATTGGCTATCCGACATTTATTTCTCCCCTAAGCCTGCGGCTTAAAACAATGTTTCTATTCGGATCATCTGCGGCTGATCCGCGATCACGTTGTCGGCCTCGATTGCCTCCAAAGCCTCTCGAATCGCGGCTTCCGTGGTCGCGTAGGTAATAAGCACCACCGGGCGCGGATCGTGATCGGGCGCGGTCACGTCCGGTGCCTCCGAGCGTGGCGCCCGATTGCGCTGCACGATGGATTCCAGGGAAATGTTTTTCTCCGCCATGCGTCCGGCGATCGACGCGAAGGCTCCCGGCCGGTCGTAGACGGCAAGGCGGATGTAGTAGCCACCCTCATGGGCCCGCATGCGTGCCCGCTGATACGGGATCAACGATCCGGTCGGCGCCCCGAGGACCGGCATGCTGGTCCCGCGTGCGATATCCGCAATATCGGCGATCACCGCCGACGCCGTCGCGTCACCACCCGCCCCCGGCCCCACCAACACGATCTCGCCCACCGCATCGGCATCGACCGCCACCGCGTTGAGCACGCCGTCCACCCGCGCGATCGCCGATGATTTCGGCACCATGGTCGGATGCACGCGCTGTTCGATCCCCGTATCGGTCATCAGGGCGACGCCCAGGAGCTTGATCCGATAGCCCAGTTCGTCCGCCGATTCGATATCATGGGTGGTGATGGAACGGATCCCCTCGACATAGATCGCATCGGCATCGATTTCCGTCCCGAAGGCCAGACTTGTCAGCAGTGCCAGCTTGTGCGCGGTGTCGAAGCCGTCAATATCAAAAGTCGGATCGGCTTCCGCATAGCCGAGCCGTTGCGCCTCGGCCAGGCAGGCATCGAAGGACAGGTGTTCCTGCTCCATCCGTGTCAGGATGTAATTGCAGGTGCCGTTCAAGATGCCGTAGATGCGGCTCGCCTGATTGCCCGCAAGCGCCTCACGCAGGGTCTTGACCACCGGAATTCCCCCGGCGGCGGCGGCCTCGAAATTGAGGTTGACCCCGTTTTCCTCCGCCAGCTTGGCCAGTTCCAGGCCATGGCGGGCGAGCAGGGCCTTGTTGGCGGTCACCACATGCTTGCCAGATTTCAGCGCCGCTACGACCGCGGCATAGGCCGGGCCGTCCTCGCCGCCGATCAATTCGACGAACACGTCGATATCGTCGGACTCGGCAAGCGCCACCGGATCGTCGAACCAGGGTATGGCACCAAGATCGACCCCGCGATCCTTGGTGCGCGACCGGGCGGAAATGCCAGCCAAAACCGCCGTCCTGCCACTGCGCTGGCTCAGCATATTGTGGTGTCGTTCAATCAGGCGGGCAACGGAGGCACCGACTGTCCCTAGGCCGGCAAGACCCAGCCGGAGTCGATCGGACATTAATTAGAATTCCGAAGTTAGCGTTTCAGCGTGTCAGGCTGATCGGAATCACGTTGTGCAATGTTTCGTCGGCACTTTCAAGAAAGCGTCTGATATTCCTGGCCGCCTGGCGGATTCTTTGCTCGTTTTCAACAAGGGCAATGCGCACATAATCGTCGCCATGCTCACCGAAACCGACCCCGGGCGCCACCGCCACATCGGCCTTTTCGACCAACAGCTTGGAGAATTCCAGACTACCGATCTGGCGGAACTTGTCCGGCACCGGCGCCCAGGCGAACATGCTTGCCCGCGGCGCCGGGATCGGCCATCCGGCACGGTCGAAGGATTCGACCAGCACATCGCGGCGCGCCCGATAGGTCTCGCGGATATCGACGATGCACTCTTCCGGGCCGTTGAGCGCGGCCGCGGCAGCCACCTGGACCGGCGTGAACGCCCCATAGTCGAGATAGGACTTCACCCGCGCCAGTGCCGAGATCAGACGATCGTTACCGACCGCGAAACCCATCCGCCATCCGGGCATGGAGAAGGTCTTCGACATGGAGGTGAACTCAACGGCCACGTCCATGGCGCCGGGCACCTGCAACACCGATGGCGGCGGCGTGCCATCGAAATAGATTTCCGCATAGGCAAGATCCGACAGAACGAACACGTCATGTTTCTTTGCGAAGGCTATGATATCGCGGTAAAAATCGAGATCGGCCACATGGGCGGTCGGGTTCGACGGATAGCACAACACGATGGCGATCGGTTTCGGTGTCGAATGCATCAGCGCCCGTTCCATGGCGTGGAACAGTTCCGCGCCCGGTTCGGACGGAACCGAGCGGATGACGCCGCCGGCCATCAGGAAACCGAATGCATGGATCGGATAGCTCGGGTTGGGGCACAGCACCACATCGCCGGGCGCGGTGATTGCCTGGGCCATATTGGCAAAGCCCTCCTTGGACCCCAATGTCGCCACCACCTGACTGTCGGGATCGAGTTTCACGCCGAACCGGCGCCCGTAATAGGCCGCCTGGGCGCGCCGCAGGCCGGGAATGCCTTTCGATGCCGAATAGCGATGAGTGCGCGGCTTTTGCACCGTTTCGATCATTTTTTCGACGATATGGTCCGGCGTCGGCAGGTCCGGATTGCCCATGCCCAGATCGACGATATCGGCGCCGCGCGCCCGTGCCTCAGCTTTTAGGCGGTTGACCTGTTCGAACACATAGGGCGGAAGGCGTTTGATCTTGTGAAAGTCTTGCATTGCGTGTTCCCGATTAGCTGCTGCCGGCCGCAATTCGCCCGATCAGCCTTCGATTTCCTCCAGCGCCTCTTCCTTGTGGCGTTTGCCGATGGACTGCAACCGGCGCGCCGATCCCCTGCCCTTGAGCCGCTCGGCCCGGTTACGCGAACTGGCGGCCACGGCTTCCAACTCCTCCATGCGCTGTTTTTGTTCTTCTTCGCTGAGAACCGGTCGCTCCGACGGCGGCGGCACCAGATTGACATTGGGATAACCGTCGGCGGTCGTTTGGTTGGCATCCGGTGCCGACGCGGCTGTCGGCTGTGTCGGATCTGCGGCTTCTGACGCGACCGGTTCAAGTAAACCGTCCATGATCATCGGATTGTCCGGCGTCCCGTCGGCGGCGCAACCGGCCAGGACCAGGCCGACCCCGGCAAGACAACATGCCAGTGGCGATCCGGTCAGGCATGCTTCCGATCGCCGCTTGGGCCAAAGTCGCCGCATCCGGTCAATCCTGCATGTCAGCGTCATGTTCATGTGGCAGTATCTCAGTATGGGTCCGACTTGCACGGACAATATTGAGGGTCCCTGGATTTATATGCATTATATCCCTGTTTACTAACATCGCCTTTCGCGAGCGGCCAAAAGCATGACCGAGAAAAAAAACAGCCCACTCATCAATTACATGATCAACAATCCGGAGGCATTCGCGCAAAATCTCACGCGCATCATGCAGGAATCCGGCAAGGCGCTCTCGGCCTATTTGGAACCGCGGGAAAAGGGCGAAAACAAGTCCGACATGACGTCGGAACTGGGTGAGGTCGTCAAAACGCTCGGCCGGGTCGGCGAGTATTGGGTCGCCGACCCCAAACGCGCCATGGACGCCCAGAGCCGCTTGTGGACCGAATATATGCAGGCCTGGAATTCAACATTGCACCGGCTGGCCGGGGAACCGTCCGCCAGCCCGTCCACCGGCGAGCCGGACCCGGCCGACAAGAGATTTAAGGACCACGAGTGGCAGGACAATGAATTCTTTAACCTGATCAAACAGTTCTACCTGATTACCGCGCGCTGGGCCGATTCCCTCGTGGAAGAGGCAGAGGACCTGGACGACCACACCCGCCACAAGGCGGATTTCTACATCAAGCAGATCGCTAACGCCCTGGCACCGACCAATTTCATCCTCACCAATCCGGAATTGCTGCGCGAAACGTTTTCATCCAATGCGGAGAACCTGGCCGTCGGCATGAAAATGCTCGCCGAGGACATCGAGGCCGGCGGCGGCGACTTGAAATTGCGGCAGACCGATGCCAGCAAGTTCGCCGTCGGGGAAAATCTCGCCATGTCGCCGGGCAAGGTAATCGCCCAGAACGAAGTCTGCCAGGTCCTGCAATATGAGCCGACGACCGCCAAGGTGCTCAAGCGTCCGCTGCTGATCGTGCCGCCTTGGATCAACAAATTCTATATTCTCGACCTCACCCCGGAAAAATCGTTCATCAAATGGGCGGTCGCCCAGGGCCATACCGTGTTCGTCGTATCCTGGGTCAACCCGGATGAGCGACTGGCGGAAAAAAGCTTCGAGCACTACATCAAGGAAGGCATCCTGCACGCCCTTGATACGGTCGAGGCGGCGACCGGCGAAAAAGGCATCAATGCCATCGGCTATTGCGTCGGCGGCACGCTGCTTTCCGCCGCACTTGCTTATATGGTCAAGAAACGCGACCGGCGGGTCAAAAGCGCCACCTTCTTCACCACGCAGGTCGATTTCACCCATGCCGGCGACCTGCAGGTCTTCGTCGATGAGGAGCAGATTGCGGCGGTCGAGAAACGGATGGCCGAGCGCGGCTATCTGGAAGGCAAGAAGATGGCCACCGCCTTCAATATGTTACGCTCCAACGACCTGATCTGGCCGTACGTGGTCAACACATACCTGCGCGGCAAGGAGCCCTTCCCCTTCGATCTGTTGTACTGGAACTCCGATTCCACCCGCATGCCGGCGGCCAATCACTCGTTCTATCTGCGCAATTGCTACCTTGAGAACAAATTGACCGGTGGCGAAATGATCATCGACAACACCCAATTGGATCTGTCGAAAGTGAAAATCCCGGTCTACAACCTGGCAACCCGCGAGGACCATATCGCGCCGGCCAAGTCGGTCTTTGTCGGGTCGCAATATTTCGGCGGCCCGGTCAAATATGTCATGGCCGGATCAGGCCATATCGCCGGCGTCGTCAATCCGCCGTCCAAGAACAAGTACCAATACTGGACCGACGGGCCGGCCAAGGGCGACTTCGAAACCTGGGTGAAGAACGCGGTGGAAACGCCGGGATCCTGGTGGCCGGATTGGGACGGGTGGATCAAATCCCTCGACGATACCGAGGTTAAGGCGCGCAAACCCGGTGACGGAAACCTGAAGCCGATAGAAGATGCGCCGGGATCCTACGTCCTGGTGCAATCTTAAAACCGGCCGGCGCCATCGAATTAAACCAAGTCGGCAATCTTCTCGTGAAATCCCAATCCAGGTGCGGTATTAAGCCGCGCGGATACCCGAGAGAGAGCGTATATCACACTGGATTGGGATTGACACAATAGTTCAGTCATTCCCGCAAAAGCGGGAATCCAGGGCGTCATGGACGGCAGTCGTTTGCTGCTCTGGATTCCCGATTTCGCGGGAATGACGACTCGATTGCTCTGGGCGGAAAACAGATGACAGCACTCAAATCCGAATTCCTGCGAACCGTCACCGAGCGCGGTTATATTCACCAATGTTCCGACCTTGAGGGCCTGGATGCCCTAATGGCCCGGCAGACGATCGCCGCCTATATCGGGTTCGACTGTACCGCCGACAGCCTGCATGTGGGCAGTCTGATTCAGATCATGCTCATGCACTGGCTGCAAAAATGCGGCCACAAGCCGGTCGCCCTGATGGGCGGCGGCACGACCCGGGTGGGCGACCCGTCCGGCCGCGACGAGACCCGGCAGATCCTGACGGGCGATCAAATCGAGGCCAACAAGGCCGGAATCAAGCAAAGCTTCGAGCGTTTCCTGACCTTCGGCGACGGCCCCACTGACGCGGTGATGCCGGATAATGCGGAATGGTTGCTTGAACTGAAATATGTCGACTTCCTGCGCGAAGTCGGCCGGCATTTCTCCGTCAACGAGATGATCAAGCGGGACTCGGTGCGCCTGCGCCTGGAGCGCGAACATCACCTGTCGTTCCTGGAGTTCAACTATATGTGCCTGCAGGGCTATGACTTTGTCGAACTCAACCGTCGCTTTGGCTGCCGGCTGCAGATGGGCGGGTCCGATCAGTGGGGCAACATCCTGTCCGGCATCGATCTCGGCCGGCGCATGGAGAATGTCGACCTCTATGCGCTGACCTCACCACTGATCACAACATCGTCGGGCACCAAGATGGGCAAGACCGCCAGCGGCGCCGTGTGGCTCAGCCCGGACCGGCTGTCGCCCTATGATTACTGGCAGTTCTGGCGCAACACCGAAGACGCCGATGTCGGCCGCTTCATGAAGCTGTTCACCGAAATGCCGCTCAACGAGATCGACCGCCTGGCCGCATTGGAGGGTCAGGAACTAAACGAATCGAAGAAGATCCTGGCCACCGAGGCGACCGCCATGCTGCATGGCCGCGACGCTGCCGACAACGCCGCGGAAACCGCCCGCAAGACATTCGAGGAAGGCGCAAGGCCGGCCGACCTGCCGACCGTCACGGTGACGACCGACGAGTTCGACGACGGCATCGGCCTGTTGAGCGCCTTCGTCACCGCCGGGCTCGCCGCATCCAACGGCGAAGTCCGCCGCCATGTGCGCGGCGGCGCGGTGCGGGTCAATGATCAACCGGTGACAGACGAGAAGTACACGCTGCAATCCGGCGATCTGGCTGAAGACGGCACGGTCAAACTTTCGCTCGGTAAAAAGAAGCACGTTCTGTTGAAGGTCGAGTAGGCGATGATTGCCAATCCCCCTCGATATGACAGCACCAAACAAACACACCAGTCATTACCGCGAAAGCGGGAATCCAGGCCATAACAAAGGCTTAAGCGAGTTGCCCTGGATTCCCACTTGCGCGGAAATGACGGATCCGGGCTTGATCTATTGTAGCTGAGAACAGTCAAAATCCGGCGCCCGGAACGGGCTACTGGTACTCGAATATTTTGCGGAAGATGCCCGGCGCGATCGCCGAGACCGGATTGATATTCAAGACCGGCTTGTCGATCGCGCCGGCGAGCTTGAACGTCACGCCCAACAATCCCCCCTCCGATCCGGCGCCGAGCGCCTGACCGAGCAGCGGGATCTTGCCAAACAGATTGTTGATGCCATAGGCCGGCAGAAATGTCCCCGACAACGCCATGCGGCTGCGTTTCAAATCCACCTTGCCATGGGCATTGATGCCAACAAATGGGCTCTTCAAGCGTGAATCGGTGATCGCGATGGCGTCGCCGGAATGGATGAATTGTATCTCCAGCTTGTCGAAGCTCGACCGGCTGGTGCCTGGAAGATTACTGGCCACATTGAGCCTTTCGGGCCGGCGGTCCAGTTGCGAAGCCGAGGTTTTGATCAGCTCCGTCAATGTGGGATCCTCCGATATTTGGAACCGTTTGACGACCGCCGCGCCGCGAATGGTGCCGTTCGGTCTCAGCCGTGCCGACACGACGGCGCTACCGCCGACCATCCGATCGTAGGCATCGAGAAATTTCAGCAAAGAACCCGTATCAGCGGCGGTGACCACCAATTGCCGGCCACGGCCTTGTTTTTCGATGGTTGCCTTGATCGGTCGGCCGCGATCGCTGGTTCCCGTCAGTGTCAGCTTGGTGACCGCGCCCTTGCGGATTTGCGCGTTCGCCACAACTTTGCGGATCGCGACACCGTTGAAGCCGGTCAGCCGGTCAATGCGCGCTTTGACGACAATCGGTTTGTTAGTGTCCTCCCCGGGCTCGGACGCTTTGCCGGATTTCAGGTTGCGGATCAGGCTGCGTCCGTCGAAGGTCTGTGCATCGAATGCGATTGTCATCGATCGATCGCGGGCGAACTTCACGGACAGTTTTGCCTTATCGCTGCGACGCAATCGGAATTTATCCAGATTGATCGCTAGCAATCTCCCGCCGGCGCTCACCTGCGCCCGGCCGCTTGCGCGCAGGCCTTCCGACGAAATGACAAGATTGTCGACTTGCCGTGTCTTGCCCTTGCCGACGAGCTTGAACGCCGCCTTGCCGGGCACGCCGGCGCCCTTCGTCCAGCCGAATATGGGAATGACAAGCCGGGATCGGGTCAGGTCGACATCATAATCCTGCGGGGCCTTGCCGTCAGATTGCGTCACCGCCACGCCAATTGGCCCGGTCAGCAAAGTTCCGAAGTCGAGCCCGGCTTTCTTACGGCCACGATCATCCAGCACCAGGCGCACCGCGCGGCTTCCCGATCCCGATCCGCGAAGCGGTTCGACCATGTCAAGCTTGGTGGCGATGCCGTCCATGGTCGCGGTGCCGCGGATGACGACTTCCTCGGAATCGGCGTTGAGCGCCAGCCGGCCTTTGGAGATGGTCCGTCCGTCAATCGGCTGCGCACTGGCGAAGTTCTTAATCTCCGCCCGCGCCACCCAATCGATTGCCTCGAACGGCAAGCGCTTTTCTAGGGGAAACGACGCGTGGATGTGGGCGTTGATGTCACCGGAAATATGTTTGACCTGGATCGCGGAGGATTTGAACGCATTGATCGGTTCGGCGCTGATGATCTCGCCCATTGATCGCACCGGGCCGTCGACCGTTATGTCGACCACACCATCCATGTCCGGTGGGCGCACATCGGGGATGGAGAATGAGCCGCTCTCAATCGCAACGCTCCGACCGGTTCGGGTCTTCAGCCTCCCCTTGTCCACCTCCAGAATGAACCGGCCCTTGGTGATGCGCCCGCGACCATGGGCCTCCGTCACCAGGGGCAAACCGCCGAAAGTGGCCGATTCGGCGTTCTCGAAATCGAAGCTCAGGCTCAGCGCGTCATCCGGCCAGCCGAAGGTTTTCGGATCGCCGTCGAAATTATCGGGCCCGAGCGCCATATCGAGGCGGCCTCGGGTGACCGTCCCCGCCCGGACATTGTTGACGATCCAGCGCCGGGTTTTCGGCGCGAAAATCACCGGCCACAGGCGCTTCAGCGCGGCAACCGAGACCGGTCCGAAATTGGCGGCGAGTGCCACAATCGGGCCATCGTCGGTGATGTCCACCGTACCGCCGGCGGCGAAACGGGATGTACCGGCCGCCACCTCAAGCTGATCGATCCGCAATCGCCGGTCCTGCGGCGCATAGGCGCCTTTGAAGACCAGCCAATTGACGATGATCGGCGGTCCTTCGACGTCCTTTGGCCGAAACTGGGCATCACGAATTCCAAAGAAGATCCCCCAAGGTCCGTCGAGCGCCTTTGGCGGACTGACGAACCCGCCGATGTTGAGAACGGTCTCACCCAGACGAAACGCCGAAGGATGAAACACGAAATGCCGTTTGTCGGAGTCCCACTCCACGCGAATCGTCGCCTCGTCGAGCAACACCGTGTCCTGGCGCCCCAGACCCACATATCCGGCGCCAAGGGTCATCAACAATTGGGCCGTCAGGAGATCACCGTTTTCGGAGAATTCCGCCTCCAACTGCGGGTAGACCGGTATTTTCGGGATCTGCGACATGCCCGCCTGGCGTTCTTCCGAAACCAGGTCCGTCCAGGTCAGATCCGACGCCGTGATCGACAAGGCCGTCCCGCCGCCGTCGCGGTCGGTCCGGGTGATCGCCGCCGACCAGCGGCCGCTGCGACCGCTTCCAGACAGCGACAGGGACAGCGCGCCGGCCTGGTCCACGCGCATCTCGCCGTCCAAGTCCGCAACATGCCACGTGGCCGGATTCGACGCGCTTGTATCGGTGATTTCAACCTGGGCATTGGTGAGCGTGATGCGTTCCATACCTAAGTCATCCGCCATGATCGCTATATCGGCCACATGGCGATGCAGGGATTCCAGTTGCGCCTGCCCGACCAACGACGACGTCCCGCCGTCGCCCCCTGCCGCCGCGCCGGCCGCCGGCATGGCCAACCGGATGGCGAGGCCGTCGCCATCGGCGATGTTTGGGCGAAAGTCGCCGCTGAGCGCGCTGTCCAGCGGAACGGATAACACGAGCCGGTTTGCCCGCCCCGAATAGGCGCCGCCCGGATCGGCGATCTCGATATCCTCCAGGATGACGATGGGATCATAGGATCCCTCGAACGCGATTCTCCCGGAACCGACCCGCACATCCGCATTCCCGGCAAGGTGCTTTGCGATCGTCCTCTCGGCCGTCGAGCGAACGACCGATAGCTCGACCGGCCCGTTCGAGACCAGGATCAATGCGCCCGCCACGATGACGATAAGGACGAGAATAAGGGTCCCGCCGAACCATGCCAGGCGCCTCGCCCAGGATCGTCGACCGCGCACGGCCTTCTGCTTCCCCACCTCTGCAGGCGTCATCGGAGATCGATCTCTCGTTTTCCGGATGTCATGATGGCCCCATATGCCACCAAGACTCACTGCATGCGTCTTTATGGCAGGCGGCCCATCGAATGGCCACAGCAAAACCGAACTATAGCAATTTCAATGGGTTTAGGGGATAAAAAGCGTCAAAACAATGGCATCGTCACGGTATTGTCCCCGACTCCGCCGGATCTTGACAAAAACCGTAAACACCCGGCGGCAAGCAGTGTCGCGAGAACGAATTATTAACCTTAACCGTCTGTAATCTCCCCAAGGTTTTCGGCCACTGGATGGTCGAATTCCGACTGGTTGATTGCATTTGGTGGAGTGGCATGGTTGGTAGCGTTGACGGGTTGAAACCCCCCGGGAGCAAGGCACGGTCCCGGCATACGATCACTTTGTCGCGTGGTCACCGGGTTCATAAAATCACTTATCGGCCATGGATGGCTGCCTCGCTGGTTGCGTTCGTCGTTCTGTTCGCCACCGTCTACTTGGCTGCCACGGCCTATCTGTTCTTCCGTGACGACCTGATGTTCGCCTCCTATGCCCGGCAGGCGGAAATGCGCGACGCCTATGAGGACCGTATTGCCGCCTTGCGGTCGCAGATCGACCGCATCTCCAGTCGGCAGCTCCTGAACGAGCACGCCCTCGAGGACCGACTCGATACCTTGCTGGAACGCCAGCAGGAGATTGGCGGCCGCCACGACCTGATCGCCAAGGTGATCGAAAAGGCGCGCGCCCAGGGCTTGAAGGTCGCAACCGCCCTGCCCCGACCCCGCCCGGCCCGCATGACAACCGGCGGCACCCCGGCCGACGACACCGCAGACGACATCACCGGCTCGATCTCCGCACCGAAAACGCATCCCGGCCGCGCCGCCCTGAACGGCGACGTCAACCGTATCGAACACGATCTGACGGAAATCGAAGTCCGTCAGTCGGCGGCTCTCGACGCCATTGTCGATTCGGCGCAACAGGATATCGACCGCGCTCGTCGGGTCGCCTCCAGGCTCGGCGTAAAGCTCAAATCGCTTGGTTCAAACCCCGCCAATCAGGGCGGTCCCTATATTCCGCTTGATCAAGGTGCCTGGTTCAAGAACCGGATCGACCGCGCCTTCATGGCTTTGTCGCGTCTCGACAAGCTGCGCACGGATCTGGCTGCCCTGCCCTTGCGCCAGCCACTGCAGGGTCGGGTGGAGATTACCAGCAAATACGGCCCGCGGCTTGATCCCTTCCTGCGCCGTCCGGCCATGCATTCGGGTATCGACTACCGCTCCAAATATGGTCGCCCGGTCGTTGCCACGGCACCTGGTCGGATAATCCGCGCCTCGCGCCAGGGCGGTTATGGCCGAGTGGTGATCATCGACCATGGCGCCGGAATCACCTCGCGCTATGCCCATCTCAGCCGCTACAAGGTGCGCAAAGGCCATCGGGTGCGCGCCGGACAGGTGATCGGCCTGGTCGGCAGTTCGGGCCGCAGCACCGGCCCGCATCTGCATTATGAGTTGCGCCGTCACAAGCAGACCGTCAATCCGATGGTTTACCTGAATGCCGGCCGGGAACTGAAGGGCCTCTACTGAACCGATACTCCCGGATCAGTTACCTGCTATTGCGGGATGCGTTCAATCAGGTCCGGTACAAAGATTGAACTCGTCATTCCCGCGAAAGCGGGAATCCAGGGCCACAAAATACCGGCTTCTGCTTGCAACCCTGGATTCCCGCTTTCGCGGGAATGACTGTCTTGTTTAATTTGCGAATCCGGTTTTCCGGAGCATGCATTACTCGATATCCTCCACAAGCGCGTCGACGCCTTCGATGCGCTGCGCCAACGACGCTTCCATGAAGCCATTGAGGTCGCCGTCGAGCACGGTTTGCGGGCTGGTATTCTCCACCCCGGTGCGCAGATCCTTGACCAATTGGTAGGGCTGCAAGACGTAGGACCGGATTTGATGGCCCCAGCCGATATCGGTTTTTGACGCGGCTTCCGCGTTGGCCTTGTCTTCCCGCTTCTGCAGTTCCGCCTCGTAGAGCCGGGCCCGCAGCATCGACCAGGCTGTGGCCCGGTTCTTGTGCTGCGACCGCTCGTTTTGGCACTGCACCACGATATTGGTCGGGATATGGGTGATGCGGACTGCCGAATCGGTCGTATTGACGTGCTGGCCGCCGGCGCCCGAGGCCCGATATGTGTCGATGCGCACTTCGCTGTCGGGAATCGAGATCTCGATCGAATCGTCGATCACCGGATAGACCCACACACTGGCAAAACTGGTATGCCGCCGCGCCTGGCTGTCATAGGGCGATATGCGCACCAGGCGGTGCACGCCGGATTCGGTCTTCAGCCAGCCATAGGCATTGGCGCCCCTGACCTGAACCGTCGCCGACTTGATGCCCGCCTCTTCGCCGTCATGGACTTCCAGAACTTCGGTTTTATATCCGGCCCGCTCGCACCAGCGCAGATACATGCGCAAAAGCATGTTCGCCCAGTCCTGGCTTTCCGTACCGCCGGCGCCGGCATGGATTTCGATATAACTGTCATTGCTGTCCGCCTCGCCGGATAACAGGGTATCGATCTGCTTGCGATCGATTTCCGGCTTGAGGCCTTTTATGGTCTGCTCCGCCTCTTGAACGACCGCCTCGTCGCCCTCCTCCTCACCGAGTTCGATGAGGTCAACGCTGTCGGTCAATTCCTGCTCGAAGCGGCGCACGATGTTGATGCCGTCTTCGAGCTGTTGCCGGTCGCGCATGACTTTCTGCGCAGCCTGCGGGTCGTTCCAAAGGTCGGGATCCTCGGCCCTGGCGTTCAGTTCGTCCAGGCGGTTAAGGGCGCTATCCCAGTCAAAGATGCCTCCTCAGCAGGCCGATCGCCTGCTGGATTTCATCGACCAGAACCTGAATTTCGGCACGCATGGCACCTCGCTGCGAAAGGACTTATGGGGATGTGAACGGGCATGTTTGCCGCCCAGTGAGACATTAGAGAATTATCCGGCCAAGCCGGACTGGAAAGCGACCCGAGGGTCATTCAAACCGGCGATATCGGCTCGCTGGCGCCGGTTGGCGGCCGTCGGTTAATACAATCCGCCGGTGCCTGACATGACCGCGCGATCGGCTTCCGGCGAAACGCTCTGTTTCTTCTTCCTCTTCTTATATCCACCATCGATGACATCGTAGGAGTTCGGCGGTCCCATGCCCGGCTTGAAGGCTTCCAGAATGACGCCCTTGCCTTCCGCGGAGGTCCGCAGACCGGTCTTGCGGTTGATGGGAATAAGATTGATGCCGCGCGGCACACGGAACGGCACGGCCGGTGTATCGGCCAGCGCCATTTTCATGAAATCGCGGAACACCGGAGCCGCCAGCCGTCCGCCCGTCGATCCCCGGCCCATTGGTTTCGGCTGGTCGTAGCCGAGATAGACACCGACTGCAAGATCCGGCGAAAAGCCGATGAACCAGGCGTCCCGCTCGTCGTTTGTCGTTCCGGTTTTGCCGGCGATCGGTTTGCCGACCTCGCGAACTACCGGCGCGGTCCCGCGCTGTACCACCCCCTCCATCATGGAGGTGATCTGATAGGCCGTCATCGGATCGAGAATCTGGTCTCTGCTATCGACCAGCATCGGCTCTTCCTGGCCGGACCATTGCGCGCTGGCGCAATCTTCACAAATCCGCTCTTCGTGTTTGAATATCGTCTTGCCGTGGCGGTCCTGGATCCGGTCGATCAAGGTCGGATTCAGCTTCCGCCCGCCATTGGCGATAATCGAATAGGCGGTCGTCATGCGCAACACGGTGGTTTCGCCGGCGCCAAGCGCCATCGGCAGCACGGTCAGCATCTTGTCGTAAATGCCGAACCGCCGCGAATATTCGGCCACCAAGGGCATGCCCATGTCGCGGGCCAGCCGCACCGTCATCACATTTCGCGACCGTTCGATGCCGAGCCGCAGGGTCGACGGACCGTAAAACTTGCCGCCATAGTTTTTCGGTCGCCACACCTTGCCGCGGCCATAGGGAATTTCGATCGGTGCATCCATGACCACCGAGGACGGCGAATAGCCATTGTCCAGGGCGGCCGCGTAGACAAACGGTTTGAACGACGATCCCGGTTGACGATAAGCCTGGGTCGCCCGGTTGAACTCGCTCTCCGAATAGGAGAAGCCGCCGACCAGCGCCAACACCCGTCCGGTATGCGGATCCATGGCGACGATGGCCCCGGAAACGGCCGGCACCTGGCGCAATGTCCACGTCTTGGCACCGCTTTCCGCGTCGGTGACCTGCTCCACGAACACCACGTCGCCGCGCTTCAGCACATCCGCCGGCTGTTTGATCTTCCGCCCGCGACGATTGCCGGTGGCCCATTTGGCCCATTTCAATCCGTCAAGCCCCATCGTGATCGTTTGGCGCTCACTGCGCAGTTGGCCGGATATGTCCCGGTCCGGCTGCAGGCCCAGTTCGGCTGATTCCTCGCCCGCCTGCAGCACGACAGCGACCTGCCATTCGGGGACATCCGAGAAAGCCGCGATCTCGCCCAGATCCCGGCCCCAGTCATCGGAAATGGCTTCGATGCGCTTATAGGGACCGCGCCATCCGCGACTGGTGTCATATCGCAGGAGACCATCGATCAAGGCCTTACGCGCCATCACCTGCAAGGTCGGATCCAAGGTGGTGCGCACCGATAATCCGCTCTCGTAAAGCCCCTTTTCGCCGTACCGCTCCTTCAGCCGGCGGCGCACTTCCTCGGCGAAATATTCTGACGCGAACAGATGCGATCCGGTGCTCCGTGGCTGAACCTTGATAGGTTTCAGCTTGGCCGCCTCACCCACCTCGACGGTGATGAACTTGTTGTCGATCATGCGATCGATTACCCAGTTCCGGCGCTCCAGCGCGCGGTCCGGATAGCGGAAGGGATGATAATTGGTCGGGGCTTTCGGCAGCGCCGCCAGATAGGCGGCCTCTTCCAGGGTCAGTTCATGAACCGACTTGTCGAAGTAAACCAGTGACGCGGCCGCAACCCCATAGGCGCCATAGCCGCGATAGACGTAGCCAAGATAAATCTCGTTCAGATAGAGTTCGAGGATTTCGTTCTTCGTGTAGGTCTGCTCGATGCGCATGGCCAGCATCGCTTCCTTGATCTTGCGATCCAGACTTACCTCGTTCGTCAACAGGAAGTTCTTCGCCACCTGCTGCGTGATGGTCGACGCGCCGACCAGGCGCTTGCCCGAGCCGCGATTGCGCAAATTGACCAGGGCGGCGCGGGCGATACCGTAATAATCCAGGCCGTTATGCTGGTAGAAGCTCTTGTCTTCGGCCGCCAGAAAAGCGTTTTTCACAAGTTCCGGCACCGCCTGAATTGGCAGGAACATCCGTCGCTGATGCGCATATTCGGCAATCAGGCTGCCGTCAGCGGCATGGATCCGCGTCATCACCGGCGGTGCGTAATTCTTCAAGGTGGAATAGTCGGGAAGCCCGTCGGTCACCTTGGCAAGATAGGCCGCGGCCACGACGGCGACCATCAACGCGGCGGCCGCGCCGATCCCGAACAAGTAACCGATCATTCTTAAGAACATTCGACCAAACCATCCGCTTTCAAAAATCGAACTGCATTGTCGACCGTCGTCGTCACCCCTAGCGTCGGCCGATAAATGACACACCGCAATATACCGGTCCGCGAAGTGCTAGTCGTAAATCCCATCATTTGCAAGTTTGTGGCAAAGCTCGGGCAAATCTGTTGCAATGGTGCCACAGGGTTGCCATCAAGCTGATTTATTCAATTTTTTTGCGCTCCGGCGGCAAAACGCGGCCCGAAATATGACCGCACGGCCAAGGCCACTTCGCCGGCCATCTTTTCCATCCAATCCTGTGATCCGAGCAGGCCTTCGTCCTTCTTGTTGGACAGATATCCCAGTTCCAAAAGCACCGACGGCACGTCATGGGCTCGCAGCACAATAAATCCGGCCGACCTGTGCGTGTTGCGAATCAACCGCGTCGTGCCGCGCAGTTCCTCGATCAATGTGCGCGCGAAATGGATGGAGAAATTTTTCGTTTCCCGCCGCGTCAGGTCGATCAGGATATCGGTCACGTCCCGCGGTTCGTCCTCAAGTTCCAGTCCGGCAATGATATCAGACCGGTTTTCCTTGGCCGCCAGCGCGGCGGCGGTCCGATCGCTGGCCTTTTCCGACAATGTGTAGATCGAAGCGCCGCGAACCGTTTTCTCGCGCACCGAATCGGCATGCACGGATATGAACAGGTCCGCACGCAGGTCCCGCGCGATCCGCACCCGTTTGCGCAGCGGCAGGAATGTGTCATCGGAGCGGGTCATGTGCACGTCATAATGCCCGGTCGCCTTCAATTGGTCGCGCAGGATACCGGCAAACCGCAGCACCAGGTCCTTCTCGACGAGGCCGCCGCGCCCGACGGCACCGGTATCCAGGCCGCCATGTCCGGGATCGATAACCACCATCGGGCGCGTCTTCTTGCCGGGCGCCACGGGCAATCTGTCGCCCTTGCGGCTCGACGGCGAGGCCGAGGCCATCGCTTCACGCTGCTGCGGATTGGCCAGGATACGCGAGAATTCCGCTTTCGAGATCCGTGTCAGATTGACGACCAGCCGTGCCGGCTCGTTATCGGTGGCCGGGATCACGAAAGCCTCGTCGATACGCGCCGGATTTTCGATATCCAGCACGATCCGCGACTTGCCCGCGGCGAACTGGCCGAAACGCCACTGAGAAATCAATCCGCGCCCGGATACACCGGTGCCCCTGGGAAAGTCGAAGCGCGTTTGCGGCAGGTCGATGATCACACGGTAGGGATTGGACAGGGCGAAGGTCCTGACGGTCACCTTGTCGGACAGGTCGACCACGAACCGGGTGCGCTCGCTGTCGCCGACAATGCGCGTTGCCGTTGCCACCGCCACGTCCTGCGCCACCGATGGGCCGGCAACCATCATGCCGGCCAACAAACCGGCAAATGTCAGTCGGGTGATCCGTGCATGTAGGTACGCGGTGGGCATGCCGGCAGCGCCGTCCTTACCGTTATAATTACGTGTATAGGGCATAACCGCCACAGGGTTAACCAACTATTTCGGTTCCCGATACTGTGATCGATTTGGCGGCTCATTTTTAATGCGGCGCTTGTCATTGGCAAGCGGCATCACTAATAAGGGAGATGTGGTGGATTCTACACCGACGGAAAAACCGGCTCTACGATGGGCTCCAGAAGGAGCAGCCTCCCAGGGACGGGTAAACGAAAACTTACCTGGTAAATCGTGCGCAGCTTGTTGACTTCCGACCGGTGACAATGACCGCCTCATGACAAGGACATCGCTCCACCGGGCCGATCGCTGTGTTGTCGATTCGCATTCTGGCACGGTCGAGCAGAATGAAAAAGAACTGGATTGTGGCCGAAAACGGCCGATATCCGCGATACTGAACCCGACCGGCATCAACTGTCGGTTGATGAATTTGGACCATTCCCCGGATGCATCAAACAGCTTGCACACCGTTGAACAGACCCCGCGATAGGCGCGGGCAATCTGTCGGCGGAACACCTGCGGCGCATCAGTACCACCGGGAGACGGTTTCAATACACACCTTAAAAGACACCAACGGTTTGCAGCGCAAATTCGCCAGGGACGCACTGTCCGCGAATCGCCGGCGCGCGAACCGCGGAGATAACACTAAATGGCAAATAAGATGCTTATCGATGCCGCCCACCCGGAAGAGACCCGGGTCGTGGTGGTACGCGGTAGCCGGGTCGAGGAATTCGACTTTGAAGCTGCCAACAAGAAACAATTGCGCGGTAACATCTACCTCGCAAAAGTCACCCGTGTAGAACCCTCGCTGCAGGCCGCCTTTGTCGACTATGGCGGCAATCGCCACGGTTTCCTCGCCTTCAGCGAAATCCATCCCGACTATTATCAGATCCCGGTCGCCGACCGTCAGGCGCTGCTTGAGGAGGAATTCGAATCCGGCGACCCGGACCACGGCGACGAACCTGCCAGCGAACGCGACACCGCCGATCAGCCCAACGCGGACGACAAGAAGGGAGCCAAGAAGGCCGAACAGGACGCCGCCGCCGAAAATGACGATGATGACGGCACTGAAACCGAGATCGACGACGACGTGGAATCCGTCGGCGCCGAGGACGCTCTGGAGGAAGTGCCCGAACGCCGGCGCGTCAGCAAGCGCCGCTACAAGATCCAGGAAGTCATCAAACGCCGCCAGGTTCTGCTGGTCCAGGTGGTAAAGGAGGAGCGCGGCAATAAAGGCGCCGCATTGACCACCTATCTGTCGCTGGCCGGCCGCTATTCGGTGCTGATGCCCAATACCGCCCGCGGCGGCGGCATCAGCCGCAAGATCACCAATCCGGCCGACCGCAAACGCCTCAAGGAAGTGGCCCAGGACCTGGACGTCGCCGACGGCATGGGTGTGATCCTGCGCACTGCCGGTGCCAGCCGCACGAAGTCGGAAGTCAAGCGTGATTTCGAATACCTGCTCAGGCTGTGGGAATCGGTGCGCGACCTGACGCTGGATTCCACCGCGCCGATGCTGGTCTACGAGGAAGGCAGCCTGATCAAGCGCTCCATCCGCGATCTCTACAATCGGGATATCGCCCAGGTGCTGGTCGCCGGCGAAGACGGTTACCGCGAGGCCAAGGACTTCATGCGCATGCTGATGCCCAGCCATGCCAAGAATGTCCAGCCCTACCGCGATTCGACGCCGGTCTTTACCCGCAATGGGGTCGAATCCCAGCTTGATGCCATGTTCAGCCCGCAGGTTACCTTGAGGTCTGGTGGTTATATCGTCATCAACCAGACCGAGGCGCTGGTGGCCATCGATGTTAATTCCGGCAAGGCGACCCGCGAGCATTCGATCGAGGACACCGCGCTCCAGACCAACCTGGAAGCCGCCGACGAGATCGCCCGCCAACTGCGCCTGCGTGACCTTGCCGGACTGATCGTCATCGACTTCATCGACATGGAGGAAAAGCGCAACAACAAATCGGTCGAGCGGCGTCTCAAGGATTGCCTGAAGTCCGATCGCGCGCGCATTCAGGTCGGCCGCATATCCCCCTTTGGTTTGTTGGAAATGTCGCGCCAGCGCATTCGAACCGGTGTGCTGGAAGGGTCCACCGAGATGTGCCCGGTCTGCCAGGGCGCGGGTATCGTGCGCTCCACCGAATCGGTCGCCCTGCACATCCTGCGTTCTCTTGAGGATTATTTGAACAAGAGCGTCACCCACAATCTCAATGTGCGCACACGCACCAATGTCGCGCTCTACATTCTCAACCAGAAGCGCCATCACCTGACCGAGCTCGAAAGCCGCTACGGATTGATTATCTCCGTCAGCGCCGACGACAGCGTCAACGGCCAGCACTATGTGGTGGAACGCGGATTGCCGATCAGCGAGACCCCGGAACGCAAGGTGGCCACGGTACAGCCGGATTCAGTGCAGCCGGATGAAGAAGACCAGCAAGCGGAGGAGGATCAGCCCGCGCCACCGAAACGCCGTCGCCGCCGCCGCCGGCGGCGTGGCGGATCAAGCACTGCGTCGGATGTCGCCGAGCAGGCTGAGAATCTGGCGGACGCGGACGAAGCAACGGACCGACCTGCCGAGCCGAGCCCCGATTCCATGACCTTCGCCGAGGTCGCAGAAAGTCAGGAAGAACCGGTTGCCGCCGATCAGGCGACCGAAGACGGCAAGACGGATACCGATGGCAAGAAACGGCGCCGCAGACGCGGCAGCCGCGGCGGACGCAGCAAACGCAAATCCGCCGAATCTGCGTCCGAAGTGGTCACGGACGAGAGCAGTGAACCGCAGCCAGACGCTGCTGCACCGGAACAAAAATCAACCGATGCGCCGGCGCATGAGGCAATCGCTGAAGGCGTTCAGGTGATCGACATTGCCACGCCGGCCGATGCGGCGGCGGCAGATATAGTTGAACCGGCTCCGGACGCCGAAGCGGAAGAGGAAAAGGCGGTATCGGAGCCGGGGCCGGCCGAGACTATTGCGGAGGCCGATACCGGTTCTGAAGTATCGGAACCTGAAGACGATAGCCTCGAACCGATCGCCTTGCCGAGCATCCCGCTGGTATCGGAACCGGCACAAAATGAAGCTGCGCCGGAACCGACGGCCGAGGCGGAGAAAGACGCCGACGTCAACGGCACTCCGCAATCCACCAATGGCGGTGAACCGCTGGAAGAAACAGCCGGGTCGACGGAGGAAGAAACCGCCGAATCCGAAGAGGGACTGCCCCACGACGACGAACCGAAGCGTTCAGGCTGGTGGCAGCGCAAGTCGTTTCTATAGCTTGGAGCCCGTCGCGTTTATTCGGGCTCGGTGCGAATTATGAAACAGTCATTCCCGCGAAAGCGGGAAGGACTACGTAATGTGACATGTAATACCAAGGGCCACTACTGTCCGGGAAAATTTAGGGTGAGTTGATATTGGCTGGTTTGTGGGGGCGGCTTGTTGGTTGGTTTGATGAGATGGTTTATCTCGCATAGATTGAAGATATAATTTGTCGTGAGTGCGGCGATGCGTTTGAGGGGGATTTTGATGCGGTTTTTCTGGTGTAGTTTTTTGAGCAGCACATAGGCGATCAGGGCGGTGATGATCTGGACCATGATGGCCTTTGGATGTTTGGCCAGGAAGCGTTTGATCTTGAGGTTCTGCTTGATCCACTTGAAGAACAGTTCGATCTGCCAGCGGCGTTTGTAGAGGTCGGCGATGTCTTCGGCGGAGCGCTCGAAGTCATTGGTGATGAAGGCCAGTTCGCGGCCCTTGTCTTCGTCGAAGATCTCGATGCGGCGTAGTGGTTTGGGATATTTGCGGCCCGGCTGGCCGGCCAGAATGACGGTCTGGTCGGCGACGACCAAGGAATTGTAGTGGGGGGTTGCGGCCTGCACGTCATAGGCCAGGTTTGACTTCGGCCGGGTGACGAAGACGGCTCCGGCGGCCTCGATGTCGGCCCAGAATTGGGCATTATTATAAGCCCGATCAAACACATAGGTCTGCCCGGCGGCAACCGGCAACTGCTCACACATGCGGCTGTCATGCAGTCGTGCCGGAGTGATCTGGAACCAGGTTGGGCACTGGCTGTCGGGATCATAAATCAGATGCAGCTTGATGGCGCTATTGTTGAAGCGATAGCGCATGGCCTTGTGGGTTTTGGCGAACAGGGCCAGGGTTGTTGAATCCAGGATTTTCACCAACTTACCGACCCCCTTGCCGGTTTGCGGCGCGGTCTCGTTGATAAGCAGGGACAAAATGTCTTCAAAGACACCTATCGGGCGTGCTGCGTTGGCGTCGGAAAGTGTTGACCGCTTCATCCCGGCCGCACGCAGATGATAATGGCGCGCCGGCGAGGCATTGAAGGAGGCTTCAAGATCGCGCAGGCTCGTCTGACCGGACAATTGCGCATAAATCATCACCACAAGATGGTCGAAGGTGGAAAACCGCTTGCACCATTTATCGCTCTTGTGAGTTGCAACGAGCGTGTTGATCCGACGACGGGGAAGGCTCTTTATGATCTGCTGAAAAAGGCTTATGGTCATCTTCGGGTCCGTTTTTCGAGGTTGGCTGAATCGTTGTTTTGACACTGTGATTCTACCATAAACCCCTCAGAAAACGGACCTTTTTAAAGGTATCAAACTATTTTCCCGGACAGTAGTGACCAAGGGCGGTGACTTTTGACCCATTTGACCGGGATTGATTTGGTCTCCTGACGGCCATGCGGTTCGCGCGGTGGTGCTGGCGTACCATAAGCGGAGCGCATGGCCGTCAGGAGGCCAAAGCAACCCGGCCTTCGGTGGGCCATATCGGCCCGTCGGACGGCGTTGCGCCGCTCGCACGATAGCCGGTATCGCGCTTCGCGACGCGCCTTGCCGACGAACCGATCTGGCCCATCAAATGGGTTAAAAGTCACCGCCCTTGGTATAATTCCATTTCATAGCAACGCGCTTTAGAAAATCACTTGATCAGGGATTGGCGTCGATCAGCGTCCGCGCGAAGGCGACCATTCCCGTTTGCCGGGACCGTTTGAGGCGTTCCGCGGTCAGGATCGCCCGCACGTTTTGATGGGCCGTGTTGAGATCGTCATTGACGATCACATAATCGTAGTCGTCCCAATGTTCGATCTCGACCTTGGCGTTGGCCAGGCGCCGGGCGATCACCTCCTGACTGTCCTCGGCCCGACGCTCCAGACGGGACTTCAGCTCCTGCATGGACGGAGGCAGCACGAAGATGCCGACCATGTCGGGGCGCATCCGATCATAAAGTTGCAACGTGCCCTGCCAGTCGATATCGAACAGGATATCCCGCCCCTCGCCCAGCGCCTCCTCGACCGGCGCCCGCGGGGTTCCATAGAAATTGCCGTGCACCTCGGCCCATTCGAGAAGCTCGTCGCCATCGCGCATGGCAGCAAAGGTCCGCTCGCCGATGAAATGGTAATGAACCCCCTCCACCTCGCTGCGCCGCCGGGCCCGGGTGGTGACCGAGATGGAAAGTTCGAGATTCTTGTCCTGTTCCAAAAGATTGTGGGCAATGGTTGATTTGCCGGCGCCGGACGGCGACGACAGCACAAGCATCAATCCCCGGCGCGCCATGGCCGGTTTAGCGTCAGATTGCGTCATAACAACAGGATTTTTTGGGACATGACCTATTCGATATTCTGGATCTGCTCACGTAATTGATCGACCACACTCTTCAATTCCAAACCGGTCGCGGTCAATGCCGTATCATTGGATTTCGAACATAGTGTATTCGATTCCCGATTGAATTCCTGCGCCAGAAAATCCAGCTTGCGCCCGACAGGCCCCGACTGGCCGATCAGCTGACGGGCCGCGGCCACATGCGCCGTCAACCGGTCGAGTTCCTCGCGAATGTCGGCCTTGGTGGCGATCAGTGCCGCCTCCTGGTGCAGGCGCTGCGGGTCGAGCGTGCTCTCCGCCTCCATGATCGCCCGTATCTGCTCGGCAATGCGCTTGCGGATCGATTCGGGCGCCCGCGACGGATTGGCCTCCGCGTCGGCGACCAACCGCTCGATGGCGTCGATCCGCTGCCTCAAAACGGCGCCGATGGCCGCGCCCTCCTCCCGCCGTGCCGTATCCAAGTCGGTGATCGCCGCGTCCAGGCCATCAAGGATCGCCTGCTCGGTTTGCCGGCGTTCCGCCTCCGATTCCTCGGCTTCCGTATATTCGACGATGCCGCGCAGGGCCAACAGGCCATCGATACGCGGCGGGTCGACTTTATAAAGCCGCGACAGCCGATCCACCGCGTTCATCGCCTGTTCGAAGGCCGCTTCGTTGATCATCAGCGTCTGGTCCGCCTGATCCCGTTGAACGGTAAGATTGGCGGTGATATTGCCCCGGCCGAAGGCCGATTGCAGGCGCTTGCGGATGACCGGGTCCAAGGCCTCGAAACCGGATGGCAACCGCAACCGCACGTCCAGGCCACGGCCATTGACCGCACGCAATTCCCATGTCCACCGGCAAGCGCCCGACTGCCCCGAGGCTCGCGCAAAACCGGTCATGCTGGAAAGGCTCATCATCATCTCCGGAGATCAGCAGGAATAGACTTCAGGAAGAGTGACCCCGAATTGATACTCTAATTCGAGCTCTTGGCCGGCTCACCTTCCCCATTATCTTTTCCGGCGGGCTTGGCGTCCTCGCCGCGCGCCGCCTCATCGCGCTGCTTCTTTTCGATCTTGCGCCACTTGGCAACATTTTTCTTGTGCTCTTCATATGTCTTCGCAAAGACATGCCCGCCGGTCCCGTCGGCGACGAAAAACAGATCATCGGTGCGCGACGGATTGACCACCGCTTCCAGCGCCGCCCGGCCCGGATTGGCGATCGGTCCCGGCGGCAGGCCTGAAATCTGGTAGGTGCTGTATTTGTTCGGTGTGTTCAATTGGCTGCGCAATAGCGTCCGCGGCCGGTTCCACGCATCGCCGCCATAAAGCCCGTAAAGAATGGTCGGATCGGATTCCAGCTTCATGTTCTTTTTCAGCCGGTTGACGAACACCGCCGCGACCCGGGTCCGTTCGTCCGCCTTGCCGGTCTCCTTTTCGACGATGGAGGCCAGGATCACCATGTCCTCAGGCGTGGCGATCGGCAGGTTGTCGTCACGCCGCTCCCAGATCTCCACCACCGCCTTGTCATGAGCCTTGCGCAACCGGTCGAGCACCTGTTGGCGGGTGGTGCCGCGGGTGAACTTGTAGGTCTCGGGCAGCAACGCGCCTTCCTCGGGCACTTCGGTAATCTCGCCGACAAGGATCGGATTGGTTTTGATCCGCTCGACAATCTGTTGGCTGCTCAAGCCTTCCGGAATGGTGATCGCATATTCGACGCCCCGGCCTCCTACGATGATATCCATCACCTGGCGCATGCTGGCATTGGCCGGGATCAGATATTCGCCGGCCTTCAGGTCGTCGGAATTCTTGTAGACTTGAACCGCCGCATTGAACACCCAGGCATTCGAAATCACGCCTTTCTGGTGCAGCATCGAGGCGATGGCCTCCAAGGAGGCGCCGCGCGGCACTGCTACCGTCTGATCCTTGGTCAGCGGCCCGGCACCCTCGAATTCCTGCTTGCCCCAATAAAGAATGCCGCCAAAGGCCAGCACCGCCAGAATCACCAAAGTGATCAGGAAATTCATAAACACCACTAACGGATGGCGCACATGGCGCGACCGCGGCGGCGGGCCCGGCGCCCGTTCGGGCTGCAGAACCTGATGTGGACTGCGCGGACTGATCCGACCGAGATCCGGACGGCTTGGATCCTGCGCCTTGTCCGACTTGTTATTGAAATCTTCCATAGGCACCCACCGGCGGCAGCGCGGCCTTCATGTTCAGTAGCTCAGATTACCATACCGATTGTGGCGTAATGACGGATGACGGTCGGCAGCGCTAGGCGACCCGCCGAAACACCAGGGAGGCGTTGGTACCGCCGAAGCCGAACGAATTGGACAGGGCAACATCCACAGACCGTTTCTTGGCGCTGTGCGGCACCAGATCCAAGGCCGTTTCGACCGATGGATTGTCCAGGTTGATCGTCGGCGGCACGATGTTGTCACGAATTGCCAGAACGGAGAAGATCGCTTCGATCGCGCCGGCCGCTCCCAATAGATGCCCGGTCGCGGACTTGGTCGAAGACATGGCGATCGTGTCTCCATCGTCGCCGACGAGGCGCTGCACGGCGCCCAGCTCGATCTCATCGCCGAGCGGCGTCGACGTGCCGTGGGCGTTGATATAGTCGATGTCCGACGTCGCCACTCCGGCACGGTCCAGGGCCGCCCGCATGCACCGATAGGCACCGTCGCCGTCTTCCGCGGGCGCGGTGATGTGATAGGCGTCGCCCGACAATCCGTAGCCGATCACCTCGGCATAGATCCGTGCGCCCCGGGCCCTGGCGTGATCGTACTCTTCCAACACGACCATCCCGGCCCCCTCGCCCATGACGAACCCGTCCCGGTCCCGGTCATAAGGCCGGGAGGCCCGCTCCGGCGTATCGTTGAAATGAGTGGTCAGCGCCTTGCATGCCGCGAAACCGGCAAGCGCCAGGCGGCAGACCGGTGATTCCGATCCGCCGGCGACCATCACTTCCGCGTCGCCCAGCGCGATCAAACGTGCCGCGTCGCCGATGGCGTGGGCGCCGGTGGAACACGCCGTCACCACGGCATGATTGGGACCCTTCAATCCGTGCCGGATCGACACATGGCCCGATGCCAGATTGATGATCCGTCCGGGAATAAAGAATGGGCTGATCCGGCGCGGGCCCTTTTCCGCCAGGGTGAACCCACCCTCGGTGATGCCCTGCAGGCCGCCGATACCGGAACCGATCATGACACCGGTGCGGATCTGATCCTCGTAGCTGGTCGGCTTCCAGCCGGCATCGTCCAGCGCCTGGTCGGCCGCGGCCACTGCAAAGACGATGAACTCATCGACCTTGCGCTGCTCTTTCGGCTCCATCCAGTCGTCGGGATTGTAGGTACCGGCAGACCCATCGCCGCGCGGAATCATGCCGCCGACCTGGCAGGCCAAATCATCTACTTCAAATTCGTCGATGCGCTTGGCACCGCTTTGTCCGTCCAGAATCCGGGACCACGAGTAATCTATGCCGCACCCCATTGGAGAGAGCATACCCAATCCCGTAATGACGACCCGCCTCAGCACGATAGGCGCCCTCAGTGGCTAGCCGGCATTCTTTTCAAGAAATTTTACCGCGTCACCGACCGTCAATATCGTTTCGGCTGCATCGTCAGGGATTTCGACACCGAATTCTTCCTCGAATGCCATGACCAGTTCAACCGTATCCAGGCTGTCGGCGCCCAGATCGTCGATGAAACTTGCATTGTCTGCAACCTTGTCTTGGTCGACCCCAAGATGTTCGACAACAATCTTCTTAACGCGTTCCGCGATATCGCTCATATTTCGTGTCCCTAACAGTCTAGACGCACTTCGAATTGTGGACCACCGTACCGCAGATCAGGGTCCTATGCCGAGGCCCGGATCGTCCGAGCCGGGATGTTCAGCAACAAAAGGACGCCCGCATGCCTCCTAAACGCCCAAATCGACCGCAATCGATGCGTATTGGCCGGGCGGTAGGTAACACACTTTATTCGCCTTGACCAGCCACCGAAATCGGCCTTTACAGGAGAATTTCCCGTTATCCTGGTCCGTCAAAAAAGACAATTATATCATGGCCATACCGCCATTGACATGGAGCGTCTGTCCCGTGACATAGGAGGCTTCGTCGCTGGCGAGATACACTGTCGCGGCCGCCACTTCGACACTTGTGCCCAGGCGGCCGGTCGGAATGACCGAAAGGATCGATTCTCGCTGCTTGTCGTTTAACGCATCGGTCATCGCCGTTTCGATCATTCCGGGCGCCACCGTATTAACGGTGATATTTCGCGATGCCACTTCGGCGGCGAGTGATTTGCTCATGCCGATCATGCCCGCCTTGGCGGCGGCATAATTGCCCTGGCCGGGATTGCCGGTGACCCCGACCACCGACGTGATACCGATAATTCGGCCGAAGCGCCGCCGCATCATGCCTTTCAGGAGCGCCCGCGCCAGCCGGAACCCCGAGGTCAGGTTGACCTCCAGAACCTGGTCCCAGTCCTCGTCTTTCATGCGCATGAACAGGGTGTCACGGGTGATGCCGGCATTATTGACCAGGATATCCACCTGACCGAGCGCCGCGTCGGCATCGGCGGCGAGTTGGTCGACGCTGCCACGGTCGGACAGGTTGGCCACCACCACATGCGCTCCCTCACCCAGTTCGTCGGCCAGCGCCTGAAGTGCCTCCCGGCGGGTCCCTGACAAGGCCACCCGCGCGCCCTGTCCGTGCAATGCGCGGGCAATCGCTCCGCCGATGCCGCCGCTGGCGCCGGTGATCAATGCCGTCCGTTGCGAAAGGTCAAACATGTCCGGAACTCCCCTGCGCGATCAAGACTGCTGCCGCTCGGCGACCGCGGCGACATCCTCCGGCGTGTTGATGGCAATCCCGGTCGCATCGCGGGCGATGCGCCGCACCAGGCCCGTCAGCACCTTGCCGGCGCCCACCTCGTAAAGCGTATCGACGCCGTTTTCCACGAACCACGAGACGGTCTCGCGCCAGCGCACGGTCCCGGTCACCTGCTCCACCAGGCGGGCACGAATCTCGTCGGCGCCGCTTATCGGCCGGGCCAGCACATTGGCGACCACAGGCACGACCGGATCCTTCAGCGTGACCTCCGACAAGGCCTCGCGCATGCGCTCGGCCGCCGGCGCCATCAAGGCACAATGGAACGGCGCGCTCACCGGCAACAGCATCGCCCGCTTGGCGCCCCGCTCCTTGGCGAGCGCGATCGCCCGCTCAACCGCCGCTACGTCGCCCGAAACCACGACCTGGCCCGGCGCGTTGTCATTGGCCGCCTGGCAGATTTGACCACCGGCCGCTTCTTCCGCCACCGCCTGTGCCGCTTCCATGTCCAGGCCGAGAAGCGCCGCCATGGCGCCCTGGCCGACCGGCACCGCGGCCTGCATGGCTTCGCCGCGAATGCGCAACAGCCGCGCCGCATCGGCAACCGTTAAACTACCGGCCGCGGCAAGGGCTGAATATTCTCCAAGGGAATGCCCGGCAACGTAACGCGCCGTCCCGGCCAATCGAACGCCTTCCGATTCCAAGGCCGCCGTCGCCGCCAGGCTGACCGCCATCAGGGCCGGCTGTGCATTTGCCGTCAGGGTCAGGTCGTCCGGCTCGCCGGTCCACATGAGATCGGAGAGCGACTGGCCGAGCGCCTCGTCCACTTCTTCAAAGACCGCCCTCGCCGACGGGTAGGCGTCGGCCAGGTCCATCCCCATTCCGATACGCTGGCTTCCCTGGCCGGGAAACGTGAATACGCTGGTCATGCAGTCATCCGTCTGACACCGACAAGGCAACAAGCGGCTGATCGCCGTGTGGCCGCCACTGCCGTTAATCCAGAGTTGTTATGCGCCGCTGCCCGGCACACCTGTCAAGAACCAAATGCGCCGAACCAACAAAAACAACCGAAAAGCCTTGCGCTTTCTTTGCCAATGCGTATATGTCCGCCTCACATCGGTTCCGGCTGGGGGCTGAACGGAAGGCCGCCTAATTTTGGCGGTAGGGTCGACGAACAGGATCCGGCTTCCCGTGTCTCCGCTCTCGAAGTGTCATATTTGAAGCCTTTCCGGGGGCTTCGAAGGGGCTTGGCGCCGGAACGTTTGCAACATGGAAGGGCAATCATGCCGCTATACGAGCACATATTCATGGCCCGCCAGGACGTGTCGGGCCAACAGGTCGACGGCCTGGTCGACCAGTTCAAGTCGGTGATCGAGGACAATGGCGGGTCCGTTGGCAAGATCGAGAACTGGGGGCTGAAGACCCTCGCCTATCGCATCAAGAAGAACCGCAAGGCCCATTTCACCTTGATGAACCTCGACGCGCCGCACGCGGCGGTGGCGGAAATGGAGCGCCAGATGCGTCTCAATGAAGACGTGCTGCGCTATTTGACCCTGCGTGTGGACGAGTTGGAGGAAGGTCAGTCGGTGATGATGCAAAAGCGCGATCGCGACGACCGCCGCCGCCGTGACCGTGGACCGCGCCGCGATTCCGACCGGCCGGCTCCCGGCGCCGAAAAGGCCGCCGCGCCAGCCGAAGAATCTGACGGCGATAGCGCCAAAGCGGAGAGCGGATCATGATCGATATTGCCCAACTTCCCTCTCGGCGTCCGTTCTTCCGGCGCCGCAAGACGTGTCCGTTTTCCGGCGATAATGCGCCGAAGATCGACTACAAGGACGTTAAACTGCTGCAGCGCTATGTGTCGGAACGCGGCAAGATCGTGCCAAGCCGGATCACCGCGGTTTCAGCCAGCAAGCAGCGTGAACTGGCCCGCGCTATCAAGCGGGCACGGTTTTTGGGCCTTCTGCCCTTCGTGGTGAAGTAAGCCGCGATTGACAAGGCGGCCCGCCTCCGGGCGAACCGCCGAACAGGTTGGGGATCGGCCGGTCGAACCGTGACCGTCCTCTAACCGCTTCTTCGATCAACCGAAGCGGGACAGCTCGATGAACAGCGCGATTGTTGTCGGTATTGGCAGCGGCCTGGCCGCCGGTATGCTGTACGCGGCGCCGGGCGCCGGGGCCGCGATCATTGCCCCGTTGCTGCTTGTCAATCACCTGCCGATCGCCATTGCCGGTTTGGGATGGGGCTCTGTTGCCGGAGCGATCGCCGCCGGCGTCGGCGCCCTGGTGGCGGCCGCACTGGGCGGACTCGGCCAGGCATTGTTCTTCCTGGTTTACTTCGGTCTGCCGGCCGCCTGGCTCTCCCATTTGATCGGGCTCGCCAGGCCGGCCGATCCCGTCAGCCAGCCCAACACGCTGATCTGGTATCCGCTCGGTCGCGTGCTTGTCCACGCGACCGCAATGGTGGCCCTGGTTTCCGGCGCCGTTGCCATTGCGATCAGTGCCAATGAGGCCGCCATCGTCGATGGGTTCACCAAGATGTGGACCGCGTTGATCACCCAATACAGCGAGACGGAGCCGACCGCGCAGGTCAAGAGCACCATAGAAGGTCAGGTGAAACTCGGCGTGGCCATGATGCCGGTCTACATCCCGGTCATCTGGCTGGCCATGATCGTCTTCAATTTGTGGCTGGCCGCCCGGATCGTGCTCCGGTCCGATCGCCTCGCCCGGCCGTGGGAGGACTTGTCGGCGATCACCGTCCCCGACAGAGTTGCTTATATCCTGGCGATCTCGCTTGCCTTCGTCGTTTTTGGCGGACCGGTATCCGCGCCCGCCTCCGCCGTCCTCGGTGCAACCGGCTTTCTGTTCCTGCTTGTCGGATTGGCCGTCCTGCATGCCCTCACCCGCGGTTCGCCTGTCCGTCCGGTGATTCTGTGGGTCACCTATCTCATGCTTTTCTTCATGCCGATCACCCAGATACTCGTCGCCATCCTCGGCGTCGTCGAAACCTTCATCAAACTGCGCGACCGGCAGCAACCGCCGGCCGCGCCTCGCACTTAGGATCTACGCGAAACGGAGAACCAACCATGGAAGTCATTCTACTTGAGCGCATCGCAAGGCTCGGACAGATGGGCGATATCGTCCGCGTCCGCGATGGCTATGCCCGCAATTTCCTGCTGCCCCAGGGCAAGGCCCTGCGCGCCAACGATGCCAACAAGCAGCGCTTCGAAAACGAACGGGTGCAGTTGGAAGCCCGCAATCTGGAACGCAAGACCGAGGCTGATGCGGTCGCCGAAAAGCTCGCCGGGGAAACGTTCATCGTCATCCGCCAGGCTGGTGAAACCGGTCAGCTCTACGGCTCCGTCACCACCCGCGATATTGCCGCGACCCTGGACGAAGGCGGCTTCAGCGTTGTGCGGTCCCAGGTCAATCTGATGACCCCGATCAAGACCATCGGCATCCACGACGTGGAAATCGCCCTGCATCCCGAAGTCGAGATTACCGTTTCCATGAACGTCGCGCGCTCCACCGACGAGGCCGAACGCCAGGCCCGCGGTGAAGACTTGACGATCCAGGACGACGATTTCGAATTCGAGCCCGGCACGTTCGATGAGGATGAGGAGGGCTCCGAAGACGGCGATGAGCAGGCGGAAGACGCCGAAGACGCCGGCGATGAGACCTCCGCCGAGGACGAGGATTCCACCGCGGCGGGTTAGGGCATCATTCGATCCACGAAAACCATCAATCGGCGCCGGCACCCTCCGGCGCCTACCGGTTACACGAAGAAACACTTAGATATCTTCTGACTCCGCGCGGGCATTGAATTGCGCCTTTGTTCACGGCTGCTTGATAATTCACGGGTTTTTGCCTTAAACTCTCTCAAGAACAGCACAGTACGGGCGAGATCTCGAAGCCGACCACTCGGTCATCGCGTCGACCAAATGGCGAGTATTCGCGCGGAGGATGATAATGAATCGGCTGCTCCGATCCTATTTGAGTAGCGCCATCAAGAAGGGCGCGCTTGAGATAGTGGACGCCAAGGGAAGAGTAGACAGGTTCGGCGACGGGTCCGAGCCGACGGCCCGCGTCCGCTTTCGCACACCGGCCGTCCAGCGCGCCATTACAACAAATCCGGAATTGCGCCTCGGCGAGGCCTATATGGATGGCGATCTCATCCTGGAGCGTGGAGACATCCACGATTTCCTGGATGTACTGGCGTCCAATCTTCGCAACGACCGAGCCGCCTGGATGCAGGCGATTGCCGGCGTCCGCTATGTCACAAGGCGCATCCGGCAGCACAATACCCGCCGGCGCGCGCGCAAGAACGTTGCCCATCATTACGACCTCGACAGTACGTTTTACCGATTGTTCCTGGACGGCGACCGGCAATATTCCTGTGCCTATTTCGAATCGCCGGAAGACGATCTGGAAACCGCGCAACTGGCCAAGAAACGCCACCTGGCGGCCAAGATGCTCCTGCGCGAGGGCGATCGGGTGCTCGATATCGGCTCCGGCTGGGGCGGTCTCGGCCTCTATCTTGCCGACATGTGCGATGTCGACATCACCGGCGTCACCCTGTCGGAGGAGCAGCACAAAATTTCCACCGCGCGGGCCCATGAACAGGGCCTGGAACAGCGCGCCCGCTTCCATTTGCGCGATTACCGAGCCTTGTCCGGCCCCTTCGACCGGATCGTATCGGTCGGCATGTTCGAACATGTCGGCATCGGTCATTTTCGCGAGTATTTCGCCAAATGCCGGGACTTGCTGACCGACGACGGGGTCATGGTGCTGCATTCCATCGGCCGCTCCGACGGACCGGGCGAAACCAATTCCTGGATCCAGAAATACATCTTCCCCGGCGGCTATATTCCGGCCCTGTCGGAAGTCATTCCGGCGATCGAGAAAGAGGGCCTGGTGGTCACCGACATCGAAATCCTGCGCCTGCACTACGCCGAAACCCTGCGCGCCTGGCGCAAGCGGTTTTTGGAGCGCTGGGACGAAGCGGCCGAACTGTACGACGAGCGTTTCTGCCGTATGTGGGAATTCTATCTGGCCGCGTCCGAAGTCGCCTTCCGCTATCAGGACCTGATGGTCTTCCAGATCCAATTGGTGAAGGATCAGACTGCGGTTCCCCTGACCCGCGCCTATGTCGAAGAAGCGGAACGCGCATTACGCGACAAGGAGAACGAACGGCGGCCATTCCGACTTGCCGGAGAATAATTCACCGGTCCGCGCACCACGAATCGTGTCAAGGTCGTTTTTCAGATTCGCCGATGATTCTCCGATCGTCTGTTAATATCGGGGGCGGTCGACATTTCATGGTCAGCCCCCCTTCCGCTGCCTGTCGGATCGCGCTATCGGCTTGTCCCAGGGAGCACGCAGAATGGCTCCGAAAACAGGGACTGGTTCTGATCGCAACGGCCGCACATCAAGCTTTGCCGGCTCAACCGAACTGAACCGTCACTTGGGCCATTCTGCGTACTCCCTGGTATAACATTCCGAATCACACCAAGGCCCTGATCCGGCGCCCGGCACGACCGGTATGGCCCTTGTGCCTTTGGCAAGAGAAGTCCAGGCATGGAATCAACCGCGCGTAAACTCGAACAGGATTTACCGGCCAACCGGCTGTCGCCCCACAACGCCGAAGTCGAACGCCAGCTTCTAGGCGCCATATTGGTCAATAACGAGACCTATTATCGGGTTTCCGATTTTTTAGAACCGGAGCACTTTTTCATCGAGGCCCATCGCGGGATCTTTGAAAAGGCGGCACAGCTCATCCGGGCCGGCAAGACCGCCTCCCCGATCACGTTAAAGACGTTTTTTACCGCCGAGACCACGATCGCCGACCTCTCGGTCACCCAATATCTGCTGCGCCTTGCCGCCGATGCGACGACAATCATCAATGCGGAGGATTACGGCCGCTCCATTCGCGACCTCGCCACCCGCCGCAGCTTGATCCGCATCGGCGAGGACATGGTCAACATCGCCTTCGACGCCCCCGTCGACATGCCGCCAACGGCGCAGATCGAGGACGCCGAACGGCGCCTCTATGAACTCGGCGAGGTCGGCCAGTATGATGGCGGCTTCTACGCCTTTTCCGAGGCCCTGCGCGATGCCATCGACATGGCCGCCGCCGCCTATCAGCGTGACGGCCATCTGTCCGGCATGGCCACCGGGCTTGAAGACCTGGACAGGCTGATGGGCGGCCTGCAACCGTCGGACCTGATCATTCTGGCCGGCCGTCCGGGCATGGGTAAGTCGGCGCTCGCCACCAATATCGGCTATCACATCGCCAGCCAATATCGCGGCGAAGAGCAATCAGACGGAACCTTGAAAACCGTCAATGGCGGTGTGGTCGGCCTGTTTTCCCTGGAAATGTCCTCAGAGCAGCTCGCCACCCGTATTCTTGCCGAGCAGGCCAATGTGCCGTCATCGGAAATCCGTCGCGGCACCATCGACGAGGACCAGTTCTCCAAGCTCGCCCTGGTCAGCCAGGAAATGCAGACCATCCCGCTTTACATCGACCAGACCGGCGGCCTGTCGATCGCCCAGCTTGCTGCCCGGGCGCGCCGGCTGAAGCGTCAGCGCGGCCTCGACCTTCTGATCGTCGACTATCTGCAATTGCTGCAGGGCTCGACCAAGAAATCTTCCGAAAGCCGGGTCCAGGAAATCACCGAGATCACCACCAAGTTGAAGGCGCTCGCCAAGGAATTGAATGTCCCGGTCCTGGCGCTGTCCCAGCTATCCCGCCAGGTGGAATCCCGCGACGACAAGCGCCCGCAACTCGCCGACCTGCGCGAATCGGGCTCCATCGAGCAGGATGCCGACGTGGTCATGTTCGTCTACCGGGAAGAATATTACCTGAAAAACAAGATGCCCCGGGAAGGCACTGAGGAATTCTTCCAGTGGCAGGCGGACATGGAAAATGTCAGCGGTGTCGCCGAGGTGATCATCGGCAAGCAGCGGCACGGACCGACCGGAACTGTCGAACTACAGTTCGACGCCGATGTCACCCGCTTCTCCACCCTGGTACGCAGCGACCACCTGCCAGAACGGTTGGAGTAACCGGTGTCCGGCACCATCCATGCGCCACCGGATAACCCGGCCCTGGCCGGCGCCCGCCTGACCATCGATCTGGGCGCGCTTGCAGACAATTGGCAAATGTTAAGCGGCCGAGCCGGCAACGCCGAATGCGGCGCGGCGGTCAAGGCCAATGGCTATGGTCTCGGCATTGGTCCGGTCGCCGGCACATTATGGGCCGCCGGCTGCCGCACATTTTTCGTTGCCGTGCCCCAAGAGGGTTTGCATCTGCGCAACATTTTGCCCGATGCGGTGATCTACGTGCTGAACGGATTGTTCGAGGATGCCGGCCCCGAGCTTTCCGCTGCCAATTTGCGCCCGGCCCTCGGCTCGCCCGACGAAGTCCATGACTGGGCACGTCTCTCCCGTGACCATGGCCGCCGCTATCCGGCCGCCCTGCACGTGGATACCGGCATGACCCGGCTCGGCATGACCCTGAAAGAGGCCGATCAACTGACCCGCCGTCCGGACCTGTTACAGGCCTTCGAGCCGACCCTGCTGATGTCCCACCTGGCCTGTGCCGACGATGCGGACCATCCCCTCACCGCCCGTCAGCTCGCGGCATTTCAGACGGTCCGCGCCGCCTATCCGGATCTCCCCGCATCGCTCGCCAACTCGGCGGGCACCTTGCGCGGCGCCGATTATGCCTTCGACCTGGTACGGCCGGGCATTGCCCTTTATGGCGCCGAGGCACTGAACGGCAGCGACAATCCTATGAAGACCGTTGTTACGCTGGAATCGCGGATCATTCAGGTCCGCACCGCCCCAAAGGGTGCGGCGGTCGGCTATGGCGCCACGCAGACCTTGCAACGGGACTCCAGACTTGCGCTCCTGTCCTGCGGTTATGCCGATGGCTATCACCGGGCAGCCGGCGCCGGCGACGCCAAACCCGGCGCCCGCGCCCATCTTGCCGGTTTCGACCTGCCCCTGGTCGGACGGGTCTCCATGGACCTGATCGCCGTCGATGTCACCGATGTTCCGGTGGACGTCGCCCATCGCGGCGCCTGGGTCGAATTGTTCGGGGAAAACGTTCCCGTCGACGAAGTTGCCCGCCACGCGTCGACAATCGGCTATGAATTGCTGACCGGCCTCGGCGCGCGGCTGGCACGTCGATATCTCAGTTCGGAAAGCGTGTAACCGCCATGGCTCGGCGCGCCACCCAATTCGTCTGCCAGAGCTGCGGCGCCGCCACCGCCCGCTGGGCCGGGCGCTGCGAATCCTGCGGCGAATGGAACACCATCGTCGAAGAAGCCGACAATAGCGGCATCGGTGGCGGACCGGGCAAGACGCCGGCCGCCGGCCGCGTCGTCTCCCTGGTACCATTACAGGGCGATGCCGAGGAAGCGCCGCGCACCAAATCCGGCATCAGCGAACTGGACCGGGTTACCGGCGACGGTTTCGTACGCGGTTCGGCGATCCTCATCGGCGGCGATCCGGGCATCGGCAAATCGACGCTCTTGATCCAGGCATCGGCGGCCCTGGCTCGCGCCGGCGCCACAGTCGTCTATGTCTCCGGTGAGGAGGCCATCGCCCAGGTGCGGCTGCGCGCCGACCGGCTCGATCTGTCCTCCGCCCCCCTGTCGCTCGCCGCCGAAACCAATATTGAGGATATTCTGGCCACCTTGCGCGACGGCCCCCAGGCCGACTTCGTGGTCGTCGATTCCATTCAGACGATGTGGACTGACCGCATCGATTCCGCGCCCGGCACGGTCGCCCAGGTGCGCGCCTCGGCGCAGGCCCTGATCCGCCATGCCAAGCAAAGCGGGGCCACCATGGTGTTGGTCGGTCACGTGACAAAGGACGGCCAGATCGCCGGTCCGCGGGTGGTCGAACACATGGTCGATGCGGTGCTCTATTTCGAGGGCGATGCCGCGCACCAGTTCCGCATCCTGCGCGCGGTCAAGAACCGCTTCGGACCAACCGACGAAATCGGCGTCTTCGAAATGACCGGTGCCGGGCTCAAGGAGGTGGCCAATCCGTCCCTGTTATTTTTGGGAGAACGGGAATCCGGTACGCCGGGCACAGCCGTTTTCGCCGGCGTGGAAGGCACCCGGCCGATCCTGGTGGAGATCCAGGCCCTGGTCTCGCCGTCGCCGCTGGGCACGCCGCGGCGGGCGGTCATCGGCTGGGATACCAGCCGCCTGGCGATGATCCTGGCGGTGCTGGAAGCGCGCTGCGGCGTGCGCATGGGGACCCATGACGTCTATCTGAATGTTGCCGGCGGCCTCAAAATCGCCGAACCGGCGGCGGATCTTGCCGTTGCCGTGGCATTGATCTCGTCGCTAACCGGGGTTGCTCTTCCCGCCGAGAGTGTCTATTTCGGCGAGGTCAGTCTGTCCGGCGCGGTTCGCCCGGTCTCGCAGAGCGATGCTCGGTTGAAGGAAGCGGAGAAGCTGGGCTTTCAGCGCGCCGTGATTCCAGGCCGCAACGCCGACACGGGCTATGGCGGCTCGATCGCTGTGGAGACGGTGAACCTGCTTGCCGATCTGGTCGCGGATATCGCCGCGAGGGCGGCGCAACAGGACACGGGTCGGGCGGATAAGGAATCGGTGGATTAATCCACAAACGGCGCGGCGCGGACAGAATCGTGGTAAGAGAGCCGGTCGCAAAAGGACCGGCGGAGAGAGGCAAGGTCAAAAATGCCGATTACGCTCCTGGACGGACTGCTGATCGCGGTCATGTTGATTTCGGCTTTTCTGGCGATGATTCGCGGCTTCGTGCGCGAAGTTCTGTCCATCGCATCCTGGATCGTCGCGGCTTTGGTGGCCTATCTGTTTTATGACGAGTTGCTGCCGCTGGTGAAGGATTACATCGCCAACCAATATGTGGCGCTTGCCGTGGCCGTGGCGGCGATCTTCTTCGTCACCTTGATCATCGTCAGCTACATCACCATGCGCATATCCGACTTCGTTCTCGACAGCCGGATCGGAGCCTTGGATCGCACGCTGGGCTTCGTGTTCGGTGCCGGCCGGGGTCTGCTCCTGGTGGTGGTCGCCATGCTGTTCTTCAACTGGTTCGTGCCGGAGGAAGTGCAGCCACGCTGGATTTCGGCGGCCAAGTCGAAGCCGCTTTTGAACACGATCGGCGACCGCCTGATCGCGGCCCTGCCGGAGGATCCCGAAAGCGCCATTTTCGACCGGCTGCGACAACGCCAGAAAAACCCGGCGACACCGGAGGCTCCGGCCGGGGAATCGACCAATGGCGATACCCAAAGCAAGGCCGATGACCCGGAGAAAAAGGGCTATGAATCCAGCGAACGACGCGGCCTCGACCAACTGATTCAAAGCAGCGACAACTGATCGGGCCGGGTCCCGAACTGAAAAAAGCGGATCATTCATGAGTTCATGCTCCCGTCCTGACATGGGTAAAGGTCGGACCAATATCCCTGTGGATGCAGAAGACTTGCAACTGTCGATGACCGACAAGTTCCGGGAGGAATGCGGCGTTTTCGGTGTATTCGGCAATCCGGCGGCGGCCGCGCTCACCACGCTCGGCCTGCACGCCCTGCAACACCGCGGACAGGAAGCAGCCGGCATCGTCTCTTTTGACGGACGGCAATTTTATTCCGAGCGCCATATCGGCCTCGTCGGCGACAATTTCACCAAGCCGGCGGTGATCGATCGCCTGAAAGGCGACCGGGCGATCGGCCATAACCGCTATTCCACCACCGGTGCCTCGATCCTGCGCAATGTCCAGCCGCTATTCGCGGAATTTACCGGCGGCGGTTTCGCGGCGGCCCATAACGGCAACCTGACCAACGCCCGCACCCTGCAGATCGAACTGCAAAAGCGCGGCTCGATCTTTCAGTCGACCTCCGACACCGAGACCATCATCCACCTGATCGCCACCAGCACCGCCGGCAACCTGATCGACCGTTTCATCGACGCCCTGCGCCATGTCGAAGGCGCCTATGCGCTGGTCGCCCTGTCGCAGAAGAAGCTGATCGGCTGCCGCGATCCGCTGGGGGTGCGCCCATTGGTGCTCGGCATGCTCGAAGGAGCCTACATCCTGGCATCGGAGACCTGCGCGCTGGACATTATCGGCGCCGAATTCGTTCGCGAGATCGAGCCGGGCGAACTGGTGGTCATCACCGAGGACGGATTGCGCAGCCTGAAACCCTTTCAACAGCGCAGGCCGCGCTTCTGCATCTTCGAATATGTGTATTTTTCGAGGCCCGATTCTTACGTGGACGGCACCAATGTCTACGAGGTTCGCAAGCGGATCGGCGCCGAACTCGCCCGCGAATCGGCGGTTGCCGCCGATATCATCATACCGGTGCCCGATTCCGGCACGCCGGCGGCGATCGGTTATGCCGAGGCGGCCGGTCTGCCCTTCGATCTCGGCATCATCCGCAACCATTATGTGGGTCGAACCTTCATCGAGCCGACCGACACCATCCGCCATATGGGCGTCAAGCTGAAGCACAATGCCAACCGGGCGATGCTCAAGGACAAGCGGGTGGTTCTGGTCGATGATTCCATCGTCCGTGGCACCACCTCCATCAAGATCGTCGAAATGGTGCGCAGTGCCGGCGCGCGGGAAGTGCATATGCGGGTCGCGTCACCGCCGACCATCGGTTCCTGCTATTATGGCGTCGATACGCCGGAACCCTCAAAGCTCATCGCCTCCACCATGTCGCTGCCCGATATGACCACCCATATCGGCGTCGATAGCCTCGCCTACTTAACTCTGGACGGTCTTTATCGCGCCGTCGGCGCCGGTGACCGCGACGACACCGCGCCGCAATATTGCGACGCCTGTTTCACTGCCGTTTACCCCACCGAATTGACCGATCGTTCGGCCAAGGACGACTTGCGCCAGCCGACGGTGCTGGCCGAAGCCGGGTAGGAACCATGCGTAAGCCCCTAGCCGGCCGCAGAGCCGTCGTGACTGGTGCATCCCGCGGCATCGGGTATGAAATCGCCAAATCACTCGCCGGCGCCGGCGCCCACATCATCGCCGTCGCCCGCACCGTCGGCGGTTTGGAGGACCTCGACGACGACATCAATGCCCTCGGCGGCAGCGCGACCCTGGTGCCGGTCGATCTCGGCGACTTCGAAGCCATCGACCGCCTCGGCGCGACGATCTACGAGCGCTGGGGATCGCTGGATATTCTGGTCGGCAATGCCGGATTGCTGGGCACCCTGTCGCCGGTCGGCCACATCGATCCCAAAGTGTGGGACGATGTAATGGCCATCAATCTGACCGCCAATTGGCGGCTGATCCGCTCGTTCGATCCCCTGCTCCGGCAATCCGACGCCGGACGCGCGGTATTCGTTTCATCGGGTGCCGCCCATAAATGCCTGCCGTTCTGGGGCGGCTATTCAGTATCCAAAGCCGCACTGGAAGCCCTGATCCGCACCTATGCGGCCGAAAACGCCAACACAACATTGCGCGTCAACATGGTCAATCCGGGGCCCCTGCGTACCCATATGCGCGCCCAGGCGATGCCCGGCGAAGACCCAATGACTCTGAAAACCCCGGCCGACCTGGCACCAAAAGTCCTCGCTATGTGCCTGCCGGACTTCGACCGCAACGGCGAACTTTACGATTTCCCGACGGACCGGTTCCTGACAGCACAGTCGCCATCTTGATGTGATGCTTTAATATATACGTGTAAAATACTAAGCTTATACGTTTAATTTATCGCCAGTCATTCCCGCGAAAGCGGGAATCCAGGGCCAAGAACACAGGCTTGAGTTAATCGCACTGGATTCCCGCATTCGCGGGAATGACTGCCATCAAGGCTAGCTCACTCGACCAAAAGCGTTGCCGCATCTGGATCAACCAACCCCTATTCCGGCAGGTTCAGCCGGATATGCAGTTCCCGCAATTGTCGTGCCGAGACATCGCCCGGCGCGCCCATCAGCAGGTCTTCCGCCTGCTGGTTCATCGGGAACATGACCACTTCGCGCAGGTTCTCTTCGCCGCATAATAACATCACAATCCGGTCGATACCCGGCGCGATGCCGCCATGGGGTGGCGCGCCATATTGCAGGGCGCGCAGCATGCCGCCGAATTTGTCCTCCAGCACCGCCGCGTCATAGCCGGCAATGCCAAACGCCTTTTTCATGATTTCCGGCCGGTGGTTCCGGATCGCGCCCGATGACAGCTCCACGCCGTTGCAGACAATATCGTATTGCCAGGCGAGAACATCCAGCGGATCGCCCGATTCCAGGGCTTCCAGCCCGCCCTGGGGCATGGAAAACGGATTGTGGGAAAAGTCGATCTTCTGCTCGTCCTCATCCCATTCGAACATTGGGAAATCGACAATCCAGCAGAATTCGAACCGCTCCCGGTCCACCAGATCCAGGTCGAAACCGACCTTTTGCCGCGCGTCACCGGCAAAGGCGGCGAACTTCTTTGGATCGCCGGCGACGAAGAACGCCGCATCGCCGGCTTCCAGGCCCAGTTGCTTACGTACTGCTTCCGTCCGCTCCGGCCCGATATTCTTGGCGACCGGCCCGGCGCCCTCGCCGTCGCGGAAGATGATATAGCCGAGGCCCGGCTGGCCCTCCGATTGCGCCCAATTGTTCATGCGATCGCAAAAGGCCCGGCTACCGCCGCCCTTCGCCGGAATGACCCAGACGCGGGTCTTATCGTCGGCCTCGATCATCCGGGCGAATATCTTAAACCCGGAGCCCCGAAAATGCTCGGTCACGTCTTCCATGATCACCGGATTGCGCAGATCCGGCTTATCGGTGCCGTACTTGCTCATGGCCTCCGCATAGGGAATGCGCGGGAAAACAGGTGTTACCGGCTTGCCGTCGCCGAATTCTTCGAACACCCCCCGCAAGACCGGTTCCACCGCCTGGAACACATCCTCCTGGTCGACGAAGCTCATTTCCACGTCGAGCTGATAGAACTCGCCAGGCGACCGGTCGGCCCGCGCATCCTCGTCGCGAAAACACGGCGCGATCTGAAAATAGCGGTCGAAGCCGGACATCATGACCAATTGCTTGAATTGCTGCGGCGCCTGCGGAAGCGCGTAGAACTTGCCCGGATGCATCCGCGACGGTACCAGGAAATCCCGCGCCCCTTCAGGGCTGGACGCCGTCAGGATCGGGGTCTGAAACTCGGTGAACCCCTCTTCCACCATGCGTCGGCGGATCGATGAAATGATCGCCGAGCGTTTGATAATGTTGGCGTGGATACGCTCACGGCGCAGGTCCAGGAACCGGTATGTCAGACGGGTTTCTTCCGGATAATCCTGGTCGCCGAAGACCGGCAGCGGCAATTCGGCCGCCGGGCCAAGCACTTCCAGTTCGCGAATAAAGATCTCCACCTCGCCGGTTGAAAGGTTCGGATTGATCGTCTCATCGGTCCGTTTCCTGACCTCGCCATCGACGCGGATGACCCACTCTGCACGAACCGATTCGGCTACCGCGAAGGCCGCCGAATCCGGATCGACGACACATTGGGTCATACCGTAATGATCGCGCAGGTCGATGAACAACAGGCCGCCATGATCGCGAACGCGGTGCACCCAGCCCGACAGGCGAACGCTGTCGCCGACATCGGACGCGCGCAAATCTCCGCAGGTATGGCTCCGGTAACGATGCATGACAGGACCTTCGGATCACAAGCGATGAAACGAACCGGACCACATCAGACGATCGCCAAATGGAACGGCGGAATCCGGCCGGCGGAAAAGCGCATGCAACAGCCGATTTGTCAAGATGGCGCGGCGATCCTTAGAACCGGCCGGGCGGCGCATGACCTATGTTCGCGGCGCAGAACAGCCTTTCATCATTGCCGCCTGCCGCGCCGGGAATGAGGTTAATAGAACGGTCGCAATCCAAAGCAAATTCAGACTATGCAAAATATTACCCGTCTCGTCCCGCTGCTCGTTGCCGCCGGAATATTGCTCGCCGGCAACGGCCTGCAGGGTACGTTAATCACCCTGCGCGCCGCGGAGGAAGGCTTCGATACGACCCTGATCGGCGTCATGGGCGCCGCCTACTTCTTCGGCTTTCTGTTGTCCTGCCTGCGGGCGCCGCATCTGATCGCCGCTGTCGGACACATCCGTGTCTTCACCGCATTCGCGGCCCTTTCGGCGGTCTCCTGCCTGTTGCTCATTCTCGTTCTCGATCCCTTGGTCTGGATCGCCATCCGCTTCATCGCCGGATTTTGCTTTTCCGGCCTGTTCATGGTTATCGAGAGCTGGCTTAACGAACAATCAGGCAACGCCGATCGCGGCCGGGTCATGAGCATTTACCGAATGATCGACCTGACCGCGGTGACCGGCAGCCAATTTCTCATTCCGGTATTCGGTATTGGCGGCTTTGAAATCTTCGCCGTCACCGCGATCATTTTCTGCCTGTCCCTGGTGCCCGTGGCGCTGTCGGATCGGTCGCGCCCCACGCCGCCGGCGGCCTTCCGGTTCGACCTTGCCACGATTTGGCGTATATCGCCGATGGCCTGCATGGGTACGGTTTCCATCGGCATGACGAATGGCGCCTTCCGCATGATCGGTCCCCTGTTTGGCCGCGAGGCCGGGCTCGATACGGCCGGTGTCGCGGCTTTCATGAGCGCCGGCATTCTGGGCGGCGCCGTCATGCAATTCCCGCTCGGCTATCTGTCGGACAGGGTCGACCGGCGATTTGCAATTCTGGCGGCAACCGCCGGCGCCGTTGCCGCCGGTCTGTTCCTGGCCCGCGCCGGCGGCGACCAATGGCTGATTTATGCCGGCGCCTTCGCCTTCGGTGCCTGCGCCATGCCGCTTTATTCCCTGTCTGCTGCCGTTGCCAACGACCGGGCCGGTGACGGGCAATATGTTTTGATCGCCGCCGGACTGACCTTTTTTTATTCCATAGGCGCGATTATCGGACCGTTCATCGCGTCGGTCGTCATCGACACCTATTCCGCATCGGCGTTTTTCCTCTACACCAGCGCCGTCCACGCCGCCCTCATCGTGCTCACGGTCGTCCGCCTGCTGGCGCGGCCCACCGTGCCGCGCGAATCGCGCTCGCGATTCGTAGGGCTCCTGCGCACATCGCCCGCTATTTTCGGATTGGCTCGAAAACCGCGCGGAAAAGCTCAAGAAAAGGTTGATTTACGGTCGTGATCGGGGATAGCCGGCGACAATCCAATTGAAATGGGAGACAGTTATGCGCCGTTGCGCTATAGAGCGGCCATGAAAATCATAAGTAATACTGATTCTTTGTCGCGCTACTGCGCCGAGTTGGCTGGCGCCGAATTCATCACCGTCGACACCGAATTCATTCGCGAGACCACCTATTGGCCGCGTCTGTGCCTCATCCAGTTGGCCGACACCAACCAGGCGGCGATCGTCGACGTTTTGGCCGACGGCCTGTCGCTCGATCCGTTCTTCGACCTGATGCGCGACGAGGCAATCACCAAGGTGTTCCACGCCGCCCGCCAGGACATCGAAATCGTCTATCACCTGGGCGGTTTCATTCCCCATCCGGTCTTCGACACCCAGGTTGCCGCGATGGTCTGCGGCTTCGGCGATTCCATCAGCTACGACCAACTGGTCAACAAAGTGACCGGCGAACGGATCGACAAGACGCACCGCTTCACCGATTGGGCCCGACGGCCGCTGACGAACAAGCAATTGAACTACGCGCTCGCCGACGTGACCCACCTGCGCGAGGTCTATCTGTTCTTGAAGGCCAATCTGGAAGAACAAAATCGCGCTCATTGGGTGCGCGAGGAAATGGAAGTCCTGACATCCGTCGATACCTATCGCATGGATCCCGAAAATGCCTGGAAGCGCATGAAAATGCGGGTGCGCAAGCCGCGCGAACTGGCTGTCATGCGCGAAGTCGCCGCGTGGCGTGAAAAGGAAGCCCAGCGCCGGGATATGCCCCGCAACCGGGTCTTCAAGGACGACGCCATTTACGAAGTCGCCATGCACCGGCCGGTGGACGCCGATGCATTGGCGCTGCTGCGCGCCGTGCCAAGAGGGTTCGAGCGCTCCCGCGCGGCGGCCGGTCTGTTATCTGCCGTCAAAAGCGGGCTTGCGATTCCCGATGATGCCTTGCCGCGGCTGCCGAAGGGCCGTCCGGCACCGGACGGTTCCGGGGCCGCGGTGGATCTTTTGAAGGTGCTGCTCAAATTGACCAGCGAGGCCAATGGCGTGGCCGCCAAGGTGATCGCCACCGTCGATGATCTGGAAAAGATCGCCAGCGACGATAATGCCGACGTCCCGGCTTTGCACGGTTGGCGGCGGGAACTGTTCGGCGAGAACGCGCTCGCCCTGAAACACGGCCGCATTGCGCTTGGCTTCAACGGTCGCCGGGTAGTGCCGATCTCGCATACGATTGAAAAGGTACCGCCGAAGGCCGTCCCGTCGAAGCGCCGGCGCGGCAAACGGGCGGCATCCGGTTAGAAATCCCAGCGCCCTTAAGACGCCACAATCACATCTGTCTGGTAATCCAGCAGCCGGCCCAACTGGCCGTATCGCTTGCGTAACCGCTCGCCGTCGAGGGATGCAAGGTCCTCCGGCAGCACAAGTTGCAACACATCGTCCTGCAGCCGGAACCCGATACGTGGAATGATGCCCGGCATCGCCGCCGACAACAGGTAGCTGACCCGCATGGCGGTGCCGACTATACGCGCCCGCTGGTGCAACCTTTCACTCACCAACGACTTGACGCTCGGGCTCAGCGCCTCGTCGATCAACCCCACATGGCGGTAGAATACGGCCAGCGACAAATAGGCCCGACCGGGATGGTCGATCCCCACAAAGGCGGCATGGGCGATAATGTTCTGGCTTTGCTCGCCGCGATAATCGGGATGCGCCCGCCATCCGATGTCGCCGAGCAGGCAGGCGCCGATCCGCAGCCGCCGTTCAAGCGCGGTCTCGTCGATCTTGATAACATCGAACAGCCGGTCCATCCACGGACCGAGTTCGGCCGCATGGCGTGGCGACCGGGAACGGATGAAGGCCAGTTCCTCGCAGGCCGCAATCAACGGATCCCGCGCTCGTTCCGCATCGTCGAGCAATTCGTAAAGCAGGCCCTCGCGCACCCCGAGCGCCGATAATTGCACCGATGACGGCTGCATCCGCATCAGCAATTTGCGCAACACTGCCGCGCCGTAGGGCAACAGCATGCGCCGCTGCCGCGACACCGAGGTGATGCCGTCAATCTCGGCCACCGGATTGCGGGTCAGGTATCGGCAGAATTTGACCGCCTCCTCCGCGTCGATCGTATATTCGTGCATGACATGCAGCGGATGTCCGGTTTTCACCATATGCAGCCGTGCCAGCGAGCGCCATGTCCCGCCGACGGCATAAAACGCCCGGCCGGCACCGTGCTCCAGCAGCTCGCAATCGTCGAGCACCTTGTCGATATGCCGCTCCGCGTCTTTCACCGTGTCGCCGGTCGAGATCTGTAGCCGCAATGCGCCGAGCGGCAAGGTGGTTCCCGTCCCGATCTCACCGCCTTGAACGTCCACCAGTTCCAGGCTGCCGCCGCCGAGATCCGCCGCTATTCCGTTCGGCCGCCAAACGCCGGAAACCACCCCAAAGGCCGCATAGCGGGCCTCCTGACCACCGGTAAGCACCTGCACCGGGGCATGCAATTCCGCCTCGGCCCGGGCAATGAAATCCTCGCCGTTATCCGCCTCGCGCACTGCCGCCGTTGCGATCACGTTGACCTGTCCGACGCTGCACTGGGTACAGATCTGCCGGAACCGGCCGAGTGCCGCGAGCGCCATCTCAACGGCGTCATCGGCCAGACGGCCGTCATCGGCGACGCCCTTGCCGAGGCCGGCCAATACTTTTTCATTGAAGAACACCGTCGGCGTCCGGCTCAGGCGCTCGTAGATGACAAGCCGAACCGAATTGGACCCGATATCGACGACCGCGACCGGACCGTGACCGGTCAGCCGTCCGGGCGCATATTCACCCACTTCGCTTCCGGCGACGGCCGCGGCGCGTAAATGATCTGGGTGAATCGCTCTTGAGAGATTTGCCACGGCCAGACAGCGACGGGTTGGTCATAAAATATTGATGGGCGTTGAACGGCTCGACCCCATCCTCCGGCACTATGCGCTCGTGCCCTCCGTCGGGCAAGAGATTCCAGCTTTGTTGGTTGTCTTTGATGTTAGCAACCATGATCTGATCGAGGATTTGCGCGTGAACCGTGGGATTTTGGATGGGAACCAGGGATTCAACCCGCCGGTCCAGATTGCGCGGCATGAAATCCGCCGACCCGATATAGACGACCGCGCCCGCCGACGGCAGCCCGTGGCCATTGCCGAAGCAAATGATTCGGCTGTGTTCGAGGAACCGTCCGATGATCGATTTCACGCAAATATTCTCTGACAGGCCTTTGACCCCCGGGCGCAGACAGCAAATGCCGCGGATCACCAGGTCGATGCGCACCCCGGCCTGGCTGGCGTCATAGAGGGCATCAATCAGGGTCGGGTCCACCAGCGAGTTCATTTTCGCCCAGATCTGCGCCGGGCGGGCGGCCTTGGCGTGGGCGATTTCCGCCTCGATATGTTCGACCATACGGCGTCGCAGGGTGTACGGCGAAACCGCCAGTTTCTCCACTTCCGCCGGTTCCGCATATCCGGTGATGAAATTGAACACCCGCGCCACATCCTGGCCGATCACCGGATCGGTGGTGAAGAAGGACAGGTCGGTATAGATGCGCGCGGTGATCGGATGATAATTCCCGGTGCCGGTATGAACATAGGTGCGCAACTGCCCGTGTTCGCGGCGCACCACCATGGAGTATTTGGCATGGGTCTTGAGTTCGATGAAGCCGAACACTACCTGGGCACCGGCCCGTTCCAAATCCCGCGCCCAGCGGATATTCGCCTCTTCGTCAAACCGCGCCTTGAGCTCTACCAGGGCGGTGACCGACTTGCCGGCCTCGGCCGCTTCGATCAACGCCTTGATGATCGGCGAATCGTTTGAGGTTCGATAAAGCGTCTGCTTGATCGCCACCACATCGGGATCGCGGGCCGCCTGGGTCAGGAACTGCACCACCACGTCGAAGGATTCATAGGGGTGGTGAACGACAATGTCCTTTTGCTGGATCGCCGCGAAGCAATCGCCGCCATGTTCGCGGATGCGTTCGGGAAAGCGCGCCGCGTGAGGCACGAATTTCAACTCTGGCCGGTCGATATCCACCAACTGGCCGAGATCCTTCAACGCCAATGCGCCGTCAACAAGAAAGATTTCGTCGTCCTCGACGCCCAGTTCCTCGGCAACGAAATGACGCAGAGAATCAGGTGCTGACGATTCGATCTCCATGCGGATCACCGATCCCCGGCGCCGCCGCTTCAACGCCGTTTCGAAGAGCCGCACCAGATCCTCCGCCTCTTCCTCGATCTCGATATCGGAATCACGGATCACCCGAAACGCCGCCTTGCCGGCCAGTTCATAGCCGGGAAACAATCGCCCGATAAACGGGCTGATGGCCTGCTCCAGCGCAATGAAGCGAATCTCCTTGGACCGCACATTGGCCTTCGGCAGGCGCACGAAGCGCTCCACCTGACCGGGAACCGGCAACAGCGCCGTCATGCCCTCGCCGCCCCCTTGCGGCACCAGTTCCAGCACCAGTGAAAATCCCAGGTTCGGAATGAACGGGAACGGATGCGCCGGATCAACCGCCAGCGGCGTGAGCACGGGAAAGATATGTGTCAGGAAATAGGTTTCCAGCCAATCCTGATCCTTGCCACTCAGCGAGCTGTCATCGACGATGACGATGCCATTGTCCACAAGCTCGCCGCGCAACGCGGCCCAACGATTTTGCTGTTCGTTTTGCAGGGCGTCGACAGCCGCATTGATCCGCGCCAATTGTTCGCCCGGCGTCAATCCGTCATCGCTCTTGGTCTCGATGCCCTCCCGCTGCTGGCCTTTCAGACCGGCCACGCGGACCATGAAAAACTCATCCAGATTGGTTGCCGAAATCGACAGGAATCGGAGCCGCTCCAGGACCGGATGATTGGGATTCTCCGATTCCTCAAGCACCCGGTGATTGAACGACAACCACGACAATTCCCGATTGACGAAGCGCTCCGGACTGGTCCGCAAACGTGAGGCTGCCGAGGCGCCCCGCTTGGTCGTCGTGGCAGTCCGGCCGCGCCGTTTCGGAGCACCCTTCTCTGCGGTCGCTTGTCCGGTTTCCATCACAACACTCCAATTTTACGCGCGATAGTTCTTCCGCAATCGGGATCGATTCGCGCCATCACCTTATCATCGGCCATTACACATCGCTCCGCGGCGAATTCTCCTGCATGTCCTGCAGGACCCGCGCCGCCAGGGGCCGGGTAATGCGCCGCTTGCCGGCAAGCGCTTCCCGGTCGAGCAAAGCCACCAAACGACCGGCCGCTTCCAAAGAGCGTTCCATGCGCACGGCCAGAAAGTCGATGACCGACTTGTCGACGGCCACCTGCCGGTCGGCCAGCAGTTTGAACAGCACCTGGCGTAGCAGGTCGTCGTCGGGCTCGCCGAGTTCCATCGGCGTCGCCAATCTGAGCCGCGACGCAAGATCCGGCAGCCGAACGGGCCAGTCCTCGGGCCATGCACGGCAGGTTATAACCAAATGAGCGCCGGCATCGCGCACCGCGTTGATCAAATGAAACAGGCGTGTCTCGTCGAGGCCCGGCCGGTCGGCATCTTCGACCGCGACCGCGCCGGTCTCGATCAAGTCACCGGTCGGCAATTCCGCCAACATGGATCCGGAAATGATCCGCGCATTCGAGTTGGTGCTCCAGATGCCCGCCAAATGGCTCTTTCCGGACCCCGCCGGACCGCCTATCAGCAGCACCTGAGACGGCCAATCCGGCCAGCGCTCGATCATCGCCAGCGCCGCCCGGTTCGAACCGGCAACGAGAAAGTCCTCACGGCCCAGGGCCGGCTTGTGCGGCAGATCGAGCGGAATCTGATCGGCATTAGCCCGCATGTCTCGCACTCCCTGCGGTCTGCGTTGCGTTTTGGCGCGGTCGCTGTGGGCTCAGGGGACGAAAGGCGTATCCCGCCATACGGTTGAGGCCCGTGAGCCCGCAGAGGCCCGCCGCGACGCAACCCTGCAGGCCGGCTGAAGCGCGCAACAGCGTGCGTCGAAGCGCTTGACCGTATGCCCGATACGCTCCGCGCGCCTCTCCTTCTCTGCCACGCGCTTGAGCCGGCGCAGACCACAGGGAGTGTGAGACATGTGGGCTAGCCCGCATCCCGAGGCCCACCGTGATAAAGCCGGCTGGACAGATATTGCCGCAACGCGAACCGGGCAAGGACGCCGATCGCCGCCGCCGCCGGAACCGCAACCAGCAAGCCGACAAAACCCAACATGACGCCGAAGGCAAACAGCGCGAACATCAGCCAGACGGGATGCAGGCCGACACTGCTTCCCAGAAGCTTCGGCTGCAGGATATTCCCCTCAAGGAACTGTCCAATCGCAAAGACCACCAATGTTGCCACGATCATCGGCCACTCCGGCCAAAATTGCACCAATGCGACTCCCAGGGAGGCACAAAAACCGAAAACCGCTCCCACATAGGGTATAAAGGAGATCAGCCCGGCGGCAAGGCCGATCAACAGCCCGAATTCCAGACCGATCAGGCTCAATCCGGCGGCGTAGAACCCGGCCAGCAGAAGGCAGATCGAAACCTGCCCGCGAACGAAAGCCGATAAGGTCGCATCGATCTCCCGCGCCAGCGCGCGAATGGTTTCGGCATGATCACGCGGCAGCCAGCTATCGATCCGGTCGATCATCCGGTCCCAGTCAACCAAAATATAGAAAGCGACGACCGGCGTAACGATCATCAACGCGAGGATGGAAATCAGCGCCTGCCCGCCCGACCAGATCGATCCCAACAATCCGGCTACCCAGGACGCGCCCTGCCCCATGAGGCCGCCGAAATAGTCTTTCAAATCGGAAGTCTTCAAGCCGAAGGAGCGACCGAGCCACTCATCGGCATTTTCCGAGATCAGGGTATGCAATCGCGTTGCGTAGTCCGGCAACGCCGAGATCAGGCCGACGATCTGCTGCCCGATCACGGGTAGCAGCATAACAAGCACGAAAACCACCGCGACTACAAACGCTGCGAGGATAATGAGCGTCGCCGTCAACCGCCCCATGCCCCAGCGCTCCAACCGGTCGGCGACCGGATCGAGCAAATAGGCCACCGCCATGCCGGCGACGAACGGTAACAGGATTTCCCGAAACAGATAAAGGAACGCAATTGCCCCGGCGAGCGCAACGAACCAGAATAACAATTGTCTTTCAACGCGCATTCTTCACCGTGATCAGGCAACCGGTCCGTCTTGGTGGTTCTTGGGTGCCGCGGTTTGCGGCTCGGCCATATGGTGAAGCCAGTCGATCATGTATGCAATGGCCGACAGCACCGTTGTCGCCGCGACCAGACCGACGAGCGCTACAAACACCCAGTCCAGATCAACGGAAAACGTTAGCGCGCCGAGCACCGCCGCGGCAAATACGATTTGCGCAACGGTGTTCGCCTTGCTGATGATCAGCGGCTTGACCGCCACCGGCCTGTCCAGCATCCATGACAGCATCACCGCGCTGATAATCAACAAGTCCCGCGACACCACCGTAATCACCAGCCACGGCGGAATATCGCCGCGATATCCGAGCGCCACATAGATGGAGACCAACAAGGCTTTATCGGCCAGGGGATCGAGATAGGCGCCAAGCTCGCTGACCTGTCCGAATCGCTTGGCGATGAATCCGTCTATCGCGTCGGAAATCCCGGCAATCACGAAAACCCAGAACGCCAGGGCGTGCAGGCCGTCTCCGATCAGCCATACGACCAACGGCACCGCCAACAGCCGGGCAATGGATATAAAATTGGGTATCGTCACAGTTCAAAAAGCCCGTTGCGGAACCGTCATGCGGTATTGGATCTCCGGTCAGATTACAAATCTGGGGACGAAAGACCGTTTTCCAAGTTGGGGCGGTCCGCGCATTTGATAAGATCGTTGACCGCAATTGATCTCGCAAGCGCCCTTCCAATGATCGATATTCAAGCTGCAGCGCTTTTGCAAAGGGTTTATTCAAGCGTCCCAGGATTGCCCGCCTTGGCGGTCTTACATCCCGAAAGTTGATCGCGATGGCCAACAAAATAAGCCCCCCGCTCACTTACTCCGAGGCCGGAGTGGATATCGATGCCGGCAATGCGCTCGTCGACTCGATCAAACCGTTGGTTGCCGACACGGCCCGACCGGGGGCGGATTCGGCGATCGGCGGGTTTGGCGGGTTGTTCGATCTCGCCGCAGCCGGCTATCGCGACCCGGTCCTGGTTGCCGCCAATGACGGCGTGGGCACCAAATTGCGGCTGGCCATCGATACCGGCATACACGACACCGTCGGCATCGATCTGGTCGCCATGTGCGTCAACGACCTGATCGTCCAAGGCGCCGAACCGCTGTTTTTTCTCGATTACCTGGCCTGCAACGCCTTGGATGTGCACCAGGCCCGCACGGTCATTGCGGGCATCGCCGAAGGCTGCAAGCAGGCCGGCGCCGCATTGATCGGCGGCGAGACCGCAGAGATGCCCGGCATGTACGCCTCAGGCGATTATGATCTCGCCGGCTTCGCCGTGGGCGCGGTGGAGCGGGACGCGGTGTTGCCGCGCCGCGATGTCAAGCCTGGAGACACGATCCTGGGACTGGCCTCGGCCGGCCTGCATTCCAACGGCTTCTCCCTGGTGCGCCGGATCGTGGACGGGTCCGGGCTCGAACTGGCCGCGCCAGCGCCCTTCGATGCCGGCCAAGCACTCGGGCAGGCCCTGCTGACCCCCACGCGTATTTACGTGCGTTCCCTGCTGGCGGCCATGCGCGCCAATAGCCGCATCAAGGCGCTCGCCCATATTACCGGCGGTGGCATCTTGGAAAACGTGCCGCGAATCCTGCCTGATGCCGTCTGCGCCCGCATCGATCTTACCTCAATTCCCGTGCCGACGGTTTTCTCATGGCTCGCCGCTGCCGGACCGGTGGAGCCGATGGAAATGTTGCGAACATTCAATTGCGGTATCGGCATGGTGGTGATCGTCGACCGGCGGGACGCCGCCGAAATCGGAGCCATCCTTATGGACTACGGTGAAACCGTCTTCGAACTGGGAACGGTGGCCGCACGCGACGCTAACCCTGTCGAACTGACGGGATCGCTGTCCTTCGATGGATCAATGTGATGGATAAACGCCGGGTCGCCGTCCTGATTTCCGGGCGTGGCAGCAACATGACGGCATTGGCCGACGCCGCGCGCCACTCCGACTACCCGGCCGAAATCGTCCTGGTCATCTCCAACAATCCAAAGGCCGCCGGCCTCACCCATGCCACCGATTTCGGAATCGAGACCGCAATCGTCGACCACCGCGGCTACGATGGCCGCGAAGACTTCGAAAAGGCCCTCGATGCCCGTCTGACGGCCGCCGACATCGAAATCATCTGTCTTGCCGGATTCATGCGCATCCTCGCCCCATGGTTCGTCGACCGTTGGCGCGACCGCATTTTGAATATCCATCCGTCACTGCTTCCGGCCTTCAAGGGCCTGCATACCCATGAACGCGCCTTGGAGACCGGTGTGCGCCTGCACGGCTGCACGGTGCACATCGTGCGCGCCGACATGGATGCCGGTCCGATCGTCATCCAGGCCGCCATACCGGTGCTGCCGGACGATACGCCCGATACGCTGGCGGAGCGGATGCTGCGCCAGGAACACCGGATCTATCCGCACGCCTTGGCGCTTTTGGCCGGAAGGCGGATGCGGGTCGTCGGTGAACAGGTGCTCCTGGAAGTCGACGAAAAACCGCCGGACGCCTTGATTTGGCCCCCGGCGGCTCGATAATTCCCGCAATTGCTGCAGGTCGAGTCTAAGCGCTTAGCGGCGCGCCCATACCTCAATCACGCCTTTACTGCGTTTTTTCGCGGCAGATTCATACATCAGGCGGACATGGGAAAGATCCCGGGCACCGCCCGACAGATCGATAGGCGGCGTTTGCTGCCCGGGGTTAAGCGTCTTGCGCACGCGTACATCCTGGGATTCGCCGTTTTCGAACCGCACCCGAACGTCATAGATATCGACCGGCGACCGCATGGCCCGCAGCCCCACTGACTTGAACAGGCCGATCTGCCTCGGAACCCGGATCACGTCGCGGTCGAAATCCCGATCCGCTTTCGCGGCGCCAAGGAAAACCCATTCCGGACCGGCTTTGCGCGAGGCACGGCGCAACCAGACGGCCACTTTCGGCGGTTTCTTCTTTTTCGCGGTGTTCTCGTTGATCATCACTACCCGCTTGATTTTGCGGGCTCCGCGATCAAATTTGATGGCTCTAGTCCATTTTCCTGCCGGCAACGTCCGACGGATTGTGACATCCTGCACCTGTTTGTTGCCGAAATGCAGTTTAAGGTCATAGAATTCCACATCGCCGCCAATGGCTTGCAGGACCATCATGTCATGACGACCGGCGCCCTTTGGCAGGCGGATAACATTGCGGTCCACTTTTTGCTCGATGGTCGGCTTGCCCACAAGCCGCCAGCCTCTCCCTGGCAGCCAGGATACTTGACGACCCCAGACCTCGATAATTGCCGGGCGCTTTGCCTTGTTGCCCGATTCATAGATCATCTTGATGTTGTCGAGATAACGCGGCCGACCGGCAAAGGAGATTACATCCGTCTTGCTACCGTTTTTCAGCATTCGGCGCACCGTAATGTCTTTTGTTTCCCCGTTTCCAAAGGTTACTTTCAAATCATAAAGCTGCGCATCAGCGCGAAGCGCACGGAGCACAATTCCGTCATAAGGGCCGGAACCGCCCGGCAGGCGGATGACGTCTCGGTCTATGTCCTGAGCCGCCTGTTGTCGGCCCAGCAATTCCCAGCCCTTTCCAAGCCCGGTATAGGCCGCTCGGCCCCAAACCGCAATTTGCGCCCGTTTCCTGGCCTTGCCGCTTGTTTCGTAAACCAACTCTATGCGTTGGATCGAGCGGACATCGCCGGGCAGGTCGATGGCCCGACTCCGCTCCCCGGCTTTCAAAGTGCGCCGCACGCGAACATCAAGCACCTTGCCGCTGCCGAATACAACCTTGAGGTCGTAGAGGTCGATGGCCTGGTCTATGGCGGCGAGTGCGACCGCCGTGTAGCGAACCCCGTCTGCCGGAACCTTGACGACGTCGCGATCAATGTCGAGCCCGACCTGCTGCTTACTGAGCAGGGTCCAGTAACCCGGCGATAGATTAGCCCTGGTGTCGGCGGTCGCCGTGACGCCTGACAACGCCATTATAAACATGCCCGTAAAGGCCGAAAGGAGCCTTATCATGTCAAATTGCCTTTCTGAAAAGGTCGTGATCTGTGAATTTGTTCACGACATATCATCCCGAATTGTTGAGTGAAGGCTCCTGATTTGGGAGCCGATGCGAGAAGGTTTAAGTCTTCGGCTCTTGCCAATTTGTTTTGTTTCATCAATACGAATGTTCCGCAAGATAATGTGCAATTTCGGCAAGATTCCGGCGAACTTGTTCATCTCAAATTCATAATCTGCGCTGATGCAAATTATCGACGCAATTACACCATCAACGCCTATTTGCCAAATGTAAAACGTTGTCTACAGTTCCGCTCCACGCTGACGAGAACCGGGAAACAATTATGGACATTCTTTTTGCGGCCAGCCGCCCGACCATTCGGGCCAATTCGGATTATTTCACCGGCGCCGTATTCCAAGATCCGATTATCGATGCCCCCGACCCGGCGCGTCTTCGCGGGGCCAGAGTGAGTTTTGAACCGGGCGCGCGCACGAACTGGCACACCCACCCTCTTGGTCAGACCCTTTATGTGACCGACGGCATCGGCAGGGTGCAGACCTGGGGCGGACCGGTGCGCGTCATCCGTCCCGGCGATACGATTTGGATCCCGCCGGGCGAAAAACACTGGCATGGCGCCGCCCCCGATCACGCCATGGTGCATCTGGCATTCCACGAAAACCTGGACGGCATCCATATCAATTGGATGGAACCGGTTGCCGATGCGGACTATCTGACGGAGCCTACCGAGTGAAAGACCGGCCGGTCGATTTCCGGTCGGGCACTTTGCGCATTGACGGAGCCGACTGTATCCTGGCCGGATAAATTTGCCCGTTGCATCTCGAACCGTCAGGCAATCGATGTTCCTCTATCCGCGCAGCAAGAACCGTCCTTTTCATCTGGGGCCCTTCCCGCTGGAGACATTACCGCGCGATGCTTCGGTGCTGGCCGTCGAAGCGGCGCGGCCGCCGATTGCAGCCGAACCGGAAACCGACCCGGACGACGACCTTGGCCGAGCGGCGGAGCATTACAGTGCCATATTCGCCGAGTTCGCCGATGGCAGGATCGCCGAGCAAAAGGCGCCGCTGCCGGACGACCTTGATCGGCGCGCCGCCGATCTGAAGGGCGGCGCCTATTTCATGGACGCCGCGCAGGCCGGGATTTGCCGCATTCCGGAGTCGGCCTGGCTCGCCGGTGCCGACCCCCTGCCCCATGACCACGCCATTATCGTCATGGTCGAGCTCGGCCGCATTCCCGAGGCCGACAATCTCGCCCATGATTGGGTCGAACCGTGCGCCCGCCGCCTGGCAATCATGCGCGGCGGGGAAATCGGCATGTGCCTCGCCGGCCATATCCGCCATATGGGCTTTTCCGCCCGCTCCCATTTCGAGGGCCACACGGCGGTTGATATCGAGCGGTTGGCCGTCATGGCAGGCCTTGCCGCCAGAACCGATCAGGGCCTCGCCAATCCCTATATCAAAGATGGCTACGTCTTCGCCGCCGTGACCACCGACTATCCGGCCGCCACCGACCAGCCGCTCCATGCCGATGCGCTGCAAGCCAGGGGCCTTGCCTATTGGTGGGGCATCAACGGCGCTCAATCCGGCCGCGAGCGCAATCGCCGCGCCAAAAGAGCGACCCATCTAAGCCGCTACCCGATGGAACAGGTCAAGCGGATCGACCGCCCGACGACGCTGATCATCGACGACGAAGTGCCCCGCGTGCCGAAGCGCGCGGCCTTCTTCCAACGGGCCCTGCATGGTGATCTCGGCGAAAAATCAAAGCGCGAGCGCTCTCGGTTCGCCTTCAAGACCCCGTTCGCCTTCGCCTTGTTGAATGCGATCCGCTCCATGGTGCCGCATCAGGACGGCAAGGTCGCCGCCACCGACACGTCGGGCCTGAACGACCCGGCCGCCAATGCCCGGGCCATCAAGTCACTGTCCTATCACCTGGGATCGGACCTGACCGGTATCTGCGAAGTCCCGCGCTATGCCTGGTTCAGCCACAAGGAGGACGGAACGGAGATCGAGCCCTACCACAAATACGCCGTGGTAATGCTGATCGACCAGGGCTACGACACCATGGAGGGCGCCAGCGGCGATGATTGGGCGTCCGGTCCCCAATCCATGCGCGCCTATCTGCGCGGCGCGGAGATTGCCGGCGTCATGGCGGACTTCCTGCGCAAGAAAGGATTTGCCTCAAGGTCACAGACCAACGCCGATAGCGACGTCCTGCAATTGCCTCTGGTACTGCTTGCCGGCCTGGGCGAACTAAGCCGTATCGGCGAACTCGTGCTGAACCCGTTCGTCGGCCCGCGATTCAAATCCGTCGTCTTGACCACCGACATCCCCCTGGAGGTCGACAAACCGATCGATTTCGGCCTGCAATATTTCTGCAACAATTGTTTAAAATGCGCCCGCGAATGCCCCTGCGACGCCATTCCCTTCGGCGACAAGGTGATGTTCAATGCCTATGAGATCTGGAAGCCGGACGTGGAGCGTTGCGCCCGTTACCGGCTCACCAATCCGAAAGGCGCCGCCTGCGGGCGCTGCATGAAGACCTGCCCCATCAACAAAGTGGTCGACGCCGACGGGGCAATCTTGACCCGCATCGCCAGTTGGCTCGGCGTCAATGCCATGGCCCTGAAGCCGCTGATGGTGCCGATCGCCACATGGATGGATGACTGGCTGGAGAACGGCAAGCGCAACCCGGTGAAGAAATGGTGGTTCGACCATGAAATGATCGACGGAGTCGCGGTCGATCCGCCCAAGGGAACCAATGAGCGGGACATCGATCCGAGCCGCGTCGTCGACCCGGCAAAGCAGAAAATGGCCTATTACCACGCCGACATGATGCCGCCGCCCAACCAGGACGCGGCTGTCATCGTCAACCGGAAAGAAGCCATGAAGGCCGGCGAATTGCTGGAAACACCGGACCAGGCGCGCGCGCGGATCGCAGCCGGCGGGCCGACACCGGATCATTACCGTCCGACACCGCCGATGGACGGCAAACGCGAGGGCGAAGCGGCACCGGCAGTGGCAAATCCCTATCGATAGGTCGCCGTCCCGTCGCCGTCAGGCGGCAACTTTAATGTCTGATTCCTCAAGCCGCCAGTTCGGACTGCGTTTTAAGGTCGTACCGGGCAAATCATGAAGCGTGTCGATAAGCCAGTCGTCATCCGGAGCGATGATGGTCACCCCATAATATTTGGGGTCGATCACAGTCATCAGCGATTCAAAAATGTCATTTCTAATCTGATCGACGGTCTGCTTGCTCATCAACCCGCTGGTGCATTCCACGGCTAACCAAATTGCCTTGCGTTCCGCCCATTCCGGCATCGGTTTTTCGAACAAATAGCCGGCAATGTAGCAATCATCGTTTTCGTGAATGAAGGTATGAAAAATATCCTTCAGGCAACTGTCGGAGACTGGTCGCAGCGGATCGCCGGGTTGCGGCTTGCGCTGTTCCCTCAAGACGTCCTCCGCATGCTTTTCGTTGTTGGTCTGTAATTGACGATAGTCGCGGCAATCCTCCTCCATGCCAAGTCCGGCCGCAAGTCTGGCGGCGAGTTCGGACGCGGCCGGAATGGCCGTTTCGTCCAGATCCATGGCCATGTGCAGGAATTCAAAGGCCCTTTCATCGTTCATATCGACCAAATGCCGGCCAAGCGCGAAAATTGCCCGTGGTTCGGCCGGATACTGCGCTACGCACTGGGAGTAATGCCATTGCGACGCCGCCTCGCCGTGCAGTTTTTCGACCATGTCCGCCCGCTCAATACATTCATCCAGCGTTAAGTCTGCCCCGTCCTTCTCCTCCAGTTCAAACAGCCTTTGCTTGTACTCCCGCGACGCCCGGCGGCATGCGGTCCAGTCCTCGGCATTGTGTTCCGCCCAAATGCGACTGTGATAAGCAAGTGCCTTCTCCAGATAGTCACCAAGCAATCCGATGGCGGGGTCCGTAAACGCGTCGGGCACTCTCAGGGTCTCGCCGACTGCATCGAGCCGTTCGCGCAGACAAGGATGACTATCGTGAATGTCAGAGGTTTCCGCGTACGCCCTGCGAAGGACAAAATCGGCATCATCGCGCGAACAGGCCTCATTGAGGCCGTCGGTCAAACGAGACATGCAGTCCAGTGGCGGGGCTTCAAGCTCCAGCGAAGACCGGAACAATGCCTTCCAATTGTCATGGAGCTGCTCTCCGGCCAGTTCCAGGCGCAGTTGGCAGTCTGCCTCGATCCTGGCGCCCACAAGTGAGGCCGCGGCGGCATCGGCTTCAAACTCATTATCGCGGCGAAAGGCGAAACTGTAGGCCATAAAACGCGGCAGGAATCTCGACGCCAGCATATGGATAATGAACTCAAACGTCCCACCGCGCCGCCAAGCCATGCGAAGCAGCCGCCGCCAATCGGCAATGGTCCGATACACCAAGACGCCGTCGCGACCGTGATCTCCGATAAAATGACCGAATTCGTGGGCGATCACGGATTTGAGCTCATTGCGGTCGAGCGCGGCCATCAGGGGCAGTCCGATAATCAGACGGTTCTTGTAATTGCCCGAATATCGACCGGTCGGCACCTGCACGGCGGCGGCATTCAACTCGCCGTCGAGATAAATGCCCTCAAGCTCAGGCGCATTCAAACGCGACCTGATTTCCTCGACAAAGGCGAACAGATCGGGCGCATCCTCCCGTTTGAGCTTTTGCAGATCATCATTGTCGTAATCAATACGATGGGCGAACAACAACGGAAGCACCGCCAGAGCCCATGCGACGGCAAATCCGGCGACAATGAAATGCCGGGTCGACAGGGTGCTCCAACCGAGATGGTGGAAGTACCAAGCCAGGGCGACGAGCGGTAAAACTGAAATAATTACAACACCCTTGACCAACCAGCGCCCTAGACGGGCGCCGATGATCAATCGGCTTCGGTAGCGCTCCGGATTGTCCCTGGCCGCAGCCTCGCAGGACTTCACCCGCTTCTCAAAATCAGCGCCGGTAATATACTTGTCAAACATTGTTCCCACCCCAATGCATGGACCCGCAGGATCGCGCATCGGGGTAAAAATCGCATGGCCTGGACCACGATTGAGCTATCTTTTAGGATTGTAGCTTAACGAGCGCTTAATCAGTTTCCCGGCGACAACCGTAGCTATGGCCTGCGGTGACGAAGCACATATCCAATGACTGACGATCGGAACTTGCCTGCGGTCCGGCTATTCCTCAGTGCCGAAGATGGCAAGCAGGAAGCGGAACAGATTGACGAAGTCCAGATAGAGATCCAACGCGCCGGTGATGGCGATTTTCTTCGCCACCGCGGGGTTGAGGCGGTCCGAATAGGCCTCTTTGATCATCTGCGTATCATAGGCGGTGAAGCCGGAAAACACGAGGACGCCAATCACCGAGAACGCAAATTCCAGCGCATCCGACCGCAAGATCCAATTGATCAATATCGCTGCCAGCAATCCGAACAAGCCCATCCAAAGAAACGATGCCCATCCGGACAGATCCCGTTTCGTCGTGTAACCGAACAGGGATAGGCCGCCAAACGCCGCCGCAGTGGCGAAAAAGACCTTGGCGATGCTGGCATCGGTATAGACGATCGCGATGCCGGAAAACGAAATGCCGACCAGGATCGATACCACGATAAATGCCGCAAGCGCCCCGGCGGCGCTGAGATCGCGCCATATCGACCCGAACGCGATCAACAGCAGCAATGGCCCAAAGCAGATCAGATAGCTAACCGGTGTTGCCCAAAGCCAAATTCCAAGCTCCGTCAGATATTCGGTTTCGGTGACTTGAAACGGCAGTCCGTCGGTAAGGCGCGCCGCAGCGCTGACATCCGTCGTGACCGTCAGCATATAGGTCGCAACGGCAACGACGCCGGTCAGCATCAAGCCCATGAACATGTAGTTGTAGACCGACAGCATGAAGGTGCGAAGGCCCTGGTCGATCCCGGACGCTTCGCCGGTGGCCCCATATCCGCCGAGCGGTGTCGCCGCCCCTGAATAAGGATTAACCCGAGCTGCATCGGCCGAGGATAGGCCTCGTGTTCCAAATTGCTTTCGTGCCATATCACACCTATTCACACGCAACGCGATAAACAATGAGAATTGTATCGAACACAATTAAACAAATTATTGATTTTCAACCGGTGCTATATGGTTCCGGTCCTGACTGCAATCAAACCGCAGTGAGAGGCGCAACGGCGGTCGGCCGGAAGTGGAGCGGCAATTGGCTGCACTACCGCACAGGGCCGTGCGAACTGCCCGACCGTCTTAACCGGGCTGGATTCAACTTGGAGGGCCTTACACCTAATCCAACCGGTTCAACACATCGCCGATCGTATCCACGATCTGGTCGATCTGTGATTTGGAAATGATAAAGGGCGGCGACAGGGCGATAATGTCGCCGGTCACGCGGGTCAACACTCCCTTTTCATAACAGTCGATAAAGGAATCGAACGCGCGGGCAACCGGCGCACCCGGTCGCGGCTCCAACTCGATGGCGCCGATCAGGCCGAGATTGCGGATGTCGATGACATGCCGGTGGTCTTTGAGGGAATGGACCGCACTCTCCCAATAGGGCGCCAATTCGTTGACCCGTTCAAACAGCCCCTCCTCTCGATACGTGTCCAAGGTGGCCAGACCCGCGGCGCAGGCGAGCGGATGGGCCGAATAGGTATAGCCATGGAACAGTTCGATCATGTGCTTGGGACCGGTCATGAAAGCATCATGGATCTCCTTGCGCACGATCACGGCGCCCATCGGCACGGTGCCGCTGGTAAGCCCCTTGGCGGTGGTGATCATGTCCGGCTGGACATCCCACTTCTGGGCGGCGAACGGCGTGCCAAGGCGGCCAAAGCCGGTGATTACCTCGTCGAAGATCAGCAATATTCCGTGTTCATCGCAGATCTCGCGCAGCCGCTTTAGATACCCCTTCGGCGGTATCAGCACCCCGGTCGATCCGGCAATCGGTTCAACGATCACCGCGGCAATGGTGTTTTCGCCATGCAGGGCGACAAGCCGGTTCAGGTCCTCGGCCAGTTCGACGCCGTTTTCCGGCTCACCGCGCGTGAAGGAATTGCGGTCCGGATCGTGGGTGTGGCGCAGGTGATCGACACCGGTCAGCAACGTGCCGAAGGATTTGCGGTTGGCGACGATGCCGCCGACCGAAATGCCGCCGAAGCCGACGCCGTGATAGCCACGCTCGCGGCCGATCAGCCGGTTCCGTGTCCCCTGCCCGATCGCCTGCTGATAGGCAAGCGCGATTTTCAGGGCCGTGTCCACCGATTCAGAACCGGAATTGGTGAAGAACACGTGATCCAGCCCATCTGGAGCGATGTCGGTTATCCGGCTCGCCAGTTCAAAGGCCTCCGGATGGCCCATCTGGAATGCCGGGGAAAAGTCGAGCCGTCCGGCCGATTCCCGGATCGCCGATACGATGCGGTCGCGGGAATGACCGGCATTGCAGCACCAAAGGCCCGCGGTCCCGTCCATCACCTGCCGGTCGTCGGCGGTGGTGTAGTGCATGTCCTTGGCGGCAACGAACAGGCGCGGCCGTTCCTTGAACTGCCGGTTTGCCGTGAACGGCATCCAAAAGGCTTCAAGATCATTGGGTACACGACGGGCAGCAGCCATGGCATCCTCCGAGACTAGAGTGTTACGGCAATCAATGCGCCTTTTTCGATTATTTAACAAGCCGCTTTCTTTTCCGCACCAAACCGTTGATAAGACACGATTCGACCTGTAATAATTTCTATATAATTAACAACTAAACGGAGACCGTCCGCTATGACCAGTGATGTGGGACATCGATTGCGCATCATCCGTACCCGCCACGGGCTGTCGCAACGCGAACTCGCCCGCCGTTCCGGCATCACCAATGCCACCATATCACTGATCGAATCCGGCTCTCTCAATCCCTCCGTCGGCTCTTTGAAACGTATTCTCGACGGCATTCCGCTGGATTTGGGCGAGTTCTTTTCCATGGACACGAGCCGGCCTGAATCGGTGTTCTTTCCCGCCGAGCAACTGGTTGAGATATCCGCCGGCCCGATTTCCTATCGCCAGGTCGGCCACGACATGCATGACCGGGCCATGCAGATGCTGCACGAGCGCTACCAGCCCGGCGCCGACACCGGCAAAGTGCGCATCTCTCATGAGGGCGAGGAAGCCGGCGTCATCGTCCGCGGTCGCCTGGAAGTCCGCGTCGGCGACCAGCGCCGTATCCTCGGCCCCGGCGACGCCTACTATTTCGACAGCCGCATCCCCCACCGCTTCCGCAATGTCGGCGACGAGATATGTGAACTGGTCAGCGCGTGTTCGCCGCCGGGCGTATGAGCGGCACGATCCGATCACACGGCAATCCTGGCAGCGATCGCATCACTGCATTTGGCCGCGGCTAAATCCGCCTTCAAATCAAGTCGATACCCGGACAATTGATGGTCGTGCGCCGTAATCGGCGGCCATTCCGCCTTCCGTCTGGGATGGACCGTCCGCGCCGAAAGCACGCCGGATGTCGGATCGGCTTTTACCATTGATATTGATTGAGGCTGAGCGGGTCGGACCGCCCGAAGCGGCGATGGAGTCTGGACCACTAAAGGCGTATATCGGTCGAGGGTGGTGGTGCACGACGACTATTGTGTCAGATGCACTGACATCGGCAGCCGAATCCCCACATGCATCTCAGCAAGGTCCGCGGATATGTCGGCAAGCTGACCACCAACGTTTCACCAGCACATATGCGGATTTTCTGACGTCAGCGCCTATGGGACAGGTTGACGGCGCAAATAGATTCAACATGCCCGACCGGCAGAAATCGGCACAATGTCCCCTGTCAGCACGCACACCCTCATCGACTGGTCTCGGGTTCATAGCCGACCGTCCTGTCACCGTCGAACCACACCCCTGTTTTCAGGCTCTTCACTGAAGTCGTATCACATCGGCGATCCGGTAGGGCAGCATCGGAAAAGCCCGTCCGGCGCCCTCCAAACCCGTCCAACTCGCCGGGCGGAACCGGTATAGAAAAAGGCCCCTGCGGCCGGTGAGTTGTCCGATCCCGCACAATCCGATCCAAGAAGGTGTAATTTTTTTGAAATAACGTATGAATCTAAATTCGTAATGAGGGGGTCGCTGGTCCGGGTCCAGCATGCGGCACCAATTTTTTCAATGACTTAGCGAGTGATTTTTCAAAACTTGTGGACTGACCTACCGGCGGGTCAACCAGACACCGCCGCTTAGACTTAGACCGGATGATCCAGGTCCCCAAAAAGGCGCATCACGTCAGGACGCCCTTTTTATCTGACGACGACAATCCGGGCGTGTCCGTAAGCATGTGCAGGGCGAGGTCAAGCGCGGTTCGGTCCCCTGCTGCGGCAACGTGTCCTTTCCACGCGATGTTGATGGGGGCGCCGTCCCAGTCCGAGACCGCGCCGCCGGCCGCGATAATGATTGCGGCCGGCGCCATGATGTCGACCGGTTCGAGGCCGCAGTCGACCGCAAGATCCGTGCGCCCCACAGCCAACACGCCATAGGCGTAGCAGGAGCCGCCATACTGGGTGTACTGGACCGTCCCGCGCAGGCGACAGAAGCGCGCCCGTTCTTCCGGCGACATGAAGTCGGGATTCGAACATGTCATCAATGCGCCGGAAAGTTCAGTGCAGGGGCGGGTCCGAATGGGGCTGCCGTTGCGCTTGGCGCCGCTTCCGACGGCTCCGGCAAGGCGTTCGCGGGTCATTGGATGGTCGATCACACCGATGTAGGGGGCGCCGTTTTGCGTCAGGGCGATCAGTGTGCCATGAACCGGGATGCCGGCGATGAAGGCAGCCGTCCCGTCGATCGGGTCCAGCACCCAGACGAATTCGGAGTCGAGGCGTTCACTGCCCCATTCCTCGCCTAAAATTCCGTGCGTCGGATAGGTCTCGGAGATGACCTCGCGCAGACGCTGCTCGACCTGCCTGTCTGTTTCGGTGACGTAGGAGGCGTCGGCCTTTATCGACACTTCCGGTGCCTGGGCGGCCGCCCGGCGCAACATCTTGCGGGAGATATCTGCAAGCCGATCGGCGAAAGCCACGAACTCCTCCGTTTGCGATTGCCCCATATCACGCTCCCTGTCGGACCCGCCTGACCGCATCCACGATGCGGCCCACTTCGGCCTGTGTGTTGTAATGCGCCAGCCCGATCCGCACCACGCCCTCGTCGAGCGGCAGGCCAAGCTGGCGCGCCGGCTCGTAGGCGTAGTTATGCCCGTGCCAGACGAAGATGCCGTCATCCGCCAGATGCCGTGCCACCTCCGACGGAGTCAAACCGCCGACGCGGATGGAAACGGTCGGAACCCTCTCGTGCATCCGGTTCTTGTTGGTGATGCCGTAGATCGTGATCCCCGGGATCATCTGCAACGCCTCGATCAGCTCCCACGTTAGCGGCTCTTCATAGTCGCGCGAGGCGGCGTAGGCCGCCGCGATCCTGACGCGCCGGTCCCCCGTGGCGCCAATCTGCACTCCGAGGTCGGCGAAGTAGTCGACGGTCGCGCTCAGGCCAGCCAGAAGCTCCATCTGCGGCGTTCCCGCCTCGAACCGGTCGGGCAGATCATCAGATACGCAGCGTCCCTTGTATGGATGCAGTCCGGCAAGCACCTCTTCCCGTCCCCATAGGACACCGAGATGGGGGCCAAAGAACTTGTAAGCCGAACAGGCGAGGAAGTCGCAGCCAAGCGACTGGACGTCGATCAAATGGTGGGGCGCAAGTTGAACCGCATCGACGAAGACGAGAGCGCCTGCCTGCTTGGCAAGCGAGGAAAGCGCGGCGACATTGTTCACCGAGCCGGTCATGTTCGATGCCGCGTTCAGACAGACAAGGCGCGTCCGATCGGTCAATTCGACCGCGAGCCGGTCAGGCTCGACCTTCCAGGTATCGGTGTCAAAGGGCACCCACCTGACAGCAAGCCCCTTATCCGTCGCCAGTTCCAGCCAGGGACCGACATTGCCCTCGTGTTCCATCCGCGTGATGACGATTTCGTCGCCGGGTTTGAAGTCACGGCAGATGCTGCGTGACAGATGGAAGGTCAGCGAGGTCATGCTCTGGCCGATGATGATCTCGCGCGGGGATCGCGCGCCGACAAAGATCGCTGCCTGCTCATGCGCTTCCAGGATCATGGCGTCGGTCTGCCGACTGGTCACAAAGTGGCCGCCGGAATTGGCCGCGCTGGTCAGCATCAGGTTGCGCACCGCATCGGCCACGCGCTGCGGCACCTGGGTACCCGCCGGGTTGTCGGCGTAAACGCGCGCCATCCCGTTGTCGGTCAGTTGCAGGGCCGGAAACTGGCCGCGGACGTAATCGAGTGGAAAAGTCATGGGCATCCTTCTTTGGCGAAGCAACGATGACACCGAAGATCGCCCCGTCCAATCCTACCCGAAGGGGAGGCCTCCCCCTTCCGGTGGATGGCGCGACCAGGAACCGGAACCTAGCCTTGCGCGGTCAGGAGGTGCCCATGAACTACGTTCGCATGCCGATTGAGATCGAAAGTCCCGAGCAGATGGGGTATGAAAATATCCGCTGGAACCTTTCAGAAAGCTCCGTCGCGGACCGTAAACTATCGTCGCTTGGCTGCGATTTGGGCGACACGCTTCTGATGTACGGCGACCATCGCGGCACGGCCGCGCTTCGATCTCTGATTGCTGCGGATGATCCCAGCCTTACGCCGGACGACGTGCTGATCACGCAAGGCGCGGCGGGCGCGTTGTTCATCATCGCATCCGGTCTACTGAAGCAGGACGATCATATCGTCGCCGTGCGTCCGAATTACGCGACGAATCTCGAGACACCGCGTGCGATTGGCTGCGACATCACCTACATCGACCTGTCCTTCGAGAAGGGCTACCGGCTCGACATGGAGGAGATCGACGCGGCCATCCGCCCCGACACACGGTTTGTCTCGGTGACATATCCCCACAATCCGACCGGCGTCATGATCACCCGCGCGGAACAACGCGCGCTGATCGACCTGACCGCAACGGCCGGGTGCCGGCTTCTGTTCGACGAAACATACCGGGAAATGGCCTTCTCGGGGCCCCTTCCAGTCGCGGGCACACTGGCAGAGCACGTCATCTCAGTATCGTCGCTGTCGAAGACATACGGAATTCCGGGTGTACGGATCGGCTGGCTGATCACCCGCGATGCGGATCTCATGGAACTGATGCTGGCCGCCAAGGAGCAGATCGGCATTTCCTGCTCGGTTCTGGACGAGGCCGTTGCCGTGGCGGCCCTTCGCCAGCGCCCGACCTTCCTTCCCGAAAACGCCAGGCGAATTCGACGGGGCTTCGAAATGGTGCGCGATTGGGTGGCCGGTGATGACTTCGTGGAATGGGTCGAGCCGGGTGGCGGGTGCATCTGTTTCCCGCGCATCCGACCCGACACCGGCGTGAACACGGACGTGTTTTACCGAACCCTCTTCGAAGCGCACGGCACCTATGTCGGTGCCGGTCGATGGTTCGAGCAGTCCGACCTGCATTTCCGGATCGGCTATGCGTGGCCGACGCTGCTTGACCTTGAACGCGGACTTGCGGCGATTTCAAAAGCGATCCGTACGTCGCGCCAAGCGATCACAGCGGCAGGGACCGCAGGAAATGGCTGAACAGTTCCTGCTGGGTCGTGACGCCCAGCTTCGAATAGAGGTTCTGGCGGTGCGTTTTAACCGTTGCCTGCGAAATTTCGAGGTTCAGCGCGATCGATTCGCCCGAATGCCCACGTAGGATCAGCTGGGCGACCTCCCGCTCGCGCGCGCTGAGCAGTCCTTTGCCGAAATCGTGCAACAACTCGTCAAGAGAGGACGCCTCGTTCGAGACGGCGGTCTGCCCGCGTTTGTCGATGTACATGCGCGCTACGGACGCAACGATAGGCTCGATCGCGCGTAAGGCTTGCAGGTCCGCATCGGAATATCCGTCGCTGGCCAGCCGAGACAGGCTCATCTCCATGACCGCACCTTCGGCCAGTTCGATCGCGATCGTCGCCTCGGACATGCCTTTCGGCCAGCCCGGCGTCCGGTAACCGAGCTCCTCGTCGTCGCCCTGACGAATCCGGAGGCTCTGGTAGAGTTCGGAGGACAGGTAGGCATCCGGCGCGAGATCGGTGATGCGGTAAACGCCGCCCTCAAGCCCCGCGACGAAGGCGTTGTACACGGGGTTGAGCACATAAGTTGCGTCCAGAAACCGCTTGATCGCCTCTTTTGCCGCCCCGGGCGCGAACGTGTCATGGACCAGTTCAGGCCGCTTGTTAGGCCGGTAGACGATCAGGAGCGCCAAGCGAAAGGGAACGACCTCGTTGATGGCGGACAGGAGAGAGCCGGGAAAGACGTCATCGCGGATTTCGTCGAAGGTGAGCGACATCCACTGGGAGAACTTCGCAAGCGCGGCTAAGTCGAGTGACTGATCCGCTCTCGCAGAAGTACTCCCTTCGGCCTTCGCCATGCGCTTCCTTCTGACAGGTCACTGTTTTCGGCGGACGCCGGTAAACAACCTCGCCATCCCCCTTCGGAAGTATGGTGGAAACCATTTTGCAATGCAACACTATGCCTGCGTTAAGTCGCCGAGCCGGCGGTCCGGTCGTGGGGCCGGCATCAGATCAATGTTTCTGGGGAGGACCAGATGAAGACACTCATTAAGCACTTCGCGATTGCCATCATGGCCATCGCAGCATCGGCCGCTTCCGCGTCGGCCGAAACGCTGCGCGTTGGGATGGAATGCACCTATGCGCCGTTCAACTACAGGACCGCCGAGGGCGAGCTCGCCGGCTATGACGTGGATGTCGCGAAGGGCATTGCCGAAATAATCGGCGCCGATCTAGAATATGTCTGCCAGGAATGGGATGGCATGATTCCGGCTCTGCTGGCCAACAAGTTCGATCTCATCGTCGCATCGATGTCGATCACCGAGAAGCGTATGAAACAAATCGATTTTTCGACCCCGTATCGGGTTTCAATCGGCCGGCTGGTAGGCCCGGTCGGCAAGGGTTGGAAGCTGTTCGATGACGCCGGAAATCCGATTCCGGATAGCTTTAACGGTCTGCGAGTCGGGCTCGAGCGGGCTTCGACCTATGCAAGCTGGTTCGAGGCCAAGCTTCCCGGGGCCGATGTGGTTCTCTACGACGGCAACGAACCGCTCTACCTCGATCTGAAGAACGGCCGGGTGGACATGATCATGACCAACCCGATGAAGGCCTTTCTGAGCTTCCTCAGCGGCGAAGGCGCCAGCAAGTTCGAATTCGTAAGCCCCGCGATCGACGAAGTCGAATTCTTTGGTCCAGGCGTCGGCGTCGGGATGCGCAAGGGCAATGATGAACTGAAGGGCCGGATCAACGAGGCGATCAAGCAGTTGGTCCGCGATGGCAAGCTCGAAGAATACGCGCTCAGGATCTTCCCGTTCCCGATCCACAACGAAGCTTGGGCGCAATGAGGCTTCGGCGGCGGCGTCAAGCCGCCGTCGACCCGTCCCGGATCAAAAGCGGACATAGTCAAAGGGCAATGCAATGGACGCTTTGACCGGATGGTGGGATGACTATTTCTGGGGTTCGGTGGTCGTCGTCCGGGTCTTCGCGGCCTCGATGATCCTGATGGTCATCTTCGGCCTCATCGGCGCGGCGGCGAAACTGTCCGACTCCAGGATCGCCCAAAAAATCGCTGGCGCCTACACCGTCATCTTCCGCGGCACGCCGGAAATCCTTGTGATCCTGCTTCTCTATTTCGGCTCCGCCGTCACGCTGACGGCAATTGCCCGGGCCTTCGACTCCAATGTCCGCTTCCTCGATATTCCGCCGTTCTGGGCGGGAACGATCGCGATCTCGCTCGTCGTGGGGTCCTACGCGACCGAGACGTTCCGCGGCGCCTTTCTCGGCGTTCAGCCCGGAAGCATCGAGGCCGCGCGGGCGCTCGGGCTATCGAACTTCCAGACCTTCGTCTATGTCCGCATTCCGGAGATGTGGCGGCTGGCGCTTCCGCCGCTCGGCAACCACGCCCTGTCGCTGATCAAGGACACGGCGCTGATATCCATCATAGGGCTCAACGAGACCCTGTTCGTTGCCAAGCAGGCGACGTCGACCACCGGCAAACCCTTTACGATGTATATCTTCGTCGGGGCAATCTACCTGCTGTTCTCGACAGTCGTAACGCTCACGTTTATGGAGCTCGAGCGCCGCGCTAATCGCCACATGCAAACGAGTCGCTGATGCTTGATCCCTCGCTCATCATCGATGCGATCCCGCGCATGCTTGGCGGCATCGGATTGACCTTCCAACTGTTGATTGTCTCGGCCGCCATCGGCCTTGCCATCGCAGTCGGTCTTTTGCTGATGCGGATCAGCGGCCGGGCCTGGCTCAGCTGGCCGGCGCAGGTCTATATCTACGTGTTTCGCGGCACGCCGATCCTGGTGCAGATCTTCATCATCTACTACGGACTTCCGCAGTTCGAATGGATCCGCGACAGCATCTTCTGGTCGGTCCTACGAGAGCCGTTCGGTTGCGCGATCCTGGCGCTATCCTTGAACACAGGGGCCTATGTGTCCGAGATCCTTCGGGGAGGCGTGCTCGGCGTGCAAAGCGGGTTGATCGAGGCGGGGGCGGCTCTCGGCCTATCCGCCCGCCAGCGCTTTATCCATATCACCTCGCCGATCGCGATCCGGCTGGCATTACCCGCCTACGGCAACGACCTGGTAAGCCTCATGAAGTCGACCGCACTCGCCAGCACGATCACGCTAGCCGACATGACCGGCATCGCTCGCACCGTCGTCGCCGAGACCTTCGCGCCCTACGAGATATTCATCTCGCTTGCAATCATCTACATGGTGATCACGTGGGTCATCCAGAAAAGCATCGGCCGGGCGGAACGGTATCTTGGCCACTATTTGGTCAAGTGAGGCCGGAATGACCGAGAATGAACCCCTGATTGTCCTCGAAGCCGTCAACAAGCATTTCGGCTCCTTCCAGGCCCTGAAGGACATCAACCTCACCGTGATGCCGGGCGAGAAGATCGTCGTCTGCGGGCCGTCGGGTTCCGGCAAGTCGACGCTCATCCGTTGCATAAACCGGCTGGAGGAACACAGCGACGGGCGGATCATTGTCGACGGGCACGAACTGACTGATCACATCAAGGACGTCGACGCGATCCGCCGCGAAGTCGGGATGGTGTTCCAGAGCTTCAACCTCTTCCCGCACATGACCATTCTCAAGAACCTCACGCTCGCGCAGCGTCTAGTGCGCAAGACCCCGGTGGCAGAGGCGGAGAAGATCGCCCGACACTATCTTGAGCGGGTCAAGATTCCCGAGCAGGCCGACAAATACCCGATCCAGCTGTCCGGCGGACAGCAGCAGCGGGTGGCCATCGCCCGCGCGCTTTGCATGAATCCCAAGATTATGCTGTTCGACGAGCCCACCTCGGCGCTCGACCCCGAGATGATCAACGAGGTTCTCGAAGTGATGATGGACCTTGCCCGCGAGGGCATGACGATGATCTGCGTCACCCACGAGATGGGCTTCGCCCGTTCAGTCGCCGACCGGATCATCTTCATGGACCGGGGCGAGATCGTCGAACAGGCCGATCCGGAAACATTCTTTACCCAGCCGAAATCTGACCGGACCGCTCTGTTTCTAAGCCAGATCCTAAGGCACTGAACACTTAGTCTAAGCCAATCTCGGGTTCTTGCTGCCGGTGACAGCGAGCGGCGCGCCGGGACTTGGCAACCGGGCGCACAGCGATCGTCGTCACAGCCAACCTCGCCTTCGGGGAATGGCCGTCCGTCTTCGGCGACGCGACGATGACCACCGTACTGCTCGACCGGCTCATCCCGTCATAAACGGCGGCAAGCGACAACAATCGCCGGCTCTGATTGGCACCGTCGCAACGACGGGCAAAGGCAGCGGATATCGGAAATCTCCTTTGCCAACTTTGAAACAGATACCCATTGACTTGGAAACCTCAGGAGTCTCAGAAGTCATCGCCCCTGGCATCAAGCTCAGAAATTAAGCATTTCACAGGCGCCGCCCCCGACTGCCGACGGCGGCTGATGCAAGCCGGCAACTTTGCCTGTTCTCTGCCCCGGACCTGGTCAAATCAAGCCATTGACCCATCGAAGGTCTGCCATTCAAAAATTGAATTGGTCGCTGCTCGGTTCGGCTGCGACGATCCGACGCTCGGTAACGGGCAATTATTTTCCGAGCGGAGCCGATGCCCAAAAAACCAAACAATTCTGTCCCCGCGGAACCGGCCGGCGGGTCGGGTTCGGGGAAACGTCTGTATTCGATGACCGGAGGGTACGTGTCGCGCAACTATTCAATTCGCGACGTGATAAACCTAAAAGGAAAACGGGTTCTGACGCAAATATTGGCCGCTTCGGAAGAAGAGGCGGAAGCCGCCAACGCGGCGGGTATCGACTTGATCAATGTTCGATGGGACCCGGACAACCCGGGACGGAGCAGCGCCATCCGTCGTGCCGCGGGACAAATGTTGACCACGTTCTGCATGCCGCTGACGCGGTATGTCACCGAAGCCGAAGCGTTGCGCGGGGCCTTTGATGCCATGGAGGCCGGGGCCGATGGGATTTATTGCTGCTGGTCGCTGCGTTTGATCGAGGCGGTCGCGGAAGCCGGTATTCCGGTGCAGGGGCATGCTGGCCTCGTTCCTCGAAAAAGCACCTGGGTCGGCGGGCTGCGCGCGGTCGGCAAAACCCCGGAAGAGGCAGTGGGAATCTACCGCTACATGAAATCCTTGGAGAGCGCCGGCGCCTGGTCTGTAGAGAGCGAATTGATCCCGGCACAAGTCATGACAGAGCTGACCAAGCGGACATCGCTGGTGACAATTTCCCTGGGATCGGGCAGCGGCGCAGACGTGCTGTACCTGTTCGGCCAGGACATTCTGGGGGATGGCACGCCGCCTTTTCCACGGCATGCCAAGCTGTATCGAACATTCTACAAAATCAGGCAGGACATGCAGCACGAACGCATCGCCGCCTTTAAGGAATTTGCCGCCGACATCCATTCAGGAGCGTTCCCGTCGGATGATCTGGTTGTTCATGTTGATGACGAGGTGATCGACGCCTTTTTGGGCGAAATCGACAAGTAGTTCGACCTGGTGGTCGCATCTGTTTCATCGATGGCGGAGCAAATCGTTTTCACAACGGCGATCGCGGGTATTGATCACATCGCGTTGGATTTTTCTATGCAAATCATAAAGAAGATGAATTGGCGCACCATCTGGTGATTACCTATCTTCTCCACATGGTGACCTTGGAACTGGAAAAGATTACAGCGGATATTAGGGGCTCTATCCGGCCACGCCGGATCGTTTGATGGCGCCAATTCGATTCCATGGAAGGCGCGATGCGTGGCGTGATGATTGTGAAACCCAAATACGCATCGCAAGGTGTGAGACTGTCGAACGATGGGCGAACCCTCGATCGTGGTCGAGGACAAGCTTGGCCCACCGAAGACTGTTTGGACGGTTAGTGCTCAAGGACGGGAGCTTAAGATGAATCGCACGAAATGGGCTTTCGATGGCGATGAATACATTTCCAAAAAGCAACTTCGTAAATATATGCGCAGGAACAACCGGATTGCAGCCATTCGTTTCATCGGTCATTTAGCGGCGATTGTCGCTGTTGGCGTCGCCTTGATCTATACCCAATATACAATTTGGTGCGTGCCGCTTCTGCTCGTGCAAGGGGCGCTAATCGCGTTTTTGTTCGCACCAATGCACGAAGCCTGTCACAACAGCGCCTTTCGAACCCGAGCTCTCAACGAGTTGATGGGCAGGGTCGCCGGCCTATTGATCCTGCGCCCGTTTCTTTATTCCAAATACCGACATATGGCCCATCACACATTCACGCAGCATCCCGAATGGGACCCGGATCGGGTTCCGTTTCCCAGCACCCTGCGGGACTATCTGCTGCACGTCTCCAGCTACAATATTTGGCACCGACTGCTGACGAACCTTGTCAGCTTGATCGCCGGACGGTTCACCGAACAGGAACGCGAATTCATTCCGCAAAACGAACTTGCGGCGACCGTGCGCGAGACCCGGCTGATGGCGGCTATCTATTTGGCAGTGCTGGTGATTTCCCTCTATTTTCAGAGCTGGTTAGCGGTCTACATTTGGCTATTGCCTCGGGTAATCGGTGAACCGATGCTGCGGGCGGCGCGCATGGTCGAGCATACGGGGATGGATGAATCTCCCGACATGCTTGGCAATACCCGCACCACGATCACCAATCCGGTCATGCGCGCACTCTACTGGAACATGCCCTATCACGCGGAACACCACCTGTATCCGTCGGTGCCGTTCCATGCGCTGCCGAAAATCCATGAGCAAATCAGGGAGCACCTCAAGGAGGTTTCCCCGGGTCTGATAAGCGTACACGTGCGGATCCTTCGGGCGATTTTTGCCGACTCCAACAAACTCAATCACCGCACGGTAAACGGGTAGCACCGGGCAACGAGTGCTAGACCCGACACCGTTCAAGGATAGGACCGGAAAGACGGGATGCCATTGTTGCGGACCTTTGCAGCGAACAGCAATCGCGGGGCAATCTTTTGAGCCGGTCAGGCGCACGGTTTGTGGTTATCGGTGCCGGGCAAGCCGGTTGCCGTGCAGCCATTGCCCTGCGCGACGCCGATAGATCCGCGTCGATACATCTGGTCGGCGAAGAGCCGCATCTGCCATTCAAGCGCCCGCCGCTCTCCAAGGCGCTGCTAGCGCATTGTCCGACCCGAGGGTGAAACTCAATTCTTTGCTCGGCGCAAAGGGTGGCGACAGCCGTCAGAGCGTTTGACGATTTCTTACCAACACAGACCCACGCATGGGGTGCGCAACTTATCACACACCAAGTATGGAGGATTACATTGGAAACCGACAACTGGGTCCAGGTGGCATCCGCGGAGGATCTTGACGACGAGGAAGGAATCAAAGTGGTGGTTGCGAACAAGCCGATCGCCTTGTTTTTCGTCAATGGAACCTATTTTGCGATAGATGACGGTTGCACACACGAAAATGCCAGTCTCTCGAAGGGCTTCGTCGACGGCGACACGGTCGAATGTCCCCTGCATCAGGGCGTCTTTTGCCTGAAAACAGGTCGCGCACTGCACGCCCCCGCGGAAATCCCGGTTTCTACCTATCCGGTAAAAGTGGACGGCACCAAAATCTATATTCGTGCCGATACCGTCTAGGGATTGTCACCGCCCTTGGTATCAGACGAGACCAGTGGACTACACGGGATTGTCCGATGCTCTAATCTGCGTTTGCCATTGCTTGGCGCGGACATAGTAAAACAGCCGCGGCATGATTATGATGATAACAACCAATTCCGCATCGTACACGAACCAGCGCAGAGGGAATTTGGTGCGATACATAAATTTCAATCAGTTACGATCATTCCACGCAGTGGCAACCGCCGGAAATGTCACCAACGCTGCAAAACTTCTCAATATCAGCCAACCGACGGTGACGACGCAACTCAAGCAACTTGAGGAACGCTATGACGTCGAACTCGTTCACCGCAGCCATCGCGGAATAAAACTTTCACCGTTGGGCCGGGCGCTGCACCAGTTGACAATGCGTATCTTCTCCCTCGAAGAGGAGGCCCTCGACATATTCGACATGGCGCAAAACCTGGAACGCGGTGTGTTGCAGATCGGCAGTGTCGGCCCCCATTTCGTCATGAACCAATTGGCGCGGTTCAACCGAGAATTTCCCGGTGTCCGGATTACACTGATCAGCGGCAATAGCGACGAGATTTTGGAAAAACTGTTCGAGTTTCAAATCGACGTCGGAATAGTGGGAAATATCAAGCCGCATCCGGCGCTCTCAATCCATCTGTTGGAAAAATATGACGTGGTTCTGGTGGTCAACGCGGATCATCGCTGGGCAAAGGTCGGCTCGGTGAGCATAGAGGATTTGCACGGCGCGGATCTAATCATGCGGGAGCAGGGTTCGGAAACGCGGCGCGTTCTTGAAGCCGAATTCGAAAAAGCCGATGTTGAGCCCAATATTGTGATGGAAGTGGACCGCGACGCCTTGAAGGAGGCGGCACTTGAGGGATTTGGCGCCGGCATCGTTTCGGAGGCGGAGATTCGCCATGACGACGACCTGAATATCGTTCGGTTCTCGAATGCATCCGTTTATACTGAGGCTTTTATAGTGTGCTTGAAGGAACGTGAAGAAAAACGATTAATAAAAACTTTGATTTCTATGATAAACAATAATAATTCTACAAGATAACAAAATATCTATGTGATCCGGTTATTTAAATTTCATTGCCTGGATTTGCATGATGAACCGGACCATTCCCGAACGCCCCCTCGCTCACCAAGGCATGTTGCTCTAACCGACCGATACGATCTTTCAATGCGGGTTATTCAATAATTCTATTTACTATATTCTATTCAGGGAGTTAGCGTTTCAAAGTTAAGCTTAGATATCAGGGGTCAATATCGCGGGATAAGTGTAATTCCGCCAGACAATGGTGCTGACGGGCTGAATGGAGGGGAGCATTTACCCTGTACACTGGCTAGCAACAGCCGTTCGACTCTTTATGTCTTCAAATTTATTCGATCTGGAGGCAAGGGCAAACGTAAATCGTAAGAACACGATAAAGATTAGGAGGAGCGCTATGCGCATCGACTATATGCTTCGAGGTGTTGCGGTGGCGTCTTTGCTGATGATTTCATCGGCATCGGCATTGGCCGGGGGTGATATTCATTCTCACATCAATGATCTCATCAAGCAGCACAGCAAAGCCAATAAGGACTTCAAAAACGCAAAAATCGGCGATTTCTTCAAGGATCAGGGGTTTCGCGATTTTCTTGACGCCTATCCGGTCACCGGCCTGACCGGCGGTTTCAAATGGGAGCCCGGAATGGGCCGGGAGTTTAAGGGCCCGATGAGCGGCCTGCCGATCAAGGCGCCGTTTAGCGACTACATGCCGCTGAAATCTGGTCCGGTGCTCAATGCGGATAAGACCTACAGGATCGGATTCGCCTTTCACGGCGCCAACCATCCTTGGCTGATTAGTCTGGCGGACACGGCGGTCTATGAAGCAAATCTGCATTCGAACGTCGAAATCGAAGTATTGGATGCGGAATTCGATGACGCCAAAATGGGTCAGTTCATCGATACGTGGATTGCCAAGCAATTTGACGCCATCGTGCTGTGGCCGGCACGCGAAGCCCCGATGGGACCGCCGGTGGATCGCGCTATCGAAGCCGGGATTCCGGTCGTCAGCCTGGACCGTCGTACGTCATCGACAAAGATCAGTTCGGAAGTTCTGGGCAATTTCTATGCGAACGGATTGCAACAGGGTCTGTATCTGAACCATGCGGCAAACGGTTCGGGTAAAATGATCATGAACCGCAAACCGCTCGGCAGTACTGCCGATTCCATGCGCACCGGTGCGTTCCTGGAAGTTGTTGGTGATCACGAATACACCATTTTGGAATCCTTCCACACCAACAGCTCTCGCAAGGCGGCGTTCGAAACCACCCGTGATGCGCTCCAGGCGCACGACGATATCGAGATCGTCTTTAACACAGGCGGTGAAGAAGCGCTTGGCGCCCTTGACGCGGTTCGTGAGGCGAAGCGTTTGAACTCGGCACCGGGCGGCAAGAAAATCATCTTCCTGGTGAACGACGATTCTAAGGAAACCGTGAATGAAGTCCGCGAAGGACGTCTTGACGTGGTGGTTCCCTACACGCCGCTGCTCGGCGGTATTGGCGTCCGCGTTGCGCTGGCGCATATCGGACACAAGGAAGGCCTGATCGACCAGGCACCGCCGCAGCAAGTGGTCACACCGAACCTGCCGATGATCACGCGTACCAAACAGACGATCAACGGCATCGAAACGGTCACACCGGATGAGTGGCCGTATGCTTACGGACCAGAACCGAAGTAGGAGACCGACAATAGAGTTGCGCGAAAGGTCGAGCCTGCATTGACAGAAGCTCTCCTTCGCGCAACTTTTTTCCGGAGTTAGCCTTCCCAGACAATAATCTACGAATACCTTGAGTAATTCTGTAGATGCGCAAACGCATCTCAAAGTGGCGGTCATGGAACATACAGCTCAGTCACTGAGCCCGTCGCGTTTTAAGGCGGGAGAAACAACGTGGTTGTTGCTGCTTTTCCTCGCTCTGGTTTTTGCCGCCAGCATGATCAGTTCTGCATTCCTCACATTCGATAACCTCCAAAATGTAATCCGGGCCATCTCGGTGATTGGCGTTATTGCGCTGGGCATGACGCTGGTGATGATCGTGGGGGAAATCGATCTGTCGGTCGGATCCGTGGCCGCCTTTTCCGGCATGGTTGGGGCGCAGTTTGTCGATGGGGGCACGTCGACAGCAGTTCTCCTGGCGACCTTGGGTGCCGGTCTGGCCGCCGGGGCCGTAAATGGTATCGGTGTGGCATGGATCGGGGTTCCGTCGCTGATCATGACACTGGGGATGCTCGCGATTGCCAGGGCGGTCGGCAACATTGTCTCGCGCGGCCAGGCCGCCTACCCGACGAAGCTGGATTTCTATATGTGGCTGTCGCGCGGGGAAGTCGTCGGAATTCCCGTTCCCGTCATTATCTTTTTTCTTGCCGTCCTCATTGTCCTGATCGTCGTCAAGTATTTCGCCTTTGGCAGGAAAATTTATGCGATCGGATCAAATGAACGGGCAGCGCGGTTATCCGGAATAAAGGTAAGAGCCATCAAAACCATCGTGTTTGCGCTCGCCGGATTGTTCGCGGCGATGGCGAATATTCTCCAGAGTTCCAGATTGGGGCAGATCGATCCGGCGATGGGCGGCGGCTATGAACTGATGGCGATCGCAATCGCGGTGTTGGGCGGGGCATCGCTATTTGGCGGCCGCGGCAGCATTGAGGGTACACTGATCGCGGCGCTGATCATCGGCGTGTTGAATAATCTTTTGAACCTGCTGGGATTTAGTATTCATATTCAACAAGTCGTGGTGGCTGCGATCATTGTCGGCATCGTCTTTCTTCACAGTTTGAAGGTAGGACGCCCATGATCGACCGGACCTTGGAGCGCACAACGAGTTTTGAGGGCGAGACCAAGGAAACCAGCGGCGACCTTGTGGCGAAACGCCGCGCGCCGGGTTCTGCCGGATCGGTGCTCTCCTTCCTGCGGGCCAACTCCCTGATTGCGGTCTTCGCCGTCCTTGTGCTTATCGGAGCGTTGACTTCCGAGTATTTCCTAAGCCCGCTGAACATCGCCAACCTGCTGCGCAGCATGGCTGTCCCCGGTCTTCTTGCCGTCGGTATGACCTTCGTCCTGCTGGTTGCCAGAATTGATCTTTCGGTCGGGTCTTTGATGATTTTCGTTCCAATTCTGGGCGTGAGCGTCATGGACTTGTGCGGTGATTTATTGGGTTTTCGGGTTCTTGTCAGGGGCAACAGTTTTGTCGGAAGCTCGGCGGTTCTGATTGGTCTTGCGCTGGTAACCGGGCCGTTCATCGGATTTCTATCCGGCCTTGGTGTTGTCTATGGTCGCATAACCGCCTTCATCATGACGCTCGCCATGATGCAAGCTTTGCGCGGGCTCAATTATGTCTTGACCAACGGCCACGCTTTCTATCTTCAGGCGGACACCTATACCTGGATCGGAAAACTCAGTGTTTTCGGGGTGCCGTTTTCGTTCCTGGTCTTTTTGTTGGCGACCGTTATTGCCGGCATCATCCTGAAATACACCGTTGTCGGGCAGCGGCTTAGGGCCATTGGCGGCGATGAAAAGGCCGCCCAATTGGCCGGCGTCAATACCCGGTTCTGGATTATTACCACCTTTGTCGTCTGCGGCTTTTTTGCCGCCTTGGCCGGCGTGCTTTTCACCTCCCGGCTTCAGTCGGTCGACGCACCCCTCGCCGTTGGTTTCGAACTGACAGCGATTGCCATGGCCGTGGTTGGTGGCGTGAGTCTGGCAGGCGGTCGGGGATCGCCTTATCGAGCGTTTCTGGGGGCCCTGGTTATATCGACAATGATCAATGTTTTCAGCATGTGGGGTCTGAGTACCTGGTATCAGAACATCGCCATGGGCGCGATCGTGATCCTGGTGGTGATGGCCGACCGAATAATTTCGAAGCGTACGGCCGAGTCATGATGGTGGACCTTTCAATGTCGGTCTCATTTGACGCGGACCAATTTGTCAACAAGGAGTGAAATAATGCCCGAACACCTAAGCCTTGGAATCGATATTGGAACGACCAACGTCAAGGCGTCCATACTCGACACGAATACCGGGCAGATCGTCGCTCACGGTTCCCAGGAGCATCCGCTGTTTCACCCAAAACCGGGATATGCGGAGCAAGAGGCCGATAATTATTGGTCGGCCGTGGTCTCAGCGGTTTCCCAATGTCTGTCCCAGGGAGCTTATGCCGAACACATAGCCGGTGTGGCGCTGTCGGGACTGGTCGGGGTGATGTTGCCGGTCGACAAGTTCGGACGGCCGATCCGCCCGGCGATGATCTGGATGGACGCGCGATCCGAACAGGAATGCCAGGAAATTCGCGAGCGTGTCGGCGAGGACAAGATCAACTACAATAACGGCAATCGGATCGCACCGTGGTTCATAGAGCCAAAAGCCTTGTGGATGAAAAAACACGAGCCGCAGAATTTCGAGGATACCCACTGCCTTTTGTCACCATCCGGCTACTGTACATTCAAGATGTGCGGCGAGTTCACCATGAATACCGGCGATGCCGGATTGTTTTATCCTTATGAATATCAGAAGGAACAATGGAATCCGGATATCGCCGACCTGATCGGGGTTCCGATCGAGAAGTATCCGAAGATCTATCGATCTCACGAAGTCGTCGGCCGGGTTACGAAAGCGGCGGCTGAGGAAACCGGCTTGCCCGAAGGGGCCATTGTCGTTGCCGGCGGTACGGATATCAGTTCGGCGGCTCTCGGTGTCGGGGTCAAGGAAGCCGGACAGGCATTCTACTCGATGGGGACCGGCTCCAATCTGGGGATTATGATCCCGACTCAGCAACGGGTCGAGGAGTATCGGATCTTGAAATGGCCGCATGTGCTGCCCGGTCTGACCATGTTCGATGGGCCGATGGCATTTACCGGCGCCTCGTTAAAATGGTTCCGCGATCACTTTGCCCATCCTGAAGGCCTCATCGCCGACCAGTCCAACACCAATGTCTTCGACCTGATCGGCAGTCAGGCCGCCCAGATTGCCGCCGGCAGCGACGGTCTGATGTATTTCCCGTATCTGGGCAATACGTTGTCGCCGAACTGGAACTCGAACGCGACCGGCATGTTCTTCGGCATGCGGCCGACCATATCGCGGGCGCACTTCATTCGCTCGCTTATCGAGGGGGTGGCATTCGACCTTTATTCAAACGTGGAGATCGCCTTGTCGGCCGGCGTGAAGATCGACAAGCTGATCTTGAACGGCGGTCCGACGAAAAGCCGGCTGTGGAACCAGATTACCGCGAATGTGACCAACATACCTTTGGAGGTACCTGATATCGGCGAAGCGGCGCCATTGGGCGATGCAATCCTGGCGGCAACCGGCGCCGGCATCTATGACGACCCGGTGGCACCGTTGAAGGATTTGGTACGGATCAAGGAAACAGTGGAGCCGGACCACAAACTGCATGAAATGTACAATGAGATGTTCCATTTGTGGCGGCGCGTCTATCACAATCTGCTGCCGGAGATGAATGACCACAGGGCGTTGCTTGAGAAGTACAAGTTCGGCTGAGAAGGATCTGTTGGCGCATGGCGGAGACTGCCACCCATTCGGTCAAGGACGCGGCCGGTCCGGTTGCCGGTAAAGGACCGGGCGGGTCCGCGCGCCGGCTGGAAATGCGAAACATTTCAAAACGTTTCCCGGGCGTTTTGGCGCTTGACGGCGTGTCTTTCAATGTCCGCTCCGGCGAAGTCCACGCTCTAGTCGGCCAAAACGGCGCCGGCAAATCGACGCTGATGTCGATCCTCAGTGGAGCGCAATTTCCCGATGACGGCGAGATGCTGCTGGACGGGCAGCCGATCATTATCGACGGCCCGCTATCGGCCCGCCGGCAGGGCATTGCGATCGTGCACCAGGAATTTGCCCTGTGCCCGAATATGACGGTTGCGGAGAACGTGTTTGTCGGGCGCGAACCTTGCGGCCGTTTCGGCGTCACGGACAAGAAGGAGATGCGCCGGCAAACCGCGGCGCTGCTGCAACAGGTTCAGGTGGACATCGACCCGGACGAATTTGTCGAGAATCTCGGCGTATCGGAATGGCAGGTGGTCGAAATCTGCAAGGCGCTGGCCGGCGATCCGAAATTCGTCATCATGGATGAGCCAACCGCGGCGCTCAATGACAGCCAGGTGAAAGATCTGCTTGACGTCATTCGGCGTCTGCGGGACAGCGGGCATGGAATAATCTATATTTCGCACAAGTTGAGTGAAGTTCTTGAAATCGCCACACGTGTAACTGTGCTGCGCGACGGTAAACTGGCCGAAACGCTTAACAACGAAGGGGTGACCGAGACCGATCTCGTCGAGGCGATGATCGGCAGCACCTTTGAAAGGCAGTATCAGCACGATGAGCACAAGGTTATCGACACCCCGATTCTTGAATTGCGCGGTGTCGAGAACAAACCGTTGCTGCGCGACATAACGCTGGACCTGCACCAGGGGGAAATACTGGGTTTGACGGGTATTCTCGGATCCGGCTGCCAAGAACTGGTCCGGGCACTATTCGGCATCGAGGAGATCACATCCGGTGACATCGTGCTGGATGGCCGGACGGTGACGATAGCCAAGCCGCGGGATGCCGTGCGGTACGGAATTGGATACATCCCCGCGGATCGAAAATACGAAGGCCTGCTTCTATCGCTCTCCACCTTGGACAATGCGTCGATGGCCGTCATCGACAGGCTCAGCAGTTTCGGATTGTTCAAGTTCAGGCGCCGGCGGGCAATGTGCGCGCAATTGATTGACCGCCTGGATATCAAGGTCCCCAATCCGGATGCCGAGGTCAGGACACTGTCGGGCGGAAACCAGCAGAAGATATTGATCGCCAAGTGGCTGTCCCGGGACTGCAAGATCCTGCTTTTCGACGAGCCGACACGCGGCGTTGACGTCAATGCCAAAGCGCAAATTTGGGAAATCATTAACGAACTGGCCGGTCAGGGGACCGCGGTGCTGGTGGTGTCCAGCGAATTGCCGGAACTCATGCAGGCCTGTGATCGCATCATGGTTATGCGCAAGGGCCGGATAATCGATGAATTTGCGCGGCGGAATTTCAACGAGACAAAGATCTCCACCCGTGCGGCGGCCGACGCCTGACCGGGCCGTGGCGCAACGTCTTGGGAGAGGTCATCGGGCGGTCATTCCGGTCTGTTTGAGAACGCAGTGACCGCACATCTGACAATCCAAAAGAAATCCCTTCACGCGCCTTTCAATGCCGGATAGCAATCCATCGGCCGGCTCATAACCGACAAGGCCGACAAGCGGACACAGTTTGAGAATGGACCATTCGAGCAGTCTATATCTCAAGGAAAGAATAGTAGTGTTTCCTGTCGACCAAACTCGCGCCGCATACATTTCTTTATCCTATTTCATAGAACAATCTGAACAATAATAACATAAACAAAATTATACTATTGTAATTATTCGATAATACTTAGTGAGCATGGCATAAATTGAGTCGAGGCGTAAATTCAATACCTCAATTACGCAGATTTGCCGAATCAATGTTCCCAGAAATTCAAGTAAAGCACGGGACAGAAAAATCGACAGCCTGTATAGCTCGAAGCTATCTACAGGATTGAGAGAATGAATTTCACACCGGTGTGGGGCGACTTGATAATTCCGTAAAACAAGCGGATCCAGGTTGCGACAAGCGCATATTCAATACTGGGCTGACATTACGCCTGAAAGCACTCCGGAATGGATAAAGACGAGAACTTGTATGATATCGCCGATGCTGTTTTGGCGTTTGACGGTGACGAAGTTGCTCGGCTCATTCAGCGAGAGCTTGATGCGGGAACGGATATACAACACATTTTGAACATCGGTCTGATCGAGCCGATGGACGAAATCGGAGATCAGTTTTCAAGTGGCGTGATTTTTGTGCCGGAGATGCTTATGGCGGCGAACGCCATGAAGGCCGGCCTTGAAATTCTGCGGCCAATTCTTGCGCAAACGGATGCGGAGCCGGCGGGAAAGATCCTGGTTGGAACGGTCCAGGGCGATCTCCACGATATTGGCAAGAACTTGGTTTCCATGATGCTTGAGGGCGCCGGATTCGAGGTTTTCGATATCGGTGTCAATCAGTCTCCCGATTCCTTTGTCGAGGCCGTCGAATCCATGAATCCGGATATTGTCGGCCTCTCGGCGTTGCTGACAACGACGATGGGCGCCATGAAAGTGACGACGGATCGGCTGCGGGAGCAATGCCCACAAGTCAAGGTCATGGTCGGTGGCGCGCCGGTAACCCAGGACTTCGCCGACACGATTGGTGCCGACGGTTTTAGCGAAGATGCTCCCGGGGCCACTCTTCTGGCGCGGAAATTCATGCGTGACCTGGCGACTTAGGGCGACGACTTGGAGGTCGCCCTCCGAATTAGCCGGGCGACCGGATTTGAGGGACTGAAATGAATTCACGTGAGCGCGTAGCATTGACATTAGCGCACGAGAAGGCCGATCGCATGCCGATCAATTTTCGCGCGGTCGACGCAACGATTGACCAGCTGGGGCAACAGTTGGAAGTCGATTACGAGGGTCTGCTTCGACACTGGAATGTCGATTTCCGGGAGGTGATTCCGCCCTATCGCGGTCCGGCCTTGCCAGTCCTTGATGGTGGCGTGGAAATAGACATTTGGGGTGTCGGCCGGTCCGCGGTGCTGCATGCCGATGGCGGTCGCGATGTCATGGTGACCTATAGCCCGCTCAAGGATGCCCAAACGGTAGCAGATGTCAAAAACCACCCATGGCCTACGGCGGACGTGTTCGATTTCGATGCCATACCGGCGATTTGCAAATCCCATGAAGGGTATTCCCTATCCACCCCGGGCATACATGTTGAGGGATATCACGGCGTCTTTCACCTCTTGACCTACCTGTTCGGAATGGAAAATGGGATCATGTACCTTGCCGCGCGGCCCGACCTCATTGAGGCCGCGACCGACGAGATCATGAAATTTTTCCTCAGCTATTATGAACGATTTTTTGAGGCGGCGGCCGGCGAAGTGGATCTCCTGTTTTACAAGGATGATTTTGGCTCCCAGAACAATCTGTTGATTAGCCGCCAGATGTTCCTGGATTTTTTCAAGCCGACGATCCGCTCCCTATGCGATCTGTCGGCAAGTTATGGGGTAAAGTTCATTCAACATTCATGCGGGGCGGTTTTCGACATCATACCGGATTTCATCGACGCGGGTGTCGCGGTCCTGGATCCAATTCAGGTTACCGCGCGCGGCATGGACATCGTCAAACTCAAGAGGTGCTTTGGCGACGATATTGTCTTTCATGGGGGCGTGGACACGCAGCGCTTGATGCCCTTCGGTTCGGTCGACGAGGTGAAGACGGAAACGCGCCAGGTGATTGAGGTTCTCGGTGAAGGCGGCGGATATTTTTTTAGTCCGTCTCACCGATTTCAGGCGGACACACCGATCCAGAACATTATCGCCGCCTACGATACCGTGGAAGAATTCATCTGAAACAACACCCGGTCAGGCCAAATCCCATCCGGCTGCGGTATGCGACATTCGTGTGGAGCCAATTAGCAACCGGGAAATCGGCTACAGCTCCTTTTCGTAGAAGTTTGAGTTGTCGTCGCCATCAAAGCGCCAGTGCGTGTAGCCGTACCCTCGCTTGGTGTAGAATGCGTTCAGTTCCTCATACTCTCGAATGACGTCGAGCCGCATATACATGACGCCGGAACCCCGAACTTTTTGCTCGGCGTATAGAATGAGTTTGGATGCGAACCCCGAACCCTGGAACTCCGGCCGGACAGCCAACATGCTCATGTAGGTGGCAGGTGCAGTGTGATCCTTGAAACGACGCAGGTCTGACTGGTCGTAATACGATGGAGGATGCTCAGACAAGCTAACCACCCCGATCAGGCTCGACCCCTCACTGAGTCCATAAATCTTCGTCTGCTGAAGTTTCTTCGCCACCAGTTCTTCTGTGTAGTAGTCGGTCCAATGATCCATCCCTCGGTTCGATAGCCACGCCGCGCACTCCTCTATGACCCGATAAACAGCTTGGGTATCTGCAAAAGAGCATTCGCGGATGTTATTTCCCATGGCGACGCCTCAAAAATCGAACAGCCTCAAATGCTAACGCCTGATCCTCAACGGGCTCTAATACCGGTTTGCATGGATGCAAACCTATCGGCGTTCAAGCGCCACGCAGGCTTCACGCGCCATCAGACGCGGCGCCCGTTCGGGCTTGCGCAATTGCAATGAGTCATACTCATTGCAATTGCGTATAATACCAAGGGCGTCGGGGTATGAATCTCGGGGGGATTCCCAAATCGGCGGTTTTCTGATTCAAGGTTTGCAAAGGAGATTTCCGATGTCAGCAGCCTTGCCTTTGCGAACTGATTTTGATGCTGCCCGGCTTCGTGCGCTTTCGCGCCGGTGTGGCGATGCCAACCAGAGCCGGCGGATGCTGTCGATTGCCGCGGTGTACGACGGGATGAGCCGGGCGGAGGCGGCAAAGATCGGCGGCATGGAGCGCCAGAGCCTGCGCCGTTGGGTCATCCGCTTCAACTCGGAGGGCCCCGATGGTCTCACCGACCATTGGTCGTCCGGTCCGGCCCGCCGGCTGAGCGAGACGCAATTGCGGGAGCTTGCAACGATCGTTGAGACCGGCCCTGACCCGGCGGGCGACGGTGTCGTGCGCTGGCGCCGGGTTGATCTTCAGGCAGTGATCAAGGAGCGCTTCGAGGTCGCGTACTGCGAACGCTGGGTGTCGCAGATCCTGCACGATCTCGGCTTTTCCCACATCAGCGCGCGTCCGCAACATCCCAAACAGGATCAACGCGTGCTTAAGGCGTTTAAAAAAACTGGCCGGCAACACTCGCCGCCCACATAGCCGACCTGCCCGCGGGCACGCCTATCGAGATTTGGTGGCAGGACGAGGCCAGGCTCGGGCAAAAGAACGGCCGGACACGCATTTGGGCACGCAAGGGAACCCGCCCCCGTCTGCCGGCTGACCAGCGCTATAAAAGCGCCTATCTGTTCGGCGCCATTTGCCCGGCGCGTGGCGTCGGCGCCGCGCTGATGCTGCCCAGGGCCAATACCGGCGCCATGCAATTACATCTGGATGAAATCAGCCAGTGCATTGTACCCGAGGCTCACGGCATGGTCCTGATGGACCGGGCCGGCTGGCATACCACCGGCAATCTCAACATCCCGGCTAATATGACAATCATTTTGCTGCCATCGCGGTCACCGGAGCTCAACCCGGTGGAGAACATCTGGCAGTACATGCGCCAGAACTGGCTCTCCAACAGCGTCTTCGACAGCTATGAGGCCATCCTCGACGCAGGATGCACGGCATGGAAAAAGCTGACAGACAATCCCCAAACAATCAAATCAATCGGTATGAGAAAATGGGCCCACAACGTTTAAACTCCGACTCCTCTGGTATAAGGTGTATGACTCATGGGAAATTCTTGGAAGTGGAGCTTCTGGAATTGGCAAATTCTCGCCATTCGCCACGAACTCAGATTGGCGGTGGCGATCAGAGGATAAACTGCCGGCACGACCGAACCACGCAATCGGCTCGTTTTGCACCCAAACCGGCCTTTGTACTCATTTCGTCCGGGCTCACCGGTGCGGGCCATTATGCGCCGAATCGTGGCTCGGGGATACCGGTGATGCCAAGGTCGTATATGGCGAACAGACTGCCGCGCAAGACGCCATCGTCCGGGAACCGAGGGAGTGGTGGCTTGGCCATTGAGGTCACAAACAGCACATCCATGTTCGGGCCGCCGAAATTAACGCTCGTCACTTTCTTCACCGGCATCTCGATGACCCGGTCGACGCTGCCGTCGGGCGCATAGCGGATTACTTTGGAATCATAGACCAGGGCGTTCCAAAGACATCCCTCGCTGTCGACGGTGGAACCGTCAGCGGCTCCGCCTTGCGATGTATCGATCTTTGCAAATGTACGGCGATTGGCTGGGGTTCCAGTCTCGATGTCATAATCGTAGGCCCACAATTCGCCTGACCATGTATCGGCGAAATAGAATATGGAATCGTCGGGGCTCCAACAGGGTCCGTTCGACACGATAATTTCGGTCTCTACCTTGGTAACCTGGAAATCCGGATCAAGGCGATAAAGTGCTCCGTTCGGTCCCGATTCCTGGCTGTCCATCGTGCCGGCGAAAAACCGGCCCCTTCGATCGACTTTTCCATCATTGATCCAATTGTCTGGCTGATCCGGCTCGATTTCGGCGATCAGATCGCAATCGCCGGTCTTGAAATCGAGCGCATAAAATCCCTTCGCCAGGGAACAGATCGCGCCATCGCCGTTCTTTCGTATGGCGATGGAGCCGATACGGGACGGCACGTCCCATGCCCGGATTTCGGTGCCATCGGCAGTGGCGCGGAAGACCCGCATACCGGCCGCATCGATCCAGTACAATCGTTGCTGCTCGACATCCCAAATCGGGCCTTCGCCAAGGGTCGTCTTGACATCGACAAGGACTTCAATGCGCATATCTCTTCTCCAATCAACGCGTAGCGCGCGCTTATCGTTAGAACGCGACCTGGTCACCACCCTTCAGCGAGAGGATATCTCGTGCCTCGTCAGGCGTCGCAACCTGCATGCCGAGACCCTCGATGATCTTGCGTGCCAACGTCACTTGATCCGCGTTCGATTTGGCCAGTTTTCCCTTACCCGCCCACAGGCTATCTTCCAGTCCGACACGGACATTCCCGCCCAACGCGGCCGCCTGGGCGGCAATACGCAATTGCGAGGCGCCGGCGCCCAGCACGGACCAGCGATAATCGGAGCCGAACAGCCGGTCGGCGGTGCGCTTCATATGCGCGACATCTTCCGGATGGTGTCCAATTCCGCCCAGCAGCCCAAATACGGACTGCACGAAAAACGGCGGTTTCACCAGGCCGCGATCGGCGAAATGGGCCAGATTGTAGAGATGCGCAATGTCGTAGCACTCGAATTCGAAGCGGGTGCCGTTGTCGTAGCAGGTCTCCAGGATGTACTCGATATCCTGGAAGGAATTGCGAAACACCAGATCGCGGGTGGCCTCCAGATGCGGCCGCTCCCAGTCGAACTGGAACTCCTTATACCTGTCGACAAGATGGTACAGTCCGAAATTGATCGACCCCATGTTAAGTGAGGCGACCTCGGGCTGGAATTCGGCCGCCGGTCGCACTCGCTCCTGCACCTTCATATAGGGGCTGCCGCCTGTCGTGATGTTGATCGCCGCATTTGCGCCCTGCTTGATGCGGGGCAGGAAACGAGCAAACGCCTCCGGCGTCTGGTCCGGTCGGCCGGTCGCCGGATCGCGCGCATGCAGGTGCAGGATGGCCGCACCGGCCTCGGCGGCGGCAATGGCCTCGCTGGTGATCTGGTCCGGGGTAATTGGCAGATAGGGCGACATGGTCGGCGTGTGAATTGCGCCGGTAATCGCGCAAGTGACTATGACCTTGCCGCTGGTTGTCATGCCGGTTTCCCCTTCAGTCGCCCAGGCGTTTGGAAACGCGCCTCTTGTGGGCAACGAGCGCCATTAACCGCCTGTCGCGCCAAATCTGCCGCTTTTCCAGATCCGAAGCCGGCAAACGCGACCGGCGCCGGGATTCGATATTGTCCATGACCGGCCCGGTCCAATCGACGCGGCGCCGGGTTTGCTTAAAAATGTTGGCATAGATGCCCTGATAACGCTCGGCGTAGTCGCGAATGCCGGCGGGCGCATTCAGATCGATCGTCTCGAACGGCCCCATAAAGGACCATCTCAGCGCCAGCCCGTCGCGCAGACCGATATCGATATCTTCGATGCTGGCATATCCGTCCGCCACCAGCCGGAAGGCTTCCTCCAGAAGCGCGCCCTGCATCCGGTTCATGATAAAGCCGTCCAACTCGCGGCTCATGACAATCGGCGCCTGACCACTCGCGGTGAGAAAATCGCGGGTCCGTTCTATGGTCTCCGGAGCTGTCCAGGGCGCGGGAACAATCTCGGCCGCCGGGATGAGATAGGGCGGATTGATCGGGTGGACGACCAGGCACCGTTGGCGGCCGGCAAGGTCCTCGGTGAAGGCCGACGGCAGGATGGCCGAAGTCGAGCTTGCGAGGATGGCGGCAGGTGGCGCGGCGCGATCGAGTTCCGTGAAGAGCTCCTTCTTCACCTCAACTTTTTCCGGTACGCTCTCTTGGACATAGTCGGCGCCGGACAACGCTGATTGCAGATCATCCTCGGTGCGAAGATTGGCGAGAACTTCGTGGGGAGATCGACCCTGCAGAAGGTCGTTGGCCTCCAGTTCTGTTAACACGTCCTTGATGAAGTCCAAGGCTTTCCCGGACGCGTCATTCGCCTCATCCCACATGGTGACCGAGCATCCGGCTCTTGCGAAGGTTATGGCCCAGGCCCGACCGATGAACCCGGATCCGACAATCGTCACCTTCGCCATGTCACAGTGCCTCCATATTGCCATCGACACCGATCGATTGACCGGAAATGTTCCGTCCGGCATCCGAAAGGAGAAACGCCACCATATTGGCGACATCGGATTGGGTGACCATGCGCCGTAAGGAGATCTTTTTCAGGTAGTCTGCTTCCATGTCCTCGTAGGAGATACCCATTTGGGCAGCCCGGTCGCGGATCACCCCGGACATGCGCGGTCCTTCAACAATGCCCGGGCGTATCGCGTTGACGCTTATGTTGCTCGGTCCAAGCTCCTTAGCGAGGCTCTCGGTCAAACCGATGACACCGAATTTCGCCGACGAGTATGGGGTACGGTAGGCGTAACCAAAATGACCGGCCGCTGAGGACATGTTGACAATGGCGCCGCCACCGGCTTCGACCAGCAACGGGACCGCGCGTCTTGCGCATAGGAATTGGCCGGTCAGACATACGTCGATGCAGCGCCGCCAATCCGCCGGTTCGATCTCGTGCACGCCTCCCGTCGGCCCGGCAATGCCAGCGTTGTTGATCAGCGCGTCCAGACCGCCAAGACGATCGGCTACCGCATCGAACATGCGGTCGACATCGACATCGTTCGCGACATCGGCTTTGATGCAGTCAGCCTGCGGGAAGTTTTTGGTGAAGGTCTCCAACGCCCCGTCATCGACATCGCAGACAAACAACCGGGCGCCAAATTCGGCGAGACGCTCCGCGACCGTCAGTCCGATCCCACCTGCACCGGCTGTGATGAGAACTCGCTTTTCCTGCAATCCGGTATCGAGTCGCTGTCGCTTGCCATTTTCTTCGCCCATCTCTTCCTCCAAATTCAACTTGTCTCGCGCCGGTCGCGAAGAGCGATCACCGCGCCGAGCACGACGACGCCGAATATGATGGCGCGCATCGCGTAAGGCAGGGTCGTCCCGGCGAGCAGTGTCTGCAATGCAGTCAACAGAAGCGCGCCGCCGAGCATGCCGATATAGTGTCCGCGACCGCCGGTGATCAGGGCTCCGCCAACAACCACGATGGCTATGGAGGGAAGCAGGTAGTCATCCCCCATGCCGAGGCTTGCCTGACCGGAGAAACCGGTAAGAAGTATACCAACGAGAGCCGAGCAAAGCGCGGAAAGGATATAGACACCGACAAGGGTGCGGCCCACGGCAATCCCCGATAGTCTTGCCGCGCGTTCGCCGTTGCCGATCGCGTAGACCCGCCGACCAAACGGCGTCCTCGCCAGGAGGACGACCGCAAACGCGATGAACAATATCAAGAAGTAAACCACCGGCGTAACGCCCAATACCCTTGCCGTCATGAACCAGCGCAACAGCGGGGACGAAAATCCATCCGGCGTACCGCCGGAGTAGAGGAGTGCGGCGCCCTGGAGCAATCCATTGGTCGCCAGGGTCACGACAATCGGTGAAAGTCCAAGCCAAACCACGCCCAGGCCGTTAAACAGCCCAATTAGAATGGCAACGAAAAACACGATCGGCAGCGCGTAAACCAGCGCGCCGTCGGACCCCTGGATCATGCCGGCCGCAAGGATCCCACAAAAGCCGATCGTCCACGGGACAGAGAGATCGAGACCACCAGTGAGAATGACCGTCCCCTGGCCCAAAGCAAGGATGGCCAGGAAGCAGGAGAGAACAAAAACAGAGTTCCAGTAACTCCAGTTCAGTAGCGCGTTGCCGAGCCAGATCTGAGTGACCAACACAACCAGCGAAAAGGCGATAAACGCCGGCATCGAATATCGCAAAAATTCAGAATGGCGCACCCATATTGATGGTTGCGTTACCGAGCGCTCGCGCGCGGGCTCCTCGATACGCAATTGCAGCCGCTCATCAGTTGAACCGATCTGCGCGGCTAGCATGCCGGCACGCCATGCCTTGAAACGGGATATCCCGGAGCGCAATTGATGGGCGAGGACCGATGTAGCGGATATGGAGCTGGCCAATACCGCAAAGATGAGGATCAGCCCTTCCGCTATACTGGAATAATAAGCTGAGACGTTGAGGACCAGCAGGATGTTGACCACGATCATTAGGATATAGGCGCCAAAGATCGAGCCGATCGGACCACCCCGTCCGCCGCCCAACCGGCTGCCGCCAACGACAACGGCCGCAAATATGGACAAAAGCAGCGGATTGCCGACCAAAGGGTCGCCCGAACCTGTCTGTGCGCTTGTGAAGACGCCTGCCAGTCCGTAGAATCCGCCGGCAATCACATAAACTGAAAATCGAACGAACGTCACGCGCAACCCGGCCGAGGCGGCCGCGTCCGGGTCGCTGCCGACAGCGTAGATGGCGACGCCCAACCGAGTCCGCTTGAGCCACCACCAAAATACTCCGACCGCGACCAGCAGTGCGATCGGCATTGGAATCCAATTGCCAATCAGGTCGCCCAGATAAAACCCACCGAGCGAGGGGGAGACAAATCCTCCGGGCTTGTCAAGAACCAGGAGAGTGACGCCCTGAACAATAAACATGGTGGACAACGTGACAACGATCGGCTGCAACCGCAGGAAGGCGATGAAGAAGCCATTGAATGCGCCGACCGACATGCCGATCGCGACACCGATAAGTGTCCACAAGGCAACCGGCGCGTCGAAATCCGTGGGGTCCATTGAGGTCGCCAAGACCACGTTGACCAGCGAAATGACCGCTCCGGCCGATAGATCAAATCCGCCCGAAAGAATGACAATTGTTTCGCCAACCGCGGCGAGCGCCAGCGTTGCGCCGCCGGACGAGAGAAAGCTGATATCGAAATATGTGAGCGGCCCGACGCTGACATAGTCGACCAGGCCCAGCAAAAACGCGAAGACGGCAATCGCGGTTAACAGACCACGGCTCCGGGCCAAGCGAAGCTTTAGGAATTCCATCCCCGGCCCGGCAAGCGGCTGCCTGGCTTGCTGTATCGTCATGCGACGGCCCCCGCGACCGGGCCGTGCGCCCCGAGTGCCGCGCGCATGATGTCATGTTCTGACAGATCCGACGCTTCCAACTCGGCGACGATTTCGCCGGAGTAAAGCACGATCACGCGATCGCAAAGATGAACGAGTTCGGGAATTTCGGTCGAGTGAAACAGAACGCTGCCGCCCATTTCCGTAAATGTCCGCATAAGACCGTACAATTCGTGCTTGGTGCCGACATCGATGCCGCGGGTCGGATCGAACAACAGGAGAATACGTGCCTCGGCGAAGAGCCATTTGGCCAAGGCGATCTTCTGCTGGTTTCCGCCCGAAAAGGACGCAACGCGTGTCCACGCCGCTCTGCGGTCGACCTCGACAGTGTCGAATACGCGATTGACCGCATCCAATTCGCTTTCGGAATGGATCAGACCTTGCCGCGCATATCTCCCGATGACCGGTATGGACACATTGTGGCGACCAGTGAGCTTGAGAAAAAGCGCCTCGGTTTTGCGATCCTCCGGAAGCAACCCCATGGCAATGTTTGGCCGGATTGCGTCGGTGGGCGCGTTGATCACCACCGGCTTACCGTCGATGCGGAGCCCACCTTTTCGAACTTCCCGCATGCCGAAACAGGCGAGGAACAAGTCCAATTGTCCCATTCCCTGCAAACCCGCGACGCCAAGAATCTCGCCTTTCTTCAGCGAGAAGCTTGCATGCTTGAGTTTTTCGCCCGCGGCGAGCTCTTCCACCGCCAAAACCTCAGGACTTTGTAAACTGGCGCGCTGTGGCCGGGCGGGAAATGTCTGGCTGATCGAGCGCCCGATAATCATCTCAACGATTTCAGAATCCGCGAAATCCGCCACCGCGCCGGTTGCGACATGCCGGCCATTGCGCAGAACCGAGAGCTGTTGGCAAAAGGCGCGAACTTCCGTCATCCGATGCGATATGAACACGACGGTCACTCCCGCACGGCTAACCTTGGCGATCACGCCCCCGAGCCAGTCTACGTCCCGCCCGGCCAGGGTCGATGTCGGCTCGTCAAGGAGCAATATTTTCGGTTTGCGGTATATCGCCCTGGCGATTTCAATTTTCTGCTGTACAGCGAGATCGAGGTTGCCGACCTCTTCATGTATGTCGACCTCGAAGCCCAATTCGTCCAGATGGGTTGAAACCTCGCGTTCCGCCCGCTTCCGCCTGATCATTCCCGAAAGGCCGACCGGCGCATAGGGAAGCAGCATGTTGTCCAGGACCGACAGGTCGGGAACGAGTGTCATCTCCTGGAATGCAGTCTGAATACCAAGAGCGTGAGCGCTGCGGGGTGAGCTGATCCGGCCGGGAACTCCAAGGATCTCAAGATGCCCGCGATCCGGTTCGATCAAACCGGACAACAGTTTGACAATAGTCGATTTTCCAGCGCCATTTTCACCCAGCAACGCGTGTACGGTTCCCTTGCCAATCTCAAGAGAAACGTCGTCCACGGCAACGGTCGCGCCGAAGGCCTTGTACAATTGTCGAACGGTGACTGCCGGTTCGGTAGGACTGGTTTGCATCGCTTCCATCCCCGGCTGGCCCGTCGTAACAGGGAGGCAGCCCAGAGTGCCATGAGGAGAAATCGGGGCGGTCGGAAGCCGCCCCGATACAACAATGCTGTTTTTATAGCTCAGGTTGGCCCACCAAAGCGGCATTCAGTCCGATTTCTGGTGTCTCCGCAGAGAAAATTGACGCAAACCAGCCGGGATTGGGAACCAGTGACGGCTTGAACGCGTTGCAACCCGCCTTCATCTCTTCCCAGGTCCCCTCGTCGCAGAGCTTGATCGTATCGCTTGTTACGACAGGCAGCGGCAGGATCGTCAATTTCGGAACATCCTTGCCGTCGAGCGCCTGTACAGCGAGCTTGAGTGCAAGACCGCCGGAATAGGGCGGAGAGGCATAGGATATCCGCGGGGCGCCAAGCGGCGCGTAGGGACTGCTGGCACCTTCCACCTCCGTGCCGATGGGGAGCATCTGAATGCGGCCGCCATTGGCGCCTTCGCCGGCGCAGGGAAGGAGCTCTTCCGCTGTCTTTCCAGCCTCCAACTGCATGGCATTAGCCGTGTAGCAACCGACCTGCATCCAAAGACCGTCGATTGCATCCCAGTTCTGGGTTGCGAGAATTTTAGAGAGTTCAGTACGCGCGGTGGCCTGACTCCACATTCCAACCGCCTCACCGACAATCTTGATATCAGGATGTTTCGCGAAAACCTCCTTGGCGGCCGCCGTGCGCTGGGTATCAACCGACGTACCGGGAACGCCGGTTATGACAACGACATTTCCCTTGCCGTCCAGCTTCTCCACCAACCATTCCGCCGTAACGCGGCCGGCTTCCAATTGATCAATGTGAATATTATAGGCGCATTCCTCGGTGATTTCCGCGTCATAAGCGAAGACCAGCACGCCCTTATCGCAGGCATTTTTGACCACTTGATTCAGCGCGGTCGGCGAGATCGGGAAAATCACGATCGCGTCCGCGCCCTGCTGGACCATGGCGTTGATTTGTTGAATCTGCCGTTGCGCATTCGGGCCGGCGACTTGAACCTGAAGATCCACCTTGTCGGCCAGGCTTTTGTGCGCGGCCATCGCCTTGACCATGTTGGCCGCCTCCGCCTGCCAATCATTGCCGATGAAGCTCATACTCAGAAAAATCTTATATTTTTCCTGCGCTTGGGCGGCGCCGATCGTCAAACCTCCCGCGACAAATGCGGCGGTGGCCCATTTCAAGCCCATTGCGAACATCTTCATTTCAATCCTCCCTTCATGATCCATATGGTACATTTCAAACCGTCATTATATATTTGATCATATATCCATGATCTTTGACAGGCAAGTAGAAAGAACCTATGTTGGCGTTGACCTGTGCGTGCACCGCGGCTACGTCGTTTCGGGGCGCAAATGCAGGTCAGCCGATGCCCGCTGATCGGAACAGGACCGGAGCGACATGGGAAATTCGCAGATAAAACTTGACGGTCAGGTCGAGCGCCTGAAGCACGCAACCTTGCAGGAACGCGTCTTCCGCCAATTGGCCGAACTGATTCTCGATGGCGGAATTGCGCCGGGCCAACAGGTCACCATCCACAGTCTGGCGGAAGCTTTCGGTGTCAGCGCAATGCCGGTACGCGAGGCCCTGAAGCGGTTGACCGCGGCCAACGCGCTGACCGTGGTCTCCGGCCGGACCATCGGAATCGCTCCTTTATCGGTCGTGCGGCTGACGGATCTGCGCAATGTCCGCAAGGAAGTTGAAGGCGCCGCGATATCCTGGGCGGCAAAAAATTTGGACCCCGGTGCCGTTGTAGAACTAAGGTCCCTGCTACAAAGAATGGAAAAATCCTCGCAATCCGGAGACACCAAGGAATTCCTTCGCGCAAATCGCGCGTTTCATTTTCAGATCTACAAAATATCCAACTCACCGACACTGGTTTCGATCATTGAAACCCTTTGGCTTCAGATCGGTCCCTATCTGAGCCTTCTGCGAGAATCGGGCAATTACGTTTCATCCAACGTGCATCATAATGCGATGCTGACTGCGTTGGAGCAGCAGGAGCCGACTAAGGCGACAGAAGCGCTCCATAGGGATATTGACGACGCATATCGAGAATTGCTGGCCATACTTCCTGATTGAGAGCGCAAGCGACAACGCCACATGCTCGATCGCGAAGCAAGTTTCGCCCAATGTCGGGCAACATCCGTTTACCCATCTTAAACCGCAGTGATGCTCAAAGGATCTGGGGACAATTCAAGAACTTCCCGATACTTGTGCCGTGGCAGTTTTTTGGCCCATCGCACCCGCCCGAGCCATGTCGCAAACTGGATATGGTTCAGGCTTGGTAATGGCGACTGGCGGCCGAATTCTCCCTGGTCCCTGTCGTGAGCCCTATCCACACCACAACGATAGGCTGAACGCATCCGACCGGCATTGCCGATAGAGGTCGACGCCCGGTATCAAACCCGTGGCCGTCCGATCTCCAATCGGACTGCTTGGACCGGCGGCCACCCTGCCCTACTTCAAGATCCCGCGATCGCGCATGAACCCGATCAGGGTCTCCGCGAGTTGCTCCGCCGGACCCGCCATCGTGTCGAGGCGCACTTCCGCCGTTTCCGGTTCTTCGTAGGGCGAATCGATGCCGGTGAAGTTCTTGATTTCGCCGGCGATCGCCTTTTCGTAGAGGCCCTTCGGATCGCGCCGCTGGCATTCCTCGATCGGCGCGTCGACCCAGACTTCGTAGAATTCGCTGCGGTCGACCAGATCGCGGGCCATGCGCCGTTCAGACCGGAATGGCGAGATGAACGAGACGAGCACGATCAGCCCGGAATCGATGAACAGCCTCGACACTTCCGCCACCCGGCGGATATTTTCAACCCGGTCGGCATCGGTGAAGCCGAGATCCCGGTTGAGCCCGTGGCGCACATTGTCGCCGTCCAGCACATAGGTGTGGTAGCCGTCGGCATGCAGCTTGCGCTCCACCAGATTGGCGATCGTCGACTTGCCGGACCCGGAAAGGCCGGTGAACCATAATATCGCCGGCTTCTGGCCCTTCTGCTCCGCGCGCGCCACCTTGTCGACATCAAGCGCCTGCCAGTGAATGTTGGTCGCCCGGCGCAGGCCGTACCAGATCATGCCGGCCGCCACCGTGGCATTGGTCAGCCGGTCGATCAGCACGAAGGAGCCCGTCTCGCGGATCGATTCATAGGGATCGAAGGCCAAAGGATCGGACAGCGCGATATTGCAGAACGCCACCTCGTTGAGATCCAGGGTCTTCGCCGCCAGATGCTCGAACGAATTGACGTCGATCTTGTGCTTCAGGTCGGTGATTGTGGCCGTGACGGTCCGGCTCCCGGCCTTCAGGAGATAGGAGCGGCCGGGCATCAACTGCTGGTCACTCATCCAGATAAGATGGGCGGCGAACTGGTCCGACACGTCGGGCCGGTTGTCGGCGGCCGCCAGCATGTCGCCGCGGCTGATATCGATCTCATCGGCGAGCGTCAACGTCACCGCTTCGCCGGCGCCGGCTTCGGCAAGCGCGCCGTCCATGGTGACGATTTCAGTGACCGTGGACGTCTTGCCCGATTGGGCAACCACGACAGCGTCGCCCGGCCGGATGGTGCCCGACGCGACCGTGCCGGAAAATCCGCGAAAATCCAGGTTCGGCCGGTTGACCCATTGCACCGGCATGCGGAACGGCCGGGTGCTAAGATCCTCGCTGACATCCACCGTCTCCAGATAGTCGAGCAAGGTCGGCCCGTGATACCAGGGCATGCGTGTCGACGCGGTGGTGACATTGTCGCCATAGCGCGCCGACATCGGAACGGCCTCGATGCTGTCGAAACCGAACGATGCCGCGAAGTCCTGGAACTCCCGGCTGATGCGTTCGAACTGCGCCTGGCTGTAATCCACCAGGTCGATCTTGTTGATCGCCAGCACCACATGGCGGATGCCGAGCAGCGAGGTGATGAATGTGTGCCGCCGCGTCTGGGTCAAAATGCCCTTGCGCGCATCCACCAGGATCACCGCCAGGTCGGAGGTCGAGGCACCGGTCGCCATGTTGCGCGTATATTGTTCATGGCCGGGCGTGTCGGCGACGATGAATTTCCGCTTGTCGGTGGTGAAAAAACGATAGGCGACGTCGATCGTGATCCCCTGCTGCCGCTCCGCCTCCAGGCCGTCGACCAGCAGTGCCAGGTCGATCTCCTCGCCGACCGTGCCATGGCGCTTGCTGTCGCGCTCCAGAGCCGCCAACTGATCCTCAAAGATCAACTTGGTGTCGAACAACAGCCGGCCGATCAGGGTCGACTTGCCGTCATCGACGGACCCGCAGGTCAGGAACCGCAGCAGGCTTTTATGTTCCTGCCGGGCCAGATATTCGGTGAATTCGGCGACATCCAGTCCGCGTGGGTGCTCAGTCATTTAGAGCCCTTTTCGATTACACAGCATCATTCTGCTCGCGATTGGCGTGGCGATCCGGCGTCGAAACGGCCGAAGGGCGATGCCAATCCATCGGACGAGGCCGGTTTGGCGGCGGACGTCCGCCAATCGTAAGCCCGTAGGGACGGGCGATTTTGCGCCAATCCCGGCGCGAAACCGCTTGCCCGTATCGAGGGATATGCGCTGCGCGCTTTCACTTGATCTTGTCACAAAATCGCTCCGTCAGAATGATACTGTGTAATCGAAAAGGGCTCTAAAAATATCCCTCGCGTTTCTTTTTCTCCATGGATGCCGACTCATCGTGATCGATGGCCCGCCCCTGGCGTTCCGATGTTTTGGCAAGCAGCATTTCGCGCACGATTTCCGGCAATGTGGCCGCTGACGATTCCATTGCTCCGGTGAGCGGGTAGCAGCCCAGTGTACGAAAGCGGACCAGCCGGTTTTCCGGTGTCTCGCCCTCCTCCAGTTGCATCCGGTCGTCATCGACCATTAACAACATGCCGTCCCGTTCGATTACCGGTCTTTCAGCGGCATAGTAAAGCGGTACGATCGGAATGTTTTCCGCCATGATGTATTGCCAGATATCAAGCTCCGTCCAATTGGAAAGCGGAAAGACGCGGATTGATTCCCCCTGCTTAATCCGGGCGTTATAGAGGTTCCACAATTCAGGCCGCTGGTTCTTCGGATCCCAGCCATGGTTTTCTGATCGGAAGGAGAAAACGCGTTCCTTGGCGCGCGATTTTTCCTCATCGCGCCGGGCGCCGCCGAAAGCCGCGTCGAAGCCATATGTGTCGAGCGCCTGCTTCAGCGATTCCGTCTTCATCACATGGGTGTAATAGGACGAACCGTGATCGAACGGATTGATGTTCTGACTGCGCCCGTCTTCATTGATATGGACGATCAGATCCAGGCCGAGACGCCGGGCGGTATCGTCGCGAAACTCAATCATTTCGCGGAACTTCCAGGTGGTGTCCACATGCAGCAACGGGAATGGCGGCTTCGACGGATAAAACGCCTTCATCGCCAGATGCAGCATGACGGAAGAGTCCTTGCCGATCGAATAAAGCATGACCGGATTGTCGAATTCCGCGGCAACTTCGCGCAGAATATGGATGGATTCGGCTTCAAGCCGCTTCAAATGCGATTGGCGGTCAATCGACACGGGGGTGCTCCGGCAATAGATGAAAGATCAGCGGGGTCAAAGATCGGCGGGTCCTATCATACCGCACTGCAACATGAAAGTCTTAAATTGACAGCTTGTCAGAGCGGCTAAGCCGCCGCCGAAAACGGATTGACCGCGCCGCAGGCGACGAACCAGGGATTGGCGAAGTCGCTGTCGTCGGCCTGGTTGCGCTTGCCATAGGCCAGTGGTTGCCCGTCAAGCGTCAGCACCTCGCCGCCGGCGGCGCGAAGCACCGCATCGCCGGCCGCCGTATCCCATTCCATGGTCCGCCCCAGGCGCGGATAAAGATCCGCCTCGCCGACCGCGACCCGGCAAAATTTCAACGACGATCCCGACGACACCAATTCGCCGACCTCAAAACGTTCAATAAACGCCTTGGTATCCTCCGTCAGATGGGAGCGGCTGGCGACGACGGTCAGCTTGTCCGGCGCCGGACTGCGCACCCGCGCCGGCTGCCAATCGATATCGCTGCCGCCATTGACCTTGCCCGACCAGGCACCCTTGCCCACTTCGCCCACATAAATCTGGCCGGTTGCTGGCGTCAGCACGACGCCGACGATCGGGCGCGCCTGTTCGATGACCGCGATATTGACCGTGAACTCGCCGTTGCGGCTGATGAATTCCTTGGTTCCGTCCAGCGGGTCGACCAGGATGAAGCGATCTTTCAATGCCGGGATCCGGCCCGCGGCCGCTTCTTCCTCGGCAACGATCGGGATATCCGGCCCCTGCTGCCTCAAATGGTCCAGAATATAGGCCTCCGCCGCCTGATCGGCCTCAGTGACCGGCGAAGCATCGGACTTGGTCTCAACGATGAAATCCCGGCCATAGATTTCATTGATCACGCGACCGGCACCCAAAGCGGCATCGATCATAGCAAGGGTCATCGGCTCAAACATGCGAACCTCTGGGTCTCTCTAGAGGAAATTTGTGAAGAGTGGTCGCGGACATACGGGTTTCCGGACATCGGGGCAACCCCTCAATTCGACATTCGTGACGGAAACGTCAAACGGACTGGCGCCCCGATCTAGCTGGCGAGATTGCGCTTGGCCAGATGTCGTTCCCAATTCAAGGCGTGTTCGACGATGGTGTCGAGATCGTCATATTGCGGCCGCCAGTTCAGCGCCGCGCGAACCGCGTCGGCCTTGGCGACGACTTTCGGCGAATCCCCCGGCCGCCGGTCCTCGTAGCGGACGTCGAAATCCACCGCGCTGACCCGCTTGACCGAACTGATCACATCCATCACCGAATAGCCGTGGCCATAGCCGCAATTGACCACCAGGCTGTCATTGCCGGCGCGCAAATAGTCGAGCGCCAGCCGGTGCGCCTCCACCAGGTCGCGCACATGGATGTAGTCGCGCACGCCGGTGCCGTCCGGCGTGTCGTAATCGGTTCCGTAAACGCTCAAATAGTGTCGTTTGTCCAGCGCCGCCTCGCAAGCCACCTTGATCAGGTGTGTGGCATTCTTGGTCGATTGCCCGGTCCGCCCTTCCGGATCGGCGCCGGCCACGTTGAAATAGCGAAGTGCGCCATAGCGAAAATCATGGGCCTTTGCCGTATCGGCGAGCATCAACTCGGTCATCAGCTTCGAGGTGCCATAGGGCGACAGCGGCCTCAGTGGCGCGTTCTCATCAACGGGCACCGTGTCCGGATCGCCGTAGACGGCGGCGGTCGAGGAGAAAATGAAATGTTTGACCCCGTTGCGCACCGCGCCTGCGATCAAGGCCCGCGAATTGACGGTGTTGTTGAGATAATAACCGAGCGGATCGGCGACCGATTCCGGCACCACCACCGATCCGGCAAAGTGGATGACCGCATCGATGCCGCGCTTGGTCATCAAGTCGTCAAGCAGCGCCTCGTCGCCCACATCGCCTGTCACGAGATCGGCTTTGGCCGCAATCGCCCAGTCGAACCCGGTCGACAGATTGTCGAGCACCACCACATCCTCTCCGGCTTCAACCAGAGTCCAGACCATGTGAGAGCCGATATAACCGGCGCCACCGGTAACTAGCACTGCCATACCTATTTCCCGCTATTTGGGACCGTGAGAAATTTCACCACGTATTTACAATATCGAATGCCACGCATCGGTCCCGTCCCGCGACTATTTCGCATAACGTTGTCTGATTCTCGACAAAAAAATGCGGCAACGACCCCGATTGCAAATCGCTGTCATGTCCAGTATCGAAAGCACCGTTACCTAGGGCCTGTTGACATTCATGATTGTGGTGCCGGTTTGCCCAGATTTGTTCAGTTTCGGTCTATGAGGAGGAAGGACATGCAGCGCATATTCGACGACGAATGGGCCGTAACTGGGAAAATCTGGGCAAATCCCTACGGGACGCGGCCCCTTTCGCCCGAGCCTGTCCCCGCGAAAGCGGGGATTGTTATGAAATGCTTGAAGTGGCCGGCACTACCGCGCATTTCATGCCTAGCCAGGAGCGAAAGGGGCCACGCCGGCGCCGCAATCATGAATATCAACAGGCCCTAAGCATTATGTCTGACGTGCGACAAAGAATTTCCAAACAAACGGGCCGACCATGAACGCACCAATTCGCAAAGCCGTCCTTCCGGTTGCCGGTTTAGGCACCCGATTTTTACCCGCAACCAAGGCGATTCCCAAGGAAATGCTGACCATCGTCGACAGGCCGGTGGTTGAATATATAGCCGACGAGGCTTTCGAGGCTGGGATCGAGCACATCGTCTTCGTCACCGGGCGCAACAAGGGGGTCATCGCGGACCATTTCGATCGCGCCTATGAATTGGAAGCCACTTTGGAAATGCGCGGCAAGACCAACGCATTGAAAATCGTGGAGGCATCACGGCCCAAGGCCGGCGCCACCAGTTTCACCCGCCAACAGGAGCCGCTCGGTCTCGGCCATGCGGTCTGGTGCGCCCGCGACATTGTCGGCAATGAACCCTTCGCCGTCCTGTTGCCGGATATGTTGCATATGGCCGAACCCGGCTGTCTCAAACAAATGATCGATGCGTATGACGAACACGGCGGCAATGTGATCGCGGTCGAGGAGGTCGACGCTAACCAGACCGAAAGCTACGGCATCGTCGAAATCGGCGACGGCACTGAAACGGTGTTCCGGGTGACCGACATGGTCGAAAAGCCGAAACCCGAGGTGGCACCGTCGAACCTGTTCATCACCGGGCGCTACATTCTACAGCCGGAGATATTCAGCCTTCTTGAAAACCAGGCGACCGGCGCCGGCGGCGAGATCCAATTGACCGACGCCATGAAAACGCTGATGGGCGAACAGCGCTTCACCGGGGTCAAGTTCGACGGCAGGACCTACGATTGCGGCTCGAAAGTCGGCTTCCTGGCCGCCAATGTGGCCTATGCGCTCAAGCGCGCCGACCTGGCCGACGAGTTGCGGTCCGAACTCGCCGCGATGCTTTAATCCCGGAGGATCCATGCCGCTTACAGTCCTGGTTACCGGTGCCGCCGGCTTTATCGGCTTTCACACCGCAAGCCGCCTGCTGCAGGCCGGCGACCGGGTCATCGGCGTCGACAATCTCAATGCCTATTACGATCCGGCGCTGAAGGAAGCGCGCCTCGATCTGCTGCGCAATTTCGATGGCTTCGAGTTCGCCGAACAGGGCATCGAGGACGCGCCGCGGCTGATGGCTCTGTTCGCCGAGCACCGGCCGGATGTGGTCGTCAATCTGGCCGCCCAGGCCGGCGTGCGCTACAGCCTGGAAGATCCCCATGCCTATGTGACGGCTAATATGTCCGGCTTCCTGTCGGTCCTGGAGGCCTGTCGGCACCACCCGGTCCGGCACCTTGTCTATGCGTCGACCTCGTCCGTCTATGGCCTCAATGGCGCCATGCCGTTTTCAGAGCACGCGGCGACCGAACATCCGATCTCGCTCTATTCGGCAAGCAAGAAGGCCAACGAGATGATGGCCCATTCTTATGCTCATCTGTTCAATGTCCCGGCCACCGGATTGCGGTTTTTCACCGTTTATGGCCCTTGGGGCCGGCCGGATATGGCGCTTTTCAAATTCACCAAGGCGATCTTGGCCGACGAACCAATCCCGATCTTCAACAAGGGCGACATGGTGCGCGACTTCACCTTCATCGATGATATCGCCGAGGCCGTCGTGCGCATCTGTGACACGCCGCCTGAACCGAATCCCGATTGGTCAGCCGACGATCCCGATCCGGCCACCTCGCCCACCGGGCCATACCGCATCTACAATATCGGCAATGCCGACCCGGTGCCGCTGATGACCTATATCGAGGAACTGGAGCGGGCGCTCGGGCGCCAGGCGAAGAAGCAGTTCCTCCCAATGCAGCCCGGCGACGTGCCGAAAACCTGGGCCGATGTCGGCGACCTGCAGCGCGATCACGGCTATCGCCCGGCGACCAGCGTCCGCGACGGCGTCACTGCCTTCGTCAACTGGTATCGGGATTATTATGACGTCTGATACTTCCGCGCCCCTGATGACCGTATCGGTGACCGGGCTCGGCTATGTCGGCCTGCCGGTGGCAACGGCCTTGGCGGCCGCCGGCCATCGGGTGATCGGCTTCGACAGCGACGCCGGCCGGATCGCCGAATTGCGGGCCGGCACGGACCGGACCCGATCGGTCGCCCCTGAGGACATGGACATTGCCGGCCTGACCTTTACCTGCGACAAGGCGGCGTTGTCGGAAGCCACAATCCATATCATCGCCGTCCCGACACCGGTCGACGCCGCCAAGCGGCCCGACCTGTCCGCCCTCACCGAGGCGGCCACGACCATCGGCGCGGTTCTGAAGTCCGGTGATATCGTGGTCCTGGAATCGACCGTCTTCCCGACCGCCACCGAAGCCATGATGGCGCCGATCCTGGAGGCCGGGTCCGGATTGTCACTCGGCACCGATTTCGAAATCGGCTATTCGCCGGAACGCATCAATCCGGGCGACGCGGCAAACCGGTTCCAGACCATCACGAAGATCGTCTCCGGCAGTTCCCCGGCGGCGACACAGACACTTGCCGCGCTCTACGGATCGGCGATCGACGCACCGATCCACATTGCCCCGAGCATCCGCGTCGCCGAGGCCGCCAAGGTGATTGAGAACACCCAGCGCGACCTGAACATCGCCCTGATGAATGAATTGGCGATGCTGTTTCATGACCTGGAAATCGACACCCGTGACGTCCTCGACGCCGCGGCGACCAAGTGGAACTTCCTGCCCTTCGCGCCGGGCCTGGTCGGCGGTCATTGCATCGGCGTCGACCCCTATTACCTGACCCACAAGGCCCACGAAATCGGCTTCACGCCGCAGGTCGTCCTGGCCGGCCGCGGCACCAATGAATCCATGCCCGCCTTCATCGCCACCCGGGTGATCCAGGAATGTGTGCGCCTGCATCTCGCCCACCCGCTGCGCATCGCGATTTTGGGCCTCACCTACAAGGCCGATGTGCCCGATACCCGCAATTCCAAAGTCATCGACCTGATTGCGGAAATCGGCAGGTTCGGGGCCGATATAGACGTCTATGATCCGATCGCCGATACCGGCCAGGTCATGGCCGAATACGGTATCGCCCTGTGCGATCCGATGTCGCCCATGGCCGCCGATGCCGCCATTCTGGCCGTGCCGCATTCCCGGTTTCTGGCCAATGATCCCTGGGCGACGGTATCGGGATACCTGAAATCCGGCCGGACCCTGGTGGCCGACCTTTCGGGAACGCTCGACCGGTCGGCAATCCCAAGCCAGATCACCTTGTGGCGTCTATAAGTCATTAACATTAGCTATTTATACGTATTTTCTAATCTAATTTCTGAAACAATTGATCCCGCATTGACGTCGTCTTTCGCGGTCTAGGCAAGAACAAATCAACAACATTGTGATGCGCGTCACAGGGACGTGTCTTGGTAGGGCCGCCGAGCAACCCCACCTGTATCACACGGCCGAAGGGCTGGAGAGGAAGCGCAGAAGAGGAGAACAACACACCAAGGCCTTGACGGGCAAGGAGGTGCATCATGTACCGGACAATGATTAATTCCATCACGACGGCCGCCATGGCCTTGACGATGGGTATCGTGCTCAACACGGCGACACTCGCCGACCCGGCACAAAAAATCGCCTTGCCGGAGGATCCTGCCGAACAGGTTACCAGCCTCAACGACGCCGACCGGCGCGAGATCTCTTTCATTGCCCGAGCCCATGTCGCCGCACTCTCATCGCGCAACGCCGATATCCTCTATCAGTTGGCGGCACCGGAACTTAGAGCCAAGTTCAGGAATGCCGGCCATATGTTGAAGGTATTTTCGGTCCTGCACGGCCCGTTCACCATCGCCAAGGGCGTGCGCATGGACGGCCTGAGCGCCCTCAATCCGGATCGGCCGGTGCAATATGTCTATGTGACCGACCGCATGGGCCGGTTGTGGTGGGCGGCGTTGATGGTCACCAAAAGTGACGGCGGCAGCTGGCACATCCGCAACTGCCTGATCGTCCGCGCACCGGGCGTCATCATTTAGGGCCTATTGAGTATTCGGAAAAAATCCTCAATCGCAACCGCGCAACGCCGTCCGCATCGCTGATTTTTGGATATCCGTAATCCGGTCATCCGACCATGTGGGCGTGACCAATTCGCCGTCCTGCAATCGGTCGGAGGCCGTTTTGGATGCGCATTGGCAGCGTTTGACCAGGGTGTCCGGATCATGCCTGAGGCGGGTCTGATCGTAGACGCAATGATCGAGCAGCCGTAGCCGCACCTGTTCCCGGGTCAGTGTCTCCGCCTGCGCGGCCATCATCCCCGATATGCCAAGACACAATACCGCGCCGAAAAGTGACCGGCCCACCGGCCGGCCCACCTGCTCTACCCACCGCATCACGGTTGCCGACCGTCGGCCGGCCGCAGCCAGACGTGATTGTCGTGGAACGCCGCGCCGCCGGTCGGGGCGACCGAATCGGCGCCGGTCAGCGTGTTGATACCGCGCCCATCCTCGAAGGCGCAATTCGGCCAGATGCCTTCCGAGATCAAAACGCCCCGCCGCACACCGGCATAGAATTCCGCATGCAGCACGATTTCACCGAACCGGTTGCCCATGCGCACTTTCTGGCCGTCCGAAATTCCGGCTTCCGCGGCATCGTCGGGATGGATCATCACCGTCGGCTGCCCCTCCCGCGCCCGCCCGCTTGGTGTTTCGTTAAACGTTGAATTGAGGAACGACCGCGACGGCGAGGTGGCGAGCCGGAACGGATGATCGGCATCCGCCTCCTTGGTCACCGCCCAATAGTCGGGCAATTGCGGCATCTGCTCAGCCGGCCCGAGCGCCCGTTTGTCCGGCGGCGAATTCGGCGCATCCAGCGCCGCCCAGTCGACCTTGAAGCGGAACTTGCCGTCCGGCCATTTGAAACCGTCGATATAGTGCGCCTTGTTGAAGTCCGGCTGGCAGTCGATCCACCGGTTCCGTTCAAACTCCTCCAGGTCGCCCCATCCGGAATTCTGCAGCATCCAGTCGATATGCTCCCGCTCGCTCATATGAAAGCCGGGATGGTCGACACCGAGCCGTTTCGCCAATTCGCAATGCACGAAATGGTTGCTCCGGCATTCGCCGGGCGGGTCGATCAGTTTCGGACCGAACACCAGGTGCTGATGACCGCCGCCGGTATAGATATCGTCGTGCTCCACGAACATGGTCGCCGGCAGCACCACGTCGGCCATCGCCGCCGTCTCGGTCATGAATTGTTCATGCACGCAGGTAAACAGGTTGCCGCGCGCGAAGCCTTCTTTCACGAGTTCCTGGCGCGGCGCCACGGACACCGGATTGGTGTTCTGAACGAGTAGCCCGGTAACCTGCGGACCGTCCTTCAATGCCGTCTTGTCGCCGGTCAGTATCGGACCGATCTGCGATTGGTCGAGATAGCGCACCGACGGGTCGAGGACGTCGAGCGCTTCGACCATCGTCTTGTTCAGGTGATAGATGCCCGAATTGGAATGGAAGCCGCCGCCACCCTCATATTGCCACGCCCCGATGACGGTCGGTATGCACAAGGCCGCATGCATGTTGACGGCGCCGTTGCGGCTGCGCGTGAAGCCATAACCGAGGCGGAAAAAGGCGCGCTTATTGGCGCCGATCAAGGCCGCGAATTCTTCGATCTCCGAGACCGGCAGGCCGGTAATTTCGGATGCCCATTGCGGCGTCCGCGATTGCAGATGCGCCTCCAACTCCTCCGGACAATCGGCATATTTCGCCAGATAGTCGCGATCGGCCAGATCATCGCGGAACAGGATGTGCATCACGGCGCAGGCCAGCGCCCCGTCGGTCCCCGGCCTCAGGCAAAGCGCCAGGTCGGCCTGCTCCATGGTGCCGTTTTGATAGATGTCGACGGCGACGATTTTGGCCCCGCGCTCCTTGCGGGCCTGCACCGCGTGGGTCATTACATTGACCTGCGTATTGACCGGATTGGTGCCCCAGATCACCACCAGATCGGACTTGGTGATCTCCCGCGGATCCGGCCCGGCGAGTTTTCCGGTTCCCGCGACAATGCCGGTCCAGGCCATATTGGTGCAAAATGTGTCGTGCTGCCGCGAATAGCGCTTGGTGTTTGTCAGCCGCGCAAGCCCGTCGCGCTGCACGTGGCCCATCGTGCCGGCATAGCGGTAAGGCCAGATTGTCTGCGATCCAAAGCGCTGCTCGGCCCGTAAAAAGGCTTCCGCGACCATGTCCAGCGCGTCATCCCAATTGACACGCTCCCAATTGCCGCATCCCTTGCGGCCGGACCGGCGCAACGGATAGAGCAGCCGGTCCTCATGGTGAACCCGCTCCGAGTAGCGCCCGACCTTGGCGCAGACCACGCCGGCCGTATAGCTATTGTCCTTGGCGCCACGCACGCGACCGATGCTTTTGTTATCCACGACTTCGACCTCCAGGGCGCAGGTCGACGGACAATCATGGGGACAGACCGAAAATGCTGTGGTGGTATGGACCGGGCTGTTCATCGGATTACCCTTGCAGTACTCGGGAGACTTGGAAAGTCAATAAATGCGGCGCAACTGTCAAGATTGCGACGGGTAAATGCGGTCCACGGGGCAACAATTTGTTGGCCAGGATTAATATCCACAGGCCCCCGATGTCGCACTTTACCCGTTTGTGACCGACGTGCTCGATCAGTTCGCGCCCCGGAATGGCGGCATGCCGCGCCCGCAGGATCTGATGTCGGCATTCAAGAGCAAGACGGAGAAGAGGGAAACCGCCTTCGCCGACCTGGTGCAAGCCGGCCGGTAAAGCTCCCGCGCGGCGCATCACTGCCGCGCTCCCTCTCCGGCGGCCGTGAAGATAGTCAGTTCCCGTACCAGCTTCTTGGCCATGGCGGTGGCGAAATCGTCGTAGGTCCGGGTGCTGATGACGAAGGCCGCCGGACCGCCGATCACCTGCTCCCGATAATAGTCCGTCAGTCCCGGATCATCGGTCAAAATCGCCAGGCCGCTGATGATCACGCCGCGCCCCACCGCCCGGTCGCGCGCCACATCCGGTCCGTGACCGGCATTGCTGCGCCCGTCGCCAGACACGTCGATCTTGCGCAGCCGGCCGTGATAGGCGTTGGTTTCCAACATCTCCAGGGCAAAGTCGACGGCGTGGCCGATCGCCGTGAAATGGCCGACCGGATAGCGCGGAAGAGTTCCCACCGCCCGCGCGAACCGGTCCGCCGACGGCGCATCGGTGACCAGGTACCACGGGCTCGGCTCCTCGGTGACCGCCCATTCGCTCCACTGCGCCACGGCCACCGCGACACCGCCCGGATGCAGTTCGATGAGTTGGATGATGTCGGGACGGCGGAATGCCTGGGCGATCCCCTGAATCTGCAGGTTGAATTCGGCCGAATTGACGCTCGCCGAAACATCGATCGCCAGCACCAGTTCCAGTGACACCGGCCGCGGTCCGCCCTGCGATGCGGCCGGCGGCGGGAGACAGGCTGCCAGCAAAACCAGTACGAACGACACAATGCGGCCGATGATCCCCTCCCCGATCCAGTCGCGGACCCTTGACCGACCACAATAGGGCGCGGAGCGGATTTAGAAAATATCCCGCACCGGACGGTCCGGGACGGGATTGACCGGCTGCCTCTATCCGACGATTTCGGTCTCGGAAAAGAAATAGGCGATCTCTTCGGCAGCCGTCTCCGGCGCATCGGACCCATGCACGCTGTTCTCGCCGATCGACAGGGCGAAATCCTTGCGGATCGTGCCCTCGTCGGCTTCCGCCGGATTGGTGGCACCCATCACGTCCCGGTTCTTGGCTATGGCGTTTTCGCCCTCCAGTACCTGCACGACGGTCGGACCTGACGACATGAAGTCGCACAATTCATCAAAGAACGGCCGCTCCTTGTGCACGGCATAGAAACCTTCCGCCTGCTTGCGGCTCATCCAGATGCGCTTTTGTGCCACGACGCGCAGACCGGCGGTCTCGAAACGGCTGATGATGCGGCCGGTAATATTGCGGGCGGTGGCGTCCGGTTTGATCATCGAAAACGTGCGTTCGATCGCCATCTGATCTTCATCCTTTTTGACAGGTTTGTCGGGGGGATAGGTGTCGGCGCGCTATATAACCGTCCGCCGCGGCCGCCGCAAGGCTCGCCTGGGCGGTCCTGCCGCTCCTGCCGGGAGCCCGTCCGTATTTATATCGGACCATCGGCTTGACTATGCCGGACATGCCACCTATGTCCCGTTCATCGTAATTTGCCGAATGACTAGGTGTCTCCGCTCGTCCCTGACGCTAGCGCACGTGTCAAGTTCTTCTTCAAATTCGACGACCAGGGTTCCGGCCGCGTCTTTACGTGCGCCGGGCCGCACGTGCAATCCGTTAGCGAAAGGAAATCACCATGATTACGGGCACAGTAAAATTCTTCAACGAACAAAAAGGCTTTGGCTTCATTGAGCCGGACGGCGGGCAAAAGGACGTCTTTGTCCACATTTCGGCGCTGGAACGCGCCGGCATATCCGGCTTGCGTGAGGGACAGAAGGTCTCTTTCGACACCCAGGTCGATCCGCGCAACGGTAAAACCGCCGTTTCGGCGATCGAAATCGTCTAGTGCTTGGCGGCGATCAGGCCGCTCCGGTTGAAGACAAGGGCCGCGGACCGCCAAAGGATCCGCGGCTTTCGTCGTTGATGTGGTGTTGCCTTCGTGGTGAACCGACACCAAGGAACCGGACAGGACGAAATCAGATACAACCATATCGAGTCATTCGTCGCTTTTGGTAATACCGGCCATTTTGCGCATCGTCCGATTATCGCTATAATCACGTCGGCAGATGCATTTGACGGGATATTTGGTATGATGCCGGCTTGATAGGTCTGCCAACCGGCATGCCCATGACCGCCTGCGACCGCAACCAAGCAAGCGACGCACGCATGTGACAGGAAAGACATTGCAGGTCCTCGTACGCGACAACAACGTCGATCAAGCCCTCAGGGTGTTGAAAAAGAAAATGCAACGGGAGGGCGTCTTCCGTGAGATGAAGGCAAGGCGCGCCTACGAAAAACCGTCCGAGAAAAAGGCCCGGGAAAAAGCCGAAGCGATCCGCCGCGCCCGCAAGGCGGCACGCAAGCTGGCGCAACGGGAAGGTCTTCTGCCCGGCGCGAAAAAGAATACCAGACGGTAAAAGGCCGCATCACAATGCATCGATGCGAACCGCATCGGACGTCATATTGGCGTGCCGGTAGACGCTGGTAACCTGCGGCGGTCTTATCCAAAGATCGGTCCAGGCAGGCAATAGGCCAAGCTGATATTTATCAGTATTTCCTAGTCGTTTAGGCGCTGCCCCAATGGCACGCTGCTTGTAATCAACCGACCTTACGGTGAAGCCTTGAGGTAGTTGATTTGCCCCATCGATCGAGAACTTCCCGTCGTCGGACAGCTTGATTTGCTCCCTTTGATTTCGACACGAATACCCGCTGCATGGAGTGTCATGGCCGCCAGTGCGATGTGGTCATCGGTGGTCGACGCTGAATAGTGAAAGTCGCTGCGGTGGCTCCTTCGCAACTTTATCACATGTTTTTTGTTGCCGTCGCTGGCATCGCGCATCAATACGCGAATGACCGTGCCAGATTGAACACAGGCGGCGTCAGCCACGGCCGGCGCAAACAACGTTAGTCCTACCGCAATGGCGGTCATATGGTGGGCTTTCACAAGATGTCTCCAGGTAATACCGAATTTGATCTTCATTGCTCCCGGCGCAGTTGCCGGATAGGGAACAATTCAACAAGCGGTCCACCGGCCTTTATTGATATACGAATAAAAAGGTAACAGTGCCGATCGACCGGTTGGTTCCTGATACCGGGCAGTTAGCCGCATCACCCCTGACATCGACTTCCCGCCTTCCAGCTGTTAATCCAGAGTCAAGGAATCCCTGATCGGTCGTGTATCCCAGATAAAAGTGATCATCGAGCGGCGAATCTCTTATGTAGACGTATCCTGAATTGCCCGAATAGATATTGACACTAACAATTTGGCCGGTGATCTGGCAAATTGCATAAGCCTCGCCAGAAAATGCCAAGAGGCATACCAAAAAAAGGCCCAGGACTCCCGAAATGGTTTTAGACATATCATCCCTCCTATATTTGAAACACAATCGGAATATTCGCGGCTTGGCTAGCAATATTACAGAAATTTTGGCTATTACTACTATCAGTAATAATGCTTATGTAGTCGAATAAAACACGTGCAGGAATAATCTATGAATTTCAAATAATATCGTGCGCAATTCTGAAAAATGAATTGCGCACGATATACAATCGACTATCAAGTCATGATCGGCCGTACATTTCAGGCGCAGACCGTCCGATGCGCAATCCGCAATTAGAGCCTGTTTATGACCATCACCCAATCCCTCATACCAGCCTTGATCCTCCTCAAGGACGGTGGTGCCAATTCGGCCGATATTACCGCTCAGACTGTTCAAAAGCCGTCGGAGCGCCGCCATGAAGGCCCACTATCAGATGTTCGCCGCCTATAACCGATGGGCCAACAGACTGCTGCTCGCCGGCTGCCGGGAGCTCTCGGCTGACGAATACCATCGCAACCTCAAAGGCATGTACGGTTCGGTCAACGGCACACTCAACCATCAATACATTGCCGACGTCGTTTGGCTGCACCGCTTCACCGGCGAGGGCGATCCGCCCTATGCCTTCGATGACATTCCGTTCAACCTTCTGAGCGATTTTTCCGCCGCCCGAGCCGTTCTCGACGAACGCATCATTTCCTTCGTCGATCTGGTGGACGAAGACGTCCTCGCCTCCACGATCCTCTACCGGACCATCCAGAAGCCACTGATCATGGAACAGCCGCTTGGCTCCGCAATCGCCCACTTCTTCAACCAGCAGGCGGAACTGCGCGGCCAGGTCAAGACCCTGCTCGCCCAACTCGGACGTGAACCGGCGGAAATCGAATTGATCCATTTCCAGCGCGAAACCGGCATCGGCATGGCCGCCGACCCGGTCGCCGCGCGATTGAACCAGTTGCCGTCCATTGCATCCAATTAATGGCCGTTGCGTTCAATCGGGTTCACTATGAACGATGAATTAGTCTTCCCGCTTGCGCGGGAATGACTATGTGGTGTGACTTGTGAAACCATTTTACCGCGACACGCGTTAGGACCCGCCATTTCGCCCTTGCCGCCGGCGCCGTTTCGCGGCACAAGCAGCGGCCATGCTGCGGATCAAAAACCTGACATTTCGGATCGGCGACAGGCTGCTCTTCGAAGACGCGTCCTTGCAGGTTCCCGACGGTGCCAAGCTCGGCCTGGTCGGCCGCAATGGATCGGGCAAAACGACCCTGTTCAAGCTGATCGACGGGGTGCTCACTCCGGAATCGGGATCCGTCGAGCTAAAACACGGTGCCCGGATCGGCCAGGTGGCCCAGGAGGCGCCGGGAACCGGGCAGCCGATCCTGTCCGTCGTGCTGCAGGCCGATCGGGAACGCACCGCGCTGCTGGCGGAACTGGAAACCGCTGATGATCCGATCCGCATTGCCGAGATCCACACCAGGCTGACTGATATCGACGCCCATTCCGCGGAGGCCCGCGCCGCGCGCATTCTCCAGGGGCTCGGCTTCGCGGCAAGCGAGCACCAGCGCCCCTGCGCCGACTTTTCCGGCGGCTGGCGCATGCGCATCGCGCTCGCCGCCGTGTTGTTCGCCGAACCGGACCTGTTGCTGCTCGACGAACCCACCAACTATCTCGACCTGGAAGGCACCTTGTGGCTGGAGACCTATCTCGCCCGCTACCGCCACACCATCATCATCATCTCCCACGATCGCGATCTCCTGAACACCGCCGTATCAGGGATCGTCCATCTCGATCGCCAGGGGCTGACCTCCTATTCCGGCGGCTATGACCAGTTCGACCGGCAGCGTCAGGAAAAGCTGGTGCTGCTTGAAAAGATTCAACAAAAACAGGTTGCCCAGCGCAAACATATGCAGGCCTTCGTCGACCGGTTCCGCTACAAGGCCAGCAAGGCGCGGCAGGCCCAGTCGCGGCTGAAGGCATTGGCCCGCTTGCAGCCGGTGACCGGCCTGATGGACAGTTCCGTCAGGCCGTTTCGCTTTGCAAGCCCGGAACGCCCGCTTGCCCCGCCGATCCTGGCGCTTGATAAAGTCGCCACCGGCTACGATCCCGATCGCCCGGTGCTGAAAAACCTCTCCCTGCGCATCGACAACGACGACCGCATCGGCCTGCTCGGCCAGAACGGCAACGGCAAGTCGACCTTCGCCAAATTGCTGAGCGGCAAGCTTCCGGCCTTTTCAGGCGACACCACCCGCGCCAACAAGCTGAATGTGGCCTATTTCGCCCAGCACCAATTGGAGGAGTTGGTCCCTGGCGACAGCGCCTTCGATCATATTCGCCGGTTGATGCCCGATGCGCCGGAAGCGGCCATCCGCGCCAAGGTGGACATGATCGGCCTGCCGTCCGACCGCATGGACCTTGCGGCGCGACTTTTGAGTGGCGGCGAAAAGGCGCGGCTGATGATGGGGATTACGACGCTGGCCGCCCCGCATCTGATGATCCTGGACGAACCGACCAACCACCTCGATGTCGACAGCCGCGACGCCCTGATCCAGGCGCTCAACGATTTTCGCGGCGCCGTAGTGCTGATCTCCCACGACCGGCATCTTCTTGAAGCCTGCGTCGACCGCCTGTGGCTGGTCGCCGAGGGGACGATCAAGCCCTTTGACGGCGATCTCGGCGATTATCGAAAGGCGGTTTTGAGCGCCGAAAACGGTGACAAGAAAAAATCGGCCACGTCCCAAAGAAGCGATAACTCGGCCCGGGCGCGCCGGCGCCAGGCTGCCGAGGCGCGTCAGAAACTTGCGCCCCTGCGCAAGAAGATCCAGGCCGCCGAGCAGGACATGAAACGCCTGCAGGCGACCATGGACAAACTGGATGCCGCCCTTGCCGACGGCGCTCTGTTCACCAACGATCCGGACAAGGCCGCGGACCTGTCCCGCGAGCGCGCCCAGTCAGAGCGCCGGCTTGCCGCTGTTGAAGAAGTCTGGCTGGAACTATCGGAGGAAATGGAAACCGCCCAACGGGTCGGATAGGGTCCTGACGAGACGTCGAATTCCGAAGATAGGAGATAACGCGCAATGGAGACGCAATCCGTTCTCGTCGAAACATCCGGCCCGATCACGACCGTCATCTTGAACCGGCCTCATATGCGCAACGCCGTCAATCCCGACGCCGCGGCCGCGCTTTATGAGGCCTTCATCGCCTTCGATGACGACCCCGATCAGCGCGTGGCAATCTTGTGTGGTGCGGATGGTGCCTTCTGCGCCGGCTACGACCTGAAATATGCAAGCACCCTGCAAGGTGTCGCCAATATCCTGGGCGATGCCGACATCCCGGCCGATTGGACCGGCGGCCGCGGCGATGAGATCCCGATCGCGCCGATGGGCGTGAGCCGGCTGTCGCTTTCGAAACCGGTTATCGCGGCGATTGCCGGGCCGGCGGTCGCCGGCGGAATGGAGCTTGCCCTTTGGGCGGATATGCGGGTGATGGAGCAAAGCGCCTATATGGGCGTCTATTGCCGTCGTTGGGGCGTACCGCTGATCGATGGCGGCACCCAGCGATTACCGCGCCTGGTCGGCCAAGGCCGCGCCATGGACCTGATCCTCACCGGCCGCAAGGTGGAGGCCAGCGAATGCCATCAAATTGGTTTGTGCGAACGGGTGGTCGAGGACGGTACGGCGCGACGCATCGCCGAAGATCTCGCCCGCGAAATCGCCCGTTTCCCGCAAGCCTGCATGCGCGCCGACTTCCAAGCCGCCAAACGCGGCTTCGGAACGCCGCTGCATGACGGCCTCAAAATCGAATGGCAAAGCCGCGTCACCTTCGAACAGGAAGGCGCAGCCGGCGCCGGGCGCTTCGCCGACGGCCACGGCAGAAGCGGCGATTTCGCGGATATATAGAGCGAGCCCCAATCAATCGGGTTCGGTACAAATTGTGAAACTGTCATCAATTCCCGCGAACGCGGGAATCCAGGGCTGCAAATGTAAGCCTTTGTTTTGGCCCCAGATTCCCGCTTTCGCGGGAATTGTCTGTTGAAATTTTGTTATTATCGGATTGCGAGAGGCGGCGCGCGCCGCCTCTCGCGGGATGCAGCGATCGTGCGGGAATGAGGCTTTGACGCCTGTCGTCATCCTGATCCTGTATCCCTTGGTCCCACCGTTTGATGAGTTGAAGGGGCTGTGACGCCCGCAGACAATTAAAAACAGAAGGACCTGATCAGTATGACCTGTTGCGCATCCCAAGACAAATGGCATTTCGGCATTGACGTCGCCAAGGCCCATCTCGACATCCACTTGGCCGAGACCGGTGACCGCTGGCAGGTCGCCAACACGGCCCGTGCGATCAAGACATTCGTGCAGACCGCCGGTGACCGGCTCGCCGAGGCCTTCATCACCGTCGATATGGCCGGTGGCTTCGAGCGACTTTCCTGCGACCTTCTTCTGGCGCACGGCTTTGCCGTGCACCGGGCCCATCCCTACCGGGTCAAGAGCTTTGCCCGCGCCTGCGGCCAGATCGCCAAGACCGACACCATCGATGCCCGCCTGCTGGCCCTTTACGGCCGCGACAGACGGCACGATCTGGCCCTTTATCAGCCGCACACGGCCCACCAACTGGCCCTCAAGGCGCTGGTGGAGCGCCGCGCCGACCTGGTCGACATGCAAACCCAGGAGAAAAACCGCCTGGCCGCCCCGACCGGCAATGCCGCGGTCGTCAAAAGCTGCCGGTTGCTGCTGGCAACCTTGAAACGCCAGATCAAGACCATCGACACCCAGATCGACCGGCTGATCGACCAGGACGCCCGGACCCGCGCCAAGGCCAAGGTCTTGCGTGCCATATCCGGCATCGGCCCGCAGACCACAGCCGTGCTGATCGCCCTGATGCCCGAATTGGGCGACATGACCGGAAAACAGGCCGCCAGCATCACCGGCCTCGCACCGGCCGCCAATGACAGCGGTACCAGACGCGGATACCGACCCGTTCGCGGCGGACGACCACAGCTGCGCAAGGCGCTGTTCATGGCCGCCCTGAGCGCAATTCGACACAACAAGACCCTCAAAGCCAAATATCAAAACCTCATCGCAAAAGGAAAAAAACCAATCGTAGCAATCATCGCAATCGCTCGAAACCTAATCGTCATCGCAAACGCTAAAGTCAGAGATGAAATCTATGCTATCAACTGAGTTGATGACGGCCGAAGGCGATGGTGAATCCAGCCTATAACGACACGGTATATTCGAACGAGGGTGATCGATCAACGGGGACAACGGTCTCCCAACGCAAGGCCGATATCATTCAGATGGATCCGCGGGTCCGTCATCCCCATCATCGGACGGATCCGTATCTTCGCCCTCCTCTCCCGGTCCGTCCTCCTCATCCTCCTCCTCGTCGGATAGGCGCTCCACGGCGACCACCTTTTCGTCCTCGGCGGTATCGAAGATGATGACCCCCTGCGTGGCGCGGCCGGCGACGCGAATGCCGTCCACCGGGCAGCGGATCAATTGGCCGCCATCGGTCACCAGCATGATTTGGTCCATGTCCTCGACCGGAAACGAGCCGACGATCGGACCGTTTCGGTCGCTTTTGGCCATGGCGGCAATGCCTTTGCCGCCGCGCCCGGAAATACGGTAGTCGAAGGACGACGATCGTTTGCCATAGCCGTTTTGGGAAACGGTCAGAATGAACTGCTCCGACGCGCCCATTTGCGCATAGCGTTCCTGGCCGAGTTCCACTTCGCCTTCCACCGCTTCGTCAAGATCAACCTCGGCTTCGCCTTCGTCCTCGGTTTCACCGGCAATGGCACGGCGCAGTTTGAGATATTCATTGCGCTCGGCCGGTGTCGCCTCGAAATGGCGCAGAACGCTCATGGCGATCACCCGGTCCTCCTTGGCGAGCTTGATGCCGCGAACACCGACGGAATCGCGGCTGGCAAAGACGCGCACATCGGTCACCGGGAAACGGATACACTGACCAGCGGCGGTGGTCAGCAGAACATCGTCAGTGTCGGTGCAAGTCTCGACGCCGACAATGCTGGTGCCTTCGTCCAGCTTCATGGCGATCTTGCCGTTGCGGTTGACCTGAACGAAATCGGTCAGCTTGTTGCGCCGGACGGTGCCCTGGGTGGTGGCGAACACCACGTCCAGGCGCTCCCATTCGCTTTCTTCCTCCGGCAGCGGCATGATGGTGGTGATCCGTTCGCCCTGCTGCAGGGGCAGGAGATTGATCAACGCCTTGCCGCGCGCTTGGGGCGCCGCCAGCGGCAGGCGCCAGACCTTCATCTTGTAGACGATACCGCGGGAGGAGAAGAACAGAACCGGCGCATGGGTGCTGGCCACGAACAGGCGGGTGACGAAGTCCTCTTCCCGGGTCGACATGCCGGCGCGGCCCTTGCCGCCGCGTCGTTGTGCCCGATAGGTGGTGAGCGGCACCCGCTTGATATAGCCGGCATGGGACACGGTCACCACCATGTCCTCGCGCTGGATGAGATCCTCATCCTCCAGATCCGGACCGCCTTCGGTAATCTCCGTCCGCCGCGGGGTGGCGAACTCATCTCGCATCTCGGTCAGTTCAGCGCGGATGATCCCCTGGATCCGTTCCCTTGAGCGCAGAATATCCAGATAATCGGTAATCTGATCGCCAAGGCCATTGAGTTCGTCGCCGATCTCGTCGCGGCCAAGCGCGGTCAGGCGTTGCAGGCGCAGATCGAGGATGGCGCGGGCCTGCTCCTCTGACAGGCGGCAGGTGCCCTCTTCGGAGATGCCGTGGCGCGGATCATCGATCAAGGCGACAAGGGGCGCCATATCGCGGGCCGGCCAGTCGCGCTCCATCAACTGGGCGCGGGCGGTTGCCGGGTCCGGCGCATGGCGGATCAGGTGAATGACCTCATCGATATTGGCAACGGCGATCGCCAGGCCAACCAGGATATGAGCGCGGTCGCGAGCCTTCTTCAAAAGGAACTTGGTGCGCCGGGAGACGACCTCCTCGCGGAAGACGACAAAGGCCCGGATCATGTCCTTCAGGGTCAATTGTTCCGGGCGACCCGCATTCAGCGCCACGATATTGGCGCCGAAGGACGTTTGCAGCGGCGAAAACCGATAGAGCTGGTTGAGGATGACATCGGCGACGGCATCGCGCTTCAATTCGATGACGACCCGCATGCCGTGACGGTCGGATTCGTCGCGGATGTCGGAAATCCCCTCGATCCGCTTGTCGCGCACCAGATCGGCGATCTTTTCGATCATCGACGCCTTGTTGACCTGATAGGGGATCTCCGTAATGACCAGCGCTTCGCGTTCCTTGCGCACGGTTTCGGTGGCCACCCGGCCGCGCATGATGATCGAACCGCGGCCGGTCTCGTAGGCGGAGCGGATGCCGCTGCGGCCCAGAATCAATCCGCCGGTCGGAAAATCGGGACCGGGCACGATCTGCATCAAGTCCGGCAGGTCGATCGCCGGATCGTCGATATAAGCCATGCAGGCATCGATCACTTCACCCAGATTGTGCGGCGGAATATTGGTGGCCATGCCGACGGCGATACCGCCGGCGCCGTTGACCAGAAGATTGGGCACCTTGGCCGGCAGGACGGTGGGTTCGGTCTCCGATCCGTCGTAATTTTCCTGAAAATCGACGGTGTCCTTGTCGATATCGTCGAGCAGGGAATGGGCGACCTTTTCCCGCCTGCATTCGGTGTAGCGCATGGCCGCCGGGGGATCGCCATCGACGGACCCGAAATTGCCCTGCCCATCGATCAGCGGCAGGCGCATGGAGAAGTCCTGCGCCAGGCGCACCAGGGCGTCATAGATCGCCGTGTCGCCATGGGGATGATATTTACCCATCACGTCGCCGACCACGCGCGCTGACTTCTTATACGGCTTGTTCCAGTCGAGGCCGTTTTCGTGCATCGTATAGAGGATGCGCCGATGCACGGGTTTCAGGCCGTCGCGGACATCAGGGAGCGCCCGGCTGACGATCACGCTCATGGCGTAATCGAGATAGGAACGCTTCATTTCATCGGTGATCGAAACCGGCCGGATATCCGACGGTAAATCGCCGTCGGGCGAAGGGATATTTTCGTCGGTCAAATGCTAATCCAGAGCGCTGAAATCAGATGTCGGATTGTACCCGATTCCCGTGGTCGACTTCAAATATCAAACATATGTCGTTGTCACTTTTTTACTGCCTAGTTTCAGCTATTTAATTCGCTTTTTTAAAGTAATCGGCGGCGATTATCCCCAATCCCGCCTCCCCCGGCGCGACTTTTATCCGCAGTCATGGCCGCAGATTACGCATTCTATTATCGAAGCCGGACACTGCGACAGCAAGCCGATGGGGCAAGTCTCCGACTATCTGAGAGCGCCTATGCGCAACTCGGCGGCAAAAACGAGTATTCCCTCCCAGGCGATCCGGCCCGCTTAGGACCATGCTCGGCGTCAGGGGCGCGCCGCCTGCCGCCGCAGGCCCCACATGGAGGCAATGCCGAAGGCCGGGCCGAGCGCCATGCCGGCAAGGACGACCGGCCAGCCGAATGCAGCCGCCAATTCCGGCGTCACCTGCACGGTGACGAAGGTCAGTGCGAAGCCGAGTGCGGTCTGAAACGTCATCAGGCTGCCCGCCTCCTCCGGCGCTGCCGCGTCGGCGACGACGGCCGAGAATTGTGCCGAATCCGGAATGATCGTGATCCCCCAGATGACCACGATGACGAACGTCAGCCATACCGGTCCACCGAATGTAAGCGCCGTCAGCACGGCCGCCGAACCGCTCAACGCCATCGCCGCGATAGTCACTTCCGCCTTGCCGATGCGGTCGGCAATCTTGCCGGCCACCGCACATGACACGGCGCCGGCGCCGATCGCCGTGAAGGCGGTGATCTTGCCGAGTTGCTCCGCGTCCGCGCTCGGCATGGCGGCGGCGTAGGACGCCGCAGTCGCCGCCGCGATCCACGCCCACATGGCGAACAGTTCCCACATATGGCCGAGATAGCCGCCATAGGCGAGCCGCACCTGCCGGTTGGTCCACGCCTGGGTGATGACCCGCGGATCAAAACGCGCGGCGATCCCGTGATGCGGGCCGAGCGAGACCGCAAGGCAGACGAAACCGGCAAAGGCGGCCGCCAGTGACGCGGCAATCACCGTCAGGCGCCATTCGGTACCGCCCGCGAAGGCGATCAGATAGGGCGCGCCCGATCCGAGCGTCAGCGCGCCGACCAACGCACCCACCAGAAAGCCGCGATCCTCCTTGCCCCAGCCGACCGCGATCTTCATGCCCACCGGATAGACCCCGGCTAGCAGCGCTCCCGTGGCCACCCGCGCCGTTATGGCAACAAGGCTGCCGGGCGGCGTGATCAAAAGAACGGCATTCGCCAGGCCCGCGCAAACCGCTGAAATTGCAAAGACACGGCGTGGATCGAAACGGTCGGCCACACCCAATATGGCAAAGGCCAGGGCACCGATCACGAAGCCGGCCTGCACGCCGCTCGATAAGGCCGCCTGACGGAATGGCGACAAGTCCGCCTCGCGCACCATATCCGGCAAAATCGCAGCGGACACGAACCACAGCGACATCGCCGCCACTTCGGCGACCAGCAACAAGGCGATCGACCGGGCCTTCATTGTTCTCTAATCCCTCCCGTGCCACCAAGCATAGACGTCGCGGACGGTCTCCTCCAGCGGCCTCGGTGCATAGCCGAGTTCCGTTTTCGCCTTATCGGCGGCGATCATTGTGTCCCCATGCTTCAGGATCATCAGTGATTCGTAGGTGTAAAGTGGCCGCTGACCGCTGAGCCGTGCATAGGCCTGCAAAAACGGCAACCCCAAGACCGCCGTCCAGATCGGCAAGACCACACGAGGCGCCGATTTTCCCGATGCCCGCGCGCACAGGGCCGCCAACTCGAAGATCGAGGCGCCGTGACCGGCTATCAGATAGTTTTCGCCGGTCCGGCCATGGTCAATGGCCGCGATGATGGCCGCTGCCAGGTCGCGCGCATCCACCCAATCGAAGGCCCCGTCCACCAGGGCCGGCAGCTTGCTGGCGAACAGGTCGCGCAACATTTGGCCGGCCAGAGAGTCATGGTAGTCGTGCGGCCCCAGAACTCCGGTCGGATTGAGGATCACCGCGTCGAGCCCCATACTGATCGCCGCCCGGACCGCCGCTTCGCCATCGACCTTCGACCGGTCATAGGCGAAGGCGTTCGGACCGGGCCGCGGACCATCTTCGTCGAGACGGGAACCGGCAGCGGACAGATCATAGGCATGGATGGAACTGATATGGACAACCTTGCCCACCCGCGCATCAAGACAGGCCGCGGCGACATTGCGCGTCCCGTCGACATTGGTACGGCGAACCAGACTGTCCGGATCGCCGGCCACCGAAATGACCGCCGCCAGATGGATGACCGCATCGCAATCACGAAAGACCCCGTTCAGGCTCGGGGGCTCCAATATGTCCGCGGTCACGGTCTCCACGGGCAGCCCGTCGAGCGCCGCCCGGCTTGCATTCGGCCGGCACAAGGCTCGAACGGCTATCTGAGCATCCAACAGGGCACGAACCACATTGGCCCCCACATGGCCGGTTGCTCCGGTTACCGCGACACGCATTGCATGATGTCCTTATAGTATGAATGGGACTATCGCCCGGCGTTCCGGCGGATAATCCGTAAATTGCCTGCGATACCAGCGGTGGTGAGCAATCGAGCGCGGCACCAGGTTTGCGGCTGTCCAAACGGCAAAGGCCAATGCGGGCAGGTTCCAGCATAAAATCGCAAAGCCCGCCCATTCGATAATCTCGCCCAGATGATTGGGGCACGACACCCATTCGAACAGGCCGCCGCGCGGGATGACGTAGTCGGCTCCGCCCGGTTGCCGCAATGCGAGGAGCCGGCTGTCGCCATGAAGATTGATCGCCGCTCCGATAAAAAAAACGATCATGCCCGCTACAAACCGACCGTCACTCGCCCATTCGGCGGGATAATCGGCCCACGAGGAGCCGAGATAGAAGCCATTGGTCCAGCCATTGACTCCGTTGAAACCGACGGCCGAGGCGACAATGACAAGCGGGATCGTTTTGCCCGCGGTCTTCAGTCGAAGCGGAAAAATGAAGGACCGATTGACATAATGCGTCACCCACAAGCCGATCATTACCCAGACCACCCAGGGCGGTGATCCATCGCCGGAGAAGAACGCGATCAGCAGGACCACCGGCGATACAGCCTCCATGATGATCCAGCCGAGCCGATTGTCCAGTCGCGGTCCCCACCTGTCGCTGCGATGGCGGCCATAGGGCGCCGTTACCGCCAATTGCACCGGCACCAGCACCACGGCTAACGCGATCCATGCATAGATCATCAGATTGAACTGGCTTTCCGTCATTGCGCAATGCGCCCGATGCCTGTTGACATTCATTAAGCCCCGGAGCGGACCTGCCGCCCGACCACCGACCAGCCAAGATTAGTCAGGTTCGCGGTCGCTATGGCAAGATGCGGATAAATACAAAAGGCAGGTGGTACGTGAATTCCGGCGCTCGGGAAACATTCGTTGTCGTCAATCCGAAGGCCGGCAACGGTAAAGTCGGCAGAAGATGGCCGGATATCGCCGACAGGCTGCGGGCCCATATCGGTCCTTTCGATCAGGCTCATACAACCGGCCCCGGTCATGGGATTGCCCTCGTCCGGCAGGCCGCTGATGCCGGTGCGTCGCTGGTTGTCGCGGTCGGCGGCGACGGCACGGTCAACGAGGCGATCAATGGCATCGTCGGCGCCAACGCATCCCGGACCACCGATCTTGCCGTTATCCCGACCGGAACCGGCGCCGATTTCGCCCGCGGCCTGGGTCTTGCCGGATCAGTCGATGAGGCAATTGACAGGATCGTCAATGGCGCCGTCCGCAAGATCGATCTCGGTCGGGTGACCTTCACCGATCCGGACGGCCGGACGACCTGTCGGTATTTTGGAAATGTCGCAAGTTTCGGCCTGTCCGGAACGGTCGTGAAACATATCGGCGCCACCGCTGGACATCGACCTCTCCCGGGCAAGGCGGTCTACCTGCTGGCGACCATCCGCGCATTGATGGGCTATCGCCGGCAGCGCGTGCGACTGGCGATCGACGACGGCAACGCCACGGCGCATGAAGTCGCAGGGGTCGTTATCGCCAATGGCCGCTTTTTCGGCGGCGGCATGATGATCGCCCCCGACGCCGAGCCCGATGACGGCACGCTGGACATCGTGATAATTCACAGCGCGTCAAGAGGCGTTCTGCTGCGCGACCTGCGCCTTGTCTATGGCGGCCGTCACAAGGGCCACCCCGCTATCACCATCCTGCGCGGCCGTCGCATTGTCGCCGAGGCAGTCGGTGACCAATCAGTGGATCCCATTCTGTTGGAGGCCGACGGTGAATGGCTCGGCGCGCTCGATGCCGCTTTCGACGTGGAGCCGGCCGCGCTTAGGCTGCGGGGTTGACCTTGTGCGCCTCCACGCGAAGGCGCACGTAATCGGCGGTCCACACCCCACTCTCATCGCATAGGGACGGTTTCAAAAGCGCGATCATCTCCGCCAAGGCGTCGTCGGCCTCGACTCCGAACTGGCGGAAAAACGGCTCGCGGAAAACCATCAGCCAGGCGGCCATGTCGGTCGGCAACTGGATCGGTCTGGGAAACAGGATCGCGCGCCTGACCGTCAATCCATGCGCTTCCAGAACTGCGGAATATTCCGCCGGGGTCGGGAAATACCAGGGATCTGAAAGCTCAGGATCACCGCCGCGGGCCCGACCGACCGCGCGCAAGGCCGTTACGATCGCCGCCACATTGGTATGTCCGCCAAACTCGGCGACGAACCGGCCGCCCGGTTTCAGCGCCCGGGACACGCCATCGGCCACGGCGCCCGCATTCCTCATCCAGTGAAGTGCCGCGTTTGAGAGCACGGCGTCGAACTCGCCATCGAAGGTCAGCGCCTCGCCGTCCATCAGCCGGGCATCGAGGCCCAGACCCTGCGCTGCCTTGACGAAATCGGGACTGGAATCGACGCCGACCACGTCGACCCCCAAGTCAACGAGTTTTCGGGTCAGGACACCGTCACCGCATCCCACGTCGAGGATGCGCTCGCCGGGCTTCGGCGCCAGCCAGTCGACCACCCCCTGCCCCAATTCCGAAACGAATCGCACATTGCGATCATAGCTGTCGGCCGACCAGGTCTGTTCTGTGGAAGAAGCGGCATCTTGAGTCATGGCGAAAACGCCGCCGTCGCTATGATCCGGGCGTCCAGGCGTCGTAGTCGCCGGTCGCTTTCGGCCGTTCCTCCGGCGTCAGAATCGACCCTTGGGGACGATAGGCGGCCGCGGATCCGGTCATGTTCGGGCGATGGGGCTGCTGCCAGTCCTTGGGCTCGTAACTCTCGTCCGACGGCGGCGTATCGGTGCGGTAGTGGATCCAGCCATGCCAGCCCGGCGGGATCGCACTGGCTTCCGCAAGGCCGTTATAGGTCACCCAACGCCGGTCGCCGTTGCGCTCGCGGTAATATTTATTGCCGAACTCATCCTCGCCGACGAATTCGCCCTTACGCCAGGTGAAGAACCGGGTTCCCCAGGTCTGGCCGTTCCACCAGGTAAAAAACTCCAGGAGCAGTGTTTTCATGATTTCCGCGCGGACCGTAAAATGTGCGCGGACTATGCCCCCAAAGGCGATCGCAAGTCCAGCCCATATTGACCGGTCACGACGCCTTGTTGACCTTGACCCCGGCGAAAACTTCCCGTGGCGGTTCTTCGTCGTCGGCGGCAGGCCGGAACTCGATATCGTCGTAAGGATCGCCGTCGAGCACCGTGTCCAGATCGATCTCACCCTTGAAGATCTTGTCCACCAGATTCTGGAACTGACCGGCGCGCTGCACGGCGTGCCGGTGCAGCGCCTGACGCCGGACCCGCCTCTCCCGCAAGTCCTCCGCCGGGCCGAAAGTCTCCGCCGCACCGGTGAGTCCGTAGTAATGACTGTCCAGGAGCTCAAAATGCCGATTGTCCGTGGACAAGGATTGCAGCCGCGCCAAGAGGATTGCCGGGGCCACAGGCTTGACCAGTAGGAAATGGGCGCCGCCGCGCATCACCTTGTCGACCAGCGCCTTGGTGCCATGAGCGGTGATGAATATTACCGGCACGAAACACAACGGTTCCAAACTGCGGTGACGAATCGTCCGCATCAGCCTGTAGCCGCTGACCGGTGCCATGCGCCAATCGGTGATAATGACATTGGGGGGCTCGATGAGCATCGATTCCAGCGCGTCGACCGCATTGTCGAACGCCCGCACCCGTCCAACCTTCACGCTCATCAGAATTGACCGTAGAATCGCCTGCATCGGTTTGGAATCTTCCACCAACACGACATCGAACGATTCGACCGGCAGCCCGAAAGCCGCGTGATGAATCATAGGTACCGCTCCGCTCGTCCCGATTGCCAACAAGCGAGACGATGACACACGGTTGTTAAGGTGAGCTTGAAATGGCGCGACAATTTTTTTTCAAAGGCCGCCTATTGCGCATCCGGGCCGGTAATGGCCGCAAACCTTTGCCGGACCTTGGTTTTGAATTGTCCACATTCCATGCACAACATTTAGCAATCCACCGATCGCGAATTACTACAGCTTGACGCTCCGCGACGAGTCAGACTAGCCTGAGTCGCGTTGGATGAGGGTACCGTTCGGGTCGTTATCCGGACAGATTCATGGACATCGTGTAATAAGTATTCGGCGCCGAGTACTGGCACCTCGTGCATTCGGCGGTCGAGCGTTTGTGTCTCTGGGGATAACTGACGGGACCTGCTAACAAACAGTCTGGTAATACTATATTTAGTATTCACAATCAGACTGAACACAAAATAACCGAGAACATCGGGCTCGGATTTGTTAACATAGGACACGTCAGACGGAACCTGGAGCCGGATATCGGTCAGGCCGGGTACGCTTCGTGTTGCCTTGCGCCAAGGAAATTGGGGGTCGAATACATGCGGGTTGAAAGGCGGTACACTTCTGTTGACCAGTCGCCTTATGACGAGATTGAATTCCGGACGACGACGAGCGAAATCCGCAATCCGGACGGCTCGATCGTCTTCCGCCTGGAAGACATTCAGGTACCGGCGGCCTTCTCCCAGGTCGCCAGCGACATCCTGGCACAGAAATATTTCCGCAAGGCCGGCGTTCCGGCCCGCCTGAAGCGTGTCGAGGAAAATGACGTCCCCTCCTGGCTATGGCGATCGGAGGCCGATGATGCGGCACTGCAGGACCTCGATGAAGGCGTCCGCTCCGGTTCCGAGCGTGACGCCCGCCAGGTCTTCGACCGCCTTGCCGGCACCTGGACCTATTGGGGATGGAAGGGCGGCTACTTCGATTCGGAAACCGACGCCCGCGCCTTTTTTGATGAAATCCGCTACATGCTCGCCACCCAGAAAGTGGCGCCGAATTCGCCCCAATGGTTCAATACCGGTCTGCACTGGGCCTATGGCATCGATGGACCGAGCCAGGGCCATTTCTATGTTGATTATCGCACCGGCAAGCTGACCCGGTCGAAAACGGCCTACGAGCATCCACAGCCTCACGCCTGCTTCATCCAGTCCGTCAATGACGACCTGGTCAATGAAAGCGGCATCATGGATCTGTGGACCCGGGAGGCCCGGCTGTTCAAATATGGCTCCGGCACCGGCTCCAATTTCTCCAGGCTGCGCGGCGAAGGCGAGCCCCTGTCCGGCGGCGGCAAGTCGTCCGGCCTGATGAGCTTCTTAAAGATCGGCGACCGGGCGGCCGGCGCCATCAAGTCCGGCGGCACGACCCGCCGCGCCGCCAAGATGGTGGTGGTGGATATCGACCACCCGGACATCGAGACCTACATCAATTGGAAGGTCAAGGAAGAGCAGAAAGTCGCCGCCCTGGTTACCGGCTCCAAGACCTGTGCCCGGCACCTGGCGGCGATCATGAAGGCCTGCGTCAACTGCGAGGGATCCGGCGATGACTGCTTCGATCCGCAGAAGAATCCGGCCCTGAAGCGGGAAATCAGGACCGCCAAGAAGGCCTTCGTTCCCGAAAACTACATCCGCCGGGTCATCGAATTCGCCAAGCAGGGCTACAAGGACCTGCAATTCGACACCTATGACACCGATTGGGATTCGGACGCCTATCTGACCGTGTCCGGCCAGAATTCCAACAATTCGGTGCGGGTCACCGATGATTTCCTGCGCGCTGTCGAGGATGACGGCGAATGGACGCTCGCCAATCGCACTAACGGGGCGGTCGCCAAAACGGTTCAGGCCCGCGATTTGTGGGAAACGATCGGCCAGGCCGCTTGGGCCTCCGCCGATCCGGGCCTGCAATATCACACTACGATCAACGACTGGCACACCTGCAAGACCTCCGGCGAGATCCGGGCCTCCAATCCGTGCTCGGAATATATGTTCCTCGACGACACGGCCTGCAATCTGGCCTCGCTCAATCTCCTGCAGTTCCGCGACGCCGATAAGCGTTTCGACGTCAAGGCGTTCGAGCACGCCACCCGGCTTTGGACCATCGTTCTGGAAATTTCCGTGCTGATGGCCCAGTTCCCGTCGCGGCAGATCGCCGAACTCTCCTATCACTACCGCACGCTGGGCCTCGGCTACGCCAATATCGGCGGCCTTTTGATGTCCTCGGGCATTGCCTATGACAGTGACGCCGGGCGCGCGCTGTGCGGCGCCATCACTGCGATCATGACCGGCACCGCCTACGCCACGTCGGCGGAGATGGCGAAGCTCCTGGGCGCCTTCCCCGGCTATGAAGACAATCGCGAGGACATGCTGCGGGTCATTCGCAATCATCGCCGCGCCGCCCATGGCCAGGCCGACGGCTATGAGAAGCTGAACACCAATCCAGTGCCCCTCGACCACGCCGCCTGCCCCGATGCACGCCTCATCGATCATGCCCGCACCGCCTGGGACCGGGCGCTGGTGCTCGGCGAGGAGCACGGCTTCCGCAACGCCCAGACATCGGTGATCGCGCCGACCGGCACGATCGGCCTGGTGATGGATTGCGACACCACCGGCATCGAACCGGATTTTGCGCTTGTAAAGTTCAAGAAGCTCGCCGGCGGCGGCTATTTCAAGATCATCAACCGGGCGGTGCCGGAGGCCCTCCAGACGCTTGGTTATTCGGATACCGAAATCCGGGCGATCATCGACTATGCGGTCGGCCGCGGCACCCTGCGCGACGCCCCGGGCGTCAATCACGAGGCTCTGCGCGACTGCGGCTTCGACGATGCCAAGCTGGAAGCGATCGAAAATGCCCTCGGCACCGCCTTCGAAATCAAGTTCGCGTTCAACAAATGGACGCTGGGCGAGGATTACCTGACCGGCGAATTGGGCATCGATGCCGACAAGCTTGCCGACCCGGATTTCGATCTCCTGACCGAACTCGGTTTCTCCCGCCAGGCAATCGAGCAGGCCAATATCCATTGCTGCGGCGCCATGACGCTCGAAGGCGCGCCCGGCCTGAAGGACGAACATCTGCCGGTCTTCGATTGCGCCAATCCCTGCGGGCGGCTCGGCAAGCGCTACCTGTCTGTGAAGAGCCACATCCACATGATGGCGGCGGCGCAGCCCTTCATCTCAGGCGCCATCTCCAAGACCATCAACATGCCCAACACGGCGACGGTCGACGAATGCAAGGAGGCCTATATGCTCTCCTGGCGGCTCGGCCTGAAGGCCAATGCGCTCTATCGCGACGGCTCCAAGCTGTCACAGCCGCTGAACACGCAAGTGTTGGTCGATGACGACGAAGACGAAGACGACGTGCTCGATTCCGTCGCCGCCAGCCAGCCCGCGCAACAGCGGGCGCAGGTCGCCGCCGAGCGCATCGTGGAGCGCATCGTGGAACGGGAAGTTCGCTCCCGCGAACGCCTGCCCGACCGGCGCAAGGGCTACACCCAGAAGGCCATAGTCGGCGGCCACAAGGTCTATCTGCGCACCGGCGAATATGACGACGGCCGCATCGGCGAGATGTTCATCGACATGCACAAGGAAGGTGCGGCCTTCCGATCTCTGATGAACAATTTCGCCATCGCCATCTCGCTCGGCCTGCAATATGGCGTGCCGCTGGAGGAATATGTCGACGCCTTCACCTTCACCCGTTTCGAACCGGCGGGCATGGTGCAGGGCAACGAGGCGATCAAGAATGCCACGTCGATCCTCGACTATGTGTTCCGCGAACTCGCCATTTCCTATCTCGGCCGCCACGATCTCGCCCATGTGAGCCCGGAAGATATCGGCAACACGGCCATGGGGTCCGGCGTCGATGAGGGCAAGGCGCCGGACGCCAATCACGTCGTGTCAAAGGGCCTGGTGCGCGGCCGCACCGAGCGCTTCAAGGTGCTCGACGGAACCGACGAACCGGCCGGCGCCTCGGCCTCCGCGCCAACCGCATCCGGCCTGTCGACGATCACTGCATCGACCTCCGGCGGGCTCGGCCCGCGGGCGCTGGGCAATCAGGTGGCGACCGCATTCAAGCGCGACCTGGAAGACGAGCAGCAGGCGGCACCGGAAGTCAAATCGGAAGCGGCCCCCGAACCGGCCGCCAAGAAAGCCGACCAGGTGGCTTTAGCCCGCATGAAGGGCTACGTGGGCGAAGCCTGCTCCGAATGTGGAAACTTCACCATGGTCCGCAACGGCACCTGCCTGAAATGCGACACCTGCGGCTCGACCAGCGGCTGTAGCTGAGAGAAGAACCGCAATCTTCTGTCAACGCCAATCCCGTGAACGGGATTGGCAATATCAATCCACACAGTCATTCCCGCGAAAGCGGGAATCCAGGGTTACCAACAAAAGCCTCGGTATTTCGCCCTGGATTCCCGCTTTCGCGGGAATGACTATGGAAGAAGCTGGCGACTTCGAATAGGAGCGACAGGCCCTAACGCTTGGAGAACTGGAAGCTCCGCCGGGCCTTGCGCTTGCCGTATTTCTTGCGCTCCACGACGCGCGCGTCGCGGGTCAGGAAGCCGCCGGCTTTGAGCACCGCGCGCAGATCCGGCTCGTAATGGGTCAGCGCCTTGGAGATGCCGTGGCGGAGCGCTCCCGCCTGCCCCGACAGGCCGCCCCCCGACACTGTCGCGACCACATCATATTGGCCGTCGCGATTGGCGGCGACGATCGGCTGCTGGATGATCATCTGCAGCACCGGCCGGCCGAAATAGTCGGTGAAGTCCTTCTTGTTGACCTCGATACGCCCGTGGCCCGGCTTCACCCAGACCCGGGCCACCGCGTCCTTGCGTTTTCCGGTGGCATAGGCGCGGCCGCTATCATCAAGCTTTTGCTCATAGACCCGCGGCGCTTCGGTAACCTCCGCATCGGTCGGCGTGGTGCCCAACGCTTCGCCGAGTTCTTCCAGGGATTGCAGTTCGTCGGCCATGGTCAGGCCCTCCCGGTATTCTTGGAATTCAGGCTGGCGACATCGATCGCCTCGGGCTGTTGCGCCTCATGGGGATGATCGGCGCCCGAATAGACGCGCAGGTTCTTTAGCTGGGCCCGCGACAGCGGCCCGCCCGGCATCATTCGTTTGACAGCTTTCTGCAGGACGCGTTCCGGAAAGCGGCCTTCCATGATCTGCCGCGCCGTACGCTCCTTGATGCCGCCGGGATAACCGGTATGCCAATAATAGGTCTTGTCTTCCAGCTTGTTGCCGGTCAGCACCACCTTGTCGGCATTGACGACGACAATATTGTCGCCGCAATCCATATGCGGGGTGAAGGTCGGCTTGTGCTTGCCGCGCAGCCGGGTGGCAATCAGCGCCGCCAGGCGCCCGACCACCAGTCCGTCAGCGTCGATCAAGACCCACTTCTTCTCGATATCCGCCGGTTTGGCTGAATAGGTTTTCATGCGGTCCACCATCAATTGGCGAAGGGATTTACCGGCCGGTTTGCCTTGCGCGAAGTTCGGCCACTAAAACAGGCGCGCCGCTCGGCGGCGGCGCGAATTCGGCGCTGTTCTATGAGCGAACCCGGTCAACGTCAAGCAAAATGTTCAGGAAAACTCGATAGAAAACAATAATTTGCAATTACGGTATTATATTACCGCATCATGTGTTCGGCGGGATCGAATAAGTCGCCGTCGCATGGGCCACCAGATCGCCGCCCGACCGGATCGATGACTCGGTAACCGCCAGCCGCTTGCCGAGTTTCAGGAACCTGCAGGTGCATAACAGATCCGCCTGTTCCGGCCGGCGCAAAAAGTTCATGTTCAAATTCGTGGTCACCGCCAGCGCCACCGGGCCGATATGCGCCAGGATAACGATATAGGATGCCACATCCGCAAGCGCCATCAAGGTCGGCCCCGACACCGTGCCGCCCGGCCGCATATGACGGTCCGTCGGCATCATGCGCAAATCCGCCTCGCCCGGGCGCACCGCCTCGATCTTGAAGGACCGACCATTATGAAGCAGTTGCGGAAATTCCCGGTCGAGAAAAGCCTCCAGGTCTTCCACGGTCATTTTCAAGGACAGGTCAAATGTCGATGTCATCAGGTCTCTCACAGACCGCCGCAACGCGGCACCTATAGGCGATCGCGTCCTGGGAGACCAGCTCTGTTCGAAGGAAAATCGGTTGGACAACACAAGAATCGCGCGGCGCGGAATCCGCATGCGACTTGTTGCCTGCCACCGGCGGGATCTAGAAGTCGATCGCGCCGCGTTTCAAAGCGATTGCCACGGCTTCGATCCGGTTACGGGCCTTCAATCGCCGGATGCCGCGGGCAACATGCAGATCGACGGTCCGGGGTGACAAGCCGAGATTGCGGGCGATTTCCTTGCTGCACAATCCCTTTGCAACTTGTGTCAGGCATTCACGCTCCCGCTTCGACAAGGGGCCATCCTCATCCGCGCGCGCCGTTTTACGGTCATAAAGGCCATGATGGAAATAATAGGCCTGCGCCGGCAACATCTCCTTCACGTCCGCGTACCAGTCCTCAAATTCCCGCCGCCGGCCGAAACTGATGGCCGCCAGTGACCCGTATGAGCCAAGTAGGGCGTCATGAAGCGGGATTGTCACCCCGGCATTAACGCCGAGATCCCAGACCCGACGCCATACTGCCGCACCCCAAGCGTCTCCGGCTTGGCAATCGGCAAGCTCGCGCCAAACAATCGGACAGAAACCCTCCCTCACCGTTTGACGAACCGGGTCACGTAGCCTGTATCCGGGATCGCCGGCATAATCCCGCCACCAGATTTCGGTTCTGGGTTCCAGAAGCAGCCGCCCCGGCGGCGGCGGCACCTGAGATCGATCAGAATATCCTTGCGCGGAGAAGGCGTAGAACAACTCGGTATCGGCGGGCATGTCCAAGAGCGTCTTGAACGCGAGGAAGCGGTCGGCGGCATTCAGCCCTCGTAACCGATCGATTGTGTCGAGAACGGTCATAGATTCATGTCCCGCGACGGCAGCATCCAATTGAAATGCCGTTAGGTAATCCTGACATATTGAACCGAACCCCGGTAAAAATCTACCGTGCCCACAAGAACTCGCTCAAGACTGCAACCGAATGGGGTCGGATCATGACTGAAACGGTATTCACCAAAATCATGTCTGGGGCGATACCCCATGCAAAGGTCTACGAATCCGATGCCGCCTATGCCTTCATGGATGCCGGCCAGGTCAACCCCGGCCATGTGATCGTCGCCTCCAAGCGCCCGGCCGAAACTCTCCTCGATCTGACAGCCGGGGAGGCCTCGGACATATTCGCCGCGGTGCACAAAATCGCCACGGCCGTACAGGCTGCATTCCAGCCCGAGGGCATGACGATCCTACAGGCCAACAAACCGGCCGGATGGCAGACGGTACCGCATTTTCACGTCCACGTGCTTCCGCGACACGCCGATGATGGTGTCGGTCTTCAGTGGCCACGCAAGGACCCGGATTTGGCCGAATTGCAGGAATTGGCCGAAAAAATTACCATCGAATAGGAGTTTAGACATGCCAAAACTGGTCGGCGGATGTTTATGCGGTTCGGTCCGCTATTCGAGCGATGCGGAACCGGTCATGCAGGCAGTATGCCACTGCAAGACCTGCCAGAAGATTTCAGGATCCGCCTACTCGCTGAACGTGGCGGTGCCGCTGGAAAGCGTCGCGATCGAGGGTGAATCCCGCAAAGCCTATGAGGATCGGTCTGGCGCCAGCGGCAAGCCGTTCACGCGCAATTTCTGTACGAAATGCGGATCTCATCTCTTCAGCCACGGGGAGGCCTATGGGCCGCTTGCTTTCATCAAGGCCGGCACTCTGGATGATGCCGCATGGGTCGCACCGGACCTGCATATCTGGTGCGCGGAAAAGCTGCCCTGGACACCGATCCCAGACGGCGCGTCCAAGGCGGACGGCAATCCGGGATAACCGGATCTAGTCAGACCGTATCCATCTGCGGTGTCGGCGGCCATGGTCGCCGGCTATCGACAGCGCACATGCGGGTTTGTATGGTCCGCGCAGAAACCGTCCGCCTGACCGGAGACTGCGATGACCGCGAAACCGAATCCGCCGCCTGCCGCCACCGAGGCGCTGCTGCAAAGGGAAATGGTCGGCCCGGTCGCCGTGCTGACCCTCAATCGGCCGAAGGCGCTCAACGCCCTTTCCGCCGCAATGCTGGATGCCATTCGTGGCGAGCTTGAAGCCGTCGCTGATGATAAATCCGTCCGCGCCGTGATCATCCGCGGCGCCGGCCGCGGATTTTGCGCCGGCCACGACCTGAAGGAAATGACGGAGCACCGCGCGGATGCCGATGGCGGTAATGCGTTCTTCAAGGATCTGTTGGAGTCCTGCTCCGCCATGATGCTGGCGATCCGCGCCCTCCCCGTTCTTGTGGTTGCCGAGGTCCATGGCATCGCCACCGCCGCCGGCTGCCAACTGGTCGCCGCCTGCGACATGGCGATCGCCGCTGATGACACCCGCTTTGGCGTGAATGGCATCAATGCAGGTCTGTTCTGCTCCACACCAATGGTCGCCTTGAGCCGCAATGTGCCGCGAAAAACCGCGATGGAGATGCTTGTACTCGGTGAAATGATTGATGCCGCCAAGGCACAGCGGGCCGGCCTGGTCAATCACGTGGTGGCAAAGGATGCGCTTTCGGAGACGACGATGAAGATCGCCCGGCGCGCCGCCCAGAAGTCCCGCGCTGTCGTGGCCCTGGGCAAACGGGCCTTTTATGACCAGCTTGAAATGACCATGGCCGATGCTTATCGGTTCACCAGCGATGTCATTGTCGAAAACCTGATGATGCGGGACGCGGAAATCGGTATCGACGCATTTTTGAACAAATCGACACCACAATGGGAAGACCAATAGGCATCCCACAAACCGTATTTGCAATGAATCACGACAATTACTCCGACGACTATATTCGCGGCATTCTGGATTCGGTGCACACCATCGCCATGATCGGTGCCAGCCCCAACAATGTCCGGCCGAGCTATTTCGCCATGAAATATCTCCTGCAAAAGGGATACGACGTCATCCCGGTCAATCCGGGTCATGAGGGTAAGGAAATCCTCGGCAAAACCGTCTATGCCCGGCTGGAGGACATCCCGATAGCCATCGACATGGTCGATATTTTCCGCAATTCGGACGCCGCCGGCTCCTTCACCGACATCGCGCTCACGCTTGATCCGAAGCCGAAAGTAGTCTGGATGCAGCTCTCGGTCCGCAACGATGAAGCGGCGGCCCGCGCCGAGGCCGCCGGCGTCAAGGTGGTCATGGATCGCTGCCCGAAAATCGAATATGGCCGGCTTTCCGGCGAAATCGCCTGGGCCGGTGTCAATTCGCGCACCCTGTCATCCAAGCGGCCGAAACTGCAGAGCGGCTTCCAGCATCTGGGGCTCAGGGGCAAGGGCTGACACTGTAGCCAATCCGGCCTCCGCATGCCGATCTGAATTGCTGCGACCGATTAATCCTCGGCACGCTTTCAGTTTGACTCCCCAAGGTCGAAATGGAACAAATTCTGTCGAACCCGATCCAAATCTTCCATCCAAGCCGCATAGTGAGCCCATGTCCGACGAACGCATTCCCGGTTTCGATACCCTTGCCATTCATGCCGGCGCCCAGCCGGATCCGGTCACCGGCGCCCGCGCCACGCCGATCTATCAGACGACCTCCTTCGTCTTTGACGATGTCGATCATGCCGCGTCCCTGTTCGGCCTGCAGGCCTTCGGCAACATCTATACCCGCATCACCAATCCGACCACGGCGGTCCTGGAGGAGCGTATCGCGGCCCTGGAGGGCGGTACCGCATCGCTTGCCGTCGCCTCCGGCCATGCCGCGCAAATGCTCGCTTTTCACGCCCTCATGCAGCCCGGCGACGAGATCATCGCGGCGAAGAAGCTCTATGGCGGCTCCATCAACCAGTTGAGCCATTCGTTTAAGAATTTCGGCTGGGAAGTCATGTGGGCCGACACCGACGATGTCTCCTCGTTCGAGAATGCGGTGACCCCGAAGACCAAGGCCATCTTCATTGAAAGCCTATGCAATCCGGGCGGCATCGTCAGCGATATCGAGGCGATTTCCAACGTCGCCCGGCGCGCCGGCGTGCCGCTCATCGTCGACAACACCATGGCGACCCCCTATCTGTGCAAGCCGATCGACCATGGCGCCGATATCGTTTTGCATTCGCTCACCAAATTCATGGGCGGTCATGGAAATTCCATGGGTGGCGCGATCGTCGATGCGGGCACTTTCAACTGGTCGCGCGAGGGTCGTTATCCGATGCTTTCGGAGCCGCGCCCGGAATATCAGGGCATCGTCATCCACGAAACCTTCGGCAATTTCGCCTTTGCCATCGCCTGCCGGGTGCTCGGCCTGCGCGACCTGGGGCCGTGCATCTCGCCGCATAATGCCTTTCTTATCCTGACCGGCATCGAGACCGTGGCACTGCGCATGCAGCGTCATTGCGACAACGCCAAAAAAGTGGCCGAGTTCCTGAGCGGTCACCCGGCTGTCGCCTGGGTCTCCTATGCCGGCCTGCCCGGCGACCGCTACCACGCCCTGGCGCAAAAATATGTGCCGAAGGGTGCCGGCGCGGTGTTCACATTCGGCCTGCGCGGCGGCTACGAGGCCGGCGTGGCCTTGGTCTCCAATGTGGCGCTGCATTCGCATCTGGCCAATATCGGCGACACCAGGAGCCTGATCATTCATCCGGCCTCGACCACGCACAGGCAATTGTCGGACCAGCAGAAAACCGCAGCCGGCGCCGGCCCCGACGTGGTCCGCCTGTCGGTGGGCATCGAAGACGCCGACGACATCATCGCCGACCTGGAACAGGCGCTGGCAAAGATCGCCTGATAATCCATCAACCCACGCGCGGGAATTGGATTACCCGTCAACCTTCACGCAGTGTCATCGCCCGGCTTGACCGGGCGATCCAGTAGACACCGCGCTCAGCGACTGGTAACCTGCCTTAACCCATTGTCATAAAACGATAAAATTTCGCGATTACTGGCTTTCCCGGTCAAGCCGGGCAATGACAGTGGCGTGTGCGGCAGCAACGGGTGCCTCGTAGGATCAAGCCCGGGCTAAGAAATCGTAGAGCGTTATCCCGGCGTCAGCTTCAATAACCGCCCACCGGAGCGGTCCTCCAGCACCCACAGCGCGCCGTCGGGCCCCTGCTCCACTTCCCGCACCCGCTTGCCCCATTCGAAACGTTCGGCCTCCCGCGCGCTGTCGCCCTCAATCGCCACGCGCACCAGCGCCCGCGATGACAAACCGCCCATCAGGCCGTTTCCGCGCCACTTGGAGAACAACCGGCCGTCATAGATCACGAAGCCGGCCGGCGAAATCGACGGCACCCAATAGGCTTCGGGCGGGTTGAATTCCGGCCGCGTGTCGTGGTCAGGTATCGGAATGCCGGAATAATTGTCGCCATTGGAGACCACCGGCCAGCCGTAATTGTCTCCCTTGACGATTAGGTTGAGTTCGTCCCCGCCGCGCGGCCCCATTTCATGAACCCAAAGTCGTCCCCGGTCGTCAAATGCGATGCCGAGCGGATTGCGATGCCCCATCGACCAGAACGTCCTGGCAAGATCCCCCTTGTCCTGCCAGGGATTATCCGCAGGCACGGTTCCGTCCTCGTTGAGCCGGATGACTTTTCCCAGGCCGAACGTGAAGTCCTGGGCACGACGGGCATTGCGCCGGTCGCCGGACGTGATGAACAACATGCCGTCCGGCGCGAAGGCTATTCTGTGCCCGTAATGGGCTCGCCCGGCGACGGTCGGGCTCTGCCGCCAGACGACTTTGGCATCGGCGAGCCTCGGCCGGTCGCCGGACCGGTCAAGGCGCGCTCGGGCCACCACGGCTCCATAGGTCGAGCCGCTGTCCCGGGTCTGGGCATAGGAAATATAGAGGAGGCCGTTCTCGGCAAATCGCGGATGGGCGACCACGTCGCCAAGACCGCCCTGCCCGCCAAAGGCCACCGGCCACATCTCGCCGACTTCTGTTTTCCGGCCATCCTGGGAAACATAAAACAATTTGCCCGGCTTGGTCGTCACCAACATCGTGCCATCGGGCAGAAAAGTCATCGCCCAGGGTTGATCAAACGTCGTGATCACCTCGGCCTGCACAGCCGATCCCTGCGTACCGGTCACCGAAAAGCGGTCGCCGGCTTTGGCAGCGGTCACGCTGACCGCGATAGCAAGAAAAGAAGCAGCGATAAGGTGCATCGGCTTGTCCGTCCGGGGTCCATCTACGACAGCAATTAGGCGGTTTATACTGTTAGATGGCCAAGGACCGGCGCCGCCGCCACCCCGGGACGCATCACATTCAGGTGTGCCGTATCCGACCGGCCCGATGCAGGTTCCAAACGGCGACCGCCAGGAGGACAATCGCCCCGCCCTGATGAACCAATCCCAGCGACAGGGGAACCACCGCCAGCAAGGTCCAGATGCCGAGCCCGACCTGCGCGAGTGTCGCCAGACCCAATACCAAAGCGCTTGCCGCCACATTGCTGCGCGGCCACCGCCGCAGCACCGTCCACACATGCCAGACGATAAGGATGAGCGCCAGATAGGCGACCATGCGATGCATGAACTGCACCGTCAGGATGTCTTCAAAGAGAGTTTTCCAGACCGGCGGCGGCAAAAACAGCCCGCCAGGGATGATCGCCCCGTCCATCAGGGGCCAGGTATTATAGGTCAATCCGGCATCGAGGCCGGCGACCAGCGCCCCGAAATAGATCTGCAGCAGAATGACGATCAGCACCAGGCCGGCGCCAAAGGTCACGACCCCGCCGCTTTGGCGACCGTCATTGCCCGGCCGCAATCCAAGCGCCACCCACAGGCAGGCCATGAAGATCAGGCAGGCGATAATCAGATGCACCGCCAGCCGGTACTGGCTGACATCCACCCGGTCGACCAATCCGGAGGCTACCATCCACCAGCCGATCGCGCCTTGAAGGGCGCCGAGTACGAATATGCCGATCAATTTCGGCTTCAGATCCGAACTGATTCTGCCGGTGACCCAGAACCACGCCAAAGGCACGAAGAAGGCGATGCCGATGAAGCGGCCCAATAGCCGATGCGCCCATTCCCACCAATAGATGAACTGGAATTCGGCAAGGCTCATACCCTTGTTGATTTCCGTGTATTCGGGGATTTGCTTGTATTTTTCGAACACCACCTGCCAATCGGCATCGGTCAATGGCGGTATAGCGCCCAATAGCGGCAGCCATTCGGTAATCGAAAGACCGGAATCGGTGAGCCGCGTGGCCCCACCGACTATGATCATGGCGAAGACCAGAATACAGATCCCATAAAGCCATAGCCGGATGGCCGCCCGGTCCCGTTCCCGGGATCCGGCCCGGTCTCCGGGCGGCGCTGCGGAAGTCTCGGTCGCATCAGTCATGGACAGTGCCGAACATTCAAAACCCACGCGATGTCGTTGAGCATCCCAGGAGGATAGCATCGACACCTCTTGATTGGAGTCCTATACCCGGTTAGGCCATTAGCATAGGGCAATTCGCCCAGACTTGACTTTCGGCAAGATCGACACCGGTTCCCCATAGATGACCGCCCGCACGCGAAAATTTTTCGGCAGCATGATCCTGGTCGGATTCGTCATCGTATATGCGCTCACGGCGATGGTCGTCGGCTCCCGCATGTTGCCGGAGGCATCACCCATCGCACAACTGATCTATGCGGCCATAGCCGGCCTGTTATGGGTCATCCCCGCCGGCGCAATCATCTGGTGGATGGGCCGCCCGCGCGGCGAAAACTGAATAATTTCAAAAGATAATGTGTACTGGCTCAGGCCGCGTCGATACGTCGGAAGCCGTTTTTCACGGCAAACGGCGACCCGGATGCCAGCACATCCAGGTATCGGATCGATCGATATTGGCCGCTCAGATTCACCCGCGGCAAGGCCGTCAGATGCCGACGATGGCTGGTAAACAGCACTCCGGGCCGGGTCGTCACCGCGGTTTTGAATCCAAATTCACGGGCCAGAAAGAATTCCCGCCGCCCGGCCGCCTGCGGATAGCCGTAAGGATAGGCGAAATGGGCCGGCCTGATCCCGATCTCCTCTTCTATCCGCGCCTGACCGCCCTCGATTTCATCGAGTGCTGCCTGTTTGCTCAGCTTGGCGAGTGCGTAGTGGCTGGTTGTATGTCCGCCGATCATCGCCAGCGGATCGGCGGCCAGTTCCCGCACGTCGTCCCAGGTCATGACGATATCATCGCAAACGGCATGCAAGTCCACGCCATAGCGGTCGGCAAGGGCACGGGTGACCGCGCGCTGGCGATATTCGTCGATCGCGGTCAGCCATTCATTGACGATCCGATAGGCATTCAACTTGTCTTCCGGCGACTGGCAATCGAGGGTCAACCGCATGTCATCGAAATCAAGCTCCAACTGGTCCCGCTCGCCAATAATCTGGTCCAGCGCCACCCACCAAAGCTCGACCTGGCGGTCGATGATTCCGGACGAGATATAGATCGTGTAAGGCACCTTGAAACGGTCGAAAATCGGCCGTGCATTGTCGATATTATCGCGGTATCCGTCGTCGAGCGTGAAGGCGACGAAACGCCGGTCCGACCCCTCGCCGACCAGCCGCCGGTGGGCCTCATCCAGGTCGACGAAATCCAGGCCATGTTCGATAAAGCGCATGATGACCGATTCCAGGAATTTCGGGTCGATCTCCAGATGGCGGTTTGGCTGGTAAATGTCGTCGCGCGCCGGCAACACGCGGTGCAACATGACGATCAATCCGACACCCTTGCTCATAGGCGCAAGGACATGGTGCACGCCAGTATAGTACATCATGTTGAGACCGGTTTTATAGATCGTCTTCTTCCAGACGGACATCAAATGCTCCGCGAGATGCCTAGACAACGACGACCGGACGATAGCGAAGAATAATTGATAGAATGTTGAAGGGTATTCTTACCTATTTCTATGCCGCGCTACGCGCCGCATGACCATCGACATTGAAAATATGAACACCGGCTGACGTGCTGTCCGCCAGGGTATCGAAGGCCATATAGGTGGCGTCTTCGGCGCCGCTGGCCGGCGCGGCCAGGACGACGGCGTCGGCCCGATTGAGCACCGACGCGGTGATCGAATCAGGGTTCAGCGCGCCGATCGTGACGATCACCCAGTCGTAAGTATGCATCAGCGCAGTCAAAACCGTTTCGAACCGGGCCACGCCCTCGCCGTGCAATGCCACCGGATGACTGCCGGGCATGATACGATGGGCACGCGACCCCGGAAGCCGGGTAATGGCCTCGGTGAAGCCGACCCTGCCGCTAACCAGGTCAGCAATACCATTGACGCCGGGCGGTCCCTTCAGGTCGACCATCACCACCCGCCCTTCGACGGCGGCGGCCTGCGCCAACTGCACGGCCGCGGCACCGGCAAGGTCGTGTGACAGCGCCGAGGCGACAACGATGGTCTTGATCGGCCGGCCATCGCCTCTCAGGGCCGCCCACATGGACGGTCCAGACATCACCGCGCCGCCTGCGGCCGGATTCGGCCGGGCATAGCCTTGCTGCGTATTCGCGCCGAAGGTCGGCATTGCCCCGGTATCCATCGTCGGCCGATAGACGGCACGCTCACCCGTCTCCGGCGGTCCCATGGCCGGATAGGCCTGATGTGGCGGCGGCGAGGCGGGAGATGCGGGCGGCTGCGGCTGATAATACATCGACGATTGCGCGGCCGGCATCGGCTGAATCGGCGTGCTCGGCTGCGATGGCGGAACGGCCTGAGGCGGATACGGCACCTCCAGTGGAGCCTGAGGAACCGCCTGATGCGGCGGTTGCGGTGGTAGCGGCGGTTGCGGCGGCGCCTGAAATCCGGCTTGCCGCAGTGCCTCTTGGGGCGGCTGATAGGGCATGTGAGGCTCCGGTGTCGCGGCCGGCTGTACGGATATATCCGCCTGCGGCGCCGGCTCGAAAGGAACCCTCTGCCCGGCCGCGGGATCCGCGTGGAACGGCGCAGCCGGCGACCCCTCCGGCATGGGCGGCAGGTCTTCGACCCGGTCGTTGGCAGCCGCGTAGCCGGCCGCCATCGGTGGAACCTTCCCCGTTTCCGCCATATCGGGCGCCGCGTGATCGGCGGCCGCAGGCGCGGCCTCCAAAGGCGGCTCCGCATGGTCGGGCGCGGCATAGACCATGGCTTCCCGCCTGGTCGCCCGCCCGGCGATGAATTCCCTGCCGATGACGATCGCCGCGCAAATCAAGAATGCCGCGACCGTCACGGCGATGGTGATCGGCAGCTTCTTCGGCCAGTACGGTTTCAGCGGCGCGATCGCCCGTGAGATGATACGTGCATCCGCCGGCAGGATCGCCGCATTGCGGGTGGCATCCGCCTCCCGGTAGCGCGACAGCAGGGTCGCCAATTGCGCGCTCTTGATTTCCGCGTCCCGCTCCAATTCTCTGAGCCGAACCTGCTGCTCGTTGGCCTTGGAGGCCGAGACCTTTAGCTCATTCAGGTTTGCAGTGAGCGATTCGACCCGCGCATTGGCGACACGCACGTCGTTTTCCAGACCTTTGAGGACCTTGCGAACCTCCGCGGTGATTTGCTTGTCGTAATCATCTAGCTGGGAGCGTAGCGACCGCACCTGTGGATGATTCGCCATCAGCGTCGTCATCAATTCGGCAATGCGTGCCCGCAACGCCACCTGCCGCTCGCGCAGGCGCTGAATTAACGTCGAATCGAGGACATCGGACGCGGTATTGATCGAATTGCCGTTTTTCAGGAGTTCCTGAACGAGTTCCATCTTGGCGGCCGCTTCCGATCGCGCCGACCGCGCCGTCGATAATTGGGTGTTCAATTCCGCCAGTTGTTGCTGCGCCAGCGGAATGTTGTTGGCGCCGAGCAAAAGATCGTTGCTGGACCGGTAGGTCTCCACCGCCCGCTCCGCTTCTTTCACCTGCTCCTGCAGCCGCTTGATTTCCGGTGCCAGGATTTCCGCGCGATTAACGGTCACCGCACGTTTCACGCCGGCCTGCAGCGCCAGATATTCCTCGATGATCGTGTTGGCCGCATCGGCCGCCAGTTGCGGGTTCTTCGACTGGAACTCCACGGAAATGACACGGGAATCCTTCACCGGATAGACGCTGAGCGCTTTGTAGTAGGATTCCAGGATGCGCTCCTCGGGCGACAGCCGGGACCGGTCGCCGGCAATGCCCAGCAGTGCCAGAACGTCGCCGATAATCGAACCGCCGCCGGCACCGATGGCGTCGAATTCCGGATTGTTGGCCAGATCCAGGCGCTTGGCGACCCGCCGCGCCAGGTCGCGGCTGGTGATCAACTGCACCTGGCTGCCAACGCCTTGCTGGTCGAGGCGGGCTCGTTCGGTCTCCTGCTGGCCATTGTCTTCAAAGACCGAGCGCGCCGATTCGATAAGGACCTGGCTATCGGCCTTGAATTTCGGCGGTACAACGCTTAATGCCAGATAGGTGCCAATTCCGGCCACGGCCACGATTGGCACAATCCAGCCCTTGGCTTTCCACAAGGCGCCGAGTATTGCCTTCATATCGATCGCGACGTCGTCATCGACCGTGTAGTGCGACCCGCCCATGACTCAATGACTCCCACAACAAATAGGGGGCCATTAGTCGCAAATTATGGTAATCATCCGGTTAATGGCGGTCGACCAGTAACGGACACGTCCTTCATAAATTCGTAACAAATCTTACCGCCAAGTGAACGCCCGAAACGCCAAATTTTATTGATTCACCGGCTGTTAACCATGATCCGCCGATAAACATATACGCGGTATCATCTGAGTTGGCGCCATGCGGATTTTTAGAATTGCCTTGCTCGTTCTGATCTCGGCTACTTTGGTAGCCTGTACCGGTTATCGGCGGCCGCCCCAGGCATTTCATGAAATCCTCAATGAAGCCTACCGCCTGGATGCCGGCGATCGCCTGCGCGTGGTCGTGTTCGGTCAAAACAATCTGAGCAACATCTATCTGGTCGACCAAAGCGGCCACATCTCGATGCCCCTGATCGGCACCGTTCCCGCGCGCGGCAAAACCCTGCAAGGCATGGAGGGGGATATCGCCGCCAAGCTGAAGAAAGGCTATATCCGCGACCCGGATGTCTCGGTCCAGATCGACGCCTATCGCCCGTTCTTCATCATGGGCGAAGTCACGACCGCCGGCCAGTATTCCTATGTTGCCGGCATGACCGTGCAAACAGCGATTGCCATTGCCGGCGGCTTCAGCCCGCGCGCCAATCAGCGCTCGGTGGATATTTCCCGCCAGATCAACGGACAGATCATCCACGGACGGGTCAAGATCACCGAACCCATCCGCCCCGGCGATACGATCTACGTCCGCGAACGACTGTTTTAGGTCACCCTCGGTCACCATTTGTTAAGGCTGCCACTTAACCGGACCCTTACCCAAAGCCGCTAGACTTGTGCCCATGGGTTTCATTGGGCATCGGGACGATTGCCCGTAATCGATGGCGGCAATTCATGTCTGGCAATTCCGCGCTTCGCATCGTTCACTGCGTCCGTTCGCCGGTCGGCGGTATTTTCCGTCATATCGGCGACCTTGCGGTGGCTCAGCACGAAGCCGGCCATTCGGTCGGGATCATCCTTGATTCCAGCACTGGCGGCGCCTTCGAGGACGAGCATATCAAGCGCCTGGAACCCTATCTGCGGCTTGGCTATCGCCGCATCCCCATGCGCCGGCAGATTTCCCCGACCGATTTTTTGGCTCTCTACCGCGTCTATCAGGACGTCAGGCGCCTCGATCCGCATATCCTGCACGCCCACGGCGCTAAGGGCGGTGCCTATGCGCGGATCATCGGGACCATGATGCGGGCCGGCGGCTCCCCCGTGCGACGCTTGTACTGCCCCCATGGCGGCAGCCTGCACCACGACGCGGCGTCCGTGCGCGGTCGGCTCTATTTTATTCTGGAAAAGGCGCTGGAGCGGATCACCGACGGGTTGGTCTTCGTCAGCGACTATGAGCGGCTCGGCTACTTCACAAAGATCGGCTATCCGGCCGCGCCCGCCCGGCTCGTCTATAATGGTCTGCGCCCGGAGGAATTCATCCCGGTGGAGGCGGCGGCCGAAGCGGCTGATTTTCTGTTTATCGGCATGTTGCGCGACCTGAAGGGACCGGATGTGTTCATCCGGGCGATCGCCGCCCTGCGCGACCGGTTGAACATCGCCGCCACCGCCCTCATCGTCGGCGATGGACCGGACAAGGCGTCCTATCGGGATCTGGTGCGCGACCTCGGCCTTTCCGACCAGATCGAATTCCGTGATCCGATGCCGGCCCGTGACGCTTTCGCTCTGGCCAGGACCGTGGTTGTGCCCTCCCTGGCCGAGTCCATGCCCTATATCGTGTTGGAAACCATGGCTGCCGCCAGGCCAATCATCGCCACCCATGTCGGCGGCATTCCTGAGATTTTTGCCGACCGGGAAAATCGCCTCATCGAGGCCGGTGACAGCGATGCGTTGGCGCATGCCATGTCCGCCCATCTGAACGATCCGCACGCCGCCCAGGCCGAAGCGACGCGGGACGCGGACATGATCCGCGATCGCTTCTCCCAACACGTCATGGCGGCCGGCGTGGAGGATTTCTATCGCCAATTGATCGGCCCGGACCATGCCGTCCAGGCCACCGATACCGCCGACGCTGAGAATCAGGCGCTGCGGGCGAAACACACAGTTTTTGAAATCAAGAATTAAGGCAAGGAAGCCGCGAATTATTCTATGGGGACCAATACAAACATGAGCACGATCGATCCGAAATCGAAATTCAAGATCGTCGCCCGTTTCAATCGCGACGCCAACGTTACCGAAGATTTTGAACAGGCGGTGACGGAAGGCCGCGAACCGATCGAACTGAGCGAAAATGCACGCGAGGTGCTGCGCAACCTGGCGCAGAATCCCATTTCGCCGGCCCTGATGATCGGCCTGATCCGGATGATCGATTTTACCGCCATCGTTGCGCTAGGCTTGGTGATCTATGTCTGGCATGTCGTGCCGGTCGATGGTTTGACCTGGCAGTATTTCGTTCCGCTGATCGGCGGCGTCTCGCTGACCATCGTCACCTTCCAGGCCGCCGATGCCTATCAGGTCGCCGCCCTGAAGTCCTTTTTCAAACAATGCGCCCGGGTTTTGGGGGCGTGGACGATCATGTTTGCCATCTTCGCCGTCGTTGCCTTTCTGGCCAAGATCGGCGCCGAGTTTTCGCGCGTATGGTTCGCCGCCTGGTATCTGATGGGAACCATCTACATCCTTATCAGCCGGATCGTGTTTTCCTACATTATCCAGCGTTGGATCGACCGCGGCCGCCTTGGCCGCCGCACGGTCATTGTCGGCGGTGGCGAAAATGCCAAAAACCTGATCAAGGCTTTGGAAAACCAGTCCGACAGCGATATCCAGATCTGCGGCATCTTTGATGACCGTTCCGACGATCGCTCCCCGCCGGACATTGCCGGATATCCCAAATTGGGTACGGTGAAGGAACTGGTGGAGTTCGCCAGGCTCGGCCATATCGAACTCTTGATTGTCACCTTGCCGATCGAAGCCGAAAGCCGCATTCTGCAAACACTGGCGAAATTGTGGGTGCTGCCGGTCGACATCCGCCTGAGCACCCATGCCGATACACTGAGCTTCCGTGCTCGGTCCTGTTCCTATGTGGGCCCGGTACCGGTCCTCAACCTGTTCGACAAGCCGCTCGCCGACTGGGACGCCATCCTCAAGCGGGCCTTCGATCTGGTCATTGCCAGTCTGGCCATCGTGCTTTTGGCACCATTGATGATCGCAACCGCGATTGCCATCCGTCTGGAAAGCCCCGGTCCGTTTTTCTTCCGGCAAAAACGCTTCGGCTTCAACAACGAGATTATTTCGGTCCTGAAATTTCGCTCCATGCGCCATGATCAGGCCGATCCCGATGCCAAGCAATTGGTCACCAGGAACGACAGCCGGGTGACCAAGGTCGGCAGGTTCATCCGCAAGACCTCGATTGATGAATTGCCGCAATTGTTCAATGTGCTCGCCGGCGATCTGTCGCTGGTCGGCCCCCGGCCCCATGCGGTCAACGCCCAAACCATGGACCATTTGTGGGATACGGTGATCGACGGCTATTTCGCCCGGCACAAGGTCAAGCCCGGCGTCACCGGTTGGGCACAGATCAACGGCTGGCGCGGCGAGGTCGACACGCCGGAGAAGATCAAGCGCCGGGTCGACCACGACCTCTACTATATCGAAAACTGGTCGGTTCTGTTCGACCTCTACATTCTCGCGCTGACCCCGTTCAGTCTGCTGAACACGGAGAACGCCTATTGACCAGCGCGGCGCTCACCGCCGCCAACCGGCCGGCGGATCCGGGCCAACATAGACGTGTCGAGCGGTTGTCGTGGCCAAACGCAATATTGGCCGTTTGCGTTTTTCTCGGCGGATTTGTCATCTTCGAACCGGCGCCCTATGAACTGGCATTGGCGCCGGTCGTTTGCATTTGGTTCCTGTTCGGCCTGAAGTTGCGCACCGAGTTCGCGCCGGTGATTCTTTTGCTCATTCTGATGCAGGTCGGCGGATTGATTGCCGCCACCCAGACGGCTGATTGGTCCGACATTCCCCTCTATATGTCGGTTTCCATATTCCTGGCCGCGACATCCATCTTTTTCGCCGCCGTCGTCGCCGACAATCCGAACCGTCTGACCGTTATCCGCCGCGCCTGGATCGTCGCCGGGATCGCGGTCGCCGGCCTGGGTATCTTGGGCTACTTTCACGCCTTTCCGGGCGCCGAATTGTTCACCCTTTACGAACGCGCCCGCGGACCCTTCGCCGACCCCAACGTCTATGGCCCCTTCCTTGCCTTTCCGGTTGCCTGGCTGACCCGGGAAATACTGACGCGGCCGCTTGACCGGATCATCGGTCCGAGCATGCTGTTGGCGATTGTCATGCTGGGCGTGTTCTTAAGTTTTTCGCGCGCCGCCTGGGGATTGGCGGCGCTCATGTGCATTCTGGTGGCGATCCTCGTCTATCTAAACGAGCCGGTGCCGGCCAAACGAATGCGCCTTGTCATGCTCGCCGCCATCGGAGCGCTCAGCCTGGTCCTTTTGATCATCGCCGCCCTGTCGATCGACCAGGTGGCTGACCTGTTCGCCGAGCGGGCAAAGCTGGTGCAGGACTATGATGGCCAACGGCTCGGCCGCTTCGATCGCCACTGGATCGGATTTGCGCTGGCTGCCGAAAAACCGTTGGGTCTCGGCGCCCTGGAATTCGGAAAACAACTCGGCGAGGATCCCCACAACACCCTACTGAAAAGCCTGCTCGCCTATGGCTGGCTGGGTTTTGTCGCCTATGTCAGCCTGATCGGCACGACCCTCTATCGCGCCTTCGCCATTATGTTCAAGCCGCGCCCCTGGGCGCCGATGATGCAGTGCCTTTATGTCGTTCTTGTCGGTCATTTGGTGATCGGCCTGGTCATCGACACCGATCATTGGCGCCACTATTACATGGTCATCGGCATGATCTGGGGCATCATTGCCATCGATATGCGCCACACGCGCCGGAAGCTGCGGGAAATCGCAACGCGGTCGTAACGGCAAATGGCTGGCACGCTCAGTTTTTCAAATTGGACGGATTATATCCTTCTAATATCATTTCACCTGATTGATTTCCCTATATAATTGCGTTATCTATACAAATATTAGAATTTGGAAGTCATCTATAATGCCGGTAAGGATAGCTATTTCGGCCCTGTTTTTGCTTGCGTCCATTGCAATTGCCCAGGCCGAAACGCAACGTGTCACGGTCAAGCGCGGCAAAACAACCCTGGTCGGCGCACATTACGTCTATGAAGAAGGCACCTGCCGTACCGCGATTCTGCCAAAGCTGAAACTCGAAAACTCGCCGGCCAATGGTCGGGTCGCGTTTAGCAAATATGCCGGTCGGATCACCGAGAAAGGCCATAAATGCGAGGGCGCGCCCATCAAGGCCATGTTGGTGAAATACACACCCAAGCGCGGCTATCGCGGTACCGATACATTCTCGGTAAGCTATCGTTGGTACCGATATATCGGTCACCGGCTCGGGGTTCTTTCGACGGTCAAATATGTGATCACGGTGGAGTAACCGCTTCCGCGTGTTCCACGACTGTCCGAAGCTGGCAGTCGCCTTCGGCTAATTTCCCGGCGTTTTTTGAGCAACACGGACAGCGCGCTTCGCTCCATCATCCCGGATGGGCCGGGCCTTGTCGGCAAGCTGCGACGGGCCGCAATCCGGGAGAAACGTCATGGCCGCAAGACGCAGCCGCGGTGGCGCCGCTGCCCGCCGCCGACAAATTGAGACTGCATCCATCGATACCAGGCTCCCGGCACCGCTGATCCGGCGCATTCACACTTACGATCTGGCCGATGAGGCGACGCTTGATGAATACGAGCGCCGGGTCGACCGCCTGCTTGACGAGGTCGGTATCGAAATTCGCGGCGATGACGTGGCGATCGACCTGTTCCGCCAGGCCGGCGCCCGCGTCGATGGCGAGCGCCTGCGCTTCGAGCCGGGGCTGGTGCGGGATCTTTGCAAGACCGCACCGGCCGAATTCATCCAGCACGCCCGCAATCCGCAGCGCTCCGTCACGATCGGCGGAGATTACGTTGTGTTTTCGCCCGCCTATGGCTCGCCCTTCGTGCGTGATTTCGACGGCGGCCGCCGCTACGCCACCTTGAAGGATTTCCGCAATTTCGTGCGCCTGGCCTGGCAATCCCCCTTTCTGCATCATTCCGGCGGCACGGTCTGCGAGCCCACCGACATTCCCGTCAACAAGCGCCACCTCGACATGGTCCATGCCCATATGGCGCTTTCCGACAAGCCGTTCATGGGCTCCGTGACCACCGCTGAACGCGCCGCGGATTCGATCGAAATGTGCCGCATCTTGTTCGGCCACGACTTTGTCGACAAAAACTGCGTCATCCTGGCGAATATCAACGTCAATTCGCCACTGGTCTATGACGGTGAAGTCAGTCGGGTCATCCGCACCTATGCCGCCGCCGGCCAGGCGGTGATCGCCCTGCCGTTTATTCTCGGCGGCGCCATGGGACCGGTAACCATGCCGGCGGCCATCGTGCAGGGCTTGGCGGAAACCCTGGTCGGCGTGGCTCTGACACAACTCGTCCGTCCCGGCGTGCCGGCGATCATGGGCATATTTCTATCCTCCATGTCGCTGAGATCCGGCGCCCCCACATTCGGGATGCCCGAACCGTCACTCAGCTATTTCATTATCGGCCAGATGGCCCGGCGCTGGAAGCTGCCCTTGCGCTTGGGCGGCTCGTTGACCGCCTCCAAGATCGACGACGCCCAGGCCGCCCAGGAAAGCGCCGATTCCCTGTTCGCCACCATGCTGTCGGGTGCCAACTTTGTCCTCCATGCCGCCGGCTGGCTGGAGGGCGCTCTGGTCATGGGCTATGAGAAGTTCCTGATTGACGAAGACCATCTGGGCATGATGGCCCGCATGATCGCCGGTCTGGAGGCCGACGAAAACGCCTTTGCCCATGAAGCGCTGACGACCGTAGCCCCCGGCGGCCACCATCTGGACACCGCCCATATCTTCGCCAATTACACGACCGCGTTCTTCGAACCGAGCCTGACCGACGCCAAATCGTTCGAGCAATGGCGCGACGACGGCGAGGACGATATTCGCCAGCGTGCAGCCGAAGCCGTCAAGAAACGATTGGCGCGTACGGACAATCCGCCGCTTGATCCCGACATTGCCGGCGCGCTCGACGCCTTTATTGAAAAACGCAAGGCGGAGATGCCCGACGCCTGGTACTGACTAGCGATATTGACCCATGACCACCGACCCGTTGCTCCAACCCTATCAACTCAAGCACCTCACCCTGCGCAACCGCATCATGTCGACGGCCCATGAACCGGCCTATTCCGAAGACGGCATGCCCAAGGAGCGTTATCGGCTCTATCACGCGGAAAAGGCCAAGGGCGGCATTGCGCTGACCATGACGGCCGGTTCGGCGCTCGTCTCCAGAGATTCGCCGGCCGCCTTCGGCAATCTCTACGCCTATAAGGACGAGATCGTGCCCTGGCTGCGGGAACTTGCCGACGAATGCCACGATCATGGTGCCGCGGTGATGATCCAGCTCACCCATTTGGGGCGCCGCACCAATTGGAACCATTCCGACTGGCTGCCCGTGCTCGCCCCCTCCCCGGTTCGCGAACCGGCCCACCGCGCCTTTCCGAAGACTGCCGAGGACTGGGACCTGGAGCGCATCGCCGCCGACTATGCCGATGCCGCCGCGCGCATGCAGGCCGCCGGGCTCGACGGGATCGAGCTCGAAGCCTATGGTCATTTCATGGACGGCTTCTGGTCGCCAGCCACCAATACGCGCACCGACGATTACGGAGGCAGTCTCGACAATCGCTTGAGGTTCACCCGCCAAGTGCTTGCCGCGATTCGCGCTTCGGTTGGTGCGGATTTCATCGTCGGTTTGCGCCTCGTTGCCGACGAGGATTGGGACAAAGGCCTGAGCCGGGCGGAAGGACTTGAGATCGTTCAAAGGCTTGTTGCCGACGGCGGAATCGATTTCCTAAATGTCATTCGCGGCCACATCGAAACCGATGCCGCCCTGTCTCGGGTCATCCCGGTCCATGGCATGGCGTCGGCGCCGCATCTGGATTTCGCCGGCGAGATCCGCGCCCAGACCAGGTTTCCCGTCTTCCATGCCGCCAAGATCAGCGATGTCGCCACCGCCCGCCACGCCATTGCCGAGGGCCGGCTGGACATGGTCGGCATGACCCGGGCGCATATCGCCGACCCCCATATCGGATTGAAGGTCGCCGAAGGCCGCGAACATCAAATCCGGCCCTGTGTCGGCGCCACCTATTGCCTGGATCGCATCTATGAGGGCCACGAGGCTTTATGCATCCACAATCCGGCAACCGGCCGCGAGGCCACAATGCCCCATGTGATCGCGGCGTCAGCGGGGCCAGCCAAATCGATCGTCGTGGTCGGCGCCGGGCCCGGCGGTCTTGAAGCGGCGCGGGTTGCATCGGCACGCGGCCACCAGGTCACGGTCCTCGAAGCAGCACCGGAGCCTGGAGGCCAAGTCCGCCTCGCCGCCCGCTCCAGGCGCCGCGCCGATCTCATCGGCATCGTCGATTGGCGCATGGAGCGCTGCGCCGAACAGGATGTAAAATTCCGTTTCAACACGCTCGCCGATGCCGGCGATGTCACTGCCTTGGAACCAGATATCGTGATCGTTGCCACCGGCGGCTTGCCAAACACCGAAATCCTGGAAAGCGGTAATGACCTGGTCGCTTCGAGTTGGGATTTTCTCTCAGGCGATGTCAAACCGGCCGAACGCGTTCTGCTCTTCGACGATAATGGCGCTCATCCCGGCATGCAGGCCGCCGCGGCGATTGCCGAAGCCGGATCGAACTTGGAAATCGTCACGCCAGAGCGCTTCTTGGCGCCCGAGATCGGCGGCCTCAACCATGTCGCTTATGCGGAATGTTTTGACACCCACGACGTCCGCATCACCATCAACAGCCGCCTGATCTCAGCAGCCCGCGACGGCAACGAACTGGTCGCCACGATCGGTAGCGACTACACCGATACCCGCCGGCAAAGGCGGGTCGATCAGATCATCGTCGAACACGGCACCCTGCCCCTGGACGACCTCTATTTCGACCTCAAGCCCGGCTCGACAAATCTCGGCGCGGTCGACTACGCGGCCTTGATCGGCGGCAAACCGCAGAAAGAAGTTCGAAATCCGGAAGGATCCTATCAGCTCTTCCGCATCGGCGACGCGGTCTCTAGCCGCTCCATCCACGCGGCAATTTACGATGCCCTGCGCCTGTGCAAGGATTTTTGACATCCCGTTTGAGCTATCAAACCATAATAAATAGCACAGTCATTCCCGCGAAAGCGGGAATCCAGGGCCAAGTGTGAAGGCCGATATTTGTTACCCTGGATTCCCGCTTTCGCGGGAATGACTGTGTGGGTGGTGTCGGGAACACAGATACTATTCCGCCAATTCGCCGGTAACCGTTTAATAAACGACCATTGAACCGCCAGATTTTGCGGTATGATAAAAACAATCTGAGCCATACCGAAATTCGAGGTGTGTTCTGTCCGGTCGAAAGACAGGCCTAGCGTGGCAACTGCTTTCCTTCATCGTGCTTCTGGCGATCGCCGGGGTGCTGTGGGTCGAGCGCGGCCAGGTCGCGGCGTTTTTCAAGGCGAACGACAAGCAGATCGGTCCCGCGAAGTCTGACGGTGGCGGCGGCAAGATCCCGCCCATTCCGATCATTGTCGCCGAAGTCACAAGCGCCGCCGACACGGTAATCGTCTCGGCGATCGGTACCGCCCGCGCAATGCGGTCGGTCATCCTCCATCCGGTGGTTTCCGGCGAGATTCTCGATTACACCGTACAGGCTGGAGACACCGTAAAAAAGGGCGACCGAATCCTGCGCCTGGATGACCGCATGGCGAAGATCGCCGTGGAGGTTGCCCAAAACAAATTCGACCAGGCAAAGCGCAATCTGGAGCGTGAAACCGGCCTGATGCAGCGCAGTGTGGGCTCGCAGGCCCAGGTGGACGATGCCCAGTCCGAACTCGACCGCGCCACCCTTGATTTGCGCCAGGCTAAGGAGACCCTGGCCGACCTGACCCTGCTCGCGCCCTTCGACGGCATTGTCGGCATCCCGCAAGTCGAAATCGGCGACCGGGTGAACCAGGACACCGAAATCGTCAGCCTGGATGACCGCGCCGACCTGTTGGTGGAATTCCAGGTCGCCGAACGGTTTCTGGCCCGCATCCAACTGGGCATGGAGGTGATCGGCCGCACGCCGTCCTATGGCGATCGCGAGATCAAGGGCGTGATTGAGCGGGTGGACAGCCGGGTCGATCCGCAGACCCGCATGCTGAAAATGCGCGCCAAGTTCCCCAATAGCGACGACCTGTTCCGGCCGGGCATGTCCTTCATCATCGACCTGGTCATGCCCGGCGGCTCTTACCCGACGGTGCCGGAACTCGCTCTGCAATGGCGCAAGGGCGAGAGCTATGTCTGGCGGATCGTCGACAACAAGGCGGAAAAGCTGATCGTGCGCACGGTGCGCCGGCGCAACGCGGTGGTGCTGGTCGACGGCGACCTGCGCGAAGGCGACCTGGTGGTGATTGAAGGCGTGCAACGGCTGCGCCCCGGCCGCGACGTGGACTTTACCCTGCCAGCCACCGCGCCGGGGAGCTGACGCCATGATTGCACCCGCACAATCAGGCATACTCCGCGTCATCCCGTACGCTGCGCAGCACGAAGTGATGCGCTGCAGATACGGGATCTCCAACTCTAACAACCGCTGCTGGGACGAGATCCCGTGTCTGCATGGCAGCATTTCATGCTGCCATGCGCACGGGATGACGGTCGGATGGGTGACGGTCGGACGGATGACGGTCGGACGGGTGACTGGCGCATGGGTGACCGTCGATTGGGTGACGGGCGCATGGGTGACGGGCGCATGGGTGACCGTCGATTGGATGGCGTATTGCCGCCAAAAGGGTCACTAACCCATGGCCAGCGTCAAGGACCTCCCTGCCCTCAGTGTCCGTCGGCCCTATCTGGCCGCGGTGCTCAATCTCCTGATCATCGTTGCCGGCATTGCCGCCGTTTTCGGCGTCGAGGTGCGCGAATTGCCAGATATCGACCGGCCGGTCGTTACCGTGCGCGCCAATTATCCGGGCGCCTCGCCGGAAACCATCGACGCGGAGGTCACCGCTGTCGTTGAGGGCGCCGTTGCCCGCGTCAATGGCGTGACCGAGGTGCGCTCCTCCAGCGAGGAAAACAATTTCCGCATTCGCGTGGTGTTTCAACCGGATGTCGACCTGGTGGATGCCGCCAATGATGTCCGCGAGGCCGTCAGCCGGGTCGCCCGGCAATTGCCCGAAGGCGTGCGCGAGCTCTTCGTCATCAAGGCCGACAGCGACGCCTCGCCGATCATCCGCCTGTCGGTCTATTCAGACCGCATGGCGATTGAGGACGTCACCCGCCTGGTGGAAAACGAGATCGTGCCGGAATTCATCGCCGTCGATGGCGTTGCCGATGTGCGCATTTTCGGCCGCCGCAAGCAGGTGCTGCGGGTGGTGCTCGATCCCATGCGCATGGCGAGCTATGGCATTTCGGTGTCCGAGGTCGCCGATGTGCTGCGCAATGCCCGCTACGATGTCCCCGCCGGCAGTTTTAAATCCCAGGAGCAGGAAGTCATCGTCCGCGCCGATGCTTCCGTCGTCAAACCAGAAGAGGTGGAAAAGCTGGTGGTGCGCGATCCGGTCCGCGTCGGCGATGTCGCGACCGCCTATTTCGGACCCGCCGATCCGGTCAGCTATGTGCGCCTGAACGGCCGCACCGTCCTCAATCTGGGCATCATTCGCCGGGCTCGATCGAACACGGTGGCAATCTCCGCCGAGGTCGACCGGATGATGCAGCGGCTGAACCGCGACTACCCCCAGCTCACCATCGTCAAGACCTCCGACGACGCCATCTTTATTCGTGGCGCCATTCGCGAAGTGCTCATCAGCCTCACTTTGGCGGTGCTCATCGTGGTCGCCGTCATCACCATTTTCGTGGGCCAGTTTCGAGCCGCCCTGATACCGGCGGTCGCCATTCCGATCGCCCTGATCGGCACAATCGCCTCCATCTGGATGCTCGGCTTTTCCATCAATCTGGTGACGTTGCTCGCGCTTGTACTTTGCGCCGGTCTGGTGGTCGACGATGCCATCGTGGTCCTGGAAAACATTCAGCGCCAGCGGGCATTTGGGGTCGCCCGCCATGCCGCGTCCGTGATCGGTACCAGACAGGTGTTTTTCGCCGTCATCGCCACCACCGCGACGTTGATCTCGGTGTTCATTCCGATCTCGTTCCTGCCAAGCCGGGCCGGACGCCTCTTCGCCGAATTCGGCTTCGTGCTGGCGGTCACCGTATCGATATCTTCCTTCGTCGCCCTGACCATGGTGCCCATGCTGGCGGCAAATTTGCGCATTTCCGGGAACAAGAAACCAGGGCTTGTCAACCGCCTCCTGCAGGGGATCGGCCGGCAATTCGCCAGGGTTTATGGCGTGGTCCTTGGATGGGTGCTCGCAGCCCCACTGGTGCTGCTTGGGATCAGCGCCGTGTTCGCCGTCTCGGCGGCGATCGTCTACGAAAATCTCGGCGAGGAACTGGTTCCCCGGGAGGATCGCGGCTTTTTGTCGATCTGGCTGACCGGTCCCGACGGCACCGGCCTTGATTACACCGACCGCCAGGTGGAGAAGGCCGAGGCCATATTACGACCCTATGTGCGGGACGGCGTGGTCACCAATCTGTTGACCATCACCGGGCGCTACGACGCCAATCGCGGCCAAATCACAACGCCGCTGGTCGATTGGTCGAAGCGTACGGTCTCAGAACACGAGGTCGTGCAAGAACTTAACAAGGAGCTGCGCAAGATTCCCGGCGCCCGCTCCTTCATCTGGCGCGGCAATTCTTTAGGCCTTTACGGCGCCGGTCGCGGCATCACCTTCGCGCTCACCGGCAGCAATTACGAACGCATCGCCGAAGCCGCCGATGATTTCGTGCTGGCCATGGAACGCGCCATCCCGCAATTGAGCAATTTCCGGATCGAATTTCGCGCCACCCAGCCGCAATTGGCCGTCAGCATCGATCGCCGCCGCGCTGCCGATTTGGGCGTCAAAATCGGCAATCTGGCCTCCACGGTGCAGGTCCTGGTCGACAATGACGAGATCGGCGAACTGACGGTCGACGACCAGGCGATCCCGATCATCCTGCAGGCCAAGGCCGGCGCCATTGACGACCCGTCCGACCTGCGCAACCTCTATGTCAGCGCCGCCGACGGTAACCTCGTCCCGCTCTCCCAATTGGTGACCTTTCAGGAGAAGGCGGTACCCGCGGAACTCGACCGCCACGGCCAGCGCCGGGCCGTGGAAATCCGCGCGGCACTTGAGGACGGATACACCTTGCGCAATGCCGTCGATGCGGTCCGCAAGCTCGGCGCCGACAAATTGCCGCCCGGCATCGGCCTGATGTTCCTCTATTCGGCCGCCGCCCTGGAAGAAACCTCGCAAGGCATGACCATCACCTATGCCATCGCCTTCATCGTGATGTTCCTGGTTCTGGTGGCGCAATTCGAGGGCATTGCCAGCGCCCTGGTGGTCCTTTTGACCGTACCCTTCGGCGTCGCAGTCGCCGTTTTCGCCCTGGCGCTCACCGGCACCTCCATCAATATTTACAGCCAGATCGGCGTGCTGCTCTTAATCGGCATCATGGCCAAGAACAGTATCTTGATGGTCGAATTCGCCGATCAATTGCGCGAACAGGGCCGCAGTGTCATCGATGCGGCCCGTGAGGCCTCGCAGGTCCGCCTGCGGCCCATCGTCATGACCATGATCTCCACCATCCTCGCCGGATTGCCGCTGATCCTCGGCTCCGGCCCCGGATCGGAAGCCCGCGCCGCCATCGGCTGGGTGGTGTTCGGCGGATTGGGCCTCGCCGCAATCTTCACCCTGTTCCTGACCCCGGCCCTCTACATGCTGATCTGCACCTGGAGCCGGCCGAGAAACCGGGTGGAGGAGGCCTTGAGCTCGGAACTGGAACAGGCACAAACCATGGCCGAGCAGCAACAACCGGCCGAATGAGCCAGTGCTCCGCTAACACGAATTGTAAGAAATTGGAGATACAAAATCACGTCTCGCAGTCATTCCCGCGAAAGCGGGAATCCAGGGCCATAAAACACCGGCCTTTGCGTGACGCTCCGGATTCCCGCTTTCGCGGGAACGACGATCCCATAGACCGTACCGAACCGGATTGAACGCAACGTGCATTGGCGTATCGGAATGTCTTGAAAGATGGTCGGAGCGAGAGGATTTGAACCTCCGACCCCCTGCACCCCATGCAGGTGCGCTACCAGGCTGCGCCACGCTCCGACAGCCCAAAGTCCTAGCGCCATTGGATATTGCGCGCAAGCGAAACCGGTAATTCTAATGCGTATTGCGGAAAACTGGATTTACAATTTCGACTATAAAGTCATTCCCGCGAAAGCGGGAAGGTGGGTTCACGTTTGAAGTGCAACACGGTTTGAGATTTGAGTGAATACCTCTTGGGGTGTTCTGTAGTCCAGGCATTTTCTTGGCGTTTGGTTGTATTGGGTGACGAGGCGGTCCAACTCGGCCTGATCGATTGTGGCCAGGTCGGATTTGCGCGGCAGGACGCGGCGCAGTCTGTGGATGGCGTTTTCGATGCCGCCTTTCTGCCAGGGGGAATGGGTGTCACAGAAATAGGTGGCCATGCCGGGGGACTGGTTGAGCTCATGATGCAGATAGAATTCCGATCCGTTGTCGAAGGTGATTGAGCGCCTGAGCGCCGGCGGCAGGGTGGCGAAGGCGGCCTTGAGCCGCTCCACGACGGGCCGCGCGGCCTTGTTGGGCTGGCGCCAGATCCATGTCAGGCGGGACTTGCGCTCATGGGCGACCAACACCGCCTGGCCGTATCTGGAAAACAGCATCAGATCGGCCTCCCAATGGCCGAACTGGCGGCGCTGGTTGGCTGATTTGGGCCGTTTGTCGAGGCTCACCCGGTGGGCGATCAGCGTTTTGGCACTGCCGCCACGCGGGCCAAGGCGGCCACGCCGATGCTTGGCCTTGGCCAACAGTTTGTGCCAATAGTCCTTCTGGGCGCTGCGGTGATAGATGTAGCGGTAGATTGACTCGTGGCTGATGCGCATGGGAGCGTGCTGGCGCGCCAGCCGCCCGGCGATCTGTTGCGGCGACCATCCCATCGCAAGGCGGTCGCGCACCAGAGCCCGCAGGGCCGGCTGGCGCGCCAGCTTGAAGCGGGCGTCCCAACGCCGCCGCCGCGCCGCAAGCCCATGCGCGCGCTCGGGCCGATAGCCGCCGCAAAACTGCTTCGTCGCATTCGAGTTGCGCCGCAATTCCCGACTGATCGTCGACGGCGACCGGCCAAGATGATCGGCCGCAGCGCGAATGGATCGACCCAAACGCATCAGCGCGTAAAGCTCAATCCGCTCCTCAAGACTGAGGTGACTGTAATGTGTTCCCATCGCAACAACACCATAGCAGGTGTTGCACTTCGCGCGTGACTCAAAGGAATCCAGGGCCAATAAATACAGGCGTTTGTTTGTTATCCTGGATTCCCGCTTTCGCGGGAATGACTGTTTCATGGTTCATATTGAACCCGATTGAACGCATCCAGCATTGGGCACTCAGCGGGACTGATCGAGCAGCCGTTTGCACTCCAGCAGTTCAAACAATGTCGATTGCAGGCCGCGAATATCGTCGCGCGAAATGGTGGCATCGCCGGCGGCCCCGGCCTCGTCGGACCGGCGGCCCTTGATGAACTGGAACGGCGATCGCGCCCCGCCGCCCTCGGACGCGTCGTCGACCACGATATCCCGCGGCACCGGTTCCGACGGTTCCGGCTCAACCGGAACCTCCGCGGCGGTTGCCGGTGCTTGGGAGTGGGCTGCCGGCTGCGGCGGAGGCTGTGGCGCGGCAGGCGGCGCCTCGGCCGTTTCGGGCGCATCGTCGCCGCGCCAGACGGTCGATACGTGCCGGATCCCCTGTTCGCGCAGGATCCGCTGCACGCCCTTGATCGTATAGCCCTCGCCATAAAGCAGGTGGCGAATGCCGCGCAACAGGTCGACATCGTCCGGGCGATAATAACGCCGTCCGCCGCCCCGTTTGAGGGGCTTGATCTGGGTGAAGCGGGTTTCCCAGAACCGCAACACGTGCTGCGGCAGTTCCAGATCGCTCGCCACTTCAGAAATTGTCCGGAAAGCGTCGGGGCTCTTGTCCACGTCTTCTCAAATGCGGTTCGGCCTTGCGGACTATTTTGATCCGCTCAAGGCGTCATTGACCTTCTGTTTCAAAACATTGCTCGGCTTGAACACCATCACGCGACGCGGGGAAATCGGGACTTCCTCGCCGGTCTTGGGATTCCGGCCGATTCGCTCACCTTTTGATCTTACCAGAAAAGAGCCGAATGACGACAACTTCACCGGTTCACCGCGAACAAGGCAGTCTGAAATCTCCTGTAGAACCATTTCCACAAGATCCGCCGACTCGGTTCGTGACAGACCGACCTTCTGATACACGGCTTCACACAGGTCAGCCCGCGTAACCGTTTTGCCCCCCATTGACATCGCCCCCGGTTGTTATTGTAGATGTAACTGAAAACAAAAGCATTCCACACCCCTTTCACATTACGGTATTGTGTCCCGCGCCCGCGGTCAACCGATTGAGGTGCGACGAATTGCGGTTCTTCAGGCGCGACCCCGCACGCCCCATGCGAACGCCGACCGGTTCAACCTATAATTTTACCAGCGCAGCAGGGTGGAACCCCAGGTAAATCCACCGCCCATTGCTTCCAGTAGAAGCAAATGTCCCGGCTTGACGCGTCGGTCGCGCACCGCTTCGTCGAGGGCCAGGGGAATGGAGGCGGCGGACGTATTGGCGTGGCGGTCAACGGTGATGATCACCTTCGCCGGGTCGATGCCAAGCTTGCGGGCGCTGGCATCGATGATCCGCTTGTTGGCTTGGTGCGGGATGAACCAATCGATGGTCTCGGCGCTGGCACCCGTGGCGGCGAAGGAATCCTCGATCACGTCGGTGATCATGCCCACCGCATGACGAAACACTTCCTTGCCCTGCATGCGCAAGTGACCGACCGTCTGCGTCGATGACGGCCCGCCATCCACATAGAGCTTGTCCCTTTGCCGACCGTCGGACCGCAAATGGCAGGTCAAAATGCCACGGTCATCGGCGCTGCCGGGTTGTTCCTGCGCCTCCAGGATGAGCGCTCCGGCGCCGTCCCCGAACAACACGCAAGTGGTGCGGTCCTCCCAGTCGAGGATGCGTGAAAACGTTTCCGCGCCGATCACCAAAGCCCGCCGGCCGACGCCGGAGCGCAAATAGCAATCCGCCGTGGTGACGGCATAGACGAAGCCCGAACACACCGCCTGCAGGTCAAAGGCGGCACCGCCGGTGATACCCAGTTCTGCCTGCACGGTGACCGCCGTTGCCGGAAATGTATTGTCAGGCGTCGACGTGGCGAGCACGATCAGGTCGATGTCGGTGGCCTCCATTTCCGCATGTTCCAGCGCCCGGCGCGCCGCGACGAGCGCAAGGTCGGAGGTCACCTCACCCTTGGCGGCGATCCGCCGTTCGTGAATGCCCGTGCGCTGGACGATCCAGTCATTGGACGTATCCACCATGCGGGCCAGCTCTTCGTTCGTCAGAACCCGCTCAGGTAGGTAACTGCCGCAGCCGACGGCCACCGATCGAATAATGCTCACTGATCACCCTTGTTCTGAACGATTTCGACAAATTTCTGGTCCGCATGGATCGCCTTGATGTCCCGCGCAATCTTATCCATCAAACCATTGCGCACCATGTCGTATCCGAGTTCCACGGCGCTGGCAAAGCCGACCGGATCGGCCCCGCCATGACTTTTGATCACGATCCCGTTCAAACCCAAAAACACGCCGCCATTCGACTTGCGGGGATCCATTTTTTCACGCAGGCGATCGAAGGCGCCCTTGGCGAACATGTAGCCGATGCGCGCCATCAGCGTTCGCCCCATGGCGGCGCGCAGATATTCCGATAACTGGCGGGCGGTTCCCTCGGCGGTCTTCAGGGCGATATTGCCGGAAAAGCCTTCCGTGACCACCACATCGACCGTGCCCTTGCCGATATCGTCGCCCTCGACGAAACCCAGATATTCGATCGATGCCATGTCCGTCGAGCGCAGGATGCGGCCGGCGACCCGCACCTCTTCCAGGCCCTTGACCTCCTCAACGCCGATATTCAACAGCCCGACAGTCGGCCGGCTGATGCCGAACAGAGCCCGGGCCATGGCGCCGCCCATCATGGCGAAATCGACCAGTTGCGCCGCATCGGCTCCGATCGTGGCGCCCATGTCGAGGACAATGGATTCACCGCGGATTGTCGGCCAGATGGCCCCGAGGGCGGGACGCTCGATATCCGCCATCATCTTCAGGCAGAACCGGGACATGGCCATCAGCGCGCCCGTATTGCCGGCCGAGACGCACACATCCGCCTCGCCGGTCTTCACCGCTTCGATCGCCCGCCACATGCTCGACTTGTAACGCCCGCGCCGCAGGGCCTGGCTCGGCTTGTCGTCCATGCGCACCGAAACCTCGCAATGGTGCAGCACCGACGCATCGCGGACGCGGCGGTACAAGTCCAGTTGCGGCCGAACCACCGCCTCATCGCCGTAAAGCAGGAATTGCACGTCGGGACGGCGCACCAGCAGCGCATCGGCGCCACCGACAACGGTCGGCGGGCCGTCATCGCCGCCCATAACGTCAAGCGAGATCGTGATCGGAGTCGCCATCCGGGGAAATTGCCGCGATTGCCCTTATCTGCCTAATGTTCTGTCCGCCGCCAATGCGGTCGATGGACCATACTCGTTTGGTCTGTCCACACAACCGCTTTCTTGCCGCCATCCACGCCTGACCCGATAAGGTGGTCAGCGCCGTTTGAGGTCTCGCAATACGCTAAATGGCGATTCTTCCACAGGCGCGCGATCCTCCACCGCGGCCAACGCCGCATCGAATTCGACGCCCGCGGCCCGTGGATAGGGATCGATACCGAGGGCGAAAACCTCACAAATCATGGCTCCAATATCGATTTCATCACCCTGGAACGGCTCCGGAGGATCCTGGTCTTCCAGGTCGATTTCCTCCTCACGATTGCCCACACTTTCCTCATTGGCCAGGCGCGCCGCCTCGGCTTCCGGCAGATAGCGCACCGATAGCACTTCCTCGATGCGGTTGTGGACGGGCTCAAGGGTCACAACGCAGGTTTGAACGATATCCGCAATGACATTACCGGTGACGGCGGCACCGTCCTTCAACCACGGCCGTATGACCATATCCGCCGTCAATCGTTCAATGGAATCAACGCCGCAAAAGGCGGCAAGCGCATCCCGCTCGCGCTGATCGGTCTCGATATGCAAGGCTTGTCCGTCGGCGGGCAGGCCGGCGACCTGAACCCACCGGACCAGCGGCAACGGCTTGGTCACCTCGGTCATGGTTGCCCTCCCCCACGGTCTGCGCTGCCGCCGACCGGGTTCGGCCAGTCAATGCGCCCCCGCGCCAGGGCCCCCTGGACCTGCTCGTCAAGCAGCAACCGCGCCGCAAAGGCATAGGCGGCGAGCCTGCCGGCAGCGTCGGCCGGCGCATGTCCGTCCGGATAGAGATTGCGCCCCAAAGCCTCGGCCAGTTGCGCCTGATCATCGGCGGCAAAGGCCTCCATATAGGCCTTCGACCGCCCGTAGAAGGCTTCGCCGACCCGTTTCATTTTTTTCGGCACGCTCAAATCGCTGATCCCCAATTCGCGCAAATTGGCGTCCATATCCGCCAGGAACAGGTCAAATACCGCCTGCCCCGTGGTTTCCACATGCTCCGGCCGTGCACCGAACCGGTTCATCACCAGGAACACATGCAAAAGCACCATGTCGAACCGGCCCGATACCGTATCGGGCACCTGCAGATCGCGATAAAAAGCCGGCAGCCTTGCCTGTGCCACGATTGCGTCATATAGCGCTTGCGCGCCGGCAGAATGACGCCGCTTGAAAAGTTTTGGTATCATGTTCGCGATGGTGATCATGTTGGGCCGATCGTCATGACCATTGCTTTCGCGCCTTTCGTTGGATAGTGAAGGACCTTGGGTCCGGAAATAACAAACCAAATTGTAACTCGATCATGTCTCATCGTCTGCGCCGACACTTCATTTCGCGTTCCCTCGACGGCGGCCGTGGCGCCATGACGGCGGCGGCGCTGGCAATGGCCCTTACCCTGTCCGCATGTTCAGGCGTCACGCAAACGATCAACCACGGCTACGTCATTTCTCCCGAAGCCCTGGAACAGATACCGGAAGGCTCCAGTCGCGAGCAAGTCATTCTGGCGCTCGGTTCGCCATCGACCTCCGCCATGATCGGCGGCGAAGCCTTTTACTACATCTCCCAGAAGGAAGAACGCATCGCCTTCATGAAGCCCGACATTGTCGACCAGCGCGTGCTCGCCGTCTATTTTGACGACGAAGGCCGGGTCAAGCAGATCGCCAATTACGGCATGCAGGACGGCAAGGTCTTCGACTTCATCTCCCGCAAAACGCCGACCGGCGGATCCGATTACGGCTTCGTGTCCCAATTGCTGAAAGGCATCGGCCGGCGCGCCTGACCGGCGCTATTGCTGAGGCCTGTTGACGGTCTAATTTGGGGAACAACCTCCAATTTCCTTCCGTCATCCCGTGCGCATTGCAGCATGAAATGCTGCTACGCAGACACGGGACCCCGCCCCGGAAACTTAGGATCTAACCGCCAGGTCCCGTGTCTGCAGCGCATCACTTCGTGCTGCGCGGCGCACGGGATGACGGGGGAATATGCCCGGTCGGAGTTTCACAGGCATCTCGCAAGGCACCCAAGAAAAAGCCCCCGCGCGGACGCGGGGGCCGGTCGTGTTTATGTTGCACCAATTAGTGTGCCAGCACCGCCAGAAGCAGTAAGGCCACGATATTGGTGATCTTGATCATCGGATTGACCGCCGGACCGGCCGTATCCTTATAGGGATCGCCGACCGTATCGCCGGTCACCGCGGCCTTGTGGGCTTCCGAACCCTTGCCGCCGTGCTGGCCGTCTTCGATATACTTCTTTGCATTGTCCCAGGCACCGCCGCCGGCGGTCATGGAAATCGCCACGAACAGGCCTGTCACGATCACGCCGAGCAGCATGGCGCCCAAGGCGGCAAAGGCCGCGTTCTTGCCGGCGATCCAGAAGATCACGAAGTAGATGACGATCGGGGATAACACCGGAAGCAGCGACGGGATCATCATTTCCTTGATCGCCGCCTTGGTCAGCATATCCACGGCCGCGCCGTAATCGGGCCGTTCCTTGCCTTCCATGATCCCCGGCTTCTCGCGGAACTGACGGCGCACTTCCTCGACAACCGCGCTGCCGGCCCGGCCGACCGCGGTCATGGCGATGCCGCCGAACAGGTAAGGCAACAGGCCGCCGAAGAACAGGCCGACCACCACATAGGGGTTGGACAGCGAGAAATCGACCGTGCCGACATCAGCGAAATAGGGGAATTCGGACGCGTTGGCCGTGAAGAACTTCAAGTCCTCCGTATAGGCGGCAAACAGCACCAGCGCGCCGAGACCGGCCGAGCCGATGGCATAGCCCTTGGTCACCGCCTTGGTGGTGTTGCCGACCGCGTCCAGCGCGTCTGTGGTATCGCGCACGTCCGACGGTAATTCGGCCATTTCCGCGATGCCGCCCGCATTGTCGGTCACCGGGCCGAATGCATCGAGCGCCACCACGAAACCGGCCAATGCCAACATCGTGGTCACCGCGATGGCGATGCCGTAGAGACCGGCCAGATTGAAGGTGACGATGATGCCCGCAATGATCACGATCGCCGGCAGCGCGGTGGCTTCCAGCGAGATCGCCAGGCCCTGGATGACGTTGGTGCCATGGCCGGTCAGCGACGACTGGGCCACCGATTTCACCGGGCGGTAATTGACGCCGGTATAATATTCGGTGATCCAGATGATCAGACCGGTAACCGCCAGGCCGGCGACGCCACAGATGTAAAGATCGATCGGCCGGAATTCGGCACCCTCCATCGGCGCATACATGTCGCCGAGGATCAGCATGGTCACCGGATAAAGCACGATCAGCGACAGGATCGCCGTGGCAATGAAGCCCTTATAGAGCGCGCCCATGATCGAATTGGAGGCGCCGAGCCGGACGAAGAACGTGCCGATAATCGACGTTACCACACAGGCAGCGCCGATCGCCAGCGGATAGAGCATCGCCGATTCCAGGACGCCCGACCCGAGGAAGAAGATCGAGGTCAGCACCATCGTGGCGACCACGGTCACCGCATAGGTCTCGAACAGGTCGGCGGCCATGCCGGCGCAGTCGCCGACATTATCGCCCACATTGTCGGCAATGGTCGCCGGATTGCGTGGGTCGTCCTCCGGGATACCGGCTTCCACCTTGCCGACCAGGTCGCCACCGACATCCGCGCCCTTGGTAAAGATGCCGCCGCCCAAACGGGCAAAGATCGAAATCAACGAGGCGCCGAAGCCGAGCGCCACCAGCGCGTCAATCGTGATCCGGTCGCCGGGGGCAAGCCCCATGACCTGGGTCAGCACCAGGTAGTAGATGGCGACCCCGAGCAGCGCCAGGCCGGCAACGAGAAGGCCGGTAACCGCGCCCGCCTTGAAGGCGACGTCGAGGCCGGCACCGAGACTTTGGCTCGCGGCTTGCGCTGTGCGCACATTGGCGCGGACCGAAACCAGCATGCCGATAAAGCCGGCCGCGGCCGAAAGCACCGCGCCGATGGCGAAACCGACCGCCACGGTCAGCCCGAGCAGCCAGGCGACGATGGCGAAGATCACCACGCCGGCAATGCCGATGGTCGTGTACTGGCGTGTCAGGTAAGCTTGCGCGCCTTCCTGAATGGCGCCGGCGATCTCCCGCATGCGCTCATTGCCGGCGTCGGCCGCCATCACCGAATTGATGGCCCAAACGCCATAGGCGATCGAGAGCAGCCCGCAAAGAATGATCAGATAAAGAGGGCTCATGTGTTGTTTCCTGAGGGTTATTCCAAGGGTACTTCACATCGCCCGCGATTCCCCGGTCCGGCGATGTCAAGGAAGCCGATGAACATCCGGCCCGCGCTGTCAATATGGCGGGCCGGTCGGGTCGCGCGCAGGTATTGATGATCGCGTTGGCGCCGTCAAGTCCCCAAGGCCAGATTTTCCATGCGACTTGCGTCGCATCAGACCGGTTGCGCGCGGCTTTTGATCCATAGCCAGCCCAACAGGCCGAAACAGAGCGCCACCACCGGATAGACGATCATCACGATGACGTCCCAGCCGAACAGATTGAGCAGCGCCCCGGACAAAAGGGACGCCAGGGCGACGAAGCCGAAGACCAGAAAGTCGTTGGCGGCCTGCACTTTCGCGCGTTCCTCCGGACGATAGGTCTCCGTGACCATCGCCGTGGCGCCGATGAAACCGAAATTCCACCCGATCCCCAATAAGATCAGCGCAATCCAGAAATGCGCCACATCAAGCCCGGCATGCGCCACGGCACCACAGGCGATCAACAGGGCAAGACCGGCGGCCACCACCCGCCCCGCCCCGAACCGGACGATCAGGTTGCCGGTAAAGAAGCTCGGCGCGAACATCGCCACCACATGCCACTGAATGCCCCAGGCCGCATCGGCCTCGCTCAGGCCGCAGGCGACCATGGCGAGCGGCGCCGCGGTCATGACAAGGCTCATCAGGGCGTAGCTGGCAATGGCACAGATAACGGCGACCATGAATTTGGCCTGGGTCAGGATCTCAAATAGTGGCCGCCCGGATTGCGCCGTCTCCGACTGAGCCGGTTTCGGAATGGAAACGAAGCCGAGTATGACGAGGGCGATGGCCGCCAGGCCGATCTGCGCGACGAAGGCGCCGGCAAACGGGATCGGCGCCAGCAAGTCCTTGGCGTAGATCGCCGTTTGCGGTCCGATGATGCCGGTAAAGATGCCGCCGATCAGCACCCACGAAATCACCTTCGGCCTCAGCCTCTCGCTCGCCGTATCGGCAACGGCGAACCGATATTGCTGCGCGAAAGCATTCATGCCGCCGGCAATCACCATGGCCAGGCAGAACAGCCAGAAGCTGCCCTGCACCAGCGCAAACGCCGCCAGCGCGCCGGAAGCCGCGTTAAATACCGAAGCCGTCATATAGGCCGGTCGGCGGCCAATCCATCGTGCCAGCATGGCCGCAGGAACAGCCGTCAAGGCCGTCCCGAGAACGAAAGCGGTGATCGGCAGGGTCGCAAGCGACTTGTCGTCTCCAAGCAGATAAAACCCGGCCAGGCCGCCGAGCGAAATGGCGATCGGCGCCGCCGCCCCGCCAAAGGCCTGGGCGCTGGCGAGGATGACGGCATTCTGCTTGGCCAGACGATCGCCATGAGCGATATCGGCCGTGTCGGAAGCGGCGGTCATGGTTGAAGTTTAATCCGTTTCGGATCGTGTCATAGGCGCAGCGGCCCCGCCGCACAAGGCCTGCTGACCGCATATCAGTCCTGCTTGGGGGATTGGGAGTCGGATTTACGCCGGCATTTTGTCGCCTGCTACGACAATATTTCGTCGAGTCGGAGCGGGCCGATCGGTGTTCGCTCCGGCCACGGACTCAAAAATGCGAAAAGGAACCAACCGCGAAATCCGCGACGCCGCCATCGGCCGTTTCAAAACGGACCACGCCCGCGGCTCCGGTCATCTGCCCGATCGCAGCGGTCGGAACATCCAATTCCGCCAAACCGTCGATTACTTTGTCGCAATTGCCCGGATCGACGCTGAGCAGGATCTCGTAATCGTCGCCGCCGCAGATCGCGGTCGACAGGAGGTCGGGATTTGCGGCCAACACCCGCTCCGCGGCCGAGGAAAACGGAATGTCCGCAAGGAAGACGTCCGCGCCGGTTCCGCTCGCCCGGCACATTTTCTCCAAATCGCCGGCGAGCCCGTCCGATATATCCATGGCCGCGTGAACGAGATCGCGAACCGCGGATACGGCCGCCATGCGCGGCTGCGGCAGCAAGTAGCGATCAACCAGGAAGGCTTTCTCGGACGCACTGATATTGGCAATTGCCGGATCATCCGCCAACCGGCGGGCCAGCAGGCCAAGCGCCCCGTCACCGATCGTACCGGTGACCAAGATCATATCGCCGGGACGCGTCGTGCCACGTTGGACCATGCCGCCCATTGGGCACTGGCCGAAAGCCGTGATGTTGATCGTGACGTGACCCGGCGACCGCACTGTATCGCCGCCCCATAATGAGAGACCATAAGCCTCCTGGTCCTTCGCAAGACCGGAGCAAAATTCAGCCAGCCAGGGCTCTGACCAGTCGTCGTCCAGGCCGAGCGATAGCAGATATCCAGCGGGCTCCGCCCCCTTGGCCGCCAGATCCGACAGATTGACCCGCAGCGCCTTGCGGGCCACCAAGTCCGGCGGATCGTCGGCAAAAAAATGCACGCCGGCGACCAGCATGTCAGTCGTCAGAACAAGGTCGCAATCAGGCGGCGGCGTATAGGACGCCGCGTCATCCAGCAGCGAAAAGGCACCCGGATCGACCGCCAGCGGCCGGAAATAGCGCTCAATCAGCGCGAATTCTCCTGGCCGATCCATTGTCGCCATTACGGCATCCCGGCATCTTTCGCCGGCCTCATTTCCGTCTCGCGAAACCGCCGGGCCAGCCGGTCGAGCACGCCATTGACCAGTTTCGGCTCGTCGCCATCGAAAAAGGCCCGCGTCACGTCCAGATATTCCGAAATCACCACCGGCGCCGGCACATCCCGCCGGTTCATTAATTCATAGGCGCCTGACCGCAATATCGCGCGCAAGGTACTGTCGATGCGACTGAGCGGCCAACCTTCCGTCAATGCGGTATGAATGTCCGGATCGATCGCCCGTTGGTCGCGGACGACACCGGTAATAAGGTCGCGAAACCACGCCGGATCGGCGTCGCGATACTGATCGCCATCCACTTCCCGGCCCAACCGAAAGGCTTCGAATTCGGCGATCACGTCGTTGAGCGCCGTGCCGGCAATATCCATCTGGTAGAGCGCCTGAACCGCCGCCAGCCGGGCCGCGCCGCGTTTATTGGCAGGGCGCGGCACGGAATGGGTGTCGTCGGCGGCGTCGGGTTCGGTCATCATTTCAGCACGCCACGGCCAATTCGGCCTTCAATGCGGCCATGGCCAACGCCGCCCGCGCCGCGTCGCCGCCCTTGTTCTTTTCGCTGCGCCGCGCACGGGCAAGCGCCTGATGGCGATTGTCGACGGTCAGGATGCCATTGCCCATGGCCAGATTGTGGCGCACCGAAAGGTCGATCGCCGCCCGTGCGGATTCGCCGGCAACGATATCATAATGGCTGGTCTCGCCGCGGATCACGCAACCGAGCAGGATGTAACCGGCATAAGCCCGCCGGCCCGCCGCGGTCGCTTCAACCGCCATCGATAGGGCGGCCGGCATTTCCAATGCGCCCGGAACATTGACCTTATCCCAGGTCGCACCGGCGGCCTCTAACGCTTCCGTCGCACCGGCCAGCAACTCATCGGCGACCTCCACGTAATAGCGCGATTCAATGATCAGATAATGGCCGGCAGCATCGCTCATTCGGTATTTTCCTGTCCATCAATCATATTCGCGCAGCCGCGAGACATAGCGCGCCATCAGGTCGACCTCCAAATTGGCCCGGTCGCCTGTTTGGCGGTCCTGCCACGTGGTCACCGCCAGAGAATGGGGGATCAGCATGACGGTGAATTCGTCGCCTTCCACGTCGTTGACCGTCAGCGACGTGCCATCGAGCGCCACCGATCCTTTTTCGGCAATGAACCGGGCCAGGCCGCCGGGCACCTTGAAGCGGAAGCGCGACATGTCACCGTCCGGCGCCCGCTCGACAATATCCACCACCCCGTCAACATGGCCGGTCACGATATGGCCGCCCATTTCCTGGCCCAGTCTCAGAGACCGCTCCAGGTTGATCCGCGTGCCGACGTCCCAAGACCCCATCGTGGTGCGCGCCAGGGTTTCCGGCGATGCGTCCACGTCAAACCGTCCACGGCCGTCGTCCATCGTTCCAGTCTCGACCACGGTCAGACAGATGCCGCCGCAGGCGATCGAAGCGCCAAGTTCGATATCGTCGGGATCCTGGTTACAGGCGATCGACAGCCGCACGCCGGTTTCCCGCTCGCCAAGCGCCACTAACTCGCCGATATCGGTGACAATTCCGGTGAACATTACGCCCTGTCTTTCCTGCGGATTGTTGTCATGACATCGCCGTCGACATCCTGTCGGTCGACGATCTCATAGGGCCGCTCTAGTAACAGACCGGGATGCAGGCCGTCCAGTGCGGCCACGCCGCCGGCGCCGATCACCAGATCCGACCGGAAGATCACCGCCTCGTCAACCAGATCCGCGTCGACAAGAGCCCGGGCGACCTTGGCGCCGCCTTCCACCATCACTGTCGTCAGGCCGCGCTCACCGAGAATATCGAGCGCCCGACGCAGGTCGATATGCCCGGTGCCGTCAACCGGAGCCGGGATGATGTCTGCCCCGGCCGCTTGTAGACGCGCGCGATTGTCATGCGGCGCGGTTTCCGACACCACCAGCCAAAGCGGCGCTTGATCCAAGGTCCGCACGAGCCGCGAACCGATCGGCAGCCGCGCTTCGGTATCCAAAACCACCCGCACCGGCGATCGGTTCCCGCAGCCGGGCAGCCGGCAAGTCAGTTGCGGATCATCGACCAACGCCGTGCCGATGCCGATCACAATCCCATCATGGGACGCCCGCATGCCATGGACATGGCGATGGGCGAGCGCGCCGGCGATCTTCGTATTCCCCTCCCCGGTCCGGCCGATGAAGCCGTCATGGGAAATGGCCATCTTCAGGCAGGTCGCCGGCCGGCCAAGCCGGATGCGCGACCAATGACCGGCGTGAAGGTGCCGCGCCTGCGCGCCATCGGACGTCATGTCCACAATGATGCCGGCGGCCCGCAATTTGTCGTGGCCGCGGCCCGACACCCGCACATCCGGATCCTCAATTGGTGAGACCACCCGCGCAATCCCGGCTGCAATCAGTGCATCGGAACAGGGTTCGGTGCGTCCCACATGGGAGCACGGTTCAAGGCTGACATAACAGGTCGCGCCGCGCGCCTTCTCTCCCGCTTCTTCCAGGGCAACAGCCTCCGCATGGGGCCGCCCGCCGCGCTCCGTCCAACCGCGCCCGACAACCACCGGCCCGTTGCCGTCGTCGCGCACGATCACGGCCCCGACCGCGGGATTGGGCCAGGTATTGCCAATGTGCCGCCGCGACAGGCGAAAGGCCACCTGCATGAATCGCCGGTCGGGCGCGTTAAGCGCTTCTGGTCCGAATACCTGAGGTCGTTGCATTACCTGAAAAAACGCCCTGACCGGTTCAATCCTCTATATCTCAGGGCGTTATAGCGAACCGGTGAATCAATATCTAAAAAAACAGCACCACCCGGCGGGCGGCTATTCGACCGTCTCGTGGCTGAGCTCGGTCAGCACCGCCTCGAAATCCTTGGCCTCGCGGAAATTGCGGTAGACCGAAGCAAAGCGCACATAGGCAACGTCGTCGAGATTCTTCAGGGCCTCCATGACCAGAAGGCCAATCTGTTCAGAATCGATGTCGCTCTCGCCAGCGCTTTCCAATTGCCGGACAATGCCGCTGATCATGCGCTCCACCCGTTCCGGCTCGACCGGCCGCTTGCGCAGCGCGATCTGCACCGACCGGGTCAACTTGTCCCGATCGAACGGTGCCCGGCGGCCGGTGCGTTTCAGAACGGTCAATTCCCGCAATTGCACCCGTTCAAAGGTGGTGAACCGGCCGCCACAATCGGCGCAGACCCGGCGCCGGCGGATCGCATTACTGTCCTCCGTCGGCCGGGAATCCTTAACCTGTGTCGTATCACTGGCGCAGTAGGGGCACCGCATCCACGGATCCTGTTCTCAAGTTGAAATGCGCACTAATCGTTGTAAATGGGGAAGCGATTCGTCAATGCCTTGACACGCTCTAACACCGCATTTTCGACCGCCTGGTTACCGTCGTCGCCATTTTCAGCCAGCCCGTCGAGCACGTCGGTGATCATCATCGCCACATCGCGGAATTCCGCCACGCCAAAGCCGCGCGTCGTAGCCGCCGGTGATCCGAGACGGATACCGGAGGTGATGGTCGGCTTTTGCGGATCGAACGGCACCCCGTTCTTGTTGCAGGTGATGTTGGCGCGACCCAATGCGGTTTCTGCGGCCTTGCCGGTCAGGTTTTTCGGCCGCAAATCGACCAGTACGATGTGATTGTCGGTCCCGCCCGACACGATATCGAAGCCGTTTTCCCGCAGCACGGAGGCCAGCACCTTGGCGTTCTCGACCACCGCCCGCGCATAGGTCTTGAATTCCGGCCGCAGCGCCTCGGCGAAGGCCACCGCTTTGGCCGCGATCACATGCATCAACGGCCCGCCCTGGAGGCCCGGAAACACCGCCGAATTGATCTTCTTGGCGATCGCCTCGTCATTGGTCAGGATCAGCCCGCCCCGGGGCCCGCGCAAGGTCTTGTGGGTAGTCGAGGTCGCCACATGGGCATGGGGGAACGGATCTGGATGCTCACCGGTCGCCACCAACCCGGCAATATGCGCCATATCGACCATCAGGTAGGCGCCGACCTTGTCGGCAATGGCCCGCATGGCCGCGAAATCGATGACCCGCGCATAGGCCGACCCGCCGGCAATGATGATCGACGGACGGTGAGCCTCCGCCAGTTCCTCCATCTGATCATAGTCGATCCGATGGTCCTCCGCGCGTACGCCATACTGCACGGCTTCAAACCATTTGCCCGACAGGTTCGGTTTGGCGCCGTGGGTCAGGTGTCCGCCGGCATCCAGGCTCATGCCGAGAACCGCGTCGCCCGGTTTGGCGAGCGCCAATAGCACCGCCTGATTGGCCTGGCTGCCCGAATTGGGCTGCACATTGGCATAGGCGCAGCCGAACAATTCCTTGACGCGGTCTATGGCCAGGGTTTCGGCCACATCTACATGCTGACAGCCGCCATAATAGCGCCGGCCCGGATAGCCCTCGGCGTATTTGTTGGTCATCACCGAACCCTGCGCTTCCAACACCGCCTTGGAAACGATGTTTTCCGACGCTATCAATTCGATTTCATGGGCCTGGCGGCCAAGCTCGGCCTTGACCGCGGCGGCGATCTCCGGATCGGTATCCGCCAATGTATTGGTGAAAAAGTCGGGATAGAGCGGCGAAACCGCCGATACGTTCGGCATCGACATGGGGCGAAACCTTTCAGGTCCAAATGTACCGTAAGATGTCAGCAAGGATCGGTTCTGGTCATGAACTATTCTGGTTGCGATGGCCTTTGCAGAAATTTACGGGGGCTCCGCAAGTCCTGAATCGTCCTCGGTCCGCTGCGCTTACCATATTGCCGATCGGGAGCAAAGTCCGGAAGCGACCTGTCCACGACGCGATTGGGCGTCATTTCTGCGAAAGGCGCCGCTTCAGCTTGGCTACCGCGAGCCGCTCCAGATCGGCCTGCGAGGCCGAGGTGGGCCCGACCACGGTCACCTCGATGCCGGTGGTTGCATCGACCGCCACCACGCGCACCGATTTTCCGATCTGGGTGAATTCGATATAGACCTCGCCGGCCCGCGGCCGGCTATCCGCCCGGCGATTCATGACCTGTCCCTAAAAAGCGAATCGCCGGCGAGTTTACCGCCCGCCGGCGACGGAAGTCATCCCGATGTGGGAAGCCTGTTAATTACGCAGCGCCACGTTGCCGTCGTCGGTTTCCGTCTCGGCGCCCGGCAGGTCGCGCTTGTAAATATCGTCGCGGAAATTGACGATGCCGTCCTTGTTCGCCCATGCGGTGACGTAGTTCATGTAGATCGGCACCTGCTGGTTCAGTTTCACGTCGAGCCGCTCGCCTGTTCGGATCACCTCATCGACCCGTGCCCGCGACCAGCCGTCATTGCCCTTGCCGAGCCAGGCCACCAGTTCGCGCACGTTCTGCACCCGCACGCAGCCTGAGGAATGAAAGCGATAGTCCCTGCCGAACAACGATTTGGACGGCGTATCGTGCAAATAAACCGAATGCTTGTTGTGGAAGTTGATACGCACCGAACCCAGCGAATTGATCTCGCCAGGATCCTGGCGGAACATGTAGTTGACCGCTTCGTCGGTGTTCCAGTCCACCTGGGTGGCGGCGATTTCCTCATCCTTGGTGCGATAGATGCGGATCTTGTTGCGCGACAGATATTCCGGATCCTCCTTCATTTTGGGAATGAGGTCCTTGCGGATGATGCTGACCGGAACGTGCCAATAGGGATTGAAATTCAGTTCGTGCACCTTGGAATTGACGATCGGCGTCTGCCGGTCGATTTTGCCGACCACCGCCGTGTGGCGCGACCGCACGACACCGTTCTCCACCGCCTCGATTTCCGCTGCCGGAATGTTGACCATCACATAGCGGTCGCCGAGATAGCCGGACATGGAGCGGACCCGCACCAGATTTGTCTGCAATTGCGCCAGCCGCTGCTGCGCCGATACATTGAGCATGGCCCGCACATTCTTGCCGACAATGCCGTCGGGCGTCAGTCCGTTGCGCACCTGATAGCGGCGGACCGCCAGATCGACGTAAGAATCAAAAACCGGCGATGTGCCGGCGGTCCTTTGCAGGTCGCCGGTGGCGATCAACCGTTGCCGCAACTGAACCACGTTCCGATCCCTGACGCCAAGCCGCAGATTGGGGCCTGAGGGAACGCTGGGCCAGCCGCCATTGGCGACGATGCTGGAATATTGCGCGATCGCGGTCTCGATATAGGCCGCGGTTTCCGGCGACAAAGTCGGATGGGATGACTTGACGGCCACCTGGTCGCGGAACGAGGAATCGAACTTGTCGGACCATTCCGCCTGCTGACGATGCTTCAGGAGCACCTGGATCGGACCGTTCTCGTTTTCCGCTAGGGCGGCGGATGTCGCTCCCGCCGCGAACAGGGCAACGAGACTGGATGCAACAATTTTGCGATCGCTTAAAAAAAATGGAAACACCGGGTTATCCCCCAATTGACCGAATGCGCGATTAATTCAAAGACCTGCGCGTATCATGGGTATGGTTAAAAAACACCGACCACCCATACCGCATTGGCCACGACACATCAAATGGCGCCTGCACCACCGGCTTTCAACCGAATGGCCAATACGCCCTGTCACATACCCGCCCCGACCGAAACCAATGGCGGCATAAGAGCTTAAGATACGCGCGCCGCCCGCGTTCCACAATAATGTGGCCGCTTCATGTTACGGTATCAAATTCGATACCGATCACGCTATTTTGAGAGAATAAGAACAATCGGCCGAAAGCCCGTAGATACGAAAACGCGCCGGCGGGGACCAGTCCGCCGGCGCGTTCGCACATCAGGAGGAAACCGTCCGGCCGCTCGCATGGCCGGATCCGCGGATTCCAATCCTTATAGCCGATAGAGAATCTGGTCGGTCCAGAACCGGTCCAACCGCTGCAGCGCCTTGTTCAGCGTATTGAATTCCTCGGCGCCGATGCCGCCCACCTGCTCGATGGATTTGATGTGACGCTCGTAAAGCTGATCCACGACATCGGCGATCGCCCGGCCTTCCTCGGTCAGGCTGATGCGCACCGAACGCTTGTCCATGCGCGAGCGCTGATGGTGCAGGTAGCCGCCATCAACCAGTTTCTTCAGGTTGTAGGACACGTTGGACCCGAGATAATAGCCCCGGCTGCGCAGTTCGCCGGCGGTCAACTCGCTATCGCCGATATTGAACAGAAGCAAAGCCTGGACAGAATTGACGTCCGACCGCCCCATCCGATCGAATTCGTCCTTGATCACATCCAGCAAACGCCGATGCAGGCGCTCAACCAGTTTCAGGGCGTCGAGGTAAAGCGGCTTGATCTCACCGTCATCCTCAACGGGGGCCAACATCTCGGCCGCTCCATTTGCGGTAATCATGAATATGCCTCTCCGTTTTTTTGGTGGATATGTTCCCACCTGAGGCACACCATACCGCCTGCATTCTAAAAACCGCTTAAGAGACGCGCTTAAGAACAAGTAAATATAAAAAATCTTACAGAATTCGGAAACTTGTTAAGCTTTACTGGAAACGATATAGAAATATTGCTTTGTGATTGAATGTAAAACTTAAATAATTTGCAGATGAAATTCCCAAACAAATTGCTAAATTTATCTATATGAAATGCAGTGGCGCCACTATTTTCTTGAAGAAAGTAGATGTATTTCCATTATTATTACCTGAGTGAAACAGGTCGAACAGGGTTTGCAGTCAGCAAGTTTAGTAAACAGGGACGGCAATATTGGGGATTTTTCGACCGTTTCGGCCGGTATCTGCCATTCAATCCGGTATTGCGGCCAGGCGGGCATCGTCTTCATGCTGGCGATGACCCGTTCTGGGCATTCGTTCCTACTCTTATCCTTTCCGATACTGAACGTGCACATTTTTAGGGACTGGCCGTTCACGGTCGGGATTTGATCGCAGCGCCGTTCACCATCGATCGATGTGCGCGCGCGCCGGCGGCGCGGCACCCGTCAACAGGCGATCGCCTGTTCCAGCTTGTCTATGGTGCTGCCCTGCAGATCGAGGATGTACTCGCGAAACACCCGCACGAGATCATTGTCCATATGTCCCTTGGAGCGCATCATCATGTCCACCGCCTGCTCCTTGGACATGCCCGCCTTGTAGACACGCTTATCGATCAATGCCGAGTAAACGTCCGCGATCGTGATCAGGCGGACGAAATCACTGATCTCCGCGCCGCGCAGGCCGTCGGGATAGCCGTTTCCATCCAATCTCTCGTGGTGATGCACCGCCCCGGCAACAATATCCGGATCGAGATTCCCCTGGTGTTGGAAGATGCGCCGCGAATGTTCCGGATGCAGGCGCATGAGTTCCCATTCCTGATCCAGCAAACGCCCCGGCTTGTCCAGAATCTCCAGCGGCACACGGCACTTACCGATATCATGCAGCAGGCCGGACATCGCCAATCGTTCGAGGTCATCGTCGCGAAATCCGACCTGACGCCCGAAATAGGTGATTGTCCCGCAAACAAACATGCTGTGACGAAACGTGTAATTGTGATGACTGTCCAGTGCATCGATCCAATCGGTCAAGTCGCCAAACCGCGACGCGTGGCAGACATCGGAACAGCTTGAACGAATGTCATCGACCGAAAACACTTTGTTGCGCGCCACCCGTTCGAACATCGATTCAAAGCTGGCGAGGCTGGACTGCAACGCCTTGGCGTGATGCGGCTCCAAGCCCGCCCAAGACCGTTCGACCTGCCGGTTGATCGCTGCCCTGACCCAGCCGCGTAGACGGTTCTCGTCCACGGGCATATGCAGGCAGTCGGCGACCCGCAAGCTGCGCATCCGTTCGGTATTGCTGCTGTGATGGGCGCAGAAAATGAACAACGCCTCTCCGGACACCGACCCGATCGCCTGTTTGAACTTCTGGAACGCCCTCGTGGTGTTCAGCATTCCAACAAATATGTAGACTTCGGCATTTATCGGTTTCCGCTCGATGAATTCGTCCAATTCATACAATACCGGCGTGAAACTGCCTTTGAACGACGCCACGACATCCCGAGCAGAGTATTCGGGATCGTGGACGATTACGACTTCGGACCTCATTTCATCCTCTTGCTGTTCCACGAATTGGCCAACACCCGTAATATACCGGGCCCACGGACTCGCCTCGCGAGAGGGTAAACAGAATTATAATGCTAAGAATGAATACTTAATTTTCTACTACAGATAACCGCTCGCAGCTCATTCTCTAACGGTAACTCCGCCGAGCAGCGACGCGCAGGCACGGCCGCAACAACAATGTCCGGCTTGTGTAGTCAAATGGATAACTTCTTGAAAAATGATACCTGCCGCCGGCCGCGCGCGGATTTCGGCGAGAGTATCGGCTCAACCGGTACCGATGTCCGTCGACGTCTTGCCCCGCAAAAATTTGACGATGCCGGAGAAGTCCGTACCGCCGTCGCCGCCGTTGCAAAACAGCCTGTAAAGGGCTGTTGCCTCGGCGCCGAGCGGCGTCGACGCACCGGATGTCTGCGACGCCTGCTGCGACAGGATCAAGTCCTTCAACATCATATCGGCGGTAAATCCGGGCTGGTAATCGCGATTTGCCGGTGATGTCGGGACCGGCCCCGGCACCGGACAATAGGTGGTCAACGACCAGCACTGGCCGGATGCCGTGGATGACACATCGAACAGGGTCTGGCTGTCGAGGCCGAGCTTTTCAGCCAGCACGAATGCCTCCGATACCGCGATCATGGAAATGCCGAGGACCATATTGTTGCAGATCTTGGCCGCCTGTCCGTTTCCCGCGCCGCCACAATGCACGATCGTCTTGCCCATCACCTTTAGCACCGGTTCGGCGGCCGCAAAGGCGGCATCCGGCCCGCCCACCATGAAGGTCAAGGTGCCGGCTTCCGCACCGCCGATGCCACCGGAGACCGGCGCATCGATCATCTTCATGCCGGCCTCTTCGGCGACTTTGGCGACCGTCCTTGCGCTGTCCACGTCGATCGTCGAGGAATCGATCAATAAGGTCCCCGGCCGCGCATGGGCCAAAACGCCGTCGGATTGCGTGTAGACGGCGCGCACATGGCTGCCGGCCGGCAACATGGTGACCACGATCTCCGCATCGGCCACCACTTCAGCGATCGTTGCCACCGGGCGGCCACCGCGGTCGGCGAAGCGGCCGACCGCGTCTTCCGCCAGATCGAACCCGGTCACCTCATGGCCTGCCCCCAGCAGATTGGCGGCCATCGGTCCGCCCATATTGCCAAGCCCGATAAAGCCTATCTTAGACATATCGTCTCCTAAAAACTCGCAGCACCTATCTGCGGTCCTGGCGTTCTGCAAGATAATAGAGCACCAGGTAGATCATCATGGTGATGACGTAGAACATGATTTCATAAGGACGCCGCGCGAAGGTCTCGGCAAACGCGGAGTGCATCAGGATCTGCGACGAGGCGACCACCAACCACACGACCGCGCCCCAAGAGACGCCGAGCCAAAGGCCGATCGCCGCAACCAGATCAATGACCGCGAAATAGATCGTCGCCGCCTGCCAGTCGGTCGGCATGTCGAGAAAATAATGCCCCCGCCAGGGCACATATCCGACGATCCGCGCCCAGTGGATCAGGCCAGCCACCAACATGATCACCGAGATCGACCGCATATACCACAGGAGCAGCGTACGGAAGGACGGTATGTTAAACTCCCGGCCCCGTTCTCGTGCAGCCATCTAACCTCGCTCCGCCACCGGCCCCCCCGCCAACACGGCGGGTCATTTGAAACTTTATGGGCGATAAATCAGGGCGTAATCAAGCCCACAATGCCGCACTGGGCGGATTTCGTTGGCGATCGCCTGTCGTGGCGTTACGATGGCGGTCGCGGAAAGATTGACGAACGTCGTCGCGCCGGGGATAACGGGTTCCGCACGAGCGGACCGTCGATCGGTCGGAAAGGACCGTCCGACGGGCACCATGCAGGAAACGGGCAGCAACAATGAATATTCAGCGCCGCGCGTCGACCGCGCCGAAGCCGGACGTCGACGAGGTTACCAACCATCGCCGCATGCGTCGCAACAGGCGAACCGACTGGTCCCGCCGTATGGTGCGCGAAACCGTGATTACCGCGGATGACCTGATCTGGCCGATCTTCATTGTCGACGGCAAAGGAGTCCGGCAACCGGTCGCCTCCATGCCCGATGTGGAGCGTTTATCGGTGGACGAAGCGGTCTCCGACGCCGCCTGGGCAAAAGACCTCGGCATTCCGGCAGTCGCCCTGTTTCCCTATACCGATCCCGCTTTGCGCGACGACACCGGCAGCCAGGCGCTCAATTCGGACAATCTGATTTGCCGCGCCTGCCGTGCCATCAAGGAGAAAGTACTCGATATCGGCTTGATCACCGATGTGGCGCTCGACCCCTATACCAGCCACGGCCATGACGGCCTAATGCGCGGCGACGAGATCCTCAACGACGAAACCGTCGACAAGCTTGTCAAGCAGTCCCTCGTTCAGGCCGAGGCCGGCGCCGACATCATCGCTCCCTCCGACATGATGGACGGCCGTATCGGCGCCGTCCGAACCGCCCTCGATGCCGCCGGCTTCCAACACATTCAGATCATGGCCTACTCGGCGAAGTATGCCTCCGCATTCTATGGCCCGTTCCGCGACGCCGTCGGCTCCAACGCCACCCTGGTCGGCGACAAGCGCACCTATCAGATGGACCCGGCCAACACCGATGAGGCCCTGCGCGAGGTTGATCTCGACATCGCCGAGGGCGCCGACATGGTGATGGTCAAACCAGGCATGCCCTATTTGGATATTCTGTGGCGGGTCAAGGACACCTTCGCGCTCCCCACATTCGCTTATCAGGTGTCCGGCGAATACGCCATGATCTGCGCCGCCGCGCAAAACGGATGGCTCGATCACGATCGGGCGATGATGGAAAGCATCACGGCCTTCAAACGGGCCGGCGCCGACGGCGTGCTCACCTATTTCGCACCGAAAATCGCCGCACATATCGCTGCGCATTGATCAAACGCCCTTGGCGGCCGACACCGTGGTATCTTGGTCGGAGAAAAACGATACCTGACATCCTGCGAAAAATAATTCGTGGCGGTCGCGGGCCGACTACAGCGCGCCAAGCGCTGACAACAATACCGCCGCCTTTGATCAATCCGGATAGGAAATTCGTTTTGGTATGGTCGCCGAAATGCGCCTGCAGCGTGACCACCATCTGGTTCTTCAAAACCATGGGATTGGCCCGCGAGGCCCGCAAATATGGTTGGTTCCCGCACAAATATCGCATTCAGGTCTATTACAAATCCGATGCATACCAGGCGGCCCTGCAATCCGACTTTAACGACTATCGCTTCATCCGGGTTTTCCGCGATCCCTATAGCCGCGCGGCGAGTTCTTACAAACAGGCAATCCGGCTCGGTACCTGCGACGAGGTCGTTTCGAGATATCGCAAGCGTCAAGTAACCGCCGAGACCGGATATTCCTTCACGCATTTCCTGGAAAGCCTGCGATCGGTCGATCTATCGGTGGCCGATATCCACATACGGCCGCAAAGCCACCCGATCGAGACGCAGTTCGACATGGATTTTCTCATCAATATTTCCAAACTGGACCTGTTCGCCGGTTTGCGGAATGTCGAGAAGCAACTGGATATTCCCAGGACCGGACTGCACAAGATGCGCTGGACGCAGACGATCGAATCTCGTCGCCATGTTGAGGAATCTGTCTTCGACGATCGCGACGTGAGCACCTATACCTGGACGACCAAGGACGCCTGGGAGGGGCCCTGGCCGCGATCCAAAGATCTTTTAACCGTCGAGACCCGGGGTCTTATCCGCGAACTCTACGACATTGATTTCACCCGTTTCGCCGCATTGCTTTAGATCGCCGCTCCCTCGGCTGACCGAGTGTTTTTCGTGCGGTGGACCAGTCAGTTAACGCGCAATTCTGTCGTCGGTCCGACAGTCTGCCGGGCAAGTTGGCGTTACATCATGCTATAACCAATTGCAAATGTGAGCTTCGGAACTAATGCCATGATCCCAACTTTTGAAGATATCCGCGACGCGCAAGACTTGATTGCCGGTGTCGTTATGCAAACCCCTTTCCTGCCGGCACCGAAGCTCTCCCAACTCACCGGCGCCGATGTGGCTGTCAAATACGAGAACTTGCAGGTCACCAATTCCTTCAAGGATCGCGGCGCACTTGTAAAGCTGCTCAGCCTGTCGCAGGACCAGCGCCGGGCCGGCGTGATTGCCATGTCCGCCGGCAACCATGCGCAGGCGGTCGCCTATCACGCCAAGCGGCTCGGCATTCCGGCGACCATCGTCATGCCCGAGGCCACCCCATTCGTTAAAGTCGCCAATACCAGGGCCTATGGCGCGACGATCGTGCTTCACGGGGAATCCCTCGCCGAGTCCCAGGTAGAAGCGGAACGGCTGATCGCCGACCACGACTACACGCTGGTGCACCCTTACGACGATTTTCATGTCATCCGCGGCCAGGGGACGATCGGCCTGGAAATCCTCGCTGAGGACCGCGATCTTGATACGATTATCGTTCCGATCGGCGGCGGCGGCCTGATTTCCGGCGTCGCGCTTGCCGTCAAGGCCATGCGGCCGGAAATCGACATTGTCGGCGTCGAGGTGAGTTCCTATCCCTCCGTCTGGTCGGCCCTGCGCGGCGAGACCGCGACCTGCGGCGGCAACACCCTCGCCGAAGGCATCGCCGTCAAGAATGTCGGCGACCTGACATTGCAGATCATCCGTGAGCATGTCAGCGATATCGTACTGGTCGACGAGCCGGATATCGAGCGCGCCGTCAACGCCTATCTGACCTTGCAGAAGACCATGGCCGAGGGCGCAGGCGCGGCGGGGCTGGCGGCCATGCTGTCCGCACCGACCCGTTTCGCCGGACGCAAGGTCGGCCTGATCCTGTGCGGCGGCAATATCGATGCCCGCATCCTGGCCTCCGTCATGGTCCGCGAATTGGCCCGCGCCGACCGGATCATGGCCGTGCGGGTCACCATTCCCGACCGGCCCGGCGTGCTTGGCGAGATCGCCGGCCTGATCGGCGGGCTCGGTGGCAATATCTTGGAGGTGGAGCACCATCGCCTGTTCCTCCACGTGCCGGCCAAAGGCGCCAGCCTGGACGTCACGATCGAAATCCGCGACGCCGCCCACGGCAACGAAATCGTCGCCGGCATCACCGCGCGCGGTTACTCGGTCGAACGCCTGGATGCGGTTGAAGCGGAATTTTGATAATTGCAACCCTGGTGCGCTTTGCGATGAATTCGGAATAGGCAAGAAAATTGAAACGGTCATTCCCGCGAAAGCGGGAATCTGGGGTAATGGACTGAGGCCGCAGTTTTTGGCCCTGAATTCCCGCTTTGGCGGGAATGACTGTGGGAATTGATTTTTCAATCCGATATTCCGCAACACGCTCTGGGTATCTACAGTTGACGGCGCCATTCGAATCCCTAGCCTAGTAATCGGCTGGCTTGGAAAGGCGGCAGCATGGATGATCTGGGCGTCCTGATACTCGGTTCGTTGGCAATCTCCGCGACGATCCTGATCGGCTCCATTCTCGGCATTGTCGCATGGCAGAACGGCCGCCGCCTGCGAACGCGGCTTGACGAGCTTGAACAGGCCTTCATCACCATCAATCGGCAGAACCTGGACGATTTCGCCAAGCTGCGGGAGCGGATGGATGACCTGCAGGCGGGGACAACCGAAGCAAGCGATATAGCTGGAGACGCGGAGCGCCGGGAAACCACGCCCGAACCGCCGTCGGAGACTGTCACACCAACCGAGCCCGCCGAACCGACTGAACCGACCAAAGAGGCCAAGCCGTCCGACGATGCAGTCGAACCATCTGGTCGGGAGCCGGAGGCCGGACCGGAAGACGCGCCGGAGGACATTGCCGCCCGCGTCGCCGCGGAGACGGCGCCATCCGGCCCGGAACTGGCGGCGCCCGGTCCGCCGCCCGCCCGGAAGCCGAGTATCGAGGAAAGCCTCGGCTCCCGCTGGGCGGTCTGGGTTGGCGGCCTGGCCCTGGCGCTCGGCGGTATCTTCCTTGCCCGCTACACCATCGAGGCCGGACTGCTCGGTCCCGGCGCCCGGATCATTCTCGGGCTTCTGTTCGGCGCATTGCTGCTGGCTGCCGGCGAGTATCTGCGCCGAAGGCCGGATATCGCGCCGAAGACCGGCTACGCCGCGGCCCACATCCCGGCCATACTGACCGCCGCCGGCATCATTGCCGCCTTCGCCGCGATCTATGCCGCCTATGCGCTTTATGGATTTATCGGCCCGGCGATCGCCTTCGTGGCGCTCGGGGCACTTGCGGTCGCCGCCATTCTGGCAGCCCTGTTGCACGGCGTGATCCTCGCCAGTGTCGGCATCATTGCTAGCTACGCCACGCCGTTTCTGGTCAGCACCCAGGATCCCCAGCCCCTGCCGCTCGCCATCTATGTGCTGATCGTTACCGGCACTGCCTATGCGGTGTCACGGATCCAGCTTTGGCGCTGGCTGGCGCTGATTGCCGCCGCCGGGACATTCATTTGGGGCCTGATGCTCGCGCTGGTCACCAGCTCCGGCGAGGCGATCATTCTTGCCGTCTATGCGCTGGCCGCGATCGCCATGGCCGTCTACATTTTCGTCTGGAGCCTCTATCCGCGAAACCCGCAAGCCGCGCCGGGCCGCGATTGGTATGCGCTCGGCGCCGTCACGGTCAATCTTTTGCTTGTCCTGGTCTGCCTACAGGTCGGCCGCCACGATGCGGTCTCGGTCTTCGCCCTGTTCGCCGTGCTCGCTCTCGGACTGGCAACCGCCAGTGAATGGACGGCGGCCGCCCTGCTCGCGATTTCCACCCTGTTCATGGCCCTGCTTGCCTATGCCGGCTGGCAGGTCAATATCCCGGCCGACGTCCTGACCGGCCGCTTCGGCACCATGCCCGACCTGCAGCGTGCCTTGCGCTCACCGCCGGTGGAATCTTTCTTAGGAATCGGCCTGGCCATGGCCGCACTTTTGGGCGGCGGCGGCTTCTATGCCGTCCTGCGAAGCACCGGACGGGGGCCGATCGCCGTGCTTGCCGCCTTCGCGCCGGTCGGCCTGCTGGCAATCGCCTATCTGCGCATCTCATTGCTCGACGTCAATGTTACGCTGGGAGCGGCGGCCATCGCGCTAGCCTTCGTCTTGACCTTGGCCACCGAGGCGCTCAACAAGCGGCTCGATCCTGTTTCTACCGGTGCCCAGGCCGCCCTTGCCGCCTTCGCCATTGCCGCAATTGCCGCGCTGGCGCTCGGTTTCACGGTCCTGCTCGATCGCGGCTGGCTGACGATCGCGCTTGCCCTACTGTGCCCGGCCATCGCCTGGGTCGCCGGAAGGCGGCCGGTGCCGGCGCTGCCCTGGGTCGCGGTCGCCGTAGCCGCCGCCGTCTGCCTGCGGTTCCTATACGATCCCCGTGTCGTTGGTAGCGACCTCGGCACGACGCCGGTCTTCAACTGGCTGCTTTACGGTTATGGCGTCCCCACCCTGGCCTTCGCCGCTACCGCATGGATCCTCGGCCGCCGCGCGTCCGGCCTGCCGGTACGCATCTTCGAAGCCCTGGCGATCATCTTCGGCGTGTTCACAGGCTACCTGCTGATCCATCATGCCATGAATATTGGCCGCATCTTCCGGCCCATATCGGGCCTTGACGAGCAGGCCTGGATCACCATGTTGACGCTTGCGGTAGCGATCGGCCTGCAGCGCCTCCACGGGACCGTAAAAAGTCCGGTATTCGCTTGGGCGACCATGATCCTCGGTGGCCTGGGCTTTTTCATGATTGCCGCGGCCCATCTAATGCTGCGCAATCCGTTCTTCACGAATGAATATCTCGGCGAAGGCTGGCTGTTCAACACCCTGTTCGTCGCCTATTTCCTGCCGGCCCTGGTTGCCGGCGCCCTCGCCTATCTCTCTTACCAGCGCAAGCCGCAATGGTATTCCCGGATCGCCGCCGGCCTGGCGGCCGCCCTCGCCTTCGCCTGGGTGTCCCTGCAAGTACGCCGCCATTTTCACGGACCCAGGATCGGCGAACATCGGGGTTTCACCGACCCCGAGCTTTACACCTATTCGGCCGCGTGGATCGTCGTCGGCCTGGCCTTGCTTCTTGCCGGCATCTTTCTCCATTCGCGCATGGTGCGCGCCGCGTCCGGCCTGGTCATCGTGCTCGCCGTTGCCAAGGTTTTCCTGGTCGACATGGCCAATCTGACCGGCGCGCTCCGGGCGTTTTCGTTCATCGGCCTGGGCATCGTCCTGATCGGCATCGGCCTGTTCTATCAGCGCCTGTTGGCCAGGCCAGCCTCACCGGCCACCGCTCCGGAGAGACCGGACGAAGGCGCCGGCACGGCAAATCCCGATGAAGGCAGCGAAAAGGCGGATCCCAGGCCGGATTAACCCGCTTCAAGCACCGGCCGAATCCGCACTCATTTGCAATTGCCGCAATTCATTCCTACGTCAAGGCTCTGACGCGAAGGATCGACGATGACCACCAGCAACAGCTACGTCCACGATGACAAGTATCAACACGCCTTTGATCCCTATGATCAACCGCGGCTGTTCGACAGCGTGCGCAGCCGGCGCTTCGTGGCCTATCTGTTGGATATTGTTGCAATATTCCTGTTGAGCATCCCGGTGGCGGTCCTGGTCTTCGTCTTGGGCATCTTCACCCTCGGCGCGGCGTGGCTGCTTTACGGCACCCTCTTTCCCCTGGTGGCGATCGCCTATAGCGCATTCACCCTTGGCGGCCCCGACAGCGCCACGCCGGGCATGAAGGCCATGGGCCTGCAAATGCGCCTGTGGTACGGCCCGCCCATGTATCCGCTACTCGCGGCGATGCACCTGCTCGCTTTCTACTTTTCCATGGCCATTTTGACCCCACTGGTTCTGATCGTGGCATTGTTGAACGATCGCAAACGATTGCTGCACGACATCCTGCTCGGCACCGTCGTCATCAGCACCAGCCGCTGACCTCCACTTACGTCACCTTTTCCCCGTTCAGGGCTGATGCCGTCTTGCAACTGATGGCAGAAGCGACTACGCCTTTAGTATAAAATACGGCTGGGCTGCCATCAGCCTGCCGTCACGGGGGCAGCGGGTTTTTCGAAGGCATGGCGGCAGCCGGCGAATTGCAGATGTGGCTGACCTTCGCGATCATTGTCGCGACCGTCACGCTTTACGCCCTTGAGCGCCTGCCGATCGAAGTCATCTCGCTGGGCTCCATCGTCGCCTATCTGATCCTGTTCACGGTGTTTCCCATCAAACCGATCGGTCAGGTTCAGGCCCTGGCGCCGGTACAACTCCTCTCCGGCTTCGCCAATCCCGCTCTCATTACCGTCCTCGCGTTGCTCGTGGTCGGCCAGGCCCTGTTTCAAACCGATGCCCTGGAACATCCGGCGCAGCAGATCGCCCGGCTGGGTGGCCGGCGCAGCGGCCGCGCGCTGATTGCCGTGTTGTTGATTGCCGGCGCCATCAGCGCCTTTTTGAACAACACTCCGGTCGTCGTCATGTTCGTGCCGATCCTGACTGCGATCGCCGCCACGCGCGGCGTGTCCACGTCCAAAGTGCTGATGCCGCTCAGCTTCATTTCCATATTCGGCGGCATGACGACCCTGATCGGGTCCTCCACCAATCTCCTGGTCGCCGGGGTGGCGCGCAATTCGGCGGATATCGAGATCGGCTTCTTCTCCCAAAGCCCGCTCGGCCTGTGCCTGGCCGCCGTCGGCTTGGTCTATGCCCTGTTCATCATGCCCAGGCTTTTGACGGCCCGGCAGTCCATGGCCGACCAGATCGCCGGCGGCGCCGGCAAGCAGTTCATTGCCCAGATCCCCATTGAATACGGCCATCCGTTGGTTGGCACCAAGAGCATTTCAGGCCTTTTTCCGGCCTTGAAGGACATGACGGTGCGCCTGGTGCAGCGCGGCGAGCATCCCTACCTGCCGCCGTTCGAGGATATCGTGCTCAGGCCGGGCGACACGGTGATCGTCGCCGCCACGCGCCAGGCCCTGACCCGGGCGCTGTCATCGGGCTCGGCGAAGATCGCGGCCGAGGAAGATGATGCCGACGAGCCCGCCGAGGCCGGCAGCCGCGACGGCATGTTCACCCTCGCCGAGGTGGTGGTGGCACCCGGCTCCAGGTTATCGGGACGCACAATCGAGCAGGCCGGCGTGCGCGCCGCCACCGGCACGGTGGTTCTCGGCATCCAGCGCCGCAGCCGCATGCCGCGCATGGCCATGAACGACATCCGCCTTGAAGCCGGCGACGTGCTGTTGGTCGGCGGCAGCCGCGAGGCGATCGAGGGCCTGCGCGCCAATCGCGACCTTCTGCTTCTGGAATGGTCGGCCGCCGACGTGCCGCAGCAGCGCTATGCCCCGCGCGCTCTGGTGATTTTCTTTACAATGGTGATTCTGGCCGCCGCCGGCATTATTCCGATCGTATCCGCCGCCCTTGCCGGTGCGCTCGGCATGCTGGCCACCGGCTGCATCAATGTGCGCCAGGCGATCCGCGCCTTAGACAGCCGCATCTTCATGCTGATCGGCGCCTCGCTGGCCAGCGCCGTAGCCTTGGAGGCCACCGGTGGCGCCGCCTATATCGCTGAATCAATGGTCGATCTCATGGCCGGCCAATCGCCCGCCGTCATATTGTCCGGCGTCTTCCTGTTGGTCGCCCTGTTGACGAATGTGCTCTCCAACAACGCCACCGCCGTGCTCTTCACGCCGATCGCCGCCGGTATCGCACAGCGCACCGGTGTGTCGGTGGAGGCTTTTATCATCGCAGTAATTCTTGCCGCCAATTGCTCCTTCGCCACACCGATCAGCTATCAAACCAATCTGTTGGTCATGGGTCCGGGCCATTATCGTTTCAGCGATTATGTGGTCGCCGGCACGCCGCTCATTATATTGATGTGGATAGCATTTACGATCCTGGCCCCTTGGTATTATGGTCTATAGAGGGTGTTCCCACGCGACGGACCGATTTTGTGACCAAGCATCACATCGACAATCCGCAATTCTATCTCACGGCACCGGCGCCGTGCCCCTATATGGACGGCCAGTATGAACGCAAGGTGTTCACCCATCTGGTCGGCGACCGTGCGACCGCGCTCAATGACGTGCTGACCCATGGCGGCTTTCGCCGCAGCCAGAACATTGCCTACCGGCCGGCCTGTGAAAGCTGCCGGGCCTGTGTCTCGGTGCGCGTCATGGCCGACCGCTTCCAGGAAACCCGTGCCTTCCGCCGGGTCGATCGCACCAACAGGGATATTCTCGGCACCCAAATCGCCGCCGCCCCCTCCTCGGAGCAATATTCCCTGTTCCGCCGCTATCTGGACGCCCGCCACGCCGATGGCGGTATGGCCGACATGACCGTGCTCGACTATGCCATGATGGTCGAAGACACCCATGTGGACACGATGATCATCGAATACCGCAGGCGCGGCCCCGATTCCGGCATTACCGGCCGCGGCGACGGCCCGCTCTTGGCGGTCGCCCTCACCGACATCCTCTCCGACGGCTTGTCGATGGTCTATTCGTTCTTCGATCCCGAAGTCTCTGACCGTTCCTTCGGCACCTACATGATCCTCGATCATATCCGGCGCGCCCGCACGCGCGGCCTGCCCTTCGTCTATCTGGGCTATTGGGTCGCCGGCTCGCGGAAGATGAACTACAAGACCCGCTTCAAGCCGCAACAGCATCTGGGCCCCAACGGTTGGGTCGAGGTGACGGAAGCAGACCTGACCGCCAGCGCATGAATGTGCCGGGTAAATGCGGATCCAGTACTTGAGGTCGCTTTCCTAAATTGCTCGATTGCACGTTGCGCTCTATCGGGTTCGGTAGGAATTATAAAACAGTCATTCCCGCGAAAGCGGGAATCCAGGGTAACAAGCTAGGGCCTGTGTTTTCTTGGCCCTGGATTCCCGCTTTCGCGGGAATGACTGTGTAATTTGAATTGTGAATCTGTCTTACCGCGCCACGCTCTAAAACAACGTCAATTGCGCCGCCGGATCCTCGAACACCACACCTTCCAACGCCAACAATTTGACTTTCGTTGAAAGCCCCCCGGAAAAGCCGCCGAGCCCGCCATCGGCATCGATCACCCGATGGCAGGGAATGACGACGGGCAGCGGATTGGCGCCATTGGCGGCACCGACGGCACGACTGGAGCCCGGCTTGCCAAGCTGCCGCGCGATATCCCCGTAAGATCGCGTCTGGCCATAAGGAATGGTTTGCAGCGCCGCCCACACGTCCCGTTGAAACGGCGAACCGCGCGGCTTGAGCGGCAGGTCGAATGCGGTCCGGCCGCCATCGAAATAGTCCGATAACTGCGCGATCGCATCCTCCAACGGCCCCGCATCCTCCACCCAGTCCGAACCGGGCCGATACTGGTTTTCGCCCGCGAACGAAATATGGCGCAATGCATTCGCCGTGCCGGCGACCAGCACCCACCCGACGAGGCTCTCCAGGTATGTGTAACAGATGATGTCGCTGTTGGGCATCGGCCGATGCTGATGCATTGTCATCGCAAACGCAATGGTCTCGAACCCGGATCCGGCGTCAAAACATGCCCGCCATTGCCATGACGACGATCAATGAACCCTTAATCCGGCCAGGGCCATTTCCCGGTATTGCGCCGTCCTCTTGTCGATCGGTTCGGCCGAAAACATAATGTACTGCACGGAGCCCTTGTCCCGATGAGATGTATAGTGAAAGTGAAAGATGAAGGGCGTTTCGCCGAGATGGAACCGTATTTTCAAGTACCCCCATTCATGTCCGCCAATGGTCCGGTCCCCGTCTTCAAGGACATCTATACCCTTTAAGCCCGCACCCTCCTTCGCATTGTCGAGGATCGCCGATCTGAGCGTTTTCGCATCAAGATAGGTTCTTTCCGATATGACACCCAGATAGAGCTCCTCGCGGGCAACCTGAAAACCCATTTCATAATCGCCACCGAGTTTGGTCCGCTTCCAATGACCGTCGTCCAGGCAAAAACTCATCGGATAGACGTTCGAGTTGATCGTGGTGCAATCGGATGAACCGCCGCTTGCCGAACGATCAAGATATGCCCAGGTCTGATCGTCATGAAGCACGATCGTCCGGCCGTTGAACTCCACCCGGCCCACTTCCGCGGCCGTCGCCGGCGCGACGATCCACGCCAAAACAATCACAAGAAATAAGCGCATCCGGTTTTCTCCGATACTTGCGGCCTGTCCGCCCGCCAACCATAGCAACGCAATCGCCGATCGACTATGCTGGTTCGACAAAGCCTATCGTGGCGGTCGTTCGTCAGACTTCGGCATCGAAACCACCATTGAAATCCGCCACCAATCCCTCTATGCCCGATCCCATGACGCTACTCCCTGACGCCCTGCTTGACGGATACCGCGCCTTCCGCTCCGGCAGTTTCACAACCGAACGGGACCGCTACCGGCAATTGGCCGATCAGGGCCAGACACCGCGCAGCATGGTCATTGCCTGTTGCGATTCCCGCGCCGCGCCGGAGACCATCTTTGATGCGGCGCCCGGCGAGATCTTCGTCGTGCGCAATGTCGCCAACCTGATACCGCCCCATATACCCGACGGCCAGTACCACGGCACTTCAGCGGCATTGGAATTCGCCGTTCAGGCCTTGCGGGTGGATCATATCCTGGTGCTCGGCCACGGTCGCTGCGGCGGCATCAAGGCGGCGCTCTCTCCGGCCGGCGAACCCCTGTCGCCGGGCAATTTCATCGGCAAATGGATCGAATTGCTGCGCCCGGCGGCTGAGGAAATCGCCGACAATCGAGAGATGACCGATGCGGAACGGCAGACGGCGTTGGAACGCCTCTCTATTCGCCATTCCCTGGAAAACCTGCGTACATTTCCCTGCGTGGAAATCCTGGAAAATCGAGGCAAACTCAGCCTGCATGGCGCCTGGTTCGACATTTCGTGCGGCGAATTATGGGTGCTTGATCCAATTTCCGGCAATTTCGTTCGACCCGGTTCCGAACCGCGATGATTGGATCGTAGTATCCCCCGGGTCCCCGCGCATTGAAAGAGGGGCACGCCATGGCGGAAAACAAGACCACACCGACCGATGCCGATGTCGATGCTTTCGTCGCCGGTATCGACGACCAACGCCGGCGCGCCGATTCCCTCGGCGCGGATCGTGCCGCAACCGGACGACTGAGCCGAAAACCCGAGCCGGCATCGCGATGGGCCGACCGTCGGCGGCCGTCAGAAGAAAGAATTCATTGACGTCGGCACTGCGATCTTAAACAAATTTTAGCCAAGCATCGACTAGCATAGTCATGCTGCGCGCTGGTTTCGCGCCGTCAATTCGGCCATGCGGACGTCGGTCCGATGCCGAATCAACATTGTTGCCAAATGCATCTGGTCATGAGCACTCAAAAACTATTCTCTTATGTGTGTATGACGCTGTTGTTGATCGTCATCGTGTTCCTGTTCATCCCGACCTATTTGGTGTTCGATATCACACGCCAGACCTCCCGGATGATGGAGGGTGTCGTCAAGCAATTCGAATCGACAGCATCCAACATTCCGATTGCCACCGGCGGAAACAAGGAGACGTTCGCCGAAGCTTACGAACGCTTGTTGGAACATACCGCCCTGCCCGGTGAAGCCGCGCATGCCGCGCGCCTGCATGTGAACCTCGTGACATTTGAACCGGCCAAGGATTCGATGGCCGATAATCGTGATGCCGACTACGCGCAGGCCGCTGTCGCCCTCGACATTTCCGAACTGGACAAAGCGGCGGTGCTTTTGGTCAACGCGGCGCCGGTGACCTGGATGGTGGAAGGGGCTGATCCCTTCAAGCGTGCGAAAATCGCCCTGGAAGGCACCGGCCCGGTCAATGCGATCAATCTCACCCAAGGTCTGATCGCCGGAATCAGGAACACCACATACGAAGCCCGCAATGCCACGCGGCCAAACGACATGGCCAATGATTTACACCGGTTTTGTCGATCTTTGCGGGCCTGGGCGAACCAGTTCGACCTTTCGGTCCACGACATCAGCATCTGGACGGTACGACTACCGTTTTCGGGCGCACGCCTGACGGTCAATGACAGCCGGATCAAGGCCGACAAAGGGCGCGCATTTGCCGAAGGATCGATGGCCGGCAAATGCGCCCGGTATCGATAGACACAATCAGACTGAAAGCGGAATCGGGATATTCTGTTATGTCATTCGGAAAAAAGCCAGCTGGCACACCACCGCCCATGCGGGACTTAGTACAAGCGACCCAACAAACATCTCAAAAATCCGGCGACGGCATGCCGATCGCCAGCCTTCTGCTCGGCGGCTTTGTCTTCATCGTCGCCGTTGCGTTCTTCACCTTCATGCCGGCACCGTTTTATGTCTACTCGGAGCCCATGGTCCATTATTCCATGTTCGACCTGGGGAATATGAGTATGGGTAAGTTTGCCGATCCGCAAAAGCAGCGGAAATTCGAGCAGTCCATGGCGGTCGACTACTCGCAAATCCTCTACGATCCTGAGAATGAGCAATCCGAATACTTGAAATATGTGGCTGATACCTGCATGCGCGGCGGCCCGATAACCAAGCCCATCATGCCGGTCAACTCCATGCCCGCCTATCAAAGGGCGACCGAGTTCTTAATCTGCGCCATGGACCGGCAAAAACCACGCTTTTGCCACGAAAGCGAACGGGCCCGGCTCGCGGTGCAGCTACGACAATACCTGAAAGCCCGCGCCCATCTTCTGGGATTGCAGAGCTTGTATCGGGAAATGCTGAAAATGCCTGGCGCCCAATACAGCGTCGACATGATGAAAAGAATGGAAGACCTCGAAGACAAACCCAGAAAACCCCGGCGCCAGGAGATCCGCATTCCCGAAAAGATCGACCCCAGAATTGGCCGGCAGCTGCAGATACTCAACGAAGAAGGCTATTTTACCGGTGCCGATTTCGGCTGGATGGGTCTCGTTCTGCCGGCCGAATATGCCCCCTATCTGGACGAGACCAGGCGCGGCGCGCGATCGTGTTCCTGACCGGTCAGCCAAACTTGTTGTTGCGCGGGAAACCGGTCGGCACCAGGCGGCCTGCCTGAGCCCTGTCACCGCACCAATCGGCCAGGTCCTCCAGGGATCGCGTATGGGTGCGTCCGGCCGAATCCTCCCAGGTAAGGCCCGCCGCCTTGTCGAACACCCGGAAATCGGAAATCTCGCCGTCCTTATAGCGCTGCAGCCGGACGCCCTTGCCGCGCCCCATTTCCGGCAACTGGTCACGCGGGAAGATCAGGAGCTTACGGTTCTGGCCGACCACGGCGACCATGTCGCCTTTTGCCTCCACGCACAGTTTGGCCTCGACCGGCAGCTTGACGTTAAGCACCTGCTTGCCTTTGCGCGTATTGGCGATGACATCGGCTTCGGCAACGACAAATCCGTTTCCGACCGACGATGCGACCATCAACTTGCGCTCCGGATCATGGACGAACACGGTCACCACATCGGCGCCCTCGTCCATGTCGACCATCAGCCGGACCGGCTCCCCATGGCCGCGGCCGCCTGGCAGCCGGTCGGCGCCCAGCGTGTAGAACCGGCCGCCGGTGGAAAAGACGATCAGCTTGTCGGTGGTCTGCGCATGAAGCAACAATTTCAGCCGGTCACCCTGTTTGAAGGCCAGGCCGTCACCGTCCTGCAGATGCCCCTTCATCGCCCGGATCCAGCCTTTCTCCGAGATCACAACCGTGATCGGCTCGCGCTCGATCATCGCCTGCTGGATATCCTCGATATCGTGGTCGGGCGCTTCGTCGAAGGCGCTGCGCCGCCGGCCGAGTTCGGTTTCCGGCCCGAAATCCTTTTGAATCTGGCGGATCTCGCCGGAAATATGGCTCCATTGCTTGGTGTCCGAGGCAAGCAGCGCGTTCAGGCCGTCGCGCTCCTCGATCAGCTTGCCATGCTCGGTGCGGATTTCCATCTCTTCAAGCTTGCGCAAAGAGCGCAGGCGCATATTCAAAATTGCTTCCGCCTGCACGTCGCTCAGATTGAACGTCGCCATCAAGGTCTTCTTCGGCTCGTCCTCCTCGCGGATGATGCGGATCACTTCATCGAGGTTCAGATAGGCGATCAGATAGCCTTCGAGCACCAGCAGCCGGTGCTCGATCTTGCCAAGCCGATAATGACTGCGGCGAACCAGCACATCCTTGCGATGGTCAAGCCATTGCCGAAGCACGTCCCGCAGACCGAGCACATTCGGCACGGTGCCGTTGGAGAGCACATTCATGTTCAACGAGAACCGGTTTTCCAAATCGGTCAGCTTGAACAGGGATTCCATCATCAATGCCGGATCGACTGAGCGCGAGCGCGGCTCCAGGACAATTCGGATATCCTCCGCCGATTCGTCGCGGATATCGGCAAGCAGCGGCAATTTGCGCGCCTGCAGAAGCTCCGCGATCTTCTCGATCAACCGGGATTTCTGCACCTGATAGGGGATCTCCGTGACCACTGCCGCCCAGGTGCCCCGCCCCTGGTCTTCCTTGTGCCACTGCGCCCTGAGCCGGAATCCGCCGCGCCCGGTGCGATAGGCCTCCAGAATAGTGTCGCGCTCCTCAACGATCACGCCGCCGGTCGGAAAATCCGGGCCCGGAACCATCTCCACCAGTTTCTCGATCGTGGCGTTGGGGAACTTGATCAGATGCAGGGCGGCCGCGCAGAGTTCAGCGACATTGTGCGGCGGGATCGATGTCGCCATGCCGACCGCGATCCCCGAGGCGCCATTGGCGAGCAGGTTGGGGAAGTTGCCCGGCAGGACAACCGGCTCTTCCTCCACACCGTCATAGGTTTCCCGGAAATCGACCGCATCCTCGTCAAGGCCTTCCAGCAGACGGGTCGCGACATCGGTCAGCCGCGCTTCCGTGTAGCGCATGGCCGCCGCGTTATCGCCATCCACATTGCCGAAATTACCCTGGCCCTCGGCCAGCGGATAGCGCACCGCGAAATCCTGCGCCAGCCGCACCAGGGCATCGTAGATCGCCTGGTCGCCATGGGGATGGAACTTACCCATGACATCGCCGACCACCCGGGCGCATTTCTTGAATCCGGAGCCCGGGTCAAGCTTCAACTGCCGCATGCCATGCAACAGCCGCCGATGGACCGGCTTCAGGCCGTCGCGCACATCCGGCAGGGCCCGATGCATGATGGTCGACAACGCATAGGCGAGATAGCGCTCTTCCAGCGCCTCGCGCAATTCGATCGGCTCGATCGAACCGGACGGAATCAGATCTTTTCCCATGGCCTCTGGCTATCCAATCCTGTCGGGTGCCGCAAGTTATCGGGCGTCACGACGCCGGGCTTATGCCCGGTTTGTCGTTATGAAACGGAATTATTTTGACTGATTCTCCACAAAATTGCGCGCCCCGGATTAAGCACGAACGGCAATCGGCGGTCGACTTCTGCAATTGGCGGCCCTAACTTAGTGGCCAAGATCGGCCCCCCGTTGCACGATCATCCACAAAGATGCGGTTTGGTAGCGGCTTACTCAAGATCCGGAAAGCGGATAGTGCCGTAAATCTAGGGGTTTCAAGATGAAGATCATGAATGTACTCAAATTCCACGTTGCCGCATTGATGATTGCCGCGTTTATTGCGGCGCCGCAGGCCAAGGCCGATACCAGGATCGAATTCGAAGTCTATAAGGTCGGGTTGATTGTCGGCGTCGGCGGCGGCAAGGGAACGCTGTATCACGACGGTCAGGCCTATCCGCTTTCCGTCGGCGGCGTCAGCCTCGGCGCCACGATCGGCGCCTCCAAGGCGGAGATGATCGGCACGGTCAAGAACTTGACCAATGTGCGTGACATCGAAGGTGTCTATTCCGCCGCCGGAGCCGGGCTCGCCGTTGCCGCCGGCGCGACCGCCGCCCAATTGAAGAACTCAAAAGGTGTAGAATTGTCGGTCAGCGGCCGCCAGATCGGACTGGAACTGTCAATTGACCTGAGCGGTCTGCAGATCAGCTTGAAATAGGCGACATCCCGGGCGCTGCGCGCCCTGCCAGCGATTTCTCCCGCCCGGCAGGCAAATTCAGCCTGTCGGGCGGTGCAGATCCACGATCGGATACTGCCCTTGGTATAAATCACCATCACGATTGAACCAACGACGCCTCTCCCGCGACCAATGAATCAATTCCGCACACGCGGATGCCATTCAAGGGAGGGACGCCATGACCTATGTGATCAAAACCCAAAAGCAGACCGTGGTCGGCGCCCCGTTCACCTCTTATCAATCGGCAATCGAGGCCGCGAACCGCCTGTTCGGCACCGACCCGCTCCCCTGGATCAAGCTCAATGTCCGCGTCGAGGAGGCGCGCTAGGTGCGGTTCCGGGTTAGAAGATCGACAATCGCCAACCGGCTCTCCGTCATCTTTATGCCGCGAGGGTGATAAACATCGCGGTCGAGAAAGTAACCCGTCAGCCGGAAGCCCGCGTCCAAGCCGTCGCGATCGGGATGGGCCTGTCGGCGATCAATCAGATAGGCCGGTAGCGGCAACAGCTTGTCGCGATAGGCGCTCCCCGCCTCCCCGCTGATCGCCCGTCCCGATTTCGGGCTGACATAGATGAGGTCGGTGGTCGTGCCGGTGGCCGCGCAGCGGCTCAGATCCAGACCGAATCCCAGTTCCTCCAGCAATGCCAGTTCGAAACGCACCAGCAATTCGCCGCATAGTTCGCGATCGTCGACGGTGTCCAGGATCACGCCCGTCGCCGCGAACAATTGCGGATGCGGATCGCGTTCGGGAAGCAGCCGCAAATGCGCTGAAAGCATGCCCGCCAGATGCAGCCCGAAAGCATGCTCCATCAATTTCGCGGCACGCAGTTCCGTCGGCTCCAGGCTGAACGTTCCCAGGTGATCTTCCAGGCGCGCCCGCCAGGTGGCGATCACCCCGTTCCCGGCCTGCAGGACCGGCCGGTGGCGCCGCGACCGGCCGCCGCGCACCAGGCCCATATGCCGGCCATGGGCGCGGGTCATGATCTCGGCGATGACGCTGGTCTCGCCGTGCCGGCGGGCGCCGAGAATGATGCCGTCGTCGGTCCATTCCATGGAAAGGGATTTAGCCGATTGTCGCCCGTTTTGCTAACGGGGAAAGTCCAGCCCCAATTCCCGATAACGTTCCGGATCGTCGCCCCAGCCCCGGCGCACCTTGACGAACAGGAAGAGATGCACCGTCTGGCCGAGGATTTGCGCCAGTTCCTCGCGGGCGGCGGTGGATATCGCCTTGATCGTCTGCCCGCCCTTGCCGAGCACGATCGACTTCTGGCTGTCGCGTTCCACATAGACCACCTGCTCGATGCGCACAGACCCGTCCTTGCGCTCCTCCCAGCTCTCCGTTTCCACTGTGGACGCATAGGGCAGTTCTTGATGCAGGCGCAGATAAAGCTTCTCACGCGTGATTTCCGCGGCGAGCTGGCGCATCGGCAGATCGGAAATCTGATCTTCAGGATAATGCCACGGCCCCGGCGGCACATTTGCCGCCAGATAGGCCGTCAATTCGGCGATCCCGTCTCCGGTCAGCGCGGAAATCATGAAGGTCTCGTCAAACGCCGCCAGACCATTGCAGGCCTCCGCCAAAGCCAGCAGAGAAGGCCGCTCGACCAAATCGACCTTGTTGAGAAGCAGGATCCGCTTGGCCGGCACGTCGTCGAGATGCGCCAACAGGGCCTCCACCGTGTCGTCGATGCCCTTGCGCGCATCCACCAGCACGGCGACGATATCCGCGTCGCGGGCACCACCCCAGGCGGTGGTCACCATGGCCCGGTCGAGCCGGCGGCGCGGTTTGAAGATCCCCGGTGTGTCGATGAGCACGATCTGGCTTTCGCCGCTGATCATGACGCCGCGAATGATCGACCGGGTGGTCTGCACCTTGTGGGTGACGATCGACACCTTGCTGCCGACGAGCTGATTGATCAGCGTCGATTTCCCCGCATTGGGCACGCCGATCAGGGCGACGAACCCGCATTTGGTCTGGGCAACGGCGCTCATGGCGTACGGTCTGCCGGCCACACCCCCTGCGCTTCCAGCAGCGCCTCGGCCGCCGCCTGTTCCGCGCCGCGCCGCGAACGCCCGGCGCCCCGGGCCGGCTTCAAGTCGCCGACCTCGACCTGCACGGTAAAGGTCGGATTGTGATCCGGGCCGAGCCGCTCCGTGACCCGATAGTCCGGCAGCGGCAACCCCCGGCCCTGTGCCCATTCCTGCAAGGTCGTCTTGGCATCGCGGAACGGCCCGGTGGCGGATATCATGCGCTGGTGCCAGTTGTTCTCAATGAACCGCCTGGCACCTTCCAGGCCGGCATCCTGGTAGATGGCGGCGATCACCGATTCGCAGACATCGCCGAGAAGCGCCTGCTTCCTCCGTCCGCCCGTCCTGGCCTCCGAAGGCGCCAACCGGATCGCCGAACCGAGATCGAGATCATCGGCAACCGCCGCACAGGTCTCCCGCCGCACCAATTGATTGAGACGCTGGGCCAGTTCTCCCTCATCGGCATTGGCAAATGTTTTGATCAGCATATCGGCGATCACCAGGGCCAAGACCCGATCGCCGAGAAATTCAAGCCGTTGATAGCTGTCCCGGGCGGGCTGGTTTTGAGCCAGCGCGCTGGAATGGGTCAATGCGCGCTCAAGCAGGGTCTTGTCGGCGAATTGGTGGCCGATACGCGCCTCGACGGCGGTAAATTTATCCTTGATCACCGTCACAAACCGGTAAACAGCCGGCGCCAGCGGATCGACCAGGGCCATTTCCAGAATTGCCAGACGGAAGAGTATTCATTGATGGAAAAGAAGATGACTTCCGCCCGGCCGACGAAATTTTCGAACGGCACGAAGCCGACCAGGTGCAATACCCGGCTATCCTGGGAGTTATCCCGATTGTCGCCCATCATGAAATAGTGACCGGGCGGCACCTCATAGACCTGGGTATTGTCGTGAAATCCGTCGGTCTCCGCGTCCAGCGTGGAATAGCTCACACCATTGGGCAGGGTCTCGCGATACCGGGCGATCGCCACCGCGTTCCCCCGGTAATCGACGCTGATATAGTCGTCGACCTTTTGCCGTTTGACCGCCATTCCATTGATATGCAGCACACCGCGGATCATCTGGATGCGATCCCCCGGCAGGCCGATCACCCGCTTGATATAGTCGGTCGAATTGTCGCGCGGCAGTTTGAACACGGCCACGTCGCCGCGCTCCGGTTCGCTGCCCATGATCCGACCGTTGATCGGTACGATCCCGAACGGAAACGAATACCGGCTGTAGCCATAGCTGTATTTCGACACGAACAGATAATCGCCGACCAAAAGCGTATCCATCATCGAGCCCGACGGGATGTTGAACGGCTGGAAAGCGAATGTCCGAATGACCAGGGCGATGATCAGAGCGTGAATGATAACCTTGACGGTTTCGCCAAGACCGCCACTCTTCTTTTTGGCTTTTTCCTCAGACACGGTCATTGGATCCTTTCCAGGCGGTCGGCGCCCTCATCATGCGCGTAGATAACGACTACGCGGTCTGCGCGCAATGCGCATTGTTCTAAATGAGGGGACAATTCGATGGCCAAGCCCTTACGGTTTCGGCCAGTCATGCGGCACCGCGACAATCACCACGAATGCCTGGGCAAGAGGATAATCATCAGTGATCGTCACGTGAATGTCGGGGACGAAACCATCGGGCACCAACGTGCCGAGCCTTTCCAGCGCGCCGCCTGACAATTCGAAGGTCGGCCGCCCGGACGGCAGGTTGATCACCCCCATTTCCCGCCAGGCAACGCCCATGCGGATGCCCGTACCGAGCGCCTTGGAGCAGGCCTCCTTGGCGGCGAACCGTTTGGCATAGGAGGCGGCGCGATTTCTCCGCCGATCGGATTTCTTGCGTTCGACCTCGGTGAATACCCGCCGGGTAAACCGATCGCCGAATCGATCAAGGGTCTTTTCGATCCGCCGAATATCGATCAGATCGCTCCCGATACCGACGATCATTGCACGCCTTCCCCACCGCGCTCACGAAGTTGCGCCCGCGCCCGCGCCCGCAGCCGCTCCTTGCGTCCGTCCTGATAGGTGGAAACCGCCACCCGCACCACGAAATAGAAAATGAGCCCGATCAGCCCGCCCATCGGCAGGCAACCCACCATCATCGGTTTGAGGATTGGGAACAGCGTTTCCATGGAATTTTGGAACACGCCCCGGGATAAGGCGGCGGCATCGAATTCGCGCGGCTCCTGGCCGAGAATGAGCGACCCGACATTATAGGTCGACACCCAAATGAACGGGAACGATATGGGATTGCCGATCATCGTGCCGAGCGCCGCGGCAATCATGTTGCCGCCGATAAAAAAGGCGATAATGAAACTGATCAGGAAATGCAGCCCCACAAAGGGCGTGAACGATGCAAATACGCCCGCCGCGAAGCCGATCGCCACCACATGCGGGCTCGCCGTCAGCCGCATCACCCGTTTTCCGAAATATCGGGCCGAGCGTGACCACGAATGGCGCGGCCACACCCACACGCGCAGGCGCTCCATCCAGTTCGGTGCTTCACGGCGACGAAACAGCATGTCTACTTAAATAAGATCAATTCTCGACCATGCCAAACACGGCGGCGACCACCGGCCACCATCAGCCGCTGCAGGGCCAATCTTTGGATAGCGGGGAAATACGCCGGAACTATGCGATCCGCAAGAGCAATCGGCCAAACACCACAATCTATTCAACGCCACACCATTTCACCCGCCTGTCCGATCGGTGGTCATGCATTTTCGCGCACTGCATTGGCAACGACCGGACGGCTGCGCACCTGCCTGATTATGCGGTTGAGATGCTTCAGGTCCCACACTTCCAGATCAATCAGCATTTCATGAAAGTCCTGCGCCCGTTTCAACATTTTGATGTTGTCGATATTGCCGTCATTCTCGCCGATCACCTGGGCAATTTGGGCGAGCGTGCCGGGCTCGTTGATCGCTGATACACGGATTTGCGCCGGGAAGCGCTCCGGATCGTCATCGTCGATATCCCAGCGCACGTCGAGCCAGCGGCCCGGCTCTTCCTCAAATTCCTTCAGGGCCGGCGACTGGATCGGATAAATGGTGATTCCCTCGCCCGGCGTCAGGATGCCGACGATGCGGTCGCCCGGCACGGCGCCGCCCTCATGGGTGAACCGCACCGGCAAATCACCACGAATTCCGCGTATCGGCAGGCCGTCGCGCTCCTTGGAGTTGCGGCCGCGCCCGGGAATGCGGAATTTGATACCGCCGGCCCGTTTCATGCCGAACCACCCCTCCTCCGCCGCCGGCCGGGCGCCCGCCCGCTCGTCCTTGAAATCCGGATAGGCGGCCTTCAACACATCGGCAGACGGGATTTCACCGCGCCCGACCGCCGCCAGCAGGTCGTCCACATTGTTCTGGCCAAGCCGCGGCAGCGAAACGTCCAATATGGCGTCGGTCACCGGATGACCGGCCCGCTCGAAGGCCCGCTCCAATATGTGTCGGCCGAGCCCGCCATATTGCTTGCGGGTCGCCTCGCGGGTCGCCCGCCGGATGGCCGCGCGGGCCTTGCCGGTCATCGCCAGGGATTCCCAAGCCGCCGGCGGCGTCTGTGCCTCAGAGCGCACGATATCCACTTCGTCGCCATTATTGAGTTCCGTTATCAGCGGCATGATCTGGCCGTTGATCTTGCAGCCGACACATGTGTTGCCGACATCGGTGTGCACCGCATAGGCGAAATCGATCGGCGTCGCGCCCCGCGGCAGCGCGATCAGCCGGCCCTTGGGCGTGAAGCAGAACACCTGGTCCAGGAACAGTTCCAGCTTGGTGTTTTCCAGGAACTCCTCCGGCGTGTCACCTTCATTGAGCAGATCGACGGTCATGCGCAGCCATTCATAGGCCCGGCTTTCATCGTGATCGGCGCCATTTCGGCGCTTCATGGAAAAGAACCGGCCGTCCTTGTAAAGCGCATGGGCGGCGATGCCCTTCTCCGCGACCCGGTGCATGTCCTCGGTCCGGATCTGCAGTTCCACCCGCTGCCGGCTCGGCCCGATCACCGTGGTGTGGATCGACCGGTAATCGTTTTGCTTGGGCGTCGAAATATAGTCTTTGAACCGCTCCGGCACGGCCGGCCATGTCGTATGGACGATCCCCAAAGCGTCATAGCAATGATCGACCGTATCGACGATAACCCGGAAGCCGATAATGTCCGACAATTGCTCGAACGCCACCGATTTGCGCTCCATTTTGCGAAAGATCGAATAGGGCCGCTTCTCCCGGCCGCGCACGGTCGCCTCGATACCGTGTCCGGCCAGTTTCTCGGCCAGCATGCGTTCGATTGCGACGATCAGTTCCTGGTTTTTTTCGTGCAGTATCGCAAGCCGCGTCGTAATGGTCTCATGGGCCTCTGAATGCACGTAGCGAAAGGCCAGGTCCTCCAACTCGTCGCGCATATCCTGGATGCCCATGCGCCCGGCCAGCGGCGCATAGATTTCCATGGTCTCTTCGGCAATGCGCCGGCGCTTGTGTTCAGGGACATGGTCGAGCGTGCGCATATTGTGCAGGCGATCGGCCAACTTGACCAGCAGCACCCGCACGTCCTCAGATATGGCGAGCAGCAGCTTGCGGAAATTCTCCGCCTGCTTGGCACGCTTGGTGACCAGGTCGAGGCGGCCGATCTTGGTCAGTCCGTCCACCAGGCCGCCGATTTCCTCGCCGAAGACCTCGTCGATCTCCTGGCGGGTGGCATCGGTATCCTCGATCGTATCGTGCAACAGGGCGACTGCAATCGTCGCGTCGTCGAGATGCAGATCCGTCAGGATCGCGGCGACTTCCAGCGGATGGGAGAAATAGGGGTCGCCGGATGCGCGGGTCTGGCTGCCATGCTTCTGCATGGCATAGACATAGGCTTTGTTCAAAAGCCTTTCGTCGGCGGCGGGGTTATAGCGTGAAACCCGTTCAACGAGTTCATATTGGCGCATCATGGGCGGGACGAGGTCCCTCGATAGAATGCCCGATCATAAGCGCGCACGGCACCGCCGGGCAAGGGGATCGGGCACCGGCATGCCGATGCCTTGAACCCGCCTATCGGTCGTCGTTCTTGTCGGGTGGCACCAGCCCTTCGAGGCCGCGCAAAAGGTCTTCCTCCGACATGCGATCGAATTGCATCTCGCCGTCTTCGCCTTCCGGTGTCGGCGTCGCCGGTCCGGCGATCATGGGTACCGGTTCCGGCTCCGGCTCGTCGACCTCGACATATTTCTGCAGCGAATGAATAAGGTCTTCCTTCAGGTCGCCCGGAACGATTGTCTGCTCCGCGATTTCGCGAAGTGCAACCACGGGATTCTTGTCGTTGTCACGGTCGACGGTCAGACCGGAGCCGCTGGATATCATCCGCGCCCGGTGGCTTGCTAACAGCACCAGTTCGAACCGGTTTTCGACCTTGTCGACGCAGTCTTCGACGGTCACGCGCGCCATCGAATTCTCCTATGTTGGGAAAGTGGCTGCATCAATATTGCGACACGGCGAAAAATGCAAGGCCGAGAATTAACATCAATTTCGATAAATTCCCGCGATTTGGGGTTGGCAAATAAAATTGCTGCCATAAAACCCCCTTTATAAGTTGTTGGGCTGTGACTATGGATCACGCCACACGGTCTTTGCAAATTGTGATAATATAAGCATTTGTTTGCATTGCCTGTTTGGCATCGTTCTATAGTCTGGCTAACATTACGCAAGTTGGCCAAGATTTCGAAGCAGCCGGATTAAGGCTATATCACCGAAAAAAGGGGATGAGCCGCAAGCCCAGAATCAGCGACAACTTCATCGGGACACATGTCCGTTTACGGGCAATTAGGACTGAAAGAAAAATATAATGTTTGATGAACGAGAAAAGATCGCCCTCTTTATTGATGGCGCTAACCTCTACGCAACCGCAAAGGCACTTGGTTTCGATATAGATTACAAGCGCTTACTGCAGCATTTTCAATCAAAGGGTTACTTGCTGCGGGCCTTCTACTACACAGCGCTGGCCGAGGATCAGGAATATTCCTCCATCCGGCCGCTGATCGATTGGCTTGACTATAACGGCTACAAGGTCGTCACCAAACCGGTGAAGGAATTCTTCGATTCCACCGGCCGCCGCAAGGTCAAGGGCAACATGGACATCGAACTCGCCGTCGACGCGATGGAAATGGCCGCCACGATCGATCACATGGTGTTGTTTTCCGGCGACGGCGATTTCCGCTCCCTGGTGGAATCCATTCAGCGGCGCGGCAGGAAGGTGTCAGTGGTCTCCACGCTGCAGACCCAGCCGCCGATGATTGCCGACGAATTGCGCCGCCAGGCGGACCACTTCATCGATCTGACCGCCCTCCTCAACCAGGTCGGCCGCGACCCGGCCGAACGGGCGGCCCGTCAGACGGAGCGGGAAAACCATCGCGCGCAGCAGCGTGAATTTGAGGAAGAGGAAGAGTTCGAAGAAATCTGAGTTCGCGACTTTTTCTTTGACACTCAAGGTCATGGTCTCATAACTGGCCCCGTTTTGATCGCTATTGATACGGGGCCGCCACCGTGACCGTACCTTATGAGCCGGACCGGAATTGCCCGCTCTGTCCGCGCCTGGTTGATTTTCGCCTGGACTACAGGGCCCGCGAGCCCGAATGGCACAACGCGCCGGTGGCCACCTACGGCCCCGACGACGCCCGATTGCTGATCGTCGGCCTGGCGCCGGGTCTGCGCGGCGCCAACCGGACCGGGCGGCCGTTTACCGGCGATTTTGCCGGCGACCTGCTCTATGCCACACTGGACGCGTTCGGTTATTCGACCGGTCGCTACGACGCCCGGCCCGACGACGGCCTGCAACTGGTCGGGGCCGCGATCACCAATGCGGTACGCTGCGTCCCGCCGCAAAATAAGCCGATCGGGGCCGAAATGCGCCAGTGCCGGCCCTACCTGACGGCCACGATCGCTCGATTTGCGGATCTGAAGGCCATCCTGGCCCTCGGCCGGATCGCCCACGACAATGTGCTCTCCGCCCTCGGTCACCGCCGCGCCGATTATAAATTCGCCCATAATGCAAGGCACGACCTCGGCCCCTACGCCCTCCACGACAGCTACCACTGCTCCCGCTACAACACCAATACCGGACGCCTGACGGCAGACATGTTCCAGGACGTCTTCCGGGCGATTGGGCGGATCGACTGAGGGGCGTTCGTGCCATTCAATACTCCGTGATTATCTCACGAAATTCCGCCCCCTCGTCCGAATTTGCCGCGTAGCTTTTTGAGTTTTTTTGTCCGGTGCTTCTGATAGGCGACTATCGCCGAGGAAATGGTCAAGGACCGATCCACTCGCACATGCGTCAACGAGATAAATATGGCTTCCTTCTTTGCATCGGACCCAAGATGGCAAATGATACCACCCTCGTCCCCGGCATAGGAAATATCGGTGACAATCTGACGTGATTGAATGGCCGTTCTCTTGTATTGCTTGGAAAGCGAAGCGATCGCCTGCGGGGTTAGATCGACTGGAAACGGCAAAGCCGCTTTGATCGCCGCGAACAGGTGGTAAACTTTTTCGGGTTGATCAAGCATGTCGCTGTCGCGTTGGCCAAAGTATCAAAATGTACCATTCACGATGCGTTGGAAAGTTCGAATTGATTAAATTTCAGCCCAAAACTCCGCTCGTCCACTCGCTCTGCGACCCTACCCCTTATCCCGCAACAGCCGGGCCTTTTCCCGGTCCCAACTGCGCTTCTTCTCCACTTCGCGCTTGTCGTGGAGCTTGCGGCCCCGTGCGAGCGCCAGTTCCACCTTAGCCCGGCCCTTTTCATTGAAATAGAGTTTCAGCGGAACCACCGTCATGCCGTCGCGCTGCACGGCGCTGATCAACCGTGCCAATTCTTTCCGGTGCAGGAGAAGTTTGCGCGGCCGCCGTGGCGCGTGATTGAAGCGGTTGGCCTGCAAATATTCGGGGATATAGGCGTTGTAGAGAAACAACTCGCCGTGGCTTTCGCCTGCATAGGATTCGCTGATATTACTCTTTCCGTCGCGCAGCGACTTCACCTCCGTGCCGACGAGCACGATGCCTGCCTCGATTTTCTCCGAGATCTCATAATTGCGGCGCGCCTTCCGGTTGTCGGCGACAACGCGGAAATTCGGCGCGCCGTCCTTCTTGGCGGCCATAGGAGTAGCTTTCTAGTTCAACAATCCCGCATGGGTCATCGCCGAGCGGATCTCCGCTTCCGTCTCCGCGGTGACCGGAACCAGCGGCGAGCGCACCTCATTGGCGCATATGCCGAGCAGCGACAGGGCATATTTCGAACCGCACAAGCCCGGTTCGATGAAAAGGGCATGATGCAGCGGCATCAGCCGATCCTGATAGTCGAGCGCCTTGGCATAGTCGCCTTCCATGCAAGCTTCCTGGAATTCCGCGCAAAGTCGCGGCGCCACATTGGCGGTCACGGAAATGCAGCCATGGCCCCCATGAGCCATGAAGGCAAGCGCCGTGCCGTCCTCGCCCGACAATTGGTTGAATTCCGGCCCCATTTTCCAGCGTTGCAAGCTCACGCGATCGAGCTTCGCCGTGGCATCCTTGACCCCGATGATGTTGTCGCACTCATGAAAGAGTTCCGCCATGGTATCGACCGTCATATCGATCACTGAGCGCGGCGGAATGTTGTATATAATGATCGGGATACTGATCGCGTCATTGATCGCTGTGTAGTGCGTCTTCAGCCCGGCTTGGTTCGGCTTGTTGTAATACGGCGTCACGATCAGCACAGCGTCCGCCCCGGCCCGTTCCGCATGCACAGACAGGTCCACCGCCTCTACCGTATTGTTGGATCCCGCGCCGGCGATCACCGGCACCCGGCCGGCAGCTACCTCAACGCAAATCTCCACCACCCGTTTGTGCTCGTCGTGGCTTAATGTCGGCGATTCACCGGTTGTCCCCACCGGCACCAAGCCGTGCGAGCCTTCAGAAATCTGCCATTCCACGAAGGCGCGAAACGCATCCTCGTCGACCGCGCCATTGCGCATCGGCGTAATCAGCGCGGGATTTGATCCTCTAAACATTGCTTCAATCCTTGCCAAACGGGGATCCGGCCGGTGCGATTGTCACAAACCCGACCAGATTGGCGGCGACAATAGACGGGATGGGTGCCACCGGCAAGCGGCTCCGCCGGCCCGGATCACCCAATTTTGTAGGGCGGGTAAATTTTTAATTCACTAAGCCTATATAAGCATAATGCCGAAGTGGCGCCGCCCCCGCGGACGGAATTGCGGGCGAGGGGATCGATAATGCAAAGCTGTCATAAAAGAGTGACGTATTCCAATTCGATGCGCAGCGTATTGGTTCTCGGCCTGGCCGGTGCCACGGCGCTTGCGGCGATCGCACCGGCGGAGGCCCGCCAGGTCCTGCCGCGTCCCAACCCGTTCCGGGCCTCGACGGCCCCGACCGCCCCGACCGCCCCGAACGGCGCCGTGCCCCGCCCCCGTCCCCAGCATTTCCTGAAGGATCTCAGCAAGCCCCACGCACTGGCTGCCGTGATGCCGGCCGGCCCGGCGGAAACTACATCCCGGCCGGCCGATGTCAGCACCGCCGAGACCGCCTCGCCGGCCTTGAAACTGGCCTTGCAGGCGGTATCGAAAAAACGGATCGGCGAGGCCTTCGCCATCCGCGACAAAATCAAGAATCGGCTGGACCGCAAAATCGTGGAATGGCAGATCGCCCGCAGCGGCAATCCGGGCGTGTCCCATGCCTTCATCAGTCGGTTTGCCCGTTCGGCAGGCGATTGGCCGGATGCCAAATTGCTGCAGGTGCGTGCCGAAATCGCCTTGAGCGGCGAGCGGCCGTCATCCAATCGCATCCTTGAGGCCTTCGCAAGGACGCCACCGCGGTCGCAGACCGGACGCCTGCTTTATGCCAAGGCGCTGCTTGGCGCCGGCCGCAAGGATCAGGCGCGCAAGATCATCCGCCCGCTCTGGCGCACCGAAGTCATTTCGCCGGGCATGCAGTCACGTATCCTGAAATCCGTCGGCTCGCTGCTGACCCGCAGCGATCACAAGGCCCGCTCCGACTGGCTGCTTTACCGGGACAGAGCCACCGACGCGACGCGCATCAACAAATACCTGACCGCCAATCAGCGCAAACTGGTCGCCGCCCGGATCGCCGTGGTGCGCAAAAGGAGATCGGCCGCCAAGGCGTTGGCCGCCGTACCGGCCTCCCTGAAAAAGGATCCGCTCTATCTGTTCTCGCGCATTCAATATCTACGCCGCGCCAAGAAGCCGAAGCAGGCCGCCCAGATAATGCTGAAGGCGCCCCGCGACCCGGCCAAGCTCGTCAATCCGGACGAATGGTGGGTGGAGCGCCGGCTGATTTCACGCAAGCTCTTGAATTCCAAGGACTATAAAACCGCCTATAAAATCGCCGCCGGCCACGGAGCCAAGCGGCCCTCTTTCTATGTCGAGGCTGAGTTTCATGCCGGTTGGTATGCCCTGCGGTTTCTGAAATCACCCTCCAAGGCACGCCGCCATTTTCAAAGGCTCCTGGAAAAAAGCAAACGCGCGGTCAGCCAGGCCCGTGCCAATTATTGGCTGGGACGGTCCTATCTCGCCGCCGGCGACAAAAACAAGGCGACCCTGCACTTCAAGGCGGCGGCCCGCTTCACCACGGTCTATTACGGCCAAATGGCGCGTGCGCAATTGGGCCATTCTTCAGTCGGCCTTCCAGGCTTTCCCAAGCCCACCGCCGACGACCGGGCCGCTTTTGCCGCCGATCACCGGGTCAAGGCCATCAAGCGTATGGCCAAGGCCGGTTTCGTGCATAAGACATTACCGCTCTTCATGCATTTGGGCCGCGTCTACAAGTCTCCCGGCCAGGCCGCCATGCTCGTCCGCCTCGCCGAAAAGCTCGGCCAGCATCGCTACGCCCTGATCACCGGCAAGATTGTGGCGGGGCGCATTCCCGGAACGGAACGCCTGGCATTCCCCACATCCGCCATCCCGAAAAAGACCAGGATCATTGCACCGACAGAACGCCCGCTGGTCTATGCGATCGCCCGCCAGGAAAGCGCCTTCCACCCGAAGGCGATCTCCCATGCCGGTGCCCGCGGATTGTTGCAATTGATGCCGGCTACCGCACGGGCCACCGCCAGAAAACACCGCCTGCCCTATTCCAAAGGTCGGCTGACCTCCGATCCGGCCTACAACGCCACCCTCGGCTCGGCCCATCTGGGCGATCTTTTGAAGAAGTACAAAGGCTCCTACATCATGACGTTTGCCGCCTATAATGCCGGCGCCGGCCGTGTCACCCAATGGGTGGCGCAATATGGCGACCCGCGAAAAAAGGGCGTCGACGCGATCGATTGGGTGGAACGCATTCCCTTCACCGAAACCCGCAATTACGTGCAGCGGATCATGGAAAATCTGCAGGTCTATCGCGCCCGGTTCGAGGGCGGCCGGCTGACGATTAAGGCCGACCTGAAGCGCGGCGGCTGACCGGCGCTTGGCTTGCGGCGATAATTGGCCTGTGCTTGCGGCCGATCTACCGTCATAATCCGCACCTTCCCTTTGCCGACCGACAATGCAACGGCAAATACGCGGACTTAGAACCATGACCCAAACGGCCTGGAATTCCGTCCACTATCAGTCAGCCGACGGCCTGACCCTGCATGCCCGGGATTACGCGTCCGACGCGGGTGGAACGCCTGTTGTCTGCCTGCCGGGCTTGTCGCGCAATGCCCGTGATTTCGATTGCCTGGCGACCTATCTGGCCAATCATCCGGTCAATCCGCGCCGCGTCCTGTGCTTTGATTATCGTGGTCGCGGCGCCTCCGACTATGCGCCCGACTGGCGGACCTATAATCCGGTTCAGGAACTCGACGATCTCATTCTCGGCCTTAATTTCCTGGAAATCGATCGCGCCATTCTTGTCGGCACGTCCCGCGGCGGCCTGATCGCCATGCTGGCGGCGGCGCGCGTCGGCGACCGTATGGCCGGCGCCGTGCTCAACGATATCGGACCGCAGGTGGACATGGACGGCATGCTGCGGATTAAGGCCTATCTCGGCAAGGCGAAACCGGTCGAGACCTGGGATCAGGCCCTGGCCGCGACCCGGGCGATGGCTGAGAGCCAGTTCCCCGGTCTGGACCACGCGGAATGGCAGACCATGACCCGACAATTGTTCAAGGCGGAGAACGGTCGTCCGGTCGTCGATTACGATCGAAACCTTTTGCGGACGCTCGACATCCTGTCCGCGGACACCCCCCTGCCCGCCATGTGGGAGGTTTTCGCCGCCATGGCACAAATGCCGGTGCTCGTGATTCGGGGCGCCTTGTCCGATATTCTGCGTCCGGAGACGGTCAGCCGCATGGCCGAAATCCATCCGGGGCTGCGGACTGTCGTCGTCGCCGATCAAGGCCACGCACCGCTTCTATGGGACGTGCCGACCAACGAGGCGATCGCGTCCTTCGTCGCCGAGATCCCTTAGAGCCCGATTTAAAAGTATGTTTGTGTTTTCAATGGGTTAGGAGATGCCAGATGCCAGGAAAAGCGCCGCGGGCGATGCCAATCCATCGTCAAGGCGCTTTGACACCGCAGATGGTGTCTCATAACCCATTGAAAATATGAAGAGACTTTTGAATCGGGCTCTTAAACTGGCCGCATTTTGCTTCGGCTGTATTTGCATCTACAAAAAACGGGCAACAAAAAACCCGGCGGGGATATCCCCGCCGGGCCTGTCGAATTCTATGTCGCTATCGCGATTAGAAGTCGCGCTGGATCCGGAACAGAGCCGCGAGATCCTGAATGTCGGTCGGCGGAGTCCAGACACCACCAATACCACCGGTCTGTTTGAAGTCGACATCCCGATATTCGAGGGCGAAACCAAACAGCAGACCGCGAACTGGACGATAGCTGATCTGCACGGCGGCATCCCAGCGGGTGAAGTCCAGATAGTTCGCGCCGGCAACAAGCGTCTCTGCGAAGGTCTGGCCATAATCATGGTCCATATAGCCGACCTCGATACCCATCGACACCTGGGGCGTGAAGGAGAAGCCAACACCACCGGAGATCGACCAAGACGTCGTCTGCTTGCCGTTAAGCGGGTTGAAGTCGATACAGCCGGCATTGGCGAGGAAGTACGGCCCGCAATCCCACGAAGCCTGCGTGGCGCCCACAACACCCTTGCCATAGGCGCCTTGGATGAAGACGTTGGCGTTAACTGACGGAATATTGAAGTTCACGCCGAGGTTTGCACCCCAACCAAACTTGTCAACATTGGTGAAAATCGGCGAACCATTCCGTGTCGATTTGTTGTGATGCGCAATGACTGAGAACTGCGCCGAGCCCCAACCCTGATCCACACGGATATTGGCAACGATATCGGGAATCTGGATATCATCATAGAGGATTAGCCGAGCCGGATGGACGCCGCTTCCCAGGGCACGGCCCCAGGGGTTACTAAAGACACCACCGGGAGCTTCCAACGAGATCGACGCGGACACGCCGTTGCCGAACGCGAAGGTATAGGCCAGAACGTTGGTCCAAGTTTCAGACCGCTGGGCCTTGAAGAAGAAGCCATAGGTCGTGCCGAAACCGGTGTCGAAGAACGACGCGGTGGCACCGGCGGTCAGACCGCCGAACTGGATGAACGCCTGGAACAGCGTCACAGAACCCCTGGCGGACGACGGTCCGCCCGGATTCCAAACCTGGGGCCAACCGCGGCCATTGGCCGACCGATAGTCGTTGGTCACCCAGATGTCGAAGAAGGTGCGCAACAGGCCATATTCTGTGTTCGTGCGGGTGTCCATGCGGACATAGGCACGGGCACGGAAACGCCAGGCTTGCGCGTCACCGGGAACACCACTCCAAACCGGCGTATCGCCGGAGAAGTAGTTGTAGTCGGCGCGGACACGGCCGAATACACGGATGCAGGTTTCGGTGCCCGGGATATAATAGAACCCGGAGCCGAAAGCATCACAGATACGGACGTAGTCGACCGGCTCAGGAGCAGCCGGTAGATCCGCCGCCTGTACTCCGGTAATCGCGAAAGCGCCCGCGACACCGAAGAGAAGGCTCTTCATTTTCATGATTTTGATCTCCAATCTCTCATAAAAGGGCGGTAACCCGCTTCCTCAGGAAGCAAAATCCCTTTCCCCGCGAAGCGCCGCCCCACTCCCCTGATCGAGGTCCCACCTTTCGAGAAGGAAACGATCTATGAGTTGTCGCGGCACGGGCGACTTTCGATCACCCGTAAACGGATGCCTTTCGAACATCCGCAATTCACCATATCGATCTCGGATGCTTGTTCAACATTCAACTTACACAGATCGGGGTCCGGAAGGCGTTTTCAAAATCGGTGTTGCAGAATTATCACTTCCGGCCCGCAGAAATTAAGGTTCACTTAATAAATCGGCTGAATTCAGCGGTTTTTGACATCAGTTGGAAGTCACATCCGGCATCGAAGATGGGCTGGAATCACCGACGCCGCGAGCGGCGCGACGACTCGCGGAAAACCGGATTTGTAAAAACTGATTCGCTGGAATCAGTGCCAGATTAGGTAATTTTCCGGATTTACATAATACCGGTGTCGGGGGCGCGTCGTGGCGCTCGATTTCGCCGCCCTCCGGAGCGGGTCAACCGACCCGCGTTTCGCCCGCGAAATGGTCCCTGCAGGCATTTGGCGGGGCAATCACCGGATCATCGGCCATGTTCCAGCCGCCGGCCAACTCGCCGCAAACGCTTTCGCTGATAAGATCCGCAAGGCCCCCTAAATCCCCGATCGAGGCCAGGGTCGGCCATTGTCGACCGCCTTGTTCGATCCGCAAGGCAACATCGACGCTGGAATGCTGGCCGCTCCCCGTAAACAGGCCGATGACGACGGTCTTGTCCGGCAGACAGGCCTCGATTTCGTCCAGTGTCGGCGATTCTTCCACATAGGCGGCGCGAATCGCGGCGAATCGCTCGCTTAGCCGAAGCCGGTCGACCAGTTTGGCGATCGCCTGGCGCGGCCGATCGGAAATCGCCGAACCATGGCCGATCAAAAGCAGGGTGCTGTCTTCCGCCTGCCACCCCGCATTGAGGAGCAGTGCCTTCGCCGCACTGGAAATCAATCCCGGCAGGCCAAGGTCAAGACCGAGCGGCCGCAGGATCCGCCATTGGCTCTTCCCCAAACACCGGCCCGGCTCGCGGTCCAGGACCGCCGGCAACGCCTGCCTCACATAATAGCCGTCGCTCATGAACAGCGGATAGATCACCGTATGGACCGGGACCGCGCCCTCCAGGGCGATGTCCAGACTAGGGTCGCCGAACAGCACCGCCGGTTCCGTGCGCATTCCCAGACGGTCCGCGACTTGTCGCGCCAAGCCGATCAAGGCCCGGTTGTCCGCCGCGCCGCCCCGCTCACCATGGGCAACGATCACCAGCCGCGGTTCAGTGGCTGGTGCCGGCTGAAAATGTGATCTTGTTCCAGACATTATATTTACCCGAAGGCTTGCGCATGGGGATCCGCTTGATTTCCTCAAAGGTGTCGGCCTCGTAGATGATGATCTCCCCGTCATCATCCCATATCGACAAGATCACATGGCTACCATCGCGGTCGAATTCAACATGAGCGGCGTTTTTTCCCGGCGATGGCCTGAGCGTTTTTACGATTTTCAATGTGCGCTTGTCGATCACATGCACGGCTTCCCGCTCCGGTCCGAAGAAAACATCGGTCCAGGCATAAGGCGTATTCTCGTGACTGCGCATGAAAAATCCAGGCCCGGCGGTCTCGATCGTCTTGATCACCGACCAGTCCTTCATGTCGATAATGGAGAGCCGCCCCTCCTTCAAATGCGGTGTCGCCATCACCGGCCGGCCGTCATAGGTCCAACTGATACCGGAACCCAGATGGGGCAGCCCGGGCAGCGGAATACGCGCGACCTCGCGCCCCACATGCATATTGACCACCATGGCGCTGCCGCTGTCGCGGCCCGAGCCCAACAGACTGCGATAGCTCGGGCTGAAAAAGAAGTCGTCGACCGGCTCCGACACCGTGATCCGCCGCAGCGCGAACAGGCCGGAGCTTGCCGCCAGGGCTTCTGTCATGCCCTTTTCATGGGAATGCACCAGCCCGGTATAAACCGGCGGCGCGTTTGGATCCGTCGCCACCTCCCAGATTTCCGGCACGTCCTTCAAGGCGACAATGAAGCTGTCCCGCGGCGGCGCCTGATAGACCGCCGAAACCCGCGAAGACGTGCCATGCTTGTCGGCGGCGTCCAGGATCTTTTCCACCGAAAGATCAGCCGTCGACAGGATCACCAGGCTGTGCGGCAGATAGTTGGCGACCGCCAGATGCTTGCCGTCCTTGGATATGGCGATGTTGCGGGAATTGATGCCGGCGCGCACCTCGGCGACGGCCTGGAAACCCCACAGATCGTATTTCGTCACCCAGCCGTCCCGCGCCATGAAGAAGACGAAACGTCCGTCCGGGGTGAATTTCGGACCGCCATGCAGGGCAAATCGCGTCTTGAAGCGGGTCAGCGGCTCGAACGCATCCCCGTCCAGGATCGTCGCATGATGGTCACCGGTCTCCACAACCACGAAAAGATTGAGCGGATCGGCGTTATGAATCGGCGCGTCGACCGGCTTGTAGGCGTCGTTGACCATCCGGCTCGCCGCGATTTCCTTTTCACCCCATGGCGGCACAACCGCGAGCGGTGTCTTGATAAAGGCGGCAAGAGCCGCGATATCCCGGGTGGTCAGTTCCTCGCCGAAAGCCGGCATCTGCGACGCCGCGCGCCCCTTGGCGATAACGGTCTCGGTTTTCTTGCCGCGCAGTCGCTTCAGCGTTTCCGGAATCAAGGCCGGACCGGTGCCACCGAGCCGGTCGGCACCATGGCAAACCGCGCAGTATTCCGCGTAGAGTCGCTCGGCATCGGCGGCCATTGCGACACCGCCGAACCCGAAAGCGATCAGGATGGCCAGGCCCAGCCTAGCCATAAAGATGCTGCGGTTCATGGCGTGCCCCTCTGAAGGGCTTGACGGTAAGCCTGTCTCCGCCACCGCTCAAGCCGATTTCATCATCGCTCAAATAGCAGGCCGGGTCCTCCGCCCAAGGGTCGCCGGTAAGCTGCAGTGCCCGCACCCTTGTATTGCCGCCGCAAATGGCCAGATGGCGGCACTGGCCGCAGCGGCCGGTGACCGGCCGCGGCTGCTGCTTCAGCCCGACAAAAAGCGGATCGCTGGTATCGCGCCAGATTTCAGAAAACGGCCGCTCGCGCACATTGCCCAGCGTATAATGCCACCACATCGTGTCCGGATGCACCCGCCCTTCATTATCGATATTGGCCACATAAAGACCGGAGGCATTGCCGCCCCAATGGGTGAGCCTGGTCTCCAGATCAGCCGCCCGGTCCGGATGATGCGCCCGGACCCAATTGAGGAGGTAGATCGCGTCGGCATCGTTGTTGCCGGTGACCACGTCCAGCTTGCAATCGCCGGTCACATCGCACCAGGCGTGGTCGATCAGCAGATCCATGGCCTTGCGGGTCATGTCCCAATGGGCATCCTCGCCGCGATTCTTGTTGCCGCGGCCGGCATAGACCAAATGCGACAGATAGAATTTGTCGATCCCCTCATCGTCGGCCAGTTGGAGGAGATCCGGCAGCATGTGGGCATTATCGAGCGTGATCGTGAAGCGCAGCCCCACCTTGATGCCCGCATCCTTGCAGCGGCGCAGGCCCGCCAAGGCGGCATCGAAGGACCCCGGCATACCGCGGAATGTGTCATGGACCGCGCCGATGCCGTCGACACTGATGCCCACATAATCGTATCCCACCGCCGCAATGCGCTTCGTCATCGGTTGATCGATCAAGGTGCCGTTCGACGACAGCGCCACATAAAATCCCTTGTCGCGAGCGCGGTGGGAAATATCGAATATGTCCGGATGGATCAGCGGTTCGCCGCCAGACAAGATCAGGACCGGGACGTGGCACGCCTTCAGATCGTCCATCACCGTGTAGATTTCCGGTGTCGTCAGTTCATTGGGAAAGTCGACATCGGCCGAAACCGCGTAACAATGGCGGCATTTCAGATTGCAACGGCGCACCAGGTTCCAGATCACCACCGGACCCTTGGGCTTGCGCGGCGGCGGCACGGGCGTGCCATCGCGAACGGTTTTCAAGTAATGGCTGAGCCGAAACATGCCATCCCCCTCAAGATGCCAGTCTAAGCCCCGTTTTCTTCAGGATCTTGTTGGAAAACAGGACGTCGTGTTCGCGGCAATCAGAGCCCAAAAGGCCGGCGATCGCCTTGACTTTGGTCATGACCTCGGCGCGATCGCCGCCATGGACCATGGCGAACAGATTGTAGCGCCAGTCCGGCAATTGCCTCGGGCGCCGATAGCAATGGGTGACGAAATCGAGGGCGCCCACTTGTGGCCCCAGCCTGCCGATCGCGGCGTCAGCCACATCCCAGACCGACATGCCGTTGGCCACCATGCCCAAGGCATAATGATTGGGCACCGCGCCAACCCGGCGGATCTTGCCGCTCTCCTGCATTTCCTGAACCCGGCGAAGCACGTCATCTGCGGAGATGCCGAGATCCTCGGCAATTGCCGCCCATGGGTCGGAGACCAGCGGCAGACCGCCCTGCAGCGCCTTGATCAAAGCGCGGTCGGATACGTCGTGCGCCATCATGCCGCCACCCGCAGGCCGACGAAATATTCCTCTTCCTTTGGCAGCGCCAAGACCGGTAATCCCGTCGCTTCCTCGATCGATAAAATCGTCTTGTCGATATCCGCCCAGTCCGGGCAGGCAATGACGAACCACATATTGTAGGCGTGTTCGCGCTGGTAATTATGCGCCACTTCCGGGTAGCGATTGACGATCTCCAAGACCGCCTCGAACCGATCCGTCGGTACGGCGAGCGCGCACAGGCAGAAGCCGCCGCCCATGCGGTCGGCGTTGAACATCGGCCCGAAACGCGACAGATATCCGGCGCCGAGCAGCCGCTTCAGCCGGTCGAGAAGATCCGCCTCCTCGATGCCGATTTCTTCTGCCGCGGCGGCATAGGGATGCCGGGTGAGTGGCAGTCCCTCTTGTAGCCGGTTGATGATCAGCCGGTCGGTCTCGTCAAGCCGCCCCGTCATGCCGCCCTCCGAGAGTTCCGATACCGGGCGCCGCGCTGCTTGAAACAGCGGCGGCTGAACAGGACGGTGTGCGGCACGCCGTCAAGCCCGTGGGTGCTGTTGAGGTCCGTGATCACGGCGTCCGCGTCCTCCCGCTGCCGCGCATGGACCATGCAGAACAGATTATAGGGCCAGTTCGGCAGATCGCGCTTACGTCGATAGCAGAGCGTGACGCCGGGATGCTTGGCAAACATCGCGCCGAGTTCGTCGGCACGCTCATCCTCAAGATCCCACACGGCCATGGCATTGGCGCGATAGCCAAGTGTGCGATGGCGAACGATGACGCCGAAGCGCGAAACGATGCCCCGTTCCGCGAACCGCCTGAGCCGCCCGATCACCGACGCCTCCGACAACCCCACATTTCGTCCGATTTCCAGATAGGGCCGCGCCGAAATCGGCAATCCATGCTCCAGAGCAGCGATCAGATTGTCGTCCTCCGGTTCCAACTGATCGGCACCGACCGGCAAATCCTGGCATAGCATCGGCGGTTTACCGCGCGAGCCATCCAACGAGAAACCCAGATCCAGGTGAAACGGCCGAACGAGCGGCGCTTCGATCAGCGGACAGGCGGTCGCCGTGCGGATTCGGGCCAGGCTCTCTTCGATCGCCGCCCGATCACGGCCGGTCAGCACGAACCACAAGTTAAAGACATGCTCCCGCTCGTAATTGTGATTGACCCCCGGCTCCCGATTGACCAATTCGGCGACCGGCTCCAACCGGTCGTCGGACACCGCAAGCGCCGCAAGGGTGCTCGCGCCGATCGTATTGGGCGCGAATACGGCGCCGATCCGGCTGATCGCATGGGCCTCTTTTTGCGCCCGGTAGCGCGCCAGAACCTCCCGCTCCGTCGTGTCCAAGATGCGGGCGATCGTCAGGAACGGCTTCGGTACCAGCGGAAAGTTACGCTGCCAGCGATCCAGCAATTTCAGGTCGACCGGGTCCAAGGCTTCGATCATGGCGTTCAAAGCCCCGTCCGATGGGCGCGGGCGGTAAAGAAAATGCCGCTGGGGCTCGCCGCCGAAATCTCGCCGCGTTTTTCAAAAGTCCGCGTGTCATAGATGTCGACCCGCCCGGCGTCGCGTACCGAAATCCACACTTCATGGCCGCGCGGGGTGAACTCCATATGCAGGGCCGCCGGCCCCGGCTTGAATTCGTGGATCACCTTGGCGCTCGGAACGTCGACAACCTGGATCGTATCGTTCTTGGGATAGGCGAAATTGACCCAGACCTGGCGTCCGTCCGGCCGGGCAACGGCAAAGACCGGCTGGCCGTGAACCGGAATGCGGCCGACCTCTTTGAAGCTGCGCGCGTCGAGCATCAACAATTCGTGCCGCCCGACCGCCGGCAGGATGAACCGGTCGCCGGCCAGCGCCCAGCCCTCCAGATGCGGCATCTTATAGACCGGCAATTTCTGCTCGCCACGCCCATAATGATCAAGCACCCGTTCGGCCTTTGGCGGTTCGTTCCAAAGATCGATATGAGACAGGCCGTCCTCGCCGAACAATCCGGCAATGTAGTGCCGGCCATCGCTGGTGATCAGCCCGTCATAAGGATTGGCGCCGATCGCCTGCAGCTTGGTGATGCGCGGCGTGTTGCCCTCAGAAAAATCGGTGATCCAGGTCTCGCCCGCATCCCAAAGCGAATAGACGAAGCGGCGGCCCGGCGCGTCGACCAAACCGACGGTCTTCGACATCGCGCCCGCCGATCCATAGGTCGCCGGAATATCGGCAACCAGGTCCAGGGTCTTAGCGTCAAACACTTTGACTCCGCCGGGCTCGTAATTGGAGACGGCGACCAATGTTCCGTCATCGGAAATGGCACCGCCGATAGAGTTGCCCCCCTGCACCACCCGTTTGACGATTTTCGCGGTGAGCAGGTCGAGCTTGGTCAGGCCGCCGTCGCGGCCGAAGATATAGGCATAGCGCTCATCCCGCGAATAGACCGCCGAGGCGTGGGACAGATCGCCAAGGCCGGTTACCCGCGCCAGGCTGCGGCGGGCGGTCGTATCGACGATCTGCACCGTTCCGTCGGCGCGCTCAATGACAATGCCAAGATCGCCCGTGCCGCGCAGATCTCCGGCCAAGGCGGCGCCCGCGACGCCGATAGAGAGCAGGACGGCACCTGCGGCTCTGGCAAGAGCGCCCGTCATTTTATCGCACCGGTCTTCAGGGCGACGGCAATCCACTGGGCATCGGCTTCGCTCAGTAGAGGCCGCCAGGGTGGCATGGCCGTGTTCGGAATGCCGTCCAGGATGATCATGCGCAGGCTCTCCACATCCATATGCGACAGGGACTGCGCGTTGAGCGGCGAACCGAGGCCGCCGCGCATGGTCATGCCGTGGCAGGAGCCGCAATCATGGCGGACAAGATGGTGGAGCTGCTGCGCCCGTTGTGGCGTGATGTCGCCGGCCATAGCCGGACCAGACTGGCCGAGCAATGCGAGACAGACCGCGACGACGGCAAACTTAAAACTGCTACGCACGGGCCGCCTCCCGAACGACCGCGTCGACCTCCAATGCCATCGGATTGCCGAGACGGCGGGCCAAGGCGGCGACCGCGCCGATGATAAACAGGACCGGCCCGGATAATCCTTTGTCGGTCACCTCGTCGGCGACCGCATCCAAGCGCGTCAGCAGCCGGCGCTCGCCGGGCAGGGTCCCGTTATTGATGATCAGAACCGGCGTCGACCCGTCCCGGCCGGCAGACATCAATTCGGCGGAGATTTCGCCAATCGATGCGTGGCCCATATAGACCACCAGCGTGGTATCCGGATCCGCCAATCCCGACCAGTCGAGGTCCAGCGGCCCGTTGGCCCGGCAATGGCCGGTCACGAAGCGCACGCTGTTCGCCAGGCCGCGATGGGTTAGTGGCACGCCGGCACGCGCCGCACATCCTTGCGCCGCGGTTATGCCCGGAACTACCTCGAAAGGAATGCCGGCGTCCACCAATGCCTCGGCCTCTTCGCTTCCGCGGCCGAAGACAAATGGGTCTCCCCCTTTCAGGCGGACGACGATGCGCCCCGCCTGAGCCAGGCTGACCAATAAATCGTTGATTTCCTCCTGCGGGACCGGATGGTTGTGCGGCTGCTTGCCGACACTGATCATCATCGCGCCGGGCGCCCGCATCGACAGGACATCATCCGACACCAGCCGGTCATAGACGATCGCCTGTGCCTGCTCCAGGACCCGGACCGCCTTCAAGGTCAGAAGTTCCGGATCGCCTGGTCCTGCCCCTACCAGATAGACTTTTCCGATCGACTTCATCTCATTTCCGCCCAAGGAACCGATTGAACTCGTTGATTTGGCGGCGCACGTGAGCGCGCCGCCGAGTTTTGAAGTCAGTAGACATCCTTGCGTGTATTGTAGACGTTGAACTTGCCGGTCGGCGTCTTCAACCGCGGATCCTTGATCACGGTCTTCAGCTTCAATGTCTTGTCGTCGACCACCACGATCGCCGATTCCTGCTTGACGCCGTTCCAGACCGAGAACCAGACTTCGTCGCCGGCCTGGTTGAACTCGCCCTGCACCACCCGGCGCACGCCTTCGGTAATGCCCGACCATTCACCAATCGGCAGCACGGTATATTCCGGCTCTTCGTTGACCATGTCGGCGACCTTGAACACGGCGACCGAGGAGGCGAGCTCCGCTTCCGGGTTCAACGGGGTGTCGACATAGAGGTTTTCCGATTTCGGATGGGTCTTGACGAACAGCGAACCGCCGCCCTGCCCTTCCAGGGTCTGCACGACCTTCCACGCCTTGTCGGGATGGCCTTCAGGGTCGGTCCCGATCAGCGACACGACTTCATCGCCCAGATGGCTGGTCACCCAGACCGGGCCATGGGTCGGATGGTTGATGTTGGCGCCTCGGCCCGGATGCGGCTTGATCCCGCCTGATTCGATGACGTCCACCAGCGTGCCTTCCTTGGTGTCGATGATCGCCACCTTGTCGCGGGCATTGGCGGCGACCAGGAAGTAACGACCGGTGGAATCGAACCCGCCGTCATGCAAGAACCGTTCGGCATCGATCGTGGTCACCTTCAGGTTCTTGATGTCGGAATAGTCGACCAGCAGGATCTTGCCGGTTTCCTTCACATTGATGATGAATTCCGGACGATAATGCGAGGCGACGATCGACGCCACACGCGGTTCGGGATGGTACTGCTGGGTGTCATAGATCATGCCCCGCGTGGAAACCACTTTCATCGGCTCCAGCGTCGCGCCATCCATGATCACATATTGCGGCGGCCAGTAGGACCCGCCGACGGCATACTTGTCTTCCCAACCTTCCATCTTGGAGGTTTCGACCGAACGTGCTTCCGACCCGATCTTGATTTCAGCAACCGTCTTCGGCTCTTCCATCCACAGGTCGATCAGGTTGATCTTGGCGTCGCGGCCGATCGTGAACAGATAACGTCCGGAGGCCGACAAGCGGGAGATATGCACCGCATAGCCGGTTGAGATCACGCTGATGATCTTTTTCGAATCGCCATCGATCAGAGCCACTTCGCCGGTATCGCGCAAGGTCACCGAGAAGATATTCTCGATGTTGAAGCTGTTCATCTGCTTGGTCGGGCGCTGGTCGACCGGAACAATCACTTTCCACGATGCCTTGATTTCCTGCATGCCGAATTCCGGCGGCTGTGCCGGTTCGTTCAACAGGTACTTGGTCATCAGGTCGATATCGTCGGTTACCATGTCGCCGGACGTACCCCAATTCGGCATGCCGCCGGGCGACCCGTAATTGATGAAATCGTAGAGATACTGATATCCCAATTCCTGGGTGATATCGGTAGTCAGTGCCTTACCGGTCGCCCCCTTGCGCAACACGCCATGACAGCCGGCGCAGCGCTGGAAGTAGATGTCGTTCGCCCGCTTGAACTCCGCTTCCGTCAGAGTGGGTACGCCCGGCAACGCGCCGGGTTGCTTGATTTCGCCCTCTTTCAGGACATCAAGGCTCGGCTCATATTGGCCGCCAGGCGTGGTGTCGTGTTTTTTCAAATCGGTGGATTGGGGTTTTTCCTGGGCCGACAGGCCCCCGGCCCCAACCAACACCATTGGCACAGCGACACTAAGGCACAGTGCCGCCGAACGCATGATCGCATGCTGTTTCATGTGTGAATCTCCACAATAAGAACCGGGCACAATAAGCGTCGGTGACGGAAGCCTGGAAAACCTTGACTTTGGTCAAGTGGTCCGCGCCCTCCATTTGAGATTTTGCCGGAGACTAGGCGGAAGGCGATCTATGAATACTTGGCGGATTTGGCCGGCTGGCGGCGGATCAACGGTTCGGGCTTTGACAGTCTGTATCCTGTGCATCGCCCTAATTTTGGCACCTCGGATAGCCGCCGCCCAGGACGATCCGATTCTTAGTGGCACGTGGTTCGGCGTACCGGCGCAGAACCTGGAATTCTCGCCCAACGCCGATCATCCGGCGGTTCTCACGGTCACCGACAAGGGCACCATTCGCGGTTGGATCGGGTCCAGCTACACGCTGGTCGGATCAACGGGATATTCCGGCAAGCCACTCGACATCCTGGTGGCCATCGACACCGATGGACGGGTTGTCGACGCCCGACTGATCAAGCAGACCGAACCGATCCTGACGATCGGCGTGACGGAGGACGATCTGGCCGCCTTCGTAGGATCGTTCGTCGGCTTGGATCTCTCCCGGTCCCTGCGGCAGATGCGCGCTGACGGTGCCCTGCCCGACGCCGTGTCCGGTGCCACCGTGTCCAGCGGCGTCATCCGCGACGCGGTGATTCGAACCGGCCGTACGATCTTGTCCGTGGTGGCCGAATCCAGCGCCGGTGAGAAACGGATCGACCGGGTCTCCTTCCAACAGCGATCCTATTCCGATCTGGTTGCGTCCGGCGCAGTCGCCGCCGGAACGCTGACCTTCGCCGATATCCGTCGGAGGATGCCGACGGCCATCGGCCTGCCCGATGGAGATGGCCTGTTTTCAGAACTTACCATCGCCCTCGGCACGCCGCCGACCATCGGCCGCAATCTCCTGGGCCGTCGCGATTATGAACGCCTGATGGCCGAGATCGGCGGTCGCGACGACCTTTTGATTATTGCCGGCAATGGCCTCTACTCCTTCAAGGGATCGACCTGGCGCAAGACCGATCTGTTCGACCGTGTCGAACTGGTGCAGGGCGACCGCACCATCCGCCTTACCGCCGACAGTCACAAGCGGATCAGTAAATTCGCCGCCGACGGCGCTCCGGAATTTCGCGAGGCCGCGGTGTTCCTGATCAAGCACGATCTCGGTTTCATGGCCTCAGAGCCGTTTCGGATCGACCTGATCGTGACCCGCCCGGCCGAAGGCGGTCGGGAAGTTTCCATGCGCTTCCCTGTCTCTTATGCGGCACCGGACGAGGTCATCTTGAAGCCGCCATCCTTGCCGCCCGCCGCCGCCTCGCAGGAGGGGCCGTTATGGCTGGAAAACTGGTATCAGCGCATACCGGACCTGATCGCCTTGACCATACTCCTCCTGGTGTTGACGGGCATCCTGTTCATCTCCGATCCATTGGTGGCCCGGCCGAAACTCTATATCCGCCTGCGCGTCGCCTTCCTGATCATTGTGCTGATATGGGTCGGCTGGATCGCGGGAGCCCAATTGTCGGTCGTTCATGTATTGACCTTTGCCAATGCTCTGTTGAGCGGATTCAGGTGGGAATTGTTCCTGCTCGATCCGATGATCTTCCTGTTATGGGCCGGCGTCGCTTTCGGTCTTTTGTTTTTGGGACGCGGCGTCTATTGCGGCTGGCTGTGTCCGTTCGGCGCCCTGCAGGAACTGGTCAACCTTGTCGCCAAGCGGGCCGGCATCAAGCAAATCGAAATCCCCTTCGTCATTCACGAACGCCTGTGGGCGATCAAATATGTCATCTTTATCGGCCTGTTCGGCCTGTCGCTTTATTCCATGGAAATGGCCTTTCGATACGCCGAGATCGAGCCATTCAAGACGGCCATCACGTTGCGTTTCATGCGGCCCTGGCCATTTGTGCTGTTTGTCGTCGGTTTGCTCGTCGCCGGCCTGTTCATCGAGCGCTTCTATTGCCGCTATCTGTGCCCGTTGGGCGCCGCACTGGCCTTGCCGGCCAAGCTGAAATTGTTCGATTGGATGCATCGCCGCCCGCAATGCGGCCGCGAATGCCGGGTCTGCGCCACCAAGTGCACCGTTCAGGCGATCCATCCGCTCGGCCAGATCAATCCCAATGAATGCGTCTACTGTCTGCGCTGCCAGATGATCTACAACAACGAGGACATCTGCGTACCCTTGAAGATGCGTGCCCGCCGCCGTGCCGGCGCCGGCCGCCCGCCAGCGCCGCCCGCACCGACCGCGACCGGACCCGCCGATGGCTGATGATGTCGCAACGCCCACCCGGCCCGGCCGCCTGCCGACCCTGTTGACCGAGGGGTTCCGGGTCTTCTTTCTCGCCGCCGGCCTTTTCGCCATCCTGTCCGTGACTGCCTGGCTTGCCTGGCTGGTGATCCATTGGATCGGCGGCGCGATTCCCGAGCCCACCATTGCCGCCGCGCCCCATCACTGGCACGCCCATGAAATGATATTCGGCTATGCGGTCGCCGTGATCGCCGGTTTCTTCCTGACCGCCGTTCCAAGCTGGACCGGCGCTCCGCCGGCGGGACCCGGCTACGTGACCGCCGCCAGCGGTTTGTGGATCGCCGGCCGCGCCGCCATCTGGTATGCCGCCCACTTGCCGCCGCTTCTGGTCGCGGCGGTCGATCTGGCCTTCATTCCCGTCCTGGCGCTGAAGATCGGCGCCGATCTTCGGCGCGATCCTAAGCCGCGCAACCTGGTACTGCTCGGACTGCTCCTCTGGCTGATGGCGAGCAACTCCGCGATCCATTTGCAATGGGTCGGCTGGAGCGACGATACAATCTATCATGGCGAACGCATGGGCTTGTTCGGCCTCGCCGCATTGGTCTGCATCATCGGTGGCCGCATCGTGCCGGCGTTCACCCGCAACGCCCTGATGCGCGACGGCCGCACCGACAAACTGCCGGTAAGCCGGCCCGCCGTCGATCGGATCGCCATCCTGTTCGCCGTTCTTTTGGCGCTGGGCGCCGCCCTGCCCCTGCCCGACGCCGTTTATGGCACCACCGCCCTGGTTTGCGGCCTTGCATCCGCCCTGCGCCTGTGGGGATGGCGCTTTGTCGAAACCTTGGACGTGCCGATTCTATGGAGCCTGCACCTGGCCTATGGCATGCTCGCCGCCGGCTACCTGGCGCTGGCCGCGGCCGCCTTGCTCGGCTGGCCCAGTGAGACCGGCGCCCTGCACCTGCTGGCGATCGGCGGCATCGGCGGCATGACCTTGGCCGTCATGACCCGCGCCGCGCTCGGCCATACCGGACGTCCGCTCGCCGTCGCGACGCCGATCGCCTGGGCCTATGGCGCAATCGCCCTTGCGGCTCTCATTCGCGGCTTCGGGGTTTCTCTGCTGCCGGGTCAATATTACTGGGTAATGGCGATTTCCGGCGGCCTGTGGATCTTGGGCTTCGCGCTTTTCGTGGCCACCTACTGGGCTTGTTTGACCGAGGCGGCACCACAGAGTGACGGCTGATCGTAAAAAATCGGCCCGCATCTGCAATACGGGCCGAGTAGGATCGGGAAGGTCACGGCAAACCCGCGCATGATTGGCCGACCCGTTGGGGATCGCGCCAGTCACGCAACCGGCCGCGTGCCGTTATCCTTTTTATGTCCGATCCCTGGGCGTACCGGTTTGACGATCGTCAAGAGCAAGGGTTTTCTTCGCCGCCTCCACCAGAGACGACAAAGCCGGGTCCAACGACATTCTGGCTATCCAGGCAATCGCCCGGTCCGACATCTTGCGCATGGTCTTGGCAAGAATATCGATCACGCGTGTCGCATCATGCGGTGCCGCGAATTCCGCCGCGTAGTGATCCAGGAACACCAGGCAGGCGACATCTTCCAGGATTTGCGTTTCCGCGTCGCGCTTGAGCCCCTCCTTGCGCACCAGAGCGGCGACCCGCGCCCGATCGGCCGCGTCATAACCGGCCTCGGCCATAAGGGCGCTCACCCTCTCGCCATGCTGGCGCTGCTGGTGCCGGCGCCAGGCGTGATAACCGGCCCGGCCATCGGGAAATGACCCACGCGGAGTCTTCCAGCGTTCGATATGCTGCGCCCGGACCGCGATTTGCAGGAGTTCGCCCGCATCCGGCGCGAATTGCGCCAGGGTCGCCGACATGCGTTGACCATAGGCAAGTTCCGCCGCCACCTCCCGGCCATCGATGGTGACGAGATTGGGATCCGCTCCATTGGCGGCATCGATTAACGCAATCACGGTGTCCAGGCGGGAATGAGACATGGCATCGGCCGTTATTGCTAGGGAGTATGCTGTGCATGGCGCATGACGATGGCCCGCTCCTGGTCGACGAAGTCACGCAAGGACGCCACATCGTCGATTTCCGCCGTCGACTGATGGATCGACACCCCCTCGTTGCGCAGGCGCACGAAGGCGCGGCTCAGGCTTTCCGGTTTCATGCCCAGCCGCCCGGCAATCAGGGCCTTGTCATAAGGCAGGTGAATGGTGCAATTGCCCTCGCCGACCGGACAAAGCGATACCAGGAATTCCGCCACCCGCTGCGCTCCTGTATGGGCCTTTAACGCCTCCACCTGCTGCACCAATTGGTGCAGGTGCTGGGACACCGAGGCCAGCATCGCCATGCCGATATCCGGTGCGTCATAGACCCGCGACCGGATATTTTGCGCCCGGAAGCCGAGCACCCGGCAATCGGTAACGGCTTCAGAGGATGCCGGATAGGCGCCGCCGGTAAAGGCCGCCGCCTCGGCAAAGGCCTGGCCCTTGGTGAACACGCCGAGCACTGCCTCTTCGCCCCCCGGGGTCATGCGATAGACCTTGACCCAACCATCCAGCACGATGAAGAAGGAAACCGCCGGTTCACCCTGGATGAAAATCGTTTCGCCGTGATCCCAGCACCGGATCGACGCATCCGTCAGCAACAGCGAAAGGGACGATTCGGTCACGCCGGAAAACAGGGCGGTTTTCCGGGCGACTTCGTAATCATGTTGGTCGAGTTGTGCCATGGTGGCTTGAACATACACCCCGAAAGGGCCGCATACAGCCCCCAATATACTCCGGTTCCGCGCAGCCGAGCCCGGCATCCGGTTCGCCGTCGGCCATCGCGATTGGCCGATCATAGGCAATACCGGAACACCCGTAGATTATCAATCCTCGGCGGTCGCCCACCAGGCATTCGGGGATACTCTTTTCCCATGGTCCGAACGGTTGTTAATCGCCAGCGCCAGCCGCCGCAGCGGTGATCCCATCAGCCAGCGCATGGCCCGATTATGCCATTTGGTGTAGTCGCGATTATAGGGACACACCCGCATGCAGATGGCGCAATCGACCCGCATCTTGGTCCAGAACTTGAAACATTTTTCGCAGTCGGCGGACCATTTTTTCACGCCGGAAATAGTCGACCGGTTCGGCCGCTCTTCCGTCGGCGGCCCGAACGGCAACGCTTTGGGCGGACAGGCCTCCGCGCACTTGTCGCAGATATCGCAATAGTCCCGGACCCCGAACTTGCGCGGCTTGTCATGCACCAGCGGCAGGTTGGTGAGCACCTTGGAAAACCGCACCCGCGGCCCGAATTCCGGCGTGATGACCATCTGGTTGCGGCCATATTCGCCCATGCCCGCCTTCACCGCGAAGGGGATCGTGATGCCGGTATCGTTGGACGTCCCGACCGCGTCATAGCCGAGCGCCTGGATGAAGCTCGCAAGCGACGACACGATCGCCGCCTCCCGGGAATATTCCCGTCCGGTCGATGCAGCACCGGTGGCCGACGGATAGGACTGCACCAGGCTGTGATCCATTTCATGGGCAAGAACGATGACGCTGGTCAGCCCATCCGGCAGCGGATTGGACTTCTCGTCACGGGTCTTCGACCCGGCATCGCTGCGATGGGTATAGATCCACCGCGGATCGTATTCGGTAATGCCCACCTTATGGGCGCCCAGAAATGCCGCGACCTGTTTGATGCGCGCCGTCGTGTCTTCCGGCGACGGCAGGTCGGCCTGGTTTTCGGCCTTCGGCAGAAACGACTTGAAGGGATCCAGGAACCCTTCCCGCTCACCATCCTTCAATCCGCGCATGGCGTAGTCCCGGGCGACCGACCAGGCGGAATTGACGAGCGCCCAATCCCATTGCGAGAACCCCTCGCCACGCCTGGGCACCGGATATCGCTGCGCCGAATAGAACGCTTTCACGTCCTTCGAAACGACCGCCTCGTCCCACCAGGCGCGGTTGAAAATGTCGTCGTGTTGGCTGAAGCGCTCGAAATTCTCCGAAATCTCGAAGCCGGCCGCCGCGTCGCTTTCCTTGAAACGCTCCCAGTCCGAAGGGTCGTCGCTCGGCGCGTTGGCCGGCCAGGTGCTGTTCTCGGGCAGGCTCTTTTCATCCAAAGCCATCGTTTCAGGCTCCTAATTGCTCAGGCTCGGCAGCCATAAGGCGATACCGGGAAACACGATCAACAGCGCCACCAGGAGAATGGCGCAGGCCATATAGGGGATCGCCGACACATAGATGTCGCGCATGGTCGTGCCGGGCGGCGCCACCCCTTTCATGACGAACAACAATAGGCCGAAGGGCGGTGTGGTGAAACTGATCTCCAGGGCCAGGAGGATGATGACCCCGAACCAGATGAAATCGAAGCCGAGCTGTTGCGCCAGCGGGAAGAAGATCGGCACCGTCAACAGCATCATGGAAAGCTGGTCCATGAACATGCCCAAGATCAAAAGAATACCGAACATGACGAGCAGCATGAGCACGGGCGCCAACTCGAACCCGGTCGCCCAGCGGATCAGCCCGCCGCTGGCGCCGGAAAAGGCGAGCAGCTTGGAAAATGTCGCCGAACCGAAGATAATCAGCAATGCCATCACCGTGACCCGCAGCGCGCCGGTCACCGACTTGACAAAGGAATCCCAGGTCAACACCCGATAGAGCGCGGCCAGGATCAGGACGCCGAGACAGCCGAAAGCGGCCGATTCCGATGGCGTCGCCCAGCCGTTCATGATCAAAAGGATCACCCCGATGACGATCGAAAACATCGGGAAAATATCGATGACCAGAAGCTTCAAGCGCTCCGCCAGCGGAATGACTTCCACTTCGTAATATGGAGCGGCATCCGGATCGAGGCGGCACTGGATGAAGATCAACACCGCATACATGCAGGCAAGCAGCAGGCCCGGCACGATGCCGGCGATCAGCAGGGCGCCGACATCGAGATGGGCCAGGGTCGCCAGAAGCACGGCCAGCGCCGATGGCGGGATCATCATCGCCAGGCCGCCGGTGCCCAGGATCGGCCCGATCGCCATGTGCTTCTTGTAGCCGCGCTTGACCATCTCCGGCACCATCAGCGAGCCCAGCAGCGCCGTTGATCCCATCGACGAGCCCGAAAGCGTGGCAAAAGCGGTGCCGCCGGCCACGGTCACATAGGACAGCCGGCCCGGCAGGCGGCCCATCAATCGCTCGATCGCGGTAAACATGCGGCTGGCCAGCCCGGTATAGAAAAAGAATTCCCCCATCAGCAGAAACATCGGCACGGGCACCAGATTGAACGTCGTGACCGTGCGGATGGAATTGGTGGAGAGCTGGATCACGCCGCGCGACACCTGCGTTGCGATATCGCCGCTGCCGCCCATGAAGTAAGCCGCGCCGATGATGTTGGCGGCGAGGAAGGCCAGCGCCACCGGCAGGCCGATAAACATGAAGGCCAGCACTGTTCCAAGCAGGAAGACGAGGGCGAAATACCACTCCATCTCTTATCGTCCCCCCTGCCCCGCGTCAGCCATCATGCGGCCCACTCATTCGTGCACCCCGGCCTCGCCGGAATGCAGCAGGTCACGTCCGAACACGAAGCGCGCGAACTGGATCGCCATCAGGCCGAAACAGATCGGCATGGCCCCGAGCAACGCCCAGCGCGGCATGTCGACGGACCGCATATCCGCGTCCCCCCGGTCCCAGGACCGCAGGGTCGCCTCGCCGGAATACCAAACGAAGAGAAGGCACGTGATGACCGCGATCAGCGACACGGCGCGCGAAAATAAAGGCAGGGCAGTCTCCGGCAATGCCGCTGACAGCATCTCTATGAAGACATGCCCCTTTTCACGCACCAGCCACGGCGACCCGGCCATGGCGATATAAAGCAATCCGAATTCGGTGAATGTGAAGATATGGGAGGAGCCGGAATAGCCGAATGTCCGTGCCGTCGCCTGGAATACGATCCCAAGCATGATCACGATCAGATAGGCGCCGGCGAGGATCGCCAGGATATCGCAGATGCGATCGATGACGCGCATAAACGCCGACATACCGGCCCCTCCAGGCTCCGTCCCTGTCGTACTTCTATTCGCCCAGATAGGCCTTGCGCAGACCGTCATAGAACTCGGTCGAGTTCATGGCGTCCAGGCGGCCCTTCATGCGCGACCAGGCGGCATCATTGGCCATCTTCTGGTATTTGGCGCCACCCGCCTCGCTCATGGAGACGAATTTCATGCCACGCTTTTTCAGTTCCGCCTCTTCCTGGCGAAGCTGTTCGGCGCGGGCATTCATCGACTTGGTTTCCCATTCGATGACCGTGTCTTGAATGAGTTTCTTTGTCTCGTCGGACAGGCTGTTCCACTTGTCCAGATTGACGATGATCCCCAGATCCGTGGTGTAGAAGCTCGGATCGTTGCGGTATTTCAGGAACTTGTCCCACTTCAGGTCCATCACTCCGATCGACGGCCAGGCGGAAGCCTCCACCACGCCTTTTTCCAGGGCCGAATAGACTTCCGTCGACGGCATTGACGAGGTAGTGGCCTTCAGCGCTTCGAAGAACGCGTGATAGATCGGATTGTCGCGCAGTTTCACGCCGGACAGATCAAGCACGCCGTCGGCATCATATTTGGGCTCCGGCACCGAGTAGATGTGGAAATGGACGCCGCTGTCGATCCAGCCCAGATGCTTGACGTTGAAGCGTTTCTGGTGCGCCTGGTCCATCATTGCCGCACCGCCATTGGCACGCACGTCCGGTGCGTTGTTCTTCGACGCCACCATGGCATCGATTTCCGGCACGGATTTCGAGTAGAAGCTGCCCGGCGTATGCACCATGTCGACCACGCCGTCGCGCACCGCATTGGGCTGTTCGAACATGCCGATCGCTTCCGGCCCGCCCTTGACATTGATCTCGACGATACCCTTGCCCTTGGTATTGATGTCGTCAACCAATGCCAGGAACGTCTTGGTGTAGACCAGGAACGGCGGGAATGCATGAACCGCCGTGATTTTGTCGACCGCCAGTGCCGGGGCATGCGTCAACGAAAGCGCCGCAATTCCGGTGGCCAGCGCGAATGCCCGAACCGTCGATTGTGTCCTCGTCATATTCGTCCTCCCATATGGTTTCATTGTCGTCGAAGATTGGCCCGGCTGGTTGGGATCTTTCGTATCCGTGACCCGATCTGGCACCAGATAAGCCGGGTAAATACAAGCATAGTTTCAGTCAGATTACCAAGCCGCCGCTGGCGAGCACCACCTCGCCGCTGATGTAGTCGGATTCAGGAATGCAGAACAGATAAACCGCATTTGCGGCATCCTCCGGCAGCCCGGGTCGGCCAATCGGAATGGCCGTGTTCTGCGCATCGAGAAAGCTTTGCGGAACGCCCATATGCACCTGATTGTCGCCGACCTGCACAAGATGGGGCTTGTCCTGAAAGGCTTCCGTCATTCGCGTCAGGATCAGCCCGAAGGCGACGCAATTGACATTGACCTTATAGCGCCCCCATTCCTTGGCGAGCGTCTTGGTCATGCCGATCAGCGCGGTCTTGCCGGCCGAATAGCCGATCTGGCCGGCATTGCCGTATAGCCCGCCGATCGACGAGATATTGACCACCTTACGGTGCACCTGGTTGCCGCTTGCCGCCTCCGCTTTGGCCATTTCGCGGATCGGACCGGCGGCGGCGCGCAAAATATGGAACGGCGCGCGCACATGAATATCGAGCATGGCATTAAACTGCTGATCGGAGGTCTTCTGGATCACCGAATCCCACGAATAGCCGGCATTGTTGACGATGATGTCGAGCCCCCCATAGGTGTCGACCGCCTGGCCGACAAAGGTCTCGGCGAAATCCGGCTTGGTAACGTCGCCGGTCACCGCGACCGCCGCGCCGCCGGCCGTTTCAATCTTGCCGACCGTGTCCGCCGCCGGCCCCTCATCGAGGTCGTTCAACACGACGCTGGCCCCTTCGGAGGCCAGTTTCAGGGCAATCGCCTGCCCGATCCCACGCCCGGCGCCGGTCACCAGCGCGATTTTACCGTCAAGTTTGCTCATCTACGAAATCACCTTCTGAGTTTCACGCATCCCCCCCTCCCTAACCCTCCCCCTCCAGGGGGGAGGGAACTTGGCTGCGTTCGGATTGCTTTGGCGGATCAATCAATTAGGCCGAACCTTATTTTACCGGAGGAACAGATGCCGGTTCTGACTGTTCCCTCCCCCCCGGAGGGGGAGGGTTAGGGAGGGGGGGACTTCAGCCTCATCGTTTCATCGCCGATTTGCCATATCCGCAACAGGAAGTCGTCATAACCGTACTGTCCGACACGATCGCACTGCATCACTCCGCGGCCCCGACAACACCATCCGCCACCAGACGTTCAATCTCATCGCTACCAAACCCCGCTTCGTCCAAGATCGCCCGCGAATTCTCTCCGTAGCGCGGCGGAAAGGCGAAATCGCTTGGCTCGCCGGCATGGTGAACGGCTTTCGGCTGCATGCGAATTGCCTTGCCTGCCGGCGTGCGCGTGGTCGTGAAATGATCGGCGACCGCCGCCATTTCCATCACCTGGCGCACCGTATTGATCGGCGCGTGGGGAATACTCGCGGCCTTCAAGTCGTCGACGATCTCCGAGGTCATATGATCACAGGTCACCGCTTCGATATCCGCATGCAGCGCCACCCGATCGTCCACCCGTCCGGAATTGCGTAGCCGCTCTTCCGTCGCGACTCGGCCGAATTTCGGGATGTTGATGAAGCGCTGCCACAAATTATCGCTGCCGACCGCGATCAATACCGCTCCGTCCTTGGTCTGATAGGCATTGGTCGGCACGAATTTGCGGTGCTCGTTGCCGCAGCGAAACAATTCCCAGTCTTCGCAATCAAAGTCGATCAGCGGCATCAGCGTGATCAGCCACGAGGCCGCCGCCTTGAACATCGACACATCGATGCGCCGGCCATTACCCGAGGTCAGGCGCTCCGCGATCGCGATCCACACCTGCGCGAACACCTCGTCGCCGGCCTTCAGATCGACCAGCGGAATACCGGAAAGCATCGGCGGGCCATTGGCGTCACCGGTCACGTCCATGTACCCGACCATCGCCTGGATCGCCGGATCGTAGCCGGCCGCCTTGGGATAGTCGGGCCCCATGGCCGATATGCCGGCCCAGATCAGGTCGTCCTTGGCGCCGCGCAGCGTCTCGTAGTCGATCCCCAGATCCTCATAGCGGCTGGGGATCGTGTTGCAGCAGAAGACATCCACATCCAGCGCCCGGATGATCTGTTTCAGCGCCGCCTTGCCTTCATCCGACTTCAGGTTGAGAGCGATCGCCTCCTTACCCACATTGGGCGCCACGAAATAAGTCCGGCGGTCGAAATCCACCGCCTCCGCGCCGATATAACGGTTCGGATCGCCGGGCAGCGCATTGCCGCGCGGCGTCGCCTCCAGCTTGATGACCCGCCAGCCCATATGCACGAAGCGCAGTGTCGCGTAAGTCATCGACAACGCCTGCTCCATGGACAGGATGACGCCGGGCTTCATTCCGCGGCCACCCGCATGGCGTTGCGCTCATAGATCGCCCTTGCGACCTTTTCCGGATTGAGCGGCGGATCGAAGAAGCGGATGCCCGTGGCGTTATAGACCGCATTGGCGATTGCCGGCGCGATCACGATGGTCGGCAGTTCCGCAATCCCCTTGGCCCCCATCGGACCAGTCTGCGACATGGTCTCGATGAAATGCAGGTCCAGTTCGGGTACTTCCGGCGCCGTTGGCACCTTGTAGTCGCGGAATGACGGATTTTTGACGATCCCATCCTCGATTAAGAGATGCTCCGACAGCGCGTAGCCCATGCCCATGATGATGCCGCCCTCGATCTGCGCCTCCAGGCCCATTTCGTTGATGATCCGGCCGACATCCTGTGCGGACACGATTTTCTCCACCCGCACCTCACCGGTTTCCGTATCGACCTCGATTTCGGCCATATGGACGGCATGGGAATAGGCCGCCGACATGTCGCCCACATGGCCCGGCTCTTCCGCCTCGCTTGGTGGTTCGTAATAGTCGGTGACCATCACCAGTTCGGCGTCACGCTGGAAATGCATCTTGCGCAATAGGCGGTCGAGCTCGATCACCGGTTCGCCATCGGCATTCTGCACCACCCAGCCCTGGCGCAAGTCCAGATTTGCCGCAGCGACGTTGGAATAGCCGGCCGCCGCGTTGAGGATCTGCTCGCGCGCCTTCGCCGCCGCCCGCCTCGCGCCATTGCCGGCGATGAAGGTGGTACGGCTTGCATGCACGCCCACATCCCAGGGCGCGATGTGGGAATCGTTGTTGGCGATCGTCACGTCAGACATGGGGATGCCCAGTTCTTCCGAAATCACCTGGGCGATCACGGCGTCGATCCCCTGGCCGATTTCCGATGCGCCTGTGATCACTGTCGCCCTTGCATAATCGTCGAGCTTTAAAATCGTGCCACAGCCATCCGACTTGTGGATCTTGGCGCCGCCCGCATTGTGGATCGACGAGGCCATGCCGATGCCGCGTTTGATGCGCCCCGGCTTGCCGCGCTCGGACGCATAGTGGGCATGTTTGGCGCTGTAGTCAGACTTGTCGGCGGCAAGCTGCAGGCATTCGGCAAGGGCACATTCGTTGAGTACCGATCCCTGCGGCGTCACCTCGCCTGATTTTTGCGCGTTCTTCAGGCACAGCGACAGCAGATCCATGCCCAATTCTTCCGCCAGCATGTCCATCTGGATGGCTGTGGCATAAGTCGCCTGAACGTTGCCATAGCCGCGGAACGAACCCGCATAGGGATTGTTTGTATAGACCGACTGCGATTCCACCCGCACCGTCGGCACACGGTAGAGCGACGAAAAGGTGCGCATCATGACATAGGGCACGGTCGGACCCCACGACGTGTAGGCACCGTTATTGAGCAGGTTCTGCACGTCGCGGAACACCAGCGTGCCGTCCTTCTTGGCGCCGGTACGTAGATGGATTTTCACCGGCTGCCGGGTCGGCGCGTTGATGAATTCCTCTTCCCGCGAAAACACCAGTTTTACCGGCCGCCGCGCCGCCTTCGCCAACAGGGCGCAGACCGGTTCATAGGGATAGACATCGAGCTTGGAACCGAAAGCGCCGCCGACCGGCGGCTGGATCACCCTTATATCGCCCGGATGCACCCCGAGCGCCGGCGCCAGATCCATCTTGAAATTGTACGGGTATTGGGTCTGCGAATAGATCGTCAGCTTACCGTCCACGTCGAAATCGGCCAGCGCCGCGCTGGTGCCCATGCAGCAATGGGTGACGTAATGGACGTTGAAGACATTATCGAGGATCACGTCGGACTCCGCCTCGGCCGCCGCAATATCCCCCTTCTCGAACAGATAATGGAGGTTCTTGTTGTCCTCCTTGCCGTCATGAATGATCGGCGCATCGTCCTTCAGCGCCTCTTCGGGATCAAACACCGCCGGCAGGTCCTCGTAGTCCACCTCGATCAAGGCCAGGGCCTTGTCGCAGATTTCCTCCGTATCCGCCGCCACCGCGGCGATCTCATCGCGGATGCACAGCACCCGATCCGATTTCAGCGGGATATTGTCTCGCGCCATGCCGAATTTCAGGTTCGGAATATCATCACCGGTCAGCACCACATGCACGCCCGGCAGCGCCCGCGCGGCGCTGGCATCGATCGACTTGATCCGCGCATGGGGCCGGTCCGCATGCAGGATCTTGCCGATCAACATCATTGGCAGCGTCATGTCATTGACGTAACGGGTCTTGCCGACCGCCTTTTCGCCGGCATCGGGCTTCGGCACACGGGCGCCGATAACACTGGTCTTCTCGATCCTTTGCATCGCCCCTCTCCTATTTCGTGATGCCGGCAACTTCAGCGACGGCATCGAAAACCTTCTTGTATCCGGTGCAGCGGCAGACATTGCCTTCTAGGCCGCGCTTCAAATCCTCAAATGTCAGGTCGTCATTGGTATCCGCCAGGTACTTTGCCTGCATGATCATGCCGGGCATGCAGAACCCGCATTGGATGGCGCCGTGCTCCACGAAGGCCTTCTGCATCGGATCGAGCCCATCCGACGTCCGCAGGCCTTCGATCGTGCGCACGTCGCGCCCGTCCAGATCGACCGCATACATCAGACAGGAATTCACCGACAGGTCGTCGACTACGATCGTGCACGCGCCGCATTCACCCTCGCCGCAGGCATATTTGGTGCCGGTCATGTCCAGGGAATCGCGCAACATGTCGAGCACGCTCATGGACGCCGGAACGCTGACCGCCTTGGGCCGGCCGTTGAGGGTGAAAGTGATGTCAACCTTGATGGTCATCCTCGAGCAACCTCTTGACAAAGACACGGGTGAGATGAGTGCGATACCAGCCGGTGGCCCGCACGTCGTCGATCGGTGTCGCCTCATCGGCGGCGATCTCGGCCGCTTCCGCGATCACGTCCGAGGACAACGACTTGCCTTCCAGAAACGCTTCCGTCTTGATGGCACGCAAAGGCGTCGGCGCCACGGCGCCCAAAGCCAGTCGCACATTGGACAGGCTACCGCCGCGGACCGCGCCGAAACCGGCCGAAACGGTGGAAATTTCCAGTGCCGGCCGCGGGCCGGATTTGATGTATCGCGCCTTGAATCTGGATGTCGGTTTCGCAAAGCGGATTTCCGACAGGATTTCGTAGGGCGCGATCACGGTTCGCGACGGCCCGGTGAAAAAGTCGGCCAGCGGCACCAGCCGTTGCGCGATCACGCAATCCTGCCAGCTCGACAACACCACGGTCGCATCGAGCACCAGGAGCGGGATGATCATGTCGCCGGCCGGCGAGGCGTTGCACAGATTGCCGCCAATGGTCGCCATGTTCCGTAGCTGATTGCTGGCGAACCGATCGGCCGTCTGTGCCAAAACCGGTGCCGCCACCTTCAAGGCCGGATCATTGAGGATATCGGTTACCGTCGTCAGTGCCCCAATGCGCACCTGGTCATCGTCAATGGCGATACCACGCATCTCGCCAATGCGGCGAATATTGACCAGACGCGACCCATAACTGCGCCGTCCCTGGTCGATCTGAACCATCAGATCGGTCCCGCCAGCCAATATGGTAGCGTCGCTGTCGGCCATCAGTTCAACGGCTTCGGCCAGTGTTTCCGGCGCCGCATAGTCGCCGATTTCCGCTGTTGTTCCAGCAGCTTGTGTCACGTTGGTGAATCCCTTTCTAGTCAGATTCTTGATACGTGGAACGGGGCGGTGATACCGAATCGCCGTATCCCCTCCCTAACCCTCCCCCTCCAGAGGGGAGGGAATAAAGTGGATGCCGCTTTATCTTTGACCGACTCTCCACCGGCCTGACGGTTGCTCGTTGGCAAAGCGGTTGCACCAGTTTGTCCCCTCCCCCCTGGAGGGGGAGGGTTAGGGAGGGGGGGATTGCGGCGATCCCGAATGCACAAAAGCCTGCCACCCCCTACAACCCTACCGGTTCGTCGTAGCGCCCATATACCGCCACCAGCACATTGGTCATTTCGCCAACGCTGGCATAGGCCTTCACGGCCTCGATCAACGCCGGCATGACATTGCGGCCGGCCTTGGCATCGTCACGCAAGCGGTTCAGCGCGGCCTCGGCCGTGCTCGCATCCCGCTCCGCGCGCACCTGCTGCAGGCTGGCGATCTGCGCATTTGCCGCCGCCTCGTCATAGGGGTGCATCTCGACCTGCGGCTTTTCCTCATCCTCGCGATAGCAATTGACGCCGACCTTGCGCAGGGCGCCCGATTCCAGGTCACGCTGGCGCTGATAGGCCTGGCGTGACACATGGGCCTGGATGGTGCCATTGGCGACGGCCGGCACAATGCCGCCGACGGAATCCACCCAGTCCATCGCTTCCACGATCTTTTTTTCCATCTGGTTGGTCAGCGTTTCGATGTAGTAGGAGCCGCCCAGCGGATCGACCGTGTCAGTGAGCCCGATTTCCTCGATCAGCAATTGCATGGTGCGCAGCGAGATGCGCTGCGCTTTCGGGGTCGGGATCGTGTAGGCCTCGTCGTAGCAGCAGAGCGCCATGGTCTGCGCCCCCGACAACGCCGCCACCAATGCGTAATAGGCGCCGCGCGTTATGTTGTTTTCCGGCTGCTCGATGGTCAGGCCAAAGCCGCCGCCACCGGCAATCATGCGCAGCCAGCCCGATTTCGGGTCCTTGGCGCCATATTCGTCGAGCATGATCTTGGCCCAGAGCCGCCGGCCGGCACGGAATTTGGCGACCTGCTCGAACAGATTGCCGTAGATATTGAAATTGTAGGACAGGCGGTTGGCGAATTCGTCGATGTTCAGGCCGCGCTTCAGCGCCTCGTCCGTATAGGCCTTGGCGATAGCGAAGGCGAAACCCATTTCCTCGGCCGGATTGGCGCCGGATTCGCGGATGTGATAGCCGCACACGCTGACCGGCGAATATTTCGGCGCGTGCTTGGCGCAATATTCGATCGTGTCGGCGACCAGCTTCACCGAATGATCGACCGGGAAGATCCAGGTGCCCCGCCCGATGAATTCCTTCAGGATATCGTTCTGAGCCGTGCCGCGCAGGTTCTTCAGGTCAAAGCCCCGTTTCTCGGCCATTGCCAGATACATGGCAATCATAATCGCTGCCGCGCCATTGATGGTCAGCGACACGGTGATCTTGTTCAGATCGATACCGTCAAAGGCGATTTCGAAATCCTTCAACGTATCGATCGCCATGCCCACCCGGCCGACCTCGCCATAAGCCTCAGGCGCATCGGAATCGTAGCCGCACTGGCTGACCAGATCGAAGGCCACATTCAAGCCGGTCTGGCCATTGGCGATCAGGTAGTGGAAGCGCTCATTGGTGTCGGCGGCATTGGAGAAGCCGGTATATTGACGCATCGTCCATGGACGCTTGCGGTACATTTCCGGATGTATGCCGCGGGTAAACGGCGCCGCGCCCGGGCGGCTCTCGTCCACACCGCCGCTTTGATGCACGTCGTGGATCGTGTAGAGCGTCTTGATCTCGATGCCGGATTCGTTGACGACCTTGTTGTCCTCGGTCGTGCCGGTCTTGACTTTCTGCATGGTCATGGGCGGTTCTCCCGAATGAAGGAGACAATGTCTTCCAGGGTGCTGGACGTTGGAAAGACGCCGGTAAAGCCGAGCGCCACCAAGGCGTCGCGATCGCTTTCGGGGATATTACCACCAACCAGCCACAGGCGGTCGTCCAATCCGTTTTCGGTGAGCAGATCACGCAAACGTGCGCAAAGCGGCATGTGGGAGCCGGACAGGATCGACAGGCCGACCACGTCCACATCTTCCTCCATCGCAGCCGTGGCGATGGATTCAGGCGTCTGGTGCAGGCCGGAATAAATCACCTCGAAGCCGGCATCGACCAACGCCCGGGCAACCACCTTGGCGCCCACATCGTGACCGTCCAGGCCGGGCTTGGCGACCAGAACGCGGATCGGGCGATCACTCATGCCGACCCCTCCTTGGCAATGATCAGTTTCAGGATTTCGCTGGTGCCGCCGCCGATCAGGGTGAAGCGGATATCCCGCAAATAGCGCTGCACCGGATATTCCATCGCGTAGCCATAGGAGGCGAGCACGCGCGCGGCCTTGTCGCAAATCGTGGTCGCCGCCTCGGAGGCGAACAGCTTGGCCATCGCCGCCTGCTTGCGGTGCGGATAGCCGGCATCCTTCAGCCTGGCCGCGTAATGCACCAATTGGCGCGCCGCTTCCAGATCGGTGGCCATTTCGCCGAGTTTCAACTGAATTGCCTGAAAGCGGTTGATCGGCCGGCCGAACTGACTGCGTTCGGCGGCATAGTCTGTCGCCGCTTCCAAAGCCGCCCGGCCGCCGCCGACGGCCAGCGCGCCGGTCACGATGCGCACCTCGTCAAGAAGTTTCGCCAGATGGGTCTGTCCGTCGCCTTCCTCCTTCGACAACCGATGGCTGTCAGGCACGAAGCAATCGTCGAAGGCGACCTCGGATGTCGGCAGCGCCCACACCCCCATCTTCTCAATCGCCCGGCCGATATTCAGACCCTCGAAATCCCGTTCGACCAGGAAGATGGTCAGCTTCTTTTCCTCGCCGGCGCGGGCGAAGACGGTCAGGAAATTGGCCACCGGCGCCGCGGTCACCCACATCTTCTGGCCCTTGATCCGATAGCCGCCATCGACCTTTGTGGCCGTCGTGGCGATACCGCCAAGATCGGTCCCCGCATTGGGCTCCGTCATGCAGATGCCGCCGATCTTCTCGCCCCGCAGCGCCGGCAGGAACAAGCGCTCGTGAATATCCGCGTTGCCAAGCATATGCAGGAACTTGGTGCCCATCAGTGACTGCATGGTCACGCAACCGGCCAGAGACATGGAGCCGCGCGCGATTTCCTCGATCGCCAGCGACAAAGTCAGCAGATCCACATCCGACCCGCCGACGTCCTCAGGATAGCGCATGGCGAAAAATCCGAGATCGCCGAGCTGCTTGAACAGGTCGCGCGGATATTCATGAGCCTCGTCGATGGCCTCGGCCTGCGGCGCGATCTGTTCATCGCAAAAGCGGGCGAAGAGATCGCGGATCTGGACTTGCTCTTCGGTCAGTTCGAAGGTCATCTTTGGTGTCGCTTCATTTCGCGTCTATCAAAGATCGCATCACATTACTCGGCGTCATTCCGTTTACTCAGCGTCATTCCGTGCGCGCCGCAGCATGCAATGCTGCTGCGCAGACACGGAATCTCTTTTCGCCGACGCGAACCTGGGACGGGATCCCGTGTCTGCGGCGCATCACTTCGTGCTGCACCGCGCACGGGATGACGTCGGAGTGTCGGAGCGGCCTTACCATTGATTCAGCGGTTCTCACTCACCCCTCCAGGCCATAAAGGTCGCGCGCCGCATCGGCCGAAATGATGCCGTTGCGTACTTCTTTTTCCAGCACCGAACGGTCCCGCTTCAACGGATCGCCGTAACCGCCGCCGCCGCCGGCCACCTGGTAGAAATGGGTCCCCTTAGGCACGCCGGCGATCAGGTCCTTGTTCTTCGGCACCACTTTGGTGCCGTCCGGATAGGTCAACTGGATGAGGTTCAGGATGCTGTCATGGCCGCCGAACAGGCCGAAGGCCGGCTCGAAATCGCCGTCGCCGAAGGTCACGAATTGGGTATCGTCGGAGCCGATAATGAATTCCGTCTCGATGCCGATACCACCGCGCCACTGGCCGGCGCCGGCGGAATCGGTGAGATATTCGTGCTTGGTCAGGAGATGCGGTGTCGTCAATTCGAACATCTCGTAATCCTGGTCGAGCACGCCGCCCGAGGCATCGATCATGCCGATATGATCATAGCCGTCGGTGCCATTCATCGCCCCCGACCCGCCCTTCATGGCCATGAATCCGATATCGACATATTCCTCGTCCGTCTCCGGATCGACGCCGGTGGTCAGGAAGGTCAAAAGATTGTTCCAGCCGGCGGTCACCTGATCCGGGATGACAGGCGCCAGCGCCCGGATAATCGCGTCAGCATTCGGCGGACACAGATGGTTTCCGAAGGTGGTCGCCTTCGGATAGCCGGCATTGAGGATCGTGCCTTCCGGGATGATGATCTCAACCGGCTCCACCATCCCCTCATTATGCGGAATGTCCGGATTGACCATCTGCAAGAGCGTCAGGATGGTCGCCGAGGCGCTCGACGTATAGGTGCCGTTGACGAAGCCATTGGTCCGGTCGTCGGTCCTGGAATAGTCGAAGGTGATGGTGTCGTCACGCACGGTGATATCGACACGGATGGTGAACTTGCTGCCCACATGCCGGCCGTCGAAATAGACCATGCCCTCGCCGGAATAGGTGCCGTTCGGGATATTGGCGATTTCCGCCTGCATCATCTTGCGAGAGGCATCGAACAGGGCCGCCTTGTGGGCGTTGTAGCTGTCGATGCCATATTTGCCGACAATCGCCTGCAGCCGCCGTTCGCCGACCGTGCAGGCGCCCATCTGCGCCCGCAAATCGTGCTCGACGATATCCAGCCGGATATTGGCGAAGATCAGGTCCCAAACGTCTTTGCGCTGCTTGCCCTTTTCAAACACCTTGACCGGCGGGATGCGCAGCGCTTCCTGCCACACTTCCACGGCATTCGGATTGTAGCCGCCGCGCACCGCGCCGCCGATATCGGCCTGGTGTCCCTTCACCGCGGCAAAGCCGATCAAAATGTCATCGTGGAAGATCGGCTTATAGACGGCGACGTCGTTATTCTGGTTGCCCATGGAGAACACATCATTGTGGAAGATGATATCTCCGGGCGAAAAGTCGCCGTCGAAATATTCGATGATATATTTGCAAACCGGCGCCAGGGAGAAGGCCAGGATCGGCAGGTTCTCCGTCTGCTCCAGCATGTTGCCGTCGGCATCATAGAGCCCGGTGACGAAGTCCTTCGCCTCGCACAGGATCGGCGAGCGCGTCGTCTGCTCCACCACCAGGCTCATCTCGTCGGTGATCGACTTGAAGGTGCGGGCGTAAACGGAAACCAGGATGGGATCGACAGTGGTGCTCATGCGGTCTTCTCCAATCCGGCAGCGACGATATCGTCGCGTCCCTTCGGATAGATGACGAAGGAACCCGCCCTGTCGCAGACGCATTCGTAATTGTCCGTGACCAGGATCGCGGTCGTCTCCTGTTCGATCATCGCCGGTCCGGCCACGCGATTGCCATGGCGCATTTTATGTCCGTCATAGATCGGAGCATTGGCGAAGCCGTCGCGTTCCGGCACATAGATGGAACGCTCTCCCTTCAAGGCGTGACTGGCATCCTCGCCGTCATAGGGATGGCTGTCGATCGCCGGCTTTTCCGTATCGCCAAGGGCCGTCACCCGGATATTGACGATCTCGATCGCCGCCCCCTGCTCTTTCAGCGAATAGCCGTAAAGCCGGTTATGCTCCGCGTGGAAGGCTTCGGCGATCGCGTCCCGGTCGGCATTTATTAAGGCCGCATCCGGCACCCGGAAGCTGACCTCGTGATATTGCTTCAAATAGCGGCAATCGAAAAACACCTCGTAGTGGCGCCGGTCCTCGTCGATACGCTCGTCGGCGAGCATGGACGCGCCGCGATCGACCAGGGCGTTGACGACGATCCGCAGGTCGTCGAAATCCACGTCATCGAGCTTCGCCACATAGGTCTGGACGAAATCATGCTTCAGGTCGCACATCAGCATGCCTGCCGCGCACAGAATGGACGCTTCCCGGGGCACAATCTGTAGGGGAATCTCAAGTTCGTTGCAGATCTGGCAGGAATGGATCGCTCCGGCGCCGCCGGCGACGATCATCGGGAATTCCCGCGGGTCGTGGCCCCGCTTGATGGTGACCTCGCGCACCCCTTCGGCCATGTTTGTGCAGGCGACACGGAACATGCCGGCGGCCGCCTGTTCCACCGTCAAACCCATCGGCTCCGCGATATGGGTCTTCACCGCAAGGCGCGCCTTGTCCACGTCAAGCTTCATGGTGCCGCCGGCGAAATAGTCCGGATTGAGATAGCCCAACACCACATTGGCATCCGTCGTCGCCGGTAATTCGCCGCCAAGCCCGTAGCAGGCCGGCCCTGGCGCCGCGCCGGCGCTCTGCGGCCCCATGCGCAACAGGCCGCCGGCATCGATCCAGCCGATCGACCCGCCGCCGGCGCCGATCGTGTTGATATCCAGCATCGGCAGCGCCAGCCGCAACCGGTCGATATCACCGGAGACGGCGGTCACCGGCCGCTCCACCACCAGCGATGCCTCGAAACTGGTGCCGCCCATATCGACCACGATGCACCGCGACTGATCATGCACTCTTGCATAGGCAAGCCCCGCATGCGGTCCGGCCGCGGGACCGGACAGAAGCGTGACGGCCGCCTGCCGCCGTGCCGCCTCCGGCGCGATCACCCCGCCATTGGACTGCATGATCATCAACAGACCGGCAAATTGTGCCTCGGTCAGGCGGCCCTGCAATTGATTGAGATAATGATCAAGGATCGGTCCGATATAGGAATTGAGCGCCGTCGTGCTGACCCGCTCATAAAACCGGATCGAGGGCAGGAGTTCACTGGAGACCGTCAGATAGGCGTCCGGCATTTCCCGCCGCACCACCTCGGCCGCGGCCCGTTCCTGATCCGGATTGGCAAACGCATTCATGAAGCAGATGGAAACCGCGTCGACACCTTCCCGCTTGAATAAATCGGTCGCCGCCTTGACATCGTCGATATTGAGCGGTGTCACCGCGCGGCCATTGCGGTCGACCCGGCCTTCGACACCGATGCGCAGATAGCGCGGCACCAGCGGTTCCACATTGGTATAGCGGTTGTTGTACTGCTCCTCGCGAATACCGCGGCGCATTTCAAGGGCGTCCCGCACCCCGGCGGTGGTGATCAAACCGGATTTCGCGCCACGCCGGGTCAGCGTCGCGTTCGTCGTGACCGTCGTGCCGTGGACGATGGTATCCAATCCTGAAACGAAATCGGAAACACTCTGGCCGGGATCGAGCATCTTGGCGATGCCCTCCAGGCCATCCAGCACCGCAATCGACGGATCATGGGGCGTCGACAACGTCTTATGCAGGATCGGCGCCTGGCCCTCCGCGACATAGAAGAAGTCGGTAAATGTGCCGCCCACATCGATGCCGATTTTCGTCGTCAAATCAGGTCCCTTTCAATGTTTCTTCAATTTCTGATTCAATTTAATGCGTCTCGCGGTCGCCGACCTGCAGAACGATCGCCATCGCCGTGTCGCCGGCCGCGCAGCCGGTAAACAGACCCGTGCCGCCGCCGCGTATTGCCAGTTCCTCGATCAACTCGATCACGCCGCGCGTGCCCATCGGCGATTGTGGATGGCCCCAGATCAGCGAGCAGCCGTAATTGTTCATGGCGTCCAGGTCGAACCCGGTCTCGCGCGAAAACACCACATCGTTGACGGCGAACGGATTGTGGGTCTTCACAGCGTCCAAATCCGCTATCTCCAGGCCAGCCTGATCGAGCGCCATGCGCGCCGCCGGCACCGGCGCCTCCGGCATATAGGCCAGTTCCGCCCGCTTCAGTCCGAACCCGAGAATGGCCACCTGGATGGACCCATCGGTCGCCATCTCCTTGGCTTTGTCTTCGGTCGCCAGAACGATGCCCGCATTACCGTCCGCCGGATAGGTCTGGCCGCCAAAGGTCACCGTGCCCTCCGGCATGACCGGCTTTAATTTCGCAAGCCCCTCTTCCGTCGACAGCATCACCCCTTCATCGCCATCGATCGTGTTGACGGTCTTTCTGAAGCGGGCATCCGGCACCTCGAACGGCAGGGTCATATAACGCTTTTGAAACGCCTGATCGTCGGCTAGGGCGTCTTTATATTGCTCGCAGCGCCGCAAGACGACGGCGTGCTGTTCGGCGGTCGTGATCTGATGCCGGCGGGCGACATTTTCCGCCGTCTGCAACATGGAATGCCCGCCCAGCGGATCGCCGGAGAAATTATCCATCACCCAGTCTTCGGTCGTCCCGGTACCGCCGGGACCCTGCGGGTTCGGATAATAGATATGCGGGCCGTTGGAGACCTTGTCGAGGGTCAGGGCGATCGCCGCCTCCGACATTCCCGTCTCGATTTCCTGGGCTGCCGCGGTCATGCAGCGCACGCCGGTCGCGCAAGCCTGGGAAATGGACGGCCCGCCCACATTATCGGCGCCGATCATGCCGGTCAGCCACGGCAGGCCATAAAACGAATGCTGCTGCGGCACGGAAATCCCCATCACCCCATAGTCGAAGGAATTCGGGTCGATGCCGCGCTTCTTCAATTCGTTCTTGGTGACATGAGCTGAAAATTTGACCGCATGCAGATGCGAAAAACTGCCCTGCCATTTGGTGAACGGTGTCGACCAATAGGCGCCATAGGGGATTTCTGCCTTGTAAGCCATCTCTATCGTTCCTTCCGAAACCGGATTACACGGCGATGCGGGCGGTTCCTTCCAGCACTGGAACGCCATCCTGATTGGCGGCGATGATAGCAAGATCAAGCACGGTTTCACCATCCTCCTCGCCGCGTGCCGTCACCGTCCCTTTGCAGGTCAGAGTATCGCCGGGAAAGGCCATCGCCTTGAACCGGGACGTGTAGTCGCGGATCCTGTCCTGCGGCACCACGCTGGTCAGCAACTGGCCGAGAATGGCCATGGTCAGCATGCCATGCACGATGACGCCGGGCAGGCCGGTGCTCCTGGCTTCCTCGTCGTCCAGGTGAATCGGATTGTGGTCGCCCGAGGCGCCGGCGAACAGGGCGAGCTGGGTGCGCGTGATCGGGCCGCGCTCGAATTCCGGCAGCGCATCGCCGACCTGCAAGTTACACAGATCCATGGTCTGTCGCTCCCCCTATCCGTTGCGGATGACGATGGTCGAATTCAACACGCAGACATCCTCGCCACGGTCGTTTTCCAGGCGGTTTTCCACGTCGATAAAAACCAGCGCGCCGCCCTTCTTGTCGTAGATATCGGTGATTTTCTGATGTCCGGTGATCACGTCGCCGGCGAGAATCGGGCGAAAATAACGAAAACCCTGTGATCCGTGCACTGTCTTGGTTGGCGGAATGTCCAAATCCTGCAGGATGTTGAACAAGCCGCCTCCTTCCATCAGGACCGTGAATGCAAATGTCGGGGGTGCGGGGATTGTGCTGTATCCGGCATCCTTCGCCGCGGCTTCGTCCTGATGGATGGGGTCGTCGGTGCCGATCGATTGGGCAAAAAACCGGATCCGGCCTTTTTCCACCTCCACCGAATAGGACGGATAGGCCTTGCCGATATAGTCGGAATACGTCACGCCTCGCTCCCACCATCTTATTTTGTTGACCTGTGACGATAGGATTCCGCGTTTGGCGGCAACATGCAAGAGCAAATTTTACAGACCTGTAAAATTATTGAAAAAATGGCGGATATCGGCGGGAATTCGTGTATCACAATTGCCGGATTACGCGCAAAATCGGCAGATAGACCGGATGCCCGACCAAGCCTGGACATTGGTTCAACATTTTGATGTCGGAGCGCCGCCTTCGGCCCGCCCTGCTGCGTCATCCCCCGCTTCAAGCGGGTGATCCATGGGCAGATCCACATATTACATACTGAAATAAAACAACAAAATTCGCACGGCCCGGCCCGGACAACGGATTACCCGCATAAAACGAGTAATGACGGGTGACCGGCAATTTTCTACGATCACTCCTAATCCCACGGACAATGAAACTCGATTTTACGTCACGTAAAATCAATCAGACCTCGACGCCGCATGGGATGATGGGTGCTGTGTCCGAAAGCCGGAAAGGCCGCTGAATCCTTTCGCAGATCCTTCATTACCGGCGATAGCATGGCCGCGTTCAGTGTCGCGACGTCATCGAACACCACCTCATTGCCGACGATGACGGAAAGCCGCGGCAGGCCGGCGGCGTCCCAATCGACCGGTTCATAGCAAAGCACGTTCCGCACCTTCGGAAACCGCGCCAGCAGGTCCGGATGGTGGGCGATGTAGTGACGGGCAAACGCCGCGGGATCCTCGGTCGGACCGTAATAACGGACGATAAAAGACATCGGCGCCTTACGCGCCTCCGGCGCCGACGCGCCCGGCAACGTGGTACGATGCACCCGATAGAGATCGACACCAAATACACTGTCCGCGCGGCTGGCGAGATCCGCCGCCGCCTTGCTGAATTCGGGCGTCGCGACAAGCGATTGCACGGCGGCAATGTCAGCCAGCCCGATCTCCACATGCAAAGCCGGCGGCGGGCCCTCATTGTCAAACAGAACGGGCCGGTCCTGGTCCGGTACGAAGAGATCCAAAGCGCAAACGCCGTCTGCCGAGCGCACGATATCGGCGATGGTCCGCTCGAACGCCGCGGCCAGATCGGCCGACAGATCTTCCGATCCCTCATAGGTCAGTTTCAGACTGTAGGCGCCCCCCAGGGCGTCATCCGCATTCATCGGATTAATCCCCCCGGCCGATGCGAAATGCGGAGAGCTTTTCCGACAGCGCCGCATCATAGGCTTCAAGCGCCTTCTCCTTGACCGGCCCATAGCCTTTGATGCTGTCCGCCAGTCCGGCGATTTCCACCGCAGCCGCCAGTCTTTCCGCGCTCAACGACTGGCAGAGTTCCTCGACGACCTGCTCGTATTGCGCAAGCACCGCCCGCTCGCGCCGCCGCTCGTTCTGGTAGCTAAACGGATCGAGCACCGTTCCGCGAACTCGCCTGCCCTGCCGCAGCACATGCAAGAGCGGCCGCAACCAGCTACCAAAACGGCGCTTGGCCCGGCGCCCATCGGCGGTCATCTCGCTCGGCAGGAAGGGCGGTGCCAGATGGTAGTTGATCGTGTAGTCGCCCTCGAAACGCGCTTTCAGGCCACGCTCGAAAGCCGGATCGGTGAGCAGCCGCGCCACTTCATATTCGTCCTTGATCGCCATTAGCCGGAATAGATTATCCGCGACAACACCGGTCAGAGCCGTACTGTTTCCGTCAATAGCCGCCTCGGCGCGGCGCACCCGGTCGACCGCATCTCGATAGCGCTTCGCATAGGCTTGGCCTTGGTAGCGCACCAGTTCTTCTCCATGGAGCGCGATGCGATCGTCGAGGCTGTCGGTGCTGGATTCGCCCGTCTCCTCCAGGCCCAGAAACGCGGCCACCCGCTCCGGCTCCATGGCCACTGCCCGCCCCCAGTCGAACGCCGACAGGTTGCGGCCGACGGCGATGCCGTTCAGTTCGATCGCCCGCCGCAACGCCGAATCCGATACCGGGAGAAAACCGCGCTGACAGGCAAAGCCGAGCAGGATCATATTGGTGAAAATCGTATCGCCGCAGGCCGCCCGCGCCACTGCCGAGGCATTGACGAAATCCACGCCGTCATCACCGAACTGGGTATTGAGCGCCGATCTATAGCTGTCCGTCGGCAGCGGGATTGACGGGTCGATCGCCTGGATGAGCATCGGCACACTGTCATCGAGCACGACCGCCCGGGCGCCCTCGCCTGCAAGCGCGATCCCGTCCGGCCCGGCGGACGATGCCAGGTCGCCGGCCAGGATCAAATCCGCCGAACGCGGCGCGATGCGTGACGCCACCAGCCCCTTGGCGAGCGGTCCAAGCCGCACATGGGTCGACACCGCGCCGCCCTTGCGGGCAAGGCCCGTATTATCGAGGATCGAGTTCTCCCGCCCCTCGATATGCGCCGCCATGCCCAAAAGCGCGCCGATAGTGATCAGCCCTGTGCCGCCGACCCCGGTGACAGCGATATTGTAGAGGTCACCGCTATCGCAGGCGACCGGCGCCGGCAGGTCGGCCAGGATATCCTCCGGCACGTCCCGCGCTGCCCGCGCCCGTGCCGTCGCCCCGTGCAGGGTGACGAAGCTTGGACAAAATCCGTCCATGCACGACAGGTCGGTATTGCAGGTCGACGTATCGATGCGCCGCTTCAAGCCGAAATCGGTATTCACGCTGCGCACAGCGATGCACCGCGACTTCACCGAGCAATCGCCGCATCCCTCGCAGACCCGATCGTTGATGACCACCACCGGTTCGTCCTGAAACCGCTTGCCGCGCTTGCGATGGCGGCGTTTTTCGGTGGCGCAGATCTGGTCATAAAGGATCGCCGAGACCCCGTCATAGTCCCGGCACTCGCGCATCACAGCGTCCAGGTCATCGCGCTCGCGCACCTGCACAAGGTCCGGCAGGGCACCGTAATCGGCCGTCGTGTGATCGGTATTGCCGAGCAGCAGATAGATGCGCTCCACCCCCTCGCTGTGCAATTGCCAGGCGATCTGCGACGGTCCGGGCTCGTTCTCCACCGGCTGGCCGCCGGTCATAGCGACCGCGTTGTTAATCAGGAGTTTGTAGGTGATCGGCGTCTTGGCGGCGATCGCGGCGCGGATCGCTAGAAGACCGGAATGATAATAAGTGCCGTCGCCCATATTCTGGAACACATGCTGCTTGGTGCAGAAGGTATGGGCACCGACCCAGTTGGCGCCCTCGCCGCCCATCTGAGTAATCGTCCGGGTCCCGGAATCGGGCACCCAGATCGCCATGGAATGGCAGCCGATGCCCGCAAGGCCCATGCTGCCCTCCGGCAGCTTGGTGGAGCGCGCATGAGGACAACCGGCGCAGTAATGGGGAATGCGCATCGGCCCCGCGGCCTCCGGATCAAACGGCTTGCGCACCATGCGGGCCAGGCGCTCCCGTAAATGCGTCTCCAGATCCTCAGGCACCGATCCGGCGGCCAACAGGCGCTCGGCAATCACCCGGGCCACCATTTCCGCCGAGATTTCCCCGGTTTCCGGGATCAACGGCCGTCCCTCTTCATCCGTCTTGCCGACAATGCGCGGACGGGTATCGGCCGGCCAGTGATAGGCAAGCTCTTTCAGTTGCGGCTCGATGACGCCGCGCTTTTCCTCCACCACCAGGATTTCCCGGAACGGGCGGGCAAAATCGGAGGCGCCGGTCGGTTCGATCGGCCAAATCAGGCCGAGCTTGCGGACGCCGATGCCCAGCGTCTCCAGCGCGTCGCCGTCGAGGCCGAGGATCCGCAATGCTTCGCGGACATCGCGATAAGGCTTGCCGGCCGACATGATTCCGAGCACCGGCTTACCGGCAGAGATTGCCGTTTGATCCAGGCCGTTATCGCGGGCAAAGGCACGGGCGGCCGGCAGTTTCAATTCCAGCACCCGCGCGTCCTGGTCCCACCGGCTATCCGGCCAGCGCCCGCCAAGTCCGCCTTCCGGCAGATTGATATCCGCCGGGCGTACTGGGGCCGGCAGCGGCGACGGCAGCGTTATCGACCCGGAGGTTTCCACCACATCAGCGACCAGCTTGACCCCGGTCCACAAACCGGAATAGCGGGACATTTCGAAGCCCTTCAAGCCGAGCACCAGCAGATCGTTCAGGTCCGCCGGATAGATCAGCGGCGTGGCTGCCGCCATGAAAGCCTGTTCACATTGATTGGGGATCGACGAGGATGCCGCGCCCGGATCGTCGCCGCTGATCGCCAACACCCCGCCATTGGGCGCTGTGCCGTCCATATTGGCGTGTTTCATCACGTCGCCACAGCGGTCGAGGCCCGGATTCTTGCCGTACCAGACGCCGAATACGCCATCAAATGGTCCGCCGCCCAACACGTCGACCTGCTGCGTGCCCCACACCATGTTGGCGGCGAGATCCTCGTTCAATCCCGGCTCAAAGCGGATATTGGCCGCCTCGAGATGGCCGCGCGCGCGCCAGAATGCGAAATCCAACCCGCCGAGCGGCGACCCGCGATATCCGGAAATGAAACCGGCCGTGTTGCGGCCGCGCAGGCGGTCATTTTCATGTTGCAGGAGCATCAGCCGGACCACGGCCTGCGGCCCGGACATGAAGACATCCCCGTCCTTCTGGGTGAACTTGTCGTCCAGAGTCACCGCTTTCAGTTTGGCATGTGCCGGCATGTCAGCCATGGTCGAAGAACCCCTTCCTTTGCGCACTACGCATCGATCCTATTGCCGACCCCACTTCATCGCAAGATTTTACAGATGTGTAAAAATTAGTTGAAATATGCTCCAAAGATACGCAAGATCACCGGAGTGAAATAGTGTAATAATGCCCATGTTACATACCGAATTCCGAAATATGGGTTTGAATTGCCAACTTACGACGTGTAAAACAACCTCATGAACCGACGACTGGAAATCATTCGCCGCGCGGCGGAGATTTTCGCCCGCAAAGGCGTGGCCGAAACCTCCATGGAAGATATCGCGGCCGCCGTCGGTATCAAGCGCGAGGGTGTCTACTATTATTTCAAGAACCGCAGCGCGATCCTGTTGGAGATCATTCAACCGTCCTCCGTGGCCCTGTTGAACAATCTGCGCCGCATCCACCAATCGAATGCCGACCCGGCGGACAAACTGCGCAGCGCCATGGGCAGCCACCTGGAATCCTATAATCCCAATTACATCGAGATGAGCGTGGCTCTGCGCGAGGACCATTTCGCCAAGGGCCTGCCCAAAATGCGGGAATTGAAGGGGATCTGGGACGAGTATGAGAAATTGTGGACCCAATTGATTGTCGACGGCCAGAAAGCCGGGGTTTTTTCGGCCCATTTGGACGCCAAGCTGGTCACGTTCGGTATCCTGGGCATGTGCAATTGGGTCAGCCGCTGGTACCAGCCGGAGGGCGACATCTCCATTGCAGACATTGCCGAGACCTATGCCGGCATGATCATGGACGGGCTCTTGGCCGATAACGGCCGTCCGGTGGCCACGCCGGGACTGGCGCCGATGGAAATCGCCGAGCCATAAGAATCGGTAGCACGCCCGGCGAACGTGCAATTGAGAGGGGAAACGTCATGCAGATCGCCGTATTGGGCGGAGGAAACGGATCGCACGCCGCCGCGGTCGATTTATCGGCGAACGGACACGAAGTCCGCTTTTGGCGCCGCAATACCGACCAGGCCGCGGCCCTGCGCGACCGGGGCAACCGCATGATTTTAAAAGACTTCAAGGGCGAGCGCGACGTTACGATATCTCAGGTCACCGATGACATTGCCGCTGCTTTGGACGGCGCAGCCTTGATCGTCTGTCCGGCGCCGGCATTTGCCCAGGGTGACATTGCCCGCCAAATGGCGCCCCATCTGCGCGACGGCCAGGTGGTGTTTCTGCCGCCGGGCAGCTTTGGCTCTGTCATCATGGCCCAGGCGGTCGCGGCCGCCGGCAACAACGCCGACGTCACCTTCGCCGAGGCCGGCACCCTGCCCTACCTGACCCGCATGCACGGGCCGGGCACAATCGCCATCACCACCCGCGCGACACGGCTTCCAAGCGGCATCTTCCCGACCCGCAATAGTGCCCAGGCGCTCAGCATCCTCAAACAGGCCTATCCGGCGGTCGAAGATGCCGGCGACGCGCTGTCCGGCGCCCTGATGAATGCCGGCCCGATCATCCACCCGCCACTGATCATCATGAATGCCGGCCCGATCGAACATTTCGATCATTGGGACATCCATAACGAGGGAACCCAGCCCGCTATACGGCGCGTAACCGACCGGCTCGACGGCGAGCGCATGGGCCTGCGCGACCATCTGGGCTACGGGCCGCCCCATTTCCCCCTTGCCGACCATTACGATCCAGAAGCCCCGGAATGGATGTATGGCAATGCCGCCCATGAGCATTTGGTCGATTCCGGCGATTGGCGGGAAAATCTCGTCCTGACCGAACATCGCTATATGCGCGAGGACGTCGCCATGGGCCTCGCCTTCCTGGTCTCCGTCGCCAATTGGGCCGGCGTCCCGGCCCCCGTTGCCACCGGATTGTTGGCGCTGGGATCAGCGATCTGTGGCGAGGACTTCCTGAAGACCGGCCGCACATTGCAACAAACCGGTTTGGGCGATCTTTCCGTCGACCAGGTCCAGGCGCTATTGAGGAACGGATTGTGACCGCCCCACGCCCGGCTGTCGCGGCATTGGGCGCCGGCCGTATGGGTCGCGGCATCGCCATCGTCTTCGCTTATGCCGGCCATCCGGTGTCCCTGGTCGACATCAAGCCGCGCCCGCGGGAAAATACCGACCGCCTAGCCCTCGAGGCGCTCGGTGAAATCAATGAAACACTCTCTACATTGGCCGATCTCGGCATGATGGGCCGCGACCAGGTGGAGCGGATCGCCCGAAGGGTGACATTTCATGGCCGCGAAACCGCGCCGATGGCGCTGCGAGCCGCCGATTTCGTATTCGAGGGTGTGCCTGAAACCCTGGAAGCCAAGAAAGACGCTTTATCCTTCGCCGGCGACTTCATGGGCGAAGACGCGATCCTCGCCTCCACCACATCCACGATCCTTTCAGACACCCTGCAGGACCTGGTCAAGGGTCCGCAGCGGTTTTTAAACGCCCATTGGCTCAATCCCGCCTATCTCGTCCCCCTGGTCGAACTTTCGCCGGGCCGGGACACGGACCCGGGTAATGTACAGCGCTTGAAGGATCTGTTGGAAGGCATTGGCAAGGTGCCGGTGGTCTGCAAGGCAAGTCCCGGCTATATCGTGCCGCGCATTCAGACATTGGCCATGAACGAGGCGGCGCGCATGGTCGAGGAAGGCATCGCCAGTGCCGAGGATATCGACAAGGCGACCAAATTCGGCTTCGGATTTCGCTTCGCCATTCTCGGATTATTGGAATTCACCGATTATGGCGGCGGTGATATCCTCTATTATGCCAGCCGCTATCTAAGCGGCGCATTTCAGGACGACCGCTTCGCGGCACCGCAAATCATCAATGACAATATGACAGCCGGCCGTACAGGCCTTGGCGCCGGCAAGGGGTTCCTCGACTACGGCGCCATGGACATCGACGCCTATAAGCGCGACCGCCAGCGGGCCTTCCTTGAATTGCTGACCCATATGGGTATGGTACAGCCACCGGCTTAATCTTAGGGCGACATTTGGGTCAATGACACACATTCGGATGGTATATGCAATTTTTACGGGATTCAACGACAATGAGATGAATTATCACAGAGTCACAAGTTCAACCTGTCAATAATGACAATTATATAGTCACAATATAATCAATAATAATATCCAATTGATACCGGTGGAATATTCTCATTTAGACGTTCGAATCCACGGGGAAATTATAACAATGGCCTTGGTTAGCGACGAAGATCCCGGCAATAATGAACTATAGTTCCTCGGTACCCGGCGTAGCCGAAACGGCGATGACCGGCCATGCAACCCCGCCGATATTGGTATTGGGCATGCACCGCAGCGGCACGTCTTGCCTGGCCGGTTGCCTGCGCCAATTGGGGCTCAATCTCGGGGATGACGATCTCCCGCCGTCCCCTGAAAACCCAAAAGGGTTTCAAGAGCATATTCGCATCACCACCCTTGACGACGATGTGTTGGCGAATACCGGCAACACCTGGTCGGATCCGACTTTCGATCCGCGCTGGACATCCGATCAGGCGGCACGGCGCGATCGCATCATCGAGGAGTTCGATACCGGCGCGCCCTGGGGATTCAAGGACCCGCGCATATTGGCCGTCTTGCCGTTCTGGCAGTCGGCGCTCGACGAAATCCGGCCCATCGGCATCATTCGGTCTCCAGCGGCCGTCGCCGCCAGCCTCAAGGCCAGGACAGCCAACGGGTTGACCATCGAACACGGCCTGCGTTTATGGATCCGGTACAATGAACGTCTGCTGGACCTCTATCGCGCCAATCCGTTTCCGATTGTCGATTTCGATACGGATATGGCGGTGTTCAGCCGGCATGTGGCGCGGATCGCCGCCGATTTGGGTCTGTCGAAAGATGTCGTCCCCGATTTCGCCGAGACCAAACTGCGCCATCGCACACCCTATTTGGAATACGACAGATCCATTCACCGCCTGCATCTGGAGTTGAAGCGCGCCACCCGCAGGCAGCACACAACGTTACATGCGCTGCCCAGTATCGACCGGCGCACGGCCGCCTATCCGACGGCCTTTACCGCCGACGATCTTGACCGGTACGAGTTGGCGCAACGGTTGCTGCAAGACGGCGACGAAGATGCGGCGATCAGAACCTTGGCCGAATCCGGGACGGACGAACCGCGCCTGCCCGATGCCGATGAATTCCTGGCCAGGCTCTATATCCGCCGAGGCTGGCTGGACGAAGCGGAAAAGGTACTCCGCAGCACCATCGCGACCGACCCGCTGCGCCCTGCCGGCCATGCGCTTTTGGCGACCATATTGTTGCAGCGCGAACACTTTCCCAAAGCATTGGAGGCAATCGACAAGGCGATTGCCCTCAACGAACCGGTGGCCCGCTTTCATTTCACCCGCGCCGCCATTCTGGAAAAGCAAGGGCGGATTGTTGAGGCCGCGTCAACGACACTTAAGGGCCTGGACCTTGATCCCTTCAATGCCGGCCAATGGTACCGCGCGGCCGGCCATCTGGGCACGCTGGGGCGTCACAAGGCGTCCTTGCAATGCGCCGAAAAAGCCGCGCGCCTGGACACTGGTAATGCGGCGTTCCACTACCAGCGCGGCCTCGCGGCCTTGCAGTTAAAGAAATATCAGACCGCGATCACCGCCTTCAAAGACGCGGTCCGCCTGCGGCCCGACAATGGAGAATACTTTTTATTGCTGGCCGCGGCCCACGATCAGTCCGGCGATCTGGATACGGCCATCGACAATATGAACAAGGCGATCGAGTTGGCGCCGGACAACAGTTACTACCATCATTGCCTGGGCAACTTTCTGACCGAATCCGGCCGCATCGCGCCAGCTTTGGCGAGCCAGAAAAAGGCCGTCGCGCTCGACCCGGAAAACACGGCGGCCATTGAGGCGGTCAAAAACCTGTCCGGCATCTAGACCACCGATGCTCCGGAGTTTGCGGGCCGCAGGACGCTATTACCCGTCGATTTTGGCCGCGATGATGGCGATTGCCTTTTGGTAGACACCGGCCGCGTTCCAACCTTGAATGGCACGGAAATTCCCCTGGCCCGGCTGATAGCCGCCGCCACGCCGCCAGCCATGCGCCCGCAGGAAATTGGCGGTCGAGGCTAGGGCATCGGATTTCGAGCGGATGAGATCGCGGCGGCCATTGCCGTCGAAATCGACCGCGTATTTGATATAGTTGGAAGGCAGGAACTGGGTTTGGCCGAGTTCGCCGTGACCGGCGCCACGCATCTGCCGGCGGCTCAGTTCGCCCCGCTGTATGATCTGCAGGGCGGCATAAAGTTCCCGGGTGAAGAAGGCGGAGCGGCGGCAATCATAAGCCAATGTCGCCAGGGCCGATATGGCGTCCTGATTGCCGAGATAGCGTCCAAACCCCGTCTCCATCCCCCAGATCGCCAGAAGCACGCCGGGCGAAACGCCGAAGCGTTGCTCGATACGGGCAAACAATTTCGCGTGTTTCCGCTTCAGCCGCTTGCCCTGGGAGGCGATGGCATTGGCCCCACGTTTTTTCATGAACTGGTTGAGCGACATCTTGAAGCTGCGCTGTGACCGGTCCAGACGGATCGTCCGCGTGGCATAGGAAACGCTCCCGAGCGTCGCCTTGATGGTTCGCTGGCTGATGCCCTTGCGGGCCGCCTCCTTCTTGAATTCACCGACCCAGCGGGAAAATCCGGCTTTCGTGTTGCCGCACTTGGCGGCCTGGGCGCTTTTGGTCGCCGCTAAAATCGGCAAGGCGGCGGCAATGGTTCCGGCAATCAACAATGAAAATACGCGCATGGTCGTCGGTTTCCTTCAAAATCCCATCTGCGAATTTGAGAGGATGCCGATAAAATTGCCATTTGTCACCGGGCAAACGTTCATAAGGGAAAATTACCATAAACGGCGCTCGGCCTTTCGGCTGCGGCGCCAGCCGGCGACCACCGGCGACAATATGTCCCCGCAATTCTTGCGCCCGCGCAAGGATCCCGTCTCCAATTGTGCCATTATTGCGCGATATCCGGGTCGGTGGACGGCAGACCCCTCGGTAACCCAACACGTTTTGGAGCCGCAGGATGAATCTCGATGGACGAACCGCCGTCGTCACCGGTGCCGCCTCCGGCATCGGTCTGGCCACCGCCCGCGCGCTTGCCGAGGCCGGCGCTCATGTGTTTTTAGGCGATATCGATGCCCCAAACGGCGAGGAAGCCGCCGCGCGACTGCGCCGCGCCGACCGTAAGGCCGATTTTTTCCCGCTCGATGTCACCGATCAGGACTCGATCGCCGCTTTCAAGGGCCGGGTCGAGCAGGCGGCCCAAATGGTCGACTGCGTGGTCAATGTCGCCGGTTGGGGCCGCATTGAGCCCTTTGTCGACAACAGCCCGGAATTCTGGAGATCGGTCATCGATATCAACCTGATGGGCCCGATTGCCGTCACCCGTGCGTTTTTGGACGGCATGATCGAGCACCGCGCCGGTCGGATCATCATCATCGCATCCGATGCCGGCCGCGTCGGCAGCCTCGGCGAAACCGTCTATTCCGGCGCCAAGGGCGGCGCAATCGCCTTCGGCAAATCACTGGCGCGGGAAATGGCGCGCTACAATATCACGGTCAACAGCATCTGCCCCGGACCGACCGACACGCCGCTGCTCGCCCGCGTTCCTGAAAAGTTTCGCCAGGCATTCGTGCGTGTCACGCCAATGGGTCGCCTGGGCCAACCCTCCGAAATCGCCGACGCGGTCCTGTTCTTCGCCAGCGACCGGTCGGCCTTCGTCACCGGACAGGTCCTGTCGATCAGCGGCGGCTTGACCATGGCCGGATAGGTCCCACCCGTGAGTCAGCGCGTCACTCCACGCCGAGGGCGCGGGCCAGCCCAGGAAAGTCGTCAACGATGAAATCGTGGTGCGGATTGGGCTCCGGATCCGGCGGCCCGGCGGCACCCCATTCGTCGGGACGGCGCACGAAGGCGGTCTTGAAGCCCACTGCCCTGGCCGCGTCGAGGTCGAAATTGTGACAGGCCACCATGACGATTTCGCCCGGATCGAGCGCCAGCCATTGCGCCGCCCGCCGATAGGCCTCCGGCAGCAATTTGTACTTGCCGATCATCTGGCAGGAAATCACCGCATCCCAGGACAGGCCGTTGCGCCTGGCCGTATCGACGATCAGGCGCACGGTCAAGATGGTGAACGAGGCAACGATATAGCGCGCGCGCAGCTTCGGCAGGACCGCTGGAAAATCCGGCCAGGCGGACAATTCATGCCAGGCAAACCAGATGCGATGACGGTCGTCCTCGGTGAAGGCGCCCAGATCAAATTCGTCGATGATCTCACCGAGCTTCTCCCGGTGCACGTCATCGATATTGAACGTCGCCGGCTCGTGCTCCCCGGCATTGAGCATGCCCATCAAAGAGCGGCGGCGATAGTCATTGGTAATCGCCGCCCAATCCCGCTCCAGGCCATGTTTCTCGCCAGCCGTGGCAAGTGCGGCGGAAATACCCGAATGCCAGTCCAGGATCGTGCCGCCGGTGTCGAATGTCAGCGCTTTGATGGTCATGGTTGTTCCTCTGGATGGCGTCAAATTACGTCTGGGATGCTGGTAAAATGTCAGCAGTGAGGGTTCCATTATCCCACTGTTTGATTTCGAGCGTAATCCTTTTGGTTGCTGCGTACGATGACTTGTCCAATTCGATAATCGAACGTTTGAACTGCGACAAGATCGCTTCGATCGCCTCGTTCTCGGCCTCCGGATCGCAAATCAAAATCGCATGCGCGACGACTTCGAGAAAGGATGGCAGGTCGCCGTCGAATGTGGTGACGGTCATTGTCTCCACTTCCCCGCCTTGAACAACCCGCGGCCCGTTACGCCCGCCAAGCAATAGACCGTACCATGAATTGACAAATGATATAAAGATATATCATTATAAAATCCCCTAACCAAGCCAGCCGCCATTTGGCCGATATGACAATAAGAGGATTGTCGTACCGGGGCACACGTGCTCCCCCGATCTGGCACCGGCCGGCAAATGGATCGATAATGCCTGAAAGCGCTGCCTTACTCTCTAATATCCCCCTCGACCCGGCGATCAAGGCGCCGCTTTACCATCAGATCTTTGTGCATCTGCGCAATGCCATAGAGGCCGGGCGCATTCCCGCGGGCGCGCGGCTTCCCGGCGAACACCATATCGCCGCCCATGCCGGCGTATCCCGCATCACCGCCAAACGCGCCGTCAACGAGTTGGCGGCAGCCGGCCTGGTGATCCGCGAGCGCGGCCGTGGCACCCGGGTTCGCCCGCCCCGCGCCCTGCGCACCGTGCATAGTTCCGCCGAAAGCTGGCTCGACACCGTATCGGCCATGAGCGCGGCGACCGATGTGCGCGTCTTGGCCTTCGATTACCGGCCCGCCGACGCGGAAACGGCGGGCGCGCTGAACCTGGCGCCGCAGGCCACCGTGCAGCATGCCGTCCGCATCCGCTATCTGGACGGCGAGCCGCTCTCCCATCTGACGACCTGCCTGCCGGAGCAGGTGGGCCGCACCTTCACGCGGGACGATCTCGCCCGCCATCCGCTGCTCGCCCTGCTGGAACACGGTGGCCTTGCAATCGGCCGTGCCCGGCAATCCATATCGGCGAGCCTTGCCGATGCCGCCCTCGCCGATGCCTTGGCCGTCCATGTCGGCGCGCCGCTGATGACGGTCGCCCGAATAGTTTATGATCAAGACGACCGGCCGATCGAATATCTGCGGGCCCATTACCGGCCGGACCGCTATCAAATTGAGATGGATCTCGCCCGGACCGGTGATGAGAACCAGTCACGCTGGGTGACCGTATCCCGGCAAACCGGGGGCTGAACCATGTCCATGACCCTCGCCCAGAAGATCATCGCCAGCGCCTGCGGCCGTGATGCCGTGGCCGTCGGTGAAATCGTCACCTGCCGGGTCGACCTGGCGATGATCCACGATTCGGGCGGGCCGCGCCGGGTCAAGCCGATCCTGGAAGAACTCGGCATCGATGTCTGGGACCGGGATAAAGTGGTCGTCATCACCGACCATTACGTACCGGCCTTCGATGATGAAACCCGCGCCATTCCGGACTTGACGCGCCAATGGGTCGCCGATCAGCGCATCCCCGCTTTCTACGATCAGTTGGGCATCTGCCATGTTGTGCTCGCCGAACACGGCCATGTGCGGCCGGGCATGCTGGTTGTCGGCGGCGACAGCCATTCGCCGACGGGCGGCGCGTTCGGCGCCTATATGTTCGGCATCGGCGCCACCGAAATGGCCGGTGTGCTTGCTACCGGCGAAATCTGGCTGAAAGTGCCCGAAACCATCCGCATCACCTGGACCGGCGCCCTGCAGCCACGGGTCGCCGCCAAGGACATGATGCTTCATGCCTGCGGCCGGCTGGGCCTGGACGGCGGCCGCTATCAGGCGGTCGAATATGCCGGACCGGCAGTCACGGCACTTCCCATGCATGAACGGATGACTCTCGCCAATATGACCGCGGAACTGGGCGGCCAGGCCGGCCTGATCGCGCCAGACGCGGTAACAGCTCCGTGGATCAAGGATGCCGGCGGTGCCGTCGAGGACTGGGGTTCCTGGCGGACCGATCCCGATGCCGAGATCGCCGAGGAGCATATATTTGACGCAACCACACTCGCCCCGCAGGTCGCCGCTCCGGATTCCCCGGCCAATGCGGCACCGGTGGATGACTACGAATCGACGCCAATTGACGTTGCCTATATCGGCGCCTGCACCGGCGCCAAATATGTCGACCTGAAGGCCGCGGCCAAGGTCCTGCGCGGCCGTCATGCCGCTGCCGGCGTTCAGATGCTGGTGGCGCCGGCCTCCAAGCGCGATCAAACGCGCGCCGCGGCGGAGGGCCTGATGGCCATCCTGGAACAGGCCGGCGCGCGGGTCCTGCCCAATTCCTGCGGTATCTGCGCCGGCTATGGCCCCGACCGGCTCGATGAGGATAGTGTCTGCATTTCCTCCACTGCCCGCAATTTCAAGGGACGCATGGGCGCGGCCTCGTCAAGGGTCTATCTCGCCTCCCCGGCCACGGTCGCCGCATCCGCGATCACCGGCCGCATCACCGATCCGCGAACGATCGATGGAGGCGCCGATGGCTGATCCCGCGACCGCTAAACCAGGCCGCGCCTGGCTACTGGGCGACGATATCGACACCGACCAGTTGGCGCCCGGCCGCTATATGAAAGCGCCGCTCGTCGAGCAGGCGGCCCATTGTCTGGAATCCGTCCTGCCTGAATTCGCCGATCGAGTCGCCAATGGCGACATCATCGTCGCCGGCAACAATTTCGGCGCCGGATCGTCACGCGAACAGGCGGCCCAGGTGTTAAAACATCTTGGCGTCCGCGCCGTCGTCGCCCGATCCTTTGCCGGCATCTTCTACCGCAATGCCATCAATCTGGGCCTGCCGGCGCTTGCCGGCCCCGCGGCGGACCTGGTGGACCATCAGGACCCGGCGACAATCGACCTGGACAGCGCTTGCCTGCACCTGCCGGAAAAGGACATCACCATCGTCCTGGAACCGATGCCCGATTTCCTGATCGAATTGGTGAGAGCCGGCGGTCTGGTGCCGCATCTGCGCAAACGCTTTTCCAAATCCAAACCGGAGGATCCGGCATCATGATGAGCTTACGTCAGCGACTGCGCGCCCCAGAGATCCTGCTCGCGCCCGGCATTTTCGACGGCCTGACCGCCCATCTCGCCGAACAGGCCGGCGCCGAGGCCGTCTATTTGTCGGGCGCCAGCATTGCCTATACCCGGTTCGGCCGACCGGATATCGGGCTCGTCACCATGAGCGAGGTCGCCGAGACCGTGGCTGCCATCCGCGACCGCATCACGATCCCGATCCTCGTCGACGCCGATACCGGCTACGGCAACGCATTAAACGTCCAACGCACGGTACGCACATTCGAACGCATGGGCGCCAATGCCCTGCAATTGGAAGATCAGACCTTTCCCAAGAGATGCGGCCATCTCGCCGGCAAGTCGCTGGTGTCGGTCGGCGAAATGACCGGCAAGATCAAGGCGGCCGTCGATGCCCGGCATTCCGACGACACGCTGATCATCGCCCGCACCGACGCGACCGCCGTGGAAGGAACTGACGCAGCCCTCACTCGCGCCGAGGCTTACATACGGGCAGGCGCCGATATCCTGTTCGTCGAGGCACCGACGACCGTGGACGATATGCGTGCCATTACGGCCCGGTTCGGGGACCGCGTTCCCCTGCTCGCCAATATGGTCGAGGGCGGAAGGACACCGCTATTGCCGACGTCTGAATTGCAGGAGATCGGCTACGACCTTGCCATCTTCCCCGGCGGCCTAGTCCGCTTCCTGGCGCTGGCCATGCGCGATTATTTCACCACTTTGCTCGCCGACGGCACCACCGAGGGCTTGCGCGATCGGATGACCGATTTCGCCGGCCTCAACGCCGTAATCGGCACCGACACCATGATCGCCGCCGGCCAGTCCTACGCCGACGATCGGGAGTAGAGACTAATGATCGATCCGGTAACGCTGGCCATCGTCAAGGGGCGCCTGGAACAGATCGCCGACGAGATGGACGCCACCTTGTTCCGCTCCGCCTTCAATCCGATCATCGCCGAGGCCCATGACGCCTCCCATGGCATATATGATGCCGAGACCGGTGACACCCTGGTGCAGGGCAAGAGCGGTTTGCCGATTTTCGTCGGCGTCATGGCGTTCGCCGTCAAGGCGGTGATCGACAAGGCGGCAGAAACCGGCGGCCTCAACGAAGGCGATGTATGGATCTTCAACGATCCCTATGACGGCGGCACCCATCTATCGGATTTCCGCCTCGTCACCCCGGTCTTTCGCAGCGGCAAGCCATTCTGCTTCCTCGCGTCCGTCGGCCATTGGCACGATGTCGGCGGCAATGTGCCCGGTAACTACAATCCTCAGGCGACCGAAAGCTTCCAGGAAGGCATGCTGATCCCACCGGTGAAGCTGTTCGAGGCCGGCGAGATGCGCCAGGACATCGTCGATATTCTGTCCGCCAATTCCCGCCTGCCGACGTCGCTTTATGGCGACCTGAATGGCCAGATCAACGCGCTCGATCTCGGCGTCAAGCGGTTAAACGAATTGCTCGATGATTATGGCGACGGCACCATCGCCGAATGCCTGGTGGAGATCCGCAAGCGTGCCGCCCAGCTCATGCGCGCCCAGATCGCCGCCTTGCCCGACGGCACGGTGACGGCTAAAGACTACCTGGATAATGACGGTATCATCGACAAGCCCCTGGAGATCGTGCTCGACCTGACCATCGACGGCGAAGAGATGGTGATGGATTTCTCCCGCTCCTCGCAGGCCTGTCGCGGACCGGTCAACATCTCCCGCGCCACTACGATCGCCGCCTGTTATGTCGCGCTGAAACACGTATTCGGCGATGTGCCCGCAAATGCCGGCGTGCTCGATCCGGTGACCTTCAAGATCGATCCGGGATCGTTCCTGTCGGTCACTGCTCCAAAGCCGGTCGGTGGATACACAGAAACCATCCTGCGCATGATCGACGTCACCTTCCAGGCGATCGCGCAAATCGCCCCGGAGCGTTCCAATGGCTGCGCCTATGGGACCATCAACGCCCTGTCGCTTGCCGGCCATTATCAGGATGGGCGCCGCTGGGTGATGTTTTCCTTTTTCGGCGGCGGCCATGGCGGCCATCCAAATGGTGACGGACTGAACCATGGAAATGCGCCGATCTCGACGGCCACCATTCCGCCCCTGGAAATCCTCGAAGCCGCCTATCCGGTGATGTTCCGGCAATGGGCCTTGCGCCCGGATTCCGGCGGCTCGGGGAAGCATCGCGGCGGCCTCGGCGCGATCTATGAAATCGAAGTCCTGGAGAACTATGCCGATGTCTTCCTGTTTGGCGAGCGCGGCCGGCACCCGCCGCCCGGCATCGTCGGCGGCGAGCCGGGTGCGGTAAACGCCTTCACCTATGACGGCCCCGATGGCCCGATGACGCCGCCAATGACATCCAAGATGACCGGTATTCATCTCAAGCGCGGCCAGGCGGTTTTGCTACAGACCCCCGGCGGCGGCGGTTATGGCCCGCCTGACGAGCGCCATCCCACGGCGGTCGAACGGGATATCCGGCTCGGCTATGTGACCGCAGAACCCGATGACAGGGACCGACCGGCATGAGCGCCCATCTGGCCATCGGCGTCGATATCGGCGGCACATTCACCGACGTCTTCGTGCTCGACGAGCGCACGGGCGCCGTCTCCATATCCAAGGTCCCGTCGACCCCCGCCGACCAGTCGCAAGGCTTCGTCGCCGGCATCGAGCATCAAGTCGCGGACTTCTCAGCCATATCCAGCGTCGTCCACGGCACAACGGTCGGCACCAATGCGCTGCTCGAACGCAAGGGCGGCAAGACCGGCATCATCACCACGGAGGGCTTCCGCGACGTCCTGGAGATGCGCCGCCGAGACCGGCCGACAACCTGGGGCCTGTGGGGCATGTTCGAACCGGTCGTGTCGCGGGACATGCGCCTCGGTGTGCCCGAACGCATCCTCGCCGACGGCACCGTTCGTATGCCGGTCGATCTTGACGCGGTCCGCGATGCCGCGACCCACCTCGCCGAAGCCGGCTGCGAGGCGGCTTGCGTGTTTTTCATCAACGGATACATCAATGATGAAAACGAGCGCCTGGCGGTTGATGCCGTGCGCTCCGTCTGGCCGACACCCTATGTGACCGCGGCCACGGAAATCCTGCCGGAAATCCGCGAATTCGAGCGCTGTTCGACGGCCACCCTCAACGCCTATCTTCAGCCGGTCGTCGCCCGCTATCTCGACCGCCTGACCGGCGCCCTTTCCGACCGTGGCTTTGCTGGAGACATCCTGATCGTGCAATCCAATGGCGGCGTCATGACGGTCGACATGGCCCGCGACTTCCCGGTACGCACGGCGCTTTCCGGCCCGGCTGCAGGCGTCATCGCCGCACGCGCCATCGCCCGCGCATCCGGCTTCGACAACATCATCACCTGCGACATGGGCGGCACGTCTTTTGATGTCTCACTGGTCGCCGATGGACAGAGTGCGCTCGCCGCCCAGACGGCGATCGATTTCGGCCTGGTGGTTCGCACGCCAATGATTGAGATCACCACGATCGGCGCCGGCGGCGGATCCATCGCCCGGGTCGACGAGGGCGGGATTCTGCAGATCGGTCCGCAATCGGCGGGGTCCGATCCGGGGCCCGTCTGTTACGGCCTGGGCAACGACCGGCCAACAGTCACCGACGCCAATCTGGTGCTGGGCCGCATCAATGCCGACCGCCCGATCGGCGGCAAGCTTGACAGGCTCGACGCAGACGCCGCCCGCCAGGCGATTGAAACCCATATTGCCGCGCCGCTCGGCCTGGAGATCATGGAGGCGGCGGAGGCTATCCTGAAGGTCGCCAATGCCCGCATGGCCGCCGCAATCCGCCTGGTCTCCATTGAACGCGGCCACGACCCGGCGAAATTCGCCGCCATGCCCTTTGGCGGCGGCGGCGCTCTGCATACGGGCGCCCTGATCAAGGATATCGGTCTCAGATCGGCGATCGTGCCGCGCTATCCCGGCGTCACTTCCGCGCTTGGCTGCGTGGTCGCCGACATGCGCCATGACAGGGTGCAGACCGTCAACACCATGCTCGACGCCGTGGACGCCGATGCCCTCGGCCATACCATGAATCAAGTTGCCAACGGCATCTCTCAAGCCCTTGAAAACGCGGATATTACGCTGTCTGGTATCGACAAGCGGTTTGAATTGGACATGCTCTATTTGGGGCAAACGCATACCGTGGCCGTTCCGATCGACATGCCGGAGACCGGTTTGACCCGGCAATGCATCCAATCCGCTTTCGAAAATACCTATAAAGCCGCCTATGGGCGCCTGCTTGAGAATATCCCCATGCGCATCATGAATTTCCGTGTCGCCGTGATCGGTAGGCGGCCGGGTCTCGACATGGCCGCCTTCGCACCGCCGACCGGCAAGACCGCAGATGATTGCCGCCGTGAAATCCGCCCGGTCTATGTGGATGGCGCCTGGCATGACACCCCAGTCTATGAGCGGCTGGACCTGCCGCGGGACGCCCGCGTCAACGGACCGGCATTGCTGGAGCAACCTGACACGACAATCTTCATCGATCCCGGCTTAACCGGTCGCGTCGACGCGGTCGGCAATTTGATCATTGAGGGGCAGGATTAGGGGTGTGATTTTGACCGTCCCATTAAACACTCTCGGCGTCATCCCGTGCGCTGCGCAGCACGAAGTGATGCGCTGCAGACACGGGATGACGGAACGCCTTTATGATCTTAAATCTTAAGAAATACACACTAGGCGAATGACTGAAACCTCGATAGTCCTACAAAAAACCGGTCTGCTGATCGTTGATTTGCAGAACGATTTCCTGCATCCCGACGGCGCCTATGGCCGCGCCGGCCAGACCGCGGACGCCATCGCCGCATTACCGAACCGCGTCCGACCGGTCGCCGATGCGCTCCGTGTTGCTGGCGGTTGGATCGTGTCTACCCAATTCACGCTGGTTCCCGGCAAGGGCGGAGAACCGTTCATCGCCCCGCATTTAAAAACCCTAAGACCGTTCCTGGCCAAGGGTGATTTCCAGCCCGGCGCCTGGGGACACCAACTGGTCGATGCCTTACAGCCGGCCGATATCACGATCGAAAAGATCGCCTATTCGGCGTTTTACATGACGCGCCTGGAATGGGTTCTGCGCAAGGCCGGCATCGAGAGCCTGATGGTTGCCGGTATCGTCACCAATGGTGGCGTTGCCTCAACCGCGCGCGCCGCCCATGTCCGCGAATTCCACACGATCGTACTCGCCGACGGCTGCGCGGCATTCGACAGCCGCGTCCACGAAACAAGTATCGCCGATCTGTCGACCATCAGCGCGGTCATGACCTGCGCCGAAGCCTTGGAACTCATCGGCAGCGGCCAGTCATGAGCCAAATCAAAAGCGCGGCCGGAATCCCCTTCCCTATCGACACATCCGTTTTGATCATCGGCGCCGGCGCGTGTGGCCTGACTGCCGCCCTAGCCGCCCATGATGCTGGTTCGGACGTCATCGTGCTGGAGCGCGACGCGTCCCCATCCGGGTCCACGGCCTTGTCGTCGGGCTTCATTCCCGCCGCGCCGACCCGATTCCAAGCCGCGCTCGGCATTGACGACGATGTCGAACAATTTATCGCCGATCTGCAGGCCAAGGCCCATGGGCGGATCAATCCCGATCATGCGCGCACAGTGGTTGAAGCCTCCGGGCCGGCGATCGAATGGCTCGCCGATGCCCACGGTCTTGAATGGCAGGTCCTGGAGGATTTCCTCTATCCGGGCCATTCCCGCCATCGCATGCATGCCGTGCCGGAAAAAACCGGCGCTGCTCTGATGGGGCGGCTGCTCACCGCCGTTGAAAAAGCCGGCATTCCCATCGTCACCCAGGCTCATGTCACCGCGCTGTTCGCCGATGATGACAGCCGGATATGCGGCGTCGAGATCACCCGGCCCGACGGCACGATCGAAACGATCGGCTGCCGCACGCTCATCCTCGCCTGCTGCGGATATGCCGGCAATGAGGACCTAATCGCCCGGCATATCCCGGACATGGAAAACGCGCTCTATTTCGGCCATGCCGGCAATCAGGGCGACGCCCTGCTGTGGGGTAAATCCCTGGGCGCATCCACCCGTGACCTGACCGCCTATCAGGGCCACGGCTCGGTCGCCCATCCGCACGGTATTCTCATCACCTGGGCACTGATGATGGAAGGCGGCATTCAAGTGAACGCCGAGGGCCGGCGATTTTCCAACGAACATGAAGGATATTCCGAGCAGGCCGTCAAGGTGCTGGCGCAACCGGGCGGCGTCGCCTGGGCGATCTATGACGAACGGTTGCATCGGCTCGGGCTTACCTTTCCCGATTATGCGGAAGCCGACCGCGCCGGCGCGATCCGCACCGCGCCGACAATCGCCGCCCTCGCCGAAAACTGCGGCCTGCCGGCCGATGCCTTGCAATCCACTTTCGACCAGATCGGAGCGTACCAATCTGGCGCAGCCGACTGCCCGTTCGGGCGCGATTTTCGGGGCGACCCGACGCTTCGGGCACCGTTTTACGGGGTCAAGGTCACCGGGGCCCTGTTTCACAGTCAAGGCGGCCTGGTCGTTGACGATCAGGCCCGTGTCCTGCGCCCGGACGGAACGCCGCTCCCCAACCTCTATGCCGGCGGCGGTGCCGCCTGCGGCGTTTCCGGCCCCGATGTCACCGGCTACCTGTCCGGTAACGGGCTATTGACCGCGATCACCTTCGGCCGATTGGCCGGGGATGCCGCGGCGCGGCTTGCATTTGACCCTCAACCAGAAAGTAAAGTGATGGATTCTCCGAATTGAAAAATTGTGTGTTTTATGCAACCAGATTCCCTGATTTTATAATCAGGAGCTGTAATATTGAAACCTATATACATTGCATTCTTTGCCGGATTTCTCGCCACTTCGACAATGTCAGCCGCCGAGCCCATCTCCGGTCACGCCCACGGAAATCCACCGATCGATACGCCCTTCGGCAAACCGCATACCTGGCAGGGTGAGGCGGTCATCATTTCCGACAATGGCGAATGCGGTGGAAGCACAGTCGGGTGGTATTCCCGGTCGTCCTTCACGCCAAGCTTCGGCCATTCGGGCAATAAGAGCTATATATCCTTCATATTTGCTGCTGGAGGATCGAGGGTCACGCCGACGTCGGAAGGCTATTGGAAGAAATCCGGCAAATATACCGGATCCGGTATCAGCACCAATGGTTGGGTGTACGAATTCAACGGAAAATATAGCAAATTCAAAACGGTACCCGCAGACATTACGAAAAAGACGAAAACATTCGTGCTGTTCATGAACATTGCCAATTATGATGGCAAGGGCGCCGACTGTGTCGTCCGCAAACGCATCGTCTACGGCAAGCGCCCCTAAAGACCAATCGACGGTCAGCATCGCGGTGCCGGCCACCGACTTAAATGCGCGGTTCCCGCCGCCGCGTCTAAGGGCTATATGAACATTTAGAGCATATACGCAGCGGCCCGTTGGGCCGACCGGAGGGCGCGCGTGGACACCCTGACTATTCGCCCGGCATCTGAATGCCACTATGACATCGTCTCGCTCGGCGAAATCATGCTGCGCCTTGATCCAGGCGAGGGCCGCATCCGCACGGCCCGGCAGTTTCGCGCCTGGGAGGGCGGCGGCGAATACAATGTCGCCCGCGGCCTGCGCCGCTGTTTTGGCAAGCGAGCCGCGGTGGTCACCGCCTTTGCCAAGAACGAAATCGGTCTATTGATGGAAGACCTGATCCTGCAAGGCGGCGTCGATACTTGTTTCATCAAATGGGTCGATTATGACGGCATCGGCCGGGCCGTCCGCAACGGCCTCAATTTCACCGAACGCGGCTTCGGCGTCCGCGGCGCCGTCGGCTGCTCCGACCGTGGCAACACGGCGGCCTCACAGCTCAAGCCGGGCGATATCGACTGGGACGACCTGTTCGGCAAGAAGGGCGTGCGCTGGTTCCATACCGGCGGCATCTTCGCCGGCCTGTCGGAGACCACCGGACCGGTCATCGTCGAGGCGGCAAAAGCGGCCAAAAGCCACGGCACCATCGTCAGCTACGACCTCAATTACCGACCCTCTCTTTGGAAAGGGTTCGGCGGACTGGACGCCTGTCGCCGCATCAACCGGGAAATCGCGGAACATGTCGACGTCATGATCGGCAACGAAGAGGATTTCACCGCCTGTCTGGGCTTCGAAGTGGCCGGTATCGACGCCAATCTCACTGACCTCGATGCAAACGCCTTTCAACGCATGATCGACCAGGCGGTTGCCGAATTCCCGAATTTCAAGGCGACGGCGACAACCCTGCGCGGCGTCAAATCGGCAACCGTCAATGATTGGGGCGCCATGTGTTGGGCCGAGGGTCGCTTCCACACCGCGACCCATCGCCCGGATCTGGAAATCATGGACCGGGTCGGCGGCGGCGACAGTTTCGCCTCCGGCTTCATTTACGGGTTGATGGAATTCGGCGATCCGGCGATCGCCGTCAATTATGGCGCCGCCCATGGGGCGCTCGCCATGACCACCCCCGGCGACACCACCATGGCCTCGCTGGCGGAAGTGGAAAAACTGGTCGGCGGCGGCGGCGCCCGCGTCGACCGATAAACCGGATAATCGACAACGGGCAGCGGGATAGGCACTGTGACCGCGAATGGAAATTCACTACAGGAAGACCTTCTCAAGCGGCCGATCATCCCGGTCATCGTGATCGATGATGCCGACGACGCCGAACCGCTTGCCGAGACCCTGCTTGCCGGCGGCATCGACGTCATCGAAATCACCTTCCGCACCGCGGCCGCCGCCGATGCCATCGCCCGTATTGCCGCCCGGTTTCCGGAGATGCTACTGGGCGCCGGCACAGTGCTGACGACCGATCAGGCGGATCGGGCAATCGATGCCGGCGCCCGGTTCGGGCTGGCCCCCGGTCTCAATGCCGATGTGGTCACGCATTTCCGCAATAGCGGCGGCCTGTTCATTCCAGGCGTCATGACCCCGACAGAGATCGAGCAGGGAATGGCGCTCGGCTGCTCCCTCCTGAAATTCTTCCCCGCAGGCGCCTCTGGCGGCATCGCCATGCTCAAGGCCCTCGCCGGCCCCTATGCCAGCCAGGGGGTTAAGTTCTGCCCCACAGGGGGTATCAATCTCGACAACATGGTCGAATATCTAGCCCTGCCGGTGGTTGCCTCGATCGGCGGCTCCTGGATCGCCACCGGCCGCCAGATCGCCGACAAGAACTGGGCGGCGATCACCCGCCAGGCGAGAGACGCCCTGAAGCGTGCGGCCGAAATCGGCGCTTAGAGCGCGAGGTGATCAACCGGGTTCAATACGAAATATGAACTTGTCATTCCCGCGAAATCGGGAATCTAGGGCAGCTTGCAAAGACCGGCGTTTTCTTGGCCCTGGATTCCTTTGAGTCACGCGCGAAGTGCAACACCTGCTATGGTGTTGTTGCGATGGGAACACATTACAGTCACCTCAGTCTTGAGGAGCGGATTGAGCTTTACGCGCTGATGCGTTTGGGTCGATCCATTCGCGCTGCGGCCGATCATCTTGGCCGGTCGCCGTCGACGATCAGTCGGGAATTGCGGCGCAACTCGAATGCGACGAAGCAGTTTTGCGGCGGCTATCGGCCCGAGCGCGCGCATGGGCTTGCGGCGCGGCGGCGGCGTTGGGACGCCCGCTTCAAGCTGGCGCGCCAGCCGGCCCTGCGGGCTCTGGTGCGCGACCGCCTTGCGATGGGATGGTCGCCGCAACAGATCGCCGGGCGGCTGGCGCGCCAGCACGCTCCCATGCGCATCAGCCACGAGTCAATCTACCGCTACATCTATCACCGCAGCGCCCAGAAGGACTATTGGCACAAACTGTTGGCCAAGGCCAAGCATCGGCGTGGCCGCCTTGGCCCGCGTGGCGGCAGTGCCAAAACGCTGATCGCCCACCGGGTGAGCCTCGACAAACGGCCCAAATCAGCCAACCAGCGCCGCCAGTTCGGCCATTGGGAGGCCGATCTGATGCTGTTTTCCAGATACGGCCAGGCGGTGTTGGTCGCCCATGAGCGCAAGTCCCGCCTGACATGGATCTGGCGCCAGCCCAACAAGGCCGCGCGGCCCGTCGTGGAGCGGCTCAAGGCCGCCTTCGCCACCCTGCCGCCGGCGCTCAGGCGCTCAATCACCTTCGACAACGGATCGGAATTCTATCTGCATCATGAGCTCAACCAGTCCCCCGGCATGGCCACCTATTTCTGTGACACCCATTCCCCCTGGCAGAAAGGCGGCATCGAAAACGCCATCCACAGACTGCGCCGCGTCCTGCCGCGCAAATCCGACCTGGCCACAATCGATCAGGCCGAGTTGGACCGCCTCGTCACCCAATACAACCAAACGCCAAGAAAATGCCTGGACTACAGAACACCCCAAGAGGTATTCACTCAAATCTCAAACCGTGTTGCACTTCAAACGTGAACCCACCTTCCCGCTTTCGCGGGAATGATTGAGCGGATTGAGTTGCGAGTCCGATTTCCGGCAACACGGATGGGAACCGACGCCGCAGGCCCGCGAAGCCATCTTTCCACCGCCTCGTCACCTCCGTTAATCACACGCTCTTGCGAGAGCCGGCGATTCTCCGTATAGGGGTGGCTTTAATGACCAGTTCCGTATCGCCGTCCTTCGCCGCATTCCCACACCGTCATTTGCTCGGTATCGAAGGCCTTTCCAAAGAGGACATTGTCGGCCTCCTGGACCGCGCCGACGCGGCGGTCGAAATCAGCCGCCAGGTGGAAAAGAAGACCTCGACCCTGCGCGGCAGAACCCAGATCAATCTTTTTTTCGAGGCCTCCACGCGCACCCAATCATCGTTTGAACTTGCGGGAAAACGCCTTGGCGCTGATGTTATGAATATGTCGGTCAGCGCCTCGTCGGTTAAAAAGGGCGAGACCCTGATCGACACGGCGGCAACGCTCAACGCCATGCGTCCCGATCTCCTGGTCGTGCGCCATCATGCCGCCGGCGCCGTGGAGCTTCTGGCCCAGAAAATGAGTTGCTCGGTGATCAATGCCGGTGACGGCGCCCATGAACATCCCACCCAAGCTCTGCTCGACGCCCTGACGATCCGCCGCAACAAGGGCCGCGTCGAACGCCTGACGGTGGCCATATGCGGCGATATCCGCCATTCCCGGGTCGCCCGCTCGAACATCCTTTTGCTCAATACCATGGACGCCCGGGTGCGGGTCGTGGCGCCGTCCACCTTGCTGCCGACCGCCGTCGACCGTTTAGGTGTCGAGGTGCACACGACCATGCGCGCCGGCCTGGCCGATGCCGATATCGTCATGATGCTGCGCCTGCAGCGGGAACGCATGAGCGGCGCCTTCGTCCCCAGTGTCCGCGAATATTTCCATTTTTTCGGCCTCGACGACGACAAATTGGCGCTCGCCAAGCCGGACGCCATCGTCATGCATCCAGGTCCCATGAATCGCGGTGTCGAAATCGATCCGGCCGTCGCTGACGGCCCGCGCAGCGTCATCCGCGAGCAGGTGGAAATGGGCGTCGCCGTGCGCATGGCCGCGCTTGAAGCCCTGGCCGCGCATCTCCCGAACCGATAGGCGGCAAAAAGCATGACACCGACCCTTGCTCCCGATCGGCCGATTGTCCTGGAAGGCGCCCGGATTATCGATCCGGCCACCGATCGCGACGAGACCGGCACGGTGGTGGTCGCAGAAGGCCGGATTGCCGCCTGTGGCCCGACCGTTGCGCGCATCGATTACCCGGCCGGTGCGGAAATCGTCAAATGCGCCGGCAAGGTCGTGGCGCCCGGACTGGTGGATATGCGCGTCTTTATCGGCGAGCCCGGCCACGAACACCGCGAAACCCTGGCCACCGCCAGCAGCGCAGCCGCCGCCGCCGGTGTCACCACCATGGTCACAATGCCGGATACCGACCCGGTGATCGACGACATCGCGCTGGTTGACTTCATGCGCCGGCGCGCACGGGACACCGCGATCGTCAATGTGCGACCGATGGCGGCCCTGACCCGTGATCTGGCCGGCGAGGAAATCACCGAATTGGGCCTGTTGCAGAGCGCGGGCGCAGTCGCCTTCACCAATGGCCGCGAGCCGATCGCCAATGCCGGCATCATGCGGCGGGCCATGACCTATGCCAGCGATTTCGACGCCTTGATCGTGCACCTGCCGGCGGATCCCGACCTTGTCGAAAAGGGCGTCATGAATGAGGGCGAAATGGCCACGCGTCTCGGCCTTGCCGGCATTCCCCGGGAAGCCGAGATCATCATGCTGGAACGGGATATCCGCCTCGCCGCCCTGACCGGAGCCCGTTATCACGCCGCTCAAATTTCTTGCGCCGCGTCTGTCGACATCATGCGCCAGGCCAAGGCCTCGGGGCTAGACGTTTCCTGCGGCGCCTCGATCGCCCATGCCACATTGAACGAGACCGATATCGGTCCCTACAGGACTTTTTTCAAAATGACGCCGCCTTTACGCAGCGAGGATGATCGGCGGGCGGTCGTCGCCGGCATCGCCGACGGCACCATCGACGTCATCGTCTCCAGCCATGATCCCCAAGACGTGGAAACCAAGCGCCACCCCTTCGCCGAGGCGGCCGACGGCGCTATCGGCCTGGAAACCCTGCTAGCGGCCGGACTACGCCTGGTCCATGACGACGAGGTATCGCTGATCGACTTGATCCGCGCTCTGTCGACCCGGCCGAGCGCATTATTGTCGCTGGAGGCGGGCACCCTTGCCCCCGGCTCCGCGGCCGACCTGGTGGTCATTGACCTGGACGCCCCCTGGATCATGCGCGAGGAGGCCGTTCTGTCCCGATCCAAGAACACGCCCTTTGAAGGCGCCCGGTTTACCGGCCGCGCGGTGCGTACCTTGGTTGCCGGACGCACGGTCTACGAGTACCGTGGCTGACAATCCTCATTTCTGGAATGGACGATAATGCCGGACCCGATCAATTGGTCGCTCTCCATGCCCTATTACGCGGCAGCCCTGGTATTCGGGTATTTGCTCGGGTCCATCCCGTTCGGCCTGCTGCTCACAAAATTCACCGGCGCCGGCGATTTGCGTTCTATCGGTTCCGGCAATATCGGCGCCACCAATGTCTTGCGCACCGGACGCAAGGGTCTTGCCGCGGCCACATTGCTCGGTGACCTGCTGAAAGGCTGGATCGCCGTCACCATTGCCGCCGGATGGGGACCTGATACCGCGATCATCGCCGGATTGGGGGCGTTTCTGGGGCATCTGTTTCCGGTCTGGCTGCGGTTTCGCGGCGGTAAGGGCGTCGCTACCTTTATCGGCGTTCTCGCCGCACTGAGTTGGATCTCGGCACTGATCTTCGCCCTGATATGGTTGGCAATCGCCGCGATCACCCGCTATTCTTCCCTCGCGGCGCTGCTGGCCAGTCTGGCGACGCCGTTCGTTTTGATTGTGTTTGAGGAATGGCAAGTCGCCGAATTATTTGTCTTGATGACGATACTGGTTTGGATAAAGCACGCGGCGAATATCCGCCGCCTGATCGCCGGACAGGAATCGAAGATCGGTAGCTCCTGATGGCCGATCACGATGATGTGGATTCGGGCGGCACGTTCCGGCTGACCGACCAGCAGCGTCTTGCCTGGCTGCGGCTGATTCGCAGCGAGAATGTGGGCGGCGCCACGTTTCGCGATCTGCTCAACCATTTCGGGTCGTCTCAGGCAGCCCTTGAGGCGCTTCCGGAATTGTCCCGGCGCGGCGGGTCGCGGCGTCCGATCCGCGTCTGCTCCCAGGACGAGGCACATCGCGAATTGGAGGCCATCGCCGCTGCCGGCGCCCGGCTATGCGCTATGGGTGAAGCCGGCTATCCGCCCCTATTGGTCCATGTCGATGCACCGCCACCGCTCTTGACGGTGATCGGTGATGATCCGGTTATGGCCCGGCCTGCAATCGCCATTGTCGGCTCCCGCAACTGCTCCATATCCGGCCGAAAGTTCGCCGCCAAAGTGGCCCGCGACCTTGGCGAGGCCGGATATACGATTGTCTCCGGTCTCGCCCGCGGCATCGATGCCGCGGCCCATGAGGCCAGTTGCGCCACCGGCACCGTCGCAGTCCTCGCCGGTGGTATCGACTATATCTACCCGGCCGAGAATGAACCCCTGTTCCGCGCCCTGCTCGATGCCGGCGGCGCGGTCATCTCCGAAATGCCCATTGGCTGGAAAGTGCGGCCGAAGGACTTTCCCCGCCGCAACCGCATAATATCGGGGGCCGCATTCGGTGTCATCGTCGTCGAGGCGGCCGCGCGGTCCGGATCGCTTTATACCGCGCGGTTCGCCAATGATCAGGGCAGACTGGTCTTCGCCGTGCCCGGCTCTCCGCTCGATCCGCGCTCCGCCGGCTGCAACAAGCTGTTACGCGATGGCGCGACACTGGTAACGTCGGCCGACGACGTCGACGCGGAAGTGCGCCCCCTGATCGGGCAGCCCCTGCCGGAGCGGCCGATCGTGCGGGAATCGGAGGACTGGGAGGAACCCGTCGAACCGGCGGAGGACACGGCGCGTACCCGGGTACTGGCGGCATTGGACACTACCCCGGTTTCCGTCGACGACATCATTCGCCACACCGGACTGCACCCGGCAGCGGTGCAATTGGTGCTGTTGGAATTGGACCTGGCCGGCCGCCTGGAGCGCCATGGCGGCCAGCGGGTGTCATTGGTCCCGTGACGGCATGGCCATCGGTGCGGTCGGATCGGGAACGGTTATTTCCGGCTTCCCGGCCACGTGGCTTGCTGCTTCCTCCCGGGCGACATCCAGTAAATAAGCCAGCAACTCCAACTCGTTATCCGCGGACAGTTTGCGCAATTCCACGCACATTTTCTCCACGTAAATTGCGGTGGATTTCTTGGATTCAAAGTTGTTGGTCACGATATTTCACTTTCTAATTGAATCATCGGACATACGTCGCCCGACGCACACGTGAAGATTGAATTCACCAACTAATCGGCGCCTGATGGTTCATCAATTACCCGTTATGGAGCAACGGGCAGCTTACCGTAATACGTGCTAATTATCAATTTATCATCCGAGCGTTGCAAGGTTTTGATTTCGAAAAAATAGCGCCCGGGCTTGACCAACGAGACAGGAACGTCCATGTCAGCACCATTCGCAGATCGGCCGAAAACCGCTTGGCCGTACCCAACCTGACCAATGTGACCCAGGACGATCATAGTGAATGGCTCGACCCATATCAAAGCGTGGCGTGACCTTTCGGGCGATCGGTGCGGAGCGAACCGCCTCAGGCGGCGCCCGTTCCTGACCGCAAGGCACAGCACCGGGGCCCGTTCAGGCCTTTTCGATCGGTCGACCGGATTATTGTAGAACGTCGCTGGACACAGTTTCTGGAATCGTTACGGACATCCATGTCGGCAAACGTAGTCATCGTCGAATCACCCGCCAAGGCGAAGACCATCAACAAGTATCTGGGGTCGGACTTCGAAGTGCTGGCCTCCTATGGTCACGTGCGCGATCTGCCGGCCAAGGATGGATCGGTACTGCCGGATGACGATTTTTCCATGTCGTGGGAGGTCGATTCGAAGGCCAGAAAGCGGCTCAACGACATCGCCAATGCGGTCAAGAAGGCAGATCGGCTGATTCTGGCCACCGACCCGGACCGCGAGGGCGAGGCGATCTCCTGGCACGTCCTGGAAGTGCTGAAGGCGAAGAAGGCGCTGAAGGACAAGCCGGTCGACCGTGTCGTCTTCAACGCCATCACCAAGGGCGCGGTGTTGGAGGCGATGGCCAATCCGCGCGCCATCGACAGTCCCCTGGTGGAGGCCTATCTCGCCCGTCGTGCGCTTGATTATCTGGTCGGTTTCACCCTGTCACCGGTTCTTTGGCGCAAGCTGCCGGGCGCCCGCTCCGCCGGCCGGGTACAGTCTGTCGCGTTGAGGCTCGTTTGCGACCGGGAACAGGAAATCGAGGCCTTCAGGCCCCAGGAATACTGGTCGCTGGTGGCGGAGCTAAAAAACACCGCCGGCCAGACATTCGAGGCTCGTCTCGTCGGCTTTGACGGCGACAAGATCGGCCGCCGGGACATCGGCGACGGCGCAACGGCCGAACGCATGAAGGCCATGCTGGACGCCGCCGACTTCACCGTCGGTTCGGTGGAATCGAAACCGCAGAAACGCAATCCGCCACCGCCCTTCACCACCTCCACCCTGCAACAGGAAGCCTCCCGAAAGCTCGGATTTTCCGCCAAGCAGACCATGCAGGTGGCACAAAGGCTTTATGAGGGCGTGGAGATCAGCGGCGAGACGGTCGGTCTGATCACCTATATGCGGACCGATGGCGTGCAGATCGCGCCGGAAGCCGTACAGGCAAGCCGAAATCAGATCGCCAGCCAGTTCGGCGATCGCTATCTGCCCGACAAGCCACGCCATTATTCGTCCAAGGCGAAAAACGCCCAGGAAGCCCACGAGGCGATCCGCCCGACCGGCTTTGGACGCACGCCGGCGGAGATGAAGCACCTCCTGGAAAACGATCAGGCCCGCTTATACGACCTGATCTGGAAGCGCACGGTCGCGAGCCAAATGAGCAGCGCCGAATTGGAGCGCACGACCATCGAGATCCGCGCCCGCCAGGGCGGAACCGAGGCCGCCTTGCGGGCGACAGGGTCCGTCATCCGCTTCGACGGTTTCTACGTGCTCTATCAGGAAGGCCGTGACGACGAGGAGGACGAGGAATCCAAACGTCTTCCGGCCGTCCATGTCGATGAGACACTGGTCCGCAACAAGCCGATCACGGCCAGCCAGCATTTCACCGAGCCGCCGCCCCGCTACACCGAGGCGACCCTGATCAAGAAAATGGAAGAGCTCGGCATCGGCCGGCCCTCCACCTATACCTCCACATTATCGGTCCTGCGCGATCGCGATTATGTGCAACTCGACAAGAAACGCCTGATCCCCGAAGACAAGGGCCGTCTGGTCACCGCTTTCTTGAGCAGCTTCTTCGATCGCTACGTCGAATACGGCTTCACCGCATCCATGGAGGAGCAACTCGACAAGATTTCCGCCGGCGATCTCGCCTGGAAGGATGTCTTGAAGGACTTTTGGCGCGAATTCTCCCTCGCCGTCTCCGAAATCAAGGACCTGCGCGTTGGCGAAGTGCTGGAAGCACTCAACGAAGTGCTTGGCGTCCATGTCTTTCCGCCGCGCGAGGACGGCGCCGATCCACGCGCCTGCCCGAAATGCGATGATGGCCGCCTGTCCCTGAAAATTGGCCGTTACGGCGCCTTTATCGGCTGTTCGAACTATCCCGACTGCCGGTTCACCCGCCAGCTCGCCCAAAACGGTGAGAATGGTGCCGATGCGGAAGCCGATGGTCCGAAACTATTGGGCATCGACCCCGATACCGGCCTCGACGTGACTTTGCGCAGCGGTCGGTTCGGCCCTTATGTGCAACTGGGCGAAGAGGGCAAGCCGAAGCGGGCCTCCCTGCCGAAGGACTGGCCACCGGATTCGATGGACCTGGAAAAGGCTCTGCGTCTGTTGTCGCTCCCCCGCCAGGTCGGCCTGCATCCGGAAACCGAGCAGCCGATCCTTGCCGGCATCGGCCGCTACGGCCCCTTCGTGCAGCATGAAAAGACCTATGCCAATCTCGCCTCCGTCGATGAAGTGTTCGATGTCGGCCTGAACCGCGCCGTCACCCTGATCGCGGAACGGCAAAATCGCGGTGGACGACGGGGCACACCGGCAGCGCTGAAGGAACTCGGCGAACATCCCGAGCTTGGCGGCCCGATCACCGTGCGCGACGGCCGCTACGGCCCCTATGTCAACCACGGCAAGGTCAACGCCACCCTACCCAAGGGAACCGAACCGATGTCGGTCACCATGGAACAGGCCGTAGAATTGATCACCGCCAAGGCGGCCAAGGGCAAGGGATCCCGACGTAAGAAATCCGCCGGCTAAATAGGTGGTCAAATCCCGCAAATCAGACAAGAAATCCGGTGAGTTGCCGACCCGGGATCAGTTGCTGGCCTATATCGCCGACAATCCGGGCAAGGTGGGAAAACGGGAACTCGCCCGCGCCTTCGGCATTTCAGGCGCCGCGCGCACCGATCTGAAGCGCCTGATCAACGAATTGAAGGACGAAGGGCTGATCGAAAGCCGGCGCAAACGCCTGCGCAAACGCGGTGAGCTGCCCCCGGTCACGGTGCTCGCCGTCAACGAGTTGGACGGCAATGGCGACCTCTTTGCTGTTCCGGTCGATTGGGACGAGGACGCCGACGGCGCCGCGCCCAAGGTCATCATCGCCATCGATCCGAAGCGCCGCCCGGCGCCCGGCATCGGCGACCATGTGCTAGCGCGCATAACCAAGAGTGAACCAAGGGACGGCGTCGCCCATACCGGCCGCATCATCAAGATCCTTGACCGTCAACCGAAAGACGTTCTGGGCATCTTCCGCCGGTTTCGCGACGGCGGCCGCATTGAGCCGATTGATCGCAAGCAGAAGGAACTGTTCATAGAATCCGGCGACATCGGCCGCGCCGTCGACGGCGATCTGGTTTCGGTCGTCACCATTGGCGGCGGCCGCCACGGCGCCCGCAAGGCACGGGTCGTGGAGCGGATCGGCTCCATGAATTCCGAGCGCGCCGTCTCAACAATCGCCATCCACGATCACCGCATCCCGCACACATTCTCCGGCGCCGTCCTCGCCGAGGCCGAAGCCGCGCGACCGGTAGACCTGGCCGGCCGCGAGGACTGGCGGGATATTCCCTTCATCACCATCGATCCGGCGGATGCCAAGGACCACGACGACGCGGTTCACGCCGAACCCGACCCAAAGAATGAAGGCGGTTTCATCGTCCACGTCGCAATCGCCGATGTCGCCGCCTATGTGCGGCCGGGAACGGGCCTCGACCGGGAGGCTCTGCACCGCGGCAATTCGGTCTATTTCCCCGACCACGTCGTACCCATGCTCCCGGAGCGCCTGTCCAACGATCTGTGCTCACTGCGCCAGGATGAAGACCGGCCGGCCATGGCCGTGCGCATGGTGTTCGACAAGTCGGGCCGCAAGACCGGTCATAAATTTCACCGCATCATGATGCGCTCGGCCGCCAAGCTGTCCTATCAACAGGCTCAGACGGCAATGGATGGCAATCCGGACGGCCAGACCGGTCCTTTGCTGGAACCGATCCTGCAGCCGCTCTGGGCGGCCTATGCTTGCTTGGACAATGGCCGCCGGGCCCGCGAACCCCTGGATCTGGACTTGCCGGAGCGCAAGATCGTGCTCACCCCTGAGGGCATGGTCGACCGTATTATCGTGCCTGAACGCCTGGCCGCCCATCGCCTGATCGAGGAATTCATGATCCAGGCCAATGTCGCGGCGGCCGAAAGCCTTGAGCAGGCCAAAATCCCCCTGCTCTATCGCATTCACGACACGCCATCGCTGACGAAATTGGATTCGTTGCGTGAATTCCTGGCAACCCTGGACATCAAACTGCCGAAGACCGGCAACCTGCGCCCCAGCCAATTCAATGCAATTTTGGCGCGGGTCGCGGATACCGACTCGGCCCATCTGGTGAACGAAGTGGTGCTGCGCAGCCAGGCCCAGGCGGAATATAACCCGGCCAATATCGGCCATTTCGGCCTCAATCTGCGCCGTTACGCCCATTTCACATCGCCGATCCGCCGATCCGCCGATCTGCTGGTCCATCGCGGCCTGATTACCGCATTCTCCCTTGGCGAAGGCGGATTGCAGCCAGGCATCGAATCCAGCCTGGAACTGATCGGCGCGGAAATCTCCGCCGCAGAACGTCGCGCCATGGTCGCCGAGCGGGATACGGTCGACCGACTGATCGCCCTGTGGCTCGCCGACCGCATCGGCGCCCAATTCAAGGGCCGCATCGCCGGCATCGCCAAGGCCGGCCTGTTCGTTCGCCTGGACGATACCGGCGCCGACGGTTTCGTGCCCATCTCCAAGCTCGGTGACGACTATTTCGTCTACGAGGAGGCAAGCCATTCGGTGATCGGCGAAAAGACCGGCGAAACCCACCAGCTCGGCGATCCGGTGGATGTCCGCCTGGTGGAAGCCGCGCCCTTCGCCGGCGCTTTACGATTTGAACTCTTGAGCGAAGGCCGCTACCAACGTCCGGTGACACGGCGCAATACACGCCAAACCAACACCCGGCAGCGGCGCGCCCGTCGTCGCTGACAGCCCCTAAGATAGTTAGATGCGGATGGATCCATGGCCCAAACGTTTGAAGTCCCCCCTCGGGTCGTCGAGATCATGGGCCAGGATGAACATCCGAACCGGCGACCGAAGGATGCCGCCACGCTGATCGTTCTCGATCGCCAGGCGGATGGCCCGGTCCGGGTGCTGATGGGACGGCGCCATATGCGCCACAAATTCATGCCGGGCCGCTTCGTGTTTCCCGGCGGACGGGTCGACCCCGCCGATTCCCGGGTGCCCTATGCCGCCGACTACGCCCCGGATGTGCTGGCCAGGCTGTCAATGAAAATGAAAGGCCCGAAAACGCCGGCCCGCGCCCGCGCCTTTGCCATCGCCGCCATTCGCGAAACCTATGAGGAGGCCGGATTGTTCATCGGCCGCCCGGATACGGACGGTGCGCCGGGTCGCGGCGATTGGGCCGCTTTCCGCGAACGCCGCATTCTGCCGACGCTGGACGGCTTTCATTTCATCGCCCGGGCCATCACCCCGCCACGCCGGGTGCGCCGCTTCGACACCCGCTTCCTGGCAGTCTGGGCCGATGCCATCGTCGACCGGCTGCCGGAAGGCCATGGTCCGACCGATGAGTTGGAAGACCTCCACTGGCTGACTTTCGAGGAAGCCGGCAAGCTTGAAATGCCGTTCATCACCCAGACCATCCTGGTCAATCTGGATCGCCGCCTGCAGGTCGATCCGGATCTGTCACAAGACTATCCCGTGCCGTTCGTCTACCGAAAGAACAACAAATTCCATCGCGAGGATCTATAACCCCGACCCACCAAACGCGGCGATGATGGACCAACAACGCGACACACCCGATCCGGTAATCGACGCGGCCATTCCCTGGGGCTCGATGATCATCGCCATTTCGGCGATTACCGGTGTCGGAATAGGCATGAGTCTGAGCCTGCCGCTGCTCGGGATCATTCTGGAATCCCGGGGAATTTCGGGCACCTGGATCGGCATCAATACGGCAACGGCCGGCATCGCCGCGATCGCCATCGCCCCCTATTGCCAACCGCTTGCCCGGCGCTTCGGAACGACGCGGACACTTGCCGCGTCGATCCTCGTCAGCGCGGTGACCCTGATTGGTTTCTACATTTTTGAAGCTTTTTGGATGTGGTTCCCCCTGCGCCTGATCTTTCACAGCGCGATCACCGTGGCATTCGTGCTCAGCGAATACTGGATCAACGCCAAGGCACCGAACGCCCGCCGCGGATTTGTCATGGGCGTTTACGGAACGGTTCTGTCCCTCGGATTTGCCGTTGGCCCCCTCCTGGTGATGATCACCGGACCCGCGGGTCCGCTGCCCTTCGTCGTCGGCGCCTCGGTCCTGGCCTTTTCGGCTGTCCCGGTGCTCCTCGCCAGATCCAGGCCGCCGCCCCTGGACCACACTCCGAGCCTGGCCTTTCGCGGCTTTTTGTTCGCTGCCCCCATGGCCACGCTCGCTGCATTGATATTCGGTGCCGTGGAATCGGGCGCCATAGCCCTGTTGCCGGTTTATGGCGTGCGGATCGGGCATATGGCCGAGACGACCATGCTGCTCGTCGCCGCGACCGCATTGGGCAACGTCGTCTTGCAGGTCCCCCTTGGCTTTCTCAGCGACCGCATGGACCGGCGCCACCTGCTGCTGATCTGCGCCGCCGTTAGCTTCGCCGGTGCCGCCACGCTTCCGCTCTTGGCGACCAATCTTGTCCTCGCGGTTCTTTTGTTGTTCGTTTGGGGCGGCTTTGTCGCCGGATTCTATACCGTCGGCCTCACCCATCTCGGCAGCCGGTTCCGCGGCGCCGACCTGGCATCGGCCAATGCCGCCTTCGTGATGATGTATTCGGTCGGCTCGGTCATCGGCCCGGCGGCGATCGGAACCGGATTGGATTTGTGGCCACCACACGGTTTCGCTGCCACAATGGCTATTTTCTTCGCCATCTATGCGGCGGTGTCGGTGGTCAGGATAGTGCAGGATCGACAATAATTATCGTAAGTACCGATGACCCGAGCCGATTTCGACACCTATTGCGCCGCGCTGCAAAGCACCACCCATGTCGTCCAATGGGGCAATGCATCGGTTTGGAAAGTCGGCGGCAGGATATTCGGTGAGCAATAGCCGGCGTGAGGCGCCGCCGATTCTTGACATTGCCCGGACAATGCGTAGGGTGCGCGCGATTATCGGACGGCCCGGTGCCACTAGAGCCTTCAGGATTTGAAAGACCATGGCCAAAGCGACTACCATAAAGATCAAGCTGGTCAGCTCCGCTGACACCGGCTTCTATTACGTCACCAAGAAGAACTCCCGGACGATGACCGAAAAAATGGTCAAAAAGAAATATGATCCGGTGGCGAAAAAGCACGTCGAATTCCGGGAAGCCAAGATCAAATAGCGTTTCTCTGACGCCCGCTTCGTCGCGGGATCGACAATGCCACAAAAAATGCCCGGGCCACTTAAGTGCCCGGGCATTTTTTTCGGCTTGTCGCCGATATTGGTGGCCGACCGGTAGCGACCAGAACGAGGAGGCCACTCAATCCCGCTATCCGGCCGGCCGTACCCTACGGACCCAGGAGATGCGGCGGACCTGAGTAAGCCGTAGGGCAATCAATCTAAAGGGGCGGCATTGTCATTGCAACACTGCCGGTCAAATCCCAATACTGGAATCACATCCCGCAGGAAAGAAACATAACCGAATGAAAAAGAAAATCAAATGACACTTAATCAAAGTAACAGGTTGAAACAATTTTTGGTAAAGTTTGCCCGTCAATCAACCCAATAAGCGATTATTTCTACGACTTTAGTAGGGGTATAGCAACGAAATACCCCTATGCGGCGTCTGCCACAACCCTGTTTCTACCATCGCGTTTGGCAATGTAAAGGGCCTGGTCGGCGCGTTTGGTAAGTGATTCGCACGTATCGTTCTCATGATCGAGGCAGGCCAGGCCGATGCTGATGGTCACGTCGATCGATTTGGCGCCGCCGGCAACGATGAAGGGTTCGCCACTTGTACATTGGCGCAGCCGCTCCGCGACCATCATCGCGAGCGCCATGTCGGTTTCCGGCATCACCACCACGAACTCCTCGCCACCCTGGCGGCAGATCAGGTCGATACCACGGGTATTCTTGCGAAGGCGCTGTGCGAACTCCCGCAACACGTCGTCGCCCGCATCATGACCATAAGTGTCGTTGACCGCCTTGAAGAAGTCAATATCGACAACCAGCACCGACAACGCCTTGTGCCGTGCAATCGCCTGGTCGACCAACGTAGACATATGGCTTTCCAGATAGCGTCGATTGTGCAGTCCGGTCAGTTCGTCCTTGATGGCCATTTCCATGGTCTGCTGGACATTGTCGCGCAACCGGTCCGAATAGCGCTTGCGGCGGATCTGTGTCCTGATCCGGGCGCGCATCTCATTACCGTCGACCGGGCGCAGGATGTAGTCGTTGACACCCAGATCCAATCCGCGCAATAGGCGCGACTGGTCATCATGATCGGCAACCAGCAGGATCGGCACCGTGCGCGTGCGCTCCAGCGAGCGCAATTGCGAGCACAGCCGCAGGGCATCGAAATTTTCAAATCCCAGGCTGACGATAATCAGTTCGAAATCGTCCTCCGCGCTGCGGAACAGCGCTTCCTGGGGATCGGTCTCCACCTCCGCATCGTGATCCTTGGAAATCAGCGATGCCAGCTTTTCGTATGATGACCGCCGATCATCAACCACCAACACCTTGCCGCGCTGGCCATCGAGCATGTCACCGAGCGCCAGCGGTTCGTCAATGCCCAATTCGCGGCTGGTTGCCGCGCGCATGCGCAATTCGTCGGTCAGCATTTTCAGCCGTACCAGGCTGCGTACCCGGGCGATCAGGGCAATATCATCCACCGGCTTGGTCAGGAAATCATCGGCTCCGGCCTCAAGGCCGGTCACCCGGTCCGCGGGCTGGTCGAGCGCCGTGATCATGATCACCGGGATATGTTCCGTGGCCGGGTTGGATTTCAGCCGCCGGCAGACCTCGAACCCGTCCATTTCCGGCATCATCACGTCGAGCAGGACGATGTCACATTCCTCCCGATCGCAGATATCCAGTGCTTCGGCCCCGGACGACGCCGTCGTCACCTCGAAGTACTCCGCCGTCAAACGCACTTCCAGAAGCTTGGTGTTCGCGGCGATATCGTCAACAACCAGAATGCGTGCCGTCATGGTGATGAATCCGTTCAGCTTTCCCCGATATAGGACCGCACCGTTTCGATGAAGCGGGCCACGGAGATCGGTTTGGAAATATAGGCCTCGCAACCGCCCTGGCGGATGCGCTCCTCGTCTCCCTTCATGGCGAAAGCAGTCACCGCGATCACCGGTATCAATCGCAGGTCATCGTCTTCCTTGATCCATTTGGTCACTTCCAGCCCGGAGACTTCCGGCAATTGAATATCCATCAGGATCAGGTCGGGCCGATGCTCGCGCGCCAGCTCGATGGCCTCCAAACCATTGCGGGTTTGAATGGTCCCATAACCATGTGCTTCCAAAAGATCATGGAAGAGCTTCATGTTGAGCTCGTTGTCTTCCACGATCAGAACGGTTTTGCCCATTATCCCCAATCCCGAAGGATGTCGACCGATCCCGTCGTTGTTCCCGCGAGATTCTCGGGAATTAACCGATTGGACCGCCAAAGTCCGGTCGCGTCCATACGCGCCGTTCATTATAGTGTCGACATTAGTTGAGATTCCTTACGGAAAGGCAAACGGTTGCCGCAAAAACCCAAGTATCGCCTCGAAACCGAGGAAAGTGCGATGATTGCAACGGAAGCGTTTTCATATGTCGCTTCCGATCGCGAGTTGCTCGGCCGGTTTTTGGCCGATACCGGGCTTGGACCGGATACGTTGCGCCAGGCCGCGTCGGAGCCGCAATTCCTGCTTTCGGTGTTGGAATTTTTCATGAGCGACGAATCGGCGCTTTTGGTGTTTTGCGAGAATTCGCGAATCAGGCCGACCATGATCGCCGCCGCCCATCACACTCTGTCCCGGTTATCCGGCGAAGAGACCGCCCATGACCGAGATTGACCTGCATCCGGCCACCCGGGAGCAATTGGCCCGCCTGCCGACATCCGACCGGCCGCTGATTGTCTGTGATGTCGACGAGGTCGCCCTGCATTTCGTCCGCCATCTGGAAGACCACCTACGCAATAATGGCTTCGAATTGCTGCCACGCTCCTATGGCCTGACCGGCAACATCGTGGGCATCGATGACCGGCAGCCCGCCGACCCGGAAATCGTGCATCGCCTCATCATCGGATTCTTCGAGGCCGAAACCCGGCGCCAGACCCCGGTCGACCGGGTGGGCGAGGTTCTGTCGGCCATGACCGACCATGCGGAGGTGGTGTTTCTCACCAATATCCCCTCCGCCCGCCGCCAGGTGCGGATCGATACCTTGAAGGATCATGGGCTGAATTTCCCGGTCATCACCAATTCCGGCGACAAGGGTCCTGCGGTACAAGCGCTTGCCGCGCGGGCCGGCCGGCCGGTGATCTTTCTCGATGACAGCCCGCGCAACGTCACATCCGTTCAAGCCTGTCAGCCCGACGCCATCCTCATCCATTTCATCGCCGATCCGAGGTTCTTTCAGCTTGCCGACCCGATCGACGGCGTCCATCTGATGACCAATGATTGGGCGACGGTCGGGTCGTTCCTGGCCGATCTGTTCGAAACCGTCTGACCTTGCGCCTGACGGGCGTCGGGCCTACGGTCACTGAGCCGACGCCCACGGAACCAGAGGCGACAGAGCATGTCCGCCGCCAATTTGGATGAGTTGCAGGCAGTGTGCCGTGATTGCGCAATGGCGGTCGACGACCGGGCCACCCGTTGCCCGACCTGTGCCGGTCCTCGAATCGTTGCCCACGGCGAACTCGGCCAACTGGCGATCGCCCATGTCGATTGCGACGCCTTCTATGCGGCAATCGAAAAACGCGACAATCCGGAGCTCGCCGACAAGCCGGTCATTATCGGTGGCGGCCGCCGCGGCGTCGTATCGACGGCCTGCTACATTGCCCGCATACGCGGGGTCCATTCGGCAATGCCCATGTTCAAGGCGCTGAAGGCCTGCCCTGATGCGGTCGTGATCCCGCCGAACATGGCCAAATATTCCGACGTCGGCCGACAGGTCCGCGCCATGATGCGCGATCTGACCCCGCTGGTGGAACCGCTGAGCATCGACGAGGCGTTTCTCGATCTGACCGGCACCGAGCGGCTGCACGGCTGCAAACCGGCGCAGCTTCTCGTTCGATTTGCATCCTATGTCGAAACGACGATCGGCATCACGGTATCCATCGGCCTCAGCCACAACAAATTCCTTGCCAAGGTGGCCTCCGATCTGGACAAGCCGCGCGGCTTCTCGGTGATCGGCCGCGCCGAGGCCCTCGACTTCCTGGCCGGCCAGCCGGTGAGCCTGATCTGGGGGGTCGGCAAGGCTTTGCAGGCCCGCCTGCACCGCGACGGCCTACGCACGATCGGCCAGATCCGCAACCTGGACGAAACCGATTTGATGCGCCGCTACGGCGTTATGGGGCGCCGCCTGGCCCGTTTGTCACGGGGCGAGGACAGCCGCACGGTCACGGCAAGCAATGTGGCCAAAAGCATCAGCGCGGAGACCACCTTCAATACCGACATTTCCAATCTGGAGGAGTTGACCGCAATTCTGCGCGGCCTGTCGGAAAAGGTTTCCGCGCGCATGAAAAAGGCCGGCTATGGCGGCAGGACGGCGACCTTGAAACTGAAAACCCGCGACTTCAAAACCCTCACCCGCAACCGTCGTTTTGCCGAACCGACCAGGCTCGCCGACCGCATATTCCGCGCCGGCCTCGACCTCCTGCGCCATGAGGTCGACGGTCGCCACTTTCGCCTGATCGGCATCGGCATGTCGGACCTGCAGGATATGGCACTCGCCGACCCGGACGATCTCGTCGACCAGGCGGCGACCAAGCGCGCCCATGCGGAACTGGCAGTCGACAAGCTCAAGGATAAATTCGGCGATTCGGCGGTGGAAGTGGGCCTGGTGCATACCCACCGGCGCCGGAAGGAAAAATTATGAATGGTCGACGCGGCCGCCCGGCCGCCGGCTACTCGCAAGCGGCGCGCTTCAAAAACTCGATCTGGACCAGCCGGCCGCGAATGACGAAGTCCCCATAATCGATGCGCAGCCGCCGGGTAACACCGTTTTCGTAGAGCAGGAGGCTCATCTCGTATTCCGGCAGAACCTCGCCTTCCCCCTTGCCCTGTTCGAAATAGCCGATGGTGATCGGCCACAATCTGGCGCCGGCGAATTCGGCTGCCTTGGCCGCCGGTTCGTCTTCGATGCCGTCATCGGCGTTCTTTTGCGGCCCGATCACCGTCGATGTGGAATAGACCTGCTCGCCGGTTTGCGCGCCGTCATAGACATCCGCCTGCAGGAACCGCTCCCCGGCAATCGCCCCCTGAAGAACCCGCAGCATGTGCTGGGTCGGAAACATGATCTTGGTATCAAGCGACAGGGTTTTAGATTTCGGCTTGGTGAGCGTGAGCGCTATTCCGTCGCCGCGCTCCGCCGATCCCATGGTCTCTTCGGTCGGCTTGTGGTCGACAAAGACCTTGTTGGCGAAATCGAACCGGCTGTGATCGGCCGCCTCGAAGGAGGTCGACTGGTGATCGGTCAACCGGGAAAATCCGGCGCGTCCGGAAAGCGATCCCACATTGCGATAGGTGGTCGTATAGCCCTCGCATTCCGATCCCTCGAACTCGTAGAGAATACGCCCTTTGAATCCGCTGATGCCGGCCCCATTGGAGACACTGCCCAGATCCAGGTCATAGACCGCCCGATGCGGCAGCAGATTGAAAGTGACGGCCGCCGCACTTGCCGGAACGGCGACAAGCGCAACAAGGGCCAGGGCCAATATGGCGGGCCGTCCCGGTCTGATGGATCCATCCATTCGCATAAGAGGCTTTCCCAATTGCAATTCAACCCGTGCATACATGGATTGGACGGCAAGAAAAAGACCACGATGCGGTCGGGTGCTGATCGATCCAATTCACCATTAATAAGTTGCTGTTGGCGCTGATTTGCGCCAAGTATCGATAGCCGTATTACAGGATCGAATGACCAGGGAGCTCGACATGGCTGGCGAAGTCGAAAACCGCTTGAAAGACAATGGGATAACGCTGCCGAATGCGGCCGCGCCGGCCGGCAGCTACGTGCCGACGGTCCGGACCGGCAACCTGTTGTTCGTGTCCGGCCAGGTCCCCTTCGGACCGGATGGCAAGATTCAGTTCGTCGGCAAGGTCGGTGACGACACGGATGTGGAAACGGCCCAGGCCGCGGCCAGATTGTGCGCCATCAACATTCTCGCCCAGGTCAAGGCGGCGCTCGGCGATCTCGATTCCGTGGTGCGCTGCGTAAAACTCACCGGCTTTGTCAATTGCACCCCGGATTTCACCGCCCATCCAACGGTCATTAACGGCGCGTCGGACCTGATGGCCGTCGCCTTTGGCGATGCCGGGCGTCACGCCCGCGCCGCTGTCGGCAGCGCTGCCCTGCCCCTGGGTGTGGCCGTGGAGGTCGAAGCCATCTTCGAGGTTGCCTGAGCACCCATTGCGGATATGACTGATTTGGATTGGTTGACCGCCCGGCCCGTTGCCCATCGCGGTCTGCATGATCCCGATCGCGGGCCGATCGAAAACACCTTGGCCGCCGTTCGGGCGGCCATCGCGCACGATCTGGCGGTCGAGGTCGACCTTCAGATGAGTGCCGACGGCGAGGCGATGGTGTTTCACGATCACGACCTCGACCGCATGACCACCCACTCCGGACCGGTGCTCGCAAAAACCGCCGACCAATTGTCCGACATCGCCATTGTCGGCGCCGGCGAGGGGATCCCCCGCCTGACGGAACTGCTGGAGACGGTCGCCGGTGCCGTGCCGCTGGTTTTGGAGATCAAGTCGAACTGGTCGATCGATGTGCACATCATCGACCGGATCGCCGCCATCCTTGCCGATTACGACGGCCCGGCAGCGGTCATGTCGTTCGATCCCGAATTGGTCGCCAGATGCCGCCAGGTCATGCCGGACCGGCCCCGCGGCATCATCGCCGACGGCGCCCGCGATCTTGCCCATTGGGGCCGCGCCACAACCATGGAACGGTTCGGCCTGCGCTATTTCCTGCACATGCCGCGCACCCGCCCGCATTTCATCGCCTATGACATTCGCGCCCTGCCGGCAACGGCGCCGCTGGTCGGCAAATGGCTCTTCGGCAAGCCGCTTTTGACGTGGACCGTCCGCAGCCGCGAGCATGTGGACCGCGGCCGGCGTTGGGCCGATCAACTGATTTTTGAAGGCCTTGATCCGCATTCCTTATGAGCGACGATACTCCGCCCGCGCAGCCGATCACCATCAGGTGATGGAGGCTGTTTGTCGGCCACTATTATATGATGGGCTTGCATTTTCACCGGCTGTCTCCAGGTATTGATGGAATGACCCGCCCGACCGTTGCCCTGCGCGTGGAACACACCCTTGCCGCCATAAGCCGTAAGGCCTGGGATGCCTGTGCCAATCCCGGTTGGTCGACCGATGCCGATCACGAACTTGCCCGGTCAGCACCGATTCCGAGGACCTGTAGGGGCGTCGCTGAACCCCCCCTCCTTCGACGGGAGTCAAACGATGAACCCGCCGGTTCTGATATTCCGGTCGAACTTCCTGAATCAGAATCTGAACTTCAGAAACCAGCCTACAACCCATTCGTTTCGTACGATTTTCTCCAGTCGCTCGAAGAATCGTCATGTGCCGACGCCATGACCGGCTGGTTGCCTCAGCACCTGGTGCTTGACGATTCCAACGGTGTGCCGGAAGCCGTCGTTCCCTGTTATCTAAAGAACCATTCCCAAGGCGAATATGTCTTCGACTATGGCTGGGCCGATGCCTTTCATCGCGCCGGCGGCCAATATTATCCGAAGCTCCAGGTGAGCGTGCCCTTCACCCCGGCAACCGGGCGGCGCCTGCTCTTTCGCGATACCGATCGCGCCGACGAGTTGACACCGATCATGGCCGAAGGCCTGGTCGAACTGACCCGCCGCCACGACGCCTCCTCCATTCACCTGACATTCCTGGAACCGGACGAATCCCGGCGCCTGGAAAAGCTCGGATACCTGATCCGCACCGATCAGCAATTCCATTGGCTGAATGACGGATACGGGACCTTCGATGACTTTCTCGCCGCCCTCGCCTCGCGCAAGCGCAAGACCATCCGCCGCGAACGCCGCGACGCGCTGGCATCAGGATTGGCCATCGAGTGGCTCACCGGCGACGCCATCACCGAGGCCCATTGGGACGCTTTCTTCGAGTTCTACATGGATACCGGGTCGCGCAAATGGGGCAGCCCCTACCTCAACCGCCATTTCTTTTCCTTAATCGGCGAACGCATGGGCGACCGCATTCTCTTGATGCTGGCGCGCCGCGCCGGCCGTTATATCGCTGGCGCTCTCAACTTTATCGGTTCCGACACCCTTTATGGCCGCTATTGGGGCTGCAACGAGGACCACCCCTTCCTGCATTTCGAACTGTGCTACTACCAGGCGATCGACTTCGCCATTGCCAACGGTCTGCAATGCGTCGAGGCCGGTGCCCAGGGGCCGCACAAACTGGCCCGTGGCTATGTTCCGGTGAAAACCCATTCCGCGCACTGGATCGCCCATCCGGGCCTGCGCGATGCCATCGCCGATTATCTGCGTCACGAGCGCGTCGCCGTCGACCACGACCAGGAAGCGCTTGCCGACCACACCCCCTTCCGCCGGGACGGATCTGCCGGCAATCTTTAACGCGAAATGAATTTCCGCCTTGCCAAGGCCGCGACGCCGTGGTGATAAAAACGGTCACCAAGAGATCGAGGAGCCGGCAATGTCCGACCGAACCGTCTATGACGACGGCAATATCTTCGCCAAGATCCTGCGCGGCGAAATGCCCTGCCACAAGATCTATGAAGACCACCATACATTCGCCTTCCTGGACATCATGCCGCGGACCGACGGCCACACCCTGGTGATCCCCAAAAATCCGTCGCGCAATATCCTCGATGCCGCCATCGATGACATGGCTCATGTCATGGCAACGGTGCAGAAAATAGGCCACGCCGCCCTTTCAGCATACGGCGCCGACGGGCTGACCATCCAGCACTTCGTCGAGCCGGCTGGCGGCCAGGTGGTCTTCCACCTGCATGTTCACGTGCTGCCCCGGTTCGACGGCGTGAGGCTGCGCCCCCATACGGGCGAAATGGCCGATAACGACGTGCTCGCGGCCAATGCGGAGAAGCTGCGCGCCGCGCTGGCCTAATTCGTCGAGCGTTAAGAAGCGGCTTTGAGGGCTGATTGACCGGCGATTGCTGCCAGGATGTCGTTGATGATTTTGCTTAAGAGTATCCTCAACCACCTGAGGATGAGTCGGATGTTGTATCCGACGGCGCTCATTGTGGCATTGATGCGATCCCCGAGACGGCCATGCAAGTAGTTTCGTCCCAGATGGCCGTCGGTCTTGCAATGGCCAATGACGGCCTCGACAGCGGATCGCCGTCTGAGTTCGCGTTTGATCTGGCCGTGCACGCCACGTTTCTGGCCGGATCTGAAGACGCGGTTGGGATGCGGCGCGTTGTGGCCCCGATACCCTTTATCGACATAGATCCGTTCAATCTGGCGGCCGGTCAGCAACTCCGTTTCCTCGATCACATTCCCCAAGGTATGGCCGTCATATGGGTTTCCATGGAACGCCTTGGCATGAAGGATGAACTGGCCGCCCTTGCAGCGCTTGTTGGTGGTGGTGATTGAGACCTTGCAGCCAAATTCGTACGGCTTGTGCGCCTTGCCTTTGCCGATGCACTCGGTCTCCGGCGCATGCCATGAATAGAGCTTCCAGCCCCGCTGGCGCTGCTTCTGTCCTCGGATCTGGTCGGCCTTTGACAGCGGCAAGGCGAAGACGGCTCTCAGATCCTCGTGCGCTTCGGTTTTGCGACGGATATCGCGGATCAGCCGCCCGAGCCGGGTGCGCAGGAACTTGAGCTGCCGGTTGTGGCGCTTGAACTGCTTGGCATGGGCATAGCGTCCGGCCATGATTGCGGCCTTTTTGGCGACCCGAAGATAGGACTGGCGCACCTCGACCCCATGCGCCTTGGCAAGCCGGTTCAACTGCTCGATCGCCACCAGCATGAGCTTGGCGTCGGTCGGGAAGGTGATTGCCTTCGGCTGCACCGTGGTATCCACGGTCACCCGCGCCAGGTCGCTCTTCTTCAGAGCGCCGACATCGTGGGCAATGCGCAACGTCTCGGCGAGCAGAATATCCAGCTTGTCACCGATGCGCTTGCGCCAATGGCTCATGCCTGAGCGCTCGTGCCTGAGTTCATGCTGGAAGAATGCCTCGCCGGTGAAGTACTGAAAATACGGATCGTGCACCCAGCGTTCCCAGACTTGTTCATCCGACAAGCCGTAGGTGGCCTTCAACAGGAACATGCCGATCATGAACCGGACCGGTTCCCCCGGCCGGCCCCAGTCGGAGAAAAACGGCGCCAGTTCTTCGTCGATCCAGTCCCAATCGACCCGGTCAGCCAACAGAACCAGTTCGTGCTTCATGTTGATGATCTGATCGAGACGGGCTTTGAAAAGGTCGCCGTGGTCGGTTGTCTTCGGCTTCTTCGGGCGCATCGAAATCCCCCAAAATCACAACGACCAGGGAATCATATTCGCTCACAAAAACGAACCCAAAAACGCAAGAAACCAACCGTCAAAACCAACAATCCTTGCAAAACCGAATACTGCAACCGGTGAAAAACACCAACCAAGTCAGCAGCATGGGAATTCTTCACAGGGGACTAATTCCTATAGCGTCCATAAATATCCGCTTACCATCGTCATTCCCGCGAAAGCGGGAATCCAGGATAACACAGGTAAGCCTATGTTTTGTCACAGGATTCCTGCTTTCGTGGGAATGACTGCTGAGTCCATCAACGCGTCCAGTTTACGGCGGCCCGCCCCAAGACATTTGGTCCAAAATGAGCCAGCCGCCGACCAAAACCAATTCCGCCGTCAGGATCCCTCCAAGGATCTTGCCGCGCGGGATCACGAGGCTGACGGCGAAGCCCGCCGCCGCCGCGGCCAGGCGCAAAACCATCGGCGCGGATTCCAGGACGCCGGTCGGAAAGAGGATCAATCTGGCAATCACACCGGCGACCAGGGCCGTCGCCACGGCCCGGACCCAGACAAGCGCCTCGCTGTCCGCGTTCAGCCGGCCGGCGACCATGACACCCAGCCAGCGCCAGATGTCGGTCGGCAGGGCGCCGACGAGCAATATGAACACGTAAGGCCACCACCAGGCGCTCGACAGGGTATAGCCGCTCACGACCGGCGCCTTCTCAACCGGCCCAGGATATAGGCAAGTGAGCCGCCGATCACCCCGGTTAACAGCAGGTCAAGATCCGGTACGACGATGTAGAATAATGGTCCGAGCGCAAGACCGAACAGCATCGCCGCCCGATCCGACCAGGTTGGCGAGGCTTCGAAGATCGACACCAGGAAATAGATCGGCGTCAGGAAGGCGAGCGCCCCGGCGGCAATCGCCGGCAACGTGCCGATTGCCGAATGGGCAATTGCCGTGATCAAAACATTGGCGATCGTCAGGCTGGTGGCGAAACCGGCGAAAAAAGGAACGCGCGCCGGCCGCGGCAGATGCGGCAACCGTGTCATCGCCACCACCCAGGCGGTGACGGCAACGAAATGCGACAATGAATAAAGCTGCCAGCGCGGCGTGTTTTCGTCCCGCAATATGGGCATCAACGACACGATCATCGGCATCAACCGCACCGCCGTCAGGGTCACCGCGGCGGCGGCGGCCAGAACCGAAGCACCGCCGGTGATCGCCCCGACCAGAACGACCTGGTTGGGCAGCGCCCAGATCGTCGCCGTCATGAAGGCCGCTTCAGCCGCCGGCACGCCGGCATCCCTGGCCAGCCCGGCAAAGCCCACATAGGCGGTCATCAGCACGAAGGCGGGAACAGTGGCGACCGCGGCCAGGCCGCGCAAATACCAATGAAGGGCCGAAGGCTGGGGGGAATGTGAAAGGTCAGCCATGAGGCATCACGATAATGCCAGACCAAAGCGAACACCAACATCAAACGCCATGAACCGGCACAAGAGCGCCACGGATCAACCGGCGATTACTCCGATTGACGCGTCAAATCAAAGCGCGATTCAATCGCCAAAGGACAACCAATAACAGACCCTTACCAGGGTTTCCAGAATCCCGGAAGCAACAGCACATAGGTGCTAAGCAGTTCTAGCCGGCCGACAATCATCTCCACGGAGAGCAGCCACTTATCGATGATGGGTAAGCCGCTAAAATTAACTGCCGGGCCAATCATGTCGCCGATTCCCGGCCCGACATTTGCGATCGCAGTTGCCGATGCGCTCAAACTTGATTGCGCGTCAAGGCCCGTGAACGACAGGGCGACGCTGAACACGGCAAAGGTGGCGAAAAAAACGAAGATAAATCCCAGGGACGATGCGACGATTTCATCGCTCACCTTTCTTGAACCGTATCGAATATTGATGATCTGGTGCGGGCGAAGCGACCGCGCCACGGCCTCTCGCAATGCCTGCCTCGCCATCACGATGCGAAACATCTTCAGCCCGCCGGACGTCGAGCCGGTACACCCGCCCAAAAAGGTTGCCGCGAAAAACAGGCAGACGGCGAATCCACCCCACAATGTATAGTCCTCAGACGCGTATCCGGTTGTTGTCAGCACGGAAAAGACATTAAAAATCACGGCCGTAATGGTGTGCACGGTGACCGGATCGCCGGTCAACTTGCGATAAACCAAGATTGCCACGATCAGTCCGATCCCAATCGTCAGAAAGTACTTTATCTGCGGATCCAGTTCGGTGTTTTGCCTCAGGCACAATCTAAGCAAATAGATGAAGGGCAGACCCGATAGGATCATGAACAAGACGGCGACCCACAAAATCGGATCGGAAGAATATTTCCCGATGGAGAGATCGGATGTCGAAAATCCGCCGGTCGAGACGGTCGTCAATGCATGATTGATCCCGTCGAACACAGTCATGCCGAAATACACATAGAGGACGGCGCATGAGATGGTCAGGATCACATACAAGATCAGCAGATTGGCGGCATAACGCTCAATCCTGGAAAACGGCTTTTCCGACTGGTCGGAAGATTCGATCGCGAATAATTGTTGCCCGCCAACCCGGATTGCCGGAAGCAGCCAAATTCCCAAAACGACGATGCCGATACCGCCGATCCATTGCAACAATGAACGCCACAGCAACAATCCCGGCGGGGCGGTATCCAGATGCGAAAGAACTGTTGACCCGGTCGTCGTAAGCCCGGAAACCGATTCAAACCATGCATCGGTAAAAGTCGGGTGCAGGTCGGAAAAGTAAAACGGAAGGGCCGAGAGAAGTGCGACCGCAAGCCAGGCTATATTCACGAACAGGACGGATTCGCGGAACGAAAACGTAAGCGATTCCGGGCGCGTCGACAGATAAATCAAAACGCCGATCGTGAACGCGGTCGCGGCCGACGTCGCGAACACCTTCCAATCCGGATTTCCGGCGTAAGCATCCACACAAGCCGGAAGCAGCATCGCCGCGGCTACTGAACTGAGTAGAGGCCCGATAGGAAACAGGATCGAACGGAAATTCATCGGCAGAAACGGTTCCGCACTACATTAAGTACACTTCGAAAGACGATCGAGCCATTCCCCGCATCTGGTGACTGAATAATGAGCGGCTCGTGGAATGCGGTGATTCTACCCTAAAATTGCACCACTTCCATGGTTTGGGCAAGATGTTTTGCCGGAGGCAAGTACGGCTGCCCGGTGCAGGGAATTTCCGTCAACAGATCCCTATTCATGCAGCGACGCTAATCCGAAAGCGGCACTTTCGGCACCAGGCTGCCTTTATTGCCGCCTTTCGAATTGGAGCGCGGCTTCGGCTTGCGCGGCTTGCTGGGCTTGCGGCGCGGCTTGGCCGGTTTTTTCGGCTTGATCGGCCGGTCCTCGATCGCCTCCAGATGCAGCCCCGACTTGCCGTCATCTTCGGCCACCGACACTTTGACGGTGCCGCCCTTGGCGAGCTTGCCGAACAGCACCTCGTCGGCAAGCGGCGCCTTGATGTGCTCCTGGATGACCCGGGCCAGCGGCCGGGCGCCCATGCGCTCATCATAGCCCTCCTTGGCAAGCCACTCGGTGGCTTCCCGGGTGAGTTCGAACGTCACGCCGCGATCCGCCAATTGCGCTTCCAACTGCATGACGAACTTCTCGACCACCTTGTGCACCACTTCAGGAGGCAGGCTGGCAAAGCCAATGGTCGCATCCAGGCGGTTGCGGAATTCCGGCGTGAACAACCGGTTGATCGCTTCCTGGTCGTCCCCTTCCCGCTTCGCCCGGTTGAAACCGATCGGCGGCTTGGCGAGGTCGGCGGCGCCCGCATTGGTGGTCATGATGAGAATGACGTTGCGGAAATCCACCTTCTTGCCGTTGTGGTCGGTCAGGCTGCCATGGTCCATAATCTGCAACAGGATGTTGAACAGGTCCGGATGGGCCTTCTCGATTTCGTCAAGCAGAAGCACGCAATGGGGATGCTGGTCGACGCCGTCGGTCAACAGGCCGCCCTGGTCGAAGCCCACATAGCCGGGCGGCGCGCCGATCAGGCGGCTCACCGTATGCCGCTCCATATATTCCGACATGTCGAAGCGCAGGAGCTCAACGCCCATCGTATCCGCCAATTGCCGGGCGACTTCGGTCTTGCCGACACCGGTCGGGCCGGAGAACAGATAGCTGCCGATCGGCTTTTCCGGTTCGCGCAGGCCGGCCCGGGCGAGCTTGATGGCCGAAGCCAGGGATTCGATCGCCTCGTCCTGGCCGAATACCACCCGCTTGAGGCTCTCTTCCAGCCCCTGCAACACTTCCTTGTCGTCCTTGGAGACGGATTTCGGCGGAATGCGCGCGATCGAGGCGACGGTTGATTCGATCTCCTTGACGCCGATCGTCTTGCGCCGCTTCGATTCCGGTACCAGCATCTGCGATGCCCCGGTCTCGTCGATCACGTCGATCGCCTTGTCCGGCAGCTTGCGGTCGTTGATATAGCGGGCCGACAGTTCCACCGCCGCCGTGATCGCATCCGCTGTGTACCGGATCTTGTGATAATCCTCAAAATAGGGTTTCAGACCCTTCAGGATATCGATCGCGTCGGAGATCGAGGGTTCGTTGATATCGATCTTTTGGAACCGGCGCACCAACGCCCGGTCCTTTTCGAAGAACTGCCGATATTCCTTGTAAGTCGTTGATCCGATGCACCGAATGGTGCCAGACGCCAGCGCCGGTTTCAAAAGATTGGAGGCATCCATGGCCCCGCCGGAGGTCGCCCCGGCGCCGATCACCGTATGGATCTCGTCGATGAACATGATGGCGCCCGGATAGTTCTCCACTTCCTTGACCACCTGCTTCAACCGCTCTTCGAAATCACCGCGATAGCGCGTTCCGGCAAGCAGCGCGCCCATATCCAGCGCGAACACCGTTGATTCCTTGAGAACTTCAGGTACTTCGCCGTTGACGATGCGCCGCGCCAGGCCTTCCGCGATCGCCGTCTTGCCGACCCCCGGTTCGCCCACATAAAGCGGATTGTTCTTCTGCCGCCGGCACAAGACCTGGATCGTGCGCTTGATTTCGTCTTCGCGGCCGATCAGCGGATCGATTTTGCCGGACTTGGCCTTCTCGTTGAGATTGACGCAATAGGCCTCCAGCGCGTCGGCCTTCTTCTGCCCTTCCTCGGCATCTTCGACCGTCGCCGCGTCGTCATCGTCGGTGCGAATCGGCCGCGGCTCGGCCATGCCACCGCGTTTGGCGATGCCGTGGGAAATGTAATTGACCGCGTCATAGCGCGTCATGTCCTGCTCCTGCAGGAAATAAGCCGCATGGCTTTCCCGCTCGGCAAAGATCGCAACGAGCACATTGGCGCCGGTCACTTCCTCCCGGCCGGACGATTGCACATGGATCACCGCCCGCTGGATCACCCGCTGGAAGCCGGCCGTCGGCTTGGAATCCTCGCCGGTATCGGTGATCAGATTGTCGAGTTCGGTATCGATATATTCCACCAGGTTATGGCGCAACAGATCGATATCCACATTGCAGGCGCGCAGCACGGCGGCGGCGTCCTGATCGTCGATCAGTGCCAACAGCAGATGCTCGAGCGTGGCATATTCCTGATGCCGCTCGTTTGCATAGGCCAGCGCCTGATGCAGGGATTTTTCAAGACTGCGGGAGAAGGACGGCACTGAGTATCCTCACTTCTTTTCCATGACGCATTGCAACGGGTGCTGATGCCTGCGGGCAAAATCCATGACTTGTGTCACCTTCGTCTCCGCGACTTCGTAGGTATAGATGCCACACTCCCCCACGCCATGATGATGCACATGCAGCATGACCCGGGTCGCTTCCTCGCGATTCTTTTGAAAGAACCGTTCCAGCACATGCACCACGAACTCCATCGGCGTATAGTCATCATTCAGCAGCAGAACCCGATACATGTTCGGCCGCTTGGTCTTCGGTTTGGTCCTTGTTACGACGACCGTTCCCGTATCGCCGTCATCCTCGCCGTGATTCGGACCAGTCATAATCGGCTCGATCGGCATCTTTCCTCTATGAGCCCGCTCAACGCTCGTTTTCGGCACCAAACCACATGCCGTCCGTCAGGCCGGATAGGCAAGAACTCGGCTCTTGCAGGTCGGCCAGCATCCAAATCAATGGCTATGGGTATATTAAACCTGAATTCCCGTCTGGCAACGTGTGTCGGGCCATATGCACCGATCAAATTTCCATATGGGGTCGCCAGGCCAAAAAAAAACCCGGCCAGTAGCCGGGTTTTTGATGCGACGCGCCGAAACGCGCCATTTCAGTCTTGGGAGACTGGACGCGGTAGCCTTACTTGCCGGATTTGCCGGCAAAGGTCTCATACGGCTTGTAAAGGTCCTTGGCCAGATCGGAATACATCGTGCCAAGCTTGTTCACTTCCTCGACAAATTCGTCATAGGACGATTTGACGTAGGCACTCTGCACTTCGATAGCCTTGTCCAGGCTGCCGGCACCGGCCAACTTCTCGAACGCGGCAACGCCATCTTCGAACGACTTTTTGGAATAGTCGGCATATTCGGCGGCGATCGCCTGGAAGCCCTGGCTCGCGGTACCGAACGACTTCATGACCGCTTCGTAATTCTCGCGGCCGGCTTTTTGAACGTCTTCAAATCCGGTGAACATCTGCACCTGTCCTTCACGCTTGGAGTGGAACCCATCCAGTTGACGGGATCATGTCTGTACTGCACTGCAATATATGCATTGCACAAAAATTGTCAACAAAAATATTGCACTGCACAAAATTCGATTTCTGTCTGCGATTTACAGTTTCGTAACCGCGTTTGCCTAGCATCGTCGTCGGCGTCGGCCAGATGTTGGTGCCGCCGCGTATTCGCTGAAATCCGCAGTCAAGAAGCGACCGCGGATGGCGGGGAAATGGCTTCGGAGTTCGGTGTGTTGAGTACGATGTTTGGCCCCCGGCGCGGCGCGCTGGTCAGCACTTGCAGGCATGTATTTGTCGCGGCGGCGTTTGGGCTGTCGCTGGCAATCCCCCTTCAATCATCTCAGGCGGCGTCCAAATACGCGGCCATCGTCGTCGACGCCAAGACCGGCAAAACCATCTTTTCCCGCAACGCCGATGCCCACCGCTATCCGGCGTCGCTGACCAAGATCATGACGCTGTACATCGTTTTCGAGGAGCTCGAAAAGGGGCGCCTGTCGGAATCGACGCGCATGAAAGTGTCGAAATTCGCCTCCCGCCAGGCACCGTCGAAGCTCGGCCTGCGGCCCGGCAAGACCATCCACGTACGCGACGCCATTCGCGCCCTGGTGACCAAATCCGCCAATGACGTGGCCGTGGTGGTGGCGGAGCATATCTCCGGCTCCCAGGCTGCCTTTGCCCGCCGGATGACCGGCACCGCCCGGCGTCTGGGCATGAGCCGGACGACGTTTTACAATCCGCACGGGCTACCCAATTCCCGCCAACGGACCACCGCCCGCGACATGGCGCGTCTCGGTCGCGCCATCCAGGAGCGGTTTCCCAAGCGCTACGGCTATTTTGCCACGCGCTCGTTCAAATATGGCCGCCGTCGCTATCGCAACCACAACAAGCTGCTTGGCCGGGTGCGCGGGGTGGACGGCATCAAGACCGGTTACACCCGGGCCTCCGGCTTCAACCTGGTCAGCTCGGTCAAGACCGGCGGCCGGCACATTGTCGCCGTCGTCATGGGCGGCAAGACCGGACGCCGGCGCGACGCCCACATGCGCAGCCTGATCTCTCGCTATTTGAATAAAGCCAGCCGCGGCCGCAAGACTGCATGGGTTATCCGCAAGTCGACACGGACGGCCAAACGCATCCCGCTCCCGCGCCCGGCGCCGGCACATCTGCGCCGCCCGGCCACAACCGCTGTTGCCTCCGCTTCTGCCTCCGCGTCGCCGGTCCCGCGGCCGCGCACCCCAACCATGCAGGTCGCATCGGCCTTCCAGGTGGTGGCGCCGTCGGCCCGGCGCGCCGAGCCGACATTCAGTGTTGACAGCCGGGTTTCGTCGGCCGGTAGCCAGAACTCCAAGATGCAGGCGATGGCCAGCGCCTCAGCCGAACCGAAATCACGCGATGGCTGGCTGATCCAGATCGGCGCCCTGCCCACCAAGGTCTCCGCCGTCGCCCTGCTCGATAAGGCGCAGGCGCGCACCGGCCGGACACTGAATGGACGCGATCCCTACACGGAGGCCGTCCAGACGAAGAATCAGCGACTTTATCGCGCCCGCTTCGCCGGTTTCCAGTCCAAGTCTTCGGCACGCGCCGCATGCGCCGCGCTGAAGCGCCGCAACTTCGACTGCCTCACCCTCCGTCAGTAATGCGTAACGGATCACACATGTTTACCCAGAAGCCTGTCTTTCGCCTCGTTGATCTTGGCCGCAAGGAACGTGGACCCGCCGTGGTCCGGATGCACGGCCATCATAAGCCGTCGGTGGGCGGCTTGAATATCGGCCTCGCTGGCGCCGGGCGAAAGCCCAAGAATCTGGTAAGCCTCCTCATGTGTCATGGGGCCCGCTCGCGTCGCGCCGCCCGACCCCGCTGTGGCGTCGTGATCGACGTCTTCACGCCAACCGGCAAACCGGCGGTCGAGATAAGCCTCCAATAACGACCGGCTTTCGTCGTCGTTTTGGATATCGGTGTAAAAAGCCATCAGCTCCGTCCGATCCAGGTCGTTGAGCACCTGGCCCTCGAAGCGACCGGCAAGGATCCGGCCGGTCATGTCGCCGCTATCGTGATCGAGTTCCATTTCCAACGCCGCTGAACGCACCGTGGACCGGTTGCCGGTCGATTGGCTGCCGGCCGGTCTGAATCCGGGAATGCCCCGCACGCCAAGCAGGGTGGCCCCCACACCGGCAAGGGGAATCGCGAAAATCCAGCGCCCGGAAATCGCCAGCACGGCGGCAATGGCGAAACAAACCACTCCGGCCAGCATCTTCAATTGGCGCGCCAGATCGGCCGGATTGGCGTTCATGAAGGAATAAAGCGCCATCGCCAGCACAATCAGGCCAATCGCCAAAATGATTGCCATGCCCATACCGATCCGGCCCTAATGCATGTTACGTTCAATCGGGTTCAATATGAACCATGAAACAGTCATTCCCGCGAAAGCAGGAATCCAGGGTAACAGACAAATGCCTGTATTTATTGGCCCTGGATTCCCGCTTTCGCGGGTATGACTGCGTGATGTGGCTTGTGAATCCATTTTTCCGCAACACGCGTTAACGCATCTGTTCCAGAAGAAGCTGCGCGCCGGCGCCGCCGCGATCGCGCATGTCCGACAATGCCGCCCGGCCGCCCGCCGCATAGGCGGCGACCGCGCGCAGGAGATCGCCGAGTTGCCGTGCGGAGGCCGAATCGAAGCGGCAGAAGGCACCATTGGTCAGCCGCGCGATTTCGCGAAACGCCTGTTCCGCGACCGGCTCCCGCCCCTCCTGAAAGACGAATGCCGGCACGTTGAGCAGGCCCAACTCGCCGGCCCGCGCGCACAGGTCATCCACATGCTCTTCCATGCAATCGCCCACATAAACCAGCGCCTGCACCTTCTTGCGCTTGGTTTCCTTGATTGCATGGGCGAGCACTTTGCGGATCTGGGTATGGCCGCCGCGGCAATCGATCCGCGACATCAGGTCTCCGAGCGCTTTGGCGTCGCTGAGCCATTTGCTGGCGGCGCATTCACCAAAACCGCGGAAATAGATCAACTGGATGTCCAATCCGCCGATCTTGCCCGCCTCCTGAAACATTTCCGCCTGCAGGTGACAGGCCCGGTCCCAGGTCGGCTGCCGGCTCATTGTGGCATCGAGGGCAAAAATCAGCCGTCCGGCTCCGGACACACGCGGCGTCACCCGCTTGGCGGCCGCCAGAAAGGCGTCGATATCGGGCCGGTCGGACTTTTCTTCAACCGCGCGTCCGGTTTGCTGATCGGTTTGGGCAGGCGGTTTTGCGGTCATATAGTCACGCGGCAAACGGGTCCGGATTTCATCGATGATGCTCTAATTAAATGGCGATTTTTGGGGAATTGACAACCGCATCCTCAACACGTCGCCGTGTGGATTATGCGCCAGGTGGCCGTTTCATAACAAGCCGAGATCGGAAAGCGCCTTACGCATGTCGACAGGCATGTCCTGATCGTCCATACCCGCGGCCCAGTCAGCCGGCGCATCCTTGGGCTCCAGATAGCGCCAGCCCTGGAACGGCCGCCGGGGCTGCATCCGGGTCGGCACCAGGGGCGTATCCAGGATCAGCCGGCAGCGACCGATGCCCTCGTCATCGGTAAACGGCCGAATATCGGTCAGCCTCTGCCGCGCCTGCACGAACCCCTTGATCACCCAGTAAAGCGAGCCGCCATCCAACAGTTCCGCCCGCCGGCGCGGCACCATGCGCGTGGTATGGAAATACTCCACCGGCAGGCCGGCCTGGCGCTTCTGTTCAAGCCGATAGTCGATCCAGTTCGCCAATTCCTCGACCGTCTCGATCCCGACGCACAATTTGATCAGATGAAGGGCCATCGGTCCATTGTGATCGCAACCGGGCCGCCGATCAAATCGGACAACCGGCAATCCACAAGGTTTGGACAACCGGATTTCGTCAAAATGCTACGTCGCCGGTTACTTTCGGCACCACTGGAGCCAGCGCCTCGTGGAGCCGGGTTTCCGTTTCGCGCAGTTTCTCCTTGCCGCCGGCGACCGGATTGAGGCCGGCAAACAGCGAATAGAGCGGTTCGATACCATGGACCGGCAGGCCGCGCGCCGACCGGATGCCGGTGCGGTGTTCCCGGTAGCGCCGCTCCACACTCTTGCGTGTCGAGCCGACATAAGCGCCATACCACCCATTTGGTTCCGTGTACCCGTCGCGCAGGATCACATAGACACGGCCGCGCCCGGTGGTTCCTCGACAGCCCAGGCACTCCCGGACCACCGCGCGGGCCGCGCTGAGCCAAGGGATCGGCTGTAGATCAGCCTCGGCGAACTTCATGCCGGAAGCCAGATCCGCCCGGCGACGACACAATTCGTCATGGGCGAGCGTCGCCAGTTCAAGACACGGCGGGTCGCGCTGCAGCCAACCGCCGATCAATGTTTGCAGGTGACGGCTGGACCAGGTTTCAAATGGATGCGCATGGCCGTAATCAAGGCCACCAAGCGGACCATGGCAGGTTGCGGCATAGGGTTGGCGGGTCATCCGCCCATAATGAGCAGGCTGTGTTTAAGGGGCGTAAACCGCCTGCGCATTGGCGATATTGCGCAATTCGTGCTCTCCCAGATGACGCATGTCGATCGCCACCGAACCGGCCGCGTCGCCGGAAAACAGCATCGGCTCGTCGAGCCTCTTGGCAAGATCGGTCAAGCGCGCCGTAACATTGGCCGCCGATCCCGTGACCGTGAAATCAAGCCGCGTCTGCGACCCCACATTGCCATAGGTGACATCGCCCACATGCACACCGATGGAGCACGATACGGGTTCATCGACACCGTCGACGGCGATCCGCTCCACCCGTTCGATAATATCGCGCGCCGCGTCCGCCGCCCGCAGGCAGGCGCCCGCGTCCTCCGCTTCGATCGGGAAGATCGCCAATACCGAATCGCCCATGAATTTCAGCACCTCCCCATCCCGATCCATGATCGGTTCCACCGCGCTTTCAAAGAACCGGTTGAGAAGCTCAAGATAGACCTCGCGCGACAACTGCTCCGTCAGGCGCGACGAATCCCGCAGATCGCAAACCAGGATCGCGGCCCGGATGATGTCGTGCTCGCCCCGGCGGATCTGGCCGTCGAGCACCCGGCCGCCGGTGCGGTGCCCCAAATAGGTGTCGAGCAGCGCCCAGGCATTGTTGCGCAACACCATGACTTCGTAAAAGCGGCTGATAACCGCCGAGCTTTCAAAGACCCGCCCGAGATCGGATGTCGTGAAGCCGCCCGGCTCCTTGGTGGCCAGCGACAATGTCTGGATCTGGCCGTCGGAGAACGGCAACGGCATAACCACGTAATCGGTCGCCCCGGCCGCCTTCAGATTGGCCATGATCGGAAAATCGAATTCCGGATTGTTCCCGTCCAGGCGCTGGCGCACACCGCCAAGGCCTTCCGAGACATGGCGCACCGGGCTGTTGAGGTATTCCGGCTGGCTGAGATCGCCATGCCGGTTCTTGCGCACCGACACACCGGCGCGATCGGCGTACCAGGTATAGGTATGTCCGGCGAGTTGCGGATTGAGCGTGCGCAATCCGACGCTGAGACGCCAGACCGGCATGCCTTGCGCCAACAGAAAACCGGCAAGCTGTTCCGTCAGTTCGTCCGGTGTCTTGCACAACCAGGCTTCGCGCAGCACAAAGTCCGATAGCGGACCGCCGGCATGGGGATATGTCGGTGTTGCCGGCAGCCCGTTTTCCGCGTCGATGCGAATCCGCTCATCGCCGCCGAATGCCACATGGCGCGGCAGCATCTTGGCCTCATGCAGCGGATTTTCGTAGCTCCAGGCGACATTGTCCAATGTCCCGTCCGGCCCCACGAAACTCCAATAGGAGGCCGTGCCCTTGAACGGACAGAATGTCTTCAAGTCGGTCCGCCGCAGATTGGAAAAATCCACATCTTCGGGCGGGAAATAGACGCAACCGGGCAGCCGCGTCTCATGCATGATCTTGGCGTTGCTGCTCGATGCTATTGTCTGCCCGTCGACATGGGCCGTAGCCCGGCCGTCGATCGGCTCAACTTGGATATTGTAATCGCTCGCGGACACCGGCCCCTCTCGCGGCTGCACACCTCACCTGTCTCACCTACCCGATTGCGATCTTAATGTGGGAATTGCGCCGCTAAATGACAATGGCGGCAGCTAGGCCGCGTCATGGCTGTGAAGCGCGGCAACCCGCCAAATTCTCATTTGCCGCCATTCGGATCTTTACGCACAATCCCCGTCGCAGGGCAATTAAATGCCCTGCCACAAAACAATTTTTTAAAATCCAAGTATTAATACGTATTATTCCATTGAGTTTAGCGCAATATTTCTTAACCCAACTGCGTTAAACGGTAATCTTCGAATAATAATCCTACCGTGAATCTTGAACAGGTCAAAATATGCGTAAAATTACTAGGTATATGGCCATTCTGGTAGTGGCTGCTTCGACATTGTCTCCCGCCGCGCATGCCGGAAATCTGTCGATGGAAGATAAGGTCGCCCTGCAATCCACCATGTTCCGTCACATTGAGAAAAGCATGATTGACGGCGTCGTGCCGCATGTCGTCTTGAAAGACGGATCAATGGTCGACCTGGTCCCGACAAAAGCCCATCCGATGATCCTGAAATTCGGCGACATCTACGTGTTATGCACCGATTTTCGCGATCCCGAGGGCCGCTTCGTCAATGTCGACTTTTACATTACGAAACGCGGCGGCGAATATGCGATCTTCCAAACCGAGATCGACAATCGCACGCCGCTGAAAAAGCTGATGAAGAGCGGCAAAGTATCAATGGTGGAATAACAGCAAAAACCAGAGTTCTGCTAATATGATACGGAGATTTATCATCGTCAGGTTTCTGGCGATGTTTGTTCCTGCATTTCTTCTGTTTATGGTGGTCGTGATCTTCACGATCGCCGATCGGCACATTGAAAATACCGGTAACCAGATCGCGGCCAGGATCGGCGGCCAGCTTGGCCGCATGGCGGGACTGGTTAAGGGCGATTCCGCCGCGCAACACCCCAAGCACACCGCCCGGCTGCTATCGACCCTGATGCATGATCCGGCAATCACCTGTGTGGACGTGCTCAAGGCAGGCAAGCAGGTGCGCGGCCTAGCTCAGCCACGCAATCTCGGCTGCAAAGTCATGGTTCCGGAAAAAACCGTGGAGGCCGCTGTATTTGGATCCCCGGACCTGAAAATCGCCGTGGGGTTCAATGAGTCCGAACTGCAGGCCCTGCGCCGGGAAACCCTGCATTTGACGCTTTACACCGGCCTGGCCGGTCTCTTGGCCGCCGTAATATTCGGCATTATGGCCTTTCGCTACTCGGTCGGTAAACCATTGTCGCGGCTTCTCAACGCGATCCACAAATCCAAGGCCGGCGCCATTACCCACGCACCAATCGGCAGCAATGACGAAATTGGCAATCTTTGCGTCGATTTCAATGCCATGCTCGACGAGCTGGAACATGAGAAGTCCCGTACTCAGGAAACGCTGGATGATCTCAGCAAGGTCTATAACAGCACGCCGGCATTGCTATTCACCATGAACCGGTTCGGTATTATTCGCTCGGCCAGTGAATTCTGGATGCGCGAAACCGGATACTCCGCCGACGAGGTCATCGACCGTCCCCTGGAAGACCTGGTGTGTGAAAATACGCGCGACCGCCTGAAAACGGACATCCTCGCCGACTTGCAAAGCAAGGGTTCAATTCGCGAAATCTCGCTTTGCATTCGATGCGCAAGCGGCAAGGACATCGATGTCCTTTTATCCGTGGTTCCCGATCAGCGTATCAATTGTGAGGAAGAACGGTTCGTCTGCGTCATGAACGATGTGACCCTGTTGCGCCGCACGGAAGAAAATCTCCGACTGCTCGCGGTCACGGATCAATTGACGAACCTGCCGAACCGGCGCGCCATCAATGAATATTTCACTTCATTGGAAGGCACCGAACAGCAAAACCGCGCCGGCTGGGCCGTGTTTTTCATCGATCTCGACAATTTCAAAACCGTCAACGATACGTTCGGCCATGAGGCAGGCGACGAGATTCTGCGCGTTGGCGCCCAGCGTATCTGCGACATCGCTGGCGACAAGGGCTTGGTCGCACGCATCGGCGGCGATGAATTTGCCGTCGTCCTCACCGATCTGCCCAGCGCAAATGCAGCCGAAGCCATTGCCGAAAGGCTGATCGACAGCCTGAGCCAACCGGTCAAACTGGAAGACGGTACCGGCCATGTGGGGGCTAGTATCGGCATCGCTTACTGCAAGGATCAGTCGCTCATCCCCTCCGAGGCCTTGAGGCTCTCCGATCAGGCCATGTATTTGGCCAAAAGCGGCGGCAAGAACCGATTTGCCCTTTACGATGAAAATCAAACGGCGACTGTCCGGTCTCGTGCCGAGTTGGCCCAGCTGGTCCAATCCGGCCTGGAAGAAGATTGGTTCGAAATGTATTTCCAACCGATCATTGACTTGGAAACCGCAAGGCCTTTCGCCTTTGAGGCCCTCCTGCGGGTCAGGCGGGACTATGACTGGCTCGGCTCCATTGAGGACCTCATTCGCGTCGCCGAGGAAACCGGACAGATGGAGACGCTGGGCGACTGGATATTTGAAGAGAGCGTTGCCAAGTTCAGGAACCTGACCGGAACGACCGGCGAAAGCGATATCGCGGTCACCATCAACCTGTCGCCATATCAACTAAATGACCGCTTCATCCGCAGGGTAAAAAACTGCGTCGGGCGCCATCCGGATGTGGCCGAGCGTCTGATCTTCGAAATCACGGAATCGGTCGCTTTGGACCGCAATCAAGCCGTATGCGACCTGCTTCAGGATCTCCGCGGACTGGGCATTAAAATAGCCATTGACGATTTCGGATCCGGTTACTCGTCCTTAAGCTATATCAGCCGGTTGCCGGTCGATATCCTGAAACTCGACAAGAGCTTCATCGATCACGAACCAGCCGAGAATCGTGATCCGGGCTCTCATCCGCAAGTCCAGGCCACACTGGTGCGGTCGGTAGCAGCGCTGGCCTCGGACCTCGGCATGGATTTGGTCGCCGAAGGTTTGGAGACCAGTGACTTGTCGGAACAATACCACGCACTTGGCGTGCAGTACGGCCAGGGTTACGTATTCGCCAGGCCGATGCCGGTCTCCCAGACCAAATCTTGGCTCGACGCTATATGCGGCAACCGGCCGTTGACGCAGGATGCGAATCCGGAGCGGTATATCGCATAGTCCGCACTATTGCTCATTCGCCTCGATCGTTATGATTACGGCGGCCTCGTCCACTTGCGCGCCGATATCGCCGGTGACCGTTTGCACCACCCCGGCAACCGAAGCGCTGACCGAATGCTCCATCTTCATCGCCTCGACAACGAACAATCGGTCACCCTTGGCCACCGGGTCGCCGGCCGCAACGCAGATATCGATGATCTTGCCGTGCATCGGCGCCCGTACGACCCCGTGTCCGCCCTCGTCTTCAGCCCGCCGGGCAAGATCGTCGGGAAAACGGACATGACGCTGGCTTCCGTTCTCCAGCAGGAAAACACCATCGTCGGCCTCAACCAGTTGGATATCCCTTTCCTCAGCCGCCGACTGACCATAATCGGCAACGATCGGCTCGGTTCCGTTCCATGCCACCGTGATTGTCCGCGGAGCCCCATCCACTTCGACCGGCAGGTCGAGCCGTCGCGCCGGGCCCGTCTGGAAAGCGTCATAAACGTCCCAAGGCGTCATCGGCCCTGATCGATAGGTTTTGTCGATCGCCCGTTGTTGGCGTCTGATCAGCGCCGCCAGCCCCTGCGACAGCGCCTCCGGTGACAGGTCGACCCGCGCCGCCAGCCGGTCCAGCCGCACATCGATGAACCCGGTGTCGATTTCCCCGGCGCGAAAATCCGTTTCATCGGCCAGATCGGCGAGAAACCGCACATTGGTCTTGGGCCCGGCCACCCGCGCCCCGCGTAAAGCCGCCACCAGCCGATCGAGCGCCTCTTGCCGATCGTCGCCACGGGCGATGACCTTGGCCAGCATCGGATCATAATGCGGCGACACGCTGTCCCCGGCACGCACCCCGGTTTCGATGCGAATTCCATCAGCATCACCGGGCAGATCGAAGGCCCATAATTTGCCGGTCGAGGGCAGAAATCCGGTTTCCGGATCTTCCGCGTAGAGCCGTGCTTCCACCGCGTGACCGTCGAGCTTGATCTCATCCTGGGACAGCGGCAAGGATTCTCCCGCGGCAACACGAAACTGCCAGTCCACCAGGTCGATACCGGTGACTTCCTCCGTCACAGGGTGCTCCACCTGCAGCCTGGTATTCATCTCCATGAACCAGAAGCCGTCCTCCCTCAGCCCGCCGGAGCCATCGGCGATGAACTCCACCGTGCCCGCACCCTGATAGCCGACGGCGCTGGCCGCCGCCACCGCCGCATCGCCCATGGCCCGGCGCACAGCCTCGGTCATGCCGGGCGCCGGCGCCTCCTCGATCACCTTTTGGTGGCGCCGCTGCAGCGAACAATCGCGCTCGAACAGGTGCACGCAATTGCCGTGGCTGTCGCCGAAAACCTGGATTTCCACGTGCCGCGGATTGCGGATGAACTTCTCAACCAGCACCCGCGGGTCGCCGAAAGCCGATTGCGCCTCGCGCTGCGCCGCCGCCAGCGCATCATCGAATTCAAGGACCTTGTCGACCTTGCGCATGCCCTTGCCGCCGCCGCCGGCCACCGCCTTGATCAATACCGGATAGCCGACCTCATAGGCCTTTTGGCGCAGGAATTCCGGCTCCTGTTTATCGCCGTGATAACCCGGCACCACAGGCACGCCGGCTTTCTCCATGACACCCTTGGCGCCGTCCTTCAGTCCCATCGCCCGGATCGCGGATGCCGGCGGACCGATGAAGGTCAGGCCGGCCGCTGCGCAGGCTTCGGCGAAATCAGCGTTTTCCGACAGAAACCCATAGCCGGGGTGAACGCAATCAGCCCCGGTCTCGCGGGCCGCGTCGATCAGCCGTTCGGCGACCAGATAGCTTTCCGTCGCCGGCGCCGGGCCGATGGCCACCGCCTCGTCGGCCATCGCCACATGTAGGGAATCCGCATCAGCCTGCGAGTAAACGGCGATGGTACGCAACCCCAGCCGCTTCGCCGTCCGCATGACACGACAGGCAATTTCTCCCCGATTGGCGATCAGGACGCTGTGTAAGGATTTGGCCATGGATGGGGCGTTCCGACGACGATTGAGACCGGCTGTTGATAGCCGGTTTTTGTCGTCAGGCACACCCCTGGAAATCGGAAATCAACCGGCCTCCTCATTGCCGATCTGGACCGGAATTTTCAGGTAAGTGACCCCGTTGGTCTCCGCTTCGGGCATCACGCCGGCACGAATGTTCACCTGGATCGACGGCAGCAACAGTAGCGGCGGCGCCAGGTCGGCATCGCGGGTTTCGCGCATTTCCGCGTAAGAGTCCTCGTTGACCCCAGCGCCTAAATGGATATTGCGCGCCCGCTCTTCGGCGACCGTGGTCTCCCAGGCATAAACGTCCCGGCCGGGCGCCTTATAGTCATGGCACATGAAGAGCCGGGTCTCGTCGGGCAGGCTCAGGATCTTTTGGATCGACCGATAGAGTTCCCGCGCGTCACCGCCGGGAAAGTCGCACCGCGCAGTGCCGTAATCGGGCATGAACAAGGTATCGCCGACAAACACCGCATCCCCGATAAGATAGCTGACACAGGCCGGCGTGTGACCGGGCGTATAGATCACCTTTGCGTCCACCTCACCGATCTTGAAGGCTTCACCGTCGGCAAACAGATGGTCGAACTCGCTACCGTCGCCGGATATGTCGGCCAGATTGAAAACCGGCCGAAATATCTTCTGCACCTGGCGGATATGCTCGCCGATCCCCACCTTGGCGCCGGTCTTCTGTTTCAGGTACGGCGCGCCGGACAGGTGATCCGCATGGGCATGGGTCTCCAGGATCCATTCAACGGTCAGGCCCTCCTCCTCGACCGCCTGCAGGATTTCGTCGGCCGCCTTTGTCGACGCCTTACCCGATCTCTGGTCGAAATCGAGCACCGGATCGATGATTGCCGCATCCTTCGTATCCGGGTCCCACACCAGATAGCTGACAGTGAATGTCGGCTCGTCGAAGAATGCGCGAATGCTCGCAATCTTGGTTTCGCCCATCGGCCCGCTCCTATCCAGGGACATTCTGTAACCATTTATATATTTTTGCCTGCCAGGACAGATAGGTCTTGACGTCTATATTAGCAATTCCTAATTTTTAGGCGGACCGACGAGGAGCTTGTCACCATGGTCACCATGGCCTTTGCCGACGACATGGCGCAGTTGGAAGACCGCGCCGGTGAGGCGGCGAACCTTTTGAAACTGCTGGCGAATGAACAGCGGCTGCTCATCCTGTGCCGGCTCGCCGTCGACGGGGAAGTCTCGGTCGGCGACATGGCCGACCAGGTGAATTTAAGCCAGTCGGCGCTCTCCCAGCATTTGGCCAAATTGCGCGCCGAGGGCCTGGTCGGCTTTCGCAAGGAGGCGCAGACCGTCTATTATCGCATCATCGACGATAATACCGGCCGCCTGCTTGCCTTGCTGAAGGACATCTATTGCCCGTAAGGCAAGCGGGATAACGTTCGCCGCGCGGCCTTATTTCTGCAACGTCTCCAATCGTTCGCTGATTGCCGGATGGGTCGAGTACCAGCTCGATCCCTCACAGCCTTTGCAGGCCTCGACGAGTTTTTGCAGCATGGTGCCAAGGGCAAGGGAGTCCAGCCCCGCGGCTTCCATAATCCGAACCCCTTCCGCATCCGCATCCCGTTCAAACTGCCGGGAATAGGATAGTGACAAAAGCAGCGCGCCATGGGCTACCACATCTTCGATAATCGGCCCCGGATCGCCAATCGTCGCGGCGATCAGGAAAGATATTCCAAGCGCCCGGTAAATCTGTTGCAGGGAATGGAAATGAATCACATGCCCCAATTCGTGGGCTAAGACGCCCAAAATCTGGTCGTCTTTGTCGGCCAGCGCCACCAGTTCGTCGGTGACCACTACCGTACCACCCGGCAGGGCAAAGGCGTTGGCACCAACCGCACCGCCGCGCCGAAACAAAAGGTCGGGCGGTTCGTCCAGCGCGTCAGACCGCCGGATCATATCGTGAAATTTCTCCGTCAGGTCGTTCTGGCGCTCCGTCGGCAGCCTGCTTGCCGAGAACATAGTGTTGTCAACAGTGGCAACAACGCCGTCATCGATCAGTTCGATGATCGGATCGGGGGTCAGTTTTACGGCAATATAGGCGGCGACCGGCAAACCATGGGAGATGGCGCCGTATAACAGGGCGACCACCGCGGCCATGACTAGGATCAGCCGCGGATGAAACCGCTCATAGAAATGGATTCGGCTCGGACGGGCAAAGCCCGTCTCCACCAGCATGGCATCGACGGCCTCGTTGTCGGTGGTTTCAAAAACCGCACCATCGATGAATGTGATTTTGCGGGGGATTTCCCCGATCCGCGCCGATACGGAGCGCAGGGCGGCTGGCCTTTGCTCGCTGCCACCCTCTTCTTCGGATGCAAGGATGATTTTCACCGCCGAGTCGACCGTCACCAAGCTTGCCGGTGTCGACGCCGCTTGCCCCTTTTCAAAGAACCGCCCCTCTATCCGCATGACAGATCAGAAGCCGACATCAATGCCTTCCACATCCATGAATTCGCCCGAGGCCACCCCTTCCGAGGCCTCGATCGCGCTTACATATTCGTCCAAAGAGCCGCGCACATCTATGGCCGACACATCGGTCTGATAGCGGTAGGCCCGCACCGCAGCCCAGGGGCGCAACAGCCCGATCGTCACCGCAGTCAGCAACGCATTCGACAATACGATCCAAAGATAGCGCCACGGTGACAGGTCGAAACGAACATTATGCCGGTCGTCGATGACCAGCGCGTTCAGTGAAATCTTGCGGGCGGCGGCCGTGTAGTAGATCCAAACTATGAACAAGATCACATAGAAGGCGATCACCATCACGGTAATCAGATTGAGCGACAATCCGGCAAGATCAAGTTGTGATTCGATGCTGGCGTCCGGGTCAAACGTACGGAAGTCGAAACCCGACCCGATCACAACGATAAACGGTATGGCTATGATCGCCAAAACGCCTACGGCCGTCAGGGCGGCGACACCGAACGCCCCGTAATAGGCGCCGAGACCAGGAGTGGTTTCCAGTTTCGCCTGGCCATAAGTGGCATTGTTGGCCACAAACATTGCCATCAGTCGGCTTTGCACCGGCAGCAGCAAACCCAAGGTCAGAACGGTCAGGATGGGCATCACCGTGAACACCAAAAAAGCCCGCCCATAGGTGCCGTGAAAATCGAAACGCACATTGCGATAGCTGGTCATTCGGTTGCGAAACCGCAGACCGCGATTGACGATCCACGGTATTGCCAACAAATAGACAATGACGAGTGCCAGGCCGACGACCGGAAAGAATTCGGCAATCAGATTGAAAAGGGCAAGCGCGCCGAAAACGATCAACCGCCCGATCAGGATCTGCTTAGGCGCGGCGTGATAGTCGAAATTATGGCCGTCAAGAAAAGTGTTGCCGTAAAAATATCGCAGCCGTCGAACTTTTGCCCAGGCCGAATACACACCGAGTGTGACAATCGACAGGAGTATGTTGACGATCCAGATGCCGAAATATTCCTTGGCATTGCCGCGGAACTCGAAGGGGTAGCGGGTGACCTCCTGACGGATCGATTGCAGTATATCCATGGTCAAAATCGCTGTTGCAATACGATTGGCTACGCAATGGAACCACTTGAGGGGGATAACCCAAATGATTAATACGCCGATTCTGCCGGTAACAGAAATCGCCCCGGGGAAACCGCCATTGGATCAACAGCGCCCAACTTCCCTATTCGGCCGGCACCTGCAGCCTGTTGCGCATTTCGCCGGCAAACACCATCAGCGCATTCAGCGGCCGTATCAACACTTCCAGTTCGGTAATCCGGCCGGTTTCATCCAGGGTGATACGGTCGATGCCTTTCAGGTGTTTGTCGCCGATATGGGCTTCGAACTCTAAGATCACCGCGTCGTCCTTGACCCATTCGGCCGTGTAGCGAAAGTCCTCGAAAATGGTGATCACCGTCGACAGGACGGCGATTATCAGCGGCTTGCCCGGCTTGGCGGAATAAAAGATCGGCGACAAAATCCGCGTGTCGTCTGCGATCAGGTCGTCAAGCAGGTCCAGGCGCCGGCCGCGCACCATGGCATGCCAGGTTTCCAGGAAACGCCGTGTCGTCTCCATGCTCATCCGCTACTCCATGTTACGGCCTTGTCCGTGAGCGAGCCGCCCGATCAGGTGGTAAATCCGGCATGCTGGGGCAGGCCGTCGGCCAAGTCTATCCATGGCAGCTTGTCGGCGCAATGAACGTGGAAGGTCGGCGTCATCGCTTCGGGATGGTCCAAAGTCGCCACATAGAGATGGATTTCATGAGCAAACCGCGCGCTTTCATAGGCGATCGGCGTGCCGCACGCGCCGCAGAACGACCGGTGCACCCCCTCAGACGATTGGCGGCGCTTCGGCTCAGCGCCCGTATACCGGAACTTGTCATAATCGACCCCGATAAAGGTCGTGAACGGCGAGCCGGTCGCCCGCCGGCAGCTCTCACAATGACAATGGCCGCACCAATTCGCTTTGCCGGTGAATGCGAAAGTCACCGCGCCGCACAGGCAGCGTCCGGTGGTCTGTGTCATTCGACATCTCCATTTTGGCGGCCATCCTATCGCGGAATTGGGCGACGCCGAAAGGGCCACGCCAAGAGCTTTCGCGCTCCAACGACTTTCTATCGAAAATTGCAATTTCAAGAATTCGAATTATAGTTGAAAATCGTTTCGTCAGAAAAATATCTTTAAGGCCCTCAAATGGCCCATCGACTTGCTCTCGGTCTCATCTTTGCATTCATGATCGGCCTTCCCGGATCGCATGCGGCACCGCGCGTAACGACACCGGTCCTGCAACCAATAATGACACCAATCCCGGCGGCAACCTGCTGCAAAACCTGTCGCAAAGGCAAGGCCTGCGGCAATAGCTGCATCTCACGGAACAAGCGGTGCCACAAGGGGCGCGGATGCGCTTGCGACGGGTAAGCGGTTTCGGTGTGGCGGATGTTTGGGTAAAGCCGTTGCTGGGAACCTACCAAAAATGTCCCGACCGCGACATCGGCAGAATTCGCAATAAGTGCCATTTTCTTCCGTCCAACCCTCCGGGCTAGACGGTAATATCGCGGATTAAACAGACACTGCGTTTATGAAGCCATTGCCATCGAATTGTAAGTGAACGAAACTTACGTACGGTGCGTGCCTCACTGGTTCTGGGTACAACACAGCATGTAAATCTGGACACCACTACGATGAAAACAGCAATCCTTTTCGACTGCGAATTTCTCTGCCTTGAAGGTTCGCAGCGGCGGTATTGGTGTGCGGCCAACGATCCGGATCCAGTGATTGCTCAGATAGGTGCTGTGAAACTGGGGTTGGAAGATGACTTCCCGATTCTGGATACCTTTATTGAGTATGTTGTGCCGATTGACCGGTATGGTGATAGGTATGCGCTTGATCCGTTTTTCACAAAACTCACTGGAATAACTGAAGAGAACATCAAGGCTGAGGGAATTACGTTGTCGGAAGCTCTCATCCGAATCGACAATTTCTCAAATGGTGCGCGATTCTGGTCTTGGGGTAAGGACGAATTAAACATGGTTGCAATCAGCTGCTATGTATCCGGTGTAAGTCCGACTATTCCAGCAAGTCGGTTCGACAACGCCGCGAAACTCTTGCTCGCTGCAGGCATGCCAGTTGAGGATTTGGCGAAAACGCCCAGCAACAAATTGGCCGATTATTTTGGTGTCGATCATCCTCCGCTGAAGGGGCACAATGCACGTGACGACGCGCTATCTATCGCATACACTTTGCAGCATCTTTTGACGGTGGGAAAGCTGCAGCCCCTTGCGTTCGTTTAATCGCTACGCAGGACGGTAGACGATGAAAGAGTCCGCATAGGGTCAGGGCACTAAATCGCTGGCGCGATAGAGCTGGGCGTGGCTCGGTGATTTTCCTGCCTACCAATTCGACAACCCACAGATAGAGCGGTCGCAAGCGCATCGACGGCCTTTGGTCGAGGATAGAGGTCTCATCAACCTCGTCCTGACCAAGGAGATTAGCCATGACCATGAGTACGCGTACCGACACCTCTTCGAGCATTTCTGCCCCGACACCGCTGCGCGAGCGGATGATCGAGGACATGACGGCGCGGGGACTGCACCCGCTGACGCAGAAGGGTCATATCCGCGCCTGCCGGCGGTTTGCCGCCTTCCTGAAGCGCTCACCTGACACGGCGACCTGCGAGGATATTCGCCGTTTCCAGCTGCACCTTGCAGAGACCGGCATGAGCATCTGCAACCGCAATCGCACCATGACCGGCATCCGCTTCCTGTTCCGCGTGACCTTGCGCCAGCTCGATCTGGCGGCTCAGATTTATCACCTCAAGGAGCCGGAGAGACTGCCGCAGGTGATGAGCCCCGACGAAGTCAAGCGCCTGCTGGTGATGGCAAAGAGCCTGCAGCCGCGTATTCTGCTGTCTCTGGCCTATGGCTGCGGCCTGCGCGCCAGCGAAGTGGTGCGCCTCAAGGTCGGCGACATCGATAGCGAGCAGAACATCATCCGCATCAAACAGTCGAAGGGGCGCAAGGATCGCAATGTGATGCTGCCGCCGGAAGTATTGAAGTTGCTGCGGCAATGGTGGACGGAGCGTCCAACACGCTATGACGCCGGTGTTCCACTCGCCGAGCGCTGGCTGTTTCCGGGGCGACGGCCGGGCCTGCACCTGACAGCGCGCCAGTTCTCCCGTATTTTCGGGGAGACGGCGGCGGCGGCCGGCATCAGGAAGAAGGTGACCCTGCACACGCTGCGCCACAGCTTCGCCACCCATCTTTTGGAAGCCGGCACCGACATCCGTACCATCCAAGCGCTGCTCGGCCACACCAAGCTGGACACGACGGCACTCTATACCCGCATTGCCACCGGGCGTATCGCCGCGACCGACAGTCCTCTCGACCGGCTGACTGAGAAGAAAGCAAGGCGTAAGAAGACCAAGGCCTGAGCGGGCTCCCAGTCATGGCCCGTCCGGTCTTGGAGGTCGCGGATATCTTCCGCGATCACGGTCCGGCATGGCGCCGGTCACAAAGCCGGCCATGTCAGTCTCGATCAGTTGAAGGTGATGAGCGCCATCGAGCGCTGCCGCACCGCGGCACTCGGCGGCCATGTGGAGCAGTGTGAAGACTGCCGGCACACGCGCATCGCCTACAATTCCTGCTGAAACCGACATTGCCCGAAGTGTCAGGGCGTGGCGGCACGGGACTGGCTGGCCAATCGGCAGGCGGAGCTGTTGCCCGTCGGCTATTTCCATATGGTCTTCACGCTGCCCCGCCCGATCGCCGATATCGCTTATCACAACAAGGCGGTGATCTACGACCTCCTGTTCAAGGCCAGTGCCGAGACCGTGTTGACCATCGCCGCCGATGCAAAGTATCTCGATGCCCGGATCGGCATCACATCCGTGCTCCACACATGGGGCTCGGCCATGACCCATCATCCCCATGTGCACATGATCGTGCCCAGCGGTGGAATATCACCGGATGGCACCAAGTGGGTCTCCTGCCGGCCGACCTTCTTCCTGCCCGTGCGGGTCCTGTCGCGCCTGTTCCGCCGACTGCTCCTGGCGATGCTCGCCGCCGCTCACGAGCAGGGACGGCTGGCCTTCTTCGGTGATCATCAACACCTGGTCGAATCCAGGGCGTTCAAGGCTTTCCTCAAACCGCTCAACAAAGCCGAATGGGTTGTCTATGCCAAGGAGCCGTTCGGCGGACCGAAGGCGGTGCTTTCCTATCTGTCGCGCTACACCCACCGGGTCGCGATATCCAACAGCCGGCTGATCCGGGCCGACGATACCGGCGTCACCTTCAAGGTCAAGGATTACAGGGTCGACGGGCCGGGCCGCTACACGACCATGACACTACCAGCCGGCGAGTTCATCCGCCGGTTCCTGATCCACGTCCTGCCCAAGGGCTTCCACCGCATCCGGCACTATGGGCTTCTAGAAAATGGTAACCGCGCCGCCAATATCGCAAAGGCGCGGCAATTGCTCGCCGCGCCGGACCCGCAAGAACATCAAGAACAAGGCGCCGATCAACAACCGTCTGGCCAGGACGAACCGGATGCAGCACGGCATCCCTGTCCGCACTGCGGCGGCCGCATGATCACCATCGAGGTCTTCCAAGCCGGCCAAACGCCGCGCTACCAGCCGCCGCCCGAGGGGATCGACAGCTCATGACCACGCCGATGAACCTTCCCGATACCAGCAAGACGCAGAACCACCGCAGGTCCAGTTCCGGCAATGCCCGCCCATGGTCGTGCGCCCAAAATCAGCGCCGTCAGCGCCCGATATCGTCATCCAAAGTACCAGCACGGCGGCGTTTGATACGTGCCACCAATCGGACTCCGGCAATCAGGCATGGCTTGAACCGCCCACCACGATGCCATCACCCGATCGCCAACGGCGGCGCAAACCTCAAATCCCCATAGAGCCCGCGACAAGTCCCTGCTTCACATCCCGCGATTTCCTGCCTTGGCGCTTCTCCGACGCCAGCACCCCAGCGCGCCACCATCAGCGCCATGCCACGGCGTCCGAGAAACCTGCACACGAGCGGAAATTCGATCCATCTAAAATCGTCCAAATCGCGACATGCGTTTCCTGCCCGCTCCAGCCCCAAAAATCGCGCCAATCCCCCTATCCCATCACATGCGAAACACACCGAACTTCGTCTCCTCGATCGGCGCGTTCAGCGTTGCCGAATAGGCGAGCCCGAGCACGTCGCGGGTTTCCGCCGGGGTGATGATGCCGTCGTCCCAGATCCGCGCGGTGCCGTAATAGGGATGGCCTTCCACCTCGAACTGATCGAGGATCGGCTGTTTGAAGGCCTGTTCCTCCGCGTCCGACCATTGGCCGCCATCGGCCTCGATATTGTCGCGCTTGACGGTGGCGAGCACGGAAGCTGCCTGTTCGCCACCCATCACCGAAATCCGCGCGTTGGGCCAGGTAAACAGGAAGCGCGGCGAGTAACCCCGGCCGCACATGCCGTAATTACCGGCGCCATAGGAGCCGCCGATAATGACGGTGATCTTCGGCACCTTGGCGCAGGCGACGGCGGTCACCATCTTGGCGCCGTTTCGGGCAATGCCGCCGGCCTCGTAATCCGGGCCCACCATGAAGCCGGTGATATTCTGCAGGAACAGGAGCGGGATCTTTCGCTGGCAGCATAATTCGATGAAATGGGCCGCCTTTTGCGCCGATTCTGAATAAAGGATGCCATTATTGCCGAGGATGCCAACCGGCATGCCCCAGATATGGGCGAAACCGGTGATGAGCGTGGTGCCGTAAAGCGCTTTGAACTCGTCGAATTCCGAAGCATCAACCAGCCGCGCGATCACTTCGCGCACATCATATTGCTTCTTCAGGTCCACCGGCACGGCGCCGTCCAGTTCCGCCGGATCATAAAGCGGCGGCCGCGGGTCGCGCAGCGGGATATTCGGTTGCTTGACACTGTTGAAATTGGCGACGATGCGCCGCGCCATCGCCAAGGCTTGAGCATCGTCCACCGCATAATGGTCAACCACGCCCGATTGTCGCGCATGGACATCGGCGCCGCCCAGGTCCTCCGCCGTCACCACCTGGCCGATCGCCGCCTTGACGAGCGGCGGGCCGCCGAGAAAGATCGTGCCCTGCTTGCGCACGATGATCGTCTCGTCGGACATCGCCGGCATGTAGGCGCCACCGGCGGTGCACGACCCCATGACCACTGCGACCTGCGGAATGCCCAGCCCGGACAAGGTCGCCTGATTGTAAAAGATGCGGCCGAAATGGTTGGTGTCTGGAAAGACATCGGTCTGCAGCGGCAGATTGGCACCGCCCGAATCCACCAGATAGATGCACGGCAGCCGGTTCTCACGGGCGATGTCTTGCGCCCGCACGTGCTTTTTCACCGTCATCGGCAGATAGGTGCCGCCCTTGATCGTCGCGTCGTTGCACACGATCATGCATTCGCGACCCTCGATCCGGCCGATACCGGTAATCAGCCCGGCGGCATGAATGTCGCCGTCATACATGCCGTGGGCGGCCATGGGAGACAGTTCCAGAAACCGCGAGCCCGGATCGATCAACCGCATCACCCGGTCCCTGGGCAACAGTTTGCCCCGCTTCAGATGCCGGGTGCGGGAGCGCTCCGACCCACCGACGGCCGCCGCCGCCCGCTGCGCCCGCAGTTCGGCGATCAAGGCACCCATGTCATCGGATTGCCGGGCGAAGTCCTCGGTATTCGGATTAATGTCGGATTGCAGGATCGTCACGCAATTGGCCTCCGATTGTTAATGCCGGTCACGTCTATGCCGACAGTTGGCGGCTGTCAAAGCGCTTATGGGGCCGTTTCTTTACACTCGGATCAGTTTTTTTACGTAAAAAGTTGACGAATTCGGCAGATTTGTAAGGATAGGCCGAATGCGGTCTGCAGGAGGATGGGTATCGGAAATGGCAGACCGTTTGGCCAACGAGACGGAGGGTCACCAAACGATGTCGATTACCCGCAGAGATTATCTCGCCGGCGCCGCCGCGGCAACGGTCGTGGGTGCCGCCAGCCCGGTTTTCGCCAACACCGCGTCCAAATGGTTCGCAGGGTCCATGGCGGACAATGGATTCGTCTATCGGCGCACCAATTTCAAGGTCATCAAGCCGACCTGGAAGCGGCAGATGGTCAAGTATTTCAGCCCCGAGCCGCCGGGAACGGTGGTCGTCGATACCCAGAACCACTTCCTTTACGTGATCTGGGAAAACAAGACCGCTCTGCGCTATGGCGTCGGCGTCGGCAAGGAAGGTTTCAAGTGGTATGGCCGCGCCCGCATCGACCGTAAAGCGCTGTGGCCGCGTTGGGTGCCGCCGCCGGAGATGCGCAAGCGCCAGCCGGACCTGCCGTTGAAGGTGGATGGCGGCGCGCCGAACAATCCACTCGGACCGCGCGCGCTCTATCTATATCGCGACGGCCGCGACCTCGGCTACCGCCTGCACGGCACCCTGGAGCCCTGGTCGATCGGCAACGACGTGTCGTCGGGCTGCATCCGCATGTTCCCCGAGGACGTGATCGACCTTTACCAGCGCTGCCCGATCGGCACCAAGGTCCTGGTGCTGAAGCATATCGGCGACGCCTCAGGCTGAAGCGGAAAGCGTTTGAATGAGTAACCAAGGGTCACTGGGGGAAACAATGATCGATTATAAACACCGCGCACCGCTCGGCATTGCCGCACTTGCCCTTGGTGCATTTTTGTTGGCCGGCTGCGCCCAGGAGGCGCAGACCTTCGCCTCGCCCGATGTTACCAACGCGCCGGCGCCCGGCTTCGAGAATATGCAGGCCGGCTCTGAAGAGGACTTCATGCTCAATGTCGGGCGCCGCACCTATTTCAAGCAAGGATCGGCGGCGCTCGATTCAACCGCGAAAGCGACCCTCGACAAGCAGGCAATATGGCTGCAGCAATACACCCAGTGGAAAATCAAGGTCCAGGGTTTCGCCGACGATCCAGGCGGCGAGGCGGCGAATGTGGCACTCTCCCGCAAACGCGCCGAAGCGGTGCTGAACTACCTGGTCGCACAAGGGGTCTCCAAGGACCGCATGTGGCTGAAGGGATACGGCACCGAACGCACGGTCAAAAACTGCGCCGACATAACCTGCAAGTCGCAGAACCGGCGTGTGATCACGAATTTACGTGAGGAATTTGAGGCTTAATAGATTTAATTAAAGCAAAAGTTGAGAAATATTGCACACTGTCTGCGAGGGCGACTGCGGTCGCCAGGACGTCCATCGAGGAGCCGGCGCTACGGACTAATCCTATGACGTCACCAGCCGCATCAGCGGCCGGGCGGGCGAGCGCCGGGCGATTTCCTCAAAACCGACCGCCCTGAACACTGACGCGATGCCGACGAAACCCTCGCCCCATTGCAGCTTTCGCTGCGGATCGATCGGGCAGGCCTCGATCATTGTGGCGCCCTGCGCGGCCGCATGGTCGACCGCCGCCTGCAGCAGGGCCGCCATCAAACCAATCTTGCGATGCCCGGACCGAATGTAGAAACAGCTTATGAACCAGGAATCTTCGCCGCCCGCGACGGGCTTGGCGACCCGAGACCGGCCGATCCGCGGCAAGGTCGGCCGCGGGCCGACGGCACACCAGCCGACTGCCTGGCCGCCCTGATACGCGATGAGCCCTGGCGGCGGTCCGGCGGCCACCACCGCCTTGAAGAGGTCGCGACGCTCGTCACGGCTTGCCGCCTCGAAGTCTCGCGCCGTCATGCGCCACCACATGCACCAGCATCCCGAATTGGCGCCACGCTCCGGGCCGAACAGATCGACCAGGTCGTCCCAGCGGTCGATGCTCAGCGCATGAACGGATGTGAAATCAGCCATCAGCCTATCGGGCTTCGCCGGCCTCATCCTTTTTCGACCGCAGATAATACATGAGAATGAACAGGATGAGCGGCAGCGACGGCCAGATGAACCAGACGGTGTGAAATCCGGCAAACAGATTGATCAGGAAGAAAAATCCGATCGCGGCCACCGACCGGCCGACCGGCTTCGGCAACCGGGTGAACCACGCCCAGGCCGCCTGGATCTGATCGGGCCGATCGCCGGCGCCGGCTGCGGGGTCCGGCCGCGGCGGGTCTTCCGATTTGTTGTCCGTTGGTTCGGCAGCCGGCTGAACGAACGGCTCATTGCGGCCGTCCAGGCGGACGCGGTAACTCGGCACGGCCTCGCTGACATTCTTCACCATCTGCTCGCCCAGATAGTCGAAGCCGATTGCCACCTTGTTGTGCACCTGCTCAAAGACGGAACGCGAGATCAGAATGCCGCCCGGCTCCGCCAATTCCTGCAGGCGGGCGGCGATGTTCACCCCCTCGCCGTAAATATCGTCGCCGTCGATCATGATATCGCCGAGATTGACGCCGATGCGGAAGCGCATGCGATGGTCCTCGGCAAGATCGGAGTTCAGGTCCGCCAGTTCGCGCTGGATTTCAATCGCGCATTGCACGGCTTCCACAACGCTTGAAAACTCGACGATAACCGCATCGCCCCAGGTATTGACGACCCGGCCGCCATGACGTTCGACGAGCTTTTGCATCGCCTGGCGGTAGCGGCGCAGCGTTTCCAGCGTTCCGGTCTCGTCGGCTTCCATCAGCCGCGAATAGCTCTGCACGTCTGCGCACAATACGCAGGTCAGCCGACGTTTGACGGATGCGGACATGTTGGCGAATTCCGGTTTCTGCCTATCTGGCATATGCGAATTAACGCGCAAACTTCAAGACGATCGACCCGGCAAAGGCTGATTTCCTCCGCGCAATTCCATCATACGGCAATTTCGAAATTCCGGATCGGACACCGAAGGCAGCAATACCGGTTAATCGAGATGGCGCTCGATCGCTGCCTGCCAGGATTGCATCCGCGCGGAGAATGTCTCCGCATCATGGGCATCGATGTCCGCCCGGCCACCTTCGCCGAGCGCGGTCAATTCATACGCGATATGGGCCGTGCACCCGGTTGCCTCAAGATCGACAGCGATATCGATCCGCGACACGGTCCGCTCCGGCACGATCTTGTAGAGCCTGAGCCGCCGGGCCGCCGGATCGTGATCGGCCGTCACCCATATTGCATCCGCCGGCGCGCCGGGGGTGACGAACAGGCAGTCCGTCTCCACAAGGCCGCTTTCGGTGATGATGGTCCGGGTCTCCCAGCCGTCGACCCACTCATGTTCGGCGACCGGACACATCAGCCTGAACACCGCATCCGCGTCGCGGGCCAACGACAGGGTCGCTTGTTGCTTGCACCGATAGGGCGGGTCGATGCGGATCGTCATTGCGCACCCTCCCCGTTGATCTCCTCCATCAGGTGGCTGTCCCTGGCCGTCAGGTCCAGGCCGTAAAGCGTCTTCGCCTCGGCGATAGTCTTTAAAGTTTCCGGCCCGAAGGCGCATTTGCCCTCGAAAGCGTGAAGCACGATGCCCTCCAGGAGATCACCCAGGGTCAGATCCTTGTGCTGGGCAACGGCCTTCAGGACTTTCAAGATGCGCTTTTCAATCCGCACCCCGGTCTGCACGCGGGTGATGGTTGTTCTTTCAGAAGCCATGCATCGTCCTTTCCTGCCGAAACCGGTTCCGTCCTGACCGAAGTCACCATTTCATTTCATAGAAAAATGTACCCTGGTACCAAGGTACAGTCAATCGAATTTCCTATACCGTCTCAGATGCGGTGCGAACAGCCCGAATTCGTCAAAACCAGACATCGATAAAATTTTAGCTTTCCAGGTAACGGATTGGTGGGCATTGCAGGCGAATTAAGCGCTGATTGCCGCCTGTTCGGACCCGAAATAAAGCCCTTTTTACACTTCCACTCTAACGATCGGTGTCACTGCCAGACGGTCGGGAAAACCCGGCCGAGCGATTCCGTGCGGCGAAGTTATTTCACACGGCCCCAGGGCCGCCTCAAACCGTTTTGGAGCCTATCCATGTCCACTGAAGCCTTTAGCGCATTGAACCGTCTGGGACTTGGGGCACGGCCCGGCGATGTCAGTGAGATTGGCGCCGATCCGCGCGGCTGGGTCCTGGCTCAGATCAAACCCGGCGCCTTGAAAATAAAGCCGCCGAAAACCGGTCTGACCCGGGAACGAGTGACCGCGGTGTTGGAAGACATGCCCAAGGGCACCGAGGATGTGTGGGGCTATATCCGCGACAGAATCGATCCGAAATCGAAAATGTGGACGGCCGAGCGCGAGGCGCTCATGCGCCACCAGGCGCGCACCGACACCCCCTTTGCCGAACGCTGGGTCGGCTTCTGGTCCAACCACCTGACCGTCAGCGGCACCCAATTGGCGGAAGCTTACGACCGTGACGTGATCCGCACCCATGCCTTCGGCAATATCCGTGACTTGCTGCATGCCAGCGCCACCCATCACGCGATGCTCAACTATCTCGACAATGCCCGGTCATTCGGCCCGAATTCCCATATTGGCCAATGGGGCTATGGGCTCAACGAAAACTATGCCCGCGAATTGATGGAACTGCACACGCTCGGGGTCAATGGCGGCTACACGCTGACCGATATCATCGAGTTGGCGAAGATCCTGACGGGCTGGACCATCGACTGGACGCCGAATGCGCGCCGGTCCTACGGCGAATATTTCCGCACCGAAGGCCACGAGCCCGGCGCGAAGAAGCTGTTGGGCAAGAAAATTCGTGAATCCGGACGCCGGGAGCTCGACAAGGCCCTCGATGTTCTGGTGACACAACCGGCAACAGCGGAATTTCTGGCCACCAAAATCGCCCGTCATTTCGTATCCGACAAGCCGCCGCGCAAACTCGTCCGGCACCTGGCCGACGTGTTCCAGAAACGGGACGGCGATCTGGCAGCCATGGCCCGGGCCCTGGTCAAGCACAACGCCACGTGGGATCCGGACGCCGCGAAGTTCAAGACCCCCCACGACTTCATGGTCTCACTGGTGCGCGGCATCGGCCCGGATCGCTTCAAGGCCGACAGCATTTTCGACGATCGGTTCTACGGCGTGACACGCGAAATGGGCCAGGGCCTTTGGTCGGCGCCCCAGCCGATCGGATGGCCCGACACGACATCTGATTGGAACCACGCCAACACGCTGATGCAGCGCGCGGAGGTGGCCCGCTGGCTTTCCTATTATGTCGAGCGCAAGATCAATGTGCCGCGCCTGGCCCGCCGCCTGCTCGGCGACCGCATTGACCGCAAGGTGCGTCGCGCCATCAAGCAGGCCGAATGGCAGCCGGGCCTGTCCCTGCTATTCGCCAGCCCGGACTTTCAATGGCGGCGCTAATCATGCGCAGTTCCAAATGCCTTAACCGGCCGCCCACGGCATCCCACGGAGAGGAATTTCGATGATATATACCCCCAACAGACGGGATTTGCTGCGCGGCGGCGCCGGTCTTGCCATGGCCAGCGCCCTGCCCGGTATCAGCCTGGCGCAATCGGCCACGGACACCGTCTTCATTTTCATTATTCTGCGCGGCGGCCTCGATGGCCTGGTCGCGGCCGTCCCCTTCGGCGACCCCCATTATGCCAAGATGCGCGGCACCAATGCCTTCAACACGGCCGACCTCACCAATCTCGATGATTTCTACGGCCTGCCGCCGGCACTCCGCAAGTGGCGGCCGCTGTGGAAGGACCGCGAGCTGCTGATTGTCCACGCACTCGGCAATCCGTTTAGCTCGCGGTCGCATTTCGACGCCCAGGAGGTGCTCGAAATCGGTTCCGACCGGCCGAAGGGCAATAGCGGCGGCTGGATGGCGCGGGCGCTGAACGCCACCGGCGCGTCCGGCGAGGCACTGGCGGTCACCCCCGGTCTGCCGCTGGTGCTGCGCGGCGCCACGCCGCCCATGACCTGGTATCCCAGTTGGGTCTATCCGCCCGAGCATGCCGGGGAATACATGCAACAACTCGACGGCTTCTATAAGCGGGACCCGGTACTCGGGCCGGTCTATCGCAAGGGCATGGACCTGCGGAGCGTGGTCTCCAGCACCACCACCGCCCCCGAAGCCGAGACCATGATGGGTCATCCCGACCGCGGTCTGCGTTTTTCTTCGCCCCAGGAGGCGGCAAGCGTATTCTCCGACCTGGCCCGCATCATCAATACCGGCAGCGGCCCAAACACTGCGGTGATGGAGCTCGGCAGTTGGGACACCCACTCCGTGCAGGGTGTCAAAACCGGCGCACTGGCCGACCTGATGACCAATCTGGCGGAAGGCATTCTGGCGCTAAAGGAAACGCTCGGTAGCACCTGGTCGAACACGGTGGTCACAATCGCCACCGAATTCGGCCGCACCGTGGAGTTCAACGGCTCCGCCGGCACCGATCACGGCACCGGCATGGCCGCCTATTTGGTCGGCGGCAACGTCAATGGCCGCCGCGTGATCGCCGATTGGCCGGGCCTTGCCAGGCGCAAACTCTTCGAAGAACGCGACCTCGCGGTGACCCTCGACATCCGCGCCCTGTTCAAGGGCATCGCCCATGAACACCTGAAAGTGTCCAAACACGACCTCAATACAAAGGTGTTCCCCGATTCGGCGGCCATCGCGCCGTTGCGGGATTTGGTGCGCAGTTAGGCGGTCAGCCGACCGGACTATCCGGTATCGGACCGTCCCGACCACCGATCTCAGCGTCATCCCGGGCACCGCTTAGCGGCAAGTCATACCGCGTATACACAATGATGATTGCAGGTCCGGCCAGTTCTTTTGTCCTTGCCCGGCTTGACCGGGCACTCTAACAAACGACGCGTTTTTCTTTACTAACAATGGCATAGCGCGAAATATCGAACACCGAACACTTTGATTACTGGATGCCCCGGTCATGGCCGGGGCATGACGATTGCAGTTGGCCTTCCGCCAATATCCACGTCCTTCACAAGGGCGTGCCGACAGGCGCCAGGATGCCGACCAACTTCCGCCAACTTGCGGCGACCCTCCGCTTCGCCCATAAACCGGTGCTCACAGACATCGCCCGGGATTACAGATGCCATGACGACAATCGCGCTCACCGACTTTGCCCGGCGCAATTTTGAGGAAGGCGCCAGCGGCACCACCATCATCGGCCTGTCGCCTGAAGACCTGGTTGCCCGCTGCAACGACGCGCTTGCCGCCGGCGCGGCGCTGGTGGACGGCTACGCCCCCTTTTGCAAACACCTGTTTTTAACGAACGATACGCCAACCCGCTGTGCCTTCGCGCCGATCACCGATGCCAATCGCGCGCTCCTGAAAAGCGGCTATGTCGCCCGTCGTGACGGCGAACTGGCGGTGCTGGAGCGCTGGTTCGAGGGCCTGGACGCACCGCCCGCCGCGTATCTGGACGTCATCCTCTATTCCAAGGCCCAACTGGACGCCGAAGCCGCCGATGGCCCGGACAATGATCCGCCGCCCGATTGCGACTGGGGCATCGTTTCCATCATCGCCACGCTGGAGCCCGTCGAACCGCCCATGCCGCCGATCACACAAATGCGCAACGGCCTGGGCCGCGCCGAGGGTGGTTCGGGCGTCCCGATCGACCGCGGGGCTTACGAGAATGCGGTCGCGTTCTGGGACAGGCATGCGCCGATACGATAGCGGCGCAGCGAACCGCGCCCGCGTTGCGATGCGCCGGCAATCAGACTCCGGGACGACCGGATCCGTCCGGTGCGCGCCAATCCAATTTTCATAGAGAATGCCGGGCGGCGGCTGGGACCTGTTGACGCGACCGGTGGACGGTCATGACCCACCGTTGACCAATCGAATTCCCGATGCCGTTAAGCTTATCTGTAAAGGTTAACTAGTAAATCGACTTTGGAATAAATTCACTTGATGCAAGATAACCGATAGCGGCTGATCTTTACGTAAGTAAATAGCTATAAATAGAAATTTAAATTACAGATAAATAAATTTTATCTACTATTGCGAAATAATTTTACTGTATTTCACAATTTTCACTCATAGTTCCAATTGTATATTTGGAGTATATTGATGGGATCCGAAGCCTATAGCGCCCTAAATCGCCTGGGTTTGGGGGCCAGACCTGGGGAGGTAACCCAGATCGGTTCCGACCCCAGAGGCTGGATACTGGCTCAGATCAATTCCGATGCCACGCAGATGGATCCGCCGCCGATCGGCTTCACGAAAGAACGCGTGATTGCCGCGCTGGAGGCCATGCCCGAGGGTACGCAAAATGTGTGGAACTACGTCAAGAACGCAATCGACCCGACCGGCCTGATTTACGACAGCGAGAACAGAACAAGGATGGCTCGGCATATCGAAACCGATACGCCATTTGCCGAGCGCTGGGTAATTTTCTGGTCCAATCATCTGTCTGTCTCCGGCCATATTCTGGCCGAATCCTACGAGCGCGATGTCATCCGCAAGCATGCATTCGGCAATATCCGACAATTGCTGCTTGGCAGTGCAACCCATCCGGCAATGCTGGACTATCTCGACAATGCCCGATCGATCGGACCGAATTCCGCGATCGGCAAACGGGGCTACGGACTGAATGAGAATTATGCGCGCGAATTGCTGGAACTCCATACGATGGGGGTCGATGGCGGGTATTCCCAGGACGATATCATTGAACTGGCAAAAATCCTGACCGGCTGGACAATCGACACCGAGCCGAAACTCTTTCGTCCCTATGGCGCGTTTTTCTACGACAACATCCACGAGCCCGGCTCAAAAACCCTGCTCGGGGAAACAATTGGCGATTCCGGACGTTATGAGACCCGGGACGCACTCGAAATCATCATCACGCACCCGGCCACTGCCAGGTTTATTGCGCGCAAGATTGCCACGCATTTCGTATCCGATACGCCGCCGGACGATCTGGTCGACTATCTTGCGCATATATTCGGCAAATTCGGCGGTGATCTCAAAAAGCTCGCCGAAGCGCTCATAAACCACGACGCGACCTGGGATGACCGCGCACGCAAACTCAAAACCCCGCTGGAATTCGTCGTGTCGGCACTTCGAGGTGTAGGCATCGACCGCTTGCGGGATGGCGGAATCTACGGCGACGTATCCTACGCCATGGTCCGCGAGATGGGACAAGGCAATTGGACGGCACCGTCGCCGGCCGGATGGCCCGATACCGCCTCAGACTGGAATCACGCAAGCGCCTTCATGCAACGGGCGGAGTTCGCGCGCCGCCTGCCCGCATACATTGATCAGACGATCGATGTCGCGTCTCTCGCCGGTGATCTCCTTGGCGGCGGCTTGAAAGTCGATCTTCTTGCCGACATCAATCAACGGATTTGGAATCAGGCTTTGTCTCTGCTGATTGCCAGTCCGGATTTCCAATGGCGCAAGTAATAGATTCAGCAAATTGCGGATTTATTTAAAAATCATAATTTAATATTTCTACTCATCGAATTTTGTTCGAACTACAAGGGATTATCCAAATGAATATGACCTTGACAAGGCGAGATATACTTCATGGCAGCGCGGGATTTGGCCTGGCCGCCGCCCTTCCCGGCGTCAGTTTTGCTCAATCCGCTTCGGACAATATCTTCATTCTGGTAATTTTGCGGGGCGGTCTCGACGGCCTGGTTTCCGCGGTCCCCCATGGAGATCCGAATTATGCGGGTCTTCGCGGCAACAATGCCTTCAATGCGGCCGACCTCACCGATCTCGACGGATTTTACGGCCTGCCCCCTGCCTTGTCCGACTGGCAGTCCCTGTGGACCGCCAATGAATTGCTGGTCGTTCACGCCCTTGGGATTCCCTACAGCACGCGGTCGCATTTCGCCGCTCAGGAGGTTCTGGAAATCGGCTTGAACCGCCCGACCGGCACCAGCGGCGGATGGCTGGCAAGAGCGATGACCCTGACCGGCGGTCGCAACAATGCCCTGGCGGTCGCGCCGGGAATCCCCCTCGTTCTGCGCGGCGACAAGGCACCGATGACATGGCATCCAAGCCGGCTCAATCCGCCGGACAATGCCGGTAATTTTCTATGGGATCTCCATGCGCATTATGAGGCAGACGATATCCTCGGGCCCTCATATCGCCAGGGAATGGCCCTACGCCGGATCGTCAGCGGCGACAATTCAGGCTCCGGAGACCCCCACGCGCCCAATATGGGCATTCAGTTTGCGTCCGCACGAAACGCAAGCGACGTCTTTTCCGACCTTGGTCGCATCATCAACATGGAAACTGGCCCGAATACCGCCGTCATGGAACTGGGCGGATGGGATTCACACGCCAAGCAGGGTGTCCTCACAGGCGATCTGGCGATCAATATGGATAACCTGGCGTCCGGCGTACTGGCCTTGAAGAAGTCCCTTGGAAGCAATTGGGACCGCACAATCGTGGCCCTGGTCACCGAATTCGGCCGCACCGCCCGCTTCAACGGCTCCGGCGGCACCGACCACGGCTCCGGAACAGCCGCCTTCCTGGCCGGCGGCAATGTCAATGGCGGCCGGGTAATCGCCGATTGGCCGGGCCTGGCGAACAACAATTTGCTCGACGGCCGCGATCTGGCCATCACCACCGATATCCGCACCCTGTTCAAGGGCCTGGCCCAGGACCACCTGAAAATCTCCACCCAATCCCTGAACGCCGACGTATTCCCGGATTCAAGCGACCTGGTGCCAATGGCCGATCTGGTGCGGGCGTAGATCGCGATCGGGCTGGGGCTGGTCAGCGAAAACGACCAGGCCCCCCTCACCCCGACTTCTCAAACAATTCCCGCCCAATCAGCATGCGCCGCACCTCCGAGGTCCCGGCCCCAATCTCGTAGAGCTTGGCATCCCTGAGCAGCCGCCCGGTCGGGCTTTCGTTGATATAGCCCATGCCGCCGAGACATTGGATGGCGTCCAGGGCGATCTTTGTCGCCGCCTCGCCGGCATAGAGGATGGCGCCGGCGGCGTCTTCGCGGGTGGTCTCGCCGCGATCGCAGGCCTGGGCCACCGCGTAGACATAGGCGCGGCTTGCATTCATCGTCACATACATGTCGGCGATCTTGCCCTGCATGAGCTGGAACGTGCCGATCGGTTTGCCGAATTGCTGGCGCTCGTGGACATAAGGCATGACGATATCCATCGCCGCCTGCATGATGCCGATGGAGCCGGCCGCCAGAACCGCGCGCTCATAATCGAGGCCGGACATCAGGACGTTCACCCCCTTGCCCACCTCGCCGAGCACGTTTTCCTCCGGTACCTCGCAATTCTCAAAAACCAGCTCGCCGGTCTCCGAGCCGCGCATGCCGAGCTTGTCGAGCTTTTGCGCCACGGAAAAGCCCTCAAAGCCGCTTTCGACCAGGAAGGCGGTGATACCGCGCGGGCCGGCATCCGGATCGGTCTTGGCATAGATGATCATGGTGTCGGCCGACGGCCCGTTGGTGATCCACATTTTCGAGCCGTTCAGGACATAAAGGTCGCCGCGTTTTTCCGCCTTCAGCTTCATCGACACCACATCCGACCCGGCGCCCGGCTCCGACATGGCCAGCGCGCCCAGATGCTCGCCGGAGATCAATTTGCCCAGATAGCGGGTCTTCTGGTCGTCATTGCCCCAGCGGCGGAGCTGATTGACGCATAAATTCGAATGGGCGCCATAGGAGAGACCGATCGACCCGGAGGCGCGGCTCACTTCCTCCATCGCCACGCAATGTTCCAGATAGCCGAGCCCGGAGCCGCCCCATTCCTCCTCCACAGTGATGCCGTGCAGGCCGAGATCCCCCATGGCCGGCCACAATTCCTCCCGCGGAAACCAGTCTTCCCGGTCGATCCGGTCGGCAAGCGGCGCGATATTGTCCTCCGCATAGCTGCGCACCGTGTCGCGCAGCATGTCGGCGGTTTCGCCCAGATTGAAGTTGAAGGCGGGAAGCGCGTTGCGAAGCATGGCTTATATCCTCTCGGTCTCGTCCGAAATCGTGTCCAATTCCTATGTCCGCCGACGCCCTAATCGCCCGACGATATCCGGTCGCTCAGCCCTTCCAAGCGCATGATGGTGACGAGCCCGGTCGCCACCAGCGTCTCCGCGTCATCGGCCAGCCCGAAGACGTCCGACCGGCAGGTGGTCAGCGTCCGCCCGGATTTGATGACCCGGCCCCGCGCGATCAAGGCATCGCCGCGCGCCGGCGCAACCAGGCTGATCTTGAACTCCACGGTCAACGGCTCCGACCGGGCATCGAACAAGCTGGTCGCCGCGAAACCCGCCGCATTGTCGGCGATGGTGCCGGTGATCCCGCCATGGAAATAGCCGTGCTGCTGCAACAGGTTACGGTGATGATCGATGCGGATATCGGTTTCACCGGGCGCCACATGGATCAGTTCCGCGCCGATATGATGCATGAAAGGCTGCTCGTGGAAGGATGCGGTGACCCGGGCAGCAAAGTCTGGATCGCGGACGACAAATCCGCTCACGGCTTTTCCCCCATCTGCGCAAGCCGGTCCAGGCAGCCTTGTTCCACGGTATCGAGTTCCGCCAGGGTAACCACGATATCCCGCTGTTTCTGCCGCAGATCCGCCCGGCGCCGCTCGATCTTGTCGATCAGATGCCGCAACTGCCCCGCCTCCCCCGGCGTCGAGCGATACATGGAGATGATCTCGCGGATTTCGCTCAAGGAGAATCCGAGCCGCTTGCCGCGCAGGATCAGTTTGACCTTGGTCCGGTCGGACGCGCGATAAAGCCGCTGGCGACCGCGCCGCACCGGCTTCAACAGTCCCTCGGCCTCGTAAAACCGCAAGGTGCGGGTGGATATCCCGAACTCCCGGGTCAACTCGGTGATCGTATAGAAGGCGCGCATGGCGAGCTTACCAATAAGCGGTTTGGCTTGTTCCAGATTGCCCGGTTTATTGACATTTTACGTAAAAGTCAAGCAGATATATTTTTTGTAATTTTTTCAATATCTTATATAAATCTATATGGTGCGCCTGTGGTCGAAACCGCTCCTATTCACTGCGAAATATCGGCCGGTTGGCGCTTGCCAAGCCAGGTCGACCAGCAAATAGTGGCAGCCGTGATTATCGGCCGCCACCCGCCGCTCCCGCGCACAGGACTTTACCCCATGAAAATTTACGACCTCGCCGCCTCGCCGAATGCCCGCCGGGTGCGCATCTTTCTCGCCGAAAAGGGCCTCGATATTCCGCTGGTGCCGGTCGACATGATGGCCGGCGAGAATGCCACGCCGGGTTATCTCGCCAAAAACTCCCTCGGCAAAATGCCGGTCCTGGAACTGGATGACGGGACCTGCATTGCCGAATCCATCGCCATCTGCCGCTATCTGGAAGCGCTCCACCCAGAGCCGCCGCTTTTCGGCACCGATCCGCTCGATCAGGCCAGGGTGGAGATGTGGCACCGACGCATGGAACTGGAAATCCTGCTCCCGATAATCGCCATCTTCACCCATACCCATCCCATGTGGAAAGGCCGCGTGACGCAGGTGCCCGAATGGGCCGATTGTTGCCGCGGTCACGTGACCCAGCGCATGGCCTGGCTGGATAAGGAAATCGCCGGCCGCGATTACATCGCCGCAAACGCCTATACGGTTGCCGACATCGCCGCCCAATGCGGCTTGCTGATGGGCAAGGCGGCCCTCGACCTGCCGATCCCAAAAGACCTGGAAAACCTGACCGCATGGTGGGCGCGGGTAACGAGCCGGCCGACCGCCCGGGCCTAAGGCGAAAGCCGGCGCCGGGCGCGGGTTCGGCAATTAACACCAAGGGCGGTGGAGCCGGCTGGAAACAGGTCGAACCGGCATGGAATGACCCATTCGCAGCACGTGCGGATCGGAAAGCCCGTCGAAACGGCATATGCACGTCCTTGTCGGGGACAATGGGCCGCGCATACCTGATATTTAGGCAATGGGATATCGACAGTTCACCACAAAAGAGCCGCCATCTTGCGCCCGCCGCATTTGGATTGGCCTGACAGCACAATGACGGGGATGATTGGCCCGGCACTGCCAGTCCGTGAGGTCATGGCGATGGTGGGAAGGAGCCCCCTTGCGGTTGTAGCGTAGTGACTTGCTTCGCTTACCCGTTCATGGAACAATATATGAACATTTATGGTTCGTTTCGGAGTCACCAATGCATGATGTCTCAATCTATATGCCAGGAATATTGCTCGCATACTCAGCATTTTTGTTGGCAATTGCCAGTCCGGGACCGAACATTCTCGCGGTGATGGGAACATCGATGGCTGTCGGTCGACCTTCGGGTGTCGCACTTGCGCTCGGCGTTGCAACAGGGTCCTTTACCTGGGCTGTGTTGACGATTATCGGTCTGTCGGCAATCATCAGCAGTTATGCTGCGGCATTGTTTGTTATCAAAGTTTTGGGTGGCCTGTACCTTTTGTGGCTGGCCTTCAAGGCATTTAGATTTGCGGCATCCAGGCAGGATATTGAAGCAAAGGAACTTGCCGGAGGCCGGCGTACCCCGATTGGATATATGACGCGCGGCTACATCATTCAGATGACCAATCCAAAGGCCGCGTTGGCATGGATCGCCATTATATCGTTGGGACTGCGGGATGGCGCTCCGTTTTGGGTTGGCGCGGCAATAGTTTTAGGAACATTCTTCCTATCGATTGTCATCCATGTGATGTATGCGGTCGCATTCTCGACGCCTTTCATGGTTCGCATTTACGGGCGCGCACGTCGCATCATCCAAGCGACTTTGGGCGCCTTTTTTACCCTTGCCGGTATCAAATTGCTGGCTGGCCGGACATAAGGAACACGACGGCTTATACCAAAGCCGGTACGGCCGCTCCTGGTACTTCTCGCCCGCCCGACCGCGTTCGCACGTAAAATAACGCAGTTGGGCTAATACGGCGGTTTGGAAGTAGTGCGCGGACTGTTCGGCCCGGTCCGAGAACGCCGCCGATCACGTCTGTTTTGAATGCCTCTAAGTCCGAATTGCGCCCGCTGATCCGGCCGCCATCGCGGTAAAAACCGATCGTTGAAACAATCGGTAAAAATTACCTTGGGGTTATCACCGATTTCCCCGTAATCCACAGGCGCGATGCCTGTTTTCCGCGGCTCCCCCCGCCTTTTCGCTTGGCCCCTCCCGCCTTTTCTCCTAGGCTTCAAGTCATCGGATGTCGGTTGTCTCCGATGGCTCAGGAGATGTGAAGACCGGCATTTCGGTCGGACTTGGGAGAAGGGTCCTTCGGACCTGGACACCCGCCGAGCCGGAAGTCCCTCGGGGCCGGACCCGTAAAACGGAATGGCGTCGGGCCGATTGCCCTCAACGGCGGGTAAACCGTTGAACCGGTGGTCTGGTTTCAATCTCCGGATTGGGGCGGGACGAAATTCAAGACAAGCCCTGCGGTGTTTGTTTTGGATCATCAGGATTGGCATTGGTATTGCAGTGCGCTTTCGGGCTAACGGCAAAATCGATCAGCGAATCCGATGCAGGGAGGCGAGAAGGCAACTTCTCGCCTCTTTTGTTTGCGCGCGCCCAATCCCGGCCGCCAGTGCCGATCACAAGAGGCGCCGGTCCCAATCCACTCCTTCGCGGATCACGGTCGCCGGATTACCGGCCGCGAGCACGTTTTCCGGTATCGTGCCGGTCACCAATGCCATGGCGCCGATCACGCTGCCGCTGCCGATCGTGCTGCCCTTGCAGATAAAGACCCGGGCCCCTACCCAGACGTGATCGCCGATCACGATATCCTGCGGTGGATTGATGCGCGCGCCGGTCCGCGCATCCAATATCGAATGCATGTCGCTCACATCCATATGGATCTGGGTTGAAAACATGCAGTCATTGCCGATGGTGATCTTGCCGGTCTCCTGCATGGAAATCACCACATTGCGTGCGGTCACATTGTTGCCCAGGCGCAACGTACATCCATCGGCCCGGATCACGATCCGCCCGAGAAAGATGCAATCCCGCCCAATCGCGATGCGGTTATTGTTCCCCGACACCGTGATCCGGTTGATCGAACTGCGGCGCCCGACGGAAATCTTGTTGTTTTGGCCCGTGTCATCCAGAGTTTTGACCTTGCCGGAAAGCACCGTGAGCGGATCCTTTATTGGTCGGCCGAAAGCGGTCCCGCGCGCATCCGGCAGAGGCAGGTGAGAAGGAATGATACCAACGGTATGAGCAGAGCGATGTAATCGCAACCCACCCGGCAGGTCTACACAAATTACGCCGGCCCCGATCCAGAAGCCGGCGTGTCGTTGTTGGTTATACCAAGGGCGGTGACTTTTAACCCATTTGATGGGCCAGACCTGTCCTCGACCCCGATCGGGGATCGGTTCGTCGGCAAGGCGCGTCGCGAAGCGCGATACCGGCTATCGGGCAAGCGACGCAACGCCGTCCGACGGGCCGATATGGCCCACCGAAGGCCGGGTTGCTTTGGCCTCCTGACGGCCATGCGCTCCGCTTATGGTACGCCAGCACCACCGCGCGAACCGCATGGCCGTCAGGAGACCAAATCAATCCCGGTCAAATGGGTCAAAAGTCACCGCCTTTGGTATTACTCCCCTACGGGCAGCTATTGAGCTGCTGGATCCGGGCATTGCGCTCTCCGTTGGCCTGGGCCTTGGAGACCTTCATGCACCAATTGCGGTGGTTCTGGTAGTTGAGCTGCCACCGCGCACCCTTGAAACCGCAATTGCGGGTCAGGTTGGCGTTTTGCTGGTTGACGGCCTTCTGGGCATAGGTGTTGCAGAAGCTCGCCTTGCTGCCGCCACCGCCGCCGGTGCACTGACTGAGCTGTTTCTTGCGCGCATTGCGCTCGCCATTGGCTTTGGCCTTGGAGACCTTCATGCACCAATTGAAGTGGTTCTGGTAGTTGAGCTGCCACCGCGCGCCCTTGAAACCGCAACCACTCTGTTTGTTCTTGCTTTGCTGATTGACCGCGCGCTGCGCATAATCGTTGCAGAAAGTGGTCTTGCCGGCACCGGTACATTGATTGATCTGCGCATTGCGCGCCGCCCGTTCGTTGTTGAGATGCGCCTGGTTGGTCGTCGGCAGCAGACACCACACCACATGGGCATTGGCATTCGGCGTCCAGCGCGGACCGGTAAACCCGCAGCCATTGGCCTTGGCCTTGTTGACCTGCTGGATCGCCTTGTTCGCATAACCGACGCAATCGAGCGACGGATCGGCTAGCACCGGCTGCGCGGCGGTAATCGCGAAACCGATCGCCAACAGGGATGCCAAATGCAGGGATTTCGAATTCGGTTCGGGTGTCATCGGAAACTCCTTTATTGATTCTTCTAATCCGTCTTCGTTCACCCCGTATGCCCTGGGCGCAAAGCTGGATATTGTTATTGGTCTCGCGACGGCGCAAAAGGTTCAAAGGGGGCGCGCCGAGACTGGGATCACTAGCCGTCTATTGTGGCTTGAACTCTGCGACCGCCTTGTCGGCACGACCCGAACCGGTTTGCTCAGGATGCCTGCCTACAATAACCCGAACCACCAGCCGGACAATCCAAGAAACGCAAAGAATCCGATAACGTCGGTTACCGTGGTGACAAAGACCGAGGAGGCGATCGCCGGGTCGATGTCAAGCTTTTCCAGGCCCACCGGGATCAGGATGCCCGATAGACCGGCAAACAAGAGATTGATGACCATCGCCAGCGCGATCACCAATCCCAGATCCACACTGCCGAACCAGCCATAGGCGACGATCCCGACGATGACCGCCAAGGCCGCCCCATTGATCACCGACACCAACACTTCACGGCCGACGACCCGCCCGAAATTGTGCGTGTCCAGGTCCCGGGTCGCCAGGGCCCGCACCGCGACCGTCATCGTCTGCGTGCCCGCATTGCCACCCATGGAGGCAACGATCGGCATCAACACCGCCAGCGCCACCATCTGCTCGATCGTCGCATCGAACAGGCCGATCACCAGCGACGCCAACACCGCCGTGATCAGGTTGACGAACAGCCAGGTGAATCGCGACCGCGCCGTGTCGACCACCCTGTCGGAGATTTCCTCGTCCCCGACGCCGCCCAGCCGCATGATATCCTCCTCCGCCTCCTCCTGGATGACGTCGACGATATCGTCGATGGTGATCACGCCGACCAGCCGGCCGGCATCGTCGGTGACCGCGGCGGACAGAAGGTTATACCGCTCGAACAGGCGCGCCACCTCCTCCTGATCATCGTCGGCGGCGATGCGGTAGGTTTCTTCATTGGTGATATCGATGATCTTGCGCGGCCGACCCGTGCGCAGAATGCGGTCCAAGGGCACGCTGCCCACCAGGCGGAATCCGGGATCGATGACATAGATTTCGTAAAATTCGTCCGGCAGGTCCTCCGCCTCGCGCATGTAGTCTATGGTCTGGCCGACGGTCCAAAAGGTCGGCACCGCGATGAAGTCGGACTGGATCAGCCGCCCGGCGGAATCCTCCGGATAGTCGAGCGCCCGGCGGATCGGCATCTGTTCCGCCACCGGCAACTGCTCCAGAATTGCTTCCTTTTCCGGATCGTCGAGATCTTCAAGGATGGAAACCGCATCGTCGGATTCCAGGTCGCGCACACCCTCGGCAACGGCTTCCGGCGGCATCGCTTCCAGAAGGCGCACGCGAAGCGCCTCGTCGATTTCGGTCAGCGCGGTGAAATCGAATTCACCGCCCAGCATGGCGACCAGGCGCGTCTGCTCGTCCCGGGACAGCGCCTCGATGAGATCGCCGAGATCGGCTTCATGTAGGTCGACGGTCAGCGCTTTCAGCGCATCGATATCGTCGGTGTCGATCGCCGTTTCGACCGCAGCCAGAAAGTCCTGCGCGATGCGGTCGTCATCGTCCCGCATGTCCGGCGCCGGCGAGGCCGCTGCGTTTTCCGCAATGTCGTAGGCGTCAGGCAATTGAGCCCCCGTTCGAACCGATCGATCGGGTGAAGGTGTAGCCCGCCGCCATGCGGCGACCAAGGAAAAATCCTATTGTGAAAGAATATGCCGCGATGAAGTCGCTACAGGCAGCCCCGCGCCCGCCTGACCCGCTCGATCATGATCGAATTCATGCGCGCATAGCGATTGAGAACAGTGCTGCGCTGGCTGACGCAATATTCGTTACCGAATCGCCGCCGCGCCGGACCGGAATGAAAGCAATAGCCCGACAGGTAATAGATCCTGTTGCGCAAGTACCAAAGATCGCCGCAGGAAAAGTTATAAAACGGTCCCGGCGCCAGGAAATAGCGATCGAAACCGTCCAGGGGATCGGGAATCATAACCGTGATCTCGGATGGCGGATCATCCGGCACCTCGAAATTATCCGGCCGATCGGCCGCCATCCCTGAAATGGTCGCGGCAATCATGGCAATCAATGACAATGCAAGCGGTTTCACACGCCGTACTCCGAATCCGACACGGCCATCTTAGCGCGGATCCGCGGCAACGTCAGCAGGCGGATTGCACGGCGGCACCACCGGACGGCTACCGCACACCGGTGCACCACGACGATCGCTTGCGCCCGCGATAAACCCGCCCGTGCCCTTCGGCCACCAACAGCCTGGCCGCGTCGCGACCGTCGATGGTCAATATCGCCAGCGTGCGGCCATATTTGTCACGCCAACGGCGCTCCAGCCGGATCACCGCCGCACCATCGACAAGCTGACGCAGCCGGTCCTTCGCCGCAAGTCCGGCGGCGCGTTCGGACGCGCATTCCGCATTGCGAATTTCCGGCGTATCGATCCCCACCAGCCTGATGCTCTCGCCGCTATCGAGCCGGATCGTGTCGCCGTCGATCACGTAGATTTCCGGCGCCTCCACATAGGTGCGATCAAAAACGGTGACGAGCGCGGCGCAAAAGACGACGAGAACAAGGATAAGACGAAAACGCACGCTATTGCCGTTTCCCCAAAAATTCCGGAACGCGGACAATAAACCAGACCGTCAGCCCGACCACCAGGAGCATCGCGCGGACATATCCGCCGCGCCGTCGCCGACCACCCATGCGTGGGCGGCAAGGGCCTGCCGGCCCGGCAACTACCGAACGATCGCGCCGCAGGGTGGCAAGCGGGACGATTCGGACTGTGCCGACCTATTGTGAAATTCATCCTGCCCCATCACCCCTGCAATTTGGTGAAATGCCGGTTCGGCGTTCCATGCAACAACCTGCAGCATCGGCCTGCGGCCCGGCGACACCCGCTCGATCGTCGGCAGGCCGAAAAGCCGCCAGCCCACCGCGATTTGCCGATGCGCCAATCTCGAAGGCCGTAATCAGTTTGTCGTTTGCGCTACTCTCTGCAATTCTTGGTCATGGCAACCTGGTCAATTCGAAGAGCCGAGAAGGCGGATTCGGCCGCATTGGCGGCGTGCATTGATGCCGCCTATTCCGTCTATGCCGGGAAGGCAATCGCGTTGCCGGCGGTCTCCGACGGCATTGCCGACCATATCCGGGACGACATTGTGTGGGTCGCAGTCCGTGATCGTGCGATCGTCGGCGGCCTGATCCTCATTTGCCGGACCGATCATGCCATACTGGCCAATGTCGCCGTCGATCCCGCGGCGACCGGCTCCGGCATTGGCCGGGCACTCATCGATCATGCGGAACTGGAGGCGCGCAGACGAGGCCTTCCTCAAATGACCTTGAGCACCCATGTCGACATCCCGGACAATGTGCGTCTTTATGCGCATCTTGGCTGGCGTGAAACCGAGCGGAAAAACAACAAAGTCATCATGGTCAAGGCGTTGGTCGATTAGCTTCGCCGAGACAACAAGACCGGCGCCGTTTTCAGCGATCGCCCCTTAGCCGCGGTCCGGTGACTGCGGCCGGACCGCATCAATCAGCGTTTGAAGCCTGTCCGTTGTTCGACAGCCATGCGCCAATGGCGGATTGCCCGAGCGCCAGCCCACCATCATTGGCGGGAACGAGACGGTGGACGAGGACGTCGAGGTCCATGCCTTTGAGCCTGGCGAACAAGTCTTCCAGCACAATTCGGTTTTGCATCACGCCGCCTGACAGAATTATCCGGCGGGTCTGGTGGTTTTCGGCGATCTGCACGGCGGCATCGGCAATCGCTTCGCACAGGCCCAGATGAAACCGCGCGGCGATCAGCGCCGGCTCGACCCCCCGCGTCAGGTCGGCAAGCAAGCGTCGCCACAGCATGCTCCAGGTGAGCACCACGCGACCATTTTGCGCCCGTCGCTCAATGGGATACCCGTCCCGGTCGCACAGGCTGGGTCTCGCCAGGGCTTCAAGTTCCATCGCGGCCTGGCCCTCATATGCCTGCCGCTCAATGCACACGCCGATCATTGCCGCGACCGCGTCGAACAATCGACCCGCCGATGAGGAGGCCGGCGAATTGACGCCGCGTTCGATCATCCGGTCGATCGTTTCGAGCGGTTTTCGCCGCAACAACGCGCCGAATTTAGTGCCCTGCAGCCCATCCAGGGCATCGGCGCCAAAAGCATGGCGTAAATGCGCATAGGCGTTGCGCCACGGCTCGCGCACTGCCATTGCGCCGCCGGGCAGCGCCACCGGATCGAAATGCCCGACCCGTTCAAACCCGCCATAGCCGCCAAGCAGAAACTCGCCGCCCCAAATGGTGCCATCTTCGCCCAGGCCGAGACCGTCGAGGATGATACCGACGGACCTGTCGTCGTCCGGCGCGATTGCGTGTTCGGCAAGACAAGCGGCAAGGTGGGCGTGATGGTGCTGCGCCCGAAAGACGGGAATGCCGGCTTCTTTCGCGCAGGCGACACCCCATTGGGTCGACAGGTAATCGGGATGGGAATCCACGACGATTGCGCGCGGCTCGAACGCAAAAAGCGTCTGATACAGCGCCAGATTGTTGCGAAAATCGCCATGGGTCGCGGCCTCTTCCAGGTCGCCCATATGCTGTGACAGGACCGCATTGCGCCCGCGCAGCAGGCAGAACGTGGACTTCAATTCCCCGCCCATAGCAAGGACCGGTCCGCTGTCTTGAAAGGCCTCGTGCAACAGGATCGGTTCCGGCGCCAATCCCCGGGCGCGCCGCAGGATCGACAGCCCGGGGGCATCGAGCCGCACGACAGAATCGTCCAGCCTGTTGACGATGCCACGGTCGTGGCACAGCCAATAATCGGCAATGCCGGCAAGGCGCGCGCGCGCGTCCTCATTATCAATGGCCTGCGGTTCGTCGGACAGGTTGCCGGAGGTCAGCACGATCGGGCGGTCGATCCGTGCCATCAGCAAGTGGTGCAACGGTGTGTAAGGCAGCATGACGCCGAGATTGTCGTGGCCCGGTGCAATGGTTTCAGCCACGGCCTCGCCGGCGGCCGCCAACAGCACGATCGACGCAGACGGCGCCGTCAGCATGGTCGCCTCGTCTTTGCTCACCCGGCAATAGCGTGCGGCCATTTCCAGGTCGCGGACCATGACGGCCAACGGTTTGGCGTAGCGTTTCTTTCTGTTCCGTAGGGTGTAGACGATGTCGTTATCCGTGGCATCACAGGCCAGATGAAATCCGCCAATGCCCTTGATGGCGATGATTGCCCCCTTGGCAATCAGCCGTGCTGCATCGGCAATCGGGTCGGTACTCCCCATCTCGCCGCTGTCATCTTCCAGCCAAAGGCGCGGACCGCAATCCGGGCAGGCATTGGGCTGCGCGTGAAAACGCCGATCGGCGGGATCGTCATATTCAGACCGGCAGGCCCGGCACATGTCAAAGGCGTCCATGGATGTCATGGCCCGGTCATAGGGAATGCCGTTGATAATCGACAGGCGCGGCCCGCAATGGGTGCAGTTGGCGAATGCATAATCATGCCGCCGGTCGCCGGCATCGAAAATTTCCCCAAGACAGGCAGAACATGTGGCGGCATCGGCGACGACACCGGTTGCGATCGTGCCGTGGCTACTCTCGACGATAACGAATTCCTCCGGCCGCGGGCCGTCGCCGCCATCGGCAACGCAGATGTCATCGATGCGTGCCAGCGGCGGTGCCTCGACGCGCAGGGTGTCAACGAACCGGTCCAGATCGGCCGGACCGGACCAGGCCGCGATTTCGACGCCGTCACCATCATTGAGAACACGGCCGGTGACGCCGAACCGCTGCGCGATATGCCATACATGCGGGCGAAAGCCGACGCCCTGCACAAGGCCACGCACGCGGATGCGCCGACAAACGGTATTGTCCCGCCTGTCCCGCATCAATGTACCGTGCACACCAGGCACGGATCGAAAGATCGGACGATATGCTGAACGGCAACCGGTTCGGTTTCTCCGGGCCGGATCGGCGCACCGACCAAGGCCTGCTCCAGGGCGCCGGGCGTGCCGGCCGCGTCACGCGGCGAAAAATTCCAGGTGGTCGGCGCGACGATCTGATAATTGGTGATATGACCGCCCTTTGTCGTCAGCCAATGGCCGAGCGAGCCCCGTGCGGCTTCCGTCAGCCCCCTGCCCGTGGCCTCGTCCGGGGTGGCGCCATGGGCGATGAATCGCTCGCCGGGATCGACCGCGCCCAGCCAGTGTTCCATCGCCACCACCACTCGGGCGATTTCCAGGATCCGGGCGACCACACGGACATGGACATTGGCCGGCCGGTCTTCGACAAGGCTCACAATCAGCGGATGGCCGTCCACCAATTGGCGGGCCACCGCGCCGACCTCCATAACCCGGCCGTCAAGACGGGGCGCCTTGCACCAGGTGTAACCATCGCGCTGTTCGCCGTCGGGATGGGTCACGCCGTGGATCGGCCGTTGCGGTCCACCATCGCTGCTGTACCAGGCATGGCTGAGATCTTCGGTAATCTGATCCGCGTCAAGGTGATGGCGACGGCTTTGGTCATAGACCCCTCGGGCAAACAACGGACCTGCGCCGCCGCCATAAGCGCCATAGCTCATGAACCGCGTTCCCGCCCGGCCGACCTGATCAAGCCGCAGAGCGTCCGAAATATGCAGGAAATGCCGGAAATCGCAGCTTGCCGGCGGCCGTTCAGCCGCCCATGCGGCCAGTTCCCCGGCGGATGACAACTCAATGACACGCTCCAGATCATCGCCGAACAATGTCTGTTCGAGAAACCGCCGGAACATGGCCAGAATGCCGGACAGCCGCACCAATTCACTACTGCTGACCGAGCGTACCGATCCACCGGGGCGGATACTGAGCGTGTGCGGCCACTTGCCGGCGAGAATGCCCATCACGTGCATGAACTGGGCGCGCGCCGGCAGCACCTGCTGATGAGCACTGCCCTTGAATGCGGTGAACCGCTCCTGCACGCCTGAATACCAGGGCTCGTCCTGATATATCGCGCGCACGAAATCCGGCATGAAGAACAAATAGAAATGGGTCAGGTGGTCGGCGACATTTTCCGTTGCATGGATGAGGTTGATCGAACGCTGCCCGTTTGCCGGCGGGTCGACGCCTTCGACTTGGCTCAGCGCTTTGGCGGCGGCGACTGACTGAGACACCGAGCAAATCCCGCAAATGCGCGGCGCATAGACCAGGGCGTCAGCCAGCGGCTTGCCGTGTAGAATCTGCTCGAAACCGCGATAGAGCGGTGACGTCACATAGGCGTTTTTGACATGATCGCCGTCAATATCGAGTTTGACCTCAAGATCGCCTTCGACGCGGTTGAACGGACCGACGATCAGACGGGTCATGATTCTGACTTCTGCCGGTCGACCGGCGGCACTTCGATTCGATCGGATTGCGCGTTTTTCTTCAGGCGCTTGGGCGTTGCCGCCTTTGACAGCGAGGCAAGCGCCACGAACCAGGCCTTGGGCATGTCCGTCGGCAGGCCGATCGGGATACCGGAGATTTTCGGGGTTTTGGTGAATGCGTGCCCCGGCTCTTCGAATTCCGGACCGGTACAGTTGATGCACGGATAACCGCCACTGATGCACGAGCCGGAGCCATTCCAGGCGCGAATGTTGCAGTCGGCGCGCGCCTGGGTGCCTTTGCAGCCGAGATTCTCCATCATGCATCCAAGCTCACCGAGGTTTTCCGCGCTCGCCTTGAATTCATAGAATTCATTGCGGGCGCAACCGTGATGGACAAGATGGATGGTGTAGGATAGCGGCCGTTGCCACTCGTCCAGGTCGGTTCGGGCAAACCGGCCCGCCGCGAGCTGATGCAGTGTTTCCGTCAGCCAGTCGGGATGGATCGGACAACCGGCAATATTGATCACCGGCAGACCGGATTTCGCCCTGAAATCGGCACCCAGCAACCCCCCGCCGGATGCGCCTTCATAAGCCAAACCACACGCTTCGACGGGATTGGCCCCGGCTGCGGTGATACCACCAAACGCCGCGCAACTGCCGACGGCCACGACATGATTGGCCTTGCGCGCCAGATCGGCCAGCCAAGCCATGACCGGGCGATCCGATCCCGACATCATATGAAACCGGCCCGTCCCCGCCGGCCCGCGCATGACCGCCCCTTCAAGGCACAGGATGTCGAGCGTCTGCTCGCCGCGGCAAATTCGCTCCAGCAAGTCGATAACGCCCCGCCCGGACAATTCGCTCAACGATGGATGCCACAAAACATCGATACCGGCGGCCTCGAGCGCGGTGATCAGGTCCGGATTTTCCGCCCCCAACAATGACAGGCTGCAGCCGCCGCAGCCGCCCGATTGCAGCCAGAGCAGCGTTAATTTGTCACGCCTTGGGCTGCTACTGGCCGGCATGACGCGGAATTCGCAAGGTGAAGACGGCGCCGCCGCCAGGCCTGTTCGCGGCGGTCAGATCGCCGCCCTGTTTTTGGATCATGGTGTAGCTGACATAGAGTCCGAGCCCGGTGCCCTGTCCGATCGGCTTGGTGGTGAAAAACGGCTCGAACACCTTGTCGAGTTCGTCGGCCGAGATGCCGGTACCGTTGTCGGCGATCTCTATGAGGACATTGTCCCCGGCGATCCGGCAGGTCACCTCGATAAGCGGGTTGTCGCGGCCGTTCAGCACATCGGCCGCGTTCTGAATCAGATTGACGATGATCTGGTGCAAATAGCCGCGCCGGCCGGTGATTTCCAAGCGATTGGGCATATCGAAACGAATGACCGGCTTGATGCGCTCCGCCTTGATCACCCAATCGGTCGCCGTGCGCACCAGTTTGACGAGGTTGAACGTTTCGGGCGCTTCCTGCTGGTTGCTGGAGAACCGGCGCAGGTCTTGAACGATATCACTGACCCGTTCGGCGCCCTCCATGGTCCCATCGACCAGCGGCCCGATATCCCGCACCACGGCATCGATCTTCAAGCGGTGCCGCAACTCCTCAAGCTGCGGAGCGGCATAGTGTTCACCACACGCTTTCAAATAGGTCGCGATCGCCGATCCGTAACGCTTCAACGCGTGCATGTTGCCGAACACGAAGCTGATCGGATTGTTGAGTTCATGCGCGACGCCGGCGACCAACCGACCCAATGCGGCCATCTTTTCCGACACGACCAATTGCTGCTGGGTCCGCGTCAGTTTTTGATGCGCATCATCGAGTTCGCGATAGGCGCGACGCAGTTCGCCGACGGGTCGACCGACCAGTACCATGCCGACCAGGCGCCCACGACGGCCGCGCCTGGCCGTGCAGTTCATCGACAGTTCAGCAGGCATGCCGTCCTTGCCTTTAAGCGCGACTTCGCAATCCGCAAGCTGGCGGTCGCCTTCGAGCCGGGCGGCAAAGCCGTCTACCATGTCGCTACTGACACCGTCGAACAGCGATCCCAGCGGCTGGCCGATGAGATCACGGCTTTCGCGCCCGGTCAGCGCCTCAAGGGCCGGATTGGTCTGCTGGATATTGCCCGCCAGATCGCAGACGATGACCACGTCGGTCATTGCCGCCAGCACCGAATTGATGAAGTTGTGCGCTTCCTCCAGGCGAGCGTTTTGATGTTCGAGCGCGGTTTGCGAGGAGACCAGGTCGGAATAAACCTCGTCCATCTTGCGGATGACGTCGATCCAGGCTTCCTCGCCGGCATTCTCAAAGCCACCACCGGCCGCCGGCGGTCGGTTTTTGTGGCGATAGGCGGACAATTCCGTCATGGCTGATCAGCTCTCAAGCTCTGGCCGAGCGCCGCGAAGGCAACGGCTTGACATTCTCAAGCCCGTAGCGTTCCAGCTTGCCGCGTAGCCCGACACGTGACAAGCCGAGTTCGGCGGCCGCCCTGGTTTTGTTCCAGCGATGGCGAATGAGAGTTTCCTTGATGATGCGCGCTTCCAGCAATCCGACACGGTCACGCAACGTGCCTTCAAGATCGGCCAAGGCATCGGTTTCGTCTTCGCCATCATGCGGCGCGGCGCGCAGGATATGGCGCGATACCAGGTCGGCACCCAGTTCCGCGTCCGCCTGGCCGACGACGACCAGATGCTGGATTTCGTTCTGCAACTCACGCACATTGCCGGGCCAATGATAGGCCTTGAAGCAATCGATCGCCTCCGCCGAAATCCCGCGGACAGATTTGCCGAGCTTCTTTTGCGCCTGCTGCAAAAGCGCGTTTGTAAGGACCGCGATATCGCCGGGACGGTCTTTAAGCGCCGGAAGCCGGACCACCATTCCGGCCAGCCGATAGTAGAGATCGGCGCGGAAACGGCCGGCGCGCACCTCTTCCTCAAGGTCCCGATTGGTCGCCGCAACGACACGTATATCGACCTTTCTGGTCTTGCCGCTGCCGACGGGTCTGATTTCGCCCTCCTGCAGGACGCGCAGCAGCTTGACCTGGAACGCCGGCGACACCTCGCCGATCTCGTCCAAAAACACCGTGCCGCCGCTTGCGCGTTCGAACAGACCGGCATGATCCTCGACCGCGCCGGTAAAGGCGCCGCGCTTGTGGCCGAACAGTTCGCTCTCCAGCAATTGATCCGGCAGGGCGCCGCAATTTTCGACGACAAACGGCTTGTTCCAGCGCAGGCTGCCGTAATGCAGCGCCCGGGCGGCCAACTCCTTTCCGGTACCGGAGGCGCCAAACAAGAGCACTGGAATGTCGAAGGGCGCGGATTGCCGCAACGCGTCGCACACCGCGTTCATCGGGCTATCGGCGGCGCGAATTATGCCGTCGTCGAAGTCGTAGTCGGCGCGCAGGGCCTGCTTGCGTTTGGCGGCGATTTCCTTTGCCCCCGACGGCGCCATTTTTAGCTCGATTGCCAGCAATTCGTTTTCACGCTGCAGCGCATAGAGACGGCAGGCGTTTTTCAGGGTCAGGATCAGGCTGTCCGGATGCCACGGTTTGGTGATGTATTGGTAGATACCGGCTTCATTGACGCCGTCGATGATGTCATGGGCATCCGTATAGCCGGAGATGATCATCCTGACGATTTCCGGCCACTTTGTCCGCGCCTTGGTGAGGAATTCAACGCCGGTCTGGTCGGGCATGCGCTGGTCGCACAGGATCACCTGCACCCATTCGTTTTCCAGGATTTCGTCGGCCGCGGCGACCGTGCCGGCCGTTTTCACATCGAACTCGTCACCAAGAATGCGGGCAAGGGATTCCAGCGATCGAACCTCATCGTCAATGATAAGAATGGTCGGCAAATCACTCATGATGCTGCCTTTCTTGAAATCGCGGCCAAGTAGGCGCCGTCACGGTGACGCGCGATGGTGATCGGGGTGCGCGACTTCGCGACTTTGTGCACGAAATTGTAGCGGGCCACATGATAGCTCGGATCGAAGCCGTAGAAATTGCGATGCATGTGCTCCAATTCGTCGGCCCGGTAATCGGACAACGGCCTGACCGCCTCATCGCCGGCGCGCCTGTCCGCCTTGTCCCGCAGCCGCCGGCCTAGCGATGGCGAGCCGGCGAGCTTGCGGGCACGCCCATGAATGTCGTCAAGAAACACCGCGCGAGAAGCCGAAAGCACTTTGTCGGCGAGACCCAATGACAGGGCCTCGCGTCCAGCCATGGGAAGCCGGGCCTGCGCGATGCGCGTGGCATTGTCCTGTCCGGCATAGCGCGGCAAGAGATACGTCCATAACTCGGAACCGTAGAGGTTGCCCATATCCTTGTAATGCGGATTGAGGATGACGCCGTCTCGCAGCCACACTTCGTCCGCGGCACGCGCCAGAAACACCCCGCCCGCGCCGGCATTGCCACAAAGCGCCGATATCACCAGGTGGCTCGTCGTCTTGATGATGGCTTCGCTGAGGTCGTTGATGGCATTGATGTTGCGCCAGGATTCATCGGCTGCGCTGTCCGCGGCCTCGATCCTGTTGAGGTCAAGTCCATTCGACCAGAATTCCGACCCGCCCATCAGCACAATGACGTCGGTCGGGCGCGAAATGGCTTCCTTGTAGGCCGCCAGCAACCGCCGGCATGCGGCCGTGCCCATGGCACCGTTGTAGAACGGGAAATGCAGGTAACCGACCCGGTCATCCTCCTCATACCAAATGTCGCGATAGCCCGACCGTTCGGGCAGGCCAGCCGCTTCATGCGCGAATAACTCGGTCGCCGGCAGCTTGATCGCATGGCGCGCATTGGCCAGCCGGGCGTGACCGATCCAGACCGCGCCATCTGCGGTGGCGCGGGCAAGCGCCGATCCGCTGCGCGCAATGACCGCGCCGGGTTCCGATCCATGCAGATCATCGGCCGCATGGGCGTCGAACAGATAGGCCGGCCGCCCGAACAGCTCATCCTTCAGGCCGGGCATCCCGTCGGCGGAGGCAATTTTGCGCATTATGGTTTGGGTATTGTCCTTCCGCCAGTCGATCGCCCGGTCCGCCTGGCGCATGGCCGGCCGCCAGCAGGGCATCGCGCCCGCAACTTGCGCCGCCGGCCGCGGCGCCACGGTTCCGCGTCCAAATGCCTTAACCGCTTCGAGCACGGCGGAGACGGCCGCCTCCGTCACGTCATTTCGATAAAGGCTCGATTTGGTCGCCTGCCGCATGGCAAACCGCCGATGGGCCCAGACCGGGCCGGCATCCATTTCGGCGGTCGCCTGAAGCACAGTCACCCCCCAATGGGGCTCACCGTCGAGCACGGCCCAGTCAAGCGCCGCCGGCCCGCGATCACCGACCGGGCCCGGATGGACGATCAGGCATGTATGGTGTCGCCAGATGATGGCCGGGATTGCCCGTTTCAGGAACGGCGCGACGATCAGATCCGGCTGAAAGAGCTGAACCGCTTCCGCCGTCACCGCATCACTGATATCGAATTCGACCGAGACATCATGGCCACACGCCCCGAGTTCGACGAATAGCCTCTGGCTGAGCGAATTGAAGCTATGACACAAGAGCAAAATGCGCATGGCTCAACAAATCCTCGGCAATTGTTCGCCGGCAAGCCAATCCACCACCCGCATTCCGCCAAAGCTGGTCCGCATTTGCACAAGTTGGGCGGCATCCTCGGTAACCATGCCGATGTGACGGGCATGACCGCCATTCGGATCCGCCCGCATCGCCGCCAGCAGCGTCTCGACATCCGCGTTATCGCAAATGCAAACGAGTTTGCCCTCATTGGCGACATGGAGCGGGTCGAGCCCGAGCAGTTCGCAGGCGGCCGCCACATCCGGATTGACCGGGATCATTGCTTCCTCAAGCATCATTCCCACGCCCGATTGAGCCGCGATTTCATTGAGTGTCGCCGCCAATCCGCCGCGGGTCGGGTCCCGCAGGACCGAGATCGCAGGCACCGCATCGATCATCCTGGCCACCAGGCCATGCAGCGCCGCGCTGTCGGAGCGGATCTCGGTTTCGAATTCCAGTCCCTCGCGCGTCGACAGGATGGCGACCCCATGATCGCCGACACTGCCGGAGACGATTATCGCCTGGCCCGGCCGGGCGGCGTCGCCGGATATATCAACCCCGTCTGCGACGACCCCGAGCCCGGTCGTGGTGATGAACACGCCGTCGCCATGGCCCTTCTCCACCACCTTTGTGTCGCCAGTGACAATCGGCACACCCGCCGCATCCGCCGCCCGCGCCATGGACGTGACGATGCGCTCCAAATCGGCGAGCGGAAACCCCTCCTCCAAAATGAAGCCGGCCGTCAGATAAAGCGGCCGCGCGCCGGCCATGGCCACATCGTTCAATGTGCCATGCACCGCCAGCGATCCGATGTCACCGCCCGGGAAGAACAAGGGCGAAATCACATGCCCGTCCGTTGACACGACAAGCCGGCCGGCCGGGACATCCAACATCGCGGCGTCATTGCCCTGTGCCAAATAGGTATTGTCCAGATGGCGCCGGAACACATCGCCGATGAGCGCGGCCATGGCACGGCCGCCGCCGCCATGGGTCATGTCCACGCTGCCGCGCCGGGATACCGTGGGATCGATCGCATTCATGCCGCCGCCTCACCCCGTTTCGAGCTGTTCTGCCGATTCCGCCCATAGGTCCAATAGGCCGCGCAGGCCCCTTCCGACGAGACCATGCACGAGCCCATGGGATTGTCCGGCGTGCACACCGTTCCGAACAGCTTGCAGTCGGTCGGTTTCTTGACGCCACGCAAAATGGCCGGGCATTCGCACGACTTCACTTCCCGTGACTTCTTTTCCGCCAATTCAAACCGGTTCTCCGCATCGAAGGCGGCGTATTTTCCGCGGATCTTCAGGGCGCTGTAGGGAACCGTGCCGAGGCCGCGCCACGCGAAGGATGGGCGCAATTCGAACACATCGGCGACGAGGCGCTGCGCCTTCACATTGCCGTCACGTGTCACGACCCTCGTATACTGGTTTTCCACGTCGTGGCGACCGTCATTGATCTGGCGGATCAGCATCAGGCTCGCCTGCATGACGTCGAGCGGCTCGAAGCCGGCGATGACCACCGGTTTTTGAAATTCTTCGGCGAAAAACTCATACGGCCGGGAGCCGATCACCGCGCTGACATGGGAGGGCCCCAAAAATCCGTCGATCCTGACCGTGCCCAGCGCGCGCAGGTCCGGCGAACTGAGAATATGCTGGATCGCAGCCGGCGTCAGGACATGGTTGCAGAACACCGAAAAGTTGCGCAACCCGTCCGCTTCGGCCTGCCTGATGGCCACCGCCGTCGGCGGTGTCGTCGTCTCGAACCCGATGGCAAAGAACACCACCTGGCGTCGCGGATTGTCGCGGGCGATCTTCAGCGCGTCCTGGGTCGAATAGACCATGCGAATATCGGCACCATCGGCCTTGGCGCGGATCAGGCTGCGCCGCCTGGTGCCGGGCACCCGCATCATATCACCATAAGAGCACAGTATCGCATCGTGGCGCTCAGCGAGTTCGACCGCGTCATCCAGGCGGCGGACCGGCAAGACGCAGACCGGGCAGCCCGGTCCGTGCACGAACGAGACAGTGTCGGGCATGATATCCTGCACGCCGTAGCGAAAGATCGCATGGGTGTGGCCGCCGCAAAATTCCATGATGTGGTAATCGCGGCTCGGATCGGCCGAATCTGCGATGGCGCCGGCGAGCTTCCGGGCCAGGTCCCGGGCGCGGAATTCGTCGACATATTTCATGACGGCGCCTCCGCCAGTTCGTCCATCTCTTTTTCCAGGACACCGGCTTCGGCCATGATCTTGAGCGTGCGCTCGGCCTCATCCGGGCTGACCGTGTGCAACGCGTAGCCGACATGGACGAGCACATAATCGCCCGGCCGCACATCGTCGACCAGCGCCACCGAGATCGTTTTGCGGATGCCGCCGAGCGCCACGGTCGCCATATCGCCGGCGCTCAGCTCGATAATTTGGGCCGGCAGGGCAAGACACATGCATCGGTCTCCTTCAACGAACCGCCGCGTGCGGATGGTCGGCAAGCCTCATCGACCGCGCGGCGTCGATCCAGTCCAACCAGCCCGCCATGCCGTCGCCGGTCCGCGCCGACAGTTTCAACACCTTGATCGCCGGATTGATTCTGCGGGCATTGGCAATGGTCGCGTCGCAATCGAAGTCGAGATGCGGCAAGAGGTCGGTCTTGTTGAGCAGCATCAGATCGGCGGCGGCGAACATGTCGGGATATTTGAGCGGCTTGTCCTCGCCCTCGGTGACCGAAAGAATGACCACCTTGTGCGCCTCGCCGAGATCGAAACCGGCCGGACATACCAGATTGCCGACATTTTCTATGAACACGATCCCACCGTCGTCCGGGTCGAGAACCCCAAGGGCGTGGCCGACCATGTGACCGTCCAAATGGCAGCCCTTGCCGGTATTGATCTGGACCGCCGGAACCCCGGTGGCGCGGATGCGGTCCGCATCCGCCGACGTCTGCTGGTCGCCCTCGATGACATAACAAGCACGGCGCGCATTAATGGCTTCAAGTGTCTTCACCAATAGCGACGTCTTACCAGCGCCGGGGCTTGAAACCAGGTTGAGCGCGAGAAGGCCGCGATCGGCGAGAAAGCCGCGATTGGCTTCGGCATATCCGTTGTTCTTGGCCAGAATGTCCTGTTCCAGTTGGATCATCCGCGCCTGGCTCATGCCGGGCACCGCTGCTCCGGCCGCGCCGGCGCCATAGTCGTGGATGTGACCGTGATGATGGTCGTGATCGTGTATGTGCGGGCTATCATCTTGATGATGGCGACCGGGAGGCTTGCCCTCGATTCGCGTTTCACCGGCGCCGCAACCGCAAACCTTGCACATCAGTTCACCTCCAGTTCCTTGATTCGCAATTCCTCGCCGGATGTCGGCTGCAGGCCATAGGAGCCGCAGGTCTTGCAGCAATCGTACCGTTGCCTGATCGGGACGGTCGTGGCGCAGGTCAGGCACCAGGCCGTCGCCGGACATTCGATGATCTGCAGTTTTGCGTCATCGGCGAGCGTGCCGCGCATGACGACATCAAAGCCGAAGCGCAGCGCGTCAAGCTCGATGCCGGCCAGCGGGCCGATCTCCAGGCAGACCCGCTCCACCCGTGAAAATCCTTGCGCCCTCGCCTGCTCGGTCAGCGTGTCCAGGATGCTCTGGCAAATTGACATTTCGTGCATCAACACAGCCTCACGTCATGGGCGACACAGGGATCGATGGCGTTGACGATCAACTGCGCCTGGCGCATCAGGGCATCGTCGCTGTCGGCAACAAGATCGGTCAGGCACCGAGCGGCAACGCCGTTGGTACCGAAGTTCCAGTATGTGGGCGGAATGATCCGGTAGTCCGCGATGCGGCCCTCCTTCAAGTGAACCGCATGGATCAGGGTGCCGCGCGCCGCCTCGATCATGGCAATGCCGAAATTTTTTCGGGTCGGTGTTTGCGGATTTGGCAAGTGCGCGGCTCCATTCACCAAAGCCCGGATTTGGGGCGGCAGGTGGGCAAGTTCCACCAGCCGTGCGACCAGTCTACTCGCAAGACCATGGCAGGTCTTGCCGGAAAAAAGCGGGTGATGGATAGTGCGCGCAAGAACGGTGGTTTCGGGCATCTTGTCGGTGCCAGCCGGGCCAAGCGCATCGATTTCCGAGGCAGAACTGGCGGACACGCTATCAAACGGTCGCAAAACCCCGCTTCCCACCGCCAGCCAGCCGGCGCTTGCCACGAAGGAGATCAACCGGGCGGCGACCGTTGCCCCGCCGCCGGCCCAATCGAGGATCGCCTTCCAATCCGTGCGCGTCTTCCAGGTGTCCAGCGGTTCGCCGAAAATCAGGTCTTCCAACAATGTCTCGGCCGCGCCGATTATTTTCTCCGCGTCGTTGATTGCCGGGCGAGCCTTGGCACCGAGCCGAAACGCCTGACCGGCCTCAAACAGGCAATCGGAAAGCAGGCCGGTCATCGGCATCAGCGCTCTAATTTGCGCGGCATCGGCGGTGGCGTGCAGAAAAAACGGCCAGTCGAGCGCAATCCGCAAGCCGTGTTCGCGCAGTGTCTCCATGGCGGTCAATGCCTGCCGGCATTGTGCCGTACTCGTTGCCACCGGTATTTCCGAAGCCATTTCCAGGGCCGTGACCGCGGCATGAGACTGGGCAATGCCGCATACCGAATAAAGCGCCGGGATCAGGTCAAGCACCCGATCCGGAGTCTTGCCGCGCAGCAATCCGCTGATATCGCCGGGCAGATCGAGCATGATATCGACGCGGCGCGGGACCGCACGGCTGAGTTCAATCAGGACATGGCCATCCCGTATCATTGCCGCGGCTCCCTGTTGGGGAGGCCAGTGAGCAGCGCACGGCGGCTCGGTGTCGACACCGAATTGTCGTCAAAGGTGTCTGCACCCGGCTCCGCGGCCTTCGGGTCCACGAATTCGCCACGCCAGATTGCCGTCATATCCGCATCGTCGGGCACCTGATCTTCCGTGGCCTTAAACAGTTCCTCCAAAACCGCCTCGGCCGTCGCAACCGCCGCCTGCTGATTTTCAAATTCGAGGACCGGCGAAAACATCGAACACATCCAATGGCGGCCGATCGTGTCCTCATATCCTTCAATGAATTCAAACCGGCCGGCGGGAAACACGACCATGTGCTTGGAGCCGACCTGTACGCCCTCCTCCTCATTATCCGCCTTCGGCAGAAGGACGACGTTCATGAACCAAGGCGTAACGAGCACACAGAGCCAACTTTGATGCCATTCGCGCATGCCGACCGCCCGAACTGAGAGGACCGGATTGAGCACCGGGATATCCCGCATGCGCGCGCGTTCGATCCCGACGAAACAATCTTCCAATCGCGCAACGATGGTGTCGAGGGCCGTCATCTTATTGGTCCGGAACCACCAGAAAGCCGTCCTTGCCACCGTCGCAATTGGGGCACGACCATTGCGCGGGCAGTGCGGCAAAGGGGGTGCCGGCCGGGATCTGCCGGACCTCGTCACCCTCGGCCGGGTCATAGACATGCCAACAGATCTTGCATTCCAAACGGGCATCTGCGGGAAAAGCGGCGCCTTCATCGCCATAGGCGCCGCAAAAGAAGGAGACGCTCACCGGTAAACCTCCAGGATTTCCTCAAGGCGCTCCGCTGAATCGGAAAGATCCTCTGGCGCCGCGCACACGACGTCTGGGATCGGTGTGATCTCGATTGCGTTCAGGATCAGCGCATCCTGAGAATTGTAATACTGCACCCACCATGTGTTCTTGACCGTCGTGCCGGTCACCCGGCAATTGCCGTAGCCGCGGGATAAAATGGTGAGGCCGCTGCGGCCCAGGAGGTCATTCAGCAACGCCAGATCCTCTTGCGTGTGCGGCAGCAGGGACAGGTTGATGACATGCGGCCGGCCGCCACTGCCGGAGCGTGAAACATGGTCGTTGATCTCAGGCAGGAGTGGCGGCGCGTTGAAGATGTCGGGTCCGAAACTCTCCGGGATTTCGACCCGCCCGCGCGCGCCGGCAAACGCCGCACCGGCAATCGCCGTCGGAAATTGCCCGACTTCGATATAGTCGCCGACCAGGCGGCCCGTTTCATCGGTCTGTTTGACGCGCCAAACACCGGCAAGCACGGCCTCTTGGACCTGGTGGGTGGCGCCGCAGATCACCGAGACCTCGCCTTCGCCGAGCACCTGATCGATAAAATCGAGATCGGCCTGATCGAACCCGTCCAGGCTGACCACATTGCCCGGTTCGTCCTTTTGATAATCTTTCAAAATCGCTAGCACGGTGTCGAGCGCGCCGATGGCCTGGGCGAGACCGGAAATATCCTCCGGTTCGGGCAATTCCGGCGTGGAGAAGGTCATCATTCCCGACGGCATCTCCATATAATCGAGCCGACTGCCATCGGCATCTTCCGGCTGGCTGCCGGGGCCGGTTAGCGGAAACGGGATATGCGTTGGCATGATCGGTCTCTTCGCTGTTTCTTAAGTCTGCGCAGCGGCGGCCGGATTGCAGCCGTCGGGAAACTGGTAGGGCGGCGGCGTGCCGGGCCGGCTGGTGAGGATGGTCTGGATCTGTTCGATATAATCGGCCCAGTCCTGGACCTTCTGGATGGTGCCGAGATAGGCGCCGCGGCGCAAAAATACGAGCGCCGGATAAGCATTGAAGCGATAAACAAGCTGCAGCGCGCGCTCGCTGTCGCGGGCGACCACCAGCGGTTGGAAGAGGCCCTCAAAGGCGCGGTCCAATTCCGGCAGAACGACGGCTACGTCATTGCTTTCCAGCAGGCGTTCAGCATCGCCGGCAAAGAACAGAACGCAGAATTCGTGAGCCTCTGCAACCCGTTGGGCATCATGTTGGTCGACGATCGGATAGGCGTGCCGGTCGATGATCGATTGCAGCAGTGGAGAAAATGTCATTCCGCGGTCCCCGGATGCAAATTGGCCGGCCGCAAATGCTCGGGCAATCGCGGTTCGCGGTCGATGAGATCGGCGAACAGGTGATCGATATCGGTGTCGCCGCGCATAACCCTGTCGAGCGCCTCAAGCGCATCGATCGACTTTTGCGCCGTCTCCGCGCTGATGACTTCGCGGGCGGCGCCGAGAAACACCATTAGCCAGGTCCCCGGCATCGGCGTGCCGACCAGACTGGTATCGACCCGGTGCTTACCGTCACGTCCGCGGCACAAGGCGGCGCCCGGCTCGGCTGAAATCACCTGCATGGGGATGGCGATACACATCACTGCGGCCCCGCCGGCCGGCCCAGCAATGTGTCGATCTCGGCTTCGAAATCCGCCGGCCCGGCCCAGCCGCTATCCAAAACACGCGCATCGCCGCCCCGGAACGCCTGATGGGCGGCGGGGCGCTCGGTTTCATAGCGGCCGAGCGCCAATTCGGTCGAAAACATTGCCGCATCGGCATCCAGCGCGGCAGCCCGGCGACGCGCCTCAATTCCGTGCGCCGCCAGATAGGCCAGCGCGGCATCGATTGACGGCTGGATTTGCGCTTTGACCTGCCGCGTGAGGCTGCCGCCGTAATCCTCCAGTTCGGCCGGTTGCACGCCGATCAGCAGCAGATGGGCGGGGTAGTCGCCCATCATCTGCGCCATGGCGAGGACCTCCTGAAATCCGGTCTGGTGCAGCGAGACCTTTTTGACGCCGAGGAATTTCGGCACTTCGTCGCCTTGAACCAGCTTCAAGGTGCCGGGCGGCAGGCCGTAATCGACCGCGTCAAACACGATGAGGATGTCCGCCTGGCGGATATGCTGCACGAGATAAATGCCCTGGGTGCCGCCATCCATCAGCCGCACGGCGTCGGGAAAGGCCCATTCGCGGTGGAGCGCTTCCACCGCGCGAACGCCAAATCCCTCATCGGCCCAAAGCAGATTGCCGATCCCCAGGATCAGGACTGAAGGCTTGTTGTCCGGCATGCCGCCCCTCCCAAATACCGACCGTCTAGTCTTAATAAAAGTTAACAGCAATCCTCATGCCAGAATCCGGGCAGCCGCTAAACACCTGGTATCCCTGGTGTTTTTCTTACATCGCCATTTGAAATGGAAAGTAATATTGCATAATGAGCCAAATACGGAAAGAAAGTTATCATTCATTGCCTATTGGACCGCAACGCGCATCCGATCGACAGAAGCAAGTTGTCATCCCGGCAAGTCGGCTGGCAAAAAAAGCGGGGCCGATGGCCCCGCCAAAAGGGTGGAAGGAGTTTCCAGGATAAAGCTCATTCACCATCGATCGGCCGGCTATCGCGGAAACTGCGCCAGCCGGAGAACATCGACGAGATGATCGATTGCCGCGACATGATATCCTCCCGGATCGCGGCGTAGACGTGGATCATGACGAAGCAGATGATCACCCACATGCCCAGATGATGCCATGTATGCACATCCTGGCTCTGGCCGAATAGTGGGATCACCCAACTGGAAAACCAGTCGTATTGCCAGGAGCCCATGCCGGTGCCCTCGCCATAAAGCGCAAGGCCCGTCACCATCATGAAAATGATGCCCCAAACGAAGACGAAATGCATCACCAGGGTCGCCAGCGGGTTATGGCCGGAATATTTTTTCGGCTCCTTGGCGATCATTGCGTACCATTTGATCTCATGCCAAACCTCTCCCCAAAATGATGATTTGTGGAACGGCGGCAGAAAGATTTCCCGGGCATGGCTGTTGCCGACGAAAGCCCAGTAGATCCGCACCAAAAAGCCGGCAATGACGATATAGGCGGCGGCGAAATGCAGATAGCGGATCCAGCCGAAGAGGAAGCTTGAACTGGCCTCGCCGGGCACTGCCGGCGGTGGCGAGCCGATAAAGTAACCGGTAATGCACAAGGTAAGGATTGCCAGCGCATTCACCCAGTGCCAAAGCCGCACCGGCGCCTCATAGACATAGACCGCATCCTCCTTGACCGTGGGTTCGGCTTCGACGCTCATGACCTGCCTCCCGACGGACGGTAATCGACCTTCGGCGCATCCGGGTCGCCCGCATCGCCGCGCCCGGTGCCAAACAAGGATGCGACCACCAGCGCCGCCACCACGCAGCACAGGACCAAAAGCGCCGCCGCCTCGGCGTGAATATGGCCGGGAACCGGGACCTCGTGACCGGGATGCGCCCATGCGGTGGCCGTACCGCCAAGCAGGATTGACAGCGCTGACAAATTCAGCAGTGATTTTTTCATGATCCCCTCCCCTAGCGCACCTTGATCGTGGCCAATTCTTCGCCGTCGGGGCCCATGACATGGGTCGAGCAGGCCAGGCATGGATCGAAGCTGTGCAACGTGCGCAGGATTTCCACGGGCTCTTCGGCGCGCTCCACCTTGGTGTTCATCAACGAGGCTTCGAAGGCGCCGATATTGCCGTCCTTGTCACGCGGACTGCCGTTCCAGGTGGTCGGCACGACACACTGGTAATTGTCGATCTTGGTGTCCTTGATCTTGATCCAATGGGCCAGCGCACCACGTGGTGCTTCGGTGAAGCCGACGCCCTTGACCTCCTTGGGCCAGGTCTGCGGATCGAATTTTTCGACATTGGCCGTTGCAGTATCGCCGGCCTTGATGTTGGCCATCAGCTTGTCCATGAAATAGCGTTGCTTGCGCGCCGCCCATTGCGCCTCGAGCGCCCGCGCCGCGGTGCGACCGAGCGTCGAGAACAACGCATCGACCGGCACGTCGAGCGCCCTCAATACCGAGGTAAGCTGGTCGGTGATCTCTTCATGGCCGGAAGCATAGCCGACGACGTAGCGTGCCAAAGGCCCGACCTCCATGGCATGGCCGCGCCAGCGCGGTGCCTTGATCCAGGAATACTTGGCCGATTCATCGATTTCCTCGATGTTGGTCCTGGTGCCCTTGGACCTGGCGCCGAGCTGATAGTTCGGCTCGGTAATGCCATCCCAGGGATGCAAACCCTTGGCCTCGTCCGGATAGGAATACCAGGAATGCGGCACGAATTCCTGGATCTGCTGTGGGTCGCGCAAATCGACCGGATGGACCTCCGTGAGCTTGCCGTCGATGATCGCACCCGACGGCATCATCAGATTGGCCGGTGAATAATCATTGGCCTTGTCGGGAATGTCGCCATAGGAAAGCACGCTCTTGCCCGACAGGCCGCCGCCATAAAGCCAGCCCTTGTAGAACGACCCGACCGCGACGATATCCGGGATCAGCACATTGTCGATGAATTCCAGCGATCGGTCGATGATGCTCGAAACGTAGGTCAGCCGCTCCATATTGAGCGGAGCGCCGGCCGACAGGTCGCCATCCATGTTGATGGCGCAGGGCACACCGCCCACAAGCCAGTTGGGATGAGTGTCCTTGCCGCCGAAAATGGTCCGGGTCGTCATCATCTCGGTCTGGAAGTCCAGCGCCTCCAGATAATGCGTCACCGCCATCAGATCGGCCTCCGGCGGCAGCAGATACGCCGGATTGGTCCAATAGCCGTTCTTGAACGGTCCAAGTTGGCCGGATTCGACGAATTTTTTCAATCGGTTCTGGATGTCGCGGAAATAACCCGGTGATGATTTCGCATGGCTCGGCGAAACCTGCTGTTGCAAGGCCGACGTCGCCCTCGGATCGGCTTTCAGCGCGTTGACCGGATTGACCCAGTCGAGCGCATGCAGATGGTAGAAATGCACCAGATGATCGTGCACCTGCAGCGACAATTGCATGATGTTGCGGATCGAGTTGGCATTGTCGGGAATGTCTATGCCGAGCGCATCCTCGACCGCGCGTACGGAGGTCAATGCGTGGGTGCCCGTACACACCCCGCAAATTCGCTGGGTGAAGGCCCAGGCGTCTCGCGGGTCGCGCCCTTTCAGGATCACTTCAAGGCCGCGCCACATGGTGCCGGTCGACACCGCGTTGCGGATGATGTTCTCCTCGTCCACATTCACCTCGCACCGCATATGGCCCTCAATGCGCGTCACCGGATCGACGACGACGCGACGGCCCGACCTGTCGAGATTGAAGCCGTTCGGGGTCTGGATCGTAGCCATTAGCTGTCGTCTCCTTTGTGGCGGGCGCGCTTAACGGCGCTCACCGCGGCGTGGGCGGCGATGACCGCGCCGGCACCGGCGACGGCAACACCGCCAATCGTGTCGGCATCGGCCTCGATGCCAAATCCGTGAATCTTGGTGAGCCGGTCGTAGAAACTGCCCTTGTCCCAAAAGCCGTCTTCGGAGCAGCCGAAGCAGGGATGACCGGACTGGATCGGGAACGACAGGCCGCCATTCCAGCGTACCGTCGAACATGCATTGTATGTCGTCGGGCCCTTGCAGCCGACTTTGTAGAGGCAATAGCCCTTGCGCGCGCCCTGATCGTCGAAGGCTTCGACGAACTGGCCGGCATCGAAATGCGGCCGGCGGTAACACTTGTCGTGAATGCGCTGCGAGTAGAACATTTTCGGCCGGCCCTGCCGGTCGAGTTCCGGAAACCGTTCGAAGGTGACGATATAGGCGATGACCGCGGTCATCACCTCGGCGATCGGCGGGCAGCCCGGCACTTTGATGATCGGCTTGGCGGCCAGGCCGGGCACTTTGTGGATCGGTGTTGCCTGTGTCGGGTTGGGCCGCGCTGCCTGAACACATCCCCATGAGGCGCAGGACCCCCACGAGATAATCGCCTTGCAGTGCTCGGCGGCGTGTTTCAACTGTTCCAGATAGGGTCGGCCGGCGATGATGCACGACATGCCGTCTTGGTTGAGCGGCGGGTTGCCCTCACAGGCGAGCAGATACTGGCCGTCATATTTCTCGATCGTCTCATCGATGATCGCCTCGGCCTGATGGCCGGCCGCGGCCATGATCGTGTCGTCGTAGTCAAGCGAGATCATCGACAGGATGACATCCTTGGCGAGTGGATGGGCCGAGCGGATGAAACTCTCCGAGCAACAGGTGCATTCCAGCCCGTGCAGCCACAACACCGGAATTCGCGGCTTGGTCTCCATCGCATTGGCAATCTGTGGCGCGATGGACGGCCCGAGCCCGAGCGAGGCCGCGGTCAGCGAACAGAATTTCAGAAAACTGCGGCGCGTGATCCCCTGCCGCCGCATCACTTCATAGAACGTTTCGGTCATTCCGGACCTTCCCTAAATGGCGTGTTGAACACCGCTCCACCAAAGTATTCGAGCGCGGCGTTTGTTAACCATAAGCAAAATCAGGGCCAGTCGTGATATATCGTTTGATTACAAAGCTTTAACGGATTTCAGGCCGGTTACGGGATTATTCTGCGGCCAACGCTGCGGTAATCTTGCTGCCGATATGAAAGGCGACTTTCCAATCGATCAATTCCAAACCGATCCATTCGGCCGCAACCGGCAGCCACCGGAAGTTTCCTGCGATATCGATGAACTCACCGGAAACGCCGCCGGTCACCCTCGGGTCTCGACACCGGTCGGAATGCCACCAATCCCCCGCGCCGCCGGAGCCATGACCGGCCTGCCCGCGCCCGTTGGTTTCTCAACAGTCCTAAAGGCCGCGCAGCGCGTTGATATCCGCTGCCAGGGCGTCGATCAACGGGCTTGTCTTCCGGGCATGGCGAGGCGGCGTGATGGTCCGGTCCAGGGCGATGCGCGCCGGCCCGCCCGTCAGCAGCGTAATCCGGTCAGCCAACGACAGGGCTTCGTTGAGATCATGGGTCACGAACATTACCGTGGTCGGCTGCTCGCCCCAGATTTCAAGCAGCAGCGTCCTCAGGTCGTTGGCCGCCGGATCATCAAGTGAAACAAAGGGTTCGTCGAGCAGCAACAGCCTCGGGGCGCCGGCAAAAGCGCGGGCAAGCGCCACGCGGCGGGCCTCGCCGGCCGACAATTGCTTGGGAAACACATCGGCGAACCGGGCCATGCCGACAAGGTCCAACAATCGATCGACATCGCCGGCCATCTCCGGGCGATCAAGCAGCGCCAGGCGGATATTGTCGCGCACGGTCCGCCAGGGGAACAGCCGCGGCTCCTGGAACATATAGCCGACCTGAAACGCGCGCGATCCGCCGAGGCTGACATATCCGTCATAATCCGTATCCAGGCCGGCAACGATGTTCAAAAGCGTGGTCTTGCCGCAGCCCGAAGGACCGAACAGGCACAGGAACTGGCCCGCCGCAACGGAGAGATGAAAGTCCTCAAAAACCGTCTGCCGGCGTACGCCCGGGCCGCCGGGATAGGTCTTTTCGTCAATCTGCACGTCCAGGTCGATCAAGGCCGCCACCGTGCCACTCGGGCCTCCAATGGCTGGGTCACCGCCAGTTCCAGCACCTGGATGACGATGACGAAAGCAAGAGTGTAGGCCAGTATCATGTCTACATCGAACAATTGAAAGTAGACCGAAAGCTGGAAGCCGATGCCGTCGGAGCGGCCGAGCAGTTCGACAACCAGCACGATTTTCCAGATCAAGGACAAGCCGGACCGGGCGGCAGCGATAAGATAAGGGGCAAGCTGCGGCGCCGTGACATGGCGGAATGTGCGCCAATGGTTGAGGCGGCAAATCCGGGCGACATCGAAATATTTCGGGTCGAGCGCCCGGGCACCCTCGCGCACGATCACCACAACGGTCGGGATCTTGTTGACGGCGACCGCGGCCACCGCGGCCACTTCCCCGAGGCCGAACCAGACATAAAACAAGATGGTGACCACCAAAGCGGGGATGTTGAGAAAAAAGACCAGCCAGCCGTCGAAAACTCGGTTGATGAGGCGGGATCGGCCCATGACGATACCGATGGCGGTACCCAAGGCCATAGCCAGCACAAAGGCGGCGGCGACCCGCGACAGGGTCTTCGCCAAATGATGGACCAGATCGCCCGCCGTCAGTTCGCGTACCATCACGGCGATAACGGTGGCCGGCTCCGGCAGCAGCCGGCTGTCGGCAATAACCGCCGCCACTTGCCACAGCGCTACAAGCGCGGCAAGCGAGGCGATCAGGAGTATCGGCCGGCGGGCCACGGACGGTTAGGGCCTGTTGACGGTCATGATTGCGGCGCCGTCATGGCCCGTTCGTCGTCGAACAAGCGGTGCATGTCCTTCACTCCTATAATCCGAAACTGAACAAATCCGGGCAAACCGGCACCACGGTCACGACTGTCAAAAGGCCCTAATAGGTCAATGGCGCCCAGAACGTTCCTGGCGCCAGCCGGTCCTTGCCCTTCGAATAGGCCGGACCGCCGGTCTTGACGAGGATCTGGTAGAGCTTGTCGATCGCTGCCCGCTCCCGCTCACCCCAACTGGTGACGGTGCCGGCGAGGAACCCGGACCGCAACATGTCCGCCGTTTTGTCATCGTCGACCCGCAATAGCGGCCGCAGGCGCTGCCACTCCCCGGCATCGGTTGCAAGCAGCGCGCGGGTATCGCGCAGGGCCTGGGCGAAAGCGAGCAAAGCCTTTTCATTGTCCTTTGCCCACCCGTCCCGGAATGCATAGCCGAGGAACGGGACCTCGATGTCGATGCCCAGCGCCCGCGCGATATCGGCAACGCCGACCACCCTTTTCAGACCGGACGCTTCCAGCCGCGCGGCAAAATGCCAGTATGTCAGCACCGCATCCAGATCACCCTTGGCAACCAATGCATTCAAGAGCGGCGGCGCGCCGTAGGTCGGCTTCATGCCTTCCAGGACGGCCTGATTGCCGTTTTGATGCAGATAGGCCTGGGCCAGGAGCCAGCTCTTGTCGAGGGGCCCACCGGCAACACCCAGGCGTTTGCCCTTTAGATCGGCAAGGGCGGAAATGTCCGCGCCTTCCGCCGCGATCAGCGCACCGACGGATTTGGAATAGGGAATGAACGTGAAGTCGCCGCCGCCGTAACGTTGCCTGGAGACCCAGACCCAGTCAGTGACAATGACATCGACCGCATCGCCCAACAGGGCCACCTGGGTGGCACGAGGATTGGCATAGGGCATGATGGTCAGGGCGAAGCCGGACTTGCGGTCGAGACCATGATGGACCAGCGTGTTCAATTCCCAGTTGACGGTGCCGAATTTAAGCACGCCGACGCGGATTTCCGTCGGCTGGTCGGCTGTCGCCGCACTCGCCAGACCGACGGCGACTCCCAAAACGATCAACATTTTCATTACTTTATGAATGGAACTTGACATCATCTTGGCCTCTATCATTTCAATCATCCGGCACGGGTCCGGTGCATGGCGCCACGTGTCGCCCGGCCTGTCCGCCGCAGGAGAAGAATGCCGGAATCCGATGACTTGGCAATAGCTTGTTTCAAAATGGACGCCCGGCACGATATTTAACGATCGCAAATGTCCGCCCAAACGGGTTCCGAAATACCGGCGATCCGGTGCCGCATAACGGCTAAGCCGGCATCCCATTCCGGCCGCTCAGCCCTTCCGCCGCAACAGCATTCCGCGTTTCGGGTCGTAAGCCCAGATCGCGGTTCCCAGGAAGACGGCAAGGGCGGCGATCGTCAAGGACGCCATCGGCAAATTGATCTGGCCATAAAGAGCGAAGCGAATGGTTTCGACCGCATGCGTAAACGGATTGGCCGCGCACAGCCGGTAGAGCACTTCGCTCGATTCCCGCATGCGCCAAAGCGGATAAAGGGCGGACGACAGGAAGAACATGGGAAAGATGACGAAATTCATGATGCCGGCGAAATTCTCAAGCTGGCGGATCCACGATGACAGCAACATGCCGAGCGCACCGAGCATCAGCCCGGTGATCATCAGAACCGGCAGGACGGCGACAAGACCGACAACCGGCAGGTCGATGCCGTAGAGCAGGCAGATGAAGACAAAGGTATAGACTTGCAGGAGTGATACGGCGGTGCCGGCGAGGAGCTTGCACAACAACAGATACCAGCGCGGCAGGGGGCTGACCAACAGGATGCGCATGGATCCCATTTCCCGGTCATACACCATGGAAAGCGAACTCTGCATTCCGTTGAACAGTTGGATCATGCCGATGAGGCCGGGGACGATATAGACCTCATATACGATATAGGTCTCGTAGGGCGGCGCGATGGAGACCCCGAGAATGGAGCGGAAGCCGGCGCCGAAAACCAGCAGCCAAACAAGCGGCCGGACAAGCGCCGCGACAAAACGCTCCCGCTGCTGCACAAATCGCAGCGCTTCGCGGGCGACGATGCCGGCAAGGCATCGGACAAATTGCACCGCCGTCATCTTCCGCGACTTTCCGTGAACTTGCCGAAGGCGTCCATCAGGGTCTCCTTGCCGCTTTGAGCCAATACATGTGGTACTGGCCCGGCGGCGCGGATTGAACCCTCGTGCAGCACGACGATAGTATCTGTCTCAGCCACCTCGTCGATTAAGTGGGTCGCCCACAAAACGGCAATGCCGTCGTCACGGGCAAGGCCATGGATGTGGTCGACAAGCGCCAGGCGGGTCGGCACGTCCAGACCCACCGTCGGTTCGTCAAGCAGCAGCAGACGCGGCCGGTGCAGCAGGGCGCGGGCGATCTCCACCCTGCGGCGATGGCCGCCATTGAGACCGCGGACTTTCTCCGCCGCCCGGTCGGCCATATCGAGGCGCGCCAGTTCCGCTTCTGCCCGCTCCAGCGCCTCCCTGCGCGACAGGCCGTGCAACGCGGAATGGTAAAGCAGGTTCTGCCGCACGGTGAGGTCAAGGTCGAGCGTCGGCTGTTGAAAGACGACGCCCATGGCCGAAAGCGCCGGGCTCGGTTCACGGCGAAGATCATGGCCGAGTACGCTGACGGACCCGACTGTGGTGTCGTAAAGGCGGGTAACGAGGGAAAACAAGGTGGTCTTACCGGCGCCGTTGGGTCCGAGCAACACCAGGAATTCGCCGGCCTCGATGGTCAGGCTGACATCGTCGAGCACCGGTCCCCGACCATAGTCAAAACAAATGCCCGATACAGTCAAAACAGCCATAACGCCTTGCACAGCAATTGGAATCGGTGTGTCATACGACCGCCGGTCCCTGTTGTCAGCGCGGCACAATGGGTTGGCGGCCAGGGCCGGTCAAGCGCAAATGGCGAGTTCCAATACCGGCGGCAAATTCATGGCATCGATCGCCGGTACTCGTGCGACGGCCTCAGGCCACGGGTTGCATCCTCACAGAACCGATTGGAGGTTATCATGAAAAGGCGGCTTTTTTCATTCCTTGCCGGTTTCACGGTGTTGGCCGCCATCGCCTTGGCCGGACCGGCCACGGCAGCCGGCAGCGGCTACATTTTTGTCAGTTCGGAAAAAGACAATGCCGTCTACGTCCTCGACCCGAAGACCCACGAGCCAGTCAAGACGATCGAAATGTCGGAACGGCCGCGCCATCTGCTGTTCAATCGCGACCGCACCTTGATTTACGCCGCTTGCGGCGACGGCGAGGCAATAGACGTCATCGACGTGGCCAAATTGCAACGGCTTGAAAGTTACGAGGACATCGAGGATCCCGAATTGTTCGATCTGAGCCCGGACGGCAAATTGATGTACATTTCCCTGGAAGACGATGGCGCGCTTGGCATTTTCGACCTGCATTCACGGCAAATGGTGGCCGAGGTGGAGGTCGGCGAGGAACCCGAGGGCGTGCTGGTATCGCCCGACGGAAAATCTGTCTACGTCGCCTCCGAAGTCGCCAATACCGTGCACGTCATCGACACAAATTCGCGTGAGGTGGTCGCCAATATCGTTACTGGCAATCGGCCAAGGCGGTTCGCGATTACCGGCGACGGCAAGGAACTTTGGGTATCAAATGAGATCGGCGGTACGGTCGATATCATAGACACGGCGGCCCACAAGATTATCGCCACGATCACCTTTCAACCAAAGGGCTTCCGGCCCGAACAGGTGACCCCGGTGGGCATCACCATGGCCGGCGATCGCAAGACCGCCTTCGTGGCGCTGGGACGGGCCAACCACATGGCAGTGGTCGATATCGAAAGCCGGGCCATCGAGACCTACATCCTGGTCGGCGAGCGCCCCTGGAACAGCACCCTCAGCAGAGACGGCAGCCTGCTCTATGTCGCCAATGGGCTCAGCGACGACATGTCGATCATCGACGTTGCCGCACGCAAAGTGCTGAAGTCGGTTCGGGTGGGCCGGGTACCGCACACCATATTGATTGATGATTAGACGAATGAGAACCGCCCTGACGATCTTGCTAACGGCCGTCGCGATCGCGTTTGCCGCGCCCGCTACAGCGGCCGATCTGGTCATCGGTTATGCCGAATTGAAGCGCGATATCCGATATAGCAAGGCGCGGCTGTTCGCCCGCTTTCAATCGCAACCGGCCGGCCGGCCTCATGCCGGCGCGGCGGTGGCGCTGAAGGAAATCCGCTTTCATGGCGCTAAACTCGATGCGGCGTTCAAGCTGACGCGCCTGCGTGGCAGGGATGTCGACGACCTGGCCGACCAGGTGACGGCGGCGCACGCCACCGGTGTCGGCTTGTTCCTGGTCGATCTTGGCGACGCCGACTTTGCCGCGCTCGCCCATCGCACCGCCGACAGGCCGCTCATATTATTCAACATTTCCGCCCGCGCCGATTCGCTCAGACAGAGCGAATGCGCCGCCCATATACTTCACGTGGTGCCCAATTACGCCATGCTGATGGACGGCCTGGCGCAGTATCTTGCGGCCAAACGCTGGCACCGGGCGCTGGCGTTGGTCGGCCCGCGGACCGGCGACAAAAATCTGCTGGCGGCCTTTCAGCGCGCCGCCAAGCGCTTCGGTATCCAGATTGTCGAAGTCCGCGATTTCCTGCTCGGCAACGATCCACGCGATCGCGCCAGGAACAACATCCAGCTTCTGACCCGGGCCGGCCGATACGATGTGGTGTTCGTAGCCGATACGGACGGCGAGTTCGCCCGTGACGTGCCGTATCAGATCGCCCAGCCGCGGCCTGTTGTCGGCGTGTCCGGCCTGGCCCCCGCGGCCTGGCATTGGGCCTGGGATCGCCATGGCGCGCCGCAACTGGAGAAACGGTTTGAAAAGGCGCATAAGCGGCCCATGCAGGACGGCGACTGGGCGGCCTGGATGGCCGTCAAGGCGATCGGCGAAGCCGTGCAGCGCACGGGCTCCACCGCATTTGCCGATATCCGAGCCTATCTGCTCAGCCCGGATCTGATCCTTGACGGTTTCAAAGGCTATCGGTCGAACTTCCGTCCCTGGGATCAGCAATTGCGTCAACCGATCCTGCTCGGCACGCAAAATCGCGTCGTGGCACGGGCACCGATCGACGGTTTTGTGCACCAGGTCAACAATCTCGATACCTTGGGATTCGACAAGCGCGACAGCCGATGCGGGCTGCAACGCTAAACGACCCGTATCTGGCCAAAGCGTTCAGATCCGGGATCCCGCCGATTGTCCAGGTTGTGGCGGCATGCTAAGGACGAAGCATGGATGCTGAAGTTTCGCCCCAACGGTTTCAGGAAAAACCGGCGGAGCACCACATATTTGCCGAGTTGAGCGATCGGCTGAACGCCCTGGTTCTCGGCCAGGAGACCACCGCCGAACATCTGCTGATTGCATTGCTGTGCGGTGGCCATGTGCTCTTGCAGGGCGCTCCGGGCCTTGCCAAAACCCGCATTGCCCGACTGCTCGCCCTGTCAATCGAAGGCGATTATAAGCGCATCCAGTTCACGCCGGACCTGCTGCCCAGCGACCTCATCGGTGCCACCGTCTATCATTCCGGTGACCACCGGTTCGAGTTCCAGAAAGGGCCGATCTTCGCCAATTTCATCCTTGCCGATGAGATCAACCGGGCCCCGGCCAAGGTCCAGTCGGCGCTACTGGAGGCGATGGAGGAACGACAGGTGACCGCCGGTGAAACCACCTATCGGCTCCCCCCGCCATTTTTTGTCGTCGCCACCCAGAATCCGATCGAACATGAAGGAACCTGGGACCTGCCACAGGCCCAGCTCGATCGTTTCCTGATGCAGATCAATGTCGACTATCCGGCCGCCGCCACCGAGCGCCGCATCCTCGACCTGGTCATGGCCGAAACCGGCGCCGCAGACACCGATGACGGCGGCCGGGAGGGCCTTCCGGTCATCTCCAAGTCCCGGTTGCAAGCCGCCTCGGCCCTGGTTTCGGCGGTTCACCTGTCGGAGATCGTGCGCGATTTTATCGTCCGGTTGATCGCCGGCACCCGTAACGAGCCGGAACCGATCCCCGGTGTCGGCGAACATTTGTCCCATCCGATTTCGCCGCGCGGCACCATCATGCTGGCACGAACCGCCCAGGCCCGGGCCTGGCTGAGGGACCGGGATCACGTGCTGCCTGAAGATGTCCTGGCGCTGGCGCCCGACGTGCTGCGCCACCGTTTTGGATTGAGTTATCGGGCCGAAGCGGATGGCATCGCCCCCGATCACGTCGTTCAGGCGCTTGTGGAACAGACCCATGTTGTCTGACCGCCCGGCGAAGGCATCGCCGCGGGCGGAGGCAACCGGGTTGACGCTGGAAGACCTGTTTGCGGTCCAGCCCCGGCATTTGCGTGGCAAACTTGATCCCGGCCAGCGATTTCCCGGTGGCGAGCGGGCCGGCCGCGGCCGTGCCCAAAGCCTGGAATTCGACGGCATAAGCCCCTATCAGCCCGGTGACGACGTCCGCTGGATCGACTGGCGGGCCACCGCCCGTTCGGGCCGACCGCAGGTCAAACGCTTCGCCGCTCAGTCCCACCGGGCCCGGATGATCGTCGTCGATCTGCGTCCGGACCTTTATTTCGGCACCCACACCCGGTTGATGGCCAACACATCGGTTCTGCTGGCGTCGTGGCTCGGTTGCGAGGCATTGAACCTGCAGGAGCCGGTCGGCCTTGTCGTGCCCGGATTCGAAATCGTCGAACCGCGTCGCGGCAAACCGCACTTGCTGCGAGTGTTGAACGAGTTACTGACCTGCCATGAGGCAGGCCGGCATCTCCAATCCGGGCCGGGTCTGGCCGATGCCGTCGCCGATGCCGGGGGCTTGTTGCATCGCGGTGATGAAATCACCGTAATATCCGACTTCGCCGAAACCGATTCCGCTTTTTCCGACATTTCAAGGACCCTGGCCGGCATCCGTACCCTGCGCGCCTATATTGTCGAGGACCCCGTGATGCGCGGCCCGATCCCGGCGGGGCGCTATCCGGTTGTGGTCCCTGGCGAGAACCGGCGCACGATGCTCAGCATCTCCCGTCGGCGCGGCGCCGCAGCCGCGGAAATCGCCGGTCAGGTGCGCGCCGAAATCGTCCGGACGCTGCGCGACCTGGGCTGGCAGGTCGCTGACGCCCTGTCGATTCTGCCGCGCCCCTAGTGGATTGAATCAGACATATGGTACCCCTACGACAGCGTCCAAGGTCCATCCGGCAAGGCGGCCGATGTGCGGTGATGCCGGCCATCCCAAGCATCGGGCAACGCAGCCGGTGGGCCTTGGACGCTGCCCTTCGGGTCCCTTCTCCTGACCTGTGGCGGCGTCGAGCCCCCTTGACGATGCACCAGCATCGCCGGCGGGGCCTCTCCTTGCCAAGAGATCAGGAGAAGGGATCGTAGGGGTGCCATATGTCTGTTTTAATCCACTAGTGGATTAGTGATACGACACGGATTTTGCCATGAAATTTGCTCAAACCTCGGCCTGTCAAACCCTTGTCTGATTCAATGCTCTAGGTCGCAAAGAGATGACACCGGAAGAAATTCTCAAGGACCTGCGCGATATCGAGCTGCCGCCCATGCCGGAATCCGGGGTCGCCGACTTTTCACCGATACCGCTCCTTGTGGCGGGCATGATGATTTTGGCGGTGCTGGCGGTGCGCTGGTTCCGGCGCGGCCGGTTCAGGCGGGAAGTCTCCCGCCGGCTCGGCGCCCTAAAACACGAACCGGATCGGGCGAAGCACTGGGCCGGCCTGATAACCCTTTTGCAGTGGATGGCACCGCGTTTTGAGCGACGGTCACCGCCGCCGGCCGTGTTTCTGCCGCCCCGGCAAATCGGCGATCGTGACGTCGCAACGCTGCGCCGCCATATTCGCACGCTGGCGGGTCGATGATGCTCGAATTCGCCCGCCCGTGGGCATTGGCACTTGCCCCATTGCCGCTTGTGGCCTGGTATTTGTTGCCGGCCTCACCGGCCGCCGCGGCGCTGCGTGTTCCGGCCGGGGTCTGGCGGGTTCTGCAAAAGGTGGCCGCGAACCGGCCGCCTGAATTGACGATACGGACCGACCTGCTGCTATTGACGATCGGCTGGCTTGCCCTTCTGGTTGCCGTTGCCGGTCCCCACGTCAAATCAAAACCGCTGCTTCAGCCCACCGGCCGCGACCTCATCATTGCCCTTGACCTGTCGGCCAGCATGGCGGGGAACATCTCCGAAAATGGTAAGACACGGCGCCGTATCGATGTGGTTTACGACGTTATCGAGGCGTTCCTGCGCGGCCGCCGCGGTGACCGGGTCGGTTTGATCGGGTTTGCCAGCAAGGCCTACCTGATCGCCCCCCTGACATTCGATCTTGACGCGGTGGCCCAGATGATGCGCCAGGCGACCATTGGCCTGCCCGGCCGCCGCACCGATATCGGCCAGGCAATCGGCCTTGCCATCCAGGTGCTGCGGGACAAGCCGCCGGCCGAGCGAGTGCTGATCGTCGTCTCCGACGGCGAAACCAATCTGGGCGAACTGGCCGCGCTCGACGCCGCCGTCCTGGCCCGTGGCAGTGCCATCAAGGTCCACACGATCGGATTTGCCGAGGATATATCGACGGACAGCAAACGGCATCTAGCCGAAATCGCCGAGCGCGCCGCCGGCCGCTCGTTTACCGCCGATACCCCGGGAACATTGGCGGCAATCGCCGACGAGATCGACCGGCAGGCACCGGTCGCCGCCGATCGGGATGAGCGGCATTTGCGCACCGACTTGAGCTGGCTGCCCACGGCTCTGGCCTTCATCGTCATCATGGTAACGGCCTGGCGGGAGCTTCGCGGCGCATGATGTTGGCTTACCCGATCGCGCTCATTCTGTTGTTGCCGCTGGCATATGTCGCGCTGGCCACGGTGCGGCGCGGCCCGGTTGCCGCGCCGGGCCTGCCGGGTGGTTGGGCCCGCCTGGTGGCGCCGGCTTTGCGTCCTTACCTGGCGCGTTACACTGTCCGGTCGGACCTGAGCCGGGTCTATCTGTGCCTGGCGATAGCGGTCTGTTTAATCGTCGCCTTGTCCCGCCCCCTCATCGGCCCGCAGGCTGAACCCGATGCGGCCAATTTCGCCGGCCGGGTCATCGTCTTCGATGTCCAGACAGCCGACGCCATGCGCCGCCAGCACATATTCGCCGGCCGGCTGATGGATTCAGGCCCACCGATTGCGACCGCCATAGTCGCCGTCGCCGGCGACGCCTATTCGATCGTGCCCTTGACAACCGACCGCAATCAGATTGACCGCTATGTCAATGTGTTGGAACCGGCGATGATGCCGCAATCGGGTCGTGCGCTTCAGGCCGGCCTGGGCCAGGCCGAGCAAATCCTAAATACCGCCGACATTCTGGTCGGCCAAATCGTCTTGATTACCGAGGGCCGGCCGCCGGATGAGGTCGTCGAGGTACCGACAAGCCGGACGCCGCGGGTGATCGCCCTGACGTCCGGCGATCGCGACGCCTGGAAAGCCTTTGCCGACGCCTCCGGCGCACAAGTCGCCGGCGCCGACGACGCGGCACGCCTGGCCGAGGCAATGCGGGCCCGGATCGCGCGCCTGGCACGGACCGCGGCGCCGGGTGGCGCCGTCGACTTGGCGCCCCTCTTCGTCGCCCTGGCCATGGCCCTGTGGCTCGCCCTCTTCCGCCGCCGGGCCGACCGATGATCGGTCGGTTGACCCTGTTGACCGTCGTCGTAGTCGCGGCCGGATTTGCCTCTTGGCTGATCCCCAAACTGGCTGAGCCGCCCGATCGCCTATCAGTGGCCATCGCATTGTTGGAAGACGGCAGGGCCGATAACGCCGTCCATCTGTTCGACACCCCGTCCTGGCGCGGCGTCGCCCAATATCGGGCCGGGCGCTATCATCGGGCGCTCGGCGAATTCATCCGCGACAAGTCGATTGCCAATTACTACAATCTCGGCAACGCCTATGCGCGATTGCATGACTGGACCGGCGCCAGGGCCGCCTACCACAAGACCCTCAACCTGGATCCCGCGCACGAAAATGCCCGTTTCAATCTGGATCTGGTCACCCGCGCCGAGGCACGGGAAAAACAATTGAAGGCGATGGCCGAGGCGGTCAAGAAATTGGGCCATGCGCGAAACTCCGGAGCCGGCGAGGACGCCGCGCAGGACCAAGAGGATGCCAAGGTGAAAAAGGGCGGAAGCAATCCCGGTGCGATGAAGCCGACCGACAAGCGCGCCGCCGTGCCCGGCGCCGGCGGCCGGTCCGGACAACCCGGCGACGAGAAGCGGGCACAATCGGCGCGTTCGGGGACCGCTGAAAGCGCCGACGATGAGGATCGTCCGCCGCAGGTCGACGGCGACGCGGGCGCGGCCATGATCTTGAGGGAGAGCACGCAGGCGGCTGAGATCTTGCTGCGCCGCATTCTTGATGACCCGGCCCGGGTCCTGTCCGCCCGGCTGCGGGCGGCCCACCGCCAGCGGCAACGGCGTGAGGGGCCATGTACAGGCTGTTGATCCTGGCGATGGTGACCGGTCTGCTGGCCCCGTGGCCGGCGACCGCGCAGACCGACACCTTTCCACAAGATCCACGACTGATCGTTTCGCTCCGTCCGCAGCAGGCCCTTAGCGACGGCGGCTTCATCCAGGGCCAGCTTGTCCTTTCCGTTCGTGTTGCTTCCAAGTTTCCGTTTGAGAGCTTGAAACTGCGCATGCCGACCATCACCGGCGCGCAGGTGATCGACCTGATCAAGCCACGCAATCGCCATGTCAAAACCTATGCCGGCGACGGCTTCGTGCATGAACGCATCCTGGCACTGTTTCCCGTAGCCAGCGGCACTTTCACCGTGCCGCCGGTCGCGGTGGACGGTTCGGTCGCCGCCCCGTCCGGGGAAATCGTCCGGTTCACCGATCGCAGCCAACCGATCGTGATCGACATAGCCGGCATCAGTTCCGACTATGGCGATGCCTGGTGGCTGGTCAGTGACCAGGTGGAAATGTCTGAAAGCTGGTCAAAGCCGCCAACTGAGCTTCGTGTCGGCGACATCGTTCGCCGGGAAGTCAGCATAATCGCCCGCGGCGTCACGGCCGAACATGTCAAGATGCCGCTTCACCGCGGCACCAAGGGCATCCGGGTGACCGAGGCCGGCGGGTCCTCGGCGACGAAACGAACCGCCGACGGCGTCGTCGCCAGTCTCACCGCTGCCTGGGACTTGAAGATCGATCGCGGTGGCGTGGTTTTTGTCAGCCCCCTTGGCTTGCGCTATTTCGATCCGGTCAAGCGGCAACCGGCACAGGTCTTCGTTCCGGGCCGGCGCTTGGAACCGCTGCCGGCCGACGGGCAGGCCATTGCCACCGCGATGATGGCCGAGGCAATGGCCGGTTATCGCGGACGCAAACAGACCGCCATAATCCTGATCGCCGTCGCCCTGGCGCCCTTTGCCGTCGGACTTGTCGGGGCGGCATGGACAGCCTGTCCGACCCGGGCGGATTGGCGGCTGTGGCACGCCTGCCGGGGGCTGGCGACCCCCCGCGATATCTACGGGGCGAGCCTCGCCTGGAGCCGGGCGTCGAAAATAGGACTGATCACACCCGCCGGTCCGCCCGATCCGCCTCCCCCGGAATCTTTCCTTGCGCTGCAAGCCCGCGCCAACGGTCGGTTGTCTACAGCGTATTTACAACCCGTGGTCGCTGATCTGATCAGATATGGAAGACGCCGTCGGCTTGCCGCCTATTTCCGCCGCGTGCGCCAGGTCATCGGCCTGGCTGACTGAGCCGACCGGCAAACCCACCAGTAAAACTTTCCCCGTAAGCGAGTAGAAGATGTTCAAATAGCTGTTTGGTTGCATTTCAACCGACGGAGAGTACGAGTATATTATCTGAATAACAATAAATGTCGAAAGATAATTATCATCAACTATTATAGCGATTTAGTTCAAGTACATATTATTGATAAGTAATGGTACAACGCTAAGGGATAAGTTAAATTTGACCAGATGTATTTTAAATCCAAATTTGTATTAGGATAGCACCATTAATTACACATTAGAAGACTTGCATTAAGAGACTACAGGAAATTCGTATACATAATTATACTTATTATTCATTTCTTACATTTCGTGCAACTTGTTCGTAAAAGAATGGGACATGATTGACTGCACGCACCAGTGTCATCTAATGTAGTGTTAACGATCCCGCGCACCGCCCAGACTTCTGGCGGTTAGCGCGTCCGGACGAGCAGGGAGGCTATGCGTGCCGGAAGAGCGCGACGACGTCCATTGGGACGATGATACCCCATGCGCCGGTTGCACTGTCCACCGTCGTGATGTCTTACGCCTTGGCTCGGCGGCCGTCCTTGGAGTTGGACTGACCGGGGCGAGCGCCGTGGAAGCGGCCGGCACAACCGCGCCGGAGCTTCTGCCGCCGCAGCCGCAGGACCGTATTCAGATCATTCGCGGGGCATTGAAGAACCAGGTGGTGCGTCCCGACATGCTGGAAATCGGCGCCAAGCCGTTTGAAGCCTTTCCCCTCGACGCGGGCGACCAGACCCTGAGGCGGAAAAACCGCCTCAATCGCCTTTTGGTGGTTCGGTTGGATCCGGCCGAGATGGATGCCCCCACCAAGGCGCGCAGCATTGAAGGCGTGCTGGTCTATTCGGCCGTATGCACCCATCGCGGCTGCACCATCAAATCCTGGAAGAAGGAAGAGAGGCATTTTCGGTGCCATTGCCACCTCTCGGAATTTGCCGCGCTGTCGGAGGGCGGCGTGGTGACCGGGCCGGCAAGGCGGCAACTTCCCATGATTCCACTCAGTTTGGACGAGGACGGTTTTGTCGTCGCGGCGGACGGGTTCACCGGCAAACCGGGAGCGGCCAAGAAGTAGGCATCGGAGCCTGCGAACATTTCTGGCAGAAAGAGGAACATGCGATGCGAACTTTTTTGATTGCGATTGCCGCGGTTGCTGTCTGTGGTCTACAGGCACCGGCCGGCGCACAGGACTATAACCCGGTGACCGATGCCCGGTTGGCCAATCCGGAACCGCATAATTGGCTGACTTGGCGTGGCAATTATGAAGGTTGGGGCCACAGCCCGCTGAAACAGATCAATGCCGACAATGTGAAGGACCTGGTGCCCGTTTGGAGCTATTCCACCGGGGTATCGGAGGGCCATCAGGCTCCGCCGATGGTCAATGACGGCATTATGTATGTCACCACGCCGCAAAACCAAATCCTTGCCCTGGAGGCCAAGACCGGTCGCGAGATTTGGCGCTATGTGCGCAAATTGCCGGACGACCTGTTCCAGCTTCACCCCACCAATCGCGGCGTTGCCCTTTATGGTGACAAGGTGTTCATGGCCACGGTCGATGCGGGCGTGGTCGCGCTTGACGCCAAGTCGGGCAAAGTGGTTTGGGATGTCAAGGTCGGCGACTACACGGACGGCTACTATTCGACCCTGTCGCTGCTTGCCGCCCGCGGCAAGATCGTTACCGGCGTTTCCGGTGGCGAATTCGGCGTCCGCGGTTATGTGGTAGCGCTCGACGCGGAGACCGGCGCAGAGGCCTGGAAGACCTATACCATACCCGGCCCAGGTGAGCCCGGCCATGAGACCTGGAAAGGCGATAGCTGGAAGACCGGCGGCGGCTCCGTCTGGATGCAGGGCAATTATGATCCCGGATCCAAACTCGCCTATTTCGGCACCGGCAATGGCGGCCCGTGGATGCCCGATACCCGTCCGGGCGACAATCTTTATGCCACTTCGGTGATCGCGCTTGACATCGACACCGGCGAGATCAAGGGCCATCACCAGTATCACTGGAACGACGCCTGGGACTGGGATGAGGTCTCGGCACCGCTGTTGATGCCGATAGAGCGCGACGGCCAGAAGATAAATGGTCTGGTCCATGCTGGCCGCAACGGTTACATCTGGACGATGGAGCGGACGGCGGACGGCCCGATCAACTTCGTCAAGGCCGACAAGTTCGTCGAACAGAATACCTTTGAATCGATCGATCCGGAGACCGGCCGACCGACCTACAACGAGGCTCGCGTTCCCGGAATCGACAAGACCGTGTTCTTCTGCCCCAGCCTTTGGGGCGGCAAGGACTGGCCGCCAGAGGCCTATAGCCCCGACACCGGCCTGCTATACGTGCCCGCGCATATCAATTTGTGCTCAGAATATGGCGGCGTGCCTCTGGAGGAGCGCGAGCCCGGCCAGCTCTATATCGGTGTGCCGATCGACGTCATCTTGTCGTCTCTGCGGTTCAATGAAACGGTCGACACGTCCAAGCCGGTGCCCATTGGCCAGCTTCAGGCCTGGGACATGAACAAGGGCGAGATGGTCTGGAGTCAGGAATTCAACGACACGCCGTTTTGGGGTCCGATCCTGTCCACCGGTGGCAACCTGGTATTTACCGGCGGCACCAACGACCGCATGTTCCGCGCTTTCAATGCAAAGACCGGAGAGAAACTTTGGGAATATCCCACCAATTCCGGCGTTACGGCGGCACCGTCGTCGTTCGAGGTCGACGGCGTGCAATACATCGCCGTCCAATCGGGCTGGGGCGTCGATGCCGAACGCATGCAGGGCTTGTTGAAGGGCATGCTGCCGGCCGGCCGCGTCGCCAACGTGCCCCAGGGCGGCGTCATCTGGGTGTTCGCCTTGAAGGACAAAATGTGAGCGTGACCAAACGCCAGTTCGTGCAACGGATCCGGGGGCGCTTTGCCCTCGGATTGGCGGCGGTTATTACTTTGTCCACCGTGGCGGCGGCGGACCCGCCACGTGATCCCGACAGCCTGGTGACGGCCATCCGGCAGGCGATCGAAACCCGCGACTATGATCAGTTCAAGGAATTGATCTTCTGGAAGGATGTGGGAGAGATTAAGCGCCGTATCGTTCGTTTCCAGATCAATCGCGGCTTGGGCCGTCCGATCCGCACCATCACCTTCGAGGACTTCCCCGAAGATGGTCTGAAAAAACTGGAGGCGACCGGCAAGTTGAAAGCCAACATGTCGATCACCAACAAGGTCCGGGTGGTTTATGACGAACCACCGCTGACCGTCAGCGGCAAGCCGCCGACCTCCGTATTTCTGATCGGCAAGGTCGATGATGCCTATCGAATCGGCCTCGTCGTCCGCAAACCCGGGCAGTTCGACGACGACGACGATTAGACCAACAATTGCGCGTAAATTGGGATCCTGAACCGTCCGCCCGGCGGCCGGGCTCCTAATCAAGGGAGGACTATATGGCAACTATGAAAATCAACGGCCAGGAGCGCGCGATCGACGCGTCCGACGACACGCCCTTGTTGTGGGCGCTCCGGGACTCCGCCGGCCTGACCGGAACCAAATATGGTTGTGGTGTCGGCCTGTGCGGCGCCTGTACCGTCCATGTCGACGGCACCGCCGTACGTTCGTGCACGACCACGGTCGGCGATGTCGCAGGCAAGAACGTCACCACTATCGAGGGCCTGTCGGAAGACGGCAATCACCCGGTGCAGGCCGCATGGCGGGAAATCAACGTTCCGCAATGCGGCTTCTGCCAGGCCGGTCAGATCATGCAGGCGGCGAGCCTGTTGGCTGAAAAACCCGACCTGACCGACGAGGAAATCCTCGCCGGCATGTCCGGAAACATCTGCCGTTGCGGTTGCTATGAGCGCATTGTCGCCGCCGTCCGCCACGCAGCCACGGGGAGTTGAAGCCATGTTGCATTATCTCAACGAAGCCTTGACGTCGGCACCGGTGGCCAAGGCGGCCGGCGTGGTCGTGGAGAACGTTTCCAGGCGTGGTTTCCTCCACGGCGCCGCGGCCGGCTTTGCGGTCGCCGCATTTGCCGGTCCGGCCGACGCCTTTGTCAAATACCCGGTCGGCGGCGAACAGATGCCCAATGGGCTGCGCTACGACCCTCTGGTTTTTGTCGCCATAGACAGCGACGGCACGGTGACAATTGTCGCCCACCGCTCCGAAATGGGCACCGGTTCAAGAACCTCTCTGCCGATGGTGCTCGCCGACGAAATGGGCGCCGATTGGGACAAGGTGAAGATCGTCCAGGCTGAGGGTGATGAACCGAAATACGGCAACCAGGACACCGACGGGTCGCGCTCCATGCGCCATCACATCCAGTCGATGCGCCAGATGGGAGCCTCCGTCCGCCACATGTTGGCCAATGCGGCCGCCGAGACATGGGGCGTCGATCCGGCCTCCGTCACAATTGGCGTGCATGAAGCCGCAAGTGGCGACAACAAGGCCGGATTCGGCGAACTGGCGAAAGCCGCCATGTCCCAGCCGGTGCCGAAATTCGAGGATCTTACGTTCAAGAAGGAATCGGAATTTCGCTACATCGGCAAGGGCAATGTCTCCATCTATGACTTGCACGACATCACCACGGGCAAGGCCGTTTACGGTGCCGATGTCAGTTTGCCCGGCATGAAATACGCGGCAATCGCCCGGCCGCCTGCGGTCGGCTCCCGTCCCGCGCGCTATGATGACAGCGCCGCCCGGGCCGTGGCCGGTGTAGATCTGGTCATGGGCCTGCCGATCTCGGTCATGCCGGCGAAATTCGCGCCGCTCGGCGGCATTGCCGTCATTGCCTCCAACACCCATGCCGCCATCGCCGGTCGTGATGCGCTGAAGATCGAATGGGCCGAGGGGCCGCACTCCAAATACTCGACCGCCGCCTTCAAGGCGGAAATGTCGGCAACGGCCAAGAAACCCGGCAATGTATTGCGGCAGGAAGGCGACGCCAAGAAGGCGTTCGCGGACGCGGCGAAGACCTTCGCTCAGGAATATTATCAGCCCCACCTGGCACACGCGCCGATGGAGCCGCCGGCGGCGGTTGCCAATGTCGGCGACGGCAAGGCTGAGATCTGGGCGCCCGTCCAGTCGCCCTATGGCGCCCGCCAGGATATCGCGGCCGCTTTGAACATGAAAGTCGACGACGTCAAGGTGAACGTCACGCTGCTGGGCGGCGGATTCGGCCGCAAATCGAAATGTGATTTTGCGATCGAGGCCGCCCTGTTGAGCCAGAAGATCGGCGCACCGGTGAAGGTGCAATGGACACGCGAGGACGATATCCGCCACGGCTTCTACCACACCACGTCCGTGGAGCGGATAGAGGCGGCGATCGATGGGAACGGCAAGGTGACCGGCTGGCGGCACAACTCGGTGGCTCCGTCGATCCTGTCGACCTTTGCGCCTGATAGCGGTCATCAGTTCTTCATTGAATCGGGCATGGGCCACCTCGACATGCCGTTCGAAATCGCCAATATCAGCGTGGAGAACGGCAAGGCGATGGCCCATACGCGGATCGGCTGGTTCCGCTCGGTCTCCAATATCCCGCGCGCATTCGCGGTACAATCCTTCGCCTCCGAGTTGGCGCACGAATTGGGCCGCGATGAAAAGGAAGTGCTTTTGGAGCTGATCGGGTCGGACCGCAAGCTCGATCCGAAGGCCCAGGGATTTCCGAAGAATTTCTGGGATTACGGCGAGGTCTATGACGAGTATCCGATCGATACCGGGCGGCTGAAAAACGTCATCAACCTGGCCGCCGACAAGGCTGGCTGGGGTGGCACGCTGCCGGATGGCGAGGGTATGGGCCTGGCGGCCCACCGCTCCTTCGTGACCTATGTGGCCGCCGCGGCGCGGGTCAGGATCGACAACGGAAAGATCCGGGTGCCCGAAATTCATCTGGCCGTCGATTGCGGCTTTGCCGCCAATCCCGAACGCATTCGCAGCCAAATGGAAGGCGCCTGCGTGATGGGGATGACACTCGCGCTCTATGGGGGCGTGACATATGAAAACGGCGCGGTCGTTGAATCCAATTTCAACGACTACAAGATGGTTCGCGCGGACAATTTTCCCGAGCGTGTCCACACCCACATCGTCGAACATCCCTTCTCGGTTCATGCCGCCGGTGTCGGTGAGCCCGGCGTTCCGCCGATCGCTCCGGCCATCGCCAACGCCATCTTCAACGCCACCGGCAAGCGCCTGCGGGACCTGCCGTTCGGCGACACGATCAGCGCCTAGCGCGCCAAGAGACGACAACACCGAAAGGGCCGGCACAACGCTGGCCCTTTCGCCATTCATACGGGGTCATTGTTTCCTGCCCTTGGTATAATTTGCCCGCCACCGGGGGCCATCGCTGCAGGCGGCGCAAAGGGCGCTTTCGGCAAAGCCGCGGTATCGACGAAGCGTCCTGTCGGCTATTGGATGCCGTTCTTGCTAATGCCTTCGAGCTCATACTGACACTGAAGGATTTGGGCCGCAATTTCTCTGTTGCGAGAAACCCGAATCGTTTCGTTCTGATACTCCAGTTCAGTGAGCAGTTTTTCAAGCTTGGCTTCCCGACTTTGAACTTTCAAAGCCATCCGAAGACGGCGAACGAAGGTGTCTATTAGCTGGGCCTGGTCGGATACCCGTCTTTCATTATTATTCTCTTTTGCAAGTGGCTCGAACGGGCCGATCTGCAGCATTGCCTGGATAGCAATATGTGACATCGATAACCTCCTGAACGTTGCATTATCGATGTTTTACTACATAGACGATGATTGTTATGGTTGTGTGACACTATCGAATTAGTGATACCAGGCTATCTATGCTCGAACGAAATGAGTGATCTTGCGAATTGAGCCAGCCGGTTTCCGGCCATTTCTCCAAGTCCAATGATAACGCCGACGGTTTGCCGGCGCAGCTGCGCGACTTCGTTTTGTGTGAGACAAATCGCTGTGAGGTCGGTCGGGAAATTCTTCCGTGACTTTTCGACCGACACACGTCGCCGCAGAGCTTTGTCGGCGATCTGTCCTATCGGCAAAAAACCATCCCGGATACTCCGGCTGAAGTGCGCGCGGAGATACTTGTCGTACTTCATCCCGCTTTCCTTGAAGCTAACAACAGGAGCCTCGGGAACTGCATGCTCGATTTTCTGGAGCAACTCCATCGCGCCAAGCTCGGGATAATTTGAGTTAAGGTGATGGATAAGCCTTGTCGCCAAACGTTTGCGGCAAAGATTTCCCTCCTCATCAACACAGTTCTCAGTTTGGGCAACTAAATCGTCAATGAATATACCGACATTAAATGATCGAATGTTCCTCAATTCACTTTCATCAATGAAGGATGCGTCGTCGCCACCCGAATTTCCCTTATCAGCAGCAGCATCCCTGCCGTTGACGCCAGCGATTGCCGCTGCGCCCCGCCTTTCAATCCTCATATGATAGCCCCCATACAAAATGTGTATGGGCGATAACGCTAACAGATTCGGCTGTAGCAATTCAATCCATTCGTTACACATTTTGCGTCAATTGAAAACAGATGCAGAAACCTTCAAAACTCAATTCAAATCAAATAGATCGGCGTGGAACGGACCTCTGTCCAACTCGAGCAAATGCCCATATCCTTGGAGGATATGGCCGTGTCTATAGATTATGAAAATTAGGATATCTTCGTATCCGACATGGTCCCGGGGGTAGAGTGCGCTTTCAGCGCATGGAGGTCCAAAAAGTGCCGCGCAGCCCCCAAGGTGTCAGACATTGAAAATGTCTGACAGCACCTATCTTGCGCTCCACATTGTTTTCCAACGGATTTGCCGCCGCCTTTGTCTGACAGCATTGTACTCCGAACTTCGCCAAAGGGCAGCGCATCAATGCCAGGGGATGAACCTCCATGCGCCAAGTCATGCCCCTTAAACACGGCGACCGCCATTATCACATGCAATTCCACCTGAAATGTATCGTCCTCAGTTTGGCCTTTACCGAGCGCATAGCCTATGACCGGAATTTAGGTTATCAAACACCCGGATTCTCCGTACCGTTCAACACCTTAACGCACTTTACCATGCACAAAAATGAGATGGTGCCGCGGAGAAGATTCGAACTTCCGACCCCACCCTTACCAAGGGTGTGCTCTACCCCTGAGCTACCGCGGCGATGACAGGATGCCGGTGACCCTGAACCGGCTTTGGCGCATCCGCCGCCCTTCTGCCACACCCCGAAGCGCTGTGCAAGTCGTCGTGAGCGTAATCTTGGCGGACATTTACCGCTTTTCGGACCGCTGGCGATTGGTTATGACGTCTGGATGGTACAGTCCGATTCCGGTGACAATGAGCGGGCCGAGCGAAAGGCCGATAAGAAAAACCGCCTGGCCGATTCCTTGAAGGCCAACCTGCGAAGGCGCAAGCAGCAGCAGCGGGCGCGCCGGGATGCGGCGGACGGAAAGGCCGTGTCCAAAGATTGTCAGCCGAGTGGCGACACCTAGTGGATTGAATTTCTGATCTGCCACGCTAGGCGCTAGGCGGACGCACCTTAACCCAACCGTCAGATCGCGGCGCTCGCGCCCTTGTCTGGCCACACTGCATCGGTTAGACCCGGACCCTTATTGATAAAAGTCGGCAACATCTGATTGCGGACGACGTATTGGGGACAGTTCATGGATAGTATTCGTATCGTTGGCGGTGCCGAATTGACGGGCACCATTCCGATTTCCGGCGCCAAGAACGCCGCCCTTCCCTTAATGATCGCAAGCCTTCTGACCGACCAGACACTGACACTGGAAAATGTTCCGCGGCTGGCCGATATCGAACGCCTGAAGCATTTGCTCGGCAATCACGGTGTCGATCTGTCGGTCAATGGCAAACGGGTCGGCGAGGACGCGCTGACCGGCCAGACGATGCATTTATCCGCCGCCGATATCGTCGACACCACCGCACCCTATGACCTGGTCTCCAAGATGCGCGCCAGTTTCTGGGTCATCGGCCCGCTGCTCGCGCGCGCCGGCGAGGCCCGGGTCTCCCTGCCCGGCGGCTGCGCCATCGGCACGCGGCCGGTGGATTATTTTCTCACCGGACTTGCGGCGCTGGGCGCCGATATCGATGTCACCGGCGGCTATGTCGTCGCCTCGGCGCCGAAAGGCCTGCACGGCGCGGTCATCGAATTTCCCGGCATTTCGGTGGGCGCCACCCACACCTTGATGATGGCCGCATCCCTGGCCAGGGGCGAGACGACGCTGATCAATGCCGCCCGCGAGCCCGAAGTGGTCAATCTGGCCGATTGCCTGAAGGCCATGGGCGCGCGCATTACCGGCGCCGGCACCGACCGCATCACGATCACCGGCGTCGACCGCTTAGGCGCCGCCACCCATCGGGTGGTGCCCGACCGCATCGAGACCGGCACTTATGCCATGGCCGTCGCCATGACCGGCGGCGACGTGCACCTGACCCATACCAGCGGCACGCTGCTGGACGCGGCGCTCGATACATTGCGGCGCACCGGCACCGAGATCGAGGAAACCAATACCGGCTTGCGCGTGCGCCGAAATGGCGCCGGGTTAACCGCCACCGACATGGTCACCGAGCCGTTCCCCGGATTTCCGACCGATCTGCAGGCCCAGTTCATGGCCCTGATGACCCGCGCCCGCGGTCGCTCGCACATCACCGAGACCATTTTCGAAAACCGCTTCATGCATGTCCAGGAACTGGCGCGGCTCGGCGCCGATATCAGCCTGGACGGACAGGTGGCCACCGTCGAAGGCGTCGATCAGCTCAATGGCGCGCCGGTCATGGCCACCGACTTGCGGGCCTCGGTCTCCCTGGTCATTGCCGGGCTTGCCGCCGAGGGCGAAACGGTCGTCAATCGGGTCTATCATCTCGATCGCGGCTTTGAGCGCCTGGAGGATAAGCTCGCCCGCTGCGGCGCCAATATCGAGCGCATTGCCGGCCATTAGGGGCCCTGCGCGCCATCAAAGACAGTTGCACTTGAAGCCCCCGCGCTGTACCTCACGGGGGGCGGGGTGGTGGCCAACACGGTCATTGCGCAATCTGGCTTGCCCGCGTGGTTTTGGCGACGGATTTGTAAGGACATGGAATTGCTGCGACTGGCCGCGTTGGACACGCGCGATCTACAGGTAATGTCGGCCCATATTCAGGATGCCGTGCTCAAGGTTGGCGACATGAAATGGTTGCCGGCGGAAAACCGGTTCATCCTCTCCATGAACCGCTTCAACTGGGAAACCGCCACCGGCCGCAACAAGCAGGAATTCGAGCGCCGCCGATCGGTGCTGCATTTCGACCGGGTGCAATCGGTGCGCGCCCGCCGCATTCGCCAGGATGCCCCGGATGCGGTGTTGGAATTGCTGACCGCCCAATACGAGGAACAGACCGTCCCGGCAGGCATTATCAGTCTTGTCTTTGCCGGCGGGGGCGTCGTTGAATTGCAGGTGGAATGCATCGAGGCGCAATTGTCCGATCTCGGCGCCGCCTGGTCGACCGAATCCAAGCCCGAGCACGACCTGGAAGATGTCGCAGAGGCGGTCGACAAGCCCGATAATGCACCGGTGGACGGTTAGCCACCCATGGCCCAGCGATTGAACGCCGACGATCCGCAATTTGAAAGCCGGTTCGCCGCGCTTCTGGCGACCAAGCGCGAAGTATCGGCGGATGTCGGCGAAGCCGTGCAGCGGATCATCGATGATGTGCGCCGGCGCGGCGATGCCGCTTTGCAGGATTATACGGCCCGCTTCGACGGTATCGATCTTTCCAAGACCGGCATGGCCGTGACCGAGGCCGAAATCGACGCCGCCATGTCAGCCGTCGATGAACCGACCATGGCGGCATTGACGCTGGCGCGAGACCGCATCCGCGCCCATCACCAGCGGCAATTGCCGGCCGATGATCGCTATGTCGATGACATCGGGGTGGAACTGGGATCCCGCTGGACGCCGATCCAGTCGGTGGGTCTTTATGTACCCGGCGGTACGGCCGCCTATCCGAGTTCGGTGTTGATGAACGCGGTGCCGGCCGCTGTTGCCGGTGTCCGGCGTGTGGTCATGGTGGTGCCGACGCCGGACGGGGTGTTCAATCCCTTGGTGTTCGCTGCCGCGCGACTTGCCGGTGTGGACGAAATCTACCGCGTCGGCGGTGCCCAGGCCGTCGCTGCCCTGGCCTTCGGAACGCAGACGATCGCCCCGGTGGCCAAGATCGTCGGGCCGGGCAATGCCTATGTGGCCGCCGCCAAACGCCAGGTTTTCGGCACCGTCGGCATCGACATGATCGCCGGTCCGTCTGAAATCCTGGTGATCGCCGATGGCGAGAACGATCCGGCCTGGCTTGCCGCCGATCTGTTGTCCCAGGCCGAACATGACACCGCGGCCCAGTCCATTTTGATCACCGATAATGCCGACCTTGCCGATCGGGTGGAGGCGGAAGTCGCCGCGCAGGTGGCACGGCTGCCCCGGCAGGCGGTGGCCGCGGAAAGCTGGCGGGATTTCGGCGCAATAATCATTGTGCCGTCGCTGGCCGATGCCGTGCCCCTTGCCGACCGCATCGCGGCGGAACATGTTGAACTCGCCGTCGCCGATCCGGATGCCTATCTTGACCGGATCACCAATGCCGGGGCGGTGTTTTTAGGTCGTCACACGCCGGAAGCGATCGGCGATTATGTGGGCGGATCCAATCATGTGCTGCCGACCGCCCGCGCCGCGCGCTACGCCTCCGGCCTGTCGGTGCTCGATTTCGTCAAGCGCACCTCGATCCTGCGCTGCACGGCGGCAGGCCTGCATGCCCTGGGGCCGGCGGCGATGGCGCTCGCCGAAGCCGAGGGTCTTGATGCCCATGCGCGATCGGTGTCGATCCGGATGAATCGATAATATCGGAATAGTGCCCGGTGCGATGAGACCGGAAAGCCGGTACATATCCGAATCGCGGCGAAACCGCTCGATCCTTCCAAACTGCTTCCTGCCGTCGCAAGCGCTCTACCGAAAATCGGTGACTACCGCATATAAACAATTTCCTGTATGATACAATCGTCGCGTAAATTTTTTTGGGAGAATTCGCGATTAAATTGCAAAATGGAGGGAATACCATGCGATACACATATAGGATACCGTTCGGCGCGGCCTTTGCCACGCTTGCGATCGCCGCATTACTCTTCTTTGGCGTCAGTGAGGCGAACGCCGCGAAAGTACAGTTGATGAAGATCGGCGAGGGATCAAAAATCGTCACTGTGCCCGATGACGGGACTTGGGTTAAGGTCTTCAAGGTCACCGTCAAGCCGAAATATAGCGGTGTTTGCGTGGTCACCGCCAGTTGGATGGCGGAAATGAATGACGGCGAACTCACCGCCACGCTGCACACCGTCAAGGCCGCGCGCGGGCCCTGGGTGCAAACCAGTTCCGAACAACCCTACAGCCAAAGCGCCATGACCCAGGCTTTCCAAGTTCCCGGCGGCGTCTCGACGAAGATCTTCCTCAATGCAGCCAATTTCTCGGGGACCGGAACGCCGAGCATGCAGGGGACGCGGATTTGGGCCGTTTGCGCCAAGGGCGGACAGATTCCGTCTGATTCCCGATCGTCCGGTGCTTCGACCGGGCCCAGCAACTGAATCCCGCTTTGATCAATCATCGCCCGTTGCGGGAATAGACTGCAGGTTCGTCGGTCGACAAGCCGTGACGAATGAGGATGCCCGGGCCGGGAAACCGGCTCGGGCGTCTTATCGTCAGGCCGGCGGTGCTTGACGGGATCATCGCGCCCCGCCATATAGGGCCTTGTTTACTTCCCTGATGTAAAATCATGCTGTTGCAACGTTCCCGCGGAAGCTGCTCCGTCCGTTGACCGGCGGATCTATTGCCATGTCCGAAGCAAATCAGGTTGATGCTACAAAGACGACCCGGCGCCTGGTCGAGGTGGTCCTCGACGAGAACACGATCGGCCGGTCGACGCCGGACATCGAACATGAGCGCGCCGTCGCTATCTACGACCTGATCGAGGAAAACAGTTTCGCCCCCGACGGCCACGATGGCGGCCCCTATCGGTTGGATCTGTCGATCATGGAAAAGAAACTGGTCTTCGCGGTCACCACGGCCGATGGCGGGCCGGTTGCCACCCATATCCTGTCGCTGACGCCCTTTCGCCGCATCGTCAAGGACTATTTCCTGATTTGCGAAAGCTACTTCGAAGCCATCAAGACCGCCACGCCGAGCCAGATCGAGGCCATCGATATGGGGCGCCGGGGCCTGCACAATGAGGGATCCCAGATCCTGATGGACCGTTTGCGCGGCAAGATCGCGATCGACATGGATACCGCCCGACGGCTGTTCACGTTGGTCTGCGTGCTGCACTGGAAAGGGTAGGCGCCATCAAATGATCCCGTGTGATCGATCGATGTTCTAGGCCCGCACGCCCGATGGATCCGACTCCGAGCTCGGTGCTGTTCGTCTGCGGCCAGAACGCGATCCGCTCCCCAATGGCCTGTGCCCTCATGCGCGCCCTGTTTCCGCACCGCATCTATGCCGCATCGGCCGGCGTGCGCCGCGGCGATGCCGATCCCTTCGTCGTCGCCGTCATGGAGGAACTGGGCATTGATCTGGGCGATCATCAGCCGCACACGATCGAGGATCTGGAGGACACCAATTTCGACCTGGTGATCACCCTGGCGCCGGAGGCCCACCACAAAGCGCTGGAACTGACCCGCACCCAGGCCCTGGATGTGGAATACTGGCCGACTGCCGATCCGTCGACGGCGACCGGCAGCCGTGATCAGATCCTGGCCAGCTATCGGACCGTGCGCGACCATTTACAAAAGCGGATCGAGGCGCGGTTCACACAGCGCTCCAGCGGGAATCCCAATCCGTGACATTCGCCATTGCGACCAATTATCGGCGGCGCCGCGTCCGGTAAGGGCCCAAAGCCTGCAAAAACACGGATAATGGGCGTTTTGCCCGGTTCACATTTGCCCTGCAATTGGTTAGGGTCCGGCCTCTTCTGCTCAACACGGCAAGGAACGCATGGCGAAGGAAGAAATCCTCGAATTTCCCGGAACGGTCACCGAACTGCTCCCAAACGCGACGTTTCGCGTGAAGCTTGAAAACGATCACGAAATCATCGCGCATACGGCCGGCCGCATGCGCAAGAACCGCATTCGCGTGCTCGCCGGCGATAAAGTGCTCGTTGAAATGACGCCCTACGATCTCAGTAAGGGGCGCATTACCTATCGGTTCAAATAGTTTTATCTGAGCGATCGGATGCCGCCGCATGGCCGATCCCCTTAAACTCATTCTGGCATCCGGGTCGCCGCGCCGTGTCGCCCTTCTGGCGCAGGTCGGCATTGTACCGGACCACCTGCAGCCGATGCATGTGGATGAAGAGCCGCAAAAGGGCGAGCAGCCGCGTACGCTTGCCAAGCGCCTCGCCAACACCAAGGCCGAAGTCGCCCGCCGCTGGGCCGACCGCAGCGAGGACTTCGCCGGCAGCCTGGTGCTGACCGCCGATACGGTCGTCGCCGTCGGGCGCCGGGTCCTGCCCAAACCGGATTATACGGAATCGGCGGTGGAGTGCCTGCAGCTCCTGTCCGGCCGCACCCACCGGGTCTATACGGCGGTCTGCCTGTCGCTTGCGACCGGTACCATCCGCAGCCGTCTGGTAGAGACACGGGTCCGCTTCAAGCGCCTGTCGCGCGACGAGATCGACACCTATGTGGCCTCCGACGAATGGCGCGGCAAGGCCGGCGGATATGCCATCCAGGGCATTGCCGGCGCCTTTGTGGTCAAGGTGATCGGCTCCTACACCAATGTGGTGGGACTGCCGCTTTATGAAACCGTGAACCTGCTGTCCGGGGAGAAATATCCGGTGCGCGCGCGCTGGTCGTCGGAAATTTAGCCTGGAACAACGGGCCGGTTCCTGCGACCGGCGCTGAGGAAGGTCATGAATCTGGCTTTATGGCTTGAACGGGCGGCCCGCAAAACGCCTGAGGCCCCGGCGGTGGCGATGGGCAATTCTCTCCACCGCACATACGGCCAGTCTGCCGGCCGCGCCGCCACCCTTGCCGGCGCCTTGCGCGACCGTCTGGGCCTGGTCCCCGGCGACCGGGTGGCGGTCGCCGCCAAGAACGTGCCCGATTACATGGAGATCCTGTTCGGCCTGTGGCATGCCGGCCTCGCTGCTGTCCCGATCAATGCCAAGCTGCATGGCGCCGAGATCGGCTGGATCCTGTCCCATGCGGAGTGCCGTGCCGTCTTCATCAGTCCGGATATGGAAAGCGTGTTGTCCTCTCACCTGCCGGACACCCTCGCCCATCTCTTCGCCACGGGCTCCGCCGAATACGAAACTTTGTTCGGCGCGTCGCCAATTGCGGCCACCCAACGCGGTCCTGACGATCTCGCCTGGCTGTTCTACACCTCCGGCACCACCGGCCGCCCCAAGGGGGCCATGCTCACCCACCGCAACTTGAACTGGATGGCCCATGCCTATCTGATGGAGGTCGATCCGACCGGCCCCGGCGATGCCATCCTCCATGCAGCGCCGCTCAGCCATGGCTCCGGCCTCTACATGATTGCCCATGTGGCGCGCGGCGCGACGAATATCGTGCCCGAATCCGGCGGCTTCGATGCCGACGAGGTGCTGTCGGTTTTCGCCGGCCGCTCCGGCACCTCCATGTTCGCCGCCCCGACCATGATCAAGCGGCTGATGGAGAGCGGCCGCGACGTCGATCCCGCCGCGATCCGCCGGCTGATCTGGGGCGGCGCGCCGATGCATGTGGCCGATATCCGCCGGGCGCTCGACCGTTTCGGCCCGCGCCTGGCGCAGATTTACGGCCAGGGGGAATCGCCGATGACCATCACCACCCTGTCGCGCGACGACATCGCCGACAAGCATCATCCCGATTGGCAGGCTCGCCTGCAATCGGCCGGCACCGCCTATGCCTGCATTGACGTTGTCGTCGCCGATGATGACGGCCGCCCGCTGCCGGTCGGCGAGACCGGTGAGATCCTGGTGCGCGGCGACACGGTGATGCCCGGCTATTGGAACAATCCCGAAGCCACCGCCGCCGCCTTGAGGGACGGCTGGCTTCATACCGGTGATCTCGGCGCCTTCGATGCCGCCGGATACCTGACCCTGAAGGACCGCTCCAAGGATGTCATCATTTCCGGCGGCTCAAACATCTATCCGCGCGAGGTGGAGGAGGTGCTGCTGCGCCATGATGCGGTACGGGAAGTCTCCGTTATCGGCCGGCCGGACCCCGAATGGGGCGAGGTGGTGGTGGCCTATTATGTGGGTGAGGCGGAGCCGGCGGCCCTTGACGCCCTGTGCCTCGATGCGATCGCCCGGTTCAAGCGGCCGAAGGACTACGTCCGCCTGCAATCCCTGCCGAAAAACAATTACGGTAAGATCCTGAAAACCGAACTGCGCGAACAGGACGTCGCGCGCGTTTCAAAATCGGCCGGCTCCGATTAAGGGCACTAAACGCCGGCCGCGACACTCAATAAGGAGGGTATGGCGGCATGACCGTTGCAAATTCAACTGACCGACCCCGGCCGGTTCCCTGCCCTGAAAGACGCGGTGGCTCAAGTCATGAGCGATGATCCGCAATCCGGGCCCGACCCGGCCAAGGTGGCGCCGCTGCGCCCGCCGCGGCCCTGTCCGATCTGCCAAAAGAAGTCCCGGCGCGCCACCTATCCGTTCTGTTCCAGGCGCTGCGCCGACCTCGATCTGAACCGGTGGCTGAAAGGCGCCTATGCCATACCCGTGGTGGAAGAAGACCGCGGCATCGACGACGATATCGGCGACGACTGATCCCGCGAGCCGCTTCGTCGCAGGCTGCCGGATACGCCACGGCGGCGGCCCCGTGCGGCACCAATTGCGCGGCAAGCACGCCATGGCCCGGACGCGGCGCGGTAAGGCTGGACACGGCTCCCGCCAGTGACTATAACGCGGCTCGCCCCGCCGGTTTTTTTTGCATCCGAGACCCGGCCAAGGCCCAGGTAGCTCAGTTGGTAGAGCAGCGGACTGAAAATCCGCGTGTCGGTGGTTCGATTCCGCCCCTGGGCACCATTTTTCTCAATAAAATCAATAACTTATGTGAAGTGCGAAAATTGGTTGATTTTCTTAGTCTCGCTATAGTCACATGAATTTCGGGGGTAATGGGCCGTAATGTGACTAGGAATAACCGATGCCAGTGCCTTGGTCTCCGACAATTTACTGACTCATGATTGTCGTCGCGGTAAGCGGCTTTGACGACGTCCCACTAATCCTCAGTTTGAGATAAATATCGTGATCGGGCAGATTGAGTAGATAGACATAGCTGAATTTCGGCCCAAGCTCCCGTGCAATCAGATAGGCATCATGCGCCCCAAGTCGGATTGAGACCAACGTTCCCGCATTGCCGATCACCGAATGGTGAATGTCGGGTTTAAGTCGCTGTGAAGGTACTGGTGGTCCAGAACACGACCCACGCCGAACTTCTGCAGTTCAAAGAGCCTATTGGCGAAAGCTAAAGTTGTAAAATCCTGAAACTCATCAATGTAGATGAAATACGATCGCCGCGTAGTTTCGTCAATGTTTGCCCGGCTGGAGGCGGCCAATCCAAGTGACAGCGCATCAGCCCGCGCAACAGAGACAAACTGTCAGGTACAACTCTCCTTTATCGAGATTGACAAGGAGCACTATGCCTTCATCCATGATTGAGCAGAGCCTAAGCTACCCATCTTCGCCCGTTAGTGTTTAACGCAGAATTGGATCAGCATAATAAGCTCTGATCTTGTTTAGGATTGGTGCTATTCCATTCACCTGATAGCGAAATGTGTATTTATGGAACTCTGATTACCAGAATTGGCGGACCCGTTAATTTTGAACTTTGCGCTTAATATGCTCATCCGAAAATTCCACGGATTATTCCATATTTACTTGAACACGCCGAAAAGGCCAGGGACATCAAGCGCGTACATACTAAAGCTTACTTAGGCACATGAGTTCTGATCTATGCTAACTGGTATAATAAAGTCAGGTGTACCTCTTTACCAATGCTCCGTGTTGATACAGGCGCGGTACGGCTACATCGTCTAAACCACTTAAATCGATTGAGTTGCAACCTGCAAAAAAGGCAGTGAGAACATCAGTTCCGCTTCCTAATGCTAAATAGAAACCACGCGCGAACCGGATAGCACTTTCATCTTCAATCTCATCAGACATTAAAACTGCATATTCGATTTTGCTGCCAACATCAGCTATGGCCGATTCAGAAAAACAGGAATTGAAGACGACGCATTTGGCTTTGGAGAGATTAACTAGCGCATCCACAATCGCACGAATATTGACGGTTTTACCTTTGTCCCCATTTTCCAATACTATCCTTCCTTGAGAATCTCCGTGCCCTGAAAAATGAAAATAAGTCGGCTTAGTATTTAAAATTCTTACCTGAACATCATTGACGCTTGTTGCGAATACAGGTTTACCCAATTGAATGCACTTTCGTTCCTTTAAGCTTTCAATAGCGTCGTCGATTTCCCTATATTCTTTATCAACGCGTAGATCACCTTCGGGGTTAGATGAGATAAATAGAAGAATATCCTCATAATTCTTGTAATGCTCTCCCGTTTTTTGATTATTTTGATCAAATACGGAATCCTTCATTATTTCGGTAATCTTTTCTCTGAATACCGCTAAGAATCTACCCTCATAGTGGTTTTCCACCCTAAGGATTTTTTCCAACAAACTACCAGGATTGGAAATACCACATGCGAACAGTGCGTTTCTGATTGCCTCTCGGATTTGTCTATGGTCTAGCTGGGCGCCGGCAATTGTATTCTCAGCAAGACCAATCGCCCTCCATTCATCACGAACAACACGACTTACTCCTAAAGCTGCAGCAACCAAATCGTCATGAATTCGTCGTAAGAATTCTAACTCAGGGAGGGCTAAAACTCGTAGCAATTTCGACTCATCTCTAAGATCTGTAATATTGACCCCAAGACTCTTAATTATACCTGCAAATAATCCTAGATCACCTAGCGTTCTTCGTGTCACACTACTGTTGGATATCTGCAAAATAGAGGGACTTGTTTCTATTGCGCCAATCATGTCAGCCATAATCTCCGAATATAGATCGGCCAATTTATTTTGTAGTTCGAAAGCCAGTGGAGAAATAATGTTGTTTGAAAGAATATTTGACGAAATAGCCGGCCATATAAAATCATATTTATTTGAATCAGCAACTTCTAACAGTAGATAGCGGGCTTTTTCAGATAATTTTTCGGGGATTTTTGAATTTATTATATCTCCAATACTTCCCTTTTCTATTGAATTACATGAGGATACCCATGCTTCAACAAGTTGACCACTAACACTCCGGTCTCGACGCAAACCAATAATCCCCAAACTATCTAGTTTCAGTCCTCGGCGTTGCACGAACTCAGTATTTGAATAAGGTTTGAAACTGGGGGGGCTTTTTTCAATTTTGCCTAACCCATGCTCCTGAAAGGACGGGTACTCTGAGTTTATAAAAAACAGAGCTCTTAGGTCTTGCGATCTCCAAATGGTAGGATACCAATCAACTAACAGGCGTGTGTAGGCCGATTCAAAATAGAATGATGCAGCGAAAAGCACGATATTACGGCGCAGTAATGAGACAATAAAAGCATCGTGAACATCATTCTGGGTAAGTCGATATGCAATTTGCGTTGGTAAATTGCCAGGCGTGAAAAATAGCGCGTCCTGTTTTGATAAATCTTCGACATTAACTAGCATTGATACAATCACACAACTTAGTGAGAGCCGCCGCTTTTGAGCAGCATGTTGTATCAATTTCGAACGTCTGCACGTGTTTTGGCAGTATACTCAGAATTTCTTCATATTGCATTGCGAGCTCGCGGATTACATCTACGGAATACGCCTTTTGTTCGTGCGGGCGCCCTCTGCTCAGAACCCTCTCTCTTGCCACTTCTGGCAGACATTTAAATAAAATAATTTTACTAGGCCAGATAACAAAGCTATTTAAAGATAGGTAGCTCGCAAAAAACGTCTCATACGAGTATTGATCAATCTTGCCGGTAATCAGGAGCATGCGGGTATAGGCTAATATCGAAATAACGTCGTTATCACATATAGAAAATTGATCTGCTTTATAGTTCTGAAAAAATCTGCATATAACAGCTTCTACTTGAAAATTGAGATAAAGAGATGTATTTTTATTAAAAAATATTTCGTTAATATAGTGCCTAAATCTATTGTTATCAATGAGGTGATTTTCGTATAAATAATTCCACTTCGAGTTTTTTTCCACAAAATTTTTTATTGCGGTTGTTTTTCCTGATGCAGGTATACCCAAAACAACGCAGTGCTTACCAATCTGTTCTTTATTCGGAAGTAATTCTCTGTACTCCGCTCGAACCTTCTTTTCTATATCCGATACGCTTAACATGACGCACCTCAGGTTCTGGTAGCAATCTTAATTGAAGGCGATCGGTTAGGAGCCATTCCAAGGTGTCATTTAAAGTATTAAAGAAATACGGAACTACTCGCCGTTTTCTCACACTGGTTAGTGGAATCCATTGGAAATCGCGTATTTCATCAGCCTTTGTTGTTATCTCAGGGAAGAAATCCAGTTCCAGGGCAAAGGAATTGAAGATGAAGTAAACACCATCAGCCTCTACTAGATTTTCACACACAAATCGCAGCTGCTCGCTACAAACTTTCAGACTTAACTCTTCCTCAAGCTCTCTTACAATACAATCAAGCGGGTTTTCTCCAGCTTCAATTTTCCCGGTAGGAATGCCCCAATGCTTTGGATACGGTTTACCGACTTGACGGTTGATCGCCAAGAACTTACCACCAGAAATGATAAAGCAGCCGCTTGTTGAAAATGAAACTTCATTGTAGGTGGGAAGATGACTTATCATAGCAAAGTCTATTGCACCAGAAAATTCTCGTATAAGGCGTATTAAAACGCCAATCTGTATCTGTACAGATGAATTATAACATGATTCGGTGCTAAAACTCAGTTGTCAAGATTGTCAGTTTAGGATCCCTTTGGAAAAAATTCCGAAAAAGAACCTCCTATAGTCCAACGCAATCAACTCACCAACAATCCGGTTCCTTCCTGCTCTAATGTGGGTCATACACGGGTCGCTTTGGCGAATTACAGTAATTGATTTGCTTCACAAATGGTAACAGCAGAAAATGGTTTGCATTGGCTTCCTTCGATCATCAACCGCACAAACAATTCGTGGTTTGATAGGCCGACTAGATCACAAAGTTTGGGAATTTTGTCGCCAAACTGTTTGACAAGCAAAGTTGCATCGTTCGCACCTACCCTAAAGACCAAGATAGATCCTACATTTCCGAAGATGGCCTCATAAACATTGGGTGCCAATTGCCGGCCAAATTGTGTACTGGCGACAATTCCCACACGGTATTTACGCAACTCCGAAAGCATGTCGGCCAGGGCCTCGGTTGTGAACGAATGAAATTCGTCAATGTAGAGGAAATACGCCCTACGCTTGCACTCCGGCTGATCCTGTCGGCTCATACCGGCATGGGCGATGCTTGAAACAATTAAACCGCCTAAAATGTTCGAGACATCGGCGCCGAGTTTTCCCTTGGCGAGATTGACAATAAGGATTTGACCTTCGTCCAAGATGCGACGGAAACGGATTGGTTGTTCCGGTTTACAAACCGCTTTACGAACTATTGGATGTGCCAGGAACGCGCCAAGCTTGTTGGCGATCGGTGCCACACCATCAGCGGCTGTCTTGTAGTTCATCTTCGGAAACTCGTCCTGCCAGAAGCGCTTGACCTGCTCGTCCTTGACGCCGGCGATCACCTGTTTCCTAAATCCAGCGTTCAAAAACATCGGCATGATGTCTTGTAGCGTTGAGTTAGATCGCTCCAGAAGTGCAAGAAGAGCGTACCGCAGTAAATGTTCCATACGTGCTCCCCAGGCGTCAGCCCATTGCTTTTTCAAGGCATCGATGAGGGCTGATGCGACCAAAGGACGGTGTTCCGCTGAAACATATGTCAGCGGATTGTATCCCAAGGAACATGCCGGATCGGCGGCATTCCAATAGAGGACTTCACAATCCACACTCGCTCGAACCGCCTCGGCCAAATCGCCATGCGGATCGATCAGACAAAAGCCCTGACGCATGGCTGCGTCCTGCCGCATCATGTTGAGTATGAGGGTTGATTTACCCGTGCCGGTTTGACCGATTATGAATTGATGGAAAAGGCGATCGGATTGGCGAATGCCGAAGATGTGGTGGGGTTCCCGACCGAGTTTTCGCCCCAAGTAGGTGATCTTATTCTGATTGTTGTTCGCTTCCATATTTGGCTTGTTGATTTGGATCCTCGAAGACGGTTTTCATTTCTCCGGCTTCCGTAGAGTTTGAAAGCTCAATCAGCTCCCTTAAGTGCGCTTTTTGGGTTTCGGGCTGTCTTCGAGAATTGGGTCGAGCATCTGCACAAGAGAGGACAGCAACGGCATTTTTAGCTGTTTGTAACCAATTTGCCGGCTCAATTGAGACGTTTTTGGACGTCACGATGCGTTTCGAGGTCGCAGTTTCAGCAATAAGGCGTTTTGTTGGCGGTTTGGCGATTTCGTAGTGTTTTTCAAGGTTTTTTATAGTTTCGAGAAATTTTGCGATTGAAATCTGATGAGCTTCATTAGAGCGCAATTCTTGCTGTCTTTTCTGAAGGCGCGCCGCTTCAAGTAACAGCTTCTCCTTCCGGTCCAAGTAAGTATCGTTGTCAATCAGGCCGTCGAGCAAAGCATCTGTCAGCTTCTCCAGGCGATCATTATTGTGGGATATCTGAAGTGCGATGCCCCGCTCTTCCTCACGTGATCTGTCTTTCCGTTCCCAAGTCGCCACTGTCTCCGTAATCGCTTTGGCGTCGGCATCAGCGATTGCCACCTGAGCAAGCGTCCTGGTGATGATCTCTTCTAGCCGATCTTCGCGCACGATGTTTTTCGGACAGGCGCGCGTTTGGCAACGATAATACACATACTTGAACTGCTTTTCGGCGATCATGAACTTGCCGCAGGAGCCGCACTTAAATAGGCCGCGATAGGTGTGGTTGTGCCGGGTGACCTTCTTTCCGCATTTGCCTTGTCGGATGTTCTGCACCGCCTCAAACAGCTCCACAGAAATCAGCGGTTTATGATCGCCCTGGTAAACTTCGCCGGTTTTGCGGATTTTGATGACGCCGGTGTAGAAGGGATTTTTCAGGAACTTTTCTAGGCAACCTTTGGAGATCGGACGGCCATTGACGTTACTAAGGCCGCGCTTGGTCATTTCCAGTCTCAGTTTGCGAGCGGAATAATTGCCGGTGGCATAAAGCTCGAAGGCTTTACGGACGAGCGGTGCCCGTTCCGGGTCGAGGGTTTTGAGTTCACCTTTTCCATGATCGACATAGCCGATCGGGGCCTTGAACGGATAGAGGCCTTTTTTTAGGCATCCCCGTTGCCCCTTGCGGATTTCTTGGCTGAGGTTACGGCAATAGTCCTCGGCCACGGCCATCTGAACATTGGCCGCCAAGCGCCCGCCGCGTGAACGAAAATCCAGGCTTTCAGTGGCGAAATGAACCTCAATGCCCGCATCGGAGAGCTCGCCGATTTTCGCCCAGTCGAAGAAGTTTCGGGCCGAACGGTCGATCTTGTGCATGACCACGCCGTCCGCCTTGCGTTGCCGAAGGGCTTTGATGAGAGCATTGAATTCAGGGCGTCCGCGTTTGGCGGCGGTGACGGTTTCCACGAACCATTTGGATATGAGGATATCGCTGCGGGCGCAAAAGGCTTCAATAGCCTCTTTTTGTTCATCAAGCGACGTGCCTTCGCCTTGCTTTTTTGAAGAAACACGGAGGTAGCCGAAACAGGTTTTCATATGTCTTGGGGATTATCTTCTGACTCTACCATACCCTCCGGTTCTTGCGAGTCGGGCTCCAAGTCTTGGTCTTTCCAGGGCCAGGTGCCGTCTCGCACCATGTCTTCGTAGAGCTCCTTGCAATGTGCGAGGTAGCGCTCCAGTTCCGGTGAGATTTTGTGCTTCATGCGCTAAAGCGTAACCGATGGTTACGCTAAGAAAAGACGGCCTTGGTTTCTGATCCGGCATTTGAGGCCGTCTTGCAGACGGTGTCATTTCCGGTAGCCTGCTCTTACCCACACTTGCCGACGAAGAACCACCACTGCGCTCCGGGTGTTTGCGGAGGGGTTTCACCCCTCCGCGATACGACCACTCGGGGCGCAGTGGTGGTTTCGGTCTTAGTCGGCAAATAAAAAGTGCGGCGGTCTGATCGGTAAGAGTTGCGAAATCCGGAACTGAGGACGTCTACCGGGGTCTGTACGACGGCTTAGAATTGGCAGGTGATTATCAGCCTAACCAAATAAGCCTATGTCACATTCTTTTTCGCTTGACCTGAAGGTTGCCCGACGGAAGTCGGGTCTGACTCAGCAGGACTGCGCGCATTTATTGGGCGTCCGCAAATCGCGGATATCTCTGCTGGAACAGGGTAAGTCCCTGCCGAGCATCCGTGAGGTTTGCGCCCTGTCGCTTCTTTACGGGAGGTCATTCGAAAGCCTGTTCGGAAGCATGTACGACGATGCCCATAAAGGTCTCACGACGCGACTTGAGACACTGCCGGCGCCATCCAAAAGATGGCTTGGTCGATTTATCCGTCAAAACACACTGAACCGCCTCGCCGACCGTTTGGAGGAATTTGAAATCCGCAATCATGGCGCGGCGTAAGGTGCTGGCGTTTGCCGTGGCTACGGGGCGGGTCGGACATGTCTTTCTATCCGGTCGTCAACTGAAGGACTGGAAAATGTCGCGAAAGGCGGTCCGCTCGCCCGAAGAGGCCCGAAAACACGCCAGCCAATTGATCACGTTCTTTAATCCGGATGTCGTGGTGACTGAGGAATTCGGCCAACAGTCGCGCAAGGGCAATCACGCGAGAAAGATCACCGCCGCTATTCGCAGAGTAGCGGAGAATGCGGGACTTAAAAGCGTAACGGCGCCGCGCCTGCAGGCCTACCAGAACAAGTATGAGGAGGCACATGCGTTGGCGGAACGTTTCCCGGACATGACGAGTAGCATTCCGCAAAAGCCACCGGCTTGGGAGTCTGAACCGCTCACGACCATCTATTTCGAAGCGCTGGCATTAGCGCTGAAGTTCATTGAAAACCGCAAACGTTAGCTGGTTGCTGCGCTTGAAAGTTCGTTCAATAGCAAAGGCGGGTTAGATCCTAACTCGCCTTTTCTTCATTGTGCTCCTGGATGCCGAGAAAGCCGCCCAGCGCGCCCTGTCACCCGAAGGGCCGAAGCATAGCGGAGGATGGCGCGGCCATTGAAAGGGCCGCTGGGTGGCTAGCCTAAGTCCCTGAGCGCTGTTGCCAAGCTCACCACATGCGTTGCGCGATGGCGATCTCTTCCGGACCGACCGCATTAGTGTAGATCGCCGTGGTCGATATTTCGGCGTGCCCAAGCCAGCTCTGAACAAGGTTGAGCGGAACCCCAGATTGTACGGCATGTGTCCCAAATGCATGACGTAGCCCCTTTGGTGAAGCCTGAGGGCCTATAATCCCCGCGTCCGCCATTACCCGCTTGACGATGAACCAAGCCCATGTTCGGCCCCAAGGCCAAAGTCTGTCAGTTGCGGTTGTCACATCTCGTTGCCGGCTTGTGATATCAAGAGCCACTTCAAGCTCCCTCATAAAGGGCTGCGGAACGGGAATTTCGCGAAATACCCCTTGATTGCGTTTCTTCAACGATCGGAAGGTGATGATACCGGCTTGCACCTGGATGTTGGCCGCCGAAAGAGCCAAGGCTTCGGAGATGCGGCAGCCGGTATAAATCAGTACTAAGCAAAATGTCCGTTGTAGGTCTTTGATTTTTACCGCTGCCTGAAAGAAGCGAACACGTTCATCGGCATTCAGGTATTTTCTTTCGCCCTTAGGCGTATAAAGAGACATTTTTGGCATGGCCGTTTCCGACCCCTGCCGTTGTTCATTTTTCTTCATGTGAGTGACTTGCAGGAAGCTCCGTTAGTTACGGCAACACCCGAAACGGGCCATCGCACCTAGGAAAGGCCAGCGGCGTAGCCGCATCACCAGTGAACAAAATTCGTAATTCTGTTGTGACATCCTTTCCTCGCGCAGCAGCCCTACGGACGCGCGCGCTTCCTGACCAGAGAATACGATAGAGCGTATTTTCTTGCAAGTTATAGTTTCGTAGAAAACAAGAAAAAAGGCTCTAAATGGTTCAAATTGATAACTATTCGCATTAGTGAACAAAATTACGAATACTGTTCACTCCAACGAAAATAGAATAAATGCGTTTGGAACCCAGAAATGTTTAATTTTTCCGCAAATCAATTCATGTTTTTCTTTTCAATACTTTGTGAGCGGCAATTCTCGGAACTGTTATTCATCCCGCCAGATTTCGACCCGTCTATCGACGGCACCCTCAATTCGGTGAGCGACCGATGGTCGGACTTCTCTGGCTCGACGCATATTTTGGAAGAAAGCACATGCTGAAAAGATCCCACAGCTTCGCCGTTGCCCTCTGTACCGTTCTCTTCATCTGTTCCGCCGTCTTCATTGCCCACGCACAACAAAAGCAAGTGGCAACCTATTGGCAGGTCGTGTTCAGGGCATCCGGCGCGGAGGACGCCAAGCGAAAGGCGTGGAAGAAGATCCGCAATCGGTATGGCACCTATGGCGCGGCTTACCCCGATTCCAGAAACCGGGTCGTCAACCAGATGGGCGAATACCGCTATGTGGAACTGAGCGCCAAGCGGACCAAACATGGCGTGTGGCTGGTGTTCGCTGGGACGTGGCAAACAAAGAAGCAACGGGCGGATTGGATACGCAACAAGAGGCAATACAAAGCGGCTGCCGACAGGTGGTATCGGGACTGGTCCAAGAAAAACAAACACCGATTGCCCAAATGAATGCGCTATTGGCGGGACCTCACCGGGCGATCATATTCAAGTCGCTGGTTCTGCTCTCAAATCTTGTTACCCGGACTTACATTCCATTCTTTCTTATCGGCCTCCTCAATCGGCCGTGCGGTTTCTTCCGTTCATCCTTCCTTTGCTACTTGGGAGACCGGCGGTATGTTGACCGATACTGTTTTCCATATCTCTCCAGACCGCTCGGACAATGGATGCCAACCTTTCTCGGCGTTCTCAAACAGGGTCGCAACTGGGGGCTCATATTCGGCATAACCGCAACCGAAGAGGAATTCTTAGATCCGAACAACCGGCAGAGGTTTGAATTATGCATAAGGCGCCTGCAGCGGATTTCGCGATTGTCCGGGACGGATACCATCTCCTTGGCGGGGATACTGCCCAGTCATCTGGATAAACTCGGCATCCTCGACGGCAGACCATCAGCGGAAAAGTCAGCCAGCGCGATCGTCAGCGCTGTCAGTAAAGTCATAGAAACCGAGTTTGGCGGTAACTCGGTCCCCGTCATCTTATTGGGAGGCAACGGTCTTGTCGGCCGCTCCGTGCGCTTAAAACTGGAACGGGAAGGCCATCAGACCCGTGTTGTCGATCCGACTCTCAACGTGACCAGATTGCCGGAAGACCTGCACGGCAATCCAGCTGTCTTGCTCGATATTTCCCGCCGTGCCGTGATCGATACCTATGTGGACCAGCTGTGGCCGGAAATTGTCCTGCTCAACGAGACTTACCCGGAGCCTTCCCGATCAACTCTCCGGCGGTTGAAATCAAACGGCGTCAAGATACTTCACATTTCCGGAGTGCAGGGCTTCACCAAGCCGGCACTTCCTTTTGGCTATGCCGATGCCGTGCCTTGCTGCGCCATCCATGACGCGGCTTGCGCGCTTACGCCGGTCATCAAACGGCTATAGGAGCAGGCTGTGCATGTCCGGAGACGTCGAATAATCGCGATAATGGCATTGGTGTTTATAGCTGGACTTTTGCTAGGCGGGCTTTCTGTCCATGTTCTTCAAATTCAGGTCGCTGCGAATGTCGCTGACAACTTCAACTGCTCCATCCTTGGATTGGATTGCTAAAACCCGGCGTACTGAACTCAATAGAGCTACACCCGATCAATCCGAAACGGCACCATTCCAGCTCGCCGCCAATCACCATGTAACAGATGCGATAGCGGCTTGGGAGGCGTAAACACCTGACCGAACGCATCACAGGTTTGGAACAACTGATAGGAATTGCCGCGCAATGAGACCTCTTCCGTCAAGTTGATAAATCGCGACTGCGCCTGATCGGTTGTCATGACGTTCAGGACCAGCAAGCCGGCGCTCAGTTTCAGGTGCTTCTGATAAAGCCGCCTGCCGATATAGGTGCGGTACTGTAGCAAATGGCGTAGATGGCTTTTTCTATTGAAATTCGATGCGCGGCTTGGTTCCGTACCGCGATCAGCTTCGACTACGAAGAACCGAAAGCGGCTTCCATTCGCCGATTTATACTCCAATCCGAATAAGGCATCAGGAATGAGGTCACGGATTTCGACTTTACCAGTTGTAGGGTTTTCGAAAGGCACTGGATAACGCAGCATCGTCTTGGCGCGTTCCAGGATGTGCTCTTGCGGGATGTAGACAAGATTTCGCGTTGCAAGGGTTGCGAGCTCAATCGATGCGGTAACGCAGGCGACCATGTAACGGTGAAGCCATGGCCCGGATGGCGCTGTGACGTATTCGCTCCACAAGTCCCGTTCTTTCAAAGCACTCTCAGCCGCTGGTGTCAGTGCGTAGACCAAGTCCTGATAGCGGGCATCGAAAGTCTTGAACTGTTGCCACGGGCGGTCGAGGTAGGGGCCGCCGTGAGGTGTGTTGTCTTCGTGGAAGAGATCTGTCAACCGGTCGAGGGCGCGCTTTCTGTTACGCCGCAGATGTCTTGAAAAGGCGTGGAGATAGGTCGACGACAGCGGCCCGTGGCGATGGATCATGTGAAGCCAGAGCAGGTCGCGCTCTTGCAACGTCAGCCGTTTGCCGGTTGATTGCCTTTTAGCGCGGTCGCGCCGTCCTAGCTTGTCGTGCGTATATCGGGAAGGCTTTTCGAGGGACACGGGTCACCATGTCGATTTGGCATCGGTTTCAACGATGTCGGGATCGGCGGCGGGTTGTGGATTGCTTGTGGTCGCCTCTGCTTCGGCTAATTTGTAATACACGAGACTTGATCTGACATATCTGCTCTAATGGAGCGCGACTATAGGAGTGTCGATCAATGACCAGCATTGAAGAGAAGATCATCAAACCGAAACTGGGCCTATTGGAGTTGGCCAAGCAGCTTGGCAGTGTCAGCCAGGCGTGCAAGGTGATGGGCTATTCACGGGATAGCTTTTACCGGTTCAAGGAGCTTTACGAACAAGGCGGCGAAGCGGCGCTGATGGACCTTTCCCGTAGGAAGCCGCTGTTGAAGAACCGGGTGCCTGAACATGTGGAGAAGGCGGTGGTTGATCTGGCCATTGAGAACCCGGCTTTGGGCCAGAAGCGGGCGGCCTGGGAGTTGCAGCAGCGCGGCGTCATGGTGTCGTCGTCGGGCATTCGTTCCATCTGGCTGCGTCATGATCTGGAAACCATGAAGAAGCGCCTGAGGGCCTTGGAAGCCAAATCGGCCCAGGAGGGCATCCTTCTGACGGAGGAACAGCTTGCGGCGTTGGAAAAAGCCAAGCAGAAGAAGGAAGCCCATGGTGAGATCGAGAGCCACCATCCGGGTTATCTGGGCAGCCAGGACACCTATTATGTGGGCACCATGAAGGGCGTGGGGCGGATTTACCAGCAGACCTTCATTGACACCTATGCCCGGGTGGCATTTGCCAAGCTGTACACGGAAAAGACGGCGATCACCGCCGCCGACCTGCTCAACGACCGGGTTCTGCCCTTCTTTGGCGAGCACGGAATCAGCCTTTTGCGCATGCTCACCGACCGGGGCACGGAATATTGCGGCAAGGTGGAGAACCACGCCTACCAGCTCTATCTGGCGGTCGAGGACATCGACCATTCCAAGACCAAGGCCAACTCTCCGCAGACCAACGGCATCTGCGAACGCTTCCACAGAACCATCAAGGACGAGTTCTACGACATTGCCTTCCGCAAGAAGCTCTACCGGTCGGTGGAGGCGTTACAGACGGATCTCGACCAATGGCTCGCCAAGTACAATGAGCAGCGGCCGCATTCAGGACGCTATTGCTATGGCAAGACGCCCATGCAAACGTTCCGCGAAACGCTGCACATCGCCGTGGAAAAGAATATCTCGGCGCCAGACCTATCTGACAGCGAAGCCTCATATAGCGAAGCAGTCAGATAGCCCATGTCCGTCAGATCAAGTGTAGAGTTTTACAGCTAATTCCGATTCGTTACTGTCCTGTTTGTTTGGATTTTCAGCGCTCGCTGGTTTCCCATTGACGCGCGCTTGCTGGAGTTCTTTGTAATGAACTGCATACCGCGCCCGCATGACTTGCCGAAGCGCAGCTTTCTCCTCCTTCGTCATTTGCTCCAAGGCCTCCAATCGCCCGAATGGAAACGATAGCGGGATGGCTGATTTTGTGATGCTTCGGATGGCAGCGGCGAAGCTGCCCTTGGGTTGCGCTTCGATGAGGGCGGCATCACAGCCCATCATCGGCGCCAGCGCCCTGGCGTCTTTGGTCGATACACCACCAGCGAATTTGATCGCGGTATTGGCGGCAAACGCTTCTTGCAGCTTGCCATCCAATTGACCGAGATACTGGTGGGCAAGCACCATCCCGACGTTGTACTTACGTGCCTGGCTGAGAATGATGCCGATATTGCGATCGAAATAGTCAGCGGCCTCGTCGATATAAACAATGGTTGGTAGTCGTTTACTTGCCGGCAAAGTCGCGCGCTCCTGTGCGGCTTGGGCAATCATGGCAATAAAGAACCGTCCGAAGATTTCCGTACCGGACTCCTTCAGCAGGTCTTTGGCCGTATTGATCAGGATGACCTTGCCGGCATTCATCTCTGAGAAGAGATCGAGCTTGGAACGCGGATGAGAGAACATCCGCTCAAAAGACTGATTTTCCAGAATACCCCAAAGCCGCCTCAGCACCTGTTTCTTGGTCTGTTCGAATTCCTTGGAGGAAAACTCGGTTTCGAAGAAGTGTCGTGCAGTACCCTCAAGCTTGGCGATATGCTTCGCGAACTTGATCTCACTCTTCGGCTCCATCAATTCGCGCAGCGTGTGAATAGTGGCGTCGGGAATATGCAGCATCAACCGAGTGACATAGCGAAAGATGACGCTCTGCTTCTGGGTCATTTCCGCAGCAAGAAGCGAACCGAGAACAAAGTCATAAAGCTCCAGTATGGAGTTGGTCAGTCGTTCCCGATCAAGCTGGGAATAGGCATCCAGGCGCTCCAGACCGACGTCGAACAGGTTAAGCGAAACGGGCCATTCCACATCGGTCGGGTCAATAAGTACAATACGCTCATGCAGCGGTTCGCCCGGTGCGAACGCCTTCAGGCGCGAAATATTTCGAATTAGATCACCCTGGCTGTCGAGAACGATGACAGAGCGATTGCCGTCCTGGACAGCCTTCAAATCCTCCGAGATCAGATATTGTAGCGTTTGAGTTTTGCCGTGTCCTGACCCGGCTATGATATGGTGATGCTCGAAGCGGGATTTCGTCGGAATAGCGAAATTGACCGATCCACTGAAAAGATGACGGAGTGGCGTGCCGCGAAGATAGGTGGACACGAGTTCATCCGGGTCGTCGATGCCGGATTTAGTCGGCAATTTGAGTGGCCTGTTGAAACCACGTGGATCATCCGGATTTCCGCCGGATGCTTCGATCATATTGGCTGCGATCCGTTCGCGACAGCGGACAAAGAGCTCGGCATCCTTCAAGTCGTCATCGAAGAGGATGGAGCAGATACGTTCGGTCGCCTGATCAACATTGCCAATTGAGCGGATGAGGTCTGTCGGTACACAAATATCGTCACCATGGTCAGCCGCCTCAAGTAGAGCCGGGTAGGCTTCAACGATGAGTTCAAGACAATTGATTAGAGTGCCGGAAATCAGGTCGACAGACTGATCAAACTCTTCCAATAGCCGTCGTTGGACAGATAATGCATCTCTGATTTCCCAAAACTCTGAAACGCTGTGTGGATCAGCCCAATCAACGCGCGCCAAAACGAAGAGGTTTTCGTACTCAAATAGTCGCTCCACGAGGTGTGTCAGCGCTTCCAGAATGTCCTTTGGTGGCTCTGCCACAAAGACGGATAGAACATCTTCGGCAATTCGCTGTGCGAGCCATATGTGTCCGTCCTCATTGTGAAGGCCACGACGCCGAAGAAGGTATTCGACCCTGCCGTAAAGCGCTCGGGTAAGCTTCTCGTCCGACGGCTGAAGCAACCCGTTGACGAAGGCGTGCATCCGTGCCGCGAAATGGGTCATAACCCCTTGATGATGACCTGGCGCGCTTCATCCTTTGGCAGCGCGTCGATCTCCTGGGTCTCCGTGCCATCCCAATGCTTGGCGCTTTCCATGACCTGACGCAGAAACGAGGTGATGGTGCCGAGCCAGGCCTCCTTACGCGCGAGCTCAATGACGCTGTCACAGGCGAAATACCGGCCATGCATGAGGTCTTTTACGAGGATCGTTTCGCGCTTCTGGTGGTAATATCCATAGCCCACGATGCATCCAATTCCCGCTGCGAGTGCGCCAGCAGTGAACATGTCATAAACGTAGGAGATCGCGAAGAAGGCAATGCCGGCAATGAGAACGGCGACAAATGCCGCTTTTCGCCACAAGAACGGCTGCTCGACGTCAATCAGGACCGCGTTGTTGAACCGGTATAGCTGGACGATTTCCTTCTCGTCATCGTCAAGCTCCACTTTGCCCCAAAGTCTGAAAACCGCTCTACCGTCTAATCTGGAAGACTGACTTCGCTTGAAAAGCAATTTCATTAGAAGCCCTCCATATCAATAATTGCATCAATTAGCAAATTACATCTTATACGAGTCTTTCACAATGCGACATAATTGAGAGAATAGGAGATGTTATATTGCAAAAGGCATTTGGAATTGATTGAAGTCGGCTAAATGATTCTTCAAAAATAGTTTGTATATGGTCTGCAATGACCGACAATGTATGCGGATAGGGTGAACGTGAATATGGGGATACAGATTGCGCATATGCATCCGCACTCTGCCTTCCTTAACACGATAGGTGGTTTTCAGCTCCTGGGTACACTTCGCTTGTCTTTTTCAAGTACTATATGTCACTAGAACGCTAGTCATTTGAAATCGAGCCATCTAAAGGAAATGAACATTGTGCTTCTGCATTACGCGAAAGGTATTGGTATTGAAGCCATAAAGTTCCGTGATGACCTCGGTTGGCGGTTTTCTGGTCCGCAGAAGACGGACGTTTGTTGAACGAGCGGCGGTCTGAACCATGCAAAAAAAGAGCCGGCAGAACTGCCGGCTCCAAATGTTAAATTAGGCGCATAGGTTTATATGCTTAGTGTTTTTTTATTCTTAGATCCTGTCCAAACAGTTGTCGCACCATTTAACAACAAAGAAATTTAGTCGGCTAGAAAAGCCTTCCTTTTTTATACATTCGATTGCGCTTGACAACGATTCTGGATTGCCGAGCCGATAATTTTCCGAGCTTCCTGATAGCCCGACGTTCGCTGCTTGTACGCATTTTCCAGCCGTCACGACGGCGTACCCTTCCAGTACTTTTTCTCATGACTATCTCCTTTTTGTTGACATGGAGAAGTAAGACATTCGCACGGACTATTGTCACCGTTTGGTATATTCGGAAGTCTTGCGAAGAGTTCACCCAAGGTCAGCAATATTCATTTGATCACTATTCTGTGATAGTGATCTCGTATGGTCTGCGAGAATCAAGTATTCAACTTGGCAGGTTGATCCTTTTCATTTGGATATCGTTATTACACACCGAGCGATCAAAATGAGCAGGGATTGGACTCCTACCGCGGCGCAGCAGGATCGCCTGTCGTCAGCTTCTCTGAGCTCTTAATAGCGGCTGGCTGGGCATCTGGTTTCAATTGACAAGTATTGATACGCTCGATGAGTCGGAATAATAGCATCGCATCGCTGTTTCAACTGCTGGTCGGTGGTGTTAATATCACGAATTGTTCGGTTTGCCAGGGATTCGGAAGAAAATAAGGGCGCCTAGCTTGTGGACGTAGTTTGGGATCAATGATTATGGCTAACCCGGCGATCAGTTTGGAAGATCAGGACCGCGACGAGACACCAAAACCTTCACCTGAGCTTGATAAAGTCAATAGGTCTAGAGAGCTTGTTTTTGGAATAGTTGGGCATGTTGGATCCGGCACCAGCACAGTTGCCAACGATCTCTGCGAGATATTGAGCCAACAACAGTCTGACGAGTATCGACAGGAAGCCGTAGTTCTTAAGGCACGTTCTGTAATTGAAGCTTGGGCTCTATCGCAAGGCCAGCAACTACCAACCGATGACACACCAAAAATGGAGGCTGTTCAACGCTTCCAAGATCTTGGAGATAAGATGCGTTCATCCGGCGACCATGCGTCGGTTGCTAGGGGACTTATTCGCCTGATCAGGGAGAGCCGCGCGAATTTCCAAGGCGAAGAGGTGAATGACAACGAGCCTGTCAAACCAGACGGGAAACCGAGAGCCTACATTCTAGATTCCCTTCGTCATCCGGCTGAGGCAAATTTACTTCGTCGCGTATATGGCGATGCTTTCGTTTTGGTGGGTGTCGTTTGTGAGGAGGCTGTCCGCGGGGAGAGAATTTCACAGAAGTATCGGGATGCTGGTTTGGATGTTGCCGAAAGGTTTATGCGCCGTGATGCAAAAGCTTCCCAAAAGCACGGTCAACGCGTCTCTGATGCATTTCATTTGTCGGACTATTTTATCGACAACTCAGCTGCCAGATTTTTAGAGGGAGACCAATCCAAGTCAAATCCAAACTGGGAGATTCCAGACCATCTTGAACGATTGATCCGTTTGGTTACTCACAATCAAATCGAGCGTCCCATAATTGATGAAACAGCAATGTATGCAGCGGCTGGTGCGGGCATGCGAAGCGCATGTCTTTCGCGCCAAGTAGGTGCCTCTGTATTGGATAAACAGGGTAATGTTGTGGCGACCGGCGCGAATGAGGCTCCGAGAGCCGGAGGTGGAGTATACGGTGAAGCAACCGACGATGGCGCTGAAGATGATCGGTGCTTCGTTAGCCGTAAAGCATGCTCTAATACTATTGAGCAGCTGCAAATTGCTCAGGACCTAGTTGATGATCTTTCGGATAGTTTGAAGCCAGATGTGGCGAGGGATCTTGTCGTAACGCATATCCGCAACAGCAGGATTGGTGAGCTCCTCGAATTCAGCAGGGCGGTACATGCGGAAATGGATGCTCTACTTGAAGCTGGACGGAAGGGTGTCAGTACGATTGGTGCTAGGGTTTTCGTCACAACGTTTCCGTGCCACTACTGTGCCAGACATCTCGTCTCCGCAGGCGTTGATGAGGTTCAGTATATTGAACCTTATCCAAAATCGAAGGCGTTCACCTTGCATGGCGACTCTATCCAAAATGAACTTGGCACTGGTGATTGGAAGCCGCCTTCCGAGGGCGGAGACAGGGTTCTTTTTAAACCATTCACCGGAGTTGCGCCGAGGATGTATCGTCGGGCATTTCAGAAGAATAGAGAACTCAAGAATTCTGATACGGGCTTAATGCAAATGAGTGAACCGGAGTGGGGTTCACCGTACGATATTTCGAAACAAAGCTATGCGGAGTTCGAGGTTAGCCTGTCTAAAGGTTTCTTGCCGTGACCGAGGGTGAAACCAAATATCTGCGTCTGGTTGAGTCCGATGTTGGAGCAACAAAACCAGTAGAATTCGTTGAAGGTCAGGAATTCAAGACACAGACTTCACTTTTCTCAGATGCGTCTCGCGTAACCCTTGGATTTATTGTTCTTGCAAATATGCCCGACGATACCTTCCAGCATCTCTTGTCTGAAGTTCGACCACGATACATTCTAGATATGAGGCTGGTCCCTTCATTTTCCAGTGGGGCACTAACGCGTCGAACCGTTTTTACTCTGTTCGAAGCCTATGGCATTCAATACTTCGATGTGGCCGGCGCACTAGACATCTCGGGCCCACGCGATGCCTCGTCGAACCCCAAACTATTGATCCCAAAGATCCTGCAGATCCTCCTTCGTAAGAAAAGCCTGATCGGGCCTGTCTTGTTCTTCGTCGACAAAGAGCTCCTCAGGAAGGATTTTATCGATGGAGTTGAAGCTGCACTACCCCATGACGACGGCCGTGGATGGGAGATCTCTATTTGGGATGAACAGCCGCCAAAGTTGGACGATCTCATTGATAGAAAGACCATCTTCATTAGTCACGCAAATCCTCAAGATAATGACGTTGCAAGGTGGCTCGGCGTACGATTAGCCGCCGAAGGCTATGAGGTCTGGTCTGATATTACCAAGCTGATCGGCGGCGAGACGTTCTGGGACACGATTGAGAGTATCATCAGAGAGAAAGCTGCCTGTGTTGTTGTCCTTCTATCGAGGGACGGACACGAGAAGCCGGGTGTCTTGGACGAAGTGAATATTGCGATATCTACAGAGCGGCGGCTGAATGCGAGTAACTTTGTTATTCCTATTAGAATTGATGACCTGCCGTTTGGCGAGATCCGCGCCAACCTTGCCCGCAAGAACATCATCGATGGTTCGAGAGATCTGAACTTCGCATTTCAATCGCTCATAGCAACATTAGAAGAGATGAGGGTTTTGCGTGAAAAAGGTTTCGCCGCCGATCGATTGCGAGCTTGGCGTCGAGCCTCCGATATAAGTGGCAGGGAAATTCGAACCCGTTCAAAGACTCTGATTCAGAACTCTTTGGAGATAGCTCAATGGCCTGATCAGATTAGGAAGGTGCGTGGTCTCTCAACTTTGCCAGAATTCAGAACCGGGGTCGTAGACTCTTTCATAGCTACTGCGCCAATTCCAGGCGGCCAGTTGTGCTTTGGAGGGAGCAACGAAATTCTAAGCTCCTTACAGAGCGTTTCCAGAAACTCGCTCGGCGCTTCTTGTATCTTCAGCTATGGGCTTACGTCAGAGGTCGTCGAAATACTCGATCTCTCATGGGCCGATGCTCGGCGTGCACTCAGCCAGATTGTCAGAAGGGCATGGGACGAGAGATGTTCTAGATCTGGATTGCGGTCATACGAACTTGCATCGGGTCATTATTGCTGGTTTGAGCCCCTGAATTCTGAGGAAGGAAACGAAGTCCAGTTTCTAGACGTAGACGAAAAGCGAAAGAGACGGAGTCTCGTAGGCCGAAGCGAAAAACGCGGTGTTTATTGGCACTTTGCCGTTGAAGGTGTTGTCGATCATATGAGCCAGGCACTGAGGCTAAGGTCTCATGTCGTTTTTTCCGAGGATGGAATCAATCCTATAGCGGCTCCTGCAAAACAACACTCACTCCGGCGTGGCTTCTGCAGAAACTGGTGGAACGATCGTTGGAGGACATTGCTTCAAGCCTTCGTTTATCGACTCGCAAATGGGAAGGAAGAATTTGGACTTCCGGTTTCGCCTTTCCAGGAGATCAGGGTCACGACTTCTCTTAAAACTGTCGAAGTTACCGATGGGCCTGTTGGTTTGACCTATTTCGACGAGCCGAAGCTCGAATTTGGCTTCAACCAAGAGTCCGAAGATCCGCGAGAAGGCCTTATGCTATTTGGCCCTACAGACTTTGAACGTAACCCTAAGGTTATGAGAATTGGTGTTGTCGGTGCGCCAGAGGGAATTGAGCTTTTTACCAAGTGGTGTAAAAAGTTTAAAGCTCGCACGGATAGTGGAACTGACGAAGAGAACAATCGATTGGTTCCGTTTCCTGGTTTCGATGCAACTTTCGGATCTGAGTGGCCAGAGGCACCGGTCGCTGCGCGAGCAATTCCCAGAACTGATCTCCTAAATGCCATTAGAATTACGGAACGCCATCAAGCCGTTGCTAAGGCCGTCGGATTGTTTGTCGACGAGATTTACAAAGCAAGCCATAACGACGACGTCGATGTCGACATCTGGTTCGTTGTTGTGCCTGAGGAGTTGTTTGTTCTAGGCCGACCGAACTCGCGGGTGCCAAAAGAGATGGCGCGAAAGCCGGATAGCGTTTTCACGAAGCGTATCGCAAGTCGGTTCTCCAAAGAGACACCTTCGCTATTCGAACAGGACAATGAAATAGCTCGAATTTTTGATTACCATGCTGACTTTCATCATCAACTGAAGAACCGGCTGTTGGAGCTGCGGGAGGTCACACAAATTTTTAGGGAAAGTTCAATCATCCCTTCATTGAATGATAATGCTCCCGAAGAAGACGAACCCTTCAACGATGATGACACCGTCGAGGGAGGCAAAAGGCGAATGCAGGGCCCGCTTGACGTTAACTGGAATATCGGAACGACCTGCTTCTTTAAGGCAGGTGGCCGACCCTGGAAGGTCACGACAGCGAGACCTGGAGTTTGTTATGTCGGACTGATTTTCAAACAAGATCTCAGGAAAGGCGGCAACAATCATTGTTGTGGGGCGCAATTATTTTTGGAAAGTGGAGAGGGTATCGTTTTTAAAGGTGCCTTAGGGCCCTGGTATTCTAAGGATAACAAACAATTTCACCTTTCGAAGTCAGAGGCTAAACGACTTATTGAAATGGCTTTGGGTGCATATTTGGATGAACACGATATCTACCCAGCAGAGTTGTTCATTCATGGAAGAACCAGATTTAACAAAGATGAGTTGGAGGGGTTCCACGAGGCAGCACCCCACGGAACTGATATCACAGGAGTGCGAATTACACGAACGAGTGAAGTAAAGCTCTTCACGGCAGGAGACCTTCCAGTAAATCGAGGTACAGCCCTCCTAATTTCTCGGCGCTTAGGGTACATCTGGACATCAGGTTATGTGGACCACCTCAAAACCTACCAAGGTCGTGAGACGCCCAATCCCCTGAGAGTTGAAATTTGTGGGGACACGAACTCAGACCTGAAAACAGTCTTGCGGGACGTTATGACATTGACGAAAATGAACTTCAATTCATCAGTTTTTGCGGATGGCTTCCCAGTATCAATGAGATTTGCTGATGCGATTGGAAATGTCCTGATGGCTACGCAGGATCGAGAAATCCCGCCTTTGCCCTTCCGTCACTATATATGATGCGTTGCACCATTTGTCGGCCTGTCCAAATTCCACAATGGATCAATAGCGGCCCTGACCAATTTCGGCGGGAACCGGACCTATGCCGCAGTCGCAATGGAATTACAGACCCATTGAGAATACGGACTTTCGATCGCCAGGGTATTGGTACCATTGAAATCCAGCGTTGCTTTGCCATCTGCCCTGCTTGTTAATAAATTCAATATAAACAAGTATGGAGAGAAAACTTCGAGCAGTATATACTGCCGATAGTTGATCGGATGCGCTGGTCAAGTCACCCACCAAGTGCTCAGTCTGATTGTGAGGCACGGAAAAGCTGGGAATATTCGCATCAGAGAAAATAAATCAGAAAAAGATTTCCGGATTTGCGTCGCTGGATACGATTAGGAGGAGGAAGCAACACAAAAGAGCACGACGGGACATTGGGCAAACCTTGAGGGGGCTGTATGGCAATACCGCTGACAAAAAGAAAAAAGCCGGACAAGGAGGGTGATCTTGGTGAGCTCTATGTTCGGTCGCCTCAAGTTGAATGCCAAATCGATGATGTAATTGAGCTTGAACTGGAGGATTTGAAGCGACGCCTGTGTATTTTCAATCGAAAGGACACTGCATATCTGAAACCCGAAACTTTGGTCCACTTGATCCGCAAAGCCCGCAGAGAGGAAAACAGACCGATCCTCGATGCCGCTGTCAAAGCGCTGTTTAAGAGATGTGAGGCCAACCTGCGCAGGACGGTCGACAACTCGTTGCCCAACGCGGACAAAATTCGCGAAGACACCTTGGCGGAACTTGGCAAGTTGCTGGCGCGTGACGGAACAGGAAAAGTTCCGGATCGTCTCGATCTCTTTGAATGGCGATTCAATATGCTGTTCAAATCTCTACGGATCGACGCGATCCGACGCGAAACTCAGGCGGTCAATCGCAATGCATCCCTTCCGAGCGACGCCACTGCGGTTGATGTTGCCGACTTAGAAGCCGCCTTCGAGAAAGTGGCAAGCTGCCAGACCTCGTCTGACTCCAGTGGCATTTATGCGCCATCACCCGAATACCACATGATGGCACGTGATATCTACAGACAACTCAACGCCCTGCCGAAGGATGAACGAAACGCATTGATTGAAACCAAGATCATTGGCCTGACCGAAGAGGAGGCCGCGAAAAAACTGGGCGTTTCGGCTCGTACAATCGGAACTCGCAAGAGAAACGCGATTGCAAGACTGAGAAGCCTAAAGGAAAGCAAATGACCCCGAACACAGCCCAATCTGAACTGTTCTTACAGGATGCCATCCTTGAATTGATGGAGGCGAACAGACTTCCTGACGCGCAACTTGTCGAAGATATCGTCAGCGAGTACCCAGACTTTGCAGCAGAAATCACCGAGTTCGCCGTGGAGCTGGCAATCGACATGCTCGTCAATTCCGATCGGGATGAAAAGGCTGTGGTTGTTCAGGATGACGTGTCGCCACTAGTCTCCCGCGCGCTCAGCAACTTCGAAAACGAACTCTTTTTGCGTGAAAATTCACCTAAGTCGGAAGACTTGGCCCCACGTGTAGCTCCGGAAACCAAATCGTTTGATCTCTTCGCAGCCATGGACCGGAAGAGCTTTGGCCAATTTGCCCGTTCGATACATGCGAACAAGGCGTTTGCTCTGAAGTTGAGAGATAGGCAGGTCAGGCCGGACACAATTCCGCATCGATACTTGGAACTCATTGCTGAATGCTTGAATAGCACACTCGATCAACTGTTGTCCTACCTCAACGGGCGAGTCCACCAACCAGCTCTGGGTACACAGTTCTTCAAGGCAGATGATAGGCCAAATCACGACCTGCAACAAAGCTTCGATGAGGCGGTCGATAGTTCTGGCCTGACGGACGATCAGAAGCGATATCTGAAGAGTTTGAAATAGGATGGACAGTTTCGAGCCGATACGCCGGGCCGCCGACGAGCTGCACAAGGCAACACTGGATGCTGGGGGTGATCCGCTCAATCCGCTCGCATTTGTGACGCATGCCATCGAGACCTTAGCAAACCTTGAGCTTGATCTTGTCTGGCTTGAACCTGGCGACCCCGGTTTGAAAGGGGCGAGGGCTCGATTTGATGACCAGGCCGGACTGATCAGCTGCGAGAATTTCGGCGAGCCAGCGAGCCGCGCGCTTCTTGTCGCGCACGAACTAGGACACGCTCAACTGCATGCCGGTTCGTTGAATTGCAGTTCCACCGATGTGGATGCATCTCAAACGACCGAAACGGCAGCGGTAGGATTACAGCGTGTTGAGAGTTACAGCGTGCGTGAACGGCAGGAGCTGCAGGCTAATGTCTTTGCCCGCGAGTTCGTGTTTCCCCGAGAACTTGCTCGAAAACTCTTCGTCGGCAACAGAATGTCTGCTGGTGCGATTGTCAACGCGACAGGTCTACCTCTCGCGGTAGTCCGTCAACAGTTGTTCGACGCGCTCTTGCTCCCACCCAATCAGCCGGCTGACGAGAAAAGCTCCGCCGGCTACATTCCCAAGCCGGACACGTCCCAAGACAGGGCTGTCGCGCATCGCGATGCGCCCTATCTTCTTCAAGCTGGCCCTGGCACAGGTAAGACAAGAACGCTGATCAAGCGTATCGTTGCCTTGATCGAAGAGGGCGTCGATCCAGCCTCCATTCTGGTTCTGACATTCTCGAACCGGGCCGCAGGAGAATTGTCAGAGCGTCTCGAGCAGGCTGTTCCCCAAGGGGCTGCCAAGGTTTGGGTCGGAACCTTTCACGCTTTTGGTCTGGATGTGGTACGGCGGTTTTATCGCGAATTAAACCTTCCAGCTACGCCCATTCTCTTCGATCGAAGCGATGCGATCGAGGTCCTGGAAGAACTTCTGCCAACTCTCCCTTTGGTGCACTATCGGAACTTGTGGGATCCAACGCTTGTCCTGCGCGATATTCTGGATGCGATATCGCGCGCCAAGGATGAGTTGGTCACGCCCGATCGCTACCGCGCGCTTTCAGACGCCATGCTCAGTAAAGCGCAGGCAGCGGGCGATGAGGAGAAGATCAAGGCTGCTGAAAAATGCCTCGAAGTCGCGGATGTCTACGATCTTTATGAAAAGACGCTCACAGAGCGCGGTGCGATAGATTTCGGTGATCTCGTCATGCGGCCGGCAATGTTACTTGACGCCAATGTGGCCGTGAATACCGAGCTACAGCTTCGGCATCGGCACGTTCTTGTCGACGAGTACCAGGACGTCAACCGGGCCAGCGCGAGGCTCGTAAAGCTCGTCTCAGGAGATGCAAAAAGGTTGTGGGTTGTCGGTGATGCAAGACAGTCCATCTATCGATTTCGTGGAGCGTCCTCGGCGAACATGGCAAAATTTGCCGAGGATTATGATGAGCCAGTGATCGATAAACTTGAAATCAACTATCGGTCCAGTGAACAGATCGTCGACAGCTTCGTGGCAACGGCCCCTAAAATGGGTGCCTCACAGGGCATGTTGCCCTTAAGCCTTCACGCGAATAACGGCCCAGGACCGGCGGCCACGGAAATCCGACGGTTTGAAAAACCCGATGACGAGATTGAGGGGATCGCTGCTTGCATCGAAGACCTGAAGGGCTCAGGAGTTGCCTATCGCGATCAGGCGGTGCTGTGCCGGACAAACAAGAGGTTAAACGAAATTGCCGCCGGTCTGGAAGCGCGCGGTATTCCGGTCCTTCACCTTGGGAGCCTGTTTGAGCGTGAAGAAATTCGCGACCTCCTGGCTTTGCTCAACCTTGCGATAGATTCTTTTGGTGACGCCATGGTGCGTGTTGGCGCCTTGCCTCGTTACGCGTTGACGCTTCAGGACGTCTATCAGATCGCCAAAACAATCAGAGATGACCATATCTCCACACTCGAAGGTCTCGCGGCACTTCAGGCGGATGTTGCGCTCTCCGTTGATGGTCGTGCCGGGTTAACGCGGCTTGTTGAAGATCTAACTGATCTTAAAAACACCAGTACGGCTTGGGATTTTCTCGCATCATATCTGCTGAATAAAACAAACCACGCCCGCGACATCGCAACGTCGAAGACGATCTCCGGTCAGATGAAAGGTGTCGCAATCTGGCAGTTTCTGAACTTTTTGCGGGACGAAGTCCCCATTAAGGACGGTTTGCCAATAGAGCGCACGCTCGCCCGCATTCGGCAGATGGTTTTACTTGCCGAAGAACGGGACCTCCGGCAAGTTCCCGATGCCGCATTGCACATGAATGCCGTGCGATTGATGACGGTCCACGGCAGTAAGGGTCTTGAATTTGAGGCCGTCCATGTTCCTGGGCTCACGGTAGCCAGTTTCCCATCCAGCAATCGCGGTCAACGCTGTCCGCCGCCAGATGGCATGATAGAAGGGTCAGATGTTCTCTCCGCAAAAGAGTTCGCCAAGCAAGCCCATGCCACAGAAGAAGAGTGCTTGTTTTTTGTCGCGATCTCGCGTGCTGAAAAATACCTCAATCTCTATTTGCCGAAGAAGCAGCCGAACGGAAACAACCGCAGTGAATCCAAATTTCTCAACTCGCTTCCGCCGCATCTGGTAACCCAAATCGATAATCCGGATCAATTAAGCGGCCCATCTACCGACATCGATCCAGACACCATCGAGGTCAGCTGGACGGACAACTGGAGAATGACGGATAGCCGTTTGACGGCCTATGAACGATGTCCCCGCCGCTTCTTTTATACGCATGTGATGGGTCTTGGCGGTGCGCGAAAAATGACAGCGTTCTCAAAAACCCATGATTGTATCTACGATCTGATACGCTGGCTCGAGGCGGAACGCCTGTCGGGTGCGCCTTCGCTTGCAACGGCAGAAAGCGCGTTTGAAGAGATCTGGCAAGAACGAGGTCCTGTTGGCCATGCCTATGCAACCGAGTACCGTCAGCTTGCATCTCGCTTCATTTGCAACCTCCTCGCGGCTGGTCAAGAAAGAGAATTCCTAGAAGCCAAGCGCTTGCCAGTTGAACTTTCCAGTGGAACGGTATTTGTCGAGCCAAGCGAAGTTTTCAGGCAGCAGGACGGAACCATTTCTGTCCGCAGAGTGCGCACTGGCTATTGTCGTAGTGACGAATATTCTCGCCTTGAATATGCCCTCTACAAATTGGCGGCGGAAGCAGAGTTTGGCGCAAGCGTACTCGTCGAGGCGCTGCATCTCACCGACAACGTCAGTGAACCAATTCCAATGACCGATCGTGTCATTTCAAACCGCGCCACATCTTCCGTTAAGATGCTGGATCAGATCGCTGCGGGACAGTTTCCTCCAGACACAGATCCGATTTCTTGCCCCAGGTGTCCTCATTTTTTCATATGCGCGGCCACACCATGCGGGCCCTTGAACCGATCTTAACTTTTTTCGATCCGCACTTCCGGATTGGGTCACCAGCAAACGATTAGCCATTCGAAGGGGCGTAGGTGGGCAATGGTGCTTCACTCTTCAGTTCCCCGGAGGATGGGTAATGACCCAAATCGACATTTTTTATCAAGGCGAAGACCTTGACGACATCCAACACTTGGAGCTTGAAGACGCGGCAACCATCAGCGACTTCAAAAAGCTGATCAGCGAGAGCCTTGGCACCACCAGTGACTTCCACGTGTTCATCGAAGATGCCGAAGATCCGTCTTCTGACGACGCCTGTCTGGCCGATCTCGGAGATCCGGCCGGTCTCAAACTTCATTTTCACCGTCAGCGGCGGATCGAAGTGTGTGTCACCTTTAACGGAGAAGATGAAGGCCGCCGGTTCCCGCCCTCGGCCACGATAAAACGTGTCAAACGCTGGTTCGCCAAAAACAAGTTCGGCATGAACAAGGAAGAAGCGGGTGAACACCTGCTTCAGATTTCCGGCACGCATGAACGGCCTCATCCCGGCACTCATATCGGCGCGCTTGCCAAATGTGGCTGTGCCAAGCTCGAGTTTGATCTCGTCCCTGATCAGCGTGTCAACGGCCACACCGGGTCCGCACAATGAGCGGCCCTGACGAACGGGCATTATCCGCCGATCTCGCCAAGCCGTCCTTCAAGCTAGCTGCGCATGAAGGACGGTGGCGCTTCGTCGAGATGAGTTGGCCTTATGCTTTCATCGCCGTCACCGCGTCGGACGGCCAAGAATATGTCCTTCGGTTTCACTGCGCGGGATATCCCGAACGCGCGCCGACAGCCGGGCTTTGGGACTTGTCCAAGAACAGTCAGCTGGGTTTCGACATGTGGCCTCAGGGCAGGGGCGGCAGACTGTCATCGGTCTTTAGGACGAACTGGAAGAATGGTTCGGCGCTGTACTTACCCTGCGATCGTACAAGCTTTGAAGGCCACGAAAACTGGCGTCAGGAAATGCCGTCGAAGATCTGGAACCCGAAAAATGGGATCAACCAATATTTGGAGCTGGTTCATGAACTTCTCAATTGCGCGGATTATACGCCGCCTGTTCGCACCGCAGCATGAACTGTCATGCTCATGGTTGGTTTGGTATAAGCTGATGGCCGGTTTGCGTCAGCGCGGTGCCAATAGCAGCCGCGAAAGTGGTGCCTTTCTTATTGGCTACAAGGTCGGCCGCCGGGCCCGTGTCGTAGATTTCGTTCTTTACGACGATCTCGATCCGCATTGTTTGGATTCAGGCATAGTGCGTTTCGATGGACGGTATTTCAGCGATCTTTGGTCAATTTGCAAAGCGCGAAAACTGACAGTCGTAGCTGATGTGCACGTCCATCCTGGTGGAGAGAAACAAAGCAAGTCAGACCGCGCACATCCAATGATTTCCCGATCGGGCCACCTGGCACTGATTGTTCCGAATTTCGCAAACCGCGCAAAGAGGTCGACCGTCGGGATTTATCGTTACCTGGGAAACAAAGACTGGGAAAGCGTGCCGAAGTCGAAGCGCAAGTCGTTTTTTCATGTTGGATTCTAGAGAGGCTCCAATGGACAAACCTGTAAACGGTGACACCCTTCACCGCCTGATGAAGCAGGTTCTGGATAGCGGCGCTGTCGAAAGCGTCGAAGCTGCCGAACGCCTGTTTGAAGGCTACCGGCTTTCGGTTGCAATTGATCCAACCGATGCTGAGAATCCAGCACATCAAACCGCCTTACTCACGGTCGTTGCTCTCGCGAGCCGCGTGTTTCTGGGCGGGGTCCACGTGTCAGGTGCATCGGACGCCCGGTTGCTGATAGGACAATCGGTCAGCAGGTCATTGGCTGATGAGATCATTCAGAACGGTGGTGCCATCGCGTCTGAGTTGGGTGAGAATCCCATCATTTACATCGGAGGAGGCGCGCGTCCTAGGCGCAACGGATTTGCCATACGCACGCAAGCTGCGGGGTGGCGAGGTGGCATATCTCCAGCACATTCTGAAATCGAAATTGCCGGGAAGGCTTCAATGGCGACCGCAGCAACTTTAAGTGCTGCCCTTGCCGTGGCCGAGGCCTATTTTCACGCGAGTAAAGCCTTGCCAAGCGCCGGTCGGCGCACTCTTGGGCTTTCTCTTTGGAATCAAGAACCGGAGACCGATTGGCGGGCTGACGATCCGTCCGAACCAACACTCAAATATTTGCCGAATCGGCTTTGGCTGATCGGTCTTGGCCACCTTGGACAGGCCTATCTATGGAACCTTGCTCTGTTACCTTATGCAGATCCCTCGGCCCTGTCCCTTGTTCTGCAGGATATCGACGACGTCACCACCTCGACTCACAGCACTTCCGTTTTGACAGCGCCGTCCAAGGTGGGCCAGAAAAAGACCCGTGTCATCGCCTGTTGGGCAGAAAACCAGGGGTTTTCAGTCTCACTGATAGAACGGTATTTTGCTGCCGACTTTATGCGCCAGACTACAGAACCGGCCATTGCGTTGTGTGGCCTCGACAATGCGCTTGGGCGCAGAGCACTCGACAAGGTCGGCTTTGACATGGTTATCGAAGCTGGGCTGGGGCGGGGTTATCAAGACTTCCAAAAGATCAGAATGCATGTGTTGCCAGGTCCCCGGTCGGCCGACGATATTTGGCCAGCGGCAGAACATTCGACCGGCCCCGCCATGCCTGCTGCCTATGAAAGACTGGTGAAAGCCGGGACGCTTGATCAATGCGGTGCCACGCTCCTGGCGGGCAAAGCTGTCGGAGCTCCCTTCGTTGGAATGGTTGCGTCCTGCCTTGCGGTTAGTGAGATTCTACGACTTCTGCACGGTGGATGTCGGTGTCAACTTGCCGATCTAGATCTTTTGAGCATAGATCATCGTCACATTGTGCAAAGCGGACACAATATTGAGCCTGCTCAAATGAATCCCGGATTCACGGATGCATTGATCGGTTAAACATGATGAAGCGAAGTCGAACGGTAACAATGGGTTGTCGCGGCTGTATTGATTAAGCGTTTTCACGTCGAGGAATGATTCATCGCAGCCGCTGTTGTATACCTTAGTTCTGAGCGCCAAAACTAGTTGACCGCGATGCTTCCGAAGCGCGAAGCTGCTTGAGTACTTAATCATTCTTGAGGGACTAATGGCCAGAAATCTGCAAGTGGGTGAGCAGGTCTTTATCCCCAAGGCGAAGATCGGCATTGAAAACGTAGATGGTTCTGCGTTTCGGCAGTGTCGCGTGGTTGCGGTCGCAGACAGGACAATCACGATCGACTTGGTGGACGATGATGGCAACAATGTTTCAGTAGGTTCTTCCGCAGCTCACCGAGGCCTTGGATTTCTGATCGTAAGAATTGGAGATTTCAGAACGGAAGACAGCCTGCTAGATCCTCTCGCAAAATCAGTCCTACAGTTCTCTAGGATATTGGTAACGGACGAGTTTGTCAGGCGAATTGACATTAGAACGATCGACGAACTCAGTAGTTACTGGGCCTTAAACCACGCGACCTACAGTCACCTTATACTCATTGGTCATGGCTCATCTGATTCAGTTACGTTTGGCGTCGGAGAACCGGCGAATGCCGAACGGCTAATAGCTGCACTAGATGTGGAAGGAGTGCAACCAAAGACAATACTTTCCTTCGCCTGCGAAACAGGAAAGGCACCCATCGCACGAGAGATATCAGCCAGCCCCGTTTGTGAAGCCTTCATAGCTCCCTATTCGACGGTCCACGGCGCAGACTCCTCGTTGTTTGTGCAAATGTTTTTAAATAAGCACCTTTTAGACGGGCGAACTACAACGATTGCGTTTAAAAATGCTTACGCTGCAATCGCGCGATGTCCATTCCGCATCTGGGAATGCGGGAACTTGAAAGCTGGATATCATGCTAGGTGACCTTTGGGCCGAAAATCGAACAATCCAACTACCCCATAGGTATGAGCAAGAAACTTTAGCCAAATCATCTGTCGGACCAGTTCCGTATCTCCGGTCAACAAAAAGGAGACCGAGCTTTCGCCCGGCCTCCTTCACCCCTTCATGAGGAGTTGTTGTCAGCGTTTGACGCTAGATCGCGTTGGGCGATCCGCTCGTTAATCCACTCACACACTTCATCGTAGCACCACGCGACGCGGCAAGCACCGATTTGGACCCGTTTTGGGAATTTACCGGCCTTTTCGAGCCGCGCGATGTGTTGGAAGTCCCCTGTGAAGAATTCCCATGCTGCTGCCTGGATTGGTGTTTTTCACCGGTTGCAGTATTCGGTTTTGCAAGGATTGTTGGTTTTGACGGTCGGTTTCTTGCGTTTTTGGGTTCGTTTTTGTGAGCGAATATGATTCCCTGGTCGTTGTGATTTTGGGGGATTTCGATGCGCCCGAAGAAGCCGAAGACAACCGACCACGGCGACCTTTTCAAAGCCCGTCTCGATCAGATCATCAACATGAAGCACGAACTGGTTCTGCTGGCTGACCGGGTCGATTGGGACTGGATCGACGAAGAACTGGCGCCGTTTTTCTCCGACTGGGGCCGGCCGGGGGAACCGGTCCGGTTCATGATCGGCATGTTCCTGTTGAAGGCCACCTACGGCTTGTCGGATGAACAAGTCTGGGAACGCTGGGTGCACGATCCGTATTTTCAGTACTTTACCGGCGAGGCATTCTTCCAGCATGAACTCAGGCACGAGCGCTCAGGCATGAGCCATTGGCGCAAGCGCATCGGTGACAAGCTGGATATTCTGCTCGCCGAGACGTTGCGCATTGCCCACGATGTCGGCGCTCTGAAGAAGAGCGACCTGGCGCGGGTGACCGTTGACACCACCGTGCAGCCGAAGGCAATCACCTTCCCGACCGACGCCAAGCTCATGCTGGTGGCGATCGAGCAGTTGAACCGGCTTGCCAAGGCGCATGGGGTCGAGGTGCGCCAGTCCTATCTTCGGGTCGCCAAAAAGGCCGCAATCATGGCCGGACGCTATGCCCATGCCAAGCAGTTCAAGCGCCACAACCGGCAGCTCAAGTTCCTGCGCACCCGGCTCGGGCGGCTGATCCGCGATATCCGTCGCAAAACCGAAGCGCACGAGGATCTGAGAACCGTCTTCGCCTTGCCGCTGTCAAAGGCCGACCAGATCCGAGGACAGAAGCAGCGCCAGCGGGGCTGGAAGCTCTATTCATGGCATGCGCCGGAGACCGAGTGCATCGGCAAAGGCAAGGCGCACAAGCCGTACGAATTTGGCTGCAAGGTCTCAATCACCACCACCAACAGGCGCTGCAAGGGTGGTCAGTTCATCCTGCATGCCAAAGCGTTCCACGGGAACCCATATGATGGGCATACCTTAAGAAGTGTGATCGAAGAGACCCAGACACTGACCGGCAGGGAAATCGAACGGGTCTACGTCGATAAAGGGTATCGAGGCCACGACGCACCGCATCCGCGCCGGGTCTTCAGATCCGGACAAAAACGCGGCGTCCATGGCCAGATCAAACGGGAGCTCAGACGACGATCCGCGGTCGAGGCCGTCATTGGCCATTGCAAGACCGACGGCCATCTGGGACGCAACTACTTGCATGGCCGTCTCGGGGATCGCATCAACGCCATAATGAGCGCCGTCGGATACAACATCCGACGCATCCTCAAATGGCTGAGGATACTCTTAAGCAAAATCATCAACGACATCCTGGCAGCAATCGCCGGTCAGTCAGCCCTCAAAGCCGCTTCTTAACATTCGACTTGGAAGCTGTAAGGGATACCAAGCGATTTCAACTCCTTTTTAGAAACTAGCAGTCGGTTCAATTGCATCGTAACACTCCTTGAGTAAGGAGCATCGCGATGCCCATTGGATTAACTGCCCAGGGCAACCTAAGGTTAGCATTCGAATGCCGTAGGTTCAATCAGGCTATGAGCGTCGCGTAATTGACCGACAGCGTACGGAAATGTTGCCATCAACTGTCTGCGGCTAGTTTCTGCGTCGGCTCTTCGGCTTATCCCTGGCGTCGATCTTCGCCTGCAACCAGTCCAAAATCTCTTGTTCGACCCATCCCACCCGGTTACTGCCGAGCTTCACGCGTTTCGGAAATTTTCCGGCCGCTTCCAATCTGGCTATGTGTTGAGGTGAGTAGAGGACCAATTCCGTCACTTCTTTTTTCGAAAGGATTTTCATAGCAATACTCTTCATTCTGATGAGCAAATATCTACTTCCAAAATCATCGATCGCAGTTAGCGCGATACGATCAGATCGTTGAGATGCTTTTCGTATGCGTCGATCGCCTCACGCATTTCATCCAAATAGGAGTGACGGTTGTAGATCGCCGCAACGCCGGAAACTGTTCCAGAAATATGATTGAGCACCTTCTCGGTCACATGGATCGGCGCCCCGAGACGAGCGAGCGTTGAACTGAACGTGCGCCGCAGATCATGCAAAGTGTAGTGCTCGACATCTTCCAGTTTCGCGTCGAATTGATCTTTGCATTTCCCCCAACCGTTGAAGATGGTCGTCTCCTTGCCGCGTATGTGGCTCCGGCTTGCTGGAAATAAATGGCCGTCAAATCTCGGGATTGTTTCCAGAACCTGGGCGACGGCGTCTCCGTAAGGGAAAGTGTGTGCATTACTGTTTTTCGTAACCTCGCGGGGTAGCGAAATGGTTCGCTCGTTTTGATCGATCCAGTCCCATCTGAGCGCCGCGATTTCGCCTCGGCGTTGACCAGTCAGAATGAGCATGGCGACGATTGCGCCATAGGGGTATGGGAAGTCCAGCGCCGTCGCATAGACCTCGGCAAGCTCGGCATCAGTCAGGAAATGCTCGCGCGATTTCGATTTCGCCGGCATCGTCATATGTGTCATCGGACTGGTGAAGAGATACCCATTCCGCGCTGCCCATCGAAAGAACGCCCGTGCCGCGACAAACGCATGATTTTGCTCTGACGGCGTTGCCCTCAGTTTCATCAGTCGCCGCGAGATATCGTGCGCTGTGATGTCACCGAGCTGGACCCTGCCGAATTTGAAGTGCTTGCCGAGCAGGCGCTCGTAGTCGCTCACGGTACGGGGTTTGTTTTTCTGCCTAGCCTGGTCGAGGTACTTCTTCTTGGCGTCGTCAAATGTGATCGCGACGGGCCGCCCCCGGCCCAAGGTAATCTCGGCTAAAATCTCCTTCGCATTCTTACGTGCCTTGGCCAGCGAAATCACATCGCATTTGGCGATGGTCGTCAGTTGCCTGTTGGCTCCGTGCATGACGACATACGATCTGGTACCCCCGGAACTGCACCGCACACCGAACCCTTTAAGGCCCTTATCCCAGTATGTGATCTGACCTTTGGCAGGCGGTTTCAGGGACCGCAAAGTGATGTCTGTAAGGCGAACTGTCGGCATTAATTAGTCACGCTATAGTCACATAAATTACGCGTATAGGGAGGTATTTCTATGTTCCAATATATTGCATATAAATCGAATTATCCAATAAAAACAATGAGTTTTGAACATCTATATTCAACTATAAATTTTCCCCTGAACGGACTGAAAATCCGCGTGTCGGTGGTTCGATTCCGCCCCTGGGCACCATCACCCCTCCTCATAGTTGAACATACAAACACAGAAAATGGCAGAATTCTGAGGTTTTGAAGAGGTAAACTGTGCATACCTACTCATGGTGTTCCCTTTTTTCGCGAAAAATTGGGGGTATAATTTTGGACAAATACCCCCAACGCGAAAACGGGATACCCCCAAATGCCCCTTTCAGAGTTTGCGGCACGCAAGGCCAAGCCGAAGAACAAGGCCTATAAACTGACAGACGGTGGTGGTTTATTTCTACATATCCAACCGGGTGGTTCCAAGCTCTGGCGTATGAAATACCGCCATGCAGGCAAGGAAAAACTGCTGTCCTTCGGTCCCTATCCGTTGATCGGCATCGCCGAAGCTCGGAAAAAACGGGATGAAGCCAAGAAACAGTTGCTGGACGGCAAGGACCCAAGCGCAGAGAAAAAGCTCGCCAAGCTCGCTGCTGAAAAAGAAGCCCGCCAGACATTCGGGCTCATCGCTGATGAATATCTGGAAAGATTGAAAGAACGCGGCGCGGCGGAAAGCACCATAAGCAAGATAACCTGGCTTCTAAAGAAACTGACCGCCCCGCTGGATAAACGCCCAATCCGCGACATCCATCCCGCTGAAATCCTCGATATCCTCCAAAAGATTGAAAAAAGCGGACGACGGGAAACCGCCCGCCGCCTGCGCGGCACCATCAGCACCGTGTTCAAACACGCCATCGTCACCCTACGGGCCACCAACGACCCGACCATCCCTTTGCACGGTGCACTGTTGGCACCAAAGGTCGAAGGCCGCGCCGCCATCACCGACGAGAAAGAACTCGGCGTCCTCCTCAACACCATCGACGACTACGACGGCTGGCCAACCATCAAAGCCGGACTGCAATTCCTCATCCTCACCTGCGTCCGTCCGGGCGAAGTGTGTGGTGCTGTTCGTTCCGAATTCGATCTGAAGAAAGCCGTGTGGGAATTCCCGGTAGCCCGCATGAAAATGCGTCGGCCTCACAGAGTCCCCCTTTCAAAACAGGCCGTCGCCATCTTGGAAGACATCTGGCCGCTCTCAGACGGCGCAGAACTGGTCTTCCCCTCCATCCGCACCAAACCGCCGCCCACTCTCCGAAAACGCCTTCAACGCCGCCCTGAGGCGCATGGGCTAGCCGGGAAAGCCGCCGACAGTCTGCAAGCCGCATCCGGCATTGCCTCGCGCACCCTGGCCTACCTGGAGGCAAGCTGGAAGAGCGGTTATGAACCGGTCGGCACCGGCGACGTGGTGGTTATCGACGAGGCCGGAATGGTTGGTACACGGCAACTGGCCCGGGTCGCTGAACAACTCCGGGCACGGGGCTGCAAGCTCGTTCTCATCGGCGATCCCGATCAACTCCAGCCGATTCAGGCGGGAACCCCGTTCCGGGATATCGTCGACAAGACCGGGGCGGCTCGCCTTACCGAAATCCGCAGGCAGATGGCAGATTGGCAACGCAAGGCGTCCCGCGATCTGGCTGAGGGGCAAACGGATTTGGCCTTGCAAAGCTATGCCGATCATCGAGCCGTCCATAAAACCGCCGACCGCGAACAGGCGATCGCGTCATTGGTCGACGATTACATGGCGGATTTGACCGCGAACGGATCGGCGTGGTCCCGGTTGGCGCTCGCCCATCGGCGCAAGGATGTCCACGCGATCAACCAGGCGATCAAAAGGCAAAAGCGCGCGGAAACGAACCGACCGTCGAAACCCTGTTCGACACCGAACACGGCCCCCGCGCCTTCGCCACCGGCGACCGCATCCTCTTCACCCGCAACGATGCCACGCTCGGCGTGCGCAACGGCATGCTCGGCACCGTCGAAACAATCGGAGACCGGCAGATGACTGTCCGCCTGGACCCGGACGATACCGGCGACCACCGAAAACTGACCTTCGCGCGGAAGCACTACCCGTCCTTCGATCACGGCTTTGCTGTCAGCATCCACCGTTCCCAAGGCTGCACCGTCGACCGCAGCTTCGTGCTCGCCAGCCAGACTCTGGACAGGAACCTCGCCTATGTGGCGCTTACGCGGCACCGGGAGGAAACGGGCTTCTACACCGCGCCTGATATCGCGGCGAAGCGTATGGGATTGGAGCGGCAGCCGTCCGCAGCCGATCGTCTCCGCAAACGCGCTCCGGAGAGGACACGGTGAGTTGGATAGTCTGCACTGGCTGACAAAGCCCTGCAGTCGTGCTCCGAAGATTGCTTATTCGCATTGGCCGTTATTGAGTGGGCAACAGCCGAAAACTGTGAGCGCGGTGACAGGCCGAGATGTGCCAGGGCACTAAATCGCTGGCGCGATAGAGCTGGGCGTGGCTCGGTGATTTTCCTGCCTACCAATTCGACAACCCACAGATAGAGCGGTCGCAAGCGCATCGACGGCCTTTGGTCGAGGATAGAGGTCTCATCAACCTCGTCCTGACCAAGGAGATTAGCCATGACCATGAGTACGCGTACCGACACCTCTTCGAGCATTTCTGCCCCGACACCGCTGCGCGAGCGGATGATCGAGGACATGACGGCGCGGGGACTGCACCCGCTGACGCAGAAGGGTCATATCCGCGCCTGCCGGCGGTTTGCCGCCTTCCTGAAGCGCTCACCTGACACGGCGACCTGCGAGGATATTCGCCGTTTCCAGCTGCACCTTGCAGAGACCGGCATGAGCATCTGCAACCGCAATCGCACCATGACCGGCATCCGCTTCCTGTTCCGCGTGACCTTGCGCCAGCTCGATCTGGCGGCTCAGATTTATCACCTCAAGGAGCCGGAGAGACTGCCGCAGGTGATGAGCCCCGACGAAGTCAAGCGCCTGCTGGTGATGGCAAAGAGCCTGCAGCCGCGTATTCTGCTGTCTCTGGCCTATGGCTGCGGCCTGCGCGCCAGCGAAGCGGTGCGCCTCAAGGTCGGCGACATCGATAGCGAGCAGAACATCATCCGCATCAAACAGTCGAAGGGGCGCAAGGATCGCAATGTGATGCTGCCGCCGGAAGTATTGAAGTTGCTGCGGCAATGGTGGACGGAGCGTCCAACACGCTATGACGCCGGTGTTCCACTCGCCGAGCGCTGGCTGTTTCCGGGGCGACGGCCGGGCCTGCACCTGACAGCGCGCCAGTTCTCCCGTATTTTCGGGGAGACGGCGGCGGCGGCCGGCATCAGGAAGAAGGTGACCCTGCACACGCTGCGCCACAGCTTCGCCACCCATCTTTTGGAAGCCGGCACCGACATCCGTACCATCCAAGCGCTGCTCGGCCACACCAAGCTGGACACGACGGCACTCTATACCCGCATTGCCACCGGGCGTATCGCCGCGACCGACAGTCCTCTCGACCGGCTGACTGAGAAGAAAGCAAGGCGTAAGAAGACCAAGGCCTGAACAGGCTCTCGGTCATGGCCCGTCCGGTCTTGGAGGTCGCGGATATCTTCCGCGATCACGGTCCGGCATGGCGCCGGTCACAAGCCGGCCATGTCAGTCTCGATCAGTTGAAGGTGATGAGCGCCATCGAGCGCTGCCGCACCGCGGCACTCGGTGGCCATGTGGAGCAGTGTGAAGACTGCCGGCACACGCGCATCGCCTACAATTCCTGCCGAAACCGACATTGCCCGAAGTGTCAGGGCGTGGCGGCACGGGACTGGCTGGCCAATCGGCAGGCGGAGCTGTTGCCCGTCGGCTATTTCCATATGGTCTTCACGCTGCCCCGCCCGATCGCCGATATCGCCTATCACAACAAGGCGGTGATCTACGACCTCTTGTTCAAAGCCAGCGCCGAGACGATGCTGACGATTGCCGGCGATGCAAAGTATCTCGGTGCCCGGATCGGCATCACATCCGTGCTCCACACATGGGGCTCGGCCATGACCCATCATCCCCATGTGCACATGATCGTGCCCAGCGGTGGAATATCACCGGATGGCACCAAGTGGGTCTCCTGCCGGCCGACCTTCTTCCTGCCCGTGCGGGTCCTGTCGCGCCTGTTCCGCCGACTGCTCCTGGCGATGCTCGCCGCCGCTCACGAGCAGGGACGGCTGGCCTTCTTCGGTGATCATCAACACCTGGTCGAATCCAGGGCGTTCAAGGCTTTCCTCAAACCGCTCAACAAAGCCGAATGGGTTGTCTATGCCAAGGAGCCGTTCGGCGGACCGAAGGCGGTGCTTTCCTATCTGTCGCGCTACACCCACCGGGTCGCGATATCCAACAGCCGGCTGATCCGGGCCGACGATACCGGCGTCACCTTCAAGGTCAAGGATTACAGGGTCGACGGGCCGGGCCGCTACACGACCATGACACTACCAGCCGGCGAGTTCATCTGCCGGTTCCTGATCCACGTCCTGCCCAAGGGCTTCCACCGCATCCGGCACTATGGGCTTCTAGCAAATGGTAACCGCGCCGCCAATATCGCAAAGGCGCGGCAATTGCTCGCCGCGCCGGACCCGCAAGAACATCAAGAACAAGGCGCCGATCAACAACCGTCTGGCCAGGACGAACCGGATGCAGCACGGCATCCCTGTCCGCACTGCGGCGGCCGCATGATCACCATCGAGGTCTTCCAAGCCGGCCAAACGCCGCGCTACCAGCCGCCGCCCGAGGGGATCGACAGCTCATGACCACGCCGATGAACCTTCCCGATACCAGCAAGACGCAGAACCACCGCAGGTCCAGTTCCGGCAATGCCCGCCCATGGTCGTGCGCCCAAAATCAGCGCCGTCAGCGCCCGATATCGTCATCCAAAGTACCAGCACGGCGGCGTTTGATACGTGCCACCAATCGGACTTCGGCAATCAGGCATGGCTTGAACCGCCCACCACGATGCCATCACCCGATCGCCAACGGCGGCGCAAACCTCAAATCCCCATAGAGCCCGCGACAAGTCCCTGCTTCACATCCCGCGATTTCCTGCCTTGGCGCTTCTCCGACGCCAGCACCCCAGCGCGCCACCATCAGCGCCATGCCACGGCGTCCGAGAAACCTGCACAAAAACGGCCATTCATATTTCCAAAAGTAACAACCAAACTTATTGTTTCTGTTGCCAGTACGGTATTGTACAATCACTGTATGGGAAAGACTCACCGCTTTTGTTCAACCGAATAGACCTGATCGATTTCAGCCCGCCCGACATAGGGGATTGCCAATATCTCCCGGACAATCGCTTCTGGGTCAATCCCGTTTTTGATCTTGAACTGATAGATCCGGCGGCTTCTGAGAATTTCGACCGGTTTAGTTCTAAAAACCCGTGCGAACTCTTGGATATCCTCCGAAGTGGCCGCTTCCGAAAACTGAACGAGAATGATGATGTGCCGGTCTGGGGAATCGCTTATTGTTTCCGCCCTCGTGATCGCCATAAGGCAGAAATTGAGCGTGAGAGCAACCAAGAGTGCTTTAACCATCAAGCCAACTGCCCTCACGCTAATTTATACTATTTCAGATCTTTCGCTAGCCAATTGAATTTATCAATTAGAAAGCTTTTCCACCGCTTTTATCAGATTAACGCGACCACCGGTGACACTCAGATCTTTCAGATGACCGATCTGGTCGACAGTCTTCATGATCCTATCCTTTAACTGGGCTGAAATGAAACTTGGTTTCTGAGCTTTGATCAAAGCGGCAATACCGGTAACAATCGGAGTAGCCATCGACGTTCCATTTTTGTAACCATAACTGTTTCCAGGCTCTGGTGCCAGAATGTCAACTCCAGGCGCCGCGACATCAACGGAATTCTGGCCGTAGTTCGTAAACCAAGCTGGCTTGTCATCTTTGTCGGTTGCCATGACCGAGAGCACATTTGGCACATCATAGTTTGAAGGATAATGCGGAGTCTTGTCGTTGTCCTGGCTTTCATTTCCAGCGGCTGCAACGAACAGTACACCCTTCTTATTTGCGATTTCGATGGCCTCCTTCAGGAAGGTGGAAAAACCGCCACCACCCCAACTGTTGTTGAGGATATGGGCACCGTTTTCTACTGCATAATCGATTGCGGCAATAGCCCCCGCCGTGGTTCCCGAACCACCGGCGCTCAGAAACTTCACCGCCATAATTTGGGTTTTCCAAGCGACCCCACTCACACCGGTTTTGTTATCACTAACCGCGGCAACGGTGCCGGCGACGTGCGAACCATGGCTATGGTCGTCCATTGGGTTACCGGTGGGATTACCAGCATCCACAAAATTCGCGCCAAACACATCGTCTACCACCCCGTTGGAGTCACAGTCGGTCCACATTCTGTATCCGCCCGGCACTTTGTGTAGGCAGTTTCCGAATATCACCCGATGCCCGTTAACATTGTAGTCGTCCGCGTTGGTGGATATCCCATTCGCAAGTATTTTGTCGTCGCTCGCGATGGGTGTGTTACCGGCCGCTTGCATCGAACCTTTCGTTTTGAATGCCTTCATTCCCGTTGTGAAGCTTTGATTAGTAAGGTCCATTAGATAAATCCTTTCCTCGATTTAATGTATTGTAGAGCTTAGCTAATCTAATACTCTGTATCTGCTTAGTGCTATCTTAAGCATTAACTTATTTTATCAGATGAATTTTGTTATTTATGTGAAAATAGTGTGAAAAAATATATTCGTTCTCATTTTCGAACATGAGATACTTGATGTTTTTCTGTATATTTCCTGTTTTATACTACTGCGGCGTTCACTAAATCGCCGCCAGTTAGAGCAGGAGGGATTTTCAATGGGCCTTGCCAGGTGCGGAACTAGGATATCTTCGGTGATCGTGCCGCTTGTGGTTGAAATACAGCCTCGGTCCCGGAGGTGCAGCCCCAATAGCGGTTCTTCAAATGGGGGAATTCGCGTTGAACTATGTGGGGCCAGTACCCATTCCTCTTACGGATGGCGTCTCTTACCGAAAGGTTTGGCCGGAACGACGCGAACATGTGCACGTAATCGCACGGCAGCAGGCCTTCGATGATATCGAGCCGATTTTCTGCGCAAACCAGCCCGGTGTGTTTTGCACGCGCAACCGCGCATCCCCAGAAGCGCCTGTAGCGATACTTCGTTGACCAGGCCAAGTGATAACGATGATAGGAAACGCGATGTTTGCTCCATTCGCGTTACATAACCATGGCGCTGCGGAAAGGAAGGATTGCCAGCCAATGCCGCGTTCCATTCCCGAGCCCCAAAGTTATTCATCTTTTCTTCAAATTGAAGCGCTGCCGTCTGAAGACGGGGGATTTAGACTACTGCGCCGATGTTAAAATCTGAAGCCAAGTCTTGCTCCGATCTTGTCAGTTTTGGTCAAGGTTTGACGATCAATGCCGTTTTCATATGTCAGCATCACTGAGGCGTTCTTGTCTTCATTGAGATAAATACCAAGCGAACCCTTACCCATGTTTCCGGTGATCGAATTTATAACATGGTAGCCAAATGAATAGGAAGCATCGGCAAAGATAATCGGCAATCCCTGGCCAAAGTTGTACTCCAAATGCCCGCCGATCTCCGCAGAGAGCCATCCATAGCTGGTGTTTGCGGCCAGCCCTGTTCGCCCCGGATTTCCTACTGATTGAAAGTCGGCGCCTCCGGATAATGTCCACCAGTAGTTAAACTTGGACGGCGAACCGATATAGCCACCCAAATGCACCCCCAACCGAACTGGAGTCCAAGACGCCTGGAGACCATAGATTTCGGCAATCCCGTCAAAATCGGTTTGATAAAAAGGCAGAAAATTGAAGCGCTGCACGTCGAACAGTTGACCGCCAATAAACTCCGCCTCGATGTTTGCTCCAAACCTTTACTTACTGACCCCTTCCAGACCGGACTGCCCGGTGCCTTCAAATTCAACGAAAGGCGCGACGGCAAACCCATTGAGGGCCTGGTTGCTGACTCTCCAGTTTTCCCCGGCGAGGCAGGGATTGCGATAGGCAACCACCGTAACGGCGCCCTTCAAATCCCATGTTCTCACACTACTCCGACTGTCGGAATTCGCGGAGATAGTCGCCTGCTCGCTGCCGGCGATTTCCGCATAATCCGGCGACAACAACGATGAACTGACCGATTCACTTTGTATGAACAGGCGCTTGTCGGTCTGACAATTCTTGGCAAGTCGATCAAACCAGTTTTTCGAGCTGAAATCAGACAAAGGCACGCCGCCCTTCGGGTCCTTCTCGTCCAGCGCTCGAATCAACGCCGATGCTGCAACGGCGTCCATATGGGATCGATATGTGGAATTCGAACGCGGCTTCTTGTCCGAACGCACGAAACAGGGCATGCAGGCGGCGAAGGCGCGGGGGGTCCGGCTGGGCCGCCCGCCCAAGCTGACCCAGGCACAGGTTCGATCCGCCCGGCGGAAACTGGCGGCAGGGCGTACGAGCTTGCGTGACCTGGCCAAACGCTACGATGTACATCCCTGGACCCTCAGCCGCGCCCTGAAACGATTGGAGGGCGCGTAGTCCGCCAAACCCTCTGCAAAAATCGAAAAAGGGGTGTCTTGCACCCCTGCTCACGGTCGAGTGCGGGGTACGGGGCGAGATGTGCAGGCGCGGCGGGCCGGGGTGCGGATCGCGCGGGTCACACCTGACCTGCGGGAAACGCGGCCCTGCCCGTCCAACAGGCTGCATATTGAGGGCGTAGGGGCGGAAGCCCCTCGGCCCGATTCATAGTGCGCTTCGAATTCTTGTCACAACGCCGTTACAGACAAGGCGCGTTCCATATTGTTGACTGATGCCAACCAAAGCCAACCAAAAAAAATCGCAAAGCCAGACGGTATCCGGGTCTTGTCTGGCCTACGGCCCGAAAATTCATGCCATGATCGGGCCGGAATACCCGAAATATCCGCCGAATACGCGTCGAATAACCCGGTACAGGCGGGATAAGAGGCAAAAGACCTCCGGGCGGTTGATCGAATAGCTGATGTTCCCCGGCTCGCGCCGGAAAGGACGGTGCAATACTGCATACCGTTGTAGTAATTCTTGACAAATACAGGAATATTATCCTATATTGATCCCTTTTTCACGAAACCGGAAAGGGAAGGAACCGGACAAAGAAGGAGACAGAAAGTGACGAAAGACCCGGACGGTCAGGAAACAGACAGTGTAGAGGTGGCGGATGCCCGCTCGCCGGCGCTGACCCTCGATTACGATCTGTATGTCCGCTATCTGGACGATACGAACCTGTCGGATGCGCAGAAGAAAGAATTTATCGAAACGCTGTGGTCGGTCATCGTTTCCTTCGTCGATCTCGGTTTCGGCTTGCATCCGCTGCAACAAAGCTGTGAGTCGAATGTCGCAATCCCCGATTTGCCCGCCGCGGAGTCCGGCGATGTGGTAGACTCAATCCATTCATTGCCGAAAACCAGTTCTATTGAAGCCGTGCCCCATTCACTCAACGGGCGCGGGATGCGGGAGGAGTCATGACGAAGACGAAGAGATTGGCAAAGGCCAACAGAAAAGACTTGGCCGCTGCCAACAAAGCGGTGATTTACTGCCGCGTGTCCGGGGCCAAGCAGGTGCGCGAGGGGGACGGGCTGGCCTCGCAGGAAACGCGCTGCCGGGAATACGCCAAATATATGGGCTATGAGGTCGTCCGCATCTTCCGGGACGATATTACGGGCAAGCTGGCCTCGCGCCCGGCCATGCAGGAGATGCTCACCTATCTGCGCCAACATAAGGCGCAAGGGCGGGTGGTCATTATCGACGATATCAGCCGCCTGGCGCGGGGGCTTGAAGCCCATTTGCATCTGCGCACGTCGCTGGCCAATGCGGGCGGCAAGCTGGAAAGCCCGTCCATCGAGTTCGGCGAGGATTCCGATTCCATCCTCGTTGAAAATCTTCTGGCTTCCGTGGCCCAGCACCAGCGCGAGAAGAACGGCGAACAAACCGTCAACCGCATGCTGGCCAGGATGCAAAACGGCTATTGGTGTTTTAAGGCCCCCATCGGCTACAAATATGCCCGGACCAAGGGCCACGGCAAATTGCTGGTGCGGAATGAACCGCTCGCCTCCATTGTGCAGGAAGCCCTGGAAGGCTACGCGCTGGGCCGTTACGAAACACAGGCCGAAATCAAGCGTTTCTTCGAAAGTCAGCCCGCCTTTCCGAAGAACGAAAAGGGCGAAGTCCCCCAGCAGCGCGTGACCGACATTCTCACCCGCCCGGTTTACGCTGGGTACATCACGCACGCCAACTGGAACCTGAATTTACTCCCTGCCAGGCATGAACCGCTTGTCACTCTGGAGATATGGCAGCGCGTTCAGCAGCGGCGCAGCGGCACGGCCAAGGCTCCCACGCGCAAAAATATCAACGTGGATTTCCCCTTGCGCGGCTTCGTGCTGTGCGGGGATTGCGAAAAGCCGCTGACCGCCTGCTGGTCCACGGGCGCGAAGAAGAAATATCCCTATTATCTGTGCGACACGAAGGGCTGCGTGTCCTATCGCAAATCCATCCGGCGGGAGAAAATCGAAGGGGAGTTTGAGCAGATCGTCCAGGCACTGCGCCCCGCGCCCGGATTGTTCGCTCTCGTCAAAACCATGTTCAAGGAAGCGTGGGGCCAGCGGCTCGCCCAGGCGGCGGACATGAAACAGCGGCTCGAACGCGATATCGTCCGCCTTGAAAAGGACACCGCGAAATTCCTCGACCGGATCGTGGACGCGACAAACTCAAGCGTCATTGCCGCCTATGAGGACCGCATTGCCAGGCTGGAAACGGACAGGGCCGTTGCGGCGGAAAAACTGCGCGAAGGGCCGGGCCAGCAGCGCCCGTTTGACGAGATGTTCGAACAGGCCTGCCTGTTCCTCTCAAACCCCTGGAAACTCTGGGCTTCCGGGCAGTTTCACCTGAAAAGAATCCTTCTCAGACTGGCCTTCACCGAACGCATAGCCTATGACCGGAATTCAGGTTATCAAACACCCGGATTCTCCATACCGATCAATTACTTAAAGGACCTGTCCATGCATAAAAATGAGTTGGTGCGGTCGAGAAGACTCGAACTTCCACGGGTTTTACCCCACAGCGACCTCAACGCTGCGCGTCTACCAATTCCGCCACGACCGCTGGAATGGCTGCCGGGTAAGGCCCGGCGCGGCCCTTCGTTTATCAAATCGTGACCGGCCCTTCAAGGGCCGCGCGGATCGCGAACTGATGAATTGCGCCCGCCTTGGGCGTGGCACCTATTCGGACTTGCCGGCGATCTTGCGGACCGTGTCCATCGGCCGGTATTCCTTGTCCCGGTTCAGCATGTCCGTGATCGATATGGCCACATGTTCGCCCCTTAACACCACCTGGCCCGTGGCCACCGGAATATTGTTGGCGAGCAGCCGCACATCCTCATCTTCCTGGCTGTCCAGTTCGATCACCGCGCCGCGCCCCATGCGCAGCAATTGATAGATCGGCATATAGGTCGATCCGAGTTCGACGGAAATGTCGATCGTGATGTCGTTGAACGTGGCCATTGGCGCCGAAGATCCCTATGTTGGCGGCGATGTATGATGGTTAACCGACCTTGCCGCCGGAACCTTTCCCAATGGTTAAAACCCGACCCGCTGTCACTGACAAATTTGCCTGCCGGGCCTCCTGCCCGCCCGTGGAATGGGCGATTGCCGAACGGCCGGTCGATTATATCCGCGCCGTCGCCGCCATGGAGGCCCATGTGGCGGCGGTCGCCGCCGGTGGCGCGCCGGAGCGGGTCTGGCTGCTGGAGCATCCGCCGCTCTATACCGCCGGCACCAGTGCCAAGGCCGAGGATCTGGTCGATCCCCACCGCTTCCCGGTCCATCAAGCCGGTCGCGGCGGCCAATATACCTATCACGGGCCCGGCCAGCGGGTCGCCTATGTGATGCTCGACCTGAAAAGGCGGGACCCGGATGTCCGCCGCTTCGTCGCCGCCCTGGAAGCCTGGCTGATCGCCACGCTCGCCGAATATCAAGTGAACGGAGAACGCCGCGACGACCGCGTCGGCGTCTGGGTTCGCCGGCCGGACAAGGGACCGGCCACGGAAGATAAGATCGCCGCGCTCGGCATCCGCATGCGCAAATGGGTGAGCTATCACGGCATCAGCCTGAATGTGGATCCGGTCCTGGAGCACTTTTCCGGGATCGTGCCCTGTGGCGTGACCGGTCACGGCGTGACCAGCCTCATTGATCTGGGTATCCCGGTCACCATGCCGGAAGTCGATATGGTGCTCCGGGCCACGTTCGAGACCATGTTCGGGCCCACGATCGATGGTCAAATGGAGTGCTGATCGGATAGTTTCAAATCGTCGGCAATTGGCGGAACGGTCCCTGAGCCGGCTCTCCAGGCCCCATAATGTCGACCGTCCGAACCCGGGCCCAGCTTGGTCCGCTCTCGCACGCGGCTAGCATGGTCTCCACGGCATGCTCGTCGCCGCAAAACACCGCTTCCACGCTGCCGCCTTCCCGGTTGCGCACCCACCCGGACAGGCCGAGACGGGTGGCCGTGCGCTCCGTCCAGGCGCGATAGCCGACGCCTTGTACGCGGCCGGATATCATCACCTGAACCGAACGCCGCGTCTCGCTCATCAACTCCGCTCCTATCGGATCAGCCAGGTTTCCAGTTCGGCGATATAAGCCTCCGGCAATTTCCAGGAGCGCGCCGCCGCCACGACCAGTTCCTGATAACCCGGCCTCGCTATTCCCTCCCGCGGATTGGGGCTGACATAAATGATTGCCTCACGCGGACCCTGTTCGCTGATGACCGGCACGATAATCTGCGAATAAAGACCGTGATCCACCGATTCGAACCTATCCAGCGCCGCCATATCCGCCTGCGTGCAGCGCCACAATATGCCATGAATCACGCTTTCATCGTCGCGCACCGCCGCCCCCATGCCGTCGCCGGTGATCACGTAGCGCCAGCCCTCCAGCCGCGCCAGACATAGAGCTTGTGCATCCGGGCAGCGCTCGGCCATGCCGGCCTTGTCCATATTGGCGGCAAAGGCGAAATAGAAGGTCATGAGGATTTGTCATCCTCCAACATCAACCGATCGAAGGCCACCGACCGCAAAACACCTGCGACTTCGCGCCGTCGGGTCACTCGAATTCCATGATCACCGCATCGACGGCCAGGCTGTCGCCCGGCTCGGCGCGAATGGTGGCCACGGTGCAATCCCGTTCCGCCCTGAGCACATTTTCCATTTTCATGGCTTCCACGATCGCCAGTGTCTCCCCGGCCTTCACGGACTGGCCTTCCGACACGGCGATCGACACCACCAGCCCCGGCATCGGGCACAACAGCATTTTGGACGTGTCCGGCGGCGTCTTGACCGGCATCAGCGCATCCAGTTCGGCAATGCGCGGTGACATCACCTTGGCTTTCGTGGTGATCCCCTGCCACGACAGCAAATGGCCGTTGAGCACGGGGCGGACCTGGACGGTTACCGCCCGGCCGCCCACCTGGCCGGTCCACAAAATATCGCCCGGCGCCCAATCGGAGGCGATGGTCATCGCCGCGTCGGCGCCGTCAAAGGCGACGTCCAGTTCGATCGGTACTGACGGACGACCGGAAATCCGGGCCTCGATCCGATCACCGTCGAGGTCGACAACCCAGCCCGGCTGCAATGTACCCGGATGCGGCCGCAACCGGCCGGGCAGATGATCGAGCCGCTCCTTGCGGATCAACTCAATCGCCAGCGCGACACCGGCAAGAACCTGGCGCGCGTCGCCCTCAGCCGCAAGCGGCGCGAAGCCGTCCGGAAATTCTTCGGCGATGAAACCGGTCGACAACCGCCCGTCGATCCAGCGCGGATGCTGCATCAATGCTGTCAGGAACGGCACATTGTGTTGGATACCGTCTATGATGCAGGCGTCGAGCGCATCCGACATGGCGTCGATGGCCTGCCGCCGGTCCGGCGCGTGGGACACCAGTTTGGCAATCATCGGATCGTAGAACATGGAAATCTCCGACCCCTCGACGACGCCGGTATCGTTGCGCACCGTCACCGCGCCGTTGGTCCCGGTCCGCGGCGGCCGATAGCGCACCAGCCGGCCGATGGACGGCAGAAAGCCGCGGTAGGGATCTTCGGCGTAGATACGGGCCTCCACCGCCCAGCCATTGAGCGTCACGTCGGCCTGGGTGATCGATAATTCCTCGCCGGCGGCGATGCGGATCATCTGCTCCACCAGGTCGACACCGGTGATCAGTTCGGTCACCGGATGCTCCACCTGCAGACGCGTATTCATTTCCAGGAAAAAGAAGCTTTTGTCCTGGCCGGCGACGAATTCCACCGTGCCGGCGCTGTCATAGTTCACCGCCTTGGCGAGTGCCACGGCCTGCTCGCCCATCGCCCGTCTTGTCTCTTCGTCAAGCAGCGGCGACGGTGCTTCCTCGATGACCTTTTGATTGCGCCGCTGGATGGAGCATTCCCGCTCCCCGAGATAGATCGCGTTGCCATGCTTGTCCGCCAGCACCTGGATCTCCACGTGCCGCGGACTTTCGATGAATTTTTCGATGAACACCCGGTCATCGCCGAAGGACGACGCGGCCTCCGACTTGGCGCGTTCATAGCCATCGGCCACCTCGTCGGCGCTCCAGGCAATGCGCATGCCCTTGCCGCCACCGCCGGCCGAGGCCTTGATCATCACCGGATAGCCGATGTCGTTGGCAATCGTGACGGCTTCAGCCGGCGTGTCGATGACGCCGAGATGGCCGGGTACCGTGGAGACTTGGGCGTCATTGGCGAATTTCTTTGATTCGATCTTGTCGCCCATGGCCTGAATGGCGCCCGGATGCGGCCCGATGAACGTAATGCCGTTTGCGGTCAGCGCTTCTGGAAACTCAGCGCGTTCCGACAGGAAGCCATAGCCCGGATGCACGGCCTGGGCGCCGGTCTGCTTGCAGGCGTCGATGATTTTGTCGATGACCAGATAGGACTCAGCCGCCGCCGCGGGACCGATCGGCACCGCCTCGTCTGCCATCTCCACATGCAGGGCATCCCGGTCGGCCTCCGAATAGACGGCAACCGTCTTGATGCCCATGGCCTTGGCGGATTGAATGACGCGGCAGGCGATTTCGCCGCGATTGGCAATCAGGATCTTGTCGAACATGCGGCGACCGCGCTCCCCCCGAATTTGGTCCCACCCAAATAGTGGTTGACGCGGTTTTAGGGGTTCCGGCTGCCGACGACAATAAGGCAATTTGTCGAAGACGGCTCGAGCACCTGAAAGCCGGTCTAAACCGCCGCTTAGATCAGTTGCCGCCCGCCTCGCCCTGCTCCTTCAGGGTGATGAGATAATTCACCTGGGCATTGATCTGGTACCCGTCCAGGCGGTTGTTTTTAAGGTAGGTCACGTTAACGGAAATCTGATTGATTTTGCAGGTTTTCGCCAGCACGGCCGTGAGAATTTCACATTCGCGTTCCGCGATGCCGTAAATTGCCTTGCGATTTTCCTCCTGCACCTGGATTTCATCCATAATCGTATCGCCACTTGACGGAATATGGAAACTGTAGCTGACCCGCACATTGACTGCCTTGCCGTTCCCTCCGGCATGCACCACCGTCGCACTGGCCATGGACGCATAAACCATGACTACTATTGCGAGTATCGTTCCATAAAATCTGTTCATTATCACTTTCCCTTTTGCTGGCTTGCGGTCGGCAGAATATCAACCTTGACCGAAGGGCCGGTTAGTCCATCGTTTCGGGACGGTTATTTGGTTAAATTTCGGCTATTTGGCGGTTTCATTGAGGCGATTGCTCCGATTGATGTAAGCTTGTCGTCAACAGGACAACAAGCGTCGAACCAAGGAGGCCCCCATGACCGCTGACGGCCGAGGCGACGACAGGACCGCGGAAATTCAGAACGCCGAGGCGGAAATCGACCTGCCGCCGATCGGCAACCGGGATCGCTATGATGCCCTGATGCGGGTGATCCGCAACCGCGTGACCGTCCGCGCCTTCGACGATACCTTCAATGTCCCCGACGCGCATTACGAACTCATCCTGGACGCCGCCCGCCATGCCCCATCCGGCGCCAATGCGCAGCCCTGGCACTATGTTGTGGTGCGCGATCCTGCGGTGAAGCGGCAGATTGCCGACCATTTCGTCGACGAGCAGCGGTCGCGGGCAAAAATGAAAATGAAGTTCCCGACCCCCGATTATCGCGGCCTGGCTTCAGCCCCGGGCATGATCGTGGTCGCGTCCGATTTTCGCTGGGTTCAGGCTTTTCCCGTTTTGAAGGACGACGACAGCGACTTGAACCGCATGTATGTCGAAAACGCCGAACGCATCCTGCTGCAATCGGTCGCCGCCTCCACGATGGCCGCCCATCTCGCCGCCGCCGCCCTTGGCTACAATGTCTGGTGGGTGTCGGCGATCGGCCAGGAAAACGCGCAAAAGGCCATGAAGCCCCTGCTCGGCATTCCCGATGACCTGGCCATACTCGACATCTTCCTGTTCGGCCCGCCGCGCGACACGCCCTATAAGCGCTGGAAGAAGGAACTGGACGACATCGTCAATTGGGACCGCTTTGATCCGGCGCATCACATGACGGCGGACGAGATCACCGATTGGATAAAAAACAAGCGCCACCTTGTGATGTACAAGGATGCCCGGCAGGTGGATTGAACGCGAAGATGACGGTGGGGAATTTCTATGCTATCAAAATGATAGCAAGGAGCACATTATCATGGGGCAAGTCCTGATCCGAAATCTCGATGAAGATGTCATTGCCAGGCTGAAAAACAAAGCAAGCGGGAAGAATCTGTCGTTGGAGCAATATCTGCGGGACACGCTGACCGAGAGCGTGCGCCCTACGAAAGACGAACTCATTGCTGAATTCGATCGCATTCGACATCAGGCAGGTTCGGTAGACAGGGATCCGGCAGATCTAATCCGTGAGGATCGGGACAATGACACGCTACGTCGTTGACGCAAGTGTCGCTGTCCATTGGCTGGTCGATTATCCCGGCGGCGAACAGGCACGGCGATATTTGACGCCTGAGCATGAGTTCATTGCGCCGGATCTTATTCTTGCAGAAGCATCAAATGCGCTCTGGAAGTATGTGAATGCCGGCGCCATGGCAGCCGATTTGGCACAGACTGGCCTGGCCGGCTTGTCGCAATTCATCGATCAATTGGTGCCACTGCCCGAGCTTTGTGACGACGCCCTGACAATCGCTTTGAATCTCCGTCATCCAACGTATGACTGTTTTTATTTAGCGCTCGCTTCTCGCCAGAAGCTTACGCTCATCACCTCCGATAAACGCCTGGCCAGGCTAGACACCAGCGATGTGGATTGCGACGTCTTACTTGCTGCGCGATAAACATGAGCATCCAGACTGCACCCGCCCGTTCAAGCCGCCGGCTCCAGCAGGCTGCGCAATTGCGGATGCAGATCCGGCGATTCCTTCTGCAGGAGCCGCAATAGGGCCGTTTCATTGGCATGAACCATGCCGTCGCGGCCGATCCGTTCGGCGAGCCACTTGGCCTCCGCCTCGGTTACCTGTTCGGCGTCCGCGATCCGCTGTTCCGTAAGGTCATTGTGCTCTTTCCAGCGATTTTCCATAACACGGTAATTGTCGAACATGGATCGCAGGTCCCAGTCGAGAATACCGGATGCCATTTCGCTCATAAAGGCGCCGACGCCGCGGCGCTCGTCGAGCCATTCGGAGCGCCGCAGGGCTTCCTCACGGCTTGGAACCGCGTAACCGGATACGAACATCAAATAGTTGGTGATCGCCTTGGTGAAGAGATCTGTCCAGGACGGATCGTTCTGCGCCTCTATCGTGCTGTCGTTGATATCGAACAGCACTTCGGCTTCTGATTGGGTGATCGCCACATGGCCGTCGCCGCCATAGCCATAGAGAATGCGCCGCAACAGCTCCACTTCCGCCGCCCCGATGACCCCCGGCGTCAGAACGCCCTTGGCGACAGCGCCCTCACCTTTGACGACGGCGAATTTTACCTGTCGCAGGGCGAAGGCGACCAGAAGGTCCGGGCTTTGCTTGGCCGTCTCGATGATCTTGACCAGCAGTTCCAGTTCCTGGCGCGTGTCGACGACGCCGTCATGGGAGATATGGTCCATCAGCCAGCGGCCGTCATCCTCGCTGACATAGCCCCGTGGCTCGACCTGGTGTACCACATGGTCGGTCAGTGCATCGATGAAGAACTCCGACCATTCCTCACATCCCGTCTTTACGGCCTCATTGAGCCGGAACAGGGATTCCGCCTCAAAACGCGATACGACACCGTCCTTGAACACCTCGCGGCGCATGGACAGCACGTCGTCGGCGTCGATCCGGCCCCGCTGGGCAAGGGCGCTGAGAACGGGCGGCAGGGACATTTCAACCATCAATCGGCTCCCGAATTCGGATTAATCCGGGGCGATTATAGAAAGCACCGCTTAGGAATTGGTAAAGCAAATCGGCTTTGCGATTCCGCCGGACCTGGTCCTACAACGGAATATTGTCGTGCTTCTTCCAGGGATTTTCCAACTTCTTCCCGCGCAAAAGCCGCAGCGCCCGCGTCACCCGCGGCCTTGTACTGCGCGGAACGATCACCTCGTCGATATAGCCGCGTTCGGCGGCGACGAAGGGATTGGCGAACCGGTCCTCGTAATCCCTGGTGCGCTCGGCGATCTTTTCCGGATCGTCGAGTTCGGACCGGTAGAGGATCTCCACCGCCCCCTTTGCCCCCATGACCGCGATTTCCGCCGAAGGCCAGGCATAATTGACGTCACCCCGCAGATGTTTGGAGGCCATCACGTCATAGGCACCGCCATAGGCCTTACGGGTGATCACGGTCACTTTCGGAACGGTTGCTTCCGAATAGGCGAAAAGCAGTTTGGCGCCGTGCTTGATCAGTCCGCCATATTCCTGCGCCGTGCCGGGCAGGAAGCCGGGCACGTCGACGAAGGTGATGATCGGAATGTTGAAGCAGTCGCAAAACCGCACGAACCGCGCTCCCTTGCGACTGGCGTCACTGTCAAGCACGCCGGCCAGCACCATCGGCTGATTGGCGACGACACCCACGGTGCGCCCCTCCATGCGCCCGAATCCGGTTACGATATTGCCGGCGAAGTTCTCCTGGATCTCGAAAAAATCGCCCTCGTCCAGCGTCTTGCGGATCAGTTCCTTGATGTCGTAGGGCTTGTTGGGATTGTCCGGGATCAGGCTGTCGAGGGACCGGTCGTCACGGGTCGGCCGATCGAAGCACTGGATGTCCGGCAGTTCCGCCTGGTTGTTCATCGGCAGGAAATCGATCAGACGCCGCATCTGCAGGAGCGCTTCCACGTCATTGTCGTAGCCGCCATCGGCGATCGAGGATTTGGTGGTGTGTACCGAGGCGCCGCCGAGTTCCTCATGGGTGACCGATTCGTTGGTCACGGTTTTGACCACATCCGGCCCGGTCACATACATGTAGGACGTATCACGCACCATGAAGATGAAATCGGTCATGGCCGGCGAATAGACATCGCCGCCGGCGCAGGGCCCCATGATCATCGAAATCTGCGGAATGACCCCGGAGGCCAGCACATTGTTCTGGAACACTTCGCCATAACCGCCAAGTGCCGCCACGCCTTCCTGGATGCGCGCGCCGCCGGCATCGAAGATACCGATAATCGGCGCCCGGTTTCTAAGCGCCATTTCCTGGATCTTGGTGATCTTCCTGGCATGGCTCTCAGACAGCGAACCGCCAAAGACGGTGAAGTCCTTGGCGAACAGAAAGATGGTGCGGCCGTTGACCGTGCCCCAGCCGGTCACCACCCCATCGCCGGGCACCTTGGATTTTTCCATGCCGAAATCGTGGCAGCGATGTTCGACGAACATATCGAACTCTTCAAACGAGCCCTCATCGAGCAGGATATCGATCCGCTCCCGCGCCGTCAGCTTGCCGCGCTTGTGCTGCGCCTCGATCCGCCGTTCGCCGCCGCCCAGCCGCGCCACCGCGCGCCGTTTTTCCAGTTCCGCCAGAACTTCCTTCATGCCCGCCAATCCCGTTTGCTGTCATTGACCACGGCAATAGCACGACGGCCCGAAGCGGGAAAGTCCGGCGCCGGTGATCGACTGTCGCAAAAACAATTTCAAGGTCCGCGACCGGTCGAATTCCGCATGCCGGGGTCGGAAATCGGCGGTGGTTCCCCCCGTTCCAGGCGGGCGCGGCACCAATACGGGCTTTCGCGAAAGGAGGTCATCCGCCGTTATTCGGCGCAGACAGATCCCCGTGCGCTCGTCTTGAGTTCCTCGGCCAATCCGTGATTATTGCGCCATGACCGCCATCCTCAACCCGGACCTTCGAGGTGACAACGGAAAGCAAGTCATGACCTTTAGACCCGCCACCGCCGGCCGATCCGCTTGATGCGCCCCTATTCCCGTCTGGTCCTGCTTGCTCTTGGCGGCCTGATTTCCCTTGCGGTCGCCGTCGGCGTCGGACGGTTTATCTACACCCCGATCCTGCCATTCATGGTCGAGGATCTGGGCCTGACCAAGGGAGATGCCGGCCTCATCGCATCGGCAAACTATGTCGGCTACCTGATCGGCGCCCTGATCGGCACCACGCCGCTGCTCGGCGGGTCGCGGCGCGCCTGGCTGCTGACATCGCTCGCCGTCAGTGCCGTGACCACCATGGCCATGGGGCTGACATCATCGATGGTCCTGTTTCTCACATTGCGGCTGATTGGCGGCATTGCCAGCGCGCTGATCCTGGTCTTTGCCTCCACCCTGGTCCTGGAGCGATTGCGGGCCAGCGGCGACGGCCGCCTGGCATCGCTTCACTTCGCCGGAGTGGGCACCGGGCTTGCGCTGGCGGCCGCGATGGTTTCCCTGCTTGTTCAGGGCGGCGTGGGCTGGCGCGGCCACTGGATCGTTGGCGGCGCCCTGTCGTTGATCGCCGCCGCCGCCGTCGCCGCCTTCGTACAGAAGGAGGCCGAACCGCCGGCATTGCCGCGCCAACAAACCGGCGCAAACCGGTATCTCACGCTCTTGATCACCGCTTATGGCCTGTTCGGCATCGGCTACGTGATCACCGCTACGTTCATCATGGCGATTGTCCGCGACAATGCCGAGATCAGGCCGCTCGAACCCTATATTTGGATCCTGGTTGGCGTATCGGCGGCGCCCTCGGTCGCGGTTTGGACCTGGATTGCCGGCCGCATCGGTATCATCCCGGCCTTCTCCGCCGCCTGCCTGGTGCAGGCCGTGGGCGTCGCGGCAAGCGTCTTGTGGATCAGCGCCCCCGGTATCGTCCTCGCCGCATTCTGCCTCGGTGCCACGATCATGGGCATCACCGCCCTCGGCCTGGTCGCCGCCCAGGCCATATCCGGCGGCGATCCCCGGCACGCCTTCTCCCTGATGACCGCATCCTTCGGTACCGGCCAGATTGTCGGACCGATCTTCGCCGGTTATGTCCACGACGTGACCGGCAGTTTTCTACTGCCATCCCTGGTCGCCGCCGGCACCCTGATCGTGGCCGCGGCGCTTTCGGCCCTCGCGGCGCCAGCTTTGCGTAACCCTGGAAGCGGAGCCGCATCTTGATGCTTGGCCCGGCATGCCCGGTTGTGCGATAGTGGCCGTGCGCCGCAAGGGCGTCATATCACTTTTCACGGAATTCATTTTTAGGAGTTAATCATCATGCTCAATAAGGCTGCAGCGGAATGCTTTGGCACGTTCTGGCTGGTTTTCGGCGGCTGTGGCAGCGCGGTGCTCGCTGCCGCGTTTCCGGAAGTCGGCATCGGCCTGCTCGGCGTATCCTTCGCCTTCGGGCTGACCGTGTTGACCATGGCCTATGCGGTCGGTGGTATTTCGGGCGGCCACTTCAATCCCGCCGTTACGGTCGGCCTCGTCGTCGCCGGGCGGTTCAAGGCCAAGGACATTCCGCTCTACGTCATCGCCCAGGTAATCGGCGCCGCTCTCGCCGGCCTGGTGCTTTACTTCGTGGTATCCGGCAAGGCTGATTTTACAAGCGTCGGCGGTTTCGCCTCCAACGGTTATGGCGAACACTCCCCCGGCGGTTACTCTATGACTGCCGCATTGATCATCGAAGTCGTCCTGACCGCCTTCTTCCTGATCATCATTCTGGGCGCCACCGATGATGGGGTCCCGCCCGGCTTCGCGCCGATCGCCATCGGCCTCGCGCTGACCCTCATCCACCTGATTTCGATTCCCGTAACGAATACCTCGGTCAATCCGGCGCGCTCCACCGGCGTGGCCCTGTTCGCCGATGGCTGGGCCTTGCAGCAATTATGGCTGTTCTGGGTGGCGCCGATCGTCGGCGGCGCCGTGGGCGCGGTACTCTATAGAGGGCTCCTCAGGTCGCCGGAATAACGAGGCGACACGGCGCGGCGGATCCAAGCCGCCGCGCATTGCATCTGATCAACCTCTATTCCGCCGGCGCCGTCTGCGTCCCGCCTTCGGCTTCGCCGGATTGCGAATCACCCGGGGTATCGGCGCCCCGATACTGTCCCTTGATGCGCTCTCGCAGGATCTGCATCACCACGTAGAGGATCGGGATCAGGATCACCCCGAGCGTCGTTGCCATCAGCATGCCGCCAAAGACGGCAATACCGATCGCCTGCTGGCTGGCGGCACCGGCGCCGGATGCGATCACCAGCGGCACCACGCCGAGCAGGAACGACAGGGCCGTCATCATCACCGCGCGGAACCGCAGGAAGGCCGCCTCATGGGCCGCCTCCAGGATCGACTTGCCGTCGCGCCGCTGCTCCATGGCGAATTCAACAATCAGGATCGCGTTCTTCGCCCCCAGCCCGACCAACATGATCATCCCGATCTGGGTATAAAGATTGACATCGCCGCCAGTGACCTGGACCGACAGGAACGCGCCCAGCAACGCCACCGTCACCGACATCAGGATCGCCAGCGGCATCGACCAGCTTTCATATTGGGCGACCATGAACAAATAGGCGAACAGGATGGCAAGCCCCAGAATGATCAGCACTAGGCTGCCCGATTCAAGCTGCTGCAAAGCCGTTCCCGTCCATTCATAGGCGTAACCGTCCGGCAAGGCTTCGGCCGCTACCTCCTCCATCGCCGTGATCACGTCGCCGATCGAATAGCCCGGCGCCGGATCGGCAGTCACTGTGGTCGCCCGGAACAGGTTATAGCGGTTCAGGATCTGTGGCCCGAGCTGGTTTTTGACCGTGACCAGGGTTCGAAGCGGCACCATCTCGCCCTTCGTCGAGCGCACATAGAGCCGGCCGATATCGTCGATCTTGTTGCGATACTCCCCTTCAGCCTGAATCATAACTTTGTAAACGCGGCTGAACAGGTTGAAATCATTGACATAGAATGAGCCGAGATAGGCCTGCAAGGTGAGGAAGACATCGCTCACATTGACGCCCAGGCTCTTCGCCTTTTCCCGATCCAGATCGACAAAGACCTGCGGCACATTCGCTCTGAATGTGGAATAGGCGCGGCCGATTTCCGGGCGCTGATTGGCCGCATAGACCAGCGAACCGATTGCCGAGGCCAGGTCCTGCGGCGTCCCGCCACCAGTCTGTTGCAGCTTGATCTCCGCCCCCGATGACAATCCGAGCCCGGAGATCGGCGGAATGTTAAAGGCAATCACATTGGCCGATGCGATGGTCGAGAACTTACCCCACAATTTGCGCAGGATCGCATCCACATGCAGCGCGTCGTCCTGACGGTCGTCCCATGGATCGAGCGTGACGAAGAAGGCGGCGACATTCGCCGCCGCGCCGCCGCTTAGCAGGCCGAAGCCGTTGACGGTCACCGCGTAGCGCACCCCGGGCTCCTCATCCAGGATCGCCTCGATTTCCTTGGTCACCGCTTCCGTTCGTTGCAGGGAGGCACCATCGGGAAGCTGGACATCGATCATGATCACGCCCTGGTCTTCCAGCGGCAGGAAGCCGGCCGGCAGGCGCCCGGCAAGCACATAGATGCTGCCGACCACTGCAATCACCGCCGCGACACCGATGAAGGATCGCCCGAGAAAGCGCTGAACGACGGCGATGTAGCCGCCGCGAATCCCGCCGATGAAGCGCTCGAAAATGGCGAAGATACCGCCCGGCGGTCCCTCGCGGCGTTTGAGAATCAGGCCGCAAAGCGCCGGGGATAATGTCAGCGCGTTGATCGATGAGATCACCACCGCCACCGAGATCGTGATGGCGAATTGGGTGTAGAGCCGCCCGGTAATGCCCGGCATGAACGTCACCGGGACGAACACCGCCAAAAGCACCAAGGTGGTGGCAATCACCGGACCGGTGATCTGGCCCATCGCCTTGGCGGTCGCGGCCTTCGGATCAAGCCCCTCATCGGCCATGATCCGTTCCACGTTCTCCACCACCACGATGGCGTCGTCGACCACGATCCCGATTGCCAGCACCAGGGCGAACAGACTGATCGTGTTGAGCGACATGCCGGCGATCAGCAGCACGCCGAATGTGCCGATCAGCGATACCGGGATCGCCACGGTCGGCACGATGGTCGCCCGCCAATTGCTCAAGAAGATGAACACCACCGACACCACCAGGATGAAGGTCAGCACCAGGGTGGAGATCACGTCGCTCAGCGACTGCTCGACGAAATTGGTGGTGTTGTAGGGGATCTCATAGGCCACATCGTCCGGGAACCCGCGCGACAGGCGCTCCAGTTCCGCGACAACGCCGTCAGACACGGCAAGGGCGTTGGCGCCCGGCGCCTGGTAGATGGCGACCACCGCCGCCGGCCGGCCTTCGAACTTGCCCGAATAATTGTAAATCTGCGAGCCAAGCTCCACCCGAGCGACATCGCCAATACGCACGATGGCGCCGTCATCACCGGTGCGCAGGATGATCTGCTCGAATTCTTCCGGCCGGTTGAGCCGCCCCTTGGCCTTGACCGAATATTGGAATTGCTGGTCGCCGGCAGTTGGCGGCGCGCCGATCTGGCCGGCGGAGACCTGCACATTCTGATCCTGGATCGCCTGGATGAAATCCGTTGGCGTCATGCCCAGACTGGTCAACCGGTCTGGATCAAGCCAAATGCGCATGCCGTAGGAGAAGTCGGTGAGCACTGTCGCCCGGCCGACACCGGGCACCCGCGCCAATGCATCCTTGATATTGATGGAGGCGAAATTGGCCAGGAAAAGCTGGTCGTAGGTCTGGTTCGGCGAATAGAGCACCGCGACGAGCAGCAAGTTTGTGCTCGATTTCTGCACGGTCACCCCGTTCTTGGTGACTTCCGCCGGAAGCTGGCTATTAGCCTGGCTCGTCCTGTTTTGCACATTGACCGCGGCAATATCGGCATTGGTGCCGACTTCGAAGGTGACGTCGAGGGAGTAGCTGCCCGAATCCGTGCTGTTGGAACTCATATAGATCATGTCGTCGACGCCATTGACCTGCGCCTCGATGGGCGCGGCCACGGTCTCCTCGACGACTTCCGAATTGGCGCCGGTATAATTGGTGCTCACATTGACCACCGGCGGCGTGATTTCCGGAAACTGCTCCACCGGAAGGGCAAGGAAGCCGATGACCCCGACGATGGTGATCACCAGCGAAATCACCAGCGCGAATTTCGGCCGGTAGATGAAGAAAGCGGAAAACATCGATCAGTTTCCTACCGGCTCGCCGTCGACGACAGCGTTGACCGGCACGCCGGGCCGCACTTTTTGCAGGCCCTGAACGATTACCCGTTCCCCTTCCTGCAGGCCGTCCTTGACCACCCAGGCGGTTTCGATCTGATCGCCGGTCTCGATATGCCGCTGTTCCACCAGTTGCTGGTCATTGACGGTGAGCACGAAGGTCCCCTTCTGGTCCCGCTGGATCGCGGCCTGGGGCACCAGCAGCGTGCGCTGCGCCTTGGCGGATTCAATGATGATGGTTACGAACTGGCCGGGCACCAGCAATTCGCGCTTGTTCTCGAACTGCCCGCGCACCGCGATTGTGCCGGTCGCCGGATCGACGCGGTTGTCGACAAAGACGATCTTGCCCGTTTCCTTGAGTTCCTGCCCGGTCGGCAGCCGGGCGCCCAGATTAGGCGCGTTGCCGGACGCCAGAAAGTCGCGCAAGGATCCCTCGACCCGCTCCATCGCCTGCACGAAATCCTTCTCGCTGATCGAGAAGAGCACATAGATCGGCGCCACCCGGATCAGGGAGGCGAGCGCGCCGGTATTCGGGCCCACCACATCGCCGACGCTGAACCGCGTGCGACCGATGCGGCCGGCAAACGGCGCCTTGATTTCCGTATAGGTGAGTTGCAGGTCGGTCTGCGCCACGGACGCCTCGGCGGCGCTGACATTGGCCGAGGCCTGGTCTCGGGCGGCCAGGCTGGCCTCGAACTTGGCCTTCGAGATATGGCCCTTCTTGAACAGGTTGTCGTCGCGCGCCAGATCCGCTTCCTTCAGTTTCTGATCGGCAAGTGCCTTGGCGAGTTCGGCTTTCGCTGACGCCTGTGCCGCCGTGTACTGGTCTCTCTCGATAGCAAAGAGAAGCTGGCCTTCATCGACGACGGCCCCGTCCGCGACCCCCTTCTTGTGAAGATAGCCGGATACGCGGGCGATCAGGTCAACATTGTCGATCGCCTCTACTTTTCCGACAAATTCCGCCGACGCCCGGATTTCCTTGCTGAACGCGGTGGCCACGGTCACCGATGGCGGCGGCGCCTCGCTCGGCGCGGCAGCCTCATTGCCGTCGTCGCAGGCGGTCAGACTCACTATGGCAACGATTACTGCGAACAGGTTGATCGGATTCTTGAAATAGATCTGCCCCGACATGAAAATCCGGCTCCGCTGGACGACATTTCCATCGCGGCTCGACGGGCCGCGCATGCCGGCCGCCGAACCATTTCTTTTTTCGCACCATTGTGAAACGAGTCCACAGCAACCCGCCGCGGTCATTCCCGCAAGAACGGGAATGACGGTCGTGTCCGGATCGATCCCAATGCGACACGCTTTAGCATATAGAAAAAATACTTAGTCCGCCCAGAGCAATCACAAGGCGACAAATAAATTACATATCAGACGTAATATCCTGGCCTTCGGATAAGCTCTTGAGACCCAGATCTAGTGGATTGAATCAGACATATGGGACCCCAACCAGATCCGCCACCTTACCTGCGGCCGCCATATCCCGCCATTTGCTTTCGCGAACACGGTGAGCCTCCAGGTCCTCGCCCCATTGATCGATATTCCAATCCTCATCCACGTGAGCTGCCGTCCAGGCGGTTTCGACATCGATGTGGCGATCAAGGACCGCCAGCGCCAGGAGCGCGGAGCCCGTAAGCCCGGTCATCGTGTGCAAGGCCGCAAGCGCCAGGTTGGACACCGGGTCCAACAATTTGCGAACGGCCACAAGGGTTTCCGGCGGTTGCTTCACATGCATTACCCCCTCGGCGAGCACGAAGCGCAGTCCGTACCGGTCCTCCGCCCAAGCCAGGACCGGATCCCAACTAAGCCGCTGCCGGTCGATCAGGCCCTGTGGCCCGTCGGCGCGATAGCACAACAGATCCGAGCCCGCATAGCGCGTGATATCCTCAGCCACCGCCGCCCGCTGCGGTGCCACGCCATCAAGTGCTGAATTCACAAGCCGGGTGATCGGCATGGCCGCCGCATCGATCCGGTCCCCCTGCGCCGACCACTCACCAGCGATTGCCTCGGCGAGCGATTGGCTCGTAACCGCCAACATGTTCTTTGCCGGCGTGCGGATCACCCGCCCGTCCAAACGAACCGTGAACTGCGCACCGTCTTCGGCGACGGTCACTGTTTTGTAAAACCGTTTCGGTGCCTCAGGCCGCGCACGCTCCTGCGCCTTGGCCATGGGATCGGAGGGCTCGGTCATGTCGTACCCCTATCCCGAGATCTGTCTGGTGGAACGGAAGCGGCCGATAATGCCTGCCAAATCGGCGAAATCGCCGGCCATCACCTCAGCACCGGCGGTCATCAGATCGTCGACCGGATTGAACCCCCAGGCAACGCCGATCGCCGCGACGCCGGCCGACCGGGCCATCTGCATGTCATAAATGGAATCGCCAATCAGTGCCGCATTGCCGGCGTCCGTACCGGTTTCGGCAAGCGCCTGATGGACCATCGCCGGATGCGGTTTCGATGGCGCGTCGTCGGCGGTCTGAATTGTCAGAAAATGCTGTGCCCACCCTTCACGGTGCAGCAATTCGTCAACCCCGCGACGGGACTTGCCGGTGGCAATGCCGAGCAGCACGGCATCTTCTGAGATCAGCGCCTCCATGGTTTCCCGCGCGCCCGGATAAAGCGGCTCCGGCACCGCCTTCGAAGCCCGTGTGTCATGAAACCGCTTGCGGTAATGATCGGCCATGGCTTCCGCGTCACCGGCCATGGGCTCGGCGAACAGGCGTTCAATGGCAACCGCCAGGGACAAGCCGATTACACCGGCGACGGCCTGCCGTTCCGGCGCCGGCAAACCGTGATCGTCAAAGGTCTCCTGCATGGTCTGAACGATGATCTGCTGACTGTCGACCAGTGTGCCGTCACAGTCGAAGATGAGCAAAATTGGTATCTCTTGATAATTCATTGCGCCGCGGCCTTCCGATTGCCGGGCCGATTGACGAGATAGATGCCGAGCGCCACCAGCCCCAAGGCGCCGATCAATTGCAGGCCGACCGGTTCACGCAGCAGGATCGCACCAAAGAGCACGCCGAATACCGGCGATAAAAAACCGAAGGACGCCACGCGCGACGCCGGATAGACCGAGACCAGCCAGACCCAGACTCGATAGGTGATGCCGACGACGACGAAGAGCTGGAACAGGAACGCCAGGATCACCATGCCGTCCACGTCGCGAATAAACGGGCCGAACAAGGGCGCCGCGGCAAGCTGAACCAGGGCGCCGATCGTCAGCCTGTAAAGCATCGATTTTTCCGCCGCTATGGCACCGAGCCGCGTGGTCTTCATAATCAGCGTGTCGGCCGCCCATAATAATCCGCCGACCAGGCACAATATGTCGCCGAAATAAGCCTGCGGGGACGGCAATGATAACTTGTCCGCGAAAGCCAGCGCCACCCCGGCAAAGGCAAGCCCCAGCCCGATGATGGGGGCCGTGGTCAGACGCTCGCCCGGCACCAGAAAATGAGCCCCCAGAGCGACGAAAAACGGCATGCAGAAGAAGAACACCACGCCACGAGCCGACGACGTATAGTCGAGCCCCAGGTAAAGCAGCAGGAACTCAACACCGAAAATGATACCAACCGACAGGCCGGGCAGCAATGAGCCGTCCCGTTCAAACAAGCGCACGCGGCGGAGCACGCACCAGCCGAGCATGAGGAAAATACCGAGAAACATCCGCATGCCCGATTGGAACACCGGCTGAAACCCGAGATTGGCGAATTTGATGGCCACATTGTTGAGCCCCCAGGCCATGGTCAGGGCCACCATGATGGCCGCGGCGGTCAGGTCCAGGCCGTCCTGCTCCGGATCCGCTGCCGTCCCGATTATCCCCTGTTTGTCGCCATGGCCGCTCATTCGGGCAGGTCCCAATCCGGATCGTAGGCCTCAATGTCGAGCCCCAAGAGAGACCAGGACTGGCGCATATGCGGCGGCAGCGGCGCCGTCACGTCCAGTTCGCCGCCGGCCGGATGCGGCATGACGATGCGCCGGGCCATCAGGTGCAGCCGGTTCTGCATGCCGCCCGGCAGGTCCCAGTTCTCGACATCGAAATATTTGCCGTCGCCGATGATCGGATGCCCGATATGCGCCGCATGAACCCGCAATTGATGGGTGCGTCCGGTGATCGGCCGCAGGGATAGCCAGGCGAATTTCTGGCTGACCTGCTCGACCACGGAATAAAGGCTCAAGGCGCGATCCGCCCCCTCATGGCCGGGTCTGACCACGGCCATGCGCTCCTCGTCGCCTGGGTCGCGGGCAAGGTGCGTTGAAATCCGTCCCTGGCGCGGCTTCGGAACACCGCGCACCAGCGCCCAATAGATCTTGCGCGTGGAGCGGGCACGAAACGACGCAGACAATATCGAAGCGGCCTTGCGTGTGCGCGCGACCACCAGGACGCCCGACGTATCCCGATCGAGCCGATGCACCAGCCGCGGCTTGCGCCCGCGCCGGTCGCGCAGGGCCTCCAGCATGCCGTCAACGTGCCGTGTAAGCCCCGACCCGCCCTGGACGGCGAGCCCGAACGGCTTGTCGAACACGAACAGGTCGTCATCCTCATGCAGGATCAGGCTGCGCAGATAACCGGCGTCACCCGGATCGGCGGCCGCGCCGGGCGCCGCGCCCATGGCATCGCTGATTGCCGGCGGCAGGCGCACGATCTGCCCGGAGGCGAGCCGCGTATTGGTCTTCGCCCGTGACCCGTCGACCCGGACCTGGCCCGTCCGCAACAATTTCTGCAATTGGCCGAAACCCAGGCCGGGGAAATGTGCCTTGAACCAGCGATCCAGGCGCATGCCGGATTCATCGGCGGTCACTTGCCGCCCGGATCGGTCAGCCATGATTGAAGCGCCGGTACATGCGAACTGAGTCTGTCACATCGTTATTGCTATTTGAATGGTCGATGCCCGGTCGATATCACACGCGGCTCGCCAATGAACAATGATTTCTGGTGATGGCAGCCATCAGCCAAGCGCAGTGCGCATCACGGCAAGCCCGGCCACCAGGGCGAAGATCGACAATAAGACGGATGCAGCCACATATCCCCCGGCATAAAGCTGCTGACCGCGCTCCCAAAGTAGCACCGCGTCCAGTGAGAACGCCGAGAACGTGGTGAAGCCGCCGAGGCAGCCGGTGGCGATGAACAGCCGCAACTCCGTTGAGGCCCCGAGTTTGCGGACAAGAATTTCGATAAAGACACCCATCAGGAACGAGCCGACCACATTGACGATCAGCGTGCCCCAGGGGAAATGCACCCCCAAGAACCGCAATGAATAGAGATTGACCAGATGCCGGCAGCCGGCGCCGACGGCGCCTCCGAGCGCGACAATGAGGAAATGCTGCATGCGGGCCGCCAGACGTTCTTAGGTAGGAATGAGCGGAAGCTCGGCGCCTATTTAGCATCCATCGGCTGAGTCGCGCCAATGCGTTCCATCTTTTCGACCGTTTCGTCATAACGCGGATGCAGCGTCCCCATCAGCCGGTCCCAATAGGAAAACGTATTGGCGTAATTGCAGCGGAAATAGGCATGATGCTGGTCGTGGAACGTGGTGCAGATGGTCGGCCACGGCTTGCGCGTCGTCGGCGAGGCGAAGAATTCATAGCCCGCATGGCCGCCCATCCCGGTCACCTGGTCGAAGATCTTATGAGCGATCAGGACGACAGGCGGGATCGGCAGCACCAGCGGCGCGAACAGGAAATAGCCCTGCTCCAGGAATGTGCCGACCAGGGTGTCGGAATTATTGCTCCAGGCATTGGGCTGGATCGACCGGTGATGCAGGGCATGGAACCGGAACATCCATTTGACATGGGCAAAACGGTGAAACCAATAAAACCAGGCGTCATAAAGCACGATCGAAACGGCGAACATCAAAACCGCCGACCAGATTGAAAGCGGCAACGGCGCAAACAGTGTCCAACCCAGATGCTGAGCGTAAAGCCCGCCAGCCAGATAAAGGGCGATATTGGACAGCGAGAGCACGCTCTGCCTGATATCAAGCGCCGTGCGGTCGCGCATTTTTCGGGTCTGAATGCGCCGTTCAGGATGCCGCGCGCACATCCATTGCAACACGGTACCGGTGCCGAAATAAAGCGCCAGCAAGCCACCATAGCACGCCAGATAAAGCAGGATGAATTCCTGGACGACCCCGGCCCAGCCGGCTGGATTTGACATGGTGGCAGCTCCTCGCCGGGCAACTTAAACCGGCACCGGCAGCCTATAACATTTCCGGCAACCAATACCAATGCGACGGTTTGAAGTATGGCAGCTTCCGGTTGGTTGGAAATTGTTGCCAAAGATGCAAGGATCAACGGGTTTTCGCCGCAAGCCGATTTTAATTCCCTCCGGCCGATCGTGCCTCATTATGGAACTGGGAAATTCGGCCCGAAGTGGACGGTCATTAACCTCTAAAAGATCGTCGGCTTTGCGCCCCAATCTCGGACGTTGTTGCCAGGATTCCAAGTTATCGAAAGCGGACACAAGGGTTGTACGTTGCCAAGGTTGGGGCCGGGCGTTTGTATCACTTCGCCCACGCTAGTTTTTTCAAGACTTTCGAGATTTCCCCCTTCCGGGCGGCTGATCATTCGCAAGTAGCCAAGTCGCACCGTCTCAAGCGAGACGCCTGAACGTTGACAAACATCCGCATCGATCATAATAAGAACAAAAATAGAACTTGACACTTTGACGTCTAGACGTCAAAATTCCTTCGAGTTTGTCGAGGGAGCCGACCATGTCAGCAGCGCCGGGGAAAATTCGAGACGCCATCCTTACCTATATGGTAGCAGCCGGGGGCGAGGCCACTCTCAAACAGATCAACGAAGCAGTTGGTGTTCAACTCGGATCAGTCCGGCCATCATCGGTGCGTTCGTATCTCAATCTCAACGTGGGTCAGGTGTTCGAGCGAACCGCTCGCGGACGCTATCGACTGCTTGGTGACGCGGAGAATATCCACCGCGTCGGGCTAGAGCCCGCTGTTGAGCACGAAAAAGCCGTCCTGTACCACGCCGATTGCTTCGATTGGTTAACCGCGCGGGAGGATGCCTCGGTCCACGCTGTAGTCACTGACCCGCCCTATGGCCTCACCGAGTACAGTAAGAAAGAGCTCAAGAAGCTTCGGTCCGGGCAAGGAGGTGTTTGGCGCATCCCGCCCTCCTTCGATGGTCACCAGCGCTCGCCGTTACCGCGTTTCACAATAATGACTGATGAGGATAGGCAGGAGCTTCACATCTTCTTCCGCCGATTTGCCGCACTAATCGCACGGGCGCTAGTGCCTGGTGGTAACGTAGTCGTGGCGACCAATCCTCTACTTCAGCACGTTGTCTCATCAGCAATGATTGAAGGTGGGCTTGAGCTGCGAGGAAGCATAGCGCGCCTGACAATGACGATGCGGGGCGGTGACCGCCCAAAGAACGCGCACGAAGAATTTGACGAGGTGAGCGTAATGCCTCGGTCGCAGTGGGAGCCTTGGGTAGTGCTGCGGCGTCCAGTCGAAGGACGAGTGCAGGACAATCTCCGCAAGTGGAAGACCGGAGGATTCCGGCGGGTATCGAAAGATAAGCCTTTCGGAGATGTGATCAAATCGAACCCTACTTTGGCAGCCGAAAAGGCAATCGCGCCGCATCCCTCGCTTAAACCACAAGACTTCATGAGGAAGGTCGTGAGAGGTTCTCTTCCGCTGGGCGAGGGAATCGTCTTGGATCCGTTCGCGGGTTCCGGCTCTACGCTCGCTGCTGCGAATGCGATCGGCTACGAGAGCATCGGCGTTGAGGCCGATCCGAAGTTTGTCCGTCTGGCGGCGGAGGCAATCCCAAAGCTCGGCTCATTGGGCTAGATAAACCCAGCTCTCTCGCAGCTTCTTCATGCCATCCGCGTGTAAAGTAGCTGTGCGCGTACCGAGCTCGCCCCTGTCGTTTCGACGGAAGTCGTCCAGTGTGACATGGCCGAGATACACCTTGGTGAATCGAGTGGCACGACGGTTGGCAGCCGGTTGAGTGACCTTGTCGATTTCATAGACGAACACGCACATCCATTGCTCTCGAGCACCATGCGTGTCGACGGCTCCGCTCGGGTTCCGCGTCGTCTTGATCTCGACACCGTCCTCCCCCGCTTTCACACTATCGTTCTCGTATCGACCTTGAACGAGCAAATCTGGATGACCGTTGTGAAAATTGTTCTGGCAGAGGACCCGCGCGTGGTTCGCCATGCTAGCGGTCATCATATCCGAGATTGTGCCCGACATATTGGCCGGACGGAGAACTTCTTCGAGACGCGGAAGACCCCTCTGTGCGAACATGGAATTCACGTCGTAGAAAAAGTCATAAACGTCCTGCATGGCAATCTCGAAGTCCGCTAGCCGGAGCTCGTACGGCAGTTCGATACTCGGATTAAACCACTCCCGATTGACAGTTTCCTTGATTGGCACTCGGTCCCTCCGCCACTTTAGTAGGCTAGGACAGTGCAACATTGTCCACCGACTGTCGAGGCTTAGACCGCGAACGGGGCTCAGGTCGCGCAACCAAAACCGGGCCGTCTGCCTGCGACCCTCAACCGGACCTGCGTTCGCGCCAGAAGCGAATGACCGCTTTCCGCCCGTAGTCGGCGTCTGGCCACGCGACCGCCGCTGTGCAGGTTTCTCGGACGCCGTGGCATGGCGCTGATGGTGGCGCGCTGGGGTGCTGGCGTCGGAGAAGCGCCAAGGCAGGAAATCGCGGGATGTGAAGCAGGGACTTGTCGCGGGCTCTATGGGGATTTGAGGTTTGCGCCGCCGTTGGCGATCGGGTGATGGCATCGTGGTGGGCGGTTCAAGCCATGCCTGATTGCCGAAGTCCGATTGGTGGCACGTATCAAACGCCGCCGTGCTGGTACTTTGGATGACGATATCGGGCGCTGACGGCGCTGATTTTGGGCGCACGACCATGGGCGGGCATTGCCGGAACTGGACCTGCGGTGGTTCTGCGTCTTGCTGGTATCGGGAAGGTTCATCGGCGTGGTCATGAGCTGTCGATCCCCTCGGGCGGCGGCTGGTAGCGCGGCGTTTGGCCGGCTTGGAAGACCTCGATGGTGATCATGCGGCCGCCGCAGTGCGGACAGGGATGCCGTGCTGCATCCGGTTCGTCCTGGCCAGACGGTTGTTGATCGGCGCCTTGTTCTTGATGTTCTTGCGGGTCCGGCGCGGCGAGCAATTGCCGCGCCTTTGCGATATTGGCGGCGCGGTTACCATTTTCTAGAAGCCCATAGTGCCGGATGCGGTGGAAGCCCTTGGGCAGGACGTGGATCAGGAACCGGCGGATGAACTCGCCGGCTGGTAGTGTCATGGTCGTGTAGCGGCCCGGCCCGTCGACCCTGTAATCCTTGACCTTGAAGGTGACGCCGGTATCGTCGGCCCGGATCAGCCGGCTGTTGGATATCGCGACCCGGTGGGTGTAGCGCGACAGATAGGAAAGCACCGCCTTCGGTCCGCCGAACGGCTCCTTGGCATAGACAACCCATTCGGCTTTGTTGAGCGGTTTGAGGAAAGCCTTGAACGCCCTGGATTCGACCAGGTGTTGATGATCACCGAAGAAGGCCAGCCGTCCCTGCTCGTGAGCGGCGGCGAGCATCGCCAGGAGCAGTCGGCGGAACAGGCGCGACAGGACCCGCACGGGCAGGAAGAAGGTCGGCCGGCAGGAGACCCACTTGGTGCCATCCGGTGATATTCCACCGCTGGGCACGATCATGTGCACATGGGGATGATGGGTCATGGCCGAGCCCCATGTGTGGAGCACGGATGTGATGCCGATCCGGGCACCGAGATACTTTGCATCGCCGGCAATCGTCAGCATCGTCTCGGCGCTGGCTTTGAACAAGAGGTCGTAGATCACCGCCTTGTTGTGATAGGCGATATCGGCGATCGGGCGGGGCAGCGTGAAGACCATATGGAAATAGCCGACGGGCAACAGCTCCGCCTGCCGATTGGCCAGCCAGTCCCGTGCCGCCACGCCCTGACACTTCGGGCAATGTCGGTTTCGGCAGGAATTGTAGGCGATGCGCGTGTGCCGGCAGTCTTCACACTGCTCCACATGGCCACCGAGTGCCGCGGTGCGGCAGCGCTCGATGGCGCTCATCACCTTCAACTGATCGAGACTGACATGGCCGGCTTGTGACCGGCGCCATGCCGGACCGTGATCGCGGAAGATATCCGCGACCTCCAAGACCGGACGGGCCATGACCGAGAGCCTGTTCAGGCCTTGGTCTTCTTACGCCTTGCTTTCTTCTCAGTCAGCCGGTCGAGAGGACTGTCGGTCGCGGCGATACGCCCGGTGGCAATGCGGGTATAGAGTGCCGTCGTGTCCAGCTTGGTGTGGCCGAGCAGCGCTTGGATGGTACGGATGTCGGTGCCGGCTTCCAAAAGATGGGTGGCGAAGCTGTGGCGCAGCGTGTGCAGGGTCACCTTCTTCCTGATGCCGGCCGCCGCCGCCGTCTCCCCGAAAATACGGGAGAACTGGCGCGCTGTCAGGTGCAGGCCCGGCCGTCGCCCCGGAAACAGCCAGCGCTCGGCGAGTGGAACACCGGCGTCATAGCGTGTTGGACGCTCCGTCCACCATTGCCGCAGCAACTTCAATACTTCCGGCGGCAGCATCACATTGCGATCCTTGCGCCCCTTCGACTGTTTGATGCGGATGATGTTCTGCTCGCTATCGATGTCGCCGACCTTGAGGCGCACCGCTTCGCTGGCGCGCAGGCCGCAGCCATAGGCCAGAGACAGCAGAATACGCGGCTGCAGGCTCTTTGCCATCACCAGCAGGCGCTTGACTTCGTCGGGGCTCATCACCTGCGGCAGTCTCTCCGGCTCCTTGAGGTGATAAATCTGAGCCGCCAGATCGAGCTGGCGCAAGGTCACGCGGAACAGGAAGCGGATGCCGGTCATGGTGCGATTGCGGTTGCAGATGCTCATGCCGGTCTCTGCAAGGTGCAGCTGGAAACGGCGAATATCCTCGCAGGTCGCCGTGTCAGGTGAGCGCTTCAGGAAGGCGGCAAACCGCCGGCAGGCGCGGATATGACCCTTCTGCGTCAGCGGGTGCAGTCCCCGCGCCGTCATGTCCTCGATCATCCGCTCGCGCAGCGGTGTCGGGGCAGAAATGCTCGAAGAGGTGTCGGTACGCGTACTCATGGTCATGGCTAATCTCCTTGGTCAGGACGAGGTTGATGAGACCTCTATCCTCGACCAAAGGCCGTCGATGCGCTTGCGACCGCTCTATCTGTGGGTTGTCGAATTGGTAGGCAGGAAAATCACCGAGCCACGCCCAGCTCTATCGCGCCAGCGATTTAGTGCCGTGACACATCGCCGACCATCACCGCGGGCCACCATAGCCCGCCTGCACTTTGCCGCATTCCCGCCAACCGCCCCTATTCCCCACCGTCATCCGCAGCCCGCCGCCGCCTCAAACCCGCGAACCACTCCAGCCGCTTCCCGATTTCCCGTTCAAAGCCCCGGTCCACCGGCTCGTAAAATGTCTGCCGGCCGAGTGCTTCCGGAAAGTAGTCCTGGCCGGAAAAGGCGTCTTGCGCGTCATGGTCATATTCATAGCCGGCGCCGTAGCCCTCGTCTTTCATCAGCCGCGTCGGCGCGTTGAGGATGGTTTTCGGCGGCGCCAGCGAGCCGCCCTCCTTGGCGGTCCGCATGGCCTTCTTATAGGCAATATAGGCGGCGTTTGATTTCGGTGCCGTTGCCAGATAGATCGCCGCTTGTGCCAGCGCCAGCTCCCCTTCCGGCGAGCCGAGCATGTGATAGGCCTCCTTGGCGGCGTTGCAGATGACGAGCGCCTGCGGGTCGGCGAGGCCGATATCCTCCACCGCCATGCGGATCAGCCGGCGCGCCACATACATCGGATCCTCGCCCGCATCGAGCATCCGCGCCAGATAATAGAGCGAGGCGTCCGGATCGGAACCGCGCACCGATTTGTGCAAGGCGGAGATCAAATTGTAATGGCCGTCCTGGGACTTGTCGTAGATCGGCGCCCGCCGCTGCACGATCTCCTGAAGCTGCGCCGCGTCGAACACTTCCTCGCCCTGGGCTGACCGCCAGACATCTTCGGCGAGCGTCAGCGCCGAGCGCCCGTCGCCATCGGCCATGCGGACCAGGCTCGTCCTGGCCGCGTCGGTTAGGGGAAGCGCCTTGCCTTCAACGGATTCCGCCCGGTTGAGGATCTGTTCGATCGCCGCCCCGTCCAGCGGCTTGAACACCAGCACATGAGCCCGCGACAGAAGCGCCGCATTGAGCTCAAAGGACGGGTTTTCCGTGGTCGCGCCAACCAATGTGATGGTGCCGTCCTCCATCACCGGCAGAAAGGAATCCTGCTGCGCCCGGTTGAAGCGGTGGATCTCATCGACGAAGAGCAAGGTGCCCTGCCCCATTGACCGCCGGCCGCGCGCTTCCTCGAACACCTTTTTCAGGTCCTGAACCCCGGAAAACACCGCCGAGATCTGATCGAAATGCAAGGCCGTCTCGTCGGCGAGCAGTCGCGCCACCGTGGTCTTGCCGGTGCCGGGCGGTCCCCACAGCACCAGCGATCCGAGCGAGCCGGAGGCCAGCATGCGGCTGATCGTCCCCTGCTCGCCCACCAAATGGTCCTGCCCGACCACGTCGGCAAGGCGGGTCGGCCGCAACCGGTCGGCCAGGGGCCGCGGCGCGTCTTGCTCCAGACCGGCGGTGGCGAACAGATCGGTCAATGCTTTAACCTAACGCCTGAGCACCATGGGAATATCCCGGCCGTCGCGATTGATGGTGATCCGCCATAATCTCGGGCTTTCGCGGGAAAGCTGGTCCAATGTCCGTGTCGAATCCACGGCCCGACGATTGACCTGCGAGACGATATCGCCCTTTTGCAGGCCCACCCGGAAGGCGGTGGAATCGTAGCGAACGTCGGTGATGGCCACCCCCGTGGTCGACCGGTTCAGGCGCAATTCATCGGCCACCGCCGGCGAAATATTGACCACTGTCGCCCCGGCAAAGGGAGACGTGCCGCCAATCAGCCGTTCGTCGCGCGGCCGGGTTTCCGACGCCTTCTTCAGCGCCACCCGCACCGTCATCGTCCGCCCCTGGCGGATAATGCCGAGATCCGCCGACCCGCCGACCCCCTTGGTGGTGAAGCGATAACCGAAGGCGTTTGGCCCGTCGATCTCAAAGCCGTCGACCGTGGCGATCAGGTCGCCGACCCTGAGCCCCGCCCGATCAGCCGGACTTTGCGGCACCACGTCCGCCACCAGCGCCCCGCGCGGCCGGTCGAGCCCCAGCCCTTCAGCGATATCGGCGGTGACATTTTGCAGGCGCGCGCCGAGCCAGGGTCGCTCCACCCGGCCGCCATTTTGTGCCGACTTGGCGACCAGCCGGGCCATGTTGGAGGGAATCGCGAAGCCGATGCCGTTGGAGCCGCCGGAGCGTGAGAAGATCGCCGTATTGATGCCCACCAGCCGGCCGCTCATATCGATCAGCGCGCCGCCGGAATTGCCCGGATTGATCGCCGCATCGGTCTGGATGAAGAACTGATAATCGGAAACGCCGACCTGAGTGCGCGCCAGGGCGGAGACGATGCCCTGCGTCACCGTTTGCCCGACGCCGAACGGATTGCCGATCGCCAGCACCAGGTCGCCCACTTCCACTTTGTCGGAATCGGCGAACTCGACCACCGGGAATTTTCGCCGCGCGTCGCGCACTTTCAAGATCGCCAGGTCGGTACCTTCATCCTTCAACACCACGTCGCAATCGTATTCGCGCTTGTCGGCGAGCACGATGCGGATATCGTCGGCGCCCTTGATGACGTGATGGTTGGTAATGACGAAGCCGTCCTGTGACACGATGACGCCCGAACCAAGCGAGCGCTGCATGCGCCGGCGCGGTTGGTCGAATCCCGGACCGTCAAAGAAATGACGAAAAAACGGATCGTCGAAGAAGGGAGAAAAGCGGCGCTGCTGCTGCATCCGGCTGGCATAGACATTGACCACCGCCGGCGCCACGTTCTTGACGATCGGCGCGAAAGAAAGCTGGATCTGCCGCTGGTTTGCCGGCACTTGCTTTTGTTGCGCGATCGCGTCCGCACCAATCACGACCGCCAATCCAAGACCCAATGCCAGGCGCGCGGCACGCCAGTATTGCTCGCGTGCCACAGAACGTGAAACGCGAACCTGCCGATCGGACTTGGCATGGTCTGGTCCGGTCCCGTGGCCGAACCGGGCTCGGAATACGAAGCGGGCCGGGCGACGCACCGGATCGCGCCCGTCCGACTGAGTCCTCAACCACCTCATGATCCGTCCTCTTCAGTATGAAAATAGCTAAGCTCGCCGCATCGAAGTCGGCGAATTCCCGGTCTTACTTATAATTTGATTTGACCGCCTCCGGTCAAGCGTTGTCGGCATGGATACCATTTGGAAACCGAATTGTTCATGGATCGTCGCAATGGTCAAAAACCGCACGGCAGGACGACCACCCCGGCAGCCAATTTGAGAGAACGCATACATCGCAGTCAACAATCGCATGGATAGTAGACCCAAAATAACACGGTTGGAAATATTGTATAACCAAAATATTTAGACAAAAAATTATCATTCTCTACATATAGATATACATATCAACTATTGTTCATAAATGAAATCAAATATATCCAGAGATTAACACAAAAGAAATATATAACAATTAGAAAATCTGATTTACCGGCGCGTATAAGAACTTCTGTTTTTTGTCATATTAGTGGAAACACTATGTTATCCGGAATAACACGTACTTTCGGAATGAAACTGGATCGTATTGCCGCACTCTACGGCGATGATACGACACGGCATCAGCGCGCGCGATTTCTCTTTTTCACCAATCTCGGCGTTTCGGGCATTACCGGCTCCATGGCGGCAAGTTTCCAATTGGCAGGTCCGGAAATTTTCGATCCCAGGGCCGCTTTTTTCTTCAGCCCGTTCCTCGTCGCCGTTTGCATTATCGCCTTCTTCTTGAACACGCTATTGCTGCGGGGAAAGGACAGCATTGTCGCCATCGTCCTATTGAGTGTCAGCCTGGTTACCGGCTTTGGCGCAATATTCCTGACGGGCGGCTTCCCAATGTCCCCGGCGCTTCCCGTTTCACTGATCCCGGCCATGTTTGCCTACCTGCTGTTCGGCACGCGTACCGGCATGATCGTCACCTTGGCGTCCCCACTGATCATCGCCGGCCATTTCGCCTTGATGACTTGGGGCGGTATCACCTTCCCGGATTTCACGTCCCACGCCAGTCCGGCAGCCAATGTCGCCAACTCGCTGGGCACGACATTCTGCATTGCCATGGTGACGATCCATATTTACGAGCGCGTGAACAGAAATCTGCGGGCTGAATTGATGGCCGAACGGGCCCGGTATGCGGAACTGGCAAACAAGGACGCCCTCACCGGCCTGGACAATATGCGCGCCTTCAACTCCCTTGTGAACACTTTGGTGGATGAGGCAAACCGAACCGACCGAACCCTGGCTGTGGTCTATCTCGATCTTGATGATTTCAAGCCGATCAACGACCGGTTCGGCCACGATGAGGGCGACGCCGTATTGCGGGAAATCGCCCGCCGGTTACAAAACTGCATACGTGCGCAGGATTTTGTCGCCCGGCTTGGCGGCGATGAATTCGCGATCATCCTTACGGAGCCATTGGCGACCTACAGTCTTGAAAAATGGTGCGAGCGCATTCGCAAGACGGTCGAAGCCCCGATCACTCGTAAAGGCAATATCCACCATGTCGGCGTCAGTGTCGGCGCCAAGCGGTACTCACGGGATATCGGCGATATGGAAACCCTGATCCGCGGTGCTGACGAGGCCATGTTTCGGGATAAGAGGAACAAGCAAGGTCAGTACGAACCATCCGCGCACCTTGCCAGCGCATAACCCCGCAGCGCAGCTTCCCGTCGCGTATGAGGCCCGATTCCCAAATTACATGCGGGCGATATGCTACTACCAAGGGCGGGTTCAGGCGACCTCGGCCTCTTCGACCTCTTGTTCCGCGGTCGGCCCCGAATCCTGGCCACGTGCATCCGTGTCGCGATCCACGAACTCGATCACCGCGAGCGGCGCGTTGTCGCCATAGCGAAATCCGGCACGCATGACGCGCGTATAACCGCCATTGCGGTCCTTGTAGCGCGGCCCCAATTCGTCGAACAATTTGCCGACCATCTTCACGTCGCGGATTTGAGAAATCGCCTGTCGCCGGGCGTGCAGCGTGCCGCGCTTGGCCAACGTCACCAGTTTGTCGGCAATCGGCCGCATTTCCTTGGCCTTGGGCAAGGTGGTGACGATCTGCTCGTGCTTGATCAGCGATGCCGCCATATTGGCGAACATCGCCTTGCGGTGGCTGGACGTCCGATTGAGCTTGCGTCGCGCTTTGCCGTGGCGCATGGCTCCGTTCCTTTCCTCACGCGGGGCGACCCGTGTCCCCCGATACTTTGTTCGATCGGCGACGACCCGTCCGAACCGATCAATAATGGTGGTCTTCGTAGCGCTTGGCCAGTTCTTCGATATTTTCCGGCGGCCAATTGGGCACTTCCATGCCCAGATGCAGGCCCATCTGCGCCAACACTTCCTTGATCTCGTTCAGCGACTTGCGGCCGAAATTCGGCGTCCGCAGCATTTCCGCTTCCGTCTTCTGGATCAGATCGCCGATATAGACGATATTGTCATTCTTCAGGCAATTGGCCGACCGCACCGACAGTTCCAGTTCGTCGACCTTCTTCAACAGCGCCGGATTGAAGGCCAGTTCCGGCACCTGCTCCTGCACCACTTCCGCCTTCGGTTCTTCGAAATTGACGAAGATGGAAAGCTGGTCCTGCAGAATGCGCGCCGCGAAGGCCACCGTGTCGTCCGGCGTGATCGAGCCGTCTGTTTCGATGGTCATCGTCAGCTTGTCGTAATCGAGCACCTGGCCCTCACGGGTGTTCTCCACCTTGTAGGACACCTTGCGCACCGGCGAATACAGGCTGTCGATCGGGATTAAGCCGATCGGCGCGTCCTCAGGCCGGTTGCGCTCGGCGGGCACATAGCCCTTGCCGGAATTGACCGTGAATTCCATGCGGATCTCCGTGCCCTCATCGAGGGTGCAGATCACCAGGTCCGGATTGAGGATCTCGATATCGCCGACGGTTTGAATATCGCCGGCCGTCACCACATCGGGGCCCTGCTTGCGCACGGTCATCCGTTTCGGTCCGTCGCCCTCCATGCGGATGGCGATTTCCTTGATGTTGAGGACGATATTCGTAACGTCTTCCCGCACGCCCGGGATCGACGAGAATTCGTGCAGCACGCCGTCGATCTGCACCGCGGTTACCGCCGCGCCCTGCAGCGAGGACAACAGCACACGCCGCAGGGCATTGCCCAGGGTCGTGCCGAAACCGCGCTCCAGCGGCTCGGCGACCACGGTCGCGATACGCGCCGCGTCGTCACCCTCATTGACGTTCAGCTTCGTCGGCTTGATCAATTCCTGCCAATTCTTCTGGATCGTCACTTTCGCTTCCTTTTCTGTCGTCGGGGATGAGGCACCCGCCCGCTCATCCGCCGTCCCGCTGCCAGCGGGAAAGTCCAAAATCCCAACGGTGTCCGATTAAACCCGCCGGCGTTTGCGCGGCCGGCAGCCGTTGTGGGGGATGGTCGTCACGTCGCGGATCGAGGTGATCGTGAAACCGGCCGCCTGCAAGGCGCGTAATGCCGATTCACGGCCCGAACCGGGCCCGCGGACTTCCACTTCCAGCGTCCGCATACCATGTTCCATGGCCTTCTTGGCGGCGTCCTCGGCGGCGACCTGCGCCGCGTAAGGCGTCGATTTGCGCGAGCCCTTGAACCCCATGGCACCGGCCGACGACCAGGAAATCGCATTGCCCTGCGCGTCGGAGATGGTGATCATGGTGTTGTTGAAGCTGGAACTCACATGGGCCACGCCCGACGTGATATTCTTGCGTTCGCGGCGGCGTACGCGCGTGCTGTCCTTGGCCATTGGCGTCTCTCTAATACCGTCTGGGGTCGCCTCACGAACCCACTGTGATGATTACTTCTTCTTGCCGGCAATTGGCTTGGCCGGCCCCTTGCGGGTGCGTGCATTGGTATGCGTGCGCTGGCCGCGCACCGGCAGGCCGCGCCGATGACGCAGTCCGCGATAGCACCCAAGATCCATGAGCCGCTTGATATTCATCGCCACTTCGCGGCGCAGGTCACCTTCGACCATGTAATCACGGTCGATCGTCTCGCGGATCTGTATAACCTCCGCGTCGGACAACTCGTTGACCCGTCGCTCGATCGGAATATTCACCTTCTCGACGATTTCCCTGGCCTTCGCCCTGCCGATCCCGTGAATGTATTGCAGCGCGATTTCCACGCGCTTGTTCGTCGGAATGTTGACGCCTGCTATACGAGCCACGCCGGTTCTCCTTGTTTGGGGATCGTCCTACATCAACGGACGTGAACCCCGTTTGCTTTACCGTTGCACGAGGACCAAAGCAAAAAATCGGCTCCGGTTCCCATGCGGGGCCCGGCACCGATCGCCAATTGTTTGCGAAGTGGTGCCGGTTTCTATCGGATTCCGCCACCCGACGTCAACCGTCGGATCCTGCAAATCCGATAGCGGATACGCGTTCGCCTACGACAACGCGGAGAGCACCTCCCCGATCGAGGCGCTGACTTCGTCGATCGACCCCACACCGTCGACCGTCTTCAAAAGGTTTTCGCCTTTGTAGTAGTCGATCAAGGGCGCCGTGCGCTCGTGATAGACCGACAGGCGCTTCTTCAGCGCCTCTGCATTGTCATCGGCCCGCGGACCGCCAACGGTCTCGCGTGCCCGTTTTTCGATGCGCGCCAAAAGGTAGGAATCATCGACGGCGATTTCCACCACTGCATCGAGAGTAATTCCCTTGCCGGCCAGCATGGTCTTCAGCGCCTCGGCCTGGGAAACAGTGCGCGGAAATCCATCGAGGATGAATCCGCCGGCGCAATCGTCTTCATCGATCCTGTCGGCAACGATCGACACCACAATGTCATCGGGCACCAGATCGCCGCGGTCCATAATGTCCTTGGCCTTTTTGCCGACCGGAGTCTTGGCCTTCACCGCCGCCCGTAGCATTTCGCCGGTCGACAGATGCGCCACGCCGTAATTCGCGACGATCCATTCCGCCTGGGTTCCCTTGCCTGCCCCTGGCGGACCCAGAAGTATCAATTTCATCTACGCCGCCCCCGCAGCTTCGATTTTTTGACCAGGCCTTCATATTGGTGCGCCAGCAGATGCCCCTGGACCTGCGATACGGTGTCCATGGTCACGCTGACGACGATCAGCAGCGATGTGCCGCCGAAATAAAATGGCACACCGGCCGCCGAAATCAAAAATTGCGGCAACAAACAGATGATCACCAGATAGATCGCACCGAAAACGGTGATCCGGGTCAACACATAATCAATATATTCCGCCGTCCGCTCGCCGGGCCGGATGCCGGGAATGAAACCGCCATGCTTCTTCAGATTGTCCGCCGTGTCCTGGGTGTTGAACACGATCGCCGTGTAAAAGAAGGCGAAGAAGGCGATCAACGCGGCAAAAATCGCCAGGTAGAGCGGCTGCCCGGGACCGAGCAACGTGGTCACCGTGGTCACCCATGCCGGGGATGACGCACTGGCAAATGTCGCCAAAGTCGCCGGAACCAAAAGAAGGGACTGGGCGAAAATCGGCGGGATCACGCCGGCGGTATTCAGCTTCAGCGGCAGATGCGAGGCATCGCCCTGGAACATGCGGTTGCCCACCTGGCGCTTCGGATATTGCACGATGAGCCGCCGCTGCGCCCGCTCCACATAGACGATGCAGGCGATCACCACCACGGCCAGGACCATGATGCCCAGGATGATGGTCGTCGACAGCACGCCCTGACGGCCCATTTCCAGGGTCCCGGCAATGGCCGCCGGCAATTCCGCGACAATGCCGGCGAAAATGATCAGCGAAATGCCGTTGCCGATGCCGCGCGCCGTGATCTGCTCTCCGAGCCACATCAAGAACATGGTGCCGCCCACCAGGGTGACGACCGTGGTGAACTTGAAGAACCAGCCGGGCTCGACCACCACATTGGTCGCCGCTTCCAGACCGACGGAAATGCCATAGGCCTGGAGCACGGACAGGATCACCGTGCCGTAACGGGTATATTGGTTGATCTTCTTGCGCCCCTGCTCCCCTTCCTTCTTCAACTGCTCCAGGGTCGGCACCACGGAGGTCATAAGCTGAATGATGATGGACGCGGAAATGTAGGGCATGATGCCCAGCGCGAAGATCGCCATGCGACCAACAGCGCCGCCGGCAAACATGTTGAACATGCCGATAATGCCGGTCTGCGCCTGGCTGAAGGCCTGGGCCAACGCTTCCGGATTGATGCCCGGAAGCGGAATATAGGTTCCCAGCCGATAGACCAGAAGCGCGCCCAGCGTAAACAGAATGCGTTTCTTCAAGTCCTCCGCCTTGGCAAAGGCCTTGAAATTCAAATTGGCGGCTAATTGTTCAGCGGCTGAGGCCATGCTGTGCTCCGGTCGGCGTTATCGCCCTGCCCCTCGTCTATACGGCCCTATTCGGCGTCCGCCGGCTTCTTGGAAAGCACGGTCACCGCGCCGCCCGCTTTTTCCACCGCGGCAACGGCCGATTTCGACGCACCGGCGATTTCGAAGGTTACCGCCGCCGAGATCTCGCCATCGCCGAGCAGGCGCACGCCATCGCGGACGCGGCGAACAACGCCGGCCGCCTTCAGGCTTTCCACCGTCACCGTCTCGCCCGCATCGAGCTTGCCGGCATCGATCGCCTGCTGGACGCGCCCGACACTGACGATATTCAAATCCTTGGCGAAAATATTGTTGAAACCGCGTTTCGGCAGCCGCCGGTAGATCGGCATTTGGCCGCCCTCGAAGCCTTTGATGGCCACGCCGGAGCGGGACTTCTGGCCTTTGTTGCCCCGGCCGGCAGTCGTGCCCTTGCCGGAGCCCGGACCCCGTCCGACCCGTTTGGCCGCCTTGCGGGCGCCCGGATTGTCTCTGATCTCGTTGAGCTTCATGGCTCTTGTTCCCGCAATGCCTATTCCGTTACGCCTCGTCCACCACGCGCACGAGGTGCTGCACCTTGCGGATCATGCCGCGCACTTCCGGCGTATCCTTCAAGGTCCGGCGACGATGCATCTTGTTCAATCCCAAGCCGATCAAGGTGGCGCGCTGGTCTTTCGGCCGGCGGATCGGGCTGCCGATCTGTTCCACGGTGACGGTCTTGTCCGTACTGGCCATCGTGTCTGTCCTTACCTAGATGGTGGGGCCGAACCCCGCCATCAAGCCTCGTTTTGCGCCGCTTCCGCCTGCGCCGTCTCGCCCGAGCCGCGACGGCGGGCCTGCAATGTCGACATTTTCAGGCCGCGACGGGCCGCCACCGCCCGGGGGCTGTCCATCCGTTGCAGCGCTTTGATCGTCGCCCTGACCAGATTATAGGGATTGGAGGATCCCAAGGATTTGGCGACAATGTCCTGGATGCCCAGGGTCTCGAACACCGCGCGCATCGGGCCGCCGGCAATGATACCGGTTCCCGGAGGCGCCGCGCGCAAAACCACCTTGCCGGCGCCGTGGCGTCCGCGAATATCGTGATGCAGCGTCCGCCCTTCGCGCAACGGCACCCGGATCAGCGTCCGCTTGGCCGCTTCGGTCGCCTTGCGGATGGCTTCGGGCACCTCACGCGCCTTACCGTGGCCGAATCCGACCCGCCCCTTCTGGTCGCCGACCACGACGAGGGCCGCGAATCCGAACCGACGGCCGCCTTTGACGACCTTGGCGACGCGGTTGATATGCACGAGCTTGTCGACAAATTCGCTGTCGCGCTCTTCCCGGTCTCTCATGTGTCCAATCAGCCTGTTTTCCTGGTTAATCCCGCGGCCGCACTAAAACTGCAGGCCGCCTTCGCGCGCCGCCTCGGCCAAAGCCTTGACGCGTCCATGATAAAGATAGCCGCCCCGGTCGAAGATTACGGTCTCGACACCGGCGGCCTTGGCCCGTTCGGCAATCAGTTTGCCGACTTCCGTGGCGGCAGCCACATCCGCTCCGGTTTTCAGTGAACCGCGCATGTCCTTCTCCAGCGACGAAGCGGAAGCCAATGTGTGGCTTTTTTCATCATCGATGACCTGCGCGTAGATATGCTTTGACGAGCGAAAAACGCTCAGCCGCGCGCGGCCATTGGCCACCTTGCGAAGGGCGCGACGCACCCGATTGCGACGATCTGATTTTGTTCCGGCACTTGCCATGGGACTGCCCCGTTACTTCTTCTTGCCTTCCTTGCGGAAGATGTATTCTCCGGCGTAACGCACGCCCTTGCCCTTATAGGGCTCCGGCGGCCGATACTTGCGGATTTCGGCGGCAACCTGGCCCACCTGTTGTTTGTTGATGCCGCTGACGACGATTTCCGTCGGCTTCGGACATTGGATCTCGATGCCTTCAGGAATGTCGTAGTTCACGTCATGGGAAAATCCGAGTGACAATTGCAGCTTGTTGCCCTGGACGGCGGCGCGATAGCCGACACCGGTAATTTCAAGCTTTTTCTCAAAACCCGACGTCACGCCACTCATGATGTTGGCGACCTGCGTCCGTGACATGCCCCACATCGCCCGCGCGGTTTTGGACTCGTTGACCGGATCGACCTTGATCCCGTCATCGGTCATCTCCACGACCACCAGGTCGTTGAGAACGAAGGACAATTCGCCCTTCGGCCCCTTCGCCGATACGGTCTGCCCCTCGACTTCCGCCGTGACGCCGCTGGGGATCGAAACCGGTTGTTTTCCTATGCGTGACATCGTCTTCTTAACCTGATCTTTGTCGTCGTAATCGCCTGGGCGATTTCTCTAGAACACCCGACACAGCACCTCGCCGCCCACATTGCGGTCACGGGCGTCGTGGTCGCTCATCACGCCCTTGGGCGTCGACAGGATCGACACGCCAAGACCGTTATTGACCCGCGGAATGCTGCGCACAGAGGCGTAGACCCTGCGGCCCGGTTTGGAAATCCGCTCCAGGCGCCGGATCACCGGCTGGCCGTCATAATATTTCAGTTCGATCTCGATTTCCGACTTGCCGTTGTCGAAATCCACCTGCGCATAGCCGCGAATATAGCCTTCCGACTGCAACACGTCGAGCACGCCGCGCCGCAACCGTGAGGCCGGCGTCGACACCTTGGATTTCTTGCGCATCTGGGCATTGCGGATGCGTGTCAACATATCTCCCAAAGGATCGGTCAGGTTCATGGGACCCGTCTCCTCACCAGCTCGACTTCACCAGGCCGGGGATCAGCCCCAGCGATCCAAGTTCCCGCAGCGCCACGCGCGACATCTTGAGCTTGCGATAATAGCCGCGCGGCCGGCCCGTCACTTCGCAGCGATTGCGAATCCGGCTCGGCGCCGAGTTGCGCGGCAGTTCCGCCAGTTTCAGGCGCGCCTGGTAGCGCTCTTCCAGGGTCAGGGATTGGTCCTTCGCCAGGGCCTTCAGCTCGGCCCGCTTTTTGGAATGCTTCTGAGCCAGCCGCCTGCGGCGTTTGTTCTTCTCAACTGCGCTTTTCTTCGCCATCGTCTATCCTCTTGGAACCCTGTCGTTGAGCTACTGCCGGAACGGGAAATCGAAGGCACGCAGCAGCGCGCGCGCCTCGTCGTCCGTACCGGCCGTGGTACACACGACGATGTCCATGCCCCAGATCTGGTCGACCTGGTCGTAATTGATCTCCGGGAACACAATGTGTTCCTTGATGCCCATCGCGAAATTGCCGCGCCCATCGAAACTCTTCGGACTGAGCCCGCGGAAGTCCCGCACCCGCGGCAACGCGATCGTCACCAGCCGGTCGACGAATTCGTACATGCGGTTCTTGCGCAAGGTCACCTTGGCGCCGATCGCCATGCCCTCGCGCAACTTGAATGTCGCAATCGACTTGCGGGCATGGGTCGTCAGCGGCTTCTGGCCGGCGATCATGGTCAGATCACCCACCGCCGATTTGACCTTCTTGGAATCGCCGACCCCCTCGCCGATCCCCATATTCAAGACCACCTTCTCAAGGGCCGGGATCTGCATCGGGTTGGAATAGCCGAACTCTTCCGTCAACCGCGGGCGGATGACGTCGTTGTAATATCCCTTGAGCCGGGGCGCTTCGGTTGCCTCAGCCATCGATCACTTCTCCGGAACGTTTTGCAAAGCGCACTTTGCGACCATCATCCAAGGTTTTGAAACCGATGCGGGTCGGCTTGTCGTCCTTGGGGTCGGCCAGTGCAATGTTTGACAGATGGATCGGCATTTCCTTGGCGATAATGCCGCCTTCCTGGGCCGCCGTCTGCCGCTGATGTCGCTTGACGACATTAACGCCGCGCACGATCGCCCGATTGTCCTTCGGCAACACGCCGAGCACTTCACCCGTCTTGCCCTTGTCGCGGCCGGTGAGTACGACGACCGAATCGCCTTTTCTGATCCTGGCGGCCATCACAACACCTCCGGGGCAAGCGAAATGATCTTCATATGGTTCTTTGCCCTCAATTCGCGCGGCACCGGGCCGAATATGCGGGTGCCGATCGGCTCCTTCTGATTGTTGATCAGAACCGCCGCGTTGCGGTCGAAGCGAATGACGCTGCCGTCCGAGCGGCGGATATCCTTCGCCGTACGCACGACGACCGCACGCATCACATCACCTTTTTTCACCCGTCCGCGCGGAATGGCTTCCTTGACGCTGACGACGATGACATCGCCAACGCCGGCATATTTGCGCTTCGAGCCGCCGAGCACCTTGATGCACTGAACGCGGCGGGCGCCGGAATTGTCCGCCACGTCGAGGTTGGTTTGCATCTGGATCATGACTGGCCGCCTTGTCCCATTATCGGCGCCGCTGCCGGCGCCCTTCGACTTTCACTTAACCGTAGGTTCAATTGCCGCCGCTACCGGCTTCAACAACCACCCAACGCTTCGATTTCGATATCGGCTTCGTCTCTTGGATGGAGACCCGGTCGCCGACCTTGCAACGATTGTCTTCGTCATGCGCCTGATACCTTTTCGACCGGCGCACGGTTTTCTTGAACAGCGGATGCATGAAGCGCCGCTCGACGCGGACCACGATGGTCTTGTCGCTCTTGTCACTGACGACCGTGCCCTGCAGCACTCGTTTCGGCATCGTCGATTTCCTTAACCGTTGTCGCTCACGCGCTTCTGGCGCATGATCGTTTTGACCCGCGCGATATCGCGGCGTACCTGGCGCACCCGCGCCGTATTCTCCAACTGGCCGGTCGCCCGCTGGAAGCGCAGATTGAACTGCTCCTTCTTCAGCGCCAGCAAGTCATCGCTCAATTCGTCGACCGTCTTGGCCCTGACGTCATCGGCTTTCATCATCAAGGCTCCCTAGTCACCGATCCGCTGGATGAACCGGGTCTTGATCGGCAGCTTGGCCGAGCCCAGGCGCATGGCCTCGCGGGCAACATCCAGCGGCACGCCGTCAATCTCGAACATGATCCGCCCCGGCTTGACCCGGCACGCCCAGAATTCCGGCGCGCCCTTGCCCTTGCCCATGCGGACCTCGGTCGGCTTCGAGGAGACCGGCACATCCGGAAAGATGCGGATCCACACCCGGCCGGCACGTTTCATGTGGCGGGTGATCGCCCGCCTCGCGGCCTCGATCTGGCGCGCGGTGACACGCGCCGGCTCCAGGGCCTTGATGCCATAGGAACCGAAATTCAAGTCCGTTCCGCGCGTCGCGGCGCCGTGAATGCGCCCCTTGTGCTGCTTTCGGAACTTCGTGCGCTTGGGTTGCAGCATCGTCCTACTCTTTCAAAATCGTCTCTCAACCGGCGCCGTCAGGCCGCTTTCTCGCGCCGGCCACTCCGGTCGGAATCCCGCCGGCGACCACCCTCGGAGTCTCGCCGACGGCCACCGCCGCCACCGCCCGGGCCTTCATTGCTCTCGTTCGATTTTCGCTCCGAGGCCATGGGATCGTGCTCCATGATCTCGCCCTTGAAAATCCATACTTTGACGCCGCAAGTGCCGTAGGCGGTATGAGCCGTCGCCGTGCCGTAATCGATATCGGCACGCAAGGTGTGCAGCGGCACGCGGCCCTCGCGATACCATTCCATGCGCGCGATTTCCGCGCCGCCAAGCCGGCCGCCGCAATTGATGCGAATCCCGTCGGCACCGAGCCGCATGGCCGATTGCACGGCCCGCTTCATGGCCCGCCGGAAGGCGATACGCCGCTCCAACTGCTGGGCGATCGACTGGGCCACCAGGGTGGCGTCCATTTCCGGCTTGCGCACCTCGACGATATTGATGTGCACATCGGAATCCGTCATTTCGCCGATCTTCTTGCGCAACCGCTCGATATCGGAACCCTTCTTGCCGATTACGATGCCCGGCCGCGCGGTATGCACGGTGATGCGGCATTTGCGGTGCGGCCGCTCGATCACGATCTTGGACACCGCCGCCTGCTTCAACTGCTTCAACAGGTAGTCACGGATTTCCATGTCTTCATGCAAAAGCTGGCCATATTCGGCGCCATCGGCATACCAGCGCGAATCCCAGGTCCGGTTGATGCCCAGCCGCAGCCCGATCGGATTTACCTTTTGACCCATCACGCAGTCTCCTCGACTTCACGAACCACAATCGTCAGATTCGCGAACGGCTTGTGGACCCGGCCCGTGCGGCCGCGCGCCACCGGCTTCCACCGTTTCATCACCAGCGATTTACCCACATAGGCCTCCGCGACGACCAGCGCATCCACATCCAGGTCATGGTTGTTTTCCGCGTTGGCGATCGCCGATTCCAAAGTCTTCTTCACATCCCGTGCAATCCGCTTGGGCGAGAATGTCAGATCGGCCAACGCGGCGGCCGCCGTCTTGCCGCGGATCATCTGCGCCACCAGGTTGAGCTTGCGCGGGCTGACGCGGAGCCGGCGGTTGACCGCCTTGGCTTCGTTTTCCGCCAGCACCCGTTCGCGCTTCGGCTTGCCCATGATCTACCGTCTCCTCGCCCGCTTGTCAGCCGCGTGGCCGTAATAGGTCCGGGTCGGCGCGAACTCGCCGAATTTGTGGCCGATCATGTCCTCGGTCACCAGCACGGGAATATGTTTGTGGCCGTTATAGACACCGAATGTCAGGCCAACGAATTGCGGCAGGATCGTCGATCGGCGGCTCCATGTCTTGATGACCTGGTTGCGGCCGGATTCCCGGGCCGCCTCGGCCTTCTTCAACATGTATCCGTCGACGAACGGACCTTTCCAAACTGAGCGAGCCACGATCAGTTCTCCTTGGATCTACTTCTTGCGCGCATGGCGACTGCGCACGATGAACTTGTTGGACGACTTGTTGCGCCGCGTCCGCTTGCCCTTGGTCGGCTTGCCCCACGGCGTCACCGGATGGCGGCCGCCCGACGACCGGCCTTCGCCGCCGCCATGGGGATGGTCGACCGGGTTCATGGCGACACCGCGCACATGGGGCCGGCGGCCAAGCCAGCGCGACCGGCCTGCCTTGCCGAGATTGATATTCGAGTTGTCCGGATTGGACACTGCGCCAACCGTTGCCATGCAGGTCGCCAGGATGCGGCGCTGTTCACCCGAATTCAGCCGCACCGTGGCATAGCCCTGGTCGCGGCCGACGATCTGCGCATAGGCACCGGCGGAGCGGGCGATCTGGCCGCCCTTGCCCGGCTTCATTTCCAGGTTATGGACGATCGTGCCGACCGGAATATCCGACAACGGCATGGCATTGCCCGGCTTGATGTCCTTGTTGCGTCCGGCAATCACCTTGTCGCCGGCCCCGACCCGTTGCGGCGCCAGGATGTAGGCGATCTCGCCATCATCATATTCGATCAGCGCGATGAACGCGGTGCGGTTCGGGTCATATTCCAGGCGCTGGATGGTCGCCGCGACATCATGCTTGCCGCGCTTGAAATCGATCCTGCGGTAATTGCGCTTGTGCCCGCCACCGCGATGAGGCGACGTCATCCGGCCGTGATTGTTGCGGCCGCCGGATTTGGTGAGCCCCTCGGTCAGCTTCTTGACCGGCTTGCCCTTCCACAGGCTCGACCGATCGACAATCACCAACTGGCGCTGTCCCGGCGTGTTCGGTTTGAAATTCTTCAGTGCCATGATCGCTCTTCCCGTGCCGCCCCTACAATCCGGTCGTCACGTCGATCGCATGACCCTCTTCCAGGGTCACGATCGCTTTCTTGACGTCGTTCTGCTTGCCGGCAATGCCCCGGAAGCGCTTCACCTTGCCCTTCCGGTTCAAAGTATTGACGGACTTCACCTTGACCTGGAACAGCGCCTCCACGGCAGCCTTGATATCCGGCTTGGTGGCCGTCTTGGCGACATTGAACATCACTTTCGAATGCTCGCTCGCCAGTGTCGATTTCTCGGTGATGATCGGGCTGACAATCACGTCGTAATGCTTCAGCGTGCTCATTTGAACCGCTCCTCCAAGGCTTCCACCGCCGCCTTGGTCAAAACCAGCGTGTCGCGCCGCAAAATATCGTAGACGTTGATGCCCTGGATCGGCAGCACGTCGACATTCTTGATGTTGCGGGCCGCGGTCTTGAAATTGCTGTCCAGTTCGGCGCCGTCGATGATCAGCGCATTGGCGAGCCCGAGACCGGCGATCCGGGCGGCAAGCCCCTTCGTCTTGGCATCGGCCGCCTTGGCGTCCTCGACCACGATCAGGCCCTCGCCGCGGGCTTTTGCCGACAGGGCGTGGCGCAATCCGAGCGCCCGTACCTTTTTCGGCAGGCCCTCGTCGTGGCTGCGCACCCGCGGGCCGAATGCCTTGCCGCCACCGCGAAACTGCGGCACCTTTTTGTCGCCATGCCGCGCCCGCCCGGTGCCCTTCTGGCGATACATCTTGGCGCCGGTGCCGGTAATCTCCGACCGGTTCTTGGTCTTGCGCGTGCCGGAGCGCCGGTTGGCCAATTGCCAACGCACCACCCGGTGAAGGATATCGGCGCGCGGCTCCAGGCCGAAAATCTCCTCGGCGAGATCGATCGATCCGGCCGCCTTGCCGTCAAGGGTCTTGACGTCGACCTTCATCACGCGCCCTCCTTGGTCTCGCCTTCGGCCGGCGCATCGGCCTCGGCCGGTGCCTCGGCGTCCGCCGGAGCCTCGGTGTCGTCCGCCGCCGCTTCCGCATCCACTGGCTCGGCGGCAGCCTCTTCAGGCTTGTCCTCTTGCGCATCGGCGGCGCGGAACGCGCCGGGCAGCGGCGCCTCATCCGGCAGGGCCTTCTTGACCGCGTCGCGGATCATGATCCAGCCGCCCTTGGCGCCCGGCACCGCGCCGCGTATCAGGATCAGGCCGCGCTCGGGATCGGTGCGCACCACCCGCAGGTTCTGCGTGGTCACCCGCTCCGCGCCCATATGACCGGCCATCTTCTTGCCCTTGAACACCTTGCCCGGATCCTGGCATTGGCCCGTCGAGCCGTGCGACCGGTGCGAAATCGACACGCCGTGGGAAGCCACCAGGCCGCCGAAATTATGCCGCTTCATGGCACCGGCGAAACCCTTGCCGATGGACACGCCGGTCACGTCGACGAATTGCCCTTCGACGAAATGGTCGGCCGTCATCTGCGCGCCCACATCGATCATATTGTCCGGCGAGACGCGAAACTCCGCCAGCCGCCGTTTCGGCTCCACCTTGGCCGCCGCGAAATGGCCGCGCATGGCTTTCGGCGTGTTCTTCACCTTGGCCGCGCCAGCACCCAGTTGCACGGCGGTGTAACCGTTTTTGTCTTCGGTTCGCTGAGCCACGACCTGACAGTTCTGCAATTTCAGAACCGTCACCGGTACATGCTCGCCCGCCTCGTTATAGACGCGGGTCATGCCCAGCTTCTGTGCTATCAGTCCGGCGCGCATCGGGATTCCCTCAAGGCCTTTCCGCGTTACAGCTTGATCTCGACATCGACGCCGGCGGCCAGATCGAGCTTCATCAGCGCGTCGACCGTCTGCGGTGTCGGATCAATGATGTCCAAGAGCCGTTTATGGGTCCGGATCTCGAACTGTTCGCGGCTCTTTTTGTCGATATGCGGTGAACGGTTCACCGTGAACTTTTCGATCCGCGTCGGCAGCGGCACCGGGCCGCGCACCTGGGCGCCCGTCCGCTTCGCCGTGGATACGATCTCACGGGTCGACGTATCGAGAATACGGTGATCGAACGCCTTCAAGCGAATACGGATATTCTGACCGTTCATCTCTTGTGCCTTTAATTGAACGGGCGTGGTGATTATTCATCCACGCCCGGACCAGTTTCCTTACTCGATGATCTCAGCAACCACGCCGGCGCCGACGGTTCGGCCGCCTTCGCGGATGGCGAAGCGCAGGTTTTCTTCCATGGCGATCGGCACGATCAGTTCCACCGACATTTCAACATTGTCGCCGGGCATCACCATCTCCGTGCCCTCCGGCAACTGCACAACACCCGTCACATCCGTCGTCCGGAAGTAGAATTGCGGCCGGTAATTGGTGAAAAACGGCGTGTGACGCCCACCCTCTTCCTTCGTCAGGATATAGGCGCTCGCCTTGAACTTCGTATGCGGCTTCACCGAGCCCGGCTTGCACAGAACCTGACCGCGCTCCACTTCCTCCCGGCCGACACCGCGCAGCAACGCCCCGATATTGTCGCCCGCCTCGCCCTGGTCGAGCAGCTTGCGGAACATCTCAACACCGGTACACGTCGTCTTGTGGGTGTCCCGGATGCCGACAATCTCCACCTCCTCGCCCACATTGATCACACCGCGCTCAACACGGCCCGTCACCACCGTGCCGCGCCCGGAAATCGAAAACACGTCCTCGATCGGCATCAGGAACGGCAGGTCCTTCGGACGCTCCGGCGTCGGAATGTAATCGTCAACCGCCGCCATCAGCTCCAGTATCGAATTCTTGCCGATCGCCTCGTCACCGCCCTCGATCGCCGCCAGGGCCGAGCCCCGGATCACCGGGATCTCGTCGCCGGGAAACTCATAGGTGTCGAGCAGCTCGCGGATCTCCATCTCCACAAGCTCAAGCAGCTCTTCGTCGTCCACCTGGTCGACCTTGTTCATGTAGACCACCAAAGCCGGAACGCCCACCTGGCGCGCCAGCAGGATGTGCTCCCGGGTCTGCGGCATCGGGCCGTCGGCCGCCGACACCACCAGGATCGCCCCGTCCATCTGCGCGGCACCGGTAATCATGTTCTTCACATAGTCCGCATGGCCCGGGCAATCCACATGGGCGTAGTGCCGGTTGTCGGTCTCGTATTCCACATGCGCCGTCGAAATCGTGATCCCGCGCGCCTTCTCCTCCGGCGCCGCGTCGATCTCGTCATAGGCCGTCGCCTCGGCGCCGCCCGCTTCCGCCAACACCATCGTGATCGCCGCCGTCAACGTCGTCTTGCCATGATCAACATGACCAATCGTGCCAACATTCGCATGCGGCTTCGTGCGCTCAAATTTCGCCTTCGCCATGGAAGATCTCCGTTCTTAAGTCTGCCAATCCCTGGGTCATCGCTGCCGGCCGATGAGGCCGATCAGCCGTATTTCGCCTGCACCTCATCGGCTTCAGACTTTGGGACTTGTTGATAATGATCGAATTGCATCGTGTATTGCGCCCGTCCCTGGCTCATGGAGCGCAACGTGTTCACATAGCCGAACATGTTGGCCAGCGGCACGAAAGCGTTGATGACCACCGCGTTGCCGCGCATGTCCTGGCCGTGCACCTGGCCGCGCCGCGACGTCAGGTCGCCAATGATCGACCCGGTATATTCATCCGGGGTCACCACCTCGACCTTCATGATCGGTTCAAGCAGTTTCGGACCGGCCTTCTGGATGGCCTCGCGGAACGCCGCCCGGGACGCAATTTCGAAAGCCAGCACGCTGGAATCCACGTCGTGATAGGCGCCGTCGACCAGGGTCGCCTTCACGTCGACCATCGGAAAACCGGCAACGATTCCGGAAGTCATGACGCCGGCAATACCTTTTTCCACGCCGGGGATATATTCCTTCGGCACATTGCCGCCGACGATCTTGCTGACGAATTCCAGGCCAGAACCGGATTCGCCCGGCTCGATCTCCAGCTTCACCCGGGCGAACTGGCCCGAACCGCCGGTCTGCTTCTTGTGCGTGTAATCGATATCCGACGGTTTGGTGATGGTCTCGCGATAGGCCACTTGCGGCTGACCGATATTGCCTTCCACCTTGAACTCGCGCTTCATGCGGTCGACGATGATGTCGAGATGCAATTCGCCCATGCCGGCAATGATCGTCTGGCCGGATTCCTCGTCGGTCTTCACCCGGAATGACGGATCCTCCTGCGCCAGGCGATGCAAAGCGGTTCCCATCTTTTCCTGGTCCGCCTTGGTGCGCGGCTCGATCGCGATCTCGATCACCGGATCCGGGAATTCCATGCGCTCCAAAATCACCGCCTTGCTCGGCTCGCACAACGTGTCGCCCGTGGTCACGTCCTTCAGGCCGGCAATCGCCACGATGTCGCCCGCATAGGCTTCCTTGATGTCTTCCCGGTGATTGGAATGCATCTGCATCATGCGGCCGATGCGCTCGCGCTTCTCCTTCACCGTGTTCATCACCGAGGAGCCCGACTCCAGCCGGCCCGAATAGATGCGGCAGAAGGTCAGCGAACCGACAAAGGGATCGTTCATCACCTTGAAGGCGAGCATCGAAAGCGGTTCTGAATCCGACGATTTGCGGTCGATCTCGTCACCGGATTTCGGATCGATCCCCTTGATCGCCGGCACATCGACCGGGCTCGGCAGAAAATCGACCACCGCGTCAAGCAATGGCTGCACGCCCTTGTTCTTGAAGGCGGACCCGCACAGGATCGGAATGAACTGAACGGTCACCGTGCCGGCCCGGATCAAGCGCTTCAGCGTCTCGTCATCCGGCTCGTTGCCTTCCAGATAGGCTACCATGACGTCTTCGTCGAGTTCGACCGCGGTCTCGATCAATTGCTCGCGATAGACGGCCGCGTCATCGGCCAGGTCCGCCGGGATGTCTTCCTCGTGGAATTTGGCGCCGAGGGATTCCTCATCCCAGATGATCGCCTTCATCTTGATCAGGTCGACGACCCCCTGGAATTCCGATTCCGCTCCGATCGGCAGTTGCAGCACGATCGGGTTGGCGCCCAGGCGATCCCGGATCATCTCCACGGAGCGATAGAAGTCGGCGCCGATCTTGTCCATCTTGTTGACGAAGATCATGCGCGGCACGTTGTATTTGTCGGCCTGGCGCCACACGGTCTCCGTCTGCGGCTCGACGCCGGCATTGGCATCAAGCAGCGCGATCGCGCCGTCGAGCACACGCAGCGACCGCTCCACCTCGATGGTGAAGTCCACGTGACCCGGCGTGTCGATGATGTTCAGCCGTTTGCCGTTCCACTGGGTGGTGGTCGCAGCCGAGGTGATGGTGATCCCCCGCTCCTGCTCCTGCTCCATCCAGTCCATGGTCGCCGCACCATCGTGCACCTCGCCGATCTTGTGGCTGCGCCCGGAATAATAGAGCACCCGCTCGGTGGTCGTCGTCTTGCCGGCATCGATATGCGCCATGATGCCGAAATTTCGATAATCTTCGATTTTATGTGTGCGCGCCATGATGGTGCCCCTAAACCAGACCAATACCAAGGAAAGCAAATAATGACCCGTTTGATGGGTCAGATCGGTTCGTTCGGCAAGGCGCGGCGCGTAGCGCGATGCTGGCGCATCGGGCAAGCGGCGCAACGCCGTCCGACGGGCCGATATGGCCCACCGAAGGCCGGGTTGCTTTGGCCTGTGACGGCCGTCCGCTCCGCTTATGGCACTCAAGCACCACCGCGCGAACCGCACGGCCGTCACAGACCAAATCAATCCCGGTCAAACGGGTCATTATTTACTTTCCTTGGTATTACCAGCGATAATGCGAGAAGGCCCGGTTGGCTTCCGCCATCTTATGGGTATCTTCCCGCTTCTTGACCGCTGTGCCTCGATTGTTCGATGCGTCCAACAGCTCCCCTGACAGGCGTTCCACCATGGTTCTTTCGTTGCGATTGCGTGCCGCGGTGATCAGCCAGCGGATCGCCAGGGCCTGACGGCGGTCGGGCCGCACATCCACAGGCACCTGATAGGTAGCGCCGCCGACACGGCGCGAGCGCACCTCGATCTGCGGCATGACATTGTCCAATGCCTGCCGGAACACGCTGATCGGTTCTTGTTTGGCCTTGTCCTCGACCATGTCCAGCGCGCCATAGACGATCGCCTCGGCGACCGACTTCTTGCCGTCGCGCATGATCGAGTTCATGAATTTGGTGAGCACCACGTCACCGTATTTGGGATCGGGAATGATGTCTCGTTTTTCAGCTCTGTGTCGCCGGGACATGGTCGAAAGCCTTAGATCTCGTCTATCTTCGTTGCTCGACCCGCCCCGGTTGTCTTTTCGACCGATGCGGATCGTAACAAACCCGCTCTATTTCGGTCGCTTGGCGCCGTATTTGGAGCGCCGTTGCTTGCGGTCTTTCACGCCCTGGGTGTCAAGGACGCCGCGCAGAATATGATACCGCACGCCCGGCAAGTCCTTGACGCGGCCGCCGCGGATCATCACCACCGAGTGCTCCTGCAGGTTATGCCCCTCGCCGGGGATATACCCGATCACCTCGAAACCGTTGGTCAGCCGTACCTTGGCCACCTTGCGCAAAGCCGAATTCGGCTTTTTCGGCGTCGTCGTATAGACGCGCGTGCACACCCCGCGCTTTTGCGGGCAGGCCTCCATGGCCGGCACTTTATTCCGCTTCACCGGCGCCTTGCGCGGCTTGCGGATCAGTTGGTTGATCGTCGGCATGCTAGCTCGTTGACCGCCTCGGTTTCGTCATTGGGGTCCGTATATCCGCAAGCGCCGCCCGAACGTGCAAAGGCGCGCCAATCCGCTCCAAGACCCACGGAAAGCGCTGCGTTATACAGAGGATCGCAAACCCACCGGCCCGCGATCATGTGTTCATCTCTTACTCTTCGGTATCCCCGGCAGCGTCTAAGCCATAAATTCGGGTCAAAGCCTGAATGAAAGCGGGCTTACCGCCTGCCCTGAGAGTGCGCGGAACCTAATGTTTCGCCAGTCAATGGTCAACCCCTCAAACCGGCTTTTTTTCGGTCCCGTTCAAGCCTTTATGGATCGCAATATTGATCGCCCGGCCATGACCATTTTCGCAATAAAATTTCATCGGACCACCATGACCTATTGCACGTTGCGGTCAAATGCGTTCGGCACAGAATATAACGTGGTCATTCCCGCGAAAGCGGGAATCCAGGGTTTAATATCAAAGCTTGCTTCAACAACCCTGGAGTCCCGCTTTCGCGGGAATGACTGTGTAATTTGCACTGGGAATCCAAGCTTTTCGTAGCACACTTTGATAATATCAAATACACCCCCTGCCAAGCGGATACCCAGCAGCCCTGTTCCTCACGCCGCCATGAACCCGGACAACCGCTTGCCGATCAGGTCCTCGGTCTCGGCCATGATGCGATCGATCAGTTCCTTGCAGGTCGGCACGTCGTGGATCAGGCCGGCGACCATGCCGCAACTCCACGCGCCCGACTCCATGTCGCCGTCCTCCATCACCTTCGGATAGATCCCGGCAACCAGGTCGTGAATGTCCTCGATGGCGATATCGGCGCCCTTTTCCCGCTCGATTTCCAGGATCCGCTCCACCGCCGGATTGTTCATCACCCGCTCCGTATTGCGCAGGCCCCGCATCACCAGACGCGTGTCGAGTTCGCTCGCCGCCACGATCGCCTGTTTGACATTGTCATGCACCGGCGCTTCCTTGGTGGCGATGAACCGGGTGCCCATATTCATGCCGTCAGCGCCCAGCGCCAGCGACGCCACAAGGCTGCGGGCATCGGCCATGCCGCCTGACGACACGAAGGGTATGGTCAGTTCCTCCGCTGCCCGCGGCAGCAAAATCATATTCGGAATATCATCCTCCCCCGGATGGCCGCCGCATTCGAAGCCATCGACGCTGACCGCGTCACAGCCGATCCGTTCCGCCTTCAGGGAATGGCGCACCGAGGTGCATTTATGGATCACCTTGATGCCCGCCGCTTTCATCGGCGGCAAGAACTGTTCCGGCGAACGGCCGGCCGTCTCAACGATTTTTACGCCGCCTTCTATGATTGCCTGAATCAATTCCGGATAGGGCGGTTTTTGAAACGACGGCAGGAAGGTCAGATTGACGCCGATGGGCTTGTCGGTCATCGACTTGCATTTGGCGATTTCCGCGGCGAGTTTTTCCGGCGTGCCCTGGGTGAGCGCGGTGATGATGCCCAGCCCGCCGGCATTGGAAACGGCAGCGGCCAGTTCGGCAAACCCGACATAATGCATGCCGCCCTGGATGATCGGATGTTCGATGCCGAACAGTTCGGTAATCCGTGTTTTCATGAGTGTTATACGTCCTTCCTGCTGCGCAACGGTATCAGCGGATCTTCAAGTGTAATCGATAATTCTCCTGGAATGATCGGCGTCAAATTGCCCTAACCGGCAAGACCTACGCAAGCCTCGCTCCGATTGGGGGCGCACGACCCCTTGGAAAATCAAAGCCGCCCCGAAGGGCGGCTTAGGTTGTCTTTCGATTGACTCAGAAGCGCCGACGGACCGAAGACCTATTCCCCGGCCGGTGCCGTTTCGCCGGAATCGGGAGCTTCGGCCATATCGATCGCCAAGAGCGGATCGGCCTCCTTGGCGAGTGCCGCCGCCTTCTTGCGCTCTTCCAGGATCAGGTCGTCGCGCAGATTGGCCACCGAGCGGACCGAATTGATCATACCGCCGGTACCCGCCGGGATCAGCCGTCCGACGATGACATTTTCCTTCAGCCCTTCCAGCGTGTCCTTCTTGCCATTGACGGCGGCTTCGGTGAGCACGCGGGTGGTCTCCTGGAACGATGCCGCGGAAATGAACGACCGGGTCTGCAGGCTCGCCTTGGTGATGCCCAGCAGCACCGGATTGGCGGTGGCCGGCTTCAGTCCCTCTTCCTTGGCCCTCTCGTTGGCTTCATCGAAGTCCAGCCGGTCGATCTGCTCGTCCTTCAAGAACCCGGTCTCGCCCGGATCGACGATCTCCACCTTCTGCAGCATCTGGCGCACGATCACTTCGATATGCTTGTCGTTGATGACCACGCCTTGCAGTCGGTAGACTTCCTGGATCTCGTTGACTAGATAGCTGGCGAGCGCTTCCACGCCCTTGATCGCCAGGATGTCGTGGGGTGCCGGGTTGCCGTCGAGGATGAAGTCGCCCTTCTCAACGATGTCGCCTTCCTGCAAGTGGAAGTGCTTGGCCTTCGGGATCAGGTATTCGACATTGTCCTCGTCCTCGCCCGGTGTCTCGATGACGATGCGCCGTTTGTTCTTGTAGTCGCGGCCATATTTGATGACGCCGTCGGATTCGGCGATGATCGCGTGGTCTTTCGGCCGCCGGGCTTCGAACAATTCCGCCACCCGCGGCAGACCGCCGGTAATGTCGCGGGTCTTGGCGCTTTCCAGCGGGATACGGGCGAGCACATCGCCGGCCTTCACCGATGCGCCGGGATCCACCGACAGGATGGCATCGACCGAGAGCAGCGAGCGGGCATCGCCACCGCGAGACAGCTTCTTCACCTTGCCCTTGCCATCGGTGACGATGATTGCGGGTTTGAGATCCTGTGTCCGGGTGCTTGCCCGCCAGTCGATGACCACGCGCTTGGTGATACCCGTCGCCTCGTCGGTGGTTTCCGACACCGATGACCCGTCGACCAGGTCCTCGTAATCGACCTTGCCGTCGACTTCGGTCATGATCGGCCTGGTATAGGGATCCCATTCGGCGATCCGCTGGCCGCGCTTGATCTCGTCACCCTCATCCACATGCAGGCGCGAGCCGTAGGTGATGCGATGCACGGAGCGTTCGTTGCCATCGGCATCCGCGACGATCACCGCCATGTTGCGACCCATGGCGATCAGCTTGCCTTCCGAGTCGCGCACCACGTTGCGGTTGCGCATCTTCACCACGCCGTCGAAATTGGATTCGATGAACGACTGGTCGACCACCTGCGCCGTGCCACCGATATGGAAAGTCCGCATGGTCAACTGGGTGCCCGGTTCGCCGATCGACTGGGCGGCAATAACGCCGACCGCCTCGCCCATATTCACCGGCGTGCCACGGGCCAGATCGCGCCCGTAGCAGGCCGCGCAGACACCGATCTTTGTGTCGCAGGTCAGCACCGACCGGATCTTGGCCGACTGGATGCTGGTGCCCTCGATCTGCTCCACCTCTTTTTCTTCGATCAGTTGGCCGGCTTTGACCACCACCTCGTCGCTCGACGGATCGACGATGTCGACCGCCGCCGTCCGACCGAGGATCCGCTGACCCAGCGTCGCCACCACCTGGCCGGAATCGACCACCGCCTGGACGGTCAGCCCGTCCTCCGTGCCGCAATCGGTCTCGGTGATGATGCAGTCCTGCGCCACGTCCACCAGACGCCGGGTCAGGTAACCGGAATTGGCGGTCTTCAAGGCGGTGTCGGCGAGGCCCTTGCGGGCACCATGGGTGGAGTTGAAGTATTCCAGCACCGACAGGCCTTCCTTGAAGTTGGAGATGATTGGCGATTCGATAATCTCGCCCGACGGCTTGGCCATCAGGCCGCGCATGCCCGCAAGCTGCTTCATCTGCGCCGGCGAACCGCGGGCGCCCGAATGAGACATCATGTAGATCGAGTTGATCGATTTCTGCCGGCCGCTATCGTCATCGAACTCGACCGCCGAAATCCGCTTCATCATCTCGTCAGCGACCCGGTCGGTGCACTTGGCCCAGGCATCGACCACCTTGTTGTACTTCTCGCCCTGGGTGATCAGACCGTCATTATATTGCTGCTCGTATTCCTTGACGAGATCGCGGGTGTCGTCGACCAGTTCTACCTTCGAGCCGGGGATCACCATGTCGTCCTTGCCGAAGGAAATGCCGGCTTTCGCCGCATGGCCGAAGCCGAGCGCCATGACCCGGTCGCAGAAAATCACCGTCTCCTTCTGACCGCAATGGCGATAGACCGTGTCGATCATGTTGGAGATTTCTTTTTTCGTCAGCAGTTTGTTGCAAATCTCGAACGGCACATTGACGTTCGGCGGCAGCAATTCGCCGATGATCATCCGCCCCGGCGTCGTGTCATAGATCTTGGAGACCATGTTGCCATCCGCATCCGGCCGGGCGAAGCGGCCCTTGATCTTGGAATGCAGGGTGACGACCCGGTTCTCCAGAGCGTGATGCAACTCGCCCATATTGCCGAACGCCATGCCCTCGCCGGGCTCACCCTCGGCCATCAGCGACAGGTAATAGAGGCCGAGCACGATATCCTGGGACGGCACGATGATCGGCGAACCGTTGGCCGGATGCAGGATGTTGTTGGTCGACATCATCAGGACCCGGGCTTCCAACTGGGCTTCCAGTGACAGCGGCACATGCACCGCCATCTGGTCGCCGTCGAAGTCGGCGTTGAAGGCGGCGCAGACCAGCGGATGAAGCTGGATCGCCTTACCCTCGATCAAGACCGGCTCGAAGGCCTGAATGCCCAGCCGGTGCAGGGTCGGTGCCCGGTTGAGCAGGACCGGATGTTCGCGGATCACCTCGTCGAGGATGTCCCACACTTCCGGCCGCTCCTTCTCGACCAGTTTCTTGGCCTGTTTGACCGTCGACGAATAGCCCTTGGCGTCGAGCCGCGAATAGATGAACGGCTTGAACAGTTCCAACGCCATCTTTTTCGGCAGGCCGCATTGATGCAGCTTCAGTTCCGGTCCGACCACGATGACCGAACGCCCGGAATAATCGACGCGCTTGCCGAGCAGGTTCTGCCGGAAGCGGCCCTGCTTGCCCTTCAACATGTCGGAAAGCGATTTCAGCGGCCGCTTGTTGGCGCCGGTAATCACCCGGCCGCGCCGGCCATTGTCGAACAGGGCGTCGACCGCCTCCTGCAGCATGCGCTTTTCGTTGCGGATGATGATGTCCGGCGCGCGCAATTCGATCAGCCGCTTCAGGCGATTGTTGCGGTTGATGACACGACGATAGAGATCGTTCAGGTCGGATGTCGCGAAACGGCCGCCATCAAGCGGCACCAGCGGCCGCAGATCCGGCGGGATTACCGGGATCACCTGCAGGATCATCCATTCCGGCCGGTTGCCCGACTGGATGAACGCCTCCACCAGCTTCAGCCGCTTGGCGAGTTTCTTCGGCTTCAGTTCCGTTGTCGCTTCGGCGATTTCGACCCTGAGATCCTCGGCAAGCTTCTCAAGGTCCAGGCCTTCAAGCATCTCCCGGATGGCCTCGGCGCCGATTTTGGCGGTGAACGAATCCTCGCCATATTCGTCCTGGGCGTGGAGATATTCCTCCTCCGACAGGAGTTGGCTTTCCTTCAGCGGTGTCAAGCCGGGTTCGGTGACCACGTAACTTTCGAAGTAGAGAATCCGCTCCAGATCCTTCAGCGTCATGTCGAGCATCAGGCCGATGCGGGACGGCAGCGACTTTAAGAACCAGATATGGGCGACCGGCGCGGCCAGTTCGATATGGCCCATGCGCTCGCGCCGCACCCGGCTCAGCGTCACTTCCACACCGCATTTTTCGCAGATGATGCCCTTATATTTCATCCGCTTGTACTTGCCGCACAAGCATTCGTAATCCTTGATCGGCCCGAAGATGCGGGCGCAGAACAGGCCGTCGCGCTCCGGCTTGAAGGTCCGGTAATTGATGGTTTCCGGCTTTTTGATCTCGCCGAACGACCACGACAGGATCTTCTCCGGCGAGGAGATTGAAATCCGGATATGATCGAAGGACTGGCTTTGAGCCTGCGGGTTAAAAAGATTCATAACCTCTTGATTCATCGGCTCTCTCCTATCTTGCACCGGACCGGAACGCGCGCCGTCTGGCGCTCACGATATCCGCGCAGGGAATCATCAATCGTCATAAGGGGCGGCATGCGGCGGATCACTCCGCCGCGTCCGCATGGGGTTCGTCGTCGCCGGCGCCGGCGCCGAGCCGTTGGCCGGTGCCTTCCAGTTCCACGTTCAGGCCGAGCGACCGCATTTCCTTGACCAGCACGTTGAAGCTTTCTGGAATTCCGGCCTCGAACGTGTCGTCGCCGCGCACGATCGCTTCGTAGACCTTGGTGCGGCCGGCCACGTCGTCCGACTTCACGGTCAGCATTTCCTGCAAGGTATAGGCCGCGCCATAGGCTTCCAGCGCCCACACCTCCATTTCGCCGAACCTTTGGCCGCCGAACTGGGCCTTGCCGCCCAGCGGCTGCTGGGTGACCAGGCTGTAGGGGCCGATCGACCGGGCATGGATCTTGTCGTCCACCAGGTGGTGCAGCTTCAGCATATAGATGTAGCCCACCGTCACCGGCCGGTCGAACCGCTCGCCGGTCCGGCCGTCATGCAGAATCTGCTGGCCGGTATTGTCGAGACCGGCCTGGTTCAAGAGTTCCACGATATCCGGCTCGCGCGCGCCGTCGAAGACCGGTGTCGCGATCGGCACGCCCGACGACAATTGCTTACCGAGCCGAACCACGGAATCGTCATCGTAGTCGGTGACATTTTCGCCCTGGCTGTTGGCGCCATAGATCTGTTTGATGGTCTTGCGCAATCCGTCGGCCTTGCCGTTCTTCTCATAGGCATCGACCATGTCGCCGATCTTGCGGCCGAGCCCGGCACAAGCCCATCCCAGATGAGTTTCCAGGATCTGCCCCACATTCATCCGGCTCGGCACGCCGAGCGGATTGAGCACGATATCCACCTGGGTCCCGTCTTCCAGATAGGGCATATCCTCCATCGGCACGATGCGCGACACCACGCCCTTGTTGCCGTGGCGCCCGGCCATCTTGTCGCCCGGCTGGATCTTGCGTTTCACCGCGACGAACACCTTGACCATCTTCATGACGCCCGGCGGCAATTCGTCACCGCGCTGCAGCTTCTCGACCTTGTCGATGAACCGTTGCTCCAATTGACGGCGCGAATCGTCGTACTGATTGCGCAGTGCCTCGATCTTCTCCATCAACTTGTCTTTGGCGACGGCGAAGGTCCACCACTGGCTGCGCGGGAATTCCTCCAGCACCGTGGCGTCGATCTTGGTGCCCTTCTTGAAACCTTTCGGCCCGGCGGTCGCTTCCTGGCCTTTCAGCATTTCGGCAAGCCGGCCGTAGACATTGCGGTCCAGGATCGCCTGTTCGTCGTCCCGGTCCTTGGCGAGGCGCTCGATTTCCTCGCGCTCGATCGCCATCGCGCGCTCGTCTTTCTCCACCCCGTGGCGGTTGAAGACGCGCACTTCCACCACCGTACCCGAAACACCGGGCGGCAGGCGCAACGACGTGTCGCGCACGTCCGACGCCTTCTCGCCGAAGATCGCCCGCAGCAGTTTTTCTTCCGGGGTCATCGGGCTCTCGCCCTTCGGCGTGATCTTGCCGACCAGGATATCGCTGGAAGTCACTTCCGCACCGATATAGACGATGCCCGCCTCGTCGAGATTCTTCAGCGCCTCTTCCGACACATTCGGAATATCCCGCGTGATCTCCTCCGGCCCGAGCTTGGTATCGCGAGCCATCACCTCGAATTCCTCGATATGAATGGAGGTGAACACATCGTCGCGCACGATGCGCTCCGACAACAGGATGGAATCCTCGAAATTGTAACCGTTCCAAGGCATGAAGGCGACGAGCACGTTGCGCCCAAGCGCCAGGTCGCCCAGATCCGTCGACGGACCGTCGGCGATGATGTCGCCCTTGTGCACCACGTCACCCACATTCACCAGCGGCCGCTGGTTGATGCAGGTATTCTGGTTGGAGCGCTGGAATTTCTGCAGCCGATAGATATCGACGCCGGATTTCGACGGGTCGAGATCGTCGGTCGCCCGCACCACGATGCGCATGGCGTCGACCTGGTCGATGACGCCGGCCCGGCGGGCAACGATCGCCGCCCCCGAATCCCGGGCCACCACCGGCTCCATGCCGGTGCCCACCAGCGGTGCCTCGGCGCGCACCAGCGGCACCGCCTGGCGCTGCATGTTGGAGCCCATCAGGGCGCGGTTGGCGTCGTCGTTCTCCAGGAACGGGATCAGCGACGCGGCCACCGAGACCAACTGCTTCGGCGACACGTCCATGTAATCGACGCGTTCGACCGGCACCATCATCACGTCACCGGCATGGCGGCAGACGATCAGCTCTTCCTCGAACTTGCCTTTTGTGTCGATCTTGGCATTGGCCTGGGCCACATAGTGCTTGGCTTCCTCCATCGCCGACAAGTAGACGACTTCCGCCTGGACCTTGCCGTCCTTGACCTTCCGGTAAGGGCTCTCGATGAAGCCGTATTTATTGACCCGGGCGAAGGTCGCCAGCGAGTTGATCAGGCCGATATTCGGCCCTTCCGGCGTCTCGATCGGGCAGATCCGTCCATAATGGGTCGGATGCACGTCGCGCACCTCGAAGCCGGCCCGCTCGCGGGTCAGGCCGCCGGGGCCGAGCGCCGACAGGCGGCGCTTGTGGGTAATCTCCGACAGCGGATTGGTCTGGTCCATGAACTGCGAGAGCTGCGACGATCCGAAGAACTCGCGCACGGCCGCGGCCGCCGGCTTGGCATTGATCAGGTCCTGCGGCATGACGGTATCGATTTCCACCGATGACATGCGCTCCTTGATCGCCCGCTCCATGCGCAACAGGCCGACCCGATACTGGTTCTCCATCAATTCGCCCACCGACCGCACACGCCGGTTGCCGAGATTGTCGATATCGTCGATCTCGCCCTTGCCGTCGCGCAGGTCGACCAGCGTGCCGATCACCGACACGATGTCGTCGCGCCTGAGAACGCGGACCGTATCCTCGCATTCCAGGTCGAGGCGCATATTCATCTTCACCCGGCCGACCGCGGACAGGTCATAGCGTTCCGGATCGAAGAACAGCGAATGGAACATCGCCTCCGCCGTTTCGATGGTCGGCGGTTCGCCCGGCCGCATCACCCGGTAAATGTCGAACAGCGCCCCTTCGCGGGTCTCATTCTTGTCGGCCGCCAGCGTGTTGCGGATATAGGGGCCGTTATTGATATAGTCGATGTCCAGCGCCCGGATTTCGGTGAACTTGTTCTCCAAAAGCAGCGCCAGATTTTTCTCGTCGATCTCGTCGCCGGCTTCGACATAGATTTCGCCGGATTCCGCGTCCACCACGTCCTCGGCGAGGAAATGCCCGTAGAGATCCTCGTCGGTCACCCGCAGCGCCTTCAGGCCGCCATCGGCGAGCTTGTTCGCCGTGCGCGCCGTCAGCTTGCGGCCCGCTTCCAACACCACGTCGCCACTATCGGCATCGATCAGGTCGACCGCGCCTTTGTAGCCGCGCATGCGCTGGGTGTCGAACGGCACCCGCCAGCCATCGCCATCGCGGGTATAATCCACGTGCTCATAGAACGTATTGAGGATTTCCTCAGGATCGAGGCCGAGCGCCAGAAGCAGCGAGGTGACCGGGATCTTGCGCCGCCGGTCGATGCGCGCATGCACGATATCCTTGGCATCAAACTCGATATCCAGCCAGGAGCCGCGATAGGGAATGATGCGCGCCGCAAACAGCAACTTGCCGGAGGAATGGGTTTTGCCCTTGTCGTGATCGAAAAACACCCCGGGTGAGCGGTGCATCTGACTGACAATCACCCGTTCCGTGCCGTTGATGACGAAGGTGCCGTTCGAGGTCATCAGCGGCATGTCGCCCATATAGACGTCCTGCTCCTTAATGTCCTTGATCGATTTCGCCCCGGTATCCTCGTCGATATCGAAAACGATCAGCCGCAGGGTGACCTTCAACGGCGCAGCATAGGTCATTCCCCGCTGCCGGCATTCCTCGACATCATATTTCGGCGGCTCGAACTCGTAATCGGCGAATTCCAGCAATGCCGATCCGGAAAAATCGGAAATCGGAAACACCGAGCTGAACACCGCCTGCAGGCCTTCCGCCAGCCGGCCGTCCTCGGGTTTTTCGACCTGGAGAAACTGGTCATACGAAGCCCGCTGCACTTCGATGAGGTTGGGCATTTGAGCCACCTCCGAAATGCTGCCGAAGAATTTGCGGACCCGCTTGCGACCGTTGAACGTCTGCGCCATTTTCGCTCCTCGTATCGCTCCATAAACGTCTATCCGGGCGGTCGGAAAACCAAGGCGGCATTCCGACCGTCGGGGTAAACGTCCGTGCCGCCGCACGGGCGACACGGAGCGTATGGGCCCGGACGATGACGTCCGGGCTTTTCAATTTACGCGTTACTTGATCTCGACAGTGGCACCAGCCTCTTCGAGCTTACCCTTCAACTCTTCCGCTTCTTCCTTCGCCACGCCTTCTTTGATCGCCTTCGGCGCGCTTTCCACCAGTTCCTTGGCCTCTTTCAGTCCAAGGCCGGTAATGCCGCGGATTTCCTTGATCACGTTGATCTTCTTGTCGCCGAACGATGCCAGGACGACATCGAATTCGGTCTGCTCTTCGGCGGCCGCGCCGCCATCTGCGCCCGGAGCCGCGGCGGCGACTGCCACCGGCGCGGCGGCCGATACGCCCCATTTTTCTTCCAACATCTTGGACAGCTCTGCTGCTTCCATGACGGTCAGGTTGGACAGGTCTTCTGCAATCTTTTCCAGATCAGCCATTTCTCTTCGTGCCTTTCGGTTCAAACCGTTGCGGTTCAAAAAAGTGGGTCTACGGCCTTAAGCCGCCTGGTCCTTCTCGGCATAGGCGCCAAGCACCCGGGCAACCTGCCCCGCCGGCGCATTGACCACCTGTGCGATCCGCGTCGCCGGCGTGGAAATCATGCCGACGAGCTTGGCCCGCAATTCGTCGAGCGACGGCAGGTCGGCGAGCGCCTTGACCCCATCGACATCGAGATTGGTCGCGCCGAGCGCGCCGCCCAGAATGATCAACTTGTCATTCTGCTTGGCGTAGTCTGAGACCACTTTCGGAGCGGCGACCGGATCTTGTGAGTAGGCGATCACGGTCGGGCCCTGAAACAGGTCTGAGATGTGCTCGACATCCGTGCCTTGAAGGGCAAGCTTGGCCAGACGGTTTTTGGCGACTTTCAAGGTGGCACCGATTTCCTTCGACTTGACACGCAGGTCAGTCATTTCGGAGACGGTGAGACCTTTATAGTGGGCCACGACGACCACTTCGGCGTCCGAAAACACCGAATTGAGCATCGATACGGCTTCGCGCTTTTCCGCTCTATCCACTTGCCTCTCTCCAGTTGACGGATGGAATTTCCATCCGCCGGTTGCCATTGCCGCCCTCCCGATACAAGGGAGCGGCGACGTTTCAGGTCCCTGCCCCCCTGCACGCGCGGTGTGCGCGACAAGGCTCAACGGTTCGAACCGAAATGACGACGGATCGTGTCCGCCGCGCTTTCGGTCAGACCCCGTCTCATGCAGGCCCTTTTCAAGACTTAAACCGGCTGCGACACCGGCACCTGCAATCTCGGACAGGACGGCCCCGAACATGCGTTCAAAGCCGCTTATCCACCCGGCCGAGGCCGGGCGAATTCAAACTAACTGGCGCCCGTATCGACGCCCGTGATGGTCGACGGGTCGATATGGACCCCGGGGCCCATGGTCGACGACAACGCCACCCGCTTCACATAAGTGCCCTTGGCACCCGACGGCTTGGCCTTTTGTACCGCACTTGCAAGCGCGCGCACATTTTCCACCAATGCCGCCTCATTGAACGATACCTTGCCGACACCGGCATGGACGATGCCGGCCTTTTCGACACGGAATTCCACGGCGCCGCCCTTGGCGTCCTTGACCGCCGCCGTCACATCCTGGGTCACGGTGCCGACCTTCGGATTGGGCATCAGGCCGCGCGGTCCGAGCACCTTGCCCAGCCGGCCGACCAGCGGCATCATGTCCGGCGTGGCGATGCAGCGGTCGAAATCGATATCGCCGCCCTGCACTTTCTCCACCAGGTCTTCCGCGCCGACAATATCGGCACCGGCCGAGGTCGCTTCTTCCGCTTTCTCGCCGCGGGCAAACACCGCCACCGTGATCGACCGTCCGGTCCCATTCGGTAATACGCAGACACCGCGCACCATCTGGTCCGCATGACGCGGATCGACGCCCAGATTCATCGACATTTCGACGGTCTCGTCGAACTTCGCCGAGGCACCGCCCTTCACCAGCTTGACCGCCTCTTCGACGCTGTAGAACGCCGACCGGTCTATCTTTTCCAGGGCGGCACGAATGCGCTTTCCAGCCTTTGCCATCGTCCTACCCCTCCACCTCGATGCCCATCGACCGGGCGGACCCTTCGACAATGCGCATCGCCGCCTCGACTGTATCGGCATTAAGGTCGACCATCTTCGCTTCCGCGATTTCGCGCACCTGCGACGAGGAAACCGACCCGGCGAAAGACCGACCCGGCTCCTGGGACGCCTTTTCCAGCTTCGCCGCTTTTTTCAGAAAGTGGCTCACCGGCGGCGTCTTGGTCTCGAACGTGAACGACTTGTCCACGTAGTAGGTGATCATGCACGGTATGGGCGCGCCTTTTTCCAGGTCCTGGGTCTGCGCGTTGAACGCCTTGCAGAACTCCATGATATTGATCCCGCGCTGACCCAGCGCCGGACCAATGGGCGGAGACGGGTTGGCCGCTCCGGCCGGCACCTGAAGCTTCAGGTAGCCCTCGATCTTTTTCGCCATTTTCATTCACTCCAAATTCAGGGCCGTCAGGCCGCTTGAGTGCGGGTGGTCCGGTTCCCTGACGTCGGCGAAACGTCCGTCACCTCCCACCCGGTTTCAATACGCTCAAAGTTTCTCCACCTGACCGTATTCCAATTCCACCGGGGTCGCCCGGCCGAAAATCGATACCGCCACCTTCAGTCGCGCCCGCTCCTCGTCGACCTCTTCGACATGGCCGTTGAAGGATGCAAACGGGCCGTCGGAAACCCGAACCTGCTCGCCGATCTCGAAAGAAACCGACGGCTTGGGCCGCTCGACACCTTCCTGCACCTGCTGCAGGATCTGCATCGCCTCGCTTTCCGAAATCGGGATCGGCTTCTTGTCGGCGCCCAAAAACCCGGTCACTTTCGGCGTGTTCTTGATCAGATGATAGGCCTCGTCGGTCATCTCCATCTTGACCAGCACATAGCCGGGAAAAAACTTGCGCTCCGCGTCCACCTTGCGGCCACGGCGCATTTCCACGACCTTCTCGGTCGGCACCAGGATTTCCTCGAACAAATCGCTCAAACCGGTCGCCGCCGCCTTTTCACGGATCGAATCGGCAACCTTTTTCTCGAAATTCGAGTAGGCGTGAACGATATACCAGCGCTTGGCCATCGTGTTCTCTTCACATTATTCGGAGCGGTCAGGTCAGCCGCCGGCACCAACAATCAGACCAACACCCCAGCCGAGAATCTGGTCCGCAATGAGAAAAAATATCGCCGCGAAAAAAACCATGATGAACACCATGACGGTGGTCACCATCGTCTCGCGGCGGGTTGGCCAGGTAACCTTGGCAACCTCGGCACGAACCTGCTGAACAAAGGTAAAGGGGTCGGTTTTTGCCATGCGACTGATTTGCTCACGACGACGGGCCACGGTTTCACACACCCGCCGCGCTCGGAATATCCTATGTAGGCGCTTCTAAGCCAAGACTCAAGAACTTGTTTTGGCAGGGGCGGAGGGGCTCGAACCCCCGACCTACGGTTTTGGAGACCGTCGCTCTGCCAGCTGAGCTACACCCCTTGATTTCCAGTTTCCTTACTCGATGATCTCAGCAACCACGCCGGCGCCGACGGTTCGGCCGCCTTCGCGGATGGCGAAGCGCAGGTTTTCTTCCATGGCGATCGGCACGATCAGTTCCACCGACATTTCAACATTGTCGCCCGGCATCACCATCTCCGTGCCCTCCGGCAACTGCACAACACCCGTCACATCCGTCGTCCGGAAGTAGAATTGCGGCCGGTAATTGGTGAAAAACGGCGTGTGACGCCCACCCTCTTCCTTCGTCAGGATATAGGCGCTCGCCTTGAACTTCGTATGCGGCTTCACCGAGCCCGGCTTGCACAGAACCTGACCGCGCTCCACTTCCTCCCGGCCGACACCGCGCAGCAACGCGCCGATATTGTCGCCCGCCTCGCCCTGGTCGAGCAGCTTGCGGAACATCTCAACACCGGTACACGTCGTCTTGTGGGTGTCCCGGATGCCGACAATCTCCACCTCCTCGCCCACATTGATCACACCGCGCTCAACACGGCCCGTCACCACCGTGCCGCGCCCGGAAATCGAAAACACGTCCTCGATCGGCATCAGGAACGGCAGGTCCTTCGGACGCTCCGGCGTCGGAATGTAATCGTCAACCGCCGCCATCAGCTCCAGTATCGAATTCTTGCCGATCGCCTCGTCACCGCCCTCGATCGCCGCCAGGGCCGAGCCCCGGATCACCGGGATCTCGTCGCCGGGAAACTCATAGGTGTCGAGCAGCTCGCGGATCTCCATCTCCACAAGCTCAAGCAGCTCTTCGTCGTCCACCTGGTCGACCTTGTTCATGTAGACCACCAAAGCCGGAACGCCCACCTGGCGCGCCAGCAGGATGTGCTCCCGGGTCTGCGGCATCGGGCCGTCGGCCGCCGACACCACCAGGATCGCCCCGTCCATCTGCGCGGCACCGGTAATCATGTTCTTCACATAGTCCGCATGGCCCGGGCAATCCACATGGGCGTAGTGCCGGTTGTCGGTCTCGTATTCCACATGCGCCGTCGAAATCGTGATCCCGCGCGCCTTCTCCTCCGGCGCCGCGTCGATCTCGTCATAGGCCGTCGCCTCGGCGCCGCCCGCTTCCGCCAACACCATCGTGATCGCCGCCGTCAACGTCGTCTTGCCATGATCAACATGACCAATCGTGCCAACATTCGCATGCGGCTTCGTGCGCTCAAATTTCGCCTTCGCCATCGGAGCAACTCTTTCTTCGTTTTAGATCCAATGCCATATCCCTGATAGGACCGGCGTCGCAATCGCATTACCGATCATATCGTTCAAATCAGGGCCGGTTTGAATTCGTTTGGCCATCCCAAACGCGGTGCATAATGGTGGAGCGGGTGAAGGGAATCGAACCCTCATCTTCAGCTTGGAAGGCTGTTGCTCTACCATTGAGCTACACCCGCCCGACGCGAATTCGGAATAACGTGGTGGAGGAGGTTGGATTCGAACCAACGTAGGCATAGCCAACGGGTTTACAGCCCGTCCCCTTTAGCCACTCGGGCACTCCTCCTTGACTTAGACCGATATCTTCGCAACAGGATGGCCAAACAGAAACACCCCGCGCGAACGCGGGGGGACTCCTGATGCGCCGTGTTATGGCGATCAAGGCCGATGCTGTCAACACCGCAATCGCCTGTTCGGGCAGGAACTTTTGGTGATCGATCCGATCAGCGTCGTCCGGTCCGATCCCTCCATAAGGGCATTTGCGCGCCATAGCGGTTGTGGCATAAAGCGGCCATGGGTCGCCATAAGAAATCCGGCGCCACTCCGCGCCATGACCGCACCCGGCCGGACCATGCATTGCTTTTCGGCCTGCATGCGGTCGCCGCCGCCCTGAAAAATCCCGACAGAACCCTGATTCGCCTGACCGCCAGCCGCAACGCGCTCACTCGCCTGAGAACCATGGTCGACCCGCTGCCCATCGATCCCCTGGTTACCGAGCCCAAGGCGATCGATCGCCTGGTATCCGGGTCCGTGCATCAGGGCATCGTGCTGGAGGCCGGCTTTCTGCCGCCGATCGATCTGGAGACGCTCGCCGGTCGCCGCCTGGTGGTCGTCCTCGACCAGATCACCGATCCGCAAAATGTCGGCGCTATTCTAAGATCCGCCAATGCCATGGGCGCCGACGCGGTCATCACCACGGCCCGCCATAGCCCGGAGGCCACCGGCACCCTGGCCAAGGCCGCGTCCGGCGCCCTGGAATGGACCCCTTACGTGGTCGTTCGCAATCTGGCCGAGACCTTGGCGACGCTCGGGGATTTCGGCTATGCGCGGATCGGTCTTGATTCGGATGCGGACCTCGATCTGGCCGACGTGGCCACCGATCTCGGTCCGGACCGGCCCCGGGCCATTGTGTTGGGTGCCGAAGGCAAGGGATTGCGCCGGCTGACGGCGCAGCGTTGCGACACGCTCGCCCGTCTCGACCTGCCCGGCCGGATCAAGAGCCTGAACGTTTCGAACGCGGCGGTGCTGGCGCTGCACCTGGCCGGCGGCTGCACGACCGCCGATCAGGCCCGTGCTAACGGCAGAACCGATACTTCCCGGAATAGGCCAGATAATAGCCGGTTTTCGGATTGAAGCTCCTGTATTTCTCCGCGCAATAACGGTACCACTCCTCCGTCCACGGCTCCGGCGCGCCGGCATAGATCACCTTGGTGGTCTCATAGACCGGTTCTTCATAATAATAGGCACCGCCATAGTAGGCCGGATAGCTGTAATAGGACGGGTAACCGGAATAGCCCCAGCCCCAATAAGCGGGATAACCGAGGCCCACATAGACGTTCCAATGCCGGCGGTGCTTGTACCGCCGCCAGTAATGGCGCTTGTGATAATGCCGGGCATAGCCGCGTTTGTGCAGCCGTTTGCCGCGCCAATAACCGATTTTCCGGCCACCGTGATAAGCGTAATGGCGGCGCTTGCCGCGATAGGCAACGTGCCGGCGCTTGCCGTTATAGCGACGATACTTGGTCTTGCCGCGATAGAGGCGGCGCTTTTTCACCTTGTGGCCGCCATAGGCATAGCGTTTGCCACGATAGCCCCGATATCGCTTGGTGCCGTAATTGACCCGCGCACGGCGATAGGTCCGGTTACCCCGATAGGCCCGAGCCCGCCGGTAGCCGCGGTTTCCCCGATAGGCACGCGCGCGCCGAATGCTGCGGTTTCCCCGATAGGCCCGCGCACGACGATAGCTACGGGTTCCTCGATAGCTGCGCGCGCCGCGATAGCTTCGGGCTGCGCGAAAGCCACCGCCACGATAGCCCCCGCCTTTGCGATAACCGGCATCGGAACTGGTCGCCGAATAAGAATAGGCGCCGACGGCAACCGCCAACGCCAAGAAAAGTCGGCCTAAAACGCCCATAACGCTCTCCCCTTTACCGTTATACCAAGGGCGGTGGCTTTTAACCCATTTGATGGGCCAGATCGGTTCGTCGGCAAGGCGCGTCGCGAAGCGCGATACCGGCTATCGGGCAAGCGGCGCAACGCCGTCCGCGGGCCGACAACGCCGTCCGACGGGCCGATATGGCCCACCGAAGGCCGGGTTGCTTTGGCCTCCTGACGGCCATGCGCTCCGCTTATGGTACGCCAGCACCACCGCGCGAACCGCATGGCCGTCAGGAGACCAAATCAATCCCGGTCAAATGGGTCAAAAGTCACCGCCCTTGGTATTATTGGTTACCTAGGGCGCGCAATCGATGCATCCAGGCGGCCGGCCTGCGTCAAACTGGTCGCGCTATGCGCAAGGCCCAAATCCCTGATCAAAAGTATATGCATCGACTACCGCCCTATGATAGGAGAACCCGGCAGCCGATATAGCTCAATTGGTAGAGCAACCGCCTTGTAAGCGGTAGGTTGGGGGTTCAAGTCCCTCTATCGGCACCATCGCCGTTAAGGCAGCGGTAAATCCGGTTGCGACCGCACGGTCCGAGCCCCCTTACAAATCTCCCGCCTGCACATCCGGCTTTCCCGCCGCTTTCATCGCCAGTACCCGGTCGAGTGTCCCAATGAGGCGCGGTTGGTATTGGGGCACCTGGAACTCCCGGCCATGGATCTCCCGATACTCGGCAAACATGCGCGCCCGGTCGGCATCGGTGCCATTGGTGGCGGCGCCGCCATGGACCTGGTGAAAGGTGGCCTCGCCGAGGATTATCCACGGTCGGTTGTCGGATGCCGCAACGGCACGCTCCCAGAAATCCAGGTTGACCACGCCGCCCCCGGGCGATCGAAACCGCTCGTCAAAGCCGCCCAATCGCTCCCATAAAGGCCGGCTGAGAAAAAACCCATTCGATTCAGAAATGCACCCGAACCATCCTTCCATGGACGATCCGGCGAGAACGGAAATATCGAACAGTGCGTAGCCGTTGTCCCGCCACCCGGCTTCGGCAAGCAACGCGTCTTCGACGGCCTGGTTATAGCCGTCGAACACCGACCGCATCTGCACGTCCGAGCCGAGATGAAATCCCAGTGAGCCGATCACTTTGGTATTATCGCTGCGATAGGCGTCCCCCGCCGCCGCGATCAGGCCCGGCGAGGCGATCCGGGCACCGTCGACGAACAGGCCCAGCATGTCGCCGGCCGCCGCCGCCATCGCCTCGTTAACGGCGCCGGCCGGCGACGGATCCGCCGGATCAACACGGATGACCCTCAAATTGTCCGCGATCGCCCGCAGGGCGGCTTGCTCCACCGGCTCGGGCGATCCGTTGTCGACGACGATGATTTCGTATTCGAGGTCTGAAATCCGCTGCTGGTAGGTCCGGCTCAATCCGAAGATCGTGCGCGGCAATTCCCGTTGCATGGCATAGGCACAGACGACAAGACTCAGATCCACGTTCGAAAATCCGTCCCGGTCATACCAGAATTTCCCGCCGATACCGGCACTGCTTTTATCTGATGCCGCTTTGCGCAGATATACCAATTGTTAATGTTAAAAAAAACATAATTGTTTCTACGTATGCTACAGGAATCGTAGCCCTGAACAATTGGCGAAAAATTGCGAGTAGCGCGCAGCGCTAGTCCATGAATTTGCCGGTAATCGCCCTGTTTCTCAATGGTCCGAGCCAACAGGTATTCGCTCATGAACAGGTTCAGATCCCTCGCCCTGCTCGGCTTCGGCCCTGCCCTGATCGCCCCGGCAAGCCAGGCCGCCGATCTGCCCCTGGCACCGCCGATCGACTATGTCCGGGTCTGCGATGCATTCGGATCGGGATTCTACTATATTCCCGGAAGCGAAACCTGCATCCGCGTCTTCGGCCGGATGCGCGCCGACTACCGCTACCTCGGCCGGACGCCGGACAGTACGTCCGAAGGATGGCGCTTCCGCGCCCGCGCCTATCTGCGCGTCGATACGCGCACCAGTACCGAATACGGGCTGTTGCGCACATTTTTCGACATTTGGATTCACAATGATTACAGCTCCGGCAAGGGCCGCGGTTGGCCACAGCCATGGGACCCGGGCGGATCAAGTTCATCGACCGGTGTGGTGACCCTCGACCGGGCCTTCATACAATTCGGCGGCCTGACCGCTGGCATGGCGCAATCGTTTTTCGATTTCTACTATACGCCAACCTACCAATCGGCTTTCGAACCATCACATTCGGATTCTGAATCACCGCTATTGGCCTACACATTTGGATTCGGCAACGGCGTCAGCGCTTCGATCGCCCTTGAGGCCAATATCACCCGGTTCACCGGCGCCGCCGCCTCGCCCGCAGTCCCGGTGCCTGCCGGGGTCACCAATGTGGAAAGCGGCCTGGGCTGGCCGGACGTCGTCGCCAATATTCGGGTCGACCAGGCTTGGGGATCGGCGCAGATCATGGGCGCCCTGCATAATGACAGGACCGTCACGGGCGGCGGCATCAGCAAGGTCGGCTGGGCGGTCGGTGCCGGCGCCACCGTCACGGTTCCATTTAACGGGTTCAAGGATGAATTCGGCATTCAGGCGGCCTATTCCCGTGGCGCCATCGCCTATACCTATTACAGCACCGACGCGACCGCCAACGACTTCTTCGTCGTTGCCCCCGGCGTCATGAGGCAGTCGACCGCCTGGTCGGCCGCGGCCGGCTATTTACATCACTGGTCGAGCCGCTGGTCGAGCGGCATCGGCGTCTCCGTCCTCGATGTCGATCAGCCGGTCGGCGGACCGGCGGATTTCCGGCAATATGACGCCCAGGCCAACCTGGTCTACCGCCCGGTCAATGGCCTGCAGTTCGGCGCGGAATTCGAGTATCGCCGCAGCGAAATCAAGGGCGCGTCCAACATCAATGCCTGGGAAGCGCTGTTCCGCATTCAGCGGGATTTCTGAGAGATCGCGTCGATATCGATCCAGCACCGCTCGGCGTCGGATCGATAGACCGCCTCTTCCAGGGCAATATTGGCGAGATAGTCGACACCCTTATTCATCACCGGTGTGCCCTGCCGCAAATGGTCGATAACGTGGCGTTGCAGCCGATAGACGCAATCGCCGGCAAATCCACGATTATCCCACGGATATTCGATCGCCGCTTCCGCGTTCGAGCCGTGTTCGCGTAGCCAAAGCCGTCCGTCACCGGTCAGCCGGATTGCGCCCTTTTCCCCCTCCAGGATCATCTCGCCCATGGTCAGCCGCCGGTTGTCGGCAACGTGATCCGACAGGCGGTTGCCGTCGAACAGGCCGCGGGCGCCGTTTTCGAATTCGAACACGATCAGCCCCGCATCCTCGCCGGCAATCACCGGATTGAGCCGTCTGAGATCGGCGCTGACCGCGGCCACGTCACCTAAGAGGTAACGGAACACATCGATCAGGTGGATCGCCGTTTCATGGATCAGGAACCGCTGCATCTTTTGAAAATAGGGCTGCCGATCCAGATAGGCATCCGCGCCCTGCCCGTCTCCGGGCCGCAGCCGAAATGTAATCTGATAGATCGTGCCGAGCGCGCCTTCATCCAGCCGCCGCTTGATTTCTTCATACCAGGGCTGAAAGCGGAAATTCTCATGCACCACCAGCAAGGTGTCGGTTTTGGCCGCGGCATCCACTGCCGCCTTCGCCTCGTCAAAAGTCTGACAAAACGGCTTCTGGCAGATCATCGGGATCCGCCGGGCCACGGCCTCCCGCACATAGTCCAGATGGGTCACTGGCGGGGTGATGATGTCCACGAGATCCGGATTCACCGCATCAAGCATCTGTCCAAAGTTATTGAAAATACCGGCAATGCCATACTCGGCGGCAATCGCCCGCGCCGGTTCCTCCGACCGGTTGCACACGGCCATCAGGTCCACGTCGGCCATGCGCGACCAAGCCTCATACTGGAAGCGCGAAAAGTATCCCGTTCCGGCGGTCGCAACTCTGATCGGCGGATGCTGTGTCATGGCGGACGTCTTAGCTGTTCAGCCTTTCAAGGCCGACATCACCGCATCGGTGATTTGGCCGGTACCGGCCGCGCCGCCCAGTTCCACCGACCTTAAATCGCCGCCGGCAAAGGCCCGATCGACCGCATGCCGGATGCGTCCTCCCGCTTCGGTCGCCGGCGGGTGCGTGTTCGTTTCGCCGAGCCATTCCAGCATCATCGCCGCCGACAGAAACATCGCCGTCGGATTGGCCAATCCCTGGCCGGCAATGTCCGGCGCCGATCCATGGCACGGCTGGAATACCGCATAATCATCGCCAATATCGGCGCTCGGCGCATAACCGAGGCCGCCCATCAGTGCCGCACCAAGATCCGACAGGATATCGCCGAACATGTTCTCAGTGACCATCACGTCATAGTCCCAGGGCGCCTGCACCATGCGCATGGCGGTGGCATCCACATAGGCGTGATCGGCGCGGATATCGGGATAACCTGACGCCACTTCATCGAACACCTTGCGCATGAAGGCCATCGATCCGAACACGTTTGCCTTGTCGATCAGCGTCACCCGGCCGGCATGACCGGCCTGTTTGCGCCGGCGGGCGAGATCGAAGGTAAAGGCACTGACCCGCTCGGTACCCTTACGGGTGATTGCCATCCGCTCACGTGCCGCCTCATCGCCATCCATCTCGCACTTGCCGAGCGATACGAACAGGCCTTCGGTGGATTCGCGAACCAGCACGAAATCAAGCGCCGCGCCGCGCGGGTCGGCAAGCCTGGATGGCACGCCGGGAACCGAGCGAACCGGCCGCACGCCGGCATAAAGATCCAATTCAAACCGCATGTCGATTTGCGGCGTCAGTTCCGTGCCGTCCGGATACCGCACCGAGGGATCGCCCATGGCGGAAAGCAGTATCGCGTCGGCCTGGCGCGCCGCATCCAGCGACGCCCCGGGCAACGCCGACCCGGTTTTCACATAGGTCCCCGCGCCTGCTTCCAGCCATTCGTAGTCGAGCGCCAGGCTACCCGATTCTGCAATCACCTTGTCCAACAGGGCGATACAGGGATCAGTGATCTCCGGGCCGATCCCGTCGCCCGCAAAGACGGCAATGCGAAATGACTGGGTCGAGGTCATGCGCTGCGCAAGGCTCCATGTTGGCGGGCAAGCCATTGCGGCAGCGGGCCGAGATCCGCCTCCCAATGGCTCATCGGATAACCCGGCGTGTCGACGGCAAAGGCGGCGATCTTGTCGCCAAGCAGGCAGCCGAGATGGGCGGTCTTCAAGTCCGGTCCGCCAAAGGCAATACCGGAAATATTGCGCAGCATCCGGCTTTCCACCGCGTCGAAATGCGGCCGGTCCATCTGGTCTTCGCGGAAGGCATCTTCCACCCAGGCCACGTGATCGGCATCGGCATCCTCCGCGATCACCGTCTGCCGGCCCGTCTCGTCAATGCGGATGACCCGGTTGGAGACGACCGACACGATCCACACATTGCCGTCGCGGTCGAAGGCCATCCCGTCCGCGAATAGTCCCTCGCCGAATTCGCACACGGTCCGCCGGTTGGTGAGATCGCCATTATCGGCGATGTCGAAAGCCGTCAGGCGCCGGCCGCACATTTCACTGACGAACAGCCGGCGGCCATCGGGATGGGGAAGGCATTCATTGGCATAGCCGAGTTCATCGGCGACGATGCGGGCCCCATCGCGGTCTTTCAGGACAATGAACCCATCGGCCACGTCCCGGCTATAGGCGAGCGAACGCGGTGTCAGCCGGGTCGAAACCGTGACCCACATCCGCTTGCTCTGGTCCACATAAACGAAATTGGTCGGCGGCAACGCCTTGCCGTCCAGGTCCTCCAAAACCGATTCGACCCGGCCATTGACATGCAGTCGAAACACGCCGCCGCGCCGCTCCCCCAAATGCGCCAGCAGGAAAGTTCCGCCCGGCTCAAGGGCGATCCCGTTCGGCCGCATCTGCCGCCCGGATTTTGCTTCGATCCGATGCACGGATCCGTCGGGCAGGATGGCCCCAACGCCCCCGTTTCCCGACCAGTCGGACGTAAACAACAGGCCGGTCCGATGCGCCAATACGCATCCCGGCCTGACCAGTCCATTTCCAACGAAATCAAATTGATCAAGCGCAATCATAGGCTCGGATATCATCCCCCCGAATGTCTCCGCCGAATTTTCATTAAAGGTGGATTAGTGAATACGACGGTCGAAGACAAGCGTTAACCCCGATGCTGTCGCGAATTTACCGATCACAGGCGGACTTGATCCGGCTCGCTCTCCGTCGGCCTTAGTGTTTTCTCGCTTGCACCAAATAGCAGATGATCGTCGCCTCCCCGAGCGCCCGGCAGGCCTCTAATCGATGCAACCCCTCGATCAGCACGTATCGATCGCCGTCCGCGCGCACCAGGATTGGCGTCGACTGGCCGATCTCCAACATGCTTTCGGCGATTTCGTCAACGACGGGCGGACTGAGCGTTTTGCGCCGTTTCACCGGCACATAAATACTGTCAATGTTCAGGGTAATCGGCTTCATGAACGCCAAACCGAGTTGAACGCGGGACGCAAGGGTATGCCGGCTGAACGCGAATTTCCAGGCCGGATACGGCCCGTCACCCACCGGCAACGAACATGACTTGACATTCCAGCAACAGGAAGCTTCAACATCGCCGCATCCCAGTTCGAAACGGTTGACGGATGAATATTCGAGAAGCCGCCGGTCGATCCGGCCTGCCGGTCAAGACGGTCCGCTATTACGACGATATCGGTCTGGTGACCGCCGACCGCCGGGAAAACGGCTATCGGGATTACGATTCGGTCGACGTCCACAAATTGCAGTTCCTGCAGCGCGCCCGAACCTTGGGATTTTCCATCGATGATTGCCGGGCGCTGCTGTCATTATACGAGGACAAAAACCGCGCCAGTGCCGACGTCAAGCATATGGCCGAGGCTCGTATTCGCGACATCGACGACAAGCTTGCGGAGTTGAAGACCCTGCGCGCCACGCTCTCCCATCTGGTCGATGCCTGCCACGGCGACGACCGACCCGATTGTCCCATATTGGATGATCTGGCCGGCAAAGGAGATCCGAAATGACATATCAGACGGTCGGCAAAGCTGTCCTCGCGGCCGCGGCGATTACCGCGGTGGCATCGATCGCCCTCGCCCATGGGCCCAAGCACAATCCGGTCCGCCACGAGCATTTCATGAAGAACGGCCTGCCCGCGGCCTATGCGGGCAAGGCCAACCCGTTGCAGAACAATTCGGAAAATACCAGAGCCGGACAGGCCTTGTTCGCTGAAAATTGCGCCTCCTGCCATGGCACGGCCGGCAAGGGCGGCGGCGAGGCCGGCGCGGACCTCGATCCGAAGCCGCCGGAACTGCAGTCGATGATCGGCATGCCCATGGCCGATGACGGTTATCTCATGTGGGCGGTTGCCGAGGGCGGCGAAGCGCTATCCACCGACATGCCGGCTTTCAAGGATTCGCTGAGCGAAAAGGAACTCTGGCAGATTGTTCAATACATGCAGAACGGATTTGCCGGGAAGTAATTCCACTAATACCAAGGGCGGTGAATTCATTCGGGTTCGGTACGACACATGAATTTGTCATTCCCGCGAAAGCGGGAATGACGGTGTGGTTTTATTGATCAGTTGGTTTTACCGCGACCCACGTTAATTCATCGGTCGTGACAGCCCCTGCGGCAGGGCCGGCGCGGCGGGAACCTGGGCGTGCACTGAAATCACCTTCGGGTCGACCAACAGGCGGCGCATTTCCGGCTCATTGACTTCCATCGCCATGTGAGCGACCGACTCGAACCGCCGAATATGGCGCTGCCCGGCCGCGTCGCCGAGCACCCGATTGATAATCCCCTGCTGACGCCGGCGCAGTTTGCGCGCTTGTTTGCTGCGTTCCGCGCTGGTCATGTTTTCCTCGTCACGCATGCGGATCTTGATGCCCACCATGACCAGCATGTGCCCTTGGGCACGTGTTTGCGCCAGAATTTGCGCCGCGGCGCCCGAATTCAGGTCGGTGGCCGCACCAGCGGTTTTAACAGCGATCGGATTTCCGGACTGACCCATCGGCGGCGTTCCCGGGCCACCGGCCCAAGCGCCCGGCGCCCAAATCATGAGCATGGCAAGACAAACAGTAGGAATGATCCTATGCATGATATCAATCGCTTTCAAATCAACCGGTGCCGCGCTGCAATCGGCACGGCGAAATTATCGATATCCATTATATAGGCGACCGATTCGGGCGATTTGAAGGTTCCCGGCAGGCAGCGCTGCCCGCCGAGATTTCGTTTCAATTCATCTATCTTATGACTTCCGACCTTCCGTCAGAAACACTCCGCGTCATCCCGTGCGCCGCGCAGCACGCAGTGATGCGCTGCAGATACGGGATCTGGCAGCGAAGGGCTCGGTTTCAACGGCGAGATCCCGTGTCGGCATGGCAGCATTTCATGCTGCAATGCGCACGGGATGACACCACGGTGCTTTGAAAGCGATCCCTCGATCGGGACATTTCAAACCCGCTAATTCATGGTCGGAATAACGAATTCCGCCCCTTCCTTGACGCCCGAAGGCCAACGTGACGTTACCGTCTTGGTGCGCGTATAAAAGCGGAACGCATCCGGGCCATGTTGGTTGAGGTCGCCGAATGCCGACCGTTTCCAGCCGCCGAATGTGTGATAGGCGAGCGGTACCGGGATCGGCACATTGACGCCCACCATGCCGATATTGATGCGCGAGGCAAAGTCTCGGGCCGTGTCGCCGTCACGGGTAAAGATCGCCACCCCGTTTCCGTATTCATGCTTCATCGGCAGGTCGATCGCGTCGTCGTAATTGGCCGCCCGCACCACCGACAAGACCGGTCCGAAAATTTCCTGGGTATAGATATCCATCTCCGGCGTCACCTTATCGAACAGGCAGCCGCCCATGAAGAACCCGTTCTCATAGCCCTGCATGGTGAAATCGCGCCCGTCGACCACCAGGTCGGCGCCCTGCTCGATGCCCCGTTCGACCAGGCCGCGCACCCGGGTCATCGCCTCGCCGGTTACCAGCGGGCCGTAATCCACGTCGTTGCCGGCCGTATAGGGGCCGATCTTCAGGGCTTCCACCCGCGGTGCCAGGGTCTGCACCAGCCGGTCCGCGGTCTCCTCGCCAACCGGCACGGCCACGGAAATCGCCATGCAGCGCTCGCCGGCCGAGCCGTAGCCGGCGCCGATCAGCGCGTCCGCCGCCTGGTCCATGTCCGCATCGGGCATCACGATCATGTGGTTCTTGGCACCGCCGAAACACTGCACCCGCTTGCCGTTGGCGCAGCCGCGCGAATAGACATATTCGGCGATCGGCGTGGAGCCGACGAACCCGATCGCCTGGATCACCGGATCGTCGAGGATCGCGTCGACGGCGCCCTTGTCGCCGTTCACCACGTTCAAGACGCCCTCCGGCAGACCGGCCTCGATCATCAATTCGGCAAGCCTGATCGGCACGGACGGATCCCGCTCCGACGGCTTTAATATGAAGGCATTGCCGGCGGCGATCGCCGGCGCGAACTTCCACATCGGGATCATCGCGGGAAAATTGAACGGCGTGATGCCGGCCACCACGCCAAGCGGCTGGCGCAGCGAATACATGTCGATACCCGGTCCGGCGCTATCGGTGAACTCGCCCTTGAGCAGATGCGGCGCGCCGATGACGAACTCGCAGACCTCCAGACCCCGTTGGACGTCGCCCTTGGAATCGGGGATGGTCTTGCCGTGCTCCCGCGACAGCAATTCCGCCAGTTCATCCATGTTCTGGTTCAACAGATCGACGAACTTCATGAACACCCGCGCCCGTCGTTGCGGATTCTGCGCCGCCCATGCCGGCTGTACCGATGCCGCATTCTCCACGGCCGCGCGCAATTCCTCCGCAGAGGCCAACGCGACACGGCTCTCCACCTCGCCGGTCGCCGGATTGTAAATGTCGGCGAAACGCCCGCTGGTACCGGCCACGTGTTTGCCGCCGATAAAATGTCCGATTTCCCGTGTCATAGATCATCACCTCCCGAAGTCGGTTCGTATTGCCTATCCCATACAGCCAAAGTGTTCGTTTCGATAGCCTCCGAATTGGGATAAAGGCGGTCAGCGCACCGATCGTCCAAGAAATTGCGAGCCGCTTCAGCTATGGGCCGCAAACAAGTTTCGCATCTGTGCCGCAAAATCAGTCGACTGAAACCGCGGATCGTTGGCGCTCGCGATTTTACAGATGCCGTTAAAGCGCATCACCGCCCCGTCAGGACCGCTGAGCACGCCTTGGGCGAACCCCATACGCTTGGTGGTTTTGATAACGTCCGTTTTCGTCTCCAGCCAGTCACCCTCCCGCGCCATGCCAAGGAAGTCGACCGTGTTGTTGATCGAGGGCAGGAATTGGGTCGCCTTGAGTGTCCAGCACACGGCGAAGCCCACCGCCATATCGGCAACGGTCATCATCACCCCGCCATGGCAGATACCGGCCGGATTGAGGTGATGCGGCAGAACCCGGAACCCCATTTCGGCCGCGTCACTTGAGAGTTTCCAGTAAAGCGGGCCGATATGATTGGCAAAGCCTTTATCGACACCGAAGGGGGCGAAGCCTTCGGGTATGGATTCTTCCATCTTATGAATACCAACTTGGGAGGATAAGGTTTGAACTGACTGCCGCTGCAACGGCCGATGCGCATTGCGAACTGCCTAACGGCCACAGATGAAATTGTCCAATCTTTCTCCGGCAGCAGCAAGCGCCATTGGTCGACCTTCACTTGCAGTCGCATCGATTAACCCGCCCAGCCGCGCCCGTTCCACCGGATCCCAATAGGACAGGGATTCGTTCAGTACAAAATCCAACCTGTCCGTCTCAATGCCAGCCCGATGCGCCGCCGCCTTCACCACGGCCATCTGATGCGGCAGCAAAACCAGCGCGCCGTTGCCGATGTAATCGACAATGTCCTTTAGAGCCGGTCGATAGGATTCACACATTGCCAGCGTCGCCAATGACCGCATGCCGCGATAGAGGGTCCATGTTCGGTCATCAGCGGATAATTGCGGACGCCTCAGGGTCACGCCGCCCGCATCCATCATCCCCCAATCCGGCTGCCTGATCCAGGCCCGGCGCACCGGTTCAAGGATGGCAATCAAGGTCGCCTGGGCTGTGCAACGCCGGTGCGCATGGGAAAACCGCGGCACGATCTCCGTTTCAAAAACCCGTAAGACGCCTGGATCGAGGATATCTTCCGCCTGTTTTGGGTAAAGCGCCAGAAACCCTTGCAATTCCAAACTCATAACCACTTCGCAAGCGCCAGCGAATTGATAGGTTTCCGACATTTGTCGCTGGTCGTTATCGAGCCCCTCTGAGAATTGCCGGTGCAGAAAGGGGCGCCATGGGCTCAACGGTCCCAACCAGTCGATCGGACTGTCGGAAAAGTCAACCAACCGGTGCACGGCATCGCTTAACGGCACGTCGCCGGCAGCCTGCGGCCGATCCGTCAATCCGAACATCAACATACCGAACAAGGCGGCAATCGGCGCTGTCCTTTTTAGAAGTGTCATTGTCAATCCACTGGCTGCAAATCAGTTGCCGCCCATGCCATCAAAACAATGTAGCCAAGACAAGGCGCCGCCATCACAGGCTGCAACGTCAGCTCTTGGCAGCGCACACCGAAACTGCGACACTCGCCGCGGCCGGCGCCGTCCGGCCCGTTATTGATGCGACCCGTTTAGGCCACCCTACCTGCTTATGTCCCGGCGTCTGTTATTCTGGATCCTGGCTCTTGTTGCCATCGCCTTCGCCGCCTTCTGGTGGCTGACATGGCCTGAAACGATGGCCGCCGACGACCTGCCCCAACATGAGGCCAATCTGGCCAACGGCGAAATCCTGTTTCATGCCGGCGGCTGCGCGTCCTGCCATGCCGCCCCCGGCGCCAAGGGCGAGGCCAAGAAGACATTATCGGGCGGTGTGGAACTGAAAACCCCCTTCGGCACCTTCCGCGCGCCGAATATTTCACCGCACCCGGATGCCGGTATCGGCGGCTGGAGCATTCTCGATTTCATCAATGCCATGACCCGCGGCGTGTCGCCGGATGGCCGCCATTACTACCCATCCTTCCCCTACACGTCCTATCAGCGCATGCCGGTTGCCGACCTGATCGACTTGAAGGCCTATCTCGACACTCTGCCGCAATCGGCGGAGCCATCGCCGGGTCACGACCTGCCCCTGCCCTTCCGGCTGCGGCGCGGTCTTGGCCTTTGGAAGCTGCTTTACCTGGACGGTCAGGAATTCCGCCCCGCACCACACCGGTCGGCGGACTATAATCGCGGCGCCTATCTGGTGGCCGGTCCGGGCCATTGCGGCGAATGCCACACGCCGCGCACCCTGCTCGGCGGCATAGACCATACCCGTTGGCTCGCCGGCGGCCCATCACCGGAGGGCAAGGGAAAGATCCCCAACATCACCTCCCACGAAGACGGTATCGCAGCCTGGACCAAGAAGGATATCGTCTACGCCCTGGAGACCGGTTTCACCCCGGAATTCGATTCGCTGGGCAGCACCATGGCCGCCGTGCAGGAGAACATGGCCGCCCTGCCGGCTGCCGACCGCGAGGCAATCGCCACCTATTTAAAGGCCGTCCCCCCGCGCCCCTCCAAGCCCCGTTGAACGTTTCCCGCCGGTGAAGCGACAAATGTGTGATGTCTGTCACAGCCGCCAGCGTCGTTGGCTGCGACATTGGCGTCGAAACCTGCAGGAAGCCCCCTGCTTCCACCCAGAAAAAGACGACCAGGAGATCCGTTATGTCACGTCAAACCGGGAAACCGAATAGTTCCAAGCTCAACGCCTATATTGCCGGGATCGGCTTTTCGTTGGTTTTGTGGTCCAGCGTCGCCGCGGCCGCGGCACTGATCTAACACGTGTAATCCTGTCCAGCGAGCCATCGCAGATAGGAGTCCGATCCGCTTGTTATCGGCACGACCACGATCGACGGAGTGTCATAAGGGTGAGCGGATTCAATGAAATCCACCACCTGCCGGGATCGTTTCCCGGTTGTTTTCGCCGCCAATTGCACCTCACGCCCCGTTACGATTTTCCCGCGCCATCGATAGACGGTCTCATGGTCGGCCATGACATTGACCGCGGCCGCCAGACGGGCCTCCACAAGCCCACCCGCTACCGACAGGGCCTGCTCCCGGTCGGGAAAATTGGCCAAGACCATTACCGCCTGCAAGGCTTCCGAATTCGACATCCGCGCCACCATCGCCCAATTGGCATCCACCGGCAGGCATGATAGTCGGAACGGTCTTCGGATTTCGACCCAATCAAATGGCGCCGCCGGCAATGAAAACGGATACTCCCTCAATCGCCTTCATGGCCAGCCCGACCCGGGAAGCCCGGAAAGGCTGCGAGCAATTGCAGGCACGATACGGCCTTTGCGATCCCGCCGACGCGGATATCATTGTCGCGCTGGGCGGCGACGGCCTGATGCTGCAGGCGCTGCATCAATTCATCAATACCGGCAAACCGATCTACGGTATGAATCGCGGCTCCGTCGGATTTCTGATGAACGAGTTCCACCAGGACGATCTGCCCGAGCGCCTGGCCGCGGCCGAAGTGACCGCCATTCATCCGCTGCACATGGCCGTCACCGATACCGAGGGCGATCGCCACGAAGCCCGTGCCTTCAATGAGGTCTCGCTGATCCGCCAGACCCACCAGGCGGCGAAGCTGCGCATATCGATCGACGACCGCGTGCGCCTGGATGAACTGATCTGCGACGGCGTGCTGGTGGCAACCCCCGCCGGCAGTACCGCTTACAACCTGTCGGCCCACGGACCGATCATTCCCATTTATGCGCCGCTTCTCGCGCTAACGCCGATCAGCGCCTTTCGCCCGCGACGCTGGCGTGGCGCCCTGCTGCCCAACCGCTCCCGGGTGCGCATCGACGTCCTGGATGCCGCCCTGCGCCCGGTCGGCGCGGCCGCCGACCACACCGATATTCGGCGCGTGCAAACCGTCGACATCCACGAGGACGAAACCGCCGAGAGCCTGATCATGTTCGATTCCGATCACAGTTGGGATGAGCGGATCCTGAACGAGCAATTCCGGTACTAGTGTCCGACGCCTAGCATACCAACCGCGACCCGCACGCCCGTCGTTTCATTCACTGAATTGAAAGCAATCTTTTTTATCAATACACCGGTAGCACGGTAATCAAACCAGACGCGCTCAAAGGCGGTCTGGCCTCGTTTTAGAGATGCGGCAAATGTCTGATGTGGAGGGCAACGGTCTGCCCGGTCCGCCGATTGATCTACGGGACAAGGCACCCGTAAAGACCGGCAAAGATGCCTATACGGATCCGGTGGCGCGGGCCGAAAAGGCCCTTGCCGGACTGTCGGGTAATTTCACCGCCTGGATGAACGGCGAGATTGAAACCCTGATAAAAGCCTGGACCGAGGCCGATCGCGCCGCGTACGGCAGTTCGGAGCAACAAAGCCTGTTCAACGCTTCCCATTCCATCAAGGGACTGGCGGCAACGCTGGACTTTCCCTTGATCGGTGAAGCGGCCACCAGCCTGTGCACCCTCATAACCACTGTCGATGATGTCGACGGAACCACGGCGGCCCTGATCGGCCACCACGTTCAATCCATCCGGGCGATCCATGCGCAGGATGCCCGCGGCAACGATCACCAAGTTGCCCGTGACCTGGTGGACTGTCTCTTGAAAACCACCGAAGACCGCTGCCGGACCGGATCAGCCGGCCCGTGATCCAATGAACTGCCTGCGACCGGGCAGCGCAATCTCTTGTTTACCGTTTATCGATACGATTTCCCGCGCGGCGGTATCTGCCCGGACGGAATTTGGTTTCGGGCAGATCGGAATCGCCGCACGGGATATTTGGACCAGGCCGCGTACCGGGCGATGGACACGGAACCAATGTCGATCATGGATGACATCATACCGCCGGACTCGGATGAATTCGAGACCCTGACACCGCCCCACTCCCTTAAAGCGAAAGTCCGCGAACTGACCGGCAAGGATGCCAAGCGCGATCTCGTCGCCGAGGCCGAAGCAGCCGTGGCGCGGCTCGAAAATAATTTCGGCGACTGGATGAGCGACGAGGTCCGGTGCCTGGCCGATGCCTGGCAGCGGGCGAAATCCGACGGCTTCACCGATCAGATCAAGGAAGATCTCTATCGAGCAGCCATTGATCTGAAAGGATCCGCCGCCACGCTCGGATATCCCCTGGCCGGCGACGTGGCGGCCAGCTTCTGCAACCTATTCGACAATTGTTTGCAAGGCGACCCTGTCGCGGAGCGCCTGTTGGACCAGCACGTGCTCGCCATCCGCGCCATATGGAGCGAGGACGCCCGAGACAGCTCCAGCGAAATCGGCCAGGCGCTCGTCGACGAATTGACCGGCGCCGGAAATGCCATGGTTGAGGCGCTGCAAAACGAGAGCTAGTGCATCGTTCGAATTCGCCAGCCCGCATTTCTCATAGTGCGGCGCCGACATCCTTCAGGCGCGCCGGACCGGCCCGCCGCAACCGCGGCGCACCGCGTCTTGCCGACGAGCCGGTCCGACCCGGCAAATAGCTATCAATTACTGCCTTTGGTTTTCTATTTTAGACGCCGTGGATATGATGATCCGACGCTCAATTCATAAGCCTTGGCGGACCTTCCCACGTGGAAACGCTATCAACAATGGAATCCAGCATGTTCTGATAGGTGTCCGCACCGCCCATAATGTTATAGATATGGTCAACATATTGGACGCGGTCCCAGGATCTCAGTTCCGACCACGGATACTGGTTCGGAGTTATCAGAGCAATTTTAACCGAACCGCCGGCCGATCCGAACTCAGCCTGTAGTTCGGCCAGCGATTTGGGCATGTTGGGAGGATAGGTAGAGGGCGGCGGATTTACTTTTCCGGTCCAGCCATGCTCATCCTGATACACATACCATATTTGACCTGGTTCATTGGTTGGTAAAAGGTCTGTGCGATGCCGCTCGTCCTCAAACGGAATAGCCGGCGCATCGGTCCAAACCGTCACAAGTTTCAACACGTTGGTGCTCTGCGACTCTGGTTTGGGAAAGTCGGCGCGCAATCCCGTCGTCACGGCCTCCAGACCATCTTCGGCAAGATCGCCACCATCTCCACCAATCTTCGGAGCCATGAAATTGTCGAATGCCGCCCGATCGTCCGGCATGGTGAAGACTTGCGATACTTCAAACGGTTGATCGTTGAACTCAGTGCTCCCGCCTGGAATATCAACCCAGAAGTCCTGATACAATATGACCTTTATCTGGACGCTTTCGAGCTTCCTGCCGCGCTTTTCCAATTCGCTCATGATATCTTTATCAAGATTTCTGGCATTGTTTTTCACCGCGTCGATAATCGGTGTCATACTGCCGGTCACATCAATGGCCAATACCAGGTCGAGCGCCGTATTGCCCGTCGCCACGACAGCGCTGCTTTCCGCCTCAACGTTGATTGTGTCCATACCCGGCACAATTTGAGTAAATGCCGCATCATAATTGCTACTTGAACGTACTTCTACTTTTCCGGAGTTTACATCGACATTAATTTCCGTGCCGATTAATTTTAAGTCCGATGCATTCGTGTTCAGGTAATTTTCGACGGTTTTTTTCACGTCATTTGGATCTATTTGCGCACTGGAGTCTTTGTTCTTCTCCTCCCGGATAAACGCAACACCTGCGAGCGAAGCCGAATCGGCAGCAAGCTGCACTTCGTTCTTCAGCCGAGCCGCATTCGAATAATCCACCGCCGTTCCGGCGACCATGACAAACATCACCAGACAGAACGCCGTGATTATCGCCACGTTTCCCTGCTCGGACTTAACCAACTTTCCGATTTTTGTAGCTAATTGTAACAACATATCAGTACCACACCGCCACTGTTAATAACTTCGTTTTTTGTTAACCATTGCCGCGACCCAAGTCGAAATCGGGCAATAGCAGATAGTATTCTAACGTAGCTCCATAAATAAAATCCTAATAGTCTTGTAAATTATTCCAATATGGAAACGGAAATATATTATAAGTATTATTACTTATTACCGTTTATCTTTTTATACAGATTGATACGCTGATAAATACTTGAATTCATCAGGGCATGGTCAGGCAGGTCGAAAACTCGTTGCCTAATAACTGCGCGCTGACAACCGGCCAATCGTAATGTTCATAAGGTCCGACGACCAGGCCGGTTTGCCCGGGCCGGCTCCTCGAAATCGGACTGACGGTCAAAAGCGGATGAATTAGGTGTATTGACCTTCGCCGGCCGATCGGCCATATGCCGGCCCGTCGAGATTTCAAAATCCAATCCGCTTACCTGCACTCGTAGGCAGTGACTGAGCAGGAGTTCATTATGATCCAACTGACTTTCCCCGACGGCTCATCGCGTGATTTCGATCCCGGCATCACAGGTCGCGATATTGCCGAAAGCATCTCCAAATCGCTTGCCAAAAAGGCGCTTGCCGTCGCCCTTGACGGTGCTCTCACCGATCTGTCGGCGCCGATCGACGACAGTGCGGCGATCGAGATCATCACCAAGGACGATCCCCGCGGCCTGGAAATCCTGCGCCACGACTGCGCCCATGTGATGGCCGAAGCCGTGCAGGCGCTCTATCCGGGGACACAGGTCACAATCGGCCCGGTAATCGAAAATGGGTTCTACTACGATTTCGCGCGGGACGAACCGTTCACCACCGAGGACCTGCCGAAGATCGAAGCCAAGATGCGCGAGATTATCGGCCGCGACGCGCCCTTTACGCGCGAAGTCTGGGACCGGGATCGGGCCAAGGCCTATTTCGCCGAACAGGGCGAGCACTACAAGGTCGAACTCATTGACGCCATCCCCGACGGCGAGGAGGTCGGCATCTACCGCCAGGGCAATTGGCTGGATTTGTGCCGCGGCCCGCATATGCCCTCCACCGGCAAGATCGGCAACGCCTTCAAGCTGATGAAGGTGGCCGGCGCCTATTGGCGCGGCGACGCCAATAACCCCATGCTGTCGCGCATTTACGGCACCGCCTGGGCCAACGACAAGGCGTTGAAGGCCTATCTCCACATGCTGGAGGAGGCTGAGCGGCGCGATCACCGGCGGCTCGGCCGCGAAATGAACCTGTTCCACTTCCAGGAAGAAGGCCCCGGCGTCGTCTTCTGGCACCCCAAGGGCTGGACCATATTCCAGAACCTGGTGAACTACATGCGCCGGCGGGTCGAGGCAGACGGTTATGACGAGGTGGCCGCGCCGCAAATCCTGGACAAGGCGCTCTGGGAAACCTCCGGCCATTGGGACTGGTACCGGGAAAACATGTTCACCACGGTGACCGAGGACGATCGCCAATTCGCCATCAAGCCGATGAACTGCCCCGGCCATGTGCAGATCTTCAAGAACGGCCTGCGCTCTTACCGCGAGCTTCCGGTGCGGCTTGCCGAATTCGGCGTCTGCTCCCGCTACGAGCCGTCCGGCGCCCTGCACGGCCTGCTGCGGGTGCGCGCCTTCACAATGGACGACGCCCATATCTTCTGCACCGAAGAGCAGATGGCCGATGAATGCCTGAAGATCAACGAACTGATTCTGTCCACCTACGCGGATTTCGGCTTTGAGGAGATCACCGTCAAGCTCTCCACCCGGCCGGACAAAAGGGTTGGCACCGACGAGGCCTGGGACCGGGCGGAATCGATCATGTCCAACGTGCTGGAAACCATCGCCGAGCGCTCCGGCGGCGCCATAAAAACCGGGGTCAACCCGGGCGAAGGCGCGTTCTATGGGCCGAAATTTGAATATGTGCTGCGCGACGCCATCGGCCGCGACTGGCAATGCGGCACGACCCAAATCGACTTCAACCTGCCTGAACGCTTCGGCGCCTTTTATGTCGACAAGGACGGCGAAAAACGCCAGCCGGTGATGATCCACCGCGCCATCTGCGGCTCCATGGAACGCTTCATCGGCATTCTGATCGAAAACTATGCCGGCCATTTCCCCTTATGGTTCGCTCCGGTTCAGATCGTCGTCGCCACCATCACATCGGACGCCGACGATTACGCAGAGAGGGTCTTAAGCGCCCTGAAGAAAGCCGGCCTGCGCGCCGAGGCCGACCTGCGCAACGAAAAGATCAACTACAAGGTCCGCGAACACTCGCTGGCCAAGGTCCCGGTGATCCTGGTCTGCGGCAAGCGCGAGGCGGACGAGGAGACGGTCAATATCCGCCGGCTCGGCTCCAAGGAGCAGAAATCGATGGCCCTCGGCGAAGCGATCACCGCGCTGACGGACGAGGCCGTGCCGCCGGATATCCGCCGGGCGGAGGATGGCTAGAGCGTCGTTCGATCACAAGGGGGAAGTGGGACGATGAGCGACGACTATCAAACGGTTGCCTGTCGCTCAGCCGCAGGCAACCGTCCGGCCGCTAATACCTATTGCGTTCAATCGGGCTCGGTACAAAAATTATGAAACAGTCATTCCCGCGCAAGCGGGAATCCAGGGCCACAAACACCGGCATTTTCTCGCCGCCCTGGATTCCCGCTTGCGCGAGAATGACTATGTGGTGTGACTTGTGAATCCATTTTTACCGCAACATGCTTCAAGGCTGCGCCGGCGCCTTGCGAAGGCTCGCCCACATGAGCCCGTAGATGCAGGTGATCACAACGAACAGTGCGACCACCTGGTAGGGTGCGATCGCATCGCCGAGGAAGATGGCGGCGAGCACCATGGTAAGCGCCGGCCAAGGCGTTGTAATGGAACTTGCCAAAGAGACGTCGATCGAGCGGACGGCGTGGAACCAGACGATCAGTTCCAGAAGGTATACCAGCCCCATGAGGATCGAGGTTGGCTGCAGCAATATGTCCGCCAATGTCATCCAAGGCGCCGCACCGCCGGATATCGCGAAGACGATCGCCAGAAAGGCCGTCGATATGGCGACGCGGAAGAAGGTCACCTGCGTCGGAGTGATCGGCGTGCGTCCAAGCTCCTCCTTGATTATCACATGGGCGATACTCCAGAGGAAGGGCACGCCGAGCGCGACCAGAAACCAGGGCGACAATCCGGCCAGCCGCATCGTGCCCCCCGTGCCGAGAAAGTAAAGTGTCAGAATAAGCAGTCCGGTCAGCGCCAGTTCGACCAGGGTTTTCTTTCGCTTCAAAAACAGGCTTTCCCAAAGAATCGCAAAAAGCGGGTAGGCCTGAATGGCGATTGCCGCATTAACCGCCCCGGCCTTCTCCACTCCGAGAACGTAGAGGTAGGTTGACAGTCCGAATATTCCGCCGGTCAGCAACGCCACAAGATACATACGCCGCCGTTCACGCGGCGCGATGCCGGCGTCAACGATGCCCTTGTTCGGCCCGCGCAGTTCCAATGCAAAAAGCGGCCCGGCGAAGATGACCTGCCAGACAGACAAGGCAACGGCGAAAGCCAATGCATCCACGCCCTCCGGCCGGCTGTTTGAGATAACCGGCATCGTTCCAAGAAGAACCAGACACACACAGGCAAGCGCGATCCCACGCGATACAGATGCTTCTGACATTGCATTGCTCAAAGATTTATTGCATTGATTGATCTGTTAATTGCATCTTTGAATTGGCGCGTGCAAGGAAATCATTGCCCTGATGGCAATTTGGCTGCCCGACCTCGGCGGTCGCCGTGGACCGAAATACCTGCAAATCGTCGAGGCGATGGCCGACGATATTGCGAGCGGACGGCTGGCGATCGGCACCCAATTGCCGCCGCACCGCGAACTGGCATATCTGCTTGAGCTGTCGCCAAACACAACCAGCCGCGCCTATGCGGAAGGCGTGAAGCGGGCGCTGTTGCGGGGCGAAGTTGGCCGCGGAACGTTCGTCCGTGCGATGGCGCCCGGACTTCAAGGCGAGCCGGTCGGCGATTTGCACCGCCCGTCTTCAGGCCCGATCGACTTGTCGCGCAACCTGCCATTGCCTGGTCTCGCGGAGCCACATATTTGCCGCGCCCTTGGTGAGATCGGCCGCGGGCATGGATTGCCGGCGCTACTCGACTACCAAATGAGCGCGGATCTCACGCGCCATATCGAGGCCGCGATCCGCTGGCTCGGCCTGTACGGGGTCGACGCCGGTCCGGACGAGATCGTGATCACCAGTGGAGCGCAACACGGGCTCTTCTGCGCTTTATCCGCGCTGTGTCAGCCCGGCGATTTGCTGCTGATGGAATCCTTGACCTATATGCCGGTCAAGGCCATGGCCGAGCGCCTCGGATTGCGGATAACCGCCGTCGCGATGGACGCCGATGGCCTCTGCCCCGACGACCTTGCCCGCCATTGCCGGCAGGCGGCGCCGAAGGCGTTGTATCTGATCCCAACGCTTCATGTACCCACAACCCGCACAATGCCGGCTGATCGGCGCGCGGCCATTCTCGATGTCGCCCGGCGTCACGACCTATTCATTATCGAGGACAATGTTTTCGGGCTTCTGAAATCTGATCCTCCGGACCCCTTGGCCGCGGACGATCCTGAGCGTGTTATTTATGCGACCAGCGTTTCCAAATGTCTGGCGCCGGGGCTGCGCGTCGGATTTCTGCGCGCGCCCGCGGCGATGGCGCCGGCCCTACGGCACGCGGTCAATCTGACGACATGGATGACCCCGCCCCTCACGGTCGAGGTCGCATCGCGGTTAATTCTGGCAGGAGAGGCTGAGGTCCTCATTGAAGCGCACCGCACGCACGCCGCAAACCGGCAGCGCCTGGCCCGATCGGCGCTTGCGGGCCACCGGATCGTCGGCGACCCGCATGGCCTTCATCTGTGGCTTCCGCTCCCGTCCGGCTGGCAGGCAGATGCGTTTCGTCTGGCCGCGCAGAAAAAAGGCGTCCTTGTTTCCGAAGCGCGCGAATTCGCGGTCGATCCAGGCCAGGCGCCCGACGAGGCTGTCCGGCTCTGCCTCAGTCACGAACCCGACCAGGAGCGTGTCCAACGTGGCCTGCGGATACTAGAGCAACTCCTTAAGGCGCCGGCGGCAAGGTCGCTCACGGTTTGAAAGGACGCAACGCTCATGAAGCCGCGCTTCCGCACCTGCATGCCTTCATCCAGAGATCCTTGCCCGTCCGGTGGGCGAGTGCGAAAGGCAGCTCCCTGTCAGCAGCGCCCCCGCCCGTTTCGCACCTAACGCGTGTTGCAGGAAAAATGGATTCACCAATCACATCACAGTCATTCCCGCGAAAGCGGGAATCCAGGGCCAAAAACCCACCGGCATTTGCTTGTTACCCTGGATTCCCGCTTTTGCGGGAATTGTTTGTTTCACGGTTCAAATTGAACCCGACCGAACACAACATGCATTAACCGGCGGCCCGATTGTCGCGCTGCGCGGCGGTCGCGAGGTCCACGCGCGCCTTGACGTCCATTGCGATGACCCCGGCCGCGTCGGCAATGCTCATCGGCTTGGACAACAGGAAGCCTTGCAGGCGGTCGCATTTGTAATCGGCCAGACGTCTGGCCTGTTCCAATGTTTCCACCCCCTCCGCGGTGACCTGCAGGCCGAGGGCATGGCACAAACCGATGGTCGCCTCGGTGATGTCGTTTGCCAGTTGGTTTTCCTCCATGCGCATGACGAATGATCGGTCGATCTTGACTTTGCTGAACGGTAATTGCCACAGATGGCTGAGGCTGGAATAACCGGTCCCGAAATCGTCGGCGATGATCTGCACGCCCAGATCGCTCAGGCTTTTCAACTGGGTAATCACCGTGTCGGAATTTTCCAAAAGGGTGTTTTCGGTGATCTCCAGTCCCAGTTGGCGCGGCGACATGCCGGTCTCGGCCAGGATCTGGCCGACCAGGTCCGGCAGATTGTCGGGCTGCAATTGCTTCGGCGACAGATTGACCGCAAGGCTGAGATGGTCCGGCCATTGTCCGGCAATTTCGCAACCGCGCCTTAAAACCCATTCGCCGATCTTGATGATCAGCCCGGTTTCCTCCGCAACGGGGATGAACTCGCCGGCCCCCATCAGCGATCCGTCCTCCAACCGGATGCGGACCAGTGCCTCGAAACCGGCAAGCAGCCTCGATCGGGTTTCATATTCGGGCTGCAATTGCAATTCCAGCCGGTCATTGGCAATCGCCCAGGCCACCTTGTCTTCGATCACCCGCCGGCGCACCATCTGATCCTCGTAGACACTGTCGAACATGCGATAGCAGGACCGGCCGCTGCGCTTGGATTCATAAAGCGCCATATCGGCGCAGCGCATCAGATCGTTGCTCGTGCTGGCGTGATCGGGGGCCATCGCAATGCCGATACTGCAACTGGTGCGCAAAGTCTGTTCGCCGATGGATTGCATCTGATCGAAAGCGCGCATCACCTTCTCGGCAATTTCGTGGGCTTCCCGGTGGCTGTCGACGCGCTTGGCGATGGCGAATTCGTCGCCGGAAAGCCTGGCCACCAATTTGTCCTGTGTCCCCACCGCCCGCAGATTTTCGGCGACGGTGCGCAACAGATCGTCGCCGGCATGGTGCCCAAGCGTATCGTTGAATTCCTTGAACCGGTCTATATCCACATAGAGCAACGCATAACTGCGCCCCGGCACCGCCAATAGATCCTGCAGGCTGTTGATGAAATGATCGCGATTGGGCAGTTCCGTCAGCGGATCGTGAAACGCCAGAAAGCGCACCCGTTCATCGACCTGCCGGTGGTAGCTTGACCGCAGCCACATATAGCCGGGCACGCCGCCAACGGTCAGAATCACGATCAGCAGTGCCGAACCAAGGCCCATGACCGCGCTCTTGAAGCGCTTCGCCATCAACGAGACATCGAGGCTGACTTCGAAGACACCCTTCAGCCGGCCATCGCGAAAAACCGGCAGATAGGCTTCCGAGTAGAGATCCGGCCGGTCCAGCTTGCGCCGACCATCCTTTGTCACGATGTAGGGCCTTCCCTGGTGGATGACCGCATTGAACTTTATACGACGGCTCGAAAGGTCATCACTGCCGGACCCGTCTTTGGCCGTCGCGTTGGAATCGAACAGCAGGCGGCCATCGGCATCGAAAAGTTTATACAGGAAGACGGTGCCGATCTTTTGCGCCCCTTCAAGAAGCTCGGCGCTGCGCCTGGATGGCCGATGGCCTTCGAGCACCCTGTCGAGATCGTCCATTTGGCCCGACAGATAATTCGCCCAGGCAAGCGCCGCGGTCTCCGCTTCGGCACGCAGCAGGCCGTCAATGGTCTGCCGGGCCAAGAACACGGCCACGTAACAGACGATTGACAACACCACGCCGCCGGCGATTACCGCCCGCAATCGTCCTTTCGACGACCAAAACGGCCCATGCATCCCATTCAACTCCTGAAGAAAAGCCCCTCAAAGTCAAGAATATAGGCCCTTAGTCCTTATATTCTGTTTATCAATGCAAAATATTTATACGTTATATTACGTAATAATAATACTCAACACGTACGATGTATTATGGAAAATTAAGTAATACGAGAAGTTTCTCGCAATTTCTGATTATTTCACAGGGATATCAATTCCATAATTCAATCAAGGAAATCGAAAATGGTCGATAATTCCGGGCCTTGCCCGGATGTCGCACAAGCAATTGCCAAGGGTTTGGTCACCAAATAGATTGCGAAATCTCCGGCCACGCGAGCCGGTCGGGCGGTTACTGGCTGCGGATCTTCTTTGCCAGCACTTCCACTTCCCGGTCGCGGGCGTCTTCCACCGAAAAGTCTTTGTTGTAGACCGTGCCGGCATGTTTGGCGATCACCGAATAATCGCCTTCGGCAAGCACGAAATCGGGAAAGGCGCCGACCGATTCCACCACCACGTCACCGCCCGGCGACAACACGGTCCAGGACGTATTGGCAAGCGCCTCGCCGCCAAGCTCGGCGACAAGTTTGAGCGTGATGCGCGCCGCCTCGTGGAAGATCGTCGCCTCCGTCAGCTTGCCGGCCTCGACCTGGATATCGGCGCGACGCACCGCATTCACAGCGCCGAAACGGCTGACCACATGATAGGTCCCCGCATTCAGCCGCACGATCCGCCCCGGCTTCACATCCTTCAAAATCAGCTTCCCGCCATTCGTATCGTCGGACTCGGTGGCGAAGATATCAAAAAACAGGTTTTCCGGCTCGATCGCCACGTCCCGGCCGATCACCCCTTCCAGCTTGATTCCGCCGGCATTCAAGATCAGGGTTTCGGATCGCAATTTGCTGCCGACAGTGACCCGCGACGTGGCGCCTGCCCGCCCATAAGCGGCATGAACCAGATAGGACCCGGTCTGCAGCCGGAATTCCGCGTCGCCGCCGGTGGCGGTCGCCACCATTTCCAACTTTCCATTCGCCGCCGCAGTTTCCTTGAACACCCGCCACACCAGGCCGGAATTGATCGGCTTGCCCGCCTCTTCCAGCTTGGCGACCAGATAGAGCGCCGATTCGGTAGCCGCCTCCGGCAGGCTGATGGCCGCCTCCGGCGGTGGCGCATAAGGCGTTGCCCGGCCAAGCAGCGGCGCCGTCAGGTCGAGCGCCTCGATCGGCACGTCCGCGTCCGTATTTTCTGCGGGCTTGGCGGCGCCGAAATCCGCTGGCCGGGGCCGGGGAACAGGCAGCCCGCCGCCGGAACTTTCTTCAGCCGTTTGCGCCAAGACAGGCCCGGCGGACCAAAGGCCGGAAACGCCCATAGCCAGGGCCAGGGCGATCACGAACACCGCTTTGGCCCCCACACCCGATAACACTCTCAAACGGTTCCCGATCACCGATCAATTTTCCTTCATGGGACCCGCATCCGGTGGACAAACCGGACCGCGAATCCGTAAATAAAGCCGCGCATTGCTTTTGATCCCCAATAACCGTGGCAAATTCAAGTCTTAACAAGACCCGCGACCGTGGATTATATCCCCTATGGCCGACCTTTTGCATCACTTGCAGTCCCGCCGCTCGATTCCGGCAGTCAATCTCGGCGATCCGGCGCCCGATCGGGCCGATGTGCTCGCCATGCTGACGATCGCCGCCCGGGTCCCCGATCACGGCAAGCTGGCGCCATGGCGGTTCATCCTCTATGAGGGCGACCGCCGGGCGCGGATCGGCGATTATCTGGACGCTCTGTGGCGCGCGCGGGAACCCGATGCCGACCCGCAACGCCTGGAACAGGAGCGCACCCGCTTCACCCGGGCGCCGCTGGTCGTCGGCGTGGTCAGCACCGCGGCGATCCATCCCAAGATCCCGGTCTGGGAGCAGCAGCTTTCCGCCGGCGCGGTCTGCATGAACCTGTTGCATGCGGTCCACGCCCATGGCTTTGCCGGCCAGTGGATTACCGAATGGTTCGCCTTCGACGACGAGGCCGCCGCCTATCTCGGCCGGCGGGCGGGCGAGCAATTCGCCGGCTTCATCCATATCGGCACGCCCACCGAACCGCCCTTTGAGCGCCCCCGGCCGGTGGTCGCGGAGTTGATCACCGAATGGCGGCCGGGTTAGGCTCCGGCCCCATCCCCGCTACCCCGCCATCAGCCACCGGAGAGACCATGTTTTATGACGCCGTCACCAACCGACATGGATTGCCCCATGATCCGTTCAAGTCGCTGATCGCGCCCCGGCCGATCGGCTGGATTTCCACCCTTGACGAGGACGGCAATCCCAATCTGGCGCCCTATTCGTTCTTCAACGGCGTCAGCAACGATCCCCATATCGTCCTGTTTTCCTCCGACGGCTACAAGGATTCGCTCAACAACGCGCAAGCCACCGGCGAATTCGTCTGTTCGCTGGCCACCTTCGACCTGCGCGACGCCATGAACGCCACGTCGGCACCCGCGGCACCGGGCCAGAGCGAATTCGACATTGCCGGCCTGACCCCGGCGCCGAGCCGGCTGGTCAAGCCGCCAAGGGTCGGCGAAAGCCCAGTGGCGCTCGAATGCATCTACCTGCGCACGGTCGAACTCACCGACAAAAACGGCAATCCCGGCCGCTACCACATGGCGCTCGGCCAGGTGATCGGCATCTATATCGACGACGACGCCCTCACCGACGGCCTGGTCGACACGGCCAGGATCAAGCCGATCGCAAGGCTCGGCTACATGGAATATGCGGCGGTGGACAAACCCTTCGTGATGCGCCGGCCGAAGACGGCTTAGGGGGTGCGCGATCGGATCAATCATCCATGTCGAGACTGGCAATCACACGGATTTCCACGAGCGCGCCCTCGCGCCTGAGGCCGGCCACCTCCACCGCCGTCCATGCCGGAAAAGGCGCTTCCACGTAGTCGCAGCGGACGGCGTTGAAAAGATCGAAATGCTCCCGCAGGCCCACATGGTAGGACGTCATTTCGACGACCGCACCAAATGTCAGGCCAGCCTCGGCCAAGACCTGCCCGATCTTGTTGAAAACGCTGCGGAACTGAACTTCCGGGTCCGTCGGCATGACGCCCGCACCATCGCTACCGGTCATGCCGGTCAGGAAGACGTGGTCGCCCGAGACGATGGCCGGTGATAGTTTCAACTGTTCCACCGCAGTGCCGGCGCCCGGCGGTATGATGGCCCGCTTCGTCATGGCTGAAGCCTCCTGAAAACCTATCGGCCTTGGGGTTATTGGGTGCACCCAGCTATATGCGCCGACCGAAAGTCAAAAAATCACCCGTCGAACGGCGCAATTCGACCAGAGACCCAGGCCTGAAGCACATCCGCCTCATCGATGCCGGCGGCCGATGACGCCGTGTTGCCGGTGGCGTCGAGCCAACTGCGAACAACCGCATAGCCGGTGGAATATCCGCATTGATAGGGAAATTCGGGATCGTCTGACATCCGTCCGAACATCCAGTCATACCAATTGCCGGGCAGCGTCCCGTGCTTGGCCTCCAAGTGGACCTTGGCCTTCTGCGAAAATCGCTTCAGAGCGTCACCGCGGCATTCTACTGCGTAAAACGGCGTCGGCTCGCCGATCTCCTCCTCGAAACAACAAGCCAGTCCCTCCGCCACCAGGCTGCCGCCATAGGTCCGCCCGTGGCTGGTGCCGCGCGCATGGGCACGGGCACAGTGATGCAATTCGTGGGCAAGAATTGACCGGACGGCGCTGTCGAAGCGCGCATTCAGATGGTCGTGCTGGTGATCGAGTGAGATCAGGATCTGTTGGGCATCATAGGAGTATCCGTTGACCCCGATACGCGGAATGACATTGCGGGGCGCATTCATGACGACGATGTCGATATCGGCAAGTGTGAGCATCTCTTCGCAGCGCCTGGCACCGTCATCAAGCACCGCTTGGAGCCTGTCACGAAGAGCGCCCGTTAAGATGCCGTTTGCCGAAAGGATGTGGAACTGAATCGCCATGAATTGAAAAAGATCTAATATTTGGAGCACGTTACGCGATAAATTATACTAGTCGCCACACTACACGACAGTGATGGCTGAGAGGTCGAGAATCAGGTTCATTGAAGGATTCTAATCGCCAAAAAAGGATCCTTTGATGTCCGGTCTTCCCGACACTCTCGTTTTAACGCTATCGCGCCATCTTGATCTGAGCAAGAGCCGTCTTGAGACCTTTGCGACGCTGATCATCGGCTGTATTTGCGCGCGCACGGTGAACCTGACCCATATTGCCGGCCACTTTGATGGTGGGGCGCAGATTGCCTCCAATTATCGTCGTCTGCAGCGGTTCTTCCAATATGTGAGGATTGACGGCGATTGGCTTGCCGGTGCCCTGTTGGCCTTGGCCGGCACCAAGCCGCCCTATACGTTGTGCCTGGACCGGACCAATTGGAAGATCGGCCGGACGCACATCAATCTGCTGGTTTTGTGCCTTGTCGGGCGCCGGGTCAGGGTGCCCCTCATGTGGACCGTCCTGGACCGGGCCGGCACCAGCAATCTGGCCGACCGGGTGGCCTTGATGCGGCGGATGTTGCGCCTGATCGATGCCGGCTCGATCCATGTTCTGCTTGCTGACCGTGAGTTCATCGGCCGTCAATGGTTTGATTTCCTTGGCCAACTCCGGATCCCGTTTGCCATCCGCGTCAAGGAGAGCCAGCTTGTGCGCCTGGCCGACGGGCGGCTGGTGAGCCTGGCCTCTTTGTTCAAGAAGCATCGGGGCGGCAAGCGGGCAGCGGCCCATCAGGGCTGGTTCGCCGGGAGCCGCCAAAGCCCATCGGCCAAGATTTGGTTTGCCGCCAAGCGGCTCAATGACAAGGACCGGTCACTGCTCATCGTGGCGACAACATTGCCGCCTGAAAGAGGCCTGCGCTTGTATAGAAAACGCTGGCAGATCGAATGCCTGTTCGCCGACAGCAAGACGCGCGGCCTCAATCTGGAAGACACAAGGATGACCGACCCGGGAAAGCTGTCGCTGCTGATCGCCACGGTCGCGCTTTCCATCGTCTGGTCGCATATCACCGCAAGCCGGCGGATGGGACGCAAACACATCAAAAGGGCCAGCCACGGCTACAGACGAAAATCCTGGTTCCGGGTCGGGTTCGACACCCTCAGACACTGGATCATACAAAATCCCAAAAGAGCCGCAGACGTCTGGGAAGACACATGGAAACGCGTCAAATCAGAACCAATCAGACACGGAGTCGTGTAGTGTGACTAGTCGCTTAAACGCTCTCAAGTCCATCCTTCACCAAGGCGTCCCTCGCCGCAGCGTCCTCCGGCGCCCTGCTCACTTTCGACAGCACCGCCTCCAGTAACGGTGTCGTTTTGGCGATATTGTGGGTCTTGATGATAAGATCCCATGCCGGCTCGAATTTCTTCCATCCTGCGGCATAGAAGAAATGCTTCGCCTGATGCTTCAGACTATCATGGGTCAGCGCCGCGCGGCCGATATTACGCCAGGAATAGAAATCCCGATAGGCGCGGTCATAGCCGACCTTCAATTCACTCGGATTTAGCAATGCCGGCCGATAGACCACATGGCGGGTGTCGTAAAGGTCCCAGTCAGTGCTGGTAATGCGGCCCTGGTCATGCAGCGACCGATGAAGCCGGGTACCCGGATACGGCGTTTGGATATGGAATGTCGCAGTGGTGATGCCATTATCCAGGGCCCAGTCCACTGTGCGGTCAAACACATCAGCGCTATCATGATCCATGCCGAAGACAAAGGAACCATTGATCATGATGCCCAGATCGCTGAGCCGCCTGGCCGCCGCCGCATAATTGCGGGCGAGATTCTGTTTCTTGTTGCTGGCGCGCAAGTTCTCCGGGCTGAAAGTCTCAAATCCAACGAACAGACTGCGCAATCCAGCCGCTGCCGCCTTTTCAATCAAATCGCCGCGCAGGACAGAATCAACGGTCGCCGCACCTTGAAATAACCGGTTCATTCCCTTCATTCCGTCGAATAGGCCCTCAGCAAATCGGCGATTTCCCAGAAGATGGTCATCAAGAAAATAAAGATGCCGGCCCGGCAACCGTTCAATCTCTCGCAAGGTTTCGTCGACCCGCTGAGCATAGAAGCCCGGCCCGCCCTCAAAGAACGCGTCCTTGTAGCAAAAGGCGCAATGATGCGGGCATCCGCGTGTGGCGACGATGGAATTGGGAACCAGGTAAAGCCGCCGATCGATCAAGTCGCGGCGAATCGGCGGCAGGTCCTGGATGGTGCGATCCTTGCCTGAAACATATCGGGATGCCGCCTCTCCGTTGCGAAAATCTTCGAGAAATCGCGGGAAAGTCGGCTCCGCCGGCCCGATGAAAATCGCATCCGCATGAGCAGCCGCCTCCCCTGGCAAAGCCGTTACATGCAATCCGCCGAGCGCAACGAAACACCCCATGCTGCGATAGTGATCGGCCAATGCATAAGCGCGATAGGCATTGGTGATGTAAGCCTGGATCACTACCAGGTTCGGCCTGTCATCGGTCGCAAGCACCTGGACATGATCGTCGACGATCCGCGCCTCGTCATCGTCACGCAAAAACGCCGCAAGCGTTGCCAGACCAAGTGGTGGAAACAGCGAATATTTAATTGGCCGCCGAAAGGGTGATTTCGCCTCCGTTAGAGCGGGCAGAATGAATTTGACATACATATTTTCCAACTATGCTCGGTTGGCGCAGCAAAGAGCCGAATTGCGCCAAACCGATGGCGATTATGCTTCCCCACCTCTTCACCCCGCATCCCGCGCCCGCGCGAGCATCCGCTCCGCCCGTTTCAAATGCGGCACGTCGAGCATTTCCCCGTCCATCGCGATGACCCCCGCATCGCCGGCCTCGGCGAAGGCCTCGATGATCCGCCTGGCATGGGCGATCTCGTCCGCCGACGGGGTGAAGACGGCGTTGATGACCGGGACTTGCGCCGGGTGGATGGCGAATTTGGCGGTGAAGCCGTCGCGCTTGGCGATCTCAGATTCTGCGCGCAGGCCGTCGAGATCGCGGAAATTGGTGTAGACGGTATCGATCGGCGTCACCTGCGCGGCCACCGCGGCCGCCAGCGCCAGGTTGCGGGCGAGCCGGAAAGGCTCCGTATAAGCGCCGGTCTCGTCGCGATTGGTGGCGGCGCCTAAATCCGCCGACAGGTCCTCCGCCCCCCAGGCGAGGCCTGCAAGCCGCTTGCTGCAGCCGGTAAAGCTTGCCAGCGTGAACAGGGCCGAGGCGGCTTCGGTGGCGATCACCAGGATCGGCGTCACCCCGTCCTCCAGGCCATGGGTCGCCTCGCGCACCGCCAGCATGGCGTCGAGCTCGGTCACGTCGCGCCCGGCAAGGGCCTTCGGTAGTAAGATCCCCTCCGCCCCGGCCGCGACCACTGCGTCGAGATCGGCCTCCGTCAGCCCGGTGGAAAGATCGTTGACCCGGACATAAAATTTCGGCCGATCGGCACTGGGTATCACCTCGCGCAAAAACGCCGCGGTCATCTCCCGTGCGTCCTGCTTCGCCGATGGCGCGACGGAATCCTCCAGGTCGATGAGAATAATATCGGCCTGCGAACCCAGACCTTTCTCTAACTTACGCTGGCTGTCGCCAGGCACGAATAACAATGACCTCATAATCTAAGCCGGCCTCTTCTTCATGAATGCCTGGCGCCGGCACGACGCCACCAATTTGCCGTCCTGCTTGTAGGCGCGGTGCTCAAGCTCGACGATGCCGGCATCCGGCCGCGACGCCGATTCGCGCACCATCAGCACTTCGGTCGTCACCCGGATCGTATCCCCATGAAACAGCGGATTGGGAAACTTGACGTCACCCATGCCCAGATTGGCGATCGTCGTGCCGATGGTCGTGTCGTTGACGGAAATGCCGATCATCAGGCCCAGCGTGAACAGCGAATTGACCAGCGGCTGTCCCCAATCGGTCTCGGTCGCACAGAAATGATGGTCGATATGCAGGGGCTGCGGATTCAGCGTCATGTTGCAGAACAGCATATTGTCGGCTTCCGTCACCGTCCGCCGCAATTCGTGTTCGATCACGCTGCCGACCTCGAAATCCTCCAGGTATAGTCCTGGCATATCCACCTCCGTGCACACTACGCAGCGCCGCCGGGCGCCGGCTTTACGCTTCCTTAACCACAATGATGCGATCGTTAACCCGTCGATAACCATTTGGCCAGCGTGGAGAAGGCCATGAAGGTGTCCGGACAGGGATCGATCGCCGCCCGCATCGAACGGGCGTTCCATACTGCGTCATCGGCGACGGGGACGCCGTTCGACTATCTGTTGAAGACGGCGATCCGCGAATCGAACATGAAGCCCCATGCCAAGGCGCCCACATCGAGCGCCACCGGCCTGTTTCAATTCATCGAATCGACCTGGCTGGAAACGGTCAAGAAGGCCGGACCGCAGCATGGCCTGAAGGCCTATGCCGACCAGATTACCGCACGCGCCGATGGACGCTACACGGTCGCCGATCCGAAAAAGCGGGCCGAGATCCTGGCCCTGCGCACCGATCCGCAAATATCGGCGATCATGGCCGGCGCCCTGACCCGCAGCAATGCGGCCCATCTCGCCAAGACGCTCGGGCGCGAGCCCAATCAGGGCGAACTCTACATGGCCCATTTTCTCGGAGCCGGCGGCGCCAATCGGCTGATCACCGGGGCCGTCAACACGCCCGACCAGCGCGCCGATACCCTGTTCCCGGCCCAGGCCAGGGCCAACCGGCCGATCTTCTACCAGGCCAACGGCCAGGCCCGGACCCTGGCGGAAGTCTACACCAATCTCATCGCCACCCACGGCCAGGAGCCGGCCCCTACAATGATGGCCTATACGCCGGCGCGCCCCGGCGCCGATCCGTTGGCCGCAATGCCCCAACCGCAAAATCCGCTTAACCAGGGCTGGCGGGCGACGCGGCCGCAAGGCGCGTTCCACGCCCTGTTCCGCAATGATCCGGCAGCGCCGACGGGTCCGGTCGTGGCTGCATTCTGGGCCGGTTTCGGTGGCGACGCCGCCAATGCCGCCGCCCCGGTGGCGTTGACAAAGGCCGATCCCGAACTGACCCGCCAACAAAGCGCACCGATCCCCCGGTCGCGCCCGGCCGGCCAGGCCGACGGACCGTTGGATCTCACCAAATACCTGAAATTCAACCAGCCGCGAAAATCCAAGGACGTCCTCCCCCCGGCCTAGGACGCATCGTTGTCTATCGGGTTCAATATGACCTATGAAATCGTCACTCCCGCGAAAGCGGGAATCCAGGATCGCTAACATAAGTCTCTGTTTTGACATCAAATTCTCGTTTTCGCGGGAATGACGACGTACTGTGACTTGTAATTCCATTTCATCGCAGCACGCGTAAGGAGGCTTGGATTTATCGCCGATCGCCGCCATTCGGAATCATGGTGAACCGATCGTTAATCCTTTCCATGCACCATCCTCCCGTCGGACAATGAGCGTTGGCGTGCCCCGCCGGAAGGGGAGCACCGACATGTGTAGTGAACGGGTTGGATCATGCTGGTTCAGCAATTTCTAAGATGGATGGAAACGGCGCCCAGTGCCAGACGGGCCGACGCCACCAGCGCGCTGGCCCGCGCCTGGTTGCACTCGCAAATGAGCGAGGCCGAGCGTAACGCCGTCCGTGCCGCGCTTACGGTTGTCCTCGACGATCCCTCCCCGGTCGTCCGCATGGCCATGGCCGAGGCCCTGGCGCGCAGTCCCGACGCACCGCGACACATCATTCTCGCCTTTGTACAGGACCAGGCCGATATCGCGGCAACGGTCCTCGCCGCCTCACCGATCCTGCTCGACGCCGAACTGGTCGATTGGGCGGCCACCGGCGGCAACGCAATGCAATGCGCCATCGCCTCCCGGCCGGTTCTCTCGGCGGCGGTCAGCGCCGCGTTAGCCGAGGTCGCCGCGTTGCCCGCCTGCATGATCCTGATCGGCAATTCCGGTGCCCATATCACCCGGTCCGCATACTGGCGGATCGCCGAGCGCCACGGCGACGATGCCGATCTGCGCGACGCGCTTCTTGATCACCATGACCTGCCGCTCGACCTGCGTCAGGAACTGATTTCCAAGCTGAGCGCCTCGCTCGGCGAGTTCGCGGTGTTGCGCGCCTGGATGGCGCCCGAGCGCGCCGAAATCGTGGCCCGCGAAGCCTGCGAACGGGCCACCGTCGAGTTGGCCCACGACGCTGACGAACAGGATATGGCCGATCTCGTCGACCATCTGCGCGGCACCGGGCAATTGACCACGGTCTTGCTGCTGCGCGCCCTGTGTTCAGGCCACATTCTGTTCTTCGAGACCGCGCTCGCCATCCTGTCTGAGTTGCCGCCCGAGCGTGTCCAGGCCCTGATGACCTCCGGCCGCCACAACGGGTTGCGGGCGATCTATATGCGCGCCGGTTTACCGCAGAACGCGTTTGCCGCCTTCAACGCCGCTTTGGACATTTATATCGATATCGCGGTGAACGAACCGGACGCCGAAATCGGCCGCCTGTCGAGCGCCCAGATCGAATGCGTTCTGGAGGCGCATCGCCGGTCGGGCACCGTCGATGAGTTCGATCAGGTGACGGTCATGCTGCGCCGGCTGGCGACGGAAGCCGCCCGCGAGGACGCCCGGGCTTTCGTCCGCGAATCCGGCCTCGCCGCATAACGCTCCGGCGATCGGTTCTGGAAGTACGCGCCCCCTTGAGGCAATAGGTCCCTTTTCAAAATATCGTGTCGTTGTCCTTGCCGACGGCCTCTCTAGATACCGGTGTGGGAGGGCCCTGTCCGAGGAGAAACGATCTATGCGCATGCTCAAGATCCCGGCTTCGGCCGGCGTGCTGTCGGTGTTCGCCATACCGGCCATGACGGCCATCGGCCAACCGCCTGCCGCGCATGCCAATCCGATGCTCGATCGCAATTGCCGGATCAATATCGGAACGCCGCAAAACCCCAAATGGGTTTACGACAATACCTGCAAGGAGCGGCTGCTCTAATCCGCATATGCATCGATGCTTGGCGGGCCGACCACCGTTCCGCCAGGCGATCCCGATGGGAGGCTTCAGGACAATGAGACCGAATTCACCATCCGCCTGTTTTCACGGCCTGCTCTGCGCCGCCCTTACGGCGATATTCGTCGGCAGTGCGGCAATCGGCATCTCCACGACCAACGCCGAGGCCGCCGGACGCAATTGCCAGATCAATATCGGCACCAAGGAAAAGCCCAAATATGTCTACGATTTTTCCTGCAAGAAAGGCGGGCGCTAGGGCCAATTTCGATTAAGATCGCGTCGGCCCGCGCCAGGTGCCGTATCGCCAGGGCAGATACCAGCACGCGCCGTCCGCCTGTGTTTCCGGCACCGGATCATAGCCGGAGCCGCCCCAGGGATTGCAGCGCACAAACCGCGCCAGCGCCATCCAACCGCCCGCCCACAAGCCGAAGCGTTTGACTGCCTCCTCGCCATATTCGGAGCAGGTCGGCAGATAGCGGCACTGGCGCCCCATCAGGGCTGACAGCGTATAGCGATAAAGCCGGATTAGCCCGATACCGAAAATTGCCGGCGCCCGGCGCAGCCAATTCAAAGGCCGGATGTCCGGCTCGCCATTCCATCCGCCACAGGCCGCACCCTCGCAGCGCCCGGAGGCGTCTATTATTGGCGGTTGGCTTCGATCGCGACACATGACGTCTACAGTAATCCGGTCGGCTACCCGGCCTTCGCCGCTCCGGCGCGTTTTTCCTCGATCTGGCCGATGGCATCGACCACCGCGTCGAATGTCAGAAGCGTCGAGGTATGCCGTGCCTTCACTTCGCGGACCGGCTCCAGATATTTCAGGTCCGCCCAGCGGCCGGTCGGCGGCGGGCCGTTTTCCTTCAACATGCGGCGCATTTTATCGCGCACGTCGCGCAGCTCTTCCGCCGTCGAACCGACCACGGTTTGGGCCATGATCGACGACGAGGCCTGGCCGAGCGCGCAGGCCTTGACCTCATGGGCGAAATCGGTGACCACGTCGCCGTCCATTTTCAGGTCCACAGTCACCGTGGAGCCACAGAGCCGCGAATGGGCGGTCGCCGTGGCATCCGGTTCCTCAAGCCGGCCGATCCGGCTGATATTGCCGGCATAGCCGAGGATTTTTTCGTTGTAGAGTTCGTCGATCATGGGCGGCCGGGATCACGTCCTTAACAATGATTATCAGGCTCTCTATAGGCGTATTGCCTTTATATAGGAAGCCGGCGCGGCGATCGGCCAGGCCGAATTCGTTTCAATCGATCCATAAATACGCTAAGGAACGGCCTGTTATGGCAACCATGGGCCGGCCTTCCGGCTCGCAATTGTCGCCGATAGGTCCCGCGTTGCGGAGAGAATAGATGGACAAGGGTGTCGAAATCGAAAAGCGCGACCGCGTCGCCGACCGCCGCCCCGGGCGCGACCAGGCGGAAGCCGCAGTGCGCACCCTGCTTGCCTGGATCGGCGACGATCCCGACCGCGAAGGCCTGCTGGACACGCCCAAACGGGTACTCAAGGTGCTTGGCGATTTCTATTCCGGCTATTCCATGGAGGCTGCCGATATCCTCGGCCGGACCTTCGACGACGTCGGCGGCTATGACGATATCGTGGTGGTCCGCGACATCCCGTTTCATTCCCATTGCGAGCACCATATGGTGCCGATCTTCGGCCGTGCCCACATCGCCTATTACCCGGCCGGTAAAGTGCTCGGCCTGTCGAAGTTCGCCCGCCTGCTCGACGCCTATTCCAGACGGCTGCAAACCCAGGAAAATCTGACGGCGCAGGTCTCCGACACCATCGAAAGCCATCTGCAGCCGCGCGGCGCGGCGATTCTGATCGAGGCGGAGCATTTATGCATGACCCTGCGCGGCGTGCAGAAGAAAGGCTCAACCACCGTGACCACCCGGTTTAGCGGCGTGTTCAAGAGCGATCCGGCCGAACGCGCCCGCTTCATGAGCCTGATCGGCAAATGACGGACACGGCATCGCCTTTCAGCCCGCGCGGGGACAAAGCGGCGATCGAGGGCGGCAGCGAGTTCATGCCGGCTTTCAACGAGACCGGTCTGATCCCCTGCGTGACCGTCGACGTCGATACCGGCACCGTGTTGATGGTCGCCTGGATGAACGCGGAGGCCGTATTGGCGACGCTGCGGACCGGCGAAGCCCATTATTGGAGCCGGTCGCGCCGGGAATTGTGGCACAAGGGTGCCACCAGCGGCCAGATCCAGAAAGTGATCGAAATGCGCACGGACTGCGATCAGGATACGATCCTGCTCAAAGTCCGCCCCGGCGGTGACGGCGGCGCCTGTCACGTCGGCTACCGGTCCTGTTTTTATCGCCGCCTGGAGATCGAAGACGGTCGAGTTGCCATGTCGTTCCACCCGGAGACATGAGCGAAAACGACGATTTTCGCGATTACATAGAAAATCCGTCACATCTTCACCATTTCAACACCGTCCTGTCCGATAATGGTGCGACCGGATCGTTTGGACCAGGTATGTTTAACTCCGTCACCCGTCGCATCCGTGGTGAGCCGATGACGCCCAGTGATGATTTCCTGGTCAGCCAGGACGCCGAACCGACCAAGTTCCGCCCCAAGGTCGGGTTGGCCTTAGGCGGCGGCGCCGCGCGCGGCTGGTCCCATATCGGGGTATTGCGGGCCCTGGAAAGCGTCGACCTCGTCCCCGATGTCATCGCCGGCACATCCATCGGCGCCCTGGTTGGCGGCTGCTATTTGATGGACCGGTTGCCCCAATTGGAGGATTTCGCCCGCGACCTGACCTGGCGGCGCATAATCTCACTCCTGGATATCGGGTTCGGCGGCTCCGGCCTGATATCGGGCTCCAAACTGACCAAGCGCCTGATGGAGGCGAGCGGCGATACCCGCATTGAGGATCTGCCGAAAGGCTTTATCTGCGTCGCCACCGAATTGGGCACCGGCCACGAAATCTGGCTGCGCTCCGGCCCGCTGGTCGACGCCATGCGCGCTTCCTACGCCTTGCCCGGCATTTTCCAGCCGGTGGATATCGGCGGCCGCTGGCTGGTCGATGGGGCTCTGGTGAACCCGATTCCCGTTTCCGTCTGTCGCGCCATGGGCGCCCGCGTCGTCATCGCCGTCAATCTGAATACCGACGTCTTCGGTCGTGGCACAACCGTCATGCATCCCGCGCCGCCGTCGCCGTCCAATGCACTGCCGGACGCCGATTTTAGCACCGTGCTGACCGGTATGACGTCGGCCAAGAAGTTGCTGCGCCGTCAACTGGTCGGAAAATCCGACGGATTGCCCGGCATTTCCGGCGTCATGATCGAGGCCTTCAATATCATCCAGGACCGGATATCCCGGTCACGGCTCGCCGGTGATCCGCCCGATGTCACGATCGGGCCGAAGCTCGGCGATATTGGTCTGTTCGATTTTCACCGCGCCGAGGAATCCATCGCCATCGGCTATGAAACCGCCCTGCGCTCGGTGGAGGAAATCAGGGAGTTCATCGCCGCGCTCAGTTAGAGCGGCTAAATAACCCTCATGCCGTGGTGATATAGGCGCGCATTTCTTCTGCTTCCCGTTCGGCCTGCGCGATGCGGAACTTCACCACGTCACCGATCGAGATCACACCGACCAGCTTGTCCCCGTCAACCACCGGCACGTGGCGGAACCGCCCGTCGGTCATGCGCGCCATCACCGTATTGACCGCGTCCTCGCGGGTGCAGGTCACAACGGTGCTGGTCATCACCGACGAAATCGTCGCTGATAGCGCGCCAATACCGGATTCCGACACCGCGCGGACGATGTCGCGCTCTGAAATAATGCCTGCAATAGCCCCTTGCTCATTCACGATCACCACGGCGCCGATACGGTTCTTGGCAAGAATGTCACAAATCTCGTTCAGCGTGTTGGTGACTTGCGCCGTGATGACGGAACTGCCCTTCTCCCCCAGGATCGTGGAAACAGTCATGCCATATCCTTCCGTCGATCGTCCTCATGATACCGAGCGGTGCAGTCATGCCGCTCGATCTTGTGAAACCGCAGGATGACATAATTCCCATAGCGGGTAAAATCGATTGCGCATTCGCCGGTCAATTATCGCCAATCCGAACTTTCACTTGCGGCCGGTATCGGATCGAAATAGCGGAACAGCAGAAGGCCGACGGCAAAGCCGCCCAGATGCGCCTGCCAGGCAATCTGCGCGTCCTCGGCGCCCGGACCCATGGCGACCATCCCGAAGACGAAGTTGGAAATCAGCCAGATCGTCACGAACACCACCACGCCGCGATGCTGCAAGGCCTTGAACAGCGGCAGTGCCGGTCGATGTACCCGGCTACCGAACTGCGCACCCAGGAACCGCGACCGCGGATCATGGGCGAAAACGAACCGGATCGCCGCCGCGATATATCCTGATACCGCCGCCGACGCACCGATCATCGGAACCGGCTCGCCGAAATGCGTGAGCAAATGAACCAGTGCCCCGGCGCCGATGCTGAGAGCGGAAAACACCAGGAACCGCGCCACACCGAAACGCCAGGCCACGGCGCTGCCGAAAGCGACCATGAACAGCATGTTGACCGCCAGATGGGTCAAGTCCCCATGCAGGAAACCGTATGTCAGGAAGCTCCAGGCCCGGGCGCCCGCCCCGCCCGGCACCATGGCCGCCACGGCGCTGTCATAGCGCGCCGGAATGAAGGCGAACGTGATCAGGAATTCGAAGTCTTCCCGCGGGTTCAACAGCAAACCGCGGACGGCGTGTATGGCGCACTGCACGACAAGCAGGACGACAATAATCGTCGGCAGATTGAAGATCGGTTCGGCCCGCGCCGCCCCGGGCTGGTCGTCGTCATACATGGTCGCTTGGCTTCGTATTCGCCGTCAAGGATGTGCAGAACAGATAATGCCGTCTTCGGTCCCTGTTAACCCGCCATATGGGTCGTCGCCATGACGCACGCAAAAAAAACCGCCCGGCGCGGCGATTGACGCGCGCCTGGGCGGTATTACGTCACGTCCCCGATCTCCCCGGAGCCGCGCAGTGGTGCTGGAACGGCCGAACCGCTCACATCATGGAGTGGTTGGAATATGGCAAATAAAACCTTAACCGGCAATCGAATTGCCCGTTCAAGGTTAACGCCCCACGCTGAGGCCGCCTTGGTTTTCAACCGGTCGCACGCCGGCCCGGACAATTTCCGTTAACTCTGGCACGACTTGTGCAGCGCCCGGGCCAATGGGGACAGGTCCGTGTCACGTCGTGCCATTTTCGCACAGGACCCGAGGTGGGCAGGACATGATGCGCCGAAAGATAAATAAAAATGGGACAACAGGCCGATGAAACACCAGGTGACCAAAAATCTCTATAACTATTGGGACACCTTGCGGGCGCGCCGACCGGCGCCCATGCGCCAGGAAATCGAACCGAGCGACATCCGTCACATTCTGGGCGACACGTTCATTCTGGAGGCGGTCGATCCGACGACCTACAATTTCCGCTTGGCGGGCACCCGCATGTGCTCCGCCTATTGCCGGGAACTGAAGGGACGCAATTTCCTCTCCCTGTGGACCGACAAAGATCACGAAGCCATGACCACCCTGCTCGCGGCCATCACACAGGATGCGGCCGCTGCCGTAGTCGGCGTGGAGGGCGTATCCGAGCGTGGCCAGACCCTGTCGGCGGAGGTCCTTCTGTTGCCATTGGCGCAGCCGGGCAGCTTTTGCAGCCGGGTCCTCGGGTCATTTGTTTCGATGGAGAGGCCCTACTGGATCGGCATCCACCCGCTGACCAAACAGGCCATCTCGTCCATGCGCCTGATTTGGCCCGACGAACGCCCCCACTTTCTGCGTACCAATGATCAAGACGACGACCTTGTATTTCACGATGCGCCTGACGAGACCGATACCCGACGGGTTCGCCATCTAGTCGTCTATGACGGTGGCAAGGCGGATGGTGTTTAGTCGGCACCGGAGCGCGTCACGGGCACCGTCGTCGGCCGGTCCGCTAAATTGTCGGCAAACGGAATTCTCTTACCGCTTATTAACTAAAAACCCCTAGCGTGGTCGCGATTAAAATTGGATCTTGAGATTCGTCCTTACCAAAATATCGGAGCCGACCTCGGCAATGGCAACGGCAACCGCATTTCAAAGACAGCGGCAATCGGCGGTAAGAAAGCCGGATCGACGCAGATTCCAGCGCGTGAAGGTCAACCTGCTCGGCCGCTTCATGCTCACCGACAAGCGCGAATATCCCTGCCAGGTCATCGACATGTCGCCCGGCGGCGCGGCGATGATCACGCCTGTCGCCGGAGAGGTCGGCGAAAGAATTATCGCCTATATCGACCACATCGGCCGCATTGAGGGCGAGATCACCCGGCAGATCGACGGCGGATTTGCAATGACCGTGGTCGCCACCCTGCGTAAGCGCGACAAGCTTGCCGCCCAATTGACCTGGCTTGCCAACCGGCATGAACTGAGCCTGCCTGAGGATCGACGCCATGATCGGCTGCTGCCGCGCAATCCCTATTCGCACATCATCCTGCCCGATGGCCGCCAATATCGCTGCAAGGTGATCGACGTGTCGCTTTCCGGCGCCGCCTTTGCCATAGACGTCAAACCGGCAATCGGCTCCATGGTCACGCTCGGCAAGATGCGCGCCCGCGTCGTCCGCCACTTCGATGAGGGTGTCGCCGTGGAATTCGCCGTCGTCCAGACGGCCGATACCGTCCGCGACGGGCTGATCCCCGAGGCCGAGGATCAGGATCAATCGCCTCAAGACTGAATTCGGCGCCGCGATTTGCGCCGTAAATGTCCGATCCGCTTCTGTACAAACCGCGCCATTCCCCCTAAGGGTTGCTTGGCCGCCCCCGGGCGGATGATCATGCAAGCAATAAGAAGAGGCGCGGTTCATCATGGATATCGACGGAAAAAAGGCGATCGTTTTCGGTGGCACATCGGGCATTGGACTGGCGACATCCAAACAACTGGCGGATTTGGGAGCAAAGGTCATCGCCGTCAGCCGCAATCCCGACCGGGCCGGCGACGTCGGAGCCGGGATATCCTTGCGCCAATGCGATACGCTCGACCGCCAGGCCATGGAAAACCTGTTCCGCGACTGCGCACCGTTTGACATTCTTGTAAGTTCGGCCACGGGCGGCGACCGGGCCATTGGCCCGTTCCTGGACATGGATATGGACGGCTTCAAGGCCTCCTTCGACAAGCTGTGGGGCTACGCCAATGTGGTTCGCTTCGGCGCCCGCCATATGAGCCCGGACGGCACGATCGTTCTGGTGAGTGGCGCCCCGGCCCGCGCCTGCAAGCCGGGCCAGGTGTCATTGAGCGCCGTCGGCGGCGCCGTGGAAGCCCTGGTCCGCGCAGTCGCCCCGGAAATCGCGCCGCGCCGCCTGAACGTGGTCTCTCCCGGCATGATCGACACCCCCATGGTTTCCATGCAGGGTGATGAACGGCGGGCCTTTTATGAGAAGGTGACGGCCGGGCACGTCATCCCGCGCGCCGGCACGTCCGACGAAGTCGCTCAGGCGATCATCTTCATGGTGCAAAACGATTTCGTGACCGGAACGACAATCGATGTCGATGGCGGCTGGCTACTGGCCTGACACCGGGTAGATAATGGTACCGTCGAGGAACCGGCCGGATGTTGCCCGGCGGACATGATGATTTATGACAAACTGGCCGGCATAGCGCCGGTCCGGTAGATGTCGGCGACACAGGTCGCCGGCCGGTCCGGCCTCGCCAGTCCGGCCTTTTCCCTGCATAATCACCCGCCGAATGTATCAGTTTCACGCTACCGGATATGCTGAATGGAAAGATAATTATAAGTATAAAATTTATCTAAATTAAATATAAAATACGATTATTATTTGATTCTATTTAAAATCAAATTGTATTAAAAGTATAACTTTTGTATTGAACAAATATAAAAAAGTATATGCCATAGTATTCTCACCATACAGGGAGAGTTGCTATGGTGGGAAATTGGAAAGCCGGTCTTTGGCTGGCAACAATTGCGGGATCATTACTGGCTACAAGTTCAGCGGCATCCAGCGCCGGCAAGTTCATGTCGGTCACCGGCATGACGTCGACGCCGATCGGGCATGTGCGCTTCTGCGACCGCCATCCGGCGGAATGTTCGATCCGGTCGAACCGCGCCCAGGTCATGCGGTTGTCCCGGGCTCGCTGGAATGAACTGATCGCGATCAACGACCTTGTCAATGAAACCATCGCGCCGGTGACCGACCAGGACCTTTACCGGGTCGTCGAACATTGGACCTATCCGTCCAATCGCGGCGATTGCGAGGATTATGCACTGCTGAAGCGGCGCATGCTGATCCGCCGCGGCTGGCCGGTCGGTGCTCTGCTGATGACCGTTGTCAAGCAAAGTGACGGCTCCGGGCACGCGGTGCTGACCGTGCGGACCGACCGCGGCGAGTTCATTCTCGACAACCAGTCAAAGGCCGTCCTGCGCTGGTACGACACGCCCTATCACTACATCAAGCGGCAATCGGAAACCGATACCGGGGCTTGGCGCCGCATCGCCGATCGGCGCCACATGAGCCGCGACTACGCAAGCAAATAAGCGGGAAATGAAAAGGTAACCAACTGAGAAAAGGTGACTGTTTGAGACCCGGTCACGTCCCCACCCTCCCCGTCCCACCCTAGATGATCGGGTCTTTCGGGCCGGCCTGTCCCCCAGCAGGTCGGCCCACTTTTTTTGGTGGGTTTAACCTTGTGAAAAAATCACCGATGGGTTCGCATAGTTTGCTTAGCAAGAACAACAAAGAATCGTTCACAGGCACCCTGTTCAACTACTTGCCATTCATGCTCTATCAAAGAGATAGCATTCTTTGTTCGTTCAGATGCGTCTGGTTTTCGGCATTCAAACTTGAGTAGGCCGAGCTTCTTAAAACGGGCTGGTTTAATTCCGTGACCACGGGCCAGTTGTTTCATGTCGCCGTCTGCGGCCACAAGAATAGCATCATTCACTTCGGCAAACGTGCACACGACCGGATCGGCTGATCCCGTTGCAAGATCGCTTTCTGCAAAGTAAATTACGTCGTGCCCTGCACTTTCTAGTATCTTGCCAACGGAAACTGGCACACCCTCGTCTAAGAGGAATCTCATGCCGCCGTGCGGCCTTCTTCAAAACGAAGAGCAGCCTCAACGTCGGCGCGAGTGAGTGTCGGATACTCAGCAAGAATTTCATCTATGCTGTATCCATCTTCACCGAATTGCTTAATAGTTGCGACCGGAATGCGCGTGCCAGCAATAACCAACGCATTGTGATTTACATACCTTGCGCGCTCAAACTTACCGACCTTGTTGCTACCGCGATCATTCAAACTCTCTACATCGCGGCGGGTATCAGACAATACGACTTTCAGAGGCAATCCAATCACATACTGATTGCTAACAATCTCTCGGTATTGGTCCGTATCAGGCTCGACAAACACCACCCGTTTGTTGAGCACAAAAAGTTCTGTCGCAGTCCATTTGCGGTCAGAGAGTTTACTTAGTTTAGTCGCAACTTCGCGAAGATGCTGAAGTGGAACATTGTACTGGTTCCTTAGTACATTGAGAACCCGCAGAGACAGAATGTCCTTGAACGAGTAAACGCGACTATAGGCAAGCCGGCGGTTATCACTGGCTAATGATGGTTTAAAAAAATCTGTCCGATCCCAATACCGAAGTTGATTTTTTGATACACCAGTCAGTGCTTCAGTATGGTCTTCGCTAAATGCGCTAATGACGTTTCCAGCACCCATATCTCACCCTTCGCCGCAACCGCCTGAGTCAATTGTAGTCATAGTTGCCATGATTGTCATCATGCCTGATCAACCGTTGTGGCTTCGTAAAGCCCCAAAAATCAGGCGATTAAGAGGCCTTAGCACCTCTCAAGACCGCGCTACAGCTAATGATGGAGGACGAGTTGGGAATGCGCCCTAGTCGATGCAAGCCAAACCGGACGCGAAACGCGCTGCGTTTCTGGCGTAGTTTTGCGCCGAATTGCGATTGGCTGCGATCGCCTCCGGCGTCAATTCGCGGACCAACTTTCCGGGCATCCCCATAACCAGCGAACCGTCCGGTATCTCCCGCCCCTCCGGGATCAATGCATTGGCGCCGATCAGACAGTCGCGGCCGATCCGGACACCGTTGAGGATCGTCGCGCCCATGCCGATCAGCGAATTGTCGCCGATCGTGCAACCATGCAGCATGGCCCGGTGGCCGATCGTGCAGCCGACACCGACCGTCAACGGAAAACCCGGATCGGTATGCAGGACGCTCAGATCCTGAATATTGCTGTCGGCACCGATATGGATCGGTTCGTTGTCACCGCGCAGCACCGCGCCGAACCAGATGCTCGCACCCCTATCGAGGCGGACATTGCCGATAATTGCCGCCGTTGGCGCCACCCAATATCCGCCATCGACCGGAAATTCCGGCCGTCGGCCATCGAGCGCATATATGCTCATGGAGATGCCTCATTGCAAAGTGTCGATCGGCTCAATCTGCCACCGACCGCGGGCAAAATCGACTTCGAATTGCATGGAATGGGAGCTTGGAGCGACAAGCTGTCAGGAAACGATGACCAAAGCCGCTTGGATGACGACGATACCCGAACAGGTACTCCACAACATGGCGAGGACGGAACTGGCCATCAGCCAACCCACCGGCCGGTGTTCGATCCGCCGCCCGCGTATGGCGTTGCGCATGATGATGAAGGGGCCCGCAAAAATGCACAACAGGGCGGAACTGAAACTGCGCAGCCAGGTCTCCAGCGATAGCGCGAATTTCGGCGGTTCGGACGTTACCAACTGATAAAAACTGCCAATAACGCCGGCAGCCACGAATCCGGCACTCGCCGCATAGCCTGCGACCAACAACTCAAACGTGATACTGGACACAGACCGTCCCCTGATCCGAATTGATACATCGGTTAATTATTGGGTAACCATATGCATCAACCGGGCCACTTCGAGAAAAAATCAGTTGCACCGCCAATCTTCGTTAACCCGGCGTAAACGGTCGCTATCCCATGGTCCCGTTATGGGACAAACTGTGTCACTTTTGGACAGACTACGTGTGGCCGATTAAGACGCTGGCAACCAACCTGCCGAGCATGCTCCGCGCCGATCCACTGGCCGTGTTGCGCGCCATCTCCTCCCGTCACGTGGCTCTGGGAGGTGTTGCAATCCTGTCGGTCATCCTGGTTGCCGTATCCCTGCTGCGACTACCGTCGGCGTCGACCGGTGACGCGGCTTTGCCCGCCAAGGAGGCCGATACGGCATCCATCACCATCAATGGTGTGCCGCTGACCATTCCCAAATCGATGATCCGATTTGCCGACCAGCAGGCAGGCTCGGTACCGCGGGTGGACACGATTTTTCTATGGCCGCAAATCCAGGGGCGCAATGCCGACAACGAACAGCTCTTCGTGGACCCCGAACATGCCGGTGACATCATTCATTTATCGATCTACCGGCAAATATCAGACGCCGGCTCCACGGATCGCCTGGCCGCGGTCTATGCACGGTTTTTCGCCGGCCCGCCGCAAACCGCGCCATATGGACTGATTATTCGCAACTTCTCCGCCGGCTCGGCCTATGAAGGCGAATATGTCGCCTTCGAAAGCGGCGTCACCGATCCGTTCGTCGCCCGGTGCTACAGGCCGAAGAGCCAGGCCCTGCCCGCGATTTGCAGCCGCGACGTCAATATCGGCAACTCGATTTCCTACACCTACCGGTTCCATCACGACCGCCTGAACGACTGGCGGCATCTCGATGCTTCCATCGCCATGCTGGTAAGGCAATTTCAAGGTCGGTAAGTTTCGGCACCGGCCGGAACCGCATGCCTATTCTTCCAGGTCGAATTCCAAGATGGCCATCTGGAAACTCCACGACAAATCGTCATCATCGTCGTCACGGAACAAAATGCCGATGAACTCGTCACCGATATAGACCTCAGCCGAATCGTCCTTCTGTGGCCGGGCCCGCACACCGATGGACGGCAGTTGGAACTTCCGCCGCATGTAATTTTCTAACTTCGCGATTTCCTGGCGATCCACTGCCCGCTCCTTTGTACGACCTACGATGCTGCCCCTATACACCAATCGGGGACCGGGGTAACCGGTTAGCCCGCATTATCGCGGTCCGACAGGATCTGGTCCATGCTGCGGGACGGTTCCGGACAGCCGGCCTTGCCGACCACCTTGGCCGGAACGCCGGCCACTGTCGTCGCCGGGGGTACCGGTTTCAACACCACCGAACCGGCCGCCACCCGGGAGCACTCGCCGACCTCGATATTGCCGAGGATCTTGGCGCCGGCGCTGAGCAGCACGCCTCGCTTGATCTTCGGATGCCGGTCGCCTTCTTCCTTGCCGGTGCCGCCGAGCGTCACGCCCTGGAGGATCGACACGTCGTCATCGATCACCGCCGTCGCGCCGACCACCACTCCGGTGGCATGGTCAATGAAAATCCCCTTGCCCACCGGCACCGCCGGGTTGATATCCACCTGGAAGATTTCCGAGATCCGGCTTTGCAGGTAGTAGGCGAAGTCCTTGCGGCCCCGGCGCCATAGCCAGTGCGACAGCCGATGGCTTTGCAGGGCATGGAAGCCCTTGAAATACAGCACCGGCTCGATGAACCGGTGGCATGCCGGATCGCGGTCGTAGACCGCCGCGATATCGACGCGAATGGCCTCGCCGATTGCCGGATCGTCGGCGCAGGCCTCCATGAATGCCTTGCAGATCTGGTCGCCGCGTACCGCCGGATGGTCCAACCGGCCGGCAATGCGGTGGGCGATCATGCTTTCCAGCCGATCATGGTTGAGCACCGTGTCATACAGAAATCCGGCGATCTCCGGCTCGCGATCGACGATGTCCTCCGCCTCCTGGCGGATATGCGCCCAAATCGGATCGACGGACGCCAGTTTTCCGGTATTAAGCTGTTCGCTCGAGGATGCCATGACTGTCTCCAGAAATGCTATGTCTGAGGCACATTGTCATAACATAGGTGCTTTCGCCGCAATCGCCAAAGATCATTTTGATTTTCGCCGCACGATGTTAAATGTCGGCCGATGACCACGACCGGAACATTCAACAATGGCTGATGACACTGAAAGCGCGGTCGGCAGCGTGCGCATTGACTTGGCGCCGCCGATCGGCTGGCTGATCGTCGACAACCCGGCCCGCCGCAATGCGGTAAATTTAGATATGTGGCGGCAATTCGCTCCCGGCCTTGAGGAACTGGAGGACCACCCGGACATTCGGGTCATTGTGCTGCGTGGCGGCGGCGACGAGATCTTTATTTCCGGCGCCGATATTTCCGAGTTTGAAACCACAAGGCGCGACGCCGCATCAGCGCGCGACTATGAGCACGCCGATGGATCGGCATTCGCCGCTCTGCGCCAGGCGACAAAACCGACCATCGCCATGATCCGCGGCTATTGTCTCGGTGGCGGCGTCGGCCTGGCCGTGGCCTGCGACCTGCGGATCGCCGCCCACGGTACGGTGTTCGGCATACCGGCAGCCCGCCTCGGGATCGGCTATCCGCCCAGTGCCTTTCGCGACGTGGTGAAGCTGATCGGGCCATCCGCCGCCAAAATGCTCTATTTCACCGCCGGTCGTGTCGACCATGACGAGGCCCTGCGGATCGGCCTGGTGGACCGGATCGTGCAGCCGGACATCCTGGAATCGGAAACCCATGCCATCGCCGCCACGATCGGCGCCAATGCTCCTAAGACGATCCGGGCCGCCAAGGCCGCGATCGATCTGTTGACCGGCGCGCCGGAGGATGCCGATTGGGCTCGGGTCCATGCCCTGACGGATGCTTGTTTCGACAGCGAAGACTTCGCCGAAGGGCGCCGCGCCTTCCTGGAAAAACGCAAGCCGGTGTTCCGGGATCGGTAGTGCAGATTGCAATCAAGCAGGTTCAAAATAGGACAGTCATTCCGGCGAAAGCGGGAATGACTACAATGGATACCGGAGAATCTGGTTTACCGGATTCAGTCGAAGGCCATCCTATAAAATCTCAATCTTATCCAGGAAGTCGATCACCGCGTCGGAGAAGATGTCGTTGCGGTCGCCGGCGACCATGTGCCCGGCATCCGACACATCCGTATAGTGGGCGTGCGGCACCCGCTCCAGAAATTGCCGCGCCACTGCTTCGGTCACCAGGTCCGAGCGACCGCCGCGCACCAGCAGCGTCGGCACCGTTAACCTGCGGGCGGCCGCGTCCAGGCGGTCTTCCATGTCCGGCCCGTGACTGGAGATCGGATGCGGTCCGTCCAGAAACCGCGGATCCCAGTGCCAGCGATAGCGGCCGTCGTCATGCAGCCGCAGATTCTTCATCAATCCATCAAGGGATTTCGGGCGCTGCCGATGCGGCAGGTAGTCGGCGACCATATCGGCCGCTTCCTCGACCGTCGCAAAGCCCTCGCGCATACGCGCCGCCATGAAGCCGGTAACGCGGTCGATACCCGACTGTTCCATATTCGGCGCCACGTCGACCAAGATGAGCGCCTTCAGGATTTCGTCCTCCGATTCGCCCTCGGTCAACAGAGCCGCCAACCCGCCCAGGGACGCGCCGACCACAACCGGCCGCATGCCGTACCGGTCGCGGATCTCCAACGCCACGGCCTTCAGGTCGGCGGCGAATTCCTCGAACGAATAAAGCCCGTCGCGATGCCATTCGCTGTCGCCGTGGCCGCGCTGATCGACGGTCACCGCCAATACACCGGCATCGGCCAGGCGCTGCGCCGTTTTCTCCCAGGCATGGCGGGTCTGGCCGCCACCATGGACCAACAGGACGACGCGATTTCCCCGGCCGCGGGCGTCGCCGATGATGCGATGGCCGTCGATCCCGTGAAAGACGATCTGTTCCGTCGTGATCGCACTCATGGCCGGGCATCCAGGAAGTCGAGCACACCGGCCTTGTAGACCTTGTCCCCCACCGCCACCATGTGGTCGCGGTCGGGAATGTCGAGAACCTTGGCATCGGGGATCAGATCGGCCAGGTCCTGCGCCGAACCGGCCACATCGTCGCGGGTGCCGACGGCCACCAGGACCGGCATTTGCAGTGCCGCCACGTCCTCCGCGGTGATCCGCCGCCCCCGTGCCCGCATGCAGGCGGCAAGCGCCCTGCGGTCGCTGCGGGTGGTTTCGGCGAATTGCCGATAGGCCCGACCACGCGGATTGTCGATCACGTCCAGCGACGGCGCCTCCAGGGCATCGATGATGACCTTCGGCGACCCGGTACCCCGGATCATGCCCATCCCCATGCCGCCGAACACCGCGCTGCGCACCCGCGCGCCATGGGTCATCGCCAGAAGCGCGGTGATCCGGGCGCCCATCGAATAGCCCATGACATCGGCCCGCTCCAGATCCAGGTGATCGAGCAGCCGGCAGGCGTCCCCGGCCATCAATTCGGCCTTGTAGGCGTCCGGATCGAGGGGTTTGTCGCTTTCGCCATGCCCCCGATTGTCGATAGCAATCACACGCCGGCCGGCTTCGTTAAGCGTCTTCACCCAGCCGGGAAAGATCCAGTTGATGGACAGGTTGGAGGCAAAGCCGTGAATCAGCAGGATCGGATCGCCCGCCCCCTGATCGAGGTAACGCAGGGTCAGGCCGTCGGATTGGAATGTGTACATGCCGTTTACGTAAGCGGAAAGTCGGATTCGAGCAACCGGAAATGCCGCGATTGGGCACCGGCCGGCCGCGATCATCTCAAGTTCCCACCTTCATATCTATCGTGAGAAAGCGCTTATCAAGGGCGCATGTGGCGCGTATGGTGCGGCCGACACATCACACCCGAAAAACGGACCCTTTTCGATGGCCGATCACGTCGTTCCCCATTTCCACAACTCACCCGGTGTCGAGACCATTCGCATAGGCGCCCGGGAGTTCATGTGCATTGGCGCGTTGCCGCCCTTCGATCATCCCCATGTTTTCATCGATATGGGATCGGAAACCGAGGCCTTGTGTCCCTACTGCTCGACGCGGTTTATCTATGACGCTGAGCTCAAGGCCGAAGAATCGCGACCGCCGGATTGTGTCCATCGCGCCAAAGCCGACGCTTAAAATTGCTCGGCCGGTGCCGTGTCGACAGATGGCCCAATTCTCATTGCCGGCGGCGGTATTGCCGGGCTGACCGCGGCCCTGTGCCTCGCCGCTCATGGCATCCGCTCCACAATTTTCGAACGCAGCCCGATCTTTGAGGAGGTCGGCGCGGGCCTGCAGATCTCGCCCAATGCGGCTCGGATTTTGGAAGAACTCGGGCTTGGTCCGGCGCTTATAGCCCGTGCCGCGCGACCCAACGCCGTTCATGTCCGCTCCGGCCGGTCAGGCCGCCCGATCGTCTCCCTGCCCCTGGCCGACTGGATGACCGAGCGCTATGGCGCGCCCTATTTCGTCATTCACCGCGCCGACCTGCAATCCTCGCTTCTGGATGCGGTTGGCCGATCCGACATGATCGACCTGCGGCCGGGCAGCGCGGTTGTCGACGTCAGGCAATTTTCCGATCGTGTCGAGGTCGCTGTTGAGCGCGACCGAGAGATGGATACGGTAACCGGTGCCGCCCTGATCGGCGCCGATGGGGTCTGGTCAACCATTCGGCGCCGGGTCCTCGGCCTGCCGGACGCCGTCTATTCCGGGCGCACGGCCTGGCGCGCCACAATTGCTGATCGCGACGCCGGCAGCCTGGATGTTTCCGCCACCGGCCTGTGGATCGGCCGCAACGCCCATATGGTGCACTACCCGGTCTCCTCCGGCGACCAGTTCAACGTGGTCATCGTCATCAAGGACGAATGGGGAGAGGAAACCTGGAGCGCCGCCGGAAACCGCCGGCAATTGACCGAGCGCCTCGCCGACTGGCACCCGGACATCCGGGCGATCGCCGAATCCGCCGATAAATGGCTGAAATGGGCACTCTGCGGCATCGATCCGAATGCGCTCTGGCACAAGGGCCGGGTCTGCCTGATCGGCGACGCCGCCCACGCCATGCTGCCCTTTCTCGCCCAGGGCGCGGCAATGGCCATCGAGGACGCCGCGGTCATCGCCGATTGCCTGGCCGATCATGGCGACGGTCCCGAATATGCGTTTGAAGCTTTCCAGCGCTCTCGTGCCGCGCGGGTCGCCAGGGTGGTCGCCCAGGCGCGGCGCAATGGCCGCATCTATCATATGCACGGCCCGCCGGCCGTCGCCCGCGACCTGACCATGCGCACCTTGGGAGGCCACCGCATCGCCGCCCAATATGATTGGCTCTATGGCTGGCGGCGGAAGGCCTCCCGCGCATAGGCTTCGTCGTCACCGGCCATCGCAAAATCACCGTATACGCTTAGCCCCAACTTGTGACCGGCCCCTACCTGCGCTACACGAACAGCGCTAGTGAAGAGGATCGCGACCCGTGACGACCAAGGACAATGACCCGGCCGGAGTGGTGACCGCCGCATTGCTCGTCATTGGCGACGAAATCCTGTCCGGGCGCACCAAGGACAAGAATATCGGCTACATCGCCGAATACCTGACCGAGATCGGCGTGGACCTAAAGGAAGTGCGGGTGGTCGCCGATGAGATGGATGCCATTGTCGACGCCGTCAACGCCCTGCGTCACGCCTATACCTACGTGTTCACCACCGGCGGCATCGGCCCGACCCATGACGACATCACCGCCGACGCGGTCGCCGAGGCGTTCGGCGTCGGGCTGAGCCCGCATCCGGACGTGGTGGCGATGATGAAGGCCCATTACGAGAGCATCAACATTGAGCTCAACGAAGCCCGCCTGCGCATGGCTCGCGTCCCTGATGGCGGCGTCTTGATCGAAAACGAGATCTCCAAGGCGCCGGGATTCCGGATCGGCAACGTCCATGTCATGGCCGGCGTGCCGACCATCATGCAGGCCATGCTCGACGGCGCGGCGAAAATGCTCAAAACCGGCCGCAAGGTCCATTCCCGCGCCGTGGAGGCGCAAATGGGCGAAGGCACCGTCGCCGGACCGCTCGGCGCCGTGCAGGCCGATTATCCGGATATTTCCATCGGCAGCTACCCCTATTTCGACGGCAGGCGCTTTACCACCCAGATCGTATTGCGCGGCCGCGACGAAGCCGTTCTCGATCAGGCGACCGACGCCGTCAAATCCATGCTCGCCGACCTCAAAGGCAAACAGTGATCCGACCAATCGCAAGACCTGGAGCAATCCGTTGACCGACCCTACCAGCCCGCAAAAGGCCTTTCCGGTTTCCTGGGACCAGTTTCACCGCGACGCACGGGCACTGGCCTGGCGCCTGTCCGGCCAGGGCAATTGGCAGGCGATTGTCTGCGTCACCCGCGGTGGCCTGGTGCCGGCGGCGATCGTCGCCCGAGAACTGGAGATCCGCCTCATCGAAACCATCTGCGTCGCCTCCTATCATGACTACAAGGAACAGGGCGACATGCAGGTTCTCAAAGAGGTGGCGCGGGACATCGCCGCGCTCGGCGACGGTGCCGGCATCCTGATCGTCGATGACCTGGTCGATACCGGAGCGACCGCCAAAATAGTCCGCGACCGCCTGCCGAAAGCCCATTTCGCCACGGTTTATTCAAAACCCAAGGGCCGGCCCATGGTCGACACCTTCATCACCGAAGTCTCCCAGGATACCTGGATCTATTTCCCATGGGACATGGGCTATCAGTTTCAGCCTCCGATCGTGCAGGGATAGGATGCAATCGGCATGATCGGCCTTTCTTGATTGACCCGGATCGGTTAGTCTGCAGCGGTTATGGGCGCGCCGGGCGAATTCCCGCCACGATCGGCGCGAATCGTATTATTGCGGCTATGTTCCTTTTTGCGATATATCGTTGTGCAAGAGTTTCAGCGTAGGCGCCCTCACACCGGGCGCGAACAATACGGGCGGCGACGTCACTTTATGTATCGATCGATGATCCCTTTTCCGTCCCGGCCCCTTGGTTACCGATCGTTCGTGAGTCGGGTCTTCGCGGCCTGTCTGGCCTTGCTCTTATGCCTTGCCTTGACGGCGCCGGCCGGCGCCGAAGGCACCAACGTCCCCTACAAGGGCTGGAAATGGGGCGATCATTTCTTCGTCCACGACATCACCTCCGCCTGTACCGGAGAGTGCGGCTTTCACATCTATGGCGGCGCTTTTGTCGACACGACCATGAAGTCGACGGTCGGTCTGGAACCGTTCGTTCCGATCTGGGAATGGGAGTATTTGAATAGCGGCATCGTCGCCGCGGCCCTGTCGCGACCGGTTCTGACCTGGCGCAACCTGGCCGAAGTCGAGGGTGAAGTGGGTATTGCCAAGCGCTTCGGCGATCTGAAATCGCCCGAAATCTGGGCCGCCCTGTTCTTCCGCTGGAAGTGGTTTCCCTGGAACAAATACGTCAAGACCTCCATCTCCGTTTCCACCGGGTTCAGCTACGCGTTCAAGAACGACCGGATCGAGGCGATTCGGACCGACAATGGCGGCCGCGGCTCGAAGCTGCTGCACTTCCTGACGCCGGAAATCGCCTTTTCGCTGCCTGATTATCCCGACTACGAGCTGGTCTTCCGCTTTCACCATCGCTCCGGCGGCAAGGAATTCCTGCTCGGCGACACCGAGATTTTCAACGGCGCATCCGGTGGCGCCCAATATGCCACGGTCGGTGTGCGGTTCCGGTTCTAAAGCTTCGCGACAGGGTCTTGACCAAGGCGCGGCACAATGGCCGGCCAAATCCCGCGTAATCGGCGGTATTTTTACCGCTTGATTTGTGAATCCATATTTCGATAGCGCGCATTGGATATAAATTTTAGTACAAGTCAAAGATAATATGTTGTTTATTTCCACACTCCGAATTAATACATCAGAATACAATATTTAAACTCATAATTATGTAAAATAAGCAGAATATATACGCGTTTTCATTTAGATCATCATTACGGTTTTCTGTCATTCATTCCTGATCTGCCACACCGGTCTGTAGCTGATCATGATTTGGAACCCCACACACACAAACACAGCGAACCCGATTGCGCTCCTCCTGTTGGCCGCGGGCCTGTTCGTGACCTTGTCGACGGGTCTGGTGGTGCTCCGGGAGTATCGGGACCACACCACCGAGCGGCACGGCGACCTGAAGATAGCGGCGCAGATGCTCGCATCGACGATCGCCGAACCCGCCGCGGCCGGCAATACCTCCGCCATTCGGCAGGCGCTGCGCTCCGTCGGACGGGAGCCGGACCTGGAATCCATAGTGGTGGTCGGTGCCGGAGGCGAAATCCTCGCCGAGACATCGGCTCGCATCTTCTCCGTCACGGAGCCTGGATTGGGCGGCGATTGGGTCCTGCCCTTCGATCTCCTCAAAGACCGGCCGTTCACGGTCGAGGTCCCATTAAGACACGTCGGTCAGATCGTCGGCACCTTACGGATGACAGCACGCGGCGGGACGCTTGGTGCACGATTTGCGGGCCACCTGGTCGATGCCCTGTTGGCGGCCTTGTTCGCAGCTCTTGCCGGCGTCGCCGTCTCCGACCGGCTGCGAAAACGCACCCAAAGCCCCGATATCGAACCAACACAGGATGCCGATGCCAGGGTGCATCCGGTCACCGATGAGAGCACACCGCCGGCGGCTCCCGTATTAGCTCTGCCTGCGCCGGATTCGTCGAGCGTCCCCTGCAATGCACACCATAAATCCGACACGGTAATCCGTCTGGTGGCCAACGCCGATAGACGGAGTCCTGAACCCAAATCCCAATCCGCGACCGGTTCCGCCCGGGCATTGCTGGTCGGTTTCAGCGCCGAAGACGCGTCCGACCTGGCCCGCGCACTTGATCGGATACATATCCGGTCAAACGTCTCGTCGACCGGCCGGTCCGCCTGCAATCGCGCCCTGACCGGCACCTATGATCTGCTGTTCGTCGAGTGTCGCGGCGATCAATCACCCGGAAAGGCGTTGATCCAGGATATCCGCCGATCTGAATCACACCAGGGGCAAAATTGCTTGCCGATCGTTGCCGCCCTGGACGACATATCGTGGACGCGGTCGAAGCCATGGTTGGATGCGGGAGCTGATGAGTGCCTCGCACTTCCGGTAAGAATGCCGGCGCTCGCGGTCATTACCATGCGATGGATCGGCAGCGACGCCGCACCGGGTCAAGAACACGGGTCAAATCAAAATCGGCTGCCGAAAAGCAATGCCGAAGAAACATTGCGGCTGCCGCGTGAACTGGAACGGCTGCCGATTTTGGACTTCAACCGGATCGGCCAAATGACCGATCCGCATCTGAACGATCACGCCGCCCAATGCTTCGTTCACGGCATGACCATGTTCGAGGCCAACATACCGACCGCCATGGAATCTTTGCGCCACGCGATCACGCGTAATGACGGGGAAGCCGTCAAAACGATCGCATCGACAATGCAGGCCATGGCAACGGAAGCCGGGGCCGTGCGCTTGTCGCGCATTTCCGCGGCCCTGGCCGGCAACAGCGATCGTCTCTCAAAGGCAGAGTCCAACCGGCTGTATCGCCTGTGCGTCCAGGAAATGGCGGTCGCCATATCCGCCCTGTCCCGGCAACGCCAGAACCTGCAGATTCGGCGCTCCGTGGCATTGGATGCGGGTTGATATCGGACCGGCGGCGCACTCCGCCGGGTCATAGCAGTTTCAGGCCCCGGAAACTGGCATGGCCGTCACGGCCGACGATGATATGGTCGTGTACCGATATGCCGAGCGAGGTGGCGATCTCCACAATGGTACGGGTCATCTGTATGTCGGCCCGGGATGGCGTCGGATCGCCGGACGGATGGTTGTGCACCAGGATGATGGCCGTCGCCGATAGTTCCAATGCCCGCTTGACGATCTCGCGCGGATAGACCGGCGTGTGATCGACCGTCCCGACCTGCTGCAACTCGTCGGCAATCAGGGAATTCTTCTTGTCAAGGAACAGAATGCGGAACTGCTCCTTTTCCGAAAAGGCCATGGCAGCCCGGCAATATTCGATTACCTGGCTCCAGGACGACAGCATTGTTTTCTGCCGGACCTGGCCACGCGCCAGCCGCAAGGCCGCGGCCTGTACCACTTTCAGATCGGTCACCACCGCGTCGCCGACGCCCTTGATTTCCTTCAGCCGGGCTTCCGGTGCCGACAAGACCTCCGCAAACGAGCCGAAGGCATCGATCAGGGCTTTGGCGATCGGTTTGGTGTCCTGGCGCGGAATGGAGCGAAACAGCACCATTTCCAGAAGCTCGTAATCGGCAAGTGCTGATTCGCCGGCCTCGCGAAATCGCTGCCTGAGGCGGTCGCGATGGCCGACATAATGGGGCATGCGGCCGGATTGTTCCTCCAGACCGCTCATCAGCCGACCGGATAAGGCGGATGGTGCAATCCCGCCGGCGAAATCGTGAAGATCTCCACCCCCTCCTCGGTGACGCCGACGGAATGTTCAAATTGCGCCGAAAGCGACCGGTCGCGGGTTACTGCGGTCCAGCCGTCGGACAGGATTTTCACATGCGGCCGGCCCAGATTGACCATTGGTTCCACGGTGAAGATCATCCCCGGCTTCAAGGTCACCCCCTCATCGCGGCGCCCGTAATGCAGGATGTTCGGCGCGTCATGGAACAGGCGGCCAACCCCATGGCCGCAAAAATCGCGGACCACCGAACACCGTTCCCGTTCCACCAGGTCCTGGATCGCGGCACCGATATCACCGGTGGTCGCGCCGGGACGAATCTCCTCAATACCGCGCATTAAAGAGCGATAGGTGGTGTCGATCAGCCGTTCAGCCGCCCGCTTGATCGTGCCCACCGGATACATGCGGCTGGAATCCCCATGCCAGCCATCGAGGATCAAGGTGACGTCCACATTGACGATATCCCCTTCCTTCAATGACTTCGATCCCGGAATGCCGTGACAGACCACATGGTTGACGGAGGTACAGGTCGAATGGCGATAGCCACGATAAAACAGCGTCGCCGGCATGGCCTCGTGATTCATGGCGAATTGATAGACGAAATCGTCGATCGTCTTCGTTTGCACGCCCGGAACAATGAGCGGTGTCAGTTCATCCAGGCAGCGCGCCACCAGATTGCCGGCTGCCCGCATGCCGGTAAATTCGGCGATCGGGTAGAGCCGGATATCGCCCGTATTGCGCATCGGCGCTTCCGCCGCTTCGATATAGGATACCATGGCCCCTTCTTCGCCCGCGTCCAACAGCGCAAGCCGATCCCGTGTTTGCCGGTTCTAAGACACCGGCGAGTATGCTATGGCGCGGCGTCTCCACCGTCATATAGCGACATTGGAAAACAAAATCAGCGCTTTTTGCAACGGCCATCCGCCCATGCACACCGAATCTCAGCCGCCCTTCGGTACCTACAAGCCCAATTTCGTGCAGCGGGCCGTCATTTCAATGACGCGCAGGCTGCCCGATAGCTGGCTCGGGCGGCGCATGGCCTTCGCGTTGCGGCGCCTGGCGTTGCTTGGACGCCGGCGACCGATCGACATTTCGGTCTTTAATCGCAATATGCGCATCCACCCGTTCGCCAATGTGTGCGAAAAACGGGTGCTGTTCACACCGCAATTCTTCGACCAGAGGGAGCGAGAGGCCCTGGCACGGGTGATCGATGAAAACGCCGTGTTCATCGATATCGGCGCCAATGTCGGCGCTTATTCGCTGTTTGCCAGCGACCGGGCGGACGGCCGCTGCACGATCCTCGCCGTCGAGCCGCAGCCGGCCGTCTACGACCGCCTGGTCACCAATATCCGCCTCAATCCCGGCAGCGGCATCAAGGCCCTGTCCTGCGCCGTCAGCGACCGCGACGGGACCGTCACCCTGTTCCTGAGCGCCGAAAATCAGGGCGAGGCGAGCATCAAATATGTCAACCGCGCCGACGATCAGGGATCGGCCGTCGACGTGCCGGCCAAGACCCTAATATCCATTGCCCGCGCGGAAGGATTGGACAAAATTGACGCTTTAAAGCTCGATGTGGAAGGGGCGGAAGATTTGATCCTGGCGCCGTTTTTCCGCGATGCGCCGCTTAATCTCCTGCCGCGCATGATCATCTTGGAAAATGCCAGCCATCGGTGGCAGACCGACTGCGTCCAGCTCTGCCTTGATAACGGCTATTCCAAGACCGCGGCCACGCGCATGAATGTGATCTTGGAGCACGGCCCTTAGAGCATTGTCCGATCAGGTTTCGTTCATCGGAACCGGTCCGGTAACCTGAATCCCATCGGCACTGAGCGCGCAGCCATAGGCGATCGCCTCGACGCCGGCGGCGACCGCCTGATCGAACGCTGCCCCATAAGCGGGATCGATATCCCTGGCCAGCATGAAGCGGTCCGCATCGTCGCGCTGCACCAGATAGACCATCACCGCCCGGTGCCCGTCTTTCACCATGTTGGAGAGTTCCACCAGATGCTTGGCCCCGCGAGCGGTCACTGAATCGGGAAATTCCGCAAGCCCGGGACGGCGCAACAAATGCACGTTCTTCACTTCCACATAGCAATCCGGCCGGCCGTCATCCTGCAACAGAATGTCGATCCGGCTGTTCTTGCCGTATTTGACCTCCCGGCGCAGGGTCTGGTAGCCGGCAAGTTCACCAATCACGCCACCGCTGATCGCCTCCTCGACCAAACCGTTGGGATGCGCCGTGTTGATGCCCACCATGGCGCCATCGACCTGCAGCAATTCCCAGGAATATTTCAGTTTGCGCTTCGGATTATCTGACTGCGACAGCCACACCTTGGCGCCGGCCGTCGTCAGTCCCATCATCGATCCCGGATTGGCGCAATGGGCCGTCACCTGTTCGCCGGTATCCAGTTCGACATCGGCGAGAAAGCGTTTGTAGCGCTTGATCAGGCGGCCGGTGAGAAGGGGCTTGGGAAACTCCATGACCGTCCTGTAGCGGCGACTGCGCGGATAGGCAAGGCGGCGGCGGCAACTTTCCTCTACATTCGGCCGTTATGGAAATCGTCAAAGGCCTGCAGCACTTCGGCGCGCGAATTCATGACGAACGGTCCGCCGCGCACCACCGGCTCGTTGATCGGCCGGCCGGCGACCAGTAATGCCTTGCCCGGACCGGATCCGGCGGTCAACCGGACCAGGTCACCGTCGCCCAGAACCGCCAATTGCCCGGTCGTCAGAACCGCACCGTCGCCGCCGTCATCGATCGTCACCGACCCGGAATGCACGACGACAAATCCCTGCCGGCTATTGTCGACCGGCTCTTCGAAAGCACCGCCCGCCTCCAGTTGAACGTCGAGATAGATGGGATCCGTCGAGATGTCGGCGATCGGCCCGGTCACGCCGCGCGATGTCGTGCCGGTAATCACCCGCGCCGCCGCGCCGCTCTCCGGCCGCATGTCCGTGGGAATCCGCTCCGCGGCAACGTCCTGATAGGTCGCCGGGCGCATTTTCTGGGCGGCCGGCAGGTTCACCCACAATTGAAATCCGGACATCAATCCATCGATCTGCTCCGGCATTTCCGAATGCACGATGCCGCCGCCGGCGGTCATCCATTGAATATCGCCCGGGCCGATAACGCCTTCGTTGCCTTTGTTGTCCTTATGGCGCATCCGGCCGGCCAGCATATAGGTCACCGTCTCGAAGCCACGATGGGGATGGTCGGGAAAGCCCGCCAGATAGTCGCTCGGCGAATCGGAATGAAACCAATCGAGCATTAGAAAGGGATCGATCATCTCCACGTCCGGGGTCATGATCAGGCGCCGAATGCGCACGCCGGCCCCTTCCATCCCCTCCTGTCCGGCAGTAATCCGCACCACCGGTCGCCTTTGCTGATTTACCATTGCAATCGTCTCCAATTCGCCTGGACGAGAAGGATGATATATGGCCTCCGATGAGCCGCCGCGCAAATCCTATGGGATCCAGCAGCGTCTGCCGTGATAAAACACTCAGACGCGAGAAAGAAAATTCGATTTATCTATTTTTTGATTTCTTGTATAAAAATAGCATCAGAACCAGATCGAGTGATCCGAATTGACCGGCCGGTGAGAGGCCGCAGATCACACAGGCAATCGCCGACAAACAAAATTTTCGTTCAAATTCAGTCGTTATCGGCCCAAATTGGTATTAATCCGAATATACATTAAGATTTTATATTCCTAAAGATAATCGAGTGCGAATTTAGGCCCAATGTTACCCGATAGTTGTATCCACTGAAACCACTCTGATGGATTTCCAATGCGAATTCAAAACAACCCTGAACAGTAATATGGACACTAAAACCACTGGTTTGTCTGTCCACAATTACTGGTTCAATTGTGCAGGAAGTGTCACTTGCTCGGAAAGTTGGTGCGGACGGCGGGACTCGAACCCGCATGGCCGATCGGCCGAGGGATTTTAAGTCCCTTGTGTCTACCAATTCCACCACGTCCGCTCGCCGGTCGACCCGACTATCATCATCAGGAAACCCGAAAGGTCCCCACTTGATCCCCGAAATCGAGCAGGAATTCAACCCGGTTTTTTACACCAATGTGCCACGTGTATATTTGCTGCAGGTGCAGTTGGAATCTCGGGGAAGGATGAAAAAATCTCCTAAAAGTGGAATTTTTACCACCTGGCCGGGGTTATTTTTGGACTCGATTCGCAAGGTGCTACAACTCGAATACTCGGCAATACTTGGTAATTATGACAATGATATAAGCCTAATTAATGGATTAACATTGATAAGGTGCAATTCACCCTTGCAAAGATTAACAACTTATGCGAGCTATTGAATGTGATATATTTCATCTTGTCTACTGGACGAGCATATTGATCCGCCTTATTTCCGATCTACAATTGTGGTAAGCAAGGGCAAACACGGAAAAAAAATCATGCCGAAGACACAGTCTCATCCCATCGACGTTCATGTGGGTTCGCGGATAAAAATGATCCGCAAGATGAATAGCCTCAGCCAGGAGAAACTTGGCGATGCTATCGGAGTGACATTTCAGCAAGTTCAAAAGTACGAAAAAGGCACCAACCGAGTGGGCGCCAGCCGCCTTCAGCAGATTGCCACGGTATTGGGTGTCGATGTGGGTGTATTTTTTGCTGACGCACCGACCACCGATCAATCCGGTGGGAGTTCGAGTACCTTTGATCTGTTCAAGACGTCCGAGGGCGTCCGCATCGCGCGGGCCGTCGCGAAGATACAAGATCCGATCGTCCGTCAGAAACTGGCCGAGTTGGTGGAAGCGACAGTCGCACTGGTCGGCGACGCTGAAGCCGCGTAGGCGCACCCCGCCAAAAGATCCCTGTATGGTTTCTTTACGCCTCACCGAGCCGGGTATCGCCCGGACGGCAGTTAAAGCATTGTCCGACCCCATGGGATCGGACAATGCTTTTGTACCAACGGCAGGCGGGCCGCCGCCGGGCGGCCCGTCATTCGACGCAGTGAAGCCGGAAAAAACCCCCGTCCCCGGGCCGGCAACACGGCGTCGGCTGTAATTTTGTTTTGACGACCGTCAATAATAGCTTGGCCGCCGGCGTTCGCACGACTACCGTCCGCCAATGACCAGATTTACCGGACCGGACCTGTGCCGCCTGAGCGCCGTAGAGGCGGTCAGGGCGCTTCGATCGGGCGATGTTTCGCCTGCTGAACTTCTGGACGCCGCATTCGCGCGGATCGCCGCTGTCGAGCCGGCGGTCAACGCGCTGCCCACCTTGTGCGAGGATCGGGCCCGCGCCGCCGCCGCCGAACTGAGCGGACCCGACGCATCCCCCGGCGCCGCCGAGCGTTGGCTTGCCGGCCTGCCCGTCACGATCAAGGACCTTTCCAATGTCGCCGGCGTGCGCACCACCTTCGGCTCAACCGGTTTTGCCGATTTCGTTCCCCAAACGACCGATGCCGGGGTCGCGCGGATCGAGGCGAATGGCGGCGTGGTCGTGGCCAAGGCCAATACCCCGGAATTCGGCGCCGGCGGCAACACCTTCAATCCGGTGCTCGGCACCACCCGTAATCCGTGGAACACCGGTCGCAATGCGGGTGGTTCGTCCGGGGGCTCGGCCGCCGCCCTGGCGACCGGCGAGGTGTGGCTGGCGCAAGGGTCCGACCTAGCCGGATCCCTGCGCACGCCTGCCGCCTTTTGCGGCGTGGTCGGCCTCAGGACATCGCCGGGCCGGGCCGCCCACGGGCCGGGCGACATTCCCTTCAGCACCGAGGCTGTCTCCGGTCCGATGGCCCGAAATGTCGCCGACACAGCACTGTTCCTGGACGCTATGGTGGGATTCGACCCACGAGATCCGATCACTTTGGAGCCGCCGGCCGAATCCTATCAATCGGCCGTCGCCCGCGATCCCGGGCCGATCCGTATCGCCTTCGCGCCCGACCTGAATGGCTTCGCGCCGGTGGAATCCGATATCGAAACGATATTGCGCAAGGCCCTGGCTTGCGTCGAAGGCGCCGGCGCCGTCGTTGAAGAGGCCTGTCCGGACCTCCCGAACCTCTTTGATACCTATATAACCCTCAGAGCCATGGTCTGGGCCGCCGGACCCGGCAGTTTGCCCGCCGACAAGCAAAAACACTTCAAGCGGACGCTGCGGGAAAACATCGCGCTCGGACAACGGCTCACCGGCGAGCAGATCTATGACGCCCAGCGCGACCGCGGTGTACTTTATGCCAATATGCAGGCCTTTCTGGAGACCTATGACGTGCTCGCCTGCCCTGTGGTCGGCGTGAAACCCGGCCCCGTCGAGGAGGAATTTCCGCAGAGCGTGGCCGGTCAGCCGACCGCCAGTTACGTGGACTGGCTGCGTTTCAGCTTTCTGGCGACCACCACCACCTTGCCGGCCCTGGCAATGCCCGTCGGCTTCACCGCGGACATGATGCCGGTGGGTCTGCAATTGATCGGCCCGCCACGCGGCGAGGCGCGCCTGCTGCAGGTCGCCGGGCGCATCGAGGAAGCACTTGGGCTTGATTTAAGAGCACCGATCGATCCGGTGGTGCCGCAATAGATTTATCGATAATCGATCCGCCGGTAAATCTGCTGACGGCTTCCGGCTGCCGCGTCCGGTTGCGGCAGCTTTTCGAACGCCGGGTGATCGATCGGCAGGTCGGCGACCACATAGCCGCCGACGGCACTGTGATCCACGAGAGCCTCGGCCAGCCAGTTCGCCTTGGCCATGTCGGCGGTCGGATCGCCGGTCCCAAGATCGACGTGGATCAATGCGGCCGGCACCCTGGTCCGCGGATGGCAGAAGCGCAACGTATCGCGGATCTCGCCGAGAATCATGTGATCGCCATCCGGCACGCATTGCGGATGCGCGCTGATTGCCCGGTCGAACACGAAGATCTCCCGGCCGGGCAGGACTTCCCGTAAATGGTCGAAGGTCCGCCCATTGCCGAGCCCGAGTTCGAAGACCGGCCCGGCCAAGCCTTCCAAGAGTGATGCCACATATTCAAGCAGCAGTTTCTGGGCGGTCATCCGCCGAATGAAATCATCGAGACGGCTCATGCAGCGGCGGCTCCTATTGGCAATCGGTCATTGGCTATGGAAAGATAATCCGCCGAACGCAATTCTCAAGCCGCGATCGGCAGCAAATCGTCGCGTAGCGCCTGCCGGTCCGTCATCCACGAACCGGATGGCTGCTCTAATTCAATCGATATTCCGCCGTCGCGACGCGGATCTCGCCCGGCCGCACCAGGCGCTTGTGCGCGATCTCCACCGAATGCAGCGGACCGTCCAGCCGCGCCCGCCAATAATCGAGAAACTGCACCAGTCGCGGAAAGTTCGGGGCCATGTCATAATGCTGCCAGAGGAAGGATTGCAGCAGGGCGGGGTGATCGGGCATGTGATAGACAATGTTTGCCGTCGTCATTCCATATCCCGGTGGAAGTTCCGGTCTGACAACTGCCCGCATGGATCACCTCCGCTGCCGATCACAATGATCGAAGTGTTGCCGACAATGCCGGCATAGGCAAGTCCAAAGGTGTCATTATCCATTGAATTCAACGGTTTGGCAGCAAGTCTTTAGAGTGCTGACAACGCGGTCAGCAACCACACTCATGACCCTCGACAGGCCCTAAAGCGATTTCAGATAGGCGATGAAGTCGATCACCATATCCGGCTCAAGCGCCACTTCGGGCATATTGGGATGGCCGGTGACGATGCCCTCGGCCAGGGCCTCCTCCAAGGATTCCACCGGATAACGATTTTTCAGGTCGCGGAAGGCCGGCGCCTCGGCCATCGGGCTGTCGCCGGTCGCCGATATGGCGTGGCATTGGGCGCACAGGGTCTGTGCCAGGGCGCGCCCCGCCTCCGGATCCGCCTCATCGGCCGCCCGCGCCGGGGCACCAAGGGCAATCATGATGGCAAGTGCGACCAAAGCGGCATGATCGTTAATCCGCATCGCAGCGACCTCCTGTTCCGAGTTGTCCGTTGGCCGACGGCCCGACAGGCCCGTGATCGGCCGGGTTCATGTGCCGATCCATCGTCGCGGATTGGTCGCGAAATCGCGCCGGTCGGCGGCGAGCGCGGAGCACAGGTCCGCGATCGCCTCCAGCGAGTGTACGGATCGGAACTCGTCCACATGCGGCAACATGGCGCGGATGCCGCGCGCCTTGGCCTCAAACTGGTCGAACCGCAACAGCGGATTGAGCCAGATCAGCCGCCGGCACGACCGGTGCAGACGGTCCATGGCATGGGCCAAATCCTCGTCGCCGTCGCGCTCCAGGCCATCGGTGATCAAAAGCACGATCGGCCCCTGCCCCATCACCCGGCGCGACCAGTCACGATTGAAACGGCGGATCGAGGTGGCGATCCGCGTGCCGCCGGACCAGTCCTCCACATGGTCGGAGCAGGCCTCCAGCGCCTCGTCCGGATCCTTCATGCGCAATTGCCGGGTCACATTGGTGAGACGGGTACCGAATAGAAACGAATGCACGACCCGCCGCCGCTCCGTCAGCGCATGCAGGAAATGCAGAAAGATCCGCGTATATTGGCTCATCGAGCCCGAAATATCGCACAAAGCGACGATCGGCGGATGGCTCTCCTGCGGCCGGCGCCATTTCAGGTCGATGACGTCACCGCCGGCGCGCAGGCTTGACCGCATGGTACGCCGCGGATCCACCAGGCACCCGCGATGGGCCGTGACCAGGCGCCGCCGGCGGACCTTGTCGAACGGCAGGATCAGCCGCCGCAGCGCCTGCTTTGCGAGCGCGATCTCGTCGGCCGTCATCTGGGCGAAATCCTTGTGCTGCAGCACCTCCCGGCCGGACACGGTGAATTCCGCGTCGATCTCGACTTCCGGCACCTCATGCGGCTTTGCGTCCTGGTCCTCAAACAGCGCCTTGGCGACCCGCGACGCGCCGGCCCTCGGCTGTTCCGGCTCCGCCCGTTCCGGGGCCACCGGCGACAACATCTGCAACATTTTTTCAACAAGCCCGCGCGGCCGCCAGAACAGGCGGAACGCCTCGTCGAAGACCGCGCGCTGGTCGCGCTTCTTCACGAAGGTCGCATGCAGGGTCCAGTAAAAGTCCTCCCGCCGCTCGATGCCGGCGACCTCCACCGCCTGGATGGCACTGACCACCGCCGCCGGACCGACCGGCAGGCCGGCGGCCCGCAGGGCGCGGGCAAAAAACACGATATTGTCGGCCATGCGGCCGGACGCCTGTGCCTGGTTATGCGGTCCCACACCCATAGTTCCCTCAGGCGGTCGCCAGTTCGCCCTTGATCTGGTCGACCAGGCGCTTGGCGGTGCTGCCCTGGATGCGGGCAATGTCGTCCTGATACTTCAAGAGCACGCCGAGCGTGTCGGACACCGTCGCCGGATCAAGCGCCAGTTCGTTGAGCTCGCTGAGCGCCGTCGCCCAGTCCAGGGTCTCGGCCACCCCCGGCGCCTTGAAGAGATCTTCGTCGGCGCGCAGCTTCTGCACGAAGGCCACCACTTCCTGCGCCAGCCGCTCGCCGACGCCGGGTACCTTCAGCCGCACGATCGCCATTTCCCGTTCGGCGTCCGGATAATCGACCCAGTGATAGAGGCAGCGCCGCTTCAAGGCGTCATGGATCTCCCGGGTCCGGTTGGTGGTGATCACCACCAGCGGCGGCGCGTCCGCATGCATGGTGCCGATTTCGGGGATCGTCACCTGATGGTCGGCGAGCACCTCGAGCAGGAACGCCTCGAAGGCCTCGTCGGCACGGTCCAGTTCGTCGATCAGGAACACCGGCGGCCCGTCGATGGTCGGTTCCAGGGCCTGCAGGATCGGCCGCTTGATCAGGAAGCGCTCGGTGAAGATATCGCTTTCCAATTCGTCCCGGTCGACCGCGCCGGAGGCTTCGGCAATGCGGATCTCCACCATCTGCGCCGCATAATTCCACTCATAGACCGCGGTCGAAACGTCGAGCCCTTCATAGCATTGCAGGCGGATCAGCCGCCGCCCCAGCGACTGCGCCAGCACCTTGGCGATCTCCGTCTTGCCGACCCCGGCCTCCCCTTCCAGGAACAACGGCCGCCCCATGCGCAGGCTCAAAAACAACACGGTCGCCAGCGCCCGATCCCCCACATAATCGGCGGACCGCATGAGCGCCAGGGTTTCATCAACGGAACTCGGCAGCACACGGGTCTGGCTGGTCATGGGGCGGGGCTCACAGGTTCGGAAGTTGGCGACAAATCGGTGAGACGGAATTTAGGGTGTCTGTGATTTCATGTACAGGGGGATGTTGGGGGAGCGGCCTATGGGACTATGGCGGCGAAGGCACTCAGAACAGGCATGGACGGCACGGCGCGATCCAGCTTGCCAACCGGAATGTTGTTCACGCTTTTGACCCGGATCGGTCAAAATCGAAATTCTGAGAACTTTTCGCAATCGCGAAATCCGGCGGATATTCTGGCTCTTGATAACAGGCGTTCATCACCCGGGTTTAAAGTGGGTCCGAGCCCGATGATAGCCGCTACCTAATACACCAGCCACAACGCAATACCCGGGAAGAATAGAAGGATGAATATTCGGGTCACGTCCGCTGCGAGGAACGGAACAATACCCCTATAAAGGCTACCCAGCGACATTGATGGTGCGGTGCCTTTGATAACGAAGAGATTCATGCCGACCGGTGGTGTTATCAAACCGATTTCAACAACGGAAACCACCAGAATGCCAAACCAGATCGGATCGACATTCTGCGCGACGATGATCGGATAGACAAAGGGAAGTGTCAGGAACAACATCGAGATCGACGGCAGAAAGCACCCGAGAACAACGTAGAAGACGATGAGAACGAGGAGGATCGCCATGGTTGATAAACCAAGGGAGGTGACCCATTGCACCAGGACCGCCGCGATCTGACTGGATTCGATAAAATAGTTGAAGATTGCGGTTCCAACGACAATCAGAAAGATCATCCCGGACGTCCAGGCAGTTTCGGCGGCGATTTCCATCAGGCATTCACGGTCCAATTTACGGCGCACCACCCCGATCAGAAGGGCGCCCATCACACCGACAGACGCCGCTTCGGTGGGAGAGAACCAGCCGGCATAAAGACCGCCCAGAACAAATCCGAACAACAATGCGACCGGCCAAATACCGATGATCGCCTTGATTCTCAGGGCGATGGTCTGCTTGGCCTCAATTGGGCCGGCCGTCGGCGACAGCCGTGTATAAACGGCAATTGCCAGCACATACAGAACTGCCGCCATAATGCCGGGAATGATGGCGGCTATGAAAAGCGCCCCGATCGATTGTTCGGTGAGAATGCCATAGATCACCAGGATCACACTGGGCGGGATCAGGACGCCGAGCGTACCGCCGGCGGCGACCGAAGCGCCGGCAAGTTCGTCGGAATACCCCCGGGCCTTCATTTCCGGAAGCGCCACCCGGCCCATTGTGGCGGCGGTCGCCAAACTCGATCCGCAAATCGCGCCAAAGCCGGCACAGGCGACGACGGTTCCCATTGCCAGCCCGCCGCGATAATGGCCGACCATCGCCTGCGCCCCATCGTAGAGCTCTTGCGACAGTCCGGTTCGAAAGGCGATTGCGCCCATCAGCGTGAACAGGGGCACGACGGATAAGCTGTAAGGGAAAACTGTCTCGAAGGTCAGTGATCCGGCCACGAATATCGTCGAATCCAGCCCATTCAGTGCCAGACTGCCGACCAACCCCACACCACCCATCGTGATGGCGATCGGGCAGCCGGCCGCGATGAGGAGTAGCATTGCAATGCATCCCAAGACACCCAGCGTGATCGGATCCATGAGGCCCCCCTATCCCTTGCGGTTCAATGATTGTCGGCGTCGAAAAGATCGCCAATCGCGACATGGAGACTGGCTGGAACGCAGATTATCAGTCCCACGACAACTGGCAGCCAGTAGTAGATCATCGGGATGCCGATGGTCTGCGAAATGTCGCCATATTCAAACTGATCGGCAGCTTGGGTCCAGCTTGCATAGGCCAAAACCGCCATGATCACAGAACTGGCAAGCCACCACACTCCGGCGACAAAACGCTTCGCACGATGCGGGAGCTTGTCGGTTAAAATGGTCACCGTGACATGGGCGCGAACCGTGAAGGCATAAATGATGCCGAAGTAGATCGCATACATCATCATCAGTTGTGTGAGGTCGACCAAGCCGGGAATCGTGATTCCCGCTGACCGCCGCAAGGCTACGTCGGCCACGGTCAAAACCGCCGCAATGGACAGAAATGCGATACCGATAATCGCGACTAGCCGTACCGATTTCTCGAATATGTGGCCGATCTTGTGCACTGCTCAGCTCCTGCCGGGGAAATGCCTCACCAATGGCGGACGGACTGGTATTGCAATCCGCCGTCGCCAGCGTCCTTGTCAGTCCGGTTATTCGTAGGCGGCGATCCGATCAACCAACGCCTTGTGAATTTCGGCGGCGTTCTCAACACCCTTTTCCTCCAGGGCCTTGATCAACCGTTCTTCCACCGGCGCCAAACGTTTGATCCATTCGGCCCTTTGCGCTTCGTCAAGCGTCATGATCGTATTGCCGCTGGCTTCCACAGCCTTTCGCGCCTTCACGTCCCAAGCGTCCCAATAGCCGGCTAGTTTTTCAATGAGCGCGTCGCCGGACGAATTGTCGACACAGGCACGTACTTCGTCGGGCAATCTTTCGTATGTCCGTTTGTTCATAGCGAAAAAGAACGACACGGTGTAGATCGAGGCGTTCAAGTGGTTATTGACCACTTCGAACAATTTAAACGCGGCGACGCCATTCCAACCGATCGTTGCGCCGTCAAGCGTCCCTTTCTGTAGATTCTCATACATTTGACCCGGCGGCATACCGACCGGCGTTGCATTCAACTCTTCCAAAAGGGCGCTGACCGAGGGACTTGGCGTGCGCACCCGCAATCCGGCAACGTCGTCTGGTTTGACGACCGGTTTCTTGGTATTGATCATTCCGGGATTGTGTGTCGTCAAAGCCAGCACCTTCACCCCCGGATATTCAACAGCCAGATGCTCATCGAAAATATCCCAAAGCGCCCTCGTCGCCGCGTTGGCGCTCTTGGTGATGAACGGGATCTCGATTAGCGAGGTGCGCGGAAAACGTCCGCGCGGGATACCGTGCAGACCGAACGCAATATCGACAACGCCCTTGCGCACCTGATCGAATTGCTTCGTCACCTTGCCGAGCGCGGTGCCGGCGGGGAAGATCTCGACCTTCACTTTTCCGCCCGAGCACGATTCCAACTCCCGTGCCCAAGGCTCCATGAAGTCGGTGTGTAGTCCGAGCGTTGTCGGAACGTAGTGGCTGAGTTTCAGTTTGATCTCTTGGGACAGGGCCGTTCCCGTCCATAGTCCGGCCGCAAGCGTGGCAGCCACAACGGCGAAGGTTCGTTTATAGGCCATGTAGTGTTTCTCCCTGAGTTCAAAAATTCCGATCTTTTAGCCAAGTACTGATTTCGCCGACGACTTGACGTTGATGGTCCGGCTGATCGCGGTAGTAGTGGGTGGCGCCGGAAATCTTCAAATAGCTCTTGTCCGGCGTGACCGCGGCATCAAACACGCATTTCGGATGCGATACGGGAACCGCATCATCGGCAGTATTTTCGATGGTTAGAAGCGGGATGGAAATCCGACGCACGCAATCCTCTGCATTGGCGCGCGAATGGTCTGGCGACCATTGCGACAGCCAGGCACGCAATGTCGAAAAGCGGGCGATGCCGACCGGTCCGCTATTGACTGTTTCAGGATGCCCCAAGTAACACCAGTTCGCGCGCCGGTCATTTGGCTCTAACGCTGGATCCAAAAAACGCGGGTCAGCCATTGTCCGGTGCACCAAGAAGGGACGCTCGGTCTCCGCGCCGCCACGCCGTTTCAACTCATTGAGCGTTTCCAATGCGCGATCCGTGATACGACGCACACGCTCCTTTTGCCGCGTGCGGAATGCGGCAACATAGTCTGCGCTGAAGGGGGCTTTCGCGGCCGGATCATCACCGTAGAGATCAAATTCCGGATCACGATCGTCCGGATTGAATTCGTCGCGGACCGATGGATCGATCCATTCCGTCAAAATGCGCGCCCGGCCGGTATGGGCGGCAACGAACATCGCGGCATCGGCGGTCGGCAATACAATCTGGGTTAGGTCATACGGATCGCCTGCAGGGGTTTCAGTCACCGTTGGCCGCTCGGCCTGGGATTGATAAAACATGGCAAGCGAACCGCCGCCACTCCAGCCGACCAAGACGATGTTTTTGTATCCAAGAACCTCGCGAGAATGGCGTATATAGGCGCCCAAATCGGCGGCGGCCTTTTCCATGATAAGCGCGGTATCATTCTTGGCGTAACGCGAGGCGCAGCACATGATATGCCACCCGGCCTGCGCTAGCGCGACTGGTAAGGGCATCAAATTCAATGTCGAAGCCGGATGCATAAACACCAGGACGGTATCCGATCCTCGACCGACCGGCAGGATGCGTTGGCCTTCAAGAAATACAATACCCTGGCTACCGGTGAATCCGTATGTCTCGGTAAATTCGGACGTTTCGCGAAATGAAACGATCGCCGGCTCGCGCCGGATTTCACATGATCCGCCCATGGTCAGCCCCTCGCGTTCGAGTTATCGTCAGCCTCTGGTGTTGGCATGGAGCGTGAGGTCGACATCCGGCGCCCGCTTCGTCTCAGACCAGATCGCCAAAATGTTATCGGCCGTTGCGCGCAGTTTCTCCCCGAGCTCAGCCGTTGCGGTATCCACGGCCAGTTCCAACCGGTGACCATTTGGATCGAAGAAGTAAATCGACTGGCAGATGGCGTGATCGGTGGGGCCGAGAACGTCGATGCCATCGGCTTCCAATCGCGCCTTGTAGGCCATCATCGTTTCCATATCCGGCACTTTCAATGCCAGATGTTGAACCCATGGCGGCGTATCGGTGTCGAGCATTCCGCCCGGATCTTCCGGCAATTCGAAAAACGCTATGAAGCTGCCATCATCCATCTGCAGGAAGATGTGGATATGCGGTGACCATTCACCTGTCGATGGCACCTTGTTTTCGGCAACTGCGATATTGAAATCAAGGTCCAGATATTTCGAATAGAACTCAACCGTCTCCTTCGCGTCCTTACAGCGATAGGCCACATGATGCAGTCTTGTCATTCCCATGCCCGGCTCCTTTAGAACGGATTTTGATCTGCTGATAACCGATTATGTATACAATATAGAAAAAATGCAAATAAAAAATTTGCTATTTCGGCATTTTTGGATACAAAGTAGTCATTGACACAAGATCCCGAACCAACATCAGGTGCTGAAAAAATGCAACACGCAGCGACCGGCGGATCCCTCAAACACATGCTGGCGCGGGATCGCACGATCATGGTTCCGGGCGCATACGACGCGCTGTCGGCAAAGCTGGCCGGACAGGCTGGAGCCGAAGCGGTGTACATGACCGGTTTTGGCGTCGCCGGTTCGACGCTTGGAGTACCCGACATCGGTTTGATGAGCGCTACCGAAATGGCTGACCGGGCGCGCGCTATGGCTGAGGCTGCCGCTCCGGCGCCGTTGATCGCCGATGCCGACAACGGTTACGGCGGTGTTCAAAATGTCGCGCGGATGGTTCGCCTCTACGAACAGGCCGGCGTCCAATGCATCCAGCTGGAGGATCAGGGTATTCCGAAACGCTGCGGTCACATGAACTCGAAGCAGGTTATCGACAGGGACGAGGCCGCCACGAAGATTGCCGCCGCTGTCGATGCCCGACAAAGTTCGGATTTTCTGATCATGGCGCGGACCGACGCGCGCGCCGTTATCGATCTCGACGAAGCACTTCGGCGGGGGGAAAGCTTTCTAAAAGCCGGGGCGGATCTGTTGTTCATCGAAGCGCCGCAATCATTTGAGGAACTGCGGAAAGTGGCCGAGACCTTCAAAGGAAGCAGGCTCGTGGCCAACATGGTCGAGGACAGTAAATCGCCGTATCTGACGGTTGACGAACTCCGGCAATTGGGTTTCTGCGTCGTTCTGTTCCCCATATCGAGTCTTTTGGTGGTTGCGCGCAAACTGCAAGAAATATTCACGGCGATGCTTGCCGAGGGGCGCCTGCCGGAACACACCGACCGACTGGGTTTCGGCGAATACAATACTGCCCTCGGACTGGATGATCTCGCACCCTCAGCAGCAGAAAGATAAGGTCAGGACCTGAAAATGACGCGACCAAACGTTCTCCTCATCATGACAGATCAGCAGCGCGCCGATCATCTGGGATGCATGGGGAACTCAATCGTGCGGACACCGCATATCGATGGGTTGGCAGGCGGCGGTGTTCGTTTTGACAGTTTCTATGTGGTCAATCCGATTTGCCAGCCCAATCGGGCCACGATCATGACAGGGCGTTACCCGAGTTCACACGGGGTTCGCTGCAATGGTATTCCCCTTAGTATGAACGCGCGCACCTTTGTTCATGTGCTCAAGGATGCCGGGTATCGCACCGCTTTGATCGGCAAAAGCCATTTGCAAAACATTACCGGACTGCCGCCGGCCATCGATCCGCCGGGGCCCGGACCCTATGAGCATCTGGATGGACGGTTGCGTGAAGCCGAAGATCGCGGGCTTGTCGGCGACCAGTATGAAGCAGAAAACACCAGAATGTGGCGCGCCGATCCGGATCGCGTCTTGCCCTGTCCATATTACGGCTTTGACCATGTCGAATTGTGCACGATGCATGGCGATATGGTTTCCGGCCACTATGAACGTTGGTTGTTGGATCGGCACAACGATCCAGACAGCCTGCGCGGACCTCAAAATGCATTGGACAAAGGGAACATCTCGACGCCGCGGGCATGGCGTACGGCCGTCCCGGAGGAGCTTTATCCGACACGCTATATTGCAGAACGCACCTGCGCCCGCATCGATGCGATGGCCTCGACCGACAACGACGCGCCGTTTTTTATCAAGTGCTCGTTTCCCGATCCGCATGCGCCATTCACACCGCCTGGAAAATACTGGTCCATGTACGATCCAGATGACATTCCCCTGCCGGACTCCTTCGGCATGGGATCGTCACCCGTTATCGACCATATGCGCAGGCTCCGCGCGGAAAACGCTGATAGTCGCGACGGTGAATTGCCCTTTGCGGTCAGCGAACGTGAGGCGCAGGAAGCCATCGCGCTAACCTACGGCATGATCACGATGATCGACGATGCCGTGGGGACGATATTGGCGCGGCTTGCCGCCAACAATCTATTGGACAACACCCTGATTATCTTCACGTCCGACCATGGCGATGAAATGGGCGACCATGGGATCCTGCAAAAGGGGCCTTTGCATTATCGCGGCAGTGTCCGTGTCCCGATGATCTGGACAGACCCCGATATTCGGCATCGCGGGGGGGCCAGTATCGGCGGATTGGGCTCGTCGGTCGATTTGGCACAAACACTTCTAGCACGACTGAACCTGCCGCAGCCTTACGGGATGCAGGGCGTCGATCTATGTCCCCTGATTGAAGGGCTGGAGACCGATATGCGGGATTCGGTCTATCTGGAGGATGATCGCGAGCGGATCTATCTCGGCTTCACCGAACCGCAACGCCTGCGAAGCCTGATCACCAGGACCCATCGATTGACCGTTTCCTATCCGATGGACTGGGTCGAGTTGTTCGACTTGGAGGACGACCCGATGGAGATCAGGAATCTATGGGATACCCCGTCATGTGAAGGGCTGCAACACGATATGCTCTATCGACTGATTCGCGCGAGCGTCTTGAATGGCGAAAAGCTGCCGTTCTTGACCGGAATGGCATAGACTTAAGAGGCGGACTTGCGCGCCTGACGGAAGAATTCTGATGGAACTTCATTTTGCAAAAATCGGTCAGATAGTGTGAAGGGGGCGGCAATGGGTAGCGCGATGGAAACCGCCTATGAATACATCAAAGCCGCCGTCATGTCCGGCGACCTCAGCGCCGGTGATCGGGTCAAGGAGGAGCTGATCGCGGAAAAAATCGGCGTTAGCCGCACGCCTATCCGCCAGGCACTGCAAAGATTGACGATGCAAGGTTTTCTGGAAATGTCGCACCATCAAGGTGCGCGCGTCGCCGATTGGAATACGCAGGAACTTTCCGAAATCACCGAACTCCGTGCCCAACTTGAAGGATTTGGAGCGGGTATCGCGGCGGGCAAAATATCCGATGAGCAATTGGCGGTGTTGAACAGGCTCGCCGATCATATGGAAGCAGCATCAGCAACCCGTCGAGAACAGGATTTTATTAGGATTACCGATCTCAATAGCGAGTTTCACATGACGATCATCGAAGCGTCGGGTAATCGGCGGCTGGCACAAGTCATCGGCAATCTCGCTCATCCGCTGTTGGTCCAGCGGCGGTTCTCAACGTTCACACCCCGGCAGCTGCAACGCAGCATGGCGCATCACCGCGAGATTATCGATGCCTTGTCGGCGAAGGATTCCGAATGGGCGTCGGCGATCATGCGGTCGCACATTCTGTCAAGTACTGATGCGAAAGAAGATAGGAATAAAACAAGTGTGAGATAACTACACTACAAAAAAATTTACATCACAGCAACAACAGATACATTACGTTATTAGATAATTACTTTAAGTAGATACAATATTGTGGTTTTATTTTTTCTCTGTTTTTCATATCGCTTTCAAGAATATGACCCATCAATCGATTGGATAAATACTCTTCAATGTTTTCCAGTCTGATATTCCTCATACTGGGTTCCAGAATATCGGCCTGACGAAGGCAATTTATCCAGTCGATGATATCCTGGTGGGATTTCTTGTGGTCTTGCAACGCAGCGAAACTTGACGGCTTCATCAGCGTTTCTTCGCACCTGAAGTGATAATTGGCATAGTTTTCCAAATCAGAAACAACCCACCCGACATCCACAGACGACGCCTTGCGCCGGTCGGATGCGCCGGCCGGCGATTATGAGCTCGACCGCCTCGGCCGCGACGCGCTGGCGGTGCTTGATGCCCACGGTGTTGCAGCATCCTATCATCATGCGGCGCCGCCCGATGCTCCAGAGCGCGGGACTTTTATCGGTTATACAATATGGTCGCTGAAAGCATCATTCCCGCTTCCGCGGGAAGGACTGCTGAGAAAACCGGTAGATCAAAACCACTCGGTTGCGATTCTTCCCTATCCGCCGTCACCGGCCTCTTCGGCGCGCTGTTTCTCCACCACCTGGAACACCGGATCGCCGCTGTCGCTTTTCACCCCGTCGAGCCGGACGTCGTAGCCCCACAGATAGCGGATGTGCTTGACCACTTCGCGGCTTTCCTTTTCGTCGACGATCACCCCGTCGCGAACGAACTGTTTCATGGTCAATGACCGGTCGCCCCGGATATCAACATCGGCCACCTGGATATCCGGCTCGCCGAGCGTAATGTCGTAGCTCGCCGCCAGATCGGCACGAATACGCCGGTAACCGGCCTCGTCGTGAATGTCGTCGACCAGGATATGCGGTTTGTTCGCCTTGTCGGAGATCGTGAACAGCTTGAATTGGCGGATCAGCCGCGGGCTCAAAAACTGATTGATGAAGGATTCGTCACGATAATTCGCCCAGATCGATTTGAGCGTCCCGCGCCAGTCGCCGCATCCGGCGATGTCGGGAAACCATTCCCGGTCCTCGTCATCGGGCTCGGTGCAAATCCGCCGGATATCCTGCATCATCGCGAAGCCCAGCGCATAAGGATTGATGCCGCTATAGCGCGGATCGTCGAAATCCGGCTGAAACACCACGTTGCAATGGCTGTGCAGGATTTCAAGCAGGGTGCCTTCCGAAATCAGCCCAAGATCATACATCCGGTTGACGATGTAGTAGTGAACGAAGGTCGCGCAGCCCTCGTTCATGACCTTGGTCTGCTTCTGCGGATAGAAATATTGCGCGATGCTGCGCACGATGCGGATCACTTCGCGCTGCCACGGTTCCAGGATCGGGCTGTGCTTCTCGATGAAATAGAGCAGGTTTTCTTCCGGCAGGTTGAGTTGTGCCTTCTGAGCGCAGAGTTCCTCTTCGTCGTCCGGCCCATCCTCGTTCTTGGTCGTCGGCACGGTGCGCCAGATGTCGCGGTAATTCTGCTCTTCGTAACGCCGCCGCTCCTTCTTGCGGCGCTCCACTTCGGCGACCCGCAGTTTCGACGGCCGCCGATAGCGGAACACGCTCTGGTCCATCACCGCATGGGCGGCGTCGATCGTTGCCTCCACGACCCGCGGATCGTGGCGCTCCTCGCATTCGGCGATATAGCGCTTGGCGAACTCGAAATAGTCGAGGATCGCCTCCGCATTGGTCCATTGCTGGAACAGGTAGTTGTTCTTGAAGAAATGGTTGTGGCCAAAGGCGGCATGGGCGACGACCAGGGTCTGCATGGCCATCGTGTTTTCTTCCATGCAATAGCTGATGCACGGGCTGGAATTGATCACGATCTCATAGGCGAGCCCGCGATAACCCTTGCGGTACATCGCCTCCTCGGCGACGAAACGCTTGCCGAAGGACCAGTGGTTATACATCAGGGGCATGCCGACGGAGCAATAGGCGTCGAGCATCTGCTCCGACGAAATGATCTCGATCTGGTTGGCATAGACATCGAGACCCAGATCGTTGACGGCGATGTCCTCGATCGCCTCGTAGGCCCGATGCAGGGTTTCGAAATCCCAGTCCGCGCTGTCGAACAGCAGGCCGGTTTTCGCCGCGCCGGACGGCCGGTCTGGCGCTTTCAATTGCTCGCTGGTCACCCCTGCCCCTCCAGGTTTCGCTTGGCGAAGAGTTCCCGGAACACCGGATAGATGTCGCTCCGTTTCGCCACATGCTTGGCGGAAAACCGTGCCCACCTTTCCATCAGGGGCTCATAGCCGCGCCACAATTCCTTGCCGCCGCCCTCGGCCATGCGGTTCATTTCATGTTCGGTCAGGATCTCGATATAGGCATAGAACTGGCAGGCCGGCAGCAGCTTTTCCTCCATCAATTCCTGGCAGCGCCCGGTATCGTTGGAAAAGTTGTCGCCATCGGATGCCTGCGCCACATAGGCATTCCAGTCGGCCGCGGGATAGCGTTCGGCGAGAATGCTCAGTGCGGTTTCCAACGCCGTGCTGACCACCGTGCCGCCCGATTCCCGGCCGTAGAAGAATTCCTCCTCGGTCACCTCCTGCGCCACATGGGTGTGGCGGATGAAGACGATCTCGACATGTTCGTATTGACGCTGCAGGAACAGATGCAACAACACGAAGAAGCGCTTGGCGAGGTCCTTTTCGTGCTCGCCCATGGAACCCGAAACATCCATCAGGCAGAACATCACCGCCCTGGTGATCGGCACCGGCTGCCGTTCGAACCGGTTGTAACGGATATCGATCGGATCGATGAACGCGATCCGCTTGCGCCGCCGATTTATCTCCTCGATTTCCGCATGCAGTTCCGTCAGCCGTTTTTGTTCGGAAATCGGCAACTCATCGAAAGCCAGCAGATCGTCGCGTTCGGCCTCCAGCGCCCGCAATTTCTCGCCGCCGCCCCGGTTGAGCGCAATCCGCCGCCCGAGACTGTTGCGCATGGTGCGCAGGACATTGATGTTCGGTGTGGTGCCGTCATTGGAATAGCCGGCCCGGCGCGGCACGCTCGTGGTGATGTCCTTCATCGACGCTTTGACGAGGTCGGGCAGTTCCAGGTCGTCGAACAGAATATCAAGGAACTCGTCGCGGCTGATGGAGAAGACGAAGTCGTCTTCGCCGTCGCCGCTGTCTGAAGCGTCCTTGCTACCGCCGCCGGCCCCGCCCTTCGGTTTCTCGATCTCGTCGCCGCGGATGAATTCCTTGTTGCCGGGCACCACGCGCTGGCGATCGCCGTGTTTCGGCGAGAACCGGAAACGCGGTTCCTGAATGCCCCGCGAGGGGATGGATATCTTGCCGCCCTCACCGGCATCGGAAATGTTGCGTTCGTTGACGGCTTTGTCGACCGCTCGCTTTATTTCCTCCCGGGAGCGGCGCAGAAACCGCTGCCGGTTGCCCAGGCTCTTTTCCCGCGGATTAGGGCGGCGATCGATAAGTTGTGGCATGTCCCGTTCTCACCGCCGCTCAGCCCGCTTTGTTGACGCGCATATACCACTCCACCAGCCGGCGCACCTGCCGTTCGGTATAGCCGCGCGCGATCATGCGCTCGACGAATTCCGCATGCTGCTGGTCGGTCTTGGTATCCTTCTTGGTGCCGAAGCTGATCACCGGTAAGAGGTCCTCCACCTGGCTGAACATCCGCTTTTCGATCACCTCGCGGATCTTCTCGTAGCCGTTCCAGGCCGGATTGTTGCCATTGTTGTTGGCCCGCGACCGCAGGGCAAACTTCACGACCTCGTTGCGGAAATCCTTCGGATTGGCGATTCCCGCCGGCTTTTCGATCTTGCTCAGTTCGGCGTCGAGAATCTGCCGGTCGAACACCTGGCCCGTATCGGGATCCTTGAAATCCTGTTCCTCGATCCACGCATCCGCATAGGCGATATAGCGATCGAACAGGTTCTGGCCGTATTCGCTGTAGGATTCGATATAGGCCTTCTGTATTTCGCGGCCGATGAACTCTGCATAGCGCGGCGCGATTTCCGACTTGATGAAGTCCAGATAGCGGTCCTCGGTTTCCTTGGGATATTGCTCCCGCTTGACCGCCTGTTCCATCACATACATCAAATGGACCGGATCGGCGGCGATCTCTTCGTTGTCGTAGTTGAGGGTTTCGGCCAGCACCTTGAAGGCAAAGCGCGTGCTGATGCCCGACATGCCCTCCGTCACTCCGGCCATGTCGCGATATTCCTGGATCGACTTCGCCTTTGGATCGGTGTCCTTCAGGTTCTCGCCGTCATAGATCCGCATCTTGGAATAAAGCGTCGAATTTTCCGGCTCGCCAAGCCGCGACAGGATTGAGAACCGCGCCAGGATCTGCAGCACCTCCGGCGCGCAGGCCGTGACGTCCAGATTGCTGTCGTCGAGCAGTTTGCCGTAGATATTCGTCTCGTCGGAAACGCGCAGGCAATAGGGCACCTTGACGACGCAGATCCGGTCGAGAAACGCTTCATTGTTCTTGTTGTTCTTGAACTGCTCCCATTCCGATTCGTTCGAATGGGCAAGGATCATCCCCTGATAGGGCATGACGCCGATATTTTCGGTGCCCACGTAATTGCCCTCTTGCGTCGCCGTCAGCAGCGGATGCAGCACCTTGATCGGCGCCTTGAACATTTCCACGAATTCAAGCAACCCTTGCGTGGTCCGGTTCAGGCCGCCCGAATAGCTATAGGCGTCCGGATCGTGCTGGCTGAAATGCTCAAGCTTGCGGATATCGATTTTCCCGACAAGGGTCGAAATATCCTGGTTGTTTTCATCGCCCGGCTCGGTCTTGGCGATCCCCGTCTGCCGCAATTTGGAGGGATACATCTTGACCACGGTGAACTTGGAAATATCGCCCTCGAACTCGTCCAGACGCTTCATTGCCCAGGGCGAACACAATCCGGTGAGCCGCCGCTGCTCGATCCCGTATTTGTTCTCCAGTTCGGCGCCGATTTGCTCCGGATTGAAAAGGCCCAGAGGTGATTCCAGGATCGGGCTGACTTCCTCTCCCGCTTTCAAGACATAGATCGGCTGGCTTTCCATGAGTTGTTTTAGCCGCTCCGCCAGAGACGACTTGCCGCCGCCGACCGGTCCGAGCAGGTAGAGGACCTGTTTCCGCTCTTCCAGTCCTTGTGCCGCATGCTGGAAGTAGCTGACGACCCGCTGGATGGTATCTTCCATCCCGAAGAAGCCTTGCATGGTCGGGTAATGCTTGATGGTCCGGTTCATGAAGATCCGGCCAAGCCGCGGGTCGGCGCTCGTATCCACCAGCGTCGGCTCACCGATCGCGCGAATCATCCGCTCCGCCGCCGTGGCATACATGCCCGGATCGTCACGACACCCTTCAAGATATTCGCTCAACGACAATTCGTGCCGCTTGTGCTCGTCGTAGAGCTGCGAATACAACTCGAAAATATTTTCGCTTTTAGGCTGATCGACCGGCTCTTCAATCGGCCCGTCTGTATAGCCAAACTCAGTCGTAGCTAAGGTCGTCATACGGTCCTCCTCGCAAAAAAAACAGCGGATCGGACGCCTCGCCTCGTTCGAGTGTCGGCCTTTTGTGGTTAACAGAGTGTTACCAAATCCGGCATTGGCGATCACAATTGCCCGTTATCCTCAGGAAGCCGCGACGCGCTCGTCGGGAGCCACCGGAGGATCGACAACACCGCTGTCCCCGATAATATCGACGGTCAGGCCCGGTGCGCTCGCGAAACGATTGTGTCGACTGTCGCCGGTGTTGTATAGCCGTCGCAACACAGCCCAATCGGATATGTCATTTGCCGGATCTTCGGATGACCCCGTCCCGCCTGCTTGCCGCCCTTACCGCCACGATAGTCTCTGTCGGACCGTCTTTGGCCGCCGATATCACGGTCGGCGTCGCCGGCCCGATGAGCGGTCCGTTCGCAACCTTCGGCGAGCAGATGCGTCTGGGCGCCGAACGTGCCGTCGCCGATCTCAACAAGTCGGGCGGCGTCGGCGGCCGGACGGTCCGGCTGGCGGTGGAAGATACCAAATGTGAGGCCAATACCGCATCGGCGGTCGCCAATCGGTTGGTCGGCAAGGGTGCATCCCTGGTCATCGGCCATTTCTGCTCCCGGTCATCCATTGCCGCGGCGCCGATTTATGCGCAAAACCGCATCGTGCAGATCTCGCCCGCCTCCCCCAATCCCAGCTTCACCGAAGATCGGCCGAACCCTGAAGGCGGCACCTATCGGCTCGGTTATCGCGCCGACAGGGAAGCGGCTGCGATCGCCACCTACCTGATCGAAACTTTCCCGCGCCGTCGGCTGGCCGTGCTCCATGACGGCACCGCCTTCGGCAAGGGCCTGGCCGAAGACATCAAAAGCCAATTGAACCGTGCCGGTCGTCCCGTTCGGTTCCAGAAGGACTATCGCCCCGGACAAAAAAGCTATCGCAAGCTGATCGCCGAACTGGTGGATGCAGCGATCGATGTGGCCTTTATCGGCGGCTATCACGCCGACATTGCGTTGATCGCTAAGCAGATCAACGAACGCGCCAACGGATTGCGCATCGTTTCCGCCGATCCGATCCTCACCGACGATTTTGTCGCCCTGGCCAATGACGGTGCGATCGGCGTCATCGCCATCGCCCCGCCCGATCCGCTCGATGCGCCGGAGGCGCAACCGGTAATCGAAGCCATGCGCCGGGACGGCATCGATCCGTCGGGCTATGTCCTGCCCGCCTATGCGGCCGTTCAGGTCTGGTCAGCAGCGGTTCGCGGCACCGGTGCCGCCAGCCATGGCGATCTTGTAAAAGCGCTGAATAGCGGTACCTTTGAAACGGTTCTGGGACCCGTATCCTTCGATGGCCGCGGCAATGCATCGCTGCCCGATTTCGTTGCCTATGAATGGACGACGGACGGATATAGACGGATCCGCTGATGACTATGCGACAGTCGCGATTTCAGTAACGGAACAGATCAGGTTATGCGCAATCTCCTCACCGATGTCGCCGGGCTCACGGTCGGCAACGCCCATGACGAAAACTTGAAATCAGGCACCACCGTGGTTCTCGGCGACGAACCGATGGTCGCCAGCGTCCATGTCATGGGCGGCGCGCCGGGCACCCGCGATACGGACCTGCTGTCCCCCGATCGCACCGTTGACGCGATCGATGCACTGGTTCTGTCGGGCGGCTCTGTCTACGGCCTGGACGCGTCCGGCGGCGTCATGAACGCACTCGCCGCCCAAGGCCGGGGCACCATATTCGGCGGAATTCCGGTTCCGATCGCTCCCGGCGCCATCCTGTTCGACCTGATCAATGGCGGCGACAAGAACTGGGGCGCGACGCCTCCCTACTTCGAATTGGGCCGGATTGCGGTGGCCAACGCCGCTGCGGATTTTGATCTCGGCACGGCCGGCTCCGGCTATGGCGCCACCACCGCGACTTTGAAAGGCGGGCTCGGCTCCGCATCGACGCGCCTGGAAAGCGGCGAGACCGTCGCCGCCCTGGTCGCCGTCAATGCCATCGGCCAGACCACGATCGGCGACACCGCGCATTTCTGGGCGGCCCCTTTCGAGCGCGACGGCGAATTCGGAGGCCTAGGCTGGCCAGCCGCAATTCCCGACAATACGGACCGTGTGCGGACCAAGGTCGACGGCCTGCGCGACATGGCCAACACCACCATCGCCGTCATCGCCACCGATGCCCGCCTCACCAAGGCGCAATGCAAACGCCTGGCGGTGATGGCCCATGACGGCCTGGCGCGCGCGGTCTGGCCGGCCCACATGCCTTTCGACGGCGACCTGATCTTCGCCGCCGCCACGGGAAAACGCGATCTCGCCAATCCGCAATTCGGCCTGCTGGATCTCGGCGCCGCGGCCGCCGCCACGCTCAGCCGTGCGATTGCACGAGCAGTTTATGAGGCAAGCCCGACGCCCGGTGATAGCCTCCCCACCTGGAAGGATCGGTTTGGCTAAAGCGCCGGATAACGAAAGCGCGGCGATCGGCCGTCGCGCCTTGTAATGGCAAGGGGGCAGCTAGACAAAAACACCAAGACCACACTCCGAGTCATCCCGCACGCGCTGCAACATGAAATGTTGCCGCGCAGATGCGGGATCTCATCACGGCGACTACGAACCGATCTGAAGATAGAGATCCCGGGTCTGCGAAGCGGCACTTCGCGCCGCATCGCGCACGGGATGACGCCTCCATGGTGTGGTTTTGTGACGAGAAGTGTTTCGACACCTATGCCAAAGGGAGGCTCACGTGTTTCGGTTCTTTATCCCGCTATTTGCCGCGATGAGCATCGCCACGATGGGGATTACAGCAATGGCAACCGGGCTAACCGTCCCGACCGCCCGGGCCGCGGATAGCAGTCCCTTCATCATCGCCCATCGCGGCGCCTCCGGCTACCTGCCTGAACACACATTGGAGGCGGTCGCGCTCGCCCATGGTCTTGGCGCCGACTATATCGAGCAGGATGTGGTGTTGACCCGCGACGATGTTCCGATCGTGCTTCACGACATCCATCTCGATACGGTCACCGACGTAGCGACCCGCTTTCCCGACCGCAAGCGCGCGGACGGCCGCTATTACGCGATCGATTTCGATTGGGCGGAAATCAAAACGCTGACCGTCCATGAACGGATCAACCGCAAGACCGGAGAGGCCGCCTTTAAGGGCCGCTTCCCGCTCGGTGTCGGAACATTCCGCATCCCATCGCTCGATGAGGAAATCGCGCTGATCAAGGGCCTCAACCGCTCCGCCGGGCGCACTGTCGGCATCGCGCCGGAAATCAAGGCGCCGCATTTCCATCGCGCGGCTGGCAAAGATATCTCCCGCATCGTGATCGCGGCACTCGCCGGCCACGGTTATGCCCAGGCGAGTGATCCGGTGATCGTGCAATGTTTCAACTGGCCGGAAGTCCGGCGCATGCGCAAAGAATTGGGATATGACGGCCGGCTCCTCCAATTGCTGGGCGAAAACAACTGGGAGATTGCGCCCGACACCGATTATGACGTTTTGAAATCACCGGCCGGACTGAAGACGGTCGCCGAAATCGCCGACGCCGTTGGCCCCTGGATCGGCCAGATCGGCGGTAGCCCGCGCGACGAAAACCCGGCCTTCACCAGCCTTGTGAGCGATGCCAAGGCGGCCGGCCTGCAGGTGATCCCCTACACGTTCCGCTCCGACCGCATGCCCAGATGGGCGCCGTCTTATGCGGATCTGGTCAAGATGATCATCCTCGATCGCGGCGCCGACGGCCTGTTCACCGACTTTCCCGACACCACGCTGAGGATCCTTGAGGCGGCACGCTGATAGGGTTGTCGGTATCGACGCTTGACAAAAATAGATAATTCCCGCGAAAGCGGGAATGACCGCGAGGACAATGTGTCCAAAGACACGAAAGACCGCTACTCCGCCGCTTCCAGAATTCGGTCTTCCGAACCCGAGGCCTCCGGTGTGTGATCGTCCAGAGCGGCCAGCGCTTCGGCTCTGCGCGTTTCGGCGTCGGCCATGTTTTCGGCCTTCACGGGACCATAACCGCGAATGTCCGCCGGCACCCGCGCCAGGTCCAGCAATTTACCGTAGGGCCTTGTGTCGACCTGCCCAATGATACACTCAAGGTCGCCTATATAGCGGTCGATCCAGGCCCGTTCCGCCTTGCGTTCTGCGGTATATCCGAAAGGATCGAACCGCGACCCGCGCAGGCTCTTCATTCGCTTCAGCATTTTGAACGCGGTGAAGACCCACGGCCCGAACCGGCGTTTTTTCGGACGACCCGTCGCTTCGTCGATGCGCGATAGGAGCGGCGGCGCCAAGGCGACCGATAGCCGCTTATGGCCTGCGAATTGACGCTTTAAGGCGGCCATGAATTGCGGCTGCGAATAAAGCCGTGCCACTTCATATTCGTCCTTATAGGCCATCAGCCGATAGAGATTTTCCGCAGCGATCCGGGTCAGTTTCCCATCCGCATGGCCGGCTCGCGCATCCGCGGCCCGCACCCGTTCTATGAGATCCCGGTAGCGGTCCGCGTAGGCGGCATTCTGATAATCGGCGAGATCATCGGCTAAAAACCCGATCCGCTGGTCGAGCGTTATCGGCGTCCGATCCTGCCGCCGGTCGAGCGCTTTCGCCAAAGCCGCCTCGTCGCCGGCAAGCACCCGGCCGAGCTTGAACGCTCTAAGGTTATTGTCGACCGCGGCACCGTTCAGCCGCACCGCGTTCTCGATCGATTGCGCCGAGAGCGGCAGGTCGCCGGCCTGCCAGGCAAACCCGATCAGGATCATATTGGTATAGATGGCGTCTCCGAGCACCGTTTCGGCGAGCTTGGCAATATCGTGAACCGCGATAGCGCGGGTCGCCTCCCGTACCGTCGACGCCAACCGATCCGGTTTGAAGGATTGCTGCTGGCGCAACGTGAATTCGGCCGTCGGTACCACATTGCCATTGATAACCGCGCGGGTCCGCCGCGGATCGTAAAGCGCCATGGCCTCGCTGCCTGCCGCCACCACCAGGTCGCCGGCAAGCACCAGGTCAAGCCCGGCGGCGGGAATGCGCGGCCCTTCAATCTGGGTCTCCCTTGCCGCCAGCCGCAATTGCGACGTCACCGCGCCGCCCTTTTGCGCCATGCCGGTCATGTCCAGGGTCGAGGCGTTGAGCCCGTCCAAATGCCCGGCCATGGCCAGAACGCTCGCTGCGGTCATCACGCCCATGCCGCCGATCCCGGTCAGGAGCATATTATGCGTGTCGGCGATGATGGATTGATCCGGCACCGGCAGGTCGGCCACCAGGCGATCGATATCGATATCCGCCCGGCCGCCACGGCTTTCCTCGCCGCCTTCCACCCAGACGAAGGACGGGCAGAACCCGTTGACGCAGGAATAATCCTTGTTGCAGCTCGACTGGTTGATCTGCCGCTTGATGCCGAAGGCCGTCTTCACCGGCTCCACGGACAGGCAATTCGACTGCACAGAACAATCGCCGCAGGCCTCGCAGACCCGCGGATTGATGAACAGGCGCCGGTCGGGATTGTCGTATGCGCCCTTCTTGCGCCGTCGGCGTTTCTCCGCCGCGCAGACCTGGTCGTAGATCAGCACCGAGACGCCGGGATAGGTCGCAAGCTCTTTCTGTACCGTTTCCAGTTTATCGCGCGGATACACCGGCACGCCCGGCTGCAGGGCTTTGTTGCCGTCAAGCAGGTCCAGTCTTTCCGAGACAACGACAATCCGCTCAACGCCTTCGGCCGCCATTTGCCGCGTCAGCGCCGGTACGGTCAGCGGCCCGTCGAATTCCTGGCCGCCGGTCATGGCAACGGCGTCGTTGAACAGGATTTTATATGTAATCGGCACCTTGGCGGCGACCGCCTGGCGGATCGCCAGAATGCCGGAATGATAATAGGTGCCGTCGCCGAGATTGGCGAATAAGTGCTTGTCACGGGAAAACGGCGCAGCACCCACCCAGGTGGCGCCCTCGCCGCCCATCGCGGTCAGGCTCTCGGTTACTCGGCCGGGAAATTCCGCCATGGCATGGCAGCCGATCCCCGGCGCCGCGCGCGACCCGTCGGGAACCTTGGTGCTGGTATTGTGCGGGCATCCGGAACAGAAGAATGGGATCCGATTGGCATCGGCGGCATTCTCCGCCGCCCAGGCAATCCGTTCGGAAAGCCGGTCGGCCGTCCGGCGCATCATCGGATCGGCGATCGGGCCGAGATAATCAACCAGGCGCCCGGTCAGTTCGGCCGTATCGAGATCGAGTATATCCGACAGGAACGGGGCCCCATCCGGATTCGTCTTGCCCCAAATCGGCGGCCGGGCCGAGCGCGGCCAATGATAGGCGAGATCCTTAAGCTGCGTTTCGATCAGCGGCCGCTTGTGCTCAACGACCATCAATTGCTCGACCCCTTGCGCGAACCCGGTAATCCCCTCCGGTTCCAGCGGCCAGGGCATGGCGACTTTATAAAGGCCGATACCAAGATCCCGCGCCCGTTCTTCATCGATGCCCAGAAGCGATAGCGCCTGGCGCAGATCCCGATAGGCCTTGCCCGTGGCCACCAGGCCGAGCCGCGGCCGTCTTGCGCCGAAGCGCACGCCTTCCAAGCGATTGGTGCGGATATAGGCCTGGGCGGCGGGCAGCCGCACGTGGCGCACCAGCGCTTCCAGTTCCTGCCGCCCGGCGAGGCGCACCAGGCGATTGACCGAACCCTGCGATCGCGGATCTTCCCCGTCCCGCGGTACGGCGAAATGCAGTCGATCGAGATCCACATTGATGACTTCAGAAGAATCCATGGTGTCGGCCAACGCGATCAGCGCCGTCCACAGGCCGCTATGGCGGGACATCTGCAGGCCGTGCAGCCCATAATCCAGAACATCCTGGATGTCGGCCGGGCTGAGCACCGGCATTTCGGCATCGGCGAAGGCGAATTCGCTTTGGGCGTTCAGGGTCGATGACTTGCCGCGATGGTCGTCGCCGGCAATCGCCAGCACGCCGCCATGGCGCGCGGTGCCTGATGCGTTGGCATGCTTGAACACGTCGCCGGTGCGATCGACGCCCGGCGCCTTGCCGTACCATAGTCCGAAGACGCCGGCATAGTCGCTGCCCCGTCCCGACAGCCCCGCCTTTTGGGAGCCCCAGACGGCGGTCGCACCAAGTTCTTCGTTAATGCCCGGCTGAAAGACGATATCCAAATCGTCGAGCAGCGCCCGGCTGCGCTGTAAGTGCAGGTCGAAGCCCGACAGCGGCGAGCCGCGATAACCGGATATGAACCCACCGGTCTTCAGCCCGGCCCGGCGATCGAGCCGCGCCCGGTCGAGGGCGATGCGCACCAGCGCCTGAATGCCGGTCATATAAGCCCGCCCATCGGTTGCCAGATATTTGGCGTCGAGGGAAACGGCGTTCGTCAATGCGGTCATGAATAAGTGATCCTCGTGGGTCTGCCGGAACGAAATCACGGCGATTCACCTTTGCTTAGATTATTTTGGTCGATTTTTTTGGAATTTCTGTGCTAATCTCCCGTTCTTCACAGGAAGATCGGCTATTTTGATCCTGGAATCGCGAATATGACGGAAAATATTAGTCTCGACCCCGGCGACATCCGGGTCCTGCGCGTGCTGCAAAGTGACGCATCCCAATCAATCGCCGAAATCGCCCGTCAGGCGGGCATGTCGCAGACCCCCTGCTGGCGCCGTATCAAGCGGCTGAAGGAAAACGGCGTCATCCGCCAGATCGCCGCCGTCGTCGATCGCGAGGCGGTCGGCCTGCATTTCGTCGCCTATGCCTTCGTCAAGCTTGCCTTGCCGTCGCGCGACAACATGGAATCCTTCGACCGGCTGATGGCGATCTGGCCGGAAGTCGTCACCTGCGAGCGCATCACCGGCGCCGTCGACTATCTGATCAAGGTGGTCACCGAGGACATCAAATCCTACGACGAATTCCTGCGCCTGAAGCTGCTCGACAACCAACTGGTCTCAGACGTCCAATCGCGCATCGTGGTCGCCACTATCAAGGATGTCGTGGCTTTGCCCCTGGCGGATGTTTAGGTGAAACAATCGGTTATGTCTGTGTCTTGACGATCGGCCGCAATCCCCCCCTCCCTAACCCTCCCCCTCCGGGGGGAGGGAAATGTCATCCTCAAGACCTACAATGCGAGACTACTCGAAGCGCCCGGCGATATGCTTGCCTGCGCAGGCGAGCCGCATATGATCCCCTCCCCCCTGGAGGGGGACGGCTAGGGAGGGGGGGAATTGCAGCGGTCGAACTTGGCAAGGACCGACCCCCTACCCCCCAAACCGCGCCGGGTCGAATGGCGCCGGGTCGCATAATGTGCGCCGCCCGCCGATCCTGTCGGCAAGCAACCGGCCGCTGAACGGGCCCAGCGTGAAACCGTATTGGCCGTGGCCGGTATTGATCCACAGGCCCCGATGGCGTGGCGCCGGTCCGATCATCGGCAGCGAATCAGGCAGGCTCGGCCGGCTGCCCATCCAGGGATGCTCTTCCAAGGCTTCGCCGAGCGGAAAAAGATGCCGCGCGATTGATAGTGCCGCATCGATTTGCGCCGCATCGGGCGGCGCGTCGCGATGGGCGAATTCGAGCCCGGAAGTGATCCGGATACCGGCGGTCATCGGCGCTAGAACGAAGCCGTTTTCCACATCGACGACCGGGCGTGACAAGCGCGCCGCTCCCTCGGCGGCCAGATGCCGGTGATAGCCGCGCATCACCGCGAATGGATACCGGTAACCCAGGCGCTCCAGGACATCCGACGACCACGCCCCGAGTGCGATCACCACGCATCTCGCCTCGATCGTCCCCTCCGACGTGTCAATGTGCCACAGACCCTCCTCCTCCCCAAGGCTCGCTGCGTCACCGATGACCATCGATCCGCCGGAATTATAAAACGCCGCCGCGAACGCCTTGGTCACGGCACCCGGATCGGAGACACTCACCGTATCGGTGAAATGCATCGCCTTGTGAAAGACAGGTCGTAGATCGGGCTCCACGTTGCCAAGGTCTTGTGGGCCGTAGACCTTGTAATCAAGGCCGTGAACACGAGCCTGATGACACAATTCCTCCGTCGCGGCAAAGCCCTCCGCCGTGCGATAAAGACGGATCCAACCGGTTTCCCTGTAATAGTTCCGGGCATCGGCCTGATCGGCGAGCACCTTGTGCTCGGCATACGCATAGCGTGCCGGCACAGCCATAGCGCCGGCGAACCGGTCGATCGCCGGGCCGCACGAATGCCGGCGCACCTTGAGCAGCCACGGCAGGATTGCCGGAACGAAGGATGGTTGAACCCGCACCGCGATACTGCGGTTCAAGGCATAGTCGGCGAGCGTCTTCAGATCGCCGGGAACGGTCAACGGCAGAAACATCTCTCTGACAACGAGACCGGAATTACCCGCCGACGCCTCCTCGCCGGGCGGCCGCCGGTCGACCAGCGCGACGTCTTTGCCTCGGCGCTGCAGATGCATCGCCGTTGATACGCCGACAATGCCGGCACCCAGCACGATGGCATCGACCCGTCTGGTCATTCCCGGCCCTCCGGCACGGCACGCAGCGCGCGACTCACGCACCAATCGATCAATCTAAGTGATTGATATTGCCTGTCGGCATCGCTAGAGCAAGTCCGACCGCGAAACCATCCACCGGACCGCACATGACCGGCTTTCCGCCATGGCCGTGATTATCGACCGCCTTGCCTGGCTCGGCCGCCAGGGCACGCGGGCCATCGCGCTGAGCGTGCTTCTCGGCCTCGTCATGCCGCCGGTTTCGGCGTTTCTGCGCCAGGGCCTGGAAGTCACCGTCTTCATGCTCCTGGTACTCGCCTTTTTGCGCGTCGACCAAACGGCGGTCCGCCGACGCATCAAGCAGCCGGGACTTGTGCTCGCTGCCTGCCTCTGGGTCATGATCGCGCTGCCGGTCATCGGCATCACCGCCGCCTTCGCGTTCGGCCTTGGCGCCTATCCGGACATCATGCTGATCCTGTTGATCGTGTTAGGCGCCCCGGCAATCACCGCATCGCCGGCCTTCGCCTATCTGATGGGCCTGGACGGCGCTCTCAGCCTGACGATCCTGGTCATCGTCACGGTGATGACCCCGGTCACCGCACCAGTGATCGCGTCCATCGTCTCCGACGGGACCATCAGCCTGTCGGCCGTGGAACTGGCAATCCGCCTGTTCGCGCTGCTGGCCGGCTCCTCGGCTTTGGCCACCTTTATCCGCTGGCTTGCCGGCCCGGATCGCATGACCGCCCATAACACGACCATCGACGGCATCAACGTGGTCGTTTTGACCATATTCGCCGTGGCCGTCATGGACGGCGTGACTGTGCGGATCCTGCAGGATCCCCTTTTGGTGCTCGCGGTGCTGTTGGCGTCCTACGCCGTGGCGCTGACCGCCATGGCCCTGACCATGGGCTTTTTCGCTAACGTCGACCGTGCCGACGCCTTCACCATCGCCATTTCGGCCGGCAACCGAAATATGGGCCTCATCGTCGCCGCTTTGGGCGGTTCGATCCCGGATCTGACTTGGCTCTATTTTGCCCTCGGCCAGTTCCCGATTTACACCCTGCCCTACATATTGCAGCCGATCGCCCGGCGGCTTCTGCGCGACCAGGCGTCCGGTTGAGCGCCTGCGCGAACCCGTGTACAGCACCTGTTGAAACTGCCGGCGGAACAGCGAACGAGGACCCCATGGCCCAGGACATCCTGATTGCCCCTTCCATTCTTTCAGCGGATTTCGCGAAACTCGGGGAGGAAGTCGCGGCCGTCGATGCCGCCGGTGCCGACTGGATCCATGTCGATGTCATGGACGGCCATTTCGTGCCCAATCTGACCATCGGCCCGGCCGTGGTGAAGGCCCTGCGCCCGCATACCCGAAAGCCTCTCGACGTACATCTGATGATCGCCCCGGCCGATCCCTATCTGGAGGACTATGCCGAGGCCGGGGCAGACGTGATCACCGTTCACGCGGAGGCCGGTCCGCATCTGGACCGCAGCCTGCAGGCGATCCGCGCCACCGGCAAGAAGGCCGGCGTGGCACTCAACCCGTCGACGCCGGCCGACGCCATCGACTTTGTCATCGACCGTTTGGACATGGTCCTGGTCATGAGTGTCAATCCCGGCTTCGGCGGCCAGGCCTTCATCCCCTCGGCTGTCGACAAGATCCGCGCCATCAAGCGAAAAATTGGCGACCGGCCGATCGATATTCAGGTCGACGGCGGCGTGGCGCCGGAAACCGCGCCCTCCGTCATTGCCGCCGGCGCCACCGTGCTGGTCGCCGGATCGGCGGTCTTCAGGGGCGGCCCCAACGCTTATGCCGCCAATATCGCGGCCATCAAAGCCGCTTCGTGACCATCGTAGGATATGACCGGGCCGTCCGGTTGCACCGGCCGCGGTTCCATTTCAAGATACCGGCGATCACAGTGTCGCCACCGGACCGGTTCATGATGCAAAGATGAATTGTCGAACCAACTTTCTACGCCTGGCCGCGGCAATGTTTGCGTTGGCCATCGCCGGCTCCTCCGCACAGGCCGCCGACGCGGCCAAGCGGTCGATCCTCGGCTTTTCCCCCGACGGCGCGTATTTCGCGTTCGAGGAATATGGCGTCCAGGACGGATCGGGCTTCCCCTATTCCAATCTCTACATTATCGAATCGGAAACCGACGAATGGTTGCGCGGTACGCCGGTGCGGGCGTTGATCAGGCGGGAAAGCGCCAAGCTGATCGAAGTCCGCAATCTGATGCACCGGCGCGGCGACCCGTTCTTATGGCGGCTGAAAATCGGCCGCACGGGCCAGCAAATCCTCTCCGATCCGGCCGAAAAAGCCGAAGAGGCCGCCCGCTTCGTCGCTTTTACCGTGCCGGATAAGGACGGCGCCTTCGGCCTCGGTTCCGTCCGTCTGCGGCTGTCGGAATTCGCCGTTGAAGCCGATCACTGCGCCTTTGTCGGCAGGCCGCCCAAGGGCTTTTCGCTGATCCTGGAAGATTCAAACGGCCAACCGCTGCGCATCCTGCAGGAGGACAAGGGCTTGCCGAAATCCCGTGGTTGCGCGCTGCGCTACGGCATTTCCGACGTGCTGGTCTATCCGCGCCCCGGCCTCGGTCCGGTCCTGATCGTCATGGTCAGCGTCTATCGGTTCGGCTTTGAAGGTCTCGACCGCCGGTTCATGGCCATTGCCGCCACGTTCAAACAAAATCCTTCCACCCAATAGCCGAACCCGGACATGGCAACGAGAGCCCGATCATGGCTGATAGCGTTGCCGCGCCGCGGCAGGCGACCGCTCCCTCCCTCACCACAATCATGCTGAACGACCACGGCCTTGCCAATACGGCGACCCGCGGCGTCTTTGCCGGTCCGGCCACAAGGTGCGGGCGGAGTATCAGATCCGGATCGCCGCCCTCGGTATGAATATCAGGTCGGCCCGACCGCCCGTTGGCGCAAAGTCGGCAGCAACAGCACGCAGGCCATGGCCGAGCAGATCAGCAACAGCGCCGAAATTTCCTGAATGCCGATCGGTTCGCCCAGGATAAGCGCAGCGGAATAAACGCTGACCACCGGGATCGCCAGCGTGCCGATGGCCGCGACCGAGGCGGGAAAGATGCGCACCGCCTTCAAATAGGCCCACTGGCAAAACAGGATCGGCAATCCCAGCACATAGGCGAAGGACAGATAGGCCTCGGTGCTCAACGCACCGAAATCAGGCACCGGCTCAAAGACCAGCGCAGCGAGGGTCACCGGGACGGCAGCGGCCAGGAATTGCCAGGCGAGAGCACTGATCACCGGCACGCTCGGATCGAAGCGCTTGAAGGCCACCGTGCCGGCTGCCCAGCTAATAGCGGCGCCAATCATGAACATCGCCCCCACCGGCGCCGTCCGAAAGACCACCAGGTCCGGCCCGATCAGCACGGCGAGACCGCACAGGCCCAGGATCAAACCGACAATCTTGAACCGGGTCATCGGCTCGCCCAGAAAAAGGCTGCTGAAAAGCGCCGTCCATACCGGCATTGTGAAGGCGATGGTCGCCGCCCGGCCGGCCGGAATGAGTTGCAGACCGTAGGCGCTAAACAGATGCCAGGCGAGAATATTGAGCGCCGCGCATAAGAGCAGATGCGGGATCCGCCGCGCCGGGATCCGCAGCGACGTTCCGGTCGCCGTGGCGATCAGCATCAGGCCGATACCGCCGCCGGTCAGGCAGAACGTGCGGAACCACAATACGCTGAGTTCCGACAGCACGATCTTCATGAACGGCCAGTTGGTGCCCCAAAACAGCGTGATGGCCGACAGCAGCAACAGGCCGAAGGTCGACAAGGGTTGATTGTGACCGCGCGCGGTATCGGTCGGCGCCATTTCGGCCTCGTTTTCGATAGTCGGACCGGGCTATGTAGCTCAATTGCGGCACCCGGGATAGCGGATTTCCCGCATGGCAGGGTGTCCAAGCTTGCCGGTCTCAACCAAACTGAAACCCCTTTCATGCCACGATCGCAAGATGACCATGACCGAAACCGCCCCACTCAGTCGCCAAACCTCGGTCCGGCCGGCCGACGCTGCCGTACGGCCTGCCGTCGGCTGGATCATGCGGCTCGCCGTCGGGTCGGGCCTGTCGATCCTTTATGCGGCGATTATTGGTGGCGCGATCTACGGCGCCCTCCTGGTCAATGAACAGGCGATCGGCGTTCGAGCCATCGCGGTTATCGGCATTTATTCCGCCGGCGCCCTGTTCGGGGCCTGGTTCGCCATGATCGCCACCTTCATTCTGGCCCGCGGCTGGTTTCACACCTGGCGGCGGACGATCATGTTCCTCATGCTGCCGATCGGCACCATCGGTATCACCGCCTTTCTGCACTTCCTGCATTTCCGTCTCTATTTCGGCCAATGGCACGAACCGGCATTGACCAAGGTCTGGATCTACCAGATGGCGTTTACCGGTTTCGGCGCGCTCGCCGTGTTCGTCATGATGGGTCTGCGTCTCTACTTGCCCTTTGCCGCCCCGGCCATGCTGGTCGCCGCCTGGTGGTTCAGCCGGCGGTAGAATCGGCCGGCGCCATTCGCCTCAATAAACAAAAATTCCCGTAGTTGGAACGGGAGCAATGCAGGTGGCGACCCTGTCACCTCAGAATGCAGCGCATAACTGTTTTCAATCCTAACGCGGCCTGCTTTGTATGATATCGATAAGCAGAAATACCTGTATCTATTGGCGGATACCTGCCGGGGCTGACGGCGCATCGCCGGCGGCGCATCCATCGCTGGGTCGGCGGCGCCCTGGTCGCCGCGGTTCTGGTCCATGTCGGCGGCCTGTGGATCACCAGCCCGCCAGACGTGATCGACGCCCTGTTATTCGTCGCGCCGACCCCGTTCTCCGCCTGGGGCGTGATCGCCATGTGGGCCGTATTCGCTGTCGCCCTGTTAGCCGCTAACCGCCAACGCTGGCGCCTGCGCCCAAGAAACTGGCGCCTCGCCCATTCCCTGCTCGCAATGGTGATCGTCGCCGGCACGGCAGTCCACGCCATCCTGATCGAAGGAACGATGGAAACGATCTCCAAGGCGGTCCTATGCGCGCTGGTCCTCGCCGCGACGTTGAAGGTCATGGTTGATTTGTGGTTGCGGGCGAAGCCGATGCGGTAGGGCCGCACCCCATCCACATTCCCACACCCGCACACCGCCCCGCATTGAGCCGGCCGGTCCCTTCTGCTACACCGCGCGGGTTCGTGTCCCCCCGCCGCCAGGTCTGAGGCCGTCGATGATTCCCCGTTATTCCCGTCCCGCCATGGCCGATATCTGGTCGCCTGCCGCACGGTTTCGCATTTGGTTTGAAATCGAGGCTCATGCCGCCGATGCCCAGGCGGCCCTTGGGGTGATCCCGAAGGAGGCGGCGGCGGTGATTTGGGCGAAGGGCAAGCCGGCGACATTCGATGTGGACCGCATCGATGAGATCGAGCGCGAGGTCAAACACGATGTCATCGCCTTCCTGACCCATCTGTCGGAAATTGTCGGTCCCGAGGCCCGCTTCGTGCATCAGGGCATGACGTCGTCGGATGTGCTCGATACGTGCTTCAACGTCCAGCTCGTCAAGGCGTCGGATTTGTTGCTGCAGGATCTCGATGCCCTGCTGGAGGCCCTGAAACGTCGTGCCATCGAGCACAAATCGACGCCGTGCATCGGCCGCTCCCATGCCATCCATGCCGAGCCGACCACATTCGGCCTGAAGCTTGCCCAGGCCTATGCGGAATTCGACCGCGCCCGGGCGCGTATGGAAGCCGCTCGCGCCGAGATCGCTACCTGCGCCATTTCCGGCGCCGTCGGCACCTTCGCCAATATCGATCCATCCGTGGAGGCCCATGTGGCCAAAGCCATGGGGCTCGCCGCCGAGCCGGTCTCCACCCAGGTCGTCCCCCGCGACCGCCATGCCATGTTCTTTGCGACCCTCGCCGTCATCGCCTCCTCGGTGGAGCGGCTCGCCGTGGAAATCCGCCATCTGCAGCGCACCGAGGTGCTGGAGGCGGAGGAATATTTCTCTGCCGGCCAAAAGGGCTCCAGCGCCATGCCCCACAAGCGCAATCCGGTGCTGACGGAAAACCTCACCGGCCTCGCCCGCATGGTCCGCGCCTATGCCACGCCGGCGCTTGAAAATGTGGCGCTCTGGCACGAACGCGACATCTCCCATTCCTCCGTGGAGCGCATGATCGGACCGGATGCCACGGTCACCCTCGATTTCGCGCTGGCCCGGCTCACCGGCGTCATCGACAAGCTGGTCGTCTATCCCGACCGCATGCGGCACAATCTCGACCGTCTCGGCGGCCTGATCCACTCCCAGCGCGTCTTGCTCGCGCTCACCCAGGCCGGCGTTTCCCGCGAGGACGCCTATCGTCTGGTCCAGCGCAACGCCATGCCGGTCTGGGAACAGGGCGCCGATTTCCTGGACCTGCTCAAGGCGGATGCGGATGTCCGCGCGGCCCTGTCGGAAGACGAGCTCACCGCCCTCTTCGACCTCGGCTATCACTTGAAGCACGTGGACACGATCTTTGAGCGGGTATTTGGCGATGCCAGCAAGCCGCGAAGTGGACGTAGGCACCTCCAGCTAGACTGAATTCGCTGCCGAGGTTCCGGGTCTGCGCAGCAGCATTGCATGCTGCAACGCGCCCGGAATGACACAGCTTTTTGAGGCGTGCATGCAAATAATCTCCACAAACTCAGCGTCATTGCGTGCGCGGTGCGGTGCGAAGTGCCGCTCCGCAGACACGCAATCTCGGCCGTTATACGACCACTGATCGTAATCCCTTTATAAGAACGTTCTGGCAATCCCATGTAAGCAATTGCCGGCCAACTCCATGTTCAAACACTGTTTGGTAAACAAACCGGACGGCCAAACCTCCAAGGCCGCCCTACTTAGATCCATCGAATTTCACATTCCGCGCGTGTAAAAATTCCGTAGATTTTCCCCAACCTGCGCACTACCGTGCCAAACCAATCCGCAAAGCCTGACCGAGGAGCGACACCGGTGCAAATCCACGACGAAATCGCCGCGAACCACGATGAAATGACCGCATGGCGGCGCGATATCCATGCCCATCCCGAAACCGCCTTCGAGGAACATCGCACTTCCGACCTGGTGGCCGAAAAGCTCGCCGAATTCGGCGTCGATGAAGTGGTCCGCGGCATTGCCGGCACCGGGGTTGTCGGCGTCATCAGGGGCAAGCATGAGGGCAATGGCACGATCGGCCTGCGCGCCGACATGGATGCGCTCGATCTGCAGGAACAGACCAACCTGCCCTATGCCTCAAAGATCCCCGGCAAGATGCATGCCTGCGGCCATGACGGCCACACCACCATGCTGCTCGGCGCCGCCAAATATCTCGCCGCGAAGCGCGACTTTGCCGGCACGGCCTATATGATCTTCCAGCCGGCGGAGGAAAACGAAGGCGGCGGCCGGGTGATGGTCGAAGAGGGCCTGTTCAACCGCTTCCCCATGCAGCAGGTCTACGGCATCCACAATTGGCCCGGTATTCCCGCTGGTCAGTTCGGCATCAAGAAGGGGCCGATGATGGCCTCCTTCGACATTTTCGAAATCATCGTCGAGGGCCACGGCGCCCATGGTGCCATGCCCCATGAAGGCACCGACGCGGTGGTCATCGCCGCCCAGATCGTCAACAACCTGCAAATGATCTCAAGCCGCAACACGGATCCCCTGGAATCGGTGGTCGTCAGCGTCACCCAGATCCATGGCGGCGACGCCTGGAACGTCATTCCCGAAACCGTCACCCTGCGCGGCACCTGCCGGTCGTTCAAAAAGGATATCCAGGACATGGCGGAGGCCAATATCGGCCGCATCGCCAAGAATGTCGCCGCCGCCCATGGCGCCGATGTCAGCCTGCGCTACGAGCGCCGCTATCCGACCACCGTCAATACCGAGGCCGAAACCGACATCGCCGCCGGCATCGCCACCAAGGTGGTCGGCACCGAAATGGTCGATCTTGACATAGCCCCGGTCATGGGATCGGAGGATTTCGCCTTCATGCTGGAAAAAGTGCCCGGATCCTATGTCTGGCTCGGCGCCGGTGAGCACGTCTCCAACGTCCATTCGCCGCAATACGATTTCAACGACGAAATCCTGCCGATCGGCGCCAGCTATTTTGCCACGTTGGTGGAGGAGACTTTAGCGGCGGGATAAGACCTACCGCCGCGCCTGCGCCAGCAAGCCTTCCGCGCCCAGCTTCAGGCAGATGGAATCGGTGCCGAGCGCCATGAAATCGACGCCGAAGCCGCGTAGCTCCACCGCGTGGTCCGGCGACAGCGCAAAGGTGGCGGCGAGCTTGCCATAATCCTTGGCTTTCCGGGTCAGCATGCGAATGGTCTCGGTGGTTTCCTCGCCGCGCGGGTCGTAGCGGCTGCCCTCCGACAGGGTCACGGATAAATCGCTCGGCCCCATGAAGATGCCGTCAATGCCCGGCGTCGATAAAATGTCGTCGACGACGGCGATCGCCCGCGGCGTTTCGATCATCGCGATCGCCACCACATCCGCATTGGCATCTTCCAGATAGCTTTGGGGTTCCGAATAGCCCTTCAGCATCAGCGCCCGGTTCGGTCCCCAACTGCGGCCGCCGACCGGCGGGAACTTCACCGCTTCGACGAAATCTTCCGCATCGCGGACCGAATTGATCATCGGCGCGATCACCCCGTCCGCCCCGGCATCGAGCGCCCGTGCCGCGGTGGCGAATTCGCCGACCGGAATGCGCACCATGGCCGGCACCCCGGCCAGGGTCACCGCCGCAATGCCCCGCAGGATCGAATCATAGGACTGCATCCCATGCTGCATATCGAGCGTGATGAGGTCATAGCCGGCCCGGGCGCTGATTTCGGCGACCAGCGGATCAGGAATTCCGATCCAGCCCGTATAGGCCGGCCTGGTGCCGTTCAAAACATCGACAAGCTTGATCGCCACCGAACATCTCCCAATATCAGAAAAACCGAAATTGCCGGCGACAGACGCCTATCGACAACACTATTGGAATGGCGATCAGGCCTCGTTGCGGATCTGCTCAACGGCCTCCGCCATCAATTCGTCCATGGTCCGCCGGATCTGATGGTCCGACTGATCGACCCCGGCCTCGTCGAAATCGCCGCGGATCTTGCGGAACACATCCTCATCCCCCGGCTCTTCGAGATCGGAGCGGATCACTTCCTTGGCATAATCGTCGGCCTTTTCGCCGGCCATGCCGAGCTTGTCCGCCGCCCACAGACCGAGCAGCTTGTTGCGCCGGGCGGCGGCCTTGAAGCGCAGTTCCTCGTCGTGGGCAAACTTCTTCTCGAAAGCATCTTCGCGTTTGTCGAACGTGGTCATGGGGGCCTCTTCTTGCTGCTGGCACCGGCGGTGATTTGCGGACCGGCCCGAAAAGTGCACGATCCATTCGCTTCCTCAATATAGTTGCTTTTTCCACAAATCAACGCATCGTGTCGTTATCCAACAGCACGGCAAAAAATCCGCAAACGGCGATTGTCCATCCGCCTGTGATCAGGTAGGTTCCGCCGCGCGTGCCGGTCGGCGATTCCAAGTGCCGGCCGAGACGGTCACAAAGCTGTGGTGACACTCGCACGCGCCTGCGTTCCCGGTTAGTCAATTGGACCGCCCACAGCACCTGGATCGTGCCCATGAACCGTCGTCGTCGCATCTATGAAGGCAAGGCCAAAATCCTCTATGAGGGGCCGGAACCGGGCACGCTGATCCAGCATTTCAAGGATGACGCCACCGCCTTCAACAAGAAGAAGCACGATATCGTCGACGGCAAGGGCGTCCTCAATAACCGGATTTCAGAACATATCTTCAACCATTTGAATGCCATGGGCATCCCCACCCATTTCATCAAGCGCATCAACATGCGCGAGCAACTGATTCGCGAGGTTGAGATCATTCCGCTGGAAGTGGTGGTGCGCAATGTCGCCGCCGGATCCCTGTCGAAACGCCTGGGCATCGATGAGGGCACCCAATTGCCGCGCTCGATCATCGAATTCTATTATAAGAGCGACGAACTCGACGACCCGATGGTGTCGGAAGAACACATCACCGCTTTCGGCTGGGCGAGCCCCCAGGAGATCGACGACATGATGGCCCTCGCCATCCGCGTCAACGACTTCCTTTCCGGCCTGTTTCTGGGTGTCGGCATCCGCCTGGTCGACTTCAAGATGGAATGCGGCCGGCTTTGGGAAAACGACATGATGCGCGTCGTGGTCGCCGACGAGATTTCCCCCGATTCCTGCCGGCTTTGGGATTCAGAGACCGAGAACAAGCTGGACAAGGACCGCTTCCGCCGCGACATGGGCGGCCTGTTGGAAGCCTACCAGGAAGTCGCCCGCCGTCTCGGCATCATCAACGAGAATGAACGCCCGGTGGGCAGCGGCCCCCGGCTCGTCCAATAACGCCGGGGACCCGTCCATGAAGGCCCGTGTTACCGTGACCTTGAAGACCCGCGTGCTCGACCCCCAGGGTAAGGCCATTGAGGGCGCCCTCGGCGCATTGGGCTTTGATGGCGTCGGCGCCGTGCGCCAGGGCAAGGTGTTCGATATCGACCTCACCGACGGCGACACCGAACAGGCTCAGCGCAACCTCACCGCCATGTGCGAGAAGCTGCTCGCCAATACGGTGATCGAGGACTACGCCATCGAGATCGGGTGAGCCCATGAAATCGGCGGTTATCATTTTCCCCGGATCAAACCGCGATCGCGACATGATCGCGGCTTTGACAAAAATCACCGGTCGGGAGCCTTTGCGTGTCTGGCATACTGAGACGACCATTCCCGATGTCGACCTGATTGTCCTGCCCGGCGGCTTCTCCTATGGCGACTATCTGCGCTCCGGCGCCATTGCCGCCCGCTCGCCGGTCATGGGTGACCTGATGATGAAGGCGGAGGCCGGCATCCACGTACTCGGCATCTGCAACGGTTTCCAGATGCTCACCGAGGCGGGATTGTTACCCGGCGCCCTGATGCGCAATGCCGGGCTCAATTTCATCTGTTCTGAGATCCGCCTGCGCGTGGACAACGCCGACACCGCCTTCTCCAATGCCTATACGCAATGCCAAGTGATCCGCTGCCCGATCGCCCATCACGAAGGTAATTATTTCGCCGATCCGGGTACTCTTGCCGATCTGGAGAAATCAGGCCGGATCGTTTTTCGCTACGCCGATGCGGACGGCGGCGCCACTCCGGCAGCCAATCCCAACGGCTCGCAAAACAACATCGCCGGCATCCTCAATAAGCGCGGCAATGTGCTCGGCATGATGCCGCACCCGGAAAATCTCATCGAGCCGCTGCATGGCGGCACCGACGGGCGGGGGCTTTTTGAGAGTATTGTCAATCGCTTGCAGTGAGCGCCTGACTCAAAGCGGCAGAATGTTGATTCAATCCATAAACATCTACGCCGACTTGACCCGGACTATGAGCTTCTCCGGATAACCCCGCCCTTGGTATTACATCTGATCGGCCGCTGACGGCCCGGCCGCCGTGCCGGGCGGTGGGTCGAGCATCGGCCGCACCGCGCCGGCGGCGGCCTGGCGTTTCTGCTCCTCCGTCATTTGCCCGTTTTCGTCGGCGATACGCACGGTCACCTCGCGATGGGCGAACTTGATGCCCTCGGCCTCGAAGAGGTCGTGAATTGCGGTGAACACATGGCGACGCAGCAGGAACTGGTTGCCCGGCTTGCACATGAACTTGACCCGGATGATCATCGCCGAATCGTCCATCATCAACACGCCCTGCGACTTCAACGGCTCCAGGAACATCGATCCGAATTCCGGATCCGCCGCCAGCCTCTGCCCGAGCTTCTTGACCAGTTTGCGCACCTTCTCCACGTCCGTGTCGTAGGTGACCCGTAGCGGCAGTTTCATGATCACCCAGTCGCGGGAGAAATTGGTGAGCTGCGTGATTTCGCCGAAGGGAATAGTGTTCAGCGGCCCGTTATGGTGGCGCAATTGGAAGGAGCGGATTGAGATCTTCTCCACCGTGCCCTTGGCCGTGCCGATATCGATATATTCTCCCTTGCGGAACGCATCATCCATCAGGAAGAAGGCCCCGGAGAAAATGTCGCGCACCAGGGTCTGCGCTCCGAAGCCGATCGCCAGGCCGACCACGCCGGCACCGGCAAAGATCGGCGCGATGTCGACACCCATCTGCGACAGGATGATCATCACGGCAATGGCGACGATGGTGATCAGCAGGAAGTTGCGGAACAAGGGCAGCAGGGTCGCCAGGCGGCTTGCCCCGCCGGCGCCGAGCGCGTCCTCGCCAACGCCGGCGCCCTCAACTTCCTCCGGCTCCTCTTCGGCGATCTTGGCGTCGACCCACAATTTGACCGCCTGATAGGCCATATAGGCCAGGAAGGCGATGATCAGCACATCCATGAAGCGGGTGATCGGATGATCCTCCGCATCCATCGAGATGCCCCACATATGCAACAGCGAAATCACCGCGCCGAAGGTGATGACGATCGTTACCCCATGCTCGATCAGGCCGCGAAAGACCGGCGCGCCGGCAGTCGCCATGGCTTGCGGCACCGCGACCGGCGACGCGGCGCCCTCGTCGTCTCCGTCGTCATCGGCATCATCGCCGCCGACGGTCCGCACCGGTTCTTCTTCCATGGCGGCGCCGGCCTCCTCCTCCGTGGCCCGCCGCGCTTCGTCGATCTTCTGCATGATCAGCCGGTCGCGGATGGTATCGCGGTGCTTGAAGAGTTTGTCGATGACCACCAGGGCCAGCGCATAAGCGGCAAATCCGCCGACCAGCACGGTCACCGGCCCGATGATCAAACCGCCTGCTCCGGGCAAGTCGAGGATCGTGCGCACAGCGGAGACGAAGAAGGCGAATAGCACATAGACGATCGCCAGAATGTGCCAGGACATGCCGAGCACGCGCCGCCAGACGGGGATGGTATTGAACACCCGATTGCCGAGGATCGCCTTGGCCACCACTTTCCGATAGATGATGATCAGCCCGATCAGCAGGATCACCGCGATGGCTGCGCCGCCGATCAGCGCCAATTTGTGCGTGTTGCGATCAAGGCCGAGCCGATCCATCCAGGTGCAAAAGCCCAAAATCGCCGCACTGATCGCCGATACGCCGACCACGCTGCGATGCAGGCTCCAGGCGTCCTCGTCGCTCATGAAGATCATCCGGTGGCCGGGCGTGTCCGGCGCCAGCACGTTCAGGAATATCACCCGAATGCCCCATACCAGGGCAACCGTGAAGATGATCGTCACCGCGGTCACCCGCACCGGTATTCGCCCGAAATCGAGCGCCACGGTAATCACCAGTGCCGCAAGCACGAAAATCACCACGCCGACCATCATCAATACCGCGCGAATGAGCAGGTAGCTCAGCTTGTCGACCCTGAGCTCCGGGTCCGGCACATAAAGATGGGCGAAGTTGCGCCGCCCCCATTTCTGCACCGCCCGCGCAATGAAGATGCCGGCCACGACGCCGATCGCGCCGACAATGATGCCATGCAGGATCCAGCCGACCGCACCGCCCGGATCGACCGCCGCCAGCGCCTCGCCCACATTGCCCATAAAGGCCGCACTGCCCGCCAGAATCCGACGGAATTCGTCGCGCGCCTGCAACAGCACATCGGCGAGCCGCATGCCCTGATCGATCATCGCCACGTCCGGTTCCGCTTTCGCGGTCGGATCGACCACGATCACGGTTGCACCCGAATCGCGGGCTTTTTCCAGGAATGGCTCCAGGGCCTTCAATGCGTCGGCATCCGCCGACACGGTCTTGCCGTCACCGTCCTGCGCGGCGGCCGGGCCCGACAAGCCGGCGGCCGATCCAATGGCAACCACCAGCATTATCGTAAATATCACCGCAAAGTGCTTGATGCCATTGACAAAATACATCATTGCCCCGCTCCGTGCCCCTTCCCGTGCCAAATGAATCCGGCCGCTCCCGGCCATGCTAACCGTTTGTTATGTGTTGATATAGGGTATGACTTCTATCGGGGAATTGACGCGCCCCGCCGATCCGCGTAAGCCGCCCGGCATAATCCTGCCAAACCGATTGACCGCGACGGATCATGACCTTGCGAAACGAACCCGCAATCACGCCCGAATTGATCGAAGAGCACGGTCTCAACCGCGAAGAATACGACAAGATCCTGGCACTGATCGGCCGCGAACCGAGCATCACCGAACTCGGCATCTTTTCGGCCATGTGGAACGAGCATTGCTCCTATAAATCCTCCAAGAAATGGCTGCGCACCTTGCCGACCACCGGCGACCGGGTGATCCAGGGGCCGGGTGAAAATGCCGGTGTCGTCGATATCGGCGACGGCCAGGTGGCGATCTTCAAGATGGAGAGCCATAACCATCCCTCCTATATCGAACCCTATCAGGGCGCGGCGACCGGGGTCGGCGGCATCCTGCGTGACGTCTTCACCATGGGCGCCCGCCCGATCGCTGCCTTGAACGCCCTGCGCTTCGGCGCGCCCGACCATGAAAAGACCCGCCATCTGGTGGCCGGGGTGGTGTCCGGCATCGGCGGCTACGGCAATTCCTTTGGCGTGCCGACCATAGGCGGCGAGGTCAATTTTCATCGCCGCTATAACGGCAACATCCTCGTCAATGCCATGGCCATCGGCCTCGCCGAAGCCGATGGGGTATTTTATTCCAAGGCCGAGGGGGTCGGGCTGCCGGTGGTCTATCTGGGCGCCAAGACCGGCCGCGACGGCATTCACGGATCGACCATGGCGTCGGCGGAGTTCGACGACGATACGGACGAAAAACGCCCCACCGTGCAGGTCGGCGATCCGTTCACAGAAAAATGCTTGCTGGAAGCCTGCCTGGAACTGATGGCGTCGGGCGCGGTCATCGCCATCCAGGACATGGGCGCCGCCGGCCTCACCTGTTCGGCGGTGGAAATGGGCGCCAAGGGCGATCTCGGCATCGACCTTGATCTCGACCACGTGCCCTGTCGCGAAGACGGCATGAACGCCTATGAGATGATGCTGTCTGAAAGCCAGGAACGCATGCTCATGGTCTTGCGGCCGGAGCATCGGGAACAGGCGGAAGCGATTTTCGAAAAATGGGGGCTCGACTTCGCCGTCATCGGCCGCACCACGGATACCAAGCGCTTCGTCGTGCGCCATGAGGGGCGTGTCGAGGCCGACCTGCCGATCAAGGACCTGGGCGACGAAGCGCCCGAATATGACCGGCCCTGGACGCAGCCCGCCGTCCCGGATCCCGTCGCCACTATCGAGATCGATCCGGCTCTGCTTGAAGACCAGATCCTGCGGCTGGTCGGCTCGCCGGATTTGGCGTCGCGGCGCTGGGTGTGGGAGCAATATGACCACCTGATCCAGGCCAATACGGCCCAGATCCCCGGCGGCGATGCCGGCGTGGTGCGCATCGAAGGGACAGATAAGGCGCTCGCCGCCAGCGTCGACGTGACCCCGCGCTATTGCGAGGCCGATCCTTTCGAAGGCGGCAAGCAGGCGGTCGCCGAATGCTGGCGCAACCTGACCGCCGTCGGCGCCGAGCCGATCGCCGTCACCGACAATCTGAATTTCGGCAATCCGGAGCGGCCGGACATTATGGGTCAGTTCGTCGCCGCCGTGAAAGGCATCGGCGAGGCCTGCCGGGCGCTGGGTTTTCCCGTCGTCTCCGGCAATGTGTCGCTCTATAACGAAACCCAGAGCCGGGCGATCCTGCCGACCCCGGCGATCGGCGGCGTCGGCCTGCTGGACAACGTTTCACAGATGGCGACGTTTGCCTTCAAGGCGCCCGGAGACGACATCGTCCTGGTCGGCGCCCTTGGCACCCATCTCGGCCAATCCCTCTATCTGCGGGAAATTCACGGCCTTGAAAGCGGCCCGCCGCCCGACGTCGATCTGGCAATGGAAAAGCGCACCGGCGACCTGGTTCGCCGCGCACTGCGCGCCAACCAGGCAACGGCCTGTCACGACCTGTCCGATGGCGGCCTGATCGTGGCGCTGGCTGAAATGGCGATCGCCGGCACTATCGGCTGCGCCATCACCCTGCCGGCCGGTGTATCGCCCGCGGCCCTGTTCGGCGAGGACCAGGCCCGCTATATCCTTACCTGTCCGCCGGACCGGACCCAAGACCTGTTGAAAGCCGCTGAACAAGCCGGCATTCCCGCGCTCACAATTGGCCGGACCGGTGGTGAAGAATTGAAAGTCGACCAAATGTGCGCCATATCCATTGCCAAGCTGAAAAAAGCCCATGACAATTGGTTCGGCGACTATATGACCGCCATATAGGACCGAAAACCGCCGGCGCCTGGATGGAGACTGTTTGACATGGCCATGAACGCGACTGAGATCGAAGGTCTGATCAAGGGGGCCCTCCCCGATGCCGAAATCGAAATCCGCGACCTCGCCGGCGACGGCGATCACTACGCGGCGGTGGTCGTCTCCGAGGCCTTTCGCGGCAAGAGCCGCGTGCAACAGCACCAAATGGTCTACGAGGCCCTGAAAGGCAATATGGGCGGCCAGTTGCACGCTCTCGCGCTGCAGACCAGCGTCCCGGAATAGCCGACAGCCCGACGCGGAGCTTGCGCGAACACGCCGACCGGCTTATGTCAGGCACAGTTTCATCCGCCGGGCCTTGACCCCGGTAAACCCTAAGGAGATCAAAGGATGAGCACGATCAACGACTGGATCAGTTCGGAAGTCAAATCCAACGACATCGTCTTGTTCATGAAGGGCACGCCGACCTTTCCGCAATGCGGATTTTCCGGGCAGGTGGTGCAGATCCTCGACTATATGGGCGTCGATTATAAGGGCATCAACGTGCTGGAGGACGACGAATTGCGCTCCGGCATCAAGGATTTTTCCAACTGGCCGACCATCCCGCAGCTTTATGTGAAGGGCGAATTTGTCGGCGGTTGCGACATCATCCGGGAAATGTTCCAGGCCGGCGAATTGCAGACCCATTTCAACGACAACGGCATCGCCGTCAGCCAGCCGCAGAACATGTAACAACCGCAAGCGGGTTGAAAGCCCGGGCGCATTTTCGTTCAATGATGCAGTTAGAGCATCCCGCGCTGCGCCGGATGGTCATGCATTGATGGGCGAACAGACATGACCGACCTTCCCTCCGGGCCGTTCCCGAAAGCCGATCCGAGCGACTACCGGCCGGATCCGAAGCTTCTGGCCCTGTTTCCCGAAGAATCGGCCAACGCCATAAACGGCCTTGGAGAGGATCATCATCGCCGGCCATCTTTGGTCTATTGGAGCGATGCGCCGGAGACGATCCCGCACGGCCAGTTGCAGCTCTATTTCTATGCCCGCAATGCCGAGCTGCCGCTGGTCATGGCGGAGCGCAAGATCCGGCAATCCTATATCGATCAGCCGATGCCGCCGGTGGCCGCCGATCGCAGCGACCGCACTGCCGCCCAATGGAGCCGTCTGATCAAGGAGAAGGCACTCGAATTCGACGCGGACGCGGTCGGCATCGCCCGATTCGATAAATCCTGGGTATTCGATGACCGGGATTTCGACGCCAAATTCATCATCGTCATCGGCGTCGCCCATGATTACGACAATATCAAGCAGGCGCCGGAAGAGCCGGCAGCCGCCGAAGTGATCAAGCAATATGGCCGGGCGACCAAGGTCGCCAAGGCGCTCGCCGGCTGGCTCCATGAAGAAGGTGTGGAGACAACAACCCATACCGGGCCCAATTCCGGATTGTTCCCCATGATCCCGGCGGCGATCGCCGCGGGTTTGGGCGAATTGGGCAAGCACGGTTCGATCATCCATCGCCGGCTCGGCTCGTCCTTCCGGCTTGGCAGCATTACCGTCGATATTCCCCTCATTGCCGACGAACCGGACGAATTCGGCGTCGATGATTTCTGTTCCCGCTGTCAGGTGTGCCAGAAAGCCTGCCCGCCGAATGCGCTGGCCTCGGAGAAGCAAATGGTGCGCGGCGAACTGAAATGGTACGTCGACTTCGACAAGTGCATTCCCTTTTTCAACGAGACGGCCGGCTGTTCAATCTGCATTGCCCGGTGCCCCTGGAGCAGGCCGGGCATCGCGGACAATTTACTGGCCAAGCTCGCCCGCCGCCGGGCCCAGGCCGCGCAGTGACGGTGACCAATGGCCGCTGAACGCATCACCGTCGAGCATGAAGGCCCGATCGCCACCGTCACGCTCTCCCGCGCCGACCGTCTGAACGCGCTCAATGCGCCGATGATGCGGGAATTGGCGGAGGTCGCCCGTCAATTCTACGACAATATCGAGACCCGCGTGGTGATCCTGCGCTCAAACGCCAAGCATTTCAGCGTCGGCATCGACTTGAACGATCCGCCGATGCCCCTCGACGATACGGCCGGCCTCCTGCAAAAACGCCGCATGGTCACCCTGGGCGCCGATCTGATCCGGGCCATCCGCGAGATCCCGCAGGTCACCATCTGCGCGGTAAACGGCGTCGCGACCGGCGGCGGCGCATGCATCACCACGGCCTGCGATTTCCGCATCGCCGCCGATGACGCCCGCATCGGCTACGCGGAAGTGCAGCGCGGCATGAACCTGATGTGGCGCGCCCTGCCCCTTTGTGTCCGCCTGGTCGGCCCGGCCCGCGCCAAGCGCATGATCATGCTCGGCGACCTGGTCGACGCACCGACGCTGCTGAACTGGGGCTATATCGACGACATGGTGCCCCAGGACCAGTTGGCACCTGCGGCCCAGGCACTGGCGGAGCGCTATGCCGCCCTGCCGCCCAATGCGGTGCAGATGATCAAGAAAAGCATCGACACGGTCGCATCGGCCTTCGACGACGCCGTCATGCACATGGATTCAGATCAGTACTTGCTCGCCGCCGCATCGGAAGACCGCGAAGAAGGCATCCGCGCATTCCTGGAAAAGCGCGAGCCGAAATTCACCGGGCGATGATCTCCATTGGAGAATTGGAATCCACAGCCCCTCAGATTTGTCATCATCCGACTTGATCGGATGATCCAGTAACCACCGGGTGTGAGTGTGGCGCAGCGCTTTGCAAATCCACCTACATTGGGTGTCTACTGGATTGGCCGGTCAAGCCGGCCAATGACAATGGGATGGTCTTTGAGGACACGCTTGTGCTGAAAAACTGAGAGAACGACTGCGACTATACGGTGAAACGCTCACCCACACATACAATTGGATCCCCTGCCCCTATCCACCGAAACTTTGCACCAGGCTGCCGGACACCAGGTTCCAGCCGTCCACCAGCACGAAGAAGATCAGCTTGAACGGCAGCGAGATGACCACCGGCGGCAGCATCATCATGCCCATGGACATCAACACCGATGCGATCACCAGATCGATAATCAGGAACGGCAGGTAAAGCAGGAATCCAATCTCGAAGGCGCGCCGCAATTCCGAGATCATGAAGGCCGGCACCAGCACCCGCAGACTGAGCTCCTCCGGCGAATCCGGTGTCTCGCCGCCGGCCATGTCGATGAACAGGGTCAAATCCTTGTCGCGCACATATTTGCGCATGAAGGCATGGAACGGTTTCGACGCTTCCTCGAAGGACTGGGAGATCTCCATGTCCCCATCCATCAGCGGCCGGATGCCTTCGGTATAGGCGGTCTCGAAGGTCGGCGCCATGACAAAGGCCGTCAGGAACAGCGCAAGGCTCATCATCACCGAATTCGGCGGCGCCGACTGCAGGCCGATCGCCGATCTGAGCAGCGACAACACCACGACGATGCGCGTGAACGAGGTGACCATCACCAGGATCGACGGCGCCAGCGACAGGACCGTGATCAGGGCGACAATCTGTACCGCCCGTTCGGTCAGCCCGGTCCCCTCGCCGAAATCGATGGATAGATTCTGCGCCAGCGCGAAATCAGGCAGCAGCGATAGCCCGGCCGCGATGATCAGCGCCGGCAACCACCGCAGTAATTTGCGGCAGTGGGCTGGGTTCATGAAGCGGAATTACCGGTCAACTCGTTGAGGAGCTTTGCCATTTCTTCTTCCAGCGCATCCTTTTTCGATGCCATCTTTGCCGCATGTTCGGCGTCGGGCTCATCCGCTGGTTTAACCTCCGGCGCATCGCCCCCGGATGCGGGTTCGGCCTCCACCGCCTGCAGGATCGGGTGCGGCCGCGGTTCGGCGACCGGTTCGCGATCATTGGCCGCCGCCGGCGGTTTTACAGCCGGTGCGGCGTCACCGTTCGATCCTGTCGGTTCGGCGGCCGGCTTCGGCGGCGCAACCGGTTTGATCGATGTCACCTTGGCGGCCGCCTCGTCGCGCTCCGAAACGCTTCCCACCCGATCATCCTCGGTTACCGGCCTGACCACGGCGGCCGACAGGACTTCGTCCAACTGGGCGGCAAGATCGTTGGCGGCGGCCGGCTGCGGCGTCGCCTCGCTGGCGGCTGCATCGGATTTCGGTACCGCCGTAGGAGCCGACTCGGCCCCGTCCGGCTTTGCAGGGGCTTTCGCCGCCAATTCCGCGGCCAGCGCATCCACCAATTCTGACGGTTCGCCGGCGTCTGGGGCGTCGGCTGGCTTGGCCGATCCGGTTGACGGTTTTTCGGTGACTGCCGCTGGCGCATCCTCGCCGGGTTTGCTGTCGGCCCGCGTCGCCTTCTCTGTGGATTGCGCGGCCTTCGGAGCCTTTTTCTCGGCATCCGGCTTGGTCACGGCGGCCGCCGATTCCGAACCCGACAGCGCCACTTCCTGGTCGGCGGAAATACCGGCCACGGCGGCCAGTTGTCCGGCACGCGCTTTGGCCGGCTCCGCCTGTTTCGGCTGTGCCGGATCACCCTTGCCGGGTGCATCGGCGCTGGTCGCCGCGCCCGGTTTGTCTTGCGCCGCCGCCCGGTCCGCGCGGGCTGCCTGGCGGCGTGCCTTACGCCGGGCCTGCCGGTCTTTCGCACTCTCCCCGCGCGGCTTTGCGCTTTTTTCGGCTTCGGTATCCGGTTTCTGTTCCGCAGCCTGGGCAGCCTTGGCGGGCGCCGGCTTGCGATCCGCCGCCTTGGCCGGTTCGGGTTTGGCGTCCTCGGCCTTTACGGCAGTCGGTTTCACCGCTTCCCGTGCCGCCGCCGGTTTCGGCTCCGGCTTGGATTCAGCCGCGGGCGCCGGTTTCGGCTCGACCTTGGATTCAGTGGGCGTGGGCATTGCCGCCACTGCCTGCGGTTTATCCAAAGCGGCCGGCGGCAGAGTCGGCGTATCATCGGCGACAACCGGCGGAACCGCACGCTCGGTGGTGGCCGGCTGAGCGGCCGGCCGCGCTTGATGCAGCGCCGCGGCGGCCTGTGGCTGCGGCGCCACCGGCGGCCGTTGCCGCATGGCGGCCGGTTGAGCCGCCGGCGCCGGCTGCGGCTGTGGCGGACGTCCATGGGCCGCCACCGGCATGCCGCGCACGATGGCCTGCTCCACCACCACGTCGCTGGGGCCGCCGATCAAGAGAAGGTGCTCGACATTGTCGCGGCGAATCAGGACCAGGCGTCGGCGGTTATCCACATGGGCGGCATCCATGATCGCCAGGCGCGGCTGGCGTTGCCGGCCGCCCTTGGCCATCCGGACACCGGAAAACCGTCGCAGAATCCACACGAACAGCGCGATCAGCAACAGCACCACCACCAGGGCGATGACAAATTGCAGACCGCGGGCGAAGCCGGGATCCATGTCGAGGGTCTCCACCAGCCATCTATCCATTATCTTTGTCTCCTTGACCGGCCGATCCTCATCGATCGCCCCTGATGCTGCCTTCAGCGCCGGTCGGTAATTTTTGCCGGACAACCGCCTTGCGGGCCGTTCATAACCAGTGTGGTCGACTGTATAAAGAGCGCAAATCCGACAAAATCATGGTTTATAAACCGGAAAAGCCGTTAACACGACGTTAACCATGCGCCCGGCAATAATTGCCGCAACAATTTGGCTGCCAGGGGTCACGCATGTCCGCTCAATCCATTCCGCTGCTTTCGGCGATTCGCACCAAGCTCAAATGGCACCAGGCGCGCCAGCGTGTCCTGGCCGAAAACGTCGCCAATGCCGATACGCCCCACTTCACCGCCAAGGATCTCAAGCAGCCGTCCTTCCGCCGTGAACTCTCGGTACTGCGACCGCCGGTCGTCGAGGCAAGCCAGACCCATCCGACCCATATCTTCGCCAAATCGTCGGCGCCGCGATCGCCCTTTCGCCAGCGCGGCGACGAGGCTTTCGAGATCACACCTGACGGCAATGCGGTGTCGCTTGAAGAGCAGATGATGAAAGTGACCGCCAACCAGATGGATTTCCAGACCGCGACCACCCTTTATTCCCGCGGCCTCGGCATCCTCAAGACCGCAATCGGCAAACGGTGATTCACTGAGCGCCAGAAAACGAGCGAACGACCATGGAATTCTTGAAATCCCTGACCATCGCCGCATCCGGCCTGCGCGCCCAGACCGGGCGCATGCGGGTGATTGCGGAAAACATCGCCAATGCGGATTCCACGGCCCGCACCGCCGACGGCGCGCCCTATCGGCGCCGCATCCCGACGTTTGAATCCAATTTCGATCGCGAACTGGACGCGCGGCTGGTCTCCATGGGCCGGATCGAAACCGACCGGTCCGACTTCAAGATGAAGTACCAGCCCGGCCATCCGGCGGCCAACGACAAGGGCTATGTCAAACTGCCCAACGTCAATTCGCTCATCGAGACGGTCGACCTGCAGGAAGCCCAGCGCAGCTACCAGGCCAATCTCAACGTCATTCGCGCCACCCGCCGCATGCTGCAGCGGACCATCGACATTTTGAAAGTGTGACCAGCCGGCTTGGGGAGCAGGCTTCGGTTAAGATTGGGGAGTAACGAACATGACGACACCGGCAATCGCGGCCAATGCCTATACGATCGCCAGCAGGCTGCCGACAGCGCTGAACGGCAACAAATCGGCCCAGCAATCACAAGGCGCCGATTTCGGCGAATTGGTCAAAACGGCGGTCGAGGGGGTGGTGGATAGCGGCAAGGCCGCCGAAACCAAGTCCGTGGCGTTGCTGCAGGGTAAGGCCGACGTGGTCGACGTGGTCACCGCCATTGCCGAGACCGAAGTCGCCCTGGAGACCATGGTCTCGGTGCGCGACCGGGTGATCTCCGCCTACGAGCAGATCATGCGCATGCCGATCTGACGCCGTGCCTGCCAAGAGGTTCGGCTTGGCCTTGGCGTGTGTTCTCTTGACACCTCAAGTCGGTTTCGCAGATGGCGTCAGTAACTGGCAGAATTCACCGATCGGCCCAAATTGTCATTGCCCGGCTCGACCGGGCAAACCAGTAAACAAAGGGGTTGATTGTTGAAACCAGTGGAGGACGCCGATTTCCGGACAAGACATGCGGAGGCTACTGGGTTGCCCGGTCAAGCCGGGCAATGACAATTGAGGAAACATGGCAAGTGCCGTTGCACAAGGATTGTGGCAGGATCAAAGCCGCGCCTCGGCAATCGAGTTAGCCGACCGGTTACAGTAGGGATTAGGGATTAGCGAACAGCGTAATCAGTAAGGAAACAACATCATGACCGGATCGGAAGTCCTCGATATTGCCCGCGACAGCATATTCACCCTTCTATGGGTGGCGACGCCGGTCATGATTGTCGGCTTGGCGGTGGGCGTGGCGATCGCCCTGTTGCAGGCGCTGACGCAGATCCAGGAAATGACCCTGGTCTTCGTGCCGAAGATCCTGGTGATTTTCATCGCCCTGCTCGTCGCCTTGCCGTTCATGGGCCAGGTTATGGAAAGCTTCATGACCCGATTGGCCGAACGCATCGTTGCCGGATAGGCCGCCGGCATGACGGCCGCATTCTTCAATCAGACCCATTCCGGCAGCACGGCGGCGCCATGAACATCACCCTTCTGCCGGAAATCGCTTTCACGTTCCTGCTCATTTTCGCCCGCCTCGGCACCATGGTCATGTTGATGCCGGCGCTCGGCGAACAGAGCGTGCCGGCACGCATTCGACTGGGCATCGCCCTGTCGATGACTGTCGTCCTCTATCCGATGGCCGCCGCCACATACACTTCGGTTTTACCCCAAACCATCGCTGGCCTGGTCGGCCTGGCGGCAGGAGAATTCGCTGTCGGCTTTTTCGTCGGCCTCGCCGCTCGTCTGGTCCTGTCGGCCATGCAGGTCGCCGGCGCCACCATTGCCAGCCAGTCCGGGCTCGCCATGGCCCAGGCCTTCGATCCGAACCAGGGCGCGCAAGGGGTGCTGTTCGGTAATTTCCTGGCCGTGCTCGCCATCACCATGATCTTCGTCACCGACCTGCATCACCTGGTGGTGGCCGGCATTCATGGATCCTATACGTTGTTCCCGCCCGGCGAATGGATGCCGGTCGGCGATCTTGCCAAATATGCGGTCAACACAGTCGCCGAGGCCTTCCGCATCGGCATCCAGATTTCCGCGCCGTTTTTGGCTTTCGGCCTGATCTTCTATCTCGGGCTCGGCATCCTCAACAAGTTGATGCCGCAGATCCAGATCTTCTTCGTCGCCATGCCCGCCAACATCATGATGGGCATCCTGCTCCTCGGCCTGTTATTGGCCACCCTGGTCACCTGGTATCTGGGCCATGTCGAGACCGTTCTCAACCGGTTCGTGGCGGGGTAGGCCATGTCGGACGAGGCCGAAAAACACGAAAAGACGGAAGACCCGACGCAAAAGAAGCTGGACGACGCCCGCAAGAAGGGTGACGTCGCCAAAAGCCAGGAGGTCTCCACCTGGTTCGTGATCGCCGGCTCCACCTTCATGTGCGCCATGCTTGCCAATGCCATGGCCACCAATCTCGCAAGTTCCATGAAAGGTTATATCGAACACGCCCATGCGATCCCGCTCGGCAGCGAGATGATGAGCGTGCTGTGGCGCGAGACCGGCCTGATGATCTTTGCCGCGGTCGGCCTGCCGCTCTGCTTTCTCGCGCTGACGGCGATTGCCGGCAATCTGGTGCAGCACCGGGCCGGCTGGACCGTGGAGCCCATGAAGCCGAAATTGTCGAAGATTTCCCCGGTCAGCGGCTTCAAGCGCCTGTTTTCCCGGGAAAGCCTGGTCAATTTCGCCAAGGGCATCGGCAAGCTGGCGATCGTTGCCTCGGTGATGACGTTGATTCTGTGGCCCGAACGCGAGCGCCTCGACACGCTGGTTGCCCTCGACATCCGCCTGCTCCTGCCGACGATCCAGGAACACGCCCTGAAGTTGATGGCCGGCGTGCTCGCCATTTTGACCGTCATTGCCGGTCTCGACTGGATGTATCAACGGCAACGCTGGTTTGAAAAACAGAAAATGACCGTCCGCGAGGTCAAGGACGAATTCAAGCAGACCGAAGGCGATCCGACAGTCCGCGCCAAGATCCGCCAGGTGCGCATGGAGCGCGGCCGCCAGCGGATGATCGCCCGGGTGCCGGAAGCCACCGTGGTGGTCACCAACCCGACCCATTATTCGGTCGCCCTGCAATATGAGGCCGGCCACACCGCCCCGGTTTGTGTCGCCAAGGGCGTCGACGCGGTCGCCTTGAAAATCCGCGAGATCGCCGAGGAACATGACGTGCCGATCCTGGCCAATCCGCCGCTCGCCCGGGCGCTTTACGCGTCGGTGGAGATCGATGAGGAAATCCCGCACGAACACTATAAGGCGGTGGCCAAAGTCATCGGCTATGTCATGCAGATGCGCAACCGTCAGTCCTGGCGCCCGAGCCGATAGGTTTATACCAAGGACGGTGACTTTTAACCCATTTGACTGGGATTGATTTGGTCTCCTGACGGCCATGCGGTTCGCGCGGTGGTGCTTGCGTACCATAAGCGGAGCGCATGGCCGTCAGGAGGCCAAAGCAACCCGGCCTTGGTATTAGGCCCGCAATCCCTTTGCATAACTGGCGAAAACCCGGAATTTTCTGCCATCGATAACGCGAATCAGCATAATCGCTGACATATCTGCCGATCGGATCGCCAATCCATGACCCACGACGAGGAGCATAGAGCCAACCCGCCGCCGCCGATCGACCGGCCGGAGCGTACCGGCAGCCTCGGTTTGCTGGTGCTCTTGGCGCTGGCCCTGGGCGGTGCCGCCGCCGGCATAGCGTTTCTGCCGCGCGAACAGGCCGAACCCTATGTGCTGGCTCTGCTCGGCGTGCTGGCCGTGGTCGGCGTCTTTTCGCTGTTCGCCGGCGCGATCGGCCTGTTGCGCCTGTCCAGCCGCAAGACGCGGCCGTCGATTTCCTCCGCCTATATGGATTCCATGACAGAAGGCGCTTTGGTCACCGATGCCGGCGGCCGCATTCTCTACGCCAACCAGGCCTATATGGATCTCACCGGCGCCGCCGACGCCAACGACATCTCGACCATCGGACGGGTCTTTGCCAGCGATCCCAATGCCACCGAATCCGTGTTTCGACTGAGCCAGGCCGCCCGCGACGGCCGCCGGGCGGTCGAGGAGGTGCGATTGACCGGCCAGATCACCGGTTCTGAGGGCACTCCCAGATGGTACCGGGTACGCGTCCGGCCGCTCAACTGGGCCGAGGAGGATGCCAGGCGGGCATCCGATCTCACAATCTGGCTGGTCTCCGACATCACCCAGGATCGCGACGAGCAGGAAAACAGTTTCCAGGAATTGCAGCGGGCCATCAACTTTCTCGATCACGCCCCCGCCGGCTACATGTCCTGCGACAATCGCGGCTATATCCGCTATCTCAATGCCACCCTCGCCGACTGGCTGGGCCATGATCTCGCCCGCTTCGAATCCGGCACCATGGCACTGGAGGATATCGTGCCCGGCGACGGAGCGGCCCTTATTCAGGCCGTATCCGGACAGCCCGGAGAAGTCGTCACCGAGACGATCGATATGGATTTTGTCAAGCGTTCCGGCCAGAGCCTGCCGGTACGCCTGATCCATCGGGTGCCGATCGCCACCGACGGAACGACCGGGGAATCACGCACGATCGTTCTCAATCTGAGCGCCGAGCAAGACGATTCCGATGCGCTGCGGACCGCGGAAATCCGCTTCACCCGGTTCTTCAACAACACCCCGTTCGCCATTGCCTCGGTCGATGCCAAGGGGATTGTCGGACAGACCAATGCGCCGTTCGCCCGCATGTTCGAGGCCGCCGGCCGCGCCGACGGCGAGGCCGACGCCTATTCCCTGGTCGATGTGGTCGCCGAGACCGACCGCGAGAAGCTGTCGGCCGCCATTAACCAGGCCGCCGCCGGCCAGGTCGATATTCCCTCCGTCGACGCGACCTTTGCCGCCGATCCGGAGCGCAGCGCCCGGTTCTTCATCTCGCCGGTCACCGAAGGCACAAAGGAGGGCGACGCGGCGATCGTCTACGCGCTCGACACCACCGAGCAGCGGGCGCTCGAATTGCAATTCGCGCAAGGCCAGAAGATGCAGGCCGTCGGCCAGCTTGCGGGCGGTGTCGCCCATGACTTTAACAATGTGCTGACCGCCATTATCGGCTTTTCCGATCTCCTGTTGGCCAATCACCGGCCCACCGACCCGTCCTTCCAGGACATCATGAATATCAAGCAGAATGCCAATCGGGCCGCCGGCCTGGTGCGGCAATTGCTGGCTTTTTCCCGCCGCCAGACCCTCAGGCCGCAGGAACTTGAGCTGAACGATGTGCTCGGCGACCTGTCGATCCTGCTCGACCGCCTGCTCGGCGAAAAGGTGGGCCTGAAGATGGTGCACGGTCGCGACCTGTGGCCGGTCATGGCCGACATCAACCAGTTGGAACAGGTGATCGTCAACCTGGCCGTCAATGCCCGCGACGCCATGCCCGATGGCGGCGAAGTGGAGGTCCGCACCAAGAACGTGACGGCCGAGGAAAGCGATCGTCTCGATCCACACAAAATCCCCCGTGCCGATTATGTGCTGATCGAGGTGCAGGATACCGGCACCGGCATGAAGCCGGACGTATTGGAAAAGATCTTCGAGCCCTTCTTCTCCACCAAGGATGTGGGCAAAGGCACCGGTCTCGGTCTGTCGACGGTCTATGGCATCGTCAAGCAGTCCGGCGGTTTCGTCTTCTGCGACAGCGAGGAAGGCAAGGGCACCACCTTCCGCATCTTCCTGCCCCGCCATGTCGTGGAACCGCGCGAGGAAAAACCGGACGACGCGGACAAACAGGTCGACATGGTGGACCTGACCGGCAACGCCACGATCCTGTTGGTGGAGGACGAGGAAGCCGTCCGCGCCTTTGCCGGCCGCGCCCTGTCGTCCCGCGGCTATACGGTGCACGAAGCGTCCACAGGTGCTGAGGCCCTGGAGGTGATGGCCGAGAACGGCGGCGCCATCGATCTTGTGGTCTCCGACGTCGTCATGCCGGAAATGGACGGACCGACCCTGCTCGGCGAATTGCGCAAGAGCCGGCCGGACCTGAAGGTGATCTTCGTCTCCGGCTACGCCGAGGACGCCTTCGCCAAGAACCTGCCCGACAATGAAAGCTTCAACTTCCTGCCGAAACCGTTCTCGCTGAAACAACTCGCCATGGCCGTCAAGGACGCGCTGAACGGCTGAGAGTTGGCGGCAGGTCCAACCAAGCTTTAGGTGTCCATCAGCCGGGCCCCGTCGGCAAATACACGGCCCCAGGCAAGGATCCGCACAGACTTCCGCAGGCCCGTCGGCCAGAAGGGATCCGCCTCCACCAAGGCACGCGCCTGATCGCCATTATCCGCAGCAACGATCCACATCCCACCCGATGGGGCACCGGTCCCGCCGTCGCTGAGCGGCCCGGCTTCCCGGACCGAGTCGGCATGCGCCTCCAGAAAAGCCAGATGGTCATTCATGAATCGGCCGCGCATATCGGCCTTGTCCTCGTTGTCTTCAAACAGGATGACAAACAACATGCTCGCCTCATAAATTTTTTTCGTGGGCAAGCCAGCCTATACATGCATAATCGCCTTTCAAAGCTGCGATATTTGAATGACAAGCTGCGAAAATGCAGGATCTCAATTGGGATGACTTACGCTATGTGTTGGCGGTTCACCGCGGCAAGTCGTATCGCGCCGCGGCCGCCAAACTGCACGTCAACGAGACCACGGTCATGCGCCGCCTGCGTCGCCTTGAAACGCGCATGGGGACGCCCATATTCGGACGCGCGGATGGCACTCTCTACCCGACACAACTCGGCGAGCAGATCCTCCGCCGCGCCGAAGCAATCGACGTGCAGGCGCAATGGATCAGCGAAGCAGTCGCCGGAGACACCGCACGGGTGGCTGGCACCGTGCGCATCACCGCCGTGCCATGGCTGGTCAACCGGCTCTTGGTACCTCGACTGCCATCGCTTCTGGCCGACCATCCGGAGTTGCATATCGACCTGATCGCGGAGGATGCGGATCTCAGAGCCCGATTCAATAGTTCATGAGACATAGCAATAGTTTGCGACGCGTCGGATCATCATTCTGATGCTGGCGATGTTGGCCCATACGGTGGCACTTTCGATTGAGCGCTCCCAGTCCTTGGCCAGTCGCCGGCACCGTCCGAGCCAGGCGAAGGTGCGCTCCACGACCCAGCGGCGGGGCAGAACTTCAAAGCCTTGTGCCGTATCGGAGCGCTTGATGATTTCAATTGTCCAATCACCATGAGCCTTGAGCGCGGCCGCCAGTTTCTCCCCCGCATAGGCGCTGTCGGCGAACAGATGGCGCAGCCAAGGGAAGCGAAAACGGATGGCCTTGATCAGGTCGACCGCCCCGTCGCGATCCTGAATGCCGGCGCCATGAACAATCACGAACAGCATCAAACCGATGGTGTCGGTGACGATATGACGCTTGCGGCCCTTGACCTTCTTCCCAGCATCATAGCCGCAAACCCCGCCGCTTTCCGTGGTTTTGACGCTTTGGCTGTCGATCACGCCCGCCGTCGGCGAGGCCTCGCGACCTTCCAGTTCGCGGGTACTGGCGACCAAGAGCTGGTTCATCGTTTGCCATAGCCCGGCATTGCGCCAGTCATAGAAATAGCCGCGCACCGTCGAGGGCGGGGGGAAGTCCTTCGGCAGCGCGCGCCATTGGCAACCGCTGCCGCCGATATAGAGGATCGCATTGACCACTTCGCGCATGTCGGTCGTGCGCCGGCGCCCGCCCGCACGAGCGGGAGGAATGAACGGTTCCATAATCGACCATTCCTCATCGGTCAGATCGCTTGGATAGCGCAGGTGATCCCGGTTATGCTGGCGGCGAGCGGTATCATCCCAGGGCATTTGATCCTCCTTCTTCTTCACAAAGACGGTTGAATCACATCCCATTGATATCGCTCAACTACTTTTAAATCGGGCTCTCAGCGTCATCGATCGTCAGGCCGATATCGCCCTGCGCTTCGCCAGACCGACGCAGGAACACCAGGCTGTGACCCGGCTGGTCGGCCGGATCCCGTTCGCCATAGTCCGCAGCAAACGACAATCGGACCGGAACCTGTCTTGGATCACCTATACCGAAACCATGCAATTCCTGCCCCAGGCGCAATGGATCATTGAAGCGGCCGGCAAATCACCAAACGACCGCCCTTTGGCACAAATGCGCGTGAACGACTTGGAGATTGCTTATGCGGCGGTCAAGGCGGGGCTCGGGAGGTCCTATCTGCCGCACTATCTGGCGGACACGGATCCCGATCTGCTTGCTGATCCATCCCCCGGGGATCCCCGGTCACGAGAATTGTGGATCATGATCCATCCGGGCATCAAAAACCTGGCCCGCATGCGCCTGACCGCCGATTGGCTGATTTCCGTAGTCGCTTCTGAATTGGGCGGGAAGCGGCAGGCCTGATCTGATCCCGTGCCTACCGACGCCCCATCAAATCTTCGCTCCGTCATCCCGTGCGCGCTGCAACATGAAATGTTGCTGTGCAGACACGGGACCTCGGCCTCGCGTTTACCGACAATTACTGCGGAAGAGATCCCGGTGTCTGCGGAGCGGCACTTCGCGCCGCACCGCGCACGGGAGGACTGCGTGCTTTGTAGATGCTTATAAATTGAACAGGTGGCTAAAATTCGCCTCCAAATCGGCTAAAATTCGCCGCCGGTCCAGAAATCTCCGCCGCCCATATTTCCGCCGCCGCCCCAATCGTTGCCGAAATCGAAGCCGCTGCCGAAATCGTCGTGGCGCGGACCGCGGTTCCAGGTATGGCCGCGTTCCATGCGGTCCCAATATTGCGATCCGGAAATGGCGCCGCGCAGGAATTCGGCAAGCAGCGCACCGGCGACGGCACCGCCGAAACTGGAGCCGGCATTGTCCCATCCGCGATTGCGAAAGTCCCGTGTGATCTGTGTCAGTTCGCCCCGCCGGGCGGCCAGTTCGCGCAGGTAATCCCGCTCCGCCGTGGCGTCCCGCTCAAGGCGGTCCAGGGAGCGAACGATATCCTCGATCCGATCCACCAGCCGCTCGTCCTCCGGCGACGGCGTCGAGCGCGCATGCCGGTAGAGCTGGCGCAACGTATCGTTTTTCAGGCTTTCGGCGAGTAGCTCCTGGGCGTCGCGCCAGGCCGTATCCTGGCCATTGGCGGCCCTGTCGTCGGCTTCGGTGAGATCCGCCAGTTCCTGGTCCGCCGCCGCCTTGCGCTGGTCGATTTCGGCGATCGCCTCGCGCAACCGGGCCACCGCCGCAGCCGTTTCCCGCGCCGGCGCATCGTCGAAGGCCGCCCGTTCGAGCGCCGCCAGTTTCTCCCGCTCCGCCGTCACTAGCGCCTCGGCGCGATCGGCATGCTCGTCAAGGCGCTTGGGAATATCGATCAGCATGGCGTAGTTCGGCCGCGCATGCTGATAGTCGATCAACCTGGCGACCCAGCGATCGCCCATGCGCGCCAGCCGGCCGGCCTTGTAGGCGGATGTCCCATAGCCTCGTTTCCATAAATACATGAACAGGCTGTCCGCCTCGTAGGGCGCGCCCTTCACCTTGCGGTCTTTTTCGGCGACTTCGGTTTTCTTGCGCGCCTCTTCAGCCACATGCCTGGCCTTGTCGAAGAGCGCATTTTGCGCCTGCCAGTCCGGGTCGCGGCGCAGTTGGTCACGCAATCTGTTTTCCGCCTCCTGGTGCCGCTCCGCCGCCAACACCAGGTCGTCGGCGCGGTCGTCGCGAGCCCGGCGCAGTTCGGCCGACTCCTCTTCCAGGGCGTCGATGCGGCTGCGCCGTGCGTCCTGCATCTGCCGGCGGTCGATCAGGATTTTCGCCACCCGGCGGCCGGTGCCGTCGAGCCGTTCCGCCAGCCCTTCGGGATCCTCCTCCATTCGGAAGCGGGCGAGATCGCGATAGACTTCCGCTTCCGCGGTCTGCAATTCGGCAACCTTCTGGTTGATTGCCTCCAGGGATTCGTTGACCCCGCGCTCCTGGCGGCGGATATCGGCAAGCGCTTCGTCGATCGAACTGAGGGCGCGATGTCCGGGAACTCTGGCCATTCTCACCACCGCGTAATGGCGCCGCCATTGACGGTCACGGCCCATTCCGGTTCCAGGCTGCCGGCCGCCTTGCGGCCGATCACCGCATTCTGGATGATGCCGTCGTCGCGCTTGTCCCGGGCCACCCGGTCAAAGACGGATTTCGGCACCCGGACGCCCCAACTGGTCACCGTTTCCACCGAATTGTCTTCCTCGTTGCGGATCTGGCGGCTGATCGCCTTGCCGTCGCGGCCGATCGCTTCGACGATCAGGTAGTAGTTGCGCGCGCTTGTATTGGCCTTGGTCCGCCGCCAGACGCCGGAACTTTCGCCGGGCCTGGCAACGATGCGGATGTCATAGGTAAGCAGCAATTCGGTCTCCAGCGCCTGCAAGTCCTTGAACGCTGTTCGGGCCGCCTGCAGATCCCCTTTCTCGGCGGCGCGCAACCCGGAATTCATCAGCCGTTCCGCCCGGTCGAGGGCACGGCGATCATCGGTCGCCCCGGCGATACGACTGCCGACCTTGCCGAGTTCCGCCGGCAGCGTTTCCGTCAGCGCCACCTCGGTCTCGATCGCCGCCTGCTGCCGTGGCCGCTCGATGCCGAAATACCATCCAGCCCAGCCGATACCGGCGGCAAGCACCAGAATGCCCAGCCATTTGCCCACATTGCCGCGGGCCACATAGAGCCGCGCCAGCATAATCGACAGGCCGTTGCCGGGCGGCGTATAGACGAAGCGTTCCTCCTTCAGCGCCACCACCCCCTGGCGCAGCACATGATCGGGAACGTCGATCCCCTGGTTTTCGTAGATCTCCCGCAACCGGGCGATCAACTCGGCCTCCCGGGCGTCCTCGGACAATTCCCGCTCGACGATGATCTGGCGATGGCGCAGCGTATCGACCACGTCCATCGCCATCATCACGTCGTCAAGCGGCAGGTCCTTTTTCGTCGCCGTGGCGGTGGCGTCACTCATGGTTCAAAGGGTCTTCCGACGACCGCGCCCGGTCAAGTCCCCGGCAGGCGGCCCAGTTCGTTGCCCTGGGCGGCGAGTTCGGCGAGCCGGCGCTTGCCGTCTTCCACCGCGTCGCGGATTTCTGCCGAATTCTTGGTCGCCTGGTCGCGCATCTCGTTGATGATTTCGCGCGACTTGACCTGAAAGTTGACGACCGAATCGACAAGCTTTTTCAACGCCGCGGCGCGGATGGTCGGGCCGTAGCCGGCACGCAGGGCCGCTTCCTGCACTTCGTCGCCGATTTCGGCCAGGGTCTCCAGGCTCTTCGACACCCCTTCCTTCATGGCGTTCAGGGTTTCGGTGGATTCATGCAGGCCTGCCAGGCTGGTGAACGAGGCTTTCAGCGCCGTCAGCACCGCTTCGTTGGTGGAGAAGAAGCTGACCGCCTGGGCATAGACCCGTTCCTTGCAATTGGTGGTCTGCATCAGCCGCGCCATGATCACTTCCGACGTATTATAGCCGATGGTCAAATTGTCGGTGAGATCCTTGGCGATCTGGTAGCGCTTTTCCTCGTCCTGCATTTGCCGCATGCGCTCGTCGCGGGCCATTTCAAGTCGCGCCTTCTCGGCCACGCCCTCGCCGGTAAACGCCTCTACCTTGGCATTGGCGTCGGCGAGCCGTTCCTTGGCGTCCTCAAGATGCGCTCCGGCCTTTTCGAACACTTCCAGCGCCATCACTTCCGCCTGTTTCAAGGCACCGCGAAAATCGCGATAGGCATTGAGAATGACCTGCTCGCGCTCGATCTGGTCCTTGGTATCCTTGGCAACCTCGATATACGTGTCCTGGATCTTGTCGAAGCGCGACGGAATATCGCCGCGCGAAATGTTCATCCACGTATTGGAGAGTTTCTCAAACGTGGAAAGCTTGCCGTCGGCAAGTTGGTCGACCATGCCCTTGGCATCGTCGCGCACCGAGTTGAAGGCCTCGGTGATTTCCTCGTAGCGGGTGCCGATATTCATCGCCGCTACCTGCTCACGCACCACTTCGTTGAACACCGACACCTGGGTCAGCGTGCGGGCGATCACTACGATCCGGTCCGGATCGAGATCGGAAATCTGCTCCAACAGGGCGGTGATCGGCGCTTCCTTCGGCCCCTCCGACAACAACCCCATATCGCGTAACGCGCCCATCGCCTTGTCCAGATATTGCATGGGCTGCAATGTGGTCACCTCACTCATGTCGTCCTCCGAAATCCGAATTAAAAATCAACTAAACTCAATTGCCAGAGCCTCGACCAATTGAAAGCTCTAAATAGGACCCCCGGTCCACCGATACCAGTCCGCGCCCGCCGATTGCGGCAATTTGCTCTCATTTGCTGCGACGACCGGCCGTCAACTCAGACATAAACCCAATCCGGGCAGATTTGACAAGGGAGAAACGGACGGGTTGCATCATGGCGCCATCCCCAATTCCCCCGCGATCTGAGCCGCGAGCCGCGCGTTTGCGCGCACCAGGGCGATGTTCGTCTCCAGGCTGCGCCCGTCCGTCATGTCGACGATCAGCGCCAGGACGAAGGGCGTCACCGCCTTGCCGGCGATCCCGCGCCTTTCCGCTTCATGTAACGCGGCATCGATGATGCCGGCCATGTCGGCGGCCGGGATTTCGTGTTCCGCCGCCACCGGATTGGCGATCAGCACACCGCCATGGCCGCCCAGGTGATGGCGGGTGTCCAGGAACCGGGCGATTTCCCCCGGGCTGTCGAGCCTGAGCGGCGCGGCGAGCCCGCTGTCGCGCGACCAGAAGGCCGGCAGGATATCGGTGCCATAGCCGATCACCGGCACCCCTTCCGTCTCCAGCACTTCCAGCGTCTTCGGCAGGTCGAGCAGGGCCTTGGCGCCGCCGGCGACCACGGCGACCGGGGTGCGGGCCAGTTCCCGCAAGTCGGCGGAAATATCGAAACTCTCCCCCGCCCCGCGATGCACCCCGCCGATGCCGCCGGTAGCAAACACCTGGATGCCGGCCATATGGGCGATCATCATGGTGGCGGCGACCGTGGTCGCGCCCGTGCGCCCCTGCGCCACCGCGAAGGCGAGATCGGCCCGCGACAGTTTCATCACCTGGTCGGCGCGGGAAATCTGTTCAAGCCCGGCATCGTTCAGGCCCACATGGATCGCGCCATCGAGCACCGCGATGGTTGCCGGCACCGCGCCGGCATCGACGATGTCGGCCTCCACCTGCCGCGCCGTCCCAATATTTTTCGGCCACGGCATGCCGTGGGAGATGATGGTCGATTCCAGCGCCACCACCGGCTGCCCGGCGGCAAAAGCTGCGGCCACCGGATCGCTGAATTGAAGCAGGGGGGAGAGCGTCATCGATCCGACCTTTCGCCAAGCCGCGCCGTCAAGGCATCGCGTGTGATCGGCACCCCGGCCCCGGTCGCCTCAACCGCCAGGGATGCCGCCGCCAGACCGTAATCCACGGCCTCGCCAAGGGAAAGGCCGCGAGCCAGGCCATAAAGCGTGCCGGCCGTCAGCGCGTCGCCGGCGCCGGTGACATCGACGATCTCGGCGGCAAGCGGCATCCGCTCGATAATGCCGTCGCGATCGCCGACGGCGACGGCTTCCGCGCCATCGCTGACAAGGGCAGCGCCGACCCCGGCCTTCAACGCGCCCTCAACCGCCGCGGCAGCGCAGGAAAATTCCCGGTCCAACAGGGCGGACGCCTCCTGGCGGTTGCAGAGCAGGAGATCGATCCCGCCCTCCAATCCCCGCGCCCGCACCGCCTTCGGGGCCGACACGGTTTCCAGCGCGAAACGCCGCCCGCCCTTGTCATCGCAAATTCGGCGCAGCCGGTCCGGCGCCAGGCCGCAATCGGCAAGCAGATTACCTGCATTCGGGCTCTTGTCTATCGCCTGTACGACCGCGTCGGCGTCCAGAGCCTCGACGATCGCCATATCGGCAATTGCCGCGATCAATTCGCCCCGGTCGTCATGCAGGGCCACGTAGCGGGCGGTTGGCTGGTCGCCGGCCGGCACCAGACTGACCGTCACCCCCGATTGCCGCAAATGCGCCCGCAGATAGGCCCCGTCGGCATCGTCGCCGAGCGCCGTGATCAAATGCGCCGGCGCGCCAAGCCGCGCCAAAAGCACGGCAATATTACGCGCCACGCCGCCGGGCCCGCGCCGGATCCAGCCTGGATTGGAGGTCGCCGGCCGATAATCCCCATGCACCCGTGCGATCACATCAACGGTCGCGGCACCGATCAAGGTGGTCGGCAGGGGTTGGGACGGCATGGTCGGCTCCGGTTAGGCACAGCGCCGCCGACGGATCACGCATCTGGTGCCCGAAGCACGGGCGTCGATCCGGCCGGGTGCGGCAAGCCACGATAAATCGATAGCCCCGGCGGCCGCAATCATGGTTTAGTCGACCCCCAAAGGGAGGCCCCAATCATGCAATTGCCCATCTACCAGATCGATGCCTTCGCCGAACGGCCCTTCACCGGCAATCCGGCCGCCGTCGTGCCGCTGGACCATTGGCCCGACGACGCGCTCCTGCAGGCGATCGCGCTTGAGAACAATCTGTCGGAAACCGCCTATATCGTGCCCGATGGCGACGGCTGGCAATTGCGTTGGTTCACCCCGGCCTTCGAGGTCGCGCTTTGCGGCCACGCCACTTTGGCGACCGCACATGCCCTGTGCCACGCGATCGGCATCGACCGCCCCGACTATATCTTCCACACCCGCAAGTCGGGCACCCTCATTGTGCGCCGGGACGGCGACCTGTTCGAGCTCGATTTTCCCGCGGTCCCCACCGCCCCGGCGGCCGATGCGCCCGACATGTCGCAGATGCTCGACGCGCCGCCCGACCAAATTCTTTACGGCGCCTATTCGGCCGCCGAAGGCGACTACATGGCGGTTTACGGCGCCAGCGACACGGTCGCCGGCCTGCGCCCGGATTTTGCCGCCGTGGCCAAGCTCGGCGTGCGCGGCGTCATCGCCACCGCTCCCGGCGACGATGTGGATTTCGTCTCCCGCTATTTCGCCCCCGGCGCCGGCATCGACGAAGACCCGGTCACCGGATCGGCCCATTGCCTGCTCACCCCCTACTGGGCGCAAAGGCTCGGCAAGACCGAACTGACCGCCCGCCAGATCTCCGCCCGCGGCGGCTGGCTCCGCTGCCGGCTCGCCGGCGACCGCGTCCGCATAGCCGGCCGCGCGGTGGCCTATATGAGCGGCACGATCGAGGTGCCCGACCGGGAAGCATGACGATTCGCGCGGCGGAAGGTGGCGAAGGCGCGGGATTGAAGGCGGGCTATGGGATTCGGATGTTGTTACGATCCCCACGGACCATAACCGGAACACAGCCCCATTTTCCGTTATTCATCAAATATTTACAAAATCGGTTGCATATGAGAACAAAACGTGCACATGATGACGTTTGAAACACCTGGCAAGTTCTGAAATAAGAGGTCTAGATTATGGCGCAGGCATCGCTCCGCCTTATTGAGGGTAAGAAGATGGACAAGGACAAGGCACTGGACGCGGCGGTGAGCCAGATCGAGCGTGCTTTCGGCAAGGGCTCGATCATGAAGCTCGGCCAGGGCCAGGCGGTGGAGGTCGAGACCGTGTCGACCGGCTCGCTGGGCCTCGATATCGCGCTCGGCATCGGCGGCCTGCCGCGCGGCCGGGTGGTCGAGATCTATGGGCCTGAATCCTCCGGCAAGACGACCCTGGCCCTGCACACGGTGGCCGAATCGCAGAAATCCGGCGGCATCTGCGCCTTCGTCGACGCCGAACACGCCCTCGATCCGATCTATGCCCGCAAGCTCGGGGTCAATATCGACGATCTTCTGATCTCCCAGCCCGATACCGGCGAGCAGGCGCTTGAAATCGCCGACACCCTGGTGCGGTCCGGCGCCATCGACGTGCTGGTCATCGATTCGGTCGCAGCGCTGACGCCGCGGGCCGAACTGGAAGGCGAGATGGGCGACAGCCTGCCCGGCCTGCAGGCCAGGCTCATGAGCCAGGCCCTGCGCAAGCTCACCGGCTCCATCTCCCGCTCCAACTGCATGGTCATCTTCATCAACCAGATCCGCATGAAGATCGGCGTCATGTTCGGCAGCCCGGAGACCACCACCGGCGGCAACGCGCTGAAATTCTATTCCTCCATCCGCATCGACATCCGCCGCATCGGCTCCATCAAGGATCGCGACGAAGTGGTCGGCAACCAGACCCGGGTGAAGGTGGTCAAGAACAAGCTGGCGCCGCCCTTCCGCCAGGTGGAATTCGACATCATGTATGGCGAGGGCATTTCCAAGATGGGCGAGCTTCTCGATCTCGGCGTCAAGTCGGGTATCGTGGAGAAATCCGGATCCTGGTTCTCCTATGACAGCGAACGCCTCGGCCAGGGGCGGGAAAACGCCAAGCAGTTCCTGCGCGACAACGGCGACATCGCCGAAGCCATCGAACTGGCAATCCGCCAGAATGCCGGCCTGATCGCCGATCAGATCCTGGAAACCGACGATACCGAAGATGACGACGGCAAGGCCATGGAGGCCTGACCGGCCGGGTCTTGGCCGCCACCGGCGACGCAATTCGAGCCAATGGCATCAAACACGCGACACACGGGGCGGCCGATTGGTCGCCCCGTTTTATCGGAACCCTTGGTTCCCCGCGTCATGACGACAAAACGTCAAGGAAATACTCCGCGTCATCCCGTGCGCCGCGCAGCACGAAGTGATGCGCTGCAGACATCGGAACCCCTGGTTCCCCCCGCCATGACGACAAAACGTCAAGGGAACCTCCGCGTCATCCCGTGCGCCGCGCAGCACGCAGTGATGCGCTGCTGACATCGGAACCCTTGGTTCCCCCCGCCATGACGGCAAAACGTCAAGGAAATCTCCGTGTCATCCCGTGCGCCGCGCAGCATGAAGTGATGCGCTGCAGACACGGGATCTGGCGTTATGGCTCGGCATTCCAATGTTGAGATCCCGGTGTCTGCATAGCAGCATTTCATGCCGCAATGCGCACGGGATGACGGACGTCTTTGTGAAACCTAACTTCTTATTCCAAGACACGAGCACAGGCGGTGGCCGACTCGTCTTTCCTTTTCCGGGCCGGACCGGCCGCTGGGCGACACCGCGATATCCGGTCGCCCGCACCGCACGGCTTTTCTGGACAGGCCCCGTCGCTGCGATTACAAAGCGCCGACAGGTGACCGGGCCCCATTGGACCCGGCAGACAGGAAAGCATTTATTCGGCAATGAGTGGCGTCAACGAGATCCGCACTGCGTTTCTAAATTATTTCGGCGATCATGATCACGAGATCGTTGCCTCCGGCCCGCTGGTGCCGCGCAACGACCCGACCTTGATGTTCACCAATGCCGGCATGGTGCAGTTTAAAAACCTGTTCACCGGCGTCGAAAAACGCGACTATCAGCGCGCCGTGACCTCGCAGAAATGCGTGCGCGCAGGCGGCAAGCACAACGATCTCGACAATGTCGGCTATACCGCCCGCCATCACACCTTCTTTGAAATGCTCGGCAATTTCTCCTTCGGCGACTATTTCAAGGATCGCGCCATTGAGCTTGCCTGGCAATTGATCGCCAAGGAGTTCGGACTGCCCGAAAGCCGCCTCCTCGTCACCGTCTATGCCGAGGACGACGAAGCCTATGATCTATGGCGCAAGGTCGCCGGCCTCAGCGAAGACAAGATCATCCGCATCCCCACCCACGATAATTTCTGGGCAATGGGCGACACCGGCCCCTGCGGTCCGTGCTCGGAAATCTTCTATGACCATGGTGAGCATCTTTGGGGCGGTCCGCCCGGCACCCCGGAGGAGGACGGTGACCGCTTCGTCGAAATCTGGAACCTGGTCTTCATGCAATTCGAGCAGGTCAGCGCCGAGAAGCGCATCGACCTGCCGCGCCCGTCGATCGATACCGGCATGGGCCTGGAGCGCATCGCCGCCGTGCTCCAGGGCGTCCACGACAATTATGAGACCGACCTCTTCACCGCCTTGATCGGCGCGTCGGAAGAGGCAACCGCCGTCGCGGCCAAGGGCGACCACCAGGCAAGCCATCGGGTGATCGCCGACCATTTGCGCGCCACCAGTTTTCTGATCGCCGAGGGCGTGCTGCCGTCCAACGAGGGCCGCGGCTATGTGCTGCGCCGCATCATGCGCCGCGCCATGCGCCACGCCCACCTGCTTGGCGCTCGCGAGCCATTGATGTGGCGTCTGGTCCCCACCCTGGTCCGTGAAATGGGCCAGGCTTTTCCGGAACTGCCCCGGGCCGAACCGCTGATCGCCGAAACGCTGAAACTGGAGGAAACCCGCTTCCGCAAGACCTTAGAGCGCGGCCTCGGCCTGCTCGACGGCGCCACCGCCGATCTCAAGGCCGGCGACACCCTCGACGGAGAAACCGCCTTCAAGCTCTACGACACTTACGGCTTCCCCCTGGATCTCACCGAGGATGCCTTGAAGTCCCGCGACATCGCGGTGGACACGGGCGGCTTCAGCGCCGCCATGGAGCGCCAGCGCGCCGAGGCCCGCGCCTCCTGGGCCGGCTCCGGCGAGGCCGCCGACGAGGCCATCTGGTTCGAGCTTCAGGACCGCCACGGAGCGACCGATTTCCTTGGCTACGAGACCGAAATCGCCGAGGGCGTTGTACTCGCACTGGTCGCCGACGGGGCCAAGACCCCACGTCTGGAGACCGGAACCAAAGGCGCCGTGATCCTCAATCAAACCCCGTTTTACGGCGAATCCGGCGGCCAGGTCGGCGATACCGGAATTCTGCGCTCACAAGGCGGGCGCTTCCAGGTCACCGACACCCGGAAAAAGGGGGACGGCCTCTTCGTACATTTCGGCGTCGTCGAAGAGGGCGTGATATCGGTGGACCAACCCCTGGAATTGGTCGTCGACACCGACCGCCGCACGGCGATCCGCGCCAACCATTCCGCCACCCATTTGATGCACGCCGCTTTGCGCCAGGTGCTCGGCGATCATGTGGTGCAGAAAGGCTCGCTGGTCGCGCCGGAGCGCCTGCGCTTCGACTTCTCCCACCCCAAGCCGGCGGAGGCCGACGAATTGGCGGCAATCACCGACCGCACCAACACCATGATCCTGCAAAACGGCCCGGTGAGCACCCGATTGATGGCCGTCGACGAGGCGATCGACTCCGGCGCCATGGCCCTGTTCGGCGAGAAATATGCCGACGAAGTGCGCGTCGTCACCATGGGCGCGGTGGACGACAACGGCGCCGCCCGTCCCTATTCGGTGGAATTGTGCGGCGGCACCCATGTGCGGCGCACCGGCGATATCGGCCTGTTCACGGTGATCTCCGAATCCGCCGTGGCCGCCGGCGTGCGGCGCATCGAGGCGCTGACCGGCGCGGCGGCGCGGCGCCATCTTGAGAGCCAGGAGGAACGCCTGCGCCAGACCGCCACGGTACTCAAAGTCGCGCCCGGCGACGTCGTCGACCGCGTCGACGCCCTTCTCGCCGAACGCCGCAGGCTGGAGCGTGACTTGTCTGAGGCACGGCGCCAGATCGCCATGGGCGGCGGCAGCGAGCCGGCAATCAAGGAGGTCGCCGGCGTCAAGTTTCTCGGCCGTTCGGTGAACGGCGTTCCGGCCCGGGAATTGAAGGGCCTCGCCGATGACGGCAAAACATCGGTTGGCACTGGCGTGGTGGTCATTGTCGGTGTCGCCGAAGACGGCAAGGCCGGCATCGTCGTCGGGGTCACGGCTGACTTGACCGATCGTTTTTCCGCCGTCGACCTGGTCCGCCTGGGCTCGGCGCAGTTGGGCGGCAAGGGCGGCGGCGGCCGTCCGGACATGGCCCAGGCCGGCGGGCCTGATGGCGGCAACGCGGCGGCGGCCATCGCCGCGATCGAACAGGCGGTGGCGGGCGGCCAATAGGGGACTGGGACCATGGCGCCCCGGCAGGACAACCGGTTGAAGCGTCGCTTGTTTGAAATCCTGGAACAGGGCGCCGTCGGCGACCTGACGAGCCAGATCGTCGATCGCGGCCTTATTTTATTGATCGTCATCAATGTGGCCGCGGTCATCCTGGAAACGGTGCCATCGATCCGCGCCGCCTATTGGCAACTGTTCCAGATCATCGAAATCGTGTCGGTAGTGCTGTTCACCCTGGAATATCTCGCCCGGCTCTGGGTCGCCGACCAGCACATTCAGTTGCGCCATCTGGGTCCCAGGCGGGCGCGCCTGCGCTACGCCTTGCGGCCGGAGGCGGTCATCGATTTCCTGGCGATCGCGCCGTTTTATGCCGGCTTCTTCTTTCCGGCCACCGACCTGCGGTTCCTGCGCCTGTTCCGCCTGATCCGTTTCCTGAAGCTGGTTCGCTATTCGCCGGCCCTGCGCTCGCTGGGTCAGGCCATCATCGGCGAACGGCGCGCCCTTATCGCCTGCCTGGTCATCCTCATGGGCGTGGTGGTCACGGCGGCGACCGCACTTTACCTGGCCGAACGTCACGCCCAACCCGAGGCGTTTGAATCGATCCCCAAATCCATGTGGTGGGCGCTCGCGACCCTGACCACGGTCGGCTATGGCGATGTCGTGCCGACCACCGTCATCGGCCAGATCATCGCCGGCATCGTCATGATTGTCGGCTACGGCCTGTTCGCGCTCCCCGTCGGCATCGTCGCCACCGCCTTTGCCCGCGAAATCCATCAGCGTGATTTCGTCGTCACCTGGGGCATGGTCGCCCAGGTGCCTCTTTTCGCCGAACTGACCGCATCGGAAATCGCCCAGGTAATGAAACTCCTGCGCGCGCAAACCGTGGAGCGCGGCACCCTGATCGCCCGCGCCGGCGAGCCGGCCCATTCCATGTACTTCCTGGCCTCCGGCACGGTGGAAATCGATCTTCCCGACAAGCAGGTCCGGCTGCATGACGGCGCCTTTTTCGGTGAGATCGCCGTGTTGCAGAAGGCGCGCCGGTCGGCCGACGTGGTCGCCAAGTCCCGGTGCCGGCTGCTGCTCCTGGAGGCCGACGACCTGCACCGGCTCATGGACCGGCAACCGAGCCTGGCTGCACGCATTTGGGACGTCGCCCGGGCCCGCCTCGGCGAAGAAGAGGTCACGCCGGGCGGCGATATCGTCGAGGAAGAACTGGTCGAGCCGGAAACCATTGCCGAACAGGGCGATTGACCGGAGCCCGTTTTATCGGTCATCCATACGTATATGAACGGAGATCTTCAGCGGATTCGCCGCCGACTATACGAAATCCTGGAAGTCAGCGCCCCCGGCGATGTCGCCAGCCGGATATTCGATCTGTCGCTGATCGTCCTGATCGTCGGCAATGTCATCACCTTTGCGCTGGATACCGTCCCGTCGATTCATGCCAAATGGGGCGCCGCGATCAACCTGTTTTCGATCGTGTCCGGTTTCCTGTTCACGCTGGAATACCTGCTTCGCCTGTGGATCTGCGTCGAATTTCTGCCCTACCGGCGCATGCCGGCCTGGCGGGCGCGGCTGCGCTTCATGGGCCGGCCGCTTTTACTTGTCGACCTGCTGGTGGTCGCCACGTTCTGGCTGTCCGCCCTGGTGCCCTATGACCTGCGGGTGCTCAGGATGTTTCGCCTGTTCGTCTTTTTGAAAGTCATGCGCTATTCCCCGGCCCTACAGACCCTGCGGGCGGTGGTCGAGGCCGAATGGCGGGCGCTGACCAGCGCTCTTGCCATCATGCTGACGCTGATCCTGATCGCCGCCACCGGCATCTATTTCATTGAGGGCGACGACCAGCCGGACGTGTTCGGCTCGGTTCCCGCCGCCGCCTGGTGGGCGGTCACCACCTTGACCACGGTCGGTTTCGGTGACGTCGTGCCGGTCACCGCGGCCGGCAAGTTTTTCGGCGGCCTGATCATGATCTTCGGGCTTGGTGTCTTCGCCCTGCCCATTGGCATCATCGCCTCCGGTTTCGCCCAACAGGTGCACCGCCGCGAATTCGTGATCACCTGGACCCTGGTCGCCAAGGTGCCACTGTTTTCGCAACTGGATCCCGATGCCCTCAACCGGATCGTCCGGCTGATCCATGGCGAACGGGTGCCGCGCGGCCACGTCCTGCTCGAACCGGGCGACACGGTCGACCGCATGGTGTTCGTCGTCGACGGCACGTTGGAGGTCGAAACCGATGCGCGCAGTTTCGACATCGAAGAAGGCGGCCATTTCGGCGAGCACAGCCTGTTGCAGCCGCGAAAATCGGCCGCCCTGGTGCGCGCCAAGGAAATGTCGCGGCTCCTGTCCCTATCGGCCGCCGACATGCAGCATCTGATGCGCCGCCATCCGAAGATTCACGAGACAATCATGCATATGGCCCACAGCCATGACGGCGAAGCCGAGCAGCACTATGCCGGTATCACCGTGCCCGACAGCGGGGACCGCTGACCCGTGTTGCGGAAAAATATGGATCCATAACTCACACCACAAAGTCATTCCCGCAAAAGCGGAAATGACGATCCTATAGTTCGTATCGAACTTGACAAAATGCAGCGTGAATTAACACCAAGCGCATGCGCCGCCGAAATCCTCTCAGCTCATCGCTTTCTGCAGATTCTGGTCCACCGCGTCCAGGAACCCGGTGGTCGAACACCATTGCTGGTCAGGCCCGATCAACAGCGCCAGGTCCTTGGTCATGTCACCGCCCTCGATCGTCGCGATCACCGTCTCTTCCAGCGTCTTGGCGAAGGTTGCCAATTCCGCATTGTCATCGAGCTTGGCGCGATGCGCCAGGCCCCGCGACCAGGCAAAGATCGACGCGGTGGAATTGGTCGAGGTCTCCTCCCCGGCCTGGTGCTGGCGATAATGGCGGGTCACCGTCCCGTGGGCGGCTTCCGCTTCCGCCGTCTTGCCGTCCGGCGTCATCAGCACCGATGTCATCAGGCCGAGCGATCCGTAGCCCTGGGCCACAGTATCCGACTGCACGTCGCCGTCGTAATTCTTGCAGGCCCAGACGAAACCGCCGGACCATTTCAGCGCCGCCGCCACCATGTCGTCGATCAGCCGGTGCTCATAGGTGAGCCCCTTTTCGTCGAACTTTTGCTTGAACTCACTCTCAAACACCTCTTCGAACAGGTCCTTGAAGCGGCCGTCATAGGCTTTCAGGATGGTATTCTTGGTCGACAGATAACAGGGATATCCCCGGTTCAGCGCGTAGTTCATGGACGCGCGGGCGAAGTCGCGGATCGATTGGTCGAGATTGTACATGCCCATGACCACGCCGGATCCGGGCGCCTCGAACACGTCGCGCTCGATCACCTCACCATCGTCGCCCTGCCATTTCAGGGACAGCTTGCCCTTGCCCGGAAACAGGAAGTCGGTGGCCCGGTACTGATCGCCGAATGCGTGGCGGCCGATAATGATCGGCCGGGTCCAGCCCGGCACCAGCCGCGGCACGTTCTTGCAGATGATCGGCTCGCGGAACACGACACCGCCGAGAATGTTGCGGATCGTGCCGTTGGGCGACCGCCACATCTGCTTCAGGCCAAACTCCTCAACCCGCGCCTCATCCGGTGTGATGGTCGCGCATTTGACCCCGACCCCGTGTTTCTTGATGGCATTGGCCGCATCGATGGTGATTTGGTCATTGGTCTCGTCGCGGGCCTGAATGCCCAGGTCGAAATAGTCCAACTCGATGTCCACATAGGGATGGATCAGCTTGTCCTTGATAAGCTGCCAGATGATGCGGGTCATCTCGTCGCCGTCGAGTTCAACGACCGGATTTTCTACCTTGATTTTTGACATAGTGGATTGGGCCCTCGTATCGTCGTTCGGTATCCGTCCGGCCTAGGCGGCGGAATTCGGGAATTGAGAAGTCGCGCGGAAAATGCGTTCGATGGCGTTTGTATCGGCGCCCCTATACCATCCCTCTTGATGAAGGCAAAGTGAGGCTTTGGACAAATATCGCCGCATGACGCTACGCGACAAGGCTGAAACATGGATGTGAACGAGGCGATCATCGACGATCTGTTCTGGTGGATGTGCGACGGCGCGCCGCCAAGCGCCGACGCGCGGGTGATCGTGCAGACCATCGGCGACAGGCTGCTGGCCGCCGGCATCCGCATCGACCGCTTCGCATTGTTCATTTTCACCCTGCATCCGAACATTCTGGGACGCCGCTTTTCATGGTCGCCCGGCGGTGATGTCGACCTGCTGACGGCCGATTTTTCCCTGTTCGACACGGACGAATATGCGGATAATCCGCTTCCCGACGTGATCAGGGAGAAGCAACCCATCCGCCGCAAGCTCGCCGATCCCGAATGCCCGCGCGACTACAAGATTCTTGGCGAGTTGGAGGCTGAGGGTTATACCGATTACCTTGCCCAGCCTTTGATCTACACCACCGGCGAGGTGCATGTGGCCACCTGGTCGACAAAGGTCCCCGGCGGCTATTCGGATGCCGCGATCGCCGCCCTGGAGAAGATCCGCCTGCCGCTCGCCCGCCTTACCGAAACCTATATGCTGCGCCTCAATGCGGCGATCCTTTTGTCGACCTATGTCGGGCGCGGAACCGGCGGCCGGATTCTTCACGGCCGGATCAAACGTGGCGACACGGAGATCCTGCGCGCTGTAATTCTGTTCGCCGATTTGAAGGGGTTCACGGATCTCTCCAACACCCTGGACGGCGACCGGGTGATCGAACTCCTGAACGTCTTCTATGACGCCGTCGGCCCTGAAGTGGAAGCCAATGGAGGCGAAATCCTGAAATTTATGGGCGACGGCATGCTGGCCATGTTCCCGGTCGAGGAAACCCGCCGGAAAGCGGTGTGCCAGGCGGCGATCGAGGCCCTTTCGGCCGCCAAGACGACTCTGCGGGCGGCGAACCGGCAGACTGACCGCGGCAATCCCGAACTCGATTTTCGCGCCTCCCTGCATGTGGGCGACATCCACTATGGCAATATCGGCAGCACCAACCGGCTCGACTTCACCGCAATCGGACCGGCGGTCAATCTGGCCGCTCGTTTGCTGAGTGCCGCGAGCGGCCTGAATTGCGATCTTGTGGTATCCGCCGACGTGGCCGAATTACTACCGGACCGGACCACGAAAATCGGCACCGTTGACCTGCGTGGCTTCGACATGCCGCAACCGGTCCACGCACTGACTGAAAGGGGCACGCCATGAGCAACGCCGCAATCCGCCACAAGTACCTGACAGTCGGCGATCTCACCATCCACTATGCCGCCTCAGGCGATCCGGCGGCGCCGATGATGCTGATGCTTCACGGCTTTCCCGAATATTGGGCAGCCTGGGCGGAGCTTCTGCCGGTTTTCGGCGCCCACTTTCATGCCATTGCCCCGGATCAGCGCGGCTACAATTTGACCGACAAGCCGTCCGGAATCGACGCCTATCAGACCAAGCACCTGATCGCCGACATGGCCGGCCTCATCGATCGCCTGTCCTCAGACCGTCCGATCACCCTGGTTGGCCATGACTGGGGCGCCTCGGTCGCCTATGGCCTGGCCATACGCCACCCGTCGCGCGTCGAGCGGCTGGTGATCATAAACGGCGTCCATCCGGGTCCGTTCCAGGAGGCGCTGCTGCGCGATCCCGACCAGATCGCCGCAAGCCAGTATTTCCACTATTTGCGCGATCCGAAGGCCGAAGAACGCCTGTCGGCGGATGATTATGACAAGATGTTCGACCTGTTTTCCCACTTTTCCGACATGGACTGGATGACGGCTGACCAGCGGCAAGGCTATCATGAGGCCTGGTCCCGGCCCGGCGCCCTCACCGCCATGCTCAACTGGTATCGGGCGACCCCGATCGAAGTCCCGCAGAAGGGCGATACCCGCCCCGATCAGGCTAACCCCCTAGGCGACACCGACAATCTTCGCATCACCATGCCGCATCTTCTGATCTTCGGCACCCGCGACCCCGCATTGCGGCCGGCATCGATTGCCGGGCTCGACGCCTATTGCGACGATCTTCGGATCCGCCGTATTGACGACGCCGATCATTGGATCATTCACCAGAAGCCGGAATTGATCATCCGTGAGATCCTGCATTTCTGCCGGATTGAGGACTAACGGCCTATCGGCCATGCCGTCGTCAATGACCGAGACAGATTCCCCCACACCGCAGCCCCCCGCGATCATTCTCGTCGAGCCGCAATTGGGCGAGAATATCGGCACAGCCGCCCGCGCCATGGCAAATTTCGGCCTCGCCGATCTACGCCTCGTCAATCCGCGCGACGGCTGGCCGAGCGAGAAGGCGCAGGCCGCCGCCTCGCGGGCCGATCATGTTATTGACGCGGTCACCGTCTACGGCAGCGTCGCGGAGGCGGTGGCCGGCCTGCGCCTGGTCTATGCCACCACGGCCCGGCCGCGCGACATGCTGAAACCGGTACGCGGGCCGCGGGAAGCAGCCGAGGCAATTGCCGATCTCGCCCAATCCGGGGGCCGCAGCGGAATCCTGTTCGGTCGTGAGCGCTGGGGACTGACCAACGATGAAATCGCCCTTGCGGACGAGATCGTCACCTACCCCGTGGATCCCGCCTTTTCATCGCTGAACATCGCCCAGGCGGTCCTCATCCTCGCCTATGAATTGCGCCGCCTGGCACCACAGGGACACGCCCTGCCCTTCGGTGACGATGGGGCAATCGTCGCGGCCGACAAGGCCGATCTCTACCGGTTGTTCGACCACTTCGAGACGGCGCTCGATGCGGTCAATTACTTCCATCCGCAGGAAAAAAAGCCGGTCATGGTGCGCAATCTTCGGACCATGCTGCAAAAAGCGCGGCTAACCGAACAGGAGGTCCGCACCCTGCGCGGGGTGATCGCCGCCCTCGAACAACGGCACCTGAAAAAGAAACCGGATTCGTGATCGGTCAAAACATCAGGCGGAAAGCGATTGGGGTACTCCGTCACTTTCAATCAGATCCAGGGTCTGGTCGAAAGCGATCGGCCGGGAGATCAAAAATCCCTGCACCTGGTCGCAATTGAGCCCGGTAATCCAGTCGAACTGATCACTCGTTTCCACGCCCTCCGCGGTCGTACACATGGACAGGGAATTGGCCATTGCGATCACCGCCTTGATGATCGCCTCGCGCTGCTTCAGCGGACCCCGCCCGTGAATGAACGACCGGTCGATCTTGATCTTGTGCACATAAAACCGCGACAAATAGCCGAGCGACGAATATCCGGTTCCAAAATCATCCAGCGCGATCCGCACACCGAGGGTCTTCAATTGATCGAGGAACACGGTCGTATCGGGATTGTTCTGCAGGAACAACGCCTCGGTAATCTCGATTTCCAGCCGATCGGGCTGCAAGCCGCTGTCGGCCAGCGCCTGGGTAACCGTGTTGAGCAGAGCCGCGCCGTTGAACTGAGCCGGCGACACGTTCACCGCCACCCTGATTCGTGACGGCCACTGCATCGCGTCGGCGCAAGCCTGCCGGATCACCCATTCGCCGATCCGCTCGATCAGTCCGGATGCTTCGGCGATGTCGATAAACAGATCCGGCAACAATAAACCACGCTCCGGATGGTGCCATCTCAACAGCCCCTCGAAGGCGACGATTGTGCTCGTAGAGACATCGATGATCGGCTGATAGAGTATCTGGAATTCTTCCCGTTCGATCGCCCGCAGCATGTCCAGTTGGAGCTTGCGCCGTTCACTGGCCTCGCGGTGCATGTAATCGCGAAAATGCGAGAGCCGGCCGCGACCGTTTTCCTTGGCGTCGTAAAGCGCCAAATCGGAATTGCGGACCAATTCGTCCACGTGACAGCCCTCCAGCGGCGCAAAGGCGATACCGGCGCTCGCGCCGATCACGGCGCGGGTTCCATCGACGAAATAAGGCCGCGAGAGATGGTCGATCACTTCACCGACCAGCCGGTCCACCTGGTCGCGCTTATCGACACCGGTTATGATCAGCGCGAACTCGTCGCCGCCCAATCTGCCGATGGTCGATATGCAGTTTTCGAATGCCCTCAGCCGCGCCGCCACATTGCACAGCAACTGGTCTCCGAACGGATGTCCCAGCGTGTCGTTGACCGTCTTGAAATGGTCGAGATCCAGATAAACGAGCGCCAGCCCCGTTCCCCGCAGGGTCGCCGTCGCCAGGGCCTCCGTCGCCAGATGCAGGAAGTGGGTTCGGTTCGGCAAATGGGTGAGCGGATCAAACCGCGCCATCCACGAAATCTGGTCGTCGGCGGTCTTGGTATCGGTAATATCGGAGCCGACACCGCGAAACCCGACGACGTTGTTGTCGACATCGGTCAGCGGCGTAACCGACAGCGACCACCAGCGCTGTTCGCCGCCAACCTGCGCATTGACCACCAGGTCGCGAAAATCGGTTTTCTTTGCCAATTCATCCGCCAGTTTTTGCCGGGATGATTCGCCAAGGAGCGACAGGAAGTTCAGACCGTCCAGTTCTTCCGCCGTCAATTGGGCGACGTTTTCAAAACGCCGCCCGCTGTGCTTGATGGCATAATCGCAATCGATTTCGAACAGCCAGTCGGATGCGTTCTCCTCAAAATCATGGAGCAACAATCCGATGACCTGGCCGCGCTCCATCAGGGCTGCCTCAGCAGTGAATCGATCGAGAAAATGCCGCGCGGTATTGATGACCGATCCCATGACGATCACGCTGTAGATCGCCAGCAGACAACCCATGGCAACGACACTCAACTCGCCGACCGCCATCAGCGCAATTGAAGAACCGGCCGCCAGGATCACCACATAAAGCAGCGCGCCGGACGGAATGGTGGCCAACGCGAAACCGCCGGCGCAGATCATGCCCGTGGCCAGGCTGGATATCACCATCCGCCCGGTATGATCGACCATGGAAAACCAGAAAGTCGGAACGACCGCCCACAATGTCGACAGGATCCCGGCATGGATGGTCGCCCGCCGTATGGCCCGGATGGAGGCCCGCTTCGGCGCCCCCCTTTGCCGGGTGCGCATCCACGAATAAAGGCCGGCCAAAGACACCGCGATCGTCAGCGCCGCCCAAAGGAGAAGAGCGTACAAATTGGCGACCGGCCACAACAGAATGGCAATGATCGTCACATTGAGGATGTTGGCCATCATGGTCCATGGCGTGAACCGCATGACCGCGTTGATTTGAGCAGCGCGGACGGTTGCCATGAACGGCGACCCGCTGTGCTTGGCCAGCCAGGTATCGAACAATCCGATATGGTCGTAATGTTCGTGACCCTGTTGATCCCGATTAAGCGATGTCCGCGGAGATTCCACCGTGCCTATCCAAATTGATCAAGTATCCGCAATTACATAGGTCATCGGCGATAACAGACGGTTACCGTTCGCCGGGATGGAAAGATTTATTTCGCGCTAAACAAGAAACCGTTGAAATTGAACGATATTGGTCAATATTTAACGGAGTATATAAGTAGTTTTACTTATTTATTGTCTACAGTATTGCCGCCGCCAGTCCGTACCCGACACTGTCGATCGGAAAGACACTGTCATATCTGGATGGTTGTGAGGATTTGAATTATATATCCCCTGGACGCGACCGTTACGACACATTAAAGGCACCCGATGGCGCATACGGTTCTCGTCTTTGATTCAGGCCTGGGCGGCCTTACCGTGTTGCGGCGGATCGCCGAAGCCTTGCCGGTGTCCCGTTTTGTCTATCTCGCCGACAATGCCGGATTTCCCTATGGCGACTGGCCGGAATCCGCCTTAACCGCCCGCATTGCGGGCCTGATCGGCCAATGGGTCGACCAACACGCGCCCGATGCCGTGGTCGTCGCCTGCAACACCGCATCGACAATGGTATTGCCCGTCCTGCGGGCCCGGTTGACAATCCCGGTCGTCGGAACGGTTCCGGCGGTCAAGCCGGCGGCGGAACAGACCCGGAGCGGTGTCATCAGCGTGCTGGCCACGCCGGGCACGGTCAAACGGGATTACACGCGGGATCTGATCGGGGAGTTCGCAGCCCATATTCACACCCGTCTCGTCGGCAGCGCGCGCCTGGCCGCCCTGGCGGAGGTCCATTTGTTGGAAAACCGCGTCGACGAAAACGCCATCGCCAGCGAGATTGCCGACTGCTTCTATTCGGTCGATGACCGGCGATCCGACACCGTCGTTCTGGCCTGCACCCATTATCCCCTGCTGATCGACTGCATGAACCGCATCGCGCCCTGGCCGGTCACCTGGATGGACCCGGCACCGGCAATCGCCCGCCGTGTCGCGCAATTGCTCGACACGAATCCGCACCGATCCCGTCCGTCAGGCGGACAATCCAACCGAGGCATCGCCGCCTTCACCGCACCGGTCGACCATCCCGCCCGCCTGACGCAGATCCTCGCCGGATACGGTTTGACTTCCATTAGTGCCTGAGATACACACCGCCGGCGCGGGTTCCGCATGCGGGCCCGCGTTGATATTTGACGCACCCGCGGAACCGAGCGGCTTTACGATAAAGCCCGGTGAGCGCATCACCCGGTTCCTGTCGGCCTGTAGATAACAGGCACAGGAGGGCGCGTTTCCTGACCACGGTCTCATGAGACAGGGAAACCGCGATGAGCAAGCGCATTGATTCCAAATACAAGATCGATCGCCGCATGGGCGAGAATATTTGGGGCCGGCCGAAGAGCCCGGTCAACCGCCGCGAATACGGACCCGGCCAACATGGCCAGCGCCGCCGCGGCAAGCTCTCCGATTTCGGCGTGCAGTTGCGTGCCAAACAGAAGTTGAAAGGCTATTACGGCAACATTTCCGAAAAGCAGTTCAAGCGCATCTACACCCAGGCCACCCGCATGCGCGGTGATACCGGCGAAAACCTGATCGGCCTCCTGGAGCGGCGCCTGGACGCCATCGTCTATCGTGCCAAATTCGTGCCGACCGTCTTTGCCGCCCGGCAATTCGTCAACCACGGCCATGTCACGGTCAACGGCAAACGGGTGAACGTGCCAAGCTACCGCTGCCGTGAAGGCGACGTCATCGAGGTGCGCGACCGTTCCAAGCAAATGGGCTTGGTCCTGGAGGCGACCCAGTTGGCGGAGCGGGACGTGCCCGACTATATCGACGCCGATCACAACAAGATGCGTGCCACCTTGGTGCGGGTCCCCCAATTCTCCGACGTCCCCTATCCGGTTCACATGGAACCGAACCTGGTTATCGAATTCTATTCGCGCTAAATGGTGGCGCCGAGCGGTTCGGCGGCTCTACGAGTTTTCAGTGTTATTTTCCGCCGGCAAGGGCAGTGGGCGCGCCGCTGCCCGATCGCCTGTCGGAAGATCCTCCATCCGGGTTTCCAGATACTGCCGGCGATAGTCTTCCAGAAAGGCGGACATGGTGTCGATCGCGGCGATCTGCCGTAAGATCGTCTTGAATTCCAGCCCCTGATTGTCGATCCGTTCCGTCACCACGTCGAAGGCGCTGGCATGGGGGGTGTCGGACATCTTCGCCGCATATTTGGTGCGCAGGCGATCGAGGCTGAGATCGTCGCCCGCCAAAGTGAAGGCGATTCCCGCACGCAGGACATCCACCACCTGGTCTTCGGTCATCGGCCGCGCATCGCTCCATAGCGACCCGTGCATCAGTTCCAAGGCCTCGCCGGCACGCTGCCAATGCTTTGCCGACCACAAGGTGTTCGCCCGCAATCGGTCCGCATCCGGGCCATTGAGGCTCTTCAGGATCTCCAGTGCAATGTCGTGCCGGCCGATTTCCGCGTGCGCCCGCGCCTCCACCAGCCGCCTCTGCCGTTCAAGGGCGGTCGGCAGTTGTGCCTGCCGGGTTTTGCCGATGGTCTGCAACGCCAGTTCCGGCCGGTTGTCGAGCATGTAGATCACAGCCAGATCGGCCGCAATCTGCGCCCGCGCCGATCCCTTGAGGCGGTTCTCGACCTGATGGCGCAGCAAGTCCGAGGCCTGCCCCAACAGATCCACCGCCACCAACCGGGTCGCCAATCGGCGAACCATTTCGTCGCCGCGCCGCCCGACCGGCGTCAGTTCCCGGAAATCGTAGTAGAGCGCCAGGGCCTCCACCGCCGGCATGGTATCGGCCTGCCCCTCCAGGAACAGGCCGGCGAACACCGCGTTCATGTCGTCCTGGATCAATTGGGTAACTGTGGCATCAGGATCGGCGACGATCGCCGCCTTCATGGCCTCGAATGCGCGCCGGAAATGGCCGGCCGCCGCCGACAATTCGGCAAAGAAGCGCAGGGCCAACAATTCCGTGTCGTCGCCGCGCCAGGTTGTCGTCAACCGGTCAAGCCGCCCGAGCACTTCCTCCGTTTTCGCCAGGCCGTCGCGGTATCGCAGCTTCAATTGCCGGTACTCGGCCTCGGCGGCCGACGGCCGGTCACCCGAATCAAGCACATTTGTATAAAGGGTCAAAGCCTCGCCCGGACGCCCCGACCGTTCCGCGACCCGCGCCCGCAACAGGTCGTAACGGGCGACGATGGAACGGTCATGCCGATCGGCATCGATCTCGGACAAAAGCTCGCTCGCCGTTCCGAAATCATTGACCTCGATCGCCGCCTGCGCACCGGCGAGATCGAATTCCGCCTGCAGGTCCAGCGGATAATTACCGATAACCGTTTGGCCTCGGCGCACATGACGCAAGGCTCTCGACCAGTCCTGCAATTGGACTTCCGCGATCGTCCGCCATACCGCCGCATCGGCGTTGTCCCGCAGCTCCGGACGGCTTAAATGCACCCGTGCCAGCTTTGGCCGCCGCGCCAGGGCATTGGCGGCACCCATCAAGATGTTGAAGGTCGGGTTCCGCTCCAAATCCGGATAGTCGCCGGCCGCCAGCCGCAACAGCCCCAGCGTCTCAAAGGCAAAGCGATGGGCCATGAAGAACTTCGCCAGGTCCAACTGTCGGTTCAACCGGTCTTCTGCGGCGGCCGCGCCGATAAGATCAAACAGCATCTTGGACCGGTCCCGAAACATTGCCGGATTGGCCGTCGTCAGGGATCGGAAGTCGTAGAACGCGCCCTGGTTCCGCCTGCCGGGTTCGGAAGAAAACTGGCCGCTATCGGACGACGCGCCGGCCGACAGCGACAGCCCGCCGCCACGATGCAGCACCAGCGTGTCATCGTCCCGCGTTACGACCACACCGTCGGCGCGGGTGACAACGGCAATTCCATGGGACGACGGCAGGATGTCCAGTTCGACAAAGGATTGCGGTTTGATGATCCCCCGCTCCGGCGCAAAGGCGGTGGCAATAAACAGGATATCGCCGACCACCGGATCCTGGATCTGATGAATTCGGCCGATACCTCTGACGGGCAGCCGAAGCACATGCCCACCGTCACCTCGCACCACCCGCTTGACTTCGATCGGCTCCGCCGGTTTGCGAATGGTATTGCCGATCATCAAGTCCCATTTGTTGCCGTCGGCGGTCAGCGTCGTCAGGGCCCGGCGCTTGAATTCCAACCGGATAGCCTGCCAGGTGCCGAATTCGATATGCTCGGTATTGTCGACCTGTGACACAACGGCCGTCTTGAGGGACCGCAGATCAAGCTCGGCATCGGTATCAAATACCAGCCATAGACTGTTGTTGCGCCAAAAACTGGCTGCCGCCACCGCCTCCTCGAACTGAAATGTGGTGACGATTTCCGCGCCGTTTTGGGCGGTTTCACCGTGCACTACATTGACCCCGCGATTGCCATCGCTATGCAGGCCGCCTTCCGGACTATGCCCGGACGGCCGATCGGTCGGCTGGTCCTTACTGGGCAGGCTGCCCAGCCGGACCGCCGGTTTATCGGCCGTGGCCTCGGGCACCGGTTCGGCCTTGGCGGGAGCCGGCTCAACCGCCGCAACCGGCTCGACGGTCGCGGTCGCCACCTCGCCAGCCATCGATTCAGGCGGTTTGTCACCAGCCGTGGCATCGGCCACCACCGGCTTTGCCGTGGTCTGGGCCACGCTTTGCGTTGACACGGTTTCGGCGATCGGATCATCGGCTTGGTTCGCTTCCGGAGCATCGGTACCCGTCGATCGCTCGTCGCGGCCCGGAGCATTGACCGCCGCCGTCCTGCCCGTTGTTTCGTCGGCCACGCCCATTGCCTGTTTTATCGCTGTTTCGACCGGATCGGCACCATCTGCCGACACGTCGGCCGATCGCGGAGTGACATCGACGACGTAGGCGTGACCGTCCCGGAATGCCCGAATATCGGCTGTTGGATCCACGGTCATGACGATCCGCATGCGGCCGTCGCCATCGGCAAAGCGGGTGATATCCTTCATGCCCGGCGGCAGATGCGCCCGGGTATCGGAAAGGTCGAGGTCCACGGTATGGTTGAACCCGATGGTCACCACATGGTCCTCGCGCACGAACGTCGTGTCGAAAGGTACGTTCCAACCAAACACGAACCTTGAAAAGGTGGGGTGGCGTCCGACCCGCATGTCCATCCGCGGTACGATCTGGGGCGTTTGGCTTCGCTGCTCGTTTTCGCGCACCTTTCGCAACGCCTTTTCGGCCCGGCGCGCCAATTCCTGGACGACATCGTTCGGCAGCCCCGGTGTCATGCCGCTCCAGTTTGCCGGTAACAGATCGATAAACAGCTTTTCGCCGGCTTCCATGGTGTTGACGCGCAACGGCTGGGCCAGTCCGAAGCGAATCGCCCCTCCGTCCGGGTCGCGCCGCGCCACGCTGATATAGCCGGATAGATCGAGCGGAATGCGCTCGACGGCGACATTGACCGAGTCCTGAAACTCGATTTTCAAGATCCCGTTCGCCGTTTTGGCGGAGTATTCGGGCAACAGCGACCGGCCGGGAAACGTTAGAATCATGCGGCCGTATCCGTCGGCCCGCTCGCCGACCAGGGTCGCCGATTGGCGCCCGGTCTGGGCCGCGGCCGGCCCGCCGGTAAATGCCGCGACAAGAAGCGATCCCGTCGCCAGACCGATGACGACCGCGCGGCGCCAACCGCGCCGCTCGCAGATCACATCTGATCCGGTTAAAGGAGCCATCATCCAGGACCCTGGCAGTACTCGTAAATCACACAAACATCGGCACAATATACAAGTCCAATTAATGTGTAGTTACCGATGGTTACACCAAGGTTAGCAAATGGTAACTCCGGATTATAAAAGTATAATTGATTAGCCGGTCCGGCTCATTGCTTGGCCGGATTCGAACCGATTTTCGGCAGGGCACGCGACACCGGCGGATTTGTCCGCGGCCGGTCGCCGGTGGCCAAGGCGATCGTCAGCCGTTCCGCCGGTTCCGCCTCCATGCGCCCCAGAATGGCCGCCATCTTGCGCGGGTTGATTTGCTTGACGACCTGCACCAGCACATCGAGGTCCAGACGATCGAAAATTCGCGCCGCATCCTTCGGCTTCATGGTTTCGTACATTTTAACCAGACCGCTCAACTGGTCCTGCTCCTGTTTCTCCTGGGCATCGACCTCACCTTTGATTTCCGTTTCGACCCGTTTCAATTCGGCGATCCGCGCTTCGATGCGCTTTTCCGTGGCGGCCAGCAATTGCTCCCGCAATTCCAACTCTTTTTCGCGCTTTTCAAGCCGTTGGCGGCGATCCCCCAGCCGCTCCAGCAGCGCGTCCCGTGATCGCGATCCGAAGGTCATCGCATTGGAGAAATCCTTGATGACCGTATCGCCGGATTTGGTGATCCGGGCTCCTCCGCTGGGTTCCTCACCCGGCGCGTCCGCGGTTCCCGGCCGCGGTGCCCGCTTGGCCGGAAACCCGGTCTTTTTGGCAGCCGGACTTGGTTTGTCCGCCGGGGAATCGGCTTCTTCCGACGCTTGTTCATCCTCCTTGGCCGGATCATCCGCCGGAGACGTTTGCGCCGCCGCGGTCGCGACGCTGTCAAGCGCATAACCGCCGGTCAGCACAAGGCCCGTTCCTTTGACGCCCAAAAGAGCGATTGCGGACACCATCAATACGGGAAGCAGGCGGACTGGTTTCACGCCGCCTTCTCCGTGCCCCGCTGCCGCAAATCGCGGAGGCGTTCGGCGGCTTCGGCGGCCGCCCGTGTCACCCCGTGAGCCGTGGGCTGCGCGGTATCGACCGGCGCCGCCACGCGCTGCGTTTCCCTGGTCGCCGTGGCGATCTGGGTGATGCGTTTCAATATTGTCTCACCGACACCGATCTGGTTGGCGATCAAACCGGAAAATCGTTCCGCTTCCTGCAACCGCTGCGCCAGGGTCAGGTCACACTCGCCGGCCGTCGCCTTCAGTCCGAGAATGGCGCGTTCGGCGATCTCCGTGGCCGTGATCAGTTCCGATATGGTAGCCCGCAGCGCCTGTTCGTCGGCCTGCAGGCGCTTCAACCGGCCATTCAGCACCAGGCAATAGCCGATGGTCACCATCAACAATGCCGCCACCAGCAACTCGATCACCAATCCCAACGAAAAGGTCATCAATTGGTCTCCATTTGCGTTTGGGCCGACTTTTCGAAAGCGGCCAGCGTCATTTTCGGTGGATGCAGTTCCTGCTCCACCCGCACCGATATCAAATCCCCGACCCGTCCCATGCTGCCGTCGGTCAGGGGAATATCGCCACATTTGATGGTCACCGGATCCTCCGGCCCGACATCGAAAACCAAGGTCTGTCCGACATCCAGGTCCATAATCTGGCGCAACGGCATCTGCCGTTCAAACAGCACCGCGTCGACCTCGATTTCAGCGGAGTAGATCTCTGTCGCCAGATGGCCTTCCCAAATCGGATCGCGGCCGAATTTTTCACCCATGAACATCTGCAGGAGTAGGTCCCGGATCGGCTCCAGGGTCGCATAGGGCAGCAGCATTTCGATCTTGCCGCCACGATCTTCCATGTCGATGCGAAATTCCACCAGGATCGCCGCATTGGCCGGCCGCGAAATCGCCGCGAAGCGCGGATTGGTCTCCAGCCGCTCCAAGGTGAATGTCACCGGCGACAGCGGCGCGAAAGCGTGCTGCGCATCCTGCAGGATGATTTCGATCATCCGTCGCACGAGATTGGTTTCTATGGTCGTGTAGGGCCGCCCCTCGACGCGGATCGCCGACGTACCGCGACCGCCGCCCAATAGCACGTCGATGATCGAATAGATAAGGCTGGAATCGACCGTCATCAGGCCGAAATTGTCCCATTCCTCGGCCTTCAGAACCGCCAGAATCGCCGGCAGAGGAATGGAATTGAGGTAATCCCCGAAGCGCACCGACGAGATGGAATCCAGCGACACTTCCACGTTGTCGGACGTGAAGTTCCTGAGGCTTGTCGTAGTCAACCGCACCAGGCGGTCGAACACGATTTCCAACATCGGCAGGCGTTCATAGGACACCATGGCCGAATTGATCAGCGCCCGGATGCCGCTTTGGTCGCCGGCAACCTGTTCGTCGACATTAAAACCCAGGAGGTTGTCGATTTCTTCCTGGTTGAGCACCCGGTCGGCGCCCCGGGTGGAGCTTTCCAACTCCTGCTCGCCGTCATCCATCATGGCCGCCCATTGCGCGGCCATCTCGCCACCGTCACCGGCGCCCTGTTCTTCCAAGGCGGCGCCCCAGGCTGCCGCCAGGTCTTCGTCGTCGCTCTCCGTGCCGTCGCCGGCGGCCTGCTCGTTCAGTGCCGCGCCCCAGGCATCGTCCAGATCGCCCTCGGCATCGGGTTCATTCTCGTCGGCCATACGCTGTTGCCCTACTGAATCAGAATTTCCTTAAACAACACGTCCTCAACGCGCGCCGGATAAATCGCCACGTTGACCCGCCGCTGCAGCTCCTCCTTGAGCCGGAACAAACCGGCCGATCCGTCCAGATCCGTGGTCCGCATCTCCCGCAGATAGACCTGGAACGTATCCAGCACCCGCGGCAGATAGGGCTTGATCCGCTTGACCGTCCCCTTGTCGGCGACCTCCAGCGCGATCTGGACCTTCATGTAGGCGCGCCGGTTTGAGGATGCGGCCAGATTGACCGTGATCTCCGGAAGGTCGAGAAACACCGGATCGGGCACTTCGACCTCCGTCTCGACCACGCCGGCAGGCACCGCATCGAAATATCCCATCATCCAGGCTGCACCGCCACCGCCGCCGGCGAGCAGCAATACGACCGCCGCCCCGATGATGATGATCAACTTCTTGCCACCGCCTTTCTTCTCCTCCGGGGCCTCCTCCTGGGCGACCTCCGTCGGTTCGGCTTCATCGGCGGTGGCTTCATCCTCTTCGGCCATGAATCGATCTCTGAACTGCTCCCCGTGCGCCCGCGCATGTGCGCCCAAGTATCTAAAGAGCGTTTGGTTAACGAATGGTTTCCCAATCCCGGCTGAACGGCAGGAATTTCCTGCCCGTTTACAGCCGGCATCGGCAAGAATTGCCGGTTGGATCAACGCGAAATTTTCATAACCTATTGATTTTGAACAATTTTTTAGTTGGCATGCTCTGTGCAGACCAATAGTCGAACGCCCGCCCTGGGGAGTGTGCCGGCGTTCAGGGGAGCAAGGACCCGCAGATCATGGAGAACGCCCTACTCATCGGGCTGTCGCGCCAGAACGCATTGCGCAATCAGATGGACGTGATTGCCAACAATCTGGCCAATTTGACGACCGCCGGCTTCAAGAGCCAGGACCTGACCTTCGAAGAATATCTGATGCCGGTGGCCAGCGCCGAATCGTTCCCGGAGCAGGACGAGACCCTGTCCTACGTCCTCGACTATGTCTCCGCCTACGATTTTTCCGCTGGCACGATCGCCCAGACCGGCAACCCGCTGGATGTCGCCGTCAACGGCACCGGCTGGCTGGTCGTGGAAACACCCGACGGCGAACGCTATACGCGGGACGGCAGCCTGTCGCTGAACGCCGAGGGGCAACTGGTTACCAAATCCGGTTACCCGGTCTTGTCCACCGCCGGCGTGGTCACCCTCGGTCCGAACGAGACCGATTTCACCGTCGCCGCCGACGGCACCATTTCAACCAGCGAAGGCGATCGTGGCCGGCTGCGCGTCGTCCGCTTCGAGGACCAGTCGACGCTGAAAAATGCCGGCGAGAACCTGTTTGCCGGCGACGATCCGATCGAATCGGAAACCGACCGCGTGGTTCAGGGGGCCATCGAGCGGTCCAATGTCCGATCGGTCGTCGAAGTGACCCGGATGGTGGAGGTCACCCGCGCCTACCAGACCGTCAGCGCCATGCTGAAGGAACAGAACGAACTGAAACAAGACGCCATCAACACACTCGGCCAGATCGATGCTTAGAGCGGCACCGGTCCGGCCGTCGACCAATCCAGCCAGTTCGGGGGAGAACGGCAGATGAGAGCTTTATATACCGCGGCCACCGGCATGATGGCCCAGGAGTTGAACGTCGAGGTCATCTCCAACAACATCGCCAATATGCGCACCACCGGCTTCAAGCGCCAGCGCGCCGACTTCCAGGACCTGCTTTACAGCGACCTGAGGCGCATGGGTACGGCGACGTCGGAGAGCGGCACCATGGTACCCACCGGCGTGCAGATCGGTTCCGGCGTACGCACCGCCGCCACGCCGCGCATCATGTCGCAAGGCAGCGTGGCACCCACCCAGAAGCAGCTCGATGTCGCCATTCGCGGCGAAGGATTTTTCCGCATCGCCCTGCCCGACGGCCGCACCGCCTATTCCCGTGACGGCTCCTTCGAACTCGATGCCGACGGGCGGCTGGTCACCGTCGACGGCTATCCGGTCGATCCGCAAATCACCGTTCCCGGCGACAGCCGTGAAATCACCATTTCGCGGACCGGTTCCGTCCAGGCCGTTGTCGGCAATGAGACCACGCCGCAGACATTGGGCCAGATCGACCTCGCCCGCTTCGTCAACAAAGCCGGCCTGGAAGCGATCGGGGACAATCTGTTCCTGGAAACGGAAGCCAGCGGCGCGGCCCTCGTCAGCAATCCCGGAGATGAAGGCTACGGTAATCTGCTGCAGGCCCATCTGGAACTGGCCAATGTCAACGCCGTGTCCGAAATCTCCGATCTCATCGCCGCCCAGCGCGCCTATGAGATGAACTCCCGCGTCATCCGCGCCGCCGACGAGATGCTGTCGGCCACGTCGCAGCTACGCTAGTGGATGGTGCGTGACATGGTTTCCAATCTCATGAAAACACTGGCGATTTCCGCCTGCTTAGTGGCTCTGTGGCCAATAGCCGACGCCGCGGCGCAGGCAATGCTGCGTGACCGGGTGACGGTGACGAATGACGTGGTGACGATCGCCGATCTGTTCGACAATGCCGGCGACCTGGCCGCCACACCGCTCTACCGGTCGCCGGATCTGGGCGACCGCGGCACGGTACCGGCCGCCGATGTGATCGCCGCCGCCCGGGCCGCCGGCCTGGCCGATGCCGAGTCCGGCCCGGTCCGCGAAGTCACCGTCAATCGCGCCAGCCAGCCGGTGACCGCCGACGATATCACCCGGCAGATCACCGACGCCTTGGCCCGCCGGATGGACCTGCCCGCCGACACCGACCTTCAGGTCACCTTTCAGCGTCCGCCGGGCACTTATCATGCGCGCCAGTCAGCGCATATTCCGGCCCGCATATTCCGGCTGGTCCTGTCGCCGGTCAGCAACCGCTTCGAAGTCGACATCGCCATCGACCAGGGCGGCACCAACAAAACCATCCAGTTTCGCGGCACCGCCGTGGTGACCACCAAGGTCGCGGTCCTCACCCGGCCGCTATCGCGCGACGAAGTCGTCGCGGCGAAAGATGTCGCCATCCGATCAGTGCCGCATAACAAGATCCGGGGTGCCGTGATCCGCGATGCCGACGCCGTCATCGGACTGGCCGCGCAGCGCTTCGTGCGCCAGGGCGTGCCGTTGTCGGCGACGGAATTCGCGCCGCCCATGCTGGTCGCCCGCGGCGCCATGGTGAAGATCACCTATCAGGTCGGCGGCTTGTCGATCGTCGCCATCGGCCGCGCGCAAGAGGCCGGCGCCATGGACCAGGTGGTCGATGTGATCAATCTCAGATCCAAGCGGGTCATCCAGGCCCGGGTGATCGGACAAAACCGTGTTCGCGCCGGCTTCTCCAGAGATAAAGTCGCGCTTGCCGGGAGGACCGGCCAATGAAACCGCAGGCCCTCATCGCAGCCGCCCTCGCCGCCTCGCTCGGCGCCTGCGGCACCGCCGACAAGATCAAGAATATCGGCCAGCAGCCGGCTCTCACCGAAATCCGCAATCCGGTCGCGCAACCGGGCTATAAGCCGGTGCAGATGCCGATGCCGCAGCCCGAACCGGCCCAGCACAACGCCAATTCCCTGTGGCAGAACGGTGCCCGCGCCTTCTTCAAGGACCAGCGGGCGCGCAAGATCGGCGATATCCTGACCATCGACGTGCTGATCACCGACAAGGCGGAAATCGACAACGAGACCCGCCGCAGCCGCACCGGCTCCGAAGCCTTGGGCGCTCGGGGAACGATTGGCGACGCCGCGGTCACCATCCTGCCGGCGGGGTCTATCAAGACGGAACTGATCGGCATTGATTCCAACGGCAGCCACGAAGGCACCGGTTCCGTCAACCGGTCGGAAAAGCTCACCACCAAGGTCGCCGCGGTCGTCACGCAAGTGCTGCCGAACGGCAATATGGTGATCGAGGGCCGCCAGGAGATCCGTGTCAATTACGAGGTCCGTGAACTGATCGTCGCCGGTGTCATCCGGCCGGAAGATATCGACGCTGAAAACACCATCGATTCGACCAAGATCGCCGAAGCCCGCATATCTTACGGCGGCCGCGGTCAAATCACCGAAGTCCAGCAACCGCGCTACGGCCAGCAGTTCCTGGACATTGTTCTCCCGTTCTAATGCGTGTTGCGGAAAAGTGGGGTCACAAATCACACTACACAGTCATTCCCGCGAAAGCGGGATTCCAGAGCCACCAAACACGGGCGTTTGCTTTTTGCCCTGGATTCCCGCTTTCGCGGGAATGACGATTTCGTAGGTCATACGGAGCACGCATGAACACAAATTGCCTTAGGTGCCCTGTAGATTGAACGGGAATTACAGCTCCCCAAGCCGTTTCGCAGCTCCCCAATCGCGAACGGCAGCGGGCGCGGTCCGATGCTCCCCCCTAATACGGACCGCGCCCGCCCCTTTTTTTTCGGTATTTGTCGAGACCGTCCGATCCGCCTTATCATGGCCGCCGACGCGTAAGGTCGCAGGGAGGCGATCGTGGACAAGGAAAAAATCAAAACATTTGCCGAGAAAGTGTATGGCGACATGGCCGGTACGGTGGCCATGGGCATGGCTTACATTGGCGTGCGCACCGGATTGTTTTCAGCCATGAACGGGCGCGGACCGGCAACCGCCGCTGAAATCGCCGGGGAGACTGGCCTTCACCAACGCTATGTGGAGGAGTGGCTCGCCGGCATGACGACGGCCGGCTATGTGGACTACGATCCTGAAGCCCGGACATTCTCGCTCGCCGACGAGCACGCCTTCCTGCTCGATTCGGAAGGCACCGACCATTATATGGGCGGCCTGTTCCTGATGGCGCCGGTCATGCTCTCCGCCGCGCCGAAAGTCGCGGACGCCTTCAAGGCCGGCGGCGGCGTCCGGTTCAGCGACTTCGGTGCCGAATGTGTCGAGGCTCTCGACGTCATGAATCGCGGCCTTTACGAGCAGCGGCTCGCCAGCTACTGGCTGCAGGCCATGCCCGACGTGGTGGAAAAGCTGGAAGCCGGCAGCCGGGTACTCGATGTCGGCTGCGGCGCTGGCCGGGTCGCCCTATCCATCGCCAGGGCGTTTGAAAATTCTCACGTGGTCGGCCTCGATCCTGACGAACAATCGATCGACCAGGCCCGCGCGGCGGCCGCGGATGCGGGGGTCGAAGACCGCCTGCAATTCATCGCCCAGACCACCGGCGAGGCGGATCGCGGCACCGGCTACGATCTCATCACCATATTCGATTGCCTGCACGATTTCGCCCGACCGAACCAGACCCTGTCGGAAATCGCCGGGTTGATGAAGACCGACGGTACATTATTCATCATGGAGCCGAAGGCCGCCGACAATCTGGAGGACAATATTCATCCTATGGGCGCCATGCTCTACGGATTCAGCCTGTTTCACTGCATGACCCAGTCACTCGCCGAGGGCGGACCGGGGCTCGGCACCTGCATGGGTCCGACGCAGACGGAGGCTTTATGCCGTGACGCCGGCTTCAGCCGCTTCGAAATGCTGCCGATCAAAAGCCAGACCAACCTGTTCTACGCGGCGCGGTTTTAGAGCCCTGACCCGAGGTGGGGGATAAACGGGAAGCGGATAAACATTATCACCTCGTCATCCCGTGCGCGGTGCGGCGCGAAGTGCCGCTCCGCAGACACCGGGATCTCTGCCTTGAAGCCAATCCCGGAACCGCCGAGATCCCGGATCAGCGGCGCATCACTGCGTGCTGCGCAGCATCCGGGATGACGCAGTGCTAATTTGATAAATTGATTGGAACGCACAATTCCCTACCGGCCGTTCATACGCCAATGATCCACCGCCGGCGATGTCAGGCTGCGTAAGAATGCAATGAGATCCGTCTGTTCCTCTTTTGTCAGACCAAGCGGATGGATCAGCGGATCGAGGGTCGGATGGGGCGTCCCGCCGCGATTGTAGAACGCCACCACGTCGGCCAGCGTTTTGAGCGATCCGTCATGCATATAGGGCGCCGTCTCGGCACTGTTGCGCAACGTGGGCGTCTTGAACTTGAACCGGTCCCAGTCCCGACCCGTCGCCTCCGCCCGACCGAGATCCGCATCGGCAATGCCGCCCCCCGAGCCGACCCCCGTATTGTGAAACCGATGATCCATGAACAAGGCATGGTCGTCATTGACCAGATGGCAGGCGGAACATTCCGCCTTGCCGCGGAACAAGGCAAATCCGCGCCGCGCCGCGTCATCCATGGCCGTCTTGTCGCCGCCATAGGCCCAGCGATCGAACGGGCTGGCCGCGCCGACCAAGGTACGCTCGAAGGCGGCAAGCGCCGCGCCGATCGCCGTTTTGTCCACGGGCCGCCTGAATACGGCCTCGAACCGGCCGGTATAATCGGCCAAATTCCGCAACCGCAATACGACGGCATCAAGGCTGCCGTTCCCCATCTCCCGTGGATCGACCAAGGGCTGCAGCGCCTGGTCCTCCAGGCTCTCGCTGCGGCCATCGGCAAACAGGGTCTCCATCAAAACAACGTTGAAAATCGTCGGCGCCGACCGCCGCAACAGGCCGCCATTCAGGGCTTGCGATGTCGGCCGATCGGTTTCGGTGAAGGCCTGGTCGGCGCGATGACAGGTGGCGCAGGAAACCGCACCCGACGCCGATAACCTTTTGTCAAAAAACAATTTTTTTCCCAATTCGATCGAACCGGGGTCGATCGCGGCGATCCGTGACAACGCCTCCTGCGGCAGTCCGAGGGCGAACTCCGGCCCGGCCGGCTTGTTGTCGGCGGACCTGGATTCGTTCGCGGCAATGGCAAGAACCAGGATCATGCCGGCCGCCAACAATTTCAATCGGATTATCACCCTTGCCATGGCCGTGCCGCTTGATTGTCAGCCGGCGGCGCGGACCAATCCCCTGCCCCGCGACCACCGCTGAATTCGGGATGCGGCGCGCCCGCCGCCGACCGGACCCGGTCAGTCGTCGCGATAAACCCGCTCGCGGCGCTCGTGCCGTTCCTGGGCCTCGATCGACAAGGTGGCGATCGGCCGGGCATCGAGCCGCTTCAAGGAAATCGGATCGCCGGTCTCCTCGCAATAGCCGTAAGTCCCATCCTCGATCCGCTGCAGGGCGGCGTCGATTTTGGCGATCAGCTTGCGCTGCCGGTCCCGTGCCCTGAGTTCGATGGCGCGATCGGTCTCGGAGGATGCCCGGTCCGCCAAATCCGGATGGTTGGTACTGTCCGCCTGCAAATGAACCAGGGTCACCCGGCTCTCGCGCAAAATCTCATCCCGCCACGCCAGAAGCTTACGCCGGAAGTACTCGCGCTGCTTCTTGTTCATGAATTTTTCGTCGGCACTCGGACGATATTTCTTGGAAATCTGCACCATCACTCATCTGTCTCGAAGCACATCCCAGCGGCGCGGAATATAACCATCAGTACCGGCCCGCACAATGCCCTCGATACGAAAATCCGACCAAGGAATCAGTGGCCTGCGGCGGTAGCCGCAAAGCCTTACAATTCCGTCGTTTTCCGTATGCCGAACTTAAGAGCCGCCGGTGAAGCGCTGCCGTTTTGCCAGTTCGACATGGGCCCGCACTTCGATTTCGGCAATGATGGAATCAAGATTCGGATCACCCGATGGACCACGACTGTTCAACAAGAATATCAGCCGCTCAAGACGCTGGTCGCTGACCCGGCCGGCAAGCAGGTCCAGGTGAATGCCGTCCAGCTCGTCAAGCAGATCGTTGCCCCGCTTCACCGCCCGCTGGCGCTGATCGGGCCGGTCGTCGACTTCCTGGAGCGACAACAGCCCCTCGACCCCGCGCACGGCCCCGACACCCGTCGAATCCGGCTTCGGTTCATGGGACGGTGCCGATTCGGCGGCGAATTCACCGCCCGATTTGCGCTTGCGCGCGGCACCGCGACCGGACACGGCGGTATAGGCATTTGGTCCAACGACACGCATCGCATCGGCCCTGGGACTGGAAGGGTTCGCTGGCTTGAACATTTTGCCGCCTTGGTTAAGAACGGGTTAACGGCACGGCAGGTTTTGCCGGCCCGAGCCACAACCTGAGTCCCCCCGCGCAACCATCTCTTCGATTTAGCTATTATATTTCAACATCTTGCGGCCAGAGCAATGAATTTGCCATGTGGCACGATGTTCGCAAGGGGCCATCCGGGAGCATACAATCTATTGGGGACGATCCGACGATGCGGATACTTTCGGCCTTCCTGGCCATGGTCATCGTGGTTTCCGGTCAACCGGCATTTGCCGGCGCGATCGAGACCACGTCCAGGATCAAAGATATCGCCGATATTGAGGGAATTCGGGAGAATCAGTTGATCGGCTACGGCCTTGTCGTCGGCCTGCAGGGTACCGGCGACAGTCTCAACAACGCACCGTTCACCCGGCAAAGCCTCCAGGCCATGCTGGAGCGCCTCGGCGTCAATACCCGCGGCACGCGGATGCGCACCAAGAACGTCGCCGCCGTCATGGTGACGGCCAACCTGCCGCCCTTCGCCACCCAGGGCACCCGGGTCGATATCACCGTCAGCGCCCTCGGCGACGCCGACAGCCTGCAGGGCGGCAATCTTCTCGTCACCCCGCTTCTGGGCGCCGACGGCGAAGTTTATGCGATCGGCCAAGGATCGGTCGCCGTCGCCGGCTTTTCCTCGGAAGGCGATGGCGCCTCGATTACCCGCGGCGTGCCGACCACCGGCCGCATCGCCAATGGCGCCTTGGTGGAACGGGAGATCGATTTCGCCCTGGCCGGCATGGATACGGTGCGGCTTGCCCTGCGCAATCCCGACCTTACCACGGCCCGGCGCATCGCCGCCGCCATCAACGACCTGATCGGCGGCGGTATCGCCGAACCCACCGACCCGGGAACCGTGCGCATTTCCCTGCCGCGGAAATTCGGCGGCAACATCGTCGACCTGCTTACCGATATCGAGCAATTGCGCATCGAGCCCGACCTGCCGGCCAAAGTCATTATCAACGAGGATTCCGGCATCATCGTCATGGGCGACAATGTGCGCGTCAGCACCGTCGCGGTCGCCCAGGGCAACCTGACCGTAACCATCACCGAGACCCCGGAAGTCAGCCAGCCGCTGCCCGAATCCCGCGGCGTCACCGTGGAGGTGCCGCGGACCCAGATCGACGTCAACGACGAGCGCGACAACCGGATCGGTATCGTCCGCAACGGTGTCACCCTGCGTGATCTCGTCGATGGCCTGAATGCCCTGGGCATCGGCCCCCGCGACCTGATCGCCATCCTGCAGGCGGTCAAGGCGGCCGGCGCATTGCAGGCGGAAATCGAGGTGATGTGATGGATAACATGACCCATTTCCCCGTGCTTGCCATGCCGGCAACGGCCGCGCCCACCGGCATCCGCCCTGGCCACGCGACCGGGCCCGGCGCCCCGTCGCTGCCGCTCGGCGTGGCGGCCAACGGCGATCCGGAAACCGCCGCCCGGGACTTCGAGGCGGTCTATCTCAACACCATGCTTAAGTCGATGTTTACCGATTTGCAGCAAAACGGCCTGAACAATGGCCAGGCCGAATCGACCTGGCGCGGCATGCTGGTGGAACAATATGCCCGCTCGATCGCCGAGGCGGGCGGCATCGGCATCGCCGACGCCGTCAGGGCCGAGCTGATCGCCCTTCAGGAGGCAAATGGATGACCAACGCCGACCCCGTCGCGCAATCCGGTGAGACCACCGAAAAGACGGAAACCTTCACCGACCGGGCCGCTGTCGAAGCGTTCTGCGGGCGCATCATGACGACCATGGATGACCTCATCGCCCTGCTGGAGACCGAAACCGAAATGGTGCGCGCCGGCAAGCTCCTGGAAGCCGGCGACCTGCAACCGAAAAAATCCGACCTTGCCAACCGCTATGTGGAGGCCATGAACGTGGCGCGGGCAAATACGGTGTCCCTCGGTAGGCTGGCGCCCGATATCATCGAGGCCATGCAACGGCGCCATGTGGAGTTCCGCGCCCTTTTGCAGATCAACATGGCCGTGCTGGCGACCGCCCGTGAAGCGTCCGAGGACATCCTGAAAACCGTTGCCGAGGCCGTCGGCAATAAAGAAACCGCGTCCAGCTATGGGCGGTCGGGTGATCTAAGGCCACAAACCGAGCGCACCGCCAGCGGTATCGCCTGCGATCGCAATTTGTAGAGGCCCGGCCTGACGGGACTTATTGAGAACGGACCAGTCGGCCCGTCATTAACGCGTGCCGCGACAAAAAATAGATATACCAATTCAAGTCACACAGTCGTACTGAACCTGATTAGGCGCAACGCGTAGCAGATTCCCGGCCCGCCCGGCACAGGCATAATTCTTTCACCCTCTCCCCGCTCTTTACTCCCGCGCAAGAATAATTCGCGTGGCGACCCGAACAACGTCCAACTCACGGACGTTTTGCCGCCCAAAGCAGGTATATCCGTATTTTCCGTTACAGTAGCTAGAATTGTAATCATTTCCTTGCGCATATTTTTACTTGTACCCGTTATTTTGTTCTCCGAAATCTCGTGTAAATCGGGAATTCGACAATTTGTTCGACGAATAGGCCCAAGGAGAGGGCATCATGGATATCGGAGCTGTCAGATCCCTGCCCACCTTCACCGCCCCGGCCGCGCCGCGGGCCGTGGAAAACCGGGAGCAGACCACGCAAACCGACTTGCCGATCGCCGCCGCAGTGCGGCCGAGCAGTGAGACCGAAGACGGAAATGCCGCCGGCCGCAGGCGCGCGCGGGAAAGCGACCCGCACCCTACTGACCATCGCGACAGCAGGGAACCAAAAGTCCGTCGCCGTGTCGACCGGGACGACCATTCCAACTCTTTCGTCTACCGGGATATCGACACGCAGTCCGGCGAAGTGGTGCAGCAAATCCCCACCGACACCTTGTTGAAGCTGCGCGCCTATGTGGCGACCATGAACGAGGCCGACGACCATGCCGGCGGTCCCGACGCGGACACCAATCCCCTCGACCGCACGGCTTAGTGGATTAAATCAGATGCCGGCCGATAGCCGGCTTCCCTTCTCCGGCGGCACTGCGCCGCCGACCTTCCCTACCAACCGAAATTGCATCCCGCCCCGCCGGCAAGACCGTCCCGAAATCGGACACTTGCCGCGGCAACCCATTGTTAAGACTGCCGCGGAATGCGCCATCCGGTAACCAAGATGGGGCCGACACGGAAGCCATTTCCGAAGCCTTGATAAGTCAATCCGGCAATTATTAGAATTTTTCTTCAATTGGTTATAGTTCCGCAATACTGCGTTTACCACGCTGCAAGCTTCGCCATCAATTAATTCAATTTCCCGCCGATTTAACATTCGATTAGGACCTTCCTGGCAAAGGTGGCGGCGTCGTTTCAGAAAGAGACGATGTGTATCGAGTATTGGGACCAGAAAGGAACCTGATAATGTCTGACGTAACTCTATCTGCAGGTGTACGCCAAAACCTGCTTTCCCTCCAAAACACCGCCGCCATGATGTCCAAGACGCAAAATCGTCTGGCGACCGGTAAAAAAGTGAACTCGGCCCTCGACAATCCGACGAACTTCTTCACCTCCGCAGCCCTGAACAGCCGTGCCAACGATCTTTCGGCCCTGTTGGATTCCATGTCCAACGGCATGAAGACCCTGGAAGCGGCCGATAACGGTCTGTCGGCAATCACCAACACCATCGAGTCCATGCAGGCCACCGCCCGTCAGGCGCGCCAGGACAAGTCGTTCAACGCGACCTCCTACGCTCTTGACGAGACCACGCTTCAGGCGGCGACCACCCAGCAGTCGATCAACTTCACCGGCGGTGAAGTCGGTGCGACGGGTGTCAGCATCGACCTGTTGGCCACGGTGGGTAACGGCACGGATACGTCGACGGCCGCCGTTGTCACGGCTGACAATGCCTACACCGACTTGGACGTCGCGGACGGCGATGAAACCTATGGTTTCGACGTCTCCGACGGAACCAATTCGCACACTGTTAGCCTTACGGTAGCCGATGATACCAATGCCGATGGTAGCATCGATATCGATGAGTTTGCTGCAGCCGCGAATACTCAATTGGCGGCTAACAACGTTGCTGTCACGGTCGGCGATGATGGTGGCGGCAAGCTTACCTTCACAGCAGATGTAGCCGGCTCCAGCACTGTGACGGTCGATGCCTTCACAGCCGGTGGTACCACGCCTTCGGCAAACACGGCTCCGGGCTTTGCTGATCCAGTCGCCGGCGGCAATGCCACCGGCACGGACGCCACGGTTCTGAAGACTGTCGATGAGTTGGTCACTGAGATCAATGCCCATGCCGACCTGATCGGCAAGGTCAGCGCCAGCAATGACAATGGTCAGCTGCGGATCAAGAATATCTCGACGACCGACATGACCACGACGGGTGTCGGCACCAACGGGATCGACGGTTCCACAGGCACCAGCGACACCGGCGGTAACACCGTCCGTCGCAACCTCATCAACCAGTTCAACGAGTTGCGCAATCAGCTCGACAAACTGGCCGATGACTCGTCCTACAACGGCATCAACCTGTTGGCGGGCGACAACCTGAAGCTGACCTTCAACGAAACCGCGACCTCGACGATCGATATCCAGGCCAAGGATGCGGATGGCAACGTGCGTGCCATCAACACCGCCAACCTGGGCATCGGCGTTGCCGACGCTTCGGAGTTCTCCAGCGACTCGGCGATCGATTCGCGGCTGGAATCCCTGCGCGATTCGCTTGTGACCCTGCGGTCGCAGGCCTCCGCCTTCGGTTCCAACCTGTCGATCGTTGAAAACCGGAACAACTTCACCGCCGAGATGATCAACACCTTGACCATTGGTGCGGACAATCTGGTTCTGGCCGACTCGAACGAGGAAGGCGCCAACATGTTGGCCCTGCAGACCCGTCAGCAGCTGTCGACGACAGCTCTGTCGCTGGCCTCGCAGGCCGACCAGGCGGTGCTGCGCTTGTTCTAAGCGACAGCCTGAACGGCACTTTTTGGCGGGGCTTCGGCCCCGCCATTTTTTTTGCGCGGAAACCGTTGCCCGCCGACCAACCAAGCGGCGCCGACCACCGTAACGCGCCGCAAATTCCCGCCCTGTTCGCCGTCTATCCCCATACCCGCTCCCGGCGCCCTCCATTCCGCCAATTCCGGCGTTGTCTCCCTGCTCGGATTAACCAAACATTAGGGTTAACAAATGATTGTGGCTCCCGGAATTCGTTAATCATCGGCCGCCGGCCCTCGTCCGGCGGCCGATCCTGGCGGGGAGCATCTCATGAGCGATATTGTCTTAACCAGTTCGGTGCGCGAGAACCTTCTGTCCCTGCAGCGCACCGCCAGTCTTTTGAGCCGTACTCAGGATCGCCTGGCGACCGGCAAAAAGGTCAATTCGGCACTCGACAATCCGAACGCCTTCTTCACGTCGGAACATTTGTCCAACCGGGCCAAGGACTTATCCAACCTGCTCGACGATGTGGGCCAGGCCGTGCAGACCATCAAGGCGGCCGGCAACGGCGTAGACGCGATCATCAATCTAGTCGAGTCGGCGCGGGCCCTGACCAGCCAGGCACTACAGACCCAAAATCAGCTCGACCGCAAGCAATACGCGGAGAATTACAATACTTTGTTGAAGCAGATCGAAGATATCGCCAGGGATTCCAGCTACAAAGGGAAGAATTTGCTCGGTGGCATCGGAAACGATCTTATCGTCTATTTCAACTCCGACAACACGTCCAAGCTGACCATTTCCGCGGTCGACTACACGGACACTACATTGACCACCGGTCTCGACCTGCAGAGGCTGGAGACGGGAATCGACGGCGCCGCCTCATTCACCCTTGCCGGCGGCACCGGCACAGCGACGCTTCTGGATGGCGGCGGCGAAACCTTGAAACCCGCCTCCCTGCTCACCGACAATGCAGGCTTCACCATTGGCGACGTGATCGAGTTCCGCGACGGCGCCGACGCGGTTCAGGGAACCGGCCTCACCGTCACCGCCACCACCACGGTCCAGGATTTGGTCGATTTCGTCGACGGATTTTCCGGCGCCGACGCATCCTTCGACAGCACCACGGGCACGTTGAACATCACCGCGTCGTCCAGCTTCGATCTCTATAACAACACGGCCGCCGCGGCGATCATCGCCGACGTGACCGCGACCCTGTTTTCCGCCACCACCGACACGCTGGTGACGAGCGGCGAATACCGGTCCGGAGATGTCCTGACCCTGACCGACGGCAATGGCTATCAACTCGGAACACTGGAAGTCGACGTGACGACCACGGTTCAGGACATGCTCGATTTTTTGAACCGCTACAACGGCGTATCGGCAACGTTCAATACCGGGACCGGCAACGTTACGATCGGATCGCAGGTCGATGTCACCTTGACCAGCACCAACGACAATTTCGCCGCCGTTGACTTTGTCACCCCAGGCGCGGGCGTGGCGGTCGACGCCACCGATTCCGGCCTGGCGACCGATACCGCCATCACCGCGGTGGCTGATAAATTGAAGGCTGCCTTGAACACCATCCGCGATCAGGCGAGCGCCTTCGGCACCCATTTGACCGTGGTCGAAAACCGGCAGAACTTTACCATGGCCTTTATCAACACCCTGGAAGTCGGCGCCGACATGCTGGTCTTGGCCGACGTCAACGAGGAAGGCGCCAACATGCTCGCCCTGCAGACCCGTCAGCAATTGTCGTCGACTGCCTTGTCGTTCGCTGCCGAAGCCGACCAATCTGTCTTGCGTCTGTTCTCATAGCCCTATCCCCGCCAGACGAACGCAAGGATAGAAGCGCATATAAAACCGACGGCAATTCGCCGATTCCTGCTACATTGATCCGGCAATTGCGTTATCTTGCCGCATTGGCGGTACAAAGCGGTTGGAGGAAGGTCCATGGCGCTGAAAGTCGAGTTGAAACCCGGCGAACGGATCATTATCGGCGAGTCGGTCATCACCAACGACAATCAACGGACCCGCCTTTACATTGAGGGCAGCGCCCCGATTTTGCGGGAAAAAGATATATTTACACCGGAAACGGCTAATACTCCTGCAAAGCAGGTTTATTTGGCCGTTCAACTTATGTATCTCTCTCAGGATATTAACAAGATCAGCGATCAGTACTTCGAACTGATAAATGATATTCTTCAGGCCGCACCAAGTACACTTCCTTATCTAACCAGGATCAGCAATTATATATTAAGTAATTCGCTCTATAAAGCCTTGCGAGAGGCCAAGAAGTTAATTGAGTACGAAAGTGAGTTAATCGGCAATGTACAATCAGGCGGCGGAAGCATACCAAAAAACAAGCCAAGCGACAGTCCCTCCCCGTGAGCTGGAAGCCAGCTTGCTGATGAAGGCGGCGACCCGCCTGCAAAGTGTTGTCAACAAATGGGACGAACACCCGCAAACGCTCGACGATGCGGTCACCTATAATCGTAAATTATGGACCATCCTGGTGGCTTCGGCGACCGACACCGACAATCCGATTCCCGCCGAAATCAAGCAGAACATGGCCAATCTCGGCCTGTTCGTGTTCCGGCAATCGTTCGACGCCCTCGCCGATCCCAAGCCGCAGACATTGACCTCCATCATCAACATCAACCGCATCCTCGCCGAGGGCCTGCGCTCGGCGGGTTGATACCGTCCTTGGTATCATACCAACAGCCAGACACGATAAACGCCCGGCCTTGGTGAGACCGGGCGTCGAAACTGCCGAGCAACGATTCAGAAGTGCAGGTTGCTGTCCAGGTCGGCGCATGTGGAATGCAGGTTCGTGTAATTCTTCACGATGTTACCAACGCAGGATGCATCGGCGCCGGTTGACGCTCTCAGACCCGTCGTACCGGCAATGGTATTTAGGATCTTGTTGGCGACCAGCAGAAAATCACCGGTATTGAGCACTTGAATGCCGAACTTTTGGGAAGCGGTATTGGTGTTCAAGATGACATTTTTCTTAATCACCGTTTCCGGACAATTTTGTGCCCGGACTCCCGCCGAGGTGTTCGACTCCGTGACATTGGAGATGAAATTCTTGGCGACCAGGACATCCTTGCAGGAATTCAGGTAGATGGCATAGGCCACCGCCGATTGGTCGCCGGGTCCGGTTTCTTCCACCCTGTTCTTGCGTATGACGATACCCTCGCCTTCCGCCTGAATACCGGTAAACGTATTCCGGACGGCGTGAATATGCTCGACCAATAGTCCGGTATTATCGCCGCCGCTCTCATCCAGATAGACCCCGCGATAGAATCCCTCGACCGTGCCGTTGCGGACGGTGATGTTCTTCTTGTTGGTTGCAAGAATGCCGGATGTGGTCGTATTCGAACCGGCTGTTCCTAAAATCCTGAACCCGCCCAGATCGACCGTGATATCATCCCTGTTGATGCGGATGGCAAATCCCGTTGCCTTACCGGTTTGCAAATCGCTCTTCAGACAGTGGACGCCCTTTATCGTCAGTGAGACCGGTATTGAGGTTATGGTCGATGTACATTGGGTGATATTACCGGCCAGGGCCGGCACCGTTAACATCGATAGGCCAACAAAACCCGTTGCAAAGGCAAGACCAGCTTTCATGCTCCCCTCCCGAAATTATGCTGTGCATAGGTCTTTATACGTATTAATACTAGCGTATGAACAATAATTAACAAGCTCATGGCGCCCATCGGGAGCACGGCCACAATTCAGGAATCCCGGCGCGGAGTGTGGCCGGCAGGACGATTTGGGAACGGCCGCCGATCGTCGGGCCGACGTCGGCAAGCGGATTGGAGGGAAGGAAATCTGCGCCGAATGCCGCGGATCAGAGGTAGTTGACCAGTGACAGGTTAAGCAACATGGACGTTGCCTCATAGGTCGCCTGCATGCGGGTCTGAAGCGTCAGCATCTTGGCCGCCACTTCCTGCAGGTCGACCCCCTCGATCTCCTCGATCATGCTGGTAAGCGATCCGGCCGTCGATATGTGGCGTTGTCGTGCGTTATCGACGGTCTTGTGGATCGAGGCGATTTCGATATGGATTTGCTCCACCGACTGGACATTGTCCGGCACATCCAAGGCGGCGCGTGCCCGGTCGGCCAGTTCCTGGTAGCGTGACTTGTCGGTGGTGTCGCCCGGCGTGAAGGTTTCGGCGGTGAAGACGGCAAGGGTTTGCACCATGAAGCGCATCCCCTCCTCGTTGGCGCGCACGCCATAGCCGACCGTCGTTCCGGTATCGATCCGCGCCGCCACGCCCGTTCGCGGCGAATCGGCGGAATTGTCGCCCACATACCAGGCGACCGTGTCGGCGCTGCCGTCACGCAGGGCCGTCGCCGTGTCGAAGGGCGGCCCGTCAACCCGCTGCGACGGATTGCCTTGATAGGTGTCGAAAAAGTCATTGCCGGCGGCCATCGCCGAGGCCGATCGCAATTTCGTATCCGCCGCCTCCTGCAGGGCGGTGTCCAAAGCCGCCTGGAAATTGGCCGCCGTGTCGGCGGGCGTCGCGCCGATTGCGAATGTATTCGGATTGATGCCTGCCGGGTCGGCCTTCAGTTCGATGTCGGTCGTCGAACCGTCCGGCATCGACAGATGCACCCGGATGGTTTCGCCCGACACCGGCTGGCCGGTAAAATCCGCATCGAAGGTCGCCGGCGCGCCGGCCGGACCGGTGATCGTCACATTCGATAGGGTCGACACCACGCCATCGATTTTGAATCCGAACGGGCTGACGGCGTCCTCCGCCAGGGTCACCGTAGTGCCCGCAATACTGAGGTCCAACCGGCCGAGCCCGGTGGCGCCGAGATCGGCCTGGCGGCGCTCGTCGATGACCTGCGTCAGGCCGGCCATGGTGCCGGTCCCTTTGAACAGGGTATCGAATTCCACCACCGGCCGCGTTTCCACGGTGCGACCGGACAACATGTAGCGGCCGGCAACTTCGCTGTTTAAGAGACCGATGGTCTCACGCAGCGTGATCGAGGCGCTGGTCTGCGCCTGGGTGTGGCCATCTGCCTGGATCAGGAAATTATTGATATCGATGACATTCTTGGCCTCCTGCCGCAGGTCGGTCAGGCCGGAAAAGACATCGTTGAGCACATTCATCCGCAAGCCCACCAGGCCGATGGTCTGCTGAAACGACTGGATCTGGCCGAGGCGCTGGCGGAAGGCGATGTCCAGATTGCGCTCCCGCCCGAGGCCGCCATAGGTGCTGGCGCGCCGGCCGGTGCCCAATTGCTCTTCCAACTCGGTCATCTGCTGGCGCATCTCGGCCAGGCGTGCGACCATGAACGGGGATGTGGTTCCGGTGGGCGAAATACTCATCGATCAACACTCAAACTTTAGGATCCGTGGACAATTAGTGGACTAAATCGCCAACAAGGTTTGCATCATTTCGTCGATCACACTCATCACCCGGGCATTGGCCGCATAGGCGTTTTGCAGCCGCACCAGATGCGCCATCTCCTCGTCCACATTGACCTTCGACGATTCCTCCAAACGCTGCCGATAGCCGTTGCTGACCACTTCGTGCCCCTGGGCCAGACGATCGAAATTGGCCGCTTGGCTTCCCTGATGGGAGATGATTTGCCGGGCAAACGAAGCGACCGTACCCGTATAGGCCGCGCCGCCACCGCCGATCCCGGTCTCCGGCGAAAAGGCAAACGTCGTATCGGTCAGCCGGGCAAGCAGATCATTCGGCCGGGTAGCGTCACCGGACGGCGTATCCGGCCCGGTTTCGAAGACGACGAGTTTCGAAGAGTCGGCAATCAGATCCGGATTGACCGTGATCCGCCCGGCAATGCCGATCTTCTGCGGCTCGCCGTCGAGACTGCCCGTATAGGGCGCATTGCCGCGTCCGCCATCGACGAAGAGCGGCAGCGCCGTGCCTTCGTCAGTGAGCACCGTATTGGTCACCGAGGCGCTCAATCCATCGATATCGATGGTCCCGGCAGCGCCGTCATCGAGAATGCGGATCACCCCGCCGCCCTCGTCGCTGACGGTGAAGGACGCGCCTAACGCCGTGGCGATCTGCGTCACCACCGATCCGGTGCCGCCGGAAAAGTCGATACCGAAGACCTGGTCATTGGGATCGGCCGTCACCGAATCATCAAGCGGCAGCTTGCTCGGATCGTCGACCCGCAGGAACCGCACCGTCTGGCTGGTCCCACCGCTCGCATAGGTCAGCGTGATCTCATTGCCGGCCAGCATGTCGTTGATGTCGAGATCGAACCCGTCCTGGGCGCCGACGGTCGCCGCCACCCCGTCAACCGTCCTGTTGGACAGTGCCAGGGCCATGGTGTGGGCGAATTCATCGAGCTGCGCCTGCGCATCGACCAACACATTGTCACGCATGTTGATCAGCCCGGCGAGCGCACCGGAGCGGAAGGCCCCGTTAGCGATCAGATCGACACTGTTAGGGCTGCCCGGGTTGAGGGTGATCGTACCCAATTCCCGTTCCGCCGGATCCCGCGACCAGGTTGCGTTGGCCGATACCACCGGCCGCGCATCGAAGCCGAGCGACGCCGCGGTGCGGTCGAACAGAACGAAGCCGGACTGGGTCATCACCGTGACGGAGTTGTCCGCGTGATCAAGCACCCGAATATCCATATAGGTGGAGAGTTCGGTGATGATGCGGTCGCGGTCGTCGAGCATGTCGGGCGGCGGCATGGTGCCGGCACCGCCGGTGACGACCGCGCTGTTCACCGATTCCAGGTTCTGCAGCAGTTCGTTGATGCGGCTCACCCCGTCCGCCAGTCCCTGCTCGGCATCGGCACGCATTGTCTGGATTTCGCTGGACATCGCCTGCAGCCGCTGGGCAAGGCTCATCGCTTCGTTGATCACGCCCGTCCGCGCCGTCGGATCTTCCGGCGTCGTCGACAACGTCTCCAGCGAACCGGTAAACGCATTGACATAACTATCGAACGCGGTGATCTCGCCGGGCCGGCCGAACATTTCGTCAAGGCGGCTGGAATAGTCGGCACGCACATTCGAATAGGCTACCGCCGCCAGGCTCTCCCGATACTGGGTCTGCACAAAGAGATCGATTTCCCGCTGAACCCCGGCCACGCGCACGCCGATTGACGCCTTCAGGCCGGATGTGATGTTCATCACCGACAGGGATTTGCGGGTATATCCCGCTGTATCCGCGTTGGCGATGTTACCGGCAACAACGTCGAGACCGCGCTGCGTGGAATGCAGCGCGGTCAATACGGTGGAGAGGCTGGCCGAGAGGCCCATGGGTCTTCCCCTAGTTCAGGGCCGGCGTGCCACCGGCCCGGGTTTCATGTGTCGCGAGTCACTAACGGACCATGGCGAGCGCTTCCTGTAACATTTCATCGGAGGTCGAAATGATCCTGGTATTCGCCGAATAGGCCTGCTGGGTCACGATCAGCTTGGAGAATTCGTCGGCGATATCGGTATTCGAGGCTTCCAGTGCCCCGCCAACGATCAATCCGTTGGCGCCGATAATCGGAATTCCCGATTCCTGCGTCGCCATGAAGGCACTGCCATCAACCCGCTTCAGCGATGAATCGGCATTGAAGAAAAACAGCGGAACTTCCGCGATCTCGATCGCTTTGCCGTTGGTGTAGTGGCCAACAATACGCCCGGAATCGGAAATCGCGATATCAATCAATTCGCCCGGCGCATTGCCATCCTGGTCGAACGACGTGATCTGCGCGACGCCGCTCGGATCATCGAACTGTGTCAAGCCGCCGGCACCATAGTTGAAGGTAATGTCGCCGAGATTGTTGCCATTGACTGTAAGAGTGTCGATAACAACATTGGTGCCAGCCGGTGAGCTCAATGAACCGTCCGGATCAAATTCAAAGTCAATTGCGGAGCCGCCGGTAGTCGCCAAAGTCCACTTCGGATCCACGAGGGGATCAGCCGGATCGGAATCACTCATGTAGTAGAGGTTCCATGTATCGGGAGTGTCGGTCGTCTTCGCCCACCGCATCTGCACATTTACCGGAGATCCGTTGGCATCATAGGTCGTGATCGCACCGCCGGAAATCGTTGTGTCGAAGAAGGTCGTCTCATCGGCTTCCAGAATATCCCCGCCGATCAAGCCGCCATCTAAAAATTCATCTCCTGAATTCGTCAGCGGCGAACTCGGCAGGTTGGCGCGATATGTTATTTCCGTCGTCGCCTCCGCCGGCAGGAAATCGTTACCAATCTGGATGACTTCCGGAGTGCCGCCGATCGCGTTCCCGGTCGCCGGATCGACCAGGCGGCCCATCAGGTAATGACCGGCGCCATTGACCAAGTGGCCCTGCTTGTCGAGCGTGAAATCGCCACGGCGGGAATAAAGGTCGTTGCCGGAGAAAACCGCCTGTCCGTTAAAGTCCGCCGTCTTCTTCTGCACGGCGAAATAGCCGTCACCATTGATCGCCATGAATGTCTTCACGCCGCTGGCCTCGATCGCCCCCTGCACCGTGTTTGTGGCCCGCGCCATGGCGAGCACGGTTCCCGATGTCTGATGACGGACATTGGCGACGGAATTGCCGACCAGGTCGGCGAACGACGTATCGACGCGCTTGAACGCCGTCGTCTGTGAATTGGCGATATTACCCGCGATGTTCTCCAGCGCGAAGGACTGCGCACGCAAGCCGGAGACCGCTGCGTTGAGAGCGCCGAAAATACCCATACCACTTTTCCTCTCTCATCGATCGGGCGCTTCTCACCCGACACTTCGTGCGCAACGGTCGCAAGGTGCGTGCCATCATTCCTTCCTTGTAAAGCTGCAACAATAACAGCCGGTTAAACGAATTCGTAAACGAAGTCTTGCCGTTTTCTTCGGCAGCTCTTACCGCCACAAGGGCAATATTTGCCGGGCACCGGGCCTGACCATCAGGCATGCGCAGCCGGCGCTTGCCTTCCTCGGACCGGCCGATTAGGTTCGCCGCCGACACGAACGGAGATCGATGAATGCGTTTTCAAGGAACCGCCGATTATATTGCCACCGAGGACCTGCAGATCGCGGTCAACGCTTCCATCGCCCTGGAGCGCCCGCTGCTGATCAAGGGCGAGCCGGGCACCGGCAAGACCGTGCTCGCCCAGGAAGTGGCAAAGGCCATCGACGCACCGATCATCGAATGGCACATCAAGTCGACCACCAAGGCGCAACAGGGCCTGTACGAGTATGACGCCGTCTCCCGCCTGCGCGATTCCCAACTCGGCGACGAACGGGTCCACGACATCGCCAACTACATCAAGCGCGGCAAACTCTGGGAAGCCTTTGTTTCCGACACCCGCCCGGTGCTTCTGATCGACGAAATCGACAAGGCCGACATAGAGTTCCCCAACGACCTGCTGCAGGAACTCGACCGCATGGAGTTCTTCGTCTACGAGACCGGCGAGACGATAAAGGCCCGCCAGAGGCCGATCGTCATGATCACCTCCAACAATGAGAAAGACCTGCCGGACGCCTTCCTGCGTCGTTGCTTCTTCCACTACATCAAATTCCCCGATCACGAGACCATGTCCGACATCGTCGACGTGCATTTCCCGGATCTGAAGAAACGCCTGCTCAACGAGGCGCTGTCGGTTTTCTATGACATTCGCGACGTGCCGGGACTGAAGAAGAAACCGTCGACATCGGAACTGCTCGACTGGATCAAGCTGTTGTTGAACGAGGACATCGATCCCGAAATCCTGCGCGAGAACAAGGCTGCCAAGCTGATCCCGCCGCTGCACGGCGCGCTCCTAAAAAACGAGCAGGATGTGCACCTGTTCGAGAAGCTCGCCTTCATGGCGCGCCGTGACGGTCGGTAGGCCATCGTGATTCTGCGTTATCTAGGGTCAGGACCCTAATACGATACCCGTTGTCATCCCGCGCGCATTGCGGCATGAAATGCTGCTATGCAGACGCGGGATCTCGCCCCTGAAACGCCGAACCGAACTGCCAGATCCTGTGTCTGCAGTGCATCACCGCGTGCCGCGCGGCGCACGGGATGACACAGACGCCTTGGATTGGATAGTCTCGAACGGAACAATAAAGTCTGGTGAAAATTATGACCGAGACTGGCGCCGACGAAGTCACGCTATCTTTCTATAACGACCACGCGGCCGACTATGCTGAACGATCGGCCTATGACACCGATCACGCGATCCTTATCGCCTTGGTGGAAAAGCTGCCCGAAGGTGCCGCCGTCCTGGATCTTGGCTGCGGTGGCGGCTGGGCGGCCGCCGAATTCGCGTCCCGCGGCTTCAATGTCACCGCCGTCGACGGCGCCCCCGGAATTGCCGCCGAAGCCGCTGCCCGAACCGGCCTCGACGTCAAGGTCATGCGGTTTGAGGACCTCGCCGACCGCGACGCCTACGATCTGGTCTGGGCCTCCTGCAGCCTGCATCACGCGCCGCGCGCCGCCCTGCCCGGGATACTGAACAACATCGCCGCCGCCTTGCGCTCCGGCGGCCTGTTCGCCATGGGCGTGAAAAGCGGCGAAGGCGAGGCCCGCGACAGGCTGGACCGGTTCTACGCCTATTACGACGAAGCGGAACTTACAGCGCTGCTGCACGGATCGGGCTTGTTCGATCCGCCGGAATTCAGCGCCCGCCCGAGTTCCGGTTATGACGGTACCCCGTGTCGCGTGGTCTGGGCTGTGGCGCAAAAGGCCGCCTGACAACCTCCGCACCGACAGACCGCGTCCGGCAACGGCGTTGATTTTTTTTGAAATTCACGTCCAACAGGAAATCCGGTCTCTTCAAGTTCGTGATTTCGACACTTGCAGGTTTGCCGGTCACCGGCCATCATTGAACCGAAGGAATAGTGGAGGGCCATGGTGCGTCTCATACTGCTTCGCCATGCCAAGTCCGACTGGGAGGTGGGCGGCCTGCGTGACTTCGATCGTCCGCTCTCCAATCGCGGCAACCGAGCCGCCCCGCTGGTCGGCCGCACCTTAACCGACAACGCCCTCGATCCCGACCGGATCCTGTGTTCGACGGCAAGGCGCACCCGGGAGACCCTGGCCCATATCCTGCCGTTGCTTTATGGCGAAGCGAATATCGGCCTCCTGAATGCCCTTTATGACGGCTCCGAACAGGATTATGTCGGACTGATCCGCGACTATGGTGGTACCGCGTCGACCCTGATGGTTATCGGTCACAATCCGGCCACCGAGGAAACGGCACTGTGCCTGGCGGAGACCAGGACCGGGCCCATCGCCGCCGACATGATTGCCAAGTTTCCGACCGCGGCCTATGCCGTATTTGAGTTTTCAATCGAAAATTGGGCAGATATTGCCCCCGGTTCCGGTCGTTTGACCGCTTTTGTCAAGCCGCGGGATCTCGCGTCTCCGTAGCACTTGGCAGCAGCGTCAATTGCCATAAGCCTTTCGCGCGCTTACATGAAGGCCCGGAAAGGATTGCTTCTTGAAACTGACCACGTTTTCCGATGACGCGCGGATTGCTTTTGACAATGCCTATGATTTCGCCGTCGGCCTGACCACGCCGACGGTACGCCTTGGCGTTACCGGCCTGTCCCGGTCCGGCAAGACCGTTTTCATTACCGCCTTGTTGCACAATCTCATCCATGGCGGCCGCCTGCCCCTGTTCGATCCGTGGGCGCAGGGACGCATCGCCGATGCCCGCCTGGAGCACCAGCCCGACGACGCCGTGCCGCGCTTCGACTATGAAGCCCATGTGGAAAAGCTGCTCACCGATCGCACCTGGCCGCAATCGACCCGGCAGATCTCAGAGATCCGGCTGACCATCCGCTATGAATCGGCGTCCTATTTCAGCCGCGCCCTGGGCAGCGGCAAACTGCATCTCGATATTGTCGACTATCCCGGCGAGTGGCTGCTCGACCTGCCCTTGCTTGCCAAGGACTTCGCCACCTGGTCCCGCGAGGCATTACAGCTTTCCGATCTGCCAAACCGCCGCGACCTGGCGAAAGACTGGCGGGCCGCGCTCGCGGGCGTCGATCCGTCCGGCCCGGCCGACGAGGCCGCGGCCGGCACCCTGGCCGAGACCTTTCGTGCCTACCTGATCGCCTGCCGTACCGATGCCCATGCCCTGTCGACGCTGCCGCCCGGTCGGTTCTTGATGCCCGGCGACCTGGAGGGGTCCCCCGCTCTCACCTTCGCACCTTTGGACCTGCCTGTTCGCGGCCGGGCACCGGTCGAATCCCTGTGGGCCTTGATGGAACGCCGCTACGAAGCCTACAAGACCCATATTGTGCGCCCCTTCTTTCGCGATCATTTTGCCCGCCTCGACCGGCAAATCGTGCTCGTCGACGCCCTGCAGGCGCTCAATGCCGGCCCGGCCGCCCTGCACGACCTGGAAACCGCGTTGACGGAAATCCTGCGCTGTTTCCGGCCCGGCCGCCGGTCCTGGCTAGCCTCCATTTTAAGCCGCCGCATCGACCGCATCCTGTTCGCCGCCACCAAGGCCGACCACCTGCATCACGAGGGCCACGAGCGCCTGCAACGGCTGATGACCCGGCTGGTGAAGCAAGCCATTGCCCGCGCCCGCTTCGCCGGCGCCGAGGTCGACGTCATCGCGATGGCCGCCATCCGCGCCACCCGCGAGGCGATCGCCGGCAAGGGCGGCAACGATCTGCCGTCGATCGTCGGCACGCCGCTGCCCGGCGAAACCGTCAACGGCGAGGATTTCGACGGCGACACGGAAATCGCCCTGTTTCCAGGTGACCTGCCCGACGCGCCCGATGACCTGTTCCCGGCCGACGATCCGTCCGACACCGCGACCGCGGCGCCGCATGTCGATCTGCGCTTCATGCGGTTTCGCCCGCCGAGCCTGGAGCGCACGGCCGAGGGCACCACATTGTCCCTGCCCCATATCCGGCTCGACAGGGGGCTGCAATTCCTGCTCGGAGACAAATTGCAATGACGGCCGCGCCGCGCAAACCCGCCGCCTTCCGCCTCGACGACAGCGCTGTCAAAGTGGCCGAGACGGTCCCCGACTTCGATCCGCAATTCGGCCGGGAATCGGGTACCGATCTACCGGTCGATCCCGGTTCGGTGGAAGCCGAAGCGCGCCTGGAAGCGCCGAAACGCGGCCTGCGCTGGGGCGCCTGGTTCTTCGCCGCCCTGGGCGGTTTGATTTCCATCGCCATCGGCCTCGCCGTCGACCAATTGATCCGTGACCTGTTCGCCCGGCACGACTGGCTCGGCTATATCGGCCTCGGCCTGCTCGGCGTCGCCGGCCTGGCCCTGCTCGGTTTCATCATCCGCGAACTGGCCGGCCTGGCGCGCTTGCGGCGGATCGATTCCCTGCGCCGGCGGGCGGAGAATGCCGCCACGATTGACAATCGCCGCGACGCGCTCGCCGTCCTGCGCGACCTGCAATCCCTTTATGACGGGCGGCCGGACACGGCACGCGGCCGGACGCGCCTTGCCGGCCATATGACCGAGATCATCGACGGCCGCGACCTGGTCCTGCTCGGCGAGCGGGAATTGCTCTCCAATCTCGATGCCCGCGCCCGGTCCCTCGCCCTGTCGGCGGCCAAACGGGTGTCGGTGGTAACGGCTGTTTCGCCGCGGGCCCTGGTCGATATCGGCTTCGTAATTTACGCCAACATCCGCCTGATCCGGCAGATTTCGGCCCTTTACGGCGGCCGGCCGGGCGCACTCGGCTTCTTTTCGCTGTTGCGCCACGTCGTCGCCCATCTGGCTATCACCGGCGGCATGGCGGCCGGCGATGCGCTTCTCCAGCAGGTGGTCGGCCAGGGGCTCGCGGCCCGGCTCTCCGCCCGGCTCGGCGAAGGCGTGATCAACGGCCTGCTGACGGCCAGGGTTGGCATCGCCGCCATCAGCGTCTGCCGTCCCCTGCCCTTCCTGGCGACATCCGGACCGGGGATCAAGGACTTCATCAGCGAATTGGCGACCCTTGGCGGCGACAAGGCCCAATGATCACTTTGTGACGCCGCCACGGCTATTCGGCTGGTGCTCCCCGGGGTGCCGGTTTCTTCCAGACCACCTCGTGGCCGGCCCGGGGATCGGTCGGCACCAGGCGCGCAAACACCAGGCTGACCCCGGCCATTCCGGCGCCGAGCAGGAAGACGATCGTCGGAGAATAAAGCCAGACCAGGCCGAACAAGGCCGGGATCACCACCGCCGCGATGTGATTGATCGTAAAGGCCACGGCGGCGGTCGGCGCGATATCGGCCGGATCGGCGATCTTCTGGAAATAGGTCTTCATGGCGATTGCCATGGCGAAAAACACATGATCGGCGACATAAAGGGCCGACGCCACATAGGGATCGGTCACGAAGGCATAGGTGCCGAAGATGCCGATCAGACCGATATATTCGAGCGTCAGCGCCCGCCGCTCGCCGAAACGGGCGATGAAGTCGCCGATTCTCGGCGCCAGCACCATGTTGATCAGGCAGTTTATGATGAACAATACCGCGATTTCGTGGACGTGAAACCCGAACCGTTCCACCATCAGGAACCCGGCAAAGACGACAAAAATCTGCCGCCGCGCGCCGCCCATGAAGGTCAGCGCATAGTAGAGCCAGTAACGGCGGCGCAGGATCACCTTCTTATGCTGCGGCACCGCCTCCTTGAAATGCGGATAGGCGAACCACAAGACGATGGCCACCAGGATGGTCGACACGCCGGCTATCAGATAGGCGGCCGTGAATGACAGGGCGAACGATTTCCAGGCGACGAAGATCAGGCCATAGGCGGTCAGTTGCGAGAACGCGCCGACCGCGACGATGCGGCCGAGAACCCGCGGCGCCTGGTCCTTCTTCAGCCATTGCAGCGACAGGGACTGAAAGACGGTTTCGTGATAGTGGAACCCGATCGACATGATCAAGGTGGTGAAATAAAAGCCCCAAATCGACGGGAAATAGCCGGTGACCGCAACGCCGGCGCCCAACACCAGGAGCGACAGGATGGCGAAGGTCTGCTCCCGCAGGATCAAAAGCACGAACACGGCGGTAAACGCCAGAAAGCCCGGAATTTCGCGGATCGACTGCAGGATACCGATCTCGCGGCCGGTAAAGCCGATTTCTTCGACGGCGAAATTGTTGAGCAGGTTCGACCAGGCCGCGAACGCGAAATAGCAGGCGCCCGACATGAAAATCAGCATGGCGGCCGGAGAGCGAATTCCGTCGTCACCGAATGGCGTAAAGCGGGCCAAATGCGTTGCTCCTGCGACAAGTTTTCAACTACATAACCCTGGCCTGCACGTCGTGTTAGCGATATATTGACAAATTATATCTTCCAAGCGACAGGCGACGAATGGTCCATCCCGATACCCTGCAGCCCCACGACGACACAGCCGACCCGCCCGTAGTCGGATTTTCGGCGGATCGGGAAAAAGGCGCGATAAATGCCCGCCATTCCCATGCCCGCGGACAATTGGTCTATGCCATATCCGGGACGCTGTCGGTAACCACCGATGACGGGACCTGGGTGGTACCGCGCGAGCGGGCGGTCTGGGTGCCGCCCGGCATCGTCCACCAGGTACTGAGCCTAACGGAGTCCCGCCTGAGAACCGTCTATGTGGACATGGCCGTCTATCGAAACCTGCCGGAGCAGTGCTGCGTGGTCCAGGTCACGCCGTTACTGCGCGAATTGATCGTGACGTTTCTGGCAAGACCGCGCGATTATACGCCCGAAAGCGCCGAGGCCCGGCTCGCCGATTGCCTGGTGGACCAAATCGCCGCCTCGCGCATTGCACCGTTGCACCTCCCGATTCCCGGCTCGGCGAAGCTGCGCGCCGTTGCCGAACGATTGCTCGACGATCCCGCGTCACCCGGTTCTCTGCATGACTGCGCGGCCGCGGCCACCGTCTCGCCGCGCACCTTCGAACGCCGCTTCCGCCAGGAAACCGGCATGACCTTCCGCACCTGGCGGCAGCAGGCGAAACTCATGCGCGCCCTGGAATTTCTGGCCGACGGCCAACCGGTCAACGACGTCGCCGACCAACTCGGCTACGAGGGCCCCTCCGCCTTCATAGCCATGTTCCGCAAGGCCTTCGGAACAACGCCGGGGCGTTATTTCGGGGATCGACCCCCACAATAGACGGCTGCAATCATTTCCGATCCGGATAGCTCACGGCCATGCCGGCGCGCACGTCCTGTTGAATGCCGTATTGGGCGAAGGGATAGCGGAAGCCGTTCTTGGCGAGCGCCTGCATACCGGTGATCGCCTGGTCCAGGTGTTCCACCGGCAGCGCCATCAGCATTTCGTCGTCAAGCACGCCGCCATAGCGCCGCTCGGCAAAACAGGGGATGGAGAGCGACGGTTCACGCAGCCGCAATGCTCGCCCCCAACTGTCGGCGCAGGCGGATTCGCCGACCACCGACCAGTCGAAACGCTTGTAGCCGGACCATTGCAGCCCGTTGATGAAATAGATCATCGCCCCCGGCGTGGCGTAGAACAAGGCGATATCCGGCGGATCGAGCCGCCCCGATGACAGCGGCGACACCGCGAGTGCTTCATACTGCCCGTCTTCCACGCAATGCATGGCCGCCTGATGGGCCGCCGCGCCCGGTTGGTCCTCAAACCATACGCCGACCATGTGCCGGCCCGACTTCCAGGCCGCATCCTTGGCGTTGCCCAGTCCCACCACCGCGCGGCACTGGGCGCCGACCAGATCATCGGCGGTGATCCCCACCGTGCGCCCAAGCCGCGCCGCCTGGGCGACCACCTGGTCCAGCGTATGCACCGCGTCAGGCCGCCGGATCCGCGGGATCGCCTCCATCTCCGCCCTGTCCTCAAACAGCTTCATGGCGAACGGAATGGAGCGCAGCTTGAGCAAGGATTCCAGGGTCTGCGCGAGCCATTGCCAGTCCATGATGTCGGTCCTTTGAAGGTGCGCGCCGGTCGCACGATTGCCGTTGAACCTGTTCAGCGCAACAAGGGAGACCGTCATTCCCGCGAAAGCGGGAATCCAGGGTTACAAGTAAAAGCCGTACATTTTGGCCCTGGATTCCCGCTTTCGCGGGAATGACATTGAGTATGAATGTGCATCCATCTCGTAATCGCGTGTAACGGCGGCGTAGAATTCGAGCGGCTTATGCAACAGGCTCGCCTCTTCCTCCGAAACGATTTGCCGGTGGGGACCAACTTCCCTACCGCGCCAATTCCTTCATGGCGTTGTCGAGGCCCTCCACGGTCAGCGGATACATGCGCTCGCCGAACAATTCGCGGATCATGCCGATCGAATGGGTGTAGTCCCAATGCTTCTCCGGCACCGGATTGATCCAAACCGACTTCGCGTAGATATCAAGCACCCGCATCAGCCATACCGCGCCGGCTTCCTCGTTCCAGTGCTCAACGGAGCCGCCCGGATAGGTGACTTCATAAGGGCTCATGGATGCGTCGCCGACAAAGATGATCTTGTAGTCGTGGGGATAAGTGTGCAGCACGTCCCAGGTCGGCATGCGTTCCTGATGGCGGCGCCGGTTCGATTTCCACACCCCCTCATAAAGGCAATTGTGGAAGTAGAAATATTCCATGGTCTTGAATTCCGACCGGGCCGCCGAAAATAGCTCCTCGCACACCCGGATATGGTCGTCCATGGACCCGCCGATATCGAAAAACAGTAGCACTTTCACGGCGTTGCGCCGTTCCGGGCGCATATGGATGTCGAGATAGCCCTGATGCGCGGTGTGCTTGATGGTCTTGTCGAGGTCCAATTCTTCCGCGGCACCCGTGCGCGCGAAATGGCGCAGCCGCTTCAGCGCGATTTTGATATTGCGGGTGCCCAGTTCCACCGTGTCGTCGAGATCGCGGAACTCCCGCTTGTCCCATACTTTCACCGCCCGGCGATGACGGCTGCCGTCCTGCCCGATGCGGATACCTTCCGGGTTATAGCCATAGGCGCCGAATGGTGAGGTTCCGGCAGTCCCGATCCACTTGCTGCCGCCCTGATGCCGCCCCTTTTGCTCCTTCAGCCGCTCTTTCAGCGTTTCCATCAGCTTGTCCCAGCCGCCGAGCGCCTCGATTTCGGCCTTTTCCTCCTCGGTCAGGTATTTCTCGGCCATCTTGCGCAGCCATTCCTCGGGGATTTCCGCCTGCACCGCATCGGCCATCAGGTCCAGGCCCTTGAAGACATGGCCAAATACCTTGTCGAACTTGTCGAGATTGGTCTCGTCCTTGACGAGCGCGGACCGCGACAGGTAATAGAAATCCTCCACCCGCCGCTCGGCGAGGTCCATCTCCAAGGCTTGCATCAAGGTCAGATATTCCCGCAAGGTGACCGGCACCCCGGCGGACTTCAATTCATGGAAAAACGATACGAACATGGCGGCGTTCCAGCCCTGTCGGTGACAGGTGAAGTTTGTCTCGCCGTGTTCTTAGCGCCGCTTGAACAAAATGTCGACGGAATCCACCGCCTTGCCGTCATCGGTGCGCCCGCCGCTGGCGCGCAGGCGAAACCGGTCGCCGGAGAGCCCGCTGATCGATAGCCGGGTCGCGCCGCCCGGTTGGCTGGACCGGATCGAAAAGACCAGGCTCTTGCCCCGCTGCCGGCCGCTAATCGCCGCGTTGCCGCCTTTCTGGCCACGACTTTTCCAGGTCCCCGTAAAGCGCCCGCCTCCGGCCGCCTTGATGGCGATCGAAAATGTGCCGGTAAAGTCCCCGCCGCCACAACGGCCGGACACCGTCAGCGAATTACCGTCGGCGGCCGCCTTGCCGTTGGTCCGGCAGATCACGGCCTCCGCGCCGCCGGAATTTTCGATGACGATGGTGCCCTTGCCGCGCCAGGCCCCATCAAAGGACTTCAGGATATTGGCGGCCGACGCCACACCGCCTGTGACGACAAGACCGCCCAGAAGCAGGACAATCAGTCTTGGCGCCCGCCGAACACACCATGTCTGTCCATTGCTTGTCATGGTTGGGCGGTCTCCTTTTGCAGCCGGCTGACGACCAACAGGATCGCCGGCAACAGGATCATATCGGCAAATAAGGCCGCCGCCAGTGTCAAGGCGGTCAACCAGCCGAACAAATGCACCATCGGCAATTGGCTGACCAGCGTGACCAGCAATCCGGTGCACAAAATGACCGTTGTCGCCACCATCGCCGGGCCGGTTCGGCGATAGGCCCTTTGGATCGACACCAGCCGTGTGCGCCCCCGCCGCCGGCGGCCGGTATAGGCCGACAGGAAATGCACCGTGTCATCGACGGCGATGCCAAAGGCGATGGTCAGGGCGATGGCGCTGGTGAATTGCAGGCCGCGACCCAGCAGCACCAGGGCAGCGCCGGCAATGAAGATCGGTAATAGATTGGGGATCAGGGCAAATAGGCCCATCCTGAAAGACCGGAAGGCGGCGATAATCACACCGATCGACAACACCACGGCGAGCAACAGGCTATAGTTCAGCCGCGTGATCATCTGTGTGCTCGCCGTCGACGACACCGCCAGAAATCCCGTCACCGGATGACTGCCCGGCTCGGCCACGCCTGCATCCCGCAACGCGTCCTCGATCTTATTGATCACGACTTGCGTCTTTTCCGCGCCCCGATCCGGCAGGCTCACGGTGATCAGCGCCGTCTTGCGGTCCTCAGACATCACCTGCCCGCCGGCCGAGCGCGGCAAATCATTGATAAGGCGCCGCAATTCGTCACCTGTCTCACCCGGCGCGGCGGCATCAAGCCATCGCGCGGCCGTCCATAACGACAACACGCCATATTCGCCGACCGCTGTTTCGATCGCTTCATGGGACCGACCGATGCGCCGCAGATCACCAGTCTCAAACCCATCACCATCGACCGCCACCGGAATATAGAGGTTATGGGCACCGCCCATCCGGTGCTCGACAATATCCATGGCCCGATAGGACGCGCTGTCGCGGGGGATATGTTCCATGAACGAATAGACCGGCCAGATCTGCCAATGGGTCAAGCCGGCGGCGAGCGCGACCGCCAAGCCGGCAACCAAGACGATGACCGGGCGACCGATGACCAGCCGGGCACAGGCCTCCACGAAGCCCTCGATCAGCGGCAGGTCATTGCGGGATTCGCTCGCCGGCCGCCATACGGTAATGCCGGCCCGGCCGAGCCAATAGACCGCCAGCGGATGCACCACCACGACCGCGACCACCGCGCCTAAGATCGCCAGCGCACCGGCAATTCCGAAACTTTCGATCAACCGCGCATCCGACAAGGTGAGCGACGCAAAGGCGGCAGCCGCCGTCAACCCGGCGAGCACGCAGGCTGGCCCGGCCTGTAACAAGGCCCGACACGCCGCCTGTACGGCCCGGTCCGGCCGGTAGCCGCCGCTGTCGCGCAGGCCGAACGTCAGGTGCATGGTATCGGCAAAGGCGATCACCAGGATCAACACCGGCAACACATTGGTCATCAGATTGATCTTGATGCCGGTGAGACCCATGCCGCCAAGCACCCACAATACGGCAATGACCGGCGGCGTGGCCGTGAGGATGGCCGCGTTGGCATTGCGTAACAGGATCATGCCGATGAGCAGGGAAACGGCGATGCCCAGTCCGTTCAGAAGATATTGGTCGCGGATCAATTGCTCGATGAATTCCGCCCTGAGCGCCGCCATGCCGGCCACCGTCACCCGAACCGATGACGGGACCACGTCGTTGGTGATCTCCATGATCTCCCGTTCGATCCGCCGGATAATGTTGCGATCGGTGGCCTCCGGCGCCAATTGCAGGATGATTGTCGCCAAAGTGCGATCGGCCGACAACAGACGCCCGCGATTGGCCGGATGATCGGCGATCCGGTCCAGGATCGACTCAAGATCGGGCCCGTCCGGCAGGTCCGCCGGCAGGATCGCCCGCAGCTTGCCCGCCGCATCCGGCGCCTCGCGCAGCGAAAACACCGACAACGCCCCGTCGACACCCTCGATCAGCCGCGCCTCCAAGGCGACCTCCCGCAGGCCCTCCATCGCCGGCCGGGTGACCAGATCGTCGCCCTCAAACAGCACATAAAGAGATGCGGTCCCCGAACCGAATGTCTTGACGAACGCCGAATAGCGCACGAATTCGGGCCGCTCCGAGCGGAACGCATCGGCGATATCGTCGTCAAATTCGATCTGCAGGATGCCCAGACAGGCAATGGCGGTCCAGGCCAGCACGATCAGCGTCGCCGCAAGCGGATAGCGCAGGGCGATCCGGCCCAATCTTTCCAGGCCGAAACCGATGGACGCGGACCGGGTCGAGGCCACTATCGGGCCCCGCGACAGGATTGCGGCAACCGGCGGAAGGAAAATCTCAGGTCCGAATCCATGAATTTGCCTGGTGTGGTGGATCAGAGATACGACACGAGCCGGCAATCAGTTCACGCGGTGATCCCTAGATTTAAGGCCCGGATCCGAAAAATGGATGGAGCCCTCGCCGACGCGGTCCGGGTCAGGCCTGGCGCTCGGGAATGCGGACCACCAGACCGTCAAGCTCTTCCACGACCTTGATCTGGCACGACAGGCGGGACGTCGGCCGCAATTCATAGGCAAAGTCGAGCATGTCCTCTTCCATCGCCTGCGGTTCGCCGGCTTTGGCACTCCAGGCTTCGTCCACATAGACATGGCAGGTGGCGCAGGCGCAGGCACCGCCGCATTCGGCTTCGATCCCCGGCACCATATTCTTGATCGCGTTCTCCATCACCGTGGAGCCGATCTCGGCGTCGATGTCGTATTGGCCGCCATCGGACGTTATGTAGGTTATTTTCGGCATGAAAAACCGCAATCCCGTTCAACTGCAAGAAAACGCAACGGACATAAAGGTTTTGGCGCATCCGTCAAGCACTGCCTGCGCCCGTACGGATACGAAGCGGCGAAAATGCGCCGCGGGAGGGCTTTCGGGATTCGCTCTCTCCGGCACCCGCGCCGGTTTGTAAGCATCCGCTTACGGTGGCGTCCGTAAGCGCCAGGACAATTCATGACACGGCAGACAATGGTCATCCTGGGGACAGCGGACGGACAGCCGTCGGCTTTCACTATTGCAAAAAGGAGATTTGAAAATGCGCACCCTTACCCTGTTGGCTACCCTCTTATTCGCCGGTCAGGCCTCCGCGGCGGACCTGATGTTGGATACGTTCCTGGGCACCACCATACCGGCAGTTCAGGCGAACCTGACTGAGATGGGTTATCAGGTCCGCAAGTCGGAAATGGAAAACGGCAAAATCGAGGTCTATGTGGTCCGCGAAAACCGGATGGGCGAAATCTATGTCAACACGTCTACCGGCAAGGTGACCAAATTGGAAATGAAGTAGCCGACCATGGCCGTCATCCATACATCGGAAAGCGGGCGCGAAAGCGCCCGCACCATCGTCGCCTGGGATCCGCTTGTGCGGCTGATCCATTGGGCCTTGGCCTTTTGCATCCTACTGCTAAGCACCGTCATCGACGATGAAGGACCCTTGCATGAATGGGTCGGATATGTCGCCGTCGCTTTGGTGGTCTTGCGCCTGATCTGGGGCCTGGTCGGCCATCCCAATGCGCGACTGTCGGCCTTCCCGCCGAACCCGATCGCCGCCTTGAACCACATCCGGGCCATGCTTAGCGGCGAAGAATCCCTCTATGTATCGCACAATCCGCTCGGCGCTTTGATGGTCTACAATATTTGGCTGACCATATTCCTGCTCGGTGCGACCGGCTACATGATGGGCACATTCCGGTTCTTTGGTGTGCCATGGGTGGAGGAACTCCATGAAGCCGCCTATGCTTGGCTTTTGGTCTCGATTGCACTGCATGTCGGCGGCGTAATGTTCGACACTTGGCGATCCGGTGTGCCTTTGGTTCGTGCCATGATAAACGGACGCAAATGCATGCCGGAAAACAGGTCGACTGAATGATCGAACGCTTTTTGCCTTCCGTGAAGAAGGAGCGGCGAGCCGCAACGCTTGCCGCCATCATTCTGGTTCAGGCGCTGTGCGCCATGTTTTTTATCGGTGACGTCATCGTCGATCTGGCCGAAGGCGACCACCTGGATGACATGCATCTCATCTTGGAGGCCGTCGCCGCCATCGCCCTGTCGGCCGGGGTCATCTACCTGATGCGCGAACTACGCGACCTGCTGAACAGGATGGCGACGATGGAAACCGGCCTGCGCGCGGCCCGAGGAGAAATGACAATAATTATCGACAGCTTTTTCGACCAATGGCGTCTGACTCCGTCCGAACGGGAAATCGCGCTTTTGGTGCTAAAAGGCATCGATAACGAATCGATTGCCCGTATACGCGGCACCGCTCAGGGAACGGTGCGGGCGCAATGCACCCGGATCTATGCCAAGGCCGAGGTCGACGGCCGGGCACAACTTCTCAGCATCTTCATGGAGGAATTACTGCATGCCGGTGACGCTTAGAGCCGGCGCCGCTTAACTAAGAAGTCACACTCACTCTATCCGCGTTGCGCGAATGCGGCTCACGCGCCGTTCGTCCGCCGCGCCACTTTCGGTGTCACGCATCTAAACAGGCCCGGGCCGTCAATTCGCGCCCAGCTCTCGATTTTGGCCACCCGGTCCTGCACCGCTTTCGGCTCCCCCTTGATGCGTTTCTCGATTGCCCGCGCGCCCCGTTCGACACTGTCGATTGTCTTGGCTAAGTACTTCTTGACCTTCGGATCTTCCACGGTGTCAATGTCGTTGTTTGCAGCGTACCGGATCGGCAGGATAGTCAAATCGGCCAAATAATTTGTCAGGTAGGATGGTAATTTGCCGCCCGCCCGTTCATGCAGGCATTCTTTCACCGCGACCTTGATCAACGCGCGGGTATTCGCTGCCGACCGCTTATAAAGATCGATGGTATGGTCGATTGAAGCTAGGACACTGTCTTCGGACTTGTGGACTGCGACGCCCTGAAGCCCCATCCAAGCGGAAAATACCAAACCCAACAGACATAAGATCAACCAACGCATAATCCATTCTCAGCCTGTTCAGATAAGCGCAGGATCAGCACCGAATGCCATAACAATGGGACGCAAGCCGGGTCGTGACTTCCCGGGCACTACCTGACCGGAGCGAAATCGCTCAGCTGTCTTCCAGGATTTCCCGAATGAACCCGTTGGCTTCGCCGATCGCCTGTTCCAGGTCCTGGATCATCTTGCGGGCGCCGTTGACCGGCGTCGGATTGCGCTCCAGGGCTTCGGCGATGTGTGCGACGCGCCAGGCGCCTATTCCCCGGGCGGATCCCTTGATGGTATGCGCCGCCCGGCAGCACTCGGTCTCTTCGTCCGCGTCCTTCAGGCGATGAAGGTAGATTATGGACTGCCGCTCGAAAAGACGCAAAACTTCGTGTTCAAGGTCCCGATTGCCCAGAGTATGACGAGCAAGGTGAACCAAATCGACCGGCCGGTCGGACCCATTGAATTGATCCTGTCCGTCAGGTGCCGGTACTCTAGCACTTATCATGGTATTCCCCATCATTGCACGCTCCGCCGCCGAAGGTGCTTCCCAAGGGTAGAGCATGCATCACAAGCCCATAAGGGGCCGTTAATATAGCCGCCTATGCACGCCGGTTATCCCGGATTGGTAAATTTTTGGTTTCATGGTTAACGCTGATCGTCGTAAACAGCAGGAAGGTGGGGATGAGCGGCACTCGGCACCGGTTCCGAACCGCTTGTTCGGAGGTCGATTCGATCGCCACAAATCCGCCGGAAGCCGCGATCAGTCGCCATCCGGCGCGGTGGTGCCGAGCACCCGATAACCTTCGCCGGTCAGCTTGCAAACCAGCCAATCGGGCTTGATAGGGTTGGAAAACCAGGGTTCCGCCCATCCATTGCCGATGCAGGCCTCGACGGTCTTGCGGCTGAATTCACGGCCACTGCCGTCGAACAAAGGAAGTTTGCCCCCCGGTTGCTGCAGTCCGCGCCGTAAGTATTTCAACTGAGCCGCGGATGGTTTTCGGGCCTTGGCGGAACGATTCGAAGGGGACTTTTCAAGGCGCACTGAATGCGCTTTCGAGGACTCAGACATGACGCCAATTCCACACCATTTACACACCGGGCGAGCGGACTTTCTTGTTCATTGCCGCCGATTGTGCCATTACCTTATGTCCTGCGGCAAGGAGCGGATGCACTTGACCGATTCGCAGGGGAGTTTTCCGGCGATCCGCCCCGCCTGCGAATTCGGTCGTTTGGTGTGCGATTCGTGAAAAAAGGCCTGCGGTTGTGCCGGATTTCCGGCTATGCGACGTAACGAGTACCGACGCGAGGCAACGGACGAATATGGCGACGAAATCTCCGAGAGCAAATGATCCGGCGGAAGCGGCCCTGTCAGCTGTCGAAGAAGCCCTGAAGCTCGATTTTGGCGGACCGGACCCCGATCCGGCCTCGACTGAAACGTCCGATTCACCCGCTGAGGTTGCCTCCGATCCCGGCAAAAAGTCGGAAACCGAAAACCGGGCGGCCAAGCGCGCCAAGGCCCGTGCACGACGGGCCAGCCGCAAGCAGGTCGAGGCCGCGGCGTCGGAGACGCCGGCGAAACCGGATGTTAAAATCAAGAATAAGACACCCGAACCGGCCAACGAAGATGTCAAACCGGCCGCCGAGGATGACGACCTGCGGGCCGAAAGCCGCGACATGGATCGCGCGTCAGGCCGTTCCAAACCGCGCCCGGCCGCCAATGACGATCGCCGCTCCGTCGGCAATCTGGTCTTCGGCATGCAGCGCCGGCCGTCGACATCGCCGTTCTGGTTCGCATTCCTGCTGTCGTTGATCTGGATCGCGGCGGGCTTCGCGATTTGCTGGACGACCATGTCCGACGAGATCACCGCGGTTTCCACCTGGCAGGATCTGGCCGCCAGGCCGGCCCTGATCGCCGCCGGAATTGCGATCATCGTCCCGGTTCTGTTTTTCTGGATCATGGCGGTCATGATCTGGCGCTCCCAGGAAATGCGCCTCGCCGCCCGGTCAATGACCGAGGTCGCCATCCGGCTCGCCGAGCCTGAAAGCGTCGCCAAGGAATCCGTGGTCAGCGTCGGCCAGGCGATCCGCCGCGAAATCGCCGCCATGGGCGACGGCATCGAGCGGGCGATTGCCCGGGCCGGCGAACTGGAGGTTCTGGTGCACAACGAGGTCGCCTCGTTGGAGCGCTCCTATGGCGACAACGAATTGCGCATGCGCGGTCTGATCGAGGAACTGGTCAACCAGCGCGAATCGGTGGTCAATAATGCCGAGCGGGTGCGCGCGGCCATTTCCGGCGCCCATGAAGGCCTGTCGGCGGAGCTGGAAACGGCGACCGGCCGCCTGGGCGAGCGGGTCAACGAGATCGGCGGCAAGCTGACCGCCGAGATCGCCGAACGAACCGACGACGTCACCGTGCGGCTGACCAATGCCGGCGATTCGATTACCGCGACCTTGTCGTCGAAAGGTGAGGAATATGCCGATCGTCTGTCGGCCACCGGGCGCGATATGGCCCAGTCCCTGTCATCAGCCGGCGACACGATCGCCACCGATCTGTCATCGCGAGGTGACGAATTAACCTCTAACCTGTTGATGCGTGGCGAGGAGATCGCCGCCACCCTGACGTCGCGTGGTGATGAAATCACCGCCAATCTGTCGACGCAAGGCGAGGAATATACCAGCACATTGTCGGCGACCAGCCTGGATCTGGCCGCGACCCTGACCGAAAAAGGCGATGCGATCGCCGCCGCCATGGCGGAAAATAGCGGCGCGATTGCCGCCGCCCTGACCGAAAAGAGCGATACCATCACGGCGGCCTTGACGGCAAAAAGCGACGAGATCGTTTCCGCCCTGTCGACCCGGGGCGAGGAATATGCCGGCCTGTTGTCGGCGACCGGCCGGGACATCACGCAGTCGCTGTCAACCGCCGGCGAGTCCATCGCCGCCACCTTCGCCATCAAGGGCGAGGAATTCGCCGATCGTTTGGGCGTGACCGGCCGCGATGTGTCGGACTCCCTGTCGAATGCCGGCGATTCCATTGCCGCCACGTTCTCCTTAAAGGGCGCCGAATATACCGATCGCTTGATGACCACCGGCAAGGAAATCACCGATACCTTGTCGACAACGGGCGCCAGTCTCGACGAGACCCTGGCGGCCCGCAGCCTCGCCTTCACCGATGCGATCACCTCCACCAGCGACAAGCTGGCGTCGGACCTGAGCGCCCGCACCCGGGAACTCGACACGTCATTGGCGCAGACCAGCAGCCATCTGATCGAAACCATCTCCGCCCGCACCAATGAGGTCAACGAGGCCCTGCTGCTGCGGACCACCGATCTCGATCAATCGATCAACGCCACCGGCGCCCATATCGCAGAAACAATCAACCGCACCGGGACCGACATTTCGCAGCGCCTGTCAAATGCGACGGAAGACCTCAACGAGACGCTGGCTCAGCGCACCGCGGAAATGACCGAATCCATTTCCGGCACCGGCAACGGCGTTATCGACGCCATTTCGGCCCGGGCCGGCGAGGTGGTGAACACCTTCCGCAGCACCGGCGACAACCTCCTGGTCGACCTGTCGCTACGCGGCACCGAGCTCACCGAAAAGCTCGATGAGACCGGCACCCGCATCGCCGGAACCATTCTCGACAAGGGCGGCGAACTGGCCGACCGGATTTCCGATACCGGCGACCGCATCCACGAATCGATCACCATCAAGGGGACCGATCTGGAAAACCGTATTGCCTCGACCGGCCAGTCGATCACCACCCTGCTCGACGAGACCGGGCATACCGTCGGCAATCTGATCGAGGGGCAAACGACAAGCCTGCGCGCCTCCCTTGACGGCATGAGCGCGGAAATGGGCCAGGCGCTGACCGAACGCACCAACGATATCGCCGTCAAGTTCAATCAGGCGGGCGACGAGGTTGCCGACCTGATCAAGGCGCGCGGCGACAAGATCACGGGCGAACTCACTCAGATCGGCGATTCCATCAGCGGCACGATCGGCGAGCACGGGGCCAGCCTGACCACCAAGCTCGCGGCCCAATTGGCGACGCTCGACGACACCGTCAATACCCGTGGCGGCGAGCTTGTCGGCGTGCTCGGCGAGCGCGTGGAGCAGATTTCCGGCATCTTCAATGGCCGCGTCAAGCAGGTCACCGACATGATCGAGAGCGGTTCGGAGCGGCTGTCGGCAACCTTGGACGCCAGCAACAGCCGGATGGCGGAGATTATCGACAAGAGCACCGGCGAAATGGAAACGGGCATCGATGCCCGGCTCACCAATTTCTCCGATTCCATATCCAGTTCGGCTGACCGGATCGGCCAGAAACTGGCGGACAAGGCCGATTTCGTGGTCGATATCCTGGACCAGCGCACGGGCACGATCGATGCCGCCCTGGACGCCCAGGCCCGGCGCATCAGCGAATCCCTGATTGAGCGCACGCGCGAAATTGCCGGTGTGCTGTCGTCAGGCCACAAGGAGATCACCGAGGCCGTCGATCAGCGCATGAGCGAGGCCGGTAGGGTGCTGTCGGAACGGACCCAGGACCTGACCAATACCCTGGCCGACCGGGTCTCGGAGATCAACGTATCGCTGGGAACCAAGGCGGCGGCGGTGGCCGAAACCTTCGACCACCGGTCGTCGGAAATCGAAAAGATCCTCACCGACCGGCTGGACTCGATTTCCGAAAGCCTGTCGTCGCAGACCGCCAAGGCCGGCGACCAGGTCGTGTCGCAACTGACCGAGGCGGCCACGGCGCTGACCCAGCAGGGCGATCATGTCGCCCGCTCGATCACCGACAAAACCCGCACCGCGACAAGCGCTATGGACGAGGCGACCGGCCATCTGGAATCGGCCATCGCCAATCGGATTTCAACGATGACCGGCGACTTGGAATCAAGCGCCAATTCGGTCAGCGCGCTACTCGCCGCGCGTACCGCGGAATTGTCGGCCCTGTTCGACAATCAGGGCGGCGGCCTGATCCGCGCCCTGGAAGGCCAAAGCTCGACCCTGACCGACAAGATCGAAAAGACCCGGCAAGCGCTGGTCGAGGCGATCGCCCTCAAGGGTCAGGATGTTGCCGAATCCATCGCCCGCCACGGCATCGACGTCACTCGGGCGGTGGCCGAGAGCGGCGACAAGGTCGCCGGCCAGTTGGAGGAAAAGGGCAAATCCACGATCCTGGCCATCGATTCCACCAACGAGCGCATCAAGACCGAGGTCACCGAGATCCTGGAACGCTTGGCCAATTCCAACTCGCTCCTGAAGACGGTTCTCGACCAGGCCGGCGAAAATCTCTCGACCGTGGAAAGCGGCCTCGCCCGCCGGGCCAGCGAGTTCCGCTCGGCCATCGAACGGGCGGTGGAGGAAACATCCGAATCGTCGAGCACGATTTCCGAACAGACCGGCCTTTTGCGCGACATTTCCAACCACGTCCTCAACGACGTGTCGACGCTTGCCGGCCGCTTTGAAGAACAGGGCACGATCCTGGCCGAAGCCGTCCGGCGGCTCGATCAGACCAACCTGTCCATGGAATCGGCGGTCGATGAGCGCCGCCGGTCGATCGAATCCCTGACCAGCGAACTGAGCGCCAAGAGCGCCCATATCGATGATCAACTGCGCAATTACGCCAAGACGCTGACGGAGACCTTGAACGTGGCCGAGGAAAAGGCCCGCGATGTCGGCAAGACCCTGGCCAACAGTGCAGCGGCGATCGCCGACAATCTCAACGAGCAGTTCGAATCCCTCAACAATTCCGCCGGGCTGCAGAGCCAGCGCACCCGCGACACGGTGCAATCGGCCAATGCCTCGCTGCTAGAGGAGATGAACCGCGTCATTACCGACACGTCCGGACGCTTCAACCAGGCGACCGAACACATGCGCGACGTCGCAAAATCGATGCAGCAAGAAATCGAGACCGCGCGCCGGGAGATCAAGCGCGGTATCATGGACCTGCCGGAGGAAACCCGCGAAAGCGCCAATGCCATGCGCAAGGTCGTCGCCGAGCAGATCCGCGCCCTCAGCGACCTGTCGGAAATCGTCTCGCGCCAATCCGGATCGTTGGATGTTTCGCGGCCGGTCACGGCGCGCAAGCCGGAAGCCGAGCCGATGCGCATGCAAGCCGCCGCGACAAGAACCGAGCCGGCACCGCGCGCTGAACCGGCGCCCCGCCGGGAGCCGGTACCGCGCGCCGAGCATCCGCCACGTCCGGCCGCCCCGCAGCGGGCACCGGAGCCCCGGCCGGCCCCGCCGAAGCCGGTGGACCTGGATTTCGACCGCGGTACGCGTCATCACACCAATGGCGGTGACGGCGGTGAATCCAGCGGCTGGGTATCCGATCTGCTGCGCCGGGCCTCGCGCGATGAGGCGACCGATACCGCGCCTCTGCGCCGCGAGCCGCCACAGCCGGCCGCCCCGGCGCCTCAGGCGCCGCCACCGGTGCAACGCGACCGCTCGGCGCGCCATGTGGTGGAATCATTAAACTCCCTGTCAGTGGATATCGCCCGGGCGATCGACAACGATGCCTTCCTCGATTTGTGGGAACGCTATCGTCGCGGTGAGCAAAACGTCTTCACCCGGCGCCTCTACACCCTTCAGGGTCAGCAGACCTTCGACGAGATCCGCCGCAAATATAAGCGCGAGCCGGAGTTCCAGGAGGCGGTCGACCGCTATATCCGCGATTTCGAGAGCCTGCTCGCCGAAGCCAACCGCACTGACCGGGACGGCACTACCGGCCAGACCTATCTGACGTCGGAAACCGGCAAGGTCTATACCATGCTCGCCCATGCCAGCGGCCGCTTCGACTGACGGGCCACAATATTCAAGCCTGGAGGAGGCCTCGCCAGCGCGGGGCCTTTTCCTTTTGACCGGTCAACATGATCCCATGTTTTGCGCACACATCCCTGCATGACACAGTGGTTGTCGGTAATCAGAATGATCCATCACACAGTCATTCCCGCGAAAGCGGGAATCCAGGGCCACGAAATATCGGCCTTTGCCTACTGCCCTGGATTCCCGCTTTCGCGGGAATAACTGTGGACTCTGATTTGTGAATCCGTTTTTCCGAGACAGGCGTTAGATCTTCGCGAATGTCCAGCGCACCATATCGCCGAGCACGTCGTCGAGTGCGGCATTGAGGCCGGCGACCACCTTTGTCGGCGCGTCGCTGGACAGGGCATAGCTTGCGGTGAAGTGCCGTGTGGCCACCACCCGGCCATTGCCGTCATTCAGGAGCCGCACCGATATCTCCACCAGGCTGCGCTTGCCGCCACTCGCTTCCAGTTGGAAGGCGCGGATATCGGTTTGCAATTGATAATCGATGGTCAAATTGTCGCCCGGCCGCCCGACTGCCCGCGCCCGGCCGGTCCGCTCGAATGTCTCCACAATCCGCGCCTGCAGCAATTTCGGCAGGCGGTCGACCCATTGGGCACCGGCAATGTAGCTGAACCGGGCGTCGGTAAAGCGAACGGCGATCTGCTCTGAATCGAGCCCTTTGACGGCGACCGGCTCGCGGATCAGGATCTGCGCCCGCGTGCCTCCCGTCAGTCCGTCGATCCGCTTGGGCGCGCTCAGATCATAGGCCTGCGGCGGTTCGCCGCCGCCCAGGGCACAGCCACCGATCGACAAGGCCAGTCCAATCGCGAACGCGATACGCAGCGTTTTCCCGCAAGTCAGCAGGTCGCGTTTCAACACCCCCAGACGCCTCGCCTTTTATTGTTTAACTCAGTCACAATGCTTAGTTCAGCGCCGCGGATTGTAGGCACGAACGCCGCCATTGCCAAACAGGAATTGCTGCGGATTGCGCTCGACCTTTTGTATAGCCCGCTCCAATTGCTGGGCCGCCCGGCGCCATTGCATGACCATGGCTTCCACTTCGCGCAATCCGCGCCCGCTGAACCGCGCCAGCCCGCCGGCAATTGTTTCTGAACGCTTCTCGAAGGAAACGGCCACCTTGCGGATCGAGCGCGCCGCGGCCGTTGCTTCCGTGATCAGGCCGGCCGCATCGGTTCCGTCGCCGATCAGGTCATCGACCCTGCCGAGGATGCGCTCAACCCGCACCGACGCGGCATTCAGCCGGCCTGCCAGTTCCTGGGTGTCGGTAATCACCTGATTGATGTCCTTGCGGCGTTTCTCGATGTCGCCGGTCACCGCGCGCACATCGCCCATGGCCGCGCGGGTGTCGGTCACGATGGCGTCGAAATCGTCGCCGCGATCCGCAAGCCGTTTCGTCAGGCCTTCGACATTCTTTACGGTGCTCGCCACCTGTTCGGTATCGATGCTGGCAATCAGCTTGTCGGCGCCCGACAGGGTCTCCTCCATCTTGGTCGCGGCCGAGCGCACATCGTCGATGATCCCCTGGATCTCATCGGATCGCGCGGCGATCGCCTCCGATATCTTGTCGATGTTCCCGGAGGCCGAATTGGCATTGTCGATGACGCTTTCGATCGCCTCGCCCTTGCCGGCGATCCGTCCGGCCACGTCATCCACATTGGCGACGGTGCGTGACACGGCTTCCGGCTCGATCGCGGCGATGACCTTGTCGGCCCGCGCCAGCGTCTCGTCCAGGGTCTTCGAAGCCGAGCGCACATCCGCGATGATCGCCTGGATATCCTCCGACCGTGCAGCCAGGGTCTCCGACACCGCGTTGATATTGCCGGCCGCCGCGTCGGCATCGGTGATGATCTTGTCGATTTCCTTGCCGCGCGCGGCAACCGTTTCCGACACTTTGTTGATATTGTCGGCCGCCGATCCCGCATTGTCGATAAATGTTTCAATCTCATCACCCTTGCCGGCGATGCGCGTCGTCACATCTTCCACATTGGCGACGGTCTTGGAGACCGATTCCGGCTTCACCGCACCAATCACGTCCTGGGCGGCGGCAAGCGTGGCATTCACCGATTCGGCGGCCTTCTGCACGTCTGTTATGATCTTCTGCACGTCCTCGGTCCGCTCTGCGATCGAACCGGAGATGGATTTCAAGTTGTCTGCGGTCTCCCTGGCGCTTTTGATGAATGCTTCCAGGTCCTCGCCACGGGCGGCAAACCTGCCCGTCACATCGTCCACATTATCGACCACGCGGGCAATCTGTTCACTGTCCACGCCGGCAATGATCTTGTTCACCGCCTCCAGGGAGCCGTTCAGGTTTTCCGCGAACTTGCTGATGTCGCCGGCCGCCTTCTTGGCGTCGGCGATCACGCCGTCAACCGACTTCGCCGCGTCCGCCAGGCTGCCGGCGAAAGTGCGCACGTCCTCCACCGTCCCCTTGACCGCGTCGGTATCGACCGCCGCCAGCAGCTTGTCGGCCCGTTCGGCCAGCGCCTGCGCCCGTTTCGACAGGTCGTTGAACGACTTCGCCGCTTCCGACACATCCGACAGGAAGGTATCGACGCCCTCCGCGTTGTCGGCCAGCGACTGGCTGAACTGCTGCACGTTGGCGATCGTGTTGTCGACCGACGGACCGTTCTTCTTGACCAGGTCCCGTATATCGGTGAGCGCCGCATTGGCGGTCTTGAGCACCGATTTCGCGCCTTCGATGAGGTTCTGGAAGTCCGACTGGCTGGCCACCACTTCCGGCCGTTCCACATCGAACAGCGTGCCCGCGTCCAACGTGCCGCCGATGAACTGCACGAAGGCGACACCGGTCAGGCCCTGATAGCCCACCTCGACCCGCGTATCCTTCTTGAACGGCTTTGTCGCGTCGACGGAGACCAGCGCCTTCACCTGTTCGGGATGGTCATCCACCAATTCAAGCGTCGTCACTTCGCCGACCCGAATGCCGTTGAACAGAACCTGGCTGCCCTTGACGAGGCCGTTGACCGGGCTTGGAAACACCACGACGATATCCCGTGTCACCGGGCCGTCAGTCGTGCGCGCCAGCCAATAGATGAAAAAGAACCCGCACGCGATCACGCTGATCATGAACAGGCCGATGGCAATATAATTGGCGCGGGTTTCCATAATGATCCAATCCTACCCGGCCCGCATCAACGCCCGCGATCCCCGGAAATAGGATCGCACATTCGGATGCTCGCTGGCCAGCATGGCGTCCAGCGGCCCCACCTCGACGACCCGGCGCTCTGCCAAAAACGCGATCCGGTCGCAGATCAGGCTGAGACTGTCGAGATCGTGGGTTACCATGTAGACCGTCAGACCCAATGTGTCACGCAGCTTGACGATCAGATCGTCGAACTCGGCGGCACCGATCGGGTCCAAACCCGAGGTCGGCTCGTCCAGAAACACCACTTCCGGATCAAGCGACAACGCCCGCGCCAGGCTGGCCCGTTTGATCATCCCGCCCGACAGTTCCGACGGCAGCTTTTCGGCGGCGTTTCTCGGCAGGCCCACCATGTCGATCTTCAACAGCGCAAGCTCGTCCATCAATTGCTGGTCGAGCTTCAGATATTCGCGCATCGGCACCTGGATGTTCTCCCGCACCGACAGTGAGGAAAACAACGCCCCCTGCTGAAACAGCACCCCCCAGCGTTGTTCCACCGTCCGGCGCTGGGCAAGCGTGGTCTTGTCATAATCGATACCGAGGACTTCGATCGATCCCGATCGCCGCGGCGTCAGGCCCAATATGGTACGCATCAACACCGACTTGCCGGCGCCCGACGCACCGACAAAGCCCAGAATTTCGCCGCGATAGACATCAAGATCCAGATGGTCCAGGACCACCTGATCCTCAAAGCCCACCGTGACGTCGCGTACTTTGAGGACCACGTCGTGATCAGCCGGCGCGCCGTTTTGAGACTGCCCCGCCGCCATGTCAGACCCCGATCGCCGCGAAGAACATGGCGAAGATGCCGTCGACGACGATCACCATGAAGATCGCCTGGACCACCGATAACGTGGTGTGGCGGCCGAGGGATTCCGCGCTGCCGGAGACTTTCATCCCCTCCACGCAGGCGATCAATCCGATAATCAGCGCCATGAACGGCGCCTTGATGATGCCGATCATCAATGTCTGGATATTCACCGCGTCATGCAGGCGCACGATGAAGGTCTGGATCGGAATATCGGCGTAGAACCAGGTCATCAGGGCGCCGCCGGAAATCGCCGCCATATCGGCGATGAAGGTCAGGAGCGGCATGGCGAGCATCAGGGCAAGCAGCCGCGGAATAATCAGAACCTCGATCGGGCTCAGTCCGATAACCCGAAGCGCGTCGATTTCCTCGCGCATCTTCATGGCGCCGATTTCGGCGGTAAACGCGCTGCCCGAGCGCCCGGCGATCATGATCGCCGCCATCAGCACGCCCAACTCGCGAAACGCCAGCACGCCCACCAGATCGACGACGAATAGGTCGGCGCCGAATGTCTGAAGATAATAGACCCCTTGTTGGGCGATGATGCCGCCGATCAAAAACGACATCAGGGCAATAATCGACGCCGCCTCCAGCCCGGCCCGGTCGAAATTGTGCAAGACTGAATAACCGCGCACCTTTCGAGGATTGAGCAGGCTGTTGGAAAGCCCGACCCCGAACGCACCCATGATCCCCAGTACCGCCTTGGCCTCTTCGTAAATATCGACCGACGTCCGGCCGATCCTCTCCAGATAGTCGAAAATCGGATTAGGCCTGCGGGGAGTCGATGGTTGCGGCGGATGATGGGATTCGATCTCGTCGAGCAGCACTTTGTGGGCGGAATTGATGTTTTCCAGCGTCACCCGGGCACCGCGAAACTCGATCATGGACCGCAATTTATGCACCTGCCAGGCACCGGCGGTATCCAGAAGCGACAGGGCGCCAAGATCAAGCGCCACCGCCGCCGCCTGGGGCACCGCAACCGTGTCGATGGCCTTTTCCACGACACCGGCATTGCGGATCGTCCATTCCCCGGAGGCCGTCACGAGGACGCGGTCATCGTCCTGGCTGACGGTCAAGCGGGGCATGGTATCGGCGGCATGTACGGTCATTGGGTCGCGGTTATGGTTGATGGTGGGCGCGGTACGCGCCGGTCTTGCCTATCCAACAAACACAGACCGCAGACTATGCAGTTTTCCAAGGAATTGATCAATTGTCGCCACAGATTGTGATCGATCGAAAGCGCTATCGGCATATGGCGCTTGACAACGATATGGCCGCGACGGCATTCGTCTTGATTGACCGGGCAAAGTCGGAAAGGGGCAATGGACATACCGCGGCCATATCTGTTGTTTTTAGGCGATGTTCCCGACGCGCTCGCCGCCAAAACCGCCCTCGGCATTGTCGACTGGCGTCCCGATTGGTGCGTCGGACAAGTGCGCCTGCCCGGCTGCAAGGCCGATACCGGACTGGCCGATCTGTCGATCACCGATGCCGTGGCCGCCGGCGCCAAGACGATGATTGTCGGTGCGGTCAATGCCGGCGGTGTCCTGCCCGATCATTGGACGGACTCCATCGTCGAAGCCCTGAATGCCGGACTGCATGTCGCCAGTGGCCTGCACAGGCGCCTTGCCGAAGTGCCGGCCATCGAAAGCGCCGCGCATGGCAACGGTCGTCAATTGTTCGACGTGCGCCACAATGCGAGGCAGTTCAGGGTCGGCCAGGGCGACAAGCGTCCGGGCCTGCGGCTTCTGACCGTCGGCACCGACTGTTCGGTGGGCAAGAAATACACCGCCCTTGCCATTGAACGCGCGATGCGCAGGCAGGGCTTCGATGCCGATTTCCGCGCCACCGGCCAGACCGGCGTCTTCATTTCCGGTCGCGGCGTGGCCATCGATGCGGTGATTTCCGACTTCATCTCCGGCGCCGCCGAATGGCTGTCACCGGCCGCCGATCCAACACATTGGGACATTGTCGAAGGACAGGGTTCGCTGTTTCATCCGTCCTTTGCCGGAGTGTCAATGGGTCTTTTACACGGCGCCCAGCCCGATGCCTTCGTCGTCTGTCACGAACCGACCCGCACCGCCATGCGGGGCGTCTCGACGCCACTGCCGAGCATTCGCGACGTCATAGACCTCACCATCACCGCCGGGCGCCTGACCAATCCGGCAATCCGCTGCGTCGGCATTTCCGTGAACACCGAGGCTTTGGCCGAGGCCGAAGCGACCGACTATTTGACCGCCATCGCCGGCGAACACGACCTGCCGGCCTGCGATCCGGTGCGCTTTTCCGTCGATCCGATTGTCACCCGCATTGCCGAAGAGTTTGCCGAATAATGCCCCGCCTGACCGACCTGCGCGCTGAATCCTGGCCGATTGCCGGCGGATTCACCATTTCCCGCGGCACCAAGACCGAATCCCATGTGGTCGTTGCCGAAATCAGCGACAATGGTGCCACCGGGCGCGGCGAATGCCTGCCCTATGCCCGCTATGGCGAAACCGTGGACAGCGTTCTGGCGGCGATCAGGGCCTATGCCGCGGACCATCCGCTGGATCGCAGAATGCTGACAACGGAGCTGCCGCCCGGCGCCGCCCGAAATGCCCTTGATTGCGCCTTGTGGGACCTGGAAGCCAAGGCCACCGGCAAAAGCGTCGCCGAACTGGCCGGCCTGCCGCCGCTGAAACCGGTCACCACCGCCTGGACGTTAAGCCTCGCCGGTGCCGAGGAGATGGGCCGGGTCGCGGCCGCCGCCGCGCAACGCCCGTTATTGAAGGTCAAACTCGGCGGCGACGGTGACGATGCCCGCATCCGCGCCGTCCGTGCCGGCGCGCCGGGCAGCCGGCTCATCGTCGACGCCAACGAGGCCTGGACCGCCGACCTGTTCGACCGCAACATGCGCGCCTGCCGCGAGGCCGGCGTAGACCTGGTCGAGCAGCCGCTTCCCGCCGACGATGACGGCCTGCTTGCCGAGATCGACCATCCGGTGCCGATCTGCGCCGATGAAAGCGCCCATGTGAGCGGCGATATCGAGGCCCTCGCCGATCGCTACGATGCGGTCAACATCAAGCTCGACAAGACCGGCGGATTGACCGAAGCCCTGGCGCTTGCGGACGCGGCGCGGGACAAGGGCATGACCATCATGGTCGGCTGCATGATCGGCACGTCGCTGGCCATGGCACCGGCCTTTCTCGTCGCGCAACAGGCCGATATCGTCGATATCGACGGGCCACTGATCCTGACGGAAGACCGCGACCCGGGCCTGGTGTTTCACGGCAGCATCGTGGAGCCGCCGGCCCCGGCCCTGTGGGGATGACAGCGCATCCGGACTATCGCTCTCGAACCCGGTCGATCGCCAGCATCACAAGCCCTAATGCGCCCAGGGCGGCCATGGCCAAAAATCCCATGCCGCCGAACTGTCCGTAGAGCGGCCCCGATATCAACATGGCGCCGGCCATCGCCGCGCCGCCGATCGTCGCGAACCAGCCCTGCGCCCTTGATGACACCCGCTCCGGCAGGGTTTCGGAGATAAAATGGACCGCCCCCAGATAACTGGCGCCGAATGTGAGGCCATGCAGCACCTGCGACAGGCCGATAATCCAAATTGTGTCGAGCCAGGGAAACAAAAGCCAGCGCAGCACCGTCGCAGCACCGCCAATGGCAATCAGCCCCACCGATCCGAACCGGCGCACCGCAAGCCCGGACACTGCGAACAGGGCAATTTCGGCGACCACGCCGATCGCCCATAGGGCGCCGATCTGCAGGCGCGGCAAGTCCAACCCTTCCCAATAAAGCGTTCCGAAACTGTAGAGCATGGCATGGCCGGCCAGGATGATCGACGCGGCGCCGATCACCAGCATGTATCGCGGCGTCAACAGGCGGCCGGCGGCGGGGTGACCGGCAACCGACTGATCGTCTTGCTCGCCATTCGACGGCGGCACCATCAGGCTCGACAAGGCCGTCACGGCCAGGCAAGCGAAGATCAACCAGAATACCGCCTCGCCGGAGCGACCCTGCAGATAGTGCCCGGCCCCCAGATTGGCAATAATGAAAGTCACCGACCCCCATAACCGCACCCGGCCGTAATCGGCACCGACACTACGCACGAATGTCAAGGCGATGGAATCGGTGACCGGCAGCACCGCCGTCCACACGATCGCGAACAGGCTCGCCACCACCAGCATGGCCATGAAGGAGTGGAACAGCGCGAAACTGAGAAACGTCGCCGCCGAGATCCAGGCATAGGCCACCAGCGCATAACGCCGGTCCGGCAGCCGGTCGGCGATGGCCCCGGTCATCGGCGCGAAGACCACGCGAAGGGCGAGCGGCGCAGCGAGAATAATGGCGATTTGTGATTCGCTTAGGCCCCGCCCGGCCAGAAACACCGGAAAAAACGGCAAAAAGACCCCGACCACCAGGAAAACCGCACCGTAAAATCCGGCGACACCCGGTACATGGCGCGACGGCGATCTTGTCGCCGAAATCGACCGGCGCCGGTTCATTTCCAATTCCGATTCGCTACATTGGCCGGCAAAAATAAGTCGCAGGCTTTGGTAGCCATCTGTGATTATCCTATTATTTTCAGCTACTTACACGAAGAATGGTGACTCGGCAAATCGGATCGTTACTTCCATGGCCGATCCGGCGCGATGCTTGAATTCGGATCGATAGCCACACTGCCACGTCAGCGCAAGACCGCTTCAAGGTCGGAAATTGACTTTGTCAGGGAACAACTTATCAACAAGCTATGCGACAAAGTAACTGGCTCGGCCTAAACTCGCATTAACAATTTGGGTGATAGAATTGGGTGGCCGGGACGGTCACCCCGGTAAGGATGATGCGACATAGGGACGAGGCCCAATGCCAACCCCGCCTTCGCCGCTGAGAGAAGCGGATTACGAAGCCATTGAGGCCGCGGTCATGGAGACTGATCGCGGACGATGGTTCCTGGCTGAATATGCGCGGCGCCACCGCGCCACCGATACCGTCACTGTTTTAGACGCCGTCAAACGGCTGGAAAAGTTGATCAAGCGCGATCGCGCGGTTCCCGATGTGGATCGCATCCAACTCGACCTCGCCGACATGGCCGAGGCGATCAAGCGGACCAAGCGCGAAATCGCGCAGATCCGCACGGACCGGGAGGACGGCGGCGCGATCTCGGAGGCGTCGGAGGAACTCGACGCCATCGTCGAGCAGACCGAGAGCGCCACCCAGGACATCCTGTCGGCCGCGGAGCAGATGCAGGAAATCGCCTGGACCCTGCGTGAGCAGGGCTTCGAATCGGAAGTCTGCGATGCCATCGAAGGCAACGCCACGGACATCTATACCGCCTGCGGATTCCAGGATCTGACCGGCCAGCGGACCGAGAAGGTGGTGCATGTGCTGCGCTATCTGGAAAGCCGCATCACCGCCATGATGGATATCTGGGGTATTGAGGATGTCGATCTCGACGGCCTGTTCGCACCGACCGATCAACGGCCGGACGCGCACTTGCTCAACGGACCCCAACGGGCCGGATCCGGCATCGACCAGTCGGAAGTCGACGATCTGATGAGCGCCGTCCCCGGTACGGTAGAAATCGTCGATCCCGACAGCCTCACGGTCGACGTCCTGGATGACATCACGCCGGCCGATGACACGGCCGCCGCGCGGGACGACAGCTTTGTGCCTGATGACATTGCGCCGGACGAGATTGTGGATTTTGTCGAAGCCGACGATGCCGAGACTGTCGACAGCGACGAGGAGTTGTTCGCCGATGGCGCGGAGCCGGTTATTGATCCGGAGCCGCAGGTCGCGGCCCCGCCGGAGGCGCCTGAGCCGGCAGGAGAGGATATACAAACCGATCCGACGGATCGGCTGTCCGAAGGCGAAAAACTGGCCCTGTTCAGTTAGCCGATAGAGCCCGGTCCAGGACCGGCGGATCGATGTTGCCGCCCGACAAGACCACGACCACTGTCCTGTCCCGGGCGTCGTAGCGTTTTGAAAGTACGGCGGCAAGCGCCACGGCGCCGCCCGGCTCCAGCACCAGCTTGAGCTCGCGGAAGGCGAACGCCACCGCTTTCAAGGCCTCCGCGTCACTCACCGCGATGCCGCTTTCGACCAACTGACCGGTGACCTGGAACGTCACTTCGCCGGGCGTCTGCGCCAGCAACGCATCGCAGACCGAGCCGCCGAGGCGGTCATTGACCTCCCGCTTGCCCGACTGAAACGACCGCGCATGGTCGTCGAAACCCTGCGGCTCGACCGTATGGATTTTCGCCTCCGGCGCCAGCGCATGGACGGCAACGGCGATACCGGCCGTCAATCCGCCGCCGCCGCAGCAGGTCAATACCGTATCCGGCTCCAGCCCGAGCATGCGCGCCTGCTCGACAGCTTCCGCGCCGACGGTACCCTGGCCGGCGATAACGCCCGGATCATTATAGGGATGGACGAAGGTCGCGCCCTTGGCGGCACAAATTTCCTGGGCGATCGCCTCCCGGTCGTCGCGCCCGCGCTCATAGAGGATCACCTTGCCGCCCATCGCCGCCGTGCGCCCGCGCTTCACCGCCGGTGCGTCCGCCGGCATGACGATGGTCGCTTCGATCCCCAGAAGCCGCGCCGCCTCGGCAATCCCTTGCGCATGATTGCCCGATGAACAGGCCACCACGCCCCGCGACAGATGATCTTCCGGGATTTGCGACAGGCGGTTGAAGGCGCCGCGAAACTTGAACGAGCCGGTCCGCTGCAGGCATTCCGGCTTCAACAGGATGCGTCCGCCGCTTAATTCGTCGAGCAATGGCGCGCGCAATAGCGGCGTCACCACCGCCCGACCGGACAGGCGGCCGCGGGCAACATCGATATCCGCGATCTGCGGCAGGACAACCGGTTCAATCATATGACGGTCCATCGTCTAGCGAGTGAAATCTGGTTTGTCGAAACGCGAACTAGACGGCACTTTCGTAATTTGAATAATAAAGCAAATGGAGAACCGGTGAAGCCTTACCGGACGATAAATCGGCAAATTCCCGACTTTTTTCGATCGATTTAAATGAACCCTTGCCAACAGCCGTACCGTGATACACTTTCGTCTCGGAATTAATACCAAGGGCGGTTTTGAGAGGAACCTTCAATGGATTTGGGGATCGCCGGACGACGGGCAATTGTCTGCGCTTCAAGCCGCGGACTGGGGAAAGGATGCGCCACCGCACTTGCCGAGGCCGGTTGTGACGTGGTCCTCAACGGCCGCAATGAAGAGGTGCTTTCCGCCACCGCCCGGGAACTCGGTGATACCACCGGCGCCAGGATCACGGCGATTGCCGCCGATGTGGGAACCCGTGACGGCCAGAAGGCCTTGCTCGACGCCTGTCCCGACCCGGATATCCTGGTCAACAACAATGGCGGCCCGCCGCGCAAGGACTTCCGCGAACTCGACCGCGCCGCCATGCTTGAAGGGGTGGCCCAGAACATGGTCACGCCCCTGGAACTCATTCAGCAGGTCATCGACGGCATGGCCGACCGCAAATTCGGCCGCATCGTCAACATCACGTCCCTGTCGGTGGTCATGCCCGTCGAAGGGCTGGATCTGTCGAGCGGCGCCCGCGCCGGGCTCACCGCCTTCCTGGCCGGCGTCTGCCGCCAATATGTGGACAAGAACGTCACCATTAACAACATCCTGCCCGGCAAGATGGACACCGATCGTCTGCGCGGCGGCTTCGCCTATGCCGCCGAGCAATCGGGCCGCAGCGTCTCCGATGTCGAAGCCGCCCAGGCCGCGGAGATCCCGGCGCAAAGATTCGGCACCCCACGGGAATTCGGCCGCGCCTGCGCCTTTCTATGCGCCGCCGATTCCGGCTATATCACCGGACAGAACCTGTTGATCGACGGCGGTCTCTATCCCAGCGCCTTTTGAATATCCGCCCAATCCAAGGCCAGACACAGTAAGGAGAGTCTCATGAAGCTTGTTCGCTTCGGCCCACCGGGCGCCGAACGTCCCGGCATGATCGATGCCGACGGAACCATCCGCGATCTCAGCGCCCATACGGCGGACTTTGCCGGCGCGGCGGTGAGCGTTACCGCGATCGATAAATTGCGGGCCGTCGATCCGGCGAGCCTCCCCGCGGTCGATGCCGGTACAAGGCTCGGCCCCTGCCTGGCGCGCAGTGGCCACTTCCTCGCGGTCGGCCTGAACTACGCCGATCACGCGGAGGAATCGGGCATGCCGATCCCCGAGGAACCGGTTTTGTTCAACAAGGCGCCCAGTTGCCTGAACGGCGCCAATGACGATGTGGTCATCCCCCGCGGGTCCGAAAAAACGGACTGGGAAGTGGAACTCGCCTTCGTCATCGGCAAGGACGGCTCGAATATCGCCGAGGCCGACGCGCTCGACCATGTGGCCGGATACTGCATCTGCAACGACGTGTCGGAGCGCGACTGGCAGTTCACCGGCACGGGCCAATGGCTGAAGGGCAAGAGCGCGCCCACCTTCGGCCCGCTGGGCCCGTGGCTGGTCACGCCGGACGAGGTCGGCGACCCGCAGAACCTCGCCATGTTCCTGGACGTCAACGGCGCGCGCATGCAGACCGGTTCGACCAAAACCATGATCTTCTCAGTCGCTGAGATCATCAGCTACACGTCGAAACTCATGGACCTGCAGGCCGGCGACCTGGTGACGACGGGCACGCCGCCCGGCGTCGGCATGGGCCGCACGCCGCCAGTCTACCTGAAACCCGGCGACGTCATGCATCTGGGGATCGAGAAACTCGGCGAGCAGAGACAGACGATGGTGGCGGCTGACGGCTGACGGCTGACGGCTGACGGCTGACGGCTGACGGCTGACGAGGCTGATTCATAACTGCCTCTATTTTGCAACCGGCACCGAATTCCCCGGCGTCATCCCGTGCGCTGCGCAGCACGCAGTGATGCGCTGCAGACACGGGATCTGGCAACAAAGCCATTCGTTCCATTGGCAAGATCCCGGTGTCTGCATAGCGGCATTTCATGCCGCAATGCGCACGGGATGACGGAGACTATTCATTTTTTGAAACCGGAATTGGTCTATTGACGCCTACTCCACCACTTTCGGAACCATGAAGTAATGGTCGTCGGATGCCGGTGCATTGGCGACGATGTCGTCGGCCTTTTCACCGTCGGTGACACCGTCGACCCGCTTTTTCATCTCCACATCAACCACCGCGGTCATCGGTTCGACGCCGTCCACATCGACTTCATTGAGCTGCTCGACCCAGTCGAGAATGGCGTTCAGTTCCCCGCGCATGGTCTCCGCCTCGTCATCGGAAATGGCGATGCGGGCCAGATGGGCGACCCGTTTGACGGTGGCCGTATCGACAGACATGAAGCGGTCTCCGGTGTGGGGTCATCGGCGCGGTCACCAGCCGATTGACGATACCATTGTGTGGCGCTTGCGTTCCGCGCCTATATCACTACCGACCTCGATCGGGCAAGGAGAGACTCCGCAATGCCGATGGATCGGGCGAATAGGGTTGGCCGGTTCGTTCGCGTCGTCCCAATTGTGGGTCGGTGCCGCCCTAGTACCAAGGGCGAATATCGGACCGCAATTCCGCCTGAACCGCCAAAGCCCCAGGCCCCGCGCCGCTTGATCCTAAGCGCGATAGGCCGCCGGTTCCGGAGGTTGGGAAATTCAGGCCGCCCGAATTTGAGCGAGGATTTTGTCGACCTCGCATTTCAGCAGTTCCGACTGACTGGACAATTCGCTTGCCGCCGCCGTCACCTGGTTCGATGCCGAGCCGGCCTCCTGCGCGGCCTGGGTAACCCCGGAAATGTTGCGCGCTACCGAACTCGATCCGGTCGCGGCCTCTTGCACATTTCGCGAGATTTCCTGGGTTGTCGCACCCTGCTCTTCAATCGCCCCCGCGATGGCCGCCGACACTTCTTCCAACCTTCCGATCGCGTTGGCGATTTCCGACATCGAGGTGACGGACTGGTTGGTCGATGACTGGATATCCTCGATCTGCTTGCCGATTTCCACGGTGGCGTTGGCGGTTTGGCTCGCCAGTTCCTTGACCTCGCCGGCGACCACGGCAAATCCCTTTCCTGCCTCACCGGCCCGGGCCGATTCTATGGTCGCGTTCAGCGCCAGGAGATTGGTCTGTTCGGCGATATCGGAAATGATTTTGATGACCTCGCCGATGCGTCTTGCCGTTTCCGCCAGATTGCCGATTTGCTTGCTGGTCACGTCCACCGTCTCGACCGCGTTGCGGGTCGCCTCGGTCGCATGAGCCATTTGCGTATTGATTTCTGATATGGACGACGCCATTTCTTCGGTGGCCGAGGCGACGGTCTGCACGCTGGATGAGGCCTCCTCCGAGGCGCTGGCAACGGCTGCCGCCTGGCCGCTGGTGTCTTCCGCGATGGTGGACATTGAGCGCGCCGTTGCGCTGAGCTGCGTGGCCGCGGACGACACGGTCTCGATGATACCGCCGACATTGGCGTCGAAAGCGTCCGCGATCTTCAGCATTTCCGCTCGTTTATCAATTTCCGCCTGCCGCGCCGACTCAGCCTGCTTTTGTTCCAGTTCGGCGCGCTCGATGGCGTTTTCCTTAAACACCCGCGCGCATATGACCATGGCACCGATTTCGTTGTTTGTCGGCTCCGGCAATTCTATCGTGTTGTCCCCTTCGGCCAATCGGGTCAAAACGGACGTGATCATCCGGAACGACCTGTTAATACTGGAAATGATCAGCCAGGAAAGAAGGACGACCAGCACGAAGGCCGCGAGCGCCGTGCCGATGGCCAATCGTTCGCTGTAAACGGCGTCTGATTCCAACACTTTAAGGGTCTGGACCAGATCCTGGCCCAGCCGGTTCTCGATTTCCTTGAGGCCGTTGATTTTCTTGGTGATCGTGGAAAACCACCCTTCGCCACTAATCCCTTCCAGGGAACCGCCGGAAATGGCCGCTGTCCGCATATGGTCCACTTGCTTGGAAGCCTCGGATCCCATCACGGTGTCGAACAAGGCCTTCTGGGATTCCGTTGCATGGGACAGGAACACCGAATTGTAAGTGTTTTGTATGGTGATCAGTTTCTTGAATTTGTCCAACGCCGCCGGTTCGAAGCGGCCGACGGAAAACGAGGCGGCCCCGACCGCCCGTTCGATGCCCGCGCGCTCCTTGGCTTGCAGAAAGCTGGTATATCCGACAATCCTCGACAGCACGGTGGGATCGGGACTGATCTGCGTCATGGAGCCAATAAGCGCCAGGGCCTGACTGTTCAAACTGGTATAGTAGCCGATGGCATCCGACCCGCTGATGGACTGGGCCAGCACCTGCGCGCGGATTTGTGCCATCCGCTCCAAATTCGACAGTAAAGCATTGAGGCCACGAGCGAATTCCACACCGTAGACCGAAGCATCAAAGGTTTCCAGAAAGGTATCCAACTCGGTTCGCTTGACATCGGTCAGCCGGCGCTGGGCCGGCAATTCAGAAACAAATTTCGTCCCCTTGCTGCTCAGGAAGCCCGCTGTGGTGCCCCGCTCCTTCTGCTGCTCGTGCACAAGATCGGTCACCGCGACCGCCAGCGCCGACAACCGCCGCAATTCGGCCATTGCCGTACTGCGCCGCGAATTCTCGACAACCGACTGGCCGGAGAAATATGCCATGGCAATCAAAGGCGGCAGGACGATGAGCATTATCAATATCGAGATCTTCATATTCGCAAGAATGCGCATTGCCCGACCTTTCCTGTTGTTGGATGAGATACGTCTAACTGGGATGAGATCTTGGTTGCCGTCGATCATTATTTTAGGTCCAAATTTTACTCGAAACGAAATTGGTTAAGTGTTCATTACTTATGACCGGTATACATATAACAACAGCACATTTTCTATGAGGAGTTGTCAATATTCTGCAATTCAATTTGCCAAATATAAGTATTCATGCGATTAAGTGATTCCTCTCTGCCATTGTTCTGTTTCTCGCTACCGCATCGATTCGACGAGTTTCGGCGAACGGACAAGGACTTGAATTCGTCGCCCAATCTGTATTGCGGCCGACTATGATGGCCGAGTTCTCCGGGCATTATTGTCACAGGCCGCGCGCGCCGCTCTTGCCAAGGACCGCCTGGACCTGCCAAGCTGCAACCGTAAGGCAGGCGGCGAAGGGCAGGTCAGATGACAAAGAGCGGCGGCAGGAAAAAGATATCCAACAAGACCTACGAGCGCGAATTGGCACGCCTGCAGATCGAATTGGTCAAGCTGCAGGAATGGGTCAAGAACAAGGGCCTCAAGGTCGTGGTCATTTTCGAGGGCCGCGATGCCGCCGGCAAGGGCGGCACCATCAAACGCATCACCGAGCCGCTCAATCCGCGTGTCTGTTCCGTCGTCGCCCTGCCGGCGCCGACGGAACGGCAAAAGACCCAGTGGTACTTCCAGCGCTATGCGGCACATCTGCCGGCGGCCGGCGAAATGGTGCTGTTCGACCGCTCCTGGTACAACCGGGCCGGCGTGGAGCGGGTGATGGGCTTTTGCTCGGACGAGGAATATCACGAATTCATGCGCGCCTGCCCGGAATTCGAACGCATGCTGGTCCGTTCCGGCATCAAGCTCATTAAATACTGGTTCTCGGTTTCCGACGAAGAGCAGGAGCGCCGCTTCCAGTCGCGGCTGACCGAACCGACCAAGCGTTGGAAACTCTCACCCATGGACCTGGAATCGCGCAATCGCTGGGTCGAGTACTCAAAGGCCAAGGACTATAATTTCGCCCATACCGACATCAAGCAGGCGCCCTGGTATGTGGTCAACGCGGACATCAAGAAGCACGCCCGGCTGAATTGCATCAGCCATCTGCTGAGCCTGTTCGACTACGAAGACCTGACGCCGGCGCCGATCGCCCTGCCGGACCGGCCGCCCCAGGCCGGCTATGTGCGCCCGCCCATGGAGGACCAGACCTTCGTTCCCGACCGGGTTGCCGATCTCGTTCAAAAAAAGTCGCTGAAAAAGTCAAGCAAATCGCCGCAGACCGAAGAACCCGCAGCACAGGCCGAACAGCCAGAGACGGCCGAACCCGTATAACAACCGGACAGGCGTTTAGACTTCGAACGCCTCGCCGATGGCGGGCACTCTCACCTTGCCCGCATCGTCGCCCATCTCGGCAAGGAACTTCTCGGCATCCGGATCGATGATCGGGAAGGTGCCGTAATGGCACGGAATGATGGTCGAGAAGTCGAAAAACCGCTTGCAGGCGATGGATGCCTGGGTGGCGCCCATGGTGAACCGGTCGCCGATCGGCACGATGCCGATATCCGGGTGATGGAATTCGTGGATCAGCGCCATGTCGCCGAACATGCTGGTATCGCCCATGTGATAGAGCGTCGGCTGACCGTTGGCCTCCAGCACCAGGCCATGCGGATTGCCGAGATAGACCGTCTGCCCGTCGTGGGTGGTGCCAGAAGAATGGTTGGCCACCGTGAAGGTCGCCGCGAAGGCGCCGCACTCGACCGTCCCGCCGGTATTGCCCGGATTGATGTTCTCCACGCCCTGCCCGTTATACCACATGCAGATCTCGTAATTGGCGATCAACTGCGCGCCGGTATTGCGGCAAATGTCCAGCGTGTCGCCCAAATGATCATCGTGTCCATGGGTCAGCGCCACATGGGTGCAGCCGGCACTGGCTTCCGCCACGGTGCTCTCGAATGTCGGTGAGCCGCTCAAAAACGGATCCATGAGGATCACCGCGTCGTTGATTTCCACGCGAAAGGCGGAATGGCCAAGCCAGGTCAATTTCATGGATCGTCTCTCCCAAAATACTCCGATTGCCGGCGGTCCCGGCCCGAATGGCCTCCCAGTATAGGCCGCCTGTCGCGGGCCACAAGCCCGGTAGCCACCGGCATTTGGTCATGCTATGGCCGGCCGGTGAGTAAAGATCCCGCCCTTTCCTTGGCCGACCTCGCCGACCGGATACCGGACGATTGCTGCCTTCTGGGTCTGGATCTCGGCGCCAAGACCATCGGTTTGGCAATCTCCGATGCCGGTCTGCGCATCGCCTCGCCGCTGACCACCATCCGGCGCAGCAAATTCGGGCCGGACAGCGACCGACTGCTGGCCTTGTGCGCCGAACGGGCGGTCGGCGGCCTGATCATCGGCCTGCCGAAAAACATGGACGGATCGGAAGGCCCCCGTGCCCAGGCCACCCGGGCCTTCGCCCGAAATCTGGCGCAAAAATCCGCTCTTCCGATTGCTTATTGGGACGAGCGCCTGTCGACGGCGGCCGTCACCCGAACTCTGTTGGAAGCCGACGCCTCGCGCAAACGCCGCGGCGAAGTGGTGGACAAAATGGCCGCGGCCTTCATTCTGCAAGGCGCACTGGACTGGATCCGAAATCGAGCGGCCGGAAGCGTTTAGAATATCGCACGATCACGCGGGGTCGTTTGATGGAGACAAACACGGTTCCCCTGTCGCCGAGCAGGCCCCGGAAATCAATACTTACCAGGATACATTGCGTTAATAAGTATAAATACTAGTATGTATAAGCCCTTATATATAAAAACTTACAGTTGATATGATTTTCTCAACCAAAAGTAAATAGCATTGTTGTTAATACTTTTCGAATAGTTTGCCCCATTATGAAATCTGCAACACACTAGGGACAAACCATGACCCTCGGCATCTCACTCAATTCAATGGGCGGCAATGACGCTGCCGCCAAGCTCGACGCAATCGGCCGGTCCCAGGCCCTCATCGAATTCAATCCCGACGGAACCATTATCACAGCGAACGAGAATTTCCTCGGTGCGCTTGGATACACGCTTGAGGAAATTGCCGGCAAACACCACAGCATGTTCGTCGACGCCGAATATGCCAGGAGCTCGGACTATACGTCGTTCTGGGCGTCGCTTGCCGGCGGCGAATTTCAGGCCGGCGAATTCCGGCGGTTTGACAAGAATGGCAACGAAATCTGGATCCAGGCCTCTTACAACCCGGTCCTCAACCGCTCCGGCAAAACCGTAAAGGTCATTAAGAGCGCCACCGACATCACCGAGGCGAAACGCGCCAGCGCCGACGCTGCCGGACAGCTTGAAGCCATCAACAAATCCCAGGCCGTCATCCATTTCGAGCTTGACGGTACGATCATCGACGCCAACGACAATTTCCTCGGAGCGGTCGGCTACAGCCTTGGCGAAATCAAAGGCAAGCATCACCGGATGTTTGTCGAGCCCAGCTATGGGAGCAGCGCCGAATACGCCACATTCTGGGATAACCTGCGGGCCGGACAATTCCAGGCGGACGAATACAAGCGGTTCGGCAAAGGCAACAAGGAAATTTGGATTCAAGCCACCTACAATCCGATCTTCGATGCCGCCGGCAAACCGTTCAAGGTAGTCAAGTTCGCCACTGATATCACCGATCAGGTGCGCGAGCGGATGCGGCGCGAGGAGGTCCAGGCGGGGATCGATGTCGACCTCGACCAGGTTGTGGCCTCGGTATCCGATGCCGGCGGCCGGGTGACCAGCGCCACCGACGCGGCAATGGAAGCCTCGTCGAATGTGCAGACCGTGGCAACGGCGGCGGAAGAACTGGTCGCCTCGATCGAGGAGATCAGCCGGCAGGTCGCCCATGCAACGGAGATCTCCGACAAGGCCGTGTCGGAGGCGGACAATTCCGGGACCATCATGACCGGTCTTCAGGAAGATGCGCAAAGCATCGGCACCGTGATCGAACTCATCGACAACATCGCCAATCAGACCAATCTTCTGGCGCTCAACGCCACCATCGAGGCCGCCCGCGCCGGCGAGGCCGGCAAGGGCTTCGCGGTGGTCGCTTCCGAGGTCAAGAGCCTGGCCTCACAGACCACCAAGGCGACCGAGGATATCAGTGCGCAGATCGTTTCGGTGCAGAACTCCACATCCGGTGCGGTCTCCGCGATCGAAACCATCAAGGGGATCATCACCCAGATCAGCGACATCTCGACCAGCATCGCCTCGGCGATCGAGGAGCAATCCGCGGTGACCCGGGACATCTCCAACAACATGCAGACCGCTTCCAGCGGCGTCGGCGTGATCACGGAGAACATGCAGGCCATCATGTCGTCGACACAAGAGATCGAGGACGTGACCAACAAGGTCCGCGAGGCCTCCAAGTCGATCGCCTGAACCGGGCCGGATCGTCCGGATTATTCTGACGGCGGGGAGCCGCGACGAACCAACCGTTCGTGACCGGCTCCCCGCCGTGCATGTTAGATTGCCGGTTTCGGCGCTGCAATTGCACCGTCGCGGATCTTGAACCGGTCAGGGATCGTAACGCGGCCTGCGGAAGAGCGTCTGAAACCAATCCCTTTTACACCAAGACCGTGTGTATTCGGGGTAGTCGCGTAATTCCCTAAATATGAGCTGCAAGCCGGTCGTAATAATATTCCTGTCATCGTATTTTGATACATTCCGAATATTCTGGAATACATTATCGCTAAATATCAATTCCAATACTCCAAAATGATACATCTCCATTTCTTCAATTGGACTGCTTCGATATCTTAAAATGATCTTCCTTTCATCTGATGGATGCCGAAGGAACCGCACCAACGGATCACCGGTAACAAGGATCTTGCCACCGGCATCCCGCAAGGTCATGTCCATAATTTTGTCGACGGGAAAGGATTGCGGAAGGAAAGTCGCGTGTTCGATGGTCGCCCGGTTCGGCAGCACAACGCATTCGACACGGGCCGAAATCCACATACATGTCCTTAAGAAGACAGCGGTTAGCAAAAATATCCCGATGCCTCTGAGAAAATTCACAAACATCAATCAGAACACGGCTTTCGATAACGGAATTGGCTGACTGGCCATCATGAACAACGACTATGGCCACCAGTCCGTCTTGCACCACAAGCGGGTGTGGTCATGCTCGAACCTTAAGGTGGCGAAAATCGTGTACAGTGACACGGAAAAAATATGGGTGTCATCAGGATTCTTAAGTCTCGGCTCGTTCCATTTACGTCCATGCCATTCTTCATCGAACAACAAGGGCATGATCGCGCCGCCGTAAAAGCTCATTTTTTGGGAGTCTTCCCATCCGTAATTCAGTATGACTTTGCTTTTGTTTGACGGATGCCGATAAAAACTCACATCATAATTGGTTCTAATCAAAACGGTTCCGCGCCAATCTCTCAACGTCATTTTCGGAATTATCGGCACTTCTTCTGAGGATTTCCAAAAATAGGAATGCGCGATCGTCGCCCCGTTGGGCAAGACAATGCATTTATGCCGCTCAGCCACGACCAGAAACACGATAAAAAACAGAACGAGAATCACGATGCTGGCGATGATCACAAAGATGACCGTGACAATGAACCAGCCGCGGGAGAGCGGGAACATACCCCCATTACTTTCTAAATCGGGATTTCGATTTGTCATGAAAAACTTTCGCGGTATATGTGCCGCTCCATTTGTCGGTTATTGCAAACGGCGTTCCACCGGGCACTTCGGGATAGTCTTTGGTAATCAGATCAACACATCTGGCGTTTCGGCGGCGTAATCTGCGCAAGACTTCGTTGTAAATCCGGTCGCGAAGAGGCTGGTCAATGGAGCCGATCGCGCGGGAGATGCCGTCGTTGGCTTCCTCAATCTCTTTTAGGATTTTCTCAATGTATTCGCGGGCTTCCTCAAATTGAAGCGGGTCGCGGTAGGCATCATTAAGTTCAAATGAAATATTGCCGGCTATTTCCAGCAGATTATTGTCCTTAACACAGCGCCCATGAAATTTTCCTTTTATAACTGTACCGCCAAGCTCATAAAGTATATCTTCCATTTCATATGTATTAATGAAAGTATCATCAAAGTGCTTTCCGACATTCTTTCGCGCCACATCGGCGATCTGACCCGGAAGTCTTGTAGGGTCGTCGATCGCTTGCCGGCGGAATTCCGCGACGACGTCTTCCAAATGTCCGATACCGCGGACAGTCACCGGACTGCCGCCGCCGAGAAAGTAGTGATAGATGAAATGTTCATGGTCCCATGGCTCGCCGACGTCGGACACATCGAACATCTCGATTGAGAAAAACTCCGATAGCGCCTCAACATAGGGCTCGGCGCGGCAGCGGCATTCGTAATCCTCGCCCGGATGGCCGGTCGGTGGCGGATCCGCCCAAGCGAAAACCCGGCCATTATTGGCGGCATGGCTTGATCTGACCTTGCCATCCCCGCGCGTCCGCCAAATGTAGTGTGTTGTCGGGCGGGCTTGCTTCAGATCTAGCCCGATCGGAACGCCCTTTCGAATGTAGGCCTCAAAGGCCCGTCGATAGCGAACACTGCCTGTATCCATGGGTCTTCTCTTACAATCAAAAGCCTGACTTCAACCGGTCGGCCGGAAACAAACGGCTCCATAAACCACACCATACCACAATTCTCAGTAGTGGGAATAATTTCTTATCAACAAAATCGAATGCAAAGACTTGAGCCGTTGCCATGGTTTCAACTGCCCAACGCGGCGGGGATAATGCAATCAGCAGTCCCAAATTCAGTCGTGGAATGGGCCCAGATGCCCGACCGTCATTCGCTATCCGATATCCCAGCCCCGCCATATCCTACCAATTGGGCCGTCTCCATCCGCCCCACATTCTCCACATCCACCACCTCGCCCGGTTCGAAGCGGAACGTGCCGCCGACTAGGTCGCGATAGGCCCCGGTCACGCGGATGGTGCCGGCGGGGGCGGCGGCGAGCATGGCGAAGGCGCCGCGCGCTGCAGCACCCCAGACATTGAACGTGATCCGGTTGCGGCCGATAACGCCGGCGATCGCCGGGCCGACATGCATGCCAGCGCGCAGGGAGACCGGCTCGCCGCCCGGCCGCGGCCGCCGGGCCGCCTCCTCCATCATGTCCAGTACCAGGCCGCCGGCGGCGATGGCGGCGCGGCGCGGGTCGTCGCCAAACCCGCCCACCGCCATGTAACGGTCGCCGGCGGTCTTGATGGTCTCCAGGCCATAGCGACCAGTCGCCCGGTCGAAGGCCGAATGCACGCTGTCGAGATAGTCGAGGGCCGCCTCCGGGGCGGTCTCGCTGTCGGCCGACAGGAGGCTCGAAAGATCCACGATGAGCACCGTCATCTGCGGATAACGGTCCGCGATGCGGCGATCCGGCTGGATTTTGAGCTGCTCGGCGATACGCGGCGGCAATAGCGCGCCAAGCAGGTGTTCCGACTTGGCAAATTCGCTCGATAGCGCCTGCTCGGTCGCGCTCAATGCCCAGATCGTATAGACGAACAACAGAGAATTGACGGTCAGCACATTGAGGGTCACCTGCATTGAAAAGCTGCGCCGAAAATAGGGATCGTCGGCGAGCACCGGCCCCGCCTGCGGCACCACCAGAAAGACCACGAGAATGATCAAATAGGCCATCGCCAGGAACAGCGCGAAGAGCCGCCAATGGCGCGGTCCGAAAAACACGAATGTCGCCGCGGCGATCGTATAATATGTGTGGCCGCCGCCCTCTATGCCGAAGGCCCAGACCACATAGAGATTGCCGATCATGATTGTCATGACAGCAAGCACCGCGCCGGCCGTCTCGCCGTATTTATGCAGGCGGTGAACCGCGGCGAAGACGACGATCAGAACCAGATTGTAGATATTGATGGGCAGAAGCGGCCAGAAGGCATAGACCGCATTATAGGCGCCGTGTGCCACGGCCGCGGCAATTGCCATCATGGCGCCGATATTGACCATGATCTGGCGCCGGCGCACCAGATCGTCAGTGGTCACGATGCCCGCATTGATCAACCGGTTGAACCAGCGCGGCAGGCGCCGCCTCAGCGACAGGATCCGCGGCCGGGTGCGATTGATCTGAACCATTGCGCCACCCCTGCCGGGTTACTCCGGCGCCGGCACCGCCTCGTCGATCATGGCGCGCACGTCATAGCGTCCGTCGAGCATGCCGTAGGTCGCCCGCCATTGGCCGCCGAGTCGGGTGTCGAGAAAGGCATCGGCGAGGCGCCCCGGCCAAAAGTGCTTCAGCGCCGCGGCCGCCGCCGTCATCGCCAATTGTTCGGTCAGGATGCGCGCCGAACCCTGATCGCTGAGACAGGCCCGCGCCGCCGCCCTGAGGACGTCCACCGATACCGGACCCGACGTACCCAGATCCTCACCGATCTCGTCCAGCACCGCGTCGAGGGCCGTCGGGTCCTTGGCGATCACCCGCAACACGTCCAGGCACATCACATTGCCGGAGCCTTCCCAAATCGCATTGACCGGCGTCTCGCGATAGATACGCGGCATTTCGCTTTCTTCCACATAGCCGTTGCCGCCCAGGCATTCCATGGCCTCGTAGGTGAGCGCCGGCGCGATCTTGCAGATCCAGTATTTGACCACCGGCGTCATCAGCCGGGCAAAGGCCGCCTCCCCCTCGTCGATCGCCGACCGGTCGTAGGAATCGGCAAGCCGCATCACCAGCGCCGTCGCCGCCGCCACGTCCAGCGCCATGTCGGCGAGCACCCGCTGCATCATCGGCTGGTCGATCAGGTGCTTCTGGAACACCGTGCGGTGGCGGCAGTGATGCACGGCTCGCGCCAGCGCCGCGCGCATCAGCCCGGCTGAGGAAATGGCGCAGTCGAGCCGGGTCAGCGTCACCATCTGAATGATGGTGCGCACCCCCTGCCCCTCCTCGCCGACCCGCAATCCGAAGGCCTTGTGGAACTCCACCTCCGATGACGCGTTGGAGCGGTTGCCGAGCTTGTCCTTCAACCGTTGCAGGCGCAACCCGTTGGGTGTTCCGTCCGGTTCGAAACGCGGCATCAGAAAGCAGGTCAGCCCCGATCCGGTCTGCGCCAATGTCAGGAAGGCGTCGCACATCGGCGCCGACAGGAACCATTTGTGACCGGTAATGCGCCAATGATCGTCCGCCGGTTCCGCCGATGTGGTGTTGCTGCGCACATCCGTCCCGCCCTGCTTCTCCGTCATCCCCATGCCGAGCGTGATGCCTGTCTTGCGGTCGGCCGGCAGGAACCGGTGATCGTATTTGCGGGCGACCACCCGCGCCGCCCAGATCTTGAACAGGTCCGGCTCGGCGGCCAGCGCCGCCAATGACGCGTTGGTCATGGTGATCGGGCACAGATGCCCCGGTTCCGTCTGCGTGGTCATGTAGAAGCGCAGCGCCCGCGCCAGGTTGCGGTTCTTTGCTTCCGCGCTTTCCCGCTCCCAGACCGAGCCGGCCAGACCGGCCTCCACGCTGCGCCGCATCAAGGCGTGATAGGCCGGATGATAATCCACCACATCCATGCGCATACCGCGCGGATCGTGGGTTCTAAGCGTCGGCGTGTGAAGATTGGCCAGCCGCGCCAATTCGGCGGCTTCCGCCGAGCCCCAAAATGCGCCATGGGGAGCGAAACCGTCGACCGACAGATCGCCGATCGCCGATGCCGCGATCCGCACCAGCAACGGGTCGCCGGCAAACAGGTTGCGGCCGGCAAAGGCCGGCACCTGGTTGAAGACCTCATGGGTCGAAAACGCATCGAGGGCCATGGCGCGCTATCCAATTCGTGTAGGCACGCAACACTATGCCGGATCTTGAGGATTGTCATGGCTTGGTTTGGCGACCGGTGGATCATTGCCCGATCTCGTCAGCACCGGCGCGGAATCATCGGCTTAAATGCCTGTTTCGGACAACCGATTGATAAGTCAGATTAGACAGTCATTCCCGCGAAATCGGGAATCCAGGGCCAAATACCGCGGCCTCCGTTCGTAACCCTGGATTCCCGCTTTCGCGGGAATGACGTTCTAATTGATTGTTTAGAATCCGGTTGAACGCAATATGCATTACAATGCGGTTTCCTAGCCATAAGTCCAAATCGCACCGCCCCCGCCGGCACCTATCCGCGCGCGCCCAGGAACCCGCCGATCGACAGCCGGCTCCAGGGTGCCAGCCGCTCCCGGGCAGCGACGAACGAGCGGTAAATCTCGCCGCTGATCGCATCCTTGTCGGCAAAGCTCGCCAACACCTCGTCGCCCGCCTTGTGGGCCGCTTCCAGGACCGGCACCGGATAGTCCATCAGCGTCACGCCGTACTTGGCAGTGAGATCGGTCAACCGGCCCGCATTGTTCCATTCCGATTCCGCCAGCGCATAGGCATTTTCTGCGGCGATCGCGTGATCGACAATCGCTTTCAGATCCTTGCTGAGCTTATCGTAGGCGGCTTGCGAGATCAGCGCCTCGCCGGTGCCGTTCGGTTCGTGGAAACCGGGATGGTAATAGAGTTTGGTCACCTTGTAGAACCCCATGGCCAGATCGCTCCACGGACCCAGAAACTCGGTGGCATCGATCGTCCCGGCCTGCAGCGCCGGCAGGATTTCACCCGGCGCCAGCGATACCGGCGTGGCGCCGAGCTTGCGCATGATTTCGCCGCCCAGCCCCGGCATCCGGATTTTCAAACCCTTGACATCCTCCAGCGAGCGGATCTCCTTGCGGTACCAGCCGCCCATTTGAAACCCGGTATTGCCGCCCATCATCGGCCGCACGCCGAACGGCGCATAGAGCTTGGTCCAAAGCGCCTGCCCGCCGCCATGCTCGATCCAGGTGATGTGTTCCATCGGCGTCAGGCCGAAGGGAACCGCGGTAAAGAACGCCGCGGCCGGCAGCTTGCCCTGCCAGAAGAACGAGGCGGTATGGGCCATCTCCGCACCGCCCGTCGACACCGCGTCGAAGACCTGGAACGGCGGCACCAATTCGCCGGCCGAATAAAGCTTGACGGTCAACCGTCCGCCGCTCATGGCGGTGATCCGGTCGGCGATGCGCTGCGCGGTGACACCCGGCCCCGGCAGGTTTTTCGGCCACGACGTGACCAACCGCCACCGGGTCGTCTGTTGCGCCAGCGCCGGCGTGGCGAGGGAAACGCCTGCAAGGCCGGCCGCGGCCGACTTCAGGGCCGCCCGGCGGGATATCGTCTCAGTCTCAAAGCTTCGCGTCATCGCTAACAACCTTTTAGTTCCAAAATCCGTGAAAATGATGCACCGGCCCGTGACCGGCGCCGATCTGCAGGTTATCGGCAGCGATGATCGCCGCCGAAATAAAGGTTTTTGCCGCCGATATGGCCGTCTTCAGGTCATCGCCCCTGGCGAGACCGGCGGCAATCGCCGAAGACAGGGTGCAGCCCGTCCCGTGGGTGTTCTGCGTTGCCCGACGCGGTGCCTTGAACCACGTTCGCTCATCCCCGGTGACCAGAAGGTCGGCGCTTTCCGGTCCGCCGCCATGGCCGCCCTTGAGCAGGACCGCCCCTGGTCCGAGCGCCAACAAGGATTCGGCCTGCCGCTCCATGGCATTCTCGTCGCCTGCCACCGCGCCGCCGACCAATCGGGCGGCTTCATGCAGGTTCGGTGTGATCAGATCGGCCAGCGGGATCAGCGCGGCACGCAGGCTGTCGACCGCTTCGGGCACTAAAAGGGGATCGCCGCTGGCGGCCACCATCACCGGATCAAGCACGATATTGCGGGCCCCATGGGCCTCCAACCCGGCTGCCACCGCATCGATCACGTCAGATCGCGACAACATGCCGATTTTCACCGCATCGACATCCAAATCGGAAAACACCGCATCCATTTGCGCCCGCACGAAATCCGGCTCGATATCGTGGATCCCCGAAACCCCCAACGTGTTTTGCGCCGTCAGTGCGGTGATCACGGTGGCGCCATAGACGCCGAGCGCGGAAAAGGTTTTCAGGTCCGCTTGAATGCCGGCGCCACCGCCGGAATCGGATCCGGCAATGGTCAGCGCGATCGCCGTCATGAGGCCGCCCTCCCTGCCTTGGCCGCGTCCACCACCTGGCGCAGCCGGCGTGCCGCGCCGGCAACATCGTCGGCCATGAAGATGTCGGAAATCACCGCCACGCCGTCGATACCCGCGCCGATCACATCGGCCGCGTTATCCGCCGTGATGCCGGCAATGGCGCCAATCGGCAGGGTCGGCGCCCGGGCACGCAAGGCGGCGGCCAATTCGGCGAGCCCGGTCTGCCCCACCGGCGCATCCGGATTGTCCTTGCTCAAGGTCTGAAAAACACCGCCGATACAGGCATAGTCGATCAGGTCCACCGGCGCCGCGGCCACATGATCCGGCTTCTTGATCGTCAGGCCGATGATCGCGTCGGGCCCGAGCAGGTCGCGGGCATCCGCCGGCACCATGTCGTCCTGGCCCACATGCACACCATGCGCACCGGCGGCGAGCGCCACATCGACCCGGTCGTTGATCAGGAGCGGCACGCCCGATGCGGCAACACGCTGCACCAGCGCCCGGGCATTGTCGACCAGAGCCCGCGTATCGCCATGCTTGTCGCGATATTGCAAAAGCGTGATTCCGCCGGCGACCGCCTGGTCGACCAGATCCGTCATTGGCCGCCCGCCGGTGCGCTCCGGATCGATGATGGCATAGAGGCTGAGATCGATCTGCTTCATGTAATGTCCAATCTGTCATTGATCGTATCGGCATCCAGGCCGTAAAGCGCGTCCAACAGATGCGGCTCGAAGGTCCCCGGCCCCGCGGCCCGCTCTGCCGCCACCTCGCCGGCAATCGCTCCGCAGGCAAGGGCCGCGGCAACCGCGGTGACAGTGCCGGTCGGATCGGTCAGGAAGGCGGCGGCAACCGCCGTCAGGGCGCAGCCGATGGCGGTGACCTTGGCCATCATCGGATCGCCATTGCCGACATAGACCGACTGCACCCCGTCGGTGATCTTGTCGGTCTGTCCGGTCACGGCGAACGTGGTGACGAAGTCGAGCGCCAGCCGGTCGGCGGAGAGCAGCCGATCGCCCTCGCCGGCAAGGGCCTCCAATTCCGCCGCATTGGCGCGCACCAATGCCGGCTCCTGCTCCAGCAATTGCCGGGCAAAGGCAAGCCGCGAACCGGAGGCATTGACGAGCACCGGATCCAGCACCCAGGGAATCTGTTCGTCGCGGGCAATGTCGATGGCCGCGGCGATCACGCCGCGCCGCTCCGCATCCAGGGTCCCTAGATTGACCAGAAGGACGTCCGCGCGCAGGACGAATTCGGCGATTTCTTCGGCGCTGGCGGTCATTGACGGCTGCGCGCCAACGGCAAGCAGCATGTTGGCGGTCAACGCCTGGGCCACCGCATTGGTCAGGCAATGAACCCGCGGCTGCCGCATGCGCACACTGTCCAGCGCCGCCACGACCATATCGCCGTCCAGGTGCAATTTGCCGGTCATCGCGCCACCGCCCGGCCAATATCGAGGGGCGGCCCGTTGCATTCGGCTCTATCGGTGGTCGGATGTGCTGTGATCGGTCGCGTCAGCATCCCAATCCCTCCGCCGGCATGATCCGGATCAGGTTCCAGGGGTTGGCACAATGCCTCTCAGCCGATCGGGCACCCCCTTGAGATTGCTCAACGTGTAAAACGACCGGCGGCAAAGATCAAGTCGGTTGCGCTCTTTGGCCGGAGAACCGCCGCTTGAATCGATTCCCCCTTGCCCTTCGCCCGTCGATCCGGTTGACTGACGCCAAACCTGAAGACCCGGGCGCCGGCAACCGTCGCCCTCATCATCCGGGCCGCCGCATGACACCGTTTTTCGTTCTCATCAAAGCCGAACTGGGTCACTCCTACACAGTGGCCAATGAACTGGCAGACGCCGAGATTGCATCCGAAATCTATTCGACTGCCGGCGATTGGGACTTGCTGGTCAAATTCTATGTGGAGGACGGGACCGATATCGGCCACTTCGTCAATGAGAAAGTGCATTGCATTCCGATGATCCAGGACACCAAGACGATCATCACCTTCAAGGCATTTTGAACCGGATTCCGGCCCAGGCGACCATCACGTCAAATTGACGCGCCGGAAGGGCCGGGGGATTGCCTTGGTTAACCCATCAATGTTACGGCCTGCCGCATGCGGTATGTGCCACATATTTCGTCTCTATTGCACCGCGTGACAACGCTGGCGGTGGCGGTCGTGATGCTTTCGGGCATCATCGCTCAGGCGGCCTCGATCCATGGCCGGGCCACGGCAGCAGCGGCCACCGGGCAACATGCCGAACAGGTTGCCGTACTTTCAAAATATTTTATCCATCCCTGCGAGCGGGACTGCCCCGCGTCGGGCACGATGTGCCATGGACAGATCTGCGCCGGCGATTACGCCGCCCATCCCGGCGCACCGGAACCGACTGATTTTAGACATGCCGATCACGACTTTCATGCCATGGAACTGGCGATGGGCCTTGCGCCGGAAACCGTTCCCCCGCCGCCAAAGCGGCTCCTCTGACATCGAGCATCAAATCACTGCCTGCCGATATCAGAGAATCGGCTACATCTTTCGTGTCGGAGCGAGCCATGTATAGATCCGATTTCCTTAACTCAGCCGCCGCGGCGGCATTGTTTGCCGTCTGCCTTGGCATGCCGGCGGCCTTTGCCGGCGACAAACCGAAAATGACCGTCTACAAGTCCCCCAGTTGCGGCTGTTGCGTCGCCTGGGTGAAGCATATGCGCAAGGCCGGCTACACGGTCGAGACCGTAGACAAGATGACCATGGTGCCGACCAAGAAGGCGCTCAGCGTGCCCAACACAATGTGGGCCTGCCACACCGCGGTCGTCGACGGTCGCGTAATCGAGGGCCATGTGCCCGCTTCCGCGGTTGATCAGCTTCTTGCCGAGAAAACGAAAATCTATGGTATAGCGGCCCCCGGCATGCCGGCCGGCTCGCCAGGCATGGGCGACGACCCGGCGGCACGCTATGATGTCGTGACATTTGAAAAAGATTCCGCCGACCAAAGCCGCGTTTTCAGGCGCTACGGTCAATAATTGCCCTGTGAATTCATTGGACGAGACTCTCATGCATAAGAAACTTTCGCGCCGCCGGCGCGCGATTCTTGCCGTCGCCGCTATCGCTCTCCCCCTGACGGCATGCGGCCCCGAGGATGACCCCGGCCTGTCGCTGGCGCCGGCAACTTACTACGCCCAGACCTACGGCGCGGTGCCGGAGGAACTGTTCGTGTTGCCGGCGATCAATCTCACCAAGGTCGATCCGCAATATTTACGCCAGGCGGTCAAGGATCCGACCGGCGAGGCGCCCGGCACCATCGTCGTCGACACCTCAAAGCGGTTTCTCTATCTGGTCATGGAAGGCGGCAAGGCGATGCGATACGGCATCGGCATCGGGCGGGAGGGCTTTGCCTGGAACGGCCGCGCCTATGTCGGCTGGAAACGCGCCTGGCCCACCTGGACGCCGCCGAGGGAGATGATCGAACGGGAACCGGAACTTGAAAAATACGCCGAAGGCATGCCGCCCGGCCTCGACAATCCGCTCGGCGCCCGCGCCATCTACATCTTCCAAAACGGCCAGGACACCCTCTACCGCTTCCACGGCACCAACGAGCCCTGGACCATCGGCAAAGCGGTCTCTTCCGGCTGTATCCGGATGTTCAACCAGGATGTGATCGATCTCTATAACCGCATCCCGGAGCGCGATTCGCCGGTCGTCGTCATTTAATACCAAGGGCGGTGACTTTGATCCATTTGACCGGGATTGATTTGGTCTGTGACGGCCATGCGGTTCGCGCGGTGGTGCTCATGTACCATAAGCGGGGCGCATGGCCGTCACAGACCAAATCAATCCCCATCAAATGGGTCAAAAGTCACCGCCCTTGGTATAACACATCGTTACGGTGCAGCCGCACGCATCGCCTGCCAGACCCGATGCGGGGTCGCCGGCATGTCGAAATTGGCAATGCCATAGGCGCGCCGCAAGGCGTCGACCACCGCATTGGCGACGGCCGGCGTCGCGCCGATCGTGCCGGCCTCCCCGGCACCCTTGATGCCCATCACATTGGTGGTTGACGGCACATTGCGCGTTTGAAAGGCGATCGGCGGGAAATCCCCGGCGCGCGGCATGCAATAATCCATGAAGCTCGCCGACAAGAGTTGGCCGTCCGCGTCATAGACCGTGTGCTCCATCAACGCCTGGCCGGCGCCCTGCACGATCCCGCCATGCACCTGGCCTGCGAGCAGGATCGGATTGACGATGACGCCGAAATCGTCAACCACGCTATAGGCGACGATCCGCGTTTGCCCGGTCTCAGGATCAATCTCCACCTCGCAGACATGAGTGCCATTGGGGTAAGTCGCTTCCGCTTGCTCCACCAGCCCGTGGCCCTTCAGGTCGTCAGGATCGGAGGCCATGGCGGCGACTTCGGCGAGCGTGACGGACTGATCGGTGCCGACCACGCGGACCCGGCCGCCGACAAGTTCCAGATCCGCTTCCGACGCTTCCAAGGCATCACCCGCAAGCCGCTTGATATTCTGCACCAGGGCGACGCTTGCCTGGTCGACAGACGGCAGTCCGATCGGGATCGACCGCGATCCGCCGGTGCCGCCGCCGCTGGCGATCCGGTCCGTGTCCCCCTGCACCAGCCGCACCCGGTCGACGTCGATCCCCAGATGCGCGGCGGCGATCTGGCCATAGGCCGTCGCATGACCCTGGCCATTGGATTGGGTGCCGATCAACAGGTCGACGGTGCCGTCGTCGTTGAGTTCCAGGTCGGCGGCCTCCGACCCGGCAAAGGCGCAGGCCTCGATATAGCTCGCAAGGCCAATGCCGCGGATCTTGCCGGATGCTTTCGCCGCCTGAGCGCGCTGCTCGAAGCCCGTCCAATCCGCATCCTCCAATGCCAGATCGAGATGCGCCGCGAATTCGCCCACATCGTAATAGCGCCCGCCGGGTGTCGTGTAGGGCATGGCCGAGGGCGCGATGAAATTGCGGCGGCGGATTTCGACCGGTCCTAACCCGGTATCGGTCCCCGCCTGATCGATCAGCCGTTCGATCAGGAAGGCGGCTTCCGGCCGCCCGGCGCCGCGATAGGCATCCACCGGGACCGTATTGGTGAAAACGCCTCGCGCCCGCACCGCCATCGCCGGGATGTCGTAGACACCGGTGGACATGGTCATGCCGAGATTGGGGATCATCGGCGCGAACTGGCTCAGATAAGCCCCCATATCCGCCAGGATATCCACCTCCATGGCCAGGATCCGGTTGTCATCGTCGAGCGCCAGGCGGGCCACCGTCACATTGTCCCGGCCCTGGGTATCCGACAGGAAATGTTCCGTGCGTTCCCCGATCCATTTGACCGGACGCTCCAGCAATCGGCTTGCATGCAGGCTCAGGGGATATTCGGGATAGACGAAATATTTGGTGCCGAATCCACCGCCCACATCGCCGGTGACCACGCGCATGTCGGCCGGATCGATCTTCAGGATCTGACCGCACAGAATGTCGCGCATCATGTGCCCGTTTTGGCACCCGACGGTGAACGTATAACGCCCGGATTGCGGATCGTAGTCGGCGATGCAGCCGCGGGTTTCCATGTAATTGCAGACGACCCGGTTATTGACGACCCGCAATTCGCTGATCCGCGCTGCCTTGTCGAACCCGGCCTTGGTGGCGTCCGCATCGCCAAGGGCGAACTCGAACGCCTGATTGGTGCCAAGCTGCGGCCAGACCGGCGCCGCGCCGTCAGCCAATGCCGCCTCGACACCGAGCGTCGTCTGCAGCGGCTCCCAGGCGATGTCGATCAGCTCCGCGGCCGATTTCGCCGCATTGACGCTGTCGGCAACGATGAAGGCGACCGGCTCGCCGATATGGCGCACAATGCCATCGGCCAATACCGGCCGCGGCGGCACTGTCGGCGTGGAGCCGTCGACCTGCGGCAACAAGGCCAGGCAGGGCATCAGCCCCAATTCGCCCAAATCCTCCGCCGTCAGCACCAGCGCCACCCCGGGTGCCGACCGCGCCGCCGCCAAATCACCGACCGTGAACCGCCCATGGGCCATCGGCGCCCGCAGGCAGTAACCATGCACCGCGCCGGGCGGGGTCGCATCGGCGACGAACTGCCCGCGCCCGGTAACCAGGGCCTGATCCTCGACCCGCCGGATCGGCGCGCCCATCCCGAATTTCGGCGTCACAACATCATTCATCAGCGTCGTCGCCCTTTCCTGACTTCATGCGCCGGAACATTTGCGCCCGGCGATCGTTTGCGCGGCACGTCCATGCCGATAATGTAGTGCATGACGATTCCCTTGTGAATCGGTCAATCCGTTGACCAATCCTGTAATGGGGCGCCCGACACGCATGGCTCGGTTGTCGTGAGCCGCCTTGGCGGCCTGGTCGATAGCCGTTATCCTTGAACTATAAAATTTCTCCAGTTCGGCGCCCAATAGCGCTTCATTCATCCGGGAACCGGGTGCGATAGGTTAGCAATGCCCAGTGACCGGCCCGGTCCACCCTTGGACGAATCACCACTGAACACCTTCGTTGGCGATCCGAACCTGCGCCAGCGAACCATCGTCTGGTGGGCCGGTCTTGCCGGTAACGTGCGCGGCGCCATCTGGATTCTGCTTGCCGGCTTCCTGTTCACCATCATGGCCGGTGTCATCAAGTCCCTCGGCCAACGGCTGCATGTCACCGAAATCCTGCTATTCCGCCAAGTCGTCATGACGGCGATTGTGGCGCCGGTGATCATCCGCGGCTTCCCCGGTTCACTCAAGACCGATCATCCCGGCCTGCATGCGGGCCGCATCATTTTCGCCATGACGGCAATGCTTGCCGGCTTCACGGCCATCATTCACATCCCGCTGGCGGATGCCACGGCGATCAGTTTCGCCCGGTCGTTCTTCATCACGTTGTTTGCAATCATTTTCCTGAAGGAAGTGGTGGGGGTCCGCCGCTGGACCGCCACGATCGTCGGATTTATCGGTGTCTTGGTGATGTTGCGCCCGACCGGCACCGACGCGTTACAGGTTTACGGATTTATCGCCGCCGGCGGATCGGCCGCGGCCGGGATGGCCATTACGATCATACGCAAACTCAGCCAATGGGAAACGCCGACCACTATTCTGTCCTACCAGGCCATTGCCGTCGGCCTCCTCATGGCCCCGCCCGCGATCTGGTTCTGGATCACGCCAACCGCTGAGGAATGGATGCTTCTGGTGCTTTTGGGCGTCGTCTCCTATCTCGCCCAATACGCCAATATCCGGGCCTTTCGCAACGGCGAGGCAACGGCCATCGTGCCGCTGGACTATGCCCGCCTGGTCTTTGCCACGGCAATCGGCGTTATCATATTCAGCGAATGGCCGGATTTGAGCACCTATGTCGGCGCCGCCATCATCATCACCGCCTCCTTATACACCGTCCATCGGGAAGCACGGCAAAACCGTCGCGCGGACGAATTGGGCGACCGCCGGGACTACACCGACTGACAAGACCGGCCGGCCGATTGCCGAAAGGCGGCACAAACAATCAACAAAAGTGCCTCCACCGTATTCGAATTATAAAATTGAAGAACTGGAATTTATAGTTTTTGTCCTAGTAAATATACGTATATCCAAGTTATCGGTACGATGCGTTCATTTCTGATTTTTTTCTATTCGCCACAGTTTCGGGGGATCTTTTACGTATTTTCAATAAAGTTAGAGCTCAATCATAGTCGATAAAAGGGGAATTTCATCGCTATGCTCAACGAGCTTATCAGCCTGTCGCACGACGCCGATCCCCATCAGCGCCGCCAATTGCTGATGCGCATCACGGACCAGTTTTTGCAGAAATCCGAGGAGGCGACTGATCTCAGCACGGAATTGTTCGTCGAGGTCATCGACCGCTTGCTCGACCAGATCGATACCGACGATCGCGCCACCTATGCCGAAAGTTTCGCCGAAACCGAGGCTATGACCCGCGACATTGCCCGCAAGTTGGCCTTTGACGAGGCCAATGTCGCCAAGCCGGTTCTCGAACGGTCGACGGCCTTGTCGGATACCGATCTCATCGAGGTCGCCAGTACCAAGTCGCAACAGCACCTCATGGCCATTACCAAGCGAAAGAGCATAGGCGAAGCCGTCACCGATGCGATCGTCGAGCATGGTAACGAGAGCGTCCTGGTATCGGCCACGCAAAATCCCGGCGCCCGGTTTTCCGATGGCGGATTTACCGCGATGACGGAGAAGGCCCGCAATTCCGAGGCCATGCGGGACGCTTTATCCCGGCGCGGAGACATGCCGGTGGAAATCGCCGAAAAGTTCATGGCCTCCCTTTCGGGCGAAGCCAAAATGCGGCTTGAGGCACTGATCGAGAAAAACAGCGACCAGGCCGCCACCCTGGTTCAAGAGGCCCTCAAGGACACTGAGAAGAAGGTCATGGAAGGCCGGCGCATGCGCCTCGACGCCAAATTGATGGTGCAGGATGTCATCAATGGCGACTTGTCGCAGAATGAGGCTTTCTCATTATTGGCCGCCCAAAACCGCACTCAGGACCTGGTCTATGCCATGGCCAAGATTTCCGATGTCCCGGAGGCGCATATCAACAGTTCATTGGCTGCGTTCGACGGCTCCGCGATCGCCATCCTGTGCAAGGTGGCGGACGTTTCCGCGGAGGCTTTTTGCCAGATCGCGCTGATGCGCCAACGGCGGATGCCCGAATGCGACGCCGAGCAACTGGTCGCCGATTACGGCAAGCTGACACCGGAATCCGCCGCCAAGACCATGCGCTTTTTGAAACTGCGGCAAAGCGCCTGACGCGCGACCGGCAACCGGCAAGGCCGGGACCATCTTCGTGCTCACCGACTGCGCAGTGTTTCAAGATGCGCCATGATTCCGGCGGTTGAAGAATCGCCGGTTTCAACCGTCTCCGCCCCGCGCAGTTCCGGCAACAATTCGCCGGCCATCTCCTTACCCAGTTCGACCCCGAACTGATCGAAAGAATTGATTCCCCACAACACGCCTTGAACGAAGGTCTTGTGTTCGTAGAGCGCCAACAACAGGCCGAGCGTCCGCGGGTCGAGGGTCCGATAGGCAAGCAGGCAGGACGGCCGGTTGCCGGTGCACACCCGATGCGGAGCCAGCGCCGCCGACCGTTCGGCGCTCATCCCCTGCGCGCGGAGTTGCGCCCGCGCTTCGTTCAAGTCACGCCCGACCATCAACGCCCGCGCCTGGGCCAGGCAATTGGCTGTCAGCATGGCATGGTGATCGCCAAGCGCCGGCGACGGCTCGGCGGCGATCAGGAAATCACAGGGTATGATGTCGGTGCCCTGGTGCAGCAATTGGAAGAAGGCATGCTGCCCATTGGTTCCGGGTTCTCCCCAAACGACCGGCGCCGTGGCCGTCGAGACCGGCCTCCCGTCACCGGTCACCGATTTGCCGTTCGATTCCATTTCCAATTGCTGCAGATAGGCCGGCAGCCGGGCAAGCCGTTGGTCGTAAGGCACGATCGCCAGGCTGGCATGGCCGCAAATCGACCGATGCCAGTAACCGGTCAACGCCATCAGGACCGGTAAATTGTCGTCCAGGGGCGCTGCCAGAAAATGCTCGTCCATGGCCCTGGCGCCGGCCAGGAAAGCGCGGAATTGATCGCCGCCAATGGCGATCGCCAGTGACAATCCCACCGCCGACCAGACCGAAAACCGGCCGCCGACCCAGTCCCAAAATCCGAATAACCGGTCGGCGGCGATACCGAATTGCGCGACCGCCTCCTTGTTGGTCGACACGGCCGCGAAATGCGCCGCCACCGCGTCCGGGCCGAGCACATCAGCGACCATGGCCCGGGCCGACCGTGCATTGGCCATGGTTTCCTGTGTGGTGAACGTCTTGGAGACGACAACGAACAATGTCGTCGCAAGGTCCAGCCCCTCCAGCGTGTCGGCCAGATCGGCGCCGTCCACATTGGAGACGAAATGCGTAGCCGGCCCGCCGCCGCGATAAGGCGTGAGCGCTCCTGCGGCCATGGCCGGGCCGAGATCGGATCCGCCGATGCCGATACTCACCACATCGGTAAACCGCCGTCCGTCCGCCGTGGCGATCGTCCCGTCGCGCACCCGGTCCGCGAAGGCCAGAAAGCGGTCCAGCGTCGCGATCACATCGGGCATGACATCGCGCCCATCGACCCGGATCGGCCGGTCCGCCCGGCCGCGTAAAGCCATATGCAACACCGCGCGCTGCTCGGTCGTGTTGATCTTTTCACCCGTTGCCATGGCCGCCCGTCGCCCTTCAACATCGGCCGTCCGCGCCAAGTCGATCAACAGGGCTTTCAGTTCCGCCGTCAAGTGGGTCTTGCTGTAATCGTAAAGCAGGTCGTCGACCTGAGCGGAAAATTGCGCGAACCGGCCCGCATCGGCGTCGAACAAATGCGCGATCGTGGTGGCGGCGGACTGCTGGCGATAGGCTTGCAATCGGGCGATCTGAGAGGCGGAATTCGGCTTGGCGGTCATGGGCTGCAAGACGATTCAAGGGCTCGGGACAATGCGGGTTCTACCAGCCGCCGATCCTGCCGTCATGGCGTTAAATTTGATTTGCCGACAGCCGAGGGCGAGATTAGGATCATCTGAGGAGTAAAAATGACATAAAAATGCATGAAATAGGCAAATCTTTCATATTGGCGCTGGATTTGATCCGCCACGGCGATGCCGATCTCTATGAGATTATCGGCCTGTCGCTCCGGGTCAGCCTGACGGCCGTTGCCTTGTCCTGCCTGATCGGCATGCCGCTCGGCGCCGCTCTGGCGCTCGCCCGCTTCCGCGGCCGCGGCCTCATCATCCTCTTCGTCAACACGCTTATGGGCCTGCCGCCGGTGGTCGTCGGCGTGGTTGTCTATCTGATTCTTTCCCGCTCCGGCCCGCTTGGCTTGCTGGGCCTGCTTTATACGGCGACAGCCATGATCATCGCCCAGACCCTTCTGGTCATCCCGATCGTGATCGCCCTCACCCGCCAGCAGGTCGAGACCCTGCACGGCGAGTATCAGGACCTGTTCCGCTCACTCGATATCCGCCGCCTGCGCGCCGTCCAAGCCCTTCTTGTCGATGCCCGGTTCGGCCTGCCGACCGTGGCCCTTGCCGGTTTCGGCCGCGCCATCGCGGAAGTCGGCGCGGTGATGATTGTCGGCGGCAACATCAATCATGTCACCCGGGTCATGACGACGGCCATCGCGCTGGAAACGTCGCGCGGTCAACTGGCACTCGCCGTCGCCCTGGGCCTGGTTTTGTTATACCTGGCGATCATCGTCAACGGCGCCGTCATGGCGCTCAATGGGGCCGCCGCCCGCCGCTCCTATGCCTGATAGCCATCCACCACCGGCCTTATTGCCGCTCGCCGTGCGCGGTCTGACCTTTCACGCTGAGGGGCAGCCGCTCCTGCGCGGTATCGATCTCGAAATCGGCGCCGCCGGCATCACCACGATCATGGGCCCCAACGGCGCCGGCAAGAGCCTGTTTCTGCGCCTCATCCATGGCCTGCTGCCGCCGAGCGCCGGTACCATTTCCTGGAACGGCGCACCGGGCGACGCCGATCTGCGGCGCCGCCAGGCCATGATCTTTCAACGGCCAACCCTGCTGCGGCGAACCGTGGAGCACAATATCGCTTTTGCCGTCAGTAATTTAGGCATCGACCGGCAGGCCCGCCGCAAACGCATTGAAAACGCGCTCGCAACATCGGGCCTGAAATCCCTCGCCAAGCGATCCGCGCGGCGCCTGTCCGGCGGCGAGCAACAGCGGCTGGCCATCGCCCGGGCGCTGGTGCGCCAGCCGGATGTCTTCCTGCTCGATGAGCCGACCGTGAGCCTCGATCCGGCAGCCACCAAGCAGATCGAGGACCTGATCCGATCCGCCCATCTGGCCGGTATCAAGATCATCCTCGTCACCCACGATATCGGCCAGGCCCGGCGATTATCGGACGACATTATCTTCATCCATGACGGCCGGGTCCTGGAACAAGGGCCCGCGCAACGCTTTTTCGAAAAGCCGCAATCCGATGCCGGCCGCGCCTATCTGGAGGGTCGCATTCTACTATGAATCGTGCCCACCGCCCGATACTCGCCGGATTTTACCTGCTTCTGACGACCGCCGCCATGGCCATCGGTATCGCCCGGGCCGAGGACCGCTTCATCATCCTGCAATCGACGACATCGACCCAGAATTCCGGCCTGTTCGATCATATTCTGCCGAAATTCGAGGCCGCGACCGGCATCTTGGTCCGCGTGGTCGCCGTCGGCACCGGCCAGGCCTTGCGCAATGCCCGAAATGGCGACGGTGATGTGGTCCTCGTCCATGCCCGTGCGGCGGAGGACAAGTTCGTCGCCGATGGCTACGGCATCGAGCGCCGCGACGTCATGTATAACGATTTCGTCCTTGTCGGGCCGGCGGACGATCCGGCCGGCATCGCTAGAAGCGCCGACGCCCGAACCGCCTTCGCGGCGATTGCCGAGCGCCAGGCCCCATTCACCTCCCGCGGCGATGATTCAGGCACCCACAAAAAGGAGCAGGCTTTGTGGCGCGCCGCCGGCCTCAATGTTGCCGCAGCCAGCGGCACCTGGTATCGCGAGACCGGGTCCGGCATGGGCGCCACCTTGAATACCGCTGTCGCCATGGGTGCTTATGCGCTCACCGACCGCGCCACCTGGCTCGCCTTCGCCAACAAGGGTGATCACAAGATTCTGTTTCAAGGCGACGAAAGCCTGTTCAATCCCTATGGGGTCATCCTCGTCAATCCTGCCCGGCATCCGCATGTCAAAGCGGCTGAAGGGCGCGCCTTCATTGCCTGGCTGACCGGGCCTGATGGCCGCAGGGCCATCACCGAGTTCAAGGTGCAGGGAAAGCAGCTATTCTTTCTACCGACACGATGAGGACAATCAGGGATATCGGCATCCACGCCCATCCGGCCGGCACCGATCGCCCGATGCCAGCCGGAGGAAAGGGTCATGGCAAGCGAAACGATCAGTTCTCGCTGACGAAATAGGACCCCAGTTGCACGCCGCGCCCGAGCCGGCAGTAAAGCACGTAGATGCTACCCGAATAGGCGCTGTTGTTGTGCGCGTTGCCATCGATGTGCCAATAGGTCAGCGCGCCCGGCTGGCCCGGATGCATGGTCACCTGATCGCCGCCCTTTTGCTCCAGAACGGTCTCGCCGTTATAGGAGACGGAGCGGATCCAGCACCTGGCATTGCGCGTCGTGTTGGTGGGATTTCCGAGCACGATCTGGATCTTGTAGATTTCCTTGTTGCTGTCGTTGCGGTCCTTGATAATCGGGCAGACGATATGCATGGTCTCGTCCGACGAATTGATCACCTTGCCGTACTGCGAATAAAGCAGCTTCTTTCTGATGTGCTTGGAATCCGGGTGAACATTGCAAAACGTCCCCGGATAATGCTTGTCGTCATTGGCGCTGACTGGATCGACGCCGGTCGCAAAGACCGGAACGAGCAGACAGGCGGCGGCTAGTCTCGATAGATACATCTTCTCCTCCTTCGATGCAGGTTTGCGCGCGGCCATTGCTGCGGCATCGCTGGCGGCGCCGTGAGACCACGCGGATAGGTGTTGGTCGCTAATCGAAGGCGAAGGGTTCAAATCGGGCGGCGCGCGGCTCGGCAATTGCCGGTCGACCAGGGTCAGGACCGGTTATCCCCCGTTGAAATGGATCTTACCGAAACCGGCGATCTTGTAACCGCCCAATTCCCGCGCTTTTTCCGCGAAGGTCGGTGACCGGCAAAAGGCGAGTAGGGTTTGAAAAGGCGGCTCGAACCAGGCCCGCCGGTCGATGAGAAGGTCGAAACGCTCCTCCACGATAGGCGCAAAATCAAGGCCGAGCTTGGCGGCCAGCGATTGCAGGCCGAATGTCACGTCGCTCCGCCCTTCAAGCACCGAAAGGGCGGCTTCCGTCTCGTCACGAGCGGGCGGCTCGACAAAGACAATCGCCGACCGGTCGAGGCCGGCCTCCGCGAGCAGGATGTCGAGCAATTGCCGGCTGCCGGCCCCGCTCTGCCGCCCGGTCATGCGGCGCCCGGCAAGATCGCCGACGCGGTGGATCGCCAGCGGATTACCGGCCGGAACGATCAGTCCGCGCTGCCGCCACGCCCATTCCATCAGCACCACCGGGTCATCGCCAAATCGGTCCGCGACGGTTGCAACGTTCCAGGTACCGGCATCAGCTTCCCGAAGATGGGACCCGGCCGCGATCCCTTCTCCCGCCGCAAACCGGTCCAGACCGTCCCGGCTACCGTCGAAATAGGCCGCCAGTCCAGCCCCGGATTCCCGCAAGGCCCAATCAAGCAGCGGATCGTGGCTACCGAGCACTACCGGCGGACGGGCGCTGGACGGCACCGCCGGCGCGGTTTCCCCGGAAATCCATCGCAGAACCGCCTCCCTGGGGAACAACAATTTACCGGTCGCCCGCGAGTGGGGGATTTCGCCCGATGCCACCAGGTCATAGACCCGCCGCTCCTTGATACGCAGCAATCCCGCGACTTCGCGGGTGGTCAGATAGCTCGGCAGGGGCGGCTGGGTCATCGATGTCCCCATGAATGGACGACCCGTCATACCCAATTCCGCCGGCGAAGAGAACCGGAACGCCGCTTACGCGGCCTTTCAGGCTTCATTGGTGGTGGTGTGGTTCCGATTGTGTAGATTGCACGCCGAAGCCATGGGAAGATCTACCGCGATGCTCGATCCGTTGAACGACATTCCAAGGCCTGCTGCCCTTCCTCCCGGCATGCGCGTTTATGCCATTGGCGATGTTCATGGGCGCGACGATCTGCTGGCGGAACGCCACGACCAGATCCGTGCCGACCTCGCGGCACGTCCGATTGACGAGCCGGTCGTGGTGCATCTGGGCGACTATATCGATCGTGGTCCGCAATCGCGGGCGGTGATCGAACGGCTGATGGCCATGGACGACTTCCCCGCCCGCTGTATCTGCCTCTATGGCAACCACGAAGACGAGATGCTCGGATTTTTGAAAGACCCCGAATACTGGTCCCGACCCTGGTTCACTTATGGCGGATTGGAAACGATCGCCGATTACGGCATGTCCGCAGACCAGGTCCGGCGCGCGTCCGTGCATCTGGTGCGTGATCGGCTGGAATCCCTGGTGCCGCCAGGTCATCTGGACTTCATGCGCCGGCTGCCGCGCTACGTCCGCTTCGGCGATTACCTGTTCGTGCATGCCGGCATCCGTCCGGGCATTCCTTTTGACCGGCAGGAGGAGCGCGATCTTATTTGGATCCGGGAACCCTTCCTGGAAAGCAATGCCGATTTCGGCTTTGTCGTGATACACGGCCACACGCCCGAACATCACGTCGTGATCCGGCGCAATCGCATCGGCATCGATACGCTCGCTTTTCGCACCGGCAATCTGACATGCCTGGTCTTGGAAGGAAGTAAGCGGCGGTTCCTGTGAAGATGATGCGGTCCCTGTTCAGGAAATTCTATCACAGCGCTTGACCGCACCGCGCCGGCGCCGCATAAGCTGATTTTTCATAAGTAAATTTGTTGGGGTCAGTTGCGTGGCGTCACTTTATGAACAATTGGAAAACCGGCTCGGCCGCTACAATTTCAACACCCACTACAATTTGTCACTCAAGAACCGTTACCTCTACACTGAAATCGCCAAAGTTGCCTGCACGACTTTGAAAAGTAATCTTGGCCAACGCGAAATGGTCGGTCTGGGAGCCCCTCGACGTGTGGTCGAGCAGCACCGCAATCCGCACCGCCCGGCGACCCAGACCCCGTTCGTCAAACCCTTCCAGCTCGCGCCGGCCGATTTCAACGCCCTAATGGCCGACCGGACGTTCTACAAGTTCTGCTTCGTCCGCAATCCCTTCACCCGCATCCTGTCCGCCTATCTGGACAAGATCCAAAACAACGATGTGCAGCTCAACACCCTGCGTCGGGAATTGGCACAGATGAAAGGCTGCGAGCCGAAGGACGTCGATGGCCGCGAGGTGACCTTTGTGGAATTCCTCAAAGCGGTCAAACAAAAGCCCGGCCCGGCCAAGGTCGACCGTCATTTCCGCTCGCAAAGCCATGATGTCGCCGTCGATCTCGTGCCTTATGACATTATCGGCCGGTTCGAGAATTTCGACGCCGATGCGACCGAAGTGTTGAAGAAGATCGGCTTTAAAAAACTGAACCTGCAACGCCGGGCGCCCCATGCCCGCCGCGCCGTGCAACGGCTTGCAGAATTCTACGACGATCAGGCGCAAGATCTGGTGCGTGAGATCTATGCCGACGATTTTAAAGACTTCGACTACAGCCTGGATCTGCCGGCCTGATCACCTTTACACGTCCGATCAGAAATCGGTCGGCGCCCCGCCCTCCTCGATTCGCCGCGCGACAAAGGCCTCCAATTCCTCTTCAATCGCCGGATCGATCGGCGGCTTCTCATAGTCGGCAATGGCCTGTTTGTAGATCTGATTGGCCTTTTGCGCGGCATTCGGCTGGCCGGCTTCAAACCATGTCTCGTAATTGCGCCAATCCGACAGGATCGGCGGATAAAAGGCGGTCTGGTAGCGCGCCTGGGTATGGTCGCAGCCGAAGAAATGACCGCCGGGCCCCACTTCGCTGATGGCGGCCAGGCCAAGCTCGTCCTCATTGACATCAATTGGCGTCAAAAACTCGGCCACCATTTGCAGGAGATCCGCATCAAGCACCATTTTTTCGAACGACGCCTGCAAGCCGCCCTCCATCCACCCGGCCCCGTGCTTCATCAGATTGACCCCGCCCATGACCGAGCCCCACAGCGCGAACACGGATTCGTAGGCCGCCTGCAGGTCGAGGCCATTGGCCGCATTCACATTGGACGACCGGTAGGGAAGTCCGTATTTACGGGCAAGCTGGCCGCCGATAATCGCCGTCTTCATATATTCCGGTGTTCCGAAGGCCGGCGCCCCGGATTTCATATCCACATTTGACGTGAAACCGCCATAGATGAACGGCGCGCCGGCGCGTGATAGCTGGCTCAAGACCAGGCCGCCCAAGGCCTCGGCGTTTTGCTGCGCCAGCGCCCCGGCAAGTGTCACCGGCGCCATCGCGCCTGCAAGGGTGAACGGCGTGACCACGGCGATCTGGTTGTGCCGCGCCATCTCGATGATCCCCTGCGCCATCGGCACATCGAGCCGCAGTGGCGAATTGGTGTTGATCACGCTTGTAATGCTCGGTTCCCGGTCAAGCTGCTCCGGCGATATCCCCCGGGCGATACGCGCCATTTCCAGGCAATCGACAATCCGTTCGCGACCGAGCGAATAGGCATAGACGGGCTTGTCGGAGAGCGTCAGCATGTGCTTGGCGGCGACCAGATGGCGGATCGATGGATGCAGGTCGATCGGCTCCACCGGATATCCGCCCCACAAATGGATGGCATTCAGCGTCTGCCCAAGCTTGATGAAATTGACGAAATCGGCCTCGTTACCGGCCCGGCGCCCATGATCCAAGTCGCAGGCATTGGGGGCGCTGGATACGGCGCTGAATGCCAACCAATTGCCGCCCAGCGTCAACGTATGGGCCGGATTGCGGGCATGCAGCTTGAATTCCGATGGGGCTTTGGCGATTGCTTCGTCGACCAGGCCACGATCGATGCGCACCATGGTCGAACCGGCTTTAACCTCGGCACCGCCGGCCCGCAAAATGTCCCGTGCCTCGTCATTGAGAATATCGAGGCCGATCTCCTCCAGGATCCGCATGGAGGCGTCGTGGATCGCCTGCAACTGGTCGTCACCGGCAATGCGGATAGGGTCGTAATGCAAGCGGGGCTGCTTATAAGGCCGCTGGTCGAGACCCACCGCCTTGCGGTCGCGCCGCCCCGAAAGCCGCCCCCGCCGCGCTCTTCGTCGCTCCGTCCGGCCGTCCTGATTCATCGCCGTCCGCCCCTTTTTCGCCATGTCGGTTGAACCACACTAGACGGGTTAAGGCAGCCCGCAATCAGAATAACGGCATTATAGAGACAAAACCCGCCTCGAATACCGAGCCGGCAGTGATCGTCACCCCCCTTCGCGGACGCTGATTTCGCCTCACCCCCTTGTCATTGCCCGGCTTGACCGGGCAACCCAGTAGACACCGCGGCCAGTGGTTAGTGTCCAGCGGTAACCTGTTGTTATTATACTATAAACCACGTCGATTACTGGCTTGCCCGGTCAAGCCGGGCAATGATAGTGAGGCCTGTAGCACTTGTGTGAATCTCGTAGGGTCGTGCTGCGGTATGACAGATGCGAAAGCCCGGCACCCGACCCGGACAATGGCCACGTGATCGCGCGCATCCCGCTGACCTATTCGAAATAATCCCTGGAATTCATCCAGATCTGCCACATTTTCTCGCCGATCAGGCAGTCGGTATCGGCAATCTCGGTTTGCTGCTGCGCCAGCATCAACCGCGGCTGTACACCGGCAATTTCCAACAACAGCTTGCGGCGGATGACTGCGGCGAACTCGCTTGGCCGGCGCACGGTGACGTAAAACGCCCCGGTCCCGCCGATCACGCAATCGCGGTAGTAAAGATCCAGATTATCGATACTGAAAAAGCTGCCCGGCCCGGCCTTCTTGATCATGATCGGCAGGCCGTTGATGGTGATGCCCGCTTCCACCAGCTTGTCGCGCAGCACCGTCACCGGAAGCCCCTGATTGTTCGGCCCGTCACCGGAAATATCCACCACCCTGCGCAGGCCCCGGTAAGGATTGCCGCCGAACAGGGTTTGCGCGGTCGCCATGGCCCCCGATATCGAGGTGCGCCGCAACCGCCCGGCCGGCTCCCGGTCCAACTGATCGGCAAAGGCATGGGCCGTCTTCGCGTCGCGAACAATGGTCCACGGCACGATGACATCACGCAGACCACTGCCCGCCCATTCCACATAGGTAACCGCGATCGCCCCCCAGCCACTTTCCCGGATCGCCCGGATCAGGGTCGGATCGCGAAACGCCGCCACATAACCGTCGCGCTGCAATTTCTGCTCGTCCACGTCCATCGACCAGGAAACATCGACGGCGAGCACCAACTCGATATCGACGGGACCTTGTTGGGCGGCGGCAACCGTCATGGTGCTCGACAGGGCGAGCGCGACAATCCCGGTCAGAGATGCGATCATGGTCCGGACCATGTCTCAGTGTGTCACGGGCAACAGCCGGAGCCAAACAAGTTTCTCGTGAACACCGACTTGCAGCGCAATCCTTGTGTCATTCGGGCGCGATCCGTCCCGCCACCTCCCGGATCACCTCCCACGCCAGCACCACATCGGCCTCGGTCACCGAGGTCTGCCCCACATTGAAGCGGATGACGGACTTGCCGTCATGGGCGGTCGGCGTCAGGTAGATGCGGCCGTCATCGTTGATCGCTGTCAAAAGCCTGGTATTCAAGCCGTCCAGGTCTTCAACACCCTCCGGCGCATAGCGGAAGGAAAACAGTGACAGGACCGGTTTCGACGTCAGCTCAAATTCCGGCGCCGCGTCGATCTTGGCCGCCAGGTCATGCGCCCATTGCACATGGTTGCGGATCATCTGCCGCAGGGTTTCCACCCCGAAGGCGCGCACCACGAACCACAATTTCAGCGCCCGGAAGCGGCGGCCGAGCGGCACCGACCATTCGGAGAAATTGATAACCCCGTCCTGGCCATGGGTTTTTAAATAGTCCGGCCGGATCGCCAGGGTGCGCACCAGGTCGTCCGGATTGCGCACCAGATGCACCGAACAGTCGAAATTTGTGGCAAGCCATTTATGGGCGTTGAAGACAAAACTGTCGGCCCGCTCCGCACCGGCCATCATGGCGCGATAATCCGCGCAGATCATCGCCGCCCCGGCCCAGGCCGCGTCCACATGCAGGTAGACGCCATTGCGCTCGCAGATCTCGGCCACCGCCGCGATATCGTCCGACGCCCCGACCCCGGTGGCGCCGATACAGGCCATTACCATGGCCGGCAACTTGCCGTCGGCCTTATCCCGCTGGATCGCCGCCTCCAGTTCCGCCACATCCATCGCCCTTTTCGGCCCGGCAGTCGGGATCTTGACGAGGTTCTGCTGTCCAACACCTGCGATCCACACGGCCTTGTCGATCGACGAATGGGCCTGGTCTGAGCAATAGACCCGGGTTGCCGGTTGATCAGCGAGCCCCTTCGTGTTGCCGGTAAACTCCAGCGCCCGTTCGCGGCCGGTGAGCACGGCGCACAAGGTCGCCGAAGACGCCGAATCCTGGATTACCCCGTGGAAGCCCTCCGGCAGGCCGATCATCTGCCGCATCCAGTCCATCACCCGGATTTCCAGTTCGGTGGCCGCCGGCGAGGTCTGCCACAACATGCATTGGGCGGCGATCGCCGCCGTCAGCGTTTCGGCGATCACCGAGGGCGGACTGGAATTTGCCGGAAAATAAGCGAAGAAGCGCGGGTGCTGCCAATGGGTGATGCCCGGCATGATGACGTCGTCTAGATCGGCGAAGATATCGGCGACATCCTCCGCCGCCTCCGGCGGGCTCGCCGGCAGTTTCTCCAGAATTTCGCCCGGCGCCGTCTGCGCCCGGACAGGCCGCTCGCGGACACTGTCAAGATAATCCGCCGACCAGTCGGCCGCGACATGCGCCCAATGGCGATAATCGTCAATATTCACGGTCAGTCTTCCTTTCGCGGGATTGGCTGGTTGGTAGATGATAGGCGAGTGATGTTCGGCGGCTACCGGTATTACTCCGGCGCCCGTTACAAACTCGGCGTCATCCCGCACGCGCTGCAGCATGAAATGCTGCCGCGCAGATGCGGGATCTCTCCTGATCGACTTGTGGTGCTCCCAAGGGATCCCGTGTTTGCATAGCAGCATTTCATGCTGCAATGCGCACGGGATGACGCGGAGAGAGTTTGGATTTGATTGCCCCCTCACCCCACCGCATAAGGCGGGTCGAACACCATGTTCACCTGGCCGGTGCCGGAACTGCCGAAATAAGGGCTCACCGCTTCTCCGCAGCCTTCATATTTATCCCAGCCGATGGCGCCGAACAAATGCGCCGTGTCGATCATGCCGCATTCGCCGTGGCAATGCACCGCGTAGCCCGGCAGCATTTCCAAAAATTCCGGGATCCGGCCTTCCGTCAAAAGCATCATCACATGGGCATCAACCTGCCGGTTGAAGGCGCCATAGACGTGATTGAGATAACCTTCCGACACCCGGTTGGGCGCGAATTGATGGGACAGGGAGCCGCTCGCCAGGACCGCCACCTTGCGGTCGGACCGGCGGATTGCTTCCGCCACGATCTCGCCATAGGCCCGGCCCTCGTCGATATCGGCGAACTGGTTGGCGGCCGAGCACAGCACCCGGGCGAACCCATCCCGGTTCATGTGATGCATGGGGATCAGCGTGCCGTATTCCAGTCCGAGACTGGCCGATTGATGGGTGCGCACCCGCACCTCCCGCTCTGTGCCGACAGCGGCAATCAGCTCCGCAAGCTCCGGATCGCCGGGATAGTCGTAGGCCATGCCATCCAGGAAATGCGGCAATTCGTGGCTAGTAAATGTCCCCTGGTGGCGCGGATTGGCGTTCAGGTGAAAACCCTGATTGACGATCCAGTGGGTGTCGAAGATTAGGAACGTGTCGGCGCCGCGCTCCCGGGCCAATTCACCGATCTTGGTCAGGCCGCCAATGGCGTGGTCGCGGATCCCCTTGAACTGCTCGAAATTCTCCGACATCCAGATCGACGGCACATGGGTGTTCTTCGCCGCCAGAACGATCTCGCCCATTTCAATTGCTCCCTAGTACCAACGGCCGGTCAGGCGCCCAGTCGGGGAATGCGGTGGTCCCCCATGGCCAGCGCGATATTCTTCGTTTCCATATAAAAATCAAAACTGTAGTCACCACCGTCACGACCGATGCCGCTTGCCTTGGTGCCACCGAACGGGGTCGGCAGGTGGCGCACATTCTCCGAGTTCACCCACACCATGCCGGCCTCGAAGCCATGGGCCATGCGCAGGCCGCGGCCCATGTCGCGGGTCCATATATAGGCAGCGAGCCCATAGGGCACGTCATTGGCGATCCGCAAGGCCTCATCCTCATCGTCGAACGGGATCGCCGTCAAGACCGGACCGAAGATCTCCTCGCGGGCAATGCGGTGGTCCGCCGTCGCGTCGGCAAACAATGTCGCTTCCACATAATGACCCGGTGACGGCGCCCGATCCGGCCGCTGCCCACCGGCAACGATGCGCAAGCCCTCTTCGCGCGCCAGATCGAAATAGGATGTGACTTTGCTCAGGTGCCGTTCATGGATCAGCGGCCCAAGCTCCGTCGCCGGATCGAGCGGGTGGCCGATACGGATCTGCCGCGCCCGTTCGGCGACCCGATCCACCACCTGATCATAGATTGAACGCTGGACCAGAAGCCGGCTTGACGACGTGCAGCGCTCTCCGTTCAGGCTGTAGATCATGAACACGGCCGCATCCACGGCCCGGTCCAGATCCGCATCGTCGAAAATGACCACCGGGTTTTTGCCCCCGAGCTCAAAATGCACCCGCTTCAACGTTGCCGAGCCCTGGGCCATGATCGCCGAACCGGTCGCCGATTCGCCGACAAAGCCGATGGCCTTGATCAGCGGATGCTCCGTCAGCGCCCGCCCGGCCTCCTCGCCGAAACCGTGGACCGTGTTGATGACGCCCGCCGGTAATCCGGCGCCTTCCGCGATCTCGACGAGCCGCGATCCGGTGACCGGGCTCCATTCCGCAGGCTTATGGACCACCGTGCAGCCGGCGGCCAAGGCCGGTGCGATCTTCCATGTGGACAGCATGAACGGCGTGTTCCACGGCGTGATGATGCCCACCGGCCCGATCGGCTGACGGATGGTGTAGTTCAAATGCGTGTCGTCCGGCAGCGCCAGGCCGTCCGCCGCCGCCGGCGCGCGATCGGCGAAGAAACGGAAATTCTCAGCCCCGCGCAAGGCCGCCTTGCTCATGAAGCGCAACGGCTGGCCGGTGTCGTAGCTTTCCAAAAGCGCGATTTCCTCCGCGTGGTCGACGATCGCATCGGCCACCGAATGCAGAATGTCACGCCTCTTTTTCGCCGACAGCCGCCGCCAGTCCAGAAAGGCTTCATAAGCGGCCGTCGCCGCTGCATCGATATCGGCCGCCGTGCCACGGGCGACATCCGCGATAGGCGCACTGTCGATCGGGCTCGCCGTCTGAAAAGTGGCGCCGCCGGCCGCCACCCGGCGCTCGCCGGCAATCGTCAACCCGATCCCGCGCTCGCGGATCGGCGCCAGATACGTTTCCAGTTTGGCCAGATTGGCGGCAAGATCGTCTGCCGCCTGATCCGGCGTCGTGACCGCCATGCTCATTGGGTTTCTGTCTCCAGCCGCCTTTGAAGATGCTCATGAATGGTATTGTGTTTGAAGCTCAGCCTTGAATCCAATTCGACCACATCCAACGATAGGGCCAGCGGACCCGCCCGCATGGCACCGTCCAAAGCCACCTTTGCGGCGCTGAAAATATGTTGCGCCGCCTCACGCCGGACCTCCACCGGCCGCCCCTCGCCCACGCGCAAACACACATGCACGAAGGCATTGTCGGCATGGCCGTCGGCCACCTGGTAGATATCGCAGCTTTGCGCCCGGGTGCGGATGCCACCGACGGGAAATATGCCGGTCTCGATCGCCGCCTCGTGCACGAGACTGGTCAGGGATTGAATATCCGCCCGGTCTGCCAAATTTGCCGAGTATTCGATCACGATATGCGGCATGGGAGGCTCCGTTCGGCCTTGAAACCGGTTTACGTAATTTCATTAACATGTTAATGATTTACGGTCAAACATCGAACCCCATACGAGCTAATTCCATGATTCGGCTGGATAAAACCGCGCTTACCGGGTCGATCCCACCCCTGATCACACCGTTCAGGAACGGGCAGGTTGACGAGACCGCCTATGCCGGCCTGGTCGACTTTCAAGCCGCCAACGGCTCATCGGGCGTGCTCGTCAACGGCACCACCTCCGAACCGTCAAGCCTGACGGTGACGGAGCGCAACCGGCTGGTCGACATCGCCATGGAGGCCGCCGCCGGCCGCATAACCGTCGTCGCCGCGACCGGATCGCAATCCTTCGCCGAAACCGACGCACTGACCCGACACGCGGTCGCCGCCGGTGTCGATGCACTCCTGATCGTCACGCCCTATTACAGCCGCCCGCCCCAGCGCGGCATCATCGAGTACTACCTACAACTCACCAGCGACCACGACATACCGTGGATGATCTACCACATTCCCGGTCGCGCCGCCGTGTCGGTGACCTTGGATACGGTCCGCGAACTGGCCGGCCGCTCAGAAACCTTTGTCGGCATGAAACATGCCTCCCTCGATCTCGGCTTCGTGTCCGATTGCCTGGATGCGCTCGGTGACGACTTCCGCATTTTCGTCGGTCTGGAGGAACTGAGCTTCCCGATGATGGCGGTCGGCGCCTGCGGCCTGATGAACGCCGTCGGCAACCTGGCGCCGAAAGTGCTCTCCGATATGTGTGCCGCCGTGCAACGGGGCGACCTGTTCGCCGCCCGCGACCTGCACCGCCGGATATTCGAGATCAACAAGGCGGTGTTCTACGACATCAACCCGATCCCCATGAAATACATGATGAAGCAAATGGGGCTCATCCCCGAAAACGAGCATCGGCTGCCGCTGATGCCGGCGACCGCCGAATTGGAAGTCCGACTGGACGGCGTGCTCGACCGCGCCGGCCTGGCCGGCGGAAAAGCCGCATGACCCGGCTCGCGACTTTTCGCCATGGCGGCGTCACCTCCATTGGCATCGTCGAGGAGGACCGGATTGTCGATCTCGGCGACGCCTACGCAGACATGGCGGCGCTGATCGAGGCCCATCCTAACGGCGTGCTTGGTGATCTCGCCGCCCGGGGCCGACCCGGCCCGGCGCTTGGGCAGGTTCAGTTGCTGCCGCCCGTCCCGCGCCCGGGCAAGATCTTCTGTGTCGGCGTCAATTACCAAAACCGCAACGAGGAATATCAGGACGGCTCGGCGCCGCCCGCCTTTCCGAGCCTGTTCATGCGGGTACCCGGATCCCTGGTCGGCCACGAGCAACCGATCCTGCGGCCGCCCGAATCCGACACCCTCGATTACGAGGGCGAGATCGTCATGATCATTGGCCGCGGCGGCCGGCGCGTCGCCGCCGACAGGGCGCGCAGCCATGTCTTCGGACTGACCTTGATGAACGAGGGCACGATCCGCGAATGGATCCGCCACGGCAAGTTCAACGTCACCCAGGGCAAGAATTTCGAAGCGTCGGGATCGATCGGCCCGTGGATCGTGACAAGGGAGTCCTGCCCCGATTTCGACGCCCTGCAGGTGACCACCTGGGTCAATGGCGAGGAGCGGCAACACGGCTCGACATGTGATCTCCTGTTCCCGTTCGGCCGCATCATCGAATATATCTCCGCCTTCACCACCCTGGAGCCGGGCGACGTCATCGCCACCGGCACGCCGCCCGGCGCCGGCGCGCGCATTGATCCGCCGATTTACCTGCAGCCCGGCGATGTCGTGGAAGTCCGATCGCCGCAAATCGGCACCTTGCGCAATACGGTCATGGACGAAGCGTCCCAACAGGCATAGGTGGGAGGCATGCGTCCGCTTAGACAATCCCTGCCGTTGAAGCTTTTGAAGGCCCGTGAGGCGGTCATGGACCGCTTCCGCCCGCATCTTCACCAGGCCAACGTCACCGAACAGCAATGGCGGGTCATTCGCGCGCTCGCCGAAAATGACACCCTCGATGCGGGCAAACTAGCGCGCATGGTCACCCTGCGCATGCCCAGCCTGTCGCGTATCCTGCGCGACCTGGAACAGCGCGGCCTGATCACCAAGCAACGCTCCCATGACGATCGCCGTCTGGTCACCGCCAGCATCACCCGCTCCGGGCGGCGGTTGTTCAACAAAATGTCGCAGGAATCGGAAGTGATCTATGCGCAGATCGTCGAGGACCTGGGCGAGGATTATTTTCTGGATCTCATGGCGAGGCTCGACGAGGTGATCGGCATCCTCAACGGCACGACCGCTCCAGACAAACAATCCTTAAAACTGCCGGAAAAAAAGACGCCACCGCCGGCATGACAGCGCCTTGATGAGGACCGTCAGAAGCCGGCGGGGTCGTCGTCATGCCCTCCTCCGGGCCATACCCATAGGCCGTGAAGCCGCCGAGCCCTCTTTCGCCTCGGCATCGGATCTCTCGCCGCCGTCGGCGGCAATAATCCGGGGCTTCCAAACTCGATGCGACATTACGCCGCATTCCGGGTCGCGGTCAATCCCCGCGGCCGAATGAACACGCAAATTCATGTCTGGTCGCCGCGGACAGGCGCATCGGGCGTTTAGGGTTGCATGGAGATCTGGATCATCACGACCACCAGGCCGGCCAGGATCGCCGCCATGAAGACGAAAACGGCCGCCATCAGCCGCCGGCGATGGGCGAGACCCGGCGGGTTCACGAATTCGTCGGCCCGCGACCGGTTCCACCAGCCCGGATGGAACAGGATCCGGATCCACCGTCCGTCCCGCGCATTGACCAGCATGCCGAAGGTGGAAAACGCGGCGACGAACCAGGCAATCACGGCGGTCGCGGCCAAAAGTCCGAACACGATGGTCAAAATCGCTTCCATCAGCCGATAGTAAGGGATTTCACAAAGGCGCCTAGTGTGGTGGATCAGAGATACGATACATTTAGGACGGGTTTGCGGGGTCTTCGGCAAGCCGCGACCGCCGTGGTGATGCCGGCGCATCATAAGGCGGGCGCGGCGCTGTCCGAAGGGCCTGCAAACCCGTCCTAAATGTATCGTATCTCTGATCCACCACACTAGAGCGAATTGAAACAGAAAACGGGCCGGCATCAGCCAGCCCGTCATCATCGGTACGGTGTTGACCCGTCACCGCGGCAAAGTGCGGCGACGGGCGATCCTCAAAAGCCCATATGGGCCCGCAGATAGCGATGGTCGATACCCAGACGGTAAAGGTCGGTATCGGTGGGCCGCCGGTTCAACCGGACACTCTCCGTTACCCGCATCGCCGCACGAAAGGTCTCCAAGGAAAACACAGGCAGCATAATCGCCTCCATCACATGTGTTTCGATGCGCCCCATATGCGCCCATTCTACGCCGACACAAGCGCGAAAAATGCATGGGTGACATGCGTTTTTCGCCACGGTCGAAAGACGACATATCCTGTTGAAAAGACGACCTAATATCGGCTGGTCCGGCGCCCGGCGGCCGCTGCATGACATTGGGTCGCATGGGCACGAAACCGTCCTGCCCGGCGCCCCCGGCAAACCGCACATCAAGTATCTTTGAGCGCGAAACCGGCCGCCGCCCCTCTAGGCCCGCCGATTGTGATACTATATGAACAAGAGCGTCGATCGACCATGTCCCAGGGAGATGAAATTTGCCGATCCGGGCTTTCAGGATTTTGCCGTTGGTTTTTATCGCCGCCGCCCTGTCCCCGGCGGGGGCGGTCGATTTGGACGAAATACGCAAAAACAATGGCTGCAAGCGCTGCGACTTCAAACTGCAAAGTTTCCGCGGCGCCGTCCTGCCCGATCTCGATTTCAGCCGCACCAATTTTCGCGAGGCGGACCTGAAGGAGGCCAAATTGCCGAACGGCATTTTCCGCCAGGCCGATCTGCGCCGCATCGAGGCCGAATATACCGATATGACCAATGGTGATTTCACCGCGGTCGAGGCCCGAGGTGCTGATTTCGAAAAGGCGACCCTTGCCGGCGCGAAGTTCCTGGATGCGGATCTGCGCAATACCGACTTCGATCAGGCCACCCTGGTCGGCGCCGATTTCACCGAAGCCGATCTGCGCAATTCCACCATGAAGCGCTCCGATCTCAGCCAGGCCAAGATGACCGACGCCAAGATGGATTTTGCCAATCTGGAGCGCAGCATTTTGTGGTCGACCGATTTCTCCGGCGCCCGGCTGCCGCAATCCGACATGGACCGCGTCAGTGCCAAGGGCGCCGACTTCAAGGACGCGGACCTGACCCAGGTGCGCATGTCCAGCGCCGATTTCACCGGCGCCAATTTCACCGGCGCCAACCTGAAAAACGCCATCATGCGCCGCACCAATTTCAGCGGCGCCGACCTGCGAGAAGCAAGAGGCCTAAACCAACAACGCCTAATGCTCGCCTGCGGCGACGAAACCACCAAGCTGCCAAAGGGCTTCACGATCGATCCATGCGATTGATCGACATATGGCCGGGCCGCGTCACCGCTGACCATTGATCCGAATTCAGCCGCTGCGCCGCTGACCTCAAGCATCAGCTCCGGTCTGCGCCTCGATGGCAAGACGCGCGGCGCCCCCGATTGCCTCCTCACGGCTCGCCTGGGCGTCGTCATTCACACGAACAGTCACCTCGCGGCTGGCGAAGCGAATACCGGCCTCCTCGAAGGCGGCGCGGATCCGGTGCAGTAGCTCGCGGCGGATCACGAATTGCTCGCCGGGGATCGCCTTGAACTTCACCCGCAAAATCATGGCCGAATCGTCCATCTGGATCACGCCCTGGGATTTCGGCGGCTCCATGAGACCGGCCCCCATTTCCGGATCCTCCTTCATCTCCGCCCCAATCCGCTTGACGATCTTCTTCACCTGCTGCGGATCGGTGTCGAATGTCAGCCGCAGCGGCAGCTTCATGATCACCCAGTCGCGCGAATAGTTGGTCAATGCGGCAATCTCGCCGAACGGGATGGTGTGAACGGCACCGAGTTGGTGTCGTAGTTGCAGGCTGCGTACCGATATCCGCTCAACCGTTCCCTTCACGGTGCCCAGATCAATGTATTCACCCCGCCGAAACGCATCGTCGATCAGGAAAAACACGCCGGAAACCACATCCTTGACCAGGGTCTGCGCGCCGAAACCGATCGCCAGGCCGACCACGCCTGCGCCGGCAATCAGCGGCGCCACATTGATCCCGAGGCTCGACGCCGCGCTGAACAGGCAGGTCATACCAATCGCCGCCAGCGCAAAGGAGCGCAATAGGGGCAGCAGCGTCGCCGTGCGGCTGGCGCCGAGCCCGCCTTCGCCGTCGCCAGCGTCTTCTTCCTCGTCCTCCGGTTGCTCTTTCGCCAGCCGCGCGTCGATGAGCGTGCGGATAAAATCCCAGATCGCCCAACCGATCAGCGCCGTCAGTCCGACATTCACCGCGGCCTGTATCCACAGCCCCGCCAGTCCGCTTTCTTTCAGCGTCACCGGGTCCATGCCCCAGACGGCGAGCGAAATGACAATACCGAAAGCAACCAGCAAGGCCCGCGCCACGCGCTGGAACGCCGCCTTGAATTCGTCACCCACGTCCTGGGCCCGCAGATAAAGCACCAGAATGCGATAAACTGACCAGAAGCCGAACATCACCGCCAGGATTTGTGTGTTGGCCGCGGAGGCAGCCTGGGCGGCTCCACTCAACAATCCGCCGCCCACGAAAAGCCCCCAGATCACCACGACTATGCCGCCGAGCAGCAAGGCCCAATTGCGGGTCACCGCATTGGCCAATCCGACGTCTTCCCGCGCTGGTAATAATTCGGCGGTTTCCCGGTACAACAATCGCAAGCCGCCGAAAGCCAGGATCAACCAAATGACGCTGACGACAAGATTTAGAAATTCCGGCGTGCCCTCCGGCGATCCAAAGCGGATCATGATATTGGCCGTCTGCTCGCCGAACGCCCAGAGCACCGTCAGAATGAATATCAACCAATGAAGCAGTCGCGTGGCGCTGTCACTGATCGCGACCATGCGATAGACCGGCCAGTGGCGGGGAAACATCATTTCGACGAGCGACCGCACGAACAGGACGACGGATACCGCCGCCACGTAACTGGAGACAAAGAACCGCAGATCGGGATTGTGGAATATGAGATACACCGTCGCTACGGCGGCAACGGCGAAGATCAGCACGCTGGAGAGATCGATCAGCAGATAGAGTATCGCGTCACCGATAATCGCCGGCGTGGCATAGGCACCCTTGCCGGCATTGCGTTCGGCGAGTTTGTATTGACGTTCCGCGGCCCGGCGGCGCCAGAAAAAGCGCGCCGCGAAACCCGCGGCAAAACTGATAATCAGGGCCAATATTGCGAGCCAGACGCCACCAGCCGCATTCAGCCGGCTGGCAATCGCGGCAAATGCATCATCGACAAGTGGCCATTTAGACACGAGCGCGCGGGCATTGACGCTCAACCGCTCGCCGACATCGCGGGCAGTGGCCATCAAACCGGCATCGGATTGAGTCTTTTCATTACGCCGCGCGGCAAATTCCTGGATGACGATTTCCCGCACCTGCTCGTCGCTCAAACGACCGAGTACGTCTCGAAACTCTTTCTCCGATAGATCCCCGCTCAGCACGGCCGGCGCGGTCGGCTCAGACTGCGCCCAACCCGGTGCCGACATGAAATTCATCGTCAAAAACAGAAATACACCGCACAACCAAATCACGATCGCGCCGCCGCGCCTCATCGGGACCGCCATTCCCACCTCGCTTCATTCAGCAAATTCGCCGGACACGATAGCCGCCGGGGGACGGCATGAAAACGCTTTTTGGGGATCGCCGGATCAGTCAGGCACTCAAATACGGATTAGTACTTATTAACCGAACTCGGAGAGGACCAAGGCATCAGCAAAGGCCCTAAGCCACTTTAAACCGCGCCAGAAACTCTCGATCCACCTCGATTCCCAATCCCGGCCCTTCCGGAACGCCTACCGTGCCACCGCTCGCCTTGACCTGCGCCTGCACCTGCAACGGTTCCACCAGCAAGTCGTCGCGAAACCGGTTCGGCGTGGTGTCGAATTCGAGCAAGGGCTGTACCGGATGGGCGCCACCGGGCAGGTCGGGCATCCAGGCGAGCAAGTGCATGTTGGTCGCAACAGCCACCGCCGAACCCCAAACGTGATTGACCACCGGTGTGAACTGCGTATGCGCCAGGGCGACGACCTTTAGATATTCGGAGATCCCGCCCAGCGCGCAGACTTCCGGCTGGGCGATGTCCAAGGCGCGGCCTTCCAGCAGTCTTTGCCAGCCCCAGCGGGTGAAGGCGCATTCACCGCCGGCTATCGGCAGTTTCAAACCATCGGCGAGCCGCTTGTAGCCGGCAATATCCTCCGGCGCCACCGGCTCCTCGAACCAGCCAATATCGAGATCCTCCATTGCCCGGCCGACCGCGAAGGCTTCCGTTGCCGTGTAGCAATGATTGGCGTCGACAAAGACCCGCATCTCCGGACTAACGGCACCGCGCACGGCCTTCACCAGGTCGATATCTTCCCGTGGCCCGAGGCCGATTTTCATCTTCGTGGCCTTGAATCCCATGGCCTCGATTTCGGCCGCCTCCTCGGCAAAGACCTGCGGCAGGTTGTCGACCGGCTGCAGCATCATCGCATAGCCATAGACCGGAAGCCGGTCCCGCGCCTTGCCGCCGATCAGCTTGTGCAGGGGCTTGTCAAACACCTTACCGGCAATGTCCCACAAAGCGATATCGACCCCGGAGAGCGATTGCATCGGCATTCCCGCCTGCCCATGGTCGCGCAGCAAATTGTAGGCCTTGTGCCAGATCACCTCACGGTCGAGCGGATCCATGCCGGCAATCATCGGCTGGATCACCCGCTCCACGATCGCCTTGTTGCCGAAGGCCACATTGCCGGCGCCGAAGCACTCGCCCCAGCCGATCACCCCGTCATCGGTGCGCACTTCCACCAGATGCGCCGTGCGCCGGGTGAAATATTGCTGCGAATAGCCGAGCGGCTTGTCCAGATCGTATTGCAGCACATGGCTTTTGATGTCGGTGATCTTCATTTGCAATTGTCCGAATGATGAACGAGGCTGGCGAGGATCGAAGAACTAAGATCCGCATCGAATGAATAACAATTCGGCGGACGAAACAACGGAGATTTTGCCATGTCGCGGGAGATGTGTTTTGCCAGCGTTGAGGACCTGCTCTCGCATTATGCGTCCGGCACCTGGTCGCCGGTGGATGTCACCGAAGCCATGCTGAACCAGATTGAGGAAAACGACGGCAAGCTCAATGCCTTCGTCTTCGTCGATCAGGACGGCGCCCGCGCCCAGGCGAAAGCCTCCGCCGAGCGTTGGCGGCGCGGCACGCCGATCGGCCGGCTCGACGGCGTTCCGGCCGCCGTCAAGGACAATATGCTGATGGCCGGTTTCCGCACCGGTTTCGGCTGCAAGGGCCTCGAAAACGCAGCCCCGGACATCGCCGATGCTCCCTGCACCGCCCGGCTGCGCGAGGCCGGCTGCGTGATGATCGGCAAGACGACGACCCCGGAATTCGGCTGGAAGGGCGTCACCGACAGCCCGTTGACCGGCATCACCCGCAATCCCTGGAACACGGAGCGCACGCCCGGCGGCTCGTCCGGCGGTTCGGCGGCGGCGATCGCCGCGGGCATGGTGACCCTGGCGACCGCGTCCGATGGCGGCGGCTCGATCCGCATCCCGGCCGGCTTCTCCGGTCTGGCCGGCCTGAAACCCACCTTTGGGGTCGTGCCGGCCTGGCCGCCGAGCCCGTTCGGCGCGCTCTCCCATGTCGGCGGCCTCGGGCGCACGGTCGCCGATTGCGCCCACATGATGACCGTCATCGCCGGCGAGGACCGGCGGGATCCGGCGGCGACCCCGGCCACGGGTACTATTTTTCAGGATCACTTGGAAAAGGACATTGCCGGCCTGAAAGTGGCCTATTCGCCGACCTTGGGCGGCAATACGGTCGCCGGCGACGTGGCGCGATCCGTCCGCGCCGCGGTGCAATGGTTCGTCGACAATGGCGCTGAACTCATCGACTTCGATATGGAGACCCCGGATGTGCGCGCCGCTTTCCGGATCCTGTGGTCGACCGCCGCCGCCTATCGGCTGAGCAGCCTGACGCCCGAGCAACGGGAAATGGTCGATCCGGGACTTCTCGAAATCGCCGAAATCGGCGCCCGCACCCCGATATCAGACTATTACGGCGCCATCGCCACCCGCGATGCCCTGCGCGCCGAGATGTGCGCGCTCCATGGCGACGTTGATCTGCTGCTAACGCCCACCCTGCCGCTGGGCGCCTTCGAGGCCGGCTACAACGAACCCAAGGACTGGGAGCAGAATCCGGACTGGGAAGAATGGACCCCGTTCACCTATCCTTTCAACATGACCCAGCAGCCGGCCATGTCGGTGCCCTGCGGCCTGACCGACGAAGGCCTGCCGATCGGCCTGCAGATCATCGGCTGGCGCGGCGCCGATACCCTGGTCATGGGCGCGGCCAAGGCCTATGAGCAAAGCCGCCCATGGTCCTTCCCGGACCTTTGATGGCGGGCTAATGAAGATGCGGTGAGTCAGATGGACCTCAATGCGCTGGCGCTTTTTGCCCTGACCGAATTCCTGTTGTCGCTGACACCGGGACCGGCCGTCTTGTTGGTGGCCGGCCTGTCTTTGCGCTCGGGAATGGCGCCGGGCCTGGCCGCCGCCGCTGGAATACTGACCGTGAACACTTTTTACTTCGTTTTGTCGGCAATCGGGGTCGGCGCACTCATCCTCGCCTCGGCCACCGTGTTCACTGTTTTGAAAATAGCCGGAGCGCTCTATCTCGCCTATCTCGGGCTGCAATTGCTGCGACCGCTGCTTGACTATTATCGCAGCAATGCCGATCCGGCGATCGGTGCCGTCATCGGCAGCACCCGGCCTGACGCCGCCCCGCGCGGGCAACCATTGGGTTCATCCTTTCGCAGCGGCGTCATGCTGCAGGCGTCCAACCCGAAGACCATCGCCTTTTTCGTCGCCATCCTACCGCAATTCGTTTCCCCCGCCGGCCATCTCGGACTGCAATTGACCGTGCTCGGTATCGTGTCCGTCGCCATCGAACTGCCGGTGCTAATCCTCTATTCGAGCCTATTCGCCCGCCTGTCGCGGAGGCTGACGCGGGTGGTCGTGATCTGGATCGAAGGCTGTGCGGGCGCTTTGCTGATCATGCTCGGCAGCCTGCTGGCGCTCTATCAGCGATCTGACTGACCCGACTGCCTATCCCTATTGCGCGCGGTATTTCGACGGCACGAAGAAGACATAGTCATACTCCGCCACCTGGGCATGGCAGCCGTGGCAAAATTGCATGTGCTCGGGATTGTCGCCCGAACTGTCGCCGAACAGGCTGCCATCCGGCAGCACCATCACATAGCGCCAATCGGCCGTATCCGCGCTGGCGCCGGCAGCCAGCTTCTCCATCACGAACAGTGCTCCGGGAAACAGCTTCCGGTCGCCGGTAACCGTAAAACTGTCCTTGGCGAGTATCGACCCGACCGGTAAAACCCGGCCCGGCTTATGATTGCCATAGGATTTCGCCACCACGTTGGCGTAGCTGTTGACATAGCGATTGCCGTGTGTCGCCGACAGATAGGGCGCCTTGTTGTAGCGCCGCCATTTCAGGAATGCTTTTGCCGGCGGGTAATCGGCCGCCCCATATCCGGTCCCCATCGCCTCAAGCGCCCGTTCATAGGCCTCAAGCGCTTCCGCCGGCGTCAGTTTGGCCGGTTTCTCGACTTTGAAATGCTGCTTTGGGGTGTCCTGGGCAATGCCTGTAGTACTCAGCGCCACGGCCGCGCACAGCGCGAATAGCCGGAACAACAGAACACGCGGATACATGGCGGCCTCCAGGCAAGGACTGATCCATCCCTTCATATGGAAACCGGCCGCCCGATGTCCCGACCGGTGGCCGTCACGTCTGCTCAAATTCCATTGAGCACTGCGACGGCCCGGCTGAGCCCGATCTATTCTTTCGCGGCTTCCGCTTTTTCCTGTTCGGGTACCAAAACGTCATAAAGCGAGCGGGCAACGACGCTGAACAACAATTCGTGCGGGTCATCGAGGCAATAGGCGACGATCGCCTCGCCATAAAGCTCGCCGGCCTTCTTATCGTTCGGAAAGGTCAGGTCACGCTTTTTCAGCATGTGGTGGGTCAAGACTTCCACCACCTGGTAGAAGGGCTTCTCCTGTTTGTCGACCCCTTCCCAGACCTCGTTGCAGGTCAAATGCGCCACGTCCAGAAAGGCCGGTTCGAAGGGCGCCTCCTGGGCCGAAGCCGGACTGACCGCGCTCACGAAGGCAAGGCAAAATGCCGCCCCGTAAAGCCAATATTTCAAACGCCCAATCATCGGCGCACTCCTTCTCGGTTGAATACAGGCAAAACCGTCACCGCAACGGCACCTGGTAATACTTGCCTTTGCGCCGGCGCTTTTTTTCCATGCCATGCAGATTGCCGACGGTCCCACCGAGCAGTGCGCCGGCCAATCCGGCACGGGCATCGCCGCCCAGGATCAGGCCGATCCCGCCACCGATCAACGCCCCGGTCACCGTACCGCGTGTCCGTTCGTCGGCCGCCGATGCGTCCGTGGCCCCGACGGCAATGATCAACGCCACCGCGGCCGCTGAAGCGATCCACCCGCTTTTGAGCCGGGCGCGGGACGATCCTGCTTTACCAACCATATGCACTCTCCTCGCACGTATTTATACGAATGTGAGAGAACATATATCGCGACCCAAACCCTCGGCAATATGGCGCCGGAGCGCGGCGGTAGTCTTCGCTCCAAGAAAAAACCGGCGAGCCGCAGCCCGCCGGTTCGCAATTTTTTGGATCTGGATCGCCAGGGAAACGATTACTCGATCGTGGCTATGGTCTTCCAGCTTCCGTCCTGGATCTGCGAAATATAGATCGCGTCGGCCGCCAAATGGTCGCCGGGGCCCATCTTGGCCTTGTTACCCATGATCTTGTCTTCGTAGTCCAGCGATTCCATTCCGGTCTGGAAGGTTTTGTGATTGAGATCGCGTCCGGCGGCTTCCAGCGCCCGGACCATGACCTCCGCGCCGCTGCGACCGAGCAGGGCACCGGTGCCGGGAAACTTCTCGCCGGTCGCTTCGGTGTACGACTTGATCCACGCGGCAACGTCCGGGTCGCCGGCACGGGCTTCCAGGTCCTGCCAGCCGGCAGCGGCATAAAGACCGTTGGTCACCCCGCCCGGCACTTTGGCGATCGCCGTGTGGAACCCGGCGGACGAACCGAGCAGAATGACATCGTTCCAGCCGATCTTCTTCGCCGTCGCCGCAGCGGTGATCGCGCCACGGACCGAAAGCGCCATGGTCACCAATTCGCAACCGGCATCCTTGAGTTTGCCGAGCGCGCCCACATAATCGGTCTCATCAGGCCGATGGGTGGTTTCGGCTGCATAGGTCAGGCCGTTTTTTTCGGCTCCGTCCTTGGCGCCTTCCTGGATCTCTTTGCCGAAGTCGCTCGGGATGAACATCGAACAGACGGTCTTGATGCCCTTGTTCTCTTTCATCCAGCCGACCGAGGAAACGATTTGATCATAGTAGGACGACGTGCCGGCATAGTGCAGGTCCAGGGGATCCTGCAGCATTTGCCGGGCCGCCGACAACGGATTGACATTGGGAATGCCCTTGCGATCCTGCAGCTTGAATGCGGCGAGATTCATCGGCGTGCCAAGCGATAAAAGCATGGCAAACACTTTGTCCTTGTTGACCAGCTTGTTGACCGCCTGCACCGCCTTGGGCACCTGGTAGCCGTGATCTTCCACCACGTAGCGGATCTTGCGGCCATGCACGCCGCCTTTCGCATTGACTTCGTCGAAATAAAGTTGCGCCGCCTTTACCGCCGGCGCCGAAAAGGCGGCGAAAATGCCGGACAGATCGTGGTGGCCGCCGATCACCACTTCCGTATCGGTCACACCCTGTGTTTGCGCCAGTGCCGGCGCCGCTACAAGTGCGGCCGCGGCCGCCGTCATCAATTTGGATTTCATGGATACACCTCCCATGGTTTCATTCCATCCTTTTCAGTGTCGCACAAATCAGTGCTGCGGTCTTGCTTTCCCGCTGCTGTCGTAAACGGGGCTCCGCGACCGGCGAATTGACGGCCGGCGATGCCCGGTTTTCCTATCCGCCGGCATACATGGAATTGATCAACGGGCCATGTTTTTCTTCCACATAGCCACGTTTCAATTTCATTGTCGGCGTCAATTCCTCGTCCTCCGCGGTCAGCAGAATGTCGATCAGGCGGAAATCCTTGATCTGCTCCACCCGCGCGAAATCCTTGTTCACCCGGTCGACCTCGCCCTTGATCAGTTCGACCACGTCCCGCGCCGCGCAAAGGGACGCGAAATCATTGAACGGCACCTGCCGTTCCTGGGCGAAATTCTCCACATTCTCCTGATCGATCATGATCAGGCAGGTCAGATATTTGCGCTTGTCACCTATCACCACCGCATCGGAAATATAGGGCGAAAATTTCAGCGCGCTTTCAATTTCCGCCGGCGTGATATTCTTGCCACCCGCGGTAATGATAATGTCCTTGATGCGGCCGGTTATGGTGAAAAAGCCCTCATTGTCGACCGTTCCCACATCACCCGTCTTCAGCCAGCCGTCCTCGGTCACCGTCTCGGCGGTCTTGTCCGGATTGTTCCAATAACCCTTGAAGACATGCGGACCGCGCGACTGGATTTCACCATCCACCGCAATCCGGGTCTCCACGCCCGGTATGCTGACGCCGATCGTCCCGATCTTGTTGATACCGAACGTGTTGATGGAGATCACGCCACTCGATTCGGTCTGTCCATACCCCTCAAAAAGCGGCACGCCGATCGCCCAGAACCAGCGCAACAGATCAGGGGAAATCGGGGCCGCGCCGGTCGCCGCCCGGCGGATGCGGTCCATGCCGATCATCCGCCTGAGATTGGAAAGCACGAGGTAGTCCCAGATCCGGTAGCGCAGCGCGACGCCCGGCGGCACCGCATCACCATTATGCACATATTCGGCCCGTTTCGCGCCCGCCGCCACAGCCTGGTCGAAGGCCCAACGCCCAATGGCCGTCGCCTCCTTACGCATGATTTGCAGCCGCGAATAGATCTTTTCCCAAAGCCGCGGCACGGCGACGAAGGAATGCGGCGACACTTCCTGCAGGTTATCGAACACCGTTTCCGGACTTTCGGCGAAATTGATGGTCATGCCGATGCCGATCTGCACATCGAGCGAAAACAGCCGCTCCAGGACATGGCACAAAGGCAGGAAGCACAATTGCTCGTCTTCGGGATAGGAATCGATCATCTCGAACAGTGAATTGAGCTGAAAGATCACATTGCGATGCGTGATCATCGCGCCCTTCGGCCGGCCGGTGGTCCCCGACGTATAGATCAGCATGCGCACATCGTCGGACTTTGACCGCCCGACCAGATCTTCGAACAGGTCCGGATGGCGCCGCGCCTCCTCCCGGCCGACATCGTATAATTCGTCGATGAACATCACCTGGTCGTGGTGAAAGGCGCGCAATCCGCCCCGGTCGATAACGATGACCTTGACAAGGCTCGGCATCTGGTCACGCACTTCCAGGAACTTGTCGAGCTGTTCGTCATTTTCCACGAACAGGAACTTGGTCTCAGAATCATTGATCAGAAACGCTAACTGGCTTGCCGAATCGGTCGTGTAGACGCCGCTGCTGATGCCGCCGGCGCAGACCACGCCCATATCGATATAGAACCATTCCTTATTGTCTTCCGACAGGATCGACACCACGTCACCGGCCTCAAGCCCCATCTTGACCAGGGCCAGGCAGATCCATTGGGCGTGGTCGTGGTAATCGGACCAGCTATGGGAATTCCAAATCCCGAAATCCTTCTCCCGATGCGCCGTGCGCGTGGTGTAATCCTTGCAGCGCTTGAGAAAGAGTTTTGCAACCGTATCGCAGCCCTCGATGCTGCGATAATCCTTGTCTTCGGTCGTGTTTCCGCTCCAAACCTGCACGTTCATCGCTTTTCCAATCCGCCCGCCGGTATCCTCATACGGCCCTGCCCGTCTCCGCCGCCATCATCGCCACGTCTTGCGCCGTTTCCAGCGCTTCTGGTCGCGTTGGCTGTCCCCGGTCACGCCCAAATAGAATTCCTGGATATCCTCCGACTCTAACAGCCGCTGGGCGGTATCGGCCATGACGATCCGGCCGATTTCCAGGACATAGCCGTAATCGGCGGATTGCAGGGCCACATTGGCATTCTGCTCCACCAAAAGGATCGTCACCCCCTGCTCCTTGTTGAGCCGCCGGATGATGGCAAAGATTTCCTGCACCAGGATCGGGCTCAGTCCAAGGCTCGGCTCATCGAGCATCATCAGCCGCGGACGCGCCATCAGGCCGCGGCCGATGGCCAGCATCTGCTGCTGGCCGCCGGATAAAAACGCCGCCTGCTGTGCCCGCCGCTCGCGCAGAATCGGGAAATAGTCATAGACCATCTCCAGGTCGCCAGGCAGGTTCTTGCTGTCCGTCCGCGTATAGGCGCCCATATTGAGGTTTTCTTCCACCGTCAGGAACGGAAAGATCTCCCGCCCTTCGGGCACATGGGCGATCCCTTTCTTGACGGTCGCATCCGGCTCATTGCCCTGGATTTCCGCGCCTTCAAACAGGATCCGGCCTTTTTCCGGATCCATGACACCGGAAATCGTCTTCATCAATGTCGTCTTGCCGGCGCCATTGGCGCCCAAAATGGTGACGATCTGGCCCTGGCGCACTTCCAGGCTGACGCCGCGAATGGCCATCACCGCCCCATAGAACGTCTCGACGTTCCGAATTTCCAGCATCGCCGATTGTGCGCCGTTCTCGGCCATCACGCCTCCTGCTTTCCAAGATAGGCCTCGATCACCGCCGGATCGCTTTGCACGTCCTGTGGCAAGCCGATGGCCAGTGGCTTGCCGTGGTCGATCGCCAGCACCCGGTCGCTGACCTGGCTGACCAGGCTCATGTCGTGCTCGACCATTAAAATCGTGATGCCCATATCCTTTTGGATATCCTCGATCCAAAACGCGACATCCTGGGTTTCCTCCACCGACAGGCCCGATGCCGGTTCGTCGAGCAACAGGAGCTTCGGTCCGCAGGCCAAGGCCCGGGCGAGTTCCACCACCTTGCGCACCCCATAGGCCAGCCCGGCGATCATCTTGTTGCGATAGGGCTGCAGGTCGAGAAAGTCGATCACCTTCTCGATTTCCTCCCGATGCCGGATCTCCTCGTTGCGCACCTTGGGCAGGAAGAAGATGTCCTCCAGAAACGACGTACGCCGCCGGCTGTGGCGTCCGACGAGCAGGTTTTGCATCACCGTGGAATGGTCGAACAATTCAATGTTCTGGAACGTGCGCGCGATCCCCAGCGGCGCGATCTGCGATGCCGAGAGTGCGGTAATATCCTTGTTGTCGAACCAGATCTTACCCGATGTGGGCGTGTAGAACCGCGAGATCAGATTGAAGATGGTCGACTTGCCGGCCCCGTTTGGCCCGACAATGGTGAACACCTCGCCCTCCTCGACCTGAAACGACACTCCATCGACCGCCTTCAGGCCGCCGAATTGGATGCTCAGATCCTCCGCCCGCAACAGGCTCATCGCATGCGCTCCGTCTTCAAGAAGGTCTTCTGCCGGCGGAACATGTTTTTGCGGTAGAGCGGGAAGGCCTGGAAGAAGGTCCTGATTTTCAGCCAGCGGCCATAGATGCCCATCGGTTCGAACAGAATGAAGGCGACCAGCACGGCGGCGAAAATTCCGGTATCGAGACCCGGAATGATGCTCGCCTGCAGTCCGAACAGGCTGCCGAATTCCTCCCGCACGATGGTGATTGCCGGCGGCAGCAGACCGATCACGATGGCGCCGAAAAACGCCCCGTGAATGGATCCCATGCCGCCGACCACGACCATCATCAACAACAAAATGGACGTGATGATGAGGAAGGTTTCGTGGTTGAAGGCGCCAAGATAGAAAGCGAGCAGGCCGCCGGCGAGCCCGGTAAAGAAGCAGGAAATGCCGAAGGACATCGTCTTGTAAACGGCGACATTGATACCCAGCGCGCTCGCCGACACTTCCGAATCGCGGATCGCCATGAAGGCCCGACCGGTCGGCGACCGCAACAGGTTGCGATAGCCGAAGGTCGCCAGGATCACGACCACCAGGCAGACATAATAGAACAGGTCCGGCGTGCCGTAGCGATCGATCTCCAGGCCGAAGACGCTCATCGGCGGCGCCACCAGCCCGATGACGCCGCCCGTCAGCGGTTCAGCGAGGATGATGATGTCTTCAACGATAATCGCCAGCGCCATGGTGCCGATCGCCAGATAGATGCCGGTCAGGCGCAGCATCGGTACGGCTATGATGGCGCCGACCACGCCGGAAAACAGCCCGGCGAGCGGCAATGCGAGAATGAACGGCACCCCGCTATCCACCAACACGACCGTGCAGTAGGCACCGGTGGCCAGGAACGCCGCATGGCCGAGGCTCACCAATCCCGTATGGCCAACCAGCAGCATCAGTCCCAGTCCGGCAAGCGCGAAGATCAGCACATAGGTGACCTCGCCCAGATAATATTCGGTAAGCACCAGGGGCAGGGCCGCGGCGAGCACCACCAGGAGCGCATACCAGAAGAATTTCCGGCCATCCTCGAACAGGCGGATATCGTCGACATAGCTGGTCTTGAAAAGAACGCGCATGGCCGGCTCACACCTTCTTCTTGATCATTTGCGCAAACAGGCCGTTGGGCGCCACGATCAGGACAACCAGCATGATCGCATAGGGCGCGATCTGTGAATATCCGGCCACCATGTAGCGGGAGGCGAACGGTTCCACGACACCGACAATCAGGCCGCCGACGAGCGCCCCGGGCAGGGATCCGAACCCGCCGATCACCGCGGCCGCGAACGCCTTGATGCCCAGCAGGCCCGCGGTCGGGTCAATCGTTCCCTTGGAGGCGAACAAAACGCCGGCAATGGTCGCCAGAATGCCGGCCATCGCCCAGACGATGGAGTAGACCCGCTTCACCGGGATGCCCATGTAATAGGCGGCGAGTTGGTTCTGCGATGACGCCTGCATGGAAACGCCGAGCTTGGTGCGCGAGAAAAAGAAATAGAGGCCGACGGTCAACACGATGGTGACACCAATGACCGCGACTTCCTCCATGCCCAGCACGAAGCCGCCGAAATTCACCGTCTTGCCGGCGAACGGATTTTCCAGGGACAGCGGCTCGTGACCCCAGATCAGACCGGCGATGAACCGCATCACGAACCCGATCGCGATCGTCAGAATGACGACGGCGAAATGCGGCTGACCGAATATGTGGCGGATAACGTATTTATCGAGCGCGTAGCTCAACACCGCCATACAGGCCATGGCCAATAGCACGCCAACCAAAAACGGCATGCCGAACCAGTCTTCGTTGACGAAGGTCAGCGCCAGCATGGCGCCGAACATCATCATGTCGCCCTGGGCGAAATTGACCATTTCGGAGGCTTTGTAGATCAACACAAAGCCCAGGGCGACCAGGCCGTAGATGCAGCCATTGGCGAGCCCGCCCAACAAAAGCTGGATGACTTCCACTGAAGATCCCTCCCACGCGCGCGATTTGTTGATTGTCTTTTCGCAGCGCCAACACAGTATTCATTGTCCGATGGCCGCTGTCACCCGTCTGCCGGCCATTCTAAATCAAAAAGTCATATACCGAACGGTCGTTCCCCCTGTCCAGTCGGGGAACAGCAACTGACCATCAATGTCGGTCGACCCCTGTCGCCTACAAGCGGGCTGCGGCCGGTCCGGCACCAAACTGCACCAAACAACGATAGCCGATCAACACCGGTTCGCAATAGGCTCAAACAAACGGATCATAAGCCCATTGCAGCAGGGCCTGCCGCTGCCTTGGCCGGCAGAACACGTCGCCGGGTTCGCAATTGGCGCGGATTTGGCCAGCATGGCGGGAAAACGCCTTCCACCTTTTGATCTGCTTGGCATCGATATCCGGCAACCGCCGCCCCAGATAATAGCGGCAATACCACTGGAACCAGCCGCGCGGATCGGGCCCGTAGATCCATCCCTTTTGCCGCCACACGCTCAACGGCTGCCGGCTTTTCACGCCAAAATAATTGAGCGCCGGATCGGCGATATCGCTGACCTTGGCATCCTTGAACCAGTCCGCCGGCAATTCATCGCGGCAATCATTGCAGTACTTTCCCTCAAAGACCCCAAGGGCGAGCATTTCCGCCGGCGTAAAATGCGGCCGGAAATCGGTGTAAAAATCGGCACCGACCGGCGCATCGAGCCGATAGGAATACGCCGATTGCATGCTGTCATCGACGACGATGGTATCTCCGACGGCCAAGGTTTAAGGCACCTTCAAAATCAGGGGGATGGAAAGGTCGACCCAGGGCGGATGCACCACCGCATATAGGCGGGGGCGCGGAATTATCCAGGGAAGGTCTATTGATGTCCGCCCGGTGACGAAGCCCGATGCGGGGCGCAGGAGAACGATAGGTGCGACGCCGCATCCTTGCCAAATCCCCACTCATCGAACCGCCATCGGATCTGTGGATCTCTCTCACCAAAGTGTGAGTGTCGTTGATTCCACTTGGGCGCAGTGACGGACTATGTGCAAGGGCGAACGCCAAATCTCAATCCTGGATATGTGCCATGAAATATTTGATCGCATTGACCACCGCCGCCGTGATGATCGGCACGTTGCTGTTATCCGCCAGCGCCTTTGCCGGAGAAGTCCTGGTTGATAGCAGGGGCGTCGCCATTCGCGGTTACGACCCCGTCGCCTATTTCACAATGGGCGCCGCCAAACGCGGCAAAAAGAACTTCAGCAGCGAGTATGGGGGCGCCACCTATCGGTTCGTCTCTCCCGATCACAAGACCCTGTTCGACATGGACCCGGCGAAATATGTGCCGGCCTATGGCGGCTATTGCGCCTATGGGGTAGCCCAGGGCGTGAAGGTCAAGATCCAGCCCGACAAATTCAAGATCGTCGACGGCAAGCTCTATCTCAACTTTAATGGCAGCGTGCAAAAGACCTGGGAAAAGGATATTCCAGGCTATATCAAGACCGCCGACATGAACTGGCCGAAGCTGGATTCGACCAACTAAGGCACTGACATTGGACACATCCCGATGACCAGCCGTTTGACGGCGATCGCGGCCCTGATCTTGGCCGGCGGCTTGCTCGCCGGCCCGGTTACGACTGCCGGCGCCCAGTCGCAATCTGAGCCACGATTGGTCGCCGAGACCCGACCCGACAAAATCTCGGTGCGGGATGCTTATGAACAATCGGCCAATCAATCGATCGTCCTGATCGATATCCGCACCCGCGGCGAATGGGCCGAGACCGGAATTCCGCATACGGCACTTGCAATCAGCATGCATGAGCGCGGCTTCCTGCAAAAACTCGATGCCACCATGCGCCGGTACCGGGGCAAACCGGTCGCCCTGATCTGTGCCACCGGCGGCCGCTCGCACTTCGTGCAGCGGGAACTGAGACGGCGCGGCTATAATAATATCATCGACGTGCCCGAAGGCATGCTGGGATCACGGGCCGGCGCCGGCTGGCTGAAAACCGGCCTGCCGACCGTCAAGCCTTAGAGCGGTTTCGGCGAACAGAGCCGGCCGATGAACCCAATCGATCCGATGTGTGCCGCGTTGACAGCCCTGCATGTGGTCCTCGCGACCATTGTGCTTTCTATTTCGCCAAGCCGCGCCGACACGATCGATATCCCGGACATGGTCGCAATTCCCGCCGGGCCGTTCATCGCCGGCTCCGATGCCGCAGAGCGGGAAGCCGCTTATCGGCTGGACGAACAGGCTTACGGCCATTCCAGAACCCGTCAATGGGGCTGGTACGATCGCGAGCCGGCCCGCCGGCAGGTGCCTCTTGACGGTTATTGCATCATGAAGACCCCGGTGACCAACGCCCAATATCGCCGCTTCGTCGAGGCCACCGGCCACACGCCGCCGGAAGTCACGCCGCAAGAATGGCGAAACTATCGCCTGATCCATCCCTATAAGCGCACGCGCTGTCATGCCTGGCGGGACGGAACACCGCCGGCCGGTCGCCGGAACCATCCGGTGGTGATGGTATCCTATGCCGACGCCACCGCCTACGCGACTTGGCTGTCGGCGTTGACCGGACAGGCCTTTCGGCTGCCCTCCGGCCTGCAATGGGAAAAGGCGGTGCGCGGTACGGACGGTCGCCGCTTTCCCTGGGGCGACACCTACGACGCCACCCGGCTGAACAGCCATGACAAGGGCCCGTTCGATACCATGCCGGTGGGCAATTTCCCGGCCGGCGCAGGTCCTTTCGGCCTGCTTGACGGCGCCGGCCAGGTGTTCGAGTGGACGTCCGACACGGCCGGCGCCGGTCGGCATCTGGTGCGCGGCGGCTCCTGGGACGACAGCGGCTGCGGCGTTTGCCGGCCGGCGGCCCGCCATGCCCGTCCGGACGCAATCAAGCACATCCTGATCGGATTTCGCCTCGTCAGCGACGCCTGCAGCAAGTATTGATGGACGGATCAAAGGAATTGAGGGGTACCGACCACGACCAGCACAAGGACATGAGCCTATTATGGATAAACCCATTCAATTCAACTTAAATACGGCCTTCGCCGACCTGCCTAGAGAGGATCTGGAGCGCATGCTGGAGGCCGGCCTGGTCGTGCGTGAAAACCTTCGCCTGCTTGAAAAATCGGGCCACAACCTGGTCGGCCAGTGCCTGGCCAATCAGGGCACGTTCTATGAAGAGGAGCATTATCCGAAGGGCGACGTTTATGATCCCGAGTATCACGCCCAATATTATTATCACGCGCACCGGCCCGAAAGCGGTGAACACGGGCACTTCCACACCTTCCTGCGCGCTTCGGGCATGCCGACGGGCATGACGCCGGTGCCCTATACCGGAGAGGCCAAGCGGCCCACCGGCAAGGATGCCATCACCCACTTTGTCGCCATTTCCATGAACCAGCCGGGCCTGCCCATCGCCATGTTCACCACCAACCGCTGGGTCACCGACGAGACATTCTATCCCTGCGACGAGGTGATCTCGATGATCGACCGGTTCATTGTCGAGCAGACCTATCCGTGCCTGGCCACCAACCGGGCGTTGAGCGAATTGATCCAGCTCTTCAAGCCGCAGATCGTCGCCCTGCTCCGGGAGCGTGATGTGACCATCGAACGGTGGACCCAATCCCACCCGGATGTCGATGTCTACGAGGACCGCGACCTGGAACTGACATCGATTGTCGACATTAACATCAACCGCCAGATCAAGGCGGTGCAAAAGGCGCTCAAACGCCTCGACAAATAGGCCGGAATCGCGGCCAATCACCTCTGAATTTCACCAATCCAATCAAAATGTTCGCTGCGCGTTCACAGCGTGAACACGAGAATTTCAACGCCATCACATTCTTCTCACCAGTTGTTGACCCGCGCGTTGGCAAATCGTGATGCCCAACCGGGGCGCCGGCGTCATAGGGTTGTTGGGACATTGAAGACGCAATCGGGCCACCGGACCTAATGGAGGAAATAAATGGCGACGCTGAGAGCGAGACTGGTAACGACCGTGGCGGTAATACCGCTTACCCTGGGGGCGGCAGGCGCGGTGACATTGTTCGTATCGACAGGCTTGTCGACGCCAAGCGCCGCGACCTGTAATCCATGCGCCGCCAAGAATCCGTGTGCCGCCAAAAACCCCTGCGCCGCCAAGGCAGCCTGCGGCGCCTGTAACCCCTGTGCAGCAAAGGCCGCATGTGGGGCGTGCAACCCCTGTGCGGCAAAGGCAGCTTGCGGAGCATGCAATCCGTGCGCGGCAAAGGCAGCCTGCGGCGCCTGCAATCCGTGCGCGGCGAAAAATCCGTGTGCTGCCAAAAATCCCTGTGCTGCCAAAAATCCGTGCGCCGCGGCCGCCTGCAATCCGTGCAATCCCTGCGGCCCGGGCGCCCAAAATGCCGGCCTGGCGGCCACGGAATGCTACGTTCCGCGCCTTTGGAAGGCTGCATGCAATCCCTGCGCCGCCAAGAAAGTCGCCGCCGCCTGCAATCCTTGCGCCGCCAAGGCGGCCTGCGGCGCATGCAATCCCTGTGCGGCAAAGAACCCGTGCGCGGCCAAGAACCCATGTGCGGCCAAGGCCGCCTGCGGAGCGTGTAACCCCTGTGCGGCCAAAGCCGCCTGTGGTGCCTGTAATCCGTGTGCCGCTAAAGCCGCCTGTGGTGCCTGTAATCCATGCGCTGCAAAAACTGCTTGCGGAGCGTGCAATCCATGCGCCGCCAAGAAGGTCGCCGCGGCGTGCAATCCATGCGCGGCAAAAGCCGCCTGCGGGGCATGCAATCCATGCGCGGCGAAAAACCCCTGCGCCGCCAAGAACCCCTGTGCCGCAAAGGCGGCCTGTGGGGCGTGCAACCCCTGTGCGGCCAAGGCCGCCTGTGGCGCCCGCAATCCCTGTGCTGCCAAAGCTGCCTGCGGGGCGTGCAATCCATGCGCGGCGAAAAATCCGTGCGCGGCCAAGAACCCTTGCGCGGCCGCAAATCCTTGCAATCCCTGCAATCCATGCGCTGCCAGCGCCGCCGCCGATCCTGGCGACCTGCAGTTGACGGGCGGCGAACTGGCCGCGCTCTATGGCTGCCTGGAAGCGGAAATGCGTAAGGCATATAAAGGCGGCGGCCACTGGGCGGTCGGCAAATGGAAGGGCTTCCAGAATGTCACCACCCACGCCTATCCAAGCGCCACCCACGGCAACCGCTTCGTCATCAACACGGTCAACAAAATCGGCGCGGAGGCCTATAAGAAATGGGGCGAAGCGGGCACCATGCCCATCGGCGCGACAATTGCCAAGCCGAGCTTCGTGGTCTCCGGCAACGGACAGGCGTCGATTGGCCCCCTGTTCATCATGGAGAAGATGACCCGCGGCTTCAGCAAGGAGACCGCCGATTGGCGCTATGCGACGATCATGCCCGGCGGTGCCACGATGGGCATCACCGGCGGTGTCAACAGTGCCGGCATGGGCTTCTGCCACGAATGCCACGAAGGCGCGTCCGATGCCGATTACCTGTTCTTCCTGCCGGACGACGTGCGCAAGAACTAAGGCCTGTTGAGGATCAGGATCCGGCGGCCTCGGCCGCCGGTTTCTGTTGCCGGTCCGTGGAAAGCGCGATCTTCCACGGATCGGAAAATCATGTCTCCACAATGTCCGGACCCGGCCGCGTTGACGCCCTGTCGCCCTGCCAGCGGGCTGCGCCCGTGTCGATATCGAACAGGTCGAGCACCCGCCCCAAAGTATGATCGACCATCTCTTCAATGGTTTCCGGCAATTGATAGAAGGCCGGCACCGGCGGATAGACGATCGCACCGGCTTCCGTCACGGCGGCCATCGACCGGATATGACCCAGATGCAGAGGCGTTTCCCGCACCATCAGCACCAGGCGCCGACGCTCCTTCAGTACCACATCGGCAGCTCTTGCGAGCAATGTCGACGTGATGCCGGCCGCAATTTCCGACATCGTCTTGACGGAGCACGGCGCCACCACCATGCCCAACGTCTTGAAGGAACCACTGGCAATGCTGGCACCGATATCCCCGTTGGAATGGACCACATCGGCCAGGTCGCGGACAGCATCGGCGGACACCGAACACTCATAGGCGATAGTCTGCAGGCTCGCCCGGCTGATCACCAGATGGGTCTCCAGATCCGGCATGGCCTGCAGCTTGCCCAGCAGGCGCACCCCGTAAATGGCGCCCGAGGCACCGCTGATGCCGACAATCAGCCGGCGCCGTTCCGCATCGCCTGTCGAAGGGGCTGCCGCCATGTGTCGTCCTCATGATCCGCTTGTTGGCCCATGAAAGGGTGCGATTGATTGCCATCTTAATGCAAGCCCAGATTTTTGCCGAAAGCCAGATCGCGCCGATGACAATCGGCACATTGACACAAGGCACCTTTCGCCGGCCATTATGCGCGAAAGTCGGCGCAACCGGTCGAGGTCATGACCAAAATCGATCCAATCCTAATCTCCGTGCTGCAGAAGCGCCTGAAATGCATCACCGAGGAGATGGGGCTGACGCTGCTGCGCACCGGACGATCTCCGATCCTCTCCGAGGCGCGGGATTTCGTCACCGGGCTCTACGATCACCGGGGCCGTATGCTGGAACAGACCGAATATATCCCGGTGCTCGCCTTCGCTCCGGCGCCCGTATGCAGGCAGATCATCGATTATTTCAGGGACGATGTTCATCCCGGCGATGTGTTCTTGCACAATGACGTCTTTTCCGGCGGCAATCAGAACAACGATGTCGCCGTGTTCAAGCCCATATTCCGCGGCGACGATCTCGTTGCCTGGGCGGCCTGCAAGGGGCACCAGGCCGATATCGGCGGCGGGTTTGGTGATCCTGTTGAGCACGATGCCGCGGCCGTGCATAAGGACGTGGTCAACGGCGTTGTTTCCGTCGTGGCCGCGCGGGGTGATTACAGTATTTGCGCCGACCCGGCGACAATGGCAATCGATGTCCAACAAACGCGCATATTGAGGAGCAGCATGTGAAAGCCCCACCAACAATCGATCACATCGGCGTCGTCGTCGCCGATCTGGAACAGGCCTCTTTTGCGTTCAGCCGCCTATTGGGCATACAGCCGTCGCTGATCAAGGACATGCCCGAGGTCGGGATCCGCCTGGCCCGCTTCGAGGCAACCAATATCGCCATCGAACTCATCCAATATATAGGCGGCAAGTCGGATTTCGGCCGCCGGATCATGGGGGATACCATCGGGCTCAACCATCTTTCGATCGAGGTGGCGGATATGCCGAACGCCATCAAACATCTAACGGAGGCCGGCTTGAGCCTGCAAGACGGTTTTCCGCGCGAATGCAGTGTTGGACGCGTCGTGTTTTTCGATCCCGATCCAAGCACGGCCATCCTGTTTGAGGTGACCGAAGGGCACGGAGAAAAAAAATGATGGCCGACGCGCCGCCCGGGGACCTTTGGTGATCCGGCTGGAGCGTGGCGATGGGCTGCGGGACGGCGACATCCCAGCCCTGGAAACCGAGATTGTCGGGGCCTGCCGCGACACCTTGCGCACCACGTCGATGCTGATCTGGCTGCCGCCGCTCGCCCTGCCCCGCCATGCCATGAAGACCAAATTGATCGAAATCGAATCATCGCAAGGCACGCCATAGGAAAACCACACGGACACTCCGCCGCACATGGCCGACTTGCCAGCGGTCGAGCTTGCATTGCAAGAATGCATGGATCACTGATGCCAGGAGCCGCCGATGTCCGCCGTTGAGATCGACTATTATTCCGATGTGCTTTGTTTTTGGGCCTATGCCGCCGAACGCCGGATCGAGGAATTGGAGGCCGCGTTTGGCGATCAAATAGTCATCACCGCCCATTATTGTTCCGTGTTCCCGGACGCCTGGGGCAAAATCGAAGACAAATGGGGCGCCCAAGGCGGCTTCGCGGGCTTCAACCGCCACCTGAATGAGGCGGCCAAGCAATTCCCGCATCTCACCGTCAGCGACCAATTGTGGCTGCACACCCGGCCGCGCACATCGGCAAGCGCGCATTTGTTCCTAAAGGCGGTCGAACTGATCGACCAGGACCACCATGGCGACGCCCTGCCCTCGGTGCCCTATTCGCAACGCCTGTCAAACCGCGCCGCCTGGGCCACACGCCGCGCCTTTTTCGCCGAAGCGCGGGATATTTCAGACTGGAATGTGCACAAGGAAATTGCCGGTGAACTCGGCTTCGACTATGGGCAGGTGGAAGAAAAAATCCGCTCCTCGGAGGCCATGTCCCTGTTGGCGGTAGACTATACGATCAGCCAGGCCTTGGGGGTCGCCGGCAGCCCGACCTTCATCATGAATAATGGCCGTCAGAAACTGTTCGGCAATATCGGCTACCGGCTCCTGGAAGCCAATGTCCAGGAATTACTACGCAATCCCTCGGACAGCGAAGCAAGCTGGTGCTGACATCGCGCTGACTTGAGCACTACAAAAGCCCTTAGGAAGGGCGGCATCGAAGGATCAACCGCTGTCGATTCCAACCGGCCCATCGGCGAAAAGGGTCACATTCTGACTGATCGTGTATCCAAGCCGGACTTCCGCTGACAGCGGACAATGCTCTATCCGATCTTCAGCTTCGAAATATCCACCCGCTTCACCGCGGCTCGGTCGAATTGCGGCCGGAACGGAAATGGCCGGGTCGCGTCGAAGCCGATCTTGGTGCCCAGATAGTCGGGGAAGGTCGGGTTCAGCCCGTGTCCGAAGGCGTTTTCCACCTGCACGATGCCCGACTTGCCGTCGAGCCGTGTGGTCATCGCCCATTCCACATCGGACGGGTCGCGGATATCCACGTCATCATCGACGACGGTGACCATCTTCAAGGGCGGAAAGGCGGCGAAGGCCGCCATGATCGCCTGCTTGCCCCAGCCGGCGCGCATTTGCGTAATCTGCACGATCGCGTGATAGAAGCCGCAGCCCCCATGGCTGAAATAGACATCCTTCACGCCCGGGATCTGCTTCTGCAGAAGGTTCAACACATTGGCCTCGCCGAGCAGGCCCACGGAATTATAGACCTCCTTGCCCGACAGGATGGAATGAAAAACCGGGGTCTCCCGCCGGCAGATCTGAAGCACCCGCACCTTCGGCCGCTGGTCGACGGTTGCGTAATAGCCGGTCACTTCCGCGAACGGCCCCTCCTTCAGGGTCTCGCCGGGCCGGATTTCGCATTCCAGCGCATACATGGCATTGGCGATCATCTCGACATTGGTCTTGATGCCGGCGACCAGTTCCAGGGGCGCCCCGTGAAAGGCGCTGGCAATCCCCAATTCATCCTGGTCGGCAGGTGCCGCTTCGGCAGGGGCCGCGGCCGCGAAATGCAGGCCCGGACCGACCCCGACATTGATCGTCAGCGGCAGCGCCTCGCCCTTGGCCGCCGCCTTTTCCAGATAAAGCCCCAAATGCCGCCCGGCATCGATATTGATCGCCAATGTCGTCTTGTTGACCACCAGGAAGCGCTGGATCGACGCATTGCGCACGCCCGTTTCCGGATCCTTGGCGATCACCACGGCGGCGTCGAAATAGGGCCCCGCATCCCCGGTCGCATGAACCGGGATCGGCAGCGATTTGACGTCGACTTTCGGCTCCACTACCTCCAGGACCGGGCCATGGTCGACAATCACCGGCGGCACCGGTTTTTTCTGCCAGGCGGAAATCCGGTCGGCGACATATTGCGGCAATGTCCCTTCCTCGCGGGAAAAAATATCCGCCAGCAACGCCCGCGACCAGTAAAGCCCCATAAAGACAGGCGCCGTGTGCCCCCGAACATTTTCAAACAGCACCGCCCGCCCCTCGCCCTCGAAACGGGCGGCAATGCCGGCAAGATCATGTTTTAGATTGACCGGCGACCGCACCCGAACCAACCGCCCCCGCGCCTCCAGCTCGTCGATAATGGCGCCCAGATCGGCAATCAAGGCCGGCGCATTCTGCGTCGCATTCATGAAGGGTCCCCGCGAAATCAGGTACTAGAGCGTCGAACGATCATACGGAATCGGAAAGATTTGGAGGGCGCACGGGGACTCGAACCCCGGACCCGCTGATTAAGAGTCAGCTGCTCTACCAACTGAGCTATGCGCCCTTTGCAACCCTTCGCCTTGATTTTTAAAGTGTCGATACTCTAAAAAACCGGTAATGGCTTGCCCAGAAAGTCCACCCATAAGCCCGTATTCCTGAATGAGCTTTGCGTGATCGGGGATTTACCATGCCTTCGGCTTCGGTCACCATCAATTCTATAAGCTCAGCCCCGTCGCCTTTCAAGGGGTCGATCGGCGGATCAATTGGGATTGGTGCCTTTCGGCATCGGTTGGCAATCAAATGAATCCACAAGTGCCGCGTATCCGGTCATGACGTCAACAACTCCCGACAACGCCGCCCTGACCCTCGCCATTGCCGGCCTGGGCGCGATCGGCCTGTCTGTTGCCCGCGCCGTCGATCGGGGCGGGATACCGGGCATCGCGCTCACCGCAATCGCCGCCCGCGATCACGACAAGGCGGCACGGAATCTTTCGCGCTTCGCGTCGAAACCCGATATTCTCCCCCTTTCCGGCCTGGCCGAGGCCGCCGATATCGTTCTGGAATGCGCGCCGGCGGCGGTGTTCCTGGAAAGCGCCGTCCCGGCGATCGAACGCGGCCGCATCTTCATGCCGCTCTCCGTCGGCGCCATGCTTGCCCATATGGACCTGATCGATCGGGCCCGGGAAACCGGCGCTCAGATTATGGTGCCGACCGGCGCCCTGCTCGGCCTTGACGCCATCAAGGCGATCGCCGAGGGCGACGTCCAGTCGGTCACCCTGACCACCCGCAAGCCGCCGGCCGGTCTTAAAGGCGCGCCCTATCTGGCCGAAAACGGCATTTCCATCGACGGCCTGACCGAGCCCAGACGGGTCTTTGCCGGCTCCGCCCGCCAGGCCGCGCGCGGTTTTCCCGCCAATGTCAATGTCGGCGCCGCCCTGTCACTCGCCGGCATCGGACCGGACGCCACCATGGTGGAGATCTGGGCCGACCCGACGCTTACCCGAAACACTCACACGGTTGTGGCGAAATCCGATTCGTCGAACCTCACCATGACCATTGAAAGTATTCCAAGCGCGCAATCGGCGGCGACCGGCAAGGTCACGCCGCAAAGCGCCATTGCATTGTTGCGACGCCTGACCGCCCCCCTGGTGGTCGGAAGCTGACGTGGCCGGATTTTTTATCACGGCGAAATGACGAGAGCGAGGACACGATTATGGGATTTGAGATCACCGACACATTTCGCGCCAACCTGCCGGTCCCCGCACCGGCCCCGTTTGCCGGCTTTCCGCATTATAATTTCATCGGCGGCCACATCGACGCCGATAGTGTTCCGGTCGACGACCTGATCGCCGCCGCGACCCGGGCGCTCACAGCCGACGGCAAGACGCTTGCCACATATAATCAGCAAACCGGGCCGCAGGGCTTCCGCCCGTTGCGCGAATTCGTCGCCGACATGCTGAAACGCCGCGCCGGCATGAGCGACAATGCTGACGCGGTATTGATCACCTCCGCCTCGACCCAGGCGATCGCCCTTGTCGATAACCTGTTCATCGAGCCCGGCGACACGGTGATCGTCGAGGAGGCCTGCTATTTCGGCGCCCTCGCCCGCTTCGCCGCCCACAATGCCAACTGCATCGGCGTGCGCCAGGATGCCGACGGCATCGACACCGGCCATCTGGAAGACTTGCTGGCCGACGGCAAGGCGAGTGGCCGGCCGGTCAAGATGATCTACACCATACCCACCGTGCAAAACCCCACCGGGACCGTGATGTCTCTGGAACGCCGCAAGCGCCTGCTGGCCCTCGCCGAGGCCTATGATTGCGTGATCTTCGAGGATGATTGCTATGCCGATCTCTTGTGGGAGGGTGACCGCCCGCCGGCAATCCGCGCCCTCGATACGGCCGGCGACGGTCCGCGCCGCGTGGTCTATTGCGGCACCTTTTCCAAGTCCATCGCCCCGGCGCTTCGGGTCGGCTATATCGTCGCCGACTGGCCGGTCATGGCCCATCTGTTGTCGCTGAAGGCCGATGGCGGCACAGGCGCCCTGGAACAGATGGTACTTGCCGAATATTGCCGGGAGCATTTTCATACCCACGTGGAACAATTGACCGCCATCTTGCGCGACAAATGCAAGGTCATGATTGCTGCCTTGGAGGAGCATTTCGGTTCCGCCGCCGAATTCAGCGCGCCGAAGGGCGGCATTTTCATTTGGATCACCCTGCCGGAATCCGTCGACACCGTACGGCTCGCCGAAGTCGCCCTGGCACAGGGGGTGGCGCTCAATCCGGGCCCCGAATGGGCGGTGGACGGCCCGGGCAACCGCCATCGCCTGCGCCTGTGTTTCGGCCATCCGAGCGCCGAAATCATCCGCGAGGGCGTAGCCAGGCTCGCCGACATCTGCCACGCCGAGTTCGGCGTCCCGACCCGCAGCGCCAACGTGGCGCGCCCGTAAGGTGAAGATCAACCCAAATGTCGCGCAAGTGGCGCCGCCGCCGATCGCCGAGGCCGTATCGTGGCTCGACGATATCGCGCCGCGCCCCGGCCGGCCGATCATCGATGTCGCCCAGGCCGTGCCCAGCTATCCGCCAGCCAACGAGCTGACCGCCTTTCTGTCGGAAGCCATCCGCGATCCGGCAAGCGCCTTTTATACGCCGATCATGGGCCTGCCGGAGCTGCGCCAGGCGCTTGCCGGCGACATATCGGAACGTTACCACGCCGATATGCGCGCCGCCGATATCGGCATCACGGCCGGCGCCAACCATGCCTATTGCCTGGCGACGCTCGCTGTCGCCGGTCCGGGCGACGAGATCCTGCTTGCCGCGCCCTATTATTTCAATCACCAAATGTGGTTCGCCATGCAGGAGATCCACGCCGTCCCCCTGCCCTGCCATCCGGGCCCAGGCGGCCTGTTTCCCGATGTTACGGAGGCCGCATCCTTAGTCGGCGAACGAACCCAGGCGATCGCTTTGGTGAGCCCCAACAATCCGACCGGCACCGTGCTCCCACCCGACTTGTTGTCGGACTTTTTCGACCTCGTCTGCGACCAGGGCATTGCCCTGATCATCGACGAGACCTATCGCGACTTCCTGCCCGACGGTCCGCCCCATGACCTGTTCACCCGGTCCGGCTGGCGCGATCACTTGATCCATCTCTACAGTTTCTCCAAGGCGTATAGCCTGACCGGCTACCGGGTCGGCGGGCTTGCCGCCGGCGCGGGCGCCATGGCGGCGATCGAAAAGATCGCCGACACTATGACCATCTGCCCGCCCCATATCGGCCAGCTTGCCGCGATCCACGCCATCGGCCATCTGCGGCCCTGGGCACGAGCGCGGCGCGACGACATGGCGACCCGGGCTACTGCCCTGGATGCCGCGTTCGACCGTCACCGGCCGGCCTTCGAGCTGATATCCAGAGGCGCCTTCTTCGCCTATCTGCGCCTGCCGAATGTGAGTGAATCCGATGTTGAGCTGGCAAAGCGGATTGTCGCGGAGCAATCGGTCCTGCTCCTGCCGGGCAGCTTCTTCGGCTCCGATCAGAACGCGGGATACCTGCGTGTCGCCTTCGCCAATATCGATGAGGAGCAGATCGACGACATGGTTAGGCGCCTAAAAGAATTCGCCGGCTAATCGTCTTGCTTCCAGCCGGCGATGATGCCGTGTCCAGCCAGAAAGAAATGCACGTCGACGCCGACAAAACCGGCTTCCCGCAGCCAGGCCAAGTGATCGGCGACCGGTGACGGCACGTCGAGACCTTCATCATCGCCATAGGTGAAATAATTCCACCTGGCGCGCTGAAATTCATTAAACGCCGTATCGTCGCCGGACCGCGCTCGTGATCGCTGCCGCGCATTGTCATCCCATTCGCGGGCGGCAATGCGCGCCCCGATCGCGGTTGCCGGCTCCATAATGTCGGCGAGCACGAAGACACCGCCCGGCCGCAACATGCCGCGAATATCGGCGAACAGGGTCGCCTTATCCGGTCCGGCCAGATGGTGCACGGCGAGCGACGAGACACAGGCGCTCAAACCGGTGAACCGCCGCCAGTCGCGCGCCGCGAGATCGAAGGAATCCAGCGATACCCGATCAGCGTGATCGGCGAGTTTCAGCCGTGTCGTTGAGAGCATTTGCTCCGACCCGTCGAGACCCAGATAGGCAATGCCGGGCAATTCCGATAACAAGGCCAGGCCCAGATCCCCGCCACCGCAACACAATTCGGCAACCGTACCCCCATTATCGCCTGCCGCCGCGCCGACGAGATCAACAATAATCTGCGTCTGCCGCTCCCGGTCCGGCACGGCGATATCCGCCAGCGTCAGGTAAAGCGCGCTGTCGGTCTCCTTCCAGGCCGGATTTTCGTCATTGGACATCGGGAACGTACTCGTTGGCTGATTGCGTTGGTTTGCGACCAGCCCATCCTGATGGCGCGCAGCCGCCGCACAATCAAACGGCTTTGGTGGCAATTGGTCGAACGCGCCGGATCCACTACCGGCGGACGCTGACCGGATCGGCCCTACCGGAATCGATCGTTGATCTTGTCCAAGGCCGCACTGCCCGGGCACAATTCGGCCTCGTTTAACGTATTCAGCGGTGCCGGCGCGGTGCGCAGGATATCGTGCAGGTCGGTCTGTTCGTCGTCGATGTAGAGCAGCCCGGTCACCACCTCGCCGGCATCGTAGCGCCTGCGCAGGACCGACAGAACTTCGGGCGCGTTACGCGGGTCGTAATCGTCGTCGAGCTTGTGCAAGGTCATGGTCGACCCGTCATGCATGGTGACGTCGAGGGTCTCGCCGGTGGCGTAATCGGCGGTGATCTGGTTGCGGCCGAGAATGTAGTCCAGCTTGTCAACCGCCGCATTGTGCTCGCGCACATAATCGTAGCTCTTGGTCGAAAAGTCGTGGTTGTTGAAGGTCACGCAGGGCGAAATCACGTCGATCAGGGCAAAGCCGTGATAGCGCATCGCCGCCTCGATCAACGGCACCAGTTGCGCCTTGTCGCCCGAAAACGACCGCGCCACAAAACCGGCCCCGAGCTCGATCGCCAGCATCGCCGGATCGATCGCCTCATAGAGATTGTCGACGCCGCGACGGTTCTTCGACCGCTTGTCATTGGTCGCCGAGAACTGGCCCTTGGTCAGGCCATACGTGCCGTTATTCTCGACAATATAGGTCATGTTCAGCTTGCGCCGGATGGCATGGCAGAAGCCGCCAAGCCCGATCGAGGCCGTGTCGCCGTCGCCGGATACGCCCAGATAGATCAGATCGCGATTGGCGAGATTGGCGCCGGTGGCGATCGACGGCATGCGCCCATGTACCGAATTGAAGCCATGGGCCCGGTTGAGAAAGTAGTTCGGCGTCTTCGACGAACAGCCGATGCCCGACAACTTGGCGATTCGGTGAGCCGGCAGGTCAAGGTCGAAACAGGCTTCGACGATCGCCGAGGAGATGGAATCGTGACCGCAGCCGGCACAAAGCGTCGAAATCACCCCCTCATAATCGCGCCGGGTCAGGCCGAGCGCGTTGGTCGGCAGCTTCGGGTGGCGGACTTTCGGCTTCTGGATATAGGTCATGACGCCTTCCTATGCGGCGGTGATCGGCGCCGCGAAACTGTCACCCAGGCGATCGTCGGCACCGATCGCCGCGCGGATCTTCTCGACCACGAAGCGCGCCGTCAGCGGCATGCCTTCATAATCGAGGATCGGGATCATTTTATCGGCCGGTATGCCGGCTTCCGTGATCAGAAGATGACGCATCTGCGCGTCGCGGTTCTGTTCGACAACGAACAGGAAATCATGGTCGTCGGCGAAGGCCTTGACCGCGTCTGCAAAGGGAAAGGCACGCAGCCGCAGGTGATTGAGACCATGGCCGTCCGCCGCCAGTAGATCGAGCGCCTCGACCACCGCCGGATCGGTCGCACCGAAATTGATCACGCCGAGCTTCGATGCATTGGATCGGATGGAAATGACCGGCTGCGGCATCTGCGAACGCGCGCCGAGGATCTTGCCGTTGATCCGGTCGATCATCTGCGCATGGATATGGCCGTCTTCCGTATAGCCGGCCATCGGCGTATGCGACGACCCCCGGGTGAAATAGGCGCCCTTTTCCGGATGGGTGCCCGGATAGGTGCGGTGGCCGATACCGTCGCCGTCAGTATCCAGATAGCGCCCGAAGGTTTCGATCTCCTCCAAATCCTCCGCGCTCAGAACCTTGCCCCGGTCGAAGCGGCGCTTGTCGTCCCATTGCAGCGGATCGGTGATCCAGTCGTTCATGCCGATATCCAGATCCGACATGACGATCACCGGTGTCTGATACCGCTCCGCAAGATCGAACGCGTCGGCGCTCATGGTGAAACATTCACCGGGGTCGGCTGGAAACAGAAGCATATGCCGCGTATCGCCATGAGACGCATAGGCCGCCGCCAGAATATCCGATTGCTGGGTACGGGTCGGCATGCCGGTCGACGGGCCGCCACGCTGCACGTCGAACAACACCACCGGCACTTCGGCGAAATAGGCAAGTCCGAGAAATTCCTGCATCAAGGACAGGCCCGGACCGGATGTCGCGGTAAAGGCGCGGACGCCGTTCCAGCCGGCGCCGATCGCCACGCCGATTGCCGCCAGCTCGTCCTCCACCTGGATGACCGCGCCGCACACCGTCCCGTCCTCGGCCTTGCGCAACTGGTTCAAATGCTTTTCGAACGCCTCGACCAGCGACGTCGATGGGGTGATCGGATACCAGCCGGTGACCGTGGCGCCGGAATAGACCGCACCGAGCGCCGCCGCCTCGTTGCCGCTGATCATGATCTTGCCATGGGACTTGGTGGCCGGCTTCACCCGGGCCTTGAGCGGATGGTCAATATGCTCTCGCACATAATCGCGGCCCATATTGAGAGCCTTGAGGTTCGGCTCGATCAGCTTCTCCTTGCCGGAAAACTGCTCGCCGATCAGTTGTTCGATGATCGAAAAGTCGATGTCCAGAAGCAGCGATAGCGCGCCCACATAAGTGATGTTCTTGAACAATTGCCGCTGCCGGAGATCCCTATAGGCCTCGGCGCACATTTGCGCGATCGGAATGCCGATAATTTCGATGTCGTCGCGGCGGAATTCGCGCTGCAGGGTGGAATCGTAGATCAGCGTTCCCCCGGGCACCAGGTCGCGCACATCCTGGTCATAGGTCTGGGCGTTCATCGCCACCATGACATCGACGCCGTCGCGGCGCGCCAGATAACCGGCATCATTGACCCGGATTTCATACCAGGTAGGCAGGCCCTGAATGTTGGAGGGAAAGATGTTTTTCGGGCTCACCGTCAGCCCCATGCGGAACAGGGCCTTGGCGGTCAAAAGGTTTGCGCTCGCCGAACCGGAGCCGTTCACATTCGCGAACTTGATGACGAAATCGTTGATCTTCGTTTCATCGGTCATGATGTGTCAACAGACCCTAAGCCACTTGCGGCTTGCGCACCGGCCAGTCGAAGGCTCGATGCGCCTGCGCGTCCTGATAGGCGAATTTCTGCATGTCCCAGGCGCCGGTCGGGCAGCGTTCCGCGCACAGGCCGCAATGCACACACACATCTTCGTCCTTGACCATCACGCGCCCGGTATTCAAATCCTTGGAGACATAGAGCGCCTGGTCCAGATTGCTGGCCGGAACCTTCAACCGCTGGCGCAGATCCGTTTCCTCGCCATTCTCGGTGAAATTGATGCAGTCGACCGGGCAGATATCGGTGCAGGCGTCGCATTCGATGCACAGGGAATTGACGAAGACGGTCTGCACATCGCAGTTCAAGCACCGCTCGGCTTCGCTCAGTGCTCGCGTATCGTCATAGCCGAGTTCCACTTCCACATTTAGATCAACCAGGGCCAGTTTCAGGTCCACATGGGGCACCGCCACCCGCTTGTTGTCCGACACGTCATTGTCGTAGGACCATTCGTGAATACCCATTTTCGTACTGGCAAGCCGCGAGGCCGGGTTCGGCCGTTTCGTCAGCGGTTCACCGCGGCAATGAAGGTCGATGGATATCGCCGCCTGGTGCCCGTGAGCCACTGCCCAGATGATGTTTTTCGGCCCCCAGGCACTGTCGCCGCCGAAAAACACCTTCGGCAGGGTCGATTGCATGGTCTGCTGATCGACGATCGGCATGCCGCGCTGATCGAAATCCAGGCCGATATCCCGCTCGATCCACGGAAAGGCGTTGTCCTGGCCGATCGCCATGATGATGTCGTCGCATTCGAAGAGCACCGGCTCCTCGTCGAGCGGGATCAGCGAGCGGCTGCCGTCGGCATTATATTCGGCCCGCATTTTTTGGAACCGAACACCCACCAGCTTGTCGCCATCCATGACGATTTCCTTGGGCGCGTGATTGTCGTAGATCGGGATGCCCTCCATTTCGGCTTCCTCGATCTCCCAATCGGAGGCTTTCATGTCGGCGCGCGGACTGCGCACCGTGACGCGGACATCCTTGCCGCCGAGCCGCAGGGCGGTGCGGCAGCAATCCATCGCCGTGTTGCCGCCGCCGATCACCACAACCCGCTCGCCGATCGATGAGACATGGCCGAAGGCGACCGAGGCCAGCCAGTCGATGCCGATATGAATGAGGTCATCGGCCGCCTCGCGTCCGGGAACCTTCAGATCCTTGCCGCGCGGCGCGCCGGTGCCGATAAAGATGGCGTCGTAATCGTCCTCCACCAGCTTTTTCAGGCTGGCGACCTCTTCGCCGAACCGGCATTCGACCCCCAAGTCGAGGATCCGGTCCACTTCCTCGTTGAGGACCGTTTCGGGCAGCCGGAAGGAGGGAATGTTCTTGCGGATCAATCCGCCGCCCTGACCGTCGCGCTCGATCAGCACGCAGTCATAGCCCAAAAGCCGCAAGTCCCGCGCCACGGTCAACGATGCCGGCCCGGCGCCGATCAGCGCCACTCGTTTGCCGTTGCTTTCGGCTGGCGGCATGGGCAGACGGGCGGTGATGTCGCCCTTGTTGTCGGCGGCGACCCGCTTCAGCCGGCAGATGGCCACCGGGTTCTCTTCGATCCGTCCGCGCCGGCAAGCCGGCTCGCAAGGCCGGTCGCAGGTGCGGCCCAAAATGCCGGGAAACACGTTCGACTGCCAATTGAGCATGAACGCATCGGCATAGCGGCGCTGCGCCACCAGGCGAATATATTCGGGGACCGGAGTATGAGTCGGACAGGCCCACTGGCAGTCCACGACCCTGTGGAAGTAATCGGGATCCGTAACGTCGGTCGGCTTCATCGATACAAGCGCCCCGTGGCGCCCAACCTATTCACTTTGTTTTAGGAACCCTGTCTCGAAGGCGCGTCATATTAAGAGCATCGCAAACCGAGTCAACAGGGTGTCGACCTGGTTTCACCATCACTCTTTGTTGACGTCTGTAACACATGCGCCCGATCAACAAAGTTCCGGCTCAAGCAGCGAATTCCGTCGATCTGAGACAACAAATTAGACCGGCGCTTCGCCCTATTCCATTTGACGTTTGGCCAATGCCGGCAATGATAGATCATCGACCCGACATCGCTTTCAAGATTACGGTGCCTATGGTTAACACAATCATACCGGACGACCTTTTCAAGGCGCTTCCGGCAGCCGACTTTATGTGGGTCACTGCCGACCGAAAGTCTACCCTGGCCAAGACCGGCGGCAGCTATATTCTGATCCTTAATGTGACGACCACGTTGAACGTACGGCGACCACGCAACGCTCAATTGCCGCCGGCCTGGTATATCTATGCCGGAAGTGCCCATGGACCAGGCGGATTGGCGGCACGGCTGGCGCGCCATTTCAAGCGCCGCAAGCGCCGGCATTGGCATATCGATCAGCTCACAGGGACCGATGCGCTGGTTGCCGCCGCGGCCTATACGGAGCACGACGAATGCGGCCTGATCGCGGAACTTACGACCGACAGCCGTTTTTCGGTTCCAATCGCCGGGTTCGGCGCCAGCGACTGTCGGACATGTCAAAGCCACCTCCTGGCCTGGAGCATGGATCGGCCGGTAGAATAGGAGTGATCGCCGCCGCCCTTGTCACGGGCCGGCGAATGTGGTCAGTGGTCCCTCTTTGATCCCCAGCGCCATTGGCAGCAAGTTACAGTCCGCAATGACAGCGAACGCCCCCAATGTCCTGATGATTTTTCCGGAATTCGCCGGCGGCTCCTTTTGGGCCTATCAGGACACGTGCGAACTGGTCGGCGCCAAATATCCCGCCGCCCCGTTGGGACTGATCACGGTCGCCGCCATGCTGCCGGAGTCCTGGCCGGTGCGCCTCGTCAACCGCAATACGGAAACCTTGCGGGAGGAGGATCTCACCTGGGCGGATATGGTGATGACCGGCGGCATGCTGCCCCAGCAGGCCGACAGCCTGGCGATCATCCGCGATTGCCGCAAGCGCGGCATTCCGGTCGTGGTCGGCGGGCCGGACGCCACCTCCAGTCCGCATCTTTTCGCAGACGCCGATTTTCGCGTGCTCGGCGAGGCCGAAGGGGCTATTAACGATTTCATTGCCGCGTGGCGCGCCGGCGAACGCTCCGGCACGTTCGAAGCCCCGAAATTCCAGGTCGATATACGCCAAAGCCCGGTGCCCCGTTACGACCTGCTGACCTTCGATCATTACATCTATATCGGCATTCAGTTTTCCCGCGGCTGCCCGTTCCGCTGCGAGTTTTGCGACATCATCGAGCTTTATGGCCGCGTTCCGCGCACCAAGACGGCCGATCAGGTGCTCGCCGAACTCGACCGGCTCTACGAACTCGGCTATCGGGGCCATGTGGATTTCGTCGACGACAATCTGATCGGCAACAAGAAAGCGGTGAAGGAATTCCTGCCCCACTTGAAGGACTGGCAGGAAAGGCATCGCTATCCGTTCGAATTGTCGACCGAGGCCTCCCTCAATCTCGCCGACGATCCCGAACTCCTGCAGATGATGAGCGACGCCAATTTCTTCACCGTGTTTGTCGGCATCGAAAGCCCGGATCCGGACGTTTTGGCGGCGGCGCAGAAGAAACAGAATACCCGGCGCGATATTGCAGAAAGCGTGCACAAAATCTACGGCGCCGGCATTTTCGTCGTCGGCGGCTTCATTGTCGGCTTCGACAACGAATCGAGCGGCGTCGACCGCCAGATTATCGATGTGATTGAGGAGGCGGCGATCCCCGTCAGCATGGTCGGCCTGCTCTATGCGCTGCCGAATACCCAGCTCACCGCCCGCCTGCACCGGGAGGGGCGCCTGCATGCGGACCACGATGTCGATGACGAAATGGGCGACCAGTGCACCACCGGGCTCAATTTCGAAACCTTGCGCCCGCGCGCCGACGTGCTTGCCGACTATCGCCGGATCGTCGATGCCATCTACGCGCCCAAGGCCTATTTCGGCCGCACCCTAAAGGTCGGCCGGATGCTGCACGTCTCGGCGCGCGGCGGTGCCCTGAATTTCGCTGCCCTGCGCAAGGACTTCATCCAGTTTATCCGGCTCGCTTATGGCATGACGTTCAGGATTGCCGGCAGCCGCTGGCTGTTCTGGAAGACCCTGGCGCTTATCCTGGCGACCAATCCATCCGCCGCCAAACAGGTGGCCAAGATGATGGCGCTCTACGTCCATCTGGGCCCATTTTCCCGCTATGTGAGCCAGCAGATCGGCAAGCAGATTGCCGACGCCCAGGCTGGCCCAACGGACACACATCCCCTGCCCGCCCCACAGGCCGCGGAATAGCCGCGCCCTACTATTCCACTTCCACCGTTCGGTCGCTATCGAGCACCGCCCGGACGAATTCCGGCACCACCAGGCCGCCCTTGACCTTGGCCTCGAGCGCTTGTTCCGCCGCGCGAATGGCGGTCAGCCGGCTTATGACGCCGTCGATCCGCCCTTGGGGGACGACCACGACACCATCGGCATCACCGACAATGATGTCTCCGGCCGCGACTGGAACGCCTCCGACCGTCACCGACAAGCCGGCCGTGCCCGGCCCGTTGCGGGCGCACGAATTCGGCGTGATTGCTTGCGCGAAACATGGCAGGCCGGTCGCCACGATGCCGGCCCGGTCGCGTACCGCGCCGTCGGTGACGTAGGCCACGATGCCGCCATTGACCATCATGCCGGCCAGCATGTCGCCGAGACAGGCGGCCGTGGTGAAATCATCGGTGGCCGCCAAGATGACATCGCCGGGCTTGGCGACATCGACCGCGGCGAAGATCGCCAGATTGTCGTCCGGCCCCGGCCGGCACGGCACCGCGACGCCGCAAAATGACGCGTTGCCCGCATCGATCGGCTTGACCGCCGACGCCAGGGCGCCCCGGCCATTCATGGCATCGACCACATGGCCGGTCTGCGCCCCGGTCAGGGCGGCAACCTGATCGGCGCTGGGGCGCACGAAATTGCGACGCACGGTGAGAAGGGGTGGGTCTTCGATCATGGTTTTACCTGCAACAAGAATTCCGCCCCTACCTTGTATTTGCTTAAGCGCAATGTCGAGCCCGGATTGACTTGGCGCCCAAGATCAGTGCCGACTACACCGGATAAATCAGTTCCGAGTGGAACGCGCCTGGCCTATGTCGCCGCCATACGCAGCGCCAGCAAATGCTCGTCCCAGCCGGCGTCGAGCGCCAGCACCAGGCCGAATGCTTCGCCCCTGCCGTCGAGACCGCTGTGTTGCAAAGTCAATTTGGTCCCCTCGCCGGCCTCCTCCAAAAGCCAGGTGACCGTGGTCATGGCGCCCTGAAGCGGCTTGACGGTGAAGGAATAGACAAGCTTTTTCGGCGGGTCCCAATGGGTGACCGTGCCCCAACATTGCCGGTCGCGGGCCCCGTCGTCGCGTTGAACATAGAGAGCGTAGTCAGCGCCGGACGCCAGATCGGATTCCGCCGGGTGGAACCATTCGCCAAGCTTATCCTTGTCGGTCAAGAACCGCCAGACCGTCTCGCGGGAGGCTTTGAAAAATTGGGTCTTGGTAATCGTTACATCAGTCATCGGCGTCTTTGCCCTCCTTGTCGATGGCCGCCGCCAGGGCGTCCAGCCTGTCATCCCAATACCGGTTGAAATAAGCGATCCAGTCGGCCGCGATCTTCAAGCCCTCCGGCCTGAGCCGATTAATGCGCGACCGGCCGCGCGCCTCCACGGCAATCAACCCACCCTCTTCAAGCACCGTCAGATGCTTTTTCACTGCTGCCCTGGTGATGTCGAACCGCTCGGTCACCTCGCCGATGGTCATGTCACGGTCGGTCAAATGCATGAGGATGCCGCGGCGGGTCGGGTCGGCGAGCGCCCGGAAGGCGCCTTGAAGCGCATTCGCCGGGAAAGCGCCGCCCGTACTCGCCTGATGCGAATGAGACCCGATGGTCATCATCATTTCCTTTATGAAACCAAATGGTATTATTTCATATATAACACCAAAAGGTATCATGTCAAGCAAGGACAATAGGGGGCGATTGACAATCGGGGAAACCGGCTGCCTGAATGACCGCTCCGGCAAATGGGGATGCAGGCATGTCGACCTATCAGATCTTCGCCATCCGCTACGGCGCGATGAAAAATCGGACCCGCCGCGAGACCTTTATGGGCCTCGATCCCCATGACGCCGCCCTGATACCGCTGACCTACTACATCTGGGTCGTCCGCGACGGCGCGCGCACCATCCTGGTCGATACCGGCTTCGACCATGCGGAGGCGGAAGCGCGCGATCGGGTGCTTGATCGCCATCCGGTGGAAGGGCTGGACCTGATCGGGCTCAAGCCGGACGACATCACCGACGTGATCATCACCCACCTGCATTTTGATCATGCCGGCACGGTTACCGAATTCCCCAATGCCCGCTTCCATCTCCAGGAAGCCGAAATGCACTTCGCCACCGGCTATTGCATGACCCGCCAGGCATTGGCCCATCCCTATACATGCGAGCACGTTGTGGCCATAGTGCGCCGGGTCTTCGACGGCTCCGTGCACTATCACGACGGCGATGGCCGCGTTGCCCCGGGCGTCACGGTGCACAGAACCGGCGGCCACGCCAAAGGCCTGCAGGTGGTCCGCGTGGAGACCGATCGCGGCCCGGTAGTGCTCGCCTCCGACGCCACCCATTATTGGGAAAATGTCACGGAAAACAGGCCGTTCATCATCACCCATGACGTGGAGGCGACCCTGCGCGGCTATGACCGCCTGCGGCTGCTCGCTGAGGACGACATGAGCCGCCTCATTCCCGGCCACGACCCCCTGGTCCTAGAGCGCTTCCCGGCGGCCGGCGACGGGCTGCAGGGTCTGGTTGCGCGGCTCGACCTGCCGGCGGTGGAATGGGAGTGAGATCGGGCGTCGATATGCGGCGCGGCTTGCCGGGCCACAAGTTCTGTAAACAAGCGGCCAACGTAAATTCAGGAATTTGCTCTTACTGCCACCGATGGATGCATCCGACAACAGTGCCCGCAGATGAAACCAACCGCGGCGCCCGGTCAGGCGCTTTTCTGCACGCTGGCCACTTCCGGTGTGTCGGCGTGCTTTTGAAATTCGTTGAGCAAAAACGATGAGACCTGCTCTATGGGGTGTGGGCGTCCGAGATAGAAACCCTGGATGAGATCGCATTCCAGATCACAGAGCATCGACAGTTGATCCGCCGTTTCCACGCCCTCGGCGGTGACCGCCATATTGAGCGAATGTCCGAGCGCGATAATGGTCCTTATGATTTCCGTCACCTTGTCCGGATCACCGCTCAACCCGCGAAGGAAGGATTGGTCGATCTTGATCTTGTCGAACGGGAAACGCCACAAATAGCCCAGGCTTGAATAGCCCGTGCCGAAATCGTCCATGACAATCGAAACGCCCAGATCCTTCAAACTGCGCAACTGCGCGATGTTCCATTCGGTGTTGGCCATGATCAGGCTTTCGGTGATCTCCAGTTCCAGGCGACCGGGCAGAAGACCGCTCATGTCGAGCGCGTCACGAACGATCCGGACGAGGCTTCCATCCTCGAACTGCTTGGTCGACAAATTGACCGCAAGATTCAGGTGATCAGGCCATTCGGCCGCGAATTTCGTTGCCTGCATAAGCACCCACCGGCCGATTTCCGGCATCAATCCGATTTCCTCCGCGACCGGTATGAATTGATTGGGCGGAATATGTTTGCCGTCGTCGCCGCGCATGCGAACCAGGGCTTCGAAACCGGAGAGCTGCGACGTCTTGCTTTTGAACAGCGGCTGAAAGTGAAGCTCAAACAATTCGCCGGCATAAGCGTTGCGGATCGTATTCTCCAATTTTATCCGCATGTCCCGTTCGGCCTTCATGTGCGGCACATAGCGCCGATAGCCGTTCCGACCGTTTGCCTTGACGGTATAAAGGGCGATATCGGCGTGCTTCATCAGGGCCTTGCACGACGTGCCGTCATTCGGGGATACCGCTGTTCCGATACTGGCCGTTGTCGGGACGTCGTGGCCGCTGATGCGGAACAGCCCGGACAGGACCGACACCAACTGGGCGGCGAATTCATCGATTTCATCATCGGAACGGATATTGGTCTGCAGGGCGGCGAATTCGTCGCCACCGATCCGCGCCAGGATGCTGCCGGACGGCGTCGCGCTTCGCAGGCGATCGGCGATCTGGCGCAACAACTCATCGCCGGCCTCGTGACCGAAGGCGTCATTCGTCGACTTGAACTTGTCGACATCAATAAAATGCAGCGCGTGTTGGGCTCCGCTCTCAGCCTGAGCCTCCAGCAGAGAATCAACCGAATCGGTGAATTTCTTTCGATTGATCAATCGGGTCATCGCATCATGATGGGCATAGAACCGCGCGCTTTTGTTGGCCTTTTCAGCCGCCGCGCGGCCGCGAAGATAGTAAACACTGGGCACGCCGAATCCGAGCGCGCAAATTCCCGTCAATATCGCCAACAGCCACAAAATTGTCTCACGATAGAGACCATATTTTTCGGTTTGGTCCAGAAATACGTTGATCGTTCCAAGATGTTGCCCGCCCCTAATAATAGGATGCTCGATCAAAGCGTAATAATCCGGCTGATCGACGCCATTTCCCCGCCTCAGGTTGATCCCGTGTTCAGACCAGTCGCGGTCGCCGTGATTGATGTCTTTGATGGGTGCGGCATGTGCATGATCTGTCCCTTCGGCCGGTGACCGCGCCGGATGGTCCCGGTCGTGGTCTTTTTCGGAATGCGATTCCAGATCACCCGCCCGGTGTTGCGAGTATGTGCGAAGGTGGACAATACCCTTGGTATGCGGGTGATCAATGTGGCCCGCCTCCTCCGCATTTTGATCAGCGATACCAAGCGCATAGAAGATCCGACCATGGGGATCCATAAACTCATATCGATAAATCCGTCCGATGGAACTCATCAGTTCCAAGTCGGCGGTCGCCAACATGTTTTGAATTTGGCCTTTAAATGCCAAATCCAAATCGGAAATCTTGTGCTCGATAATTTCCGCCCATCGCATGCCGCTGGCAGCCGCATCGCGGAGCAAGAGGCGCTCCATGAAAAATTGCAAAGAAAATATAATACCGAAGAACAGTAAAACTACACCAAAAGTCGGCATTCCGAAATAGAGATACTTTGACCTGGACGCATCACTCATTTTCAAAAACAACCCGTCCGATTGTTGTCCATCGAGAAGAAAATGACAATATTGTCTGAGAGTTACATTTTGCTTAATGAATCTCGCGTCGCTCAATCATTTATCTTCAATTAATCCAAGTATTATTACTTATTGGCGAAGAGCCTACTTGTGTTTGCGGAGGGTTGACAGGCAGCCGACGGGCATATCTCCAATTTTAATATGAAATTATACTTATAATTTGCAATTTTCCTCGCATTTTCTACATAAAATAGACTAACATTACCTCTCTCTTGGATTGCCGGCTCCGCCACGATGACAGTAAGAATGGGGCGGCTCGCCGAACCGCCCCGACCGTTGCGATAATGCGGCCTTTACCCGACCTTCAGCGCTTCCGGCTTCGTCTTCTGCCGCTTCACCGCCAGTTTGTTGAAGGCGCTGACATAGGCCTTCGCCGACGCCACCAGCGTATCGGTATCGGCGCCGCGGCCGGTCACCGACTTGCCGTTTTCTTCCAGCCGGACGGAGACTTCGGCCTGGGCATCGGTCCCCTCGGTCACCGCATGCACCTGGTAGAGCTTCAAATGCGGGTCCTCGTCGATGATCATTTTGATCGCCTTGAAGATGGAATCCACCGGCCCGTCGCCGCTCGCTTCCTTGGTGATGTGCTGGCCGTCCACGTCGAGCGTGATCGTCGCCTTTTGCATGCCGCCGGTGCCGGCGACGACGGTCATCGACAATACCTTTACCCGATCGTCGGCATGGGCCACCTCGTCCTCCACCAGGGCCTCGATATCCTCGTCGAAGACGTGCTTCTTCTTGTCGGCCAGATCCTTGAAGCGGCGGAACGCGTCCTGCAGGGCGTTGTCGCCCAGGTCATAGCCCAATTCCGACAGCTTCTCGCGGAAGGCATGGCGCCCCGAATGCTTGCCCATGACCAGGGACGTCTCCTTCACCCCGACATCCTCCGGCCGCATGATCTCGTAGGTTTCCACATTCTTCAGCATGCCGTCCTGATGGATGCCCGATTCATGGGCAAAGGCGTTCTGGCCGACAATCGCCTTGTTATATTGCACCGGGAAGGCGGAGACCGTGGCCACCAGCTTCGACGCCTTCATCAGCTTGGTCGTGTCGATATCGGTGTGATAGGGCATCACGTCTGAGCGGGTCTTCAGCGCCATGACGATCTCTTCCAGGGACGCATTGCCGGCCCGTTCCCCCAAACCGTTAATGGTGCATTCCACCTGCCGGGCACCGGCGCGCACCCCGGCCAGCGAATTGGCGACCGCCATGCCCAGATCGTTGTGGCAATGGGTGGAGAAGATCGCCTTGTCGGAATTCGGCACGTTTTCCATCACCTTGCGGAACATCTCGAAATGCTCTTCAGGCACCGTATAGCCGACGGTGTCGGGGATATTGATGGTGTTGGCGCCGGCCTTGATCGCCGCTTCCACGCAGCGGCACAGGAAATCGAATTCAGTCCGCGTTCCATCCTCGGCCGACCATTCCACATTATCCGTGTAGTTGCGCGCCCGGGTAATGGAGAAAATCACCGCTTCGTAGACCTCGTCGGGCTCCATCTGCAATTTATATTTCATATGCACCGGACTGGTGGACAGGAAGGAGTGGATGCGCGGCTGTTTGGCGTGTTTGACCGCCTCCCAGGCCCGGTCGATATCCTTGGCGCCGGCCCGGGCCAGACCGCAGACCACGGAATTCTCAACCCGTTTGGCAATTTCGCTCACCGCCTCGAAATCGCCGTTCGAGGCGATCGGGAAACCGGCTTCGATGACATCGACACCCATCTCGTCGAGCAGATCGGCGACCTGCAGTTTCTCATCGAGCGTCATGGAAGCGCCGGGCGATTGCTCGCCGTCGCGCAAGGTGGTGTCGAATATGATGACGCGGTCGCTATCGGCCGCCGCAGCTGCTTTTGCACTCATTGTCTTATGGTCCTCGGGTCTGTCATGCCGGCAATCCACCGGCCGGTCCTGATATCGGAAGTTTTCGCTTGAACTGTCATCCCCTGAGTGCCCGTCCCACTTCGGGACCAGCCGGCGCTCAGGGGCAGATAAGAAGGAGGGTCGACCCGAGCAGGTCTAACCGGCCGGCTTCGCCAGTGGCGGCGGCGGCTTGGATCTGGATGGCAATGGCCCCTTGCGCGGTCATTCTTGTCTTGCCTTGTCCGATCTCGTCTTCGTCAATCCTGGTATCCCGCCAATGCTGGCCCAGGAACCTTAACCGACCCTTACCGGCCGGCCCGCATAGTGATAGCCGGACTTTGAAAAAAGGGCAAGCCGTCCGACAGCAAGCGCCTTGAGGCCGGCCTGCGGGCTGGTCAGCGCCGGCCGGTCGGTCGGCGATGCCACCAGCGCCATGGACGCCTGGGCGAGCGCATCGGCATCATAGTCATTCGGCACCCGATCGGCGCGCCTCGGCGATGATCCGGCAATAGGCAGCAATGGGCAGGCCTTGAATTGCGCTCAGGCACCGGACATCAGGATCATATCGATCGTGCGCTATGGCACAAAACCAGAGTCATGCAGTCTCATCCATCACCAGGCCGGAAAAGCGCCGCCGGCCGGTCTGCACCCGGTCGCCGCGCCGATCCTGGTCGTCGGACGAGGACGCCGCCATATTCAGCACCGACCGATAGCCGTGCATGATTTCCATGCGCCCGCCATGGGGACCGGCCATGATCATCCGGTGGAAGGCCGGTAGGTTGTAGCACGGCACCCACATCAGCAAATGATGCTCCACGTGGTAATTGACCCAGTACGGCGCCAGGATCGCCCGCTCCACCCAATCGGCAACCGTCGTGCGGGCATTGCGGAACGGATCGCTATCGTCGGGCACCATGGCATGCTCGGCAATATTGCGAATGCGCAGGACGAGCTGATAGACGGTCAGCAGCGGTAGCAGCCAGAGCAGGACGTAGAGATACCAATAGCCAGTCGCCGCGAGCAGCAGGGCCAATATGAGATTACTCAGGATCGGCCCGCCAAGTTGCCCCGTAAATCGGTCGATGTGTGCGCCGATCGACAGATCCGACCCACCGAATGCGGACAGGACCTGCGCGCTGCGTTGCTGCAATCCGGTCTGGCCGCTGATGTCGCGCAACAATTTGCGACGCAGGCTTTTACCGGTCACCGGAAACGGCGCGCTCAGCACCAGATCCGGATCGTCGGGCTGCTGGGTTCGCGCATGGTGTTTGAGGTGATAGGTGCGATAGGCGTTCGTGTCGGCGACGGTCGGCCAGGCGCAAAACCATTGCGAAAGCCGCCTATTCCAAACCGGATCGTGGAGCAGCAATCCATGAGCCCCATCATGCATGAGAACAGACAGGCCGAGTTGGCGGCCGCCGATCAAAACCGCCGCAACTATGAACGTCAATGGGTTTGGCCAAACGGCAAACAAGGCCATGGACCCGATGATGACGGTCCAGGCATGAGCTACCAGCCAAAGCCCCCGCCAATCGCTGCGCGTGCGCACCTGCCGGACCTGATCCGGCGTCAAGAGATCGCGCGCCAGGACACGCCGCATGATCGTGCTCCGAATTATCCGATAAGTCTGAACTATCGTTGATAATCGCCTTTGGTACAAGATTGAGCAAGACCGCGCCCGGCGCCGGCGGGCTCATTTGCCTTAACCGACGCAAAGGTCCGCGCCGGCGGGCCGCGAATCGCGTATGACTTGTCGCCCCACAATCCGCACCGGCTATGCCCGGATTGGCCAAGGAGACCGCCGTGAGCCCGCGCCGATTTGCCATCCTCGATGTGTTTACCGACCGGCCGCTGGCCGGCAATCCATTGGCCGTGGTGCTGGATAGCGAGGGATTGGACACAGACCGGATGCAACAGATCGCCGGAGAGTTCAATTTGTCGGAGACCGTGTTCGTCGGACCGGCGGAAAATCCGGCGCACAGCGCCAGGATCCGCATCTTCACGCCGAAACAGGAAGTGCCCTTTGCCGGACACCCAACCGTGGGTACGGCCATCCTGCTCGCCCAGGAACGGTTTGGCACGGTCGACCGGGAGCAGGACGCGATGATCGTCTTGGAAGAAACGATCGGCGATGTCCGCTGCGGCGTCCGGCTTCTGCCCGACGAACCGGCATTCGCCGAGTTCGACGTGCCGAAATTGTCGGAAGCGGCCGGCGAGCCGGGCCGAACGGATACCATCGCCGCGGCACTCAGCCTGGCGCCGCAAGAGATCGGATTTGAAAACCATCAACCGTCTGTCTATTCGGCCGGCACGCCGTTCACCTTCGTGCCGGTACGCGATTTGCAGACCATCGGCCGCGCCGCCACCAACCTCAATCTATGGGACGCGGCCTTTGGCGGCGGCGACAATGTCGGCGCCTTCCTGTATTGCCGCCAGACGATCCACACCAATTCGGCCTTTCATGCGCGCATGTTCGCGCCGTCGGCCGGCATTGCCGAAGACCCGGCAACCGGCTCCGCGGTTGCCGCCTTTGCCGGACCGATATTGCAATTTGATCAGCCGACCGGCGGCGCCCACCGCTACACGGTCGAGCAGGGTTACCAAATGGGCCGCCCGTCGATGATCGGCCTGGAAATCGAGTGCTCAAACGGACACTTGGACGCCGCCCGTATCAGCGGCCAGGCCGTCCTGGTGGCGCAGGGCGTTTTGGCGGTGTAGGCCCAGTCCGTGGGTCTTCGGCGCTCTGATAAACCGCCGATATCGAGCGATCGGGGTGACAATTGCTGCGGTGCCGGGTGCAAGCATTTCATAGCCGGGCACGTTGTTCGGAAAAAAAATTCACGCAATCAACTACCTGTTAACGCATAACATCGGACAAAAATATGGGCGGGTCTGAAATTCGGCACGATTCGACCACAATTCTCGGCGAACAGGGATTTAAACTTATGGTCATCTTGGCTATTGTGTGACCAACAACTGTTCTTCTATCCGGCGTTCGGGGCTGGGTGAAACTTGGAAGGTAACAGCACTGATGAAACGCTTATCTTTTCTCCTTACTCTCGCACTCCCTTTGACCACATTCGCCATGCCAGCGGCGGCCGGCGACAGCATCGATTCCGCCCTTGCCGGCGGCGATCCGGTCCGCGTGATCGTGTGGTTGAAAGGCGGCAACGACGACGGTTCCGACGCGGCCATGTCGAGCAACGCGCAAATGGTCTCCTCCATGCTCACTGACCAGTTCGGCTCCCGGGATGCCAATCCGGCAACGGCGCAACGGTCGATCCGTCGCTTCAGCTTTCTCCCGGGCTTTGCGACCACGATCTCCCAGGCCGAATACAATGCACTGAAGGGCGACAGCAGGGTTGATTTCATCGAGGTCGACACGCTGACAAGCGTCCCCAAATCGGTCGATACGGGCGATTCGGAAATTGACGGCCCGCAGATGAGCGACTCGGTACCCCTTATCGGCGCTCAAAAAGCCTACAACAATGGCTATCGCGGCCAGGGTGTCCTTGTCGCCGTTCTCGACACGGGCGTGCGTGACAGGCATCCGTTTATGACCAATAGGGTGAAGTACGGCGCGTGCTTCTCCAGCACGACCAGCGGTACATATCCGTCCGAGACCCTGTGTAAGAACGGCGAGGAAAAACATATCGGCAAGAAAGCCGGCCGGAACTGCGCAGCGACAATCGACGGCTGTGCCCATGGCACCCATGTCGCCGGCACGGTCGCCGGGTTCAAGTCCAAATCGTTTCACGGCGTCGCGCCGCGGGCCGGAATTATTGCCGTTCAGGTCTTCAGCAAATTTACCACCACCAATGCCTGCGGCTCCTCGGCGCCTTGCGCTCGGTCCTGGAGTTCCGATCAGATCGCCGCTCTGGAATGGCTGAAGAAAAAGCTCGGCAATTTCGGCTCCTATAAAGTCGCGGCGGCCAATATGAGCCTCGGTGGCGGCGAGTACACCGACTACTGCTCGTCCGATCCGCGCAACACGATCATCAGGCAGCTTTACAACAAAGGCGTGGCGGTGGTCATCGCCTCCGGCAACAACGGCTTTTCCAACTCAGTCGGTGCGCCGGGCTGCGTCAAGAAGGCGGTCACGGTCGGCGCGACGACCAAGTCCGACGTCATCGCCTCCTTCTCCAACAAGGCGAAGATGGTCGACGTGGTCGCCCCCGGCGTGGATATCCGCTCGTCCATTCCCAAGAAAAAATATGCCAATTGGAACGGCACGTCGATGGCCACGCCCCATGTGGCCGGCGCCATCGCCGTCCTGCGCGCCGCCAAGATGAACAAGTCGCTTGACGCAATCATCAAGGCGATCAAGTCCAATGGACCGCGCATTCAGCAAGGATCGACAAAGCGCCGGCGCATCCAGGTCTGGAAGGCGTTGCAGGACATCTTGTAGGCTAAGCGCTGCTACAACCAATCCAAGGGAAGGGCGCCGGTTTGGCGCCCTTTTCCTTTGTGCAACCGCCGGCAACAAGATCGGGAGGCCATCCAGCACGTGCCGTCCGCAAATAATGAATTAGTAGGGTTTGGCTGCAACAATCCGCTCCAACGACTTGCTGCCGGAGTTCCGGCCCGCGGAAAAACCGGGTTCATTTTTCCCGTTTGGCAGCCATTTCCAGGACTTCGGGCCGGGTTCCTGTGTTGGACAATAGAGTGTTACGATGATGCGGATTTCCCTCCTTTTCGGCCTCGCCTTATCCCTATCGATTCCCACTGTGGCTTCGGCCGGCGACGCAGATGCCATCGCATCGGCCTTCAAGACCAGCGACCAGGTCCGCGTCATTGTGTTTTTGAAGGAAACCGCCGGCGACGGCGCGGATGCCGACTTTCGCAACAATGAGCAGCGGGTCGCCTCGGTGATATCGGATCATTTCGGCTCGGCTCAGGCGCGCGATGCGACGGCCACCCGATTCCTCCGCCGCTTCAGCGTCAAGCCCGGATTCGCCGCCGTGGTGAGCCAGGACGAGTATCACGCCCTGCATACTGATTCCCGGATTGCCGGTATCGGTATCGACGATTTTCATCGACTGCCTAAACCGGTCTCAACCGGTAACGGCGGGCCTGATTCGCCTAAACTGGTGGAAACGCTCGAAATCACCCGCGCCAACAAAGCTTATTATGCTGGATATCGCGGCGCAGGAACCTTGGTCGCAATCTTGGATACGGGCGTTTTCGACAAGCACCCGTTCCTGTACGATAAGATTCTCTATGGGGCCTGCTTCTCCAGTACGGTCGGTGGAGAATTTCCCTCGCAAAGTCTGTGCAGAAATGGTCGGCAAAAGGTAATTGGTATCAGGGCCGGTAGAAGTTGCGATCCCAAGATCGACGGCTGCGCCCACGGTACCCATGTCGCCGGAATCGCGGCCGGTTGGCAGGCAAAACATTTTCACGGGATTGCCACTAAGGCCAAGCTCATTGCCGTGCAGGTCTTCAGCAAATTTACGTCAGAGGAAGCCTGTGGCTCCAATCCACCTTGTATACTAACCTGGGATTCAGACTATTTTGCCGCCATGGAATGGGTATATAAGATGAGAAAAAGAGTCGGCAAAAGGAAGATCGCTGCGATAAATTTAAGTCTTGGCGGGGGCAATTATTCGAGTTATTGCGACGACGCAGACGCGGTCGCACAAGCCTTTGCTGAACTTATCAAGAAATTACGCCGTGCCAAAATCGGCGTGGCGATCGCGTCCGGCAACGAATATTACAATGGATCTGTCGCATTTCCCGCCTGCCTGTCCGGCGCGATAACCGTCGGGGCTTCGGACAAATCCGATGAGGTTGCCGATTTCTCGAACAAGTCCCCGATCGTTGATCTTCTGGCACCGGGTGTCGATATCCGCTCATCAATCCCGGGCAATCAGTTTGCCCATTACAGCGGAACGTCCATGGCGGCGCCCCATGTCGCGGGCGCGCTGGCCGTTTTACGCAGCGCCCGCAAAAAGGCATCAATCCGGGAAATCGAAAAGGCGCTGAAGAACAGTGGGCCATTGATCCGGCAGGGCAGCACGGAGCGCCGACGGCTCGATGTCTGGAAAGCCCTGCGACGTCTTGGGGCACGGTAGGATTGCGTGCCAATCTATAATACCAAGGGCGCCAAATCGGCGCCCTTCTTTATCCCTCGTGGTCGGTCACCCGGTCAGTTCTTTTCCTTGTCGACCAGCGCACCAGCCTTGATCCACGGCATCATGCCACGCAGCTTCTCGCCCACCTCCTCGATCGGATGGGCATCGTTCATGCGCCGGGTCGCCTTGAATTTCGGCTGGCCCGCCTTGCATTCGCGGATCCATTCGGAGGTGAAGGCGCCGGACTGGATATCCGTCAAAATACGCCGCATCTCCGCCTTGGTCTCATCGGTGACGATCCGCGGACCGGACATGTATTCGCCGAATTCAGCGGTGTTGGAGATTGAATAGTTCATGTTGGCGATGCCGCCCTCATAGATCAGGTCGACGATCAGTTTGACCTCGTGCAGGCACTCGAAATAGGCCATTTCCGGCGCATAGCCGGCCTCCACCAGGGTCTCATAGCCGGCGCGGATCAGTTCCACCAGGCCACCGCACAGAACCACCTGCTCGCCGAACAGATCGGTCTCGCATTCCTCCTGGAACGTGGTCTCGATGATACCGGAGCGCCCGCCGCCGATCGCCGAGGCATAGGACAGGCACAGATCATGGGAATTGCCTGAAGCGTCCTGCGCAATCGCCATCAGGCACGGCACGCCGCCACCTTTCAAATATTCGCCGCGCACGGTATGTCCGGGACCCTTCGGCGCAATCATGATCACGTCGATGGTCGATTTTGGCTCGATGAGATTGAAATGCACATTCAGGCCATGAGCAAAGGCGATCGCCGCCCCGTCCTGGATGTTGGCCTCGATATGGTCCTTCCAGATGTCCGCCTGCAACTCGTCCGGTGCGCACATCATCATCAAATCTGCCCAACTGGCGGCCTCGGCGACCGACATCACCTGAAACCCCTCGCCCTCGGCCTTTTTCGCCGAACCGGACCCGGCCCGCAGCGCGATCGCCACGTTCCGCACGCCTGAATCGCGCAGGTTCATGGCATGGGCATGGCCCTGGCTGCCATAGCCTATGACGGCAACCTTCTTGTCCTTGATGAGATTGAGATCGGCATCCCGATCGTAATAAACACGCATGGTTTGTCCCCCAGATACACCTCACGCCAACGCGGAGGATTGGTCATGAAAACGTGATGAAGTCGCGCCGGTTCTAACGGGCTTGGCCGAAAGACGCAATGATCGCACGGCATGCGCACCATGCGCCGGGCACAGAACGGCCAAGGGTCGGTCAAGTCCCATTGTCGGTTGACGGTACGGATAATTCGCCAAGTGCGATTTGATAGCGCCTGACGGCCTCTGCCGCCCCGTAAATTAGAGCATCGGCGGCAAAACAATGGCCGATCGACACTTCAGCGATAAAGGGCGCCCGGGCAATCAAGGCCGGCAGATTGTCCAGCGTCAGGTCGTGCCCCGCATTGACCCCCAATCCGGCCGCACGCGCCGCCGTGGCCGCCGCTACCACCTTGTCCAGTTCCGCCGCGGCCCGGCCTGGGTCCGCGAAGCACCCGCCATAAGGCCCGGTATAGATTTCAATACGATCGGCTCCGGTCTCCGCCGCCAGCGGCGTGGTTGCCGGATCCGGATCCATGAACAAGGCGGTGCGCACGCCCCACGACTTGGAGCGGCCGACGATATCGGTCAGGACATCCCGATTGGCCGGCACGTCCCATCCGTGGTCGGACGTCGACTGGCCCGGATCATCGGGCACGTAGAGCACCTGCTGCGGCCGCACCTTTTCCACCAGGCCGAGGAACCGGTCGTCGGGATAACCTTCCAGGCAAAGTTCGCCCTCAGGAAATTCGTCGGACAGTAGGGTAGCAAGATCGAACACGTCATGGGTGCGGATATGGCGCTCGTCCGGGCGTGGATGAATGGTGATGCCCTTGGCGCCGGCCTCCATAACGATCCGGGCGATACCAGTGACGCTCGGCCACGGCAAATCACGCCGATTGCGCAACATGGCGACCGCATTGACGTTGACGCTGAGCCGTGTCCCCATGGCGCGTTCCCCGCCTCTAAAGCCCTTCCGGCCCGCGCGACACGGCGGCGACGCCGGTGCGCGAGACTTCCACCAGGCCCAGCGGCTGCATGATCAGGAGAAACTGCTCGATCTTCGACGTCCGTCCGGTGATTTCGAAGACGAAATGCTCGGTGGTCGCGTCGATGACCTGCGCCCGATAGGCCTCCGCCAACCGCAAGGCTTCCACCCGCTTTTCGCCGCTACCACTCACCTTGACCAGCGCCAATTCCCGTTCCAGGGGTTGCCCATGGGCGGTCAGGTCATCCACCCGATGCACGGTCACCAGACGCCCAAGCTGGCTCTTGATCTGCTCGATCACCATCGGCGTCCCGGTCGTCACGATGGTGATGCGCGACAGATGCGCTTCGTGCTCCACCTCCGACACGGTCAGGGAATCGATATTATAGGCGCGGCCGGAAAACAATCCGACCACGCGGGCAAGGACACCCGGTTCGTTGTCGACAAGCACCGACAACGTATGGGTCTCCTCGGCCTCGGAAATGCTCTGCAGGACATAGGCAGAGCCCGGTTGCGTGTTCATCTGCGGTCCCTCGGTCTTTTGATGCAATGCCTATACCAGCGCCTTGCCTTCTTCGCCAATCGCCGCTTCGATCTCCTCATCGCTGACCTCCTCGCCGAGCAGCATGTTGTTATGCGCCTCGCCCGATGGGATCATCGGGAAGCAATTGGCGAGATTGGCGACCCGGCAGTCGAACAGGACCGGCTTGTCGACCGTGATCATTTCGGTGATCGCGTCATCGAGTTCAGCCGGTTTTTTGGCCCGGATACCGACGCAGCCATAGGCCTCGGCGAGCTTCACGAAATCAGGCTGCGATTCCATATAGCTGTGCGACATGCGATTGCCGTGCAGCAATTGCTGCCATTGGCGCACCATGCCCATATATTGGTTGTTGAGGATGAAAATCTTGATCGGCAGATCGTGCTGCACGGCCGTGTTCATCTCCTGCACGGTCATCAGCACCGAAGCATCGCCGGCAATGTCGATTACCAGGCTGTCGGGATGAGCCGCCTGCACGCCCATCGCCGCCGGCAGGCCGTAACCCATGGTGCCGAGCCCGCCTGATGTCATCCACCGGTTCGGTTCGTCGAAATGATAGAACTGCGCCGCCCACATCTGATGCTGGCCGACTTCGGTGGTGATATACGTGTCCCGGTCTTTGGTCAGGTCGTAAAGCCGCTCGATCGCATATTGCGGCATGATGATATCTTGATTGTTGCGATAGGTAAGTGACTTGCGCTTGCGCCAGGTGTCGATCTGCCCCCACCACGCCGCATGGGCCTTGGTGTCAACCGCCGGCGACGACGACCGCCACAGGCGAACCAGATCCTCCAGAACATGGGCCACATCGCCCAATATCGGCAGGTCCACATGCACGATCTTGTTGATCGACGACGGATCGATATCGATATGGATCTTGCGCGAATTCGGTGAAAATGCATCGACGCGGCCGGTAATGCGGTCGTCGAACCGGGCGCCGATGCAGATCATCAAGTCGCAATCATGCATGGCCATATTGGCTTCATAGGTGCCGTGCATGCCGAGCATGCCGAGCCAGTGCTTCTCGGTGCCGGGATAGGCGCCGAGCCCCATCAGCGTGGAGGTGATCGGAAAGCCGGTGAGCTTCACCAATTCGCGCAACAGGACACTGGCTTCCGGGCCGGAATTGACGACCCCGCCACCGGTATAAAAAACCGGCTTCTTGGCCTGGCTCATCAAATCGACCGCCGCCCGCACCGCCTCCATGTCCGCCCGGACCTGCGGATTGTAGCCGCGCGGCTTGATGTCCCGAACCTTGGTCGGCACCTTGTAGACCCCGGTGGCGAACTGCACGTCCTTCGGAATATCGATGACCACCGGCCCCGGACGGCCATTGGTCGCCACCCAGAATGCCTCATGCAGAATGCGCGGCAGGTCCTCAATGTCGCGCACCAGCCAATTGTGCTTGGTGCATGGCCGTGTAATGCCCACCGTGTCGCATTCCTGGAAGGCGTCGTTGCCGATCAGATTGGTCGGCACCTGACCGGTAATGCACACCAGCGGGACGGAATCCATCATCGCGTCGGTCAACGCGGTCACCATATTGGTGGCGCCGGGGCCCGACGTCACCAGCACCACGCCCGGCTTGCCGGTCGACCGCGCATATCCCTCCGCCGCGTGGCCGGCGCCCTGTTCGTGGCGCACCAGGATATGGCGGATCTGCTCCTGCTGAAACAATTCGTCATAGATCGGGAGTACCGCGCCGCCCGGATACCCGAAAATATCGGTGACGCCTTGATCGATCAGCGCCTGGATCACCATATGCGCGCCCGTCATCTCCCGTGCCATTGTCTTCAATCCTTTGGTCTTTGTCCGTTTCGATACCATGGTTTCGGAAATAAAAAAGGGGCCGAAACCGGGCCCCTTGTCGCGCACCACCTTGCGGGCTGGCTATGGAACCAGTCCGGCGGCGCGCGCTCCTACTACGAGAATGATCCTGTTCGACATCAATGTCGGTCCTCGTTAATGCGTTGCGCAACCTAATCGGGCGCCATGGCACGGTCAAGCCGAAACTTGGCCGGCATAGCGATGGGCCTATGGTCTCGTCGACAATTTATCGAGCCAGCCGGTGAACCCATCCGGCGTCAGGCGCGGCCAATCCGCGGCCTGGTGCCGGAACCAGGTCTCCTGCCGCTTGGCATAGCGTCGTGTCGCTGTTTTGGCGTCGGTAACCGCCTGGGCAACTGGCATCTCACCGCGCGCGGCGGCGATCAAGTCCGGCACCCCGATCGCCTTCATGGCCGGCAGGTCAGGATCGAGGTTCAGCGCCGCCAACGCGTTGGCCTCGTCCAGAGCGCCCTCGGCGGCCATCCGGTCCAGGCGCGCCTCGATGCGCTGATAGAGGAGCGGCCGTGGCAGGCTGACCACCACGGCGTCCGCGTCGGCCAGTGGCACCAGCGCCTCTCGTGCGGCCGCCTCATGCCAGTCACCCAGAGGACGATCCGTCGCTTCAAGCACCGAAAGCGCCCGGACAAGGCGCGCCACGTCGGTCGGCGGGACCCGCGCCGCCTCCGCCGTTGACCGGTCCGCCAGCAGGGCATGCACCGCCTCTGCCCCCTCTTCATTGACCCGGTCCTGCCATTGCGCGGTAATGGCCGCGGGAATGTCCGGTATATCCGCCAATCCCCGGGTCAGCGCTCGAAAGTAAAGCCCGGTGCCGCCCACCAGGATCGGCACCCGGCCGGTTCCACATACCGCGTCGAGCGCGCCTTTCACATCGGTAAGCCAGCGACCGACGGAATAGCGTTCCGACGCCGGCACATGGCCGAACAGAAAATGCGGGACGCGGCGCCTGTCGTCGGCGCCCGGCCGCGCGGTCAGGATCGTCAGTTCCTCATAGACCTGCATGGAATCGGCATTGATGATACTGCCGCCGAGCCGCTCGGCTGCCGCCATCGCCAGGGCGGATTTACCGCTTGCCGTCGGTCCGGCAATCAGGACGGGGCGGGATATTCCCATTGTTGCTTTGATCCAGGCACAAATTGCACGCGCATAGTGGCGGCTGCCGCCGGATCAATCAACGGGCGGCATATACCGGCGACGGAGCGACGATTATCGTAATCCGTGCCATGCGGGTTGCCGACAGCCCGTCACCCGGCTATCACCAACCCCCACGCCGGTCCCAGGCAAGGTGATTCTTTTCGACGCATGGCGTCCGTTCTTACTCTCATTGGCAATCCGCGGAATTCCGCCCTGACCGACACCATGGTCAGTGCCATTGCCCGGCGCCTGCCGGTGATCGGCGAGCCGGATTGGCTGGATGCACGCATTTCCTGTGACATTTTCTTCGATGAAAGCGCCATCCGCGCCACGGAAGCCATCGCTTTTGCCCGCGAGGAATTGGACGACGCGCCCGTCGATCTCGGGGTCACCCGGGAACAGTCCCGGCGCAAGCGCCTGTTGATGGCCGACATGGACCTGACCATCATCAACAAGGAATGCATCAACGAATTGGCCGCCGAACTCCATATCGAAGACCAGGTGGCCGAGATCACCGAACGCGCCATGCGCGGCGAGATCGAGTTCGAGCCGGCCTTGCGGGAACGCGTGGCCCTTTTAAAGGGCCTCGACGTCAATGTCTTCGCCCGGGTCTACCGGCATCGGGTGGCCCTCAATCCGGGCGCCCGCACCCTGGTCCAGACCATGCGCGCCAATGGCGCCTATTGCTCGCTGGTTTCCGGTGGCTTCACCGCCTTTTCAGAACGGGTCGCCGCCGATGCCGGCTTTCACGAACACCGGGCCAATCGCCTGGAAATCAAGAATGGCCTGCTGACCGGCCGGGTGCTGGAACCGGTCGTCGATCCGCAGACCAAGCTGTTGCATATGCTGGCGCTGGTCCAGGAGTTCCGGATCGATCCGGCCCTGACCCTGGCCGTCGGCGACGGAGCCAACGACGTACCGATGATCCGCTACGCCAGTATCGGCGCCGCCTATAACGCCAAACCGTTCGTCTCGCAGGAGGCCGACCTGCACATCGTCCATTCCGACCTGACCGCCCTGCTCTATTTTCAGGGCTATCGGCGCGACGAGTTCGTGTACTGACGACACGCGGTGGCGCGCGCCGTCAGGTCGCCCGTTATTCCTCCAGACGCACCGCCTCGAAGCGCAATTCGCCCTTGCCATTGGACAACAACAACAGAACCGATTTGCGGCCATCCTTTTCCAGTTGCGCGATGCGCTCCGTGACTTCTTTCGGCGTGGCGACGGGCTCCTGCGCCGTTTGCACGATCACGTCACCGGCGACGATGCGTTTTTCCGCCGCCGCGCTTGCCGGATCGACTTCGGTGATGACGACACCCTTCACCTCTTCCTCGATGCTGTATTTGGAGCGCAATTCATCGGTCAGACCGGACAGCGTCAGGCCGAGAGTTTTCTTCTTTTCCTCCCCATTGTCGCTTCCGCCGCCAAGATTCGCCATCTTCTCGCCCTCTTCCAGGCGTCCGAGCACCACGTCGAAGCTTTCCTCCTTGCCCTTGCGCAGGACGGCGACGGCAACCTTTTTGCCGACCGGCGTATCGGCAACGATCCGCGGCAGGTCGCGCATCTTGGCGATCGCCTTGCCGTCAAACTTCAAAATGACATCGCCCGGCTTGATACCGGATTTCGAGGCCGGCCCGTCTGGCGTCACGCCGGAAACGAGCGCTCCGGCCGCCTCGGCCATGTCCAAGCCTTCGGCGATTTCATCGGTGACCTGCTGAATGCGCACGCCCAGCCAGCCGCGTTTGGTTTCGCCGAATTCGCGCAATTGCTCAATGACCGAAACGGCGATTTCGGTCGGGATGGCAAAGCCGATGCCGATCGATCCGCCCGATGGCGAGATGATCGCCGTATTGATGCCGACGACATTGCCGTCCATATCGAACAGCGGACCACCGGAATTGCCCCGATTGATGGCCGCGTCGGTCTGGATGAAACTGTCGTAGGGGCCGGAACTGATATCGCGGTTGCGCGCCGACACGATGCCCACCGTGACCGTACCGCCCAGACCGAACGGATTACCGATCGCCATCACCCAGTCACCGACCCGAAGCCCGACCGAATTGCCGAAGGCCACCGCCGGCAGCGGCTTTTCAGGCTCCACTTTCAAAACCGCGATATCGGTTTTCTTGTCGCGCCCGATGATCTTGGCCTCCAGCTTGTCGCCATTGGAGAAGTTGACGGTGATCTCGTCGGCGCTTTCGATCACGTGGTTGTTGGTGATGATGATCCCCGACGGGTCGATGACGAATCCGGAGCCCAGCGATTGGACGCGGCGCGGCGAGCCCCGGTCCTTGTTGCGCCGGTTGAAGAATTCGTCGAAAAACTCCTGAAACGGCGACCCTTCCGGCACCTGCGGCATGGGAATCGACCGCTGGCTGTTGACCATCTGCGATGTGGAGATATTGACCACCGATCCAATCAGTTTCTCGGCGAGATCGGCGACGGATTCAGGTCCCTTGGCCGAAGCCTGCGGGCTGCCAATCACGCCCGCCGGCACGCTCAGCGCCAACGCCAAAAGACCGGCCGCCACGAAACGCGGCATCCGGCGATGCATGTCAAAACCGGCCATCGGCCATATCCTCCAAAATAGGGTTCAAACCCATTCGCGTCCTCATTTCAAAACAATGAAATTGGGGCGGAATGTCGACGTCAACAGCGTCCCGAACCTCACGACTTCGTTATCCTCGTATCATCCAGACGACGGCCACGCCAATCGCCGCCGCGATCAGGCCGACGGTCCGCAAAGTCTGGTCCGGCACGTCCATCATCTGGCGCATCATTGTCTTCATCCGGTCGGGCGCAATCGCGTAAATCGCGCCCTCGATCACCAAAACCAGGCCGATCGCGACCAGAAAGTCGCTCATTGACCGTCGGTATCGGACGCCGGCGCCGGGGCCGATCGATTTTCGGACCCTCCCGAATCCTTGAAGAAGCGGAAAAACTCCGAATCCGGCGACAGTACCATGGTCGTATCGCTATCCTTGATCGCCGTTTCATAAGCGCTCATGGAGCGGTAGAACTCGAAAAATTGCGGATCCCGGCCAAAGGCATCGGCAAACAGCCGGTTGCGCTCCGCGTCACCCTCACCGCGCAGGATCTCCGATTCCCGCCGTGCCTTGGCGACCGTGACCACGGCCTCGCGATCCGCCTCCGCCCGGATCCGCAAGGACGCCTGCGTCCCCTGGGCCCGCAGTTCGGCCGCCGCCGCAAGACGTTCCGAACGCATGCGTTCATAAGTTTGTTGCGAAACTTCCGGCACCAGGTCGGTCCGCTGGATACGCACGTCCACCAGATTGATGCCCAATTGCAGCGCTTCCGGCCGCAACAGGTCGCGCACTTCGCGCATCATCTCGCCGCGCTGTTCCGACAAGGCTGCGTTGAAGCTGCGCAGACCGTAAACCCGCCGCAGAGCCGCGTCGAGACGGGTCTGCAGCCGGTCTTCGGCCAGGTTGACATTCGCCGAAACCGATTCCCGGAACTTTCTAGGATCGGTAATCCGATAGGTCGTGAAAGCATCGACGACATAGCGCCGGTTGTCGTTGACCTGCACGAATTTGTTGTTGAGCTGCAGGGTCAAAAGCCGCTTGTCGACATATTGCACCGTTTCCACGATGTTTGTGGGAATCTTGAAATAGATGCCCGGTTCCTGCAGCACCCGGCGGATTTCACCGAACCGCAGCACGATCGCCTGGTCCCGTTCGGTCACCACGAAGGTCGCCGAATAGAAAATACCCAGGGCCACGATGGCTATGATGCCGAGAATGGGAAAACGCAGTCCGCTCATTTTTGCGCCTCCCGTGCCCGCTTGTTGACCTCCGGCAGCGGCAGATAGGGCACCACCCCGGACCCGGCTCCCGATTCCATGATCACCTTGTTGGAATCCTTCAAGATCTTCTCCATGGTTTCCAGGAACAGACGCTTCTTGGTCACATCCTTGGCCTTGGCATATTCCTTGTAGACTGAGACGAAGCGTTGCGATTCACCGTCGGCCTCGGCGATCACCCGTTCCTTATAGGCTTTCGCCTCTTCGCGGATCTGGGCTGCTTCACCACGTGCCTCGCCGAGCCTCTTGTTGGAATAGGCCTGCGCATCCTGCCTGAACCGCTCCTGGTCCTGCTGCGCGCGCTGCACTTCCTCAAAGGCGTCGATCACGTCCCGCGGCGGGCTCGACCGCTCCATCTTCACGTCCGTGATCTGGATGCCGGCATTATAGGAGTTCAGCGTATCCTGGATGAGATCCTGCACTTCCGCCTCGACCTGCTCACGCTGCTGGGTATAGACCGCATCCGCCGTGGTCCGTCCGACCCGGTCACGCATGGCACTCTCGGCGACAATGCGCACCATTTGCGGCTGGTCCTTGACGCGGAACAGATAGGCGATCGGATCCTTGATCCGCCAAAGCACCGTAAAATCGATCTCCACGATATTCTGGTCGCCCGACAGCATCAGGCTGGGATCGCGCCCCGAAGACCGGGCGCGGGTGCCGGAGCCGGAACCGATGAATTCCTTGTTCTCCCGAAGCAGCGGCGCCTTTTCCACGGTTTCAATCGGCCAGAAATGGAAATGGATACCCGGATCGTTGAGTTCTTCCTTGGCCTTGCCGAACAGCATTTCCACGCCGACTTCATCCGGCTGGACCTGGTAAAAACATTGATAGAGCCACAATCCGGCAAGCACCAGGATGACGATCGGAATAAGAAACGGATTGCCGCGCCCGGTCGGCAGAACGGTCTTCAACCGATCCTGGCTACGCCGCAAAAGCTCCTCCAGGTCCGGCGGGCCACTGCCCCCGCCGCCACCGCCGCCCGGCGGTGCACCCCACGGTCCGTTGCTGCCGCCATTGCCGCCTTTCCAGCCGCCGCCTCCGCTTTGGTTACTCCAAGGCATTCATCCATCCTCTGTTCGGAATGTCTCAACCGGTCCTCACACTTCAAGAACCGGTCGGTGCCGATCAATTCTCGCGCGGGTTATAGGTGACTCTTCTGCCCGTTTCAATGAAACCGGTGGGTCAAGGTTACGACCGCATCCCGTGACTCCCGTACATACGGTGATAACCCGGTTTGGCAAGGTAGCACACACCGAACCCAATCCGCCAATTGGGAACCCGGCCGGCTCTCGTCAATAGGCTGGAAAAGTCATTGTGATCGGTAGTCAGTGATTTTCTAGATGACTTTATAGACGAAAATACGATTCATCACCTCCGGCTCGGCCAGGGGCATTGCCGGAAACGATTCGGTTTTATAGGCGAAGGAAATCCGCTCGGCGCCTTCATGTCGCTCCAGCGCATCGCGAAAGGGGGCCGCATTGTCGCCGTCAGCCCGCAGCGAAAAGACCAGGAAGCCGCCGGAAGCCGTCACTCGGATCAACTCGTCGAACGCGGTCGCCGGCGCATGGCCCGGTGTCAGGGTGCCTGTGGAAACGGTAGCGAAGAACTGGTCATCGGCAAAGGCCAGCGACGCGCCGAGCCGCATCCGTCTGAGATCATCATAGACGCCCTTGCCGCGGGCCACGTCCAACATGCCTTCCGACAGATCGATGCCGGTGATCGGCCCGAAACCGAGGATCTTCAAATAGGCGCCCAGCAACCCGGTGCCGCACCCCGCGTCGAGCACCCCGCCGAGCCCCGGATAGACGAACCGGCAGATCACGCCGGTGGCAACACCCGGCAGCGTATAGCCGAAGGCCGTCAGATCGGCATCATAGTCGGACGCCCAGTCATTATAGGCCGAGCGGCTTTCCTCATCGGTCTTGGCCGAATAGACCCGGTCCAGAACCGGTTTTTCAAAATCAGGCATGGTCCCAACTTACGCCAATCCAAATATCGCCGCCACGCCGTTCAATCGGACGCCGTACGCGGCCTGATCTCACGCCGGATCGTCTCGCCGATCTTCTGCCGCGCCAATTCCAAATCGTGCTCGATCTGCAGATGCACCCAGAAATCGGCCGCCGTCGAGAAGAACCGCGCAAGCCGCAGCGACAGTTCCACATCGACCACCGTCTCGCCGCCAACGACCGCGTCGACGACCGCTTGGTCGACGCCAATGCGCGCCGCCAATTCCCGTGACCCGATCTTCAGCGGCTCCAGATATTCTTCCTTCAGCACCTGCCCCGGCGGCGGGCACAGCCGCACAAATTGCACGGGCTCAGCCTTGGCCGCCGGCTCATCGGCAGCCGGCGGGACGAACTGCACTTCGGTTGCGAAACCGGCCGCTTTCCAGGCCTCGATCCCGCCGGCCATGTGCAAGGCCCCGGCATGGCCCTCGTTGAGCAGCATCTTGCCGGCCGATTCGGAGCGCTTGCCCACGGCGCAATGCAGTACCACCTTCTTGCCGGGCACCGTTGGAAACAGTTCCGGATCGAATTTCGACATCGGCAACAGCATGGCTCCGGGAATATGCTCCTGCTCGAACTCGGTGGTCTCGCGGACATCAACGAGCACCACCGCGTCGTCTTCCATCCACCCGTGCACGGTGGCGGCGTCGACACTTTCAACGCCGGCGGATTTTGATTGGGTCATCGATTTTGCTTTCCGTGTCCTGTCACGCGTGCCGGTGGCGGGCCTTCACTCCAGTGGCCACCATAGGCATATGGTCACCCGATCATAGTCCAGCAAAACCCTTATTTACGCAACCATGGGTAACCGATGCCGACACATGGACCGGCATCAATAGCCGGATCGGCCCCCGACCGGTCCGTGATCCGGCCCGGCCTGTGAGCCCGCATGTCCCGGTCTTCAATCGGCGGAGGCGTCCAGGCCCACCATGCGCCGCATTTCCCGCACCGCGAGTTCGTAAAGCAATGTCATCGGCAACTCGCCCTGTAGCAGGGTTTCATAGCTCCTGGCCTTGTTCCAAATCGCCTCGTTGCGCACCGCGCGGACAAATTCGCATCCTTTCCAAGTCAGCGAATGGGGCGTCAGCGTGCGGGTGCCGTCGAAGGCGTGGCCGGTTTCCACGGCGTGGATCAGACCGCCTTCCTGTAACAGCCGGGTGTGGTGAGACAGGAGGATTTGATTATAATCGTCGACGGGCAGCTTTATGGAGGCCGGCTCGTCGTCGCGACTATCTTCGATGGCAAACAGAATCTTACGGCAAAGTTCCGGGTCGAGTTTCAAGAGTCCCTCCCCCTTCTAAATCAAGATATAATTTCAAACGTTTCTGGCTAACACTTTCGCGGCATCGATAGACCTGTGAAGATAGCTGAGTCTTCATGGCATTAGAACCGGCAATTCATGGGCTTCGCGGTAATGCGTCGCCTGAATGGCGCAAAGAATTTCTCCTGGTCCTTTGTAAAAGAGATTAATCACCGATGTGACCGATTGCGCGGCGGGGTCCTCTTCGTTTATCTTTATCGAGCGGGACACAATTAGAAAAACCGAGCATGGCCGACGAGATCGACCAATTCTTACTGCGCCTTGGGTTAACGAAATACACCGCTCTATTTGCGGAAAACGAAATCACCACGGCCGCGCTCAAGCATCTAACGGAAGACGATCTGAAAGAACTTGGCCTCCCCATGGGCCCCCGCAAGATTTTATTGGCCGCGATCGCCGAGACGGGGCATTCCGGTCCGCCGCTTGCCGAATTCGTGCCTCGCCCGCCGCCGGCTTCGGAACCGGAATTGCGGCAACTCACCGTCATGTTCTGCGATTTGGTCGATTCCACGGTTTTGACCCAGATCCTGGACCCGGAAGACCTGCGCGATGTCCTACGCAATTACCATGATGCCGTCGCCGCCGCCCTGACCAATTACGGCGGCTATCTTGCCAAGCATCTGGGGGACGGCGTGCTCGCCTATTTCGGCTGGCCGCGCGCCGACGAGGCCCAGGCCGAAAGCGCCATCCGCGCCGGCCTGGAGGCGGCCCGCGCCGTGGAAAAGCTGGCGATCGGCCATGACCTGTCCCTCAAGGCGCGTGTGGGGATCGCCACTGGCCGGGTGGTGGTCGGCGATCTCGTCGGCGAGTTGAGCAGCGATCCCGACACGGTTACCGGTGAAACGCCGAACCTGGCCGCAAGGCTGCAGCATCTGGCGGATCCCGGCGGCGTGATCATCGACACTGCCACCCAATCACTGATCGGTGACGCATTTGAACTGCAGGATCTGGGCGCCCATGCTTTGAAAGGGTTCCCCGCCCCCGTCCCCGCCTGGAATGTGATCGCCGAAGGCAACGTGGTCAGCCGCTTCGAAGCGGCCCATCCCGGCAACCTCGCACCCTTTGTCGGCCGCGGCCACGAACTCGGTCTGATCGAGGAATGCTGGGACCTGGCCAAGAATGGCGAGGGCCAGGTGGTCATTCTCTCAGGAGAGCCGGGCATCGGTAAATCGCGGCTCGTGCAGATGTTTTGCGACACCATCGCCGATGAGCCGCATCATACGTTCAGCTATCAATGCTCCCCCTATCACCAGAACAGCGCCTTCTTTCCGGTCATTCAGCACATCAAGCACATGGCCGAATTCACCAGTAGCGAGAACGCCGACACCCGCTTGAACAAACTGGAGACGATGTTGGAGGGATTTGATGCGCAGGTGCCTCTGTTCGCTGCCCTGCTGTCGCTCCCCTATGAGGCGCGCTACGGCCTGATGAACCTGTCGCCGCAGCAGATCCGGGAGCGTACGCTGGACGGTTTGACGAGCATGATTTTGAGCCAAAGCCTGGTCAATCCGGTCCTCATCCTGCTGGAAGACGCCCATTGGATCGATCCGACCACGGAATTGCTGATCAGCGAGGCGGTCCTGCGCATCACCTCCGCCCGGGTTCTGATCCTGATCACCCATCGGCCGAGCTACAAGGCGCCCTGGACCAGCTTCGCCAACCATGCGCTGATCTATCTGAACCGGATCTCCAAGGAGCAATGCGAGATGATCGTGGGCGCGCTCGGCGGCGAACAACTGCCCGAGGACGTCGTCTCGCAGATCATCGAACGATCGGACCGGGTCCCCCTATTCGTCGAGGAATTGACCAAGTCGATCCTGCAGAGCGGTGCCTTCAACGACATTCCGACATCCCTGCAGGCATCGCTGATCGCCCGCATCGACCATCTGGCCGATGCCAAGAAGGTGGCGCAGATCGCATCAGTCATCGGGCGGCCTTTCGATGAGGATTTCATTCATTCGGTCGGCGAGTTGGAACCCGCCGATCTCAGCGGCGCACTCTCCGACATGGTCGAAGCCGGCCTGTTGCTAAAGACCGGGACGCCGCACCATTCCACCTATCGGTTCAAGCATTCCCTGATCCAGGAAGTCACCTATCAGTCGCTCCTGCGCAATACCCGCAAGCACTATCACAGCAAGGTCGCCGAGGCGATTTTGCAATCCGATAGCGAGGCCGACGACCACCAGGCCCTTATCGCCTGGCATTATTCGAAAGCCGAACGGCCGGACCTGGCGGTCGACTATTGGCAAAAGGCCGGGCTGGACGCCGGCCGCAAATCGGCCCATCGGGAAGCCATCGCCAATCTGGAGAGCGCATTGGAGGATCTTGCCCGCCTGCCCCATTCGGCGGACCGCGATCAACGGGAATTCAATATCCGCATCGCCCTCGGCGCCTCCCGCCTGACCGCCGAGGGCTGGTCGGCGCCGGCCGTTGCACAAAATTATCAGCGCGCCCGGCAGCTCAGCGAAAATGCCGGCGACCCGCGGCAATTATTCGTCGCCCTGCGCGGGCTCGCCAATGTGTTTTTCTTAAATGGCAAGGTCGCCGAGACCCGCAAGGTCGTGGACCGCCTGATCGCCATCGCCAAGGACGAGGACGATACCGCCCTGCTCCTGGAATCCTACCGCTCGGCCGGCATGTGCGCCCTGTTCGCGGGACAATTCGGCAATGCCCGCGAACTTCTGGAGCAGGCCAATGCCCTGTATGACCGCTCAAAGCACCATGAACTGGCCTATATCTATGGCACCGATCCGTCCGTTGTTGGTCAGGTCAGCCTGGGATGGGCCAACTGGTTCCTGGGCGAACCGGGCAAAGCGCGCGCCAACAGCGATGCCGCATTGACCCTTGCCGCGGAACTCAAGCATCCGTTCAGCCTGGCCTACGCCCAGTGCCTGTCGGCATCGCTTTTTCAGTTCTGCCGACGTCCCGAAGCCGTCCGCGATCATGCCGATGCCGCAATCGCCACCGCCGAGGACCACCACTATCCCTATTGGCTCGGCTGGGCGACCGTCATGCGCGGCTGGGCGGTTGCCGCGCTCGGCGAACCGGACCAGGGTATCTTGCTGATGCAGGCGGGCCTGCAAACCTATGAAAGCACCGGCGCCCGCCAGATCAGGCCCTACATTCTCTCGTTGCTCGCCGAAATGCATGGCTGGGCCGGCACGCCCGAGGTTGGATTGAGGCAACTGGACAGCGTGATCGGCGCCGAAAACGACTCCGACGTCGACTTCTATCGATCGGAGGCGTTTCGCGTTGCCGCGATCCTATCGCGTCACGCCCTGCCGGACCGGACTGCCGGCTATCGGGATTCGGCTCTGCAAATCGCACGACAACAAGGCGCGCCCCTTCTTGAACTTCGGATCCTGACCGATCTCCTATCCGCCGGGAAAGACGGAGACCATCAGGCAGATCTGGAGCGGTTGCGCGCGCTTGCCGGTCGTTTTGACGCCGATCTTGACGATCCCGACCTCGCCGATGCCCGCAGAATAATTCAACAAGGTTAGCGCGTGTGCAGGCAGGCGTTGCGCCGCACACCGAAACGACCACGGACGGCCGCAATCCTTGGGGAATGTCAAGCCGAAGCGGCCGGCCGCCTATGACCAGCCTAATAGACGACTACGGAACGAATGCTCTCGCCGGCATGCATCAGGTCGAAGCCCTTGTTGATATCGTTCAGGCTGAGCGTGTGGGTGATCATCGGATCGATCTGGATCTTGCCGTCCATGTACCAGTCGACGATCTTCGGCACGTCCGTGCGGCCCCTGGCGCCGCCGAACGCGGTGCCGCGCCACGACCGCCCGGTCACCAGTTGGAACGGCCGGGTGGAGATTTCCGCGCCGGCCGGGGCGACGCCGATAATGATCGATTCCCCCCACCCCTTATGGGCGCATTCGAGCGCTGCCCGCATGACCTCCACATTGCCGATGCACTCGAAGGAATAGTCGGCACCGCCACCGGTGAGATCCACCAGATAGGGCACCAGGTCGCCCTCCACCTCCGCCGGATTGACGAAATGGGTCATGCCGAACTTCTCGCCCCATTCCTTCTTGCCGTTATTCATATCGACACCGACGATCATGTTGGCGCCGGCGAGCCGCAGGCCCTGGAGGACATTGAGGCCGATACCGCCGAGGCCGAAGACGACGCAATTGGAGCCCGGTTCCACCTTCGCCGTATTGATGACCGCGCCGATGCCGGTGGTCACGCCGCAGCCGATATAGCAGATGGATTCGAACGGCGCGTCTTCGCGCACCTTGGCAACGGCGATTTCCGGCAGCACGGTGAAATTGGCGAAGGTCGATGTGCCCATATAATGCAGCACCTTCTCCCCGTTGATGGAAAACCGCGACGAGCCGTCGGGCATCAGCCCCTGGCCTTGCGTTTCACGGATCGATTGACACAGATTGGTTTTTGGATTGAGGCAATATTCGCACTGCCGGCACTCGGGCGTATAAAGGGGGATCACATGGTCGCCCGGTTTGACCGACGTCACGCCCGGACCGACCTCGACCACCACCCCGGCACCCTCATGACCCAGGATCGACGGGAACAGCCCCTCCGGATCGGCCCCGGACAATGTAAATTCGTCCGTATGGCAGATGCCGGTCGCCTTGATCTCGACCATAACCTCCCCCGCACTGGGACCATCAAGCTGAACCGTGGTGATTTCAAGCGGTTTTCCGGCCTCGAAGGCGACGGCGGCACGTACATCCATGATACAATATCCTCCAAATTATCCTGCGTCCCTTAAGGCTACGGACTTTGGCAGTCGATCCACCGCGTTGCAAGGTCCGAGGCCGGATGAATATCCGTGTCGAGACCGCCGCCAGCGATCGGTCTCGACCGCCGACTGATTGGTTTCAGCATGGATCTGTTCTTATTCTGGCGATCGGAACAATGCTTTGAGCGAAAACACTCTTTAATCCCGCCGCCGATAGGTCACCACGTGGGCCATTGCCGTATCGCCGTCATGGCGCTCCAGATCTCTCCGCTCGGCCACCGCCCAGAGCCGCGGATCGATTTCCGGAAATACCGTATCGCCCGCGACATCCGCATCGATATGCGTAATCAGCAGCGTGTCGGCCATTTCCATCGCTTCTGCATAAATCGCGCCGCCGCCGCCGATCATGATTTCATCGGCGCCGCTGGTCGCGCAGATTTCCCGCGCCGTCGCGATCGCCGCGTCCAGGGAATGCGCAATCATCACGCCGGCAGCCGTGTAGGAGCTGTTTTTGGTGACCACGATGATCGCACGGCCGGCCAGCGGTCCGTTCATGGCGGCAAAGGTCTTGCGGCCGAAGATCAACGGCTTGCCGAGCGTGCTCGCCTTGAAATGGTGCATATCGGCGCGAATCCGCCACGGCAGGCCGTCATCGATGCCGATGACGCCATTGCGCGCGACCGCGGCGATGAGGGTAATGGCAGGTTCATCCATAAACGGTTTATCGGCGACTCGGACGTCGTTTGGAAGCGGAAATCGGAGATGGCCCCGGTTTGCCTATTCCAAGCCGGTCAACATGTTTATAAGTATTATTACTTATTCGCCGTTTGCTGCGACTTGGCTATTGTGCAGCGATATTCGATATGATGATTTTCTGATTTCATTCATGACCGTCTGATAGCGTAATGGACACGCACACGTCACGACAAGACCGACACCGCAGGAGAACACTGGTACCGCCGGTTTTCACGGCCGCCGCCCTGGGCCTGGCCTTGGCCGGCTGCGCCTCCGGGATCTCCAGCACGCCGCTGAACAAGCCGCTGATCGCCCATCCGCTGATGCCGGCAGAGGCCATCGCCACCCAGGACGAGCGGCCAGACGTGCTGGACAACAATGTCATCATGCTCGCCTTTTCCGGCGGCGGCACGCGCGCGGCGGCCTTCGCCTATGGGGTCTTGCGCGGTCTTGAGGAAATGGTGCCCGCCGGGGACAGAGAGAGCAAGAACGGCCTCGACTATGTCCGCCTGCTGTCCGGCGTGTCGGGCGGTTCGGTCGCCGCCGCCTATTACGGCCTGAAAGGCAAGGCCGGCTACCGCGACTTCCGCCAGCGCTTCCTGGTCAAGGACGTGGAATCGGCCCTGCGCACCGATGTATCGATCGCCAATGTCACCCGCATGTTCGAAGGCGGCGTCAATGACGATGACGGCCTGCCGAAATGGCTGAACGAAAACCTCTATAACGGCGCCACCTTCGCCGACATGATGAAGCCGGGCCGTCCGCTGGTCTATATCAACGCCTCCGATTTCATCAATCGCACGCAGTTTCATTTTTCGCCGGAGACATTCGCCACGTTCTGCAGCAACCTGGCGGATTATCCGGTGGCCCATGCGGTGGCCGCATCCGCCGCCGTTCCGCTGATCTTCGCCCCGGTGGTCATCAAGACCTATTCGCGCTCTTGTGCAAACGGCATTCCCGAATGGATCGCCCGCGCCGAACAGAATGCGCCGGAACTCTCAGGCCGCCTGCAGACCCTGTCCAAGGCGATGCGCAATTATTCCACGCCGGGCAAGATGGACTATATCAAGCTGCTCGATGGAGGCCTGACCGACAATATCGGCATTCTCGGACTGACCCTTTATCTGACCGGCAGCGAAAAGCCATACGAACCCTTCAAGCCGCGCGAAGTGGTCCGCCTCGACCAGATGGCGGTGATCCTGGTGAATTCCGGCGTCCAGGCCCAGGTGGTCGGAGCAAACGAAGTGACCGGGCCATCCGGCGTCGACCTGATGATGGCCGTCACCGATACCATGATGGATTCCTCAAGCCAGGGTATCATCGACGACCTGCGCCGGGCCCTGGAAGCCTGGAAAAGCCGGCTGATCCGCTTTCGCTGCGGATTGACGGCAAGCGCGGTCCGTAAAATGCGCGGTTCGACGAAGGGATGGAATTGTAAGAATTTCAACATCTATCTGGTGGAGATCGAATTCGAGGATCTGGGCGCCGCCACGGCGAAACGCCTCGGCGAAATTCCGACCCGCTTCACGCTGACAAATAAGGACGTCGACCTGGCGGTCAATGCCGGCCGGCAGGCCGTCAAGTCCGACGAGTTGGTACGCACCTTCTTCGAGCGGGCGCGCTGATCATGATCGTTTGGCCGACCGAATCGGAAGGCTAAACCGCGATCGGTGCCTGGATATGCGGATGCGGGTCGTAACCCTCCAGGGCGAAATCCTCGTAGACAAAATCGAAAATGTCGTTCACCGCCGGATTGAGCACCATGCTTGGCAACGCCCGGGATTGGCGCCGCAATTGCAGTCGCGCCTGGTCGAAATGATTGGCGTAAAGATGCGCGTCGCCCAATGTATGAACGAAATCGCCGGCCTTGAGACCGGTCACCTGGGCCACCATCATGGTCAACAGCGCATAAGAGGCGATATTGAACGGCACCCCCAAAAAGACATCCGCGGAGCGCTGGTAGAGCTGGCACGACAATCGCCCGTCGGCCACATAGAACTGGAACAGGCAATGGCATGGCGGCAGCGCCATGCGCGCCACATCCGCCGGGTTCCACGCTGAAACGATCAACCGCCGCGAACTCGGATTGACGCGGATTTCGTTGACCACCCAGGCGATCTGATCGATCGTGCCGCCATCGGCGGCCGGCCATGAGCGCCATTGATGGCCATAGACCGGCCCCAAATCACCGTTCTCGTCGGCCCATTCGTTCCAGATCCGCACCCCATTGGCGGTCAAATAGGCGATATTGGTATCGCCGGCGAGGAACCACAGCAATTCGTGGATGATCGATTTCAGATGCAGCTTCTTGGTGGTCAGCAGTGGAAATCCCGCCGCAAGATCGAAGCGCATTTGATGGCCGAAGACGGACCGGGTCCCGGTCCCCGTACGGTCGCCGCGATCGAAGCCATCATCCAGGATGCGCTGCAACAGATCGTGATAGGCGCGCATGGCGGCCATCCTTGCCCGGTGATTCTTGGATCGCAACTATACCAGGACGCCAAGGCTGTGAAGACACCGCCGCCGGTTCACCCACGAAAAAAACGGGCGGGGCCGGCGAAAAAGGAAGCGGCGGTCATGCGCCGCTCCCGAAGTTATCGTCGCTTGATCGATTGCTCAGTTGCAATAACCACGCGATTCGTAAGTTCCACCTTCCGGCGCCGTGGCGTTGCACAAGGAGTTCAGCAACGATCCGATATTGCCGGCGCCCCATCCGCCATAATCGGCATTGGGATAGCGGGTATTTTGCGCGAACTGTGAGGAATAATTGTCCTTCGGGTTGTTGGGATCCCGCGCACCCCACGAAGTTACGCCGATCACTGCCATCGTTGACTTCGATCCGGGGGAAGCGCCGCCGGACAGTTTGGCATTGCGGGTCCAGAAATTGACCACCCACGGACCGCCGCTGGAACCGCCGGTCAGGTTGCTGCCCTGCATGATCTGCTTGGCGCCGTTCACCTTCGTTGTATAGGACGGCCCGTCGGTGCGCTGCATGATGTCGCCCGAATCCATCAGCCCGGGATAACCCAACGTGGAAACGGCCGCGGTATTCTTGTTTCCGGTCTTGGAAGACGAGATGAAGGAGTAATTGTTCCAGCCATATCCAAGATAGCCGACCTTATCGCCGATGAATTGGCCTTTCTTTTTCTTGACGATGAACAGGGCAACATCGTTATCGCGCGCCGCGCCGCCGCCGACATCGGTACCATTGGCCCAGGAGGCGGCCCGCGCCACCGTCAACGTGTTCCAGGCACCGAAGGGTTGCCGCTGATATTTGGGGGCGCCCGGAGGTCCGTAATGGCCCGGCCGGAATTTGAAGTTGGTAAAGGAATTGCCGCCGGATCCGAAATTCTGGAAACAATGCGCCGCCGTAACCATCACCGCTTTGCGGATCAGGCTCGCCGAACACCAAGACGAACCTTGCGATGTCTGGAAAAACAGCTTGCCGATCACCCGATAGGGATAGGTGATGCTTTGCAGGTTCTTGATCTGGTATTTGCTCTTGTTCAGTCCGCCCAATTGCACGCGGGTCGTGGTATAGGGAATGCCGAAGCTGCCATAAGCCTTACCGCTGTCCGGACCGCCGCTCGCGCCCTTGGAGTCACCTTCCCCCAGGGCACCGGGCGTCAGACTGCCGTCACCGGCTTCCGGCGCCACATTCGTGGTATCCGGCGACCGTAGCGGATTTGTCATCGGTGTTGCCGTTGCGGCCATGTGGCTGGCCGATTGGGCATCGAACACCTGTGGCAAATGCACCAGATCCTCGTTCGCGGAAGCCGCCGGCATCCCCGTTAAGACAACAAACGCGGCCGTCATCGCGATGACGTAATGTTCATTTCGTTCGCGCATGGCAAATCTCCTGTCCGTTACTTCACTATGCCGCCAAGCATCCGGTCCTTGCAACAATGTCCGCCCGTCCAGAAGATTAGGGACGGAACGGTCACCCATCGGCATGCGGCCGTGCCCGGTCGACGGTGTTGATCTTCAGTCTATGTCCTATCGGGATGACGCCTTCATGAAGTCGCGGCCACCCGAAGACAATGAACCACGGCCTAAACGCAAAGACAATGAGCAAATCCCTTAAACAGTAAAAAATTATAGCAGTAATGGGCCAATTTAAATTTAATGATCTAGAATATATAACTAAAAATACTCAAAAACAAAAGAAATACAAAGGAATTAAACGCAATTTTCAATCAGAAATTACCAAACAAAACCGCGCGGGTTTTAACCGCGCGGCCATTGCATTCCAAAAACTAATTCCTCTATCTCAAATAACTTTCTTTACCTCAGCCAGGAAGGTCTGCACTTCACTGCGCAGAACTTCGCCTCTTTCGGCCAACTCGCCCGACGCGCCCAAGACCTCGGTCGCGGCGGTTCCGGTTTCACCGGCCGCTTCGCTGACCACGCCGATCGAGGCGCTGACTTCCGAGGTGCCGGCGGCCGCCTGTTCCACATTGCGGCCGATCTCTTTGGTAACCGTGCTCTGCTCTTCGATCGCCGCGGCGATCGTCTCGGCAATTTCGTTGACCTTGGAAATCGTCGTTCCGATGCTGCCGATGGCCGATACCGCCTGGCTGGTCGCGCCCTGAATGCCGGACACCTGTTCGCTGATCTCGGCGGTCGCCTTGGCGGTTTGACCGGCCAGTTCCTTGACTTCCGACGCCACCACCGCGAAGCCCCGCCCGGCCTCACCGGCCCGCGCCGCCTCGATCGTGGCGTTCAGGGCCAAGAGGTTGGTCTGATCGGCAATATCGGCGATCAGGGCGACGACTTCGCCAATTGTCTGCGACGCGGCCTCCAGGCTCTTGATGTCCACATTGGTCTTTTCGACCTCCTGGACCGCCGTCGTTGTGATGCTCGCCGATTCGGTAACCTGGCGGTTGATCTCCTCGATCGAGCTTGACATTTCCTCCGTGGCCGCGGCCACGGTGCCCACATTGGTGGACGCTTCCTCGGCCGCCGCAGCCACCGCCGTCGACCGGTCGCTGGCGGAGGTCGCCGCCGATTCCATGGTCTGCGCCGAGGTCTGCAATTCGCTTGCCGCCGATGACACGGCCTCAACGATTTCGGTCATCTGCGCCTCGAACCGCGCCACGGTTTCAGTGAACCCGCTCACCCGGTCCTCCATCACGCCCATCGCCGTGTTGACGGTCCGGCTGGCCTCGCCGAAGGCACCGGTCATGCCGCGTTCGGAAATGCGCCGGAAATACTTGCCCGCGGCCACATATTCCAGTGACGCCCGCGATTCGCGCACATAGGCGTCGGACCGGTCGATCATCCGGTTGATTGCCCAAAGCAATTCACCCGCCGCGCCCTTCTCGGTGATATTGGTGATCCGGGCCTCGAAATCGCCGTCGGCAATGGCATTGCACACAGTCAGGGCCTTCATGACGGCATTTTTGTAGTCATTGGATAGCATCGGCTTCTTTCCTCAATTCGGCAATAATTTGAACCCGAATCGCGTCACAGGGTGGCGACGAATTCGTCATATTCCAGGCCGCGGTCCTTCAGCATGCCGGCGAATTTGGCCGTCGATGCCGCCAGCCCGTCCTTGCGATTGGAATGGCGTTGCTCTTCCGCCAGCAGGTCGCGGTAAAGCGGCATCACCTTATCCTGCAGGATTGCCCGGTCGGGCACCCGGCGGTTGGAATGGTAGCCGATGATATTGCCCGAACCGTCCCGGCTCGGCGTGACATGGGCGATGACCCAGTAATGGTCGCCGTTCTTGGCGCAATTGACCACATAGGCGAAGATTTCGCGCCCCTCGCCGAGCGAGTCCCATAACAGCTTGAAAATGCATCTGGGCATTTCCGGGTTGCGGATCATGCTGTGTGGCTGACCGAGGCACTCCTTCTCCGAGTAGCTGGCCAATCTGAGAAACACGTCATTGCAATAGGTGATATGGCCCTTCAGATCGGTTTTACTGACGATAATCTCATCATCGTCGAAATAACGCTCGGTGCCTGTGGTCATCTTAGTTCTGGACATGTGCCCCTCTTTCGTCATTCGGTTCGGCGGATCGGTTCAGGGCGTTTGGAAACCGTGTCAATTCGGCGCCGTTAACGAGGCCGGCAGGCGGGCCGACCCGAAGAACGGAGCACGATGCATGATCATTACGATCGCCACCACCAAGATATGAAACCGCAATCACCCCTCGTCTGCGTTGCCACGTTTCGGATCAACCTGAAGTCGACGGCAACCTGTTGCGATTCATTTGCATTTAGGAATGCCTACTGTATGGCGGGGCGGTTAAGAGAGATTTAATCAGAATTTTACACTGTAAATTATCCTGATATCGAGCATTTGACACCAAGGGCGGAGCTACAAGAATTGGACCGTCGAGGCCTCGACTTCGGCATCAATGCGTGTCCGCCGCACCGCCTGGGTCGCCCAGACATGCTGCTCCATGAACTCCGTGGCCCGGCGGCACGTGACCGGGCGCGAATACAAGAACCCTTGCCCGCGGTAACATCCCAGCCGGCACAAGGCTTCGGCCTGTGCAATGGTCTCCACCCCTTCAGCGACAATCGCCATGTTCAGCGTGTGAGCCATATCGGCGAGCGCGCCTACGATTGCCTGGTCGCTTTGGTTAGAACTGATATCGGCCATGAACCGGTGATCGATTTTGATTTCGTCCACCGGCAACGCCTTCAACTGGGTCAATGCCGCGGAGCCGGTGCCGAAATCATCGAGCGCTATGCGGTATCCCTTGTCGCGGAGCGTGGTCAGTAGCGCCGGCGCCTGGTCGGTGCCGCGGCTGAAAATACACGCCTCTGTCACTTCAAGGGTGATGTCGGCCCGCCCGTCGTGATCGCTGGTGATGCGTGACAGATGATCCACAAGATTGTCCGGATACCGCAATTGCGCGGCGTGGATGTTGATCGCGACCTGCCCCGGGTCGAGCCCTCGGTTGCGCCACATCCCGATATCCTCCGATACCTGCCACAGAACGAAATCGCACACCGCCAGGATCAGTCCGCGCTCCTCGGCGACCTGCAGAAAGGCCGCGGGAGCCAGCAGGCCATATTCCGGATGGTTCCAGCGTACCAGCGCTTCCAGGCCGATCAGGGTGGCGTCCCGCATATCGAATTGCGGCAGGTAGTAAACCTCCAGTTCACCGGCTTCGATGGCCCGCGCCAATGTTTCGCCCTTGTCCTCCCGGTCGCGGATTTGCCTTCGCATCTGGTCGTCGAATATGCAGGCGCGGCCCCGGCCCGTTTCCTTGGCCCGATAAAGGGCGATATCAGCGTAGCTCAAAAGCCGTTCGCGGTCCCCGGCATCCTTGGGAAAGGCGCTGACACCGATACTGCAACTCGACGTCACGTGAAGGCCGTCGAGGTCAACGGGGTCGGCCATCGCGACAAGGATCCTTTGCACAAGCGCGTCGACGTCGAGCACGGTCTGCTCGTCCGATACGACAACGGCGAATTCGTCGCCGCCGAGCCGTGCTACCAGATAGGCACCGGCGCTGACCTCGTCCAGCCGGTCCGCCAGCAGCCGAAGCAGTTCATCGCCGGCTGAATGGCCCAGTGTATCATTGACGTTCTTGAAATGATCGAAATCGATCAGCAGCAGGTGCACGCTGAAACACTCCGCCCGCGCCCGGTCCAAAAGCCGGATCAACTGATTATTGAACTCCCGGCGATTGGCGAGCCCGGTGACAGGGTCGAATGCCGCCAGACGGGCAATATCGTCGCGCGCCGTGTTGAGCGCCTGCATCTGATGCGACAGGGCACGCACGCTGGCGTCGCGATCGAAAATCGCCTGGGCGTGCTCGACCATCAGGATTGATAAAAGAACCAGATAGGCCAGTGCCAATGCGGCCATGATGAAATGATGCGACCCCCCGGCAATCAGGCATTTGAGGACCAACGGCAGCGTCACGATCGTCATGGACGTCATGGCCGCGGCGGGAACGCGCGTCAACATAAGGGCACCGCTTGCTGTCATCGCCGCGGAGACGGCGAAGATCAGACCCTCCAACTGCGGCGGGACCGAGCCGATATAAGTCAGCGGCAACCAGCCCCACGGCACCGCAACAAGCGCCGACAACATGATCGTATGCCGGACGGTTCTCTTGAGCCCGCCGAAAGCGTGTCGTCGAGGCGCCCTCAGCCAGCGGACGAACATGTTGGCGCAAATGGCCCACACGGCCACAAGCCACGCCAGGAGCGGTCCCGTATCCACAAATCCCCACAGGCCGAGGGTCAGCAGCGCGGAATTGAAGAGATTGACCAACAGGGAAACCGGACTGGAGCGCAGGATTCCGGCGATCTTGTCGCCGTCCACATTGCGCAGGCTGAACAACCGATGATAGCTCCTGGCCTGGCGCAACGCCGCGCGATGCAAACCGCGCCATCCGCCGGCACGACCATCCGATTCCGGTGTCTTTGAGCCGGTTTTCTCCGACCTGATTGAACCCATACTCAACTCGTAAATCCCGGATCGAAGACCCGAACACCTTTGTTGATCAATAACTCCGTTTCGGTTGCCCGCGAGCCTGCCCAGCCGGCCGGTCGACGGTCGGCCAGCGCCCGGTTCCTCCATGACCGGTTGATGTCAGGCGCCGTTGTAACCTATTCAAACTACACGGTTAGGTTTTGCGAACTTGTAAATAAAATACGTATATTTAGTAATTTTTACCCATGGTTATTGCCGCCCTAATGGGGTTCGATGCCGGATCGGATTTATCCGATTTTGCAGCCGGTTGGCGGCCATCTCCGTGTCCAAGGCCTTCCAATTGTCGCAATAGACGCCTATATTGGCGATGCTGGCTTGCCCGGCTATGGCGATAAATGGCCAACGCAATAAACCATTCGGACCCGGGGGCGGTACCCGGCGCCTCCACCACAATTCATCGTCCGCGGTGAGTTGCGGCGGGGGCGAAATAGGATCGACGAGGGCGTAAAGGTTGTGTTTTCGCTCGGCATGGCACCACCGATATCGGGCCAAACTCAATAGTTGCCAACGACAACTATGCCGAGGCACGTCTGGCCGCGTAATGCGGTTCGGCAACCTCAATTGAAGTCCTGATCCTCGCACGATCAGGCGGGGTCCGGAGGCACCTGGCAACAGAAGCCTCCACCTTCCAAGTATGCGTCAAATTGCAGTGCTTCGACCATAGAATGGGTTTCCAATCCGGGCCCACCTCGGCTAATCTCCACGTGAGTCCTTTCCCGTTGAGCAAACGAATATTCCCATGGCCGAAGACCTGATCCGATATGATGTCCTCGTTCAGGACGCCTTGCGCGGCGTGGTCCGCAAGGTATTGACCGAAGTGTCCAAGGCCGGCCTTCCCGGAGATCATCATTTCTATATCGCCTTCGATACCACGGCGCCCGGCGTGCGCATTTCCTCCCGGCTGCGGGAGAAATATCCAAACGAAATGACCATCGTCCTGCAGCATCAATTCTGGGAACTGACGGTCACCGAGCAGGCGGTCGAAGTTGGCCTGTCGTTTGGCGGCGCGGCGGAAAAACTGTTCGTGCCGTTTACCGCCATCAAGGGTTTTTTTGACCCGTCGGTGCAATTCGGACTGCAATTCGAGCCGGAAAAATCGGGTCAGCAGCAAGCCGCCGGACCGAAAGTGGGCATGGGAGAACCCGGCGAGTTCACCGAGATCGCGCAGCCACTGCCAGCCACCGAGCAAGACCTGAAAGGCCCCGAACCGGACACCGCCGCGGCGGAAGCGGATAATGCGGAAAAGGCATCCGAAAGCACGGATGACGATGCCGCTGGCGGCGATGCCGACGATGCCGCCGGCGCGGACGTGGTGTCCCTGGATTCGTTCCGCAAGAAATCCTGAATTCCGGCGATAGTGGACCGGTCGCCTCCGGGATTGGGTCCGATTCACAAGCAGTGGAGAGCCGCCCATGACCGGCGAAATCATCAATCTCCGCCTGGCGCGCAAACGCAGGAAACGAGCTCTCAAACAGGCCGAGGCCGACCAGAATCGCATTATTCATGGCCGATCGAAAACCGATAAGGAACGCGACCGCAAGCACCGGGATGAGGCCGCCCGCCACCTTGACGGCCACCGACGCGACCGCGATGACCGATGATCAATCCCTGGTCAAGCGATCGCTCACAATCGCCGGCCACCGCACCAGCATCGCCCTGGAGCCGGCATTCTGGGACGGCCTCGATCATATGGCCGCCAGTACCGGCGTTACCGTTGCCCAACTGATACGAAAGATCGATCAAAGCCGCGGTGACAGCCCCCTGGCATCATCGCTCCGCATCGCCATATTGCGGCACTTCATGGCCGAGAACCCGGATTGACGGAGATGGGCGTTAGACCAAGGGCGGTGACTTTTGGCCCATCAAAAGGGTTAAAAGTCACCACCCTTGGTATTAATCCGAAAAAACCGGGCTGCGCAGGATGCGTCCGCCGGGCTGCGGGATATCCTGATACCGTTTCGGTTTTGGTTGCGGCTTCCATTCGTCCTCGCCGGGGCTGACCCGGCGGATCACCACCGACCGGCGCTTGCGCTTGCGCTTGGTCTTTGCCGGTCTTTTACGCCGGTTCCCGCTGACCGTTTCACCAGCGTTGTGGCCTGACGATACTGCAGGCCGGCGGACGGTATTATCCTCCGCCGATGGAGCCGGCGGTGCGGTGCTGGTGCCCACGGCCGGCCCGATCACGACCGCCGGATCCAGTGGTGGAAGGACCGGCGCACCGGTATCCTGGTCGATCGTCGACCGGATGCGCTCGGTAAATCCGCCGGTATCAGGCTGCAATGGCACTATCACTGACACCGGTGGCGACGGGATCTCGATCGTCTCGTAAGCCGGCAGCAACGGCGTGGCACTATCCGGCTGTCGCACAGGTTCAATCTGCGGAAGGCTATCCAGAAGCCCGGCCCGATCGTCCGCCGGCGCGGCGTTCACCGGCACCGCATTTGTCCCGTCGCCGTCCGGGGCCGCCGCGCGATCGTCACTTGATATCCCGGCATTGTCGGTGGGTGGCTCATCCGGCTGGTCCGCTGCCGGCTCGTCCACCGGCGGCCCCGCGTCGGGCGCCGGTGCCTGCCGCTCACGTGCCCGGGCCGCCGCCTGGCGCAACCGTGACAATTCCCGATTGAAGCGTTCCCGCTCCAGGATATCGGCCTGCATGATCTCGATGCGCCGCACTTCCTGTTCGAACGCCCGCAGGGTCAAAAACGCGGTGAACGGTTGGATATCGATCCGCCGCACCGGCGCATCAAGGGGACCGTCGAAGACAAGACCGACCTGTGGTTCGGCACCGGTGACCGCGTTCTCGCCCGGATCCACCTTCAATGTCCAGTCGCCACGCATCCGCCAGGCGTCGAGATCGATCGCCGCCGAGCCGAATGCCGACGCCATGTCCCCGTCGACGCTGATATTGCGCGCCCGCGCCGTACCGCTGGCGATCGCCAACACACCGTCCACCCGGTCGAATGTGAACGTGCCCACATCCAGATGCCCCTCAAAGGCCGAGCGGATCTTCTCGTCCTCCAATTCAAGACCCGCATCGACGGCGCGCATGACGGCGGAAAAGGCCCGCGGATTGACATAGCGCAGCAGCCCCTCACGCACCGAAAAGGCGCCGCGCCCGGACAGGCCGGCGACGATCGCCGACACCGACCGTCCGGTGCCGTCGAAATCCAGATTGAGATCGGCGACCCCGGTCACCACCGGCCGGTCGTTGCGCCGCCACATCACATCCTCCAGCGCGATGCCGCTCAAGCTGATATTGCCGGAAGCAACCGCCTCGCCATCATTGCGCTTCAGCCGCAGATTGGCCTTCACCTTGCCCCCCAGCGTCTCGCCGGAAAGACCGGTAATCGACAAGGTGCCCGGCCGCGTTTCCACATCAAGCCGCGCCCGCTCGATCACGCCTCCATTGATCGACATTTCCGGCGCCGCGACCCGAACATTCAGGTCGACATCAGGCAGGATCGGCGCACCGAAGGGCGTCGCCGGCCAAACCGAAGAGCCGCCTTCAAGGGCCGGATTGAGCGCGTTCACGCCCAAATTCAGTTGCGCGATCGACCCGATATCCAGGCTCTCCGTCTTCAGTTCTCCGCGCAGCTTTGCCCGCGGCCCGGTCACATCGACCGTCATCCAGCCGGTAACCGGTGTTCCGGAAACCCGGCCTGCCAGATCCGAAAGCTCGAACCGTTTCGGCTCGCCGATCATTTTCGCGGAAAGATCAACACCGATCGCCCCGTCGAGCATCGGCACCATGCGTCCGCTCGCCAGGGCCAGCGGGGCGATATCGTCGGTCCGAAACCGGGTATCAACATTGACCCAGACCGGCCCGTCGGATGGTGCGCCCAAGGCGCCGACGATGGTCGCGTCGACCCCGGCCGCCCGGCTGTAGAAATCGATCGTCAGATTGTCGGCCAGCCGTCCCTGAGCCTTAAGCCGCAATTCGCCGGGAGATGGGTCGTCGACCGCGATCAGCCCCGTTCCCAGTTGATTGAGCATGCGTACGCTGTCGCGGCCATCCAGTGTCACGTCGACCGTCACCTCGCCGTCGCGCCAATCCTGCGGCCGGCCGGTAAAAGTCGATGCGATCGCCACTTTGGTGTCCGCCGCGGTTCCGCCGATGGAGATGTCGGCCTCGGTTTCCTCCGTGCCGCCGCGCGCCTCGAACCCGACCTTGAGATCGATCGGCGCCATGGGTCCGGCCGCCGTCTTGAACCATTGGGCGACCGGCGTATCCGGCGCCATGCGATCGGCGAGCGCCACAAGCCCGGCCAGTGTCTTGGCCTGAATGGATGCATCGAGCCGGCCGTCGGGCGCACTCAAGACGTCCTTGATACTGCCCCTGGCGCTGATCTTGGCACCGGCCAGATCGGAAAGCTCGAACTTGCTGATGTTGATGTCGCCATCCGCCAGGCGCGCGGAAACAACGATCCCCGCCGCGGCAATATCGCCGACGATCAGCCGTTCGGATACGACATGCACGCCGATATTTGATTGCAGACCCAGCCGACCGCCTTTGCTGCCGGTTTCCCGAGGCACCAGCAGATCAATCGTCGTTGCAATCTGGTCGACATCAAGCCGATTGGCTTCCAGGTCGGCGGTTACTTCGGCGCGGTTGTCGCCGCTCGCCGGGCGCCAGGTCACCGAGCCGATAATTCTTGAATTACTGGTCGTGGCCACCAATTCCGACAGCCCGATCCCACCGACCCCGGCCGACAGATACCCTTTAATGGCGAACGGTTCCAGATTGGCCGATCCGGCCTCCCGGCCACGCTGCCACCAGGCAAAAAAGGCCGCCGGCTGTTCGCATTTCAGCGAGATTTCGCTTTCAAACACCGTATGGCCGTCGAGCTGCAATCGACCCGGCTCGTGTTTCAATCCGCGGCCTTTGTCGACGAACGGCATCTTCAGAAAGGTGCGACCGGGCAATCTGGCCTGCAATTTGTCGATCAGCCAGCCCCCCTCGTCGGTGACCGCGTCGAGTTGCACATCCTGGACGATACCGCCGCCGATGACGATCGCCGGAACGGAGAGCCCGACCCATCCGTCGATCTTCGGCGCCGGCAACCCGGATATCCCGTCCACCAGCGCCTTGAACGCCGATTGAATGTCCGCCGGATCGGACGGTCCTTCGCCGAGCGTGCGGTCGAGGTCAATCTGTTTCGAAGTCAGCGCAACATCGAAGCGCTTCTTGTCGCCCAGTTTCAAGGTCGCCGTGCCGGACAGACCATAAGGCCGGTCATGAGGCCCATGGCTCAGTTTGAAGTCCTTCAGGAACAGTTTTTCCGAAGACAGTTCGAACTTGCCGTCCGCTTTCCAGGGCGTATCCGCCGCGCCGGTCGGGTGGCCCTCGTCGAATATGCGCTCCACCGCGAAGACGCCGGCATATGTCGGCACCGCCCCGTCATCGGTCAGGTCGCCATCCATGGACAGCGATATGGGCCGGTCGGCCGGTACCAGTTCCGCCTTGATCCGCAAGGCGCCGTCGTCGCGGCGGCGGCCGGTGGCGATGCTCAAGGTCACCGGCGCAGCGTCGAACTGCGCACCACCCTCCACCTTGAACGGCCCGACCAGGGATTGGGCGTCGAGCGCCACGTTGATATTGGAAAGCTTATGCACCTCGCCGGTCCGCGCATCGGTCAATTGCACCGAACCGTTGCGGATATCGACATTCTTAAGCTGCACCGAATCCGGCTGGATCTGCCGCGCCGCGTCGCCCGGGCCGAAGCCCATCATCCAGTCCAGCCGCCCGGTCTCGTCGAGCGACAGGTTCACCGCCGGCTTTTCAAGCCGCATGTCGATGACCTTGATCTCGCCCTGCAGCAGCGGCGCCAGTTCAATGCGCACGGCGAATTTCTCCACCGTCATCAGCGGGTCTTCGGCCTCGCCGACCCGGACGTCGCTAAAGGTCAGGGATGGGATCGGCAGGATGGACGCATCCGCGTCGCCGAGCACCCGCACCTTGTGGCCGAACATCCGCTCCGCATGCTGCTCGAAGGTGGCGCGATAGGCGGTCCAGTCCACCAAAAACGGTCCCACCAGCGCCGCGACCAGCACCGCGATGATCAAGGTTCCGATGGTGATATAGACCGAATTCAGCGTCCGCCTCCGTAGTGAGAAAAAGGTTTATCGCCCAATAATGGCGATTTGATATCAAACTAACGGGTGAAAATCTTACCCGGATTGAGAATATCGTCCGGATCCAGTGCCTCTTTTATTGCCCGCATCACCGCCAGACCGGCTCCGTGTTCGCGCTCCAGATAGCCGATCTTGCCCTGGCCGATACCATGTTCGCCGGTGCATGTCCCCTCCATTTCCAGGGCCCGCCAGTTCAACCGGTCGACAAAGGCTTCGGTCCTGGCCACGTCTTCAGGATCGTCGACGTCGGTCATCACCTGCACATGGAAATTGCCGTCGCCGACATGGCCGACAATCGGGGCGATCATCCGGTTCTCCTCGATATCCCGCTTGGTGGCGCCGACACATTCGGCGAGCCGGGAAATCGGGACGCATACATCCGTGGCCACATTGGACACGCCGGGCCGCAGCGTGAAGGACGAAAAATAGGCATCATGCCGGGCTTGCCACAACTTGCTGCGCTCCTCCGGCGACGTCGCCCACCGGAACTCACCGCCGCCATAATCCGCCGAGATCGTGCCGAACAATTTCGCCTGTTCCTCCACGCCGGCCGTCGTGCCGTGAAATTCCAGGAACAGCATCGGCGTTTCCGGCAGTCCGAGCTTTGAATAGGCGTTGCAGGCCTTGACCTGCACTTCGTCCAGCAATTCGATCCGCGCCACCGGAATGCCCGATTGGATGGTGGCGATCACCGCGTTGCAGGCATCTTCCACGCTTGGAAACGGACACACGCCGCCGGACATTGCCTCCGGAATGCCCTGCAGACGCAAGGTCAATTCGGTGATGATGCCGAGCGTCCCCTCAGACCCGATCAGGAGCCGGGTGAGGTCATAGCCGGCGGCCGTCTTCTTCGCTCTTGTCGCCGTGTCGACCACCGAGCCGTCGGCCATTACCGCCTTTAGCGCCAACACGTTATCCTTCATGGTCCCGTAGCGCACCGCGTTGGTGCCGGATGCGCGGGTCGCCGCCATGCCGCCCAAACTGGCATCGGCCCCCGGATCGATCGGGAAGAACAGGCCGCTATCGCGCAGATAGGAATTGAGCTGCTTGCGGGTCACCCCCGGCTGCACCACGCAGTCAAGATCCTCCGCATTGACCGTCAATACCTGATCCATCTGGCTGACATCGATGCAGATGCCGCCGCCCGGCGCATTGATCTGCCCCTCCAGCGAGGTCCCGGTCCCGAATGCGATAATCGGCACCCGGTGCTCGGCGCAGACGCGCACGATATCGACCACGTCCGCCGTCGATTGCGCATAGATCACCGCATCGGACGGCTGGTTCGGGATCCAGGTGGTGGTATGGGCATGTTGCGCGCGCACCGCCGCCGACGTCACCAGCCGCTCCGCGAAACGCTGCTTCAAGATCCCGACCGCCGTATCGATCCCGCTTTGATTGCGTTCAACCGGCCGCGCCGCGTCGGCAAGCCCCATATCACTCCACTCCGCCAAAAAACCGTTGGAAAACCGGCACCCGACACGCTAGCAAATGGTGCCGCGTTCGCCAAAACATTCTCGGTTCACGGTAAATTTTCGATACCGGCTCATACCATGTCCGGCAGGTCTGGAGAAACCCTATGTCCGCTGCGTCCTTTAAAGCTCCCTTCAAGTCCACGATCATGCCGGTCGAGGACCAGTGGATCGACTATAACGGCCACCTCAACATGGCCTTCTACAACGTCCTGTTCGACCGCTGCGTCGACGAGGCCTTTGAGAAGGTCGGCCTCGGTCCGGACTACGTCAAGGAGCGCAATTGCTCTTTCTATACCGCGGAAGTGCATGTGTGTTACGTGCGTGAACTGGCGGCCGGCGATTCCGTCTACGTGACCCTGCAATTGCTCGACTTCGACGAAAAGCGCTTCCGGTTTTTCCAGGAGCTTTATCACGCCGACGACCACTGGCTCGCGGCCACCTCGGAGCAAATGTCCCTGCATGTGGACATGGAGAAGAAGAAAGTCTCGCCGCTGCCGGCCGATATCCATGCCGGCATCGCCGCGATGCATGAAACCCATGGCGCATTGCCGATGCCCGAGCGCGCCGGCCGTTCGATCGCAATTCCGCGCAAAGCCGGTTAGGCTAACCCACCAGCCAGTGTCCATCCGGTCAGAGTAATGATCGACTTAATTCGCAGGCTTCCCGATGCTCTGATCCGCTGGATCGAGCCCAATATCCGGTTATTCCGCACCACCCGGCAACCGCTGGTCTGGCTATTGGCGGTCGGGATCGGTGCCGGCGTGGCCATCGCGGCAATTCTGTTCCGCTTGGGCATCGGCCTGTTCCAATATCCTTGGCTGCAGACCTTGTCGGAAAATGTGGTGACCGCTGCCACCGCCCAACCCTGGTGGGTGATCCTTCTGGCGCCGACAATCGGCGGCCTGCTCGTCGGTATCTACCTGGAGCGGGTGCAGCCCGGACACCGCGCCGGCGGTGTCGCCGACGTCATCGAAGCCCGCGCCCTGGGCGGCCGCGGCCTCAAATTCTGGTCCGGCCTCTCCAGTGCCCTTGTCACGGTGATGTCGCTCGGTACCGGCGCCAGTGCCGGCCGCGAAGGGCCGGTCGTGCATCTGGGCGCGACCGTTGCCACCGCGTTTTGCCGAGCGTTTCGCCTGCCGGACGCGTCCCGCCGCGTGCTATTGGCCTGCGGCGTGGCAAGCGCCGTCTCCGCCTCCTTCAATGCGCCCATTGCCGGTGTCCTGTTCGCTCATGAAGTGATCCTGGGCCATTACGCGGCCTCCGCCTTCGTGCCGATCGTGATTGCCTCGGCCGTCGGCACGGTGTTGTCGCGGCAGATCATCGGCGATGTCGCCGCCTTCGCCATTCCCGACTACCAGATCACCTCCTATCTGGAGATCCCGGCCTTTGCCCTGCTCGGGCTCACCTGCGCCGCCGTGGCGATCCTCTTCCAGTTCGCCCTGATCGGCACCGATTACGTGGCCCGCAACATCAAGCTGAAATTGTGGACACGCCCGGTGATCGGCGGCGCCATGGTCGGCCTGATCGCCATTTGGTTCCCCCATGTGCTGGGCGTCGGCTATGAGGCCACCGATCTGGCCTTGAAGCAGGAATTGACCATTGGCCTCATGTTCGCGCTTTTATTCGCCAAAACGGCGGCCACAGCGATCACGCTCGCCTCAAGGTTCGGCGGTGGCATCTTCTCTCCGGCGCTTTATCTCGGCGCCATGGCCGGCGGCGTCTATGGCCTGATCGCCGCCGCCGTGTTTCCCGAACTCGCCTCCAGCCAGGGGCTCTATGCCATTCTCGGCATGGGTGCCGTGGCCGCGGCGGTGCTCGGCGCGCCGATATCCACCACCATGATCGTGTTCGAACTGACCGGCGGCTATGCCCTGTCGATCGCCCTGTTGCTGGCCGTATCCATCGCCAACGGCCTGACCCAGGCAGTCCATGGCCGGTCATTCTTTCACTGGCAACTGGAAATGCGCGGCACTTTCCTGCAGGAAGGGCCGCATCGCCATCTCGTCAAAAGCGTCCATGTCAGCGATTTCATGGTACCGGTCGGTTCCGACGAACAGGCGCCGGACCATGATCCCGAGGCCCCCAGCCTGCGCGGGTCCGACACCCTGGAAACCGCCCTGCGCACCTTCGATACAAGCGGCAAGCCGCGCCTGCCGGTCATCAGCGGCACAGACCGGCCGGTTGTGACCGGTTGGGCGGACCATATCCGCGCGCTAAGCTACTTCAATTCCGCGCTGATCGAAGCCAGCGTCGAGGAACACCGTTAGGGGATAGGATGGTCCAGGTATCGGACACCGCGATCGACGACATGATACGGTTCTTTGACGGCGCCGAATTGCAATTCCGCGACGATGGCGACGCCTATTATCTCGACCTGGAAAACCATCACCCGATTCCCGCCGCGCGCCCGAGGCCCCGTCGCGGGCGGTTGAAGCCGCGCAAGACCGCCGGCGGCTATGAGCCGGTCACCACCTTGATCTTAAGCTATCTGATCAATCGGCTGGCCTTGAAAACCGTGCTCGATATCGGCGCCGGCGGCGGCTACTTCGCCCTGTTGGCGGCGTCGTCAAAAGTCGCCAATCCGGTGGTCCATGCCTTCGATATGGAGCCGGCGCGCTATGACCATATGGTGGATATCTACCGCGCCGCCGATGCCTATGGCGGCACCATCCATGCCCATCTCGCCGGCCTGTCGGACCGCCATTACGGGGAAAAGGATGTCTGGTATTCGATCACCAAAATGTTCGAGGAGAAGCCGGACCCGTCGCTCTATGCCGATCCCTGGTGGATCCGGCTGAAATTCTTTCTGCGCGGCAAATCGGATCGCGACGCCCTGCAACACGCGAAAATCGAAATCACCAGTATCGACCATTTCTGCCGCGAGAACCGGCTGGTCCCCGATCTATTGAAAATCGACGTCGACGGCTACGAGGCCCTGGTCATTCCCGGTGCCGCGCAAACCCTCCGGTCGCACCATCCGATCATCGTCCTGGAACTGCACAAGAACAAATTCTACGGCCAGTTCGACACCACCAGGGCAAAGATCACAGCGCCCCTTTTCGACCTTGGCTATAAGGGCCTGCTATGCAGCGACCACAATTCGATCCGCGACAACATCTTTCACCCGATCGAAAAAAACGATCCGCTTTTTGAAGAGGACATGACCCGGATCGCCCTATTCTACTGGCCTGAATAGGGCTCGAGATTTCAATTTTTGAGTCAGCGGCCTCCCGCGTCATCCCGTGCGCGGTGCGGCGCGAAGTGCCGCTCCGCAGATACGGGATCTCTGATTATCGAAAGGCGCTGTGGAATCCGTGGAGATCCCGTGTCTGCAGCGCATCACTACGTGCTGCGCAGCGCACGGGATGACGCGCGGAAACTGGGTATATTTCTTTGGCTTCAACAATCTACTGGTTGACCAACGATCGCTACCCGATCGGCGCCGTTGCCGCCTTGAGCCAGCCTTTCACCGGTTCCTTCACCCGTGGTCCGATTTCGGTCCAAACGCGCGCGTGATAGGCATCGAGCCAGGTGCGTTCCTCCGCTGTCAGCAGATCGGCATTGACCAGCCGCCGGTCGATCGGCGCCAGCGTCAATGTGCGAAAACCCATCATCGGCCGGTCACCGCCCTCGATCTCCTCCGCCTCCGTCACCACCTCCAGATTCTCGATGCGGATGCCATAGGCGCCGGTCTTGTAGTAGCCGGGTTCGTTGGACAGGATCATGCCCGGCTGCAGGGCGACGGTGCCGAGCTTGGAAATCCGCTGCGGCCCTTCATGAACGCTCAGATAACTGCCGACCCCATGACCGGTGCCATGATCGAAATCCAGTCCGGCCTTCCACAAGGCCACCCGCGCCAGACTGTCGAGCTGGGCCCCGGACGCGCCGACCGGAAACCGCGCGGAGGCGATTGCGATATGCCCCTTCAGGACGCGGGTGAATCGATCGCGCATCTCCGCGCTCGGCGTCCCGATGGCGATCGTGCGGGTTATATCCGTGGTGCCGTCCTGATATTGCGCGCCCGAATCCACTAGATAGAGCGATCCGGATTCCAGCTTGCGGTTGGTCGCCGTGGTCACCCGGTAATGCACGATCGCCCCGTTCGGGCCGGCGCCGGATATCGTATCGAAGGAAATCTCCTTCAGTTTACCGGTCTCGGCACGGAATTCCTCGAGCTGTTTCGCCGCGCCGATCTCGTCGACCGTCCCCTTGGGCCCATGGCTGTCGATCCAGTGCAGGAAGCGCGCTACGGCGGCACCGTCCCGCTGATGGGCGCTCGCCGCACCGGCAAGTTCGGCGTCGTTCTTGATGGCCTTGGGAAGCGCCACCGGATCGCTGCCTTCGACCAAAATGCCCCCCGCATTCTCAACCACTTCGCGTATCGCATCGGCTGTCCAAGCGACATCGATCAGCACCCGCTGCCCGGCCCCGCAGACCGCGGCCAATTCCTCGACGAAGCGTTCCGGCTCGGCAACCGTACCGTGCTCCTCCAGATAGTCGCGCATTGTGTTGTCGAGCTTGCGACCGTCGATGAACAATGTCGGCCGGCCGTCCGACGGCACTGTCGCGAAGGATAACGGTAGCGGCGTATGGGCAATATCGGAGCCGCGGATATTGAACAGCCAGGCAATGGAATCGGGCTGGGTCAGCACTGCGATATCCGCCCCGCCGGACTTGATCGCGGCGCCGATCCGGTCCAGCTTCTCCTCGGCCGCCTCGCCGGCCAGATCGTCCGGCTGCCTGGTCACCGGACCGATCGGCGGCGCCGGACGATCAACCCAGACCGCGTCCAGCGGATTGGCCTTGACGGCGACCAGGGTCGCGCCGGCATCGTCGCAGGCCTTGCGCAGCCGCCTGACGCCGGCCACCGTATGCAGCCAGGGATCGTAGCCGATCCGGTCGCCGGCCTTGAGGTGGTCGCGCAACCATGTATGCGGCGGCGCCTCAACCAGATGCTCCGGCGTGAAGGCCGTGTCGTCCACCTGGTCGCGCACCTGCAACGTGTAGCGCCCGTCGACGAAGATCGCCGCCTCGTCGGCAAGGACCACGGCAGATCCGGCCGAGCCGGTAAATCCGGTCAGCCAGGCCAACCGTTCGGCGGATGGCGGCACATATTCGCCCTGATGTTCATCCGCGCGCGGGACCAGAAAGCCGCTCAGATTAAGATCCTTCAGCTTTTGCCTGAGTGCTGCAAGCCGCTCAACGCCGGCAGCCCCGGACGCCGGATCATCGAAATTCTGGAACATTCCCGCAAGCCCTCATGACCGCACCGCCGCCACTCATAGCATCAATCGAATGACGCGGAAACGGCCCAGGTCGTGGCCGCCAACCATGCTCCTAACGCAACGCAGCAATTCGGATGTTGCAATGCAAAATTTACAAATCAGTCATGCACTTAACCTACTAGTGCGGCGCAGCATAAGTCCTATCTTACGGACAACGGATTGATGAGGCGCGCGGCGCGCCGACCACGAGTAAGGAGATTGACCATGGCCCATGCAGCCACCACCGGAGCCGGGTTCGCGGCCGCCAAAGGCCACAAGGGCGCGGTGCGCCGGGCCTTCGACCGCATCGTCGCGGCCCGCGAATTGGAAGCAAAACGCCACATCAACGGCTTCCTGGCGTCCCTGGACGATGCCACCCTGGCCGAATACGGCTACGATCGGGACGATATCAAGGGGTCCAGCACGGCGTCATTTCCCTATTAGAGCCCGATTTAAAAGTATATTTATGTTTTCAATGGGTTAGGAGATTCCAGATGCCAGGAAAAGTGCCGCAGGCGATGCCAATCCATCGTCAAGGCGCTTTGACACCGCAGATGGTGTCTCATAACCCATTGAAAATATGAAGAGACTTTTGAATCGGGCTCTTAGAAAGCCTGAGCGGATTGGCGTGCGTATTTTGCGCCATATTGCCCGCTCTCGAAGGGCCGGTCGATTTCCTCCCGTCGACCGGCCTTTTGATTCGTCCTACCGTGGCCGCCGCAAAGTAAGCGTCACCCAGCCATCTTGGTAATGCGTGGCGCAAAGCACCAGGTCTCGCGCCCGGAAGGCTGCAAGGACACGCCGGCGATCCTCCGGCCGCAGCCCGGACAGGACCGCATATCCTCCCGGCGCCAGGTGCCGATAAAACGCCGTGGCCATGGCCATGAGCGGCCGCGCCAGGATATTCGCGATAATCAGATCGTACGGTGCCCCCTTGCGGATCGCGCGATGGGCAAATCCGTCCGCGGTCACGGCGTGCACCAATGCTCCGACACCATTGTTCCGTGCATTGTCATGGGCGATCGTCGCGGCCAACGGGTCGATGTCACTGGCAAGGACCCGACGGCGCAAAACCTTGGCGAGCCCGATCGCCAGGATGCCGGACCCGCACCCCAAATCCAGCGGCCTTTGAAAACGCCGCCGCTTGATGAGCCGGTCAAGCACCACCAGGCAGCCGGCAGTCGTCCCGTGATGGCCGGTGCCAAAGGCCTGGGCGGCATCGATTTCGATCGCCACCGCATGGGCCGGCACAAGGTGGCGGTCATGGGACCCATGGACGAAAAACCGCCCGGCGGTCACCGGCGCCAGCCCCTTCAGGCTCTCAGCAACCCAATCCGTGTCCGGCAGCAGCGTGGCGGAAAGCGCGATAGTCGGGTCGTCGATCGCCGCCCGAATACGCGCCTCCATGTCGCCTGCGTCCGGGGCATCGGCAAGGAGCTCAACGGCCCACAGCCCCGATGCCTCATCGATTTCGTACAGGCTAACAGCAACGCCGTCATCCGCCAGGGCGGATTCAAGTCGGTCAGAGATCGCCTCGGCCATGGCGAAGGGCTTGGGATCAAGCTGAATGCGGGTAGTCTGGGTCATGACGTGTTTATGTAATACCAAGGGCGGTGACTTTTGACTCATTTGACCGGGATTGATTTGGTCTCCTGACGGCCATGCGGTTCGCGCGGTGGTGCTGGCGTACCATAAGCGGAGCGCATGGCCGTCACAGACCAAAGCAACCCGGCCTTCGGTGGGCCAGACCTGTCCTCGACCCCGATCGGGGATCGGCCCGTCGGACGGCGTTGCGCCGCTTGCCCGATACGCCGGCATCGCGCTTCGCGACGCGCCTTGCCGACGAACCGATCTGGCCCATCAAATGGGTCAAAAGTCACCGCCCTTGGTCACTACTGTCCGGGAAAATTTAGGGTGAGTTGATATTGGCTGGTTTGTGGGGGCGGCTTGTTGGTTGGTTTGATGAGATGGTTTATCTCGCATAGATTGAAGATGTAATTTGTTGTTAGTGCGGCGATGCGTTTGAGGGGGATTTTGATGCGGTTTTTCTGGTGTAGTTTTTTGAGCAGCACATAGGCGATCAGGGCGGTGATGATCTGGACCATGATGGCCTTTGGATGTTTGGCCAGGAAGCGTTTGATCTTGAGGTTCTGCTTGATCCACTTGAAGAACAGTTCGATCTGCCAGCGGCGTTTGTAGAGGTCGGCGATGTCTTCGGCGGAGCGCTCGAAGTCATTGGTGATGAAGGCCAGTTCGCGGCCCTTGTCTTCGTCGAAGATCTCGATGCGGCGTAGTGGTTTGGGATATTTGCGGCCCGGCTGGCCGGCCAGAATGACGGTCTGGTCGGCGACGACCAAGGAATTGTAGTGGGGGGTTGCGGCCTGCACGTCATAGGCCAGGTTTGACTTCGGCCGGGTGACGAAGACGGCTCCGGCGGCCTCGATGTCGGCCCAGAATTGGGCATTATTATAAGCCCGATCAAACACATAGGTCTGCCCGGCGGCAACCGGCAACTGCTCACACATGCGGCTGTCATGCAGTCGTGCCGGAGTGATCTGGAACCAGGTTGGGCACTGGCTGTCGGGATCATAAATCAGATGCAGCTTGATGGCGCTATTGTTGAAGCGATAGCGCATGGCCTTGTGGGTTTTGGCGAACAGGGCCAGGGTTGTTGAATCCAGGATTTTCACCAACTTACCGACCCCCTTGCCGGTTTGCGGCGCGGTCTCGTTGATAAGCAGGGACAAAATGTCTTCAAAGACACCTATCGGGCGTGCTGCGTTGGCGTCGGAAAGTGTTGACCGCTTCATCCCGGCCGCACGCAGATGATAATGGCGCGCCGGCGAGGCATTGAAGGAGGCTTCAAGATCGCGCAGGCTCGTCTGACCGGACAATTGCGCATAAATCATCACCACAAGATGGTCGAAGGTGGAAAACCGCTTGCACCATTTATCGCTCTTGTGAGTTGCAACGAGCGTGTTGATCCGACGACGGGGAAGGCTCTTTATGATCTGCTGAAAAAGGCTTATGGTCATCTTCGGGTCCGTTTTTCGAGGTTGGCTGAATCGTTGTTTTGACACTGTGATTCTACCATAAACCCCTCAGAAAACGGACCTTTTTAAAGGTATCAAACTATTTTCCCGGACAGCAATGGCCCTTGGTATAATTAGGCTCTCCTACCGACCACGCGGCGAACAAATGTCGGCCATCAATCTACCCTCGGCGTCATTCCGTGCGCGGTGCGGCGCGACGTGCCGCTCCGCAGATACGGAATCTCTGCGGACAATTGAATGACCGCGCCGATAGTCGAGATCCTGCATCTGCGCAGCAGCATTTTATGCTGCGGCGCGTGCGGGATGACGCGCATGGAATTGCGGGAGGCGCCTATATACATCATTTGAAAACAACGGAACCCAATACAGACCGTCCGCCGCGCCATCCCGCCCTAATGGCGCTCCACGAAACTGTCCACGACCTTCTTGCGGCCGGCCTTTTCGAAATCGATAGTCAATTTGTTGCCGTCGATCGCCGTGATCGCTCCGTAGCCGAATTTTATGTGGAATACGCGCTCGCCGACCGCATAGGCGCTGTCGCCGCCGATCACGCTCTTGGCCACCAACTCGCCCTCTATCGTCTGCGGGCCGCGACCATGCTGGCCGGCGCCGCGGTCGCGCTGGCGCTGGGCCCGCTGCCAGCCGGGCGTGGTATAGGCATCGCTGGAAAAGGCCTGGCGGGAATCGAACCGGCTCGCGCCGTAGTCGTTAAAGCCGGATCCGCCATAACTGGAGGTCGGCTCCACCACCTCCACATGATCGGCCGGCAATTCATCGAGGAACCGCGACGGCACCGAGGATTGCCAAAGCCCATGCACCCGGCGGTTTGAGGTAAACCAGATCTTCGCCCGGTGGCGGGCCCGGGTGATCCCCACATAGGCGAGCCGCCGCTCTTCCTCCAGCCCCGACCGCCCGGATTCGTCCAGCGATCGCTGATGCGGAAACAGCCCCTCCTCCCAACCGGGCAGGAACACGGTATCGAATTCAAGCCCCTTGGCCGAATGCAGGGTCATCAAGTTGACCGCGTCTCCGTCGTCTTCAGACGATGCATCCATGACCAGGGAGATATGTTCCAGGAAACCATTGAGGGACTCGAATTCCTCCATGGAGCGGACCAGTTCCTTCAGGTTTTCCAACCGCCCCGGCGCGTCGGCGGCACGGTTGTTCTGCCACATCTGTGTGTAACCGCTCTCGTCGAGCACGATTTCTGCAAGCTCCGTATGCGGCAGGGTCTGCATTTGCGTCCGCCAGCGGTCGAACAGGTCGAGCAGGTTTTTGAGCGAGGTGCGGGTCTGCGGCCGGATCTCTTCCGTTTCCACCAAATCCGCCGCCGCCTGGATGAGCGGCACGCGTTCGGCCCGCGCATAGGCGTGCAGCAACTTGACGGTAGTGTCGCCGATCCCCCGCTTCGGCGTGTTGACGATGCGCTCGAAGGCGAGATCGTCTGCCGGCTGCACGATCACCCGCAGATAGGCGAGCGCGTCGCGGATTTCCATGCGCTCGTAGAACCGCGGCCCGCCGATCACCCGATAGTTCAGGCCGAGCGTCACGAACCGATCCTCGAATTCGCGCATCTGGAAGGAGGCGCGCACCAGGATCGCCATTTCGTTCAGGCTGTGATCCTTCGCCTGCAGGGCTTCGATCTCGTCGCCGATGGCCCGCGCCTCTTCCTCCGAATCCCAGGCCGAGGCCACGCTCACCTTGTCCGCAAAGGGATCGTCATCCTCCGTATAGAGCGTCTTGCCGAGCCGGCCCGCATTATGAGCGATTAGATGCGAGGCGGCGGCGAGAATCGGACCGGTGGAGCGGTAATTGCGCTCCAGCCGGATTACCTTGGCGCCCGGAAAATCGTATTCAAACCGCAGGATGTTATCGACTTCCGCTCCGCGCCAGCCATAAATCGACTGGTCGTCGTCGCCGACACAGCAGATATTTTTCTGCCCCTGGGCAAGCAGGCGCAGCCACAGATATTGCGCCACATTGGTGTCCTGATATTCGTCCACCAGCATGTAGCGAAAGCGCGACTGGAAATCGGCGAGTACATCCTTGTGGTCGCGGAACAACCGGATGCAGGCAAGCAGCAAATCGCCAAAATCGGCCGCGTTCAAGGTCGCAAGCCGCTCCTGGTAGAGCGCATAGAGCTGCCGCCCCTTGCCATTACCGAAACTCTGGCCGTCGCTTTCCGAAAGATCGTCCGGCGACAGCCCGCGATTCTTCCAATTGTCGATCACGGTCGCCAGTTGGCGGGCCGGCCAACGCTTATCGTCGAGCCCCTCGGCCTGAATAATCTGCTTTAAGAGCCGGATCTGGTCATCGGTGTCGAGAATGGTGAAATTCGATTTTAGTCCGGCAAGTTCCGCGTGCCGGCGCAGGATCTTGGCGCCGATCGAATGAAACGTGCCAAGCCAGGCCATCCCCTCGACCGTGCCGCCGATCAACTGCCCGATCCGCGTCTTCATCTCCCGCGCCGCCTTATTGGTGAAGGTGACGGCCAGAATCTGCCCCGGCCGCGCCTTGCCGGTCGCCAGAATATGGGCAATGCGCGTGGTCAGGACGCGCGTCTTGCCGGTCCCGGCGCCAGCAAGCACCAGCACCGGCCCATCCAAAGTCTCCACCGCCACCCGCTGCGCGGCATTAAGCCCGGCCAGATACCCGCCATCGGCACGAGCCGCCACCGCCCGCGCGGCAATGCCGGAGGGAGCAGGCGGCGAGGATTGCGAGGAGGCGGGATCGTTGGGCATTGGGTCTCGGTGTCGCGGATGAGCGGCGGAAAACCGCCAGGCCGTCGGTGATTCTTCAGACGGCGAACAATATAGCAACGGAAGGCGGGATGGGAGGGGAATGATAAGGTATCTGTCGATATGTCGTTTAGCCCAATAGCGGCCCAATAATCGTCAATCACTCGACACGTCCACTTAAACTCGGCGTCATCCCGTGACACGTCCACTTAAACTCTGCGTCATCCCGTGCGCGGTGCGGCGCGAAGTGCCGCTCCGCAGACCCGGGATCTCTTCATCCACCGGACCAATAGCGCAATAAAGGAGATTCCGTGTCTGCGCAGCAGCATTGCATGCTGCAGCGCGCACGGAATGACGCCACACTTGATTGATAATTTGGGACGACCAAAACCAACAGCCGGCAATGCTGGATATATTCGATGGCAGCTAATGCATGTGCCCAAAGAACAGAATCACAAATCAGATTATTCAGTCATTCCCGCGAAAGCAGGAATCCAGGGCCAAAACAAAGGCCTAAATATTTTTACCCTGGATTCCCGCTTTCGTGGGAATGACGACCTTGAATAATTGTCTGAAGACCGAACGAACACGGCGTCACCTAATTGAACCACACCACATAGGCAAAGAAATTCCGCCCGAAGGCTTCCGTCACCCGGTCCCAGTCTTGCGATGACACGGTTGGGCCGTCGTCCAGATAGGGAACCGCCGCCGGGCCGGTGAACCACAAGACCATGTCGAACAGGCCCGGTTCCTCAAAGACCCGCTTCAAGTTCACACCCCGTGTAAATCGCCAGTGGGGCACCAGCGCCCGGCCTTCCAAAAGCGCCTCGGCGTGGTCCATGACCGCCGCCCAGGACGTCACCATGGCGTCGGTCACCACCATTTGCGGCATCACACCCTGCTGCTTCGGATTGGGGATCCATTCCCGGTCATTGTCGGCCTCCGCCAGGATCGCCTTCCAGCTTGCCCGGCTATGGGCGACGACCTGCAACAGGTGCTGCCGGGCCCGGCTCATGCGGTCCGGCTCCACTACCGGCCAGCGGATATTGTGGATTAGCGAGATCACGTCGGCGATCGCCTGATAATCGTCCGTGCCCGATCCATGATTGCGCAGGGCTTCGACGAAAGCCGCCTTGGCGGTTGGAAACAGCACATGGAAGGAGCTGTCATAAAGATCGCTGAAATCGTGGGCGAGCAGAAAGTCGACCACCGCCATCATCACCCGGCTGTAACCGGCAAGCCAGGCCGCGTCGCCGGTGTCGAAGGCGATGGCGAAATCCGCCGGTGCCGGCTGCCGCTGACGGATCCGCATCAGCCGTTGATAGAGCGCCCATAATTGGTCGCCCTCTGCGACATTGCCGTCGCCGTCAAGATCAATGCGCACCCGGCCCGGATTGACCGCAAGTTTCACACGTTCGCCGCCGACCGACGCCAACACAGATTCCGCGGCGGCCAGATCTGTGCGGAAATCGTCGAGAATCATGCGCAGCTTGTCATAGGTCAGCGGCACCGGCGCCGGATTTTGCGGTACCGGCAGGCGGAACAGCGGGATCATCACCCGCCGCGGCGTATCGAGCCCATGGCGATAAAAATCCTGGCCGAGCCCTTCAATGGCGGCAACGAAATGCAGTATGCCCGCACCGAAGCGCCGTTCGGCATCGTCCGGCAGGGCGGCAAGTGCATCAAGGCCGGCCTGATGGGTGCCCGCATAAAGATGACGGACCGCGATATCTCCGGCAGTCTCCGCCCGCGCGGCTGTCCCGGTACCAACAATCCCGGCCATGCCGATGATCACGGCAGCAAGAATGGATTTCCGGCGGTTCGGACGTCGGGACATCGGGCGCATCGGCAACTCTCCGGTCATGTTTGGATTTCCCTCATATCGAGATCGATATGAGGCGATGCAAGGAATTGCGAGAAATCGGGGACAAAACGGTTAATGCTTGCGGCAGTATCGACTCCATAGAATTCCAACGGATTTGGGAAGCGCAATGTCGGGTTCCGAGTATTAAAATGTTCGCCGCATCCCCCCCTCCCTAGCCCTCCCCCTCCAGGGGGGAGGGAATCTGGCGGCACTTCCGAGACGGTGCGCAAGGCAACCGAAACCCGCGAGAGCGGAATAACTGTATCCAAGGCATTCGCGCAAGTTGTCCCCTCCCCCCTGGAGGGGCAGGGCTATCGCATATGAGTCATGAGTTCGATGAGGAATGTATCGTCCCATGCTGCACGTTGTCGTTTCATGTTGAGCGAAGTTTTTTTCGGATGGGCTCGCAATATATTCATTGTCAGATGGCGCAAGGTGGACAGATTTCGCGGTGCGTTGCCTTTGCGGCTGCGCGACAAATCTTCCTGGAAGACGACATCCAGCGCCCGATGCAGATGATTTTCGATTGCCCAATGGGCGCGCACCATCTGCAAGACGGCGCTGGCTGGAAAGCAGCGCGACAAGGCGACCCAATGGGTGTCGTGGCTGGTTTGCCGGCCTCGCCGCGCCAATTGTCGATGCGGGCCACCGCCTGAAGGCCCGTCAGGGGGCTCTTGGCGGTCTTCGGCAACGCCACCACAAGGGCCGTGCGCCGCTCGTGGCGGCCATGGCCGCGATCGACGGTCTCGGCCCGGCTCGCCGTCTCGTCGGCGGCGGCAAGGGCCGCCTTGGCGGTGGCCAGAAGCTTCGGTTGATTGCCCTTCACCTTCAACGCATAATCCCCGCGCGCCTTGCAAATCGCCTGGGTAATCCTGGCGTTGCAATACAACGCGTCGCCGGTCACCACACAGTGTTTCAGGCTCAACAGCGACACGATCTCCAGCGCCGCGTCGCTCTCCCGGCCGCCCGGGGCCTCGGTTTGCGCCAGAACCAACCGGGTTCGCTCGGCAAAGGCGGCAACCATCATCTTCGGCATATGGGCGCGGCCCTTGTCGTAGGCCCGGCGCAGGCTCTTGCCGTCGAGCGCCACGACCCCGCGCGCCGCCGGCAGCTTTGCCGCCGTGCCGAAGGCGGCCGTAAAGCGCATGAAGATGGTGCTGAAGGCGGTTGCATCGAGCAGCCGAAACACCCGGCTGAAGGTGTCGTGGCTGGGAATGCCGTGCTCCAGGGTCAAGAATTGCTCCAGAAGAGGCCGCTTGGCCTTGCCGAATTCCTCCATTTCGGCACAGCTTTGCGCCCCGCACAGGCTGGCTGCCAGGGCAATAAACAGGATCTCGCACAAGTCGTGACGCGCCGTATAATCCCGCGGATCGGGCAAAGCGGAAAAAATGCTGAAAAACGTATCCATCAAGACCTCCTGAAAAATCAGGAAACCTTGAAGAATCCAAACCAAACAAAAACACAAGACATAAATTACTCATGTGCGATTCCCCTGCCTCCAGGGGGGAGGGAATCTGGCGGCACTTCCGAGACGGTGCGCAAGGCAACCGAAACCCGCGAGAGCGGAATAACTGTATCCAAGGCATTCGCGCAAGTTGTCCCCTCCCCCCTGGAGGGGGAGGGCTAGGGAGGGGGGGATCGGGCGGTCGCTAACATTAGGTCACCTTGCCGCTCTGCTCTCCTTTATCCCTCCCCAACGAGCGCCAGCCAGCCAGCCTCGTCCGTAACCTCCACCCCCAATTCCGTCGCCTTTTTTAGCTTCGAACCGGCGCCCGGCCCGGCGACCACGAGATCGGTCTTTTTCGACACCGACCCGGCCACTTTGGCGCCGAGCCGTTCCGCCTGCGCCTTGGCCTCGTCCCGGGAAAACAGCTCCAATTTCCCGGTAAAGACCACTGTCTTGCCCGAGACCGGGCTGTCGCCGGAGGCCTGTTTGGCGTCGGTCGGTTGCAATTCCGCCAGCAACTGGTCGAGCACGTCAATATTGTGGGCCTCACGATAGAACTCCACTAAGGCGTCAGCCACGGTCTCGCCAATGCCGTCGATGGCCACCAGGTCCTGCCAGGCTTCACTCGTCCCGTCGGCCGCCGCCCGCATGGCCTCGGCGAAGGCGGCATAGGTGATATAATTGCGGGCCAGCACCTTGGCGGTCGTCTCGCCCACATGGCGGATGCCGAGACCGTAGATCAGCCGGTGCACATCGATGGTCCGCCGGGCATCGATCGCGGCATAAAGGTTGGCCACCGACGTTTCGCCCATTCCCTCCCGGTCTTTCAGTTTCTTCAGCGCTTCCGCATCGCGCCGTTCCAGCGTGAAAATATCCGCCGGATTCATGATCAACCCGTCAGCATAGAAGGCTTCGATCTGCTTGGCGCCAAGCCCTTCGATATCGAAGGCGAGCCGCGACACGAAATGCTTCAACTTCTCCACCGCCTGGGCCGGGCAGATCAGGCCGCCTGTGCAGCGGCGCACCGCGTCGGCCTTGCCGGTCTTGGCGTTGATTTCCTTCACCGCGTGGCTGCCGCAGACCGGACATACGGTGAGCGGTTCAAAGGCCGCCGCGTCGGCCGGCCGCTTGGATAGATCCACATCGATGATCTGCGGAATGACGTCGCCGGCCCGTTGTATTGTGACCGTATCGCCGATACGGATATCCTTGCCGTCGCGGATCGGTTCCCCGTCCTGGCCGATGCCGGCAATGTAATCCTCGTTGTGCAATGTGGCGTTGGAGACCACCACGCCGCCCACCGTCACCGGTTCCAGCTTGGCGACCGGGGTCAGCGCGCCAGTGCGGCCGACCTGGATCTCGATGTCGTTCAAGACCGTGATCGCCTGTTCGGCCGGGAATTTATGGGCCACCGCCCAGCGCGGCGACCGCGACACGAAACCGAGCCGCGCCTGGAGGTCGAGCCGGTCGACCTTGTAGACAATGCCATCAATGTCATAGCCGAGCCCGACCCGCTGCCCTTCCAGGTCCTTATGAAAGGCGAGCATGTCGGCAACCGTGGCGCAGCGGCGCATCAGCGGATTGATGGCAAAACCCCAGGCGCCAAACGTTTCCACCATGGCATATTGGGTATCCGCCGGCATGGCGCTCATCTCGCCCCAGGCATAGGCGAAGAAATGCAACGGCCGGGCAGCCGTCACCGAAGCGTCGAGCTGGCGCAGCGAGCCGGAAGCCGTATTGCGCGGATTGACGTAAGTCTGCTTGCCGTCGGCCGCCTGGCGGGCATTGAGCGCGGCGAAATCCGCATTGGTCATATAGACCTCGCCGCGCACCTCAACGATATCAGGCGCGTCGGCTGGCAGGCGGTCGGGAATATCGCCGATGGTCATCGCATTGGCGGTCACCGCCTCGCCCTCGAACCCGTCGCCGCGGGTCGCCGCCACCGCGAGCCGACGATCCTCGTAACGCAGGCTCAGCGACAGACCGTCGATCTTCGGTTCGGCTGTGAAGTCGATCGGTTCGTCGTCGGCGATCCGCAGGAAGCGCCGCACCCGGTCGGCGAATTCGGCCACGTCGTCATCGTCAAAGGCGTTATCCAGCGACAACATGGGCACCGCATGGGTGACTTTGGAAAAGGTGGCAAGCGGTGCCGCACCAACCCGTTCGGATGGCGAATCGGCCCGTTTCAGGTGGGGAAATCGCGCCTCGATGGCGCTGTTGCGTTGCCGCAGGGCGTCATAGTCCGCATCCGACACGGTCGGCGCGTCATCTTGGTAGTAGCGCCGGTCATGGTCGGTGATTTCAGCCGCCAGCCGCGCCAACGCGTCGGCCGCCTCCGCCTCGGTCAGGTCATCAACCGGTATGTCCTTGTTCTGCGCCAAGATGGTCTCGCTCCGTCCGCCACGGGATTGGTCCCGTTCACATGGCCCGAAGGCGGGTCGCGGTCAAGTTGGGGCCATGGTTTCCGGACCGAACCGCAATCGGATCAGGATCAGGGCCGATCATCCCCTCAGCGCCCGCCGGCCACGTCCACGAAAGCCCCGGTCGTATAGGAAGACTGGTCGGAGGCGAGCCACAGGATCGCTTCAGCCACCTCTTCCGCCGTGCCGCCGCGCCCCATCGGCACCAGGTGCTTCAGATTGTCGACCCGGTCCGGCTCGCCGCCACTGGCGTGAATGTCGGTATAGATCAATCCGGGCTGGACCGCGTTGACGCGGATCCCCTGCTTCGCGGTCTCCAGCGCCAGGCCGCGGGTAAACGTTTCAATGGCCCCCTTGGTGGTGGCGTAATCGATAAATTCCCCGGGTGACCCGAGGCGCGCGGCCATCGAAGACAGGTTGACGATGACCCCCCCGGCCCCACCGCGCTCGGTCGACATCCGCCGCACCGCCTCTTGGGCACATAACATCGAACCGATAATATTGGTGCGCACGATGCGCTCCAACCGGTCGACGGACATATCGACAAACGCGCTCTGCCGCCCGATGATGCCGGCATTGTTGATCAAAGCGCCGACCGGCCCGAAAGCGGCCTCCGCGGCGTCGAAAAGCGCCACCACGTCGCTTGCCGCGCCCACGTCGCCAGCCACCGCGACCGCCTGACCACCGGCGGATTGGATCTCGTCGACCACCGCGTCTGCCGCCGTCTGATTGCTGTTATAGTTGACGACCACGGAATATCCCCGTTCGCCGGCAAGCCGCGCCGTCGCAGCCCCGATACCCCGGCTGCCGCCGGTAACGATCATGTTTTTTGTCATGGCTGGTTTGGTCCCGTTGATCGTGAAGACATGTTCAACTCACGACCATACCGGCTTCAGCAACGCCCGCAAGGCAGTCGTTCTGCTATCCGGCAACGCCGCGAATGAGCCGCTCCGCGGCTGCCCGTGCCTCATCGGTGATCTTGGCGCCGGCCAGCATGCGGGCAATCTCCTCGCGCCGTGCCTCTGCCGCCACATCGTTTAGCCGGGTAAAGACCTGCTTGGCGCCATCGGCATCCTTGCTGATCACCAGATGCCGCCCGGCGCGCGCGGCGACCTGCGGCGCGTGGGTGACCGACAGGACCTGGACGGTGTCCGCAAGCCGCGCAAGCCGCACACCGATCGCCTCCGCCACCGCACCGCCAACCCCGGTGTCGATTTCATCGAAGATCAGGGTCGGCGCGGATCCCATGTCCGCCAGGGCCACCTTCAGGGCCAACAGGAAACGGGAGAGTTCGCCGCCCGAGGCAACCTTCATCATCGGTCCAGGCTTGGTGCCCGGATTGGTTTGCACCCAGAATTCCACGGCATCGAACCCCTCCTCGCGCGGCGTCGCCTCGTCGCTGTCGATGCGTACCGAAAAGGTCGCCCGGTCGAGTTTCAACGCCGGCAATTCCTCATGCACCGCCTCTTCCAACGCCTTGGCCGTGGTATGGCGCATGGCGCTCAGCGCCCGCGCCTTTGCCTCAAACAGCGCCCGATGCCCGTCAACCGCATCCTTCAAGGCCGCAAGGGCCGCCTCCCCGGCGTCGATATCCGCCAGGTCCTGGGCCATGGTATCGCGCAATTCAGCCAGATCGTCCGGCGCCACGCCATGTTTGCGCGCCGCCGCCCGCAGAGCGAACAAGCGTTCTTCCGATTGTTCCAGGATGGTCTGATCGAAATCGATCTCCCGCACCGCGTCGTCGAGCCCCGCCCGCGCCTCCTCCAGCGCATCCAACGCCCGGGCCAGCGCGTTGACCGGCTCGCTTAGAACGCTCTCCAGCCCTTGCACCTTGCGTTCGAGCCGCCGCAGCAGGCTCGCCAAAACCGGTATCGGTGACGCCTGGCCGCCGACGGTCTCCGCCGCGTCATTGAGATCGTCGGCGATCTTTTCCGCCTGCATCATGGCCTGCCGGCGGTCCGCAAGATCCGCCTCTTCGCCCGGCTGCGGATCCAAGGCAATCAATTCATCGACCGACGCCCGCAGATAATCCTGCTCCCGGCGCGCCGCATCGATACGCGCCCGTTCATCCTCCAGCCGCGCCCGCTCCCGGCGCCAAGTACGAAAGGCGTCCGCCACCTCGGTCACAGGACCCTCCAGGCCGCCATAAGCATCGATCAGGCCCCGGTGCCCGGCCGCATCGATCAGCGCCCGGTCATCATGCTGGCCGTGGATTTCAATCAGCGTCGACCCGACCTGGCGCAGCAGGCCGACGCTCACCGGTTCGTCATTGATGAAAGCCCGGGTGCGGCCATCCGCCGACTGCGTGCGTTTGAGCATCAGGCCGTCTTCGGCGGGAATATCATGGGCATCAAGGAGCGCCTTGACGGCATGGCCGGGTGCCAGGTCGAAGACGGCGGACACGGTGCCGTGATCCGCTCCTGCCCGCACCAGGCCGGAATCAGCGCGGCCACCCAAAGCGAGTGACAGGGAATCGAGCAGGATCGATTTGCCGGCGCCGGTCTCCCCGGTCAGCACGGTCAGCCCGTCGTCGAATTCGACGTCCAGGCGATCGATCAGCACAATGTCGCGGATTGCCAGGGCAGCCAGCATGGAACAACGAGGGACCGGTGATTAGGGCCCGCAAACCGGGGCACACTTCGAATCTGGAGGATAGAATAGGCGCTAATCGAACGGATTCACACTCTTAAACGTCTTGGAAATCCAGCTTTGCTCGTTTTCTTCAGGATCGTAGCCGCCGGATTTTAGCAGCGCCGCGGCATCCTTGTACCAGCGACTGGATGGGAAATTGTGTCCAAGCACCGCCGCCGCCGTCTGCGCCTCGCTAATCACGCCGAGCGAATAATAGCTTTCCGTCAGCCGCGCCAGCGCCTCTTCCACATGGCGGGTCGTCTGATAGGCCTGCACCACGTTCTTGAACCGGTTGATGGAGGCGATGTAGTTGCGCTTGCGCAGATAATAGCGGCCCACATCCATTTCCTTGCCGGCAAGCTGATCCCGGGTAATTTGGATCTTCTTGCGCCCGTCATTGGCATATTCCGATTCCGGATAGCGCCGCACCAATTCATTCATCGCGTCCAAGGCCCGCTCGGTCATCTCCTGGTCGCGGGTGACGTCGGGGATCTGATTGAAGTAGGACTGGCCGATAATGTACTGGGCGTAGGCGGCATCCTCGCTGCCGGGATAGAGCGTCACATAACGCTTGCCGGCGCTGATCGCCTCGGGGAAATTGCCTGACGTGTACCAGGAATAGGTCTGCATGATCATCGACTTGCGACCGAGCTCCGAATAGGGATAGAGCCGGTCCACATCGGCGAATTTCTGCGCGGCGCGGGAATAGCTGCCCTCGTTCGCCAGCGCCAGGCCTTCATTGTAGAGCTGCGCGGCCGGTGTCTCGTCCAAGGCGAGTTCATCGACATCGTCGGAACTGCAAGCGGCCATGGCCACTCCGACGGCCGCAAGCACCATCACGGCGCGCAACCGCCGCAAAAACCGGGCGACTGGCCGTTGACCGTACTCTAACATATTGGCCGACATAGTGTATTCCGCTGCATCCGGGAGGCAATTCGCATCAAAGTGCCCCCCACGTCAATATCTCTCGGAGCCTATACAACACTTTCCGCGCTCAAGTCACCGACCTGACGCGCCAATAAAGCAAATTTGTGGCGATTACCGCAAGTTCAGGATATTTCCGGACCGTAGGCCGGCACTGCCAATCCGGCGGCGATTTCCGCATGGCCCTTTTCCGGCGCGACGGTGCCCTCGGTCACCTCCCACGCCTCGGGATCGCGGAACAAGGCCTCCACAATGGCGTGATTGAGCCGATGCCCGCCCTTGAAGGAGCGATAGGCGCCTAGCAGCGGATGACCGACAAGCGCCAGATCGCCAACCGCGTCAAGCGCCTTGTGACGCACGAACTCGTCCGGCCATCGCGTTCCTTCCGGGTTCAGCACCCGATCGTCGGCAATCGCCACCGAATTCTCCAGCGACGAGCCGCGCGCGAAACCCATCGCCCACAGTTTTTCAACATCCTTGACCGAGCCGAAGGTCCGCGCCCGCGCCAATTCCTTGCGGAAAATGTCGGCGCTCATGACCGCGTCGAAGCTTTGCCGGCCGATCAGCGGCGTGTCGAACTCGATCGTCACGTCGCAGCGGAACCCGTCGAACGGGCGCAATTCGCCGTAGGAATCACCCTGTTCCACACGGATCGTCTTCTTCACGCGGATATAGCGGCGCCCGGCCGCCTGTTCCCGCAAGCCCACCTGATCGATGGCCCCCACGAACATGGCCGCGCTGCCATCCATGACCGGCACTTCCGACCCGTCGATTTCGATAATTGCGTTGTCGACACCGAGGCCGACAAGCGCCGCCATCAGATGCTCCACGGTCGCCACGCTGGCGCGCGCCGACTGGCCGATCACGGTACATAATTCCGTTGCTTGGACCCGGTCCCACCGCGCCGGAATTTCCACGTCCGCGCCGGCACCTTCCATCCTGACGAAAACGATGCCCGTATCCGCATCGGCCGGAAGAATGGAGATTGACACTGGTTCTGCGCAATGAACGCCGATACCGGACAAGGTCACCGTATCGGCCACAGTTTTTTGATGATCTTTTTGTCTGCGTCCCATCAACCACCTATGGGGCGATCTTTCGCTTCGCCCTGAATTTCAGACACACGTGAATCCGGATTGCAGCGGTTGGTGCCCCAGCCCCGGACTATTACCCGACATTTGAAACTGAAACTACAGGTCAATTGGCCGGTCACAAAATCAATGTTTCTTACCGATTGTTACCGAGAAGCCCGATGCATTCTCCCTCGTCAACGGCAACAGGTCCGCGACCGGAATCGCGGACCCGTATTAGCTCTCCAGGCGCTCTTTTTTTACCGACCTAATTCGCCTGACGGCGCAGAAACGCTGGAATTTCCAGTTGGTCGTCCTCGGTTTCCTGGCGTGGTTGCGGCCGGCCGTGCGTATCGAGATCGCCCTGTGGGCGGCGATGCTCGGCCGCCGGCGCGGTGGGGCGTGCGACCGGGCGTGTCTGCTGACCTTGCGCCGGCTGCGGGATCGGCGCGGCCGGCGGTGCGGCCGGAACCGAATCGGCGCCGGCGGACCGGTGGACGGAGACCTCTGATTCGGGATCACCTTCATCGTCCTCCCGCCGGGCAATGCCGCTTGCCAGGCGCCGCAACAGGCTCATCGGCCGGCGGTCGTCTTCGCCCCGGTCCTCCATGCCGCCCAGTTCCTGCTGTGCGATCGGCGGAAAGTCCTCGATGCTCGGCATGGTCGGTAAATCGGTCTCCGGCATGTCGGCCGCCGGCGGCACATAGGGCTCGACCGGCTCCGCGACTTCGGCCACCGGTTCGTCCACCGGATCATCGATCGGTCCGGCATCGTCCAAAAGGCTCGGATTGGCGTTGAGCGGCTCAATGACGACATCGGGATCGTCAGTGGCCGGCTCCGGCTCGCTCAGTTCCTCATTCTCCGGCAGGGCCAACTCCGCTTCGATAGCCGCCGTGGCATCACGCACGATTTCGGTTTCCTGCTGCTCCGCCGGCTCCGCCTGTTGCGCGGCCGGTTGATCGGCCGGTTCGGCGACCGTGGAAATCGATGTCGGTGCCGCCGGCGAGCGCAGCCGCTCGGCGAGATCGGCCAACCGGCCTGGCGTGGTGGAATCCTCGGCAAAGGCCATATTCTCGATGCCGGTGGCGACCACCGACACCCGGATCAGCCCTTCCAGGGATTCATCGAATGTGGCGCCGAGAATGATGTTGGCGTCCTGGTCCACTTCCTCGCGGATCCGCGTAGCGGCCTCATCGACTTCAAAGAGCGTCAGATCGGTGCCGCCGGTGATCGAAATCAGCAGCCCCTGCGCGCCCTTCATGGTGGTCTCGTCGAGCAGCGGATTGGCGATCGCCGCCTCCGCAGCCTGGATGGCGCGCTGGTCGCCGGACGATTCACCGGTACCCATCATCGCCTTGCCCATATTGCGCATGACGGAGCGCACATCGGCGAAGTCGAGATTGATCAGGCCTTCCTTGACCATCAGGTCGGTAATGCACGAGACACCTGAATACAGCACCTCATCGGCCATCGCGAAGGCGTCGGCGAAGGTGGTTTTCTCGTTGGCGATGCGGAACAGGTTCTGGTTGGGAATGACGATCAGCGTGTCGACGCTCTTCTGCAGGTCGTCGATCCCCTCCTCGGCGATGCGCATCCGCCGCTGGCCCTCGAATTGAAACGGCTTGGTGACCACGCCGACGGTCAGGATGCCCTTGTCGCGGGCCGCCTTGGCGATGACCGGCGCGGCTCCGGTGCCCGTGCCGCCGCCCATCCCGGCGGTGATGAACACCATATGCGACCCGCTCAGGTGATCGTTGAGTTCATCCAGAACCTCTTCCGCAGCGGCCCGGCCGATCTCTGGCTGCGACCCGGCACCGAGCCCCTCGGTCACGGCAACGCCCATCTGCACCAGGCGTTCGGCCTTCGACATGGTCAGCGCCTGGGCATCGGTATTGGCGACCACGAAGTCGCATCCCAACAGGCCCGTCTGGATCATATTGTTCACGGCATTGCCACCGGCGCCACCAACGCCGTAGACCGTGATCTTCGGCTTCAACTCGGTGATATCCGGCATTTTCAAGTGTAGCGACATGGCACCCTCGCGTTTGTCTGTGTCGGCCTGTCGGCCCTCGCTTTCACCACCAGTATTCGGACCCTGATCGCTCATAAGCGGATCCCTTTCTTTTCAATTGTTAAAAACTATCCTTGAACCACCGCCCGACCCGGGACAAATACCCCCCGGTACCAGTCTTCGCCGGCAAGGCATTGCGCGGTTCGAATTGTTCGATTTGAGCCACCTGCGGATAAATGATTAGCCCAACCGCGGCCGAGAAGGCCGGACCGCGCGCGGCCTCCGGCAGCCCCGTGATCCCCAAGGGCCTGCCAAGCCTCACATTGCGTCCGAAGACCTGCCGCGCCACCTCGCCGAAGCCGGTGAGTTGGCTGGCGCCGCCGGTCAAGACAATGCGCCGGCCGATCCGCCCGGCAAATCCGGAGGCGTTCAGCCGGTCGCGCACCAGTTCGGCGATTTCTTCCGCCCGCGGCCGAATGACCTTGGTCAAAAGGGCCCGGGGGATTGATTGCGCCATTTCCATATTAGGGTCGCCGACCGGCGTGATGGTGATCAGATCGCGTTCGTCGGTATCCCCGGCAAGCACGCTGCCATGCAGGGTTTTCAGCCGTTCCGCGTCCTGCAGGCGTGTCGACAGGCCACGCGCCACGTCCATGGTCACGTGATGGCCGCCGATCGGCACCGCGTCCACATGCACGCAATGGCCGTCGGCGAAGACGGCGATGGTCGTCGTTCCGCCGCCCATATCGATACAGGCGACCCCGAGTTCCGATTCATCGTCGGCGAGCGACGCCAGGCCGGCCGCATAGGGCGCGGCGACAATCGTCTCGACCTGCAAATGACAGCGATTGACGCAGAGTTCCAGGTTCCGCACCGGCGCCATATCGCCGGTCACCACATGCATGTCGACGCCCAGCTTGTCGCCGATCATGCCGCGCGGATCGGCGATACCGCGATTGCCGTCAAGGGCATAGCCGATGGGCAGTGAATGGACCACCACCCGTTCCGCACCGGCGCGGTGGGCGCTGCCGGCCGCCAGAACACGCTGAATATCACTTTGTTTGATCTCGCATTCGCCGAGCGACACGCTGGCATTGAAGGCGTCGCTTGCCAGCCGCCCGGCGGTTAGCGTCACGATCAGGGATTCAACCGTCATGCCGGCCATGCGCTCCGCCGCGTCGACGGCCAGACGGATGGCCTGTTCGGCCTGGTCCAGGTCGACCACCACCCCGGACTTGATGCCTCGGGAGCGCTGATAGCCATAGCCCAGAATTTCGATCGCATGGGTGCGCCCGGGCAGCGACTCGGCCGCCTCGCGGGGTTTCAGCCGCGCGATCATGCAGCAAATTTTCGTCGATCCGATATCCAGCACCGAGACGATCGCCGAACGGCGTTGCGGCAGCGGCCGCATGCGCGGAACATGGTTGCCTGTGTCGCCGCCGCGCATCACGTATCGGCTCCGGATTTTTTCTTTTTTCCGCCGGAAGTCGCGGCCCGGCGGCGCGTGGCCGCCTCATCCGTCAGCCGAATGACCAGCCGGTCCTTGTGGCGCAGATCGACGATGGCGATATCCCGTTGCAACAGGCCGTGTTCGCGATCCAGCCGGGCGACCTGAGCCATGCCGGCTTCCGGATTGCTTTCGGCAAGCTTCACCTCGATGCCGTTCTCCAGAACCAGGTTCCAGCGTCGATCGGCGACCAGCACCGCGGCTCTAAGGCGCGAGCGCAATGTGGGATAGCTCTCCAGCATGTCGATCAGCTCGGCGGCCTGATATTGCGCGCCATGGCCGACAACCTGCATCAAACCGGCAAACCGGGTATCAACCGTGTCGGAAATCACCCGTCCGTCGCGATCGATTACCGAAATCAGCGCGCCGCGCTGCCACAAGGCCAGGGGCTGACGCTCCTTCAGCGTCACTTGCAGCGTGTTCGGCAGAAGAGCCCGGACCGACACCCGGTCAATCCAGGGAATGCGTGCAATCCGCTCCCGGGCCGCGTCGGCGTTGAACGTCAACAGCGACGACCCGGTACCGATCGCCAGGGCATCGAGGATTTCCCGTTCCCGGGTTTCCGATTGGCCGGTAATACGGACCTTCTTGATCGCGAAGCCGCCCGCCGCCGTCACTTGCGACGTCACCGCCCCGATCTGCCCGCCAAGGACCAAGCCATAAATCGCGGTCGCCGACAGGAATATGACCGCACCGGCGGTTCCCGCCCACCACGGCAATCGGTTCAGCCGCCACATCAGCCGGCGCATGGGCGTATCGGCCGGAAGCGACTGCGGCAATGGCAGCCGCGTCCTCTTCTTCCCCCGATCCCGCCCCGGCCGATGCCGGGCCCCTAACGATCGCACGATGCGTCCTCCGTAATCCACGCGACCAGTTCGCCGAAATCGTGGCCGGCATGGGCCGCCAGTTCCGGCACAAGCGATGTCGCGGTCATGCCGGGCTGCGTGTTGATTTCCAGACAGATGAGCGCGCCGGTTCCATGGATCCGGTCGTCATATCGAAAATCGGCACGCGTTACGCCGCGACAGCCGAGCGCACGATGCGCTTGCAGGGTTAGCTTCTGTATACTTTGGTAAACATTCGGTGAAATTTCCGCAGGAAGTACGTGTTGTGATCCACCAAAACGGTATTTTGCGTCATAATCGTAAAATGCCTGGCCCACCGGCAGGATCTCGATCACCCCGAGCGCCACGTCACCCATGACCGCGCAGGTGAGTTCACGGCCGGCAATATACTCCTCGACCATGACGATATCGCCGTAGGGCCAATCATCTGAATAAAGCTGCTGCGGCGGATGCTGGGCGTCTTCACCGACGATCAACACCCCGAAACTGGACCCCTCCGCAACCGGCTTGACCACATAGGGCGGCGCGATCACATGTTTGCGCGCGGCCTCCAGCCGATGCATGATCTTGTGATTGGCGATCGGAATGCCGGCCGTCTTGAACACCGCCTTCGAACGATCCTTGTTCATCGCCAGCGACGAGGCCAGCACGCCGCAATGGGTATAGGGAATGCGCAGGATTTCCAGCACGCCCTGAATGCAGCCGTCCTCGCCATAGGGTCCATGCAGGGCATTGAAGGCCACATCCGGTTTCAGGTCGGCAAGCACTGTGGCGATATCCGGCTGCACGTCGATCCGGGTCACATTATAGCCGCGCTCTTCCAGGGCATCGGCGCAGGCCTTGCCGGTGTCCAGACTGACCGGGCGCTCCGCCGACCATCCGCCCATCAACACGGCGACATGTTTTGCTTCTGCCATCTATTCGTTCTCCAAATAAGGCGTGATGCGCACGCCCTCCGGCCAGCGGCCGAGCCGGCGGATCTCCCAATGCAGGCGGACGCCGCTCTCCGCCAGCACCCGCGCCCGCACGGTTTCGCCCAACAGCTCCAGGTCGGTCGCCGTCGCATCACCGGTATTGATCAAAAAATTGCAGTGTTGTTCCGAGACCTGTGCCCCACCGATCTTCAGACCGCGGCAGCCGGCGGCGTCGATCAATTGCCAGGCCTTTTGCCCGGCCGGGTTCTTGAATGTCGACCCGCCGGTGCGGCTTTTTACCGGCTGCGTCGATTGCCGGGCCTCGGTGATCGCCGCCATGTCCCGTTCAATCGTCTCGCGGTCGCCGGCCTCCCCCTGATAGAGAGCTTCGGTGAAGATCAGATCCTCCGGCGCATCGCAATGGCGGTAGGCATACCCCATGTCAGCGACGCCCAGGACGCGCACGACGCCGCGCCGGTCGACGGCACGCAATTCGATCAGGCGATCCCTGGTCTCGCCGTCATAGGCGCCGGCATTCATGCGCAACGCGCCGCCAATGCCGCCGGGAATGCCGCGATAAAAGGCAAACCCGGAAATTCCGGCCTCCGCGGCGGCGGCCGCGAAGCGGATGTCCGGCACTGCGGCGCCGACCCGGATACGGTGCCCGTCTTCAATCGTGACACCGCCAAAACCGCGCACCGATAACCGAATGACCACCCCGTCGATGCCGCCATCGCGGACCAGGAGATTGGACCCAAGACCGATCACGGTTACCGGCACTGCCTCCGGCAGTTCGGCGAGAAATGCAGAAAGATCCGCTTCGTCGGCGGGCTGGAACAGAACCTGCGCCGGTCCACCGACCCGAAACCAGGTCACCGGAGCCAGATCCGCATTGCGGATAACCTTGCCCCGTGCCGCGTCTTCGGCCGCCTGCAGCCAGTCGATGGGTTCGGCAAGGGTCACGGGCCATCCCCCGCCGCATCGAGCGCCGCCAAGGATTCCGGTAACGCATAGGCCCATTGCGTAATGTTGCCCGCACCCAAAAACACGACGAAATCGCCGGCTTGCGCTTCGGCCGCGACAATGCCTGCAATCGCCTCCGGGCCGTCGAGCGCCCGCACGTCGCGATGGCCCCGCGCCTGCAATCCGGCGGTCAGGCTGTCTTTGTCGGCGCCCTCGATCGGCTCCTCGCCGGCGGGATAAACATCAGCCACCAGCACCAGATTGGCATCGTTGAAACAGGCGCAGAACTCATCGAACAGGCTTTGCAGCCGCGTATAACGATGCGGCTGAACGATAGCGATGACCCGCCCGGATGCGGCGGCCCGGGCCGCTTTCAACACCGCGCCGATCTCCACCGGGTGATGGCCGTAATCGTCGAATATCGAGACCCCCTTCCAGGTCCCCGTCAGAGTGAAGCGGCGTTTGACGCCGCCGAATTCGGCAAGGCCGCGCCGGATGTCATCCTCCGAAATCCCCAATTCATGGGCCACCACCACCGCCGCCGTGGCATTGGACACATTGTGTTCGCCGGGCATCGGCAGGGTCAGCGCCTTCATCTCCTTTTCGTCGCCGCTCGCCACATCGCGGATGACGACGCTGAACTGGGTCTGCGCGCCGCCGGCCACCACCTCGCGAAACCGCACATCCGCCTGCGGATTGGCGCCATAGGTGATGATCCGCCGATCCTCGATGCGCCCCACCAGGGCCTGCACTTCCGGATGGTCGAGGCACATGACGGAAAAGCCGTAAAAGGGCACGTTTTCAACGAAATGGCTGAACGCGTCCTGCAAGTTTTCGAACGTCCCGTAATGATCCATATGCTCCGGGTCGATATTGGTGACCACGGTGATTTCGGCCGGTAGCTTGACGAAGGTTCCGTCACTCTCATCGGCCTCGACCACCATCCATTCGCCGCCGCCGAGCCGGGCATTCGTGCCATAGGCATTGATGATGCCGCCATTGATCACCGTCGGATCGAAACCGCCGGCATCGAGCAAGGCGGCGACCATCGACGTCGTCGTGGTCTTGCCATGGGTGCCACCGATGGCGATCGACTGCTTCAGCCGCATCAGTTCCGCGAGCATTTCCGCCCGCCGCACCACCGGCAGCCGTCGCTGCCTCGCCCCGGTCAGTTCCGGATTGTCTGGTTTGATGGCCGACGACACGACGACCACCCGCGCCTCGCCCAGATTATCCGCGTCGTGGCCCACATTGATGTCGATACCCATCTGGCGCAGCCGCACCACATTCGGGCCTTCGGCGACGTCGGAGCCCTGGACGGCGTAACCCAGATTGTGCAGCACTTCGGCAATGCCGCTCATGCCGATGCCGCCAATGCCGACAAAATGGATCGGCCCGATATCGCTGGGCAATTTCATGCAACATGTTCCTTACTAGGCAATGGCGTTTGTCGTCCGCCAGTCTTTTCCACCAGGTCCGCCAACAGGCTGGCCGCGTCCGCCCGGCCGATTGATTGGGCATTCGCGGCAAGCATCTGCAGCCGGTCGGGATCGGCAATCAGCGTCGTTAGGATCCCGGCCAGGCGCTCCGGTGTAAATTCCGACTGATCGATCACCAGACCGCCCTCCGCCGCCGCCAGCCGTTCGGCATTGATCTTCTGATCCTGGTCCACCGCATGGGGCAGCGGAACGAGCACGGCCGGCCGGCCGATCACCGCCAGTTCGGCAACCGTGGAGGCCCCGGACCGGCAGACCACCAGATGCGTCGCCGCGATCCGGTCCGCCATATCGCTGAAAAACGGCGCCAATTCGGCCGTCACACCCAAACCGTCATAGGCCGCGCGAACCCGCTCCATATCCTCCGGACGGCATTGCTGGGTAAGATCGATCCGCCGCCGCAAGTCCGGGTCCATATGACCAGTCGCCTCCGGCACGATGTCGGAAAAGACCCGCGCGCCCTGGCTGCCACCGAAGACGAGCAGCCTGAACCGGTCCTGCGGCCCGAAATCCGGATAGGCGGATCCTGCGGCCTGCAGTACCGGCGCGCGGACCGGATTGCCGGTCATCGTTGTCTTATCGGCCTGCGCCTCCAGGTAGCGCACTTCGGGAAAGCTGGTGGCAATCGCCGTCACCCGGCGTGCCAGAAACCGGTTCGCGCGCCCCATCACCGCATTGGCCTCATGCAGCACTGTCGGTACCCGCAGCAAAGTCGCCGCGACCAGGGGCGGCAGGGTCGGATAGCCGCCGAAACCGACGACGACCGCTGGCCGTAAACGCCGGATCAGTCTGAACGCCTGGACTGTTCCACGCGTCAAGGTCAGCGCCGTGCGGGCCAGGGCAATCGGAGACCGTCCGGTAATCGTCGCCGCCGGAAGAATGTGCATGGCGCGGGCCGGAAAATCCTGACCGTATCGATCGGCCCGCTCGTCCGTCGCCAGGTCGATGGTCCACCCGCGGCGGCCCAGTTCGCCGGCCAGCGCCTGGGCCGGGAACAAATGCCCACCGGTACCGCCGGCGGCCAAGAGGGCGACGGGCGCCATGCCAAACCTTCCCTAAACCGCCGGTTCGCGGGCGATCGGCCCGAAGGTGATCGACCCTTTATTGGCGGTCTGGTTCGGTCGCTTGCGGGTTAGCGCAAGCAGCATTCCGGTGGCCAGCGCCAATGACAGAAGCGACGACCCGCCATAGGAGATGAATGGCAGCGTCATGCCCTTGGCCGGCATCAGATGCAGGTTGACCGCCATATTGATGCACGACTGAATGCCGAGCAGGGCCACCAATCCGGCCACCGCCAGCCGCTGGAAGGCATCCTCCTCCCGCCGCGCATGGGTCAGGCCGCGCAGCACCAGAACGGCGAACAAAGCCACCAGAACCAGGCACAGAACGATGCCGAATTCTTCCGCGGCAACCGCGAAAATGAAGTCGGTATGAGAATCCGGCAGGATCCGCTTCACGGTCCCCTCCCCCGGCCCCCGGCCAAGCCACGAGCCGCGCACGAAGGATTCGATCGCCGTATCCACCTGGAACGTGTCGCCGGAGTCCGGATTGAGAAACCGGTTGATCCGGTCGGCCACGTGATGGATCGACAGATAAGCCACCACGATGCCCACGGAGCCGGCGATCCCGAGCCCGGCAATCCATAGCCACGACATGCCGGCAAGAAAGAACAACAGCCCCCAGACCAGCACGATCAACATGGTCTGCCCGAAATCCGGCTGCGCCACCAATAGCGAGGCGACAATGCCCAGAAGCAGGATCGTGAACAAACTGCCCGGTATATCCGATCGCCGTCCGTTCTCGGCGAACAGCCAGGCGACCAGCACCACAAAGGCCGGTTTGACGAATTCCGACGCCTGCACCGACACCCCGAAAATCGATAGCCACCGCCTGGCCCCTTTAACCTCCATGCCGACGAACAATGTGGCGATCATCATGGCAACCGAAATCGTGAACACCGCCAGTGCCAGCCGGCGGATCTGCCGCGGATTGAGAAAGGACACGCCGACCAACACCAGTATGGACGGGATCAGGTAGAGGGCTTGGCGCTTGACGAAAAAATAGCCGTCGTCAATCCGCAAGCGCTCGGCAACCGGCGGACTGGCGGCGAGCGACAGGACCACGCCGCCGAACATCAAGATCAGCACCAGGGCAAGCAGCAGGCGGTCGACGGTCCACCACCATTCGGCAAATCGACTTCGGTCGGCACGGCTTACCATCAGATCGGTTCCTTCACGGCGGGATTGGTGGATAGGGCGCGAACAGCGGCGCGAAAGGCGTCACCCCGGGCCTCGAAACTGGCAAATTGGTCGAAACTGGCGCAGGCCGGCGACAATAAAACCACCGCCTCACCGGATCGATCGGCAGCCGCGGCCGCCGCGGCGGCGGCAACGGCCTTGTCCAACTCGCCGCACATATCGACCGGCACCTGGCCGTCAAGCGTCTCCGCGAATTCCCCCGCGGCCTCGCCGATCAGATAGGCGCCGCGAATGCGCGGAAAATAGTCCTTGAGCGTGGTGATCCCGCCGGCCTTCGCCAAGCCGCCGGCAATCCAGTAAATAGCAGTGAAACAGGCTAATGCCCGGGCCGCCGCATCCGCATTGGTGGCTTTGGAATCGTTGATAAACGTGACGCCGTCGATGCGCCCCACTTCCTCCATGCGGTGCGCAAGCCCCGGAAAGGTGGCGAGCGCCCGGCCGATCTCTTCCCGGCCGATCCCGAGCTGGCGGGCAACGGCCGTGGCGGCCGCCGCGTTCTGGCGATTGTGCTCGCCGCGCAAGGTGGCCACCATGCCCACATCGCTCACATCATCGGCCCGGCCGTCATTCAGCTCCACGATCCGCGTACTATGGGCATAGACCCCGGCCGCCAGCGGACCCTTTTGCGAGATGCGCACGACGGGCCTGCCGGCCTGCTCAACCCGGTCGGCAATCGCCGCGCTCAGCCGGTCATCGACACCTACGATCGCGGTTGCGCTGTTGGCCGCCAGCCGTTCCTTGATCGCCGCGTAATTCTCCATGGTTCCGTGACGGTCGAGATGATCCGGTGCCAGGTTCATCATCACACCGATTGTCGGATCGAGGCTCGGCGCCAGGTCGATCTGATAGGATGAACATTCCACCACATAGTGACAGGAGGGCCGCAGGGGCGGCAGCGACAGGACGGCTGTCCCGATATTGCCGCCAAGGGCCGTGTCCCGCCCAGCCGCATTCAACACATGGGCGAGCAATGCCGCCGTGGTCGACTTGCCATTGGTGCCGGTAATGGCGATGAACGGCGCGCCCGGACTATGGGCCCGGCGCTCGCGGCAGAACAATTCGATATCGCCGATCACCGGCAACCCGGCGGACCGGGCGCATTGCACGCTCCAATGCGGGGACGGATGGGTCAACGGCACGCCGGGTGCCAACACCAATGTATCAAACTCCGACCAGTCCGCCTGCCTAAGATCGGCGATCGGAATGCCCGCATCCGCAGCCCGGTCACACTGGCTCGGTTTGTCGTCGAAGGCCACGACCGCTGCGCCCCCGGCCAGGACCGCCTTCGCCGTGGCAACGCCGGAGCCGCCCAATCCAAACAGGGCGACCTTGCGTCCGCGGAGCGTGGTGACCGGGATCAAATGACTACCTCAATTTCAGCGTCGACAGGCCGATCAGCGCCAGCACCACGGCAATGATCCAGAACCGGATCACCACCTGGGATTCAGTCCAACCGAGCTGTTCGAAATGGTGATGGATCGGCGCCATCTTGAAGACACGCTTGCCGGTCATCTTAAACGACGCCACCTGGATGATGACGGAAACGGCCTCCAGCACGAACAATCCGCCGATAATGGCAAGCACGATTTCGTGCTTGGTGGCGACCGCGATGGCGCCGAGCATGCCGCCGATCGACAGAGATCCGGTATCGCCCATGAAGATCGCCGCCGGCGGCGCGTTGAACCACAAGAATCCGAGCCCGGCGCCGATCAACGCGCCGCACAGAACCGCCAATTCGCCGGTCCCCTTGACGTGATGGATCTGCAGATAATCGGCAAACACCGCATTGCCCGACAGATAGGCGATCAGGCCGAAGCTCGCGGCCGCGATCATCACCGGCACGATCGCCAGCCCGTCCAGACCGTCGGTCAGGTTGACCGCATTGCCGGACCCGACCATCACAAAGGCGCCGAAGGGAATGAAGAACCAGCCGAGATCGAGCAGCAGGTCCTTCAGGAACGGAAAGGTAACCGACGTGGCAAAGCGCGGCTCGCCCAATTGCGCCACGAACCAGCAGGCCGCGCCAGCAATCAGGAATTCCGCACCGAGACGCGCGCGGCCGGAAAACCCGTTATGGGACGATTGGGTAACCTTCAGATAGTCGTCATAAAGCCCGATAAATCCGAATCCGATCGTCACCCCGAGCACGACCCACACATAGGGGCTCGACAAATTGGCCCATAGCAGCGCCGAGACGATCAGGCCCGTCAGGATCATCAGCCCGCCCATGGTCGGCGTGCCCTGTTTGGACAGGTGCGATTCGGGACCATCGGCGCGAATGGGTTGGCCCTTGCCCTGCTTGATCCGCAGGGTCGAAATGATGCTCGGGCCGAACAAAAACACGAAGAACAAAGCCGTCACCGTGGCACCGCCGGTGCGAAATGTGATGTAGCGAAAAACGTTGAGCACTGAAATCTGATCGGCGAGACTGCCTAGAAAATGTAGCATGCGTATCCCCACCTCCTCACGAAGCAGCCGGTTTGTCGGCTGGCGATGCATAGCGGTCAAGCAGGGCCGTTACAATCGGTCCCATGCGACTTCCTAACGATCCCTTGACCATCAGCGCATCGCCCGGGCCGAAACCGGTGAGGACCTGATCTTGAAGGTCAAGCGCCGAAGCGGCATAGCCGGCCCGGCATTGCGGCCGCAATCTGTCCCACAGGGCGCGCATATGCGGCCCGCATAGAAAGACGCAATCGATTTGCGCATCGCCGAGCGCCGTGGAAAGGTCCGCATGCAAGTCGTTGCTTTGCTGACCGAGTTCCAGCATGTCGCCAAGCACGGCGATGCGCCGGCCGCGCGATCCCACCGGCGTCTGTCCCAATACCGCGATCGCCGCCCGCATCGAGACCGGATTGGCATTGTAGCTTTCGTCGATAAGGATTGCCGTGCCGCCGCCCACCGACAGTTTGTGCCGAGCGCCGCGCCCCGTCGGCGCCGCAACTTTCGCCATCGCCAGGCCGGCCTTTGCGAGATCGGCACCGACAAGTTTGACAGCCGCCAGGACGCTAAGGCTGTTATCGACCACGTGACGGCCCGGCGCGCCGATCTTGTAGACCACCGGATCGCCTAGAATGGTCGCCGTCACGCACGAGCAGCCGGCATGCAACACGGCCTTCTCGCACCGCGCATCCGCGTCCGCTGTTTTGCCGAAAGTGACGAGGCGGGCAACCCCGGCCTCATCCGCCAGATCGCGCATCAGCGCGTAATGGTCCATATCCCGGTTGATGACGGCCACGCCCTCCGGCTCCAGGCCGGTGAAGATCTCGGCCTTGGCGCGGGCGATATCGTCCAGGCTGTCGAAAAATTCCATATGCACCGGCGCCACCGTGGTGATGACCGCCACATGGGGCCTGACCATCGCCACCAGCGGCGTGATCTCTCCTGGATGGTTCATGCCGATTTCGAAAACGCCGAACGCCGCCGATTGCGGCATACGGGCCAGCGTCAACGGCACGCCCCAATGATTATTGAAGGAGGCGACGGCCGCATGCACCTCCCCGGACGGGGCCAAGGCGCGACGCAGCGCTTCCTTGGTTCCGGTCTTGCCGACGCTGCCTGTCACGGCGATGATTTTCGCATCGCTGCGAGCCCGGGCGGCCCGTCCAAGTCGCTCCAGGGCCGCCAACACCTGCGGCACCACGATCACAGGTCCCCGATGCGCCGGATTGTGATCCCGCCATTCGGCGCTCACCACCGCGACGGCCGCTCCGGCCGCCAGCGCATCGTCGACGAAATCATGACCGTCGAACGCATCACCCCTGATGGCAAAGAACGCCTCGCCGGGCTTGATCGTTCGGCTGTCAATGGAAATGCCCGATATTGCGGCAACCGCGGCGCCGACCGCCGCGCCACCAAGGGCATCCTCGAACGCATCCCATGTCCAAAGCGGCGCCGTCATGAGCCCTGCTCCGCGCCGAGAATGTCCATGATCACATCGTGATCAGAAAACGGCACCACGTGGTCACCGAAATCCTGGCCGCTTTCATGGCCCTTGCCGGCGACCAGCAGGGCGTCATCTGCGCCGAGCATGCTGATACCATGGGAGATCGCCTCCACGCGGCCGGCCACTTCGATTCCCTCCGGGGCGCCGCCGATCACCGCCTTGCGGATCACCGCCGGATCCTCGGTGCGCGGATTGTCGTCGGTGACGATCACCAGATCCGCGATCCGCGATGCGGCGGCGCCCATTAGCGGGCGCTTGCCCGGATCCCGGTCACCACCGGCGCCGAACACCACGATCAGCCGCCCCTTGACCACCGGTCGCAGGGCCGATAGCGCATTTTCCAAGGCATCCGGCGTATGGGCGTAATCGACCAGAACCGGCGCCCCTTCAGCCGTCTTGGCCACCAGATCGAGCCGGCCCTTGGCGCCGCGCAGATCGCACAGGCTGGCGATCGCGTCATCCGCCTTGACACCGGTGGCGATTGCCAGGCCGGCGGCAATCAGCGCATTCGATACCTGGAACCGCCCGGCCAACGGCAACCGGATCCAATGGCGCCGTCCGTCATGGGACACGGTCAGATGCTGCTCATAGCCCGAAATCTGAAGGCCAAGCACTTTGATATCATCCCCCGCCTCGCCCACGGTGAACACCCTTTGACCGCGCGATCGGGCGGCCTCGACCACCGCCTCCGCATGGGCCTCATCGGCATCGACGACCGCAATCCCATCCGCCGGCAGAAGATCGGTGAACAGGCGCAGCTTGGCGGAAAGGTAATCCTCAAAGGTCGGGTGATAGTCCAGATGGTCCCGCGAGATATTGGTGAATGCCGCCGCCTTTATTCGCACCCCGTCGAGACGCCGCTGCGCCAATCCATGGCTGGATGCCTCGATTGCCGCATGGGTAATGCCCTCGTCGGCGAGGTCTCTCAAGGTTTGGTGCAGCGACACCGGGTCCGGTGTCGTCAGGCCGCCCGAACGGGCGCCGTCCGCGGTTACCACGCCGATCGTGCCGAGGCTCGCCGCCTCGTACCCGGCGCTTTGCCAGATCTGTCGCAAAAAGGCGACCACCGAGGTCTTGCCGTTGGTACCGGTGACGGCGACCATGACTTCCGGCTGGCGGCGGTAAAAGGTGGCCGCCGCATGGGCCAAAGCCGCCCGCGGATCCCCGCAACGGACCACGGGCACCGGGAGGTCATCGCCCGGCGCGCCGCCATCGGGCGCCAAGATGGCCGCGGCGCCCTGCTCGACCGCCTGCGGCGCAAAGCGCATGCCGTCCACGGAACTGCCCGGCAAGGCGGCAAACAGATAGCCCGACCGGACCGTCCGGCTGTCAGCCGTCAGTCCGGCAATGTCGATCGCCGCCATGTCGTCGGAAAGATCGAGACTAGGAATTAGGTCGCCAAGTCGCATTCCCCTCGCTGAAGCCTGGTTGTGCGTTGCGGAAAACGGTCTCTCATTGCCGGTGCCAATCAGCGATAGGAAACCGCGACGACTTCGGTATCGTCGAAATTCGGCGAAATGCGGAGCATCGGTCCGATCCGCCGGATTATTTTCGATACGGTCGGGCCGGCATTCCTGCCCGCCGTGGCGCCGACCCCCTTCTTTTCCGGTTTTGGTTCGTCAAGCACCACCAGGACCACGTAGCGCGGATCATCCATGGGGAAGGCTGACAAAAACGAATTGAACCGCTTGGACCGGGCATAGCGGCCGTTGACAACCTTTTCCGCCGTGCCGGTCTTGCCACCGACCCGGTAGCCCTCCACTTCCGCGCGCCGTCCGGAGCCGCGCTCCACATTGAGACGGAACAAATAGCGCATCAGGTCGCTGGTCTCGCGACTAACGACCTGACGCGCTACGCGGTCCGCCTCGGCCCGGTCGCGTGGAAAAAAGGTTGGCGGGATCAGCCGGCCGCCATTCATCAAGGCCGCGGTGGCCACCACCGCATGCATCGGCGAGACCGACAGGCCATGACCGAACGAAATAGTCATCGATGCCAGTTCCGACCATTTGCGCGGCGTCAATGGCGGGGCGACTTCCGGCAGTTCCGTTGCGATCGCGTTCAGCATGCCAAAACGCTTCATATAGGAGCGATGGCCGTCGACGCCGACCCGGCCGGCCATCTTGGCGGTGCCGATATTGGAGGAATAGATGAACACTTCCGGTACGCTCAATATCCGGCGCTTGGCATGGAAGTCGTTGATGGTAAAGGAGGAAACACGGATCGGTCTGCGTGCATCAAAGGAATCCTTGATCGAAACCCGGCCCGAATCGAGCGCCATCGCCGTCGTGAACGTCTTGAACACCGAGCCCAATTCAAACACCCCGGCCGTCGCCCGGTTCATGCGGTCGGGCTCCAGCGCCTGCGAGGGTTCGTTGGGATCGTAGTCCGGCAGGGAGGCCATGCCGACGACCTCGCCGGTATGGGCGTCCATCACGATACCGACCGCCGCGATCGCCTTGTAACGCTCCATCGCCCGCGCCAACTCGTCGCGCACCACGTGCTGAACCCGCAGATCGATCGACAGGCGCACCGGCTTGAGTTCCCGATTGACCGCCAGGCCGAAATTCTGCAGATCCGCCAGCCCCTGGCTGTCGAGATATTTCTCCAGCCCGGCAATCCCCTGATTGTCGACATTGACATGGCCGACGATATGCCCGGCCACCGAGCCGCCGGGATAGAACCGCCGGCTTTCCGAAACGAAGCCGAATCCGGGAATGCCCAACCGGTGGATCGCGGTTTGCTGGTCCGGGGTCAATTCCCGCCTAAGCCATACGAAACCGGCATTGCTCGACAAGCGGGCGCGGATCGTCGGATTGTCGAGTTCCGGCAACACGCTGGCCAGCGCCTCGATCGCCTCGTCCACGTCCAGAATCCGGCGCGGTTCGGCATAGAGCGAGGCGGTCTTGATATCCGTCGCCAGAACTTCGCCGTTGCGGTCCACCAGATCAGGACGCGCCGCGGCGACCATCTGGCTGGCGGTCCTGAAGGCGATACTGGGCTGGTCCTCGATCATCGCCAGATAGACCAGCCGGCCGGCAATGGTCATATAGACGATTGTAAAGGCGAGAATGGCGATGGAGACGCGGCCGACGGCGCCGGTCTCGGCGGCGCAGACATCATCGACGACGCCCAGTCGTCCTTCCTTTTGCATTATCCGCCGGATCCAGGGCACCATGTCGTTGCTCCTCACTGCACCGCGCGGCCGGCGTCGCTTGCCAAGCCGCCAAGCCGCGGACCGGGCGCGAATGGCCTCAGGTCGAGCGGCCGTGCCGGCAGTTCCTCGATCGCCAAGATCTGGCGGACATCCACGGGCTCCAACTCCAGAAATTGATGATAGCGGTCGACCAGTTTCTGCAGCCGCGCCGGCTGGTTGAGCAGGCTCCACTCCGCTTTCAAGAGCGATATCTCCTCGCGCTCCCGGACCACTTGTGCCCTCAGGTCGGCCACACGTTCGGCGGCGATTTCCGCCTCGTATTTCATGTCGTAGACGGCGGCGGCGCCGATAATCATCAAGACGACGAGCAGGATATTGACAATCCGGTTCATACGGCACTCTCCGAGGCGGCGAATTCCGGCAACACCGGCAATCCAAGTGAACGATAATCGACGTTATGGGCCGGCCCGGCCGTGCGGATGGCGGCCCGAAGCTTCGCCGAGCGGGACCGCGGATTGGCCGCCACTTCGGCGGCGCCGGCGGTCACGGGCCGTCGGGTCAACAAGGTGAATGACGGCATGGGACCAGTTGCTTCCGGCTGATGTCGGGAGCCGCCGGCGGTCTTTTTCGACCTCTCGGCAAGAAAGCGTTTGACGATCCGGTCTTCCAGGCTGTGAAACGCGACCACCACCAGGCGGCCGCCCTCGCGCAGGCACCGCTCCGCCGCCGCCAGCGCCTCGGCCAATTCCTGTAGCTCGCGATTGACGAAAACACGCAACGCCTGAAAGGTCCGGGTCGCCGGATGGATCCGGTCGCCGGCCCGCCGGCCGACCACCCGCTCCACCAGATCGGCCAATTGCCGGGTGCGCGTAAATGGCTGCCGCCGTCGATCGTCGACGATTGCCCTTGCAATGGCGCCGGCCCGCCGCTCCTCGCCCAGGGCATAAAGCACCCGGGTCAAATCCTTTGCCGGCATTGTATTGACGATGTCAGCGGCGCTGGTCCCGGCGCCTTCCATGCGCATATCGAGCGGCCCGTCGGCGCGGAACGAGAACCCGCGCTCGGCCTGGTCGAGCTGCATGGAGGAAACGCCGACATCCAAAACGACGCCGTTGAATTGAGGATGGCCTGCCTCGCCAGCCAAACGATCGAGCTCCGAAAAGCGACCGCACATCAGTGTCAGCCGGCCATCCGATTGCGCGGCCATCTCGCGCCCGGCAGCAATCGCCGTCGGATCCCGGTCGATCGCAATCACGCGGGTATCGGCGGCGGCAAGGATCGCCGCGCTGTAACTGCCATTGCCGAACGTGCCGTCGACGATCACCTCGCCATCTTGCGGCGCCAATGCCGCCAGGGCCTCGTCCAGCATGACCGGCACATGCGCCGCCGGCCCCTGACCCGTATGGGATACGCCCGACGTCATGACACGGTATCCGGTGTCAATGCGGCCCGGCCCATGGACCGGCGCATGGCGAGCGCCCGGTTGCGCGCCTCGGCGCTGTGTTCGGCGAACTTGCCCGGTTCCCAGATCTGGAACTTGTAGCCCTGTCCGACAAAGGTCACCTGATTGTCGATGCCGGCACAGTCCCTGATCGTCGGCGTCAGCACAATCCGGCCGTCGCCGTCGATGTTGATCAACTCGCTCATGCCGTAAAAGGCGGTCGACAGAAAATCGTGCTCTTCGGTGAAGGATTCGAACAGCGCCAGCCGCCGCTCGATCTGGCCCAGCAGGCCGTTGCCGCCCGCATCCACCGCCTTCATATCCAGGGACGGATAGCAATAAAGACCTTCGAAACCGTCGCGCGCCAATGCGGCGCGGAAAGCCGCCGGGACCGAAACCCGTCCCTTCGCATCCACCTTCTTCGTGTAGTTGGACACGAAACCCTGCATCGATTTCCTCGTCCGGCTTACTTACCTGTCGGGGCAAGCAGCTCGATTGATAGCCATCGCCGGTCCGATACCGCACGCCAAAGTAGATCGATCCAGCTATCCAAAGTCGATTGCGAGTGGGTCGCAAGCGCTTCAAAACCTGCTTGGCCCCGTCCAATTCCGGGAGAAAATGGGATACCATGGGATTATCTGGGCGTCAATGGAGTCGACCGGTGGAAAGACATCTATACACAGCATTGTCTTCATTGAACCGCGTTAGCCTTAACAACGCGTTTGCAACCTGCATTAAGATGGGATCAGCCGCGTCGGCCGGCCATTGAAAGTGACCGGGCAAGGCGCGGGAAACGCCCGTGCGACCTGCGTTTTGACCACTGGCCGGCACGCCACTACGCACCGCGTCCGTCCGGCTTTGACACAACATCGGCGCGACGAGCGCCAATTCTCAGGATAATTGCCAGCCGGCCTGTAAGCCGGGTTCTGTAGGGCCGGCCGGCATGTACCGGACGACGTGACGGCCATTCATCTGGGACGCCCGTTGCCGAACGCCTCCTGCAACCAACCCGGGCGACTGGCCGAGAAACCGGCTAGCGGGAGTACCCGCTGCGCCACCCCTATTCGGTTTTGCTCCCGGTGGGGTTTACCATGCCGCCCGCGTTGCCGAAGGCGCGGTGGGCTCTTACCCCACCCTTTCACCCTTACCCCGGACCGCGGCCCGAGGCGGTTTGCTTTCTGTGGCACTTTCCCTGGGGTCGCCCCCGCCGGGCGTTACCCGGCACCGTGTTTCCCTGGAGCCCGGACTTTCCTCCCCGCCGAAAATCCCGGCGAGGCGGCCGTCCGGCCGACTGGCAAATCCTGCATTAGGGAATTTACGGGCGATACGTCAAGTCGACGAGGCAACAATTCCGGTCAATTGCCTCATGCGCCGCGAAATAAACGACAAATTGCAGGCCTCGATGGAAACCAGGATGCGTTGAAGTCCGACCGGCAGCCGGTCAATCCCGCCGGCCAGGCGGCGGAATTCAAAGGCTGCCGAGCAATGGACCGGTCCAGGCAGATCCGCGATTTGGCCGGCACGACCATCGATTGCACCCCAGGGCTGGCTCCCGTGGCGGCGGATCCGACACCAAGCCGCGTGTGTCGAGCCGGCGATGACGGGGGATATCGTCCGCGCCGATGGCTGCGCCTTGGTTGTGACGCCCGACAACGATCCGCACGCCGCGTCGTGATTGCGGCTTCCGCGTTGGGCGTGGCGACATTGTCGTTTGCATTCCGGTCTGGCCGTGCCATGCTCCGGCCGCTTCTCACGGATTGTTCACACGGAGACCGCGCATCATGGGCACGATGCTGACCCTCACCGCCGCCGACGGCCATGGTTTCGGCGCCTATCGCGCGGACCCCTCCGATGCGCCGCGCGGCGCCATCGTCGTCATTCAGGAAATTTTCGGCGTCAACGACCACATCCGGTCCATCTGCGATCGGCTCGCCGATCTCGGCTACGTGGCGGTCGCGCCGGCCCTGTTCGACCGCATCGAGCGCGACTTTCAGTCCGGCTATTCACCGGGGGAAATTGCGATCGCCCGCGGCTTCATTCCGAAGGCGAATTTCGATCATTTCATCCTGGATACCGATGCCGCCCGCGCCTCGGTTGCCGGCGCCGGCAAAGTGGGGATCGTCGGCTTCTGCCTGGGCGGTGTGGTGGCCTTCCTCGCCGCCACCCGGATCGACGGTATTGCCGCGGCCTCCGGCTTCTATGGCGGCCGCATCCAGGATTTCGCCGATGAAAAACCGCGCTGCCCGACCCAATTGCATTATGGCACCGAAGACCACGGCATCCCCATGAGCAATGTGGAGACGGTCAAGTCCAAGCGGCCGGAATGCGACATTTTCGTCTATGAGGGCGCCGGCCACGGCTTCCACTGCGATCAACGCCCGAGCTTTCATCCCGAAGCATCGAAACTGGCCTGGCAACGGACCGTGGACTTGTTTGACCGGGAAATCGGGTAACCCGCGCATGCCGGCTGCCTCGGCGCTGGCATTCATATCCGCCACCTGCTATGTCCCGCCGCACCGAAAGCCGGTGCCGCGCATCCATGGACGAACATTCCGCCCGCACTTCATCGCCAGGTTCCACGCCGCTCCTGCCCTGGCAGGCCGATACCGGCTATCGCGCCGACATTGACGGGTTGCGGGCCGTCGCCGTGCTGGCGGTGGTCTTCTATCACGCCCATCTGGCGGGCTTTGCCGGCGGCTATGTGGGTGTCGATATCTTCTTCGTCATATCCGGCTTTCTGATCACCCGCATTATCGCCGGCGAGATCGACCGCGGCACGTTTCGCCTCGCCCGCTTCTACGAGCGCCGCATCCGGCGTATTTTCCCGGCCCTGTTCGCCATGCTCTTCGCAACCACGGCCTTTGCCCTGTGGCTGCTTTTTCCCAACGAACTCAAAAACTACAATTACCACCTGCGCGGCACGCTGTTATTCGTCTCCAACTTCACGCTCGCCGACAAGACCGACTATTTCGCCGACGCCGCCGACACCCAGCCGCTGATGCATACATGGTCGCTGGCGGTCGAGGAGCAATTCTATCTCCTGTTCCCGCTGATGATGGTGGCCACGTTGCGCTGGTTCAAGGGCCGCTTCGTGACGATGGTGGCGATTATCGCAGGTCTGTCGTTCATCGCCGCCCTGTGGTCCACTTATGCCAATCCGGCGCGGGCCTTCTTCATGCCCCATGTGCGGACCTTCGAACTTGCCGTCGGCGCCTTGATCGCGCTGGGCGCGTTTCCGAGGCCGCGTTCGGCGGTGATCGCGGAAGTGGCCAGCATCGTCGGCGTCGGATTGATCATCTGGGCCGTGGCGTTCCAATCCGGCGACCTCCCCTTTCCCGGCCTCGGCGCCGTGCCTCCGGTTCTTGGGTCGGCCCTCCTGATCTGGTCGGGCAGCGGAACGCCTACGGCCACCGGCCGATTGCTCGCCTTGAAGCCGGTTGTTTTCATCGGCTTGATTTCCTATTCGCTTTATCTGTGGCATTGGCCGGTCTTCGTTTACGGGAAGATGATCCAGGCCGAACGATTAACCGAGACCCAGGCCTGGGCCGCGATCGCGGTTTCCATAGGGCTCGCAACCCTGTCATGGCGCTTTGTGGAACTGCCCTTCCGCCGCAAGGCCCTTTGCCCGGATCTGCGGTCTCTGGTCAAACCCAGCGCCGCCATCGTGGTCGGACTGATCGCCGTAACCCTGGTCGGCGACTGGACGGAGGGCCTGCCGCAGCGCCACGGTGAACGCATTCATGCCTTCGTCAACGCCAAGGAGGACTGGCGCACCGGAATGGGCCGCCATTGCCTACGCCTGGCGCCGACCATGATCGCTGCGCAGGATGCAGCGAAAATTCCCGAAATCGCCTGCAAGATCGGCGATCCCGATGCCGAACCGACCTTTCTGCTGTGGGGCGATTCAACAGCCGCCGCCATCCAGCCGGCGATCGAGATCGCCGCAAAGCGGAAGAAGGTCGCCGGTTACGTCACCACCTGGTCGGCCTGCAAGCCGCTACCCGGCGTCTTCGACGATGCCTATCGCAAGGGCCGCCAATGCGGCGTCTTCAACGATTTGGTGCGGGAATTCGTGCTGGCCTCGCCAATCGATCACGTGTTCCTGCACGGATTGTGGTCGACGAATTATTTCCGGCTTCGCCGCAATAATGACGGCCGCGACACCGATCCGCGCGGCCCGTGGACCGATGCCGAAAACGCCGCCTTCGAGGCCCGGGCGTCCGGGTCTCTTGGAACGCTGGCGTCTGAGCTGGTATCGGCGGGCAAGCGGGTAACGATCATCGCCAACCTGCCGCATTTCCAGTTCGATCCGCCCCTGCGCCTGGCCCGCGCCGCCCTTGCCGGCCGTACCCTGCCGACCGGCATGCCGCGATCACAAGCCGACGCACAGCAGCGTTTTGCCGACGCCATTCTGGCAAAGGCCGCCGCCACCGATGGGGTGACGGTGATCCGGCCCCACGAAATTTTGTGCGACGACCGGATCTGCCCGCTGACCCGGGATGGCCAGTCGCTCTACGCCGACGCCGGCCATATCAGCCCCTTCGCCGCCCGATTGCTGGTCGATCTATTGGCCGGGGCGCTGTAACAACGGCGGGCGCTAACCTTTCGTAGCCTCCAATCGGATACAAATACGATTGTCATTCCCGCGAAAGCGGGAATCCAGGATTACAAATGTAAGCCTTTGTTTTGCCCTGGATTCCCGCTTTCGCGGGAATGACTGTGGAGGATATTGGGAACCACGTATCATAGGCAATGACCAATCGCCCGTCACGCCGCCCCATCGGCTTGCAAAACCGCCCGGATCGTCTCCAGCGTGGAGATATCTGCGATCCCGTCGACCTGCTCGGGCCGAAAGCGCCGCTGAAAGGCCGTCACCACGGCTTTGGTCAGATCATCATAGACGCCGCTTTCCGGGCAGCCATAGCCGATATCACCGAGCATGGCCTGCAAGGCCGCGACCGGCGGCCCGACGGCGCCGGGCTGGATCACATTGCCAGGCCGGATCGGCGCCGGCGTGACCGCAAGCGCCAGCCCCGCATCCGCCAATTGACGCCACGGAAACAATTCGCCGGGATCTTCTTTACGCTCCGGCGCCACGTCGGAATGGCCGAGCACCCGGTCCGGCGGGATCGTCCATCGCCCGCAAATATCCTTGGCCAGCGCAATCACCGCCTCGATCTGCGGTTCGGGAAAGGATCGATAGCCGAATTCGTGGCCCGGATTGACGATCTCAATGCCGATCGACCGGGAATTGATATCCGTTTCGCCCCGCCAAGACCCCTTGCCCGCATGCCATGCCCGCCGGTCTTCATCCACGAGCTGAACCACCCGCCCATCTTCATGAACAAAGTAATGGCACGAGACCTGGGACTTCGGATTGCACAGCCAGGCAAGCGCCTCGTCGGCATCGGGCATGCCGGTATAGTGCAGAAGCAGGATGTCGACGGCTGCGCCGGCAGCCCTCGCCCCATGATTGGGCGACGCTTGGAAGTCCGCCGCGATCCGGCATTGCGGCCGGGTCATTTCAAACCGCGCTCGGCCGCGATCTGGTCCCAGGCCGCATTGATGACCGCCAGCCGGTCATTGGCGATGCGCACGAATTCCTCCGGCACCCCCCGGGCGATCAGCCGGTCGGGATGGGTTTCGGCCACCAGCCGCCGGTAATGCTGCCGGATCGCCTTATCGTCGAGATCCCGCGGCGCGCCGAGCACATTATACGGATCGAGCTTGTCGGCCCGCACATGGCGCGCCTTGATCTGATCGAAATTGCGGTCGTCCAGGCCGAACAAATGCGCCACATTTTCCAGATAGGCGAGTTCCGCCTCGTGCACATAGCCGTCCGCCTTGGCGATGTGAAACAAGCCGTCAATGATGTCACCGAGCGTCTCGTCGTCGTCGGGATAAAGGTCGGCGATGCGCTGCGCATAGGCCTCGTAGCCGGACACGTCCTGCTTGGCGAGATTGAAGAGCCGCGCCACGTTGCGCTCCTCGCCGGCCGGCACGTCGAACAATTCCTTGAAGGCGGCGATTTCATCCACCGTCACCACGCCGTCGGCCTTGGCCATCTTCGCCGAAAGCGCGATCATCGCCACCGTAAAGGCGATCGAACGCTGCCGGTTGCCGCCCCCCAAAGACCCAAGCGCCGCCGACAGCCGGTCGAGCAAAGCCGATCCACCCGAGCCCACGGCCGAAACCAAACCGGACAAAGTATCCCAAATCGCCATGGCACCCAGTTTATGTGAGTCCCCGCTGGCGTCGATAGGGAAAAGTGCGGCTGAAATGCTGTGAAGAGCCCTTAAGAATCGGAAAGGATGGCCAAGTATCTCTCCGGGGATCGGCACGGCCGATACCTGTCTTGATGGATCCTGTCAGCTTTTCCTTGCCATGTCGGCCGTAAATGCATCACAAACAAACCAATCGGCATCGTCGGGCCTTAAAACGAAAGAGGACTTCAATGACAGCAGGTGCATGGGATTTCTGGATTGATCGCGGCGGCACCTTTACCGATATCGTCGCCCGCGCCCCTGATGGCGATATCCGTGCCCACAAGCTCTTGTCCGACAATCCGGAAGCCTATGATGATGCCGCCTTGCAGGGTATTCGCGACCTGATGGGTGTCGCGGCCGGCGCGCCGATCCCCGCGGTCGACATTGCCGCGGTCAAGATGGGCACCACGGTCGCCACCAACGCTCTATTGGAGCGCCAAGGCGACCGGACCGCGCTGGTGATCACCCGTGGCTTTCATGACGCCCTGCGCATCGGCTATCAGGCGCGGCCGGATATCTTCGCCAAGGAGATCATCCTGCCGGAACTGCTTTATGAACGGGTCGTCGAGGTCGACGAACGGGTGCGCGCCGACGGCACCGTCGAGGCGGCACCCGACGCAGATATTGTGCGCGCCGATCTGCAGGCGGTCTATGATGCCGGCATCCGCGCAATCGCCATCGTCTTCATGCACGCCTATGCCTTCCCCGCGCACGAGCAGGCGATCGCAGTGATCGCCCGCGACATTGGCTTCACGCAGGTTTCCGTATCTCACGAAGTCTCGCCGCTGATGAAGCTGGTCGGCCGCGGCGACACCACCGTCGTCGACGCCTATCTGTCGCCGATCCTGCGCCGCTATGTCAGCCGCGTCGCCGCCGATCTCGACACTGAAAACAGCGACTGCCGACTGATGTTCATGATGTCGTCGGGCGGCCTCACCGCCGCCGATTTGTTCCAGGGCAAGGACGCCATCCTGTCCGGTCCGGCCGGCGGCGTGGTCGGCGCGGTGGAAACCTCGCGCATGGCCGGTTTCGACAAGGTCATCGGTTTCGACATGGGCGGCACCTCCACGGATGTCTCCCATTATGACGGTGAATTCGAGCGCGCCTTTGAGACCGAGGTCGCCGGCGTGCGCATGCGGGCGCCGATGATGCGCATCCACACGGTGGCGGCGGGGGGCGGATCGATCCTGCATTTCGACGGCAGCCGCTTTCGCGTCGGCCCCGATTCCGCCGGCGCCAATCCCGGCCCCAAATGCTATCGCCGCGGCGGACCGCTGGCGGTCACCGACGCCAATTTGATGGTCGGCAAGCTGCAGCCGGACTTCTTCCCAAAAATCTTCGGACCGAGCCAGGACCAGCCCCTCGATGTGGCGAGCGTTCGCGCCGCCTTTGATGACCTGGCGGCAACCATCGGTGACGGCCGGACCGCCGAAGCGGTCGCCGACGGTTTCCTGTCGATCGCCGTCGACAATATGGCCAATGCCATCAAGAAGATATCCGTGCAGCGCGGCTACGACGTCACTGATTATGCGCTGACCTGCTTTGGCGGAGCCGGCGGCCAGCATGCCTGCCTGGTTGCTGACGCGCTGGGCATGAAGACCGTTATGATCCATCCCCATTCCGGCATTCTGTCGGCTTACGGCATGGGGCTTGCCGATATCCGCGCCGGCCGCTCGCGGACCGTCGCCCGGATTCTCGATGAGGCCCTGCTCGCCGATATGAGAATGACCGTCGAAATCCTCACGGCGGAAACCCAGGCGGAACTGCGCGGCCAGGGCATCGCCGACGCCGACATGCGCTGCGAACCCCGCGCCCATCTGCGCTATGACGGCACCGACACGCCGATTGCCGTCCCCTTCGGCGCAATCTCAGCGATGATCGCCGACTTCGAATCCGCCCATAAGAAGCAATTCGGCTTCGTCTTTGAAGATAAGCCGATCGTGGCCGAAGCAATTGAGGTGGAATCAATCGGCGGCGGCGCCGAGATCATCGAGCCGGACCTCCCCGTCAGCGCCGCTGATCCCGGCAAACACACTGACATCCGCTTTTATTCCGGTGGCGAATGGCATGACGCGCCGGTCTATCTGCGCGCCGATCTGGCCCCCGGCCAGGGAATTGCCGGCCCGGCCCTGATCATGGAGCCGCATCAGACCATCGTCGTGGAACCGGGCTGGCGCGCCGAAATCACCGCCAAGGACCACGTGGTCATGACCCGCGCGGTCGAAAAAGCCCGTGCCGAAGCGATCGGCACCCATGCCGACCCGGTGATGTTGGAAGTCTTCAACAATCTCTTCATGTCGATCGCCGAACAGATGGGCGTGACCCTGCAGAACACCGCCTATTCGGTGAATATCAAGGAGCGGCTCGATTTCTCCTGCGCCGTCTTCGATCATACCGGATTGCTGGTCGCCAACGCGCCCCACATGCCGGTGCATCTGGGCTCCATGGACCGCTCGGTCGAAGCCATCATCGCCCAGAACCAGGGCGCAATAAAACCGGGCGACGTCTACGCCCTGAACGCCCCCTATAATGGCGGCACCCACCTGCCCGATATCACCGTCGTCACCCCGGTCTTCAACGACGATAATTCCGAGATCCTGTTCTATGTCGCCGCCCGCGGCCACCACGCCGATGTCGGCGGCACCGCGCCCGGCTCCATGACCCCGCTCGCCACCAATGTCGACGAAGAGGGGGTTCTGTTCGACAATTTCAAACTGGTCGATCAGGGCCGGTTCCGCGAGCAGGCGTTGATCGACGTGCTCACCGACCATCCCCATCCCGTGCGCAACGTGCATCAGAATGTCGCCGACCTGAAAGCGCAGATCGCCGCCAACGAAAAGGGCGTCCACGAATTGCGCAAAATGGTCGCCCATTTCGGGCTTCCCGTGGTGGAGGCCTATATGGGTCATGTCCAGGACAATGCCGCCGAATGCGTGCGCCGGGTGCTCGACGTATTAACCGATTCTGAATTCAGCCACACCACCGACCAGGGCGCGACGATCAGGGCCAAGATCACCGTCGATAAGGAAAACCGCACCGCGACGGTGGATTTCACCGGCACCTCGCCGCAGCAGAACACCAATTTCAACGCGCCCGAACCGGTGACCCGGGCGGCGGTTCTCTATAGTTTCCGGGTCATGGTCGAGGGCGATATTCCGATGAATGCCGGCTGCCTGCGACCGATAAATATTGTCATTCCCGACGGCAGCATGTTGCGGCCTGAATATCCCGCCGCCGTCGTCGCCGGCAATGTGGAGACCAGCCAGCATGTCACCAATGTGCTGTTCGGCGCGCTGGGCGCCATGGCCGCCTCGCAGGGCACCATGAACAACCTCACTTTCGGAAACGACACTTACCAATATTACGAGACAATCTGCTCCGGCTCGCCGGCCGGCGACGGCTTCAGCGGCACGTCGGGCGTCCACGTCCACATGACCAATTCCCGCCTCACCGACCCGGAAATCCTGGAATACCGCTTCCCCGTACTCCTGGAGGATTTCCACATTCGCGACGGCTCCGGCGGCAAGGGCAAATGGACCGCCGGCGACGGCACCAAGCGCACCATAAGGTTTTTAGAGGAGATGGCCTGCGCGATATTATCCTCCCACCGCACCGTCGCCCCGCACGGGCTGAAGGGCGGCGAAGACGGAGAACCCGGCGCCACCCATGTGCGGCGATTGGACGGCACATTGGAAAAGCTGAAAGGCTGCGACCAGACGGTGCTCAAAGCCGGCGAAGCGGTGATCGTGACCACGCCGACGGCGGGGGGATATGCGGCGGTCCGTTAAGCGTATCGGCCTTGACTCCGCCCCAATTTGTTCCTCTTATGTTCTTATCACAATTCGCGCCCCGCAGCCATGCCAGCCACCGCCACCGTCCTGCATGCCGATCTCGACGCTTTCTATGCCTCCGTGGAGCAATTCCTCGACCCGTCGCTGCGCGGCCGGCCGATTGCGGTTGGTGGCGGCGTGGTTTTGGCGGCATCCTATGAGGCCAAGGCTTATGGTGTTTATGGCGGCATGCCGGGGCGGCGGGCGCGGGCGCTTTGCCCGGACCTGCATTTCGTCAGCGGAAATTTTTCTCAGTATCAGCGCCTTGGCGACGCGGCGATCGGCGTGCTTGGCGATTTCACGCCCCTGGTGGAGCGCATCTCCATCGACGAGGCCTTCGCCGATGTCGCCGGCTCAGAGCATCTATTCGGCTCACCGGCCGAGATGGCGGTGGAGATCCGCCGCCGAGTACGCGACGAGATCGGCCTGCCGATCTCCGTCGGCGTCGCGCGCACCAAGCATCTGGCGAAAATCGCGTCCCAGGTTGCCAAGCCCGACGGCCTGGTAGTGGTCGATCCCGACCGCGAACGCGCCTTCCTGGAGCCCTTGCCGGTCGACCTGGTCTGGGGCATCGGCCCGGTCACCAAGGCACGGCTTGCCGAAATTGGCGTCACCACCATCGGCGAACTCGCCGCCACGCCCGGCCGCTCGTTGGAAGGCCTGCTCGGCCAGGCGATCGGCGGCAAGTTGGAGGCTCTGGCGCAAAACCGTGATCGGCGCCGGGTCGTCACCGGCAACCGCGCCCGTTCCGTCGGCTCCCAATCGGCGCTCGGCCGCCGGCCGGCAACGCCGGAGACCATCGTACCGACCTTGCGCCATCTCGCCGACCGGGTGGCCACCAGGCTGCGCGCCAAATCCCGGGCCGGCCGCACGGTCACCGTGCGGGTGCGTTTCGCCGACCTGCGCTCCGTGACCCGGTCGATCACCCTGCCGGCGGCGATATCGGCGACCAACACATTGGCTGAGATCGCCGAGGACCTGGTCCGCGCGGCCCTCGCCGACCATCCCGGCGAGCGCACCTTATCCCTGCTCGGCATTTCGGTCTCGCATCTGCAGACGGACGCCGTTCTGCAATTGGAACTGCCCCTGGCCGCCGATGACGATTGCCGCCGCCCGGGCTCCAGGCGCGGCGCCGCCCGCTGGCTGGCCGACCGCGCCGTCGATGCGATCCGCGATCGTTTCGGCCGCCAGGCGGTGGCCTATGGCTCGGTGGCTTTGGGTGGACACCGATCCGTCCCCGACGCTTTTCGAGAACTCGCCGAAAAGGAGTTCTAATGCGTGTTGTGGAAAAACGGCGTCACAGATCAGGTCTTGCAGTCAGTCCCACTATTCGTATCGAACCCTATGGAACGCGCCGTGCATTAGCTGCCCCGCCGAAACCGCCAGATGGCGATATAGCGCAGCATATTGGCTATTCTCGGCCGCTTATAAATCGGCCCCAGCGCCTCGGCCGCGGGCAGGCTTTCGGGCAGGTTTCTGGTTCGAACCACATGGCCGACGACTTCGGCCAACGCTTCGTCGGCTTTGGCGTATAAGGCCATTTTATTGGCGGTCGCGCTCATCGTGTTCTTCACATGACCCCGGGCAAGAATAATCCCGCCGTCCAATGTCTCGGTCAGGCGCTGCACAATGAACCCGCATTCATCGGCGCCCTTGATAACCTCCCAAAATCCCGGCGGACCGCCCCGGAAGGCGCTGTCGTCACCATGGTGAATGGAAACGACACCGAGCGGAGCGGAATATAAAAACGCGCCCTTGTAAATTCCCGGTCCGCCCAGCCGGATCAGGATATCCACCTTTTCCGCCTTGATCTTGTCGATCTCCGCTTGCGGGAATTGCTTGTAAAAGCGTTCGAACCGGCACTCCAGGTCGATGGATGACGGCGGATCGTAGATCTCCGGATCATAGCCGGCCAACCGCTCATCGATGCTCGACAAGATCCGCCACATGAGACCGGACGGCACATTGGCCAGGCGCCGGGGGATCCTGTTGGTGGGGCGCTCGGTGAAGTAGACGATGTCCGCGTCGCTCGCATCCAACACCGCTTTGGTCTTCGACCATGTGAAAACGATTGCGCCTTCCTGTGCCACAATACCGATTTTCGGCCTTTTATGGTCTTCCGCCTGTATGTCCGACACGGCATACCCCGTAATATTTGAAGAAACAGCGCTTCACAGACCGGTAATATTGGTGCTGCGGAGGATAAAGATGGGCGCACTGCACCCATACACCTGCGTCCAATCTGCCGTAAAAAGATGGTTTGCCGCATCTTCGGCATGGAGCGCACCCACCTTCGCAACCCCGCATGAAAATACCCTTAATCGACCTAAATGCAGTGTGATCGTGGCCAGTCCGGACGCAATTCTGTCTATGAAAAAGCTCCGGATCCAATCTGCACCTGCGCTGACCGCTTGGCGCCGGCGCGGATAAATTCCGCTTGTGGTTCGGTGAAGCGCCGAGTAAATCGGCCCGGTCCGCAACGGATCCGCCCGATGACCGAATTTCTCCTTGCCCTCGCCCTGTTCTTTGTCGGCCACGCGGTACCGCCGCGGCCTCCGGTCAAGCCGTGGCTGGTCGACCGCTTCGGCGAGCGCGCCTACCTGATCGGTTATTCGGTTCTCTCACTCGCCCTGATGATATGGTTGTTCTGGGCCGCCTTCCGCGCGCCCTATATCGGTCTTTGGACCCCCGCCGCCTGGGCAAGCTGGGTCCCGGTATTGGTCATGCCGATTGCCCTTGCGCTCGCCGCGCCCGGCTTCGTCAGCCCCAATCCGATGTCTGTCGCCCTGATGCGCGGTCGGCTGGACCCGGATCGGCCGGGCATCGTCGCCGTCACCCGCCATCCGGTCCTGTGGGGCTTCGGCCTGTGGGCGGCAAGCCACATCCCGCCCAATGGCGACCTCGTCTCGGTGGTCCTGTTCGGCATTCTGGCATTGTTTTCCTTCACCGGCATGCCACTGGTGGAACGCCGCAAGAAACGAACGATCGATCCGTTGGAGTGGGAGCGGATGACGGCGCGCACGTCACGCCTGCCCTTCGCCGCCATCATCGCCGGTCGGGCGATCGTCCCAACCGATCGGCGCACCTGGATCGCCGTCATCATCGGCCTGGCGATTTACGTTCTCTTCTTGTGGCGGGTTCATGAGGACCTGTTCGGCGTCGATCCGCTTCTGCTTCTGTCGCATTCCTAACCGCCGATGCCGCTTGCGGCCTGTCGTGTCGCGGTAAATCGCGATGCAATTGCCAACCGGTCGGACGAAAAACGGAGATCATCGACCATGAAAATCGGTTTCATCGGCCTCGGCAATGTCGGCGGCAAGCTCGCCGGCAGCCTGTTGCGCAATGGGTTCGACCTCACCGTGCGCGATCTCGACAACACCGCCGCCGAGCCCTTTCTACAACAAGGCGCCCATTGGGCCGAGACACCCAAGGCGATGGCCGAAGCCGTCGACCTGATCATCACCTGCCTACCCAGTCCGGCGGCAAGCGCCGCGGTGATGGAGGCCGATGACGGCATCCTGGCCGGTCTCTCCGCCGGCAAGGTCTGGCTGGAAATGAGCACCACCGATGCCGCCGAAGTGCAACGCCTGGCCGATCTCGTGGCGGCCAAGGGCGCCCTGCCCCTCGACAGTCCCGTCTCCGGCGGTTGCCATCGTGCTGCCACCGGCAATATCGCCATATTTGTCGGCGGCGACCGGGCGGCGTTCGAGACGGCCCTGCCCGCCCTGACCGCCATGGGCCGGCGTATCCTGCATACCGGACCGCTCGGTTCGGCCTCGGTCTTGAAGGTGGTCACGAATTATCTCGCCTCGGCACATCTGGTCGCCCTGGGCGAGGCCCTGACCGTTGCCAAACAGGCCGGCATGGATCTCAACACCACCTATGAGGCGATCCGCATTTCATCGGGCAATTCCTTCGTCCACGAGACCGAAAGCCAGGTCATCTTGAACGGCAGTTACGACATCAACTTCACCATGGATCTGGTCTTGAAGGATATGGGACTGTTCGAAGATGCCGCCGCCCGTGCCGGCGTGCCCCTGGAATTGTCGCCGAAGATCGTGGAGATTTTTGAAGATGGCGCACACCGATACGGCGCCCGCGCCTGGTCGTCGATGATCGTCAAGCGCCTGGAAGACGCCTGCGCCACGGAGTTGCGGGGCACCGGGTTCCCGCCGCAATTGGTCGACGACGAACCGGAGGAGGCAGGCGCTGAAGTCAAGGTGCGCCGTTAGGCTTGCGACCGACTGAGCGATATAAAAACCACCGTCATCCCGTGCGCATTGCAGCATGAAATGCTGTTATGCTGACACCGGGATCTCTCCCTGGGAACGCAGAACAAATCCACTGAGGTCCCGCGTCTGCATCGCATCACCGCGTGCCGCGCGGCGCACGCGATGACACAGCGAGTTTTGACCATACTGCAGAATTACAGCGGGTCGGAAGGGCCAGAATCCGGCTCGTAGGGCTTGCCGCGCGCGTCCCGCCAGCCGACATGGGCCTCGGCAACACTGTCGGTTGACGCGAAATAGGGCTTGATGTCCACAAGCGGTGTCCCGTCCAGGCAGTCGATCCCCTTAACGGTCAAGGTTCCGGCCTCCCGATCGCAATAATGCAGTTTCACCACGGCAAGGGAAATCGGGTTCGGCCGCACCGGCGTCCGCAAGGCGAAACAGCCGCGGGCACCATTGGCATGGCGTGGCGCCTGGATGATCAGGTCCCGGCGCGCCCGGTCCATCCAGTATAGCACGATCAGGTGGGAGCAGCTTTCCACCGATGTGAGCCCAGGCCGGTAGGGCGCATCGACATGAATGGTGCACACCTTGTCCGCCTGCAGACTGTTGCGCGGACAATGGCTGCGTTCGGTCCATGGCGTACGCACATGGCCGATGAAAACCACGCCCGCATCGGCCAGCAAGGCTGCCGGGTCGACCGGCAACACGACCTCTCCTGAACGAATTTCGTTATAGTCAGAATTTTTTTTGCGCTCTTTCATGCAAAAGATTTCCCCGTCTATTCCAGGTCCCGGCCGGCTCAACATCAATGGGTGCAACGGTTTGCCACCGAACGGTACATTTTTATCGAAATTATTGCTGCTTTTTCTGCAGTTTGACCGAAAATTGGGCGGCCCGATTTGACGTTTGCGACAATTTTAGCCGTTAGCCTTACCAACACTACGAAATGGCCGTAACGAAAATCAGGCATTGGAGCGTCAATTATGAGTGGGCCGATCAAATCCGAATTGGTCAATTTCAAGGACCTTGAAAAAGAACCGTCAGCCGAACGCCGCAGCGAGTTAATGCGCCATGTGGCGACCCTGTTCTCGCTGACCAGCGAAACCTGTTCGCAGGAGCAGATGGACATCTATGATTCCGTCCTCATCCGCCTTGCCGACATGGTGGAACAGGAAACCCGCGCCCATGTCGCCGAAAAAATCGCCAAACTGCGCCGGGCGCCGAACGCCATTATCCGCAAGCTGGCTCAAGACGAGATCCAGGTCGCCAAACCGGTATTGACCCATTCGGTCGCGCTGACCAACCAGGATCTGGTGGAGATCTCGTCCCGCTTCGGCCAGGATCACCTGACGGCGATCGCCGGGCGCGACGTCTTGCCTGAAGAGGTGACCGACGTCCTCGTCGCCCGCGGCAATAGCGGCGTGCGCCATCGGGTCGCCGACAATCATGGTGCCCGCTTTTCCGATCGCGGCTTCGCCATCCTGGTGGACTCCGCACAACGTGACGAAGAATTGCAGATGAAGATCGGCCAGCGCGCCGATGTGCCCGACGCAATCATCGAAAAACTGGTGGAGACGGCCAGCGAGACCGTTCGCGCCGCCTTGATTGAAAAAGGCCAGATCGGTGACCTGCGCAAGGTTTCCGATGCCGCGCGCATCGCCGCTCAACGCATGAGCAACGACTTCTGGCTATCGCGCTACGATTTTGAGAGCGCCTGGACCCGCGCCCTGCCCGACGCCCGCACCGGCAAGCTCGACGAGATGACCCTGCGTCGGCTCGCCGCCGAGGACCGGTTCGCCGATGTGGTGGCGGTCTATTCCATCTTGTGCGGCATCTCGCTGGAAGACGCCAAGCACTGGCTGGTGCGCACCGACACCGACCCCTTCGTGATCGTGTCCCGGGCCAGCGATCTCTCCTTGATGACCGTGCAGGACCTGCTCAAATGCGGCCCGTGGCGCTACAGGCTCGGTCCGGACAAGCGTCAGGCGACCTTGCAGCGGTTCCAGAAACTGACCCCGCATGTGGCCTGCAAGCTGCTGGAGCAATGGCGCGCCCAGGTGGTCGCCTGCTGATAAATCAAAACGGCGATGCCGGCACCGCCCGGCATCGCCTGTTTGCGCACGTGCCGCAGCTTGCTATCAGGGGCCATGCGCATCGACATCCAAGACCTGATTGAAGACTTTCCGGATTTCCGCGTGGCGGCGATCGTGGCCGAGGGGCTGGCGATCGCCTCTGCGCGTGATGAGGACCTTGAAGCCGATATCGCCCGGCGCGAAGCGGCGGTCCGGGACCGCTGGGCCACATGCCAACTCTCCGAAATTCCAGGCATCGCCGTTTGGCGCCGGGCCTATCGCCAATTCGGCGTCAAGAAGACCTCCTACCGTTGCTCCGTGGAACGGCTGATCAAGAATACCCTCGCAGGCCGGCCGCTGCCGACAATCAACCCCTTCGTCGATGCCTATAATTCCGTCTCCATGAGCCATGTCTTCCCCTGCGGCGCCGATGATCTGGACCGCGTCGACGGTGACATTGCCTTTCGCTACGCCCGGCCCGAAGACACGTTTCTCGACATGGCCGCCGCTGGCGACCCCCGCCCCGATCCGCCAAAGGCGGGCGAAGTGGTCTATGCGGATGCCGCGAAGGTCTTGTGCCGCCGCTGGAACTGGCGCCAGGACGGCCGCTCCCTGGTCGGCCCGGCGACCCGCCGGGCGGTGGTTACCGTTCAGTTCAATGGCGAGGGCGACCTCGGCGCCGCGATCGATGATGTGACCGGTCTCCTGGCGCGCCATTGCGGTGCGCATTGCAGTGTGACCGTCGCCGATGCGCAAAGCCCCGTCATGGCTTTAGGGCCCTGTGACACTTAAGGAATCATCCGGTTGCGATCACGTTTTTCTTACAATCTTGCAATGGCGGCGGCCAACGACCATATCGGGTTCAGCGCCTCACCGGACCAGAGGCGGATCCGACGAGCCGGGTCCGCCGATTGAGGCGCCTCATACGGTCCGGGAGCGGGACTGTGCAACACTTCAACCGCTCGAAAAGAAAGTCAAAGACGATGACCCCGTTTGTCGAACCTCATGATCACGATGAGGCGGACACCTATTGGAGGGACAAGGTTCCCGATTGCTGGGCGCTCGTGGCAAGCATGCTTGTAACTGCGGCCGTGCTCGGCACCAGTCTGATAACCGCCGTTGTCGCGTGATTGTAACAGCCTAATCCACGACGAAGCACGGACCCGGCCTTTGGCCGGGTTCGGCATTTTTAAACCACTACCGACTGGCGTCGGTAGATTTGTCTGAGTGCTGTTCCAGGTACTGAAGTACAACCTGTTCGGTAATGGCACCGTTGGTGGTCGAAAAGTACCCCCTGCCCCAGAAGTGTTTTCCCCAATAGCGCTTTTTCAGCTGCGGGAATTCCATCTGGATTTTATGTGAGGACCGTCCCTTCATCTTGCGCATCAGGTCGCTGACCGACAGGTTTGGCGGAATCGACACAAACACGTGCACATGGTCTCGGGCCAAAACCCCCTTGATGATCTCGACCCGGTTTTCCGCGCAAACCTGTCGGATGATGTCCCGCACGCGCAGGCGTACATCGCCATGCAGCACCTTAAAGCGGTACTTGGTGATCCATACCAAATGATAACGATGGTAAAAGGTGGTGTGCTTGCCTTTGTCATATTGCATGATCATCCTCGGCCGGAAAAATGAACCTGAGGCCCTGCGGGCGGTTCATTTTTCCGGCCGAGGATGATCATTCATTGTTAGCTGCGCTGAAGCGTTCCCGTCTGGAAGACGGGGGAGCTAACCCAATAACCTGGAACTTAGAGCATTGTCCGACCACACGGGATTATTGGCAAATCCGATAGCGGCCGGTCTTGCCATGGCGTCCGAGATCCAAATGGATGTGATCCAAGTGCCATTCATCCCCATCCGGCCCGATGACCGTGGTGAAACGGTCGCACGCGGCCTTGTGAATCCGGCGTAGGAATGCCGCCAAATCACCGCCCGCCTGCCAGCCATTCTCAACATCGACCACCCGTCCGTCCGCGACATGGAACGCGGATATGTCAAGTGCATTGCCGGTGGCGTGTTCCGACAATTTGGTGCCCGACTGGCTGTTGCGGGATCGACAAACATAGGACGCTGCAACGGTCAGCCCGGTCAGATCAGACCCAAGAATGTCCCGCGCGGCCGGCGCGACATCCTGCCGGACAAAGGCACCGATACGGCGGGCCATGGCGCAATTGATTACCGCGGCTTCTGATAAGGCAATCGTTCGGCCTGCGGTGACGCCGGTAAGCCGCACGGGCTCAGCAATCCCGCATCCATTCTCGCCCACCACCGGCGCCGCCGTTTCGATGATCAATCCACCCGCTTCCAGACCATCACAGGACGGATTGGGCGGCACGGTGCTTTCCGGTATGACCGATAGCCCTCGGACCGACGTCTTTTTGGTCTTCGGTTGAGATGCTTGGACATCGGCTTGTGACTTGCGATCGGCAAAATCTGCAGGCCGCGCGCGCGGCATTGGAATCCTGTTGTCAGATACTCTACCGACAAGATCGGCAAGACCGGACGATGCACCGGAAAAAACCAGAAGCCCGATTGTCGTGGAGGCCACAAGGGCGCGGCGAACGCTCGCTCTCGTTATCACGCTCAAAATGGACCGCTATTCGATTTTGCCGGATTTGACGGTCCGGCGGGCTTTTTCGACCGGAATCGTTTGATATTGCCGAATAGCCGACTGCACTTTGGGAATGGTCAGGTTCAGCTGCTTCGCCCGAGCCTGACAAATGGCGGTAAAACACGGCACCGATAGATCGATCGATCGGCATAACAACATGACCGGCATGGGCTCTTCGCGTTGCAGTGACCGCCCCACGACAAGGCCTGGAACCCCCGACAATTCCGCAATTATATAGGCAACGTTATCCAGGTCATCCTGCGCGGCATATTTACCGATCAGCGAATCCTGGCTTTCCTCGCCGCCTTTTATCTTGGCGATCATGTCGTCGATTTCAGCCTGCATGTTGTGCAGTCCGACATTGGCCGTCGAGGCGGACGCCTCCGTCTTTTGCCCCCCGCCGGTCAAGGATTGGGTCAGCTTCGCACGCAACTCCTTGGTCAGGAAGGGGATCAGCTTTTCGGTGACATCCTTGGGCAGGTCATCGCGGAAGACGAGGTTTTCCTGCAGCTCCGCATCCTTACGGGCCCGCGCCACCAGCATTCCGAGCGAGTCCTTGGAAAATTGCGCCGACTTGTTTTTCGTCACCTTCCGGGCGACCTCGAGGTTGCCCCGCTGGACAAGAATATCGGTCACGGCCGCATCGATTCCCTGGCGTTCGGCGATGGCCATGAGATGCTCGGCACTCTGGCTGCCGGCCAGTCGCACCAGATCGGCCTGGGACAATACGGGCGACCCGGACAGGACCGGCTCGGCGACCTCCACAACATCGCCGGCTAAATAGGAAACAAGATCATGGGGCGACAGCTCGGATTCGGCAATCCGGTCCGCAAGCCGCCTGCGATCGTCCTGGCTGGCATCGTCGATCACCATCATGACGACTTCGCCGAACAGGTCCTTGGCGGCCGTCATATCCTGTTGTTCCCCGGCCATGAACAGATCCGCAAGCGCGACAACCAATGTGCTGCGACTTTCTTGATCATTATCCTGGGCCAGCTCAATGAGCTGGGTTTTCATGTCCCTACTCCACCGCTACGGGGGACGTCCCTTTTTCCGGGATAGTCGGTCAATAATCCTTCGCTACCGTTAACGATGCCTAACAAATGGCCGATAAATCCGAACGCCGAGCACCCTAAAACACCATCAACCAACACGTTTCCGGGATTTATGATGGTGCGGCGCACAAGGAAATAAGTGGTTGAACCGGTGCGGTTTAACGCAAGATACAATGGTGGTCCGCAGGCTGTGAGTTGCGGTGCAATATCATATTTGCTTCGCCGGCCGCTAAAACCGGGTTAGGATTTCGCCGGACGCCCAATGATGGGAGGACGAATCATGACCATGACCAGGAGCCTCAATATTTTGCTCCTTTGCGCCATATTCGCATTCCTTGGAGCGATCGTCGTCGGCGCCGTCTGAATTCCAGGAACGATCCGCGCGACGATACCGGGACGACGGCTCACGAGAGCCGCGTGGCTATCGCGCCGCCTGGGCCTCTGACCGTCGCTGGTCCGGTTCGTAATTGAGGATCGGCGCCAACCACCTTTCCGCCTCGTCCACCGACCAGCCCTTGCGCCGCGCATAATCGTCGACCTGATCCGGATCGATGCGGCCGATGCCAAAATAATGCGCGTCTGGATGGGCGAAATAGAGACCGCTGACGGACGCCCCCGGCTGCATGGCGAAGCTCTCCGTCAAGCTGATGCCGGCCCGCGCTTCCACCTGCAACAGCTCGAACAATGTCGCCTTTTCCGTATGATCCGGCTGCGCCGGATAGCCGGGCGCCGGGCGGATGCCACGATAGCTTTCCTCGATCAACTGCTGATGGGTGAGCGTCTCGCCGGGGGCATAGCCCCAGAACTCGGTGCGCAGCCGCCAATGCAGGAATTCGGCAAAGGCCTCCGCCAACCGATCGGCCAGGGCCGAGATCATGATCTTCGAGTAATCGTCGTTGGCCAATTGGAAGCGCCGCGCGACCTCCTCCTCGCCAAATCCGGCGGAGACGGCGAAGCCGCCGATATAATCAGCAAGGCCGGTCCCGACCGGGGCGACAAAATCGGCAAGCGCCATGCTCGGTCGGTCGCCGACCCGAGCCATCTGCTGGCGCAATGTATGGAACCGGGCCACGCCTTGCGTCCGATCCTCGTCGCCATAGACCACGATATCGTCGCCATCCGCATTGGCCGGCCACAGGCCGACCACACCGCGCGCCTGCAGCCAGTTTTCGGCCACCGCGCGGCGCAACATGGCCTGCGCATCCTCAAAGAGCGTGCGCGCCGCAGGGCCATAGAGATCATCTTCGAGTACTTTCGGATAGCGCCCCTTGATCTCCCAGGTGGAGAAAAACGGTGTCCAGTCGATATAGGGGATCAAGGTCTGCAGCGGCACGTCGTCGATTGAATGAACGCCGAGCCGCGCCGGCACGGACGGCTGCAATTGTGCCCAATTGGTCTGGAACCCATTGGCCCGCGCATCGGCCAATGACAGCCGGCTCTGCGCCGCGCGCCCCCGCGCCTGGGCCTTGGCCATGCGCACGTAATCGTCGCGGATTTCCGCCTGAAAGTCTTCCTTGCGATCGCTGAGCAGGGTCGTCACGGTGGAGACGGCCCGGCTCGCATCGGTGACGTAGATCGCCTGGCCGTTCTGATAATTGGGATGGATCTTGACCGCCGTATGGACGCGGCTCGTCGTCGCGCCGCCGATCAGAAGCGGCACGTCGAGGCCCTCACGCTGCAATTCGGCCGCCACATGGCACATCTCGTCGAGCGATGGCGTGATCAGGCCCGATAGCCCGATAATGTCCACCTGCTCCTCGCGCGCCGTATCCAGGATCGTCTGCGCCGGCACCATGACGCCAAGATCGATCACGTCGTAATTATTGCATTGCAGGACGACGCCGACGATGTTCTTGCCGATGTCGTGAACATCGCCCTTGACGGTCGCCATCAGCACCTTGCCGGCAGCGCTTTGCGCAGCCTGGCCGCTGGCGCGTTTTTCCTCTTCCAGGTAAGGCAGGAGATAGGCCACCGCCTGTTTCATCACCCGAGCCGACTTGACCACCTGCGGCAAGAACATCTTGCCGTCGCCGAACAGGTCGCCGACCACGTTCATACCGTCCATTAGCGGACCTTCGATCACGTCAAGCGGCTTCGCCGCCGCCGCCCGCGCCTCTTCGGTGTCGGCCTCGATAAACTCGTTGATGCCATGCACCAGCGCATGGGTCAGCCGCCGGTTGATGTCCCACGAGCGCCATTCCGGATCGTCATCGGCTTTCGGCGCGCCGCTACCGCGATAGCGGTCGGCGACTTCCAATAGCCGGTCGGTCGCATCGTCCCGCCGGTTGAGCACCACGTCTTCGCAGAGTTCCCGCAATTCCGGCTCGATATCGTCATAAACCACCAATTGCCCGGCATTGACGATGCCCATATCCATGCCCTTTCCAATGGCATGGTAGAGGAACACCGAATGCATCGCCTCGCGAACGGGATTATTGCCACGGAAGGAGAATGACAGGTTGGAAAGCCCGCCAGAGACATGGGCATGCGGCAGGTTCTGGCGGATCCAGCCCGCCGCCTCGATGAAGGCGATGCCGTAGCCGTTATGCTCTTCGATCCCGGTCGCGACAGCGAAAATATTCGGATCGAAAATGATGTCCTCCGGCGCCATGCCGACTGTGTCCACCAGAATGTCGTAGGAGCGTTTGCAGATCTCCTGCTTGCGTGACGCGGTATCCGCCTGGCCGTCCTCATCGAAGGCCATGACCACCACCGCCGCGCCATAGCGGCGGATCAGCCGCGCCTGTTCGATAAAGGCCTCCTCGCCTTCTTTAAGCGAGATGGAATTGACCACCGCCTTGCCCTGAACGCATTTCAGGCCCGTCTCGATCACACTCCATTTGGAGGAATCAATCATGATCGGCACCCGGGCGATATCCGGTTCGGCGGCGAGCAGATTGAGAAACGTCTTCATGGCCGCTTCAGATTCAAGCAGCCCCTCATCCATGTTGATATCGATGATCTGGGCGCCGTTTTCCACTTGCTGGCGCGCCACATCAAGGGCGGTCGCATAATCGTCGGCCATGATCAGCTTCTTGAACTTCGCCGAGCCGGTGACATTGGTGCGTTCGCCCACATTGACGAAATTGGTTTCCGGCGTGACGGCAAAAGGCTCTAGGCCCGATAACCGCATTTGTCGCGGAATATCCGGGATTCGCCGCGGGGCGACACCCTCGACGGCAGCGGCAATCGCCGCGATATGCGCCGGCGTCGTGCCACAACAGCCACCGACAATATTGACCAGGCCGGAGCGCGCGAATTCGCCAATCATCTCGGCCATCGCATCGGGCCGCTCATCATATTCGCCGAACGCGTTGGGCAAACCGGCATTCGGATAGGCGAGCACCAACTGGTCGGCAACCCGCGAGATCTCGTCCACATGGGCCCGTAATTCGCGGGCGCCCAGCGCGCAGTTCAATCCAACCGCCAGGGGTTCGGCATGGCGCAGCGAATACCAGAACGCGGCCGGCGTCTGCCCGGACAAGGTCCGCCCGGAGCGGTCGGTAATGGTGCCGGAAATCATGACCGGCAGCCTTCTGCCGGTTGCTTCGAACGCCTCCTCGATCCCAAACAGGGCCGCCTTGGCGTTCAAGGTATCGAAGATGGTTTCGACAAGCAGAAGATCAGCGCCGCCATCGATCAGACCACGCGCCGCCTCGCCATAAGAGAGGCGCAGATCGTCGAAGGACACGGCTCGATAGCCGGGATCGGAGACATCCGGCGAGATCGATGCCGTCTTGTTGGTCGGTCCCAATGCGCCAGCGACAAATCGCGGCCGCGCGGGATCCCGCTCCATCACCGCCCGGCAGGCCTCTTTCGCCAATCGGGCGCTTTCCGCGTTTAACTCGTAGGCGATGTCTTCCAGGCCGTAATCGGCCTGGGCGATCGATGTCGCCGAAAACGTATTGGTCTCGACAATATCCGCGCCGGCTTCCAGGTAGTGTACATGGATCTCGCGGATCGCATCCGGTTGGGTCAGGCTGAGAAGATCATTATTGCCTTTGACATCCCGGTGCCAATCAGCGAACCGGTCGCCGCGATAACCGGCCTCGTCAAGGCGCAGGTCCTGGATCTCCGTCCCCATGGCGCCGTCGAGCACCAGGATCCGTTCACGCGCCAGCCGGACAATCGCCGCGGCGGTCGTCTCCGCCCGTTCCCCCTGATCGGTCATGCCGCTTCCTTTTTCGCTTTTTGCGGCCGGCGGCCGAGCAGATGGCAGATGGCATAAACCAGGTCGGCCCGGTTCATGGTGTAGAAATGGAACGTGTCTATGCCGCGATCGACCAGATCGAGCACCTGTTCGGCGGCCACTGCCGAGGACACCAGCATACGGGTTTCCGGATCCCGGTCGAGCCCGGCGAACCTTGCCGCCAACCAATGGGGCAGGCTGGTCCCGCATTTGGCGGCAAACGTCATCACGGTCTCGAAATTGTAAATCGGCAGGATGCCCGGCACGATCGGGATGGTGATCCCGGCGGCGCGCACCCGTTCCAGATAGACTTCGAAGAGATCGTTATCGAAAAAAAACTGGGTAATCGCCCGGTCGGCGCCGGCATCGATCTTGCGCTTCATGACGTCGAGATCGGTCTGCCAGTCGACGCTTTCGGGATGCCGCTCCGGATAGGCAGACACGGAGATCGTGAAATCATCGGCCCGACGCAGGCCACGGATCAAGTCGGCGGTATCGCTATAGCCGTCCGAATGCGGGCGATAGCGGGTGCCGATGCCCTCCGGCGGATCGCCGCGCAAGGCCACCACATGGCGAACGCCGTTTTGGCGATAGGCGTCGATCATCTGATCGACTTCGGCCCGTGGCGCGCCAGCACAGGTCAAATGCCCGGCAATCGTCAAGTCGGTCCCCGTCTTCAGAGCCTGCACCGCCTTCAAGGTGCGGCCCTTGGTCGACCCTCCGGCCCCATAGGTCACCGACGCGAAATCCGGCTGCAGCAGGCTGAGCCGTTCCGCCGTCTTTATAAGCTTCGCCGCCCCGGCCTCGTTATGGGGCGGGAAGAATTCGAAGGATATGCCGAACCGTGCCTGGTCCTCAGACCGGCTGCGCCGTGAGTGTACCAACGCCCCTACTCCCTTCATCAAGCCACGGCTCCGGCGCCCGGCCGGTCGTTATCGGCGATCAACAATCTGGGATCGCGACCCAGCCACAGGGTCACGGTCAGTCCCTGCCCGTTCTTGCCTTCCGGCGGCAGGTCGCGAATTTCAGTTGTTTCCAGCCCCGCAGCCTCCATGAAGGAGGCGATTTCCTCATTGCCGAATCCAAGCCGCCGATGGGCATGCTGATCGCGCAGGAATTCAAGATCGTGCGGTGCGAAATCGACCACCAGCAACCGTCCGCTCGGGCGCAGCATCCGCGCCGCTTCAGCCACCGCCCGGACCGGATCGTTGAGGTAGTGCAGCACCTGGTGCAGGCAGACCACGTCGAAGGATTGCCGCGCCAGGTTGAGATTGAACAGGTCGCCATGGCGCACCTGGGCATTGTTCAGGCCCGAACGCTCCAGATTGGCCCGCGCCACTGCCAGCATCGACTGGCTGGAATCGACGCCAACACCGCGATTATAGAAGGGCGCGAAGACTTCCAGCGCCCGTCCGGTGCCGGTTCCAAGGTCCAATAAAGCCTCGAACGGCCGGTCTCCGATCAGCTCCACCATGGCCGCCTCCACGGCTTCGTCGGCCACGTGCAGCGAGCGGATACGGTCCCATTCGGAGGCATTGGCGGCGAAATAACGCGCCGCGACATCCGCGTGGCCGGCTCGCACCTGCTCCAGCCGCTCGCGATCGCGCACCAGAACCGGATCGGACAGATCCGGCAGCGCCAGCAGCGCCTGGGCGATCCGCGCTCCGCGTCCCGATTCCGCCTGCCGGTAATAGACCCAGGCACCCTCCGGATAACGCTGGATCAGCCCGGCCTCGGCTAAAAGCCGCAGATGGCGCGACATGCGCGGTTGGCTCTGGCCGAGAATTTCGGTGAGATCCTTGACCGTCAGATCACCGTGACGCAGCAACAGGAGAATGCGCAGCCGGGTGGATTCCCCGGCCGCCTTCAACCCGTTCAAAACGGCATCCAATCCGATCGGCGTCGTATCCAACATGACCTATCCTAGTACGATATAAAGATATCTTTATATTATTCTTTCTGGCAATTCAAGCATCATGGCCGAGTCATGCCGAGTTAGGGTTTCCAATTCGTTCACGGTCTTGTGAGTTGAAACCGACCGCTTTACGTTTCACCTATCGGTTAAATAAGCAAATTGGCTCTCACCATGCCGGCAACGCATAGCGACCTTTCCAATGTCTTCGGCGCCCTCGCCGATCCCACCCGTCTGGCCATTGTCGAGCGACTGTTGAACGAGGGCGAACGCACGGTCGGTGAAATTGCTGAGCCGTTCGCGATGTCCATGCCGGCCGTCTCCAAACATTTGGGCGTCCTGGAACGGGCCGGCGTCATCGAACGCCGGGTGGTCCGCCAATGGCGGGTCTGCCGCATTCGCCCGGAGGCCCTGCGCACCATTGATGAATGGGTCGAGCACTACCGGTCGTTCTGGGATGCCTCCCTCGACCGGCTGGCCAAACTGATCGAAGACAATTCGAAAAATAGAGGAAAAGAGACTAAATGAGCGACGATCGCATATTGCGCATTCAGCGGACCTTTAATGGTCCGGTCGACCACGTTTTTGATGCCTGGGTCAATCCCGATATATTGGTGCAATGGTGGGGGCCGGAGGGTTTTTCCATCCCCGAACATGACATCGATGCCCGCGAGGGCGGCGCCTGGACCACCACCATGCTGTCCCCGGAGGGCACACGTCACATCGTTTCGGGCATCTACAAGAAGATCGACAGGCCCAACGAATTGGTCTTTACCTGGAGTTGGACCCAGGATGACGGCAGCCGGGGCCACGAAACCGAAATTACCGTCAAATTTTCCGCCGAAGGCGCCGGCACCCGCATGGATTTCGTGCAACAGGTCTTCGCCGAGGCCGAACAGGCCGCCGGGCACGAGAAAGGCTGGATTTCAAGCTTCAATTGTCTCGATAAAGTTTTTGCGTGAGTAGTCAGGAGGACAGAATAATGGGGACTATTCCCGACGGTTTCACCACCGTGACACCGCATTTGATCATCGATGGCGCCGATGCGGCGATCGACTTGTATCAGCGCGCCTTTGGCGCCGAACTCATGGGCCGTATGGGGCTGCCCGGAAACGACGATCTGGTCATGCATGCCATGATCAGGGTCGGCAACGGCAACATCTTCTTAAGCGATCCGAACGGCTTCACAACGCGCAAACCGCCGGGCGCTGCGCCCTCCCCGGTCGCCTTCTATCTCTATGTCGAGGACGTCGACGACACCTACAGACGGGCCGTGGATGCCCGCATGACATCGGATTCGGAACCGGCGGATACGTTCTGGGGCGATCGCAATGCGGTCGTCAGCGACCGCTTCGGCTATATCTGGACGATCGCCACCCATATCCGCGACGTCACGATGGAAGAAATGCAGGACGCCATGGCGCAAATGGCGTGAACGAACACGACAACCAACCTATCTGGAGGACACTCGACAATGGCCACGTTGCAAATTCTTGGCATTCCCCAATCCACCTATACCCGCACCGTCTGCATGGCGGCCAACGAAAAAGGCGTCGCTTACGAGTTGGTGCCGACACCGCCCCATTCCGATGAGATGACGGCCGTTCATCCGCTCGGCAAGGTACCGGGCCTGCGCCACGGCGACGTGGAACTCTTCGAATCCAGCGCCATCTGCCGCTATATTGACGAGAACTTCGACGGCCCGTCACTCTATCCCGCGGATGCGGCGGGCCGGGCCGCCGCCGAACAATGGATCTCGGTCGTCAACAGCCACATGGACCGGACTTTGGTCCGCGTCTATCTGTTGAACTACATCTTCCCCAAAGGCGAAGGCGGCGCCCCGGACCGGGCGGCGATCGACGCGGCTCTGCCGGACGTCGAAAAGGAACTGGGCATCCTCGACAGGGCGTTGAGCGCGACCGGCTATTTGGTCGGTGATAGCATGACCGCCGCTGATCTCAACCTGGCGCCGATCCTGCATTATCTGACGAACACACCGGAAGCCGGCGCTATGATCGCCAAATCGGCCGGGATTAACAAATTCCTGGAAAATATGCGCGGTCGCGCCAGTTTCGCGGCCACCGAACCGCCGGCCCAGGCGGCAGAATAAGATCAAGAGGTCGAGACACGGTCTCGACCGCTCGGGATTTGCCGGATAAACGCGGCGATAGGCCCGGCCGGCGCGCCGATTGACCAGGGCGCCGCGCGGTCGGACCTGTGAACTCCGTGGCGATCCGGTTATAATCGGATCGTCACAATGGAGGGTGAAATGATCGATGAATCCGGCAAGCCGGCCAAAAGCGATCGCCTTAAGAGCCGCTCCGATATCGGCAGGGTCGAATTTCCGATCGAGAAACTGATCGAATACCGCGACGCCCAAGCGTCCTGCGTCCATATTGAAGCAAGACTGGAAGCGGACCGAAAACTGGTGGACCGGCCAGGCCGGGCGCGCCGTTAGCCGCGGTCATTCCGCCGGATCGAACAGGCCGGTCGGCAATCCGTCGATGCTCTTCTGATTCTTCTTCCGCCAGTAGGCGACAATATCCGCGTCGGATTGCGTTTCGGCCCACTGGTCCATGATGTCCCGCTCGCCCTCATAGGCAAAGAGCGGCACGCCGAACCCGCAGGACGTCTGCACCAGGTCAATGGCCAGCCAAATGATCTGGCGGGCGCCGCGCGGCACGCCATCTGCAAAATGCCGCGCCACCAGCGCGTCGTATTCCGGCTGATCGTGTCGGATCGACCGCCCGTGCCCGTAAAGCCTGAGAATCCGCGGCGGCCCCTCCACGGCGCAGAACATGAAGGTCAACCGCCCGTCGGCCCGCATATGGGCTGCCGTCTCGTTGCTGCTGCCTGTGCGGTCGAGATAAAAGGCATGCGTGTCGTCGACAACCCGCAGGCAGTCGGTGCTGCGCGGCGAAAGATTGACCCGGCTCGCCGCCGTCGCCGAGGCAGCAAAGAAAATCTTCTGCCGCCCGATGAAATCGCGATGGTCCGGTTCAAGGTGGGGAAATTGCTTGGCCATGGCGGGCTCCGGTATGATATTGAAAGCAAAGCTGGATTTGACAGATTAAATTGCGCATCCCAAACTCGATACGGTCACCTTCACCGCTTAAAGAGCTTGTATTTGATCCGCGTCGGATTGACCGCGTTGGCGCCAAGCCGGCGGACTTTGTCCTTCTCATAATCCTCGAAATTGCCCTCAAACCATTCCACGTGGCTGTCGCCCTCAAACGCCAACATGTGGGTGGCCAGCCGGTCGAGGAACATGCGGTCGTGGGAAATGATGACGGCGCAGCCGGCGAAGTCCTCCAGCGCGTCTTCCAGCGCGCCCAAAGTCTCGGTGTCGAGATCGTTGGTCGGTTCGTCGAGCAGGAGCACATTGGCGCCGGACTTCAGCATTTTCGCCAGATGTACCCGGTTGCGCTGGCCGCCCGACAATGAGGCCACCTTCTGCTGCTGGTCGCCGCCCTTGAAGTTGAACGATCCCACATAGGCCCGCGACTGCATCTCCCGTTTGCCCAGTTCAATGACGTCGGCACCGCCGGAAATCTCCTCCCAGACGGTCTTGGTGCCGTCGAGCGCGTCCCGCGACTGGTCCACATAGCCAAGCGCCACTGTGTCGCCGACTGTGACCGTTCCCGCATCGGGCTGCTCCTGGCCGGTCAGCATGCGGAACAGGGTCGTCTTGCCGGCACCGTTCGGGCCGATCACCCCGACAATGCCGCCCGGCGGCAGGCTGAAAGTCAGATCGTCGATCAAAAGCCGGTCCCCATAGCCCTTTGACAGGCCCTCGATCTCGATCACCTTATCGCCCAGTCTCGGCCCCGGCGGAATGATGATCTGCGCGGTGCCAGGTGCGCGGTCCAGGTTGCGCTGCAAAAGATCTTCATAGGCCGAAATACGTGCTTTCGATTTCGCCTGCCGGGCCCGCGGACTGGCCGCAATCCATTCCCGCTCCCGCGACAGCGCCCGAAGCCGCGCCGCCTCCTCGCGGCCTTCCTGCTGCAGTCTTTTGGCCTTTTTCTCCAAATAGGCCGAATAATTGCCCTCGTAGGGAATGCCGCGCCCGCGATCGAGTTCCAGGATCCAGCCGGTGACATTGTCGAGAAAATAGCGGTCGTGGGTGACGATCAGCACCGCGCCCTTGAAGTCGCGCAAATGCTTTTCCAGCCACGCCACGGTCTCCGCGTCCAGATGGTTGGTCGGCTCGTCGAGCAGCAGCAGGTCCGGCTCCTCCAACAGCAATTTGCACAAAGCCACCCGGCGCTTCTCACCACCCGACAAGGTGGTCACATCGGCATCGCTCGGTGGGCAGCGCAAGGCGTCCATGGCCATTTCCACCTGGTTGTCCAGATCCCACAGATTGGCGGCGTCGATTTCATCCTGCAGCTTCGCCGCTTCTTCCGCCGTCTCGTCGGAATAGTTCATCATCAACTCGTTGTAGCGGTCGAGCACCGCCTGCTTCGCGCCGACCCCTTCCATGACATTCTCGAACACGGACTTGGCCTCGTCGAGCTGCGGCTCCTGGGGCAGATAACCGACCCGCGCGCCGTCGGCCGCCCAGGCCTCGCCGATAAATTCGGTCTCCAGCCCGGCCATGATTTTCAGCAACGTCGATTTACCGGCCCCATTCGGCCCGAGCACGCCGATCTTGGCGTCGGGATAGAACTGCAGGTGAATGTTATCGAGAACCTTCTTGCCGCCCGTATAGACCTTGCTCAGGCCCTGCATGAAGTAGATGAACTGCCGCGCCATGGAGATGCGTTCCGCCCGTTGCAATGTGAAGGAATGCCTGGCGCCCTTTTAGGCGAGGGTGTGCGGCGGGGCAAGGGGGTGGTTGGGAGGTGATAACGGGCTCAATAGAGGTTGGAGGAAGCCGGCGGTATGGAGCAGGCTTGACGGCGGGAACAGCAACGCGGCGCCTCATACCAATGGCGGTGATAGGAGTTGCCGCCAAGGCCGTAATCCCAAATGTCCGGTTAGCGGACTTTGCCGCTGTTCACTGTCGCAGTATCAACATCTGGTCTTGGGCAGGCCACCCTGGAAGCATGTCCTTCTGATGCGGAACCAAGTTAAGTGCCGGCGCCAACAGCTTGTACGATGCAAAATGGGCAGTTGGTCTATGGCCCAAAAAGAACAACAGCAAACCCTTGCTCAATGTGTTTCGAGTGAGACATAAACATCCGTTTCGGCGTCAGGATCGAAATCGCTAACATCCATTACCGAAAAGAATTTTGCGCATGCCGGCGATTCCTTCTCTTTCTTAACCACTTCCAAATAGTCATCATGACTGCGAAACTGGACGATGTCGAGATATGTTCCATCAGGCTTTCGGACTAGCTCACGGCGTAATACGCCTACTTGATGAGCAACAAATTCATTTTGAAAAACTGCTGAAGCCGCAAGCAGATCAGCTTCTGTTTTACCTTCGGCAAGCTTGATTGGGGCAAGAACGGTAACGGGTGACATCTTATTTCCTTCAAATTTTGTTGTGTCGGTAATGTCTATTGCTTAATATGACATTTTATGTCGTATTTCTGAGATGGCGCGTGCGAATTCATATGATCGGCTGAGAAGGTTGGAGCTACTGGCCGCGCAACTCAAGCAGAATGGATTCTGCACGGTCGGTGAACTGGCAGAGGCTCACCAAGTAAGTGAGCGTACGATCTCGCGCGATCTGCAACTGATGCGTGATCAGGGACTTCCTATTGACGCGGATCGCGGTCGTGGTGGAGGCGTTCGGCTGGACCGCCGCTGGGGTATCGGTCGCCTCAATTTGAGCTATCCGGAAGCGGTGGACCTTCTGATCAGTATTTCCGTTGCCGAACAAATGAAATCACCGCTTTTTCTTGCAAATCTTGTATCCATCAGGCGGCAACTTACTGCCTCTTTCTCGGCAGAAAAACGCGACCGCATTGATCGCCTAAAATCCCGAATACTGATAGGAGGCACTGCTTCGACAATCGTTCAAGGGTCCATTGCCTCAGTGGATAATCGGGCGGTTCAGAAACTGCACCAGGGCTTTTTGGATCAGACATCCGTGATTATCCGCTACCAAGCCGAAGGTGGCAAATTTACGACGCGAGAAATAGAAGCCCACTACCTTCTGTTAAACTATCCGATCTGGTACGTGCTTGCGGTCGATTATCTCCGCGATGCCTTGCGAACATTTCGATGCGACCGAATTCTGAATGCCGAACTTTCCTACGCCCGCTTTCAAGTCCTGCCAAAGGCAAGCTTTAAGCAGCTCCTGGAAGGGAATGATTTGCTGAGATAGGAAAACGGTCATTCAGGAAAATTGCTGAGTCTGTCGGATTGGGCTCCTTTCCGTCGTCACAACGAACGGGCCGGATGACCGCTCCGGGTCAAACTATCGTCCGTAGTCAGCAATTCGCCACAATGGCATGCAGAGGTCCCGAAGCAGCCTGAGCGGCCGCGGAAATTCGATGGCTCGGGTTCCGGTCCTATCTCCGCCGGCTGCGCTTCTCGTAAAACGCGTTGCCGCCGGCAACCAACACGTAGTGCATGTTGGTGTAGGGAAAGGTCAGGCCGGCCGTGTGGAAGAACTTGGCACGCTTGACGCCCGGATGCCGCTTGCCGGCCAGGATGTCGTCGGCAAGCCGTGCCAGATCGCGCGTATCGCCATGCATCGTTCGGGTCAGAACGCCCGGCGCGAATTGCTTGTGCTGGCCAACCACGCCACAAACGCTGGACGGGAATTTCGGCGAGTCTACCCGGTTCATGACCACGGTACCGACGGCCAACAGGCCCTCCTGACTGGACCGGATGGATTCAAAATACATCGCCCGCATCAGGCATTGCCGGGCATCAGCGGAGCCGCCATAGGGCGTGCCGTAGGAGGCAACGGCGCCAGCCGGGTCGTTGTCGGAGCCGCAGGCGGTGAGACCGACCGCAAGGACTACAAATGGGATGGAACGAAGAAATAAGACTATGCGCATGGACTATAGACCCTGATCGATGACAGCGGAAAATTCGCTAAGCCGGACGATCGTAATGTCACAGCGTTAAGGCTTGATTGATCGATGTCTCATAGGGCAACCGGGCACCTTAATGCACTTTGCGTTCAATCGGGTCGGTATGAAACATGAAGGCGTCATTCCCGCGAAAGCGGGAATCCAGGGCGACAAGTGAAGGCCGGTGTTTCGTGGCGCTAGATTCCCGCTTTCGCCGAAATGACTGTGTTATTTGAATTGTGAAGCCGATTTTCGGTAAACCACCCTATCCCGCGAACCGCTCCAGCCGGAACGGTGCCGGATCGACGATCGTGTTGGCCCCGGTCACGATATCCGCCGCCAATTTGCCGGCGCCCGGACCGATGCCGAAGCCGTGGCCGGAAAAGCCGGTGGCCAGATAGAAACCGGGGATCCGGGCAACCGGGCCGATCACCGGGACGGCATCGGGCATGGTATCGATATAGCCGGCCCAGCGCTCGACGATTTTCATGTCGGCAAATTGCGGCCACGTTGCTATCAGTTCCCGCTGCGCCACCTCCAGCGGTGGGCCATAGGGCTCCGGATCAAGCACGCGAATCCGTTCAAACGGCGTTTCCTCGTCAAGAGACCAGCGCCGCGGCGTCGCCAGGGTCTCAAACAACCGGCGCCCGAACCGCGGCACGATCTTGGGTCCCTCGGCCCGCAGCATCGGAATGAAATCCCTGAAATAGCGGAAGTGATCGGCGGTGAGTTCGGCCTTCAGATGGCCGCCATGAGCGACCGTGTAGCCGCCGTCGAGGCGCCGGCGCACCGCGAATTTCGGCGTCCAGACCGCACCATCGGAAAAGTCCGGCCCGGCGGCCGTACGCATCACCGAGGAATGTACGGTCAATTGCGGAAATCGAATGCCGAGCGAGGCGCAAAACAGGGTCGACCAGGCGCCGCCCGCCAGGACCGCGCTCGCCGTCTTGATGGTCCCGCGCTCGGTCACCACGCCCGACACCCGGCCGCCGGACCGCTCCAGGCCGCGGACCGCACACTTGGTGAGGATCGTCGCGCCGGCGCGCTCGGCCGCCGCGGCGATTTTCTTCGGTGCGATCGATGGTTCCGCCCGCCCGTCGCTCGGTGTCGTCAGGCCGACCCGCCAGCGTGTCTTGCCGCCCGGCAGCAATGCGTCGATCTCGTCGCCCGTCAGCATTCGGCTGTCGATCTGATAGTCCCGCGCATAAGGCAGCCAGTCGCTGAAGCGCTGTACCTCGGCATCCGTGTCGCCGATATAGATGACCCCGGTCTGGCGAAAGCTGACATCCTCCCCGATCTCGTCGGAAAGTCCGCGCCAGCGGCGAAGGGCTTCGATGATCAAGGGAATTTCCGCCGGATCGCGCCCCTGCTGGCGTACATAACCCCAATTGCGGCTCGATTGCTCCGCCCCGATCGCGCCTTTCTCGCACAACACCACCGAAACGCCGTCCTTGGCGAGTTCGTAGGCGGTGCACACACCGGCAATGCCGCCGCCAATGACAACGACATCGGCCTCGCCGGGTGGTTTGGCGGTACTTGAGTCGGACATGGACTTCCTGACTTCGGACGATCAAGGTTTGTATACAGTATCCAAACGCCGGCGATCGGTCCACTCGGAAAATGCCAGCGGTCCTACCCGGTCACGAAACCGGATATTGATAAAGAAAAGGCCGGTGATCTCTTGCGAAACCACCGGCCTGCGGGACTTGAAAAGGTATAGTGAAAAGGGATACTGAAAAGGTCTTTGCCTAGCGGCAGAAACGACGGTAACCGGAATAGGTCACATAATATCCAGTACGCGGGTTGAAACTGCGGTATCTCTTAATGCAATAGCGATACCAGGCGCGGGTCCAGGGGCGCGGCGGGCCGTAATAGACCGGTGTCGGAGGCGCTACGTAACGCGGCCGGGTCAAGGCCGTCCCGATGATCAGCCCGGTCGCCAAACCGACGGCCCCGCCGACCCATACGCCGTGATTGGAATGGCGGCGATGTCCGTGCCAATATCCATGCCGGTAGCCGCGGCGATATCCATGCCGGGCATGGTTCGGCTTGGCGAATTTGTGGATTTTCGGACCGCCGTGGCGCTTGCCGTGATATTTGCTGCCGGCGGCAGCCGGAGCGGCGGAAGTAAAAATCAAAGCCGCGACGCCTACGGCGCTCACCAGGGCAGAGAATTTCATCGGTTTACTCCTCGATGTGTCTGAACAACTTGAGGAGCATTATCGGGATTGCGACTGAACGCATCCTGAGACGACCGTTCATCTGTCGTTCAGATATTAATACCAAAGGCGGATTGACGAATCAGTATGTCGTTAGTCCAGATCGGTACGAATAAATTCGCCGAACTCGGTGATGAAGTCGGCGCCGAACATCCGTGCCGGCGTTTGAAATCCGGGACTTGCCTCGCCGTGGGTCACCCGCATGGCAATTTCGATCGCCGTTTCCGCCGACAACCGGTACGGATCCGGACACGCCAATTGGCTGGCAATTTGTTCGCCGCCGGCATTTTCCACAAGGGCGGTGATTTCCGCGTGGCCGGCCTGAAGTTGGCTCGTCGACGGGCCGGCAGGCATGCGATTGACCTGCTGCTTGAGGATCGCCTGAACCGGCCGGGTGCGCAGGGCCAGGCGCATCATGGTCGACATCTCTGCCACCTGCCTCAGTTGCCTGTTTGTCTCGAAGCCCACCCGGATGTCGGCGATGCCTGTCGTATGATATGCGGTGACGATATCGCCCCAGCTCGCCACGATGAAAGCTTCCGGTATTTCCTCATAGCCGGTCATGAATTCCTGTTTGCCGCGAACCATTTCAAGACGCCCGCCCCGGCGTATGGCAGATCCGCGACCGAGGGATTCCACCATGGATTTCGCGGTTCCGCGGGATACGCCGCCTGAGGACTTGATCGCCAAAGTCAGTTTTTGCGCATCCGGCATCCGGGAAGCGACATGGCTGGCCAGGCAATCCGACGGCACCACACCAAAGCCCACTGCCGGCATGAGCATGATCCCCGCCTCCAAGGCTTCGGCATCGCGGGCGGCGACGGCCTCCAAAACCGGCACGTCGCCACTAAGGTCCAGATAGGTGCAGCCGGTTTTCATGCAGGCATTGATCATCGGCGTGGCGGTCGCCGAGAACGGGCCGGCGACGTTCAAGACCGCGTCGAACCGGCTGAGCGCGGCCTCCAGTCCCACCGAGTTCCATAATTCGAGAGTCAGGTAATCGAAGCCGCAGGAATCGGCGAGTGCCCGCACTTTCTCCCCGTCGCGCCCGGCCAGGGTCGGCGACAGTCCGCGTCGTTCCGCTTCGCGGGCGATCAAGGTGCCCGTATATCCGGTCGCTCCATAAACAAGAAACGACATAAGCTCGTCCAAAACTGACCTGTTTTGCGGACGACGCTATCTGATAAGTGTTAATACTTATCGTACTTTGGCGACGGATATATTGCCGCTACAGACCGCCCAAAAACCCGTCGATCGCGGCATTGACCGCCGCCGGTTCTTCAATTGTCGATGAATGCCCGGCGCGGGGCACGCGGATCAGTTGCGACCCGGTGATTTTTTCGTGCATGCGGTCTGACTTCGCCGGCACCGTCGCCACGTCCTCCTCACCGACAATGATCAGGGTCGGCAGATCGATCCCGTCAAGCCGCTCGTAGACCCCGTCGCGGGTAATCACACCCTTGACGGCGCGGGTGATGCCGATCCGGTCATTGGCGCATATTCGGTCCGCCCAGTATTTGCGTTCCTCTGCACGGCTCGGATCGGTCATGAATGTTTGCGAGAACATGATCGGCATCACCTTGTTGATGACCATGCGCAGGCCGAACCAGCGGGCAACGAAATTGAGCATCGCATACCGGCCCTTGTTTTCTTCCGGCTCCCCGTCCGCCGTCGTTTCGATCAGGATCATCGAGCGCATCAAATCCGGGCGCCGTATGGCCATGCGCATGGCGACGAAACCGCCCATGGACAATCCGGCGAAGTGGCACGGCGCCAGATTCAAGGCTTCGATCAGGCCGACGGCATCCGCCGTCAAGGTGTCCATGTCATAGCCGCCCGCCGTGACTCCGGAGGCCCCCTGCCCGCGATGATCGAGCGTGACGCACCGATAGCGGTCCTTCAGATGCGCCACCTGGTTGTCGAACATGGCGCCGCTGAACAACAGGCCGTGGGAAAACACGATCGTCTCCGGCCCCTCGCCGTCAATCGTATAATGCATATGGGCGCCGTTGACATCCAAATGGGGCATGACGAGTTCCTTCCCGTTTGACGGTGTTATTGTGGGACCATCCTATCATGATTGCCGCGCCAATCCGAGATGACACGGTGACGGCACAATATGGCAATGCGGTCGGAAGTCGGCGCCCGTCAGATCGCCAGATGGGCGGCCATGGTGACGACGCCGAGCCCGGTCGTGCCGATACCGATCGCCACCTGTAAAATGTTATGGGCCACGGTCAGACCGGTCGCCGCCCGCCGCATGGGCACGGCGATCACCACCGACAGCACCGCCATGCCGGCGATCGACCCGAGGCCGAACAGGGCGATATAGGTCAGGCCCGCCGTGGCCGATGCAAAGCGCTCCATCGTGAACACCACCAGCGCTGCCGAACCGGCCATGCCATGCATCAGCCCGACCAGGAGGGCGCGGGCCAGCAGGCTTCTGTCATGACCATGGTGGTGACGCTCGGGATCGTGGCCGGTCTCGCCGCGGTGGGAATGGGCGTGGAAATGCACGTTGCCGTCGCCATGGCGGTGGGCGTGAAAATGCACCCGGTCGCGCACGAAGCGGCGCAGGACGTCAAGACCCAATGCCACCAGCATGACACCGACGGCGAATTCCAGCCATCCGGCAACCGCTTCGGGTAGCGCCACCCCCAACACCAGGACCAGCCAGCCGAACAGGAACAGGGTCAGGGTGTGACCGAGACCCCACAGGGCGCCGAGACTGATCGTCTGCCGCAGGCTGCCGGTGCGGGTTGCGAGGCTCGCGACCGCCGCCAGGTGGTCGGCTTCAAGCGCATGGCGCAGGCCGATCAGAAAGCCCAAAACGATAAAAGCGGTCATTCCACCCCCGACAATTCCGGACGGGCCTCAATGCGTGCCGCAATACCGGTGGGGGAATTAGTAGTGGAACAGGGGCCGGCTGTGAACTCCGAATAATTGCCGCACCGGGCGGTGTCCGCAGAACTTACCGGCAAACGGCAACCGGCCGGCCCGAGGGCCGGCCGGGATCAAACAGGACACGAAATGCAGCTCAGTCGGGATCGCGCTCGGCGGCCAGGGCCGCTGCGAAACCGGTCAATTTATCCATGATGCCGTCAGACAGGCTGGAATAGTCCGCCTCCAGTTCCTTGGCGGCTTCGTCGGCCCCCGCCGGGAGCCGATGGGCAATGCCCTTGTGGCAGTCGATGCAGGTATCCCCCCGTTTCAGGGCGTCCTGATGGGTTTTGGAAGACCGCGGTTCCTGCAGCGAAAAGTCCATATAATCGAAATTGTGACAATTCCGGCATTCCCGGGAATCGGTTTGCTTCATGGTACGCCAGACATTCTTCGCCATTTCCAGACGCTTGGCGTTGAACTTTTCCTGGGTGCTCACCGAGCCGACGAAATGGTGGTAAAGCTCGTTGGTCGCGCGCACCTTGCGGATCACCTTGTGGATCCATTCCTTGGGCACATGGCAATCGGGACAGGTCGCGCGAACCCCGGTGGGGTTGGTGTAGTGCGCGGTCTGCTGATATTCCCGGAAGACGTTCTGCTCCATCTCGTGGCAGGAAATGCAGAAGGTCTCCGTATTGGAGAGTTCCATGCTCCAGTTGAAGCCGCCCCAGAACACGATGCCGGCCAAAAAACCGATAATCAGCAGGCCGCCCAGGGTGAAGGTCGTCGACGGCCGCCGCAGGGCGCGCCAGGTTCTGGCGATCCTGCCCCCGCGGCGTTCAGGTTGGTCCGGCGCCGGCTGCCCCTCGGGCGCGTCTTCCGTGTCTTTGGCGTTCGCGTTCATCGTCAATTCCTGTCAAGCATCGTGAAATATCAAACCAGCACCTTCGGTCAGTCGACCTCCTTGGCATTTTTGAACGTATTCTCAACCAGATCCTTCGCCTTGATTTGAGGCACATGACACTGGGTGCAGAACCAGCGGGCACCGCCGACCGTATCCAGGGAATTTCCGGTACGGTCCCGGTAGTGGGTCTCGGATATTTTCGGCGCCTTTTCCTTCACATAGGCGGGCCAATCGTGGCAGTTGAGGCACTTGTTGGCGTCCTTGGTGATCTGGTTGGCATCGACCTTGTGCGGTATCAGCGGCGGCTGCTGCCGGTAGGCGCGGTCGAATCCGTATTCGGTAATGTCCTGTTTGGCGGTTTCCGGTGCCGGTGAGGCTTCCTCCATCCGCACATCGCCGCGCAGGGAGATCACCTCGCCGTCCTCGTTTTGCGCCTGACCGAATTCCGCCGAGGCGACAACGATGCTTAAGGCCGCAGCGATCGCCACGCCTGGAATGAGCCATTTCCTCATGGTCCAACTCCTTCTCTTTCCTGTTGCGCCGCGCGGCATGTCACGCGGCGGCACGTCCTTCCATAGTCGCGTCAAGATCCGTTGCCGGCCTTTCCAACCGTTCGTCGAAGCGGTGAGTCAGCCGAAACACATCTTGAGCACACACGTCGATGCACCGCCCGCAGGTGGTGCAGTCTCCCGATAGGATCACCGGCCCATGGCCTGTCTTGTCACCGCGCAGGGCCGGCGCGATCACCTGGTTTTCCGGGCATACTTCGAAGCAATCCATGCAATCGTCGCAGCGATGGCGCGCCGCCGCACTGACCCGCAAAAGGGTCGCCTCCCCGATCACTCCGTAGAAAGCACCGACCGGGCAAAGATGGCCGCACCAGCCATGGTCGGCGACCAACAGGTCAAACAGGAAGATCGCCGCAACCGACGCTACTCCCCATCCAAAGCCAAACACCAAGGCCCGATGCAGGGTGGTCACCGGATTGACCAGTTCCCAAGCAAGCATGCCGGTCAATGCCGACACGACGAGGATGGCGACGACCGCATAGACCCGAAATCCGCGCTTCAGCTTCAATCCCTTGGCCAAACCCAGCCGCCGGCGCAGCCAACCGGCCAGATCGGCGACCGGATTGGCCGGGCATACCCACGAACAATAGGTCCGCCCGCCCAAAAGCAGGTAGCCGACGAGCACGATCAGGGCGCCGATTACCGCGGTACCGTCCGGCCAGTGACCGGCGGCCAGCGATTGCAGAAAAATAAACGGGTCGGTCAGCGGCAGAAAATCGAAGGTCATGGAGGCCGCAAGCGTGCCCTTGGTGATCCATAGCCCGAATAATGGACCGCTCAGGAACACGGCCAGGAAGGCGATCTGCGCCAGCCGGCGCAGCACCAGATAGCGATGGGCCCGCCACCAGCCGAACTTGCGGCTGGCCTGACGGCCGACGATGCGCGCCCGGCTCATGGCTTGAACTCCGGCAGGCGGTCGGGCAGATCGATCATGCCGGGCACCAATTCGCCGCCGGCCTTCTCTTTTTCCTCCCATCCCAGCCGATAATGGTCGCCCATCCTGCCGGTTGCCAGTTTGGCGGGCAGCACGCGGATCGCGGTTTCCTCCAACACGCAGGCCTGCTCGCATTTGCCACAGCCGGTACACGCCTCCGCATGGACGATCGGCTCCAGGATTGCATGTTTGCCGGTCCGCGGATTGGGCCGTCGTTGCAGAGAAATCGCATCGCCGATCAGCGGGCAGACCCGGTAGCAGACGTCACATCTCAAACCCAACAGATTGAGGCACGTCTCACGCCCGACCACGACGGCGACCCCCATCTTGGCGTCCTCGATATTGGTCAGGCCGTGATCGAGCGCCCCGGTCGGGCAGGCGGCGACACAGGGAATGTCCTCGCACATTTCGCACGGGCCGGTGCGGGCGACAAAGTATGGCGTGCCGATGGCCGGCCCGTCATCGGGTTGGGCCAAGGCCAGAATATCGTAAGGGCAGTCGCGTACGCACAGGCCGCAGCGCACGCAGGCGCCCTCGAAGTCACCATCCGCCAGCGCCCCCGGCGGCCGCAATATATCCGCCGGCCGCGATGCCGATTGCCCGGCAAAGGCGGCAAGCACCAGGCCGCAGGCGGCGGCGCCGGTACCGAGCCGCAAGGCATCCTGCAACACCTTGCGCCGGTTCGGCCGCTGCCGCTTCTGGGCGCTATCGTGGCTGCCCGTGGCCATGGATTTTGGTCCTCAGTTCATGTCCGGGAACCGGGACGGCGGATTGCCGCCCCGGATCATGTCGGTCAGGCCGATTCCACCTTGCAGGCGCATTTCTTGAAATCGGTTTCCTTGGAAATCGGACACGTGGCGTCGAGCGTCAGCTTGTTGACCAACTGGCTTTCATCGAAAAACGGGATGAACGCCACGCCGCGCGGCGGCTTGTTGCGGCCCCTGGTTTCCACCCGGGTATTCACTTCCCCGCGCCGGGTCGACAGCACCACCGCCTGGCCGCGGCGCACGCCGCGATCACGGGCATCGTCGGGATGCATGTAGACCACCGCATTGGGATAGGACCGGTGCAGTTCCGGAACCCGCCGGGTCATGGAACCCGTATGCCAGTGCTCCAACACGCGGCCGGTAACCAGCCACATATCGTAGTCCTTGTCCGGCACTTCGGCCGGCGGCTCGTAGGGTGCGAAAATGATCCGGGCCTTGCCGTCCTTGCGGCCGTAGAACTTCACCCCCTCGCCCGGCTTGACGTAAGGATCGTAGCCCTCGCGGAACCGCCACAGGGTCTCCTTGTCGTCGATCACCGGCCAGCGCAGGCCGCGGGTCTTGTGATAGAGATCGAAGCTCGCCAGGTCGTGCATCTTGCCGCGCCCGAACGTGGCATATTCCTCAAACAGGCCTTTTTGCAGATAGAAGCCGAAATCCTGGGATTCGTCGTTGTCGAAACCCTCCGCGGTTTCGGAAAGCGGATATTTGTCGACCTGGCCGTTGGCGAACAGCACGTCATAGAGCGTCTTGCCGCGATAGTCGGGCGCCTTGGCGAGCAGGTCCTCCGGCCAAACGTCTTCCACTTTGAAATATTTGGAGAACTCGACAACCTGCCAGACGTCCGACTTGGCCTCGCCGGGTCCCTTGACCTGCTGGCGCCAGAACTGGGTGCGCCGTTCGGCGTTGCCATAGGCGCCTTCCTTCTCCATCCACATGGCCGTCGGCAGGATCAGGTCGGCCGACAAAGCCGTCACCGTCGGATAGGGATCGGAGACGACGATGAAATTATCCGGATTGCGGTAGCCCGGATAGGTCTCCGTATTCATGTTCGGCGCGGCCTGCATATTGTTGGTGCATTGCACCCAATAGGCATTGATCTCGCCGTCCTTCAGCTTGCGGTTCTGCAGCACCGCATGGGCCCCGACCCAATCGGGCACCGTGCCTTCCGGCAGTTTCCAGACCGTCTCGGCGATCGCCCGGTGTTTCGGGTTCTTGACCACCATGTCGGCGGGCAGGCGGTGGGCGAAGGTGCCCACTTCGCGGGCCGTGCCACAGGCCGAGGGCTGACCGGTCAGCGAGAACGGCCCGTTGCCCGGTTCGGCGATCTTGCCGGTCAACAGATGGATATTATAGACGAGCCCGTTCACCCAGGTCCCGCGGGTGTGCTGGTTGAAGCCCATGGTCCAGTAGGAGCAGACCTTCTTGTTCGGATCGGCATAAAGCTTGGCCAGCCGCTCCAACTTGTCCTTTTCCACGCCGGACAATTCGCTGACATAGTCGAGCGTATATTTGGACACCAGTTCCTTGTACTCTTCGAAGCTGATCCCGCTCACCTTGCCGTGCTTGCCCGAATGGGCCGGGAAGGCGGCGCTCTGTTCGCGCGGGTCGTTCTTGCGCAGGCCGTAGCCGATATCCTCTTGCGTGCGGTTGAAGGTCGCCGCGGCATTGACGAAGTCCCAATTCACCGCGTCATTCTCGATGATGTAGTTGGCGATGTAGTTGAGGATCGCCAGGTCGGTTTGCGGCGTGAAAATCATGCCGTTATCGGCCAGTTCGAAGCAGCGATGCTCGAATGTCGACAAGACATGCACTTCCGAACCTTCCTTGGTCAGCCGCGTATCGGTGAGCCGCGACCACAGGATCGGGTGCATTTCGGCCATGTTGGAGCCCCAAAGCACGAAGGCGTCGGCATGCTCCAGGTCGTCATAGCAGCCCATCGGCTCGTCAATGCCGAAAGCGCGGATGAAGCCGGCCACCGCAGACGCCATGCAGTGGCGGGCATTGGGATCGATATTGTTGGAGCGCAGGCCGGCCTTCATGAATTTGGCCGCCGCGTAGCCTTCCCAGATGGTCCATTGTCCGGAGCCGAACATGCCGACCGCCTTCGGCCCCTTGGCCTTCAGCGCCGCCTTGAACTTGTCGGCCATGACGGTAAAGGCCTTGTCCCAACTGACCGGGAAGAATTCCCCATCCTTGGCGTATTCGCCCTTGCGCATGCGCAGCATCGGTTCCGTCAGCCGGTCCTTGCCGTACATGATCTTCGACAGGAAATATCCCTTGACGCAGTTCAGGCCGCGATTGACCGGGGCGTCGGGATCGCCCTGGGTGGCGACGATCTGGCCGTTCTTGGTGCCGACCAGGATCCCGCATCCGGTGCCGCAGAACCGGCACACGCCCTTGTCCCAGCGCAGCCCGCCCGAACTTGCCGCCTCGGCACTATTCGGATCCACCGTCACGCCGGCGGCCGCCGCCGTCGCCGCGACGGCACTTGCCTTTACGAAGTCGCGCCGTGTCTGTTTAACCATGGTTCAATTCTCCTTGGGTCGCGCCGGCATCGAGGGCCGGCTCGAAATGGTGGTAGACGAGGGCCGCGGCGATCACTCCGCTCACCTTGTGAATGGAGGCCAGACCGTCGATGGCCGCCTGGTCATCAGTATCTTCAACGGTGACAATCAGCCGGCCGTGGTCATTACGGCCGTGAATTTCCACGCCGGGCATGACCGCGAGTGCAGCCTCGACGGGCTCCACCTGGTCCGGATGCGCATGCACCAAAACCCCGCAAATGTTCATGATGGTTTCTCCGAGTATTCCGATTGCGCCGGCGCGGCCGCGATGACCGCGAGGGCACCCACCGGGCACGGCGCTACGCAGCATCCGCAGCCGGTGCAGATTTCGATGTCGATATGAATGTCGGTCCGCCCACCCAATGCCGGGCGAAAGCGGATAGCGTCGGCATCACAGGAGGCTTCACAGGCCCGGCAGGATATCCCGCGCATGTCGAGGCACGATTCGCTGACCACCGCGACCAGATCCCACGGCCTCTCAGACCGCGACCGGTCAAGAGCACCCGGCGCGCAACGCTCGGCACACAGACCGCAAAAGTCGCAACCGGCCACCGTCATATCCACATGCGGCAGACCGGCGCGGCCTTTCTTCAGAATACCCTTTGGACAGACCCGGATACAGGCGCCGCAGGCATCACATAATTCCGTAAAATCAACAGCGTCACCGGACCAGGGGGGCCGTACCGGCTCGCCGGCTCCAAACAGGGAACCGATAAAATCGCGGCGGGAATAGGAGACCGACATAAAGCACCTTTTGTGTCGATCCCGCAGCATATTCATGCCGGCCAAAATGTAACTGACCAAAGTCAATTGGGCGAAAATAAACCCGGAACGGTAGCGGGTTAATTGAGACTTCAACCAAGCGCCGGAAATCCGGCCTGCGGCGAGATCTTGCCGTGCCCATTCAAATGCGTAGCCTGTTTGAGATATTTGAAAAGCCGGTCCAAACTTGTAGCGTCCAATCTCAGCGAGCGTGGCCTACAATCGAAAAGAGTAGACGGTCCGCGATCACCCAGGGTAAGTGGGGACCGCGCCGAGGAAGCCAATGCAAATAGAAGCGGGGTCCGGCGACGATGCCGGTCGATCCAAGAATGGCGCTCGGGCCACGCCGGCGGCCGTCGAAATCAAGGACGCATCCAAGGTCTTCGGTAAAGGGACCGACGCGGTGCGGGCCCTGGACACGGTCTCACTTACCATAAGGCAGAACGAATTCTTCACCCTGCTCGGACCCTCCGGCTGCGGCAAGACCACCCTCCTGCGCCTGATCGCCGGCTTCGACCATCCGACCACCGGGCTTATTCTTCTGGAAGGCGCCGATATCAGCGCACTGCCGCCGTATAAGCGGCCGGTGAATACCGTGTTTCAGAACTACGCCTTATTCCCCCATCTGACGGTCAGTCAAAACATCGCATTCGGCATGCAGATGCTCGGCAAGTCGAAGTCGGAGACCGCCGATACGGTCGCCGAGATGCTGCGCCTGGTGCGGATGGAAGAACTCGCCAACCGCCGCACCAGCCAGATATCCGGAGGCCAGCAACAGCGGGTGGCACTCGCCCGGGCTCTGGCGCCCCGCCCCCGGCTGCTATTGCTCGACGAACCGCTTTCCGCCCTTGACTACAAGCTGCGCAAGGACATGCAGATCGAGCTCAAGCGCCTGCAGCACGAAACCGGCATTACCTTCATCTTCGTCACCCATGACCAGGAAGAGGCGCTGACCATGTCCGACCGCCTGGCGGTCATGAACCAGGGCAACATCCTGCAGGTCGGCACCCCACGGCAGATCTACGACCATCCGGCGGAACGCTTCGTCGCCAACTTTATCGGCGAAAGCAATTTCGTTGGTGCCGATTTGAAATCCGTTGACGACGGTGTCGGCACGGTGGCGCTGCCCTGGGGGGCACAGCTCACCGCCACGCTGCCCGATCCGGCCATGCAGCCTGGAAAGGTCAGTGTGGTCATTCGGCCCGAACATGCTCATCTGACGACCGATCCCGGGCGTGCGACGGCGCGCGGAACCTGCAACAACGTGGTCTATTTCGGTACCGATACCCACTACCACCTGACCCTGACGAGCGGCGAGCCGTTCACCGTACGCCAGCAGAATACGCCCGACGGATCCCAGGCCGTCAAAGCCGGCGACGAAGTCGGCATAATCGTCGATCAAAACGCCATTCAGGTGCTGAGGGACTAGTGTGGTGGTTGACGCGGCTCTGACCCAGGCGCCCGACGCCACGCCATCCGAAGCTGCCGTGGTGGCCGAGGAGGCGGAGCGGCGCTCGGTGCGCAACCGCTGGCTCCTGTCGCTGCCGGCAATGTTGATCATCACCTTCGCCGCTGCCGGTCCGCTGCTGGTCGTCCTGATCTATTCCTTCCTGACGCCAGGCGACTACGGCAACGTGGTCTGGAAATTCTCCACCGATGCCTGGGTCAATGTGGTGCTGCAGCGCGATATCTTCGACGATACCCTGCAATGGGCGGATGCCCATTTGAGCATCTTCTGGCGCTCCCTCAGCCTGTCGGTGATCACCACCGTGCTGACCATGATCTTCGGTATCCCGACCGCTTATTTCATTGCCACCCGGCCGGGCCGGCAGAAGGAACTTTGGCTGTTCCTGATCACCATCCCCTTCTGGACCAACCTGTTGATCCGGGCGATCGCGGTTCAGGAACTGATCCGCAATGAAGGTGTCATCAATACATTTCTGATCCGGTTCGGCGTGATCGATACGCCGATCCAGATGTTGTTCACCGACTTCGCCATCGCCCTGGGCATGACCTATGTTTATCTGCCGCTGATGGCATTGCCGGTTTACGCGTCGATCGAAAAGCTCGACTTCAGCCTCATCGAGGCCGGCTACGATCTCTACGCCAATCGCTGGAAAATGTTCTGGCGCATCACGCTGCCCTTGATCAGGCCGGGCGTCATTGCCGGATCGATCCTGGTCTTCATTCCATCGCTCGGCGCCTACGTCATTCCGCGGGTGCTGGGCGGCGGCAAGAACCTGATGTTCGGCAATCTTATCGAATTGCAGTTCGGCCAGGGCCGCAATTGGCCGCTGGGCTCGGCCCTGGCGCTGACCCTGATGGCCATGGTCATCATCGCGCTGCTTTATTACACACGCGTCACCGGGGGGAACAAGTCGACCCATGGCTGACGCGCTCCCCCTCCGACGAAAATTTTCCGTCAGGCGTATTCCCGGCTTTTCGACGATCGCCCTGGCCACGTTCGCGCTGCTTTACGCACCGTTGATCATTCTGATCACCTATTCGTTCAACGAAGGCAGTTCCGTGGGCATCTGGAAAGGCTTTTCGCTGCGCTGGTATGAACTGGCCTGGCAAAATGAGCGTGTGCAGGACGCCGCGATTCTCTCCTTGATCGTCGCCTCCGTCGCCGCCACTCTGGCCACCATTGCCGCGACCATGGCCGCGCTGGCGACAACGCGCGGCAGGCCGTTTCGCGGCATGACCGGCATCTACATGCTCATCAATCAGCCGCTGATGGTGCCTGAAATCGTCACCGCGGTGGCGCTTCTGATCGTCTTCGCCTCGATCAAGGTGGCGACCGGTTACACCGGGCTCGCCTACCTGATCATCGCCCACACGGCATTTTGCGTGCCATTTGCCTATCTGCCCATCCGCGCCCGCCTGGAAAGCATGGATCTGTCCCTGGAGACGGCGGCGGCGGATCTTTATGCCACCCCATGGCAGACATTCCGGCTGATCACGTTCCCGCTTTTATGGCCCGGCATTATCGCCGGCTACATGCTGGCCTTCGTCATCTCCCTTGACGACGTGGTGATCACCGAATTCGTCAAATCCGCGGGCCAGGATACGTTGCCGACCTATATGCTTGGCCAGCTACGACGCATTGTGACGCCGGAGGTCAACGCCATATCGACGGTCTTGCTGGTCGCCGGCATCGTGCTCGTCTCGTTCTTCTTCATGATCAATCGCAAGAGCGGATCAACCAATTAACAACTACTCCCTACACAACCACTCGGAGGACAATATGAGTAGGAGACTTCTAGCCACCCTGACCGGTCTGGCCGTCCTGGCCGGAACCGGCGGAGCCCTCGCCGAAGGTGTTTTGAATATCTACAATTGGGGCAATTACACCAATCCGAAACTGATCGAAAAATTCGAAAAAGAAACCGGGATCAAGGTCACCATTACCGACTATGATTCCAACGACACCGCGCTCGCCAAGGTCAAGGCGGGCGGCCACGGCTTCGATATCGTGGTGCCGTCCCACTCCTACATCCCGATCTGGATCGGCGAGGGCCTGCTTGCCGAAACCCGCCCCGACCAGATGGAAAACTTCAAGAATGTCGACGAACGCTGGGCCAATCCCGAATGGGATCCCGGCCGACGCTATACCGTACCGTGGCAGTGGGGCTCCGTGGGCGTCGTCGTCAATACCAAATATTACAAGGGCGACATCAACACATCGGCGATCTTCCTTGATCCGCCCGACGAGTTGAAGGGCAAGATCAACGTCGTGCCGGAGATGGGCGATGTGATCGGTCTTACCGTCCTGTATTACGGCGGCGACTTCTGTACCGGCGACAAGGCTATCCTGAAAAAAGTGCGCGACGGCCTGGTCGCCGCCAAAAAACACTGGCTGGGCATGGATTACGGGAATCTGGAAAAGTTCACCAAGGAAGATCTGTGGGCAGGTGTCAACTGGAACGGTTCCACGTTCCGCATGCGATTGCAGAACGAGACCATCGCCTACGGCTATCCGAAGGAAGGCTTCCCGCTATGGATGGACAGCGTGGCGGTACTCAAGGACGCCCAGAACCTGGAGAACGCCAAGAAGTTCCAAAACTTCGTCATGGTTCCCCAGAACGCGGCGCTGATTTCCGAATTCGCCCGTTATGCCAATGGCATCAAGGGATCTGAGGCCTATATGCCCGAAGATATGAAGACGGCGCCGGAGGTCAACATCCCCGCCGAATTTGCCGGCCTGGGCAAGTTCTCCAAGGCCTGCCCGCCGGAGGTCCAGAAGATTTACACCCGCATCTGGACGGAACTCCAAAAGTAAGATCTGTCATCACGGCCGGGCGGCGCCACTGCCGCCCGGTTCGTCTGTTTGTCACCGCGACCACCAATCGGTCCGCGGTCCGGCTCCGATCGAACCCGTTGGTCCTTATATCTCATGCGCTCTTACAGAAATTCCGAACCGCGGCCTCCGATCATGCACGGATCCCCGCCCCCGCCCGAATGGCGCGTGACTCGGGAGAACTGGGACCGCCCACCATTTAATCGCTGGAGCTTTCAGAACGTATCCAAGGTGCATCGCACCGCTCCGATCCGCCGCGGCGACGGACCGTCGACACCCCTTGCCGAAGCCCCGTGCGACCTGGAGAGCCTGTCCTTCGACAGTCCCGAAGGCTCAATGACCGTCTCTGAATTGTTGGACCGGACGTATGCCGACGGCATCATCGTCCTGCATCGCGGCACTGTCCTCCTGGAGCGTTACTACAACGGCATGGCCGCCGACAGCCTGCATCTGTCGCAATCGATCGCCAAGTCGGTGACCGGCGCGGCCTTCGGCATTCTGGTCGGCCGCGGCCTGATCGATCCGCAACGACAAGTCGAGCATTACGTCCCGGAACTGTCCGAGTGCGGCTATGGCGGCGCGTTAGTACAACACGTGCTCGACATGCGCTCCGGCGTCGACTTCGACGAGGACTACACAAATCCGAATTCCCATATGGGCATATTGGATAGGGCGGCCGGTTGGAAACCACGCCGCGCCGACACGGATCCCGAATGCATCTACGACCTGATCCTGTCCTTGAAGCAATCGGACGCCCATGGCCGCCCGTTCAAATACCGGTCAATCGAGACCGATGTGCTCGCTCTGATCATGGAACGGGTTACCGGGTCGAGGCTCGCCGACATCGTCTCCCGGGAATTGTGGGCTCCGTTGGGCGCCGAGCACGACGCCCTGTTTACCATCGATTCGGCCGGCCAGGCCTTGGCGGATGGTGGCTTTGCCGCCACCTTGCGTGACTATGCGCGGTTCGGCCAGATGATCCTGTCCGACGGATTTTTCAACGGACAAGAAATCGTTCCGGCCGAATGGATCGCCGCCACGCGGGACGGCGACACGTCCGTCTTCAGTCCGGAAGCCAGAATGGTTCTGCCGAAGGGGGCCTATCGCAATCAATTCTGGATCGAGGACGTCGATACGGGGGTCCTGATGTGCCGGGGCGTTTTCGGACAGGCGATCTATTTGGATCACAACAACGACCTGACCATTGTCAAGCTGTCATCCTGGCCCGACTTCATCAACATTGATTGGACACTGCTGACGCTGCGGGCCTGTCATGCCATTGCCGGCAAAGTCTCGGCCCGACCACAGACCGAAGGAGCCTAACAATGCCGGACCTCGACCTATGCTACATGTCCGCCCATGAAGCATTGCGCCGCTTCAAGGATCGCTCCCTGTCCCCGGTGGAGGTCATGCGGGCCGTCATCGAACGCGCCGAGGCGGTGGAGCCGACCATCAATGCCTTCACTTATACCTACTTCGATGAAGCCATGGTGAAAGCACGCGCGGCGGAAGAAAAATATGGCAAGACCGACGGGCGCCCCGGCGCCCTGGAAGGCCTGCCGGTCGGCATCAAGGACGAGAGCTACATTCAGGGCCTGCCGACATCGAATGCGTCGCTGACCATGAAGGACTTCGTGCCTGACTATAGCTCGCCGGTAAACCAGCGGATCCTCGACGCCGGCGGCATCGTCCATGCGCGCACGGCGACGCCGGAATTTTCCTGCGCCGGCTACACCAATTCCAGGATGTGGGGGGTCACCCGCAATCCCTGGAATCCGCAATTCACACCCGGAGGCTCCTCGGGCGGGTCGGCCGCCTCGCTCGCCGCCGGGACCAGCCTGTTGTGTACCGGTTCCGATATCGGCGGCTCCATCCGCATTCCGGCCTCCACCGCCGGTCTCACCGGCTTCAAGCCGCCCTATGGCCGCAATCCCGATGACGGGCCGCTGAATCTGGATTTCTACTGCCATACCGGCCCGCTGGCCCGCAATGTCAAGGACTGCATCGCCCTGCAAAATGTCATGTGCGGCCCCCATCCCCACGACATCGCCACCATCCGGCCCAAGAAGGTCCTGCCGACGGATTACGACGACATAAAAGGTTGGAAGATCGCCTATTCTTTTGATCTGGGCATGTTCGAGATCGATCCGGATGTGCGCGCCAACACCGAGGCCGCCTTGGACACCCTACGCAGGCTCGGCGCCACTTTGGAGGCGGTCGATCTCGGCTGGGCGCCGGATACGCTCCGCGCCTTGATGGATTATCTCAACCATATTTTCGGCGCCATGTTGTCGCCTTTGCTTGCCGAGCAGGCCGATGACCTGACGGATTATGCCCGGCATTTCGCGGAACTCGGGCAGGATTCGAAATCAACCGAATTCGTCCATTCCCTGGAAGTCGCCCACGCGATGTACAAGACTTTGGGTCCGATCCTTGACGACTATAACCTCCTGGTCTGCCCGACCACCGCGCTGCCGGCAATACCCGCCGATTTCAACCAGGTCCAAGACACGGTCACCATCAACGGCAAAACGGTGAACCCGATGTTGGGCTGGGTCCTGACCACCCCGTTCAACGCCATGAGCCGCTGCCCGGTGCTCTCGGTCCCGTCGGGCCGCGCCTCTAACGGCGTGCCGACCGGCCTGCAACTTGTCGGCCGCACCTTCTGCGATGAGGATGTATTCCAGGCCGCGGCCGCGCTGGAGGCCGCCGGCCCCTGGTTTGACAGCGCCGACACGCGTCCTGATCTATAGATCATTGGTAGACCCGTTATGCAGGAGATCCCGATGGCCTGGATCAAAACCGTCGACTATGCCGACGCGGCCGGACGCCTAAAAACCCTTTACGACCGCATCAAGGGCCCCGGCGACAATGTCGACAATATCATGATGGCCCACAGCCTCAGGCCGCACACCATGGAAGGCCACATGGCCATCTATAAATACGTGCTGCACCATTCCAACAATACCGTGCCGAAATGGTTTTTGGAAACGATCGGCGTCTGGGTCAGCCTGCTCAACCGCTGCGCCTACTGCGTCGATCATCACTTTTCCGGGCTCAGGCGGCTCTTGAACGACGATGCCCGCGCCGACGCGATCCGCGCCGCCCTTGACAATCACGACATTGATGGCGGCCCGTTCGAGCCGCGCGAAAAGTTGGCGCTCGCCTATGCGCAAGTGTTGACGAAAAACCCGAGCGCCATCGACGAAGCCATGATCGCCGATCTGCGCAAAGCCGGCTACGATGACGGCGAGATCCTGGAGATCAATCAGGTAAGCGCCTATTTTTCCTACGCCAATCGCACCGTGCTCGGGCTCGGCTGTTCGACGGATGGCGACATTCTCGGATTGTCGCCGAACAATTCCGATGACCCGGGCGACTGGTCACACCGCTAAAGCGTGTCGCGGTAAAATGGGTTCACAAATCAAATCACCAAGTCATTCCCGCGAAAGCGGGAATCCAGGGTCACAAACACCGACCATTGTTATGGCTCTGGATTCCCGCTTTCGCGGGAATGACAATTTCATATGTTGTATCGAATCCGATTGAACGCTACACGCGTTAAATCCCAATCCTACAGGCGCCCGAAATCGTCGCTGAAGCGCACGATATCATCCTCGCCCAGATAGGTACCGGTCTGGACCTCGATCAGTTCCAGGCGTTCATCCGCGCTCGGATTGGTGAGCCGGTGCTTCGTGCCGATCGGAATATAGGCGGATTCATTTTCCGTTAGATACCGGGTCTCGTCGCCGATCGTTACCTCGGCCGTGCCATGGACGACCACCCAATGTTCCGCCCGGTGATGGTGCAATTGCAGGGACAATTGCTTGCCCGGCGAAACGAACAATCGTTTGACCTGGAAGCGTTTTCCCGTGGCGAGTAGCTTGAACCCGCCCCAGGGCCGGTAATCGGTGCTATGCTGGGTGACCAGCGGTTTCGTTTCCGGCGAGGCGGCCAGATGCTCCACCAAGGCCTTGACCCCCTGGCTGCCATTGCGCGGCGTCACCAGGACGGCGTCCTCGGTGGCGACGATAATCATGTTCTCAAGCCCGAACGCGGCGACATGGGGTCCATCGGAATAGACCAGCATGTCCCGGCTTTCCCGCAGACTTGCCTGGCCGGTGACCACGGAGCCGGTCGCATCCTTTTCCCCGATATCCCAGAATGCGCCCCAACTTCCCAGATCCGACCAGTCGATCGCGCTCGGCACGACGGCGGCATTGCTGGTTTCTTCAAAGATTGCATAGTCGACGGAGATCGAACGCGCCGCCCGGAACGCGGCTTCGTCCAGGCGGATGAAGTCGAGATCCGGCCGGGCGCCTTGGACGGCGGCGACGGCACTGTCATGAATATCCGGCGCCAGCGCCTTAACCTCTTGAAGAAACCGGCCGGCGGCGAAGAGAAACATGCCCGAATTCCAGACATAGCGGCCGTCGTCGACCATCGCCTGTGCGGTCTCCAGATCGGGCTTTTCCACGAACCGGGCAATCCGATTTCCGACCTCGGCGATCGCTTCGCCAATCTCGATATAGCCGTATCCGGTCGCCGGCTCCGTTGGGGTGATGCCGAAGGTAACCAGATAGCCCTGCGCCGCGAGTGTCCGCGCCCGGCGCACACTCTCGCGATAGGTATCGTCGGCCACCAGCCGATGGTCCGACGGCAGGACATGCATCTGCTGATTTGGATCATCGTCTGCGAGATAGGCGGCGGCCGCTGCAATCGCCGGCGCCGTATTGCGCGCCTCCGGTTCCAACAGGATCGCCCGTGGCTCGATCCCCACCTGGCGCAATTGCTCGCCGACCAGGAACCGGTGGTCATTATTGGTGATGATGATCGGCGCATCGTAGTCGGGCAATGCCGTCAGCCGTTTCGCCGTGTTCTGCAACAGGCTCATCTCGCCGCCGAAGCGCAGGAACTGCTTCGGATAGGCCGCGCGCGACAATGGCCACAGCCGAGTTCCCGAGCCACCGACCAAAATGACCGGCACCAGGGTCTGGCTGTCACCGTTACTCATAATCACTCACCTGCAATCCGGCGATACCCGGCCACCATCATCGGCCGCGCCGCCCGCCATCCTCAACCGTGTTGCAATACCAAGCATAGGTCGATGCGAGCCCCGCCTCCAGGGAAATGCGCGGCCGCCAGCCGAGCCGGCTCAACCGGCTCGAATCCATCAATTTGCGCGGTGTGCCGTCCGGTTTCGAGGTGTCATGCACGAAGCCGCCGTCATAGCCCACCACGCCGGCGATCAAGGCCGCCAGATCCTTGATCGTCACATCTGAACCGACGCCCACATTAATCGGGCCTGGCTCGTCGTAGTGGCGAATTAGGAACATCAAAGCATCGGCCAAGTCGTCCACATGCATGAATTCCCGGCGCGGCATGCCGCTGCCCCATAACACCACGTCAGAAACCCCGTCACGCTTCGCCTCATGGATCTTGCGCATCAAGGCCGGCAGAACGTGGCTCGTCTCAAGATCGAAATTGTCATTCGGCCCATAAAGGTTCGTCGGCATCGCGGAGATGTAATGGCGGCCGTGCTGTTTGCGGTAAGCGTCACACAGCTTGATGCCGGCGATCTTGGCCACCGCGTACCATTCATTGGTCGGCTCCAGTGGCCCGGCGAGCAAGTCCGTCTCGCTGATCGGCTGTGCCGCAAGCCGCGGATAAATACAACTCGATCCGAGGAACAACAGTCGGTCGACGCCCGCCTGATGGGCGGCATGAATGACATTCGCCTCGATCATCAAATTGTCGTAGAGGTAGTCGGCCGGATAGGTGTCGTTGGCGAGAATGCCGCCGACCTTGGCCGCGGCGACGATCACGCAATCCGGCGCCGCTTGTTCGATGGCCGCCTCGGCAGCCGCCTGCCGGCGCAGGTCGATCCGCTCAGGTCCCAGTGTCACGATGGTGCACTCTACGTCCGCCAGGCGGCGCATGATTGCCGATCCCACCATGCCCGTATGACCGGTCACGAGAACGCGATTTCCCGCAAGATCGTCTGGCGCGGTCATGGCTGGTCCGTCGGCCGCACCTCGTCCCGGCCATTGGCGCGGATTTCGGCGTCCAGTTCCGCAAGGTCCGCCTGGACCATCTCCAAGACCAGGTCTTCGAACCCGGTCGTGTGCTCCCAGCCCAGCTCCTTTTTGGCCTTCGACGCATCGCCAAGCAGGTAATCGACTTCGGCCGGCCGGAAATAGACCGGATCGATCCGGATCAAGATATCGGCCGTCGCCGCGTCACGGCCCGTCTCCTCCACGCCGCTGCCCGACCAGGCAATCTGCCGTCCGACCTGCCGGAAGGCGCTTTCGGCGAATTCGCGCACCGAATGGGTCTCGCCGGTCGCCAGCACATAGTCTCCCGGCTGGTCCTGTTGCAGCATGCGCCACATGCCGTCCACATAATCGCGCGCATGGCCCCAGTCGCGCTTGGCATCCAGGTTGCCCAGATAAAGGGTGGATTGCAGGCCCCGATCGATCGCCGCCACGGCGCGGGTGATCTTGCGGGTGACGAAGGTTTCGCCGCGCAACGGACTTTCATGGTTGAACAGAATTCCGTTGGAGGCATGCATGCCATAGGCCTCGCGATAATTCACCGTAATCCAATAGGCATAAAGCTTCGCCGCCCCATAAGGCGAACGCGGTTGAAACGGCGTGGTCTCCGATTGCGGCGCGACCGCCGTATTGCCGTAGAGTTCCGACGTGGACGCCTGGTAGAAACGGGCGGTCCGTTCCAGGCCGATAATGCGGATTGCCTCAAGGATCCTCAATGTCCCGAGCGCGTCCGCATTGGCGGTATATTCCGGTGTCTCGAAGCTCACCTGGACATGGCTCTGGGCCGCCAGATTATAGATTTCGGTCGGCCGGATCTGTTGGATCAGGCGGATCAGGTTGGTGGCGTCCGTCAAATCGCCGTAATGCAGGAAAAACCGCGTGTCGTGTTCATGGGGATCGACGATCAAATGGTCGATGCGTCCGGTATTGAAGGACGATGACCGCCGCTTGACCCCGTGCACCTCATACCCTTTGTCGAGCAGATACTGGACCAGATAGGCACCGTCCTGGCCGGTGGCCCCGGTTACCAGGGCGATGTTGTTTCTCGTCATGATGCGTGAAATATCCGTCTGTCCGGGTCTGTGTTGCTGGCTTTGCCGCTTCTATAGATGTTTCGCCCGCGCGCCAAGGGCATAGAAAGCCGCCTTTTGATAATCAACCATAATTCAAAAGGTTAACGGTTATGGAACACGTCGGCGCTTTACCAAGTTTCATGGATTTGCTGGATTTTCGGCCGCCAATCCTATATCCGAAACAGGCTTGCGGAGGAACCTGGCCCTCATTCCCAACACCGCCGCTCATCACGTTATTTATCCATCGCAAACAGGTCTAACGAGAACATGCGCATTGCCATTGTCGGAACAGGGTATGTCGGTTTGGTCACCGGTGTTTGTTTTGCCCATATCGGCCATGAAGTCATTTGCGTCGACAGCGATCCGAGTAAGATCGAGCGTTTGAAAAACCACGACCTGCCGATTTACGAGCCGGGCCTGGCCGACCTGATTGCCATTTGCGAGGCCGAGGGGCGTCTGAGTTTTACCACGTCCATCGCCGAAGCGGCGGCCCGCGAATGCGAGTTCTTCTTTATCGCCGTCGGCACGCCGCCGCGCCAGGATACCGGCCATGCCGACCTAAGCTATGTCTATGAAGCAACCGACGAAGTGGGCGCCGCCCTGCTTGAGGTTCAAAATGGCTACGACTTTACCGTCATCGTCACCAAGTCGACGGTTCCGGTCGGCACCAATCGCGAGGTTTCGCGGATTCTTGCCAAGCATCTGCCGGAAGACCGCTTCGCGGTGGCCTCCAATCCGGAATTCCTGCGCGAAGGCAACGCCATCCAGGACTTCCTGGAGCCGGACCGGATCATTGTCGGCTCCGATTCCGACCGCGCCAAGGGCCTGCTTGAGGAACTCTACCGGCCGCTGACCCGCCAGGGTTACCCATTGGTCATGACCGGCGCGGTGGAAACGGCCGAACTGATCAAATATACCGCCAACGCTTTTCTGGCGACCAAGATCTCCTTCATCAACGAAATCGCCCGCTTGTCCGAACAGGTCGGCGGCAATATCGACGAGATCTCCCTTGGTGTCGGCCTCGACAAGCGCATCGGCAAGCAGTTCATGAATGCCGGCCCCGGCTATGGCGGCTCCTGTTTTCCCAAGGATACTTTGGCCCTGATCAAGACCGCCAACGATTTCGGTTCGCCGGTGGAGATCGTGGAAACCGTGGTGCGTGCCAACGACCGCCATAAGCAGATGATGGTCAACAAGATCAAATCGGTCGTCGGCCGCGATCTCTCCGGCAAGCGGATCGGCGTTCTCGGCCTTGCCTTCAAGGCCAATACCGACGATATCCGGGACGCCCCGTCACTGACCATCCTGCCGACGCTGCAAAATGATGGTGCGAAAATCGTCGCCTACGATCCCGAGGCAATGAGCAATGCCAAGGAGCTGTTGCCATGGATCGACCTGGCCGAGTCGGCCGCCGATGTTTTCACCAGCGCCGACGTCACAATTATCCTGACCGAATGGCCGCAGTTCAAGGCGATCCAGTGGGCGAAAATGGCCTGCAAGATGGCGGCACCGATCGTCATTGACCTGCGCAATATTTTAAATCCAGAATCCATGGGGCGCCATGGATTCCAATATTATGGACTTGGCCGATGAGCAAAAGCGAGTTCGCAATGAATAATCATGTGGTCGACAAGAAGCGGATCCTGGTCACCGGGGCCGCCGGTTTCCTCGGATCCCATCTGTGCGATCGGCTGATCGAGTTCGGTCACGATGTGGTGGGACTGGACAATTTCTCCTCCGGTCGGCGGTCCAACCTGAAGCAGTTGCGCGACAATCACCATTTCGAGATCGTCCGCCACGACGTCACCCAGCCGTTTTTCGGCGATTTTGACGAAGTCTATCACCTGGCGTCACCGGCCTCGCCTCCCTTCTATCAGGCCAATCCGATCGCCACCACCAAGATAAACTTTCTCGGCACCTATCACATGCTCGGCCTGGCACGACGCCATGGCGCCAAGATTTTCCACAGCTCAACGTCGGAGGTGTATGGCGATCCCGAAGTGCATCCGCAGGAGGAAGGCTATCGCGGATCCGTCAATCCGATCGGCCCGCGATCGTGTTACGACGAGGGCAAGCGGGTCGCCGAAAGCCTGTGCTTCGACTATCACCGCATGCACAAGACGCGCATCAAGGTGGTGCGCATCTTCAACACCTATGGTCCGCGCATGAATCCCAATGACGGCCGGGTGGTTTCCAATTTCATCGTCCAGGCGCTGCTCGGCAAGGACATCACCCTTTACGGCGACGGGCAGCAGACACGGTCATTCTGTTATGTCTCGGACCTGATCTCCGGATTCCTGTTGATGATGAACACCGATGATTCCGTCACCGGTCCGATCAATCTGGGCAATCCGGACGAGTTCACAGTGCGCGAATTGGCGGAGAAGGTGATCGACCTGACCGGCTCCAAGTCGAAGCTGGTGCACAAGCCGCTGCCGGTCGACGATCCGCGCCAACGCCAGCCGGACATTACGCGCGCCCGCAGCGCATTGGGCTGGGAGCCGCAATACGCCCTGGAAGACGGCCTGAAGCTGACGATTGAATTCTTCGACAAGGCGCTTGCCGAATCGACTATCAATATTTCGGTAAGTGACGACGCGCCGCTCTCGGTGGAATAACACAATCTCCACGCGCGGTGCATCCGAAGAGGTGAAAACACCGCGCCATGGCGCAAAATACAGACAGAACGATCCTGGTGGCCGGCGGCGCCGGCTATATCGGCAGCCATACCTGCAAGGCTCTGGCGGCGGCCGGCTTTCTCCCCGTCACCTTTGATAACCTGGCCACCGGCCATCGCGAATTCGTTCGCTGGGGTCCGTTGGAAGTCGGCGACATTCGCGACCCCGTCCGCCTGTCCGAAGCTCTGGCGGCGCACCGGCCCGCCGGGATCGTTCACTTTGCCGCCCATTGCTATGTCGGCGATTCCGTGACCGAACCGGCAAAATACTATGACAACAACGTCGCCGGTTCGATCTGCCTGCTCAATGCCGTGAGGGAGGCGGGCATTGCAGCCCTGGTCTTTTCCTCCTCCTGCGCCGTCTACGGCGTGCCCGACACTTTGCCCATATCCGAAACCGTGCCGAAAAATCCGATCAATCCCTATGGTCGCACCAAGCTGATGATCGAGCAGGCCATGGAGGATTATTCGAGGGCCTATGACTTGCGCTTCATGGCGCTGCGCTACTTCAACGCCGCGGGCGCCGACGACGATGGCGAGATCGGTGAACGCCACGACCCGGAAACCCACCTGATCCCACGGGCGGTCCTGGCCGCCCTGGGCGCTGACATAACTTTCGGCCTGTACGGAGATGATTATCCAACCCCGGACGGTACGGCAATCCGCGACTATATCCATGTCGGCGACCTGGCTGACGCCCATGTGCGCGCGCTTAGATATCTGCTGGACGGCGGCGCCAGCGACGCGGTCAATCTGGGCACCGGCATCGGCGCCTCGATCCGTGATGTGATCCGGGCCGTCGCCGCGGAACTCGATACGCCGGTGCCCCATGTCGTGGAACCGCGGCGCCCGGGAGACCCGCCCGAACTGGTGGCGCGGCCGTTGAAGGCACGGGACGTGCTTGGCTTTTCTCCGATCCGCTCTTCCCTTAAGACTATTGTCCGGTCCGCCTGCCGGTGGCATCGAAAGGAACTGAGCACTTCAGCCGGTCAATGATGCGACGACCGGCCCGACCGCCTCGTCCGGTCCATCGTGACGGTCAAACAAAAACAACATTTTCGGATCATCGCGATGAACTGGATTATCTACCGGTACTATAAGAAGAGATTGAGACCATTTGAGAAAAAATGGTACGAGAAGATCGCTAATTCTGATTTATTTGATAGAACATATTATGAAGAAACAAACAAAATTCAGAAAGAATATTCGCAGGATCTAATTTTTCATTATATTCGTTACGGACACAAGTTTGGATATCGTCCAAATCCACTATTCGATCCGCGCTGGTATGCGGAAAAATATTTACCGGCCACGACAAATCCGCAAGAGCCGCTGTATCACTACATACGGCATGGTCGGTCCGGGGGAAACTATCCTTGCGAGGAACTGGCATTGCTCGATGGATCGGGTCAGTTCGATGCCGACTATTACCGAACCGCACATGCGCAACTATCCGGGTCGGACCGGGACCTGCTCGCCCACTACCTGCTCCACGGCTCAGCCGGAGGCCGCCGGCCCAATCCCCTCTTCGATCCCAAATGGTATCGGAACACCTACCTCGCCGAGCCGAAAAGCGACGATGAGCCCTTAGTACATTTCGTCACCAAAGGGCAGGCCGCCGGCAATTATCCTTGCGAGGAAATCGCACGCCTCGACCGATCGTCCGAATTCGACCCCGACTATTACCGCGCCGACAACCCCGATCTTGCCGGATCGGACAGGGATCTGCTGACGCATTACCTGCTCCACGGTTCCAGCGAAGGCCGCCGGCCCAATCCCCTCTTCGATCCCAAATGGTATAAGGCCGCCTATCTCATCGAGCCGAAGAGCGATGATGAGCCCTTAGTGCACTTCGTCACCAAAGGGCAGGCCGCCGGCAATTATCCTTGCGAGGAAATCGCACGCCTCGACCGATCGTCCGAATTCGACCCCGACTATTACCGCGCCGACAACCCCGATCTTGCCGGATCGGACAGGGATCTGCTGACGCATTACCTGCTCCACGGTTCCAGCGAAGGCCGCCGGCCCAATCCCCTCTTCGATCCCAAATGGTATAAGGCCGCCTATCTCATCGAGCCGAAGAGCGATGATGAGCCCTTAGTGCACTTCGTCACCAAAGGGCAGGCCGCCGGCAATTATCCTTGCGAGGAAATCGCACGCCTCGACCGGTCGAATGAATTCGATCTTGACTTTTATCGCACCAACAATCCCGATCTTGCCGGATCGGACAGGGATCTGCTAACGCATTACCTGCTCCACGGTACCAACGAAGGCCGCCGGCCCAATCCCCTCTTCGATCCCAAATGGTATCGGGACACCTATCTCGCCGAACCGGCGATTGACGACGAACCCCTGACGCACTTCATACGAAGCGGCCTGAAGAGCGGCTATCAGCCATGCGAAGAGTGCTACCTGCTCGCCGAACCGGGCTTCCTCGACCTCGACTATTATCGGGCGGCAAATCCGGATCTGATCGGTGATGACGGAGCCCTGACCGCCCACTACCTGCTCCACGGCTCCCTTCAGGGCCGAAAGCCCAATGCCGTATTCGACCCGGCCTGGTATCGAGGCGCCCATCCGGGCGTGGAGGAGGCCGGCCTGGAGCCGCTCTTCCACTACGTCAAATGGGGATGCGCGGAAGGGCGCCGGCCTTTTGCCTGGGCGGATTTCATTTTGCCGAGATCCGCTACCGCGCATTCGGCCGAAACCGCCGAAAGGTCCGGCCGGACAGGCAATCGGTTGATCGATAACAATCCGCTCCATGCCTTCCTGCATGGAAAACCCCATCCGGGCCGCCCGCCCATTTACGATCGCGGTCCGCTATGGCTGAAATCGTGGCAGGTTACCGACCTCACCTACAGTGACGTTGTCCGGATCGACACGTTGTGCCGGAATCATCCGCTCCTTGGCTCCCTGGACGACTATTTCCTGCTGCATTTCACCATCGTCTTCGATGACGAGTATTATATAGGCCAGGCCGGGCCCGATGCAGAGCCCAATCCGACCGGTCATTATCTTGAACATGGCGCGACACGGGGATTGTCGCCCCATCCGCTTTTCGAGCGCGACTTCTATACGGCCGACAATCCCGAGATTGTGCAACGCGGAGTCGATCCGTTTCTGCACTATGTGTTTATCGGAGCCCCTGACAATCGAGCGCCAAACCGGTGGTGCACCGCACCCGCCGACCGCGACATGGCGAAAAGGCCGGCCGTCGAAACTCCGATTGCCCTGATCGGCGAGACGGATCTGCCGGAGATCCCGGCGGTTCAGCGCGCCCTGTTCGCGGCCAACCGATTGGCGCTCGGCGCCCTGGAGCACCGCACCCGTTTCTCGCGAAAGTATTTCAACGCCGGGGACACCACGTTCGAGGTCTCCGGCGACGACTTGGCAGCGTTCCATCGATGCGAGGCCGAAATGAGCTCCGTCGGTCGATTGCTGTTGCGCTACGGCGGCTGCGGCACATCGGCCATCCACTACCGGCTCCTCGACCGGACGGACCTGTTCGACAGCGCGTTTTATTGTGACAATCTGCCCGACGGCGCTCCGGCAATCGATGATCCGGTTCTGCACTATTTGATGATCGGCTTCCGCTCCGGCCTGCCCCCATGCCCGGAATTCGATCCGTCTTGGTATCACGACCACTATCCCGATATTGCGAAATCCGGGGTCGATCCCCTGGTCCATTACATCTCCTGGGGGGCAGCGGAGGGCCGGACGCCGAATATCTGGTTTTCCGGCAGGGTTCACGGTGCCGAGCCCGATCCGGACTTGATCGCCGAAACCTATGCATTCGATGATCCGGAAGCCGCCGAATTGGCCGCCGCCAACCCGCTATTGGCCTACCAGGCCCGCCGGGCCGCACGCCCGCTCCCACAAATCCTGTTCATTTCCCACGACGGGTCGCGTACCGGAGCGCCGCTGATCGTCCTCAATCTGCTGCGGGCATTCGCAGATACCGAGGCCTTCGAATGTTTCGCCGTCACCCTGACAGACGGCGATCTGGTGCCGCACTTTTGCGATACCGCGACAACGGTCAGCCTTGGCCTGGACCATCCGTCAAACCCGGATATGACGGGATTCGCCGACCATTTGCTGCAGCCTTTCGCCCGGCGGCCGTTCGATCTGGTGATCGCCAATTCCATCGATTCCCGATTTCTCACGCGCCATCTGCACCCCACCGGCACCCCGATCATCTTCCTGGTCCACGAATTGGCGGACATGTTCGAGGGCCCGGAATTCGAGGCGCTTTACACCGATGCCGATGTCCTGATCTTTCCCGCGCATCGGGTCGAACGGGCCGCGCGGCAGCGCATCCCCTATCCGCCGGATCTGGATGTCAGGGTTCTGCCGCAGGGTCTGTACAAGCCCGAATTTCTGCGGATCGACGAGGCGGGCAAGACAACCTTCCGCGAGGCCTTTCGCGCTGAGCACACCATCCCCGACGATGCCCACGTCGTCTTTGCCTGCGGCTCGATCGATGAAAGAAAGGGCATCGACCATTTCGTATCGGTGGCCATTGAAATGTTGCAAAACGAGGAAACCGGGAACGCCTATCATTTCGTCTGGCTGGGCGGTCGAAATGAACGGGTCATCGCCGGGCGCGGCCTGACGGACTATTTCTGGGCCCGTCAGGACATCCGCCTTGCCGGAATTGAGCACGGTTTCACCTTTGTCGGCCCCACCGAAGATACGGTACCGGCCTTCATGGCCGCAGATCTCTATTTTATGTGCTCGCGACTGGATCCATTTCCCTGCGTGGTCCAGGAAGCCATGGCCGCCGGACTGCCGGTGGTCGCGTTCGCTGACAATGGCGGCACGCAGGAGATGCTCGCAGGCGGGGGCGGTGAAATCATACCCTATGGGAACGTCGCCCAATCGGTCGCGGCCATCCGTCGAATTTGCCAAACACCCGACTTGGCCGAGGATCTCGGCCGGCAGGGCCGTGAAAATGTCCGGACCAATTACGATTTCCATCGGTATGCCGAACAAATACTCGATATCGCGGCGCAAGTGAGCCCTGCCATTGCCGATGCAAGCGGGCGTCGCCGAACGGGCGGTCCGATCAGGGCCGGCCGCCAAACGAACGCTTGACTTCTGCCAATGCCCTGGCACCTATACGTGCCGATCCCGACAACTGGAGTATCGGTCGATCACACGGATTCCTCTGATGCTCTAAAGAAGAGACCATCCGTGCAGGTTACGCATCTTGACATACCCGAGGTCATCCTGATCGAGCCCATGCGGCACACGGACGATCGCGGTTTCTTCTCCGAAACCTATAACGCCCTGGCCTTCGCCGATGCCGGGATCGATGCCGTCTTCGTGCAGGACAACCATTCCCTGTCCCGTGACGTTGGGGTCCTGCGCGGCCTGCACTATCAGGTGCCGCGTTACGAACAGGGCAAGCTGGTGCGCGTCATACGCGGACGGATCTTCGACGTTGCCGTCGATATTCGCATCGGATCGCCGACTTACGGCGATTATGTCTATGCCGAACTGTCGGCGGACAATTGGCGGCAATTGTGGATACCGTCCGGATTCGCACACGGCTTCTGCACCTTGGAACACGACACGGAAGTGGTGTACAAGGTCACCAACTTCTACAATAAGGCGTCCGACCGCTCCATCCGCTATGATGATCCTGAAATCGGTATCGATTGGCCGGTCGCCGTCAATGACCTGATTTTGTCAGACAAGGATCGATCGGCGCCATTGCTTGAAGACAGTGAACAGGCCTTTACTTATTTGGCAAGTTGAACGGCGGATTTATGGAACTGCAACGGATCTTAGTTACCGGCGGTGCCGGGTTTATCGGCTCGGCCGTGTGCCGCTATCTGGTCGGCGATGTGGGCGTCGACGTCTGCAATGTCGACAAGCTCACCTATGCCGCCAATCTGCGGTCTTTGGAACCGATCGCCGATCACCATAATTATCGGTTCGACAAAGTGGATATCTGCGCTGCTGCGGATGTCGCGCGTGTCTTCACGGAATTCCGACCCGACGCGGTCATGCACCTGGCCGCCGAAAGCCATGTCGACCGCTCCATCGGCGGCCCCGATGTCTTCATACAGACCAACATCGTCGGCACCTATATTCTGTTGGAAGCCGCCCGCGCCTACCTGGCGACCGCTCCGACGGACATTCATGACCGCTTCCGCTTCCTGCATGTATCCACCGACGAAGTATTCGGTTCTCTCGGGCCTGAGGGCGCCTTCTCCGAAACCACGCCCTACGATCCGAGTTCACCCTATTCGGCGAGCAAGGCGGCCGCCGACCACCTGGCCGCCGCATGGCAACGTACCTATGGCCTGCCGATCCTGATTTCCAATTGTTCCAACAATTACGGCCCCTATCATTTTCCCGAGAAACTGATCCCGCTGATGATCCTCAACGCGCTGGAGTATAAACCGCTGCCGGTCTATGGCGACGGGTCGAATGTGCGCGACTGGCTGCATGTGGAAGACCATGCCCGCGCCCTCCACCGCATCCTGACCACCGGGCGCCCGGGCGAGACCTACAATGTGGGCGGCCACGGCGAGCGCACAAATCTGGAAGTCGTCGAGCGGATTTGCGACCTGGTCGACGCCCTGAGACCCGGCGACAGGCGGCGCCGCGAACTCATCACCCGGGTCGCCGACCGCCCCGGCCACGATCAACGCTATGCCATAGACCCGACAAAAATAGAGACCGAGTTGGGATGGCGCCCCGAAGAGACCTTCGACAGCGGCCTGGAAAAAACCGTGCACTGGTATCTGGAGAACGAGACCTGGTGGCGACCGATCCGCGAGCGGGTCTATGGCGGCGAACGCCTCGGCCTGGCCAACGCCTGAGAGTGACACGCCATGCCGCACGCTGCGATGACCCTCTTCGTTGCCGGCCGGAGCGGACAATTGGCGCGCGCGTTGGTGGAACAGGCCGACGGATCCGAAATAACCGTTGTCACGGCCGGCCGACCGGATTTCGACGTTGAGGCACCGCGCACCATGGCGGAACGGATCCGCAATGCTGATGCCGACCTGATCATCAACGCCGCCGCCTATACCGCGGTCGACCAGGCCGAAAGCGAGCCCGATCGCGCCTTTGCGGTGAACCGCGACGGTGCCCGGGACTTGGCGGCCGCGGCGGCACGGCTGGGCCGGCCGCTGATCCACATATCCACCGATTATGTGTTTGACGGCAAAAAATCCGGCGCCTATTGCGAATGCGATCCGATTAATCCGCTGAGCGTTTATGGCCGCTCCAAGGCCGAGGGGGAAATGGCGGTCCTTTCGGCCAATGACCAGGCAATCGTCGCGCGCACCGCCTGGGTCTATGACAGCGGACCCGGCAATTTCGTCGCGGCGATCCTCCGGGCTGCCCGGAACCGGGATAAGCTGCAGGTGGTCGACGACCAGTTCGGCGCACCGACCTATGCGCCGGCCCTGGCCGATGCCCTACTGGCGATGGCGCGGCGGATCCGGGATACGGGCTGGTCGCCGGACTATCGCGGCATCGTCCATGCGACCGGATCCGGGGAAACAAGGCGGGACGAATTCGCGCGCGAAATTCTGCGCCTGTCGAAGAGTATGGGCGGCCCGTCTGCCGTTGTGGAGCCGGTCTCCTCCGACGCTTTTCCCACCGCCGCGCAGCGCCCTTCCAATTCAAGGCTCGACGGCAGTCGCCTGAAAGCCGTGTTCGGCGTCGCGCTACCCCATTGGAAAACCGACCTGGAAACCGGCATCCGGCGCATGTTGGACACCGTGCCCGGCCAAAACACCAAGGACGAAGACTAAGATGAAGGGAATCATTCTGGCCGGCGGCCGAGGAACACGTCTTTATCCGATCACCCGGGCCGCCAGCAAGCAGCTCTTGCCGGTCTACGACAAGCCATTGATCTATTATCCCTTGTCCATGCTGATGCTTGCCGGCATCCGTGAGATCCTGGTGATTTCAACCCCGGAGGATCTGCCCCAATACCGAACCCTCCTCGGCAGCGGCGATGATTGGGGCCTAAAGTTCGACTACGCTGAACAGGCCGCCCCGAACGGCCTCGCCGAAGCCTTTCTCATCGGCGAAGCCTTTATCGGCGACGATACCGTGGCTCTGGCACTTGGCGACAATATCTTCTACGGCTCCGGCCTGACGGCAACATTGCAGCAGGCCGCTAACCTGCAATCCGGCGCCGTCGTTTTCGCCTACCCGGTGCAAAATCCGCGCGCCTTTGGTGTCGTCGAAATGGACGAGACAGGCCGCGCCGTGTCGCTGGAGGAAAAACCGGACCACCCGCGCAGCAATCTTGCCGTGACCGGGCTTTATTTTTACGATCAAGATGTGGTCGGGATCGCCAAATCCGTTACTCCGTCGGCCCGTGGCGAGCTGGAAATCACCGCCGTGAACGAGGCCTATCTGAAGCGCGGCGATCTCAATGTCGTGCGCCTGCAGCGCGGCACCGCCTGGCTCGACACCGGGACGCCGGAAAGCCTGTTGCAGGCGGCGCAATTCGTCCAAACAATCGAACAACGCCAAGGCTTCAAGATCGCCTGCCCGGAAGAAATCGCCTGGCGTTCCGGGTTTATCGATTCGGCGAAATTGGAGGCCATTGCCGCAGGCTATGGCAACGATTACGGTGATTATTTGAAGATGTTGCTGAAGGAACCGGATGACCCGACGGCCCTGCTGAACCCCTAATCCCCCAGGGCGGGTCATTCCAACGGACATGATTGACGGCCAAGACGTGACCGCGCCCACCAACGACATTGACACCCTTTCCGGCCTGGTCGACCGGGTGACGTTCCATAATGCCCAGAACGGCTTCACGGTCCTGCGCGTCATTCTGCGCGGCCGGTCGCAGAACGCTACCGTGGTCGCAAACCTGCCGACGATCCGCGCCGGCGAACGCATCACGGCGACCGGGTCCTGGGTCAATGACCGCACCCATGGCCTGCAGTTCCGGGCCGAGACCTTGGAAATCGAGGCCCCCGACGGCCGCGACGGCATGGAGAAATATCTCGCTTCCGGCATGATCAAGGGTGTCGGCCCGGTCTACGCGAAGAAGTTGATCAATGCTTTTGGCGAAACGGTCTTCGATGTCATCGAAAACCGGCCCGAAGCCCTGCACCAGGTTCCCGGCATCGGCAAGAAACGCGCCGAGCAGATCGCCAAGAGCTGGACCCAGCAAAAGGCGGTGCGCGACATCATGGTGTTTCTCCACGATCAGGGCATCGGCCCGGCCCGCGCGACCCGCATCTACCGGGCCTATGGCGACGACGCGGTGGCAACCGTCAAGGACAATCCCTATCGGCTGGCCCGTGATATTGCCGGCATCGGCTTTCGCATGGCCGACGGCATTGCCGACCGCCTGGGCATCGGCAAGTCTGAGATGATCCGCCTCCAGGCGGGCATCTCCTTTGCACTCCAGGAAGCGCAAGGCAACGGCCATTGCGGCCTGCCGCGCGAGGAACTTTTGGCACTCGCCGCCGACCTGCTGGATGCGGGTCGCGATCTGATCGAAGAGGCCTTGCTGCGGGAATTCGCGGAAGGCACCATCGTCGCCGATTTCGTCGGTGATGAGGACTGCGTCTTCCTGACCCGCCTGCACACGGCCGAAAAACGCATCGCCAACCGTATTGAAGCGATCAAAGACGGGACGCCGCCTTGGGGCGAGATCGAGGCCGCCAAAGCCATTCCCTGGGTGGAAAAGAAAATCGGATTCGCCCTCGCCGACAGCCAGAAACAGGCAATTGAGCTCGCCCTGGCCTCGAAGGTCCTGATCATCACCGGCGGCCCCGGGGTCGGCAAGACGACCCTTGTCAACGCCATCCTTGCGATCCTGGCGGCCAAGAAGCTGCAGATCGAACTTGCCGCCCCCACCGGCCGCGCCGCCAAGCGCTTGAGCGAGACCACCGGCCGCGAGGCGCGCACGATTCATCGCCTGCTGGAAGCCGATCCGGCATCGGGCGGCTTCCGCCGCGGTCCGGACGATCCGATCGAGGCCGACCTGGTGGTGATCGACGAAATGTCCATGGTCGATGTGCTGCTCGCGGAAGCCTTGTTCGGTGCCATTCCCGATCAAGCCGCGGTTCTCTTAGTCGGCGATGTGGACCAGCTCCCCTCGGTCGGCCCCGGTCAGGTGCTCGCCGACCTGATCGGCTCCGAAGCTTTGCCCACCGTGCGCCTGACGGAAATCTTCCGCCAGGCCGCAGAGAGCCGCATCGTGCAGGCCGCCCACGCGGTCAATGAGGGCCGCATGCCGGACCTGGAAACCGGCGACGCCGCCGGCGATTTCTTTTTCATCGCCGCCGACGATCCCGATCGCGCCGCCGACCTCGTCCGCAAACTGGTCGCTGAACGCATCCCGAAGGGCTTCGGCCACGACCGCCTGCGCGGCATCCAGGTCTTGAGCCCCATGAACAAGGGCGGGCTCGGCACCCAGTCGCTCAATATCGACCTGCAGGCGGCTCTCAATCCGCCGGCCGGCCCCACAATCCGCCGCTTCGACGGGGTGTTCGGCCTCGGTGACAAGGTGATGCAGACCCGCAACGATTATGACCGGGACGTCTATAACGGCGATATCGGCTTCATCACGGCGATCGACCCGGAAGAGGGCGACGTAGAGGTCACCTTCGACGGCCGTCCGGTCGATTACGAGACCACCGATCTCGACGCCCTGACGCTGGCTTACGCCATCACCATCCACAAATCCCAGGGCTCCGAATATCCGGCGGTCGTCATCCCGCTGATGACCCAGCACTATACCATGCTGCAACGCAACCTGATCTACACAGCCATGACCCGCGGCCGCGACCTGGTGGTGCTCGTCGGTCAGAAAAAGGCGCTGGGGATCGCGGTCAAGAATGTGTCCGGCCGCAAGCGCTGGTCGAAACTGCGCGAGCGGCTGGCGGGATGAGCGGTCCAATTGTTTATGTCGGATAGACTGTCAGTATATCCGATATTGTTCATTCCAGCGTCAATGAGGAAAGCGTGATTTCGATGAACAGCAATCTCACAAGCACCATGGGATCCGCGACCCCCTCCCCCTATCTCGACGAAACCCACGCCCTGCTCCGCGACCAGGTGCGGCGGTTCGTCGAGGCTGAGATCAAGCCTCATGCCGATCAATGGGAGATCGATGGCTGTGTGCCGCGCGGTGTCTTGCGCAAGATGGGGGAACTGGGTTTTTTCGGCATCCGCTACCCGGAGACCTATGGCGGCGCCGAGTTGGACACGCTGGCGACCGCCGTCTTCGCCGAGGAACTGGGCAATTGCACCTATGGCGGCGTCGCGATCACCGCTTTGGCGCCTACCGACATGGCACCCGTGCACATCTATCATGCCGGTTCCCCGCCCGGCGCGACCATTACATGCCGAAATTCATTGCCGGCGACTGGAATTCGGCCGTCGCCATTACGGAGCCCGGCGCCGGCTCGGACGTTAAGTCAATCGCTATGAACACCGCTATAATCCGAACCATGAAGGAGGGGGGCGGCGGAAGGCGGCGACAAACGGGATTGTTGGCCCACCGAAATCAGATTCCGCGTCCCACGCGATTAACCAGCCCTCTTGGTTCTTGTAGATGTTTTCCGGCAACCGAGTATTGTGACACTGCAAATCAAGTATTGTGCGCGAATTTTGGTCAAGGGTCCGCAAAGCGCGGCTATACCGATGTCCGACCGCGCCGGATCGGCGCCAGTCTCCACATCAACAACCCGTCAATAGGGGAGCAATCAATCACAGAATTGCGCTTGTCGGGCGATTAATCAAAGCAGGAACATTGCCATTCCGATCCTTTGTATTGAGTATAATTTGAGGGTTATATGCATATTTTTCGAACCGGTATCATCGCCATCGCGGCAGCGGTTTCCTTCAGCCTGCCGGCCGTTGCCGACATAACCAAATGCACCGGCGTCATCAGATCGCTGCCATTTAAGATCACCAGTCCCGGCGTCTATTGTCTGAAGAAAAATCTCAAGACATCGCTCCGCTCGGGTTATGCCATCAGGATCGCCTCAAGCAATGTCACGATCGATCTTGGCGGTTTTCAAATTCTCAACTCGGCCGGCGTCGATACTAAGATGACCGGCATTCATGCCGTGAACAAAAAAAACGTCACCCTTCGCAATGGCACCATCGAAGGATTCGAACACGGCGTTAGGATTGGATATAACAGATTTGGGGATAGCAGGGGGCACCTGATCGAAAATCTCCGCGTGGTTGCAAGCCGAAAAAGCGGAATCGATTTGTCCGGTGACGGCATCGTGATCCGCAATAACCACATCTCGGGCACGGGTGGAGATTTTGTAGGCCAGCCAATCGCGATTGATTTCGTAGACGGCAACGCGACGATTTCGAACAACAAGATTCATGGCGTCAAAGGCCGCGATTTTTCAGTCGGGATCAATGCCCATCATGGCAATGTTTCGATTACTGGAAATGAAATCGTCAATGTAATCGGGGATCGTGCGGTGGGAATACACCTTACTATGTATCGTTCGGGATCACAGTCAGTCATAAAGGACAACATCCTGCTAAACACCGAAATGGGCTTTTTCGGTTTTGGGGGACGCGTTTACTACTCCGAGTCGGTGACCTGCATCGACAATGTAGTAACTGGTTATCAGCATCGCCACGAGATATGCATATTTAAGAAAGGAAATATGTTTCCTCCGATTTGAAATTTTGATTTCTTAAATGTATTGACGGAGCGAGCAAGCTAACGGCCAAATCCTGGCGCCTGATCCGATTGAAACAACCTTGATAATATTCTTTTGAAAGCATTCCCGTTACTGGAGATGATTATGAAAGCAGTTCCTGGTTACATATTGCTTCTGGCCGCCATCGCTTGGCTTGCTCCGGCGACGGCAGGTGCGGCGAACATCACCAAATGCACCGATGAAATCCGGTCCTTGCCGGTAACCTTGCTCAGGGCGGGGGTTTACTGCGTTAAACAAAACCTCACCACGACACAGACCTCCGGATTTGCCATCAGGATCGCCCACAGCAACATCACGGTCGATCTTGGCGGATTCCAGATCAGCAGCAAGCCGGCCCATTCCGACGCAAAGGTCGAGGGTATTTTCGCCAGGAGCAAACACAATGTCACCGTGCGCAACGGCACCATCAAGGGCTTTCTTCGCGGCGTTTCTCTTCGCGAATTTGCAGGCCGGAGCAGCGGCCATCTGGTGGAAAATGTGCGGGTCGTCGAACCGGTGCTAACCGGATTGAGGGTCGAAGGCGACGCAATTATCGTCCGCGACAACCAAATCATACTCAGGGATACGGAGTTCAACGAAGGGGGGCCGGGCGCCTACGGCATCTACATTGCAAACTGCAATGGGGCCAGCGTATCTGGAAACAAAATTACTCGGGGTCGCGGCTTCAATCCATTAACCGGAATAACCATGAACGCCTGTACGGGATCGATCATCTCCAACAATCATATTTCCTCAGGTAACGGAGCCGACTCAGTTGTCGGAATTTCTTTCGAAACGGGGATCCACACAATTATCGGTAATCGTATCTATAAGACGGAGGGTATCGACCAGAAGGGCGCAAATGGCGCTTGCATCCGCAACATTGTTCTCAGTCCCAAAGGCCCCATGGAGACCAAGGCCAAAATTCGGTGTGCATTCAAACACGGCAATGTCCTCCAGTAATAGGGCTCCGGGATCATGACCCGGTCACCGCCCATCCCGCTCCAATTCCTCCGTCCGGTCGAACAGCTTGGCGAGGCTGCGTTCGAACACGCTCCGTTCCTCATCGGTCAGGGCGCCGAACAGGAAGGTCTCGGCTTCCATGGCGTCCGGCACCATTTCGTCGACGATTGCCGCGCCCTTATCCGTCAGGTTGATGATCACCCGGCGCCGGTCGCCCGGATCCTGGCGCACGTCGATCATGCCCAGATCGACCAGCCGGGTCTGCGCCCGGCTCACCCGCGCCGGCTCCATCGCCGTCTTTTCCACCACCATCTGCGCCGAGCACGGCTGATACTTGGCGAGCGCGCATAGCATCCGCCATTCGGGAATATGCAGGTTGAACTTGCGGTCGATCACCCGGGCGATCGCCGCCGACACCCGATTGGCCACCACGGCCAATTGGAACGGCGCGAAATCCTCCAGTAAAAAACCATCATCCGACGCCATGCGGGACGATACTTTGCCGGCATCCATGGCCTATCTCCGTGATTCCAGGTCGTGAAAGGCCGCAGATAACGCCTCGACGATGACCCGCGCCTCGGCGCGCGACAGGATCAGCGGCGGCGACAGGATCATGACGTTGCCGGACACCCGGATCAGCGCACCGTTCTCATAGGCGACATCGGCAAGCCGGCTCATCATATCCGCATCCGCCGGCGTCTTGGCCTCCCGGTCATCGACCACCTCGACGGCGATCATCAGTCCGATACCCCGCACGTCGCCGATGGTGGAGGTTTCGCCGGCTAATGTCTCAAGTTCGGACCGGATATGGTCCCCTTGTGCCACCGCATTGCCCGGCAGGTCTTGCGCGAACGTCACGTCCAGGGCGGCAAGAGCGGCTGCGCAGCCCACCGGATGGCCGGTATAGGTATAGCCGTGATAGAGCGCCCCGAAACTGTCGTCGTTTTCCATGAATCCGCGTTCGATGCGCGCACTCAACATTACCGCGCCGAACGGGAAATAGCCGCTGGTGATCGCCTTGGCGAGGCACATAATGTCCGGCTTCACCCCCCATTTGCGGGCGCCGAACCAGGCCCCGGTGCGGCCGAACCCGGTCACCACCTCGTCGGCGATCAACAAAATCCCGTATTTGTCGCAAAGCGCCCTGAGGCCCGGCCACAGGCTCGGATGCGGCACGAATACGCCGCCGGCGCCCAGGACCGGCTCGGCGATGAAGGCGGCAATCGTATCAGGGCCTTGAAAAGTAATCTCTTCCTCGATCAGGTTCAGGCAGGTCCGCGTCAGTTCTTCCGCGTCGGACATCCCGAAGCTGTTGCGATAGGTTTCCGGAAACGGGACATGAAAACAGCCCGGCAGCATCGGTTCGTAATTACGCCGGAAGCGGATGCCCCCATTCACCGAGGCGCCGCCGAAATGGGTGCCGTGATAGCCCTTCTTGAAGGACAGGAACTTGAAGCGGTCCCGCGCGCCTGTCGCCTTCCAATATTGCCGGGCAATGCGCAGGGCCGATTCAATGGAATCGGAGCCCCCGGACGTGAAAAAGGCCCGCGTCATGCCCTCTGGCTCCAGGATCGTCGTCAGGCGTTCCGACAATTCGATCAAACTTGGCGTCGTAGTCCCGCGAAACGCGGCATAGTAAGGCAAGGACTCCAGTTGCTCGGCGATCGCCTGCTTGATCGGGTCGCAACTATAGCCAAGATTGACATTCCACAAGCCGCCCACCGCGTCGACCACTTCAAAGCCGTTGCTATCGGTCACCCGAACGCCCGAACCGGAGGCGATGATGCGCGGCGGATGGGCCTGGATTTCCGCCGGATGGCCCATCGGATGAAAGGTATGGCGGGCATTATGAGCCGCCAAATAATTGCTATCGCGCATCCTGAACGCACTCCTCTTTCGCCAAATGCTGAATACGGTCGAGTGCCATGTCGAACGATGCCGCCGGCGCTCGCACATCGAAATGGACCGCGTCGATGCCGAGCGCCTGTGCGCCGCGCACATTCTTCATCTGATCGTCAACAAAGACGACCTGATCCGGCGTCACGTTCAAGGCCGACATGGCCCGCTCGTAGCCGCGCGGATCCGGCTTCAAGATCCCTGTATGGGTCGCATCCTCGATATGATCCATGGCCTTCAGCAACGGAATCCGTGCCAGAGTTTCAGAGCCGTAAAACAGTTCCAACTCGTTGGAAAGTATGGCTACCCGCGCGCGCATGAACCGCGCTTCGTCGATCGCCGTCACCGCTTCCGGCCGGAGGCAACGGTGCGGCGCATCACCGCGTGAGGCGCGGATGACGTCGATCATGTCAAGATCCCGGCCGATCAGGGCGCCAAGCTGACCGCAACGGCGCGCCCAATAGTCCCGCTCGCTGATCTCGCCGGCCTGCATGGTGCGCCACAGGTCATCCTGTTCCGGTGCGAACGGTCCATGCCACTGCAGGGTGCCCGGATCGAGGTCGAAGGCCTGCTCCACGTCGCTGATCGTTTCGAACAGGCTCTTCGAGATCACCGAACCGAAGTCGAGTAAGAGAACCGCTCGGGATAGTTGGAGACCCGCCATGTCAGCGCCCCCGTTTACGCCGGACGCGCTGCTTGGCGGCAAACGCGCCGGGATTATAAGCCGGCTTCTCGGTATAATTGTCGACCTCGGCCGGCTGCGGTGTTTTGCCGGCAACGGTTACCGGCCGCACCTGAACCAGCGATACATCCATGCCGGGCTGCCAGCCATGCGGAATCACCCATTCAATATCCACCGCATGGCCGGCATGCTCTTCCGTCGATCTCAAAAGCGCGCCGACGGCCTGCAATTCTTCGTCGGTCAGCGACGGTGCCTGGCGGAAACCCTCCGGCATTGGCCGCTCGACCACCGCGCCCTGGTGATAATCGAGCACCGAGACCGTTCCCTTATCGCCAATCGTGTGCTCCAGGATCCTGAGACTCGACTTGTCGATCTCCGCGTGATCCGGTGTCACCAGGCCCTGCACCAAAGCCTCGCCGAACCCGAATGTGCTTTCCACCACCATGCGGTCAGAAGTGCCGCGCACCGGATGGACGGAAAACCCGACGCCGGCCGCCCGGGCGTCGATCAAAGTCATGACGCCGAGCGCCATCGGCGTCTCCCGATAGGCAAGCCCGGCCCGGCGGCGGTAAAGCAAGGCGCGCTCGGTAAACAATGACGCCCAGCCCCGCTTCACCGCATCTACCAGGGCGTCCATGCCCGATATGCCGAGATAACTGTCATATTGGCCGGCGAAACTGGCATCCTTGGCGTCCTCACCGGTGGCCGAGGAACGCACCGCGACCGGACAGTCCACATGGCGTTGCTTTAGGCAAAGGGCCTGATAGGCATCACTGATCGCAATTACCAGGTCGCGGGTCATCGGCGCATCGGTAATCGCCGCGCGGATCTCGGTTTCGAAGGGCTTGGCGTCCGCCTGCGGGTCGGCCTCGAAGTCAGCAATCCTTGCCGGCAAAGCACCATCATCGACGCTATCCATAAAGGCCAGAAAGGCCGCCGTGGTGATCGCGAATCCGGCGGGCGTCGCAAAGTCCCGCTCGCCCGATTCCACAAGACGCGCCACCTTGCCGCCGACCAGGGAAAAATCCTTCGAGCCGTCGGCGCCGAAGGCAATGACCAGATCGTCTGCCGGACCAGCCATGGCGACCTCAACGCCCACCGCGTTCAAGGATTGTGACCCGGCCCGCATCGCCATCGACTTCGATCAGATCGCCGTCGCGGATCGTCTTGGTCGCCACCGCCAGGCCAAGCACGCTCGGCACGCCATATTCCCGTGACACAACGGCGGTGTGCGACAGGCTGCCGCCCACATCGGCGGCGCAGCCGGCGATCTTTCCGAATGCCGGGGTCCAGGAGGGCGACGTGCCTTCGCAGACCAGGATGTCGCCGGCCTGCAATGTGGCGATCTCGCCGGCCTCCAGCATCACCCGGGCCCGGCCATGCACCTTGCCCGGCGCGCCCGGCATCCCCTTGAGCACCGTCGCATCCGCGCCGCCGGTCCGCAGGGTCGCCAGAAAATCCTCCGTGACCCCATCCATTTCGATCATGATCGGATCGGCGACGACCTCCGGCGGCTCACCGAGATATTTCGGCATGCGGCCGCGCAATTCGTGCCAGTACTCGAAATAGTCGCGGCGGTCCTGGATCAAGGCCGCATAGTCGCCAATCGCCGCTTCGCCCCGGGCGACGCGCTCCAGTTCCGGATAGAACAAGTAACAGGTGTCGGCCGGGTCTGAGAGATCCAGAGCGGCGCCGATCGCCATGGCCGCATTGTGCAATGGGATTGAACAGCGCATGTCGATATAGAAATTGTGATCCTCATTCCACCAGACGAAATTCGCCTTTTGCAGGCTCGTCACCGCCTCGTCGAACAGGCCTTGCTCGCTCGCAGACAGTTTTGACCGCGCGGCGTCGAGCGCGACTTCCCGTTGCTCTACCGAGGCTGCGAGTTCCTGATCAATATCCGGGATCGTCTCTTTTGCCGCAAGCGTCTGAATGATCTCCAAGGGCTTTGCCGGATCCTTCACCCACGGCGCCTGTTCCGGATTGCCCACATCATCGGTGCGCCAGCCCCATTGGTCCAAGAATGCATCAAAGCGCCGCAAGAATGGCGCGGCCGTATTGTCCGCCTGTAGCGTCGCATGCAGGTCGCCCGGTGTTTTGTCGGCAAATAATGCGGTCAGCGGGCCATCCTTCACCTCGCTAGCCAGCGCGAAGAGGGCCTTGTCCCCCTCGGTGATCTTGCTTGGCCGGCCGAGCAGGAATTTCGGCACTTCTGAGACCGCGATCCCCAAGTCTTCGCACAGGGCGCAAAATCCGAAATGGTTGAGAAGCAGCGAATACATCAGCGAAAAATGCACTTCAAAACTGCGCCGCAAATGCAGCCGCGCGGCTTCCAGATAATCGGCAAGATCATCCAATGATTTGCCGGCCGTCTCGAACCGTTCCAGCCGCTGCGCCCGCGCCTCGATGAACTGCATGGCGGCGGCGTAGTTTGCCTCGAACCCCTCGACAAAATCCGGCAGCGAGGCTTCAAGCTGCGCCTCCCGCTCCAGGTCCTCATCAGCGTTGAATTGCGGCACTTCGGCGATATAGCAATGGATGCCGGCCATGCCGATATCCTGGCCGTTGGAGCCCGGCACGTGGGAGCTATAGGCCGTCGACTGCATGGGCCAGGCGAGCCCGTCATCCATCATCACGAAACCCAGCGGCCGGGCCCCATAGGAGAATCGGAAATCCATGATCCAGAATTCGCTGAGATCGGCTTCGGTGAGGTGCCGCGCCCGGCGAAACATGCGTGGCCCATCAAGCAGGTCCGGCGTGAAACCCGGATATCCCCGGTCTCGAATTATCTCGCTGACATCAAGATAGTCCGCCATCACACCGCCCCCGGTCATCTGATTGGAGGGCAGATTGAGGCATGAATTATTTTCATTTGCAACAAAAATATATAGATTGACAATCAAATTCGGCGCGGCGCACTCTCAGACGTAGATGGCACCGCCATAAGCTGGCTGACCGACATAAGGACCTGCCCGTGACCGGCTTCGATCCTACTGTCATTGATACGCTGCTCGAGGCCGAGCAGGCCCAGTTCCGCGCCACACATCCGAGTTCCTGGGACCATTTCACAGCCGACCAGGAGTGCTTTCTTTATGGCACGCCGATGCATTGGATGCGCCGCTGGGCCGGCGGCTACCCGCCCTATGCGGCGACCGCCAAAGGCACCCGGCTCACCGATATTGACGGCCACGAATACGTGGATTTCGCCCTTGGCGACAGCGGCGCCCTGTGCGGCCATGGCCATCCGAAGATCGCCGAAGCCGTCAATCGGCAGATGCTGGCCGGCGCCACAATGATGCTGCCGACCGAAGACAGCCTGTGGGTCGGCGGCGAATTGCAGCGCCGCTTCGGCCTGCCCTTTTGGAACCTCGCCGTCTCCGCGACCCAGGCCAATCGCGACGCCATCCGCATCGCCCGCATGATCACCGACCGCGACAAGGTGCTGGTCTTTAACGGCTGTTACCACGGCGGCGTCGACGAAGCCCACCAGGCGCTCGCCGATGGCCGGCAGGCCCTGCGCAACAACATCCACCCCAATGCCATCGATTATAAGCGCGTCGGCAAGGTGATCGAGTTCAACGACATTCCGGCTTTGGAGGCGGCGCTTATGCCGGGCGATGTCGCCTGTGTCCTCGCCGAGCCGTTCATGACCAATTGCGGCATGGTGCCGCCTGACCCCGGCTTCAACGCGGCCTTACGCGAAATCGCAACCGGCACGTCCACCATTCTGATCTGGGACGAGACCCATACGATCTCCGCCGGTATCGGCGGCTATTGCGGCGAAAACCGGCTTATGCCCGATATCTATGTGGTCGGCAAGGCAATCGGCGGCGGCGTGCCGGTCGCCGCCTATGGCCTGGCGCAAGAGATCGCCGAACGGCTCTGGGCGGTCCTGCCGAAAAGTAATCCGGCAATACGTCAATCAAGCCATGCCGGCATGGGCGGAACATTAGCCGGCAATGCGCTCGCAGTCGCCGCGATCCGCGCCACCTTCGAACATGCCCTGACCGAGGAGGGCTACCGCACCATGCGCCATGTCTCCGCGCGTATTGCCGAGGATGTCGGCCACGCAATCGCCGAATTCGACGTACCCTGGCATGTCACCAATCTCGGCGGCCGGGTGGAATATATGTTCTCCCCCAATGTACCGCGCAACGGCACCGAAGCTTCCGCCGCCCGTGACGGTGCCCTGGAGACATTGCTCCATGTCTATTTCCTCAATGAGGGCGTCATGCTGACACCGTTTCACAACATGGTTTTGTTCTGCCCGGCGTCCTTGGACGACGACGCGGCAATCCACGACCGGGTGTTTCGAAAGTTTCTCGCATGGCTCGATGAGAATGGCGCCCGGCAAATGGAGGCCGGCTCATGAGCAAGCGCCTGCAGGATCGCGTTGCGGTGGTCACCGGCGGCGGCCGCGGCATCGGCGCCGCCATCTGCCGCCGCTTCGCCGGCAAAGGCGCCAAGGTCGTCGTCGCCAACCGCACCGGCGGTTCCGCGGAAGAGGTCGCGACCATGATCACGGAGGCCGGCGGAACCGCGTTGCCGTTCCAGATCGATGTCGCCGACCGATCCCGCTGCGACGCCCTCATCGCCTTTGCCGGGGAGACGTTCGGTCAACTCGATATCCTGGTCCACAATGCGGGCATCTGCCCGTGGGCGCGCATCGAGGACTTGGACGATGATGCCCTCGACCGGACGTTAGCGGTCAACCTGAAAGCCTGTTTCTGGCTCACCCGCGCCGCCCTGCCGCTTTTGAAATCAAGCCCGGCCGGGCGCATCCTGGTCACGTCGTCGGTGACCGGCCCCCATGTGGCGATACCCGGCGCCAGCCACTACGCGGCGGCAAAATCCGGCGTCAATGGTTTCGTCCGTGGCGCCGCCCTGGAGCTTGCCCGCCACAAGATCACCGTCAACGCCGTCGAGCCCGGACTGATCGAAAAGCCCGGAAGCGGTACCATCTCTCAGACCGAAAACAGGGTGGAGGCCGAAGCCCATATCCCGCTTGGGCAAATGGGAACCCCCGACGATATCGCCCATGCCATGGCCTATCTGGCGAGCGATGAGGCGCGCTACGTCACCGGCCAATGTTGGGCGATCGACGGCGGCGGGCTGTTGGTGGAAAATCCGGCCTTCATTCACCGAACGCCGAAAGAGCCGGCGGAAAATTGATTAAATAACCCCGGCCCGACCGCCGCGCACCGGCAGCGGCGTCGGCTCCTCGGCCGGCGGTTCGTCATCGAGATCCAAAGATTCAATAGCCGCACCCCGTTTGCCGATTTTTGCCGCCGACGTCTCGATCATGTCGATATCCTTGTTCGCCTGATCGAAATGCCGGCGCAAAGCCATCACCCGGTCGCCGAGACGGTCGGTATCGGCAAGCAGCTTGCGCACCTCGTCCTGAATGATATGCGCCTGCTCCCGCATCCGCGCATCGCGCAAGATCGCCTGCACCACCTGGATCGACAACATCAATAGCGACGGCGAGACGATGACGATCCGCGCCCGATGCGCCCGCTGCACCAGGTCCTCGAACTTCTCGTTGAGTTCGGCGAACACCGATTCCGACGGCACGAACATGAACGCCGTATCCTGGGTCTCGCCCGGCAGAAAGTAGCGGTCGCGAATATCGTTGATATGCTTCTGCACGTCCTTGCGGAACTGCGCCGCCGCCGCTTTCGCGTGCTCGATGCCCTCCGCTTCGCGGATCAGGTTGAAGGCTTCGAGCGGAAACTTCGCGTCGATCACCAGGGACGGCGCCTCATTGGGGAAATGCACCAGGCAGTCCGGCCGCGAGCCCGACGATAAAGTCGCCTGGAACGTATAGGCATCCTTCGGCAGCGCATCCTGGATGATCGCTTCCATGCGCCCCTGGCCGAACGCGCCGCGGGTCTGCTTGTTGGATAAAATATGCTGCAATTCCACCACCTGGCCGGTCAGTTCGGTGATGGTCAGTTGCGCCCGGTCGATCACCGCCAGCCGCTCGGAGAGCTTTTGCAGGTTCTCGTGGGTCTTGCGGGTGGAGTCCGACACATTCTGGTTCAGCCGGTGCCCCATGCCGTCCAGCCGTTCGCTGACGGAGCGTGTCAGATCCTGCTGCCTTGTGCTGAACACTTCCGCCATGGTCTGCATGCGTCCGGTCATCTCGTTCTGGATTTTCACCAGATCGGCGATGCGCCCGTCGAGTTCCCGCCGTCGCTCCGCGTTCACCGCATCGGCTTGCGCCCGGCGCCGCGACGCGCGGCCGAGCATCACCATGACGAAAACCAACAGCACCACGACGGTCGCCAGCCCGGCGATCAAGATTTCGCCAAACGTTATCGGCCGGTCGGAAAGAATAAACACGACTTGTTCCATGGTCTTCTTATAGGCCGATTCGCGCAGGCTCCGGTATTGGCATACGGTACTTACACAAGTCCTGGCGACCACGACATCTGTCGCTGAGTACCGGCGGATCTCGCCATATATCTAATCGCACCTGTCTTCGCCCGGCTTGACCGGGCGATCCAGTAAACGCCGTGGTAGGCGGTTAGTGCGCGATGGTAACCTGTTGTTATTAGACAGAAAAACATGCAGTTTACTGGCTTGCCCGGTCAAGCCGGGCAATGACAATGCGGATGGAACATTGGTGTAGAATTCCTAGGGAGCCGACTGACCAAGCCGACCCACATCCGGTTGACAGGCATGGCGCCACGTTTATGGTCCGCGCCGAACGGGACGATTTATTCAACAAAGGCATAAATCCCATGACAGGGGCATCTCAAAACCGCGCCGCGCTTGAAGCGGCTATCGACGCGGCGTTCGAAGACCGCGATTCCATTGGTACCGAGACCACCGGCGGCATCGTCGATGCAGTCAATGCGGCCCTGCAATTGCTCGATAGCGGCGAGGCCCGCGTCGCCGAGAAGATCGACGGCACCTGGCAGGTCAATCAATGGCTGAAAAAGGCGGTTTTGTTGTCATTCCGGCTGAACCCGATGGGGATCATCGGCGGCGGGCCGGGCAACGCCGTGTGGTGGGACAAGGTGCCGTCGAAATTCGATGGCTGGACGCCAAGCGAATTCGAGGCCGCCGGCTTCCGCGCCGTGCCCAATTGCGTCGTCCGCCGCTCCGCCTATATCGCCCCCGGCGTCGTCTTGATGCCGTCTTTCGTTAATCTGGGCGCCTATGTGGATTCCGGCACCATGGTCGATACCTGGGCCACCGTCGGCAGTTGCGCGCAGATCGGCAGGAATTGCCACATTTCCGGCGGCGCCGGCATCGGCGGCGTGCTTGAACCTCTGCAGGCCGGCCCGGTGATCATTGAGGACGACTGCTTCATCGGCGCCCGTTCCGAGGTTGCCGAGGGCGTCATTGTCGGCGAAGGCGCGGTGTTGTCCATGGGTGTCTATATCGGCGCCTCCACCAAAATCGTCGACCGCCAGACCGGCGAGATCCATATGGGCAAGGTGCCGCCCTATTCCGTGGTGGTGCCCGGCTCGATGCCCGGCAAGGCGGCGTCCGGATCCAACGGGCCCAATCCGTCGCTTTATTGCGCGGTGATCGTCAAGACCGTCGACGAGCGCACCCGATCGAAGACCTCCATCAACGACCTGCTAAGGGACTGACGGAAAAAGAAGGTTCAGCGGGGCGCGGCCCATGACTATGGAATGGCTGCTGGCGACGACCAAGGGTCGGGCATCCCGATCCCAGTTTCTCGCCGGCCTTGCCATTGTCCTGATTACCGCCGCTCTCGCATCCCTCGCCTTTCGCCTGCCCTTCGGCGACTTCTGCCGGCTCGATATTTCGACCGTTGCGGGTGCGATATATTTCGGCACTCTGGCATTTATCGGCACGCTTTTGACGGTCAATCTTTATTGCCTGGCAACCAAGCGACTTCACGATACGAGTTTGCCCGATTGGCCGGTTATCCTGCTGGTATTGCTGCCCTGGATCATCTTCGTTGTGTTTCTTCCCGCACTTGGCAATGCCTGTGCCCGGCCGGTCATGGTGCAATGGTCGGTCCTGACCATCGCCGGTGTTCTGATCGTCCTTGCGTTGGCTCTGCTCACCGCCATTCCCGGGCGTCGCGGCGAAAACAGATACGGTCCCGATCCGCTTGGCGATACCACACCGCCGGCCGCACCGCCGCGACCGGATGCAGGTGAAAGTGAATCGCGCGACCAATCCGCCGATTGACGCTCGGCGGGCGGCTCGCTACACCGCAGCATGACCGATGATCCGACCCCCGATCCACTGTCGATCGCCCAGGCCCTCCTGCGCTGTCCAAGTATCACACCGCAAGAAGGCGGCGCCTTGGCCTATCTCCAATCCCTGCTCGAACCGGCGGGCTTTGAGGTCCATCGCATCGTGTTCGAGGATGACGACACACCGCCGGTGGAGAACCTGTTCGCCAAATTCGGCAGCGGCCGGCCGCATTTCACCTTTGCCGGCCATACCGACGTGGTGCCACCGGGTGACACCGCTCTGTGGAGCCATGATCCGTTTTCCGGCGATATCGTCGACGGAGAGCTCCATGGACGCGGTGCCGTCGACATGAAGGGCGGCATCGCCGCATTCGCCGCAGCGGCCTTGCAATTTATAAACGAAAACAAGGCGTTCAGCGGCGCCGTATCCCTGTTGATCACCGGTGACGAGGAGGGCCCGTCAATCAACGGCACCCGCAAGCTGCTCGCATGGGCTGCCGAGCGCGGCGAACGCTTCGATGCCAGTATCGTCGGCGAGCCGACCAATCCGGACAATCTCGGCGACATGATCAAGATCGGCCGCCGCGGCTCCATGACCGGTGCCATTACCGTTCACGGTACTCAAGGCCATGTCGCCTACCCCCATCTTGCCGACAATCCCGTGCCCGGCATGGTGCGGCTGTTACAGGCCCTGACCGAGCAGCCGCTCGACGGCGGCACAGACCACTTCCAGCCCTCCAACCTGGAAATCACCACCATCGATGTGGGCAATCCGGCGGCCAATGTCATCCCGGCGGAGGCCCGCGCGGTTTTCAATATCCGATATAATGACACCTGGACCTCGGACACCTTGGAGACCTGGCTGCGCGAGCGCCTGGACCAGGCCGCCGGCAATGCGGTGCGCTATGACCTGACCCTATTGCCGGGCCACGGCGAAGCCTTCCTGACCCGCGCCGACGATCTGATCGGCACGTTGAGCGGTGTCGTCGAGCAGGCGACCGGCCGCAAGCCCACCCTTTCCACGTCGGGCGGCACATCCGATGCCCGGTTCATCAAGGATTATTGCCCGGTCGTCGAATTCGGCCTGGTCGGCCAGACCATGCACAAGGTGGATGAACGCGTGCCTGTCGCAGACCTCAAACGGCTTGCGGAGATCTATCTGCGGTTCCTGCACGCCTATTTCGCGGACTGACCGGTGTGTTCACCGCCCTTGAAATCCAAAACGCGCTGACCGCTTCCTGGCGGCTCTTGCGCAACAGGTCCGACGGTCTGCACCTCTACGATACGTCGATTGAAGGCTTCTGGCGCTCCTTCGGTGTGCTTGTCCTGCTGGTGCCGTTCTATGGCATGATCCTGATCGCCCAGCGCAAATTCCTGATCGAAGGCACCGACCTGGACGTCAACACCTTTCCGATGTCCGGTTTCGTCTTCTGGATCAGCCTCGGCGTGGTGCTCGACTGGATCCTGTTTCCCATTATCATGGCGCTTCTTGCCCGGCCGATGGGTCTTTCCAATCGCTATGTCATCTTCATCGTTGCCCGAAACTGGGTAAGCCTGATCGCCATCCAGGCCTTCGTCATTCCGGCCGCCCTTTACGCGCTGGGCATCCTCCCGATGATTGCCCTGCCGCTTCTAAACTTGATCGCCATCGTCTTCGTGCTGCGCTACTACTACATTGTGGCCCGTGAGACCCTGCTCACCCCGATATCGGTGTCGATCGGCATCGTTATCCTCAATTTCGCCCTTGGCGTGGTCATCGACCAACTCTGCCTGCGCATGATCGGCATTTAGCGCGGTCAGCCCGCTTTTCAGGCTTAACTTTATCCGCCCGGGCCGCAATTATGTCGCAAAAGCCTGTTCAGCCGGGAGACCTGCCGCCATGACCGCCGATCTCATCGTTCGCAATGCGCGCCTCGCCGACGGACGGGCCAATATGACCTTAGTGGTCAAAGACGGCCGGATCGCCGATATCGGCGAGAACATTGCAGTAGAAGCCGGCGAAACCATCGATGCCGGCGGCCATCTGGTGTCCCCGCCGTTCATCGATTCCCACTTTCATCTCGATTCCACCTTGAGCCTCGGCCATCCGCGCATCAACCAATCTGGCACCCTGTTGGAGGGCATTGCTTTGTGGGGTGAGTTGAAACCGGATCTCACTGCTGAGATAATCCTGGAACGCACCCGCAAACTCGTCACCTGGGCGATCGCCCAGGGCACATTGGCAATCCGCTCCCATGTGGACGTCAGCGATCCCGGCATGGTCAACGTGGAAGCGCTCCTGGAACTGCGCCGCCAGGTCGCAGACCATATCGACATTCAATTGGTCGCCTTCCCCCAGGACGGCTATTACAGATCCCCCCACAGCGTGCCCACTTTGGAAAAAGCCCTCGATAGGGGCGTCGACGTGGTCGGCGGCATCCCGCATTTTGAACGCACCATGGATGACGGCCGCCGCTCGGTCCGCGCGCTGTGCGAGATCGCCGAAAAGCGCGGCCTGCTTGTCGACATGCATTGCGACGAGACTGATGACCCCCTGTCGCGCCACGTGGAGACGCTGGCCTATGAGACGACCCGGCTCGGCATGCAAGGTCGGGTCGCCGGCTCGCACCTGACCTCCATGCATTCCATGGACAATTATTACGTCTCCAAATTGTTGCCGCTAATGGCTGAGGCGGAGCTGACGGCGATCGCCAATCCGCTGATCAACATCGCCATCCAGGGCCGCCACGACACCTATCCCAAGCGCCGCGGCATGACCCGGGTCAAAGAGATGGTCGCCGCCGGCATCAATGTCGCCTTCGGCCATGATTGCGTGATGGATCCGTGGTATTCGCTCGGCACCCACGACATGCTCGACGTCGCCCATATGGCGCTCCATGTGGGCCACATGACCGGGCAGGACGAAATGCGGGCAATGTTCGACGCGGTCACCGTCAATGCCGCCAAGGCCTTGCACATAGACGGCTACGGTCTCGAAAAGGGCTGCAATGCAGACTTTGTCATCCTGCAAGCCAAGGACCCGGTGGAGGCCCTGCGCCTGAAGGCGACCCGGCTCTTGGTGGTCCGACGCGGCCGGGTCATCGCGACCTGCCAGCCAAGGGTCAGCACGGTGCAAATCGGCGACGCGCCGATAGAGGTCGATTTCTTGAATTGATAATCCCTGCCATAGCGGAGCGAAGGGAACCGAAGCTATCGGAATGCAATCAAGCCGGCGGCATCCAGCAGCGGTTGATTTCGGACGATTCCCGAACAGCGGGAATGACCACTGGGAAAAGCGAGGCCTTGTGCCACCGCGATCCGGTGTTTTGCCTTAACTTCAATCCGCAGCCGCCCACAAGTCCTCGATCGTCTTTGCCGCCAGCTTGGTGGCCACCGCCCGCCGATAGGTGGACGGACTGAACGTGCTCTTCATCGGCTTGATCTGTTTGTTGGCAAGCCGGTGGATTTGCTGCAGCGTATCGGCGTCAAGCGGTTTGCCGAACACCGCGTCCAGGCCGGATATGCGCAACGGGAACGGATTGGTGCCCGTAAAGGCAAGCGCCAGATCAGCAATCCGGTCACCGTCCCGATGCAGCCGGACCGCAACGCCAACAAGCGGAAAATCGATCGAATCGCGCACCCGCACCTTGCGATAGGCGGCCGCCCCCGACGCCGCCGGCGGCACGTCGACGCCGAGCACGAAGGCGCCGTCCGGCAAGGCCAGATGCGCCGCGCCGTCATCCACGTAAAGATCCTGCAAGGCGATCGTCCGGCTGCCACCGGCCTCCGCGATCGTCACATTGGCGTCAGCGATCAGCAGAGCCGGAGCCAGATCCCCGGAAAAGGCGGCGAAACACACTTTACTCTTCGGCGCCACGTGGCAGATCTCACCACGATATTTCAGGCAGAATTCGTTGCTCTGCCGCCACCAATGGCTCTGATTGTAATAGATGCATCTTGTATCGAGACAAAGATTGCCGCCGACGGTAGCGAACCGCCGATGGGTCGGACCGGCGATTTCGGCGGCCGCCTGGGCGATTGCCGGATAGTGCCGCTTGATCCAATCATCATGCTCGATTTCTGAAAGCCGCACTCCGGCGCCGATCGACAGGCCATCCTCACCGCGTGCGATCTTTGCCAGATCATCCACGCCGGACAGGTCGATCAACACATCGGCCTCGCCAATGCCCCGGCGCAGATTGACGATCAAGTCGGTACCGCCGGCCAGGAAACGGGCGCCGTCACGGGAACCCGCCATCGCCATGGCCTCCTCCACCGATTGCGGCTTCAGCAATTCGAACTGCGGCAGAACTTCCATCGATTTGCGCCCTCAATCCTGCTTGGCCCGCGCCGCCATGATGCGCTCCGGCGATAGTGGCGTTTCGCGCATGCGCACGCCAATCGCCCGGCGCACCGCATTGGCCACGGCCGGCGTGATGCAGGCGATCGATCCCTCGCTCGCCTCCTTGGCCCCGAACGGGCCATTCGGATCGATGGTCTCGATGATCTTCACTTCGATCGGCGGCGTGTCCTTGATGGTCGGCACCCTGTAGTCGAGGATATTGGCCTGCACCGGCAGCCCGTTGCGGAAGGTCACCTCTTCCGACAAGGCCTGGCCGAGACCCATCCAGACGGCCCCTTGGATCTGCCCCTCCACCGACAGTGGGTTGATGGCGAAGCCGCAATCCTGCGCCACCCAGATCTTGTCCACCGTCACCTTGTCGGTGATCTCGTCGACGGTCACTTCCACCGCCGCGGCGGCATAGGAATAGGCCATCGACGGCCCGACTGCCGCGCCGCGAAACTTCACCGTCCCCTGATAATCCGGGGTGGTGGTGAACGTGCCTTTCACCGTGATCGTGCCGGTATCCACCAAGGCTTCGGCGACCACGTCCTTGAATGGAATGCCCGGATCCTGACTGTCAGCCACCTTAAAGACGTCGTCGACACAGTCGATCGCCTCCGGATCGGCCTCCAACTTGCGGGCCGCCGCCGCCACCAGGATCTCCCGCAAATTCTTCGCCGCCTCGATCGCCGCGTTGCCGCACATATAGGTGACCCGCGACGAGTAAGAGCCATTGTCCTTCGGCGTGATCGCGCTGTCATTGGCGATTACCGTGATCCGGCCCATATCGACGCCGAGCACCTCGGCCACTGTCTGCGTCAATATGGTCGACGATCCCTGGCCGATATCGGCGGCCCCGGTCAGGATGGTGATCCCGGCATCGAAGTCGAGTTTCAAGTTGATCGTGGCATGGGGCTCGCCGGTCCAGTGCACCGGCTTTGGTGCCCCGGAAATATAGTGCGAGCAGGCAATGCCGAGCCCCTTATTCGCCGGCATATTATCCTTGCGCTTATCCCAACCGCTGGCCTCGGTCACCCAGTCGACGCAATCGGGCAGGCCATAGGTGTTGATCTTCACCCCGTTGATGGTTTCCGTCGGAGCTTTCAGGAAATTGCGGCGCCGGATTTCCACTGGATCAAGGCCCAATTTCTCCGCCGCCATATCCATCACCGATTCGAAGGCAAAGCGGATATTGACACCGCCATGGCCGCGCATCGCCGTACAGGCCGGGGTATTGGTATAGACCCGGAAACCGTCATATTTGACTGCGGGCAGATCATAAATGGAGTTTAAGAAGGCACCATTATAAAGCACGGTGATCACGCCGTAACAGGCATAGGCGCCGCCTTTTTGGATCGCCTCCAAAGCCGCCGCCGTCAGCTTGCCGTCCTTGGTGAAACCGACCTTCAAGTTATTGGTCGTTGCCGGCCGGCCGCCGCGGGTCAGATAGGTCTCCTCCCGCGTCAACTTCAAAAGCACCCGGCCTCCGGCGGCACGGGCCAGCAGCCCGGCGATCATTTCATGGTTGAGGGCATCGGTGCGGGCGCCGAAACCGCCGCCGATAAACGGCTTGACCACCCGGATCTGGGAATAGTCCATGCCCATCACCTTGGCCAAGGCCCGATGCATGTAATAGGGCACCTGCGTGCATGAATGCATCGTCAGCCGATCGCGTTCGGAATCGTAGTCGGCAAGCGTCGCATTGGGCTCCATCTGCACATGGGTGACCTCGGCGCTATGGAAGCTCTCCTCCACGATCAGGTCGGCTTGCGCGAAGCCGCCCTCCACATCGCCCAATTCGTAATGCACTTCCCGTTCCAGATTGCCCGGCTTGTCGTCATGGATCAGCGCCGCGTCGGGCGCCCGGGACTCTTCAGGCAGGAAGTAGGCCGGTAGCTCCTTGATATCGAGCTTGATCAGCGCCAAAGCCCGCTCCGCCGTCTCGTCGTCAATCGCGGCCACCGCCGCGATCGCATCGCCGATGAAACGCACCTTGCCGCGCGCCAGTGCAAATTCGTTTTCGGCGATCGGCAGGATACCGAAGGGCGTTTCCGACGCATCCCCGGTGATCACCGCCACCACGCCTGGCAGGTTTTCCGCCTCGGTCGTGTCGATGTCGATAATCTCGCCATGGCTCACCGGACTGCGCAGCACCCGCCCGACCAGTGCATCCGCCTCCAGCAGATCAGCGGTGTATTTGGCGCGGCCGGTGACCTTTTCGGGCCCGTCGACCAGGGGTACCGGGACGCCGACGGCGGTATGGGCTGGCCTGTCCTCGACGATACTCATGCCCCGGCCCTCCGCTGCTCGGCGGCATCCAGCACCGATTCAATGATCTTTACGTAACCGGTGCAGCGACAGATATTCCCCGCCAGCGCCTCGCGAATGGCGTCTTTGTCCGGTTCCGGATTGTCCCGCAACAAGGCTTCCGAGGCCATGATCATGCCCGGTGTGCAATAGCCGCATTGGCTGCCGAGCTTTTCGTGGAACGCTCGCTGCACCGCGCCCGGACGGCCGCCGACGGTCAATCCTTCCACCGTCTCCACCGATGCCCCGGCGCAGCCTTGCGCCAAGGTCACGCAGGACAGTCGCGGCTCGCCATCGACCAGAACCGTGCAGGCACCGCATTCACCGCCGTCGCAGCCGATCTTGGTGCCGGTCAGGCCGGCAATCTCACGCAGGTAATCGACCAGCAGCACATGATCGCCGACCGCATCAGCCCGCTTGCGTCCGTTGACTGTCAGTTCCAGGATCCGGATCATCGTGTTCACTCCCGCAGCTCGACCACGCCCCGTTATCCGCCCGCACGCAGACGTCAATATCGATGAATTCCATTAAGGTGGCAATCTTTGAACCACTTTCGCTTCGATTCTGATCTAAGTGTGATGGACGGCACAGGTCAACCGGCATCCGCCGGCCGGCTCCGCGCATAGTGTCGCTGCGGGACGGCGTCACGACCGCGCAGGCCACCCCGTCTTCAATGAGGCGCCAAACCATGTCTGATCCAATTGCCGACCTGCAGGCCCGTCATGTCATGCAGTGTTGGTCGAAACAGGCCGATTACCGGCCGCTGGCCGTCGAAAGCGCCGAGGGCTGCTGGATCACCACTACTGACGGCCGGCGCATATTCGATCTGCGCAGCGCCCATGAATGCATCAATCTGGGATTCCGTCATCCCAAGGTGCTCGCCGCCATGCGGACGCAGATGGAGAAAGTCGTCTATGTCACAGACGATTTCGCCACCGAGCCGACCGCCAGGCTGGCCGAACGCCTGGCAAGCCTGGCACCGGGCCGACCGGACAAGAAAGTCTATTTCTGCCAGTCCGGCGCCGCCGCGATCGAGGCCGCGTTGAAGGCCGCCCGGCAGCACAAATATGTGGAGACTATTCAGCGCGGCGCCAAAACTGACGCCCCGGATCAATATCCTTTTCCCTACAAGATCATCTCCCGTTACCGCTCCTGGCATGGTTCGACAGCCGGCGCGGCATCGGCGAGCGGTGATCCCCGACGCTGGTTCGCCGAACCCATGACCGTGCCGGGCATCGTCTTCGCGCCCGATGCCGATGCCTATCGCTCGCCCTTCGGCGAGGGTCCGGCGGCAATGGAATCTAATCTTCGCTATCTGGATTACCTGATTGAGCAGGAAGGCGGCTCCAACAAAGTGGCCGCCATGCTGGTGGAACCGGTGGTCGGCTCCAACGGCATCATCCCGCCAACGGCTGGTTATATGCGGGGCCTGCGGGATCTCTGCGACAAGTGGGACCTTCTCCTCATCGCCGATGAAACCATGACCGGCATGGGCCGTACCGGCAAGATGTTCGCGATCGATCATTATGGCATCGAACCGGACATTCTGGTCATGGGCAAGGCACTCGGCGTCTATTGCCCGATGGCCGCGACGATCCTGTCGGAAAGGGTGGCCCGCTCTTTCGACGACCATATTTTCGGCCATGGCCAGAGCTTTTCCGGCCACGCTTTGGGTGCGGCCGCCGCGCTGGCAAGCATCGATGTCCTGTTCGAGGACGGATTGATCGACCGGGCGGCGGAACTCGGCGCCTATCTCGGGGACAAATTGACCGCCCTCCAGGGCCGTCATCAAAGCATCGGCGATGTGCGTGGCCTCGGCCTATTCTGGACAATCGAGCTGGTCGCCGACCAGGACGCCAAGACCCCATTGCGCCGGGCAACGGAAAAATACTCCAAGACGGTGGTCAGGGACGTCGCCGACTATCTTTTCCAGGAAAAGGATATTTATGTCCCGTCCGATAAATTCGGCGTCTGGGTGGTACCGCCCTTGGTCGTCACGAAAGACGAGATCGACTGGATCGTCGCGGCCATCGACGACGCCCTGAAAATCGCCGATGCCGCCATCGGCGCCAATGCATGAATCAATAGTGTGGCCGTTAATGGAAAAGCCAACCAGTGATTGAAGCGCCTTGAGCTATCGGCCTCAAATGGAAATAATGACCGCTATTACATTTTGATGTGACTTGTCGCGGCACGAAAATTATCCTTTGCTGCCAATAACAACGATGCCGGGCGAACCGGCAGGTTCAGTTTGTAGGAAACGCCGAGACAGGGCATTGCGTATGATTGAGAAGTGGTTAGTGGCGCCGCGTTGGCAGCACGTTGTAACAATAGCATTGGCGCTGGTTATGGCCGGAACGCTTGTCGAACCGGTTGAGGCAACGGATCGCTATTTCTTCGGCGGCCTGTTTAACTGGAGCGACCGGAAACCCACGATCCGGCAATACCGCAAGAAGCCCATCGTCCGCCGCACCCGGCGCAAGAAGAAGGTCCGGCCCAACCGCACCCGGCCCAGCAAACAGGAAATCGCGGCGGCACGGGAGACCTTTTCTACCGCGCCGGACGGGCCGGTTCAGGTCGTCGTGTCGTTGCCGGAACAATATGTTCGCGTCTATCAGAACGGCGCTGAAATCGGCGGCTCGATCGTCTCCACCGGCAAGCCCGGCTACGACACGCCGGCCGGGGTCTTCACGATCCTCCAGAAGCGCCGCTGGCACAATTCGAACCTCTATAGCAATGCGCCGATGCCCTACATGCAGCGCATCACCTGGTCCGGCGTGGCTCTGCATGAAGGCGAGGTGCCGGACTATCCGGCCTCTCATGGCTGCATCCGCCTGCCGCGATCCTTCGCCCGGGCCCTGTTCGGCCTCACCCGGCGCGGCGCCCAGGTGGTGGTCGCCAACGATGATGTGGCGCCGCGGCATATCGACCACGCCAAACTGGTGCAGCCGGTATCGGAGCCGGCCGCCCAAGCCTTGGTCCAGTCAATCGACAGCCTGGAGGATCTGGCCGCGCTCACCGATCGCATCGAGCGGCTGGAAAACCGATCCAAGGCGCCGGTTCGCATTCTGATTACCCGCCAAAAGGGCCACAATCAGGTCGCCGACATTCAATTGGCGCTGGCGAAACTCGGCTACGAGCCCGGTCCGGCCGACGGCTTTCGCGGGCCGATGACCAATCGGGCGATCCGCAAATTCCAAGCCGATAACGGCCTGCCCATAAACGGGCGCATCGATGAGGAGTTTGAATTCGCGCTCTTCGATAGCGCCGGCATTGACGCCCAGTGGGCCGGGCACCTTTATGTGCGCCAGGGCTTCAAGGAGGTGTTCGACACACCGATCACGATCCGCGATATCGATCAGCCTTTAGGCACACACCTCTATACCGCGCTCCATTTCACCGCCGCGAACGACCGGGCGCAATGGACGGCCATGACCTTGAAAACCGATGATTGGATCCAGCCGATTTACGAAAACGAAGGGTCAGGCGGGATCGCCAACGCCGCGGCGGGTGAAGCCCTGGACCGCATCGAGATTCCGGCCGCCATCCGTCAAAGGCTCGCCGACATGCTGACGCCCGGGTCATCCCTGGTGATCACCGACAGGGGTTTCGGCAAGGAAAAGGTCGCCGGCACCGATTTCATCGTGGTGACCCATAACGATTCATGACAGCGTGATCGGCACCGGCCGGCGGCGCATGCCCGACAGCGCATTACCGGCGATTGCCGCAAGCAGGATGGCGCCGCCAAGGATGGTGGTTGCGCTCGCGGTTTCGCCGAGAATCCACCACACCCATAACGGCCCAAGCACCACCTCGATGGTCGATAACAGGGCGCATTCGGCCGCCGGAACCACGCGTGAACCCACCGTGTAAAGGGTCAGGCCGAAGCCGATCTGGAAAATCCCCATGCTCAGCGCAATGGCTGTATCCCGGACCGGGATCACCAAAGGCGCACCTGTTGCCAGACAGATGGTTCCGGCGATCAGAATGGAAAACAGCCCGGCGAGCAGGACCGTCGGCAACATGTCCTCCGTCTTCTTCCAGCGCAGGGCAACGGTGAACACGGCAAACCCCGTGGCCGACAAGAGCGCGGCAAGATTGCCGACCCAGAAGCCGAGCGAAATACCCGCGCCGACCATGATCACGACACCGGCGAGCGCCACAATCATGGAAATCCAGGTCGCCCGGCGCACCGGTTCCTTCAAAACGACAAGACCCAATATGGCCGCAAGAAATGGCGCTGCCGCGAACAGGAACATGGCATTGGCCACGCTGGTTGTCTGGATCGCGTAAATACCGCCCGAAAAGGCAAGCACCAGGCCAAACGCGCCGACAATTGCCGAGGGCCCGGCGGCACGGATCACCGATAATGGCCGGCGGCCGCTGCGCAAATAGATGACGATGAACAAGAACGGCACCAGGGCCAACGACCGGTAAAGCAGGATCTGCCAGACGCCGGCCAACTCCATCATCCGGATGCCCAGACCCATGGTCGACCAGAAAAGGCCGGCGAGAACCACCAGCAGCACGCCGCGCCGATAGGCGCCGTCTGATTGAACCTGTTCGAGTGCAAGCGTCATGGGCGATCAGTGTGAACCGAATTTCCGAGACGACACACATCCTGTCCGACTGCTCGCGACGCGTATACGACCTGATCTGCAGGTCTGTGTTTCCCGCAGCGCAGAGCTTGCGCCCTTTTCACAATACCGATCGACCGTGTATCACGGCTCAATGTCCGCATTCCCGTTGTCTGCTTACCCCTTCATACGCGCCGTCTTGATCATCCTTCTCGGGATCTTCCTGCTCGACGTGATGGGCGCGATCGTGAAATATCTGCTCGTCCGCTATCCGGTGATGGAGCTTGCCGTCATCCGCAACTTCATCGGCCTGGCGCCGACACTTCTCATCCTGATGACCTCGCGCAAATGGCATGAATCCGGCCGCAGCCTGAAACTGCGCCAATGGCGGATCGGCATCTTTCGCGGGTTCTCAATCACTTTCGCGCAATTTTGTTTCTACACCGCGCTGACCCAATTGGAATTGGCCACCGTCTCCACCCTGGTGTTCGCCGGACCGCTGATGATCACCGCTTTGTCCGTCCCCATCCTGGGCGATCGCGTTGGCGCGTGGCGCTGGTTTGCCGTGATTATCGGTTTCATCGGCGTAATCATCATTATCCGCCCGGCAAGCGACGTCTTCACCCCCTATGCCCTATTGCCGCTTGCGGCGGCTCTTGGCTATGCCAGCGGATCCGTCATCGTTCGCCTGTTCGACCACGATGTCCCGAGCGCGATCATCTATCTTTATTCGCAGATCACCGCATTCATTATGTCCTTCATCCTGATGCCGGTCTTGGGCCATGTGGCCCCGATCCAATCCTGGGCCGATGCCGGCTGGATGGCCGCCATGGGGATTGTCGGAAGCATCGGTGTCTATTGCCTGATCTCATCCTACCGGCTGACCAAGCCGAGCAACCTGGCGCCGTTTGAATATTTCGGCATCGCCTTTGCCTTTGTGCTCGGCTGGTACTTTTTCAACGAGGCGCCGTTCGACAAGCTGATCCCCGGCGTTTTCCTGATCATCGGCGGCGGCTTATTGATCATCTGGCGGGAATCGCGCCGATCCGGCTGATCGGACGCGGACCGACAAGCTGGAGTCGCGAACAGGGTTGCCATGAGGACCCCATGCTGGAACCCTTAGGCTCAAGATAGTCCGGAAGGGATGAGGCCTTGAGCGCCGACGACGTTATTTTTGATCATCATCGGTTAAATCGTCTCGGGTTCGGCGAGGCCGTTTTCTGCGCCCAAAAGTCCGCCGAACAGATCGTCTCGATGATCACCGCCGCGCGCGACCATCACGACAATCTGCTGCTGACCCGCCTCGACGCCGATAAGTGCGCCGCCCTGCCGCCGGCTATCCGTGACCGGCTCGACTACGATCCGCCCTCCGCCACGGCATTCTACGGCACCCCGCACACCATCAAGGACCGCGGCCGGGTGGCCGTCGTCTCGGCCGGCACGTCGGACGCACCGGCCGCCCGCGAGGCTCTGCGCACACTCACTTTTCACGGTGTGGCGGCAACGCCGGTCTTCGATGTCGGCGTCGCCGGCATCTGGCGCCTGATGGAGCGGGTCGATGATCTCGCCGCGCATCCCGTTGTCATCGCCGTTGCCGGCATGGATGCCGCCCTTGTCAGCGTGCTCGGCGGCCTGATCCCCGGCGTCCTGATCGCAGTCCCCACATCGACGGGCTATGGCGCCGCGCGCGACGGCGAGACCGCGCTCGCCGCCTGCCTGACATCCTGCGCACCGGGGGTCTTGGTCTGCAATATCGACAATGGATATGGCGCCGCCTGTGCCGCGCTCAGAATATTGCGGGGGATGACGACCTCATGACCGGCCACTTCCCGAATATCTTTCAGCCCCTCGACCTGCGCCACAAGACCCTGCGCAACCGTATCGTCTTCGGCGCCCACACCGCCAACATGGCCGAGCAGGGCCTGCCCGGCGAGCGACATCTGGGCTATTACCGGGAACGGGCGCTCGGCGGCGCGGCGATGATCGTGGTCGAGCCGGTCCCAGTCCACGAAACCGCTGTTTTAACCCGTGGCAATTTCCGCCATTCGGACGACGCGGTGATTCCCGGCTTCCGCGCCATCACCGATGCCTGCCACGACGCCGGCGCGGTGATGATCCACCAGCTCTATCATGTCGGACAGCATGGTGACTTCGACAATTCCTATCAGCCTGGCTGGTCTCCCTCCGGCCTGCCATCCTTCCATGATTCCGATGGCAGCCACGCCATGTCGGAGACCGAAATCGAGGTGATCATCGAGGCCTTCGCCGCCGCCGCCGAACGGGCGCAAAGATCCGGCTTCGACGGCATTGAATTATTCGCCGCCTATAATGCCCTGATCGATCAGTTCTGGTCCCCCTGGAACAACCGGCGCGATGATCGCTGGGGCGGCTCATTCGACAATCGCATGCGCTTCTCCACGACGGTCATCGACCGCATCCGCGACCGGGTCGGCGACAATTTCATTATCGGCATGGCGATTTCCGTCGACGACCGGGTGGATATTGCGCTCGGGACCGAGGCCTTGTGCGAAGTCATCGCCTATCACGACCAGCGCGCGTTAATCGATTATGTCACCTGCGGCACCGGCAGCTATTTCGATTTCACCGGCATCATTCCCCCTTTCTTTTTCGCCGACAAGCTGAGCACGCCCACCACGGAGGCGCTGAAGGGGGTTGTCAGCCACGCCAAGGTGCAGTCGGAAAGTCTGGTCCGCACCCCGGAAAACGCCGATTATGTCATCGCCTCAGGCCAGGCGGACATGGTGTCGATCGTCCGCGGTCAGATCGCCGACCCCTTTCTCGCTCGGAAAGCCGAAACCGGCCGGGTGGCGGAAATCCGCGGCTGCATATCCTGCAACCAGATGTGTTGGGGCCGCCGCCACCGGGATTATTGGATTTCCTGCCTGGTCAATCCCTCCGCCGGCCGCGAATTCCAATGGGGCGGCGATCGCTTCGAACCGGCGGAGCGGCCGCAAATCGTGCTGGTCGTCGGCGCCGGTCCCGCCGGACTGGAATGCGCCCGCGTCGCCGCCGAACGGGGTCATCGGGTGACCGTGGTCGAAGCCACCGGCGACTTGGGCGGCCAGTTCCGGTTAGCCGGCATGCAACCACGGCGCGGCCAAATCCTTGATCTCTTGGACTGGTACCGCGACGAATTGCAGCGCCTCCAGGTCCGGGTCGACTACAACACCTATCTGGAGGTCGACGAGGTCAACACCTATGGCGCCGATACGATCGTGGTCGCGACCGGCTCCCAACCATCTGAAAACGGATTCCAGCGCGGCCTGCCCGATATGGACACCCTGCCCGGCATCGATCGGCCCAATGTGTGGTCGATCGAAGAGGTCATGCGTCGGGAGGCACGGCTGGGGCAGCGCGTGCTGTTGGTCGATGATACCGGCGACTGGCGCGGCGGCGGCACCGCCTGGCACGTAGCCGAACAGGGTCACGCGGTGACCATCGTCACCGGCTGGTCGATGCTCGGCAAATGGATCGAGCGCACCGCCGGCGACGGGCTGTTGCGCGCCAAATTGAAAGACCTGGGCGCCACCTGGCTGACCGAGAGCGCGCTCACGCAATGGCATGGCGACGGCGGCACCGTGCGCTGTCTCCTGTCTGGGATTGACCAGACAATTGCCGCCGATTCCCTGGTTCTGGCGACCACCAATCGCGCTGAAACCACCCTCGCCGACGCGCTTGCCGGAACCGGCAAGCCGGTCCATCTGGTCGGCGATTGCGTCGCCCCGCGCCTTGCCGCTATGGCAATCTACGAGGGCCGCAAGCTGGGTCGGGAAATTTAGCGTCGTCATTCCGAATGACATCAGTAACACTACGCGTCATCCCGTGCGCCGCGCAGCACGCAGTGATGCGCTGCAGACACGGGATCCGGCGATCAGGCGCGGCGTTCCTATACGGAGATCCCGGGTCTGCATAGCAGCATTTCATGCTGCAATGCGCACGGGATGACGCGTATATGGCTCGGGAACAGGGCGCCGGGTTCCGCGATCGGCAACCAAATACGACGTCATCCCGGATGCCGCGCAGCACAAAGTGATGCGCCGCTGATCCGGGATCTCGCAAAGGGAACGACGGCGGTGCAAGGCGCACGGGATGACGCCGAACGATCCTGATATGCACCTCGACGCGGGCGATCGGGCTAAGACCCTTCCCTCCGCAAATCTAACTAAATCCAATTTCATTCCCGCCAAACTTGGGGTATCAAAGGAGAAATCTGGACTGGTCCGTATGATGTGAACCTTTTGTTTGCCTTCTCGCATCAAGATTAGGGCATATTGTGCGTATTACATATTTGGGATGGGTCGCCGCGTGAGTATCGCAAGCCGCATTTTGACGGCTACCCTTCTTGTGGTCTTGTCGATGACAGTGACGGCACCGCCGGCCGCGGCGCTGGAGATTTTCGGCTGGACGCTGTTCGGCGAGGAAGAGGCCGACGAGACCGCGGATACGGCTCCAATTCCAGCCGCCGATCCCACACCCTACACGGTCGATATCACACTCAGCGGCGGTGACGACGACCTGGAACAGGCCCTCACGGACGCCTCCAACCTGATCACCTTACAGGATGTCCCGCCGGACGGCACGGCCGGCCTGATCCATCGCGGCCGCAGCGACCTGGAGCGCCTCGTTGCTGTCCTGTCGGCCAATGCCCGATTTGGTGGCCAATTGTCGATCAAGGCGGCCGGCGTGCCGGTCAATGCGCAAGATGCCTTTGTGCGGATCGATAGGGCTCGCGGCCGCGGTCCGATTCCGGTGACCATCGCCGTCGATGCCGGCCCGGTCTTCAAATTCGGCTCCGTGGTTCTGGAAAACGCCGCTGGCGGACCGTGGCAAGGCCCGCCGCTTGACGATGCGCTTGCCGGCCTGGTTCCCGGCGAACCCGCCCTGCCATCGGTGGTCCTGGAAACCGAGCGGAAAATCGTCGCCGAATTGCGCGATCAGGGCTATGCGCTTGCCGCCATTCCCCGGCGCCGCGCCGTCGTCAACCATTCCACTCGGCTGATGCGCGTCACCTATTTCATCGATAGCGGCGACCAGTTGGTCTTCGGCCCGGTCGCCGTCAGCGGTACTGAGCAGATGGATCCGGAATTCGTGCGCGAGCGGGCGAACATCATGCAGGGCGACCGATACTCGCCCGAGGAGGTGCGCAAGGCCCGCCGCCGGGTCAACGATCTCGGCGCCTTCCGCTCCGTGCGCGTCCGTGAGGCCGAAGAAGCCAATCCGGACGGTTCCCTGTCGACGACGATCGAGGTTGAGGAGCGCAAGCGGCGCTTCATTGGCTTCCGCGCCGGCGTCTCCAATACCGACGGCGCCTGGCTCGGCGCCTATTGGGGTCATCGCAACCTGTTCGGCCACGCCGACACTCTGCGAGTCGAGGCGGAAGTCTCCCGTCTCGGCCAGAACGGCCTGAAGGATACCGAGGGCAAGGTCGGCGTCACCTTCCGCAGGCCGGGGGCCTTGACCGCCCAGGACGACCTCACCGTGGCCGTGGTCGCCGCGCGCGAGCGGCCCGAAGCCTATGACCGCGACGGCATCACCGCCCTGATCAGCCTGGAACGGCGCCTCAACGAACACCTGGTGGTCTCCGGCGGTATCAGCGGCGAATATTCCAAGGTCCTGGACGTCACCGGCCGCAACGAATTCGGCCTGATCGGGGCACCGTTATGGGCCCGCTACGATTCCACCGATAACGAGCTTGATCCGACCGAAGGCATCCGCGCCCTGATTTCGCTCGAACCGGTCGCGTCGGTTTCCGGCACCGGCTCCAGTTTCGTGCAGGCCGAGGCCTCCGCATCCGCCTATAAGGCGATCGACGATGCCCGCCGATTCATTCTTGCCGGCCGGGTGGCAATCGGCTCCATCTCGGGCGCCGATCTGGCGCAGGTCCCGGCAAACCGGCGATTCTTTGCCGGCGGCGGCGGCTCGATCCGCGGTTACGCCTATCAATCCGCCTCTCCGCGCAATGCCCTCGGCCAGATCATCGGCGGCCGCAGCCTGTTCGAGGCCAATCTGGAATTGCGCGCCCGGGTCACTGAAACCGTCGGCATCGTGCCGTTTATTGATGTCGGCGGCGCCTATACCTCATCTCTGCCCAATTTCAATGACATTTATGTCGGCGCAGGAATCGGCCTGCGCTATCATACGTCGATCGGTCCGTTGCGCCTTGATGTTGCCTATCCGTTTACCGAGACGCCCGAAAACGACTGGCCGGTCGCCGTTTACGTGAGTTTGGGACAGGCATTTTGAAGATTGCCCGCCGTTTGGCATGGGGAATTGCCGGGCTACTGGCGATTCCCGTCGTCTTGATTCTCCTGGTGCTGGCAGCCGGCCAGGTGGCGCCCGGCCGCGCCCTGCTTGTATGGACCGCCGAAACCGTTTCATCCGCCGTCGGCACACCGGTCGCCATCGACCGCATGGATGGCAGTTTCCCGTTCAATTTCGAAGTGCTCGGGATCCTGGTCTCCGACCACAAAGGCCCCTATTTGGCGGCCGATCGGGCCCATGTGGTCTGGCATCCGATGGCCCTGTTGACCGCCTCTTTGTCTGTCGAGAAGGTCGAGGTCCGGCGTGTCGAGCTCGCCCGCCTGCCCGAACCGGATCCCGCCAAGGAGCCGGAGCCGGTGAGGCTGCCCGAACCGCCCGTGGCCCTCGACATTCGCCAGGTAACGATCCACGAGATCGCGATCGCCGAGGAGATTGTCGGCATACCGGCCCGTTTCAATCTGTCTGCGCTCGCCAAGATCGGCCGCCTTTCCGACGGCCTCTTGGCACGGATGGATGTCGCCCGCGTGGACGGGGTCCAGGGCAAGGCCTCGCTCGCATTGGACTTCGATCCCGCTCGCGCCAATCTGGCGGTGCGCCTGGCCCTTGCGGATCCGTCAGGCAACCTGACCGGACAGATCCTGAAGACCACCGATCCGCAGCCGATGAAAATCGACCTGGAGGGTAGCGGACCACTCGATAATTGGCGCGGGACGCTGAAAGGCGCGATCGGCAATGCCGGCCGGCTGTCCGGCGAGTTCGCCATTGCGCGTACCACGGACGGCCGCCGGGTCACCGGGACGGTCCTTGCCGATATCGTGGGCCTGCTGCCCGCCGAATTCCAGCCGCCGCTTGCCGGCATGACACCGCAGATCCGCCTCGCCGCCGACATCAAGGAGAGCGGTGCTGTAACCCTGCAGGCCCTGCAGGTGGCGAGCGCCGCCGCGGATATTCTGGTACGCGGGCAGATCGGCCCGCAAGGCGCGCCCCTCGATCTGACCCTGCGCGCCGGCATTCCCGATGGCGCGCCGCTGGCCGGCCTGCTCGACACCGAAATCGCCTTCGCCGATCTCGCCGTGGAAGGCCAGATCACCGGAACGGCTGAGGCCCCGCAGGTGACCGCGATCCTGTCGGCCGGTGATCTCGGGCTGGCGACGGCATCCGCCGAACTCATGGAAACTACGATTACCGCCAAGCCGGTGACCCCGCTCGGTGCGCCGGATGCAGCCTTCGACGTGACGCTCGACGGATCGCTGACCGGTATTCGTCCGACCGCATCGGCCGGTTCCGACACCGAACCGATCGATGCCAAATGGGCGATTGACGGGCGCGCCCTGCTTGCCGGCGGGTTCCAGACCGAAAAAAGCCGCATCACGGCCGGCAATGCCACGATCGACATTGCCGGCCTGTTCACCCTGGACGACGTCGACGGCCGTGTGGCCGTCTCGGTACCCGACCTTGCCCCGATCGGCGCCGTCGCCGGGCAACCGCTCGACGGCACACTATCCCTGACGGCCGATGTCACGGCTACGCCGAAATCCGGCGCCGGCTCGGCGCGCATCGACCTGACCGGCAAGCGCCTGCGCACCGGTATCCCCCAGGCCGATGGCCTGATCGGCAATCTCCTGCGGGTCACCGGCGCCGTCGAACGCCGGGCCGATGGCAGTTTCGTCGTCGACGATGTGGCCTTGCGCGCGGCCAAGCTCTCCATGACCGCCGATGGGACCGCGACCGCGGACAATGCCGATGTGACCGCCGAAATCCGCATGACCGACCTGTCGGCGCTCGATCCGCGCCTGTCCGGCACCGCGGCGATCAACGCCGCTTTGACCGGAGCCTTGAAGGCCCTCAACGCCGATATCCGCGTGACGACCAAAAACGCCAGGGCCATGGATAGGGCGATCCGCGACCTCGCCTTAACCATTGGCGCCCGCGACGTCACCGGCAATCCCGCCGCCACGGTCAAACTGACCGGCCGGATCGATAATCTGCCGGTCTCCGCCGATCTTTCCGGGCGCTGGCATCAGGCCAGCCATGGCAGCATCGATACCTTGAAGGCCGATATCGGCTCGGTTCACGCCACCGGCCAGGTCGCGTTGCGCCAGGACAAGTCGATTCTCGGCGATATCAGCCTGCGGGCGCGGGACCTGTCGGACCTGTCCGCGTTCGCGCTCACCGAATTGGCCGGAAGCTTGGAGGCCGATGCCCGGTTCGCGGTGGAGGACGGCCTGCAGACGACACGGATCAAATTCCGCGCCGACAACCTGTCCGCCGAAACGATTGCCCTGCAATCGGCAACCGGCAACGCGACGGTCGTCGACCCGCTCGGCTCGCCGATCCTTGGCGGCCGCCTGAAGGCCGCCGGATTGAAAGTCGGCGCCGAACGCATCGATGCGATCACTATATCCGCCAGCGGCCGACCGGAAGCCACCGAGGTCAAGGCCAATGTGGTCGCCCAGGATATCCGCCTGGACACCACTACGGCGATTTCCATTGCCCCGGAGCGCATCCGCGCCGATATCAAGGATCTGCAAGCCGCCATCCGCCAGGAGCCGATCCGCCTGCTGAAGCCGGCAACGGTGACGGTCAAGGGCGGCGATGTGGCGATTTCCAATGTCAATCTCGGACTGCGCAACGGCCGTCTGTCGGTCGATGGGACCGCCGGCGAGGCGCTCAACCTGACCATCGACGCCCGGGCCCTGCCCCTGGCCATCGCCAACCGCTTCGCCGCCGGCCTCGGCATTGCCGGCAGCCTCACCGCCAAGGCACAGATCTCCGGCACGCCGGCCGCACCGCGCGGACGCTACAGCGCCGCGATCGACGGCCTGTCGCTGACGCCGATGCGCGATAACGGCGTCCCGGCCCTGCGCATCCGCGCCGACGGCACCCTGCAGGGCACCCATACCAGCATGAAGGCCGACATTCGCGGCGGCAAGGGCATCAATCTGACCGTCAACGGGCGGCTGCCGCTCGCCCCGGACCGCCCCATGAGCGTCAGCACCAAGGGTACGATCGACCTGGCTATCGCCAATGCGGTTTTGTCGGCAAGCGGCGACCGGGTGATCGGCAAGGCGGTGATCGACGCCACCGCCAAGGGAACGCCGTACAAGCCGCAAATGGGCGGCTCCATCACCGTGTCCGGCGCCCGCTTCGACAGCCGGTCGACCGATCTGTCGCTGACCAATATCGCGCTTAAAGTCCGCGGCAACCAGGACAAGGCGGTTATCGAAACCCTGACCGCGACGCCGGCCAAGGGCGGCCGCCTCTCCGTGCGCGGATCGATCGGACTCAATCCGAAATCCGGCTTTCCTGTCGACCTCAATGTGAATTTATCGAAAGCGGTCCTGATCGCCAACGATATCGTGACGGCCAAGGCCGATGCCGGGATCGCCATCAATGGGCCGGCCCTGAGCGCCCCGAAGGTGAGCGGCGCGATCAACTTGCGCCGGGTCGAGATCCAATTGCCCGATCAACTGCCCGGATCGGTGGTCACCATTCCGGTGGAGCACGAAAACGCGCCGACCTCGATCCGCAAGCGGGTCGCCCGCGACAAGGAGAAAAAGGCCAGGGCCAATGCCGGCCCGGTGGTCGGCCTCAATCTCAAGGTCCGCGCCCCTAACAAGGTGTTCGTCCGCGGCCGCGGCCTCGATGCGGAATTGGGCGGCATATTGACGGTGACCGGAACCAGCCGTGATCCGAGCGTTGTCGGCGGTTTCGACATGCTGCGCGGCAAACTCGCCGTGCTGACCCAGCGCCTGGATTTCTCCAAGGGCAATGTGGCCTTTTCCGGCGATCTCGATCCCGAACTCGATTTCGAGGCGCGCACCAAGGCCGGCGATGTGATCGCGATCATCACCGTGACCGGTCCCGCATCGAAGCCGGAAATTGGCTTTTCCTCAGAACCGGATCTGCCCCAGGACGAGGTTCTCGCCCGGCTGCTCTTCGACAAGGCGACGAAGGACCTGTCGCCCCTGCAATTGGCGCAACTGGCGGCCGAAGTCGCCAAGCTCGCCGGCTTCATCGGCGGCGGCCCGGGCGCCCTTGACAAGATCCGAACGGCCATCGGCGTCGACAATATCGAGACCACCACCGACGACGACGGCAACCTTGCAGTCAAGGTCGACAAATACGTCACCGACAACATCGCCGTCGGCGTCCGCCAGGGCGCCAGCGCTGATTCCACCGCCGTCCAGGTGGATATCGATGTCACCGACAACATCAAGGTGCAAAGCGAAATCGACGCCAAGGGCAAGACCCGCATGGGCATCGCCGTGGAATGGGACTATTGAGGTCCAGGGCGAAGACTAAGTAACACGCCTTTCAGCGAGACAATATTTTCCCGGGCTATCAGGTGTTGAAATCGACAACAGCCAGTTCCATTTGTGATGCTCGGCTCCGACTCTGTGAGATCCCCACATCAGCCGCACCCCTCACTGTCATTGCCCGGCTTGACCGGGCAAGCCAGTACTCACCATGTTTTATTGTATAATAACAATAGGCTACCCTTTGGACCTCACTACACTCAGGTGGCTACTAGATTGCCCGGTCAAGCCGGGCAATGACAGTGAGGATTGGAGCGGTATTTGGATACCTTAAGCGCACATCGTTGTGATTCACGCCGCACCGCGCACGGGATGACGCGGAAATTATTTATCGGGCTTTCCACCCTTGAAGCACTTGCCCCTGTTTCGATACGTGGCCGCTACAGCCCATACCACGACCGCACCGCCGCCCAACCCTGCTTCGCATCGTCGACGAAGGTCATCAGGTCGATATCGTCCGGGGAGATGGTACCTTCCTCCGCCAGGGCCTTCAAATTGACCACCCGGTGCCAGAAGTCGCCGCCGAACATCAGGATCGGCATCGGCTCCACCTTGCCCGTCTGGATCAGGGTCAGCGCCTCGAACAACTCGTCCATGGTGCCGAAGCCGCCGGGAAAGCAGGCGAGCGCCTTGGCGCGCAGCAGGAAATGCATCTTGCGGATGGCGAAATAGTGGAACTGAAAGCACAGTTCCGGTGTGATATATTCGTTCGGCGCCTGCTCGTGTTCGAGCACGATATTCAGCCCGATCGACGCCGCACCCACATCGGTCGCCCCCCGGTTCGCCGCCTCCATGATACCCGGCCCGCCGCCGGACACCACCACGAACTCCCGACCGTAATGCTTTAGCGAATGGTCCGATACCAACCGCGCGAAATGCCGGGCCTGGTCGTAATAGACGGATTTCTCCTGCAGCTTCGCCGCAATACCATCATTCGCCGCCCGGAACGGCGTCTTGCCGGGCTCGGGAATGCGCGCGCCGCCGAACACGACCACGGTCGATTCGATGCCCCGTTCATCGAGGATGGTCGACGGCTTCAAAAGCTCCAATTGCAGCCGCAGCGGCCGCAACTCCTCCCGCAGCAGGAATTGCGGGTCGTCGAACGCCAGTCGATAGGCCGGCGACGATGTCTGCGGCGTATCGGGTACCTTTTCCCAATTCTTGCGATCGGTTTCAGCGGAGGGAAAGGGACTTGTGCGGCGGGGCCTGTCGTTCATGGCAATATCCTGTCTTGGCGCAAGTATGGTGGAACCGGAATGGGCGCCGACAATGCCATTGCCGGCGGTGAAAGAGAAGCGCCACGCGATCTCGCGGCACAATTTTCAGGCCGCTGCCGCGAAAGGCCCCTGACAACCGGTATCCGGCACCAGATCGACCGGTCGGGTGGCGTCCCGGTTAATCGATTATCTGTCCGGGCCGAAGTACCGCCGGGCGGTCAGGACGGCCACCAAACAACACCACTTCGCCCGGAAACGGGCGATCGCCGGTTGACGATCCCGGTAAAAGTATTCGATATCCCGATATGGCCTTGCGCATCGTTTTCATGGGCACACCGGATTTCGCCGTGCCGACACTCACCGAGATTGTCGGCCGCGGCCATGAGGTGGTCGCCTGCTACACCCAGCCGCCGCGCCCCGGCGGCCGCCGCGGCCTGGACTTGAAAAAGTCTCCGGTGCACAGGCAGGCCGAGGCCTTCGGCATCCCGGTGGAGACACCGACCACGCTGAAAACCAGCGGCGCGCAAGCGCACTTTGCCGCCCATGAGGCCGACGTCGCCGTGGTCGTCGCCTACGGCCTGATCCTGCCGAAGCCGGTGCTTGAGGCGCCGGCTCATGGCTGCCTCAACCTGCATGCCTCCCTGCTGCCGCGCTGGCGCGGCGCGGCGCCGATTCAACGCGCCGTGATGGCCGGCGACGCGAAGACGGGGATCATGGTCATGGCCATGGACGAGGGCCTGGATACCGGTCCGGTGGCGATGGCCGAGACGGTACCGATCGGCCCGGACATGACCGCCGGTGACTTGCATGATCAGTTGATGCGCCTCGGTGCCGACCTGATGGTCCGCGCCCTTGCCGCCCTGGAGCACGGCGGCCTGACCGTCACCCCGCAGGCCGCCGATGGAGCCAGCTATGCAAGGAAAATAGACAAGGCCGAGACCCGCATCGACTGGACGATGGAAGCCACGGACATCCATAACCACATACGCGGCCTGTCGCCCTTTCCCGGCGCCTGGTGTGAGATCGGGATCGACGGCAGGCCGAACCGGGTCAAGGTGCTCCACGCCACGCCGGCGGACGGCTGCGGCGTGCCGGGCACCGTGCTCGATGACCGGCTGACCGTCGCCTGCGGCACCGGCGCCGTCCGCATCACACATCTGCAGCGCGCCGGCAAGGCGGCCATCGGCGCCGATGCATTCTTGCGCGGCACCGCAATCGAGGTCGGGACCATTTTGCCATGAGCGAGCCATTTCAGATCGGCGAAGAGCGCCCGGACGACCATGCCGCCATTCACCGGATCATCGCGGCCGCTTTCGGCCAGGCCGACGAGGCGGACCTGGTCGACGCCCTGCGCCGCGACGGCGACCTGCTGCTATCCCTGGTCGCCCGGTCGGACGCGCATGTTGTCGGCCATATAGCCTTGTCGCGGCTATACGTGCTCACCGAGCGAACGCGCTATGGAGCGGTGGCCCTGGCCCCGATCGGCGTGCATCCCGATCATCAGCACAAGGGGATCGGTGCGGCCTTGATCACGGACGCACATAACCGCCTGATCGATCGCGGCGAGGGTCTCGCCGTGGTGCTTGGAGACCCGGCCTATTACAGCCGATTCGGTTATACCGCCGAACGCGCGGCCGGCCTCACCTGCCCCTGGTCAGGACCCGAATTGCAGGCGCTCGCCTGGTCCGCCGCGGCACCGAAGGCCGGCGCCCTGCACTATGCCCGCGCATTTTCCGATCTTTGACCGGCCGTGCCCCGCTATAAACTCGCAATCGAATATGACGGCGGCCCCTATGTGGGCTGGCAGCGCCAGGAAAACGGCCGATCGGTCCAGGGCGCCATCGAGGACGCGGTCCACGCCTTTTGCGGCGAACAGGTCACCCTGTTCGGCGCCGGGCGCACCGATGCCGGCGTCCATGCGCTCGCTCAGGTGGCCCATCTGGATCTCGCCAAGGAATGGGGCGCCGACACCGTCCGCGATGCGCTCAACGCCCATTTGTGGCCGGACCGCATCGCCGTGCTCCAGGTCGCGGTGGTCGACGATGCCTTCGACGCCCGCTTCTCCGCCATGCGCCGACATTATCTCTACCGGGTGCTCGACCGCCGCGCCCCGGCGGCGATCGACCGCGACCGGGTCTGGCGCGTGCGCTCGGCCCTGGACGCCGAAGCCATGCACGAGGCGGCGCAGGCTCTGGTCGGTCACCACGACTTCACCACCTTCCGCGCCAAGAACTGCCAGGCAAAGTCACCGATGAAGACCCTGGAAACACTGGATGTCGCCCGCACCGGCGCTGAAATCCACGTCACGACGGCGTCGCGCTCCTTCCTGCACAACCAGGTCCGCTCCATGGTCGGCACGTTGAAATGCGTCGGCGAAGGCCGCTGGACAGCGGAAGATGTCAAGGCCGCGCTGGAAGCAAAGGACCGCAGAGCCTGCGGACCGGTGGCACCGCCGGAGGGGCTTTATCTGACGCGGGTGGAATATGGGTAGGCAAGTCTCAAGCCAGGCGGCAACCTGATCCTATTTTTGTACCCCTTCCGACTTGGCGACTTCTGACCGGAAAGGGGCATTGCCGAACCAACCCAAAACTCTTCCTGCCGAGTTTATCCCTCGGCAATTGAAAGGATGACCTTTTTCATATCGCCTATTAGACGATCAAGATGCTTGCGGCTATTGGCTTTGGTTTTTGTGGTCGAGATCGCGATTTGAACAATCTCGGCAAATCCCCTGGGGGAAAGTCCGGCCATTCGGACGGGCGCCTCATTTTCAGAAAAGATCCGTTCAAGCACATCTTGGAAAGCGCGATCATTCTCTGCGATCTCGTCTCGGCTAGCGGTGTTCATTCCCGAGATAATGTCCTCCGCGTTTGGCGAGGAGTGAAGCATCTCGTAAGGGCGCACGGCGATCTGCTCGAAAACCACGTCCAGTTTCTCGCTTAGTGATTTGCTCTTGCTGAGCCCCTTCTCGATCTCAGCCATCGCACGGGCGGTAAAAAGCCGAATTGTCGCGCGCAGGACAGCATCTTTGTTCGAAAAGGAGTTGTAGAGCGTCTGCCGTGCGATTCCTGCTTCCTGTGCAATATCGTTCATTCCGGTGCGTTTCACTCCATATCGCAGGAACAATGTAAAGGCCGCCTCGATAATGTGAATTTCTCGGTCAGTCATATAAAACATATAGACAAACATACGCTATGTGTCTATATGGACATAAAGACGGATTATGTCCATATGAATAGGTGAAACATGTTGAATCTGATTGCCCGTCCTATTGGAAAATTCCTTGCCAGTACGATGTTGGAGCCTCTGCCCCAGCCCTTTCCGAAGACTCCAGAAGACTATGGTATGTCCTATCGTGACGTGGCCTTTGTCACCCGTGATGGATTGACATTGCGCGGTTGGCTTATCAATGAGAAGGCTGACAAGGTCATCATCATGACCCATTTCGGTTATCGCGCAAACCGCTACGGTTATCAGCTCAAGTACCAGCCTCGATTGACCAAGCCCTACAATAACGAGATCGAATTCGGCTACGTCGCCAAGCGGTTGGTGGAAGCAGGTTATGCCGTACTGATGTATGATCTGCGCAACCACGGAGAGAGTGACAAGACCGAACTTGGTGTGGGGACAGGCGGCAAGGGAGAACGGTACGACGTAATCGGCGCGGTCGAGTTCATCGCGCGCGAACCTTCGACCACCGGAAAGCCAATCGGCCTTCTGAGCTACTGCTACGGTGCCAATACGACTTTTTTTGCCTTCCAGGAAGATGCTGAGCTGTTTGCCGAATCAGGTGTCAAAGCCTTGGTGGCCCTACAGCCTCTCAGCAATGGAGACTATCTGAAAGCGATGAAGCTGCCGACCTTTATCTATGATGCCGCCAAGGAATATTATGAATCACATTCTGGAGGATACCCCTTCATCGCGCCGATTGAGCAGGCCGCGAAGTTCGTTTCCGTCCCGACCCGACTGGTGCAGGCGCGCAAGGACCCGTTTACAAATCTCGAAAAAATCAAACAACTATATGACGGCATCCCGGCGGAAAAGGAAATGTTCTGGCTTGAGGAGCCAACCCACCGATTCGATGGATACAATTGGTTCGCCGAACATCCGCGCGACATGCTTGATTGGTTCGAAAGATATGTCCATTGACTGAAAACTGGGTGCGGACCGGGATCTGCGGTCAAAAGCGTGGGAGGCTACCCCCTGTCTCACCGCCGGTCGCACGGCCAATGAAGACCCTGGAAACACTGCATGTCGGCCGCAACGGCGCCGAAATCCACGGTCACGACCGCGTCGCGTTCCTTCCGCCATAACCAGGTCCGCTCCATGGTCGGCACGCTGAAGCGCGTCGGCGAAGGCCGCTGGACAGCGGAAGATGTCAAGGCCGCGCTGGACGTAAAGAACTGCAAAGCCTGCGGACCGGTGGCACCGCCGGAGGGGCTTTATCTGACGCGGGTGGAAATGGCTCGGCAAGTCTGAAGCCAGGCGGCAACCTGATCCAATTTATGTACCGCTTCCGACTTGGCGGATGTCGAACCTGAGCGGTCGGCCCGTTCCGTTCAGTTTGGGCAGTTCGGGTCCATACCTCCGGTAAATTCCCTTTATCAGGGGTTTCGATGCGGTTGATACGAATGGTTGCGACAGACTGGATATGTCATGATTGGCGGGTCAATTCAGCGCGGTACGCGACAACCTGAGCAACCGCGCCGTTGTCGTGAACTGGTTTGGCCCGCATAATTCTTTTGAATAAACAACCGTCCTCATTCTGAATTGACGGATTTGGGAATAACCTTCGCATTTACGAACGGGACATTATGTGATGGACGCAAAGCCGCAAATTCCCGACGAGACACTCGCCAAGTGGCAACGCGTGGTCGACATACTCGCACAGCTTCTTTGCGTTCCCGCCGGATTGATCATGAAAGTGACGCCGCCGAAACATTCGGTTTTCATCGCCAGTACCGCAGAGGGCAATCCCTATGACCGCAACACGACGTTCGAATTGAATACGGGTCTTTATTGCGACACCGTTATGAAGGAGCGCCGGACGCTTTTGGTGCGCAACGCGTTGGAAGACCCGAAATGGGATCAAAATCCGGATCTCAAGCACGCATTGACGTTCTATCTGGGATTACCCCTTTTGTGGCCCGACGGAGAAATTTTCGGAACTATTTGCGTCCTCGACACCAAGGTGAACGAACAAGCCGTGCAATACACGGACCTGCTTGCCGAGTTCCGGGAAGTTGTCGAGTGCGATCTGAAATTCTTGATGGAAATGACTGAACGTCAACGCGCGGAAAGAGAGTTGAAGCAGGCCCGTGATGAACTGGAATGGCGCGTTCAGGCGCGAACCAGGGAACTGGAGGAGGCCAACACGGCTCTGAAAGTTCTTTTGCATAAGGTCGAGGAGTCAAGAAGCGAATTTGAAGAGCGGATTCTCTGGAATATCAATGAATTGATCGTTCCCTATTTAGAGAAGCTGAAATCGCGGCAATATGATGGGAAAAGCGCGTCCTATCTCACCATTTTGGAAGCGAACCTGGCTGAGATCACGGCACCGTTCGCAGATCGTCTGTCGTCGAAATTCGCCAACTTGACACGTACAGAAATTGAAATCGCCAAACTGATCATGCAGGGTAAGACGACAAAGGAAATCGCCAGCCTGTTGACGACGGCGACAAGTACGGTAAATTTTCACCGCAACAACATTCGCCGCAAAATCGGCGTTAAAGGCGTCAAAATCAATTTGCGCACCTACCTGTCCTCCCTGGAATAATGGGGGGGATTTCCCCATATTATCCCCTCACTTCTCCAACCTGTTTCGGCCTTTGCGCGCCTGTTAGCATTTTGCGGCGATCGCCCTGGCATTCGCAAAAGCAACGACAACGGAACATGGGGAGCGAATTATGCAATCTAAGTTCAAGATCGGAATAATTGGCGGCATCACAGCGGCCGGTGTCGGCCTTGGAACGTTTTCAGCCTTGGGAACCGGGCTGGAGACCTGGAAATCCGGGAAAAACCACAACCGGATCATTCAGGTCCAAAATGACGGCGGCCTTCAAGACGACAGCGGCAAGGTCGGCGTCGCGTTTTACAGCAATTCGGCGTTTCAGATCACCTCGCCGCGCGGCATCACCATCATGGTCGATCCCTGGCGCAACGACCCGTCCGGCGCCTGGGGCCTGTGGTACCGGCTCGACTTCCCCAAAGTCGAAGTCGACATCGGCATGTCGACCCATGCCCACTTCGACCATGACGCGGTCGACAAGCTGGATGCAAATATGCTGCTCGACCGCATGGCCGGCACCTTCCAACTCGGCGACGTCAAGATCACCGGTATCGCGGACAAGCATCAGTGTGTCGCGCCCGGCATCGTTACCTGGACCGACGCGGTGAAGCAGTTCGAAGGCCGTGACAATGTCTGTCCGCCAACCAATGCGCGCCATTTCGACAACACCATGTTCGTGATCGAGACCGGCGGCATGAAATTCCTGATGTGGGGCGACAACCGTCCGGAACCGCCGCAGGAAGTCCTCGACCGGATCGGCCAGGTGGATGTCATTTTTGTGCCGGTCGACGGATCGCGGCATATTCTTGACTACAAGCAGGCCGATTCCGTCGTCGCCAAGGTCGGCGCCAAAATCGCCATTCCGCACCACTATCTGGTCCCGCAAACGACATTTGTTACGTCGACGCTGCAACCGGCGACCGAATGGGCCGAGACCCACGAGCATACCATGCTCGACAGCGCCTCGATAGAAATCGCGGCTGCCGATCTCGAAGGCAAGAGCGGCCACGTCTACTATTTCGGATCGCACAACAAGGTGAAGAACTGACAGCCACCGCCAGACCACAATGATCGGCGGATGGTTTACGTCACAGAATGGGTGGTGCTATCGGCGCGCCGCCCATTTTCTGTTACTCGCATCGATGGTCTTAACATCGATGACAGTTGCGCAAGTCGTCTCCGCGCATTTCAATCTCAACGTCAATATCCGGGTCATCCATATCGAGCATCGTCGTGATCATCTGCGCCTCCTGGTGCGATTGCCGATGGCCTATCTCGTCGCCGACAAGCTGGGCGCGGAAAAAGCCGACGGCAGCCGCGATCCGGCCCCGTTCACGACCAATGCCATGGAAAACGGCACGCTGGTTCACTATCTCGACGCGGACTCCCTGCGCCTGAATCCGGGCGGACTGGCGAAAATCGTCGCCGACGGCCATGTCGTGAGCGCCGACGGCAAGGTGCTGGCTGCGGAAATCGGCCGCCTGCGCGCCTATCCGGCGAAAAAACAGGTCCCGTTTTCGAGTCTGGAGGAAGCCGATGCGGCCCTGAAGGGACCCGTCTACCAGTCCGACTTCGAGACAACCTATGTCGGTGACACGATTATCGACGCCGAAATCCTTTATCGCCATGACGCCGGTACCCCTGGCGCTTTGACCCTTCGCAGCACCCTTGATCCCAAGCTTCCGCTGCAGGACGAAACCGCAAATCTCGTGCTTGATCACCGGTCCGGCGAGCCGATGATATTTCGTATCCGCGGGCTGATGGCCGAACCGGTCGAAATTTCCAGTTCGCCGCTGGCGGCGGTCGTCACGTTCATCACGGAAGGCATCCGCCATATTCTTGAAGGCGCCGACCATGTTCTGTTCGTCTTTTGCCTGCTGCTTGGCGCGACCACATTGCGCGCGCTGTTGTGGCGGGTGACCGGCTTTACCATCGGTCACAGCGTCACCTTGGCTCTTGGCTTTTTCGGCTATGTGCCGAAAGCGGCATGGTTCGTGCCTCTGGTGGAGACCGGAATCGCCGCCTCCATCATCTACGCGGCGGCAATTGCCGTCAGTGGCAAGGAACGGCCAACCGCGATCCTCATAACCGCTTTGATCGGGTTGTTGCACGGACTTGGGTTTTCGTTCGTATTGAGCGAAATATTGAGGATCGACGCTCCCAATCTGTGGCTGAGTCTGCTGGCGTTCAATATCGGCATTGAAATCGGGCAACTGGCAATTGCACTCGTCCTATGGCCGGCGCTTTTTTTCTGCGCCAAGGCTCTGCCGACGCGAATCAGCACAATTCGTTGGGCGCTGGCGGTACCCTGCATCGCAATTGCGGCACTATGGATCGGCGACCGTTCGGTGCAGTTTGTCGCAGCACTCTGACCACGGCGGCGGGCTCAATTCGGACCGGCGGAAATTGACAGATAGCCCCCTCAAACCCGCTCCCCGCGCCGGAACGGTACCAGCAGCGCCTTCGGATATTGCGCCCGCCGGGCCATCAGCACCATCGCCGCGATCGACAGGATATAGGGCAGCATCAGGAAGAACTGATAGGGGATGAAGGCGCCGGCGAGCTGCTGGGCACGCACTTGCAGGGCGTCGAAGCCGGCAAAAAGCAGCGCGCCGACCAGGGCCTTGCCAGGATGCCAGGAGGCGAAAATGACGAGCGCCACGCAGATCCACCCCCGGCCGTTGATCATGCCGAAATAAAAGGCGTCGAAGGCCGACATGGTAATGAAAGCGCCGCCGACGGCCATGAAGCCGGAGCCGACCATGACCGCGCCGGTGCGCACCGCCAATACGTCGATGCCCTGCGCTTCCACGGCCACCGGGTTCTCGCCGGCCATGCGCACGGCCAGCCCCACCGGCATGCGGTAGAGCGCATACCAGACCACCGGCACGCAGATAAACGCCAGATAGGTGAGCGGCGACTGGGTGAACAAGGCCTCGCCGACAAACGGTAGCTCCGACAGGCCGGGGATCGCGTAAGCCTGAAACGGCACGATTTTCGGCGGCGTCGTCGCCGAGGGCAGCATCATGCGGAAGATGTAATAGCTGAGCGAGGAGGCAAAGAGCGTGATCCCGATGCCGGTGACATGCTGCGACAGGCCGAGATAGACCGTAAACACCGAATGCAGCGCTCCGAAGAGCATGCCGATGCAAGCGGCGAAGACCACGCCGCCCCATAAGTCACCACCCTGATAGACCCACATCCAGCCGGCCATGGCGCCCATCGTCATGATGCCTTCAATGCCCAGATTGAGGACCCCGGCGCGCTCACAGATCAGTTCGCCCAAAGTGCCGAAGATCAGCGGCGAGGCAATGCGCAAGGTGGCGGCCCAGAACCCGGCGGTGAGGAAGATGTCCAACAGGTCCATGGGCGCTTAAGTCCCCTTCAAGGATAGCCGGAAGCGGGCGAAGAGCACGCTGACCAGCACCGCCAGTACGGAAAGCGCCACCAGCACGTCAGCGATATAGTTCGGGATATTGAGCGCCCGGCTCATGGAATCGGCGCCGACATAGATCGCCGACAAAAAGATCGCCGCCGGCACCACGCCGATCGGATGCAGATTGGCAAGCATGGCCACTGCGATGCCCGTGTAACCGAAGCCCGGTGACAGATCGAGGGTCAGATAGCCCTTCAGGCCGGCCACTTCGGAGACGCCCGCCATGCCGGCCAGGCCGCCCGAAATCATCGCCGTCATCACCACCGTGCGGGTGATGTTGATGCCAGCGAATTCCGCCGCCCGCACATTCTGGCCGACCGCGCGGATATCATAGCCCCAAACGGTGAACCGCATGACGAACCAGATCAACGCCGCCATGGCGAGCGCGATGATCAGGCCGAGATGCAGCCGCCCCTTGGCGAGCAGCTTCGGCAACAGACCCGCGTCGACCACCGGCGCCGCCTGCGGCCAGCCAAGCGACATCGGGTCTTTCCACGGCCCTTCGATGAGATAGCTCACGAGTAGCAGGATGACGAAGTTCAAAAGCAGCGTGGTGACGACCTCGTCGACCTTCAGCTTGGTCTTCAAGAAGACCGGAATGATCAACGCGATGCCGCCGGCCACGGCACCGGCGATGAACAGAAACGGAATGAGCAATACCGCCGGCAGGTCGAGCAGGCCGGTGCCGAAGAAGGTCGCCGCCAGCGCCCCGCAATAAAGCTGCCCCTCGCCACCAATATTCCAGAATTTGGCGCGAAAGGCGACGGCGGCGGCAAGGCCGGTCAGGATCAGCGGGATCGACCGGGTAAGCGTTTCCGTCAGCGCGAATTGCGAGCCCAGTGCCCCGGCGAACAGCCGCATATAAGCAGTGACCGGCGATTGCCCGGCCCATAGGATGAGAAACGAGCCAAAGGCGAAAGCAATGGCGATCGCCACCACCGGGGCCAAAGCGGCGGCCGTATAGGAGACGCTCTCGCGCGGCTCAATGCGCATGCTCGGCCTCCGCCCCTGCCGCGGCCGGGCCCGCCGCCTGGCCGGCCATCATCAATCCGATATCGCGCACGGCAACCTGCTTCGGATCAAAAGGAGCGGTCAGCCGTCCCTGATGGATCACCGCCACCCGGTCGGCAAGTGACAGCAATTCGTCGAGATCTTCCGAAATCATCAAGATGCCGGCCCCGCGCCGTCGCGCCGCCAGCAATTGTTCATGCACATAGGCGATCGCGCCCTCGTCGAGACCGCGCACCGGCTGGTTGGCGAGGATGAAAGCCGGTTCTGCGGACAATTCCCGGGCAAGAATGAGCTTCTGCATATTGCCGCCGGATAACAACCGCGTTTCCTGGGCGGGTCCCTCGCAGCGCACGTCATAGGCGGCAATCTGGTCGCGCGCCCGGGCCATCGCCACGCCGCGATCAATCACCAGGCCGAAACGGGCGATCGGGGCGTTCCGCCGGTCGGTGGAAATCAGGTTCTCCCAAAGCGCCATGTCGGCGACGATGCCGTCATTGTGCCGATCCTCCGGGATCCGCGCCACGCCAAGATCAACCATTGCCGCTGGCGAGATTCGCGCCGGCTCGACCCCGCATACGCGGATCGATCCGCTATCCGGCCGTCGCATGCCACAAGCCAATGCGGCAAGCGCCGCCTGCCCATTGCCGGCGACACCGGCAATGCCCACGATTTCGTGTTCCCGCACGCTCAAGGAGGCATCGGCCAGGCCCGGCCGACTGCCCTCGGCGGCGACTGTGACCCGCTCCAGTTCGAAGACAGGCGCGCCGGGATCCAGCGCCTCCGCCTTCGGCCGCACCACCACCCGGCCGACCATCATCTCCGCCAGCATTGCGCGATCCGCTTCGGCGGTCCGCACCTCGCCGACCAGCGTGCCGCGCCGCAAGACCGCCACCCGATCGCTGACTGCCAAGATCTCATGCAGCTTGTGGGAAATGAAGATGATCGCCAGGCCCTTTTCCGTCAGGCCCTTCAGCGTGGCGAACAATGTGTCGGTCTCCTGCGGCGTCAACACCGCCGTCGGCTCGTCCATGATCAGGATGCGGGCATCGCGATAGAGCGCTTTCAGGATCTCCACCCGCTGCCGCTCGCCGACGGTGAGCCCCGCAATGCGCGCGTCCGGATCGACGTCAAGGCCGAACTCACCGGCAATGCGCTTGACCTTGTCGCGCGCCGCCCGGGCATTTTGGCGCGGCGACCACAGGGGTTCCGACCCCAGAATGATATTTTCCAACACCGTCAGATTGTCACCAAGCGTGAAATGCTGGTGCACCATGCCGATCCCCGCCTGGATCGCCGCGTCGGTGGAGCCTGGCGGCAACCGGGCGCCGTCGACCTCGATATCCCCCTCGTCCGCCAGATAATGGCCGAACAGGATGTTCATCAAAGTTGTCTTGCCGGCGCCATTCTCCCCAAGCAGCGCCAGCACCTCCCCGGACTCCAGCGACAGCGATATGGAATCATTGGCGGTGAACGAACCGAACCGCTTCGTGATGCCGCGAAATCGGAGCAGGGTCATGAGTTGGACCCAAGGGCCGGCCGGCCAAGCACACCACAATTCCCTCCCCCCTGGAGGGGGAGGGCTAGGGAGGGGGGGATGCGGCCAAGCCGCGATTGCCGAACCGCCGCTCCCCCCCTCCCGGCGCATGCGCGCCGACCTCCCCCTCCAGGGGGGAGGTGAAAGCAGCATTGGCACTCAGACCGCCGAGCGTTCATCGATCAGAATGTCGATTTCGGCTCCTCGTCGATGATCTCGACCACATAGTCGCCGGCCATGATCTTGTCGTGGAGTTCCTTCACCTTGGCCTTGGCCTCGGCCGGGATCTTGTCCTCGAACTCGTAATAGGGGGCGAGGCTGGCGCCGCCCTTTTGCATCATCGTCCATTCCTTGTAGTCGGCGGCCTGGAATTTGCCGTCCTTGACTTCCTTGATGGCATTGTTGATGGCGCTTTCCATGTGCCACAAAGCCGAGGTCACGACCACGTCGGTGCCGTTTTCTTCCTTGTTCATGTCGTTGACGTTGCCGAAGGCGATGATGCCCTTTTCCCGCGCCGCATCGACCACGCCGGCCCGCTCGGCATAAAGCACGTCGACGCCAGCCTCGATCTGGGCGATTGCCGCTTCCTTGGCTTTCGGCGGATCATACCAGGAGCCGATAAAGGTGACCTTGAACTGGGTATCGGGGTTCACGGAGCGGGCACCGTTCATGAAGGCATGGAACAGCCGGTTGACCTCGCCGATCGGATAACCGCCGACCATGCCGATCTTGCCCGATTTGCTCATGGAACCGGCAAGGATCCCCATCAGGTAGCAGGGCTCGTGGATATAATTGTCGAACACGGCGAAATTCTTGCCATGGGGCTTGAACGGATCGCCCATCAGGAAGGCGACATTGGGATATTCGTCGGCCACCTGGCGCGCCTCGCGGCTGATGCCAAAAGCCTCCCCGACGACCAGCGCCACGCCGCTTTCGGCATATTCGCGCAGCACCCGGATATAGTCGGTATTGGCGACCTTTTCGGAGAAGACATAATCGATCTCACCGGCTTTCTGCGCCGCCTCCAATGCCAAATGCAGCCGGGCATCCCATTTCTGCTGGATCGGCTGGGTGTAGATCCCCGCAACCTTGATCTTGTCCGCCAGCGCGCCGCCGGCACCCAGTGTCAAAGCTGTCAGCATGGCTGCGCAACCCAAAAATACGCGACGTGAAATCATGTCTTCCTCCCTTCCTCCGCACCGGCGTCCTATGCAGCCGGTACTCGGTCTACCCGTTGGTATTATGCCTTGGACCATACCCACAATACGGCCGGTCCGTCGACAGAAACAGCAGATTTTATCGTTTGATCAAATAATTTTTCGGCGACGGTCGGATTATGGCTTCTTCAGGCTCATCAGCAAAGCCACCACATCCTGCTTCTCCGTGTCGAACAATCGATAGGTCGTCATGGGAAAGTGGTCCTGGTCGAGGAAGCTGCGGAAATAGGTCCGCGTCCGCCCCGGCCGGTTGGCGATCTGCTCGAATGTCGGCGCGCGGTCCGGGTCGGTTTCCCGTCCGCTGATCGTATGACAGGCCGCGCACCATTGCTTGACGACCAGGCGGCCGCGCCGGACGGCTTCCTCGGCGGCCACCTGGCTTGATGACAGGGCCAGCCAGACGATCAGCAACAGGACGGCGATTGCAAGGACGGGTTCGTGATCATGTCGGCTCATGGTTCGTTCCGCTGTGCTTGTCCGCCATGGCGATCGAGATTGACCGACTTGATGACCGCATAGACATCCCGCCCCGGCTCAATGCCCAATCGGGCCTTAGAGCGATGGGTGATGCGCGCCAGGAGCCGCGTTTGACCACATGCGACGAGCACATCCACATGGCCGCCGATATCGGAACGCAACTCCGCCACCCGTCCGGCCAACACATTGTTGGCGCTGATCATTTCCGGCTCCGACAGCGCGAGCAAGACGTCACGGGCGCGTACCCTCAGGCGCACCGGCGTCCCCACCGGCGCATCGATCGCCGACAGCCATAGCCGGCCATCGTCAAAGCGCACTTCCGTCAGATAGTCGCCTTCCGCATGACCGACGATTTCCGCCTCCACCAGGGCGCTTGCCTCGAACCGCCCGGTCAGCGGGAACAGGTCGAGCCGGGTCATGACGTCCTGGATAGCCCCCGAAGCGGCGACCCTGCCCTTGTTCAAGACCACGATCTGATCGGCAAGCCGCGCCACCTCGTCGATCGAATGGCTGACATAGAAGACCGGGATGTCCAGTTCATCATAGAGCCGCTCCAGATAGGGCAGGATATCACCCTTGCGCCGTTGATCGAGCGCCGCCAGCGGTTCGTCCATCAACAACAGTTCCGGACCGGCTAGCAGCGCTCTTGCAATCGCCGCACGCTGGCGCTCACCGCCGGAGAGTTCCGCCGGCCGCCGCGGCAGCAAGTCGTCGAGCTCCAACAGCGACACCGCCTCGTCGAAAGCCACTCGGGCCGTGCCCTTTTGCGTCCGCTTAAATCCGAAGCGCAGATTGTTCTCCACGGTCAAATGCTGGAACAGGCTTGATTCCTGGAACACGTAGCCAAGCGCCCGCTTGTGCGGCGGCACGAACATCCGCGCGTCCTGCCACACACTATCTCCCACCGTCAGCCGTCCCTGCGCCTGCGGCTCCAGGCCGGCAATCGCCCGCAGCAACGTGGTCTTGCCGCTGCCGGAGGGTCCGAAAATCGCGGTTACGCCGCTGTGTGGAACGGAAAAATCCACGTCAAGCAGGAAACTTTCCCTTTGAAGCCGCAATGTGCCGTCGATGGTCATGACCGGGCGATCGTAAAACGACGGTTGATCACATAGACCGCCAAAAGAAGGAGGAAGGAGAACACCAAAAGACCGCCGGCGAGCAGATGGGCGCGAGCGTAGTCGAGCGCCTCAACATTATCGTAAATGGCGATGGACAGAACTCGGGTCTCGCCGGGAATATTGCCGCCAATCATCAACACAACACCGAATTCGCCGACAGTATGGGCAAATCCGAGCACGGCCGCGGTGATAAAGCCGCGCCGCGCCAGGGGCAGGGCCACATTGACGAAGCCGTCAAGCGGCGATGCGCCGAGCGTCGCAGCCACCTCCATCGGCCGCCGGCCGATCGCCGCGAAGGCGTTTTGCAGGGGCTGCACGACGAAGGGCAGCGAGTAAATTACCGAGCCGATGACCAATCCGGTAAAGGTGAAGGCAAGCGGCGCCCCGCCGAGCGCCTTGAGCGTCCCGCCAATCGGTCCATGGGGGCCGAGCGCGACCAGGAGATAGAAGCCGAGCACCGTCGGCGGCAGCACCAGCGGCAGGGCCACCACCGCCTCGATCAACGACTTGCCGCGAAACTCCGCCCGTGCCAGCCACCAGGCGAGCGGCGTGCCGACGATAAGCAGAATGACCGTCGTCAGGGCCGCCAATTGCAGCGTGATCCAGAATGCCGTCAGATCGCTTGCCGCCAAATGCGTGTCCCCCGTCGGCGGATCCGTGAATTCTACTAATCGGGCAGCCGATAGCCGTGACGTTCAATCACGGCCCTGGCATCCCTGTCCTTGACATACTTCATGAAGGCGCGGGCGGCATCCCCATTTTTTAGAAGCACCGCCTGTTGCACGATCGGCCGATAGGCCTCGATGGGGGGAATCCAGGCGGCGCCGGTGACCGCGCCGTTACCGGATTTAATCTGCGACACGGCGACAAAGCCCAGATCCGCGTTGCCGCTGGCGACGAACTGAAAGGTCTGGGCGATGTTTTCGCCACGCACCAGGCGACCCTGCAGCGGCGCCCAAAGTCCGAGATCGGAAAGCACCTGCCGCGCCGCCACGCCATAGGGCGCCAACTTCGGATTGGCGATCGCTAGATGGCGAAAGCCCGGATCGGAGAGCGCGTCCGGTCCGATCGCGGTCTGGCCGGCGCTCGGGCGCCACAGGGCGATCTGGCCGATGGCATAGGTGAAGCGGCTGCCGGCAATGGTCAGGCCGGCATCTTCGAGAAGCCGCGGCCGTTCCGCGTCGGCGGCGAAAAAGGCGTCGAACGGCGCCCCGTTGCGGATCTGCGCATAGTGCCGGCCGGTCGATCCGAAAGCCGGCACCACCATATGGCCGGTGGCCTGCTCGAAGTCGGCCGCCAGATCGGCCATGGCCTTGGCGAAATTCGACGCCACCGCGACCCGGATTTCATCGGCCGCTGCGGCAAATGAAAACAGCAGCGACGCGACGAGGCTTGGCAATAACAACCAGCCGGATAACCGCAGCCGAGTACCGGGAGATGTGCGGCACCTCCTTCGACCGTCGACTGCCGCGGTTCGAGACGCGCTGCCACTCATTCAGGATGCGACGTCAGCGCCGACCGATGCCGCCGCCGCGCGGCGCGCGGATCCCCCCGCCCCGGGGTGGGCGAAAACCGGGCGGGCGGAAACCGGGCGGACGATATCCGGGCGGCCGGCCATAATAGGGCGGCCGGCCATGATAATAGTAACCATGGTGATACCACCGGTCATACCAAAGCGGCGCGCCGAGGAAAAAGCCCAGGGTAACCGCCGGCCCCGGCCCGTAGGCGTAACGGCCGCTTTCCAAATACCGACCGGACACCCAACCGCGATAGCGGCCATAGGATACGTCGCACCAGGCCCGGCGCCGCAGGCAACGATTGATATGAACCGGCGCGCCGGCGGGAACAACCGTGATAACGCTGTACTTGGTCCCCGGACCGCTACGCAAATTGACGGATGCCGTGGCCACCGCGGTCGCCGCATGAGCGGCGCCCATCAACAAAGCGGTAATCACGAATAGTGCCGCAGTAAACTGCGCCAATCGCCATTCCGAATATGTCGTGTGGGAATGCAATGCTGTAACGCGAGTCATGATGATACCTCGCCATTTCAAATAAGGGTATACACAGTATTCAATATTGGGATCGCCCCTGGCAAGTGCAAGCGCGGCGTTAGGCCGCTCTTATCCGATAACGCTCGTTGCGTTTCAGTCCAGGACGATGACCCCCGAACTGCCACCATAGAGCTGCTCCACCAGGTCGGCACGGTGCTCCAGCACCGCCCGCTGGTTGATATACCCTTTATCGGTGATTTCGTTGGCGTCCAATTGCGGCGGCTGGGCAAGCAGCATCAGCCGCCCGATCCGCAAGCTCGAAGCAGTGTGGTGCGCATTGTAAGTGGCAAAGGCGGCTGCCAGTCGGTCTTGAACCACTTGGTTGGCGATCAGGTCCCCAAGCGGCGTCTCCGCCGGAAGTCCGGCCACTTGCGCCAGCCCCGCCGGATTGGGAAAGATCAGGAGCCCGATCTCGTCGCGATCATGGCCGGTGACAACCGCGTCCTGGATCATCGGCGCGCCGGCCGAAATCGCCGCCACACGGATCGCCCCGGCGCTGACCCAGCTTCCCGTCAGCAGCTTGAAATCCTCCGCCACCCGGCCGTCGAAGATCACCCCCTTGGCCGGGTCGTCCGGATCGGCAAGCCGCACCGCGTCGCCGATACAGTAAAATCCGTCTTCGTCGAAGGCGGCTTCCGTCAGATCCGGCCGCTTGTAATAGCCCGGTGTCACATTGGGCCCGCGCACCCGAACTTCCAATTTGCCCGCATTGGGAACCATCTTGATTTCCGTCCCCGGCACCGGCAGGCCCATCACGCCAGCCCGGTCGATCGGAAAATGGACACCTGTCGACAGGGGCGCCGTCTCCGTCGATCCCCAGGCCGAGGTCATGGTGATCTTTTCCCCGCGTTCCATGATCGAGAGCTTTTCCAAGCGCTCCCACAGATTTTGCGGCAGGGCCGCGGCGGCATAAAACACCGTATCCAGCCGCGAGAAAAAATTGCGGCGCAGATCGGCATCGGTTTCCAGGAACGGAATCAACTGGTCATAGCCGCGCGGGACATTGAAATAGATCGTCGGTGCCACCGCCTTCAGATTGGCGACCGTCTGCTCGATCAGTCCCGGCACCGGCTTGCCGCCGTCGATATAAAGTGTGCCGCCATTGCGCAGCACCAGATTGAAATTGTGGTTGGCGCCGAATGTATGGCTCCAGGGCAGCCAATCCACCAGAACCGGCGGCTTTTCCTCGATGAACGGCCAGGCCTGGGCCAGCGCCTGCTGGTTGGAACACACCATGCGATGGGTATTGATCACCCCCTTCGGCATGCCGGTGGAGCCGGATGTGAACAGGATCTTGGCTATTGTGTCGGCGGTAAGCGAGGCGACCGTGCCATCGACCACCGCGGTTGCCTCGGTCTCCAACAGGCTTTGAAACAGCGTCGCCGGGCGACCGGCAGCCGGATTGGCTGAGATCACCACTTCCACGCCATTGAGGTCGAGCGCCGAAAGCGCCCTGTCGAAGCGCTCGCCATCAGGCACGAAGATGATCGACGGATCGAGCACGTCGAAGACATGCTTCAGCTTGCCGTAATCGCTTGACATCAGCGCATAAGGCGGCGAGATCGGCGAGACCGGTACCCCGGCATAAAGCCCGCCGAACATCATCAGCGCGTGATCGATCCCATTGTCGCAGACGATCATGACCGGCCGGTCGGCTGTGATATCGCGATCCAGAAGCGCTTGGGCCACCGATCGCGCCGCCGCCAAAGTCTGCGCATAGGTAACCATGCGCCAGCCGCCGCTACCGTCGCGCTCGGCAAGAAACGGCCGGTCTGCCGCCTCCACGGCCCAGTGGTCGAGATGAACGCACAAGGTCTCCGGATAGGACTTCAATGCGGCCGGCGAGCGCAAGATGAAGGCGCCGTCCGTCAGGTCCTCCCTCTCAACCCGCGCCGGGGCGAAATTCAAGGCTGCCATGAAATGTCGTCCGTCGATTGGAGTGGTGTCGCTTCCGGTTTTATCACGCTTCCGCCGCCGTGTCGGCCATCGCCGCATCGAACCGTTCTGAAATTTCATCCACATGCGCGTCTGTCATGACCGTGGAGAGCGCGATCATCCCGCGCGGCGCCATAAACAGGCCCCGATTCATGGCCGCCACATGAAACCGGCCGATCAGGTCCGCATCCGTCCGCACGATCGAGGCTTGCGGCGCGGTCAGGCTGAAATAGACGTTCAGGCAGGAGCCATGATGGTTGATCGATAACGGCAATCCCGCCCGGCCGGCAGACCTTTTCAGGCCATCGGACAGCCGGCCCGCCACCGCCGACATGCGTTCTATTCTGTCGGCCGTCAAATGGCTCAGCGAGATACCCCCGGCCGCCATGGTCACCGGATTGGCGTTGAACGTGCCGGTGTGAAACAGCTTCAGATCCGATGGATCGAAGATCGTCAATAAATCGCGCGGACCGCCGACCGCGCCGACCGGGTAACCGCCGCCGATCAACTTGCCGAACATGGTAAGGTCGGGATTAAGGTCGAGCGCGCCCTGCACCCCGCCGTAGCCGAAACGCAGGGTCAACACCTCGTCGAGCACAAACAGGGCGCCGACATCGCGCGCTGCGTCGCGCACCCCCTGCAGGAAGGCCCGTTGACCGCTGATCACACCGCCCGATCCCATCACCGGTTCCAGAAAAACGGCTGCGATATCGGAGCCATGCTCGGAAAGAACACGTTGGAAATCATCAAGATCATTGTAGGTGGCAAGCAGCGTCGTCGGGCCCTCATGGCCGAACGAACCGCACTCGAACTCCATCAGCGAACCATGATAGCCATAGCGCGCCATCAGCAGCTTCGGTCGCCCGGTGACCTTGCGCGCAATGGTGAAGGCGAGCGAGGCGGCCTCGGAGCCGGAATTGGTGAACCGCACCTGATCCACCGATGCGACGCGCGCCACGATCTGCTCGGCAAGATCGAGCTGGTTGCGATTTCCCCCGGCCCACCCGGTTCCGCGCGCCGCCTGCCGCTGCGCCGCCTCGACGATCGGCGGATAGGCGTGGCCATGCACCATGGCCGTATAATTGTTGATGAGATCGAAATAGCGATTGCTGTCAACATCCCATAAGAAGGGCCCCTCGCCGCGCTCGAAAGTCAGCGGATAGGGTGTCCAATAGCCGGCCTGGCGCGACGTGCCGCCGGGCATCAGCCGCTCGGCGCGGCCATGCGCCTCGGCGCTGCCGGAGGTTCTGGCAAGATAAGTGTCGCGCACCGGCGCCGTATTCGCGATCACGGACGCCGCTCGGTCATCTTGTGCGCTCATCGATTGCCTCCAGGCCGATACCCCTCAAATCGGGGATTTTACGTTGTCTTATGTCTTGTCTCGGACCACCCGGTCCGCCCATTCCAGAAAGGCCGTCACCGCCTTCTCGCGATCGATCTCGTTCAGGCTTTCATGGCGCATCCCATCGAAGATCGTGCAGGTGACATCGCTGAACCCCGCCCCCTGAAATCGCCCGGCGATCTGTTGCACCAATTTGCCGCCCTGTGTGCTCGGATCATCGGACCCGCCCACCAGATGCAGCGGGAAGTCCCTGGCGAGACCGTCGAAATGCGCCATGTCGGCACCGAAAAAGACACCGCTAAGCAGGTCGAGCATCATGCCGGTGCTGAAGGCAAAGCCGCAAAGGGGATCTTCCGCGTAACGATCGACCTGGCTCTCATCCCGCGACAACCAGTCGAAATCGGTCCGGTTCGGCTTGAAGGCCTTGTTCCAGGGCTCGAAGGTGAGTTTCGGCGCCAGGCGGCTGGCGGCCCCGCGGCCAAACATCATTGCCTCCATCGAAAGCAGGAACCGGCCGATCCGCGCCAATCCGCCCGCATCGAGGCCCGCATTCCACAACGCCGCGCCTTTGGCCGCCTCCGGATGCCGGCCGATGAAATTGAAGCCGACAATCGAACCCATGGAATGGCCGAAAACCAGGAGCGGCACTTCGGGATGGGCCTGCCGGATATGGTCGTTCACCGCCGCCACATCGGCAAGCATCGTCTCCCAGCCGTCCCGGGTGGCGAATACGCCGAGCGGCGCATCTGCGGCCTTGGTATCGCCATGGCCCCGATGGTCATGGGCAAAGACATGGAATCCCCGCTCGGCCAGTTCACCGGCGAAGCTCGCATAGCGGCCGGCATGTTCGGCAAGGCCATGCAGGATCTGCACCACGGCCCGGCACTCCCCTACCGCCTGCTGCCGATAGAGGTGCAATTCCGCTCCTGTCGGGGACCTCAAAACGGTACTGGTAAACGGCATCGGATTAACTACGTCCATCAACTTCAATGTACCGGGCCGCATTAGACGACTATAACCAGCACATAAGCGTTTATCCGTAAATGCTCACATACCAGCGACATACGGCGATCTTTCCATGGCCTATACAGTCGAGCGGTTCACGTCTTTTGAGTCAAGCTTGGAGACCATCTGGCGCCCCTTTGAAGAAACCGCCCTTTGCAGCGGTTTCCAGGGCTATGATTGGCTTGCTCGATGGCAGACCGTGATTGGCGCGCAGACAGGTCTTGCCCAGCCGAATATCTTCGTCATCCGACAAAACGATGCGGTCGTCGGTATCTTCCCGCTGGTCGTCCGCACGATCGGCAGTGTCCGCGTCCTGGAATGGCTCGGCGGCCTACAAAGCGACTTCCATGGGCCTCTTTTGGCACCCGGATCAGACCTTTTCTCCAGGTATACCTTCCTGAAGGTCTGGTCACGCGTCCTGTCGGCCGTCGATCCTATTGATTGTATACGCTTGCAGCGTCTGCAACCCCTGATATCCGATACGCCTAACCCCTTCGTCCAGTATCTCGACAGCCAGCCCCACGACGACAATTTTGTTCTTACGATCGACGGCGACTGGGATACCTATCTCAAGTCACAATTCGGAGGCCGGTCCCGGCGCACCATGCGCCGCAAGCGCCGCAATCTGGAAACGCTGGGCGAATTGAAGTTCGAAGTTATTGCCGATGCCGACGATCACGTCCAACCCATGAACGCGTTGTTCGGCATGAAGCACCAGCGCGCGACGCGCACCGGTATCTGTGATCTCTTCAGGGACAGTAGCGTCCGTGAATTCTACCGCATGGCCGGCCATATCGGTCCGCGCACCAAAGCCCATCTGTCGCAAATCTCCGTCGGCGGCCGCGTGATCGCCCTGCATTGGGGGATCATCCACGACCGCACCTTCTACTTCATCTTGCCCACATTCGATGTCGATTTCGGCCGGTTCTCGCCGGGCCAGATCATGATCGAACATTTGATCAAGTGGTGCCTGGAAAACGGCATCGAAACGCTGGACTTCACCATCGGTCCGGAGGCCTATAAGGCCGACTGGTGTAACTTTCGATACGACCTCCACGAGCACCGTCAGGCCCTGACCTGGCTCGGAGCAGCATTTCTACGCGGTGCCGATGCTCCCGACTACTTGAAAAAAATCAAAACATTACGCCAGACCGTGCGGGGCTATCGCAGGCACAGGGCGGCGGTCTCTCGAACCGTGCATTCGGTTTTGAACGCCCAGCCGGGCTGATCATCGGATCGGCCTTAGTCTCCAGGCTCGGATTGAAATTCACCCAATCGGTGATTGACTTGTCCGGCGGTGATCTGATCGGGATCCGGCGCTCTGATCCGGGCGACCGGCTGACCTGCGAACCGATCGAGGACGATTGACCGCTCCGCCGATTTCGGTTCGAATGATCCACCGGGAAACGGAGAAACACCCATGCGGTCCGTCATTCAGGTTATCGCGCCATTGCTTTTCGTGTTGACTTTCAGCGTTGGTGGACCGGCCGCCGCGACCGAGAAACGGTTCGCCCTGGTGATCGGCAATGCCGGCTATCAAAGCAAGACCTTGGTGCCACTGAAAAATCCGGCGAATGACGCGGTCTTGGTGAGCGACTCCCTGAAAAAGGCCGGTTTTGAAGTTGTTCGGGTCGTGGACGCGGATCTGCGCGCCATGAAACGGGCGGTGAAAACCTTTACCGGCAAGCTGACCGAAGCCGGCGACGGCGCCATCGGCCTGTTCTATTATTCCGGCCACGGCTTCCAAGCCGGCGGCGTCAACTATCTGGCGCCGCTGAAGGCCGATCTACAGGACGAGGTCGATGCGGAATTCGAGGCCCTGTCCGTCGATTGGGTGCTGGCGCGGCTGGAAAAGGCCCATAAGGGCGTCAATGTCGTCATCCTCGATGCCTGCCGCAACACCGCGCTGACCCGGGGCATGGGCGATGCCGGCCAGGGGCTGGCTTTGTTGCGGGCGACACCCTCGGGCAGTTTCATCAGTTTCGCCACCGCGCCGGGCAGCACCGCGCTCGACGGCGCCGGCCTCAACAGCCCCTATACGGCGGCGATCGCGGAAGAGATTATCCGCCCGGGCATTTCCATCGAGCAAGCATTTAAGAATGTCCGCCGCGCGGTGGTGGCGGCAACGGGCGGCGACCAGGTGCCGTGGGATCATTCCTCGTTGACCTCCGACGTGGTCTTCATCCCGACCGCCGATATCATTGCCGCGCAGGGCCAATCGTCTGGCGCGTCGACCGGCCTGTCGGCGACCCAGGTCGAAATCCAATTGTGGAACGACGTCAAGGATTCAGGCTCCATCAGCCAGTTGCAGGCCTATCTGGATAAGTTTCCCAAAGGGGCTTTCGCAATCGTCGCCAATACCCGCATTGCCAGCCTGCAACAACAGGGCGCCGGCGATCTCGCCCCGGCGCAGATCGAACAACTCTTTGCTAAACTGACCAGCCGCTCCCTCTTCGTGGAAAAGCCGACCCGGCCCCATGAATTCTACAGCAATGCCCGGCTGCACGAATTGCAGGGCGACTATCCCAAGGCCCGTCAGGACTATCTGAAATTCTTCGCCTTCGGCCAGCCCCATGTGGATCCCCATTACCGGTTCCAGAACTTCCTGAAAATCCAGGAGGGCCGCGCCGGCGCCCGGGAGGTCTATGCGTCATTGAGCCAGGGCCGCCGGGACAGAACCTTGCAATTCGTCTCCGCCCTGCTGCAGGAGCGCGAGCAACGGGTCACGCAACTGGACGCCTTCATCAAGGACAACGACGAATTCGCGCCCGCTTATTATGAGCTGAGCCGCGACTTTTCATTGTCCCGCCTCGGCCAGCAATCCCTGGCCGACAAGAAGCGTGAATACGCTCTCTTGAGCCGATTCCAGGCCTTGGTCGAGGACGGCAAATTCCTGCGCTATTTCATCGACCAGCAATTGGCGGCCCGGCAGATCGAGGACGCCAAGACCCGCATGGCGGCGCTGTCGTTTCTCGACCAGACGGCGCTGAAAAACCCGGTCAAGCTGAATGCCACGCGATCCAACCAGGGCTGGATGCTGAATGTCTCGATCGCCGACCAGGCGACGGAAATCTTCATCGCAAAGCCCGGCGAGCCGCCAACCTCCACCGGTTTCGTCCAGGGCGCCATGCATCCGGTGACCGGCAAGCCGATCCCCTATCCGGCCTTCGAATTGCCGCCCAATGCCGAACCGATGACCCTGAAGGTTTCCTATCTGGATGTGCGCGGCGAAGAGCAGGGCCCGTTCGAAGTCAGTTTCGATCCGGCGCTCGCCCTGGTCGCCGGGCAGAAGATGATCCTCGACCGCTTTTCCAATGGCTGGGTCACGTTCCGAGATTGGGACGGCAAGCTGCTCGCCTATTTCACTCATCTGGTGAGTTACCGCTGCGCCATCGCCGAAGCCCGCTACGGCGTCGATACCGACAATCCCGACACGGTGTTCCCGCTCGCTGAATGCGATCCGCTCAATCCGCATTCGGTCAATGCCGGCGGCAAGACATCGAAGATCCACATCACGGTGCCCAAAAAAACCAAATATATGTCCGTGATGCTCACCTATCGTGACGGCACCCAGTCGGATATCAAACGCTTCGACGTTCTGAAATGACGGCACCTGGAATTCGTCCTCACGCCGGCTTTGGAAATCACCATCGGTGTCACGGGTTTTCGATCCGATTTCTGGCCCCGCAACAGGACCTGAGCGCATGGAACGACATGGAAATTTCCGACAACCTATCCATCACTGTCATGCCCCGGCGCCGACCGGGGCATCCAGTGCACTTTTGAATAGGCGGATTTAGGCACCGATAAGATGGTGTTGCTGAACACGAACCGCGCCGATTACTGGGTTGCCCGGTCAAGCCGGGCAATGACAGTAGTGGGCAGGGATGTGAACAATATCACATTGACAATGGCTGCCCTGTTGAGTGCCGGCATGAACGTAATCCTCAATCCGAACCACCCCAGCTAATGCCCCAGAGCGACCGGACCGGCAGATATCGGATGAATTGGTGGCTGGTTTCCGTCGCCCCGCTGATCACGACCCTGCTTGCCATTGCCGTCTGTTTCCGGCTGGAAATCCTAGGACAGGATTATTCGCTGTTGCGCCACGCCGATTGGGGGGCCGGACCGGACGACATCATCATCATCGCAGTCGACGAGGATACGCTCGCCACCCTGCCCTACCGTTCGCCCATCGATCGCGGGCTCCTGGCGGACCTGATCGACCAACTCGACGCTGCCGATGCCAAGGCGGTGGGGATCGATTTCCTGCTCGACCAGCCAAGCGAACCGGCCAAGGATCGGCGCCTTGCGGAGATCCTGAGAACCGCCTCAATCCCCATCGTCATGGGATATGCGCAAATGGCCGATGGCTTGTCGGAGCGCCAATTCGCCTATCAGGAAAAAATACTGAACGGATTGGACAAGGGATTGGTCGCCTTGTCGCGCGACGATTTCGACGGCACCGTCCGCCAACTCATGACCGGCCGCGTGATCGACGGCACCTGGCGCCCGGCGCTGGCTTCGGCAATGGCCGCCCATGCCGGCGTGGAACCGAAAGACCGCACCGACCGCATCACCTACTATCGTGATGCCACTGGCGCCCCGTTCAAGTTTCCCGTCTATCCGGCCCACTCGGTCAAGCACCTGCCCGCCGACTGGCTGAAGGGCAAATTCGTCCTGATCGGTTCAGCGCGTCCATCCACCGACCAGCACCGTACCCCATTCGTCACCCTGTTCGGCGCCGAGCGCGGCGCCCTGTTCGGGGTCACCATTCATGCCCACATCCTGGCGCAACTCCTGCGCGGCGACCGCATCACGGTGATCGACGGGTTGGCGAAATTCGCGATCGCGCTCGCCTTGAGCATCCTGACGGCGGTGCTTGTCGTGCCGCGCTGGCCGCCGCTCGTCCGCGTCGCCCTCGTATTGATCGTTCTCGGCCTTTATTGCATTGCCGCCATCTATGCCTTCCGTATCTGGCAGGTCATGGTACCGATCGCCACGCCTACGGTTGCCGCCTTCGGCTCCGCATTGGTTCTGGCGATCGCCCAATGGTATTACGACCGCCGCCAGCGGCTTTACATCGAAAAGGCGTTTTCCCGCTATCTGAGCCCGGCCGTCGTCCGCAAGATCGCCGCCAATCCCGATACCTTGCGTCTGGGCGGTGAAAAGCGCGACGTCACCTATGTCTTCACGGACCTGCAGGGCTTCACGGCCTTGAGCGAGGATCTCGATCCCGGCGACATTGCCGACCTGCTCAACACCTATCTCGACGAAATCTGCGAGCGCTTCATCGACGCCGACGCGACCATAGACAAGATCGTCGGCGACGCCGTTATCGGCTTTTTCGGCGCGCCCGAATCCCAGGAAGACCAGGCAAGCCGGGCGGTCGACCTGGCGCTGGCGATCGATCAATTCTCGGAGCAATATCGCAAGACGCAAGCACAGCAGGGCATCGAATTCGGCATCACCCGCATCGGCATTCATCGCGGCGAGGCGGTGGTCGGCAATTTTGGCGGCACGCGGTTTTTCGATTATACCGGGATCGGCGACACGGTGAACACCGCCGCCCGGCTGGAAGCCGCCAACCGCTATCTCGGCACCCGCATCTGCGTCAGCGAGGCAGTGGCCGAGGCCTGTCCCGACCACGCATTCCGTCCGCTCGGCAGTATCGTATTGAAAGGCAAGCAGGCCGCCATACCCTGTTTCGAGCCGCTCGACGGCGGCCTTGCATCGAGCCCGCGGATCGCCACTTATAGAAAGGCGTTTGAACAATTGAAACAAGGCGAGGACGGCGCTTTGCCGGCCTTCGAGGACCTGGCGAGGACAGATCCCTCCGACGTAGTCGTTAAGATGCATCTGGAGCGTTTGCGGCGCGGCGAAAACGGTGTGAAGATTGTTCTGACCGAAAAATGACGCGGCCGACGGTCGGCCGGCCAAGAATGAAATAAGAAACTGCCAGTTGGAGGTATTATGCGCTTTCTCGCTGTCGCCCTAACCCTGTTGCTGTCATCGGCAATGCCCGCGGCCGCGGCCGCGACCTTCGTCATCATTGCCTCCAGCGAGACCTCCGGTGACTATGCGGCCGGCGCAGTCCTGGAAGCCGGCCAGGACATTGCGATCGCCGACGGCACACAGGTGACCCTGCTCTCCAAAACCGGCGACGTCGTGAAACTCAAAGGTCCCTATTCCGGTGCACTGCTGGCCAAGAAAGCCGTCGAGCCGGAAACCCCGGCAAGTTGGTCCAGCAGCCTGTCGGAGATCGCCGAACTGGTGCTCGACGATCCCAAGCAATCCTCGGTCATCGGCGCGACACGCGAATTGACGGTCAACCGGGAGACCGGCGAGCCGGATATCTGGGTTTTCAATGTCGACAGTTCCGGCAACCGCTGCGTCAAGCCGCCAAAGGTGGAATTGTGGCGCAAGGATCCCGGCAAATCCGTCAGCCTGTCCCTGCGCACGAAATCGATCCGCTATAGCGGCCTGACCTGGGAGGGCGGCCGGGACCGCTATGAATTGCCGGACACCTTCGTCAAGGACGACATGCATCTGGTCATGGCGATCGACAAGAAGCCCCGGCGCTTCGATCTGCACGTCTTGCCCAAGGAAATCAGGTCCGATTCCTGGGGCGCCGTATTGCATTGGATGATCAAGAATGAATGCACCCGCCAGGCGCATCTGCTGATCGGCTGGCTGCACGAGGCACCCGAGTGACGACCATGACGATCCGCGATTCATCAATCGGCTTCATCGGCCGCGGCGCCATGGGCCGGGGTATGGCCACCTTGCTGTGCGACCTTGCTCAGGTCGACCGGACGCGATTGGGGGAATAAAAGACATTGCGGCTATGCGGATCAATAAGCAATTCCCGCTAAAGCGGGAATCCAGAGCAAATAACGTCGGCTTTTATTCTTGACCCTGGATTCCCGCTTTCGCGGGAATGACTGCAGAGGATAGTGTTCTCTCTGGCCTACAATGGCGCCAACCAGCGATTACTGCCCCTTTGCTTCGGAGAACATCTTTCGCAAGGTCGACTTCAGGATCTTGTTGACCGCCGATTTCGGCAAGGCGTCGAGGAAGAAGATCCGCCGCGGCACCTTGTAGCCGCCGATTAGCGTCCGGCAGTGGTCAATCACGGCTTCCGCGTTGAGTTCCGACCCGTCCCGCAGGACCAGGGCCGCGCTGACCGCCTCTCCATAGGCCTCATCGGCAAGTCCGAACACGGCGGCTTCCACCACGTCATCATGCTGGTAAAGGGCGGCCTCGACTTCCGAGCAATAAACGTTTTCGCCGCCGGTAATGATCATGTCCTTCTTGCGGTCGAGCAGATACATGTAGCCGTTTTCATCCATGCGGCCCACGTCGCCGGTCCTGAACCAACCGTCGCGGAAGGCCGCCGCATTGATGTCATCGGCATTGAGATAGCCCGGCGTCACATTCGGCCCGCGCACCAGCACCTCGCCACCCGCCGCCTCGTCGATGATCATGTCGACCGCCGGCAGCGGTTGGCCCGCGGATTTCAAAACCTCCAGATTGCCGGTTTCCAGGGCCCGTTTGTGAGCGTCGAAATCGAGAAATGACAGCAGCGGGGACGTTTCCGTCAGCCCATAACCCTGCACCAACTTGACGTCCGGCAGCGCCTCCAAAGTCTTGCGGATCCATTCCACCGCCATCGGCGCGCTGCCGTAAAGCAGGGTGCGCATGGATGATAGATCGTAATCGGCCGGATCCACCGCCTGCAGCAACATCACCAGCATGGTCGGCGCCACCATCGTGTTTGTGGCGCCATAACGTTCAATGCCGGATAAAAACGCTTCCGGGGTAAAGGCCGGCAGGAAGGCATGCGCCCCGCCCATCAAGGTTTCCGCCGTCCCCAGCAGATCTGCGGAATGGAACATCGGCGCCACATGAAAATACACATCGTCGCCTTGGATGCTCATCTTCAGGCCGGCCTGAAAGCCATTGGAGACGATGTTCTTATGGGTCAGCCGCACCCCCTTGCTGCGCCCGGTCGTGCCGCCCGTATAGAGCAGGATCGCATCATCGTCTTCCGCCGGGTCGGCGGGGTCGACCGCTTCGTGGCCGGCGATCAGGGCTTCCGACGACGGGCGGCCGCCAATGCCCTCGGCGCCGATCACGATCACCCGGTCGCGCCATTCGGCAAGTTCCGGCGCCTCGAACTGGTCCAGAAAGACCGGCTCCACCGCCACCAGCCGGCACGCGGCATGGTCGAGGATGTACGCGATTTCCGGCGGCGCCAGGCGGATATTGATCGGCACCGCGATCCGGCCCGACCAATAGCCCGCATGCAGAAGCTCGAACAATTGGTAAGTATTGCGGCTCAAGATCCCAAACCGCTCGCCGGCCTCGATCCCGCGACTGGCGAGCCCGCCGGCAAGCCGGCCCACCCGGTCAAGATGCTGCGTCCACGTCGCCGCCCCTTCATCGTCGACGACCGCCGGCCGGTCGCCGAAATTGCGCCCCGCGCGCACCAATGCCGAGGTCATCGTCAACATAGCGCTGCTCCGTTCATTCCGTCGGCTTCAATCGCCCCTTGATGATCTTGCGCGTCGCCGTCAGCGGCATCTCGTCGATAATCTCCAGCCGTTCCGGCAATTTGGTCTTGGCGATGCCATGATCCGACAGATAGCCGCAAATCTGCTCCAGGCTCACGGGCTGGTCGCCGGCGAGCACCACATAGGCGCAGGCCCGTTCGCCGAGCACCGCATCGGGGACCGGCGCGATGGCCGAGACGGCGATGTCCTCGTGCCGGTCGAGCAGGCGCTCTATATCCAACGGATTATATTTCACGCCGCCGCGATTGATGATGTCCTTCGACCGGCCGGTCAGCGACACGCAGCCATCGGCGTCGATCGTCGCCAGATCTCCCGTCCGGAACCAACCGTCCTCGGTGAAGGCCTGGGCATTGGCCTCGTCGTTGTCATAATAAGACGCGAAAACGTTGATGCCGCGGGTCTGCAATTCGCCCTCTTCACCCGACGCAAGCACCGCCCCGGTCTCATCGACTACCCGTATTTCTGACCCCGGCCCCGCCGGCCCGGCGCTGGCCGCCACCTTGTCGAGCGGCGTGCCCGGCCGCGTATAGGCACCAGCCTGGATTTCCGACATGCCCCAGAGCTGGGAGATCGTGCCGCCGTCCAGCTTTTGCGCAAAGGCATGCACCAATTGTGGCGGGATCTGCGCCCCCGACATGATGGTCAGTTTCAGGCTCGCCGCCTCTCCCTTGTCGAAAAGACCCAATCCCAAACAGGCGGCGATATGCGCCGGCGCGGCAAGCAGCACCGTCGGTTTGTGGCTGGCCATTGCCGCCGATAAGGCTGGAGGAGAAAAGGCCGGCAACAGCACATTGGCCGCACCGGTGGCGAGCGAAAAATGGATCGCATAGAGCGCGAATAAATGCCCAAACGGCGCCGCCGACAAGAACCGGTCCTCCGGTCCGAAGCCGTTCTCTGAAACGCTCGCCGTCACATTGCTTAACAGCACATGTTGATTGAGCGGCACCCCTTTTGGGCTGGCGGTGGTCCCCGACGTATAGAGCAACAACAGCGGATCGGTGGCCACCGGCGGCTCCAAATCCGCCTGGCGCCCGGCCGGCGCCGCCAGGTCGTCGAAGAACACGCAACCCTCGACCGGCTGTTCGACGGAAATGACCTGCTCCAGTTCCGGCAGGCCGGCTTTTAAAGAAAGCGCGGTTTCGGCCGGCCGGAAATCGCCGGCTTCCGACAGGCAGATCAGGGCCCGGGCATGGGAATGGCCGAGCAGGGTCAAAAACTCCTTCTCCCGATAGGGCATATAGACCGTGGTCATCACCGCCCGGAGTTCGGCGATCGCCAGGAAGGCGATGATATAGGCGGCGACATTCGGCAATTGCACCGCCACCACATCCGCCTCGCCAATGCCCAAGGCACGCAGACCACCGGCCACATCCTGCACCCGCTCTCCGACCGCCGCCCAACTCAGCGTCTGATCATCATCAATGATCGCCGGCGCGTCGGGCCGTTCGCGCAGGTGTCGGGCCAGCCACTGCGACATGGTATCGCCCCGCCAATAGCCCATATCGATATAATGCCGCGCTCGTTCGGGATCGAAGGTCATCGTCGCTTTCAGGGCAAGTCCATGTTTCGTCGGATGTGTCTTGGTCGTCGCGTCCATAAGGCTATCGGACCGGAAGCGTCGGCCGCCGCCGAGACTGTTCAGCCGGTAATAGGGCTCGGTGCGGATCTTCCGCCGCTCCACCGCGTTGCGGATCACGGTTACCTGTGTCTTGGTCAAACCGAGCCGTTCGGCGATTTCAGTATCCGCCAGGCCGAATTCGGCCCGCTGGCGCTCGTAATCATCGAAATCCTTCAGCCGTACCGGGTCGCCGCGCCGTACCTGAACATTATGGCTGAGTTCAAAAATCAACTCGCCATAGGTCTCCATCAGCGCTTCGGTCACCCCGGCCTGGCCCTTTGAAAATCCCGACGTCATGAGGCGTCCCTTGCCTTGGCGCGGCGGATCGGATCGGCGAGCGGTGCCTGGGTGGCGATCGGACAGACCCTCATGCATTCGAAACATTGCGCCAGCAGGCCGCCGGATCCGACCGACATTTTGTACCACATCATGGTGTGGTCGAGATCGTAGAGCACATCGTCGCGGCCGGCCGCATCGTCGGCGGCCATGGCTCGGGCAAACATGCGCGGCAATGCCTCATATTGCTCCGACAATTCGGCGCATTTCGACATCTCGTAGCGCATCTCCGCCTGTTTGCCGTCATCGTCGATCGATCCGCTCAGGCATTCCGCCGGGCAGAACTTCATGCATGGCGTCTGCCCCTGTTGCCGGTAAAGGGCGACGCAGGACGGCGCCGGACAGGGATTGTTGGCCATCGGTTCATCCGGCGGCAACGCCAACTCGGTGAACACGGAGGCGAAATACATGTAGCCGAAATCCGGGTGCAGCAAGATGTCACCGGCCAATGACCGGGCACCGATACCGGCGAGTTCCGCATGCAGTTTCAGGCTCTGCAAGGGCACCCGCGGACCCTCCTCGTTATCGAGATCCGGCGGACAATAGATCGACCGGGCCTGATACCGGTTTTCGATGAAGAAACTGAGCCCATAGGCAATGGTATAGGCGCGGGTTTCCGTGGAGCCGAAATAGGCCATCGCCTTGGCCGGCACCGTCCAGGCGCCCTGGGTCTGTCCACCGACACCGAGTGAAATCACCGATTTGACCCGTGGCATCAGGTCAGCCGGGCGATGTCCTGGCGGCGCGATCCGGTTGATGGCCTCCAGATCCGCGACCCCCGCGGCCAGCGCGCCCTTTTTCAGGCAATAGTCAAGGATCGCCCGCTTGGCGTCCTGCGGATCGATGCCCGCCATCACTTGCGCTCCCTGCCTGTGTTGGTTCCTAGAAGACTAGAAACTCGTGAGCCGGCACACAACGAATTTCGGCGCGATTACCGTAGTCCGCCTACTTGCGGGTGAAGACGATTTGCGAGCGCTCGCCCTTGTCGAGCTTGCTGCGCCCGACCAGCACGAATGTTTTCGCGCCCTTCATGGTGACCACGAGAGACCCGGAGGAATCCCGGGGATTGGTCGGCATCAGATCGGCGCGAAAGCCCCCTGAATTGAGTCTGCCGCTGGTCCTGAACAATCCCTTGGCCGCCGTCGTCTGCCAGGTGCCGGATATTGTTCTGCCCTTGGCCGTCAGCTTCAGGACCACATCGCCCTTGCCGCGACTGGTAGCACATTTGCCGCGCATGCTGATCCCGGTCCGGGTGGCCTGGCCCGTGAGCCGGCAACGCACCGGCTGCTTGGCCGCATCGCCGGCTTCGACGACCGTGCCGATACCACGCCAGGATCCGGCGAGATCGGCCAGGGTAAAGGCCGCCATTGCGGATTGCGGGGAGACAAAAATAAAAGGGCAAATAATTGATGTCGCGATAATCCGACTTTTCATAATCCTCAATCCGCCATTGCCTTGATCGTAATTTTCCAATCAGCCCAGCTCGCCGGCATCCCTGCGCTCAAAGTGGTCAATTGACCGCTTGCACCCCGTCGCCGCCATGCCGATTATAGCAGCCGCAACGACCTTGCGAAAATATCCCGGCGCGCCGGGACGATTTCGAACGGCAACCGGGAGCCGCCATGCGCAGCCTGGGATTCGGACTGGAACGGATCGGCCTTGCCGTTCTGCGCGTGCCCATCGCCGCCAGTATCGCCGCCCTGTTGATCTGCGCCTTCGCCGCCGCGACCCTGCCGCGCCTAGCCTTTGACGGCAATATCATCTCCGTCCTGTCGGAACGTTCGGTGGCCTTCAAGACATTTCGCGACGTGCGCACCGATTTCCGCGACTTCCTGGAAGACGTGCTGGTGATTGTTCGCAGCCCGGATCTGGCGACGGCTAAGAAGATGGAAGCCCTGCGCGGCCTGCATCTGGACCTGGAACTGGAGAGCCCGGTCGCCGGGATCATGTCGGTATTCTCCTTCTCCCGGTTCAACGCCGAAACCAAGACGATCGTCACCCGGCTGCCGGGTCTGTTCACGGACGATCAGGCGACACGAACGGCGTTGGAAGACCTGCTTGCCGCCGAACCGAGCGCCCGTTCCTTCCTGGCGCCCGAAAAAGACGCGGCGGCACTCCTCGTCACCCTGGATCCGCAATCGACCGGCAGTTCCATCGCCGCCTTCGGCGCCCTGCAGGCAAGCATTGCGGATCTGGCCCCGGACGGATTCCAGGTTGCCTATGCCGGCCTGCCGCCGATCCAGGTGGCGATCCGCGACGCCATTCTCGCCGACCAGATCACGCTGACCATTGCCGGCCTGACCCTGGGTACCCTGGTCGCCCTCATCGTTTTCGGCAATATCGTCTCCGCCCTGATCTGCACCATCCCCGCCCTGGTGGCGACCCTGTGGGTGCTCGCCATGTTCGCCGTCACGGGTACCGAGATCAATTACCTGCTGACCGTGCTGCCGACCCTCGCCATGGTGCTCGCCTTCGCCGATTCCATCGTCTTATTCTTTCACTGGAAACGATCCCTCGCGACTGCAGACGATGCCCTGCAAGCCCTGCGCGAGGCGGTGAAACGGGTCGGCCCGGCCTCGGCCATGACATCCATAACCACGGCGCTGGCAATCGCTTCCTTTGCTTATGGCGACAGCGAAGCCTTGACGGACTTCGCCTGGCTCGGAGCCGCTTCGGTGATGATGGCTTTTCTCGCCTTCATCATCGTGCTGCCGCTGATTTGTTATTGGACCCGATATCTGTCGGTCGGCCGGGCGGGCGCCAAGTCCCCGGCACTGACCAGAACCGGGCCGTTCCTCCGCCGCACCCTGATGCGCGCGCCGCACCTGTTGGTGGCGATCGGCATCGGCCTCGTCATTCTGATGGGCCTCATCCACCATCGCGTCGGCATGGAGTACCGCATCACCGCCTATCTGCCGTCGGCCTCTCCGGTCTATGACCAGGAAACCCTGGCCGGCGATCTGTTCGGCGGCAGCGGCCGTCTGTTCGCGGTTCTGCAGCGTCCCGATAGCGGCGCCTTCCACGATGAACCTGTGCGCCGCGACTTGCGGGCCTTGCACCAAACGGCGGTCGCGATTTTCGGGACGAGCCGCGTCGGATCGCTGGCGACCCTGTGGGACCATGCGGCGGACGACCATATCCCGGCGTTGGCCGCCAATATCGACGAAGCCGACACCACCATGGTTCGCAATGTGCTCTCCGTCGACCGGTCAAAACTGCTGGTGACCATCGGTGTCGATGCCTTGGAATCCGGCCATGCCGTGCAGCGGCTCATCACCCGTTTCGAGCAGGACCTGCGCGCCGCCGGCCTCGCCGACCGTGTCATGCTGACCGGTTTCCCGCTGCTCGCCGCCCAGGAGATGCCGAAACTGATCGCCTCGCTACGCACCGGCATGCTGATCGCCGTGGCCTTGGCGATCGGCATCATCATGGTGGCGAGCGCCTCGCCGGCATTGGGCCTCGCCTGCCTGGTGCCGAACCTGATCCCGATCCTGTCGGTGGAAACGCTGTTATGGGCGATCAATCATGATCATGACACGACCACGGTAATCGCGCTGACCATTGCTTTCGGCATCGCCATCGACAACGCCATCCATGTGGTCAATTTTTACCGCATCGCCACAGGCGAGGGCCGGCCGCCGGCCGATGCCCTGAAACACGCCGTCCAGGATGTGGCGCCGGCCTTGATCGCATCGACCGCCATTTTGTGCGTCGCCCTGGTGATCACCCAGTTTTCCGCGCTCCCCTCGATCGCCCTGCTCGGCCGACTGATGATCATCACCCTGGTGATCGCGCTTATCTCAAACCTGCTCTTCCTGCCGGCCTTCATCCGCCTGCTGACCGGCTTGGCGGAAAAAAGAAAGGCTTAGGGTCACCGCCGCGCCGGATGTCCCATCGGCACCTTCTTGCCGGGTTTTTGTCCGCCTTGCCCTGCTTGTGCCTTCGCATCCTTGGGCACCACGCAGGGCTTGTGCTTGGCCTGCTTCTTTTCGCCGCCGGTGACGATCAGCCCGAGAATGTTGAACGGCATGGTGATCACTTCGGCGACCGCCCGTCCGGCACCGCTTTGTTCGGTTTTAATGGCCGGCTTCGACACTTTGCCGATCACCGAAAACGGGGTGACGATATCCACCATCTGCTTGCGCTTGGGGATCGGCTGAAAGCGCAGATTGATGGTGTCCTTGCGAAAATCCACCGCCCCGCCGCCGACAATCTGCACGTTGTCGGTTTCGAAGACCAGGCTGCCGGTGGTGCCGCGGCCATTCTTGAAGGAAAACGGCATCCGGGCGCAGACCAGCTTGACCGTGTTCTTATCTGTTTTCGTGGTCAGCCACGTCACCAGATTGAGGCCTGACAGGTCGATGAGGTTCGTGCCCACCGAGCCGCCCCGGATCGACGCCGACATCTTGCCCGACAAGGTACGGGCAATCGACGTGGCGCTACTGCCGGCCCCGGCAATCGTAAAGGACGTCGTCAACGACCCGGTAACGATTGGCGGCGCGCCCAGATTTTTCAAGATCCGGCCAACCGGGATCTTGATCACCTTGCCGGTCGACCGGATGCGCGGCGCCTTCGGTTTGATATCAACCGTCGTCTTGGCAGTGATCGTGCCGCCCATGAAGGACACGCGCAGCGGATCAAGCGTGACAATCTCCTTGTCATAGACCAGTTTGCCGGCAATCGAACCGACCGACTTGTCGGCCTCGGCGATGCGCTTGACGTTGATATCGAGATCAACGCCGATATCTTGCAGGAAATCGTCGCTCACCTCCACATTGCCGACCGCCGTGCTCGTCTCGATTCCGAGCACGTCGACAAATGCCCGCAAGTCGCGCAGGCGCAGCCGGTCCGACCGAATGGCGCCGACAACAAAGGGACGGTCATCCCGCACCACGCCGGCGATATCGCCGGTCAGTTGGGTGCGATCGATCCGCGCCGAGCCGGCAATTGTCGGCGTGTCCTCCGAAAGGCCCACGCGGCCATTAAATTCCAGCGGACCTTTGAGAATGGATGTCTGGCCGATGGCCGCCGCGAAATCGGCGAATTTCGGAATTTTCAGCTCCGCCGACAGGGCAATATCATCCATGTCCCGCAGGTCGTCGATCGAATGGGTGAGGCGCAGCGCGATCAGGTCGCTATCGGTGACCGCCGCCTCCAGGGCCTCGATTCCCAACGATCCGTCACGATCGTTGACACTGATCGTTCCACGAACCCGGCCGAGGCGGCGACTATCCTCAATGGCCGGCAGTTCCAGGAGATCGGCCGTCCCGATATCCAACGTGCCGTCCAGGGTAACTCCGGCAAATTGCAGCGCATCGACCATGTCGCCCGACAGATCCAGCGTGCGCGCCTCCGGCGGTCCGTTCAGCACGCGAATACCCAGAATGCCGAGCCGGCCCTGATCATCCTTGGCGATGCGCTCCACGGAAATCGGTCCGATATCCCGCAATTCGGCCGAGGCGATATTGGTGTTCAAGACCAAATTGTCGAGCACCAACGCGCCGAGCCCGCCGCTCAACTCGCCGGTAAATCCGGAAAACGTAATGTCGATAATCGCCTGCCGGGGCCCCGGCTCCGCCGCTTCGGGCGGCAATGCGCCGGAAAATGTCAGGTCGATCCCGGCACCGTTATTCAGATCGCCGATCGATCCGACTAGGTCGAGCTTCGTGCCGTGCGCACCGGTGGCACCGGCCTTCAGCGCCTCCGCCCGCAACCGGTTCATCGGTCCGTGAAGCCGTGCCGACAGGGTGCCGGTCCCTTCCAGCACCCGTGTCAACGTGAACGCATCAAGGAGATCGCCGAGCGAATCCGATTGCGACCGCACCTGAAGATCGACGACAGCGACCTTGCTCGACGTATCGACCGTACCGCTGAAATGGTTGGACGAGCCGGGAAAGGAAAATCCGATATCGACTTTCCGCGGATTGCCTGGTGCTGCACCGATCGTGCCGCTCATCTTGAGCGGAACCGTGTTGACATTTCCCTCGCCGTCGATCGCGATGTCGCCGGCCGCCTCACCGGCGAGAAAAGTGAGACGCGAAATGGCGATCTTTTCGTTCCAGCCCGCCGCGTCGTCGCGCAAACTAAGCGCCACGTCCCGCAGGACGAAATGGCCGGAAATCGTGTGGGTGAGGAAGCCGCTCAAGAGGCTGCCGAAAGCCGACATGGGATCGCCGCCTGTCGGGTTTTCGCTTTCCTCTGCCAGGATATCGACCCGTGCCCCTTCAAGCACGAATTCGGTAAGGTCGGGCGATCCGCTGAGCACGGAACGCAGCGGAAAGGCAATGCGGACGAAGGCGATTCCCTGGGTCTCGTCGGCATAGCCCAGGGGATGCACGGTTTCGACGCCGGAAATCGTAACCGACATCTGCGCGCCCAGATCCACATCGACGGCGCCGGTGACAACGGCCTCCTCGCCCATGAGATCGCTAAGATAGCCGGCCGCAACCGATCGTCGCCAATCGGCAAAGGGGGCCGTAAACAGAGCCGCCGCGCCACCGCCGATGACCACGATAACGATCGCCAGCACGGCGATGAGACCAACACGCAACGCAGACCGCATGACACCCATAACCAACCGAAGCCGCAATCCCCATCATAACGGCTGAATAAGAGGTTTTACGAATAAATCTTTGCAAGTGGTGTCGCGGTCCGCCCTGCCTCTATCCCAAGACCGAGAAACTCGATTCTTCGTTGATCGGCCGTTTGCGGGAGAAAAACCCGACATTGATATCCCGCTCGATATAGGGCATGCGGAACACCAGCGGCTCGGCATCGTGATCGTTGCCGGCCTCGCAATACTCCACCAGGGCGGCCATCATCTTGCCGGCAATCGGCGCATTCTTATATTGATTGCCGCTGGAACCGCAGGCCATGTAATAGCCCGGCAATTGCGACTTGTCATAAATCGGGATCCAGTCGTCGGAAACGTCGTAGAGATCAACCACCCCCCGCATTTTAGACGGGATCCCGAGCGACGGCACGCGCTGGCCATATCGCAGCGCCTGCACCTTCCACTGATCGGAGAAATTGGTGTCGTAATCGGCTTCGTCCACCCACATATGGTCGTCGCAGGGCGGGTCCTCGGAGCCCACCAGGATGTGGTTGCCCAGCTCCGGCCGGCAATAGCACGAGATATCGTTGTCGGATATGACCAGGCCTTCGTTTTCGAAATCGAAGCCCTCCGGCGACGGCACATGCACCACTTCCTGGCGCAAGGCCCGGGTGGCGATCGTCATGTCGTCAAGGACGCCGGCCATGGCGTTGATCTTGGCCGATGCCGGGCCGGCCACATTGATGACCACCGGCGCGTGAATTTCAGTACCGTCGGACAGCCTGACGCCGGCCACCTTGCCGCTGGCGCGCAGGATTTCCGTCACCGTCGCCTTGTAACGAAACCGGCCGCCATGGCGCACCGCCGCGTCCGCCAGATTCTGCGCCGACAGCGCCGGGTCGGTGACATAGCCCGCGGTCGGCCAGTAGACCCCGCCGATCAGCGCACCGCCGGTCGGTTTGCCGAAATCGGGATCGTCCAGCCGTTTTGCCGGAAAATAGCGATCGAGCGCATAGATCGGCAGCGCCCGCCGCACTTGATCGGCGTCCCATTCCTCAAACGGAATGGCGAGCGCGCGGCAGATATCGATATGCTTTTGCAGGTTGTCGTTGCCGTCGGTCTTCATGACCAGGCAGCCGGTCTGACGAAACTGGGCAAGCCCGTCCGCGTCGCGCGCTTCCAGGTACTCCGCCCAGTCGCGCCAATAGAAATAGCCCTCATAGGCGAAGGCCGTGCCGTCAAGCGTCGAATAATGCACCCGAATAATGGCGCAGGAGCCCGACGTGGAGCCGTAGCCGGCCTGGCCATGGCGATCCACATTGACCGTCTTCCATCCAGACTTGGCCATTTCATAGGCGGTGGCGGCGCCGATCACCCCGGCCCCAATTATGATCGCATCGGCTGTCTCGGTCATAAGGCAACTCCGGATAAGAACAGGTGTCGGACGGTGTTACCCGAAGTTTGCGGCGCCGTCATCCCGATGTTGCGGGCGGACCGCTAAATCACTCCTTGCCGCCGCCTCTAACCCACCATTCCAAAAGAAATGACCGGCGGACACGGCCCGCCGGTCAAATGATCCTCGGTCGCAGAAAGCGGTTCGATATCGAGAGTTTACTTCTTCTCCTCGCGATACGGCTTGTGGCAACCGCCGCAGGCGGCGCCGACCGGCCCCATCGCCGCGCGCAGGCCATCGAGCCCCGATCCGGCGGTTTTCGCCAGGTCGGCCACCGCCATGTTCAGGGCTTTGGATTTCTCCACCACGGCCGGATAGGTGTCCCACATTTCCTTCTTCGCCCGGGTCTTGCCGGGCATTGCCGTGCTGTCGGATCCCGGGATCCACCAACTGGCGGTCGACAGATTGACCAATGCCTGCAGGTTGTTGGCCGCCGCGCTGGCCGTTTCTGCCTTGTATTCAACGTCTCCCTTGGCCATGGCCCCCAGTGCGCCCAGATTGGCCGCATAAAGGGTCATCAGCGCCTGGCGGGCTTTAATGGCGCCCGCTATGTGCCCGTCCGACAAAACCGGTAAACTGGTGGCGGCGAGGAATGCGCCGGCCATCAACGTGCTCGCAACAAGCTTCATAAATTCCTCCTTGGAGAGCGGGTGAACCACGCCGAACTCTAGCATTGGCGAAATTCTCTATACATTCACAAAATGAACACGGATAATTGTGCGATCATGCACAAAATGCGTTGGGATGATCTGCAATTTGTTCTCGCGGTCGCCGAGCATGGGTCCCTGTCGGCGGCCGGTCGGGCGCTCGGCGTCAATCATGCCACGGTGTTGCGCCGGATCACCGCCTTTGAGGACCGCTATGGTGTCTCGTTGTTCGAGCGCCCTCCGGGCGGTTATCGGCTGAAACCGGGCGGCCAGGAAATCTTGAGCACGATCCGCATGATCGACCGCTCCGTGGAGCGCCTGGAACGCTCGTTTACCGCCCTTGGCCGCGACATCGAGGGATCGTTCCGGCTGACCACCACCGATACCATCGCCAAGTTCGTGATTCCGATCCATCTGCGCTCCCTCGGCGCGCTCTATCCGAGCCTGCGCGTGGACCTGGCAGTCTCCAACATCCACCTCAACATGACCCGCCCGGACGCTGAATTCACCATTCGGCCGGCCCTCAGCCTGCCGTCGGATCTGACCGGGCGCCGGGCCTGCGACATGCACTTTCAGGTTTACGGATCGATTGACTATCTGGCCGGTAATGACAGTGCCAACCCGGCGGACCATCATTGGCTCGGCGTCGCGCCGCCTTTGACCCGCTCGCCGGTCGGTAACTGGCAGGATGAAAAGATCGGCGACAATTTCGCCGTTCGCGCAGACAGTTTCCTGACCCTGGCCGCGGCCGCCGAAGTCGGTCTCGGCCTCGCCATGCTGCCGACATTCGCCGCCCGCCGGTCGCCGGCCCTGAAACGGGCGCAAATGTTTCCCGACACACTGACCACCGGAATCTGGGTGGCCTCCCATCCCGATCTGCTGCGCTATGACCAGGTGAGGTTTCTGGTCGACTTTTTCGCCGACGCCATCGCCGCCGATGCGGCGCAACTGCAATAGGTGTTTCGCCACCCGGCCGCCCTTGGTATCAGATCCCCATCGCATCCTCCGGGCGCGGCGGCCGGATGTCGATTTCCGGCAGGAATTGTGCCCCGTGACGGGCCAGGAAATCCCACAATGCCTGGGCCACCGGCATCAATTGTTTCTCGATCCGGCGGACCACATACCAGTCGCGCATCACCGGCATGCCGCGCACATCGAGAGCGGCAAGCCGACCGTCGGCAAGCTCCACGCTCACCGTATGCGCCGAAATCAGCGCAATGCCGAGCCCGGCCATCACCGCCTGCTTGATGGTCTCGTTGGAACTGATCTCAGTCCCCGCCCGCGGTCGCGACCCGGCGGCCGCAATCAGCCGCTCCGTCAGCAACCGCGTCCCCGATCCCGGCTCGCGCATCAGCAGGGCCTCGCCGGTCAGTTCGCCCGGATCGATATCCCGCCTGCCGGCGAGCGGATGGTCCGGCGGACCGATGATGATATGCGGATGGGCGCCGATCACCGCCTGATCGACGGTAAACTGCGTCGGCGGCCGGCCCATGATCGCAAAATCCAGCGTCATGGCCTCCAGCGCGGCGACCGTTTCTTCCCGATTGCCGACCGTCAGGCGCAAATCGACGCCCGGATGCGCCTTGCTGAATGCGGCAAGTGCGCGCGGTGCGACATATTTCGCCGTCGACACGACGCCGACCGTAATGCTGCCGGTTTCAATGCCGCGCAGCGCATTTACCGCCTCGTCGCAATCGGCGATCAGTGCCGTGATACGTTGTGCGGTATCGACGATCAATCGCCCCGCCTCGGTCGCCTGGAATCCCCCCGGACCCCGCTCCAAGAGCCTGATTTCCGCCATTTCTTCAAGATGCTTGAGCTGTAGCGAAATCGCCGGCGGCGTGACGTTCAACTGCATGGCCGCTCCGGCGACCGACCCCGTGCGCACGGTTTCGGCAAGCGCCCGAAATTGTTTCAAGGTGATGTTTCCAAGATTCATAATTTAGTTTTTCTAAATGATAGAAACAGAAAATTCAAATTTACTTTTCCCACGCTCTCCTCCTTGGTTTCCGCGGGAGACCGGGAAAGGACACCGGGCTCCAAAAGGAGGCGCGTCACCATGGCGGATCTGCAAAGACTTGACCATCATCTGGACAATTGGGTCGCCGATGATCACGGTCGGATGGCGGTCGCCCGGACGATCGGTGCCATCGCCGAGACCGCCATCGACGTCGCCGACCTGATCGCCCGCGGCCCCTTTACCGGCACATTGGGCGCCGTGGTCGGCGCCAATGCCGACGGGGATGCGCAAAAGAATCTCGACGTGATCGCCGATCGCATGTTCCGCGAGGCCCTGGCGGCGGCGCCGGTCGCCGTTGTCGGGTCCGAGGAGGCCGACCATGCGGTCGTGCTCGACCCGACGCAGCCGCTCGCGGTTGCAATCGACCCCCTGGACGGATCGTCGAACATCGACACCAATTGCCCGCTGGGCACCATCTTTTCGATCCTGCCGGCGGAGACGGCCGCCGCCGAACCCGATGCCGTCTTCCACCGGACCGGTCGCCATCAATTGGCCGCCGGCTTCGTCATCTACGGCCCGCAGACTGCCCTGGTCTTCACGGTCGGAAAAGGCAGCCATATCGCCACGCTCGACCGCGCGGCCGGCGCCTTTTTCATCACCACCACCGACCTGCAGATCGTTCAGGGCCGGCGCGAATATGCCATCAACGCATCCAATTATCGTTTTTGGGACGTCCCGGTGAGGGCCTATATCGACGATTGCGTTGCCGGTAATACCGGCCCGCGCGGCGTGGATTTCAACATGCGCTGGGTCGCCTCTCTGGTGGCTGAAACCTATCGCATCTTCGCCCGCGGCGGTGTGTTCCTTTATCCGCGCGACAGCCGGCCCGGTTATGAGAACGGCCGCCTGCGCCTGGTTTATGAAGCCAATCCCATCGCTTTTGTGGTCGAGCAGGCCGGCGGCAGTGCCACCGATGGTGTCGATCCGATCCTGGATATCGAACCACAAGCCCTGCATCAGCGCACGCCGCTGGTCTTCGGTGCCTCCAACAAGGTGGCGCGGATCGCCCGTTACCACCACGAACCACCCCTGGCGGCACAGGATTCGCCGCTCTTTGGCCAGCGCGGCCTGTTTCGGGCATAGGCGGGCCTGTCATGTCGATCAAACATCCCATCATTTCGGTCACCGGTTCCTCCGGCGCCGGCACCACCACGGTCAAGCATACTTTCGATGCCATCTTTCGCCGCGAGGGGGTGAACGCGGTGTCCATCGAGGGCGATGCCTTTCATCGTTATGACCGCGCCGAAATGCGCGCCCTGACCCAACAGGCGACGAAAGACGGCAGCCATGTCAGCCATTTCGGCCCCGAGGCCAATCTGTTCGCCGAATTGGAAGCCACATTCCGCGATTATGGCGAAAGCGGCACCGGACGCACCCGCCACTACGTCCACGACGAGGAGGAGGCGGAGAGCTTCGGCAGCCCGCCCGGTACCTTCACCGATTGGAAAACCTTCGAACCGAGCTCCGACCTCCTGTTCTATGAAGGTCTGCACGGTGCGGTGGTCGACGGCGACATCGACGTGGCGCGCCATGCGGATCTGAAGATCGGCGTGGTGCCGGTGATCAATCTGGAGTGGATCCAGAAGATCCACCGCGACAAAGCTTATCGCGGCTATTCCACCGATGCCGTTACCGATACCATTTTGCGGCGCATGTACGAGTACGTGCATTATCTGTGCCCGCAATTCTCGCGCACCGATATCAATTTCCAGCGCGTGCCGACCGTCGACACATCCAATCCCTTCATTGCCCGTTGGATCCCGACGGCGGACGAATCCATGGTCGTGATCCGCTTCGCCAATCCGGCCGGTATCGATTTTCCCTATCTGGTGTCGATGATCCACGACAGCTTCATGTCGCGGGCCAATTCCATCGTCATTCCCGGCGGCAAGCTCGACCTTGCCATGCAGTTGATCCTGACGCCGCTGATCCGCCGCCTTGTGGAAAACAAACGCCGGGCAACCTAGCGAGAGGCCTTATCATGACCACGGCACTTGTACGGCCGACCACTCAAACGCCTGCCGGACCGGCAATCCAGACCGCCATGGCCAATGCGGTGCGCGCCCTGTCGATGGATGCGGTCGAGCGCGCCGGATCCGGCCATCCGGGCATGCCCCTGGGCATGGCCGACGTGGCGACCGTGCTGTTTACCCGATACTTGAAATTCGATCCGACGATGCCCGACTGGCCCGACCGCGACCGGTTCGTCCTGTCGGCCGGTCACGGTTCCATGCTGATTTATGCGCTGCATTATTTGATCGGAACCAAGGGTGTCGACCTGGCCGACCTGAAAGCGTTCCGTCAACTGCACTCCAAGACCGCGGGCCATCCCGAATTCGGTCATTGCCCGGGGGTCGAAACGACGACCGGGCCTCTCGGCCAGGGCCTGGCAACGGGCGTCGGTATGGCCCTGGCCGAGCAATTGCTCAATGCCCGGTTCGGCGACGATCTCGTCGACCACCACACCTATGTGCTGGTCGGCGACGGCTGCCTGATGGAGGGCATCTCCCACGAGGCCATCGACCTCGCCGGACACCTGAAACTCGGCAGCCTGGTCGTTCTGTTTGACGACAACGGCATCTCCATCGACGGCCCCACATCGCTCACCACATCCATGGATCAATGCGCCCGCTTTGCCGCCGCCGGATGGCATACCGCCTCCGTGGATGCCCATGATCCTGAGGCGGTAGCCGAAGCCATCGCACTGGCCCGCGCCGATGATCGCCCCAGCCTGATCGCCTGCAAGTCGGTGATCGGTTTCGGCGCACCGGCAAAACAGGGAAGCTCGGCGGCCCATGGCGCGCCCCTGGGAGCCGACGAAATCGCCGCTACGCGCCAGGCTCTTGACTGGGCGCACCCACCCTTCGAGATCCCCGACCAGATTCTGGCGGCCTGGCGCGCCGCCGCCGAATCCGGGCGACAAGCGCGCCATCGGTGGGAGCAGCGGCTTAGCGCTCGCGATGACGGCACCGGCGCCGCGTTCCAGGCGGCAATCGACGGCAAACTGCCGACGGACTTCGACCAGGCCATTGCCGCGATCAAACGCCGTTTCGCCACCGAAAAACCGAAGCTCGCCACCCGCCAATCCTCCCAAGCGGTTCTTGAGGCGCTGGCCGACAGGCTGCCGACATTGCTCGGCGGATCGGCCGACCTCACCGGCTCCAACGGCACATTGACGTCAAGTCATGCACCGGTCGGCGCCGATGATTTCGCCGGCAATTACATCCATTACGGCGTCCGCGAGCACGCCATGGCCGCGGCCATGAACGGCGTCGCCCTGCATGGCGGCTTCATCCCCTATGGCGGCACCTTCTTCGTTTTTTCCGATTACAGCCGGCCGGCGATCCGTCTGGCGGCGCTGATGAAACAGCGGGTCATCCACGTCATGACCCACGATTCCATCGGCCTTGGCGAAGACGGTCCGACCCACCAGCCGGTCGAGCACCTGGCATCGCTCAGGGCCATGCCCAACATCCTGGTACTGCGCCCCGCCGACGCCATCGAGACTGCCGAGGCCTGGGCCTGCGCCCTGAAGGCTGATGCAACACCGTCGATCCTTTGCTTAAGCCGCCAGGGGCTGCCGACCCTCCGTGATGATGCCGCCGACGATAACCAGGTGGCCAAAGGCGCCTACATGCTGCGAAAGCCGGCAGGCGAGCCGGATGTGACGTTGCTCGCCACGGGCTCCGAGGTCGCATTGGCGGTTGAGGCGGCGCAAAAACTGGAACATCTCGGCATCAAGACCGCCGTCGTCTCCATGCCGTGCTGGGAACTGTTCGCCATGCAATCCGCCACCTATCGTGACAGGGTGCTCGGCCGGGCACCGCGCGTTGCGGTCGAGGCCGGGGTCCGAACCGGCTGGAACCGCTGGATCGGCCCGCGGGGCCGCTTCGTCGGACTGGACGATTTTGGAGCCTCGGCGCCGGCGCCCGATCTTTACGACCATTTCTCAGTCACGGTGGAAGCCATCGTCGACGCCGCCCAGGCGGCCGTCGCGTCGGGAGCCTGACCCATGAATACGCCCCTTCCATCCATCAACGACGCCGATCTCGGCGACAAGGCGGTGCTGGTGCGCGCCGACCTGAATGCCCCGATGCGCGACGGGACCGTGACCGACACCACCCGCATCGACCGATTCCTCCCGACCGTGCGCTGGCTCGCCGGCCGCGGCGCCCGGGTCGTGATCATGTCCCATCTCGGCCGGCCGCACGGATTTATCGACGGCCGCCTCTCCCTGCGACCGATCGCCGGCGTGCTGTCGGAGAGGCTTGGTCGAAAAGTCAGATTCGCCGAGGATTGCGTCGGAACCGCCGCGGAGCAGACAGCCTGGGCGCTGCGGCCGGGCGAAGTGCTGCTGCTGGAGAACCTGCGGTTTCACGCCGGCGAGGAAGCCAATTCAGAAAGCTTCGCCCGCCGGCTGGGCATTTTCGCCGACATCTATATCAACGACGCCTTTTCATGCGCCCACCGGGCGCACGCCTCGACCGATGCCATCACCCGTATCCTGCCGTCCTTTGCCGGCCCGTCGCTGAGCGCGGAAATCACCGCGCTTCAAAGCGCGCTCGACCAGCCGAAACGGCCGGTGGCGGCGATTGTCGGCGGCGCCAAAATATCGACCAAGATCGCCGTCCTGACCCGCCTGATCGATCGGACCGACGCGATCGTCGTCGCCGGCGGCATGGCCAACACCTTCTTGCTGGCGCAAGGACTGGATGTCGGCAAGTCCCTGGTCGAACCGGATCAAGTGCCGGTCGCCGACAGGATCATCAAGAAGGCCGCGCGCGCCAATTGCCAGATTGTTTTGCCGGTCGACGCGGTGGTCGCCCCGGTCCTCATGCCCGAGGCGCCGCACAAAGTGGTGGACATCGACAAGGTTCCGCCCACCGATATGATCCTCGATATCGGCCCCCGCAGCAGTGCCGATCTGATCGCCAGGTTCGGCTCCATGGCCACGGTGCTATGGAACGGCCCCCTCGGTGCCTTCGAGACCGAGCCGTTCGATCGCGGGACCATGGAAATCGCCGCGGCCGTTGCCCGGATTACCCGATCCGGCGGTCTGACCACGATCGCCGGCGGCGGCGATACCGTGGCGGCCCTGAACAAAGCCGCCGTCATCGACGATCTCACCTATGTCTCGACTGCCGGCGGCGCGTTTCTGGAATGGCTCGAAGGCAGGTCCTTGCCGGGCCTCGCCGCGCTCGCCGCCCAAAATCCCACCGAAACCCTTGAGGATGCCTGACCCCATGGCCCGCATAACCCTTCGCCAATTGCTCGATCACGCCGCCGAGAACGGCTACGGCGTCCCCGCCTTCAACATCAACAATATGGAGCAGGGCCTGGCGATTTTAGAAGCCGCCCGGGCCTGTGACGCGCCGGTGATCATCCAGGCAAGCCGCGGCGCCCGCTCCTATGCCGGCGACATCATGCTGGCGCGCATGGTCGACGCCCTGGTGGAGATGTATCCCGATATCCCCATCTGCCTGCACCAGGATCACGGCAATTCGGAAGCCACTTGCGCCTCCGCGATCCGCCACGGCTTCACCTCGGTGATGATGGACGGGTCGCTGGAAGCCGATGGCAAGACCCCGGCAGACTACGCCTACAATGTCGATATTACCCGCCGGGTCACCGATATGGCCCATTGGGTCGGCGCCTCTGTCGAGGGTGAGCTCGGCGTCCTCGGCAGCCTGGAGACCGGCGAGGGCGACAAGGAGGACGGCCACGGCGCCGAGGGCAAGCTGTCCCGCGACCAGCTTCTTACCGATCCCGACCAGGCGGTTGATTTCGTGCAGCGCACCCATGTCGATGCCCTGGCGATCGCCATGGGCACCTCCCACGGCGCCTACAAATTCACCCGCAAGCCGGACGGCGAAATCCTGGCCATGGACGTGGTCGAGGCAATCCACGACCGGCTGCCGGACCTGCACCTGGTAATGCACGGCTCATCGTCGGTGCCCCAGGAACTTCAGGACATCTTCAACGCCCATGGCGGCGCCATGCCGCAGACCTATGGCGTGCCGGTGGAAGAGATCGTGCGCGGCATCCGCCACGGCGTCCGCAAGGTGAATATCGACACCGATTGTCGGTTGGCAATGGCCGGGATTTTCCGCCGCGTCGCCGCGGAACATCCTGCCGAATTCGACCCCCGCAAGTTTTTGAAGCCGGCCATGGAGGCCATGCAGACCCTGTGCCGCGACCGTTTCGAGCAATTCGAAACGGCCGGCCAGGCGACGCGGATCAAGCCCGTGTCGCTGGCAGCCATGGCCGATCGCTACGCTGCCGGCTCCCTTGACCCCCGGGTTGCCACCAGCGCCGCCGCCTAAACATTCACGAGGAGAAGACGATGACAGACAAAGAACATAACAGCGCCGGCACCTACCAGGCCGGTGTCAAGGACTATCGCGAAACCTATTGGGAGCCGGATTATCCGGTCCAGGACAGCGACATCCTGGCCTGTTTCAAGATCGTGCCGCAGCAGGGCGTGCCGCGCGAGGAGGCCGCCGCCGCCGTCGCCGCCGAAAGCTCCACCGGCACTTGGACCACCGTGTGGACCGATCTCCTGACCGATCTCGACTATTACAAGGGCCGCGCATACCGCATCGAGGACGTGCCCGGCGACGATGATGCCTTTTATGCCTTTATCGCCTATCCGCTCGACCTGTTCGAGGAGGGATCGGTGGTCAATGTGATCACCTCGCTTGCCGGCAATGTCTTCGGCTTCAAGGCGGTCCGCTCGCTGCGGCTGGAGGATATCCGCTTCCCGCTGCATTACGTGATGACCTGCAACGGGCCGCCCCACGGCCTGCAGCTTGAACGGGACATTATGAACAAATACGGCCGGCCCATGCTTGGCTGCACGATCAAGCCGAAACTGGGATTGAGCGCCAAGAATTACGGCCGCGCCGTCTATGAATGCCTGCGCGGCGGCCTCGATTTCACCAAGGACGACGAGAACATCAATTCCCAACCCTTCATGCGCTGGAAACACCGCTTCGATTTCGTCATGGAGGCCGTCAACAAGGCGGAGGCGGAGACCGGCGAGCGCAAGGGACACTATCTCAACGTCACCGCGCCCGATTGCGATGAAATGCTCAAACGCGCCGAATATGCCAGGTCGCTCGGCTCGCGCATCATCATGCACGACTTCCTGACCGCCGGCTTCACCGCCAACACCACGCTCGCCCGCTGGTGCCGGGAAAACGGCGTGCTCCTGCATATCCACCGGGCGCTGCATGCGGTCCTCGACCGCAACCCCTATCACGGCATCCACTTCCGGGTGCTGGTGAAGATGCTGCGCCTGTCCGGCGGCGACCACCTGCATTCGGGCACCGTCGTCGGCAAGCTCGAAGGCGACCGCCAGGCCACGCTTGGCTGGGTCGACCTGATGCGCGACCGCTTCGTTGCCGAGGATCGCTCCCGCGGCCTGTTCTTTGACCAGGATTTCGGGCCGATGCCGGGCATGTTCCCGGTCGCTTCCGGCGGCATCCATGTCTGGCACATGCCGTCGCTGGTGGCGATTTTCGGCGACGACGCGGTGTTCCAGTTCGGCGGCGGCACGCTTGGCCACCCCTGGGGCAACGCCGCCGGCGCGGCTGCCAACCGGGTCGCCTGCGAGGCCTGCGTCCAGGCCCGCAATGAAGGCCGCGACGTGGAACGCGAGGCCCGCGAGATCCTCAGCCAGGCCGCCAAATCGTCGCCGGAACTGGCGGCGGCCATGGAGACCTGGAAGGAAATCAAATTCGAATTCGACACCGTCGACAAGCTCGACGCCGCCTAACGGACAAACTGGACGGAGATATCATCATGACCGAAATCAGGGACTATCCAAGCCGCATGGGCGATCCGGCAAGTCGCAAGTTCGAAGCGTTTTCCTACCTGCCGCCCATGGAAGAAGACAGTATTCGCATTCAGTTGCACCGGATCGCGCAGAAGGGTTGGGACCCGGTGGTCGAGCACGTGGAGCCGGAGCATGCCGGCGACAGTTACTGGTATATGTGGAAACTGCCCCTGTTCGGCGAACGCAGCGCCGATGCCATACTCGGCGAGGTCGAGCGATGCCGCACGGCCAATCCCGACCACCATGTGCGCATTTCGGCGATCGACCGCCATGCCCAGACCATGGGCTTCTCGTTGGTGGTGCATCGCGCCGGTTAAGGTGATTTCGTGAGGCAGACCCGGCGCGCAAGGGTGCGATTGGGATGTTGCATCACGCAGGACGGCCCTGTATGGCCATTGCGCGATCCAACCGCCAATCCGTTCAACCGGGTCTCCTCATGCCGGAACGCCATCCTCTCGACCACGCCACCACCCTGACCCGCCTGGATACCGGCCGTTTCCGCGGCGCCACCTCGCCGGCCTATGCCAATTTCAAGGGTCCCTATGGCGGCGTGACCGCCGCGACCTTGTTGCGCGCCGTCCTCGATGACCAAAGATGTTCGGCCGATCCGGTGGCGATGACCGTCAATTTCTGTACCGTCATCGCCGACGGCGACTTCGATATCACGACCAGGATCCACCGCACCGGCCGCTATACCCAGCACTGGTCGGCGGACCTGACCCAGGGCGACACCACCTGCGCCACCGCTTCGATCGTCTGCGGCGCCCGGCAGGATTCGTTTTCGCACCAGGCCGCCGCCATGCCCGATGCGCCGGACCCGGCGACAATCGACCCCCTGCCCATGGGCGGCATGATGGAATGGCTGCAGCGCTACGAGTACCGCTATGTCAGCGGGGCACCGAAGCCGCCCGGCAAACCATTGGCGGAACCGCGGGATTCCCGCTCCGTCCTGTGGATACGCGACATGCCCGACCGGCCCCTGGATTTCCTGGCGCTCGCCGCACTCTCCGACTGCTTCCTGTTGCGGCTCTATCAGGTGCGCGCGGCCTTCGTCCCCATGGGAACCGTATCGCTGACCACCTATTTCCACGCCAGCGCCGCAAACCTCGCCGAACAGGGCAGCGCCCCGCTTTTAGGCACGGTCAAGGCCAAACAATTCCACGCCAGTTTCCACGACCAGCACATGGAACTATGGAGCAAAACAGGCCGCCTGCTGGCCACCGGCATGCAGGTCGCATGGTATAAGGGATAAAGCGGCAGCGGGCCGAATTAATCAATGTTGCACCGCGCCAATTGGCGCCAGGCCTGCGGAACAGCCACCCAAGATTGCAAGCGACACGATCTCGCTCGCGACATCGCATTGACGGGCGTGATGTGCAATTTGCGGTCGGTCATATACTTGGTATCATCGGCGGATGCTCACCAGGCAATTCAAAAAAAAGATCGAACTATGGGCACGGGAACGACGTAGCATCAGGGCTATCGGTGTAGTTGGTTCGCACGCGCGCGGCACGGCCAAACCGGACTCCGATATCGACTTGATTGTGGTAGACGATAATTTCTCAAAGCTGACAGAAAACACTTCATGGGCAGTTCGTTTTGGGGAAATAAGATCAATCAATAAAGAGGATTACAGCCTAGTTCAGTCGGTTCGTGTTTTTTACGGATGTGGCCGAGAAGTCGAGTTTGGGATTACCGGAATGGAATGGTGCACGCTACCTTTAGATAGCCAGACCGCATGTGTCATCAAAGATGGTTTATCGATTTTGTATGATCCTGATAAACTACTGATTTGCGCCAAAAATTGGGTCAAAGCGCACTATAAATCTTGACGCTTAGTCGTCCATTTCGGGTCAAAGGGATGAATTTGAAGCGTCCAATTTTTGGCGGCTCAGGGTGCGGAAGCGGACTTAAGCATGCCAATCTGTTTCCCGCTCAAGGCGGCCCATCGGACGCTCCTCATGCACAATTGCCGCGCGTCACATGGTGGTCGTTCCGTCGGCGTTTACCGTCATCTAAAAAGGCGATTTGCCGGGCCTTGCTGCGGGAGAACCTGGCCGTTGCCGTCAAGGTCGGTGCTGCCAAGCCGTCGGTTTCGGTGACCTACGAGTTGTCTTCGCATTTGATTTTCCGCGCAAATCGTCGATCTCGTCGATAGCCATGTTCGGGTTCCCCGGAAACAACACTTGGCTACGGCCGTGACAACTTCAGCGCAATCTCTGCCAGTACCCGGCCTTGAGTGCGTGCCGCCGCCAGTTCCAATTGCCGGACCCGGTCTCCCTCGGCTTGGGCCATGGCGCTGGCGCCGTACGGGCTGCCGCCATGGGCCACGGAGACGTCGCGAATTTCGGTTGCGCGGTAACCCAATGGCACGATCGTCATTCCCTGATGCGCCAGGGTGTTCCAGAAACTGGTTATCGTCGTTTCCATGCCGCCGCCGGTACCGGTCGAGCAAAACACGGTGGCCGGTTTTCCGGCCAATATGCCATCGACATAATAACGCCCGGTCTGGTCAAGGAAGCTGCGCATCGTCGAGCTCATATTTCCGAACCGCGTCGGTGTTCCGAACGCGAATCCATCATAGCCGGGCAACTCGTCGACGGTAGCCACCGGGACATGGGCGAACCGGGCTCTCGGTTCGAGCGCACCGGCCCTTTGCAGCACCTCGTCCGACACCACTTCGGGAATCTGCTTCAATATAGCCTCAACGCCCTCGACGCCGGCGGCGCCCTCGGCCACGGCGTCTGCCAGGCGATGAACACCGCCCGTCCAACTGTGAAACAAGACCAAAATGCGGGCCATTCATCGTCACTCCCTGATCCGGTTCGACCAATTCAGTTCGCCTTGAAAAATCTTTCCGGACTGCCGCAATAGTGTTCCGCGCGGAACAACGCATCCAGTCCGAGTTCGACACGTTCGCGGGCATATCGTTTCGGCGCATCGCTCTCAAAATAGGCGTCCAATGCCTGGCGGGAGTCCAGACCATAGATCATCATATAGGCTGGCCAGCCGTCGTCACTGCCGTGCTCCAGGGCATACATGCGAGCCCACAGGAATCCGGGCTGGGCGACGACATCGGCCAAATGGGTGTCATTGAGCCATTCGATGACGCGCGCTCCGCCATTCGGCCGGATCCAGAATTGTACGATATACACAGCTTGCGCTTCCATGGTGTCGCTCTTTTGTTGATATCAATGGTCGATGGTCGCCAAAACGCCACGACGACGGCCATCATGCCGGCCGGTATTTCGACCGGACGCCTCCTCGCCTTTTTCCGGCAGGCCGCATTTCCCTGAACGGTTTTGATTCACTCAATGGTCCGTTCAAGTTTTGCAAATGTCTGTTCGACGGCTTCCATCGCATCGGCGAATCGGAATGTTCTTGAGGTGTCGGTGATTTCGTCAAACCGTTCGGCGATGGTCTCGGCGGTTATCGACTCACCGGCGCCGATATCGATACCCTGCGTCTCGACGGTATAGGCGGCCGAATAGTGCCCACCGCCGGCACAGACGATGTGATCGGATTGATTGCAAAGATCGCTGCACAGATAAATAGTCGCCGCGGCGACCTGTTCCGGACTGATGAGGGCGAAGATTTTTTCGCGAAATGCTTTCGCCGACATGCGCGTGCCGGCAAACGGCGCGATCGCGTTGACCTGAACGCCATATTGCGGCGCTTCGAGGCTCAACGTCGCAAGCAGCCCCAAAACACCCATCTTGGCCGCGCCGTAGGACGTCGATCCCGCCTTGCCGAAAAAACCCACCTGCGACGACGTCATGACGATGCGTCCGTAGCCTTTTTGCCGCATATGGGCATAGGCGGCCTGGGTCGCGCGGAAGGTTCCAAGCAGATGGACGGCGACGGTCGCCGTGAGCGAATCGTCCGGGACATCCTCGAATGGGTGATGTTCGAGGCGGCCGGCATTGTTGATCAGGATGTCGATGGTTCCAAAGGATTCCAGCGCCTGATCGACGACCCGCCCGGCTTCGGGCGAGCCGATATCGTCATAATTGGCCACCGCCGTGCCTCCGGCCCTTTTGATCTCCGTCACGACCTCGTCCGCGGGGTCTTTTGAAAATCCTTCACCGGCAACCGTTACACCGATATCGTTGACGACAACCCGAGCACCGCGCCGGGCCAGTTCAAGTGCGTAGGCGCGGCCGATGCCGCGCCCGGCGCCGGTCACCACGGCGACTTTGTCGGTAAAATCGATCACGCTCATCTGTTCCTTTCGTCCGGGCCAAGGGTCAACGGCACGTCGGACATCGGCTTGCCGCCTGATTGCTGTTTTCGGTGTCGGGATGCCACGTGGCGGGGCGACACATTATCCCGGCCATCGGATCCGCACACCGATGTGGTCGGCCGCTCCCAACGTCCCCGTTTTCGATCATGGTTCTTCGTTCTCGACGCCGGCGTGAAGCCAATTGGCATGTCTGGGCGCACGTTTGGTCCGCGACCATTCCTTCAACATGGGGCCGGCGACTTCTCCGAGCTTCTCCGCCATTTCCGGTGTCGTCGTGTCGACGGCAAGCTCCAGGCGGTGACCGTTGGGATCAAAGAAGTAGATCGATTTGCAAATTGTGTGATCGACCGGACCGATGACCTCGATGCCGCAAGTCTCGATATGTTCCTTCTGCGCCATCAGCGTGTCCATATCGGCCACCTTGAGAGCCAGGTGCTGCACCCAATCGGGAGTGTTTTCGTCGCGGCCCATTTCGGGAGCTTGCGGCAACTCGAAGAAGGCCACGTAACTGCCGTCCCCCATGCGGAAGAAAATATGCATGTAGGGGCTGGATTCGCCGGTCGACGGCACCGTGTCTTCCGAAGCCGCGATCGTGTAGCTCAGTCCGAGGACTTCGGTATAGAACTTGACCGTTTCGGCCGCGTCCCTACAGCGGTAGGCAACGTGGTGCAGCCCTTCTACAACGCAGTCGGATGGCATGATTTCCCTCCCAATTGGTGCTGATCGTCCACCGGTTCATCGGGGACCGGCAAAGTAAAAGCAATTGCCATGCCAGTTCGGCTCCGGCTTTCGGCACATGGGCGCGACCGGCCGGCGAACCGCTTTTTGAGCGCCATTATTGTTCGGCGTGTTGGCGCTCGCCGAACAGGACGGACCACTGTTCGTCCGTCAGCGGCACCGTGTCGCTGGTGCCGATGCGTTTTATGAAGTCGCTGATGATCGTGCTGCCGACTTTAACGGCCGGGCGCGCTTCAACCGCCGAATACCAACGCTCCAGATTCGGATAGCGCTCCAGGGTGAGGTCGATCAATGGCACGCCGCGTATCCAGGGCCAACAGGCAATATCGGCAATGGAATAGTCACCGGCCAAATATTCGGTATCCGACAATTGCATCTCCATGACCCGGAGCAGCCGTTCGGCTTCCCGCAGATAGCGGTTGCGGGCGTAATCATTGGCGCTGTCGGCCGGCGCATAGCGGACGAAATGATGGGCCTGTCCGTGCATCGGTCCCAACCCGGCCATCTGCCACATCACCCACTGCAACGTCGCGTATCGGTTACACGGCTGCCGGGGCAGGAATCGTCCGGTCTTTTCGGCCAGATAGATCAATATGGCCCCGGATTCAAATACGGTAATGGGCGCACCGCCGCCGCCGATCGGCTCATGGTCGGTGATGACCGGCAGCTTGCGGTTCGGATTGAGTTTCCGAAATTCGGGCGATAACTGATCACCTTGGAAAATGTCGTATGGAATAACGTCATAGGGCAGCCCGGTTTCTTCGAGCATGACGGAGACTTTGTTCCCGTTTGGTGTCGCGACACAGTGAAAATCAATCATGGCAAATGGCCTCCATTATCCGTCATTGCATGCGATAGCCGCCGTTGACATCGACCGTGCTGCCGGTAATGAAGGCGCCCTTGTCGGAGACCAGATATGCGATCATCTCGGCGACTTCATGCGGTTTACCCAGCCGGCCCACCGGCATCATGTCAAGCATCGGCTGCTCAGCGCCGGGCGCCACGACGCTGCGAAACAGGGGCGTTTCGATTGGCCCCGGAGCGATGGTGTTGACGGTCATGCCCGTGGATCCGGCTTCGCACGCCGCCGATTTGGCGAGCGATATGACGGCCGCTTTCGACGCCGCGTAGTCCGCGCCCCCTCGCATTCCGCCCGTCTGCCCGGCCGACGACGAAATCAGTACGATACGTCCACCCGCCACCGGCCTTGTTCGTCGGCGCCTGAGCATTTCGCGGACGCAAAAGAAAGTCCCTTTCAGATTGACGGCGAAGGTTCGCTCCCAGTCCTCATCGGTCGTTTCCCAAATGGCCGGCGCGCGGTCCCCGGGCACGAGCATGACGCCGGCCGCGCAAACAAGGACGGCGATATCGCCCGCCTCCTTTTCCACCTGGTCGAATACGGCGGCTACATGTGCCGCATCCGCAACGTTCATGCGCATGGCGCGATGACCGCTTCCCGGCAATTTGGCGGCAACCGGTTCGACCGCATCCAAGTCGATATCGGTGGCGACGACCGTCAGTCCGTCGCGGGCCAGAACGGCGGCCGTATGAGCGCCGACCCCCGCCCCGCCGGCGCCGGTGATCAAGGCGATACGCGGCATGCCGGACGCTCCCTGGTCAGACCCCCGCCGCCGTGCTGTGGGCTCATCCCGCATCATCCGAAAAGCGCCTTCGGCAGAGAGGTTGCCATTGCCGGGAAGACAATCAGCAGCCCCAGCGCCAGAACCTGGATAAGGACGAATGGGATGGCACCCATATAGATATCGATCGTGCGGACCTCCGGCGGCGCGACCCCGCGTAAATAGAACAGGGCGAATCCGAATGGCGGCGTCAGAAACGAGGTCTGTAAATTCATGGCAATGACGACGCCGAGCCAAACCGGATCGAAGCCCATGATCAACAAGGCCGGCGCGACAACCGGGATGACAACGAACATGATTTCAAGAACGTCGAGGAAGAATCCCAGCGCGAACATCACCAGCATGACAGCGATCAAGGCGCCGTACTTGCCGCCCGGCAAGACCGACAGCCAGCTATGAACCAATTCCTCGCCACCAAAGCCGCGGAACATCAAGGTAAACAACGTGGCGCCGATCAGGACCGTAAAGACCATGCTGGTTATGCGGCCGGTGTCCTGGGCGGCTTCGGCCAGAGTACCCGATCGCCAAACCCGCCAGAGACTGACGGCCAGGCCCCAGGCCAAGGCGACGGTCAGCAGCCCGGCGACTGCGATGGCGATCCTGTCGGCGGTCGCCATGTCCGCGCGGCCCGGCCGCAAATCCAGTGTCTGGGATTAAGACGACCAGTCCGATCGTGGCGATACCGGCCGCGTAGTAGGGCATGGCCTGGCGCCCGCCACTCCCCGACTGGCGGGCCGATGCCAGGAAGATTGCGCCGGTGGCACCGACAGCGGCGGCTTCCGTCGGCGTTGCGATGCCCGCCAGAATGGATCCCAGAACGCCGACGATCAGGCCGAGCGGCGCCGCCACCGCCATCAGAAGCTGCTTCAGCGCCATCCCGCCGGTGGGCGCATCGTCGGAACGGGTAATCGCCGGCGATACCTCCGGACGCAGCCAGCCGATACAGACCTGATAGACCAGGTACATTAGAACCAGAACCAGACCGGGAATCAGGGCGCCGGCAAACAATTCGACGACACCGACCGTTCCACTGTCGAAATTCATCGTTTTGAATTGCGCCTGCTGGTTGGCAAATCCGAGAAAATCGCCGAGGAATACAAGCACCAAAGATGGCGGAATGATTTGTCCGAGGGTCCCGGCGGCGCAGATCGTGCCGCTGGCCAGTCGGACGTCGTAATTGTGCTTGAGCATCACAGGCAGGGACAACAATCCCAGGGTCACGACCGTGGCGCCGATAACCCCTGTGGACGCCGCCAACAGCATACCGACAATGGTCACGGCCAAACCCATGCCACCGCGAACGCGGCCGAAAAGCCGGCCGATATTGACTAGCAGGTCCTCAGCCACCGCCGAGCAATGCAGCATCACCCCCATGAAGATAAATAGCGGTGCCGCGATCAGCACATTGGTCGTCAGGATGCCGAAGACGCGCTGCGGAAAGGCGCCGATGAGAGAGAAGCTGAAAGCGTCCAGCAAGACGCCGATGGCCGCGAAGATGATTGCCGTCCCGCCCAGTGTGAAGGCGACCGGAAAACCGACCATCAACAGGCCCATGGAGGACAGGAACATGACGATGACGAGAATACTTGCGGTATCCATTGCCGGTCCCAAACCGAGGTTAATCCGTGTTCGATGGGGTATGCGGTTCGATGACCCGCCTGAGTGCCGAGATCGCCATCGCCAGGCCTTGCAGGGCCAGGGCAGCCGCGAAGACCAGAATTAATGTCTTTAGGACGAACGTGCCTTGAATGCCGCTGACCCGCGCCGAACCCTCCCGGATCGCCCAGCTATTGGCGACATAGGGCCAGGCACTCCATAACGTGACGGCGCACATCGGCCACAAAAATACGATCACGCCGGCGAGATCGATCAGGCCTTTTACGCGGTCGGCGGAGCTGAGGTAGAAAATATCGACCCTGACATGGGCGTCGTGGCGCAACGTGTAACCGACCAGGGTCATAAACGATATGGCGTGCATGTAAAGCACCGAATCGTTGACCAACGGATCGCCGAGGCCGAAAACGTATCGAAAGACCACGACGCCCATCTGAACAACGACCATGGCCACGAACAACCACGATATGATCCGGCCGGTCAGTTCGCTGAATCCGTTGAGGAAGCGCTCAACCGGTATCAATCTGGCAACAATGCGCATCGTCCCTATCCTGGCTGGTGCAGCATTCGATTGTCCGGCCACGGCCGATCGCCGGCGCCGAGCAGGAACGTCCATTTATCACCCACCGGACCATGGCTGATCCCCGGCATTATGATGCAACATTGGAGCCAAACGGTCGCAAGACGAACTGGTGCTATCTCGGCAATCCGGAAACGGTGAACACGGGCCCGGTCGGCATTGGCCGGTTTTTAACTCTCCGAGCCTGGATGTCTCAATGGTCGGAAAAATCCAATGCCGATGGGGTCGTCTGTGCGGCGCAGATCAACACACCGCATTTACTGGTGGAAAACCAAGCCGATGATGCGACGCCACCGAGCCACACGTCGGCAATTTACGAAAGTTCGGCAAGCCGGGATAAGACCATGACAGTTATTGAGGGGGCAACGCACTACTACAAGGATCAACCTGACAAACTTGCGCAGGCAATTGACAGCGTTGTCGGCTGGGTGCGGGCGAAGGGGCTGGATGTCTGAACACCATTTGTCGGTCAGTTGAGGGAGAACCGCCGAGGTAAGTCATTGAGAATATGACGGTTCGGCTCCGCCTTCCTCATATCGAATTGCAGGTCCAGTGGCATGTCGGCGTGGCACCTGCGATGGGCGAAAGCGGTCAGATAGAGGCGACGTTCCATCAATTCTGGCGTGATTAAAGGTGGGAGCACATTCCAATTTGTCCCGGGCGTTACAGAACATCCTAGTGGGCGCGCTACACTTCAATACGCTGACGGATTTTCCGGCAACTTCGTCGATGGTTTGAAGGTCCTTACCCGGACTCCTCCCGCTGAGCATCCAGAAAAGCCCTGATCTCGACGAGGCGCGGCACCAATTCCGCGACATCGGCCACCGGAAACCGTTGGGCGAAACGCTGAAGCTCCGGCGCCAATCCGGCAATCGCTTCATCCCGAAATGCCCGCCCCTTCGGCGTCAGCCAAACGAATTTGCTGCGCCCATCCTTCGGATTCGGCCGCATATCAATTAGCCTGTGTTTTTCCAGTCCCGCGAGCGTGTGGGTCATGGATGTCTTGGGCACTTGAAAGGCCCGCGCAAGCGCCAGCGGCGTTGGACCGTCGCCGACCCTGATCAGATGGTTGAGCACGCCAAAATGGGAGGCAAGAAATCCGTCCGGCAGCCGCGCCTCGAACAGGGTGCGGCTCAATTGCTCGATAATACCGATCTCGTTGAACAGCGAGAAGTAAAGCGCAAGCGTCTTATCATCCATGGACGATCCGGGTTTTCAGGGGCCAGCGCGGAGATTGGCTGACCTCTGGTCCATAGCCGAGTCGGCCGAGCATTTGAACGGTCTGCCCCGGCTCGGCAAGCAATTGATGCGCCCGTGCATAGTGATCAGCCATTTCCGGGAATTCCTGCAGGGCCTGGCTGACCGGGTGCAGCGCCAGGCCAAGCGCCGTTGTCATCAGGTTCAATCGCAGCCACCGCCGGCCGGCCTCAATTTGATCTAAGCGCCCATTGCCTGGCGATGTCAGAACCGCGTATGCGGGTGTCGCCGAAAGCATTTCCGTGTACATCCGCACGCCCTCCTGAAATCCGGTTGAACTCGGATCAAGCTGCGCCTCGCGGCTGAGCAATCCGGCAAGCATTAGAGATTCCAGAAATGGCCCGCCCAGATCGATCCCGTCCGGATTGGCATTGATCTCCGCCTTGCCGAAGCGCATCAAGTCGACGCTCTCCTTCATGGTCCTTGGCGTGTTGGCTTCCACCATCCAGGCCCTCCACGTGAGATCCCGGATCGCCGCCACCTTGTCTTGTTCGGTGATGATCGTCGCGAAAGATTTCAAACGCGCAACGGCGGATGCCGGAACCGTTCGATCCTCGAACGGCTCCTTGCATGACCGCCGCGCCAGCACATGTTGAAACAGGGGATCAGGCTTGGCCCCGGCACTAAACCGGGCAACGGCCACCGGTCCTTCCCCACCCTCTGGATAGAGCGTCAAGTCGACAGCATGTCCAGTCTGCGAAGCGGCGATGGTCATCAGTTCCAGAAAACATCCGAGCCCGATCGTCAATTGCCGTGCATGGGGATCAGTATGCGGCAATGTCCGGTTCCTGTCTCGGTACAAAATCACCGTATGCGCGGTCCGCAGGTCGACCAGCCAGGGCTGGCGGTTGTGCGGATTAGGCGCCAGGATCGCATAAGACAGGGCGCGCCGGCGCGGTTCGTCATAATCGCCGGCCGCGCCCCAAGGGGCCAACGCCTTGCTCGGCGTTCTCGTCGCCGCGAAAGTGCAAATGGAGGCCGCCGCGGCGACAATGGTTCCGCCGCCGATGATCGTAAGGACTTTGCGTCTGCTGATGGACATTGTTTCACGCTCGTTGATAGTACGACATCGAACTATATAGTACGATACCGGACTATATACAAGACCCATTCTACGATCCGCAGATCGACTTCGGTCCCATTCAGGATGGCCAGAATTTTTCTAACAACGGCGGCTAATGAGTGCCGATTGATTTTCAATCGAGATAAAAAACACCGCCAATCCCGCGAGAGCGGGAATCAGGGCCGAGGCTTTTTAAGGCATCAAATAGGGAAACGCGGCCACACCAACCAACACTCCCCCGGCTCCTCAAATCAGCTCCTCGCCGCGATCGTCGGTCTCGCCGAAGCGGCGCATGATTGCCGGCTTCGATCCTTCATAAAGCTTCGCCAGGCCCTCCGCGATTTTCTGGGTTTCGCGCTCGAACAGGCTGTTACCCGCCAGATCGCTTTCCACGATCAGCGGTCCGAATTGTTCCACCTCCAGGACCCACATCGCCTGGGCGATGCCCAATTCGGCTAGCCAATGGACGTCGCGAACCCGCTTGACCCCGCGGCCGAGCAGCGCCCCGGTGCCGTAGCCGACCGTCGTCAGATAGAGCGCCCCGTGTGGCACGAAATAGCGGCGATAATCATCCGACTTCATGCCCCCTTTGCCGATAATGATCTTCGCCCCGGACAGGTCGAACCAGCGGTCGAGCCATTTGGAAAAACGAAACGAGGCCGTCGCCGTCACCGCGCCCAGAGCATAGGAACCATCCGGCCGTTTGGCCGCCGCCGGCGAACAGTGGAAGTTGACATTGCTGACGGATTTCAGATCAACCGGCGGGGCATGGCCCTCATCGACAATGCGCCGATAGACCCCTTCCCGCCCGGTATAGATCGTGCCGGTCAGATAGACGACCGTGCCGATCTGCAGCGCCGCCAGGGCTTCCGGCGTCACCGGCACCGTCAATTGCACCGTCTTCAGCCCGCCGCCTGCGGCCATTCCACGCTCTCCCGTCTGAGATAGGGGGTGAACCAGTTCGGATCGGTGCGCCGCTCGATCCGCCCGTCCCCGTGGATCCGCGCCACCGCCCGCCGCGACGACAGGCAAAAGGCATGCACGCTCATCGGCATGCCGCCGGTATGGCAATAGCCAACCTCGACATGGCAATCGATCACCATGGATTTGCCGACAAAGCCCATCGGCCCCATGCCGATGGAATTGCCGAGATCGATCAGTTCGTCTTCAAGTTCGGCAATGCGCGGATCGGGATTGCGATCGCCGACCACGCGCAAGCAGGCCGCCTGCTTGCCAAGCACCATGGTCGTGTCCTTCGACCCGCCCAAACCGACGCCGATAATCGCCGGCTGGCAGGCCAGGCCCCGTTTGCCGAACGCGATCAGCGTATCGAGATAGAACCTTTTGATGCCGTCAATGCCGTCGCCGGGAAAGAGCATGCGGTAATCGGTACCGAACAGCCCGCCCTTATGCACGCTGACCAGATCGATCCAGTCGCCGTCGGGCTCAAAGCTCCATTCAATCTCCGGCGCGTTGATGCCGCAATTATTGTCGTGATCAGTGCGCCACAATGGATGCACCCGGTTGGGGCGTAGCGGCACGCCATCGGTCGCTGCCGCCGTCGCCCGCCGCAAGGCCGTTTCCACGGCGACCGGCCCGCCCTCTATGCGCGCGCCATTGCCGATTTTCACATACCAGCGCGGCACGCCCGTATCGGCGCACATCGCCCGCCGGTCATGCTTGGCGACTTCGTAATTCTCCAGCATCGCCTGCAACACGAAGGTCGACAGATCCGCCTCCTCCGTGTCGGCCATGTCTTTCAGGCCGGACAGATAGTCATCCGGGATCTCGATTGCCGCCGCCGCCATCAAGTCATTGGCCGCCTGTTCGATCGTGGCGATATCGATCATCAGCCGGCCTCCGCGACAAGCAGGGTTTGTCCGGGTCGAACGATCGAGAACTCCACCGGTTTGCGGGTCGCGGCCACGGCATCGCCGGCACCCTTGACCGATGTGAAATAGGACGTCTCCAAATCGCCCTCCTCGGTGTGATCATCCCGGTAATGGGCACCCCTGGAATTATCCCGTTCCAGCGCCGCCTTGGCAATCACCCGGCTCATATCGATCAGGTTTTGGAGATTCAGACAGTCGTGCCAGGTCAGGTTATAGGCGCGCTCGTCCGACGCGAGGCCGGTTTCGGCGAGTTCGGATGCGAGTCCGTCCAGTTCGTCACAGGCCGTCTCCAATTCGTCCCGCGTCCGCGCGACGCCCACCTTATCCCACATCAGATCCATCAGCCGCTCGCGAATGGGATTGGTATTGCCCGTCGGCCGGCTGAACGGCGCCATTGCCCGCTCGATTTCCGCGTCGATCATGGCCGCATCCGGATCGCGGAGGGCCCCCTCCCCAGCCGCGAAGGGCGCCATCACGTCACCGGCGACGCCCCCATAGACCGTGGAATTGGCGACGCCATTGCCGCCGAGCCGGTTGGCGCCATGCACCCCGCCGGCATCCTCGCCGGCGACGAACAGGCCATGCATGGCCGTCCGGGTATCGGGGTCGCATTCCACGCCACCCATCAGGTAATGCGCCGTCGGCACCACCTCCACCCGCCCGCCGGCGAGATCGAAGCCGCAATCCGCGCAGCGGCGCACCATGCCCGGAAACCGTTCGGCCACATTGTCCGGGCCCAGATGCGCCATTTTAAGATAGACCCCGCCATGGGGCGAGGTCTTGCCACGGCGCATCTGGTCATAAATGCCCCGCGACACGACATCCCGCGTCGCCCGTTCGGCGCGCTCGTCATAGTCAACCATGAAGCGCTGGCCATCGCCGTCAAGCAGGTGGCCACCGGCACCGCGCAAACCTTCTTCAAGGACGGTGCCTGTCATCCGCGTGCCGGGCCCGGCGAGCAATCCGGTCGGATGGAATTGCACCATTTCCATGTCGCGCAACGACAGCCCGGCCCGTAATGCCATGGCCAGTCCGTCCATGGATTTATCGCCGGATGGGGTGTGATAGCGGTACATGGTCGGCCCGCCGCCGGTCGCCAAAAGCACCGCCTTGGCCTGGATGAACCGGAAAATGCCGGAGCGCATGTCGACCATCAGGACACCGGAAATGGCGGAGCCGTCGGCGGTCGGGACCAATGCCAGGGCGCGGTGATCCTCCGCCCGGGTCACCGGCGTCGCCAGCACCTGCTCCATCAGCCGGTTGACGATCTCGATGCCGGTCAGATCCCCCTTGTGCACAGTGCGATCGAAAGTCTGACCGGCAAAGGCCTTTTGATGCAAAGTCCCGTCCGGATTGCGGTCGAAGAAGCAGCCGACCTCGTTTTCCAGTTCCCGGATGCGGACCACCGCGGTTTCGCAGAGGCGCCAGGCAAGATCCTGATGCGGCAGCCACTTGCCGCCCTTAATCGTGTCCATGAAATGGCGTTCCACCGAATCCGCCGCGGCGACGGCAACATTGTAGCCGCCTTGAACCATGCGCGTGCAGCCGCACTTGCCCATCAGCCCCTTGACCGCGACCATGATCTGAAGATCCGGATTGGCCTTGTGGGCATGCAGGGCGGCGAACAGGCCGGCCCCGCCGGTGCCGATGATCAGGATGTCGGTCTGATGCCGCTCGATTTCCATCTCACACCGCCATGAACAGAAACAGGCCGGCGACAAGCACGGCGCCGGTTGCCGCGATCGCGGCAAGTGTCTTCTGCCCGTCGCGCCAGGGCAGGAATTCAAGCGCCATGACCCGCAATCCGCCGAGCAGGTGCACCGACAACAGGAACACCAGTCCGAACTCGGCGATCTTGACCAGCGGATTGTCGGTCCAGGCCAAAGCGCCGTCAAGCGCCGCCGCGCCTTTCAAAGCCTCAGCGAGAAACAGGAAATGCAGGGGCAGAAACAGGGTGAGCAGCAGCCCGGAGATCCGGTGCAATAGGAAATACCAGTAAAGCGCCGGCCGTTCGTGCCGCGCGCGCATCTAGATCACCACCGCATAGACCGCGCGCAGGCCGAGAATGAGCAGCATCGTGCCGATGCCCCAGGCAATGACCGGTGCCATGTTTCTGAGCGCCGGCAACCATTCGCCGATAATCGCCCGCAGGCCGATCGCCGCGTGTACCGAAACCGCGACGACGAAGAGGCCATAGAATGCGCCCCAGACCAGGCTGCCGCGGGTCCGCCCGAGGATTTCCTCCGCGCTCAACCCATTGCGGATCGCCAGCACCATGACGATCAGGTGCACGATCACCAGCGGCGCCATGATCGCCGCGCTGAGGCGTTGCGCGAAATAGGGGAAAGCCGTCATGGCCGGCTTCCAAGCCCGAGCATGGCGGCGACGCTCGCCCGTTTCAGGCCGGAAATTGACGCTGTTGGATTAAGCCCGTTCGGGCAATAGGTGGCGCAGCCCTGCTGGCTGTGGCAATTGACGCAACCACCCGGTCCGCCGGCAATGTCAAGCCGCGCCCGGTTACCGCCATCCCGTTCGTCATTGACCAGCGTCCAGGCCCGGTTGAGCGCCGCCGGACCGAAATAATCGTGATTCAACGCCACCACCTCGCAGGCGGCATAACAGACGGCGCAATTGATACATTCGATCCCCGCATCGGCGTTCTGCCGCTTCTTCGAACTCGGCACGATCACCGCCGGTGGGTCATCGCGGGTTTTCGTCGGCAAGAACCGCCCGCCAGCCGCCATCCACTTGTCGAAAAACGGCTGCAGATCGACCACCAGATCCTTGACGATCGGCAGGCTGCGCAAGGGCGCGATTTCCAGGGCTCCGTCACCAGTCACGCGGTCCACATGGGTCCGGCAGGTCCAGCGCGGCGCGCCATTGACGGTCATGGCGCAGGATCCGCACATGCCAACCCGGCAGGCAAAACGATAGCTCAGCGTCGGATCGAGTTCGCGCTGAATAAAGGTGACCACGTCAAGCACGGTCTGACTGGCCAAAGCCGGCACGGAATAGGACTGAAACCCGCCCTCGGCGCCACCGCGCCACACTCGTACATCCCATGTTTCCCGGTTGTTGGTCATGAAAATCCCATAACCGCTTTCCGCCGCCCTGGCAAACCGCGCGCGACCTACACAGCTCAGGCCTAGAGCCCGTCGCGATCAATAGGAGCCACTTTGACCGGCTTTTGGCGTCTGCTGGCAAGGCAGATCGCGCGCGGTGGTCCCAGCCGACCATAAGCGCGGTCTAACGCCGTCCAGGGGGCGCCAAAAGCCGGCCTTCGGTGGGCCATATCGGCCCATCGGCGGCGTTGCGGCGCTTGCCCGATGCGCTGCATCGCGCCGCGCACCGCGCCTTGCCGAGTGAACCGATATGATCCCATCAAAGTGGCTCCTATTGAACGCGACGGGCTCTAGCCTGTCCGCCGCTCCGGCAAACCACACGTGAGGCGCGCCACTCAAACCACACCCACCGTCATCCCGTGCGCGCTGCACCATGATAATGGTGCTGCGCAGACACCGGGATCTCTGCGTTTGCGACAACAGCCCTGCCCGTCTCCGAGATCCCGGTGTCTGCGGAGCGGCACTTCGCGCCGCACCGCGCACGGGATGACGGCGGTGGGCGGAAATGGCGTTGCACTGCAATCAGGATGGGACGCGACGGCGGGCCGAAAACAAACGCACATGCAATTCACCGACTGTGGGTTACGACACCCCCTTGCCATTAGCCTGCCCACGGCAATAATTTCCGACCAATCCCGCCCACACCAGGACCTGAAGATGACTGCCACTCCGACCATTCGCCTGCATCCCGACGACAACGTGGTCGTCGCTTATCAGCGCATTGCCGCGCAGGCCCGTATTGAAAGCGAAGGTGTCACCTGCGCCACCACCATACCCCGCGGTCACAAAGTGGCGACCCGGGTGATCGAGCCCGGCGATGTGATCCGCAAATACGGCCAGATCATCGGTTTCGCCAACGGCCGCATCGAGCCGGGCGACCATGTGCACGAACACAATTGCACCATGGGCGCGATCGACCATGATTATGAGTTCGGCACAGATCTAAGATCGATCGACTACGCTACCGATGATCAAATCCGCACCTTTTCCGGCTTTCGCCGCGCCGATGGCCGGGCCGGCACCCGCAATTATATCGCCGTTTGTTCCACGGTGAATTGCTCGGCTTCGGTCTCCCGTTACGTGGCCGACGCCTTCAACCGCACGGACCTGCTTGCCGACTACGACAATGTCGACGGCGTCGTGTCCTTCGTCCACGGGACCGGCTGCGGCATGACCGGTCATGGCCCGGGCTTCGACAATTTCGAGCGCGTCGTCTGGGGCATGGCTTCGCATCCCAATATCGGCGCCATATTAATGATCGGCCTAGGCTGCGAAGTCTTCCAGATCCAGCCCTTGCGGGAAAAATACGGCCTCGTCCATTCCGACCGCTTCCACTCCATGACCATCCAGGGCACCGGCGGGACCCGGCGTACCCTTGAAGATGGCGTCGCCCGCATCAAGGAGATGCTGCCCGTCGTCAACGCGGCAAAACGTGAACCGATCCCGGCAAGCGCCTTGAGCGTCGCCCTGCAATGCGGTGGCTCCGACGCTTATTCCGGCATCACGGCCAATCCCGCGCTCGGCAGCGCCGCCGACCGCCTGGTCGCCCAGGGCGGCACGGCGATCCTCGCCGAAACTCCGGAAATCTATGGGGCCGAACATTTGCTCACTCGCCGCGCCGTCAGCCGCGAGGTCGGCGAAAAGCTGATTGAGCGCATCCGCTGGTGGGAGGACTATACGAGCCGCAACAATGCGGAAATGAACGCCAATCCGTCCCCCGGCAACAAGGCCGGCGGGCTCACCACAATCCTGGAAAAGTCTCTGGGCGCGGCGGCCAAGGGCGGCACCATGCCCCTTGCCGGCGTCTATCATTATGGCGAACGGGTCGATACAAACGGCTTCGTCTTCATGGATAGCCCCGGCTATGACCCGGCCTCCATCACCGGCCAGGTGGCGTCCGGCGCCAATATCGTCTGCTTCACCACCGGCCGCGGCTCCGCCTATGGCTGCAAGCCGGCCCCGTCAATCAAGCTCGCCACCAACACCCAGATGTTTGACCATATGGAAGAGGACATGGACATCAATTGCGGTGATATCGTCGACGGCGAGATGTCGATCGACGACAAGGGGGCCCAAATCTTCGACAAGATCCTCGCCGTCGCCTCCGGCGAGCCGTCGAAAAGCGAGGCGCTGGGCCTCGGCGACCACGAATTCGTTCCCTGGACCATCGGCGCCATGATGTAGGCAGCCGACAAACCCAATTCAAACATCAAGGAAAGTACCATGTCTGATGTCCATCCCAATCTGATCGCCGGCTCCTGGGTCAAGGGCGGCGACGTGACCCGCAACATCAACCCGTCGAACACCGATGACGTTGTCGGCGACTATGCGCGGGCAAGTGCGTCCGATACGGGCGCAGCGATCGCGGCCGCCAAGGCGGCCTTGCCCGGCTGGGCGGCATCGGGACCGCAGCAGCGTTATGACGTCTTGATGGCCGCCTCCAACGAGATCATGGCCCGCAAGGAGGAACTCGGCACCCTGCTCGCCCGCGAGGAGGGCAAGACCAGGCCGGAGGGCATCGGCGAGACCATCCGCGCGGCGCAGATCTTCTCCTTTTTCGCCGGCGAGGCGTTGCGGCTTGCCGGCGAGACCGTGGCCAGCGTGCGGCCGGGCATCGATGTCGACATGACGCGGGAACCGGTCGGCGTGGTCGGCATCATCACCCCGTGGAACTTCCCGATCGCCATCCCCGCCTGGAAGATCGCGCCGGCGCTTTGTTACGGCAATACGGTCGTCTTCAAGCCGGCCGACCTGGTGCCCGGCTGCGGCTGGGCGCTTGCCGACATTCTGGCCCGCGCCGGCCTGCCCGACGGGGTCTTCAACCTGGTCATGGGCCGCGGCTCGGTGGTCGGCGAGGCGATCCTGCAAAGCCCGGATATCGACGCGGTGACCTTTACCGGCTCGGTGGCCACAGGCCGCCACGTGGCCGCGGCATGCGTGGACCACATGCGCAAGTTCCAGCTCGAAATGGGCGGCAAGAACCCTCTGGTCGTGCTCGACGACGCGGATTTGGCGACGGCGGTCGACTGCGCCGCCAATGGCGCCTACTTTTCGACCGGCCAGCGCTGCACCGCGTCGAGCCGGCTGATCGTGACGGACGGCATTCACGACCGCTTCGTCGGCGCGCTGACGGAACGCCTGCAAGGCCTGGTGGTCGACGATGCCCTCAAAGACGGTACCAATATCGGCCCTGTGGTCGACCAGGCCCAGCTCGATCAGGATCTCTCCTACCTGAAGATCGGTGCCGATGACGGCGCCAGGCTGCATTGGGGCGGTGAGCGCTTGAACCGGGAAACCCCCGGCTTCTACCTTCAGCCGGCGCTCTTCACCGAGACCGACAACCGGATGCGCATCAACCGTGAGGAGATTTTCGGACCCGTCGCCAGCGTCATCCGGGTCAGGAATTACGAGGAGGCGCTGCATGTCGCCAACGACACCGCGTTCGGCCTGTCATCGGGCATCTGCACCGCCAGCTTAAAACATGCCCGCCACTTCAAGCGCCATGCCCAGGCCGGCATGGTGATGGTCAACCTGCCCACCGCCGGCGTCGACTACCACGTCCCCTTCGGTGGCACAAAAGCCTCAAGCTACGGCCCACGGGAACAGGGCAGATACGCGGCGGAGTTCTACACCACCGTCAAGACGAGCTATACGATGGCGTGAGGGCAGGGCGCTCGCCCAAACGTGAATTTCGTTTGCCGATCGTGTGCTATGGTTTGCCTTCTCACACCGGAGGCAGGCGATGCACCGTTTCGCACTGGCGATCATCTTGACGGCGATTATGGCGGGCTCCGCGGCAGCCGACGCCATTGACGGCAATTGGTGCAGCCCGGACCAGGAACGCGTGCACATCGACGGGTCGACGATCGTCACGCCGGGCGGCAACACCATCACCGGCAACTACAGCCGGCACTTTTTCGATTACGTCGTCCCCGAAGGCGAAAAGGGCGCCGGCGACGCCATCTCCATGACCCAGCACTCGGAAGAACTGATCACCGTCCGCCGCCGCCCCTCCGGCGCCGAGGAGTTCCTGGAGCCGGTCCCCTGGCGTCGCTGCAAGCTGATCAGCTAGGCAACAGGTTCGATTTGATCTGATCTGATACCGTTCAGTAGGACCCTCATTCCCGCTTTCGCGGCAACGACCACAGAGGATACAATTAAATCCGGTTCACAACGATACCGTCCAACGTCACGCTTGACCGCAATGCCACGCAATACGGAGCCCCGTCATGCCGCGCCGATTTGTCGACCTCTCCGTCCCGCTCGAAGCCGATATCGCCTCCGACCCGCCCGGTTTCACGCCGCAGATCGAGTATATGGACCACAAGGCGACGGCTGAGCAGATGGCCGGATTCTTTCCAAGCCTCACCGTCGACGAACTCCCCGGCGGCGAGGGCTGGGCGGTGGAAAAGATCACCATGTCCACCCATTCGGGCACCCATCTCGACGCGCCCTATCACTATCATTCCACCATGAATGACGGGGAGCGGGCGATCACTATTGACGAAGTGCCGCTGGACTGGTGTTTCAATCCGGGCGTGAAACTCGATTTTCGCCATTTCGATGATGGCTATGTGGTGCAGCCGGCCGATATCGATGCGGAACTGAAGCGCATCGGCCACAACCTGGCGCCCCTCGATATCGTCGTCGTCAACACGTCGGCCGGCGCCCGCTATGGCCATGACGATTATCTCGCCAAGGGCTGCGGCATGGGCCGTGAGGCCACCCTGCATCTGCTGAACCAGGGAGTCCGGGTAACCGGCACCGACGCCTGGAGTTGGGATGCCCCCTTCGTCTTCACCGCCCGGCGCTACACTGAGACCGGCGACGCCGCGATCATCTGGGAAGGCCACCGCGCCGGCATGGAGACCGGCTATTGCCACATCGAGAAGCTGTCCAACCTGGAAGATCTCCCGCCGGCCGGCTTCATGATCTCCTGCTTCCCCTTCAAGATCAAAGCGGCCTCGGCCGGCTATACGCGGGTGGTGGCGATCTTCGAGGATGGGTGAACTGCGGCGGCTGATATCGGCGACCGCCGCGCAGCAAAATCACCAGGCAGATTGTAGGTTTTTAGAGCTTCGCAATCTTGAGTGCAGTCTGGAAAGATAAAGCCCACGCGACGCAATCCCGTCGAGTTGAGCCGGCAAATCAGAACCCATTTGACCATCGCCCATTGCCGCCCCACTTTGAAAGATGGGACTACATAAGAAGCCCCACCGAACAGAGCAACAATCGGCGACGCACCGTCGGGCCGGAATATTCGGGAAGGAACAGGTCATGGACTATTTCGATATCGACGTCTATTCGCGGAAAATCACCACCAACTCTTCCGATGCCCAGCTCTGGTTCGACCGTGGCCTTGTCTGGACCTATTCCTATAACCACGAACTGGCGATTGAATGTTTCCAGAAGGCCCTGGAGCATGATCCCGACTGCGCCATGGCCAATTGGGGCGTCGCCTACGCCATCGGCCCGAACTATAATTTCGAATGGTGGATGATGGATCCGGCGACCAAGGCCAACGCGCTGGGCACCGCCTATGACAGCACGCAAGCCGCCCTCGCCCTGGTCGATCAGGTTACCCCGCCCGAACGCGCGCTGATACAAGCCCTTACGGCCCGCTATCCGCAGCGCGACCCGATCGAGAAGCAGGAACCGTGGAACGACGACTTCGCCGCCGCCATGAAGCGGGCTTACAAAGCCCATCCCGACGACATCGAGGTCGCCACCATCTATGCCGAGGCGATCCTCAACCAGACCCCGTGGAAGATGTGGGACATCTGGACCAACAAAATCGCCGAGGGCGCCGGCACCGAGGAAGCGCAGGATGTGTTGGAGCGGTTCGTCGATACACCTCAGGGCCACGTCCATCCCGGCATCCTGCACCTTTATGTCCACCTGATGGAAATGTCGCCGACCCCGGAAAAGGCGCTCGTCGCCGGCGACCGGCTGCGCGAGCTTGTGCCCGATGCCGGTCACCTGATCCACATGCCCTCCCATATCGACATCCAATGCGGCCAATATCGCGACACGCTGCACTGGAACCAGAAGGGGATCGAGGCTGATCTGAGGATTGCCGATCGTCAGGGGCGGATGAATTTCTATACCGCCTATCGCGTTCACAACTACCATTTCGCCATCTACGGCGCGATGTTTCTGGGCCAGTACGAACCGGCCATGGCCGCGGCGGAAGAGATGATCGACGAGATCCCGGTGGAACTCTTAAAGCTCGAAAGTCCGCCGATGGCCGATTTCTTGGAGAGTTACATCTCCATGAAGACCCATGTGCAAATCCGCTTCGGCAAATGGCGCGACATCATCGCCGAACCGCTGCCCGAGGATCGCGACCTTTACTGCCACACCGCCGCCTCGCTGCATTATGCCAAGTCGGTCGCCCATGCCGCGCTCGGCGAAATCGCCGAATCGGAGGCCGAACGGGCGAACTTTATGGAAGCACGCGCCAATGTGCCCGACAGCCGCCACCTCCACAATGTAAGATGTATTGATCTGCTCGATGTAGCCGAGCACATGCTGGATGGCGAACTGGAATATCGCAAAGGCAATTATGACACCGCCTTCGACCACCTGAAAAAGGCGATCGAACTGGAAGACGCCCTGCCCTATGACGAGCCCTGGGGCTGGATCCAGCCGGTCCGCCACGCGCTGGGCGCCCTGACCCTGGAGCAAGGCCGGCTGGACATGGCCGAACAGGCCTATCGCGAGGATCTCGGCCTCGCCGGCGACCTCCCCCGCGCCTGCATCCACCCGGACAACATCTGGAGCCTGAAAGGCCTAGACGAATGCCTCCAACGCAGCGGCGCCGGCGACACGGCGGAAGCCAAACTGATTCGTCAGCGGCTGGAACTGGCCGCGGCACGCTCCGACTTGCCGGTGGGCGCGTCATGCCATTGCGCGCAGGCGGCCATGCGGGCTGTGGCCGCGGAGTAGGTGGGGTTGGCCACAGGTATCGAAGGGGAACAAGGCCCGGTCGGCTTATGCTGGTTGGGCTTCAGAGGGCGGATCGGGTAGTTTGAATCCAGTATTAGAAGAAGTTTTACCTAGGTATAACTACCTGATAAATAATAACTTTAGTCGACCGAAGTGAAGGGAACCAGGCGTTCAAGCCTAGCCGGCATTTCTTTGACCTCCGGACACATGATATCTCCGTAGCTTGTGCATAACGGCTGGTCTGATTGCCAAAAATGTATGAAGAAGGCGATTCGCATATCGCTAAGTTTTTCAGGCTTTGACCAACGCTCGACCGCGAGCATCTCACCATCCAGACTGAGATAAACTTCAGCCCATGCGGCCTGACCGGTTTGGCGTTGAGTGAAGTTGGAGATTTCGAACTTCGCATCTGGATTGCAAACCAACAACTCTATCAGAACCACAGACGATAACTGCTCTCGACAGTTAATCTCTGCTTGCTTACGTTCAGGTTTGGACATTGGGAAATCATAAAGCAGTTCGAACTGCTCGCGGAATAGCTCGTCCGTTACCGATAGCCGATACACGCCGAGGCACTACTGTCCGGGAAAATAGTTTGATACCTTTAAAAAGGTCCATTGTTTGAGGAGTTTATGGTAGAATCGAAGTTGCAAGACAGCGATTCAAAAACGCCGCGCACAATGGACCTTTTTAAAGGTATCAAACTATTTTCCCGGACAGTAGTGACAAGCGGGCAAACCGCGAACTCAGGAAGATCAAGACCTTCCTGGGGCGCACCATCCGCGACATCCGCCGCAAGATCAAAGGCAACAAAGGCCAGGAGGAGGCCTTCCTGCGGCCCCTGTGGCTGGCCGAACGGGTGATGACCCAGAGGCCGCGTGACGATATCCGGAAGAAAATCTATTCGCTGCATGCGCCGGAAGTGGAATGCATCGGCAAGGGCAAGGCTCACAAGCCATGGGAGTTCGGCGTCAAGGTATCAATTGCCACCACGGTGAAGCGCTCAAAGGGTGGCCAGTTCGCCATCCATGCCCAGGCGATGCCCGGCAGGCCCTATGATGGGTATACGCTGGCCACAGTGATCCCCCAGATCGAGGAGCTCACAGGGGCAACGCTGAAACGCATTCTCGCCGATGATGGGTATCGCGGCCACAACGCGCCTCAAAGTCACAAATTCCGCGTCTTCACCTCCAGCCAGAAACGCCGTGTCACTCCCACCATCAAACGCGAAAGAAAACGTCGGGCAGCGGTCGAACCGGTAATCGGCCATCTCAAATCAGGCCATCGCTTGGGACGCAACTTCCTGGCCCACGAACAGGGCGACGCCATCAACCCCATCCTCGCCGCCGCAGGATACAATTTCCGCCTCATCCTGAAATGGATCAGGCTTCTTTTGTGGCAAATCCCCAAAACAATCCTGAAACAAGTGCCAGCATAAAAAACCGTGAAACCCGGATAGTTCACAATCGACTGGATCGGCTCCGCTTTCGGCCCGAAGCCGGCGTTTGTTTCTGCCAACCTGAGTGCAGTGCACAATGTTGGAAGCGGACATCGGCCCAGATTTCGGTTTCAACTCGGCGTGGTGCCGCCAACAAAGACGGCGGCCGCTGTTTCAGATTTTCAGACTGAACATAGAAGCGGTCATTTCCGGCGCGTCGCAATCTGACCGGGGCTGGATCGTCAACGCAGTCGCCTGTGACCCTGAGTGAACATACAAAATTCAAGGACATACGTGTGGCCCCTCTCCCATTTAGGCGGCAAATCCGGGCGCAAACATTTCGGGTTATCGTTTTTCCCCCAAACATCGCCCCCTATGGGAGTCGTTCAGATGCCGGAGAAACCCACGCTCAGTCCCCCGCATACACTTAGGACTTGCCCGGTGGTATAGGACGATCTTTCGCACAGAAAAAAGTCGACGGCTGAAGCAATTTCCTCCGGTTTTGCCAGACGACCCATTGGAACCTTTTCGATCCGCCGCTCGATGTCGGGATTGTTCCGACGCATCATCACCGTCTCCGTTAATCCCGGCGCGACCACATTGACGGTTATCCCCTCTGAGGCGAGTTCCAGCGCCCATGATCGGGACATGCCGATCATCGCCGACTTCGCGGCTGAGTAGCTGGTGCGGAACTCTCTCCCGTATGCGGCCCTGCTCGAAATGTTCACGATTCGCCCAAAGCTCGCCTGTCGCATCGCCGGCAAACAGCTTTGCGTTACTTGAATTGCCGAACGCAGGTTCAGGTCAACGGTGCGATGGAACGTATCCGGCTCTACTTCCGAAATCGGTTGAGGATTTGCTACGCCGACATTGTTTACAATCCGGGTCACGCAATGCGAACGATGAATTTCCAACAACACTTGGGCGGTTTCTTCCGGGGAGGCGAGATCCGCGGTGAAAAGACGCCCGGGAAAGTCATCCGCCGGATGGCGCGCGATTCCGATGACGCTCTGGCCTTTTCGGTGCAGGAGGTTCGCGACTGCCCGACCGATCCCCCTGGATGCACCGGTAACCAGTGTTTCCCTCATATGCCGTTACCCGCGGCCGATCAAACTTAGATATGAATCGTGTGACCGCCCGCTTCCGGCCCACCTCCCTGCCAAGCGAAAATCTCCCAAAGGAAACCGTCCGGATCGGCAAAATAGGTCGCGTAGCAATTCCAGGGCAGGCTTTTCGGTGGATGAAAAAATTCGACCCCGTTTGCGAGCAACCGCTCATATTGCGCGTCGACGGCCGCGGTACTGTCCAGAAGACACGCCATGATCGAGTTGTGGTACTTCGCCGAGAGAATGTCGGCCTCGTAGCCAAGCGCATTCTGCACGTGATCCAGCTCCCAAAGGGCGAGGATCAGATCGCCCATCCGGAAATTCGCGAAGCCCTCGTTTGTGCGATAGAGCTCCAGTCCGACCTTGTCCCGATAAAAAGCCTTGGAACGCTCCACATCCGCGACCAGCAGCGTCGGCGCCGTAATGACAAGATTTCCGGGGTTCGCCGATCCGGCGGCTGACGCCGTGCCTGCCGTTTCCGTCGTCATCACGTAACCTCCAGCATGACTCACCGGCCGATTCCGGTTTTTCTTGAAATTCCTATTTCCTCAATTAATATCGAAATTCTCGATAATGTCGATATTATTTGGCAATGTAGGAACGCATGGCAGAAAACATCGCCGACGAACTGGACATGACGCAAGGCAAACTCGAACCGCGCACCCTGGCGTCGAGCGCCTACGCCAAGCTTCGCAGCGACATTGTCGACCTCAGACTTCCCCCCGGCGAAAAACTGCGCCTGAAAAGCATCAGCGAGCGATACGGATACGGAATGGGCCCGCTGCGCGAGGCCCTGTCCCGGCTGGCGACCGAAAATCTCGTCGAAATCGAGGACCAGCGGGGGTTTCGGGTCACCACGGTCAGCCAGACCGATCTGATGGATCTGACATTCGTCCGCCGGAACATCGAAATCCTTGCCCTAAGGACCGCGATCGAGATTGGCGACGACCAATGGGAAGGCCATGTCGTCTCCACCTTCCATCGGCTTTCGCTCGCCCAGGAACGCAAACAAAACGATCCGGCCACCCTCAGCAATGACTGGAAGGAGCGCCATTTCGCCTTCCACAGAGCGCTGGTCTCCGGGTGCCGGTCGCCGCGCCTGATAGCGATGCGGGACCTGCTCTATGACCAGGCCGATCGCTATCGCAAGCTTGCGGCGTCGGACTTCACCAATCCCCGCGACATCGCAGGAGAGCACAGGGCGATATTCGATGCCACCATCGCCCGCGATGCCGATCTGGCCTGCAAGCTGATCGCTGAGCATATCAACAAGACGACGGAAATCGCACTGCAGTCGGGAGAAACGGAATAGACGTCGCCCGGATGCGAATAGTCCGATATCCGCAAGCGAACTTATTTACACGAGAGGACTGGAGGACGTCATGACACACAATAAGACCAATTCGCTCGGTTCGGCCGTTAGCCGGCGAACCATCCTGAAGTCCGGCGCCTTGAGTTTGGCCGCGGGCGGCATGGTTCTGAGCGTTCCCGGCATCGGCCGGACGGCCGGCACCCAGGATCTCAACGTCAAGCTCGACTGGCTGATGAGCAACGGCCAGGTCGGCGACGTGGTGGCTCTTAAGCGCGGCCTGTTCGAGGAACAGGGCCTGAACGTGACCTTCATTCCGGGCGGTCCGAATTCCCAGACCGTGCCGCCGGTGATATCCGGTCAGGCACCGCTGGGACAGCTTTCCAGCTCCGGCCAAGCGATGATCGCACGCGGCAACGGCCTGCCGATCAAGATCTTCGGCGCTGGCTACCGGCGGGGACCTTTCTCGTTCTTCTCTTTGCCACGCGCGCCTATTCGGAAACCCGAGGATATGATCGGCAAGCGCATCGGCATTCAGCCGACCGCCCGGTTCGTTCTCGACATCATCCTGATCAAGAATAAGATCGACCCGAAATCCCTCGAGATCGTCAGTATCGGCTGGGACATGTCGCCCCTGGTCTCCGGTCAGGTCGACGCGGTGACGGGCTGGGTGACGAATACCAAAGCGTTGTCGGTCATCGGGCCCGAACGGATCGACATGTCCGCGGCCGACGCCGGCATTTCCGCATATTCGAACACCTACTTCGCCTCCGAAGATACACTGGCCAACAACGGCGAACTAGCCGCAAAGTACCTCACCGGTGCGTCGAAAGGCTGGGAATGGACCTACAACAACCGTGAAGCCGCCATCGACATCCTGTGCGACGCCTATCCGAATCTCGACCGGGAGATCGAAAAGGCCACCATCGACACGGTGATGGATCTGTCCTACGACGCCGAGACCAAGGCCAACGGCTGGGGCTGGTTCGACGTCAACAAGCTTCAGACCCAGATCGACCAGTTCGACAGCGTCGGCAAATTCGAGAAATCAAAGCCACCGATCGAGGAATTCGTCGACATGTCGGTTCTCGAAGCTACCAAGTCCAACCGCGCCAAGCTCGGTTAGGCGGAATGCAAGAATCCGACGTCAGCGCCGTCCTCACGAACGGCGCTGTCGCGCTCAACAAGGTCGCGGTCACGTTCGAGCGCGACGGCAACGCCTTCGTCGCCGTCGAGGACGTTTCACTGGATATCGAGCTCGGCGCCATCGTGACGATTATCGGGCCGTCGGGCTGCGGCAAGTCGACCCTGCTTCGCGTCATCGCCGACCTGCTGCCGGCAAGCCAGGGAAGCGTCGAGGTACTTGGTCGTTCGCCGGGCGAATCCCGAAAGCTCAGGGAACTCGGCTTCGTCTTCCAGGATGCGACCCTGCTGCCCTGGCGGACAGCGATCGAGAATGTCCGCCTACCCTTGCAGGTCGGCGGCGGCGCGGCACGGGCCGCGAAGGATTCGATGACCGACCCTCGGCAATTGCTCGAGCTGGTCGGTCTCGGCGGGCGCGAGCACGCCCTGCCTTCCGAACTCTCGGGCGGCATGCGCCAGCGTGTCGCCATCGCCCGCGCGCTGGTGGGCAATCCCCGCATACTGTTGATGGACGAGCCCTTCGGCGCACTCGACGAGATCACCCGCGACCGGCTGAACGAGGAACTGTTGCGGATCTGGCAGGAAACCGGGACGACCATCATTTTCGTGACCCACAGCCTGTCGGAAGCCGCCTATCTCGGCCAGCAGGTCGTGGTCATGGCGGCGAACCCGGGCCGGATCGTAAAGGTCATGGACCTTCGCTTTCTGAAGGCTTCCGGCAATTTCGGACGGGACGACGATCAGTTCAACCACACCATCTCAGAACTGCGCGCGCTTCTGTCGAGCGCCCAAGACATGGATGAAGCATGACCGCCGTGAACTGGCTGAAAAGAACCGGATTGCAATGGCCGTTGTTGGGTGGCGTCAGCATTATTGTGCTCTGGTATCTCGTCGTCATCGTCTTCGATGTAAAGGAATATGTCGCGCCGCTTCCTCATCAAGTTCTCCAGGTCGTCGTCAACCAGTTTGACGTTATCGTTATAAACGCGACCCCCACGATCCAGGAATGTGTAGCCGGCTTCATTCTCGGCAACAGCGTCGCGGTCGGGATCGCGATCGTCTTCGTGCACAGCAGCCTCGCCGAGCGGATGTATTACCCGATCGCGGTTCTGTTCAACACGATCCCGATCATCGCCATCTCGCCGATTCTGGTGCTAGTTTTCGGGCTCGGAATGGCGCCGAAGATCATCATCTCGGCAATCATCTGCTTCTTTCCGACCTTGGTGAACATGATCCGCGGCTTCAAGTCCGTCAGTCAGAACGAACTCGAACTAATGCGGATCCTGTCCGCTAACCGGCGCGAGGTGTTCTTCCGACTGCGCATTCAAAGGTCGCTTCCGTATCTGTTCTCCGCGCTCAGGATCGCCTCCACCACATCGGTGATCGGCGCAATTGTCGGCGAGTGGATCGGCGCCAATCTCGGCCTCGGCGCGCTGATCATCCAGGCGACTTTCAACTACCGATCGGGACTGCTCTATGCAGCGATCCTTGTCTCCTCGCTGCTCGCCATAACACTGTTCTCGATCGTCGTCCTGCTGGAGAAGCGTTTTCTCCGCTGGCAACCCTGATACTGCGGAGCCAAACCATGTCGCTCGGACAAGAGTCACCCGTTTCCGCCTTCTGCATCCTGTGCCACGACGCGGACGCGGTGCTGCCGTTCTATTGTGACGTGCTGGGGTTCGAACCGCGACGGGCGGAAGAGAGCTTCTATCACTTCGCCCGCAGGGGCTCCGCGACCGCCCTCTGCCTCTGGGAGATCGGCCATGTCGCTGGCCACACCGCCTATACCGCGCATCCCGAAACCGCCGTTCCCAACAAGATCGTCCTGTCGCTGACCTTGCCGACGGAGGCTGCACTCGAAGACCTGAGCGGCAGGCTCTCGGCGGCGCGGATCGACCGGCGGCCGAGAACCGGCGGCGGATTTTATTTCATAGACCCCTGCGCGGTGGTGTGGTCGATCGAGGCCGGACCGGTCCCGTCCGACAGCCCGGACGGCTCGGCGCTCGGCAGCATCGGCCTGATCTGCCGTGACCTGCCGGCGACAAAGGCCTTCTACGAGGACAAGCTAGGTTTTCCTTCCGGCGAAGCAGCCGGCGGACGCGTGTCCTATCCGGCCGTGAACCGAACCGCGCTCATCCTGTGGGACGTCGACACGGCGACGAGCGAACTCGGCATCGCCGATTTCGCCGCTCAGAGGCCGATGTGGCGTCACACCACCGCGATGCTGGCCAATTCGTTCGGGACCATCGACGAAGTCCGGTCCTTGTACGAGCGCCTTTCCGCCAAGGGCGTCTCGTTCGACGAGGCGCCGGCGCATTTCGAATGGGATTTCCGGGCCTGCTACTTCCGCGATCCGGAGGACAATATCTGGGAACTGTTCGAGGTTCCCTCCAACATCGAGGCGCGGATGCTTCCGCAAAACGAGGAGAGTTGAGAAATGATTGGTGACAAGTACCCGATAACCGATGTCTGCATGACCTGCCGCGACCTGGACGCCTCCGTCGCCTTCTATCGCGACAAGGTCGGACTGAAGCTTCGTCGCAGCCAGGAAGGCTTCGCCGATTTCGTGGCCAACAACGTCACCCTCGCGCTTTGGCAGCTCGATCACATCAAGGAGTATGTCGGCGTTGCCGGCAATTACGGCGACACCGAAACCCGCAAGGTCATGACGGCAATGGAAGTCCCCTCTGTCGAGGCGGTTGACGAGATCTACAAAGACCTGTCGGCAAAGGGCGTGCCGTTCACCGGGCCGCCGAAGGAATATATGTGGAACGCCTATTGCTGCTATTTCAGCGATCCAGACGGAAACCTGTGGGAGGTCTACACCTGGATCGGCGACGGCGCGGAAGGCTATCACGACCTGCACAATTGATGGCGGCCGGCGAAACCGACGCTCCGCCTTTGACGAGATCGTATCGCCCAGGGAGGCGTGGTGGTGGCTCAGGACAGCTGTTTGCCCATCGATTCTATCCTTCTTTCCGTGTCCGACATCGGAGCGTCGCAGCATTTCTTTGTCGATCTGCTTGGCCTCGACGTCATCGGCGAGACGGACGGTTGCGCAAGGCTGGACACGCCCGGTGTGGGGATCACACTCGTCGACAGGGAACTGATTTGTGTCGGGTGCAATGTCGATCTTGGCCGGGTGGAAGGAGGGATCCGCCACAACATGATCGCCTGTCACGTTGCGGAAAGGTCCGATGTGGACCGGATCTGCGACGACCTGCGCAATCGGGGCGTCTCGTTCGCCGCGCAACCGAAACGGTATGACTGGAACGCTTACGCGGCCTATTTCACCGATCCCGACGGGTACGTGCTGGAAATCTTCTGCTGGGACGAGGGCGGCCCACTCGACCGTATCAATCATGCCGAAAGACCGAAATATGCCGATGCAGACGCCTCCGGACCGTTGACGGTGACTTCGCTTTGCCTTTTCGTCGAGGATGTCCGCCAATGTCTGGACTTCTACGAAAACGCGATGGGGATGAAAGCGACCCGGCTCAATCTCGAGGAAGGTTTCGCCAATTTCAGCGGAGCCGGATCGGACTTTTCCATGTGGCGCCGGGAATGGGTCGTGAGCAGCGTCGGCCTCGCAACAGCGACGCCGCTGAGCCCGTATCACGGGCAGATGCTGAACTGCCGCCTGCCCGACCGTGCAGCCGTCGACCGGCAATACCGGCGCATGCTCGGGAAGGGTCTCGGATTTCTCGCCGGCCCGTCGGAGACCGCATGGGGTCGGTACTGTGCGATCTTCGCCGACCCCGATGGCAATCTCTGGTCGCTCGGCACGCCCTCCGGCGAGTCCGTTCAATAAAAAACTCCACCAGATCCTGCGACCGCTTCGCGGGCGTTCGCACCGTAAGGGCGCTCAAATCGTCGACGTCGTAAGCACGCTCATTGAAAGACCCGGGGCCGAAACGGTCCTGACTGGCGAGGACGTCCGCCTCCGCCCCGCCAGCCGGTCCTCCATCGAGTTCATGGCGGATAGCGTTGCACAGATGCCTATGTCTGCTATCACATTATGAAAAATGCCATTTGCGAGTGCGGCGAATGTCGGCTTCCCGCCCACTCCGAAGCTTCGCTGCGGTTCAGCGAATGACCGAGTTAATGCAGTTCCCGCCGAGTACAAGCAATAAAATGATGGCCTAAACCTTGGACACGAAACCCCAACCGCCGACACAAGCTTGGGCATCACGAAACTCGCCATGCGGACCACCGGCGCCAACCCAATCCTCCGAATTCAATCCAAACCGTCCCTTGCAATAACCCTGCCCCACACACCCATTCCCCCTCCTCACTTGACGTCCGGCGCCGCATCGGGCACCACAGCGCCGCGTACCTCGCGTAGCCATAGCCCCTTCCGATAAAGCGGCCTGAACCGATGAAATTCACCCTGTCCTGGTTGAAGGACCACCTGGAAACCGATGCCTCGCTGGACGAGATTGTCGACACGCTGACCATGATCGGCCTTGAAGTGGAGGCGGTGGAGAACAAGGCGGCCGCCCTTGCGCCCTTTACAATCGCCCGGGTGATTTCCGCCGAGCAGCATCCCGATGCCGACCGGCTGCGGGTCTGCATGGTCGATCCCGGTTCCGGCGATCCGGTGCAGGTAGTGTGCGGCGCGCCCAATGCCCGTACCGGCATGATCGGCGTCTTCGCCGCGCCCGGCACCCATATTCCCGGCACCGGCCTCGATCTGAAGGTCGGCAAGATCCGGGGCGTGGAATCCCGCGGCATGCTGTGTTCGGAACGCGAGCTCATCCTGTCTGATGATCACGAGGGCATCCTCGACCTGCCCGCCGACGCGCCGGTCGGAGAGGTCTATGCGACCTGGGCCGGGCTCGACGACCCGATGATTGAAATCGGCATCACCCCGAACCGCCCCGATTGTCTCGGCGTCTATGGCATTGCCCGCGACCTGGCGGCGGCGGGAATTGGTGATTTGAAGGTCAACACGCCGCAACCGGTCCCTGCACTCTTCGACAGCCCGATCGACATCGACCTGCGCTTCACCCCGGACACCGCCGATGCCTGTTCGGCCTTTTACGGCCGCTATATACGCGGCGTGACCAATGGCCCGAGCCCGGCCTGGATGCAGCAGCGCCTCTTGGCGATCGGTTTGCGGCCGATCAACGCCCTGGTCGATATCACCAATTACGTCTCCTATGACCGCGGCCGGCCGCTCCATGTCTATGATGCCGATAAGATTACCGGCACCATTCATTCCCGCCTGGGCAAGAAGGGCGAAAGCTATCTGGCGCTCGACGGCAAGACCTATGAGGTGGAGCCGTCCGACTGCGTCATCGCCGACGATGCCGCCGTGCTCGGCTTCGGCGGCATCATGGGCGGCGAAACCTCCGGCAGCACCGACATCACCAAGAACGTGCTGATCGAATGCGCCTATTTCGATCCCCTGCGCACCGCCGAGACCGGCCGCCGCACGGGCATCGATTCCGACGCCCGCTACCGCTTCGAACGCGGCGTTGATCCGGCCTTTGTCGAGCCGGGCATCGAGCACGCCACCAAATTGGTGATGGATCTGTGCGGCGGCGAGCCGAGCCAGGTAATCCGCGCCGGCAGGCCGCCGGAGCCTGAATTGATCCTCGATTTCCCGCTTGCCGAAGTGAAACGCCTTTCCGGGCTCGACGTGCAGCCCGCTGAAATGAAGGCCATTCTGAGCCGGCTCGGCTTTTGGGTGTCGGGCGGCGGCGAACAATTTAAGGTGGCCGTGCCAACCTGGCGGCCCGATATCCACGGCAAGGCGGACCTGGTCGAGGAAGTGGTGCGCATCGTCGGTGTCGATAAAATCCCGTTGATGCCCCTGGAAGCCCACGGCAGCGTCGGCGCCAAGATCCTGACGCCGATACAGATCCGCACCCGGCGCGCCAAGCGGGCGCTTGCCGCCCGCGGCATGGTGGAAGCGGTGACCTGGTCCTTCGTGTCAGCCGGCGAGGCGGAAGCCTTTGGCGGCGGCGGACCGGCGCTGAAACTCGCCAATCCGCTGACGGAAGATATGTCCGACATGCGTCCGAGCCTGCTGCCGGGCCTTCTTGCCGCGGCCCAGCGCAACTATGATCGCGGCTTCGCCGACCTGGCGATCTTCGAGGTCGGCCAGGTCTATGGCGGCGACCGGCCGGACGACCAGAAAACGGCGGCAACCGGCATTCGCCGGGGGACCGCGGCAATCGACGGCGCCGGCCGCCATTGGGCCGGCAATGGCGCGGCGGTTGATGCATTCGATGCCAAGGCCGATGCCATCGCGGTCCTGGACGATCTCGGGGTCCCGGTCGCCAATGCGCAAGTCAGCCGCGACGCCCCGGCCTGGTACCATCCCGGCCGGTCGGGCGTTTTGCGGCTCGGGCCGAACGTGCTTGCCACCTTCGGCGAGGTGCATCCCGGCCTGCTCGACCGATTGGGCGTCGACGGCCCGGTGGTCGGTTTCGAAATCATCCTGGAGACCCTGCCGGCGCCGCGCGCCAAGGCGACCAAGGCCAAGGCAGTGCTCAACGCTTCCGACCTGCAGCCCGTGCGTCGCGACTTCGCCTTCCTGGTCGATGCCGATACCGAGGCCCAGGCCCTGCTGCGCGCCGCCAAGGGCGCCGACAAGACGTTGATCACCGATGTAGCGGTCTTCGATCTCTATGAGGGCGCCGGAATCGAGCCCGGCAAGAAGTCCTTGGCCATCGAGGTGACCCTGCAGCCGACGCAAAAGACCCTGACCGATGCCGAGATCGATGCGGCCGGCGCCAAGGTGGTCGACAAAGTGGTCAAGGCGACCGGCGGGACCCTGCGCGGATAGGCGGCGGATTCACCGGCGGTCGACCACGCGCGGGTTCACACTTTCGGCCCATTCGGCGCCTATGATCCGGATTGCTTGCGCCGATGGAGATCCAAATGAAGCGACTTGCGATTTTGCTGCCGTTTGCCCTGGCCCTGTCGACCGCGGTCGCCGAAGCGCGGCCCGATAGCTTGCGACAATCCTGCGCGCGGACACAGGCCATGGTACAGCAGCATGGCGCCATCATATTGGGTTCGGGACGCAATGTTTATGAGCGGGTGGTGGTGAATATCGCCTTTTGCGGCGCCGGGGAACGGCTCGATCCCTATTGGGTTCCAACCCGCGACACCAATCGGTGTTTCGCCGGTTATCGTTGCGTTCCGGCCGATCCGCTATTTGATGACGATTGGTAGGATTGGACCGGCTCCCGGCTGTTGCCGCCGTTGGTATCAGTGCGTCATCGGCGCCTTGAGGAATGAATTGCGGTCCGCCGATCGCACGTGGATGGTCATCGTATCGCCATCACGGCTGATCAATAGCGGCACATCGACCCCGGCCGGACCAAGCGCCCAGACCCGGCGATAAAAATCGCCCAGATCCTCGACCTGGACACCGCCCACCGCCAGCACCACGTCGCCCTGACCGACATCGCTCTGGTCAGCCGGCCCGCGGGCCGCGACATCGACGATGACGACCTGATCGGACACCTCCGTGGCAAACACGCCCAGCCATGGCCGCGCCTCGTCATCCGCCCGGCCGGTAGTCAGCAAGGACTCAAGCCGCGGCTCCAAGAGATCGACGGGCACCACCATGTTGATATCGTCCGCATCGTCATCCTCGCCGGCGCTTTGCACCAAAAGCGAACCGATGCCGATCAATTCCCCGGCAAGGTTGATGACCGCCGTCCCGCCCCAATGCGGATGCGCCGGAAACGTGAACAGCGCATCGTCGATGGCATATTCCCAATAGCCGGCAAAAGCCTGCCGGGCGACGATTTTTGCCGCCACGATCTGCGGCTCCGCGCCCCCGCCGGCCACCACCACTTCGTCGCCGATTTTCGCCGCGCCGGAGCGTCCTATGGGGATCGCCGGCAGATCGACCCGCGCCAGGACCTGCACCAGGCCGAATCCGGTTTCGAAGTCATAGGCGATGACATGCCCCGGCAGGGCCTGGCCGTCGCTGGTGGTGATCCAGATCGTCTCCGCCTCGGCCGTCAGATAGCCGATGGTCAGGATCAAGCCGGACTTGCGAATGATGACCCCGTAGCCGGTCCGCTCAGTGCCCAAAATGTCGGCCGTATAGGCATCGTCGGGCACGATGCTGCGCAGGCTGACCACTGACGGCAGGGCCTGGCGCACGGCGTTCGGGAATTCATGTTGCTCTGTCTGCACGACGATCGACCGCAATCCGGGGCTTTGCATGAACATGGCAACGGCCTAGCCGGGCGTCAAGCCGGAAGACCGCCCGCCAAATTCGGGCCGTTTCCTGAAGCAGTCAAATTCAGTATTTATATAAATTCACTTATACGTCGGTAAACGTGATATCTATTTAAGAAATTCTTCTCTTTAACAAATGTCGGAAAGATGAGCAAAAATAGAGAATATTATGGAAAAACAGAAATATGTCTGACTATCCTCAGATAACTTCAAATTATCGACCAGGAATTCACGGCTTTTTACAAATTAGTTGATGGATTGGCAAACACCAGAAAAATCAGATATTTACACCCGATTGCGCGGAAAGTGATTCAATTGACCGGAATTGTCATGAGTGGTGGATGTCGCGCCTGTTTGCCCGCGGCGCGGTGCAGGCCTGTCAATCCACAAAAAGCGCTCGCCAACCACCAACCGAGTTGCTAAGTCTATAATAATACGCGCTATTACGTAATATTTCCGATTCGGATCCGCATGTATCTGGACCTGCTGAAACGCTGCCTGCTGAATGAAATCTATCTTGATGACGAACTTCGCCTGATCTACCTGCGCGACTGTTTGCGCGGCGGGGAATCGTTCGACTACGGCGTCTATCACGATATCCGCACTGCCAGGGCTGACCGCTACAAGGCATTGAGTGAAGCCCGCCAGATCGGCCGATTTCTCGACCGCGATATCCACAATTCCGGTTTCAGCCACACCATGATCGGGCGCAAACGCCTCGACGGCCTGCATCGCTGCCTGGATCTGGTGCGGAAAAAAGCCGTCCCCGGCGACCTGATGGAATGCGGCGTCTGGCGCGGCGGCGCCTGCATCTTCATGGCCGGCTACCTTAAGAACCACGGCATGGCCGGCCGGAAAATTATTGTCGCCGACAGTTTCGACGGCGTCCCCGAATCGACTTTGCTCCAGGACAAGGGCTTGAGCCTGGACAAGTCGCGATATCCCGAACTCGCCGTCTCGCTGGACGAGGTCAAGGCGAATTTCAAGGCTTACGGCCTCCTCGACGAGACCGTCCATTTTCTGAAAGGCTGGTTCAAGGATACGCTCCAGGACACACCGTCACGGCACCTGGCCCTCTTGCGCCTCGACGGCGATCTTTATGAATCAACCATGGATGCCCTGACCGCGCTCTATGACCGGGTGGTGCCGGGAGGCGTCGTCATCATCGATGACTGGGGCGTGCTTCCCGCCTGCCGCGGCGCCGTTGAGGATTTCTTCTCAAGCCGCAACGAAGACCTGCCGGACATGATCCCCATGGATTGGAGCGGCGTCTACTTCTTCAAGCCGTCCGGCCCGAACAGCGCCGAGCCGGTGGCACGCACTTTCGAAACCGCCTTTCCCTCCGGCTTCCTGAACGATTACCAGGAGGGGTCCCTGCGCTACACCTATCGTGATGTGCGCTGCATCAAGAGCCCGATCGACATGGCCGTCTATTACAAGGCGATTTGGGATCTGAAGCCGAAAACGATCATCGAGATCGGTACCCATTCCGGCGGTGGCGCGCTGCTCCTGGCCGATCTGGCGCAGATCTACGGTCTCGACGCGCACATCTACACGATCGATCTGAAGCCGCCCGATACCTTTTCCGACCCGCGCATCACTTTCGTCAAAGGCGATGTAATGAACCTGGAGGCGGCATTTGAAAGCCATGGCCTGACGAATGCCCCGCACCCCTGGTTCATTACCGAGGATTCGGCCCATACATTTGACGGCTGCAGCGCCGCGCTCAAATTCCTGGCCCGCCACATGACTTCAGGGGATCTGCTGGTCATGGAGGACGGCGTGCTGGACGAACTCGGCCTGTCTGAGCGCTATGACGGCGGGCCGAACCGGGCCATTGCCGCCTTTCAGGCGGACAATCCCGGGATCTACGAAATCGCTACCGAACTCTGCGACATGTTCGGCCCCAACGCCACTTACGCACCAAATGGCTATCTGAGAAAAACCTGATCCGGCCACCACGTCCTGCCGGCATCCCCGATAGCCGATCTCCAGCCCGATCAGATCAAGCTGCCAACCGAAAATCAACAAGCCGAAACTGCCGCCGATCGGGCACACCACCCGCCATGGTCGGGACTGCGGCTACCCGGCCATGCCCCCGTCGATGATATGTATTTGGCCGGTCGTGAAGGCCGAAGCGTCGCCGGCGAGATAGACGGCAAGCTCGGCGACTTCGTCCGCCGTACCGATGCGTCCCATCGGTTGGCGGGCGACAAATGATTTCACCGTGTTTTCATAGTCGCCGCCCGCCGCCATACGCTCATGCAGGCTGGGAGAATGGATGGTTCCCGGGCAGATCGCGTTGCAGCGGATTCCTTTCGTGACGAAATCCCGCGCCACCGCCTTGGTGAGGCCGATCACCGCCGCCTTGGAGGCCGAATAGACGAACCGGTTCGGCACGCCCATAACGCTGGACGCTACCGAGGCCATATTGACGATCGATCCGCCGCCGGCGGCCAGCATTGCCGGCAAAAACGCCTTGATCATGCGATACATGGCCTTGACGTTGAGGTCGAAGGAAAAGTCCCAATCGGCCTCCTCGCAGTCCAGGATCGTGCCGTTGTGAACAAAACCGGCGCAGTTGAACAGGATGTCGACCGCGCCAAGCTCCTCCGCAAGCGCGCCGATCGCAGCCCCGTCCAGGACATTCAGTGTTTGCGTGCGGGCACCATCGAGGCCCGCGAGTTTGTCACCGTCCACGTCGGTGGCAAAAACGGTCGCGCCCTCGGCGATCATGAGTTCCGCCGTCGCCCGGCCGATACCCTGGCCGGCGGCGGTGAGAAGTGCTTTCTTTCCGGTCAGTCGGCCGGCCATGGTTCTTCCTTTTGAAAATACGGTCCGATCGGTGCGGTTTCGGCTTTGTTATAGTCGAGTTTTCCGATTTAATTCGATTGAAAAATCGCCGTTGCTGCAAAATCCCGATGGCACCGATGCGACCGGCGAAGGCGCAGACGCCGCCCAGGCCTGATCATGCCGGTCAAAGAGGATGGATAACCCATGGACGATCCGCTCACAGCCCGCCTGGAAGCCTGTTACAGCGGCGTCGTCCACGATGTCATGCGAGCCATGGGCCTCGATAACTTCACGCTGCCGCAATCGATCCGGCCGATCCTCCCCGACAAGGTGCTGGCCGGACCGGCCTTTACCGTCACCGGGCATATCGACCGCGGCGCCGATGCCCATGAGACCCTGCTTGCCTGGACCGGCCTGTTGTCGAAGGCCAAGGCCGGCCATGTCTGGATCTCCCAGCCCAATGACCGCACCGTCGCCCATATGGGCGAACTATCCGCGGAGGCCCTTCAATTGAAAGGCGTGCGCGGCTGCGTTACGTCCGGCGCCATCCGCGATGTGGAATTCCTCGTCAAGATGGGGTTCCAGGCCTGGTGCGACGGGTTCACGCCCCGCGACATCGTCGGCATGTGGCTGCCCGATGGTTTCGACGTGCCGATCACCATCGATCCGGTCACCATTTATCCGGGCGACTATTGCCTCGGCGACCGCGACGGCCTGGTCGTCATACCGAAAGCGATCGCAGAAGAAGTCGTCACCAAGTCGGAACAGGCGGTCAATTCCGAAAACAAGGTGCGCACGGCTATTCTCGCCGGCGAGGACCCGCAACAGGCTTATCTAAAATTCGGTAAGTTCTAATGCATGGTGCCTGTTCATTGAACCGGATTAGGCCGGTGTTCCGGCGAGATATCGAACGCCGTGCGCCGGCGGAACATTTCGCCATCGACCCAAAGGCGCCGCTGCCGATCAAGGACGGGGTCGCACAACCGCCTCAGGAGCCCGGACCCGGTATCGACCTGGCTTGGGATTTCATCAATAATGCAGCCATTGCCAGGCTATAGAACGGGACGCCCCATGCTCGACAAACGGCTATTGTTGTTACGCCCCACCGACAATGTCTGCGTTGCCGGCACCGCGATCGCGGCCGGCACGCGGCTATTGATCGACGGTGTGCAGGCGGAACTCGACCGGGACGCGCCGACCGGATTCAAGATCGCCCGGTTCCCCATCGCCGCCAGCGACCAGGTTTTCAAGCATGGCGCGCCGATCGGATCGGCGACCGCCGATATTGCGCCGGGTGAAATTGTCCATACCCACAACTTAAAAAGCGACTATATAGAGACCTATACGCTGGATGCGGCACGCCGGCGGGCGGAAGGAGGGGAGGCGGAATCATGAGAGGCTATCTGCGGTCGGACGGCCGCAAGGGGATCCGCAATGTGGTCGCGGTCGCCTATCTGGTGGAATGTGCCCATCATGTGGCCCGACGGATCGTACATGCCAGTGACGGCGATCCGGTACATCTGATCGGCTTTCCCGGATGCTACCCGAACGATTATGCCGAAGCGATGATGCGGCGCCTGTGCACCCATCCCAATGTCGGCGCGGTGCTCTTGGTATCGCTGGGCTGCGAGGGATTCGATAAATACGGCCTGCGCGCGGAAATCGCCGCAACCGGGCGCCCGGTGGAGACCCTGGTGATCCAAGAACGGGGCGGCACACGGGCGACGATCGATGAGGGACGGGCCCGCGTGGTTGGTATGCTCGCCGAAATCGCCGGTACCGAAACCGTGCCCATGGCGATCGATGACCTGGTGATCGGCACCATCTGCGGTGGATCCGACGGCACCAGCGGGCTCAGCGCCAATCCGGGCATCGGCCGTGCCTTCGATTTGCTGGTTGCCGACGGCGCCGCCTGCATCTTTGAGGAAACCGGTGAACTGATCGGCTGCGAACAAGTGTTGCAGGACCGCGCGGTGACCCCGGAACTGGGCTGGGCGTTGCGCGCCAGCGTGGAAAAGGCCGCGCGCTACTACCGGGCCTTCGGCTATTCCAGCTTCGCCCCCGGCAACGCCGACGGCGGGTTAACCACGATCGAGGAAAAATCGCTCGGCGCCTATGCCAAGTCAGGCGATTCAAAAATCAGCGGACTTCTGAAGCCCGGCGACATACCGCCGGCCGGCGGTCTCTATCTTCTGGACGTGGTGCCCGACGGCGAGGCCCGCTACGGTTTTCCCAATATCAACGACAATACGGAGATCGCCGAATTGATCGCCTGCGGAGCGCAGATCATCCTGTTCTCCACCGGCCGCGGTTCGGTGGTCGGGTCCGCCATCTCTCCGGTCATCAAGGTCTGCGCCAATCCGCACACCTTTGCCCGCATGGCCGACGACATGGATGTGGATGCCGGTCGCATCCTCGCCGGCGACGGCACACTGGACGATGTCGGCCGTGAAATCAGAGACCTGGCGATCGCGATCGCCTCGGGCCACGAAACACGGTCGGAAGACCTCGGCCACCGGGAATTCATCCTCGGCTACAAGTACTTCGACCCGATCGGCCCCGACTGCCTGCCTTTGTCAGGTTAGAACTTGGTGAAAGTCACGTCTGAAACACGCTGTGTCGTCCCGTGTAATTCAGCGTCACCCCGTGCGCCGCGCGGCATATGGCACATGGGATGACGGCGGATGCTTTGGCGGCAATTGCCAGGTCCTTTCCGGTCGTGCCGTCCACGACGGCAGCCGATCGCCCACCGCCGAAGTCCGGCCGACCCGCGCTTTCGAAAGGCCAATATGCTGCACGATCTCAACCTGACCGAAGACCGTCCGACCTTCGTCACCCATCTGGAATGCGCCTATACCGGGGAACATTATCCGGCCGACCGGGTGTACAATCTGTCGGCGGCCGGTAAACCGCTTATGGTGCGCTATGATCTCGACGGCATACGCGGCGCCCTGACCAAGGATAAGCTTGCAGCCCGGCCGGCCGATCTATGGCGTTATCGCGAATTGCTGCCGGTCCGGCGAACGGAAAATATCGTCAGCCTCGGCGAGGCGATGACCCCGGTCATTCCCCTGCCGGCGATCGCGCGCGATCTCGGCGTCACCGGCGATATTCTGGTCAAGGATGAAGGCCGCCTGCCCACCGGCTCCTTCAAGGCCAGGGGCCTGGTCATGGCCGTCTCCATGGCCAAGGAACTGGGCATTACACACATGGCCATGCCCACCAACGGCAATGCCGGAGCCGCACTTGCCGCCTATTGCAGCCAGGCGGGCATGAAATCGACCATTTTCTGCCCGCAAGACACGCCAGAGACCAATGTCTCGGAAATGGATATCCAGGGTGCCGACGTCTACCGCGTCAACGGCCTGATCGACGATTGCGGCAAGATCGTCGGCGACGGCAGGGAGACGGTCGGCTGGTTCGATACCTCGACGCTGAAGGAGCCCTATCGCATCGAGGGCAAGAAGACGATGGGCCTGGAACTGGTCGAGCAGCTCGACTGGCAGTTGCCGGATGCGATCTTCTATCCGACCGGCGGCGGCACCGGCCTGATCGGCATGTGGAAGGCCTTCGACGAGCTTGAATCGATCGGCTTTATCGGCTCAAAGCGTCCGAAAATGATCGCCGTCCAGGCTGAGGGCTGCGCGCCCATGGTCAAGGCCTTCGAGAACGGCGTCGAACATGCGCCGCGCTGGGAGAATGCCCACACCATTGCCAGCGGCATCCGGGTGCCGCAGGCCGTCGGCGATTTCCTGATCCTGCGCGCGGTCCGCCAATCGGGCGGCTTCGCCATCGCGGTCTCCGACGCGGCAATCGAGCAATGCCTGGCGGAGGTCGCCCGCCGCGAAGGTTTCCTGATGTGTCCGGAAGGGGCGGCGACCTATGCGGCCTATAAACAATCCCTGGCGGACGGGCGCATCGGTCGCGACGCGCAGGTGGTGCTTTATAATTGCGCCACCGGCCTGAAATACCCCCTGCTCCCGGTTGACCGATCCCTCGACCGGCACCAGCCGATCGACTATGGCCGCTTCGCATGACCGCGCGCGTCCTCCTCACCGAATTGATTGACAATGAGGCATTGTCTCGCCGCCGCCGTCGCTCCGGGATCAGGATTGATCGAATTGCTCCGGCGACGACATCCGTCCGGGGAGGAGCCATGCCCGCATGCTGACCGAACGTTTCCCGCGCGTCGATCTCGCTCATTGCCCGACACCGTTGGAGCCGATGCCGAATTTGAGCGGCGCACTGGGCGGCCCCAATCTGTGGATCAAGCGCGACGACTGCACCGGCCTCGCCTTCGGCGGCAACAAGGCGCGGCAGCTTGAATTTTATATCGGCGACGCCGTCGACAAGGGTGCCGATATCCTGCTGACCACCGGTGCCACCCAGTCCAATCACGTGCGCACCACAGTCGCCGCTGCCCGCAAATTGGGACTCGATTGCGAGGTGCAACTGGAAAAACGGGTCGCCGGCCGACGCCCGGATTACGACACGTCCGGCAATCCCATGCTGGTGCGGCTGATGGGGGCCGAGATCACAATCTACCCGGAGGGCGAGGACGAGGAGGGTGCCGACCATGCCCTCTATCAACGCGCCGAAGCCTTGCGCGCCGAAGGCCGCAAACCCTATGTCATCCCGCTCGCCCCGCTCGACCATCCGCCGCTGGGCGCCCTGGGCTATGTCCGCGCCGCGGAGGAATTGAAGGCGGATTTGGACCGCCTGGACCTGACCCCGGCCGCCATCGTCCTGCCCTCGGGCAGCGCCTCCACCCATGCCGGCATGCTGGTCGGTCTACGGGCCCTTGGCACCGACATACAAGTCTGTGGCTTTTGTGTCCGCCGAATGGCCGCGCCGCAATTCGACCGTGTCGCCAAGCGCGCCCAAATGGTTGCCGACATGATCGGCCGGCCGGACTGCGTCACCGGCGACGACATCCGGGTCGACGACCGGGCCTTTGGCGGCGGCTATGGTTTGCTGACGGACGATGTCCGGGAGGCGATCCGGCTGACTGCCTACCATGAAGGCATTTTGCTCGACCCGACCTATACGGCAAAATCCATGGCCGGATTAATCTCCCTGGTCAAGGAGCGGCACTTTGATCCCGGCGATACCGTCATCTTCCTGCATACCGGCGGCACGCCGGCCCTGTTCGGCTATCCGGAACTGGTCGAGGAGAGCGTATAGAAAGGGCTGACAGGCCCGATGGCCATGATATGATTTTGGAAAACGCACAGGTTATGCCCGCACTGGCTGTAACGACAACCGGCTGGCCGAACCAAAATGCCGGGAGGAAAATTCATGTGCTCTGACATTAGCGCCAATGCTGCGGATCGCCCCTGGGAGAAGTTCTACTCCGAGGAGGCCAAGTCCTTCGATTCCAACAATCTGCCGCTATCCCTGCTGTCGGAATTTCCGGTGGTCGCCGCCAAGGATTTCGGTCCCCGACCGGCATTGACCACCCTGCTGCCGAACGGCGCCTCGGCGACCATCACCTATGCCGAGCTTGACGCCCATTCCGACGCGCTCGCCGCCTATCTGCGCGAGGTTTGCGGGTTGCAGCAGGGCGACGTGGTGGCCGTGCAGTCGCCCAATTGTGTCGATTATCCGATCGCCGTCTTCGGCGCCCTCAAGGCCGGCTGCATCTGCACCAATGTCAATCCGCTCTATACGGAATCGGAGATGGAGTTTCAGCTCCAGGATTCCGGCGCCAAGGTCCTCATCATCATCGACCTGTTCGGCGACAAGGTCGACCACGTGATCGCCAGGACCAAGGTCAAGCATGTCATCAAGATGTCGCTCGTCGACTTTTTCCCGCCGATGAAAAAGATGATCGTCGGCTTCGTCTTGAAATATGCCCGCAAGATGATCCCCAAAATGTCGACGCCGACGGTGGACTTTATCGACGCTCTGGCGCAGGGCCAGGCGCATCTCGATGGCGGCGTGCGGCTCTCGACCTACACGGCCGGTATCGACCCGCACCAATCGGCGGTCTTTCAATATACCGGCGGCACAACGGGCCGGGCCAAGGGGGCCGAACTCAGCCACCACAACATCATTACCAATGCGCTGCAGATGACCGCCGCGACCGGTAGCGAAATCTATCCCGACGGCGAACAGGGCGTGTCGCTGGTGGTCCTGCCGCTCTATCACATCTTCGCTTTCACGGTCTGCGTGATGAACGGCATGCTGAATGGCGCCCACGCGGTCCTGATCCCCAATCCGCGACCGCTGACCAATGTGAAACCGGCCTTCGAGAACTACGACATCACCCTCATTCCCGGCGTCAATACCCTGTTTGCGGGCCTGTTGCACGAGCCCTGGTTCACCAAGGACGTGGTGAAAAAGCTGCGCTATTGCGTCGCCGGCGGCACCGCCCTGCACGAGGCCGTCGCCTTGTCGTGGAAAGACCATACCGGTGTCGAGATCAACCAGGGATACGGGCTGACTGAAAGCTCCTGCGCGGTCTCCTACAGTCCGGTCGGCGGCGCCAAGCTCAATCATATCGGCATCCCGCTGCCGGGCATCGATGTGCGGATTGTCGATGAAGAAGGCAATGACGTGCCGCGCGGCGAGCCGGGCGAGTTAATCGCCAAGGGCGCCAATATCATGAAGGGCTATTTGAACCGTCCGGAGGAAACGGCGGCCACCAAGAAGGACGGTTGGCTCTATACCGGCGACGTTGCCGTGATGGACGATGACGGCTATCTGCAGATCGTCGACCGCAAGAAGGACATGATCCTGGTTTCCGGCTTCAATGTCTTTCCCAACGAACTGGAGGACACCATCGCCAAGCTCGACGGCGTCGCCGAGGTCGGCGTCATCGGCGTGCCGGACGAAAAGTCCGGCGAGGTGCCGAAAGCCTTCGTCGTCAAGAAGGACCCGGCCCTGACCGCCGACGACATCGTCGCCCATTGCAAGAAGTCGCTGACCAGCTACAAGCTGCCCCGCCATATCGCCTTTGTCGACGAAGTCCCGAAATCGCCGGTCGGCAAGATCCTGCGCAAGGAATTGCGCCAATTGGAGCATATCGGCCAAGGGGTAAGCGACTGACGGGTTACTATAGGCCTTAACGCTGTTCGGCATAACGATATGTTCTTTGCAGCGTCACCAGTGTAGGACGGAGCCTGCGGGCCGGCCGCCATTGGCCGGCATCCCGTTTTCTTAAGAGCGTCAACGGTCATTGTTGCGGCTCGTGTTGCGGAGTACCAGCCCATGCGTGACGGGATAACCGGCGGAGACGCCATTGTCCGAGCCTTGATCGCCAATGGCGTCGATACGGTATTCGGCCTGCCCGGCGTACAGACCTATCCGATCTTCGATGCGCTCGCCCGCAATAAAAATGCCATCCGAACCATCGCCACGCGCCATGAACAGGCGGCCGCCTATATGGCCTATGGCTATGCCCGATCCACGGGACGGCCGGGCGTCTATTCCGTGGTGCCGGGCCCCGGCGTTCTCAACACCACGGCGGCTTTATGCACCGCCTTCGGCGCCAATGCGCCGGTATTGTGCCTCACCGGCCAGGTCCCCTCGCCATTTCTCGGTAAATTGCGCGGCCATCTGCACGAACTGCCAGACCAATTGGCCACCCTGCGCTCCCTGATCAAGGGTGCCGAGCGGATCGACCGGCCGGCCGATGCGCCGGCCGCCGTCAACAAGGCATTCCGCAAGATGCTGTCAGGCCGGCCGGGACCGGTCTCGCTCGAAATGTGCTGGAACACCATGGCCTGGCGCGAGGACGTGGACGACCTGCCGCCGTCCTCCAGCGACCTCAAGCTCAATGTCGATCCCGGCACCTTGGCGCGCGCGGTCGACCTGATCGCCAATGCCAAGCAGGTGATGATCATGACCGGCGGCGGCGCGCAGCATGCCGGCGCCGAAATCCGCAATCTGGCGGAGACCTTGAACGCGCCCGTCACCGCCTTTCGCGGCGGCAAGGGTGTCGTGCCCGATGACCATGATCTGGCAATCTCATCGGTTGCCGCCTATGACATGTGGCCGGAGGTCGACGTGCTGATCGGCATCGGCAGCCGCCTGGAATTGCCCTATATGCGCTGGTCGGGCATGATGAAACTGGTGGAACGTCCCGAGGCGCCGCCGCATCTGATCCGCATTGACATCGATCCGGTCGAGATGCAGCGACTGGTCCCCCATGTCGGCCTGGTCACCGACGCGGCGACGGGCGCCAACGCGCTGACGGCCGCTCTGAAGGAGCGCGGCGTATCCCCCCTGAATGGTCGTCGAAATTTCGCCGAAATCAAGGCCGACGCCCGCCGGCAGATCGAGAAGATCCAGCCGCAAATGGCCTATCTCGACGTCATTCGCGCGCTTCTGCCCCGCGATGGTTTTCTGGTCGAGGAAATCTCGCAGATGGGCTTTACCGCCTATTACGGTTATCCGACTTACGCGCCGCGCACCTTCGTCTCGTCGGGTTATCAGGGCACATTAGGTTTCGGCTATCCGACCGCGCTTGGCGTCAAGGTCGCCCATCCCGACAAGCCTGTCATATCCCTCAACGGCGATGGCGGCTTCATGTTCGGCGTTCAGGAATTGGCGACCGCCATGCAACACAATATCGGCGTCGTCGCCCTGGTCTTTAACAACAACGCCTTCGGCAATGTGCGCCGCGATCAAAAACGCTTGTTCGACGGCCGGGTCCACGGCTCCGAGTTGCAAAATCCGGATTTCCTGAAACTTGCCGACAGTTTTGGCATGACGGCCCATCGGGTGGCGAGCCCCGAGGCGCTGCGACCGGTCTTAAGCGACGCCGTCGCCGCCGATGTCCCCTGTCTTATCGAAATCGAAATTGAGGAAAACAGCGAAACGTCTCCCTGGGAGTTCATTCATCGGGTATAGAAGGATCGGGGCCACCAACAGGGAAGACAGGAACGGAACGGATGACGACGTTGTATGCCGGCGGGCGGATCTTTGATGGAACCGGCGAGATACTGAACGACCACGGGGTGCTGGTCGACGGCGACACGATCACCCGCGTCGCGCCGCTCGCTGAATTCGATGGCTATGCCGGCGATCGTGTGGACACTGCCGGCGGCACTGTGCTGCCGGGCCTGGTCGATTGCCATATTCATCTTTGCTACGCCGGCGAGGCCAATCCGATGGTCGCAATTGACCGCCTGACGCCCGGTGAGATCACCATGCGCATCCTCGACCATGCGCAGATGTCGCTCTCTGGCGGCATCACTGCGGTGCGCGATTGCGGCGGCCGGGATTATCTGGAATTCGCCGTGCGCGATGCCTGCAATGCCGGCCGCCAGCGCGGCCCGACCATTCGCGCCTCGGGCCGGATTATCTGCATGACCGGCGGCCATGGCAACAAGAACGGCCGGGTGGCCGACGGCGTCGACGAAGTCGTCAAGGCGGTGCGCGAACAGATCCACGCCGGCTCCGACCTCATCAAGATCATGGCCACCGGCGGCGTCATGACCCCCGGAGTCAACCCGGAAGACGCCCATTATTCGCCGGAAGAACTGACCGCCGGCGTTCATGAGGGCCACCGGTTCCACCGCACCTGCGCCAGCCACGCCCAGGGCGGCGAAGGCATCTTGAACGCGGTGCGCGCCGGTGTCGATTCCATCGAACACGGCATCTTCATGGACGACCGCTGTATCTCCGAAATGAATGAACGCGGGACATATCTCGTGCCCACCCTGGCGGCCGTGCGCAATATCCTGGCCCACAAGGAGAAGGGCGTGCCCGACTATGTGATCGAAAAGAGCGAGCGCGTGATCGACCGCCATCGCCAGTCGATCAAGGCCTATTACGATGCCGGCGGCAAGATCGCCATGGGCACCGATGCCGGCACGCCGTTCAATTATCACGGCGAAAACGCCATGGAACTGGCCTATATGGTCGATATCGGCATTACGGCCGCCGACGCACTGATCATCTCGACCCGCAACGGCGCCGATCTGATGCAACTGAGCGATCGGGGCACCATCGCCGACGGCAAGGCTGCTGATCTCCTGATCGTCGACGGCGATCCGATTGAGGACATCTCCATGGTCGCGGAGAAGAAGAACCATCGGATGGTGGTCAAGAACGGCGTGTCGCTTTAGAGCCCGATTTAAAAGTATGTTTGTGTTTTCAATGGGTTAGGAGATGCCAGATGCCAGGAAAAGTGCCGCGGGCGATGCCAATCCATCGTCAAGGCGCTTTGACACCGCAGATGGTGTCTCATAACCCATTGAAAATATGAAGAGACTTTTGAATCGAGCTCTTATACCAAGGGCCATTGCTGTCCGGGAAAATAGTTTGATACCTTTAAAAAGGTCCATTGTTTGAGGAGTTTATGGTAGAATCACAGTGTCAAAACAACGATTCAGCCAACCTCGAAAAACGGACCCGAAGATGACCATAAGCCTTTTTCAGCAGATCATAAAGAGCCTTCCCCGTCGTCGGATCAACACGCTCGTTGCAACTCACAAGAGCGATAAATGGTGCAAGCGGTTTTCCACCTTCGACCATCTTGTGGTGATGATTTATGCGCAATTGTCCGGTCAGACGAGCCTGCGCGATCTTGAAGCCTCCTTCAATGCCTCGCCGGCGCGCCATTATCATCTGCGTGCGGCCGGGATGAAGCGGTCAACACTTTCCGACGCCAACGCAGCACGCCCGATAGGTGTCTTTGAAGACATTTTGTCCCTGCTCATCAACGAGACCGCGCCGCAAACCGGCAAGGGGGTCGGTAAGTTGGTGAAAATCCTGGATTCAACAACCCTGGCCCTGTTCGCCAAAACCCACAAGGCCATGCGCTATCGCTTCAACAATAGCGCCATCAAGCTGCATCTGATTTATGATCCCGACAGCCAGTGCCCAACCTGGTTCCAGATCACTCCGGCACGACTGCATGACAGCCGCATGTGTGAGCAGTTGCCGGTTGCCGCCGGGCAGACCTATGTGTTTGATCGGGCTTATAATAATGCCCAATTCTGGGCCGACATCGAGGCCGCCGGAGCCGTCTTCGTCACCCGGCCGAAGTCAAACCTGGCCTATGACGTGCAGGCCGCAACCCCCCACTACAATTCCTTGGTCGTCGCCGACCAGACCGTCATTCTGGCCGGCCAGCCGGGCCGCAAATATCCCAAACCACTACGCCGCATCGAGATCTTCGACGAAGACAAGGGCCGCGAACTGGCCTTCATCACCAATGACTTCGAGCGCTCCGCCGAAGACATCGCCGACCTCTACAAACGCCGCTGGCAGATCGAACTGTTCTTCAAGTGGATCAAGCAGAACCTCAAGATCAAACGCTTCCTGGCCAAACATCCAAAGGCCATCATGGTCCAGATCATCACCGCCCTGATCGCCTATGTGCTGCTCAAAAAACTACACCAGAAAAACCGCATCAAAATCCCCCTCAAACGCATCGCCGCACTAACAACAAATTACATCTTCAATCTATGCGAGATAAACCATCTCATCAAACCAACCAACAAGCCGCCCCCACAAACCAGCCAATATCAACTCACCCTAAATTTTCCCGGACAGTAGTGGCCCTTGGTATTAGGGCGATCCGTGAATTTTCTCGATAAACGATCGAGAGTCGGCATACTGCTTGGCCTTCAGTCTGAAAAGCACGCGCCTCAGCAAATAGCTGTGTCATCCCGTGCGCCGCGCAGCACAAAGTGTTGCGCTGCAGGCACGGGATGACTGCGAAATTGGCCAAGATACCGGCCGTCTATCTACGCCGCTCCCTGCCGCAAATAGGCATCCAACCGCCGGGCCTCCGCCTCGCAGCGGTCGACTTCGATATTGCTCGCCCGGCTGAGAGCGGCGGGCACGTTCTTGTGATACGGCGTGGCAGCCAGCGGGTCGCAATGATCACTCGCCGACAACAGATTGATCCGCGGCCCCACATGCATGCGCGTGCCGTCCTTGAAGGTGAATGCCATGCCATAACCGTGCGGCAGCACCGCATAGCCCTTGCGCAGGCTTTCATCGGCATCGGCCCGCGCCGTCAATGCGCCGGTCGCCGTCGTCACCGTGATCCAATCGCCGGCGGCTGCGCCCAGATCGGCAAGGTCGTCCGGATGCACCCTGAGCCCGCCCAGTTCATCCTCCCGGCGCCAGGCCGGATCGCGCACGATCTGGTTGGCGTTGAACATCCGCCTCTGGCCGAGCGACACGACGAACGGGAAGGCTTCGTCGGCGGCCTCCGGCGCCGGATCCAGGCGCCCGATCCAGTCCAGCATTTCAGGAATGGCCAATTGGATCTTGCCGTCGGCACTGGCGAGCAGATCCCACACGTCGTTATCCAGGTGATGGGAGAACATGGTGCCATGACGGCCGTCCAGAACCGCCTGGAATAGAGCCTCACCAAGGAGCGGCCCCTCTGCTTCGATGCCAAGTGCCCGCCGTACCGCGTCGCCGTGGCGCTTCGCCGTATTATGACAACCCGGCCACAGGATCGCCGCCGAAGCCGCCCCGCCCAGAGCCCGACCCAGCGTCTGGTGCAGGATCAACGGCGCCGCCGGCATGAAGCGCGGATTATCCTTGATCAATGCGCCGAAGGCCCGGGCGAAACCGAGCCGATCGGTCGCCGCCAGCCCGGCTAACTCATCGAGCACCGGATCGTCCGGCATCAAACCCAACGCCTTAGCCAGCGCCACATAAATTTCCGGCTCCGCCCGTGTGCCATCAAGGGGATCGAAAATCGGCGCCCTGACGTGAAAGTAGTTCTTCGGGAAGGAAAAGGCGAAATAGGTGAATTCCCATTTCTCCATCTGCGACGCCGCCGGCAATACATAATCGGCTTTTGCCGCCGTTTCCGTCATGGCAATATCGATCACGACCAGCAGATCGAGCGCCTCCAATGCCGCCTCCACCCGCCGTGTATCGGCCGCGGAATTAGCCGGATTGGAACTGTCGACAATAACCGCGCGCAGCCGGTCGGGATGATCATTCAGGATCTCCGCGGGGAACCGGTTCGGCGGATAAAGGCCGGCAATCTCCTCCATGCCGGTGACCGCCGAATGCGCACCCCTGGAATTGCCGAAAAGCGGCTGCAGCCAGGAATGGATCATCTGGGTGCCCGGCCGGCCGAAATGGCCCGTAATCAGGAATAGCAGATTGTGCAGATAGGAATTGAGCGTCGAATTGCGGCCCATCTCCATGCCCAGTTCCGACCGCAGGGCCATGCGGTTGGCGGCGGCGATCATGGCAACCGCCTGCTCCACATCGGCCGGATCAAGCCCGGTCTTGGCGATATAGGCATCGATGGGAATTGCGTCGATCGCCGGGCGGATATCCGCCCATCCATGGGTATGCGCGTCGAGAAAGCCCGCGTCGACGGCGCCGTCGCGCACCAGCATCGCCACCATGGCGCCGAGCAGAAAGGTGTCTGTCCCCGGCTTGATCTGCAGATGCAGGTCGGCGAATTCGGCATCCTTGGTGCGCACCGGGTCGATGACGATCATCTTGCGCGCCACGTCCTTGCCGATTTCCCGGAGGTGAATGCGGGCGCCGGGTTCGCATTGCGCCTCCCACATATTGGAGCCGAGCAGGATTATGAGATCCGCCTCGTCCACCTGCGGCACCTGATTGCAGTTCTGCGAGCCGAACATGCGGCCATTGACCCAGAACCGCCCGGATTTCTCCTGGGCCAGCGAGGAGAAAATGTGCCGCCCGCCCAAGGCCCGCAACAGGCCGATCCCATAACCGCCGGCCGAATGATTGCCCTGGCCGCCACCGCCATAATAGCCGAGCGAATCCGGGCCGTGCTTGTCGCGGATGGCGCCAAGCCTGGCGGCGATGTCGCTGATCGCCGTGTCCCAACTCACAGTCTCGAACGTGCCGTCGGCCCGGCGCCGCAAGGGTGACGTCAGCCGCTCGCTACGTGCCGGATAATGCGCCAGCGCCTGCGCCTTCTGGCACAAATACCCCTTGGAGCGCACATGGGCCTTGTCGCCGCGCACCCGCGTAATCCGCCGCCCCTCGGTCAGCACTTCGACGCCGCAATTGGCGTAACACAGGATACAGGCGGTCGGTTTCCAGTCGGCGTCGGTCATCAGCGGGTCCTCGGTTTCCGCGGAAGGGATTTAGGATGTGGCCGGCGAAAGAAGAAGGCAAGCGGTTTCCTGATCCAGGTACTTCGATAATGAGCGTTTTTTGATCGATTAAAATTACCGTTCCCGCAACCCCGCCTTCCCCATCCGCCACAGCAGAAGATCAATCCGGTCCTGGCCGAAAAACGGCTCGCCGTCAAACACCATCAGCGGCACGCCCCAGTGACCGGCCTTCGCCTGGTCGGCTTCATTGGCCCGTATGTCCGCGTCGAAGCCGTCCGGATCGGCGGCGATTTCGGCGTCCAGTTCGGCGAGGTCGAGTCCGGCTTCCGCAGTAGCCTTGGCCATGTGATCGCCCTCGTGCCAATTCTTCGTTCCGCCAAAGATCAGCCGGCTCATGTGGTCGGCGAAGGTAAGCCCCCTACCCTGCCGGCAGGCGGCGGCACCGAGCCGGGTCAGGCGGAAGATATAGGGCTGATCGTCGGCGATCTCGCGCGTTGCCATATCCTGGACGACCGGATCCGGGCTCGGCCAGATGAACGGGACACCAGCCATGTCGGCCACCCGTTTGCTGTCGTGCATGAGATAGGGCGGCCACCGCGGATCCACATGGTCGAAGAAGCCCGGCATGCGGATGGCGATCGGATAGACCGGCCGGAAGTTGAGGGTCACGTCATAGTCGCGCTCGATCGCCACGAGGCGATGCATGGCCAGATAGGAATAGGGCGAACGAAACGACCAGAAGACATCGAAGGTCAGGGTCATGAGGGCGCTCCTTTTGTCGACCGGTGCTTTGATTGGAAATAAGTCAACAGGCAATGTTTTTGCCAATCCGCGTAGCACATTGCGAAATCACTCCATCATCCTTATCCCGATTGTCATTGCCCGGCTTGACCGGGCAACCCAGTAAGCGTCGCGTTTTCCTATTGAAAACATTGCCTTAGCGTAATTCGGCCGCCGCAATACGCGGTGATTACTGGATGCCCCGGTCGTGGCCGGGGCATGACAAATGCTGTTGATCCGTGATCCAATTTCAAACCGGCCCACTCGGCGCAACGCGGGCTGGATGACGGCAATGAATTTAGTCTTATCACCCTCACCTATCGTCCCTTCCAGACAGGATCACGCTTTTCCGCAAAGGCCCGCGCGCCCTCCAATTGGTCCTCGCTTGAATAAAGCGTGGTCACGGTCGGAAATTTCTTCTCGTAGGTCATCTTCAAGGCGGTGTGAAATGGCAGGTCCTCGCTCTCCCGGATCACTTCCTTGATCGCCGCGAAGACCAAAGGCGGGCCGGCGGCGAGCATGCGCGCCAAGTCCCGGGCCCGGTCCAACAGACGATCGGCGGGCAGGACTTCATTGACCAGCCCCCAGCGGTGGGCTTCGGCCACATCCATCCAGCGCCCGGTGAGCAGCAGATCCATGGCCACGTGATAGGGCATGCGCCGCGGCAGTTTCAAAGTCGCCGCGTCGGCCAGCGTCCCCGCCTTGATCTCCGGCAGGGCGAAGCTTGCATGATCGGCGGCCAGAATCATGTCCGCCGACAGGGCAAGCTCGAAACCACCGCCCACTGCCATGCCATTGACGGCGGCGATAATCGGCTTGTTGAGGTTGGGCAATTCCTGGATGCCGCCGAAGCCGCCGACCCCGTAATCGGAATCCACCGCCTCGCCCCCGGCCGCCGCCTTCAAATCCCAGCCGGCGGAAAAGAACTTGCTCCCACCACCGGTAATGATCGCGATCCTGAGGTCTGGATCGTCGCGAAAACCGGCGAAGACCTCGCCCATCTTGCGGCTCGTCGCCACATCGATGGCATTGGCTTTCGGCCGGTCGAGGGTCACTTCGAGCACGGCGCCGTCGCGGCGGGTTCTGACAACGTCTTCTGACATGCATTACTCCTCAATGAATCGGATCAAGGCATCGGCGGCCACGACGCCGTGGCCCGCGGGCCGGACAATCAACGGGTTGACATCAAGTTCGACGAGCCGCGCGCCATTGGCAAGGGCATAATCCTGAATGGCGCGGATCGCGTCGACTGCCGCGTCGAGATCGCCCGCCGGTTTGCCGCGATAGCCGGCAATCAGTTTGGCCGCTTTAAGGCTGAGAATGGCCGCGCGAATGTCGGAGTCATCGGCCGGTATGAGCAGCACCCGGCTATCGGCAACCAGTTCCACCAGCACCCCGCCGGAACCGATCGTCAGATGCGGGCCGAATTGCGGGTCACGGGTCACGCCGACGATCAGTTCGGCAACCCCATCGGTGACCATGTCCTCCACCAGAAGCGTGTCCGACAGGCGGCCCAGCGCCTCGGCGGCATCTTGCAGCGCCGGACCGGAGTCCAGACCAAGCCGCACTGCGCCGATCTCCGACTTGTGGGCGATATCCGGGCCAATAGCCTTGGCGACCAGTGGCGCGTTCAGATGTTCAAAGGCCTCCGCCACCTCTTCCGAACCGAGATAGAGCCGCCCGGCCGGCACAGGCACCCCATGCTCGGCCAACAGCCGCTTGGCACGATACTCATCCAAATTGGTCGACGGGATCAATTCGGCTGCACGGGCGACTGACGGCGGTTCAAAAGGCCCCACCGGTTCCAAGGCCACGGCCGCTTCGATCGCCGCGAGGGCATCGTTCAGGCCAAGCAACGGCACCAAGTCGGCATCCATCAGCCGATCGGCGATATCGTCGGTCATGGTCTCCGGCAGGGTGGCGACCACCACCGCCCGCCGGTCGGAGCGATCCCGGGCGACGGCAAGGGCGTCGGTCGACACCCACCACTCGGCCGCGTCACAGCGGTCGGGCCGCGGAAAATCGATAATCAGCCCGGTGAGATCGGTGTCCAGGTCCATCATCGCGGCAAAGACATCCGACAGGGCCGGCCCGTCGCCCCACAGAAACGTGTGGTAGTCGAGCGGATTACTGACCGTGACCAGATCCGGCACCGTCGCCGCCACGCGCCGCCGCTGGTCCTCATTCAGTGCCGGCAGTGACAGGCCTGTCTCCGCCACCGCGTCAGCGACCAAGGCCGCCTCACCGCCTGAACAGCTCATGAAGGCCACCCGACCGCCGGGCAGCGGCCCGTAGGCATGCAGGATTTTCAAGGTCTCCAACAAGACGGGCAGCGACTCCACCCGGGCGACACCGATGCGCGCGAAAAAGGCATCGACCAGCGCATCCCTGCTGACCAGGGCCGCCGTGTGGCTGACCGTCAGGGCGGCGCCGGTATCCGACCGGCCGACCTTCAGGGCAACGACCGGTTTGCCGGCCGCTCGCGCCACCTTTATCGCAGATGCAAAGCACGCCGGATCATCGATGCCTTCCACATGCAACCCGATCGCCGTCACCCGTTCGTCTTCGGCCAGTGCGAGAATCGCGTCCGACAGGCCGACGGCCGCCTGATTGCCCAGAGTGATGACATAGGCCAGGGGCAGCGCCCGCCGGTTCATGGTGATGGTGATGGCTATATTGCCGGACTGGCTGACAATCGCCACGCCGCGTTCCACCCGCCGTCCGCCATGCTGATCCGGCCACAGCAGCGCCCCGTCGAGATAATTGATGAAGCCATAGCAATTGGGGCCGAAGACCGGCATGCCATCGGCGGCGGCAATGAGCCGTGCCTGCAGCGCCGCGCCCGCCGCGCCCGCTTCCGCAAACCCCGACGCATAGACCACCGCGCCGCCGGCACCGATCGCCCGCAGATCGGCGATCACGTCGATCGTGGCATGGCGATTGACCCCGATGAAGGCGGCATCGGGTGGCGCCGGCAGGTCGGCGATCGATGGATAGGCCTTGCGCCCGGCGACTTCGGCGCGGCTCGGATGGACGGCAAAGATCTCACCGTCGTAGCCCATGGCCTCGCATTGCGCGATCACCTGCTCGGCGATCCCGCCGCCGACTACGGCAATGGAGCGCGGCCGCAACAGCCGGTCGAGCACCACCACCGCGTTAGGCGCCCAGCGGCCGCAGGAGGTCGCGGGAAATGATATGCCGCTGGATCTCGCTGGTGCCGTCCCAGATCCGCTCCACCCGCGAATCCCGCCAGAACCGGGCGAGCGGCAGGTCGGCCATCAGTCCCATGCCGCCGAAGATCTGGATCGCCTCGTCGGTCACCCGGGCGAGCATTTCCGATGCATAGACCTTGGCCTGCGCGATCGGCCGGTTGGCGTCGCCACCCTGGTCGAGCTGCCAGGCGGCGGCAAGCGTCAGCCAGTCCGCCGCATCGATCTCGGTGATCATGTCGGCGAGCTTGAACGACACGCCCTGGAACTTGCCGATCTTCTGCCCGAATTGCTCGCGCTCCGCCGCATGCGCCAAGGCCAGGTCGAAGGCCCGCCGCGCCCGGCCCACGCACATGGCCGCCACCGTCAGCCTTGTGGCGTAAAGCCAGGTATTGGCAACGGCAAAGCCCTGCCCCTCAGCACCAAGGATCTGCCGTTCATGCAGCCGGCAATCGTCAAAGGTCAGAATGCAATTCTGGTAGCCCCGATGGGAGACCGAATCATAACCCCTGCGGATTTCGAAGCCTGGCGTTCCGCGATCGACCAGAAAACAGGTTATGCGCTTCTTGGTGCCGCGCGGCGTCTCTTCCTCGCCGGTGGCCACGAAGACGATGACGAAATCGGCGATATCCGCATGGGAGATGAAGTGCTTGGTGCCGTTGACCACCCAGTCGTCACCATCGCGCCGGGCGGCGCACTTCATACCGCGCACATCGGATCCGGCATCGGGCTCCGTCATCGCCAGCGCATCCATCTTCTCGCCGCTGACCACCGGATCCAGATAGCGCGTGCGCTGCTCTTCGTTGCAGGCGCATAGAATGTTCGACGGCCGCCCCCACCAGATCGACAGGCCCTGCGCGGCGCGGCCGAGTTCCCGTTCCAGCAACGTGAAGGTCAGATGATCGAGCCCGCCGCCGCCGAATTCCGCTGGAATGTTCGGCGCATAAAACCCGAGATCGATCACCTTCTTCTGGATTGCCCTACCGACCTCCAGAGGCACCGCGCCGGTGCGCTCCACCTCGTCCTCCAGGGGATAGAGTTCCTTTTCGACGAACTCCCTGACCGTATCGACGATCATCTCCTGTTCCGATGTCAGCCCGAAATCCATGACGCCCTGCCTCCCACGCGGTCCAACGACGATCCTAACAATGCGGCGTCCGGTCCGCCGACGCTAGGCGAAATCCGCAAGATTTTGGATGAATTGCGAACTGCGGGCGTGCCTATGATCCTATTTCTTGGTCAGATTGGTGACAGTGAGAGCGTCGACATTCCGAGCGCCGCAGCATGAAAAGCCGCTGCGCAAACTCAGAACCACCGGTGCGACCCCGCGACACCTTGCCCTCGCAAGTCGCGGTCAGCTTCGCATTGCGTTGCAACTATTTTAAGATTAAAGTAATTCAAACGATAAAAGGGTGGCAAAATCATGGACAATGCCCCATCGCTTGCCGGCCGGCACGCCTTGGTGACCGGTGCCGGGTCGGGCATCGGCGCCGCGATCGCCCAAGGCCTCGGCGCCGCCGGGGCTACGGTGACTTTGGTCGGGCGGCGGGCCGAAGCCCTGGAAACAATAGCCGGCACGATAGACCGATCCAATATCGCCCCCGCCGATGTCACGGATCCCGCCTCGATTGCCGACGCCTTCGACCGGGCGACCGCCGCCGCAGGCCCGGTCGATCTCCTGATCAACAATGCCGGCGCGGTGGAGACCGCCAAATTCACCGCCATGACCGCCGACCAATGGCAGCGGATTTTGGACGTCAATCTGTCCGGCGTTTATCATTGCATGGCCGCCGCCCTGCCCGCGATGCTGGAGCGCGGCTTCGGGCGCATCGTCAATGTTGCCAGCACGTCGGGTCTAAAAGGCTATGCCTACGTCTCGGCCTATTGCGCCGCCAAGCACGGCGTCATCGGCCTCACCCGTTCGGTGGCCCTGGAAGTTGCCGGCACCGGGGTCACGGTCAACGCCGTCTGTCCCGGCTATACCGATACGGAACTGGTGCGCGCCAGCGTCGACAAGATCGTGCAGCGAACCGGCAAGTCCCGCGACGACATCATCGCCCAGTTCGCCGCGTCGATGCCCACCAAGCGGCTGATCCAGCCTGAGGAGGTGGCGCGCACCGTGCTCTGGCTGTGCCGCGATACCGGTGATGAAATCCTCGGACAATCGATCGTCATTGCCGGCGGAGAAATCATGTGATGGACGGTAATGAACCAATCGCCCAGGACGTGGAAACCGTAACCCGGTCACTGCCCAGCGAAGGCAAGAACGAGTTGCGCCTGTGGCTGCGTATGTTGGCCTGCGCCAACATGATAGAAGGTGATATTCGCGGCCGCCTGCGCGCGCACTTTAAGGTGACGCTGCCGCGCTTCGATGTGATGGCCCAGTTGCAGCGGGAGCCGGACGGCCTGCGGCTCAGCGACCTGTCCCGGCGCATGATGGTCACCAATGGCAATGTCACCGGGCTGATCGACCGACTGCAAAGCGAGGGGCTGGTCGACCGGACCACCTCGGAGGAAGACCGCCGGGTCACCTTCGTCCGCCTGACCAAAGCCGGCCAATCGGCATTCGCCGAAATGGCGGCCGAGCACGAACAATGGATGGTCGACATGTTTGCCGGCCTGTCGAATGCCGACATCAAGAAACTGATGGCGCTGTTGGCGAAAACCAAAGCGTCCGTTCAATCAAGCATGGATCAAGATCAGGAGTAACCACGTCATGTCCATCGCCAATTCGGTCAACCTTCCTGTCAGCGCCTTCACCCCAATGCATTTTCTTTTGCAGGTGGACGGCAAGGTGGCGACCATCACCCTCAACCGCCCGGATCGCAAAAACCCCCTGACATTCGAGAGTTACGACGAACTACGCCGCCTGTTCTATGCCCTGCAGAAGGACGACGAAGTAAAAACCGTGGTCATCACCGGCGCCGGCGGCAATTTCTGTTCCGGCGGCGATGTCTTCGAAATCATCCAGCCGTTGCTGGAGCGCGACATGGCCGGGCTCCTGGACTTCACCAAAATGACCGGCGACCTGGTCAAGGCGATGCGCGCCTGCCCGCAGCCGATCATCGCCGCGATCGACGGTATCTGCGTTGGCGCCGGCGCCATCATCGCCATGGCCTCCGATATCCGCATCGGCACCGCCGGATCGAAAGTCGCCTTCCTGTTCAACAAGGTGGGGCTCGCCGGTTGCGACATGGGCGCCTGCGGCATCCTGCCCCGGATCATCGGCCAGGGGCGGGCCTCCGAACTGCTCTATACCGGCCGCGTGATGCGCGGCGAGGAGGCGGAACGCTGGGGCTTCTTCAACCGTCTCGTCGAATCCGAGGCGGTCCTGGAAACCGCCCGGGAGATGGCCGTCGAACTGTCCGACGGGCCGACCTTCGCCAATGCCATGACCAAGCGCATGCTGCACATGGAATGGGATATGTCGGTCGATCAATGCATCGAGGCGGAAGCGATGGCTCAGGCGGTCTGCATGCAGACCCAGGACTATCACCGCGCTTTCCACGCCTTCGCCGAGAAGCGCAAGCCGGTCTTTGAAGGAAACTGATGTGGTGATTTCTATCATTCCATCAGCAAGTTTCAGCGTCATCCCGTGCGCCGTGCAGCGCGCAGTGATGCGCTGCAGACACGGATTATCACCGCGCCTTCCATGCCTTCGCCGAAAAGCGGAAGCCGGTCTTCGAGCGGAATTAGCGTCGTGAATTCCAAATCTCTATCAGCAAATCTCAGCGTCATCCCGTGCGCTGCGCGGCGCGCACGGGATGACGCGGAGGAAATTCGATGGTTAGTCTGCAATCGACATTTTGGGACTTTTGCTAGATGAGCGACCGTACTTTCCTCACCTGGCCGTTCTTCGACGACCACCACCGCGCCCTGGCCGACGCGCTGGACGCCTGGGCCACCGCGACCCTTCCAGCGCTGATCGATCATCATGACATTGACGGATCCTGCCGCCGCCTGGTCGCCGCTCTGGGCGATGGCGGGTGGCTGAGACACGCGGTTCCAGCCGCCTATGGCGGGATCGGCGAGGCCTTTGACGTCCGCAGCCTGTGTTTGATCCGCGAGACACTCGCCCGCCATTCCGGGCTCGCCGATTTCGCTTTCGCCATGCAGGGCCTGGGCAGTGCCTCCGTCACCCTGTTCGGCACTGAAGCGCAGAAACAGTCCATTTTACCCGAAGTCGCCGCCGGCACCCGGATCGCCGCCTTCGCCCTGTCGGAACCTGATGCCGGCTCCGATGTCGCCGCCATGACGACAACCGCCGGCCCGGCCGGCAACGAGGCAATCAGCATCAATGGCCGCAAGACCTGGATCTCCAATGGCGGCATTGCCGATCATTATGTGGTCTTTGCCCGCACCGGCGAGGCGCCCGGCGCCAAGGGCCTTTCCGCCTTCTTGGTGGAGGCCGACACCCCGGGCCTGTCGATCACCGAACGCATCGACGTCGTGGCGCCGCACCCCCTGGCGACCCTTGCCTTCGATGATTGCCAAATCCCCGCCGACCGCCGCATCGGCAATGCCGGCGACGGCTTCAAGATCGCCATGGCCACCCTGGATATTTTCCGCGCCACCGTCGGCGCGGCGGCCCTCGGCCTCGCCCGGCGGGCCCTCGATGAAGCCCTCGATCATGTCACAAGCCGGCAGATGTTCGGCGGCACCCTCGCCGACCTGCAGCTTCCCCAGGCCATGATTGCCGAAATGGCCACCGATATCGATACCAGCGCGTTGCTGATCTACCGCGCCGCCTGGACCAAGGACCAGGGCGCTGCGCGCGTCACCCGCGAGGCGTCGATGGCCAAGATGCATGCCTCGGAAAGTGCGCAACAGGTGATCGACAAGGCCGTGCAATTGCATGGCGGACTGGGGGTGAAGGTCGGCAGCAAGGTGGAGGAGCTCTATCGCGAGATCCGCGCCCTGCGCATTTATGAAGGCGCGACCGAAGTGCAGAAGGTCGTCATCGCCCGCCAGGAATTATCGCGCCGGCAAGACGCCCGCTAACGAGGTTCGAGGATGCCGATGATCGCTTCCGGACATATCGACACCTTTTCCCGCGACAACCTGCCGCCGCGGGACCAATGGCCAGATTTCATCAATCTGGAGCGCTTCGATTTCCCCGACCGGCTGAATGCCACGGTCGCCTTGGTCGATCGACACGTGGAGGCCGGCCGGGGTGACCATACCGCGATCATCGCCCCGGGGATCACCTGGACCTATCGCGACTTCGCCGAAAAGATCAACCGCATTGCCAATGTGCTGACTGGCGAACTCGGGCTCATTCCAGGCAACCGGGTGCTCATCCGATCACCGAACAACCCGATGATGGCGGCGATCTATTTGGCCGTGATCAAGGCTGGCGGCGTGGCGGTCGGCACCATGCCGCTCCTGCGCGCCAAGGAGCTGTCCTATATCGTCAACAAGGCCGAGATCGGCCTGGCGATCTGCGACGGCCGGCTGCTGGACGCCCTGGAAACGGCCGCCGCCGACACGCCTAGCCTTGAGCGCATCGTCCCCTTCGGCGATATCCAGGATCCACAGAGCCTGGACTTCAAGATGGCCGCTGCCGCACCCGATTTTACCGCATGCGACACGGCCGCCGACGATGTCTGCCTGATCGCCTTCACATCGGGCACCACGGGCCAGGCGAAGGGAACGATGCACTTTCATCGTGATTTGCTGGCGATCTGCGTTGGCAGTTCGGAAGATATCATCCGGCCCGGCCCGGATGACCGGTTTATCGGCTCGCCGCCGCTAGCCTTCACATTCGGCCTCGGCGGCCTGCTGTTGTTCCCGCTCCATGCCGGCGCCACGGCAGTTCTCATTGAAATGGCGGCACCGGACAAATTGCTGGAAGCGATCGAAACCTTCAAGGCAACGGTCTGTTTCACCGCGCCAACCGCTTATCGCGCCATGCTCTCAATGGTCGCCGACCACAACCTCTCCAGCCTGCAAAAATGCGTCTCCGCCGGCGAGACCCTACCCAAGGCCACTTGGGATGCCTGGCACGAGGCTACGGGCTTGCGCATTTTGGACGGCATAGGCGCCACCGAAATGCTGCACACCTTCATCGCCGCTCCCGACGAACGGATCCGGCCCGGCGCCACCGGCCTGCCGATACCCGGCTTCGAAGCCAAGGTGATCGGCGATGACGGCAAGACCCTGCCCGCCGGCGAGCCGGGCCGTCTTGCCGTGCGCGGCCCCACCGGCTGCCGCTATCTCGCCGACGACCGCCAGGCCGTCTATGTGCAAGATGGTTGGAACATCACCGGCGACACCTATCTGGTCGATGATGACGGCTATTTCTGGTTCCAGGCCCGCTCCGACGACATGATCATCTCCGCCGGCTACAATATTGCCGGCCCGGAAGTGGAAGGCGCGCTGATGACCCATCCGGCGGTCGCCGAATGCGGCGTTGTCGGCGCGCCGGACGCCGATCGCGGCCAGATCGTTTCCGCCTATGTGATCTTGAAAGATGCGACCACGGCCGGGGACGCACTGCGCAGGAAATTGCAAGACCACGTCAAGGCGGAGATATCGCCTTATAAATATCCCCGTGCCATCCACTTCGTCGACGATTTGCCGCGCACCGAAACCGGCAAATTGCAGCGCTTCCGTCTGCGCGACATGGCCGCGGGTAAATAGGTGTAACATCAAACAAAGGCTGCAAGGAGCCGGTATTCATGGGCACACAGACGCCGGAGACCGAGAAATCCGGCCCGCTTCACCAGATCCAGCCGGGCCATTGGCCGCCGCCGCGCGGTTATGCCAACGGCATTATGGGCCACGGCACATTTATCGTCCTGGGCGGCCAGATCGGCTGGGATGAGACCGGGAAATTCGCCGAGGGATTCGTCGGCCAGGCGCGCCAGGCCCTAAGCAATATCGCAATCCTGCTGCAAGAAGCAGGCGCCGGCCCGGAACATCTGGCCCGCCTGACCTGGTATGTCACCGATATCGACGCCTATCGCAACAATCTGCCGGAATTGGGCCGCGCCTATCGTGAGGCGCTCGGCCGCAATTTCCCGGCCATGGCACTTGTACAGGTCGTATCGCTGGTGGAACGGGAGGCTATGGTGGAGATTGAGGCCACAGCAATTCTGCCTGACGCATAAGGACCCTTCTTGAATGACCGGACAAGGGGGAACCGGTCTGGCACGGGAGGAAGGGTCCCCGGGACATGCATTGTCGGCAGCTGCTGTGGCCACCATTCTTCCTGGTAACGAATTGCTACCACAGGAGCTGAACGGGAACGGCGGCGGCAAAAGTAACGGCCCTCGACTGGAACCACCGGCTTTTGTCTGACTTGCGTCCGAATCCACCGGCCGATTGGTTGTTCAGCGTCTACTGTCATACATTCCAATTGTAAAAATTACCTAAATAAAATCCCGTATATTTGCGATGGATGACAATATATGTACGCAAGGAGGCTGCGATACGCAGCTTATACCGGTTTGGCATGGATGCAAACCTATCGGCGCTCAAGCGCCACGCAGGCTTCACGCGCCATCAGACGCGGCGCCCGTTCGGGCTTGCGCAATTGCAATGAGTCATACTCATTGCAATTGCGTATTATACCAGAGGAGTCGGAGTTTAAACGTTGTGGGCCCATTTTCTCATACCGATTGATTTGATTGTTTGGGGATTGTCTGTCAGCTTTTTCCATGCCGTGCATCCTGCGTCGAGGATGGCCTCATAGCTGTCGAAGACGCTGTTGGAGAGCCAGTTCTGGCGCATGTACTGCCAGATGTTCTCCACCGGGTTGAGCTCCGGCGACCGCGATGGCAGCAAAATGATTGTCATATTAGCCGGGATGTTGAGATTGCCGGTGGTATGCCAGCCGGCCCGGTCCATCAGGACCACGCCGTGAGCCTCGGGTTCAATGCACTGGCTGATTTCATCCAGATGTAATTGCATGGCGCCGGTATTGGCCCTGGGCAGCATCAGCGCGGCGCCGACGCCACGCGCCGGGCAAATGGCGCCGAACAGATAGGCGCTTTTATAGCGCTGGTCAGCCGGCAGACGGGGGCGGGTTCCCTTGCGTGCCCAAATGCGTGTCCGGCCGTTCTTTTGCCCGAGCCTGGCCTCGTCCTGCCACCAAATCTCGATAGGCGTGCCCGCGGGCAGGTCGGCTATGTGGGCGGCGAGTGTTGCCGGCCAGTTTTTTTAAACGCCTTAAGCACGCGTTGATCCTGTTTGGGATGTTGCGGACGCGCGCTGATGTGGGAAAAGCCGAGATCGTGCAGGATCTGCGACACCCAGCGTTCGCAGTACGCGACCTCGAAGCGCTCCTTGATCACTGCCTGAAGATCAACCCGGCGCCAGCGCACGACACCGTCGCCCGCCGGGTCAGGGCCGGTCTCAACGATCGTTGCAAGCTCCCGCAATTGCGTCTCGCTCAGCCGGCGGGCCGGACCGGACGACCAATGGTCGGTGAGACCATCGGGGCCCTCCGAGTTGAAGCGGATGACCCAACGGCGCAGGCTCTGGCGCTCCATGCCGCCGATCTTTGCCGCCTCCGCCCGGCTCATCCCGTCGTACACCGCGGCAATCGACAGCATCCGCCGGCTCTGGTTGGCATCGCCACACCGGCGCGAAAGCGCACGAAGCCGGGCAGCATCAAAATCAGTTCGCAAAGGCAAGGCTGCTGACATCGGAAATCTCCTTTGCCAACCTTGAATCAGAAAACCGCTGATTTGGGAATCCCCCCGAGATTCATACCCCGACGCCCTTGGTATTATGCCACGAGCAGCCGATGCGCCCCGCAAGCGTTGCACAGGTCCTTGCGGCAACAGGGTTTGAAAATTTACTGATCCTGCGCCGACGGTGCGGCGGCCTTGCGCATGCGTGCCGCCCGGCGTTGCTTGTAGGCGCGTACGAACCGCAGGCTTAGGAAATAGCTGAGCGCCGCCGACGACACCGCCCAGGGGATCGATCCGATCGTCAGCGGCAGACCCCACCCGATCAACAGGGTCTTGGTCCACAACACGACCTTATGCCAAAACCCCACATCGCGGTCGCCGATTTCCGTAAACGCCGCCGCAAACCCTTCATATCCGCCGATATCGCTGCCGCCGCCGAGCATGAACATGCCGGTCACGAAGAACAGATAATAGGCCGGTATGACGGTGAACACATTGGTGACCCAGGTCCAGGCCAGACCGTTGGCCAGCGAGAAGTCGTACCGAAAGAGTTTGCGGCAGATGATCCAGGTCACGAACACGCAGATCATCTGTATGCCCACCAGCGGCAGCATCGCCCAGAACATGCCGATCATGACGCCGCGGGCGGTGAATTCGGGCGGATGCGGGCTGCGGATCATCGGAATGTGCAACCGATAACGGGTCGTCCGGATGATCCGGTTCATCCACCCGCCATTGCGGTCGGATCGTCCGTTTTTCCGCTCACCGACACTCACGCTAACCACTCAACGGCCTCCAACTACGCCAAGGCGCTACGCCACCGACCTGAAAGACAATAAACGGGCGGTAACCACCCTCATGTCAATTGATCATTCTGCCAATACTAGCATTGAAACGTTTTTCGGCGATTAATACCGGTCGACGCAATCTGAAGTGTATAAGTCCTTTCCAAATTCCCGCATGAACGACATTGTGCACTGATTGATCCGATAGATACCCGGGACCGGGCATTTCGCACCGCGATCACACCTGTGACAGGTCCGTATCGAGTTGCGCCGCCACCCGGTCGAACTCCGCCTCAAGCGCCGCATTGACACCGCGCAACCCATCGACCACCGCCCGCGCCCAGGTCAAATAGGCCCGCCGACGCTCCTGATCCCAATCGTCCGGCGGACTGGTGCTTAGGGAGCGGATATTGGAAATCTTGTCGGCGAGTTTCAAAATCTTCGCCCGTTCCGATTTAGCCGCCGCCGTTTGCACCTGCCTGGCCTTGCGTTCCATTTTCGGCAGCGACTTGTCGTCGGTCACCTCCGCGACCAGCATCGCCACGTCCGTACCGAACCGCGCGCCCACATCGTCCAGGGACGCCTCGGTATCTTCCACCAGGTCATGCAGCACGGCGGCGATCACCAGATTGGCGTCGCGGCCACCGGTTGCCCGCGCCACCATTTCGGCGACCTCCGCCAGGTGGTTCACATAGGGCTCCCGCCGCGCCCCCTTGCGCCGCTGGTCCACATGATGCGCGGCGGCAAAGGACCAGGCCCGTGCGAGCCGCTCGATATCGGTTGAGTCCGATGCCATGGCCAATCCCCGTCAGCGGCACCCTTCAGGCGCCATGGGCTTCCGCCCGCATGGCCAGACCGCCATCATTGTTTTCCGCCCAAAGCAACAATCCGTCATCCCGCCATTTCGCGGCGATCTCGAACGGTCCGGTATCAAAGATCGGACTGATGGCGCGAAAGGAAAATCGGTCGAGCGGCCGGTCGCCGAAAACTTCCGTTGCTAGATCGCTCAAGAATGTGGCGATCAGGGGTCCATGCACCACCAGGCCGGGATAGCCCTCCACATCGGTGCAGTAGGAACGGTCATAATGAATGCGGTGACCATTGAATGTCAGCGCGGAATAGCGAAAGAGCAGAACAGGATCAGGCGTAATCCGCCGGCCGATCTGCGCGCCCTCCGGCGGGGTCGGTGCCGGCGGCGGCGGCGCATCGCCGGTGGGATCCTCCCGGTAGACGATGTCCTGTTCCTCGCGGTAGCGAACCTCGTCGCCAACCAGTAAATCAAGGGTCGCGGTCACAAAGGCGAGCGGGCCGCTGCGCCCGGTCTTGGCCTCGATGCGATCGATTGTTGTTCGCCGGGTGACCCTCTCGCCAATTTGCAAGGGTGAGAAAAGCCGCGCCCTGGCGCCGGCAAACATCCGCCGCGGCAGCGGGATCGGCGGCAGGTTGCCGCCCTTTTCCGGATGGCCGTCCCGGCCGAGCCGGCCCGGTCGCTCCGAATGCACGCAATACATCCAATGCCAGTTAAAGGGCAGCGGCGCGCCGTCCGCCACCCAATCGGAATCCCGATCGAATGTGGCGCACATCCGGCGCACCGGCTCGGCGGCGATTACGTCGGTGGCAATATCCGTCCGGCCGACCCACGCGTTGATAAGGGCTTCGGATACGATCTGTTCGCTCATCGCCGGCCGTCCAATACTCCGCGAAGCGTCTTACCCTCACTGCAACACCGATTTACGACCGAAACCGGGCCACCAGCAAATCATTGACGTCGAACCCGCCGGCAATCAGCGGGTCGGGTACCGGCTTGCCGAGCAAGAGCGCAGCGCCGAGCCGGGCATAGGCCGGCGACATCTGGATGCCGAAACCGCCCTGCCCGGCAAACCAGAAGAACCCGTCGGTTGCCGGGTCGAACCCGGTCACCGGTTCGTCATCGGGGCTGAAGGTGCGCAATCCCGCCCAGCTATGTTCGACGCGGGTGATCTCGTAGTCCACCATCTGCTGCATCCGATCCACCGCCTCGGCCACCTCCATATCGTCGGAATAGGCATCATGGGGATCCGACGGCGTCTCGTCGGCGGGCGACAGCATCATGCGGCCGGCATCCGGCTTGAAATAGACCGGCGCGGAATGGTCGTAAACGGTCGGCCACATGGCGATTTCGCGGCCCTCCGGCGCCGGCACGATGATCCCGGTGCGCTTCAAGGGCCGCATGCCGATCGGGGCCAAACCGGCCAATTGCGCCACCTCGTCGCTCCAGGCACCGGCGGCATTGACGACGATCGGGGCGGTGTAATTATCGGCACCGGCCGTGATCGCCCACGCACCGCCATTGCGGGCGAGGCCGGTCACCCGGCGATCGGCTTCGATTGTCCCGCCCCGGGCCAGAAACTGGCGCCGAAATCCGCCATGGAGGGCGTCGATATCGATATCCCTGGCGAAAGCCTCGAACGTCGCGGTCGCAAAGCCGTCACCACGCAGGATCGGCACCTTGCGGCAAGCCTCGTCGACACTGATCGTTTCCATCGCGTCCGAATGGCGCATCATCTCCCTGATCTGCGGATCATCGGCGATGCGGGACAGGCAGATCACGCCCCGATTGCGCGTCAAGACCGGATCGGGGAAGTGCTCCGCCGGCAAGTTTTCAAACAGGGCCCCGCTCCAGCGGGTCAGATGCAGGGAAGCCGGCGGTCCGTAGCTTGGAATATAAATCGCCGCCGACCGCCCGGTCGTATGATAGGCAAGCTGGTCTTCAGCTTCCAAAAGCGCGACACGGCCGTCCTCGGCCAAAGTCGCGGCGATCGACATACCGCCGATCCCGCCGCCGATCACCACGACGTCAAACGAGTTTGTCATGTGAGAGGGTCCAAAAGGGCAGGTTGAAACACTTAGACTGAACCGGTGTACACGGTCTGCCCGGTAAATAACAGGGCCCGTTTGCCGGACGCCGGCCTAGCCGTCCATCTTCAAGGCGGCGATGAACGCCTCTTGCGGGATTTCCACCTTGCCGAATTGGCGCATACGCTTTTTGCCTTCCTTTTGCTTTTCCAAGAGCTTGCGCTTGCGCGTCACGTCACCGCCATAGCATTTGGCCGTCACGTCCTTGCGTAACGCGGCGATGGTTTCGCGGGCGATCACCTTGCCGCCGAGAGCCGCCTGCAGCGGGATCTTGAACAGATGCCGCGGGATCAGTTCCTTCAACTTCTCCACCATCGCCCGGCCGCGCCGTTCCGCCTGCGAGCGGTGCACCAGGACAGACAGCGCATCCACCGGCTCCGCATTGACCAGGATCTGCATTTTGACCAGGTCGCCTGGCTGATAGTCGGTCAATTGATAGTCGAAAGACGCATAGCCCTTGGAAATCGATTTCAGCCGGTCATAGAAATCGAACACCACTTCGTTGAGCGGCAGGTCGTAGATCAGCATCGCCCGCTTGCTCACATAGGACAGGTCCACCTGCACCCCGCGCCGCTCCTGGCACAGTTTCAAAATACCGCCCAGATGATCGTCCGGGGTCAGGATGGTGGCGCGGATCCACGGCTCCGATATGTCCTTGATCTTCACCACATCGGGCATATCGACCGGATTGTGCAGTTCGATCTCGGACCCGTCGGTGAGCGTGATGTGATAGACCACCGACGGTGCGGTGGCGATCAGGTCGAGATCGAATTCCCGTTCCAGACGCTCCTGGATGATTTCCAGGTGCAGGAGCCCGAGAAATCCGCAGCGAAAGCCGAAACCGAGCGCGGCCGAGGTCTCCATCTCATAGGAAAAACTGGCATCGTTGAGCCGCAACCGGCCAACCGCCGCGCGTAAATCCTCGAATTCGGCGGCATCCACTGGAAACAGGCCGCAAAAGACGACCGGCTGCGCCGGCCGGAAGCCCGGCAGTGCCTCCGCGCAGGGCTTGCGCTCATCGGTGATGGTATCGCCGACCCTGGTATCGGCAACCTCCTTGATGGAGGCGGTGATGAAACCGATCTCGCCCGGCCCGAGCGCCGGCACATTGACCAGCTTCGGCGTGAATACGCCCACCCGGTCGATATCATAGCTCGCCCCGGTGCCGATCATGCGCACCTTCTGCCCCTTGCGGATCGAGCCGTCAATCACCCGGATCAAAACGACAACGCCGAGATAGGAATCATACCAGCTATCGACCAGCATCGCCTTCAGCGGCGCGTCGGGATTGCCCTCCGGCGCCGGCAATCGCGTGACGATCGCCTCGAGCACATCGGAAACCCCCGCGCCTGTCTTCGCCGAAATCTCGATCGCGTCGGAGGCATCGAGGCCGATCACCTCCTCGATCTGGTCGCGGATGCGATCCGGCTCCGCCGCCGGCAGGTCGATCTTGTTCAGGACGGAGACGATCTCGTGATCGTTGTCGATCGCCTGATAGACATTGGCAAGGGTCTGCGCCTCCACCCCCTGGCTGGCATCGACCACCAGCAAAGACCCCTCGCAGGCCGCCAGAGAGCGGTTGACTTCATAGGCGAAATCCACATGGCCCGGCGTGTCGATCAGGTTCAAGATATAGGTCTTGCCGTCCGCCGCCTGATAGGTGAGCCGCACGGTTTGCGCCTTGATGGTAATGCCCCGTTCGCGCTCGATCTCCATATTGTCGAGCACCTGCTGCTTCATCTCCCGGTCGCTCAATCCGCCGGTCATTTGGATCAGCCGATCGGCGAGCGTCGACTTGCCATGGTCGATATGGGCGACGATGGAAAAATTGCGGATTTGTGGCAGTTCGGTCATGGCGCGCTTGATAGCAGAGCCGCGCGCAAGCGCAAGAGGGCGCGCCGGATCAATATGGGAGTATTCGATCATCAAATTCCACAGTCATTCCCGTGAAAGCGGGAATCCAGGGCCGCAAACGAAGACCAGCGTTATATCGCCCTGGATTCCCGCTTTCGCGGGAACGACGTTCGATCTATCTTCTCAAACACAGCGCGCACCGGCGCTCCCCTCCGGATGCGCGGCGCGACGAGGACCAGATCATGGCACCCCGACCAATCATCATCGACTGCGACCCCGGGCAGGACGACGCGGTGATGCTGTTTCTGGCGCTTAGCGCCCGCGACGACCTGGATATTTTGGGCATTACCGCAGTTGCCGGCAACGTTCCCCTGGCGCTGACTGAGCGCAATACCCGCCTACTCTGCGAGATTGCCGGTCATACCGACATTCCGATCCATGCCGGCTGCGACCGGCCCATCGTGCGCCCCCTGGTGACCGCCGAACATGTCCACGGCAAGACCGGAATTGATGGCGTGGAGATCGTCGAACCGGACCTGCAATTGCACGATGGTCACGCCGTTGATTTTCTGGTCGAGAGCCTGACCGCCGTCGACGATGAAACCATCACGCTGGTCCCCACCGGCCCGCTCACCAATATTGCCATGGCCCTGGTCCGCCAGCCGGCGATCGCGGACAAAATCAAGGAGATCGTGCTGATGGGCGGCGCCAGTTTCGCCGCCGGCAACATCACCCCTTCGGCGGAATTCAACATCTATGTCGACCCCCATGCCGCCGACATCGTCTTCAATTGCGGCCGGCCGATCACCGTCTTCGGCCTCGATGTCACACACCAGGTGATCACAACCCCGCCACGGCTTCAGCGCTTTAAGGACATCGGCGGCCGCATCGGCGAGGCGCTTTACGGCATGCTCGACTTCTATGACAATTTCGACGTCGACAAATACGGTTCCGAAGGCGGCCCCTTACACGATCCGTGCACCATCGCCTATCTTCTGGCCCCGGACCTGTTCGAGCTGAAACCGTGCAATATTACCATTGAAACCGCTTCCGAACTCACCATGGGGCACACCGCGGTCGATTTCTGGCATGTCACAGATAAGCCGAAAAACGCCCTTTGGGCCCATAAAGTGGATGCCGACGGCTTCTACGACCTGCTGATCGAGCGCATCAGCCGCCTGCAGCGATGAGACAGGCTGCGGGCGACCGTCGATAAAGTGGCGGTCATCGACGCGAATATTGTTAATTAACAATTATTTACAAAAGCATCAATCTTGCAAAGGCCGGCACCGAGCCGGATCCGAATTCTGTTAGCCATAATGACGAATTGCCGCCGATCGACCGACCATACGCCCTGCAGAACATACGTAATTAAACGTAAAGTAACGGGATCCTGGTAAGGAACCGGTGATGAAAATTCGACCGCGGCGCGGACCAACGAAGACCGGCGGCGGCCGTTCGCGATGCCTTGTTTGCCGCTCGGACCGCCCGCGCTTGAACCGGAATGATATGCCATGGGCCACATTCGCACCCTTGAGGAGGGCGATATTGCGTCGATGACCGCGCTGTTCCAGCGCATATTCCGCGACGGCGACCGTCCGGCGCCGGCTCCACTCACAGACTTTTTTCGCGATACGTTCCTGCATCATCCCTGGTTCGACCCGGAGGTCGCCTCGCGGGTTTTTGTCGATGCCAAGGATGTCGTGCGCGGGTTTATCGGTGTCTATCCGGTTCCTATGGAACATGAGGGTCAGCCCTTGCGCGCCGCCATTTTCGGCTCATTGATGGCCGATCCCGACGCCGGAGACCCGCTGATCGGTGCCAAGCTGCTGCGCGCCGCGGTCCGGGGCCCACAGGACTTCTCCGTGTCCGAAACCGCCAATGCCCGCTCACTCGCCATGTGGCAGCGCCTGAAGGGCGAGTCTCTCACCGATTACGGCATGGACTGGCTGCGCGTCCTGCGCCCAGCCGGGCTCGGCTTTCAAATACTCAATAGCTCCCGGTTGTTTACCGGCCTCACCCGACCGGTCGCCGCCGCCGGCGATTCGGTTGCCCGGCGCCTGCTGGGCAAATATATCGGAATTGACGACGGAGAGTCCCGCGCTACCGATCGCGACATCGACGATGCCGCCCTGATCGACGCCCTGCCGGAATTCACCCGGCCGATTCCCATCCACCCCGATTGGGACCCGCCGGCGATCAAGTGGTTGCTCGCCTATGCCCTCGACAAGCCGGACTACGGCGAGGCCGTCAAAAGGGCGGTCTACGGGACCAACGGCGATTTGATCGGCCTTTACATCTATCACGGCCGCCGTGGCGGCCTCGCCCGGGTGTTGCAGGTGCTCGCCACGCCCGGCAAATACGGCCCGGTGATCGACAAGCTTCTGCGCCATGCCGATGGCATGGGCTGCGTCGCGGTGACCGGCAAGACCCATCCCCTGTTCCTGGAAGCCTTGCTCCATCGGCGGGCTCTATTGTTCCGGCGCAGCGCCATGGTGGTCCATTCCCGCTCACCCGACTTGCTGGACGTCATGCGCGCCGGCGGACTTCTGGCGACCGGCCCGGCCGGTGAAGGCTGGTCGAAACTGTTCGGCGGCCGGTTCGACTAGGGCGGGATCGTGCCCGATCGCCCTCGGCATCCGGAAAAGCGTCATGTTGATCCACGGTCACAATTACCATCGGCGTGCCCAGGCACCGCCCCAGCCTCGGCGATCTGGTATATCGGTGCTCGAAAGGAACCAAGTATTTATTAACCATGATTATTAACGTTTACGAAACGAAAACAAATTCCAACCGATCATTTACTTTGTTTTACGATCACAATTCATTTTCATATATCTAATTTTACATAGATGATAATACGTATTTAATGATTAGGCGTCAGCGTCGTGGGACGTGTCGCCTAAAAGGCGGTCGGGGACTGGCAGTCAAACAGGGAGCCCGCTTACGGGCCATGCAACGCAATGTGCGGAATAGTCGGATATTTCGGCCAGCCACGATATTCGGGAGCCCGAAGCGGGCTGTTGCAACGGATGGTCGCGGCAATCGGCCATCGCGGCCCCGACGATCGCGGCATCCATGTCGACGATCATGCGGGCCTCGGCCATGCCCGCCTGGCGATCATCGATCTCCATAGCGGCCACCAGCCCATGAGCAACGCCGACGGTACCGTGTGGGTGACCTTTAACGGCGAGATCTTCAATTATCTGGAACTGCGCCACGACCTCGGGATCCGCGGCCGCCGCTTCCGTACCCGCTCCGATACCGAGGTACTGCTGCAGCTCTACGAGGAATTCGGTCCTTCGGGCGTGGAGCGCCTGAACGGCGATTTCGCCTTCGCCATATGGGATCAGACCGAGCGGCGCATGGTGCTTGCCCGCGACCGCATGGGCGTCCGCCCGCTCTACTACCGGACACGGGGAAACTGTCTTTATTTCGCGTCCGAGATCAAGGCGCTGGCCGAGACCCCCGGCTTTCGTGCCGAACTCGATCCGCTGGCCTTGGATCAGATCTTCACGTTCTGGTCTCCGCTGGCACCGCGCACACCCTTCAAGGGCATCAGCGAATTGCCACAGGCCCATATCATGGTCGCCGACGACAAAGGTACGGTAATTCGCCCCTATTGGCGCTTGGATTATCCTCATGCTGACGATCCAGGCGCCTTGGACCAGCGGTCGGAACAAGCAATCGCCGAGCGCCTACGCCATCTGCTGATGGATGCGGTGCGCCTACGCCTGCGCTCCGACGTGCCTGTCGGCGCCTATTTAAGCGGCGGGCTGGATTCATCCATCGTCACCGCCGCAATCAACGACATCTCGCCGGAACACCTTCGCTCCTTCTCCGTCGCCTTCGACAGCACCGAACATGACGAGAGCGCGTTCCAGGCACGCATGGTGGAGGCATTGCGGACCCGCCACAGCGCCGTCACCATCAAATCTTCGGCCGTCGGCCAGTTGTTCCCGTCGGTCGTGCAGGCCGCCGAGCAGCCCCTGGTGCGCACCGGGCCGGCGCCGCTTCTGGCCCTGTCGGGCCATGTCCGCCAATCCGGGATCAAGGTGGTGATGACCGGCGAAGGCGCCGACGAGGTGTTTGCCGGCTACGACATCTTCAAGGAAGCCAAGATCCGCCGCTTCTGCGCCCGCCAGCCGACATCGACCCGGCGCCCGCAATTGCTGCGTCGGCTCTATGAATATCTGCCGGGCATCAAGGCGCAATCCCAATCCTATCTGGAAAGCTTCTTCAAGGCCGGCGCTGCCGATCCGCGGGATCCGCTCTATTCCCACCTGCCGCGCTTCGGCAATACGGCGGCGGCGAAGATCTTTTATTCGGCGGATCTGAAACGCGAGCTTACCGGCTACGATGCAATTGATGACTTGCGCGCCAGACTGCCGGCTGATTTCGAGCGATGGCATCCCCTATCGCAGGCGCAATATCTGGAAACCGCCTATCTGCTGCCGGGCTATATTCTGTCGTCTCAGGGCGACCGCATGTCCATGGCCAATGCGGTGGAAGGGCGCTACCCGTTCCTCGATCATCGCCTGGTGGAATTCGCCGCGCGCATCCCGCCAAATCTGAAACTGCGGGTTTTGCGCGAAAAGCATGTTCTGCGCGAGGCCACCGCGCGCCTCCTACCAAAGGACATCGCCGATCGCCCGAAGCAGCCCTATCGCGCGCCCGACCACCCGTCCTTCTTCGGCGCCGACGCGCCCGATTATGTGGGCTCCGTGCTGGCGCCGTCAGCGATCGCGCGCTGCGGCTACTTCAATCCAAAGGCGGTCTCCAAGCTGACCGCCAAATGTTCCGGCCGTGGCGCCACGTCATTCCGCGACACCACGGCACTGGTCGGCATCCTCTCCAGCCAATTGTGGCACAACCGCTTCGTGGAAAACCTCACCGCCGAAACCGACCCCGCAACCATTTGCGCATGACCGACGAGGGACAGACCAATGCATGGCCCCCATTTTAGTCAGATCAAGGCTTTCGTATTCGAGAATTTCGTGTTCGACGACACGCAACCGCTATCCGACGGGGAATCCCTGCTCGATGCCGGGCTGATCGATTCCACCGGCGTTCTGGAATTGGTGGGCTATCTCGAAGAGGCCTTCGCGATTGAGGTGCTCGATGAGGACATCGTGCCAGAAAACATGGATTCGCTGAACGCAATCAGCGCTTATGTGGATCGCAAGCTGTCGCACGAAACAGCCGCCGCCTGATAGCAAGTGGGCAAGCCGGTTGAAGTGAGCAACGTGAACGATAACGGAAATCCATGAGACTAGAAGACCACCTGCGCCTCGCCCGAGCCACCAATGGCGACAAGGTGGCGATTACCGCCGGCACCGCCCATTTCAGCTATGCCGCCCTGGACGAGGCCTCCGACAATCTGGCGGCCCGCCTGCGCCATGACGGTTTGGCGACCGGCGACCGGGTGGTCCTGTTCATGGACAATTGCATTGAACTGGCCGTCGCGATTTACGCTGTTTTGAAGGCCGGCGCCGTCTTCTCGCCGGTCAATCCGTCGACTAAGGCCGACAAGCTCGCCTTCATCCTCGACAATTGTGATGCCGCCGCCGTGATCACCATGGGCCGCCAATTGCCGGTTGTCGCCGCGGCGATCGACCGGACCGGTATCGCACCACTACTGATCGCCACCGATCCGCCGCCGGGGATGACCTTGCCGGTGATTGATTTCGCCGAAGCCATCGCCCCCGGCCCGGCCCTGACGGTCAACCAGGATCGCCTCTCCGTAGACGACCTGGCCATGCTGATCTACACATCCGGCTCAACCGGCCGGCCCAAGGGCGTCATGATGCGCCATAAAAACGCCTTGGCCGCATCCGGCGCCATCATCAATTACCTGGAAAATACCGCCGACGACGTCATCTTGAACGTCCTGCCCATGTCCTTCGATTATGGGCTCTACCAACTCCTGATGAGCGTTCAGGTCGGGGCGCGGCTGGTCTTGGAGAAATCCTTCGCCTTCCCGCAAACCATATTGGCGAAACTCGCCGCGGAACGGGTGACCGGCTTCCCGCTGGTGCCGACCATGGCGGCGATGATCCTGGCAATGCGCGACCAGAGCCCGCGCGCCCTGCCCCATCTGCGCTACATAACCAACACCGCGGCCGCCCTGCCGCCGGGTCATATCCGTCGCCTGCAGGGCCTGTTCCCGGCCACCAAGATCTATTCCATGTACGGCCTGACGGAGTGCAAACGGTGCACCTATCTGCCGCCGGAAGAACTCGATCGGCGGCCGGATTCCGTCGGCATCCCCATTCCCGGAACCGAAGCCGCCGTCGTCGACGACGATGGATTCACCGTGCCGCCAGGGACCACCGGCGAATTGGTGATCAGCGGCCCCCATGTCATGGCCGGTTATTGGCAGAACGACCTGGCAACGCGAAAAATGCTGCGCCCGGACCCCGAGACCGGCCTCATCCGTCTGCATACCGGCGATCTGTTCCGCCAGGACTCGCAAGGCTTTCTCTATTTCGTCGGCCGCAGCGACGACATCATCAAGTCGCGCGGCGAAAAGGTCAGCCCGAAGGAGGTCGAAAACGTCCTCCACGCCATTCCCGGCATCATCGAGGCCACCGTGATTTCCGAGCCGGATCCGGTTCTCGGCGAAGCCATTGTCGCCCTGGTGGTGACCGGCGGTGATGCGGCGCCGACCGGCCGGGACATCATCCGCCAATGCGCCGGCCAATTGGAGGATTTCATGGTGCCCAAGCGGATCGAATTTCGCGATTTCCTGGCGAAATCGGCCAACGGCAAGGTCGACCGCCGCTTGATGCAGGAACAGCATTTGGAGGCCGTCGGATGAACGAACGCGTTGCCCCCGCCACAAAGCCTGCGCCGTCCGCGCCATTGCCGGATCTCGGCCTGCTGGCGATCGATACCCCGGCCGAGGCCCGGCGCATCGCCACCATCATGCGCCACCAGGTGCGGCAGATCCTGCGCCGCCGTGGCGCGGTGCTCGGTCTTTCCGGCGGCATTGACAGTTCGGTGACGGCGGCCTTGTGCGTCGACGCTTTCGGGCCGAAGAACGTGCTTGCCGTGTTGATGCCCGAGCGCGATTCCGATCCGGACAGTCTGCGGCTTGGACAATTGGTGGCCGATCAATTGGGCATCGAAACCGTGATCGAGGATATCGCGCCCATGCTCGCCGCCGCCGGCTGTTACGACCGGCGCGACGCGGCGATCCGCGAAGTATTCCCTAACTATGGCGACGGTTGGAAGTGCAAGGTCGTGCTGCCGGCATTGACCCCGGAACGGACCTATCGCCTGTCGTCTCTGGTGGTCGAGGCGCCCGACGGCGGCCAAATGCGCAAGCGCATGCCGCTTGATGTCTATCTCGCCGTGATCGCCGCCACCAATATCAAGCAGCGCACCCGCAAGCAGCTCGAATATTACCATGCCGATAGGCTGAATTTCGCGGTCGCCGGCACGCCGAACCGGCTGGAATACGACCAGGGCTTCTTCGTCAAGAACGGCGACGGGGCGGCCGACGTGAAACCGATCGCCCATCTCTACAAGAGCCAGGTCTATCAACTGGCCGACCATTACGGCATCGCCGAGGAGATCCGCCAAAGGCCGCCGACCACCGACACTTGGTCGCTCGCCCAGTCCCAGGAGGAATTCTATTTCTCCAACCCCTATCAGCAGATGGATCTGTGCCTGTTCGGCCTGAACAACCGGATGGATGCGCGCGACATTGCCGGTGTGTCCGGCCTGACCACCGAGCAGGTCGACCTGATCTGGGCCGACATCCGGTCAAAGCGCCGGGCCACCGTGTACCTGCATCGGGAACCGCTAACGGTCGAAGCCATCGTCTGAGGGCTCCTTACGCCGTCGCCACCCAGCAGGAATGGCCGGTCGAGCGGCGCACGAAGACTTCCAGGGCGATCGTGTAAAGCACCAGGGACAGGCTGGTGGCGATCGCCGCGCCGTAAATGCCGTAGAGCGGGATCAGCGAAAAATTCAGGGCCACATTGCCGATCGTGCACCAGGCCTGGGCGGCGAATGCCGACCGCTCGTGCCCGAGCATGATCAGAAGATTTTCCGCCGGCCCCACGCTGGCCCGCGCCAGCATGCCGACTGCAAGAATCGGCAGGAGCGGATAGGCAGCCGTGAACTCGGTACCGAACATGCGCAACAACAGCCAGCCGCCCGCCACGATACCGAGCGCCACGACAAGCGTCGGCCAGAATGTCCAGCGCAACGTGTTGCGGATCAGTGCTTTCAGCCGGTCGTCGTCGTGATTGGCGGCGATGCCGGCGAAGCGCTGGCCGGCCGCCGACGCCACCGCAACCTGTATCAGACCGATCAGGGCGTTGACCCGGGTGGCCGCGAAATAGATCGCGACCAGGGCCGGCTCCACGAATAGTCCGAGCACCAGGATGTCGACAAAAGCCAGCGACAATTGAAAGCTATCCAACAGAAACAGAGGTGCGGCTGTTTTCAGCCAATAGCGCAGGCGCATCTCGCGGCCACCGACGTCAAGACTTTTCCGCATCCGTCGGCTTAAGACGATATATTGCACCAGCGTCGCCGCCGCCGCGCCGGCGATTACCGCGGTCATGGCCGACACGGCCGTGGGCGGGGCGCCAAAGATTACTGCGCCGACCAGGAACACCATGATCAGCACCTGCCGCAGGAGATAGGGCGGCGCCGAGGCCAGACCGGTCCAAGACCAGGCAAGGGCCTGACCTTCCATCAATCCCTGAAGAGCAAAGAGCGGCACGCAGATCATCGTCAGATAGAGCGGCATGACATAAGCACTCGTCACGACACTCTCAAACAGATAGAGCCCGGCAAGCCCGAGCGCCGCCAGGCCCACCGACCCGAACAGCACCAATCGCTGGCTCGCCACCACGTAGCCGCGAGCCACCGGCAGGTGGCCGCTGTCCCGGTATTCGGCGATAAAGCGGATCGATGCCTGGCCGAAACCCAGCATTCCAAGCCGGCCGCCGATCATCACCCAGATCCAGGCATAGGCGTAAAGGCCGTATTCATGGGCGCCCAAAAGCTGCGCCAGAACCACCTGCAACAGATAGGCAAGGCCGGCGGCGCTGCCGCGCACCACCAGCGCGACCACCGCCGATTGCTGTGTCATCGCGTCGGCGGATCGTGATCCGAAAATCGTCCGTGCGTAGTCCCAAAGGCGTCGCGGATGAAGCCCTCGTGAAATCGGCACGTCCTCAGGATCGAATGTTTGCGCCATGGATTTTGGTCAAGGTCCCGGTTACAGCCGGATTTGCCCGGTGATACCAGCGGAAGTTTAATTAAAAATGAGTATTTGACGTTTCCGCCGGCGGCCCGATTCCGTGTACCGAAATTGCAGTGGTTGCGGCGATCCGGTTCCGCTTCTACACTCCGCGCCGATTTCCGCCTGCCACCCGTCCGCCCCAAGGAGAGTGACGTTTTGCCGCCTGAACTGAGATCGCCCTCGCCATGAGGGCACCGTCTCCTGCCGGGGCTTGACCGAGCATGCGCCCCGGCCCCGTCTCGCCCGCTATCGGCATCGCCTTGTGGATGGGTATCAGCGCTTTGGCATTCGGTGTTCTGATGGGTCTGGTGCGCCATCTGGGCGACGAAATGCACATTTTCACCATTTCGTTTTGGCGTTTCGTTTTCAGTCTTCTGCTGTTCGCGCCCTGGTTCTGGCGGGTCGGCCGGGCCGGTTTGTCCACCCGCCGGCTTCCCATGCATGTCATCCGCGCCGGATTTCTCGTAACATCCAGTGTCGCCCTGCTGAGCGCCATCATGATCATGCCGCTCGACGAGGCCACCGCGCTCAGCTTCACCACCCCTTTATTCGCGGTGATCGGCGCCATGTGGTTTCTGCGCGAACAGGCCGGTCCGCGCCGCTGGGCCGCCCTGATCATCGGCTTCATCGGCATCCTGGTGATCCTGCGGCCGGGTATGGAAATCATCAACTGGGCGGCCTTCCTGGTTATCTTTTCGTCAGTCACCTTTGCCGGCGTCATTCTATGCGGTAAGGCGCTGGTCCGCTCCGATTCGCCGGAAATGATGGTCGCCTATTTGGCGCTGATCTCCGTACCCTTGTCCTTTGTGCCGGCCGCATTCTTCTGGCAATGGCCGACCCTTGAGCAGTTACTCTGGCTGGTCGGCATAGCGATCTGCTCGATCGTGAACATGTACGGTATCGCCAAGGCGCTGCAACTCGGCGACGCCTCCGCCACCCAGCCCTACGACTTCCTGCGCCTGCCGACGACCGCGATCGTCGGTTGGGTCGCCTTCGCCGAAACCAGCGATATTTATACCTGGATCGGCGCCGTCATCATTTTCTCCAGCACGGTCTACATCACCCGGCGGGAGGCCCTCGCCAATCGCCGGGCGCAGGCGGATGAGCCGGTTTTCGACTAAGTGATCCTGTCGATCCAGGGTTGGCCACTTTACGACCGTTGACGGTCCGCTATCTCTCCTCCTGAACGGCAAAAACACCCGCACGACCATCGGGTGTGCACGGGAAACCGCCGGAAGGAAGATGTCATGTTCAAGACCGCCATTGCCTCCTTAGCCATCACCGCCATGTCCGCCGCGGTCGGCGGCCAGGTCATCGCCGCCGATCTGTGCACCAATTACGGACCGCAGACGCCGCGCGATATTGCCATGAAAGCCGGATCCAACCCGTCGACCTTCATGTTTGCCCAGCCGGCGTCGCAGATGAATCTGTGCAATCTCCACTTCCACACCAATGCCGAGCACAAGGGCCCGAATTTTTCCATATTTGCCGGTCCGGGCAAACATGGCGGCTATCAGTGCAACGGATCAGACAGATTGACCGAAGCGCAACTACAGGCCCCCGCGGAGCCCGTTTGCAATGGCCTGAAGCCGGGCGCGACTATCGAGGTCCATTGGGTCTATTCTTCGTGTGATGTGAAACCCGGCAAGTCTCTGGCCGCCTGTTCGTCCGAGCAATGCGGCAATCCGCAATTGCGCGTCGAATCCCAGGTTTTCCTGGTGGTCAATGACAAATCCGCGCTCGATTTCGCCGATTTCACCTATGCCAACACGGTCAGGAATGGCCGCCACCAGGCCAAGTCCCTGCCAAGCGGAACCGGCGCGCCCGTGGTCTTTCTCGGCTCCACGACCGGCCCGAAATATACCTCCGCCGCCTGCTCGCCGATGCAGGTTACCTGGAGCGTGCGCCCCCAATGCGCGGTGATCGACATTGCCTCGCTCGGCGCCTGGTGCAAGGGCAATGTCTTTAAGGAAGACCATGCCCACGGAGTGCGCCAATTGGTGACCGCGCCGGAATTGCTGGCAACCATCAAATAAAGAACCGCGGACCGGCCCCGCCCAACACCCAATCGGTCGCTTTCCCGAGCAGCCGGACGGCAGCAAGTTGCCCGCTGCGCCAATCGCACATAAGCTAGTTTACTGATGGTCGAAACGGACCATCTGGAAAATGCGCTACGCAGTCTGACAAGCATCAACAAGGCGCACTTGCAACAAGGAGCGAAACGTGACCATGAGACCCTTATTCGCCGCATTGGGCATGGCTGCCATGACGGCGCTGCCGGTCATGCCGACAGCAATGGCCGAAACGCCGAAAGACACATTCGTCATCGCCCGCAACACCGCCGACATCATCAATCTGGATCCGGCTGAAGTGTTTGAATTCACCGGCGCCGAGGTTATCACCAACCTCTACGACCGGGTGATGACTTTCGAACCGGATGACCTGAAAAAACTGGTCGGCGGCACCACCGAGAGCTACACCGTCAGCGATGATGGCAAGACGATCACCTTGAAAATGCGCAAGGGCATCGTCTTCCATTCCGGTAACCCGATGACCGCCGAAGATGTCGCTTTCTCCCTGCGCCGGGTGGTCAAGCTGAAGAAGACCCCCTCCTTCATCCTCACCCAGTTCGGCTGGAACGGCGACAATGTGGACACCATGGTGCAGGCCGTCGATGCCGACACCGTGAAGCTGACCATCGATGCCGACCTGTCACCCGGCCTGGTGCTCAATGCGCTGTCAGCCGGTGTCGGCTCCGTGGTCGACAAGAAGCTGGTCCTCAGCAACGAGAAGGACGGCGATCTCGGCTATGAATGGCTGAAAACCAATTCCGCCGGCTCCGGCCCCTACATGCTGAAGACCTGGAAGGCCGGCGAATTGATCATCATGGAAGCCCATGACAAGGACCGCCACGGCGCCCCGGCCATGAAGCGGGTGATCATGCGCCACGTGCCCGAAGCCTCCGCGCAGCGCCTGCTGCTCGAAAAGGGCGACGTGGACGTGGCCGAGGACCTGACCCCGGATCAACTCAAAGGTTTGGCCGGCAAGGAAGGCGTGGAAATCGATACCTTCCCGCAGACCACCTTGATGTATCTGGCGTTTAACCAGAAGCACGAGATCCTGTCGAAGCCGAAAGTGCAGGAGGCCCTGCGTTACGCGATCGACTATAGCGGCCTGGCCGAATCGGTCCTCCAGGGCAGCTACAAGATCCATCAATCCTTCTGGCCATCAGGCATGTGGGCTTCCTATGACGAGACCCCCTATGCCATGGATATCGACAAGGCCAAGGCGCTGATAGCCGAGGCGGGCCACGGCGATGGCGGCGTCAAGCTGACCATCGACACTTTGAACAAGTCGCCGTTCAAGGAAGTCGCCCAGTCGGTCCAGGCCTCGTTGAAGACGCTCGGCGTGGAAGCGGAGATCATCCTCTCCGACGGCGCGACGTTATGGCCGAAATATCGGGCCCGCAAGCATGAACTGATCGTCGCCCGTTGGGGCCCGGACTATTCCGATCCCCATTCCAATGCCGACGCATTCGCCCACAATCCGGACAATCGCGACGAAGCCAAGCTGACCGGCAAATTGTCGTGGCGCAATTCCTGGGCCGACGAGGCGTCGACGGCTGCTGCCGAGGCCGCCGCCAAGGAAACGGATCTGGCCAAGCGGGAAGCATTGTACAAGGATCTGCAAAAGAAGATGCAGTCTGATTCCCCTTACGCGATCATGTTCCAATTGGTCGGCAAGATCGGTCGCCGGGACAACGTGAAAAACTACGTTCGCGGCGCCACCTTCGATCAGGTCTTTTTCCGCACCGTGACGAAATAGTCCGGCGGGAGTAGCCGATCGTGTCGAAAAACGGCGCGTCGACCGACGCGGGGGCGGGCATGAGCCTGCCCCTGCCCCCGATTGCCATCTCCATCCTGCGCATCGTCTTCACCCTGGCGCTGACCCTGATCGGCCTGATGGCGGTCACCTTTGTCATTGGCCGGGTGCTGCCGACCGATCCGGCCATGGCCATTGTCGGCAACCGGGCATCGGAGGAAGTCTACCAGGCCATGCGCATAGAGCTCGGGCTCGACAAGCCGATCCTGGTGCAATTCTGGCTGTTCCTGACCAGTGCCGTGCAGGGCGATTTCGGCCAGTCGATCATGACCGCCCGCCCGGTTGTGGAGGATATCAAGCGCTTCTTTCCGGCGACCCTGGAACTCGCCACTTTGGCGACCTTTCTGGGCGTCGTTATCGGCATCCCCCTCGGCGTCCTTGCCGCCGTCCGCCAGGGCACCCTGGTCGATCATTGCGTGCGGATCTTCGGCCTGATCGGATATTCGGTGCCGATCTTCTGGCTCGGCATGGTCTCGCTGCTTGTTTTTTATGCCTGGCTCGACCTGTTGCCGGGCCCCGGCCGCTACGATTTTTACTATGAAGGCATCGTCGACCCGGTCACCGGGGTGATCCTCATCGATTCGGCGATGGCCGGCGAATGGGACGTATTCAACAACGCGCTCGGCCATATCATCCTGCCCGCCTCCATGCTCGCCTTTTTCTCGCTGGCTTACGTGGCCCGCATGACCCGCAGCTTCATGCTCGACCAGCTCAATCAGGAATACGTACTGACCGCCCGGGTCAAGGGCCTGCCGGAGCGCACGGTGATCTGGCGCCATGCCTTCGGCAACGTGCTGGTCCAGTTGATCACGGTGATCGCGCTCACCTATGCCAATCTCCTGGAAGGGTCCGTGCTCACCGAGACCGTCTTCGCCTGGCCCGGTATCGGCCTTTACATCACCAATTCCCTGTTCAACGCGGATATGAACGCGGTGATCGGCGGGACGGTCGTGATCGGCACCTGCTTCGTCGCAGTCAACATGCTGTCCGACATCCTTTACCGCATCGTCGATCCGAGGGCCCGCTAGATGGCCGCCGAGACCGCAACCACTTCCCAGAGCGGCCTGCGCGCCTGGCTTCTGTCGGATGCGCCGGCCAATGCCGTCCAGGCCCGCGCCCAGCGCGCCTATATGGGCTGGCTGACATTCAAGACCAATCCGATCGCCATGGCCGGGCTGATCATCATCGGCGCGCTGATCCTGATCGCCGCCCTGGCGCCGCTCCTGACCGGGGGCTCGGGGATTGAACAAAATCTCGCCAACCGCCTGATGCCGCCCAGCGCCGACCATTGGTTCGGCACCGACGAATTGGGCCGCGACATCTATGACCGCATCATCTGGGGCGCCCGGGTGACGCTTTATATCGTCTTTCTGGTTTCCGTCATCGTCATGCCGATCGGGCTCCTGATCGGCACCGTTGCCGGCTATATGGGCGGTTGGGTGGATATCGTATTGATGCGCATCACCGACATCTTCCTCGCCTTTCCCCGGCTGATCCTGGCGCTGGCCTTCGTCTCCGCACTCGGACCGGGCCTGGAAAATGCCATTATCGCCATCGCCGTCACCACCTGGTCCCCCTATGCGCGCCTCGCCCGCGCCGAGGCACTGACTGTGCGCTCGTCGGAATATATTCTCGCCGCCCAGATCCAGGGCGCCTCCACCTTGCGCATTGTCGTCAGCCACGTGGTACCCATGTGCATGTCGTCGATCATTGTCCGCCTGACCCTCGATATGGCCGGCATCATCCTGACCGCCGCCGGATTAGGTTTTCTCGGTCTGGGCGCCCAGCCGCCGCTGCCCGAATGGGGCGCCATGATCTCGACCGGCCGCGACTTCCTGCTCGATCAATGGTGGATTTCCACCATTCCAGGCATCGCCATCCTGATCGTCTCCATGGGATTCAATCTGCTGGGCGACGGTTTACGCGACGTGCTCGACCCAAGATCGGGAGGCGAGGGATGAGCGACAAGCCGCTGATCAATGTGGAAGACCTGTCGGTCCGCTTCCGCACGCCGAAGGGCATCGTGGAGGCCGTCCGCGGGATCGATTTCACGCTCGGCCGCGAGCGGCTCGGCATTGTCGGAGAATCGGGGTCCGGCAAGTCCCAGACCGGCCGCGCCCTGTTACGCCTGACCGCCGGCAACGGAACCATCTCCGCCAGGCGCATGGAATTCGACGGCATCGATCTCCTAAACGCCAGCAAGAAGCAGATGTATGAAATCCGGGGAAATCGGATTTCAATGATCATGCAGGACCCGAAATATTCGCTCAATCCGGTGATGACGGTCGGCGCGCAGATCGCCGAGGCCTATCGCGTCCACGCCACTGCCTCGGGATCGGAAGCCCGCGACAAAGCCATGGACATGTTGCGGGCGGTGCGCATCCGCGAGCCGGAAAAGGTCTATAAGCTCTATCCCCATCAGGTTTCCGGCGGCATGGGCCAGCGCATCATGATTGCCATGATGCTGATCCCCAATCCCCAGGTGCTGATCGCCGATGAACCGACCTCGGCACTTGATGTCACCGTGCAAATGCAGGTGCTTGCCCTGCTTGACGACATGGTCCGCGAACGCGGCATGGGTTTGATCCTGATTTCCCACGACCTCACCCTGGTTTCCTCCTTTTGCGACCAGGTACTGGTCATGTATGGCGGTCAGATCATGGAGCGGCTGTCGGCCAAGAACCTGAACGACGCTCGGCATCCCTATACGCGCGGCCTGCTCAACTGCCTGCCGCAACTCGGCGGTGGCCAGGAGACCTTGCCCGTCCTGGTCCGCGACCCGGCCTGGCTTGACGCGCAAGGATCGACACCGTGATCGATGTCCGCAATCTGGATATCACCTTCGGCCGGGGCGCCACGGCGATCCGCGCCGTGCGCGACGCCACTTTCCACGTTGCCGAAGGCGAAAGCTACGGCATTGTCGGCGAATCCGGCTCCGGCAAGTCGACCATCCTGCGGGCGCTTGCCGGCTTGGTGGAGGACTGGTCCGGTGAGATGTTGATTGCCGGCCGCAGCGTGGGAAAGAAGCGCGCCAAGGCCGACCGCAAGCATCTACAAATGGTGTTTCAGGATCCCTACGGCTCCCTGCATCCGCGCCGCACCGTCAACGACACGCTGACCGAGCCGCTGACCATCCACGGCTTCGATAAAACCGACGAACGGGTGATCAACGCGCTTGAAGAGGTCGGCCTCGGCCCGCAATTCCGGTTTCGCTATCCGCATCAGATTTCCGGCGGTCAACGCCAACGCATCGCCATTGCCCGCGCGCTGATCCTGGAGCCGGAAGTGGTGTTGTTGGATGAACCCACTTCGGCGCTCGACGTGTCGGTGCAGGCGGAAATCCTCAACCTGCTCGTTCGCCTGCGCGCCGCCCACGGATTGACCTATCTCATGGTCAGCCACGATCTGGCGGTGGTCAGCCATTTATGCCGTCGCATCGCGGTGATGAATCGCGGCGCCATCATCGAGGAAATGACCGGCGAGCAATTGCGCACCGGCGACCTGGACCACCAATATACCCGTCAGCTCTGGGTCGCCGCCAAGGGCTACGACCAAGAAGCGCTGGCGACATTTTCCGAGTTCGAATGAGGGTCGCGATAGGCGGCCGTCACTTTCCCCGATAGGGGCAATAATAGCCCTTGCCCCCGGCCTCCCGGCACTTTTTGGCGTAAGCTTCGATATCGCTGAGCACCAGGATCGCGTGGATGAAACCCAAATTGCACTGCGCGCTCATATATCTGGAATTGTAGGTGTGATGTTCGTCGATGAAGATCCGGGGATCGATCTCCTCCGCGTAACCGCTGTCGAAATAGGTCCGCAAGGCTCGCTTCGTGATCTGCAGCCCCCTGCCTTCGGCAATCGAAATCGTGTGTAATTGTCTTAGGAAATAGGTGAGGTTTTCCAGGACTTTAGCGATTTCCGCATCGTTCAATCGTCTGCCCGAAGCAAGGTTGGCAATCAGCGTATCGATCTGCTTATCGGCCTTGATTTCACAGATATCCGGCCCGTCATAGGCCGAAACGCCGCTTGCCGAACCGATACCGACCACAAGGCCGATCACCGCCATCCATCTCCCGATCGTGCCGACCGCCATAACCCGCAACCCCTCGCACCAAATCCAAGTCGCTTCAATCATACCTATGGGCGCCGGCCGGTCGGACAAGGCGATGGTGGACCGGCCGGCCTTGCTACACCAAGAGCGGAGCCTGACGACCCAGATTGAACCAACAATCAATCAACGGCGACCAACACAATATTCGAATGTCTCGAATACCGACCATGCAATCGAACGGACGACTTAAAGAGGAGACCAATTCATGAAACGGCTTTTGCCTGCGGGCCTGGCATTAATTGCCATGACAATCATGTTCGACACCGCCGCAAGTGCTCAAGGACTTGCGCCCGGTAATGTTGCAACCCCTCACAGTGTCTATCGCACCGACGCCTTGGTAATCCAGGCCGGCATGCGGTCTCTTCGGCGCAAATCCCGGCAATTTCGTCGTTTTCGACGGACCGCGCCACACGGATCGCAAGGCTTCACGATCGGCCAGCAACAGCCCACGGCAAATACCGGAGCGGCTCTTCACGCCTTGAACGTCATCATTCAGTTCAAACAGAAATGCCGCAATGCCTTGGTGCCCCCGCCGGAGTGCCTGTAAGCGCGAAGGATAAACCGTCAATCGGCATAGCGATGCCGCGCCGGTTGACGGCTGCCCCGAAGATCGGCCTACTGCGCCAAGGACGTCCCCGGCATCGACGGGGACCGGCGATCTGGAGGCGCGATTATCCATGAAGATCACCGCGGTTGAGACTATCCGGCTGGACGAGTTCAGCAACGTCCTGTGGGTCCGTGTCCATACCGAGGACGGCATCATCGGCCTCGGCGAGACCTGGTTCGGCGCCAGGGCCGTTGAAAGCTATATCCACGAATCGGTGGCGCCGGTGATCCTCGGCCGCGACGCCTTGCGGATCGAACGGATCAATCGCGATCTGACGCCCTATGTCGGCTTTGCCGGCTCCGGCGTGGAAGCCCGCGGCCGGTCGGCCATCGACATGGCCTTGTGGGACGCCTTCGGCAAGGCGACCGGCCAACCGGTCTACCAGCTTCTCGGCGGTCTAAGCCGCGACAAGATCCGCACCTATAATACGTGCGCCGGCTACAAATATGTCCGCAACAAATCGGATTGGGGCGCCGACGACTGGGGATTGGACCAGAAATCCGACGGTCCCTACGAGGATCTCGACGCCTTCTTAAACGACGCCGGCACCTTGGCGCAATCGCTCCTGGACCAGGGCATCACGGGCATGAAGATTTGGCCCCTGGATATCGCCGCCCTGGCCAATGACGGCCACTATGTCTCCAGCGCCGATCTCGACAAAGCCATCGAGCCCTTCGCAAAGATCCGCACCGCCGTCGGTGACCAAATGGACATCATGGTCGAGTGCCATTCGCTGTGGCGCTTCCCGGCAATACTGAAAGTGGTCGAGGCGCTGGAACAATTCGATCCGTTCTGGATCGAGGACCCGATCCGCAATGACAGCCTCGACGCCTATGAGGACGTCGCCGCCGCCACCAACATCCCGATCTGCGCCAGCGAGACATTGGGCGGCAAATGGGCCTTCCATGATCTTTTGAAGACTGGCGCCGCGTCGATCATCATGCCGGACATCGCCTGGTGCGGCGGCATCACCGAAACCAAAAAGATCGCCGCCCTCGCCGACACTTATCACCGGCCGGTGGCGCCCCATGATTGCCAGGGCCCGGTTGTGCTGCAGGCCTCCATCCACATGGCCCTGGCGATTCCCAATACATTGATCCAGGAATCGGTCCGCGCCTTTTATGCCGGCTGGTATGGCGAACTGGTCGACCGCGTGCCGCAGCCCGTCGACGGCTATTTCCTGCCGCCCGAAGGCCCCGGCCTGGGCATCGATCTGTTACCGGAAATCCCGAAGCGCAAAGACGCCACGGTGGTTGCCAGCAAGGCGGAATGAATCACTGTTGTAGGGACCTTCAATAGTCATTCCCGCGAAAGCGGGAATCCAGGGCGGCCAACATCGGCATTGGTTTTTGGCCCCGGATTCCCGCTTTCGCCGGAAGGACAAATGAGTTGGGATCCGATGGTCGCTTAAATATCGTCGCCGTCACACCAACGCCGACCGGTCTCAAACCCGCCCGGCATTGAACGTATCGCAATCGCCCGGATCGCCGCTTTTCAGGCCGCGCACGAACCATTCGGCCCGCTGCTTCGACGTGCCGTGATTGAAGCTTTCGGGCACTACATAGCCCTGGGTCCGCTTCTGGATCGCATCGTCACCGATCTTAAGCGCCGCGTTCAGGGCCTCTTCCAGGTCACCCTGCTCCAGGAGCCCTTTCTGCGCGGTGGAATTGGCCCATACCCCGGCATAGCAGTCGGCCTGCAATTCAACGCGGATCGACATGGCGTTTTCCTGCTGCTTGCCCATCGACCGACGGGCGGCATTGAATTTCGGCAGGACCCCGGTCAGGTTTTGAACGTGGTGGCCAATTTCATGGGCGATCACATAGGCCTGCGCGAAATCGCCCGGTGCGCCGAAGCTGCGTTTCAACTGGTCGTAAAAGGCAAGATCGATATACACCTTTTTGTCGGCCGGACAGTAGAAGGGTCCCGATGCGGCGGTGCCAAAACCGCAGGCGGATTGCACCTGACCGGTAAACAGCACCAGCTTCGGCGCCGGATATTGACTGCCGCCTTTTTTAAAGATCCGGCTCCAGGTGTCTTCGGTTTCCGCCAGTACGACTGCGACGAAACGTTTCATTTCGTCGTTGCGCTCCTGCGGGATCTGACCGCCTTGCGGACCCGCCGGCTGGCCGCCCGAAAGCTGGTTCAACACCATCGACGGATCAACGCCGAAAAACAGGCTCGCGCCGACAGCGATGACCACGGCCACCAGACCGCCGCCGCCGGCCCGGCGCACCATGCGGCCGGCCGATCCACGACGATCATCAACATTCGAACTTTCGCGTCGTCCGCGCCACCGCATCTTTAGTCTCCAAGCTACTGTTCCGCCCACAGCCAAGCACCCTTTACCGTGGATTGTCGTTTCGGTCGACCATAATCCGTGCAATTTATGCCGAAACAACACCAATCTGTGGCCGCGGACCGCCCTCCGGCGTCGTCGATCCACCAAAATCCCGAGCCGGCGATACCGGCCTATGGCCTTTCGCCGGGACATGCGCTAAACACACGCCCCGGCCCAGACATGTGATCCCTCGTCAAGCAGCGCAGGCGCGCGCGGCCGGCGCCGAGCTGCCCGAGACCTTCATGCCCAAGCGCACCGACATTCAATCCGTTCTAATCATCGGCGCCGGCCCGATCATTATCGGCCAGGCCTGCGAATTCGATTATTCCGGCACCCAGGCGTGCAAGGCCTTGAAGGAAGAGGGCTACCGGGTCATCCTGGTCAATTCCAATCCGGCGACGATTATGACCGATCCCGACCTGGCGGACGCCACCTATGTGGAGCCGATCGTCCCGGAAATCGTCGCCCGGATCATCGAGCAGGAGCGGCCGGATGTGCTGTTGCCGACCATGGGCGGCCAGACGGCGCTGAACTGCGCCCTGTCGCTGCGCAAGATGGGCGTCCTTGAGACGTTCGGCGTCGAGATGATCGGCGCCGACGCCGACGCCATCGACAAGGCGGAGGACCGGGAATTGTTCCGCGAGGCGATGCGCAAAATCGGCCTCGATACCCCGAAATCCATGCTCGCCCATTCGCTTGCCGAAGGCTTTGCCGCCTTGGAGGCGGTCGGCCTGCCGGCGATCATCCGCCCCTCCTTCACTCTGGGCGGCACCGGCGGCGGCATCGCCTATAACAAGGAAGAATTCCTGGCGATCGTCGAGCGCGGCCTCGACGCCTCCCCGACCACCGAGGTGCTGATCGAGGAATCGGTACTTGGCTGGAAGGAATACGAAATGGAGGTGGTGCGCGACCGGGACGACAATTGCATCATCATCTGTTCCATCGAGAATTTCGATCCGATGGGCGTGCATACCGGCGATTCCATCACCGTCGCCCCGGCGCTGACGCTCACCGACAAGGAATACCAGATCATGCGCGACGCCTCGATCGCGGTGTTGCGCGAGATCGGGGTGGAGACCGGCGGCTCCAATGTGCAATTCGCCGCCGATCCCAAAACGGGGCGTTTGGTGATCATCGAAATGAATCCGCGGGTTTCGCGATCCTCCGCGCTGGCCTCCAAGGCCACCGGATTCCCGATCGCCAAGGTGGCCGCCAAGCTGGCCGTCGGTTACACCCTTGACGAACTGGAAAACGACATTACCGGCGGCGCCACGCCGGCCTCCTTCGAACCGACCATCGATTACGTGGTCACCAAGATCCCGCGCTTCGCCTTTGAGAAGTTTCCCGGGGCGGAACCCTATCTGACCACCTCCATGAAATCGGTGGGCGAGGTCATGGCCATCGGCCGCACCTTCGCCGAGTCCCTGCAAAAAGGCCTGCGCGGCCTGGAAACCGGCCTGACCGGTCTCGACGAAATCGACATACCCGGCCTCGGCGCCGGCGACGACAAGAACGCCATCCGCGCCGCGCTCGGCACCCCGACCCCGGACCGCATCCTGAAGGTTGCCCAGGCCATGCGGCTGGGCATATCCAAGGAGCGGATCAACGAAATGTGCCATATCGATCCCTGGTTCCTCGATCAGCTCGAAGCGATCGTCACCATGGAGGACAAGATCCGCACCCATGGTCTGCCCGGGCAGGCGGAGCCGTTGCGCCGCCTGAAAGCGATGGGTTTTTCCGATGCCCGGCTGGCTCACCTGGCCGGAAGCAACGCCGCGGCCGTGCAGGCCTTGCGCACCAGGCTCGGCGTGGTCCCGGTCTATAAGCGTATCGATACCTGCGCTGCGGAATTCGCCTCGCCGACGGCTTACATGTATTCGACCTATGAGAGTGCCTTTGCCGGTACCACCGACGACGAAGCCCTGCCGTCCGGCAAGACCAAGGTGATCATTTTAGGCGGTGGCCCGAACCGCATCGGCCAGGGCATCGAGTTCGATTATTGCTGCTGCCACGCCGCGTTTTCGCTGAGCGATGCCGGCTATGAGACCATCATGGTCAATTGCAATCCCGAAACCGTCTCCACCGACTATGACACCTCCGACCGGCTCTATTTCGAGCCGCTGACCGCCGAAGACGTGCTGGAGATCGTGCGCACCGAAACGCAGAGCGGCACCCTGCACGGAGTGATCGTGCAATTTGGCGGCCAGACGCCATTGAAGCTCGCCCATGCCCTGCAGGAAGCCGGGGTGCCGATCCTTGGCACCTCCCCCGATGCCATCGATCTGGCGGAAGACCGCGACCGCTTCCTGCGCTTGCTGCACCGGCTGGAATTGAAACAGCCGGAAAACGGCATCGCCCGCAGCGCGGAGGAAGCCAAGCGGATCGTCGATGAGATCGGTTATCCGGTGGTCATCCGCCCGTCCTATGTGCTCGGCGGCCGGGCCATGGAGATCGTCCGCGACGAAAGCCAGTTCAACCGCTACATCCGCGAAGCCGTGGTCGTTTCCGGCGAAAGCCCGGTGCTGATCGATGGCTACCTCTCCAATGCCATCGAAGTGGATGTGGACGCGCTCTGCGACGGCGCGGATGTCTTCGTCTGCGGTATCATGGAGCATATCGAGGAAGCCGGCATTCATTCCGGCGACAGTGCCTGCGCCCTGCCGCCCCATTCGCTCGATGATGCGGTCCTGGCCGAACTGGAGCGGCAAACGCGCGAACTTGCCCTGGCGCTCGGCGTGGTCGGATTGATGAATGTGCAATTCGCCATCAAGGACGGCGACATCTTCGTGCTGGAAGTCAATCCGCGCGCTTCGCGCACCGTGCCCTTCGTCGCCAAGACCATTGGCGTACCGATCGCCAAGATCGCCGCCCGGGTGATGGCCGGTGAAAAGCTTTCATCCTTCCACCTGCGGCGTCCGTCCTACGATCATATCGCCGTCAAGGAAGCGGTCTTTCCTTTCGAGCGGTTTCCCGGTGTCGATACGGTCCTCGGACCGGAAATGCGCTCAACCGGCGAGGTCATGGGTCTCGACCAGGCCTATCCGATCGCCTTCGCCAAGTCCCAATTGGGTGGCGGCGCCAAGGTTCCGACTTCCGGCACCTTGTTCGTTTCCGTGCGCGACAGCGACAAGGCACGGATCGTGGACGCGGTGCGCACATTGCACGATCTCGGCTTTCAGATCATCGCCACGGGCGGCACACAACGCTTCTTGGAGGCGCAAGGAATTACGTGCAAAAAGATCAATAAGGTTCTTGAAGGACGGCCGCACATCGTCGATGCTATCAAGAACGGCGACGTGCAACTCGTCTTCAACACGACCGAAGGCGCCCAGGCACTCGCCGACAGCCGGTCGCTTCGCCGCGCCGCGCTGCTGCACCGGGTTCCGTATTATACGACGCTTGCCGGAGCGGTAGCCGTGGCCATGGGCATCAAGGCATATTCGACCGGGACACTTGAAGTCAGGCCGCTGCAATCCTATTTCGCAGCGGCATAGCGATCATTCGGAGCGGTCGGGGATACGAAAGGCCTCGGCACCGCCCGTTAGGTATTTGTGCGCTTATCGGCGGGAACCGGTAGCGGAAAGGTCGAGGACCGATGGAAAAGATCCCAATGACCGCAGGCGGATATTCGGCCCTGCAGCAAGAACACAAGCGGCGCACGTCGCAGGACCGGCCACGGATCGTCGAGGCGATATCCGAGGCCCGCAGTCACGGCGATCTGTCGGAAAACGCCGAGTACCATGCGGCGAAGGAGCAGCAGAGCCTCAACGAGGGCCGCATCGCGGAGATCGAGGACACCATATCGCGCGCCGATGTCATTGATGTGTCGAAATTGTCGGGCAACACGGTCAAGTTCGGCGCCACTGTGACCATCGTTGACGAAGACACCGACGAGAAAAAGGTCTATCAGATCGTCGGCGACATGGAGGCCGACGTGAAGGACGGCAAGATCTCCATTTCCTCCCCGATTTCCCGGGCGATGATCGGCAAGGCCGTTGGCGATTCCATCGAAGTCGCCGCCCCCGGCGGCGCCCGCGCCTATGAGATATTGAAGGTCAAATTCATTTAGCCTTGCGGTCATGGGTAACTTGCAACGCTCCGCCGTCAGCCCATGCGCTATAAACACGGGATGACGCGGAAAATTTCAAACGGTATCATGGGGATAGACCTGTTATACTAAGGAGCCCGGCCATGACCCCGGAATTCTTGCTGACGTCTCTCGTCGTGGTCCTGGTTCCGGGGACCGGGGTGATCTATACCCTGTCGACCGGTCTGACCGCCGGCGGCCGCGCCTCCATCGCCGCCGCCCTTGGCTGCACCTTCGGTATCGTGCCCCATATCGCCGCTTCGATCCTCGGCGTCGCCGCGATCCTGCATGCTAGCGCCGTTGCCTTCCAATTGCTCAAATGGGCCGGTGTCGCCTACCTGCTCTACCTTGCCTGGACCATGCTGCGCGACAAATCCGCGGCATCCCTGGGCAACGACCGGCCGGCCGGAACCCATGCCAGGATCGCGGTGGTCGGAACCTTGATAAATATCCTCAATCCCAAATTATCTTTGTTCTTCCTCGCCTTCATGCCGCAATTCGTGGCCGCCGACGCGGCGTCGCCGGTCGCTGAAATGATCCGTCTGGCTGCGATGTTCATGCTCATGACCTTCGTCGTCTTCGTCGGTTACGGCATTTTCGCCGCCGCCATGCGCCGCCATGTGATTTCCAGGCCGTCGGTCATGCGCTGGATGCAGCGGATCTTTGCCGGCACCTTCGTCGCCCTCGGCCTGCGGTTGGCCTTGTCGGAACGCTAATGCTTTGATTTGTTATCGGGCAACGCGAAACGCATACCCGAAGTTGACGCCCGTTCATGGACCTTTCCGCCGGTAAGAACCGGATCCTCAAGGACGCATTTGGATTTGATCGCTTCCGGCCCGGCCAGGAGGCGGTGGTCGATGCGGTACTCGACGGCCGCCACGTCCTGGCGGTGATGCCGACAGGCTCCGGAAAATCCTTGTGTTTTCAGCTTCCCGGTCTCGTCCTTGGCGGATTGACCATCGTCGTGTCCCCCCTGGTAGCCCTGATGCAGGACCAGGTGGCCGGGCTGAAACTGGCCGGGATCGCCGCCGCGTCGATCAATTCCACCTATGATCGCGCCCACAACGTCGCCACCTGGCGCCGGGTGGCGGCCGGTGATGTCCGCATCCTCTACCTGTCGCCGGAACGGCTGATGACCGACCGCATGGTGGGCGCCCTACAGCGCCTGCCGGTGCGCCTGATCGCCGTCGACGAGGCCCATTGCATCTCCCAATGGGGGCCGGCCTTTCGCCCCGAATATGCGGACTTGGAGCGTCTGCGGACCGCTTTCTCCGAAGTCCCGATCATCGCCCTGACCGCCACCGCCGACCAGGTAACGCGCCGCGATATCGAGGACAAATTGTTCGGCGGACGATGCGAAACCCATGTTACCGGCTTCGACCGGCCGAACATCCATCTCGCCGTGGAGCCGAAAAACAATTGGAAACGGCAGGTGATGACCACCATCGGCGACCATCCCGGCGCCAGCGGCATCGTCTATTGCCTGTCGCGCAAGAAGACCGAACAGGTGGCCGAATTCCTGAACGCGCAAGGCATCCGTGCCCTGCCCTATCACGCCGGCATGGACAAGGAGCGGCGCAATGCCAATCAGGACACCTTCCTGACCGAAACCGGCATCGTCATGGTGGCGACCATCGCCTTCGGCATGGGGATCGACAAGCCGGACATCCGATTCGTGATCCATACCGACCTGCCCGGAAGCCTGGAGGCTTATTATCAGGAGATCGGCCGGGCCGGCCGCGACGGCGCCCCGGCGGTTGCCCGAATGTTTCATGGCCTCGCCGATTTGCGCATGCGCCGCATGTTCATCGACCAAGAAGACAGCGACGACGACCGCAAGCGCCGCGAACACCAGCGCCTCAATTGGCTGGTTGCCTATTGCGAATCACCCACTTGCCGGCGTCAGGTCCTGCTCGACTATTTCGGCGAAGAGGCAGCACCCTGCGGCGCCTGCGATGTGTGCCAGAACCCGACCGACCTGATCGACGGCACCGGGGAGGCCGCCGCGGTCATGAATGCGGTTTTGCAGTCGAACGAATTGTTCGGCATGTCCCACATCATCGACATCCTGCGTGGCGCGGAGACCGAAAAAATCGCCAAGTTCGGGCACGACAGACTTGCAGTTTACGGAACCGGCTCCGAACATCCGAAAAACAATTGGCGGACAATTATCCGTCAGATGGTGGCGACCGATCTTTTGGATGTCGATATTGGCCGCTTTGGCAGCCTCAAGCCGACCGACAAGGGCCGCCGCCTGGCCCGGGGCGACGGGCAATTCTCTTACCGTGCCGACAGCGTCGCCGCCGTGCCGAAAAAACAGAAGGCAGCGCAAGCCGCGCCTGATCTCCCGGATGTCGACCAAGAGCTTCTCGATGCGCTAAAACGCCTGCGCCTCGACCTCGCCCGGCAGCGCAACGCCCCGGCCTTCGTCATCTTCTCCGACCGCACGCTCATCGACATGGCGGCAAAAAGGCCGACGACGGAAACCGAATTCCTCGCCGTTCACGGCGTCGGCGAGGCCAAATGCAAGCAGTTTTTCGAAGCCTTCGTTGGGGTCGTCAGATCTTTCGCCGAAAGTCCAAGTTAAGGCGATCCGGCGACACGATACTACAGCCCGCCGTCGTCGCCCTCGATCGGCACTGCCGCCTCATCCTTGGTCTGGCGGATGATCAGCGCCGTGCGCACGCTGTCGACCTGTGGCGCCGTGGTCAGTTCCTGGATAACGAAATCCTGAAACGCCCGGAGGTCGGGACTGACGCATTTCAGGAGGAAATCCACCTCTCCCGACAGGATGTAACATTCGCGGACGATCGCCCATGACTGCACCCGGTCCTCGAATTCCCGCAGATCGGTTTCCGACTGGCTGGTCAACCCGACCATGGCGAAGGCCGTGACGTCATAGCCGAGCTGTTTTTCGTCCAACAGGGTCCGGTAACCGCGTATGATGCCGGCCTTTTCCAGGGCCCGCACCCGGCGCAGGCATGGCGGCGCGGTGATCCCCACCCGGCGGGCCAGTTCCACATTGGTGATCCGCCCATCGGCCTGCAACTCGGCGAGGATTTTCCAATCAATCCCGTCTAGGCGCACTTTCATCGGCACGGTCCGGTTCCCGATCTCGTTGGCTTCAGCCGCAATTCCGGGCAGCGCGCAACGAATTTTCGGATTAATGACATATTCGTAAAATTCTACTCCTTATTCAAAAATAAAAACACCCCAATCCGCATGTTTCACGGGACTTGGCGACATTGTTCCCGTCCAACCGGCTATCCGCCCCCCAAAGGCATCCGGGACCGCGTCTTGGTATGACCGCGCGCATTGCCGCCAATCGATAATCTCGCACCTTGCGACCGGTTCTCACCTGCCTGTATTTGGGTTACCGTGCCGCCGGGATCGCAGTATCAAAACGCTTCGATAAAGATCGATCAGGGCCTGTTGACAGTCATGATTGTGGTGCCGGTTTATCCAGATTTGTTCAGTTTCGGTCTATGAGGAGGAAGGACATGCAGCGCATATTCGACGACGAATGGGCCGTAACTGGGCAAATCTGGGCAAATCCCTGCGGGACGCGGCCCCTTTCGCCCCTGGACTTCGTTGCGAAATACTTGAAGTGGCCTGCACTACGGCGCATTTCGCGCCTTGCCAGGAACGAAAGGGGCCACGCCGGCGCCGCAATCCTGACTGTCAACAGGCCCTAGGACAGGGACCATGCCAGATCCGACCGACATATCCGCAATGGCCGCGCCCCGCTATGCCGGCATCGCCACCTTCATGCGCGCACCGCTGGCGCAACGGCCCGCTGATGCCGATATCGCCATGATCGGCGTCCCGTTCGACGGCGGCGTGACCAACCGGTCGGGCGCCCGCCATGGCCCCCGCGAATTGCGCAATCAATCATCCTTGATGCGGCTGATCCATCCGACCAGCCGCATCAATCCCTATGATCTGTGCAAAATCGCCGATCTCGGCGACGTGCCGTTGCCCAATCTCTACGACCTCGACGACAATGTGGACCGCATTTTCCGGTTCTTTGAAACCGTGCGCGACGCCAACACGATACCGCTGACCGCTGGCGGCGATCATTGCATCACCTATCCGATCCTCAAGGCGCTCGGCGCCGACGGGCCATTGGGCGTCGTCCATATCGACGCCCATACCGACACCTGGGACAGTTTCGGCGGCAGCCGCTACATGCATGGCACGCCGTTCCGCCGCGCTGTTGAGGACGGGGTGATCGACCCCGAACGCACCGTTCAGATCGGTATCCGCGGCGCTCAGAACGCCCTGGAGGGATGGGATTATTCCCTGGCAAACGGCATGCGGGTGATCTTCATGGATGAGGCCGATCAATTGTGCACCGACGGCATCATCGCTCAAGTCCATCGGGTGATCGGTGACCGGCCCGCCTATCTGTCCTTCGATATCGATGCCCTCGACCCGGCCTATGCGCCCGGCACGGGAACGCCCGAATGCGGCGGCTTCACCGCCCGCGAAGCCTTGGCCCTGGTTCGCGGCCTGCGCGGCCTCGACCTTGTCGGGGCCGATCTGGTGGAAGTCTCGCCGCCGCTCGATCCGGGATCCCACACCGCCCTGCTCGGAGCCACGCTGATGTTTGAAATGCTGTGCCTGCTGGCCGAACGGGTCGCCGCGCGTTAGGTCGGATCGTTGGGGTCAGGCCTCTTCCAACACCGGCTCTCCGCGCCTGGCACGAATGAGGTTGACGAAGCGCCGGAACAGATAATGGCTGTCCCGCGGTCCCGGCGACGCTTCCGGGTGATATTGCACCGAAAAGACCGGCTTGTCGGCGAGCGCCAGGCCGCAATTGGAGCCATCGAACAGGGATATATGGGTCTCCGTCACGCTATCCGGCAACGAGGCCGAATCCACGGCGAACCCGTGATTCATTGACGTGATCTCGACCTTGCCGGTCGTGTGGTCCTTCACCGGATGATTGGCGCCATGATGGCCCTGATGCATTTTCACGGTTTTAGCGCCGAGCGCCAGCGCCAGCATCTGGTGCCCCAGGCAGATGCCGAATATCGGTAGGCCGCTCTCCACCAGCGCCTTGATCACCGGCACCGCGTAGTCGCCGGTCGCCGCCGGGTCGCCGGGACCGTTGGACAGGAAGATACCGTCCGGATCGAGCGCAAGAACGTCCTCCGCGCTTGTCGTCGCCGACACCACCGTCACCCGGCAGCCTTCGGCCGCAAGCAGGCGGAGAATGTTGCGCTTGATGCCGTAGTCGATGGCCACCACGTGAAACTCGGCAGCCTGTTGCCGGTCATAGCCGTTCGGCCATGTCCAGGGGGTCTCGTCCCATTGCAACGATTGGCCAGTGGTCACGTCCTTGGCCAAATCCATGCCTTCAAGGCCGGGAAATCCAGCCGCCTGAGCCTTCAAGTCATCAATGGCGAAGGCACCGTCCGGCGCATGGGCGATCACCCCATTGGGCATGCCGTCGCGGCGGATCAGATTGGTCAACGCCCGTGTATCGACACCGCTCACCGCGATAATGTCCCGCGCCTTCAGCCAGGCATCCAGATGCGCCGCGGCCCGGTAATTGGACGGGTCGGTCACGTCGGCCCTCAATATGCAGCCGCGCACCCCGGCGGAGGCTGCCAGATTGAGGGTTTCGATATCGTCGTCATTGGTCCCCACATTGCCGATATGGGGAAACGTGAAGGTGATGATCTGGCCAGCATAGGACGGATCGGTGAGGATTTCCTGATAGCCGGTGATCGCCGTGTTGAAGCAGATCTCGCCCGCTGCCGCGCCAACGGCACCGAGCCCCGCCCCCTCGATGACGGTTCCATCGGCCAGGACGATCAAGCCGGTTGGCGGTGCAATGGCCCAGGCGTTCATGGTCAGCACGTCTTTCCGTCTGGAAGGGTTCTTGATGCCGGGCGGCAAATAGCGGCCGGATTGTCCGATTCGCGGCCCGCAAACGCCGGGCAAACCCGTTTCGCTGGCGTTCAAGCGCGGCACACTAGGCCAGGGCCATGCACCCGTCAAGCCTCATCACAAATTAAAACACATAAATATTTCAATAACTTAAAAGATTACGATTTGTTGCAAATCCCGTTCGCCCACAGTATTCTTTCGCGCTGACGGGCTGATGCCGGCTCGGGTCGCCGGTGAACGGAAAACTACGGGGTGAATGATGCGGGAAAAAATCAACGCCGCATTGGTGACCGCGACCAAGGCACAAGACAAGCGGCGCATGTGCACGCTTCGGCTGATTAACGCGGCGATCAAGGACCGAGATATCGCCGCCCGCGGTGCCGGCAAGGACGCACTCACCGACGAAGACGTCCTGGAAATCCTCTCCAAAATGGTCAAGCAACGCAAGGAATCGGCACGTGCCTACGAGGATGGCGGGCGCCTGGAACTGGTCGACCAGGAATTGGAGGAGATCGAGATCATCCGCGAATTCATGCCGCAGCAGCTTGATGACGAATCCATGCGTTCGGTTTGTGCTGAGGTAGTGGAAGATCTCGACGCCCACGGATTGCGCGACATGGGCCGCACCATGGCCGCCCTGAAGGAACGCTATCCGGGCCAGATGGATTTCGGCGAAGCCAGCAAACTGGTCCGCGAGCTTCTGCAATAGGGGCATCGTTGAAGCATCTGCGCCGAGTTTTCCACGATTTCCGGCCAACCGTGGAGAAGCCACGCCGGCAGTCGCAAATTACTGTGCGTTCCCATAAAGTGCCGGGGTCCAGTTCCAATGCAGGTTGGACCACGCAGATCATACGCTGATCCCAAGGACCGTCATTCCCGCGAAAGCGGGAATCCAGGGCCAGATACGCCGTCGGTGCAATATTTCACTGGATTCCCGCTTTCGCGGGAATGACGCCACAGGATTTGTATACAGCGATATGAAGCGCCATGCTTTGGAACTTGGCAATTGATCATACACGGTAATGAACACAGCCCATGCGCTTTTCGCCCGACTTTCTCGATGACATTCGCGCCCGCCTGCCGGTGTCGGATGTCATCGGCCGCCGGGTCAAGCTGAAACGCCAGGGGCGCGAATGGATCGGCCTGTCGCCGTTTAACCCGGAAAAGACCCCGTCCTTTACCGTCAACGACCAAAAGGGCTTCTATCACTGCTTCTCCTCCGGCAATCACGGCGACATTTTCCGCTTCCTGATGGAAACCGAGGGCCTGTCGTTTCCTGAAGCCGTGGAACGCCTGGCCCAGGAGGCCGGCGTGCCCATGCCGCGCCAGGATCCGCAGGCTGAACGGCGCGCCGAAAAGCGCAAGAGCCTGCAGGAGATTTGCGAACTCGCCGCCCTCTATTTCACCGATAGCCTGCGCGGCTCCACCGGCGATGCCGCGCGCCGCTATCTCACCGAACGGCGCCTGTCGCCGGAGACCCTTCGCGAATTTCGTTTCGGTTTCGCCCCCAATAGCCGCGATGCGCTAAAGCGCCATCTGGCCGATCAAGGCGTCGATGAAGGAGCAATGATCGCTGCCGGCCTGTTGATCAAGCCCGATGACGGCCGCCCGGCCTATGACCGCTTCCGCAACCGCGTCATCATTCCGATCGAGGACGGCCGCGGCCGCGTTGTCGCCTTTGGCGGCCGGACCCTCGATCCCGACGGCCAGCCGAAATACCTGAATTCGCCCGAAACGGAGCTGTTCCACAAGGGCACCATGCTCTTCAACGCCCATCGTGCCCGCCAGGCGGCCTACGAGACCGGCTCCGCGATTATCGTGGAAGGCTATATGGACGCGATCGCCGTCTATCAGGCGGGCATCAAATCCGTCGTCGCCACGTTGGGCACCGCCTTTACCGAGGAGCAGATCGCCGCCTTGTGGAAGCTGGCGCCGGAACCGGTAATCTGCTTCGACGGCGACCGGGCCGGCATCGCCGCAGCCCACCGCGCCGTCGACCGCATCCTGCCAAGCCTGAAAAGCGGCTATTCCTTCAACTTCGCGTTTTTACCCGAAGGCAAGGACCCGGACGACCTGATTCAGTTGGGCGGCCGGGAGGCGTTTGTCGAGGAAGTGCAGAAGGCGCGCCCCTTGTCGGAGGTCCTGTGGGAACGGGAACTCCAGACCGCGCGCATCGACACGCCCGAGCGCAAGGCGGCCCTGGAACGGCGCCTTGAAGACCTGGTCGCCGCGATCGGCGATGGTCTGGTGGCCCGCCGCTACCGGCTCGCCTACCGGGTGCGCCTGTCCGACCTCTTCTGGGAAGCCGAGCGGGGCAGCCGCAAGACCGGTGCTGCCGCCGGCGCGCCGCCGCCGACCGCACCGGATGCTGATCTTGCCGGATTGGAGCGCATGGTGCTCGGCCTGTGCGTGGAATATCCGGACCTCTTCGAGGCCGCGATCGAACGCATTATCGGCATCGATTTCGCCGGCGAGGTGTTCGATCAATTCAAGCGCGAACTCTATCGCATCATCTCCGACCTCGACGAATTGTCGGTCGCCAATTTCTACGATTCGCTAGACCGACGCTTCTTCTTCGTTCTTAAGGAAGTCCATGGCGAGGAGGAACTGGGAGATGATCGGAACGTGGTGCGTCCACGGGGCCATCGCCTGCGCGACCGGCTTCCGATCCTCAAGGTCCACCCGCCGCAATCCTTCATCGAGCGCCTATTGTCACATTTCCTGTCACGCATGGAGATCCGTGCCATGGAACGGGATCTGGAAGCCGATGTGCTGGCTGTCGGAGATGATCTGGATAGCGGCAACGAACAGCGCATCCTCGCATTGTCCCGTGAGCTCGGCCGGCGCCGGGAGGCATTCAACCGCGAGGAACACGACCTCGCCGAGGAGGCGACGCTCCTGCGCTCCGCCTATGGCAGCGGCGACTGGACCGGCAACCGGTCCGCCTCCCAATTCTAATCCGCCGCTACCCCAATGACGTAAACGTCATCCGGATTCTCCTAATAATCGAGGAAAAAAGGCAGGATATGGCGATTGGCGATACGAATCACCCTTGCGTTGGCCGGTGGTCGCGTTACATAAGCACTAACCGGCCGCAAGGGGCGCCTCGCGGGTATTGACCCAGGCGAAAAACAGCAGGCAGCCGGAACATCCGATGAGACCTACCGACCGGTCGTTCGACATCTGCCGGGGCCGCGTTTTTATTGCGTTTGCCTGCATGCGGGGATGAGAGCACCGTGTCGGTGACTTATATGTATGCGGCAATTCACGGGCATTAGTATTAATCGTGAGTTAAGGGACCGGGACTATCACTGGCGGTTACCGCATATTCGCGACGATTCGTTTGCTGGCGATTTGGCGCGACGCCCGACCGTAAGTGCCGTGCCGGCGAAGTTGGAGAACTTGTGATGGCAGCCAAACCGCAAGAAAAGGAAGAGGCATCCGAAAGCTCGGGCGAGGGCCAGGACGGTCCGCTGCTGGATCTTTCCGATGCCGCCGTCAAGCGGATGATCAAGGCCGCCAAGAAGCGCGGCTACGTGACGTATGATGTCCTCAACGAGGTCCTGCCCTCCAACGAAGTGACGTCGGAGCAGATCGAGGACACCATGTCGATGCTCAACGATATGGGCATCAACGTCATCGAGGCCGAAGAGGCGGAGGAAAACGAGGAAGCCACCGACGGCAAGGTCGGTGAGATCGTGGAAGCCACCACCACCGCCGTCACCAAACCGGCGACCACCAAGGAGCCGGCCGACCGCACGGATGATCCCGTGCGCATGTATCTGCGCGAAATGGGCACCGTGGAACTGTTGTCGCGCGAGGGCGAGATCGCCATCGCCAAGCGCATCGAGGCCGGCCGGGAGGCGATGATCGCCGGCCTGTGCGAAAGCCCGCTGACCTTCCAGGCGATCATCATCTGGCGGGACGAACTCAACGAGGGCAAGATCCTCCTACGCGACATTATCGACCTGGAAGCCACCTATGCCGGTCCCGATGCCAAGAACGTCCCCGAAGGTGAAGGCCTGAACGCCGCCAATGGTGAAGGCGATGCTATTGCCGGCGAAGGCTTGCAGGTGGAAGGCGGCACACCGGAATTGAATACCGGCGCAGGCACGACGGCACCCGCCCCGGCGGAACCGGCGCCTGCGGTCAAGGCGGAAAACGACAATCAGCGCCTGCCCGGCGACGACACCGATGGCCAACAGCCCGGCGATGGCCAAACCTCCGATGAGGATGATGACGACGAGGACGACGACGAATACGAGGCCAATCTGTCGCTGGCGGCGATGGAAGCGGAATTGAAGCCGCAGGTTCTCGAAACCTTCGACACAATCGCCGACAATTACAAAAAGCTGCGCCGCCTGCAGGACCAGTTGGTGGAAAACCGGCTGCAGAATAAAAAATTGTCGCCGAGCCAGGAGCGCCGCTACAAGAAGCTGCGCGAAGAGATCGTCACGGAAGTCAAATCCCTGTCCCTCAACCAGCACCGCATCGACGCGCTGGTGGAACAGCTTTACGACATCAACCGCCGCCTGATCGGGTATGAAGGCCGCCTACTGCGCCTTGCCGAATCCTACGGCGTCGACCGGGTGGACTTCCTGAATTCCTATCAGGGTGCCGAACTCGATCCCAACTGGCTGCGCCGGGTTGCCAACCTGTCTTCAAAGGGTTGGAAGGAATTCGTCGCCCATGAAAAGGCACGAATTCGCACGCTGCGTCAGGAAATCCAACATCTGGCGACCGAAACCGGCCTGGAAATCACCGAATTCCGGCGCATCGTGCACACCGTGCAAAAAGGCGAGCGGGAAGCACGCATCGCCAAGAAGGAAATGGTCGAGGCCAATCTGCGCCTGGTGATTTCGATTGCCAAGAAATACACCAATCGCGGTCTGCAATTCCTGGATCTCATCCAGGAGGGCAATATCGGCCTGATGAAGGCGGTCGACAAGTTCGAGTATCGCCGGGGCTACAAGTTCTCCACCTATGCCACCTGGTGGATCCGCCAGGCGATCACCCGGTCGATCGCCGACCAGGCACGCACCATCCGCATCCCGGTGCACATGATCGAGACGATCAACAAGATCGTCCGCACCTCCCGCCAGATGCTGCACGAGATCGGCCGCGAGCCGACGCCTGAGGAACTGGCGGAAAAGCTGGGCATGCCGCTGGAAAAAGTGCGCAAGGTGCTCAAGATCGCCAAGGAGCCGATCTCCCTGGAAACCCCGATCGGCGACGAGGAGGATTCCCATCTCGGCGACTTCATCGAGGACAAGAATGCCGTCCTGCCGATCGACGCGGCGATCCAGTCGAACCTGCGCGAGACCACGACCCGCGTGCTGGCATCACTGACCCCGCGCGAGGAACGGGTCCTGCGCATGCGCTTCGGCATCGGCATGAATACCGACCACACGCTGGAGGAAGTCGGCCAGCAATTCTCGGTCACCCGCGAACGCATCCGCCAGATCGAGGCCAAGGCACTGAGAAAGCTGAAACATCCAAGCCGCTCGCGCAAACTGAGGAGCTTTTTGGATAATTAGGCGTTCCGGCTAGGAACCAGTAATTTCGATGAGGCCCAAGGCACGCTGTTGCGATTGCAAAAGGGTGCCGACCGCCAATGCCATAGAACCTGGTACCTAGCTGACCGTATTTGTCATGCCCCGGCACCGACCGGGGCATCCAGTAAACATCGATGACAGCAGCGTGCGTGCAGCTAAAGCCTTGTTATGAATAACAAAGCGAGTCGTTTACTGGGTTGCCCGGTCAAGCCGGGCAATGACAGGACCGGGTTACAGCTCATATCATTGATCCCTAAATCCCCACGCTACCCTAACTGCGCCAGCGCCGGTGATAGAGGTTCCGCACATCGGACCGGAATGCCGCCATCCGGTCGCCGCGCGGCAGGTCGGGCTCACCGCCCTGCCCCACTCCCTTCCATTTTCGATCCCGCCATTGGTCGAAGAGCGCCTGGTCGAGCGCGTTTTCCTCCAATATCCGGTCTCGCAAACCGTCATCCAGGTCGTCGGCGGCGAGATCATAAGTCGGCGTCACATTATTCGACCGCACAGTCCCATCGATCCCCAGCGCTTTCGAAATCCCGGCGATCATTTCAGTGCAATGGCGATAGGAGCCGACGAATTCAAACGCGGCAAGCCGCGCATTGAGAAAGGCCAGCCGATCGGCGGACGAATAGGCGTAAAGCCGCGGATAGCCGACCTCGAAATAGCGGTTCATGATGAACCGGCTCACCGGATTGCGGCGCATGCCGCGATACCAGTCGGCGAAATCCGGCGGCGGCGCCTCCCCATGCTGCCGATGGCGAAAGATCCGGTAATTGTAGAACGACAGAAAGTAACCGAGCGGATCGCGCAGAAGAACGCATTGGCGCACCGGTCGATTCGCGAATGAATTGGCAAGCGACTGCGACAGGGAGTGGCCGGACAGCAGCCGCAAGGCCGCAAGCGCCTCCGCCGACAGGCCGGCAAGCGTCGAATGGGGTCCGAAAACGGCCCGGCTCGCGCCGCGAATCCCGCGCCGGCGCGGCGCCAGCAAAAATCCCCCGCCAAGCCGCTCGCGAAAATGCTGCTCCACCGTCGAGCCGGCGCATTTGGGCACATGCAGGAGGAAATAGATGGGTTCTAACATGGACGGCGACATTCCGGCGAGGGGCGCGGCAACTTCGCGCCCGGCGCCGCCCCGGTCAAGTCCAAACCGATCCCTGGCCGCGCCGGAAATTCCCCCACGTCATATTCTGGCGCAATCCGGCAAACCCTGCTAAAGGGCGCCCACCTTGCGCGGCCAATCAATCCAGGAGCCCCGACCATAATGGCCCTTTTCGTCGACGCCGATGCCTGTCCGGTCAAATCGGAAGTGGTGCGCGTGGCCGACCGTCATGGCCTGGTCGTGCATATGGTCTCCAATGCTTGGATGCGCCTTGACGACAACCCGCTCATCCGCCGGGTGATCGTCGCCGACGGACCGGACAAGGCGGATGATTGGATCGTCGACCATATCGGTGCCGGCGACATCGCCATTACATCCGATATCCCGCTCGCCGCCCGCTGCCTGGAAAAAGGCGCCGCGGTTCTGGGCCCGACCGGCAAGCCGTTCACCGAAGACAATATCGGCATGGCGCGCGCCATGCGGGACCTCAATTCAGACCTGCGCGATGCCGGGCTCCTCGGCGGAGGCGGCCGGGAATTCACCCGCCAAGACCGATCGCGGTTCTTAAGCGCCCTGGAAAACGCGGTCCGCCGCGCCGCCCGTCATACCGGATAGACGGTGTCTACACCATCCTGCGAATGCCTGTTGCGTGAAACCGGATTCACAAATCACACCAAACACTCATTCCAGCGAAAGCGGGAATCCAGGGCCAAAAACCAAGGCTTATGCTCGATTACCCTGGATTCCCGCTTTCCCGGGAATGACGATTTCGCTTTTCGTATCGAACTCAATTGAACACAACCTGCCCTACCGGTCCCGGATCTCGAAGCGGATCGTCACAGTGGCGCTGATTTCCTGCTCGCCCGCCTGTATGGGCACCGCCTCGGCCATCGCCATCGCGCGGGAATAATGCTGCCGCACCGGCGCGGCCCGGGCCGAATCGGCGATCGTCAGGATGCGACCGAGTTCGATGCCCGCCGCTTCGGCGATCGCCTCCGCCCGGTCTTTCGCCCGTTTGACCGCATCCGCCTCAGCCTTGATCGCAAGGTCATCCGCATTGGATACGGCGAATTGCAGCCCATGCATGCGATTGGCGCCAACACCGACCACCGCGTCGAGAATGGTGCCGGCACGGCTCAGGTCGCGAATCCGCACGCGCACGTCATTGGTCACCGTATAGCCGACGATATCGCGCATGGTCGGCTCGTCGTTGCTCTGCTTTCGCACCTTGGCATAGCGTGGCTGCACCGACAGGCCGGCGGTCTGGATATCCCGGTTCTCGATTCCCGCCGCCTTCAGTTCCGCGATCATGGCGGCGGTCGCCGTGGTGTTCTGCGACAATGCCTCGCGCGCCGTTTTCGCCTGGGTGACGACCCCGGACGTGATGATCACCATATCCGGCGTGGCGGCGATTTTGCCGGTCGCCGTGACCTGGAGAACGCGCGGGTCGTCGTTGTCATCGTCGGCCAGCGCGACGCCGGTTGCCGGCATCAGCGCCAGACCGCAGATCAATGCGAGGAAAACGAACCGTTTGGCGGCAAGGAGCATGGTACTGTCCCAATTTGTGATGTGACTGTCTTGTCGCCCAATCCTGAAAGGCGATCATGGCGAAGATATGGGAGGCTGTGCGCCCTGATCACCCGCCATCACCAGGTCATCCAGATGGCCATGGGCCGACAGCAACAGGGCGACCGGCCGGGTGGAGGGAAATTGCGCGCAGATGATCATGACGATGACCGTCAACGGCACGCACAACACCATGCCCGTTATCCCCCAGATCGCCCCCCAAAGCGCCAGCGACAGCATGATCACCAGTCCCGACAGATTGAGGCTGGTCCCCATCAGCCTCGGTTCCAGAATGTTGCCGATGGAAAACTGCACCACCCCCAGCGCCCCGACCACGGCGATAAACGGGACCAGGGTGTCGAACTGCACCAATGCCAAAAGCGCCGGAAAGACCACGCCGATCAGCGAACCGATGGTCGGAATATAGTTCAACAGGAAGATCAGGAAGCCGAACAGAGCCGCATATTTCACGCCGATCAGGGCGAGCACCCCATAGCTGATCAATCCGGTGACCACGCTGACCGCGGTCTTGATGCCTAAATAATTGCGGATGCGGTCGGTGATCCGGTCGCGGATATCGAAGGCGAACCGGGCGCGGTCGGCATCGGCGAAGATGGCGCGCAGCTTGCCGTCGAAGGTCGACTGCTCGATCAGGAGGAACAGCACATAGATGAAAATCAAGGAGGTCGATCCGGCAAATCCGGTAAACGCGGTGGCGGCGCCCGAGACGAAACGGGAAAGATTGAAATTCGGCAGCAACCGATCGAAATCGATATCCTCGCCAAGATCGAACTTCATCAAAATGCCGTTATAGATATCGATCAATCTTTGCTGATAGACCGGCGCATCGGCGGCCAGGGCCGAGACATTGGTCGCCACCATGTCGACCACCAGCACGAAGGCGGCAATGATCGCCACCATGGCAAGCGGCAGCGAAAACCATCGCGGCAGCCGGAACCGGACCAGCGGCACCTGCTCCAGGGCCTTGGCCAGAGTGTCGATAATGTACCAGACCACGAGGGCGATCACGAACGGCACGATCAGATTACGCCCGACAATCAACAGCCAGCCGACCAGGCAGACCAGGACCAGGGAAAACGTCGCATTGAGCAGGGACCGGTTCATGAACTTAAGACAATGACCGTACCGGAAAAAAGGTCAAGCAAAAGCCCGGCCCGAACCGGCACCACGGCGGACAGGGAAACAAGAACCTTGATGCCCCGGCACCGACCTTGCTATAGGGCAGGATGGAAGTGGGCCTGTAGCTCAGTTGGTTAGAGCCGACCGCTCATAACGGTCTGGTCGTAGGTTCGAGTCCTACCGGGCCCACCATTCACTTAAAAATCACCAACAATATCAATAGTTTATACGATCAATTGTCCAATCTTTGGACGAGGTTGGACACGTTTTTGAGATTTTCCATGCCCGAATCACCGAGTTTTGCCCGGTTTGCCTGGCGGGTGTAGGTCTTGGCTTCGGCCGGGGTTGCGTGGCCAAGATAGCCATGACTTCGAATTCGGTGGCGCCGGCGTTGGCTAGCCGGGTGGCGCCGGCCTTGCGCAACCCGTACATGGGGCAATCAGTCAGTCCGGCAGCGCGCGTCTGCTTACGGAACCACTCCCCAAACGAAAAAGGGCTGCATCCGCGACCATACTTGCTGGTCACGAACAGCATTTGATCATCCGGCAGCAGCATCTTGCCGTGACCGGGCACCTTCTATGCCAAGGAAACCGGCAAATCAGGACGCTCTGTTTCGCCAATTGGCTGTGATTGCCGAAGGATGCGCCGATTCCTCGTTAAGCCGGATCCGTGAGACGTTTTCACATTCGGCTATGCACTTAATCGCCGCATCCGGAAAACGAGAAATTCCCGATCCGAGTCTGCCAGCGATCGTTAAGGGCATAGGTGCTTGTAAACCAGAACGTGCAATCATCATCCGGATCAACGTTTAACGAGCTGTAATCGCCCCAACGGATGCTGGTAATTGAACCCTGCCCGTCGACCAAAACACGTTCCGGCTGGGCAAATGTGCCGCCGGGATCGTTCCTCTGGCGACCCGTATATCGCAAACCGGCGGACAGGTTCCCGCTGCCCACGCTGTAGCCAACCGCGATATTGCCGACCCCGTCCATGGCGATGCTTCCCATCCATCGGTTTTGCTGATCCGGCGCGTAGGTCCCTTCCTGGAACAACCGCCAAATATTGTCCTGCGGTGTTTTCCGCAGTTCAAACCATCGGATACCTCCCTGATCATTGCCATTGACATCGGTCACCAGATTGCCGACCAGTGCTTCAAACTCACCGAAATTTCGGTACACCACTCGCCACATGACGACTTCTCTCAGCGGATCGAGAGGGTCCCTTCCGGAGGGTTGCTCGAAACAACTAAAGGAGGAGAAACCGCACAACTCAGAATCGAATTCCGACATGGGAACCACGAACGGCCCGGTAAAAGTGGAGTTTGCCGCGTCAGCGAAATCGACATGGAACTCGAAGATCTCCAAAAAGTCCGAGCTTGGATCGTTGTTGCTGGGATCGTGAGCCTCATCGTCCCGGTGGCGAACGAAGTAGTTCGGTGCACCGGTCGGCGGCGCGACAGAGCCACCCAGATCGGCCGGCTGAAGCGCCTGAAACCGAAATCCATCCAGGCTGGGCGCGGTAAACTTCTGGAAGGTCGCCGGCTGACCGTTTAGCATTGATTGACGGTCAAACGCATAAACGGTGGGACTGGATTCGTTGCTGGCAAGATAATAGGCGTCCGGCCACACCGCGTATTTCGGATAATCGGGAAAGTCGGTCGCCTGGAAACTGTAAGCGAACCAGCCGCCGGTTGTCGGATCGTCGGTTATGGAAACATAGACACAAAGTGTATTATCGCCTCTGGGCGCAAACTCACTCATCAGCCAGCGGTTTGCCAGTTGATCGTAGAGAACGATTGGATCACCGGCGCCATTGGCGCAAATCCCGGTCCCAAGGGTGTCGAGATCGGTCGCGGGAACCACCACATCGCCGGTCGCTTTGTCATGGACGATGAAACGCGATCCATCGGATCCGTTTAGCATCTGAATATAAAACCGGCGACCGACATCACCCACGGTGTCGGGCGGATTGACACCGGTAAACGGATGTCCGTCGAAATTGAGTTGTGGTTGCGACAGAACTTCTGCCGTGCGCTGTCTGGATGCCCGGGCCTGCGTCTCCATCAACGCGTCACGCGTTGTTGCACGCGGATTGGCCGGTGTTCGGTCGCCCGTCGGGGCAGGATGTGTCAACTGCCGCGGCACTTCCTTGATGGGGTCGCCCGGTTGCCATTCCACCGACCGGTTCAAGGCGCGAACTGCGGACCTGGATTGGGCCGGCGGAAAGGCTTCGGAAGCGGCCGCGCCGCGCGTCATGACAGCTTCCGGTAACGGCACCGCAGCCTGCTGAGCGAATGTCACCGACGCACTGCAGATAATCAACACCGACGAGACGGCGTTCACTATCAAGGCGTCAGGACGGGAATTGATAAAAAGGTTTCGAGCTTTGTGCATCTCATTGCCCTCCAGTCGGTGCTTTGTGACAGGTCCCCGGCGTCTCAGTTCTTTGGTACTTCCTTGACCGCTTCACCCGGTTTCCAGGGTTTCGATTTCGGAAGGGTCAGAAGGTCTTTCTTGACGACAGCAGGCGCCGATGGATTTGAACCGACGGCCTCAAGGGATCGGGCGAGGAAAATCTCGATATGTCCCGATCCGCTCTCGACCATCAATTCACTCGCGCCCTGGCCGAGTTGCCAAATCGAGATGTCGCCTTGTTGGCGCAGCGGCGGTCGCGTTTTGGAACCCGATCGCATGACGCGCTCGCCCCGCGTTTGCGCCCGCACCGTGACATTTGCCTCGCTCTTGAGCTTTACGGTGATGGCGCCATCGTTGGACACAATTGTGATCGGCTTGCGCCATTCGGTGCTTTTCAACCATGCGACGATGGCCCCGCTTCCCGTTTTGGCCTGGACATTACCGGCAGTGTCGATGTTTAAAGCGCCGCTCTCAGAATCTGCCTGTATATCGCCTTTGAAGCGGGCAATTATATTGCCGAACGTTGTGGATGCGACGATCGTTGAATCCAATGGAACCAACAAGGTAACATCGACACGTCCTTTGTAATCCTGGGCGTTGTTGTCAGTCGTGTAGTTAACGGATATTCGGTAACCTGCTGAATCAGGATTTTCAACAATATCGACTTTCGGCGTGGCCTGTCGTCTCAGCAAGTTTTGGATGATTGCAGAGACACCCAGTCCATCTTGTTTGGAGTTGCGAACGCGAATATCGCCATAATTGTTACTGACGATTACTGTCCCGCCCGGCGAAAGGTCCGCACTCCAGCGGAATGAACTTATTTCTAGATTATCGTCGGCGATCGATGATTGACCTGAAATGCCGACCGCAATGATGATCGAATAAAGTAGCACGCGAATTATCATCGCCGGACCACCTCACTACCGAATGGAGCAATTTCATCGCTCTGAATTGCGGTCGCATTCCTGCAGGCTGAGCAGGATTTTCAGCCTTATACCAAGGGTGGTGACTTTTGACCCATTTGATGGGCCAGATCGGTTCGTCGGCAAGGCGCGTCGCGAAGCGCGATACCGGCTATCGGGCGAGCGGCGCAACGCCGTCCGACGGGCCGATATGGCCCACCAGAGGCCGGGTTGCTTTGGCCTGTGACGGCCATGCGCTCCGCTTATGGTACACAAGCACCACCGCGCGAACCGCATGGCCGTCACAGACCAAATCAATCCCGGTCAAATGGATCAAAAGTCACCGCCCTTGGTCACTACTGTCCGGGAAAATTTAGGGTGAGTTGATATTGGCTGGTTTGTGGGGGCGGCTTGTTGGTTGGTTTGATGAGATGGTTTATCTCGCATAGATTGAAGATGTAATTTGTTGTTAGTGCGGCGATGCGTTTGAGGGGGATTTTGATGCGGTTTTTCTGGTGTAGTTTTTTGAGCAGCACATAGGCGATCAGGGCGGTGATGATCTGGACCATGATGGCCTTTGGATGTTTGGCCAGGAAGCGTTTGATCTTGAGGTTCTGCTTGATCCACTTGAAGAACAGTTCGATCTGCCAGCGGCGTTTGTAGAGGTCGGCGATGTCTTCGGCGGAGCGCTCGAAGTCATTGGTGATGAAGGCCAGTTCGCGGCCCTTGTCTTCGTCGAAGATCTCGATGCGGCGTAGTGGTTTGGGATATTTGCGGCCCGGCTGGCCGGCCAGAATGACGGTCTGGTCGGCGACGACCAAGGAATTGTAGTGGGGGGTTGCGGCCTGCACGTCATAGGCCAGGTTTGACTTCGGCCGGGTGACGAAGACGGCTCCGGCGGCCTCGATGTCGGCCCAGAATTGGGCATTATTATAAGCCCGATCAAACACATAGGTCTGCCCGGCGGCAACCGGCAACTGCTCACACATGCGGCTGTCATGCAGTCGTGCCGGAGTGATCTGGAACCAGGTTGGGCACTGGCTGTCGGGATCATAAATCAGATGCAGCTTGATGGCGCTATTGTTGAAGCGATAGCGCATGGCCTTGTGGGTTTTGGCGAACAGGGCCAGGGTTGTTGAATCCAGGATTTTCACCAACTTACCGACCCCCTTGCCGGTTTGCGGCGCGGTCTCGTTGATAAGCAGGGACAAAATGTCTTCAAAGACACCTATCGGGCGTGCTGCGTTGGCGTCGGAAAGTGTTGACCGCTTCATCCCGGCCGCACGCAGATGATAATGGCGCGCCGGCGAGGCATTGAAGGAGGCTTCAAGATCGCGCAGGCTCGTCTGACCGGACAATTGCGCATAAATCATCACCACAAGATGGTCGAAGGTGGAAAACCGCTTGCACCATTTATCGCTCTTGTGAGTTGCAACGAGCGTGTTGATCCGACGACGGGGAAGGCTCTTTATGATCTGCTGAAAAAGGCTTATGGTCATCTTCGGGTCCATTGTGCGCGGCGTTTTTGAATCGCTGTCTTGCAACTTCGATTCTACCATAAACTCCTCAAACAATGGACCTTTTTAAAGGTATCAAACTATTTTCCCGGACAGTAGTGGCCCTTGGTATTAGGTGTCAATGCATGCTAACACAACTCAACCCGCCACGAAAGACCGACGCGGAGAATTTACTATCTGGGATTGCAAGTCGGCACATCCACCAGGCGTCCACTTCAACCGGCAGAGCGACTGTCGGTCGACTTGAGCATCGGTCGGTCACACCGGTTCACTTGACCGGCCGGCCGAAAAAAGTCGCAATGATCTAGTACCAAGGGCGGTGACTTTTGACCCATTTGACCGGGATTGCTTTGGCCTCCTGACGGCCATGCGCTCCGCTTATGGTACGCCAGCACCACCGCGCGAACCGCATGGCCGTCAGGAGGCCAAAGCAATCCCGGTCAAATGGGTCAAAAGTCACCGCCCTTGGTATAGGGGTCTTATCTCTGATCCGCCTCACTAATTCGGCAACGCATTGCGCAACCGCCCGGAAAGGTCCATGTCGGCTAAATCTCGACGGACCGATCTCAGGGTGGCATCACCACTTTCCCGTGTCTGCCCAAGCATCCGCTCGATGCTTTGCCGGACGTTCTCATTCACCGTATAGTGGTGCAGGATCTCCGTTTCAAAACGCGACAGCTCTTCCAACTGGTTGCCGTCCGATTGACCGAAAATCGCCAGATAATCCTCAATAATCCGCTGTGGATCCGTTGCCGAGGGATAGAGCGATGCGAAAAGGGGGATCCGGTCGAGCGCCGGCTCGACGACGGCGGGTGCATGGCGGGTCTGCCCGAGCGGAACCTCAAGGAGCGAGGCCGCGTCCAGGATTCCCGGTCCGAACCTTTCGTCCCAGGACATGGTCCCGCAGGATGCGCCGGCTGGATTACCGGAGCCGGAATCCGGCCGCCACGCGGTCTGCCGCAGGGCGGTGCGAAAGGCTTCGGTGACGGCGCCTTGTTGCTGCAAAGCGGCGAGGTTCGGATCGTTACGATGATAAGACAGCCACAGCGCCGCGGCGCCGGAAACGTTGCCGGTAGCGAACGTCGTTCCCTTGCCCATGCCGACGATGTTTTCATGAGCTTCGTTTAAGGTTGCCCGCCAGACGGATTCGCCGGGCGCGCTGATATCGATGGCACTTCCGCGCGAGGAATGCTTCCAATGATGACAACGTACATTGTTTGCCGCAACGGCGATCGTTGACGAAAACCGTGCCGGCCACACAACGGTTCGGACATAATTACCGCTGGCCGCAATGATGAGAATACCCTTTTCCTGTGCCCTCTTCGCCGCTCGCCACAATCCAATGCTCGGCGGCCCGCCCATGGCGATCGAGACCAGCTTGGGACCGCCCTCGATTTTACCGTCGGCAATGGCATCGATTGCCTTTTTCAGGTTGCTGGTGTTGATCTGGGCCACCGTTCGGTTTACCCGCAACGGTATCAGCTGGGCGCCTCGGGCAACGCCATTGGCGCATTTGGTAAGACCCGCCAACTGGCAACCGGCCGGGCTGACAATGACGCTCCCGCTCGCGGTACCGTGACCGGGATTGTCGGTCACCCGGCTATCCAACAAGGGATCCTTTGGATCCTGGTTGTTTTCGTAGAAGTTGAAACCCTTGGCGACATCGAGCGGTTTGACACCGTTGACCTCGGCCCAGACTTCAGGATGCTCGCGGTAGCCGGTATCGGGATGTGCGATCAGTATCCCCGACGCTTCCAGACCCTCGGCAACACCGTGGGCAGCGCGGATTTTCTTCCAGGCATCAATGACGCTGATCTGTTTCAGGCTCCACTTGTTGTCCTGTTCCGCGAGCGGATCGTGGCCGCTGTCTCCGAAAACGCCGCGCTTCTCAATGCCGCGGTCGGTCACGATACCGGGCGCGAGGAGTTCAAATTCCGGCTCGACCCGTCTTGCATTGGTCTGGTCCTGAATGTCATAGGCCTCGTCAAAGGCGCGACCCGGTGACATCGATTTCCTGTCGACAATTTCGAAGGCGGATCCATCGGCGGGGTTCGGTGCGACGCGTGAACAGGTCGCACCCTCCTCGCCTTGCGGGCATATGGAACGCCTGGCCGAGAGTGAGCTCTCTACCTCACCCAAAGTCCTGTTCCCGTCGTAGTAGACCGAAAAGCCGCTGGTGTTCAGCTCCGCGCGCCGCACCCGAACCGCCTTTTGCCGGGTCGTCCAGGAATTGGCCTCGATTGGTCTGGCCGCCCGAACGCCGAACCGAACCGCATCGCTCAGAAATCGGACGAGAGGATCATTCGAAATCGATCTTTGTTTCGGCGCGGTTCTTAATGGTCCTTGCGGAAATATCGACGGGTCGATCGGCCGAGTGGCCGCGACAACCTTGAGGGTGTCGACGATGGTGGCCCGACCATCGGGGACGAAAATCTCGATATCTCTTTCAAGTGCCCGCCCGGCCGGCAACTTTTCCGGTACGCCGCTGGTTGGAAACAGTAACGTGACGCTACCGTCGCTTGAGACGTCGAGGACCGTCACGTAGATCGGATCGTTGCTGCGGTTGGTGACCTTGTAAGTGATCCTTGATTTGTGGAGCACGGTCCGGGGCGGGCGTGCATCTTCGGGAGCGCCTTTTCGCCTGACTGAAAAGTCCACGGCCAAATCCGAGGCCGGATTTTGCAGACCGAGCACCGTCAGCCAGTGGGTCAGATTCTTAATCTGCTCCACGACGGTCTGTGCGGCATTGGCGTCTGATGTCGAAACCGGCGGCACGAAACTCTCCAAATCGCCGCTCTCGATATGGATGCTTCCATTCTGCTGCCTGACGATGATCCGCGCCGCGTCCTGTATATCGATCAGGCGGAGCGTTGTTGACGACTGCAGTTCGGTCTTGATCAGTGCCATCAATCCCGTCTGCGCATCGGCGAGGAAAACGGGGATGGACGAATCGCCGAATGTCGCCGCCTCAAAGACTGCCCGCGACAGGGGTTGCAGGTCGCCGCCTTCCGTAATCCGTGCCTTGGCCTTGAAGTCGCCGGCATCGAACACCTCGACCGTAGCGGTCGGCGTTGCCCGCTTGAAGTCGCGCGTATTCGGCGGATAGACCTTGAAAGTCGCGCCCTGCCGCACGCCGAAAACCTTTCCGGCGTCGATCTCGACACTGTCTGCGCCAGTCGGCGTGACCAGCACATAGGGTTGCGCCTCAACTCGGTCGACCCCGAACAATACGAGATCCGTTCCCGTGCCTTCCAGTTGCGGCTCCTGCGAGGGATAACGGCTGACCACATCAAACCGGACGGAATCCATGACATCTTCATAGGTCGTGTCCTCGGCCGCCGCGTAGAGGGCACGGGTCAGGAACCAGGTCAGGGCGCCATGCCTTTTGCCCTCAAAAACCGATTCGTTGGAAAGTTGATCGGCTCGAGATCCGGAGATCAGCACATAGTTCGAATCCGCCAGCGAGAAGCCGTCTCTGCCGTCGCCGGCCCCCCTTGTGGTTATGGCGTAGTCGGCCGGGGGCGGTGGCGGCCGCAGATCATTCGGGACCGTCCTGACCGTGTTGCCCGCGGCGCGCAGCCCGGTGCCGGAATTACAGCTATCGAGAATAACCGTCACGTTCTTGGTTTTCTGGGTTAGCGCCTTCATTAAGCCGTTCAACTGGTCATCGCTGATATCGAAAATTCCCGGTGTTCGGCTGTCATGCGGAACGATTGTTTCATCCCAATTGTCGGTTTCATCCTTGGAGGCATCAAGCATGCGGGAGCCATGGCCCGAATAGTGCAGAATGCTCACATCGCCCGGCTCGGACTGGTCAATCAAGTGGCTGCGGATGGCCTCGACAATACCGGCATGGGTCGCATCCTCATTCGTCAAAACACGAATGTTCTGCGCCGGCACACCGAACTTGGCGATGAGGATGTTCCGCATCAGCATGACGTCATTGACCGCGCCCCGTAAATCGCTCACGGAGGAGGACTTGTATTCATCAATGCCGATTAACAGCGCTCTCTTTTCAGGATCGTCTGCAAAAACCACGCCGGTGGAACAAAGCCAAGTAAAAGCAATCAGGAACGCTGAAAGCCCGGTTCGTTTTAGCGGCATCTTGCGTGCTCCTCCCGTTTGCCGAACGGTTCCGTGAAATCTCATCGCGCCTAATACCAACGGCAGCAAATGGCTCATTATTTGCTGCCGTTGGTATAATTCGATTACATTGGAATACACCCGGCCAACGTCATTGGCGAAATAGCTCTTCTATCAGGTATGCATTGCCTTTGGACTTCGATGCATACTCATCGTATTGGCGTCTGCTCACCTCAATGAGGCGGTTTCTATCTTCATCCGACAGATGATTAATGATTGTGCCGCTTTGTCTTAAGCGATCCATAGTTTGACTTTCGAAATGCGCGCCGATTTTAAATGACGTGCCACCGGCCGCGCGCGCCGCCGCAACAAGCTCCTTTTGATCGGAATAGGCGAGTTGATCGAACCATTTCAAATTGGCGATCAGATACTGGGGCTGATACAAATGGTCGCTCAGCGTCACGTGCTGGGACACTTCGGCCAATCGGCCGTCGGCTACTCCCTGCAATGTCGTTTCGACGGCATCGACCACGCCCTTGGACAAGGCTGAGTACGTTTCGGCAAATGGAAGCTTGACGGGACTTGCCCCCAGATGTGCGAACAACTCATCGGATGACGATCCTACCGTCCGGATACGCAACCCTTTAAGGGTCGAAAGCGATAACGGCATGGAAGACGAAATCATGCGGAAGTCGCCGTCAAATATGGCCAGGAGTTTTAGCCCGCGTTCCCGGAAGGCATAATCAAGCTGTTCATTGAGACCGCGGTCGACCACTTCGCGCATGTGGTCTCGATTGCGGATAAGAAACGGCAGCTCGAAAACACGCAACTCGTCGAATTCGCTAAGTTGCCACTGTGGCACCAAAGCAGCTTCAACTTTTCCATATTGAACATATTGCAGGAACTCACGATACGACCGAAAGTCATCTTGGACATCTAATTTAATATCGATCTTAGAAAGTTTGATATTCCTAATGACATTCAGAATTTCGTTCGTGTTGTTTTGATTTCTATTGTAGGCAATAACACTGAGTGTTTCAGCGGATACAATCGATACATCAATGCAGGGCAAGACAAGCAACAATAGCAAGTATCTCCACATCATATCACTGTTCTCCTGAAGCCTGTCGATCAGGATAAGTATACCGCCCCGCGCATGCTGATCCCCTGATTTCGGCGTTAACCGGAGCACCCCCCAGTCCGGAAATCCACGTCAGGTCGAAACAGACCTGGGCCGCCGGTTCCCCCGATGCAGCCGCGCTCGTTGTCTTGTCAATTCCCGCCTTGATATCGAGCCCGATGAGGTCATCCGCCGACAACGGCAACCCGGCGCGGGCGTAGGCGTCAATCACACCCATGATATCCAGGTCAATATTGTCGAACACCGCGGCCGGCTTGCTGGAGCCGACCAGCCAGGCGGACAGCGAAAAGGTCTTGCGGTGTTCCGGCGAAAGCGCATTGAACTCGCTTGTGCCGAATATCGGGGTGACAACGATGTGGACCCGTGCCCGCAGCAATCGATGCACGTTGTATTTGCGCCCGAAATCGATCGTCAATCGGCCATTACTGATGCCGTTGGCGGCGTCCCCGCGCAGGTCGATTTTCGCCGACCAGTCGACATCGAACTGAATATCGTTCAACAAACTCTCGAACAGCTTAATGCGGGATTCCAGGTGCGAGATGCTGTTTTCCTGCTTGGCCAACCCTTTCTCGGAAAAGGCGATGCCAAACCGCTTGAATTGGGCCAAGGCCGCGGAGACCGGGGTTACGACGGTGGCATTGTCGAGGCTTGCAATCGTCACCCCGAGAACTTTGCTTCCGACGACTGCCGGCCCACCGATCATACTGCTTTCGATTTTTTTGTCCGCCAGCATATGACCGTGACGATCGCGATTTGCGATCTTTGCGGTTCGTGTGTCGAGCACCTTGCCACCGGCGCCTTTGCGGTGACCGGCGAGGACGGTCTGCGCCGCATTCTCAATGTCGGATGCCCCGGTCATGACCGGAACTGCGGGAAACACCAGCCGGTCCCCGCCCCGCAGCTTCAATATTGCCAGATCAAGATAGGGATGGAGCGCGATCAGTTCGGCTTTCATCGGCGGATTCGAGCCTTGACCATGCAAGCCGACCTTCACTTTGACCCGATATGAGTTGCCGCCGGCGGCGGCGACCTCCGGGTCGGCTAATACATGCTTTGCGGTCAGGATGAGGCCGGAATAACTGACGATGGCGCCACTTCCAAGCGGTGAACCATCCGTAGAGTAAATTTGCACGACCGCGTCGACCACATCCGCCGGCAGTTCGACGGTGCCGCGTGCGGTTGGGTCGGTTGGCCGCGATCGGTTCAACTCGAAAACAAAGTCACCCCTATCGAGGTCTATCGCCTGGAGCTTGCCATATCTCGGGGTCTGTGTGTTTGACGTCAGATTGGTGACCTTGTCGGACAAGAACAGCCCCAACTCCGTGGCCGTCAAATATCCGTCAGTATTGACGTCCGCGCCGTTCTGGCCGCTAAGTGAATTGATGAACAGCCTGCGAAACGTGCCGTCATCGCTGACGGTTTGATCTGCATCGCCTGAGGAAATGAACTGCCGAACCGGAAGCGTCGTCGCCCGTGTGATAGCAGGTGGTGGCAGGGCACGAGCGGTCGAAAACACCGTTCCGGCGAAACAGGAATCAAAGACCGCAAGAACATGTTTTGAGGCGATTTCCCGCATCCATTTTGAAAAGTCCCGCAAGGAAACCGCCTTTCTCAGGAATTGCTGATGCTGCGGGTCGCTTACGTCTCCCGGCGGGCTTGGCGCATCTTTCGGCACCAGATAGCCCTCTCCGTCCGGCGTCGTGTGGCCATGCCCGGCAAACCACAAAAACAGACGGGCCGCACGATCGCGGCCATTGTCATAGACGAAATCCTCTATCGCCGTCTCAAGCTCCGATGATGTGAGATCGTATTTTTCCGTAACCGTGAAACCGTGCAGTTTGAGCGCGGCGGCCACGGCACGGGCATCTTCCTTGGCCTTGCTTAAGACAGGCCAATGGTCATAGTCGTCAATTCCGATCACCAGGGCGAAGGATTTCTCGTATAGGGTGATCGATTGATCATACCCTTCCGGCTGCAAGACAACAGCACCGCGATTTTGCGCCGACAATGCGCTCGCAAAAAAACACTGAACCGCTAGAATTATTACAATCCTGCCGAACATCGAAACGCAGTCCCGTCAGATTAGAACGCCCGCTGCCTGGTTCTATTTCTCTAGCTAAAGTTATCATGCTTTGTATCATGAGTCGAACACCACCGTAAGAACAACCATTCGTTAGCTCGCCCTTCGGCCGGCATCTTTAGACAAAGCCGGCAATTTGCGGGGCCCGCGGCAACCAAGGCGCCGATCCGCCGCAATCATCCGGACTATCGGCTTGTCTTCCTCAATTCGGCCTTCGGTATTGTAGCGCTTTGGACGGCCGTTATTCCTGAAATTCACTTTGGAAATACGAGGGCGGCGTGATGCAAATCTGGACACACAAAAATCATTCTTTTCACCTGGAGTCTTGGGCTTGCCGACTACATGCTCTACCTCTATCGGCACTGCAACCTTCGGCTGTTTTCAGCCGCTATTCGGTGGGTCCGGCGCAGGCGCTCCACCCTTGGTTTCAGCCGTCGATTTGCTCCACGACTACAAGGACGTCATCAATCTCAACTCCGAGATATCGGACCGCGCTTTCAACCTTGGTGTGGCGAAGCGGAACTCGAACGGCACGCGGATTGCCGGTCTTTCGATGGATCAAGGCTGCCTTCGTCGGTCGCCAGGCTTTTGCCTCAAACTCGCTCAATTCGACCCATCAACCATTCGGCACCACCGACCGGCCGGGATCGACACCTCCGCCAGGCGTTGGAATTGCAAATCCACATGACCTGGCACATAAGTCCGAAACAGGATCAAAAGAAGCGATTCTGCCGATGTCGGTCGATATATTCCCTAACGGATATTCTCGATAATTAGGTTGACTGGGTAGTGCCATGGGACAGGTAAAAAAAGAGGCGGTTCGAAAGGCGATTTTGGAGAGCGCGCTCAAGCTGTTCCAAGAGCGCGGCTACGCCAATACGCCAATTCCGGCGATCGCCAAAATGGCCGGAGTGTCCTCGGCAAACATCTATGTCTATTTTCCATCGAAACTGCTGATTTTTTTTGCGATTTTTGAACCGTGGTTCCATCGGCAGATAGACCGGCTGGAAGGTGAACTTGATGAAATCCCGGATTCGGAGGCGCGTATCAGGAAAATATTGCACGCGATCTGGTATGAGATTCCGATGCGGGATCGCGGCTTTCCGAACAATCTCATCCAGGCCCTGTCGACTGGCAGTGCAAGCGAGGGCTACGAGCGAGATCTGTTGTTCTGGTCGGAGGCGAAAGTCGCCGGCATGATCGACAAGTCATTGCCGGAGGCTGAATTGTCAGACGACGAACTTTCTTATCTTTGCCGGCTCATTTTCATGGCGCATGATGGATTTGCGATGAATTTCAGTATCCGGGGACCGTCGCCGCGGATCGACGGCGTGATCGATTTGACGGTCGACATGATCCTGAGTTTTGCCGGTCGGCGGTCGAACAACCCGGCCTCGAAGTGATCCGATCTTGATACGGCCCGCCTCGCACAAGTTCCACCGGCTATGGGCTGGCATCAACGCGCAAGGTAAAACGCACGGCGACTACCTGTTCTTTCCGAACTCGGCCTTGAGACGTTTTTTGTCGACCTTGCCCACGGTCGTTTTGGCGATCTCCGACACGATTTCGATAACCGCCGGGATCTTGTATCCGGCGAGGTTCTGCACGCAGTGGCTCGTTAAGTCTTCGGCGGTTGCGGTGCTTCCCGGCTTCAGGACCACAAGGGCATGGATCACTTCGCCGCGATAGTCATCCGGCACGCCGAACGAGGCGGCGTCCGCGACATCGGGATGACCAAGCAGCACCTCGTCGACCTCCCGCGGATAGACGTTATATCCACCGGTGATCACCATGTCCTTCTTGCGGTCGCGGATATAAAGATAACCGCGGCCGTCAAGTTCGCCGATGTCGCCGGTATACAACCAGCCGTCGCGCAAGGTTTCTAAGGTTTCTTCCGGCCGGTTTCGGTAACCGCTCATGATTTGCGGTCCACGGGCCCGGATTTCCCCCTGCTCGCCAATCGGAAGCCGTTTGGTACCGGCATCCACGTCAACGATTTCGATCCGGGTGAGGGGAAGCGCCGGCCCGACCGAGCCCGGAATGATCTCCATGCCCTCCCCTATATAGGTTAAAACCGGACCGGCCTCGCTCTGGCCGTACCCCTCCAGGATTGGGCATCCGGTCGCTTTCTGCCACTCATTGAGGGTTTTGGCCGGCAGCGGCGCAGAGCCGGAATAGGCCGACCTGAGGGAGGAAAAGTCGGTCGTTGAAAACCGATCTGCTCCCATCAGGCCGTGGAACACCGTGGGGCCTGCGGGAAGCCGGGTAACGGCGTGCTCCAGGATTGCGTCGAACACCGGATCCGGATGGTAGCGTGGCAGAATGACCAGCTTTCCCCGACAATAGGCCGTCAAGTGCAGGCACATGGCCACCGCAAAGACGTGGAAAAGCGGCATCACGCAAAGAACAACTTCATCATCCGGTCTGGTCGGCAGGTAGGCTTCCCGCTGCGAGATGTTGATCGCCATCTGGCGATGACTGATGTTGACGCCCTTCGGCAAACCGGTGGTGCCACCGGTATATTGCAAGGTAGCCGGGTCCCCGCCCTTCGGCATCGAACCGGGCAACCGCGCCGTGTCGTCGTCACACCAGACATCAAGTCTCCGGCCTGCCCGTCCACCGACCTTGATCCCGTTGGAACTATCGGATCGATCAATCAACGGCTCGACACTACCGGCAACGTTGTCATCATAGATGACGGCGACGGGGTCACAGTCGGAAAGGATATGAGACAGCTCCCGACCGGTATAGACCGGATTGATCGGGACCGCTTGGGCACCGCAGGCGTGGATGGCGAACATTGCCACCGCCATTTCGATCGAATTGCCACAAACGGTGGCAACCCGTCCACCTCGGCTTCCCAGGCGATCCAGTTCGGCGGCAAAACCTGCAACGCACCGCAAGTAGCCGCGATAAGTCAGCCGCCGGTCACCGCAGACCAACGCTGTCGCCTCAGGCGACATCTCGGCCGCCCGGGACAGCATGTGGACCACAGTCTCATGCACAAACGGCAGATCCTCGACCGATTGGATTTGATGCGGTTGCTCGCTCATGTCGCTGCCGGTCGGGTTCACCAGCCCGGCGGACGGGAAATGGTAATATGGGCCTTTACTTCCTCTTCGGTGGGAATGTATCCGGGCCTGATTTCCTTACCCATCGGGTGGACCTCATAAGCATGGGTCCCCTCCGCGAATCCTTTTTCGGCAAGCTCGGCCCGGGCCTTCTCCGTGGCCGCGTTGTCAATCCTGTACGCGCAGGCTTCGGCGTCAATCTCCTCAACGACGACCCCGTAATACTCTCGGGCGGCATCGATCGACAGCCACTCGTCCATGACGTCCTCCAATACCAGGTTCGGATCCCGGTCGAGAGGATTGCCAAATCCCCCACCTCCGGCCGATGAATAGTAGATACGGTCACCCGGCTTGAGTTTCACACCGGTGGCGTACATCCCGGCATTGAACTCCTTGTCGGTTCCCTTGTTGATGATCAGCATGGATCCGCCGGCATTCAGGCCGCCGGAGATGCCGAACGGGGTGTGAATTTCGCGGTCTCCATGAATGGTCATGGTCACTTCGGTTTGTACTTCCAGTTCCCGCACCAGGCCGAAGCCGCCGCGATGAAAACCATGACCGCAGGAATCCTCACGCGCCTCATACCGGTTGAAGACCACCGGGAACCAGCGTTCCTCAAGCTCCTGGGGTATTGTCCGCGCGTTGCAGAACCGCATGAAGATCAAGGACTTGCCATCCTTGAACGTTCGAGCGTTCTCGCCGCCAACGGCATAGGTGTACTGCACGAACGGTTTTTTCGTGCGCGGATTGTAGCCGCCCATGCACAGATTGGTGAGGCTGACGGACGCCGGATAGACCCGCCATGGCTGGTCCTTGCTCATGACATTGGCCAGACAGCCGATCGTCACAGCTTCAATCTTGTCGAAGGCACCGGAGCAATAGCCGGTGGTTGGAGCCGGCCAAACCACATGGACGCATGTTCCGGGCTTGGAAATCACCTCGAGATTGCGAATGATACCGTGATTAAGCGGGAACAGTTGCGGGAAGCAAATCATGAATCCAAGATAGTTGCCGCCGATCAGTGTTGCCCGCGCGCCACCCCATGACGCCTGCGGCTGCGGGTCGGACCCGGTCCAATCGAAGGTCAGGTTTGGTCCTTTCTTGGTAAGCTTGCAGTGAACCCGAATGGGCGGTTTGCCTTCGGTCATGATGTCCTGGTCGCCGAAGTCTTCGAATTCCCATTCACCGTCCGGCAAGGCCTCCAACTCCGCCAACATCAACCGCTCGGTGTAATTGAACTGCTCTTCATAAGCCTGGAACAGTGTTTCCTTGCCATAGCGGGCGCACAGATCCACGATCCTGCGGTCGATCAGTTTCGCGGCCTCGAACTGAGCACGAAGATCGGCGCGCCGCTCCACCGAGCCGCGTATATTCAATTCAATCAGGCTGTAGAGTTCCTCATCGAGCTTGTCATTCTTGAACATGCGCAACGGCGGAATGCGGATGCCTTCGGCGTAACAGGAGGTCGCCTCGGGATTGAATGTGCCCGGCATCGGGCCGCCCATATCGGCCCAGTGGACGACGGTACAGGAGAATCCGACGATATCGCCCTCATAGAATATCGGGCGGATCATCCGCACATCATTAACGTGGGAACCGGTACGATAGGGATCGGAAAACAAAAACGTGTCGCCCGGCTCCATGGTTTCGATGGGAATGTCCTTGCACAGCTCCAGAACCGACGGTTCGAAGGAGGCATAGTGGGCTGCCGCATCGGTGTGACCATGGGCCACCAGCCGCGCATCCGGGGTCAGGATCGCGTTGGACCGGTCCCGCCCCATTCCGATCACCGGATGATATGCGATCCGTTCGATTGTCGTCGACGCTTCGTAGCAGGCGGCGACGAAAGCATTGCGCATCACTTCGAAAGTGATCAGGTCCATTGCCAGTTCGTCGGTGCCTTCGACCCGTTCCTTGACCTGAATTTCCGCTTTATCGTTCATGGCCCTCTCCTATTGATCGACCTTGATCACAAGGTTGCCGTAATCATCGACCCGACAATGCGTGCCCGGAGGCATCACGGTCGTCGTGTCCGGCTGCTCAACGACGGCCGGTCCGTCAAATGCCGCTCCGGCCGGCAGCAATCCGCGCTCGTAGATGGCGGTGTTGACGAATCCGGCATCCTTGAACCAAACCTGCCTGGGCGTCTTGGTCGCCGCTTCCAACGATCCGCCGCCATTTAGTTTTTGCAGGTCCGGCTTCGTGATTTCGCCATAGGCAACAATGCGAAGATTGTCGATTTCCACCGGCGAGTATCCCGGCGGAAGATTGTAGCCGTAGGCGGCTTCCATCGTTGCCATGAAATCGGCCGTGATCCTGTCGAGGTTTCTGATGGGTTCGTCATCTACCGGGATCGTGAAGAACCGGCTTTGGGAAAAGTATTTTACATCCACGTGGCGAACGATCTTGATCTTGTCGTCTGCGACACCCTCCTTGCGAAGGGTCCGCCTGGCATTCTCGATCAATTCCTCCATGTCGATGTTGAGCTGATCGTAGTCAATCTCGTCCTCGGTGAGATGGATAGCCTTGGTGAATTCGTGTTTGACGTCCACCCGGGTGGCTCCAAAAGCCGACGCATAACCCGGAAGCGGCGGCACGACCACCATGTCCATACCGATCTCCTTGGCCAGGTCACAGGCGTATAGAGCGCCACCGCCACCATAGGGTACGATTGCGAAGTCGCGCGGGTCCCAGCCACGGGCCACCGTCTGGATGCGCATCGCCATCATCAGGGCCGACAGCGCCACCATATACATATTGGCGGCCGAATCCTTGGCGTCCCAACCATAGTTGGCGCCGATATCATCCTGCAGGGCCTTGAAGGACAGATCCGCGTTGACCTGCATCTCCCCGCCAAGGAAGTATTCCGGGTCGATCCGGCCCAAAACGATCTGGCAATCCGTGTTCGTCGCGTTGTCGCCGCCCTGGTCGTAGCAAGCCGGGCCCGGAACGGCACCCATGGACTGAGGACCGACATTGAGGATGCCGCCTTTGTCCACCCAGCCGATGCTGCCGCCTCCCGACCCGATATAGACAGTGTCAACCGAGGGCAGGCAGCATGGGACATTCCATAGGATTTTCCATTCGTGGGTGATCGCCGGCTCGTTGTTGTAGATCATCGACACATTGTTCGTGGTGCCACCGGTTTCGAAGGCGATAACGTTCTTTTTGCCGGCTAATGAACCAATATAGCCCGCCATGCCAACCGCGCCGGAGACCGGAGAGGAATGGAAGGTCTTGGCCGGAAACTTGATCGCTTCCTCCATGCCAATAATGCCACCGCCCGATGTGGTGATGAGGATCGGACCGTCATAGCCCCAGGCATCCCTCAGGCGGTCGGAAAGGCCTTGCAGGTAGTTTTTCAGGATCGGCGATACATATGCATTGAGCACGGTTGTGCAGGTGCGCTCGAATTCCAGCATCTGCGGCAATATCTCGTGGGACAATGATATGTCGACGCCCGGCAGTTCGTCCTCAAGGATCTCACGGGTGCGAACCTCATGAACCGGGTTCATGAAAGAGTCGATGTAAACGACGGCAATCGATTCCACGCCCCGCTTCCGGCATTTGCGGGCGGCCAGCCGCACATCATCCTCGTTGAGTTCCGTCAAGATATCCCCATACGGGCCGACCCGCTCCCTGACCGGTAGGACATCCCGGCGGGGAATTATGATTTCCGGGGGATCCCAATCCAGTTCGAATGCCGATATTCGTTCGGCCCGGCCGCCGCCGAGCACGTCCCGGAAACCTTCGGTCGTGATGAGCGCCGTCTTGACGCCTTTGCGCTCGAGGATTGCGTTGGTTGAAACCGTCGCGCCATGGCGAAAGGACAAAACCTCCTCGCCGGAAATGCCGGCCCGGCGCAGGCCGTTTATCACACCATCGAAAAAGGTCGGCGGCGTCGAAGGCACCTTGCCCAGCCGCTGTTCCCCGGTGCGCATATTGATGCAGATGACGTCGGTAAAGGTGCCGCCAATATCGGTTCCGACGATCCACTCCCGTTCACTCATCGGTCAATCCTCCTGTTTTGCAGGCCTTCCCCCATCGCGGAACCGCCAAAAATTCCGCGAATATCAAAGGCTTGGGAGTTCATGAGTTTAATAACGAATGTTATTCGCTATTAAATCGAAGTCAATTCCTTTTTTTACGGCAAGGGTGTTCCGGTTATTTACAGCGATGCACAGGGCGGCCGCCGCCCCGCCCTGCAGATCAGTTCTTTTTCGGCGGCAGATAGTTCGCCGCGTTTTCTTTTGTGGCGATGATATGCTTTATGAAGACCTTCTGATCAGGCCGCTCCCCCTTGAACCACTTGTCCATCACGTCCACTCCCAGGCGTCCCCAGGTGATCGGGCTTAAGACCACGGTCATGTCGATGTCGCCTTTGCCCACTGCCTTCAATGCCGGCGGCACGCCGTTCAGGCCGGTGATGATTACACTGTCTTTCATGCCGGATGTCGCAACGGCCTGTGCGGCGCCCAAGGCCAATTCATCGTTGGCCGCATAGATGATGCGAATATCGGGATGGGCGACGAGTATATCCTCTGCCTGGTTGAGACCCCGCTCCCTGGTCAGCGCACCGTTCTGCTCATAGACCACCGACAATCCGGACTTCTTACCTGCCGCTTCCTTGAAGCCGTCGGCCAGGTCTTCAAACACGTTGGCGCCCGCCGGACCGGAAATCATTGCGACTTTGCCGCTATTGCCCGCCTTCTCGGCGGCCCATTCTGCAATATCCCGCCCGATCTGAACCGAATCCATGGCCACAAACAACGTCTGGTATTTCGATTTGGAACCGCGGGCGATCGATATGATCGGGATTCCGGCCTTGTGCGCCGCTTCGTAAGCCGCACCGGTTGCCACCGCGTCAATCGGCGAGATCAGGATGCCATCCGGCTTCTGGGCAATCAGATCCAGGACACCGTTGACCTGGGCGTTGACATCCTCATTGGCCGTCACGACGCGAACCTCCCAGCCGAGTTCCCCGGCACGGGCGACAACCCCCTTGCGCATGACGATGTAAAACGGGTTGGTGTCCGACGCGAGGGCCAGGCCAATGACCTTCTTGTCGGCATGGGCCTCGGGAAGCCAAGCGGTCAGCAGTGCTGCGGCGAGGGCTGGTATGAGCATTTTCCTCATCAGGGATCCTCCAGTCGTGTTGTATTGGGAAAGGTCATCATGATCCGCGGTCGCGACGGGTTTTGACTTGGTCGACGGCCGCAGCGGCGATAATCACCAGGCCGATTGCAACGCGCTGCCAGTAAGAATGGACGTTCAGAAGATTGAGGCTGTTCGCCAACACCATCATGATCAGAACGCCAATCATGCTCTTGTAGAGCTTGCCTTCACCGCCATGCAAAGAAGCCCCGCCGAGGATCACGGCGGCGATCGCCGTTAGTTCATAGAACTCACCGGCGGTCGGCTGGCCGGATTGAAGTCGCGATGCCAACAGCACTCCGGCAACACCGGCCAGCATGCCGCACCAGACATAGGCACTGGTCACCACATTCTTGACCGGAATGCCGGCCAGGACCGAAGCGACCGGGTTCCCGCCCGCGGCGAAAATCCGCCGGCCGTAAGGTGTCTGATGCAGTATCCAGGAAAGAACGACGAACAGGACGATCGGAATCCAGATCAGATAGTGGACACCCAGAAACCGGCCCCGTCCGATCTCAAGGAAAATTTCCGGCAATCCCTCCTCGCCGACGATCGGGCGTCCGCCGGTGACAAGCAGGGCGATCCCGCGCACCACCACCATGCTGCCAAGGGTGGCGATAAAGGGACTGACTTTCAACCGGGTGACCAGCAATCCGTTTGCAAGACCGACGGCGGCACCCGTTGCGATACCCGCCAAGATGCCGATCGGGACATTGGTGTGCAGCATCGCCCAGGACGCAACACATCCCGAGGTCGCTACGACCGAACCGACGGAAAGATCGAATCCACCGGAAATGATGACGAATGTCATACCCATGGCGATGACCGCCATGACCGAGGCCTGAAGGAGGACATTGGTGGCATTGATCGGTGACAGGAAACGATCCGACAGCAGCGCCGCGGCCAGGCAAAGGACGATCAGTGTCGCCAGCGGCATGTGGTCGATCAGCACGTCGCGCAGGCGGCCGCTCAATCGGCTCCGATCTTCCACGGCCGGGTGATAGGTCCCTTGCGTCACCTTGTTGTCTCTCCCGATAACGTCCGTCGGATTGCGGTTTCACCGAACGGGCCGCTTTGGCGTGACAGCGCGGCAACGATCCTGCCCTTGCGCATGGCAAGAACCGTGTCGCTCATCGCTGCAACTTCATGAAACTCGGAGGATGCGAAGACAATGGATCCGCCGGCGGCGGTAAAATCACGCATCAAGCGATGAATACGCGCCTTCGCCTTCACGTCGATCCCGATTGTCGGCTCATCCAACAGGAAAATCCCGATATTGCCGATCAGCCAGCGAGCGAAGATGACCTTCTGCTGATTGCCGCCGGAGAGATTGCCGACCGGTATGCCCGGATCCGCCGGGCGGATGTCCAACGTGGCAATCAGGTCCGCTACAAGGGAGTCGATCCTGGACCGGCTTATCCACAAATGGCCGCAGAGCCTGGCCAGATGCGGCAGGGCGATATTGTCGCGAACGCTTAAGTCGTGGATCAGCCCCAGCCGGCGTTCGCCCGGCACCATTCCAATTCCGTGTCCGATTGCCTCGCGGGGGCTCTTGAGGACCCGGGATTGGCCTTTGATTTGCAGTTTGGCAGGCTCCGGTCCGGCTCCGTAAATCCATCTGACAAGATCTGTCGTGCCCGCGCCGAGCAGTCCCGCCAGGCCGATCGTTTCGCCCGTCCGCAGGTTGATTTCGGAGTTCACGCCGTCGGTGATCCTCTCATCCTGCCAACGAAGGGCCGTGGCACCGAAATCGGCCTTCGGCGCCGTTCGCAATTCATCGCCGTCTTCGCCGGTCATCAACGCTATGAGACGCTGTTCGTCAAAATCCCCCTTCCTGGAAACATCAACGACCCGGCCATCGCGCAATGTCGTGCACCAGTCCGATAGCCGAACGACCTCGTCCAGCCGGTGCGACACGAAAACGATACCGACATTTTCCGATTTCAGCCGTTCCAGGGCGGTAAACAGTTTTTCCGTTTCCTCCGCCTCAAGAGAGGCCGTGGGCTCGTCCAATATCAGGATCCTGCCGCGTCGATGAATGGCCCGGGCAATGGCCACAAGCTGCCTTTCGGCAAATGACAAATGGGACACCGGTATATCGACCGGACCGTTGTAGTTCAGAAGAGATAGCGCCTCGGCGGCGGCCCGATGCATCGATTTTTTTTCGACACGAGGCAGGAAACCCAGCACCGTTCGGCTTGGCCAAATCCCAAGCGTCACATTTTCGGCCACCGTCGCGGTGGTCACCAACTGCATTTCCTGCGGGATGACGACAATGCCGGCCTTCATGGCGTCGCCCGGCGAACCGAAGGACATGTATTCGCCGTCGACCCTCAACAATCCGGCGTCCGGCCTGTGCACGCCGGCAAGAATTTTTATGAGCGTCGATTTGCCGGCACCATTCTCGCCGATAAGGGTATGGATCTCGCCCGCAGCCAGTTTGAAGTCCACATCGGCCAGTGCCTGAGTGGCTCGAAACGTCTTCGAAAGCCCTTGTGCATCAAGGAGGTCCCTATATGCAGCCACTTTCAAGATCTCCGCCTGGCAATTCGTCTTCCAAAGCGTGACGTTAATAACGAACGTCATTCATTTTTAGCATAGAAAAACGGACTTGCCCATACCCGATTGTTTTGCGGAGGGCCCAATTACAGGGAAAGGGGACTATCAAACCAACGGTCTGATCGCGGGCCGGGATAATTAGTTTAGCAATATCAGATACATATTATATTCTCCAAGTTGGGAAAAAGCCAATCTGGAGTAGTCGATTTATCGGCCTGCCTCATCGAACTGGTGAGCGACGGTCTGCGACAGGAGGCCAACCATTTCCTCGATCATCTGCGCTTCCCGATTGATTGGCTGGCGCAAGTTCCGGCGCAGTCCGACGCCGTCGAATGTGAACATGATCATATGGGCAAGCGCCAGGAAATCAGTCTTTCCGGTCGCGCCGTTCTGGAGTATCTCGCGAAGGATACCGGCGATTTTGTGCTCCGCCCAACGCAGGAGTTCGGGATTGTAATTGTCTTCCGGCGTCGCCGTGGCGAGCGCCTGAACGAGCGTTGTCGTATACCCGGCATCGTCGTTCGGGATAAACTTCCACAGGCCTTCAATGAGGCAGGTAAGCTTGTTCTCGACCGTCCTGCGTCGTGTCACTTTTTTTTCCAGTTCAAGGATTTTGTCCTTGAACCAGGGCTCATAAACCGCAAGCACGATTTCCAGCTTTGACTGGAAATAAACATAGACGTTGGACGGCGACGTTCCCGCCCGTTTCGCAATCTTGTTGATCGTCGCCTTCATATATCCGTTCTCGGCGAACTCCTGCTCCGCGGCCGAGATTATCGCATCGTGAACGGACTTCCTTTTGACGCGCACCATTTGTCCTCCATTTGTTGTCGACAATAGCGAATACAATTCTCTATTGACAGATCAAAAGCGAATGTCTTTAAATAGAGAATATCATTCGTTATTGTAGCGAGTTAGGGTCTCAGGCGAAGGTCGGTCCGGTTGGGATAGAGGGGGCCCATGGAGTCAGCCATCTGCATTCAGGAGGTCGATCCGGGAATGCCGACGCGGCTTTTCAAAGGGCCGTGCGAACCTTGCCGCGTCGACAAAGACCGATCGGCGGCCGTCGTCCGCGGTCCCGGCACCCGGCGTTATGACATCCACGCCGTTTTCGCCGCCAAGACATCTCCGGGCATGATCGCACTTGACGGCAATGCCGTTGTCGATACCGGGCTTTTGATCGATCCAAAGATGACCGTTCCTCAGGAATTCAGGTAATCCGCCCAGGATTGGAGGCCGGATTCAATGCATTTGGAAGGCGCATTCGACGTAAAGGCACCCAGGGCCGTGGTCTGGGAACGCATCACCGATCCCGTCTTGATGGTCGGATGCATCCCCGGATGCGAGAGCATTGAAGAAGTGGACCCGAAAACCTTCAAGGCGGTTATCGGCGTATCGGTGGGCATCGTCAGGGCGCGGTTCCGCCTGGTCGTCAACATCACCAGGGAAGATCCCCCAAACGCGATCCACACAACGACCACCGGCGAGGAGGGCACGCAAGCCAGCATGGTCACGGCGACAAATGTCATGACCTTGACCGAATTGGATATGAACGAGACCCGGGTCAGTTGGCAATCGGATCTCTCTCTGTCAGGCCGGCTCGGCAAATACGGTCTCGGCATTATGCGCAAGCGCGCCGACGCGCTTAGCAACCAATTTGCCGCCAACTTCAAGGCAAGGCTCGAAAGCACGGCGGCGCCGATGACGGTGATCGCGGAACCTGCGGCTAAAATCGGCATCTGGGCGAAACTATTAGGTCTGTTTAGAGCCGCGCCGACCGAAACCAATCCTCCGGCGCAAGCGTTCCGATCGCAGACGGCTATCGAGAGTTCCGTCGGCTCAAAGCCGGCATCTTCGGTCACCTCCGTTCTTAAACCGTCAACCGTCGCCGAAGCGGTATCATTGCTGGCCGGACGTGACCAGATCCTTCCTCTGGCCGGCGGGGCCACATTGGTCGCCATGAAAAATGCCGGCCTGGCCGATGCCGATACATTCGTCAGCCTGGATGCAATTGCGGACCTCAAGGGGATCACCGTCCAAAACGACGGTTGCATCCGCATCGGTGCAATGACCCGACACCGGGAAACCGCCGCCTGCGACCGTCTGACCGGATCGCTGGAGGTCGTCCGCCAGGCCGCCGCGGTGATCGCCAATCCGCCGGTCCGCAACATGGGCACGATTGGCGGATCGGTGGCCAATGCGGATCCTGCGGCCGACTACCTCCCGGCTCTCGTCTGTGTCGATGCGGTACTGGATGTCGCCGGTTCGCGTGGAAATCGCCGGATAGCCGTCGTTGACTACATCGAGGACTGGTACACGACGGTGTTGAACAAGGACGAAATCATCGTCGCCATCATTCTACCCAAACCTGAAAAGGGATATTCGCGATATAGGAAAGTCGCCCGGGTTTCGGGTGATTTCGCAACAGCCTCCTGCGCCATGTCGGCTGTCGGCGAGGGCGGCGACTGCCAGATCCGTGTTGCCATTGGCGGCTGCGGACCGGCTCCCCTTCGGGATCGGGATACTGAGGCATTGTTGTCGGCTCATGCCGATGAAAAAACCATCGCGGCTTTTGCCGAAAAAATCACCCGCCTTGCCGACCCGGTCGACGACGTACGCGGAACGGCCGAATACCGGCGCCGGCTCATTCCGCGACTGATCAGGGAGGCCTTGGCCCACCTGCCCGCATCCGAGGAGATCGCATGATGTCCGAGGCCGAAATCCTCCACCTTCACGTCAATGACAAGATACGGCAGGTCACGGCGGAAGCCGGCTCCACCTTGCTGACGATCTTGAGAGACGAATTGCGGATCATCAGTCCAAAGCGCGGCTGCAATCAAGGTGTTTGCGGGTCCTGCACCGTCCTGATCGACGGCTATCCGCAACGGGCCTGCCTGACCCTGGCGGCGGCCTGCGAATACAAGACCGTACGGACGGTGGATAGCCTGTCGGACGATTCAACGATGATCGCACTGCAAACGCAGTTCAGGAAACAGGGCGCCATACAGTGCGGGTTCTGCACGAGCGGGATGCTGATTTCCGCCTGGCACCTGCTGCAGGAAAATCAGGAACCATCGGCTGCGGATATCAGGTCCGGCTTGTCCGGAAACCTGTGCCGTTGCACCGGCTATCAGAAGATCATCGAGAGCGTTGCCACGGTTTCCGAGGGCGGCTCGACATGATGACCCAAGACACCCGGACGGCTCCGGCCGGTATCAGTGTGGGCCAAGTTGCCGAAAAGCTCGACAGCCGGGAAAAGGTCGTCGGCCGGTCGGAATATATAGCCGACCTGTATCGGCCGGACATGGTTCACGCGGCGGTCCTCGGCAGCCCGTTCGCACATGCTAGGATCGTTGGCTATGACGTGACCGAGGCACGTGCCGCACCGGGCGTCGTGGCGGTTTTGACCGGAGACGATGTGGGCGACGGCCGCATGGGCGCCTTCATCAAGGACGAGCATGCCCTCGCCAAGGGGAAGGCCCGTTATCTTGGCGAACCCGTCGCGGCGGTTGCCGCCGAGACCCTGGAGCAGGCACGCCACGCCGTCCGGCTCATCAAAATCGATTACGAGGAGCTTCCGGCGGTGCTCAGCCCGGAAGCCGGCCTGGAGGACGGGGCGCCCGTTCTTCACGAGGACCTGGAAAACTACTTCAAAGTGTTCGACACGGGATCGCAAGGTAATCTCGCCTCACGCACCGTGTTCGAAGAAGGAGATATCGAGCACATATGGGATGAATGCGATGTCATCGTGGAAGGCGATTACACGACCGAACCACAAGCCCATATATCCATCGAGCCGTGCGGTGCATTGGCGGAAGTCGATGCGACGGGCCGTGTAACCCTTTGGTCCGCCAACCAGTCGGTCTTCCGGGTTCAGGCCAATGTAAGCGAATCCTTGAGCCTCCCGATGACCAGACTGCGATGCCTCACGCCGCGGGTCGGTGGCGGATTCGGCAACAAGATGGAAGCGCACATTCAGCCCATTACCGTTGCACTGGCGCTCGAATGCCGGCGCCCGGTAAAGCTCATTCTCACGCGCGAAGAAGACTTCGAGATGGTCCGGGCACGCCATCCCTTCAAGATCCACATGAAGACGGGCGCCAAGAAGGATGGAACACTTCTTGCGCGGGAATGCGAGGTCCTGCTGGATTGCGGCGCCTTTGCCGACGACAGTCCCGGCGTGTTGGGCTACAGCCTCCTAATGTCGCGCGGCCCTTATCAGATCCCGAATGTCAGGTGCTCGGGCAAGCTCGTTTACACCAACAAGATGCGTTTCGGCGCCTTTCGCGGATTTGGAAATCCGCAAGTTTCATTTGCCGGCGAACAACAGGTGGATGAAATCGCCACGGCGCTTGGATTGGATCCGTTCGAAATCCGCCGCAAAAACATGACTTTGCCAAATGATCCCTGGTTCCTGGGCCAGGAGGTGAAGTCAAGCGGCCTGGCCGACTGCATGGCTCTGGTCGAAGAAAAAAGCGATTGGAAAAACAAGCCTCGGTCCTGGACGCTCAACGGCAAGCGATACGGCCTCGGCATGGCCATATCGGCTCACATATCCGGGCTTCTCGGTACAGGCGCCATCATCCGCATGCTCGAGGACGGTTCGATTTCGCTCAATACCGGCGCCACCGATATCGGACAGGGTTCGGATACGGTCCTGGCTCAGATCTGCGCGGAAGCGCTCAAGGTGCCGTTGGAAAACGTTACGGTCTCTAGCCCCGACACGGACGGCTCTCCCTACAATTGGGGCACGACGGCAAGCCGGGTCACTTACACGACCGGTCGCGCCGTCGTCGCCGCCGCAGCACAGGTCGAGGACCAGATCAAGGATCACGCCGCCGAAATGCTCGGCTGTCGGAAGGACACCCTGGAGCTTCGCGGCGGCGGCCGCGTCGGCATCCGGGGCTCCAATACGGATTTACCTTTCGCCGCCGTCTCGGCACACGCCCATTGGGCGGCCGGCGGTCCAATCATTGGAAGCAATTCCCTGGTTTTTGAGCGAGACACCCTCGATCCGAAACGGGCCACCGCACTTGGCCTGCCGTTCCCGCGCATCGGAGTCATGAGTTTCAACGCGATTGTATCCCTTGTTGAGGTCGATGACGTGAGCGGGCAGTCACGTGTCGTCGAAGCCTGGTCTGCTGCCGATGTCGGACGGGCGATCAACCCGCAGCTTGTCGAAGTGCAACTGCAGGGCGGATATGTCCAGGGTATGGGTTTCTCGCTGTTTGAGGAAATGGTGTGGGACGGCCCGCGCCTCGCCAATCCTTCACTCATGGACTACAAGATCCCGACTTTTCATGAGACACCCCAGCGGTTTCACGCGCTGATCGTGGAGGCGCCTGAGCCCGACGGTCCGTTTGGTGCAAAAGGCGCCGGCGAAATCTGCATCAATGCCGTCCCGGCCTCCATTGCCAATGCGGTACATGCGGCGACCGACGCCAGGCACCGCCGGCTGCCCATGACATCAGAGCGGGTGTTGAACGGAATGCTGACCGCCAATGGCTCCGACGCAAAGAGCCGGTCATGAAGGCGGCAACCATCATCGCGATCGAAAGGTCGTCGGAGGCCGGTCAGCGGGCCGGCTTCCGCCCGCGCCTGAAGCTCTCGCCGGGATATGGAAAACCGCAAGGCCGTACCGATGGAATTCATCAAAAGCGCTTTGCCGGTTACGCGGCCGGCGACCGGGACAATGAAAGGCTGAAATCGGCAGTTTAGACAACAGCGTCGATTTGACCGTCGACCTGAAAAAAACCAATTCCCGGCCAACGAGCCGATCACATACGGAGGAGACAATGAGACATTTCAAAACTCTCGTGACGGCCCTCGCATTTGCTGCGATGGCAATCGGTGCCCATGGCGCCGAACCCGTCAAAATCGGATATTCAATCGCCAAGACCGGACTGTTTTCGCAGGCGGCACCGTCTCAGATCACAGCCTATGAACTTTGGGCTTCGGAAGTGAATTCCGCAGGCGGCCTCGACGTTGCCGGAGAACGACGGCCGGTCGAGTTGATTTGGTATGATGATGAATCCAACCCATCAAAGGCGGCCCAGATTTACGAGAAGCTTATTTCCGATGACAAGGTCGATCTCTTGTTGGCACCATGGGGAACGCCGCATCATCTGAACGTGGCCGGTGTCGTCGAAAGTCATCAGTTTCCGATGGTCGGGAATACGGCGGCATCGGTGGCCATTCGCGAAGTGCAGCCCGGCAACATATGGTTCCCGACATCCGCTATCCCTGACAAGATCGGCAAGGAACTTGCGGCATTCGCCAAATCGGCAAATGTGAAATCGGTTGCCGTCATTGCCAATGTCCTGCCATTCGCGCAGGAAAATCTTCAGTTCCTGGTCCCGGCTCTCCAGGCCGAAGGTATCGAAGTCAAGGTGAATGAGAGCTATCCGCCGGATATCTCCGACATGACCGCGCTCCTTACCAAGGTCAAAGGCGCCGGCGTTGATGGTGTGATCGCGCTGTCATATCCGGCGGACTCCTTTCTCTACATGGGTCAGGCAAAGGAACTGGGCATCGATCAGAAATTTCAGTTCCTTCTCGTCGGCCCGACAATCGCGGCGTTTCAAGGCGCGTTCGGCAAGGCCGCCAACGGGATCGTCACTCTCGGTCACTGGAGCCCGCACCAGAAGGCCTGGCCACGCGGCAAGGCGTTTTTCGATGCCTATGTCAAGGCCACGGGCATGACCCCCGATTATCTCGATTCCGCATTGGCCTATATATCCTGCGAAATCCTGCAACAGGCCGTTGCCAAGGCGGGGCTTGATCGGGACAAACTGCGCGAGGTCATCTCAACGTCGACCTTCGACACGATTAACGGGCCGATTCGTTTCAAGGGCGTTGAAAATGCCACCACGCCGACCGCATTTCTTCAGCTTCAAGACGGCGATATGCACCTGGTATGGCCGGCGGTTGTGGCGACGTCGCAATACGTGCCGCGCTGAGCGACGCCTATGAAAATGCCGGGCCACCGGGGCAAGTAACTGCTCCGGTGTCCCGGAGAGAACCGGCAACGTGGCGGGAGGACACCCTGTTGGACTTTCTGTTTTCCCCACAGCTTCTGTTCTCGGCATTGGTGTTGGGAGCGCTTTACGCCGTTATCGCCCTTGGCCTCAATCTGGTCTATGGCACCATGCGATTGCTCAACATCGCCCATGGCGAACTGGTCATGATCGGCGCCTATGCCGCGTTCTGGCTGTTCACGCTGACCGACCTTTCACCTCTGATCGGCCTGCCCCTGATCGCCGCCACGACCGCCGCCATCGGTATCGGCCTCTATGCCGGGATTTTCCGGCATCTTCTGGCCGGCAGACAATCGATCGCCCAGTTGGAAGCCAACTCCCTGCTTCTGTTTTTCGGAATCTCGGTGATCCTGCAGAACGTCACGGCACTGATGTTTACCGCCACGCCGCGGGCCTACCAGCATCTGGACGGCGTCGTTCATTTTGCAGGCGTCGCCATGACCGGCAACCGCATTGCAGTGCTTGTCGTCGCCCTGGTCGTGCTTGCCGGATGCATTTTGTTCCTGCGCGGTTCGATCTATGGCCTGGCCGTCACCGCGCTCATCCAAAATCGAGATGCGGCGAAAATAGTCGGCATTCCCGTCGCCCGTGTTCAGCTATGGAGTTTCGCACTCGGTTTCGCCGCGGCCGGGATCGCCGGCGCGCTCATCAGCATGGCCGAACAGATATCGCCCTTCATGGGCTTTCCGTTCACCATTGCCGCCTTTGTTGTCATAATCCTGGGCGGACTCGGCAACATCACCGGAGGGATAGTCGCGGGTCTATTGCTCGGTTTCATCGAAATCTACGCGGTCGCCCTGACGTCCGCGACTTACCGCTCGATCCTCCTATACGGCATATTCGTCGCCGTACTGCTGATACGGCCGCAAGGCCTGTTCGCTAAGGCGAGGCGGTAGTGGCAATGACTGCAAACAGCCGGCTGTTCATTTCGGTGCTGATGATCCTGGCCGCTTGCGGATTGGCCGTACCCTATTTGCTGGGCACCTACCTGACCATCGTCGCCTTGAATTTGGCCATGTGGATAGCGCTGACCCAGAGTTGGACGCTTTTCTCCGGACTTACCGGTTATATCTCGCTTGGCAGTGTCGTTTTTTATGGTCTCGGCGCCTACGTTGTCGTCGTTTCGTTCAAATCGCTTCCGCTGTGGGTGTCCGTCCCCCTGGCCGGCGGCGTTTCAGCACTTTTCGCCCTGATTGTCGCCTTTCCGGTGTTGCGCGTGCGCGGCCCGTATTTCGTGATTTTGACATTCGGGTTGGCTGAACTGGTCAAGTTCATCATCCTGAATGTTGAAACGACCATGGGAAAATCGAGCCGCCTGTTGTTCGGCGCGCCGAGCGCGCAGGCACTGCTCTACGCAATGATTGGGCTTGCGGTGGCGGCGAGCCTCATCACGCATTTTACCAAAGTGTCGACATTCGGACGGGGATTGATCGCAATCCGTGAAGAAGAGACCGCCGCGGAAACAATCGGCATTCCAACCGCCCGCTACAAGGTCATTGCATTCGCCCTGTCTGCGGCCATCCCCGGCATGGTCGGTGGCCTGATGGCCTTGCGGTCGACCTATTTCGAAGTTCTGCAAGTCTTCAATCCAACTGTGTCATTCACCATTGTCACCATGGCGATCATCGGCGGGAGCGACGATGCGCGCGGACCGCTTCTCGGCGCGGCCTTCATGGTCGCATTATCGGAGCTTTTGTGGGCAAACGCTCCCCGTCTGTACATGATCTTGCTTGGCGTTTTCCTCGTCTGCTTTGTCTTGTTTGCTCCGCGCGGTCTTGTTGGCCTCGTTGCTTCACGCACCCGGAAGGCAGCGCCATGACCCTTTTGAACGTTGAAAGGATCGGGAAGTGGTTCGGCGGCCTGCAGGCCCTGTCGGAGGTCACGTTTGGGGTCAACCAGGACGAAATCGTTGGATTGATGGGTGCCAATGGTGCCGGAAAAACGACCTTGTTCAGCATCATCGGCGGCCACCTGAAACCGGATCACGGCGACATCCGTTTCAAAGGAAAATCGATTGCCGGGTTTCGTCCCGACAGGATTTGCAGGATCGGCATTGCCAGAACGTTCCAGATCGTCCGGCCGTTTGCGGGGCTGACCGCGCGGGAGAACGTGGAAACGGCTGTGCTTTTTGGCAGCGAGAAAGTCGCGGCTCGAAATCGCGTATCGTCAACCGCGGATGAGGTTCTTGAGGCAGTCGGCCTTTCCAGCCAGGCCGAAAAGCCGGCCGGGACTTTGACCTTGTCCGGCCGGAAAAGGCTTGAAGTGGCCCGCGCACTGGCGACCGGCCCCGATCTATTGCTGTTGGATGAGGTGATGGCCGGCCTCACGCCGACCGAAATTGCCGAAATGCTTCAAACGATCAGGAGCGTAAAGGAAAACCATAGTCTTACGATTATCATCATCGACCATGTCGTCGGCGCACTGGTCGATCTGTCCGACAGGATCATTGTCCTGCATCACGGTCAAATGATCGCCGAGGGAGATCCGTTGCAGGTCGCCAATGATGCCGCGGTCCGCGCCGTCTATTTCGGCGAGGACGCGTGATGAGCCCGATGATCAAAATTGCGGATCTGCATTCGGGTTATGGCGACATTGTCGTCCTGCACGGAATAAATATTGCCGTTGAGAAAGGCAAAGTCACCGCGATCCTCGGTTCCAATGGTGCCGGAAAAACCACGCTTTTCCAGACAATATCCGGCCTGCTGCCGGCATTTTCCGGCCGAATAGACATGGAGGGAAACCCGATATCAACCTATCCCTCCCACCAACGGGTTGAGAGCGGCATCGTTCTGGTGCCGGAAGGCCGAATGGTGTTTGCCGACATGAGCGTGGAGGAAAATCTGCGCATCGGTGCGTTCAACACAAACGCCAGAACGGACTATCCCGACACGTTGAAGACGGTGTTTGAACTCTTTCCCCGATTGCGCGAACGGCGAAAGCAAGCAGCGGGCACCCTGTCAGGCGGCGAACAGCAAATGATGGCCCTTGGCCGGGGCTTGATGGCGCTCCCGAAAGTGCTGTTGTTGGACGAGCCGACATTGGGTTTGGCTCCGGCGATCGCCAAGCAGATCTTTCAAGTCATCCCGAATTTGGTGGATCTCGGCCTGACTGTGATGATCGCTGAACAGGACGTGCACAAAACATTGAAATGCGCGGACTTTGGGTATGTTCTAGAAAACGGCAAGGTCGCCTTTGCAGGCACCGGCGGTGAATTACTGGAATCCCCGGAGATTTCAGGAGCTTTTCTCGGCCATTGAACTCGCAACTGCCGCAAACTGCATTACCGTCATTGCCGTCTGGAGCTAGAGCCCTTTCCGGTCACACGGGATCCGGTGCCGTGAGCAAGCGCTGACGATTTTCACGACGGCCGACGTCAGCGCCGTACGGGCGACCGCCATATCCGTGAGAGGAAAAAAATTTGAATCATTTCGGCAATTGCCGGTAGTATCCTCCTGAGGAGGACGCGTGTTGCAAAGCGGTTCTGGAGGAATTCGCTCGACGCGCCGCGCAGTGTTAGGCGGCGCTGTCGGGCTGGTCTCGGTGGCCGCCGGGCCGGCCTGGGCGCGGAAAAAACAGCCGATCGCATTCGGACTGACCCCGGTTTTCCTCAATAACGACCTTCATCTCCTGAACGCCATGCGCTCCTATCTGAAGGCCGCGACCGGCCATCCGATAAAACTCATCACCCGCCGCACCTATCAGGAAGTGACCGCATTGCTGATTTCGGGTGAACTCGATGCGGCCTGGATATGCGGCTACCCATACATTCAGTTCCGAGACGACTTGCAACTTATCGCAGTGCCGGAATGGAACGGCGCCCCCCTTTATCAGTCCTTTGTTATCGTAGGCTCGACGCGAACGGCGCAAAGCGTCGCCGATCTTGACGGCGATATCCATGCTTTCTCCGATCCCGATTCCAATTCCGGCTATCTCGTCACACGGTCGTTGCTCCACGACATGGGTACGGCGCCGGAGCATTTTTTTCGCAAGACCATGTTCACCTATGGCCACCGCAATGTCATTCGTGCCGTTGCCTCCGGTCTGGCCCAGTCCGGCAGCGTCGACGGCTATGTTTGGGAGGTGATGCGCGAACTTGAGCCTGATCTCGTCACGCGAACGCGCGTGATCCGCAAGTCCGAATGGCTGGGTTTTCCGCCGATCGCGACAAGCAGGAGTTACGCCTCCAGGCATTCCATCATCGGCCTGAAGCGGGCCTTCCTGACAATGGATGAAACACGGCAAGGCCGCGACGTACTTAACCTTCTCAAGCTGAGCGGGTTCGCCGAGCCGGATCCCAGGTGGTATGATGGCATTTCGCAGATGGTGAATTCACTGCGGGGTGTATTGTGAATCCTTTTCAGTGGGCCAAGCGCCTGCCTTTGACGGTCCGTATCCCGGCCATGGTGGCATTGCTGATGATCGCCATATCGGCGGCGATCTCTGAACGTGTCCTTGATCGCCTGGCCAAGACCCAGGAAGCCTTTCTGGAAGAACTTGCCTCGTCTCATCTGGACGCGATTGCCGCCTCGATCCTGCCCTCGGTGCTGCGTCAGGATAGCTGGGAAATCTTCGACACCCTGGAACGGATGAAACTTGACGGGACGAAAATTCCGCCGGTTGAAACGGTTGTTTCCACGATGGACGATATCGTGTTGGCGTCGAACAAGCCGACCTTGCGTGCAACACTTTCCAAGCTGGATTCCGGCTTCCTTCAGCAATTTGCGGAAAGCAGCTTCAGCCTGAATGACGCCGCGGGACTGGCCTTTCATTGGCGCAATATCGCCCATCAGGGACAGACGGTCGGAAGAGTGTTTTCCATATACGATGCGTCACTGCTGCTTTCCGAAAGACGGCAGGTCCTCGTCACCCTGCTTTTTACGAATGCGTCGGTGACCGTCATTCTCGGTTTCATCGGCTTCATCTCGGTCCGCCGCATGATCCGCCCGATGCAAGTGCTTGAAACGCATATGACCGAAGCCGCCTCCGGCAAGGCAACGCCCATCGATCACAGCGAATTCCCCGACGCCGACCGGGAGGCATTGCGAATGTATCGGGCATTTAACACATTTGTCCGCTCCGAACAGGACCGCGACCGCCTGTCCCGACGGCTGACCGAGGAGGAGAAACTGGCGAGCCTCGGACGGGTCGCCTCGGGCATGGCGCATGAAATCAACAATCCTTTGGGCGGCCTCATGAACGCGGTGGATACGTTGCGCAAGCACGGAAACAACGCGCAAATTCGCAACAAGTCGCTCAATCTCATCCAACGCGGCCTGGAAGGAATTAGCGACGTCGTTCAGGCCGCTTTGGCAACCTACCGCCCCGAACGGTTGGCGCGACCGCTATCGCCGTCGGACTTTCAGGATTTGCAATTGTTACTCGGGCCCGAATTGCGCCGAAAAAACCAGACGATTGACATCAAGTTGAAAAATATGGACGAAATCGGACCGGAAGTTCCTGCCGGTCCGGTTCGCCAGGCGATCCTGAACCTGCTGTTGAATGCGAGCGCGGTTTCCCCCGAGGGGGCGGATCTGTCGCTCACGGCCCGAAAGTCCGGTTCCCAAGTCCATATTGCCGTGCAGGACCGCGGACCGGGCATACCCGATGACGCGCGTGACATTCTGGTGAAACCGGGTTCAACCAATACCCCATCCAGTTCACGGGGGCTCGGCCTTTGGGTTATTCGACAGATTGCCGATGAACTCGGGGCGGCGCTGGCGGTTTCCGATCCGGATGGATGCGGAACGCGCATCGTTCTGTCGATCCCCATCCGCGTTGACGAGCGATTGAACGATGCAGCCTGAAGCATTCCATATCGGGCTGGTCGAGGACGATCCGGTCATGGGCGGGTCGATCGCACAACGTCTTGAAATCGAGGGATATCGGGTCAAGTGGTGGAAAACCGCCGGCGAGGCCATTTCCTTTTCCGCTCTCGATAATCTCGACCTCGTCGTTTGCGATGTCCGGCTTCCGGACATGAATGGTGAAGAATTCTTCAAGCGCACCCATGAACGGGGCGCCACCATCCCGTTCCTTTTCATCACCGGCTATGGCGAAATCGACCAGGCCGTAAGGCTGATGCGCATGGGCGCGGTCGACTACATGACCAAGCCGTTTCAATTCGACGAATTTCTCTTCCGGCTCAGGCAAAACGCGAAATCGGCGGAACCGGCAACGACGGAACCCGGGATCCTTGGCCACTCGACCGACATGAATGACATTGAGGCGCTGGCGCGAAAATATGCCGATACCGGCCTGCCGGTCATGATAACCGGCGAAACGGGCGTCGGGAAGGAAGTGGTCGCCCGCTTCATTCATTCGATATCCGCCGCCAATCAGCCGTTCATGGCCGTCAATTGTGCGGCAATACCGGCGGACCTGTTGGAAAACGAAATCTTCGGCCATGAGCGCGGCGCGTTTACCGGCGCCACGAAACGCCATTACGGCTATGCGGAAAGGGCCGGAACCGGCTCGCTCTTTCTTGATGAAATTGGCGACATGCCCATGGCCTTGCAGGCGAAAATTCTCCGGCTGATCGAGGACAAGACCTTTCACCGGCTGGGCGGCGAGGCCGCGATTCCCTTCAAGGCGCGCGTTATCGCCGCAACACATCGCGATCTGTCGGGACAATCCGCCGAGGCCGCGTTTCGACAGGATTTATATTTCAGGCTCTCGGTTCTGCCGCTGCACATTTCGCCGCTGCGGGATCGGCCCGAGGACATCCTCTGGTTAATCGACCGGTTGGTCATCCAGGCCGGCGAACGGCAGAACAAGCCGGTAGCCGGATTTACGAGCCTGGCGGAGGAACTGGCACTGTCACATGCCTGGCCCGGCAATGTGCGCGAATTGCGAAATCGAATTGAGCGTGCCATCGCCGTTTCCTCCGGCGAATGGCTCATGCCGAGTGATTTGTTCCCCGATCTTGCAAACCCGGCGAATGACGGCCAGGGATTCTCCTCCCTGTCGGAGATCAGGGATGCCGCGGAGAGACGGCAGATCGAACGGGCGCTTCTGCGCACATCTGGCCACATTCAAGATGCCGCCCGCCTGCTCGGAATTTCCCGAACCACATTGTGGGAAAAAATGACGCGGTTCGAAATCGATACCGTCAATCGTTCGGAAAACTGAACCTTCGGCGGTGCATTATGTTCGGATTTCCGAACATAAGTGCCGGGCTCCCGCCGCCCATGGATGTAATTCATTGAAATAATTAACTTTCTATTCCTGGCAAGGCATTTGCTTCCTTTCCGGCGTATTGCATTACGGGAGGAGAGCATGAAACGATGTTCAAAGATGGTCGATATCGGCCGTCGGCAGTTTCTTCGTGGCGGCGCGGTGGCCGCCGCCGGCGCCGCGGCCGCATCGGTCGCTCCGGCTGGACAGGCCCACGCCGCGACCGGCATGGCCCTGGTCGATTATCCAACCAGCCGTTTGGCCAACCTTAGCGATCTGACGGAGAACCAACCGGTCGAGGTTTCCTATCCGGACGAAAATGCGCCGGGCGTTCTGCTGAAGATGGGCAAGGCGGTCGAGGGCGGCGTCGGCCCCGACGGTGATATCGTCGGATTCTCGACCATCTGCCCGCACAAGGGCTTTCCGCTCTCATACAACGCCGATCGGCGGACCATGAACTGCTCCGGTCACTACTCGGTCTTCGATTGCGAGGCGGGCGGCCAGCAAACATGGGGCCAGGCGACCCAGAACCTGCCGCAATACATGCTTCGTGTCGACGACAATGGAGATATCTTCGCCGACGGCGTTGATGAGCTGCTCTACGGCCGTCTTTCGAACGTGCTCTAAGGGAGGATCCAATGGCCTACAAGAGACATATCGACCGTCTGCCGATCATTCCCGCGGACGCCAAGAAACAGAATGTGACGTGCCACTATTGCATCGTCGGCTGCGGCTACCATGCCTATTCCTGGCCGGTGAACAAACAGGGCGGCACCGCTGCCGACAACAATGCCCTCGGTGTCGATCTGTCGGCGCAACAGGCCGCCGAATCCGACGCCTGGTACGCGCCCTCCATGTATAATGTCGTCAAGCAGGACGGCCGGGACGTGCACCTGGTTATCAAGCCGGACAAAGAATGTGCCGTGAACGCCGGTCTCGGTTCGGTTCGCGGCGCGCGCATGGCGGAAAACCGGCGCTCGGATGTAACCGGCACCCAGCAGCAACGCCTGTCGGAACCGATGGTTTGGCGGTATGGCACCTGGCAGCCGACAAGCTGGGACGATGCCTTGGACCTCGTCGCCCGGGTCACCGCGCGGGTGATCGACAAGGACGACGAGGACGATCTGTTCGTCTCCATGTTCGACCATGGCGGCTCCGCCGGCGGTTACGAAAACACCTGGGGGACCGGAAAGCTCTATTTCGGATCCATGAAGGTGAAGAATTGCCGCATTCACAATCGCCCCGCCTACAATTCGGAAGTTCACTCAAGCCGCGATATGGGTGTCGGCGAATTGAACTATGCCTACGAGGATTACGGCCTCACCGACACGATCTTCCTGATCGGCGCCAATCCTCTGGAAACACAGACGAACCTGTTCCTCAATCACATGGTTCCAGGCATGCGCGGCGGCGCGAAAGTGATTATCGTCGATCCGCGTCGAACGGTGACGGCCAATGCCTGCGAGGTCGAGGCCGGCGCCGACAATGTGCTGCACCTGGCGATCAATACCGGTACCGACCTGGCGCTGTTCAACACCCTCTTCACCCACATTGCCGACCAGGGGTGGATCGATAGCGACTTCATCGCCAATTCGACCTTCCAGGAGGGCACGGCCCAGCCGCAAGACGAACAGTTTCCGGCGGCCCTCGGCTCGTTCGACATGGCCCGCGAAGAATGCCGCATGACCCTTGCCGAGGGCGCTGAGATTTGCGGCGTGTCGGAAGCCGATCTCGTCAAGGCGGCCGAATGGATCGCCAAACCGAAAGAGGACGGATCGCGGCGCAAATGCGTGACCGCCTATGAAAAGGGCATCATCTGGGGCAACGACAATTACCGTACGATCGGAGCGCTGGTGAATATCGGACTGGCCACCGGCAACATCGGACGTGAAGGCGGCGGGGTTTGCCGGCTCGGTGGACATCAGGAAGGGTATATGCGCCCGTCGGATGCCCATGTCGGCCGGCCGGCCCCCTATCTCGATCAATTGCTCATCGCCGGCCGCGGAAAGGTCCATCACATATGGGCGAACGACCACTACAAGACCACGTTGAATGCGTCTGAATTCAAGCGCGAATACAATCGGCGCACCAATATGGTGAAGGAGGCCATGGACGCCCGTGCCGGCGCCACCCGAGACGAGTTGGTGGACGCGATCGTCGCGGCGATCGAGGCGGGCGGCCTGTTCTCGGTCAATGTGGATATCATTCACACGCAAATCGGCCAGGCCGCGCATGTCATCCTGCCGGCGGTGGAATCGGGAGAAATGAACCTCACCTCCATGAACGGCGAGCGGCGCATGCGCCTGGTCGAGAAATACATGGACGGACCCGGTTCGGCGAAGCCCGACTGCCTGATCGCCGCCAGTCTGGCACAACACCTGGAGCGCGTGCTGCGGGAAGAGGGACGCGGCGCCTATGCCGACCAGTTCAAGGGTTATGACTGGACGTCGGAGGAAGACGCCTTCATGGACGGCTATCATGCCAATACCGGAAAGATCGTCACCTATGAACGCTTACGCGCCATGGGCAATAACGGCGTTCAGGAACCGGTCGTCGGCTTCGAGAATGGCCAGCTTGTCGGTACCAGGCGGCTCTATGCCGACGGGAAATTCGACCGCCATGGCCGTGAGGACAAGAAAGCCCTGTTCTGCGGCGGGGCCTGGCGCGGCCTTCAGGCGCCCGGTAAGGCGTCGCAAAAGGCGAACCATGCATTCCTCATCAACAACGGACGCTCGAACATCAACTGGCAGAACTGGTTTTTGGACAAGGACAACGATTTCGTCTCCGATCGCTATCCGTATCCATTCCTGGAGATCAATCCCGCGGACATGACCGAACTCGGCCTCAATGCGGGAGACCTGGTTGAAGTCTACAATGATGTCGGCGCCACGCAGGCGATGGTCTACCCGACCCCCACCGCCAAGCCGAAAGAGACGTTCATGCTCTTCGGAGCGCCTGCCGGCACGCAGGGTAACGTCATCAATGCCGGGACCAACGAGTTGATCTTGCCCAATTACAAGCAGACATGGGCCAATATCCGAAAAATCTCGGATGCGCCCGCAACGGTCAGGCATCTGTCCTTCAAGTCGAAGGAATATACCGGCTGACCCGGCAAAATCCGGCCCGCCACACCAGGTGTGGCGGGCGCCATGGGCGTGGATGCCGGCCGTCCGCAATCGGCGCCGGCGCCATCGTCAATGCGGTCATCACGACAATTGAGACCTGCGGATATCTGTGCGACTTTGGACCCGTTTCAACCGGTTTTGATCGCGTCCATGTCAGACCTGCGCCCGACTTCCTGCTGGATCCTTAGCTGCGGCAAAACCGGCCATGACGTCCAGTCTATCGGTGTCGCGGAGACCCTCGGCGTTCCCTATGCCGTGATCGACTTGCGCCCGGGACTTTTGGTCGATCTCCTGGCGCCCTGGTGGCCGGTGGCCTCGGACCGGCGGCTGCGGCCGCCATGGCCGGACCTGCTTATCGCGTCGGGACGCCAGACGGTTCCCTATGCCCGCACCATCCGCCGCAAGTCCGGCGGCGCCACTTTCACCGCGATACTCCAGGATCCCGTCATCTCGCCCGGCCATTTCGACCTGGTCTGGACCAACAGTCACGACCGCCTGGCCGGCGCCAATGTCATTGCCACGCCCACGTCGCCGCACCGCCTGACCGGCGGCATCCTGGCGGAGGAAGCCGCCAGGCTGGCGGCCCGGTTGCCGGATCTGCCCCGTCCCCATATCGGAATTCTGGTCGGCGGCGCCAGCCGCGCCTATCGCTTTGGCCAGGACGAGGCACAACACTTGGCCGCCGACCTCAAGGCCCTGGCACAAGCGTCCGGCGGCAGCCTGATCGTCACCCCGTCGCGCCGGACCGGCGCCGATAACGAAGCACGCATACGTGAAGGGCTTGCCGGCATACCGGCCTGGATCTGGGACGGCACCGGCGACAATCCCATGCAAGGCATCCTCGGCCATTGCGACGGCTTCGTGGTCACCGCCGACAGCGTCAACATGATCGGCGAAGCCGCCTATACCGGTAAACCGGTCTATGGCTATCGATTGCCGGGCGGCAAGGACAAATTCGACCGCTTCCACCGATCGATGATCGAGATCGGCGCCATGCGCTGGTTCGACGGTCAATTCGAACGCTGGGACTATGACCCGCCGCATGCCAATCCGGTCATCGCCGAGGCCATTTTGAAACATTATGCCAGGGGCGCCCGAGCCGGTCATTGACCGCCGCGCCGAATAGCCGTTGAACCGGTTATGCACGCCGAGGCGCGGGTGCTACATCGTTGCCCCTTGAAACCGGGGGCAAAGCATACATAAATCGGCTGCAACGGTATCGTTGGCGGCGACCGACGGCATCAAGCATCCCAGCCAAGGCATGACTTCAATGGCCCATCATCACACCAAGGTCCTCATCATCGGCTCCGGACCGGCCGGCTACACAGCGGCCATCTACGCCGCCCGCGCCATGTTGGAACCGATCCTGGTCTCAGGGATCCAGCCCGGCGGTCAATTGACGATTACCACCGACGTGGAAAACTATCCCGGATTCGCCGAGACCATTCAGGGCCCGTGGCTGATGGATCAGATGCAGGCCCAGGCGGCAAATGTCGGCACGACCCTGATCAACGATCACCTGACCGAGGCCGACCTGTCGGTCCGCCCGTTCCGCTTCACCGGCGATTCCGGCGATACCTACACCGCCGACACGGTCGTTCTGGCGACCGGCGCCCAGGCCAAATGGCTGGGCCTGGAGTCAGAGGAAAAATTCAAGGGTTTCGGCGTCTCCGCCTGCGCCACCTGCGACGGCTTTTTCTATCGCGACAAGCATGTCCTGGTGATCGGCGGCGGCAATACGGCCGTCGAGGAAGCTTTGTATCTCACCCATCACGCGGCCAGAGTGACTCTGGTCCATCGCCGCGACGAATTGCGGGCGGAAAAGATCCTGCAGCACCGGCTCTTGAACCACGACAAGATCGAGGTCATGTGGGATCACGTGCTTGACGACGTGCTCGGCGGCGGCATGCCGCCGGCAGTCACCGGCGGCAGATTGCGCAATGTGCAGACCGGCGAGACCACGGACGTGGCCGCCGACGGTATCTTTATCGCCATCGGCCACGCACCGGCGGTGGACTTGGTCAAGGACCAGGTCGACTTGAAACCGTCGGGCTATGTGTGGACGGCCCCCGATTCCACGGCGACAAGCGTGCCCGGCATGTTCGCCGCCGGCGATGTCACCGACGAATTGTTCCGCCAGGCGGTGACGGCCGCCGGCATGGGCTGCATGGCCGCCCTGGAAGCGGAGAAGTTCCTCGCCTCCGGTGAAATCAGTCAGGCCGCCGAATAAAAATCAACCGGTCATTGCCATAGCGGCCTATTCATGGCGCGGTCAAATGCGCTATGTGTGTGCGAAACAAATGGGGATAGCCGACGCCCATATCCGGTAGCCGGATATGGGCGTCGTCGGCAACGCTGCCAAATCGCCTGGATTCATTTACACAATCCGGATCGGAAACGATTCGGGTAAGGCCGATGGTGGTTGCCCGGCGGAGGACCGTTGATGGACTGGGATAAGTTGAGGATTTTTCACGCCGCCGCCGAGGCCGGCAGCTTCACCCATGCCGGGGAAGCGTTGAATATGAGCCAGTCCGCCGTCTCGCGCCAGGTCAGCGCCTTGGAAGCCGATCTGCGGGTACCGCTGTTTCACCGCCATGCCCGCGGACTGATCCCGACCGAACAGGGCGAGTTGCTCTATCGGACGGCCCACGAAATGGCCCTCAAGCTGCAAGCGGCGCAGACCCGCCTCACCGATTCGAAGGAAAAGCCGTCGGGCACCCTGCGCGTCACCACCACGGTCGGCCTCGGCTCCACCTGGCTGTCGGCGCGGCTTAACGAATTTGTCGACCTCTACCCGGAGATGCAATTGGAGATCCTGTTGGCCGATGACGAACTGGATTTATCCATGCGCCAGGCGGACGTGGCCATCCGGCTGCGCCAGCCGACCCAGCCGGACCTGATCCAGCGGCGCCTGTTCACGGTGCACTTTCATCTTTATGCCTCGCCGGAATACATCAAGCGGTTCGGCAATCCCAGCACCATGGACGATCTGGACAATCACCGCCTGATCACATTCGGCGGATCGGCGCCGCCGCATCTGCGGGATATCAACTGGCTGGAGGGCGCCGGCCGGACTGCCGACAATCCACGCCGCGCGGCACTGAAGATCAACAATGTCTTTTCCATCAAGCGCGCCGTGCAACGTGGCATCGGCATCGCTTTGCTGCCCGATTACCTGATCGAGCCCGATTCGGCTTTGGTTCAATTGATCCCGGATGCGGATGTTCCAAGTTTTGACACCTATTTTGTATACCCGGAAGAATTGAGAAACACTGCGAGAATACGCGTATTTAGAGATTTTCTGGTCGCCAATGCGGAACGCTGGCGGTATTGAGGCAATTGTTTGCTGTAAATACGCTAAAGCGATCGGAGGCCCTGTCGCGGATTACTTGCATTTTCAAATATTTAGTCAAGGGTGCCCGAAGGGCGCATATCTGACATGCGGACCTGTCAGTTGTTTGGGCAGTGTACCTGACCCATATTAACGTGTGGCTGATGGCTTGCCGATATCTAACCCTCCCTAGCGATAGCGGCAGGTCAGCTGTTCCCCTCTGGAAGGTGATTCCCCCGCGCCCCCGCGCGGTCACCGAACTCCCCGGGCCCGCGCGGCCCGGTTTTTTTTGCTTGGAGCATCGGCCGCATCCGACTGCAATCGGTTGCGCAAATGACAACGGAGCCCCCGACCGGAGGCTCCGTTTGCGACGATTGCGATTTTATTAGATGCAGCGCTTGCGCCTCACATAGCGGCCACGACGGGGGCTCCAAACCCGCACCCAGCGAACGACGCACGGCGGATACCAACCAGGCGGCGTAAAGAAGCCGGGAGAGCCCAGATTGATCGAAAAGCCGAAATTCGGGCCGTGGTGCCGATGATGGGCCTGGGCTTCGTTGACGGTCGACAATCCGATGGAGGTGACGACGGCGGCGGCGATAAGCGTGGAAGCGATGGTCTTCATGGTTTTGATCCTTTCTCCGATTGCGCCTCCCAAACCGTTCGCTCGGTGAATTCCGGGCCGATCGGCGCCCCATGGCCGGGGCGATCGTGTCTGCCCGTTGGGATGCGTCATGACCGGTAGTCGCGGCGGCGACGGGAAAGGTTCAAAAACATGCAAAAAAAATTTCCGATCATCGAATGCGACCGGTATTCGGCCAAGGTCGACGGACCGATACCAAGTGCGGCAAACGATTCCGTGTGATCGAACGATGCTCTATAGTCATGGAACGGCGTCACCAACGCGATGGCACGGCCGACAGGGAAGCGTCCGACGATGTCCAAAAAACTCAGCCCGCTCGCGCGGAACTTGAGAACGCTGTGTAGCCAGTATCGATCGATTGCCCAACTCTGCCGGGAACTGGGAATCAATCGTCGGCAGTTCGACAAATACCTTGCCGGCATCAATGTCCCCTCACCCGGGACACTGACCCGCATATGCGACTTCTTCAACACCGATCCGGCGCTTGTCGCCCTGCCGCATTCTCAGTTTTTGAAGGTCTACAATCAAAAAATCATATTCGATATCAAACGCTTCACTGGGCATTACGAATATGGCCTAAACCCTGAGGAGGATGCTCGGATCCAGGAAAGGCTGCGCCCCTATTGCGGCTTTTATCACGTTTACTATCGCTCGCTGGCAATACCGGACAGGGCCCAGCGGGGCTTCTCTCAGATCCATCAAAAAGACGGGCGAACGCACCACAGAGCCGTGCAAAAGATTTACGCGGCGACGGACGATATCAAGATTGACCATGTCCATCGCCGGGAAGGCATGGTGTCCATGCATGGCAGCAACATCTTCATCGTCGACTTTTGGTCGAAGGATTTCAATGTCTTCACCAGCACAATCCTCCAGGCCCCCGACCGACCGGACAGCGATCCAATTCGCGGACTGTGCCTCACCGTGCCGGCCCGGGTCCACACCAACGTCACATGCTTGACCATGGTCTACGTGCCTCTTGCCGAGGGCATTTCGGCAAAGACCGCCCTGAAACAGACCGGCTCACTCGAATTGGACGATCCGACGATACCGCCGGGCATCGTGTCGCTGATGGAAAACCGCTTGTCGAGCGAAACCGGCGTCATGCTGCTCGACCGAATCATAGCCTGATTCATACCGAACGGTCGAAGCCGAACGTCAAGCCGCTATAATATCAAGAGCGGCGCGAAAGTTAACTGTGTTGGTTAGAGCGGGGTAGCCGAAACAATGAGCCACATTCGCCGCGATTTCTCCAAGAACCTTCGGTATCTATGCGAGCGTTATCGGTCGATTACCGATGTCAGCCGCAGCATTGGCGTCAATCGCCAGCAGTTCAACAAATATCTCACCGGTCCGACAATACCTTCGCCACGCACCATGGCGCGCATTTGTGCGTTTTTCGACGTTGATGAGCAGCTTATTCAACTGCCGCACCGGCAATTTATGAACCACATGGATCGGCGGCAGAATTCCCAGACCGAACCGCACGGCCCGATCCCGAAAGTGCCGTCCACCGGATCCTATACCGACGACATCGACGACGACTTGCAGCGCTATTGCGGATTTCACTTCAACTATTACCTGTCGCCGCTCTACGCCGGTGTTGTATTGAGGGGACTCGGTCAAATCTACCGGGAGAGCGGGCTGACCCGCAGCAAGTATATCACAAAATTCACAAGCTTTATCGGCGCCAAGAAACACAATTTCTACATGCGGCGCGAAGGCATCGTATCGAAGCAGGGAGACAAGATCTTCTTCATCGACGTCAATGGCGGACGGGTCACCACATTTTCCTTCGACGTTGTCTTCGACAGTCAAAAATCGCCCTATGATGTCGTTGGTGGTATTTGCATCGGCGTAACGCCGCGCCTGCTCAACCAAATCTACGGATCCCGGGTGGTCTATCAGTATCTGGGAACCGATAGTCCCCCCGCCAGCGTGGCGAAGCTATGCGGAAGGACCGATCTTCAGGACCCGACCGTACCGCAGGTGGTCCGAGACATGCTGACCGCCGAGAACCCGGATCTCGACAGCCCGCTCATCCTGTCTCGCCCGCAATGAACTGCACCGGCATCGGACACGCGATTCTCGAACCGGGACGGATAGCGCGCCATTGATTCGTTCATCGTCGATTTACCGACACGGTCATTGTTGATCCAACACAGTCAAGCGCGGCATCCTGATAACGATGGATCCGAAATATTACATGATTCCAGATAGTTACTCGGATAATTTGGAGCACCAGGCGCCGCCGCTACACGATCGCGCGGCCCGAAATGTCCCATAACTGCTTCAACTTGCGTATGGATATTAATTCACTGCGAAATTGCGCTGCAGTTTCACCGTCACCTATATTCGTATTTGGAAGCAGCGAAAATAAGAGGGTGACATCAGTCGCAGCCTTCCGAAGAAAGATAGCGTCCTTGAAAAATGGCCGTCGGGCATAGCGACCAGCGGCGGTGCGGTCGAGGATTGCTGGCCGAGTTTCAGATGCGGCCTTTCCGGGCGGTCATTGACTGGTCCGGAGAGAGAAGAACTTGGCTTCTTTGGATAGCAAATTCGGTTTGTCCCGGATGCGGCCTTTCGCTTGTTGACATATGGTATCGGGCCGAAAGGACTTGTCGGCCTGAAATACCGAAAGGGCGAAGATCTAGGGATCTTCGCCCTTTTTTTTGGCTCCAACTGACAATCACAGCGTCGAATCAGGTACCTTGATGATCCAGACGACGGCGCCATCGGCGCCAAATCACCGCTAATGCTTTCATTTTCCTTCCCATCACGCGCTTGAATTGTCGGCGCCTTCTTATTTTATGGAAAAACTTGCCGAGCCGGCCGGGTTCGTGGAGTATCGGTGGAATTCAGCCCCTGTGGGAGGAGCGGGCGGCTGATCTCACCCTCTTTTCCACCGTTCGCGACGTCGCTCGTGAGCGCCGGTCGGAATTTGGGTGACGGTCGAGATCCAAACACCGCCCGGTAGGACCAATATGGCAGCCGACCCTCAAGTGATTTCGCAAAACTTGCGATCATTGTGCGATCAGTATCCGTCCATATCGGAAGTCTGCCGTCAGATCGGCATCAACCGCCAACAGTTCAATAAGTACCTCTCCGGCACCTATGCGCCGTCGCGCGGAAATCTCGCTCAAATCTGCGAATTTTTCAAAATCGACCCGGATACGATCCAACTGCCCCCCGCCCGGTTTGAGCGCCTGGTCAAACGCCGCAACGAGTTCGACCTGCGCATGCTCACCGGTTATGGCCGCTTGACCATCTCCGAAGCACAAGACCGGGAAATACAAAAGAATCTTGAGCGTTATTGCGGCCTGTATCACTGCTATTATCTGTCACCGGTGGTGAAAAAAACCGTACGGCGCGGCCTGGTTTCCATTTACCAGGAGGCCGGCGAAACGCTGAGCAAATACATGGAACGCAATCGCCATCCGCCCGAGCGGTCCCGGGCGGCCGATGTCTATCGCATGTCCGGCATGGTCAGCATGCATGGAGACAAATTATATCAGATCGACTACCGCATCGGGTCCGTCAATTCCTTCAGCATGACGATCCTCTATGAAAGCGCCCGCGACCCGATCGAACTCCTGACCGGCATCGTCCTGGGCGTCTACGACCAGGGCCAGAACACCATTTTCGCAACGCGATGCCTTTATGTCGCGCTTGGTGACGACTATACGGTCAAGGAAGCCCTGAAAATGTGCGGTGGTTTTCCCGACGACGACCCCTCCATTCCGCCGGGAGTGGCCCAAATGGTGAGAAACAGGTTGGCGGTCGGGACCGGTGTCATGACGGGCGACATGGGTATTTAGAACTTTGTCCGACGATTCCCGATCACTTGGCCTGCCCCTTTCACCACCTGTGTTTTTAAACTAGGCTTTGCCAAGTAGCGGCGGTTTCGGGCTGTCCATCGCAGCAATGTCATGGACTGGGTGGGGCATCCCCACCCGAATTCAACTGACCACAGCACGCATGGCATAACCGCGGCTGGGCGGCCGCCCAGAGCTGGTTATGCGGAACACCGACAAGCCGGGACCGTTCGCTACGCTAAGGCAGTGTCCGACCACACGGCATCATTTGATGGCCCGTCCTCGGGCAATGCCCTTACTTGCAACAGCCGGACGCCATGACCCGCATTGAACTGGCCGCCGCCCTGTCGGTGACAATCGCCAACGCTTTATGGACCCGACACGGTCTGCGCGACGTTCTCCAACGCCGACTGCCGGCGCCCCAGCGCACCCTTGCCGATTCACTCGCCCGGGGCGTTCTCGACCATTGCGGCCCGCTTTTCGCGCCGCCGCCACAGTGGGTCGCCAAGGCGCTGTCGGATCTGCGCGCCTTCGACCGGCTCTACGCCCATTGTCAGCGCACCGGCACCTGGCCCGCACCGGATTTCACGCCGCAACAGGCCCGCCCGATCAAACCGTTCGCCGACTTGGACTTGCCAGCGCTCGCCTCGCCTCAGGCGCTGGCCGACTGGCTCCTGCTGACGCCGGGCCAACTGGACTATCTCGCCGACCGTCACGGTCGGGCGGAGCAGGCCGAGATCGGCGCCATCAACCACTACACCCATCATATCGGCAGCAAGAAATCCGGCGGACCGCGGCTGATCGAAGCGCCGAAGCCCGGCTTGAAGGCTGTCCAACGACTGATCCTGCGCGGCATTCTGGACAAGGTCCCGGTCCATCCCGATGCCTTCGGATTCGTCAAGGGGCGCAATTGCTTGATGGCCGCCCGGCGCCATGGCGGCGAGGAGGCCGTGCTGCGCCTGGATATCTGGAACTTCTTTACCGCCATTCGCGCCGCGCGCATTCGCGGCCTCTTCGGTTGCCTCGGCTATCCGCGGGCGGTCGCAAATCTGCTCACCGGGCTGACCACGGTCCATACACCGCCCCGCGTCCTGGACCGTCTGCCCGCAGCCGACCGGCCCTTTTTCCGTGCTCCGCATCTGCCCCAGGGCGCGCCGACATCGCCGGCTCTCGCCAATCTGATCGTGTACTCGATGGACCGCCGCCTGGCCGGCCTGGCCCGCCATTTGGGGCTCAATTACAGCCGCTACGCCGATGATTTGACCCTGTCGGGCGACCGCCTCGGGATCACAAAAGCGCGGCGATTGGCGGAGCGGATCGTCACCGAGGAAGGTTTCGACGTAAATGGAAAAAAGACGCGAACCATGCGGCAATGCGACCGGCAACAGGTCACCGGCCTCGTCGTCAATGCCCATGTCAACGTCCCACGCCGCGACTACGATCGCCTGAAGGCCGATATTCACGCCTGCGGCAAATCCGATGACATCCGCGCCGCCGATCCGGACTTTCGCGCCAGCATCGCCGCCCGCATCGGCTGGGTGGAACAGGTCAACCCGCAGCGCGGCGCCAAATTGCGCCGGAAACTGATGGAGATCGAAACCGCCGCCGGCCGCCTCACATGAACAGGTTTTCGTCGCCCAGGCCCCGGTAGAGATCGGCCACTTGCGCGCCATAGCCGTTATAGAGCAAGGTCGGAACCTTCTCGCCGGTATGCAGCACCCGCTCCTCCGCCTGGCTCCAGCGCGGATGCGCCACCGCCGGATTGACGTTCGCCCAAAAGCCATATTCCTGCGGCTGGATGCGTTCCCAGAAACTCACCGGCCGCTCCCTGGAAAAGGTGAGGCGAACGATGGATTTGATGGACTTGAAGCCATATTTCCAGGGCGTCGCCAGACGCAGCGGCGCGCCGAACTGCTTGGCAAGCGGCTTGCCATAGGCGCCGGTGACGAGAAAGGCGAGATCGTTATCCGCCTCCGCCATGGTCAACCCTTCCGTATACGGCCAGGGATGCCAGGTCTGGTTCTGGCCGCGCGCCATTTTCGCATCGTGAAAGGTCTGCATGCGCAGATGGGTCGCCGCCGACAAGGGCCGCGCCAGGGCCACCAGATCGCGCAACGGAAAGCCGGACCACGGGATGGTCATCGACCACGCCTCCACGCAGCGATGCCGATAGAGCCGCTCCTGCAGGGTCATCTTGCGGATCAGGTCGTCGATATCGAGCGTCATCTCCTGTTCCACCAGCCCGTCGATGCGCACTTGCCACGGGCGGATCTTCAGCGCCTGCGCGGCCTTGTAGATCTTCTTGTGGGAGCCGAATTCATAAAAATTGTTGTAGGTGGAATTGACCGTCTCCGGCGTCAGCGCCCGATCGAGCTTGAAGGCCGGATTGCGTTTGGCCGGATAGAGATCCGCTGTCGGATCGTCGGCCGCGCGGCCGGTGCCCGGCAGCAGCAAGGAGCCTGCCGCAAGGCCTCCGGCCGCCAGCACATGGCGCCGGTTCATAAAGGCGGCCTCCGGGGTCGCTTGATTGTCATGAATATGCCATGCCGGCAGGCGTTTGATGAGCACCTGTCTTCCCCTCGTCTGTGGTCCGCATCCGCCGCAACAACGGCGGCTGTCCCCCGCACCCGTCGTGCCCACAGGTAAAATTCACACTAAACACCGGCAAATCACCTTTGTGTTAGCGGATCGACGCCGATCCGTTGCCTATTTGCGAGCCACTGTGGCACAGTCGCCGCTATCGGCGATGCCGGACCAGGCATCACGCCGCCTATCCACCGATCACCCAATGCTGGCCGCATTCCGCCATGTTTCGCCCGCCAAACCTGAGAAGCCGCCAACTGCCCGCCGATCCGCTGTCGGCCTCCCTTGAGCACGAAATTCTGGGCGAAAAGATCGCCACGCTGGCGCGCCTGACCGAACGTCTCGACAGGGCCCTGGCGAAACTGGCCGACAGCCGGCAAGCGTCCGTACCGGATGATACGCACCATGCCGAGCGGCTAGCCGCCGCCGGCGAGGCGCTGTGGCATGTGGTCATTCAGCGCGAATTGTGCGGGCTCACCGACACCGAGCGCTTCCTCCGCGACCGCCAGGTGCCCCGCGCGGTGCGCCTGCGCATGGGGATCGCGCCGGCGAAACCATAGAATGAATTGCCATTGAGGTCGTCTCATGCCGATAACGGCAAGACCAATATCCGCTTGTCGATACGCGATCCGGGCCACCCTTATCCTGGCTGCCCTGTGGGCCCACCAAGGCCCTGCCGCCGCACAAGACGAATGGGCCGAATTCCGGCAGACGGTGACCGCCGCCTGCCTGGACGCCGTCGGCGAACGCATGCGTAATGTCAAAATCGCCGTCGATAAATTCGGCAGCCGCCGTTTTGGCCTGGCCCTTTTAAGCGGCACCTATAAAGGCGACCCGATCGCCCGTATCTGCGTCTATGACAAGAGCACCGGGCAAACCGAACTCGGCGGCAAGCTGGAAGTCATCGAATAGGTCACGACCGACAATGCCCGATCAAAAGAGCCGCATTTCGACCCGCGCCAGCCCGTCGATCTCATAGGCGATCTGGTCGCCGGCTTTCGGGAACCGGGTCTGGATGGCCGACCCGGCCATGACGATCTGGCCCGGCTCCAGGGTTTGCCCGCGACCGATCAGGTGATTGGCCATGAAGGCCAGCGAGCGGAACGGATTGGCCGCGTCGGTCTGGGTGTAGACCGGCTCCTCGTCATTGTAGAACAAGGTCGCCGTCTGGGTCGCAAAATCCACTTCCGGCCAGATGTCGATGGGTTCGCCGAGCACGATGCCGCCGCACCAGGCATTGTCGGCGGCAAGCGACTTGCCGTCGAGGTCGCCGTAATCGGCGGCCCGGTCCTCGATCAATTCGAATGCCGGGCGCATTTCGGCCACGTAACGCCGGATCGTATCGGCGTCATAGGGGGCGCCCTCGGCCGGCACCCGGTCGCCGATCGTCGCCGCGATCTCGAATTCGATGCCCAAATGGTGAAAGGTCGCCAGTTCCACGCTGGCCGGCGATTGCCGGATGTCATTGGCGAATATGCCGGCGGCAACCGGATGATCGACACCGCATAGGTCCTGCATGGTCTTGGCGATCACCGCGATCTTGTGACCGGCAACCGGTCCCCGGCTCTCGGCGAACAATGCCTGAAGGGCCGCCTGAACCGCATAGGCCTCGTCGAGATCGGCAAGCGCCATGTCGCCGCTCAGATTTTCATATGGCACGCGGTCTTGATGCTGTTGGAACAAATGCCGGGCGATTGCGGCAGCGCGGTCATCGGCCTGGTCGGCACGGCTCATCCTGACCTCCATGGCGACACTGGATTGCCGGTAAGGATAACCTGAGTCCGGCGAATAAAGAAAGCCGCCGTTGTTATTCGAGCCGGCGGTCAGTCGTGCACGAAGGGATTGGTCTGGCGTTCTTCGCCGATGGTCGACAAAGGCCCATGCCCCGGCAGAAACGTGATTTCGTTGCCGAGCGGCCACAACTTTTCGCGGATCGACGTCAGCAGCGCCTCGTGGTCGCCGCCTTGAAGATCGGTGCGGCCGATCGATCCCTTGAACAAGACGTCGCCGACAACGGCCAGCTTCGATGGCCCGTGCACGAAGACCACATGGCCCGGCGTGTGGCCCGGGCAATGATAGACGTCGAAAGCAAGGTCGCCGACCGTCACGGTATCGCCCTCCGCGAGCCACCGCTCCGGGGCCGCGTTGCGCGCCTCGGGGAACTGAAACTGCCGCCCCTGCTCCTCCAGACCCTCCAGCAGGAACCGGTCGGCTTCATGGGGGCCTTCGATCGGAACGCCGAGATCGGCGGCAAGCTGCGCCGCGCCGCCGGCATGATCGATATGGCCGTGAGTCAGCAGGATTTTCTCCACCGTCACCCCGCGATCGGCAATGGCGCTCTTGATGTGCTCCACGTCGCCGCCCGGATCGATCACCGCCGCCTTCATGGTCCTGGTGCACCAAAGAATGGAGCAATTCTGCTGGAAGGGCGTCACCGGCACGATGACGGCGTTGATTTCGGTCATATCGACAATACCGGATAGATGTCTGATGCGGGCTGCCGCTCGATTACCGTATCTGGCGCAAGGGACGCAACCGGTAAATGTCCGCAAGCAGGCTGACCAGCCAGGGCCTACCGATCGCTACCGAAATTGCGGATGATGGTCCGCACCTTGGCCTCGTTGACCTTGGCCTGACGGCTATTGCGGGCCTCGATCAGCGCCTGCTTGATCAGCGGTTCCTTGGCGAGCTTTTTGGCCTCGCGCCGGTCGAACGCCTTGTGCAGTTCCTCGCACCGCGCGAATTCTTCCTTCAAAATCGTGCCGATCTGGTCGTCGAGCTGCCGGCATAATTTGACCTTCTTCAGTGCCCGGATGCGTTTGTCGGCGCGCCGCGCGCACCCCAGATAGATCTTGCGGTGCACATGTTCGTGGGCCTTGGTGTCGGCGTAGAACTTGTTGAAAAGCCGCCGCGTTTTGCGCGGCAATGCCTTGTGATTATACACTCTCGGCAAGGTGATCAGAAAATCGAATGTGATCGCGAAACCGGTGGTCGAGCAATAGTTCTTCCTCTGCTGCAATTTGCCTTCCAGATCCGGATTGGGATGGATCGTGCCATAGGCGCGCTCATGGCCGACCACCGGTCCGTAGCGCCCCATATAGAGCACCAGATCGAGCGAGGATTTGCCCTTGACCGTATAATGCTTGTAGGTGGTCTTGTGCTTGACCTTGGTCGCCGCCGGCCCCGACAGACCAACTACGCAAAGCCCGATCAGCAGGCCGCGCACCGCCGATCTTACCGAAAATCCCGTATAGGAACCCGTCACAACCATCTCCGCCCTGTCTGTCGGTTTTTGTTCCGATGGACATTAATGCGTATGCGCGCAGAACTGAACGTCAAATTTGCGTCAGATTGAAAATTGGTGAATTCCCGTCGGATTCATCCCAGGCCGGCGGCGCGCGACGTATCGGATCGCCCGTTCAAGTCGGCCGTAGCGCTACAACAACCAGTCAGCGATAATTGATTTCCTCCGCAGCGAAAAAATGTCACTCCGGTAGAATTTTGATAGATACCAAGGTCATAAGCGGTCGGAATATTCTGATTTTGCACGACTATAGGAACGAAATTTGGAGTTTTTACAAAAAAACAACTGTCCGACTAACAGTTCACGCCCTAGCTTTAACATTGCCAAACCACCAAGGTTTCGCTCTAGATATATCCTGGCCAGCCGATGAGATTAGAATATCGGGAAGCGGCAAGACCTCGCTCCGTGGTGAACCGAGATCAACCGCAACACTGCGACAAGCAAGATACCTGTATTTCGCCCTCTGCCACGCTCGCCGCCCACTGGATTAAAGAAGGGTCTACCAATGCGTCAATCCGGCACCGTTAAATTCTTCAACCAACAGAAAGGATACGGTTTCATCGCCCCCGACGAGGGCGGCAAGGATGTCTTCGTCCATATCACCGCGGTTGAGCGGTCCGGTATCCCGCCGCTGGATTCCGGCCAGCGGGTCTCGTTTGAAACCGAACCGGACCGGCGCGGTCGCGGTGCCACCGCCGTCAACCTGCAGGTCGCCGAATAGTCCTCTGTATATGACATTTTCCCGGGGAAGCGCGCCGCCTGCGCCAATCGGATCGCGGATTGCTTCCCCGGACACAACCGACAAGCCGGTCTGCCGGTAGCCGGCCAACGCTCCACACCACGCGCCTAGGCCTTTTCCGGCAGCAATGCACAGGCGATCTGCGCCGCGGCCACAAGATTGTCCGTCTGCGAGACAGGAAATATATCGACCCGGGCAAAGGCCATGCGCCGGCCAAGGCGGATCACCCGCGCCTCCGCCAGGTGATCGACCTGCGGTGCCGGCTTCAGGAAATGGCAGGATTGGTCGACCGTGGTCAGCGGCCTGAACCGTCCGCTTGCAGCAAGCACCGCGAAAACCGCCGCCGTGTCGGCCAAGGCCATGATCGCCTGACCGCAAATGATTTCGCCCTGTCGGCAGAGCCGGTCTGAATAGGCCATGCGTAGGGTCGCCGCCTGGTCGCCCACCTGTTCCACACGCAACCCCAGATCAAGGACCCAGGGCGCGAATCCGGAAGTAAGCAGGGAATCCGCTGTGGCCAGGTCGAAGACAGGCATGATGCAATATCCTTTCCGAAAGCTAAAACCAAAGCATACCGGCCGCGCACCGCGCGCGAAAAGCGCGAAACTTTGCGCCGGTACGCCTTGACCGGCCGACCCATCTCGCGCATCGTGGTAAATAATACCAAGGGCGGCGACCTTGTCTGGAGTGATCGATGCTCACGAAAACAAGAACTCTTATTACCATCCTGTTTGCGGCCATGATGCTCCCGGCGGCGGCTCATGCCGGGGGATCGGACCATTCGGGGGGCTTTCACATTCCGGCCGATCCACGCGGCCCCGGCCTCGTTCCCGACTGCGATCATGATCGGGTGTTGGCCAAGATCGCCAACCGCCAGGCCTATGCGGACCGCCGGACCTGGAAAACCGGCGTCACCATCACCGGCTTCGAGAATGAACGGGAGCGCCGTTACCAACCGAAAACCGTCTATGGAACAATCGGCCGCCGCTATTGCCAGGCCCATGCACTCCTGTCCGACGGCACCCATCCCCAAATCTATTATTTGATCGAAGAGCGCCAGGGTTTTGCCAGCATCGGCTGGAACGTGGAATTTTGCATGGCCGGTCATGACGATTGGTATGTCTATGGCTCCCGCTGCCAAATCCTGCGCCGCCACTAATGCACGTTGCGTTCAATCATGCTCGGTACGACTAATGAAACAGTCATTCCCGCGAAAGCGGGAAGGTGGGTTCACGTTTGAAGTGCAACACGGTTTGAGATTTGAGTGAATACCTCTTGGGGTGTTCTGTAGTCCAGGCATTTTCTTGGCGTTTGGTTGTATTGGGTGACGAGGCGGTCCAACTCGGCCTGATCGATTGTGGCCAGGTCGGATTTGCGCGGCAGGACGCGGCGCAGTCTGTGGATGGCGTTTTCGATGCCGCCTTTCTGCCAGGGGGAATGGGTGTCACAGAAATAGGTGGCCATGCCGGGGGACTGGTTGAGCTCATGATGCAGATAGAATTCCGATCCGTTGTCGAAGGTGATTGAGCGCCTGAGCGCCGGCGGCAGGGTGGCGAAGGCGGCCTTGAGCCGCTCCACGACGGGCCGCGCGGCCTTGTTGGGCTGGCGCCAGATCCATGTCAGGCGGGACTTGCGCTCATGGGCGACCAACACCGCCTGGCCGTATCTGGAAAACAGCATCAGATCGGCCTCCCAATGGCCGAACTGGCGGCGCTGGTTGGCTGATTTGGGCCGTTTGTCGAGGCTCACCCGGTGGGCGATCAGCGTTTTGGCACTGCCGCCACGCGGGCCAAGGCGGCCACGCCGATGCTTGGCCTTGGCCAACAGTTTGTGCCAATAGTCCTTCTGGGCGCTGCGGTGATAGATGTAGCGGTAGATTGACTCGTGGCTGATGCGCATGGGAGCGTGCTGGCGCGCCAGCCGCCCGGCGATCTGTTGCGGCGACCATCCCATCGCAAGGCGGTCGCGCACCAGAGCCCGCAGGGCCGGCTGGCGCGCCAGCTTGAAGCGGGCGTCCCAACGCCGCCGCCGCGCCGCAAGCCCATGCGCGCGCTCGGGCCGATAGCCGCCGCAAAACTGCTTCGTCGCATTCGAGTTGCGCCGCAATTCCCGACTGATCGTCGACGGCGACCGGCCAAGATGATCGGCCGCAGCGCGAATGGATCGACCCAAACGCATCAGCGCGTAAAGCTCAATCCGCTCCTCAAGACTGAGGTGACTGTAATGTGTTCCCATCGCAACAACACCATAGCAGGTGTTGCACTTCGCGCGTGACTCAAAGGAATGACTACGTAATGTGACTTGTGAATCCATTTTACCGCAACACGCCTTAGAATACATGTAAATGCCGATTCGATTCCTGCTTGCCATCCTGCTGCCGTTGACGTGGCCGCCGGCCGATGCCGGCGCCGCCAGCCAGCGCCGCGCCGGAGATTTCGACTATTACGTCCTCGCCCTGTCCTGGTCGCCCAGCTATTGCGAGGCCGCCGGCAAGCGGGCCGACCCGTTTCAATGTCAGAGCGAGCGGCCCTATGCCTTCATCGTCCATGGCCTGTGGCCGCAATATGAGCGCGGCTGGCCGAGCGATTGTCCCATATCCGGCCGCAAGACCTTGAGCCGGTCGCAGATCGGCGCGATTCTCGACCTGATGCCGAGCCGTGGCCTGGTGCGCCACGAATGGCGCAAGCACGGCACCTGTTCCGGCCTGTCGCCTGCGCGCTATCTGGCGCTGATACGCCAGGCCCGGGAAAAGGTTAAAATTCCCGAGCCCTACCGGCGCATTTCCGCCTATCTCATGGTCCGTCCGGAGGAGATCAAGGACGCTTTCCTGCGGTCCAATCCGGATCTTGGCGCCGAGGATCTGGTGCTCACCTGTGATTCCCGCCGCCTGCGCGAGGTGCGCATCTGCATGACCCGCGACCTGCGCTTCCGACGCTGCACCGAGCACCGCCGCCTATGCGGCCGCGACAAGGTAGTCCTGCCGCCGGTCCGGATCCGGCAATGACGGTAACCGGACCCGCCCTGCTAATCGGCCGCATCTGTGCCGGGCCGGGGATTGCGGTCATGCTTGCCGCCCATGGTACGGCCATGGCCGCAAAGCAGAATGAAGCGCGCGAAACCTTTACCGATTTCCAGGTGACTTGCGATTCCGACCGCACCTGCCGCGCCGGAACGGCCGCCGATCCGCCGGGCGGCGAATTGCGGTTGACCCGGGATGAACCAAACGGCCGACATTGGGTGGTGACGTTCAAGCCGACGATCGCCCGCCTCGATCCGGTGCGCCCGCTCAACTTCCGGATTGACGACGCACCACCGACGACCCTGCTGCCGGGCACCGGTTACGCGGCGATGGCCGGCGGCGAACGTTACTACCTCGTCGCCGGTCGCCTTGGAGACCGCCTGTTCAAGCAATTGATCAAGGGCCGGCAATTGCGCATCGAATTCATTGACGTGGTCGGCGCGCCCCACGACCTGGTGTTTTCGCTTCTTGGCCTTTCCGCCGCGCTTGATCACATTGACGCGCGGCAGCACCGCTCCGCCGCGCCGCGCCGTGTCGCATCGCCATCCGGCGACCGCCGGGATCCGGAGGCGGCCAGGCAATCGGCGATCGTCGATCTCGGCGTGCCCGACAAGGTCTATGCGATCCATGCCCAGATCGCGCCCTGTGAGGATCCAACGTCGAATTCGCTGAAGTCCGTCGCGCCGATTACCGCCATCGTCGCGCCCACGGCAATCCTCTACGCCATTCCCTGCTACATCGAGGCCGGCAATACGGCCTATCGGCTCTATGCGGTCGACACCGGGGAAATCGGCGGAATCCGGCCGCTTCTATTTGCCGATTTCAGCCGGAGCCATGGCTGGACCGGCCGCGATGTCTTGCACAATGTGGTCTATGAGGCAGCGGCCGGCCGGCTGTCCTCAACCGTCAAGGGACGCCGGTCCGGCGATTGCGGATCGGTGGCGACCTGGCTCTGGAAGAACCATGATTTCGCGCTGGAAAGCTATCGGTTCTGGCCACATTGCGACGGCTCGCGGAAACCGGCCGAGTGGCCTGTCATCTATCCTCCGGCGCAATAATACCAAGGGCGGCGACTTTTGACCCATTTGATGGGTCAAAAGTCGCCGCCCTTGGTATAAGGCGGGTCAGAACAACGGCAGGGCGCTACGGACGGGATTGACAATCAGGACGCGGTACTGGCCCGCATGCGCTGTCCGCAATTCGGGATTTTGGACCGATGTGTTGACCGCCATGTGATAACCAGCGAGGGTATCGTCCATGAAACCGGGCCGCAGCGCGGTGTTTTCAGGCGCACCCCACACATAGGCCAGGGCTGCAACGGCGAGGCCATAGACCAGGGCGGAACAGAACTGCGATCGACGTGGCATGGGGCATACGCCTCCGGACTTCTTCTTCATATTGAAGCCTATTGTGCCAGGTGGAATTTAAAGTCGGATCAATTAAAGGCACAGGATTATTTGAAAATACGCGCCGCTTTTCACCAAAATACATATAAAATTTGTTGTATTATAGCTACGATTGGTATCGATTACAGACTGGTCCGGGCGTCCAAATAAATCCATGCATTTTCAAACAAGGTGACCTAAACCATTGCCCCATGATGCCCCGTCCCAAACTTCCCATATCGGCATTCGTCATCACCCGCGACGAGGCGGACCGCATCGGCCGGACCTTGGCCGCGATTGTCGATCTGGTTGATGAAATCATCGTCGTCGATTCCGGATCCCGCGACGCGACGACCGACATCGCCGGACAATATGGCGCAAAGGTGGTGCATCATGACTGGCCCGGCTATGGCCCGCAAAAACGTTACGCCGAAACTCTGTGCCGCCGGGACTGGCTGCTCAATATCGACGCCGACGAGGTCCTCCCCCCGGGGCTGGCGGACGAATTGCGGGATCTGTTCGCCAATGGCCAACCGGACCACAAGGCCTATGCAATCCCGATCGCCGAAACCTTCCCGATCGAGACCGAACCCCACCGCTTCGCCTATACGATCGCCCCGGTGCGCCTTTACCGCAAGGATGCCGGCCGCTATGCCGACAGCCCGGTTCACGACCGGGTGGATTTGGCACCGGGCATCCGGCCGGGCCGCCTGCGCAACCGCATCCATCATCTAACGGTCCGTTCGCTTGGTGACGAGGTCCGCAAGCTCAACGATTATTCCGACATGCAAGTCGAGGACATGGAACGGCGCGGCCGGACCGTCGCGCCGCTGCGTATCCTGACCGAGTTTCCCCTGGCCTTCTTCAAGGCCTACTTTTTGCGACGCCATTGCCTGCGCGGGCTCTACGGCGTGGCCACGGCGATCAATTACGCATTTTCACGCCACCTGCGCATTGCCAAGGCCTTGGAGCGAAGCGCCATGCGCACCCGATCGGGCGGCGACGGTACCACTGAATGAACCGCTGGCCGATATCGGATATTTCGCACCAAATTGATTTCCCTATCTAATATCGGGCACTATAGTCCGACCGCCGGCCGTCGGTCAGTGCCGATCTGCGTAAGTTCCGCCTGGATTGATTGAATTAATGTATCAAAGCATCAGCCTGATCGGTGGCCTGATCGTCCTTCTGATCGCCGGTGATGTTGTGGTTCGCGGCGCCGTGGCCCTTGCCCTGCGCATGGGCATACCGACCCTGATCATCGGCCTGACGATCATCGCCTTCGGCACGTCGGCCCCCGAACTGGTGATCTCGTTGCGCGCCGCCTTGTCCGGCTCCGGCTCCATCGCCATCGGCAACGTGGTCGGCTCCAACATTGCCAATGTGTTGCTGGTACTCGGACTGCCGGCCTTATTCTCGGTCACCGAATGCTATGAGCGCGGCGCCGTCCGCAACACCACGTTCATGATCGGCAGTTCCTTCGTCTTCATGGCCTTTTGCTATTTTCCGCCGCTCGGCCGGCCGGCCGGCCTGGCCTTGATCGCCCTGCTCGCCGTGTTCTTGAGCGAACAGGTCCGCGCCTCTATGGAGGCAAGGCGCCTCGACAACGGCAGTAAGCGACCGGATGTCGACATGATCGACGGCGTGGAAGGCATTCCGGCATCGCTTCCCCTATCTATCGTCTTCATCATTGCCGGCCTTGTCGGCCTGCCGCTCGGCGCCCATCTGGTGATCGAAGGCGCCTCGTCACTGGCCGCCTCCTGGGGCGTATCGAAGGCGACGATCGGATTGACGGTGATCGCCTTCGGCACCTCGCTGCCGGAACTGGCGGCCACCCTCATGGCCGCCCTGCGCGGCCACAGCGCCGTCGCCGTCGGCAATGTCATCGGCTCCAATATTTTCAACGTGCTGGCGATCATGGGCACCACCGCCTTGGTGGCCCCGGTTCCCGTGCCCGATCAGATCATGCAATTCGAGATCTGGATGATGCTGGCGACCTCGGGACTGTTGCTTATACTTGTCACCCGCCGCATGCAGATCGGCCGCAATACTGGATTGCTGATGACTGCGGCCTATCTGCTTTATGTCGGCATGGTGTTCCATTTCGGCGACACCTGAGAAGCAGCGCGATGACATTTAGAATTAGGTTGCCGATCGATGCCTGAAACCGCACTCATCACCGGCGCCGGCCGGCGCATCGGCCGGGCGATCGCCCTGGATCTGGCCGCCCATGGCTGGCGCCTGGCAATCCACCGCCTGACGGCCGTCGAGGAGGCCAATCAATTGGCCGATAAAGTTGCGAAGGAAGGCGGTCAGGCCGTCGTACTGGTCGGCGATCTCGCCGATCCGATGCGGTCGGCCGCATTGATCAGCGAGGCGGCGGCCGCGCTTGGCCCGGTCACCCTGCTCGTCAACAGCGCATCCATGTTCGAACCCGACATGGTCGGCGACCTCGATCACGACCTGTGGCGCCGGCAGATCGATGTCAATCTGTCATCGCCGATATTTCTCGCCGACGCCTTCGCCCGCCAATTGCCGGACGATCGGGACGGCAACATCATCAACCTTCTGGATCAACGGGTCTGGAAGCTGACGCCGGCCTATTTTTCCTACATGCTGTCGAAATCCGCTTTATGGACCGCGACGCGCACCATGGCCCAGGCCCTGGCGCCGCGCATCCGCGTCAACGCCATTGGCCCCGGACCGGCCTTGCGAAACGTCAACCAGTCGGCCGAGGGTTTTCAGCGCCAGGTCGACAGCGTTCTGTTGCAGCGGGGGCCGGCCATGGCGGAGATCACCGGCACCATCCGCTATATTCTCAACACCCCGTCCATGACCGGTCAGATGATCGCCCTCGATGGCGGTCAGCATCTGGCCTGGCAGACCCCTGACGTGGCCGACGGATTGGATTAGTCTCGCGGCCTTAAACCGGCGATTCGACCGGCCACGACACCGGATGGCCATGAACGACGACCAGGACCAGGAACCAGTTGACGCCGCGGGCGAGCCCTCGGCGCTAAAGCGTGGCATCGCGGTGATTGCCGACGTGGTCGCCCGGCTGCCCAATTCGCCGGGCGTCTACCGCATGCTGAGCGCCGACGGCGACGTGCTTTATGTTGGCAAGGCCCGCAGCCTGAAAAAGCGGGTGCAAAGCTATGCCCGCATTGCCGGCCAGGCGGCGCGTACGATCCGTATGATCCAGGCGACGGCGGCCATGGAATTCGTCACCACGGCGACCGAGACCGAGGCCCTGCTGCTTGAGGCCAACCTGATCAAGCGCCTCCGGCCGCGCTTCAACGTGCTGCTGCGCGACGACAAGTCGTTCCCCTATATCCTGATCGCGGAAAATCATGCCGCCGCGCAGATTATGAAGCATCGCGGCGCCCGCAAGCGCAAAGGTGCCTATTTCGGACCCTTCGCGTCCGCCGGCGCGGTCGACCGGACGATCAATGCCCTGCAGCGGGCTTTTCTGATCCGCACCTGCACCGATTCCGTCTATGAAAGCCGCACCCGGCCGTGCCTGCTTTACCAGATCAAGCGCTGCGCCGCGCCGTGCACCGGCGAGATCAGCTTGGGCGACTACGCGGTCTTGGTGGACGAAGCGAAGGCATTCTTGTCCGGCAAGTCCGATGCGGTGCGCGGCGAAATGGCGGCCGCCATGGAACGGGCCTCGGCCCGCCTCGACTTCGAATCGGCCGCTCTTTATCGCGATCGCCTGGCCGCCCTCTCCCATGTGCAGGGCCGGCAGGGCATCAATCCGCAAGGGGTCGACGAGGCCGATGTCTTCGCCCTTTACCAGGAAGGCGGTCAGACCTGCATTCAGGTCTTCTTCTTCCGCACCGGCCAGAACTGGGGCAATCGCGCCTATTTTCCGAAGGCCGACAAATCGATCGAGGAAGCAGAGATCCTGGGCGCCTTTCTCGCCCAGTTTTATGACGATAAGCCCTGCCCCCGCCGCATTCTAACTTCGCTCGATTTTTCCGAACGCGCGCTGCTTGCCGAGGCGCTGACGGAAAAATCCGGCCATCGGGTCCGGGTCGACGTGCCCCGGCGCGGCGAAAAGCGCGCGCTTGTCGATCATGCGCTTGCCAATGCCCAGGAGGCGCTGGCCCGCCGGCTCGCCGAGACCAACAGCCAGCAGGCCCTGCTCGACGGCCTGGCGGCGACCTTCCAACTCGACGGACCGCCCGGTCGCATCGAGGTCTATGACAACAGCCATATCATGGGCACCAATCCGGTCGGCGCCATGATCGTTTCCGGGCGGGACGGGTTCGCCAAAGGCGAGTACCGCAAATTCAATATCAAGTCGAAAGAGGTCACCCCTGGCGACGACTACGCCATGATACGCGAGGTGCTGACCCGTCGCTTCAGCCGGCTTTTGAAGGAATCCGGCCCGCGCGGCGAGGCCGCCGATGACGACGCGATCGGTCCGTGGCCCGATCTGCTGTTGATCGACGGCGGTGCCGGACAGGTAAGCGCCGCCCGCGCGGTCCTGGAGGAATTGGGCCTTGCCGATATGCCCATGGTTGGCGTCGCCAAGGGACCGGACCGCAATGCCGGCCGCGAAACGTTTTATCCACCCGATGGCCGCTCCTTCACCCTGCCGCCACGCGATCCGGTGTTGTATTTCGTCCAGCGCCTGCGCGACGAGGCGCACCGGTTTGCCATCGGCTCCCATCGCGCCCGTCGCAAGAAAGACCTGGTGCGCAATCCGCTGGACGAGATTTCCGGCATCGGACCGACCCGCAAGCGCGCCCTGTTGCGCCATTTCGGCACCGCAAAGGCGGTGGCCCGCGCCGGCCTCGCCGATTTGCGGGCGGTGCCGGGTATTTCGGCGCAGATGGCCCGCACCATCTACGATTTCTTCCACGAAACCGAGCCGTCCCCGTGATCTGCGGTCCCGCACAGGAGCGCCCGGTCAAAGACATGCCGGCCAACAGGTTGCCGTCTTTGATTTGAGGCGATCTTCAGGATCAACCCGGAACTCGCAATGTGGCGCGCAGGCCGCCGAGCGGGCTTTGGCCCAATGTAATGTCGCCGCCATGGGCGCGGGCGATGTCACGGGCGATCGACAGGCCGAGGCCGGTGCCCCCGGCATCCTGGTTGCGGGCTACATCCAAGCGATGGAAGGGGCGGAACACGGTCTCGTGGTCGGCCTCGGGAATGCCCAATCCGTCGTCGTCCACATGCACCGTCAGCCAGCCCTCCTCATGGCGGCCGATCAGTTCCAGTCGTTCGCCGTGGCGGCAGGCATTGGTGACCAGATTGGAGAGGCAACGCTTCAACGCGTTGGGTCGGGCGGTCACTTCAGGCTTGCCGGTGAAATGGGCCGTGGCGGGGCAGGATTCCAGCCGCGCATCATCGGCCAGCAATTCCAGGAGCGCCGCCATGTCGATGGTTCCGATCTTTTCGTCGCCCTCGCCGCGGGCAAAGTCCAGATAGGCCTGCAGCATCGCCTGCATCTCGTCGACATCGCGCTTCAAGTCCTCGGTTTCGGCGGTGTCGCCGATCAGCGCTAGTTGGAGCTGAAACCGGGTGAGGATGGTTCTAAGGTCGTGACTGACGCCGGCGAGCATTGTAGTGCGCTGGTCGATCTGGCGTTCGATGCGGTCGCGCATTTCCAGAAAAGCTTCCGAGGCGCGGCGCACTTCGGTGGCGCCCGAAGGCCGGAAATTGCCAATCGGACGGCCCTTGCCGAAGCTGGAGGCGGCCGCCGCCAGGCGCTGGATCGGCCGGATCTGATTGCGCAGAAACAGGATCGCGACGATGATCAGCACCAGGGACGTGCCGACCATCCACATGATGAAAATATGGGAGTTTGAGGCATAGGTCTTGCTGCGCCGGGCGAAGACCCTGAGCACCTTGTCCTCAAGCTTGATACGGATTTCGACCAGGCCCGAACGGCCCACCGTGTCGATCCAGAACGGTTTGCCGATCTGACTGGTGATCTGCCGGCTTAATGTCTGATCAAGCAGGGAGAAGAAGGGTTTCGGGCCCGGTGGCGGCAGCGGGCCGGCCGGCAGCACGGAAACCGACAGGCCGAGATCGTCGGAGGCCATGTTGGCGATTGTCTCGAAACCCTCATCCTGGGGATAGGCTTCCAGCACCGTGATGAGGGCGGCGATATCCCGGGTGACCGCTTCCGACAGGCGCCTTGTGACCAGCTCCCAATGGCGCTCCATGAAGACGAAGGCGATGACCGATTGCAGGATCACCATCGGCACCACGATGATCAATAGCGAGCGGGGAAACAGCCCCTTCGGCATGCGCCGGCCGAGGCCGCGGGCGAAACGCCGATAAAGACCGGCAACGCGGGCAAACGGTGTCAGGACCGCCGCTCTCGATTTACCGATGTCGCCGGTGGTGCTCATGACCTAAAGATCGACTATGAACCGGTAGCCGACGCCGCGTACCGTCTGGATATGGATCGGATTGGCCGGATCCGGCTCGATCTTGCGGCGCAGGCGATTGATCTGCACGTCGGCGGTGCGCTCGCCGAGCGTATCGGTGTCGCCGATCAGGTGATGGCGCGGGATGGTTTCCCCCGGATTTTCGCAAAACAGTTTCAGCAGGCGCCGCTCGCGTTCGGTCAGCCGGACAATGGTTTTTCCGTTGCGCAACTCCATGCGCTCGATATGAAAGGTGAAATCGCCGAAACGCATTTCGGCCGGCAGCGGAGACTCGGCAGGACCGGCCCGTTTCAGGATGCTGGCAATGCGCAACAGTAATTCGCGCGGTTCAAACGGCTTGCTCAGATAATCGTCGGCACCGGCCTCCAGGCCCTCGATACGCTCGTCCGGCTCGGACCGGGCGGTCAGCATGAGGATCGGCACTTCGGAGTCTCGGCGCAGATCGGTGGTCAGATCGACGCCGCTCTCGCCGGGCATCATGACATCAACGATCAACAGATCGAAAGTCAGCGCCTGCAATTTGCGGCGGGCGGCGGCGGCATTGTCGGCGACGGTGACGCGATAGCCGTTCTCTCCCAGATAGCGTGATAGAAGCGTGCGGATGCGGTTGTCATCGTCGATAACGAGCAGGTGTGGCGCATCATCGGCCAGTTGGTCGGTCGGTTCCGTGCTCTGTGGACCGGTCTGCACCGTCGTCATACCCTGTCATTTCCCGGCGATGCGCGCCACCCGGGCGCGCTCGTTCTCGTCAATCATGCTGTAGAGGAAGATCCGGGCCATTTCGCGATGGTCGTCGCCCAGCGAATCCAGCGCGCGCTCGACCCGCCGCCGTTGCGGCGCGGCCAGGCGCTCGGCCAATTGGCGCCCGCTCTCGGTGGTATAGAGCAGGCGCTGGCGGCGATCCTGGGGGCCGGTCATTTGTTCGATGAACCCGGTCTCCACCAATTGGCGCAAGACGCGGGCCAGGCTCTGCTTGGTGATCTTCAAGATGTCCAGAAGGTCGGCAACACGCATGCCCGGTTTGCGGTTGACGAAATGGATGACCCTGTGATGGGCGCGGCCGAACCCGTATTCTTTTAAAATCTCATCGGGATCGGACACGAAGTCGCGATAGGCGAAAAACAATAATTCGATGGTCTCGTAAAGTTCATCGACGGATGGACCCGGTTGGCCATCGACTTCGGCGATCGATTCGCCGAACTTGGCCATCCATTCATCCTTGCTAAAATTTACGTCAGCCATATTGACATATTTCTTTGCGATTGTTACTGAAGCGATGGTTTCGGCGAAATGATCGATCCGATATGGGCTGCGATGCCACATGATCGACAAGGATCGAAAATCCGGTGGTCCGGCGGCATGACTGATCTATTCCGTCGTCGAAACGAGAAAACCATGGCTTGCTCATGGATATAGCGAATTTTTTCGGCCAAATCACGTGACAGATCGTGTTGGCGTTTGGAGAGTTGAAAAATGGCTGACACCCCCTTCGACCAACTGGATGGTGAAATCTGGTATAACGGCGCGTTCGTCGACTGGAGCGAGGCCAAGGTCCATGTGCTGACCCATGGGCTTCACTACGGCAGTTCGGTGTTTGAAGGCGTGCGGGCCTATGGCGGCGCCATTTACAAACTGAACGCGCACACCGAGCGGCTGTTCAAATCGGCCGAAGTGCTGGGATTTTCCCTGCCTTACACGGTCGAGGAAATCAATACCGCCTGCGAGACGCTGCTGAAGCGCATGAACCTGACCGACGGCTATTTACGGCCGGTGGCCTGGCGCGGCAGCGAAATGATGGGCGTATCGGCGCAGGCCAACCGCATCAATGTGGCCATCGCCGCCTGGGAATGGCCATCCTACTTCGACCCGGAGGAGCGGCTGAAGGGCATCCGTCTCGATCTTGCCGAGTATCGCCGGCCGGATCCTAAGACCGCGCCGTGCCAATCCAAGGCGGCGGGCCTTTATATGATCTGCACCCTGTCGAAACATGCGGCGGAGGCCAAGGGCTATGCCGATGCCTTGATGCTCGACTGGCGCGGCCGGGTGGCGGAGGCGACCGGAGCCAATATCTTCTTCGTCAAGGACGGCAAGCTGCACACGCCGATCCCCGACTGTTTCCTCGACGGCATCACCCGCCAATCGGTGATCCGTCTGGCCGAATTGCGGCAGTTGGATGTGATCGAGCGGGTCATCATGCCGGAGGAAATGGCGGATTTCGAGCAATGCTTCCTAACCGGCACGGCAGCGGAAGTAACACCGGTTTCGCAGATCGGGCCTTATCGCTTTGAGGTGGGTGAGATCACCAAGACGCTGATGGACGACTACCTGGCGGACGTACAGCCGAAAGAACCGGCCGTGGCGGCCGCGGGATAGGGCTGGGACTTACCAGACTGTCGTTCCAAAGTGTCGTTACCAGTGTAATTCCTTCGCCATCAGCGTTGTAATTAAGCAACAGGTCGCGGCAGCCATTTCCGGCGGCCGGATTGATCCTTTCAAATCGCGGCAAACGCGACTACAGTCGCCGCCGTTCCGTGGACAGGTTCGTCCGCGGCCGGCCGTTTCGGCGGCCCCAATCGGAGACCTCAGATGATCACTGCGATCCCTCGGCTAAAGTCCGACATCTGACGCGCCCCTCGATATATTAGCGGAGCCCGCGCTCCGCCCAGGTCGAGCCGACGCGTTTTCTTCCACTCTTTTCACGCGCGTTTTGGCAGGAGCCTGGCCATGTTCCGCAAATTTGAACTGCTTATCGACCCGTTTCGATTACCGAAGGACCCGATCCCGCCGGCGCGGCTTTGGGCGTTTTACGGCACCTTCATCCACCAGGTTCGCGGATCGCTGATCCTGTTGATGGCGCTCAGTCTGGTCGGCGCGCTGATCGAGGTCTCCGCCGTCGCCTTTGTCGGTCAGTTGATCGATATGGTCGGCGAGACGACGCCGTCGGCTTTGTTTGCCCAGGAAGGCCTGCGGTTGGTATTGATGGCGCTGGTCATTGCGGTCGCACGGCCGATGATCTTTGTGCTTCACAGCCTGGTGCAGTTCCAGGCCCTGACGCCAAGCCTGACCAACCTGGTGCGCTGGCAGTCGCATCGCCATGTGCTGCGGCAGAGCATCGGCTTCTTCCAGAATGACTTTGCCGGGCGCATCGCCAACAAGGTGGCGGAGACCGGCCCGGCGCTGCGCGAATCGGTGCTGCAATTGGTTGACGCCGTGTGGTTCGTAACGATCTATGCGGCCAGCGCATTGGTTCTGTTCGCGCAAAACGACCTGCGGCTGACGGTGCCGCTGGTGATTTGGCTGTGTCTTTATGTCGTCGTCCTGCACCGCTTCGTGCCGATGATCAAGGATCGGGCGGAGGTGATGTCGGAGGCGCGCTCGGCCCTGGTCGGGCGGATCGTCGACAGTTACACCAATATCACCACGGTCAAATTGTTCGCCGACGCCCGGCGGGAGGATAATTACGCGAAGGAATCCCTCGACGATCACACGGAGCGGTTCCGCGACCTGATGCGGCCGCTGACGACCATGTCGGGCACCTTGTGGGTGATCAATGGCGCCTTGATCGTCGGCACCGGCGCGTTGGCTCTGTGGCTGTGGTCCATCGGCTCTATCTCCGCGGGCGCCATCGCGCTGGCTTTGGGCCTGGTGATCCGCATCAACAACATGGCCGAATGGGTGATGTGGGTGGTGACCGAGATCTTCGAGAATATCGGTACCGTGGAAAACGGCATCGAGACCATCTCGCAGGATCACGACGTGGTCGACAGTCCCGCGGCGCCGACACTGACGGTGAACAAGGGCGAGATCGCCTATGATCAGGTGCGTTTTCACTACGGCAAGGAGGCCGGCGTGCTTGACGGTGTATCCCTGACCATCAAGCCGGGCGAAAAGATCGGCCTGGTCGGACAATCGGGCGCCGGCAAGTCGACCCTGGTCAATCTGCTTCTGCGCTTTTATGACCTGGAAGGCGGACGCATCACCGTTGATGGCCAGGATATATCCAAGGTCACCCAGGCGAGCCTGCGCCACCAGATCGGCATGGTCAGCCAGGAAAGCTCGCTTCTGCACCGGTCGATCCGCGACAACATCGCCTATGGCCGGCCGGATGCGTCCATGGAGGAGATTGTCGCCGCCGCCGCCCTGGCGCGGGCCGATGACTTCATTCCCGATCTGGAGGATCCGAAAGGCCGGCGCGGATACGAGGCCCATGCGGGCGAGCGCGGTGTCAAACTGTCGGGCGGTCAACGGCAGCGCATCGCCATTGCCCGGGTGCTCTTGAAGGACGCGCCGATCCTGGTGCTCGACGAGGCCACGTCGGCGCTCGATTCGGAAGTGGAGGCGGCGATCCAGGAGCAGCTCACCAACCTGATGCACGGCAAGACGGTGATCGCCATCGCACACCGTTTATCGACGATTGCCGCCATGGACCGGCTGGTGGTGATGGACGCGGGACGCATCGTGGAACAGGGAAGCCACGAGGACCTGATCGCCCGCGGCGGCATCTATGCCCGGCTGTGGGCCCGGCAATCGGGCGGCTTTCTGGCCAAGGAACCGGCGGCGTGACACGCGCCGCCGGTGATCTCCGGCAAAGCCGCCGCGGATCACCCCGACAAATCGGTAAATTACCCGCTCCGCCCTGTCCGCCTGTCTTTGCCGATATATATATTTCGGCAGGGTGGCAGCGCGGGAACAAAGACGTAGTCGACCTAGGCAACCTCGTCGATCTGTAACAAAGACTACGAGAGATTTTCTGCGCCGAATGCCGTCCTGTCCCAGGGACCAAGAAATCAATCGGAGACGGCCATGAGAATCGGAATGTCGATCGTCGCCGCGGTCGGTTTTTTAGCCGCCGCGCACTCTGTCTCGGCGCAGGAATATCAGGTCAACCAGGATCAATTGTCCGATCTTTATCCGGGCAAGGCCTATTCGCCCTATGCCCAACGGACGTTTCCAAGCCGTCCTCTATGGGGCGACAATCACCTGCATACGGCAATGTCCATGGATGCGGGCGGTTTCGGCAACCGGCTTGGCCTGCGCGAGGCCTATCGCTTCGCGCGCGGCGAGGAAGTCAGGGGGTCCACCGGACAGCCGGTGCGTCTGTCCCGGCCGCTTGATTGGCTGGCGATCACCGATCACTCCGACGGCATGGGCATGATCCAGGACATGCTCGCCGCATCGCCGCTGGTGATGAAGTACGAACAGGGGGCACGTTGGTCGAAGGGGATGCGGGCCGGCGGGCTGGACGCCATCAAGGCCGCGCTCGACCTGATCGGCACCTTCTCACAGGGCGACATCGATCCGGGTCTGTTGGCCAATTATTCACCCGGATCGCGGCGCTATGCGACGATCTGGGACGAAGTCATCGACGCGGCGGAAGACTTCAACGATCCGGGCCGGTTCACCACCTTTATCGGCTTTGAATGGACGTCGCTGGTCAATGGCGGCAACCTGCATCGCAATGTGATTTTCCGCGACGGCGGCGACCGGGCGCGCCAGGTGGTGCCGTTCACCACCCAGGCGCCGATTGGCAGCACCGACCCGCTGGAGCTTTACAAATATCTGGAGGGCTACGAGGCGAAAACCAACGGCGCGGCAATGACCTTTGCCCATAACGGCAATCTGTCGAACGGCATCATGTTCCCGCTTGACGCCCAATATACCGGCCGCAAGCTTGACGCGCTCTATGTAGAGCAGCGGGCCAAATGGGAGCGCATGTATGAGATCACCCAGATCAAGGGCGACGGCGAGACCCATCCCTACCTGTCGCCGGACGACGAATTCGCCGATTACGGCACCTGGGACAAGGGCAATCTGGATCTGTCGCAAGCCAAGAACAAGGAGATGCTGGGCGCTGAATATGCGCGGGAAGCGCTGAAGCGCGGTCTGGTGCTGGAAGCCCGGCTCGGCACCAATCCCTACAAGTTCGGCATTGCCGGCGCCACGGATAGCCATACCTCACTGGCGACCGCGGAAGAAGAAAACTTCTTCGGCAAGCATGCCGGCTATGAACCGTCGCCGGAACGGCTCACACATCCGTTCATGAAGACCGATGTCGGCGAATTGTTCTCCTGGCAGCAGGTGGCCTCCGGGCTGACGGCGGTGTGGGCGCAGGAAAACACTCGTGCCTCCCTGTTCGACGCCATGGATCGCAAGGAAGTTTACGCGACGACCGGTCCGCGCATGGTGGTGCGGTTCTTCGGCGGCTGGGACTTTGCCGATGCCGACATGAACAACCGGCAGCCGGCCTTTATCGGCTATTCCAAGGGCGTGCCCATGGGCGCCGACCTGACGCCGCGGACGGACGGCAAGGCGCCGAGCTTCATGGTCTTCGCCCTGCGCGACCCGATCGGCGCCAATCTGGACCGCATCCAGATCGTCAAGGGCTGGCTCGACGCGGACGGCAAGACCCATGAAAAGGTCTATGACGTGGCCTGGTCCGCCGGCCGGACGCCGGGCGCCGACGGCAAATTGCCCCCGGTGGGCAATACGGTCGACGTGGCGGCAGCCAACTGGACCAACACGATCGGCGCGGCGGAACTCGCCACCGTATGGACCGATCCCGATTTCGATCCGGCGGAAAAGGCCTTCTACTACGCGCGGGTATTGGAGATCCCCACCCCGCCCTGGTACGTCTATGACGCCTTCCGCTACAACATAGACCTGCCGCCGGCGGCGCCGACCAGCCAGCAGGAGCGGGCCTATACCACACCGATCTGGTATACGCCGTGAGGAGCGCTTGATTCGAATTGGTTTGGGGCGGTCCTGTTGGCCGCCCTTTTTGTTCCGGGATAACCTGGGTTTTCTAGTGATATATAACTCTGTATAACTGATTTTTGTTATACAAGGTTATACTGTGTTATACAGTGACATATATTGCTAGTTTGACCTATGGATCCCATACGAAATCCCTTTGCACCCGGCGCCGGCTCACAACCGCCCGAACTGGCTGGCCGGGATAACATCATCGCCGACGCCGAAGTCGTGCTTCAGCGCGTCATCATGGGCCGACACGGCAAAGCTCAAATTCTGTTGGGATTGCGCGGCACCGGTAAGACGGTGCTCCTCAACAGGATCGAGCAAATCGCCGAAAATCATGGCCATTTGACCGCGTTCATAGAAGCGCCCGATGACGGTGGCCTCGCCCCCTTGCTCTATCCCAAGCTGCATCAGATCCTTCGCAAACTATCGATCGTCGATGCGGCGAAATCCAACGCCCATGCCGCAATGCGCGCCTTGCGTGGATTTGCCAGTGCCTTCAAGATCTCCGTCGGCGATGTCACGCTGTCCGTCGATCCGGAACCGGGTATCGCCGATAGCGGGAATCTTGAATTAGATCTGAGCGACCTTTTTGTCCGCGTCGGCGAGGCGGCGCGATCGGGCGCCAAGGCGTGGACGTTGTTGATCGATGAGGTGCAATACCTGTCGCACGGTGAATATGCAGCCCTTATTGTCGCATTGCATCGTGTCACCCAGAAACAGCTCCCAATCATCTTTTTCGGCGCCGGATTGCCACAGCTTGCCGCCCTGTCCGGAAATGCGAAATCCTATGCGGAAAGATTGTTCGATTTTCCATCGATCGGCCCGCTGGATCCCGTTTCCGCGGCAGCGGCCGTTAAGACACCAATCAATAATGAAGGCGAGTCCATCTCCACCCGAGCGCTCGATCTGATCATCGAGCAAACGGGCGGGTATCCGTACTTCCTCCAGGAATGGGGATTCCAGGCGTGGAATATCGCAGACGCCTCGCCGATTGATGTCACTGACGTCAAAAAGGCGACGTCGGCGGCAATCCGCAGGTTGGATGAGGGATTTTTCCGGGTGCGCTTTGACCGCCTGACCCCGAAGGAGCGTGACTATGTCGTCGCCATGGCGCGGCTCGGCCAAGGGCCTTACCGATCCGCGGACGTGGCCAGGGAACTCGGCGAGAGCAACAGGGCACTGGGCCCGCACCGGGCCAAAATCATCAAGAAGGGCATGATCTACAGTCCGTCGCACGGCGAAATTGCTTTCACGGTGCCGATGTTTGAGGACTATTTGGGGCGGATAACGGGGTAGATATTTTGGGGCCGTGGCCCGTAAGTGCCCAGGGCAACCGCGCCGTTACCCGACCGTACTTTCCGCCGCAATCGCGGTCCGTTCCGCCTTTAACGCCAGCCAGGAATGCACCGCCAGTGTGGTCAGCAGGATTGCCCCGCCGATCCAGGCCTGGATGGACGGCGCTTCGCCGATGCCCAACCAGATCCATAGCGGGCCGAGAATGGTCTCGATCAAAAGAAGCAGGCCGACCTCGGCGGAGGGGATGTATTTCGGCGCCGCCGACATCAGGGCGAAGGAGACCGCCGAAATCACGATCAGCAGCGCGAGAAGCGTTGACTGGTCGGCGCCCGGCGACAGGGGGTCGCCGAAGGCGCCGCTGGCGCATGCGGTGATCACCCCGCTCAGAGCATAGAACGGGTACACATTGCGCGGCCCGATCACCCGGGTCACCGTGAAGACGATCGCCAGCCCGATCGGTACGAAGGCGGCGATCAGGTCGCCAACCGAGGGTCCGGCAGTGGCGCCAAACACGGTAACGATGACGCCGATCATGCCAAAGACGATGGCCCAGACCGTGCGCCGCGGCAGGCGTTCATGAAGCAGAATGCGGCTTAAAATGGCGGCAAAGATCGGCGAGGCGCTGACCAGCACCAGGACATTGGCGGCATTGGTATAGATGACCCCGGTGACGAAGGCGAATTGCGACGCGGAGAAAACGACGGAGATGATCAATCCGTAGCGCAGGACGCGCATCGGCATATGCCGCAGGGACGGTGACAGGCGCCAGGCGATCAGCCCCATGATCGCCGCCGTGCCAAGGCCGCGCCAGATCAGGATGGTGAACGGATCAAGGGCGAGCAGCCGCAGGATCAATGCATCCGGCGACAGGATGGTGATGCCGACAACGACAAGCAGAACACCTTTGAGATGATCCGACACGGGAGGGCGCGCGCCTTCGGTTGGGTGGGTGGCCATCTGACCGATCAGGCGCCCTGATACTGCACGGGCGCGCGGCGCGCAATCATATGGTTTTGCATAAACGGGAGCCGGAAATGGCTGAATTGAACACGGCCGTGTTGAAAAGGTGGTCGGCATGGGGATTTTGACCACCATACCAAGGGCGGATTCATGGATTGCGCCGGTCAAGTGCTTGCCGGCTGATGTCAGTGGAGCGAAAAGAGTTTCCGCAAATCCCTATCGGCATAGTCGCCGACCCATTTCTCCCCCGCCGCGACGGTCAGGTCCGCCAGTTCGCGCTTGTCCTTCAACATATCATTGATCTTTTCCTCGAATGTCCCGCGCGTGATCAGCCGGTGAACCATCACGGTCCCGGTCTGGCCGATACGGTAGGCACGGTCGGTCGCCTGGGCCTCCACGGCCGGATTCCACCACAGGTCAAAATGCACCACGTTGCGGGCCGCCGTCAGATTGAGACCGGTGCCGCCGGCCTTCAACGACAGGATCAGGATCGGGACATGGGGCTTTTGCTGAAAATCGTCGACGATCCGGTCGCGCTCGCGGCGCGCCAGCCCGCCATGAAGAAATAACGGCTGCAAGTGAAGTTCCTTGGCGATCAGCGTCTCCAACAGCTTGCCCATTTCCGTGTACTGGGTGAAGAGCAGCGCCTTTTCCTCCACGTCGCGCATGGCCCGCAACAATTCCAGCAATCGCGCAGTCTTGCCGGACAGATCCGCCTCGGGCGGTCCCTTCTTGAGAAAATGCGCCGGGTGATTGCAGACCTGTTTCAGCGCCGTGATCATCTTCAGAACCAGGCCACGGCGCTCCATATCATCGGCGGTTTCGATACTTTCCATGATCTGTTCCATCGTCGTCTGATAGAGCGCGGCCTGCGTCTTGGTCAGTTGGCAGTATTGATCGATCTCGACCTTGTCCGGCAGGTCCTTGATGATGGATTTGTCGGATTTCAGCCGGCGCAGAATGAAGGGCGCGGTGATCTTGCGGAAAAGGGCGAGTTTCTGTTTGTTGCGATCGACCTCGATCGGCAGGGCAAAGTCGTCACGGAACGCTTTTGCCCCCTTCAGATAGCCTTTGTTGAGGAAATCGAAGATGCTCCAATACTCGCTCAGGCGATTCTCCACCGGCGTGCCGGTCATGGCGATCCGCAGTCCGGTTTTTAGCGCCTTGACCGCCCGGGATTGCGCGGTGTTGGCGTTCTTGATGGCCTGAGCTTCGTCGACGATGGCCGCGGCCCAGTTCTGCTTGGCAAAGGCGGCTTGGTCGCGGCGCAACAGGCCGTAGGAGGTCAGGAAGACATCGACGTCCTTGACCCGGAATTCACGCTTGCCGCCGTGATAGGTGTGAACGCGAAGATCGGGCGCGAAGGTTTCCGCCTCCCGTCTCCAATTGGTCAGCAGGCTGGTTGGAACCACCACCAGCGCCGGATGCCGGGTGAAGCGGCCCTCCTCGCGCCAATGCAATAACAGTGTCAAGACCTGAATGGTCTTGCCGAGCCCCATGTCGTCGGCGATCAGACTGCCGAACCCCAATCGGGCGTTTTTGGCGAGCCATTCATAGCCGCGGTGCTGGTAGTCACGCAATTCGGCCTTCAGCGTGGACGGCACCGCCAGCGGATCGGCTTGTAGCATCTCGGCGATCAGCGACCTGGCTTCGTCATCGAGATGCAACGCCGCGCCGTTATGTTCGCCGGCCAGCGCGGCCTTGAGGGTTTCCCTCGGATTCAGCCGCGGCCCGGCCTCCAGATCCCGCAGTAATTTGCCGACCTCCTTGTCATCGAGATAGACGAACGTGTCCTTCAGCTTGACGATGCCGCGATAGTCGCGCGCCAGCTTGCGGAATTCCTCGGCAGAAATCAGTGTGTCGCCGATAGCCACCTGCCAGTCGAAACGCAGCATATCGTCGAGCGACAGGTAACTGGCGGCGACGTCGGACCCGGACGTGCTCACGCTGGCGCTCAGTCTCGGGCGCAGCAGGCGCTCCAGTCCCTTCGGCAACAGGATCGGAATGTCGAGTAACTTCAAGACCGGAAGCTGGCGGAACAGCACGGTCTCGATTTCCTGATGCGAAAATACCGGCCGGACTTTGCCGTTGGAGGCAAGAAACTCGTTGATTTCCGGCAGCCAATCGGCAAGCAGCGCGATATCCTTCAGGACCGCGTATTTGGATGTCTCGAACTTTTTCAGGCGGAGGATTTTTTCAAGCGGCACCGGCTCGGTCATGCTCGCCTTACGGTTTTCGGCCAACAGCTCCAAGGCAAATCCGTCGTCGACCTCGTCGACCTTGACGATCGGGACAAAATCCTTGCGGGCGATATGAAATCGGCCAAGCCACAGCGCGATGCTCGCGGCGACCTCCCGATCCTGGAATCTGTTCGTCTTGCGCAAGGTGGCGCCGGCGAAAAACATGGCGGCAACGTCATCGCCGCGGATATCGGCGACATCCTCGCAAAACAACGCGATGAAATGCGCCAGGAATACCGAGAGCACGGTCTTGACCTGTTCGGGCTTGGTCAAAATCGGCCTCGCCACCAGGTCGCCCGGTGCAAGACCACAGATCGCCTCGAAAGTCTTCTTCACCCGGGCATTAATGAGGGCTGGGAGCCAGCGGATGCGGCTCCCCGTGCCGGTCCCCAGGATCTCCGGGATCACGGCGCCCTTTTCCAGTAGCCGCAAGGCGAAATGAGTGAGCAGCGACAGCGCGATGACCCGGTCGTGGTGGGAGTGATATTGCTTCGGCGGCACCACGAACAACAACGCCAGCAACAGCGCCGGATCATCGTCATCTTCGGTGGAAAAAACATTGTCGCCCGCCGCAAGCATCAGGTCGGACAGCACCAGGTCGTCGGAAAGGGTGATTTCCGCATCGGTAAAGATGGGAGCCGCTCGATCCTCTTTTTCTCTAAATTCGGTGAGCCGGACGATCTCGGCCTTGGCCTTTCGCACCGCCCGCGCAAGCGCTTTGTCGAGGATCTGCTTGAAGTCCTTTTGCGGATAAAACAACGGCCGGTCGGCAAGCAACGCCATCAGATCGCCGCGCAGGTCGGGGATCGCGGAAAAATCAAGGCTGCCCAGCAGCTTGTCGCGATCGTCGACGGCGGATGCCGGATCTTCCGCCGGCCCGGTATTGAGGATCAAATCCTTGGCATGCGGAATGGCGACGGCGCGATGGTCGGCAACGTCAAAACCGGCCTTGGCAAGCGCGGCGACGATATCGAAATCATGCAGGTCGAACAAAAGAAACGGGTTCTTGTCGATTTCATTGGCGATCAGATAGATGACTGCCGCGATGTGCTTGCAGCAAAATGCCCAGTCCGGACAGGAGCATGAAGCCGAAAGATCGTTCCAGGTCCGGGGAAAAAGCGGGACTTTCTTATCCTGAAACACATCGAACAGGGCCGACGGCAACTGACGATTTAAAAGTTGGGAAAGGAATGCCGGATTGCCGGTGACCGCGTCCAGGACCGCGGTGCCGTCGCGCCGCGAAAACTTCGGCAGCGCGATCGCCACTTTATAGGGCCGCCGGCGTGAGCCTTGAACATCGGCCGATATCTTCCGTCCCGATATGTCGATCTTCCTGACCGAGCCATTGCGCGCATAGCGCTTGCCACGGGGCAGGCGGTTTTCATAGTCGGTTCCCGACAGCGCGTCGAGCCACTTCGCGCCCCACCAGCTATTGCCGAATTCCACATATGCCACACCACATTCTCCGAATCACCGACCGACAAATCAGGACCATAGACCGAGCACGGAGAATAGAGCATCGCAAATAGGACAAATCGTGCCTTGGCGGCACCGGGATTCGATCCGGCCGGTATAGAAGGTGCTCTTGCACCAAGGGCGGCGCGATATCGATTAGCGAGGGTGTCACGGAGCGGACCGCATCGGTCTTTGCGGTGCCGATGGCAAAAGCCTGCATTGCCCGAGGCCGCGTCTGTTGTGGTGCACCCAATTCAACCGTCGATGAGCCACGGCGGGGTCTCAAAGGTCGATTCATTGTAGGGCTGTGGCGCGATCAGTGCCTGTTCATGGCCGCCGTTGAAGATCTGATAGAAAAGATGCGGCAACCCGAGGGACGGATCGTTAATGGCATCGGGATACGGGACCGCCGCCTGCCACTCGGGGTGATAGCAGATGGTTCCGGCAACGCCACGATAGGGCACGGCCTTCAATTGCGCGGCGACTTTTCGGTTCTGTTCGATATTGCCGGGACCGCCCGTACCACCGGCGACGGCGGCGGCAATCGCGAAGTGGTGCAGCGACATATATGGCTGGCAGCCGACTTCAGGCGTCGAGTGTTCGCCGAACCGCTTCCGGTAGGTGCTCGCAAACCGCCGTCCCATCTCGTCCCGCAGCAATCCGATGACCGTCCCGACGATCGCACCCTTGGCCTTGGCGCCGACGATGTCACGGAAAGTCTGATGGAGCGCTCCATATTGAAGATAGAGAAGGCAGGGGATCGGGTTCTCGATGAATTGCAGGTGAAATCGGGCGAGATCCCCGGCATAGAAATGCGTGTTTGCCAGCACCGCCGGATCGACCGCCCGGACTTCGTCCAGGAGCGGCGTCCAGTTGTTGATGGGCGCGGGAACGATATTCGGTCCGTATGCTGCCATCCATCCGAACTGCTTCGCACACGAAGCCATGGCATTGGCAATGACGATGCTGTAGGGCTTGGCGCCCGATATGATCGCGATCCGATTGTTTCGCGGGCGCCATTGGCCGCTGTCACGCAGCCAGGAGATCAGCTTGATGAACCCCTGGCCGTACCAGTATTCCGCCGGATCGCTCATGAAACATGAAAAGTAGCGCTCCGGGTCGCTCATCACCGTGTCGTGATGCTGCAACAGGGTGTTGTGATGGAGGTAGATGATCCCGGCATCCGCAATCGGCTCGTATTCAGAATTCTGCGGGCCGATATTGTAGCCGTTGATAATCGCGTGGACGCGGTGATCCTCGATCAGGGTGCGGGCGGCGCGAACGACCTCCTCAGCCGTTTGCGTGCCCGTATCGACGAAATGGGGCTCGATCTCCTGACCCAGGATTCCTCCCCGGGCGTTGATCTCCTCCATCGCCAGGACGAATCCGTTGCTAAACTCCTTGCCGTCGGCCGCCGACGGGCCCGACAAAGGAACCATCGACCCGATCGGGATCGTCTCACGAGCCGGCAGCGACATTTTCGTCTTTCGGGTTTAGCTCGCGCACGAGGTCCGGCTCGTAGAGAATATTATGCATCATCACACGGAGCCGGGGCGCGCTGACCGGCTTGATGAGCACGGGAAAACCATCGGCCCTGATACGCTCAATCAGCTTGGGGTCCGTATCCGCGGTAACGACGATCGCCGGAGCCTCGAGCTTCAGCCGCGCGCGAATGTCATTGACAACCTGGTCTCCCGTAACGCCGCCTTGCAGCCTGTAGTCGGTGATGACCAGATCGGGGCGGTAATCGGCTTCTCGCAAATGCGGTGCAAGATCGTCGAACGTATTGAAGGACTTGACATCGATCCCCCAGCGTTCGAGCAATTCGGTCAGCGCGTCGCGGAGAATCTCATCATCTTCCAGCACCAGAATTGAGAGACCGAAAAACTCGCCGCCGATCTTCTCGTTGATTTCCGGCTCGCCGATCTCGCTGTGCATTATGTCGCCCAGGGGCAGATCGATCGAGAAAACGGATCCCTCGTTTTCTCTAGACAGAACGTCTATGCGATGCTCGAGTATATCGGCAATCCGTTTCGCTATGCTGAGCCCCAGCCCCAGTGCGCCTTTCCGTTTCCGGTCATGCTCGACCTGATAGAACTCGCCGAAAATGGCGTCACGGTGTTCGGGCGCAACGCCGATACCCGAATCCCGCACTTCCAACCGCACGCCGCCCCTGGCCCGGCGGCACCCGACAAGAACGCTGCCGCGCTCCGTATAGCGGATGGCGTTGGCGACGAGGTTGCTCACGATTCGTTCCAGCAATGCTCGATCCGACACCACCGAGTAGCGTGTCGGGACGACACGAAACTCCAGCCCTTTCTCGCGTGCCTGGTGTCCAAACTCAATATCCATGCGCTCCAGAAGCGTCGACAGTTGAAATGTCGTTATGCGTGGCTTGACCTGACCCGCATCCAACTGGCCGATATTCAACAGCGCGCCCAACAGGTCTTCCATTATGGAAACGGAAATATCCATCGCGTGAAGCAGATCGCCGCGATGGTCTTCATCCTCCGTCATCATGCAGTTGTAGATGAGGATTTTGAGCGACGCCAAAGGCTGTCTCAAATCGTGGTTTGCGGCACGCAAAAAACGCGATTTGGCGCGATCCGATTGATTGGCATCGTCGCGCGCGCTTTTGAGTGATGCCTGATTGCGTCTCTCTTCGGTTATGTCACGCAGCAACACGGCCGCGCCACCGCCGTCCAGCGGCCACCATTCATTGCGGAAGATGCGGCCATCTATGCAGATGTAGTCGTTCGCTCCCCCGAAATCGAAGAGCCGGGCCTCCGTTTCAAGCCAAACATCCTCGCCCTCGGAGATCAACAGAAGCCCGGAGCGGGCAACCTCAAACAGAAAGGCCTTTACTGCAATGCCCTTTCGAACCGCGATACCGCCAATTCCGAAAAACTCGGCATAGGCCTTGTTGCCATAAAGCATGGAGCCGTCACGGCCCCACACAGCCAGGCCATGGCCCAATGCGTCGAATGATGCATGGAGCCCGGCAAGCTCGGATTCCGAGTCCAAGACCGATGCCAGTTCCGCTGCACCACGCAAAGCCTCCGTCGGCTTTTCGCTCAGGGTCATTTGGCACCAAAATGGGTTATGGCGAAATGGATGGCCTCGGAGCGGTCGGTAAGGCCGAGTTTCTTCATCGCATTGCCAAGGTGGACGCGGACCGTTTGCGGGCTTATCCGCAGCCTGTCTGCGCTGCCGTTGACGGACAATCCCTGGCCGAGCGCTTCCAGTACATCTCTTTCACGCCGGCTGAGCCCGGCAAGATCGTCAGCGTCCACAGCCGAAAAGTGAGCGCCGGCCTCGCGTCCGATCGAGCTATGACCTTGGGCACCTTCGATAATTTGGCGGGGAAACGAGACTTCGCCGGATAGCACACGTGTCAATGCCCGCGTAATCTCCTCCGGTTTGGCGGATTTCGGAATATAGCCGACAACGCCGTGCGCAATGGATTTTATCACGTACTCGGAATCCTCGTGGACGGAGACCACGACCACCGGCACCTCCGGATATTCCTCGCGCAGTTTCTCCAGCCCCTCGAACTCATTGAAGCCCGGCATTATCAGATCGATCAGCATCAATCCAACATCCGGCTCCACCTCAAGAATGGCCCGTGCCTCGGAAAAATCGGACGCTTCCAGCGGCTCGAACTTGCCGCTGACCTGAAGCATCACGTGCTTCAGCGTTTCCCGTACGATCCAATGGTCATCTGCAATCAGAATTTTCATGCTGTCGCTGATTATCAGTTAGTGCCTCGGTTCAGGACGCCCGGATAATACCATCGCAACTACCCGTGCTCTTTTGAGGCGCGTCACGCACTGTGAACGGGTATCCCACTTCGTCGCCACACACAATCCGGCTATCGCCAAAAGACCGAACTGTATTCCACATTGATCCCCCCAGGCCCAGGGCGCCCGCAGGTCCGCATTCAGCGTATGTGCGAGAAATCTATCTGCATGTGCCTCTATAGCCAATCCTGTTGCCACCGTCGCTGTTTTCCGACCGGAAACGCTAAAGCTCTGAAATTGCCGGCCAATATCCATCTCCGACACGCAACGAGAACTCTCTAGTTTTCATCTAGAGTAGATTAGTCAGATATTCTATTGACGTCTAGCTATTTATTCTAGATAATTACGCTAGCGAAAATTGAAAGTTCCGACTAGGAGGAAACAATGCGGGACAGTAAGAGACAGGGACGCCGTACGGTACTCAAGGGTCTTGGGGCCGCCGGCCTGGTTGCGGCATCAAACCTTCCGGCCCCGTGGATCAGAAAGGTCAGCGCGTCGGAAAAGATCCTGTTGGGCGTGCCGTCGTCGCTTTCCACACCCTACGGCGTCGCCGACGACACCGACCATCTCAACGGCACCAAACTGGCCCAGGAGGAAATCAACGCCGCCGGCGGCATCCTGGGACGGGAACTGGAACTCTTCGTTCCCGACGTCGACAAGCTCTCGCCGGAGAGCTGCCGGCAGACGATCGCGGCCTGCATCGACAAGAAGGTGCACGCGATTTCCAATGCGTTTCTGTTCGCCCCGATACCGGCGATGGACGAATCGGCGAAGTACAAATGCCCCTATCTGCAGGGCAATACCCAACGCAATGCCACGGAAGCGTTCAAAGCCAATCCCGAAAAGTATTCCCACGTTCTGCAGACGGATCCGTCGGAGGTCAATTACGGCTGGACCTATCCATTGTGGTTGACGGAAATGGAGCGGGTGCAAGGCTGGAAACCGAAGAACCGTAAGATCCACATTGTTGCCGAGCAGGTCGGTTACAATCAGACCATCTTGAAGGCCGCCAGGGAATCCATTCCCAAATACGATTTCGAACTCGCCGAAGTCACCGACATCCAGTACCCGGTGAATGACTGGTCGCCGGTCATGCGCAGACTGAGGGAAGTGGATGCCGGCGTGATCATGATCGATCACTGGGTGGCTGCCGAATACGCCGCCTTCTGCAAGCAATTCGCCGCGGATCCGGTGGCCGGATCCCTGGTCTATCTGCAATACGGCCCCTCACAGCCGGAATTTCTGGAACTCGGCGGGCGGGCGACCGAGGGCTTCTGCTGGAGCACCGTCCTCGGCGTGTATGGCGACAAGATCGGTCAGGATTTCCGCAAGAAGTACCTCAAGCGCTATCCCGAATATGAAGGCAATATGGGTCTCGTCTATACCGGCAACGGCTATGACATAGTCAAGTATCTCCAACTGTCGTGGGAGGCCACGGGCAATCCGGAAGACTTCAAGGCCAATGTCGACTGGATTCGCGCCAATCCGTATCGCGGCGTCTGCGGCATGATGGACATGAACAATGAATACCAGGAGGCGCTCCACTATCCGGATAACGGCTTCGGCAACCAGGCCGATTCCCCGGAAACCGGCATGAGCCAATTGTACGTGCAGGTCCAGGACGTTCAGCATAAGATCATCTGGCCGGACGCCATCGCCGAATCGAAGATGCGGCCAGCTCCGTGGTGGTGATCCGCTGCACCGGGGGGCGGGTACACCAGTGATGGGTAGCGCCGCGTCCGCCCCCCTGTTTTCATGCCAGGGCATTTCGCTCGACCTTGGCGGCCGGGAGGTCCTCAACGATATCGGCTTCGACGTCGCACCGGGCGAAGTCCTGGGCATCATCGGACCGAACGGAGCCGGCAAGACCAGCCTGCTCGAGGTTCTCTCCGGCCGCTACACAGCCAAATCGGGCAATGTTCAGTTCAAGGGTGAAACCATCAACAACGTTCGATTTTTCGAGCGCGCGCGCATGGGCATCGGGCGCACCTACCAGACACCGGTGGCTTGCGAGGAACTGACGGTCGGGGAAACCTTCAAGGCGGCACGTCAAGCCTATAAACCCTATCTGAACCGCTACGATGCCGAATACGCGGCCGGATTGGTACATTTCGTTACCGATGAAGAGACCCCCAACAGCCAGTTGAAAACCTTCGAGCGGCGCAAGCTTCTGCTCGCCTGCATCCTCATGAAGAAGCCGGAAATCCTTCTCATGGACGAGCCCGCGGCGGGTCTCATCAACTCTGAAATCGACGAAATCGACCACATCTTGCGAATGCTGTCGAAGGAGATGAACATCGCTGTCGTCATCGTCGAACACCGCATCGAGCTTCTGGAAACGATTGCCGACCGGGTCATGGTCATGGATGCCGGCGAGGTTATTGCGGCCGGTTTGCTGGCCGAAATCATCGACAACCCGGCGGTTCGCGCAGCCTACTTTGAAAAGATCGACTGAAGGGAGGCGGCGCACGATGGAAGTCCTCAACGTGCAGGGACTATCGGCCGGGTACGGACCCTTGCGGGTGATCCATGATCTCGATCTGATAATCAATTCCGGGGAACGCGTTGGCCTGGTGGGCCTCAACGGGCACGGCAAGACGACCCTGTTCTACGCGATCGCCGGCCTCACCGGATGGCAGCGGGGTTCGATCGTGTTTAACGGCCATCAGATCGGCCGCACCCGGAGCCAGGGACCCGGCCGCTACACTCACTCCATTGTCCGACTCGGTCTCGCCATCATGCCGCAGGGCGACGAAATCTTTCACGGCCTTACCGTCGAAGAACACCTAGACAGCGGCGCATTCACCCGTGACGCCTGGAAGAACCGGAAGCAACGCAAGGAACAGGTGCTCGACCTGTTCGAACCGCTGCGGGCCCTGCTGAAGACGCCCGTGGGGCGCCTTTCCGGCGGCGAGAGGCGCATGGTGTCCATCGGGCGCGGACTTATGACCCGGGCAAGGCTGTACCTCGCCGATGAACCGTCGCTCGGCCTGGCGCCGAAGATCGGGCTCGGCGTCATGGAAGCGTTGCTCAAGATCGATCTTGCCAACTCCGCCATGATGATCGCCGAACAGAACGTGGCGCTTCTCGAAGGACGGGTCGACCGGGTAATCGGCATGCATGCAGGCAAGCTCAAGGGCGAGGCCTCGTCAGGGCTCAGCCTGAGGTCGACGTAGCAACAAGGCGCGATCCATGGACCTGGAATTCATAGTCATAAACGCGATTATGGTGACCTGCATTTATGGGCTGGTCGCGGTGGCCGTATCCATCACCTGGTCCAGTCTCGGGCTGATCAACCTTGGTTATGGCTTCGTGTTCTCTTTCGCCGGTTACGGTGCCTGGGTCACCTCCAAAATGCTGTCAAAGAGCCCGATTCTGGTCGCCGGGGCGGGCATCCTCACCGGCGCGCTGGGGGGTATCCTGATTTGCCTCCTGGTGTTCATTCCACTGCACGACAAACCCAATTTCACGGTCCGGGGAATGATCGGCACCCTGGCGATCAGCCTTTTGGGGTCGCAGGCTTTGCTCTGGTATTTCGGACCACGATCCAAGTCCCTGCCCGAGCTGTTCGGTTTCTGGAAGGTCGACATTGGTGGGGTGATCCTGACATCGGACAAAATCGGGATCGTGGTCTGCTCCATCGTCATGCTGACGGTCGTGCTTTTGTGGATGAAGTCGAGCCGCAGGGGACTTGAGATCCGCGCCATGATGATGAATCCGCATGCCGCATCGATCGTCGGCATCGGCATCAGAAGCACCGGCTTCTATGTGATGGCCGTCACCGGCGCGATGGCCGGGCTGGCTTCGGTTTTGCTGTCGCAGACATATTACATCGCACCCTTCAGCGGGCTCACTCCATTGATCAAGGGGGTCAGCATCGCCCTGTGCGGCGGGCTCGGCAGCGTTCAAGGCGCGGTGATTGCGGCCATCATACTCGGCTTCACCGAGGCATTTACCTCCCGGGTTCTGGGCGGACAATACGTCCTTATCACGCAGTTCCTGCTGATCATCACCATCCTCATCATCCGGCCAAGGGGCATTGCCGGCATCCTCGACAAGGCACGTGAGCAATGAGCGCGGACGACACCGAACACGAGCGTTACACCTGGAGAAACCCCCTCTCCGTCTGGGGCGCCAAGGGCGGCAATCATGAAGTGCCGTCCATTCGCGTGCCGGATCCACGGGATGTCTGGCGCGAAAACACGGCCTTTAAGGTCAATACCTACAAGGTCGGGCGCTTCAAGTATTATCACAAATGGAAGAACCACGGGACCGACCTTTGGACTCGCCGGCGCTGGTGGCCGACCCGGCGGTCGATCCTGTTGATCCGCGGTCTCTATAATCGCAAGACGCTGCAGGCGGAAAAACTCATCGTCGACAAGCGTCCGATCTATTGGGCCTTGTTTCTGGTCCTGCTGGCGGTCGCGCCGTTCCTCTTTCCCGACAGTCTGGAGAACACGCTGCTGACCGCGGGCGCGATCTTTGGCATCTTTGCCGCGATCAATGTCTGCTGGACCCTGATTATCGGTACCGCCAGCATCTTCTCGCTGGCATCCTATGCGGTGGTCGGCGTGGCGGCATTCATCACCTCATGGTTGTCGATCACTTACGGCCTTCCATGGTTCTCGCTGCCTCTTATCGGCATGGCGATCGGGCTCCTGTTCGGGGGGCTGATCGCCCTGCCGGCCATGCGGCTGGACGGGTTTTACTACGCGCTCCTGACCCTTGGCCTCAATGAACTGTGCCGCGTTTACTTCACGACATCGAAAGAGTTCGGGTCGGCCTCCGGCGGTCTTTACGGTGCCTCGACCTATATCAGCGACGCCTGGTCTCCCTATATGCAGTCCCTGGTGTCCTATTATGGCGGTTTTGCCCTGTTGATCGCGGCCCTGTTCCTGTTCCGGTTCATTCACGGCAAGCGGTTGGGCCGCGTTCTGCGCATGGCGCCCGAAAAGCGGGAGGCCTTTGCGGAGGCGACCGGTGTAGATTACCGCAGGGCCAGGATCACGATCTTCCTGATCACCTCGGTCGCACTGGGTTTCATCGGTGGCTTCTACACCGCCCATTATCGCGGGGTGGCGTTTTCGATCTTCAGCTTCGACACGGTTCTGCTCGGCCTGGCCATGCTGACCATCGGCGGTATCGGCCGGGCGGAAGGGGCGGTCGCCGGCACGCTCATCGTGGTCACGCTCGACAAGGTCCTCATCGAGCTCGGCCCCCTTCGCCACATCATGATCGGTACCTTGATGCTGCTCGTGGTGCTGTTCTTGAACAACGGCCTTTACGGCATGAAGAAACAGTTCCGTGCCTGGCGCGACAAGAAGAAGGGCGAATGGCGGTCGTCGCGGACGGAGAAGGGCGGTGAAGCGCTGCCGGAAGAGGCGACCGAGATCGATGACAAGGATAGCCTCTACTTCCGGCGCTTCGACAAGATGCAAAGGGACTATCTCAAGACGCTGGTTTGTGACGAAGTGATTGAGGAACACCGCAAGAAACCCCTGGGGCAACACTCCGAGGCTCTGGAACGGCTGCTCCTATATTTCCGCCGCCAACCGCAAGTCGACAAATACGCCATCCATCGGGAGAGCTTCAATGGTCCGCACAAGATCGTCGCGTTCTCAGGCGAACGCGGGACATCACCGCGCGTAGTCGAAGACCGGGAGTACGACACCATTGAGGAAGCCTATCACGCCGTGTTCATGCGGCGCGTTTATGACCTGCTGGAATCCTGACGTGGACACCCGAACGCCAGTTCGGGACCGCCGGAGCATGTAATTTGGAACCGACGACTATGAGCACCGAACTAGAAGCGATGGAGGACCGAGACGTCATCTATCGGCGTTATTATGACGGCAAGCAGGAGGAGTTCCTGCGCACGCTTGTCAGCGATGACGTGATCGCGGAGCATCGCCGCAGCCCCCTCGGCCAGCACAGCGAGCCCTTGGAACGACTACTGCTTTACTTCCGCCGCATGCCGATGCCCGACAAACTGGCGATCAAGCGTGATGCCGACGCGGCCTCCTACCGTCTCATCGCCCTTTCGGGAGAACGCGGCGTGCCGCCACGCTTCGTGGAGGACACCGCATATGAAACGCTTGAAGACGCCTATCACGGCATCTTTTTAAGGCAGGTCAAAGAACTTATGGACGGACGGTAATGGCCGAGTTCAAGATATTCGGATACGCGAACAAGATCTCGGTAAAACAGGGCGAGCATGTCGACTTTCATGTCAATGCGGATGGAACCGATGCTGCCGAGGCGCAACTGGTTCGGCTCATTCACGGCGATGAACACCCTGACGGCCCGGGCTTCATGGAAGAGGAGATCGATCATCCGATAAACGGCACCTGGGCGGTGAAGAAGCAGTTCACCCAGATGGGTTCCTATCTCGTGGTCGATGATCCGAGCGGCCACCTTGGCATCGATAAGGATCTTACGCTGATCAGCTACATATGGCCGACCCTGCCCAAGAAGGGCAGACGGCAGTGCATTCTCGGCCGGTGGGACACGCGCACCAATGAGGGCTACTGCCTCGGCATCAATCCGAGAGGCCACCTGGAATTCTGGGTGGGCGACGGCCAGGAGGTTGATTACGTCGTCGCTGAACTGCCTCTGGTGCACCGCATGTGGTATTTCGTGGCCGCGACCTTCGATCATTCCACCGGAACCGCGACGATCTACCAGGAAGGCGTGGGCAATCGCTACAATTCCCTGCTCAGCAAGGTCGCGCCCCTCGATTTCAGCTCCCATGTCCAGACCAGGTTCCGCTTCACCCAGAAAAACCGCGGGGACGTGCCGTTCATGATGTCGGGTGGCCTCGACAACCACGTGCTTCGCGGTAATTTCGTCAACGATACCTATTACGGCAAGATCGACCGGCCGGGCGTGTGTCATCGGGTTCTCTCGCGTGGGGAACTCGATGCGATCTGCGCCGGCGAACGTCCACCGCAAGACGCCATCGCCGCCTACTGGGACACCACCGCCGGGTATTCGCACAACGGTATCAGCCATACCGTTGTCGATGTCGGCCCGCACGGGCTTGACGCGCACGGCTTCAATCATCCTGTCCGCGGGATGACCGGATGGAACTGGTCCGGCAAGAACGACTGCTTCCGCCTCGCGCCGGACGAGTTCGGCGGCATCGAGTTTCATCCCGAATCCGTAACCGACTGCAACTGGGATGTGACGAATTCCATGCAGGTCCCCCCGGATCTGAAGAGCGGCATCTATGCAATCCGCCTGCGGATCGGCGAAGGGCGCGGTCTCGGCGAGGAGTATATCGTTTTCTTCGTCCGACCGGCCCGGCCGTCCGCCAGGCTTTGTTTCCTGGTACCGACGGCGAGCTACCTGGCCTATGCCAACGAGAAACTGAGCTTTGACGCCCAGATCATTCAACCGATGACCGGACAGCCGCCGGTGGTCACCGAAGTCGATATCGAAACCTACGAGGAACGGGAATTCGGTCTTTCCACCTATGACAGTTTCGAGGACGGCGCCGGTGTCTGCTTCTCGTCATACAAGCGGCCCGTGGTCAACATGCGGCCGAAATATCGCATTTCAAGCATGAACATTCCCTGGCAGTTCCCGGCCGACCTGTCCATCGTCGCCTGGCTGGACCATTATAATTACGACTGCGACTTCATCACCGACGAGGATCTCCACCGGGAAGGCCTGAGCGCCATAGAACCCTATGCTTGCGTTATAACCGGGACGCATCCGGAATATGTCTCGGAGCGGATGCTGGATGCTCAGGAAGATTATGTGGCCGGCGGCGGCCGACTGATCTATATGGGTGGCAACGGCTACTATTGGTGCGTCGGCTTCGACCCGGAAGAACCGGCCTGCATGGAGGTTCGCAAACTTGATTCCGGCATGCGGGCCTGGGCGGCCGAGCCGGGTGAGCATTACCTGCAGACCACCGGCGAGAAGAGCGGGCTGTGGCGCAACCGGGGACGGGCGCCGCAAAAACTGCTCGGTGTCGGTTTCATCGGCGAAGGCTTCGAAACATCCGCGCCCTTCCGCAAGATGCCCGACGCATTCCACCGCACCGTCGACTGGATCACCAGGGGTATCGAAGGCGAGATCATCGGTGACGAGGGACTGGCCTATGGCGGCGCCGCCGGTATCGAACTCGATCGCTACGATCTGACGCTGGGAACACCGCCGCATACCAAGATCATCGCCTCGTCCGGCGGGCACAGCGACAATTATGTGCTCGTGACGGAGGAACTGCTTTACGCCTATGCCGGTCTCGTCGGCTCGCTCGACTATAGAATCCGAGGCGACATCACCTACTTCACCGCGCCTAATGACGGCGCGGTGCTGAGCACCGGCTCCATCGCCTTCGGACAGGCGCTGCCGGCAAACGGCTTCAAGAATACAAGCTCGACATTGCTCAAGAATGTCGTCGATGCGTTCATCAAGGACGGGAAGCTGCCCGGCGGCGACTGGACGCTGGAAGAAAAGCAGTGGCGATAACGAAATCAGCGTTTACTCGCACTGCTTCCCCGGTCGACTCACCCCTTCGGTACGGTCGTTTATGGATCAGATCGGCCGTGGCGGCGGGGCGAACCGGTCTGCCTTTCGGCCTTGATCGGATGCGTGTGGACTTTGTTTCGGACGGCGCCCCGCTTCAAACACCGTGCGCGATCTGCGACAATCGGCCATAAAGTGCGCAAGCGGTCTGGACAACCAAATCCTTAGGTGCCAAAAGAACTGCCGATCCAAGGGGGGCGCGGATTCTACGCGCAATTTGGATTCGGCGCGAATTGCCGCCGGCTTTGCGATAAACCATCCTATCGCGAGCGGCGGGCCGCGCCATCGAGCCGCAAAACGGTCATGAAGGGAAGGCGACCTTGGCAACCAACACCACGGCAGAACCCACCCGCCGCGACTTTCTATATGTCGCGACCGGGGCGGTGGGCGCGGTCGGCGTAGCGGCGCTGGCCTGGCCATTTATCGATCAGATGAATCCCGATGCCTCGGCGCTGGCGCTGGCGTCCATCGAAGTGGACGTTTCGGCCATCGAGCCGGGTCAGAGCATCACCGTCAAATGGCGCGGCAAGCCGGTCTTCATCCGCTACCGCACCGACGAGGAGGTGGCCGAGGCCAACAAGGTGGCCATCGCCGACCTGCCCGACCAGTCGGCGCGCAATCCCAATGCGGCGGACGGCGCCGATGCGGCGGATGTCAACCGCGCGGTCGACGGGCGCGAGAACTGGATCGTGATGATCGGCATCTGCACCCATCTGGGCTGCGTGCCATTGGGCACGGCGGGCAAGTTCAACGGCTGGTTCTGCCCCTGCCACGGCTCCCATTACGACACGTCGGGGCGGATCCGCATCGGTCCGGCTCCGGAAAATCTGTGGGTGCCGCCGATGAAGTTCATCGACGAAAACACCATCAAGATCGGCTGAACGGGGGCATCTTAGTACCATGGCTGGACATTCTTCCTACGTCCCCCAATCGGCGCCGGCGCGCTGGCTGGAAAAACGGCTGCCCGTGCTCTCGTTGATGCATGGCAGCTTCATCGTCTTCCCGACGCCGAGAAACCTGAACTATTGGTGGACCTTCGGCGCCATCCTGTTCTTCATGCTGGTGGTGCAATTGGTCACCGGCATCGTGCTCGCCATGCATTACACGCCCCATGAGGCGTTTGCCTGGCTGTCGACGGAACATATCATGCGCAACGTCAATTACGGCTGGCTGTTGCGCTATCTGCATGCCAATGGCGCGTCGATGTTCTTCCTGGCGGTCTATATCCATATGTTCCGCGGCCTTTATTACGGCTCCTACAAGGCGCCGCGGGAGATTTCGTGGATTCTCGGCGTCATCATATATCTGTTGATGATGGCCACCGGCTTCCTTGGCTACGTGCTGCCCTGGGGGCAGATGAGCTTCTGGGCGGCGACCGTGATCACCAACCTGTTCTCGGCCATTCCGCTGATCGGCGAATCGGTCACTCAATGGCTGTGGGGCGGTTTCGCGGTCGGCAACCCGACGCTGAACCGGTTCTTCTCGCTGCACTATCTGCTGCCGTTCATGATCGTCGGCGTGGCGATCCTCCATGTCTGGGCCTTCCACACCACCGGCTCCAACAATCCGGTGGGCGTCGAACCGAAGGACAAGCAGGACACCCTGCCCTTCCATCCCTATTACACGATGAAGGATCTCTACGCGATCATCGCGTTTTGCCTGTTGTTCGGCTGGTTCGTGTTCTACCTGCCCAACTATCTGGGGCATCCGGACAATTACATCGCCTCTGATCCGCTGGTCACACCGGCGCATATCGTGCCGGAATGGTATTACCTGCCGTTCTACGCCATTTTGCGGGCGATCCCCGACAAGCTCGGCGGCGTGATCGCCATGTTCGCCGCGATCGCCGTGTTGTTCATCGTGCCCTGGCTCGATACCTCGAAGGTGCGATCGGCGAAATTCAGGCCGCAATACCGGATGCTGTTTTACATCTTCGTTCTGGATTGCCTGCTGTTGACCTGGCTCGGCTCGAAGCCGCCGGAAGGCATCTACGTGATCCTGGCAAGGGTCGCCACCTTCTGGTACTTCTTCCACTTCCTGGTGCTTTTGCCCCTGGTGGGGATCTTGGAGAAACCGAAGGCGATCCCCAATTCGATCACCGAATCGGTATTGGCCAAATCAGGCGGACCCGCGCAGCCGGCCGGCTCGGCGGCGGCGCCGGAAACGCGCGGCTAGAGGGGGCGGACCATGACCAAGATGACGAGACGTTTCGTGACCCTTGCTGCAGGCCTCGCCATGACCGCGGGTCTTGCCGGCGGCGCCCATGCCGCCGGCTACCCCCTGGAAAAGCCGAAGGAGCAGAGCTGGAGCTTTGCCGGCATTTTCGGCACCTATGACCGGGCGCAATTGCAGCGCGGCCTGCAGGTCTATCGGGAAGCCTGCCAGAGCTGCCACGGCCTCAAAATGGTGGCCTTCCGCAACCTGATGGAGCCGGGCGGACCGGAATTCACCGAGGCCGCGGCGAAGGCGATCGCGGCGGAATATACGGTGATGGACGGGCCCAATGACGAGGGCGAGATGTTCGAGCGGTCAGCGCGGCTGTCGGACACGTTCCCGGAAGCCTTCCCCAACAAGGAAGCGGCGGCGGCCTCCAATAACGGCGCCGTGCCGCCGGACTTTTCGCTGATCGCCAAGGCGCGGGCGGTGGAACGCGGTTTTCCAACGTTCCTGTTCGATATCGTCACCCAATACCAGGAAAGCGGCGTCGACTATATCTATTCGCTGCTGACCGGTTATCCGGAAGATGCCGAAAACGACGACGGGACCTACAAGAACCCGCATTTCATCGCCGGGGAATCGCTGGCCATGGCGCCGCCGCTCAGCGAGGAACTGGTGGACTATACCGACGGCTCGCCGATGAGCGTGGACCAATATGCCCGCGACGTCTCCGCCTTCCTGATGTGGGCGGCGGAGCCGAAACTGGAAGAGCGCAAGCGCATCGGTTTCCAGGCCATGATCTTCCTGATCGTCTTCGCCGGCCTGATGTATCTGGTCAAACGCAAGATCTGGGCGAACGAGAAGCACTAGCGGCGGATCGGACGGATCGGACGAGATGAGGGCCCCGGATTTTCCGGGGCTCTTTTTTTGTATGGATACTTGTAAACGCTGGTATATGCCTACGGAGAGCTTTTTACGGCATTGCCGGAATATCTGTTGGCTCGGGCTTGGCCCCCGCAGCTGTGAGCATGGCGTGTATCTGTCCTCGGTGATGGGTCTGGTGATTGAAGAGTTGAACGACGCAGATAGCTTTCGGGGCTTCAATCTTGGCGGAGCCGTCAGGAGGATACCATCTGACAGTGCCACCGAGATCTGCGTTGGTAGTGCTGGCTGCCCATTTGGCAATTTCTGCATCTCTCTGTGTACGTAAGTCTTTGAATTCAGACCAGTCAGACGGGCTGGTTAGTGAATGTGCGATCGTATCTTGTGGGCGTTCATTTCCTTTAATGCGCTCAAGAATCAAAGCATCGGCCCAATAGAGGTGGTTCAGCGTCGCGGCGATGGATTTGAAGAACGCGCCTCGGTCCAACCAGCGCTCGGAATTAGTCAATTCATTGGCTGCAGTAACGAGTGAGGAATTTTGCCAGTTGTTGTAGCGTGCAAGGAGTCGGCAATATTCGGCTGAGATCATCTTTCATGGCCTCAATGTGATAGGTGAAATTTGGGGAAGTGTCAGCGCATTGCGTTGGCATAGAGCAAAATGCGCATGGTCCCGTGCAGGCTATGTGCCATCAGGTGAATGTCATAATATAGGTGTCACCGGCCTTGCGTAAGCCTTTTCTAATTCGTGCCTGTCTGGGTGCAGAGTAACCAAGCACCGCTTTCGGTGCGGGACGGTTGATGAGGGTGTCGACCATATTTAATGTCGGGTTATTCCGATCGAGCCTCGCTCGCGACATCCACGACTGGCGACGGCGGCGTTTCCACCGTCAAGCGCCAGAGTTTAATCGCGATCTCGGCGTGGATCCCTGTTTGGCCGGTGCAAGCCCGAGATACCGTGTCTGCGCAGCAGCATTTCATGCCGCGGCGCGCACGGTATGACGCGGACGGGAAATTTGAAGCGCTGCCCGCAAATTATGCCCTAGAATGGTGAAGCATTTGCGGCTTCTGCGCAATTCTCGACATAAGAATGTCGTGGCTACTTCCGCGCGCCGGAACCGGGTGGGCATTCCCGGCCCCGACAAGCCATTTGATTCCGCGCGTCAATTATGCGACGGCTCAATGCGGTTTCATTTTCCAGGAATGCCGCTCATGACCATCCGTAACGGCTTTGACCTGAAATCGCTCGTTCGCACCATTCCCGATTATCCGAAGCCAGGGGTGATGTTTCGCGATATTACCACCCTGATCGCCGATCCGGTGGGCTTGCGCGCCGCTGTTGACGAATTGATCTGGCCATTCTTGAGGCGCAAGGCGCATGTGGATTTCGTGGCCGGCATCGAGGCGCGGGGATTCATTCTAGGCGGCGCGGTGGCCCATGAATTGGGGCGTGGCTTCATTCCCATGCGCAAGAAGGGGAAACTGCCCTATAAGACCATCGGCCAGGATTACGAATTGGAATATGGTGTCGACACGATCGAGATCCATGCCGATTCCATTCAGCCGGGCGACAAGATTCTGGTGGTCGACGACCTGATCGCCACCGGCGGCACGGCGGAAGCGGCGATCGAGCTGATCCGGCGCTCCGGCGGCGAGGTGATCGCGGCCGCCTTCGTCATCGATTTGCCGGATTTGGGTGGCGCCATGCGCCTGCGCGACAAGGGCGTGATCGTGCATACCCTGCTGGAATTTGAAGGCGATTAGGGATGGCCAGCGAAAAAACCCGCAAGTCAATCATCGACGCGACCATGGCGCTCGCCGCCGAGCGGCCCTGGCAGTCAATCGGCCTGGACGACATCGCTAAGGAGGCTGGCATTCGCCTGGCCACCCTGCGCGGCGCCTATGACGGCAAGGCGGCGATCATGCGCGATTTCGTGGCCCGCACCGATGCCAAGGTGCTGGCAAGCGTCCAGGCGGAGCCGGAGGATCCGGCCCGCGAACGGGTGTTCGACGCGGTGATGGCGCGGCTCGACGCGCTTGCGCCCCATAAACCGGCAATCCGGCGCCTGGTACGCGCGGCGCGGACCGATCCGGCGCTGGCCCTGGCATTGGCACAGGCCGGCATGACGTCGCAACGCTGGATGCTGGCGGCGGCGCAGGTGGAGGCATCGGGAGGCCGGGCGCTGATCCGCGAGCATGGGCTGGCGCTGGTCATGGCGCGGATCATGAGGATCTGGCTCAATGACGATGACGAGGGCCTGGCGCGAACCATGGCCGCCCTCGACAAGGAATTGCGGCGCGGCGAACGGGTCTTGCGGTTCACCGACCGCCTGGCCGCCATGCGCCCGCGCTGCCGTGGCCGGTCGTCAGTCACGCCGTCCAATGGTGCCGTAAAGGGCAATGGCGCAACGCCGCCGGCCGCCGAGACCTCTTGAATCGTGACCTGCCCGGAGGAAGACCATGAGCGGCGACAGCGCCCCGCAAATCACGATCGACGACTTCCTCAAGGTCGATATCCGCGCCGGCACCGTCGTCGCCGTGGAGGATTTTCCCAAGGCTCGCAAGCCTGCCTATATCCTGCGGATCGATTTCGGGCCTGAGATCGGCGTCAAGAAATGTTCGGCGCAGGTCACCAAATATTACGATAAGGAGAGCCTGCTCGGGCGGCAGGTCTTCGCAGTGGTCAATTTTCCGCCACGGCAGATCGGGCCGATCATGTCGGAGGTGCTGACGCTCGGCTTTCCCGACGCCGACGGTGACGTGGTGCTCGGCGCGATCGAACGCAAGGTGCCCGACGGCGGACGGCTGTTTTGAGGGTCACCGGGCCGAACACCATCACGCTCTGATATCGATAGTCATACCGTGTGGTCCGCTCATGCTCCAATTCGCCAAAGTAACCAACACCTGTGACAAAGACGGCACCCCGATTGACGCGGCCGGACGATCGTGCAATTGCTCGCCCATGACCGTGGACCGGGCAAATATGCGCAGGACCGTGGCGCTCAGCATCCCAAATCTGCTGACCTATGGCCGCATCGCGGCCGTACCCGCGGTGGTTGCCTGCTTTTTCGTGCCGAGCTTGACCAGCCGCTGGGTGGCGCTCGCCATTTTTCTGCTGGCCGCAATCAGTGATTTCCTGGACGGATATCTGGCCCGTGCCTGGCAACAGCAATCGGCGCTCGGCCGCATGCTCGATCCGATCGCCGACAAGCTTCTGGTCGCCGCCTGCCTGTTGATGCTGGCAAGCGATCGCACCATCGCCAATTGGTCGCTGCTGGCGGCGATCGTCATCTTATGCCGTGAGATCCTGGTTTCCGGATTGCGGGAATTCCTGGCCGAGGTGCGGGTCAGCGTCCCGGTCACCCAGCTCGCCAAATGGAAGACCACGGTGCAAATGATCGCCGTCGGGTTTCTGCTGGCCGGACCGGCCGGCGACCAGGTGTTGCCGGGCACCACTTCTGTCGGCATCGCGCTATTGTGGATTTCGGCGATCTTGACCCTTTATACCGGCTGGGACTATTTCCGTGCCGGTATCGGCCATGTCATGGAGGAGTGACCGGGCCATGAAAGTCCGCTATTTCGCCTGGGTCCGCGAACGCACCGGCATCGAGGAAGAAGATGTCGATCCGCCGGCCGACGTGGCGACCGCCGGCGACCTGATCCGCTGGCTTGCCGGCCGCGATGAGGGCTATGCGGCCGCCTTCGAGACCCCGGACGTGATCCGCGTCGCCCGCGACCAGGTGCATGTGACCCATGACGCGCCGATCGCCGGCGCCCGGGAAATCGCCCTCTTCCCGCCGATGACCGGCGGCTGATCACTTAATCAATGTAGCCCGCGATGAGTGTGCGCATCCAGAAAGAGGATTTCGATACCGCCGCAATCACTGCGCGGTTGACCACCGGCCGCAGCGATATCGGCGCAATCGTCACCTTTACCGGCCTATGCCGGGACGAGGCCGGCCGCCTGGCCGCCTTGGAGCTTGAACACTATCCGGGCATGGCGGAAGCCGAAATCGGCCGCATCGTCGACCAGGCCAAGACACGTTGGCCGATCCTCGCCCTGGAGGTGGTCCACCGCTATGGCAAGCTCGCCCCCGGCGACAATATCGTCCTGGTCGTCGCCGCCTCGTCCCATCGCCAGGCCGCCTTCGAAGCCGCCGAATTCGTCATGGATTTCCTCAAGACCCGCGCCCCGTTCTGGAAGAAGGAGCATCTGGCCGACGGGTCGAGCGGCGACTGGGTCAGCGCCCGGGACCACGACGAAACGGCGCTGGATCGATGGCACGACGCATCTGAGTGATCGCGCAACCACGGGCGGTGACCGGCCGATCATCGTCTTTCGCCGTCAACATCAAGTCACGCCGCCGATTCCCGCGCCAGGAAGCCGCCCGATTGCCGCGCCCATAGGCCGGCATAAAGCCCGCCCTTGGCGATCAGGGCGTCGTGGGTGCCTTCCTCCACGATGTGCCCCTCGTCCATCACCACCAGCCGGTCCATGGCGGCGATCGTCGACAGACGGTGGGCGATGGCAATCACGGTCTTGCCCTCCATCAGGTTGTAAAGCTGTTCCTGGATCGCCGCTTCCACATCCGAGTCAAGCGCCGAAGTCGCCTCGTCAAGCACCAGGATCGGGGCGTTTTTCAAGAGCACCCGGGCAATGGCGATGCGCTGCCGCTGGCCGCCCGACAATTTCACCCCGCGTTCGCCCACATGGGCGTCATATCCGGTCCGCCCCTTGCGGTCGGAGAGATCGAGAATGAAGTCGTCGGCCGCCGCCTTGCGCGCCGCCGCCAGCATTTCCTCATCGCTGGTATCAGGCCGCCCATAGATGATGTTGTCGCGAATGGAGCGATGCAGCAGCGACGTATCCTGGGTCACCATGCCGATCGCCGCGCGCAGCGAATTCTGGCTGACTTCGGCGATATCCTGGCCATCGATGGTGATGCGCCCGCCTTCCAGGTCATAAAAGCGCAGGAGAAGATTGACCAGGGTCGACTTGCCGGCACCGGACCGCCCTACGAGCCCCACCTTTTCACCCGGCGCGATCTCCAAGGTCAGATTCTCGATGACCCCGCCATCCTTGCCGTAGTGAAAGCGGATCCCGTCAAATCCAATGCGCCCCTTGGTGACCGCCAAGGTTTCCGCTTGCGGCCGGTCGACAACGCTTGTCGGCAGGGCGATGGTCTCCATACCGTTTTGCACCGTGCCGATATTCTCAAACAGCGCTGTTATCGTCCGCAAGATCCAGCCGGACATTTGCGTGATCCGGATGATCAGGCCGATCGCCACGGCAATCGAGCCCACAGTGAGCGTCCCGGCCATCCACAGCCAGATCGACAATGCCCCAACGGCGAAGAGCAGCAATCCGTTGAGCACGGTCAGCGTCACCGTCAAGACAACGATCGAGCGCATCAATTGGCGCACTTTGTCGATCTGGTCGTCGAAACCGGCGCGTACGAACGCGTCTTCCCGGTCCGGATCGGAAAACAGCTTCACGGTCAGGATATTGGTGTAGCTGTCCACCACGCGGCCCGTCAGCATGGAGGTGGATTCGGCCAGATCAGCCGATCGGTCGCGCACTTTCGGCACCAGGAATATGATCGTCGCCACATAACCGCCGACCCATATCAAGATCGGCAGAAGCAGGGCGAAATCGATCTGGCCGAACAGAATCACGGCGCCGACAAGATAGATCAACAGGAACCACACCCCGTCGACCACATTAATCACGCTTTCCCGGAGCGCTGGCCCGGTCTGCAGCACCTTTTGCGCGATGCGGCCGGCGAAATCGTTCTGGAAAAAGGCCAGGCTCTGCCGGGACACATAGCGATGCGCCCGCCAGCGCACCAGATTGCTGAGGCCTGGCACCAAAGAGATATTGACGAAACTGCGCGACACCAGCATCGCCGCCGGGCGCAAAAACAGGACGACCGCGGCCATCACTGCAAGCAGCACGCCATGGGTCGCGGTGAAGGCCTCCGGCCCGGTGGTCGTCATCCGGTCCACCAGCGAGCCGACAAATACATAAAGCACCAGTTCCGAAATCGCGGTGATCAAGGTGACGACAAGGGTTACCGCCAACAATCCACGAAACGGCGTCAGATAATGACGAAAAAAGGCGCCGACATCCTGCGGCGGCTGCCGGACCGGCGCCGGCGCCAATGGATCAAGCAGATCTTCGAACCATTGAAACATGAAAATATCCGTCCTCTTGCCGACGATAGCCGGCCGACAATTGCAACCGACTATCGCCCCTTCAGGCGCGTCCGCCGCGCGCCACCATGCCTAACAGATAGCGAACAAATTGCGAACGAGTTTTCACCCCACTTCACAGCAGCGGCTCGATCAGATTGTCCTCAACGCATAACGACCGAGGTGGAACGAGCCGATCTCGGTACAACTGCGGGGTCGTCTTGGGATCAACGAATCCGAGTTTGCAATCCGATTCATGGATGACCGGCTTGCCCTGTGTGAGCAAGGCGTAGCCAATGGCTATACAAATAATGAGCAGGACGGCGATGGCTATCCACATGCGCCGGTGGTTCGTCACCAACGGCAATCTGGACACATTAGTCAAAACATACGGTTTGATGGGCAACATAACGGGAACTCCGGCAGAAAGAAACTATCGGCTCGCGGAATACGCGACGACCGTTGCGCCGGGTGCCGTCAGGCGGATAATGAGTTAGATGCGCGGAAAAAGGCCGATCGTCGCGTCAGGCGGACATCCGGGAAGGTGGACGGAGCGCCTCGGTGCCGAAAAGTTTGAAATTGATGATCATGACACACCATGCGACTGAAGAATGGGTGCGCGTAAATCGGCGCACCCCGTGGTTCTATAGGCATTTCCGCGGCGCCCGACAATGGCAATGTCGACGGATCGTCGCCCCGATCGACAACTGTTGCGCCAACGCCACACCTGTGCCATGGCGGCTGGATCGTTCCAGGCACTGACGACATCATGCCCGAAATCGCCCTCTACCAACCGGATATCCCGCAAAATACCGGCACGATCCTGCGGCTCGGCGCTTGCCTCGGCGTCCCGGTCCACATCATCGAGCCGGCCGGCTTCGCCCTGTCCGACGCCGCCTTGAAGTGGGCCGGCATGGACTATCTCGACCGGGCGACATTGCATCGCCATGTGTCCTGGGACCGGTTCGAGGACTGGCGCCGCGGCGAAAACCGAAGGCTGATCCTGCTGACCACCGCCGTCGACACCGCCTATGCGGATTTTTCGTTTCAGGCCGGGGACGTGCTGCTCTTCGGCCGCGAATCGGCCGGTGTTCCCGGAGCCGTCCACCAAGCCGCCGATACCCGCCTGACGATCCCCATGGTCGGCGGCGCCCGATCATTGAATGTCGCCGTCGCCATCGCCATGGTCATCGGTGAGGCCTTACGGCAGACGCGGGCCGACCCTGGACGCCTGTAGTCCGGCGAAATCGCCTGCATTGGGCAGTAAGATCCATTTTTCCTTGCAAAATTGGACTTTGATTCCAATAAAGCGAGGATAAATCCGCCAAGAGCGATCATCACACAATGTCCCTGCCCGCCGACCTTGACCGGAAGAAAGCCACCGCCAGCGCCTGGTTCGCGGAGCTGCGCGATCGCATTTGCGCTGAATTCGAGCGGCTGGAGACCGAGGTCGGCGATGCGACGGCGGTCGGCCCGGCCGGTACCTTCCTCCGCACCCCCTGGGAGCGCACCGACCATACCGGCGCCAAGGGTGGCGGCGGGGTGATGGCCATGATGCATGGCCGCCTGTTTGAGAAAGTCGGCGTTCATGTCTCGGCCGTTCACGGCGAGTTCTCACCGGAATTCCGTGACCAGATCCCCGGCGCTGAAGAGGATCCGCGCTTTTGGGCCTCCGGCATCTCGCTGATCGCCCATATGCACAATCCCCATGTTCCGGCCGTTCACATGAATACCCGCATGGTCGTGACCACCAAGCAATGGTTCGGCGGCGGCGCCGACCTGACCCCGGTGCTCGACCGCCGCCGCAGCCAGGACGATCCCGACACGATCGCCTTTCACGACGCCATGCGCGCCGCCTGCGACGCCCATGCCTGCGCTGATTATGACCGCTATAAATCCTGGTGCGACGAGTATTTTTATCTGCAGCACCGCCAGGAACCCCGCGGCATTGGCGGCATTTTCTACGATCGCGTCAATTCCGGCGACTGGCAGGCCGATTTCGCCTTCACCCAGGAGGTCGGCAAGGCATTTCTGGCGATCTATCCGCAATTGGTGCGGCGCAATTTCAACACGCCCTGGACCGACACCGACCGCGACGAGCAATTGGTGCGCCGCGGCCGCTATGTGGAATTCAACCTGCTCTATGATCGCGGCACCGTGTTCGGCCTCAAGACCGGTGGAAATGTGGCATCGATCCTGTCATCCATGCCACCGGTCGTTAAATGGCCTTAATCGGGCCCTATCTATGGTCGCGATGACATTTCGCCATCCGCGGCGGCTCGGGCAAACCGGCGCGCCGCACCCAGTTCTGACATAAAGCTTTTTGATAGCAAATAGATAGGTGTATCATGCGCATGTTGATTGCAGCCGGCTTAGCCCTAGCTCTTCTGCCCGCCGGCGAAGCCCTCTCCAAGACCAAAGACCGCCAATTTTGGAAAGTCACTGAAAATGGCAAGCAATTTTGCATGCGGGTCGCCGTATCCGATAAGAAGGGCACGGTCCGGCTCCGCGCCGCCAAGGTCAAAACAAAGCGCTGCGACAAGAAGAACGCGCCGAGCATCAGCGGCAGCCGCTATTCCGCCAATTCCAGCGATCCGGCCGTCGCCCTGCTCGGCAAGCTGATCGACGAAGTTGCTCCGCTGGACATCAAGACCAGGAAGAATAAGAAAAAGAAGAAGCAATAGCCGCAATGGTGCCGGCCGCCGTTATTTTACCCAACTGAGAATCTCGTCCCGGTGCGCCGCGAAATCGCCCTCGATCCAGCGGCGTTCGGCGGTTTCCAGCGCGTCTCCGATCGCAGTCCCCGGATCATGTCCAAGGGCCAACAGGTCTTTGCCGGAAATTGGAAAGCGTGGCGCTGTCCACCGCGACGGCAGGTTCAACATGTACTGCCATTCGGCATCGTCAACAGCCGCCTGAGATCGCGACCAGGCATAGAGTACCGCGTCCTGGTAGCTGTCCGGATCCGACCGATAGAGCAATTTGCGCATGGCCGTCTCTTCGGCTGGGAACGTCAGTGGGTATCCTATCCTGACGGCGAGATGCACTGCCTCACGCATCGTATTGGAGATCCGCAGCCGGTCGGCAAGCCGATCCACGTCCTCGTCTATAACCGCCGTCAGGGCGGCAAGCCGTGCTGCCGGCGACGGTCGGCGGTCATACGCCGCCTCGATCGCCACAAGTCGGGATAGACGCTGCGGCCAGGTCACGCCCCCGAACAGGATCGGCGATAATCCGGCATCCGCCAGAGCCTCGACGGTGGATGCCGCTTTCCCCGCCACAATCAGGCGTAACATTTCCTGGCCGATCCGCTCCCGCGACAGCCGCCGCAGGCCGTTGCGATTGCGGATCGACGCGCTTAATCCTGACGCATCTAAGGCACCGCGTCCGAATTGAGCGTGAAAGCGAAAGAAGCGCAGGATCCGCAGATAATCCTCCTGGATCCGGTCATCCGCCTTGCCGATAAACCTAACCCGCCGCGCGAGGCAATCCTGATAGCCGCCCACCGGATCGTGGATCGTGCCATATCGATCCACATAAAGCGCGTTCATTGTGAAGTCGCGGCGTTCCGCATCGTGCTGCCAGTTCTTTCCGAAACGCACTGTGGCATGCCGACCGTGGGTTTCGATGTCCTCTCGCAATGTGGTGACTTCGAAGGCCTGGCCATGACTGACTATCGTCACCGTACCATGGTCGATGCCTGTCGGAACGGCCTTCAGCCCGGCCTGCTCGGCGGCCGACATCACGGCGTCTGGCAAGGCCGTGGTCGCCACATCCAGATCGGTGACCGGCAGGCCCAGCAGGCTGTTGCGCACCGCGCCGCCCACCACACGGCTTTGCTCGCCCAGATTATCGATCATATCGAACACGGCCCCAAGAGCGGGTTCGGCAAGCCAATCGGCGTTCAGGACAGGGCTGGGATTTGGACTCATGGATTTCGTGTATCGGCTGCGCGCCCATCACGCATAGACGGTTTCGTAAAGCAGGCGCAAGATGCCGGCGGTGACGCCCCAGATATAGCGGTCCTCATAGGGCATGGCGAAGACCAGCCGCTGACGGCCGCCCAACAGCACATGGTTGCGCTGGTGATTGCGCGCGCTCATCAGGAAGCGCAGCGGCACTTCGAAAATGTCGGCCACTTCGCCTTCATTGCGCACAAGCTGAAATCCCGGCCGCACGACGGCAACGACCGGATTGATCAGATAGCCGGTATTAGAGAGATAAGGCGGCAAGCTGCCGATCGGCTCCACGAACGGTTCGGTCAGGCCGATCTCCTCTTCCGCCTCCCGGAGCGCGGCGGCAAGCGGCGTGCGATCATCGGGATCGATCTTGCCGCCGGGAAATGAGATCTGCCCCGCATGGGACGGCAGGTGATCGGTGCGTTGCGTCAACAGAATTGTCGCTTCCGATCCGCGATCGACCACCGGCACCAACACGGCGGCCTCCTTCGCCACATCGATCGGTCCGGAAAACCGAAACCGCGCATCGGCGGTGTCCTCGCCGAATTCGCGATGCGGATCGACAATCGATGGATCGTCGTGCAGGACCGGCCGCGCGCGGTCGCGAAACGCCTGTGCCGAATAGGGGGGCTCGGTTGCGGTTCTGTTCATGCGGATAGCCGGCGCAGGTCCTCCGCCAGCATCATCGGATAGAACACGCCGCTGCTCCAGATGCCGAACCAGGCCGCATCGTCGACGGTCTCCTCGCTACCGATATCCACCAGTTCGTAAAGCAGCGGCCGGGCGCAGAGCGCCTCCAGCCGGCCGCGGATCAAGACATAGGGCTTGACCCCTTCCGTCTCCGGCTCCGGCTCGAAGCGCATCGGATGATCGGGCCCGATCGGCACCGCGTCGCCCACATTGGTGCGCACCGTGATCACCTGGTCCTTGCCCGTGCCGTCGGCATGCAGTTCCACCGCCAGGAACGGCGCATCGTCGACGGCAATGCCGATCTTCTCAACCGGGGTGACCAGATAATGCTTGCCGTCTTCATCCTTGCGCAGCACGGAAGCGAACAAGCGCACCAGGGATTCCCGGCCAATCGGCGTGCCCATATAGTACCACAGGCCGTTCTTGGCGATCCGCATATCGATATCGCCGCAAAATTCCGGGTTCCATTTTTCCACCGGCGGCGTGCGCCCGAGCCCGTCGGCCCGCCGCATCAGCGCTTCCAGGCCGCCTTCCTTCACGTCTTCGTGAAAATCGCCGTCCCGCTGCATCATCGTCCTACCTGTAGATTCTATCCGTATCCCGGCCGCGGGGCTGGGAAAAAATGGCGAAATCGCGCCTCCGCGGCCACGTTTTAGCCGTGCTCACCGTTCACATAGGAAACGATGGCCGCCATCGCCAAGCGAAATCGTACCGCGTCGGTCACCGCATCGTCCCAAAGTATTGATTAGGACGGGGTGCATGGCGGATCGGAACCTGTCAAACTGATTACCAACGCATAACGGCCCGGAGGCATGCATGAGCGCCCTTGATCCCATCGCCGATACCGACAGCGCGGAAGTCGTCAGCCAGGCCGAAAACGCTTTCGGTCGGGTCGCAAAGGCCAAGGAGGCTATCGGCCGGATTATTTTCGGCCAGGGCGACGTGGTCGACCGGGCCTTGATGACCGTGCTCTCCGGCGGTCATGGATTGTTGGTCGGCGTGCCCGGCCTCGCCAAGACCAAGCTGGTGGAGGCCATGGGCGTGGTGCTCGGCCTTGACAATCGGCGCATCCAGTTCACGCCGGACCTGATGCCGTCGGACATTCTCGGCGCCGAAGTGCTCGACCAGGCCCCCGACGGCACCCGCAATTTCCGCTTCATCAATGGACCGATCTTCACCCAACTCCTGATGGCCGACGAGATCAACCGGGCAAGCCCGCGCACCCAATCGGCGCTGCTGCAGGCGATGCAGGAATATCACGTCACTGTCGCCGGCACGCCCCACGACCTGCCGGCGCCGTTTCATGTGCTCGCCACCCAAAATCCGCTGGAGCAGGAGGGAACCTATCCGCTGCCGGAAGCCCAGCTCGACCGTTTTTTAATGCAGATCGACATCATCTATCCCGACCGCGATGCGGAGCGGCAGATCCTTTTGGAAACCACCGGCGCCAAGGAGCCGGAGCCGGAAGCGGTGCTCGATGCCGACGAAGTGCGGCAATTGCAGCAACTCGTGCGCCGCTTGCCGGTCGGCGAATCGGTAGTCAAGGCGATCCTCGATCTGGTGCGTTCCGCCCGCCCGACCGAGGAAGGCGGCGACATGGCCGATCTTATCGCCTGGGGCCCCGGCCCGCGCGCCAGCCAGGCACTGATGCTGACGGTCCGCGCCCGGGCCCTGCTCGACGGCCGCGTCGCCCCGTCGGTCGACGACGTGCTGGCGCTCGCCGAACCGGTGCTCAAGCACCGCATGGCCCTCACCTTCGCCGCCCGCGCCGAAGGCCACCATGTCAGCGATATCATTGCCCGTCTGAAATCAGCAATCGTTTGAGGTGAACCGAACCGCGCAGATGAAAGCCCCCCTGCCCCTCAACCGCGACCATGATGCGGATATGGCCGGCAATGTCCTGCACGACGCCAAGTCGATCGCCGATTCCCTGCCGGATCTGATGGTCGAGGCGCGCACCATCGCCAATTCCGTCATGGCCGGCTGGCATGGTCGCCGCCGCTCCGGATTGGGGGAAACGTTTTGGCAGTTCCGCCCGTTTTCGCCGGGCGAACCGGCCAAGCGCATCGATTGGCGCCGCTCCGCCCGCGACGACCATCTTTATGTGCGCGAAAAGGAATGGGAAGCCGCCCATACGGTGTGGCTATGGGCCGACCTATCGCCGTCCATGGAATTCCGGTCGCGGCTCGCCGCCGCCTCCAAGCGCGACCGGGCGCTGGTCCTGATGCTGGCGGTCGCCGAATTGCTGGCCCGGGGCGGCGAGCGCATCGCCATCCCCGGCCTGACCCGTCCGACCACCAGCCGCACTGCCGCCGAACGGCTGGCGACGGCCCTGTTTCACGATCCGCCGCAAACCGCCCTGCCCGACATTACCGCCATGACCCGGTTTTCCGAGGTCATCGTCATCGGCGATCTACTCGACCCGATCCCGGCGATCGATGCCTTCATGGCCAAGGTCGCCACCGCCGGCGCCAATCTGCATTTGGTGCAAATCCTCGATCCGGTGGAGGAGACCTTTCCCTTTGCCGGGCGCACCGAATTCCTGGATCCAGAATCCACGTCCCGCCTGACTGCCGGCCGGGCCGAAAACTGGGCCGAGGCCTATACGACCCGTCTTGACGCCCATCGCCGGGCTTTGTCCGATCGCTGCCGCCGCACCGGACTTCCCCTATTGGTCCACCATACTGATCGTCCGGCATCGGAACCCCTATTGCAGCTCTACGAGCGCCTCGCAGGCCTTTCTGAAGCCGCGCCGCGGCTATCCGTCGGCGACGCGGCGATCGCCCTGCCGGAGGCTTCGTGATGCCTTGGTTCTCGCAACTGGGCTTCGCCGCACCGTGGCTGTTGACCGCGCTTGCGCTGTTGCCGGTAATCTGGTGGCTGTTGCGGCTCACCCCGCCACGCCCCCAGCGCATCGTCTTCCCACCGACCCGGTTGCTGCTGGATATCGAGAAGCGGGAAGAAACCCCGTCCCGCTCCCCCTGGTGGCTGACATTGCTGCGCCTCTTGCTCGCCGCGGCCATCATCATCGCCGTCGCCGGCCCGATCTGGCGCCCCGATGCAGTGGTGCAGCCCGGACGCGGCCCGATCTGGATCCTGGTCGACAATGGCTGGAGCGCGGCGCCCGATTGGCCGGCGCGACTGGCAACCGCGGAACGGTTGATTGACCAGGCGGATACGAACGGCCGGCCTGTCTTGCTCGCGGCCACCGCGGACGGAGCCGGCCAGGGCTTTGCCTCCGGCACCGCCGATGACGCCCGCGACCGGCTGCGGGCGATCGCCCCACGCCCCTTCGCCGCCGATCGCGTGACCCTGTCGCAGCCGCTCGAAACGGCTGCCGCGACCGCACCGCCGGAGGCGGTCTACTGGTTGACGGAATCGATCGATCACGGTACCGGCGCGGTGTTCGCGAACGCCCTTGCCACGATCGCGCCCAATGCATCGATCCTCGCCTATCGCGATGACGGACAACCGCTGGGCCTGGCATCGGTCAGCAACGATTCCAAGGCGATGACCGTCACCGTCGCCCGCGCCGGCGCGACCGCCGCGCAATCGGGTTCGATCCTCGCCCTCGACCTCAAAGGCCGCACCATCGGCCGCGCCGACTTCAATCTCGCTGCCGGCGAGGCGGCCGCCGAAGCGCGCTTCGGTCTGCCCGCCGAATTGCGCAACGACATTGCGCGGTTGGAAATCATCGGCGCCGAAAACGCCGCAGCGGTGCAATTGATCGACGACCGTTGGCGCCGGCGCCGGGTCGGCCTGTTATCCGGTGTCTCCAGCGATCTCGCCCAGCCGCTGCTATCGCCGCTTCATTACATCTCCCAGGCGCTCGGACCCTTTGCCGATATCATCGAACCGCGCACCCAGGATATCGACCGCGCCGTCGGCCTGCTCATCGATCAGGGCACGTCGATCATCGTCATGGCCGATATCGGCACTGTCGCCGGCGAGGCCGCGACCCGTCTTGAGAATTGGGTCAAGGATGGTGGTATCCTGGTTCGTTTCGCCGGACCGCGGCTTGCCACCAGCGCCGATGCCCTGGTGCCCGTGAAATTGCGCACCGGCGGACGGATACTCGGTGGCAGCCTGACCTGGAACGAGCCGCAACCGCTGGCCCGGTTCTCCAAGAGCGGCGCTTTTGCCGACCTGGAGGTTCCCGACGATGTCGCGGTCAATCGCCAGGTGCTCGCCGAGCCCGATGCCGACCTGCCCGACAAGACCTGGGCGAGCCTCGGCGACGGCACGCCCCTGGTCACTGCTGACGCCCATGGCCGCGGGCGGTTGATCCTGGTCCATGTCACCGCCGACACGACCTGGTCGAACCTGCCGCTTTCGGGCGTCTTCGTGGAAATGCTGCGCCGGATCGTGACCCTGGCCTCGGCCCGGACAGGCACCGAGGACGCGACGACCACATCCGGACCGCAGGCCAATTTGCTCCCGCCCTTGCGCCTGCTTGACGGGTTCGGCCGCTTCGGCGCGCCGCCGGCCGCGGCCAAAGGCCTACGGCTGCGCGACATTGACGCGACCGAGGCCAGCGCCGAGAACCCGCCGGGCTATTACGGCTCCGCTGAGGGCATGCGGGCGCTCAACCTGCTGCGCCCGGACACGAAGCTGGCAACCCTGTCGCTGGACAACCTCGCCGGCGCCGATATTCGCGCCTATGCCCAGCACGGACCGGTCGATCTGCGCCCGTGGGTCTTCAGCCTGGCGCTGGCCATCCTTTTGCTCGACGGAATTGTCATCCTGATCCTGGCCGGCGGCCTGTTCGCCCGCCGCATTGTCGCCGGCATCGCCCTCGGCCTGGTCCTGGCGGGCAGCATCGTGCCTCATGCCAAAGCCGACGATGCCGCCGCCCTTGACGCCACCCTGCGCACCCGGCTCGCCTATGTGATCACGGGCAATCCGGAAATCGACGAGGCGAGCCGCCTCGGACTCACCGGCCTGACCCGGTTTTTGCACCAGCGCACCGCGTTGGAGCCGGCGGACCCGCTCGGCATCGACCTGGCAACGGACGAACTCGCCTTCTTCCCGCTGATCTACTGGCCGATCGATCCCGATGCCGACGCGCCGCCGGCACGGCTGATGGCCCGGGTCGACAGTTTCATGAAGAATGGCGGCACGGTTCTGTTCGATACCCGCGACCAGATCACCGCCTTCTCGTCTTCCGTCGGCGGCAATGCCAGCCCGGCCACCCTGCGGCTGCGGGAGATCCTGCGCGGTCTCAACATTCCACCGCTCGAACCGGTGCCGGGCGATCATGTTCTCACCAAGGCCTTCTACCTGTTGCAGGATTTCCCCGGCCGCTGGTCCGGCAGCCCGCTTTGGGTGGAGGCCTTGCCGGACACCGAACAAGAGACGGACCGACCGGTCCGCGCCGGCGACGGGGTGTCGCCGATCATGATTACCGCCAACGACCTGGTCGGTGCCTGGGCGATCAAGGAATCCGGCCAATTTGCCTATCCGACCGTGCCGTCGGACCCGCATCAGCGGGAACTCGCTTTCCGTGTCGGCATCAACATCGTCATGTATGCGCTGACCGGCAATTACAAGGCCGACCAGGTCCACATACCCGCTCTGCTTGAGCGGCTCGGGCAATAGGGGCGGCCATGATCTGGTCGCTCACCTTCGATCCGCTGATCCCGCTGCCGGTGCTCGCCATTGCCGCCGTGTTCGCCGCCGGTCTGTCGGCCTTGTTCTTCTTCCGTCGGCTGCGTGGCGCGCTTTTACGCACCTTGGCCATGGCCGCGCTCCTGGCGGCACTCGCCAATCCGTCGGCTCAGCGCGAGGACCGTGAACCGCTTTCAAGCGTCGTCGCCGTCGTCACCGACCGCAGTCAAAGCCAGGCGATTGCCGGCCGCAAGGACATGACCGCCACGATCCGCGAGGACCTGTTGCAGCGGCTTAAAGCTCTGCCCGGCCTGGAAATCCGCGAGATCGATGTGGTGCCGAACCTCTCCGACGACCGCATCGACGGCACCGGCCTGTTCACCGCCCTGTCGGACGGTCTTTCGGATGTGGAACCGGACCGGCTCGCCGGCGCCGTCATGATCACCGACGGCCAGGTCCATGACGTGCCGAAATCAAAGGAATCCCTCGGCCTCGATGCACCGATACACGCCCTGATCACCGGCTCGCCGGCGGAAAAAGACCGGCGCCTGGTGATCGAGCGGGCACCGCGCTTCGGCCTGATCGATACCGAGCAGACCTTGTCGGTGCGGGTGATCGACCAGGGCGCCGCCGATGCCGGCGGCCGCGTGCAATTGCTTGTCCGCCGCGACGGCGAGACTGTCTCCAGCCTGTCCGTCACGCCAGGCGAGACGGTGACATTGCCGGTGGAGATTACCCATGGCGGCGCCAATATCATCGAGGTCGAGACGGCGCCCATGGAGGGCGAACTTACCGAATTGAACAACCGCGCCGTGGTGCCGATCCAGGGTATTCGGGAAAATCTGCGGGTTCTCCTGGTCTCCGGCGAGCCTCATGCCGGGGAACGTACCTGGCGCAATCTTCTAAAGTCGGATGCCGCCGTCGACCTGGTGCATTTCACCATTTTGCGGCCGCCGGAAAAACAAGACGGCACGCCAATCAACCAATTGTCGCTGATCGCATTTCCGACCCGGGAATTGTTTTCCCTGCGTATCAACGAATTCGACCTGATCATCTTCGACCGCTACCGCCGGCGCGGGGTCCTGCCGATCCTCTATTTCGATAATATCGCCCGTTATGTCCGCGATGGCGGCGCCATCCTGATGGCGTCGGGTCCCGATTTCGCGGCACCCGGCAGCCTGGCCCGCACGCCTTTATCCACGGTGCTGCCGGCCGAGCCCACCGGCACGGTGATCGAAAAGCCGTTCCATGCCCGGGTCAGCGAGGCCGGCAACCGCCATCCGGTGACCCGTGGCCTGCCCGGCGCCGAGGCCGATCCGCCCAATTGGAGCCGCTGGTTCAGGCTGATCGACGTCGCCGATCCGCGCGGGCAGGTCCTCATGAACGGCGATGACGACAAGCCGCTCCTGGTGCTCAACCGGGAGGGCGAAGGCCGGGTCGCCCTGCTCCTGTCCGACCATGCCTGGCTGTGGGCCCGTGGCTTCGAGGGCGGCGGTCCCCATGTGCATCTGCTGCGGCGCCTGGCCCATTGGCTGATGAAGGAGACGGACCTGGAGGAGGAGGCCTTGCGGCTTGCCGCCCGTGGCGACACCTTGACCGTGGAGCGCCAGACGCTGGGCGGCGAAAGCGCCGACGTGACGGTGACGCTCCCCTCCGGCGAGACACGCACGCTGACTTTGTCCGAGGATGAACCGGGCCTGTGGCGGGCGACAACGAAGGTCGAGGAATTCGGCCTGTTCTCCGCCGCCGACGGCAGCCATCGGGCGCTCACCCATCTGGGTCCACCGAATCCCCGGGAATTCGCCGACCTGATTTCCACCGACCGCCTGCTCAAACCGCTATTGGAGCAGACCGGCGGCACCGTCCGCCGGGTCGCCGACGCCGATGGCGCCGTCGACGTGCCGCGCGTGGTGCCCATGAAGAGCGGTAAGACGTTCCATGGCGCGGGCTGGATCGGCCTGCGCATGTCCGGCGCATCGGTGTTGAAGGGCATTGACCGGTTCCCGCTCTTTGCCGGCCTCCTAGGCCTAGCCCTGTTGTTGACCGTCATTTCAGCGACCTGGTACCGCGAAGGCCGCTAACACGCCGGTCCCTAATGCACGTTGCGCTCAATCGAACTCGATACGAATTATAAAACAGTCATTCCCGCGAAAGCGGGAATCCAGGGTCTCAAATAGAAGCCTTTATTCTTAGCCCTGGATTCCCGCTTTCGCCGGAATGACTACGTGATGTGACTTGTGAGTCCATTTTACTGCAACACGCTTTAGCGTTTTTTTCGCGCCAGGCCATTGACCCGGGCGAGCGAGCCCGTCTCCAGCTCCGCGGCGAGCAACCGGTTTGGATCCACCGGTCCGGGCAGCGTGATCTGCCCGACAGGCACCCGTTCGAAACCGAGCGGTCCGTAATAGGGCGCGTCACCCACCAGGACCACGATCCCGTGATGGCGGGATTTGGCCGCCCGCAGCGCCCGCGCCACCAAACCTTTGCCGGCACCGTTGCTCTTGTGGTTGGGATGCACCGTTAGCGGGCCCAACAGCAGGGCATCACAATCGTCGATGGTGATTGCCGTCAGGCGTACCGATCCGATCAGAATGCCCTCCTGTTCAGCAACGAAACTCAATTGCGGTTCATGGGCGACCCCCTCGCGCAGGCGGAATGCGGTCCGTGCGAACCGGCCGGGCCCGAAGGCAATAGCGTGTAGGGATTCTATTGGGTCGTTATCGTCCGACCGCTCAAGCCGGATGTCGAAAGAAGTAGCCATGATCTTGCCAGTGATATCGGAGATGGTTCGACCGGACCTGGTGCGATCCCGTCACCGACATCGTAGCGACTTAGATGGATCGATGGCCAAAACCGGCATGCGACGGTGCGCGGCCAAGGCCGCGGGCGCTGCGTCGTCGTCGCATGGTCAATCCGAAACGCATTCCGGTTCTCCTTATCGGACCGCCGCATTAGCACGAGCCGCTGCGGGCGTCCAGTAGATGTTGTTCCGAGGTTACAGAGCCCTCGCACAAGAGTAGTCGCATCAGGGTGACGGATTGTTCACCGGATTGCGGATTGGAGACAGAGACCCATCTAGGGTCAGGACCCATTACTGTTGCCCATTCTGCGGGAGCGGATTTGCCCGCTGACAAGGCGGAGATCCGCCGGAAACCTGCCTGGTTTTCAAGGATCTCCAACGCCGTCAGCGGGCAAATCAGCCCCGCCCTTCGGGTTTGACCGGGAAGGCCAGCCTAAAAGCAAGACCGATCTTGAATAGGCAAAACCTGTCCTGCGCTCGGTCTAGCATTCATGCTAACCTTCCCGGTCAAACAGAATGGGCAACAGTAATGGGGCCTGACCCTAGTTGTTACAAGATGTTGAAACCGTGAAATTGGAGGACCAAGATGGGGCAACTGATCGACGGTGTATGGACGACCAGCGCGATCGACACCAGAAAAACCGACGGCAAATTCATTCGCGCCGATTCCAGTTTCCGCAATTGGATCACCCCTGACGGTTCACCGGGGCCGACCGGTTCGGGCGGCTTTGAGGCGGAACCGGATCGCTATCACCTCTACGTCTCCTATGCCTGCCCCTGGGCCCACCGCACTTTGATCATGCGCAAGCTGAAGCGGCTTGAAGACCTGATCTCCGTCTCGGTCGTCGACTATTTCATGGGGGAGAATGGTTGGGAATTCTCCGAGCGCGATGGCGCCATTCCCGACTTCGTCAATTCCGCAAAAACCCTGCCGGAAATCTATATCCTCGCCGATCCCCATTATACCGGCCGGGCAACCGTTCCGGTGCTTTGGGATAAAAAGCAAAACACCATCGTCTCCAACGAATCCTCCGAAATCATTCGCATGTTCAATTCTGCGTTCGATGCCTGGGGTGACACGACGGTCGATTTCTATCCTGAAGCCCTGCGCGCGGAGATCGATGCGGTCAATCCGGTGATCTATTCGACGGTCAATAATGGCGTCTATAAATGCGGCTTCGCCACGAACCAGGACGTCTACGAGGAGAACGTCAACGCCCTGTTCGACACCCTGGATGCGATGGAGGACCGCCTGTCCGGCCGGCGATATCTGGCAGGCGACCGCATCACCGAGGCCGACTGGCGCTTCTTCGTCACCCTGATCCGCTTTGACGCGGTCTATGTGGGTCACTTCAAGTGCAATCGCCGGCGCATCGACGATTATCCGAACCTGTCGAACTATCTGCGCGACCTTTATCAGGTGCCCGGTGTCGCCGACACGGTCAATCTCCTGCATATCAAGCGGCACTATTACCAAAGCCACGAAACGGTGAATCCGTCGCGCATCGTCCCGGTCGGGCCGGATCTCGATTTCGACCGCCCCCACGATCGCGACCGTTTCGACAAGGCGGCGTGAAATTGACCCCCCGGCGAAGCATGGCGCCGCCGGCGGCGTCGATTAGGGTCTGTCGCAACCGGTCGAACACGGGGGCGCGTTCACCAGGTCAAACGGCCGCAATCCCCCCCTCCCTAGCCCTCCCCCTCCAGGGGGGAGGGAATTGAACCTTGCCAGTTTTGACTATCCGAAATACCCGCTAGACGATTCCATTAAGTCCCAAAACCGTTGATCCAACCTGGGCATAATTCCCTCCCCCCTGGAGGGGGAGGGCTAGGGAGGGGGGGGATTGCTGCCGCCGGATTGCCTCGTTCCAGGAAATTTCGCCTCGCCCTACCAGTCCTGTGTCAGTGGCTTGCCGGCTTCATAATCGGCGATCCTGCGCAGAGTGCCCGGCGTCACCCCCTCCGGCAGGGCGTCAAGCGGGAACCACTGGCAGTCGATGATTTCCAGGTTCGGCAGTTTCGGCGGCTGCCAGTGTTCGAAGGAGCGGACGACGAAAAATGCCACATGGTCACGCCGCGAGGCGCCGCGATTGAGATAGATCCCGAAGACCGGCGGCGGTTCGTCGACGACGACATTGGCCTCTTCGCGCAATTCGCGGCGCACCGCCTCGGCGACCGTTTCGCCGGGCTCCACGCCGCCACCCGGCAGATACCAGCCCGGCAGGTAGCTGTGCTTGACGAGCACCACGCGCTGAAGGTCGTCGATCGCCAGGGCGCGGACGCCAAGGGTCATCGACCGGGCGACCAGCGACGCGGTCGTCACCGCCCGTTTCATGATCGGCTTGATGATCCGACCTGCCGCCATCGCGCGCGTCTCCTCATGCTTCGGGCGCCACATTATCCGGATTTTGTCGATGGCGCGACCGGTCAGGCAAAAGCGGGCTGGACGCCGGCTTGCCAAGCCTGTATTGCCGCGCCATGTTCCGACTAGCCCACCTGTCCGATCCGCATCTGGGGCCGCTACCCGATCCGAAGCTGGTCGAACTCGCCTCCAAGCGAGTGCTCGGCTACGTCAATTGGCGCCGCAACCGTGCGGCCGCCCATACCGGCGCCCATCTGCGCGGACTGATCGGCGACCTGCAAACCATTGGCTTCGACCATTTGGCGATCACCGGCGACCTGGTCAATCTGGCGCTCGATTCCGAAATCGAGGCCGCGGCGCGCTGGCTGCGCACGATCGGCGATCCCCAGGCGATCTCCGTCGTTCCCGGCAATCACGACGCCTATATACGCGGCGCCCTTGATAAGGCCATTGAGGCCTGGGCGGCCCACATGACCGGCGACGGCGCCTTCAAGCCGGCCTTTCCCTTTGTGCGCCGGCGGGGATCCGTCGCCATAATCGGCACTTCCAGTGCGCTTGCCACCGGTCCGTTCATGGCCACCGGCCGCTTCACGCAGCACGATGCCTCCGCCCTGCGTGACGTTCTGACCGCGGCCCGGCATAGCGGACTGTTTCGCGTGGTCCTGATCCACCATCCGCCCCTGCGCGACATCACCGGCTGGTACGCGCGCCTGGTCGGCGCCGCCCTGTTCCGCCGGGTCGTTGCCGAAGCCGGCGCCGAATTGGTGCTCCACGGGCATACCCATCGTGACAGTTTGAACTGGATCGACGGACCAGACGGGCCGGTGCCGGTATGCGGCGTCCCGTCCGCCTCCAGCGGGCCCGGCAGACACAAGCCGGCCGGCCGCTATAATCTATTCGAGATTTCCGGTGAGCCGGGCTCCTGGTCATGCACCATGCGCGAACGGGGCTGGACCGCCAATGGTGTCATCGAACCGATCGGCGGCATACGGCACCTGGCCGGCGAATCGGTGCCAGCTTAAACATGGATTTGCACGTCGTATCAATTCAAACTCAAGAAACACAGTCATTCCCGCGAAAGCGGGAATCCAGGGTTGCTAACGTAAGGCTTGGTTTTTTGCCCTGGATTCCCGCTGTCGCGGAAATGACGACCGAGAGTGTTTTTGAATTCCAAACAAATCGCGTCACTGCCTAATAGGTCGGCGCGTAGAACCAGGCATAGGTAACGAGCGCCCCGATGCCGATCACCGCGCCCAATACGAAGGCAAGGAGCAGCCGGCCAAAGCCGCCACGCTTCTTCTCCCGCTTGGCCGGCGGATCGCCCGGATCGGACAGCGCCTTCTCCATCACCCAGCCGCCTTCCAGGGCGCGTTCGAACTCGACGACCCGCTCGGCAATATAATCGGTAACCCGGTCGGCCATGCTTTCCAGGTTATCGCTTTCCATGATGATGGTGCGGCCGAGATGGGTATCCTTCAAAAACCGGTAGGTGCGCCGGTCGCGGCCGATCATCACATGGCTGGTTACATCGATCCACAGGCGCGGTGGCGCGCCGGACGCGACCTGCAGGATCATCCGCTCGTCGGCGGCCGCGTCCTTGAACACGTCGGAAAGTTCGTCCACCAGCATGTCCAGCCGCGCCCGCTCGGCCTCGTGCAACTCCGAAATACCGTCGGCCCGCTCGGTCTCCGCGCTGCGCACCTTGTTGACCGCATCGCGCAACGAACGCGCCTTGGCGTGGGAAACCACATTGTCCGGTGAGGTCGCCATATCGATAATCGTCCTGTTGTCTTCCCCATAAATGCAATGGTAGAGCATCCACCGAGTCGCGCATTTTCGGCAAGCCCGTGGCCGCCCTTACCACCCTTTAGGCAGATAAAAAGGCATCGACATGGCGGAGCTACCCAAGGCGGCACAACGGATTCAAGGGGTCGCCGAGGCGCTCGGCCTGAGAATCGAAGTTGTGGAAATGCCGCAATCGACCCGCACGGCGGATGAGGCCGCGGCGGCGTGCGGATGCGCCGTTGGCCAAATCGTCAAGTCCCTGGTCTTTGTCGGCCGCCGGACCGCGACCCCCTATCTGCTTCTGGTGTCCGGGTCGAACCGAGTCGACGAAAAGGCGGTCGCCGCCGATCTCGGCGAGAAATTGAAACGCCCGGATGCCGATTATGTGCGCCAGCTCAGCGGTTTTTCCATCGGCGGCATTCCGCCTTTCGGCCACGACTCGCCCATTGCCACCTATATGGACCAGGATTTACTGGCCTTTGACCGGGTCTGGGCGGCCGCCGGCACGCCGAAGGCGGTCTTCGCCTCCGAGCCGGAAGCCCTGAAAGCGGCCGCCGGCGCCAAGGTCATCCAGGTGACCGGCCCCGCCTAAGCGGTATTGCATGTAAAAAACGCGGATCTAAACGATTTAACGATTGCCTGTTCCGGCGCATTGTCATTCGCTATAACCGATGTCAACAATAACAAGCCCGTTGCTGCCGGCGCCGGCTATCGGGCGCCCCGGTCGCAACGGCCAAACCGCGTTCATGGAGACATCCCGTGGTCGACAGATCGAAATTCAAGCTGCGTTCCCAGGCCTGGTTCAACAATCCCGACGATATCGGCATGACGTCGCTCTATGTGGAGCGCTATGTCAATTTCGGCCTGACCGTCGAGGAACTCCAGGCCGGCAAGCCGATCATCGGCATCGCCCAGACCGGATCGGACCTGTCGCCGTGCAACCGCCACCATCTGGAGCTTGCCAAGCGGGTCCGCGAAGGCATCCGCGATGCCGGCGGTATCGCCTTTGAATTTCCGGTCCATCCGATCCAGGAGACCGGCAAAAGACCGACCGCGGCGATCGACCGCAATCTCGCCTATCTCGGCCTGGTGGAACTGCTTTACGGCTACCCGATCGATGGCGTGGTGCTGACCACCGGCTGCGACAAGACCACGCCGGCCTGCCTGATGGCCGCCGCAACGGTCAATCTGCCGGCGATCGTGCTGTCAGGTGGACCGATGCTCAACGGCTATTACAAGGGCAAACGGTCCGGCTCCGGCGTGGTGGTCTGGGATGCCCGCGAACAACTGGCCGCCGGCGAGATCAACGAGCAGGAATTTTTCGACATCGTCACCAAGTCGGCGCCCTCCGTCGGCCATTGCAACACCATGGGCACGGCGACCACCATGAACTCACTGGCCGAGGCCCTGGGCATGAGCCTGCCTGGCTGCGCCGCGATCCCCGCCCCCTATCGCGAGCGCGGCCAGATCGCCTTTGATACCGGCAAGCGCATCGTCGACATGGTGCATGAGGACCTGAAACCGTCCGATATCCTGACCCGGGGGGCATTCGAGAACGCCATTGCCGTCAATACGGCGATCGGCGGTTCCACCAATGCGCCGATCCACCTGAACGCGGTTGCCCGCCATATCGGCGTCCCGCTTTGCAATGATGATTGGCAGTCGGTCGGCTTCGACATTCCGCTTTTGGTCAATCTGCAGCCGGCGGGCGACTATCTCGGCGAGGACTATTACCGCGCCGGCGGCGTACCGGCCGTGGTCAACGAACTGATCGGCGCCGGCCGCATCCATGTGGACGCCATGACCGTCAATGGCCGCACCATGGGCGAGAATTGCAAAGGCCGCGCCGCCACCAACCAAGACGTCATCCTGCCATACGGCGCGCCGATGCTGACCGAGGCCGGATTTGTCAACTTGAAAGGCAATCTGTTCCAGTCGGCGATCATGAAAACCAGTGTGATCTCCGACGAATTCCGTGATCGTTATCTGTCCAATCCGGACGACCCCAATGCCTTCGAATGCCGGGCGATCGTCTTCGACGGCCCGGAGGATTATCACGCCCGCATCAATGATTCCGAACTGCGGATCGACGAATATTGCATCCTGTTCATGCGCGGCACCGGGCCGATCGGTTATCCCGGCGGCGCCGAAGTGGTCAACATGCAGCCGCCCGATGCCCTGATCAAGGCCGGCGTGCATTCCCTGCCATGCATCGGCGACGGTCGCCAGTCCGGCACGTCCGGGTCACCGTCAATCCTCAATGCGGCGCCGGAGGCAGCCGCCGGGGGCGGGCTGGCCCTGTTGCAAACCGGCGACCGGGTGCGCATCGATTTAAACAAGGCGACCGCCGACATCCTGATCTCCGATGAGGAACTGGAATCCCGCCACCAGGCGCTGGAACAAGCCGGCGGCTACGCCTATCCGGCGCACCAGACCCCCTGGCAGGAAATCCAGCGGTCGATGGTCGATCAGTTCGACGAAGGCATGGTGCTGAAACCCGCTATCCGCTACCAGCGCGTCGCCGACGGCGACCTGCCCCGGGACAATCACTAACGCAGCCAACGCCACGGAGCCTGTCCTTGACTTACACCCTGGTCATCGGGACCAAGAACTGGTCGAGTTGGAGCCTGCGCGCCTGGCTGGCCCTGAAGACGACCGGAATTCCATTTAAGGAAATCGTCATCCCGTTGCGGCGCCCCGAAACGGCATCGATCATCCGGACCTATACGCCATCCGCCCGGATACCGGTGCTGCGGATCGAAGAAGAAGATGCCACGGCCGTGGTGTTTGACAGCCTGGCCATCTGCGAAACGATCGCCGAACGCCATCCCGAAGCCGGTCTGTGGCCGGACGATGCAACGACGCGCAGCCTCGCCCGCTCCTATGCCGCGGAAATGCATGCCGGGTTTCTGGCCTTGCGCGAGGCCTTGCCCATGGACTTTGCCCGCACCCTGCCGGCGCCGCAGTTCGATGACACGGTTCGGACCCAGATCGACCGGATTCAAAGCGCCTGGCGATCGGCCCTGTCGGCACATGAAGGAGCAGGAGGATTCTTGTTTGGCCGGTTAACGGTCGCCGATTGCATGTATGCCCCGGTCGTGTCCCGCTTCGTGACCTATGACATTCCGATGTCCGACGATGTCAGAGGCTACGCGGAGCGCATGATGGCGCTGCCGGCCATGCGCGACTGGCATGCCGCAGCGCAACAGGAAATCGACGACGGCCTGCCGGATCAATGGACGGTCGACATGGTGCGCAATGCACGATAGCGGCAACGCATTCAGCGTTCCACGTTCATTCCAATCGCCTAAATCTCCTCCGCCACAGCCCCCTTGATACGCTTGCCGCGGTGGGAGACGAAATCGCCATTGGCCGCGATGGACGCCATGTTGCAGAAGAGCTCCACCAGATGGCCGTCCGGGTCAGCCAGGTAGAAGGACTTGTTTTCTCCCCAGGCACCCTCGCCGCGCGCCCTTTGGGGCGAATACAGAACCGGCCCGTGAACGATCTCGTAACCACGTTCCTTGGCCATTTCCATCATTGCCTGCCAAGCCGACAGGCCAACGCACTCGAATGCGAAATGGTGAACGAGTGGTGGGCCATCGACCATTTCCTCAGCGGTTCTCGCCCGGTAGGTCTTGGCCGGATCATGCACCAACACGAAATCGTGATGCATGGTCCCGGCCCGCAAAAACACAGTGTCAAAAGGAATCGCTTCCACTTCACCGGCATATTGGCGTTCGGTAACTTTAAGGCCTAAATATGAGCAATAAAATTCCAAAGAACGATCAATATCGGCAACTTCCACCGCAATATGCTGCAAGCCCCTGATCGCCATCAACAAAGTCATGGACTCTTTCCAAAATCATAACCCCGTCGGCACAATTTGAAGTTAACATGGCACTGCCCAAAACTCAAAGAAATCAACTTATAAGGGTTCAATTTCCGTAAATCGCGCGACCTGTCCATCGGTCTGACGAGCTGGAATCCGTTCGGCAAGCGCTCTTTAGACCAAGCCCACCGATCCGATATTTCCCGTCGTCGGTTGCCATGTGACCTGCATGTCGCGCGCGACCAGCCCGCATCAGCGGACGACCGCCGAACCGCGCACCGCCTCCACTTCGATCTCCACGGTGCAGCCGGGCACAACCAGCGGCGCGCAGACGGTGGTGTTGGCCGGCCGCGCCTGGCCGAGCCGCCGTTTGAGCACAGCCGACACGTCGGCAATATCCTGCGGGTCGGTCAGATAGACCCGCACCCGCACCACCTCGTCGAGACCGCTTCCCGCCTCGCCCAGGCTCCATTCGATCGTATCGAGCGCCTGATCGGCCTGCGCCGCCGAGCCCTCGGGCAGATCGCCGGTCTTGAAGTCGATCCCCACGGTGCCGGATACATAGATATGGTCGCCGACGATCACCGCCCTTGCATAGCCGGCAAGATCCTCGAATTTCGACCCGCTGAAAACATGCTGTCTGGGCGCCATAACCTGTCCCCATCATTACCTATAGAATAAGGGACGGGGAGGAAGGCCCCTCCCCGCCCGTTAAGGCTCAATTGCCGTCGAGCTTCTTGATCAGCGCATCGACATCCGCCTGGCTGTAATAATTGATTTCCACATTGTCCTCGCCGTCGAACCGCCAGGACAATTTCGGCGACTGCACATTGCCCCACTCGTCGAATTGCAACGGCCCCGTGGCGCCCACATAGCGGATCGCCTTGCCTTCCGACAGGAGCTTCTTGGCCATTTCGATCCCCTCCTTGCCCGGCGCGACCGGTGTTCCGTCCGGCGACGTCACCTTGCGGATATTGTCGCGGATCGAGGTCCCGGAGATTTCATCGGAGGCTTCCATGGCCAACAGCACCACGGTCACCGCGTCGAACATGGAATGCAGGCCGGGTCCGTTGGGCGGTCCGTCGAACTTGGCTTCGAACAGCCCGTTGAACGTGGACACCGATTCCGTCCGCGGCTGGGCGCTGTCATAGCCGACCAGTTTGGTCAGGTGTTTCGGCCCCACAGCCTTGACGTAATCCGCCGAGCGCAGCGAATTGTTGACAATGAAATTGGTCGTGCCGCCGAGCGAGATCCATTCCCGGGTCAGCGTCGCACCGTCCACCGGGAATGCCGCCAGATAGACCGAATCCGGGTCACCCGCCATTGCCGCCGTAACCTCGGCACGATAGGAGGCCTGGCTTTCATTATAGGCGACCATGGCCGACACCGTGCCGCCCAACTTTTCGAGATCGGCCTTGTATTGCTTGGCAATGGCCACTCCCCAGTCGGTATTGACGTAGACGACGGCGGTCTTCTTGAAACCACCCTCCATGGTCAGCATGGCGCCCATGGCCGCCTGGCTTCGGCTGGTGGCATAGGTGCGGAACCAATAGCCGTCCGTCTTGCCTTCCTTGGCAAGCTTGGTGAAGCTTGGCGACGAGGAACAACACGACACCTGGGTGATCTTCGACGGCACGGCCACCGATGTCAGGATCGGCAGGCTGACCCCGGACGATATGGCGCCGATCAGCGCCTGCACGCCCTCCACGTCGACAAGGCTCTTGGCGGCGTCGACGCCGACCGTCGGCTGGCCCTGCGTGTCGCGCAGGATGTAGTCGACCTTGCAACCCTTGACCCCGCCGGCCTCGTTAAACACGTCGACGGCGAATTGACCCGTATCGGCGATGCGCTTGCCGACCTGGCCCATCGGCCCGGAGACCGGAAGTACGGCACCCAGCTTGATGGTGCACGATTGCGCGGAGGCCTCGGGGGCTCCGATCGAAAACGCGGCAAAAGCGAGAGCCGCCGTCGTCAAAGCTGATCTCATCATTGTCATCTCCCTTCGTGGTTTTCGTTTTCAGACATTTGAGCATTGTTCGATCCCGCGCCGCTTCCGGCCGGCATCCACTTTACCGCCCCATGGACGGCCAGCGCCAGCAACCGGAACGTGGTCCGTCCGGCAGTGCATTTACACCCGGGCATGATGGGACACATGCTCTTCCTCGCCGATCAGGCCGCGCGGCCTCGCCAACAATGTGATCACCAGCAACAGCCCGATCAGGATCACCTGAATGGCGCCGCTCTGGGTTTGATAGAGCGGCGGCACGACTTTGGAGATGATGTAACCACTCCAGGTCCATATCCCCCAGACCAGCACCGACCCCAAAAGCGCGCCGCGATTGTTGGCGCTGCCGCCGACAATCAGCATCGTCCAAATCTGGAACGTGACGATGGGGAAGAAATCGAACGGGCTCACATAGCCGATAAAGCCCACATAGATACCCCCCGACAATCCCATGATCATGCTGCCGAGAACGAACGCCTCCAGGCGGATGCGCACCGGATTCTTGCCGAGCGAGGCCGCCGCGTCCTCGTCCTCGCGCATCGCTTTCAGCCGCCGTCCCCAGGGCGAGCGGACGATGCGCTCCAGAGCCCAATAGGTGAGGCCGGCGAAGAAGACGACGAGACCCAGATAGAAGGAATTATAGGCAAGCGGCGAGGAAAACCAGTCGGCCAGCGGTTTCGGAATGCCGATCAGCCCCAATGTACCACCGGTCAGATATTCCGCGTTGAGCGCCACAAGCTGGATGGAAACGGCAATGCCGAACGTGGCGACGGCCAGATATTCTTCCCTGAGCCGCAAGGTCGCCAGGCCGACGATCAGGGCGGCCAGTCCCGACGCGATCATGCCGCCGGCAAGCGCGACCAGGAACGGCAATTCAAAGCCGCCGAACACTTCCGGCCGCGCCGGCCCCATCAGCATGGCTGTGGCATAGGCGCCGACCGCCATGAAGCCGACCACGCCGGCATTGAAGAGGCCGGTAAAGCCCCACTGCAGGTTCAGCCCCATGACCGCAATGCCGAATGTCAGGGCGACCACGAGGAAAAAGACCAAATAGGAGAAAATGCCGATCATTGCTGCTCTCCGAACAGGCCTTGCGGCCGCACATATAAAATGAGCAGGATCAACAGGAACGGTATCGCCGGCTTGTAGCTCGCCGGGATCACCATCACCGACAGGTTCTCCGACAGGCCGACGATCAGGCCGCCCAGTACGGCCCCATACATGGAACCGGTACCGCCCAGAATGGCGGCGGCGAAGAGCGGCAGGATCAGGCTGAAGCCGAGTTCCGGCCGGATCTGAACGGTCAACCCGTAAAGCGTCCCGGCAACCGCCGCGCAGGCGCCGCCGATAATCCAGGTCCAGCGCACGATCGACGCCACATTGATGCCGGAGATCATGGAGAGATCCGTGTTCTCCGCGGTCGCGCGCATGGCGATGCCCGTGCGCGTGCGGGTCAGAAACAGGTAAAGCCCGACCACCATGAAAATGGTGACCGCGAGCACGAAGACCTGGTCCGGCTGCACCCGCACGCCGCCCGGCAGGCGCATCGCGATCTGCAATTCGCTTGAATAATAGTACGGGTCGGGCCCGAATCCGATCAGAAGCACGTTGCGCACCAGCAAGGCCACGCCGAAAGACGCGAACACCAAAGTCATGGGTGCGGCCCGTCCACGCAACCGGTCATAGACCAGCCAATCGAGCAGGATCGCAAGGCCGGCGGTCACAAGCCCTGACGCGATAACCGCCAGGATCAGCGGCAGGCCGAAGGAAAGCGGACCGATCGGCTCGCCCAAAACGCGGCCAAACACACTGAAAAACGACAGGAACACAAACGTGGCATAAGCGCCCCAGGTCAGCAGTTCCGAATGGGAGAAATTGGCGAATTTCAAAATCCGCATGGTCAAGGAAAGTCCGATCGCGCCGAGCGCAATGATCGCCCCGGTCAATATACCATCGGCAAAGTGTTGTAGCATTAGGCGGCCCTCCTCTTGTCGCCCAGGAAAATGGCGCCGAGATCCGGATCGGCGAGTACGTCCGCCGCCGGGCCGGAAAGCTGCTCGCGCCCTTCCGCCAGGACATAGCCGCGATCCGACATGGCAAGCGCCGCCTTGACGTTCTGTTCCACCATCAGCACCGCCACGCCGGTATCAGCGAGGCCGCGCACCATGTCGAACACGCCACCGACCATCATCGGCGCCAATCCCGCTGATGGTTCGTCGAGCATGATCAGCCGCGGCTCGGTAAGCAGCGCCCGCGCCGTCGCCAGCATCTGCCGCTGCCCGCCCGACAAGGTCCGCGCCCGATGGTCCCGCCGTTCCGCAAGCAGCGGGAACAGATCGTAGATGCGTGCAAAATGCGGTCGCATATCGCCGCGCATCGTATGGGCGCCGATCCGCAGATTTTCCTGGATAGTCAGCGACGTGAAAACGTTTTCCGTCTGCGGAACATAGCCGATGCCGGCGCTGACAAGGTCGTGGGGCGCAATATTGGTGATATCCCGCCCCTCGAAGGTTACCGAGCCCGCGCTCACCGAAACCAGGCCGGCAACCGCCTTGATCAGGGTCGATTTGCCGGCACCGTTGGGGCCGACAATGGTGACCACCTCGCCGGGGGTGACATCGATGGACAGGCCATTCAGGATCGGTAAATCGGGCCGATAACCACCAACAATATCCTGAACCTGCAATAAGGGTGTGGTCATGTCGGCATATCCCCCAGATAGGCGTCGATCACCCCTGGATCGCGCTTCGCCTCGGCGGCGGGACCGGCAAAGATCATCCGACCCTGCGCCATCACATTGACCGGGTCGCAGATTGACATCACCAGGTCCATATTGTGCTCGATGATCAAGAAGGCATGGCCGCGCCCGTTCAGCACCTTGATCTTGTCCACCAGGATATCCATCAGCGCCGGATTGACGCCGGCCGCCGGTTCGTCGAGCAGGATTACCGCCGGATCGGCCATCAGCACTCTGGCCAGTTCCAATAGCTTCAATTGTCCGCCCGACAACGTATCGGCCATGTCGCCAATGACCCGCTCCAGGGCGCAGAACTCGATCACCTCTTGCGCCTTTTCGCGGATCCGGGCTTCATCGGCACGGACGGCGCCCGGATTGAGCCAATTCGTCCAGAACCGTTCCCCGGACTGGCCGAGCGGCACCAGCATGACATTCTCCAAAACGGTCATGCCGGCAAAAGGCCGCGGGATCTGAAACGTGCGGGCCAGGCCGGCGGCGAAAACCGCATGGGGCGGCCGGCCGTCGAGACGCTTGCCATTGAGGCGGATCTGCCCGCTATTGGGGCGGTAAAAACCGGCAATGGTGTTGAAGAGTGTCGTCTTGCCGGCACCATTCGGGCCGATCAATCCGGTGATCGAGGCATCCGCGACGGTCATGTCAATCCCGTCAACGGCCCGGAAGTCCCCGAAACTCTTGCAGACACCTTCCAATTGCAGCATCGTACCTTTCCAATCCCTTAGCCGATCGGCGTATCGGCACCTTTCGCATTGATGTTGTATTTCATGATCCGCCCGTGCCGGCCGGTCTTGTCGCTCTCCAATTCGTAGACATCCCCCACCGGTCCGCGGCGCCGGGAGAGCACGGCGGCAAGGGCGGCACGGTCATCATCATCGAGCAGCGGATCGAAGCACCGAAGGGTCTGAGGAAGACGATGGGCATAGCGCGCGCCGACCACCACCGCCGCCGCGTCAGGCAGATCAAGCGTCGCCCGCAAAGCCACCGCGGCGAGCGTGCAATCACGCCGCGCCGCGATATCGGCAAGCAGCACGAGCAGTTCCTGAAACAGGTCCCAGCCGCCGAAATCATCGATAATCAACCGGTACTTGACCAGCGAACGGTTGTCGAACCTGTATCCGGGGTCCGGCTTTCCGAGCCAGGTTTCAGTCAGGAATCCGCCGGCCAGTCCGCCATAGCACAGGATCGCCGTATCGTGTTCCTTGCACCATTGGGCGAAGGCACCGGCCGGCCGGTTGTCAATCAGCGAATATTGCACCAGCGTCGCCAGGAACGGCACGCCGACCTCGGCCAGTTTCCGCATCCGGGCAAGCGAGTAATTGGTGACCCCGATATGGCGGACTTTGCCGGCCTCGCGAAGCCGCCCCAAATGGCCGATCACGTCGGCCTCGCCGGGCACGGAGGCGTCCCACCAGAAGGTCTGCACCATGTCCAGCCGCTCCATGCGCAGCCGCCGCAAGGAGCGGTCGATGCCAGCCTCGATCATGGCGAAATCCACATGGGCCAATTGGTCGAGATCGGGCACCACCTTGGTGTGGATCTTTAACCGCTCCAAAGCTGCCGCACCCCGGGCATTGGCAAGCCGTGAGCGAAACGCACCGATCATATCCTCCACGCCGGTATAGATATCGGCGCAGTCGAATGTGGTGATCCCGGCATCGTAAAAGGCGATCATGTCCTCGATCGCCCGCTCCCGGTCCACCGATCCGTGGTCGCCGGCCAATTGCCAGCCGCCCTTGATGACCCGCGAGATTTCATAATCCGGGCGCAGCGCCAGCCGCTCGACGTCGCTCATGATCCGCCTCCGACCCGGCTGAGCGGAACTACCGTCGTTTCCGAATGGCGAAACATGCGCGTTCCCGTCCGGGTAATCTTGAAGCGGCCGCCGCAATTAGGGTCTGGACAGGCGATTTCCGCATCCGTGGTCATCCAATCGGTCTCTTCGGTCTTGCGCTGCTTTGCCGGCAAAAGCGGAATGATCGCGGCCAGCGCGTACATGGGAAAGGCGTGGTCGCCTTCCGGAAAGATCAGCTTTTCGCCGATCGCCAGAAAATATGATCCCACCGGATGATCGCAGACCATCGGCCTGTCCCCGGCAACCACCTCGACGCGCAGATCATACAATTCGAAGATGTCCGCCGGCTCGCTCATTGTGCGTCCTCTTGTTCCAACAGGGCTTTCACCAAGGTCACTTCCAATTCATGGGTGGCGGCCAACCGGCGCCAGCGGTCGTCATCCATATCGGCGGTTCGCCAGGCAAGAAGCGTGAAGACCGATCGGCCGTCGCCGATGCCCAAATGGGTACCCGGGACCACCTTCGCCGCAATCCGCGGCATCAGATCGTCCGGTGCCGCGCCGAGATGAAAATCGATCGCCATCCGCCCCCGATCGGCGTCGATCCGCGCCAGCCCCGTGGCGCCGTCGAACAGGCTCTTGCCTGTCACCAGGCCGTCATCGGTCACGGTCGCCCCCGACATGCCAAGCGCCCAGCGCCCAAGATTGCGCCCGTCCGCCAGAAAGTCGAAGACTGCCCCGGCCGGCCGCCGAATCACCGCCGACGCCGCGTGATGCCGGCCGGCACTCATCGGCCGGATCCCCCGCTCTCGGTGGTCGCCACCACGATCAGTTCCACCGGTTCTTCCGACCCCGCCACATAGGCATGGCCCATGGAACTGTCGAAATAGACGCTGTCTCCGGTCTCCATCTCCAAAGGCGCATAATGCTCCGTATGCAGCACCAGGACCCCGGACAGCACATAGATGAACTCTTCCCCCTCGTGGTGCTGCAGGCCGCCGATTTCCTCCAGGCTCCGCGCCGTCACCGTCACCGTCGACGGGTTCATGCGCTTGTTGGCCAGATCCGTGCACAGGACCTGCGTCCGATACCGGCGGGTTTCCAGGCTCACGCCGCCCTCGCTGCGGCAGACGCTGCGGATGCCGGCCCGCAGCGGACGGGTATCGGCCTTGAAAAACGCCGTGATATCGACCCCAAGCACTTGCGACAGGATGTAGAGATTATGGGCATTGACCAGGGTCTGGTCGTTCTCGATCCGCGACAGGGTCGCCTCGGAAATCCCGGTCAGGCCTGCAAGGCGGCCAAGGGTCAGCCCGCGTGCCTTGCGATGAGCCTTCAGCCGCTCTCCGATTTTGAGTTCCGTATAGGGGCCGCCAACGGCCGCGCGCCCGGTCATGATGGCTCGGTCCTCATGCGTCATCATCCCTCAGCCCGTAGATGTCTCGGGCCGCCCTGTCCGAAATCAGGCCAGCTTCCAGATCCGCGCGCACCTTGTCCGTCGGCCGTTGATCCGGTGGTCCGAAACCACCGCCGCCCGGCAATTCGACGATCAACCGGTCGCCGCCCTCAATGACATGCACGCCCTTGCCGGCAAACTCCGATCCCGACGCCCGGTATGCCTTGCCCGGACGCCCGGCGCCGCCGCCCGCCCGCCCGGCGGCCGGATTGACGATCCGGTCGAAGGTCGCCGCTGAGATCGTGAACGGCCGGCCATCGCGGCTCATCAATTCGATGACTTGCCCCAGGCCGCCGCGATGGGTGCCGGCACCACCGGAATCCCTTGCATATTCTTTGCCGCAATAAAGGATCGGCGATTGGCTCTCGGTGATCTCGATCGGAATCGTGCCGACACCGCTTGGAAAGGCCGTCGCCGATAACCCATCCTTACCCGGCCGGGCGCCGGCGCCACCGATACCTACATTGGAAACGTTGTAGCGATCCGAACCGGCGAGCTGATCCGTTGAGACCCGGCCATGGGCACTGGCCATTTGCAGTACCCAGATCGAGCCGGCATTGCCTGCCGGCACCCGATCCGGCAACGCCTGCGCCAAGCAGCCGAACACGGCGTCCGGCAGCATCTGGCCGATCACATGGCGCGCCGTCACCGGGCTTGGAGGCTGCGGATCGACGCAGGATCCAGGCTCCGTTTTGAGCTGGAAACAATCCAACGACCCCGCATTATTCGGCACATGGGGCGCGATCACGGCCTTCAGGCCGAACACCGAATAGGCATGGCTATAGGTGCGCGGGGAATTGATGCCGTAATTGGATGCCGGCGACGATCCCGAATAATCAAGCGTCACCCGGTCGTCCTCGACAATCAGCCGGGCGGCGATGGTGATCGGCTGTTCATAGCCGTCAAGCGGCATGGAATAATCATAGACACCGTCGGGTACTGCCGCGATCGCCGCTTTGGCGGCGCTTTGCGACTGGTCGAGGATATGGGTGGCGAGCGCATCAAGCCGGTCCATCCCGAACTCATCCATCATATCCGTCAGCCGCCGTGCGCCGGTATCGTTACAACTCACCAAAGATAGGATATCGCCGCGCACCTCGACCGGATTGCGGGTATTGGCGCAGATGATCGCGAGCACGTCCTCGTTCAATCCGCCATCGTCCCGCAATTTCAGGTGCGGGATCAGCGTCCCCTCCTCAAACACGGAGATCGCTTCAGCGGAAAATCCGCGGCCGCCGACATCGATCACATGACATGTCGAGGCAAGCAGCCCCACCGGCGCTCCATCGCGGAAGGCCGGCGTGACGACGACGAAGTCGAACAGATGCCCCGTCCCCATCCATGGATCGTTGGTGACGAACACATCGCCCGGCCGCATCGTGTCGACGGGATACCGCTCCAAAAAGAAGGTGACCGCATTTGCCATGGTGTTGACATGGCCGGGGGTCCCGGTCACCGCCTGCGCAAGCATGCGGCCGTCCAGATCGTAGACCCCGGCCGACAGGTCGCCGGCTTCCCGGGCCACGGCGCCGAACGCGGTGTGCAACAGGGCCTGGGCCTGTTCCTCCACCACCGAGATCAGCCGGTTCCACATCACCTGGATATGGATGGCCGCAAGCGCCTCATGGTCGCGGGTTGCCTGGTTCATGGCCGGCGCTCCATGACAATGGCGTCGCGCCCGTCAATTCGCGCGTCGAAACTTGCCGGGACAATGGTCGAGGTCTCATCCTCGGCGATCACCGCCGGGCCGGTAATATGCATGCCGGGTTCCAGGTCGAACCGCCAGAAGACCGGCATAGAAACCCGGTCGCCAAGTGTCGGGTCATAGACCTTGCGTTCCGATTTGGCGGCTGGTGGATCAATGGACTGGATGGCCGATGACCCATCAGAATCCGGCGCGGCGCCAATGCTCAGCGTCACCGACCAGGTGACCGCCTCGACCTCCATGTCGGGAAGAATGAGGCCGTAGATCTGTTCATAAAGCGCTTCGAAATCGGATCTGAGGCGCGCGCCATCGTCCGTCGTCAGGGTTCCGTCCGGCAGCACCACGCGGATTTCATGCCCCTGACCGACATAGCGGATATCGGCGATGCGCAGGCATTGCGGCGGCGTGCCGTTGAGGGCCGGTGCGATGACGGAACCCGCCTCGTCAGCCATTGCGTCAAGAAGCGCATTGGCGGCCTGCGTATCGAAAGGCGAAAGCGGCAGTGCCAGGCTGCGCGCCACCTCATAGGCGACCGGCGCCCGCAGAAATCCGATCGCCGAGCCGACCCCGGCTCCGGCCGGTACGACCACCCGGTCAATCCCCAGCTTCTCGGCAAGCCGCCCGGCATGGAGCGGCGCCCCGCCGCCAAAAGCAATCATCGTATGGGCACCGATCGCCTTGCCGCGTTCAATGGCGTGGACCCGTGCCGCATTGGCCATGTTTTCTTCAACGATCTCGGTCACCCCCGCCGCCGGCCAATGGTCGGCAAGGCCGAGCGGTGCGCCAATGTGATCAGCCAGCGCGGCTGCGGCGTCATCGGACTTCAGGGCGATCTTGCCGCCGGCAAAATAATCCGCGTCGATCTTGCCGAGGCCGAGATTGGCGTCGGTGACCGTTGGCGCCGTACCGCCACGGCCATAGCTGACCGGACCCGGATCGGACCCGGCGCTATCAGGCCCGACGGTGATCCGCCCCATGGGGTCGACCCGGGCGACGGAGCCGCCACCGGCGCCGATCTCCACCATTTCGATGACCGGCACCCGGACCGGCCAGCCGGAGCCCTTCATATCGCGATAGGTACGGGCCACTTCGAATAGCCGCGACCGCTCCGGCTCACCATTGTCGATCAGACAGATCTTGGCCGTGGTTCCCCCCATATCGAAGGAAAGCACCTGGTCGAGCGACGATTGCCGGGCAATATGGGCCGCCAGGATGGCGCCGCCGGCCGGTCCCGATTCCACCAGCCGGATCGGATAGCGGGCGGCGTTTTCAAGGGTGGTCAATCCGCCGCCGGACATCATCAGATAAAGCGGCGCGGCGATCCCCCGCTGGCGTAGCCGCGCCCCCATGCGGGTCAGGTACCCGGCCATTAGCGGCCGCACATAGGCATTGGCGCAGGTGGTCGAGAATCGCTCATATTCGCGGATTTCCGGGCAGACGTCGCTGGAGAGACAAATTGTCACCGCGTCACCCAGACAATCAGCAAGGATTTGCCGCGCTTGCCTCTCGTGGTCGCCGAAGCGATAGGCGTGCAGGAAGCCGACCGCCACCGCCTCGATCTCGTGCTCGGCGAGCGTATCGGCCACCTGTCGTAGCGCCGCTTCGTCCAAAGGCTCGACCACCTGGCCGTCCGCATCGATCCGTTCGGGAATACCAAACCGCAACACCCGCGGCACGATCGGCGGCGGCGGCTCGATCATCAGGTCATAGTGATCGAACCGCTTTTCATATCCGGTCTCCAGGATATCGCGAAAGCCCTTGGTGGTGATGAAGGCGGTGCGGGCACCGCGCCGCTCGATCAGCGCATTGGTGGCCAATGTGGTGCCGTGAAGGACGATATCGATATCGCCCGGCGCCAGGCCGGCCGCGTCAAGCACCTGATCGATCCCCGCGCCGACGCCCTCTTCCGGCCGCGCCGACGTGGTCAGCACCTTGGTACTGTACCGTTCGGCGCCCTGTTCCAAAACCACATCCGTGAAGGTCCCGCCAATATCGGCGGCCAGACGCACCGCATGGTCGGAAGGTGTCACTCGGTTTACCCCACCCCGCATCCTCCACGCCGGTCGACGGCGTCAAACAGGATTTTCAACTATGAAATCATTTCGGATTTTTTTCAATAATGCAAGCCTTTCCCTTAGGGAAGCACTGTGGAAGGGATGCATGCCTTCGTAATGGTGGCCGCATTGCGCCGCGCCGTGCCGACGGCCGCCCATCGTCTAAAGCACCCTTTGATCTTTCAATAATTTGTTTTAATTACAATATGTTACTGACAGAGCAGCACATTGACTCTGATTGCCCCATGGACAAGATTGGTGTACCCGATTACCGTAGCCACAGCCTTTCGTCTGGCTGTGATCGGCACCAGTTTGTTCCATATATGAAATTTTCAGGACGTCGCCCATTGCGCGGCAATCCGGAGAACCGCGATGATCGACCAGGAATTCGTGCAGCGCCTTGACCGGGAAGACCCGCTCGCGGCCATCCGCGACCGTTTCGAGCATCGTGAAGGCTGGATCTTCTTCGACGCCAATTCCATGGGCCCAATGCCCAAATCCATCCGCCGGCGAACGACCGCCATGCTCGACGATTGGGTCAATCTGCGCCGCCGCGGCTGGAACGAGCGCGAATGGCTGGAGGGGCCGCAAATCATCGGCGACGGCATCGCCCACCTGATCGGCGCCCGGCCCGGCGAGGTCACGGTCTGCGAGAACACCACGATCAATCTCCACAAGCTTGCCGTCCAGGCACTGACCATGCAGGAGGACAGGACGGAAATCCTCACTCAAGCCGGCAACTTTCCGACGGACCTGCATGTCCTTCAGGGCCTCGCCAAGGCAAGCCGCGGCCGATTGTCGATCCGCTATGTGGACTCCGAGGACGAGACGGTCGCGGCCATCGGACCACAAACGGCCCTCGTCGCCCTGTGCCATGGTGACTATCGCTCCGGCGAGCGCTGGGACATGGCACGGATCAACGACGCCGCCCATGAGGCAGGCGCCTATACGTTATGGGACCTGTCCCACACCGCCGGCGCGGTCAAGGTCGATCTCAATGGCACCAAGTGCGATTTCGCCATCGGCTGCGGTTACAAATATCTCTCAGGCGGCCTGGGTTCGCCGGCTTATTTATGGGTCAGGCCGGATTTGGTCGACGCCTGCTGGCCGGCCATAACCGGTTGGATGGGCCATGCGGATGTTTATGCTTTCGCCGGCGATTATGAGCCGGCTGACGATATACGCCGGCAATTGACCGGAACACCGCAAGTCGGCGCCAATGAGATCTTCCGTGGCGCGGTCGAGATCTGGCGGGATGTCGACGTCGACCAACTGGACGCCAAGCACAAATCCTTAAGCGATTTGATGATTGCCCTGTTGGAGCAGGAATGCGGCCCCCTGGGTGTCGAGGTCTCATCGCCGCGCGATCACGCCCGGCGCGGCGGCCATGTGGCTTTTAGCGCGCCCGGCGCCGGTTCAGTGGTCGAGGCGCTGATCGACCAGGGTGTCGTCGGTTCTTTCCGCCGTCCCGATTCCATCCGCTTCGGCCTCGGCCCGCTGGGCCTGTCGCACGCCGATATCTGGGAGGCCGTGCAGCGCCTGAAGACAGTGTTGGCGGACGAAATCTGGCGCCAGGAGAAATACCGCAAGGTCTCCGTCTGATCCTGCGCGCCCGTGGCAGTCGGCCCGATTGCCTGATAAGGTCGCAAGGATCATCAACCGGAGATTTCGGACCGGCCCATGAAAGTGGAGATTGCCTACGGCAAGACGGGCCTCACCGTCACCCTGCCCGACGACGCCGACGTCACCGTCATCCGCAAACCGGTGCTGCCGGTGCCCGACAATCCCGGTCGCCTGATTGCCGAAGCGCTGGAAAATCCTGTCGGCGCCCCAGCCCTGGCGGACCTGGCCCGCGGTAAGACGAGCGCCTGTATCTTAATCTGCGATATCACGCGGCCGGTCCCCAACCACCTGTTTCTGCAGCCAATGATCCGCACGCTCATGGAGTCGGGCATCACAGCCGAGCGGATTACGGTTCTGGTCGCCACCGGCCTGCACCGCCCCAATGAAGGGGGCGAACTCGCCGAACTGGTCGGCGATCCCTGGGTGCTCGACACCGTCAATGTGATCAATCACTTCGCCCGCAATCACCAGGACCATGTGGATCTCGGCGCCACCGCCACCCGCGGCACGCCGGTCAAGCTCGACCGACGTTTCGTGGAGGCCGATCTGCGCATCGCCACCGGTCTGGTAGAACCGCATTTCATGGCCGGCTATTCCGGCGGCCGCAAGGTGGTGGCGCCGGGTATTGCCCATGAGGATACCATCCGCACGTTCCATTCCGCCCGCTTCATGGAGGACCCGGCGGCGATCCAGTGCAATCTGGCGGGCAATCCGCTGCACGAAGAGCAGTTGGAAATCGTCCGCATGCTCGGCGATGTCTACGGCCTGAACACGATCATCGATGAACACCGCAACCTGATCCATGTCACATTCGGCGAGATCATTGAAAGCCACCTGGCATCGGTCGACTTCGTGCGCCAATCCACCGAGGTACCGGTGGGGCGAAAATTCCCAACCGTCGTCACATCGGCGGCCGGCTATCCTCTCGACGCCACCTATTATCAAACCGTCAAGGGCATGGTGACACCGATGGATATCCTGCAGCCGGGCGGCACCTTGATCATCGCATCAGAATGTTCGCAAGGCTTCGGCTCGGCCGAATTCAAGGCCGCGCAACAGCGCCTGGTCGAACTTGGTCCGGACGCCTTTTTGCAGACGTTGCAGGCCAAGGCATTGGCCGATGTCGACGAATGGCAGACCGAGATGCAATTAAAGCCCATGCGTCTGGGATCCATTGAATTCTACACCGAAGGCCTGACCACCGAGGAGCTTCAGGCCACCGGCGTCCATCCGGTCCCGTCGGTCGAGGGTGCGGTGGCTGCGGCCATCGCCCGTGCCGGCGACCCGGCCGTGGCGGTGATCCCCGAAGGCCCCTATCTGGTACCCTTCAGCCGCGCCTCCTAATGGCCGAGCCCATCCATATCCACTTGCAGCCCGTGGGCGGCATTGCCGGCGACATGTTCGTCGCCGCCATGCTCGACGCCTTTCCAGATCTGCTGGACGGGGTGACGGCAGATCTAAATGCGATCGACCTGCCTGACGCGGTGACCTGGGATCTCCGCCGTCAGGACGTGAACGGCCTGCAGGCAAATTACTTCCAGGTGGCAATGGGTGCTAACGAAATCCAGCCGTCCGGTACCTATCGCGAGATCCGCGCCAGGCTGAATAATGCCAACCTCGACGATCGCGTCCGCGCGCCGGCCCTGTCAATCTTTAGAATCCTGGCGGAAGCCGAGGCGGCGATCCACGGCGTCGATCCCGATAAGGTGCATTTCCACGAAATCGCCGATTGGGATTCGCTCGCCGATATCGTCGCCGCCGCCAGCCTGATCGGCCGGATCGGACCGGCTTTGTGGACCTGCGCATCCCTGCCGCTCGGCGGCGGGACTGTCACAACGGCCCATGGCACCCTCCCGCTCCCGGCGCCGGCGACCTTGAAAATCCTCAACGGCTTTGCCTGGCATGATGACGGTCAGGCTGGCGAGCGGGTGACCCCGACCGGTGCCGCCATCCTGCGCCATCTGATGGACGACAATATGATGGCGCCTGAGGCCGGCCGGCTGGCCGCCATGGGCACCGGTTGCGGCACGGCCCGGTTTGCCGGTCTTGCCAATATTTTACGGGTCAGCGTCTTTGAAGCCGATGTGCCGCCGCAAGAAGAAACGATCATCGAACTGGCCTTCGAGATCGACGACATGACCCCGGAAGAAGTTGCCGTCGCGCTTGACCATCTGCGCGCCGCGGACGGAGTACTCGACGCCGCCCACGGCATCCGCTATGGCAAGAAAGGGCGCCTGCAATTCGCCGTCACCCTGCTCGTGACGCCACAAGCCAAGGATCCCGTGCTTGACGCTTGCTTTACCGAGACCACCACCCTCGGCATTCGCTGGCGGCAAACCCGGCGCCGGATCCTTGATCGCAGCCGGCACGAAAGCAAAGCCGGCGGCCGGCGGATCGGGGTGAAGCTCGCCCGCCGTCCCGATAACCGGCTTACCGGCAAGGCCGAAAGCGACGACCTCGCGGAATTCGACGGCCTGCGGCGGCGCCGCGACGTTGCCGGTTCGGCGGTCAGCTCGGTTCTGGCCGGCAAGTCGGCTGATCCGGATCGTGACACCACTTAACGAAAATCAAGGATCGGCCGGCCAACGACACCGTAAGTTACGCCTACGAGTAAACCGGAAAACAATCGCGACCGGCCGTCTGGGACTGCCATCGCCAACCGAACGCATTCGTCGGCCCATTGGCCGCGACCTTACTGAACACCTGGAAAGCCCGCCATGACCGCCTTGTCCCGCCGCCGCTTCATCGCCATATCCGCCGCCGCGGCCGGCAACGCCTGCCTGCCGCCCCCGGCGATCGCCGCCAGCGTCCATCAGTGGACGGGAACCGCGCTTGGCGCTGCCGCATCGATCCGCCTGACCGGACTGGACCAATCGACCGCCAACCGCATGATCGCGCGCTGCCAGGCCGAGATGGTGCGCATGGAGGCGATCTTCAGTCTCTATCGCCGCGACAGCGCGCTGATGCGGCTGAACGCCGACGGCGTCTTGCCTGCGCCGCCGCTTGATCTGGTCGCCCTGTTGTCCGATGTGGCGACCCTACATGAGGCCACGCAGGGGGTCTTCGATCCGACCATCCAACCGGCCTGGGCCGCGCTCGCCGAAACCGCCGGCCGCGCCGAACCGAATAGCAACCTTTTAAACCGCATCGGTTTCGATCACGTCGCCCGCTCCGGCGACGAGATCCGCTTTTCAAGACCCGGCATGGCCATGACCCTGAACGGCATCGCCCAGGGCTACGCCACCGATCGTGTCGCCGACTTGTTGCGCACCGAGGGACTGTCGAACGTTTTGGTCGAAGTCGGCGAAATCCGCGCCCTCGACGGCCGGCCCGACGGCGCCCCCTGGTCGGTGGGCATCGCCGACGCAAGTGAACCGAAAACGATCGTCGAGCGCGTCCCGCTCATCGACCGGGCGATCGCCACATCGGCGCCGCTTGGCACCACTTTCGACGCCGCCCGGCGGACCGGCCATATCATCGACCCGGAATCCGGCCGGCCCGGAGGCAATTGGCGCCAAGTCAGCGTCATCGCGCCGACGGCAACGCTCGCCGACGGCCTGTCGACGGCATTTTGTCTGATGACCGAGGATCGGATCAGTCGCGCGATGGCCGGCTTCTCCGGTCTTGATGTGCGGTTGGAAGGCTTGGGCGGAACCGCCAAGTGGCTACAAGGCTAATTTGACGAAGGTGTTTGCGGATCCGCTCAGGTTCAGTGGCGACCACGCGGATAAAATTCGCTTTCGAAGCCGGACACGACCAACCCGTCTGCGACATCCGCCTGTCGGGCGGGATGGACTGTTAGGCGACGCCGCCCTTGGTATTACAAGTCGGGCTGTCGCTCAAAGCATCGCAACAATTCTCTCATGACTCGCGTCTTTGATCTGCTTTTTAAGCAAACAGCGTGGTTTATGCCGAAGACACGAAAGCTCTTCAGTCGGACGATTTGCAGCATGTCATTGGGTTCAAGTTCATGCTCCGACACCGCAGCCAGACCCATTCCCGCCATCGCGGCGGCCAGCGCACCGCTCCGCCGGCCGATCTCGATCATGCGTTTTGGGCGGTATCCGTGTTGCTCGGTCTTTTCCAGCAGGAGTTCGCGGGTTTCCGAGCCCGGCTCCCGGATCAGCAGGGTTTCGCTTGCGAATTCCTCGCGCGACAACGATGCGGGTTTGTCCTTCAGATAATCCTTGTGGCCCACCAAAACGATTTCGGGTTTTGCCACCGGAATCGTCAGGCAGTCGTCGTGATTGACCGATCCCCCAAGGATGCCCAAATCCGATTCACAATCAAGGACGCTCTTCAACACCTCTTCGGAATTTCCGAATTTCAATTGGCAGGCGACGTTCGGAAAATGTTTGTTGAAGGATTGCGTCAGACGGATGATCATGACCGGGGACGTCGCGATCAGTCGCACGTCACCGCTCTCCAGGCCGCCGGCATTGCGCAGTAATCCGAAGGCGTCACGCTCCAAGGTAAACATGGTCCTTGTAATATCCAGAAGGCGTTCCCCAAGCGGGGTCAAGCCTTTGATTTTCCCACGATTTCGGATGATTAACTCCGTGTCGTAGGACTTTTCGAGCTGCGACACCTGCATCGTCAAGGTGGGCTGGGTCCGCCCCATTTCCTCAGCAGCCTTCACAAAGCTCATATGCCGGGCTACCGCGTCGAAGGCCTTTAGTTCGGCAATACTCACAAGATCCTCCATATAGATAGGCTCTATTACTATCGCGAATATAATCGATTTTCCATGATGCGGGATTCCGTCCGACAATCGGGGAACCGCTAAATGGAGGATCACCGGTGGGGATCACCGACAACGCCGCCTTCGACCTGCTTACGGAACTGAAGGCTCTCGTCGGCCATTCTGATCAGGTCGATGTCACAGACGCGTGCATCGCCGATCACAGCTATGACTGGTGGCCGGTTGCGGTCAAATGGCGGCAGAACGGCAAGGCGCCATGCAAACCGGATGCGGTCGTCTACCCGGCCACATCCGCCGAAGTGTCGAAGGTTCTCACCTGGGCCGATCGCAAGGACGTGCCCGTGACCGCCTGGGGGTTGGGCTCGTCGGTGGTCGGCCAGCCCCTGACCGAATTCGGTGGCATCACGCTCGATCTTTCCCGCATGAACCGCATCATCCATGTCGACACGGAAAACCTGACCGTACGCGCAGAAGCCGGCGTCATGGGCGGCGACCTTGAGGACCATCTGCGCGACAGGGGATTTACGCTAAATCATTCGCCGCAATCGCTCTATCGCTCCACAATCGGCGGCTGGCTTGCGACACGGGCCTCCGGTCAATTGTCCAGCCGATATGGCGGTATCGAGGACCTCGCCCATTCGTTTCAGGCGGTGCTGGCTGACGGTTCGGTGCTGGAAACGGCGGACCTGCCGCGCATGGCCGTCGGCCCCGACCTGCGGCACTTGCTGATCGGTTCCGAAGGCACCATGGGCGTGATCACCGAAGTCGCTCTAAAGATCTTCCCGCTGCCCGAATATCGCGAAAATGAAACGCTGAAATTCCAGTCCGTCGAAGCCGGAAAGAACGCCATGCGGGCCATCATGGCCAACGGGCTTCGCCCGGCACTGTTGCGTTTCTATGACACCGCCGAAGCCCGTCACGCCATGCAGGATGAAACCTTTTCCTGCCCGGTGATGTTTGTGGGAACGGAGGGAATGGAAGGCCCCGCCCGGGCCGAAATGACCGCAATCCGCGAGATTTGCGCCGGCCATGGCGGCAAGGCGATCGGCCCCGAAGGCACCGAGGGCTGGATCGGGCGGCGCTACGACTTCTCAACAATTGAGGGTTTCGTGGCCCGACCCGAAGGGTTGGCCGAAACCATCGAGGTTTCCAACAACTGGGCGCGGATCATGGACACCTACAATGTCCTGACCGATCGATTGGCGCCGATGGCAGACGAGGTGCTGGGGCATTTCAGCCATGTCTACACGACCGGCGTATCGCTCTACGTGATCCTTCTGGGAGAGGCGGAGGACGGCCCGGCCGCGGAAATGCGGATCAGGAAAATCTGGGAAATCGCGATGGAGGCTGCGCTCGAAACCGGCGCTTCCATCTCACACCATCACGGTGCCGGTCTGGCGCGCAATCCCTATGTGGAGCGCGCCCTGGGCGGCGGCCTTGTCGTGCTGCAACGCATCAAGGACGCGATGGATCCGAACAACACACTCAACCCGGGAAAACTGGGATTACGGCGGCGGTAACACGACGCGCGGATGGAGGAATGCGCGCTTGTTTTGGGAGGATTACCTGTCTCACTCAGGGCATTCAGACAAGACCTATGACCTGATGGTCATTGGCGGCGGCATTAACGGCGCAGGCATTGCCTGCGATGCTGCCGGGCGTGGCCTGAAAACCGCGTTGCTGGAAAGCGTGGATTTCGGCTCCGGGACCTCCTCAAGATCGAGCAAGCTGATCCATGGCGGCCTGCGCTACCTGGAATATTACGACTTCAGGCTGGTGCGCGAATCCCTGTCGGAACGCGAGCGGCTGATGAACAAGGCGCGCCATATTGCCTGGCCGCTGCGCTTCGTCATGCCTGTTGTACCGCAAAGCCGGCCTGCCTGGCTGGTTCGCATCGGCCTGTTTCTTTACGACCACCTGGCATCGCGCGCCACGCTGAAAGGAACCGAGACGGTTCTGCTGTCGCAGAAACCGGGCCGTCTCGGATTCAAGCGTCAATACGACAAGGCATTTGTTTACTCCGACTGTTGGGTCGATGACGCCCGGCTCGTCGTGGCCAACCTGCAGGGCGCGCAGGCCGACGGCGCCGATATCTATGCACGCAGCCAGTTCAAGACCGCCGACCGAATTGGCGACCATTGGCGTGTCGGCGTACTTGACGAGGATACGGGCAGCGAGGTGACGCTGCATGCCCGTATTATCGTCAATGCCGCCGGCCCCTGGGCGGTACCGATCGCCAAATCAATTCCCGGCATTGCGACCGATTATTCGGCCAAACTGGTGCGCGGCAGCCACATCATCGTGCCAAGACTCTATGACGGCGACAATGCGACCATGCTGCAACTTGGCGATGAGCGAATCGTCGTCACCATGCCCTATGAAGGCGATTACACGCTGATCGGTACGACCGATGCAGAGCATCCCGGCGACCCGCGCGATGCACAAATCACCGAAGCGGAACGCGATTACCTGCTTGAGGCCGCCAATCTGTTCTTCGAGCGCCAAACTGGCGTGGACGACATTGTTTGGACTTATTCCGGCGTCCGGCCGTTGTTCGAGGAAGGCACGTCGCGCGACGACAACCCGACTACCGTAACCCGCGACTACTCTTTCAAGATCGATACCGGCGCCGATGGCAAGGGTGCGCCGTTCCTCACTGTCCTTGGCGGCAAGCTGACGACCTATCGCCGGCTCGCCGACCACGTGATGGCCAATTTGAAACCATTCCTCCCGGCCGATACAGGCCCCGGCAAGACAAAAGACAGCCTGTTGCCCGGCGCCGATATCGGCCCGGACGGCCCGCCCGCCTATGCCGAAGGGCTCAAGGCCGAATATCCATGGCTGCCCGATGAACTACGCGTTCGCTGGGCGCGGACATACGGATCGCTGGTGCATGCCTTGTTGTCGGGCGCCGCAACACTGGAGGATCTGGGCCCGTGTTTCGGCGGCGACCTGTACCGCCGCGAGGTCGATTATCTCCTGCAGAACGAATGGGCCGCCAGCGTGGAAGACGTGCTTTGGCGCCGTACCAAATGCGGTCTGCGATTCCAGCCTTCCGAGATTGAGAAGCTCCACAAGTACATCGAGAATGCGCGCTGCGATCCCGCGCTCAGGGAGGCGATCCTGTGAGCATTGTGGCGCAAGGAATTTCGCTGAGGGTGGACGGTGAAGACTGGCTCTATCCTTTCGACCTGACTCTGGAGCCGGGCAGTTTCACGACACTGATCGGGCCGACCCGATCGGGCAAGACCTCTCTGTTGCGTGTGCTGGCGGGTCTGGCGCGGCCGACCAGCGGAACGCTGCATGCCAATGGCGTCGACGTGACCGGCGTCAGCGTGCGCAAGCGTTCCGTCGGCATGGTTTACCAGGAATTCGTCAACTATCCCGGCAAGACGGTATTCGAAAACATTGCCGCACCATTGCGCAATGCCGGCGACGGCGACGGCGCCATCAGGAGCCGGGTCGAGGAAGTTGCGGAGATCGTCGGAATTTCCGACCTGCTTGACCGCCTTCCGTTGGAACTGTCCGGCGGCCAGCAACAGCGTGTCGCCATCGCCCGGGCCATTGCCCGCCAGCGCGACCTTGTGCTCCTGGATGAACCGCTGGTGAATCTGGACTACAAGCTGCGTGAGCATCTGCGCGGCGAATTCCGCCGTATCTTCTCCGATAGCCAAACGATCGCCGTCTATGCCAGCTCCGAGCCGAAGGACGCCCTGATCCTCGACGGTGACGTGGTGGTGATGAGTGAAGGACGGGTGATCCAGCACGGACCGGCCGCCCGGGTTTACGCACGGCCCGGCACCGTCACGGCCGCCCGCCAGATCAGCGAACCGCCGATGTCGATCATTCCCGCCCGTCTTGTCACACGGGGTGAACGGCAATGGGTGGTCCATGGCGAACCGGTCGGACGCGAACCCGCCCACACCGCCGGTCTTCCCGACGGCGACTATCAACTGGGCGTCTATCCGCACCAGCTATCCACCGACGGCTCGCGCCCCGGCATACACACCGTGGTCGATTTCATCGAAGTCTCCGGCTCCAACAGCTTCATCTATACGCGCGCCGGCGACACCACGCTGGCGGTTAAGGAAAAGGGTGTGCACGACCACACCTTTGGGGACGCGGTCGAGGTCAATTTCGACTTGGCCCACATGCTGGTCTTCGATTCCGACGGTGCCCTGGTGGCCAGTCCCGCAACGGAGGCCACCGATGGCTGAAATCCGGCTCAAGAATCTGCGGCACAGCTACTTTCCGAATCCGAAATCGGATGCCGACTATGCTCTCAAAAGCGTCGACCTGACCTGGGAGGAGGGGCTCGCCTATGCGCTGCTCGGACCGTCAGGATCGGGCAAGACCACGATGCTGAACATCCTGTCCGGACTGCTTGCGCCGACCCAGGGGCAGGTGCTGTTCGACGGACGCGACGTTACGGCCCTGGACGCGCGAGAGCGCAACATCGCGCAGGTTTTCCAATTCCCGGTGATCTACGAATCCATGAGCGTGCGCGATAATCTCGCATTCCCGCTCAGGACGCGCAAAGTGCCGCCGGAGCGGATCAGGGAGCGAGTGGGATTCATCGCCGAGGAACTGGGCCTCACTCCGCTTCTGGACCGCAAGGCCCGTGGACTGACGGCAGAGCAGAAGCAGCGCATTTCGCTCGGCCGGGGGCTGGTGCGGGAAGACGTTGCGGCGATCCTGCTGGACGAGCCGCTCACAGTGATCGACCCGGCCGAAAAGATGGCCCTGCGACGGACGCTCAAGGCCGTGCAGCTCCATCTGGGTGTCAAGCTGATCTATGTCACGCATGATCAGCATGAGGCGCTGACCTTGGCCGACCGTGTGGTCGTCATGGATGAGGGCGAAGTCGTGCAGGTCGGCTCGCCTGAGGAACTGTTCGAAGATCCGGCCCACAAATTCGTCGGCTATTTCATCGGTACGCCAGGGATGAATTTCATCGACTGTGTCCTCGACGGCAACGATCTGGTTGTCGGCCGGACGCGGTTTGCCCTGAACGGCGCGGCAACCACGCTCGCCGCCCAGGCCGGGCCTCTGTCCTTCGGCATCCGGCCCGATTTCCTGTCATTGTCGGCCCCCCAACCCGGCCACACCATCGCCGGCGAGGTGGTGCGCCTGGAAAATCATGGCGATGAGCGCATCGTGGTTATCGATACCGGCGCCGGACAGGTATTCGCGCGCGTCGGTGCGCAAGACCGCCCGAATGCGGGCGAGACCGTTCACCTGAATCCGGAAGCGACGGCGATCCGGGTCTTTTCCGGCCAGCGGGTCGTTCCCCTGCCGCCGAGCACGTTCGGAGGCGGCAAATGAACGAAGTCAACAACCGCGCATGGCTTTTGGTTCTTCCGGTGCTGGTGATCGTTGCCTTCAACGCGATCATTCCAACGATGACCATGGTCAATTACTCGCTGCAAGACATTATTGGCCCAGGGAACCGCTATTTCGTCGGCCGTGAATGGTTCGTGGAACTGCTCGGCGATTTCGAACTGCGCAACGCCCTGCGCCGACAGATCACCTTTTCGACGCTGGTCCTGCTGATTGAGGTGCCGCTCGGAATTCTGATTGCGCTGGCCCTGCCCAAAAGGGGCAAATGGGTTGCGGTCTGCTTGATAATTCTCGGGCTGCCGCTGCTGATGCCATGGAATGTCGTCGGCGTGATGTGGCAGATTTTCGCGCGCGCCGATATCGGCCTCGGCGGTGCCGCGGTCGCGGCGCTGGGTTTCGATTTCAACTACTCGCGCGATCCCGGGGACGCCTGGTTCACGATCATCGCCATGGACGTCTGGCACTGGACGTCCCTTATCGTATTGCTGACCTATTCGGGCCTGCGAGCGATCGATCCGGCTTACTACCGGGCCGCGCAGATCGACGGAGCCTCGCGCTGGCAGGTGTTTCGATTCGTCGAACTGCCGAAGCTGACCGGCGTCCTCACCATCGGCATCATGCTGCGCTTGATGGACAGCCTGATGATCTATTCGGAATTGTTCGTCATCACCGGCGGCGGCCCGGGCAGTTCAACCGCGTTCCTCAGTCAAACCCTGGTGAAGAAAGCCATCGGTCAGTTCGATCTGGGCCCGGCCGCCGCGTTCTCGATCATCTACTTCATGATCATCGTGACGCTGTGCTTCGTCTTCTTCCGCACAATCAGCCGTGCCCGGGAGGGTCAGTGATGACCGATGTCAAAGCCACCGCGGCTGCGGAAGCCCGCCCTGCCCGCCTGCTCGGTCTCAACGCGGTTTCCCGTGATCGCGTGTCGAGGAAGACCTGGGCGAAGCGGGCCATCCTGACCGTTTTCTTCCTGTTTTTGCTGGCGCCGATCTACTGGCTGCTGCTGATGTCCTTCAAGACGGACCAGGAAATCGTCACCGGCCTGACCTTCTGGCCGCGCGAATTCACGCTTGCCAATTACCGGACGATTTTCACCACACATAGCTGGTGGTCGAGCTATATCAATTCCGCGATCTATGTGACGCTGAACATGATCATCTCCCTGGCTGTCGCGCTTCCTGCAACCTATGCCTTCAGCCGCTATCGGTTCCTGGGCGACCGGCATCTGTTCTTTTGGCTGCTGACCAACCGGATGACCCCGCCGGCCGTCTTCGTGCTCCCCTATTTCCAGTTTTACTCGGCGTTCAACCTGATCGACACGCATATCGCGGTGGCCATTGCCCATTGTGTCTTCAACGTGCCGTTGGCGGTCTGGATTCTTGAAGGCTTTCTGAAAGGCGTGCCGAAGAGCATCGACGAGACGGCCTATATCGACGGCTACTCGTTCCCGAAATTCTTTCTGACCATCCTGATACCGCTGATCCGGTCGGGGATCGGTGTCACCGCCTTCTTCTGTTTCATGTTCAGTTGGGTCGAGTTGATCCTCGCCCGAACGCTGACCACCGCCGATGCCAAGCCAATCGTCGCCGTGATGACCCGGGTTTATTCGGGCGCCGGGATCGAATGGGGCCTGATCGCCGCGGCCGGCGTGCTGACCCTCGTTCCGGGAATTCTCGTCATCTGGTTCGTACGCAACCATATCGCCCGCGGCTTCGCCATGGGCCGGGTCTAGGAGGAACGATCATGCTCGAATGGATGGCCTGGACCCCCGTCACCGCCGCCTTCTTCGCGATCATCGCCGGGCTGCTCGTCTTCATGACGGTGCTGGAGAAGATCCATCCGACCGTCGCGAGGCAGGGGTTTCTTCAAATCGCGACAACGCGGGGAGAACGTCTCTTCATCGCGTTACTCGTCACAGGCTGGATCAACATCCTGTGGATCGCGTTCACCGACCTCAGCCAATGGACCGCGCTCGCGCTGGGGCTGATGGTTTCTGCGATCATTCTCGCCAAAGCATGACTTTAACCAAACTCCAAGGGAGGAAAATACAGATGCGAAACAAAACCAAGTTGCTCATGTCAGGCGCCATTGGTGCCATGCTGTGGGCAAATTCGGCGCTAGCCGACATGGATGCGGCAAAACGCTGGATCGCCGAGGAATTCGACGATTCGGTGTTTACGACCGAGCAACAAACCGCCGAAATGCAGTGGTTCGTCGATGCGGCCGCCGACCTGCAGGGCGTGTCGATCAAGGTCCTGTCGGACGGCATTCCGGTACACAAATACGACGCCGAAGTTCTGGCCAAGGCATTCACCGAAATCACCGGCATCAAGGTCACTCATGACGTGGTGGACGAAGCCGGCGTGGTGGAGCGTATCCAGACCCAAATGCAGTCGGGCGAAAACATTTATGACGCCTATATCAACGACTCCGACCTGATCGGAACCCATTTCCGCAATGCGGCGGTCATGAACATTTCAAAATACATGGAAGGTCCGGGCAAGAAATACACCAATCCCGATCTCGATCTGGGCGATTTCATCGGCATCGATTTCGTCAAGGACGTCGATGGCGATATCTACCAGTTGCCCGCCCAGCAATTCGCGAACCTCTACTGGTTCCGCGCCGACTGGTTCGAGCGCGAGGACTTGAAGACCCGGTTCAAGGAAAAGTACGGCTACGAACTCGGCGTTCCCGTGAACTGGTCCGCCTATGAGGACATCGCCAATTTCTTCACCAATGATGTGAAGGAAATCGATGGCGTGAAAGTCTACGGCCATATGGATTACGGCAAGAAGGACCCGTCGCTCGGCTGGCGCTTTACCGATGCCTGGCTGTCCATGGCCGGAGCCGGCGACAAGGGTATTCCGAACGGCGTGCCGATCGATGAATGGGGCATTCGTGTCGAGGGCTGCCATCCGGTCGGGGCCAGTGTGGAGCGCGGCGGTGCCGCTAACGGCCCGGCTGCTGTGTACGCGCTGCAGAAATACATTGACTGGATGGCGGACTACGCACCGCCCGAGGCCCAGGCGATGAATTTCTACGAAGCCGGACTTGTCCCCAACCAGGGTCAGATCGCGCAGCAGATCTTTTGGTATACCGTGTTTGCCGAAAGCGCGGCACAGCCCGGCGTTCCGGTGGCCGACGAAAATGGTCTGCCGAAATGGCGCATGGCGCCATCGCCGGCAGGATCCTATTGGGAAGAAGGCATGAAACTCGGTTATCAGGACGTGGCCGCCTTCACGATCATGAATTCGTCGTCCGATCAGGGTAAGGCCGCCGCCTGGCTGTACAGTCAGTTCGTGACGTCCAAGACCGTGTCGCTGGAACGTACGCTGCATGGATTCACGCCCATTCGCGAATCCGACATCAATTCGGATAAGATGACCGAATGGGCTCCCAAACTCGGCGGTCTGGTCGAGTTTTACCGGTCGCCTGCCCGTGTCGCATGGACACCGACCGGCACAAACGTTCCAGACTATCCGAAACTGGCGCAATTGTGGTGGGAGAATGTCGCCGCCGCGGTGACCGGCGAAATGACCTCGCAACAGGCGATGGATCGCCTCGCCGGCCAGATGGACCGTGTCCTGCAGCGCCTCGAACGCGCCGGCATGGAGCGCTGTGCACCAAAATTGAACCCGAAAACGGACCCGCAGGAGTGGCTCTCCAAGCCTGGTTCTCCCAAGGCAAAGCTGGAGAACGAGAAGCCGCAAGGCGAGACGGTTCCCTACGCCCAACTGCTGAAGGCATGGCAGGAAGGCCGGGTAAAATAAACCAATCGAAAGGGGCGCCGATTCGCGCGCCCCTTTCCTCGTCACGGGGAGGAGGCCATGGCCGACTACATTGCGGCAATCGATTGCGGAACGACCGGCGCGAAAGCGATCATATTCGATACGTTGGGATCTCGGCACGGGACGGCCTACAAGGAGTATCCTTGCCAGTTTCCCGCCCCCAACCGCGTCGAACAGGACGCGGAACTATTGTTCGATGCCTGCGTCGAGGTGCTGGCCGAGGCCGTGAGCGAGAGCGGCGTGGACGCGGATCTGATCAAGGCGCTGTCTTTTTCCACACAGCGCTGCACGCTGATACCGGTTGACGAGGACTGTAATCCGTTGCGGGCCGCCATTTCCTGGCAGGACAACCGGTCGGATGCCCAGTGCGACGCCATCCGTGAAACCATCGGCGCAGAAGCGTTTTACAAGACGACCGGCCTGCCCGTCGCCAATGTCTGGACACTGCCCTCCATCATGTGGATTCGCGATGAACAGCCGGAAATATACGGCAAGACCCACAAATTCCTGAACCCACATGGCTTTTTGTTGAAACGCTTTGGCGCCGCCGACTACATCGAAGATCTGTCCAATGCGTCATTGCACGGACTGGTTTCCGTTGTTACCGGAGATTGGGATGCCGATTTCATCGCCAAGACGGACATCGATCGCGCCAAACTGCCTGATCTCGTGACGTCGGGGACCGCATTGGGTCCGGTCTCCGGCGCCGTTGCCGAACGCTCCGGGCTTTCGGCCGATACGATCCTTGTGGCCGGCGGCGGCGATCAGCAATGCGCCGGTATCGGTGCCGGCGTCATTCAGCCTGGCATAGGCTCCGTCACGCTGGGAACCGCCGGTGTCGTGATCTGCTCTTTCGATGAACCACCCTTCGATCAGAACGGCGCCATCCCGGCGGAACTACACGCCTATCCGGGAAAATATATCTGCGAGGGATTGCAGAGCACTGCCGGCGCGGCCCTGAAATGGCTGCGCAACATCGCCCGGGACGCCGCCGGGGGCGCGGAAGTCGAATACGGCTTGTTCAACGAATTGGCTGCCGGCGTCGGTCCGGGGTCCGACGGGCTGCAATTCCTGCCCTATCTGGCCGGAGCGGGTGCGCCGCAATGGAACGGCGCGGCGACAGGCACCTTTCACGGGCTGACCCAGGGCCACGGGCTGGGCGCGATGGCCCGGGCCGTCATGGAGGGCGTGGCCTTTCAAAATGCGCTGATTTTGAAGGAATTCGAGAAGACCGGCCGTGCGTTGACCGAAATCCGGTTGACCGGGGGCGGCGCACAATCGCCCCTTTGGTCGCAGATCCAGGCCGATATCTATAATCATCCGGTCAAACGTCTCAAAGAGGATGAGGCCGGCCTTCTGGGTGCCGCCATTCTTGCCGCATTTGGCGCCGGCATGTTCAGGTCGATCGACGACGGCGTTGCCGGGATGGTGAAAACCCTCGAAACCTATCAGCCGGATTCGCAATCAACAGCGGAATATGCCGAGGGTCTGAAGCGGTTTTCGGAACTGTATCGCCGCCTGTATTGACGCTCCGACAAGGTCTTCGCCGGTATACGACGGCTCTTCCGTTTGCAGATAGACACGGGTTTCTGGTCGGTCCGCGCTTCCCGCCCTGCCTGTTCAACCCGACGCGCCGCCGTCCATGATCCGATTAGGCATCGTTCGATCACGCGGGATCATCTGACCGTATTCTCGCGTCTTTAGAACAAGTAGGCGACGCCCGCAACAAGGCGCTCTTACCCTGCCACCTCGATCGCCACGCCGGCTTCCTCCATCACCGACTGCAGTTCTTCCGCCGGCGCCGCATTGGTCACCAGCAGGTCGAAATCGGCAAAATCACAGACCTTGATAAGGCCGGAACGTCCGAACTTTGTGTGGTCGGTGACGATCACCCGCCGATGCCCGCAATTCAGCACCCGGCGCCCGAATTCCGCCTCCGACAGGCGATAGTCCATCGGCCCGATATCCTTGCTGATGGCGCCGATGGAGATGACGGCGTAACCCACCTTGAAACGCTCGACGAATTCGATCGCCGAGGCACCGAACGCCGCACCGCTGTCACCGTCCAGTTCGCCACCGGCCATGAACACCGTGTTGCCGTTGGTGGTCGCCAGCGTTCTTGCAATGTCGGAAGAATTGGTGACGACGGTCAGGTTTTTCCTGGAAAGAAGCTCCCGCGCCAGGATGCTCGTGGTCGTGCCGGTATCGAGCATGATGGAATCGCCGTCCTTGATATGGCCGGCCATATGCGCCGCGATCCTTCGCTTGGCCTCCGCATTGGCCGCCATGCGCACGTCGAAGGGCGGTTCGCTCATATGGATCGGCAGGCTGACCGCCCCGTGCATCTTGACCAATTGCCCGCTTTCGGTCAGCGGCCGCACATCCCGGCGGATCGTCTCCAGGGATACGTCCAGCCGCCGCGACAATTCGGAGATCGCGCACGAGCCCTGCTCGCGAACGATGCGCAATATATGAAAATGCCGTTTCGACAGATGTGTGCTCAAGGGCCACTCCTGATGTTGTTTTCTGTGGTTTTGGCAATTCTGTCAAATTTTTCGGCGTCGCGTATCCAAAAAAATCACGCCGAAACCACAAATTCGCATAAATAGCCGCATCCGGCCGTTGACAAGCTTCACCCGCCCGATCACACTTTGAGGGTCCGATGTCGCGGCATCGGTAATTAGCCAGGGGATGGGAGGATGTCGATGGCAATCACGCGCATGACGCTACGGAACACTCTGGGCGCCGGCCTTGCAATGGCCGCGCTCGCCGCCGCGCCGGCTTTGGCCGACGTGGAATCAAAAGACCCGATCAAGCTCACTCTGCATGACTGGACCGGTCAATATATCACCACCCAGATCATGGGCGAGGTGCTGAAAAAGGCCGGCTACAACATCGAATATGTGCAGGCCGACTATATCGCCCAATTTGCCGGACTGAAGGCCGGCGACCTGCATGTGGCCATGGAGATCTGGGAAACAACCGGCCGCGACGCCATGGACGAGGCGACAGCCACCGGCAAGGTGCAAAATCTCGGCGAGACCGGCATGCAGGCGATCGAGGAATGGTGGTATCCGCTCTATATGAAGGAAAAATGCCCCGGCCTGCCGGACTGGAAGGCGTTGAACGACTGCGCCGAAGCCTTCTCCATCCCCGAGACCGCGCCCAAGGGCCGCTATCTCGGCGGCCCGGTCACCTGGGGCGGCTATGACGACGAACGCGCCGAGGCCCTGGAACTCGACTACGAGGTCGTCCATGCGGGCACTGACGCGGCACTTTTCGCCGAACTGGAATCGGCCTATCAACGCAAGGCGCCGATCCTGCTTTGGGTCTATGCCCCGCACTGGGCGCCGGTGAAATATAAGGGCGAATGGGTCGATTTCCCCAAATACACGGCCGAGTGCTACAACGATCCGGCCTGGGGCACCAATGCGGATGCCAAATATGATTGCGGCAAGCCGCGCGGCCCCATCTGGAAAGTCGCCTGGACCGGCCTGAAGGACAAATGGCCGGGCGCCCACAAGGCGGTCACCAACTTCACGGTGAACAACGACGAAATGGGCGCCATGGTGTCGGCGGTCGATCTCGACGGCAAGAAGGTCGAGGACGTGGTTGCCGATTGGATGGCGAAGAACGAAGGCCGCTGGCAGGCTTGGATCAAGTAGAATTCGGACGTGGGAACACCACGAATCCCCACGTTCGAAGCCGTCATCCCGTGCGCGGTGCGGCGCGAAGTGCCGCTCCGCAGACACGGGATCTCCGCGTTGTCAAAGCGCAATGCAAGCTCTTGAGATCCCGCATCTGCGCAGCAGCATTGCATGCTGGTGCGCGTGCGGGATGACGGGACAGTGTAAATACGATTCGAATGTTCACGCCAATGAACATGCTCCTCGACAGCAAGGTCAAGTGTCGATAACGCCATGACGGGGCCCGGTGACAAGCTGGTCTGCAACGCGGTCTGGAAACTGTTCGGGTCCGGCGCCGATACGTTTTTAGCCGGCAATCCAGACCCATCGCTCGCTGATATCAACGCGGCCGGCCTGATCGCCGCCGTTCGTGATGTCTCATTGAGCGTCGCCGAGGGTGAGATCTTCGTCATTATGGGCCTGTCGGGATCCGGAAAATCGACGCTGGTGCGCTGTATGTCCCGGCTCGTCGAACCGACCGCCGGCGAGATCCTGTTTGCCGGGCGCGACCTGTTGCAGGCGGGCACCAGGGAGATGGTCGAGATCCGCCGCCATCGCATGGGCATGGTGTTCCAGCATTTCGCCCTGTTGCCGCATCTAACCGTTCTCGGCAATGTGGCCTTTCCCCTGGAGGTGCAGGGGGTGGACCGCAAAACCCGCGAGGAGCGCGCCCGCCAGGTCATCGACCTGGTCGGACTGGAAGGCCGGGAAAGCTATTATCCGCGCGAATTGTCCGGCGGCCAGCAGCAGCGCGTCGGCATTGCCCGGTCGTTGGCGGTGGAGCCGGAATTGTGGTTCCTCGACGAACCGTTTTCCGCCCTCGATCCGCTGATCCGCCGGGAAATGCAGGACGAATTCCTGCGCCTGCAAAACGTGCTGCGCAAAACCATCGTCTTTATCACCCACGATTTCGACGAGGCGATCCGGCTCGCCGATCGCATCGCCATCATGAAGGATGGCGCCGTCGACCAGGTCGGCACGCCGGAGGACCTGGTCCTCAATCCGGCGACCGACTATGTCGCCGAGTTCACCCGCGATGTCTCCCGCGACCGGGTGCTCTCCGTCGCCGCGATCATGGGCGAGGTCGAAGGCGCCGAACGGTTTGCCGGCGACATTCCGGCCAAAGACAAGATCGCCGATGTGGCCGCCCGTATCTACCGCGCCGATGCCCCGTTCGCCGTCATCGACGACGACGGGCAAAGAATCGGCCGGGTCGATCGCGCGGCGATCATGTCGGTGCTCCTGCGAGATTGACCGATGAGCATTCCAACCACGGCTCCAGACCATAGGCCGGCAGGCCAAAACCGTGACCCGGCGGCCTGGCTGCGCAGTCCGCTGCTTTGGCTCTGGGTGATAACTCTGACCGCCGCGATCGCAATTTGGTTTGCCGGCAAATCGGTCTTTCCCTGGGCGTTCAAATATCCCCGTGGCTGGCGGCTGCCGCTAAAAGATACGATTTCCGACTTCATGGACTGGCTGGTCAACGACGCCACATTCGGCCTGTTCACCTTCCGCGACCTGACCCGGGCCATCGCCTGGATGGTCGACGTGCCCTACACGGCGGCGCTCAGCCTGCTGTCCACCGGTTTCCTGCAGGGCCGCGGCTCGGACGCGGTACAGGTGCTGCCGCCGCTCAGTTGGATCGCCATCATCGTCGTGGTGGTGGCGCTGGGCCGCTATGCCCGCGACTGGAAGCTCGCCGCCCTGGTCGGCGGCTGCTTCATCTATCTCGCCACGTTCGGGCAATGGACCAGCGCCATGGTCACCCTGTCATCAATCATCATCGCCGTCCCCTTCGGCGTCGCCGGCGGCCTGCTTCTCGGCATTCTTGGCTATCGCTGGCGCTGGTTCGAGCGGCTGATCACCCCGATCCTCGACCTCATGCAGACCGTGCCGGTCTTCGCCTATCTGGTGCCGATCCTGTTCATGTTCGGCTTCGGTCCGGTGGCCGCCATGGTGGCAACCGTCATCTATGCCATGCCGCCCATGGTGCGTGTCACCATGCTCGCCCTGCGGCAAACCCCGCCCGACACTATTGATCTCGGCCGCATGACCGGCTGCACAAACAGGCAGATGACCTGGACGGTTCTGGTGCCCTCGGCGCAATCGAGCCTGATGGTCGGCGTCAACCAGGTGATCATGCTGTCGCTCAACATGGTGATCATCGCCTCCATGATCGGCGCCGGCGGCCTCGGCTTCGACGTCCTGAGTTCCCTGCGCCGGCTGGATATTGGCGGTGGCATCGAGGCCGGCGTAGCGATCGTCGTCCTGGCGATCGCGCTCGATCGCTTAAGCCAGGCCTTCGTCCAGCGCCCGCCCCCCGATCATGACGCCGGGCAGGTTCGCTCGCTGCTCCATCGGCATCCCTACACCATCATCTGCACTGCCGTGGTCGTGGTGACCGGACTGATCGGCCTGGCGATCCCCGCCGTCCAGTCCTATCCGGAGGCGTGGACCATCACCACCGGCACCATGTGGGATTCCCTGGTCAAAGCCATAAACGTCAACTTCTATGACCAGTTGGAAGGCTTCAAGACCGCCTTGCTGCTCAACGTCCTGATCCCCTTCAAGCGCTTCCTGCTCGGCCTGCCCTGGCCCGCCGTTATCGCCATCGTCGCCCTAGCCGGATTGTCCATCGGCGGCTGGCGGCTCGCCGTGTTGTGCCTGGCCTTGAGCCTGTTCATTGCCGCGGTCGGCTTGTGGTCAAAGGCCATGATCACGGTCTATCTGTGCGGCCTTTCTGTCGTCGCCGCCTGCCTGATCGGTATGCCGGTCGGCATTCTGGCGGCCGAACGGGAGCGCGCCGGCCGGGTGATCCAGGTGGTCATCGATACCCTGCAGACCCTGCCCTCCTTCGTCTATCTGATGCCGGTGGTCATGCTGTTCCGGGTCGGCGACTTCTCCGCCATGATCGCCGTCATCGCCTATGCCATCGCGCCGGCCATCCGCTACACCGCCCACGGCCTGAGGCAGGTCGATCCGCAACTGATCGAGGCCGGCACGGTCGCCGGCTGCACACGCGGCCAGTTGTTGCGCAAGATCAAGCTGAAACTGGCCTTTCCCGAAATCATGCTGGGCATCAACCAGACCATCATGCTGGCTTTGTCCATGCTCGTCATCACCGCCCTTGTTGGCACCCGCGATCTCGGGCAGGAAGTCTATATTGCGCTCACCAAGGCCGATACCGGACGCGGTATTGTCGCCGGTCTGTGCGTCGCCTTCATCGCCATCATTGCCGACCGACTGCTGACCGCCGGTGCCGTCCGCATGCGCGCCCGGCTCGGCCTGACCTGAAGAAGAACGCCATGCCTGAAGATAACCAATCCCGCGTCAAGCAATTGCCGATCTGGTCCGGCCCGGTGGAGCCGGTGCCGTTATCGGGCGGCCTGTCGAACATTTCCTTCACAGTGGTCGACAAGAGCGACAAATATGTCGTCAGGCTGGGCGCCGATATCCCGCCGCATCATGTCTTTCGCGACAAGGAGATCGCCGCCAGCCGCGCCGCCGAGGAACTCGGCATATCCCCGCCCCTCGTCCACGCCGAGCCCGGCATCATGGTCTTCAAATTCATCGACGGCCACACCTACACCGAGACCGATGTACGGACCAATATCGGCCGCATCGTCCCCCTGATCCGGCGCATTCATACCGACATGCCGGCCGTGATCCGCGGCGCGCCGGCCTTTTTCTGGGTATTCCACGTCATCCGCGACTACGCGCACACCTTGCGCGATACAGGCAGTTCCCGAACCGGAGACCTGGACACCTTCCTGACCTGGGCACGGACCTTCGAGGCGGCGCAAATGCCGATCCATCCGGTCTTCGGTCATCATGATTTATTGCCGGCTAACTTTATCGACGACGGCGCCCGGATCTGGCTGATCGATTGGGAATATGCCGGCTTCGGCAGCCCGCTTTTCGATCTCGCCAACATCGCCTCCAATGCCGGCTTCGAACGCGCCGATGAACTATCCCTGCTTGCAGCCTACTTCGGCGCCGAACCCGATCGCGACCGGCTGCGCGCCTTCGATGCCATGAAATGCGCGTCGCTGTTGCGCGAGGCCATGTGGAGCATGGTTTCCGAACAAGTCCTGTCCGTTCCGGGCGTCGATTTCGTCGCCTATGCCGAGGAAAATTTGGACCGGTTCGACCAGGCCCAGGCGGCCTTCAAAGCGGAGCACGGACAATCATGACCGGTAACCTGCCCGATCGCACCGAGATCATCGTCATCGGCGGTGGCATCATTGGCTGCTCGACCGCATTTCACCTGGCCCGCGATTACAATGCCGAGGTCCTGCTTCTGGAGTGCGGCAGTCTGACATGCGGCTCCACCTGGCATGCCGCCGGCCTGGTCGGTCAGTTGCGCACTTCCGCCAGCATCACCCGCGTGTTGAAATATTCGGTTGACCTTTACTCCAACCTGGAAGGGGAAACCGGCCTGGCAACCGGCTGGAAGCAGAATGGCGGGCTGCGGCTTGCCTGTAATGAAGAACGCTGGACGGAAATCAAGCGCCAGGCCACCACGGCCCACAGTTTCGGCCTGACCATGGATCTCCTGACCCCCTCGGAGGCCAAGGACCTGTGGCCGTTCCTGGATCCTTCCGATCTGGTCGGCGCGGCCTATCTGCCGACCGACGGTCAGGCCAATCCGTCCGATATCACCCAATCGCTGGCCAAGGGGGCCCGCAAATACGGGGCGACAATCGAGGAGGGCGTCAAGGTTGTCGCCATCAATGTCCATGATGGACAGGCGACGGGCGTGCGCACCAACCGGGGGACGATCATCTGCGAAAAGGTGGTCATCTGCGCCGGGCAGTGGTCGCCGCTGATCGGCCGGACCGCCGGAGTCACCATCCCCCTGCAGCCCTGTCAGCATCAATATGTGGTCACCGAGCCGATCGACGGCTTGTCCTCAGACCTGCCGACCTTGCGCGATCCGGATCGGCGGATCTATTTCAAGGAGGAGGTCGGCGGCCTGGTCTTCGGCGGTTATGAGGAAAATCCGATCCCGTGGAACGTCGACAGCAGTCCCGAAGGTTTCGAATTCCAGCTTTTGGAGGATAATTGGGACCATTTCGGCCAGCACATGGAGCAGGCGATCGAACGGGTGCCGGCCTTGGAGACCGCCGGCATCAAGACCATGACCAATGGCCCGGAGGCCTTCACGCCCGATGGCAATTTCATTCTTGGCGAGGCGCCGGAGGCCGGCAATGTGTTCGTCGGCGCCGGCTTCAATGCTTATGGCATTGCCGCCGGCGGCGGCGCCGGCTGGGTACTGGCCGATTGGGTGATCACCGGCGAGCAGCCGCTCGACCTGTGGGGCGTCGATATCCGTCGATTCTCCGGCCTGCACCAGGATGCCGACTGGGTTTGCGAGCGCACGCTGGAAGCCTATGGCAAACATTACGCGATCGCCTTTCCCCACGAAGAATATGAAAGCGGCCGGCCGCGCATCACCTCCGCCCTTTATGACCGGCTGAAGACGCAAAACGCCGTTTTCGGCTCCAAACTCGGCTGGGAGCGGCCAAATTGGTTCGCCCCGGCGGGCACCGAGCCGGCCGACCGCCCGTCCTTCGGCCGGTCCAATTGGTTCGATGCCGTCGGCGCCGAACATCAGGCCGTCCGCGAGCGGGTCGGCCTGTTCGATCAAAGTTCCTTCGCCAAGTTCCAATTGCAAGGACCGGATGCCGCCGCGGCTCTGTCATGGATCTGCGCCAATCAGATCAATAAGCCAGTTGGACGACTAACTTATACGCAAATGCTCAATTCCCGGGCGGGCATCGAATGCGACCTGACCGTGGCGCGGCTGCACGATGACCTGTTCTATCTGGTCACCGGTACCGGATTTCGCACCCATGACAGTGCCTGGATCCGCCAGCAGATGCCGGCCGGCATGGAGGCGGATCTGGCCGATGTGACGGAGGATTTCGGCACGCTGACCCTAATGGGACCGAGGGCACGGCAGGTGCTCGAAGCGGTCACCGACGCCGATCTTTCCAATGCCGGCTTCCCCTTCGGCCATGTCCGGGACATCGTCATCGCCGATACCACAATCCGCGCCCTGCGGGTCACTTATGTGGGCGAACTGGGATGGGAGTTGCATACGCCGATCGACGCCATCGGGACCATCTATGATGCATTGATGGAGGCCGGCGACCCCCAGGGCATCGCCAATGCCGGCTATCGGGCGATCGAATCCCTGCGTCTTGAAAAAGGCTATCGGGCCTGGGGTGCCGATATCACCCCCAATGACGATCCGTTCCAGGCCGGACTGGGCTGGGCGGTGAAATTGCGCTCCAATACCGCCTTTCTGGGCCGCTCCGCGGCTGAGGAAATCGCCGCCGCGCCGCTCACCAAGCGCCTGATGTGTTTCACGGTCGACGACCCGAACGTGGTCTTGAGCGGCCGCGAGACGATCCTGCGCGACGATGCCCCGGTCGGCTGGCTGACCAGCGGCGGCTGGGGCTACACGGTGCAGAAGAATATCGGCTACGGCTATGTGCGCCATGCGGACGGCCTCGACGACGCGTTTCTCAAAAGCGGCTCCTATACCCTGGAAGTTGCCTGCGAATCCGTCCCGGCCGAGATCCATTTTAAGCCGCTCTACGATCCCGATATGACCCGCATCAAATGCTGACTGTTTAACTTTGCGAAGGACCCAATCCATGGCCATCAAGGCGGTAACATTCGATTTTTGGGACACGATCGTCGCCGACGACAGCGACGAGCCGAAGCGCGCCGCCCAAGGCCTGCGGTCAAAACGCGACGAGCGCCGGCACCAGGTCTGGGAGGCCCTGAACCGCAACCAGTCGATCGACCGGGAATCGGTGATCCTCGCCTATGACACGGCCGAAGCCGGCTTCAACGTGGTGTGGAAGGAAAACCACATCAACTGGACCGTCGACCAGCGCCTGCGCGTGGTCTTAAAGGGCCTCGGCCGCACCCTGCCGGACGATGAATTCGCCGCCCTGGTCGCCGCCCATGGCCGCATGGAGGTGGACATACCGCCCGACCCGATCGAGGGCATCGGCGAGGCGCTTGCCGAACTCGCCGGCCACTACAAGCTGGCCATCGTCTCCGACGCCATCGTCACCCCGGGCACCGGGTTGCGCAAGATCCTGGAGAACCACGGCTTGAAGAAATACTTTGCCGGCTTTGCCTATTCCGACGAAGTGGGCCATTCCAAGCCCCATCGCTCCATGTTCGACGCCGCCGCCGCCCAGCTTGGTGTCGATATCGGCGACATCGTCCATATCGGCGACCGCGACCACAACGATGTCAAGGGACCACACGCCATCGGCGCCAAGGCCGTATTGTTCACGGCGACCCGCCCCGACGACCGCGACACCACCACCGCCGATGCGGTCTGTGACCATCATCGCGACCTGCCGGCGATTATCCGCGCTCTCAATGCCGAAGGCGAAGGCTAAGCGTTGTGGCTGCGCATACCCTGCCTGTCTATATCCGCGTCATCCCGTGCGCATTGCAGCATGACATGCGGCGATGCAACCACGGGACCTGGCAGACAGTCAAATCAACCAGTCAACGCCGGGAATTTCGCGTCTGCGCGGCAGCATTGCATGCTGCAGCGCGCACGGAATGACGGCAGTCACATGAGTGTAAGTTTTAGAACAGGACAGTGAACACCATGGCGAACTCCCCCCATTTCCTGGTCCTCGACGGCTATTCCCGCGCAGGCCGCGAGGATCTGCAGGCCGGCGGCGCCTCAACTGCCGGCGCGCTCTATGAACGCATGCTGACCGAACACTGTCCCGGGGCGACAGTGGATATTCTTTATCCGGCGGATCCGGACGCGTCCCTCCCCGCCGGCGCGGCCATCGGACACTATGACGGCATTGCCTGGACCGGCTCCTCGCTGACCGTCTACAAACCCGACCGAGAAGTCCGTGCACAGATCGAGTTCGCAGACGCCGCGTTCGCTGCCGGTGTGCCGTCATTCGGCTCCTGCTGGGCGGCGCAGATCGCCGTGGTCGCCGCCGGCGGCGCCTGCGCTGCGCACCCGAGGGGGCGCGAAATGTTCGTCGCCCGCAAGGTCTCGGTCACCCCGGAGGGCCGCGCCCATCCGCTCTATACCGACAAGAAATCAGTCTTCGATGCCTGGATCAGCCACGACGACGAAATCACCCACCTGCCTCACGGCGCCGTCCGCCTGGCCGGTAACGATTATACCGCGGTGCAGGCGGTGTCGGTCACCTATAAGGGCGGCGTTTTCTGGTCGGTGCAATATCACCCCGAATACGATGTTCATGAAATGGCCCGCCTGATCTATTGCCGCAAGCAGAAGCTCACCGATCTCGGATTTTTTTCCGACATGACCAAGGCCCAGGCCTTCGTCGACCGGCTGGAAGCGCTGCACCAGGATCCGACCCGCAAGGATCTCGTCTGGGAACTCGGCCTCGACGACGACATCATCAACCCGGATATCCGCCAGGCGGAAGTGCGCAACTGGATCAATCTCCAGGTCCTGCCGCATATGGCGCGGCGCGCATAACTCTACCGGACTTTGATAAGCCGGCGCAGTAATTAAGGAATAGGACTGACTGATGGCGACCGACGATCATTCCAATATCATCATTATCGGCGGCGGTGTGATCGGCTGCGCGCTCGCCTATCACCTGGCGCGGGCGGGCGCTGACGGCGTGCTGCTCCTGGAAAAGGAGCAACTGACCCACGGGTCCACCTGGCATGCCGCCGGCCTGGTCGGTCAATTGCGCGGCAAGCGCAACCTGACCCGGCTGATGCAACAAAGCGTCGCCGTGTTCGACCGTTTGGAGGCGGAAACCGGACAGGCCGTCGATTGGCACAAGGTCGGCTCCCTGCGACTTGCCTCATCGCCGGAGCGCTGGTCGGAAATCCGCCGCTCCATGACCCAGGCCCGCAGTTTCGGCTTCGAGTGCCACGCTCTGTCGGCGAAGGAAGCGCACGATCTGTTTCCGTTCATGGAGGCCGACGGCATCGTCGGCGCCGCCTTCATCCCGTCCGACGGCTATGTCGATCCCTATTCCCTGACCCAGGCCTTTGCCAAGGGTGCCCGCATGAACGGCGCTCGGATTCGCGAGGGCGTTTGTGTGACGGATATTGTCGTGGAAAAAGGCCGCGCGACGGCAGTCGTCACCGACCACGGAACGATCGGCTGCGATATCCTGGTCAATTGTGCCGGCATCTGGGCAAAGCGTATCGGCGATCTGTGCGGCACCCCGCTCGCGGCCGGTGTTGTCGAGCATCAATATTTCGTCACCGACAAGGCGTTTGACCTGCCGCCGGACCTGCCCACCCTGCGCGATCCCGATCACAACTTTTATCTGAAACCCGATACCGGCGCCTTTGCCATCGGCGGCTGGGAGGCCGGAACGAAAGGCTGCTGGCGCGGTCGCCCGCCTTCCGATTTCGGCCGCACCCTGTTCGAACCGGATATGGACCGCCTGTCCCTGTTCGCCCTGCCCGCCGCCGAACGGCTGCCGGCGCTCAATGATGTCGGCGTGCAATCGGTAATCAACGGCCCGATCCCGGTCTCCGCCGACGGCGAACCGATCATGGGTCCGGCGCCCGGCTTAAAAAATGTCTATGTAACGGCCGGCTTTACGGCCGGGATCGCCGCCAGCGGCGGCGCTGGCGCGGCCATGGCGCATTGGATCCTGGACGGCGATCCGGGCATGGATCTTTGGACCTTCGATATCCGCCGCTTCGGCGCCCCCCACGCCAATGCTCGCTACCTGGAAGAACGCGCCATCGAAGCCTATGGCCGCTATTACTCCATCCATTGGCCGGGCGAGGAGACGGCCGCCGGCCGCGGCTTGCGCCGCAGCCCGCTCTATGGCCGGCTGAAACATGCCGGCGCGGTCTATGGCTCAAAATTCGGCTGGGAACGTCCGAATTGGTTTGGCGGCGAAGGTGTGGAGCGGATCGACCGGCCAAGCTTCGAGGACAAGCCTAACTGGTTCGACGCGGTCGGCAACGAGGCGCGGGCCGTGCGCGAACGCGTCGCCCTGATCGACCAGTCATCCTTTGCGAAATTCGAAATCGCCGGCCCCGGCGCTTTCGATGCCCTGCAAAATCTTTGCGCCAACGACCTTGCCGGCGGTCCCGGCCGCTGCGTTTACACACAAATGTGCAACGAAAAGGGCGGCATCGAAGCCGATCTCACGGTGATGCACCTGGCACCGGACCTGTTCTACGTGGTCACCGGCTCCGGTTTCGGCATCCGTGACGGCGGCTGGATCTTCGACCATCTTCCCGATGACGGGTCCGTGCTGATGCGCGAGGTGACGTCCGCCTTCGCGGTCATCAACATTGTCGGCCCGATGGCCCGCGCCGTGCTGCAACAGACAACCGACGCCGATATCTCCAACGACGCCTTTCCGTTTTTCGCCGTGCGCGACATCGAGATTGGCCACGGCCACGCCCGCGCCGCACGGATCGGCTATGTGGGCGAATTGGGCTACGAACTGCACATCCCGGTCGAGTACGCCGCCCATATTTATGAAACCCTGTGGCGGGCCGGCGAAGCCCACGGCATCGCCAATGTCGGCTACCGGGCGATCGAATCCCTGCGCCTGGAAAAAGGTTATGTCTATTGGAGTGCCGAGGTGACGCCGGATTATTCTCCCTATGAAGCCGGTCTCGGCTTTTGTGTCGCGCTCGACAAGGGGGACTTCATCGGCCGCGACGCCTTGCGCGAAATTCGAGCAGGTAGCCGGTCCCACACGCTGGCGACACTCGCGGTCGACGGCTTCGCGCCGCTTCACGGCGGCGAGGCGGTGCTGGTCGACGGCTCGGTCGTCGGTGTGACGACCAGCGCCGGCTACGGCCATGCGATCGGCAAATCGATCGCCTTCGCCTATCTGCCCACGGATTTGGACGACCGGACCGATTTTCAGATTGAGGCTTTCGGCACCTGCCATCCGGCCAAAAAGGCGCCGCGTGCGCTTTATGATGCCGGCATGCAGCGGCTGCGCGCCTGAGGAGGACCAGACCCATGACCACCGACACCGCCCCCGTTTTCGACGCCCTTGCCGGCATTCCCGAACTCGCCGATATCGACCCGGCGGCCGCCGCGGTGACGCGGCTTGGCGGCCTCACCAATCTGGTCTACCGCTTGCAGGCCGGCGACCGCGACCTGTGCATCCGCCTGCCGGGCCAGGGCACGGAGGAATATATCGACCGGGAGGTTGAAGCGCATAATGCGGTCGCCGCGGCCCGGGCCGGCGTCAGTCCCGCCGTCGTGCATGCCGATGCCGCGACCGGCGTGATGGTCACCGAATTCCTGGACGGCACCGTGACCATGACCCCGGACCTGTTCGCCGCCCGCGACGGTTCGGCCGGCCGCGCCGGCGCCGCCTTCCGGCAATTGCACGATAGCGGCGAAACGTTCCGGTTCCGTTTTGAACTCTTCTCCATGATCGACGATTACCTGAATATATTAGCCGGCAAATCCGTTGATTTTCCCGATGGCTATCACGACGTACTTGCCGAGGCGGAAGCCGTCCGCGAGGCCTTGAACGCCCACGACCGGCCGCTCGCCCCCTGCCATTGCGACCCGCTTTGCGAGAACTTTCTCGATACCGGCGAGCGCATGTGGATCGTTGACTGGGAATATTCCGGCATGAACGATCCGATGTGGGATCTGGGCGACCTTTCCGTGGAGGGCGGCTTTTCGCCGGCAAATGACGAAGCGATGCTCAACGCCTATTTCGGCGGCGCGCCGGGCGATGGGGATGTCGGTCGTGTCGTCATCTACAAGGCCATGTGCGACCTGTTATGGACCCTATGGGGCCTGATCCAGCTTGCCAACGACAATCCGGCGGAGGATTTTGACGCCTATGCGCAAACCCGCTTCGCCCGCTGCAAGACACTGATGGCCTCGACCGACTTCCCCAACCATCTGGCGGCCGTGCGCAAGGGCTGATGCCGATACGCGGTCTAGAGCGTCGAACGGGAGGCCGATGGCCATGGTGATGGCCATCCTGCGATCCTTCTTCGCCCTGCCGGTCTGGGTTCAGGTTTGGGTGGTCTTCATTCTCGTCCCGATGAATATGGCCGGCCTGGTGTTTGTCGACCATCCGGTCGGCTTCTGGTCGGCGGTGCTCGGCATTCTCGGGATGGCGCCGAATGTCGTCATCATCCTCGTCCAGCGGGGGTTTTCCAAGATGATGGCCCTGCCCCATCTCCTGCCCTGGACGGTTCTTGTGATCTATCTCCTGATCGTCATGACCGGCCCCGGCGCGCCCGGCGGCCTGCTTGCCGCTTTTGCCTGGGGCCTGATCATCGTCGATACGATCTCGCTCGCCTTCGACTATCGCGATGCCGTCCACTGGTGGCGCGGCGATCGCGCGGTGGCTGGTTCGGAGTGATATCTCAAACCCAGGGCACTCCCATCGGCAACGAAGACCGTCATCCCGCGCGCGTTGCGGCGCGAAGTGCTGCTGCGCAGACGCGGGATCTCCGCATCACCGGCAGATGCGGCGCTGATAAAGCGATCCCGTGTCTTCGCAGCGGCATTTCATGCTGCAGCGCGCACGGGATGACAGCGTATGAGGACCGTAAGTGTGATATGTCGGTTTAGCCGGACGAGCCCGTCACGCCTTTGCCGGCTTCAGCCGACTGGTGCGCAATTCGCCGCTATCCTCCAAGATTGGATAGGCTGACGTGGTCAGATGCGAGTTGATCTGCCGAAGGTCGCGCAGGAGATCAAGGCCAAGCGCGCTCTGATCGGTGCTGATCATGTCGCCCTCCTGCAGTTTCTGGTGCATCGCCTCGACCGACTGCCGTTCCAACTGCCGAAGGGCAAATTTCTGCTCCATCAGCTTGCGCGCGGCTTGCTTGTCGTTGGTCAGGAACACCGAAAGCGACAGGCGCAGATTGTCCTCCACCAGGGCAAAGATCTCCAGAGTCGCCGAGAGTTCCTCGGGCTTCAGGGCAACACCCCGTTTCAACGCCGTGCGCACATTTTCCGCCAGGCTGAGGCTGATCACATCGCCCACATGCTCCAGATGGGTGGTGAAATTCATGATATCCATGCAATGCCGGCCGTCGGCGCGGCTTGCGACCTCGCCGTCAATATCCGCCAGGTAGGACTTGATCGCCCGATAGTAATCGTCGACCACGTCATCCTGGGCGATCACCGCCTTGGCAAGCCCGCTATCGGTTTCGACCAGGGCCGTGCGCGTGTCGCGCAACATTTCGCCAAGCACATCGCCCATGCGCACGACCTCTCGGGTCGCATTGGACAAGGCGATTGTCGGCGAATCGAGCACCGAGCGGTCCAGATTGACCGGACTCGGTGTTCGCGAGATTTCCACCGCCGGTACCGGCAATAGGCGCGCCGTCAGCCGTTCCATCACCCCGACCAGGGGGAGGCAGAAAAGCGCCAGCACGATGTTGAACGCCATATGGAAATTGACCACCTGGCGCCCGGGAGCCGTCTCGATCAGAGGCAGCCAGCGCAGGTAATAGGCGACGAAAAAGGCGGCCAGGATGCCCCCGACAAGACGAAAGATGAAATTGCCGACGACCGGCCGCCGGGCGATCGGGGCCGACGCCAGGGTCGCCGTCAACGGCGGCAGGCCGGCCCCGGCATTGGCGCCGAGCACCAGGAGCAGCGCGGTTTCCAGGGACAGGATACCGTTGGTTGCCAAGGATGCGATCAACAAGACGATCGCCAGGCTGGAATGGGCGATCCAGGTCAGCGCCAGACCAACCAGGAGAGCGATCAATGGTTCGCCGGCTAATGCGGATAGGACGAATTGCGCCAAGGACGAGGTGCGCAAGGGTTCGGTCGAGGCCACGATCAGGCCAAGCGCCAACAGCATGATGCCCAGCCCCATCAGGATGCGGCCGAGATTGCGCAACCGCCGATCCGAGATGGCGAAGAACAGGACAATGCCGATGAAAATACAGACCGGTGACAGCACCGACAGGTCGAAGCTGAGCACCTGCGCGACCAAAGTCGTGCCGACATCGGCGCCCAGAAGCACCGCCAAAGCCGCCGAAACCGCAACGAGATTGCGGCCTGCCAGCGACGCCGTCAGCATGGCCGTCGCCGTCGAACTCTGTAGCAAGATTGTGACACCGAGCCCGGCGGCAAACGCCCGGCCACGGCTGCGCAATCCCCGTTCGAGAATGGCGACCAGTCGGCTTCCAAGCATCCGCGTCATGCCTGTGCGCACCATGCGCAGTCCCCAAAGGAGCAGCGCAACACCGCCGAGGAGATTGATCAGGACCGCTGTTCCGTTCAAGCGCCTACCTTCTTGCCCAGTTTTTCATTCTCGCCGGCAAGGCTCTGCTGGCCCATATAAATTAAGCCGGCGAACTTATTAATTCGCATATGCAACGAATCGAATGTCGCACTCAGTGCGTTTTATCGCAAAAGTATCAATTTCTGCAATATGCAAATGCGGTGCGGCGCAATTGTGTCGGGCCACGAAGCACGACGGGCGAACAACCGCGTTGTCCGCCCGTCGATACGAATTCGATCCGACCCATCGAATGGGTCAAAAGTCACCGCCCTTGGTATCAGGGCCTTTCACCGCGGGCGAGCCGCGCATTGACATCATCGATCACCGCCGGCAACTCATCGGGCGTATCGATCACGTAATGGGCGCCGGTCCGCGCCAACAGGTCCCGCGTATGGGCAAGGCGGCGGGCGATATCCTCGTCCGAGGCGGCATCGGCCTGGGCGATCGTGTCGAAATCCATGTAGTTGGAATAGCGCGCGATGCCGACACCCCAACAACCGGCTTCCAGGGCCTCGCCGACCCCCGACGTCGTGTCGTCGACCTTGACCACCGACTGGATCGGATGAATGTCAAGCAGGTCGAGATTGCGATAGACCATGAACGGCTTCGGCCGGGCGCCATGAATGACCTCGTCGCCGGCCACCGTCGCATCCGGCTTAAAGCCCTGCTTGATGGCATCTTCCAGCAGGATATCGACCATCGACCGGGTGAAGCCGGTGGACACGCCGATCTTGATGCCGTCGGCCTGGAACTTCTGGGTGATCTCGGCGACATTGGGCAAAAGCGACGTGTATTCCCGCAGGCAATCGAGCTGCATGGGCACGAAATCGGCAAACATGGCATCCACATCGGCCTGTGTCGGGGCGGCACCCCTGATCTGCGTCCAGCGTTCGCGGATTTCCGGCATTTCGGTCAATGCCTTGATATGCAGGTCCTTGCGCAAACCCATCGGTCCGCGCGCTTCCTGCATGGTGATTTCCACGCCGTGCTTCTTGAACACCTCCACAAACACCACCGCCGGCGCAATCACATAGGCGTCCGCCGTGGTGCCGCTCCAGTCCAGGATGAGCCCCTTGACCTTGCCGCGATAGCTGCGGCTGAAAACGTAATCTCCTCGCATTGTGTCTTTGTCTCCGTCACTTGTTTTGCGTATTGATCATGGTTGATCGAGCACCTGGCTCGGCAGTTGATTGCATGCCGACCGGTTCCCCGGCCCGCCTGTTCCGTCGGTCAAAGCCCCATCGCCTCGCAGGCCTGGCCCACCGCGCTCACCACCTCCCCCATCACCCGGTCATCAATCTGGCCGATACAGCCGATGCGGAAGCTCGGCGCCTCGGTCAGTTTGCCGGGATAGATGATGAAACCCCGCGCCTTGATTTCCTTATAGAAGCGGTCGAACGCGAACCGGGGATCGTCCGGCGCAAGGAAGGTGACGATGATCGGCGACAGCCATTCGTCATCGAGCAAAGTGCGAAATCCGAGCGCCCGCATGCCCGAAACCAGCACATCCCGATTGCGCGTATAGCGCGCCAGCCGCCCGGCCACCCCGCCCTCGGCCTCATGTTGCAGCAAGGCCTCACGGAAGGCCACGACCGCATGGGTCGGCGGCGTATAGCGCCACTGCCCGGTGCGGTTCATGTAGACCCATTGGTCATGCACATCGAGGCTGAGCGAATGACTGTTGCCCTTCGCGTCGGCCAGCGCCTGTTTCGAGGCAATCACAAAGCCGAAACCGGGTATCCCCTCGATGCATTTGTTAGCCGACGAAACCATGGCCAGGAATGGGATATCGTCAACATTGAGCGGCAGCGCTCCGAACCCGCTCATGGAATCGATGATCAATTGCCGCCCGCGCCCGGCCACCACATCGGCAATGCCTTGGAGCGGATTGAGTATTCCCGAACTGGTCTCGCAATGAATGACGACGACATGACTGATGCCCGGGTCCGCGGCCAGAAGCCCGTCGACCTCGTCGGGCATCGGCGGCAGGTAGTCGCCCTTATCAAGCGCTGAATAGGCCCGGCCCATGACCGCCAGGATCTTCGCCACACGCTGTCCATAGGCACCGTTCATCAAGACCAGTGTCTTGGCATCCTTGGGAATAAAGCTGCCAAGGGCGGCCTCAAGGGCGAACGTGCCCGAGCCCTGCATGGGCACGCAGTCATGGCTGTCCGTGGCGCCGCACATGGCGACGAGCCGCCGCCGGATCTCGGCGGTCACGGCCTTGAAATCGCCGTCCCACGACCCCCAGTCCCGCAACACGGCGCGCTTGGTGCGCATCGACGTGGTCAGCGGCCCGGGGGTCAGCAGATAGGGCTCCCCACCGTCCGGCCGCGGCAGGTGTTCCAGTGTCGTAACCGATGATGGTGACTGCGCTGTGCTCATGGCCCGATGCCCGATCTTCGGCGGAGTTACTGGAATAGACGGCTCGCCGATAAATAAGTCAAATCGTTATTTCGTATGTTTTATATCGACTATTATTATATATTATGGATCGGTCACGGCGTCGCGCACGCAGTCGAGAAAGGCCTTGATCAAGCGCTGCTCGGCCCGCTCCTGCAGGCAGACCAGCGCCTCGTCCATGACCTGGTCGCAATCGGCGATATCGATCATCCGCAACCGGTTGTCCGATCCGAATTCCGGCCGCGACACGACGCCCACGCCGATGCCGGCGGCCACCACCTCCCGCGCGGCCTCCCGCCCCTCCACGTCAATCGAAGACCGGACGGTGAGCCCCTTGTCGGCAAACGCCTGTTCGATCAACCGCCGGGTCACCGATCCCGGTTCGCGCAGCACAAGGGATTGCCCGGCCAGTTCGGCAAGAGTGATCGACCGTCGCTCCGCCCACGGATGATCCAACGCCACAAAGGCGACCAGCGGATCGGACCGCAGGCGGATGGAATAAAGCCGCGCATCATCCGGCAGATCGGCGAAAATGCCGATATCGGCCTCGAAATTGACCAGGCGGTCGAGCACCTGGTCGGAATTGCCGATGGCGATCGACAGCGCGATACCCGGATAGGCATCGCGAAACCGCCGCAGGATCTGCAATACATGGAAGGCCGAATCTATCATGATCCTGAGGCGGCCGGACCGCAACGCCTCCGTTTCCGCCAGATAATCGATCGCCTCGGCCTCCACCTCGAACAGGCGATTGGTGATTTCCAGGAGCCGGCTCCCGGTTTCCGTCAGTTTCACCGTACGCTTGATACGATCGAACAGCACCACGCCGAACGCGTCTTCCAGCTTGCGCACCTGGTCGGATAGTGCCGGCTGGGTCAAGCCGAGCATCTGCGCGCCCCGGGAAAAGCCGCCGGCCTTGGCAACCGCATGGAAAGCCCGCAATTGGGTATAATACATCGTCGCTACCGATTGGTCCGATACTAATCAAAAAGCTGATCTTATGGATATCCGACGGTCAGGCAAACCGGCAAACTACCGCCGGCGCCAGGCCTGGGTGCGCCGCATGACCCCGCGCGAGGCGATCAGGTGGACCAGCCTGGCCCCCGCATTGGTATAGAAAATCATCATGCCCATCGCCGCCGCCGGCGCGATATCCCCGGCATCGTCCATATTGAGCACCGCCACCGAGGCGAGCGTCGTGTCCGGAGAATAAAGGAACACCACCGCCGATACCGTGGTCATGGCATTGACGAACAGGTAGATCGAAATATCCAGGATCGCCGGCAGGCAGACCGGGACGGTAACGCGCGAAAACAACTTGTAAAACGGTTGCTGCAGCGACGCCGACACGGATTCAAATTCCCGGTCCATCTGCTTCAGCGCCGTCACCGCCGTCAGATGCGACACGGTGTAGAAATGAGTGACCGTGCAGATCACCAGGATCGCCATGGTGCCGTAAATGACATTGAGCGGATTGGCGGGATCGTTGAAGAAGAAGATATAGGCAAGCCCCAAAACCAGGCCCGGAATGGCCATCGGCAACATGGCGAAGAACTGGAACAGCGACCGCCCGGCATGAAATCCGGTCGATTTTTCCACCATATAGGCGCCGGTGAACACCACGAAGGTACCCACGACCGCCGTTATCAGCGCCATACGGATCGAATTGCCATAGGAATCCCAGCCGCCCCCATCCATGACATCGAAATTGTAATTGTTCAGGCTGAGTGACAGGTCATAGGGCCAGAACTTGATCAGCGCCGCATATTGGCAGACCGCCAGCAATCCGACGATGAAGAGCGCGATGACACCGCAATAGATCAGGCAGATCCTGTCGAACCGGCGTTCGGGCTTCGGCTCATAGGGCACCGAGCGGGCCGACAGTAGCGCTACCTGCTTGGATTGCACGAACCGGTCGACCGCAAAGGCGATCGCCGCCGGGATCAACAGGATTACCGACACCACCGCGCCCATTTCGAAATTCTGCTGCCCGATCACCTGCTTGTAGATGTCGACGGCGAGCACATTGTACTGCCCGCCGATCACTTTCGGCAGGCCGAAATCCGTGATCACCAGGTTGAAGACGACGAAGGCCGCGGAAATCAGGCCATAGCGCGCGCCGGGAATGGTCACCGTCCAGAAAGTCCGCCACGAACTGGCACGCAGCGACACCGCCGCCTCGTAAAGCCGGGCGTCGGAAATCGACAAAGCCGTCGTGATGATGATCATGGCGTGGGGAAAGGTGAAAAAGACCGACCCGATCACAATGCCGATCGGACCGTAAATCGACTGGCCCAGCAACAGATCCCGGATCATGCCCTGATTGCCGAACAGATAGACGAGCGCGATACCCGGTAAGAGCGACGGCACCAGGATCGGCGCCAGGGCGACCATCCGGAACACCCCCTTGAAGCGCATCATCGACCGGGTCAGCGCATAGGCGAAGCCGAAAGCCAGCGACACCGTAATCACGGTGGAAATGATCGCGATGAACAGGGAATTCTGGATCGACCGGAACAGAGCCGGGGTCGAAAAGTAGGTGACGTAATTGGAAAATCCTGTCGATTTGACAGGCCGCAACATCACCCGGCGGAACTGGTTGGAGCTAAATTCGTGCCAGTCTCCGTCATCGATCAAGGTGGTGCCTGAAAGAAACGATGCGCCTGGCAGAACTGACCGCAATCGGTACTTCGTCGGACTGCGAAAGCTGAATTCGGGAAAGAAGCTCGTTGCCGGCAACCGGCCGTCGGCGCTGGTGGCAAGATCCGCCGGCGCCAGGGCCTTGACGCTCTCGTTGAGCTGTTCAGCGGTCACCGGCGCGCCCCAACCCTCGCCGGCATCGACCTGAAACTCGAAGGCGGCAAGATCGAACCGCGCGGTGGAAAAGGATTTCGATAGCATGGCATAAAGCGGCAGGGCGATGGCGACGACCAGATAGAGGCCGATCGCCAGCATATAGCCGCGCATCACCCAATCATCACGGGACAGCTTCGGCCGCACCGGCTTCGCCGGCCTGCCGACCCCCGACTGGGCGATATCGATCATGTGATCGTCCTAATCGAGAAAGACACACGCGAATTTTGCCCGGTCATACCGACACTCTCCGTCATCCCGTGCGCATTGCAGCATGAAATGCTGCTATGCAGACACGGGATCCAAGATGCACACCGTGATGGCCTCCGATGGAGATCCCGTATCTGCGGAGCGGCACTTCGCGCCGCACCGCGCACGGGATGACACAACGGAGAGACCGAATGCGACCAAATGGCCAAAACGCTAGCCCTCCGCCGGATAAAGCCGCAGGGCCGCGGCCGGGAGTTCAAATTCCAGCTCACCGCCGGCCCGAGCGCCGGTCCGGTTGACCATGTTGACTGAAAACGCCGCATCGAGGGCGGCCTCGCCTAGTTCGCCGGAGCGCAGCACTGCCTGATATCCGGAACCGACAAACTCCAGCTCGTCGACCAGACCGGCCACGACATTTCCATTCGTGCCGCCACCCTCCTGGGCGACGATATTTTCCGGCCGGATCGCCACGCGGACCGCTGCGCCGGCTTCGAATCCATCAGGATCACAGGATAGCGCCTTGTCGCCGACCTTCACATGGCCGGTATCGACCACGGTTCCGGGCACGAAATTCATCTTGCCGATAAAGTCGGCGACGAAGGCCGTCGCCGGTTGCCGATAGACCTCCTCCGGCGTGCCGACCTGCTCGATCACCCCCTGGTTCATCACCACGATGCGGTCGGCCATGGTCAGCGCCTCTTCCTGATCGTGGGTAACCATCACCGTGGTGACGCCGAGGCGGTTTTGCAGGTCCTTGATCTCATGGCGCAGCCGCAGCCGCACTTTGGCGTCCAGTGCCGACAGCGGCTCGTCGAGCAACAGCAGGCCCGGCGACGTGGCGATCGCCCGCGCCAGCGCGATCCGCTGCTGCTGGCCGCCCGACAATTGCGCCGGATATTTGTCCCCCTGATCGGGCAGGCCGACAAGATCCAGCAATTCGTCGACCCGCGCCGCGATCTCCTTGCGCCCCATACGCCGGTTCTCCAACCCGTAAGCGATGTTGCGGCGCACCGTCAGGTTGGGAAACAGAGCATAGGATTGGAAAACGATACCGAAATCGCGTTCCGAAGGCGGCAGGTCGGAAATATCCCGCCCCGCCTGTTCGATAGTGCCCGAGGTCTGGATATCCAGGCCGGCAATCGCTCGCAAGAACGTCGTCTTGCCGCAACCCGACGGCCCCAGAAAACAGACGAACTCGCCGTCATCCACATCCAGCGAAATGTCTTTTAAGGCCAGGAAACCGCCGAAGGACTTGGTGACGTCCCGTATCTTCAGATAGGGCTCTTGCTTTGCATCCATCGCCATAGAACGGTCGCAGCGACTAGTTTGAGTTCGCCCATTGTCGCGCCGCGTCACCACAAGGTCAAAGTTTTCGATGATCGGGCGGCCGAGGCAAGTGCGCGGCCGCCCGCTTCAGGTCCCGACAATCGCGGTTCTATTTTGCTTCCGACTTGGAATCGTAGCGCTTCTGCCACTCCGCCAGAATCCGCTTGCGGTTATTGGCGGCGAACTCGAAATCGTTTTGGATCATTTTCTCCAGAAGGTTGTCCGGAAAATGTTCCACCGGCTTGGCGACGCCAGGCATGGCGACCACGGCGTAACCGGTATTGTACATCTCGTTGGCCTTCTTGGTGATCGACCAATCGACAAGCGTCTTGGCGGCATCCAGTTTGTCCGTGCCGGCGACGATTGCGGTCGCCTCCATGTCCCAGCCGACGCCCTCGTCGGGCACGATGATTTCCAGCGGCGCCCCCTGTGCCTTCGACTTGGCGCCACGGAACGCGAACGACACGCCGATCGGGATTTCGCCGGCTGCCGCGAGCTTGCACGGCTTGGAGCCGGAATGGGTGTAGCGGGCAATGTTTTCGTGCAGGTCATCCATGTAACCCCAACCGCCCTCTTCGCCGAACATTTGCAGCCACGACGACACGTCCAGGAACCCGGTGCCGGAGGAATTCGGATTGGGCATGATCACATGGCCCTTATACATCGGCTTGGTGAGATCCTTCCACGTCTTCGGCGGCGTCAGCTTGGCCTTCTCCGCTTCCACCGTGTTGTAGCAGACCGACGCCACCCAGGCATCCATGCCGACCCAGGCCGGCGGATTGTCGCCATCGACGAACTTCTTGTCGAGCTTATCAACGCCGGCCGGCGCATAGGGTTCCAGCATACCCTCCGACTTTAAGAGCAACAGGGATGTCGCCGCCAGGCCCCACACGACATCGGCCTGCGGATTGTTCTTTTCCGCCAGCAGTTTCGCGGTGACAATGCCGGTGGAATCGCGCACCCATTTGATCTTGATGTCAGGATGATCGGCGTTGAATTCGGCCGCGTAGCGCTTCAGGTCTTCCGCCTCGACGGCCGTGTAGACGGTCAATTCGGTCTGCGCCAAGGCGACACCGGAACCAAACGCGAAGGCGGCCAGCGCCGCCCCGACGATCCGTTTGTTGATCATGGATCCGTTCATAGTTTTTCTCCCTGAGTGTTTCTGGAATACGACCAACGCGGTGCCTGGCGGCAACGCGCGTCCAACCCCTTCAGCCTCCGCAGCCGGATGCGGCGACTGCGTCTTGCGAGGCTTTCTACACCGTCGATTAATTCGGTTTTATGACGGTACGAGCACGCTCATTGTTCTTGCTTAGCGTAATTAGAGGGTCCCGGATTGGATTAGTCAAATCGTTATATCAGATGTTTGGCAAAACCTGCGCCGATAGGACCGGACGGTCCGCATCACGCCGCAAGCGCCTCCTCCAATGCCGAGTCGATCACCGCCAGCGCCCAGTCCATCTGCTCCTCGGTCGTGACGAGCGACGGCGTCAGGGTCAAAACATTGCCCATGGTGATCTTGAACGATAGTCCCTTGTCCAGGCACCGGTAAAAGACCTCTTCGGCGAGATCGTCGGCCGGCGTCTTGTCCGCCTTGTCCGTCACCAATTCGATGCCCAGCAGGAAGCCGCGCCCGCGCACGTCGCCGATCGCCGGACTGCGCGCTTTCATGGCGGCCATCCGGTCCATGGCGAATGCCCCCACCTTGGCCACATTCTCCACCAGCCCCTCGTCCTCGATGATATCCAGCGTCGTCAACGCCGCCCGCGCCGTCACCGGGTTCTTTTCGTGGGTATAATGGCCGATGGCATAATCGCCGGCCACATCCAGGTCCGGCCGCGCCACCAGACCGGCAATCGGCAGGATGCCGCCGCCCAATGCCTTGCCGATCACCAGGATATCCGGCACCACCTGATCATGATCGCAGGCGAACATGCGCCCGGTCTTGCCGAGGCCGGTCGGGATTTCATCGAAGATCAACAAGGCGCCGTGATCGTTGCAGGCCTGGCGCACGGACTGCCAGAAACCCGGCGGCGGAATATAGGGCACGGCACGCGCCGGTTCCGCGATCACCGCCGCAACGTCGCCTTCCTTTTCCAACACATAGCGCACGAAGTTGGCGCAGGTCATGGCGCATTGATCAAGCCGGGGCGCTCCCTCATCGTCCGGATAGCCATAGGGGCAGCGATAACAGGCAAATGGGGCGACATGGTCCGTACCCGGCAGGAGCGGCCCGGCCACATGGGAGCGGAACATCTGTTCGCCGCCGATTGAGGCGCCGCCAAAGCCGGCCCCATGGAAAGAATCCCAGAACGAAACTGTCTTGAAGCGGCCGGTAGCGATACGCGCCAGCTTCAGCGCCACCTCAATGGCGTCCGATCCGCCGGTGGTGAACAAGACCTTGCTTAAATCCCCCGGCGCGATCGCGCTAAGCCGGCGCGCCAATTCGGTTGCCGGCGCGTTGGCGAAACGTCGCGGTGCGAAGGGCAGCGTATCCATCTGCGCGGCAATCGCCTGTTTCAGCCGCGGATGGCCATAGCCGATATGGTGCACATTATTGCCGTGGAAATCGAGATAGCGCCGCCCCTGCCCGTCCCAGATATAGGGGCCCTCGGCACGACTGATCGTCGTCAGGCACGGTGTGGAAACCGATTGCCGCAGGAAATAGCGCGCATCGTCGGCCAGCGCTTCCCGCGTTGGCGCATCATGGCGTTCTTGCGCCCAACGCGCTCGCCTCTGAGATAAATTTGTCTCGCCCTCGGCTTGGTTCGGTTTTTCAAGGGGCATACCGGAAATCACAGGTCCTTACTCTGCCGGACTAGCGGCAACGCTTCATCCCGACCCTAAACCTAGCCAGCCGGCACGTCACGCCTTTCATCCCGGCCAAAATCCGTAACGCGGATAAATCCGTTCCCCTCAATGCGCTGCCGGGTTAAAACCGTGGAATCGCCATGCGGGGCGGGATAAACGGGGGGCACCATGGATCCGATTTACGGGATACTTGCTGAGTGGGCGAATTTCGCCGTGCGTTGGCTGCACATCGTCACCGGCATCGCCTGGATCGGCTCCTCATTCTATTTCATCGCCCTCGACCTCGGCCTGAAGAAACATGACCGTTTGCCACGCGGTGTCGCCGGAGACACTTGGCAGGTCCATGGCGGCGGTTTCTATCACATGCAGAAATATACCGTCGCGCCCGATGCCATGCCGGAGCACCTGACCTGGTTCAAGTGGGAATCCTATGCCACCTGGCTCTCCGGCTTCGCGTTGCTGGCAATCGTCTATTATCACGGCGCCGAACTCTACCTCATCGACCGGGCAATCGCCGACCTGGCCGTGTGGCAGGCAAGCGGCATCGGCCTGGTCGGCCTCGCTGCCGGCTGGATCGCCTATGACCTGTTGTGCCGTTCGCCGCTCGGCAAGAATGACGTGCTTCTATTCGTCGTTGTCTTCGCCTATCTGATCGCCCTTTCCTGGGGCTTTACCTTGGTCTTTTCCGGCCGCGGCGCCTTCATCCATTCCGGCGCGGTGATCGCAACCATCATGACCGCCAATGTCTTCTTCATCATCATCCCCAATCAGAAAAAGGTGGTGGCGTCCCTTCGCGCCGGCGAGACACCGGAGGCGATCCTCGGCAAACAGGCCAAGCAGCGCTCTTCTCACAATAATTACCTGACCCTGCCGGTCCTGTTCCTGATGCTGTCGAACCACTATCCCCTGTCCTTCGGCACCCAGTTCAACTGGGTGATTATCGCCCTGGTCATGGTGATGGGTGTGGTCATCCGGCATTTCTTCAACACCATGCATGCCACCGAGCGCAAGCTGTGGTGGACCTGGGGGGTGGCAGCCCTGTGCTTCGCCCTGATCATCTGGCTATCCACCTTCGCGCCCCGCTTTGCCGATGAGGAGGCCGAAGCGCCGTCCACCAACGACGCGGTCGCGGCCGTCGATTTCGATGACGTGGTCGATATCGTGGCGAGCCGCTGCTCTATGTGCCATGCCGCCGAGCCGGTCTGGGACGGCCTCGCCGCCGCGCCCAAGGGCATCGAACTTGAAGAAGACACCGATATCCGCCGCTATGCCGGCCTGATCTATCACCAGGCCGTGCGCTCCAATGCCATGCCGCCGGGCAATATTACCGAGCTGGAACCGGGCGAACGCCGGCAGATTGCCGCCTGGTATCGACAGGTCGCGGCCGGACAATGACCAAGTCTGCCGCGCGGGCAATCCGTGGACGATTGCTGGATTTCGCCGACGACCCGGCAGCCGCGGGCCCGGGCGCCCATCGCTATATCGACGATGGCCTGATGGTCATCCGCGACGGCCGGATCGAGAGGGCAGGACCGGCCGCCGACCTGCTGCCGGGCCTCGACCCGGCGACCCCGGTGACTGATCACCGGCCGCATCTGATCCTGCCCGGCTTCATCGATACCCATATCCATTATCCCCAAACCCAGGTGATTGCCTCCTATGGCGCCCAACTGCTCGACTGGCTGAATACCTATACCTTCGCGGAGGAGCAGAAATTCGCCGACCCGGCCCATGCCGCCACCGTCGCCACATTCTTCTTCGACGAATTGCTGCGCAACGGGACCACCACCGCCATGGTCTATTGCTCGGTTCACCGGCAGTCCGCGGAAGCCTTTTTTACCGAATCCGCCCGCCGCAATACCCGCATGATCGCCGGCAAGGTACTGATGGACCGCAACGCGCCACCCGGATTATGCGATACCGCCGAAACCGGTTATCGCGACAGCAAGGATTTGATCAAGGCCTGGCACGGTCACGGGCGCCAGCTTTACGCCGCGACCCCGCGCTTTGCCGTCACCTCAACGGAGGCGCAGCTCGCCGCCTGCGGCGCGCTGGTCGCCGAACATGCCGACATTTATCTGCAGACCCATTTATCGGAAAATCGCGAAGAGATCGAAACCGTCGCCAAGCTGTTCCCCGCTGCCCGCGACTATACCGACGTTTATGAGCGTCATGGCCTGCTCGGTCCGCGCAGTCTGTTCGGCCATTGCATTCACCTGACGCAGCGGGAGCGCGCCGCCCTGTCGCAATCGAAATCGGTCGCCGCCCTGTGCCCGACTTCCAACCTGTTCATCGGGTCCGGCCTGTTCGACATGGACGCGCTCACCGATCCCGCTCATCCGGTCCGCCTGTCGCTCGCCACCGATGTCGGCGGCGGCACCAGCTATTCCATGCTGCGCACCGCGGCCGAGGCATACAAGGTTCTGCAGTTGAAGGGCCGCAATCTGCCGGCGCTGGAAGCCTTCTATATGATCACCCGCGGCAATGCGCGGGCACTGGACCTCGATGGAGTGATCGGCGGTTTCGATCCCGGCACCGAGGCCGATCTCGTGGTGCTCGATTCACGGTCCACGCCGGCCATGGACCATCGCATGCAGACCGTGGAAACCCTGGAAGAGGAACTGTTCGTACTGATGACGCTGGGCGACGATCGGGCGGTGACGGCGACCTATGTCATGGGCGAACCGGCCGGGTGACCGGCCGCCGTATCGATCATTTATCCAGGCCACGGGTCGCGGCCACGGAGAACCGGGCCGCATAGTCCCCATATCCCTCTTTCGCCAGATCCTCCACCGGAATGAAGCGCAAAGATGCCGAGTTGATGCAATAGCGCTTGCCGGTCGGCGCCGGGCCGTCGTCGAAGACATGGCCGAGATGGGAATCGGCGATCGAGCTTCTGATCTCGGTGCGCGGCAGGAACAGCTTGTAGTCGGTATGTTCCGTAACCGACCGTTTGTGCAGCGGCCTGGTAAAACTCGGCCAGCCGGTGCCCGACTTGAACTTGTCCTTGGACGAAAAGAGCGGCTCGCCGCTGACGACATCCACATAGATCCCATCGCGCTTTTCGTTCCAAAAGGCGTTGTCGAACGGTCGCTCCGTGGCGTCCTCCTGGGTGACCTGGTACTGCAAGGGTGTCAGCTGCTGGCGCAATTCGCCCGCACTCGGCTTTTTGAAGACCCGCCACGCCTTGGGAGCCTTGGACATCGATTGGGGGTGCTTCGACTTTTTGGCATGCCCATCCGGCCGATACTTGGAAAAATCGAGGGTCAGCTCATCGCCCCAGACCCGGTCCAGAAATCCGCTTCGGCCCGAACCTGACGTATAGTAGAGATAGCGGATCGGGTTCTTTTTATAATAGTCCTGATGATAGCCTTCCGCCCGGTAAAACGACTTGAATGCGGTGATCTCGATGACCACCGGCCGCCGGTAGCGTCCCGACTTGTCGAGCCGCGCGCGTGATGCTTCGGCGATCTTCTTCTCTTCCGCGGTGTGGTAGAAGATGGCCGGCCGGTACTGGCGTCCGCGATCGGAGAACTGCCCGCCATTGTCGGTCGGATCCATGATCCGCCACAACGCCTCGACCAGGCCTTCATAGGTGATTTCGGTGGGATCGTAATAGACCTGCACCGCCTCCGTATGGCCGGTCTTGCCGCCGGCCACCTGGCGATAGGTCGGATTGGGCTCATCACCGCCGCTATAGCCGGAAATGGCCGCGACCACGCCGGGCACCTTTTCAAATCCGGCCTCAACGCACCAGAAGCATCCGCCGGCGAAGGTGGCCACCTTGTGGCGGCTCATATCGATGGTCCGGCCGTTTTTGCTGGCCCCGACCGCCTCGGCCCGGACATCGGCGCCGTTCGTCCAGTACAAATACCCGAGCGCCGCCAGGGCACCGGCAAGGAGGACAATCGCAATTTTTTTCATCGGCGTGTCACTCTTTCAAAGATCGCGTTCAAAACCGTGGATGTGGTTGCCCCGAAGATCGCAACATCGCCGTCACCTTTCAATCGCGACGACCCTCACAAATCATCACGATGCGGTCAGCCCGATTAACACCAAGGGCGGTCACCGGACGGGCCAGGCAATCGTCAATTCCCGATCACCTCGTGCAACACCTCGCCGAACGCCCCTGACGGCGGCTTGGCGCCGACCAGCATCGACAGGGTCGGCGCCACGGCAATCGTGTTCACCGGCCGGCTGACGCGCCGGCTTTGAATGCCCATGCCGGCGATCATGATCGGGACGTGGCTGTCATACCGCCACGGCGATCCATGGGTCACGGCCACCGACAGGCCGTCGAAATCGTTGATGAACCGGTTGGGTTCGAACACGATATAGATATCCCCCGACCGCCGCGGATTATAGTTTTTCAATATGGCATCAATCACAGGCGTATCCGGAAATCGGCCCGAAGCAAGATCGCTGCTCGGGATTGCCAGCGCCACGCCATCAAAGGCCATGATCTCATGCGCCACCGCTCGGCTGACGTCGGCAAGATCCAGGCCGGCCTTGTCGATTTCCTCCCGGTTCAAATAGAGATAGGGATGGTAATAGGTGTTGATCAGCGGTTCGCCGATCCCGAACCGCGCCTTCAAGGCGGCGATCGCTGCGGACCGGTCGAACTCCTTCGGCCGGATGTAATCGGCTTCAAATCCAAGCTCCGACAGATAGCCCGGCGCCTCAGGCCCGCCATGATCCGCCGACAGCACCACCAGCGTCCGATTGAGCCCCACCCGCTTTTCGACAAAGGAAATAAGATCGGCAAGGATCCGGTCGAGCCGCAGCATCATGTCTTCGCTTTCCAGGCTCGATGGCCCGAATAGATGGCCGACATAATCGACTGAGGAAAAGCTGACCGCCAGATAGTCTGGAATGTCATCCTGGCCGAGCCCTTCCGCATCGATCAGGGTCTTGGCAAAATCAAGCGTCAATTCGTCGCCGGCCGGACTGACCGTCAGCAGTGTGGTGAAGAACCGATCATCGACGGCCCCATAGGGATGGGGAAAGACGCGGCCGAAGCCGGGCAATTCTGCCTCATATGGGCGGTCATCGGCATCGCCGAACATGTAAGTCGACCGGTCGTGCAGCAATGTCCACGATTTGCCGGCATAGGCTTCCGGCAGCTTTTTGGCGTTCCAGGCCGCCACCCAATCCGGGTAGTTCTCATAATAGAAACGGCTGGTGACGAAGCCGGCCGTTGCCTTGGAAAACCAGAACGCCTTGCCGCTATGGCCGGCAGGCGGAATGGCGCCGCGATCCTTGACCGACACGCTGAAGACCTTTGACCGCCGGCCGAAGCGCAGCATCAATTCGTCGGCGAATGTAGAGACCAGGATCCCCGACGGAGACCGGCCGTCGGTGCGGGCGGCGCGCAAGGACGGATCGATCTCGGTCTGCTTGTCGATCCCGGCCCCGCTCGTCAGCAGCGGATAGCGTTCGTCTTCCACATTATAGGTGAGTGCCCCGGTCGACCGGTCGAACCAAACATTGGCGACCATGCCATGGGCGGACGGATCAGCGCCGGTCGCCAGGGTGGTATGGCCGACGATGGTCTCCGTATTGGCATGCCGGTGCCGGGCATCGAGATAGTCGGTGCCCCGGTTCATCAACAGGCGGAACCCGCCCTGCCCAAACCGCTCCCGATAACGGCGCGGCAGGTCACCGCGCAACTGGTCGACAGTGATCTGCAGGATAAGCCGCGGCAGCGGCCGTTCCACGGCAACAGCCTTGCCGGCGAACGCGATACCGCCCAAAGCGATTAGACCGGTCAGGGCGGCCCAAAGTGAGAGTTTTTTATACAAGCGCCGGGCTCCCCGGTTTGACAACCACCGCTGGAGATATGGCCCAGCGGAAGCCGAAGTCCAGGCGACCGGAGACGTGGATCCGGTCTGGAACCAAATCGGGAAACAAACCGCATCGCTCAACTGAAAACCCCCGGACCGGATCCGGGGGCTTCAATCGAGTGGAGCTCGTTCTTATTGGTCTTAGCGGCTCCACCAACACACTTTCTTATCGATCTTCACATAGGCGCCGATCGAATGATCGAAGACCGGGGTCGGCAGGATCTGGCACACCCGGGCACGATTGCCGTAAGCGCTTCCTTCGACCCACGGCCCGCCTTCGGCTTCGGTGCGGCGCAATTCGTAGGCGTCGTTCATGCGGTCCATCAGGTCATAGCCGCCACGGCCGGCGCTGGCCGTCGAAAGGGTTGCAGTAGTGGCGATTGCGGTGATGAGCAAAGTGATTGTGATCTTGGTCATGGTTTCGGGCCTCTGGGCTGGCTTGTTTGGTGTTCGATGACCTTCATTTAGGGGCGGCTTGCCCGGAACCGAAGTGACGCCGGTCACACAATTGCGGCTTTCAGGATCCATCTCCGCCAGTTCCGGCGGATGTAGCAATGGCGGCATCGAGCCCAGACTGCGTGATGCTGCGCTATGCATGAATGGCGGCTGACCATCAGATAACTAAGCCGCGTCCTCGATCCGAACGTTGTTGATTGCAGGACTGCTTTCCAACACTTCTCTAAGTGTAGTACCGAGTTTCTCCAAATCGCTTCGAACATCGATTTTCTTGAAGAACATTCGAATGACAGGTTTGTCCGGCGACAGGAATACACGATGCTCAGCCTGCCCATCGATTTCTTCTCCTGTGTTCGTGCAACAAACCGCAAGAGTGAATTTTCCTTGATGTTCCAACTCCATCCAGTGCCCCCAATCTTCCTGACAGCGAAATTTTGCAGGGTAGCCGCGCTGTGCAAGCTCCCTTTCAAGGAAATTGGCAAATTCCAGAGCATAAAGGCCGGGATTGATGTAGTCGTCATGTTGGTCGTCAAGTTCGCCGGGAGTCGCTGCGAACTCTCCGGATGTAATCAAAAAGTGTGTTTCCATATAGCTTGCTTCGCCTTGGTTGCGCCGATAATACAACCTAATGAGGCAGAGTCATGTGCAGGTTTCTCGGACGCCGTGGCATGGCGCTGATGGTGGCGCGCTGGGGTGCTGGCGTCGGAGAAGCGCCAAGGCAGGAAATCGCGGGATGTGAAGCAGGGACTTGTCGCGGGCTCTATGGGGATTTGAGGTTTGCGCCGCCGTTGGCGATCGGGTGATGGCATCGTGGTGGGCGGTTCAAGCCATGCCTGATTGCCGAAGTCCGATTGGTGGCACGTATCAAACGCCGCCGTGCTGGTACTTTGGATGACGATATCGGGCGCTGACGGCGCTGATTTTGGGCGCACGACCATGGGCGGGCATTGCCGGAACTGGACCTGCGGTGGTTCTGCGTCTTGCTGGTATCGGGAAGGTTCATCGGCGTGGTCATGAGCTGTCGATCCCCTCGGGCGGCGGCTGGTAGCGCGGCGTTTGGCCGGCTTGGAAGACCTCGATGGTGATCATGCGGCCGCCGCAGTGCGGACAGGGATGCCGTGCTGCATCCGGTTCGTCCTGGCCAGACGGTTGTTGATCGGCGCCTTGTTCTTGATGTTCTTGCGGGTCCGGCGCGGCGAGCAATTGCCGCGCCTTTGCGATATTGGCGGCGCGGTTACCATTTTCTAGAAGCCCATAGTGCCGGATGCGGTGGAAGCCCTTGGGCAGGACGTGGATCAGGAACCGGCGGATGAACTCGCCGGCTGGTAGTGTCATGGTCGTGTAGCGGCCCGGCCCGTCGACCCTGTAATCCTTGACCTTGAAGGTGACGCCGGTATCGTCGGCCCGGATCAGCCGGCTGTTGGATATCGCGACCCGGTGGGTGTAGCGCGACAGATAGGAAAGCACCGCCTTCGGTCCGCCGAACGGCTCCTTGGCATAGACAACCCATTCGGCTTTGTTGAGCGGTTTGAGGAAAGCCTTGAACGCCCTGGATTCGACCAGGTGTTGATGATCACCGAAGAAGGCCAGCCGTCCCTGCTCGTGAGCGGCGGCGAGCATCGCCAGGAGCAGTCGGCGGAACAGGCGCGACAGCACCCGTACCGGCAGGAAGAAGGTCGGCCGGCAGGAGACCCACTTGGTGCCATCCGGTGATATTCCACCGCTGGGCACGATCATGTGCACATGGGGATGATGGGTCATGGCCGAGCCCCATGTGTGGAGCACGGATGTGATGCCGATCCGGGCACCGAGATACTTTGCATCGGCGGCAATCGTCAGCATCGTCTCGGCGCTGGCTTTGAACAAGAGGTCGTAGATCACCGCCTTGTTGTGATAGGCGATATCGGCGATCGGGCGGGGCAGCGTGAAGACCATATGGAAATAGCCGACGGGCAACAGCTCCGCCTGCCGATTGGCCAGCCAGTCCCGTGCCGCCACGCCCTGACACTTCGGGCAATGTCGGTTTCGGCAGGAATTGTAGGCGATGGTCGTGTGGCGGCAGTCTTCACACTGCTCCACATGGCCACCGAGTGCCGCGGTGCGGCAGCGCTCGATGGCGCTCATCACCTTCAACTGATCGAGACTGACATGGCCGGCTTGTGACCGGCGCCATGCCGGACCGTGATCGCGGAAGATATCCGCGACCTCCAAGACCGGACGGGCCATGACCGAGAGCCTGTTCAGGCCTTGGTCTTCTTACGCCTTGCTTTCTTCTCAGTCAGCCGGTCGAGAGGACTGTCGGTCGCGGCGATACGCCCGGTGGCAATGCGGGTATAGAGTGCCGTCGTGTCCAGCTTGGTGTGGCCGAGCAGCGCTTGGATGGTACGGATGTCGGTGCCGGCTTCCAAAAGATGGGTGGCGAAGCTGTGGCGCAGCGTGTGCAGGGTCACCTTCTTCCTGATGCCGGCCGCCGCCGCCGTCTCCCCGAAAATACGGGAGAACTGGCGCGCTGTCAGGTGCAGGCCCGGCCGTCGCCCCGGAAACAGCCAGCGCTCGGCGAGTGGAACACCGGCGTCATAGCGTGTTGGACGCTCCGTCCACCATTGCCGCAGCAACTTCAATACTTCCGGCGGCAGCATCACATTGCGATCCTTGCGCCCCTTCGACTGTTTGATGCGGATGATGTTCTGCTCGCTATCGATGTCGCCGACCTTGAGGCGCACCACTTCGCTGGCGCGCAGGCCGCAGCCATAGGCCAGAGACAGCAGAATACGCGGCTGCAGGCTCTTTGCCATCACCAGCAGGCGCTTGACTTCGTCGGGGCTCATCACCTGCGGCAGTCTCTCCGGCTCCTTGAGGTGATAAATCTGAGCCGCCAGATCGAGCTGGCGCAAGGTCACGCGGAACAGGAAGCGGATGCCGGTCATGGTGCGATTGCGGTTGCAGATGCTCATGCCGGTCTCTGCAAGGTGCAGCTGGAAACGGCGAATATCCTCGCAGGTCGCCGTGTCAGGTGAGCGCTTCAGGAAGGCGGCAAACCGCCGGCAGGCGCGGATATGACCCTTCTGCGTCAGCGGGTGCAGTCCCCGCGCCGTCATGTCCTCGATCATCCGCTCGCGCAGCGGTGTCGGGGCAGAAATGCTCGAAGAGGTGTCGGTACGCGTACTCATGGTCATGGCTAATCTCCTTGGTCAGGACGAGGTTGATGAGACCTCTATCCTCGACCAAAGGCCGTCGATGCGCTTGCGACCGCTCTATCTGTGGGTTGTCGAATTGGTAGGCAGGAAAATCACCGAGCCACGCCCAGCTCTATCGCGCCAGCGATTTAGTGCGATGGTACCCAGCCGAAGTTCAATCTTAGTCGCAAATTGAATGGTTAGGGTGGGGAGGAACTTCTGGGATGTCCGCATTTTCACAATGCAGCTCGAACGACCACCGGGATCAAACTGGCTCAACCGGACTATAGTGGCCGAAACGATCACCCTCCGCCGTAACAACCGGCAAGCCGCGCTTTCTGCCTGACCAGGGCGAGCACGTGATCAATTGCCGGCGTCGGCAATTCGGTAATTTGCCCCAGTTCCTGGACGGCGGTGACCAGGGCGTCGATTTCCATGGGGCGGCCGAGTTCCAGGTCCTGGAGCATGGAGGTCTTGTGGGCGCCCACCTCTCCGGCGCCGTCAATGCGTCGCTCCACGTCGACGGCAAAGCGCACGCCGAGCCGCTCGCCGATCGCCTGGGCCTCGACCATCATCTGCCGGGCGAGCGACCGGGTCTCCGGGTCGCCGACAATCTGCTCCAGGGTCGCCCCGGTCAGCGCCGAAATCGGATTGAACGACAGGTTGCCCCACAATTTGACCCAGATGTCATTGCGGATCTGCGGCCGGATCGGTGCTTTCAGGCCGGCGCCGATCAGGAGCTGCGCCAAATTGCGTACCCGCTCTGTCTTCTGCCCGGTCGGTTCGCCGAGCGGAAAGCGGTTCCCCGAAACATGGCGGATCACACCGGGTGCCTCGATTTCGGCCGCCGGATAGACCACGCAGCCGATCGCCCGCTCCGGCCCGATGCCGGCCCAGATCACGCCGCCCGGATCAACACTCGCCACCCGCCGGTTTTCGTAATCCCCGGCGAGCCCGTAGAAGTACCACCAGGGCACGCCGTTCTGGGCCGTCACCACCGCCGTGTCGGGGCCAAGCAAGGGCTGCATGGCGTCCACGATCGCCGGCACCGAATGGGCTTTCAATGCGATGATCACCGCATCCTGTTCGCCAAGCTCCGCCGGATCGTCGGTCGCCACGACGGGTAGTGTCAGTTGCTCGTCGTCGCTGATCAGGGTCAGCCCATTGTCCCGCATGGCCGAAAGGTGCGGGCCCCGCGCCACCAGCGACACCGCCGCCTCCCCGGCGGCCGCCAGCCGGGCACCCAGATAGCCGCCAATGGCGCCCGCACCGAAAATGCAGATCCTCACGATGCAAGCCCCAGTTTTTCCGCCAATCCGATGCGCTGCAATTTGCCGGTCGCGCCCTTGGGGATCTCCTCCAGGAACACGATCCTGCGCGGCACCTTGAAATCGGCAAGCCGGCCGCCGGCAAATTGCCTAATGTCGGATTCGCCGGCCTGTGCCCCGTCCCGCAGCACGATGGCCGCGGCCACCTCCTCGCCAAGCTTGTCGTGCGGCATGGCGAAAGTCACCACCTGGGCGACCGCCGGATGGTCCATCAGGATTTCGTCCACTTCCCGCGGCGATATCTTCTCCCCGCCGCGATTGATGATCTCCTTCAACCGTCCGGTAATGCGCACATAGCCGTCTTCATCGATCACCCCCTGGTCACCGGTATGGAACCAGCCATGGGCGAAAGCCTCCGCATTGGCCGCCGGATTGTTTTCGTAACCGGCGGTGACATTCGGCCCGCGAATGACGATTTCGCCGATCGTATCGGCACCGAGCAGCGCGCCGGCCTCGTCCATGATCGCCACCTCCGGGCCCGCCGCCGGGCCGACGCTGCCGGGTTTGCGGGCTGCCGGCGGCAGCGGATTGGAGGCCATTTGGTGTGCGGCTTCCGTCATCCCATAGGCCTCGATCACCGGGCAGGAGAAAGTGGCTTCAAGTTCGGTCATGACTTGCGGCGGCAGCGAGGCGGAGGACGAACGAATGAACCGCAGCCGCGCCGCCTCCACAATATCCGTGTTGCGCCCAGCCCGCGCCAGGATTGCCTGATGCATGGTCGGCACCGCCGTATACCAGGTCGGCCGCGCATCCTTCATCCATTGGAAGATCTTCAAGGCATTGAAGCCCGGCGTGCAATGGATGCTGGCCCCGGCCGAAAGCGACGCGAGCACGGCGGCGATCAGCCCGTGAATATGGAATAACGGCATGATGTTCAGGCAGATATCGTCCGCCGACAGCGCCAGGCTCTCCCTGATATGCCGCGCTGAGGCGGTCACATTGGATTGGCTCAACGGAACGATTTTCGGCCGCGATGTGGTGCCCGATGTATGCAGCACAAGCGCGATGTCGTCCGGTTCCGCAAAACCGGCCGCCGCCGCAGGCCCGACCGCGGCACCGTCCAGGGAAAAAGCGCCGGCCAGATCATCCGGCTCACTCGTCAGGTGGAGGACTGAGACGCCCATTGACCGGGCCACCGCGATCGCCGGACTGTCACTGCCGGCCGCGACGACTAGCGCCTTGGCGCCGAGATCGCTCAGATAGAATTGAAACTCCTCCGCCCGATAGGCCGGATTGAGCGGCGCGGTGGTGGCACCGGCGCCGATCGCCACGAAGGCGGCCGCCATTTCGGGCCCATTGGGCAACACGATCGCCACCCGGTCGCCGCGGCCGATGCCCAGGCCGTTCAACCGTTCGACCGTGGCATCGGTGAGATCCCGCAGCCCGCCATGGGTCAGCGGTGCCCGGTCCGGTGCGCTCAGGGCAACGGCATCCTCGGCGCCGGCGCGCAGCAAATCGGCAAGAGTGGTCATCATCGGGCGATCCATGTCCTGCGGCAGAATTAGGAAGCGCGCCGGGTCGTCGGCAAGCCGAGCGGATATTAAGGAATGGCGGACGGCAAGTCACCGCCGAAGTGAACCCGATTCATGACCGGCCCTGAACCTAGGTGCCGTCGGCCGCCTGTTGTTCGAAGAACGACGCGCCGTCCGGCAATTGCGGCAGATCCATTTCAAACGGGATCGAGCGGACCCGCCCGGTGCGCTGGCCGCGCACGATCGCGCCTTCGAACCGGCTGGGCATCGGATTGGGCGACAGCGGCACCGCGTCCTCGGCCGAATAGACGCAGATGAACAATGTGCGCGGATGATCCGACTGGTTGACCGCCGATCCATGCAACAACCGGGTATGCATCAGGCAGGCCGATCCGGCCGGTCCGGTGACCAGGGCACCGGTTTCGACACAAGTCTGTTCCGTGTCGTCGTCCACCGCACCGGTAAAGGCGCCGTCATGCCACAAGGTGTAAATGGCCCCGCGGTGACTGCCGGGGATCACCTGCAATGCGCCGTTGTCCTCCGTCACCTCGTCAACCATCAAAAGCGCGGTGACCACGTCGTCATTGGAATGCGGCGTGAAGGGGAAATCCTGGTGAAATTTCACCGGCGTCACCGTATGCGGCTGCTTGGAATTGATCTTCGAATGGTGGAATTTGACATTCGGCCCGACGAGATCGGCCACCGCATCGACCATCCGGCTGTTTGTGGCCGCCCGATAATGGGCATCCGACACCTCGACCGGGGCATTGACCCGCCGGATCGCCGGGTGGTTCGGTCCATGGGTCGGATCGAGATCGTAGCGCGGCTTGCCGTTGATCGTGATCCCGTAATTGCTGTCGTGAACCCGGCTTTCGGCGATCCAGGTCGCCATATCCGCCCGCAAGGCCGCCAGTTCCTCCCCGGTCACCGCTTCGGGCAGGACGACGTATCCTTCCGTCCGGTAGTGTTCGATTTGAGCAGCGCTGAGTACCGGCATGGCGGCTTGCCCCAACAAAAGATGATCATCAAGAACCGTATTGTGGGGGAACCGTCATCAAAAGCAAAGCGGACAAAATGACCGGGCTGAATGCGCTGCCCGACCACCCCGAGCCGGCTCGTTTTGCGGTGTCGGAAGCCGGCGGAAACCGCCATCGGCCGCCACCCTCACCAGTTCAACGGCCGGCGGCAGCGCCGACATCGCCAGATGCGGACGCTGCACCAGGTAGAACGTCTCGATCGGCGAATTGTCGGTGATCAACATTATGAAATCGGCGGCCGCGCCCGGCACCACGCTGCCCTCGAAGAACTGCACCTTGTCGCTCGGCTCGAAGGTCCGCTCGCCCAGGGAAAACTGGTCCGATGACACCCGGCTGCGCTGCTTGCTGGTCTGGTCGAAGGACAGGCCGTCGCCATAGGAACTCGGCGTGTGCAGGATCTCCTGAAGCTCCAGGTCGAACCCGACCCAGTTACGCCGGCTGCGATTGATCACCGATTTCTTAAGGTTGAGGCTCGCCGGGATCAGTTGCGGGACCACGCTCCAGTCCTCCCGTTTCCGCTTCAAGCGGCGGATCGTAAGCACCGCCGGCCCGGGCCCGTAATACTCCTCCGCCACCACGATCGGGTCTTTCAGAGTGCCCGAACCCGACACTGAGAGAAGCCGAAACCCACCCAGTTCGTCGCTGAAAGAATAGGCGCCGCTCTCCAGGGTTTCGGCAGCCAATTGCGTCGGCAACCAAAGGACGGCCAACAGGCCCGCAATTGCGCAAATCCGCCCTGTCACAACCGCTCCTCCCCGATTAAGAGCGTCGTTTTTAGTTCAACACATCGTAAAACACGAAATACACATGTATTGATTTTCTCAATAAAAACAACCAATTATGTATTCGGAAAATTTGCCGTGGCACCCCCAAGGGATGTCGCTGCGGTCAAATCTTGCAATAGTTTAGCGCGTCCAGCCGCCAATATCGTCCCGTTGAAATCACAAGCGAATTCGGCGCGTTGTCCAGGATCATTGGTGGCCGAAATCCGGGATATCGCCCATGCCGTTCTTGCCATTGGTAGCGACCGGTCGCGCGACCCGGAATCCATCCTGATCGACAAAGAAGCCGCCGCCGAGCGCTTGTACGACCTTGCCGGTCAGTTGGAGGCGGCATCGTGACTGACTTTGCCGACCTGTTGGAGCCGGTCGCGCGACGGCTTCTCGGAGAACCAAATCGGAAGTTGTCGAACGATCGCGAGTTGCGTTTCGGCGCCAATGGTAGCCTTAAGGCCAACATTGCCGGACCTAAGAAGGGCACCTGGTATAGCCACGAGGATCAATCCGGCGGCGGTGTTCTGGACCTGATCATTCAGGAGAAGGGCGGCGATCGTAAAGCGGCCGTCGAGTGGCTGCAGGCGGAAATCGGCAACGCACCAACGGACACCGGATCCGGCAAAGACCTGCGAATCGCCATGACCTATGACTACGAATCGCCGGACGGCCAATTGCTCTATCAGGTGGTCCGGATGCAGCCGAAACAGTTTCGGCAGCGGCGCCCCGACGATAACGGCGGCTGGCATTGGAATATCAAGGGCGTTTCCCCGGTCCCCTATCGATTGCCGGAGTTGATCGAAGACATTACGCAGGACCGGACTGTTTACATTGTTGAGGGCGAAAAGGATGTAGACAGCCTGCGCGATCTTACCATTCCGGCAACGTGCAATTCTGGTGGCGCCGGCAAATGGCGCGATGCGTATTGCGAGCACTTCGAAGGCGCCGACGTGGTCATCTTGCCGGACAACGATCAGGCCGGACGCGACCATGCCGAAAGCGTCGCACGGTCACTGAAAAAACACGCGGCCCGGATCCGGCTGCTTCACCTGCCCGGCCTATCCCGCAAAGGTGATGTGTCCGAATGGCTTTCCGCCGGCGGGACGGTCGACCAGCTCCACGCCCTCGTTGATGCCGCCCCGGATTGGTGCCAGTCGACAACCCATTTTCGCGGCATCTGGTTCGGGCAAGAGCACACTCTTGAACCGCTTTCATGGCTCATTCAAGAGACAATTTCGGCGAACGGTTTTGGCGTGGTCTATGGCGCGGCCGGCTGCGGAAAATCGTTCTTCACACTCGATTTAGGGCTTTGCCTGGCATTCGGGCGCATGTGGTTTAACAAGCGGGTCCGCCGTCACGGGGTGGCTTACATCGCGGCCGAAGGCGGCCGGGGTGTTGGCTTGCGCATGGAAGCGTGGCGCCGGCAACTTGGGGAGGGCGACAAGGCGCCGTTCGTGCTCGTGCCCGATGCGATGGACCTGCGGACACCCGATTCCGACGTCGCCCATCTTGTGGATGACCTTCAAGCCTGGTCCGAGCAAATGGACGCCCCGCTCGGCTTGATCATCATCGACACCCTCACGCGCGTCATGGCCGGCGGCGACGATGCCGACATGCGCGACGTGAGCTCTTTCATCCGGAATATCGAACGTATCCAGGAGGCCACGAACGCAACGGTTTTGGTTGTTCACCATCAAGGCAAAGATCCCGGTCGCGGCATGCGCGGACATACGGCCCTTCTGGCCGCCGCCGATACCGTGATCAAGGTCACCCATGAGGACGGTGTTCGAACCGCGAAGATTGAGAAGCAGAAAGACGGGCGGGACGGACAAGCGTACCCGTTCAAGCTCCAGCAAACGGCCCTTGGACGGCAAGACGATTTCGGACAGGACGTGAAATCCTGCGTCGTCGTGCCGTCGATATAGGGTGCGCGTTTAGGAGCTTGAGGGGCGCCGACCACCGGCCGCTTTTGTGATCGATCCTCGCGGCGATCAGCCGTCAGAATGAACCGGCAAGACGCTCAGGTCGTGCACGCGGAGCACGCCTTGCCGATCTCATTCAGCCCTGATTATGCAGGCCTACGGTTTGTGTAAACGGATCGGTATGCGCTGGCAACAGCGCTTATAGATTCTCCAAGCCCCCGCACCCCCCTTAAGGGGGTGTGGGGGCGTAGATGCAAGGGATAATGACATGGCCAAATGGCCCTACACCACCGCCCGTTGGCAGCGGCTTCGCCTCGCCAAGCTGGCAGACCGGCCGACCTGCGAGGTGTGCGCTCGCCGGGGCAAGACAGTGCCCGCTACCCATGTCGACCATCGGCTCGCCATCCGCAGCGGTGGCGAAATCTTTCCGCCGCTTGATGGCCTTATGTCCATGTGCGCCAGTTGCCACAGCGTCAAGACCAACGCACGCGACAACCCCTATGCCTTCGGCGACCGCGAGCGCGTCGCCTTCAAGGGCTGCGACATTGACGGCAACCCGATCGATGACGCGCACCCCTTCCATGCCGGCGAAACCGGGGGCGCCTCCGATCACGGGGGATCCGGAGCGGGGACCAGTGGGCGTAAGTTGAGAAAAGAGTTATCCTGAGATTTGGTAGGGGCGATTTCCATGGGCAAGCGCGGACCGAATGCCAATCCTGCCGGCGGGCACCGGGATGACCTGTTTGACGACCGGCCATCCCCGGTTCTGCGGCCGGAAACCTGGCGCGAAGAGGGCCTGAGCCGCCCTGACCGCGTCGTCCGGTTCATTGAAGGGTTGACCATCACGTCGGGCGCCCTTGCCGGCCAGCCCTTCATTGTGCGGCCCTGGCAGCGCGAGATTATCGAAGGCATTTACGGTCCGCACACCGAAGACGGCCGGCGCATTGTCCGCACCGCCCTTGTCTCCATGCCCCGCAAGAACGGCAAGACCGGCCTGATCGCCGGCCTGGTGCTCGCCCACCTGGTGGGACCGGAAGCCGAGCAACGTGGGCAAATCTATTCCGCAGCCGTCGATCGCGACCAGGCGGCGCTGATCTTTCACGAATGCGTCGCCATGATCGAGGCCGATCCCCGCCTGGCCGGCCGCGTCAACGTCCAGTCGTTCAAGCGCATGATCACCGACCAGCACACCGGCACGGTCTATTGGTCCCTGTCATCGGATGCCAGAAAGGCGCACGGCCTGTCCCCATCCCTGTGGATCTTCGACGAACTGGCGCAAGTGCCGAATCGTCACCTGCTGGACGCCCTGCAGACCGCCACCGGCGCCCGATCGGAACCCTTGGGCATCGTGATCAGCACACAGGCCGCCGACGACCATCACCCCATGAGCGAATTGGTCGACTACGCCGAAAAGATCGACACCGGCATCGTCGACGATCCAACCTTTTTCGGCCGCGTCTTCGCCGCCCCGCCGGACGCCGACCCCTGGGACGAAGCCACCTGGTTCGCCTGCAACCCGGCGCTTGACGACTTCCGCTCGCTGGACGAAATGCGCGCCGCCGCCGAACGCGCCCGCCGGCTGCCCACCTTCGAACCGGCCTTCCGCAATCTCTATCTCAACCAGCGCATCGATTCAGAAACCCGGTTCATCTCCGCCGCCGAATGGAACGCCTGCGGCGCCCCGATCGATATCGCCGCCCTTGCCGGCCGGCGGTGCTTCGGCGGCCTGGATCTCTCCGCCGCCCGCGACCTGACGGCCCTCGTGCTCGCCTTCCCCGACGATGACGGGGCGTTCGATATCCTGCCGTTCTTCTGGCTGCCGCGGGAGGGCCTGCGGGAAAAGGAGGATGAGGACAGGGTGCCCTATACGACCTGGGTTCGGCAGGGTCATCTCGAAACCACCCCCGGCCCGTCGGTCGACTACGGCTATGTGGTGCATCGGCTGAGAGAGATCTCCGAACTCTACCGAATCACCACCGTTTCCTATGATCGCTGGCGCATCAAGGACCTGCGCCGCGAGCTGCAAAACGAGGATATCGAGATCGACCTGTCGGAATTCGGCCAGGGCTACCGCTCCATGTCACCCGCGATCGAGTTTTTCGAACGGAAGATGATCGAGAACCGCCTGCGCCATGGCGGCCATCCGGTGCTGCGCTGGAACGCCGCTAATGCCGTCGTCACCACCGATCCGAGCGGCAACCGCAAACTCGACAAGAACCGCTCCCGAGAGCGCATCGACGGCCTGGTTGCCCTGGTGATGGCGTTAGGCGCCGCCCGCCGATATGAGGATCAGACGCCGAGTTGTTTGGTGGATGGGCCGTTGGTTTTCAGCCTATAAACGACAACCCCGCCGGACTTGTCATCGTCGTGGCGGGGCCGGCCTCACGAGGAGGTCTTGAGGCTCAACGGAATAATCCGCGAGCAATCACCCTTAATGTGACGCTAAATTCGTTAATGTCAAGTAACCAGGCCAATTGCCGCAAGCACGCCGTTTCGGATTCTGCCGAAATCATCCTCAGAAATTTTCGGCTGGATATACTTTCGCTTACCGCTCTGGTCGCGCTGCGTCTTGAAAAAATCCAGACGATTTAGCCCGACAGTGGCGAGCATATCGCACTTCGCCCACCAGATTGCCTGTGGGAAGGGATCCGGCAGCGGATTTTCGAACTCAATACGCACTACATAGGCGAAATCTCTCGGTGGGGTGGTCCCCGAGAACGGGATGACAGTACACAGGTTGTCCCGATGGGGAAGACGCGGCGACAGTACCAGTGCCGGCCGGCGCTTGATCATTTCCGGTTCTCTGAAACCGCCGCGACTGTAATCGCAAAGAACAACTGTTCGTGGAGTGGGAACATATTGAATCGCCATAGGCGAGATACTATCGCCAATCAAACCGTCCGCTATGATTATCTGACGGTTTTCCTCAACCGCACCCCCGGCCCGCCGCCATTTTCGTCGATGAATTCGACGCCTGCCGTTTCCAAGGCTGTGCGGATAGCGTCAAGCGTTCGTTCTTTAAGTTCCTCGCCAGCCTCTAGCCGTGAAATCGTAGCAGGAGCCACCTTGGCGATTTCTGCCAAATCGCGAATTCCTAGCCCCAGGGCCGCGCGAGCCATCTTGCACTGAGTTGAATAAATTAGTACACGGCTCTTATTTTGTATTGATGTTTTCATTTTGCTCTGTTATTAGAGTGTCGTTCTAAATTTATAACACAATACCATAGGAGCAACGCAATGACCATGCATTTGCGGGCACAGGACGAGTCTGCCTCCACTTTCATCGAATTCAGGCCCGGCATGCGCACCCTCATCGAAAGCGCCATCGAATTGATGATCCTGTTGCTCGACGAAATCGACGGCGATTCGGATTTCGAAGGCGAGCAGGGCTATGAGGACGACGGCAATGAAGAGGACGACGGCAGCGAAGAAGATAGCGAAGGCGGCGTTTGACGGATGTTGGCGCCAACGCGGGTTGGAGTTCCCGTAGCAATTCAGGTTCTTGTGGACAAAATACATTAGGCTTATTTCGAGCCTGTTGACAATAAGCTCGGTACGATCCAATGTTTCGCCATGTTGCCGATTCTACGCGATGACCTGGACCATTTTTGGCTCTCATTGAAGGCCTTTGAGGCCTTCAATCACGGTATTGCATTGCCCCGCGATATAAAAAATTGGGCGGATCGGGGATACATCATCAACCAATCGACACCCGTTAGGAAGCGTGCTCGGCGTACTTTTAGCCTCCGTAGTCTCGTCGAGGCGAGGACAATCGCCTATTTGCGCGCGGATATGTTTCCGATTGAGCAGGCGGCCAAAATTGCCGAAGTCGCTGCGTTGCGGCTGGACGGCATTTTGAACCATGACATCGATATCTTCGATGTCGAGGACAACCAGCTGATCTACCAATTTGCTTTTTTTGAGAAGGACGGTGCGCCGGCACTTTCGGGCATGTTTATCGATCGCAGCACATCGATCGAGGATATGCAGAACCACCCGTTGCCACGTCAAATCGGGGCGAGCATTCGCCTTTTCCCCGTCGACGAGATGATCGCCGCAGTGGTCAGTCAGTATTCAGCCATTCGTGACGATGAGTATTTCATCACCACTTTCAATCGCGGGAGGAGCCCAGATCGCACACATTAAAAGAGCCAAAGCGGCCCGCCCGGCACCGTCTGCAAACACTGCCGAGCGAGCCTATCCCAGTCACTAGCAAGCAACAAAGGATCAACATCTATGACACTTCGAGAGCTTATTGAAAAGCGCGCTGGCAAAATCACCGAGTTGCGCATCCTCCACGACAACGCCCAAACCGAAAACCGCGACCTGACCGACGACGAACGCAGCCGGTTCGACGCCCTGGAATCGGAAGTCCGAGCCCTTGGCGATCAAATCAAGCGCGCCGAGGCCCTCGCCGACATGGAGCGCCGGGCCGACGCCCGGCCGGTCGACGGCACGCCGGATTTCGATAGCGAGTGCCGCGCCGTGTCGCTTGCCAGCGTCATCGCCGCCCAGCAGCCCAACGCCGCCGGCGATTTCGGACGGGAACGAGAAGTCAGTCAGGAACTCGCCCGCCGCAACGGCCGGACGCCGCAGGGCCTCTACGTGCCCGCCGAATTGATCCTTGGCCGCGAGGCCCGCGCCGTCACCACCACCACCGGCAGCGCCCTCATTCAAACCGACGTGCGCGACCCGGTCGACCGCTTTCGCCCCGCCCTGCGCATTGAGCAGATGGGCGCCACGGTGCTGCGCAATCTGGTCGGCGATCAGGACCTGCCGAAACTGACCGCCTCCGGCACCGCCCATTGGATCGCCGAGCACACTGACGCCACCCGCTCCGATGCCACCTTTGACAAGGTGTCCATCGGGCCGAAAACGGTGTCCGGCGAGTACGAACTGAGCCGGCGCATGAATTTGCAGTCCGGAACGGCCATCGAAGACCTGCTACGCCGGGATCTGGGCTTCATTCTCGCCCAGGCCCTTGACGCGGCGGCCATCCAGGGCGGTGGCGCCAATGAGCCGGTCGGCGTCCTCGCTGATGCCGGCGTCACGGCCACCACCGGCGGAGCCCTTGATTCTGATATCACCGCTGAAATGATCGCCGCCCTCGATATCGATGACGTGATGGGTTCCCGCGCCTTCCTGACCAACCCGAATGTTGCCAAGGCTGCCCGCAAGACCAAGGACGCCGACGGCCATGTGATCCCGATGGCCGAAATCTTCCACGGCGAACGGGTGGAGGTGACCACCCAGGTGCCCGCCGATATCGGCGTCGGTTCGGATAAGAACGCCTTGATCTATGGCCAGTGGTCCGAGCTCGTTTTGGGTTACTGGTCCGGCATCGACATCCTGGCAAATCCGTACCACTCGGACGTGGCCAGCAAGGGCGGCCTTTTGGTTCACGCCTTCCTCGACGCCGATGTGGTCGTCCGCCATACCGAGGCCTTCACCTACGCCGAGATCGATTGATGGGCACCATAGCCCTGGAGCAGGCCAAGGCGCATTTGCGGGTCGACTCCGCCGACGACGACTCGGTGATTACCGACCTGATCGACGCCGCGATCGAGCATATCGGCTCGATCGGCGTCGATACGTCGGTCGACCCGCTGCCCGCCCCGGTCCACCAGGCGGCCTTGCTCTTGATCGGCCATTGGTATGAAAACCGCGAGGCCGTCACGGTCGGCTTTGGCGGCCGGGTGCTGCCCATGGCCGTCGACCGCCTGATTGCCCCGTATCGGGAGGTGAGCCCATGACCGCCGAACGCCGCGCAGCCCTTGAGCTACGCGCCGCGGGCAGCCGCCTGGAAGGCTATGCGGCCGTCTTCGACACCCCATCCAAGGACTTGGGCGGCTTCACCGAGATCATCAGGCCCGGCGCCTTCACCCGGTCACTCGCGGCCGGCGGTGACGTGGTGGCGCTCTATGACCATGATAGCCGCGCCGTGCTCGGCCGCCTGACGGCCGGAACGTTGCGCCTGGCGGAGGATGAGCGCGGCCTGAAGTTTTCCATCGACACCCCGCCGACCACCATCGGCCGCGACCTGCTGGTGAGCGTCGAGCGAGGCGATATCGCCGGCGCGTCCTTCGCCTTCGTCGCCAACGAGGACGCCTGGACCTATCCCGACGATGGGGCGGCACAACGGACCTTGGTCGACGTGACCTTGCACGATGTGACGATCACCCCGAACCCGGCCTATCCGGAAACCAGTGTTGCCCGCCGTGCCCTGGCCGCCGGCCGCCCGGCGCTGCATCGCCACCATGCCGGCTATCGCCTCAGGATTTTGGAGTTGGACCATGAATATTCTTAGGCGGCTATTCGGCCGCGAACGGCGTGCGGTTGTCTCCTCCGATCCCTATCTGTCTGAGTATTTCGGCATCCGCGAGTCGGCCGCCGGTGTGACCGTCACTCCGGACCGCGCCAGCGGCCATGCGGTCGCTTTGCGCTGCATTCAGACAATTGCCGAGAACCTGGCCGCAACGCCCCGCGTGCTCTATCGCCGCACCGAGAACGGCGGCCGCGAGCCGGCCACCGACCATCCGCTCTACCACGCCTTGAAGGATGCGCCCAACGATCGGCAGACCGCCTTTGAAGCGCACGAATTCATGGTCGCCAGCGTCGCGATTTACGGCAACGCCTATGCCGCGATCGACGTCAACGGCCGCGGCCAGACGACCGCCTTCCGGCCGCTGATCCCGACCGCCGTTACCGTCGAGGAACTGCGCTCCGGCCGCCTGCGCTACCGGCATGCGCCGACCGACGGCGGCGCCGAAATCCTGCTTGCCGATGAGGTTTTGCACATTCGCTACCGGTCCCGCGACGGCAAGATCGGCCTATCGCCGATTTCGATCGCCCGCGAGACCTTCGGCCGCGCCTTGGCGGAAAACGACCAGGCCGCGTCTCTGATTAAGAACGGCATGAAGCTGAGCGGCGCGTTCGTTTTCCCCGAACGCATTTCCAAGGAAAAGCGCGACGAATTCCGAACCGGCGCGGCAGAAAAGTTCCAAGGCAGTCTCAATGCCGGCCAGTTCCTGGTCCTCGACGGCGGCGCCGAATTCAAGCCGTTCTCCATGCCGTCGAAGGACGCGGAATTCCTGGAATCCCGCAAGCTGAGCAACCTGGACATTGCCCGCATTTTCGGCGTGCCGCCGTCAGTTGTCGGCATCACCGACGACGCGACCTATTCCAACATCGGAGAGGAATCCCGCGCCCTTGTGGTCCGCTGCCTGGCGCCCTGGGCAAGGCGCATCGAGCAAGCCATGAATGCGGCGTTGTTAACCGAAGGCGAGCGCAAGCGCCTGTTCATTGAGCACGACCTTGCCGCCCTCCTGCGTGGCGACCTTAAGGCCCGCTACGAGGCCTATCGCATCGGCCGCGAATGGGGCTGGTTGAACCCGAACGAAATCCGCGCCTGGGAAAACCTGTCGGGTATCGACGGCGGCAACGAATACCTGTCCCCGCTCAATATGGCGCCGCTGGGCAGCCGCCCGGATAACGTGGAGGTGTAGGAGATGGCCCAGTCCGCACCCACACAGGCCCAGATCACGCGCACGCTGATTGCCGCTCGTAAAGCCGGCATCGAGCCGTCGCGTGTGGAAGTGGATCCGGTGAGCGGCAAGATCGTATTTTGGAATGCCGCCTTTACCGGCGACAATCCGGGCGCCGATGAACCGAACCCGTGGGATGAGGACGATGAACCGTCGTAGCCTGCCGAAATATTGCTCATGGAACCGGGACCGCAAGGGCGGCAAGGCCCGCGTGCGCTTCCGCAAAGGGCGGATTGATCGTTACCTGACCGGCACTCCCTATTCCGATGAGTTTATGCGCCAGTATCACGAGGCGCTGAGCGACACTCCGCCGCCGATTGGTGCCGAACGCGCCAGGCCGGGCACGATATCGGCCCTGATCATGGCCTATTATCGCTCGGCCCAGTTCAAGAATCTGTCGCCGGTGTCCCAGAAGAACTATCGCGGCATTCTGGAACGGTTTCGCCGGAAAAAAGGTAATAAGCCGGTCGCTCGCCTGGAACGGCGTCACGTGGCCCAGATGATGGGCGAAATGGCTGTAACACCATCAGCTGCCAACACCTTTTTGAAGCGCCTGCGCACCCTGATGCGCTTTGCCATCGAAATCGGCCTGCGCAACGACGATCCGACCCGCTATATCAAGCCCTACAAGATCCGCAGTGGCGGTTACCACACCTGGTCCGAAGACGAAATTGAGGCCTACGTCCAACGCCACCCGCGCGGCGGCAAGGCGCATCTGGCTTTCGCCCTGTTGCTCTATACCGGATCCCGGCGCTCAGATGTGGTGCGCCTCGGTCACCAGCATATCGACGGCGATTATCTTCGCGTTCACCAGCAAAAAAGCGGCACCGTCATCGATATTCCTTTGCACGCCGAGTTGAAAGCCGCCTTGCGGGCTATACATCGCACCGACCTGACCTTTCTGGTCACCGAGTACGGCCACCCCTTTACTGCCAATGGTTTTGGCAACTGGTTCCGCAAACGATGCGACGAGGCCGGATTACCGCAATGCTCGGCACATGGTCTGCGCAAGGCCGCGGCTCGCCGCCTGGCAGAGGCCGGCTGCACCGACCGCCAGATCATGGCGATCACCGGGCACAGGAGCGCTCAGGAGGTATCGAGATACGTCAACGAAGCCGATCAGCGGCGCCTGGCGGACGACGCGATGACCGCGTTGGAGCGGACGAAACCGGAACAAAAATTGTCCAGCAAACCGGAAAGCTGGACAAAATCGCCATCTAAGTCGTTGAAATAATTGAATGGAGGGTACGAAATGGCACCCCCAAGGGGACTCGAACCCCTGTTTCCGCCGTGAGAGGGCGGCGTCCTAGACCGCTAGACGATGGGGGCGCGGTTGCGCGGGACTTCGTGGATATAGCTTTTCAAACGCCTTGAAACAAGGCTTATTCAGGCTCCGGCACCAGCTTCACCCGGCTGATGACGGTCAGTGTCCTTAAATCCAGGGTCATGATCTCGCTGCCTTGTGGCGTGTCGATCGTCAGGATCGCCCGGTCGCCGTCGAGGCTCGACCCGATCACCCGCGACTTGCTGCCGATCAGCATTTCGCCACTCGCCCAGACCGGCAACACCACCCTTTCGCTCTTGACGGTGCGGTAAAGGATCGCCGAAAACACGGCAATCAAACCCACCGCCATGGTCAGGCTGCCAATCAGGATCAGGATGCGCAATTTGCGCTGGATATTGGCGGTCGCCGGATCAAGCGGCGCCTCGAAATCATCGTCAGGATCTGGACCGGTCATGTCCGCCAACTTGGAAGAGGAAACCATTATCGAAGCCCGGGTCACCGACGACGATACCGGCACCCGCCTGGATGCGTTTCTGGCCGCCCGGGCCGGGCCCATGAGCCGCAACCGTTACAAGGGGCTGATCAAGGCCGGCCAGGCCTCGATCGGCGGGCGCACGATAGTGGAGCCCAATTACCGGGTCAATGCGGGCGAGACCGTGACCGTCGTGCTGCCGCCGCCGGAGCCGGCGACGCCGTTGCCTGAAGATATCCCGCTTAATATCGCCCACGAGGATGACCACCTGATCGTCATCGACAAGCCGGCCGGCCTGGTGGTCCATCCGGCGGCCGGCAATTGGACAGGCACCCTGGTCAATGCGCTGATCGCCCATTGCGGCGACAGCCTGTCGGGCATTGGCGGCGTCCGCAGGCCGGGTATCGTGCATCGCCTCGACAAGGAAACCTCCGGCCTCCTGGTGGTCGCCAAAACCGATAAAGCCCATCAGGGCCTGACTGCGCAATTCGCCGATCACGGCCGCACCGGCGACCTGCGCCGTGCTTATCTGGCCCTGGTCTGGGGCGCGCCGGACCCGGCGAAAGGCACCGTCGACGCGCCGATCGGCCGCGCCCACCACAATCGCCAGAAAATGGCGGTGTTGCGAACCGGCGGCAAGAATGCGGTCACCCATTATGCAACGGCGAAGGTCTTTAGCTTGGCCGATGGTGATCCGATCGCCGCGCTGGTCGACTGCCGGTTGGAGACCGGCCGCACCCATCAGATCCGGGTCCATATGGCCCATATCGGCCATCCTTTGATCGGCGATGCCGATTATGGCGCCGGCTTCAAGACCAAGGCCAATCGGCTGCCGCAGCCGTTGGCCTCGCCGATCAAGCGCTTTACCCGCCAGGCCCTGCATGCAGGCCTATTGCAATTTCGCCACCCGGTGACGGATGAAATCATGCGCTTTGAAAGTCCGCCACCGGCCGATTTGCAGCATTTATTGGACGCATTTGACCGACATATGCCCCGATCATAAAGACGTGATTGTCGGCACGGGGTCGTGTTTTTGCCGAATTTCTTCCTATATTGGGTATTCTGGCATGCCGAATCGGGTGCCGGGACCGTGCGGTATGCGCCCAAATAGGCGCGAAAATCGGCGGTTTTCCAAGGACTTAAGTGAAGGGGGCGCACTTTATGGCCCAAGCTAAGTTGCCTGTCATTTCTTCCGCCGAGGGCGGATTATCCCGATATTTAGACGAAATCCGGCGGTTCCCGATGCTGGAACCGCAACAGGAATATATGCTCGCCAAGCGCTATCACGAGCACGAGGATTCCGACGCGGCCCACGATCTGGTGACCTCGCATCTGCGCCTGGTGGCCAAGATCGCCATGGGCTATCGCGGCTATGGCTTGCCGATCGGCGAAGTCATTTCGGAAGGCAATGTCGGCCTCATGCAGGCCGTCAAACGCTTTGATCCCGAACGCGGCTTTCGCCTTGCCACCTATGCCATGTGGTGGATCAAGGCGGCGATCCAGGAATATATCCTGCGCTCCTGGAGCCTGGTGAAAATGGGCACCACGGCCAATCAGAAGCGCCTGTTCTTCAATCTGCGCAAGATCAAGGGCCAGATCCAGGCCCTCGACGAGGGCGACCTGAAACCCGACCAGGTCAACGAAATCGCCACCCGGCTTGGCGTCAGCGAGGACGAGGTCGTGTCCATGAACCGTCGGCTTGCCGGCGACACGTCGTTGAATGCGCCGATCCGCGCCGAATCGGAGGGCGGCGAATGGCAGGACTGGCTGGTCGACGAGACCGAAGACCAGGAAACCGTGCTCGCCAAGCAGGAAGAACTGGAACTGCGCAGGCAATTGCTGAAAGACGCCATGGGCGTGCTCAATGAGCGCGAACAGCGCATCTTTGAGGCCCGCCGCCTGTCCGAAAATCCGATCACGCTCGAACAATTGTCGACCGAATTCGGCGTCAGCCGCGAGCGGGTCCGCCAAATCGAGGTGCGCGCCTTCGAAAAGGTGCAAAAGGCGGTCAAGAAAAGCGCGGCGGAAGCCGAACGCCCCCGGGTGCTGCAAGACAGCTAGAGCATCAAACGATCAGACAAGATCATTCAAAGCTCGGGCACCGAATTACCGTATTCCTGACCATCATTGGGCCGTGTCATCCCGTGCGCGCTGCACCATGAAATGGTGCTGCGCAGACACGGGATCCGGCAGTCAGGCTCCGCGTATCGAGGAGGAGATCCCGGTGTCTGCATGGCAGCATTACATGCTGCAATGCGCACGGGATGACGGTGGTACTTTTATAATTGCTCTTTGAGACAGCCCTTTGCCTCTACCCCTTCACGGCAACGTGAGAGAAAGTCGTTCGCGTTGGTGCGCCCGCGCGCTATGTGTTGGGCGAGTTCTACGCCGTAACAACGAGGCACACAATGTCCCAGCCCTCACCCTTGATGCCGCGCCAGCCCGTTCCCGACCTGACCGTCGACCTGGTCGGCGGCGGCCAGTTTCGCCTCGCCGATGACAATCCGGACACATTCACGCTGGTCGTCGTCTATCGCGGCTATCATTGTCCGATCTGCAAGGCCTATCTGGGCAAGCTTGTGCGCCTGTTGCCGGATCTGGCCGAGCGCGGCGTCAAGGTGGTGGCCATGTCATCGGATCCTGAGGACCGGGCGAAGAAGGCACAAGAGGACTGGAAGCTCGGCGACCTGCCGCTCGGTTATGGCCTGAGCCTGGATACCGCCCGCAATTGGGGGCTTTATATCTCCACCGGCCGCGGCAAGACCTCGATCGGCGTCGAGGAACCGGCCTTGTTCGCCGAGCCGGGCCTGTTCCTGGTCCGCGCCGACGGCACCTTGTTCTTCACGTCTGTACAGTCGATGCCGTTCCTGCGCCCGGACCTCGCAGCCCTCGCCCCGGCGATCGATTTCGTCTTGAAAAACGACTACCCGGCGCGCGGCGAAGTCGCCGAACTGCCGGCTGCGGCGGAATGATAGGAGCGACATAACCCTGACACCCGCAATTGTCGGACCGAATCCCCCCCCTCCCTAGCCCTCCCCCTCCAGGCAGGGCTATCGCATATGAGTCATGAGTTCGATGAGGAATGTATCGTCCCATGCTGCACGTTGTCGTTTCATGTTGAGCGAAGTTTTTTTCGGATGGGCTCGCAATATATTCATGGTCAGATGGCGCAAGGTGGACAGATTTCGCGGTGCGTTGCCTTTGCGGCTGCGCGACAAATCTTCCTGGAAGACGACATCCAGCGCCCGATGCAGATGATTTTCGATTGCCCAATGGGCGCGCACCATCTGCAAGACGGCGCTGGCTGGAAAGCAGCGCGACAAGGCGACCCAATGGGTGTCGTGGCTGGTTTTGCCGGCCTCGCCGCGCCAATTGTCGATGCGGGCCACCGCCTGAAGGCCCGTCAGGGGGCTCTTGGCGGTCTTCGGCAACGCCACCACAAGGGCCGTGCGCCGCTCGTGGCGGCCATGGCCGCGATCGACGGTCTCGGCCCGGCTCGCCGTCTCGTCGGCGGCGGCAAGGGCCGCCTTGGCGGTGGCCAGAAGCTTCGGTTGATTGCCCTTCACCTTCAACGCATAATCCCCGCCCGCCTTGCAAATCGCCTGTGCGATCTTGGCGTTGCAATACAACGCGTCGCCGGTCACCACACAGTGTTTCAGGCTCAACAGCGACACGATCTCCAGCGCCGCGTCGCTCTCCCGGCCGCCCGGGGCTTCGGTTTGCGCCAGAACCAACCGGGTTCGCTCGGCAAAGGCGGCAACCATCATCTTCGGCATATGGGCGCGGCCCTTGTCGTAGGCCCGCCGCAGGCTCTTGCCGTCGAGCGCCACGACCCCGCGCGCCGCCGGCAGCTTCGCCGCCGTGCCGAAGGCGGCCGTAAAGCGCATGAAGATGGTGCTGAAGGCGGTTGCATCGAGCAGCCGAAACACCCGGCTGAAGGTGTCGTGGCTGGGAATGCCGTGCTCCAGGGTCAAGAATTGCTCCAGAAGAGGCCGCTTGGCCTTGCCGAATTCCTCCATTTCGGCACAGCTTTGCGCCCCGCACAGGCTGGCTGCCAGGGCAATAAACAGGATCTCGCACAAGTCGTGACGCGCCGTATAATCCCGCGGATCGGGCAAAGCGGAAAAAATGCTGAAAAACGTATCCATCAAGACCTCCTGAAAAATCAGGAAACCTTGAAGAATCCAAACCAAACAAAAACACAAGACATAAATTACTCATGTGCGATTCCCCTGCCCCTCCAGGGGGGAGGGAATTGAGCCGTGCCGGTTTTGACTGTCCGGAATACCGGCTAGGCGTTTCCGATCCTTCCCAAGGCCGTTGATCCAACCTGGGCATAATTCCCTCCCCCCTGGAGGGCAGGGCTATCGCATATGAGTCATGAGTTCGATGAGGAATGTATCGTCCCATGCTGCACGTTGTCGTTTCATGTTGAGCGAAGTTTTTTTCGGATGGGCTCGCAATATATTCATTGTCAGATGGCGCAAGGTGGACAGATTTCGCGGTGCGTTGCCTTTGCGGCTGCGCGACAAATCTTCCTGGAAGACGACATCCAGCGCCCGATGCAGATGATTTTCGATTGCCCAATGGGCGCGCACCATCTGCAAGACGGCGCTGGCTGGAAAGCAGCGCGACAAGGCGACCCAATGGGTGTCGTGGCTGGTTTGCCGGCCTCGCCGCGCCAATTGTCGATGCGGGCCACCGCCTGAAGGCCCGTCAGGGGGCTCTTGGCGGTCTTCGGCAACGCCACCACAAGGGCCGTGCGCCGCTCGTGGCGGCCATGGCCGCGATCGACGGTCTCGGCCCGGCTCGCCGTCTCGTCGGCGGCGGCAAGGGCCGCCTTGGCGGTGGCCAGAAGCTTCGGTTGATTGCCCTTCACCTTCAACGCATAATCCCCGCCCGCCTTGCAAATCGCCTGTGCGATCTTGGCGTTGCAATACAACGCGTCGCCGGTCACCACACAGTGTTTCAGGCTCAACAGCGACACGATCTCCAGCGCCGCGTCGCTCTCCCGGCCGCCCGGGGCCTCGGTTTGCGCCAGAACCAACCGGGTTCGCTCGGCAAAGGCGGCAACCATCATCTTCGGCATATGGGCGCGGCCCTTGTCGTAGGCCCGGCGCAGGCTCTTGCCGTCGAGCGCCACGACCCCGCGCGCCGCCGGCAGCTTCGCCGCCGTGCCGAAGGCGGCCATAAAGCGCATGAAGATGGTGCTGAAGGCGGTTGCATCGAGCAGCCGAAACACCCGGCTGAAGGTGTCGTGGCTGGGAATGCCGTGCTCCAGGGTCAAGAATTGCTCCAGAAGAGGCCGCTTGGCCTTGCCGAATTCCTCCATTTCGGCACAGCTTTGCGCCCCGCACAGGCTGGCTGCCAGGGCAATAAACAGGATCTCGCACAAGTCGTGACGCGCCGTATAATCCCGCGGATCGGGCAAAGCGGAAAAAATGCTGAAAAACGTATCCATGAAGACCTCCTGAAAAATCAGGAAACCTTGAAGAATCCAAACCAAACAAAAATACAAGACATAAATTATACCAGAGGAGTCGGAGTTTAAACGTTGTGGGCCCATTTTCTCATACCGATTGATTTGATTGTTTGGGGATTGTCTGTCAGCTTTTTCCATGCCGTGCATCCTGCGTCGAGGATGGCCTCATAGCTGTCGAAGACGCTGTTGGAGAGCCAGTTCTGGCGCATGTACTGCCAGATGTTCTCCACCGGGTTGAGCTCCGGTGACCGCGATGGCAGCAAAATGATTGTCATATTAGCCGGGATGTTGAGATTGCCGGTGGTATGCCAGCCGGCCCGGTCCATCAGGACCACGCCGTGAGCCTCGGGTTCAATGCACTGGCTGATTTCATCCAGATGTAATTGCATGGCGCCGGTATTGGCCCTGGGCAGCATCAGCGCGGCGCCGACGCCACGCGCCGGGCAAATGGCGCCGAACAGATAGGCGCTTTTATAGCGCTGGTCAGCCGGCAGACGGGGGCGGGTTCCCTTGCGTGCCCAAATGCGTGTCCGGCCGTTCTTTTGCCCGAGCCTGGCCTCGTCCTGCCACCAAATCTCGATAGGCGTGCCCGCGGGCAGGTCGGCTATGTGGGCGGCGAGTGTTGCCGGCCAGTTTTTTTAAACGCCTTAAGCACGCGTTGATCCTGTTTGGGATGTTGCGGACGCGCGCTGATGTGGGAAAAGCCGAGATCGTGCAGGATCTGCGACACCCAGCGTTCGCAGTACGCGACCTCGAAGCGCTCCTTGATCACTGCCTGAAGATCAACCCGGCGCCAGCGCACGACACCGTCGCCCGCCGGGTCAGGGCCGGTCTCAACGATCGTTGCAAGCTCCCGCAATTGCGCCGCGCTCAGCCGGCGGGCCGGACCGGACGACCAATGGTCGGTGAGACCATCGGGACCCTTCGCGTTGAAGCGGATGACCCAACGGCGCAGGCTCTGGCGCTCCATGCCGCCGATCTTTGCCGCCTCCGCCCGGCTCATCCCGTCGTACACCGCGGCAATCGACAGCATCCGCCGGCTCTGGTTGGCATCGCCACACCGGCGCGAAAGCGCACGAAGCCGGGCAGCATCAAAATCAGTTCGCAAAGGCAAGGCTGCTGACATCGGAAATCTCCTTTGCCAACCTTGAATCAGAAAACCGCTGATTTGGGAATCCCCCCGAGATTCATACCCCGACGCCCTTGGTATTACTCATGTGCGATTCCCCTGCTTGGAGGGGGAGGGTTAGGGAGGGGGGGATGCGGCGGTGCGGATTATCCCTCCGCTCTTCGACCTACCGACGCATCACGAAGACGCCACCAGCCCCTACCGGATCGTTGTCGCCAGGTCGGCGACCGCCGGTACGGTGTCGATCAATCCCTGCATCTTCATGAACGCCCCGAAGCGCTCATAGCGGCCGACATCCAGCGCCGCCGGGCGCTTGGCAAAGCGCGGCAGGGTGTCGAACCAGGCGCGCCGGTTCAGTTCGTTGTTCAAGTCCGGATGCGCCTTGATGAACATCTGCCAGGCCGCTTCCGGATGATTGGTCAGGTAGATGGTCGCCGCTTCCACGGCACCCAGAAAACGCGACAACCGGTCGTCGCCGACCGCCGCCTTGCGCGCCACATAGATCAGTTCGTCATAGACCGGCACTCCATGTTCTTCCGGATAAAAGGCAAGCCCCCTGCTTTTCTCCAGGTCGAGCTGGGTCAATTCGAAATTGCGGAAGGCGCCGATCACCGCGTCCACCCGTCCTGAAATCAGCGCCGGAGACAGGCTGAAATTGACATTCACCAATTCCACGTCGTCGAGCGCCAGGCCGTGGGTCTTGAGCATCATGCCGAGCAGGGCATCCTCGAACCCGCCGACCGAAAACCCGACCTTGCGCCCCTTCAGATCGGCGATTTTCTTGATCGGCCCGTCGGCCAGCACCACCAGACAATTGAGCGGCGTTTCCACCAGCGTCCCGATACGCGTCAGCGGCAGACCTTCCTTGTGCTGCAGATGCAGGTTCGGCTGATAGGAAATGGCGATATCCGCCTGACCGGCGGCCACCAGCCGCGGCGGCGCGCTGGGATCGGCCGGCGGCACAAGCTCGACTTCCAGGCCGGCGCGTTCAAAATACCCGCCCGATTGCGCGATCATCAACGGCGCGTGATCCGGATTAACGAACCAGTCGAGCAGCACCACCAATTTGTCGGCGGCCGCGGCCGGGGTCAGGGTCGTCATCAGGGCGAGCGCGCCGGCCGCCGCAAGTCTCTTAATCATCTGAAGTCCTTTCGTTGAAGCCGTGATGTTCGGATATCCATGGCAGCAGCCGTGACAGCACGAAGTCGACGGCAAACCTTAAGACCAGCGCCATCGCACCGAGGATCAACAGGGCCGCGAACATGCGGTCCGTCTGCATGCGCCCCACCGCGTGCAACATGACAAAGCCGAGCCCGGCCGAAGCGCCGACCCATTCGCCGACAATGGCGCCGATCGGAGCCACCGTGGCGGCGACGCGCACCCCTGAGGCGAGCGACGGCAAGGCGGCAGGAAAGCGGATCAGGGCCAGGCGCTGCAGCCGGCCGGCGCGCCACAAATTGGCCAGATCCAGCAGGCCGGGATCGGTACGCGCCAAACCGTCGTAAGTCGCAGACGCCACGGGGAAATAGATGATCAATGCCGCCATCACCACTTTCGACGCCAATCCGTAGCCGAACCACAAGACCAGGATCGGCGCGATGGCGAAGACCGGTAGGGCCTGGGAAATAATCAGGAAGGGCAGCACCAGCCGGCGGGCCGCCGTGAACAGGATCATCACCAAGGCTGTGGCGACGCCGAACGCCGCACCAAAAGCCAGGCCGAGCAGGATCTCGATCGCCGTGGTTCCCGCATGGCGCATCAGATACGGCCATTCGGCGCCGATCGTCGCCAAGACCCTTAACGGTGGCGGCAACATATAATGGGGGGCGCCGGTCACCGTCACCACGCCCTGCCAGACCCCCATCACCACCGCCGCGATCAGCACGATCCGCAGCGCCGTCACGGTGATGGTGCGCAGGACGGGTGTCTGATGGCCGAGGACGGTCATCGACCGACCATGATCATTATTGGGAACGGGACGGCTCCTCCGACATGCCGGTCGACCGAAACGATCATCCTCATCGACACCCTCCGCGCTCTGTCGCGGTCCGCCGATGCAAGGGTTTGTCAAGACTGGAAGTCCCGTCCCTTCGCCGGCATGACCCGGATCAGGTTCGAAGGGTTCGGCGCCGCGCCTGTCGCACGCACCGTCTCAGCTCATTTGGGAGCACCCCTCGGAACGGGATTAGTCATGGCCCAGATCACGCCCCTTTGCAAGGGCATTCATCCGGGGCGTTAATCGGCGGCCGCCGAGGCCGCGTCCGCGCCGCCATCATTATCACGGGGGTTCCACGCCCGATCATGCCTGGAAACGATCACATAGATGCGGACATCGCTGAACGTGCCGGCGGCGGCGGTATCCAGGGCCCGTGTCAGATCATCGACCGCATCGGCGGTGATCGCCGTTTCCGGATCGATATAGGCGACGATGGTGTGGCTGCGCCCCAGCCGATTGATGGAGACGTCGACCACCCGCATGCCGCGGTCGCCGGCGATCTCCCGCACCAACCGACGCGCCGCCTTGACGGCGTCCGGCCCGGCGCTGATTCCGGCCAGTTCCGCTAGGCTGCGGCGGAAACTATAGACCGGGTGAAAGGTAATCAGGCCGCACAAAAAGACCATGACCACAGAATCGCCGATCGGCACGATCCATTGCAACGCCGTTCCTTCAAGAAATGGAATGGCCAACAGGCCGGCTCCGGCACCGGCGGTGATCGCGCCATCGACGATCGCTGCCTGCATTTCCAATTTCAGGATCTCGCTGGTTTTGCCGCCGCGACGCCAATTGACATGGTGCAGTGTGGCCAACCCGAAACAGGTGGCGCAGATCACCAGGAAGTAGATGATGATCGGCCCGAAGACCAGTTCCGGCACCGAGCCACCCAGCGCATAAGTGGCAATGCGCATCAAGGCCGAAGCGAGAGCAAACAGGATCAATCCCAGCAGGGACAGGGAGCGGAACGTGGTGTAAAGCGCCTCATCGGCGGCGTAGCCGAACGGGCGCCGGCGATCGGGCGGCCGGTCGACCGAGCGCCGGATCCGCGCCGCGAATATGGCCGACAGGAAGCCGATACCGGAAAACAGGCCGTCCAGCATGATCGCTTCGGAATTCGACAGCCAGGCTGCCAGGATCCCGCAAGCCCCCATGAACAGGTTGGCCCATTTGGAAACCGTCAGCGACCGGGTTTCAACCGCAATCGCGTCCGGCTTGTCCGATATGTCAGCGTCGGTCATGCACCCTACCTAGCGCGCGGCCGTCCGGTGAAAAGCAATCGGAAAGGTTGGTCCGAGTTTGTAGCCGAGCCCTGCGGAGCACACTGTTTTCGCCGTCACGGCTCCCCGTCAGCCGCCGGACCATGCGGTGAAGACCTTGTCGATGGATTGTTCGCCCGGATTGCCTTTTTCAAGGGTCAGGATGGCCCGCTTGTCATTGTCGTAAAGCAGCGGAATATCGATCCAGGCGCGATCCTTGAGCAATTGTTCATTGCGTTCCTGCTCGGTCGCCGTCGACGACAGGGCGATCCAGAATAATCCCTTGGCAACCCGTACCGAAGCACCAACCAGCGCCTCCCCCGGGGCTTCCTCGGTGATCTTCATGATCAATCCGGGCACATTGCCGATGCCCTTGCCGGCAAAATTTTCCGGCAGATTGAACAGGATCTCCACCATGTGGCTTGCCGGCAGCTTGGTATCCGTGTTGCGCCGGATCGAAAGAACCACCTTCATCGACCGGTCGGGGATATCGATCGTCGCCCGCAAGACCGGACCGTTCTGGCTGTTTTCGTCGACAACGTCCCAAGCCACCGTACCCTTGAAGGCCGCACCCGTGGCCGACGGCGTTGCGCCTTCCTCGTAGAGAATGGCTCCCTGCGCCACGACCGCGCTGCTTGACGATGCCGAAGCCTCCGGTTGCGCCGCGCTATCGCTTGGCGCGGCCGCAACCTCGGAGGCTGGGGGAGTGCTGGCGGCCGGTTCCGATTCCGGAGTGGCCGGCGTCGCCGGCTCGGTATCCGTCGATTGCGCCGGTGCGGGTTCGTCCGTTGGCGCCTCGGCACCGACGCCAGGCGTTACGTTCCTGACTTCCGGTGGCGACGGCGTCGCCTGCCCGTCGCCACCATCATCCGACGGCGGCATGATGACGGTCGTGGTCACTTTGCGCACACCCTCCGCCTTCAAATCCTCCGGCGAACCGGGCAAACGATCCGTGCTCTTCGGCGACAGGTCGGTTGAGTCCTCCGCGCTGCTTGTTGTCGATCCCGACGACGTCGTCGTGGCGGCACCATCCTCATCACTGGTGATCGCGCTCAAAAGGTCGCGCTGCGAATAAATCAAGGCCCCGACGGCCACCACCAACAGCACCAGTCCGACAGCCGCGGCAATCATCGGCATCCGGCTCGGCGCACCATCGTCGACCGTATCACCACCCGGCAGGGGATCGAGCGCATCTTCGGCTGCCGCCTCGATATCATCGCCTTGCTTGTCGCCATCGTCGGCGCCGGCGATCACCGGTTCGACCCGCGCCTCCGGCTTGTCGTCGTCAGCGGCCGACAGGCTGCCGGCATCGCCGGCCAATACCGGCTCGTGACGGATCTCTTCCGGTTCCGTGTCGTCGTCATCGCTCCCGGCAATGGCCGCCCGGGCCGACCGGCCTGCTTGCGCGGCGGTATTGCCCAATGCCTCCGCCTCCGCGATCGCCTGCTGAAATACGCTTTGTTCGCCATCACCGTCATCCGATGGCTCGGATTCCGAAGACTCCGCCGGCGGCGGCTCGCTGTCGGCATCGACCGGGACTTCTTCTGATTCGGCCGGCTTGTCGGCGGCGGCATCCGCGGCCGCCTTGTCCGATTCCGGTGCTTGCGCCTCGGTCTCCTCGGAAACCTCGTCCTCCGACGCGGATGTCTCTGCCGGCGACGGCGCCGGCTCCAGCGGCGATGGTGGCGCCGCGGTGGCCGTTCCAAGACCCAGCGCTTCCCGCGCGGCTTCCGCCTCCACCCGGCGAATGCATTCTTCCAGCGCCAGTCGCTGCCGGGTGATTTCCGACGGACTGAGCGGCGGCTCGAATCCCTCCAGTTGACGGATGATCGCCTTGCGCGCCTTTTCGTACACGTCACGGCGCAATTCCCCGGAATTTTCCGGCAGCGCGGTGACAGCGCGTTTCAAGACTGTGTAATAGTCAGCCATCCGCGTTCTCTAAAACAAGCTCCGTCACAATTCTGTTTCGCGGCCATATGTGGGCAACCGGCGTGAGGAATCAACGATCCAACCAACCGTCCCATCGGCTATGGCAAGCCATGGTAGAGTGTGCCTAGTCCATTTCAAGCCCGCATTGGCCTGTTCAGCAATATTCCACGATCCAGGCGTTGTTGTGACCACGATACAGGGTCATCGCCCATCAAACCGTCGAACGCAAGCCAAAACGCGCCGATCTATTGCCGGTTATCCCAGGTATCCAGTTACAGCAGACTAGTGTGGTGGGTCAGAGATACGACACACTAGTCCTGGAACGGATCTTGAACCAGGATCGTATCGTCACGCTCCGGGCTGGTCGACAACAGTGCTACCGGCACGTCGATCAATTCTTCGATATGGCGCACATATTTGACCGCCTGCGCCGGCAGGTCGTTCCAGGTCCGCGCACCGGCCGATGAACCGGACCAGCCCGGCAGCACTTCATAAATCGGTTCCACCCGCGCCTGGGCACCCTGGGACGCCGGCAGGTAATCGATCCGCTCGCCATCGAGGAGATAACCGACACACACCTTGATTTCCTCCATGCCGTCCAGCACGTCGAGCTTGGTCAGCGCGATGCCGTTGATTCCGCTGATTCGCGCCGTCTGACGCACCAGCACCGCGTCAAACCAGCCGCAGCGCCGGCGACGGCCGGTCACCGTACCGAATTCCCGCCCGCGCTCGCCGAGAAACTGGCCGACCTCATTGTCCTGTTCGGTGGGGAAAGGCCCCTCGCCGACCCGCGTTGTATAAGCCTTGGTGATGCCCAGCACATAATCGATCGCCGACGGCCCGAGGCCGGATCCGGCCGCCGCCTGACCGGCGACCGTGTTCGACGACGTGACGAAGGGATAGGTGCCGTGATCCACATCAAGCAGCGCGCCTTGAGCACCCTCGAACAGGATCCGCGCACCGTCGCGCCGCTGTTCGTCAAGCAGCCGCCAGGCCGCGTCCATGTAGGGCAGCACCTGGTCGGCGACGCTGGACAATTCCTCAAGAAGGGCCGCCGGATCGACTTCGTTCACCCCCAAGCCGCGCCGCAAGGCATTGTGGTGGTCAAGCAGCCGTTCGATTTTCCCCGGCAGGGTCGGCAGATTGGCAAGATCCATCAACCGGATGGCGCGCCGGCCGGTCTTGTCTTCGTAAGCCGGGCCGATGCCGCGGCGCGTCGTGCCGATCCGGGTTCCGCTTTTGGAGGTTTCGCGCAAGGCATCGAGTTCGCGATGCAGGGATAAAATCAGGCTGACATTCTCGGCAATCCGCAAATTGTCCCGGCTCACCGCAACGCCCTGTTCGGCAAGGCGGCCGATTTCCTCGACCAGGGCATGGGGGTCAAGCACAACCCCATTACCGATCACGGCAAGCTTGCCCGGGCGCACAACACCGGACGGCAACAGACTGAGCTTGTAGCTGACGCCGTCAATCACCAGGGTGTGCCCGGCATTATGGCCGCCCTGAAAGCGCACCACCACATCGGCACGGCTCGACAGCCAGTCGACCAGCTTGCCCTTCCCCTCGTCGCCCCATTGCGAGCCGACGACAACCACGTTCGCCATTGCCTTCCTCCGCACTTTCCGGCGACAGCATCGGGCGATCACACGAGATCATTTGACGGACCGATGGTCCAATGCCGGACATGGTTCGCCCCAGCCTTTCGGCCGGGGCGATAACGGTGGGACTATAAAGTCTGCAAGCGACAAAAACGAGCCTTTGTCGCGACTTTTTGCGTTTTGCCGGCGCATTCGGCGCCGGCTACCGCGTGCCGGTCAGCTTCCCGGCCGCACGACAATCTGCTGATCTTCCGGCCATGTCAGCCGGTAGGCCAGGGTCAGCGTCTTCTTTTCCGCCGCCTCATACTCGTGGTCCCAGGCGATGATGCCGCGCTTGTCATCGACATTCTTGTCGGTCGGCGGCGTCATCTTGTCAGCGAACGTGACCTCGATATCCTCCGATTCGGTATAGGGGACGCGACCGGAAACAACGATCCGCATCGCCCGGTCGTGGTTGTTTTCGATTTGAATCGCAAAATGTCGCTCATCGATACGGCTCGACGACAACAAGCCGCGCTCGCCGGTATTGCGGTCGGTCTCGGTGAAGCGGACGGCGACCCGGTCATCGACGCCAAAGCCCAGTTCCGCCTCCTGTCCCTTTGACGTGAGGTCCAAATAGCCGTTGCCGACAAAGACCGAATCCCGGAACAGAGCGACACGGCCGGGCAGCAGCGGCGCCTCTTCCTCATGGGTAAAGGCGGCATGCAGATAGGCATGCTGGTCCCGCTCCGGCGTGGTGCGTACGACCAGGTTCGGTTTCGCCGAATGGGCAGCGATGGTCACCGTCTTGGTGTCGCCGCCCGAAGGCAGGGTCACCCGGCCGGGGATTTTGTAGACCGCGTTGAAGCCGGCCAGTTCCAGACGTGCCATTTGTTGCGACGCTTTGCGGGCCGGGACCGACGAATCGCGCATCTCTTCGGTCGCTGCCACCGCCGGCTCCGCGGCTATCATGCCGACGTCATCGGATTCGGTATCCGCCCGCTTGCGAGACTTGCGCAAAGCTCCCTGCCGCACGTCCTTGACCAGCATCGCGAGCAGCGGTCGCAATTCGGGCGCCGATGTGGCACCGCTTGGCCGGGTGGTCGACAGGGTCAGCCGGACCTCGTCCCAGGCTTCACCGGTATGCTGGCGAACGACGGCCCGCCGCAGGAGTTCCAACGCCGGCTGCTCGGACCCGATCGACAGTCTTGCCGCGTAAACGGGCTCCCATCCGGCGCCATGAATTTGATAAGTGATCTGCAGTTCTGCGGTACCCGCGGCAGCCGCGTTGACGGCCACGCGGATGTCGCGATGGGGCTGGCGACGCCCCGGATCCGTTTTCATTTGCCGGCGCAACTCTTCGATCCGCAGCCGCATGTCCCGCTGCTGCTGGCGGGCGCCATGGATCACGGCATGGGCATCCGCATGACCTTTGCCCACCAATTGCAGGGCGTCCGACCAATGCGACGGGTCCAATTGCGGCGGCGCGTCCTTGCCGCCCACCGGCCGGGTCAGGCTGCGCACCAGGCTGTCCATGAAGTTGCGCTGCGCCTCCGCCGCGGCAATCGTGCCGTCCAGCCGGTCGATCTCGTCCTCCAAGGTTCGGATCTTGCCCTCGATCGCGCTGACCTTGTCCGGATCGAGGCTCGGCCGGACAAGCCGACTGTCGACGCCGCCGATCTGAATGGCCGCACCGCCCTGGCCGGCGACCCGAAGGGAACTCGGATCGAGCCCGGCCGGAAAGTCGGTCGCCAATACGGAGCTTGCGCCGGCCGGCAATTCCACTTTGAGCGTGCGGGTCACGGTGGCGCCGTCGGGATAGACGGTCACCGCTTCGACTGTCGATGGGGCGGCAATTTCAGCGCCCTCGGCGCCGGCAATGGTCATCGCAATTATGGCGAGGGAAACTAAATGTAAGCGCATCGCTTTTCCTTTCTGCTCCCCAAGGCGGCGTAAAAAACCGCACGAATACGGTGTCAATAGGGCATCACCCCGGCACGCCGCAAGAACCGGGTGGCCGGCCGCGCCAGGACGGTGTAGAGCGGCAATTCACGGCACAGGAGCACGAGATGACCGATCCGGTTCGCATGACCAATACCGCCTGGGGGCTTTTGATCCTCCTGTCGGTGCTTTGGGGCGGCACGTTTTTTTTCGCCAAGATCGCACTCGCCGATTTGCCGCCGATGACCTTGGTCTTCCTGCGCGTCACCATCGCGGCGGCGGCGCTGCATGTGGTCTTGAAAGGGCTTGGCATTCGGTTCCCCTGGCACTGGTCCATGTTCGGCGCCTTCCTGGTGATGGGTCTGATCAACAATGTCATCCCCTTCGGCCTGATCTTCTGGGGCCAGGTCCAGATCGGCGCCGGCCTGGCCTCCGTGCTCAACGCCATGACCCCGATCCTGACCGTCGTCGTGGCCCATTTCCTGACCCGGGATGAAAAGGTGACGCCGCTGAAAGTGGTCGGCGTCCTACTTGGATTTGCCGGCGTCGCGACCATGATCGGTGGACAGGCCTTGTCGGGTCTCTCCGCCCAACTGATCGCCCAATTGGCGGTGGTGCTGGCGACGCTCTCTTATGCCTTTGCCGGCGTTTATGGCCGCCGCTTCCGGCAGATTCCGCCACTGGTGGCGGCAACCGGGCAGTTAACCGCCTCGGCTTTGTTGATGCTGCCGGTCGCCCTCTTTGTCGACCGGCCGTGGCTGCTCGCCGGCCCGACCATCGAGACGTGGCTCGCCGTACTCGCCATCGCCCTGCCCGGCACCGCTTTCGCCTATATTCTGTTCTACCGGATCCTGGCGATCGCCGGCGCCACCAACTTGATGCTGACGACGTTCCTGATCCCGGTCACCGCAATCCTTTTGGGCACATTGGTCCTCGGCGAGGTCCTCCTGCCACGCCATTGTCTCGGGATCGCACTGATCACTATCGGGTTGATCGCCATTGACGGCCGTTTGGCGAAGGTGATCTCGGGCCGTCCAAAAGGCCGACATCGGGCCAGGGGAAACCCGGCTTGACCGGAAGGTCGCAAGCACTACCCGCTTGCTCATTTGTCATTGCCCGGCTTGACCCGGCAACCCGGTAATCAATGAATTTGTTGTTTAATACTATTAACTTACCACAAATTGCCGTCGGTCAGCCGCGGCGGTTACCGGATGCCCCGGTCGAGCCCTGCGGCTTTCACACATCCGCTGGCGAACATTGCCCAATCGGCAGAGCACCGTTGGGTTCATGGAAGAGGCATATCGAGCCGAACTGACTTCCGGCAAGGCTAGGTCTCATCACGGAAGCGGTCATCGATTTCGACATCAAACCAACCGTTCCTGTCGTCGCCCGGCTCGACCGGGCAATGACAGTAAGACGCGCTGCGGAAGTGTGAATCTCGTAGGTTCGGGACCGGAGCACAACACAGTCTGCGGGTGTGCACCGGATCAAAACGCCATCGGTTTCGCCTGCACCACGCCGGCGATCGATTCCACCGCCGCAAGCAGCGGCCCTTTCACGGGTTCGTCCACCTCGATCAGCGCGATGGCGTCGCCGCCCTGGTCTTTGCGGCCCAGATTGAAGGTGGCGATATTGACCTCCGAATCGCCGAGCAGCGTGCCCAGCCGGCCGATAAATCCCGGCTTGTCCTCGTTGGTGACATAGAGCATATGCGGCCCCAATTCGGCCTCCAGATTGATACCCTTGATTTGGATGATGCGCGGCTTGCCGTCGGAAAACACCGTGCCGGCCACCGATCGCTCCTGCCGCTCGGTGACCACGGTCAGGCGGATATAGGTCTCGTAGGCCCCTTCCTGGGCCCGCCGCACCTCTTCCACGTGGATACCGCGTTCGCGGGCCGCGATCGGCGCGGACACCATGTTCACCGTCTGCAACATGGGCTGCAACACCCCCATCAGCGCCGCGGATGTCAGGGCCCTGGTATTCATATCGGCCACCGCGCCGGCATATTCGATGCGCACTCCGGTAATGCCGGTTTCCGTCAATTGCCCGGCAAAGGATCCGAGTTGCTCGGCCAGGCGCACGAACGGGGTCAGTTTCGGCGCCTCCTCCGCCGAAATCGACGGCATGTTGAGGGCGTTTGTCACGGCGCCATATTGCAGGTATTCCGACATCTGTTCGGCGACCTGGATCGCCACGTTTTCCTGCGCCTCGGACGTGGAGGCGCCCAAATGCGGCGTGCAAACCACGTTCGGCGCGCCGAACAGGATGTTCTCCGTGGCCGGCTCGACGGTGAACACGTCCATGCCCGCCCCGGCCACCTTGCCGCTTTCCAGCGCCGCCCGCAAAGCCGCCTCGTCAACCAGTCCGCCGCGCGCGCAATTGATGATCCGCACACCGTCACGCATTGCCGCGATCGCATCGCCGTCGATGATATTGCGGGTCTTGTCGGTGAGCGGGGTATGCAGGGTGATGAAGTCGGAGCGGGCGAACAATTCGTCGAGTTCCACCTTCTCAATGCCCAGGTCCCGCGCCCGCTCCGGCGACAGGAACGGGTCATAGGCGATCACCCGCATTTTCAGGCCGATCGCCCGCTCCGCGACGATCGATCCGATATTGCCGCAGCCGATCACGCCCAAGGTCTTGCCGCTGATTTCGACACCGAGATATTTGGACTTCGCCCATACCCCGTCTTGCGTGGCGTGATCGGCGGCCGGTATGTTGCGGGCCACCGCGAACATCATGGCGAGCGCGTGTTCCGCGGTGGTGATGGAATTGCCGAACGGCGTATTCATGACGATGATGCCGCGGGCCGTCGCCTTGGGCACATCGATATTGTCGACCCCGATCCCGGCGCGGCCGATCACCCGCAGATTGCCGGCGGCCGCGATCACCTTTTCGCTGACCTTGGTCGCCGAACGCACCGCCAGCCCGTCAAAGCCGCCGATCACCTGTAACAACCGGTCCTTGTCCTTGCCCAGCTCCGGTTGAAAGTCGACATCGATGCCCCGGTCACGGAAGATCTGCACCGCCGTTTCGGACAATTTATCGGAAATAAGGACTTTGGCCGCCATGGGAAAGCTCCAGAAAAATTAGGATCATCGATGGGCGAGATCGTGGCTAACACCGCCCCGCCGTAAGAATTAAAGTCAAGTGCGGATCCGCTCAGGCTGCCGCCTCGCGACCCGCAAGACAAACGGCGAAGGCCCAGTCGAGCCACGCGGTCAGCGCTTGCAGATCGGTTGCCTCCACCGTGGCGCCGGTCCAGATCCTGAGGCCCGGCGGCGCGTCGCGATAAGAACCGATATCGAAGGCCACGCCCTCTTCCGCCAACAGGCCGGCGATGTTCTTGGCAAACGCCGCCCGGTCACCGGTTGCCAACGCCGTAATGCGCCGGTCGACAATGGTCAGGCACACCGATGTGTTCGACCGCGTCGCCGGCTCGACGGCCAGGAAATCGATCCAGTCGGTCCGCCCGACCCAATCGTCAAGGACGGCAAAATTGGCATCGGCCCGGCCGCGAAGCCCATCGAGACCACCGATCGATCTGGCCCAGTTCAGCGCGTCCAGATAATCCTCCACGCACAGCATCGACGGCGTATTGATGGTGGCGCCGGTAAAGATCGCCTCGTTCAGCTTGCCGGCCTTGGTCAGGCGGAAGATTTTCGGCAGCGGCCAGGGCGGCGTGTGGTTTTCCAGCCGTTCCACCGCGCGCGGCGAAAGGATCAACATGCCATGGGCCGCCTCGCCGCCGAGCACTTTCTGCCAGGAAAAGGTGACCACATCGAGCTTGTCGAGGGGCAGGTCCTGGGCGAAGGCCGCCGACGTGGCGTCACAGAGGGTCAGGCCGCCGCGATCGCCCGGGATCCAGTTGCCGTCGGGAACCCGGACGCCGGAGGTCGTGCCATTCCAGGTGAACACCACATCGTGGTCGAAATTCACCGCCGACAGGTCCGGCAGTGACCCATAGTCGGCCTGCAGAACCCGCGCATCGTCGAGCTTCAATTGCTTGGCGACATCCGTCACCCAACCGGACCCGAACGATTCCCAGGCCAGCATGTCGACCGGGCGCGCGCCAAGCAGCGACCAGAGCGCCATTTCCACCGCACCGGTATCCGATGCCGGCACGATGCCGACCCGGTAGCCGTCGGGAACCTGCAGGATCTCCGCGGTCAGATCGATCGCCTGTTTCAGCCGGTCCTTTCCCGGGCGCGCGCGATGGGAGCGGCCGAGAACGGCATTTTGAAGCACCTCCGGCGACCAGCCCGGTCGCTTGGCGCAAGGTCCGGATGAAAAACGGGGATTGGCCGGCCGAGCCGCCGGCTTGGGGAAATCAGCTGTCATGTCGCTACCCTTCCAGATAGTCGCCCCTCGTTGGGGAGGGGTGTCCCGCGGCGGGGCATACGCAATCACGACGGTCCGGTCAAGTGGGCAAATACGCGCTGTGCCTGTGGGCGAAGGCAGGCCGGTGCCTGGTGCAAAAACGATAACGGCGCGGCGGAGATCATCTCCACCGCGCCGGGCGTTATGGCGATCTGGATGCCGGCCTTGCCGGTGTCCCGATCAGTAGATGAGATATCTCAGGCCGATGCGGAATTCATGGGCGGCAAGATTGTTGTACTCAACCCGGCCGAACAGATTGCCCGTCGGATCCAGTCCAGAATAGGTATCGCCGAGCCACAGGTAGCGATAGCTGCCGTCGATCTTCCAGTTTTCGTTGATATCGTAGGACGCACCGGCCATGAGCGCGCCGGCGAAATTCCATTTGCCCTGGCTGTTGAAGTAGTTGTTCGGAAAACCGGGATTAATGCCGATATGCTTACCAGCCGTCAGGTAGGCCGCGCCGACACCGGCACCGATATAGGGCTTGAAGCCGTTCCAGTTGCCGAAGTCAAAATACGCATTGGCCAAGAAGGTCCAGGCGCTCAGGCGAACACTTTCATAGCTGTAGCCGCCGCACGGTCCGCATGGCAACAAACCTTTCAGGGCCCAGCGACCGCGCCAATCGATCGTCAGGTCGGTGCGGAACCACTCGTTCCAGGCATAGCCGAAGCCGCCGCCGATAAGGAACGCACCATTGCCCTTGGTATTGGAAAAATTATACCAGCGATATTTCATGTCCGGATCGCTCAGGTGCGAATAACCAATATCGCCACGCAGATACCATCCGGATCCGATTTCAACGGGTACGACAGCCGGCGGATGTTCAATCACCGGCATATCGGCTGCGATGGCGGTCGTTGCGAAACCAATTGTCGCCGCGACCGTGATCGCTGTGATTTTTAGGCTGCACATAATCCAAATGCCCTCTTTCTCAACGTCCGATTGACCTTTTGGCGACACGGACCCACTCGAACCGAGGGCAACTATGGACAACAACGGTTAAGGCAAGCTTAACCCTAACAATTAACCACGAAATTTAAGATTAAACATTTGTTAAGTATAACCAAATTCCGCTAAATATCGCTTGAATCCCGGACTGCGCCGAGCCCGCATCGATCGCCGAAATAACCACCGCAGGCGGCCTCCGCCGTCGACCGGCAAATTATCGTGGCAGTTGCAGGTCAGGCCGCGATGCTGTCCAGGGCTTCGGTAATTCCGTCGACCACCTGGCGAATCAGATGTTCGTCATCACCCTCTGCCATCACCCGAATCAGCGGTTCGGTGCCTGACGGGCGAATGACCAGCCGGCCGCTATCGCCGAGTTGCGAACGCCCGGCATCGATTGCCGCCACGACGCTGTCATTTTCCAGCGGGCGGCCTGACCGGTAGCGGACATTCTTCAAGACCTGCGGCACCGGGTCGAAGCGGTGGCAGACTTCCGAAACCGACCGGTTTTCCCGACGCACCACGCTCATCACCTGCAACGCCGCGACCAGCCCGTCACCCGTCGTGGTGTAATCGGACAAGATAATATGGCCGGATTGTTCACCGCCCACATTGAAGCCGTGCTCGCGCATGTGCTCCACCACATAGCGATCGCCCACCTTAGTGCGGGCAAGCTGCAGGTCGATGCTCTGCAGATAGCGTTCCAGGCCGAGATTGGACATGACGGTGGCGACGATCCCCGGCGCGGCAAGCCTGTCATCCGCCTTCCAGCTTTCGGCCACCACGGCCATTAACTGGTCGCCATCGATAATGTTGCCGCGCTCATCGACGACAATCACCCGGTCCGCATCCCCGTCGAGCGCGATACCGATATCCGCACGCACTTCATGAACCTTGGCGCAGAGCCGCTGTGGCGCCGTCGACCCGCAATCGGCATTGATGTTGAAGCCGTCCGGTTCCACGCCGATGGAGAAGACTTCCGCGCCCAATTCCCACAAGGCCTCCGGAGCGGCCTTGTAGGCGGCGCCGTTGGAGCAGTCGACGACAACGCGCAGACCGTTGAGATCGAGATTGCGCGGCAAAGTGCGCTTGGCGAATTCGATATAGCGCTCCCGCCCGCCATCGACCCGCTTGGCGCGTCCGATCTGCGCCGACTCGGCCAGCCGGTTCGCCATGTCGCTCTCCAGCAATTCCTCGATCTCCGCCTCCACCTCGTCGGATAGCTTGAAGCCGTCGGGCCCGAAGATCTTGATGCCGTTGTCATGATAGGGATTGTGGGAAGCGGAAATCATCACCCCGATATCCGCCCTGAGCGAGCGGGTCAGCATGGCAACGGCCGGGGTCGGCAGCGGCCCGAGTTGGAAGACATCCATGCCAACGGCGGTAAATCCGGCAACCAGTGCCGATTCCAGCATGTAGCCGGATAACCGCGTATCCTTGCCGATCACCACACGATGACGGAAGTTTCCGCGGGTGAACACCAGGCCGGTCGCCATACCGACCTTCAACGCCAAGTCCGGCGTGATCGGGAATTTGTTGGCCTGGCCCCGAATTCCGTCGGTCCCAAAAAAGGTCGCCGTCATTCTAACCTCGTCTCCGTATACCCTGTCGGCGCCGGCGCCGCCTGTACGCCGGCAGGGCCCATAAATTTACATCAAGGTTTAACCGAAAGGTGTTCAAAAAGTGTGTTCGATTATAACGACTCGGCTCAATCCACCGGCAAGCCGCACATCCGAATAGACATTGATCACTATCGGCCCGATCAAAATCCGATCGTCAGGCAATCGTCATCGGCGGCTTATATGCTGCTATGCAGACACGGGATCCCTCCGGACCGCCGAGTGTGATTGCTGGGTCCCCGTGTCTGCGGCGCGTCACTGCGTGCTGCGCAGCGCACGGGATGACACGGCAATACCGAACGCCCCACGCCTAAGATTGCGGCTGCGGCTCCATGTCTCCGGTATCCGGCTCGTCGCCCTTGTCGTCGCTTCCCTTGGACCCGCCGGCCGTCGGCACGGCGGAGGTGCGCACAGGCGCGCTGTCGTCGTCATCGGTCTCGCGCACCGGCGACTTGCCTTTGAGCAGATCCTTCATTTCATCGCCGGTCAGCGTTTCATATTCAAGCAACGCCTGGGCGATGGTTTCCAGATCATCGGCATTTTCGGTCAGGATGCGCTTGGCTTCATTGAAGCCTTCATCGACGAGCCGCCGAACCTCCTCGTCGATGGTTTGAGCGGTCTCTTCAGAGACGTTTTTGGTTTGCGTCACCGAATGGCCAAGAAAGACTTCCTGCTCGTTCTCGCCATACGCCACCTTACCGAGCTTGTCGGAATATCCCCATTCGGTCACCATGGCACGGGCCAGGCGCGTCGCCTGTTTGATGTCCGAACTGGCACCGGAGGTCACGTTCTTGCTTCCAAATACGAGTTCTTCGGCGACCCGTCCCCCCATCATGATCGCCAATCGCGATGTCATTTGCTCATAGGACATCGAAATCTCATCCCGTTCGGGAAGCTGCATCACCATGCCCAGTGCCCGGCCCCGCGGAATAATGGTCGCTTTATGGATCGGATGCGCCGCCGGCACGACCATGGCCACCAAGGCATGACCGGCTTCATGATAGGCGGTATTGCGCTTCTCCTCATCGCTCATGGCAAGGGTTCGGCGCTCAGCGCCCATCATGACCTTGTCCTTGGCGTCCTCGAACTCGGTCATCGTGACCAGGCGCTTGCCGCGCCGGGCGGCCAACAACGCAGCCTCATTGACCAGGTTCATCAGGTCGGCCCCGGAAAAACCCGGTGTGCCGCGCGCCAGGACTTTCAAATTCACATCCGGCGCCAGGGGCACCTTGCGCACATGCACTTTCAGGATCCGCTCACGGCCGACAATGTCCGGATTGGGCACCACCACCTGGCGGTCGAAGCGGCCAGGACGCAGCAGGGCGGGATCGAGCACGTCAGGCCGGTTGGTGGCGGCGATCAGGATCACGCCCTCATTGGCTTCAAAACCGTCCATCTCGACGAGCAACTGGTTCAGCGTTTGCTCGCGTTCGTCGTTACCGCCGCCAAGTCCGGCGCCGCGATGGCGGCCGACAGCGTCGATTTCGTCGACGAATATGATACAGGGCGCGTTCTTCTTCGCCTGCTCGAACATGTCGCGCACCCGGCTGGCGCCGACACCGACGAACATTTCCACGAAGTCGGAACCGGAAATGGTGAAGAACGGCACATTGGCCTCGCCGGCAATGGCCCGCGCCAGCAGCGTCTTGCCGGTGCCCGGCGGTCCCACCAACAGAACGCCGCGCGGAATGCGGCCGCCCAGGCGCTGGAACTTTTGCGGGTCCTTGAGGAACTCGACAATCTCCTCCAGGTCTTCCTTGGCCTCGTCGACGCCGGCCACGTCCTCGAACGTCACCCGGCCATGGGCCTCCGTCAGAAGCTTGGCCTTCGACTTGCCGAAACCCATCGCCTTGCCGCCGGTGCCCTGCATCTGACGCATCACGAACAGCCAGATGCCGAGGATAAGCAGCATCGGGAACCAGGAAATCAGCGCACCGATCAAGGAGAAATTCTCGCCGGCGGGCTTGGCATTGATCTGCACTTTATGCTCGCGCAGGATCTCAATATAGGACGCATCCTTCGGCGCAAATGTCTGGAATGGCGCGTTGGACGTAAAGTGCCCGGTAATCTGCTGTTCCTGGATTACCACGTCGCGCACCCTTCCCTGCTCGGCCTCGACCAGGAACTGGGAGAAGGCGATTTCATGGCTTCCCGAGCGCTGTGCCGGGCTTTGGAACAATTGGAACAGGGCGATCAGCAGCAGCGCGATGATGACCCAAAGGGCGAAGTTTCTGAAATTCGCGTTCATTTCTTATCCCTGATGACGGGTTCGGCAGCCAACACCGCTGGAGGTCCGAATCCCTGGGAGGAGTTCAGGTGAAAATAGGTCTGTTTGCCGCAGAAGCCAAGCCATTGCATCCGATTTGCGGCCATCATTTGCGTTCATGCTAAACAACATCGCTCGGCATCGTTTTCAAGGACCCGGCCGAGGCCGTTTCAAGCTGACCGAAATCCGGCGGACCGCGGCTCGGTTCCACACAAATCCCGCTTTCCCATTCCCTGCTGACATAGTGATCCAAGGCCGGCACGGCAACCAATGTCTCGCCACACCACACCGACAACAGGGATTCCACAGCTCGGTTCGGCAATGATTTGATCGGTTCGACCGCAATCGAGCGACGCCCATCCGCACCGAGAGCCCGGATTGCGACAGTCTTTTCGCAGGATTTTGCCAAACCGACATGGTAGCGACCGTCCCAGCAGGCGCGCGCTCCTGGTTTCACCTCAACAACCGGAAACCCCGCGCGGCCGGCTTCCCGGTAGATGAACACGTTTTGGTGATCCCAGGCGACGACCGCGCCGGCCAGCGTCCGCGCTCCGTCGCCACGCCCATCGCCACGGTCGGCGAGATCGGCCAGCAGGGCCTCGATCTGTTCAAGACGCGGCACGTAATCGGCCCCGGTCACCCGGGCGATCGCCGTCGCCATGGCCCGTAGCGCAACCTCTTCATCCTCCCGCAGCAGCGCACGTCGTTGCAACGCAACCACGCCCTCGATTGGCGTCCGCTCGGCCAGCAATTCGGCGACGCGGCTGTCGATTGCCCGCGCGGCACGCGCCAGCCGTGCGGCGGTTTGCGCCAACCGTTCCGCCGTCATGCCGAGCGCGGCAAGCTGCGGCATCACCTGACGTGTGCGGGTTCGCAGATAGGACGGATCCGCGTTGGTCGGATCCTCAATCCACGGATGGCCGGCCGCATGCAAGGTCGCCACAAGGCGGGATTTGGCGACCGAAATCAGCGGCCGCGCGATCGTCAGGCCGTCGACCACCGCCAGCGGCTGCATGCCCCCGAGGCCGTAAACACCGCTGCCGCGGGCCAGGCGCATCAAAAATGTCTCCGCCTGGTCGTCCAGGTGATGGGCGGTCACCACATGGCTGGCGCCCTTGTCCCTTGCCGCTTCGGCGATCAGCCGGTAGCGCGCCCGGCGCGCCTCCGCCTGCACATTGCCGGCCGGCTTGTCGCCCCGCCAGGCGCGGATATCGCAGGGAAATCCGATCGCTCGCGCCCACTCGGCGACCTGGCTTGCCTCGTCGGCCGATTGCGGCCGCAAGCCGTGATCGACGGTCACCACGTCCACGGAGCCGACCGCGCCACCGCGATCGATCCAACGACGCATCAAGACCATCAGGGCAACCGAATCGGCACCGCCGGACACCGCCAGCATGAGGCGCCAGTCGGGCTCGATCAGGTCAAACAGGGATGGAAGCTCGGCATCCTCGATCGGGTCCGAACGGGTGTCAGCACTTGCCACGTTTCTGCTCGGCCCGCGCCCGCTTGCGGATGGTCCGGGGGGCGTTCGGATATTTGGTCAGCAATTCACTATAGGTGGCGCAGGCCGCCCGTGGTTCCTTGAGCCCGGACAGCGACAGTCCAAGCTTCAACAGACTGTCGGGCGCCTTGCGGCCTTCCGGATAGTCGGTATAGCCCTTCAAGAACGCATCGGCGGCGGCACGAAAATCCCGCCGGGCATAGAGGCTCTCCCCAACCCAATATTGCGCGTTGCCGGCGAGCCGGTGGTCCGGATAGGCATCGAGAAAGCCGCGAAACTCGATCTCCGCGCCGCGATAATCGCCGCTCAGGATCAGCCCGTAGGCGCGGTCATAGGCGTCCCGGGGCGACACGGGCGCGACCCGCGCCAATTGCGGTTCGCTCGGTGCCGATACGCCCGGCAGGGTGTCGGACGGGCCGATGTCGCCGCGCGCCAGGGCCGACAGATCGAGCGGGCCGCCGGCGGCCGGCTCCGCTGGTTCATTCGCCGGCACCGTTCCCAATATCTGCGGCTGGCTTGCCGGATCATCACCGTTATTGGCGGCGATGGTGCCGCGTGTTTGCGGCGGTTCGGCGCTGGATCGCTTGCGGACCGGCGCCGCGCCTTCCAGTTCCTGGAACCGGTATTCATTGTCTTCCTGCATGCGCCGGATGCGCTCACGCAGGGTACGCACCTCGTGGGCCAGTTCTTGGATCTGGCCGGTCATCGACCGGATCTGCGCCTCCATCTGGTCGATGCGTACGGTATTTTGCGCCTGCTGCTTGGATTTCTTCGAACCGCCGAAAATGCCGCCCCCGAAAATGCCGCCGCTATCCTGGGCAAGGGCCGGTGCCGCGGAGACCGACAAGGCTATGGCAACGATCGCTGCGGGGACGGGCGGGGCAAGGCGCGTGGCGGGCACTATCGGCATGATCATTCCTAACAATCGGTCACGCCGGGCGGCGCACGAGAGGATATTCTCCCGTACCCAATACGCCAATATGGACCAAATTTCGACGGCGTCGTGAATTGGCGACGCCGTCGGGTGCGATCGGGTTAGCTGCCGGCCTGGTTCAGTCCGGTCACCGCGCGGCGGTTTTGCGACCAGCAGGATTCGGCGTCGCATACCGAGACCGGCCGCTCCTTGCCGTACGAAATGGTCTGCATGCGCTCCCCGGAAACCCCGCGGCTTGCAAGATAGCTGCGCGTCGCCGCGGCCCGCCTGGCGCCGAGTGCCAGATTGTATTCCCGCGTGCCGCGCTCGTCGGCATGGCCGGAAATGGTCACTTTGTATTTCGGGTAGAGTTTGAGCCATTGCGCCTGGCGATCAAGGGTGCCCTGCGCGGTCGATGTCAGCGTCGCCGAATCGACTTCGAACAGCACCCGATCGCCGACATTGACGGTAAAGTCTTCCGCACTGCCCGGCACCGCCTTGCCGGCACCGGCAAGCGCGTTCTGCTTCGGTTTTTGCGCGCAACCGGCAATAGCCAGGGCGACGACGGTCAAGATCACCGCCGGAAGCGACAATCGTTTGCTTTTTGATCTGGACATGTCCAGCACTCTCCTGTCCCAACAAAAGCCAAGCGCCATGCTTCAAATCCTCACACCGGCCCAAAGCACGGGCGCCTGGTCAAACTCCCCAACCGGACGACCCCTACAATAGGCCCCCACGGTTAACCGGGCGTTTGGAGACTTGGTTAGCAATTGATGAACGACAACTTTGGCGAAGCCTGGGCGGCGGCGCGGCGATTTGATGGAATTTCCCCGCCGGTCGGCGCGATCAATCCAGGAGCGGCGACCAGGCCGGATCGGAAGCAAACGATGGCGTCTTGATACGCCGCTCGTGATAGCCGGTCAGATCCACCGTCCACAATTGCGGTCCGCCGCTGGCGCCCGGCACGTTGCGGAAGAACATCATCACCCGGCCATTCGGCGCCCAGGTCGGCCCTTCATTGTGGAACCCTTCCGCCAAGATGCGCTCCCCGGACCCGTCGGCCTTGATGACGCCGATCAGGAATTGCCCGCCATGGCGCTTGGTGAAGGCGATCAGATCGCCGCGCGGCGACCAGACCGGGGTCGAGTAGCTGCCCTTGCCGAAAGTAATGCGCCGGGCATTGCCGCCGCCGGCCCCCATCACATAGAGCTGCTGCGAGCCGCCGCGATCGGATTCAAACACCACCTGGCCACCATCCGGCGAATAGGACGGGCTGGTATCGATGGAGGCGGAATTGGTCAGCCGCGTTACCTGCCGGCTGCCCAGATCCATCTTGAAAATATTGGCGTTGCCGTTCTGCTGCAGGCTCATGACGACGCTGCGGCCGTCGGGCGAAAAGCGCGGCGAAAAAGTCATGCCGGGGAAATTGCCGACGATCGACCGGCGACCGGAGGCGATATCGAGCAGATAGACCCGCGGCTTGTTCTGCGCAAAGGACATGTAGGTGACCGTCTGGCTCGACGGGCTGAAGCGCGGCGTCAGCACCAGGTCGTCACCATTGGTCAGATAGCGCAGATTGGCGCCGTCCTGGTCCATGATTGCCAGTTTCTTGACCCGTCGGTTCTTCGGTCCGCTTTCGGCGACGAAGACGATCCTCGTGTCGAAATAGCCTTTCTCCCCGGTCAGGCGGGTATAGATCGCGTCGGCGATAATATGGGCGAGCCGCCGCCAATTGGCGCGTTCGGTGAAATATTGGCGGCCGAGCACCTGCTCGCCGGCAAACACGTCCCACAGACGGAACTCGGCCTTCAGCCGGCCATCGGCCTCCCGGACCAGCGAACCGACTACCAGCGCCTGGGCGCTGATGACCCGCCAGTTGGCAAAATTCGGCGGTGCGCTGGGATCGGTGTTTTTGTCCACGAACGCCGCCTTGTCGATCGGACGAAACAATCCCGAACTCTTCAAGTCCGCGGCAATCACTCCGCTGATCTGGCGTGCCAGATCGCCGACCTCTCCTGTGCCCAGAAAATCGGTAATGGCGATCGGCAGGGGTTCCAGATTGCCTTTGGTGACATCGATCTCGATCAGGGCTCGTGCCGGACCGGCGGGCACCACAAGCATCAATGCGAGCAGCACGGTCAAAATGGTTTTGTGAACTAAGGAAATTTTTCGCGCCGCCATGGCTTCAATGGTCCTTGGATATCCAAATTCGGGCATCAATAATTATCTCCAATCCCCCGCCATCGGAAGACGATTGCGTGTTGTTGATTTGCGTTATCCGCCGATCATTTCCCGTGGATCGAACGTTACCACCACATCGCGCCAGGTTTCGAACTTCTCCGCCGGCAATTGGTAGGGCTGACACCGCAGGATCGCCCGTCGTGCGCTATCGGCCGCGGCCCGGAAGAACGGGCTCGACCCGCGATTGACCACATGGGGTCGGGTGGCCACCCGGCCATCCCGGCTCAATTGAAACTGCAGGCGCACCTTCAGGCTCTCCGCCTCCACCGCGCCGAGCGGCGGATTCCAGCAGCGCTGGATCTGCGCCCTGAGCAGGTCCAGTTCCGACTGGGTCATGCGCTCCGTCCGTGTCGCCGTCGGGCTGCCGAGGGCGGCGGTCTGCTCGGTCCCCGGTTTGGCTTTGGGCCGGGACTTGTCATCCTGCTTGTTGAGCAGCGCGGCGATGTCGTCCTTGTCGAAGTCGCGCTTCTTTTTGTTCTGAAGCGTTTGGTTGGGTGTTGGCTTGGACGGCTGGACTTCGGCTTTCGCGGTTTCCAACCGGCGCGGCCGGCGACGCGGCACGGGCGGCGGCACATCGCTGGATTCGGCTTCGGGCGGGGCCGGTTGCGGGGCCGGCTCAGCCTGGGGTGGCGGCGCCGGTTGCGGCTTCGGCGCCGGTTCCGGCGGCAGGGCGGCGACTTCGGCCGGCGGTTTCGGTTCGGGTACCGGTTCCGGCTTGGCCTCGACCGGTTTCGGTATGGGTTGCGGATCCGGGCGCCGTTCCGGCGCCGGCGTCTCGCGTGGCTCGCCGGCAGTGCTGCCCTCGTTCAGCTTGGTCAGTTCGGAGATCGGGATCAGGTCGACGGGCAGCGCCTCCACCAGGGTGCTTTGATGGGACATGGCGTCCGGGAACGTCAACAGTCCCCAGGTCAACACCCCGATATGGGCGATCGCCGATACTCCCAATCCAACGCGCATTGAATGCCGGTACCTCCTGACGCTAAGTCTTCGGCTCTTCCAGCGTTACCAGTCCAATGCGGCGAAATCCGGCCGCGTTGATCCGGCCCATCACCGCCATGATCGTCCCGTAATCCGCATTGCGGTCGCCGCGCACATAGATCCGCTCTTCATAGCCGTTTTCGGCGATCGCCAAAAGCTTGGGCACAACTTCGTCGGCGGTAACCTGCGCATCCTGCAGAAAGATCCGGCCATCGGTCTTAATCGAGATGGTCAGCGGCTCCGTATCCCCTTCCAGCGGCTTGGCCCGGGTCTCCGGCAGGTCGATCGGCACGCCAACGGCCAGGAGCGGTGCCGTCACCATGAACACGATCAACAGGACCAGCATCACGTCGACGAACGGCGTCACGTTGATTTCGCTCATCGGCAGGTGCCGGCGGCGCTGGCGGCGCGTGCCGCCGCCGCGACGGCTGCCGGCGCTCATCTGCGCACTCATGGCTTACATCCTCTCGTCGATCTGGCGTGACAGGATGGCCGCGAATTCGTCGGCGAAGCCTTCCATGCGCAACGACAGGCGGCCGACCATGCTGGCGAATTTGTTATAGGCGATCACCGCCGGGATCGCCGCCAGCAGGCCGAGCGCGGTGGCGAACAGCGCCTCCGCGATACCCGGCGCCACCACCGCCAGATTGGTGCTTTGCGAACTGGCTATGTCCTGGAACGAGGTCATGATGCCCCACACGGTGCCGAACAGGCCGATAAAGGGTGCCGCCGAGCCGACGCTCGCCAAAAACAGCAATCGGTTTTCCAACCGGTCGGTCTCCCGGGCGATGGTCACGTCAAGCACCTTTTCGATGCGGTCGGACAGGCTGTGCAGCGCCGGCTTGCCGCCTTCGTGAGAGCGCTTCCATTCGCGCATGGCGGCGACGAACAGGGCGGCCATGGCATTGGTCGGCCGGTTGGCCAGCGACTTGTAGAGTTCCTCCAGGGATTGCCCCGACCAGAACAGTTTCTCAAACCGGTCCATCTGCCGCTTGGTGCGCATGTAAAGCAGCACCTTGTCGACAATGATCGCCCAGCACCAGATCGATGCCAGTATGAGCCCGATCATGACGATTTTGACGACGATATGCGCCTGTTGATAAAGCGCGAAGAAGGAGAAGTCCTGCGGTGTCGCCGCCGCGGTCTGTGCGAATGCAGCTGATATCATGGGATGTGAAGGCCCTTAAGGTCTGAAGCTCGGTTTCAGGTCGGATCCCGGCGGTGGAACCAGTGTATACAAAGGATTCATCACAGGTTAACTGGCCCGCCAGCCAATATCTGACCGCCAATTTCGACAAAAATGCGGACTGATCGCAGGTAACGGTCAACCACGCCACGATTATGGTTAATCAAGCGTTAATTTAACCTTACGACACGCGCTATTCGGGAGCGCCAAGCCTGTTGGCAATGTCCCGGGGAACCCGCCGTGGACGGCCATCGGTGCCGATCACCGCGATGGTCAGCGTGGCGGTCACCAGGTCCTGACCATCGCGACGGACCGCTTGTTCCAGGTTAATCCGCCCGCCGGTCACCTTCAGGGTCCGGGTATGCACCTCCACCACGTCGTCGATCCGCGCCGGCTTGATAAACTCGATTTGCATGCGCCGGATGGCGAAGCCCAGGGATTCACCCAGGTCTCCGCGATCCAATTCGGTGTGATGGATGCCCACCATGCGCAAAAAATCGGAGCGCCCGCGTTCCATGAAGCGCAGGTAATTGGCGTGATAGACAAGACCGGTGAAATCGGTGTCTTCATAATAGATGCGCACCGGCAGCATATGGCCGCCATCGATCAGCCGGCCGGCAAGGTCCGGCCAGGCCCCCGGCGCCCTATCCGCCATCGTCGCCCTCCGAGAACAGGCCATATTGACCGTCCGCGGTCTGGCGCGGCGCTTCCAGACCCAGATGAGTGAAGGCCTGCGGCGTCAGCAGCCGGCCGCGCGGCGTGCGCTGTACGAAGCCCTGCTGGATCAGATAGGGTTCGACGATCTCCTCGATCGCATCGCGCGGTTCCGACAAGGCGGCGGCGATGGTTTCAATCCCCACCGGTCCGCCGCCGAAACTGTCGGCAATGCAAATCAGATAACGCCGGTCCAGGGCGTCGAAGCCGCGATGATCCACATCGAGCCGGGTCAACGCATTGTCGGCGGCGGCCTTATCCACCGCGTCAACGCTGGCGACGGCGGCGAAGTCGCGGACACGGCGCAACAGCCGCCCGGCAATCCGCGGCGTACCCCGGGCGCGCCGGGCGATCTCCACCGCCCCGTCCTCGGTCAGATTGACCCCCAGAATACGCGCCCCACGGCGGACGATCTCCTCCAGTTCCGCCGTGGTGTAAAAATCAAGCCGGATCGGAATGCCGAACCGGTCGCGCAACGGCGTCGTCAACAATCCAAGCCGCGTAGTGGCGCCGATCAGCGTGAAGCGCGACAGATCGATGCGTACCGAGCGCGCCGCCGGCCCCTCGCCAATGATCAGGTCAAGCTGGAAATCCTCCATCGCCGGATAAAGGATCTCCTCCACCGCCGGATTGAGCCGGTGGATCTCGTCGATGAACAGGACATCATGGCCTTCAAGATTGGTCAAAAGGGCCGCCAGGTCACCGGCCTTGGCGATCACCGGTCCGGATGTGGCGCGGAAATTGGCGCCGAGTTCCCGGGCGACGATCTGCGCCAGGGTCGTCTTGCCGAGCCCCGGCGGCCCGACGAAGAGCACATGGTCGAGCGCCTCGCCGCGCTTCTTCGCCGCCTCGATGAACACACCCAAATTGGCCCGCGCGCTGGCCTGGCCGATAAATTCCGCGAGCGCCAGCGGGCGGAGCGACACATCGGTCGTGTCCTCGCCCCGTTCCTCGCCGCTCACCAGACGCTCGTTCATTGCGCCAATTCCTTCAGGCCCAGCCGGATCAGCGTTTCGGCCGTGGCCCCATCACCGGCGTCACGCAGGGCCGCGGACACGGCCGCGCTCGCTTCCGCCCGGCCATAGCCCAGATTGCTCAGCGCCGAAACCGCGTCGGCCACCGGCCGGGCGGCGACATCGGCGCCGAGTTCGCTCTGCAACTGGGCCAAGGCACTATCGCCAGTGCCGAAGGCCGGCGCCTTGTCATGCAATTCACCACAAATGCGCTCCGCCACCTTCTTGCCGATGCCCGGCGCCCGGGTGATCTGGGCGATGTCACGGAGCGCGATGGCGCTTGCCAGATCGCCGGCCGATAGCACGCCGAGCAGCGCCAGTGCGACCTTGGCGCCGACCCCCTGCACGGTCATCAACAGGCGGAACCATTCCCGCTCGGTGTCGGAGCCGAAGCCGTAAAGCCGGATCTGATCTTCCCGCACATAGGTTTCGATCGACAGGCTGGTGGCCTCGCCGCGGCCGGGCAGCGCGGCCATGGTGCGCGCCGGACAATGCACCTGATAGCCGACCCCGCCGACATCGAGGATAACCCAATCCTCGCCGGTCGAATCGACCAGGCCTTTCAATTTGCCGATCATCGCATCGTCCCCGCGACCTGGAGCCGACTGACCGCCGACAGGCGATGATGGGCGTGGCAGATGGCGATCGCCAGGGCATCCGCCGCGTCGTCGCTGTCATAGACCGCCCGGGGCAGCAGCACGGAAACCATCTTGCGGATCTGCCCCTTATCCCCATGGCCGACCCCCACCACGGTCTTCTTCACCTGGTTCGGCGCATATTCGGCAACTTGAAGCCCATGCAACGCCGGCACCAGCAGGCAGATGCCGCGCGCCTGGCCGAGTTTCAAGGTCGCGCCGGCATCGCGGTTGACGAAAGTCTGTTCCACCGCCGCCTCGTCCGGCCGGTGATCGGTCAACACCGCGGCAATGCCGTCATGGATGGTCACGAGCCGGTCCGCGAGGTCGGCATCGGCGACTGTGGTGATCGACCCGGCGGCAATGAACACCAGATTGTTGCCGGCTGTTTCGATCAGGCCCCAGCCGGTACGGCGAAGCCCGGGATCGATACCGAGAATGCGAACGGGTTCAGGCATGGTTTCTATCTAGCTGACTCGCCGCCCGCCGACCAGCCGCCTGCATACCCTGTCAACCGGAGAACCGTTGTGCGAATTTCGACGTCAACAACCGGATACCGGACGGCAACCCGATCACCTCACTGGCCAATGCCACGCCGATGCTGATCAGGGCGATGGCCGCAAGTCCGGTCCAGCCCGGCCATTCGCCGAGCACGGGAATGGCGAGCAATGTGGCGATTGCCGGCACAAGACAGGTAAAGGCGGCGCCCCGCCCCGCGCCCAGCGCCTGCACGGCAAGCCCGTAGCCGACAATCGCCACGACGCTCGATAAAAAGCCCTGTATGAGGGTCTGCACGACGACATCAGTAAGCGGCGCGCGGCCGATTTCGGCGATGCCATAGACGATGGCGAACGGCGACAGCACCAGCGTCGACCAGGCCCCGATCAGCCCGGCGGCGGCGAACGGGCTTAGCTTGGAGCGGTTGAAAACGATGGTGTAAAGCGCCCAGGTCAGGCCGGTGCCAAGAAACATGATATGGCCGCGCCATTCGCCGTTCGAACTCGTCAACACCGAAACACCGCCAATGCCGAGCACCCCGATCACGATCAGGACAAAGCCGAGTAGACGGCCCTGGGTAAACCTTTCGCCGCCGAAGGCGAAGGCGATCAGCGCCACGAAGAGGGGAACGCTGCTCGGCGTCAGGGCGGCAAAATGAGCCGCCGGCGCGAATTGCAGGCCGCTTGCCGCAAGCAGATGCACCACCGCCCCGCCGCCGACCACCATCAAGGCCAGTTCCCACCAGCGCAGGCCGCGCGGCACCAGACCATGGGGCAACCAGAACGGCATGAACACGATCGCCGGCACCAAAAACCGCAACAGCCCTGTGGAAAACGGACCGAGCTCGGTGGTCACCGCATGGCGCGTGGCGACGATCCAAGACCCCCATATCGTGGCCGCCAGCAGGCCGCCGACAATCCCGATCACATAGCCTGCCGGTCGCGTCCGCCGCTCAAGATCGATATCGCTGTCCGGCGTTCTTTGCAGCATTGCGGATCCAGGGCCATGTGCGACGGAGACTGATGTATTGCCAGAATACCGTGTCGCCGTGGCTCTAACCTACGGCCGACGCGGCACACTAGGCGGTTTGCCAATGCCGGGACAGCATCGCAGCGGGACGCTGATACGTGAATAATGCATGGATCAGGTGCAGCGCCGCGACTTCCGCCCGACCACGACCAGGCGCACCGGCGTCGCCCCGGCCCGCAGGAACCCGAGCTTGCGGGCCGCCGCCTTCGTGACGTCGATGATCCGCCCGCGGATGAACGGCCCGCGGTCATTAACGCAGACAATGACCGAGCGCCCATTGCGCAAATTGGTGACCCGCACCCGCGTGCCGAACCGCAAGGTACGGTGCGCCGCGGTCATCGTATGCGGGCTCGCCCGCTCACCGCTGGCGGTCCTCGACGTCATGGCATACCACGACGCCATGCCCTTTTGCGCGGCGGCGGCGGGTTCGGCGGTTAAGGCGCTATTGGCGGCAATCAGGAAAACGGCAAGACCGGCAAATCGGATCTGGCTAGTAATACGCGACATTAAGCAACACTCTTGAACGCAAGCGGTAAAAAGCCACTCCAACCCGGTGTTTACGGCAACAATGCGGCCAAGGACAAAGGGGAGGACTAAACCGGCCTATCGGTCACGATCCTAGCCGGCCTTCGAAAGGCCGAAAATTTCCTGAGTGTCGCCGACGCCGCGCAAGACGTGTTCGCCGAGCGATACCAGCCCCGCCTCTACACCGTCGGCGAAGGCGGCCGACATCAAAACCCGCCGGTCGAGCGCCTTGCACAGATCCTCGATCCGCGCCGCTTCATTGACCGCCGGCCCGATGACCGTGAAGTCGAGACGCCGATCGGTACCCACATTGCCGTAAGTGATCGTGCCGCGATGAAGTGCGGTTCCGAAATCCAGGATTTGTTCGCCCTTCGCCCGGCGCTCCTGGTTCACACTATCGATCTTTTCTCCGGCATCCTCCAAGGCGTCGAGAGCCAGCCTGCTGGCCGGGGGATGGGGATCGGACGGATCGTCGATCGGAAAGATCGCCAGGACCGCATCGCCGATAAACTTCAACACTTCGCCGCCATGGTCGATCACGGCACCGGCCACGCAATCGAAATATTGATTAAGCGCGGCAAGATAGTCCTCCCGCGCCATGGTGTCGGCCATGGTGGTGGAGCGCCGCAGATCGGAAAACCAGATCACCGCATGCAGCCTTTCCCCATCGCCGCGCTTGACGAGCCCGCCATTCACCCGTTCGCCGGCATTGCGCCCCAGATAGGTTTGTAAAAGCGTCAACGACGATACCCGCTGCGCATGGGCCTCCAGCAGGCGGCCGAGATTGGGCAGGATCTCGTATAAGTGTCCCATCTGGTCGGTGGTAAAGCCGCCCGGCGCGTCGGAAATCAGGGTCAGGACGTTGATCTGCCCGTCGGAAAATTTCAGGGGCACGGCGACATAATCGGTCGCCCCCTCTTCGATCAGGTCGGACAGGATCGGAAAATCGAGCCGCGGATTGTCACCCTCAAGACGCCGCCGCACACCGCCCTGTCCCTTGATAATGAGCGCCAGCGGGCTGTTTAGATATTGCTCAGAGCGGGCGCCGGCATGGGTCGCCTCGTTTTCCTCCACCTTGTCTTCGTCCCGCCGCCACGTATAGAAGCGGGCAAATAATTGCGGGTTCAGCGTGCGCACAAACAACCGCAATCTGAACAGTGGAAAGCCGACATTCTGCAGGGCCGATGCAAGTGCTGCCACCTGTTCCACGGTCGACGTCGCCTTCCAGGCGTCATGGACAAGCCAATCGACCAACGGATTGGTCTTGGACGTTTGATCGGCCGGCGGCGGCGCGGTCATCACCGTGTCGTCGACCAGCCAGCGATCCATCTTGTTCCAGTAAAAGGCGATGAAATCCTTGACGATATCCGCCTCGTCATAGACGTCCTCGTAGCTCCAGGCGGCATTCTCCTCCGACCGGTCGCCAACGGTCACGGTCCAGTAGGAGGCGTTGCCTTTGAACGGACAATGGGTCTGGTAATCGGTCCGTGTCAGCAGATCCATCCGCACGTCCTCGCGCGGAAAGTAGAACGCCGAGGGCAGCCGGGTCTCGCGCATCACCATGACATGGGAACTGTCGACGATCGTCTCCCCGTTCATCTCCACGCGCATGCGCCGCCCCAGCGGCTCAATCACCATGCGATAGCCGAAATGGGCGGCCTCGCCGCTGCCGTCCGCCTGCGCCGCGCTGGAATCAATAATGCCCATAACCGGCCTCCTCGAACCGTCGGGACGCGCATATTCGGCATTGTGACATCAGCAATGACCGCATGTCGGGATTATAACGCGTGATTCAAGGTCGACCAACCTGTTCCGGCGTTTAAGGCGCAAGCAGGGCCGGTTCGCAACACAACCGAATCTGAAGCACGACACCGCTCAATCGACGGACCCTCACCCCATATCCAGCGACGCCAGCACCTCCTCGGCAATATCGAAATTGGCATAGACGTTTTGCACGTCGTCGTCGTCTTCCAGGGCGCCGATCAGCTTCATCAGCGTGCCGGCCCGCTCCGCGTCCACCGGCGTGTTGGTCTGCGGTTTCCAGATCGGATTGACCGAGATCGGCTCGCCGAGCCCAACCTCCAGATTGCGCGCCACTTCGCCCAGATCCTCAAAGGCGCAGGTGATCAGGTGGCCGTCGCTATCCGACTGCACATCCTCCGCGCCCGCTTCGATCGCCGCTTCCAAAACCGTATCCGCGTCACCGGCTTCGGCCGGATAGGCGACCTCGCCCACCCGGTCGAACATGAAGGATACCGAGCCGGTCTCGCCCAGCGAGCCGCCATTCTTGGAAAAGCAGGCGCGCACGGCGCCGGCCGTGCGGTTGCGGTTGTCGGTCAGCGCTTCCACGATAATCGCCACGCCGCCCGGTCCGTAGCCCTCATAGCGGATTTCCTCATAAGTATCGGCGTCGCCCGCATCGGCCTTTTTCACCGCCCGTTCGATATTGTCTTTGGGCATGCTTTGCGCCCGGGCATTCTGGATTGCCACGCGCAGCCGTGGATTGCCGTCCGGATCGGCCCCGCCCACCTTGGCGGCCACGGTGATTTCCTTCGACAGCTTGGAAAACAGCTTCGACCGTTTAGCGTCCTGGGCGCCCTTGCGGTACATGATGTTCTTGAATTTGGAATGTCCTGCCATATCCGTCTCGCGGGAACTTGCCGGTCCAGGCGGCGACCGTCGAAACCCGCTTCCGGGTTGGCGGGCGGCCGGACCACGTCAAAATCTGGTTGGTTGGGTCGAATAGCACTCTGAGCGGATTTCGAAAAGCCCTGTCAAACCGGCCTCAAAAGTCCGGCATTGTCGGCGCCAGCCGGCCGCCGAGCCGCACGGGCGCCACGGCCGTCGCCAGCCCCGTCGCATCATCCAATTCAACCGCCAGCCCGCAGATCGTCACCTCGCCCAAGGCCGGCGTGAACCGGCCGGACGGGATCTTGCGAATGAAACGCTGCAATGGCTCCTGCTTGTCCATGCCGATGACCGAATCGTAATCACCGCACATGCCCACATCGGACTGATAGGCAGTGCCGCCGGGCAGGATCTGATAATCGGATGTCGGCACATGGGTATGGGTGCCGATCACCAGGCTCACCCGGCCGTCGAGATAATGGCCCATTGACTGCTTCTCGCTGGTCGCCTCGGCATGCATGTCGACCACGATCGCATCGGCCTGCTCGCCCAGGGGACAGGCGGTAATCTCCGCGTCAATTGCCGCGAAGGGATCGGCAAGCGGGTCCATGAACAACCGGCCCATGGCGTTGATGACCAGCACCCGCGCTCCATTGCGCGCGGTTACCAGCACCGAGCCGCGTCCGGGCGTACCCGGCGGATAGTTGAGCGGCCGGATAAGCCGCTCCTGGCGGTCGATAAAAACCAGCGCCTCGCGCTGATCCCAGGCATGATTGCCGGTCGTCACCACGTCGGCACCGGCATCCAGGATCGCCTGACAAATGTCCTCGGTAATACCGAAGCCGCCGGCGGCATTTTCGCCATTGACGATCGTCAGGTCGACCGACAGGTCGCCGATCAGACCCGGCAGCCGGTCATAGATCGCATTCCGCGCCGCCCGGCCGACAATATCGCCTAAAAACAGGATCCGCATCACACCTGACCAGTTGGGGTTTGGCCATGGTCCGTCACCCGCACCATATCAATCCGTCCTCCGTCAGCATCATGTCGAGCCGCCGGTCATGGGGCTCCATCGGCACATGGTCCACCTCCTGGGCGGCAAAGGCGGCACCGATGCACAAGACCGGCTTGTCGGCGCTTATCCGGGCGATCGCCCGGTCGTAATAGCCGGCCCCATAGCCGATGCGGCCGCCGGTCCGGTCATAGGCGGCGAGCGGCACCAACATCAGGTCCGGATCGACCACCGGCGCCGTTGGCGGCGGGCCGACCGTGCCGAAGCCCGCATCGACAAGATCCGCGCCATCCACCCATTGGCGAAATTCGATATCGCGCCGGCTGACCACCACCGGCAGCACGATGTCGCAAACCCGGGTCCGCAAGCGCGTCACCAGGTGCCGCAGGTCGATCTCGCTACGGATCGGCAGGAACGCCGACAGGGTTTCCACCCCGGTCACCGGAATGTCGCGCCACGACGCCGCCACCGTCTGCGCAGCGGCAGCCCGATAGTCGGGCGCCAAGGCGTCACGGCGCGCCAGGGCCTCAAGCCGAAGGGATTTCTTGGCGGCGATCACCGCTTGTTCCGCCATGGCAAACCTAGTGCATTGTAAGATAGCGCAGCCGCCGCAACCGTTGAACGGTTCGATCCCGGGAAACCTACAGCGTAGGTGGGCGCCGTTTGATAGGACCCACGAGCCCAGTCAGGGACAGCTCCCTAAAGGATCGTTAAGGCCCCGGGGTACTGACATTCACGCGAAGGACAGCCGCGCCGGCGGCACATATAGAGCGGGCCGGCGGCAAATGCCAGTCATTGCTCCTTGCCGTCGGCCGACAAAGCCCGGTTCATCGCCTTGGTAATGTCCTCGATCCGCTCAGCAGCGGTGTTCAGCTTGCCGGCCAATTGCCGCTGCTCGCTGGCCTTCTGGTCGGCCACCGCGGCGCGCGCCTGGCGCAGCCCGGCCAGTTCCTGCTGCAATTCGGCGGCCCGGCGCTCCGATTCGCCAAGCGCGTCGGCGACCATCAGGCCGGCCATGACGGTCAAACGAAGATCGCCGATTTCGCCGAACTGCTCGCGCAACTGCTTGACATAATCATCGAAATTTCCGGCCAGTTCCTTAAGCCGGTCTTCCTCGCCATCATCGCACGCCATGCGATAATTCTTGCCGTTTATGGTGACCGTTACCTGCGCCATTATCCGAATTAATGCGTCCGTCAAATATCAACCACCGCAGCGGTCGAGCACGCCGCGGATTGATTCCATTGCCGATACCAACCGCCTGGAAACCTCGCGGTTGACGTCTTTCAGGCGTGCCGATTGCGCCGCCATGCGATCCAAATCCTGAGCCAGCCTGGAGCGATCATCCTCCAGTTTCTGCACGTCCTGTTGCAAGGAGTCGATCGTTTTTTCTTCAGACAGGCTACGATTGGAAGCGGCTTCCAGCGAATCGAGTGCCCGGATCAGGCGATCCACCGCCGATTCGATTTCCGACTGCTCCGTCATGCTATACTCCGATCGCCAGGCCTGTCGCCGGCCCCATGGCTCATCAACAAATCCCACCGGAAACCGACCCACGCCGCGATATCCAAGCGCCCTGCCCGATTCCCGTACCCTTGGCAAGGATGCAACATTAGGCAACGCACCTTCCAAGCGTCAATGCATCAATGCACTAGGGCCTGGTGCACAATCCACGCTTCTGGCGGCAACGGGACCGGGCGACATTGACTCGCCAAAGGTTCCTGCTATTTGTCTGGCGCCCCCGTAAACGCGGCGGCTTCGCGGCGCCCCGGCGTAGCGAATGGGAAGAGCTTCGAAGCGTATTGAAACGGACACCACTGCATCTCGGCAACGGCTTTCCCCGGGTTGAAATGATCAGATGAATGACACGACACGCCACAATCGCATGGCCAATGCGATTCGATTTCTGTCCATCGATGCCGTGCAGAAGGCCAAGTCCGGCCACCCCGGATTGCCCATGGGGGCCGCCGACATCGCCACGGTGCTGTTCACCAAATGCCTGAAATTCGATCCCACGACCCCGGACTGGCCCGACCGCGACCGCTTCGTGCTCTCTGCCGGCCATGGATCGATGCTGCTTTATTCGGTCCTGCACCTGCTCGGTTATGAGGATATGTCGGTCGCCGAGTTGCAGGAATTCCGCCAGCTCGGCTCCAGAACCGCCGGCCATCCCGAATTCGGGCACGCCGCCGGCATCGAAACCACCACCGGTCCCCTCGGCCAGGGCATCGGCAACGCCGTCGGCATGGCCCTTGCCGAACGCATCATGAATGCCGAGTTCGGCGACGACATCGTCGATCATTATACCTATGCGCTTGCCGGCGACGGCGACATGATGGAAGGCGTGAGCCACGAGGCGATCTCGCTTGCCGGCCATTTGAAACTCTCCAAGCTGATCGTCCTGTTCGACGATAACGGCATTTCGATCGACGGCCCGATCTCGCTCGCCGATTCCACTGATGTCCCGGCCCGGTTCAAGGCATCGGGCTGGGCGACGATGGAAATCGACGGTCACGATCCCCAGGCCATCGCCTCGGCCATCGAAGCCGCGCAGGAAAACGATACCCCGACTTTGATCGCCTGCAAGACGACCATCGGTTATGGCGCCCCCAACAAGGCCGGCACCTCCGGCGTGCACGGCGCCCCGCTCGGCGGCGACGAGATCGCCGGAACCCGCGATGCGCTGGAATGGGATTGCGATCCCTTCGAAATTCCCTCCGACATCCGCGACGCCTGGCGCATTGCCGGCTTGCGCTCCGCCCAGGCCCGCAAGGAATGGAACAAAAGGTTCGAGGCGCTGGACGCCGACAAACAGGCGGAATTCAATCGCCGCGCCCGCGGCGATCTGCCGCCCGGTTTCGCCGCGGCCATCACTGAATATAAAAAGGGTTTGAGCGCGGCGGCCGACACCGTGGCCACCCGTAAGGCCTCCGAAATGGCGCTCGAAGTCGTCAACGGCCACACGCCGGAGACCATCGGCGGATCGGCCGATCTCACCGGCTCCAACAATACCCGCACGTCGGACATGGCGGCGATCACGGCGGAGGATTTCGCCGGCCGCTTCATCCATTACGGCATTCGCGAACACGGCATGGCGGCGGCCATGAACGGCATCGCGCTGCATGGCGGTCTCATACCCTATTCGGGCACCTTCCTGGTGTTTTCCGATTATTGCCGGCCGTCGATCCGCCTGTCGGCGCTGATGAAACAGCGGGTCATCTATGTGTTCACCCATGATTCCATCGGACTTGGCGAGGATGGCCCGACCCACCAGCCGGTCGAGCACCTGGCGGCCCTGCGCGCCATTCCCAATCTCAATGTCTACCGCCCGGCCGACGCCGTGGAGACCGCCGAATGCTGGCAGCTTGCCATGCAGTCCCGCAAGACCCCGTCGGTCCTCGCCCTGACCCGCCAGGGCCTGCCGACCCTGCGCACTGAACACGAGGACGCCAATCTATGCGCCAAGGGCGCCTATGAGATTGCCGGCAGCGACGACGATGCCCTTGTCTCGATCTTCGCCTCCGGGTCGGAAGTGGCGATCGCCCTGGAGGCCAAGGCGGCACTCGACGGGGCGGGCGTGCCGAGCCGGGTCGTATCCGTGCCCTGCTTCGAGGAATTCGCCAACCGGTCGGCGGAATATCAGACCGGCATGATCGGCACCAGCCCGGTGCGCATCGCCGTGGAAGCCGCCATCCGCATGGGCTGGGACCGTTTCATCGACGCTGACGGCATCTTCATCGGCATGGACGGCTTCGGCGCCAGCGCGCCCTACAAGGATCTATATGAACATTTCGGCATCACCGCGGACGCAATCGTTGCGGCGGCGCGGGCGCGGCTGGCCGAATTGAACACCACTGAACAAGACTAGATTTCCGACGCCCACAATCGGAAAACGAACAGGAGCTGAACATGGCTGTCAAAGTTGCGATCAACGGATTTGGACGGATCGGGCGAAACGTGTTGCGGGCAATTGCCGAATCCGGCCGGTCCGACATCAATGTCGTCGCCGTCAACGATCTTGGCCCGGTGGAAACCAATGCCCATCTATTGCGATTCGATTCCGTTCACGGCCGCTTTCCCGGCACGGTGACGGTCGATGGTGACACCATCAATTGCGGTACCGGCCCGATCAAGGTGCTTGCCGAGCGCAATCCGACCGACCTGCCCTGGGGTGAACTCGGCGTCGACATCGTCATGGAATGTACTGGCATATTCACCGCCAAGGACAAGGCGTCCATGCATTTGGAGGCCGGCGCCAAGCGTGTCTTGGTCTCCGCCCCCGCATCCGGCGCCGACAAAACCATCGTCTACGGCGTCAACCACGGCACCCTGACGAGCGCCGACACGGTGGTCTCCAACGCCTCCTGCACCACCAATTGCCTGGCCCCGGTGGCCTATGTCCTGAACAACGCGATCGGCATTGAAAAGGGCTACATGACGACCATTCATGCCTATACCGGTGACCAGCCGACCCTCGACACGATGCATTCCGATCTTTATCGCGCCCGCGCCGCCGCCATGTCGATGATCCCGACCTCCACCGGCGCGGCCAAGGCGGTCGGTCTCGTCCTGCCGGAATTGGCCGGCAAGCTCGACGGTTCGGCGATCCGCGTGCCCACCCCGAATGTCTCCGTGGTCGACCTGAAATTCATCGCCGCCCGCGACACGACCGCCGAAGAGGTCAACGCGGCGGTCCAGGCGGCCGCCGAGGGCGAGTTGAAGGGCATTCTCGACTACGACAACGGCGCCAAAGTGTCGGTCGACTTCAATCACGACCCCCACTCGTCCAACTTCGCCGCCCCGCAGACCAAGGTCATGGACGGCAATCTGGTGCGCGTCATGAGTTGGTACGACAACGAATGGGGTTTCTCCAACCGCATGTCCGACACCGCCGTGGAAATGGCCAGGCATATTTGATAGATTGAGCGGATGCGACCAAGCTTAAAAATTAGGGTCCATCCAGACGCTGACGGCGCGGAAATTGCGCGCGAGATAAAAAATCTCGCACCATCCTTGGTTTGCGGATCCTGCGGAAACAATGATTTTGCATTGCTGGAGGATAATAAAAACAATTTGCGGAGTTTTATTCAACGCGGGAATGTTAAAGACCCGATGAGCACCCAGAGTATTTTTGTGCAACATCCCATGGCGACGCTCGTCTGCATGACATGTGGCCATATGGAATTTTTTTCCGATGGCGTTCTAAGCCAAATGGCGGACCCTAGCGAATGGGGCGAAGATGTAGACGAACTCATGTGAAATGGCTGATATTATTAAGTTCCCGGGAGAATCCGGGAGTGATTCAGGTGGCCCCGGTGAACCGATGCTAGAAGAGCGAGTAGCCCGCCTAGAAGAAGATGTTCGTGAGATTCGTAACACTGTTTCGCGGTTGGAGCCGCAATTGGCAGAAATCAAAGCTCATCTTCTAAACTGTGCAACGAAATCGGAAATCGGTGACTTAAAGGACAGCTTATCAGCCGTTGAAAGGGACTCCACAATATCTTTTGCAACAGTTCGTCAGGATATGTCGAGCGGCTTCGCCTCAATCCGCGAAGATCTCGCCTATCTCAAAGGCCGCTCCGAAAATATGCCAACGACCTGGCAATTGATCGTTACGATGATTTCCGTTTGGGCCGGCGGCGCGGCGGTGGTTTTCGCTGCTTCGAGATTCTTTCAGTAATGACCAAATTCCGAACACTCGACGACGTCTCCGTTGCCGGCAAGCGCGTGCTGGTGCGTGTCGATTTGAACGTGCCCACCGACGCAGGCCGGGTCACCGACACGACGCGCATCGATCGCGTCGTGCCGACCATCAACGAGATCGCACAAGGCGGCGGCCGGGTCATCCTGCTCGCCCATTTCGGCCGCCCCAAGGGCACGCGCAATCCGGACATGTCCCTGGAGGTGGTGGTACCCGCGCTTTCCGAGGCCCTCGGCAAACCGGTCGTCTTCGCCTCCGATTGCATCGGCCATACCGCCGCCGATGCGATCGCCGCGCTTGCCGATGGCGACGTGTTGCTATTGGAGAACACCCGCTTTCATCCCGGCGAGACGGACAACGATCCGGACTTTGCCGGCAAATTGGCCGCCCTCGGCGATCTCTTCGTCAATGACGCCTTTTCCGCGGCCCACCGCGCCCATGCATCCACGGTCGGCCTTGCCGCCCATATGCCGGCGGTCGCCGGCCGCGCCATGCAGGCCGAACTGGAGGCCCTGGAACGCGGGCTCGGCACGGCGAAAAAGCCGGTTCTGGCGATCGTCGGCGGCGCCAAGGTCTCCACCAAGATCGACCTGCTCGAAAACCTGGTCGCCAAGGTCGATGCCCTGGTGATCGGCGGCGGCATGGCCAATACGTTTCTGGCCGCCGATGGGGTGGATGTCGGCAAATCCCTGTGTGAGCACGATCTCGCCGAGACCGCCCGGCGCATCGGCGCGGCCGCTGCAGAAGCCGGCTGCCGCATCATTCTGCCGATCGACGTGGTGGTCGCCCGAGACTTCGCCGCCAATGCGCCCAACCAGACCTGCGATCGCAATGCGGTGCCCGCCGACAGCATGATCCTCGATGTCGGACCGCGAACGGTGGACGCGGTCAAGGCGGCCATCGATGAGGCGGCAACCGTGGTTTGGAACGGCCCGCTCGGCGCCTTCGAAATCCCGCCCTTTGACGCCGCGACAGTGGCGGCCGCGCGCCATGCCGGCGAACGCACACGGGCCGGACATCTGATCTCAGTCGCCGGCGGCGGCGATACGGTCGCCGCCCTCGCCCATGCCGGAGCGGCCGACGACTTCACCTATATTTCCACCGCCGGCGGCGCCTTTCTGGAATGGATGGAAGGCAAGGACCTGCCGGGCGTCGCCGTTCTGCAGCGGTGAAAGACCGGCAGCCGATCGATCACGGATCAGGATCTTAAATGTCTCTGTTTGACCGCCTGAAATCCGATGCACAAGCCGAATGGTCGGCCTATATCGACCACCCGTTCGTCCGTGGCCTGGGCGACGGGTCGCTGCCGGAGGACGCCTTTCGCCACTATTTGATCCAGGATTATCTGTTCCTGATCCAATTCGCCCGCGCCTATGCGCTCGCCGCCTATAAATCCCAGACGCTATCTGATATCCGCGCCGCCGCCGAGGGCCTGAAAGCGATCATCGATGTGGAGATGGACCTCCATGTCGCGCTGTGCGCCAAATGGGGCCTGACGGCCGACGACCTGGAAAACACCCCGGAAGCCAAGGCCACCCTCGCCTATACGCGCTTCGTCCTGGAAACCGGTCTTGCCGGCGACCTTCTGGATCTGCACGTCGCGCTCTCACCCTGCGTCATCGGCTATGGCGAGATCGGCGCCCGTTTGTCGCACTCGGCGTCGGCGCGGTCTGAGGAGAATTCCTATGCATTCTGGATTGCCGAATATGGCGGCGCGGAGTATCAAAAGGTCGCGAACAACGCGCGCGCCCTCATCGACCGTTTGGCGAATGACCGGCTGACCGAAGCGCGTTATCCGCGCCTGTTATCGATTTTCAAAAGCGCCACCCGATTGGAATCCGACTTTTGGCAAATGGGACTGGCGCGCGCCGATTGACGACACGCCGATCGCGCGATCCCGCATGAAGAAGGAAGAGACCGACAATGAGCGAACGCCTTGAAGACATTGCCCAGGCCATGGTCAAACCCGGACAAGGTATTCTCGCCGCCGATGAAAGCAGCGGCACCATCAAGAAGCGGTTCGACCAGATCAATGTCGAATCCACCGAGACCAACCGCCGCGACTACCGCGAGATGCTGTTCCGCACCGAACAGGCCATGCGCGACCACATATCCGGCGTCATCCTGTTTGACGAGACCCTGCGCCAGACCTCCGACGACGGCACCCGCCTCGCCGATCTCATTTCCGCCGCCGGTGCGGTGCCCGGTATCAAGGTCGATGGCGGCGCCAAGGCCTTGGCCGGCTGTCCGGGCGAGAAGGTCACCGAAGGCCTGGACGGCCTGCGCGAGCGCCTTGCCGAATATTATGATCTCGGCGCCCGCTTCGCCAAATGGCGCGCCGTGATCGACATTGCCGACGGCACGCCGAGCCGCACCTGCATCAACGCCAATTCCCACGCCCTCGCCCGTTATGCGGCGCTCTGCCAGGAAGCCGGCATCGTGCCGATCGTCGAACCGGAAGTGATGATGGACGGCCCGGTGGCAAGCCACGATATCGATCGCTGCTACGACGTGACCGAGGCGACCCTGAAGACCGTCTTTGCCGACCTGTTTGATGCCCGCGTCGTGTTGGAAGGCATGGTCTTGAAACCGAACATGGTGATCGCCGGCAAGAACGCGCCCCGACAAGCATCCTCGGCGGAAGTGGCGGAAAAGACCCTGCGCTGCCTGAAGAATTGCGTACCCGGCGCCGTGCCCGGCATCGCCTTCCTGTCCGGCGGCCAGACCGAAGTCCAGGCGACGGAAAACCTGTCCTTGATCAATGCGATCGGCGATGCCCCCTGGGCGCTGACCTTCTCTTATGGCCGCGCCCTGCAGCAGGGTGCCCTGAAGGCCTGGCTCGGCCAGGCCGATAACGTGGCCGACGCCCAGGCCGCCTTCGCCCATCGGGCGCATATGAACGGTCTGGCCGCAACCGGCGCCTGGTCGGCGGGATTGGAAAACCAGGCCGCCTGAACAAAGCAAGAGCACCGTGTCAACGGATCGTGAAGGGGGACAATCGGTCCCCCTTCTGCCCCATTTCGATGGCACAGCCCGGTCATGACTGATGTGATCCGTCCGCGTCTTTGCCTGATCACTCCGCGCCAAGCCGACGATGACGGCCTGGCCGGATTGCAAGCCGCCCTGTCCGCCGGCGATGTCGCCTGCCTGTTGATCATGCAGGAGGCCGCGGCCGATCGCCGGCAATTCGCCGCCGAATCCTGCCGCATCGCTCAAGGTTCGGGCGCCGCTTCGCTGATCCACAACGACATCGCCCTATGCGGCGAGGTCGATGCCGACGGCGTGCACATCGATACCGGTATCGCCGATGTGAAGCGGGCGCTCGATATCCTGCGCCCCAATCGCATTGTCGGCGCCGGCGGTATCGACGACCGACACGGCGCCATGACTATCGGCGAGACCGATCCCGATTACCTGTTTTTCGGCAGGCCGGATGCCGACGCACGCACCGCGCCCCATCGCAAGACCCTGAAGCTCGCCGCCTGGTGGGCACCCCTGTTCGAAATCCCCGCTGTCGCGCTTGCCGGGTCCGACCTGTCAGGCATCGCCGATCTCGTGGCGACCGGTGCTGATTTCATCGCTCTGCGCGACGCGGTCTGGACCCATCCCGACGGCCCGGCCGCGGCCATCGCTGAGGCCGATCGCTTGATCGACGCTGTCCTGGAGGCTGCCTGATGGGATGCCGCTGGCGCCCGATAGCTGTCCCGGTATTACTGGTCGGGCTCTGCCTGTCGCCGGCTGCCGCCCAAAATACCGCACCGGTGCCCAAATCGCGCTCAAACGCCCAGCACGACCCGGCCATTCCGCAACCTGGCGGACCAGAGGAAACGCGGTTCCAGCTCCCGAACCCGATCGAAAATGCGGTAAAACCGGATCCGGAACAGACAGGCCAGGACTCCGGCCCCGATATCGCCTTCGGATACTATCAGCGCGGCTACTACCTGACCGCCTTTGCCATCGCCACTCGGCGCGCCATAAATGGCGACCCGCAGGCCCAAACCCTGATCGGCGTGATCTATGAAAATGGCTACGGCATTGCGCGGGACCTGAAAAAGGCGAGAGACTGGTACGAAATCGCCGCCGGCCATGGCGATCGCGAGGCCCAGTTCCTGCTCGGCATGCTCTACGTGGACGGCCGCGGGGTCGACAAGGACCTGTTCCGCGCCGCCGAATTGTTCAAGGCTGCCGCCGCCCAGGATCAACCCAGCGCCATGTACAACCTGGCGATCCTGCTACTCGGTGACCGGATCGGCCGGCCTCAGGTCGACCGTGCCGTTGAATTGTTCAAGCGTGCCGCCGATCTCGGTAACATGGATGCCAAATACGCCTATGCGGTCATGCTCAAGGAAGGCCGCGTGGTCCCCCGTGACCTGGCAAGGTCCAGCCGGTTGCTACACGAGGCTGCGCAGGCCGGCCACCGTGATGCCCAGGTGGAATTCGCCATCGCCCTGTTCAATGGCCGCGGCATGCCGGCCGACGAACAAGCCGCGGCGCGCTGGTTCGAAGCCTCGGCGATGGCCGGGCAGGTGATCGCCATGAACCGCCTCGCCCGGCTCTATGCCGTCGGCCGCGGCATCGAGCGCGATCCGGTCGAAGCCGCCCGCTGGCACCTGCTCGCGCGCGGCGCCGGCCTGTCGGATTTGTGGCTCGACGGCATGCTCGGCAAGCTCAGCGACGCCGACCGGGCCGAAGCGGAAAGCCGGGTTGCCGAATGGAAGCGCCGCCAGTCCGTCTTCACGCCATAAGACCGTGTTTGCCCCTTGAATTGTGCCGGCATTTGTGGTGCACAGGCACCGTTTGGTTTCACCCGCCGGCCATCGACATGAATTTTGCCATATGCCGGCAACTCAGCGACACTTGAAAACCATGAAGATCAACGGCAACGAAATCAGGCCCGGCAACGTCATTGAGCACCAGGACACCATCTGGGCCGCGGTCAAGGTGCAGCACGTCAAGCCCGGCAAGGGCGGCGCGTTCGCGCAAGTCGAATTGAAGAACCTGATCGACGGCCGCAAGCTCAACGAACGCTTCCGCTCCGCCGAAACCGTGGAACGCGTCCGCCTGGAGCAGAAGGATTTCCAATTCCTGTACCAGCAGGACGACCAGTTGGTCTTCATGGACATGGACACTTACGACCAGTTGGAACTGATGACGGACTTCGTCGGCGATCGCGCCGCTTTTCTGCAGGACGGCATGGAAGTCACCGTGGAAATGTATGAGGGCCGGCCGATCGGCATTGCCCTCCCCGGCCAGGTGGTGCTCGAAGTGGTCGAAGCCGAACCGGTCGTCAAGGGCCAGACCGCATCGTCGAGCTACAAGCCGGCGGTGATGGATAACGGCGTTCGCGTCATGGTCCCGCCCTTCATCAGCGCCGGCGAGCGCATCGTCGTCGACACCAACGAAATCACTTACGTCAAGCGCGCCGACTAGCGGCACGTCCGAACGAGGGACCGATCATGGCCCGCACGGCATTGCTAAATGTCATGGTCAATGCCGCGCGCAAGGCCGGCCGCGCCCTGACCCGTGATTTCGGCGAGGTGGAAAATCTCCAGGTATCGCGAAAGGGGCCCGGCGATTTCGTGTCGGCCGCCGACCGGCGTGCGGAAGAGATCATCCGCGAGGAACTGGAATTCGCCCGCCCCGGCTATGGCTTCCTGCTGGAGGAATCGGGCGCCATCGAGGGCAGCGACCCGAGCCATAGATGGATCGTCGATCCCCTGGACGGCACCTCCAACTTCCTGCACGGCATTCCGATTTTCGCCATCTCCATCGCCTTGGAGCGCAACGGCCAATTGGTGGCCGGCCTGGTCTTCAACCCGGTCAGCGACGAATTATTCACTGCCGAACGTGGCAATGGTGCCTTCCTGAACGATCGTCGCCTGCGGGTCGCCGGCCGCAGCGCGCTCGAATTGTCGGTGATCGGCACCGGCATTCCCCATATCGGCCGCGGTGACCACGATCTGTCTATCCGCGAATTACGGGCCATTATGTCCGACGTCGCCGGCATCCGCCGCTGCGGCGCAGCGGCAATCGATCTTGCCTGGGTCGCCGCCGGGCGCCTGGACGGCTTTTGGGAGCACGCCTTGGAACCCTGGGACATGGCCGCCGGCATGGTGCTCATCCGCGAGGCCGGCGGGTTCGTCACCGATATCGACGGGCGCCAGAAGATATTTGACACCGGTACGATCGTCGCCGGCAACGAGGCCATCCACCCCAAATTGCTGGCGCTCCTCAAGGCCGCCCGATAGCGCGGCTGGGCCCGCCTGCCGTCTCGGCAGTTGAAACCGCGCGATTTCGGGTTCTTTTGCCGGGCAAATCACGGTATCAAGGTCGACCTAGCCATTATTTCAAATGCGAGCCATGGCCCAGGAATTGGATCCCTATAAATTGTCGAGCCCGCAGGTCTATCTGTGGCGCATGATTATTTTTCTCGTCATTGTCGGATTTCTCGGCCTCATTTTGTACCGCCAGATATACCAGGCATTTTTGACCAATGTCGGCCTCAACAGCACGATACTCGCCGTTGGCATAGTGGGCATCGTCTTGTCCATGCGCCAGGTCATCCGCCTGTTTCCGGAAGTCAGTTGGGTCAACGACTTCCGCATCGGCGATCCCGGCCTGGAGGTGCGCCGTCCGCCGGTTCTTCTGGCCCCCATGGCCACCTTGATGGGCAATAGCCTGGGCGAAAGGGTGATATCCACCCACGCCATGCGGTCGATCCTGGAATCGATCGGCGCCCGGCTCGATGAAATGCGCGACATTTCCCGCTATCTCACCGGATTACTGGTCTTTCTCGGCCTGCTTGGCACCTTCTGGGGCCTGTTGCAGACCATCAATTCGGTCGGCGAGACCATCCAATCGTTGGATGTGGGTTCCGGCGATTCCAATGTCATTTTCGAGGATCTGAAATCCGGCCTCGAGGCGCCCCTGTCCGGCATGGGCACCGCTTTCGCCTCCTCCCTGTTCGGCCTTGCCGGGTCCCTGGTCCTTGGATTTCTGGATATCCAGGCCGGCCAGGCGCAGAACCGGTTCTATACCGACCTGGAGGACTGGCTATCGACCTTCACCGATATCGCGCCCGAGGAACTGGATCTGCGGGTCGATGCCGGACCGTCCGATGACCTGCGCGCGGCCATCGACCGGCTGTCGCGCCAGGTCCAGGATAGCGGCGGCCGCCAGTCCACCAAGGCCATGGCCAACCTGGCCGAGGGCATTCAAGGCCTGGTTCAGCACGTGCGCTCCGAACAGAAACTGATGCGCGACTGGGCGGAAGCCCAATCCCGTCAGCAGGCCAAGATCGAAACCCTGCTCGAACAGCTCAACCGCGTCCTGAGCCGGCGCAAGGAATAGTCGCGGAGCCTGAATTCCGATGCCGCTTGCCCGCACCCGCCGCCGACCCGCCCAGGCCGATTACTGGCCGGGCTTCGTCGACGCCATGGCCACCCTGTTGCTGGTCATTATCTTTCTGCTCTCGGTGTTCATGCTGGCGCAGTTCTTTCTCAGCCAGGAGATCTCCGGCCGCGACACCGTATTGAACCGGCTGAACAATCAAATCGCCGAACTGACGGAATTGTTGGCCCTGGAACGCTCCGGCAAGCGGGACCTGGAAGAGACCATCGCCGCCCTGCAATCAAGCCTGGCGTCGGCGGCCGATGAACAGGCGCGCCTGCAGGGCCTGATCGACCGCACCACGTCGGATTCGGCGAGCGCCGGTACGACGATCACTACGCTGACATCTGAACTCGACGAGCAGAAACAGCTCAGCCAGCGGGCGCTTTCCCAGGTTGAGCTTCTGAACCAGCAGATCGCCGCCTTGAGGCGTCAGATCGCCGCCTTGGAGGCCGCCCTCGACGTTTCGGAAAAGCGTGATCGTGACAGCCAGACCAAGATCGCCGATCTCGGCCGCCGCCTCAATGTGGCCCTGGCGCAGCGCGTGCAGGAATTGTCCCGCTACCGCTCCGATTTCTTCGGCCGCCTGCGCGAGATCTTGAGCCGGCGCTCCGACATCCGCGTCGTCGGCGACCGCTTCGTTTTCCAGTCCGAAGTCCTGTTCGGCTCCGGCTCCGACGAAATCAATACCGACGGCCAGACGGAGATGACCAAGCTTGCCGAGGCGATCCTGGAACTGGAGGGCCAGATTCCCGAGGAGATCAATTGGGTGCTGCGGGTCGACGGCCATACCGACGCCCGGCCGCTGTCCGGCACCGGGCGCTACCGCAACAACTGGGAACTGTCGGCCGCCCGCGCCATTTCGGTAGTCCGCTTCCTGATCGAAAAGGGCGTCGCGCCCAAACGCCTTGTCGCCGCCGGGTTCGGCGAATTCCAACCGCTCGAAGCCGGCGACAGCGCGGACGCCTATTCCAAGAACCGGCGCATTGAATTGAAGCTGACGGAACGATAGCGCAATCAAACAGAGCCAGATGGTTCTAACCGCCCGAGCCCGTTTAATTCATATGTCGCCCGGGATCGCGGCCGCCAAATCAGGGTCCGGACTGTTCAAGGGCATGGCACCGGTCCCCGCGACTTGCGGTGCCGGCATCGCGCTTTCACCGATGCGGTTGATGACGCCGCTCAACCGGATGAATTCCCGCCGCAACCCCAAAGCTTGTGTCAGAGCGATCGTCTGCTGGCCGTTGACGGCGCCGGTATCGACCGGTTCAGCGTCAAAATGCGCACAGATATCCTTTAGCACCGATACCAGCGCGCCCATGTGATCCTGCAACTGTGCCACGTCCGCCGGTTCGGCCGGCGCTGTCGGCCTGGAGCCAAGGTCGGCCCTCGGCGGCACCGCGATCGGATCGGTCGGCGAAGTCGCCGGAATTTCAGCGGTCTCCATACCGGGCTGATTGTCATCGCCGCCGGCCAGGGAGCCGAGCTCAAGGACCATCGTGTCCACCCAATCAGAAGCCGGTGGCAGACATCCCTCGTCCCGACGCCAGGCTTCGTCCTGTGGACGTTTCGCAACACTGTGAGCCATAGAACAGCCTCCCGCTCGTGCTCCGATGCGTTTGGCCGGTTGGCCGGCGCCGCTGCCGGTCCAACTCGAACGCCATCCGCCGCATCCGACGTGTGCGCCCATATGGTTACCGAATGGTTAATGTTGCCGGGTCGAACCCGCGCCGTGCACAGAAAAACGCTGGTGCGTCATACGGTTATTACCAAGGACAGCAAGGAATGACCCATTTGACCGGGATTGATTTGCTGCCCTTGGAATAAGTCCCAAGCACGCCCTACGGCTGCCCGTCCTCGCCGCCCCCGTCCTCGCCGTCGCCGTCCTCGCCGTCGCCATCCTCGTCGTCGCCGTCCTGCGGTTTCAACGACGCCAATTTGGCAAACACCGCGTCCGGATCATATTCGTCGTCGGCCGCCGCCGGCGGCGCTTCCTTCGCAGAAAGCGAGTCCGGTACCGCTTCAGGAATCACGTCCGCCGTGGTCTCCTCGGCCGACAACAGCGTCGCGCCGACCGTCTCCTCCTCGGCCACCTGCGGCGTCGACTTGGCCGCCTTCTTGACCTCGAAATCCAGATCGATCTGCGAGCACAGGCCAAGCGTCACCGGATCAAGCGGCGTCAGATTGGACGAGTTCCAATGGGTGCGGTCGCGGATCGCCTGGATGGTCGGCTTGGTGGTGCCCACCAGGCGCATGATCTGGGCATCTTTGAGTTCATCATGATTGCGCAACAGCCACAGGATCGCGTTCGGCCGGTCCTGGCGCCGCGATACCGGCGTATAGCGCGGTCCGCGCCGCCGGCTCTCCGGGACCCGCACCTTGCGCTCCTGCAGTTTCAGCCGGTAATCGGGATTGTCCACGCCCTTGTCGATTTCTTCCCGTGTCAACTGGCCGGTCAGGATCGGGTCGAGACCCTTGATGCCCTGCGCCGCTTCACCGTCGGCAATCGCCTTGACTTCCAGCGGATGCAGTTTGCAGAAATCGGCGATCTGGTCGAAGGAGAGCGCCGTATTGTCGACCAGCCAAACGGCGGTGGCCTTCGGCATGAGCAAAGTATCGGCCATGAATAAAGTCCTCCTGGGCGCTCCGCCGAATAGGGTCGGCGAAGCCGGGTCATTTCGTCATGTGACGGGAATCGCGGCGACTATAATGCGCCGGCCTCCCAAGTGCAATTGACCAATTCAATTGTCGGGAAAAGTGCTAGGGTCAGGACCCATTGATGTTGTCAGCACGATCTTGCCGATATGGTTGCTTGCTTCCATCCGCGCATGGGCTTTGGCGGCATCGGCTAGCGGGAAATTAGAATCCATTACCGGCCGCACCGCCCCGGACGCGAGCAGCGGCCAGACCTTGTCCTCAAGGGCCGCCGCGGTCCGCGCCTTGAAGTCCACGGACCGGGCGCGCAGCGTGGAACCGGTATGCGTTAGCCGCTTGAGCATCAGCCGGCTCATATCGACTTCGGCAAACGCGCCGTGCAGGAACGCGATCTGCACGATCCGTCCCTCCACCGCCGCCGCCGAATAGTTGCGCTCGATATAGTCGCCGCCGACCATGTCAAGGATCAGATGGGCCCCCTTGCCCTCGGTGAAATTCTTGACCGCCGCCACGAAATCCGTGGTCTGGTAGTTGACGGCGAGATCCGCCCCCAGATCCCGGCAGGCATGACATTTCGCGTCTGAGCCGGCGGTGGCGATCACCGTGGCGTCGAATGCCTTGGCGAGTTGAATAGCCGTGGTGCCGATGCCGCTGGATCCGCCATGCACCAGGAAGGTCTCGCCCGGCCGCAGGTCACCGCGATCGAAGACATTGGACCACACGGTGAAATAAGTCTCCGGCAAAGCGGCAGCTTCGGCGAAACCCAGACCGTCGGGGATCGGCAGGGCATTGGTCCCGTGCGCGGCGCAGTATTCCGCATAGCCGCCGCCCGGCACCAGGGCCGTCACGCGGTCGCCGACCGACCACCGCGCCGTATTCCGGCCGAGCGCCGCCACCGTGCCGGCGATTTCCAGGCCCGGAACATCGGGAGCGCCCGGCGGCGCCGGATAGAGCCCCTGGCGCTGCATGACATCCGGACGATTGATCCCCGCGGCGGCGACCTTGACCAGGATCTCGCCCTCACCGGGGGCCGGCACCGGCCGCGTGCCGGCGATCAGTTCCTCCGGTCCGCCCGCATGGCGGATCTCCACCGCCGTCATCGTCCGCGGAATATCAGTCGTCATGCTACCGCTCCGTCGTCATTGCCGGCCCGGATGTAACCCGCCTTTGGGACGCTGACAATGGCGCCGATTGGTAATAATGTCAGCGCCGGCAATCAATGAGCAGGGATACGGCGCCATGGACGACGAGGAACCCCGGGTCAAAAAGACCACGCACCAAATCGGCGAAGACCTGTCCGATATCTCCGTCGGCGAATTGGAAGAACGAATCACCCAATTGCGCGCCGAAATCGCCCGCCTGGAGGCGGAAATAGAGGCCAAGACGTCAAGCCGGTCCGCGGCGGATGCGGCTTTCAAGATCTGACGCCCTGTGGCTGACATCAGATATTCGCCGGGAATCCACCTGTCCGAGGCCGCAACACCGCGCGTATGATTCTCTTATCCGTGATAATCGCCAAATCTCTGAAACGACTTCAGAAATTGATTCAAACAGATTGATTCAAGGATTTTTCATTCTTCATTAGGCGTCTCCGATAAGTCATTGAAAATAGATTCGTTATCGAAGCCGGAGCTTTGTCCGATCACGCCCCCGGCCCGGCAATCCCGTCGCCGAAAGCTGGTCGAAAAGCGATTGCCGGAACCCGTATGCCGACGATCCGCAACAAGACGACCATTTACCGGGCGATAACAAAAGCGGTCCCGTTTCGGGACGCCATGGCCGTTTTTTTGCCGCTGTTAACCAGTCATTAAGCTTTCCATGGGATTACTGTGGGTATCCAGTCATCTGGATTATGAGTGGCTCCTGTCCACTCTGTTTGACGCCTCCCTGTTAACTCTCTTGAGCCGCCTTTGGCGGCTCTTTTTTTCCCTGACGGTCGGCGACAAGCCGCCCTCACGAAGAATTGGCCGTGGACACGCCGGTAAAAATCGCGAAAACAATCCGATATTGTTAACCTTCCCGCTTATATGATCATCCGCGTCGGATTGGTGGGAAGTCCGGCATGATTGTTGCTGCTCTGGACCGACTGTCTCGAATAGACACAGCGGCCGGCAGTAATCCCGGTCCGCGTAATTACGCGAGTAGAACGACAGATGACGGACGAAACGACACGGGAATCCGAACTGCCGCGGCCTCAGCCGGTCCAATTCGGCGAGCGGCTGGCCGGATCGGAGACGTTCAAGGACCTGTTCAGGGAAGGCATGTCCATGGTCGAGGAAACGGCGGCCTATCTCGACGGCCCCGGCCGGGACGAATCCAAGGACATTTCGCGCACCGCGTCTTTGACCTATGCGACCGAATCCATGCGGCTTACAACCCGCCTGATGCAGATGGCGTCCTGGCTGCTGTTGCAGCGCGCGGTCAATGAGGGTGAAATGACGGCCGAACAGGCGGGCCTGGAACAGGCCAAGGTAAAACTGGAAACCCTGTCCACCAATCGCGACGGCGACGACTGGCAGGCCCTACCCCAGCGCCTGAAGGACCTGATCGACCAGTCGATCCGGCTGCAGGACCGCATCCGCCATCTGGACGAAAGCATGTATAACAAGGACCGAGCCGAAGAGGCCGACAGCCCGAATCCGGTGGCCTCACAGCTCGATCACCTGGCCCGTGCTTTGAATGCCGACGGTCCGGCGACCGACGATTGATCGGCCGGTTCAGGTCGCAGTTTACGCCGATTTAAGCGGAGCCAGCGCCGCGATATGCTCCGGCCCCAGCCCACAGCAGCCGCCGAGGATCTGCACTCCGGATTGACGCCATTGGCGGGCAAACTTAGCAAAATCGTCCGGTGCGATAATGTCATGAAACTGCCAATGCGGCATTTCGAAATAGCCTGAATCCGGATAGGCCATCAGCGGTCCCGAATGGACTGTCTTCAAGATATCCAGCGCCGGCCCCGTCACATCCGACGGTGAATGCATGATGCCGGCCACATCCACCTGCCAGTCGGCCATCGCGGCGACAATTTGCGTGAAAGGAATATCGGCGACCGTCTGATAGCCGACCACCGATCCGTCATCCGCCCAGCGCGCCGACAGCCCGGCCCAGACCGGCAGTCTGGTGGCCTTGGCGCCCTCATAGGCAAGCGCCATGCGCGGCGGATCAAACATCATCTCCAACAGGATCAGGTCGCAGCCGCAATCCTTTTGCAGGGCCGCCAGTTCCGCGAACGCCGCGCCGATTGTTTCCCGGCTCGGCTGGCGCGCCGGATCGGAATTTTGGGTGCCTTGCCGCATCGGGATCATATGCGACACCGACCCGGCAATCAGCACATCGTCGCGACCGGACCGGTCCCGCGCCGTGAGCGCCGCCTCGCAGGCGCGCCGGTTGATTTCGGCAAACCGCGCCCCGTAGCCCGCATCCTCCAGCATCAGGCGGGACGAGGCATAGGCATTGACGGTAATGACGTCGGCGCCGAGAGCGATATAATCGGCATGGATATCGACCAAGGTATCGAAATCGGTAACCGCGGCCAGGGCGCACCAGGCCTGATCGTTCATGGCCACGCCGCGCCGCTCCAGTTCGGTCCCGGTACCGCCGTCGAGCAGCAGCATCCCGCCGGCCTTTATCCGCTCAAATGTCTGCGCATATCCCATGCCCATCTCCTCATTCTCAGCCTACGGTACTCACGCATTCTCATCCGGACGTCGCCGGCATGCCAGGGCGCCGGTGGTTCTTGACATGAATTACATCGAGCCAAAACGTCAATTGGTAATGCAATGGACGCCATCGGGAGCGGTGTTTGATACCGACAACAAACCAACCGCACCTGTCTTCGCCCGGCTTGACCGGGCGATCCAGTCACCACCGCGATTAGTAATCGGAGCGCGGTGATAACCTATTGTTATTAAGTAATAAAAGGCGTTGATTACTAGATTGCCCGGTCAAGCCGGGCAATGACAGTGTAGACTGTAGTGGATCTTGCGGGGCGGGCCGGGATTCTTCCAATTCCGGCTTGTCGACGACGATCAGCCGCCGATGAAGCCCTTGTATTTGTTCTGGAAACGGGAAAGCCGCCCCCCGCGGTCGATCAGATGCTGTGAACCGCCCGTCCAGGCCGGATGGGTCTTCGGATCGATATCGAGCTGCAGGGTATCCCCTTCCGACCCATAGGTGGAACGGGTGAAATACTCGGTCCCGTCGGTCATCACCACCTTGATGGTGTGGTAATCAGGATGGATGTCCTTTTTCATGGCACGTCCTCGGGTGGCATGCATGCGGGCCGTGGTCGCGGTCCAATTCCGCTGCCGGCACTCGCTTCGGTGAAAGTAAAGTCGGGCGACCATATAGACCAACGCCGCGACGAGAACAAGCCAAGATCGCACTTGATCCTAGTCATTCCTTTTGCTTTCTGGGTATCGATAATGCACGGTGTGTTCAATCGGGTTCACTATGACCGATGAGTCAGTCATTCCCGCGAAAGCGGGAATCCCGGGTCACGATTAGAGGCCTTAGTCCTTGGCTCTGGATTTCCGCTTTCGCGGGAATGACTGTGTGGTGTGACTTGTGAGTCCATTTTACCGCAACACGCATTAGTCTTGACAAGGACAACAAACAACACAATGCCGGAGATCATAAGTGGCAAGACGGTCCAAAATGACGGAGACCGATCCCGGGTCTGATCGAAAATCCCGGTCGATCCGGCCGCTCGCGACGCTGTTTCCTTATCTTGGCCGCTATCGCCGCCAGGTGGCGGCCGCTTTCGTCGCGCTGATCGCCGCGGCGGCAGCCACCCTCGTCCTGCCGCTCGCCGTCCGGCGGATGATCGATTCCGGCTTCGGCGCCGCCGATCCGGCCTTGATCGACCAATATTTCGCCATGCTGATCCTGGTCGCCGCCGCTCTCGCCGCCGCCAGTTCCCTGCGTTATTATTTCGTCACCTGGATCGGCGAACGGGTAATGGCCGATGTGCGCGCCGATGTCTTCCGCCACATAACCGGCTTAAGCCCGGCCTTTTTCGACACCACCAAGTCCGGCGAAATCCTGTCCCGGCTCACCGCTGATACCACGCAGATCAAGTCCGCCGTCGGCGCCAGCGCCTCGATCGCCCTGCGCAACATGATCCTGTTCATCGGCGCCGTCATCATGATGGTGATCACCTCGCCGCGCCTATCCGGCCTGGTGTTGCTGGCGATCCCCTTCATTGTCATTCCGCTGGTCGCCTTCGGCCGCAAGGTGCGACGCAAGTCGCGGGTCGCCCAGGATACGCTTGCCGATGCGTCCGCCTATGCCTCTGAGGCGATCGGTGCGGTGCGCACCCTGCAGGCTTTCACCAATGAGGCCTTCGCCGCCGGCCGGTTTTCCGACCAGGTGGATGCCGCTTTTCGTGCCGCCCGCGCCTCCACCTTTGCCCGGGCGGTGCTGACCGCCTTCGTTATCTTCCTGGTCTTTGCCAGCATCGTCGCCGTGTTGTGGATCGGCGCCACCGATGTTCTTGCCGGCCGCATTTCCGGCGGCACTTTGGGCCAGTTCGTGCTTTATTCGGTCTTCGCCGCCGGGGCACTTGGCGAATTGAGCCAGGTCTGGGGTGAAATAGCCCAGGCCGCCGGCGCCGCGGAGCGGCTGACCGAATTATTGAACATCGTGCCCAAGATCAAGGCACCGGAGAAACCGCGAGACCTGCCGGAGCCGCCGGAGGGCCGGGTGGAATTCGACGGCGTCTCCTTCGAATATCCGTCAGCCGCCGATTCCCGGGTCCTGAGCGACATATCACTCGTAATCGACCCCGGCGAGACCGTCGCCGTTGTCGGCCCGTCCGGCGCCGGAAAATCGACCCTCTTCCACCTGCTCACCCGGTTCTACGATCCGGCGCAGGGCGCGATCCGCATCGACGGCGTCGACCTGAAGGACGCCGACCCGAAAGCGATCCGCAAGCGCATCGCCATTGTCCCGCAGGATACGGTGATCTTCGCCGCCAGCGCGGCGGAGAATATTCGTTATGGCGATACAAAGGCCAGTGACGCGGAGATCCATGCGGCGGCTGAAGCCGCGTTAGCCGACGATTTCATCCGCACCATGGCCAACGGCTATGACAGCGTGATTGGCGAACGCGGCGTCACGCTATCCGGCGGCCAGAAACAGCGCATTGCCATTGCCCGCGCGATCCTGAAAGATGCCCCGATCCTGCTCCTTGACGAGGCCACCTCGGCGCTCGACGCCGAAAGCGAGACGCTGGTGCAGACCGCGTTGGAACATCTCATGGCCGGCCGCACGACCCTGGTCATCGCCCATCGGTTGGCGACGGTGCTCAAAGCCGACCGTATCATCGTCATGGAGGACGGCCATATTGTCGAGCAGGGCGATCACGATACCCTGGTCGCCAAGAACGGCCTCTATGCCCGCCTCGCCCGCCTGCAATTCGAAACCGGCGCCCAGGCACTGGCGGATGCCGTTGAGGATAAGTCTGCGGCGGAATAGCGGGAATTGGGACCCCGCAACAACACTGATCGACGAAGTATCACGCAAGCCATCGCGAAATACCCATCAGTCATTCCCGCGAAAGCGGGAATCCAGGGCGCCAAGCATAGGCTGAAATTTGTGGCCCTGGATTCCCACTTTCGTGGGAATGACTGTCCAATTTTCAACTATTCTATCAAGGGCGGTACGATCGGCCCTCAAATCCGCATCAGGCCGAAATGAAACAGCGCGATCGCCGCGCCGAGCAGCACAATCGATTCAATAACGATGATCGCCGTGTGACCGCCGCCGACTTCAGCGATGGTTTTTAAATTCGTTTTCACGCCCAGGGCGGCAATCGCCCCGATCAGCAATAGCCTGGAGATTTCCGAAATCGCCTCCACCGCCACCGCCGGCACGATGCCGAAGGAATTGATCGTCAAAAGCGCCGCGAAGCCGATGACGAAAAGCGGCACGCCCGGGCGGGCCGCCGACGCCGACCGGGAGCGCATCGCCAGAATGATCACGATCAGGACAAAAGGCAGCAGCGCCACCCGCAACAGCTTGACCACGGTCGCCGTATCGCCGGCGGCATCGGAGATCGAATAGCCGGCCCCGACCACCTGGGCGACATCGTGGATCGTGGCGCCGATCAGGAACCCCGATTGCAGGTCGTTCAGGTCCAGCGCGCCGAACAGGATCGGATAGGCGATCATGGCGAGCGTCGACAAGGTGGTGACGGCGGCAACCGTGAAAATGGTGTTGCGCTCCAGCCGTTCGTTGGCGGGAATGACGGAGGAAATGGCCAGCGCCGCCGAAGCGCCGCAAATCGCCACCGCGCCGCCGGTCAGAAGAGCGAACCGCCATTTGCGCTTGAAAAACCGGGCCGCCAGAAACCCGGTAACGATCGTCAGGATCATGAGGCCGACAACCGCCAGGATTGTCCCGGTGCCGAGCTGGTGCAGATCGCCGAAGGTGATGCGGATGCCAAGCAGCGCCACTCCGGTCCGCAACAGGGTCTGCGAGGCGAAATTGAGGCCGACAATGAACCGCTCCTCCTCCGCCAGGAAGTTGAATGCCATGCCGATCAAAAGGGCGAACAGCATCACCGGCCCGCCATAATGCTGCGCCAAAAAACTCGCCGCCGCGGCAACGGTCGCCGAAAGCAAAAGCCCCGGCAAATAGGGCCGCGCGCGAAGGCCCAGATCCTGAAGCCACGAATTGGAAGATGTCATGAAAGGCGCCCCGGCCGGTAGATGAACCGGGCCGGACCATATCGGGCGCGGGATGGCAGTCAAGCGTGGGGGCGGGTGGGTGTATTGGAGGATGGGGCGATAAGCCAAGCACGGAAAAGTTGACGTCAGGCCGATTACCGAACCATTGTGCAGCTAATGTGTGTATAGTTCGCGCATTTCGAAACGCGTACAATTTTGATTTTACCCGATTATGGCAAACGGTCAGCATATCATATGGCTCTCGGAAGGCGTTGAGACCTGGAACGCGCGCCGCCAACGCGACGAGTTTCAACCTGATTATGAAGGTTTGACTCTTGAGCGTTTAGTTCGGCAAGTCACGACAGAGACCAGTTTTGATGGACGGTTTGGTATAAAGTTTGAGTCTGAAAGGATTGGTCTTTCTGGATATGACTTGAGATACGCAAATTTTATGATGGCGACCCTAGCGGCGGCTGATTTTAGTCACGCGATCTTAGATCGGGCAATTTTCTACGGCGCAAACCTTCCCAATACGAATTTCACCTGGGCAAGCCTCGATAGTGCAGACCTCAATCGGACTAATCTTGTGGATGCAGACTTCAGCAGGGCAAACCTAGATGGCGCGCAACTCCACAATGCGAACCTAATTAGGGCAAATTTAGAAGGTGCTAATCTCCCTGGCGTGCAGCTCAATGGCGCGAATCTCGATAATGCCATACTGCGTGACGCGAACCTAGATGATGCGATCCTCATCGAGGCGAAACTTGATGGTGCAATACTCGAAGGGGCATCCCTCTTTAGGGCGGACTGCAGAAACGCCTCGTTCATCCGTACGTCGGTTCGCACCATTTTTCGCAAGAACAAGTTATCACCGACAGACCTATCCAAAACCAATCTCACACAGGATCAACTCGAATCTATGCTCGGCGATGCCGGCACCATCATCCCAAACGGATTAATCCGGCCCGATCACTGGGGTGATGTTGACGCGATCGGTTCAACAGTTGCAGAAGCCACCACTGCCTCTCCATCGCCGGTGCCATATACTCCGCCGGTGGAGTTCACCACCCGGCAGATGCAAAACCATCCGCAGCACACTCCGCGGCGCCCAGAGGTATCGAAATTCTGGCGGCAGCCGGGGTCGATGACATAGAGGCTCTGGAAACCGCCGACAGGGAAACATTCCATAGACTCATCAAACGCGGCCGGTCGCTCTATCCCTATTATCCGGAACTGGCCGAAATCGGCGACCCGGCCAATACCCGTTTTATCGCTGATGACTTTCCCCTGTCATCGCAGCAACTCCTGGAGCAAATCCAAGCGATTGTTGCCAGCGATGAAGGACGCGACATTTTTTCTGACGAGACCCGTGATTTGGTCAAGGCGGAATCGGATGCGCCCACCGCGCCGGGCGCCGACGCCAACAAAACCCGGTTGGCACGCCTAAGCGGTATTGTCGGAGAGCTGTGGCGAGAAATGACCCGATACGCAGCGATGGCGAGGGACGGCGTCGAAAAGGCCGCTGAATGGGTGAAAACCCTGGAAAAGGTCGAAAAAATCTGGAAAACAATCGAGCCGTTCATAAAAAACACGCCGGATCCCTAACCCTACTCCCCATCCACCGGCACCGTATAATTCAGCCCCATCCGCCCGCCATCGGCATAAATGGTCTGGCCGGTCAGGTAGCTGGCTGCGTCGGAGGCGAGGAAGGCGGCGATGGCCGCGATTTCGTGGGGTTCGCCCATGCGACCCATGGGCGTGCGGGAGAGCTGCACCCGGCGGAAATCCGGCGCGTCGTGGATGTCTTCGGCGGTATCGTCGAGCACCGTGCCCGGGCCGATGGCATTGACCCGGATCCCATGGGGCGCGAGAGCCAGGGCCATCACATTGGTGAGTTGCCGCAACCCGGCCTTGGAGATCGAATAGGGCACCTGGTCGGTGATCGCCAGCACCGCATTGACCGATGAAATGTTGATGATGCTGCCCGGCTCCTCGCCGGCCTCCACCTGCTCCACCATATGCCGGGCGACCTGCTGGCCGCATAGAAACGGCCCCTTCAGATTGACCCGCAAGACGGCGTCGAAATCATCCTCCTTCAGGTCGAGGAAATCCGCCTGATGGAGAATGCCCGCATTATTGACCAGGATATTGATGTCGCCATAGGTCTCCAGCGTGCTTGCCACCAGATTGCGCACATCCAGGCGCTCGCCGACATCGCAATGGATGAAGGTCGCGTCGCCTGTGGCTTTGAGATCGGCGATCGCCGCGTCCGCGTGGTCGTCGATATCGGCGATCACCACCTTCGCCCCGTCGCGCAGGAAGCGCATGGCAATGGCCCGGCCAATGCCCTGCACAGCGCCGGTAACGATCGCGACCTTGCCTTCCAGTGACATGGCGTCCGGGGCCCCTCCGCGGCGCTTGGCTAGCCCGATCCTACACCAGCCTCCTTCAGGGCGTCACCAATTTCGTCGAGGATCACCGGATCGTCGATGGTCGCCGGCACTTTATAGGCCTCGCCATCGGCGATCTGCCGCATGGTGCCGCGCAGGATCTTGCCGGACCGGGTCTTTGGCAGCCGCTCCACCTGGATCGCCGTTTTGAAGGCTGCGACCGGGCCGATCTTGTCGCGCACCAATTGCACCAGCTCCCGATTGATCTCCGCCGGATCACGATTGACGCCGCTTTTCAAGACCACGAAGCCGCACGGGATCTGTCCCTTCAGCTTGTCGGCAATGCCGATCACCGCGCATTCGGCGACATCCCGGTGCCCGGCAAGCACCTCCTCCATGCCGCCGGTCGACAGCCGGTGCCCGGCGACATTGATGATGTCATCGGTACGCGCCATGATGAACAGATAGCCGTCCTCGTCCACATAGCCCGCATCGGACGTCTTGTAGTGGCCCGGGAATTCGTCGAGATAGGCATCCACGAAACGGTCGTCGTTCTGATAAAGGCTCGGCAGGCAGCCCGGCGGCAGGGGCAACTTGACGACGATATTGCCGAGTTGCCCGGCCTCCACCGGATGGCCGCCATCGTCGAGGATCCGCACATCGTAGCCGGGCATGGCCACGGTCGGCGAGCCATATTTGACCGGCAGCACCCCGAGCCCCACCGGATTGGCGGCGATCGCCCAACCGGTTTCCGTCTGCCACCAATGATCGAGCACCGGCACTTTCAATTGCTCCTCCGCCCACTGGATGGTGTCCGGGTCGGCGCGTTCGCCGGCGAGAAACAGGGTGCGGAAATTGGAAAGATCATATTGGCCGATCAGCTTGCCGTCGGGATCCTCCTTCTTGATCGCCCGGAAGGCCGTCGGCGCGGTGAACAGGGCGGCAACCCCATGTTCGGCAATCACCCGCCAGAAGACACCGGCATCCGGCGTGCCCACCGGCTTGCCTTCGAACAGCACCGTGGTGCAGCCATGAAGCAGCGGCGCATAGACGATATAGGAATGGCCGACCACCCAGCCGACGTCGGATGCCGCCCAATAGACCTCGCCGGGCTCGATGCCGTAAATCGCCGACATCGACCATTTCAGGGCCACCATGTGGCCGCCATTGTCGCGCACCACGCCCTTCGGTATGCCGGTGGTGCCGGACGTGTAGAGGATATAAAGCGGATCGGTGGCGGCGACCGGCACGCATTCGGTCTGTCGACCGGCGGCCACCGCAAGGTCCAGCGCCGCCCCCAGATCGTGGTCGCGGCCGTCGATCAATTCGGCTTCCAGTTGCTCCCGCTGCACGATCAGGCAGGTTTCCGGCTTGTGGCCGGCAAATGCGATCGCCTCGTCGAGCAACGGTTTATAGGCAACCACCCGGCCCGGCTCGACCCCGCAGGATGCCGAGATGATCATTTTCGGCGTCGCATCGTCGATCCGCGTCGCCAGTTCCCGCGCCGCGAAGCCGCCAAACACCACCGAGTGCACCGCGCCGATGCGCGCACAGGCGAGCATGGCCATCACCGTCTCCGGGATCATCGGCATATAGATGATCACCCGGTCGCCCTTTTCTACGCCGTGATCTTGCAGGATCGCGGCCATGGCCTGCACCTGCTCCAGGAGTTGCGAATAGGTATAGGTCTTCTTGGCACCGGTAATCGGGCTGTCATAGATCAGCGCCGGCTGTCCCGGCCGGCCGCGCTCCACATGCCGGTCGAGCGCGTTGTAGCAGGTGTTGCAAGTGCCGCCGGGAAACCAGCGGCCATAGACCCCGCCATCACCGTCGAACACTGTGTCGAAAGGGGTGAACCAGTCGATCTCCTCGGCCGCCTTGCCCCAGAACGCCTCCGGGTCCTCCCGCCAGCCTTGATAGACTTCCGGATAACTGCTCGTCATCGCTTCCTCCCGGTGACCCGTCGTGACAACTGGCGCGCATCAACAATTGCCCACTATTTAGATGACCATAGAGGCTATCGCGCGGAGAATTTCAAGCGTTTAGGGACATTACCGGCCATGCCAGAACAAAGTTGTCGCACCGATCCCCCTGATCAATACATTTTCAACATATCCATAGGAACATCTCGCATCGGCGTAAATTACAATTTGGTATACGATTTTATGCGCGTTTCGGTGGAAAGTCCCGCTATTCAATCCAGCATATCTTCCAGTGCATGGATTGCCACAGTGATCCTTGTTCTGGTCAATACGCTCTGGATTTCGATTTCGGATTTTACGTTGGAGTACCTGACTTTTCTAGGCATTACTCTGATCGGCGTCGCGATGTTGGGAATATCCCATTTTTATCGCCGCTACCGACCCGATCCCAGGCTGGCCGCCGGCGTCGGTGCAACCGGATTTCTGATCATTTTCAGCGCTGTAGCGGCAATTTTCAGTTATCTTTCAACGTCGCTGAACCTTCCGCTAATTGACCGGGTCTTCGCGGAGTCCGACGCCGTATTCGGCTTTTACTGGCCGGATTGGATCACGGCCGTAAACGCCGTTCCGACCGTCGGCTGGATCCTTGAAATGGCCTATCGGTCATCAGCACCGCAGTTTCTGGTCATCGTGCTCTGCCTATCGATGGCCGGCCGGTTCGATCATTTGAGCGAGTTTGTTGATTGTTATGTCTTTTCGCTGATTTTGGTTCTTGTCATTGCGGCTTTGTTTCCCTCCGCCGGGGCATTTACCCACTTCCAGCCGGAGCCGAGCGCCTACGGCAGTTTGCGACCATTCGGCGGTCTTGTTCATATGGAGCATTTCTTCGGGTTGCGAGACGGAAGCATGCGGTCGATCGTCCTGTCCGAGGTCCAAGGTCTGGTGACATTTCCCTCCTTCCATACCTGTCTCGCCATCATCTCTGCCTGGGCGCTCCGTGGCGTTCGATATGTCAACGTTGCCGCTTTTGTGCTCAATGCCATTGTCATTGTCGCAACGCCGTCCCATGGCGGACATTATCTTGTTGATGTCATGGGCGGGGCTGTCATTGCCGTATTGGTGATCTCTGGCAGGCGGTTTGTTCTGTCCGCTCGCGGGCGACCGGATCTCGTACCGGCATCCACCTGACGGTTTTTCAAATTGGACATCCGGATAACCGCCCGCCTTCGCTTCTTCCCGGCGGCCTGAGACCTTTGATCAGCAACCAAATTTGCCGCGGTGATGACCGTATTCCAGGTCGATAAACACATATTCAACATTTTTCGCGGAAGATCGTGCCCGCGATTACAAGTGATGAATTGCCGAGTTGGTCATGCGTACTTCTGGAAATCCCGCTTCCGAATATGTGATTCCGGCAACGGGTATATGGGCTCTGACTTTCGCTGTTTTTGTCGTTGATGTCGTTTGGATTGTCGCGACGGATTTTACGATTGATATTTTTTCATTCCTTACCAATACGGTCGTTGTGGTCATTCTGCTGTCAGGTGCCACGGTATACACCCGGTACCGGCCGGATCCGATCATTGCCGGCATCACCGGTGCCCTCGCCTTTATGCTCATGTTCAATTCCGTCGGCGTCGTGCTGAGCTATTTGACAACGTCCGTCAATTTTCCGTTGCAAGATCAGGTCTTTGCAAATGCCGACACCGCTCTTGGATTCGACTGGTTAAATTGGACCGCTCAAGTCAATGACCTGCCGGTAATTGCCTGGATTCTGGAGATGGCCTATCGCTCGTCGATCATGCAGATCGCGTTTGTCATACTTTGCCTCGCCGTCATTCGTCGCTTTGCGCAGCTCCGGGAGTTCGTCGAGGCTTACGTGTTGACCGGCCTGGCCATCATCGCGATATCCGCCCTGTTTCCGGCCGTCGGCACTTTTTATCACTATGGTTTGGTACCGGCGGATTTTCCTAATATTACGCCGCTCGGAACGGTTCACATCGATCAATATCTAGGTTTGCGCGACGGCAGCATCCGGAATCTGACAATGACCGAATTCAAGGGAATTGTGACGTTTCCATCGTTTCATACCGCGGTTGCTGTCCTCACCGCATGGGCGCTCCGGAATGTCCGTTACATCAATATTCTTGCCGCTCTGGCAAGCGCCGCCGTGATCGTGGCCGCGCTCTCCTATGGCAGCCATTACTTGATCGATTTGCTCGCAGGCGCCGCCGTCACGATATTGGTGCTCTTCGCCCACAGACGCTTTCTGGCAACGCGACTGGAACCGGAATTGCAATCGGCATCTGGTCGATACATATCGCCGGAGAGCGAACTTCTGCCAGAATCGTCCTGACGAATATCGGTCGTTCTGACCGCTGTTACCAAGGGCGGTTCTGCTACCTTGATCACCGATCCCCTCTTCTATGCCGCCGCCATTCCCGGCGTATTGCTGGTGGGCCTGTCCAAGGGTGGTTTTGGCGGTTCGGTCGCCTTGCTCGCCATTCCGCTGATGAGCCTGGTGATATCGCCGGTCCAGGCGGCGGGCATCATGCTGCCGATCCTGATGACCATGGACGCCGTGGGCCTGATCGCCTATCGGCGCGTCTTTCATCTGCCGTCATTGACGATCCTGGTACCGGCATCCCTGATCGGCATCGCCATCGGATGGGCGACGGCGGCGTACGTCACCGCCGACCATGTGCGCCTGATCGTCGGCATCGTGGCGCTTTTGTTCACTATCGATTATTGGCGCGGCGGCGCGAGCCGCGAACCGGCGGGCCAGGATCGCGCCAGGGGGTCGTTCTGGGGGGCGCTGTCCGGCTTCACCAGCTTCGTCTGCCACGCCGGCGGACCGCCCTTTCAAATGTATATGTTGCCCCAACGCCTGGACCCGCGCCTGCTCGCCGGCACGGCGATCATCTTCTTCGCCATCGTCAACGCCACCAAGGTGGTGCCCTATTTCTTCCTCGGCCAGTTCGACAGCCGCAACCTGACCACATCGGCCGTGCTCCTGCCGCTGGCGCCGCTCGCCACGCTCACCGGTGTCTGGCTGGTCAGGCGCACCGAGCCGGCCCTGTTCTACCGCATCACCTATGCTGCCGTTTTCATCGTCTCGCTAAAGCTGATCTATGACGGCCTGGCCGGGATCGGAGTGGTGGCGTTTTAGGGATAGACGACATGCCGGGGCTTTTTCATCGAGGCATTTGGACCGCCGAAAGCCGTCGCACTTATCCCGCCTGCGGAAACAGATACTGGTCTGGAGAATGCCAGGATTCCGTATAAATCGGATGAGTTTCCGCTTTATTGCTGGACGATCTACATTCTCTGGTTGTAGAAAGCCAAGACCTCTTGTAAATTAAACTTACCTTGACGCATTCGGATATGGTGGCATGTGTAAAACTGCGGCTTCCATAATCTCTGGAGTAGATTTCCCCCGGTATATCCTAGTGTAGTGGATCAGAGATACGACACATTTAGGATCGCTTTAGCCGTCCTTGGGGGTAGGAAAATTCGCGCTGGCGATGCCGGCGACAAGATAGGTGCGGATGCACTGTCCGGGCTGGCACGGGCCTTCATTTACTCAGGTGCGCGAACCATGCCGGTCTCCCACTGGCCTGTCTATTCCGACGCCGCCGTCAAGTTGATGATAGAGACTTTCACCGAATTCCGGGCCAACAAATCCGTCGGGCGGTCCGAAGCACTGCGCAGAGCAATGATTTCGCTGATGGACAGCGCAAAGTTCGACGACAACCCGCATCCCATGGTCTGGGCTCCCTTTTCAGTTATTGGCGAAGGAGCCCGATGATCACAACGACGATGAAGACGATTCGCGGGGCAGAATGCCGCGACCAACAAACGAAACAACGTCCAAATTCTGATGCGTATTTCCAAAATCGAAAAGTGATTTTTTTGGATAAAGAATTCGGATGACGAGGAGATAAAGCGCTTTGAATGGCCTGCCTTGATCGAGGAACGCTCAAAATTACCCGGAGAGGATTATGAATATACTTCAACAACTCGGATCCTGCTGTCGGATCTCCACCGCAATCGTTACCATCTTTGTCGGCCACCAGGCGGCTGTCGCACAAAGCCAGGCGCCGACAGAGACCGAGCACGATTTCTCGCGCAGCGAACTGATTCATATGTTTGTGATCGAGCCGGAGATCAAGGCTGGAATTCAAAGAGCGCCGACACGCCTGTTTCGTTTCCCGCACAACGCAGATGGCGGCCGGTCATATGGCATCGATGTCTCCCACCATAACCGCGATATCGACTGGAAAAAAGTCGCCAACAACAACAAGGTAATGTACGCCTATATCAAGGCGACGCAGGGTACGGGATTCAAGGACAGAAGGTTTGCCAGAAACATCAAGAATGCGCGGAACAACGGAATATCGGCCGGCGCCTATCACTTTCTGTCCTCATCGAGTTCCGGCGCCGCCCAGGCAGATCATTTCATCGCAACGTATCGCGCGCTGAAACAGGCGAAGGATCTGTCGCCCGTCCTGGATCTGGAATGGGACGCGACCTCGTCCGGCAAGGACCGCTGGGCTGACAAGACCCCGAAGCAAATAGTCGATAGCGCCCTTGCCTGGCTGAAAAAGGTTGAAGCGGAACTCAATGTCCGACCAATCATTTACACCAACAAGGCCTGGTGGGACGGTCGGGTCGCGAGCGCGGGTTCCCGGCTGAATGGCTATGAGCTGTGGATGGCCCGCTATGGGGGCTATGACAAACCGGCTCCCAAACTGCCGAGCGGATTCAAATGGCGATTTTGGCAGTTCACCGACAGGGGCAGAGTGGCCGGCATCAACGGTCGGGTCGATGTCAATGTCGCCGCACCGAACATCGATGTAACGGGACCGACGCCGCCGGCGGTGACTTGCAGCCATCCCGACAAGCCGGAAGGGTCGGAAAAACTAACCAATCAGGAATTGGCTCAGGTTTTCGACCATATTCGCAACACGTTCGGTTCGTTGAGCCCAGAAGCGGTAACTTTCCTCAACGCGGCGATCAACACAGCCGATACACGTGTCCTACGCCGGATCATCAATGGCGATATCGCCAGAACGCTCGATCGGCGTGAGCAGGACGAGTATTTCGCCGTCGCCCGGGACAAGCTGGAATTGCAGCGGTACAACCAATCGCAGGTCGACCTTTTGAACATCATCCTGTTGACGTCGGACCCGGATGTGATTCGCGCCTGCAGTCTGCGATGACCCGAAAATTCGGCACAGCCGTGCGGCAATTCAGCCTGTGGTGTAGCGGCAATGCGTCCGTCGCAGCTTTAGTTCAAAAAATCGCCGGAGCAGAAATGACCAGGAAAATTCGCTCTTTGGATCTCGATCGTCTATGTCGCACTATGGCAGGAGCATTGTTCGGATCCTTGATGTTCCCGCTGTCTTTAGCATTGCAGGCCCACGCGGACCCGTTGCCGCCGGACGAGGCCGAACAAGCCCAAAGACTGCGACTTTTATCGCAAATTGCCGAAGGCAGCGATGACCCTGAGGAGGTTGCCACCGCCAAATGCGCGATTGCGGTAATAACAGGTACGGATGCGCCGTCGGAAGATTGCCGAAAACGCCTTGGACTTGGAAACGGACGGTTAACGCGAGCCGCCCGTGTCAGACGGGTCAAACGTATCGTCAACGGCGTTCCGACTTGGGGCTACCCGGCCGTCGGGTCATTGATTGGGGGACTTTCGGCCGCTTCGGCCACGCAGCTTTGCACCGGGACAATGATTGCCTCGGACAAATTCCTCACCGCCGCGCACTGTGTTGAGGGCAATGCGGGCAACGATTCCTATTTTGTGTATCTTCAGCAGGCCGGCATCTACAAAGTCTCTGACGTCAAATGGCCTGATGACTATCCCGCAAAGGGCGATGAGGCAGACATCGCGGTCCTCACCTTAGCCTGCAGCGTCCCAGGAATTCGGCCGCAGCCCCTTAACGAACACGTGGAAAACATTCCTTATGGCTACAACGGTACCATCATTGGCTTTGGTCGAACCGGAGGGTCGAAGTCCGGTGGTAAAAAGGAGGATTACGGCATCAAGCGTGTCGGTTTTGTCAAGACGGACCAATGCCCGGGCTCCAAAGACGGGGCGAAGCATGTGTGCTGGACCTTTAACTCGACAGTAAACTCATCCAACACGTGCAGCGCCGATTCCGGCGGGCCGATGATTGATGGGCTTGGTGTCCCTCTGATCCTGGGCGTGACGACCGCCGGGATGCGTAACGTGGATTGCGGGCTAAATGATCGCTCCTGGGATCTCAGCGTTTATCCGTGGATGGATTGGATCAAAGAGCAAATTGATCAACAGCGAAACAACGCTGATTGCCCGACACAGATATCGGGGGAAAAGAAAACGACCATCAGCGAACTGCAGAGATTGGGGCCGGAAAAGTCCATACTTACCCTCGACATTGACACCCGTCCGAACGTTAAGGCCCTGACCGTGGCAATGAACGGCGAGGACGATAGATTCGGTGCAAATGATTTCAATTTGGCGGTGATCGATCCGGATACGGACGACGGGGATAAACTGGTCTGCGAGGAAGATGGACCTGGACAGTTTGCGGTCTGCGAAATCCAAAATCCGCGGCCGGGACCGTGGCGGGTTGAAGTCTATCGCAATTTTGGCGAAGGGCTGGTGCAGGTTACGGTCACCGAAACCCGCTGAGTTTGACCGGCAGTTGGCTTGAAAAATACCAAGGGCGGTGACTTTTAGCCTATCAAATGGGCCAAAAGTCACCGCCCTTGGTATAATGCGTCAGTGCCGCGCTGTTTGAGACCTTACCATCCCTCCCTCGCCGACGATTGAGAATGGCGCCCAGACGGCGGGGTGGGGATTGTCGGGATATGAGTTGGACTTCATCATGGTCACCATCGCCCGGCGCATGGCTTCGGCTCGGCTGATGGGTTTTTGCGCCCGCTCCGCTTCGCGCATTCTGTCGAAGGCCGTTGTCGTCAAGGACACCGCCGCGTCGGAATAGACCGGCCAGTGGGAGACGAGCAGACTTCTCGCACCCGCATAGAAAAAAGCCCGCGCAAGGCCGGACAAGGCCTCCGCGCCAAGCTTGTCGCCAGACGCCGTATTGCAGGCCGACAGGATGACCCAGTCCGCATCGAGCTTCAGCCGGGTGATTTCAGATGCCATCAACAGGCCGTCATCGCCGTCGGCGGCGGGAGTTTCCGGTGGCGTCATCACCAAGGCCGGCTCGCCCTGCCTCCTGGCCATCTTTTCAATGTCGCCGGCCACAATGCCGTGTGTGGCAAAATGAAGAACACGATATTGATCGAGGTCTTTTCGACCCTTGATCTCAGCCTCGGTAGCCGCCGCGCCAAGACGAAGTTCGCTGTCGTCGACACCCAAATTCCTGGCAATGCATTCCAGTTCGAGTTTGGTATCCGGCAACGGACACAAGCGACGAACCGCCGAAAGCACCGCATCACCGGAAGCACCACCGCTGAACGTCAAATCCAAACTCGCCTCGCGGGTACTGCGTGAGCCTCTTCTTGAGCGGGATGTCCCGCCAACCGTACCGCAATCACTTAGAAACTGAGAAGAAATGCACCCCGAATTACCCTCAAGGATTGGATCGCCAAAGCCGAGATACTTCCTTGGTGCCGAGCTTATCTTTGTATTTTCGCGCAATGCCACGAGACTGGAGACGGACGGCAAAACCAAGATCGGTTGGCGGGCTCCCAACCACGCAACGTCTCTGTATCCGGCATAATCCTTCGGCATTCCTGTCTTGGGATTCTCCGTAACCAGCACCTGGAACGGCAAACTCGTCAACGCACCTGAGGGAACGATGAGCAAGTGCTTACCCTCGATAAGATCCTCAAACTCGCCAAAAAGATCCTTGTAAAGCTCATGAGCTATATTGAGATCAAAGGGCAGGGGCGCACCATCCTCCGGAACCTGCGGCAACCCTAGGGCCCGTGCGCACCGGTCCGCGCGTAAGGCTCCGTACCATTCCTCCGCCGACAAACCGCAACGCAGAGACTGGATGGCCAAATCCAAATCCGCCGACTTCAGGTCAAGTTTCTTCCAGCGAGCATAACGCGGAGTAATCGCCCACACATAGGTGTTTTGATCGTGGACATTAAATAAAACAAGTATTTCCTTGTCGCGAAGATTGCCAATTTGTTTTGTTTTTCCAACAGTTTCCGCTCCATTGCTGAGTATATTGTCGTTTTTGGAAGATTTTCTCTTGTTGTCTGATTGAGACCGAACCGCGGCGATGGAAGACGCCATAGATCCAAGCAAGGCGGTGCATCTGGGGCAATCCGACCTTAATTCCTCTGTTACGGCAGCAATCTCGTTTTCCACATCGGCTATCTCGGCTTGCAAACTTGCCAATTTTTCGATCGTACGATCCTGGACGGGCCTGCCCATCGCGGCAATCAGGCGCTGTTCCAATTGATTCCAGGTAAGCACTAAGTCCTGCTTCTTGCGCATCGCATTTGACATCTTGCCCTCTTGCGCAAAAAAGCGGACCGACATTTGAAGCAAGGCGATGCCGGCACGAGACTGATTTGCCCACTGAGATGCCAAAAACGCATCTTCGGTATAGGGGTCGACCGTGTCGCCACGGGCTTCTTTGAGCGCCCACGCAATCGTCACGTAACGATCAAAAACGTGACGGATGCTGGCGACCGACTGTTCCCCCGTACCGGCCAGCCCAATTCCGCTCGAAACACGATCAACATAAAATTGTACAACCTTCTTACTGGTATCATAGGCTGCATCAAGATTTCCTTGAGCCAAATGTATGCCCGCAACTTGATGCATGATGTATGCGACGAAAACACTGCTTTGCCCGAACCTGTCGACAAGCTGCTTCTTTGCCATTTCGAGGAACTTTAACGCATCCGCGTAGGCGCCAATTGCCTCATAGCACGTCGCAAGTGACTGAAAGATTGAAGATAATTCCAATGGCCGCTCTTTATTAGTCTTCTCGAATACTGAAAGGGCTCTATTCAAAATCGGGGATGCTTGCTGGCACTTACGATGTTCCACGTAAAACGTGCCCATTCCCAGAAGGACTGACACGAACTGCGGATCTTCGGGCCCGACTTTCCTCAAGGCCGATTGATAAATTCTCTTATAAAGTTTTTCCGCCTTGCCGAAATTTTCCGGATCTAACGCATCGATCTGCGCAAGTTCGCTGGCAGCGTCCAAACCGTCATCCCCACCGGCATTCCATTTGTTCATTATTGCCGACATGCGCGCTAGTAACTGCTTTGCCTCTTGCTGACGCCCTTGAGCGCCGTATACGGCGGCTAAGATTCCCAGTGCCTGTCCAACTCTGATGTGATCTGGCGGGAGGCTCATTTCCAAGATCGCAATCGCCCGTTTCGACTTCTCGGTCGCATCTTGAAAACGCCCATTCAACATGAGCGCCAATGCCTGTAGGCTCAATGCGTCCGCATAGTCGGGATGCGTTTCGCCGAATTTTCGCTTGATCAATTTTAGATACGCGTCAGCTTCTTTCGACGCTTTCAGGCGATTTCCGTTTTGAATATGACTAAAAATTTGGTTCTTGACCGCATTTAAATCTTTATCTTGGCTAAATACCGGGGAAACAAAAATTAAATGGAAAAGAAATACGAAAAAAACTAAAAATTTATACGCAAAAACAAAAATAATCGAAGAATAATTGAGAACAAATCTTATAAAACCAAGGTTTTTGCTATATGAAATCATTTGCTCTTATCAACCAGCGTCTTCGAATTTTTCGAGCGATGACGGCAACCGCATTCGCCTAACCGCCGGCGATGGAGCGATATCCATTGCGGGCAGTATTGAACCGGAAGCCAACACCGTTCAGGCATGGCGTGACGATACAACTTAAAGGATAATGACGAAAGGGGCCAGCCGCGCTCGTCGTTGCGATTGGCGGCCATTCACAACGCGGCGGAACCGCCGCAGCCGAGTTGGAGTCAGAGCCGGCATCGGGTGCTGTAATCGCACCGCCTTCGATCGCTGCCCAAAGGATCCGACTATCGATCGCAGATCCCTGAAACGAAAGAAACTGTGTTTTGCGTCGGTTTTCCGCGTTTGGGTCCGGCCCGCCGACCGCCCCTGCCGTTAGGCCGCCCGGTCCGTCGGCTGCAGCTTCTGCCGGGCCAGCCGGTCGGCGATTTCGCCGGTCGGGCGCCCTTCCGCTTTCGACAGTTTGAAGATGGTCGTCAGCGTCTCGCCGATGCGGTCGATCTTGGCGCGCACCGCCGCGTCGGCCATGCCCGGCCTGGATTCGGCGACCGAGATGACTCCGCCGGCATTGATCGCGTAATCGGGGGCGTAAAGGATGCCTTTGTTCATCAGGTCCCAATCGTCGCGCGGTGTCGCCAATTGATTATTGGCCGCGCCGGCGACGATTTTCGCCCGGATTTCGGGAATGGTGACCGAATTCAATCCGCCGCCGAGCGCGCAGGGCACCAGGATGTTGACATCGGCACGATGGGCACCGGCCACCGGGATCGCCCGGGCATCGAGCGCCCGCACCGCCTTTTCCACCGCCTCGTCGCGGATATCGCTGACCAGCAGCCGGGCGCCGGCTTCGGTGAGCATTTCGGCCACCCGGTAGCCGACGGATCCGAGCCCGAGCACGCAGACTTTCAGGCCGGTCAGATCGTCGCTGCCGAAAACATGCCGGGCGGCGGCACGGATGCCGACAAAGACACCGAGCGCCGTATAGGGCGACGGATCGCCGAGACCGGACGACTTGGTCCCCAGCGCATAGTCGGTCCGCCGGCGCATCACTTCCATGTCGGCGGCCGTGGTGCCCACATCCTCCGCCGTCACGTAACGACCGCCCAGGCGCTCCACATGGCAGGCGAAGGCTTCCAGCAGGGTATCGGTCTTGATCTTGCGCGGATCGCCGATGATCACCGCCTTGCCGCCACCGAGGCTCAGATCGGCGAGCGCGTTTTTATAGGTCATGCCCCGCGACAGACGTAAGACGTCCGTCAGGGCTTCGCTGCCATTGGCATAGGGCCAGAACCGGCAGCCGCCACCGGCCGGCCCCCGCGCGGTGCTGTGCAAAGCGATGATCGCGCGAAGCCCCGCATCGGCGTCCCGGCAGAACACGATTTGCTCGTGATCGTCAAACTCTGGATGGTCGAAGACAGTCGCTTGTAAGCTTATGCTGTGTGGCGCATTCATTGAGGACCTCCTGGAATCGCTTTCCAAGGAGGAATATCTATATGGACCCTTAAAATTTCGTGCCTATTTTTACCGTTTTCCAGAATGCCAACGACTGTTTTGATCCTATGTTACCAATATTCCAGGATAAATTTTCCTCCAAATTGTTAAGGTTAAAGAAATGCGGTTTCTCGTGGTCCGCCCTTGCAATGACAGACCATTTTTCTAACCTATTTCAATTATAGGCTAGAGGTTGATTCTCAATTCGTGGAGGCGGCTCGCCATGCGAGGTTTTTTCGGTTTTCGTTCCGTGCCGGGACGGTTGTTGCTGGCTGGCCTGGCCGTCATCTGGTCCTGCGCGGCGGTTTTTGCCCATCCCCACGTATTCGTCCAAAGCCGGTCCGAAGTGGTGTTCGACAAAAACGGGAACATTTCCGGCATCCGGCATATTTGGCGTTTCGACGAGGCCTATTCGGCCTTCGCCATGCAGGGGCTCGACGCCGACGGCGACAACAAGCTGACCGTCGATGAATTGCAACCGCTGGCCAAGGTCAATGTGGACAGCCTGAAGGATTTCGACTTTTTCACCTATCTGACGGTCGGCGACAAGGAGGCGGCCTTTCAAAAGCCGACGGAATACTGGCTCGACGCCGTCGACGGCCGGCTGACCCTGTTCTTTACGTTACCGCTTGAAAAACCGGCGACCGCCGCGGGACGGCCGGTGGCCCTGGAAGTCTACGACCAGACCTATTTCGTCGACTTTGCCATGACCGGCGACACGCCGGTGACCCTCGATGCCGCACCGGCCGGTTGTTCGGTCACCGTCAAGCGGCCGAAGCAGCTCGACAGCGGCGTCGCCGCGACACTCGCCCAGATTCCCTCCACCGTCCGGGAACTGCCGAAGGAACTGATGGATATCACCAAGACCCTGAGCAACGCGGCGTTGATTACCTGCGATTGATGACCGGCAACACCAATCGCGGCACGCGCACGATCCTGCTTGTCGCGGGTATAGCGGTCGCCCTTTTCGCCCCGGATCTGGTCCACGCCGCAAAGAGCCCGTTCGGCGTCGGCCTGCCCGACACCAACACATCGGTCCCCACGGGACCGTTGTCATCGTTTTTTGTCTATGTGGCCGCCAAACAGTCGGAATTCTATCAGGCCCTCACCAGCGCGGTGAAGCGCCTCAATGATGACGGCACCGCGATCTGGCTGCTTGCCGGTTTGAGCTTCGGCTACGGTGTCTTTCATGCCGCCGGGCCGGGCCATGGCAAGGCGATCATTTCCGCCTATGTGGTGGCCAACGACGCCACCGCCCGCCGTGGCGTGGCGCTGGCCTTCGCCGCGGCCTTGGTGCAGGCAATGTCGGCCATCGTCATCATATCCGTCGCCGCGGTGCTGCTGGGATTGACCAGCATGGCCATCACCCAGACCTCCCGGGCGATCGAAATCGCCAGCTATGTGCTGGTCGTCCTGCTCGGTCTGTGGCTGGTCTACCAGAAATTCGCGCGGCCGTTTTGGCGCCACTATGCGGGCGGCACCGTGGCCCACGCCCATGACCATCACCATCATGGGCATCACCACCATGATCACGACCACGGCGACCATTGTGGCCATTCCCACGCGCCCGACCCGTCCACATTGGACCAACCGTTAACCTTGCGCGGCGCCTGGTCGGCGATCCTGGCGGTCGGCCTGCGCCCGTGCACCGGCGCCCTGGTGGTGCTGGTCTTCGCCCTGTCGCAGGGCCTCTATCTCGCCGGCATTCTGTCAACTTTGGTCATGGCGGTCGGCACCGGGATCACCGTCGCGGCCATGGCGGTGATCGCCGTCGGTGCCAAGGATCTGGCCCTGCGGCTCACCGGCGGCTCGTCGGTCTGGGGCCACCGAATTCACCGCCTGGTCGAAGCCGGCGGCGCGGTGTTCATTTTGCTATTGGGGCTCGTGCTGCTGACCGCGGCGCTGGGCTATCGGGCGTAGGCTTATGTGGCGGAAATTGGGACGGAAAAGTCTCATGGCAAATGCCTTCCCGTGCCCAATTTAAAAGCAATCTTCTAACAACGTGTCATCCCGTGCGCGCTGCAACATGACATGTTGCTGCGCAGACCCGGGATCTCAACAATCCGCACATAGCTTTCAGAGACCGCAGAGATCCTGAGTCTGCGGAGCGGCACTTCGCGCCGCACCGCACACGGGATGACGCCGTGATGTTGGGTTGAAATGGACTAGGCAGCTTACAATGGACAGCCGCCGCCCTCCTCACCGCCCCTCTTCCCGCCCGAGCTCAATCGGCTCCCCATGGGGAGTCGCTTTGGCCGCCCTGTCCCAGGCGTCGCGCATGGCGTTGAGATCCGGCCGGGTGGCGGCGCCTTTCATCGTCACCATGCGCTCCAGCGCGGCAAGCCAGTGGTGGTAATAAGTATCGCCGCGATCGGGATCGCCGGCCGCCTGGGCCACCTTGATCTCCGCCGACAGGGCATCGGCCCATTCGGGCCAGGTGAATAGTCCGCGTTCGTAAAGCGCTAGGGTCATGGCGAAGGCCTGGGCCTGCCATGGCTCGGCGAAGACCGGACCGTCGTCGTCCCGGGGGATATCGGCGAATGAGGCAAGCGCCTGATCGGCGCTGTCAGGCGGGCTCAAGATAGGGCTCCCAAAGATCGATCATCACGGTCTGCGTCGGATCACCGGATTCGCCCCATAATTCGGTGGCCGCGAAGCAAACGCTGTAAAGCCAGCGCGGGTCCTCGCCCGCCGCCGTGGCGTTGGAATCAGGATAAACATGGCACCCATGCACCCGGTCGATGGTCCCGACCTTGGCGCGGGCATAGCGCGGCAGACGGGTATGGCCGGTCGGGTGCATGTTTCGGGTTTTGATGCGGTCGCCGGCGGCAAAGCGCGGCTCATCGGTCGACGGTCGCTCCGTCGGTCCGCCCCGCGCCATGGCGGCAGCCGCGTCTTCGGCTTTCAGGATGCGCTCCACCGGTTTTGGGTCACCGATGGCATGGCCGGCGGCCAACTCCTCAGCACTCACCAGGCCGCGCTCGCCAAGCAGCTTTTCCAACCCGGCCAGCCAGATCTCGTAATAGCTCGACGACAGATATTGCGCTGGCGGCAGGCTCTCCCGCGCATGCCTTGATATATCGATATTCCATCCGCCGGGCACGCCGGCGGCAAGGGTGACCGCAAGCACCCGCTTCTCCCAATCGGCGTGGAAGACCGGTTCGTCCGGCTCCGGATCGACCGGTCCGAACCCCATCATGCCGCCGAGATCCTGCGCCCCGTTCATGCCGCGACCTCCGCCGGGTCAAGCGGCAGGCCGGTGCCGATCATGCTGTCGCGCGTCACCAGGTCGGCGAGCGTGTCGCGGGCCCAACCGTCGGTGCCCGCCGGCCGCATCGGCAGCACCAGATAGCGCATTTCGGACGTCGAATCCCAAACCCGGATGTTGGTCGTCTCCGGCAGGGTGACCCCGAACTCGGCAAGCACCGAGCGCGGATCGATCACCACCCGCGAGCGATAGGGTGCCGACTTGTACCACACCGGCGGCAGGCCGAGGACGGGCCACGGATAACAGGAGCACAATGTGCACACGACCATGTTGTGGGTGTCGGCCGTGTTCTCCACCACCACCATGTGCTCGCCCTGGCGCCCCGCATAACCCATATCGCCGATCGCCGCCGTCGCGTCCTTGAGCAGCCAGGCCTTGTAGTCCGGATCGTCCCAGGCGCGGGCCACCACCCGGGCGCCGTTGCGCGGGCCCACCTTAGTCTCGTAGGTGTCGATCAATATGTCGAGCGCCGCCGGATCGATATACTTCTTCTCCGTCAGGATGGTTTCCAGCGCCCGGACGCGCAGGGCGACGTCACTCAGTTCGCTGTGATCGTGATCGGAGTGGTCATGATCGGAGTGGTGGTCGGCCATGGGCAATTCCGGGCGGATACGGATGGGCTCCCAAACACTAGCCGCAGTTGCCCAGACCGGTCAAATGGCTATTCCGCCGCAAGCTTCGTTGCACCCCTGTCGCCCGCATGGGCTCGTGCTGCATCGCCGAACGCCTCGAAGATGCGCGCGGAAACCGAATCGCTCTCGGCCCAATATTCAGGATGCCATTGCACGCCGACGGCAAAGCCCGGCACCCCGGTAACCCGCACCGCCTCCACGGTCCCGTCCGGCGCCGTTCCTTCCACGGCAAGATCGGGTGCCAGCACGCCGATCGCCTGGCGGTGCAGGGAATTGACCTGGATAGTGGAACCGCCAAAAACCTCAGCCAGACAGCCATCCGGGGCCAGCGCCACGTCATGGGCCGGCGCGAAGCGTTCGTCGTTGTCGTCGCTGGTCGGGGCCCGATGATCCAACCGGCCATCGATCTCCTGGATTTCGATATCCAAGGTGCCGCCCAGCACCACATTGAGTTCCTGCAGGCCCCGGCAAACGGCAAGCAGCGGCACGCCCCGCTGCAAAGCGCGGCGGATCAGCGGCATGGACGTCGCGTCGCGGTCGCTATCATAGGGCTCGCTGCGCTGATCGGCTTCGGCACCGTAGCGCGCCGGATGCACGTTCGATCTCGACCCCGTCGCCAATACCCCATCGGCGCCATCCAAAAGACCGTCGATGTCGAGATCGTCGGCCAGCGACGGCACGACCACGGGATTGCAGCGCGCGACCCGCGCGACCGCCGCAACGTAGAGCTCGATCGCCGCATGCCAGCGATAGCCGTCGACGGTCTTCACGTCCGACGTGACAAGGATGAGGGGTGCGCGTTTCATGGATTCATCAGCCGATAGTGTTCGCCAAGCCTGAACATCAAGGGGACCCTTCGCGCGCCCTTATGCCCCTTTTTGGCGGTCGATCGCAACATCTCAATTGCACCGGCCGACATTGCCCCCACCTGGACACAACACTATGGACATGTCAGTGTTTTGGCATAATAAGTTATGCACCATTAGCATGGGAGGACCAAACACCATGGATCGTCGTACGTTCCTGAAAAAAGCCGGACTTGCAACCGGCGCGGCCACCGCTGCCACATTGGCTGCACCGGCCATCGCGCAAGACATCAAAGAACTGAAAATGGTCACCTCGTGGCCGAAGAATTTTCCGGGTCTTGGAACCGCCGCCGCCCGGTTCGGCCAGCGCATCGAAGCCGCTTCCCGGGGCAAGTACAAGGTCAAGGTATTTGCCGGCGGTGAGATCGTTCATCCGCTGAAATGCCTGGACGCGGTCCAGGAAGGCACCGCCGATCTCTACCATTCGGCCGAATATTACTACCAGGGCAAGTCCAAGGGCTTCGCCTTCTATGCCGCCGTACCCTTCGGCTTCCGGCCCGACGAAATGGACGCCTGGATCCACCATGGCGGTGGCCAGGCCCTGTGGGACGAACTTTCCGCCGAATTCGGCGTCAAGCCGTTCGCCGCCGGCAATTCCGGCTCACAGATGGGCGGCTGGTTCAACAAGCCGATGAACACGCTCGACGATTTCAAGGGCTTGAAAATGCGTATCCCGGGCCTTGGCGGCGACGTCATCAAGGCCATGGGCGGCACTTCGGTGACCCTGGCAGGCTCCGAAATCCTGCCGGCCCTGCAGGCCGGCACCGTTGACGCCACCGAATGGGTCGGACCGTGGAACGACCTCGCCTTCGGCTTCTATAAAGTGGTCAAGCACTATCATTATCCAGGCTTCCACGAGCCGGGCACAGTGCTGTCGCTCGGTATTTCCAAGGCGCTCTGGGACGGCCTGGACGATGCCGACAAGGCGCTGTTTACCGCCTGCGCGGCGGCGGAAAACAATTACGACCTCGCCGAGTTCAACGCCAACAACACACAGGCCCTGGAAACCCTGATCACCAAGCATGGGGTCGAACTGCATGAATTCTCCGATGACATCTATCGGGAATTCGGCAAGGCCGCCAAGGATGTGCTCGCATCGGCCGGCGCCACGGATCCGATGACCAAGAAGATCTATGACAGTTTCATGGACTTCCGCACCAAGGCCATTGCCTGGTCGAAACTGTCGGACCAGGCCTATATGAACAAGCGTGCGCTGGTCGAATTCTAGGCCAACCGCGACAATCACCACAAAGGGGCGGCCTCGGCCGCCCCTTTCCATAAGGCACCGCGGATTACAACACTATGCGCAATTGACCGCGTGCCGAATGGGGCTATACCGATCGCAACAGGCCCTTAGGCAAAACCGGGAGGGAGCCAGTGCGCGGACTGGCACGGACCATTCGCGTCATCGACGCCATCAACATCCATGCCGGCCGCTGGACCATGTGGCTGGCCGTGATCATGGCAGTCGTCCAGTTCGCCGTGGTCATCATGCGCTACGTCTTTTCCGTCGGCTTCATCCCGCTGCAGGAATCGATCTGGTACTTCCACGGCATCCTGTTCATGATGGGCGCCGGCTTCACCCTGCTTCAGGATGGCCATGTGCGGGTCGACGTGTTCTATCGCGAGGCCCGGCCGCGGACCAAGGCCTGGGTCGACCTGCTTGGCGCCGTCTTCTTCCTGATCCCGCTGTGCATCGCCACCTTTTATCTGTCCTTTACCTACGTCATCAATTCCTGGGCGGTCTTTGAAGGATCGACCGAAATCAGCGGCCTGCCCCTGATCTTTCTATTGAAGACCGTCATCTGGGCCTTCGCCATTCTCGTCGGCCTGCAGGGCGTCGCCCTTGCCGCCCGCGCCATGATCACCCTGCGCGGCGACGGCAAGACCTATTCGGCGGCCGGTATTACCGGCGGCGGCGGGCATTAGCCGATGGAAGCCCTGCTCGATCCGATCGTCCTGTGCATGATCATGTTTCTGGTGACATGCGGATTGCTGCTGACGGGCTTTCCGGTCGCCTTCGTGCTCGCCGGCACGTCTTTTGCTTTCGCCCTGTTCGGCAATGCTGTTGGCGTTTTTGACCTGTCGTTCCTGACCGCCTTTCCGCAAGGCATTTTCGCCACCATGACCAACGAGGTGCTGGTCGCCGTGCCGCTCTTCGTCTTCATGGGCGTGATGTTGGAACGCTCCAAGGTGGCGGAGGAATTGCTCGACAATATGGGCAAATTGTTTGGGCCCCTGCCGGGCGGCCTGGCGATCTCGGTCTGTATCGTCGGCGCGCTTCTTGCCGCATCCACCGGCATTGTCGGCGCCACGGTGGTCACCATGGGGCTGTTGTCATTGCCGACCATGTTGCGGCGCGGCTATGACCCGGCCTTTTCCTGCGGTTCCATCGCCGCCTCGGGCACACTCGGACAGATCATCCCGCCCTCCATCGTCCTGGTCTTGCTCGGCGATCAATTATCGGTCGCCTTTCAGAACGCCCAGTTCGAGATGGGTATTTTCGCCCCCGACACGGTGTCGGTGAACGATCTCTTCGCCGGCGCCCTTTTTCCCGGCCTGATGCTGGTGGGGATGTATATTCTCTACCAGATCGTCTTCGTCATCATCAATCCGAAGAAGGCGCCGGCCATTCCACGCGACGAACTGGGCGATCTCAGCCTGCGCGAATTCTGGGCGCTGATCTTCCATTCCCTGTTCGCCCCGATCATCCTCATCGTCGCCGTGCTCGGCTCGATCCTCGGCGGGCTCGCTTCGCCCACCGAGGCCGCCGCCGTCGGGGCGGTCGGCGCCACCATGCTCGCCGGCTATCGCATCGATGAGAAACGCGGCCTGCCGATCCTCATCGGCGCCCTGTGCATGGTCGGCCTGCTGATCCTGACCACCCAGTTCGACTTGCGCATGCAGCGCACCGAGATCAGCACCGTTCAGTGGATCGCGATCGCCACCGCCCTGGTCCTTTCCGCCGGGCTGGCCTGGGGCATCCTGGTGGCGTTGTGGCGCACCTATGGCAAGGTCGACGACGGCAACATGCCGGTGCTCGCCTCGGTCGCCCAATCGACCATGGCGATTTCCTCCATGGTCTTCGTCATCATCATCGGCGCCCGCATGTTCTCCATCGTCTTTCGCGGCTTCGGCGGCGCCGACTATATCGAGGAATTCCTGCAGAACCTGCCCGGCGGCACGCTGAGCGCCGTCTTCCTGGTCATGTTGACCATGTTCATCATGGGTTTCTTTCTGGACTTCCTGGAGATCGTGTTCATCGTCGTACCGATCGTTGCGCCGATTCTTTTGCAAATGGAAATGCCCGGCGGCGAGGCCATGAGCCCGGTCTGGCTCGGCGTGATCATGGCGGTCAACCTGCAGACATCGTTCCTGACGCCGCCATTCGGGTTCGCCCTGTTCTATCTGCGCGGCGTTGCGCCCGAAAGCGTGCGCACCATGCAGATCTATTCCGGCATCATCCCCTTTGTGATCATCCAGGTTCTTGCCCTGATCGTATTGTGGTACCTGCCCGATATTGCGACCTGGTTGCCATTGCAGCTTTATCCGAAATAGGAATATCTGCTTTGCGGCCACGGCAATCGACGAATGGTGGCCCGTGCCATATGGTTTAGGGTCAACCCGGCGGCCGCCGGATCGGAAACTGGGATATGAGCGCATGCGGTTCAAACCGGTCAGCCTCGACGACAAATACGACTTGACCAAGGACCGGGTGTTCGTCTCCGGCACCCAGGCCGTGATCCGGCTGGCCCTGACCCAGAAGGAACGCGACCGCCGCGCCGGTCTCGATACCGCCTGTTATGTCAGCGGCTATCGCGGCTCGCCGCTCGGCGGCCTCGACCAGCAATTCTGGCGCGCCAAGAAGGTCGCGGAAGCAAACGACATCGTCTTCCAGGCCGGGGTCAATGAGGACCTGGCGGCAACCGCGATCTGGGGCGCCCAACAAGCCGAATTGCGCGGGCAAGGCCGCCATGACGGCGTCTTCGGCATCTGGTACGGCAAGGGCCCCGGCGTCGATCGCACCGGCGACGTCTTCCGCCACGCCAACCTGGCGGGTACCTCGCCCCATGGCGGCGTCCTGGCGCTGATGGGCGACGATCACACTTGCGAATCCTCCACCACCGCCCACCAATCCGAATTCGCGTTTGTCGACGCCATGATGCCGGTTTTCAACCCGGCAGGGGTTCAGGAAATCCTGGATTACGGGCTCTATGGCTGGGCCCTGTCCCGCTATGCGGGCGTGTGGACCGGGCTGAAATGCATCAAGGATACGATCGAATCCACCGCATCGGTGGAATCCGCTGTCGATCGGGTCTCCATCATTGTGCCCGACGATCATCGGATCCCGGTCTCGGGCGTCCATATCCGACAGTTCGACCCGCCGCTCGCCCAGGAGGCGCGCCTGCACGATATCAAATGGCCGGCGGTCCTGGCCTTTCTGCGCGCCAATCAGCTTGACAGGATCATGCTGTCGGGCGGCCGCAATCCGCGCATCGGTGTCGTCGCCGCCGGCAAGAGCTGGCTCGATGTCGGCCAGGCCCTCGACGATCTGGGCATCGACGAGGTACGCGGCGCCGATCTCGGCCTGCGCCTCTACAAGGTCGCCGTGCCCTGGCCCCTGGAGCCCGACGGTGTGCGCCGCTTTGCTGACGGCCTCGATCTGATCATCGTGGTGGAGGAAAAGCGGTCCCTCATCGAATCCCAGATGAAGGAAATTCTTTACGGCACCGCCAATGCGCCACAGATCGTCGGCAAGAAGAACGAAGCCGGCGAGATCCTGTTCCAGACCAAGGCATCACTCGATTCCAACGATATCGCCACCGCGATCGGCGAACGTATCCTGCGCTTTCGCGACGATGCCGCCTTGCGTCAAAACGTGGATGCGGTGCGCACCGTGCAGAACAATCTGCGCCAGACCGCCGATGTGGCCGAGCGCATCCCCTATTTCTGCCCCGGCTGCCCGCACAATTCGTCCACCAAGGTGCCGGATGGCAGCCGCGCCTATGCCGGTATCGGCTGCCACTTCATGGTCCAGTGGATGGACCGGTCCACGGAGGGCTACACCCATATGGGTGGCGAGGGCGCAAACTGGATCGGTGAAGCGCCGTTCTCCAATTGCGATCATGTCTTCCAGAATATCGGCGACGGCACTTATAACCATTCCGGCTATCTGGCGATCCGCGCCGCCGCCAAGTCGGGCGTCAACATCACATACAAGATCCTGTTCAACGACGCCGTCGCCATGACCGGCGGCCAACCCAATGACGGCGGCTTGACGGTTCCGATGATCGCCAACCAGGTGGCCGCGGAAGGCGCCAGGCGGATCGTCGTGGTCACCGATGAGCCTGACAAATATGAAGCCGGGACCGGTTGGCCCTTCGGCCTGTCGATCCATCATCGCGACGAATTGCAGACCGTGCAGAAGGAACTGGCGGCCACCAAGGGCCTGTCGGTCCTGATCTATGACCAGACCTGTGCCGCCGAGAAACGCCGCCGCCGCAAGCGCGGCACGTTCCCCGATCCCGACCGGCGCGTCGTCATCAACGCCAAGGTCTGCGAAGGGTGCGGCGATTGCGGCGATCAGTCCAATTGCGTCGCCATCCAGCCGCTGGAAACCGAATTCGGCCGCAAGCGGCGCATCGACCAGTCGAGCTGCAACAAGGACTTTTCCTGCCTCAAGGGCTTCTGCCCGAGCTTCGTCACCGTCCATGGCGGCGTCTTGCGTAAAAGCGAGAAGACCAGCCCGGACGGGGTGTCGGTCGACGACCTGCCGGCGCCCGACCTGCCGACCCTCGACCGCTCGTTCAGCATCGTCATTACCGGCGTCGGCGGCACCGGCGTGGTGACCATCGGCGCCATCGTCGGCATGGCGGCGCATCTGGAAGGCAAGGGCTGCGGCATCATCGACATGGCCGGCCTGGCGCAAAAGGGCGGCGCCGTCGTCAGCCATGTGCGGGTGGCGCCGAATCCGGCCGATATCAAGACCATCCGCGTGCCGGCCGGCGGTGCCGATCTCATTCTCGGCTGCGACATGGTGGTTGCCGGTTCGGCCAGGGTCCTGTCGTCCGCCGCTCTCGACCGCACCCATATTGTCGTGAACACCCATGAGACCTATCCGGGCGCCTTTACCCAAGACCCCGATTTCAGCCTGCCAACACGCCGCCTTATGAAGGCGATCAGCGACCGGGTGGATCGCGACCGCTGCGACTTTGTCGACGCCCAGCGATTGGCCACCGCTTTGCTCGGCGATTCCATTGCCACCAATATGTTCATGCTCGGCTATGCCTGGCAGCGCGGCGGCCTGCCGGTCGCTGCCGAGGCGATCGAACAGGCCATCGAATTGAACGCCGTCGCCGTCGCCATGAACCGCGACGCCTTTCGCTGGGGCCGGCGCATGGCGGTTGATCCGCAATCCGTCATCGACACGGCAAACCGGCTACGCCCCGATCAAACCGACGACAACACGCCGCAAACGCTGGACGCGATGATCGACCAGCGGGCGCGGTTACTGACCGACTATCAGGACGCCGCCTATGCCGGCCGTTTCACATCCGCTGTGGCGCGTGTCCGCCAGGCTGAAGCGGCTCTCGGCCTGGATGAGACCACTCTCACCGACGCGATCGCCCGCGGCCTGTTCAAGCTGATGGCCTATAAGGACGAATATGAAGTCGCCCGGCTCTACACCGATCCGGCCTTCAAGCGTCAATTGGCCACCGAATTCGATCATTACGACCGATTGGAGTTCCACCTGGCCCCACCGCTGATCGCCCGCCGCGACCCCGAAACCGGTCACCTGGTCAAGCGCAGTTTCGGTCCGTGGATGCTATCGGCCTTCGGCCTGCTCGCCCGCATGCGGCGCCTGCGCGGAACCTGGCTCGATCCCTTCGGCAAATCCGCTGAACGGCGCATGGAACGCCGCCTGATCTCCGATTACGAGGCGATTATCGACGCGATCACCACCGGGTTGACCCCGCAAAATCACGCCGATGCGGTGGCCCTTGCCTCCTATCCGGAGCGCATACGCGGATTTGGCCACGTGAAGCAGCGCCATGTCGCAGGCGGGGAGGCCGAAAAGACGAGGCTGCTGGCGCGGTTTGAAGCTGGAGACGAAACCCGGGAAGCGGCGGAATAGATACCGGGCGGTGATAAGCCAGCTCTTTTCCCTCAATCTAGTCGAATGAGGACGACGCATCATACGAATTGATCGTCGCCGTCGCTTGATTTTCTAACAACCGTTCTGATAATTACTCCGAATAAATCGCAGCGCCAGTGAATAAGGCGTGCTTCTAGGGAGGAATCGTGTATGGCGGAAACCGCCAAGCACAGTCTGCAGGACGACACATTTCCGAAATTTTTGTTGCGTAACGCCAAGACCTTCGCCGATCGACCGGCAATGCGCGAAAAGGACCTTGGCATCTGGCAAAGCTGGACATGGGCTGAGGTTCTGGACGAGGTACGCGCCTATTCCATCGGCCTGGCCGAACTCGGCCTGACCCGCGGCGACAAGATTGCCGTGGTCGGCGGCAACCGCCCGCGGCTCTACTGGACGTTCTGCGCCGCCCAGGCATTGGGCGCAATCCCGGTACCCGTTTATGCGGATTCGGTCGCCGAAGAACTGTCCTACGTCCTCAACAATGCCGAGGTCCAGTTCGCGGTCTGCGAGGATCAGGAACAGGTCGACAAGGTACTGTCGATCTCCGAGGCCACGCCAACCCTGAAACATGTGGTCTATGACGACTCGCGAGGTCTGCGCGACTACGATCACAGCCGGCTGCACAATTATGAAGACGTGCGCGACAACGGTCGGGCCAAGCTGGATGCCGATCCACAGGTTTTGCAGTCCTGGCTGGACAGCATCGCCGTCGGCAAGGGATCCGACATTTCCGTCATGCTCTATACGTCCGGCACGACGGGCCGGCCCAAGGGCGTGATGCTCACCTACGACAATCTGGTCATTTCGGCGGTGAACGCCAACCGCTTCGAGGGGCTCGACAGCACCGAGGAAATCATCGCCTATCTGCCGATAGCCTGGGTCGGCGATCATGTCTTTTCCTACGCCCAGTCGCTGACCGCCGGCTATTGCGTGTGCTGCCCGGAAAGCTCTGAAACAGTGTTCGAGGACCGCCGGGAAATCGCGCCGACCTATTATTTCGGACCACCCAAAATCTTTGAAAACATGCTGACCATGATCACCGTCCGCATGCAGGATGCCGGTCCGTTCAAGCGTTGGCTGTTTGACTACTTTATCGACGTCGCCAAAAGGGTCGGCGAAAGGATCCTCAACAGAGAGAAAGTGGCATTTACCGACCGCCTGCTTTACGGGATCGGCCAGCTTTGCGTCTATGGACCGCTCAGAAACCAGATGGGACTGACACGCCTGAAACTCGGCTACACCGCCGGCGAGGCGATCGGCCCGGAGATGTTCCAGTTCTATCGCTCGCTCGGCCTGAACATCAAACAGCTCTACGGCCAGACCGAGGCCAGCGTCTATGTGACGATCCAGCCCAACGGCGAAATCTATGCCGATACGGTCGGCAAGCCGGCGATTGACGTGGAACTGAAGCTCGCCGATGACGGGGAAGTGCTGTTCCGCTCACCGGGCGTCTTTGCCGGCTATTACAAAAACGACGAAGCGACCCGCGAAACCAAGACCGAGGACGGCTGGGTGCATACCGGCGATGCCGGCATTATCGCCAAGAACGGCCACCTGAAGATCATCGACCGGGCCAAGGATGTGGGCAAGCTCAAGAACGGCTCCCTGTTCGCGCCGAAATATGTCGAGAACAAGCTGAAATTCTTCCCCAATATCGGCGAGGCAGTGGCCTTCGGCGATGGCCGCGACTACTGCGCCGCCTTCTTGAATATCGACCTGACCGCGGTCGGCAACTGGGCGGAACGCAACAATATCGTCTATAGTTCCTACCAGGAACTGGCCGGTCATCCACAGGTCTACGACATGATCGCCGATCACGTGGACGAGGTGAACAAGATCCTGGCGACCGAGCCGGAAATGGCCGATTCCCAGATCCGCCGGTTCCTGATCCTGCACAAGGAATTGGACGCCGACGACGGCGAATTGACACGCACCTTGAAAGTCCGGCGCAGATTTGTTGGCGAACGCTACGAGGACCTGATCGAGGCCCTCTACGATGGATCCAAGGAGAAATTCGTAACCACGGAAGTCACCTTCGAGGACGGCCGTCGAGGCGAGATCTCGGCCACCGTGGAAATCAGGGACATGGAGGTCCACCCGACGGCGGGCACCCGCCAGGAGGCTGCCGAATGAGTGCATTCGTCGACCCGAAGGAGGCACCGTCCTCCGGCGGGCAGACCGACCATGGCGTCATTCTCGCAGTCGACAACGTTTCCCTGTCTTTCGGCGGCGTTAAGGCCATCACCGACGTGTCCTTCGACATTTTGAAGGGCGAGATCCGCGCCATAATCGGCCCGAACGGCGCCGGCAAGACGTCGATGCTCAATGTCATCAACGGCTTCTATCATCCGCAGCAGGGTACAGTGACCTACAAGGGCGCAGTGCGCCGGCGCATGAAGCCCTATGGCGCCGCCAGCCAGGGCATCGCCCGAACGTTTCAGAACGTCGCCCTGTTCCGCGGCATGTCGACTTTGGACAACATCATGACCGGCCGCGCCCTGCAAATGAGGAGCGGCTTTTTGTGGCAATGCCTTTACTTCGGGGCCGCCAGGCGCGAGGAAATGGACCATCGCCAGCGGGTCGAGGAGGTCATCGACTTCCTGGAGATCCAGCATATCCGCAAAACCCCGGTCGGCCGCCTGCCCTATGGCCTGCAAAAGCGGGTGGAACTCGCCCGGGCGCTGGCCATGGAGCCGGAACTGCTTCTGCTCGATGAACCCATGGCCGGCATGAACCTGGAAGAAAAAGAGGACATGTCGCGCTTCGTTCTCGACGTCAACAGCCAGTTCGGCACGACGATCGCGCTGATCGAGCATGACATGGGCGTGGTCATGGACTTGTCGGACCGCGTGGTGGTGCTTGACTACGGCCGCAAGATTGCCGACGGCAAGCCCGAAGAGGTGCAGAAGAATCCCGACGTGATCGACGCCTATCTCGGCGTTCCACACGATTGAGTTGTTAGATGCTTGATACACTCTACGCCATTTTCGTCGACCCCTTCGTGCAGATGGTTTCCCTGCCCGACTTCTTCGTGCAGGTGTTGTGGGAAGGCTTCGTGTCGGGAACGCTTTACGCGCTGATCGCGCTCGGCTTCGTGCTTATCTTCAAGGCCTCCGGCATCTTCAATTTCGCGCAAGGCATCATGGTCGTGTTCGGCGGCCTGTCGCTGGTCGGCCTGCATGCGCTCGGCCTGCAGGCGCATTTGGCGCTTATCGTCTGTCTGGGCATCATGTTCCTGCTTGCCGTCGCCGTGGAACGGGCGGTGCTCAAACCCTTGGTCAACCAGCCCGACATCATCCTGTTCATGGCCACCATCGGCATTACCTATTTCCTGATCGGGTTCGGTGAATTCGTCTTTGGCGGCGAACCCAAATCGATGATCACCGAGGAACTCGGTCTGCCCACCGGGGCCACCGACATTGAGATGTTCGGCGGCTTCATCACCCTGCAGCATATCGACATCTCCGCCGCCGTCATCGCCGCGATCCTGGTCACCGGACTGGGTATCTTCTTCAACCGGACGCGGATTGGCCGCGCCCTGCGCGCTGTCGCCGATGACCACCAGGCGGCCCTGTCTGTGGGCATTTCGCTGGACACGATCTGGGTCGTGGTATGGTTCGCCGCCGGCATCGTGGCGCTCGCCACGGGCATCATGTGGGGCGCCAAATCCGACGTGAGTTTCGCCCTGCAGATCGTCGCCCTGAAAGCGTTGCCGGTCCTTATCCTGGGCGGCTTCACATCCGTGCCCGGCGCCATTATCGGTGGCCTGATCATCGGCATCGGCGAGAAGATCGGCGAGATCTATTGGGGACCGCTGCTCGGCAGCGGCATCGAGGGCTGGCTCGCTTATTTCATCGCCCTCGGCTTCCTGCTGTTCCGGCCCCAGGGCCTGTTCGGCGAAAAAATCATCGAACGCGTTTGAGGGCTGTGACGAATGTTCTACCGTGAGGCCGGTCAGTTCAAGACGACCTATGATGCCGATCAGGCGGTGTTCCCGATCCTGCAGGACCGCATCGGCGTGGGCATCATCCTGTTTGTCGCCATCGTCGTTATTCCCTTGATCGCCAACGACTTCTGGCTGAATTCAATTCTGATTCCGTTTCTGATTTTCGCCCTCGCCACCATGGGCCTCAATATTCTCACCGGCTATTGCGGACAATTGTCGCTGGGAACCGGCGGCTTCATGGGTGTCGGCGCCTATGCTTGCTACAAACTGACTACGTTCTTTCCTGACACCAACATCCTGTTCTTGATCTTGGTATCCGGCCTGTTTTCGGCGGCGGTCGGCATCTTGTTCGGTCTGCCCAGCCTGCGCATCAAGGGCTTCTATCTGGCGGTCGCCACGCTTGCCTCGCAATTCTTCCTGGAATGGGCATTCGGCCGCGTCGCCTGGCTTTACAATTACAATCCGTCCGGCGCCATCGAGGTGCCGGCGCGCAAGATGTTCGGCATCTTCATCACCGGGCCGGAAGCCCTGCCACAGGTGCGTTATCTTTGTGTTCTGGCGATCGTCATCGTGCTGACGATTATCGCCAAAAACATCATCCGCGGCCGCATCGGGCGCATGTGGATGGCCGTGCGCGACATGGATATCGCCGCCGAGCTGATCGGCATCCGGCTCCTGCGCACCAAATTGTCTGCCTTTGCCGTCAGTTCCTTCTATGCCGGCGTCGCCGGCGCCATGATGGTGTTTTTGTGGCTCGGCGCGGCGGAGGTCGAAAGCTTCGACATTAATCATTCGTTCCTGATTTTGTTCATGGTCATTATCGGCGGTCTCGGATCCCTGATCGGCTCGTTCATGGGAGCCGCCTTCATCTGGGTCTTGCCGATTTTCCTGCGCGCCATACCCGAAGCCGTCGGCATCGAGGTGGAAAACGCGGCGACCATCGAGCACCTGACATTCATGATCATCGGCGCGCTGATCATCTTCTTCCTGATCGTCGAACCGCACGGTTTTGCCCGCCTATGGCAGATCGCCAAGGAAAAGCTGCGTCTATGGCCATTCCCCTATTAATCGTGTGTGGGCGTGGCTATGGCGCGTCGGGCGGTATTGTGCAACGATCAGCGTTAGACCGGCAACGGGAGGGTGCCGGTATATTCCAATGGCGTATCCCGAGTAAATCGGGTTGCGGGGAACTGCATCACTAAGGGAGGACTATCCTGATGACATTGAAGAATTTTGTCCTGGGCACTGCGGCCGCGGCCATGGTCGGCGTACCATTGGCCATCAGCGCGGCGGCGGCCGCGGAACTCTATGTTCCGCTTTTGACTTACCGCACCGGCCCGTTCGCCGGCGGCGGCACGCCAATCGCCAACGGCATGCATGATTATTTCACCATGCTCAATGAACGTGACGGCGGCATCGGCGGCGTCAAGGTCAATGCCGAGGAATGCGAAACCGGCTACAATGCCCAAAAGGGCGTTGAATGCTACGAGGCCACCAAGGGCAAGGGCGCCCTGGTCTACAACCCCTATTCCACCGGCATCACCCTTCAGATCATCCCCAAAGCGCCGGTCGACAAGATCCCGATCCTGTCCATGGGCTATGGCCTGTCGGCAACGGCCGTCGGCGAAAAGTTCCCCTGGGGCTTCAATGTTCCCATGACCTATTGGGGCCAGGCCACGGCGATCTTGAAATACATCGAGGCCAATGGCGGCCTGAAGGGCAAGAAGATCGGCTTCATCTATCTTGACGTGGGCTATGGCCGTGAACCGATCCCGCTTCTGGAGGAGTTGGCCGGCGAGATGGGTTTCTCGCTGTTGAAGATCCCGGTCGGCGTCAAGGAAATGCAGAACCAGTCGTCTCATTGGCTGAACGTGCGCAAGGAACGTCCCGATTGGATGGTCATGTGGGGCTGGGGCGCCATGAATGCCACGGCGGTCAAGGAAGCCGCCAAGATCCGCTTCCCCATGGATAAGTTCATCGGCAATTGGTGGTCCGGCGCCCATGTAGACCTGCGCCCGGCCGGCAAATCCGGCAAGGGCTATCTGGCGGCGGCGTTTTCCGCCGGCGGCACGGATTTCCCCGCCATTCAGGATATCCTGAAACACGTCGTTGATGCCGGCAAAAGCCAGGTGAAGGACAAGAGCGAAGTCGGCCAGATCCTGTATAACCGCGGCGTCATCAATGCGGTGATTGTCGCCGAGGCGATCCGCACGGCGCAAAAGCTTACCGGCAAGGCGGATATCAATGGTGAGGACATGCGTCAGGGCCTTGAAAATCTCGACCTGACCGCCGAACGGCTAAAGGAAATCGGTCTTGAAGGCTTCACCACGCCCATGAAGGTCACCTGCAAGGACCATGGCGGCGCCCATGGTATCTTCATGCAACAGTGGAACGGCGAGGATTGGGAAAAAGTCTCCGATTGGATCCCGCCGATGAAAGACATCGTGCGGCCGAAGCTCGAAGCGGCTGCCGAAAAATGGGTATCGGACAAGCCAGGTTGGCAAACCCAGACCTGCAACTGAACCCTGCACCAATCCCCCGCCCCCTTTGTCTAACAGGGGGCGGGCCCCGATCGGAGACCTGCCCGTGGCCGTAGCCGAATCCCTTGCCAACGAACCCGAGACCATCCTCTCCGTCAACAATATCGAAGTGATCTACGATCACGTCATCTTGGTGCTCAAAGGCGTCTCGCTCACGGTCCCCAACGGCGGTATCGTTGCCATTCTCGGCGCCAATGGCGCCGGCAAGACAACGACCTTGAAGGCAATTTCCAATCTTCTGGGCGCCGAGCGCGGTGAGGTCACCAAGGGAAACATCATCTTCCGCAATAACGAAGTGCAGGCCTTGTCGCCCAATGAATTGGTCACCAGAGGCTGCATCCAGGTAATGGAAGGCCGTCACTGTTTCGGCCATTTGACCGTGGAGGAAAACCTGCTCACCGGCGCCTATACGCGCAAGGACGGATCGGCGGCCATCAAGGCTGACCTGGACCTGGTCTACAATTATTTCCCGCGGCTGAAGGAGCGCCGTAGCGCCATGGCCGGCTACACGTCCGGCGGCGAACAGCAAATGTGCGCCATCGGCCGGGCACTGATGTCAAGGCCGAGCATGATCCTGCTCGACGAACCCTCCATGGGCCTGGCGCCGCAATTGGTGGAAGAGATTTTCGAGATCGTCAAACAGCTCAATGAAAACGAGGGGGTGTCTTTCCTGCTCGCCGAGCAGAACACCAATATCGCGCTGAAATACGCCACTTATGGCTATATCCTGGAATCCGGCCGCGTGGTCATGGACGGCGATGCCGTGGCGTTGCGCGAAAACGAGGACGTCAAGGAATTTTATCTCGGCGTCGGCGGCGAGGGCCGCAAATCGTTCCGCGACGTCAAGCATTACAAACGGCGCAAGCGCTGGCTCGCATAGAACCAAGTATCGAGAGCACTACGAACCGAGATCAAGCCGTGCTATAGTCATTGCAGGTTGATATCAGCCATTAGGATTGCGCCTAATGACGGAAAATGACAGCCAGGCCCTGCGCATCGAACTGGCCCAATTGCAACAGGAACATCAGGATCTCGACGCGGCCATTGCCGCCCTGGTGGAAACCGGCCGCGCCGACACCTTGCAAATCCAGCGCATGAAAAAAAAGAAACTGGCATTGAAGGACCGAATCACGTTCCTGGAAGATATCCTGTTCCCCGATATCATCGCTTGAGCAGGCCGAGCGGCGAGCCCTTTTCGGGCGTGCGCTTAATAGAAATCCCCGGCGGAATATCACGGATTGACCGTGACGCTTGTCCTGGCCGGACGCATCTCTATAATCCGCGGCCTTTCGCGAGGATCAATCGGATCGCCTGATTTCATGACCGCACAACCAAACCCGGTCGCCATCATCATGGGCAGCCAGTCCGACTGGCCGACCATGCGTCACGCCGCCGAAACCCTGGACGAACTCGGTATCGGCTATGAGACCCGGATCATTTCGGCCCATCGCACGCCGGACCGCCTTGTCGACTTCGCCAAGGCCGCCCGCCGAAGCGGCTTCAAGGTAATCATCGCCGGCGCCGGCGGCGCCGCCCATCTGCCCGGTATGACCGCCGCCCTGACGCCACTGCCGGTCTTCGGCGTGCCGGTGGAAACAAAGGCGCTGAAGGGCCAGGACAGCCTGCTCTCGATCGTCCAAATGCCCGCCGGCATTCCCGTCGGCACCCTGGCCATCGGCCGATCCGGCGCCATCAATGCGGCCCTGCTGGCCGCCGGCGTGCTCGCCCTTGCCGACGATGTCGTGGCGAACCGGCTGGATGCCTGGCGCCAGGCGCGCACCGATGCGGTGGCCCTGCATCCCAGCAATGATGACCGACCGGAATAAAGCCCGGCCTTTGAGGCCCGGCGACACAATCGGCATTCTCGGCGGTGGCCAATTGGGGCGCATGCTGGCCTTGGCGGCCGCCCCGTTAGGCGTGCGCTGCCATGTCTATTGTCCCGATCCCGAGAGCCCGGCCTTTGATGTCTGCCATCGGCGCACCATCGCCGCCTATGATGATGGGCCGGCGCTTACCGCCTTTGCCGATGCGGTCGACGTCGTCACTTACGAGTTTGAGAATATTCCGACAATTGCCCTGGACCACCTGATCGGGCGCAAGCCGGTCCATCCCGGCCGCAAGGCCCTGGAAACCAGCCAGGACCGGTTGACCGAAAAAACCTTCATCGCCGACCTCGACATCCCAGTCGCCGATTTCCGGCCGGTCGCCGGCCTGGACGACCTGCGGGCAGCGGTGGACGCCATCGGCAAGCCTTCCATTCTTAAGACCCGCCGCTTCGGCTATGACGGCAAGGGCCAGGTGGTCATTCAATCCGATACCGATCTAGCCGCGGCCTGGGCAAGTGTCGGCGGCGCGCCGTCTATCCTGGAAGAACGCGTCTCCCTGAAATGCGAGATCTCGGTGATCGCCGCCCGTGGCGCCGACGGCACAATCCGCCTGTTCGATATCGGTGAGAACCACCACGAAAACCAGATCCTCAAAACCACGACCGTGCCCGCTTCCGTCGACGACGATTTAATCGATCAGGCCCGGCAGATCGCCCGCACAATAATCGCGGCGCTGGACTATGTCGGTGTCCTCGGCGTGGAATTGTTCGTCGTTGACGGCATGCCGGACCGGCTGCTGGTCAACGAAATCGCGCCCCGGGTCCACAATTCGGGCCATTGGACCATGGATGGTTGTCATTGCTGCCAGTTCGAGCAGCATATTCGCGCCGTCGCCGGCTGGCCCCTCGGCGATCCGGCCCGCCACGCCGATGTCACCATGGTCAACCTGATCGGCGACGACGTCGCCGCCTGGGCCGACTATATCGGCCGCCCGCAGGCATGCCTGCATCTATACGGCAAGCGGGAAATCCGGCCCGGCCGCAAGATGGGCCATGTCAATATCATCAAGCCCTCAGGCGAATTCTGACCGGAAACGGCGCGCGATATCCGGACGGCAAGAGTGTGGACAACCCCGCCGGTGTCTGTTATGGACAGCCTGCTTTGGCGACGCGCAAGCGGCGCATGGGGATTTTTGCGGCCAAGTCCGCCCCCGAAACCCATTCGATGACACACGAACCCAGGACAAACGCGTGCAAATTCTGGTCCGCGACAACAATGTTGATCAGGCTCTCAAGGTGCTGAAGAAGAAGCTCCAGCGTGAGGGCGTATTCCGCGAAATGAAAATGCGGAGATCCTACGAGAAGCCATCGGAAAAAAAGGCCCGGGAAAAAGCCGAGGCCGTGCGCCGCGCCCGCAAGATGGCCCGCAAGCTGGCCCAGCGCGAAGGCCTGCTGCCGAGCAAGAGCCGCAACAAGCGCTGACCACGGATCCGCCGGCCACGTCCGTCCCCCGCATTGCCCTTATCATATTTGTTGCAACGGGTTACGCGGAACCGCCGGCTGTGTTATGCCTGTCCGTGCTGGGGGCATCGAAAGGTAGCGAGGACGATGCGGCAAGGTTTAGAGCACAGAAGCAGCACCGTCGCCGGACTGGCGATCAGCGCCGTGCTCGCACTGTTCATCGCCGGCTGCAATTCCCAAACCACCGGCTATGAATATGCCGGCCCCCTCGACCCGGCCGTCGGATCCAGCCAGAACATCGCCTCGCTCAGCGATGTGATCGAGCAAAATCCCAACGATGCCGGCGCCTATAATATGCGCGGCACCGCGTTCGGCCTTGCCGGCAAATATGAGAACGCGGTGAACGACTTCAACGCCGCCATCCGCCTCGATCCGAACTACTATCAGGCCTTTGCCAATCGCGCCCTGGTCTTCCGCAGCCTGGGCAACACCCAGCAGGCGCTCGCCGACTATAACCGGGCGATCCAGATCAATCCGAATTACGACGCCGCCTTTATCGGTCGCGGCAACATCTATCGCAAGCAGGGGCAATTGTCGCTGGCGCTTGCCGATTTCGACGCCGCCATCCGCCTCAACTCGTCCGATGCCCGCGCCTATCACAATCGCGCGCTGATCTATCAGGGCCGCGGCCTGCACGATTTCGCCATCGACGATTTCACCACCGCCATCGGGCTCAATCCCAATGCGCCCGAACCCTATAACGGCCGCGGCCTGAGCTATCTGGCGACCGACAATCACAAGGCGGCGCTTGAGGATTTTACGTTCGCGGTCGGCCATAACCGCAACTACGCCGAAGCCTGGGCCAATCGCGGCGTGGCGCTGGAATATCTGGGCGACAAGAACAAGGCCATGGCCGCCTATAACCGCGCCCTGAGCCTCAATCCGGGCTACGAACCGGCCGCCGAGGGCCTCGCCCGCATCCGCTCCGGCCGCCCGCCCGTGCGGACTTAGCGCTTGTTGCGAAAAAACGGATTTACAATTCACATCCCACAGTCATTCCCGCGAAAGCGGGAATCCAGGGACACCAAACGCCGGCCTTTACTTGTTACCCTGGATTCCCGCTTTCGCGGGAATGACTGTGATCTCGTTGAACCCAAATAAGCGCAAGACGCTTCAGGGTCCCGTCTTAAGCCCCTTCAAGAACTCCACCGCCAGCGTGCCCATTCCGTGCTCCCAAAGGTCATTGTGACCGGCGCGGTCGATCGCCACGAACCGCTTCGGTTCGTTTGCCATCCGAAACAAAGTCTCCCCGAGATCGAAGGGAATGACCGCGTCCCGTCGCCCATGCACCATCAAAACCGGCGCAGTGACCGCACCGATCCGTTGGTCGGACCGAAACCGGTCCTTCAAAAGCCATTCGACCGGCAGCCACGGATAGGCGCGCCGGGCGACCTCCAGGATCGAGCTCGGCGGCGCTTCCAGCACCATGCCCGCAACTTCCCGCTCCGCCGCCACCTGGATCGCCACCGCCGTACCAAGCGATTCCCCATAAAGGACGATCGGCCCGCCGGTGCTATTCTCAACGAAATCATAAGCGGCAAGCCCGTCGGCGATCAGCCCGGCCTCCGTCGACGTCCCGCTGCTGCCGCCATAACCGCGATAGCTGACGGCGAGCACGCCGAAGCCGGCCTGGGCGAACATCTGGTAGCGCGCCGCCCGGAGCGCAATCGAGCCCCCATTGCCGTGAAAATGAACCAGCGTCGCCACGCCATCGGTCGCCGGATGATGCCAGGCAAGGATCGTCTCGCCATCCGGCGTATTGATCTCCACTTCCTTAAAATCCGTCAATCCAACGGCCGCCGGCTGAATCCGCTGGCGATCGGGAAAATACATCATATCCCGCTGCCGCCACGCCATCAGCGCCACGATCAGCGCGTAGATGCATAAAAAGCCGAGAAAGAGCTTAATGCCGAACCACATGGACCCATGATGGCAGGCGTGGAACGCAAGGCCAAGATAAACCGGCCGCACATACTATCCCCCTAACCCACTTGCAGCACCCGCCGGCGGGTCAGGCAGGCCCTCGCCGCACTGGCTTAGTAATTCGGCATATAGGGATCAGGCGTCCCGGCCGGTATGGGCGGATATTTCTTCAGCGACGCCATGTGCTCCTCCAGCTGCGGCAGGGCGGCCTTGGGCACCCAGGTATGGGGAAACAGCACGTTGTCGCGCTCCTGCGGGTCATTGATCAGGTTATAGACCCGCGGCATCGTGTATTTGCGCAATACGCCGTTCCAGCCGGTTTGCTCCTGGAAATGCAGCTTCCAGTCCTGCCATTTCACGCCGAAAATGTCATTGCCCATATAGACGATGAAACCGTCGCGGCCTGATTTCGCGGTCTGCCCGAGGAAAAATTCCGACATGTCCAGTCCGTCGATAACCCGATCGGATGGGACCGTGCCCCCGGCGATATTGGCGAGCGTCGGAAAGAGATCCATTGCGTGAACGATCTCGTCGCTGACCCGTCCGGACTTGATCTTGCCGGGCCAGCGCATGGCGAACGGCACCCTGAGCGCCCCCTCATATCCGGTGAACAGAGTCGATCGCCACGGCCCCGCCGAGCCGTGTATGGCGGTTTCGACGGTCATAGACGTCTCGCCGGCGCTCAGCGCCTCAGGCCCATTGTCGGCGGTAAATATGACGATCGTGTTGTTCTCGATATCGAGCTCCTTGATCGTGTCCAGCAACTCGCCGACATAGCCATCGATCTGCATGAGCAAATCGCCCCACGGACCCTTGCCGGATTTCCCGACAAAATCGGGATGCGGCATGGTCGGAAAATGCGTGGCCGTATAGGGCAGATAGACGAAGAACGGCTTGCCCGACTGCGCGCCGCGGCGCATGAAGTCTTTCGCGCGGTCGGTCAAATCCCGGTCGATCAAGGGCCGGTAGTCCAATCGATAGGGGCGGACCTTTGTCGGCGCGCTCCCTTTCTTACCGTCCATGACATAGGATTCCGTCAGGCCGCTCTTGATAAAGTCCGGCAGCGACCCGTAAACGGATTCGTCGGTCGAATTGGGAACACCATACCATTCGTCAAAGCCCTGATCGGTCGGAAACCGGCCTTCGGTCCTGCCAAGATGCCATTTGCCGAACATTCCGGTCGCATAGCCGGCGTCGGACAGCATTTCGGCCATCGTCACCTCCCACTGGACCAGGCCATAGACGCCCTCGCCCAGGGGAACCGTGCCGTTGCCGCTGCGGATCGCATAGCGGCCGGTCATGATCGCCGAGCGTGACGGCGTGCACTGGACCTCGACATTGAAATTCGTCAACCGCAATCCGTCGGCGGCAAGACGATCAAGCCTGGGCGTTTCAGCGCCGCGAATGATCCCGCCACCATTGAATCCAGGCTCACCCCAGCCGAAATTATCAAGAAAGATCAGCACCACATTGGGTTTGTCCTGCGCCATCACGGCCTGACCCGCAAGGCATAAAAGGACCAACAGGCCCACTTTTATCGATCGAAATAATCTCGTGCGCATAGACCATTACCCCGCATTGAATTTGCTCCATGGGGTATCTATCGGAGTGCGACGGGATTTCCAGTGGCTGCCGGTCTTTCAGAGCGTCGCCGGAACGGCATCCGAAATGAGCTCGGCATCATCTTTGTCGAAGGACAACATGGCCAATGCCGTTAACGAGGAGTCGGATCCACTCAGGCCAGCCATTTAATTCTGTGGGAACGCTAGCGGTCACATGTCAGATCAAACTGTGTTTACAACAAACTAAAGGCCCGCAACTAAACGCGGACCTTCTCACTTGGGAACGTACTCTGATTGTCGGTGACTCTAGAATCCTGGATCAGTTTCTCTGATCACAGCCAACTCCTCTAGGTTGCATCGAATCCATATCATATGTAGGCTATGTAGCAGCAATCCTGATCAAACTCTACTAAAAAAAAGTTAATGGAAACTGCTTCCGCGATTCTTATTGGCGCCGCGCTCGCGACAGCGGGGTGGCTGTACACTGGGCGTAGAGCTCGAACCCTTGCACGTAAGCAACATACTATCAACGTTATGGTGCAGGCAAATTTCAATACAGAGTTTATAAAAAACAGAAATATTGTGGCGCCATTTCTGAAATCATGTCAATTCCCGAATGATGCATTGGAGGGAAACAATGAAGAATTGCGAGAGGCATTTAGAGATTATTTAAATCATTATGAGTTTTTTTCAGCTGGATTACGAAATGGCGATTTTGACGAACGATTAACTAAAGATAGCGAGCGAGGAACGTTTGTTACACTGTTTTCTTGTTGTGAACAATACATCTACAGCCTCCGAACAGACCGTGAACGAATGACTATATATGAGAATCTTGAATGGATATATCAGCGTTGGGAAAAGTATCCACCCGGTCGTATTAGGAAGTTTGCAGAGTACAGTTTTGGACGTCCATTTCGTGGAAAAATAAGAAGTTCAGATGGTCAATTGTGAGTCACAAAATTAGTTCCTACGTCGGCAATTTCGTGAAATTCTTACGAGAACTGAGCCCCAAATACCACTCCGAGTTAACACGTTAAACTGCATCTATAGTTGCAACTCGTACATCAGCCAGCATATCCGAATTCACAATCAAACAATGTACAGGGCGGCAGCCTCGAGCCAGTTGCCGCCCCGCAGATAGACAGAGTCTCGCTTGGCGGCGCGTTCCTACAACAATTTGCTGCTTACCCCAATAACCAACGCGGCTCACATCGCCTTGACGATATCCTCCACCATCTTCTTGGCGTCGGCGAAAAGCATCATCGTCTTTTCCTTGTAGAACAAGGTATTGTCGATGCCGGCATAGCCGGAGCCCAGCGACCGTTTGGAGAACAGGCAGGTGCCCGCCTTGTCCACATCGAGGATCGGCATGCCGTAGATCGGGCTGTCGGGATCATCGCGCGCCGCCGGATTGGTGACGTCATTGGCGCCGATGACGAAGGCCACATCGGTGGTCGCGAATTCGGAGTTGATGTCCTCCAATTCGAACACTTCGTCATAGGGCACATTGGCCTCCGCCAGAAGCACGTTCATATGCCCCGGCATGCGGCCGGCCACCGGGTGGATGGCATATTTCACGTCGACGCCCTCCTCCTTCAAAGCGTCCGCCATTTCGCGCAGCACATGCTGCGCCTGGGCCACCGCCATGCCATAGCCCGGCACGATGATGACTTTCGAGGCGTTCTTCATCAGGAAGGCGGCGTCTTCCGCCGAGCCCTGCTTGACGGTACGGTCGCCCATATCGCCGGCCGGCCCCGCCGTCTCGCCGCCGAAACCGCCGAGAATGACGGAGATGAACGACCGGTTCATGCCCTTGCACATGATGTACGACAGGATCGCGCCGGACGAGCCGACCAGCGCACCGACAATGATCAGCGCCGTGTTGCCCAAAGTGAAGCCGATGCCGGCGGCCGCCCAGCCCGAATAGGAATTGAGCATGGAAATCACCACCGGCATGTCGGCGCCGCCGATCGGGATAATGATCAAGACACCGATCGCCAGCGATAAAAGCGTGATCAACCAGAACAGAGAATGGCTTTCAGTCGTGCAAAACACGATGATCAGCACCACCAGCAGGACCGCCAGGCCGAGATTGACCACGTGCCTGGCCGGCAGCATGATCGGCGCCCCGGACATGCGGCCATCAAGCTTCAAAAAGGCGATCACGGACCCGGTAAAGGTCACCGCGCCGATCGCCACGCCGAGCGACATTTCAATCAGGCTCGCCGCCGGAATGGTGCCGATCGTGCCGATATCGAAGGCTTGCGGCGCATAGAGCGCGCCGGCGGCCACCAGCACCGCGGCCAGGCCGACCAACGAATGGAAGGCGGCGACCAATTGGGGCATCGCGGTCATCGGCACGCGGCGGGCGATCATCGCGCCGATGCCGCCGCCAACGGCAAGTCCGATAATGATCAACAGCCAGCCGCCGCCATCCGGCGCCGCCTTGATCAGCGTGGTGCCGATGGCGATAGCCATGCCGATCATGCCGAAATAATTGCCGCGCCGCGAGCTTTCCGGGCTCGACAGGCCGCGCAACGCCATGATGAACAGGACGGCCGAAATCAGGTAGAGGACGGCGGTTACGTTTGCATTGAGCATGGTCTACGCCCTCACCCTTTTTTCTTGTACATGGCCAGCATGCGCTGGGTGACGAGGAAGCCGCCGAATATGTTCACCGATGCCAGGCTCAGGGCGATAAAGCCAAGGGTGCGCGCCCACCAGGTACCGCTGCCACCGGCAAGGTCGACGCCGACCGCCAAAAGCGCGCCGACAACGATGACCGACGAAATGGCGTTGGTGACCGACATCAAGGGCGTGTGCAAGGCCGGTGTCACCGACCAGACCACATAATAGCCGACGAAGATTGCCAGCACGAAAATCGCCAGGCGAAAGACGAACGGGTCGATGGCTCCGCCGGTCGCCGTATGCGCCGCGGCCCCGGCCGCATCGGCCAATTGCTCCGCGCTCTGGCGGGCCTGCTCGGCCCATTGCTGCGCTTGCTGCGCCGCGTTCTGCGCCTCTTCAAGAAGTTGTGCAGGCGTTTTATCGCTCATTCTTCGTCTCCTTTTCCGGAGAAGGCCTCATGAACGATCGATCCGTCGCGGGTCAGCACCGTGGCGGCCACCAGTTCATCGTCCCAATCAATTGCCAGGGTTCCAGCTTCCTTGTCGACCAGTGTCTCCACGAAGGCCAATAGGTTGCGGGCATAAAGATGCGACGCCGTCGCCGCGATGCGCCCGGGCACGTTCAAATGTCCGACCACCTTCACATCGTCCACGATCGCCACCGTGCCGGCCTCCGCGCCCTCCACGTTGCCGCCCCGCTCCACCGCCAGGTCGACAACCACCGAACCGGGCTTCATGGTGGTAAGCATCTCCTTCGTGACAAGCCGCGGTGCCGGACGCCCCGGGATCAGTGCCGTGGTGATCACGATATCCTGCTTGGCGATGTGGTTCGCCACCAGGTCCGCCTGCTTGGCCTGGTACTCAGCCGACATCTCCTTGGCATAGCCGCCGGCCGTTTCGGCCTGTTTGAATTCCTCGTCTTCCACGGCGACGAATTTGGCGCCGAGCGATTCCACCTGTTCCTTGGCGGCCGGCCGCACATCGGTGGCCGTTACCACCGCCCCGAGCCGCCGCGCCGTCGCCACCGCCTGCAGACCGGCGACGCCGGCGCCCATGACAAAGACTTTCGCCGCCGGAACGGTGCCCGCCGCCGTCATCATCATCGGCAGGGCCCGGTCATATTCCGCCGCCGCGTCGACCACGGCCTGATAACCGGCCAGGTTCGCCTGGCTGGACAGCACGTCCATCACCTGGGCCCGCGTGATGCGCGGCATGAATTCCATGGCGAACGCGGCAATGCCGGCCTTTGCCATGGCCGCCACATCCTCTTCATTACCGAACGGATCCATGGTGGCGATCACGATCGCGCCGTCTTTCATGGCCTTCAATTCGCCGGCCGATGGCCGCCGGACTTTCAGCACCATATCGGCATCGCCAAGGACCGACTTGGCGGTCTTGCTCACGGTGGCGCCGGCCTCTTCATACTGGCTGTCGGGAATGCGCGAGAGTGAACCCGCACCTGCCTGCACGATCACTTCGGCGCCCAGGCCAATCAGCCGTTTGACCGTATCGGGAGTCGCGGCAACGCGCGGCTCGTTTTTGTCGCTTTCGACCGGAACGGCGATTTTCATGCCAATGTCATCCCCTCATCTGGGCGGTCTTTGGAAGGGGTCTTGCCGGCACCGATGACCGGCGGGGATAGTCTCCCCGCATCGATTTAATGCGGCGGCCCGGCGCAACCCGGTTGGATTAGAGCAGGAAGATCGCCATCAGGATCAGGGCGACCGCGCTGGCGCCGCATGACCAAATGACCAGTCTGACAAAATTGCGATAAGTTTTTTCGTGCTCGGGATAATCCATCGGTGGATGGGAGCTCTCGGACATCGACGGGATTCCTTGTAAACTGCCTCTGCGCTCAAACGCGGCACGATGTAGCATGCTGCTCCGCGAAAGGGCAACGCGAAAGGCGGACACTACGGCGATATATCGCGCCTGGAGCGTCGTTCCACCACAATTTCGCCGAGACGACAGGCCCGAACCCTTTGATATCCGGCGAATCTTGCGGCAAGGCAACGGGCCCTGATCCGATCACGAAAAAGGCGCCCGGGTCGAACCCGGGCGCCTCCGTCAAGACGTGACAATGGACAACCGAATCAGGCGGCCTTGCCTTCGATCTGCCTGGCCGAACCGGTCCCGATCTCAATGGTCCGCGGCTTCATCGCCTCCGGCAATTCGCGTTTGAGGTCGATATGAAGCAAGCCGTTTTCCATCGATGCGCCGGCCACTTCCACATAATCGGCGAGCTGGAACCGGCGCTCGAAGCTGCGCGCGGCGATACCGCGATAAAGCACATCGCGCTTGTCTTCGGCTTCCCCGGTCTTCTCACCCTTTACGGACAAGGTGTTTTCCTTGGCCTCGATGGTCAGGTCGTCTTCGGAAAAACCGGCAATCGCCATGGTGATGCGATAGGCGTTCTCACCGGTGCGTTCGATATTGTAGGGGGGATAGGTCTGGCCGTTATCCGGCGCCGCCATGCCGTCGAGCATCGAGAACAGGCGGTCGAAACCAACGGTGGAACGATAAAGGGGGCTGAGGTCGAAATGACGCATGTCAAGTCCTCCGGTTTGAGCAACTGATTGTAGGGATCAACCGAGCGTCCGCCGCATGGGCCGGACATTTGATTACGTGATCCCGCGGGCCCGTCATGGCACCCGCATCCCTGATATAGGAACAGCCGGACGACGCTTCAAGGGTATTTTGACCGCACTCGATTCCAGTTGAGCCGGCATGGTTGAAGCCCTAAATATTGACCCAATTTCAATGATTACTCGGCAAACTGCGCCGCCATGGATCTAGTCTCCACGCCCGAAAATCCGGTTCCCCGCGGCGCCGTTTCCGGCCATATCCGATGCCGCGACGACATCCGCCTGCGTTATGCCAGATGGCCGGCGCCGATCGACCATGCCCGCGGCACCGTATGTATCCTCCATGGCCGCACCGAGTTCATCGAAAAATATTTTGAAGTCATCTTGGACCTGTTGCAGCGCGGCTTTGCGGTTGCCACCGTGGATTGGCGCGGCCAGGGCGGTTCCGACCGGCCATTGAAGGATCCGACCAAGGGCCATGTGGATGATTTCCGTTCCTATGAACGCGACCTGCAGACTTTTTTTCAGGCGATCGTCCTGCCCGATTGTCCGCCGCCCTATTATGCGCTGGCCCATTCCACCGGCGCCGCCGTCGTCCTGCAGGCGGCTCCGCATCTGCGCACGCGGATCGACCGCATGGTCCTGACGGCACCGCTTTTGCGCCTGGAAAAGCTGAAAGAACACCACGATGCCCTGCGCATCCTGATCAGCACGCTCGACAGCCTGGGTTTCAACAAGCAGCGGATTTTGTCGGCGGAAGGCCGCATGGCCTATGCCAGCCGGTTTGAAAACAATATCGTCACGTCCGACCGGACGCGGTTTGAGCGCACGCGGGCCATCATCGAGGCGGCACCGCAACTGGCCATCGGGGCGCCGACAATCGGCTGGCTGCATGCGGCGATCGAGGCGACCGACCGCCTGATGGACCCGCGCTTCGCCCCGCGCATGCGGATTCCCGCCCTGCTGATCGCCTCCGGCGCCGACAAGGTGGTGTCGACGACGGCAATCGAGGCCTTTTCCGCCCGCGTCAATGCCGCCGGTCATGTCATCATTCCGGGCGCCCGACACGAAATCATGATGGAACGCGACGACCTGCGGGACCAGTTCTGGGCAGCCTTCGATGCTTTTATCCCCGGCACGGGGAACGGGGCGGCGTAGTCGGGCAAGGACAGTCAGGAACCAAGCCGGCATACGGAATTGGCGTCAAAACACCATGTGTCCGGGTTCCGTAACCGGCATCCCACAAGCAGGAAACCGCCGACCGGGTGGACCATCCGGGCTAAGGATATGTCACCCGATGTCGGCCTTCGTTGCCTTGCGCCCACCGGAAACAGGCAATTCGCGTGGGGGAACTTTGACCGCGCTTGCTACATAGCCCGTTTTCTTTTTCCGCCAACAAAAGAGTGGCAGCCCCCGATCCCGGTATAACCAATTGAAAACCATAACTTATGCGCATGCGGCATGACGAATGTTTCTTAACCGATCATTGCCACGGATGTTTTAAATTGCCGGCAAGTTTTTTGGAGAAGTGCATGCGGGTCGGCATTGCAGATTTGTTCCGCTTTATTCGTTGCTTTCCGGGCAAGGTTTTAAAGGTTGACGAGATTTCTGTCGCGCAATTGCCGGCGGCGGCCTCAAATCGCCTGCGCCAAAGCCAGATACGCGGTGCGATTGAGCAAATGCGCGTGTTTCTGGCCGGCAACACTTTTTTCGCGCCGGTCCTGTCCTTTCAAGCTTGGAACACCGGCATCAACAGCGCCATTGTCCTGTGGACAATCATGATGTTGTCCTTTTCCTGGTGGCTCTTTTTTCGCTGGAACAAGAGCTATCAGACAGATGGTTCTGAATCGGACATGGCCTCGTTTGTGGCGGAGACACGGGTCAATTCCGGTCTTTGGTCCCTGGGACTGATCCTGATTTTCCCATTCGTATCAGGCAACGAAAAGACGATAATGACGATCGTCATGACGGGTAGCCTGGCCCTGGCCACAGTCGGGTTCTCGCATGCGCCTCGGGCCGCTTTTTGGTATCTGGGCATCCAAACCGCGACGCTGACCACGGTTCCCCTTGTCTATGGTCTCTATTGGGATAGCACACCCGACCTTGTCATAGCCGGCCTCGCGCTCATAGCAAGCGCGGCCATTTCCAACACCGTGCTCGAACGCGCCCGTTCCCAGATGAAGGCATTCGTCAATCACGAGTCCTTGCTCCAGAAAACCGAGGTTATCGATCTCCTTCTCAAAGATTATGAGGAGCAGGGCGTCGAGTGGATTTGGCGGACGGATTCGGACGGATACGTTCTCACCTGCCCACAGCAGGTCTTGGAACTCATATCAGATGCCGAAGAAACCGGAGACGGCCTTCTAATGCTTGAGTCCCTTGCCGGGCACGTCGACCCGGAAGGGATCTCCGACCTTGATAGGGTCACGGCCGCATTTGCAGCCAGGCGTGAATTTCATAACGTCACCCTGCCGCTTTATTCGTCCTCGAAAGGAACCTTGCGGTGGATCATGATGCGCGGCCGCCCGCAGTTTGAAGGGACGGAGTTCGTCGGGTTCAGGGGAATTTTTGCCGATGCCACCACCGGCGTCGAGGCCCAAAAGCAGGTTGAATTCATGGCCGAACGGGATCCGTTGACCGGGGCCTTCAACCGAAACTACATCCAAACTCATCTGGAAGGCTTCGATCCCCGGCAAGATCGGTCGGCGGCCTATCTCATCGACCTTGACGGATTTAAGCAGGTCAATGACAGCTACGGGCATTCGGTCGGGGACAAGCTTCTTCAACAGGTTACGCAGCGGCTGAACCAGACCGTCGGCGACACCGGAATTATTGCACGCCTTGGCGGCGACGAATTCCTGATCCTGGCCGACGAGCCGACTGACGATCCAGGCCCTGATGAACGCACGTTGGCCTGCCGGTTGCTGGCCCGGCTCTCCGAACCATACCTCATCGAGCAGTATGATATCCTGCTGTCCGCCTCCATCGGAACGGCAGACTATCCCCGCGATACGACACACGGGCCAAGCCTGCTCAACCTGGCGGATTTGGCACTCTATGCCGCCAAGAGAAGCGGGCGAAACAGGTGCGTGGCCTTCGTCCAAAGCATGCAAGAGGGCCTGCAAAAACGGATGGTCGTGACCAACCGTCTCCGACAGGCGCTGCGTCGCGGACAAATCATTCCGCATTATCAACCGCAATATTGCGCAAAGACCCTGAAACTGATGGGTTTTGAGACGCTTGCCCGCTGGACCGATTCCGAACTTGGTGCGGTCGGCCCCGACATTTTCATCCCGATCGCCGAGGAGACCGGTCTGATTCACGACATTGGCGAAGCCCTGCTTCGCGCCGCCTGCCGGGATGCTTTGACCTGGACAACACCGGATGGCGCATCACCGCCGACGGTCTCGGTGAATATCTCTCCCGTTCAAGTCATGCGCGGCAACGTCGTCAAAATGGTCAAATCCGTCCTGGACCAGACCGGATTGCCTCCGCAACGGCTTGAAATCGAGGTGACCGAGGGTGTCCTGATTGATGACATGGCCGGCACCAGCGCGGTTTTGAACGCCCTTTCGGAACTGGGAGTGAGCATCGCCCTTGACGATTTCGGCACAGGATATTCGTCGCTCAGCTACCTGCGCGCGTTGCCCTTGCACCGGCTCAAGATCGATCGATCATTTGTAGCCGATATCGAGGATCCCGAAGCCCAATCAGTCGTACAAACGATCGTCGATCTGTGCCGCCGCATTAACCTGGAAGTCATTGCCGAGGGCGTGGAGACAGTGCAGGCCGTGGAGACCCTGAGTGAGATGCAATGCGCCGTGTTGCAGGGTTATTACTTCTCGCGCCCTGTCCCGGCGTCCAAAATCCCCGGCCTGTTGGAAAACCGCGCAAAATCGGCCGCCTAGTGGATTAATACCAAGGGCCCGGCCTCCGGTCACCCCCCATTCAAGATATCCAGAACCTGCCCGTGCAATACCCGGTCGCCACACGCGACGACCGCGCCGCCATCCAGCGCCGGCCCGCCGTCCCAGGTCGTCACCACCCCGCCGGCGCCCTCGATCACCGGGATCAGCGCCAAAATGTCGTAGCTGCTCAGGCCCGCCTCCACCACCAGATCCGCATGGCCGGCGGCGACCATGGCATAGGCGTAGCAATCGACGCCGTAACGGGTCGTATGAGCCCGAGCCTCGACCCGGTCATAGCAAGGCTGTTCGGCGGCCGAAAACAGGTCGGGCATGGTGGTGAACAAGGTCGCCTTGCCGATATCGGCGCAGGACCGGGTCCTGATCGTCCGGTCGCCGCCCGGTCCGGCATATTGGGACCGGGTGCCGTCGCCGACGAAGCGTTCGCCCGTAAAGGGCTGGCACAGCATGCCCGCCAGCGCTCTGTTCTTCTCCCGCGCGCCGATCAAGGTCCCCCAGGTCGGCAGGCCGCAGATAAAGGCCCGGGTGCCGTCTATCGGATCGAGCGCCCAGGTGACCGCCGCGCCGGCCTGGTGATTCCCGAATTCCTCCCCGACGATGCCGTGATCGGGATAGGTGTTGACAATCAGCGCCCGCATGGCGGTCTCGCCGTCCCGATCGGCCTCGGTGACCGGATCGAAACCGTCGGCATCCTTGTTGTCCACCCGCGGCGCGGCGCGAAAATGCGGCATGATTGCCGCACTCGCCGCATCGGCAAGGCGGTGCAGAAATTTTGTGAGTTCGGAACTGTCAGGGGCCATAATCATGTCCGGTCGGATTAGGTGGGGGGGGGCGTCGTTCGCGGCCGTGTGCGTTTGTAGTGCTTTTACAAAGAGCGGCATGAGGGCGAAAGCCGAATGCGGCCCAGGCGGCAGCGCCGAGGCCGGTCAAGCAGCCGAATCACCGGCCAATTCAACCGCCCATTCCCGCCGTCACGGCGCTCCAATTTCATGCCGATCCGATATTGCATGGCACCTATGCATACCTTTCCACGGAATTTTACAATGTGTCGGCAAATGATGCGATGATTCAAAAAAAGAATTATATATCAGCATGTTATGCGACTGTTACCCGCACCGAACCGGATACGAAAACGGCCCTAACATGCCAAAAACGATCCCCGGCCGCATTGCCGGCCATTGACATTGTGCAATGCATAACTACATTTGTGCAGTGCGATATGGTTGATCCGTTGATCCTATATCGTTGCCCTCTTTGGGCGTTTCCTCCCTAAGACTTGGGCCGTCGTCATCGACGGCCCTTTTTTCTTTCCTCCCCGGAGCATGATTATCGACGCCTATTCGGCCGCCGCCTGGTCCGGCCACAGGCAGTTTTGAGCCTGGGTCATCAGGTCCCGGCAGAAAATCGACAGATCTTTCGCCAGCGCGCAGAACCCGACCGACCGGGAGTAACTGGCTTCGTCCATATAGAGCGCCCGGTTGACCTCGATCTGCAGGGCATGCAGCCCGCGGGACGGACGGCCGTAATGCTCGGTGATGAACCCGCCCGCATAGGGCTTGTTGCGGCTCACCGAATAGCCCATGCCGCGCAACAGATCGCCGGCCAGTTCCGATAGATGCGGCACACAGCTTGTACCGTAGCGGTCGCCGAGGATGAAATCCGGCTTTCCCCGCCGATCGCCGGCCCTGAGCACCGACGGCATGGAATGGCAATCAACCAGCACCGCGCAGCCGAACGTCACATGGGTGCGCGCCAACAGCCGCCTGAGCACCTGGTGATAGGGCTTGTAGACCGTCTCGATGCGCAGCAAGGCTTCGTCGACGCCGATCCGATTGGCGTAGATTTCCTCAGAATCGGCCACCACCCGGGCGATCGTGCCGAGCCCGCCCGCCACCCGGATCGACCGGATATTGGCATAGGCCGGAAGCCGCCCGTCGAACATTTTCGGATCGAGTTCATAAGGCTCCCGGTTGAGATCCAGATAGGCCCGCGGAAAATGCGCCCGCATCAGCGGCGCGCCCTCGGTCACCACGCCGGCGAACAATTCATCCACATAGGCATCCTCCGACCGTCGGATCATGTCTCGATCGAGCCGCGACGCCGACACGAAGGCCTCCGGATAAGAGCGGCCGCTATGCGGCGAGTTGAACACGAACGGAAAGGCCTGATGGTCCGGAGACAGGACGTCATACGGGTCGGTGGTCTTGAAATCCTTGACGATCTGCATGGGCGCTCCATCCGACGCGGCCGGCGCCGCGATTCAACGCTTTGATGTTGCCAAGGACCGCGCAATCTGTCCATGATTAGAATTGAATTCGGGCAAATCGACGCCATTTTCACCGGATATTTACCCGTGACGGGCTTTATTGCCCTGTTGACGGGATGATTTGCGGGGACCTTTGACGACCATGTCGCGAATACTGCTTGCCGAGGATGACAACGACATGCGCCGCTTTCTGGTGAAGGCGTTGCAACGGGCCGGCTATGAGGTCATCTCCTTCGATAACGGCAAAAGCGCCTATCAGCGCCTGCGCGAGGAGCCGTTCACCCTGCTGTTGACCGATATCGTCATGCCGGAAATGGACGGCATCGAGCTTGCCCGCAAGGCGACCCAGCTCGACCCGGACCTGAAGGTCATGTTCATCACCGGTTTCGCCGCGGTCGCCCTCAACGCCGATTCAGACGCCCCCAAGGACGCCAAGGTGCTGTCCAAGCCGTTCCACCTGCGCGATCTGGTCAACGAAGTGGAAAAAATGCTCGCCGCCTGACGCCGGACGGGCAAGCGAAAAAATCCGCCCAAACCTTGCAAGGTCCCGCCTTCCCCGCTATATCGCTTGTCGCCGCCGGCCTTGCCGGCACGGTCCGAAACTGACGGGCCAAAGGGGCGCGTAGCTCAGCGGGAGAGCACTACGTTGACATCGTAGGGGTCGCTGGTTCAATCCCAGCCGCGCCCACCATCGTTTTCCATGATGTTCCCTGGAGCAATTATCCGGACAAGATGACCTGTCGAAAGGTCAGCGACACGCGCCGGCCACGCGGAACACGTAGGCCGTCTAATACCAGAGGAGTCGGAGTTTAAACGTTGTGGGCCCATTTTCTCATACCGATTGATTTGATTGTTTGGGGATTGTCTGTCAGCTTTTTCCATGCCGTGCATCCTGCGTCGAGGATGGCCTCATAGCTGTCGAAGACGCTGTTGGAGAGCCAGTTCTGGCGCATGTACTGCCAGATGTTCTCCACCGGGTTGAGCTCCGGCGACCGCGATGGCAGCAAAATGATTGTCATATTAGCCGGGATGTTGAGATTGCCGGTGGTATGCCAGCCGGCCCGGTCCATCAGGACCACGCCGTGAGCCTCGGGTTCAATGCACTGGCTGATTTCATCCAGATGTAATTGCATGGCGCCGGTATTGGCCCTGGGCAGCATCAGCGCGGCGCCGACGCCACGCGCCGGGCAAATGGCGCCGAACAGATAGGCGCTTTTATAGCGCTGGTCAGCCGGCAGACGGGGGCGGGTTCCCTTGCGTGCCCAAATGCGTGTCCGGCCGTTCTTTTGCCCGAGCCTGGCCTCGTCCTGCCACCAAATCTCGATAGGCGTGCCCGCGGGCAGGTCGGCTATGTGGGCGGCGAGTGTTGCCGGCCAGTTTTTTTAAACGCCTTAAGCACGCGTTGATCCTGTTTGGGATGTTGCGGACGCGCGCTGATGTGGGAAAAGCCGAGATCGTGCAGGATCTGCGACACCCAGCGTTCGCAGTACGCGACCTCGAAGCGCTCCTTGATCACTGCCTGAAGATCAACCCGGCGCCAGCGCACGACACCGTCGCCCGCCGGGTCAGGGCCGGTCTCAACGATCGTTGCAAGCTCCCGCAATTGCGCCGCGCTCAGCCGGCGGGCCGGACCGGACGACCAATGGTCGGTGAGACCATCGGGACCCTTCGCGTTGAAGCGGATGACCCAACGGCGCAGGCTCTGGCGCTCCATGCCGCCGATCTTTGCCGCCTCCGCCCGGCTCATCCCGTCGTACACCGCGGCAATCGACAGCATCCGCCGGCTCTGGTTGGCATCGCCACACCGGCGCGAAAGCGCACGAAGCCGGGCAGCATCAAAATCAGTTCGCAAAGGCAAGGCTGCTGACATCGGAAATCTCCTTTGCCAACCTTGAATCAGAAAACCGCTGATTTGGGAATCCCCCCGAGATTCATACCCCGACGCCCTTGGTATAAGATGTCAGATTTTCTTGCCGCAATAGCATGGGTCCATTGGTACCGTGCTTCTGCGGTGATCATGATCAGACTGCGCGGCTTGAGTTCAACGTCGATTTTTTTTCGGAACTGCTTGCTCTCAAAGCGCATCACGCATTGCGAACCAAGGCTCACGATGGCGATGCGATCGCCGAAGCATTGTTCGCGGTCGATATGAGCCGCAATGCCTTGTCCGGGCAGATATTCATTGACGATGACCTGGTCCGGCTCAGTCGCATAGTGCCCTTTTTGCAAAAGACTCCGACCGATCTCAGATAGCCAGTCCGGGATCTCGCCCGATTTGTCAGCCATCGAGAGGTCTCGAAACCGGTAGTCATACCGATAGCCGTAATGCTGGACACGGCGCGTCAAATCGGAAAGCCAGGGCCCGCGATCGACATGTCTCAGGAGCGCCGCTTCTCGCTCGATATCAATGAATTCTGATACGATGTAACATCCTGGCGGTAACATGTCGGTGTCCCGAATTGACGGCCTAACCACCACACTACCGGTTCCCTTTTTGGTTGAAAACCCGGTTGCCAAAGGAGTCGCGTCGCACGGTGGCGCATTCCGATCCGTCGGTGCTGATATAGCGGTTTGCGCAGCAGACTTTTGCCCTGCACGGAAGTAATTCGACGCTCGTGTATCCCATATTTGCCGCCGTGTTTGGTTGTGCCCGTCGAGACCTGATGATTGAAACATGGCCAAACCAACACACCCGTGATGCCGTTTTCTTCCGCTGCCCTAAATCTAACTTGGTGCACTTGTGTCGCCGACAAGGCGGCATTGCGTGGCTGAATGGATCGAAGAGACGACCAACAAGGGCAATCCCTGAAACGGAGGAGACCATGTCTGGACCTGCTAAATTCGTTTTTGCCGGCGCCATCGCGCTGGCCTTTATGTTCGAGCCGGGCATTCCGGGACCGTCCGGCGGGTTATGGCTGCAAGGGTCGAAGGCCCATGCGGCCCGCGGCAGACCGTTGACGCCGGTCAGCGTTGCCGGCACCACCCGCCGAGTATCCCGGCGCACCGCCCGCAGAACCGCCTATCGCAACTCCGTTGCCGGCTGTAATCCCTATCGCAATTACTACAATTGCGGCGGTGTCTATTATGCACCCACGGTGCAGAACGGAACGACCGTCTACATTGTCGTCAACCCATAGCCGACCGGGAGAGAGCTGACATGAGCACCGTCAGAAAAATAACCGCGCTGCTTGCCATCGCGCTGATGGCCGGCCTGGTCATGGCCGCCCAGCCCGGCCGCGCCCAGGGTGTCCTGGAATCCTGCGAAAAGGAAATCGATACCTATTGCGCGAAGGTGACCCCGGGCAATGGCCGCCTGATCGCCTGCATGTATGCCCATGAAAACCATTTGAGCGAACAATGCGCCATGGCAATCGTCGATATGGGAGACATGCTCGACTTCGTGTTCGCCACCGTGCGCGAAGCCCTGACGATCTGCGCCGGCGATATCGAAGCAAGCTGCGCCGATACCAAATTCGGCGGCGGTCGGATCCTGACATGCCTGCGCGACAATTCCACCAATGTCACGGCCGAATGCAAGGCGGTGGTCGATACCTTCGCCGAAGAACTTGCCAGCGAGTAATACCAAGGGCCACTACTGTCCGGGAAAATTTAGGGTGAGTTGATATTGGCTGGTTTGTGGGGGCGGCTTGTTGGTTGGTTTGATGAGATGGTTTATCTCGCATAGATTGAAGATGTAATTTGTTGTTAGTGCGGCGATGCGTTTGAGGGGGATTTTGATGCGGTTTTTCTGGTGTAGTTTTTTGAGCAGCACATAGGCGATCAGGGCGGTGATGATCTGGACCATGATGGCCTTTGGATGTTTGGCCAGGAAGCGTTTGATCTTGAGGTTCTGCTTGATCCACTTGAAGAACAGTTCGATCTGCCAGCGGCGTTTGTAGAGGTCGGCGATGTCTTCGGCGGAGCGCTCGAAGTCATTGGTGATGAAGGCCAGTTCGCGGCCCTTGTCTTCGTCGAAGATCTCGATGCGGCGTAGTGGTTTGGGATATTTGCGGCCCGGCTGGCCGGCCAGAATGACGGTCTGGTCGGCGACGACCAAGGAATTGTAGTGGGGGGTTGCGGCCTGCACGTCATAGGCCAGGTTTGACTTCGGCCGGGTGACGAAGACGGCTCCGGCGGCCTCGATGTCGGCCCAGAATTGGGCATTATTATAAGCCCGATCAAACACATAGGTCTGCCCGGCGGCAACCGGCAACTGCTCACACATGCGGCTGTCATGCAGTCGTGCCGGAGTGATCTGGAACCAGGTTGGGCACTGGCTGTCGGGATCATAAATCAGATGCAGCTTGATGGCGCTATTGTTGAAGCGATAGCGCATGGCCTTGTGGGTTTTGGCGAACAGGGCCAGGGTTGTTGAATCCAGGATTTTCACCAACTTACCGACCCCCTTGCCGGTTTGCGGCGCGGTCTCGTTGATGAGCAGGGACAAAATGTCTTCAAAGACACCTATCGGGCGTGCTGCGTTGGCGTCGGAAAGTGTTGACCGCTTCATCCCGGCCGCACGCAGATGATAATGGCGCGCCGGCGAGGCATTGAAGGAGGCTTCAAGATCGCGCAGGCTCGTCTGACCGGACAATTGCGCATAAATCATCACCACAAGATGGTCGAAGGTGGAAAACCGCTTGCACCATTTATCGCTCTTGTGAGTTGCAACGAGCGTGTTGATCCGACGACGGGGAAGGCTCTTTATGATCTGCTGAAAAAGGCTTATGGTCATCTTCGGGTCCATTGTGCGCGGCGTTTTTGAATCGCTGTCTTGCAACTTCGATTCTACCATAAACTCCTCAAACAATGGACCTTTTTAAAGGTATCAAACTATTTTCCCGGACAGTAGTGACCAAGGGCGGTGACTTTTGATCCATTTGACCGGGTTGCTTTGGCCTGTGACGGCCATGCGGTTCGCGCGGTGGTGCTCATGTACCATAAGCGGGGCGCATGGCCGTCAGGAGGCCAAAGCAACCCGGCCTTCGGTGGGCCAGATCGGCCCGTCGGACGGCGTTGCGCCGCTTGCCCGATACACCGGCATCGCGCTTCGCGACGCGCCTTGCCGACAAACCGATCTGGCCCATCAAATGGGTCAAAAGTCACCGCCCTTGGTATAACGCGGGCGGCCCCAAACGTAAAATCGACCCGGCAGCGCCTGACATCGGCGGATATCGGCTCTGCACGGGACGTGGATCTCCTGGATTCCGGTCGGATGGATTGGGCGTGAACCGATGGACAATCAGAACTTTTTCAGGATAACGGTAAAAGGCGGCCTGCTCTTCCTGATCCCGGTCGGCTTCGTCCTGCTGGCGCTCGGCAAGGCATTCCAACTCGTGCTCGAAGTGGCCCGGCCAATCGGCGAATTGCTGCAGATCGAGGGACTGATCGGCTACGTCATCATCAACGTCATCGCCATTTTGATCCTGGTCTTGATTTGTTTCGTCGCCGGCATGCTGGCGACCCGCCCCTGGTTCCGCGCCAAGGTCAGCCGGCTGGAAAACATACTCCTGTCGAATGTCCCCCTTTACAGTTTTATCGACGGCATGATGCGCAGCGTCGCCGCCGCCGAGGACCAGGCATCCAACCTGACGCCCGTCATTGCCCATTTCGATGACAATTCGCAACTCGGCTTCGAAATCGAACGGACGGAGCCCGGAGCCGTGGTCATCTATCTGCCGGGATCCCCCAATCCCTGGTCCGGCACCACGGTCTATATGCCGGAAGAGCGGGTCGAACCCCTGGACATCAAAACCCACGAGGCAATCAAGCTCATTCGCGTCTTGGGGCGCGGCTCGGGACATCTGACACACCGCCGCGGCTGGAAAACGCGACCGGCAATTCCGACCCAATAGGTTTGGCCCGGCATCACGCCATGCGCTGAAACGCCACCGCGCCTGATAGGGCATCTCCGCAAATGCAGCCTAAGATTGTGCTTTGACGACCGGTCCGTGGAATTTCCCGCGCGACGGTGGAATTGGGATTGCGTAATCCGGACCGGGCGCCATAATCGGCCGGTCTTATTGTGGCCCAAGGATATTGACCATGTTCCGTATTGTTTCAGGCGCCGTATTCGCGGTGCTCGCCGTTTCGTTCTTCTACGCATCCAGTCCTGCTGTCGCCGCCGATTGCACCGAGCGCACGAAGACCAGTTGTGAGCGCAGCACGACCTGCACCTGGGTCAAGGGCTATGAAACGTCGACGGGGGTCCGGGTCTCCAGCTATTGCCGCAGCAAACCAACCAGTTCCGCCCGCAGATCGCCCTTGAAATCCCGGTCGAACCGCCGGCCGCCCGACTGCAAGGACATCATCCGCACCATCTGTCTCGCCCGCAAGGGCTGCACCTGGCGCAAGGGCTACACCACCTCTTCGGGCACCAAGGTCAAGGGCCATTGCCGGGTCGAATCGTGACCGATCCGGCGCGCGATCGGTAATCGGGCTTGCCAAGCCCCGCCCGAAGCCGCTGAAATAGGCGATCCTGTACAAGGCGCGCCGGTGCCGATTATCATGTTGTGATGCACCGGTATGCGGTGGACCAAACATGTATTCGGGGCTGAACCGTGACGTCGACGATCGCCTTGCCGGTCTGGCTTGTGGTGGCGGGTTCCCTGCTCGCCCTGTTTGCCTTGCTCGACCGCCTGCTCATTCCAAGTGTGCGGTGGGCCCTTAGGCGCCGTGCCAACAAGGCGATCGACGAGCTCAACACACGCCTGCAATTGCAGATCCAGCCGTTCAAACTCACCAAGCGTCAGGTCCTGATCGACCGCGTGCTCTATGACCCGCAGGTGCTACAGGCCGTCGATGCCCATGCCCGCGACCAGGGCGAACCGCGCGAAGTGGTCATGGATACCGCCCGCCGCTATGTCCTGGAAATTGTCCCGTCCTTCAGTGCCTATACATATTTTCGTGTCGGCACCCGCCTGGCGCGGCGCATATCGCGGATGCTCTATCGGGTGCGCATCGGCTTCACCAACGAGGAGGCCCTGCGCTCGGTCGATCCCGATTCCACGGTAATATTCGTCATAAATCACCGATCCAACATGGACTACGTGCTGGTGACCTATATGGCGGCAACCGCATCGGCGCTCAGCTACGCCGTCGGCGAATGGGCGCAGGTCTGGTTGTTGCGCAGCCTGATCCGCTCCATGGGCGCCTATTTCGTGCGACGGGAATCCCGCAATGCGCTTTATCGCAAGATTCTTGCCCGCTATGTGCACATGGCCACCCAGGCCGGTGTCGCCCAGGCCGTGTTTCCGGAGGGCGGGCTGAGCCGCGATGGCGCCTTGCGGCCGCCGAAACTGGGGCTTTTGAGCTACATGGTCTCCGGGTTCAATCCGACGGCCGAACGGGACATCGTGTTCATCCCGGTCGGCGTCAATTACGATCGGGTGCTGGAAGACCGCATCCTGACCGCCTCTCATCTGGACGATGACAAGCGCGCCGCCGAGTTCCGCTTTTCGCCGGGCGCCCTGTTGGCATTTTTAGGCCGCAGCCTGTGGCTGACCGTGCGCGGCCGCTGGCACCGCTACGGTTATACCTGCGTCAGTTTCGGGCGACCGATCTCCCTGCGAACCTATCTCGCGGAGCGAACAATCGACTTTCGCGTCCTGGAAGGCGAGGATCGGACTAGGGAAATCGAGGATTTGGGCACGACGCTGATGCGGGCGGTCGGCCATGTGGTCCCGGCGCTGCCAGTCTCTCTGGTCGCCACCGCGGTTCTCGACATGGACGGCACGGCACCGACTGCCTTCGAACTGAAGGCCCGAATCCACGATCTGGTGGCCGAGCTTGAGGATGCCGGCGCCTATATCCACATTCCCCGGGCCGACCGCGACTATGCGTTCGATGTCGGCCTGCGCATGCTCACCCTGCGCCATCTGGTGATCGATGACGACGGTCACCTCTCTCCCAATCCGCGGGAAATTGTGCTGTTGCGCTACTATGCCAACGCCATCGCCCATCTGCTGAAAAGGCCGGTGAACCAAAAACACAAAGGCAAAGACCCCACGCCGAGCGCAGGGTCTTTGTGATGAAAGGACTGTGCTGTTCGGAGCTTAGCGATACCAGCAAATCCGCTTGCGGAATTTGATGTAACGTCCCTTGCGGTTGCTCCAGCGGCGCTTCCACTTGTAGCCACAAACCTTGCCGCCATAGTAGTAGGGGCCGCCATGGTAGTAGCCGTGGCCATAATGCGGGCCGTAGAAGTGAATGCCGAAATGGCCGCCGAAGTGATGCCGTCCGCCGGCCTCGGCCGGAGAGGTATTGGCCAGACCCGCGGTCGTGGCGACGGCGGCGGCGATGGCGATGGCTGCGAATTTATTCATGGTCTTGTGTTCCCTGTTTGGTTGTTGTTGTCGTCTTGACTGAATTGAATATGGCATCGAAACGGGACGGCGCACGTGACCCACATCACAGGATTGTGGTTTTGAGAAAAATCACCGATTTTGGCTTGTTTGCACTGTCAGATGCCCGTCCCGGAGTGATCCAAGCCGACGGTTTGATGCCATTTGCCTGGCGACAACGGGACCAAGTTCCATGACGATCGACGAATTCGAACAATCCTTGTCCGGCGACACTCCGCCGGATCTTGCCGCACCGCTGCAGGCCCTGTGGCATGCGGCCCGCGGCGACTGGCACCGGGCGCACCAGATCGCCCAATCGTCGGCCGGCGGGGACGGCGACTGGGTGCATGCCTATCTGCACCGGGTGGAGGGCGATCTGGGCAATGCCGCCTATTGGTACCACCGCGCCGGACGGCCGGTGGAAAGCGGTGACTTGAAAGCCGAATGGCGGAAAATCGTAAAGGCGCTTCTATAGAGCTGTCAGGAGCCCGCCTTTTCGGAAAAATCGTGGGTGGTCGGAATGCGGGTGATTTCGCCGTCGAAAGCAAATTCCACCGTATGCACCACCACGGCGCCCCGATCGACCAACAGCACATTATATCCCGGCTGCAATGCCGCGAAGGTCAATTGGCTCGAATCAGCGAAATCCGGCCAGCTTTGATGATTGATGCTGCGCGGCGCCGAGCAGGAGATACCGTCCACATTTCCGGACAGGATCATGTGGCAATGGCCGAAGACGATATGGTCGATGCCATCCCGATAGCGCCGGATGAGCCGGCGAAACGCCGCCGCATCCTCCAGGCCGATCCGGTCGAAACCGGCAAGCCCGATCGGCATCGGGTGGTGATGCATCACTAAAAAGACCGGCCGGTCGTCGGCACGGGCGCGCCGCAATTGCGTTTCCAGCCAGGCCAGCCGGTCAGCGCAGAGCTGCCCTTCATGGGCGCCGGGCTTGTTGGTGTCGATGACCACGATCCGGTGGTCGCCGCAATCATCGGTGCGTTGCACGAAGCCGTTCTCGTCGACCGGATGATCGGGGAACGCAGCGCGAAAATTGGCGCGATCGTCGTGATTGCCGATGGTCAGCAAGACCGGCAGATCGACCCGCTCCAACTGACCGCGGAACCAGTTATAGGACTCCGGCTCGCCGCGATGGCATAGATCGCCCGATATGATCAGTCGGTCCGCATCCGAGTGATGCGCCATCACATGGTCGAGGCATCGCTCGAAATGAGCCCGGGGATCCCGTTCGATCAGCAATTCCCCGGGCCGTGCAATATGCAAATCGGAAAGTTGCACGATTTTGGTCAATGCCTCAGCCCCAGTGCTCCCGTTTCCCCTAACCTCCTATATAAGTCGGCGCTTCGCCAGTCTCAATCATGCCCGGTTGACAGGTCCGACCCGCGCACCTATGGTCCGGCCGGAAATTTCACCGGGCGCGCGACAGGCGCGCTCGTTTTCGTCGGGCCGGCCTTGATCGGCCTGCCGGCGAACGAGAATAGACAACGGTTCGGTACCATGAAAGTCCGCAATTCCTTGAAGTCGCTGCGCGGCCGCGACCGCAACAATCAATTGGTGCGCCGCAAGGGCCGGCTCTACGTGATCAACAAGCGCAATCCGCGCTTCAAGGCCCGCCAGGGCTGATCGCCGGCTGACGCCGATTTGTTTTGACCCGGATCAGCACCGGCCAGTAATATGGCGGAATGATCCGGCTTCTTGCGTTCATCGCCACCACCTGCCTGCTGACCGCGGCCATTCATGGCCCGGCCATCGGCCAATCGATGCCCGCCGATCCCAACCTGCCGGGGGTCCGCCTGGGACCGGAAGCGCCAACGCCCGCCCCAAAGGCCGCCGAGCCGGATTCCATGGACAGCCTCTTTGAGCAATTGCGCTCCGCCAAGGACCATCGAACCGCGAAAGTGTTTGAAAAGCAGATTTGGCGCCGCTGGCTGCAATCCGGCAGTCCGACCGTCGATCTGTTGATGTCCCGCGCCATCAAGGCCATGGAGACCAAGAAATATCCCCTGGCGCTTGACGTTCTAGACCGGATTATCCGTCTCAAGCCGGACTATGCGGAAGGCTGGAACAAGCGCGCCACGGTCTATTTCCTGACCGGCGATTACGCCAAATCGATTTCCGATATCGAGCAGACCTTGGCCCGCGAGCCCCGCCATTTCGGCGCCATTAGCGGCATGGGCATGATCCTGCGCGGCCTGGACAAGAAGGAAAAGGCGATCGAGGCCTTCAAGCAGGCCTTGGAACTCTTCCCGACCATGCCCGGCCCGAAAGAGGCCCTGGAGAAACTCTCCGTCGAGGTCGAGGGCCGGGAAATCTGAAATCCGTGCGTTCGAAAATCATGGTAGTCTGGGTCAGGTGTCATCCCGTGCGCTGCGCAGCACGCAGTGATGCGCTGCAGATACGGGATCTGGCCGCAATGCTCTATTTTCCTTGGTGAGATCCCGTGTCTGCATAGCAGCATTTCATGCTGCAATGCGCACGGGATGACGGCCATTCGCTTATCGGGTGCGCATCGATCAAATCACTGAAACCATCCACCTGGATGTAATCATACAACATCCTATATTGGCAACGATGGCTGATCTTCTGGTTCAAATTCCCCTCGCCCTGACGGCGACCGGTCTGGCCTCAGCCGCCTGGACCTTGTGGCGTGCCCAGCATATCACCCGCACCCATCCGCCGACCGGCGACACGCTGACAATTCATGGCCACACCGTCCATTATGCCCATCACCGGGCCCCCGATCCGAACGCCGAGACCCTGGTGTTTCTCCATGGTGCCAGCGCCAATCTCAACGACGCCCGGACCCAAATGACGCCGCTTTTGGGCGATCGCTACAATCTCGTCTTCCTGGACCGCCCGGGCCATGGCTGGAGCACCCGCGGCGGCCGCCATGCCGCTTCGCCAGTCCATCAGGCCGGCATCGTTGCCCGATTGCTGGATGCCCTGGCGATCGACCGGGCCGTCATGATCGGCCATTCCTGGGGCGCGTCGCTGGCCACCACGATCGCGCTCGGTCACCCGGACCGGGTGTCCGGCCTGGTGCTCCTGGCACCGGCCACCCATCCCTGGCCCGGAGGCGTGTTGTGGTATTATAAGCTTGCCGCCCGGCCCTATATCGGCTGGCTCTTTACCCGCACCATCGTCACCCCAATCGCCGAATTTTGGATGCCGTTTGCCCTGCGCTGCGTTTTTTCACCGGACCGGGAGCCGGCCGACTATATCGACCGCACGCAAACCCGTATGGTTTTGAGGCCCCGCCAGTTCCGCGCCAATGCGCAAGATATTGCTGACCTCAACGCCCATGCCGAGGCCTATAGTCCACGCTTTCCCGAGATCCGGGTGCCGACCGCCATCGTCACCGGCACCGCCGACACCGTGGTTTCGCCGGCAATCCATTCCGAGGCCCTGCATCGCGATATCGGTCCCTCCCGATTGGTCGTCCTGGAGGCGGCCGGTCATATGCCGCACTACACCCACGCCGAGGCGGTCATCGAGGCGATTGACGATACGGTGACCCGCGCCCGAAGCACGAAGGCGGCGGCCGAGTAGTTTGATGCATATTGCCGAACTATCGACACACGGATCACATCACGCAGTCATTCCCGCGAAAGCGGGAATGACTGTGTCAATGTTCGTTTCGAACCCGATTGAACGCAACGTGCGAGAATATGTCTTCAAGAAAACGCGGCTCAGATGCCACCCAGACCGTCCGAGCCGACAAAGGCGATGCGCAGCATGTTGGTCGCCCCCGGCGTGCCGAACGGCACCCCGGCCGTAATGATGATCCGCTGCCCGGACTGGGAAAATCCCTCGGCAAAGGCAATGCGGCAGGCCCGGTCGACCATATCCTGCTCGTCGACCGCGTCTTCCGATATCACGCAATGCAGGCCCCACACCAAGGCCAGCCGCCTGGCCATGGCCGGCACCGGACTGAGTGCGATGATCGGTGTGTTCGGCCGCTCCCGTGCGGCGCGCAGACCGGTGGCGCCGGACGACGTGTAACAGACGATCGCCGATAGATTCAGGGTTTCGGCGATCTGCCGGGCGGCCGCCGAAATGGCATCGGCGCCGGTGGATTCGGGCATGATGCGCTGGGCATCGATAATGGTCCCGTAATTGGGGTCCCGTTCCACGGCCTCCGCAATGGAATTCATGGTCGATATCGCTTCTTCCGGATAGGCCCCGGCCGCCGACTCCGCCGATAGCATGACCGCGTCGGCCCCTTCGAAGACGGCGGTCGCCACGTCCGACACTTCCGCCCGTGTCGGCACCGGAGCGGCGATCATCGATTCCAGCATCTGTGTGGCGATGACCACCGGCTTGCCCGCCCGGCGCGCCGCGCGGGTGATCTGTTTTTGCAGGCCGGGAACCTGCTCCAGAGGCATTTCCACTCCCAGATCGCCGCGCGCCACCATCAACGCGTCACTCAGTTCGATAATCTCGTCGAGCCGGTCCAGCGCCTGCGGCTTTTCAATCTTCGCCAGCACCCCGGCCCGGCCACGGGTCAGCTTGCGCACCTCCGCCAGGTCTTCCGGCCGCTGCACGAAGGAGAGCGCGATCCAGTCTGCGCCCACCGCCAGGGCGGCGTCGAGATCGGCCCGATCCTTTTGTGTCATCGCCGAGAATCCGAGGGTGGTGTCGGGAAGGCTGATCCCTTTGCGGTCGCTCAACGCCCCGCCGACCTCCACCCGGGCCTCAGCATGGCTTTTGTCAGCCGATAGCACCGACAGCCGCACCCGCCCGTCATCGAGCAGCAGCCGATGCCCCGGTTCCAGGGCGGCAAAGATTTCCGGATGCGGAAGATGCACCCGGCCGCCGTCTCCGGGCGCAGTATCGGAATCGAACGTGAAGGTGTCGCCCTCCGCCAACCGGACCGGGCCATCGGCAAACCGACCGATCCGCAGTTTCGGTCCCTGCAAATCGACCAGGATCCCGATCGGCCGTTCGGCCGATTGTTCGACGGTGCGAATCCGCTCCGCCAGATCACGCATCGTATTGTGATCGGCGTGGCTCATATTGATGCGAAAAACGTCGGCCCCCGCCTTGAAGAGGCGTTCTATTGCGTCGATTTGTGAGGAGGCCGGACCGAGGGTTGCGAGGATCTTAACGTTGCGATTTCGCTTCATCGACCGCCGGTTCCTTGTTGGGTCGGTTCGGTCAATTGAACCGTCCAACTGCGCTGTTCACCGGTATCGATTTCGAAGAATCCCGTTTTTTCAAACCCACGCGCGACACAATCCTCAATGCCCTGGATGGTGAATTCCTTGTCGCGGGTGCACATGAACGCCTTGCCGCCCCATTCGCCGCCCTGGTCGTAGTCGAGCGCATAGACATAGTAGAACCGGGAGATCAGCGGCCCGGTCAGCAGCGTTTCGCAAAACTGCGCCGGCAGGTTCCACCATCCTTCGGTCATCCATTTCTTTTCGTTCTTATAGCCGATCGCCACGCCGATCTGACTGGTCGTCTTATTGCACAAGCGCAACTCGGCCTTCACGGAGCTGGTAGCAAACGACCACGACAACAGCGTTACGGCAATCAGGACAACCCAAAACGCATGTTGGCGGGAAAACCGGATCCACGGTACAAAATTCGGCGTATTCATAGCTTCGCTGCGCTCGTCCCAAGCGGCGTATGTTACATTTATGACGTCGACAGACCCGGTCTGTCAACGATGATGGCCCGAAAGTCGTTGACATTGGTGAATGTCGGGCCCGGCTTGAGGAGATCCCCGATCTTCTCGAAAAAGACTGTGGAATCATTGTGCGCCAGAAATTCGGCGGCATTTAGGCCGGCAATTTTGGCCCGCGCCAGCGTTGTCGGATCGCATAATGCGCCGGCGGGATCGCTGGCAAGTCCCTTGCCGCCATCGGTGCCGTCCGTATCGCCGGCAAGCGCCGCAATGCGCGGATCGCCATTCAGGGCCAGGCTCATGGCCAATATGTATTCCTGATTGGGGCCGCCGCGGCCGTCGCCGGTAATGGTCACTGTCGCCTCGCCCCCCGACAAAAGCACCGCGCGCCGGCCCGCATCAGCCAATGCCTGTGCCTGGTGCGCGTGATTGGCGGCGATATCACGCGCCTCCCCTTCCAGGGAATCACCGAGCATGATGACCTCATAGCCGTCATCGCGGGCGATCGCCGCGGCCGTCTCCAGCGACAATTGCGGCCGCGCCACCAAATGCACGCTGCCGCGATCGAACACCGGATCGCCCGGTTTGGGCGTTTCGTTTTGTGGATCGTCTAACAGCGCACCGGCCGCATCCGGCAGGGCGATTTCAAACTGTGAACAGATCGCCCGCGCGTCAGCGAGCGTCGTCGGGTCCGGCACGGTCGGGCCTGAGGCGATCACGGCCAGGTCGTCATGGGGAACATCGGAAATCGCCAGGGTGATCACCGGCGCCGGTGCCGCGCGGCGCGCAAGCCGCCCGCCCTTGATCGCCGACAGGTGCTTGCGCACCGTATTGATGTCGCCGATCGTGGCGCCCGAGCGTAATAGATCCCGCGTGATCTGCTGCTTGCCGTCAAGGGTCAGCGCCCCGGCCGGCGCCACCCAATTGGCCGATCCGCCGCCCGACAGCAAAACCAGCACCAGGTCGTCGGCGCCGGCCGCCGATGCCATGTCCAACGTTTCCCGCGTCGCCGCGATCCCCGCCGCGTCGGGCACCGGATGACCGGCCTCCACCAGGCGCACATGCCGCGTCGGCCGGGCATAACCGTGGCGGGTGACCGCCAGTCCGGTTATCCGATCCATATCGGCCTTCACCGTCTCCCGGTAATGCTGCTCGGCCACCGAGGCCATCGCGCCCGCGGCCTTGCCGGCCGCCAGGATGATCAGCCGGCCGTCTTCGGGTGGATGCGGCAGATGCGGCGGCAGGCAGGTCTCTGCCTGCGCCGCGCCGACCGCCGCCTCGAAATAGCGCTGAAGGCGTCGGCGAATGTCTTCGATCATCGTGTTGTACCCCCGCCGTGCCAAAGTCAGCTTGCCGTCAGGCGAATATTATCCCCATGCGAGCCCCTTGGTCTTGCCAATGCCACCTCAATTTTCGTACCTAGGGTCGCCGCCACGACCATATCCCGAACCGCGCCGGACCCTATATCTTCATTTGCAATGATGTACCAGTCTGATCCAGTTTCCGGCGCCATGGTGACGCCCTCCGACTTCGAGCCCGTTGAGTTGATCGACGGCGACAGTGCCTCCGGCATTCTGCTGTTGGCCGATCATGCGTCCAACCGGCTGCCGGCGGAATATGGAACCCTTGGCCTGCCCGCCGACGAATTGCAGCGCCATATCGGCTATGACATCGGATCGGCGGACCTGACACGCCTGCTTGCCACCCGGCTGAACGCGCCGGCGGTCATGTCCACCTTTTCCCGGTTGTTGATCGATCCCAATCGCGGCGACGACGACCCGACATTGATCATGCGCCTGTCCGACGGCGCCGTCATCCCCGGCAACGCCCGCCACGACGGACCCGAACGCCAGCACCGCATCGACCGTTTCTACCGGCCCTATCATGACGCCGTTGCCGCCGCAATCGATCGCGGTATCGCCGCCGGCCGGGTGCCGCTGATCCTCTCGGTCCATTCCTTCACCCCGGTCTGGCGCGGCCGGGCCCGGCCGTGGCATGGCGGGATATTGTGGGACAACGATCCCCGTTTCGCGCGGCCGCTGATCGATGGGCTGCGCCGGGCCACGGGGTTGACCATCGGTGACAATGAGCCCTATCGCGGGTATCTGAAGAATGACACGCTCTATTTTCACGGCACCAGGCGGGGCATCCCCCATGCCCTGATCGAGGTGCGCCAGGATCTGATCGATCACCGGTCCGGGGTCGAGCAATGGGCCGGGCATATCGCCGATGTGGTTGCGGAGATAAATTCCGACGATACCCTGCATTCGATCCGTCAATTCGGTTCGCGGACCGACCCGGTGTGACGGCGCAAACACGAGGAGACGACCATGACCGACATGGATGACAAAACACGTACCGAGCTTGAAGCGGCGGCGTTCCGGCGCCTGGTAAGCCATCTGCGCGAACGCACCGACGTGCAGAATATCGATATGATGAACCTTGCCGGCTTCTGCCGCAACTGCCTGTCCAACTGGTATATGGACGCCGCTCAGGAGCAAGGCATCGACCTGAACAAGGCCGATTCGCGCAAGATTGTCTATGGCATGCCCTACGAGGACTGGAAGGAAAAATACCAGACGGAGGCCAATGCCGAGCAACTGGAAAAACTGAAGCACAGCCATCCCGGCCATTAATACCAAGGGCGGTGACTTCCCCGGCCGGGGATAAGCGACGGCCGTGCGTTGACCGGCCCGCTCCGCTCGGGCACTGCTATCTGTGACTAAATTTACGGAGCCAATTCGCCATGAACGAACCCGGCGGCATCGCCGCGGCGCAACTGCGCGCCTTTGTCGAACGCATCGAGCGGCTCGAGGAAGACAAGAAAACCATCGCCGAAGACATTAAGGAAGTCTATGCCGAGGCCAAGGGCAACGGCTTCGACACCAAGATCTTGCGCCAGGTGGTGCGCTTGCGCAAACAGGACCTGGCGGAGCGTCAGGAGCAGGAAGCCCTACTGGATCTTTACATGCACGCGCTTGGCATGGTGCCGTCACAGCCCGAGGACTAAAGCATGTTGCGTCCAATCGGACTCAACATGAATGATGACGCAGTCATTCCCGCGAAAGCGGGAATCCAGGGTTACAAATATAGGCCTTTCTATTCAGCCCTGGATTCCCGCTTTCGCGGGAATTGTGGTGTGACTTGTGAAGCCAGTATACCGCAACACGCGCTACAGCATTGTACGATCACACGGGTTCAAATCGAGAATATGAAACCTCGGCCCCGCATTTGCGGAAAGGAATACTGGGAAAATTGCTGAATCCGGCTTCCGGGCAACATGCCCGGATCCGTTGGCCGCGATGTCAGCGCAGGCGTACCGTACTCAGCGCAATCACGGTCGGGCCGCTGAATTGGTCGGCGCGCGGCTGGTCGAACAGGCCGAAGCGGAAGGAATTGGCGACGAAGACGCGCGGCGTCTGGATCAGGCCCTGCAACTGGCGCTGATCGGGATGACGCAGATCGGCGAAGACCCGTGTCCGCGTCGTTGCCTTGCCCAAAAGCAGGCGCGGCTCGCTGCGATCCGGCGCCGTCGTGAACCGGGCCAGCGGATCGGTCCAGGCCTGCTCGATGCGCGACTGGACCGGCGACCGGGAAGCGGCCTTCTTCACCGGTGCCGCCGGACGCCGGGCCGATGCCGGAAGAACCTGCGCCGGCCGGGCGGTCATGAGGGCTTCATCGGTCGCCGTCGACGGCGACGCATAGGCCATCAAGGTTTCCGGCCGCGGTGCCGGGAGATTATGCAACGCGAACGGATTGTCGGCCGCCGCCGTCATATACGCCGGGCGTCGCTTGGGGATCGGAATGCCCGATAGGGCCGTCGCCGATTCGGCCGGCTCGCCGGTCTCGGTAGTCAAGCTGGCGGTTTGGAAACTGCGCGATTGCGGTACCGCCGGCGGCGAACCGGCATTCGCCGCATCGATCGAACCCGGTTTGGCTGCGACCATCATCGTGCCCGGTTCGGGAACCTTCATCGTGCCCGGCTCGGGACTTGCCGGCCGCTCGGCGGGTTTCTGCGCCGTCTCGCTGATGGCCGGTTCCGTCGAGCCGGCTACCGTATCGGCGGCTTTGATGCCTGCCTCGGCAACCGTGTCCTTCGGCGCCGCATCGTCGGAGACGGTCTTGCGCATTTCGGCTGTCGCCGCCGCCAGGGCCGCCTGCTCGGACGCCGCGGACTTGGCCGGTTCAGGCAACGTCGCCCGGGCCATCACGATTTCCGATGGCGTGGGTGCCGGTTTCTTTTCCAGCGATTTCGGCCGCTGCCGTGGCGTCGGCGGCGCTACGACGGTTTCGGTAACCGGCTTCGTGGCGATTTCCGCAGGCGGCACCGGCGCCTTGACCCCCGGCGGCGTCTTGGCCGCCTTCGCCGTAGCCGTCGGTTTCGACGGCTTGGAGGCCGGTTTGGAAGCCGGCTTGGCGGTTTGAACGGGCTTGGTGACGGCGACCCGCGCCGAGGCCCGCCGCGCCGTTACCCGTTCCGGCTTCGCGGCGCGTGCCCGCTCCGGCTTGCCGGAATTGCCGCCGGCAAAGGCCGCCCGCATGCTCGATCCACCCTCGCCGGGTGTGCGGATGATGCGATGCTCGTTGAGGTCGCCGTTTGCGCTGTTGGGCCGTTCATAGGTCGCGACCACCGTGCGGCCGGATTTGCGCCGTTTGTGCCGGGCCAGTGCTTCCTTGTATCCGCGGAGCGGCTTGCCGTCGCGCGGCACATGGATCGTCCGGCCTCTCGGGAACACCCGCGACAATTGTTTGCGGCTCATCCGCGGCCAATGGCGAACGGAACCGGTATCCAGATGAACGAATGGCTTGCGCGCGCTCGGATAATAGCCGACGCCACCCACTTCCATGCGCAGACCGGCAGCCCGAACCCGCGACATGGGAACGCCCGGCAGGTGGAAGTCGATCGCCCGTCCGCGCGTATGCTGCGAGAATTTCGCCACGCCGCGGCTGCGCCGCCGCAGCATATTGTTGGTCGCCGGTGAACGATAGCCTGATACGACATGGATCGGCTTGCGCGCCCGGGATTGCCTGTAGACCGTCCACAACAGATCGAACAGGTTGGGATCCATCTTGACGATTTCGTTGCGCCGCCAATCGCGCAGGAACCGGTTCAATTCACGCAATGCCGAGGGAACGAATCGGCCGTTGCGCTTGAAGGTCACCTTCAAGGTTTCATGGGTATGGGTGTTGTAGAGATGCAACGTACGGCTCGCCGCCACCGATTGGGTCGAACCCGCCACAGCACACAATCCGGCAATCAGCATCGCCGCGCCAAAACACCGCGACAAGCGTATCAATTGAATAGACGATTTACCCAACAAACCAGTCCCACGAACCTCTAACTCTGCCGGCTCGGCCCCTATATGTCCTAATTACGGTGTAACCGCAACGTGTTAACGACGGTTTACCGTAATCATAATTAAGAAGAAACCGTGGCAGAAATGTCGCCTGACGCAGCGATTCCCGGATTTTTTGATTGCGTGCTTAACAAATAGCAAAAATCCGGTGCTGCGGCAATGCAGCAAAAAGAAGCATGCGGCACCGAATCAGGCGCCTGGACGGCGCTGTCTTTCGGAATTGCGCGGGGGTCGGGTGCGGGGGCAGGTAGAGGCAGCCGTCCGGAAATTCGGGCGCCTTGCGGGATGACCGACCTGTGCCGGTCAGCGATCAAGCCAGCGTTCGCGCCGTTTAACCGGCTTTTGCAGGCGGATGAAACTGCCGATATCGTCATCCCCGGAGGCCACCGCCGGACCGGACGACCAGAAGCCGCCGGCTTGCGGTTCATCCTGTGCTTCCTGTTCCGGTGGCGGCGGCGCAGCCGCCCGTGCCGACGCCTGCGGCGGCACATATTTGGCCGGTTTCGCCGGAACGCCGCACTGATTGGCCGATTGGCGCAATCCCAGGCATTTCGTCAACCGCTTGTGATGGCCATAAAGGTCATTGCGTGTTTGCAACTGACCGGATTCGTCCACCCAGGCAGTGAAATAGGTCAAATGGACAGGAATTCTGCGGGTCAGATTCACGCGCTTTTCCTGGCCGCCGAACATGGCCTTCAGCTTGGGCCCGTTCAGGGCCGGTTCATTGACCAACAATGCATCAGCAAAATCCATTGGATTGCGGACCCGCACGCAGCCATGGCTATAGGCCCGGACATCACGCTTGAACAAGTGTTTGGTCGGCGTGTCGTGCAGGTAGACGGAATGTTTGTTGGGGAACATGAACTTGATGCGCCCCAAGGCGTTGCCGCGTCCCGGCCGCTGGCGGATATGCAACGTCCTCAAATTGACGTTGCGCCAGTCCACCTGACCCGGATCCACCGTGCGCACCCGGCCGCTGACCGAGGTCAGAACCTCGTAATTGCCGCGCGCGAAATAGCCCTGCGGGTCGCGCACGATATCCGGCAGCATTTCCTTCGACTTGATTGACAGCGGCACGTTCCAATAGGGATTGACGATCACATATTCCATCTCGTCGGAGAAGATCGGCGTCTGATTGCTCCGCTTGCCGACAATGGTGCGGGTTTTGTGATGTACCGATCCGTTGCGCATCACCCGAACCGTGAATTCGGGGATATTGACGCGGACATGGAACGCGCCGAGATCGCGTGGCATCCAGCGCCAGTGTTCCATATTCGCCAGGACGATCTCTTCCTTGTTCCCCTCAGATTCGCCATTCATTGCCGCCAAGGTACGCCGGCCGATGATTCCGTCGGCGCTCAATCCGGCCTGCCGTTGAAAGCGGCGAACGTCCTTTTTCAGCGCCTTGTCGAAAATGTCGGCATCCACATCGGGTATCTGCGCGCCGACCCGCCGGCGAATCTCCACGATACGGTCATCCCGCATGCCCACCCGCAAGGTCGGTCCGTCCGGTATCGGCACCGGCTGCGCCACGGTGCCATCCTGCCGGCGCAATTCGGCGAGCTTGTCGCGCAGCAGGCGGAATTCGGGGTGCGGCGGATTGTAACTGGCAAGCGTTGCATCGGGCCGCGGCGAGTCCGCCATCGCCTTCAACACCGCCATCGGATCCGGTTTTTCCGGCTTCATGGTCACCGACCGCGATAAAACGCTCGGATTCACCCGGCCGGCACTGGCATGGCGCGCATAGGCCAGGATCGCCGCGGAAAGCCGTAATTCCGCTTCCGCCAGACCGTCATAGCCTTGCAGAAACCGCCGATCGATATCGCTTTCAGGAAGCGCATAGTCCCGCGGGTCGAGGCCATCTTCACGCGCCCGGCCAATTCGGGCGATGACCGATCGCGCCTGCGGTGTAAATCCGCTGCCATCGGTCCAAACCGCCTTGAAACTGCGGCTTTTATAGAATGCCTCAATGGCCGCATGGTCGCTCTTGAGATCCGCGTCCCGGCTGGACTCGAGCAGTCCGAGTGCCTGAATAAACGATGCCGACCACGGATCAGTGGCCTGCGCCGGCGCGCTGTCGCCAACTTCCGCTACTGCGATAATGGGGCTGAAAGCAACCAATGTGCCGGAGACAATACCGGCCAACAAACGTTTAGAAATCATATTCATCCTCAACAACCGGCGCTCAGTCCCGCCCTGAGACAACGTGACCCGGCGCGTACAATTCGGTGCACAATGAGGAAATTTCCGGGCGATTTCAAGGTCCTCCGCAAATCGTGAAGGATCATTCCGCCGCTATCGGATCAGGTGTTGCATCAAGGCCATAGTCCTTGATCTTGCGATAAAGGGTCGACCGGCCGATTCCCAGGCGCCGCGCGACTTCCGACATGCGGCCGTTATAATGCTCGATCGCCGAAGCGATCATGTCCCGTTCCACCGCATCCAACTGACGGATATGGCCGGCATCGTCGAGCGCCCGCATGAAGCCGAAGGGCGGTGTATCCGGCGACGCCCCGGCCACCGGATGACCGGCAATTTCGGGAACCGGGCTCTGCAGGTCGGTTGCCATGGTGGCGGGCGCATCCTCATCGGTCCCCGAACCGGTATCCATGGACGGCAGGGCGCCCTGCAATTGCACCTGGATTTGCGGAAATTCCTCGACCGAGAGATGGGTTTCGTCGCACAGGACCACGGCGCGAAACACGGCGTTCTCCAATTGCCGGATATTGCCCGGCCAGTCATAGGCCTGCAACAATGACACCGCGTCGGGCGCGATACTGGTCACCTGGCGCTTGCCTTCCTCGGCGGCGAACCGGGCGATGAAATGGCGCGCCAATTCCGGAATGTCTTCCCGCCGCTCGCGCAGGGGCGGGATCAGGATCGGAAACACGTTCAGCCGGTAATAAAGATCTTCGCGGAACTTGCCGTCCTTGACCAGGTTCAACAGGCTGCGATTGGTCGCCGAGATCAGCCGGAAATCAACCTGGACCGGGCGGCGCGCGCCCACCGGGTCGATCTCGCCCTCCTGCAAGGCCCGCAGCAATTTGACCTGGGCGTCGAGCGGCAACTCGCCCACCTCGTCCAGAAACAAAGTGCCGCCATGGGCTTCCTGGAACTTGCCCATATGCTTGTCCACGGCGCCGGTAAAGGCGCCCTTTTCGTGGCCGAACAGGATGCTTTCCACCAGATTATCGGGAATGGCGCCGCAATTCACCGTCACGAAGGGTCGTGCCTTGCGCTCGCCGCTGCCCTGGATCGCCCGCGCCACCAATTCCTTGCCGACGCCCGATTCCCCCTCCACCAGGATCGGGATGTTCGATCCCGCCGCCCGCTGTCCGAGCTGGATGACCCGTGCCATCGCCGCACTACTGGTGACGATGTCCTTGAAGGTCAATGTGCCGGCGGCCGATTTCTTGATGCGCGTGATTTCGCCCTGCAGCGCCTCCACTTTCAGCGCGTTGCGAATGCATACTTCAAGCCGTTCCGGACGCACCGGCTTGACCACGAAGTCGACGGCGCCTGCGCGCATGGCGCCGACCACCGTATCGATGCCCCCATGGGCCGTCTGGACGATGACCGGCGTCGAAATATCGTGCGCCTGCATCCGTTCCAGAACCCCCATGCCGTCCAGATCGGGCATGACCAGGTCCAGGATCACCAGGCTGAAGTCGCCGCCTTCCGAGCCCGTCAGCAGCCGGACTGCCTCTTCGCCGCCCTCCACGCAACGCGGCTCGTAGCCGAACCGGCGAATCGCTTCTTCCAATAACCGCCGCTGCACGGGATCATCGTCGACGACTAACAAGCGCTCTTTCATGACCGGTACTTCCAATGACACTGACTACCCAATCCGGGCATGCTGACGCCGATCATGCACGCATTCGGTAAAAGCCATATTAAGGATGTTGGAGAGTGTTCTGAGAGTCGCGTGGCGGATCACAGATGATTTTCACCGGCGATCGCTCTATATCATCTCCGATTGATTGATTGCCCTTTCTTCGACCCCTGACCGATGGATAGCACACCAATGGCAGATCCCGTTCGACTTCCGCAGCCGGCCCGCCTCCCTGCTGCGACGCCCGAAACCGCCACGACCGGTCCTTTGGGCGATCTGCCGCTATGGGATTTGACCGACCTTTATCCGAGCATGAACAGCGACCAGGTGGTGGCGGATTTGCGCCGCGCCATGGAGGACGCGAAAGCCTTCGAGGCCGCCCATAAGGGTCGGGTAAGCGGTTTGCCCGCCGAAGATGGCGGTGCAAAGCGCCTGGCCGCGATCATCGCCGAATTCGAGCAATTGGAGGAATTGCTCGGCCGGCTGATCTCTTATGCCGGCCTGGTCCATGCCGGCGACACCACCGACCCGGAACGCTCCAAATTCTATGGCGACGTCCAGGAGCGCATCACCACGGCGAGCGCCCATCTCCTGTTCTTCACCCTGGAACTGAACCAGATCGAGGACAAAGATCTTCAGGCCGCCCTCGCCGATCCCGATCTTGCCCACTATGCGCCCTGGCTCACCGATATCCGCAAGGAGAAGCCCTATCAATTGGAAGAGCGCCTGGAGCAGGTGTTTCACGAAAAATCGGTGACCGGGGTCAGCGCCTGGAACCGGTTGTTCGACGAGACAATCGCCGAGATGCGTTTCGACATCGACGGCCGGGAACTCACCATCGAAAGCGCCCTCAACGACCTGCAGGACCACAACGCGGACAAACGGCGCCGGGCGGCGGAAGCGCTGTCAAAGGGTTTCAAGGCCAATCTGCGCACCTTCACCCTGATCACCAACACGCTCGCCAAGGACAAGGAAATCTCCGACCGCTGGCGTGGTTTCAACGATGTCGCCGCCTCCCGCCACCTCGCCAACCGGGTCGAGCCGGAGGTGGTCGACGCCCTGGTCGATGCGGTCCGCGGCGCCTATCCCCGCCTGTCCCACCGCTATTACGCGCTCAAGGCCCGTTGGCTCGGCATGGACAGGCTGATGCATTGGGACCGCAACGCGCCGCTGCCGCTCGCCGACGACCGGATCATCCCCTGGGACGAGGCCCGCGACACGGTGCTTCAGGCTTACGGCCAGTTTTCCCCGGACATGGCCGATATCGCCCGCCGCTTTTTCGACCGCTCCTGGATTGACGCGCCGGTGCGGCCGGGCAAGGCGCCCGGCGCCTTTTCCCATCCGACCGTGCCCGGCGCACACCCCTACGTTCTGGTCAATTATCTGGGCAAGAATCGTGATGTCATGACGCTCGCCCATGAACTCGGCCACGGCGTCCACCAGGTACTCGCCGGCCCCAATGGGGCGCTGATGGCGCCGACGCCCTTGACCCTCGCCGAGACCGCCAGTGTCTTCGGCGAGATGCTGACCTTCCGCATGCTGCTCGATCGCGCCGCAAGCGCCGACGAGCGCAAGGTGCTGCTCGCCTCCAAGGTGGAGGACATGATCAACACGGTGGTCCGCCAAATCGCCTTCTACACATTCGAGCGCAGGGTGCATCTTGCGCGCCGCGATGGCGAACTGACATCCGACCGCCTCGGCGAGATCTGGCTATCCGTCCAGCATGAAAGCCTGGGCGACGCCGTGGAATGCGGCCCCGGATATGACGTCTTTTGGACCTATATCCCCCATTTCATCCACGCTCCGTTCTACGTCTATGCCTATGCCTTCGGCGACTGCATGGTCAATTCGCTCTATTCGGTCTACCAGAACGCCGAGGCCGGATTTCAGGACAAATATTTCGATATGCTGAAGGCCGGCGGCACCAAGCATCATTCCGAGCTACTCGCCCCCTTCGGCCTCGACGCCACGGACCCGGCCTTCTGGCAAATGGGCCTGTCGGTGATCGACGGCCTGATCGGCGAATTGGAGGAGATGGAATAGGCTGAGGCGCCAACTGAACTTGGGGCTAATTGGCAGCGGCTTATCGCGCCTTCAGGCCAGCAGCCTTACGCAAGGAAATGATGCGGATGGCATCGGCGGTTTCCGTATAGACCATGGTGCAGAGCACTTGATCGATCAGGCCGATGACCAGTTCGCGCTGCTCGAAAGCCGTACTAAAGCAACCGCGATTGTCTTGCCCCGGCTTGACCGGGGCATCCAGTAGACACCGCGGTTGGCGATCGTTGCACAACGGCACCCGCTTGTTATTACTGGTTAACGCACCATTTACTGGCTTGCTCGGTCAAGCCGGGCAATGACAGTGAGGAGCGAGACAATAGTGCAGATACCCTAAATGCATACGGGATGATCCTCGGTCCAAACCCAAATATCCGTATTACAACCAGACAAACCGAACAGCAACCGTCGAGCAAGTCAAGCAATCCTCCCTATTCCTGGCTTTGTTATTGGCGTTTATCCGCCCGAATGCTAAGTTTTCGGCGCTGTTTGAACCCAATCCCTTTTCCGCCATCTCCGCAGATCCCTCAGGCTCTTAGGGCACCTGATGACATTTCTCGATTTCCTGCACCGCAATGCCCGCTGGCTGGCTGCCGGATTTTTGCTCAGTTTTTCCGCCAGTTTCGGCCAGACCTATTTCATTTCCCTGTTTGCCGGCGAAATCCGCGCCCAGTTCAATCTCAGCCATGGCGATTTCGGCGGTCTTTATATGGCGGCGACGCTGGCCAGCGCGGTCACCTTATTGTGGCTCGGCAAACTGGCCGACTGGTCGCGCCTCGATCTGGTCGCCGGCGCCATGATCATCGGCCTCGGCGCCGTCAGCCTGGCCATGAGCGCGCTCACCGGTCCGGCCATGCTGCTGGTCGTGCTTTATGGCTTGCGCCTTTTCGGCCAGGGCATGCTGTCCCATATTTCGGTCACCGCCATGGCCCGCTGGTACAATCTGCAGCGCGGCCGGGCGATCGCGATCGCCAGCCTTGGTCATCCGGCCGGGGAAGCGATTTTCCCGGCGCTTGCGGTCATATTGATCGTATTGGTGGGCTGGCGGCAAACCTGGATGATCGCCGCCGCTGCCTTGTTCCTCATCGCCCTCCCCCTTGCCGTCATGCTGCTGCGCAATGGCCGAACGCCACATCATGCGGAGTTGCGATCCGGCGGGGATCGCCCGGTCGACGCCGACTGGACGCGGAAACAGGTCCTTGCCGATCCGCTATTCTACGCCCTGCTGCCCGGTCTCATGGCTACCTCGTTCATCATCACCGGCGTCTTCTTCCACCAGGTCCATCTGGTCGAGGTCAAAGGCTGGCAGCTTGCCTGGTTCGCCGCCGGCTATCCGGTCTATGCGGCGGCCACAATCGTCAGTTCGCTCGCCAGCGGTTGGGTCATCGATCGTTGGTCGGCAATCCGCGTCCTGCCGGTCTTCCTGTTACCGATGGCCGCCGGACTGGTGGTGCTCGCCGAAACCCGCAATCCGGGCATTGCCCTGGCTTTCTTTGCGCTGAGCGGCCTGACCGCCGGCGGCGCGGCGACCGTGGTCGGCGCGCTGTGGGCGGAACTTTACGGAACCGCTCATTTGGGCGCGATCAAAGCGCTTGTCACCTCGGCTTCCGTCGGCGCCAGTGCCCTGGCACCTGGGCTTTTGGGTTGGCTGATCGATGCCGGCATCGGTATTGAAACCCAATTGCTGGCAATGGCCATCTACACGGTCGCCGTGTCGATCGCCTTTGTCATTCTGTCGCCGGTGCTCACCCGCCGCGCATTCTCAATTCAGGCGGCGACACCATATTAGCGAAAGTGGCAAGGGACATTTCTTGAGGCCCCATGAGCGAGCGCGATAACGACGACGAAAAAGACAAGGAAGCCAACCGGCTGTCGCGCCGGGTGCGCCGCTATGCCCGTGTCGGCACTGATGTCGGCGGTTTTGCCGCCAAGATGGCCGGTGCCCGCCTGCTCAATCGCGACACCGAGCGCGGCTCCAATGCCGCTGAATTGGCTGCCGTGTTGGGCGGGCTCAAGGGGCCGATCATGAAGGTCGCCCAATTGCTGGCGACGATTCCCGAAGCCCTGCCCGCCGAATACGCGGAAGAACTCGCAAAGCTGCAATCGGCCGCACCACCCATGGGTCCGGCCTTCGTGCGCCGGCGCATGGCCGCCGAATTGGGCGCCGACTGGCGCAAGCGCTTTCAATCCTTCGATACTGAACCCGCTGCCGCTGCCTCGTTGGGCCAGGTGCATCGGGCGGTCGGCAAGGACGGCCGGGACCTGGCGTGCAAGCTGCAATATCCCGACATGCAGTCGGCGGTCGAAGCCGACCTGGCGCAACTGAACCTCGCCTTTTCCGTCCACCGGCGCATGCGCCCGGCCATCGACACCCGCAAGATCGCCACCGAGATCGGCGAGCGCGTGCGCGAGGAACTCGATTATGAGCGTGAAGCCCGGCACATGGCGCTTTATACCGAGATCCTGGCGGCGGAACCGGACATAAAAGTGCCGCAGGTGGAAGCCGCTTTGTCGACGAAACGCCTCTTGACCATGGGCTGGCACGACGGCCGGCCGCTGCTCGATTTCAAGGACGCGCCGCAAGAGGTTCGCGACCGCCTCGGCGCCACCATGTTCAAGGCCTGGTGGCATCCCTTCAGCCGCTACGGGGTGATTCATGGCGACCCGCATCTGGGCAATTACACGGTCTTTGAGGAGGCCGGCGAGCCGGGCGGCATCAATCTGCTCGATTACGGCTGCATCCGCATCTTCCCGCCATCCTTCGTGCAAGGGGTCATCGATCTTTATCGCGGCCTGCTCTTCGATGATCGCGACCGGGTTGTCTCAGCCTATGAAAGCTGGGGCTTTGAGGGTCTTACCAATGAACTCATCGATGTCTTGAACATCTGGGCCCGCTTCATCTATGGCCCGCTGCTCGACGATCGAACCCGCTCCGTTGCCGACGGCATCAGCCCGGCCCAATATGGCCGCAAGGAGGCCTTCCGGGTTCATAAGGCGCTCAAAGAAAAGGGGCCGGTCACCGTGCCCCAGGAATTCGTCTTCATGGACCGGGCGGCGATCGGCCTTGGCGGCGTTTTCCTGCACCTGCAGACCCGGCAGAATTTCTTCTATCTGTTCAACGAGCAGATCGAGGGATTCGATCTGGAGACCCTGACCAGGCGCCAGGCGGAGGCGCTGAAGGCGGCGAAGCTCCTATAGGGCAACCGTCAAATCCGTCACTTCCCGGAAGCGGATACGTCGCGACAATTTCGCCGGCGCCGTCATATGCAGGCTCGGGAACCGGTCGAACATCTTGCCGAATGCGATCGCGCCTTCGATGCGGGCAAGGGAATTGCCAGCGCAAATATGAATGCCGAGCCCGAAGGATAGATGCCGGTTCGGACGGCGGGCAATGTCAAAACGATGGGGGTCCGGGAAATGCGCAGGATCGTGATTGCCCGCCCCGATCATTAAATGCACGATCGTACCGGCCTTCACCGGCACTCCGGAGAGCGCCGTATCTGAGAGCGCCCGGCGATTATTGATCTGGATCGGCGCCTGGTAGCGCAGGATTTCCTCCACACATGTCTCGATCAGCTCCGGATCGTCGCGCAGCCGAAGAACCTGATCGGGATGCCGCAGCATTTCATGCACCCCGTGGGAGATCATATTGGTCGATGTCTCATGGCCGGCATTGAGCAGGAAGATGCATTGATGCAGCAATTCCAGCTCGGTCAGCTTTTCGCCGTCCTCCTCCGCCTCCATCAAAGCGGTCAGGATCTCCTCAGGCCGCGCCTTGTCCGGATGTGCCTTGCGATGGGCGATCAGGTCGCGCAGATAGGCCTTGAAATCCTCTACCGCCTTGCAGCCGGCATCGAATTGTTCCGCACTCAGGACCGGCTCCAGCGCGCCGAGGATCAACAAGGCCCAGTCACGGATCAGCAATCGGTCCGAACTCGGCACGCCGAGCATGTCGCAGACCACCTCCACCGGCAGCTTGAAGGAAAAGTCGCCGACAACCTCCATCTCCCGACGATCGGCGAGCTGGTCAAGATAGGTGTCGACCAGGTCATGGATCCGCGGCTCCAGGGCCGCCAGCGCCTTGCGGGTAAATGCCGCCTGGAACAGTTTGCGAATCCGCGTGTGATCGGGCGGATCGCGGAACACCAGGCTGGTCGTGTGGTGCTCGTAGAGCGGGGAATCATCGAATTTCGGCTTGAAATCTATCCTTTTGTCGGAACTCCAGACCGATGGATCCCGATAGACCGCCGTCAGATCGTCATAGCGGGTGAGCAGGAGACTGCCATCGGAATTTTCATGGACCGGGTCTTGTTCACGCAGGGCGGCGAAATAGCGGTAAGGATCCGGGATGAAGTCGTCCGGCAGATTGAGCAGGTCAAATCCGGCGACGTCGATGTCTGCGGCCTTGTGCCCGTTTTCGGCTATCGACATGAGCCAATCCTGAAAGGTTCCAAAGACAGGCTATCTCAGGATGCAAGCGCCGCCAAGAACCCGGCCACATCCCCCTCCGTCGTCCGGAAGCTGGCCACAAGCCGCACAAGGCTCTCGCCCTCCCCGGGCATATCCTCCTGCGCCAATCCCGCTGACGGCCATTCGTGGAACATGGCGCCCTTGTCGCGCAACTGCGCGCTTACCCGCTCCGGCCATATCGCGAAGACTTCGTTGCCGTCCGGCCGCCAGGCGAGCCGCGCCTTGTTCGAGGCCGCGATGCCGTCAGCCAGCTTGGCCGCCATGGCGTTGGAATGCCGGGCCAGTTTCAGCCAGGTATCGTCCTGGAAATAGCCCTTGAACTGGGCGGCGACGAACCGGCTTTTGGAGAACAAATGCCCGCCGCGCATGCGCAGATATTTCATGTCCCGCGCTCGGTCGGGATCAAAATGCACCACGGTCTCGGCGCACCAGCAGCCATTCTTGGTGGCGCCGAAGGACATCACGTCGATCCCGGCGCGCCAGGTCAGGTCCGCCGGCGCGCAATTGGCGGCGACCAGCGCATTGGCGAACCGGGCACCGTCCATATGCATGGTCATATTCCGGCGCCGCGCCACCTCGGCGATTTCGGCAATCGTGTCGGGACGGTAGATCGTGCCGACCTCCGTCATCTGGGTCACGCTGACCGTCGCCGGCTGCCCGTGATGCACCATGTCGGGATGGTATTCGTCGATTGCGTGGGCGACCGCATCGGCGCTCAGCCGGCCATGCCGTCCCGGCAATCGATGGATCCGCGAGCCGCCGGTGGTGAATTGCGCAGCACCGCATTCCTCGACCGCGATATGCGCTTCCTCATGGGCGAAGATCACCCCACCGGTCCTGGCCACAGAGGCGACCGATAGCGCATTGGCCGCGGTTCCCGTGGCAACGAAAAACACCGCTACCGGACGCTCGAAAATGTCGCAGAACGTCCGCTCGATTTCGGCCGTCAGGTCGTCGCCGCCATAGGCCGCCGCCGACCCCGCATTCGCCGCCTCCAGGGCGGCCATGATCTCCGGCGCCGCGCCGGCCCAATTGTCGCTTGCAAAAATCATGGGCGCGATCTTTAGGGTCTCGCCGGGATCAGCGCAACAAAAACCGGCCCCGGGGGCGCCCGAGGCCGGCGGCGCGCGATGAAACGATCGCCCGCCAATCGCTCCTGGGGGCTCGAGCGACCGGCCGGCTACGTTCCGTTCAATCGCAATGCGCGCGGATGCAGGTGAGGCGGATAAGGACCTGTGCACGATTGCCGACACACCCGCACCGGTAATGCCAAGTATGATCAACTTGCCGATCAAGAGGAAATCAAAGCGCCGTGAGAGGTCAAACGGCCGGCGGGCAGCAGACTTCCGGACCCTGGAAAGGTGCCTGAAGGGTCGGGTCTCCCGGTATCGCCGGCCGGCGCCGGTGGCCACTCAACCGTGATCCATTTTGTCGCTTCGCCCGCCTCCGCTCTTGCCCCGGGCGCTGAAATCTGGCATTTTTGCGGCATTGATAGGACAGTAATGCTGTCCCAATTGCATCGCGATCTTCTCCGACTGTGTTATAAGGTACCGGAAAGGTCCGATAAATCCGGCCGAACAGCCGGCGCAACCTGCGGCACCCGCATCTTGCGCCGGACTGGTGAGAGCCGGGCGGGGGTGAAGACGCCTCACAGGGACGAGCGGATCGGCGGCGGGCCGACCCGGCTCAATTTCGGCAGAGTCGCGGCTAAGCCGCTCTCGTGCTCGAGCCGCACGCATCAGTGCGACCCGATTGCGGGAGATCGATACCGGACCGCGCGAGGCAGGAAGGGCGACCATGGCTGGCAGGGCTTTGATCGGCGGCACCAAAAACTCGACTGGGGCGATGGTCGGCGGCGGCGGCCGGGTGTTGGACCGCGGGGACGCAGCGCGGCACGGACTGTATCAGCCAACCCGCGAACACGATGCCTGCGGTGTCGGTTTCATCGCCGATATGGGCGGCCGCAAAAGCCACAAGATCATTGCCGACGGTCTGCAGATCCTGGAAAACCTGACCCATCGCGGCGCGGTCGGGGCCGATCCGCTGGTCGGCGACGGGGCCGGCATGATCGTACAGATCCCCCACGACTACATGGTCGCCGATTGCGACTTTGACCTGCCGGAACCGGGCCACTACGCGGTCGGTTGCCTGTTTCTGCCCCAGGAACCGTTGCTGCGCGCCCATTGCGAGGCGATCGTCGCCCGCATCGTCGCTGATGAGGGCCAGGAGCTAATCGGCTGGCGGGATGTTCCGGTCGATAATTCCTGCCTGTCGAAAACGGTCACCGACACCGAGCCAATGCATCGCCAAGTCTTCATCGGCCGTGGTCCGGACATTGTCGACGATGACGATTTCGAGCGCCGGCTCTATATCCTGCGCAAGGTCATCTCCAACACCACATTCGCCGAGACCGACGGCCGCGACAACGGCTTCTACGTGGTCTCGCTGTCCTGCCGCACCCTGGTCTATAAGGGCATGTTCCTGGCCTGGCAGCTCGGCGCCTATTACAAGGACCTGACCCACCCGGATTTCACCTCCGCGCTCGCATTGGTGCATCAGCGCTTTTCCACCAACACCTTTCCGTCATGGAAACTCGCCCATCCCTATCGCATGGTCGCCCATAACGGCGAGATCAACACTCTGCGCGGTAACGTCAACTGGATGGCCGCCCGCCAGGCCTCGGTGGAATCGGACCTGTTCGGCGCCGAATTGAAAAAATTATGGCCGATCTCCTATGAGGGCCAGTCCGACACGGCCTGCTTCGACAATGCGCTCGAATTCCTGACGCTCGGCGGTTATTCGCTGCCCCACGCAGTGATGATGCTGATCCCGGAAGCCTGGGCGGGCAACCGGCTGATGGATGCCGACCGGCAGGCATTTTATGAATATCACGCCGCCCTCATGGAACCGTGGGACGGCCCGGCCGCCGTCGCCTTCACAGATGGACTGCAGATCGGCGCCACCTTGGATCGCAACGGCCTGCGCCCGGCCCGTTATATCGTCACCGACGATGATTGCGTCATCATGGCGTCGGAATCCGGCGTGTTGCCGGTGCCTGAAAGCAAGATCGTCAGGAAGTGGCGCCTGCAGCCGGGCAAGATGCTGCTCATCGATCTTGGCGAAGGCCGGATCATTTCCGACGAGGAGATCAAGGCCACCCTGTCGGGCGCCAATCCCTATCGTAAATGGCTGGAGCGCACCCAGATCGTTCTGGAAGACATGGCCAATGTCGGCGGCCGCGCGCCGCACACCAACGAGACCCTGCTCGACCGTCAGCAGGCCTTCGGCTACACCCAGGAAGACCTGAAGCTGTTGATGACCCCGATGGCCACCACCGGCCAGGAACCGGTCGGCTCCATGGGCACCGACACGCCAATCTCCGCGCTCTCCGACAAATCGAAACTGCTTTACACCTATTTCAAGCAGAATTTCGCGCAGGTGACCAATCCGCCGATCGATCCGATCCGCGAGGAATTGGTGATGAGCCTGGTGTCGTTTATCGGCCCGCGCCCCAACTTGTTCGATCTTAAGGGACTATCGACCCGTAAGCGCCTCGAAGTCCGCCAGCCGATCCTGACCAACGAGGATCTCGAAAAAATCCGCGCCATCGGCGATTTCGCCGATAATCAATTCCAGACCAAGACCCTGGACATTACCTTTTCCGCCCGCCAGGGCGCCGAAGGCTTGGCCGGAGCCCTCGACCAGCTCTGCGCGCGGGCGGAGAAATCGGTCAATAACGGCTACAATATCATCATCCTGTCCGACCGCATGACCCGCCAGGACCGGGTGCCGATCCCGGCCCTGTTGGCAACCGCCGCCGTACACCACCACCTGATCCGCAAGGGCCTGCGCACCAGCGTCGGCCTGGTGGTGGAAACCGGCGAAGCGCGGGAAATCCATCATTTCTGCGTGCTTGCCGGCTATGGCGCCGAGGCCATCAATCCCTATCTCGCCTTCGAGACCCTGCTGACCATGCATGCCGACGGCCTGTTTCCCGAAGAGGTCGACGAGCGGGAAGTGGTCGAACGCTATATCAAGTCGATCGACAAGGGCATCTTGAAGGTGATGTCCAAAATGGGCATTTCCACCTATCAATCCTATTGCGGCGCGCAGATTTTCGACGCCGTCGGCCTTGCTTCTGACTTTGTCGAGCAGTTCTTCTTTGGCACCGCGACGACGATCGAAGGCGTCGGCCTCGCCGAGATCGCGGCCGAAACCGTCCACCGCCACAGTGCGGCTTTCGGTGCCGATCCGGTCCTGCGGTCCGCCCTCGATATCGGCGGCGATTATGCCTATCGCATGCGCGGCGAGAACCATGTCTGGACGCCGGATAATATTGCCGCCCTGCAACACGCCGTGCGCGGCGACATACCCGACCGCTACCGCGACTATGCCAAGATGGTCAACGAAGAGACCGGCCGCTTTACCATCCGCGGCCTGTTCGGCCTGGACATGGCTCAACAAAATGGCCGCCAGGCCGTGCCCTTGGACGACGTTGAACCGGCGGCCGACATCGTCAAACGATTCTCTACCGGTGCCATGTCCTTCGGCTCCATCAGCCGCGAGGCCCATGCCACCCTGGCGATCGCCATGAACCGCATCGGCGGCCGCTCCAATACCGGCGAGGGTGGCGAGGAGGCCCAACGCTTCAAGCCTTTATCCGACGGCAGCCCCAATCCGGAGCGCTCCTCGATCAAGCAGGTGGCATCCGGACGCTTTGGCGTCACGACGGAATATCTTGTCAATTCCGACATGATGCAGATCAAGATTGCGCAAGGGGCAAAGCCCGGCGAAGGCGGACAATTGCCCGGCCACAAGGTCAACGCGGTGATCGCCCAGGTCCGCCACTCGACGCCCGGTGTCGGCCTGATCTCGCCACCGCCGCACCACGATATCTATTCGATCGAAGACCTGGCGCAACTGATTTACGATTTAAAAAACGTCAACCCGGATGGCGACGTGTCGGTCAAGCTGGTGTCTGAGGTCGGTGTCGGCACCGTCGCCGCCGGCGTCGCCAAGGCCCGCGCCGACCACATCACCATTTCCGGCTATGATGGCGGCACCGGCGCCAGTCCGCTGACATCCATCAAACATGCCGGTTCCCCCTGGGAAATGGGCCTTGCCGAAACCCACCAGACCCTGGTGGTGAACGGTCTGCGGTCGCGGGTCATGCTGCAGGTCGATGGCGGCCTGCGCACCGGTCGCGACGTGGTTATCGGGGCCATATTGGGCGCCGATGAATTCGGTTTCTCCACCGCGCCGTTGATCGCCGCCGGATGTCTGATGATGCGCAAATGCCATCTCAACACCTGCCCGGTGGGCATCGCCACCCAGGACCCGGTGCTGCGCAAGCGCTTCCGCGGCACGCCCGAGCACATCATCAATTATTTCTTCTTCGTTGCCGAGGAAGTACGCGAATTGATGGCCGGAATGGGCGTGCGCACCATGAACGAACTGATCGGCCAGACCCAGTTGCTCGACCAGCAGCGCCTCGTCGATCATTGGAAGGCCCGCGGCCTCGACGTCTCCAGCCTGTTCTGGAAACCGGAGGCCGAACCTGACGAGATCCGCCGGACCAAGGCCCAGGACCATCCGATCGAGGACATCCTCGACCGGCGCCTGATTGAAGCCGCGGCACCCGCTCTGGACAATCGCCAGCCCGTCCGCATCAATGCCGAGATCAACAATACCGACCGCACGGCCGGCGCCATGCTGTCCGGCGCGGTTGCCAAACGCTACGGCCATCGCGGCCTTGCGGCTGATACCATCCAGGTGCACCTGATCGGCACCGCCGGCCAGAGTTTCGGCGCCTTCCTGGCGCGCGGGGTGACCCTGACGCTTGAAGGGGACGCCAACGACTATGTCGGCAAGGGTTTAAGCGGCGGCCGCATCATCGTGCATCCGGCATCCGATGCCCGGGTGGTTCCCGAAGAAAGCATCATTGTCGGCAATACGGTCCTATACGGCGCCATCGAGGGCGAATGCTATTTCCGCGGCATTGCCGGCGAGCGCTTCGCGGTCCGCAATTCCGGTGCCATTGCCGTGGTCGAGGGCGTCGGCGATCACGGCTGCGAATACATGACCGGCGGCGTGGTCGTGGTCATCGGCCCGACCGGCCGCAATTTCGCCGCCGGCATGTCCGGCGGTGTCGCCTATGTGCTCGACGAGGACGGCACATTCGCCAGTCGCTGCAATATGGCCATGGTCGACCTGGAGCCGGTCGTCGAGGAAGACGACTTGCTGGAAAAACTGCACCATCATGGCGGCGATATCGAACATAAGGGCCGTGTCGATATCTCGTCCGACATGACCCGTCACGACGATGAGAGACTGCGCCAGTTGATTGCCACCCACCAACATTACACCGGTTCCTCGCGCGCCCGTGAGATCCTCGAAAACTGGGATGTGCACCGCCCGCAATTCGTCAAGGTTATGCCCGTCGAATATCACCGCGCCCTGCTCGAAATGGAACGCGCGCGCCTTGGCATGGCGGCGGAATAGGAGCGAGAGCGTTGGGCAAAGTTACCGGTTTTCTGGAGATCGACCGGCAGGAGCAGAAGTTCCAGCCGGCCGCCGATCGTATCCGCCATTATCGCGAATTCACCCTGCCGCTGTCGGACCATGACGTGGCCCGCCAGGCCGCCCGCTGCATGGATTGCGGCATTCCCTATTGCCACGGCCCCACCGGCTGCCCGGTCAACAATCAGATCCCCGACTGGAACGATCTGGTCTTCGCCGGCGATTGGGAGGCGGCGTCACGCGACCTGCACTCCACCAACAACTTTCCCGAATTTACCGGCCGCATCTGTCCAGCGCCCTGCGAGGAAGCCTGCACGCTGAACCTTGAGGATATCCCGGTCGCCATCAAGACCATCGAACAGGCTATTGCCGACCGCGCCTGGTCCAATGGCTGGATCCGGCCGGAACCGGCCACCACCCGGACCGGCAAGTCGGTCGGCATTGTCGGCGCCGGCCCCGCCGGCCTCGCCGCGGCCCAGCAATTGGCGCGGGTCGGCCACGATGTCCACGTTTATGAGCGCGAGCCGAAAAGCGGCGGATTGCTGCGCTACGGCATTCCCGATTTCAAAATGGAGAAGCACCCGATCGACCGCCGGGTCGGCCAGATCGAGGCGGAGGGCGTGACGTTTCACTACAATGTCGATGTCGGCGTCAACAAGCCGGCACAAGAAGTCCTGGACGCCCACGACGCCATTCTGCTTGCCTGCGGCGCCGAACGGCCGCGCGATCCCGGCCTGCCGGGCATGGATCTGGGCGGTGTCCACTATGCCATGCCCTATCTGGTGCAGCAGAACCGGCGCCTCGGCGGCGAGGACATTGCCGGCGAGGAACCGATCCTTGCCGGCGGCAAGCACATCGTGGTCATTGGTGGCGGCGATACCGCGTCCGACTGTATCGGCACGGCCTTTCGCCAGGGCGCCTTGCGCGTCACCCAACTCGATATCCGTCCCGAACCGCCATTGCGGGAGAACAAGGACCTGATCTGGCCCTATTGGCCCACCAAGTTCCGCACCTCATCCAGCCAGGCGGAGGGCGCGGAACGCATGTTCCAGGCGGCAACCCTGGAAATCCTGGGCGAGGACGGCCATGCCTATGCTGTCAAATGCGCCCGGGTCGACGAGCAGCGCACACCGATCCCCGGCAGCGAATTCGAGATCCCGGCCGACCTGGTGTTGATCGCCATCGGCTTCGCCGGCCCGCTGCTGGACACGTTCATGGAGCAGATGGATCTGAAAACCGTCGGCAATACCCGTCAGACCGTGGTCGACGCCGATACCGTTGACTATCGGACCTCGCACCCCAAAGTGTGGGCCGCCGGCGATATGCGCTATGGCCAGTCCCTCGTGGTGACGGCGATCTGCGAAGGCCGCCAGGCAGCCCGGTCGATCGATGAAGTCCTGATGGGGTCGTCCCAATTGCCGCGATAGGCGCGTCTACAATTCCGGCGCCAGGTCTTCCGGCAAATCAACGGCCTGCGCCGGATCCGGCACCCGTTCGGATGGCGGCCAGCGATGGTCGTCGATCCGGCCCGACGGGGCCTTGATCGGATCGCCGCGCACCACGCGCTGAAAATGGGCCGTGGTTTCGTCGACCTCTGCCGCCTTCTGGTCGCCGCCCGCCAATTTTTCATGAGCCCGGGCAAGCGGATCGCTCAGCGGAATAGCGATGCCGATCTGCTTGCCTTCGGCATCGGTACCGGGAACCAGGCCCGCCAGATCCGTGACCCCCTCCTTCACCGCCCGGCGCAATTCCCGTTCGACGAAGAAGGCCAGCTTGCGGTTGCCGGCAATGGTGAAGGTGATGCCGTTTTTTGCCCGCAACCGGCGGCGCCGGCCGTCAATATCGGGGCCGTAGGAGGTATAGCGTCCGTCTTCATTGACGAAAATGTTCCAGATATCGATGAACACGCCGCCATTCTGCTCCACCGCTTCCTTGTAAAGCGTGTTGAAATAGGCGAGATCCTGCGACATTTTCGATGAACTTGTGGGCGGCAGACCCACCCAGTAAAAGGGTTTGCCCGCCTCCACCAGGACATTGACCAGGGCGGTGACCCGCGCCCGGTAGATGGCGTCCCATTTCTCGCTGCGCCGCGGGTGGCTTTCGCCGTTCAGGCGGATTTTCTGCCGATCGTTGACACCGATCATCACGACAATGAAGTCCGACGGCTTGGCCTCCAATTTTGCCTTGGCTTCGACGGTCCAGTCATAGAGCTCGGCACGGGCCAGGCCCGAACTGCCCCGGCTGCGGTCGACGGTGGCCACATTTTTTGTCTTGGCGAAGGCCCGCTTCAACCCCTTTGCCAATCCGGCCGCCAGAGCGTCGCCGATCACCATCACGACCTTGGCATCGGGATCTTTCGGTAATTCCACGAGTTTCGGCACGGCCGGCGCTTTGCGCACGACCTTGGTCGACCGGCTCGATTTCGGCCGCAACCGGCGGCTCGTCCGCTTCTGCGGCCGCAGCCGTTGATTGGCGCGCGGCAATTGCCTGGCACGCTTTCGATGGCGGCGTTTCTTCTTTTCCTTCCGGCCACCGCCGAACAGGCGCAGGATGCTGCCAAACGGTTTCCACTCGCGACTGGAACCCTGTGCCTGCGCCGTCGACGACTTGAAAACCACCGGTAGATCGGACGCCACAAATGCCAGCGCGATGGCGCAGACCAGGAACATCCGAACAAAGGCAAATGGGAACTTGCTAACGGTCAACACGACTTACCATCACCGACGTTTCGGCGACGATCTTAGCGGTCGCGCCGTATATGCCGCAAGAGCGCCATGCCCGCATAGCCGTCGGGTACCATGTTCGCCCGCCTTTGATAGGCGCGGATCGCCGCCCTCGACTTGGCGCCCAGCTTGCCGTCGACCGGTCCGGCGCCATAGCCGTGCCGGTTGAGCAGCGTCTGCAATTCGCGCCGATGACGGCTCGACAGGGACGGATTGGACCGCGGCCAATCAGCCGCAAATCCTGATCCGCCCCGCAGGCGGTCGGCCAGATGACCGACGGCCAGGGCATAGCTGTTGGCATTGTTATAGCGCTTAATGGAGCGGAAATTGGGCAGCATCAGGAAGGCCGGTCCGCTGGCTCCGGCCGGCATCCACAGCCACGCCTTGTCGCCGCGTCGCGGAAAACCGCCGCCGCGGGCGCGCTTGACACCGAGCGTCTGCCACTGGCCGAGCGTGCGCTTGGTTTTGGTATCCGCAAGCCGATAGTCGAACCCCGCCGGCAGGCGCACCTCATAGCCCCAGGTCTCGCCGCTGCGCCAACGCGCCTTGTTGAGGTAGTTGGCGGTCGAGGCGAGTGCATCGGGGATGGTTCCCCAAATGTCCCGGCGGCCATCGCCATTGGCGTCGACCGCGTAATGGGCATAGGTGGTCGGGATGAACTGGGTGTGCCCCATCGCACCGGCCCACGAGCCAAGCATCCTGGCCGGCGTCACGTCGCCATTTTGCAGGATTTTCAACGCCGCGATCAGTTGCTTGCGACCATAGGAAGCCCGGCGCCCGCCCGCATAGGCCAATGTCGCCAATGAGCGGATCACGCTGCGCACGATCTTCTTGTTTTCCAGAATATAGCCATAGGAGGATTCCATGCCCCATATGGCCACCACGATATGCCGGTCGACGCCGTAGCGGGCTTCGATACGATCAAGCCACGATTTCCATTCCTGCAGCTTCTCGCGTCCGTTTTTCAGCCGTTTTTCCGACACAGCCGAATCCAGATAATCCCAGACCGGCTTGTGAAATTCCGGCTGCCTGCGCGCCAGCTTGATGATCGCCTGGTCAGGGGTCACGCCGGCAAAAGCGCGGCGATAGACGGTCCGCGATATACCCGCCGCCCGCGCCTTCGGCCAGAAACCGTTGACCCAGCGATCGAATTTGCTCGCCGCATGGCTTTCCCCGGCCAGGCAAAGACCCGTAAGGATCAACAGCGCACCGGCAAGGACGGAGAAAAACCGCCGCGGTTCCCATCCAAATTCGCATAAACTTTTGTAAATAAAAGACATTTCCAAATTCATCCCGGTCAATTCCTCAGGCCGGCACCGGCCACCTGAAGCCCAGTCTGCCAAGGAAGGGTAACTGGAACCTTTCCAAACGGTGTCAATTCCAGACAAACATCCGTATTGACACGGAAGGTCGGGCTAATGGCGCAGGCGCAGGCCGATCTCTACGGTATTGGTGGTATAGTCGCCGCCCTCGGCCGTCGAATCCCGGCTCTCGTGGGTGTAGCCGGCAACAAGGGCAACATTGCGATTGATGTTCCAGGCCACGCCCGCATTGAAGCGGGCGGTGAATTCGCGCAATGAATCACCGCTGTAGTTGCGCCATTCCAGTCCCGCCCCGGCTCGCAATTCCACATTGCGCCGCAATTCATGGGTTACCGTGAGGTCCGCGCGGTTGCGCACCGATCCGGACGAGGTGGCGATTGTGGTCGAATCGAAACTGGTCGACCCCGTAAGCGAAACATTCGTTAACCGCCGCGGCGACCAGTTCAAGGATGCGGAGAAAACCGGTCCTTCCAAGTCGGGCAGGGTCGGGTTCTTCAGCTTTTCCCTGCGATATCCGGCGGCGATCTCACCGTTCAGTTTCGGCCCGAAGTCAACGGCCAGGCCTGCCATCACCTGATAACCGTCCGAAGACCGACCGGAAACATCGGCGTCATAGGTCCGTCGCAACACCATCCCCTCCACGAAAGGCGCCAGATTGGCGTTCGGCGACAACGACAGGCGTAAGGACGCATTGTAAACCGTGTTGTTGCGGTTTCTGTCATCGGGCGGCGCGTTCGGAGCCACCACCACGTCCGTATAGACCGATCGCTCGGCGCCGATCCCCAACCGCATCCCGATGCGCCCCGCATTGTGACGCAGGAAGGCCGAGGCCGTTCCGGTGTGATTGTCCGATATTCGACCGCTCGCCTGGGTTTCGGCACTGCCGCGATTTTCCCGATCGAGACCATAGGTCCCGATAAGCTCCAAATCGGTGGTTCGGGAAATGTCCACCCGGCCGCGCAATTCGGCATTGAAATCCGGCTGGTCCAGGTTTGAGTCGCTCGGAAATCCCTGAAAGTCGCCGGAAAATGTGAAGCCGAGAGAATGCCGGGACCAGTCCGATTGGATAAGTAGCTCAGGCACGATGCGATAGAACTGGGCAGGCTCGCGAATTGCCGAATTTGCCGCATTGTCGGTATAGCCGCCCGTCACCGCGACCGACCCGAACACATTAAAACTGCCGACCCGCAACCCGAGCGGTTCGTAATCGTCGGTTTCCGTGGTCGTTGTCACCCGGCGGGGCGCAGTTTCCGGATCGGTGAGCGTGGTCGCCGTCGATTCGGCCCGTTGATTCTGTCGGGTATTTTGCCGGGTTGCCACCGGCTGTGCCGCCGGCCGGGCGCTCGGTGATGTTTGCGGGCTGACCGTCGGGAACTGGGCCGGACGCGCGGTGGGAACCGGCGCCGGGCGGACGGCAGGGGAAATAGCCGGGTTAGCGGCTGAACCGGCGGTCGCGGAATCGGCTTCGGTCGAAAACGGATCGTCGGTCAGCGGGTCTGAACCAGCGCTTGCGGTCGGATCCGCCACGATCGGCAATCCGTTTTCATCCGTGGGCTGCCCGGTTTCCGACAATTCGGAATAATCGCTGGTCGTCCCCCGCAACAGGGGATCGCCCGATTGCGCGACCGCCGGGCGCATGCTGACCGGCAGCCCCAGACAGGCAATAAAAAAGGCGATGACAAGACGCTTCATGATGCGTCGGCAATTCCATTGACTACGAACCGTTCCCTTTAAGAAACCGTAAATGAAGGTGGTTAACGGATTGTTGTCACGGGCGGATTGATTGCACCGCCGCACGGTCATATGGGTTAGGGTCCACGACCGGGGTGTTCGACGCCGCCAAGTGTGCTAGTAGGGTCGAAACGCATTCCAGAATAAACCATTTCGCAGGCACCTTCATGAGTGACCCGGCGATCGGCGCCAAGCCGAGCAAAGACATCGATGACACGCCGCCCGGCGACGCACTGGCCTCCGCGCAACGCACGCTCGGCCTGGAAATCGACGGCCTGAAGGCGCTCGACACCCTGTTGCGCGACGGCCTGGGCGCCAGTTTCGCCGCCGCTGTGGACACCATTCGCGCCATTCCCGGACGGGTCGTCGTCACCGGCATGGGCAAGAGCGGCCATGTGGGCCGCAAGATCGCCGCCACGCTCGCCTCCACCGGAACGCCGGCCTTTTTCGTTCATCCCGGCGAGGCAAGCCACGGCGATCTTGGCATGGTCACCGCCGCCGATGCCATCCTGGCGCTGTCCTGGTCGGGTGAAACCCGCGAACTGGCGGCGATCATGTCTTACTCCCGCCGCTTCCGCGTGCCGTTGATCGCCGTCACCGCCAAGCCATCCAGCGCCCTGGGCCGCGCCGCCGATATTCTGTTCGCGCTGCCCGCGGTCAAGGAGGCCTGCCCCCACGGCCTGGCGCCGACCACATCGACCTTGATCCAGATGGCGCTCGGCGATGCGCTGGCGATCGCGCTGTTGGAAAGCCGCGGCTTCACCGCCGGCGAATTCAGCGTGTTTCATCCGGGCGGCCGCCTGGGCGCCAGCCTGCAATTCGTCAGCGACCTGATGCATACCGGTGAGCGCCTGCCGTTGGCACCGGTGGGCACGCCCATGAGCGAGGCGATCGTGTCGATGACGCAAAAAGGTTTCGGCTGCCTGGGGATCACCGATCCGGCTGGAAACCTGGTCGGCATCATCACCGACGGCGACCTGCGCCGTCACCTGACCGACGGATTGCTCGACCTGAACGTGGAAGATGTCATGACCCGGTCGCCGAAGACCGTGGCGCCCGACGTGATGGTCCAGGCAGCGCTGGATATCGTCAATTCCTCGGAAATCACCACGATCTTCGTCGTCGAGGACGGGCGCCCGATCGGCATCGTCCACATGCACGACTTCCTGCGCGCCGGCGTCGCCTAGAGCATCGGTCGATCACACGGATCCAGAAAACACGGCCTGTGGGCGCCGCCGCCCCAATGCCTTATACCAAGGGATTGAGGGGAAATGAATTTGCAATGACCGAGCCATTGGACACCCGTGAACTCAGAAGCGCCCTGGGTCTGTTTCCGACCGGTGTGGCGGTCATTACCACCGTGGATCCTGACGGCAATCCGCGCGGTTTCACCGCCAATTCCTTCACATCCGTATCCCTGGACCCGCCGCTGCTCTTGGTGTGCATCGCCAAAACCGCGGCCAGCCGCCCGGTCTTTCAATCCGCGGCCGCTTTTGCGGTCAACTTCCTTGCCGACAATCAGAAGGACATTTCCGGCCTGTTCGCTTCCCAGCGGCCCGACAAGTTCGACGCCGCCGCCTGGCACCCCGGCACCGGCGGATTGCCGCTGATCGACGACAGCCTGGCCTGGTTCGAATGCGCCCGGCGGCAGGCGGTCGATGCCGGCGACCATGTCATCCTGATCGGCGAGGTGACGGACTTCGCCTATGCCAAGGGCACCCCGCTGGGCTATCTGAGCGGCGGATATTTCAATCCGCGACCGGAGATCACCTGCGCGGCGTCACCCGCCAATCAGGGCCGCGTCATTGTCGGCACCATCCTGCAGCGCGACCGCTCGATCCTGCTGATGGACGATGCCGCAACGGGCAAAATCATCCTCCCCGCCGTCGGCAGACACCACGAAGCGGCCAACATGACGGCCCTGTCGACGATGCTCGCAAATACCGGGATCGATGCCATGATCGATTTTCTTTACGCGGTCTTCGAAGATCCGGCGACCGGCGTGCAGTCGATCTATTATCGTGGCCATACCGGCTCCGACGCACCGCCTGGTTCGGCCTTTTATCCGCTGGACAATATTCCCCTTGAACGCCTGGAATCGGTGGCCGTCAAAATGATGGTCGAACGCTATGCGCGGGAATCGGAGCACGGCAATTTCGCCGTCTATTCCGGCGACGACCTGTCCGGCGAGACCCGTCCATCCGGACCGGGGCGCCCATAGTGGCGGGGCTGCGGCCGGCCGACCAGTTCGGTGACGATTTCAAGATCGGTCTTCGGATAGGACCGGCAGGCAAGCGTGTAATCAGCCTCGATCTCTTCCATCGACAAGGCCGAAAGCATGAACGGCGCCAGCCGTACCCGCCCCTTGCGAATGCGGATCTTGCAATGGCCGCACGCCCCCTGCTGGCAATGGCTGGACAGGGGCAGCCCGGCCAGACGCGACGCTGTAAGAAGCGTTTCATCGGCAAAGCAATCAAAACTCGATCCGTAGGGCCGGATCAGCACCCGATAGGCGGTCCGCTCGGGAATTTTATCGTCGTGTCCAAGATCGCTGTTCATTATGATCACCGTACAACAACGGTGACAAGGAGAGGACGGTGACGACGACGCTGCGTGACCAATTCCTGGGCTGGCAATGCCGGTTGCGGCAAATTTCGGTCCGCAACAAGGATGGCCGGCCGGAACCCGGTATGCGACCGCGCGTCGCCGATAATGCCGGCCACGAAATGTCGCCGGGTATCACGGTCTTGATCCTGCACGATGATCCTGCCGAATCGGCTGATTTGTTCCGCCATATCGTCAAGCGCACCCATGATCCGCGCCAGCGCCGCGAGGACGCATTGAAACTGCTCAGTTCCACCCATTACCAGGTCCCAGCCCGGTTCAGCGACCGCCTCACCGCCTCATTTGAAGCGGGTTCGAACCTGGCAGATGCCTTGGTCGCCCAAACCGAGTGCCGGCTAGAATTTTCCCAGTTTGGCCAATCCTTTACCCTGCCCTGTCGGGTCGAGGAACTGACCGCTTCGGATGCCGCCTGGCAAACCACCTTCTGGCACAATCACATGTTCAACCCGCACCTTTCCGGGGACGCCCGCATCCTCGCCTTTAACCCGGATTGGACTTGCGCCACCGCCACCGGATTTGGCGATTGAGCAATCGCGGCTGAAAAAATGACCCGGTTCACATAGCGCGAAACCGGGCCAGGAGGCTGTGATCGAGGGAGGAGCCCTCGCTTCAAGAGCAGATGCTCTAGAACTTTTTATAGGCCTGTTTCAGTTGCACCATCGGATGGCGTTTCGACATCTGAAACTTGACCAGTAACTCGCGCGCCAGCATGTCCCGGTCCTGCTGGTTGTCCGGCAGGTCGATGTCATCCGGCACTTGCACCCAGCCATTGATATTGCGGTCGAATACGGCGGCTTTGCCTTCCTCGTAGCCCAGATGAATGTCTTCCAGCCAGTTGAGGTCCGACCAGCCCATCACCTCCAGATACTTTTCCAGGAATGGCGTTAGCCGGTTCATATCCGGCAATAGATTGACATCGTAGCGGTAGCCGATGTGCTGTCCGATTTCCTGTTCCCGGGCCGTATCGAGGCCGTCGGTGGTCAGGAAATGATCGATATCGATTTTATCGCTCATAATTTCAGTACCGTGTCATGTCGGGGCGGCCGACCGTGTGTTGCGAACCCGCCAACGGCACCTGCGCCATGGCGGAAGCTTCCATCGTCAGGGCGGCCAGATCCTCCGGCTCCAGGGAATGGACATTGGTCTTGCCGCAGGCGCGGGCCATCATCTGGCATTCGATCGCCAGGCAGTGCAGGAAATTGTAGACCCGCTCCGCCGCCGCGTCGGGATCGAGCCGGGCGCGCAAGTCCGGATCCTGAGTGGCCACACCCACCGGGCAGCGGCCGGTATGACAATGGTAGCAATCGCCCGCCTCCACGCCGATTTCCGTCTCGTAATCGGCTTCCGGAATGTCCTTGTTGCAATTCAACGCCATCATCGCCGAATGGCCGATCGCCACCGCGTCGGCGCCCAAGGCAATCGCCTTGGCCACATCGCCGCCATTGCGGATGCCGCCGGCATAGATCAGGGAGATGTCCCCGGACTTGCCCAGATCGTCGAGCGCCTTGCGGGCCTGGCGGATGGCGGCGATGCCCGGCACGCCGGTTTCCTCCGTCGCCAGATGCGGACCGGCGCCGGTGGAGCCTTCCATGCCGTCGATATAGATCGAGTCCGGATCGGTCTTGATCGCCATGCGCACGTCGTCATAGACCCGTGCCGCCCCGAGTTTTAGCTGGATCGGGATCTCCCAGTTGGTGGCCTCGCGAATTTCCTGGATTTTGAGGGCCAGGTCGTCCGGCCCCAGCCAGTCGGGATGGCGCGCCGGCGACCGCTGGTCGATCCCCGCCGGCAGCGACCGCATCTCGGCTACCTGGTCGGTCACCTTCTGGCCCATCAAATGGCCGCCAAGCCCCACCTTGCAGCCCTGGCCGATGAAGAATTCGCAGCCATCGGCAAGCCGCAAATGGTGCGGATTGAAGCCATAACGCGACTGAATGCACTGATAGAACCACTTTTCCGAATAGCGCCGCTCGTCCGGGATCATGCCGCCCTCGCCGGAGCAAGTCGCGGTACCGGCCATGGTGGCGCCGCGGGCGAGCGCGGTCTTGGCCTCATAGGACAAGGCCCCGAAGCTCATGCCGGTAATATAGATCGGAATGTCGAGCACCATCGGCCGCTTGCAGCGCGGGCCGATCACCGTCCGGGTCTCGCATTTCTCGCGATAGCCCTCGATCACGAACCGGGTCAGCGTGCCCGGCAGGAACGTCAGGTCATCCCAGGACGGGATTTTCTTGAAGAGCGACATGCCGCGCATGCGGTAGCGCCCCAGTTCCGATTTGATGTGAATGTCGTCGATGACTTCGCGCTGAAAGATGAAGCTGCGCCCGAGCACCGATGTATTGCGCGTGTCCGCCATTTGAACCAGCGTCTCCCTAAAGCACGATTTTCTTTTCGGTGGGTTCCAGATTGTCGTAGTTCCACAATTGCTTGCCGGCGACGATCTTCTGCATGTTGTTGATGCCGGCCGGCGATTGCAGGCCGTACATGGAGAGCTTTGTCTCCAGCCACTCCCGGTCCAGATCCGACATCTCCCCGGGCACGGCGTCGACCCCCAGCGAGGCGATCTTGCCGCCCACATAGATCGTGCCGTCATACATGGAATCGCCCAGATTGATGCCCGCATCGCCGAGCACCACCATGCGTCCGCGCTGCATCATGAAACCGGAAAAGGCGCCCGTGGAGCCGCCGACGATGATCGTGCCGCCTTTCTGGTCGATCCCGGTCCTGGAACCCACATCGCCCATGCAGATCAGGTCGCCGCCGCGGATCGCCGCACCGAAGGTCGATCCGGCATTCTTCTCCACGACAACGGTGCCGGCCATCATGTTTTCCGCACAGGACCAGCCGACCCGCCCCTTGATGCGCACATTCGGACCGTCGATCAGCCCGACGCCGAAATAGCCGAGCGAGCCCTCGAATTCGAGCTTCAGCCGGTTGAGAATGCCGACCCCGAGCGAGTGTTTGGCAAGCGGGTTCTTGACCACGATGTGGCCGTGGCCCTCGCTCATCAATTCGCGGATGCGCAGATTGATTTCCTTGCTGTCCATATTGCCGGCATCGAACTCGGCGCGGCTGTCGAAATCGACCTCAAAGGCATCCGGATAGGTATAGTTCTCCTCCTCTTCATCGAGCGAGAAGAACATCTGCTGGGTGCGCCCGCGCAACTGCTCGGTATGCATCCCCATTTCATAGCTTTTATGCTGGTCTATCTCTGCCATACCCGGACCTCCCCTTCATACGGATCGAAGGTGTCGATCTCGTGCGGAAATATGCTGCGGATGGCCACCTCTTCCGACGCCAGCACCACCGTGTCCTTGTCCTCGTAGAGCACCATCGGTTTCGCCGCCATGGTGTCCTTGGCCATGCCAAGCTTGTCGGACGTGGCGACCAGATAGGTGAACACGCCGTCGAGTTCCTCCAGCGAGGTCTCCATGGCCTCCTCCAGGGTCGATCCGCGATCCATCCGATCGGCGAGATAGACGGCGATCAGTTCCGAATCGCAATTCGACATGAAGCGGTGGCCGCGATGCTCCAGTTCCCGCCGGCTGTTCCAATAATTGGTGAGCTGGCCGTTATGGACCACCGAGACATCCTTGAAGGGATAGGCCCAATAGGGATGGGCGGAGCGGATATCGACATCCGATTCGGTGGCCATGCGGGTGTGGCCGATGCCATGACTGCCCTCGAATTCATCAAGGTCGTACTGGTCGGACACCACGTCCGCGTCGCCCAGATCCTTGACCAGTTCCAGGCCTTCGCCCAGCGACAGGATCTCCGCGCCCTCCACGTCTTCGATATAATCGGCCATGCGCCGCATATCGCCGTCATAGCGAATGCGATAGCGGAAGGCATATTCGGTGGCCGCCTCCTCGGCGACGATTTCCACGCCCAGGCCGCGCAGCCGCGAATCCACTTCCGCCTTGCGGTCCTCGATCTCCTTGTGGATTTGGAATCCCTTGGCCAGGTCCTCCTGCTCGGCGACCTTGAAGCGCAAAACGAACTCACCCGGCTGCGGCACGCCGTAAAGGGCGAAACCGGTGGAATCCGGCCCCCGATGCTTGAGCGCGCGCAGCATGGCGGTCATTTCCTCGCCCACTTCGCCCGGCTTGCCGCGATGGATGATCCCTGCAATGCCACACATGGCGTCGTCCTCTCCTCGACCGTGTCGACCCGCCGCCTAGGGCAGGCAATCCCAATAGGTTTCCAGGTCCCAATTGGTCACTTGGGCGTTGAACCGAGCCCATTCGTCGCGCTTGTAGTGATTGAAGACCTTGTACATTTCGTCCGGCATTGCCGACAGCACCACCTCGTCGGCATCGAGCCGGTCCAGTGCCTCGCCGAGCGACATCGGCAGCTTCTTGACCATCTTGCCGGCTTCCATGGCCTCGTAGATATTGCGCTCCTCCGGCTCGCCGGGATCGAGGTCGCGGGTCATGCCGTCGTCGAAGGCCTTCAACAGGGCGGCGGCCATTAGATACGGATTGACCATGGAATCCACCGACCGGTATTCGAACCGGCCGGGCGCGGAAATACGCAGGGCACAGGTGCGGTTCTGATAGCCCCAATCGGCGAAGACCGGCGCCCAGAAACCGGTATCCCAGAGCCGGCGATAGGAGTTCACCGTCGATGACCCGATCGCCGTCAGCGCCCCCACATGCTCCATCACCCCGCCGATACATTGCAGGCCGACAGGCCCCGGCTTCTTGGCATCGATCGACGGATCGGGCATGAACAGGTTCTCGCCGCCCTTGAGATAGGTAAAGACGCCATCCATTCCCGGCTGCACGTCCGCATGGGCAGTATCCACATGCACTTCCTCGCCGCCGCGCCACAGGCTCATGTTGTGGTGACAGCCGGAGGCCGACACGCTCATGAACGGCTTCGACATGAAGCAGGCGACGAGATCGAATTCCCGCGCTACCTGGGCGCAGACCTGACGATAGGTCGTCAGCCGGTCGCAGGTGCGCATGGCATCGTCGAACATGAAGTTCAGTTCAAGCTGTCCGGGCGCATCCTCGTGATCGCCCTGCACCATGTCCAATCCCATGGCCTGGGAATATTCGATCACTTTCATGAACACCGGGCGCAGGCTCTCGAACTGATCGATGTGATAGCAGTTCGGCTTGGAGAAGCCGTCATGGGGCAGCCCGTCCTCGCCCTTTTTCAGCCACATCATTTCCGGCTCGGTGCCATGACGCATGTGCAAGCCGTTATGCTTGTCCTTGAATTCGTCATGGAAGCGGCGCAGATTGCCGCGGCAATCGGCGGTCAGGTGACCGCCGGGATTGTCGTTTTCCTCCCGGTTGCGGAAGCAGGTGCAGAAGACCCGGGCCACCTTCTTGTCCCAGGGCAATTGCACGAACGTCTCCGGATCGGGAATGCCGACCAGTTCCGAAGCTTCCGGTCCGTAGCCGATATAGTCGCCATGACGGTCGATAAACAGATTGGCCGTGGAGCCATAGACCAGCTGGAAGCCGCGCTCGGCGATCGATTCCCAGTGATCGGCCGGCACCCCTTTGCCGACGATCCGGCCGGTTACCGAGATAAATTGATAATAGATATACGTGATGCCCAATTCTTTGATCTTGTCGCGGACCTCCGCCACCAGTTTGTCGCGGCCGGGCGCGCCCACATAGGCTTCAATATCCATCATTGTCACAGCTCCCCATTCAATCTTCTTTCATCTGGTCTTGGAAACGTTTCTTCTCGTTGTCGGGTTATGATCAGCTCCACGGAAATGGGCTGTTGCTGACCGGGTGCAGGTCTCCCTTGGCGTAGCGGTCGAATCCGAACGGCTGCAACAGCGCGCTTCGCCGGCCGCCGAGTTCGCCCGCCACCAATTGGCCGACACCGATCATTTTATACCCATGATTGGAATCGGCGATGATGGTGACGTTGTCCCGGAAGCGGTCGAAGACCGGGAACGAATCCGGCGTGAAACAGCCGATTCCCCCCGACGGTTCCTTCTTGTAGAGCCCGATCCGGCCCTCGAATCTTTTCTGGCAGAAGGCCAGCGCCGAACACCACATATGGGCGAAATTGTCGTCGACGATGAATTCCGGGGAATCGACGCCATACGGGTCGACCGCCACGTCGTCGGCATCCTTGTCGACCTTGTAGGGCATGGCACCGCCCTGGATGCCGCCGAAATTGAAGTCCGGCTTGTAGTAGATGCCCCACAGGTCCTCGGTGATCACGCTGCCATCGACGTCGGAGCGAAGCGGTGCGTCGGAATCAATATGCACCACCGGCGGCATTTTGCCGTCATTGGTCTTCTGCATGTCGGGATCGACGCCGAGCGTTCCCTCTTCCAGCGCCCAGTAGCGCCACATGGGGATCCCGGTATGCATCGCACCGTCGGATCCCTTGATGTCCACCGTCGCCGGCAGGTCGAGCATGTCCCAGAACGACTTTACCCATGGACCGGCGGCGATCACCACCTGCTCGCAGGCGATCCGTCCGCGGTCCGTCTCCACCGCGCCGATCGCGGCGGAACCGTTATCGGCGGCGAAACCGGTCACCGTGACGCCGGTCAGGATGCGCACGCCGTTGGCTTCCGCCTTGTTGGCCAGGCCATAAAGCGCCGCTGTATTGTTGGCGTAGCCGCCGGGTTTTTCATGCAGCACCGAGGTCACCCCGGTGGCCTGCCAGTCGTCGAAAATGCCGCGCATGTAGCGGGCGGTCTCTTCGGTCCCCTCGACGAAGGTGGATTCGTAGTCGATCGCCTGCTGCTGCTCGTGGATCGAAGTCACGTCGGCCCGCATCGATTCAGCGCTGATCTGCAGATAGCCCACCGGGTGGTAGCTATAGGCCTCAGGGTCGCTCTCCCACACACCCACCGAATGGGCCATCAATTCGCGCATGGCCGGCTGAAAATAGTTGTTGCGGATGACCCCGCAGGCAATGCCGCTCGCCCCGGCGCCGATGCCCGCCTTGTCGATCACCAGGATATCGGCCCCCGAACCGCGCCCGGTCGACACCAAATCGTCCGCCAAGTGGTATGCCGTGCTGAGGCCATGGATACCGGCGCCGATTATGACAAACCTGGCATGCTCCGGAAACGCCATTTCAAGTCCACTCCAAGAAGCGGTTATGCTCCAATTCCAATGGCATCAAGCACACATCGATGACCATTTGCGAACCGCATCTAGAACCAATTTGCGATTATCTTATACATGATTTGATCCAATGCAAAACCTTTTTCTTGTAATTTGAACCAATTTAGCCCATATTTGTGTTATGACGGAGAACAGACCCGCGCCTGAACCGCCCAAGACCGGATCGGCCGCGATCGTCACCCGACTGCGGCAGGCGATCCTGGACGGCAAGTACCCCTATCAGAGCAAGCTGCCTCCGGAGCGCGAATTGGCGCGGTTTTTCGGCATGTCCCGCGGCACCGTGCGTACGGCCCTGCGGAAGCTGGAGGAGTTGGGCCTGCTCGACCGGCGCATCGGCAGCGGCACCTTCGTGGTTCACAAGACCGACAGCCATGCCGCGCCGCAAGTCGACCAGGAGGGCACCGAAATCGCCGAGACGACGAGCCCTCTGGAACTGATCGAGGGGCGCTTGGCGATCGAGCCCCATATGGCGCAACTGGCGGTGCTCAACGCCACCATTCGCGACCTGGAAGGCATCCGCGCCGTCCTGGAGGACCTGGAAGCCAGCGCCGGCGATTCAGAACGCTTTTCCAGGCATGACGAGCGGTTCCATCTGGCTATTGCGGCCGCCTCTCACAACCGGCTGATTCATTGGCTCTATCGGAAGCTCAACTCCGTCCGGTCCCATGCCGCCTGGGGCGCCATGAAACGATCGGTGCTCACCGCCGACAATATCGACATCTATAATCGGGAACACCGACGGGTCTATCAGGCGCTGCTCGACAGGAATGCCGAATCCGCCCGCGCCGCCATCACCAGCCATCTGGACCACGCCCGCCGCGATCTGTTGAAGGCCCGGTCGGGCTAGATTCGTATGAGCCGGGGTTGGTCCGGCCCGGCAAAACTTGGTACAGTCGGCCCGACGACCGACGAAGATTGAGACAATCGGCGAGATCCACCGCGCAAAATTGACAGGCAGCCGCCATGAACGCTTCAAGACAAGCCACCCCGCAATCCGACACCCTCAAAGTCGCCTGCATTCAAAATTGCGCCGGCGGCGACATGGCGGCCAATCTGGACGATGTCGCCGTGATGGTGGCCTCGGCGGCCCGGGAGGGCGCCGGCCTGATCTGCCTGCCCGAATATTTCTCCTGCCTGGACGTGGTCGGCCAGGAATTCGTCGTCGGCGCCGGCCCGGAGGCCGGTCATCCCGCCCTGCACCGCCTCAGCGACCTTGCCCGCGATACTGGCGCCTGGATTCTTGTCGGCTCCATCGCCGTCACCGCGACGGACGGGCGGATCTGCAATCGCTCGCTGCTGGTCGACGATAACGGCGCCGTGGTGTCCCGCTACGACAAGATCCACCTGTTCGATGTCGATCTCGGCAATGGCGAAAGCTATCGCGAATCGGCGACCATTTGCCCGGGCGACCAGGCCGTCATCGCCGAAACCCCCTGGGGCGGCATCGGCCTGACCGTGTGCTATGACCTCCGCTTCCCACAGCTTTATCGGGCGCTCGCCAAATCCGGCGCCGGCATCATCACCGTGCCGGCGGCCTTCGCCAAAACCACCGGCCAGGCCCATTGGCATGTCCTGTTGCGGGCCCGGGCGATCGAAACCGGCTGTTTCATTGTCGCCCCGTGCCAGACCGGCACCCACGGTACGTCGCAATCATATGGTCATTCCCTCATCGTCGATCCCTGGGGCGCCGTGCTGGCCGATGGGGGAACGCAGACGGGCATCGTCATGGCTGACTTGGATCTGGCGGCATGTGAGAGTGCGCGCGGCCGGGTTCCGGCACTGACCCACGACCGCCCGTTCACGACACGGACGGACGGCCCCCTGCGCGTCGCGGCGACCTGAGACTGGATATAAGCGCGATCACCCGGCGATCGTCATCCAGTTGTCGAAAAACTGCCGCGCCGCACGGTTGAACTCAGTCATGCGCACTTCGCATGCCGCCTTCATGGATGCCGCGCCGTCACCGCCCAGGGCCGCCTCCAGCGACGCTGCGTATTCGGGGATCCGTGCCCAGTTTTCGACCGTGTCGGCTTCCACCTCGACGTGAAACTGCACCGAATAGGCGCGGTCGCCCCAGCCCATCGCCTGCACGGCGCAGTCGGGCGATTCCGCCAGGCACCGGGCGCCCTCCGGCATTCGTTTGACCTCCGCTCCATGCCATTGCAGGCAGTCGAAACGTCGCGGCAATCCGTCAAACAGGCGATCGGCCGCGCCAGCTTCTGTCAAATGCACCTGCAGAACGCCGATTTCCGGCCGACCGGCGCGGCCGCATTGTCCGCCAAGCGCCTCCGCCAGCAATTGGTGTCCCAGACACAGGCCTAAAAACGGCAGGCCGCGGTCAACCACCGCCTCGCGGATCAGCGCCTTCTCCTCGACAAGCCAGGGATGCGCCTCTTCCTGCCACACATCCATCGGCCCGCCCATTACCCACAGGGCATCGAAGCCCGTCAGGGCCGGTGGGCGCTCCCCTTCGTCGAGTTCGACGGCGGTCCAGCTATGGCCGCCGTCCCGTAGGAAGTCCCGGAAGCTTCCGGGATGTTCGACATTTGCGTGCTGCAGGACCAGGATCTTCATGGGACAATCGAAATCTTGAAAAAAGAGGCAACGCCGGCTCCTTGGAAGCCGGCGTTGCATTATCGTCACGATGGCACGGCAATCAATACCGGTCGATTGCGCCGCGCGCCTTGTCGCCGGATTCGTCGGCATCCATCTCGTGCTGCACTTCGGTGCGTTCCTGGCTGAACTGCACGATGTGCCAACCGATCCAGAAGGCCAATCCGACAATATACATCACGAATTCCGTACCTTGGAACGGATAGACCGCAGCCACATTCGCCAAGTCCACCGCCCAACTCGTCATTCCATTGGTCGACATGAATTATCTCCCCTCGCTGCGCGGTTAGACCATCTGTTTCTCGGCTTCGATCACCTCGGCCTGGGCCGACCGGTAGATCTCGTTCTCCTCGAAATCGAGTCCTTCCAGTTCAACCTTGCGCGGGATTCTCAAAAGCCCCATGCCGGCAAGGATCTTTGACACGATAAAGGCCGGCAGGAAGCCGAGCACGAAGAACATGATGAAGGCACCGATCGCCATACCCAAAGGATTGATGGTCGCATATCCCTCATAAGGGGACGACGGCTGACCCCACAGCATGAAACCGCAGATAAGCAGGCCGATGACACCGGCATAGCCATGCACCGCGACCGCGCCCACCGCGTCGTCGACCTTGAACCGGCGTTCCACGAAGTAGTGCAGCCTATAGGCGCCAAAGGCACCGACACCGCCGATCAGCATCGACTGGATCGGATGATAGAGGTCGTTGCCCGCCGACGCGGCGATAATCCCGGCAAGACCGCCCGAATAGGTCCAGAACGGATCGCCCTTTGACACCAGAAAGGCAACCATCAGGCCGCCTGACAGCGACATCAGGAAGTTGAACGTGATCGCCGACAGGGTCGTCGGTGCGAGATAGATGTTGGTCCCCGTCCAGGTGACGCCGGTAATTTCACCACCGATGGATTCCGGCGAGATGATCGGAACGTTGCAGGCGGCATAAAAGCCCCAGAAGCCCGTATAGATCAGAAACAGGCCGATGGTCACCAGCCACGGATTATGCGGCGGAATATCCCGCGGCGTGCCATCCTCGCGGAACTTGCCGAGCCGCGGCCCGAGCACCACCAGGACGCCCAGGGCGAAGCCGCCGGCAATGGCATGAATGACGCCCGACGCATAAGCGTCGTGATAGCCCAGTAATTTGACCATCCAACCGTCCCAATGCCAACCCCAGGCGGCATCGATGATCCAGGTCACCGACCCGATCAAAACCGCCAGGACCCAGAAGGCCCCGGAGCGTATTCTCTCGATCACCGAACCGGACACGATCGATGCCGCGGTCCAGGAAAACAATAGAAACGCCGCCCAGAAAACGCCATTGATATGATCGCTGAGATTGGTGCCCATGGCCGGGTCCCAGGGCCGCGCCCCGGTCGCCGCCTCGAAGTCGAGCCCCTTGCCCTCGAAAATGAAGGGACCGTGCGGGAACGCGAAGTAGATCCACCAGCCGAAGAAAAAGAACGTGATGGTGACCAGCGGGATCAGCATCGTGTTCTTCATCAGTGTGTGAAGATGGTTTCGACGGCGGCTCGCGCCGACCTCATACATGCAGAATCCCACATGGATAAGGAACATAAATACTACAGTTACCCAGTAGTAAAACTCAGTAAATATCGTAGTTAAAGCGTCTAGATTGTTGCCCATTTACCCCTCCTTACTAGTTGTAAGATGTTTTTATTGCGCCAATATCGGAAAATATGTACAATAACTGATATAAAAGCGCGTTCTTAAATCACAGCTAGCTACGATTAGAATACAGCCATATTTAATAGAGCGCAATTATTTTTCCCGAGAAGAATTTTATATTTGAGTATTACAACTCTTGCGCGGATTATTATTATAATTTGCAATTGCAACTTGATTGCAAGTAGCATCCGAATATCCCCGGTCACATGTCCTTGCACCGCGCGTTTGACTGATCGGCAATTGCTCGGTCCGGAGGGCGCCCATGCGCTGTTTTCGCCGGCTGCCGCGCTGTAAACTTCATAATGCGGTGGCTCGATCCGCGGCTCCCACCAATCCACGCCGTGGTTGTCCTCCGACCCGTAATTATCGCCATGGATGCCGACCGCCGCCGCGCCCGGATGGAAACGAAATCCCGATGCGATCGAAAGCAACCGTTCAGCGCCGATCGCCCATGGTAAATCAGCGCCGGCTGACCTACCGTGCGGCCGTAACCATCGTTCCAGGAGGCTGTTTATGACCGATCGATCCGCGCCCCCGCGCATCACCCTTGCCCCCGGCCTGGAAATCAGCCGTGTCCTCACCGGCCTGTGGCAAATCGCGGATATGGAGCGGGACGGCGCCAGCCTCAACGCGGATCGGGCGGCCGCCGCCCTCGCCGACTATGCATCGGCCGGCTTCGATACGTTCGACATGGCCGACCATTACGGCAGTGCCGAACTCATCGCCGGGCGCCTGCTCGCCAAGGCGCGCGCGGGCGATGTTGCAACGGTCAGCGGCAAACCGCCGGTCTGCATGACCAAATGGTGCCCGCAGCCTGCACCGATGGATCGCCAGACCGTGGAGGCCGGCATCCGTGAACGCGCCGAACGCCTCGGCGTGGAGGCGATCGACCTGTTGCAATGCCACTGGTTTTTCTTTGAACACCTGGCCTGGATCGATGCTTTCAAACATCTGCGCGACCTGCGGGACGACGGTCTGATCCGCCATTTGGGCGTCACCAATTTCGACACCGACCACCTGCGCGTGCTGATCGCCCAGAACATCCCGATTGTCAGCAATCAGGTGTCATGTTCCCTGCTTGACCGGCGCGCGCTGGGTGACATGAGCACGTTTTGCCTGGAGAACGGGATCAAGATCCTCGCCTATGGCACTTTGCTTGGCGGCTTTTTGTCCGACCGCTGGGTCGGTGCGGCCGAACCGGCCGACATCGCCGATTGGAGCAAGATGAAATACAAGCGCTTCATCGATACTGCCGGCGGTTGGGACAAATTCCAGGCCGTCCTTCAGGCGCTCGCATCCGTGGCCAAACGGCACGCGGTTTCGGTCTCCAACGTGGCCACCCGCTGGGTGCTTGATCAACCGGTCGTCGCCGGCATCATTGTCGGTGCCCGGCTCGGCGAAAGCGAGCACCGCGATGCCAATGCGCAGCTCTTTTCCTTCGATCTCGACAATACCGATCGCCAGCAGATCGACGAGGCTCTTGCCGATCTCGACCCAATTCCCGGCGATTGCGGCGATGAATATCGGCGGCCGCCCTTCCTGACCGCCTCCGGCGACATGTCCCATCACATCAGCGACCTGCCGACGCTGTTTAGCGCGCAACCGGCCACCGGTGGTGCGAGCCGGGTCGATACCGGCAGCGTCTGGGAAGACATCTGCGGCTATTCCCGCGCTGTGCGCATTGGCGACCGGGTCCTTGTCAGCGGCACCACGGCCACGCATACGGATGGCTCAAATGTCGCCCTCGGCGATGCCGGCGCCCAGGCCGTCTATATTCTCGATAAGATCCTCGCCAGCCTGGCGCCGCTCGGCGCCAGTCGCGACGATGTCGTCCGCACCCGCGTCTATCTGCAAAATGCCGACGATTGGGAACCCGTCTCGCGGGTTCACGGGCATTATTTCGCCAAGGCAAGGCCGGCCAACACGCTGCTTGAGATCTCCCGTCTGGTCGGAGACTACACGGTTGAGATCGAAGCCGAGGCAGTCGTCAGGCCGACCGACTGATTACAGCATTGTCTGATCAGCAGGTCACGCCGGCCGCGCAACGGCGCCGCGAGCGCCGGGAAACGCCGGCGACACTGACCGGGGTCAGCGGACGGCCCACCTTGGCCTGGGCGTCACCCGTCAAACCGGCAAGGCGCAAGCCGGAAAAAGACTCGGTCAGTTCCACGGCGCCAAACCCGACCAGGGCGGCGAACAGCACGATTTTCAGTTTTCTCATCGCGGTCATTGGGCGGCTCCCCGTTTGAAGTGTGTCGGCAGATCGCTCATGCCCTTTAAGTCCTTGATGTCCACCTTCTTGAAGTTCTCCGGATTATCGAAGGCGAACGTATCGGCGGCGACCGCGTCGCCGGTTTTGAAATTGCGGATCTGGATGCTGTATTGCGGCTCGCCGGCAACTTCCTTCGACGCAATGGTGTAGCGGCAGGGATAGGGATTGTCGCCCTGGGCGATCCAGATCTGCCAATCGACATCCTTGGCGCGGAACGCCAGATAGTCGCATTCCACACCGCCGATAACGCCACTGCCCAGATCCATGATCTGCGTGGTATCGGCCATCAACAGATCATAGGCATTGCTCATGATCAGGTCGGCCGCCGGCAGTGGCCTGCCATATTTGTCCTGAAGCGTTTCGACCAGATTGTCGATGCTTCCGGGAATATCGGCCTGGGTATAAAGGTTTGCCGCATTGCCGGCCAAGGTCAGCGTCTTGCCATCAAAAACGATCTCCATATCGGCGAAACCGCCGGCCCGCTTGACCCGGATCTTGTCCGGCCGGTTGACGGTCGCCGACCCGGAACTGGCGAGTGCCAGTTTCTGCCCGTCCTTGGTCACCACTTCCAAAATCGCATCGAAATCGAAGGATAGAGCCGTCTGCGCGCCCATGTGATCGGACATTGCCTTCAACATCCGCTTGGCATCAGCCTCGTCGGCGGCGGCACCCAGGGACCCACCCAGCCAAAGGGTGGCCGCAATTGCGACCGCGGCAGGTCCGGCAAGGGGGAATTTCCGTGTAGACTTCATGCTAAAAATCATAGCGTTGCATCCCGTTTTGCTCTCCCGCCGGTGCCGGTTTTCTGACCCGACGGAAACCCATCGCATGCATAAATAGGGCCCGGGGCCGGCCCGGCGAGCACGCCAAGTACGAATTGACGTATCTCCCGCCAATGACTACCCAATCTTCATTGCCGGCCTCTCGGTCGACAGGCAATATCGCGGCCGGGAGAGAGCCGGCAAGCCGGCTTCGGTCCACCTGCCGGCCACGCCGGCGGGCCTTTGGAGAACCGCTTATGCGCTATCAGGATGTGCACGATGCCCTGGCCGATACCGGCTTCCTATGCCGGGGCGGATTTCGTCCAAACGCCGACGACCGGGTGCCCGGCATTGGCGATCACGACGCGGCGGTGGTCGTCATTGTCGGCAATGGCGGGCCGGAAATGTGGCGCCATTTCGCAGCCGCCCGGTCCACGGAACAGCGCCGCGATGACGCCAATCCGCTCAATGACTGGTCCGCGGCGGTTCTGCGGCCGATTGCCGAGCGCCTCGGCGCCCGGGTCCTTTTTCCTTTCGATCGGCCCTATCTGCCCTTTCAGCGCTGGGCGGTGCGCGCCGATACCGTATGGCCAACGCCGATCGGACCATTGATCCACCCCGAATTCGGCTTGTGGCACGCCTACCGGGCGGCGCTGGTCTTCACGCCGGGTTTCCCATTGCCGCCGCGAGTGGAGGCCGTCAATCCCTGCACGACATGCCCGGATCGTCCGTGCCTAAGCGCCTGTCCGGTCGGCGCCTATTCTGCGAACGGCTACGACGTGCCCGCCTGTATCGACCACATATCGACCAAAGCGGGCCGGGAGTGCATGGATTTTCATTGCGGCGCCCGGCGGGCCTGCCCGGTTGGCACGGATAGGACTTATGAGCCGGCGCAATCGGCCTTTCACATGGCCCGGTTCCGCGCCAGCAATAGTGGGCGCCCCGAGACCGCAACGTCCGGCTAATTATCCGTTCTGCGGGATCATAAAACCGGCAAAAAAGGTGCTGAGTTCCTGATAGCCGTCAAGCGGCAGAACGTGAGCGACATGCTGGTCCGGCCGCACCAGCACCATGCAGCCGCCCTCCCGGTCGATGCCGCGCATATCGAAAATATCCTGATCGCTTTTCAGGTCCGGACAGAACATCTTCTCATAATCTCGAAGGCCGTAGCGTCCCTTGCACGGCACCAGGAAGTCTGGCATGGCCTCCACCGCGACGGCGCGATGGCCCTGCTGGATGACCGCGCGCATATCGATCACCGCGTCGATATTGTCCTTAGCAGGCGTATATCGACGGATCGGCGAATCCGGATCCTTGTCGAGAAAGTCACACAAGGCCTTAAGACGCGAATCGGGCCCGGTCGGATCCGCGGCGTCGGCGAAGGCAAAGAGCCGCCACCGCCCGTCCGCATCGACCGTGTGTCCGAGTTCGATCGGCTTGGCGTCGGCAAGCCGGATCACCGGCGCTGAATGAAAACGCCGGCCGATCGTCAGGCCCCGCGCCAAATGCTGGTGGGTCGGCTCGCCGGAAATCAGCGACGGATAGTATTGGATGATGGTCCCGGCGGTGAACCGCAAATGCTTGACGAAATAATCCTGGAACTCGGCCGGATCGACCCCCTCGCCCTCCGCGTCGTCGGACGCTTTCGGCGGCGCGCTGAACATCTTGGCAAGCTCGCGATCGAAATCGATGAGTTCCTTGGCCACCGTCTGCCGTTCCGCCGAATAGGTATGCAGGATCCGCCGCGACGCCTGTCCCCGCAGGACCGCGGCCAGTTTCCAGCCCAGATTAAAGGCGTCGCGCATGGAGACATTCATGCCCTGGCCGGCCTTCGGGCTATGGGTGTGGCAGGCATCGCCGGCAATGAAGACGCGGGGAAACCGCGCATCCATCTCCCCGTCGGGCACATCGTCGAACTTGTCGCAAAGCCGCTGGCCGATCTCATAGACCGACCACCAGGCCACCTCCTGGACTTCCAGCTTGTAGGGATGAAGGATGCGTTGCGCCGCGGAGATCAGGTGATCGATGGTGATGTTCTTGCTGGCGACCCGCTCGTCTTGCTTCAATTTGTCGAGCTCGATGTAAAGCCGGGCCAGATAGCCGCCCTCCCGGGGAATGATCAGCAAATTGCCTTCATTGGCCGAGTGGACAACCGTTTTCAGGCGGATATCCGGGAAATCCGTGACCGCCAGAATATCCATCACGCCCCAGGCCTGGTTCGCGAAATCGCCATGCATGGACCGGCCAAGGCCTTCTCGCACGGTGCTGCGCGCCCCGTCGCAGCCGACCACATAGCGCGCCTTGATCGTGACCGTCTGCCCGAGCCGTTCCGCGTCGATGCATTCGAATGTGGCGGTCACCGGATAGGCCGCATCCTCATCCGCGAGCGCCGCCGCATTGTCGATTTTGAGGTCAACGAGACGGCACGCATAATCCGGTTCAAGCCACGTCGCGCTATTGCGCATGATGTCCAGGTAGAAGTCATGCACCCGCGCCTGGCTCAAGATCACATGGGGCATTTCGGAGAGCCCGTCCTCGGTATCCTGGATCCGGTCGCTGCGGGTAATATTGGTCCGTTTCGTCTCGTCCGGTTTCCAGAACGTGGTTTCGTTGACCCAATAGGCTTCTTTCAGCACCTTGTCGGCGAAACCGAATGCCTGGAATATCTCCATGGTGCGGCAGGCAATGCCGTCGGCCTGACCGTAGAGCAATGGCCCGGATTTCTGTTCCATGATCCGCGTCTTGATCGACGGAAAGGCCGATAATTGCGCCGCCAGGGTGAGGCCGGCCGGTCCGCAGCCGACGATCAGGACATCGACCAAGTCGGCCCCATCCTCGGAGCGTTGTGCGTCTTGCCGTTCGGTCGCCTCGTGGATTTCCGGATCACCGGGATTGAACCCGTTCAGATGAAATTGCATGTCCCCTGCCCTCGTCAAGCGCCTGGAGCATCGATCCCCCGGAACGCGCCGCGCCGGCCATCGCAACCCGTTCGGCGCCGAATTTCAAGCCCCCATCCGGAATTGGCCATTCGAGCGCAGGCCATGCGCCAATTGCAGACGTCATCTGACGACTGGAACCCGCGTCTTTTGCTTGCAAAATCGGATTTTTCGTAAAGGCTTAAGGCGTGGACCGGGTTCGCACGCGATGCGCTAAGCTTGGAAAGGGGAAATCATGGCCAACGACCTCTATCAGGAACAGGGCTATTTGAGCCCTTTGCCGGTCTTGTCGGCGGATGAGGCCGGTGCGGTAGAAGCAAAAATCGACGAATTGCGCCGCCGCGAGCGGGCCGACAAGGCCACCTATCTGGGGACCAATATCCACTATCTGGTGCCGCAGCTCTTCGATCTGGTCTGCAATGACAATATTCTCGATCAGGTGGAAACGGTTATCGGCCCCGACATCCTGTGCTGGTCCGCCGCCTTCTTTAATAAGGACGCCCGCGATCCGAACTATGTCTCCTGGCATCAGGACCTGACCTATTGGGGACTGGAGCCGCCGGACATCGTCACCGCCTGGGTCGCGATCACCCAAAGCACCCGGCAAAATGGCTGCATGCGGGTGGTTCCGGGCAGCCACGCAAAGGGCCAGATCGCCCATGACGACAGCTTCGCCGACAACAACATGCTCACCCGTGGCCAGGAAGTCCGGGTCGATGTGCGCGAAGAGGATGCGGTCGACATCGAGTTGCAGCCGGGCGAAATGTCGCTCCATCACGTGCTGATCATCCACGGATCTGAGGCCAACCGGTCGGACAGGCCCCGCTATGGCTTCGTCATCCGCTATATCCCCACCTATTGCCGGCAGATCGGCGGCCGGACCGCGGCCCTATTGGTGCGCGGGGCCGATATCCACGGCCATTTCGATCCGGTGCCGCGGCCGAAAGCGGACCTGGACACCGATGCGCTTGCCTTCCACAAGGAAGCCTGCACCAGGTTGAGCCGCATCCTGTTTGCCGGCGCCGATCACGGCGCTCCGGCCTGAGATTGGGTCAAGACCGCGGGCCGGTGTTATAGCGCGCCAACCTTACGTGCCACCCGCTCCAGATAGGCCTGCCGCTGGGCGTGGGTGGACGTATCCATCTTGTAGAGCGCCATATAGAGCGTCTTGCAGCGCCGATGGCACAGGGCGCGAATGCCGCGCAACAGCATCCGCCGCCCCGGTTCCCCGATCAGCTTGGAAATCCACCAGGTGGCGCCGCAGGTGGTGATCACCGCGATTTTCTCGACATGCAGCATATTCGGCCGGATCGGCGTCGTTTCCGTCGGCATGGCAAAGGTCACATGGGGCACCCAGACCCGGTCGAGCCAGCCCTTCAGCATGGCCGGCGGGCCATACCACCAGGTGGGATAGACGAAGACCAGATACTGGCACCATTTGATAAGCGCGATCTGGTCGGCCATATAGGCCTGATTGCGCTGCTCATGGATGTAGTCCAGGTGCTCCTGAGGCCCCATCACCGGGTCGAAATTCGCCCCATAAAGGTCGATAAGCCGAACCTCATGTCCGGCTTCATTCAGCGCGCCGATCACCGCATCCCGCAACGCCGCCGAAAAACTATCCGGACGGGGATGGCAATAAACTACAAGGGCGCGCATACATATTCCTGGTGATATGATCCTGAAATTCCTTTCGGAACCTCTCTGCGTCATCCCGTGCGCCGCGCAGCACGCAGTGATGCGCTGCAGATACGGGATCTGGCGATCATGCTCGGCGTTCTAGAGCCCGTGTTTGCGCCGCACCATTATCATGGTGCCCCGCGCACGGGATGACGGAAAGTCATTGTAACACCTGTTTATCAATCACAATACCAGGCCAAACAGTCAATCAGCCGGCTGCAGGCCGGGAAACAGATAGACCTTCTGCGCCCGATAATCGAAATCCGGATCCTCCCAGGCAATCATCTTGCCCGGATTGAGCAGCCCCTTGGGATCGGCGTCACGCTTGAAGGCCAGTTGCACGGCGTCGGTCTGTTTCATGCCGCCCTCCTCCAGCGTATAGCGATGGGCATCGAAAACCGGACAGCCATTGTCTTCAAACAGTCGGGTGATTTCGTCCAGCCGCTCCTCCGATGAAAACCGCACGATCGGCAGGCCGAAACAGGTCACGTTGCCGTCGAAGCGCACGAATTCCAAATGTGTGATCACCTCTCCCTCTAAAAGGCGGGTCATCGTTTCCACCCGCTCCAGGTGATCGGGATAGGGATAGAGGATCTGCATATAGGTGATCGACGGATCGACCCGGAGCCCGCGCAAGGTGGTGTGGTTCCAGGCCAGTTCATAGGCCGGCGGCAGGCCTTTCATCTCGTCGGCCGTCGCCGCGTCGGAGCGGAAAACGGTCTGGCCGGCGGACCGGGCGACGAAGGAATCAAGGGCCGCCAACGCAAACGGCGCCGCGACAACAATGCAAAGATGCTGTCCCGATTGCAGGAACTTCTTGTGACGCAGAAAATAATCCTCCGGCGCCGGCGCCGCGACGACGGCGATATTCTTGGTCAGGATGCCGTCCTGATTGCCCAGATCATTGGCGAAAGTGATGCACTGTGAAAAGTCGTCGAATCCGATCAGGACGTCGACCCAGTCATGCGCCGCCGTCAACGGCACTTCCACTTCGGTAATGACGCCGTTGGTGCCATAGGCGTGGGACACTTTATGGATGTCCTCGCCGGTCAGGTCGAGGACCTGCGGCTCCGCCTCCATGGTCACCACGCGCAGCCGGATGATATTGCCAAGATCGCGCAATCCCCCCCAACGGATGGACCCGACACCGCCCGATCCGCCGGCGATGAAGCCGCCGATCGTCGCCGTGCGGTGGGTCGAGGGATGCATGCGCAATTCCCGGCCGACGTCCTCGCGCGCCCGCTCGTCGATATCATGCATGATGACACCGGGCTCGGCCACCACCGATCCGGGCTTGAGCGCGGTAATCGCGTTCATCCGCGACAGGTCGAGCACCACACCGCCCGATAGCGGCATCGCCTGGCCGTAATTGCCCGTGCCGGCGCCGCGCACTGTCACTGGTACGTCATGGCGGAAACAGGCCTTCATAACAGCGATCACGTCATCCTGGGACTCCGGACTGACCACCAGATCGGCCGTGATATGGTCCAATTGGCGCTTCAAGACCGGCGAATACCAGAAAAAGTCGCGGCTCTTCTGCTTGACGATGGCCGCGTTTTCCTCAATCCGAAAGTCACTGAGTTCGGCCTTCAGTTTTTCCAGGTTGGTCATCCCGTTCCTCCCTCAGTCGATATTCGTCGGTTCGTCGAGCGCGCGATAGTCCGGCAGGTCACCGTCGATCGCCCTGCCGCCGCGAATGACAATCCGATCCGATTGCGGCCGCGACAGCAATTCGGAGTAGCTGCGGGCAGAAAAGCAGATCAGATCGGCCGGCGCATTGACGCATAACAACCCGTGGCGCCGATCTCCCATGGCCGCGGCCGGAATTGACGTGGCGCTTCGCGGCCAGTTGCCCACCGGATGATCGAAATGCAGGATCCGCGTCGCCTCCCGGTAGACCTCCATCATATCGAGGTCGCCATAAGCATGAAACGGATCGCGGATATTGTCCGACGCGATGGCCAGCGCGATCCCGCGGGCGGCCGCCTCATGGGCCAGCGTCACCCCACGCCAGCGCGGCGTGCGGCCGGCCAATCGATCTTGCAGGTACATGTTGCAAAGCGGCAGGCTGACGATGGTGATCTTCGCCTTCGCCACCAGGTCGAGGGTGCGTTTGACGTCGTCATCAGCCTGCCTGGCGAGCGAACAGCAATGACCGACCACGATGCGGCCTTCAAATCCGATCGATAGCGCCGTTTCGGCAATGGCGCGCAGGCTCACGGCTTGCGGATCGCCGGTCTCGTCCGCATGCAGGTCGAGATCAAGTCCGAAATCAGCGGCGCAGCGAAACAACCGGTCGAGCCGCGCCTGCAGATGGGGCGCTTTATAAACGAAGCCGCCGAGCACGCCGTCATAGCGCCGAACCGTGGCCGCCACGTCCTCCAGGGCCGCCCGATCAAGCGCCAGGTTGAAATCGATCAGCGCCACCGCCTGCAGTGTGATCCGGCCATGCCAGTCGCGCCGCAATGTGTCGAAAATCGGCCAGGTAAGGTCCAGGTGCGGCGGCTCGCTGTCGAGATGGGTGCGCATCATGGCCGTGCCGTGGGCAAAGGCGCAGCGCAAGGCGAAATCCATGCGCCGGCGAAGATCCTCAGCCGTCCAATTGTCCGTCCGATCGTCAATCGCGGCGGCGATGGCGCCGGCAAAGGTCCCGTCCGGATTCGGCCGCCTTGCCCAGATATGCCCCTTGTCGAGATGGGTGTGCATGTCGACGAAGCACGGCAACACCATGCCGCCGTCCAGATCGACCCGCGGACCGGCATCATCCGCCGGAAGTCGGCCGGGTTCGGCAAGGGCCGCGATCCGGCCGCCGGCAATCGCCAGGTCGGCCCGCACCAATCCTTCCGCGTCGGCACCCTTTATCGGCTGCTCCATGAGACAGGCCGGAATGGTCGCATTGCGCAGCACAATGGTGTCGGCCGCCGCCCTTATGTCCCGGTCGACCGCCGCCAGCATCAGCTTTCCCGCTTCAGCGCGCTTTCATGCCATTTGCGCAGGATAAGATGGGACAGCAGGCTGGTGGCTGTAAAGATCAGGATGCCGGTAATGATGATCAGGATAATGGCGGCAAAGGCCCGCGGCGCATTGAGCCGGTAGGACGCTTCCAGGATGCGGAAGGCAAGCCCCGATCCCACACCGCCCGTGCCGGCCACGAACTCCGCGACGATCGCCCCGATCAGCGACAGGCCGCCGGCGATTTTCAGCCCGCCGAGAAAAAACGGCAGCGCCGCCGGCAGGCGCAGAAAGACGAGCGTCTGCCAGCGATTGGCGCCGTAGAGCTGGAACAGGTCGCGCAGATTGTGATCGGCCGAATTCAACCCCATCGTGGTGTTGGATAAAATCGGAAAGAAGGCGACGATCCAGGCGCAGATCAACAGTCCCGCCACCTTGGAATCCACATAAATGAAGATCAGCGGCGCGATCACGATAATCGGCGTCACCTGCAGGATCACCGCAAACGGGAAAAACGACATCTCGATCCACTTGGACTGGGCGAACAGCACCGCGATGCCCACCCCGCCCAATATGGCGATCGCCAGGGCACCGAAGGTGATGCCCAATGTGGTATAGAGCGCCGGGAACAGGATATGCCAATCCTGCACCAGGGTCTGAAAGACAAGGCCGGGCCCGGGCAGGATGAAATGCTTGATCTCGAAATAGACGACGCAGAAATGCCATAGGCCGATCATGATCGCCATGACGATGACCGGCAGGACGTAGCGGGCAATGCGGTGGATCCTTGCCGACCGCGCGCGGCGCATTTCCGCTTCGTCGACGATCACCGGCTCCGCCGCCGGTAATCCGGTTGGCGCCGTGTCGACGGTCATGTCAGACCTCCTCGACGGCACCCATCGCCGCATGCAGCGCTTCCGAAGCGCGCCGGCAATGGGCATTGTAAACATCGGAGGTGCGAAACGCGTCGCCCCGCGGATAGGGCGCGTCAATCGCCATGTCGTCGACCACCCGCCCAGGCCGCGCCGCCATCACCACGATCCGGTTCGACAGATAGACCGATTCAAACACCGAATGGGTGACGAAAATCACCGTCCATCCGAACGTCTCCCACAAATGCAGAAGGTCGTTGTTCAGCTTGAAGCGGGTGATTTCGTCGAGCGCCGCGAACGGCTCGTCCATCAACAGGATCTTCGGCTTGGTGACCAGCGCCCGGGCGATCGAGACGCGCATTTTCATGCCGCCGGAAAGTTCCCGCGGGTAGCTGTCGGCGAAATTCTCCAGGCCGACCATTTCCAGGGCGGTCATGACATCGTCGCGGGCCTGGCCGCGGCCGATCCCCTTCAACCGCAGCGGCGTCCACACATTCTTGAACACTGTACCCCAGGGCATCAGGGTCGGTTCCTGGAACACAAAGCCGATTTCGTGATCCGTCGCAGACTTTGCCGGCTCGCCTTCCGACGGCCAGGCGACCCGGCCGGTGGTGGGCGACCCGAGCCCGGCAATGATCCGCAGCGCCGTGGACTTGCCGCAGCCCGACGGCCCGAGCAGGCTGACGAACTCGCCCGGATGCACGTCCAGCGACATGTCGCGCAACGCGACCGTCCCGTTGGAGAAGGTTTTCGAAATGGATTGCAGGGATACGATCGGCGGGCCGGCTTTCGCGCCACCGATTGAGGCGGCATCGACGGCGCTGGTCATGGCCACGCCCCGCCGGTGCCCGTCCTGAAACATCTGGCCATGTGCGACGGTCAGTTCCCCAGCAGTTTCTTCTTCAGGTCAACGCCCACGCCCTTGTTTACGTAGTCCAGGATATAGGTCTTCTTGTAGTCGATATCGCCCTTGACGACACCGGCCTTGACCATCTTGTCGAAGAAGCTTTTGTGGCGTTCATCGGTCATGGCGCCGATGCCCAGCGTCTCCGAATCGCCCGAATCGACGATGCCGAATTCCTTCATCTTGTCGATCGAATAGAGGATCTGCTCCATGGACATGTCCGGATTATGCTTGCGGATCAGGTCATTGGCCGCTTTGGAATCGCCATAAAGATAATTCACCCAACCGATCGCCGAGCCGTCGATGAAACATTTCACCGCATCCGGTTTCTCCTGCAGAGTCTTTTCCATGGTTTCCACCGTGGTCGAATAGGTGTCGAAGCCGTGATCGGCCATCAGGAAGATATTCGGCTTGAAGCCGCCCTCCCGTTCGATGGTGAACGGTTCCGACGTTACGTAGCCCTGCTGACCGGAGCGCTTGTCGGCCAGGAACGGCGCGGCATTATAGGTGTAGGGTTTGCGTTGCTCTGCCGTAAAACCGAACTCGGCGATCATCCACTGATAAAAACTCTGATAGCCGTTATTGCCGATCAACAGGTCGATCGATTTCAGGCTCTCCCAGGTATCGAGCCCCTGCCCGGGATGTGTCATGATCACCTGCGGCTCCTTCTGGAAGAAGCTGGCAATGACCTTCAAGGGAATGTTCTGCTCCACCGCCGAAAAGGCGAACAACATGTTGCCGCCCATGTGAAAGTCGATCTTGCCGGCAAGCATCAACGCCCGATTGTTGACCTGCGGACCGCCCGGAACGATTTCCACCTCCAGGCCGCATTTTTCGTAAGTCCCGTCGGCCACGGCCTGATAGAAGCCGCCATGCTCGGCCTCGGCCACCCAATTGGTGCCGAATTTGACCTTTTCCAGCGCCGCCGCATGGGTTGTGATCAGCGCCCCGGCGGCAACGCCGAATGCAAGTGCGAGATGTTTCATGAGATACCTCCTCCGCCTTCCTGATGGCAGTGTCCATAATACCCTAATTTCGGCTCCAAAACCGCCGAACCAGGATCAGATATAGGCCATCGGGCGGCGCTAATATAGCGCCATTTGACGCAATTTTTTTAATGATCGCGCCCTTGTCAGCCCGATTGGCGCGCAATAGCGTGCCGGGCCTGGAGCATCGGTCGACCACAAGGCACCGTCAGATAATCCCGCGTGGTCGACCGATGCCTTAAGTCCAGGAGGGTGCCATGACCCCGCTCGTTCCGGCGTCGATCCGTCCGCCATTCGGCAATTACAGCCACGGCATCGCCGTGCCCGCCGGGGCGCGGCTGGTGGTGACCTCCGGGCAACTCGGCGTCGACCCGGACGACCATGTGCCGGAGACGGTCGAGGCGCAGACCGCCCGATGCTTTGAGAACATCGCCGCGATCCTCGCCGAGGCCGACATGGTCCTGTCGGACATCATCCGCCTCAACGCCTTCGTTACAAGCCGCGACCACTTCACCGGCTATATGCAGGTGCGCGACCGCTATATGGGCACGCCGCCGCCGGCCTCGACCCTGGTCATCGTCACAGGCTTCACCCGGCCGGAATTCCTGGTCGAAGTCGAAGCCACCGCGGCGCGGGTTTAGAGTTGTGCCTTTGAATTTTCCGCCACAAGTTCTCCGCGTCATCCCGTGCGCGCCGCAGCATGGAATGCAGCTGCGCAGACACCGGGATCTCGCCAATGGGACGGCTGGTTTTGCCGCCAGATCCCGTGTCTGCGGAGCGGCACTTCGCGCCGCACCGCGCACGGGATGACACAAAGATAGTTCGCAGCATGACACAGAGGTCGTTGAAGTTTGTTTTCGATCAGGGCACTCATATGTCGGAACCGAACTATCGCGCCGAGGCGACAATCCCGCTTGGAGAGAATGGATGCTGCCGAAACCCTATTGGCATGACATGACGAGCCCGGACTTTGCCGGTGACACCAGCGCCTGGATCGCCGTGCTTCCGGTCTGTGCCATCGAGCAGCACGGGCCGCATCTGCCGGTCTATACCGATACCTGCATTGCCGAGGGCTGCATCCGCCGCAGCCTGGAATTGATGCCTGGCGACCTGCCGGTCACGGTGCTGCCGGTCCAGGCCGTCGGCAAGTCCAACGAGCACATCTCGTCGCCGGGCACCCTGACTCTATCCTGGAACACGGTGACGAAAGCCTGGATCGAACTCGGCGAATGCGTCCACCGGGCCGGCATTCGCAAGCTCGTGCTGATCAATTCCCATGGCGGCAATGTGCCGATCATCGATATCGTCGCGCGCGAATTGCGGGTCCGGTTCGACATGCTATGCGTCGCCACCGGCTGGTTCCGCTTCGGCCTGCCGGACGACCTGTTCCCCGCTGACGAACTGGCCAACGGCATCCATGGCGGCGAGGTGGAAACGGCGATGATGCTGCATCTGCGGCCGGACCTGGTGAAAATGGATGAGGCGCGGGACTTTCACTCCGCCCAGCGCGATTTTACCGATGAATTCACCCATTTGCGCGGCCATGGCCCGGTGCAGTTCGGCTGGAAGGCACAGGACCTCAACCCGGCCGGCGTGGTCGGTAACGCGGCCATCGCCAAGGCGGCAAAGGGCGCCCAGGCGATCGAGCATCAATGCCGCGCCTTCGTGGACCTGCTGAAGGACTTGCACGCCTTCGATCCGGGTCGCCTTTGGAAGCCCGACGAATAGGATGCCGCCCGATTAACCTGCGGAGATCACAGATCTATTACCGTCCAATCTGATAACGAAGTAATCCGCGCGTCTTTGCCTGGGACCGACCAGGCCCACCATACTGTCATGCCCCGGCTCCGACCGGGGCATCCAGTAGCCACCGAGTTTTCTGGTTTATACACCGCGATAACGCCATGTTTTCAAACAATAAACACGTAGTGTACTGGGTTGCCCGGTCAAGCCGGGCAATGACAGAGGCAGTGGGGTATATTATTGCTGTCTGTAATGCGACCCGATGTATGTCGCCATTACACCAGCCATATGACAAACGATCCGGAAACTCTCCTCGAAGCGATCCAATACGGGGTGCATCGCGTATAGAACGCACTATTATACGTGGGAATTATCGATAGGCGCATCATTGACGACACCATGAGCGACATACCGATCGAACAACCACGGCGCGGCCGGGTTTCCGGACCGGCCAAGCTGCCCGGCAGCGGCGATCTCCTACAGAAGATCCGCCTCGCGTCCGGCCTGATCCTGATGGTCTTCGTCGTCACCCATTATCTCAACCACGCCCTCGGCGTTTTCTCGTTCGAGATGCTGGAACTGTTCCAGGATGTTCGCCGCGCGGTCTGGCGATCCTGGGTCGGGTCGGCACTGCTCTACGGTGCCTTGTTGACCCACGCGGCGTTGGCCCTGTGGAAGACGATCCGCCGGCGCACCCTGCGCATGCCGATCTGGGAGGCGGTGCAACTGGTGCTCGGACTGGCAATCCCCTGGTATCTCATCCACCACATCCTGGCGACCCGGGGCATCAACCAGGTCTATGGTCTCAATGACACCTATACCCACGAATTGTCGATCCTGTGGCCGACCGAGATCTTCTCCCAGTCGTTCCTGCTTTCGGTGGTTTGGCTGCACGGGGTGATCGGCCTGCACTATTGGCTGCGCATGCGGCGCTGGTATCGCCGCGCCTTCCCGGTGCTTGTCGCCCTGGCCGTCGCCCTGCCGCTCGCGGCGACCTGGGGATGGATCGATGCGGCCCGCCGCCTGTGGCTGGTCGGGCTCGACGAGGGCACTTTTACCAAGGAGCAGTTCGACAATCTCACGTTATGGATCGACTGGGCCGAGTGGATCCTGATCGCCATCCTGGTCGGTCTGGTGGCGGCCATCGGCGTGCGCCTCTTGCTCTCCCTGCGCGGGTCCCGGGTGACCGTCACCTATCCGGGCGACCGCAGGATACGCGCTGCGGCCGGCCCGACCTTGCTGGAGATCAGCCGCATGAACGGCATTCCCCACGCATCGGTATGCGGCGGCCGGGCGCGCTGTTCCACCTGCCGCACGGCCATTGTCGACGGGTTTGACGACCTGCCGCCGCCCAGCGAGGCCGAATCCGCGGTTCTGAAACGCATCGATGCCGACGAAAATGTGCGCCTTGCCTGCCAGGTGCGGCCGGCCGCCAGCATGACCGTGCGGCCGATGATGCCGGTGCGCGAGACCGTCGCCGCGCCCGACAGCATTGGAGACGCCTATCACTGGGGCGTCGAACAGCCGGTCGCCGTCCTGTTTTCCGATATTCGCGGCTTTACCTCGATTTCCGAACACCGCCTGTCCTACGACGTGGTGTTCATTCTCAATCGCTATCTCGACGCCATGACGGAGGCCATCGAGAATGCCGGCGGCTATGTGGATAAATATATCGGCGACGGCATCATGGCGATTTTCGGCATGACAGACGGCGCCCGGATCGGCTGCCGCCAGGCCCTGGAGGCCGCGGCCGCCATGGGTCGCGCCCTCGACGCGTTGAATGCGGATCTGGCCGGTCATCTCGACGAACCGCTGCGGATCGGTATCGGCATCCATGCCGGCCAGGCGATCCTCGGCCGCATCGGCGCCGCCGGCGCCGGCGAGGATTCAAGCCGCGCCGGCATTACCGCATTGGGCGATACGGTAAATACCGCAAGCCGCCTGGAATCGGCGACCAAGGATTATGGTGTGGTTTTGATCGTCTCCCGCCAGGTCGCCCATGCCGGCGGCCTTGCGGTGGATGAGAACAGCCTGGTGGAAATGCAGGTCCGCGGCCGCCGCAGCGCGCTTCGGGTCTGCCCTATACCGGATTTCGAGACCCTGGGCCGGGCACTCGCCCAATCCGACACCCCGGTCTCGGCGTCCGCATTGGCCCGATCCTGATCGTCGGTACGACTACGGCGGCACGAAACAACCGATCAGAAACTCCCGGCGTCAACCCATGCCGCGCGCCGGGTGACGGAACGAATTCTGACCGCTATCCTCCGCAATCACGAGATCGTAGTCATCCAAATGACCCGCATAGGAGCCCCCCTTGCCAAGCCGCTACACACCCAGCCAGATGCTCGACAAGCTGATCGCCTTTCCCACCGTCTCCCGGGACTCCAATCTCGACCTGATCGGCTTCGTCCACGCCTATCTCGCCGAATATGGCGTTGAAAGCCGGCTGGTGCCCAATGACGACGGCTCCAAGGCCAATCTTTATGCCTCTGTCGGGCCGGACACGACCGGCGGCATCGTTCTGTCCGGCCATACCGACGTGGTGCCGGTGGACGGCCAGGACTGGACCAGCGACCCCTTTCAAATGGTCGAGCGCGATGGATTGCTGATCGGCCGCGGCACCGCGGATATGAAGGCGTTTTCGGCGATCGGCCTGGCCCTGGTGCCCGATATGCTCGCCGCCGATCTCAAGCAGCCGATCCATTTCGCGCTTTCCTATGACGAGGAGGTCGGCTGCATCGGCGCCCCCTACATGATCGCCGACATGGTGAAGACCCTGCCCAAGCCGCGCGCCGTCATCGTCGGCGAGCCGACCATGATGAAAGTGGTCACCGAGAATAAGGGCACCATGGCCTTCCGCACCCATGTGACCGGCCATTCGGTGCATTCCTGCCAGGTCAACCGCGGTGTCAGCGCCGTCGTAGCCGGCGCCCGCCTGGTCACCTTCCTTGATGACATGATGCTGGAAAACCGTCAGCGGGCGGCCCCGAACAGCCCCTTCGACCCGCCCTACACCACCATCCATTGCGGCACCATCGAAGGCGGCACGGCACACAATATCGTCGCCAAGGATTGCGAATTCTTCACCGACATCCGCGCCATTTCCGATGACGACCCAGAGGCCTTTTTCGACCGCTATCAGGCCTATATCCGCAGCGAATTGGTGCCCGCCATGCAGCAGGTGGCGCCCGAGGCCGGCGTCGATATCTCCGAATGGTCCTTCGTGCCCGGATTGAAGCAGGAGCCGGATGGCGAGGCGGAGCGTCTGTCACGCCTGATCACCGGTGACAATTCGGTCAATGTGGTGTCTTACGGCACCGAGGCCGGACAGTTCCAAAGCGCCGGCTATTCGGTCGTCGTCTGCGGCCCCGGCTCCATCGACCAGGCCCACCAGCCGGACGAATTCATCAGCCTGGAGCAGATGCAGGCCGGTGAAACCTTCATGCGCCGGCTAATCGACCAGGCAAGCTGATCCGATCCACCCCGTCCGGCGTAGTACAGGCAGGACGGAAGGGGCTTTCCTCAAATTGCGGCCGCAAGGCCAACACGCTTAGGCCGGCCGGGTTCCTGAATGGCAAATGAACGGGCCGTTCCAACCCGGTTCAATGGGCCCGCCCTAAAGTCCGCCGCATTGTCGAAACCGCCTGGGAGGCCGCAATGATCACGTATCCCGCCAAACGCCGTATCGTCGGTTGGACGGCCGATTGCGCCGTCATTTGCCTGACGCTGATCAGTGCGGCCATGGTTGTGGCCCTGGTGACGGTTTCGCAAAGCGTCGCCAATTAGGGCCGGCGACCGGATCCTGTCCGACGGACGCGCAGGACCGCTGCCTGAGGCGCAAACCTGTCCAGCGCCCTGGTTTCGGCCATCGTCCCGACGCCGCGGACCGTAGCGGATATGGAATTCGGCTCAAAAGCCAAAAGCGACACACGGTGAGGGTGCCGAAGTCCCCGAGGGCACCCTCACCGTTTTCTTCTCAACCTGGTGGAAGGATCGATGACGACGGTGCCGGGCCCTACTCGCCGGCAACCGCGTCGGACGCATGCGCCGCATTCTGCCGGCCGGCCCGATATTCGCCCAGTCCCTGGCGCAGGATCAAATACGCCGAGTTCAAGAACAGGGCCGCCATCGCCGCGGCGACCACCAAATCCGGCCAGCCGCTCGCCGTGCCCCAGACACCGAGCGCGGCAATCACCACCGCCAGGTTGCCGATGGCATCGTTGCGCGAACACAGCCACACCGAGCGAACATTGGCGTCGCCGTCCCGATAGCGCGCAAGGATGACCACGCTGGCCATGTTGGCGGCGAGCGCCAGCAGCGCGACCGCTCCCATGATTTCTGCCCGCGGCACGCCGAGGATCAACACGTGATAGACCGTCGAACCGAGCACCCAGACACCCATGGCCATCAGGCTGATCCCCTTGGCGAGAGCCGCCGTCGCCCGAACGGTCAAGGGCGCGCCGATTACGGCCAAGGACAGGCCATAGGTCACCGCGTCGCCGAAAAAGTCGAGCGCATCGGCCTGCAATGCCTGCGAACCGGCCATATGACCGGCGATCATTTCGACCGCGAACATCGCCGCATTGATGGCAATCACCACCCACAGGCGTCGCTTGTAATCGGCCGAAAGACCGTCGAACTTCACCGATTGATCGCAACAACCGCTCATGATCCGGTTTGCTCTCGCACGTTTCGCTAAATGCCGCGTTATAACGGCACGCGCCGATCACCGCCCATCCCCGGGGCACCTTGGTATTAGATTATAGTACAAAAAACATCAAAGCACCCGCAACGACCGGGCGATCAAGGCCGTTTGACGCCGGTCAAATAGCAGGTGGTCAGCTTGCCCTTGCCTTTGACCTCGATTTCCCCCCGCGGTTCGAATGTGAACCGGTCTTCCAGTCCCGCCGCGAAGTCGCTGGTCACTTGGATCCGGCCCTCCGCGCTGGTTGATTCCATGCGCGCGGCCACATTGACCGCGTCGCCCCACAGGTCGTAGGCGAATTTGCGCTGGCCGATGACCCCGGCAACCACCTTGCCGCTATTGATGCCGATGCGCACCCGGACCGGCCGGCCGGATCCCGGTTCCTTGAAATGCGAGACCGCGGCCTGAATATCCAGCGCCAGGCGGGCAATGGTGTCGTCGGGATCGGCGATCGGTGTGGGAACGCCGGCCACCACCATATAGGCGTCACCGATCGTCTTGATTTTTTCCACGCCATATTTCTCCACCAGATCATCGATACCGTTGAAGACATCGTTGAGCATCGACACCACATCGGCCGGCTGCAGGCGTTGTGACATCTGGGTGAAGCCGACAATATCGACAAACAGGATCGCCACCCGCTCGAAATCGTCGGCGATCATCCCCTCGGTGCTTTTCAGGCGCCGGGCGATCGGTTCCGGCAAGATATTGCGAAGCAGGCGCTCGCTTTCCCCGAAGGCGGCGGCGACTTCCCGCTCCGCCCGTGCCGAGGCGCGGACGAAGGGCAACACCATAGCCAGCAAAAAGATCGGCCAAGTGACCATCGGCATCACCATCAGGCTGGTCGCCATGGATTCGGGGATGACATAAACCGGCGGATTGGTGACGGCGTAATACATCAACACACCGCTGATGGTCAGCGTGACCGCGGCCAGCAGCATGGAAATCGCCATCGAATAAAACGGTTGGATGAAGATCAGGACTAGGACCAGGAAGACGAAGTTCTGAAAGCTGTACGAGGGGCCGACGCATAGGGTCGCCGCGATGCCATGCAACACCAGTTCGGTAATCGCCCCCCAATAGGCGGTTCGATAATAGCCAAGGCGCAACAGGATCGACGCGCCAATGAAAAGGAGCACGCTGAAGATGTTGAAATAGACCATGAAGTAAACGCCGGTCTGCCAGAACATCTGCAGGCTGAACAGGTGACCCAAACCGGCCAGAGCGTAGAAGACCTTCCAATAAACGTAGTAGCGCTCCATGTCCTTTGGCACATGGTCGGGGACCGCCAGCATTCGATCGTAAAACGAGGTTCGGCGTATTGCCTGCTCCATGAAAGCACTCCATTGCATCGGGCCAGCGACCTGGAAATCGATGTTCACCCGGCCATAAATCCATATCGTGATGCGCGACGCCGGATGCCATAGGCACTTATGGTTATACCAAGGGCCACTAGTGTCCGTTGGTGTTAGTGCTCCTGTTGCAAAGGTTCAATCAAACGAGCCGGACACATCCCGTCTGACACGCGCGATACGGCGTTTACCCGTCCGTCAGCACCACCATTGTCTTCGCCCGGCTTGACCGGGCGATCCAGTAGACACCCCGGTTGACGATTGATGAATAACGGTAAGGTCTTGTTTTCACAATATAATGTGCTGGTTACTGGATTGCCCGGTCAAGCCGGGCAAAGACAGCGTAGTATGACAGATATGTGATCCCCACACGGTCAGCGCCGATGCATGATACCAAGGGCGGTGACTTTTGACCCATTTGACCGGGATTGATTTGGTCTGTGACGGCCATGCGGTTCGCGCAGTGGTGCTTGTGTACCATAAGCGGAGCGCATGGCCGTCAGGAGGCCAAAGCAACCCGGCCGTTGGTGGGCCATATCGGCCCGTCGGACCGCGTTGCGCCGCTTGCCCGATAGCCGGTATCGCGCTGCGCGACGCGCCTTGCCGACGAACCGATCCCCGATCGGGGTCGAGGACAGGTCTGGCCCATCAAATGGGTCAAAAGTCACCGCCCTTGGTATGACATCTACAGTCCGTTCGCGACCGGATTGTGGGCGCGGTTGTCTGGACGCGCTTCTCTTCAATGCCCGTCAACCTCGATAGGCCCGTGCCCCAGTGCCATAAATTTATCAACCGGTCGAAAATAGCGGCGCCGGCAAACGACAAAGCTGGACCTTTGGCGCAAACCCTGTCTTATTACGGATACCTGGGAGGGCCTCTCCTCGAAACAAACATCTTCGATCAACGAACCAAAAAGAGGTAATTATGTTGAGACGAGCACTGGTGGTAGGCGTCGCATTGCTGGCTGTATCGGCAGCGCCGGTCGCCGCCAAGACCCTTAAATTCGCCTTTCAAGGCACCTTGCGCGGCCTTGATCCGTATAGCCTGAACGAAACGTTCACCCTCGGCACCCTCGGCAATGTCTATGAAGGCCTGATCCGCCGCGGTCCGGACCTGAAGATCATTCCCGGCCTCGCCGAACGCTGGGAGATCGTGGATGACACTCGCTGGCGGTTCTTTCTGCGCAAGGGCGTCAAGTTCCACAACGGCAACGATTTCACAGCCGATGACGTTGTGTTCTCCGCCACCCGCGTGCGCTCGGAAGGCTCCGACCTGAAGACCCGCATCCAGGCCGAGGTCAAGGTGGAGAAGGTGGACGATCACACGGTCGATTTCGTCCTGCCCGGACCCAATCCGATCCTGCACTATGAATGGTCCACCTGGGGCATCATGGACAAGGAATGGGCGGAAGCCAACAACACGGTCGCCGTCACCTCCGCATCCGACGAGAACCCGAATTACGCGTCGCTCAACGCCAATGGCACCGGCCCCTTCAAGGTGGTCAGCCACGAAAACGGCGTCAAGACCGTCTTCGCGACCAATGACGATTGGTGGAACGCGGCCAACAAGGCGCACAATCTGACCGGTGTTGAATTCACCCCGGTCGCCTCCGACGCCACCCGCGTCGCGGCTCTGCTGTCCGGTGAATTGGATATGGTCTATCCGGTGCCGGTGCAGGACATCAAGCGGGTCAACGACAATGCCGGCACCAGGGCGCTGACCGGGCCGGAACTGCGCACCATCTTCCTGGGCATGGACCAGAAGCGCGACGAATTGCTCTATTCCAACATCAAGGGCAAGAACCCGTTCAAGGACGTCCGCGTGCGCAAGGCCTTCTATCAGGCGATCGACATCGAGGCGATCAAGAAGAAGGTGATGCGCGACCTGTCGACCCCGTCGGCAATCATGATCTCGCCGTTCCTGTTCTCCAAGTCCGACGCGTTCTCCCGCCACCCCTATGACGTGGAAGCCGCCAAGACGTTGATGGCCGATGCCGGCTATGCCGATGGCTTCGAAGTCGGTATGGACTGCCCGAATGACCGCTACGTCAACGACGAAGCGATCTGTCAGGCCGTGGTCTCCATGATGGCCAAGATCGGCGTCAAGGTGAACCTGAACGCCCAGCCGAAGTCGAAATACTTCGCCAAGGTGCTGCCGTCGGGCGGTTACGACACCTCGTTCTTCCTGCTTGGCTGGACCCCGGGATCATTCGATAGCTGGAACGTTTTGTCGAACCTGATGAATTGCCGCGACGACAAGGGCAAGGGCAGCCCGTTCAATCTGGGCGGCTATTGCAACGAAAAGGTCGACGAACTCACCAAGATGATCCTGGTGGAAAACGACGCGGCCAAGCGTGACGACATGATCGCCGAGGCCTTCAAGATCGCCCATGAGGAGATCAATCACATTCCCCTGCATCAGCAGGGCCTGGCCTGGGGCGTGTCGGACAATATCGAGCTGAAGCAGCGCGCCGACAACCAGTTCATGTTTTACCACGTGATGAAGAAATAAGCGCGCCGATCAGGTGCTATGAAAACGGAGCCGGGCGTACGCGTCCGGCTCTTCGGGCCGCGGGGCCGACGGATAGCGATCCGTCAGGGCGGCCTGTGACGTCAAGGGGCAAAGGATAGGCCGACTTTCATGCTCGCCTTTATTATCCGCCGCATGGTGCAGGCGGTGCTCGTCATGTTCGTGGTCGGGCTGATCGCGTTTTTGATGTTTCGCTATGTCGGCGACCCGGTCAACCAATTGGTCGGCATTGAAACGACGATCGCCGAGCGCGAAGCGTTGCGGGAACGCCTGGGGCTGAACGATTCCGTTCTTATTCAGTTCCTGCGCTTCGCCGCCAATGCGGCGCAATTCAATTTCGGCATTTCCTACCAGTTCAAGCAGCCCGTGGCGCAAATGATCGGCGACCGCCTGCCGGCGACCCTGGAATTGTCCCTGGTTTCGGTGGTCTTCGCCATGGTCGTCGGCATTCCCATGGGCGTCTATACCGGCCTGAAAAGGGAATCCTGGCTGTCGAAATTCTTCCTCACCGTGTCGTTGATCGGCATTTCCCTGCCGACCTTTCTGATCGGCATATTACTGATCTTCCTGTTCGCGGTGAACCTGCAATGGCTGCCGTCCTTCGGCCGCGGCGAGGTGGTCGATCTGGGATTCTGGTCGACCGGCCTGTTGACCGCCTCCGGCATCCGGGCGCTGATCATGCCGGCAATCACCCTCGGCCTGTTCCAGATGACGCTGATCATGCGCCTGGTGCGCTCCGAAATGCTGGAAGTCATGCGCACCGACTATATCAAATTCGCCCGCGCCCGCGGCCTGAAGGCCCGCGCGGTGAATTTCGGCCATGCCCTGAAAAACACCTTGGTGCCGGTGATCACCATTACCGGCCTGCAGCTCGGCTCCGTGATCGCCTTCGCCATCATCACCGAGACCGTGTTCCAGTGGCCGGGCATGGGCCTGTTGTTCCTGCAGGCGGTACAGAATGTCGATATCCCGATCATGGCGGCCTATCTCCTGTTGATCGCCTTCCTGTTCGTGGTGATCAACCTGCTGGTCGACATTCTTTATGTGGCGGTCGATCCGCGCATCCGCATCACGCGGACGAGGGCATAGAACCATGGCGACACAAGATCAAACGAGCCCCGTCGAAGCCGTCGCCGAAGCCCAGTCCCGCAGCCTGCTGCACCGGGCGCTCGACAGCGACATCTTCTATTCCTTCAAGCAATCGAAAGTGACCATGCTGGCCGCGGTCATAACGGCGATTTATTTCCTTACCGCCGTGTTCGCGCCGTGGATCGCGCCGCATAATCCGTTCGATCTCGCCAGCGTCGACCTGCTGGACAGCCTGATCCCGCCGGTCTGGATGGCGGACGGCGATGCGCGCTTTCTCTTGGGCACCGACGACCAGGGCCGGGATCTGCTCTCCGGCCTCATGTATGGCGCCCGCATCTCGCTCTCGGTCGGTTTCGTCAGCGTGATTTTCGCCGCGATCCTGGGTATCGGCCTTGGCCTGCTCGCCGGTTATGCCGGTGGCAGCGTCGACGCGGTGATCATGCGCATCGCCGATGTCCAGCTCACCTTCCCGTCGATCCTGATCGCCCTTTTGATCGACGGCACGGTGCACGGCATCTGGAAGGGGCTCGACCGGGAATCCACTGCCTATTGGGTCATCGTCGTCGCCATCGCCCTGTCGTTTTGGGTGCAATATGCCCGCACGGTGCGCTCCTCCACCCTGGTGGAGAAGAACAAGGAGTATGTGCAGGCCGCGCGGCTGATCGGCATTCACCCGATCGCCATCATGCTGCGGCACGTCCTGCCCAACGTCATCGGCCCGGTCCTCGTCATTGCCACCATCAACCTGGCGCTCGCCGTCATCCTGGAAGCCACCTTGTCGTTTCTGGGCGTCGGTTTCCCGCCGACCCAGCCGTCGCTCGGCACGTTGATCCGTATCGGCAACGACTTCCTGTTTTCCGGCGAATGGTGGATCACCATTTTCCCCGGCATCGCGCTTGCCGTTTTGGTGCTCGCCGTCAACCTTCTGGGCGACTGGCTGCGCGACGCCTTGAACCCGAAATTGAGATAATCCGATGGCCGTACTCTCTGTTCGGAACCTGAAAGTCGAATTCCCCACCCGGCGGGGCATTCTGACGGCCATTGACGGGGTCTCCTTCGATATCGAGGAGGGCGAGGTGCTCGGCGTGGTCGGCGAATCCGGCGCCGGCAAGTCGATCACCGGCACCGCGGTCATCGGCCTGTTGGAGCCGCCGGGCCGCATTGCCGCGGGCGAGGTCCACCTCAATGGCCAGCGCATCGACAACCTGCCGCTGGAAGCCATGCGCCGCATCCGCGGCAAGAAGATCGGCATGGTGTTCCAGGATCCGCTGACAAGCCTCAATCCGCTCTACCGCATCGGCCGGCAATTGACCGAGACCATCACCACCCATCTCAACGTGTCCGCCGATGAAGCCCGCGAACGGGCGATCGCCCTGCTTGAGGAAGTCGGCATCCCGGCGGCCCGGGCGCGCATCGACGCCTATCCGCACGAATTTTCCGGCGGCATGCGCCAGCGGGTGGTGATCGCTCTCGCTTTATGCGCCGAGCCTGACCTGGTGATCGCCGACGAGCCGACCACCGCGCTCGACGTGTCGGTGCAGGCGCAGATCATCGCCGTGCTCAAACGCCTGTGTCACGAGCGCGGCGCCGCCGTCATGCTGATCACCCACGATATGGGCGTGATCGCTGAGACCGCCGACCGGGTGGCGGTCATGTATTCAGGCCGCATCGCCGAAATCGGCCCGGTGCGCGAAGTGGTGCAACATCCAAGACACCCCTATACGGTCGGCCTGATGGGGTCGATCCCGACCCTGGAGGATCACGGCGCCCGGCTGATGCAAATCCCCGGCTCCATGCCCAGGCTCGATTCCATTCCCCCCGGCTGCGCCTTTCATCCGCGCTGCGCCAAGGCCTTTGACCGCTGCGGCCGGGAACGGCCGGACCCGGAACCGACCGGAACCGGTGAAGTGGCTTGTTGGCTGCATTCTGAAGAAAAGGCGACGGAGGCCGCCTCATGAGCGCCGATACCCTGATTAAGGTGGAAGATCTCTCCCGTATCTTCGACGTCTCCAAGCCCTGGCTCAACCGGGTCATCGAGCGCGAAGAGAAGCTGTTCTTGAACGCCGTCACCGACGTCTCCTTCGCCATGAAAAAGGGCGAGACCTTCGCGCTTGTCGGCGAATCCGGCTCCGGCAAATCGACGGTCGCCAAGATGGTGGTCGGCCTGTTGGAGCCGACGGCGGGCGATATCGCCATTGCCGGGGTCCACATGACCGACCGGGCGTCGGAAGGTGAGCGCCGCAGGCTGCGCCGGCGCATCCAGATGATCTTCCAGGACCCTTATGCGAGCCTCAATCCGCGCTGGCGGGTCAAGCGCATCATCGCCGAGCCGATTCTCGCTTTCGGGCTCGCCAAGGGCACCGCGGAGATCGACAAGCGCGTCGGCGAGCTTCTGACCCTGGTCGGCCTCGACCCGCGCGACGGGGTCAAGTTCCCCCACGAATTTTCCGGCGGCCAGCGCCAGCGCATCTGCATCGCCCGCTCGCTCGCCTCTAACCCGGATTTTATCGTCTGCGACGAGCCGACCTCAGCGCTCGACGTCTCGGTGCAGGCGCAGATTCTCAACCTGATGCGCGACCTGCAGGACGAGTTCGACCTCACCTATCTGTTCATCTCCCACGACCTCGCCGTAGTCCGTCACATGGCGACCCGCATCGGGGTCATGTATGTGGGCCGCATCGTGGAAATCGCGCCCGCCGCCGACCTCTTCGCCACCCCGAAGCACCCCTATACCCGCATGCTGCTCGACGCCGTGCCCGACCTCGACATGTCCGGCCGCGCCCGCACCCCGGTCAAAGGCGAAATCCCCAACCCCATCAATCCACCACCAGGCTGCGCCTTCCACCCAAGATGCCCGCTCGCCAACGACCGCTGCAAAACCGAAGTCCCGCTCCCGGCCGAAGCCGGAACGGCGACGGTGGCTTGCCATGCGGTTGAGGAGGGGCGCGTGTAGTGAGGGGTCTGCGGCCGTTGAGTTGGCCGAGAGAAAAGCTTTGCAGACCACGGCCATTGCTGTTTCCTGCTCCAGCGACCGGGACGTGCCAGGAGCGGCCGTTGCGATCTTCGAGATGGACGGCGAAAATGCAGACGAAGCTGCAATCATTTTTCTCCAATTGAGCGTTGAGAATACACGCAAATCTGCTGTTTGAATTTTGTCAGAGTCCCCTGCAAAAACACCATTATGCGAGAAAAACAATTAATAGTAGCATTATTTGTTATAACTGTGTATATATTTCTCGGTATAGAGGATTATCCCGCAACTTAAGCTCGAGGAGAAATATGATGAGTATGGGATTTGCTGCGAATACCTCGCCGACCACCACCAAGGACGCGCGCAAGATGTCTCTTGAGGAGTTTATGAAGGAGGCGGGTGGCACTAAAATCAATGAAATCTTTAGCAAAGTGAACACCGGTAGCTATGCGGCATGCCACGTAGCCTTCTATGAAGCCACCGGAATATGGATTCCCGAGCTTCAGGAAGTTTTCCAAAAAATGGATGCCATGGCGGTTATGGGAGAGAAAATTCAACCGCAAGAGCTAAGGTGAGGCGGTGCCGCTCAACTTGTCTGCGCGGAAGAGCCGCGCAGACAACATCGAAATGACGCTGGCGCCGTTCTTTCACGCGGCTGGTAACGGACGTGTAAATAGATCAATGCTGGGGAGAAAGATCGCATTGGCAATATGGCCTGCGGTTTTTGAAACGCTTGACTATGAAGATGATGAGATTTTTCTAGAACCTTTGATTTTTTCCGCAGGTGTTGCTCCCGAGATAACTGTCGATCTTCCTGAATTGCTAAGGTCCGGGACCTCACCTCGGAAATTGCGTTGTAAACCTTATTTCGTTCCTAATATCGGATATTTTGACGGTGACTATAATTTGGTTCAATCCATTCGAAGTTCTAATGGAATAGAAATACTCTTACGTGGAATCCAGGGATTGGAGAAATTCTGCGGGATTTATACTTTGCCCAATATACTAGACGAGACTCGAATTGACCAAACACTGGAATATTTACGAGTGACTTCACCTTCCATTTTTAAATTACTAAATAACTCATGCAAAAGAATTATTCCTATTCGGAACGTACAAATTAATTCATTTGCAAACAACGCGATGCCAAACACTGTTTTTCTTAACCTTTCTCTCGGCGACAGCATTGCCGCACTTGTAGAGGACTTCGTGCATCAATCCATGCATTGTGTTTTTTCTGATATTGAGCAATCTGCCAATCCCTACACAATTCCTTCTGAAGATTTATTGAAAGATCATATTAGTGCTATTTCAGGTAATCGAACAATATCAGTGCTCCACCATTCATGCCTTACTTTGGTCGCCAGCTGCAAGGCACTCGAAAATTTGATCGCGGCATCCGAGTTATCCGATAATGACACAATGGAAGCGAAAGCACGTATTGGATTTTTAGGGAGAAAAATGGCTATCGATCTAATGACTGCATATGAACTCGATGCGCTCAATTCCGAATGGAAGAGAGTTTTTTGGGCATTAGTTTCCAAATTACAGCCAAATGATGTTTACGATGACTGGCTTTATGAAACACAGAGATACAACTTCAGCTTTAGCGCATTTTGTGTTGAGAATATGAAAACTCGAGAAGGGACGACTTGATTGAATTGTCTCGATCCCCGTTCTAAATTATATTTTCAGTCCAGGTTCACTTACTCACAGGGGCTTCCTCAATTCAGTATGAATTGAAGATAGCATGACGGCTAAGAGTCACGTTCTGCCTAACCCCAGGAAGCGAGGACTGCCAGGTGCGTCCGCACGCCCGCCAAAATACCGCACCCAACCCGTCTTGACCTTCCAGGGACTGGAAGCCCTATCTGGCAAAGACCCGCGCCGGATGTTCCGTCGCTCCTTTATAAAGCCCGTGCCATGACTCTCGCCGAAAAGGCCCGTGACATCGCCGCGCCGGTCGCGCCACCCGCCGACAGGGCAGCACCTGCGCCCACCACGCCCATCGTGCTCGACATTCGCGGCATGACCTGCGCCGGCTGCGCGGCACGGGTGGAAAAGGTGCTGACGCAGACCGACGGCGTGCGCCAGGCGCGGGTCAATCTGGCGCTGGAACGCGCCGATATCATTGCCGGTCCAGGCATTGCCCCTCAGATGCTCGCCGATGCGGTGACCGGCGCCGGATACGAGGCCCTGCCCCGCCTCGCCGACGGTAAGAAGCGCGCCGAGCGCGACGCCGCGCTGGAAGCCGATCGGATCAAGCGGGAGCGCAATCTACGCTGGCTGCTCGGCTTCTCCGCCCTGTTCTGCCTGCCCTTCCTCGCCCAGATGGTCGCCATGTGGGTCGGTCTCGGCTGGCACATGCCGGTCTGGCTGGAAGTGGCGCTCGCCCTGCCGGTCCAGATCATTGTCGGCGCCCGCTTCTATGCCGGCGCCTATCGGGCGATCCGTGGCGGCGCCGCGAATATGGATGTGCTCGTCGCTCTGGGCACTTCGGCCGCCTTCCTCTATTCCCTGGTGCTTGCCATCAATCACGGGGCGGCGATTGCCGGCGGTCTTTATTTCGAGGCCTCGGTGATCATCCTGACCTTGGTGCTGTTCGGCAAATATCTGGAAGAGCGGGCCAAACGCGGCACGACGGCGGCGATCCGCGGCCTGATGGCCCTGCGCCCAGACCAGGCGGTAAAGGTCATTGACGGCAATCCGGTCGACGTGTCCGTGGACACCCTGGTCGCCGGTGACCGCGTCCTCGTTCGGCCCGGCGCCCGGGTGCCCGCAGACGGCGTGATCGCCGCCGGCAGTTCCGAACTCGACGAATCCCTGATCACCGGCGAAAGCATGCCCGTTGCCCGCATTCCCGGTGAAAAGGTTACCGCCGGCACCATCAACGGCAATGGCGCCCTGGAAGTGGACGTGGTCGCCGTCGGCGAGGACACCACGCTTGCCCGCATCGTCCGCCTGGTGGAGCAGGCGCAGATCGCCAAGGCGCCGATCCAGCGCCTGGTGGACAAGGTCAGCGCCGTTTTCGTGCCGGTGGTCATCGGCATCGCGATCCTGACTTTTATCGGCTGGATGCTCTTCGGCGGCACATTCGAACAGGCCCTGGTGGCCGCGGTCTCCGTACTGGTTATTGCCTGCCCCTGCGCCCTCGGCCTCGCCACGCCCACCGCGCTGGTCGCCGGCACCGGGGCGGCCGCGCGGGCCGGTATCCTGGTCAAGGATATCGAGGCCCTGGAAATCGCCCACAAGGTCGACACCGTGGCTTTCGACAAGACCGGCACCCTGACGGAAGGCGAGCCGCAGGTCGTCGCCATTATCCCGCTTTCCGGTGATGACGATGGTGTGCTGTCGACGGCGGCCGCGATCCAGGTCGCCAGCGAACACCCGCTCGGCCGGGCCACGGTTTCTGCCGCCGAAGCCCGCGGCCTGGCGCTGGAACGGACGAGCGACTTCCGCGCCCATACCGGCATGGGCGTGACCGGCCGCCTTGGCGACGATCATGTGGCCATCGGCAACCGGGCGCTGATGGAGGAGCGGTCGATCGACACCGCTCCCGCCACCGCCGCCCTTGCCGACATCGCCGCGAATGCGCAAACCACCGTCTTTGTCGCTCGCAATGACACCCTGATTGGCCTCATCGCCTTCGCCGATCCGGTGCGTCCGATGGCTGCCCGGGCGGTTGCCGGCCTGCACGAACGCGGTCTCGACACGCTGATGCTGACCGGCGACGCCGCAAATGTCGCCGAACGGGTCGCCGACAAACTCGGCCTGCGCGCCTGGCAGGGCCCGCTGCGGCCCAACCAGAAGACCGTTGCCCTGAAAACCCTCCGCGACGACGGCCATGTGGTGGCCATGGTCGGCGACGGGGTCAACGACGCGCCGGCGCTCGCCGCCGCCGATATCGGCATCGCGGTCGGCACCGGCGCCGACGTCGCCCTGGAGACCGCCGGCATCACCTTGATGCGCCCGGATCCCCGGCTGATCCCGGCGGCCCTGGCCGTTTCCGGGCGCACCGTGCGCAAGATCCGCCAGAACCTGTTCTGGGCCTTCATTTACAACGTCATCGGCATTCCGCTCGCCGCCGCCGGTTTCCTGTCGCCGGCAATCGCCGGAGCGGCCATGGCCTTCAGCTCGGTCTCGGTGGTCGGCAACGCCGCCCTGCTGCGCCGCTGGAAACCGAAGCTAGACGGATAACAGCCGTACTTGCCCCATGCCGCGCGGCAATCGCTTTGCTATTGTAACGGTCGCGAATCGTTCATGACTTGATTTTCAGGAGGCCGCCATGCTCGGCCGTTTGATTGCCCTCCTCATCGCCGGAAGCACCGCGGTCGCCACTTCGCAACTTCCTGAATTCGTTCAACAATATACCCAGCGCCTGGGCGGTGCCCTGGACGAATTGACCACCTTCGTCACCCAATTCGACAAGGATGCCGAGGCCGCCGGCCTGAACCGCGAACAGGCCCTGGACGCATATCGCCGGTCGCAAAACAGCTTTCTCGGCCAGCGCCGCGAAAGCGTGGTCGGCATCATGGATCGCTATGAGCGCCTGTCCTCCCTGAAAAAGAGCCTGGAGCAATCCGGACCGGTGGTCCGCATCGGCACCTTCTTTAAGGAATTGGAATCCGACATTGCCGAAAACACCTGGAGCGACTTTCAACCGGCCGTGCCGGTCACGATTGAAGGCGCGATCCATGCCGGCGCCGGCTTCCTGCTCGGCCTCATCCTCTATGGGGCCGGGCGCGGCGCCGGTCGGGGTATCCGGCGCGGCATCGGCGGACCGAAAGCCGCACCGGACCCGGAATGACAATTGTGCTATCGTCGGCCGTCACATAGGGCGACTTGCACGATCCGGGGGTAAAATGCCGCAAATCAACGATACCGTTCATGCCTTCATGGACTATCCGGCCGTCGAGGTACCATCGGCGGAAAACGGACCGCTCGCCGGCCTGACTTTCGCGGTCAAGGATATTTACGACGTCGCTGGGCTGCCGACCGGGTGCGGCAATCCCACCCGGCTCGCCGAGGCCAGGCCGGCGGCCGAAAGCGCGCCGGCGGTTCAGGCCCTGCTCGATGCCGGCGCCCGCTTCGCCGGTAAGACGATCACCGACGAACTGGCCTTTTCCTTGAGCGGCCAGAACGCCCATTACGGCAATCCGATCAATCCCGCGGCGCCTGACCGCATTACCGGCGGGTCGTCCTGCGGTTCGGCCGCCGCCGTCGCCGCCGGTCTGGTGGATATCGCCACCGGCTCCGATACCGGCGGTTCGGTGCGCGCGCCGGCAAGCTATTGCGGGCTGATCGGCCTGCGCCCCACCTGGGGACGGATCTCGCTCGCCGGTACCATGCCGCTCGCCGATACATTCGATACGTTCGGCTGGTTCGCCCGGGACATGGCGACCTATAAGACGGTCGCCTCCGTGCTGCTTGGCCATTACGAGGAACCGGGCCCCGATCTCGGCCGCCCCCTGCTCGCAACCGATGCCGTCGGTCAATTGCTCGGCCCGGATGAACAGGCCGCCTTTGCCGAGATGGTATCGATGGTCGGCGCCGTCATCGGCGATCCTGAACCGGTCGCCGTGTCGCCCGACGGGCTTGATGACTGGTTCTGGATCTTCCGCAGGCTTCAAGGCTACGAAGCCTGGCAATCCCAAGGTGATTGGATCACCGCGGCAAGACCGGATCTCGGCCCCGGCGTCAAGGAGCGCTTCCAGTTCGGCTCCACCATCACCAAGGCCAACTACGACGCCGACAATGCCCGCCGCGACACAATACGCGGCCGGGTGCAGGACCTGCTTGCCACCGATCGGGTGCTGATCGTGCCCACGGTGCCGAGCGCCGCGCCGAAAAAGGACGCCGGCTTCGACTGGCTGGATACCTACCGTAACCGCGCCCTGTCGATCCTGTGCATATCCGGTTTGAGCGGTCTGCCGCAGATCACGCTACCGCTGGGCTCGGTGGACGGCGCCCCTTTCGGCCTGTCGTTGATCGGACCGGCCGGACGCGACCGGGCCTTGATCGCGCTTGCCGATACGATACTAAGCCGGCAATCCGACGCCTGACCCGCGCAGTTCGGCAGGCAGGAAATCCATGGATTCACTAACGCGCATGCGGGCCTTCGTGCAGGTGGTGGAGTCCGGCGGCTTCACCGCCGCCGCCCGCGAGACCGGACGCTCCAAGGCTCTGATCTCCAAATATGTGCGCGAACTGGAAGACGGTCTCGGCGTCCGCCTGCTCAACCGGACGACCCGGCAATTGTCGCTGACCGAGGCCGGCCGTACCTATTACCGCGAGGTCGGCGGCATCCTGCAACAGATCGATGATCTGCAATCGACCATCCTCGATACGCACACGGAACCGCGCGGGCGGTTGAAGGTGGCCGCGCCGCGATCATTCGGCGACGGCGATCTCGGCCGGGCGTTCATGGAATTCATGGTGGCTTATCCGAAGATCACTCTCAATCTGCGCCTTGAGGATCGCCTGGTCGACGTGGTGGAGGAAGGCTTTGACGTGGCGATCCGCATTTCAAGACTGGCCGATTCCAGCCTGATCGCCCGCAAGCTGGTGCCCTTTCGGGTCGTCACCTGCGCCCATCCCGATGTCATTGCCCGCTACGGCCGGCCGGCGGGGCCGGCGGCGCTTTCAGACGCACCGTGTATCATCGACACCAACATGCAGTCGAAGGCCAGTTGGCCCTATATGGTCGACGGAAAAGTGGTCAATGTCGCCGTGTCAGGCCGTGTCGAAGTGAATAGCCCGGTCGCCGTGCGCCTGGCCGCAATCGCCGGCCTCGGCTTCGCCCGTACGCCCTTCATCGCCGTGCGCGACGATATCGAATCCGGCGCCTTGGTGCCCATCCTGGAGGCCAATGAAATCGCCGACCTTGCCATGTTCGCCGTCTATCCCCACCGCCGGCATCTCTCCGGCAAGGTGCGCGCCTTCATTGATTTCCTGGTCGGTTGGTTCGGAACACATCCGCCGGGCAGCCACCGGGAGGCGTGAATTCCGGTTTTGACCGCGATGACACTGTGCTTGGAGGGTTTTGCTTTCAATCGGGCAGTGTGACCTATGAAATCGTCATTCCGGCGAAAGCAGGATTCCACAGTAATACCAAGGGCAGAGGCCGGCGTTTTATGGCCCTGGATTCCCGCTTTCGCGGGAATGATTGTGATGTAATTTGTGAATCCAATTTTCCGCAACATGCATTATCCCAAATGCTTCGCCGCCTCGTCCCTGGCTTCAAGCTCCGCCGCCTGGCGGGCAATGAACTTGCCGAGGCGCTCCGGGGCGAATCCCATCATCGACAGGCCGGTGACGGCATTGGCGACCTCCCGGTAATCGCTGATCAAACCGTCGCGCAGCCTCGCGATTGCCACGCCTTCGAAGATCGATCGCCGGCCCGCCGCCTCAGGCAATTTGGAACGATAGCTGAAGACATAACGCGCATAGCCGGTTTCGCCGTCATCGACCGGATCGTGCATGTCCCAGCGAAAGTCGGCACCGTCCCTATGAAAATAGTTTTCGATCATATCGGCGATCGCCGCCCGGCCTTTGAAGGCGCCGTAGAACACATCGTGATAGACACCGTCTTCGGTAAAACAGGCAGCCACCCCGGCTCCGTCACCGGCGCAGGCCGCACGGCCCATGGCCGAAATCCGCTCCGCGAAAGTCATGAACTGGCTCTCCCATCCAACACCGGCGCCCCCTGTCGCATCCGTGGATTGGCCGATTGCGCCGCGTCGCCGATCCTGATTAATTGCGCCGCCAGGATAGCAACAGACGGAATGCCGCCGTGTCCAGCAGAAACAATCCTTACGACGTCGATCTCGATCCCAATCCGGCCAATTACCAGCCGCTGAGCCCGATCGGCTTCCTGGCCCGCGCCGCCCAGGTCTTTCCCGACCACATTGCGATCATCCATGGGCAGAGCCGGGTCGACTATAGCACTTTCTATTCCCGCGCCAGGAAACTGGGCTCCGCGCTTGCCAGCCGCGGCATCGGACCGGGCGACACTGTCTCCGTCATGCTCGCCAACACGCCGCCCATGCTGGAGGCCCATTACGGAGTGCCGATGACCGGCGGCGTGCTGCATAGCATGAATACCCGCCTGGACGCGGCAATCATCGCCTTCCAACTCGATCATGCCGACTGTAGGATACTGATCACCGACCGCGAATTCGCAGGCACGATCAAGGACGCCCTGGCGATCGCCAAGGTCGATCCCTTAGTGATCGATTACGACGATCCCGAATTCCCGCAAGATGGCAAGCGGCTCGGCGCCCTGGACTATGAGCAATTGATCAATGAAGGTGATGAGGATTACGACTGGCCCGGACCGGCCGATGAATGGTCCGCCATCTCTTTGAACTACACGTCCGGCACGACAGGCAATCCGAAGGGGGTCGTCTATCACCATCGCGGCGCCTATCTGCTCGGCCAGGGCAATGTCATCACCGCCGCCATGGCCAAGCATCCGGTCTATTTGTGGACCCTGCCGATGTTCCATTGCAACGGCTGGTGCTTCCCGTGGTCGATCTCGGTGGTCGCCGGCACCCATGTCTGCCTGCGCTGGGTGCGCCAGAAACCGATCTGGGACGCCATTGCCGACCACAAGGTGACCCATCTCTGCGGCGCACCGATCGTCATGTCGACCATTCTGGACACTCCGCAGGCGGACCAGCGGGACTTCGATCACATGGTGGAATTCTTTACCGCCGCCGCACCTCCGCCCGAAGCGGTCTTGGCGGCCATGAAGGAAGCCGGCTTCAACGTTACCCATCTTTATGGCCTCACCGAATCCTATGGCCCGGCGGTCGTCAACGACTGGAAGGTGGAATGGTCGGATGAACCGGCCGCCGCCCAGGCGGCGTTGAAGGCACGGCAGGGGGTCCGCTATGCGGCGCTTGAGGGGCTCGATGTCATTGATCCGCAAACCATGCAACCGGTGGCGCCCGATGGCGAGACCATCGGCGAAGTGATGATGCGCGGCAATGTGGTCATGAAGGGCTACCTGAAGAACCCGCAAGCCTCCGGCGAGGCCTTTGCCGGCGGCTGGTTCCATACCGGCGATCTCGGCGTCATGCACGAAGACGGTTATATCCAGCTCAAGGACCGCTCCAAGGACATCATCATTTCCGGTGGCGAGAACATTTCCTCCATCGAAGTGGAGGATGTGCTCTACAAGCACGATGCGATCCACGCGGCCGCGGTGGTCGCCCGGCCGGACGACAAATGGGGCGAGACCCCGTGCGCCTTTGTCGAAGTCGCAGGGGGTGTCGACCTATCGGCCGAGGACGTGATCGCCTGGTGCCGCGACCATCTCGCCCGTTATAAATGCCCGCGCCATGTGGTGTTCACGGAGTTGCCGAAAACATCGACCGGCAAGGTCCAGAAATTCAAACTGCGCGAACTGGCGAAGGATGTATAGCGCGGCGGCCTCCGCCAAAAAAAACGTCGCCTGCCCAATGGCAGACGACGTCAGCAACATAGCCCGAAAACAATCGGTTCTATTGGGTGTAAACTAATTAACAAGATCCCCGGTATTGATGCGGGCAATTTCGTCCTTGACTTGCAACTTACGGCGTTTCAACTCCGACAGCTGGAGCGAATCGGTACCAGGATGCAGCATGGCTTCCTCGATTTCGCGCTCCAACGCCGCATGCCGGCGCTCCAACTCCGCAAGATGCGATTCCATGGACATGGGCAAGTCTCCCTGCTGATCGAGTTTACGACATGAGTGTGACATATCGGGTCCCTACTGTCGATGACATCTAGGGTGGAATCGGGACTTCGTTAACGAATTGTTAATTCTAAACATCCGAAAGCGCCTACATCCTGGGGTTGACACGTATAGTCCTCCTGCCATTTAACATCGCGCTGCCATTACCAAACGGTCTGCGGCACTGATTCGTTTGCGCATGTCGCGCCCGGCACGATGCTTGGCCAGACCGGCGGGCCGCGATCGCCCGTGCGCGCGACGGCCTTGATTGTCGCCGACCGGTGGTGTTGATTGGGACGAACAGGCGCGCCGGACACGGGATTGCGCCGATCATGCCGCACCCGATGTTGGATACTCGCAATGACCGACCATTTTGACCATCTGGAAACCCGCAGCCCGGACGAACGGCAGGCGGACCTGTTCGGCCGTCTGCCCGGCACGCTGTCTAAGGCCATGGAAAAGGCGCCAGGATGGGCAAAACATCTGGCCGGGACTGATCCGACGGCCATCACAGGACCCTCCGAACTGGCCGCATTGCCGATCTTCCGCAAGGCCGACCTGCTGACCTTGCAGAGGGAAACCCCGCCCTTCGGCGGGCTGACCACCAATCAGGCCGGCAATTTGCGCCGCCTGTTCATGTCACCGGGGCCGATTTTCGATCCGGAGGGCCATGGCGACGATTGGTGGGGCGTCGGCCGCACCCTGTTTGCCGGCGGCCTGCGCGCCGGGGATATCGTCCACAACACGTTCTCCTACCACCTGACCCCGGCCGGCCTGATGTTCGAAACCGGCGCCGCCGCCGTCGGCTGTGCGGTCATTCCGGCGGGCACTGGCAATACGCAGATGCAATTCGACCTGATCGAGCACTACCGGCCGGTCGGCTATGCCGGAACGCCGGACTATCTCAAAGTGCTGCTCGACAAGGCCGATGAGGCCGGACGCGACGCCAGTTCCATCCGCCGCGGCGTGGTCGGCGGGGCCGCGCTGCCGGGGTCGCTGCGCGCCGAACTCGCCGATCGCGGGGTCGGCGTGCTGCAGACCTACGGCACCGCCGATCTGGGCATGATCGCCTATGAAAGCGCGGCCATGGAGGGCATGATCCTGAGCGAAGGCCTGATCCTGGAAATCGTGCGCCCCGGCAGCGGCGACCCGGTCGCCGATGGCGAGGTCGGCGAGGTGGTCGTTACCCGGCTCAATCCGGACTATCCGCTGATCCGCTTCGCCACCGGTGACCTGTCGGCGATCCTGCCCGGCCAGAGCCCCTGCGGCCGCACCAACACCCGCATCAAGGGCTGGATGGGCCGCGCCGATCAGCGCACCAAGGTCAAGGGCATGTTCGTCGATCCGTCCAATATCAGCGACCTCCTGAAGCGCCACCGAGAGATCACCAAAGCCCGCCTTGTGGTCGACCGGCTCAACGAGCAGGATCGGATGACCTTGAAGATCGAGGCGGATCCGTCATGCGACATCACGGCCGTCGAGGCCACATTGCGGGCGGTCACCAAGCTCCGCGGGGCGGTGGAGCTGGCTGCCGAGGGCACCTTGCCCAATGACGGCAAGGTGATCGCCGACGAACGCGATTACGATTGAGGGGCGGGACCCCTACCGTATGGATCGACCACGATTCGGAATTCGCGAAATCAGCCCGCGTGGTACAGCAAAACGGACCGATGCAAAGGCTGAGAATTGGCGAATATAAGCAATTTTAGGTAAAAAAATAAAATTTGTTAATCATATTTTTTATCAGAATTATGTTTTGATTGTAATCATTATGCAACCAATACGAAATTTTTGACGAACTTTTACACACTTCAAGTGTTGACATAAAATCACTTTGGACCTTGAGTGGTTCCGGGCCTGCTCCTATGGCCGACCATGGGAGTTCCCGCCCAGAGTATTGTCCGACTTCACACGGGATAATTTGATGGATCCAAATTCGTCCATATGGAAGGCGCGATGCCCGTGCGCCGGGCTGGCGCCGCAATGGTGAAACCTGTCGAACGATGCTCTGGAGCAGGCGGTCGCTTTGCCGCTGACGCCGAAACATCCCGCGCGATAAAAACATAATAGAGGCCGCGACCGATAATGATGACTATGCCCGCGTCCGATCGCCCGGCCGGTACACCGGCGGATGCCTATGTTCTACTGGTCGAGGATGATCCCGACGACATTCACGTCATCCGCCGGGTGCTCAAACGTGCGCCCATTTCCATCGATGTCCGCACCTGCTCCCACGGCCGCGAGGCACTCGACTACCTGGAACAGGAATTGACCCTGGAAAATCGCCGCCTGCCGGACCTGATCCTGCTTGATCTCAACATGCCGGTGATGGACGGCAACACCTTCCTGCGCGCCGTGCGCGGGCATAGGGGCCTGTCCTTCCTGCCGGTCTGCGTGTTCACCACCAGTACCGACGAGGACATTATACGCCGCACCTATGACGACGGTGCCAACGCGGTCATCAGCAAGGTGGATTCCCTTGACGGCATGAGCCAGATCCTCAACACCATCATCGAATTCTGGTTCAAGACCGCCAGCCGATATTATGTTTAGAGCCCGATTCAAAAGTCTCTTCATATTTTCAATGGGTTATGAGACACCATCTGCGGTGTCAAAGCGCCTTGACGATGGATTGGCATCGCCCGCGGCGCTTTTCCTGGCATCTGGCATTTCCTAACCCATTGAAAACACAAACATACTTTTAAATCGGGCTCTTAGAGAAAGACGGCCTCGTCCTCGCCATCATCCGGATCATCGCCGCAATCCCGTTTCCAGTGAACGGTGCCTGGAATCGATCGACCGCGATCCGCCAATTCGGGCCGGATCCGCAGGACCGAGTTGATCTTGTCGGCCAGGACCGAGATCGAAAACGGCTTGGCGATAACGCCGGCGACCCCCAAACGCGCCGCCTCGATGACCAGGTCCCGCTTTGCCGCGCTGGTCACCACGATGACCGGGAGATCCGCCAGGCCGGCTTTATCCATGGATTTCAGTACCTGATCACCGTTTCCCTTCGGCATGTACCAGTCGAGCAGCACCAAATCCGGCCGGACGTCCGTAATCGCCGCCAAGGCCGTCGCGCCATTGCCGGCCTCGAAGACACGCAGCGGCGCGATCTGGCGCAACATGTTCCGGATCAACTTTCGTGTGAATCCGTTGTCGTCAACGATCAAAACACGCAAGTCCGGATTGGGGGTTCTTTTCATCCGATCGTCTTACGATTCCACAACGGCAGGCGAGGGCTCGGCGAGCACGAATACCAAGGGCGGTGACTTTTGACCCATTTGATGGGCCAGATCGGTTCGTCGGCAAGGCGCGTCGCGAAGCGCGATACCGGCTATCGGGCAAGCGGCGCAACGCTGTCCGACGGGCCGATCCCCGATCGGGGTCGAGGACAGGTCTGGCCCACCGAAGGCCGGGTTGCTTTGGCCTCCTGACGGCCATGCGCTCCGCTTATGGTACACAAGCACCACTGCGCGAACCGCATGGCCGTCAGGAGACCAAATCAATCCCGGTCAAATGGGTCAAAAGTCACCGCCCTTGGTATAACAGCCGGATCCTGTTAAGAGATCGATAATTTCAAGTGTCGGAATCCGGATTTTTTCGTAGCCGGCGGAGCGGCTGCAACCGGCAGCCGCATGCAATCGCTCAAACCCAATCGGCGCGGGTCCGACCGCAGATGGACCGCCCGGCGGCACGGCCGCCGGACGATCCGGTAGCGTCCTGCCGATATCCGCTATTTCAGTGTGATCCGGCCCTCGACCTTCGGCGCCACGGTACCGGCCTTGCGGATATAGACCATGACATCATTGGCCATCAGTTTGGCATCCAGCGCGCCGAGGATGGATTCCGCCTTCCGCAGCGGCCGATAGCCGTCGCCACCGCGCGCCATATAGTCATTGGTGGCCAGCGTATAGGTCGCGCCGGCGTCCAATTGCTGATCGCCGACCATCACCGAAACCACCCGCGACCCCGGTTCCTTGCTGAGATCGGCGACCACGGTCATGCCCGACACGTGGGGGAAGCGCCCCGCCGTGTCCTCGACCTTGGAAAACCCGTTTTCCAGGGAATCGAGCACGATCTGCCCGGTGACCTTCAACAGCATGGTTTTGTTGCCGAACGGCAATTCGGTCAGAATATCCTTGCGGGTCAGTTGCGAACCGGCGTCATAGACCTTGTTGCCGCGAATGCCACCGCCATTGGTGATGGCGATATCCGCCTCCACCGCCGCGCGCAGGGCATCGGCGATCATGTTGCCCATGGCCGTCTCGCCGGTGCGCAGGGATGCCTTGCGGCTATCGAGCTCGGTTGCCGTCTTGCCGACGGCGACATCGAGTTCCTTCGACAGCTCCGACTGATAAGAAGCGACCCGCGCGGCGACCTCCGGATCGGGCTCCACGCCGGCGGTATCCATCAGCCGGAAATTCGGCCACCAGCGCACCCGGCGCCGGCCGCGCCGCTCCGACACATTGATGCTGAGGTCGACCGCGGTGACGAATTCGCCCTCCTCCTTCGATTCCACCAGCGCCTTGCGGCCGTCATAAAACAAGGCCAGGTCGTGGTCGTCACCGGTCAGCAGCAGGTCGATCGCTCCGGAATGGAACAGCTTCATGTCCTGGGAGCGATTGGCATGGGCCACCGCCACCACGATGTCGACGCCATCCTTGCGCATCTGCCGCGCCAGCTTGACGCCGGTCTTCACGGTCGGGGCGAATTGCAGCTTGCCCGGCTTCGACTTGACCGGTGAATCATCGGCCGTCAGCCCGATAATGCCGATTTTCACGTCGCCCACCTCGACCGTCGTCTGATCGCCGATTTTCTTAAGCGGCGTTCCGTCGGCGGCGCGCAGATTGGCCGCGTAGATCGGAAACTTGGCTTCGTTCATGCGTTTGCGGAATACTTTCGGGCCGAAATCGAATTCATGATTGCCCGGCACGAAAACGTCCGGCGGCGCCATATTCAACAGATCGATGATATGCGCCCCCTGATCGAAGCCCGACATCAGGGACGGCGAAATGGTGTCACCGGCATGGACGTAGATAACGGTGCCGCCCTTAGCGCGCTCCGCCTTGACCACGGCCGCCAGGCGGGCAAAGCCGCCACGGGTCTTGGTACCCTCCATCTTGTAGATGTCGTTCACCAGCAGAAACGTAACCTTATGGTTCTCCGCCGCCTGCGCCAGGCCGGCTGCCAATGCCAGGCCAAGGGCAGCCAGAACCGGCATGATCAATCGCAATCGCATCGTCACCTCCCATTATTGTCGGCGGCGCCGCGATGCCGTGTGGCCGCCGCCGGATTCTCGGTCATGCTCGCTTTCGCCGAGCGGTTCCCCGTCGATTGTCGCAGGCTTGGTGATCGGAGACAATTGCTTGAATTGCCGGTGCGGCGATGCGGCAATATTATTGTGCCTGCCCGGCAATTGTCGTCCTTTTCTTCTAGGAAAAGACATTGTTTATGCGTTAAGCTTTTGCCAGATAGGCTCGGGCGCCGCATCGGGCGTGGTGAATTGAGGGCCGGGACTCGGAAACGAACGGACTTGAAATCGAGGGCCGTGTGCCGCCGCGGGGCGCCGGTTCGACCCGTCCGGCCTAGTTTGCGAACGGCCCGTGCCGCACCATGATGACGGCCGTGCCCGGTCGCCAAATGCATGAGGTCTGAAGGCCACGATGGTTTCCGACCGTCTTTCCCCGTCAATTTTCGCACCGGTAAGAGTTGACTATTTGCAACTCATTCTTATTATCATTACAAACAGTATTTTTGCACAAAGCCTCGGGCAACCCCTGTCATGACCGATCTTGCCCTTTCAACCGGACGTCTGATTGCGCAGACCGTCGATTGGCGTGTCAACCGCAATGCCTGGCGCCTGATTCTGCCGGTCGTGCTGCTCGCCCTGTTGCTGGAGCGCGGGGATATCGGCGCTTTGACGGCGACGGCGCTGTCGGAGGCCTATTTGCAAGTCACCGTATTCGTCGCCGGCACCTTGGCAATCGTTTATGCGTTCGAATGGAAATACCGCGTCGATATCGGCGACGTGCTCGACCGCAGCGCCCATTGGCAGCCGCTGGTCGCGGCGCTACTCGGCGCCACGCCGGGCTGCGGCGGCGCGATCATTGTCGTCACCCAATATGCCCGCGGCTACACCACTTTCGGCAGCCTGGTCTCCGTGCTCGTGGCGACCATGGGCGATGCCGCCTTCCTGTTGCTCGCCCGCGAACCGCTGACTGCCGTGTTCGTCATTGCCGTCAGCATCGTCGTCGGCGCCCTGACGGGCGTGATCATCGATCGGATCCATGGTCCGAACTTCCTGCGCCGCCAGATGGAGCGCACCTGTCCGCCGTTCCTGTCCGGCGGCCTGAAGGAGCGCAATCTGGTCGGCTTCCACACCGCGGCGCGCAAGATCTGGATCGTCCTGCTGGCGCCCGGTCTGGTTTTGGGTATTCTCGGCGCCTTGCAGATCGATCCCGATATGTGGCTCGGCTCGATCGGCAATTATGGAGCCAGTACCGTCATCGGCGTCGTCGGCGCGATGTTGGCGGTAACCATGTGGGCCTGTTCGCGAACCGGCAATACCCAAATCGCCAATTGTCCGTTCACCGCCTCGGAAGTCTCGACCACCGAACGCATCGTGCGGGACACCAATTTCGTCACCGCCTGGGTGGTCTTGGCCTTTCTCGGCTACGAATTGGGCGTCCACCTTATCGGTACCGATGTCTCGGTCTGGTTCAAGACCTGGGTCCTGTTCATGCCGCTGGTGGCCATGGCGATCGGTTTCGTGCCCGGCTGCGGCCCGCAAATCGTGGTGACGAGCCTTTATCTGGCCGGCGCCATTCCATTATCGGCGCAATTGACCAATTCCATCTCCAATGACGGCGATGCCCTGTTCCCGGCCATCGCGCTGGCACCGCGGGCGGCAATCGTCGCGACCCTCTATAGCGCCATACCCGCCCTGATCGTCGGCTACGGATATCTGTTCCTCTTCGAGTGGTAGCCCCCCGGGCGCTGCCCCATGGACTTTGCCCGCAATCGACCTATTCTCCGCCTGCGATGAAACCATGCGAGCGAAGATCAGGTGATGAGCGATCAGGCGCCCCCGACAGTCCCGACACCCGGCCGGCCGGCCCATGCGCCCGATACCCACCCGACCGTCGCTCATGGCCGCGTCGGCGTTCTGATCGTCAATCTGGGCACGCCCGATGCCACCGATTATTGGTCGATGCGCCGCTATTTGAAGGAATTCCTGTCCGACCGGCGGGTGGTGGAAACACCGCGCTGGCTGTGGTGGCCATTGCTCAACGGCATCATCCTGACGACCCGGCCGAAGCGATCCGGCGCCGCCTATGACACGATCTGGAACCGGGATCTTGATGAATCCCCTCTGCGCACCATCACCCGATCCCAGACCGAGAAGCTCGCCGCCCGACTGACCGGGCACGCGCCGGAACTTATTGTCGACTGGGCCATGCGCTATGGCCAGCCGGCAATCCCGCAGAAGCTTCAGGACCTGCAGGAACGCGGCTGCGAACGCATCCTCATCGTTCCCCTCTACCCGCAATATGCCGCCGCCACGACGGCCACCGTCTGCGACAAGGCGTTCGGGGCGCTGGCCGAGATGCGCTGGCAGCCTGCTTTGCGCATCGCCCCGCCCTATCATGACGACCCGACCTATATCGCCGCACTCAAGCAGAGCGTCGACCGGCGGCTTTCGGCGATCGATTTTGAACCGGATGTCATCCTCGCTTCCTTCCACGGGTTACCGCAGGACTATCTCACCAAAGGCGATCCCTATTATTGCCAGTGCCAGAAGACCGCCCGGTTGTTGCGCCAGGCGCTTGGCGCCGACGAGAATAAGCTGCGCGTCTCCTTCCAGTCCCGGGTCGGCCGGGCCGAATGGCTGCGGCCCTATACGGATGAAACCCTACGGCAATTGCCGGCCGAAGGCGTGCGCAAACTGGCGGTGATCGCCCCCGGTTTCGCCGCCGACTGCCTGGAAACACTGGAGGAGCTGGCGATCGCCGGCAGGGAAATCTTCCTTGGCGCTGGCGGCGAACGCTTCGACTATATTCCCTGCCTGAACGATGACGAGTTAGGCGTTGACCTGTTACAGACGCTGATCTTACGGGAACTCGGCGGTTGGATCTGATTGATCAGGGGATCACCCGCGGTCCGACTTGGTATAAGCTTCACGGAGTGCCCGAATCAGTCTCTTGCGCTGCTTCGGTCATCTGCCTAATGCACGTTGCGTTTAATTGGATTCAATATGACCTATGAAACAGTCATTCCCGCGAAAGCGGGAATCCAGGGTAGCAAGCAAGGGCCGGTGTTGTCTTGGCCCTGGATTCCCGCTTTCGCGGGAATGACGACTTGTTGTGACTTGTAAATCCAGTTTTTCGCAACATGCTTTAGCTCTTTGCCACGATTGCCGTTCACAGAGATAACGAGGCCGCCGCTCATGCCTTTTGAAATCCAGGGATCCGACATTTTCATCATCGTGCTGGTGGTGCTCGCCATCCTCACGATTTTCGCCGGCGTCAAGACCGTGCCCCAAGGCTTCAACTACACTGTCGAGCGCTTTGGTAAATACACCCAGACCCTTAAGCCCGGCCTCAATTTCATCATCCCCTTCATCTCCAAGATCGGCCGTAAGATGAACATGATGGAACAGGTTCTCGACGTGCCGAGCCAGGAGGTGATCACCCGCGACAACGCCACGGTGACCGTCGACGGCGTCACCTTCTACCAGGTGCTCGATGCCAAGCGGGCGGCCTATGAGGTGTCCGGCCTGGAAAATGCCATTCTCAACCTGACCATGACCAATATCCGCACGGTCATGGGGTCCATGGATCTGGACGCTCTTTTGTCCAATCGCGACGAGATCAACGCCAAGCTTCTGACCGTGGTGGACGCCGCGGCGGAGCCTTGGGGCCTGAAAATGACCCGCATCGAAATCAAGGACATCAATCCGCCGCGCGACCTGGTGGATGCCATGGCCCGACAGATGAAGGCCGAACGCGACAAGCGCGCGGCAATCCTGGAAGCCGAGGGTGAGCGTCAGGCCGAGATCCTGCGCGCCGAAGCGGTGAAACAGGGGCAGATCCTGGAAGCGGAGGGCCGCAAGGAATCGGCCTTCCGCGACGCCGAGGCGCGTGAACGCCAAGCGGAAGCCGAAGCCAAGGCAACCCAGGTGGTCTCCGATGCCATCGCCACCGGCGATGTCCAGGCGATCAATTATTTCGTCGCCGGCAAATATGTCGAGGCGCTCGGCCAATTCGCAACATCGCCAAACCAGAAGATCCTGATGATGCCGGTCGAGGCTTCGGCGCTGATCGGCTCGATCGGCGGCATCGGCGAAATCGCCCGCTCGGTCTTCGGCGACGATGCCGTGCCCGGCCGGCCACGCAACCGCCCGACGGTTCCCACCACCGGGCCCACCAATGACGGACCAGTCACGTGAGCATGATCGAATGGATCGGCGAATCCCTCGGGCCCTGGGCCTGGATGATCCTCGGGGTGCTGCTGCTGGGCGCTGAGATCCTGGCGCCGGGCACCTTCTTCCTGTGGTTCGGTGTATCGGCGGTGATCGTCGGGATCGTGTCGTTTTTGATCGACTGGTCCTGGCAGATGCAGATCATCGCCTTCATCATTATCGCCGCCGTCTGCCTGGTTTTTGGCCGCCGTTTCTTCCGCCGTCGCCATGGCGCCGACGATGTGGAAGGCGAGACGCTCAATCAGCGGGCCGCCCGGTATCGGGGCCGCACCTTTGTCCTGTCGGAACCGATCGTCGAGGGCGACGGACGACTGAAGATCGACGACACGATCTGGCGGGTCAGCGGACCCGACAGCCCGGCCGGAACCCGGGTCACCGTGGAAAGTTCAAAAGGCGCGCGGCTGCTCGTCACGCCGGCCGAGGATTAGCGGATTCAGACTTCCCGCCGCCGTCTCCGTCCTGTCATTGCCCGGCTTGACCGGGCAAGCCAGTAATCAGCGTGTTTTCGTTTGCCGATAAAAGCTTGGCTTTGCGCCGAACCGGTCGCGGAGGCGGATACTGGATGCCCCGGTCGTAGCCGGGGCATGACAAGCTTTTATACGCAATTGCAATGAGTATGGCTCATTGCAAGTGCGCAAGCCCGAACGGGCGCCGCGTCTGATGGCGCGTGAAGCCTGCGTGGCGCTTGAACGCCGATAGGTTTGCATCCATGCAAACCGGTATTAGGCCAGAGCATTGTCCGATCAGGGCCGGTGGCCGGTCGGCAGCGGTGGCGCTTCGGCCATCAGCAGAATACTGATCCGCCTGTTGGAGGCGAGAAACGGATCGTTCGGAAATAGCGGTTCGGCATCGGCCTTGCCGACCACCGAATGAAAGCGGTCCGACGGCACCCCGTGTTCGGCGAGAATCTGCCGCGCCGCATTGGCCCGATCGGCCGAAAGTTCCCAATTGGTGTAATCGGGAAAGACCTGCTGGGGGCCGGCCGTGGTGTGCCCGGTCACCATGATCCGGTTCGGCATGGATTTCACCACCGGCGCCATCTTGGCAAGCAGCCGGCGCGCCGCCTCGTAGGGATATTTGGACCCATCCGGGAACATGGCGCGGCCGTCATGGTCGACCAGCATGATGTTCAGGCCCTCTTCGGTTTCCTCAATCACGATATTCTGGGTCAATTCCGCGATATCCGGCATTTCCTGCCAGGACTGGCGCAGGGACGCGGCGGCAGTGGCAAACTGCCTGGGATATTCCTGCTCGGCCTTGTTGATGTCGTGAGTATTGGCCTCTGGACCCTGCTTGCTGCGTTCCGGGTGGCGCGTTTCGGCGAAATCAGTATTGTTTTCCTGTTCCACGTCGCTCAATTGCTTGACGAATTCCCGGGTCGGAATGCCGTCGAACTCGATCATCCCGGCCCGGCGTGCGATCTCCTTGATGCCGAAGGCCTCGCGCATGGAACCGGCGACGATCTGCAGTTTCTGCTTGTCCTGAATGGAAAACGAGATGATGAGCACGAAGAAACAGACCAAGATCGACATCAGGTCGGCGAAGGTTACCAGCCATTCCGGTACGCCACTCCCTTCCTTCTTGTTCGCCATGACTGTGTCCTTGTAGCCGCTACCGTGGGCCCGTCGCCGACCGGCGGCCGATTACGCCGCAGCCTCCATTTCTGCGCGGCTCTTCTCCGGCAGATAGGCGATCAGCATTTCGCGGATCAGGTTCGGGCTTTTCGAATCTCGGACCTGCATCACCCCGTCGATCACCAGGGTCTGGTTGACCTCCTCAACTTTCACCTTGGCATCCAGCTTGTCGGCGATCGGCAGGCAGATCAGATTGGCGACTACCGCGCCGTAAAGGGTGGTCAGCAGCGCCACCGCCATGGACGGACCGATCGTCGACGGGTCGTCCATATTGGCCAGCATCTGAACCAACCCGACCAGGGTACCGATCATACCGAAAGCCGGCGCCGAATCTCCCAGCGCCTTGAAGATGCGCTGCCCTTCCGACAGACGCTCCAAATAAAGGTCCCGTTCCCGCTCCAGGGATTCGCGAATGAACGGCGCCTCGTAGCCGTCGGCGATGAACTGCACCCCCTTGTTTAAAGTACCGTCGGAGACGTCCACATTCTCCAGGCCCAACGGTCCGTTCTTGCGCACAATATCGGCAAGCCCGGCAATTTCCTCGATCATGTCGCGCGGATCGGTCTTCTTATGGGTGAAGGCCACCTTGCCGCCGGTGACGAATGCGGTCGCCACGCCGGCGATCGGAAAGCGGATCAAGGTCGCCGCCGTGCCGCCGCCGATAACGATCAGGATCGCCGGCAGATCGATAAACTGACCCAGGCTGCCGCCGATAAAGATGGCTATGAATACCACGCCGCCGCCCGCAACAATGCCGATAATGGTCGCCAGATCCATGACAGTCCTACGCGAACCCGCCCGTTCCGGGTTCTCCCCACTTACTCAAAACTGCCTCAATGATCGCCGCACGCGGCTAAATAAGTCCTAATGAGGCCGCCGAACGGGCAACCTGGCGGCCGGAATAAGATTATGGTTGACAACGGGTTAACACATCGGGGCCGGCCGCGCCTCGGATCGGTCGACGCGCGCCGGTCATCCGCGATCGGATCGTCGGTCGGGGCCACAAGAATCCGTATTCGGGATGGAGCCGCCCACCCTGCTTGACGTTTCCTATTGGTAAAACATATTTACTGTGGTTGCTTTTTTCAGGTGGCTTTACTAGTCTCATTACATCGCCCTAGAGGCAGGAAAAAACCTCCTGCCGGCCGGGCGCGCATTAACCAACCGGAGGTCGAGCCATGTGCGGCATCGCGGGGATTATGCACAAACGCGGCGCCGACGAGGATGTCGGCAAATCGCTGATCGCCATGCTGGACGGCTGTCAGCATCGCGGCCCCGATTCCACCGGCTTCGCGCTCTATCATCGGGCCGAGCCCGGCCAATTGCGCCTGCGATTTTTCGTCGGCAATGACGGTGCCGACCCGGTCATCGACGCGATCAAGGAAAAACTCACCGAGCACCAGGCGCGGATCGTCGATGAGGAGCGGGTCGGCTCCACCTATTCCGTCACCGTCGCCTTCACCGGCGACCTGCAGAAACTGTCCTACGACATGGAACATGCGGCCAAGGTGGTATCCATTGGCGAAAGCCTCGATATCATCAAGGATATCGGCGGCGCCCATGACGTGGACACGGTCTATCACGTGGAACGGTTCAGCGGCAGCCACGGCATCGGCCATGTGCGCCTGGCGACGGAATCCGACGTGGCGCCCGAGGCCTCCCATCCTTTCTGGGCCACCGGCTTCGGCGACATCGCCATCGTCCATAACGGCCAGATCACCAACTACTGGAAGATGCGCCGCCGCCTGGAAAAAGCCGGCTTCGAATTCAACACCGACAATGACAGCGAGCTGATCGCCGTCTATCTGGCGCATAAATTGTCGCAAGACATTCCCTTGAAAGAAGCCCTGCGCACCTCGATCGAGGATCTTGACGGAACATTCTCGTTCCTGGTCTCCACCAAGGACGAGATCGGCTTCGCCAAGGACAAGCTGGCCGCCAAGCCGATGGTCAAATTCGAAAATGACGAGATCATCGCCATCGCTTCGGAAGAAGTGTCGTTAAACCGCCTGTTCCCCGGCCAGGCGCTGAACACCACCGAACCGCCCCCGGGAACTTACGATACATGGCAAAGATCGATTTAGCGGCGATATCCGTCCGCGAGGCCAACGAGATGATCCGTGATCTCGGTGGCCGGGGCGAGGATATCGAGATCCGCAATCCGGACGCCAGGCACCATATCGGCGTCGGCTTGGTGGAGCCCGTCCGGGTGCGGATCATGGGATCCGCCGGCTATTTCTGCGCCGGCCTTACCGATAACGCCCACTTCCAGGTCGACAATAATGTCGGCTGGGGGGTCGCCGACAACATGCTCGGCGGGTCGGTTACCGTGCACGGCAATGCCGGCGCCATTGCCGGTGTCGCCATGCGCGGCGCCGATTTGATCGTCCACGGCAATGTCGGCTCCCGTGCCGGCCAGGTGATGAAGGCCGGCACGTTGCTGTGCGTTGGAAACGCCAATTTCATGGCCGGCTATATGATGTATGGCGGCCGCATCATCATTCTGGGCCGGTCGGGCGAGCAGGTCGGCCAGGACATGACCGGCGGCACGATCTATGTCGGCGGCACCATCGATTCATTGGGTACCGACGCCCGCCAGGTCGATCTGCCGGACGCCGAGAACGACGCGCTTCTGGCCTTTCTCGACCGCCACGAAATCCGCTTTAACGGACGCCTGCAGAAGATCGAAAATGCCGGCGAAAAGCTGCGTTATCCGCGCGCTGAACCACGGGTCCGCAATATTCCCTTCTTCGTCGCGTCCGGTGGCAACGATTACTGGAACGAAAAGGTCCAGGAGGACATCCACGTCAAGGCGCAGATCGGCCGCTACCGCATCCGCGGCTACGGCGCCACAAGACCGGTGCCGCATCTGAGCGACATTGCCTTCCGCAAGGACCTGGACATTGAAACCCATGCCCCCGACGTGGTCGACACGGTCGATCTGGCGACCGAAATCGGCGGCCGCAACGGCGGCAAGCCGCTGTCACTCTCCATGCCGGTCATGATCGCCCCGATGAGCTATGGCGCCTTGTCGAAATCCACCAAAGTGGCCCTGGCAATCGCGTCCAGACTGTCGGGAATTTCGGAAAATACCGGCGAAGGCGGCATGTCGGACGAGCAGCGCGAGGCCGCCGACCAATTGATCTATCAATGTCTCTCCGGCCGCCTGGGCTGGTCGATCCACGACATGCAGCGCGCCGACGGCCTGGAGATCTACATTTCACAGGGGGCCAAACCGGGATTGGGCGGCCAGTTGATGGCCAAGAAGGTAACTCCGGAAATCGCACGAATCCGGGGAATTCCCGAAGGCATCGATCTGCGCTCGCCCTCCCGGCATCCTGACGTGCTCGGCGCCGACGACCTGGTGATCAAGATCGAGGAATTCCGCGAAGCCACCGGCTATCGTGTTCCCGTCTCCGTCAAGCTCGGCGCCGGCCGGGTCAAGGACGATATCAAGATCGCCTGGAAGGACGGTTTCGATTTCGTCGAGCTTGACGGCCTCCAGGGTTCCACCGGCGCCGCTGGCAACGAGGTTCTGGAATATGTGGGCATCCCGACCCTGTCGGCGATCCAGGAGGCCCTTGACGCCCTGGACGATGTAGGCGGCCGCCAGGATATGCCGATCGTGCTCATGGGCGGCATCAAGGACGGCGTCGACGCCGCCAAGGCCCTGGCGCTCGGCGCCCACGCGGTGGCCGTCGGCACGGCGGCGCTGATCGCCGGCGGGTGCATCGCCTGCCTGCAATGCCATGTGGGCCAATGCGTTGTCGGCATCGCCACCCAGGACCCCGAACACGAAAAGCGCTACAACGTGCCGGTGGAGGCGCAGAACATCCACCGCTATTTGGAATCGTTGCGCTGGCAATTGGCCGCCATCACCAAGGCCCACGGCTACCAATCCCACCGTCAGTTCAATCGCGGCGATTTGGTGGCCCTGACACCGGAAGCCGCTGAAATCACCCGCCTGCCCTATGAACCGAAAAACGCCGCGCCGGCGATCAAGAAGGCTTCCTGATGACCGACGAGGTCTATAATCTCGAACGGGTCATGACGCCTGCCCCGCCCGCCGGAACCGCCGACGATGTGGGGACATCGCATTTCGTTCCGGCCCCGTGTCAGGTCGCCTGCCCGATCGGCACGGACGCGCCCTCCTACCTGGCCTATATCTGGGAGGGCAAGCTTGAAAAGGCGTTCGAGGCGATCACCGCAACCAATCCCTTAAGTTCCATTTGCGGCCGGGTCTGCGACGCACCTTGCGAACCGGCCTGCCGCCGCGCCGATTCCGACGGCCCGATCGCCATTCGCAATCTCAAGCGCTTCGTCATGGACCGGCTCGGCGCCGACTACAAGCCGCCCGTGGTGCAGGTGTCGCGACCGGAATCGATCGGCATCGTTGGCGGCGGCCCGGCCGGTCTGACCGCCGCCCAGGACCTGGCGGCCGCCGGTTTCAGCGTCGCGATCTACGAGATGACCGACCGCCTAGGCGGCATGGCCGCCTGGGGCATTCCCGAGTTCCGCCTGCCCGACGGCACCATCGCCGAGGACATCGACCGTTTGCTCGCCGGCTATCCGGGCATCGAGGTGCACACCAACAGCCCGCTCGGCGATGCGGTCACCCTGGCCGATCTCAAGCAGCGTCACGATGCGGTGCTGCTGGCGATCGGCGCCTGGTGGGGCAAGACCATGACCATTCCCGGTGCCGATCACCCCGGGGTCATCGACGGCGTCGGCTTCCTGCGTCAGGTCAATGCCGGCGACCGCCCGGAATTGCCGGAATCCGTCGTGGTCATTGGCGGCGGCGACGTAGCCATGGATGCCTGCCGCGCCGCCAAGCGCCTGCCCGGCTGCAACGAGGTCACTGTCGTCTATCGCCGCGGCCCCGACGAGATCCCGGCCCGCAAGGATGAACTGGAAGGCGCGGTGAAGGAGGACATCGCCTTCACCTATCACACCCAGCCGGTGGCGGTCGTCAAAACCGAAAGCGGCCTCGCATTGCGCTGCCGGCGCACGGAATTGGGCGAACCGGACGAGGACGGCCGGCGGCGCCCGGTGGAAATTGCAGGCTCGGAACACGACATGCCCTGCGGCATGGTCATCATGGCCATCGGCCAACAGGCCGAGAGCGCCGAACTCGACCGTCTCGGCATGATGGCCAAGGATCGCGTCGCCACCGATTGGGACGGCATGCGCACCGCCGATCCGAATGTCTTCGCCGCCGGCGACGGCGCCTTTGGCGGCTCCACCCTGGTCATGGCCATGCAGCACGGCCATCGCGCCGCCTATTACATCAAGGCCCATCTCGACGGCATCGACGATCCGATCCCCTATCGCACGCCGTTCCGCACCCGCCGGGTGCCGATCGCCCAGGACGCCAATTGGGAAGTCTTCCCCCGTATCGACGCGGCCTTTCACGGCCTGGGGGACAATCCGGTGCAGTTTTCCGAAATCGAATCCACCTATACGGCGGAAGAGGCAAGAGACGAGGCCGCGCGCTGCTATCGTTGCGATATCGAGACCGGGTCCGCCGATTACTCGGTCTCCAACCGCGAGGATATTTTCGTCATGGCGCGCGCCCGCGCTGAAGACGGGCGCCTGCAGAACGCCCTGTTGCGCAAGCGCCTGAAAACCCGCGCCGACCCGTTCGGTATCGATTGGCAGCCGACCATGGACGATCTTGTCTTCCTGCCGGCCAATCTGTCGCGCCTGGTGATCGATCCCTACCGCGACGCCTGCAATACGGCGACCCGATTGTTCGATGCCGTCGGCCTGGCATCGCCCTTCCTGGTCACCGGCTTCGACACGGCGCCGGAGCAGGTCCGCCGCGGCATCGCCGCCGGCATCGCCGCCGAAGGATCCGCCTATCTGGGCCGCAGGCCGCTGGCCGATGACGTCCCCTGGATCCAGATTTGCAACACCGCCGCCGATATCGATCCGGCGGCGGCGGCGACCGCCTTGCGGACAGAGACCGGCCTACCGCCGGACGGCGAGCGGCCGGCACCAATCGGCCTGATCGCCAGCGCCTATGGGTTGCGCGAGGCGATTAAAACCGCGCTCGCCAATGACATCGCGTTCCTGCTACTTGAAGGAAATGGGCCGATTGACGATCCATGGCCCGAATGCACCGGCGCGCCGGACCTCACTCTTTTGCGCGACACGATTGCCATCATGCGCGCCATGAACCGGGAGGAGGATCTGGAGATCCTCTATTTCGGCGGCGTGCGCACCGGAACCGACGGCGCCAAGCTGCTTGCCCAGGGTGCCAATGCGGCCATTATCGGCCTGTCCATGGCCTTTGCCCTTGGCGGATCGGTCGAAGGCTTAGACATCATGTTTCGCGGCGACTATTCCGACGCCGACCGGGCCGACGGCGCCGCCTGCTTCCTGCGCTCACTGAGCGCAGAGGCCTCCATCATGGCGCGTTGTACCGGCAAGACCGACGTCCACAACCTGGAGCCGGAGGACTTGCGCGCCATTACCTGCGCCACCGCCGAGGCCACAGGTTTGCCGCTCGCCGGCGCCCGGATTTCCGCCGGGAATTGACGGGAGGTCGCAGTGTTATTTTGTCGACACTTGTCGGCATGTTCAAATGCGGGCGCTTCACGCGGGCACCGCGCCTAATTCGGAGATAAGAATGGCTAAGAAACTAAAGACCATCGCCAAGGAAGCCGGCATCAAATATTTCCTCATCAGTTTCGTTGACCTGTTCGGCGTGTTGCGCGCCAAGCTGGTGCCCGCATCCGCCATTGACGGCATGCAGAAGGACGGTGCCGGATTCGCCGGGTTCGCCGCCTGGCTCGACATGTCGCCATCCGACGCCGACATGTTCGGCGTTCCCGATCCCGACAGCCTCATTCAATTGCCCTGGCGCCCGGAGGTCGGATGGCTGGCCGCCGATCTGTGGCTCGACGGCAAACCTGTGGAGGCCTCGCCGCGGGTCATGCTCAAGCGCCAATTGGAACGCGCCGCGGCCGACGGCCTGCGCATGAAGACCGGTGTCGAATGCGAGTATCACCTGATCAATGAGGACGGCAGCGATATTTCCGATGCCCGCGATGTCCAACCCAAGCCCTGCTATGACCAGAGCGCCCTGATGCGCCGCTACGACGTGGTCTCCGAAATCTGCGATGCCATGCAGGACCTGGGCTGGGGTCCCTATCAGAACGACCACGAGGATGCCAACGGCCAGTTTGAAATGAACTGGGATTTCGACGACGCCCTGAAAACCGCCGATCGCCACGTCTTCTTCAAGTTCATGGTCAAGTCGATCGCCGAAAATCACGGCCTGCGCGCCACCTTCATGCCGAAACCGTTCATGCACCTGACCGGCAATGGCTGCCATGCCCATGTCTCCGTCTGGGACAAGGCCGGGCGCCGCAACCGGTTCCTCGACAAGAAGGACGAAAACGGCCTCAGCGCGCTGGCCTATAAGTTCCTCGGCGGTATCATGCACAATGCCACGGCGCTTTGCTCGATCTACAATCCGACGGTCAATTCCTATAAGCGCATCAACGCGCCGCGCACCACGTCCGGTGCCACCTGGTCGCCGAACACCGTCACCTGGAGCGGCAACAACCGCACCCATATGATCCGTGTTCCCGATCCCGGCCGCTTCGAGTTGCGGCTTCTGGACGGCGCCACCAATCCCTATATGGCCCAGGCGGCAACCCTGGCCGCCGGTCTCGACGGCATCGCCAATGACCGCGATCCGGGCAAACGGGTCGACCTCAATATGTACGAAGACGCGCACAAGGTCCGCGGCGCCAAGCAATTGCCCCTCAACCTGCTCGACGCCATCCGGCTGACCGAAAAGAGCACCGTCCTGCGCGACGCCTTCGGCGCCGACGTGATCGCCAGCTACGTCAAGCTGAAAATGCAGGAATGGACCGCGTTCAAGAACCATCTGAGCCAATGGGAGCGCGAAAACACGCTCGATTGCTGAGGAGGGCGGATCACGCCGAACGCCTGCCGCATTGCAAATTCACGCGTCACCCCCGATGCGCGCCTGCGGGCTCTTGCTATTTGCGCGCAGCTCATCCCGACGGCAGGGATCCCGTGTCTGCAGCGCATCACTTCGTGCTGCGCAGCGCACGGGATGACGCAATGCAATCAGTGTGACTCCCTGGACCCTGACCAGTGCCCCGGAACAGTGCCCGCACGAATAATACCAAGGGCGGCGACTTTTGACCCATTTGATGGGCCAGATCGGTTCGTCGGCAAGGCGCGTCGCGCGGCGCGATACCGGCTATCGGGCAAGCGGCGCAACGCCGTCCGACGGGCCGATATGGCCCACCGAAGGCCAGGTTGCTTTGGCCTCCTGACGGCCATGCGCTCCGCTTATGGTACATGAGCACCACCGCGCGAACCGCATGGCCGTCAGGAGACCAAAGCAATCCCGGTCAAATGGGTCAAAAGTCACCGCCCTTGGTCACTACTGTCCGGGAAAATTTAGGGTGAGTTGATATTGGCTGGTTTGTGGGGGCGGCTTGTTGGCTGGTTTGATGAGATGGTTTATCTCGCATAGATTGAAGATGTAATTTGTTGTTAGTGCGGCGATGCGTTTGAGGGGGATTTTGATGCGGTTTTTCTGGTGTAGTTTTTTGAGCAGCACATAGGCGATCAGGGCGGTGATGATCTGGACCATGATGGCCTTTGGATGTTTGGCCAGGAAGCGTTTGATCTTGAGGTTCTGCTTGATCCACTTGAAGAACAGTTCGATCTGCCAGCGGCGTTTGTAGAGGTCGGCGATGTCTTCGGCGGAGCGCTCGAAGTCATTGGTGATGAAGGCCAGTTCGCGGCCCTTGTCTTCGTCGAAGATCTCGATGCGGCGTAGTGGTTTGGGATATTTGCGGCCCGGCTGGCCGGCCAGAATGACGGTCTGGTCGGCGACGACCAAGGAATTGTAGTGGGGGGTTGCGGCCTGCACGTCATAGGCCAGGTTTGACTTCGGCCGGGTGACGAAGACGGCTCCGGCGGCCTCGATGTCGGCCCAGAATTGGGCATTATTATAAGCCCGATCAAACACATAGGTCTGCCCGGCGGCAACCGGCAACTGCTCACACATGCGGCTGTCATGCAGTCGTGCCGGAGTGATCTGGAACCAGGTTGGGCACTGGCTGTCGGGATCATAAATCAGATGCAGCTTGATGGCGCTATTGTTGAAGCGATAGCGCATGGCCTTGTGGGTTTTGGCGAACAGGGCCAGGGTTGTTGAATCCAGGATTTTCACCAACTGACCGACCCCCTTGCCGGTTTGCGGCGCGGTCTCGTTGATGAGCAGGGACAAAATGTCTTCAAAGACACCTATCGGGCGTGCTGCGTTGGCGTCGGAAAGTGTTGACCGCTTCATCCCGGCCGCACGCAGATGATAATGGCGCGCCGGCGAGGCATTGAAGGAGGCTTCAAGATCGCGCAGGCTCGTCTGACCGGACAATTGCGCATAAATCATCACCACAAGATGGTCGAAGGTGGAAAACCGCTTGCACCATTTATCGCTCTTGTGAGTTGCAACGAGCGTGTTGATCCGACGACGGGGAAGGCTCTTTATGATCTGCTGAAAAAGGCTTATGGTCATCTTCGGGTCCATTGTGCGCGGCGTTTTTGAATCGCTGTCTTGCAACTTCGATTCTACCATAAACTCCTAAAACAATGGACCTTTTTAAAGGTATCAAACTATTTTCCCGGACAGTAGTGGCCCTTGGTATAATTGGCATCAATATTAATAGCTCGAAGCTCTGCCGTCATCCCGGGCGCGCTGCAGCATGCAATGCTGCTGCGCAGACCCGGGATCTCTACTCCGGGATCAGGGCACGATATGCCAATGAAGATCCTGTCTCTTGCGGAGAGGCACTACCCATCGGCCCTCGTGAGGGATAATGCCTGACAATATCGAAGACCGGACGGGCACCCCTATCCGTTCGGCAGTACCAGGATCTTGCCGCCGCGGCCTTCCCGCGTGGCGTGGTCCACGGCGTCCTTGATTTGGTCCAGCGGATAGGCGGCTTCCACCGGCGTTTCAATGCCCCGGTCGATGATTTCCTGCGCCAGATCCCGGTAGAGAACGCGCTTGTCATCGATCGCGGTTTCATTGAGAAACTTGGCGAGCCAGAACCCGGTCAGCGATTTTGATTCAAACACCAACTGGTCGGGCAGGATCATGCATGGCTCGCCGGACAGCATGCCGTAATTGACGATCGTGCCGCCGGGCGCCAGGCAGTTTGCAAGGCGCAGGGTCGCCGCCCCGGCCACCGCGTCGATGGCCAGCTTGATGTCCGCGCCGCCGGTCGCCTCCTTGACCCGGTCGGCGAGATCATCACCGTCGATCACCGCGACATCGCCACTCATCTCCCGGGCATAATCGGCGGCCGTTTCCCGCCGCACCACATTGACTGTGTGCAGGCCCCGCGCCGCGGCGAACTTGATCAGGCTGGTGCCGACCCCGGAATTCGCCGCGTTCTGCATCACCCAATCACCCGGCTTCAGCGCCACATAATCGCGCAGCATCAAATAGGCGGTGGCCGGATTGATCTTCAGCATCGCCGCCTGCCGGATATCGATCTCGCCCGGCAGGGCGATCGCCTCGTCTTCCTTTAACAATACCTGCTGGCGCCAATTGTGCCGCGGCAGGCTGATCACCCGGTCGCCCACCGCAAACCGGGTCACGCCATCCCCGACCGCCACGACATCGCCCGCACCCTCAATACCAAGCGGCGCCGGCAGGGGCGGCCTGACCGCATACTCGCCTTTGATCAACAGGATTTCCGCCGGATTGATCGGCGCGGCATCGATCCGGACCACGATCTCGCCGGCACCGGGATCGCCGGGATCGTCGGTCTCGATGCAGCGCACGCTGTCAAAGGGTTTTCCGAATTGGGTGAGTTCGGCGGCTTTCATTGTTGTTCTCCCGACTGACGCGACAGCCCGCTCCAGGGCGCGGTTGAGAGGACACCAATTGCCGATGCCGGTCAACCAGCGGCTCAAGGCCTATTCGGCGGCGGCCTCGGCGGATCCGGAAATCAAAGTCATGACTTCCTGCATATGGGCCCCCGCCGGCGCCACCGCGCCGGCAACGCCGAGATCCGTGCCGGACATCAACGTCCCGCGCACCTGGCGCCGTCACCGGATTTGGACGATCTCCACCGGATGACCCGGTGGCGATACCGGTTATGCCCCTTCCTTGCCGACAATGGTCACCGAACTGACATTCTGGTGCGGAAAGCCCCCCAGATTGTGGGTCATTCCGAAAACCGGTTCGGTCTGGCGCTGCCGTTCGCCGGCGCGGCCGCGCATCTGCAAATACATTTCATAGATCATGCGCAGGCCCGAGGCGCCGATCGGATGGCCGAAACATTTCAGCCCGCCATCGATCTGGCACGGCACCTTGCCGTCGTGGTCGTAGAAGCCGTCCATCACGTCCTTGACCGCGCCGCCCTCCGGCGAGATGTAGAGGTCCTCCATGGTCACGAGTTCCGTCACCGAGAAGCAATCATGCACCTCGAACAGGCTGATCTGGTCCCGCGGATTTGTGATGCCGGCTTCCTTATAGGCCCGTTCCGCCGCCTTGCGGGTGGTGGCGAAATAGCTGCCGTCCCAGGAATTGTGTTGCGCCTCGGTGCCGTTGGAAACGGATAATTGCAGCGCCTTGACGGTCACCAGGTCGGTCTTGCCCATGGACTTGGCGATTTCCGGCGTGGTGACGATGGCGCAGGCCGAACCGTCGCTGACGCCGCAGCAATCGAACAGGCCGAGCGGATCGGCGATCATCGGTGCATTGAGCACCCGGTCCATGTCGATCTTGTTGCGCAGATGCGCCTTCGGATTGCGCGAGCCATTGTCGTGGCTCTTCACGGAAATATGGGCCATCGCCCGCTTCAGGTCCTCCGCCGGGACCTTGTGCTTGGCGGAATAGGCCGTCGCCAACTGGGCGAAGGATCCCGGCGCCGAGGCATTGGCCCAGACCAGGTCGGCCACCGAACCGCGATTGCGCTGCGGCAGGCCGCCATAGCCGGTATCCTTTAATTTCTCAACGCCCAGCGCCAAGGCGATATCGCAGGCGCCCGACGCCACCGCATAGACCGCACCGCGAAAGGCCTCGGTGCCGCTGGCGCAATAATTCTCCACCCGGGTCACCGGGATATAGTGCAGGCGCAGGGCGACCGCGAGCGGCACCGCCGACTTGCCCACATGCATTTCCTCAATCGCCGTGCCGAGCCAGGCCATCTCGATCTGGCTGGTCTCGATGCCCGCATCGTCGAGCGCCTCGGTATAGGCCTCAACCATCAGGTCTTCGGCGTTATCGCTCCAGCGTTCGCCGAATTTCGAGCACCCCATACCCAAAATGGCCACTTTGTCCCTAATTCCAGATGCCATCGTTCTCATCTCTCCTCAGTTCGCCGGATCGGCAGGGGTTGCTTTCCAAAAGTAACGCCGGAAGCCGCGTATGGGGTCGTAATCCTTGACCCGAAACACCATGCGCATGGGCATGCCCACTTCCAGCGGCGTGTCGTCGTGAATATCGGTAAAGTCGCTCATCAGACGCCCGCCTTCGTCGAACTGCACCATTCCGAAATAGTTTGGCGGATTGGGCGAATAGGTCAACTGGTCGGCGGTATAGGAGTTCAGTTTGGCCGCCTTGTCGGCAAACGGCTCGTCTTCCTGGCTGTTGACGGCGCCGCAATTTGGATTGGTGCACACATTGGATTTCGGAAACTGCTTGGTGCCGCATGTCGTGCACACGCCGCCAACGAAGCCTTGGACCATGTCCTTGTTGCGGTAAAGCGTGCTCAGCCCGGTATTCCTGTCCGTTTCGGCGCGAATGCCGCGCTCCATGATAACCATGTCATTGAACGACAAATAGCGGCTGTAATTGGTTTCGGCGTGGCGCCGGGCGAGATGGCCGGATATGCCGCGCCGCGCCGAGAGCGATCCGATCGCATCGGTCACCTGAAACAACAGCGCATCGCAGCCCTGGCCAAAACTGGCGACCAGGATCTTGTCGCCGGGCTTCGCCTTTTCCAGGGCATGGACCAGCATCACCAGGGAATGCGCCGTCCCGGTTTCCCCGCAATTTTCCTGCAGATTGTCGGCAACCGCCGCCGCGTCGATGCCCACTGTCTTGGCGATCGCTCCGGCCGCCCGCCGCGCCGCCACCGGAAAGCAGAATGCCGAGATATCGGAAGCCTTTGTGCCGGTTTCCTGCAAAACTGATTCAACCGCCTCGGGGACGATCTTGAGATAGCCCTCGTCGCGCACCCAGCGCTCTTCCCAGGTATAGTCGAACGCCTCGTCCTCGCCGCGATAATGGTCGACGAAATCGACGGCCCGCGTGTGGCTGCCCAACAGCCGGGCAACCAGGTCGCCGCCGCCTACGACCAGGGCGGCCGCCCCGTCGCCGGAGGTCATTTCCAGCGGGCTTGCCGCCTTGGTGTGCCGTTTGTCGCTGGCCACCACCAGGATCGGCGCGCCACCGGCTTTAGCGTTTTGCAGGGCCACCGACAGAGCCGAACTGCCGGCCCGCTGCGACGACGCCACGTCAAGGGTCATGATATCCGGCTTCAAGGTCAGCGCATCGGCGACGATGCCGGCATTCTGACGGTCCTGGAATGGAAAGGTGGTCGATGCCATATACACCGCCGACAGGTCGGTCCGGTCCATGCCGTTCAGGCAGTCGCGCGACGCCTCCACCGCCATGGTGACACTGTCCTCGTCCCAATTGGCCATGGTTCGCTCGCCCTTGGCAAGTCCCTTCAGGCCCGGATTGAACCAGACATGCGCCTTGGCGATTTCACTGCGCTGCAATCGGCTGACCGGCAGATAGCCGCCATAGGCCACAATGCCCACATCCATGTCTTGCCCTCCCAATACGGCCCGTATTCAACGGGACACTATATCCATTTCTTGCCGGTCATCCCCGGGCGATCGGATCGTCCCGCCTATAGCCGTAACCGCCGAACACTTGCAGGTTTTCCTCTCGCTTGCCGTCAAGATGCATCGCCAAACGTCCCGTGGTCGAAGATAGCCGGTTCCCGGTCGACCATATCTCGTGACCTCGTGCGGCCTCGAAACTCGCGCCGCCTGGCCGCAATTGAATCCATTGCGACGGTAATTGATGACGGCGAGTTGATATTAATGTGCATGCATATTATTATCAAGCACATTAAATAGCGTTCGGCGCGCATGGCCGCCCGTCCCTTGAGGAGTATCCCATGTCTGAAAGCGAATTGTTGGCCGGAAAAGTCGCCCTGGTCACCGGGGCCGGACGCGGTGTGGGCAAGGAGATCGCCCTGCTCATGGCACAGTGCGGCGCCAAGGTGGTGGTCAATGATTTAGGCGGCACCGCCGATGGCCAGGACGCCGATTGCGCGCCGGCCCAGCAGGTCGTCAACGAGATCAGGCAAGCCGGCGGCGAGGCGGCGGCCAATGTCGACAGCGTCGCCGGTTTCGACAAGGCGCTGGGCATGGTCGAACAGGCGCTCGATACATTTGGCGGCCTCGACATCATCGTCAACAATGCCGGCATCCTGCGTGATGCCATCTTCCACAAAATGACGGAAGACGAATGGGACATCGTCATCGACGTCCACCTGAAGGGCTCCTTCAACGTCGCCCGCGCCGCGGCCACCGTCTTTCGCAAGCAGGAATCGGGACGCATGATCCACATGACGTCTACATCCGGCCTGATCGGCAATTTCGGTCAGGCCAATTACGCCGCCGCCAAACTGGGCATTGCCGGCCTGTCGAAATCGGTCGCCCTGGACATGGCGCGCTACAATGTCACCTCCAACGCCATCGGCCCCTTCGCCTGGAGCCGACTGATCGGCACCATTCCGATCAATTCTGAAGCCGATCGCGTCCGCGTCGAACGCATGAAGACCATGACGCCCGCGAAGATCGCGCCGCCGGTGGTCGCGCTCGCCTCCGATGCCGCCCAACACATTACAGGGCAGATCTTCTGCGTGCGCTCTAACGAGATCTTTCTGATGGGTCAGTCCCGTCCCCTGCGCGCCATGCAGCGCAATGACGGCTGGACCCCGCAAAGCGTGCTCGATCACGCCTTCCCGGCGCTGGAAAGCCAGTTCTATCCGCTAAGCCGCTCCCAGGACATCTTCTCCTGGGATCCGATCTAGGCAAGAGAGGCAAGGCGATGGCTTTTGACTACGACACCATCATGAACTGGCCGTTCGAGGCGGTCGAACAGACTTACACGATCAAGGATTCCATCATCTACGCCCTCGGACTGGGCTTTGGCTTCGATCCGCTGGACGAGAAACAATTGCCCTTCGTCTTCGAGGAGCGCGACTTTACGGCGGTGCCGACCATGGCCGTTGTCTTGGCCGGCCCCGGCTTCTGGGCCCGCGATCCGAACTCAGGCATCGACTGGCGCAAGATCCTGCATGGCGAACAGGGCATCGTGATCCGTAAGCCGCTTCCGCCGGAAGCGACCGTCACTGCCCGTACCAAAGTCACCCAGGTCCTCGACAAGGGCGCCGATAAAGGTGCGCTGATCTATACGCAGCGCACTTTGCAGGATAAGGCCACCGGTGATGACCTGGCGACGTTGACCTCCACCACGTTTGCCCGCGGTGATGGCGGCTTTGGCGGTCCGGCCGGTCCGCAGCCGGCGCCTCATGCCCTGCCCGACCGGGACCCGGACGCCGTCTGCGACCTGACGACCCAGCCCAGCTCCGCCCTGCTCTATCGCCTGTCCGGCGACCCCAATCCCCTGCACGCCGATCCCGAAGTCGCCCGCCATGCCGGCTTCAAGGCTCCGATCCTGCACGGCCTGTGTTCCTTGGGCGTGGCCGGCCACGCGGTCTTGAAGACCTATTGCGACTATGACGTCACCCAGTTCAAGTCGCTGAAGCTGCGATTTTCGTCGCCGGTCTATCCCGGCGAGACCATCCGCACCGAGATGTGGCGCGATGGCGATGACGTGTCGTTCCGCTCGAGCGTCGTCGAGCGCGACGTGGTCGTCTTAAACAATGGCCGGGCCGAAATCGGCGGCTGAAAAAGGAGCACCCGGCGATGAGCGGCGATATCCGCAAGTCCCAGTTTATCTACCAGGATATCGCCCGGTTTCGGACCCAGCTCTACGATATCTTGATCGGGCCCCACGGCCTCACCACATCGCAGGCGGCGGTGCTGGCGCGGCTCTTCGTCGAGAATGATCTCACCCAGTCGGACCTCGCCAGGCGGCTGGCCGTCGGCACGGTCACACTGGGCGGTCTGGTCGATCGCCTGGAGGCGCGCGGCCTGGTCGAACGCCATGTCGATCCAGACGACCGGCGCGCAAACCGTATCCGGCTGACCGACGCCGCCTATCCGCTCGGCCGCATCATGCATAAATGCACGACACGGCTGAATGAGATCGCCAATGCCGATATCCCCGATAGCGAGGTGGAAACCTTGATGACCCATCTGGAGACCGTGCGGGAAAACCTGCTGCGTGCCCTGATGGCGGAAAAGAACGACAAGCCGGACCCGGAATAATCGGATGTCCCGCTTCCATCCGACTAAGACAAATTGCGTGAAAACCGGAGTACAAACCCCGTGAGCGACCAGGGCACCGAATTTGATCCCGCCGGCCATGACATGGTTGAGCAAAAAACCTTCGATGAGCTGGCGGTCGGCGACACATTCGTCATTCCGTCGCGGACCATCGGGGATGCCAGTTTCGCCGCCTTCCAACTGGCATCAGGCGACAATCATCCGATCCATTACGATATCGAATATTGCCGCGCACGCGGACACCGGAACCTGCTCGCCCACGGCTTTCACGCCTTGATCCAGACCGCCCCGGGCGCCGGCATGTTTCCCCATGTGGTGGGCGATTCCCTGATCGGCTTCATTGACCAGTCGAGCCGGTTTTTAAAGCCGCTTTATTGCGGCGATACGGTCTATCCGAAGCTCGAAATCACCGACCTCAAACGCCAGCGCACCACCGGCATCGTCACGTTGCGGGCAACGATCCACAATCAACGCCGGGAACTCATCCTGGAGGGTGAACAGCGCTATCTGGTGCGTCTCGATCCCCATGCCTGACCCGACCGACACGGAGCTGAAGCCGATGACCTTGCCCTTGACAGGCGTGACCATTATGGAACTGGGCTCGGCATTGGCCGGTCCCTATTGCTGCCGCATCCTGGCGGATCTCGGTGCTGACGTGATCAAGGTGGAGCCCCCCGGCGGCGGCGATTCGGCGCGCGATTGGGGCGAGAAAAAATATGGCGATGCCGGCGCCGCCTTCCATGCGGTCAACCGCCACAAACGGTCGATCACCGTCAATATCAAGGACCCGGCGGAAGTCGAGCGCCTGCTGGGGCTGATCGTGAACTCGGTCGATATCGTCGTTCAAAACATGCGGCCCGGCGTCGTCCGCGGGGCCGGGTTGGGTGACGAGACGATACGGGCGCTGAAACCATCATTGATCTATTGCAATGTCACCGCCTATGGCAGCACCGGCCCGCTGAGCGATCTGCCCGGCTACGAGGCCCTCGCCCAGGCCATGGGCGGCGTCATGAACGTCACCGGGCCCGCCGACGGCCCGCCGGCGCGGGTCGGCTTTTCCGTCAACGACCTGGGCACCGCCCTGTGGTCGGCGATCGGCGTGCTCGGCGCCCTTCATGCCCGCGACAAGACTGGCCAAGGCGCGACCATTGATACCTCCATCTTCGAAACCGCCATTGCCTGGCAGGTGCTCGGCGCCGCCGGATACGCGGCGACTGGCGAGGTGCCGAAGCGTTCCGGGCTGAAAGGACCTCTGGTCTCCCCCAACACGGCGTTTCAGACAGCGGACGGATTGCATATGATCACCATCGGCACCGATCAGCAGTTCCGCCGGTTCTGTGCCTCGATCGGTCGACCGGACTTGGCCGACGATCCGCGCTTTGCCGCCAACAATGACCGGACCAGGAACGAGGCCGCGCTCGCTGATATCCTCCAGCCGATCTTCATCGCGCATCCCCGCCGCCATTGGTGGGACACGCTCAACGCGGTCGGAATTCCCAATGCGCCCGTGCAGTCCCTGCCCGAGGCGTTGGCTCACGAGCAGACCGTCGCCGGCGGACTTGTGCAACAATCGCCGGATGGCAGCCTCGATATAGTCGGCTGCCCGTTGAAACTCGACGGCGAACGGCTGCCGTTCCGGGCCATGGCGCCAAAACTCGGTGAGGCGAATGAAGGACTGCTGGATTTCCCGCCTGGAGCGTCGTCGTCATGACCAACCGGATCTGCCGACTGTTCGGCCGATTGGCGGCAGACGGCCCGCTCGCGCGCCCGCACCGGCAGGCAGACCCGATAGCGGCGCCCGGTATCGGATCTAGATTTCGTCGTATAAGCTTTCATAATCCATGAGCAGGCCCATGACCGGAAAAGACCGTTACCCCCATCTCTTCGCGCCGCTCGACCTCGGTTTCACCCGGCTAAAAAACCGGGCCATGATGGGGTCCATGCATACCGGCCTGGAGGAGGCGGAAAACGGGTTTGAACGCATGGCCGCCTATTTTGCCGAGCGCGCCCGGGGCGGTGTCGGCATGATCATTACCGGCGGCATTTCACCCAACCTGGAAGGCGGTATCGGCGCCAAGCTGGAAACGGCCGAAGAAGCCGCACAGCACCGCATCGTCACCGAGGCCGTGCACGCCGCCGATCCGGATGTGAAGATCTGCATGCAGATCCTCCATTGCGGCGCGCTCGCCCACAATCCGCAGGCGGTGGCACCGTCGGCGGTCAAGTCGCGCATTGCCAAATTCACACCCGCCGAGCTCGACGAGGCGGGCATTGAAAAGCAGATCGCCGATCACGCCAATTGCGCCCTGCGCGCCAAGGAGGCCGGCTATGACGGCGTCGAAATCATCGGGTCCGCCGGCTATTTGCTCAGTGCCTTCCTGGTGCAGAAGACCAATCTGCGCACCGACAAATGGGGCGGGTCCTATGAAAATCGCATGCGCTTCCCCCTGGAAGTGGTGCGCCGGGTACGCCAGGCGGTCGGCGAGAACTTCATCGTTATCTACCGCATTGCCGGCATGGACATGCTTGACGGCGGCATGTCCTGGGACGAGATCGCCCTGCTCGCAAGGAAGGTGGAGGCGGCCGGCGCGACTATCATCAATTCCCACTTCACCTGGCACGAGGCGGCCGTGCCGACCATCGCCACCATGGTTCCGCGCGCCGCCTTCACAAGAGTGACCGGCCGCATCCGCAAGGAGGTCTCGATCCCGACGATCACCTCCAACCGCATCAACATGCCCGATGTGGCGGAGACGGTGCTCGCCGCGGGCCATGCCGATATCGTCTCCATGGCGCGGCCGATGCTTGCCGACCCGGACCTGGTCAACAAGGCGGCGGACGGTCGCGAGGACGAGATTAATACCTGCATCGCCTGCAACCAGGCCTGCCTCGACCACGGTTTCGCCGGCAAGGAGGTAAGCTGCCTGGTCAATCCGCGGGCCTGCCATGAAACCCTGATAAAGATCAGGCCCACGGCGGAGCCCAAACGCATCGCCGTCGTCGGCGCCGGTCCGGCCGGCCTCGCCTATGCCGAACTCGCCGCCCGGCGCGGCCATCGGGTGAGCCTGTTCGATGCAGCGCCGGAAATCGGCGGCCAGTTCAATCTGGCCAAGCGCATTCCGGGCAAGGAAGAGTTTCACGAGACCATTCGCTATTATGGTCGCATGATTGAGGTCCATGGCATCGATCTGCACCTCAATACGCCGGTCACCGCAGACATGCTGACAAATGGCGATTTTGACGCGGCGGTGATCGCCACCGGCATTGAACCCCGGATCCCTGATATTGACGGCATCGACCATGAAAAAGTGGTCGGCTATGTCGATGTCGTTCGTGGCCTCAAACCGGTCGGCAAGACGGTGGCAATCATGGGCGCCGGGGGCATCGGTTTCGATGTCGCCGAATTGATCACCCATGCCGGCCCGTCTGCGGCGCTTGATATCGACACCTTCGCCAGGGAATGGGGCATCGATTTCGCCAACCATCCCCGTGGCGGCGTCACCGGCGTCGAACCGGTGGTCGAACGCGCCGACCGCAGGGTCTATCTGCTGCAGCGCAAGACCACCCCGGTGGGCATCGGCCTGGGCAAGACCACCGGCTGGACCCATCGCCTGACGTTGTCCCGCCGCGGCGTGACGATGATCAACGGCGTCGAATATCGCAGGATCGACGATGCCGGCCTGCATCTGATTGTCGACGGCGAACCGCAGGTTTTGGACGTGGATACGGTGATTGTCTGCGCCGGTCAGACCCCCTTGCGCACCCTCTACGACGATCTTGAGGCAAGTGGCCTGCCGGCGCACCTGATCGGCGGCGCCTATGAGGCCGTGGAACTCGACGCCAAACGGGCCATCGCCCAGGCCTGGGACCTCGCCGCAACGGTGTGAACGAATTCAGCCGCCAAAGGAGTATCGAATGCCATCGCTCAGCGATCTCATCGGCACCTGGACCCTGGTCAGTTGGACATCGTTCAAGAACGGCGAGCCGGTCGGCTATCCCATGGGCGAGAATTGTCGGGGCCAGATCATCTATTCGGCGCAAGACCGCATGGCCGCTTTTCTCATGCATCCAGACTATCCCGATAAGCCGCGCCACACCAAGGCCGGCGCTGATGATTGCGTCGCCTATGGCGGCACCTATCGCATCGATGACGACCAAGTGATCCATGACGTGCTCTACGCAACCCTCCCCCACTGGGTCGGTCATCCGCTGATCCGCACCATGGATTATGACGGCGAGTGCTTGAAACTGAAGACGGCTCCGGAAACCTCCCGGTCCGGCAATACTTACGAGAGCATTTTGGTGTGGCAGCGAATGGAAAAGACGTGAGACAACATTTCAGCAACGAACGGTCCTGCGGCCTTGATCGACCTAGGGCCTGTTGAGTATCGGTCGATTGCACGGGAGATCGAACCGTATGCGCCCGTCCCTGATACCGCTTTTGCGGCCCCGATCGGTAGCCGTGATCGGCGCCTCCGACACCCCGTCCCGGCTCGGCGGACGGCCAATCCATTCCATGAAGCAGGTCGGTTATGCGGGCCGGATCTATCCGGTCAATCCGAACCGGGAAACGGTACAGGGTCTGACCACCTATCCGTCGATCAAGGACCTGCCCGAAGCGGTCGATTGCGCCATTATCGCCGTGCCGGCCAGGATTGCCCTGGACGCCGCCCGGGATTGCGCCGAACGCGGTGCCAAAAGCGCTATCATCTTTACCTCCGGATTCGCCGAGGTCGGCGGCGAACATGTTGAACAGCAGGCTGAATTGACGGCGATCGCCCGTGACAGCGGCATGCGCATTGTCGGCCCCAATTGCCTGGGCATCTTCAATATCGAACACAAATGGTACGGCACCTTCGTCAGCCAGGAGGGGTTGACCGGTACCAAGACCGGAGCGACGGCGATCGTCAGCCAAAGCGGCGCCTATGGCAGCCACATGTTCCAGGCCTTGCAATTGCGCGGTGTCGGCGCCACCAACTGGGTGACGACGGGCAATGAATGCGATGTCGACGTTGCAACGGTTATCGACCATTTCGCCGGCGATCCCGATGTCAAGGTGATCGCCGCCTATGCCGAAGGCATGCAGGATTGCGAAGCCATCCATCGCGCCCTCGCCGCGGCCCGGGACGGGGAAAAACCGGTTATCTTCACCAAGGTCGGCACGACCGATGTGGGCGCCCAGGCGGCCGCGTCCCATACGGCATCACTGGCCGGCGCCGATGCGATCTATGACGCCCTGTTCCGGCAATATGGCGTCTATCGCGCCCAGACCACCGAGGAAATGGTCGACGTCGCCTATGCCTGCCAATTCGGACACTATCCGACAGGCCGCAATCTCGGCCTGCAAACGATTTCCGGCGGTGTCGGCGTCTTGATGGCCGACGCGGCGGAAGAATTCGGTCTGGACGTGCCTCCCGTGCCAGAAACGACCCAGAAGAAACTGAAGGATATCATCCCCTTTGCCGGGGTCACCAATCCGGTGGATTTCACCGCCCAGGCGCTCAATGATCCCGAAGTGATGAAAAAGAACATCCGCCTGACGATCGACGAGGCCGGCTATGATATCCTGGTCATTTACATGGCAAGTGTGCCTTGGACTCCGTTCACGCGACAGATCTGCAAGGACATTTTCTCCGAAATCCGTCAGGACTATCCCGATGAAACCATGGTGCTGAGCCTCGTCGGCCAGCCGCAAATCCTGCCGCCCTATGAGGCGTTGGGCTATCCGTGCTTCATGGATCCGACGCTTGCCGTGCGCGCGGCGGCGGCTTTGTGCCATTTCGGCGAGATCTTCGCCCGCGGCCGCCCCGATGCACCACCGGCACCACCAGCCGGCATGCTGCCGGCGCCCAGAAAAACCGTCGCGGAGCACGAGGCAAAACGGATCCTTGCAAGCGCCGGCATACCTGTGGTCCGCGAGACCTTGGTCGCGTCGGCGGAGGAGGCCGTTGCCGCCTGGCGGCAATTGGACGGGGCGGTCGTGATGAAAATCGCTTCGCCGGATATTGCCCATAAGACGGAAATCGACGGCGTCGCCTTGAACCTGAATGACGCCGATGCGGTGGCGGCGGCCCACGACACTCTGATCGAGCGCGCGAAATCCGCCCGCCCGGATGCCCGGCTCGATGGGATCATCGTCGCCGACATGGTGTCCGGCGGCGTGGAGACCGTCATCGGCGTGGTGCGCGATCCCCTATTCGGTCCCGCCGTGATGTTCGGGCTGGGCGGCATTTTCGTCGAAGTCCTGAAGGATGTCGCCTTCCGCCTTGCCCCCTTCGGCATTGATGAGGCCCGTCGGATGATCGACCAGATCAAGGGCCGCAAAGTGCTCGACGGCGTGCGCGGCAGGCCGCCTGCCGATATCGATGCCCTTGCAGAGGCTCTTGCCCGTCTCTCTGTCTTTGCCGCGGCAAATGCCGATGCGATCGACAGCATCGACATCAACCCCTTCCTGGTCCTGCCGGAAGGCGCGGTGGCCATCGACGCCCTGATCGTTCCGGTTGCAGACGACGACGTCTGACATCGTCATAGAAGAGTCAACGAGCGCTGCAATACCGGCTATACTGCCATCCATGATCACCCATGGCCGTCCGGAATATAGCCGGCCCGGTCTCGAGCCGAAACGACGTCAAGAAGGCGGCCATCGAAAGGGGAGGAAGCCATGACCGAACGACTGACCACGCCCATATCCCGCCGGACCCTGCTTGCCGGTTCCGCCTCCGCTGCGGCGATTGCCCTCTTACACCCGTTTTCCGTCCGTGCCGCCGCCAATCAGGCCCATTTGCGGATCATGGAAACCACGGACCTGCATGTGCATGTTCACCCCTACGATTATTACCGCGACCGGCCGACGGACACGGTCGGCCTGGCCCGGACCGCCTCGATCATCCGCGCCATCCGCGACGAAGCCACCAATTCCATCCTGGTCGATAATGGCGACTTCCTGCAGGGCAACCCGATGGGCGATTACATCGCCTATGAGCGGGGCATGAAGGAGGGCGACCTGCATCCGATCATCCAGGCCATGAACACGCTCGATTTCGCCTGCTCGACGCTCGGCAATCACGAATTCAATTACGGCCTGGACTTCATGCACAAGACCCTGGCCGGCACCAACTTCCCGGTGGTCTGCGCCAATGTGGCCAACGGACAATTGGCCGCCACGCCGCGCCAGGACGACCTGATGGTCAAGCCCTATGTGCTGCTCGATCGCAAGATCAAGGATGGCGCCGGCGCCGAGCATCCGATCAAGATCGGTCTGATCGGTTTCGTACCGCCGCAAATCATGAATTGGGACCGCCGCCACCTGGAGGGCAATGCCAATACCCGCGACATCGTCGTCGCCGCCAAGGCCTGGGTGCCGGAAATGCGCGAAGCCGGTGCCGACATCATCATCGCCCTGTCCCATTCGGGTATCGACGCTAACGACTATACCGAGGGCATGGAAAACGCCTCGCTGCATGTGGCAGCCGTCGACGGCATCGACGCCGTGCTCACCGGTCATCACCATCTGGTCTTCCCAGGCAAGAAATATGAAGGCCTGGCGGGCGTCGACGCCACGAAAGGCACCCTGTTCGGCAAGCCGGCCGCCATGGGCGGTTTCTGGGGCTCCCATCTGGGCCTGATCGACCTGATGTTGCAGCGCGACGGATCCAGTTGGCGGGTCGCCGATTTCACCACCGAGGCCCGTTCGATCTATAAGCGCGACGGCCGCAAGCGCATCCCTTTGGTGGAAAGTCAGGACGATGTGCTCGCCTCCGTCAAAAAGGAACACGAGGCGACCCTTGCCTATATCCGCCGTCCGGTGGGCAAGACCTCGGCGCCGCTGCATTCCTATTTCTCGCTCGTTGCCGACGACCCGTCGGTGCAGATCGTCAGCCAGGCGCAGACCTGGTACATCGCCGACATGATGAAGGGCACCAAATGGGAAGGCCTGCCGATCCTGTCCGCGGCGGCCCCGTTCAAGGCCGGCGGTCGCGGGGGGCCGGATTATTATACCGACGTCAAGCCGGGCGACGTGGCAATCAAGAACGTGTCGGATCTCTATCTCTATCCGAATACGGTGCGCGCGGTCCTGATTGACGGCGCCACGGTGAAGGAATGGCTGGAGCGCTCCGCCGGCATCTTCAACCAGATCGAGCCCGGCAAGGCCGACCAGCCGCTGGTGAACAGCAAATTCCCATCCTACAATTTCGACGTCATTGACGGTGTCACCTACAAAATCGACCTGACCCGGCCGTCGAAATATGATCCGAAGGGCAATCTGCTCGACGCCAATGCCAGCCGCATCGTGGACCTGCAATTTGCCGGCAAACCGATTGACCCCAGCCAGAAATTCGTCGTCGCCACCAACAATTACCGCGCCGGCGGCGGTGGCAAATTCCCCGGCATTTCCGGCGATGTGGTGATCTTCGTCGCCCCGGACACCAATCGCGACGTGATCGTCCGCTATATCGTCGACAAGGGCACCATCAACCCGTCGGCCGATGCCAACTGGACTTTCAAGCCGGTGCCCGGCGCCAGCGTCACCTTCGATACCGGCCCGAAGGCCAAGGAACACATGGCCGGCGTCAAGGGTGTGCAAATCGAAGCCGCCGGCGACGGCGACGAGGGCTTCAGCCGCTATCGGATCACGTTCTGAGAGGAGCGGCGCACCGGTCATCATGCCGTGAAATCGACGCAAAACTCGGAAGGAACGCCTAAATGCGCGATCTGGGCCGCTGGGATTACATCATTGTCGGCGCCGGATCGGCCGGCTGCGTGCTTGCCAACCGGCTTTCAGCCGACCCTGACATCCGCGTCCTGTTGCTCGAGGCCGGCGGCAAGGACGATTATATGTGGATCCACATCCCGGTCGGCTATCTCTATTGCATGGGCAATTCGCGCACCGATTGGGGCTACCGGACGGACGCCGAACCGGGCCTCAACGGCCGGGCGCTGAACTATCCCCGCGGCCGGGTGCTCGGCGGCTGTTCCTCCATCAACGGCATGATCTATATGCGCGGCCAGGCGGCTGACTACGACCATTGGCGGCAATTGGGCAATGTCGGCTGGAACTGGGACGACGTGCTGCCCTATTTCCGCCGTTCCGAGGACCATTATGCCGGTGGCGACGACCTCCATGGCGGCGATGGCGAATGGCGGGTCGAGCAACAAAGGCTGCATTGGCCGATCCTCGATGCGGTGCGTGATGCCTTTGCCGAAACGGGGATCCCCAAGGTCGACGATTTCAATCGCGGTGACAATGCGGGCGTCTCCTATTTTCAGGTCAACCAGCGTCGCGGCTGGCGCTGGAACACCGCCAGGGCCTTCCTACGGCCGGCCCGCGAGCGGGCGAACCTGAAAATCCAGACCCACGCCCAGGTGTCCAAGCTGATCATCGAAGACGGCAAGGCCACCGGTCTCTCCCTGACCGTCAACGGCGCGCCCGCAATGGCCAAGGCGGACGGCGAAATCATTCTCGCCGCCGGCTCCATCGGCTCGGTGCAGATCCTGCAGCTTTCCGGCATCGGCCCCGCCGCCCTGCTGCGCGATTTGGATATTCCGATCATCCGCGACCGGGCCGCCGTCGGCGGCAACCTGCAGGACCATTTGCAGGTGCGCACCGTCTTCAAGGTCAAAAACGCCAAGACGCTGAACGAGACCGCGTCGGGCCTCGCCGGCAAGATGAAGATCGGCCTGGAATATCTGGTCAATCGCTCCGGGCCCATGTCCATGGCGCCGAGCCAATTGGGCGCCTTCGCCAAGTCCGATCCGTCCCTGGCGACCCCGAACCTGCAATGGCACATCCAACCCCTGTCGCTCGATGCTTTCGGCGAGCCGCTGCACCCCTTTCCGGCGATCACTGCAAGTGTGTGCAATCTGCGCCCGGAAAGCCGCGGCCATGTGCAAATCACCTCCGCCGACCCCGGTGACCACCCGGCGATCCGGCCGAATTATCTCTCAACCGACGGCGACCGGCAGATCGCCGCCCAGTCGATCCGCGTCACCCGCGAGGTGATGGCCGCGCAAAGCCTGCGGCCTTTCCAGCCCAACGAGCACCTGCCCGGCGCCACGATCGACGATGATGCGGGCCTGGCGAAGGCGGCCGGGGATATCGCCACCACGATCTTTCACCCGGTCGGCACCTGCCGCATGGGCAGCGACGATGAAGCGGTGGTCGATCCACGATTGAGGGTCAACGGCATCGCCGGCCTGCGCGTCGTCGATGCCTCCGTCATGCCGACAATCACCTCCGGCAACACCAATTCGCCGACCATCATGATCGCCGAAAAGGCCGCCGACATGATCCGCGCCGATCGGCGCACGGGTTGAGGGAGTCCTGGCTCAGAGCGCCAACCCTTCATCCTCGATATGCGCCCGGATGATCGCGTCGATGGAGGCATCGCCCGCAAATCCCAGGTCAACCGCCGTCTTGGCGTCAAAATTGCGCGGCCAGCCGCTGACGATGCGCATGATCGACCAATCTGGTAATCGGCAGCTAACAAGTGGCGACGCGGAACACACGCTGCCACTCGGACTTACACTATTTCCTCGTCGCGATTCACAGTATTTCAACTTGTTTTCTATAATTGCAATCTAAACAGGTTTTGAGGAATTTTGGATATGCGCGCGGCTGTATTTTTTGCTATTGGCTTTTTCGGTCTTGGTATGGCTACGTCTGCGGCCCAAACGGTTACCGCCTGTACCGGTACAATTGACTTTCTACCGACAACCATTTCCAAAAGCGGCGTCTGGTGTTTGAAAAAAAACCTCAGAGTCGTCCGGGATACGGGCCCTGGCATTGAAATCATGGCGGACAATGTGACGATCGACCTCGGCGGATTCACTATTTGGGGTTCTTCGAGAAAAGGGGCCGCCGAAACGGGAATCTCAGCGGCTTCTCGGAACAATATTACAATTCGCAACGGCACTATTGTTGGTTTCGGCACCGGTGTTTTTCTTACCCGGAATGGTCGCAGGGGCAGCGGCCATGTTGTCGAAAACATCCGAATTAAGAGTAGTTACGGGTATGGTATATTTGTCAGCGGCGACGGCATGATTTTGCGTAATAATCAAGTATTGAACACTTGGATGAACGGAGCAACAGATTCCGGAGTTATGTTCGGAATATATGCTCAAGGAAAAGGTTTATTGATATCCGATAATTCAGTTTACGGTGTTATGGGCGATCACGCATATGGAATTAGGATCGAGCCTAAGTCACAAGCAGTTGTTAAACACAATATCATCAGCAATATTCATGCCGCCACTCATGCTTGTGGAATATGCGTGGAACCAGGCAGCCCAGCCTTGATAATAGAAAATGAAGTATTGAATAGCGCAACAAAAGTAGAATATTCAAGTGGAATTGCCGGGGGAGGAAATTCACTCTGTATTCGCAACGAGGTAATTGGATTTGATAAACCGTTTCACGCTTGCGACCAAAGTAGCTCAACTTCACAATAATCCACCGTTGTTTGAGCTTTGTTGGCTACACCTTGCTCCCAAAAAGGGCGGCGGCTTATCATAATTATTCGGTTTCCAGATTTCGCCGCAAGGCTCCCTTCTTCAACCAACTGGTCACAACGCCAACCCTTCATCCTCGATATGCGCCCGGATGATCGCGTCGATGGAGGCATCGGCCGCAAATCCCAATTCAGTCGCCGTCCCGGCGTCAAAATTGCGCGGCCAGCCGCTGACGATGCGCATGATCGCCTCATCGGGCTCGTGGCGGATCAGGTCGACGGCTTTCTGACCGGCGACCCGTCCGAGCGCTTCGATCATCTCGCCGACGATGACGGAGAGCCCTGGCATGGTCAGATTGCGCCGTGGGCCGACCGTCTCACCGTCAAGTTCGGCGGCATGGATTAAGAATTGCGCCCCGGCCCGGGGGCTCGCCATCCAATGGCGCACATCCGGCGAGACTGGCAGCACCGCCGGTTTTCCGACCAACGGCTCGCGCAGGATATTGGAGAAGAACCCGGAAGCCGCAAGATTCGGCTTGCCCGGCCGGATGACGATCGTCGGCAGGCGGATGCCGATACCGTCAAGGAAACCCTTGCGCGTAAAATCCATCAACAGCAATTCAGAACACGCCTTCTGCACGCCGTATGAGGTGAGCGGGGTGTGGAAGAAATCATCGGTGATGGCGTCGGGAAACGGCGCGCCGAACACCGCGATCGACGACGTGAAGACGAAGCGCGGCGCATAGGCCTGGGCCCGGATCGCCTCCAAAAGCGCCCGCGTACCGTCCAGATTGATACGATAGCCCTTGTCGAAATCGGTCTCCGCCTCGCCTGAGACAACGGCAGCCAGATGAAAAACCACATCCGGTCGATCGGCGACCAGCCGGCTCGCCTCGCCATCCGCCGGCAGATCACCGGTGAGGCACGTCACCGCGATGTCAGTCTCAGGCCGCGCCGGCGCCACCACGTCGTAGAGGGTCAGCCGGGTGATGGTCTCGCCGCGCAACGCGCCGTCAACAATCAGGCGGTCGATCAGTTTCCGGCCGATCATGCCGGCGGCGCCAATGATGAGAATATGCACGATCAAGGATCTCCTACGCGCGGTCGACGGGGCGACCCTTATACGGTCAAATACCGGGTCCGGCCATAGGCCATGCCGGACGATTTCGGTCTCCGGCGCCGGGCGTTTTTTGCCTCAATCGGCCATGAAGCGATCGATATCCCGAAAGCCGGCAATGCGGTCGCCATATGTGAAGTCGCCGTCCTCCATCACCGCCCGGCATGCATCCATGGCCGCGCCATAGGCCGCGCGGGCCAGGCCGGACCCAAGGCTCACCCGACGCACCCCCGCCGCCTGCGCATCGGCCAAGGTCAGGCCGGCGCCCTTGAGACCCATCAATAGATTCACCGGGTTCTCAAGACTGTCACAGACGAGCTTGATATCCTCAATCCGCCGCAATCCGGGCGCGTAGAGCACATCGGCGCCGACGTCCTGAAAGGCCTGCAGGCGCTTCAGGATGTCGTCCAGGTCATCGATCCCGAATAGCAGGTTCTCCGCCCGCGCGGTCAGGGTGAACGGCCGGCTCAAGGATCGCGCCGCCTCCGATGCGGCGGCAATGCGCTCCACCGCATGGCCGAAATCATAGATCGGCGCCTCCCGATTGCCGGTCGCATCCTCAATCGACGCGCCGGCCAGACCCGTGGCGGCCGCAAGCCGGATCGTCTCCGCCACCTCGCGCGGCGCGTCCACATATCCGTTTTCCAGATCCGCCGATACCGGAAGATCGGTCGCTTCGACAATCTCGCGTGAATGGGCGAGCGCCTCATCCCGGCTGACAGCACCGCGCCCGTCGCGGCGGCCGATCGTATAGGCGAAGCCGGCGCTGGTGGTCGCCAGGGCCTTGGCTCCAAGCCCGGCCATGATCCGCGCCGTGCCGATATCCCAGGGATTGGGCATGACAAACAGATCGGGTCCGTCATGAAGGGTCTGGAAAGTCTCCGCCCGCTGCAGGATTGTCGACGCCATGATAGCCTCCCAGGATCGTTGATTTTGCTGGTCGCATTTGACTATATCACGGTTCGACGCAGTCCGGTTTCGACAAAGGTTTGGCCCATGGTGCAGACGATCCCCGGTTTCGACCGTATCGGCGAGGAAAACGCGTTCACGGTTTTGGCGCGGGCGACCGAGCTTGCCGATCAGGGCCGTGACATCATCAATCTGGGCATCGGCCAGCCGGACTTCCGGACGCCGGACCATATCGTCGAAGCGGCGATCAAGGCTCTGCGCGACGGCCATCACGGCTATACGCCGGCAACCGGCATTTTGCCGCTGCGCGAGGCGGTGGCCGCGGATCTTGGCGCTCGTTACGACACGGAGGTGTCGCCCGACAAAGTCCTGATCGTGCCTGGCGGCAAGGTCACCATGTTCACCGCAATCCTGATGTTCGGCGCGCCCGGCGTGGACATCCTCTATCCCGATCCCGGCTTCCCGATCTATCGCTCGATGATCGAGTTTACCGGCGCCCGGCCGGTGCCGATCCCGATCCGCGAGGCCAATGATTTCGCCTTTTCGGCGGCCGAGACCCTGGCCCTATTGACCCCGCAGACCCGGCTGATCATTCTCAATTCCCCCGCCAATCCGACCGGCGGCGTGACACCGAAATCGGAAATCGACACGCTGGTCGCCGGCCTTGCCGAGCGCCCGGATATCGCCATCCTGTCCGACGAGATCTACGACCAGATGCTTTATGACGGGCACGACCACGTCTCCCTGCTCACCTATGAGGCGATCCGCGACCGGCTGATCCTGCTCAATGGCTGGTCGAAGACCTATGCCATGACCGGTTGGCGGCTCGGCTATTCGGTATGGCCCGACGGTCTCTACGACAAGGCGCGCAAGCTTGCCGTCAATGCCTGGTCCTGCGTCAATGCGCCGGCGCAGTTTGCCGGCCTCGCCGCCCTCACTGGCCCCCAGGACAGCATCGACGCCATGGTCGCTGAATTCGATGCCCGGCGGCAGGTGGTGGTGGATGGCCTCAACGGCCTGCCGAACGTCACCTGCCGGATGCCCAGGGGCGCTTTCTATGCCTTCCCCAATGTGACCGAAACCGGTTGGCGGGCCAAGGACCTTGCCGCATCTCTTCTGGAAGAAACGGGCGTGGCCTTGATCGGCGGTCCGGATTTCGGCCTCCTCGGCGAGGGCTATATTCGGGTCTCCTACGCCAATTCGAGCGAAAACATCCGCCGGGCCATCGACCGCATGGGTGGCTTCCTGGAGACGGCAAAGCCGCTTTAGGCCGACCGATCGCCGGCCCGCGCTCACACTGGCACTCATTTATTGGTCGGCAAAACGAATTTATTTGCCTTTGCATCGGCGACCGGACAAAATACCCATAATTGCTGATCTGTCCGGTGGCCGGTCGACGAGCGTGCCTCCGGACCCGTTATTCAGGTTCGCCATGGCTTTCAATTATTCAAAAAGCGTCTCCTACAGGCTGGCCCAGGCGGCCAAGGCTCTGCGCAGTCGTTCCAGCGATCATTTGACCGGGCTCGGCCTGCATCCCGGCCAGGAAACGGTGATGCGCCTGCTCCTGAGCCGGGACGGCTTGACCATGACCGAATTGGCGTCGGCACTCAGCGTTCAGCCACCGACCGTCACGAAAATGGTTAGCCGGCTCGCAACACAGGGTTTGATGCGTCGCGTCAGTGAAGAGAGCGACGGCCGCCGCGCCCGGGTCTATCTGACCGATGAGGGGCGCAAGCAGGCAACCGGCGTCGACACGGCCCTGCAGAGCCTGGAGCGCGAGGCCCTGGCCGGACTGACCGACAAGGAAAGCCGGCGGCTGCGCAAATTGTTGCGCCGGATTGACCGCAATCTGACCACCCTGCTCGACGATCAGCGGGCCGCGGCGGCGCAAGCGCGACGGACAGCCGGCGTACCCGCCGCGAGCGGCGGCAAGTCAACAGCCAAGAACGCTCCGGGAAAGAAAAAGCGGAAGAAGAAGTCCAAGGGCTGATACGAAGCCGCCACCGCATGGCCCGCCGGGACCCGGTCGTCGTGAGGATTTTGCCGGCCCGCCTGCCCCTCGCCCGGCGCATGGGCACCATGCGCCGGCCTGCTTTTCATTGCATGGCTGCCGACCTTGGTATTTAGTCTTCGCTGAATTCTCCGGCAAGGAAGCGGCAGCAAGACCATGGCAAATCAGTACGATCTCACCGGACGGGTGGCGGTGATTACCGGCGGCGCCCAGGGCATCGGTCGCGCGGTCACCGAACGGTTTCTGCAGAGCGGCTGCAAGGTCGCGATCTGGGATGTGGACAAGGCCTTGGCGGACGCAACGGCCGCCGAACTCTCCGCGACCGGCGAGATCCTCCCCGTCGCCGTTGACATCACCGATCTTGCCGCCGTCGAGGCCGCGCGCGACACGGTCCTAGATCACTACGGCCGGATCGACATCCTGGTCAACAATGCCGGCATTGCCGGCCCCAATCACATGGTCTGGGACTATCCGCCCGATGCCTGGGACCAGGTGATGGCCATCAATCTCAACGGCACCTTCAACACCTGCCGCGCTGTCGTGCCCCATATGCGCGACCGCGATTACGGCCGCATCGTCAATGTTGCCTCGATCGCGGGCAAGGAAGGAAACCCCACGGCTTCCGCCTATTCGGCCTCCAAGGCGGCGGTGATCGCGCTCACAAAATCGCTCGGCAAGGAACTCGCCGATACGGGGATTTCGGTCAATTGCCTGACACCGGCAGCGGCGCGCACCCGCATCTTCGAACAGATCACCCAGGAGCATATCGATTATATGCTGTCCAAGATTCCCCGCGGCCGTTTCGTTCTGGTGGAGGAAGTGGCGGCGATGATTGGATTCATGGCCTCGCAGGATTGTTCGTTCACCACCGGCGCCGTTTTCGACATATCCGGCGGCCGGGCGACCTATTAGGTGACCCTCGCAACCGCATCGGCACCCGCCGGCTCCGCCATCCGCGGCATCCTGCTGATGTGCGTGACCATGCTGTTTTTCTCCGGCCTGGACGCCGCCGCCAAATTCGCATCCCAGGAACTGCCCTATCTGCAGGTGGTCTGGGCCCGCTACTTCACGCATTTCCTGATTGCCGCGGCGATCCTCAATCCGTGGTCGACGCCGGAAGGCTGGCAAACGTCCCAGCCGGGCGCCCAGATCCTGCGTGGCCTGTTTCTGTTTGGCGCCACGGCCTTCAATTTTCTCGCCATAACCTATCTGCAACTCGCCGAAACGGCGGCGATCTTCAATATCGGGCCGCTTCTCGTCGCCCTGTTCGCCATACCGCTGCTCGGCGAAAAAATCGGCATCCGGCGCTGGTCGGCGATCCTGGCCGGCTTTGTCGGCGTTCTGATCGTCACCCGGCCCGGCCTTGGCGGCCTGAGCTGGGCGTCCCTTTTATCGGTGGGGGCCGCCACCTGCTATGCGTTCTACGCCATCACCACCCGTAAGCTTGCGGCCACTCAATCGCCCTCCAGCCTGCTGTTGATTTCCGCCGCCGTCGGCGCCGTCGTCCTTCTGCCCGTGCTACCCTTTGTCTGGCAATGGCCGCAATCCTGGCTCACCTGGATGGTGTTCCTGATCATGGGTGTCCTCGGCGCCGCCGGCCATTATCTGTTCATTCTCGCCCATCGCCTGGCGCCTGCTCCGGTGCTCGCGCCCTTTATCTACAGCGCCATCATCTGGATGGTTCTTCTGGGTTATGTGATCTTCGGCGACATCCCGACGATCTGGACGATTATCGGATCCTGCGTCGTGATCGGCGCCGGCCTCTACGTGCTCTATCGCGAGCAGCAACTCGAAGCCGATGCCCGATAACAACGCTCATGATCATGGCCGGCGCCAGTGTCCGAGCCTGAATACGATGCTTGAATTTGCGTCCCTGTGGCGGCAAGGTTAAATCGGTTAGAAAAATTTAGGAACGGCCCGGCCATGGCCCCAGCGATCGGATCGGGGGATCCGTCGAACAAACGGCTGACGATCAGTCAGCTCGCCGACAACCTGCAGCTCTCCACGGCGACCGTGTCACTGGCCCTGCGCGGTTCGCCGGTGGTCGCCCGCAAGACGCGGGAACGGGTGCAAAAGGTCGCCAGCGAACTCGGCTATATCTATAACCGCTCGGCCGCCAGCCTGCGCACCGCCCGCACCAATCTGGTCGGCGTCACCGTGCACGATATTCTCAATCCCTATTTCGCCGAGATTTTCCTCGCCCTGGAAAAGGAATTTGACCGCCAGCACCGCACCATGCTGGTCTCCACCCATCACGACGACATCGGCCGCCAACGCTCCTTCGTCAATGCCCTGCTTCAGCAGCGCGCCGACGGCGTCGTCATCTGCCCGTCGGTGGATACCACGTCTGAGGAAATCGCCCGCATACGCAACAGCGCCACGCCCGTCGTGCTGATCTGCCGTGACGTGGATGGCGCCGCCGTGCCCGGCATCCGCGGCGACGATTTTGCCGGTGCCAAGGCGGTGGCCGACCATCTGATCGCTCTTGGCCATAAGCGCATTGCCATGGTCGGCGGCCGGCGAGGCACATCGGCCGGGCGGGAGCGCCATGGCGGCTATCTGGCTGCGCTTCAAGAAGCCGGCCTCGCACCCGATCCCGCCCTCGACTTTCCCGAACTCATGACGCAGGCTGACGGCCGCGACATCGCGACCGCCCTGTTGGCCCTGTCTCCCCGGCCAACCGCCTTGATGTGCTTTAACGATCTCGTCGCCCTCGGTGTCATGTCGGCCCTGCGACGACACGGCGTGGAACCCGGTCGGGATATCGCGATCAGCGGATATGACAATATCGACGGCTCCGACTTTACCCTGCCCGCGCTGACCACCGTTGACAACAATCCGGAGGAAATCGGCCGCCGCGCGGCGCAAATACTGCAGGCGCAGATGGCCGGCGAAACCGTGCCCGCCGATAACATTCGCGTCGTCCCGCACCTGATGCGCCGGGATAGTACGCCTGACTTGAAATCCTGATACGTTGGAGCAAGACCGTGTCCAAACCGGAAATCCTGATGATCGGCCCGATGATGGCGCTGATCGAACGCCAACTTGATGCCGCCTTCACCGTGCATCGGCTGTGGCAGGCCAAGGATGCCGACCATCTCCTGGCATCAATTGCCGACACGGTCCGCGGCGTCGCCACCGCCGGCCACAAGCCGGTGGACCGGACCCTGATCGACACCCTGCCGAAGCTGGAGATCATCGCCAATTTCGGTGTCGGCTACGACACCGTCGACGCGGCTTACGCCGGATCGAAAGACATCGTGGTCACCAACACCCCCGATGTGCTGACCGAGGAGGTCGCCGATACCGCCTTCGGCCTGTTGCTGATGACCGTGCGCGAATTATCGGCCGCCGAACGCTATCTGCGGGCCGGCAAATGGCTGGATCGCCCCTATCCGCTGACCGCCGGCTCCCTGCGCGGCGCGACACTCGGTATCATCGGCCTCGGCCGCATCGGCAAGGCGATCGCCCGCCGTGCCGAGGCCGCGCAAGTCCCGGTCGTCTATCACGGCCGCACCAGACAGGACGATGTCGCCTATCCCTATTACGCCGATCTCGCCGCCATGGCCGCCGACGTGGACATTCTGCTCAGCGTCGTTCCGGGCGGCGGCGGGACCGACAAGATGATCGATGCCCGGGTGCTGAAGGCGCTCGGACCGGACGGTGTCTTCATCAATGTGGGCCGTGGTTCTTCGGTCGACGAGCCGGCCTTGATCGAGGCGTTGCAGTCGGGAACCATCCGTGCCGCGGGTCTCGACGTTTTCGCCGATGAGCCGCGGGTGCCCGCCGAACTGGTCGCCATGGACAATGCCGTGCTTTTGCCCCATGTGGGCTCCGCCTCGGTGAAAACCCGGGACGCCATGGGCCAGTTGGTGGTCGACAATCTGACCGAATGGTTTGCCGACCGCAAGGTCCGCACTCCGGTTGCCGAGACCCCGGTTTAGAATTGGTTATCCCCAAACGCGGCACGGATCAGCCGAATTAACCATTGGTTAACGCCCGCGGACCACAGTGGATGGGTACTGTATAGAGGTCCACCATGTCCGGGCGCCGTTATTATAGGATATTCCATTCCCTGGCCTTGATCGCCGGACTGTCGGCCGGCGGATCCGCGATCGCCGACACCGCGGCCGAAACGGCCGGCTATGTCGGCACCTGGCGGATCGCCGATGATCTCGATAATCGCCAATGCCGATTGGGATTGCGGTCCGATCCGACGCCGGTCGGGCTGCGTATCGAAGGCCTGGAGGCCTGTCGCGCCACCTTTCCGGTGCTCGCGAATGTCGCCGCCTGGCGTCCCAATGGCGATGTCGGCGTGGTTCTGGTGGACACAATGGGCGAACTGGTTGCCGACTACGCGGTTGGCGAGAGCGCGGCCCTCCTGTCAGTGGTGCCGAGCCACGTCTTTCAGCGTCTTTACCGGATCGCCGGCGACAATACGGTGACCGCCGCGATCGCCACCCACGGGCCGGTCGCGCCACCGGCGGATCTCGATCGCCAACCGCCGGAGCATCGGTCGATCACACGGGATCATCCGGCCGTCCTGCCGACATCACCATGACCTGACCCGCCCGAATTGCGGGCACCGGGCACCGTTGATTTGATCCGGCGGCCCGATAGTGAGCACCTCAAACCCACCAGGACCAGTCCGCGTGGTCGGGAAGACCCGTGGAGAATTTACCTATCCCTTACATGATATAAGGAACTTTGGCCCGAAGATGATAGTGTCACCCGCAGCGGGGTCAGCCGGAGCGCATTGAATGACCGGTAGCGACTGAAAATCGGTGACTCGACGGTCAAATTGGCCCCTAAAATGTATTTCCTTTTCCCGTAGCCTGGACTTGGGGCGGGATCGGCCTAAATTCGGCCGCATGATGTTAGGGGTATTGCAGTGAATTCCGATTTGAGAGACGCTCATGAGCTGGTCAATCGCCATCGGGAATCGGCATTGGAGGAGGCGATCGGGCGTCAATTGCGCAAAATGCGCCGCGACCGCAGCCTGACCGTTTTGGAGCTGTCGCGCATTTCCGGCGTTTCCATCGCCATGATCTCGAAGATCGAAAACGGCCAGACCTCCCCCTCGCTTTCCACATTACAGCGCCTGTCGGACGGCCTCGGCATTCCGCTCACCGTCTTGTTCCGCCAGTATGAGGAACACCGCAGCGCCTCGTTCGTATCCGCCGGCGAAGGAGTGGAAATCGAACGCCGCGGTACCCGCGCCGGACATCAATATCGGCTACTCGGCCACGGTGTCCGCAATGAGGTGGATGTGGAGCCCTATCTGATCACCCTGACCGACAAATCGGACGTATTTCCCCTGTTCCAGCATGGCGGTGTGGAGTTCATTCACATGCTGGAAGGCGAAATCGACTATCGCCATGGCGACCGGGTCTATCGTCTGAAGTCCGGCGACAGCCTGCTGTTCGATCCCCAGGCCGCGCACGGACCGGAAAACCTCATCGCCTTTCCGATCCGTTTCCTGGCCGTCATCTGCTACGCCGACGATCGCTAGCGCGTTTCCGAGACAATGTGACTCATTTTGGGGGATTTGGACGATTGTTTGTCTGTGTGATTGCCTTTTCATTTTTGGAGGGTGATTCGATGGCGCTGTCGGAGGATCTTCGTTTGCGTGTTGTGAAGATGGTTGAGGGCGGGGCTTCGTGTCGTGCCGCTGGGCGGCATTTTGACGTCAGCGCACGCACGGCGGTGCGTATTGTCGACAACTTTAAGGCCCGTGGCCACGTGGCCGACAAGCCGCGCGGCAAGCGTGGGCGGCGGCTCGACCCGTACCGCGAGGAGATCCATGCTTGGGTAGAGGCGACACCGGACATGACATTGCAGGAGATATCCGACCGCCTTGGGGTCGTACATGAGATACATGCCCCGGTGGCGACGGTTGACGACTGGCTGAAGGCGGAGGGTCTCAGCTTCAAAATAACCGCGCACGCGGCTGAACGGGAGCGCGCGGACGTCCATAAGGCACGGACGGTATTGCGGTATCGGTCGGAAATGCTCAATTATCTTTGATATACGCATGGGTCTACCGGGAGAGTTCATCCACATCGGCAGGTCCGGGAAATGGCATGGGCGGACGATCCGCCTTGTGTGGCCGGACCTGCCCTCGACACCGATCCGACCCATCAAATGGGCCATCCTGCTGCCGTTGGAACTACGTTTCGATCTCGGCGATAGCCTCGTCGACGTCGACGATCTGTTGGTTCTCGACCAGGAAGCGAACCAGGACGCCATCGAATTCGCTTTGAACCGGATGGAACGTTTTCATCACCTCGATAAGCCCGATTGTATCACCGGCCGAAACGGGAGCGCCCGCCGATTTGAACGGATCCGCATCGGGTGCGGGGCTCGTATAGAACATTCCAGGAAGAGGAGATCGAATTTGCACTGTGCTCATCTTAATTCCTTTTTGAGGCGAAACTACACAAGCTCCAACGAGCTCTCCGCGCAGATCGACGTGATTTCCGCCGCCAGTTCTTGCGCACGGTCCACGGTGACCAGCCTGAAGTTGTAGATGTCCCCCGGTTTTGATTGACCCAGTTTCCAGAAAGATGCGGACGGCACCGTATATGGATTGATGAATCCGCCCATGCTGGGTCCGTCATTGACCAATATGATCGGCGTTTGCCCGGCAAGATTGATCGCCCCGAGCGGATATCCGTGGTCGATGATGTTCGAGGGCAGCGAACCGTGCTCGGGAAGCTTGTCGGTGGCCTTTGGCGCAAATGTCCAGTCCGGACCGTCAAGACGAAAGCCGGTGCGGTCCGACTTTGGCGACAGCGTCCAGTCGGCGCTCAAAAAACGCTGCTGGCCGGGTTCGTCGATCCAATCGTCATTCGGTCCGGCGCACACTGCGATCTGCCACGTCTTGTCGGCCGAAAACTGCGGGCGCGCGCTGTCCACAACGCGCATGCCCGACACGCCGTTGCCGGCTCGAACCGGAACGGTCTGGCCGGCCTTCAAGGCGCCGCCATCGAGGCCCCCGATCCCGGCTTTTACGAAGGTCGCCCGTGAGCCGAGCATTTCGTCATTGTCGATGCCACCGGAAACGGCGATGTAGCTTCTTGCGCCCTGGCGCACGGCGCCGAGCGAGAGGGTCTGTCCCGCGCCGACGGCGACCGATTGCCAAGTCGGCACGATCTGATCATCAAGTTTCGGGGCCATGTCGGCGCCGGTCACCGCCACAACGCAATCCGACTGAAATCGCAAGGTTGGACCCAGGATCTGGCACTCCAGGCCGGCGTCTCCAGGTTGGTTTCCAACCAGAATGTTCGCCAGTCGGAACGACCAACTGTCCATCGGTCCCGATGGCGGAAACCCTTGGTTCCAGTAACCGATTCGACCCGGGAAGTCCTGGATGGTGGTCTCCAGGCCCGGCTTTATCACTTCAATCATGATGCTTGCCCCCGATCTGACGGAGCCGCGGTGTTGGCGATCCAGTTATCGTAGTGGCGCACCGAGAATTTCTGATAATCGACGCGGGTATACACATAGCTTCCGTCCGAAACCTGGGCATCAATCGTGTCATATTCTTCTCGTGTCACTGGAACGAATCTGATTCGATCGCCCGGCTTGAACAGGCAAATTTCACCTTCGAATATGTCTATTGCGAATGTGGGATCCCATATCGGCACGGGCGTTCGCGCGAAAATCTGATACCCGCCGGGTGTCGCCACCGGATAGATTGAGCCCGCGGCCCCGCCCAGCCCGATGGCGCCTTGGGGTGTGTTCGTGCGCGGCGGATTGTATTTGGGCGCCGTCAGTCTGGCGCGGGGATCCAAGGGCATCATGAACGGCAGCCCCGGCCAGAATCCCAGAGACGCCACCCAATATTCCGATGACGAATGCACCCGGACAAGCTCGTCCGTATCGGCTAAGCCATTTTCCTCCACCAATAATTGCGGGTCCGGGGTCTTCGGTGCGATTCTTGCGCGGTAATCCTCGACGCATTCTTTCGTCCAGGGATCCAGATAGAGTGTCGGGAAATAGAAAATCCGGCTGCTCAGTTCCAGGTCATCGAAGGACCCGAGAGAGCTGATCATGTTTTTAAGTTCTGCAATGACGGCATCGAACTTTATGACGGACGGTTCGTAATGGACGAGGAGCGAGGCGAAGCATGGCGCGGTTTCGACGATGCCGTTCGTCCCCGAACTCTCGACGGCCTCGCCCAATCCCTGCGCCATGAAGTTAAGCTTTAGGTTCATCTCATTGCCGAGTTCGACCAGCACGTAGCGGTCGCCGGCCGGCCGGAATGTCGGTTCATCATATATCACTGGTCACCTACCTCTCATGACCTGGCCGGTGGTCTCGGATCGAGGATATGTTCGGACGCGGACATGTCGTCCAACGTGCGCGAAAGCCGTGAAGCAATCTCAATCGCGTCCGCTTCCGTGAGAATGAGCGGCGGGCAAAGCGCGAGGGTGTCGCCAATCGCCCGGACAATCAGACCATTGTCCTGGGCGATCTCGAAGGCTTTCTCGCCGACGGGTCCGATCGGGTCGAATGGCGTTTTGGTTGCCTTGTCTGCGACCAGTTCGACGCCGGCAATCAATCCGACGCCCCGAACGTCCCCGACAATCGGATGATCCGCCAACTCCCGCAACTTCCGTTGAAAAACCGCGCCGACGGTGGCGGCGTTATTCACCAGGTCGCGTTCTTCGATAATCGCAAGGTTTTCAAGTGCGACGGCGGTTGCCACGGGATGGCCGCTCGCCGTGAAGCCATGGCCCAATGTTCCAAGCTTCGCCGTATTGTCAGCGATCGGTCCATAGATCGCCTCGCTGAACAGGACCGCCGCCAGCGGCTGATAGGAGGACGTGATTTGCTTGGACGAGACGATGATATCCGGCGTGAAACCGTAATACCCGGATCCCCACATCGTGCCAAGCCGGCCGAAGCCGTTTATGACTTCGTCGGATACCAGAAGAATATCGTACTTTCTGCAGAGCGCCTCGATGCCCTGCCAGTAGCCCGTTGGCGGCGGCATGACACCGCCTGCGGCCATCAGCGGCTCACCGATCAAGGCCGCGATCGTCTCCGGCCCCTCCTCCAGAATGACGGCTTCGGCTTCATCGATCAGCCGGGCCGTGAATTCAGACTCAGATTCGTCGTCATGGGCAAAACGATAATAGTGCGGGCACTCCAGATGTCGGACCGGAATGGCCGGAAGGTCAAAATCCGTGTGATTGCGGGGCAGGCCCGTCAGGCTGCCTGCGGCAACCGTGATGCCGTGATAGCCGTTTCGGCGAGCCAGAAACTTCTTCTTCTTCGGTCTTCCGACAGCGTTGTTGTAGAACCAAACCAGCTTAACGACGGTATCGTTCGCTTCGGATCCGGAATTGGTGAAATAAACCCTGCTCATTGAGCCGGGAGACATTTCGATGAGTTTATCCGCCAGCCGAATGGACGGTTCGTGTGCCTTGTGACCGAAGGTGTGGTAGTAGGGCAGTCGTTCAAGTTGTGCGTTTGCCACCTCCCTCAGCCGCGGTTCATTGAAGCCGACCGCGACGGACCATAGCCCGGCCAATCCCTCGATATACTTCTTTCCGCGATCGTCAAAGACGTGGATTCCCTCGCCGCGTTCAATAACCAGCGGCCCCTTTTTTTCATGCATGCGCGCATTCGCGTATGGATGAAGCGAACGTGAAATATCAATGTTCGCGAGTGAGTTTGAAAATTTTGTCACGCGCTCATCGCCTTTCTCATCAATCATTTGTCGTTGGACCGCCTGGATCCGTCGATCTGTCCAAATTGGTCAACCGCCACGAGACTGCAGAAGCTCACGCAAGCCCTTGGCAAGTTCGCGCGCGGTTGGCGAATCCGAGTGAACGCAAATCGTTGAAAACTGGATCGGCAATTGTGTGCCGTCGATGGCCGGAATTGTCCCTGTGTCGAGGGCCCGTTCGGCGTTCTTGATGGCCACACCGACATCCGTGGGCTCATGATGCCGCGGGATGATGAGGTCACCCTGCGGTGAATACGGGAGATCGAGATAAAGTTCGGGAAAGAACGGCACGCCTAATTTTCCGGCCGCTTCTTCATGGGCCGTGCCGCCCAGGCCCAGAAGGGACAATTCAAACGCCGCCGCCGCTTCCGCGATCGCCAATGCAAGGTCCAGGTTCCGCGCCGCCATGCCGGTAATGATACCGTGCGGCTTGACGTGGCTGAGTTTTCCCCCACGGGAATGCACAATCCCCTGCAGGGCGCCGATTTGATAAATGAACGCCGCCTTGAGTTCATCGGGGGTAAGGTGCATTTCTCTGCGTCCGAAACCCTCTCGATCGGGCAGCGACGGATGCGCTCCGATCTGTTTTCCGTGACGGATCGCCAGATCAACGGTTCGTGTCATCGTGATCGGATCGGAGGCATGAAATCCGCATGCCAGGTTCGCCGCATCGATGAGCGGCATCAGGCCTTCGTCGTCGCCGAATTTCCAAAGCCCGAAACTTTCACCCATATCGCAGTTCAAGAACGGTTTCATGACATGTTGCTCTCCTAAAGTGTCAGCCTGTTACCGGTCTCGGCATCGAAGAAGTGAAGGGCAGACAGCGGCACCGTCACGGACAAATTGCTGGTTTCATAAAAATCACGTTCGCCGGGAACGCTGGCGACAAGGTTCAGGCCGGCGATGGAGAGGTCCAGAATTGTCCGCCCGCCGAGTGGCTCGACATCGAGAACTTCGGCGTCGAACGACACCCCGTCACCGGCCGAAGACCCGTCCCGGCAAGTTGTGTCAATCGCCTCCGGGCGCAGCCCGACTTTCAGCCGCCCTCTGAATCCATTCAGGGCGCCCCGCATGTTCGGCGGCACCGGAAGCGAAAAGCGCCCGTTCTCCACCCGCAATTGGGCGTCCGCGCCGGACACTTCGAGATCCAGGATGTTCATGGCCGGGCTGCCGATGAACTGAGCCACATCGGTGTTGTGGGGGCTCGTATAAAGGGATTGGCCAGGTCCTTCCTGTTGAACATGTCCGTTGAGGATCAGACAAATCTGATCGCCAAGCGCCAGCGCCTCCGTGTAGTCCGGCGTGGCATAGAGGATCGTGTGGCCGAACTCGTCCAACAGGCGCTTTAGTTCGGTACGCAACTCCACGCGCAGCATCGCATCCAGGCTGCTGAGCGGTTCATCCAGCAGAAAGACCGCCGGGTCGCGAACCAGCGCACGACCAAGCGCGACCCGTTGCCGTTCGCCACCGCTGAACGTCCCCGGCCGCCGGTCCAGAATATGGCCAATTCGCAGAACGTCGGCGACAGCCTTGACGCGCTTGTCGATCGCTTCACCGCTTACTTTCCGAACCCGAAGCGGAAATGCGATATTCTCATAGCCGGTTTTATTCGGATAAAGAGCGAGATTGTCGAATATCATCGCCACGTCACGCTCGTTCGGTTCAAGAGCCGTCACGTCGTTGCCCTTGAGCAGCACCTGACCGCTTTCGGGCCGCTCCAGCCCCGCGACAATCCTGAGCGTGGTTGTTTTGCCCGCACCGGCCGGCCCCAATAGCGCAACCAGTTTTCCCGGCATGATGGACAGATTGAGGTCGGACAGCGCCGTTTTATCGCCGAAGCGTTTTCCAATTGAGCGCAATTCAAGTGTGGGGTGATCCGTCATGTGTCGGCGACCTCTGAGACAGCGTTCTCCAGTCGAACGCCTGACTGCGAATCGAACACCGCAAGCAGCGCCGGATCGGGATAGATCCGCACGGTCTCCCCGGATCGAATGTCGTTTGCGTCGTTTACCACCACTTTGATGATTTGTTCCCCAAGCCGGAATGTCACGATTGCTTCAGCACCCTGCGGTTCGGACACCACATATTCGGCGTCAAAACCGTGCCCGTTCACTAATGGTCCAAGTGACAGCGCTTCGGGTCGAATGCCCAGATTCACGTCTCTGCCGGCCATCTCCGCCAGGTTGGAATACTTCTCCGGCAGGCAGACCGAGCCGTGGACAAACTCGACCGCGGCCCCGCCATTGACCCGGTTCAGCCGCCCGGAAATCATATTCATCGGCGGATTGCCGAGAAACTGCCCCACGAAGCTGTTGGCCGGCCGGTGATAGACTTCATGGGCCGTTCCGTATTGCTGCAACGCGCCCTGATCCATCACCGCGATGCGGTGGGCGAGCGAGAGCGCCTCGATCTGATCGTGGGTCACGTAGATGATTGTTTGCCTGGTTTCACCCTGAATACGCCTCAATTCCCGCCTCATCTGCGCGCGCATTTCGGCTTCCAAGTTGCTGAGCGGTTCATCGAGCAGCAAAATGGACGGATTGGTCACGAGCGTTCGCGCCAGGGCGACCCGCTGAAGCTCGCTGCCGCCGAGTACTTTTGTCGACCGGCCCATCGCGTCGCCCAGACCAACCAGTTCGGCGACTTCGTCGATCTTCTTGTCGATCTCCGCCCGCCGCATCCCCTGGGACCGCAAACCGAACGCCAGATTTTGTCGAACGGTCATATGAGTGAAAACGGCATAGTCTTGAAAGACCAGGCCGACATTGCGCTTGCCCGGCGGAACGTCGGCAACTGATTTCCCGTCGATCAGGATATCCCCGCTGGTGGGCGTCTCCAACCCGACGATCATGTTCAATGTTGTCGACTTGCCACATCCCGAGGGCCCCAGAAGGGCGACCGTCTCGCCTTCGTCGATGTCGAGGCTCAAGCCCTCGACGGCAACGAAGCTGCCGAATGCCTTGCGAATATTCTTCAGCACCAGCTTCGTCATTTCAGCGCTTGATCGCCCCCAAAGTCAGACCGCGGACAAGATGGCCCTGTATCAGGTAACCGGCGATCACCAACGGCAGCACCGCGATGGTACCGAGCGCGGCCTGTACGCCGTAGAGCTGCCCCGACGTCGCCGTGAAATATTTGCTCAGTTGAACCGGAACGGTGATCACGTCCTTGGTGGTGAGAACGAGGGCGAACAGGAATTCGCTCCAGTTCAATATGAAGATGAACATCGACGTGGCGATGATCCCGCCGCGAATGAGCGGCACGGTAACCTGCAGATGGGCCTGAATGCGGCTCAAGCCGTCGACCATCGCCGCCTCCTCGATCTCCCGGGGCAACTCGTCGATGAAGCTCTTGAGCATCCAGGTCGAAAACGGTGCCGTGAATGCCGTGTAGCAGAGGATGAGACCCAGATAGGTATCGGAGAGGCCCAAACCGGTAAACATGACCAGAAACGGTATCGCAATGGCGATCGGTGGAAACATCCGGCCGCTCAGGATGAACATCGGTGTCGTGTTTCCGCCAAGGCGATATCTCGATATGGCGATCGCGGCGAGCAGCCCGACCAGCACCGATAGGAAGGTGGCGATACTTGAGATCACAAAAGATCCGACAATGGCCCGCCAGGCCGGTTCGCTGACACGCCCGATACCGCTTCCTGTATCGATAGCGGTCGTGTCGCTTTGGGGGATCAACACGGCATCGTAGTTCGACAATGTCGGTTGACCGGAAATCCAAACCGGCGGACTGGCGACCCATTCTCCGGGAGGTTTGAACGAGGTCGATAGCATCCAGAACAAGGGAAATGCCGCAAACAGCAACCCGATGATCAGGCCGACGGTCGAGATTACGGTTAAGTTGGATTTGACGAACATTACGATTGCTCAAGCAACTGATATCGGATCGGGCGCAGCATCAGATTTATGAGAATCACTGTAATTACAAGGACTACAAATGCTGCCGCGGCGGCGTAGGCCGTTCGAAAGTCTTGGAATGCCAGTTTATAGAGATAGAGGCTGATCGTTTCGGTGGCGGTTCCCGGACCACCGCGGGTCATCAGGAAAATTTCATCGAAGATCTTGATGATCTCCATGCTTCTGATGACGAACGCCACGATAATGACCGGCAGCATGGTTGGCAGGACGATCGTCATAAAAATCCGCAGATTGCTGGCGCCAAGAACCACCGCCGCCCTGACGGGATTTTCCGGTACAGCCTGCAATCCGGACAGCAGGATCAGGAAAAACAGCGGCGTCCAATGCCAAATTTCGGCGACGCAGATTGCGGCAAATGCAAGCGTGCCGTTTCTGAACCATTCAATTTCAGCACCCGTAAACGTGATCCATCCAAGGACCTGATTAATCGGCCCGTTGACCTGAAAGAGCATGAACCACGTGTAGCCGACGACGACAGGCATGATCATCATGGGGCTCAGCAAAACGGCGAAGGCGGCTTTGCGACCCCGAAAGCTTTTGAGAAAAATGACGGCCAATCCGAGCCCGATCAAAAACTCCGCCGAAAGGCAAATCACGCTGAACACCAATGTACGCAACAGCGCATCGGTGAATCTGGTCTCATAAACCAGCAGTTCCTCAAAGTTCAAAAGCCCGACAAAGCTGGAATCAGCGAGGGATCCGAAAGTCGGTTGCCAGTTGGTGAGGCTTATCCAGAGCTCCAGCAGAAACGGGAATACGAGCATCCCCAGCAGAAACAACTGCACGGGAATAATCAAAAGGATGGGCAGGACGAGCCTGCTGTTGAAGCGGAATTTGGACGATTGTGTCGGCACGCCAACGGACTGCGTCTGCGATGTCATCAGTTGCCGCACTCCGACACGCCAAGGCCCGAGCGCCTGGCGCCTGGAAGATGATCTTCAACCATGGTCATTGGCATTTCCGTCGATTGGTCCGGCGCCGCCGCGCCGCGCTTGTTCCCGGCACCGGGCGGCGAGAGGCCTGAACTAAAGTGTCAGACCTCTCCCGGCATTTGCCTCAGTTCCAACCGTCGACGCCTGCCGCGGCCTTGATATCCGACGGGAAGCTCTTGGCCAGCGTCCGCCAGCCGGAAACCTGCTCCGCCTGGCCGAGCCGCCGGGTGATTCGACGCATCTCATCGGCCGCGTCCTTCATCGCATCCTCCGGCGTTTTGTCTCCGACCAGAGCAGCCACCAGGTTCCGGTCGAGCGCATCACCGTATTCGTTCGCGCCTCGCATGACGAATTCGGGGCAAACGCTGCTGATATTCTCCCAGGCCGCCTCAAGCCAATTGCCTGGATAAGCCTTGGCCAGATCCGCGGCGGGCGACTTGAAATGGTTGGTTCGGAACGGATCGAAATAGCCACCTTGCTGCGGAATCGCGCGCATCGACATTTTCGGCCCCGTCAGCCACTGGGCATAGAGATACGCCAGTTCCGGGATCGCGGAATGCGCGTTCACGACAAAGCTCCAGCCGAACGGCAGCAATGCGGCACGAACCAGTTTTCCATCGACCATTGTTCCGGGAACCGGCGCATTGTGGATCTTGCCGGCGACGGCCGGTGACACTTTCGGGTCGCTGTTGTAGCGGTAGAAGGACGGCCAGCTAAAGGCCGAAAACGCCTGCCCCTGCCCGAACTGATTGTAGTTTTCCGACCAGCCGTTTGTGTACACTTCACGCGGCATGTAGTCGTCCAGAGCCTTCAACTCCTTCACCGTGTCAATGCCGGCCGGACTGTCGCAAAGCGGCTCCATGTCTTTGTCAAAGTAGACCTTGCCCTTTGAGCAAAAACGCATCATCCACTGCCATTTGGAATAAAATGCCGACCGGTATTCCAGGCCACCCCAGATCTTCTTGTCCGGCCGGGTGAAGAACGCCAATGTCTCGTCGTATTCTTCCCAGGTCCTGGGGGCTTTGAGATCGCGTCCGTATTTTGCCTTGAACGCCGCCTGTTCGTCGCTATCGTCCAGAAGGTCGCCCCGCATATACATCGTCCACTGGTCACCATCGGTGAAGATACCGTAGTAGCGGTCGAGATACTTGCATCCAAATTCCGACGTCGGATACGGGATGCGGGATTCGCCATGATCGATCTCAGGATCGTACTTTTCGACGAACCCCGTAATATCCTGCGCTATTCCAGACGACGCAAAGTCGGGAATACTAAAGGGCGACGGGAGTATCAGGTCAAATTGACCGGTCTTGGCGACCGCCTCCTGCATGCCCTTGGAATGCATTTCCGTTAACGGTGCCTCAATCAGGTCAATCCCCAGACCCGTGGCGTCCGACCATTCCTTGGCAAACGGCTTCATGTTTCCCGCCGAACCGGAGGGATGCATGATCGAGATTGTCTTTTTCGGTGCCGTTTTTGCCAGTTCGGCGGCGGCGTTGAGCGCCCGCTCCTCAACGCCGGCGGCGGCCGCGATCGCATCACCTATCGCAAACGGTGCGGCCTTCAAAAGGGTCGCGACCGCGGCACCACCAAGTCCGATACTGCGCAGTTCCAACATCACATCGCGCCGGGTGAGCCTACCTTTTTCGTAGCCGGCGAAGATATGGCTCGCCTCGCGTTTCTTGAGTTGGTCGGTCATCGTGGCCTCCTGTTTACTGGTCGATAATTTCAAGACCCGCCGCAGGTCATCCAAATGGGATCTTACGATTGTCCATGTTAGGTCGTTTCTACAATTCTAACTTAGACACTAGACAGGCATTGTAGGATTGTCCACAATTAATTGAAACCGATCCCGGTAATATGGAGCCCGGGATCGGGAGATCAGCGCCAATCGCAAAGTTGAATCGGGAGTTCGGAACTAATCGAAATATATAAGTGTGTGAACTGGAGTTTTACCGACCGGTAATTGCAGTCGTTTGAACAACTTTGACCAGGTGCGGCAAATAATGACCCGATTGACAGGGACCGATTTACTTTGTGAAGATTATGCGGTTCGCGCCGTGGCGCTTATAGACCACAATCAGAGCACATGGCGCTCGCAAAGCAAGGCAATGTCGGCTCTCGGTGGGCCGGCCCGTCTTCGACCGCGTTCGGGGATCGGCCCGTCGGGGGTGTTGCGCCTTGCCGGTGAACCGATCCGGCCGATCGAATGGGTCGCAATCAACTGCGCTTGGTGAACCGTTCGGGGACTGGCGCGCTGCGCACGAACCGGGCAAGGTAGCGTGACGGAAATGAACCCGATGCCAGGCTGGACATCGACCTGGCGGCCATAGGCGATACCAATTGAGCGCCCCCGTCCGACGGCAGACATACTTGCCCCATCGGCGGGAAGTTTTGGGAGTGGAATGAGAATGCGCGAATATACGGGTGACGGAAGTCTGGATCCAATCCAGCCCCAGAACCTATCGGAACGGGTAGCGGCTCATCTGCTCAGCGAACTTGTCGGCGGACGCCTGAGACAGGGGGACCGCATCAATGAAGTGATGGTTGCGCGAAATCTCGGGATTAGCCGTAACCCGGTTCGGGAGGGAATGAAACGCCTGGAGGAGCGGGGCTTCCTGGTGACGGTCCCTTACAAGGGGATGTTCGTTCGCAGTTTCTCTCGCCAGGACGTGGACGATATCTTCGAGTTTCGCAAGATGATCGAGAGTTTCGCCATCGAGCGCGCCCTAAAGCGTATGGGCAAAGCGGACCTGGCCACCCTATCCGATCTCGTGGATCACATGGTTGCTGCAGCCAAACGCAATGACATTCAGGAGATGATAGAATACGACCTTCAGTTCCATGAAACGATTTTGGAATTGGGCGGAAACGAGCGCGCCAAGCGCGCTTTTCAGGCGCTGTGTTGCGAGGTCAAGATACTGATAGCCTTTGTTGACTACACGTTTGACGACCTCGTCGGCGCCGTTGCCGATCACATACCGGTTTTGGAGGCCCTGAAAACCGGTGACGTCGACCGATCGGTGGCCGCCCTTCTGGAACACCTGGATGACGCACACAACCGGCTGGTCGGTCTTTACGAATCCGAGGCCGAAAGCCGGTAAGCGGAGACAATCGGGGCCGCTATGACAGACGGCCGCCGCGTCACCGGCATTGAACCGCCACGCCCGATCGCCGATTGATTGAACTTCCACACCGCCAATCGATGCGGCATCCGAGCGCCGGCCGCGGTCATAAACTTCCGCCAAAAAGGAAAAGACGACGGCCTGAAACCGCATCCACCGTCACCTTGGCCAAGCGCCGCGATGCCCGGCCAGAATCGTGATCGGTACCGCTTGGCATGATCCCGACAACATATGATATGCTGGTGACACACCGGTCATGAGGGGTGGACACGGCAACTGTTTCGATTGATAAAATGCCACGTCCCGACCCTGTCTCGGCCGTCGGAACACGGACGGCACGATGCTGCCATCAAATTGGTCGGGAGGGACGATATCGGCTACCGGAAACGCGTTGCCTTGACGGAACGCAAATGCACGAGCACAAGGTTGAACCAGGAAAAATTCAGAATCAATGACGGGCGGCGAGCCACCGCGAAAGACATCACCATGGCAGATACATTCGCACCGGGATATGTTAGATGCCCGGAGTGGATGAGTTGATGGTGTTGGCGGCAGCTAAAATTCTCTGCAACAAACATCCACCCATGGTTCAATCGGACGCTCCGATGACAGGGCATATCGGCGTTCAACCGAATTTCCCTGCTATTGGCCGCGTCCGGCGCTTGTCGCGTGGCCGCGCAGCATTTTATTGTGAGCACGACAATAATCCGCGGGCCGTGCCAAATGCGCGCATTGCCTCGATTGACGGCGGTGAACAAATATACATTAAAGGTTGTGTTGATGGTTGAAGAAATTGCGTTGCATCTAGGCGTACACAAAACCGCGTCTACTCATTTGCAGCAATTGATTTGGAAAAATAATCCTCTTTTGGCTAAATACGGTGTCCGATTTTATCGTCCGGTTGAAATGAGAAAAACCGTAACTCCAAATATTCGCAGAGTTTTGCTAAATAAAAATGACAAATCGAAAGTTGATTTGCAAAAAGCAATTAGCGAGATTACGTCTCAGGATAATTTCAAAAGAGCAATACTGGCAGATGAGAATTTCATTGGTGATACTCAAGGCATCTATAAGCAGGGCGCGATCTATCCAGATGCTCTGAAAAGACTTAAAGTAATTCAAGAATTTATAGAACCTGAAAAGACAAAACAAATATTCATTTGCTTGAGAGATTACAGCGAATATATACCATCCGCTTATTGTGAATATATAAGACATAGTGATTTTGTAGAATTCGATACATATATCGATAAATTTGAATATTCAATTGATCATTGGCTGAAAATTGTTTCGGAAATAATGGAAATTTTTCCATTATCTGATATCTGTATTTGGGAGTATCGGAAATATAGAGAAATTGAAGAAAAAATCGTAAATTATATTGTAGGGGAGGACGTTTATAAGCAATTTCAGCGCCTGGAGAGAAAAATAGTCCGTTCATCTCAATCTCATAAGGCAATCTCCGTTATGAATACGCTGCAAACGGTGTTGACTGGCGCAGAGATAAGAAATATTTCCCACAAGATAGAAGAAGAATATTCCAAAGAGAAAGGGTACGATAGATTTGATCCGTATTCTGTAATTGAAAAAGAATATCTGAAGGAAAAAACAGATAGGGAAATCGACGAGATAAGAAAGATTGACCGAGTTATATATATTGGATGAACTTATTGTATAAATTTAACTTCGATCGTGCAATATATACGAAGACGGCATTCATCGCACCGTCGCCGTTCCATTCGGCGGGTCAGTGCGCTTTCGCGCCAACAACGCGGTCGTCAAACTGCATTTGATCTGTGATCCCGACAGCCAATGCCCGACCTGGTTCCGAACCACCCCGGCACGGCTGCATGATAGCCGGCTATGTGCGCACCTCCCGCCGACACGAACAAACCGTGGGGGCGATGAGGCGGCAGGCCGGCCTTGAAAAGGATGGCCTCCAGGGTCCCGGCCACGGCATTTCCCCCGGGCGCCAATGCGCAACGCCGTCATTCGATCGGACCGCGGGCTTAACAACAAGCGCAACGCGCGAGACTCCGGAAGGCCCGATGCGATGCCATGTGCAGATGTTCGCAAACTGGATACGGGCAGTTGACGGCGAAATTGGCCGTCCACGGGTGATCCCGAATTCAATGCTTGGATGGAACCCATACAAGATCTTGGCGGCAACCTGCTGAACTGGAAAATGTATGGACTAAGAGCCTGCGCTGAACATTGCAAAATGATCGTGTGCTCTGGATTAATATTTGAAGAAATCGCATTTCCAACTTATAGTTGCCAAATCGATATCCATGATCCTTTGTGGGGAAATGTGCCATGCCCAAGCACTCGAATGTTGCGTTTCGCCTCCACCCCCGGCTTCGTGTAATCGAAAACGGCAGCATGCCCGTCAATGCCTGCAGATCAAAACTGTCAACGCAAGTGGCGACCGGTCCGGGGGTGGACTATTCGGTCGATGAACTGGAGGACGGCATCGATGTGATGGCGCTTCAGAACGGGGTACGGGATTTCTCGACGCCGGCGCTTGCCGACAGCCGCGTTCTAAGCAGGCATGGATTATCCAAGAGGAAGGCGCTGGACGACAGTCCGCCGGCCGACGGGGCCTTCGTCAATGTGATCATAGATATTGTCGCCAGTGATGCCGATGACGATGATTCGGCGATGCGCGCGGCGGTCGCACGGATAACCACCCTTTGCGACCGCGCGTTGGACGGACGGGTGGCGCCGGACGCGTCCTCAGGCGTGATTGTCAGGCGCAATCAGGTTGCGGCAACGATTCCGGTCTCCTTTCTCAAAGACTTAAGTGAAGATAATGACATTGCCTTTGTCAGCCAGAGCGAGGCGCTAAAGCTCGATATTCCGGATGCGACGGCGGCCTCAAATCCAACCAGACGCAAGATTGGTAAGAGCCGGCTGCACAACAACGGTGCCGACGTCATTATCGGCATCATCGATGTTGGCGGCTTCGATTTCGCGCATCCGGATTTTCTGGACGGCGATGGGCGTTCCCGTTTCAGCCGCATCTGGGACCAAGGTGGAGACTTTCGGGCGCCGCCGTCGAAGTTCGGCTATGGCAGCGAGTTCAAGGCTGACCACCTTGACGCCGCGATTGCGGCGGCCGGGTCGACCACCGGCCTGCCTGCGACATTGCTTGAACGGCAGTCGCAACGCTCACCGTCCTCGCATGCAACGCATGTCACGAGTATCGCGGCCGGCAATAGCGGCATATGCCCGGAGGCAGAGATTGCCGGCGTTCTCATTGACGTCCCGGTACCCGACGGCGATTTCGACCGGCGCAGGCACACATTCTCCGATTCAAGCCGGATCATTCATGCGGTCGAATATCTGATCGACTACGCCACCGAGCAGCAGAAGCCGATCTCGATCAACATCAGTCTCGGCACCAACGGCGGGGCCCATGACGGTCTCAGCGCGACGAACCGGTGGTTCGATAATGCGCTGGCCCAGCCGTGGCGATCGATTACGTTGGCGGCGGGAAATGCCGGTCAGGAGGGCCCTCAGGACGACGAGGATGTCGGCTGGATCATGGGCCGCATCCACTCCAGCGGGCGCATCGTTTCACGAGGGCTTTCGGCGGAACTGGAATGGGTGGTCGTTGGCAACGGGATCGCGGACGTCTCGGAGAATGAACTGGAGATCTGGTACAGCCCCCAGGACCGGTTCGAGGTTGAATTGCTGCCGCCCGGCGAAACCCGATGGTTGCGGGTCGGACCGCAGGAATTCATCGAAAACAAGCGGCTTCGGGACGGAACCATGGTCTCGATCTACAACGAGCTGTTCCATCCCAGCAGCGGCGGAAATTACATCGCGATCTACCTGTCGCCGCATCTGCAACCCGGCGAGGTTCGCGGAGTGCGGGCCGGCATCTGGCGCGTTCGACTGACCGGCGAGGAGGTTCGCAACGGACGGTTCCACTGTTGGATCGAACGCGATGATCCGCACGAATTCGGCGTTCACAACGGGCAACGGATCTTCCGCTTTCCCTCGTTCTTTTCCGCCGAAAGCAATATCGACACACACTCGGTCTCGTCGCTTGCCTGCGGGCGGGCGACAATCACGGTGTCGAACTATGACGCCGCCACCAACAAAATGAACATCACCAGCAGTCAAGGTCCGACACGCGACGACAGGATGAAACCGGATATCGCGGCCCCGGGCACGAACATCACGGCCGCGAACGGATTTGCGCTCGAAGACGACCCGGCCTGGATATCAATGTCGGGGACCAGCATGGCAAGTCCCTATGTTACGGGCGTTATCGGCCTCATGATGAACGCGGCAAAGAGCCCGATTAACGCGCTTCAATGCCTCGGTATCCTGCAGCGAACGGCGAAACCGCTGCCTGGAGGGACTTACGACTGGGTGAATGATGCCGGATTTGGGCGAATTGATCCTGAAGCCGCGATCGCCGAAGCCGAGAATTTCTCCCGCCGGACAGACAGAAGCTGAGGCAGGCCATCATGAAACTCAGAATTTTCCAGTCCGAACACGGTGACTGCCTGCTCCTGCAAGGAGACGGCCACAATATCCTTTGCGACGGCGGCCTATACCGCAGCATGAAAAAACATGTGCGCCGACCGCTGGCCGATCTGGTGAAGGATAACGGCGGCGCGTTGGACGCCATTTACGTGTCACATCTCGATCAGGACCACATTTCCGGGGTGCTTCAATTGCTGCGCGACGCAGTCGACTGGCGCGTTTATGACTTCCACCAGGCCAATGGCGACAGCGACGTGCGTGAGCCGAAAATCCCGAGACCACCCGAGATCAAGGGTTTGTGGCACAATTCCTTCCGGGATCAGGTTGGAGACAATGCCGGCGAAATCGGTGATCTCCTGGCGGCGGCGGCTCCCGTTCTTCGAGCCTCCGGCATCGATGAGTTCGTTCACGAGGCGCACGAAATTGGCAATGTAGCGGCATCGATCAGGGAGGCCCTTGAAGTATCGAGATACGCCAAGCCAGACTTTCTTGATATCCCGGTCAATATATTGCCCGGTGAGGCCGGGCCTGGAAAACTGCTGTTCCGCACAGATACACCGCGAACCTTTTCTGTTGGGCCGCTTCAGTTCACGCTCGTCGGACCATCGAAGACGGCCCTGGAGGATCTTAAAGAGGGCTGGAATAACTGGCTCGACAGCCAACAAGGCGACAAGGGTGTCAAATCCGTCAAAGAGCGGATCAAAGACCAGTTGGAGCGCTTTGCGGCCGGGCAATTCGCCGGGTCGCCATTCGATCTTTATGACTGGAACGGTATCAAGGCGTTCAACGGGGTGACCGCACCAAATGTCGCCTCGTTGGTGTTCATGGTCGAGGAAAACGGTAGCCGGGTGCTTCTGACCGGGGATGCGCAACATGAAAAGTTGCTTGAAGACCTTGAGGCGACTGGATTTCTAAACGACGGTCACTGCCACCTGAATGCCCTGAAAGTCATGCACCACGGATCAGAGAAAAATACCGACGAGGACTTCGCCAAGATCGTATCGGCGGATCACTATGTGTTTTGCGGAAACGGTTCGAATGGAAATCCCGAACCGGAGGTAATCGAAATCTACTACGAATCGCGTCTTGGATCCGCCTCTCGCCGCGCCTTGGCGCCGGAGGCCGAGGATCGGCCGTTCACGTTCTGGTTCTCGACAAATTCCGACGATCTGCCCACCGACAGCCGGGAGCGCAGGAATTTCGAGGAAACAGAGAAATTGGTAGCGCGATTGATCGAAAAGAGTGACGGCATGCTTCGGGCAGAATATGTCCGCAGGGATTATCGGACACTGTCAATCTGAGAATTTGATTCAAACCGCAAGTCCGTTCAAGCATCCCGTATTGAGCGCCGACAAAGCATCGCATATCTCCATGAGGTCGGAGAAAGCGTGATGGTAGAGTATTTAACCACCGAGTATTCTCGTCACTTATCTCAGACCGGAACTGACGAGTTCCATTTGTGAATCAACGTGATCGCAGAGTTCGACAACACCCTCCCAATTCTGAAGTCGTAACCGACTACGACCATCCGTGTTTCAAACTCTACATCATGCCGATCGGTGCGGAGGCATCGGACATCAAATGGCATGACATTCTTACGATGGCGCTTGGCCTCAAGATCAGCGACGACCGCAGCAAGGCCTATCGGCAATACCTCACACATCGCCGCCGGGACAAATGAATGGCCAAGACCGGCTTACGACCAACTTCTTTGACCAGTTCGGAACCTCAGGCGGGCCATGTGCTCCGATAATCAGGAGATCGATCCTGATCCGACTTGTTCCAATCAGTCCACGACTATTCCAGCGCGCTGCCAGTTCGATCTGATTCAAGTGCCTGATTGCCATGCGATCCTCCATCGCTCATCTGAGAAAATGTGCGATGAGGATGGCGCCAGGGCGGGTAGGAATCAGGAAGGTGTTGGGAAGGACTCAGGGTAGGAATCGGGCTTTGAGCCTCAGAAACGAACAAAACCGCCCCAGAAGGACGGCCTGTACGCGATAGCGTCGGTCACCGACGTGCTACGGACTTATTCAAATGTAGGCTTCTTCTATCTCGATCACTGGTTGGGGCGATCCTGCCCACGTGAAACGGTAGCGCGCGCTCTTGCGAACGTTGCCGACGAGCGCGGGGCGGAAGCATGCGAGGCAAACGCCGTCATTGTGGCGCACGCTGGGATAGATAATCCCGGATGACCGCTCCCCAAGAAGAGTTTCCGCGAGCAATTGGGATTCGACGTAACTGTCCGGGTCGAGGCATTTCTGGTAAGCCGCATTTCCCCGAATGTCGTGGTACTCCCCACCGAAATCCGCGAGGTAGTCGTCGTAGGTGACGCTTTCCTCCATCCAGTCGATTTCAGCGAGTTCGACCGATTTATGCCAGGCAACCTCGGCTTGCGATGTTTCGAGTTCGAATCCGGCATACCAGGCACCGCGATCCGAACCGTTGAATCTGCTGCCAAGCGGATGGGCATGCGAAAACGCCGCGTTGATTATGCGGTAATAGGGAACACCAGACACCAGTTCATCGACGCCAATGCCCGGCAGTCGATCATTCTCGGCGAGCAGGCGGTCATTGGTCGCGTGATCCAGGTCGAAGATGCCACGAAGGTGGTCGTCATCATCAGCGATCCGGACGAGCACGCTTTCCCCGCCCTCACTGTACTTCGAGGGAATGAGCCGGTGCGTGTCGAGTTGACGAATGCGTGTAACGGCGGGGCTGCTCAAAGACCACCCCGCCGTGCATCCAGAAGTTTGCGCATCGTCGCGAATGCCGGCAATCCGCCTTGCATGAGATATTCATGCGGCGTTGTCCCGCCAAAGATCCGGTTCTTGTTCGGCAGCTGCATCCAGCTGTCCGCCAACTCCTCGCTGTAAAGAATGTTCAGCGCCTTGAAGATGCCCACGAGATAGGAGATCCGTCGAAGTTTATCCTCGTCCAGTACCCGGTCGCCTCCCTTCTTAAGGGCGTAATACGCACCGTTCGAGATTCCCCCGAGCAGCTGGCGAGCATCTTCGTCACGAACCTTCCAGTGAGCCATGATATTGAAGAAGGCGCGCACGGCGTCCGAGCTGAGCCGCTCGCGTTCCGTTCGATCAGAGAGATCGATCAGGGGCGTAACCTCGTAGCGGGTGGCGGGATAGGCTTGATTGAGGGGCATAGTAATCTCCATTTATGGAGATAATATAACTCCATTATTGGAGTTTTGCAAGCGCTTTGGGACGATTTGAGAAAGCCTGAGGAATTTTAGAGATAGTTGCAGCATTCCGATTGTGAGGCAGATGTCCTCAGAGCGAGAATCGACATCGGCCGTGTTGTTCCTCGATGAAATCACGCCAATCGGGGCGCTTGGAAAACGCCTTGGCGAGCGTATTGACGCTATCACTATACCCGGCGTTCTCTAGCACTTCCGCGGTCAACCGCTCGGGCTGGCCGGATTGCCAAGCCTCGAACAGCTGGCGTATGACGGCCCGCTGCTTTGAACCGGAGAACGAATAGCGTTTACCGTAAACGGTTACCGCGGCGCCGTCCGCCGCCATGGTGATTGGAGCGTCGTCCACTTGCGATCCCGATGCGATTCTTGCGGCCAAAAGCCCGGGGTCAACAGCGACTCCATGATGGTCGGCGACATCTCGGACTGCGATAAGCGAATGCCCCTGGAAAACATCTGCTGGAAGACGATCTGCCGGCGTTAGACTGAGAACGATCCTTAACCCAGGCGCCGGTCTTACCTGAACGGCATCGCCGAACCGCTTCCAAACTGCCGGATCGGCAAATCGTCGGCCAACCCAAATCGGGACGCGTTTGCTGCGGCCTGGCAGCCGCACTTCATCGACCTCCCACAAGAGATTGGGCACAAGCATGACGCGTTGAGTCCGCGGTGGTAGATCTAACTTTTTCAGCAGCCGATCGAATAGTTTATCGAAGTCGACACCAAACAGCGCAAGCCGGTCACTTGGCACGGTCACCCAGCCGGCTGTTGGGCTGAAATAACCGTATCCGTGGTGCTCCGGCGACCAAGTCAAGTTGACGGGTTCGTCTTCATGGTCCGTGAGTGAAACGGCTGCCCGCTGATGGTCCTTTGGCTGAAGCAGGCTGTTGGCCTTCAGCGCCGGAGCCACTGCCGCGAACGATTCATCAAGAACCGCAGCGGAGACGGCCGCATCCGGCGTCTCGACCACCGACAACAAGAAATCGACCGCTTGGCGGTCGAGTGGAAGTTCGCCGTCAGTCACCCCGCAAAATTCCCCAGCGACGCAGATACTTCTCGCCTATCAGCCGCTCTTCTTCGGTCTGGTCCTTGAGATTGCAGCCATGGGGCATCGTAATCGTCAGCGGCAGGGTCCGCCCCCGCCTGGCGCCGCCCTTGGGATGGAACTTGATGGTGAGCTTCGACTGCGTCGCAACCCATCCGCCGGCGAGAGGATCACCAGCACCGAACCGGTCGGCCGCCATGCTCCAGATGGAGCGGTCAGCCTTGCGAAGGCATTCGAGCGTGACCCGTTCCCCGACATTGTCGATAGGCATGAGCCGCAGCTGCTTGACCTCGACTGAGTCGATTTCGTCCTCCGGGTCGGTCGGGAAATCATGGGGCTGCAGCAGAACCTCGAGGTCATAAACCCGGAACGACACCTTTTCACTCTGGAACTCAATGCCGAGGAGGTCGCGGGCGAAGAAGCGCACCATCTCCTCGCGGCTCTCGCGATCATTGGCTACCACCTCAATAACTCCGGTCGCCGGTTCGTAGGTCATCGCTGCTTCGAACACCGGACGCCGTGCACGACGAACCAGAGCGCCACCTTCATCGAATGCCAGGAAATCATCCAGCAGCCCCTCGCGATAGACCGCGATCTGCACCAACTCGCAATCTTCCCCGTCAAAGGTCGGGCGCCACCGTTCGAAAATGTCGACGTGGACATTGTTGGACGAGAAGCGCTCGCGCACCCGCACCATTCATCTTCTCAATCCGTCAGATCAAACGTACAGCTTTGGCTTCAATCCGCTTGCCCTAGACACGGACGTGTCCCTGGAATACCGGGTGGATGCCATGGTCGATGCCTGCATGAAGGTCTGGGGCGGGGCTGATCTCACCGCTACCCCGCGTCTGGCCAAGTGTTTGACAGCCGTATTTCATGCGCTGGCGCAACACCGATTGTCACTGGCCGAGGCCCGCTTTCTTACCAACACCCAACTGGAGCACGAAGCGCGGGCGCTCACGAATACCATTCACAATGAAGAATTTTGGGCGCTGTGGCAGGAGTTTCTATATACCTATGACGAACGCACGCGGGCAGAGTTTTTTGAAAGCACCACCAGCCGGCTGATGAAATTTGTCGGCAACCCGATCATCCGGGACATTATGGGCCAGACCGACAATCTGATTAACTTCCGGGAGTGCATGGATAACGGTGAGGTGGTGCTCGTCAATCTCAGCCGGGCCGGGCAGATATCCAAAGAGACCGCACGGCTTTTAGGCGCCCTGATCACCAATGATCTCTATACCACCGCCTTTACCCGGGACGTGGAGGCGGCCAAAGATCAGCCGTTTTATCTCTACATTGACGAGTGCGCGCAGTTTCTGACTGAGGATATTGTCAACTCACTCGATGAAACCCGGAAATTCGGCCTCCACCTAACTTTGAGCCACCAACGGATCGGCCAGCTGCAGGAATACGGCGAAAACTTCTACAACGCGGTCATGGCCGGGGCGCAGGCCAAGGTGGTGTTTAAGGTCGGCGATGACGATACGGCCGACCTGCTGTCGCGTCATCTCTTTCGCACCACTTTCGACCTGGAGCGCCCCAAGTCTGCTATGGACAAGCCCTTTACCGTCGGCCACGAAGTCCGCTGGTTTGAAAGTGTCAGCCGTACTGTTTCCACTGTGGAGGGAACTGGCGAGGGGGAAGGAGGTGGCGAGGTAGCCGGCGCAGCGCTCTCGCAGTTGTTCAATACCCAGGATGTGGAAGTGGGCGGCTACACGGCAATAGAAAGTTCTTCCGAATCCTCCGCCTACTCAACCAACCGGTTTGAGGCCAGCAGCGAGTCTTACACCGAGGGCGCCAGTGAGGGTTTAGAACCGCTGATCGAGTGGTTGCCGACGGAGCTATACAAGCTCGATGAGCTCATCCATCTGGGCATGGTTGAACTCCGGTCATTACCGCCCCGTACCGCCTATGTGGCCACCCCGGTACAGGCCCCAATCAAAATAAGCACGCTCGATATCCGGCCGGGCCGACTGCTTGAAGAATTTGTGCCGATCGGCGTTGAACTCCTCAATGACCAGAGCACGGCCGTCAGCAAGCGGACTGATATCCGGGCCAAGATCAAACGCCGGGCGGAGGAGATTGAGCGACGCACCAGGGAGCCGGTCTACGCCGAGGACGACGACGGGCGCGGTTACTAAAGTTGATGCAGTGCTGACTGATGGCTGCTCGTAAACTTCCAAGTATCCGGCTGACCGAAGATGATGAACGGATATTTCTGGAGCTTTATCGCCACAAGGTTATTGATACCAATACCATCCGCCGCCTGTTTCCCCACCGTAGCGCCGAGCGGATCGGCAAACGTCTTAAGGACTTTGCCGATCTGGGTTACGCGGCGCGGATAACCAACCCAACGCCCTTGCCCGAACGGGTTGGCGCAAAGCACATGACATGCTCCGGTCCATCGTGGCGAAGGTAGTTGCGCTTGAAGGTGCCAAGGAAAACACCGGCCGTACCGAATAGACCGGAGCGGTTGATGTCACCATGCTCCGCCCAGCGCGAAGAACCGTAGGTCGTAACCAGGCGGGATTGCCGGGCGCGCCACAGTGAACCCGAGATTGCGACAATGACACCGAGCACGCCGCCCGACGCGGCCATGACACCAGCTTGGTTGAAGACCTGAGGCTCGTAAGGCTCAAATGCGTACCACCACTCGAACAGCCGCCACGGGAAATAGACCGGATAGTCGGCAAGTGTGAACCACGCCGGACCGAGACGCGGCTGGTAGTCCAACTGGGCTGCTGCCCATTGGGCGGCGAACCAGACGGCACCGATCACGATCGCAAAAACGATCAGGATTTGGCCTATGAGCAGTTTGGTGGGGGTCATCGTTTCCTTGCCGATTCATTGCGCTTCGCGCTGTGTGAATTCGGCAAAGGTTCACGATGAATTTTAAATTAAATCAATGAGATAGCATCCAATATAGTCCAACTAAAGAAGCTTAGACTAACTTGAGCTAATAAGATACAGAAACGTCTGAAATAACTATTCAGAACAATCAAGAATATTCAACGCAATGTTTCATGCCGGGGCGCGGTCGGTTCAACATTACCACCCGAATCTAGAAACCAGCAAAGTTGCCATTTGTCGAACCGCCCAAAAATGGTCGGACATGAGCATCATTAGACTCCCGCATATACTGATATCGATATACTGTAACGTATCTGCCTACACCGATAGAGAGGAAACATTTGGCTCGAAGACCTGGTAACAAGCTGGAAAGATGGGAGGTGGCCATCGTCAAAACGATGTTGGCCCGTAAGTATGTACCGCAGGATATCCAGGCCTACTTTTCGCGGCCTACTCGTTCGATCAACCATGCCCGTATTTCGGAAATTCGCGATGGTGCGAAACATAAGACCGTCAAAGCGGCATCAGACGCCGAACTCGACTCGTTTCTGGAAAATTGGCCAGACATAGATGCCAGCACTGGATTGCATTTTCAAGGAGATGAACTCCTCATCAAAGCTAGAGAGGCTATGATCGCGGCCGTCCACACGTTCAACAGCGCAGGGCTTCATTTTAAGGCGGAACTGTTCATCGTCACCAGTGTCATTGCATGGACCTACCTTCTTCACGCGTTCTACAAGCGGGAAGGCATCGATTACCGATACAAAAGGGGTGGTGTCGTACAGAAAACGCGCAGCGGGGCTGATAAGTATTGGGAATTGGGCCAGTGCCTTGCACACGGAAATTGCCCCCTAGAGCAGGGGGTCATCAACAACCTAAATTTCCTGGTTGAAATTCGTCACGAGATTGAGCATCGCTCAACAAATAAGATTGATGACGCCCTAAGCGCTAAGTTGCAGGCTTGCTGCATCAATTTTAATGATGCCATCAAATCGCTGTTCGGCAAGGAGTTCGCCCTCGAAAAACGATTGCCGATAGCGTTGCAATTTGTAACGTTCGACGGTGCACAAAGGGCCAGCCTAGTCGGTGCCGATCTCCCTGTACATATCGCAACTGCCATGGACAACTTCCACAACGGTCTGACCGAAGAGGAACAGAAAGACCCGAAGTTTCGATACCGTGTAGCCTTTGTGCCAAAGGTATCCGGGAAAGCTTCCAAGTCCGATCTTGCAGTCGAGTTTGTCAAACCAGGTTCGCACGAGGCGGATGCTGTCGAACGAGTATTGCTTAAAGAGGTAGAGCGACCGAAACATCGACCGTCCGAAATCGTTGCGAAGGTCAATGGAGCTGGCTATCCAGCATTCAATATGTATGACCACACCCTTCTCGCGCGACAACTTGATGCCCGCAACCCCGGCAAGGGCTATGGCGTCAACATCGCGAACACTTGGTATTGGTATGACCCGTGGTTTGAAAAGGTGATGGAGAAGTTGGCCGAGGGGTGGGTGCGCCCCTAAGTATCCCAATTCGGAATATGCTTACATACAAATGATTGCCATCTACGCTCGGTTTCCGAGAATACCGATGCTTGTCTCCAGGCATTGTCCGCAGCGCAGAGTTACCGAACATGGAATTCTCACCCAATACCGATTCCAGGCTTTTTTCCAAAATCAAATGAAACCGAATTGCCACGTAGCTTCGCGCTAATCGATTTTCCACGGTGGCGTTCGAGAACCGGTCGCCAAGGCACAAGCGTAAACTCTTTGGACTTCTCGATGACCGCAAACTTGCTGCTCGCAAGCCGCAACGGTTTTCGATAGATGCCATCAACCCGCTCACCAGCCTGAAACGGCACATATTCCAATCCGTGCTCAGTCGCCAAGCGATTACCAGCATCCGCAAGCTCCCGCCGCCGTAGCAAGCGCAGCAGATTTCGCTGATAACGAACGACATTACCATCACGTTTCGCCAAAGCGCCACACCCTTGGCGTCGACCACCGTATTGGCATTCTCGGTGTCGAGATCATGTTCGTATCCGATGGCGGCAATCTTACCATCGACGGCGATCACGCAATTGCCGTCGAGCAACGGCTCTTCGAGGTTACCTGAGAGGATTTGACCCACGTTTTTGATCACGAGTTTGCTGGATTCACTCATGGGGTTTCTTCTCCACTTTCGATGCGTCGACAGGCATCTTGAACAAAACCATTGACACTGGCATCTGTCCAGTTATCATTCGTATACTAACGATAAAAACAAGCGCAAGTCTACCATTAGGAGGATACAAGGATGCTGAAATTTTCACAGCGCGTGGCTGCCGTGGCTTTCGCTTCGGCTCTTGGTTTGATGAGCGGCGCGGCAGGAGCGGCCAATCTCAACTTGTGCGGCGGAAGTCCGGGTGGGCTTTGGTCACTCCTTGGCGCAGGCCTCGATGCAGCCGCCAAGCAGGCCGACCCGGACACGACCATTACCTACCAAACTTCCAGTGGCGGTTATGCCAATGTGCTGCAGGTCAAGCAGAAAAAATGCAATCTCGGCATCATCCATGTTGGTGAAGGTGTGCAGGCGAACAACGGCCGTGATCCGTTCAAAGAAAAGGTCGAGGGGTTCAGCGTGCTGATGGTCATGTATGACTGGGCACCCATGCAATGGATTATGACGAAGGAGTTTTCGGAAAAACACGGCATCAAGTCGCTTGCCGATTTGGCGGAGAAGAAACCGCCTTTACGGCTTGTACTGAACCGCCGGGGCATCTTGCCGTCGCAATTGGGCGAACTGAACCTGAGCGCCGTCGGTGTTTCGCTGGACGACATCAAGTCATGGGGCGGCAAGATTGAGTTTCAGGGATCCAGCAACGCCTCAGAGATCATGCAAAACGGCCGAGCGGATATGTGGGCAAATGCCACCTTTGTCGGTAGCGGCAGAATCCGGAAGGTCGCGAAAGTCGTTCCAGTAACACTGCTGCAGGTTCCGGAAGCGTCGGTTAAGGCGGCGGTCGATCAGTTTGGGGCAAAGCCTTGGACGATACCCGCAGGGGCCTATCCATGGTTGGATGCCGAAATCAACACACACGCCGCGCGGGCCGTATTAATCGTCGATGATTCGATGAGTGAAGACGATGCCTATAAACTGACCAAGGCTGTGCTCGACAACGTGGACAAAGTCCAGGGCGTCCATAAAGCGATGAAAGGGTTCACGCCGGAACTCATGAGTTCCCTCAAAGAGCTTCCCTATCATCCCGGCGCGAAGAAGGCGTTTGAAGAACATGGTATAAAACAGTAAGGGCCAAGCGCCAACTGTCCTCCCGCTAGTGGTAGTCGCATGTCCGTTCAAACAATTCTCGCAAAAACGGCTCGGATTGCGGTTGCCACTGGTGGAAGACGCCGTCCAAAGGGATGGCTGGGCCATCTGGTGAGCGTCTATGCAGCTGCGGTCGCGATATGGGTCGTCTACCAGGCGACATTGTCGTCGATCGACGTGCTTGCTCTGTCCATCATCTTCCTCTCTTTGATGCTGGTTTTGGCATTCCTTCTGATCGGTGCCACGCCGAACTGTGATCCCGAAAAACCAAGCTATCTGGATTTTGGCTTGGCGATTGCCAGCGCTGTCACGGGTGCGTTTTTTGTCACCAACATTCCCGAAATCGCAACACGCATCAGTTTGTTTACGCCTCTGACCGTTGGGCAGACCCTATTTTCGGGCATCATCGTCCTCCTCACGCTTGAGGCGACAAGGCGAACCGTCGGCGCCGGGTTGATGATGATCGTGGTCATCTTCACGGTGTACAATTTGTTTGGTGACCGTCTTTCAGGCGCGTTGCAGCATGGCGAAATAACGCTCAACCATTTTCTGGACATTAACGTATTCACGACCGATGGGCTTTTCGGCATTCCAGTCCGCGTCGCGGCCACCTATGCCTTCGTATTCGTCATGTTCGGGACGTTCCTCGAGAAAGCGCGCGGTGGTGACTTTTTCTTCGATCTTGCCGCCTGCCTGTCAGGCAGAAGCCCGGGCGGTCCGGCGAAGGTCGCGGTCTTCTCATCCGCTCTGTTCGGTACGGTATCCGGCAGCCCGACTTCGGATGTTGTAACTACCGGGTCGATCACCATCCCGATGATGAAACGTCTTGGTTATCCGGGCGCCCTGGCCGGAGGCGTGGAGGTTGCCGCTTCCACTGGCGGGAGTTTGTTGCCGCCCGTGATGGGTTCCGCAGCCTTCATCATGGCGGAATACACCGGCATCGACTACTCGGAAATCATCATCGCGGCGTTGGTGCCAGCCCTGCTCTATTACACCGGAGTTTTCACCCAGGTCCACTTGCGGTCAGTCAAAATGGGCCTCGCCCCGTTGCCTGCTGAGAAGGTTCCTGCATTTGTAGAAACATTGAAGTCCGGCTGGATCTACATCATTCCGCTCGTGGCAATCGTTGTCGCCCTGGTTCAGGGTTACTCACCGACCTATGTCGCCGTGTTTGGAACGATCGCGATACTCGTGGCTTCGCAGTTCCGCGCATCAGCCCGCATTACACTGAAAGGCCTTTATGAAGGTCTCGCCGAAACAACAATTCGGATGATCGGTGTTACCGGCGCCTGCGCCGCTGCAGGTCTCGTGATCGGCGGCATAACGATGACGGGCCTTGCCGCGAAGTTTTCCTACCTTGTCTTGTATTTTGGCGACGGTACTCTTCTACCGGCACTCATTATCGGTGGCATTGTTACCATCATTCTTGGTTTGGGAATGCCGACGCCAAGCGCCTACGTCCTTGCCGCCGTGTTGATCGGACCGGTGCTGGTGAACGAACTGCAACTGCCCGTCATGTCGGCCCACATGTTCCTGCTCTACTATGCAGTCATGTCGGCGATGACACCCCCTGTCGCCGTGGCCGCCTATGCGGCCGCAGCCATCGCCGACGACAATCCCATGAAAATAGCAACGACAGCGGTTGTCTTTTCCCTCGTGGCATTCGTCATTCCATTCGGCTTTGTTTTTAACGATGCCGTCTTGCTGCAGGGTGATTTGACCAGTGTTGGTGCGGGGCTGTTGTCCGTCGCGTTGTCTGTCGTTTGTCTGTCCGTCGCCGCGGAGGGATTCTTGAAGAGAGCCCTGACGGCACCGCATAGGATAGCATTAGCCATTTGCGGCGGCGTACTGCTTGCGCCTGTCGGCTTGTGGTCGCTCGCTGCGGGGGTATGTGCGGCTTTCATCCTAATTCAAGCTGGCAAATCCATTCCGGCAACTACAGCGAAATCATGACCCGTGACGAGTAAGTCAGTATGCGATTACTGGAGTAAATATATCGTTAGTATACGAACACTAATAATCGCGATAGTATTTGTTGAACTGAGGAACCCTACCGAATGCTAAACATGATGAAAGTGCGCCGACAGATTGAACAATTCCTGGATGAGGATGTCGGCCTGTTCGATATGACGGCATCAATCATGATCGATGAAACGGCCAGGGGGACGTTCGATCTCAATGCGCGCGAACCGGTGGTCATTTCCGGGATCACCGTCGCCAAATCGGTCTTTGAACTGTGTGTTCCTGACGTCGAACTGACCATCAAAGTGGCGGACGGCGATCGGGTCGAAAAGCGCACATCTCTGATGACCGTATCGGGCCGTGCACGAGAAATCCTGACCGCCGAACGGAACGCGCTCAATCTCCTCCAACATATGAGCGGCATTGCAACGCTAACAGCTCAGTACGTCGATGCGATTGCCGGAACCGGCTGCCAGCTTCTCGACACGAGGAAGACGACGCCGGGGCTCCGAATGTTGGAGAAGCATGCCGTCGTTTGCGGCGGCGGCCGCAATCACCGGCTGACACTCGATAATGGCCTGATGATCAAGGATAATCACATTGCGGTCTGCGGCGGTTTGACCGCAGCGATCAATAAAGCCAAGGCCGCCGTTCCCGCGTTGTCCAAAGTGGAGGTCGAATGTGACCGGCTCGATCAGGTCGAAGAGGCGCTCGCGGCCGGAGCCGACATGATCATGCTCGACAACATGGGACCGGAATTGCTGCGCCAAGCCGTAAAGATCGTCGATGGCAAGATCCCGCTCGAAGCATCAGGCGGCATCAATCTCCAGACCATCAGGCCGATTGCGGAAACCGGTGTGGATTTCGTGTCTGTTGGCAGGCTGACGCAGTCCGCTCCGGCCGTGGACATCGGCCTCGACGAAGCCGCATAGGAGCCGGATGTGGCCGGTGTCCTGTTTCTTGTTGTCGGCCCAAGTGGCGTCGGAAAGGATTCCGTGCTCGACGGCGCGAAGATCACTCTCAAGAACGACGCTCGCTTTGTTTTCGCGCGGCGGGTCATCACGAGATCCGCGGAGGCCGGCGGCGAGGACTTTTGCGGGGTTACACAGGCCGAGTTCGATCGCCTGGAGAACAATGACGAATTCTTCGCGACATGGCAGGCTCATGGCCTCAGTTACGGCCTTCCGGCGGAGCTTCTCGATGGCTTGACTGCAGGGTGTCACGTCGTCGCGAACGTCTCACGTGCGGCTCTGCAGAGAATCGTGGACGATGTCCCGAATTCGATCATCGTCGAGATCACAGCCTCTCCCGAAACCATTGCGGGGCGTTTGCGGGCGCGCAATCGAGAAAATGCGGACGACATCGCCACCAGAATGAGGCGGGATGTGCCGCGCTATCCGGCCGGCGTCGATGTGCTATCGGTTTCGAACGAAGGCCGCCTTGAAGACGCGGTCGATCAGTTTGTTGCGGCTCTTGTCTCAGGGATCCCAAAACGGCTCCGGTTGCGGCGTGTAGCCATCGATACCTGGCGTGAAAACATCTGCTTCTTGCACACCGACTGCCCGTATTTTCGCGCTGAAGACTATCTGGGTTCCGGCAAAGTCGACATTTTGAACGAAAGGTCGAGCATCCGCGCCAAGGTCAATGTTGTGAACGGACCGGGTTTGATCGAAACAGATGAGATCGGCCTTTCCCTGGGCGCGTTCGACCAGCTGGCGCTTGCCGAAGACGATGAAGTTATCATTGAACGAACGCCATTGCCCGAGAGCCTGTCGGCCCTTCGGTCCAAGATTTCCGGCGACAAACTGACAGCCGATCAAATTGACATCGTCATCCGGGACATTGCGGAAGACCGATATAACGGCCGCGAAATTTCGGCGTTTCTGGTTGCCGCGTCGAACCATCTGGATCTCGATGAAATCGAAGCGCTAACGCGCTCCAGGGCCAATCATGCCGAGCAAATCGTTTGGCCCTACGATCTGGTTGTCGACAAGCATTCCTTGGGTGGCGTGCCTGGAAGTCGGATCACCATGATCGTCATTCCAATCGTGACCGCGTTCGGCATGGTCATTCCGAAGACGTCGTCCCGCGCGATAACATCCGCATCTGGAACGGCCGACGCCATGGAGGTCGTGGCGCGGGTCGATCTATCAGCGGACGAAGTCCGTGACGTCGTCGACAAGGCCAACGGATGCATCGCCTGGAACGGTCGCCTGAATCATTCGCCGGTCGATGATGTCATGAATGCGATTACCAGGCCGCTCGGTATCGATTCCGCCAAATGGGCGGTTGCCTCGATTCTCTCGAAGAAACTGGCGGCGGGTTCGACCCATGTGGTGGTCGACATTCCCGCCGGCCCCGGTATGAAATGCGAAACTTACGATGCCGCCGAGGAACTCGCGAAACTGTTTGAAACGATTGGCGCCCGGCTGGGTCTTGCCGTTTTGGCGAAAGTCACCGACGGCAGTTCGCCGATCGGCAATGGTATTGGTCCGGCGTTGGAAGTTCGCGACGTCTATCGCGTGCTAAACGGGGATGACGAAGCATCGCTGTCCCTGCGGGAGAAAGCTCTCGATTTTGCCGGATCGATCATTGATTGGCACCCATCCAGCGGGCCTGGGGACGGCAGGGCTCATGCCGAGAGGCTCCTCGCATCAGGTGCCGCAGCGGACGCCCTTGAACAAATCATCGATGCGCAGGGACGCAACGAAACGCCGGACAAACCGGGTGCGCTTGTCCATGAGGTTCGCTCCGACCGCAGCGGCACGGTGAATCGTATCGACGCGCGGAGAATATCCGGCATCGCGCGACGTGCCGGCGCCCCTATGGACAAATCGGCCGGCGTCGACCTGTTTTCAAACATCGGTACGGAAGTCAGCAACGGCGACGTCCTGCTCAAAATCCACGGAAGTACGGAAGCTGACTTCCATTTGGCCGTGGACCTCGCGCAATCCGCAGATGTTATTGAAATCGCGTAGTCTGACTTGCAATACTGTTGGCGCATCTAGGTAGGCTGACCGTCTTCCACCACGGTAGACAAGACACGCAACGGCTGTGGCTATACCTTACCGGTTGTTCGAAAACGCATCGCGACGCCGTGGTGGCGAATGCACACTGCAAGGTCGTTTGGATTGTTAAATGGACACTCATTCGGTTCAGAATAAAGACGAAACGGTATCTGTGCTGCGCGATCTCACCCAGAACCGCGCGCGCGGCGGGGACGAAAAAGCAACCCGGCTCAACATGACGGTTTGGTGCGGCGCCGGATTCTCGAAATCGTGGAATCCGATGTCGCCGACCGATGGCACACTGTTCATGATCGAGCGCGAGGAATTCAAGGTTTTACCAAACCTGATGAACGTGCTGGCGACACTCGGGTGGCAAGACAATGACCGTATCGGATTCGAAGGCTTCAAAACGCTCAGCTACATCATCGACATGCAGATCAAATATCCGGACATCCGGAACCGGTTTATTGATCTCCATGGTCTCAATCTCGCCGTCGACGAAATCCGCTATTTCATTCGTGATCGGTTTTCTGAACGCTGCGGAGAGGTGTTGATCGACGAATCCAATCAAAAACTGTCAATAGACGAGGATAATTCTCCAGAACAACGACAGACACTACAATTTTTCAGAGCTTTAAGTTCCGGTGATGATGTGGGGTCGGACAATGCTCTGAATTTCGTAACAACAAATTACGATTTCACCATAGAAACGATCCTCGATAATTTGCATCCGGCAAAGGCTTCAGTCCTGCCCCACCTTTATCGGGGCGTGACGCCTCGGACCATTCGGTGCCGTCAACAGTTGGCGGTCCAAAGTGAATCCTACAAACATACTTTGTTCAAACTCAACGGTGGTTTTGAGATCCTTCGCGAAGGCAACCAATACGACTTCGACTACGCGATGCGCGCGGGGAAAGGCAGCGAATCCGGCCCTCCCATTCTCATGCTGCCCAATCGTGAACAGGACTACCGTGACGCCTATTTTGGCCAGATATTCTCGAAAGCAGTCCGTCTTTTGAGGGAAACCGACATATTGATCGTGATCGGTTACAGCATGCCTTGGGAAGACGTCCTGATCCGGTTCATATTGCATCAATTTGCGGAGACCGAACGAGACGCCAGGGGCAAATGGCTTGTCTGCGTCGATCTCAAGGGTCCGGATGTCATCGAATCCCGTCTCAGCTGGACGTTCAGTTCGATCGCAAAATCTGGATGGCCGCGTATTTTGTATTATCCTGGACCGTTTATTGAGTTTTGTAATGATTTTACAAACGTCTAGAATATCGTAGGCAGGTTGCACGGAATCGAAGCCATGCCGCATTGATGGTTGATGGGGAAGTTCTCAGTTTGAGGCTTACAAGGTCACAGTGAATATCGAAAAGCCGACACTTCACGATCCTTTGGACGACTATCGTCTCGCGGATCAGATTGGGCACATCTTGAGGCGCGCTTCGCAGCGGCATACGCAGCTGTTCGCCAAAATGATGGTTGACGGGCTGACGCCAACCCGTTTTGCAGCCCTTGCGATGTTGCGCGAACGCGGCGGGTTGTCTCAGAACGAACTTGGCCGGCTGACGGCCATGGACATCGCGACCATCAAGGGCGTCGTTGACAAGCTGACTGCAATGGGGCTCGTCTCGGTCGGCCGGAATCCGCAGGATGCGCGGCGAAGCCTGATCAAATTGACGGACAAGGGCGAAGCCGTTTTGGCCGAGGCTATTCCAGCCGGTATCGCGATCTCGGCGGCAACGCTGGCGCGTCTCTCAACCGCAGAGACCAAGCAGTTGATCAAACTGCTTCTCAAAATCTCGTAGTTTCGTAAGCGCTCGTTTTTAGCGCAACCCGTCTTTTCCTTCCGCTTCCTCGGCTTTCAACCCTCCCACCCGTGGCAGGGGGCGACCGGAATCGGTGACGGCGATCGCAACCATGATTTCATTGGCCCGCGGCGCATCATTGATGCGGACTTCCATCCCGTCGAAATGAGACCGCACATAGGCGGCATCCTTGTGGCCGAGCGGAACATCGAGGGGTTGGCCCATCGAACCCATTTTCTTCGACGACGGGACCAATGCGGCGCCCTTTTCGACCGCCACCCGCAGTGGCTTGCCGAGGCGGGGATGCAGGATGGCGGCGGCGTGTTCCAGTTCTCCGTTTTCGCCCACCATCGCCGCCTTGCCGTAGCTCTCCGCCTCGGACGGTTCGATACCGAGTGCGGCAACACATTTGTCACCCAGTAGACCGCCGAGTTCCTCGCCGATCGCCATCAGCGCGTCCAGATCCTCCTGGTAGCGCCCGGCAAACGGGTTCTCGATCACTGCCACGCTCGCGGCCCGTCTGGTCGGCGGGCCGATCGTCTTGTCCATTTCGATATGTGTCTGTTCGACAACGGTGACGATTTTCCTGATCTTCGCCTTGTTCATCTCAATCCGTCCTTCCCGACAATTTCGGATGCTCCCAATCCGCCAGCGCGATGATGAATGCGCGGGCCCGTCGTCATGACCAACGCAACGAGCATCTCGTCGGCCCGGGGGGCGTCGTTGATCCCGACTTCCATTGCATCGAAATGAGATCGCACATAGGAAGCGTTCGTGTGGGTGACGGGAATATCGAGCCGACACCCAGGACCACCAACCTTTTTCGACGACGGGACAATGGCCTTGGACGCCGGAATCAACTCGCGCATGGAGTAGCCGCCCGGTGCGTGCCAAAGTGCTGCGTGCTCCAGCTCTCCCGCCTCACCGACGATGGCGCCCTTGCCATAGCCTTCGACGGCGCGTGCATCACCGCCAAGCGCGCGGATCAGTTCCCTGGCCATGTCGAGACCAAGCGGTTTCAGGTCGTCAATGAACCCGACGATCTCGTCGATATATCCTCCGGCGTAAGGGTTTTTGATCACGGCCAGCACGGCGGCCCGCTTGAGCGGCACGTTGGCAACAGGGCCACCTTCGTGAAAAATCTCATCCACGACAGTCACGACTTTTCTGATCGTCACATCAGGCATGGGCATAGTCCGGTGTAATCGGCGGTTGGAGGTGATTTTCATATGAAACGCCAAGGGCAATCTGTTTCGAACCTACAGTCCGCACTTCGCCATCAAGGCAAAGGAACGCGCCGATGATCAGGCCACGCCTTGCCATGGCATCAGCGGCGCGTTCTCCGCAATCCAGTGCCCGATCGAAATTGCAAGCGCTGCCGAGATCTAGATGGAGCGTGAGGACACTGCCACTGTGGCCGCTGACGTGCTGAAAGTTCAACCTCCGACCGTTGCGCGACAAGGCCGCGGCCGGTCGTTCGGAAAACCTGCTCACTTCGTTTCCTCGCGCTTGCCCCATCGATAGTGCCCACGCTCGGTTGGCCACGGATTGTCCGTCACCTGCTCGACCTGACGCTTGCCTTTCAATACGTGATCGTTCTGCTTCATTGTCATGCCCGCCATGGCGTCGGCGAGCGGCATGACGTGATCCATGTGTCCGCCGAGCGCCTCATAATCATCCCGGCGCATGGTAAACTCAATCGGCGCGACCAATGCCGGTGTCGGCACGTAGCCGAAGGAATTTTCGGGCATCCGCGTCACGTCTGCCATAACCGTAATGCCGCCACCCGGCCAGATGTAGGCCGGCGCTCCTCCGCAGGTCACAAAAGTGAGCGCCTGTTTGACGGAGCGGGTTAGCTTGACTGGATTCTCGGTGACGCCAGCCCGAAGCGACCCGCCAGCGCCGCCCATGAAAACCACCGAACATAGGGCCGGTTCACAATTCTCTTCTATCCGCTCAACAGAGGGAACGAGGCGGTTCGGCATATCTTGCTGAACGGGTTTGAGGTCCGCATCCAATTCATAATACGCAAACTGCTCGCCGGTCGTGGAAACCATCAGCAAAGACTGACCGGGTTTTGCGACACTCGAGTTGAAGTCGCCGAGGATCACGAGCGGATCGTTCAGGTTGGTGCCGCCCCAGCCGGTGCCGGGTTCGGCGACCTGAAAATAGCGCCCCGGCGTAGAGCGCCTGCCCTTGATCTTGATACCGGTGGGCTCCCAGCCGATCACCTTCCCGGCCTGGTGTTCCGACATTACCCCGGTGATGTGATCGTCAACCACCACCACTTCGTCGACGAGGCCCTTCCACTGTGATGCAAACATGCCGACCGTCGCAGATCCGCAACCGACACGCATGCGTTCTTCCTTGACGCCATTCACGACTGGCGGTTTGCCTGCCTGTATGACGACTGTGGAACCGTCGTCGATTTCGAGTTCGACGGCCTCACTGTTGCAAAGCGCTAAGAGTGTGGCGCAGGTCACGCGGCCTTCTTTTTTGCCGCCACCGGTCAGGTGATGCACACCACCGAGCGCGAGCATCTGTGAGCCGTATTCGCCCGTCGTGACGTGACCTATTGGTTCGCCTTCAGCGCGAACCAAGTTGCGCTCCGGCCCCAGATGCCGATCAGTGTCGATCTTGATCTTTGCCCCGCAGTAGCTGAAGATTCCCTCGGTCACCACGGTGACCATATCGACGCCGTCGACTTCGCTGGACACGATAAACGGAGCCGGTTTGTAGTCCGGATATGTCGTACCGGCTCCGACAGCGGTCACAAAGGAACCGGGTTGTGCAATGATATCGCCGTCCCATTCATTGGCATTGTCCATGAATGGGACGAGTTCGCCGCCTTTGTCAGCATGGCGCTGAATGATCGTCAAAGCGTCCAGACGGACCAGTTGGCCGCCCTCATTTGCATAGCGGTCGCACGCGCCTGACTTGCCGTCAGCGATGTAGCACATCACTGGACACGCATCGCAGCGGATTTTTTCTTTCTTTGTTGGATTTTCAGTCATGAGAGTCGAGTTTCTATAGCGCCGCCAGAACCTTGTCGGGTGTAGCCGGCAGTTTCGTGATTGTTGCGCCTGTTGCATGCCGGATTGCGTTCAGAATAGCCGGTGCGGTCGGGATCAGGACATGCTCGCCCAGTCCTTTGGCACCGTACGGACCTTCGGCATCCGGAACTTCGATTATGATGCTTTCAATCGAGGGCACATCGCCGATCGTGGGAATGAGATAGTCGTGTAGATTTTCGGTCCGGCCGGGAATGTAGTGTTCCATCAGCGCCAAACCGATTCCTTGCGCGATACCACCTTCGATCTGGCCTTCGACAAGCATCGGATTGATGGCTTGCCCAACGTCATGCGCGGCTGTGATCTTGTCCAGCGACACCGTGCCAAGCTCGATGTCGACTGTGAGTTCGACGAGCTGCGCTCCGTACCCGAAGACCGCATATGGCACGCCCTGACCCATTCCATCCAACGGTTTGGTTGGCGGATCATATGTCTCCTCGGACATGAAGACATATCCGTGCTCATTGGCCGTCAGGGACGATAGCGATATCGAAGAAGCGTTTTCGGCGTCGGTCAGCCGAATGACGCCGCGGTCGATCTTCAGCTCCGCAGTACTCCTGACATTGCCTTTGCGCAATATCTGAGCGCGTAAACTCTCCGCGGAAAGTTTTGCCGCAGTGCCTGTTACATAAGTCTGGCGCGATGCAGACGTCTTTCCGCAATCCGGAGTCAGATCCGTATCGCCACCGACCAATTCGACGTCATGGACCGGGATACCAAGCGCATCCGCCGCAATCTGGGTGATGACTGTATTGGTCCCCTGGCCGATATCCATGGCGCCTTGATGCAGAACAACATTTCCGTTTGGCCGAACGCCAATTCGAACCGTGGATGGATTCGGCAAGGAAGTGTTGCCGCACCCGTACCAGCAACTACCGAGGCCAACACCCTTGCGGAGGTTGCGTACCAGTTCCGAAGCATTGAACTCCTCTGCCGTCTGTCTTGCTTTCTGCCAGGCCGGCTTAAGCGCGGTGAGGCATTCCTCAATGCCGATACCGGCTGAAAAGACCTGCCCCGTGACTGTCGGCTGATTGTTTCGCAAAGCATTCGTGAGCCGAAATTCAAGGCGGTCGATTCCAGCGAGGTTGGCCAGTTGATCGTAGGCAAGCTCCTGAGCGATCGCTGCCTGCGGAACTCCGAAACCTCGAAAGGCACCGGAGGGTGGCGTATTGGTATGCACCGCTACGCTTCTGCACCGATAGTCGGGTGTGAAGTAAGGTCCGGACGCGTGCACGGGAACACGGTTGGCTACGGTCGGTCCCCAACTCGCATAGGCTCCAGTGTTGAATACGCCGTGAAAATCGAAGCCGGAGATGGCGCCGCGTTCGTCGCAACCGGCGCGCAATCGAATTTCGCTCGGATGCCGCTTGGTTGTCGAACGCATCGATTCAGATCGCGTGTAGCAGATGTAGGCGGGTTTCTTCAGTCTGTGCGAAGCCAGCGCAACGTATGGCTGAAAGGAGATGTCCAACTTTGAACCGAACCCTCCACCGCATGCTGAAGGTCGAACGCGGATTTGGTTCAACTCAACGCCCATGATCTCGGCCAGACTTTCGCGATCCATTTGGGCCGCTTGGGTGCACCCGAATATTTCGAGCCTTCCGTTTTTGGGAACACAGTATCCGGCTTCCGGTTCGATATAGGCATGTTCGATGAAGGGAGTGGATATAACGACTTCGACCGAATGGGATGCAGCTTCCAGGGCAGCTTCGGCATTTCCGCGCTCGACGTAGCCGCTGATAAGGGAGTTGCCTTCGCGGCCGGCATGGATCGGTCGGCGGTCCGGCGAAGTTGCACTGCTCGGGTCGAGAACTTCTTCCAGTTCGGTCCAACTGACGGGAAATTCGCTTTCGTCAAACGACTCGACGGTATCCGGATCACCAACGACAGCCGCGATTGCTTCGCCACGATAGTTGACGGTCGACTCCGCAAAGACCGGTTGGTCGGCAAATGGCGGAATAACGCCGAAGCAATTTCTTCCGGGCACATCCTTGGCCGTCAAAACCAACTCGATTCCAGGATGTCGCTCACCAAGAGCACCGCAGTCCCCGATTTCGAAAGCAGCGTGGTGGTAGGGACTCCTAATCACACGCACGGCAACCGCACCGGAAGGTATGTTATCGGCACCATAGGATAGCGAGCCATCTACTTTTGGATGGCCGTCCAGATGCCGGATGGGAACACCCACGCTTTGGCCGGCGCTAGGCTTTAGGTTTGCTGGTTGAAAACGGTGTGCATTCATCACCGCGTCAACGATCTTGCTGTACCCAGTACAGCGGCACAAGACACCGCCCAGCGCGTCCTCCACGGTCTCACGATCGGGTTCGGGGACCGCATCCAGGAGCGCTTTGGCCGCCATGAGCATACCCGGCGTACACACCCCGCATTGGCCTGCTCCGTGCTCCAGAAAACTCTCCTGAAGGGCGCTGAGTTTTCCGTTTGCAGCCAACCCCTCCACCGTCTCGACCGATGATCCTTGTACCTGTGCAACCGGAACGAGGCATCCGCACGTAGCCTGTCCATCGATGAGCACTGTGCAGGCGCCGCAATCGCCGGCATTGCATCCGACCTTCGTGCCGGTCAATTTCAGCTCAGTCCGTAAAACATCCGAAAGGCGCGAGACTGGCGCTGAATTTGTTCGATGTGGCCGACCGTTTACGGAGAAAGACACTTCCATCACGGCGCCTCCAACACGTTCATGACGGTTCGGCGGATGAGCTGCAAAGATGCGTGACTGCGGTATTGCGCGGTGCCGCGGACGTCGCTGATGGGCGATAGCCCGTCGAGATATTCAGGTTCAATCAAGTCGATGGTGTTCGTGTTGAGCATTTTACCGGTCAAGAGTCGCTCCAGCCGTGCAAGCCTTTTTGCGACCAGCGAACAAGAACCAACGGCGATCGCGATATCGCGGATATGATTTCCATCGTCCAGTTCGATACGGACGGCCACCATCGCGATGGAAATGACGAGGTACTTTCGAGCGCCAAGTTTGAGAAACGCCGATCTGCCGGTGGTCGATTTCTCTGGAATGACAATCGCCGTTACAAGTTCATCGGCGGCCAATTTGGTCTCTCTGTTTCCGATAATGAACTCTGACAGCGGTAACTCCCGAGTTCCGGACCGACTCGCCAAGCGGACCGACGCGTCCAGCGTCAGCAATGGCGGAACGCCATCAGCCGCCGGCGACGCATTACAGATATTGCCGACGACGGTCGCGCGATTTTGGATCTGCACCGATCCGACTTCGCGGGCCGCCAGTTTCAGTCCGTCGAATGCGGAAGGCAGATCGGCCTGAATGACATCGGTCCAGGTCGTCAGCGCGCCGATTTCCCAACAGCCATTTCGCTGGCCGATGAACCGCAATCCCTCGATATCCGAAATGTCCAGGACGTTTCCGTGGCACACGCGATCGCCCATCGCCGGATAGAAGTCTGTCCCGCCGGACAAAATGGACCAATCACCGGCAGCCAGCACCGAAAGCGCTTTTTCCAGGGATCGGGGTCTTTCAAACATCACGATACTTTTTCATTAGTATACGAACAATAAACAAACCCCATTTCCCCTGTCAATCAGCCGTTTCTTCTGGCCTGTTTCGGTGCTTCGTTCGACCCATCCAGGAGACTTTGCAGTGAGCGAAGATCGAAGCGTTTGCGCACCGCTGACTGAGGTGAAGCCGCTCCATCGTCGGAAGCAGACCGATGGACGACGCAGAGTGCGACCGGCAGATCATCGCCGGACATTCTGGCGAGAGCGACAGACTGTATGAAGTTACGCTCGTCGAACACGGCGATGCCGGCGCTTACCGGGTCGTCTACACCTCGGACAACTTCAAACTCGCTTTTGACCGCATGCCATTTCAGCCCCATGTCTCGATTGCTACCGAACAACAGTGGCTGACCTTGGTTCAACTCAATGGTGCGATCCTTTCTCGTGCCTTTTGAACTGAGTTGGCCCCAAACACCGTCATTGAAGACGATGCAGTTCTGGAAGATCTCGACAAGCGCGGTTCCCCTGTGGCGGTAAGCTTGTTCCAAAACAGAGCTGAGATGAGCAACGTCCGTGTCAATGGCACGAGCCACGAATGTCGCACCGCTCGCCAGGGCAAGGAGTGCTGAGTTGGTCGGCCGTTCTTGGCTGCCTGTTGGTGAGGTCGGCGTCACGGTGCCGGGAGCGGATGTCGGGGATGCTTGGCCCTTGGTCAACCCATAGATCGCGTTGTTGAACAGCAAAATGTTCAAGTCGATATTTCGACGAAGCGTGTGGACCAGGTGGTTGCCGCCGATCGCCAAAAGATCGCCGTCCCCTCCGACCACCCAAATGTCCAAATCCGGGTTAGCCAGCTTGAGACCGGTTGCGACGGCTGGCGCCCGGCCATGTATCGTGTGAAATCCGAAAGTGTCCATGTAGTAGGGAAACCGGGCTGCACATCCGATACCGGAAACGAAAACGGTGTGGTGTTTAGGACGGCCTAGTTTCGCCAAGGTCGCGCGCACGGCTTTCAATATCGCGTAATCACCGCACCCGGGGCACCAGCGAACTTCCTGGTCGGTGGCAAAATCTTTGGCAATGGACAGCCCACCCATTCAGACCTCCATCAAACGATTTGCTTCTTGTTTGATGCGCGACACCTTGAAGGGCTTGCCGGTCATCTGACTGAGACCATATGCGGGAACCAAAAACTCCGATCGAATGACCTCCCTGAGCTGACCACCGTTCATTTCGGCGACCAGGACAATGTCAAAGCTTGCGAGTATCGCCTCCAGCCCACGTGGCAGTGGCGAGATCTGGCGGAGATGAAGGTGCGCAACCGACTGACCCTCTTTGAGCAACTCATTGACCGCAGCATTGATGGGTCCGTAGGTCGATCCCCATCCAACAATCAGCAGCTTCCCGGTATCGACGCCACGTTCTATTTCTGCAGGCGGCATGAACGCAGCGGCGTTTTCAATCTTCGCGCGCCTGAGCTCCGTCATTCTCTGATGGTTATCGGGGTCATAGGAAATGTCGCCAGAGCGATCGGAACGCTCGATTCCTCCGATCCTGTGTTCAAATCCCACCATTCCGGGAACCGCCCATGGGCGCGCACCGGTGATCGGATCACGGTCAAACGGACGAAACGGCTCTCCGCCTTTCTCGATATCCGGGATCGGGTTGATATCAGTTTGCGCGACGTTGGGAACCCGCCACGGCTCAGAGGCATTCGCGATGTATCCATCGCTCAAGATCATGACCGGCGCCATGTAGCTGCAGGCCAAGTCCACCGCCTGCATTGCAATTTCAAAGCACTCCGATGGCGTCGCCGGTGCGAGCACAAACATCGGCGCTTCCCCATGGCGCCCATGCAACGCCATACCGAGGTCAGCCTGCTCGGTTTTTGTCGGCATGCCAGTCGACGGTCCCGCGCGTTGAACATTGATGACGACCAGCGGCAATTCCGCAGCGACGGCCAGCCCCAGTGCCTCGGCTTTCAGCGCGATGCCGGGCCCAGAAGAAGCGGTGACGCCGACGGCGCCGCCAAATGAAGCACCGATAGCTGCACAGGCGGCGGCAATTTCATCCTCGGCCTGGAAGGTGCGAACCGAGCTTGAATTCAACTTGGCAAGACCATGAAGGATGCTGGAGGCCGGTGTGATCGGATAGGAGCAAAAACACACCGGCCGATCCTTGACGTAGGCGGCGGTTGCCAACCCGTAGACCAAGGCATCGTTGCCCGAGATCGCTCTATAGTGACCCGATGGGAAAACTGCCGTCGCCGCCGTGGCGATTTCATCACCGGTTACCTCCGCTACCTCGCCATAGATGTGGCCGGCGTTGAGTGCGGCAATGTTCGCGTTGGCAAGCTGATCATTGCCCGCGAACTTCTTCAAGACCCAGTCAACGGCCCGGTCCTGCTTTTGGTCGAACATCCAACACAAAAGTCCAAGCACCCAGAAATTCTTGGTGCGATCGGCCTCTTTTTTTGAAACCCCAGCCTCCAGTCCAGTTTCACGCGCGAGACGCGTGATCTCTATTTCCAGGGTCTTGAATCGGACCAATGCCCCATCCTCGAGTGGGTTCGCCTCGAACCCGGCCTTGGCTAAGTCACGGTCGCTAAAACCGGCCGAGTCTAGAATGAGAAATCCGCCTGGCCTGAGGTGCTCGATGTTCGTTTTGAGGGCAGCCGCGTTGAACGCGACCAGCACGTCCACCTCATCGCCTATCGTCAAAATAATCGGGCCGCCAAATTGAACCTGAAAAGCCGATACGCCATAGGTCGTGCCCGCCGGTGCTCTGATCTCGGCAGGAAAGTCGGCAAAGGTGATAAAATCGTGCTCACCTACTGCTGCCGATTTTGCAAACTCGGTACCAAGCACCTGAATGCCGTCGCCCGAATCTCCAGCAAACCGAATGACGACCCGGCCCGAATGGCGCGGTTCCACCTCATGAATTGCCGCCATCGTTGTCATGGGGATTAATCCCCGACCCCGGGTGCCTCGGAAAACTCCGACAGCTTACCGGGTTTGTTGAGCCACTCGTCGGCATCTGCTGGAACCTCACCTTTGGCGGTTATATTCGGCCAAATCTGCGAGAACTTGGTGTTGACCTCCAACCAATGCTCAAGTCCTGGCTCCGTATCGGCCCTGATCGCTTCGGCCGGGCATTCGGGCTCGCAGACTCCACAGTCGATGCACTCGTCAGGGTGGATCACCAGGAAGTTCTCTCCGACATAAAAGCAATCGACCGGGCAGACTTCGATGCAATCCTGATATTTGCAGCGGATACAATTCTCCGTAACGATATAGGTCACAGACCGGCCTCTTCTTTGATCATTCGCGCCATGTGTTCATTCACCTCTGCGCCGGTCAAACGCGCCTTCCTTCCCGAGGGAGGAAGTGGTTCGGACAAGAAGAACGGCGGCAGTTCGTCGTCCCGCTCGGTGAAACCCGCGCGCCTGTTGAACTCGGCCTCAAGCTTCAGAGTGTCCAAGCCAATTTGCCGAACGAACGCAGGATCGACATCAATGTCGAATGCGTCGTTGATCGCGTCGGCGATCAATTGAAGGTTCACGTCGGTCACCGTGCGACCGAAAACACAAATGCCGAGAGAATCCGCGACGGCACTGTTGATCTGCATCTTGAGGCTTTCTGCGGCCAGCTCTTCCACAGTCTTGTCGTCGCACTTGAAAGAAGGCGCGTTTCCGGTCGTGTGATCGGCACCTTGAGCGGTCACCATCATGGAGATTCCGGTCACCTCGATCACACGAGGGTCATAGGCGCTGATCGCCTGTTTTTTGATGACCGGAACGCGTCGGACCCCTAAAGCTTGCCCGACTCTCGCCGTTCCTTTGGCCAGGAAGCGACCCCGCTTGTTGCCAATGCGAATATCGTCAAGGCAGCGTTCCATGAAACCGACATCGCCGAACTCGGCATCGCCGGCTTCCATCAGCACCCCGATGGTCGCGCCCAGTTCTATACTGTCGACGCCCAGATCATTGGCAGTCTCGTTCAGCACCGCCACGTCGTCCGGTTCGGTTAATCCGCAATTGGTGCCGAGCAGTCCAATGGTCTCGTATTCGAGGGGCGACACCAACTCCCTACCCTTGTCGTCGGCATAAACGTTGCTGCACTTGATGAGACAACCCGGCATGCAAGCGTGAGATATATCGCCGCCACGGGATTGGTTGAGTTCGCGGATGTAATCACCGCCCATCTTGAGCGGTCCATCTTCGCTCGCCGTCAGTTGACCGTTGGAGAAATTGTTGACGGGCAGCGCACCCATGTAATTTGTCAAATCCGCGACCATTGCCGTGCCAGTGGTCTTGAGAGCCTGAACCGCGGTGGACTCCCCCAGCTTTCGCCCATACTCCTTGACCCCGGACATGTACCCTTTGCGATTGTGCATCGGCGGCATCTTGTGCTTTTCGATGATGATGGCTTTGATCTTCTTGGAGCCCATCACGGCGCCAACACCGCCACGCGCAGCAAGTCTGGAAGGTCGATTGTCTGTGTCGGAGAAGGCAATGCCGGCAAGCAGTCCCAGATACTCTCCAACCGGCCCACACAATCCGATGGAAATCTTGTCTCCATAGGCATCGTGCAGTTTTTTGGCGCATTCGAAATTGCCGAGCCCCAGGTAATCCGCAGCATCGCTGAAGGTGATCGTGCCGTCTTTCGAAATGTGAATGAGTTGCCAGTCGTCGCAGGCGCCGTTGAAGGTTATTCCCGATATCTCAAGCTGGCCCATGGCGTAGGCAAATGTCCCGCCACTGTTTGCTTCCTTGATCCCTCCAGTCAGCGGGCTCTTACAGCCGACGCTTAATCGGTTTGCATTCGAAAAGTTTGTCCCGGCAAATGGCCCGGCGGAAAAAATCAAGGGTGCTTCGGGTGACAGCGGATCCAGTTCGGCGACATTTCGGTCGAGCAGTGTTCGTGCGATCAGATATCGTCCGGCATGGGCGAGAGCTTTCCCCTGGACTTTGTGTCTGATTGCCTTCTTCGCGTTGAGATCGATGTCAATATGTGTCCGCATTTTCACTTTCACGCTGGGCTGGTCGACCATTTGAATATCCAGGCAGTTGACCTGCGTGAAACCGCCTGTTAGATCATTAGTATACTAATGAATTTTGAGGCTGTAAATGGTCGATTCAGTTTGGACGAATTGGGAAGACCCGTTCCTGCTGGAACGGCAATTGGACGAAACTGAGCGCCTTTTGCGTGACTCGGCAAAAGCCTATGCCGAAGACAAACTTGTCCCACGCGTGACCAAAGCTTTCCGGAGCGAGGAATTCGATCGGGACATCATGTCGGAGATGGGCACGCAAGGTTTGCTCGGCATTACCATTCCCGAATCCCTTGGAGGACTTGGCGCGAACTATGTAGCCTACGGGTTGGTCGCCCGCGAGATTGAACGCGTCGATTCCGGCTACCGGTCAGCAATGAGCGTGCAATCATCCCTCGTCATGCATCCAATCTATGCCTATGGCAGCGAAGAACAGAAACAAAAGTACCTACCAAAACTGGCAAGCGGCGAATGGATCGGCTGTTTCGGACTGACGGAACCCGACGCTGGGTCCGACCCAGCCAGCATGAAAACGCGCGCCGATGAGGTCTCCGATGGATTCCGCCTCGTCGGTGCGAAGATGTGGATCACGAATTCGCCCATCGCCGATGTCTTTGTCGTTTGGGCAAAATCGACGGCCCATGACAACGCCATACGCGGTTTCATATTGGAAAAGGGTATGGACGGGCTGTCCGCGCCGAAGATCGAGGGGAAGCTATCTCTGCGCGCGTCGATCACTGGCGAGATTGTCATGGATTGCGTGGAGGTGCCTAAAAAGAACCTGTTGCCGAACGTTTCCGGTCTCAAGGGTCCCTTCGGCTGTCTCAATCGGGCCCGCTACGGCATTTCGTGGGGAGCGATGGGCGCCGCAGAAACCTGCTGGCACGCGGCGCGTCAGTACACGCTTGATCGCAAACAATTCAACAAGCCACTCGCCGCTATGCAGCTGGTGCAGAAGAAACTGGCCGACATGCAGAGCGAGATTGCACTCGGACTTCAGGGTTGCTTACGAGTCGGAAGGCTGATGGACGCAGGAGAAGAAGCGCCGCAGATGATCTCGCTGATAAAACGCAATAATTGCGGCAAGGCGCTGGATATCGCCCGCGTGGCACGTGACATGCACGGCGGAAACGGCATCAGCGAGGAATTTCCGGTCATGCGTCATATGCTCAATCTGGACACGGTCAACACCTATGAAGGTACGCACGATATTCATGCGTTGATCCTCGGCCGGGCCCAGACCCGGCTGCAGGCGTTTTCCTGAATATGTCCGATCACGAAAGGCCTCAGCCGCTGGCCGGCATCCGTGTGATCGAATTGGCACGCATCCTTGCCGGACCCTGGGCCGGCCAGACGCTTGCCGATCTTGGCGCCGACGTCGTCAAGGTGGAATCGCCCGCAGGCGATGATACGCGCGAATGGGGCCCACCATTCGTTACGTATGATGACGGAGGACGCGACGCTGCTTATTTTCATGCATGCAACCGCGGTAAACGATCCATCTCGCTCAATTTCAGCGAAGATCTCGACAGGCGCAAGTTGATCGCGTTGGTGAAATCCGCAGACGTCTTGATTGAAAACTTCAAAGTCGGCGGCCTCAAGAAGTTCGGTTTGGACTATGACAGTTTGAAAGTTCTCAATCCCGGCCTGATCTATTGTTCGATAACCGGATTCGGACAGAACGGCCCGTACGCATCACGCCCGGGCTACGACTTCATCATTCAAGGTATGTCCGGCATCATGTCGCTGACCGGCGAACGGGACGGCGAACCGCAAAAAGTTGGGGTCGCCTTCGCCGACATCTTTACCGCGCTTTACAGCGTCATTGCGATCCAAGCGGCATTGGCCGAACGGCGAATGACGGGCCAAGGGTCCCATATTGACATGGCTCTTCTCGACAGCCAGGTCGCGGTCCTCGCCAATCAGGCACTCAACTACTTCGTTTCAGGTTCGACGCCAACCCGAATAGGCAATGCGCATCCCAACATCGTCCCCTATCAGGTTTTCGAGACAAGTGACGGCCACCTCATCATTGCCGTTGGCAACGACCGCCAGTTCGGCAGGCTGTGCGCAATTCTTGGATTGGACAACTTGGCAGATAGCCCTGATTACGCCACGAATGAGGCTCGCGTAGAAAACCGGGAAAAACTGTGCGACCTTCTGGCGACGACGATCGCGCTCTGGCGGCGAGATGAGCTCTTGGCGCAACTTGATCAGAATGGCGTGCCCGGCGGCCCCATCAATGATCTGGACGACGTGTTCGGCGATCCGCAAATACGCCATCGGCAACTTCAAGGCGCGCTGTCCAACATTCACTTGGCAAACGGGTCGGTTCCCACACTGAATACGCCGATCATGTTGGACGGAAATCGGGCGGTTCATGCGCAATCCTCACCAAGATTGAACGAGAACGCTAAGGGCAGCTTCCTTATTCTTCCTGAAATTGGATAACCTATTGATTCAGAACGTTGTTTTGCGGCAACGCTTGGATTATCATGTCCTCATATTTCCCCGAATTTGCTTCCTGGTGGTGACCAGGTGGTGACCAAAGCCGGACTCCGAAACCATGGCGGCCCAGAAAACAACAATCAAACTGACGAAGCGTTCGGTGGACGCGCTGGCTGCTGGCGATCGGCGATTGCTCGTCTGGGACCGCGAACTCAAGGGCTTCGGTGTGCGGTTAGAGACGACGGGCCTAAAGACGTTCATCGTCCGGTACAGGGCCGGTGGCGGCAGAAGGGCTCCGAGACGCCAAATGAATATTGGCCGCTTTGGGACCGTTACGGTCGAACAGGCTCGGTGCGAAGCCAAGCGCATTCTAGGCCAGGTCGCACAAGGAAAGGACCCCGCAAAAGAGCGCACTGCAGCCCGGCGAGCCCTGACCGTCAAAGAATTGTGCGACCTGTATCTCGATCAGGGGGTTGGCCATAAGAAGGCGTCGACGCTTGCCACTGACCGAGGACGCATCGGGCGTCACATCGTTCCACTGCTCGGCAATCGTCAGATTACAAACGTCAGCACGGCGGATGTCGAGAAATTCATGCGAGATGTTGCCGATGGAAAAACTGCCAGAACCGCGAAAACGAAGCCAAGAGGCAAAGCCGTTGTGCAAGGGGGCAAGGGCACGGCGGCCAGAACCGTCGGTCTTTTAGGAGCCATATTTACGTTCGCCGTGAAGCGGCAATTTCTGTCTGAAAACCCGGCACGAGGCATCAAGCGCTACCCCGACAACAGGAATGAAACCTACCTCACACTCGACGATATTCGAAAGCTGGGAAGCGTTCTAACCGAGCTCGAAAGCGAAGGCGAAAATCCAACTGGCGTAGCTTGCCTCCGACTTCTTGCTTTGACCGGAGCGCGTAAGGGCGAGATCGTTAGGTTGCGATGGGATGAAGTCGATTTTGGAACTGGCTGCCTGCGACTTCGAGACAGCAAGACCGGCGCAAAGATAATTCCGCTGGGCGAAGTGGCGTCAGAATTGATCGCTAATCAACCGAAGCTCGCTGGCTCGATTTGGGTATTCCCGTCTCTAAAAACAAATGGCGAGACGCCGTTTATGGGGATCGAGAAGATATGGAAGAAAGTTCGTCTGAAACTCGAAATGCCCAAGATCCGTATCCATGACCTACGGCACTCATTCGCATCAGTTGGCGTCGCCGGGGGTGCTTCTCTGCCGATTATCGGAGCGATCCTGGGTCACCGAGAGGTCTGCACCACACAGCGTTACGCGCATCTTGCCGATAATCCTGTTCGTGCCGCAACGGACTTGATCTCAAAACAAATTGAGCGCGCAATGTCTGGTGAGAGTGTAGTTGAGTCCGAGATTGTACAGAGCGGCGAAACAGAAAACCCCGGGATTGCCGCGGAAGACATTCATAACCTAATCCAGGGATTGCATGGCCTGCTCCGGCTCAATTTTTCATCAGAGCGGCGCGCGTCCGACGATAAGCGGCGGGCGGGTTGCTGATAACGTTGGTTGCGGGATCGGCAACCAACGCATCGGCAGGAGCTTTTCCAAACAGTGGTATGATAAGCCAATTTCGTGACCGACGTTGTTTGGCGGCGGACCAATTGGACTATCAGATGTAATACACGAGACTTGATCTGACATATCTGCTCTAATGGAGCGCGACTATAGGAGTGTCGATCAATGACCAGCATTGAAGAGAAGATCATCAAACCGAAACTGGGCCTATTGGAGTTGGCCAAGCAGCTTGGCAGTGTCAGCCAGGCGTGCAAGGTGATGGGCTATTCACGGGATAGCTTTTACCGGTTCAAGGAGCTTTACGAACAAGGCGGCGAAGCGGCGCTGATGGACCTTTCCCGTAGGAAGCCGCTGTTGAAGAACCGGGTGCCTGAACATGTGGAGAAGGCGGTGGTTGATCTGGCCATTGAGAACCCGGCTTTGGGCCAGAAGCGGGCGGCCTGGGAGTTGCAGCAGCGCGGCGTCATGGTGTCGTCGTCGGGCATTCGCTCGATCTGGCTGCGTCATGATCTGGAAACCATGAAGAAGCGCCTGAAGGCCTTGGAAGCCAAATCGGCCCAGGAGGGCATCCTTCTGACGGAGGAACAGCTTGCGGCGTTGGAAAAAGCCAAACAGAAGAAGGAAGCCCATGGTGAGATCGAGAGCCACCATCCGGGTTATCTGGGCAGCCAGGACACATATTATGTGGGCACCATGAAGGGCGTGGGGCGGATTTACCAGCAGACCTTCATTGACACCTATGCCCGGGTGGCATTTGCCAAGCTGTACACGGAAAAGACGGCGATCACCGCCGCCGACCTGCTCAACGACCGGGTTCTGCCCTTCTTTGGCGAGCACGGAATCAGCCTTTTGCGCATGCTCACCGACCGGGGCACGGAATATTGCGGCAAGGTGGAGAACCACGCCTACCAGCTCTATCTGGCGGTCGAGGACATCGACCATTCCAAGACCAAGGCCAACTCTCCGCAGACCAACGGCATCTGCGAACGCTTCCACAGAACCATCAAGGACGAGTTCTACGACATTGCCTTCCGCAAGAAGCTCTACCGGTCGGTGGAGGCGTTACAGACGGATCTCGACCAATGGCTCGCCAAGTACAATGAGCAGCGGCCGCATTCAGGACGCTATTGCTATGGCAAGACGCCCATGCAAACGTTCCGCGAAACGCTGCACATCGCCGTGGAAAAGAATATCTCGGCGCCAGACCTATCTGACAGCGAAGCCTCAAATAGCGAAGCAGTCAGATAGCCCATGTCCGTCAGATCAAGTGTAGAGTTTTACACATAAGCTTTCTTGATATCTGCTGCGTCGTAACCGAGCGCTGTTTTCTACAGTACCACTGTCCCAGTATCTCGTACGCATGAAACACCATTTCGAAAGCTATGCGACCTGCAACAAACGCTCCTACAATCTCGCTTCTGACCTCCTCATAGTTCGAGACGTTGCCACACCACATTCCATCATCTGAGATATCCGTATCCACATCTAAGCCTTGAAGCGATGCAGCCATATGCAGATTTGCATAACAGCCGGTGCTAAAACCGGCGGAAGGCAAACCTTGGAGTTTGGAGAATAAGATTACCGAACGCTCAAGATGAACCCGAAGTGAGACCAAGGGAATTTCGTCACCACTCTCGTCGATCTGATCATACAATTGGTGAAACGGTTTACCCTGCTGATCAAGGCGAGCGGCGATTTGATCAAGCCTGAGGGAATTTTCCTCTTTCATTTGATGGGTCTTTGATTGCAAATGACCGGTGCGACCAAAAGCATGCACACTTGGTCAAACCATGTCTGCATATTCACTGATCTGTTTGTTTTGGTAGCCGTAATATTCATGGCTTTCAGCTTTAGATGTGGAGGTCGCATCTAACAATTCATACCAGTTTTGTATTCGGATGATCGGCCAGAGCTACACTTCTCGCAATATTTCTGCAGGTTCTACCTCAAGAGCCTCCGCAAGCTTTTCCAACATATCTACCGTCGCGGCATTCTCTGACCGCTCGATCATGCCAACGTAATTACGGTTGATATCTGCCTTGTCCGCTAGTTCCTCCTGCGAAATCCCTTTTTCGCGCCTTAGGCGCTTCAAGTTCTTCGCCACTGTCTGCCGCAATTTCATGGCAGAAGCGGGCCAGATTACCCAATATACTACCACCTAATATATTAGGTATTTTCGCTCAATGTGTTACAATCCGATCGTTTCTGGCGCTCCTTCAATAGAGTCATGAGCTATTCGATCAACCTACGAGCGTTCTTTCGCAAAGTGTCTGACGTCAGCGCCTATGGGACAGATTTGTAGAATCGCATAAGGGAGGATTTTTGGCTCATCGTAACCACCAAGGAGTGAAGATGAGACATAAATCCGGGCCACGAGGCACAGCCTCTGAGAAGACCATCAAGGACATCCGCCGCGCGACGCGCAAGCAGTACTCTGCCGAAGAGAAGATCCGTATTGTGCTGGATGGATTGCGTGGCGAGGAGACCATCGCCGAGCTTTGCCGGCGCGAAGGCATTGCTCAAAGCATCTATTACAAATGGTCGAAGGAGTTCCTGGAAGCTGGAAAGCGCCGGCTTGCAGGCGATACTGCACGGGCCGCGTCCACAGATGAAGTCAAGGATCTTCGCCGTGAAGCTCGCGAGCTGAAAGAGGTCGTTGCCGAACAGGCGCTTGAGTTGCGGCTGCTCAAAAAAAGCATGATCGCGGATGGGGGCGACGAAGAATGAGGTACTCCGCATCCGAGAAGCTGGAGATCATCACAATCGCCGAACGGTCCCATTTGCCGCTCAGGCGCACCTTGGACAAGCTGGGCATTCCTCGCAGCACCTTCTACCGCTGGTACGATCAGTATCAATCAGGCGGCCCACAAGCGCTGGAGGATCGATCTTGTGGACCGTCACGGGCTTGGAACCGTATCCCTGATGATGTTCGCGCAAGGGTTATCGATCTGGCATTGAATGAGCCGGAGCTGAGCCCTCGCGAGTTGGCGGTACGGTTCACCGATACGCAGGGCTACTTTGTCTCGGAAAGCTCGGTTTACCGGCTTTTGAAGGCTCATGACCTGATCACCAGCCCGGCCTTCGTCGTCATCAAGGCGGCTAATGAGTTCTGCGATAAAACCACAGCACCGAACCAGCTGTGGCAAACCGACTTCACCTATCTGAAGGTGATCGGCTGGGGTTGGTTCTACCTGTCAACGATCCTTGATGACTTCTCACGCTACATCAATTTGTAAAACTCTACACTTGATCTGACGGACATGGGCTATCTGACTGCTTCGCTATATGAGGCTTCGCTGTCAGATAGGTCTGGCGCCGAGATATTCTTTTCCACGGCGATGTGCAGCGTTTCGCGGAACGTTTGCATGGGCGTCTTGCCATAGCAATAGCGTCCTGAATGCGGCCGCTGCTCATTGTACTTGGCGAGCCATTGGTCGAGATCCGTCTGTAACGCCTCCACCGACCGGTAGAGCTTCTTGCGGAAGGCAATGTCGTAGAACTCGTCCTTGATGGTTCTGTGGAAGCGTTCGCAGATGCCGTTGGTCTGCGGAGAGTTGGCCTTGGTCTTGGAATGGTCGATGTCCTCGACCGCCAGATAGAGCTGGTAGGCGTGGTTCTCCACCTTGCCGCAATATTCCGTGCCCCGGTCGGTGAGCATGCGCAAAAGGCTGATTCCGTGCTCGCCAAAGAAGGGCAGAACCCGGTCGTTGAGCAGGTCGGCGGCGGTGATCGCCGTCTTTTCCGTGTACAGCTTGGCAAATGCCACCCGGGCATAGGTGTCAATGAAGGTCTGCTGGTAAATCCGCCCCACGCCCTTCATGGTGCCCACATAATATGTGTCCTGGCTGCCCAGATAACCCGGATGGTGGCTCTCGATCTCACCATGGGCTTCCTTCTTCTGTTTGGCTTTTTCCAACGCCGCAAGCTGTTCCTCCGTCAGAAGGATGCCCTCCTGGGCCGATTTGGCTTCCAAGGCCTTCAGGCGCTTCTTCATGGTTTCCAGATCATGACGCAGCCAGATCGAGCGAATGCCCGACGACGACACCATGACGCCGCGCTGCTGCAACTCCCAGGCCGCCCGCTTCTGGCCCAAAGCCGGGTTCTCAATGGCCAGATCAACCACCGCCTTCTCCACATGTTCAGGCACCCGGTTCTTCAACAGCGGCTTCCTACGGGAAAGGTCCATCAGCGCCGCTTCGCCGCCTTGTTCGTAAAGCTCCTTGAACCGGTAAAAGCTATCCCGTGAATAGCCCATCACCTTGCACGCCTGGCTGACACTGCCAAGCTGCTTGGCCAACTCCAATAGGCCCAGTTTCGGTTTGATGATCTTCTCTTCAATGCTGGTCATTGATCGACACTCCTATAGTCGCGCTCCATTAGAGCAGATATGTCAGATCAAGTCTCGTGTATTACACATCATTGCCTGGCAACTGTGCACGACGATGAAAGCAGGTGATGTAACCGAGACGCTCGAACTGGCGCTTCAAGCCTCAGGCTGTGACCAGGCCAATGTCGTTCACAAGCCGCGATTGCTGTCCGACAACGGGTCCAGCTATATCTCCGGCGATCTGGCGGAGTGGCTGGAAGATCGAGACATGGGGCATATCCGCGGCGCCCCGTATCATCCGCAAACGCAGGGCAAGATCGAACGTTGGCATCAAACCCTGAAGAACCGCATCCTGCTCGACAACTACTTCTTTCCAGGCGACCTCAAAGCCCAGATCGCAGCGTTTGTCGATCACTACAATCACCAGCGCTATCACGAGAGCCTCAACAACCTCACGCCGGCCGACGTCTACCTCGGGCGTGGCCAGACAATCTTACTGCAAAGAGAAAGGATCAAACGACAGACACTCGAAAACCGGCGCTTGCACCACCGCAGAGCAGCCGCATAAAATGATCAACCAGATGAGCCAAATACTCTCTTAGCTCAGCCTGCAGATTGTCCCAAAACATCTGACGACGGTCAGCCCTTTGTCGTCTTCGTGATCCCAGGCCGCGCCGATGCGGGTCCAGAATTTCTTCTCGCCGCGTTCGGTGACGTGATAGGCGATCAGCGACGGGGGCTGAGTTTCACGGGGTTTGTCGTTGCTTCTTTCTTTGCGGTTACGAGTGCTCATGGTCTTCTCCTTTTCGTTAGGGTTTTCCTCGTTACGCCCACCGATCGGATCGGGCGGACAAGCCGGCGCTGCACTGGAAGGAAACGGGCAACACGGTCCGCATAGCGGAAGTGGTGCGGGCAGCCCGTTGCAGCGGCGGCGCGCCCGTTCAGGTTGGCGTACCGCAGATGAGGAAAGCCCGTCGAAAGGGTGATGGCCGAGACCGAATACTGATCCGCAAAGGGGCAACGATCAAAGCGCGAACCCCGCCATCAGGAAGCGATCTGCCGGTGCGTTTCGGGTGCGGTGAAGCAGAAACTGGTTCACGCTTTTGGGCGATACGGGAGCAACCAATGACGACAAAGACGCCTGATCATCCCGCATCCGGTGATGCCGGCAGCGATGACGATCTCATTCCTCTGATGATCGAACTGACGCGCAAGACCTTTGACAAGGCGAGAGCGCATGTCGCTGATCCTGATCCGGCGACCAGCCCGCTTGGCGATCTTGCCGGAACGATGAGCGTCGAAGAGTACCTGGCGCGCTGTCTGGAGATTTATTTCGAAGACTGAGCAGGGCGCGGTGAATGCCGATTTGCCTCGCGGTCTCCTTCCTGTGCCGTTTTCCGCGATCCAGCCGGCGGCCTTTCAGGCTCCGGTTTAGCACACAGCCCTTTTTGGAAGACGCAACCTAATCCGCCTGTGCGATGCGCTGCGGCGGGATGCAGGTCCTTCTCTGCCGTTGCGGTTCTGCCGAATGCGCCTCAATGGCCTGCCTGCTCCTCCGGCGGCATGAAAGGTCCGGACTGGCCGGACCTGAAAACGAAAAGGAGGAGACCATGCTCTCGATCAAATCAACTTTCACCGCCGCCGCGTCCGGCTCGTCCGGTTTCAGCGTCTTCTGGCTGCTGGCCCTTGCCATCGCCATTCTCGACGACGCGGATCGCCGCGAAGAAAATCGCCGCGACAAACGCGAACCGGCGGTCTGGCCGCGCTCACCACGCCCTTGATAGCGGCGCGTGCTCCGGCTCCCGCAAGGGAGCCGGAATTTTTTTGCGATCAGCGCAGCCGGACGCGGGGACAATTCGATTTATGCCGCCATCGGTATATCCCGCTGGCTTGCGAGTAATGACAGCCGCTGCCGCGCCACATCGCAATATTTTTGCTCCAACTCAATGCCAAGGTAGTCACGTCCATGGATAGCGGCGGCCACGGCTGTCGTTCCGGAGCCTGCAAACGGGTCCAGCACCAAATCGCCTGTGTTCGAAAATCCTTTGACCAGCGGTGCAATGACGCTAGTAGCCTTTTCTGTAGGGTGTCTTTTATTGCCGGTATATTTCCACTTCTGCACGCTGCTGACGGGGTTCTCGGGCATCTTTGGGCATCCCTTAACAAGAACAAATGCAGCTTCATGCTGATAGCGAGTATGGCCTTTACCCGAGGCATATCGCTTGGGCCAGACGATGTGTCCGATTGTGCGAAACCCTGCACCTGACCAGGCATTCGAAAATTCTGAAATGGCGTTCCAGCCATAGAACGAAATGCAATACGTATCTGGTTTGAGGACGCGATACAGGCCCTTGTAGACAGGCAAGACGGCATCGGGGTTTGCATCGTTTCTGACGGTTCTCCCTGTTCTATCTCTGTATTTGCAGAGATAGGGCGGGTCCGTAACGACAAGATCGATGCAGCAATCTGGAAAAGTAGAAAGTGTTTGAGCGGCTTCACCGCAAATGATTTGATTGATATTCATCTACATTCCTTGGTTATTGGGTGCATCATTGCACCATCGAACGGCGGCGCTATCCACCGTTCTGTGCTGCAATCAGTTTTCCTTTCTGTATTTTCCAAAGAGGGCGCGGGCGTCTTCCGCCCAGTCGGCGAGAGGGAAGCCTTCGGAGTGCATTTCGTCGGCTTCGGTTAGTGCCCTGTCTAGAACACCAAGAATTTCACCGCGCTGGCGGACCAATTCACGTTTCTCGGGGACGTCCTGAAACTCAACGGAAAATGCGGGTGTTTCCGAACCTTCGCAGTCCAGAGCCTCTATGAATGACTCCACAGCCAGCTTGATCCGGTGGGCCAGCATTTCGCGGTGTCGTCCGGAGAGACTCTCAGATGTTGTGATCGCAATCTGGATGGGCTCTACGCCGGAATAGTCGATTTCAAAATCGCGGTCCGGCTCGCAGGGCTTGTCTGTGATGAAATAGCCGAAGCCACACTACACGACAGTGATGGCTGAGAGGTCGAGAATCAGGTTCATTGAAGGATTCTAATCGCCAAAAAAGGATCCTTTGATGTCCGGTCTTCCCGACACTCTCGTTTTAACGCTATCGCGCCATCTTGATCTGAGCAAGAGCCGTCTTGAGACCTTTGCGACGCTGATCATCGGCTGTATTTGCGCGCGCACGGTGAACCTGACCCATATTGCCGGCCACTTTGATGGTGGGGCGCAGATTGCCTCCAATTATCGTCGTCTGCAGCGGTTCTTCCAATATGTGAGGATTGACGGCGATTGGCTTGCCGGTGCCCTGTTGGCCTTGGCCGGCACCAAGCCGCCCTACACGTTGTGCCTGGACCGGACCAATTGGAAGATCGGCCGGACGCACATCAATCTGCTGGTTTTGTGCCTTGTCGGGCGCCGGGTCAGGGTGCCCCTCATGTGGACCGTCCTGGACCGGGCCGGCACCAGCAATCTGGCCGACCGGGTGGCCTTGATGCGGCGGATGTTGCGCCTGATCGATGCCGGCTCGATCCATGTTCTGCTTGCTGACCGTGAGTTCATCGGCCGTCAATGGTTTGATTTCCTTGGCCAACTCCGGATCCCGTTTGCCATCCGCGTCAAGGAGAGCCAGCTTGTGCGCCTGGCCGACGGGCGGCTGGTGAGCCTGGCCTCTTTGTTCAAGAAGCATCGGGGCGGCAAGCGGGCAGCGGCCCATCAGGGCTGGTTCGCCGGGAGCCGCCAAAGCCCATCGGCCAAGATTTGGTTTGCCGCCAAGCGGCTCAATGACAAGGACCGGTCACTGCTCATCGTGGCGACAACATTGCCGCCTGAAAGAGGCCTGCGCTTGTATAGAAAACGCTGGCAGATCGAATGCCTGTTCGCCGACAGCAAGACGCGCGGCCTCAATCTGGAAGACACAAGGATGACCGACCCGGGAAAGCTGTCGCTGCTGATCGCCACGGTCGCGCTTTCCATCGTCTGGTCGCATATCACCGCAAGCCGGCGGATGGGACGCAAACACATCAAAAGGGCCAGCCACGGCTACAGACGAAAATCCTGGTTCCGGGTCGGGTTCGACACCCTCAGACACTGGATCATACAAAATCCCAAAAGAGCCGCAGACGTCTGGGAAGACACATGGAAACGCGTCAAATCAGAACCAATCAGACACGGAGTCGTGTAGTGTGAGCCGAAGCGGTTCACGGTATGAAAGCCGTTGACAACAAACAGCTTTCCGTCCGCATCCAACAGCGTCCAGATGCGGCGGGGATGTTCCTCTTGAATCTCGGCTACGTAATCCAGTTCGTGGCCGTAGGTTTCAAAGAGGCAACAGCCATCACCGAAATCGCCGCCGTTGCTGTCGCAAAGATGGTTGGGAAGCGGCTTGTAAGTCTCAATCCATTGGTCAAGGGTAATTGGTTTCATTTTCTTCTCCTTTCAAAAACACGCAAATCGCGCCTGAACTCTTGGCCAGCGCCGAGCGTCCGAAAAAGGAAATGAGAAGTGTCCGCCGCCGGCCTGCCGGCGGCGGGCCATAGCCGGGCGGTCGATCAAATACCGCCGATGGGTCAACTGGCTTTGTGGGGGACCGTTTAGCTGGCCCCAAACGGCCACCTCAGCCGGTTGGCCGGGCCTGCTTACGGGTAAAGCCGGTTGACCCACAGCAGCGCGTCGGCGGTTTTGACGTAAGCTGGTTGATAGGGTTCCCGGCGCACTTGTGCGCCAACATTAAAATGTCGGCGCCCTGCGCCGCCGATGATTATGCGCGAGGGATGGACGCCGGATGGCCGAAACGCGACAGCGGAGCGGTTCGGTTTACGACAGCCCGGTCCTGCCAGGGCAGGACGCGCCGCAAATCAGTGGATTCTGGCACGGAATTCCAGTGGTGAACGCGCTTGAATAATCATCCGGAAACCTCGTGGTCGAGCTTGCAGGCCGCGCCGCCGGACTCCGGAGTGTTCGCAGTCGGACATTGAACAAAAAACGGCCCCTTGGAGAAAGGGGCCGTTTGTGCAGAAACCATCAGATGTGGCAGTCAATAACTGTGATCCAGTGGTCGCTGGGCTGCTTCGCCAGAGCCTCTGCAAATTGAACGCTCCAGTCCGCTTCCGGCTTTTCATTGCGGGTAATTCCCCACCAGCCCATTTCGCCTTTCTCATGCCATGCGCCATCAAGCAGGTAGGCAAATGGTGTGAATGGCGTTGACCGATCTACGTACTGCGAACACGTGATTTCGGACGTATCAACCGTCCAGGGATGCGGTTTTGCACCCCCTTGTTGCCGTCTATGGGCTTCATCCCAATGAACCGCGCGGTCCTGTCGGGATTGCTCCAGCATTCTGGACAAGTCCAGATCGCCAATCCGGGCACCGTCGACACCACCACTCCGGGCTTCGTTTCCGAAAGTACCGGGCTGGCCCAGGATGAAATCGTTGATGCCGGGCTTTACGAGCAGTTCACCGAGCCAGCGGCCACCAATGACCCACCAGTCCCATTTGGGCTGATCGCTGTGATCCGTTTCTTCAAACGGTGAGAGGATTTGCGTAAGCCGTCCTTCGCAGGGGCGGCTGTCTGTAAATACGGCGAGTGAGAAATTTGACATAATAGTATCTCCTTTTTTTGTTGGTTTTCCTCAAACGCCGGGTTCGCCAGCGGGACCGCCGGCCACGGATCAGGCGGAAGCTGCGAAAGATCGTCTGCCTTTTTGGGCAGGGACCCGAAAAGCAACGATCTGTTCGTCTGGTTGCGCTTGAAACGATGTATGGCCGCGCGTGCCGCTAGAAGCGGTCACAGTTGAGGAAAGCAGGAAAAGGAGCGGCGCTGTCTGGCGTCTTCGAATGCGGCAGTGTTCTGGGAGAGCAGTGCCATTGGGGCGGAAAGGCCGTAGACCCCGCATCTTGAGCGAAAGGAGATTACCGCCGTTCTGGCGGGGAGTCATTCATGAGCACGCGGCCTGCCGCAGACGTGCCAAGATGCCTGCTCATTGCTCTATAGAGCACTTTAAATTCCATAATATGCCCTTGAGAGCATATCTCTTGACAAACAAGAGAATTCTACGTATGCTTTGAAGAGCAGATAAACATAAGTAAGAAGCGCTTGAGAGCATATGGTAGCGAAGAACCTTCTGATACAGGCCCCGCCCTATGAGGTCGAACAGGCCGTAAAACGCCTGGGCAATAATCTGCGCACCGCCCGGCTGCGCCGCAATCTGACCATCGCGCAGGTCGCGCAGAAGATCGGAACCGGCCCGCGCGCGGTCATGGACGCGGAGAAAGGCAAGCTCAGCACCGGAATCGCGGTCTATACCGCCTTGCTGTGGACCTATGACCTGCTCGGTCCGATGGCCGGCCTTGCCGATCCGGCGGACGATAGCGAAGGGCTCACCCTCGACAGGCTAAGTGGCCGCACCCGCGCCCGCTCAAGCGAAGGGCTGGACAATGATTTCTAACTCCGGGACTTCTGATGCCGGCGCGCGGGAATGCTTTGTCTACATCACCCTGCCCGGCGCGGCGGATTTCGTGACGGCGGGACGTTTCGTATTGGAAGCGGACCGGACCGGCGTTCCCGTCGGCCGGTTCGTCTACGGCAAGAGCTATCTCGCCCATCCCGACGCCGTGCCGGTCGACCCGCTCGAACTCAAGCTTGCGCAGACGACCTACCGGACGACCGCGCTCAAGGGCGTTTTCGGCGCGATCCGCGATGCCGGTCCCGACTATTGGGGACGGCGGGTGATCGAAAAACACGCCGGCAAGCCTGAACTTGGCGAAATCGACTACCTGCTTGAATCCCCCGACGATCGCGCCGGCGCCCTCGGCTTTGGCCTCGGTCCGAAACCGCCCGCGCCAAAGCGCAAATTCAACAAGACGCTCGATCTTGCAAAACTGATCCGGCTGGCCGATGCCATCATCGCCGACGAGGACGTACCAGACGGTCCCGAGGCTGGGCAGGTCGAGGATTTGATGCTGCTTGGCACCTCGATGGGTGGTGCCCGCCCCAAGGCGGTTGTCGAGGATGGCGACGGGCTTTGGATCGCCAAGTTCAACCGGCCCGACGACAAATGGAACTATGCCCGCGTCGAACACGCCATGCTGGAACTTGCACGGGCCTGCGGCCTGAATAGCGCCCAAAGCCGGATCGAAACCGTCGGCGACCGCGATGTCCTGCTGGTCAGGCGCTTTGACCGCGAGAAGATCGAGGACGGTTATCTGCGCGCCCGCATGATCAGTGGCCTGACGATCCTGCGTACCGAGGATACGCATCAGCACCGTGACCGCTGGTCCTATGTCCTGCTGGCCGAGGAGCTGCGCCGGATCAGCGCCGATCCGAAGGGCGATGCGGCGGAGCTTTTCCGCAGGATGGTCTTCAATGCCCTGATCTCGAACACCGACGATCATCCGCGCAACCACGCGGCCATCGCCAGGGACAGGGACTGGAAGCTGTCTCCCGCCTACGATCTGACGCCATCAACGCCGATCAGCCTTGAACGGCGCGACCTTGCGATGAGCTGCGGGGATCGGGGCCGCTACGCACACGCCGACAATCTGCTTTCTCAGTGCGCGCGGTTTCATCTGGAACGCGACGAAGCCGGGGCGATCATCAGAGCAATGGAAGAACAGGTCGGCGAGAGTTGGTATGAAACCGCCCGCCGTGCCGGCGTGCCCGAAAAGGACTGCGAGGCGATCAGGGGCGCCTTTGTCTATCCGGGGTTTCGGCTTGCTGGTTGAATGAGCGACCGCCTGATCCAAACCAGGCAAGCGTGAGAACGGGCTGTCCGGGGATAATGTCCACAAAGCTCGTGACGCTTTAACTACACTGGGCAATAATGATCGTGTGCAACACGTATAGTAAATTAGAGAATCAAATAAAATGAATGAGTTATTTACATATATGCGAAGAAAAAAGGGGGATATCCTAGAAAAATTCGGCGATCCACTGTCTTTCTGCACCGCATTGACATCGGGCATCGACGAGACAGCTTTCCCAATCAATTTGCAGGAACTGCTCTCAAACGCAGAGCCGGATGATCGTGACTACGCCATTTCAAGCGCATATGCCCTTTTGATGGGGAGCGATCGGCGCAAAGCTCTGTCTGCGTATTTCACGCCGCCGGGGTTGGCGGCAGCAGTATTGGATGCTGCCTCTGGCTTCCTGGAAGCAACTGAAAACCCTACTGTGCTTGATCCGGCGTGCGGCGGCGGTTCGTTCCTCACGCCCGTAGCCCGTCACCTCATCAGTATGAAGTGCCGCCATGGCGCATCGGCGCCGGAGGCCTGCGCGCGCGCGCTGCAGCAAATGACGGGAGTCGAGATCGATGCGGGACTGGCCAAGTTGTCGGAAAAGCTGCTGAGACGAATGCTGGAAAGGGAATATGCTGTCACGCGCAAGGGGCCGCTGGGTGTCGTCAAATGCGGAGATGCACTTTCTGTATCACTACGGGGAACGTTCGACCTGGTCATCGGCAATCCGCCGTATGGAAGAGTTCGCAACCGCATTGAAGAAAGCATACTCAAGGCGTACGGGCGCGCCAACCTTGGCGGACACACCAACCTATACTCATTGTTCCTGCTTCGCAGCCTTGAATGGGTGAAGCCCGGCGGCGGTTTGGTGTTCGTGCTTCCGACGAGTTTTGTTGCCGGCCCGTATTTTGCCGGTGTTCGCCACGAAGTGTTCAGCCGCGCCGTTGTCAAGAAAATCGATCTGCACGAACAGCGGGAGAACCTCTTCCTCGGCGCCGTTCAGGACATTTGCCTGCTGGTTTTGCAACGGCGCGAAGAGAGCGGTGTCACCACCACGGATAAGCCGCATCCGTATGAACTCGGCTATATAGACGCGTGTGGAGTTCGGAGCCGACGGGGGACGGGTTTAGCAAGGGGCAACGGGGAACCATGGACACTTCCCGTCTCGCATGAAGTCGGTATCACCGCCGAATGGCGCATCGGCGAGCGCGGCAAGGAAAGCACCCCTTTCACATTGTCTGACTATGGATACAGGGTTCGGGTCGGCAAAGTGGTGCCAACGCGCGAACGCGACCGACTGCACACCAGCCGGCGAACTGGCGATCTACCCCTTGTTTGGGCGTCGTCTATTCGGCCGGACGGCAGTTTTGATTTTGAAGCTGCCAAGCGGCTGGGGAACGCGCTGTGGTATAGTCCGGAGACTGAAGGCAGCGCTGGATATACTTCGACCCGCCCTGCGGTCCTCGTCCAGCGCACAAGTAACCGGGACCAATGCCGGCGTCTGAATGCCGCAATGATACCCAACCGGTTCCGTAGCGAGCATAGGGATGGGTTTGTTGCGGAAAATCATGTCATTGTCATTGAGGTAGGTGCTGGCAAGCCTTCTGTACCGCCATCAGTGCTCGCCAAGCTACTCAACGCGGCTGTCACCAATGAGCGCTTTTCTGCGGTGTCGGGAAGCTTCAGCGTTTCAGCAAAGCTGCTGCAGCGCTTGGCCTTACCGGACCCGGCGCTTGTCAGAGCGTTGAAGGCAAATCACTTTGAGCATGGCTTACGTGAATTGTTCGATGGGCTGGGGGAAGTACTGGTTCATGCCACGCACTCAGATTCGCCGCGCAACACTGAGAATTCCGTCAATAAGCCGCGCAACATGGATAGCAGCCTGACCGTCGACCAGGACTCCGGCCTCGAGCGAGGTGCCCTCGCCTGAACCCAGCATATTGGCGGACCCGACATAAGCGAGGCGATCATCGGCGAGCACCGCCTTGGCATGAAAGGTCTCAATGGGAAGCGTCCGATCGCCATCGGTGGGATGGGAAAGATGATAGTCCATAACGCTGACGCGCAATGCCCGCAGCCAGTCGGCATGATGGACAGCGAGTTCAACGGCGTACTGACCGACATCTCTGAGAATAACAATCTTCTCAACATCTTGATTGGCGGCCTGGAACAGCTCCTGCAGCCATGTAAAACCGCTGGCGTTGATGAAAGGCGTCAATACGACAAGCCGGAACTGCGCCGTTTTGGCCACACGAAGAAAAGCCCTTGATGTTGGCAGATATCCGCCGGGACGCCCCGGTGAGGTCGGTAGTTGTTGCGCCAACCGACTGGGCGCCAGAGGCATTGTCACGGCTATTTCGAGGTTCGGCGCTTCTGTTCTGAGGCGGCGAAAATGCTCGGCCCCTCTGAGGAGAGTCGCGAGCCGTGTCAGTTCGGCAGCATTAAGATTGGTGCACCACGTTTCGCCGTCTTCAGCTCGTGTCCAGACACCGGTTACTGCGAGGCCGCTGAGAACCTGCACTGCATCACCGGGCGTTATGCCCACAGGAATGGCTGCACAGATTTGCTCGGTGGTCCATTCACCCGAACCTAACACTCGGAATGCCTCGAACAATTGCGCGGCCGTTCCGGGCCACGGCGATGCGCACCGCACAACATCGGCGTCGCCGGGCATTACGTGGCTCCATCGCCACCGCCGGCTCCACGCAGACTTTGCACGATCTCGAAGTAGCCCTGAAGCTGCGACTGGTCAGTGTCCCACAGCGGTGCGCGTCCGCCGACCAGGGCGGCGCGAGATAAAAGCTGATTGCCGGCAATGCAGGATGTTTCAGGAATCATGATGCAAGCCGGACAGGCACCGCCGCGATGATCGCAAAGCGTCCCGGAACCGCAACGCAATTCACGGCGAGCCACGAGATAGTGGAGAAAGGCGCTGTTATGGTCCCGCCACATCGATGAGATGTTGCCGAGATCTTCCGTCATACCGCGTCGATGAACCAGGAACGCAAGATCGGCAGGGAATATCGCCTCACTCATTGACCCGAGATCGAGACCGGAGAAACGTGCGATACCGTGCATGACATGATGAGCCATGGTGTGAAGAAGCAAATAGACGAGTGAGGGAACATTGCGTGTTCGTTCACGGGAAGCCGGGTCGCGAACTGTAAATCCCTGCAGGAAGGGACCGAAATCCTCGTATTCTTCCATCACCACCGACCCCAGTGTCTTCGGCGAAGGGGGCAGGCTATTGAGAACGCCGTTGCGGCGCAGGAACTCAGCTACAGCATCAGTTTCGAGCCTGACATATATCGCTTCATTCTGTTGCTCGATGACGTAGATCGGACGCTTGTGATTGGGCAGTGGTGGAAAGCCCATCAACCGCACCGGCATGGGCCGCTCTTTCTGAACCGTTGACGGCGTTGCCGAGACGCGCGTGAAACCGAAAGAAAACTCGACCATATCGAGGTTGCGGATTAGAAACGCCTCACGAATACCGGCGCGCTCCAGACTCTCACCAACTCTGTGTTCATACGCTTGCTCAAGCTCAGAAACGCCAAACTCGGCGCACAGATCAGGATGCGCACGCGCAAGATCGTTCGCTTCACTGGCGACCTCGACCTTGCGCCGCCACAGCGCATCATGCTCGACCGTGCTCCTGATGGGATCAAATCTCCTTGCATAGTTCCCACGCTCTCTCACTTTCTCTTCCAGTGCCGGAGTCGCGACAGCTTCGCGGACAACATCACCGGATGCGTACCATCCTTCCAGCGTCAGGCGTGCTGCTTCCGAGAAGGCTTTTGCCTGCTCTTCATTGCCTGCTTGCCGGCTCTGCTCTTCCTGATGCCGCATTGTTTCATAGGCGGGCCAGAGGCTGCCGCGTCCGGCAGCCTCAAGCTGAGCGCGGATACGGTCATCGGAGGGGTCGGCGCCGCCATACCCGTGCAGACCGGCGAGTTTAGCCGTCAAGTCGACCTGGCGTACGGGCTGCATAAGCGCGACGACTTCTGGGTCGGCGTCGTAGACAATGAAACGAGCAGATTGCACGTAAAACACAGGAGATGCCCGGTATGAGACCGGGATCATGTTGATTTCGCTCCACTGGTGGGGCTGCCCCTGGTCGATCCGTGGCTTAAGGAGATTCAGACTGAAAGGATCGGTCTGATAGACTTCGCGCTCGGCCCCGCAACCGTTGCACCGAAAACGCCATAGCGAGAACTGATTTCCGCGCTTGATGAGCCGGAATTCTTCGGCGCCGCACTGACATCGGGGAATTTTCCGGACTTCACCGTCGCCGCCGAGCGTGTACCGATATGGTGACAATCCTTCCAGCGTACCCGACCAATGCACATAGACAACATCGAGTTGCCGCCACCGGGACTCATGCCTTCCGCCGTCGGATGACTCACAAATTGTGCTGAGCGGGTCCGCCATCTGGTGGGCTGGTGAGACAAACTCCTGGACCTTTTCACAAGTATCGCAGCGATAAACGAGCGGACCCGGCAGGTAGCCGATACGATCGGGCCGCATGAACTCGAAACTGTCGAGCCCGATTTCAACGCCTGCCGCGCCGGATCGCATTGGATTGAAAAAACAACCATCCAGCAGTTGGACTTCGTAGACCGCTGCGTCGCGATTGATCGCCATGCCGCGCGCAAGCCAGCTTTGGCAAAATTCTTCAAGGTTCTCGATGATCTGGTCGCGGCGGGTTGGCCGCGCAGAAAAGTCAATCGTCGCGCCCTCGACCGGGACAGCCATGCAGGCGCCCTTACCGCCTTCCCATGTGAACAGTGCGCCCGGCGCATACGAGGTTGCGAGTTGCGGCTGCGATCGGCTCATTCTAGGCGGAAACTGGCGGGCACTTTGAGGTCCCCGGCCGCCGCGTGGCGCATTTGCTTGTCCGTTATCGGCCATCTTACCGATCCTCCGTGTCAATAGGTGCCGGATCGGCGTCGAGATCAGATCGCACAGCCATACGCTGACCGCGGATCACTCTCATGACCTGTCTAACGGATTCAAGATGCACGTTCCTGCCGCGCAAAGGATCGCGGGTCGCGCCTAATATGGTGCCTGCAGCATCCACATCGCGAAGCGAAGTCATGGGACGACGCAGGGTTGCTGTCTCGATGCTTGTCCAGAAGTTGGAGAGCTGGCTTGAATCCGAACGGTAAGTGAAGCGCTCCAGCAATTCTCGCATACGATCTTCGACGAACTGTCGATAATGCTCAGCATGCGTGCTCGCACCTATCCCGATAGGCCCACGTCCATCGATCCCAACAGCTGCGAGGGCAAAATCCGTTACCGTGCGCACTGCGGACGGATATCCTCCGCCCGGATGCCCGTCGGCCCAGGCTTTAATGGATGCGGCCGTAGTGAATGTACGAGCGCGGCGCTTGTCCTGATCGCCCGCGCGGATAAAGGCCTCCTGTTCGGCGATGCCACACAAATAGGCCTGCAATATGCTTGGCATGATCCTGCGAATGGCGCGATCGGCCCAACGCTGTACCGCTGGCGGCGGTATCATCCGCTCCAGGAACCGGTGAAACTGATCATGAGTCTCGACCACATAGCGGTCCCGTCGGCTGTGCGGTGTGGGAACAAAAAGGCTGAAGCCGACATGCGTGCGTCCGACGCGGCTGGACGCCTGAATATACTCGGCGATATCGGCAGGAAGGCCTGCAAAAAACATAGCGTTGAACTTGTCAACATCGACCCCATGGCTAATCGCAGACGTTGCAACTATGTTGCGCAGCGCTTCTCCAAGCTCCGGGAAATCGCGATCTGGCTGGACACCGCCTTCAGCACGTTTCATGACATCCTGGATTTCCGCGATGGTCACGCCACCGGATATGAGGTCTGTCACGAACGGCAGGTCAGCGATGGCTTCGCCTTTTTGGTCGCGTTCGACCTGCGCCGCGAGCGTTTCGATGATCTGGTCCCCGCCTTTCTTGTTGGTGACATAGGTCAGGGAAATGCGGAGAAGATCGAGCAGCGTCGCCAGCGTCTCCGCGCTGCGATCCAGTTGCAGAATCTCGTCCAGAGCTTGCGCACGCAGGGGCGTCAGCGGATCATCGGCCGGCAGCGCGTTAGTGAGTATGCCAACCACATCGCCGGCGCGGCCTTCGCTTAGAAGTCGCCACAACTTCGTAAAGGTTAGATGATAAGCTGACACGACTGCCGAAGTCGTCATGGTGTGCGAACGACCATTGGTCATCACAGAAAGATAGGTGCGCATGCGCGGTGCAGCCGCTTCAGGGCGCCTGGCCTCCGGCAGGGTCGCGCCAAATGTTCGGCGCTCGGGACGGCGCGATTGCCGCGGCGCGGCATAAAACGACTCGTACAGGTTTGGGCCGGGGCACGGAAATCGGAGCGGTTCACGCTGATAAAGGACGCGGAGCTGACGGTCCGGGTCCGATATCGTCGCCGTTGCTGCAATTACCTTCGCCAGACGCGGACGCGGTGCGGCGTCAGGCTGGGCGGAAGGCCATACTGCCACGTAGTCCCGGAGAACCCCCTCGCCAAGACGCGCCAGAATGCACTCAAGCGTTGTTTCAAAAAGGCCCGAAAACGTGCCCAGACTCTCATCGAGCAGATGGCCCTCATCCTGGATGATGAGACTGGGAAAAGGATCATGAAAGATTTCAGCTCCGCCACTGTATGGCGGCTTCAATCGTGTCCAGCCGTTGTCTTCGGCTCTTGCTAGTGCCCTTTCGCCCCGTGGCATGAAAAGGTGCTGGCTCTGGGGGTCGATATTGCGGGCGCCCCCAAGCATGCCGACGACAGCGTTGATCGTGCGGTCGTGCTGGCCGATGAGCGCCAACTTGTCGATTGTGCCAAGAACAACAGCGGGAGCACGTTGATAGATCGTATCGTCCGTCAACAAGAACGGCAGCGGCACCCTCTGTGGTGATTGGGAGTGTGCGGCATTCCATTCACAGTCAGTATCGTTAAAGCAAACAATACCGATGCGACCATGCTGAGACGGAAATTTGCGCATGCCTGTTTCTCCGCCGCAGCACGGGCATGTTCTGAGTTTGTCGTAGGATTCTAAAGCCTCTTTGTAACGAGCGGACCTGCGGCGCGCGGCAGCGGCGGCGTCGGTATCAGCATCAGGTGGGTTGAGCAGCGCCGTATCATCTGCGTGCGCGGCGATCGTGACCGAGGGCACGCCGCCGAACCCCTGAGCAACACGATTAGGCGTGTTGCCTGAACCAACCCAAAAGCCCAGCTCGAACGGCCACCCGCCAATGTGATGGCGCAAGCGCACAAGCTCCGCATTCACAAGGATCCGATTGAGGCGGCGCGCCTGTTGGAGTGTCAGAAGACGGAGTGGATAGCGGACAAGCGCGGTGACTCCTCGCCTCTTGTCCCGGAGTCGGTCGAAAAAGAGGTTGAAGATGAGCAGGCCGAAAAAGGCCTCTGATTTGCCGCCTCCGGTTGGGAAGTAAAGCAGGCTTGCGGAGAGTTCATCTCGGAACTCATCGAATCGGTCTGAAAACTCGTCCATCCGCGACGCGAGTGTCGGCAGATGGGCAAGAATGAAAGCCAACTGAAAAAGGCGCCAATCGGTGTATTGCTGATTGCCATACAGCGCGAAGGTTTCATTTGTCCGGCACCAAGCCTCCCAGGGGATGGCGCGCCTTGAAAGGGCTTCGCGCTCATTCGCGGTTTGGGGCGGGGACGAAGACAAAGACCGAGACGCGGCCTGCGAGTCGCGCAGCAATTCGATGCCGGCGCGGATATAATTACTTTCCCGACGATACGCATCAAGATCGGCAATGTGGGTGCTTCGCTCCCCTTCCGCAATCTCATCTGGCAGGCCGGCTCCGACATCGGTCTCGGACTGGATGCGAATCCATTCCTCATAGGCTTCGGGAAGAGCCAGCAACCGGTCTACGTCGGTGCCGGTCGCAGCAAGTTCAGCGTAGTTAGTTGGAACGCCTTCGATTGTCCGGGCGTCTATGCGCGGCTGTACGTAGTGTGGCGTCCAGCTTGTGCGGACTTTAAGGACTCCTTCCGGTGAATTGACTGCTTCTACGCCGCAATTCAGACCCATCGCCGGGTATTCGAGCCAGTCGCGAAAGCGGTAAGATGGCTTCACGCGGTCTAGTTGGAGGGAACGGTGCATAACCGTCGGCAGGCTTACCTCCAACGCTACTTGAAAGATGGCGTGTTCAAATCCGGAGGCATCGCGGCCGGTAGGCATGGATGCGTCGTTTTGAATGGCCACGCGCAAGTTCATACGTGTGGGATCAGCGAAATCAGGATCAACGTCGATGACCAACGCAATGCCGGTCAGATTAGGCCGAACATCATCCAGTGCTGCAGGCCGGCGCGTACGCAAGTCCGCGAGATAGCGGTTCCAACTTTCTTCATCTGCAAACTGGCTTGGAAGTAGCCGCTCGTTCGGCCGGTAGGCATCGCGCTGTCCCTCATCGCTGGAAAGCCAGTTTGATACCGATTCATTGAGTTGTGCATGAAACCGCTGCTCAAACTCCTCGATTACAATCTGGCACGCAGATTCATTGGCAACATCGAAGCGGAATTCTCCCAGGTCGAGAGCCATTCTCCGCCATTTCTGCGGAATCGGTTGCGGAGCCGCGAAACGGTCGTCAATACGGCCTGCACCATCGCGTAACGACCTCAAAGCCGCCGACCCAGGCGGCGGTCCGGCTTCGGGATCGTCCTCGGTAGGTTCAGTCCCGATGTCTTCCTGGACAGCGACGTTCGTCTCGACGCCGGCTTCTATGATCTCGCTTTGAGCTGACCGGTCCAGATCACCCGTCGTGATGGGCTTTTCGGCCGCACCTTCGGTATCGGGAGCCACAAGTCGTATGCCAAGCTCCGCGAACGCTCTGTCGAAAGCTTCTCTGCGGATCGCAGCGATCGAAGCAACGCGCTCCTGGCGCGACTGGGCACGGTGCTGTGCTTCAAGTTGATGGGCACTTGCGGCCCGCTGCGCCCGCTCTGCCGACTGAGCAGCGGCTTGCGCCATTCCTCGCGCATCAGGATCGTCCAGGTCAGCCTCAAGGCCGGTTTCCTCTGTCGCATCCGCATTCGCATTTGCGACTTCGGCAGCTGCGATTACATTACCGGCGCGCTCCTGTTCCTCGTTTTCAACCAGTGGCGGCAGCGTGTCGATGCGATCTTGGATAATGGCGCGGGCTCTTTGCTCGACCATCTGGCGCGCATCACGAGATAGCTGAACCTGGGGCATCATGTCGTGCCGCGGATCGGAAATCTCCTGCCAGCTCGGGAGCTCCCGTACGTAAATTGCAAGATGTGGCTGGACTGTTATGTCGCCGGCCTGGTTGGCTGCGATTTGAAGATCAATACCCATTGTCGAGATATGGATATCGCTGGTTTCATCTACGCCAGCGCGGTCGTAGCGGGGCAACAAGAAGCCGCTTACGAGCTTGCCCGACGGCCTTACCGCATAGACGACCTCACCATCTTCGCCTTCGCCTGTGCATCGTCGCTCGGTGAGCCGAAGGAGTCCCTCCACAATGGCTTCTTTTGCTTCGGTGAAATCGGCACCCGTGCTTCGGATGAAACGATCTTCTGCTGATGTCAGGTCTATTGCGCGCAGCGGATGAATTGCCGGTTGTGGCTGTGAAGATTGTTGACCCTCTTTAGTCATGATTATGCGTCCAGATTGAGCGTTTCCACCTCGATCACCTGATCCAAGTGATCAAGTGCCTTTTTCCGAAGCGCACTGATGCCTTCGCGGACCGAAACATCAAATCCGGAAGCAGTCCCGTGGGGATCGACCAGAACGGAGACAAAGGCTTGCGCCATTTTTTGTCCGGCTCTACGGCGGTCAATTCTGAGCGGCTGAATACCTTCCGCCCACATCTTTTCGGCTAGGGCCTCGTCGATCCCAAGTTCCGCCATAAAGGCTTCGAACTCGCGACGTCGCTGCGGTGCATGCGGCTGGCGGCGTTCCGGCGGCACTTTTCTGTACTCCTCAACTTTGAGCCAGCCAAGGACTGCCGCACTGCTTTGGGTTCTTGCGCCTTTAGCCTGAACACCAGCGAGGACTTTTCGCGCCTTGGCACTGAGGGTGTTCCCGGGGATGCCGGCAAGCTGAGCTTCAACAGTGGCGTGATAGACATCAACCCAGCTTTGAGCGAGTACGCGAAGCGGAAGCAATTCGCGGGCTTCCTCAATAAACTCTTCATCAGGCACCACCACGGAATCGCGTGGTCTGATCTCTTGAGCCCGGGTCGCCTCAAAGGGATTTATTTCAGCCCGACGATCATAGCGAATGATTACGGCACCGGATCGTGCGTGCAGTGTGCGCCCGCTTGCCAATGTTAGAACACGTACCTCACCGCCACCATCAGAGTCCTCATCCGTCAGATCAATGACAGTCTCCGTGCCGCTCATTCTGGCTCGTGGCTCCAAATCGAGATCGACCGCTCTCACCCCGCGCGCCTCGACTTCAGCCTTGGCAGCCGCCGCAATGGCAGCCAACCGCTGCCCAAGATGTCCCTCTCCACCGAGGTCTGGATGAGAAGATAAGTGCCCGAATGTCTGCGCCACTCGTGCAGCGAGCGTCCGTTCGCAGAGAACAATCAGCTCCTCGGGCAACCAGGTCTGCGCGACAACGGTGGACAGCCAATCCAGACTTGGAGCAATGATCACCAGCCTTTTCCAACTGTTGCGATCACGTACTGTCTCTATCCCGGCGAGTGTTGAACCGAGGGACTCCGCATCAGTGAAAATGATGTGTGCTTTTTCTAGGCGCTTGCGCATGGCGCGTCCCGGCTCACTGTCGTCGGCAAGACGATTCATGCCCAGCTTCAGTTCGATATCCGTGGCAAACGCGATCACTGTGCGACTCGACTTGCGAAGGATCGTCGTTGCCAGATCGGCCAGCAAAGAGCCTATTGGCGTCTCGGCATCAAGATTATCGAACGCGCGCTTTACGGTATCGCGCGCTCTGACCAGACGTGCCCGTTCAGCGCCGCCTACTTCGGAGGCCAGCGCATCCTCGATCGGTGCGATGAGCGTTCCACGAGAACGATGTTCGAGAAATGTCTCAGCGACACTCTGACCAACTTCGCTGCAGAGAAACTCGTAAGCGGGTGCAAGACCGCAAGGCAGGCTGGCAGCTTTGCGCAAACTTCCCATTTCACGTCGCAATGTGCCGGCAAAAGCGGGATCAGAGCTGCCGCGTGCAGCTTCGGAAAGGGCCGCCAGAGCCTCGGCAGCCGGACCAGCCACAGTGGTGAAGCTGACCTTCGCGTCCGATACTTCTGTCACTGGCGCATCGGCAGACAAGAGGTCTCGGCTCAAGCGAACGAGCACTCTGGACTGCGGACGTATGGGTCTGAGCGTCTTATCGAAGATATTTGCAACGCGGCGATGAACGAATGGATCGTGTGTAACTGCCAGGAACGGAAGGTCGGGAAAACGCTTGTGAGTCTCGGCTATGAACTCTTCAACCGTTTCGCTCCAGGTTGCGCCAAGCCGGTTCAGTGCCGGCGGGCCAAGGTCAAGCAGGCAGATGTCGGGGGGAGTGCCCTCTGCAGAAGACAATACCCGCGCTCCCAATGCCTGCCGCAGTGGGACCCGTGATGAGATGCCGAAGAATCCGTATGGCGCAGAACCGGGCTTTGACAATTCGGCGCGGTGATCGAGGAGTCGGTCAAGCGCGGCGCCATAGCGGACGCGTCCAAAGAGTTCGCCAATGGCCTCTGCGAATATCGCACGTGCCGTCTCGCCGGCATCAGCGACAAAGACTGGGTAGATTTCCGCCAGGGTGGGGTGCGCCAGATGCGGCTTGGACGTATCCCGACGGCTCAACCCGTTGAGGTGCCCCAGCGTCTCGTGGAGACGGTCAAGCAGATCAACAGGCTTGGTCGGTTCAATCTGGCGGCGCGTTAAGTGATAGCTGTTCCATGCAACAACTTCGTCACGGCGAAACAGAAGGGAAGCCTGGCTGGCCGATGTAGCACCGCCACGCCAGGGAAAATAGAGTGTTCGAAGGGTATGCGGCGGTTCGCACCAACTGAAGCCGCCGGTCGTGCGCCTGGCGGGCGCGCAGATGAGTGACAGCATTGCCAGCGGGTGTAAGAAGGAGGCATCCCGCTGCCCAAACGGCCATTGCAGCACTGTCGCAGACTGACCTGTCGCCAGTGACTGGAGAAACTCGCGCAGTAGAGCGGTAGTCGGCCGGTTGAGCGATGTTGGTGGTCCGACATTACCGTCAAGCGTCATAAGACGCAGGCGGTTTGCGGCAGCAATTGCGCATTCAACATCAAGGTTGCGCAGGTGGTCGCTGTCCTCTTGACCGGCGCTGCTCGTTTCAGGAGGGGGTGTCGGTTTTGGGGCCGCTTGTTGATCTCTGAGGCGTTCAAGCAACTTCTTGCGGCGCGCGTCAGCCTCGGCCCGGGCCTTCTGTAGCGCGTCTAGTGGATTTTCTCGCTTCTTCACCACTCCCCCGGCATTCATGGTTCTTTGGCCCGTCTTACAGTGGCGGTCGCCTTGCCATGCCGGCTGCTCGGGGGTCTTGGTCGGTTTTCAGCGATATATGCGCGCATAAACTCGCGCAATACTTGCGCAGCAGGCTTGTCCTGCGCGCGGCAGACCTCCAGAAACTGATCACGCAGATTGCGCTGAACTCTTATGCGAAGCCCTGCATCCTTCATAGGAAGCGAGTGTACACAATGGATACACAAATGTGTATGATTAAATAACCCCCTTGCTTCGGCCAGCAGAGATCGACACGTTTATTCTGCGGCACGTCACAGCAGATTATTCATATCAATAACAGAGATTAAACAAGCAGAGATTCGGGAAAATGTTGCTTCATTGTGGCATTTGTTTCCCGCGCCTGTTCGTTCATATTGGATAGAATAGCAAAATCGCGCAATTGAAATTCGGTTTGAAAAACACCGCATTCATGCACCTTGAGTGCATAAGCTTGGCAATCGTCAAACCAGGGGAACTCCATAAATTACTGCGGCGCGGTCACAAGAGGCCAATCAAGGGATGCTGGCCTTTCGGCTAACGCCAGGCTGTCGTCTGGCCGCTCCAAGAGTCACACAGGAGTCACATGCTCATTTGTGTCGATTTGTGCAGCCTTGGGTTTCCGCGGGTTACAGCGGTGGGCAAAACTGGGGATGGATTGGTGGAAAACTGAGCTGAAAACTAGCTAAGTTCTTGTTTTTAAATGGTGCCTCGGGGCGGATTTGAACCACCGACACAAGGATTTTCAGTCCCGCGATTTCGCATCGTAAGGCATTGATATTACTAAGGTGCCCTGAAAAAGAGTCACATATTCGTCACATGTTTAGGGTGGTTCTGCGCGGCGGGTGAGACTTCATTCTGCGGCCATCAACTGGCCGGCGATCTGATTGGCGCGATCCTGTCTCAGGTCTTCATGCTCTTCGAACAGGTGCCCGTAAACGTCGTATGTGACGCGGATCGACGAGTGACCCATAAGGCGCTGAATCTCCTTTGGATTGGCACCGCTATGAATTTCCAGGGAAGCTCGCGCATGGCGTAAGCTCTTGGGCGGATATTTGTGCCGCCCGTCCTCGTCAACGATGCCGGCCTCTTGCAGCAAGGGTTGCCAGCCGCGCCGATTCAGGTTCGACAGAAATTCAACGTTCCCCGACCAGTTCGGGAAAACGAGATCGTTTTTCGATTTGGGACATAGCAGCCGCCACCGCTTCAACTGGCGCATATAGTGATCGGGCATATTGATGAAGCGGTAGGCCGCGCGCGATTTCAGCAGGCCGATGGACCCGTCGTCGTCCACATCTTGGGCGATGCTGATCCCGCCACGGGCAAAATCCACGTTGGCCCACGACAGGCCAAGCGCTTCGCCGGGCCGGGTTCCACCAAACGCAATCGTCTTGAGGATGAGATTGTAACGGAGGCGTCTGCGGCGAAGCTGCCTATTGCTGATACGCACGCGGTCTTTCATCGTTGCAAGCAGGGTCCTGATTTCAGCGAGTTGCGGGGCCTTCTCATCACTCGTCGCTGCGGCATTGGCTGTCCGGCTTGACGCTCTGAGGAAAACGAACTCGGCAGGTTCATGATGCATTAGTCCATCGGCCCGCGCCTGGGTCAGGATACTCTTGAAGCTCGTAAAGTACTTGCGCGCATTCTCCCAGCTAAAGTCGGCGACAAGCCGAGCTTTGAGGGCTTCGCAGTGATCCTTGGTGAGGCGGTCGAGCAGGATGTCGCCAAGAATGATCTCACCGTCTTCAAGTGCGATCGATACCTGATTGAAGTACCGTGCGTGACGCTCATAGGGCTTGATCGTCGAATGGGCGACCGGCTCCCTGCCGTTGCGCCCGATGTTCTTGCAAACGTCAATCCAGTGATCGGCGGCCTGACCGACGCTGACCGTAGCATCGGAGCGGCTTCCGGTAACCTTTGGGCTCTCAAGAAAAGCCTGGGCATCTTTCCGACGGCTGAAGCTCTTGCAGCGCCGCCTTGTCGTCAAGGGATCAGTATAATGCGCCTTGTATATAGGCGCCTTCTTTCCTTCTATTTTCTGAATAAATGAAATAGTCATCTATAGTTTATACTGATTAATACTCCAATCTTGTAAAGCTTTTATTTGCTTTCTGTAGAATTGTTCGCGAATAAAACCTTCATCGATGCGCAGTATCCCTTTATCATCTATGAACCAGGGCCATTTACGTTTACCCTCGGCATCGGGCTCCGCAGTCCAGTCAATCTGCCGCCTGGTCCACTGGATGTTCATCGAGTGCAGCAGTTTGAGCGCTCCGACTTTGTCCACATACCTTCCTGTCAAGGTCTCTTCCATGAACCCTCACAGATCGTAGTCCAGGCAACTCGGTCGGAAGTGGTGCGCGTCCATGTAGTGGATCGAACCGCCCTGTGGCCGCCGAACCTTGGCGGCTTCGCCATATTCATTGGTGGACAGGATGGTCAGTCGTGCACCCTTGATGAAGCGCACATTGTAGATTTCCTTGAGCGCCTGCATGTCGCCGACCAGCGCGTGCGTCATCTCGTCTATGCTGATAGTTCCCAGTTCTTTATAGGAAATAGTCAAATTCGGCGGCCCATGCGGTCGCTTGTTCTTTGTCATTCCACATCTTCCCAATAACCTAAAGTATATTTTCATAATACTACTTAAGATTGATTTAGTCAATTCTAATATTTACTTGCAAGTGTGCAAGTCTGTTTGCCTTGCATGTTTGGTCGTGACCAGCCTGTGACCAACGCATTGGATTTAAACGAAAATTCCCACCGCCATCTTAGTGGTGAGGCGCCGCGCAACAGGCCATGGCGTTGAACCTTGAAGGCGGTAGACGATCATGCCGGTCAAGCCGGGCAAAGCGATACAAGGTAGGACGGGAAGGGAGCATCAAACTCCCGATCCCCGCCTAGCAGCGCTTGCGCGGCTGCTCGCGCGCCATGCCGTTCGCACAATGCTCGACAATGAGTGCGACCGGGCATTGATCCCGAATCTTGATAGTGCTTTGCTTAAGGACTCGGCCTCAAAGGACAAGTCATGACCAAAGCCGCCATCTACGCCCGCTATTCTTCTGACAAACAGAGCGAAGCCTCGATCGACGACCAGGTCAGGCTTTGTGAAGAACATGCCAAACGCGAGGGTTGGCAGGCGGTTCAGCATTATGCCGATCACGGCATATCCGGTGCATCACTGATCCGCCCCGGTGTCCAGGCACTGCTGGCCGACGCGCAGTCGGGAAAGTTCGAAGTCGTTGTGGCGGAATCGCTCGATCGGCTGTCGCGCGATCAGGAGGATGTCGCCGGCCTTTACAAGCGGCTGACCTTTGCCGGTGTCGAGATCATTACACTGTCCGAAGGCCGGATCAGCGAGCTTCACATCGGCCTCAAGGGCACGATGGGTGCGCTCTATCTCAAGGACCTCGCCGACAAGACGCGGCGCGGGTTGCGCGGGCGCGTTGAGAACGGCAAGTCCGGTGGCGGCAATTCCTTCGGATACGACGTACTCACAACGTTCAACGCGGTTGGCGAACCGGAGCGCGGCAACCGCACCATCAACGACGTGCAGGCTGCAATTGTCCGTCAAATCTTCAATGATTACGCCGCGGGCAAATCCCCGAAGGCAATTGCAAGGGCGCTCAACGCCAAAGGCGTCGCCGGTCCGTCTGGAAAGGGCTGGGGCCAGTCGACGATCAATGGCAACTGGCGGCGCGGCACCGGCATCCTCAACAATGAACTCTATGTCGGCCGGCTCGTTTGGAACCGGCTGAGCTACGTCAAGAATCCCGATACCGGCAAGCGCGTGTCGCGCCAGAATCCGCAAAGCGAATGGATCATCAAGGATGTGCCGGAACTGCGCATCATCGATCAGGATTTGTGGGATCGGGTCAAGGAACGGCAGAAAGAGCTTCGCCGTCAGCCGGCGTTTCACGAGCGGCAGCGCCCGCGCCTGCTGCTCTCCGGCCTTCTAAAATGCGGGATCTGCAAAGGCGGGTTCAGCAAGGTCTCGAAGGACCATTACGGCTGCTCCAATGCCCGCAACAAAGGCACCTGCGATAACCGCAAGACCATTCGCCGCAACGAATTGGAATCGCTCGTCCTCGGAGCGCTGCAATCGCGGCTGATGGAACCGGCCCTTCTTGAAGAATTTTGCGATGAATTCACGCGCTACCAAAAAGAACTGCGGCAGGCCCGCAACGCGGCAATCCATGCAGCAAGGGCGGAACTCGTCGCTCTTGAAAAGGAACGGCTGAGCTTGATCCAGGCGATCAAGGACGGCGTGCCGGGTGCGGAGTTGAAAGACGACTTCATCCGCGTGCGGGATCGCCGCGAAGAACTGGAAGCGCAGCTTGACGGCAAGGAAGAGGATTTGGTGGTGCTGCACCCGCATATGGCGGCGCATTATCGCGAGCAGGTCGAGGGCCTCATCGCTGTACTCAATGATGATAAAAACCGCGCCGAAGCCGCTGAAATCATCCGCTCATTGGTCGACCGGATAGAGCTGTCACCGAACAGCCAAGGCGCTCTGGACATTGATCTTTTCGGCGATCTCGCCGGCATCCTGAGCGTTGCTGCCAAACAAGAAAGGCCGCTCGATGAGAGCGACCCTCGCGTTCAGCAGGTTAAGTTGGTTGCGGGGGCAGGATTTGAACCTGCGACCTTCAGGTTATGAGCCTGACGAGCTACCGGACTGCTCCACCCCGCGCCAAATACTCCCGTTGCCGGCGGCCGGTACCGCCTGCCTGATGATCATGTAGCAAATCGCTGCGGCGAATAGAAGGCCGTTTTTTGGAATTTGTCACAATTATCCGACAATGGAAGATGGCCCCGCGGAACCGGCGCCGACCGGCCTGCCGGCGGGTTTGGACGAGAAGCGTCGCGCCGAGGCCGCGCCTGGTGCCCCGGTGCTTTCTCGAGCCGGTTCACACCAGGATTGCCGCGCCCGGTGCCGCGCTTGAAGCCTGGTGCCCGGCGCATGGTCGCCGCCTATGGCCGGTGATCGCACCAGGCCTGCCCGGCATGGGCGCCCCGCCGCGCCCCGCCGCGCCGTGTCGCCCGGCCACACCGCTGCCGCGCCGCCACACCGGCGCTTGTCTGCCCGCCCGGCGCCCTGTATGGCTTGCCGGCGGCGACAGCGACGCCGGGAGGAACGCCGACAGCCCATGAAAACCAGCCCGTGCACCGCGCAACCGCTTCCGACCGGGGACCTTGGCGGCCCATGGATCTTGTGGGCCGCCCTCTTGACGATCGTGGCGATCCGCTTGGCCGGCCTTGCCTTTGCCGCGACCGACCTGTTCTTCGACGAGGCGCAATATTGGCTGTGGTCGCGCGAGCCGGCCTTCGGTTACTACTCCAAGCCACCGCTGATCGCCTGGATCATCGGGCTGGCGACGGCGATTTGCGGCGACGGCGAAGCCTGCATCCGGGCGCCGGCACCGATTTTGCACACGCTCACCGCGGCCCTGATCTTTCATCTGGGCAATCGCCTATACGGCCGCACAACCGGCATTTGGGCGGCCCTGCTGTTCATCACGGCGCCCGGCATTTCCCTGTCGTCCCTGGTCATCAGCACCGACGTGCCGCTGCTTGCCTGCTGGGCGGCGGCCTTGATCGCCCTGAACCGCTATTTGGACCGTCGCGACCTGGCCTCGGCCCTGCTTCTGGGGCTGGCGATCGGCATCGGGTTGAACGCCAAATACGCCATGATCTATCTGCCGGCCTGCACGGTTCTGATGGCCGTAATGTCGCCGGCCCATCGCTGGCTGCTGATCAGACCGAGCACCTATCTTGCGCTCGCGGTCGCCGGTGCCCTGGCCGTGCCGAACCTGATCTGGAACCTGCAAAACGGCCTGGCCACCTTCGTCCATACCGGCGACAACGCCAATTGGTCGACCGCCGCGATCGACCTTGCCGACGGCATCGAGTTCATGGCCGCCCAACTGGTCGTCTTCGGTCCGCTGTTGCTGCCGGCTCTTGCGGTCATGGTAATCCGCCGCCAGACCACCGGCCGGCCGGAGGCCGACCGTCTCTTGTTGTTTCACAGCCTGCCCATTCTCGCGGTCATGATCGTCCAGGCCTTCATCTCCCGCGCCCATGCCAATTGGGCGGCGACCGCCTATCCGGCGGCGGTGATCCTGGTCGCCGCCTGGGCGCTGGCGCCGGGGCGGCAATGGATCCTCAAGGCATCGCTGCCCCTTCACGGGCTGGTGCTGATCGCCCTGCCGCTCTTCGCCCATTGGGCGCCGCAGGTGCGCCTGCCGGAGATCGGCCGGCCTTTCGAGCGGGCCCTCGGCTGGCGCCAGGCGGCCGACGGGCTTCGGACCGTTGTAACCGCGGCCCGGGCAAAAACACTCGTCTTGACCCGGCGCGCCGATGCCGCCGCCATGCATTATTATTTGCGCGACAGCGGCTTGGCCCTCTACGCCTGGAAGCCCCCCGGCGGGCCGCCAAGTGATCATTTTCAACTGACCCGGCCGATGCCTGCCGATCCCGTACCTCCGGTGCTCCTGGTCGCCATCCACGACAGGCCCGGTCATCTGCCACTGGAGGACCGGCTAACACCACTTGCCCAATTCCCGGTCAGTCGCGGTGTCTCCAAAACCTTGAAATATCATGTTTTTGTTGTAAATCCGCCATAGCGGGCCTATATCGGTGCCGCGCCGTTCGATGCAGCCATTTGGCCTGCCGGCCGATCGAAGCCGGGCCGGCTCGGTTGTTACAAGTCGGTTTCGGGCGGTCCGACCCGGTTCTTCGCGAGAGCGGGATGACCGCACCGACCTGAAGTCCGGCCACAAGGAGCGTTTAAGACGGTGCTCACATCCAACAGCCGGCCGCGGAACTCCCTGACGGTCTTCCTCAACGTCATGAACGGCATCTTGCTGCGCGAATGCTACGTCCGCTATTTCAGCTCCCGGGCCGGATTGTTTTTAGCCTTTGCCGAGCCGATCATCACGATCTGCTTTTTGGTCGTCCTGTTCCGCTATCTCGGCCGCAAGGCCCCGATCGGCGAAACCAACATGCAATATTTCGCCATCGCGGTGATGGTCTATTTCACCTTCGTGATGACAGAAAAATATGTCCGGCTCGGCGTGAGTTCCAATTCGAAGCTGTTCTATCTCGGGATAATCAAGCCGAACGATATATTCGTCGCCCGGGCGATCATCGAGCTGTTGGAAAAGATCGCCACCTTCCTGTTGATGATTTTTCTGTTTTATCTGGCGATGGGATTCGGTTGGCCGGATGAGTATTTCGCGACATTCGCGCCGTTTTTCGTCGCCGCCCTGCTCGGTTTCGGCTTCGGCATCATCAATCTGGTCATCATCCACTATGCGCCCCTCTACCAGCTTTTCTGGGGCCTGATCACCCGGGCATTATTTCTCACATCCGGCAAGTTCTTCTTGATCGAACAAATGCCGCGCATGGCCCAGGAGGCATTGTACTACAATCCCATTCTGCACCTGGTGTCCTGGTCACGCACCGGCTATTATGAAGAATACTACAGCACCTTCATCGATCTGAAATATCCGATCGTCATGGCCGTTGTGGCGACATTTGTCGGCCTCGTGCTGGAGCGCACCTTCCGCGTCGAGATCATCACCGCCAAGCGGTATATGCCCGTGTGACGGCGGATTATATTGGTCGAATTCGGGATTTCACTACCCGCAACACTGGACGTCGGCGGATATTTTTCGTTAACCTGGATGCTGACATGTCCAGCAATAGGTCACATGAAACAACTGCGGATCATTCGGACCCGCAATAATTGAAGCTTTCTAGGGAGGTTTGGCACCATGATCAGGAAACCGAAGGACCGTTTCGGGCGGCCGATGAACGAAAAAGTCATAGGCTGGGCGAAGGACGCCCGCCATGGCGGCATGGATCGGCGCGAGTTCCTGGCGCTTGCCAGTGCCTTCGGCGCCACCACGGCGACGGCCTATGGCATGCTCGGCCTGGCGGCTCCGACGCCCGCCCTTGCCCAGGACGCCAAGAAGGGCGGCGTCATCAAGATGGAAATGCTGATCAAGGAAATGAAGGACCCGCGCACCTTCGACTGGTCGGAAATGGCCAATGTGGCGCGCCAGGTCAACGAATATCTTGTCCGCTACACTACCGACTTCACCTTCGAGGGCCGCCTCCTGGAAAGTTGGGAAATCAACGACGACGCCACCGAATACACCCTGCGCGTGCGCAAGGGCGTGAAGTGGAACAATGGCGACGACTTCAACGCCGACGACGTGGTCTACAACATCACCCGCTGGTGCGACAAAAAAGCGGAAGGCAATTCCATGGCCGCCCGCATGGGTCCGCTGGTCGACAACGAGACCAACCAGGCCGTTGCCGGCGGAATCGAGAAGGTCGATGACCACACGGTTAAGCTGAAGCTGCCGCAATCGGACATTTCCCTGATTGCCGGCATGGCCGACTATCCGGCCATGATCCTGCACCGGGATTACGAGAGCAAGATGAACGGCGACTGGCTGGCCAATCCGGTCGGCACCGGCCCGTTCGAACTGGTCTCCTACGATGTCGGCTCCCGCGCCGTGTTGAAGCGCCGCGAAAACGGCTCCTGGTGGGGCGGCGAAGCCTATCTGGACGGGATCGAATTCACCGACTACGGGGTCGACAAGTCGGCCATGGTCGCCGCATTCGAATCCGGCGAAATCGATGCCAATTACGAATCGACCGGCGAATTCGTCGAAATCCTCGATGCCCTGGGGCTGACGAAATCCGAAGTGGTGACCTCGGCGACCATCGTCGCCCGCACCAATGTCAACAACAAGCCCTATGATGACCAGAAGGTCCGCCAGGCCCTGCAAATGGCGGTCGACAACGAGACCATCCTGCAACTCGGCTATGCCAATCTGGGCACGGTGGCCGAAAACCACCATGTCTGCCCGATCCATCCCGAATATGCCGAATTGCCGCCGATCAAGCGCGACGTGGAAAAGGCCAAGGCGCTGATGACCGAGGCCGGCCAGATGGACTTCGAGCACGAACTCATCTCCATCGACGGCGACTGGCGCAAGAACACGACCGACGCCATCGCCGCCCAATTGCGCGACGCCGGTTTCAACGTCAAACGCACGGTGCTGCCCGGATCGACCTTCTGGAACGACTGGACGAAATATCCTTATTCCACCACCAACTGGAACATGCGTCCGCTGGGCGTCCAGGTGCTGGCGCTGGCCTATCGCTCCGGCGAGGCGTGGAATGAAAGCGCCTATGCAAATCCGGATTTCGACGCCGCGCTCAACAAGGCCTTGAAGATCGCCGATGCCGACAAGCGGCGCGAAGTCATGAAGGACGCCCAGCGCATCCTTCAGGAAAGCGGCGTCATCATCCAGCCCTATTGGCGCAAGCTTTACCGCCACACCGCCGAGAAGGTGAAGGACTTCAAAATGCACCAGACATTCGAGGTGCATCTCGACAAGGTCTGGCTCGACGCCTGATATCCGGGCAACGGGCCTGCCGGTTATGGGGGTCGGTCACTTGATCGACCCCTTTAAAAGAATCGCATTTTGACAAGCGACTGAGCAGGCCCTCAATAACGGGAGGGGGCGCGTGCTTACATTCATTCTCAAACGTCTGGGCGTCATGGCGCTGACCATGTTGGCCCTGACTTTCATCGTATTTTTCCTGGTCAATCTGGAACCGAACCTGCGCAAGCTGTCGATCAGCCAGACCAATATGCGCGCCACCGACGAGATGATCGAAAGCTGGCTGGTCAAGAACGGCTACCGGCAGAACTTCTTCGTCCGCTACGGCCAGTGGATCGGCGTGTTGCCCAAGCAGCCGAATATCGATGCCGAAACCGGCAAGGCGATCCCCCGATTCCGTTTTTGCGACGAGCCGGACGTGCCCACATTTTCCGGCATCCTCCAGGGTGATCTCGGCTGCTCCACCAAGTTCAAAACCCCGGTTGCCGACAAATTGCTGCCGGCCCTGGGGGCCACCGGGATCCTGATGTTCTGGGTCATGGTGGTCATGGTGCCCGGCGCCCTCTTGGTCGGGGTGCTCGCCGGCATGCGCGAGGGCTCGCGCACCGACCGGGTACTATCGGTCGGCTCCATCGCCTCCACGGCAACGCCTGAATATGTCTCCGGCGTCATCTTCACCGTTATTTTTGCTTCCTGGCTCGGCATTCTCAACGGATCGGCGGCGACCGCGACTATCAAGGGCGTCTCGTTCTTCAATTTCACCTTACCCGTGATGACCATGGCCATCTACGGCATGGGCTATATCGCCCGCATGACCCGCGCCTCCATGGCCGAGGTGATGACGGCGCAATATATCCGTACTGCTCGACTGAAGGGCCTGAGTTTCGGCTCCGTGGTGGTCAAGCATGCCCTCAGAAATGCATTGATCGCCCCCTTCACGGTGATCATGCTGCAATTTCCATGGCTCTTGACCGGTGTCGTCATCGTCGAGGCCATGTTCCGCTATCAGGGCTTCGGCTTCACCCTGGTCCAGGCGGCCGGCAATAACGACATCGATCTCCTGCTCGCCTGCGGCATGGTCTCGGTGGTCGTGGTGCTGGCGACCCAGCTGATATCCGATATCGGCTACGCCCTCCTCAATCCGCGCATTCGCGTCAGCTGACGGAGGGAACAATGGACTCTGTAGGATTTTTCGGCAGCGTCACCGGCATCATCGTTCAGCTTTGGCCCACATGGCTCGCCCTGGCGATCGTGCTCGTGATCAGTTTCCGCTTCAAGGACCGTCTGGGGCTTTACGGACAATTGTTCGATAACGGCGTCGGCATTGCCGGCGTCTCGATCTGCCTGTTTTGGCTGTTCACGGCGATCTTCGCCGACCTCATCGCCCCCTTCGATCCGCTGCAGCAGATCGCGGTGATGAAAAACAAGCTGCCCGGCACCATTGAGCCCGAAAGCGGCCAGGCCTTCCTGCTTGGCGGCGACAAGCTTGCCCGCGATGTCTTCAGCCGGGTTATCCATGGCAGCCGGGTGGTCCTGATCATCGCGCCGGCGGCGACCGTGTTCGCCCTGATGGTCGGCGCCACGCTCGGCCTGCCGGCTGGCTATTTCGGTGGCCGGGTCGACACCATCCTGTCGTTTCTGGCCAATCTGGTCCTGGCCTTCCCGGTGATCCTGCTGTTCTATCTTTTAGTCACTCCGGGGATCATGGATACGCCGATCCCCTATGCCATGGCCGGCCTGTTCTTTCTGTTCCCGATCATCTTTTTCTGCGCCTTGTTCTATACCCGTTTCAAGACCCGGCCGGAGAAGCTTTATCCCTATCTGGGGGCGACACTGGTCATCGGGGCCTGGATCTATGGCGGCCTGGTCTTCGATGCCGATCCCCTGGGCATCGTCTCTATCGATCCGAACGAACTGAATATCTTCGTCGCCGTCGTTTTCGCCTCCAGCCCCGGCGTGTTCCGCATCGTGCGCGGCCTCGCGCTTGACATCCAGACCCGCGACTACGTGGCCGCCGCCCAGACCCGCGGCGAGAGCCCCTGGTACATCATGTTGTGGGAAATCCTGCCCAATGCCCGCGGCCCGCTGATCGTCGATGCCTGTCTGCGCGTCGGCTACACCACCATCCTGCTCGGCACACTCGGCTATTTCGGCCTCGGCATGGCGCCGGACAGCCCCGATTGGGGCACCGCGATCAAGGATGGCAGCCAGCTTTTGCGGCTTTATGTCCATCCGGCGCTGGTGCCGGCGGTGGCGCTGATGTCTTTCGTGCTCGGCCTCAATCTGCTTGCTGATGCCCTGCGCGAAGAATCCTTGAAAGATTAGGGAGACCGACAATGGCCGATCCCATTCTGGAAATCGAAAACCTGTCGATCTCCTTCTTCACCCGCGTCGGCGAGATCCCGGCGGTCATGGATTTTTCCTGCACCGTCATGCCCGGCGAGGCCATGGGCCTGGTCGGCGAGTCCGGCTGCGGCAAATCCACCGTGGCGCTCGGCATCATGCGCGACATGGGCAATCGGGGTAAGATCGTTGGCGGGTCCATCAAGTTCATGGGCCGCGACATGGGCGAGATGTCGGACGCCGAATTGCGCGACATCCGCGGCAACAAGATCGCCATGATTTATCAAGAGCCCATGGCCAGCCTCAATCCGGCCATGAAGGTCGGCAAACAGCTCATGGAAGTGCCGATCCTGCATGAAAAGGTCTCCAAGCAGGAAGCCTATAACCGCGCCGTGGAACTGCTCCAGGCGGTGCGCCTGCCGGATCCTGAACGCATGATGGGATCCTATCCGCACCAATTGTCCGGCGGCCAGCAGCAGCGCGTGGTTATCGCCATGGCGCTCTTGTCCAAGCCGGCTTTGCTGCTGCTGGACGAACCGACCACCGCCCTCGATGTGACCGTCGAGGCGGGCATCGTCGAACTGGTCAAGGATCTGGGCAAGGAATTCGGCACCTCCATGCTGTTCATCTCCCACAATCTGGGGCTGATCCTGGAGACCTGCGACAAGATCACGGTAATGTATTCCGGCGAAGCGGTGGAAACGGGAACGGTGCACAACGTGTTCGACGAAATGCGCCATCCCTATACACGGGGCCTGTTCCGATCGATCCCGCTGCCTGGCGCCAACAAATATGACCGGCCGCTCATGTCCATTCCCGGCCAATTGCCCCTGCCCCACCAGCGGCCCCGGGGCTGCAATTTCGGCCCGCGCTGCGACCAGTTCGTCGACGGCAAGTGCAATGTCGACGAGGTGCGCATGAACCCGGCCGGCGACGACCCCAACCACCAGTCGCGTTGTGTGCGGGTCCCCGAGATCGATTGGGATGCCCCGCCTGCCGACGTGGTGATCCATGAAGCAACCGAGCCCGGCGGTCCGATCCTGACGATCGACGGCCTGAAAAAATATTATTCCGTCGCCTCCAACGAGATTTTCGGCGGCGGCGACACGCGGGTGGTCAAGGCCAACGAGGAAATCTCCTTCGATGCCCGCGAGGCGGAAACGGTTGCCATTGTCGGCGAATCCGGCTGCGGCAAGTCGACCCTCGCCAAGGTGCTGATGGGCCTGGAAACGGCGACGGAAGGCACCGTCACCCTCGACAATCTGGACATCGGCGACACCAATATCGACGACCGTCAGACCGAAACAATCTCATCGATCCAGATGGTGTTCCAGAACCCGTTCGACACATTGAACCCGTCCCATTCGGTCGGCTCCCAGATCATCCGCACCCTGGAGCGCTTCAATATCGGCAAGACGCAGGATGAACGCAAACAGCGCATGCTGGAACTCCTCGACCTGGTGAAGCTGCCGCGCGAATTCGAGCGCCGCATGCCGCGGCAATTATCCGGCGGTCAGAAACAGCGCATCGGGGTTGCCCGTGCCTTTGCCGGGCATCCAAAGGTGGTGGTCGCCGACGAGCCGGTCTCCGCCCTCGACGTCTCGGTGCAGGCCGCGGTGACCGAATTGTTGATGGATATCCAACGCTCCTCGCGGACCACCATGCTGTTCATCAGCCACGACCTCTCCGTGGTCCGCTATATCGCCGACCGGGTGGTGGTCATGTATCTGGGCCACATCGTCGAACAGGGCACCACCGACCAGGTCTTCAACCCGCCCTATCATCCCTATACGGAGGCGCTGCTGTCGGCGATCCCCATCGCCGATACGTCAGTGACCAAGAAGCACATCGTGCTCGAAGGCGATATTCCCTCCGCCATGAACCCGCCGACCGGCTGCCCGTTCCAGACCCGCTGTCCGCATAAACCGGAAGTGCCTGACGGCCTGTGCGAAAAGGAAGTCCCGCCGATGCGCAAGCTCGCCGACGGGCATCATTTCAAATGCCATCTCGCCCAGGAATGGCTCGACAAGATGGAACCAGTGGTGGCGATCGCAGCGGAATAGGTTGCCGGCTAATTTTGTGCCTTGTTAGACGTCAAATGCCGCAATTGGGATTGCCGGACCTCCCCCCACATGTCTTGCCCCGGCTTGACCGGGGCATCCAGTAGACACCGGAATCTGCGATCGGGGTCACACCGATAAGGTCTTGTATTAAAAGAATAACCTGGCGGTTACTGGATTGCCCGGTCAAGCCGGGCAAAGACAGGGGCGGGATATCGCGCCAACAAACTTAAGTAAGAGCATACCCCCGCCTCGCCGCCAATTATCCGCCTCCGTCCGACCGATAGCTGGCCTCCTTCTGAAACACAAAGGCGTGGTTCTCGAAATTCGCAAGGTCGCCGAAGCGGTGGCAATTGCGGTACCATTGCAGCTTGAAACCGAGATCGCCCATCACCGATAGCAGGCTTTGATCGGTGATCCCCCATTGCCAGATATTGTGCACGTCCCGCCAGGGCCGGCCGTGCTGCGGATGGATGTCGTCCAGCTTGTCAAAGAGATCCCGATAGGTCGGGTCGTTCTCGTCATGGGGCACATTGGCGAAATAGTCCTTTTGTCCCAGATCCAGGAGCCGGACGGTCTCTGACGACCCGATCCATTGCTGATTATAGATCACGAAATAATCGGTGCGCGGCGCATAGAGCGCCAGGATCGCGTCCCAGTCCGGATCGACCTGGTGCAGGAGTACGTCGAACAGGAAGACCGCGTCCACCCCGCCGACCTGCTCGGCGATTCCCCGATCGCCGAAATTGCCGTGGATGAGGGTCAGATTGTCCCGTGATTTCGCCAGGTCGAGCGAGGCCGGCGAGAAGTCCGTATCCACCAGGGCCGCCCGTTCCGGCCGGTGGTCGCGCAGCGTATAAAACGTATAGGCGCCGTCGACCGCCCAGATCCCCCCAAGATCGGCAAAGGAGCGCGGCGCCGGCGCGCACTCACCGAATGCAAAATCGATGGCCTGTTGCTTGTAACGATTGAAGTTGTCGGGAACCTGCCAGCCGAGAAATGGGAGGTGGCTTTTCAACGAACTGAAACCGGTCATAGTGGTGAGTCCAACGCGGAACCGGCGACAGGCCGGCCGATGACGGCGATCGGCCGGCTGTTACCGTCATGCAGAAATGTCGACCCTACGACACCACGATCTTGCGGAAAAGGTGCCATGTCGCATGGCCGAGAACCGGCAGCACGACGGCGAGCCCGATGAAGAACGGGATCGACCCGATGACCAGGGCGCCGACCACGATCAACCCCCAGACCGACATCATGACCGGATTGGTGAACGCATTGCGCACCGATACCTGCACCGCTGTCCAGGCGCTGATCTTGCGATCAAGCAGCAGGGGCAGGGAGACGACCGAAATCGCTAACACGAATATGGCGAAGAAGAAGCCGATGCCGCCGCCGACAATGATCAACTTCCAGCCGGCCGACGTGGTCAGGACATCGGAAATGAAACCGGTGATCGAGGTCGGCACCGCATCGCCGAATGTCGCCGAATAGACCTGCTGCGCTACGAACAGCCAAATGACGAAAATGGCGGCGATCACCAGGCTGAGCACCGCGATGCCGCCGATCGACGGCGACTTCAATACGTCGAAAACATTGAGAACGGAAATGTCCAGGCCTTGTTCGCGGCGGCGGCTCAACTCGTAGAGGCCGATCGCCGCGATCGGGCCGACCAGCGTAAATCCGGCAACAACCGGAAACAGGAGCGGCAGCACCTCATATCCGAAGATCAGGCGGCTCAAAAACACCCCGACGATCGGATAGAACAAGCAGATGAAGAAAATATGCGTCGGCTTGGCGCTGAAATCGGCAATGCCGAGGCGGATGGCATCCTTGATGTCGTTGAAATTGATATCCCGTGTTTCCGGCAGGCCGGAATTGACGTCGGGCCCGGAAATCGAACTGTCATGCGCCATAATTGTCCCTCCTGAAGCATTTTTCGCCCTTGTAAATCAAGGCTTGGGCGCGACGAGGCATATGGCGGTCTGGTCTTTGTCCTGTGGCCTTGTCGGCGCCGGATTACCCGTGATTATACGGCAATTTCGGCGTCATGTCCCGCGGTAAGCGAAAATCGTTCCGAATTGCACCTGTGGCAAAAAAATCGCGCCCCGACCCCGCCGGCAATTCCTATTGCGAGGCGTCGGCGGTCGGCAGCGGCACCGGCGACGAGGCCATCGTGCGCATATAGGCCAGGAGATCGGCGCGGTCGGCGGCCTTCTTGATGCCGCCATAGGCCATCTTCGTGCCTTTGGCATACCCTTTCGGATTCTGGATGAAGGCATCCAGATTTTCAAACGACCACGGGTCGCTCAAGCCGGTAATGGCGCCGGAAAAGCTGAATCCGGCGGCATGGGCCGGCTTACTGCCGACAATGTTCCACAGATTGGGCCCGACCTTGTTCTTGCCGCCCTCCTCGAAGGTGTGGCAGGTGGTGCACTTCCTGGCCACCTTCTTGCCTTTATCCGCATCGGCGGCGGCAAGCAGTTCCGGCAGGCTCGGCACGGCTTTCGGTTGCTGTTCGGTGGCGGATTCCGCGGATGCATCCGTATCGGCTTTGGCCATCTCCGTCTCGCCCTGCGGCAACGCCAGCATGTGACCGCGCAACGTGGCCCGCCTGCCCGGATTTAGCCCCGAGGTTGGCCAACCAACCTGGGCGGCGGCCAACTGATTGGCGCCCCAACCTTGGGCTCCCTCGATCGCATAGGCCGGCTGGTCGGGATAGATCGGCTCGAAAATGGAGGCCGCCGTGTAGTTGACGCCGACGACCACCGCCGCCGCGCACACCAACAACCCCAAAAATTTGAACAATCCGGACATCGTTCATTCCATCTCAGAACACGGGAATCAGTGGGTAACCGGCTGCACGGCCATGTCGTCGGGGAACAGGCCGAAGAACAGGATCCGTGTCCAGACCGTGTAATCGGCCTCAACGGCCATCAGCAGCACCAGCACCAGAAGCACCAGCGGCGGCACCAATATGGCGTAGATCAGCGCCAGTTTCTCCCAAACCATATGCATGAACACGGCAACGATAAGACCCGCTTTCAGCATCATGAAGATCAGGATCAGGGACCACCGGAGATGCCCCTCCAGGTGAAAATAGTCCACCGCATAGGACAGGGCGGACAGGATGAACAGCAAGCCCCAGATCTTGAAGTAGATGGCAATCGGATGTTGTTGGCCCTCGGCATGTTCCATGAAAAGCGCCCTTACCAGAGATAGAAGAATGCGAAGATGAAGACCCAGACCAGGTCAACGAAGTGCCAGTAGAGGCCGGCGATCTCGACGGAATCGTATTTACCCGTCTTCTCGTAATCCCCCCGGCGCACCTTGAAGGCAATGGCAAGCAGATAAAGCACGCCGCAGGTGACGTGGAAGCCGTGAAAGCCGGTAATCATGAAGAAGGTGGAGCCGAATTGCGGCGCCCCCCAGGGATTGCCCCAGGGCCGCACGCCTTCGGAGATCAGCTTGGTCCACTCAAAGGCCTGCATGCCGACAAATGACGCACCGAACACGGCGGTGGCGATCATCAGCCAGAAGGTCTTTGTCTTGTCGCCGCGATAGCCGAAATTCACCGCCATCGCCATTGTGCCCGATGACGAGATCAGGATGAAGGTCATGATGGCGATCAGGATCAGCGGGATGCTCTGCCCGAACAGGGTGAGCGCGAAGACTTCCGACGGATTGGGCCACGGCACCGTGGTCGACGACCGGACCGTCATGTAGGAGGTCAGGAAGATGGAAAAGATGAAGGTGTCGCTGAGCAGGAAGATCCACATCATGGCCTTGCCCCAGTGGACCCCCTTGAAGGTCTCCTGGTCGGAGGACCAGTCTTTGACGAATTCTTTCATGCCGCCGGCCGCTTTGCCGGTTTCGTCCAATGCAGTGTCGCTCATCTAATCCCGTGCCCCAATCATCTCAGACCGCAAAGGGTCAATATCACCTGCACGCCCTTGCCCGTGACCAGCAGCGCGAACAGGACCAGCCACACCGCCAGCAGAAAGTGCCAATAGGCGGCGCACAGATCGACGCTCAGCCACAGCTTGCCGGTTTCCGCGCCCGACCACAGGCGCCAGCAGGCCCGCGCCCAGGCCACCAGTCCGCCGACCATGTGCAGGCCGTGCAGGGCCGTCAGCAGAAAGAAGAACCCATTGGCCGGATTGGCGGCGGCGAAATAGCCGGCCGCGCTCATCTCGGTCCAGGCCACATATTGGCCGACCAGGAACATTACCGTTAGAATGCCGCCGGCGGCCAGGCTGATCTTCAAATCGTCGGTCCGGTCGCGCAAGGCGGCCACCCGCGCCCACTGGAAGGCGACACTGGCAAGCACGAGGATGCCCGTATTGATCCACAAAAAGGCCGGGATCGGGATCGTCCGCCAGTCGGAATATTCCATGCGCATGATATAGGCGACCACCAACAGCAGGAAGAAGCTGCCGACGACCGCCAGAAACACGCGCAAGCCGATTTTCGGGGTCGGCGCCTCGCTGACCCGGCCGCCATGGTAATTGTCGATCAAGGCCTGGTCGGCGAGCCAGGGCTTCGCCCGCAATCGGTCGAAGATCCTCATTCCGCCGGCTCCACGGCCCGGTCGCGGCCACCCTCGTCCATCTCCGATGTCCGGTTGCCCTGATAGTTTTGCGGCAGGAAGTCCTGGTCGGCCCCCGGCACCGAATAATCATAGGCCCAGCGATAGACCACCGGCAGCTTCGGACCCCAATTGCCGTGTTCGGGCGGCGTCTGCGGCGTCTGCCATTCCAGGGATGTGGATTCCCAGGGATTGCCGCTGGCCTTCTTGCCGTATTTCAGCGACCAGATCAGGTTGAAGATGTACAGCGCCTGGGCAACGCCGACGATGAGGGCGGCGACCGTAATCCATTGATTGAGGCTCTGGGCCGATTCCGGCACGAAGGCCGTTTCCCCCATTTCGTAGTAGCGCCGCGGCACCCCGAGGAACCCGAGATAATGCATCGGGAAATAAATGGCATAGGTACCGATGAAGGTGATCCAGAAGTGTAACTTGCCAATGCCGTCATTCATCATCCGTCCGGTGATCTTCGGGTACCAGTGATAGATGGCGCCGAACACCACCAGCACCGGCGACACACCCATCACCATATGGAAATGGGCGACCACGAAATAGGTGTCGGACAATGGAACATCGACGATCACGTTGCCCAGGAACAGGCCGGTAATGCCGCCATTGATGAAGGTGAAGATGAAGCCGATGGCAAACAGCATCGGCACGTTGAGCCGGATATTGCCGCGCCACAGGGTGAAGATCCAATTATAGACCTTGAGCGCCGTCGGCACCGCGATGATCAGCGTCGTGGTGGCGAAGAAGAAGCCGAAATACGGGTTCATGCCCGACACATACATGTGGTGCGCCCACACGATGAAGCTCAGTCCGCCGATCGCCACGATCGCCCAGACCATCATGCGATAGCCGAAAATATTCTTGCGCGCATGGGTCGACAGAAGATCCGACACCAGGCCGAAAGCCGGCAGGGCGACGATATAGACCTCCGGATGGCCGAAGAACCAGAACAGGTGCTGGAACAGGATCGGGCTGCCGCCATTGTAGTCGAGTTGTTCCCCCTGCAGCACGATCGACGGCATGAAGAAGCTCGTCCCCAAAAAATGGTCAAGCCCCATCATGACGGCGCTGACCAACAGCGCCGGAAAGGCCAGGAGGCCGAGGATCGTGGCGACGAAAATGCCCCACACCGACAATGGCATGCGCATCAGGGTCATGCCCCGGGTGCGTGCCTGCAGCACGGTCGTGACATAGTTCAGGCCGCCCATGGTGAAGGCGACGATGAAGATCGCCAGCGACGCCAGCATCAAGGTGATGCCGCCGCCATCGACGCCGGGCGTGCCTTCCAGGATTGCCTGGGGCGGGTACAGCGTCCAGCCGGCGCCGGTCGGCCCGCCGGGTACGAAGAACGAGGCCACGAGCACCAGAACCGCCAACAGATAGACCCAGAAACTGAGCATGTTGACGAACGGGAACACCATGTCCCGGGCGCCCAGTTGCAACGGTATGAGGTAATTGCCAAAACCGCCCAGGAACAGGGCGGTCAGGAGATAGATCACCATGATCATGCCGTGCATGGTGACGTATTGGTAATAGGCCTCCGCGTCGATGAATTCGAACGCACCGGGAAAGCCGATCTGCAGGCGCATGAACCACGACAGCACCAGGGCGACAATGCCGATCAGAATCGCGGTCACCGAATATTGCACGGCGATCACCTTGTGATCCTGGCTCCATACATATTTCCCGATCCAGGTCTTCGGGTGGTGCATTTCCTGGGTATCTTCGGCGATGGTGGCGTATGCCATTCTCAAGCCCCTATTACTTCATCGTCTCGTCCGGCGGCGCGGGTACCGGGCAGCAACCGGCGCCCCGCCGCTGCCCCTACTGGGCCTCGGCCATGGCTTGGGCGAAGGTCTGGTAGCCGTCGCGCCAGGCCTCGAAGGATGCCTTGTCCTCAACCACCACGAGGCCCCGCATGGCATGGTGTCCCACACCGCACAATTCGGCGCACAGGATCTCGTAGGTCCCTTCCTGTTTCGGCGTGAACCACAAATAGGAGACCAGGCCGGGAACCAGATCCATCTTTGCGCGGAATTGCGGCACATAGAAATCGTGCAGCACGTCCTTGGACCGCAGCAGGACCTTGACCGGTTCACCAACCGGAACATGCAGTTCCGTGTCGTCGACCAACACGTCGTCCTGTCCGTTTGGGTCGTCGGGATTAAGGCCGAAGGGATTGTCATCGGTGATGAAACGGGTGTCGGTGGTCCCCAGGACCCCGTCCTTGCCCGGAAGGCGGAAGGTCCAGTTCCACTGCTCCCCGAGCGCCTCAACCACCGCGGCATTGTCCGGCACCTTGACATAATCCGCCCAGGCGATCAGGCCGGGCGCGAGCATGCCGATCACGCCGATCGACGTGAGCCCGATCAGCCATTTTTCAAGCGTCGCGTTTTCCGGTTCATAATCGGACCGCCTGTTCGGATCGTAGCGGTATTTGATCACCGCATAGGCGATGAACACGCCGAGCAGAACGAACACCACGCCCGTGATGGTGATGGTGATGGTGATGGTGTCGTCAATGGAGCCCCAATTCGAAGCGATCGGAGTCGACCACCACGGGCTCAAGAAATGAAACAGCACACTGCCAACGACCAGCAGAAGCACTGCGATTGCCAAAGCCATACCTTACTTGCCCCCCGGATAAGCTACGGTGTAGTTTGTGGGATTATTTCCGCTCGGTTCGCCCTTATTCCAAATTCGCAGGCAGCATCATTTAAACTTGCATCGAACAACTAACATGTGTCGGCGGCCATTTCCAGATAAAACACACGACGACGGAAAAACAGCGCATCATTTCCAGAAGCCTTTGATATTGAACGTTTTATTGTAATTTCATGTGCCTCGTTGGCCGCATATTTACCGCGCGGAATGCTTCTGCGCACCGCGACACGCGAAGGCGCGGGCGACCGTCCGATCGCCAAGCCGGAGCCGGGCGACCATTTGCCGGTGCCGGCATCGCGCGATGATGGCGCCGTTCGGGGAAGCACTCCGGTCCACGCATAGTCTTAACAATTGTTACGGTTCCATTTTTCTATCAGAAGTATATACTACGCGCATCCATGCGCTCAACGCATACCGTAACCATGACCAAACCGCGCCGTCCTGCCCTATTTGCGAAATCGGTCGTGTGCACCGCCTTCGGTCGCCGGTCCGGTAGAATTTGTATATCGCAGAAATCAGTCACTTTTATCAATATTTTATCAATTTTCAGGTGTCGCGGACACAACAGGGCAATGCGGCCATCTGTTACGAGTGTTGCCAGTCCAAGTAACCTGGCGGGTGGCCGGAGCGGCCCCAACCGCCCATGCAAACAAGTTGGTTAACCATCAATGAACGCTAAAATTGCAGAACACGAGGATTTTCAGTTCGGGCCCTACACCGTCAAGGCCAAGCGTCGGGCACTCCACGCCAAAAACGGGGATGCCATTCCCTTGACCCGGATGGAACTGGCCCTGATCCGCACTTTCGCCGAACGGCCCAATCAGGTGCTGTCCCGAGAGGCGTTGATGCAAATCGCCCACGATCGCGAATGGGATCCCTATGACCGTTCCGTCGATGTCCGGGTAACCCGCCTGCGCAAGAAGATCGAAACGCAGCCGAGCATGCCGCGCTATATCCGTACGGTTCGCGGCATCGGCTATCTTTACAACCCGTACGGAAACTGACGGCGGACAGAACCCGCCGCCAGTTGAAGTCATGCCAAGGCCTGACGGATGCCCTCCAGCATGGCCTGCCGGTCGTGGCGAGCCGTCAGCGCGCTATCCATGTTGACCTTCACGAAGCGGGTCTGAGTATGCGGCTGCAACTGGCCGATCAGGTCCATATCGGCACTGATCACGGTCCCGACCATGAAATAGCCGCCACCGGATACCGCGTCGCGATGCAGCACGATCGGCTCCGTGCCGCCCGGGATCTGGATGGATCCGTATGGATAGCAGGCGTCAGTGATGTTCGAGGGGTCGGAGCCGGCGCCGAACGGTGGTTCCCGGTCAACGAAGTCCAGGGGCCGGCCCCCTTGAAAACGATAGCCCATCCGGTCCGCTTCGCCGGCCACCTTCCAGGTATCATCGAAAAAGTTGTGCCCGGCCTCCTCCGTGATCCGGTGCCAATAAAGCCCTGGCAGAACCCGTAATTCCGCCACCGCGCCCGGCAGACGGCGCAGATGCTCCGGCACGCTGCGCCCGGCCGCCGTCGCCCCGCCGGTACCCAGCGGCAACACGTCGCCCGGCTGCACCGCCCGGCCCTCGACACCACCCAGGGCGCCGATGGCATAGGTGGAGCGGCTGCCGAGCATCACCGGGGTTTCGATGCCCCCGGATATGGCGATATAGGCCCGCGCACCGGATTGCAGAAAGTCGAAGGAGAGCACCTGGCCGGCCTTGACCGAAAACGACGTCCAGTTGTCCCGCGCTTCACCATCGACCTTCGGCGGCAGCGTCGCTCCGGTCACCGCCACGACCGCGTCCTCGGTGAATTCCAGTTCCGGCCCCATGAACACCGCTTCCAGTCCGGCCGCACCCTCGTCATTGCCGACCAGAAGGTTGGCCGCGCGCATCGCCAGCCGGTCCATGGCCCCGCCGATCGGTATGCCCAAATGATAATAGCCGGGGCGGCCCAGATCCTGGATGGTGGTGGCAAGCCCGGCGCTCAGAACCTTAACCGACATGGAGAGCCTCCTGAAGTTTGGCATTGGTGCCGTCGATATCGGCATTGAATTCATCGAGCGAGAAGACCACGTCGCGGACCGTCGGCGCGAAGGTGCCGGCCTCCACGGCGGCCACATCGGCATCGTATTCCTCACGACCGATCGGCTTCCACTTGACGATGTCGCCCGGATTGAAGAACACCATGAAGTCGCGCAGGTAACTGACCTCCTGGAGCGGATCGTAGATCGGCATCGGCGTGATGCCGAACATCTGGTAGCCGCCCGCCCCGCGCACCGAATAAATACAGGAAAAGCAGCCGCCATAGCCGACAGTCAGTTTCGGCGTATCCGTGCGCGGCCTGAGATATTTCGGCACCTGGATCTGCCGCGCCCGATCGACCATCTGATAGAGAAACGGCAGCCCGGCGACGAAGCCGACCATGGAGACGAACCACGGGGCGCCCGAATGGGCGTCGATGAATGAGGAGACATCGTCGAAATCGTTGATCCGGGCGGCGAATTCGATATCGGTCGCCTCCGGATCCTGATGCCGTTCCCGAAAGCGCATCAGCGTCTCATGGGTCCAAGGGTCTTGATAATAGACCGGGATCTCGATGATCCGCGTGTTCAAGACCGGCTCCGCATGGTCGGCCCCCTCTTCCAGGCGCTTTAACTCGGTCAACAGATCGTCAGGATGGATATCGTCCGGATTGAACTTGATCTGATAGGAGGCATTGGCCGGACAGATCTCGGTGACCCCCTTGATATCGGACTGGCGCACCGCATTGGTCATCGACAGGCTCTTGAAAAAAGCCTCCAGGGACATTTCCTCGCTCACTTCGACGAAGATATGCTCATCCCCGCCGAACGAATATCTCGATGTCATGGCGCGACCTTTCCTTTACTGGCTATAGCGTCGGCGTTGGAGTCCAGCCACGGCTCCAGCCATTTCGTATGCGCCCTGCCGGCGCGAACATCCGCATCCGCGGCAAGGGCCGCAAACAGCGGCAGGGTGGTTTTCAGTCCGGCGATCCGGGTCTCCTTGATCGCCCGGTCCAGCCGCGCGATCGCCGCGTCCCGGGTCTCGCCCCACACGATCAGCTTGCCGAGCAGGGAATCGTAGAAGGGCGGGATCTGGTAGCCGGCATAAAGCATGTGATCGAACCGTACCCCCGGTCCGCCGGGCTCTCTCAAGTCCTCAATCACGCCCGGAAACGGCAGGAAATTGTTGGCCGGATCCTCCGCATTCACCCGCACTTCGATGGCATGGCCCTTGAGCACCATGTCCTGCTGCCGGTAGCGCAGCTTTTCACCGCCGGCAATGCGCAGCATCTCCGCGACAAGGTCGATACCCAGCACGGCCTCGCTCACCGGATGCTCCACCTGGATGCGGGTATTCATCTCGATGAAGTAATAGGCGCCGGTCTCATCGTCATAGAGATATTCCACGGTTCCGGCGCCGCGATAGCCGACTGACCGGGCAAGGTCGGCGGCGGACGTGCACAATGCCTCCCGCGTCGCCGCATCAAGGGTCGGCGCGGGCGCCTCCTCCCACACCTTCTGGCGTCGGCGCTGCAGCGAGCATTCCCGGTCGTAGCAATGGATGACATCGGAGCCGTCGCCAAGCACCTGCACCTCGATATGCCGCGCCCGTTCGACCAGCTTTTCAAGATAGAGGCCGCCATCGCCGAAAGCGGCCTTGGCTTCGCTTGCGGCCTGCGGCGCCAGGGTCGCGAAATCGTCGGCGGTCTCCGCGATGCGGATGCCACGGCCGCCGCCGCCCGCCGCCGCCTTGATCATCACCGGAAAGCCGATCTCCTCGGCAAGCATGCCGGCTGCATCGAGATCATCGATCAGGCCGTCCGATCCCGGAACGGTCGGCACGCCGGCGGATTTGGCCGCCTGGCGGGCCGCGGCCTTGTCCCCCATCAGGCGGATCGTATCGCCGCTCGGACCGACAAAGACCAGGCCGGCCGCCGCCACAGCATCGGCGAAGTCGGCATTTTCGGCGAGAAAGCCATAGCCGGGATGCACCGCCTGGGCACCGGTTTCAGCGGCCGCCTGCAGGATCGCCGCCACATTCAGATAGGATTTCGCCGCCGCAGGCGGACCGATTTCCACCGCCTCGTCGGCAAGCGCCACCGGCAGCGACTGCACATCCGCCGAGGAATGCACCTGCACGGTTTTGATGCCGAGATCCCGGGCCGCGCGGATGATCCGCACCGCGATCTCCCCGCGATTGGCAACAAGCAATTTATTAAGTGTCATTGATATCGATAGTCCCTGATCGGCAAAGGCAGCGTCAAGCGAGGCATTGCAGCCCTATCCTTCGACCTCGGCGATCACCTGGCCCGCCATGATCGGTTCTTCATTCTCGGTTTTGAACGCGCTTATCGTTCCGGCAACCTCCGACCTGACCTCGTGGAACGTCTTCATCACTTCCACCAATCCGATCACATCACCGACCGCCACCGCGTCGCCCTCGTTCTTGTAAGGATCGTCCTCGGGCGACGGCCGGCGGTAGAATGTGCCCGGAAGCGGGGATTTGATCTCTTGGGTTGCCATGTCCTCGTATCCTTATGATCGTCAGGTTTATCCTCAAGATGCCCGTTTAGGAAGTCGGTATCTATGCGGCCATATGTGGCGCCAAAACCGCCCGCACCGCCCGCGCAATGTCGACCGCGTTCGGCGTGTCGGAATGCAGGCAGATTGTGTCCGCCCGCACCGCGACGTCGGTCCCGGCCGTGCTTTCCACCAGCCCCTCCTCGACCGCTCGCAAGGACCGACTTGCCGCGTGATCCGGGTCGACGGCCGGATGATCGCGGGTAATCAGCAGCTTGCCGTCTCCGTCATAGTCGAGATCGGCGAAGAACTCGGCACGGAAGTCAAGCCCCCGGGCGGTATAAATCTGCTCGTGCAACGTTCCGGCAAGGCCGAAAATCGGCACCCGGTAGTGATCGCCCACATCGGCGATCGCGTCCGCGATAGGCGCCTGCCGTGCCGCCATGCCATAAAGCGCGCCATGCGGTTTCAGGTGGTTGAGCGCCATGCCGGCCGCATCCAGGAATCCCTTCAGGGCGCCAACCTGGTAAAGCACGATATTGCGCATCTCGTCCCGGTCGATCGCCATTTCCCGGCGTCCGAAACCGGCAAGGTCCGGCAGCGAAAAATGCGCCCCGACCCGGACCCCATGCCGTTTCGCCAGGGCCACGGTCGCCTGCATGTGATTGGGATCGGAACCATGAAAGCCACAGGCCACATTGGCCTCGGTGACGAACGGCATGATCGCGTCGTCATCGCCCATTTTATAAAGGCCGAAACTTTCGCCCATGTCGCAATTGATATCCACGGTCATGGTCCGCTCTCCAGCCTCTGTTTAGTCTTTCAACGAGGCCACGAAACGCAGCCGGATCTGATCGGCGACCACCGCCAGGATCAACAGCGCGCCGAGCACCACCGTCTGCAGATAGGATTCAATGCGCGCCAGGTTCATGCCGTTCTGCACCAGGCCGATGAACAAAGCCCCGAGCACGACATTTTCCAAACGCCCCACCCCGCCGCGCAACGACACGCCGGCAATGACGCAAGCCGCGATCGATTGCAGCGGCATGGAGGCGCCGATATTCGCTTCCCCCGTATCGAGCCGCGCCGTCAACAGCATGCCGGCGATCGCCGCCATCATGGCGCATAAGACATAGGTCCAAAACAACACCACCTTGGTATTGATGCCCGACAGCCCGGCCGCCTTGATATTGCCGCCGACGGCATAAAAGTAGCGGCCGAACGGGGTGCGGTTTAAAAAGATATAGGAGATGACGATGATCAATCCGGCCACCCAGATCGGTACCGGTATCCCAACCATGGTGCCGAAGCCGAAGAGGTCGCCGAATTCCACCGGCATGCCATAGACCGGCACGCCGCCGGTCAGGTAAAGCGCCGCCCCGAAGCCCACCGAAGCCATGCCGAGCGACATCATGAACGGCGACACGTTGAACACCGCCACGCCGACGCCATTGACGACGCCGATCAAAGTCCCTGCCGCGATACCGGCCAGGCAGCCAATGGCAATCGTCGCCCAGACCAGGTCTGGCATCGCCGCATGCGCGGTCGCCATGGCCAGCGCCCCGACCACCGATGTCAGTGCCAGGATGGTGCCCACCGACAGATCGAAACCGCCGGTCAGGAGCGCCAGCATCTGGCCGAGCGATACAATCGTCAGATAGACCGATTGCCGGAGCACGTTGGTCAGGTTGCGCGCGGAGAAGAAATTGTCGGAAATCAGCGCGAAAATGATCACCGCGGCGACCACCAGAAACGGTAGAATGCCAAGCCGCACGAAGAGGCGTTTAAGAAAGACCACCAGGTCTCCATCGCCGGATACTGCCGTCTTCGTTCGCGCTGGCATTAGGCGGCCTCCCTTTCGAAGAAGTGTTTGAGCACGTTTTCCTCGGTAATGTCGTCGCCCTGCAATTCCGCCTGAATACGGCCCCGATAGAACACATAGACCCGGTTCGACAGGTGCAGGACTTCCGGCATGTCGGAGGAGATCAACAGGATCCCCGCCCCCTGCCGGCAGAGTTCGACGATGAATTCATAGATCGCCGCCCGGGTGCCCACATCGACGCCGACGGTCGGCTCGTCGAGGGCGATCAGGTCGTAGGCGCCGGCCAGGCAGCGGGCGAGCATGATCTTCTGTTGGTTGCCGCCGGAAAAGTGATCCGCACTGCGCTCAATGCGCATCGGCGACAGATTGAGCCGCTCGGCCAGATGGCGGGCACTCTCGGCTTCCGCCTTGCGGTCCAGATAGAGGCCGCGGGAGATCGGCCGCTGGCGCAGGGAGGCAAGGCCGATATTCTCCCGCGCCGAGCGCATCATCATCAGCCCCTCGACCCGCCGGTCGGCCGGCAGATATAAAAATCCGTCGTCGAGAATCGATCGGGTCGAGGCCCCGGTGATATCCCGGCCCTTGAGTTCCACCCTGCCCGATGCCACGTCCGTGGCGCCAAAGGCCGCCTGGGCAAGCTCCGACTTGCCCGATCCGACCAGGCCGGCCAGCGCCACGATCTCGCCGGCCCGTACCTCGATCGAAGCGCCACGTACCGATCCATCACCGGTAAAGACGTCCTCAATGCGCAACAGCACATCGCCGGGGCTGCTGGTAAAATCGGGGAACACCTCGCCGATCACCCGGCCGGTCATCAGCCGCACCAATTCATCTTCCGACGTGGTCTTGGCGTCCACCGTGTCGATATAGCGGCCATCGCGCAGCACCGTGATACGATCACCGATCTCCCGGATTTCAGCCATGCGGTGGGTGATATAGATGATGCCGACGCCCTGCTCTTTCAGTTTGGCGATCAACCCGAAAAGCTGCTCCGTCTCGTGATGGGTCAAGGACGCGGTCGGTTCATCGAGAATGAGGATCGACAGGTCGGCGCGAAACGCCTTGGCGATCTCCACCATCTGCTGCTCCGCCCGGGTCAGGTGATCCACCCGGGCCCGTGGCGAAATATGGAAATTCAGGTCGTCGAGGATCTGCTGCGCCTTGGCGCGCAGTTCTTTCTTGTTCAAAAACCGGCCGGCCGTCGGCTCGGCGCCCAAAAACAGGTTTTCTTCCACCGTCATTTGCGGGATCAGGGAGAATTCCTGGAACACGGCGCTGATGCCGAGATCGCGGGCCTCGTGGACCGAGGCCAGGCGGGCCGGTTCGCCATTGACCCGGATCTCCCCGGCCGAAGGCGTGTTGGCGCCGGCAATCAACGATATCAGCGTCGATTTGCCGGCGCCGTTTTCGCCGAACAGCACATGGACCTCGCCGGCCTTCAGGTCGAAATCGACCGCGTCAAGCGCCCGCACGCCCGGATAGTCCTTGGTGATGCGGAGGGTTTCCAGGATCGAACGCGCAATGTCGTGTTGCGCGTCCTGGATCTGGTCTCGAGCGGTCATCGGTCGCGAGGTCCGTGTGCCTTGGATTACTCGACCCGGAACACCGGCTTGAAGCCGTCCGGCGCCAGGGTCGAAGCCGGATTGAACGTGGCATGATTGTCCTGGTCAACCACGAACAGGGCCGGCCCCACATGCTTCTGGTGGTCCTTGCCTTCCAGGATACGCACCGCGATATCGATGGCGATCCGCCCCTGGATGACCGGCGAATCCGTCGGCGCGGCCAGGATCTGCTTGCGCCGGATCCCCCGGTCGACCCCCGGCGTGAAGTAATAGGACAGCACCTTGATCTTGTCGGCAAGACCGCGCGACCGCAAAATCGGGATCGCCGCCTCGGCGGTCACCGCCGTGCCCACCACATAGGCAAGGTCCGGATGCGCCTCCAGCGTGTCCTCGACCAGCTTCGCCTGGGCCTCCTTGCCGGTATCGCCATATTTGGTTTCCACCAGTTCCACCGAACTGTCGCCGATGGCGCCGGTGAAGCCTTTATTGCCGGCTTCAACCCAGCCGGCGCCAGCCGGACCCGGGAACCAGCCGACTTTCACCTTGTCGCCGCCGGCCGGATGCTTCTTGGCCAGGAACTCGCCCGCCTTGGCACCCATTTCACCGAAGGAAACCAGGGACTTGGCCGATAGTTCAGGAGACGACATGCCATTAATGACGTCAATCACCGGAATATCCTTGCCGCGAATTTCGGCGACCAGATTGTTGAGCCCGTCAAAGGAAATCGCGCCAATGACAACAGCATTGGCGCCGGCGGCCACGCAATCCTCGATCTGGCTGATCTGCTTGTTGAGCTCCGTATAGCCGCCCGCTTCCACGAGCTGCATCTTGACGCCCAGCCGTTTGGCTTCCTCGGCGACGCCGTAATTGACGCCAAGCCAATAGGCATCCTTCATATGCGGGAAGGAGACGCAGATTTCCCAGGCTTTGGAGGCTTTCTCCAGCGGTTGATAGTCCATGGTCTTGCGCGGACTATCCATGGCAAACGGCGGGTCCCAGACCTCCACCGGATAGGGATACCAGTTTTCGGCGGTTGCCGGGACGGCCATCGCGACAGCCACGAGGCCGGCGCCGGCGAGAGTAAGAAGGTCGCGTTTCATGATTACACTGCTCCTGATCGGGTAAGGCGCGCCGGCAATCCGGTTCCCGTCCGAAGACGATGTGGACCGGCGCCGTACTGGCGCGCATGGAAGACCTTGGGAGACTAGGGGTCCGCCAATTGTATTGTAAAATACGAGTTTTTGTGCTGCATTATCGAAAAATCAGAACGAGCATTGGATGCGTTTTGGTCCACCGACTTGTTGGATCTCAACTCGCCGATTGGCCGGAATTCCATGCAATGGCGCTAGGAAATAATGATAAGTCGAACCGGAAGGGTTGGCCGCGCCGCAGGCGATGACCGGAGATGCGGCGTCTTCCGGATCTTGTGAATATCGGAAGTTCCAATAATCAGTATCGGAAAAACGAAACATGGATCCCTCGCTGCGCCAGATCCGCTATTTCATCGCCGCCGCCAATGCCGGCCAGGTGTCCCGCGCGGCGAAGGAAATCAATGTCTCCCAATCGGCGATCACCACGGCCATCAAGGCGCTGGAGGAGACGATCGGCGTGCAATTGTTCGAGCGCCATCCCGGCGGCATCGCGCTGACCTATGAAGGCAATCTGTTTCTCGACCAGGCCCGCAACATCGTTGCGACCATCGAGGAGGCGGTGCGCCTGCCCGGCCGCATTCGCGACGAGGTCTCCGGCCGCCTGCGCCTTGCCGCCTCCTTCACCGTGGTCGGCTATTTCCTGCCCACCTATCTGGCACGCTTCGCCCGCAGTTTCCCGAATGTGGAAATCCTGCTGGTGGAGGCCGACCGCAGCGTCATCGAGGAGGGGCTGATCTCCGGCGACTACGATCTGACGATCATGCTGACCTCCAATATCATCAATCAGGAGGACCTGTCCTACGATACCCTGCTGCGCTCCCGCCGCCGGCTCTGGGTCGACGCCCATCATCATTTTTTAAGCCGGCGCAATATCACCCTGCAGGATATCGCCGCTGAACCCTACATCATGCTGACGGTGGATGAGGCCAGCAATACAGCGCAAAAATACTGGAACCGGACCCCCTATCGCCCGGGCACCATTTTCCGCACCAGTTCGGTGGAAGCCGTGCGCTCCATGGTCGCCAACGGCATGGGTATATCGATCCTGTCCGACATAGTCTATCGGCCCTGGTCTCTCGATGGCCGGCGCGTCGAGGTGATCCCGGTGGCCGACGACATCCCGACAATGGATGTGGGCTTCGCCTGGGCCAATGGCACCGAATTTTCCGCCGCGGCGAAGGGCTTCATGGAATTCATGCATCTGGCGACCAACGGCCCGAACGCCAATCTCGCCGCCGGCGCGATCACCGGCCGGGCGTCGTGATCTTCTGGACAAGAACCAGGATCCATTCGGTCACACCCGGTAGCGCGCAATAACCTCCGCGTCCGGCTCAACGCCCAGGCCGGGCCGGTCGGGGATCGCTACCCGTCCGCCAACCGGCCGCAACGCCCCGCCATAAAGGCCCGCCTCGCGATCGATGAACAGATATTCGAAATATTCTTCCTGCTCCACCGCGCCGAGGATTTGCAAGGTCGCCAGCGCTCCGGGGCCGAAATAGGGCGCGTGCTGGGCCACCTTGACGCCGGCATCGGCCGCCAGCCGGCGCACCGTCATCGTCTCCTCGATACCGCCGACCTTGGTGACGCTCGGTTGCGCGTAATCCGCCGCACCCGCCTCAATCATTTGCGCGAACTGATAGGCGGTGCAGCAATTTTCGCCGGTGGCGATCGCCAGACCGGTTTCTCGGCGCAGATCGGCCAAGGTGGCGAAATCCTCCGGCGGAAAGATCGGCTCTTCCAACCAGGTCAAATTCGCCTCCCGAAGGCGGTCCGCCCAATCCCGCGTCTGTTCGGCGGTCCAATTGCAGTTCACGTCGTTGGTCAGCGGAATATCGGCGCCGATCGCCGCCCGTCCCGCCGCCACATGGCCCGGCGTGATCTCGTGCAGCTTGATCATCGGATAGCCGTCTTCGACCGCTTGTCCGGCGATCGCGGCGATCAAATCCTCATCCCCATAGCGGATCAAGCTCGCATAGGCCGGCACGTCCACGCGTTTACGGCCGCCCAGATAGTCGGCAAGCGACACGCCCTCAGTTTTCGCCGCCAGGTCGTGCAAGGCAATGTCTGCGGCCGAAATGGCAAATAACGTGATGCCATACCGCCCGATAATATGCAGCTTCTGCCGCAGATCGGAAAGGATTGGCCCGATTTCGGTCGGATCCCGGCCGATCAGGAGCGGCGCCACCGACTGGCGCATGACGGAGGCCACCGCCGGCCGGCAGAAATAGCTGAACCCCTCGCCCCAGCCGACCAAGCCGTTATCGGTGGAGAGCTTCAAAAGCGCGAAGTCGAGTGCCGCCCAGGTCCCTGGAAACAATCCCTCTCCCTTGCCCGGATCACGAAAGGGAATGCTCAGTTCGATGACATCCGCATCGGTGATGGTGACCATTGATCTCTCCGGCAAGATGCCCCGCCGCCGGGGCCACGGTAGGAAATGTTAGATCAGGACGATTTCAATTGAAATCAGCATGCTCTAACACTGGTGTCACCAGGACCGCCGGGGAGCCGAAAATTTCATGCAGCCCAAAGCCGTCATTTTCGATTTCGGAGGTGTCTTCACGACCTCTCCGGTCTCCAACTTCGCGATCCATGAACGCGCCAACGGCCTGCCGCACAGATTCATCGGCACCGTCATCAAGGCCCATGGCGACGACGGCGCCTTTGCCCGGTTCGAGCGCGCCGAGATCGATCTCGATGCCTTTGATGCGGCCTTTGCCGCCGAAACCCGCGCCGCCGGCCACGAAGTGACCGGGCGCACGCTCGTCTCGCTGATGACGCTGGAAATCCGCCACGATATGGTCGCCGCCCTCGACGCGATCAACTCGGCCGGCCTCAAGACCGGATGCATCACCAACAACATGCCCCATGTCACCGCAAAGGACTGGATGCGCACCAAAGAAGAACAAGCCACTATCGCCGCCATCATGGCGAAGTTCGACGCGGTCATCGAAAGCTCCAAGGCCGGCATCCGCAAGCCGGAACCTAGAATATATCAGATGATGTGCGAGGCCTTGGATGTCAGGCCGGAACAGGCGGTCTTTGTCGACGATCTGGGCATCAACCTGAAACCGGCCAAGGCGCTCGGCATGGCAACCGTCAAGGTGCCCTTCGACGATTACCGCGAAGCGTTCAAGGAGTTGTCGGCCCTGACGGGTGTGCCGCTTTAGGGCCTGTTGAGTATCATGATTGGAAACGGACTATGGACCTGGACAAGAAAATCGTCGTCGTCACCGGGGCCGCCAGCGGCATCGGCAAGGCGCTTGCCGAACGCGTCGCCGCGGGCGCGCGAAAAGTCATCTGCGCGGATATCGATGGCGATGGCGCGGCCGCGACGGCGGCATCCATCGGCGGCGCCGCCTATCCGGTCAATGTGGCCGTGGAAGCAGACATCAAGTCGCTGATCGAGAATGTCGAGGCCGATCATGGCCCGATCGACCTGTTCTGCTCCAATGCCGGGATCTCGATCCGCGGCGGGCCGGAAGTCGAGAACGACGACTGGCAGCGCATCTGGGACATCAATGTCATGGCCCATATCTGGGCCGCCCGCCATGTCGTGCCCAAAATGATCGCCCGCGGCGGCGGCTACCTCCTCAATACGGCGTCGGCGGCCGGGCTGCTCAGCCAGATCGGATCCGCGCCCTATGCGGTGACGAAGCATGCCGCCGTCGGCCTCGCCGAATGGCTGGCACTCACCTACGGCGACCAGGGCATCAAGGTCTCGGTCCTGTGCCCGCAGGGGGTCAGGACTGAAATGACCAAAGGCCACGAGGACGCCGTGGCCAGCCTCGACGGCATGCTGGATCCCGAACCGGTCGCCGACGCCTGCATACAGGCAATCCGCGACGAGACATTCCTCGTCCTGCCGCATCCGCAAGTCTTGGATTACATGCGCAACAAGACCGCCAATTACGATCGCTGGATCGGCGGAATGCGCAAACTCAATCGTCAGTATACCGATTGACGATCAAATGAGCGATTGAACCTTCTCCAATGGCCTGCTTACTTAGGGTCAGGACCCTAAAACTCCGGTTCTTCCCACCATGGATAGAAGTCCGGCATATCGGCGCTCGGCGACATGGTGAACCGGGCCGGCCGCTTTTCCAGGAAGGAATCAATGCCCTCACGGGCATCGGCGGCGGCGCCCATCTGCTTGATGCCGCGGGAATCGATTTTATGTGCTTGCATGGGATGATCGGCGCCCAACATGCGCCACAGCATCTGCCGCGACAAAGCCACCGAGACGGCCGACGTGTTGTCGACGAACTGGCTGGCGATCGCCCGCGCGCGAGGCAGCAGGTCGCCGGCCGGTACGATGTCCTTGACCAGGCCGCCCGCTAGCGCTTCATCCGCATCGAAAACGCGGCCCGACATGACCCATTCCAGGGCCTGCGATATTCCGACGATGCGCGGCAGAAACCAACTCGAACAGGCTTCGGGCACCACGCCACGACGGGTAAAGACGAAGCCGAAGCGTGCCTCCTGCGCCGCGATCCGCACATCCATCGGCAAGGTCATGGTGGCACCGATTCCCACCGCCGCGCCGTTGACGGCGCCGATAATCGGTTTCTTGCAAGAAAACATGCGCAACGTCACTAGGCCGCCGCCATCGCGATGGCCGGAGCTGGCAAGCGTGTTGTCACGCTTGTCGTAATTGAAGGTGTCGGCGCCTTGAGACAGATCCGCACCGGCGCAAAAATGCTTGCTGGCACCGGTCACGATAATCGCCCGTACGGCATCGTCCGCGTCGGCGCGATCGAAGGCATCGATCAATTCCCTCTGCATGATCCGAGTAAAGGCGTTCAGCGCCTCCGGCCGGTTGAGGGTGATGGTGAAAATCGCATCGTCGATATCGACGCTGATATGCTCGTAGGTCATGAGATCAAAACCGCCAATAACCGCCATCAACCAGGAAACACTGGCCGGTATGATAGGCCGAGGCATCACTCATCAGATAGACCGCCAGGCCGCCGAAATCTTCAGGCTGCCCCCAGCGCCGCACCGGGATGCGTTTTTGCACCACGTCGGCAAAGCGTTCATTGGCAAATGTGTCGCCCGTCATCTCCGTTTCTATCCAGCCGGGCAAGATAGCATTGGCGGTCAGGCCATAGCGGGCGAATTCCACCGCCAACGCGTAGGTCATGGCGTTGAGGCCGCCCTTGGAGGCGGCGTAATGCTCGTTGGTGGCCGCGCCCGACTTTGACGCCAGGCTGGACACACCGACCAGTCGGCCACCCGGATCGCCTTGCTCCGCCCGCTCCAGGACATGCCGCACCATGGCCTGATAGGTATAAAACACGCCATCAAGATTGACCGACAGCACCCGCCGCCACTCTTGTGCGGAAATTTCCAGGAACGACCGACTGCGGCCGGTGACCCCGGCATTGGCGAAGCAGCCATCGACCCGGCCGAACCGATCGAGCACCGCGGCGAAGGCCGACCGGACGGCGCCCTCGTCGGCCACGTCGCACACAAACGAGGCGGCATCGGACCCGTGGCTCTTTAAGGTATCCTCCGCTGCTTCATTCTTGTCCGCATTGGTGCCCCAAATGGCGATCGACGCCCCGGCCTGCGCCATAGCCTCGGCCATGCCCAGTCCGATGCCGCCATTGCCGCCGGTCACCAAAACCACCTTGCCGGAAAGATCGAATGGATTGTCCACCACGTCGCGTGCTCCTGTGAAATGAAATCAATGTTGCGATCCCTATTATCCTACGAGTTTTTATCGGCGTCATCCCGTGCGCCGCGCAGCACGCAGTGATGCGCTGCAGACACGGGACCTCAGCGTTTGCGGCAACAACGGGCGTCAAGATGAGATCCCGTATCTGCATAGCAGCATTTCATGCTGCAATGCGCACGGGATGACGGTGAGCAGCGAGGGTCCGAGTTCATCGACTATGATTGTAGCGCAGCCTCACCAATGCGGCGGCAGCCACAATCATGAAACACCTAGGCCGCGATGATGTTCGCCTCCGGTCCATAGGGAAAGCCGGTAATGTTTTCCGCGCCCTCCGCACCCACCACCAGGATATCGTGCTCCCGATAGCCGCCCGCGCCGGCCTCGCCTTCCGGCACCGATAGCATCGGTTCCATCGACACCACCATGCCCGGCTCCAGTACCGTGTCGATATCTTCCCTAAGTTCCAGACCCGCCTCGCGCCCGTAATAATGCGACAGGATGCCGAAGGAATGGCCGTAGCCGAAGGAGCGGTAGTGCAGCAGGTTCCGCTCGGCGAAGAACCGGTTGATCTCAGCGCAGATGCCTGAACAAGTGGCACCCGGCCGGATCAGCGACAGGCCCAGTTCATGGGCCGCCACATTGGCCTGCCAGAGGTCCAGGCTGCGTCGATCCGGTTCGCCGAGAAACAGGGTCCGCTCCAGCGCTGTGTAATAACCGGAAATCATCGGAAACGTGTTCAGGCTCAGGATATCGCCCGACCGCAACCGCCGGGTGGTCACCGGGTTATGGGCGCCGTCGGTGTTCAGACCCGACTGGAACCACACCCAGCTATCCCGCAATTCGCTGTCAGGGAACGCCTCGGCGATTGCCCGCTCCATGGCGTCGCGGCCGGCTATCGCCACATCGATCTCACGCGCCCCCGGCCGGATCGCATCGCGGACCGCGGCTCCGCCCAGATCGGCAATCCGCGCGCCTTCCTTGATCAGCGTGATCTCCTCGGCTGACTTGATCATGCGCAGGCCCATGGCCGGGCCGGCGACATCGACAAGCTCCGGTTCGTCGAGCGCGGCAACCAGCTTGTCGCGGGCGGCCAATGTCAGGTGATCGGTTTCGATGCCGAGCCGCCGCACGCCCGGTACAAGTTTGCCAACCGCATGCCAGAAACTGTCGCGCTGCCAGTCCGTATAGACGATGTTCTCGTCGAACGACCGCCGCCAGGGCTGGCCACCATCGATATTGGCGGAAATCGTTACACAGCGATCGGCGGTCACCACGCAGCCATAGGGCCGCCCGAAACTGCAATAAAGAAAGCCTGAATAGTAGGCGATATTGTGCATGGACGTGAACAGGGCGGCCGGAATATCCCGTTCAACCATCACGGCGCGAATTGCTGAAAGCCGCCGGTCATATTCGGCAGCCGAAAACGGCAAGGGCGCCTTGTCCCCATTCTCGATATGCAGGATGCGTGGGCCGGGCAGGTCGTTGCTCATGGGCGATCTCCATCGGCCGGCATGTCGGGTCGCATCCAAGCGCCGGCCGTTTGTGATGGGTCGAAGATAAAGGGGGCGATCGCCAGCCGAAACCAGAATAATTCCAGCTGAGTCCGCGCGCCCGGGCGCCACCTATGACAATCGGCTTTTCCGGTCAAGCAGATTACGCGCCGCCACGAGGGAGAAGACTTAATCCGGTCGGCCGACCAGCACCTCGAATTCCCGCTTGATGATGGTCCTCCAGTTTGCTTGCGACTTCAAACTGGTGGAGGATTCACCCATCAGATAGGCGACCATCAGCCGCCCGCGCACCGCCGCCTGCGCCTTGGAAAATCCGGCCTGTTCGAACATCCAGCTGGCGAAGGTGAAACGCTTCCGGATGGTTCGGTCGAAGGTCTGCCTGGCCGCCGCATCGGACCGTGCCCAGACCGAGATTGCGTGATCGTGAACCGCGGCATCATGCTCGATGACCTGCTCCATCAGATGCAAAATGCGCCGGGCGGGCGGGCCGGTAAAGGCTCGGGCGCTGACCACCACCGCATCGGTCAGTTCGCTCTCCCAATAGGCCAGCAGAGAGTCGAGCAGGTCGCGCAGATTTTTGAAATGCCAATAGAAACTGCCGCTTGTCACGCCCAGCCGCTCAGCAAGGGTGACGATCTTGATGCCCTCGATGCCGCGCTCCTCCAGCATCACAAGCGCACCCCGCACCCAGTCCTGCCGTGACAACCGTTTCAATGCCGTTTGAACCATAGACCTCTCTATTGACAATCCAAGTATATATACTAGTTAAATATAGGTAATTATACTTAAATTAGATATCTTTGGAGACGTAAAGGCAGAATTCGCACAAACCACAAGTCAAGCTGATCGGGGAGAACAATGTTTACAAGTATAGATCGTAAAACACTCGCCGCTGCAATCGCTGCCGGCGTCGTTCTTGTCCTTTCGGTCCCAAGCATCCGCCAAGGGATCGACCTTTCCTGGCTGACACCGCAGCCCGCCTCGGCGCAGGACGATCTGGCAAGAGACGATGCCTTGCCCAGGGGCCGAACCGCTCAGAAGATCGTCGACGGGAACTATCCGGCAAGCTATTTCCCCAACTCAGAAGTCCTGAGCGCCGATGAAATGCGCATCACCGCCTTGGGCACCGGCATGCCCAACCAGACCCGCAAGGCGGTGTCGATTTCCTATCTGGTGGAACTGGGCAATGGCGACAAGTTCATCTTCGACGCCGGCCTTGGCATGATGGCCAATCTGTTCTCGTTGCGCCCGGATTTCTCCAAGCTCGACAAGGTCTTTGCCAGCCATTTGCATATCGACCATGTGGGCGACTTCATGGGCCTGCATATCGGCGGCTGGCTGTCGGGACGCTATTCGCCGATCCATATCTACGGCCCGACCGGATCGAAACCGGAACTGGGCACCAAGGCCTTCATCGAGGGCATGCAGAAGGGCTATGCCTGGGACCTGGAGACCCGAACCGGAGCCCTGCCCGATGCCGGCGCCAAGATCGAAGTGCATGAATTCGACTACAAGCAGGAAAACAAGGTCGTCTACGAAAAGAACGGCGTGACGATCCGCTCCTGGCCGGCGATCCATTCCCTTGATGGCTCCGTGAGCTACAGCCTGGAATGGAACGGTCTGAAATATGTCTTCGGCGGCGATACCTATCCCAACAGTTGGTACATCAAATACGCCAAGGATGCCGATGTGGCCTCCCATGAGGCTTTCCTGCCACCGAAAACGCTGGCCAAGTATTTCGGCTGGGATCTCTCGCAGGCGACCTACGTCTCGACGCGGATACACACCGAGCCGCAGGCCTTCGGCAAGGTGATGTCGGCGGTCAAGCCGCGGCTGGCGGTCGGTTATCATTCGGTGCAATCGCCGGAAAACAACGCCGCGATCATGGACGGCGTGCGCAAGACCTATGACGGCCCGCTGGCGCTCGCCCGCGACCTGATGGTCATCAATGTCACCAAGAAGGACATCAGGGTGCGGATGGCCACCGTCGACGAATACGTCCTGCCGCCGGACGTGACCGAGGCCTATATCAAGGCGCCCCGGACCAAGGAAAAACATCCCTCCGACTGGGTCGAGGCCGGCAAGTGGAAAGAATACAAGCCGCCGCCCATGCCGAAAAAGGAATAAATCCCGATCAGGGCCGGCGCCGATCATCGTCCCGCCGGCCCTTTTGCCATTTGCCCCTATGACCGCCCGATCATCTCGATATCGAACGGCGTGGTCTGGTAGAGTTGGTTGATCCAGTTGCCGAACAATAAATGTGCATGGCTGCGCCAGCGGTTTTCCGGCTGCTGGCTCGGATCGTCATCGGGAAAGTAATTGTGCGGAATGGCGATCGGCTGGTTGGCCGACAGGTCGCGAAAATATTCATCCGCCAGCGAGGCGGAATCATATTCGATATGATTGAACATATGCAGCGCGCTGTGGCCGGGATCGTGCAGCAGGCACAGTCCCATTTCATCGGATTCCATTAAGATGCGCATGCCGCTTTCTGACGGAATGTCCTGCCGGCGCACTTCCGTCCAACGGGAGACGGGAATGGAGAAATCGTCGGAAAAGCCCTGTAGAAAGGGCGAGGCCGGCGCCAGGTTGCGGTGCCGATAAACGCCGAAGGCCTTCTGTTCCAACCGGTATTTCGGCATGCCGTGGAAATGGTGCACGGCGGCCTGCGCCCCCCAGCAGATATTGAAACAGCCATGAACATGGGTCTGCGTCCAATCGAAGATCCGCCGCAATTCATCCCAATAGGTCACCTCCTCGAACGCCATGGTTTCGATCGGCGCGCCGGTGATGATGAAGCCGTCGAACCGGTCCGAGCGGACATCCTCCCAGTCCCGGTAAAACGAGATGATATGGTCGACCGGGGTATTGCGCGCCACGTGGTCGGTGATCTTGACCAGCGTCAGTTCCACCTGCAGCGGTGTTGAGCCGAGCAGCCGCGCGATCTGGGCTTCGGTCTTGATCTTGTTGGGCATCAGATTGAGCAATCCGATGCGCATCGGCCGGATATCCTGCCGCACCGCGTCCTTTTCCCGCATCACCATGACGCCTTCGGCGTCGAGCATGGCACGGGCTGGCAAATGGTCGGGGATCTTGATGGGCATCTGATAGACTCAACTAGACTGCGGTTGCGGTGCAGCCGCCTTCGATACCGGATCGGACCGCCAATCGCCAGAACTTTAATCTTTGGTTAACCGGTCAAAGCCCCTTCAGGTGCATGGCGAGCCCATCGCGAATGTGCTGGATCATGGCGTCCTGGGCGTGGCGCGGGTCACCGGCGGAAAGAGCCGTGTAAAGCTGAAGGTGGATATCCGGATCCGGCGGCGTCTCGTTGGACCGGGTGGCGGCGAACAGCCATAACGACAGGCCGCGCCCCCAGAGAATATTGAACATGTCCATCAGGATCGGATTGCCGGTCTGGGCGACGATGGTCCGGTGGATATTGCGATTGATCCTGAATTCCGCCTCAACATCCCGTTTCTTAAGGGATAATTCCTCATCGACCGCGGTCTTGATCGCCGCCAATTGGTCCGCCTCCGCGGCCTCGGCAACCAGATAGGCGGCGTAACCTTCCACCGCCTCGCGGGCGCCATAAAGATTGTGCACCTCGGCGGATGAAATCTGGCGAATGGAAAATCCCTTGCGCCCCGTTTGCTCCAGGATGCCGTCCTGTTCAAGCCGCAACAGGGCCTCGCGCACCGGCGTCCGCGAGATGTTGATCTGGGCCGCGATTTTTTCCTGAATCAGCCGTTCGCCCGGCTCGATTTGGCCGTTGACGATCGCCGACAGGATCTGATCATAGACATCATCGGCCAATCGGGGCTGGATTTCCGGCGCTTGTTTGAACATCATCATTGGTCTCGAATAACGATAACTGTATACAGGATACATGGTAGTTCTGTCAGCACAAGGGAGCGGCCGTTTCGAAAAGGCCGGCTCCTATGCCCGCGCCAAACGTGTGGGTCCGTTCGTGTTCGTCGCCGGTACCACGGCCATGCAACCCGACGGCAACGTCTACGCGCCCTATGATACTTACGAGCAGACCAAATATATCTTCGACCGCATCTGCGAAGTGCTCGACGTGGTCGGCTCCGATATCAGCCACGTGGTCAGGACCCGCGCTTTCGTCACCGACATGCGCGACGGGGCCGGCTTCATCAAGGCCCATGGCGAGGTGTTCCAGGGCATCGAGCCGGTGCTCACCGGGGTTGAGGCCGGTCTGACCACGCCGGGCATGATGGTCGAGGTCGAAGTCGACGCGGTGATCCACGGCCCCAACGGCGAAGTGTCCTTCGACTAGGGTGTCGCTGCGGCGGTTAGTCGGCTGTGGGAATCGTGCGCTGTCGGGCTGAGCGAGCCGGCGACGCCAATTCTCCGACCTGTCACACAATTGCGCATCGACCGCGGCTTTCGACCCTGTTCCACACCTCCGCTGTCATTGCCCGGCTTGATCGGGCAACCCAGTAAACGGCGCGTTATCGGTTTAAAAACAGCGATATGACGCGGTGCTCTGACCGCATGCGAAGGCGTGTACTGGGTTGCCCGGTCAAGCCGGGCAATGACAGCAAAGGAGTGTGGCACCGACCTATTTATCGTCGCGTCCCGCTACAAACCACGGTTCGTCATCCCGTGCGCAGTGCAGCACGCAGTGATGCGCTGCAGACACCGGGATCTCTGCATTGAAGGCCATGGCCGTGCCGGTTTCTAAGATCCCGGTGTCTGCGGAGCGGCACTTCGCACCGCACCGCGCACGGGATGACGTTTAGGCTTGTTAGTCGGATTGAGAATGATCCAAGGGCCTCAAGCAAAGCCGGTGACACGCCATGGGTCCCCGCATTGCACCACTCCTGCCCGGTTTAGAACTGGCGATATTGCTTAACCTGTTGACATGCCTTCCAAACCCAACCGACACCGTTAAATAGACACGGACTCTTTCCAACTCGGCGTGTACTGGGTCGCTCGATCAAGTCGTGCGATGACAAGAAAGGATCGGATTCCACAGGTCGGAATTACGATTCCCACGCTCCGTAATTTGCCCTATCCGGCATTTCATCCCACAATCAAAACCAAGCCCGCGGAAGCCACGGCGGGAATAGCGATTGCCGTCAAATGCAAAGGATGTTAGCCTTGTTTTGAATACAGTATCCAAAAACAACGAAGAATAAAGACCGTTAGGACAGGAGTTTGGGAGGGCTTCCGATGAACCGGAAGCGAGATTTCGGGCCGCAACGAATGGGGGCGCCGGCTCGCTGGGGGCTAGACGGCCGCCACCGCGTATCCCTGTCGTCAAGACGCAGCCTAAAAGACGATGACCACTGAGACCGTCGCCATGCGCGGTGCCGCCTCGCCGATCGCCGATCAGCGGGCCCGCGAATGCCTGCTTTCCTTTGTCGTCCTGTACGGCCTGATCCTGGTTCTCGTCGGCATTGCCGCGCTGACCGGGCTTGCCGGGCGGGAATTGCTGCTGCTCGGCTGCATCAACATCATTGCCGCCGTCGGTCTCGGCCTGTTCTCCGGCACCAGCGGCATTCTCTCCCTCGGCCATGTGGCGTTTTTCGGCATCGGCGCCTATGTCGCCGCCTGGTTCACCCTGCCGCCGGCCATGAAATCCTTCCTGCTCGCCGACATGCCGCTCTTCATCCAGGAGGCCGAATGGTCGCTGCCGGCCGTCCTGCCGCTCGCCGCCCTCGGTGCCATGGTCTTCGGCGCCTTGTCCGGCCTGGTCATCATGCGGCTGCGCGATACCTCCGCCGTGATTGCCAGTTTCGGCCTGATCGTCATCGCCTATCTGGTCTTCACCGGCGCCAAATTCGCCACCAATGGCAAGCAATCGCTCTATGGCCTGCCGACCGAACAGGCTACATGGCCGGTCGTGCTTGGCGCGCTCGCGGTCTGCCTGGCCGTCGCTTTCTATCTCAAAAGCACGCGCTTTGCCCGCAATCTGGAAGCCACGCGCGACGAGGAACATGCCTCCCGTTCCATCGGCATCGAACCGCAGATCCACATTTTCATGTTCTGGGTCGCCAGTGCCGGCATTGTCGGCGTCGCCGGCGCCCTGTTCGGCCATGTTGTCGGCGTCATTTCGCCGAACGGCTTCTATCTGGAAAAGACCTTCGCGTTGGTCGTCATGATCATTCTCGGCGGCTATCGGTCGATCAGCGGCTGCGCCATCGGCGCCATCGTCATTACCATTGCCGAGGAAATCTTCCGCAAGACCGAGGAGCATCTGGGCACCTTCGCCGGCACGGAACTGATTTTCGGCTTCGAGTTCCCCCTGGTCTTCGGCCTGACGGCGATCTCCTTTTCCATCATGATCCTGGTGGTGCTTTACCTGCGCCCGGAAGGGGTGCTCGGCTACCGCGAACTGGCGGCATTGCGCTGGCGCCTCAATGCCCGCGACATGCCGGATATCGGCACCGCCGACCTGCCCGCCTATCGGGTCCCTGAAAATGCGCTGCTGGAGACCACCGACCTGTCGAAATCCTATAGCGGCCTCGATGCCCTTTCCAAGGTCAGCCTGCGGGTCAAGGCCGGCGAGATCGTCGGTCTGATCGGACCCAACGGCGCCGGCAAGACCACCTTCATCAATGTGCTGACCGGCAATCTTTATGCGACCGGCGGCTCGATCGCTTTAAACGGTGAGCAGGCAACTTTGTGGAGCGCGGTGCATTTGGCGCGCGCCGGTCTCGCCCGCACCTATCAGAATATCCGCCTGTTCACATCGCTATCGGCCCTGGAAAATGTCGCCGCCGCCGTCACCGCCAAGGCACCCGGACTGCCGCGGCGCCAGGTCCAGTCCCGGGCCCATGCCTGGCTTTCACTGCTCGATCTGGATGATAAGGCGAACACCTTGTCCAGCAATTTGGCCTACGGCGACCAGCGGCGCCTGGAAATTGCCCGCGCCCTGGCCTTGGAGCCGCAATTCCTGCTGCTCGACGAGCCGGCCGCCGGCATGAACGCCAACGAGACCGAAGCGCTCAGGGGATTGCTGCTCGACATTGTCGCCAAGTTCGGTGTCGGCGTCTTATTGGTCGAACATGACATGAAGATGGTCATGCAGCTTTGCGACCGCATCTACGTGCTCAACAAAGGGCAGCACATTGCCGACGGTCTGCCCAGGGACATCGCGTCGAACGCCGATGTCATCGAAGCCTATGTCGGAGAAGACACCGAGGAGGATCTGTACCTCACCGCATAACCGAGAAAGTGGAGGAAACGACAACATGATTGCCAAGAAACTCTTTGCCGCCGGCCTGGCGGCAACCAGCCTCGCCGGTCTGTGGACCACCGCGGCGATCGCCGAGGACTTTACCATCGGCGCCGTCAGCGCCCGGACCGGCTTCATGGCCGCCTATGACGCGCCCTTCATGCAGGGCGTTACCATGTATATCGAAGACGCCAACAAGAATGGCGGCTTTGCCGGCAAATATCCGATCAAGCTGATCGAGCGCGACGACGCCTCCGACCCGCAAAAGGCGGCCGTCGCCATTGCCGAATTGTTGAAGAATGAAAAGCTCAACGCCTTCATCTCCAGCGCCATTTCGCCGAACGCCATTGCCGCCGGCACCATGGTCAAGAAGCATGACCTGTTGATCATGCACACCATCGCCTCGCAGCCGACCATTCCCGCCCGTGCCGGTGGCGGCAGCTATCTGGTGATGATGTCGGATGCCCATATGGGCGGCGTCTACGCCAAATTCGCCATCGAGGACCTGAAGGCCAAGACCGCCTATATCGTCACGTCCGATTTCGATCCTTATACGGAATTCCTGCCGCTCTACTTCAAGGACCTGTTCGAGAAGCTTGGCGGCAAGGTGATCGGCCAGTCCACGTTCACCTATGACCAGCAGGAATTTTCCAAGGTGGTCGCCGATATCAAGGCCCTGCCGGAGGCGCCCGACGTCATCATGGCGATGCCCTTCGACAATGACTTCCCGATCTTCATCAACCAGTTGCGTGCTGGCGGCGTGACCTCCACCTATCTCGGCCCCGATGTGCTCGACCAACCGTCGGTGAAGGGTCTTGGCAAGGTGGTCGAGGGCGTCCATTACGTCACAATGGCCGCGCCGACGGCCAGCGAAGCCGCCGGCAATTTCGTCAAGGCCTATGCCGCCAAATTCGGCAATGAGGACGCCTTCTATCCGGCCATGGTCGGTTATTCGGCCATGCGCATGGTTGATGCCGCGGTCGCCGCCGCCGGGACGACGGACGCGGCCGCCGTGCGCGATGCTTTCGCGACACTGGAAAATGTCGACACCGAAATCGGCACGGTCACCTTCAAGGGGGTCGGCAAGGCGCCCAACCTGCCGGTGCACATCATGCGCATCGAGGGCGGCGAGGGCAAATACGTCAAGTCGATCCAGCTCGATCCGGCGGAAATTCCGACCGCCAAGCAATAAGTCTGCGCATGTCGAACCGCCGGCGGACGTTTCGCCGGCGGTTCCTACAGGAAGCAAACGCCATGTTGCAGGTAACCGACCTGAAGGTGTCCTATGGCCCGGTCGCCGCGGTGAAAGGGATCTCTTTCACCGTTGAAAAGGGCGAACTGGTCACCATTATCGGCGCCAACGGGGCCGGCAAGAGCACCACGTTGAACGCCATTATGGGCCTGGTTCCCTTGGCCGGCGGCGCGATCGCCCTCAACGGCACGTCGCTCGCCAGGGTGGCCGTGGAACACCGCATCGGCCTGGGGCTATCCTTTTCGCCGGAGGGCCGGCGGGTCTTCGGAACCCTGTCGGTCGTCGATAATCTGCGCGCCGGCGGCACCACCTTGTCGCGGACCAGAACCGAACGACGCATCGAGGCGGTGATGGACCAGTTCCCGACCTTGCGCGAACGGCGCCATCAGGATGCCGGCACATTGTCGGGCGGCGAGCAGCAAATGCTGGCGATCGCCCGGGCCTTGATGGTCGAGCCGACCTGCCTGATTCTCGACGAGCCCTCGCTCGGTCTCGCCCCGAAAATCGTCTCCAAGGTGTTCCAGATCATCGCCGAATTGCGCCAGGCCGGGGTGACCATTTTGCTCGTGGAACAGAACGTCAAGAAAAGCCTGGCGATTGCCGACCGCGCCTATGTCATGGAACTCGGCCGGATCGTCAAATCCGGCGCTGCCGCCGATCTCGCCAACGACGCGGAGATCCATGACAGCTATCTCGGCGCGGTGGCTTAGGAGGTGTGATGTTTCTGAAGTCCGCGTCAAAATATGTCCGCGTCATCCCGTGCGCCGCACTGCGCGATAAAACCCTCCCCGTCATCCCGTGCGCGTTGCAGCATGAAATGCTGCTACGCCGACACGGGATCTCGCCTCTGAGACTCAGAGCTTCGCCGCCAGATCCCGTGTCTGCAGCGCATCACTGCGTGCTGCGCAGCGCACGGGATGACAGTGAAGTTTGCTGATGCTCGTTCCCCCATCAGGACATTAGGGTCCATGGAAGAGTTCCTTCAATATCTGATCGCCATTCTCAATCTGGGCAGCATTTATGCGCTGCTCGCCCTCGGCCTTGTGGTGGTCTTCGGCCAATTGGGATTTTTGAACTTCGCCCATGGCGACCTGATGGCCCTGTTTGGTTATGCCCTGTTGTTTCAGACCGCCTGGGGCGTGCCCTTCTGGATTGCGGTCGTTTTCGCGATTCTGTTCGCCGGTATTTGCGCCATGGCCATGGAAAGGGTCGCCTTCCGGCCCCTGCGCGGCCGCTCGCCGATGACCTTATTGATCACCTCCTTCGCCATTTCCGGCGCCCTGCACGTGATCTTCCAGGTGATGATCTCGCCGCGCTCCAAGCCGATCCTGATTCCTGAATTCCTGTCCGGCTACATCACCATCGGCGAGGTCTTCATCTCCCGGGCACAGATCTTCACCGTGATCGTGGCCATCGGCTCGTTGCTGTTGTTGCGGCTCTTTCTCGCCCGCTCCCGCCTGGGCATCGCGTTACGCGCCTCGGCCGCCGATTTCGACGTCGCCCGGGTCATGGGCATCCGCGCCGACCGGGTGATTGCGCTCGCCTTCTTCCTGTCCGGCGTGCTGGCCGGCGTCGCCGCCCTGTTGTGGATATCGCAGCGCGGCGCGGTGTTTCCGGCACTCGGCCTGACGCCGATGATCAAGGCGCTGATCGCCGCCATAATCGGTGGTCTATCGAACCCCAAAGGCGCCCTTTATGGCGGCTTCCTGCTCGGCGCCCTGGAAGCCACTCTGCTCAATATCCTGCCGGATGACCTGGTGGTGTTCCGCGACGCCGCGGTGTTGCTGATCCTGGTCCTGTTCCTGGTCTTCCGCCCCAACGGCATCATCGCCACCAATCCGGAGCCGATGCGATGAGGGCCGCAAATCATCCGCCGGCAGACGGCGGTGCTACGACGTCTGCATCATGCGGCCGCACTTGCAGGGCACACGCAGTGATTTCCGGCACCGCCGCTCCCCCCCTCCCGGCGCATTTGCGCCGGCCTCCCCCTCTAGGGGGGAGGCGGAGTCTACTGTTAGATTTTTGGTTTCTGAGAGACCAATATATTTTGGGGTATGGCGGGGCGCGGCCGGTACAAAAAACACCCTACTGTTCCCTCCCCCCTTGGAGGGGGAGGGTTAGGGAGGGGGGGATCGGCGTAGCCGAACCAATCTCTGACGGCCGGCAATATCGTGACGGAAATCTGCTGGTAGGCGCGCCCAGGCGGCCGGACGATAATACTGACAAAATCTATGGCATCCACAATCGCTCCGTCCCCGGCGCGGGGCCGGTCCGATCCGCTCTTCAATCCGACAACGCCCGACCCGATCCCGCCATCGCGCCCGCTTCGGCAAACCTTTTCCTTGAGTTCAACGGGTCAGGCAGGTAGGATCGTCATTGGCTTTGTATACAGTATACAAAACGAGGTGCATTAGACCATGTGTGGCATTGCCGGAAGAACCCTGACAGCGCCGGGCACCGTCGGCAACGATTTGGTGAACCTGATGGAGGCGCAACGCCATCGCGGCGCCGATTCCACCGGTTTCGCGCTTTATGGCCAACCGCTGGAAACCGGTTATATCGTCCGCGCCATGGTCGCCGACCGCAGTCAATTGTCCACCGACCTGGAGGACTTCCTGGCGATCCTGCGCCAGCATGGCTCCGACTTCACGGCCGACCCGACCTGGGACGACGACGATAGCGCCCATGTCTCGGTACGCATGACGATCACGGACCCGGCCGACTTCGCCGGCTGGGTCAAGGACGCCGACGCCATCTGGGAGCGCATCGAGATCCAGTCCGTCGGCCGGTCGCTGGAAATCGTCAAGGATCTGGGCGGCGCCACGGAAGTCGCCGACAAGCACGGCATTCGCGACTTCATCGGCACCCACGGCCTCGGCCACGCGCGGCTTGCCACCGAATCCTCGGTCTCCCCCACCGCCAGCCATCCCTTCTGGGCCCGCCCCTTCCCCGACGTGGCGATCGTCCATAACGGCCAGATCACCGACTATTACACCTGGCGGGAGAAGCTGGAGCACAAGGGCTACCGCTTCATGACCTATAACGACAGCGAGCTGATCGCCGTGTGGATCTCCGACCGCATGTCGCAGGGCATGACCCAGGCCCAGGCGCTGAAACAGTCGATTTCCGATATCGACGGCGTCTTCACCTACCTGATTTCCAACACCGAAAGCATGGGCTTTGCCAAGGACCGCTGGGCCATCAAGCCGCTGGTCGCCGTGGAACAGGACGGCGAGATTGCGGTCGCGACTGAAGAGCAGGCGGTGCGGCTGATCTACAATGCCGGCGAAAAGGTCACCAACTATGACGGCCCGAGCATGACCAAGACCTGGCGGATCGATGCATTGAGGAAAGCGGCATGAACGAGATAGTCGTCACCGTCGGCAACCGGCCGATCCGCGAGGTCAACAAGGATATCAAGGCGGCGGTCGCCACCGGCAGCCCGGTGGTCGTCCGCGATACCCGCTCGCGCCACAATCTGGGCATCGGCCTGCCGGACGGCGCCCATGTGAAATTCGAGGGCAGCGTCGGCTATTATTGCGGCGGCCTCAATGACGGCGCCCATATCGAAGTCGAGGAAAATACCGGCTGGTCGGTCGGCGAGGCCATGGCTTCCGGTGAAATCCTGATCAACGGCTATGCCGGCATGTCCGTTGGCGCCTCGATGCGTGGCGGCCTGATCCATGTCCGCGGCGATGCCGGGCCGCGCTGCGGCGTCGCCATGAAGGGCGGCGACATCGTCGTTGAGGGCAAGATCGGCTATCTGTCGGGCTTCATGTCCCATGCCGGGCGCATCATCGCGCTGTCGGGCGCCGATGGCGCTTGCGCCGATAGCCTGTGGGGCGGCGAGGTCTGGGTCGCCGGACCGATTGAATCCTTGGGCGTCGACACCAAGATCGTCGAGCCGACGGCAGACGAAATGGCCTCGGTGGAAGACCTGCTGACAAGCCGCGGCCTCGGCGACGCCGCCCGTGACTGGCAGAAAATCGTCTCCGCCGAACGGCTGTGGCATTTCGAAAGCAGGGACGCAAGCGCATGGCTGATGATATGAGCACCCCTTACGAATATCCCTTCGAGCCGGCCAGCGAAGAGGCCATCGCCATGGCCGATGGCGCGGTCGACGGCCGCCCGGCCGGCGTCCCGTCCTCTTATGCGCGCGGCGATTCGGTGAGTTGGACGCCGGAATCCATTTCCGAAATCCACGCTTTGTCACGGCTCGGCCGCTACCAGATTCGCGGCTTCAATACGTTCAACGACCGCCTGCCGACCTTTGACGACCTGACCTTCGTGCCGGCGACCATGACCCGGCTGCCCCTGGAAGGCTATCGGGAAAGCTGCGACACCAAGACCGTGCTCGGCGCCCGCTCCAACGGCCTGGTGGAAAAGCCCCTGGAACTGGATATCCCGATCTATATCGCCTCCATGTCGTTCGGTGCGCTCTCCGCCAATGCCAAGGCCGCGCTCGGTTATGGCGCCTCGAAAGTCGGCACGCTGACCTGCACCGGCGAGGGCGGCATGCTGGAAGACGAGCGCCGCGCCTCCAAGACCCTGGTCTATCAGATGACCCCGTCGCGCTACATGCTCGACCTGCAGCATCTGCGCATGGCCGACGCTATCGAACTGGTGGTCGGCCAGGGCGCCAAGCCGGGCACGGGCGGCCTGCTGCTGGGCATGAAAGTGTCTGAACGGGTTGCCGGCATGCGCTCGCTGCCGCTCGGCGTCGACCAGCGTTCCACGGTCCGCCATCCCGATTTCCTCGGCGCCGACGACATGCAGGTGAAGATCGAGGAACTGCGCGAGGCCACCGATTATCAGGTGCCGATCTTCCTGAAGATGGGGGCCACGCGGCCGCGCTACGATGTGGCGATCGCCGCCAAGGCCGGCGTCGACGTGATCGTCGTCGACGGCGCCGAGGGCGGCACCGGCGCCTCGCCGGAACTATTATTGAACCATACCGGCATCCCGACCATGTCGGCGATCCGCGCCGCCCGCGAAGCGCTTGATGAATGCGGCATGTCCGGCGAGGTGTCCTTAGTCGCCGCCGGCGGCATCCGCTCCGGCACCGATGCGGCCAAATGCCTGGCCCTGGGCGCCGACGCGGTAATGATCGGCACCGGCGCCCTGATCGCGCTCGGCTGCAATTCGCCGCGCTATTTCGACGACTACGCGGCGCTGGGCACCGAGCCCGGCAAGTGCCATCACTGCCATACCGGCCTGTGCCCGGTGGGGATCGCCACCCAGGAACCGGACCTGGAGGAACGCGTCGACGTCGCCGCCGCCGCCGAACGGGTCGCCCGTTACCTGACGGCCATGACCATGGAGATCACCTTGCTCGCCAAGGCCTGCGGCAAGTCGTCGGTGCACAATCTGGAAGTGGAGGACCTGCGGGCCCTGTCCATGGAAGCCTCCGCCTTCACAGGCGTCAAGATGGCCGGCATCGACCGGCCGTTCACCTGGTAGGGTGGCCGTTGAGATGGCTGTAGAGGCTTGCAAAGACTTCAGCTACCGGGTTGCCATCGGCCAAGGGACTCCAGCCCAATTGTCATTGCCCGGCTTGACCGGGCAACCCAGTAGACATCCAGGCCGGTTGGTTTTCAGTGCCACCAGCGCCTTGCCAAGACCGATTAACACCGAGGATACTGGTTTGCCCGGTCAGGCCGGGCAATGACAATTAGGGGGAGAACACGCCCTCGGCCGCGGTTCGGCGGACGGAAACACTGAGTTCGGGAATCCGCCATTCCCGCTGGGAACTTAAAAAAAGTTGTACTGGGAGGATTTCGATGAGCGCCGATTTTAGCAGACTGCCCGACGGCATTCATACCATCGCCATGGGCGTCGGCGATACCAACGGCATCTTGCGCGGCAAGCGCATCCCGGCGAGCCATTGGCCGACCGTATGCGAGGACGGCATGGCCCTGTCGATCGCCACCTTCGCCGTCGACATGACCTGCGATGTCTGGGACACGCCCTATGTCAGCTTCGATAACGGCTATCCCGACATGCATATGTTCCCCGCCGGCCCGGCCCGCGCGACCCCCTGGGAAGAGGGCGTCGCCTTCTGTTTCGGCCGCTGCGAGGGCATGGACCACAAGCCGGTGCCCATCGACCCGCGCAATGGGCTGATTCGGGTGCTCGACCGTGCCCGCGACATGGACTACGAGGTCAAGGTCGGCACCGAGCTGGAATTCTATCTGCTTGATCCCGAAACCCTGCTGCCGCGGGATTCCGGCATCGGCGTCTATGAATTGGCACGCTCGGCGGAGTTGGAACATGTGCTGGGCCCGATCCGCCGCCACCTGACCGATGTCGATATTCCGATCGAACAATCGAACCCGGAATATGCGGCCGGCCAGGTGGAGGTCAATATCCGCTACGGCGAAGCGCTTGCCGCCGCCGATCGGGTGGTCGCCTTCCGCGGCCTGGTCCGGGAAATCGCCCACGCCCACGATTACGTCGCCACGTTCATGGCCAAGCCCTTTGCCGCCGAATCCGGCAACGGCTTCCATGTGCATCATTCCCTGTGGAAGGACGGTCAGAACGCCTTCGCCGATAATGGCAAATTATCGGCACTCGGCCACAATTATTTAGCCGGCATTCAAAAGCGCATGGCCGAAATGTCAATCGCCGGTGCGGCCACGCCGAACGCTTATCGCCGCCGCCTGCCCTATACCTTCTGTCCCATCAACACCACCTGGGGGCCCGACAACCGCACCGTCGGCCTGCGGGTGATCGAAGGCAAGGACAACGCGGTGCGCATTGAAAAGCGCGACGGATCCGCCGACTGCAATCCCTATCACCTTCTCGCCTGCGAGATCGCCGCCGGCCTGGACGGCATCGAGCAGCGCATGGAGCCGAGCCCGGTGACCACCGGTAATGGCTATGAGGACACGGACGCCGAACCGATCCCGACCGATTTGGCGACAGCGATAGACCTGGCGAAAAATTCCGCCTTTATGGCCAGCGTGATCGGCGAAGACACATTGGGCATCGCGATCAGCCAATGCGAGCGGGAACTGGACTTCTTCGCCGACCAGGTAACGCAGGTGGAGCTCGACCGTTATCTCACCAATTTCTGATGCCGGGCCGGCGGCATTAACCACGCTTGCCGTCACCTTGTGACCGGCGCCCGCGCGACGGATAAGATAACGGTCGGTAGAATTTCGCAATTGTTAGGCCAGCCGGCGGGCTGGGGCGACCCGCCGCTGCCACGGGGAATGGAGACCTTGGGACATGACGAGTTATCCGCTCATCATCAACGGCTATTCGATCACCACCACCGACACGTTCGAGATCCGCAACCCGTCGACCGGCCAGCGCGTGGGAGACGCGCCGAGCGCCACCGAGGCCCAGCTCGACGCCGCCGTGAAGGCCGCCGACAAGGCCTTCGTCAAGTGGCGGGACACCTCGAACGAGGAGCGCAGCCAAGCCTGCCATGCCATTGCCGGCAAGATCGAGGAGAATGCCGACGAACTCGCCCGCCTGCTGACCCAGGAACAGGGCAAGCCGCTAAACGGATTGGGCTCCCGCTTTGAAGTCGGCGGTGCCCAGGCCTGGGCCCATTTCACGGCCGATCTCGACCTGCCGGTGGAAGTCCTGCAGGACGATAACGAAGGCCGGGTGGAGATGCACCGCAAGCCGATCGGCGTCGTCGGCTCCATCACCCCGTGGAACTGGCCGCTCCTGATCGCCATCTGGCATATCGTTCCGGCCGTCCGGTCCGGCAATAGCGTGGTCATCAAGCCGTCCCCCTATACGCCGCTGGCCACCATCCGGCTGGTGCAACTCATCAATGAAGTGCTGCCGGCCGGCGTCGTCAATTGCGTCACCGGCGAGGACACGCTCGGATCGGCCATGACCGCCCATAAGGGCATCGGCAAGATCATCTTCACCGGTTCCTGCGCCACCGGCAAAAAGGTGATGGCCAGCGCTTCGGAGACCTTGAAGCGGCTGACCCTGGAGCTTGGCGGCAACGATGCCGGCATCGTGCTGCCCGACGCCGATCCGAAGCAGATCGCCGAGGGCCTGTTCTGGGGCGCCTTCATCAATGGCGGCCAGACCTGCGCCGCCCTGAAGCGGCTCTATGTCCATGATTCGATTTACGAGGACGTCTGCACCGAGCTTACCGACTTTGCCAAGACCATGCCCATGGGCGACGGCCTGAACGAGGACAACGTTCTCGGTCCGATCCAGAACAAGATGCAATATGATAAAGTAAGCCGGCTCGTCAAAGACGCCATTGACGGCGGCGGCCGGGTGCTGCTTGGTGGCGAGGCCAACGGATCCGGCCCCGGCTATTTCTTCCCCGTCACCCTGATCGCCGATGTCGACCATGGCGTGCCCTTAGTCGACGAAGAACAATTCGGACCGGCTTTGCCGATCATCAAATATTCCGACATCGACGCAGTGGTTGAAAAGGCCAACGACAATCCGAACGGCCTCGGCGGTTCGGTCTGGTCGCAGGATACCGAAAAGGCCAAGGACATCGCCAAGCGCCTGGAATGCGGATCCGTGTGGATCAACAAGCACGGCGCCATCCAGCCCAACGCCCCCTTCGGCGGCGTCAAATCGTCCGGCATCGGCGTCGAATTCGGCAAGGAAGGCCTTGCGGAATATACCGATATTCAGGTGATCTATAGCTAGGGCCTGTTGAGCATCGGTCGGGCGTGCCAGATGCAACTGGAACTGTAGGGATGTCATTCCCGCGCAAGCGGGAATCCAAGGTCACAAATGGCGGCCCCTCAGTTTTTGGCCCTCGAATCCCGCTTGCGCGGGAATGACTGCCGATGATTGTTGTCAGACCCTATCTTGCCGACTGGTCGGTATTCGTAAAGCACGAATTGGTGCGGACACAGCCAGTTCAGCTTGACATGGGACATCCGGCTTAGGCCCATCGGCACAAACGATCCATCCCTGTCGAAGACTTGACGGAATTTCGGATTGGAATAAAGGATGTAAAACGGCCGCGGTGCGCGGTCGTAATCCCGCTTCAGATGGGCGACGAAATCTTCAAGCACATCCGCGTCGAAGGGATTGAAAAGGAAGAAGGCGCACGCGCCCCCCGGAATCGGAAACTTCGTGGCATCGTCGTGCAAAAGTTCAATCGTCGCGCACCGCACCGCCTGATCGGACAGGCCGGCGAGATAGCGCTTGGCATCGTTGTGGAACTCCCGGGCGAATTCGACGCCGACAACCGATTTGAAAGGATAGCCCGCCGCGAATGCCAGGACCCGCCCGCGGCCCGATCCGACATCGATGAAGGTGCAGTCCTCGACCCGGCGGGGCAAGGCATCGATAATCCATTTCAGAACCAGATAGGGCGACGGCGTATAGCCAAGGCCGGGCATCCGGTTGGGACTGTCGATCGACAGATCGTCCAGAAATTCGCTATCCGCGACGGTCGGCATTTCGTTGCCCATGAAGATCGGATCGAGAAACCAGGTATGGATCCGGTAAAGGACCATATTGTGCACGTCGGCAAGGATCCGGCGGACACCGCCGGAGCGATAGGCATCCGCCAGCCGGATCCGCAATTGCGTGAAGCGGGACGGCCGTGGCTCGATCAGGGCATCGAAGTTCGAGTTCTGCATAAATCAGCGCCGTAAATCGTTAAACGAATAAAATATTGAGAAGATCGGACGCAGTGTACGGCCGCACCGCGCCATGCTCCACCAAAACTGGCGGTTTAGGTAAATTCAAGCCGTTTGAGTTGCGTCCGGCGAACGCCGACAAGCCGCCTCAAATTGGCGTCTCCGCGGTCACCGGCCCATCGGCCGACAATTCGATGCGCGTTAGGGTCCGATCCAGATGCGTCGCCCGCCAAGTCAGCATTTCTTCCGCGCAAATCAGCCGTATCGTGGTGAAATCCGGGTCTTCGGCCAGATTGATCGTTTCGCCCGGATCGTCCTTCAGATCGAACAAGAGCGGCGGCATGGCGGCGCAATGAACATATTTGAAACGCTCGCCGCGCAGCACGCAAAGGTTCATCTGATCGATCGCAAAGCGGTCGGCAAGCGTCGGGTCGGCGCCGGCGATCTGCCGGAAGTCCCATTCGTAATGCGCCGCCTTGCGCCAACGGTCAGGCGTCCGGCCCTCCAGGAACGGCACCAACGACCGGCCGCTCAAATGCCGTGGCACCGGCGCCCCGACCGCATCCAACAGGGTCGGCATGATGTCGACGGCCTCTGTAAACCGCCGCACCGTTCCACCCCGATGATCCGGACGCGCCGGATCACGGACGATCAGCGGCACATGGTAGCTCTGGTCGAAATATCCCAGTTTGCCCAATAGCCGGTGATCGCCGAGCATCTCCCCATGATCCCCGGTGACGACGATAAGCGTGTCCGCCCAGGCGCCGGTCGCCTGCAAGTGGTCGATCAACCGGCCGATCTGGGCGTCCACTTCAGACACCATGCCATAATAGGTAGCCCGGATCCGGCGCAGGTCGTCGTCGGTCCAATCGGCGATGGCGCCCCGCGCACCCTCGACAAATTGGCCTTTCGACGATCGTTTGAAGACCTCTTGCAGGATCGGATGTTGCGCCTGCGCGGCCTCCGCCGAGGGCACTCCGATCAGGTCCGGCAGGGTCGCGGGATCGTACATCCGGTTATAGGGTTCGGGCACGATGAACGGCGGATGCGGCCGCAAATAGCTGACATGGGCGAACCAGCCCGGCCGGTCGTGACGATCGATGAAATCGATGACAGCGTCGGTCAGGAAGGCGGTCTGCGTTTCGTCGGCGCCATAAACCGGCGGATCGGTGGTCGGCGGATCGGCGGGCCCGCGTCGCGGGAGATGAATATCCACCGGATTGTCCGGGATGACGTGTCCGCGGGCGGCCAGCCAATCGAGCCAGGGGCGCTCCCCGCCATCCAGATAGACCCCAACGGATAATCCCGGAAGCACCCCTTCATAGGTGGTCAGGCGCGGATCGTCGGCGGCGACCATGCGCGGATCGATGGATTGATCCGAATAGCCGAACAGGGTCGGGTCATAGCCGAAACGCCGTGCCGCCTTGGCGATATTGTCGTGGCGGGCATCGAGCGGCGTGCCGTTGATGCACACCCGGTTTATCATCTGATAGAGCCCGGTATAGAGGCAGGCCCGCGCCGGACTGCACGGCACCGAACCGGCATAATGGCGCAAAAACATGGTTCCCTCGCCGGCTATGCGGTCGAGATTCGGCGTCTGAATGACCGGATTTCCGGCGGCAGCCAGGCAGTCGCCGCGCCATTGATCAAGCGTGATAAAAAGAATGTTTTTCATGAGGCCTTGTCGATACGGGGGAGATGGTGGGACTATGAACGAATGGAAGCCGTTAACACGACGATCTCACCACATCCAATGATGGGTTCGAAGTCAATCGCTGGATACGGGTGTTTTGGCTTCAACCATACAGCGATCCGATACCGTGGATCCCCCCCTCCCTGGCCCTCCCCCTCCAGGGGGGAGGGAACCATCCAACAACCCATCCACATGCAAGAGCTTGGACTATTTGATGACGATAAAATGCCTGCAATGATAAGCCACAGCGTCCCCTCCCCCTCCAGGCAGGGCTATCGCATATGAGTCATGAGTTCGATGAGGAATGTATCGTCCCATGCTGCACGTTGTCGTTTCATGTTGAGCGAAGTTTTTTTCGGATGAGCTCGCAATATATTCATGGTCAGATGGCGCAAGGTGGACAGATTTCGCGGTGCGTTGCCTTTGCGGCTGCGCGACAAATCTTCCTGGAAGACGACATCCAGCGCCCGATGCAGATGATTTTCGATTGCCCAATGGGCGCGCACCATCTGCAAGACGGCGCTGGCTGGAAAGCAGCGCGACAAGGCGACCCAATGGGTGTCGTGGCTGGTTTTGCCGGCCTCGCCGCGCCAATTGTCGATGCGGGCCACCGCCTGAAGGCCCGTCAGGGGGCTCTTGGCGGTCTTCGGCAACGCCACCACAAGGGCCGTGCGCCGCTCGTGGCGGCCATGGCCGCGATCGACGGTCTCGGCCCGGCTCGCCGTCTCGTCGGCGGCGGCAAGGGCCGCCTTGGCGGTGGCCAGAAGCTTCGGTTGATTGCCCTTCACCTTCAACGCATAATCCCCGCCCGCCTTGCAAATCGCCTGTGCGATCTTGGCGTTGCAATACAACGCGTCGCCGGTCACCACACAGTGTTTCAGGCTCAACAGCGACACGATCTCCAGCGCCGCGTCGCTCTCCCGGCCGCCCGGGGCCTCGGTTTGCGCCAGAACCAACCGGGTTCGCTCGGCAAAGGCGGCAACCATCATCTTCGGCATATGGGCGCGGCCCTTGTCGTAGGCCCGGCGCAGGCTCTTGCCGTCGAGCGCCACGACCCCGCGCGCCGCCGGCAGCTTCGCCGCCGTGCCGAAGGCGGCCATAAAGCGCATGAAGATGGTGCTGAAGGCGGTTGCATCGAGCAGCCGAAACACCCGGCTGAAGGTGTCGTGGCTGGGAATGCCGTGCTCCAGGGTCAAGAATTGCTCCAGAAGAGGCCGCTTGGCCTTGCCGAATTCCTCCATTTCGGCACAGCTTTGCGCCCCGCACAGGCTGGCTGCCAGGGCAATAAACAGGATCTCGCACAAGTCGTGACGCGCCGTATAATCCCGCGGATCGGGCAAAGCGGAAAAAATGCTGAAAAACGTATCCATCAAGACCTCCTGAAAAATCAGGAAACCTTGAAGAATCCAAACCAAACAAAAACACAAGACATAAATTACTCATGTGCGATTCCCCTGCCCCCTGGAGGGGGAGGGATCAGGGAGGGGGGGATTGCGACCGACCCAAATCATCCAGGTGATCAATCTTGCGACCGAAACCGCCGCGGAACCAGGCCCGCCTGAAACCACAGACCGAAGGAATACATGGAATAGACCGGTAACCCGGTTGCCCGCTGAATATCAGCGGCAAACGGGATCATATTCGTGCATTCGAGCACGATCGCGCCGATCCCCTCGTAATCGCTGACGAGACGACATGCGGCGCCGACATTGTCTTGCCGCGCGGCCTCCAGATCAAGCTCTGGCTCGTCATTCAAAATCACCCTGGAAAACTCGCCCATGGGATCAGTCCCGACCACCGGCGTCGCCGGATCCACATCGGCCGCCACCAGATGATCCGCCGTCAGTGTCTCGGCGGATATCGTCAAAACGCCCACGCGTTTATCAGCCGGCAAAGTTTTCTTGATCACCGGCACCTGCATCAGCGACGACGTGGCGACCGGCACGGCGAGCGCCGATGCCAGTTCCGTCTGGAACAGCGACAAGAATCCGCAATTGGTCGTGATCCCGTCAGCGCCGTGGCGCACCAGATCGTTGCCGGCCTCGATGAAGGCTTCAAGCAACCCGTCTGCCCGATGGCGCACCACCCGGTCCGGGCTGGCGCCGGCAACCACCCGGTATTGCACCGGAAACGGCCAGGTCAGCGCATTGCCCATGTCGCCGACAATGCGCGGAAAGCGGGCCTCCAGCATCAGGATGCCCAGGCTCGCCCCATAGACCGCCTTGCCCCCGGTTACGCTCATCGTCCCGCCCTCCGGTCACGGAAGTCGGGCAGGTAAATCCTGGAATAGCCGGCCGCCACCGCAGCGGCGATCTCGTCGCCGCGCCGGTCCACATGGCGACGCATTTCAGCGGCTGCCGCGTCCGGGTCGCCGCCATCGATCAGATCCAGGATCGCCAGATGGTCGCCCTGCGAATAGGGGCTGCGGCGTTCCATATCGATCCAGCGCACGAAGCGGATGCGGCCATTGAGATTATCCAACAGGCGCACCAGTTCATGATTTCCCGAAGCATCGGCGATCTTCAAATGAAACGCCTCATCGAGCCCGACCTGAAAGTCGATATCTTCGGATTGCGCCTTGGCCGCCGCCGTCTGTTCCAGGAACTTGCGGATATCGGCCCGCATTTCAGGCGCCGCCCGCAAGGTCGCCAACCGAACGGCCTCCGCCTCGATGGCCACCCGCGCCTCGTAGAGATCGGCAATCATGTCCGGCGTAAAGGCGCGGCAGAAGAAGCCCTGGCCGGACCGCAGTGTCAGAAATCCTTCCGCCACCAGGCGGTTGAGCGCCTCGCGCACCGGGGTGCGGCTGGCGCCGAGCAACCGGGCGAGCGCCCCCTCATTGATCCGCTCCTCCGGCTTCAGGCGAAACTCCGCGGCCATGGCGCGGACTTCCTGATAGATCCGGTCCACATTGTTGGTCGAAGGCACAATGGCGCTGTCGCCGGCTATCGAGGCTTCGGTTGCGTCCATGCGACCGTCCTTTACCCGAACTCGATTGGTTGACAGAACTGTATATCATTGAATACGATGCTGTATACAGCTTTGTCCACACATGCCGTCAACGGCGATCCGCGCATTGACCGATCCCACTCTCCGACCGAATGAAACCACCGGCGCCGAGGCCATGGTGCGCCTGCTCGCCGGTCACGGCGTGCGCCATATATTCGGCCTTTGTGGCGACACGTCCCTGCCCTTCTACGACGCCCTCGCCCGCCTCGATCACGGCATGACGCATATCCTGACCCGCGACGAACGCTCCGCCGCCTATATGGCCGACGGCTATGCGCGGGTGACCGGCCGGGTCGGCATCTGCGAGGGGCCGTCGGGCGGCGGCGCCACCTATATTTTGCCGGGCATCGTGGAGGCCAATGAATCGTCCGTACCCGTCCTGGCCATCACCACGGATGTGGCGACGACGGCCGCCGGCCGCTTTCCGCTCACAGAGCTCGACCAGGAGGCCCTGTTCCGGCCGCTGACGAAATGGAACGGCGTCATTCCGAAAGCCGCCCTGCTGCCACGCATGGTACGCGAAGCCTTTCGTCAGATGACCACCGGCCGCCCCGGCACCGCCCATCTGGGCCTGCCGTTCGATGTTCAAAAAGCCGCCGTGCCGGAATCGGAAATCTGGGCCGAACGCCGGTTCGGGACATTCCCCGCCCTGCCGGCCGCGCCGGAACCGGCGGCGGTCGATGCAGCGCTCGATATTATATTGTCGGCTAAGTCACCGATCATAATCTGCGGCGGTGGCGTGGTGCTTGCCGGCGCCGAGGCCGAATTGCAGATCTTTTGCGAAACGCTCGATATCCCGGCCTGCACCACAATTTCCGGCCAGGGCAGCCTCGCAGAGACCCACCGAAACTGTGTCGGCGTAGTCGGCTCCAATGGCGGTGTCGCCGCGACCTGGGCCGTGGTCGATGCCGCCGATCTGGTCGTCTTTATCGGCTGCCGCGCCGGATCGGTGACCACGGAACGCTGGCGCGCGCCGGAGCCGGGCACGCGGATCGTCCATATCGACAGCGATCCGGCAACGATCGGCGTCAATTACGCGACCGAAGCCATGATCTGCGCCGATGCCCGGCTGGCGCTCGCCGCCTTGAATAAAACGCTTGCCGCTTCCGGCCGGTCGGCAGGGTTCGGCGGTACCGATATCGCCGGAAAGGCCAAGGCGGATAAGCGCGCCGCATTCCTGGAGCTTGCCGCATCCGACGACGCTCCAATCCGCCCCGAACGGGTGGTCGAAGCCTGCAACCGCCTGCTTCCCGACGACGCCATCGTGGTTGCCGATCCGGGCACGCCCTGCCCCTACTTTTCCGCCTATTACGAAATCCGCAAAGCCGGACGCCACGTCTTCTCCAACCGTGCCCATGGCGCCCTCGGTTACGCGCTGTCCGCGGCGATCGGCGCACAGGTCGGCCGCCCCGCGGCAAAGGTCGTGTCCGTCATGGGCGACGGCAGTTTCGGCTTCACCTGCGGCGAATTGGAAACCGTCACCCGGCTGAAGCTACCGATCACCTTCATTGTGTTCTCCAACAGCGTGTTCGGCTGGATCAAGGCCGGCCAGAAATCCGGTTTCGGCGGCCGCTATTATTCAGTCGATTTCTCGCGTACCGACCACGCCGCCGTGGCCGCCGCCTTCGGCCTGAAGAGTTGGCGGGTTGCGGATCCGGCGGATCTGGAACCGACCCTGCGCCAGGCCTTCGAGGCCGGCGAGCCGACCCTGGTCGATATCATCGCCCAGCCGCTCCAGGATGCCCGGGCGCCGGTCAGCGAATGGGTGGCGTGATGCGACCGAACCTCTATGCTCAATGGCATGACCGGCGGACGGCACATATACAGCGAGTGGCACGCCAATGACGGCCGACGAGAAAAAGAATGTCATCGTCGTTGGCGCCGGTATTGTCGGCGTCTCCACTGCGATCTGGCTGCAACGCGACGGCCATGATGTGACCCTCGTCGACCGCGCGGGCCCGGCCGCCGAAGCCTCCGCCGGCAATGGCGGCGTCTTGGCCTCCTGTTCCGTCGTGCCGGTGACCGTGCCCGGCCTGATCGCCAAGGCGCCGGGCATGCTGATCGATCCGACGAGCCCGCTCTTTCTTCGTTGGTCCTATCTGCCGCGCATGATGCCCTGGCTCGCCCGCTATTTAAGCCATTGCCGGCCGGCGGAAACCAAACGCATCGCCGCCGCCCTGACCCCGATCATCGGCGACAGTCTCGACCAGCACCAGGCGCTCGCCCGCGGCACCCCGGCGGAACGTTTCGTCAAACCGTCGGACTATGTTTTCGTCTATCCGGACCGGGCCGCCTATGAGGCCGATGCCTTCGGCTGGCAATTGCGCGCCGATAACGGCTTTACCTGGGACCTTCTTGAAGGCGCGGACTGGCACGCCTACGACCCGGTCTTCGGACCGGACGCGAATTTCGCCGTCCGCCTCGCCGATCACGGCCATATCAGCGACCCGCCGGCCTATGTCGCAACGCTCGCTGACCACATGCAGGCCGAAGGCGGCAGGCTGGTGATCGCCACCATGCGCGATATTCTGCAAACCGACGGTACAGTCACCGGCATTACCACCGATCAGGGGCCGATCGACGGCGACTGCGTGGTGCTGACCGCCGGCGTGTGGTCGGGCGACCTTGCCCGCCGGACCGGCCTCAAAGTGCCGATCGAGACCGAGCGCGGCTACCATATCGACCTGATCGAACCGACGATCGTGCCCCGGGCACCGGTAATGATGACCACCGGCAAATTCGTCGTCACGCCGATGGAGGGCCGCCTGCGCTGCGCCGGTATCGTGGAGTTCGGCGGCACCGAGGCGCCGCCGAGCCGCAAGCCTTTCGCGCTCCTGAAAAAACGCATTCATGAGGCCATACCCGGATTGCAATACAGGGAAGTCCGCGAATGGATGGGACACCGGCCGGCACCGGCCGATTCCATTCCGGTGATTGGACAAATGCCCGGTCCGCGCGGTTATTTTGCCGGCTTCGGTCATCATCATGTGGGCATGACGGGCGGCCCCAAGACCGGCCGCCTGTTGGCCGGCCTGATCACCGGCCGCCGCCCGAATATCGACCTGCGACCCTATCAGCCGGCGCGATTTGCCGGATAGGAACTCGGTAATAACACTTGCGTTTAACGCCAAGGGAGGCAAACTCGAAAATGGGAAACAACTTAGGGAGGAAAGACCAGATGAAAACATCGATTTTCGCAACGGGAACCGCGCTTGCCGCCGCCGCCTTGTTGAGCACAGGCGCTCTGGCGGCCGACAAGTGGGACATGCCCATGGCCTATGCGGATTCCAACTATCACACCGAGAACGGCAAGAAATTCGCCGAAATGGTGAATGCCTGCGCGGCCGGCGAGATCGAGGTCGTCGTTCACGGCGGCGGTTCGCTGTTCAAGGGCAACGAGATCAAGCGCGCCATTCAGACCGGCCAGGCGCCAATCGGCGAACGGCTGTTATCGGCGCATCAAAACGAGAACGCCATTTTCGGCGTCGATTCCGTGCCGTTCCTGGCGACGTCATTCGACGCATCGAACAAATTATGGAAGGCCGCCCGGCCGACCATTGAGAAAATCCTCGCCGACCAGAACCTGGTTCTGCTTTACGGCGTGCCCTGGCCGCCCCAGGGGCTTTACTTCAAAAAGGAAGTCAACAGCACCGCCGACATGAAGGGCCTGAAGTTCCGCGCCTATAACGCGGCGACCGCCAAGCTCGCCGAATTGTCCGGCATGCTGCCGGTGCAGATCGAGGCCGCCGAACTGGTCCAGGCGCTGGCCACCGGCGTCGCCGAGGCGTTCATCTCGTCCGGCTCCACCGGTTATGACCGCAAGGTCTGGGAGCATCTGAGCCACTTCTATGATACCCAGGCCTGGTTGCCGCGCAATTATGTCTTCGTCAACAAGGACGCCTGGGACGGTGCTTCCGACAAGGTCAAGGGCTGCCTCACCGATGCCGCCGCCAAGGCCGAAGCCGCCGGCACCGCCAAGGCCGCCGAACTCGCCGGCTGGTATCTGGAACAACTGGCCGCCAATGGCATGAAAGTGCAACCGCCCGGTGACCAACTGAAAATGGATCTTGGCAAGATCGGCGAGACCATGGCCGCCGAATGGGTCGAAAATGCCGGCGCCGACGGCAAGGCGATCATCGAGGCCTATAAGGCAATGTGAGATGACGCGGATGGCGGAGGGGTGCGGCCCCTCCGCATCTGACTGGAGGCAAGGTCCGGGGATAACGGCAACCGCCGCATCCCCCCCTCCCGGCGCTACCGCGCCGACCTCCCCCTCCAAGGGGGAGGTGATTGTTTGCCATGCCGACACTTATGGAGTCCGCCGAGACAATACGCGTCTAACCACGCCGATTTGGGGCAAGGCGATGACGCCTCCTTTTCCCTCCCCCCTGGAGGGGGAGGGCCAGGGAGGGGGGGACGCGGTAGCGCCACTAGCCTTTAAGCAGCCGCATGACCCGGCCCGTCGATCTATAGAAACCTGAGACAGACCATGAACGGCACCTTGGCCACGATCCGCCGGTTTCTCGACCGGCTTTATCTTCTCGGCGGCGCCATCGCCGCTTTGTTCCTGATTGCGATTTTGTGCATTATCGTCCTGCAAATGGCCGCCCGCTGGTCCGGCAATGTATTTCCCGGATCGACCAACTATGCCGGCTATTGCATGGCCGCCGCCTCGTTCTTCGCCTTCGCCTACGCCCTGAACAGGGGCGCCCATATCCGGGTCGGCCTGTTCCTGCAGGCGATGGGGTCTTATCGGCGCTGGGGCGAAGTCTGGTGTTTCGCCATCGGATCGGCCTTATCGGTCTATCTCGCCTGGTACGCCATCAAGGCGGTTCAGGTGTCGCGCAAATTCAACGACATTTCCCAGGGCCAGGACGCCATGCCGCTCTGGATCCCGCAGATCGCCATGGCCGCCGGATCGGTGCTGCTGGCGATCGCGCTGATCGATAATTTGATCCGCGTACTCTTTTCCGGCGACCACGGCATCGAGGTCGAGGCGCTGGAAGATCATCATTCCGAATAGGAAAGCGGCCATGGATCATTTCGCCCTCACCGCCATTTTCCTGTTCGTCCTGTTCCTGCTGTTGGGCACCGGTGTGTGGGTCGGTCTCGCCCTGCTCGGCGTCGCCTTTGTCGGCATGGAACTCTTCACCACCCGCCCCGCCGGCGACGCCATGATCACCACCATCTGGACGACATCGTCGTCGTGGTCGCTGACGGCCCTGCCGCTCTTCATCTGGATGGGCGAAATTCTCTATCGCACCCGATTATCGGAGGATATGTTTCGCGGCCTGGCGCCGTGGATGGCCAACCTGCCCGGCCGGCTCCTGCACACCAATATTGTCGGCTGCACCATCTTTGCAGCCGTTTCCGGTTCCTCCGCCGCCACCTTGACCACCGTCGGCAAGATGTCGATCCCCGAATTGCGCAAGCGCGGCTATCCCGAACGCATGATCATCGGCACGCTGGCCGGCGCCGCCACGCTCGGCCTGATGATCCCGCCATCGCTCACCCTGATCGTCTATGGCGTCACCATCAACGAATCGATCTCCAAGCTGTTCATCGCCGGCATCCTGCCGGGCCTGGTGCTAGCCGGCATGTTCATGGGCTATGTGGCCCTGTGGTCCTTCGTCAAGAAGGACGAGGTGCCGCCAAAGGAACCGAAGCGAAGCTTCATGGAGAAGGTGCGCGAGGCGCGGTTTCTCATTCCGGTGATCCTGCTCGTGCTCTTAGTCATCGGCTCCATGTATCTTGGCTTCGCCACGGCGACCGAGGCCGCCTCCTTCGGCGTCATCGGCGCCCTGATCCTGGCTGCCGGCCAAGGTTCGTTAAGCCGGCAAACCTTTGTCGCCAGCCTGATGGGCGCCTCCCGCACATCGGCCATGATCGCCCTGATTCTCGCCGGCGCCGCCTTTTTGTCGCTTTCCATGGGCTTTACCGGCCTGCCGCGGGCGCTTGCCGAGTGGATCGCCTCGCTGAACCTGTCGAAGTTCGAACTCATCCTGGCGCTGATGGTCTTCTACATCATCATCGGCTGCTTCCTTGACGGCATCTCGTCCGTGGTACTCACCATGGCCGTGGTGGAACCGATGATCCGCGCCGCCGGCATAGACCTGATCTGGTTCGGCATCTTCATCGTGGTGGTCGTTGAAATGGCGCAAATCACGCCGCCCATCGGCTTTAATTTGTTCGTGCTCCAGGGTATGACGCCCCATGAAATGAATTATATCGCCCGTGCCGCCTTGCCGATGTTCGCAATCATGGTGCTGATGGTCTTCGTGTTGATCCTGTTCCCGGAACTGGCCACCTTCCTGCCGGAAAACATGCGCACCCGGCCCGGCGGTTGAGGATCGATTAGAGCGTCGAAGAGTTTTTCATGATCCCGATGATCGGCCTGGAATGGTGGGCCTTTGCCGCCGCCTTTATCGCCGTCGCCCTCGGCGCTGCCTTTCAGAGTTCAGCAGGCCTCGGCTTCGGCCTGCTGGTATCGCCGGTGCTGGCCGTTTTCGATCCGACCCTGGTCCCCGCTGCCGTGCTCCTGGTCGGCATCACCACCGCCCTGCTCGCCTGCTGGCGCGTGCGCGGCGACATTCAGTGGGCGGCCGTCCCCCTGCCGGCCGTCACCCGGTTTGTCGGTGTATTGTGTGGGGCCGTCGTCCTGTCCCTGGTTGCCGAGGAACGGGACACGGTATCCCTGGTTTTTGGAATTCTGGTGCTCTTCGCCGTGATCATAACCGGCCTTCGCCTGCATGTGCCGCCAACGCCACCGAACCTGATCGCCGCCGGCTATCTGTCGGGCCTGATGTCGGCGCTGGTGGGCATCGGCGGTCCGCCCATGAGCCTGGTCTATCAGCGCAGCGCGGCCTTTGAAATCCGCGCCATGCTCAACGTTTTCTTCGCCATCGGGACGGTGATGTCGATCGTCGTTCTGACCCTGGGCGGCTTCGTGGAGACCCGCCATGTCATCACCGCGGCGGCCTTCTATCCGGCCACGGCCATCGGCCTCGCCCTGGCGCCGCAACTCGATCGCTTCACCGACGCGCATATCCGCGCGCTGGTGCTCGGGATCTGCGGTATCGCCGCGCTGATCCTGGTCGGCCGTGGGCTTTTTTAGGCGTGTTGCTTAAACGGATTTATAAATCCAATCACACAGTCATTCCCGCAAAAGCGGGAATCCAGGGCGACAAGGTACGCCGTTGTTTTTTTGCCCTGGATTCCCGCTTTCGCGGGAATGACGGTACCCCTTAATACACCGACCCTTGTTGAGCGCAGAGGATGTCGGCCGCTAACGGAAAACAGGGGCGGAACCTTCCTCATCTCCCGGGAATCCGTATCCAGATGGTTCAATCTTACCCAGAAAGGCTCTACGGGGTCTTGGGCGTCTCGTAAGGCACTTCCGTCTGCCACTCGATCCACTCGGTCTCGTAGCCGACATGGCCCTTTTCATCCGCGGCCATCTGGCGCGTGGTGTAATAATCGGTCTTGCCCTCGGGAACCGGCGCGGTCTTATCTACATTGCCCATCGGTCAAGTCTCCTCAGTTTAAGTTCATCGCGTTGCTCATGTCGGCCGCATCAATGACGGATCGACGGTCGGACCGGTCTCGATCGTGCCGCCGACCCGCATTTCGTCGTCGGTCGCCTCACGGACGGTCAGGATCTCCAGCGAGAAGACGACCGCTCGCCCACAAAGCGGATTATTGCCGTCGACGGTCAGAGTTTGGTCGTCCATTCGGGTAACCAGGAAGCTGCGGGTCTGGCCGGTCTCGCTTTCCATCAGGATCGAGGTGCCCACCTTCCGAAATTCCTCCGGTACGTTCTCGATCCGGTCGGTGAAGACCAGCGACTCGTCGCGTGCCCCGTAGATCGCGTTCCCGTCGATCGGCACATCGATCACGTCGCCGGCCTGCTTGCCTTCGAGCTGGCTGTGGACGAAGGGGGCCAGGATCTCGTTGTGGCCATGGACATAGCCGAGCGGGAATTCGACCTCCGTCAGGACGTGGCCCGACTTGCTGTCGATCACCTTGTAGGTCAGCTCGACGAATTTTCCGGTCCCGATGATGTCGCTCATGGCCCTGTTCCGCGAACGTCTCAGAAGATGGTGGCGCTGAAGATCCGCACCTCACCGTTTTCGTAGCCGAGCACCAACCGGCCGAGCCATTCGCCAGGCTTCTTGGTGCTCTTCTGGCGGTAGAGAACCGTCACGTGCTCGCCCCGGCGGATCGTGCCGAGGCAGTCGGCGTCCTCGGCCAGGTTGCGGGCGAGTTCGCTGTGGGCGAACTGGCGGCCGGCCTCCACATGATGCATGGCGCGGGCGAATGACTGGGAGAAGTTCTTGGTGAATTCTCCGTACTGACCCGCATTCGAATTCCGGACAAGATCGCGCCACAGTGGCTCGGCAATCGCTAGGATTTCGTCGTCGGATTTGTCGACAATGTTCACGCGCGGATCCGATGGCTAGTATGGTGGAACCGAAATAGGGTCTTTCAAGTGTTCCGTCCCCGCTCAAGGCCGGGACGTTGCCCGGGCCTATTCTTCGTCTGCACCGACCAGGTGATAGCACGGTGCCCTTTCCATCGTGTACTTGCCGGTTTCGGGATCACGCCGCGATACCGTCAGCACGTGCCAGTTCTCGTCATCCACTTTCATATAATCGCCGCGATAATAGTAGCCCGGCCAGCGCGTTTCCTTGCGGAACAGCGTGTGCTGGGTCACGCACTCTGCCGCACGGTGGCGATGCTTCAGCTCCCAGGCGCGCAACAATTCGTGAACATCCGATGCCGCGAGAGAGTCCAGATCCTCTTCCATGATCTTGAGCTTCTTCAGACCGATGCTCAGCAGCTTCCCGTTGGTCATGTAATTGACCGTCATGCCGCCGCAATACTCGTCCATCAGCTTCTGCAGGCGATCGAGCCCCTGCTGGGGATTGATGTAGTGCGGGTTGACGTCGCCGGCGACGATGGCATTGCGGTAGATCCTGTAGTGCTCGAGCGGCTTGAAGATTTCTTCCCTGCGCTGGTCGATCTGCGCGCTTGAAACCGTGATTCCGTCGGCCTTGCCGTCGTCGATATATTTGCACGCCGCCTTTGCGGCGAGGCGTCCTTCGGTGAAGGATCCCGACGAGAATGCGTGGGGCGTGCCGCCGACGGCGTCTCCGGCGCCGAACAGACCTTCGACTGTCGTCATCCGGTTGTAGCCCCAGAAATATTCCGGCGGCGAGAGATCTTCCGGCCCCGAGCACCAGGCGCCGGACCCGGTCGCATGGGAGCCCATGACATAGGGCTCCGACGTGGTGAGCTCCGGGTTCTCTTTCTTCGGATCGACGTCGTTGGAGGCCCAGACGACGGCCTGGCCGACGGTCATGCCGAGGAAGTTCTCCCAGCCGACCTCTTCCAGGTGCGGATCCTGAAACGAGTGCATGGTCACCATGTGGATCGGCCCGCGGCCCGCATTGACCTCGCTGATCAACGCGTGATTACGCAGACAGGTCGGGATCGGCCGGTGCGTCAGGTGCGACACTTCCGGATCGAGATATTCCTTGCCGACCATCTTCTGCAGCTCGGGGAACCACTTCGATTCGTACTCTTCGCCATAGGCGTTCTGGGTATAGGTCTTGAGGTGCAGGAAGTAGGCACCGACCGGCCCGTAGCCGTCCTTGAAGCGGGCGAGAACGATCCGGTTCTCCATCTGGGTCATTTTCGCGCCGGCATTGATCATCAGCCCGTAGGCCGATGCCGACGACCATGGCGCGTACCAGGTCCGGCCCGAGCCTTCGCCGACCGAACGCGGCTTGAAGATGTTCGAGGCGCCGCCGGCGCCGCAGATGACGGTTTTGGACTTGAAGACGTGGTAATTGCCGGTGCGGACGTTGAAGCCGACGGCGCCGGCAACCCGGTTGGGCTTGCTCTCGTCCATCAGAAGGTGCGTGACACAGATGCGGTTGAAGACCTGGTCGGCCGATTTCTTGGCGGCCTCGGCCACGATCGGCTTGTAGGATTCGCCGTGGATCATGATCTGCCAGCGACCCTCGCGAAGATACTGCCCGGTGTCCGGGTCCTTCATGATGGGGAGGCCCCATTCCTCGAACTGGTGCACCGTCGAATCGACGTGGCGGGCCATGTCGAACAGGAGATCCTCGCGCACCAGGCCCATCAGGTCGATGCGGGCATATTTGACATGGTCCTCAGGGTTATTCTCGCCCCAGCGCGTGCCCATATAGCAGTTGATCGCGTAGAGACCCTGGGCGACAGCGCCCGAGCGGTCGATATTTGCCTTTTCGGCAATGACGATCTTCTTGTCCTGCCCCCAGAACCGGGCTTCCCAGGCAGCTCCCGTGCCGCCAAGACCGGCACCGACCACCAGGATGTCGATGCCGTCTTCGACAATCGTATTGTGGGCCATCAGTAGTACACGCCTTTTTTCATCTTGAGGCCGTTCGATTCCAGCGTATGCAATCCGCCGTCATCCATCCGGATGTATTTGGGCTCGTTATAGAGCAACTCACTGTCGCGCATTTCCTTGCTGGGGCCGGACACGTCCTTGAGCTGCGGGATGTCGCGCCCCCAGGGTTTGGTCGTGATCGGCGACAGGAAGTTCTTCTCGGTCCCGTTGCGGAACTTGATCCGCCAGGCGATGGTGCCCTGCTCCTCGTCGCGCTTGACTCGGACGCTGTGGCCGAGCGGCGCGAAATCGGCATAGCCACGCACATCGATCGCATGCATCGGGCAGGCCTTCACGCAGGAATAGCATTCCCAACACATATTGGGCTCAATGTTGTAGGCACGGCGGTTGACGGGATCGATGTGCATGATGTCGGAGGGACAGATATCGACGCAGTGTCCGCAGCCGTCGCACCGTGTCATGTAGACGAAAGTTGGCATATGCCGGTTCCTTGTCTCTTCGAATTCGTGGCGTGATCAGCCGGTCAGTAGTGGTGCGGCGCTTCGCGTTTGATGCCCAGCCCCATATCCATCGGCGCATCGCGCAGAAGCTGCATCGAGTGCCGCTCGCGCTGCGCGGGATCGTCGCGGGTCAGCGTCGGCAGGTTCATGGCCGAGCCGTTGGCATAGGCCACCCGCTTCTCGAACGCCGCTGCCGGCTTGAAGAACATGTGGGCGAACTTCGACCAGGGGATGCCGGCAAAGAGCACCGTCGTCGCCACCAGATAGAGCGCCAGGAAGATCCAGGCCAGCGTCCCGCCGCCACTCGTCTGGGCGATCGCCCAGATGATGCCGAAGGTCACGCTGAGCAAAAGCGAGACGATGAACAGGTCGGCGCGCATCAACCGGAATGGCGAATTGCCCTCCGACCGGACATCGACCCGGATGAAGAACCAGAACCAATAGCCGCCCGCGCAGACCATCAGCGCCCCGACATACCAGAGCAGGACCACCAGCGCCGGCGCGGCCGCTTCCTGGGTCGGCCAGACATAGACCAGCAGGATAGTGGTGAGCAGATACAGCACGAACCCGTACATGGACAGCAGATGCGCAATCCGCCGGTGGGGATTACAGAACTCGCCGGAGGCCGCGACGTCGACGACCAGGGTCTTGACCGCGACCCCCATCTTCTCGCCGCCGCCGATCTGGCGCGATGCCTGCTCGGCGGATTTTGCCTGCACCCGCGAGAAGTACTTGGCGCTGCCCTTGTGGATGACGTCATAGATCGTCCCCAGGATGACCAGGGCAATCATGACGGCGATGAACACCTGCATGACGCCAGGCGGGATAGCGGCGGTCAGCTCGGCGAAGGGATTGGTTGTCAGCATGTCGTGATATCCCGAGGTCGTCGCAAATCGGGCGCACCTAATATGCCCGTCAGCAACGATTTCATTGAATTCATATCGTTGATGAGAGCCTGATACTTAGCAATCATATTCACGATTGTAAATATGTTCAAATTGCCGCAGAAAGCCAGTGATCGATTAAGGTCCATCGCCGCTTCCATAGGCGTTGAATATATCCAAACTCGCGGGCTTGCCACATTCACGGCAGTCATGTCGTTATGGTCGACCGCGGTGCCGTCGGCACCTTCATCGAACAGCAACTTGATGATCGCCGGCCGGCCGGCACCACGAAATAGCGATGCGCACGGGAGATGGGCGGACCATGGCCCGGTCGGTGACCCTGCGCAAGGATAGTCACTCGGCCGCCGCCTGGTTGGCGTAATAATCCTGCAGGATCGCCACCACTTCCGGCCGGCTGAATTCCGGCGGTATCGGATCGCCGCGGGTCAGCATCGCCCGCTGGTCGGTGCCTGATATCGATATGCGCTGGTCGTCGTCATGGGGACAGGTCTTTGCCGTCGCCATGCCGTAGCACTTGCGGCAATAAAACGTGATGTCGATCTTTAGGGGCCGGGTCTGCAAAGCCCCGTCCCACAGGTCGTCGAAGATGTGCTGCGCGTCATAGGGGCCGTAATAATCGCCGACGCCGGCATGGTCGCGCCCGACCACCAGATGCGAGCAGCCGAAATTCTGCCGGATCAGCGCGTGCAGCAGGGCTTCGCGGGGGCCCCCATAGCGCATTTCGATCGGATAGCCGGCCTGGATCACCGTGCCGGGAACGAAATAATTGTCGATCATCGCCTGGATCGCCCGGGTCCGGGTGTCGGCGGGAATGTCGCCGGGTTTCAATTTGCCCAGCACCTGGTGGATGAACACCCCGTCGGTCACCTCCACGGCGATCTTCACCAAATGCTCATGGCTGCGATGCATGGGATTGCGGGTCTGGAAGGCAGCGACCGTCGACCAACCACGCTTTTCAAACGCCGCCCGCGCTTCGGCGGGATGCTGGTAGAGGCCTTTATAGGTCGTCGGGTAATCGCTCTCGCTGATCACCTGCACCGGCCCGGCCAGATTGACATCCGCCTGCGCCATCACTTTCTGCACGCCGGGATGATCGGCATCGGTGGTGCGGTAGACGTGCTCGCATTCCAGATTTCGGTCTATGCGATATTTCTCCTCCACCGTCAAAATACCCAGCGGCTCGCCGGTTTCGCCGTCGGTCAATGCCACGTCCTCGCCGATGGCGATGCCGCCGGCAAGGTCCTCCCCGGCGGACAGCGTAATGGGGATCGGCCAGAACACGCCATTGTCGAGGCGCATATCGACACAGACTTGCCGCCAGTCGTCATAGGACATGAAACCGTGAAGGGGCGTATAGGCGCCCATGCCGAGCATCAAGAGATCCGACACTTCCCGGCTTTGCATGGGCACCGTCTTGAGCGTACCGGCGCGGGCAATATCGGCGGGCCGCTCCGCTTCCGGCTGCAGCAGAATATTTAAGGTGTCGGCGCCGTGAGGTGTGACAAGTCCCGGCATGAAAGAACCCCCGTTGCTCGATCGCACTTCGTCGTCACCCCTCCATACCCTGACGACTGTCCCGGCACCAATGCAAAAGCGATCTTTGGTCCCATGACATTTTCAATGATAATATTATCATATTCTAAAATCTAGATATAAACAGGTTTGACAATTTTGGTGCGAAGATGTAGCGCCGGTGGGACGGCCATCAGCATCCGTGCTTGATCCCGCGAATTTGCTTGATCAAAAGAAAGGGCAGCGGGCATTGCCGTGTCCGACGGCTGGACTTGGCCAATCGCGACCGTTAACCGGACAATTACTCCTCAATTCACAGAGACACCGGCCCGATCGGACTTCAATTTACCAAATAAGCTAGATAGCTAACTTGTAACATCGGGACCCAGTTTCCCGATGAGCCGCTGTCGGGCATACCGATAATCGTGGCAGCCGTCCAACTTTGCATTGGCTTCATCGAGCAATGCGATGAATTGCTTTTTTTCCGCCGTGTTCAGCGCATCGCGCAGGAAAAGGCCGAGCTTGCCGATCACCACCGTCGTGTCGGCAACCTGAGCCACCGCCCAATTGGCATAGATGAACGCCTCTTCCGCTTCCTTTTCCGGCACCAGCCGGCTCAGCAGCCCACGCACAAATTCCTGTTGTCCGTCCGTCAACGGCGCTTTTTCCGACTGCAGCGCCACGAGCAGGACCGCCGCCGCCACGACCGGCGAATCGATCGCCGTGATCGGCGATATTTCCGCCTTTCGACGCATCGATCGACGGCGCAATTGTCCGCGCACGCGACCGACACCGTCGGCCACCTCCGCCGCCGCTTCACTAATCATCTTGATGCGCCACCACCACACGGCAGCCATGACGATCGCTCCGGTAATCGCTAGCAGGACATGCATCAACCGAACTCCAACAACAAATATTTGGCACAACGACAAATGACGTGCACACGGGACCATACCGGATCGCCGTTAAAACTCCCTTTCAGCGTGAAAAAAGTTGTATGATTTGCCGGAACTAATAATTCTTGGTTGCATAGCCTTCAACCGACCCGCCTACCGCGCCAACCGGTCCCGCCACCGGTAATAGGCGACGGCAGCCGGCATGAACCACGGATTGCCGGTGTAAAACGGCCGAGTTGCAAAGCCGATGCCGTCGAAGGCAGTCTGTCCCTCCGGCCGTCCCAGCACCTGCTGTCCGATCCTTGTGCCCAGATAACTCGCCACGGCGATCCCCGATCCGCAATAGCCGAGCGCGTAATGGATCCCGTCATGGCGGTCCATATGGGCCAGATGATCGAAGGTATAGGCGACGAAACCCATCCAGGACCGGCTGATCTTGACGTCGGCCAGGTCCGGAAACAATGCGATCATGTCCCGCCGCAGGAGCGGCGCGCTCTTCAAGGGATCGGTCTCCCGGCTCGAGACCCGGCCGCCGAAGATGATCCGCGTCCGGTCCGGCGATGGCCGGTAATAATAGACCACCTTGCGGGTGTCGCTCATGGTCCGCGCCGTCGGCAATAGACGATCCATCAGCGGCTTCGGCAGGGGCTCCGTGGCGATGATATAGCTGCCGATCGGGATCACCCGCCGCCGTAGCCAAGGCGTTGCCGGGCCCGTATAGCCATTGGTGGCGATCACCACGTCCCGGGCCTTCACAACACCCTTGCCGGTCCGCACCGCGAAGCCGGCCCCATCGCGCTCGATCGCGATCGCCGGGCAATGCGCAATGACATGTGCCTCCGCGGCGATCACCCGGGTAAGCAGGCCCTGGTGATATTTAGCCGGGTCAATGGATCCGCAACTATCGAAGACCACGCCGCCATGATAGGCGTCGGTATCGATTTCCCGATGTTGCTCCGATTTCGGGACCTTGTGCCAGGCCTCGGCCAGGTCCGGCGGCTGCCGGGACAGATCAGCGACCAGCGCATCCAATTGCCTCGGGGTGAAGGCACCGAAAAATTCCCCTGAGACCACATAATCGCAATCGATCCCCTCCGAGCCCACGAACTCCCCGATCCAGGACAGTGCCGCATTTCCTTCCGAAAGGATGGCACGGGCCACCGCCTCGCCATGGCGCGCCGCCAGTGCCTCAAAGCCCGGCTTGATACCGGGCGAGACCATGCCGCCATTGCGGGTGCTGCAGCCCCAGCCCGTATCTTGGGCATCGATGACCACCGTATGGCGCCCGGCCCGGGCGGTTTCCAGGGCGGCGCAAAGCCCCGTATAGCCGGAGCCGATAATCAGCACATCGGCCTTGGCCGGCAGGTTCGCCGCCGCGGCTGCGGGCCGTGGGGTCGCGTCCCACCAATAGGGCTGGGCCTTGAAATCCTCGGTGAAGATGCTGTCCGTCATCGCCGCCTCACGTTACCGCCCCTGCACTCAAATACGGACTCAATCGGGCGCGCTCACCTGATAGTCGGCGTGAGCAAGCCAGTCCGGATGGATCTCCACCCCCCCAGCCCGGCGCATGGTCGCAATAATCTCCTCGGTACGGCCCGGCCATTCATCCCGGTCATGGCCGCATTCCGAACCGCCCCGGATCTTGAAGATCTCGAAGCCGACAAATTGGGGGCTGAAGGTTTCAATGCGCGTGATCTTCATCGTATTCGCAACGTCTCCCTGTGGACGGCGAAGGCGCGGCGCCAGATCGTTGCCTAATGCACATTGCTTTTAGTCGGGTTCGGTACGAACTATGAACCAGTCATTCCCTCGAAAACGGGAATCTAGGGCCAAATACAAAGGCCTTTATTTGATTGCCCTGGATTCCCGCTTTCGCGGGAAGGACTGCATGCCTGATTAGCGAATTCAAATTTCCGCAACACGAATTAGAAGCTTTGTCCATCGAATAATTGCAGCCGGAAAACTGAATTAATGGCCCTGCCGGATCGGGAAAATTTGCCGCATCTGATCCCAGATCCGAAACTCAAAAACTCCGGGTCCGGGCAATCTCCGCCGCCGCCCTGTTCAGGGCATCGATCTTGTCCTGCGCCGAGCCGTTCAGATAGGCCTGGTCCAGGGACCGGGTGATATCGGTGAACCGCTTCAACTCTTCCGCCGCCGCCTCGACGGTCAGGGGCTGATCGTCATAAGCATCCACGAAGCGTTGCGCGGCATAGGCGATCAACAACAGGGCGGCCGAGTTTTCCGGTTCGCCGGCGATCCGGCCGCGGGCTTCGCGCGCGCAATTGTCATAGGCGCGTACGCCGCCTCCGCCATCGACCAGGTCTTTCAACAGCCCGTCAAACATGATCCACTCCTATACACGCGTCTATGGCAGTTCGCTGATGCCGCCATGATTGGCCGACCAGTCGAGCGGGGCATTGAGGAATTGCTCGACCTCGTCGACCGTTTCGGCCGGGAACCGCTCAAGCTCCCTGCAGGCCTTCAAAATGTCCCACCAGGTGGCGAGATAATGCAGCCGCATCCCCGCTTCCCTCAGCCGTTCAGGGGTTCCGGGGAAAATGTCGTAATAGAAGACGGCGAAGGTATCGGTGACCGTCGCGCCGGTGCGCGCCACCGCTTCGGCGAATTTCAGCTTGCTGCCGCCATCCGTCGTCAGGTCCTCCACCAACAGCACCCGCGCGCCCTCCGCCAGCGCCCCCTCGATCTGCGCGTCGCGGCCGAATCCCTTCGGCTTCTTGCGCACATATTGCATCGGCAGGCCGAGCCGGTCCGACAGCCAGGCGGCAAAGGGAATGCCCGCGGTCTCGCCGCCGGCCACCGCGTCGAACTGCTCGAACCCGACCTCGCGAAACACCACCGATGCGGCAAAATCCATGATCGCGGAGCGGATGCGCGGATAGGAGATCAGCTTGCGGCAATCGATATAGACCGGGGAGGCGAGCCCGGACGTGAAGGTATAGGGTTGGTCGCCCCGGAAATGCACGGCGTCGATTTCCAAAAGCATTCTGGCCACCGTGTCCGAAATCACATCGCGATCCGGGAAAGTGTTAGAGAACATGGCGCTGTCCTGGTTGCTTGGCAGGCTCCCCTTCTAGCAACTTCGCTTGGCCCTCGCCAGAAGGAGCTACCACGCTCCAGTGGATAGATGTCATCGGATCGAAAACGGTGATTGTCCCGCTGGAAGACTGTACTTTGCCGGGAAAACCAACCGGGTCCCGACACCGTTGAAGCGTTATGTATTCGGTATTTGGCGCCAATCCGTAAAAGGCCGCCCCATGCACTGACGCGAACCCCTCCAGTTTGTCGAGCGCCCCCTCGTCCTCGAAAACCTGCGCCAGGCAGGCCATGATGGTCGGTGCGCTGAATATTCCGGCGCAGCCGCAGGCATTTTCCTTCAAAGGATCCGTGTGCGGCGCCGAATCGGAGCCGAGAAAGAACCGCGGATCCCCCGACGTCGCCGCCTCGCGCAGGGCCAGGCGATGGGCCTCCCGCTTGGCCACCGGAAGGCAGTAATAATGCGGCCGGATGCCGCCCTGAAACAGTGCATTGCGGTTGATCATCAAGTGATGCGGCGTGATGGTGGCCGCCACATCGGCCGCCTGGTCGCGCACGAAATCAACACCCGTCGCCGTCGTCACATGTTCCAGCACCAGCCGCAAGTCCGGCAGGCGGCGGCGCAACGGTTCCAGCACGCGCTCGATGAAGGCCGCCTCGCGATCGAAAATGTCCACTTCGGGATCGGTCACTTCCCCGTGCATGCACAACGGCATGCCGCAATCCGCCATGCGCTCCAGCACAGGATAGACCTTGGCCACGTCCCGCACCCCGTGTTGCGAATTGGTGGTCGCGCCGGCTGGATAAAGCTTGACCGCGGTCACGATTCCATCGCGATACCCCGCCACCACGTCGTCGGCGTCGGTTTCCTCAGTCAGGTAAAGGGTCATTAACGGCGTGAAATCGCTGCCCTCCGGCAGGGCCGCGACGATGCGCTGGCGATAGGCTTGCGCCTGCGCCGTGGTCACCACCGGCGGCACCAGGTTTGGCATGATGAGCGCACGGCCGAAATCGGCGGCGCTATGGGGCAATACGGCCGCCAGGACATCGCCGTCGCGCAGATGCAGATGCCAGTCATCCGGCCTGCGGATCGTTAATGTGGTCATGGCTCGCCTGTCAAAAACCCGTGGATAATGTCGGTCGCGGCGATGAAATCGTCCAGGTCCATGGCCTCCTGCGGATTGTGGGAGCCGTTGCGGTTGCGCACGAAGACCATGGCCACCGGAATCCCAACGCCAGCGAATACCGCCGCATCATGCCCGCCACCGCTCGGCATGACAAACGGTTCCTGGCCGACCCGGCTCATGGCCGCCTGCAACCTGTTGACAAGATCCCGATCGCAAAGCGCCGGCGCCACGGAAAGAGCTTCGCCAAGATCGAAACGCACTTTGCGGTCCCGCTCGAGAAGATCGATCTCACTACGCAGCAACGCCCGCATATCGTCGAGAGTCCTGGCGCTCTGGCTGCGCATTTCCAGGCTGAATGTTATCGCATCGGAGATCCGCGACATGGCGTGGCTATCTGGATCGGTGGCCACGATGCCGCTGGTCAAGACCAGGTCGTCGCCCTTATTGAGGATCGTCGTCCAGCTCTCGTCGAGACGCACCAACAGATCGGCCATCGCCAGCACGGGATCGCGCCGATAGGCCTTCGGCACGGCGCCCGAATGGCCGGCTTCCCCAATACAGCGGACTAGCGGATAGCGCACATTGCCGCGAATGCCCGACACCACGGCCGCCGGAATGGCCTTGCCGACCAAGAGCGGACCCTGCTCGATATGCAGTTCAAGGTAGGCTTCGATCCGATTGAGATCGGTGAGCGGCTCGCCCCTTCGAAGCCGCTCCACGGGCAGGCCGATCGCCGCCATATGATCGGCAAGGGACCGTTGATCTCCCTTGTGATGCGCCGACAATTCGCTGGCTAACAGCGATCCGGTCAACGCCTTGGAGCCGAGATAGCAGGGGCCGAACCAGGCGCTCTCCTCACCGCGCAACGCCAGCACGTGGACCGGGCGCTTGAACCGGATGCCGGTTCGCCGCGTCCGGATCAGGCATATCAGCCCGGCGATGACGCCGGCGAGCCCGTCGAAATTGCCGCCCTGGGGCACGCTGTCCACATGGGACCCGACGAGGATGTAGCGGTCGGCTTCGCGGTCGCCCGGCAGACAGAAATTGCCGTTACCGGCGGCATCATACCAGACATCGAGCCCCGCGCCGCGGGCAAAGTCCTCCAAGAAGGCCAGGGTCCGGGTCTCGATCTGCGAATAGGCCGGGCGGCTGACACCGACCGTGTCGGCGCTGAATTCAGCGATATCCTGGAACAGGCGCGCCGCAAGCGTCTGATCCTGATCCTTGCCCTGTGCGCACGAGCGCGCGGCGGCCCTCACGGCGCCGTCTCCATGAAGATCACCGATTCATCCTGCTCATCGTCGATCAGGGTGCCGATCACCTCGCGAACCGAGGCAAGCTTCTCGGTTTCAAGCCAGTCCTTCAATTCGTCCAGGAGGGTGATCATCGACGTCGGATGAATGAAGGTGGCCGTGCCCACCTGCACCGCCGACGCACCGGCGATCAGATATTCGATCAGGTCCTCAACCGTCGCGATGCCACCGCATCCGATCACCGGAATGCCCGTCGCCCGGGCGCATTGATAGGCCATGCGCAGGGCGATCGGCTTCAGGGACGGCCCCGACAATCCACCCATGAGATTACCCAGTTTCGGCCGTCGTGAGCGAATGTCGATGGCCATCGACAGGATTGTATTGGCGACCACCAGGGCGTCGGCACCACCCTCCTCCGCCGCCCTTGCCACTTCCGGCGTTTCACCGGTATTCGGGGTCAGCTTGGCCCAAAGCGGCAATTCGGTGGCCGCCCGCAGGCGCCGCATCACCTGGTAGGTCGATGACGGTCGAATGGCGAAGGCCTTGCCGTCTTCCTCAATATTCGGGCACGAAATATTGACCTCGATCGCGTCGACCCCATCGACCGAGACTTCGGCGCACAAAGTGGCGAATTCATCGGCCGTGCTGCCGGAAATCGAGACCACCAGCGGCGTCTCGTAGCGGCGATAAAACGGCAGCACCGTCTCCAGGAACGGCGCGACACCCTTGCTCGGAATGCCGATGGAATTGAGCATCGAGCCGCCCACCTCGCAGACCCGTGGCGTCGGATTACCGTCCCGCCAATCCCGGGTGATGGTCTTGGTGACATGGGCCCCCAGGCGCTCCAGGTCGAACACTTCGGCCAATTCTTCCGAAAACGTGCCCGATGCCGGCATGACCGGGTTCTTCAGGGTCAGCCCGGCAATATCCACCGATAGGTCTACCATGAGATCGCCTGCTGCAAGTCGAAAACCGGCCCCTCCCGGCACACCCGCAAATGCACCAGCGTGTTGTCGATGCGAAACGGCCGGACGCAGCAATGGCACATGCCCAGACCGCAGGCCATCTGCTGTTCCAGCGCGATCTGGCCCGGAATGCCGTGGCGGTCGCCGACCGTCTGCAGCACCCGCAGCACCCGATTGGAGCCGCAGGTATAGAAAGCATCGGCGCGGTCAGTCGCGACCAAATCTTCCACGATGCGGCGCAGGTTCTCCGGATCCGACGTGCCTTCGGTATCCGTTATGGCGATGACGTCGGCGCCACGCTCGGCGAAATAATCCGTGCTCATCAGATTTTTCGGATCGCGGGCGCTGCAGATCGCCGTCAATTGACGACCCAGCCGCTGCGCCTCCAAGGCGAGCGGGGCAAGCGTCGCCAGGCCCACTCCGCGGCCGACCAGCACCAAATGCCGCCAATCGTCGGCAATGGTGAACGGCCGGCCCAGCGGACCAAGCACGTTCAGACGATTTCCCGGACTGAGCGCGGCCAGACCCCGCGTTCCCGATCCGGTGACCTTATAGAGAAAATGCAATTCGCCGATCTGCGGGAAGAAACCGTAAATGCTCATCGGCCGCCGCAGATAGGGTGTTTCGCCGCCGACTTGTGGACACAGAAGATGGAAGAACTGGCCCGCCCTGCACCGGGATAACAGATCGGCGGGCGCCTCAAGCACCAGCCTGCAATAGTCGACCGTAACCGGGTCGTTGCTTTTGACCGCCAGCGCAAGCTCAAAAGCCTTCAAGGGCGGCGTGTCCGGGATGTGCGCGTCGTCTTTGTGCATAGGCATCATCCGAAGATCAGCCGCGGCAGGAAGGTGGAAATGTCGGGGATGTATGTGATGATCGCGAGCACTATGAGATTGGCGATAATGAACGGCCACACCCCCGCGACAATCGCCATGACCGGTTTCGACAGCGTGGATGACGCAACGAAAATATCGAGGCCGAAGGGCGGCGTGATCATGCCGATCGAAATATTCAGCGTGACGATCATGCCGAAATGCACCGGATCGATCCCCAAGGCCGTGGCCACCGGATAAAGCGGCGGCACCAGAATCAAGAGCGCCGAATTGGGATCGATGAACATGCCGGCGATCAGAAAGCTGATATTGACCGTGATCAGGAATGCGATCGGTCCCGCATTGATGTCGTTCAAGAACCCGGTAATGGCGTTCGGGACCTGCGCCAGGGTGATGAAATAGGACAAAAGCCCGCCCATGGCCAACAGTATGAAGATGATCGATGTGGAGATCGCGGCTGCCTCGGTCACCTTGAACAATTTGCTCAAGGACAGATCGCGATAGATGAAGGCCTCCACGAAAATCGCGTAGACGACGCTGACGGCGGCCGCCTCGGTTGGCGTGAAAAAGCCCGAATAAATACCGCCGAGAATGATCAGCGGCATGCCGAGGGCCCAGCCGGCCTCGCCAACCGCCGTGACCCGTTCCCGCCAAGGGGTGCGCGGATGGCGCTCAACACCGCTGCGGCGTGCCTCATAGGCTGCCAACACCGCGAAGGCCAAGCCCAAGACCAGGCCCACCGCAAGACCCCCGACAAACAATTTGGCCACCGACGTGCCGGTCATCCAGCCATAGATGATGAAAGTGATCGACGGCGGGATGAGCAGCGCCGTCTCCGCGCTTGAGACGATCAGGCCGAGAGTGAATTTCTCGCTGAATCCGGTCCGGCGCATCTCCGGATAGACCATCCGCGCCATTGCTGCCACCGTTGCCGGCGCCGAACCGGAGACCGATCCGAAGGCCATCGAACCGCCAATCGTGGTGTAGCCCATGCCGCCGCGCAAATGACCGACCAGGACCTTCACCAGCCCGGTCAGGCGCCGCGCGATCTGCCCCTCGCCCATCAATTCGGCGGCCAGAATGAAGAACGGGATCGCCAGCAGCGTGGTGTGGTTGATACCGCCAAGGATCTTCTGCGCGATCACCGGGTCCGGCAATTGGCCGTAGAAGAATTCCTTGATCATCAGCGCCGGCACGCCGAGCACCAGAAACATCTCAAAGCCCAGAATGAGCAGCAGGACGGCGACGATGATAACGACGGCGAGAAGGATCATTGGTCCCCCGTCGCTTGATTGGCGAACCGGTCAATGCGGCCGAGAAAGCTCAAGGCAAAGCGCAACGCCATGAGGGCAAAGCCGATGGTCGGGGCTAGATAGATCCAGAACACGGGAATATTCAGGGTCGGGCTCTTCTGCCCCATGGTGAATACGAAGGCGGTCATCTGGTAGCCGAGCCAGACCAGATAGAGGCAGAAGACGAAGCCGATCCCGTCGATGATCCGCCGAAGCGGCAGTCCGGTCGCCTTGGCGATGCGCTCACGCCAGGTATGAACGCCCGCATGGCGCCCCCGTTCCAGGGCCAGGCCGACGGTGAAAAAGACCAAAAACAGGCTCATCAGGCGCACCGCTTCCTCGATCCAGGTGAAATTGGAGGCGAAGGTGCCGCCGATCTGCCGGGACAGTACATTGATGAAAAACAGGACGACCATCGAAAGGAATATCGTCACGGCGGCGAAACGTTCCGCGGTTCTGATTACGGCGAGCGGGTTCAAGTCCCTTGGTCCTTGGAATATGCGGCCACTGCCGGACCCGCTAAGGGGTCCGGCATAGGAAGGCCTCCTGGTGGTCAGGTGTGGCCGGCGATCAGTTTCCCGTCGCCGCCTTGTACTCCGCCTCGTAGACGTCGATGAGCGTCTTGCCCTCGTCGCCCGCCCGCGCGAGATAGGCGGCACGGCCGGCAGGATACATCTTTTCGCGGAAGGCCGCTTTCTCATCCGCCCCCATGTCGCGAATATTGATGCCGTGACCCTTGATCTCTTCCAGGGCCGCCTTGACCGCATTCTGCTTGTGCGCGATCAACTCCGGGATCACTTCCTTGAACGTGTCGACAATGGTCTTTTGATGCTCCGCCGGCAGGCTGGCCCAAAACGCCGGATTGAACAGGATGACGTCCTCCATGGCGCCGTGCTCGGACACCACCAGATAATCCTGGACCTCGTAGAACTTCATGCGCTGAATGGTATCCAGCGGATTTTCCTCGCCGTCCACCACGCCGGTCTGCAGGGCCGTATAGAGCTCGCCGAAGGGCAAGGCGATGGCCGAGGCGCCGAGCGAATTGAACTGCTCGATCAGGATGTTGGAATCCATCACCCGGAATTTCTGGCCGACGAAATCGTCTATTTTGCCGAGCGGTTTGTTGGAGGTGAAGTTCTTCTTTCCGTTGGGCCACAGGCCGATACATTTGACGCCGCGCGTCTCAAAGGAACCGCACAGGCTTTCGCCGAATGTTCCGCCGCGGATCTGTTGCGCCGTCGCGTCGTCATCGGGCAGCAGGAACGGGATATCCAGGATCGAAACCACTGGATTGAAGCCGCCCAGAAATGCCGCCGGCGCCACGGTGGCTTCCAGCGTGCCGAGTTGCACGCCTTCGGTCATTTCGCGCTGACCGCCAAGCTGAGCCTGTGGAAAAAGTTGAAACTCGACCGCGCCATTGGTGCGTTCGGCCACCAATTTGGCGACTTTTTCCAGGTGTACGTGGCGCGACTGCTGCGGTGATTCCAAATGCCCGATCTTGGCCACGAAATCCGCCGCCCAGGCGCCCGATCCCACCGCAATCCCTGCGGCGATAACGATTGCCGACGATGCGAGCCGGCTCATTGAAGGTTTCACTGCCCCATCTCCCTTCCTGTTTGGGAATGTTATGAGTCATCAAGCGTATGTGGCGGGCCAAAATAAGTCAATACGATTCTCAAATTTGAGATTATACTCAGATAAATTTTTATTTCGATAAATAGTACTAATTTCGGAATTGATTGACAATCAGATGTCTTGGTCTGGATAATTGGCCAATTCGCTCAAATTCCGAAAGCCGCCGATGATGCTGCACGACAATTCCATCCAATTCAGCGAAATCGGCGCCCGTTTGCGTGCCTACCGCCTGGGTCGCGGCCTGACGCCGGATGCGCTGGCCCGCAAGCTGGGGATCTCCCGGGCAGCGCTCTATCGCACCGAAAAAGGCGAGATTCGCAAAATCGAGACGCTGGTCTCCATCGCCGAAGAACTGGATGTCTCATTATCCAACCTGATGGGAGTTGGCGTCGAATATGTCTCCAGCGCCATCGCATTCTTTGAGCGCATGCGCCAGATGGAAGAGGAGTGTCAGCAGATCGTCGGCCTGTTCAGCCCGATCTCCTATTTGCTGACATCCGACGACTACGACACCGTATTGCGCGATGTGTTGCGCGAATCCGTCCCCGACGGAACCGACGGCGACGGCGCCTCCTTTGATGCCATCGACGCTCTGATGGATATCCTGCAGGCCAGAAAACGCGCCTTCAATCAAAACCATCCGCTCATCGTCAGCCTGATATCCTCCGGCGATCTGGAGCGCTTCCTGCTGCACGGCCTGATCGGCCGCCATGATCTTGACGCCGATATCGTGGAGGAACGCAAGCGCATGGCCCGCCGCGAGGCCGAACACATCCTCGCCATGCTGCGCAGCCAGCCCATGGGCATCCAGATCGGCATTGCCCGCGAACCGGTGCCGGCAACCAGCTTCCAGATATTCCGCCAGGCGTCCCGGTCAGTTCTGGCCATCAGTCCCTATCGTCTGGGCGAACAGCCCAATATCCGCCTGGGCGTCGGCCTGATCACGTCGGCCCCGGAAGCCATGGTGTTGCACGAGGACATCGCCGCGCAATTGTGGACCAGCGCGCTGAAGGGCAGCGATGCGGCATCGTATCTGGAAGCGATGATCGACAAATACGCCATCGCGGAGCGCAGCGAGCCGGCATGATATCGCCGGCCGGACGACAGCCAAACGCCGTGCTCACAGATTATCGGCGACACCCTTTATATGCGCGCCGACCTGGTCATCGAAAGCCGCTTGCCATGCGGCAAGGCTGCCGGCCGCCGCCGCTTCGCCGAACAGGGTGGCCCGCGAGGAACTGATCAGGCCGCCTTCGAGCCCCGCCGGTCCGGGAACCAGGGCTCCGGTGATCCGGGAGATATCCCCTTTCTGATGGCCGTAACCGGGCAGCAGGAACAAGGCTTTCGGCAGCATGGTGCGAATGCGGATGGCTTCCTCCGGATAGGTGGCGCCGACCACCACACCGACCGACGACCAGCCGGTGACGCCACAATGGGCCTCGGTAACCGGGCGCAAGGCATCGGCGATGGTTCCGTAGACCGTGGTCGCACCGACGGACAGATCCTGAAATGCGCCGGCGCCCGGATTGCTGGTGCGCAACACCACGAAGACGCCCTTGCCGGACCGGCTGCTGAATTTGAGATAGGGCGCCACCGTATCGAGCCCCATATAGGGATTGACCGTCAGCCCATCGACCGGATTGGGGCTGTCCGGCGCCAAATAGGCTTCGGCATAGGCATCCGCCGTCGCCGCGATATCGCCGCGCTTGGCATCGAGCAACACCAGGCAGCCGCGGTCATGGGCGTGGGCGACCAGCCGCTCCAGAAGCGCGATTCCCCCCGAGCCAAGCCGCTCATACATGGCGCTTTGCGGCTTGTAGGCGACCACCCGGTCCGCGGTCCGGTCGATCACCGCGACCAGGAAATCCTCGATCGCCGCAATGGTCTCAGGATCCGTCGGCCGCATGTCGCCGCGCCGGAAGGCCGCCGGGATCATCGACAAATGCGGATCAAGACCAAGGCCGAAACAATGGCCGAGACTGCGCGCGCGCTCAATCAGCAGATCGCCGAACTGAAAGGCATCCGTCTGTGTTTCGACCGTTCTGTCGGTGGCCTCAAATACCATGGCGCCCTCCCCTGCCGGCCGGAGGCACCCGGCGCCAACCGACCGCCAGGCCCGGCTGCCGAACATCCCCTAAACCGTGCACTGAAAATCCGGGCCGCATCGGTCTCTGAGCCCGGAAGAACTCCCTGAACGACGATTTCGGCACACACAATCTATGCAAGGTGATGCGCCACGATCGCGTCGATCGGCAGATACCAGCTTTCCGAGCCGATGAACAGCCCTGATCCGGGGGTTTCGAACAGGGTTGGCACGCCATAAAGGCCGGGCGGATCTGCCGCAGATCATCCTGTACGGCACGATGTTCACGCTCGTAACAATTCAGCGCCTCGGTTTCCGATCCATCGCCGCACATGATCGAATTCCAGCTAATGGAGACGGCGTTATTCCGCCCGTTTTGACGGCACGAGAATCACCAGCGCGACGCCCATGATGACACAACTCACGCCCATCATGACGGTCGGGATTTCATCGAACAACAAGTAACCCCAGACAATGCCGGCGGCGAGCGCGGTGAAGCTGGTGAACGACACGTAAATGGCCCCGGCGAGGCGGGTCAGCGCGAAGAATGACAACACCTCTCCGGCGGTGACCACGATCGTCGCCAGGAGGACCGGCCACCCGGCCAGGAGCGGCTGAACGGCGCCATGATCGTAGGTGGTCAGAAAGTAGGGCAGCATCAGCGCCGCCGATACCACCGATTCACCGGCCGCCGCCTGCACCGGCGACAGGTCCGGTGGCCAGGCGCTGACGATGTATAAAGCCTGCGCCGCGTAGAAAACCGGAATCGTGAACGCCAGAAGGGTCCAACCCGCCATATCGGCATCGGGAATAGCATTCGGAGATAAAAACAGCATCGCCGCGGCCGCCAACCCGATCCCCACCGCGATCCACTGCCGGATATGTGAAATCTCCGTGCGAAAAATCCCCACAAGCACGATGGTGAATAATGGCACCGTCGTGACGGCAAAGGTCAACAACCCGGTCTCGATCCTCGGCGCCACCACCAGTTCAAGCAGGAACGGGATCAGGTAACCCAGCACACCGGCGATCAGCCAAAACCGCAGATGCGTCCAGGTGGGCCGAACGAACCCGCCGAATAACAGGGCGGAACCAACCAGGCAGATTGCAACCCCGACAAGCAGGGGAAACAAGGCCAGCAAGACGCTGCTCGCCGACGCACCGAGCATGCGCATCAGCGCGAAATGCAGCCCCCACAGGCCGCCGGACAACAAGAGCAGGCCGAGATTCATCCATCCGCACCGGCGGATCGACGACTAGACCCGTGGCAGCCGGCCACCGTCACGACACCTCCGCGAGCGCCGTGATGACCCGCTCCGGCGTAATCGGCATTTCAAAGACACGCACGCCGATCGCGTCGGCCACCGCATTGGCAATCGCCGGCGCCACCGGCGTCATGGCCGGTTCGCCGATCCCCTTGGCGCCGAACGGGCCGAGGCCGGAACGCGATTCCAGCAAAATGCACTCGACCTTGGGCATGTCCATGGAAGTCGGCATCAGATATTCCGAAAAGGACGGCGTCACCAGCCGGCCCTCTTCATAAAGCAATTCCTCGCTGAGCGCGTAGCCCTGGCCGTTCTGCGTGCCGCCCTCGATCTGCCCCTCCACGGCCGCCGGATTGATGCATTGGCCCACATCGTGGGCGGCAATGCTTTTTAAAACCCGCACCTCACCGGTTTCCGTGTCCACCGAGACTTCCACCGCATGGGCGCCATAGGTGTAATCGGGATGCGCCTGGCCCTGCCCGGTCTCCGGATCGAGACGATCGGAAAACGGCGCCCGAAACATCGCCAGTTCCGACCGGTGGATGCCTTCGGCGGCGCAGAGCCGCACCAGGTCCACGATTGGCATCGCCCGGTCGGGCGCGTTGACGACGAAGACCGCGTTATTGGCCATGCCGATATCGTCCGGCGCCGCGCTGAACTCCGCCGCCGCCCGGGCGGCGAGCCGCTCCCGCACTTGTTCCGCCGCCAGTTTGGCCGCGTTGCCGGTCATGTAGAGAGCGCGGGTTGCCGTGGTCGTCCCGGCGAGCGGGGTGACGGCGCTGTCGGAATTATAGATCACCACATTATCGAGGGTGACACCGAGCACCTCCGCCACGATTTGGCCCAACGCCGAAACCTGCCCGGCGCCGATATCGGTGACCCCGGAACGCACCACCACGGTGCCATCCATTTCAATCCCCACCCAGGCTTCCGACGTGTCGTGCAGGAATGTCAGACGGCCATAACTTTGCTGGTAGGCGGCAATGCCGCGCCCGGTCTTGACCGGCCCGTCCGATGGTGTCGGTTCGCCCAGCGCCGCCCATGCCTGTTCCGTGCATTGATCCGCCCAGATCGCGCTGGGCGGCACGAAGCCGGTGGAGATCGGATCTCCGGTTTTCAGGAAATTTTGCCGGCGAAGTTCCAACCTATCCATGCCGATCGCCTGGGCCACTTCATCCATTTGCTGCTCATAGGCGGCACAGGCCTGCAGGCCGCCAAATCCCCGATAGGCGCTCGTGAACATGTTGTTGGTGGCAACCGCCCGCGCATGGACATTCAAATTGTCGATCCGATAGGGACCGGGCGCGGCGACGGCGCAATAGAGAAGCACATAGGGGCTCAAAAACACATAGGCGCCCGAATCGGCGATCACCTGAACATCGAGCGCGGTGATCTTGCCGTCCCGCGTCACCCCGGTTTTGTAGGTCAGTTTGAAGGGGTGCCGTTTGCCGTGGCCGACAAAGCTTTCCTCGCGGCTATATTCCAGCCGCACCGGGCGCCCGGTCTGTTGCGCCAACAGCGCCAGATAGATCTCAACGGTGACATCTTCCTTGCCGCCGAAGCCGCCACCCACCAGGGCACCCCGGATGCGCACCTTGTTGTGTGAAACGCCGATGGCGTCGGCAATCGGACGGAAATGCTCAATCACCTGGGTGGAGACACGAATGTTCACCACATCGTTTTCATCGACCCAGGCAAGCCCCACTTCCGGCTCCAGAAAGGCATGCTCCTGAAACGGCGTCTTATAGGTGCGCTCAACAATCAAGTCCGCCGCGGCGAACCCGGCTTCCATATCGCCTTTCTTGATCTTGTGTTCAGACACCACATTGTCGGTGCCCTGAACGAGCGGCGCGTCCGGCTTCAGAGCGTCTTCCGGATCATAGACGCCGGGGATCGGTTCCAATTCCACCGTCACCAGATCCGCCGCCTGTTCGGCAATCTCCTTTGTCTCCGCGGCAATCAGCACGATCGGCTCGCCGAAATAGCGCACCCGCTCGCGCACCAGGATCTGCTGACCCGTATCCAGGCGCCTCTGGCCGGTCTGGCCGGGAATGTCGGTGGATGCCGTGCGGTCCGGCAGGTCCGCGGCGGTAATCACGCAGGCCACGCCCGGCAGGGCACGCGCCTTGGACACGTCGAGATGGACAAGACGCGCGCTCGCCAGATCCGCCCGCGCCACCTTGGCATGCACCATGCCCGGCATCACATAATCACCCGCATAGGGGGTCTTGCCGGATGCCTTGCCCGGCGCGTCGGTTCTCGGCAGCGGCTTGCCGACCTGGGAATAGGCCACATTGGCCGAGGAGCGATCGGTATCGAGACTTGTCATTGGCCCGCTCCCTCTTTCCGAACCAGCGCGGCCGCTTCGCTGACCGCCTCGAAGATCTTGGTATAACCGGTGCAGCGGCACAGATTGCCGCTTAAGCCGACGCGGAGTTCTTCTTCGCTCGGATTTGGATTGCGATCGATGATCCCCTTGGCGGCGATGATCATACCCGGCGTGCAATAGCCGCATTGGATGCCGCCAAGATCGGTAAAGGTCTGCTGCAACGGATGCGGATTTCCAGCGTCGCCCAGTCCAGAATCGGTGGTGATTGCCCGGCCCTCCGCCATCCAGGCAAGGGTCAGGCAACTATCGACCGCCATCCCGTCGAGGAGCACCGCGCAGGCCCCGCAATCCCCCTTCTCGCAACCGCTTTTGACGTCTACATGGCCAAGCTCACGCAACGCTTCAAGGAGGGTGCGATGCGGCGGCGCGGCGATCTCCTCATCGCGGCCATTGATGGTCAATGTGATCGTTTTTTCTTGCCCCATTGTTAGCCTCCTCACGCCAATTTGGCCCAGGCCTGGCGCACCAGGCGGCGGGTCAGCACGCGCACCATCTGCCGGCGATAATCGGCAGAGGCCCGCACGTCATCGATCGGGCTGCAGGCGGCAACCGCCAGATCCGCTGCCTCATCGATCAGATCGTCATTCAAAACCCGACCCTCAAGCACGGCCTCTGCCGCCCTTGCCCTGAGCACCACCGGCGCCACGGCACCAAGCGCGATGCGCGCCCGCTCGCACCGGCCGTCATCAGTTGTAACGGTCACGGCGATGCCCGTGACCGTGATCGCATCACCAAGCCGGCGGGCAAGCTTGTAAAAGCTGTTAGCCGAGCGCACCGGCAGGCGCGGCCATGAGATTTCGGTGATCAGTTCATCGGGCCGCCGTACATCTGCTTTATAGCCGACGAAATAATCATCAAGCGCCACGGTTCGGCTGCCATCAGCCGATGTCAGCACCACCTCAGCGTCGAGCGTCATTAATGGGGGCACCAAATCCGCGGCCGGCGAGCCGCAGGCAATATTGCCGCCGACCGTGGCCGTGTTGCGCACCATTTGGCCGGCAAACAATGTTGCAGATTCCCTGAGCGACGGTGCCCACTCGGCAATGATCTCCGACTCCAGCAGATCCGTAACCGTCGTTCGCGCGCCGATGGTGATCCGGTCGTCGGTCGGGTGAATACCGCGCAATTCGGCTATTCGATCCAGACCGACCACATGATCTGGCCGCGCCCGCCGCGCCCGCATGTCGACAATCAGATTTGTGCCGCCAGCAAGCGGCACGGTCGTGCCGTCCGTCTGGCGCGCCAGGTCGGCAAGCGCCCCGTCCAGCGTCGTCGGAATGGCGAGATCGAAATCGGCAAGCATTGGTTCTCTCCCTGGGTCAGACGTCCCAGCCGCCGTCGACGGTCAATTCCTGGCCCGTAATCTGGCGCGCGTCCTCACTCGCCAGGAACAGGACCGCATTGGCAATATCCTGTGGCGTCGTCACCCGCTTTAACGCCATTTCCTGGACATATTCGTCATAGACTTCCTCTACGGTCCAGCCGCGCACCTCGGCCTTGCCCTCGCACAACTTTCTCATGCGGGGCGTTTCCACGATCCCCGGACAGACCGCGTTGACGTTGATGTTGTGGGGTCCGAGTTCCAGGGCGACAGTGCGGGTAATGCCACGCACCGCCCATTTGGACGCGCTGTAGGATGTGCGCATCGCATAGCCACGCAGGCCCGACGTGCCGCCAATATTGACGATCTTGCCGCTCTTTTGCGCAATCATCGTCGGCACCACATGCTTGATCGGCAAGAAGGTGCCACGCTCATTGGCGGTGATGACATAGGTAAAGTCGTCGACCGGGATATCCTGAACCGGCGTCTCGATCGGACCGGTGACACCGGCCACATTGACTAGAATATCGATGCGCCCGTCAAAGGCGGCAAGTGCCGTTTCGACCAACCCCTTGACCTGGTCTTCCTCGATCACATCGCAGGCCACCACATGGGCGGCGCGGCCATATCCGCGGACTTCGTCGGCGACAACCTCCAACGCCGCCGTGTCCCGCGCCGTCAGAACGATATCGGCGCCCGCGCGAGCAAGGGTCGTGGTAATGGCGCCACCCATGCCCTTGGCTGCTCCGGTGACGATGGCCTTCTTGCCTTCAAGTTTCATCGCTGACGTCCCTTTCAAACTGATTGGATTGACTGCTTGCTTCCACCGCGCCGTAGCCGCCACCGCCGCAGCTTTCCACGACCACGACATCGCCGGGCCCAAGGCGGATGTTGGCCTTGCCCGACAGATCATAAACCGCGCCGCTCGTCTCCCGCACCGTGACCTTGAACGGCGCCCCATCACCGCCGCCCTGCAGACCGTAAGGCGGCACGATCCGGCGCTCGAACATGGTGGTCACCGACATATCGTCACACAGCACCCGATATTCCCGATGCAGGCCAGCGCCGCCACGATGGCGGCCGGAACCGCCGGAACCGTCCCGCAGTCGCTGGCACTCCACTCGGACCGGATATTCCGCCTCGATCACCTCCGCCGGCGTATTCATCACATTCGACATATGCACCCGGACCACCGGCGCGCCGTCGCGGTCATGACGCGCGCCTTCGCCGCCGCCATGGGTTTCATAAAGCGTGGTCCAGGCACCATCGGCGCGCTGCCCGCCGAACAGCACCAGGCCCGACGTGGTCGGCCCGCCGGCCGAAAGGCGCTCCGGCACCACCTTTTCGAACGCCTTGAACAAAGCATCGGCGACCCGCTGCGAGGTCTCATGATTACCGCCGACCACTGGCCGCTCGAAACCCGGTTCCAGCACCGAACCGGGACGGGTAACGATCTCAAACGGCCGATAACAGCCGCCGCTCGGCTGGATGTCAGGCCCAAACAGGGTCTTGATCACGTAAAAGACGGAAGCCCCGGCAATGAACGGCGTCGTGTTGACCGGGCCGCGCGCCGCGTCGTCGGTTGCGGAAAAATCGAACCGGGCCGCCTCGCCGTCGATCGTCACCGCAACGCGGATCGCTAGGGGATCGCCGCCGGCTCCATCATCATCCAGCCAGTCCTCGCCGTGATAGGTCCCGTCCGGGACGGCCGCCAAGGCCGACCGCATCTGTGCCTCCGCCCGATCGTGGATGGCGGCAATGGCGGCCAGCGTGGTTCCGGTGCCGTGCTCAGCGAACAGATCCCGCAGGCGCGCATCCGCGGCACGGGTCGCCGCCATTTGCGCCAAGATATCCCCTTCGCGCTCCGCCGCGCCGCGCACATTGGCAAGGATCACATCAAGCTTTTCCCGGTCGGGGCCATCGGCGGTGAACACCCGCAATGGCGGAATGCGCAAGCCCTCCTGCCAGGCATCGACCGCATTGGCCACATAGGAGCCAGGCACCGCGCCGCCAATATCGGCCCAATGGGCCAGGCTGACGGCGAAGGCGACGATCTCTTGGTCGACGAAGACCGGCTGGATCGCCTTCACGTCCGGCAGGTGATTGCCGCCGATTTCCGGCAGATTGAGGAACCACACATCGCCCGGTGCCAGACGGTCTTTCGGCGCACGTTTTAGAAATTCGCGCACGGTGAAGCTCATCACGCCCATATGCATGGGAATGTCGCGCCCCTGGGCAATCAGAAAGCCATCCGCATCCGTGAGCGCCGAGGAGAGATCACCGGCCTCCCGCAACAGCGGCGACCGGGCCGACCGCATGACCGTCAGCGACATTTCCTCCGCGGTCGCCGTCAAAGCATTACGGATCACTTCAAGGGTAATCGGATCGATGCGTGGGGTCATCGCGCCGCCCCCACATCGATATGCAGGTGGCCGTGAGCGTCGACAGAAAGCGTAGCGCCCGGCGGCACCACCACGGTCGAATGGGCATCTTCCACCACGGCCGGCCCGGCAATCTCCGTACCATCCGCCAGTTCCGACCGGTCATAGCGCGGCGTGTCGACAGTGCCGGTCCCGGCAAAGATACAAGGCAACTTTTTAGGCGGGGTCATGCCAGTCGGTCCGGTGGAGGCAGCCGGCAAGGCGCCCTGCCCGCGCCGCGCCGAAACACGCAGGCGAAGTGACACCAATTCCCAGGGCTCGTCAGTGGAAAAACCGTAAAGCGCTTCATGGCGGGTTTGGAAGGACCGGCCCAAAGCCTGGAGATCGCCGAAATCGGGATCGGCGATTTCGATCGCGTAGCTCTGCCCGCGATAGCGCAAGGCCGCGACGGCTTCGACCACCAGATCGTCTAAGCACAGGCCCGCCGCTATCAGCGGCGCGGCAAGGCGCCGCAATAGCACGTCCCGGATCGCCGCCAGGCGGGCGGCATCCCAGTCTTCCGCCGTCATGCGAATGGTCTGCTGCTGCGCGTAGCTTATGTCCGCGCCGACACAGCCGACCGCCGAAAACTGGCTCGATTGCGCCGGGATCACCACCTTGGACATGCCGAAATCCCGCGCCACGTCGACCGCATGCATCGGCCCGGCGCCGCCAAAGGCGATCAAGGTACAATCGCGGCCGTCAATCCCCTGCTCCACGGTCACCCGGCGGAGCGCGCGCACCATGGCTGAATTGGCAACCCGCGCCACGCCCAGTGCCGCCGCCTCGATATCCATCGCCATTGCCCCGGCAAGCTCCGCAACGGCCCGGCGAGCCAGGTCCGGCCGCAGGCGCAAGTCGGCGCCCAGAACCCGGTCGCCATCCAGGTAGCCCAGAACCAGATTGGCGTCGGTCACCGTGGCCTGGCCGCCGCCATGCCCATAGCAGGCCGGTCCGGGCCGGGCGCCGGCACTCTCTGGCCCAACGCGGAGCGCACCGTGATCAAGCCGGGCAATGGATCCGCCGCCGGCGCCGATCGTTTCAACTGCCACCATCGGCTGGCGTAATGGCCGCCCGCTGATCGACCGGTCGCTCGTTACCTGGGCCGCGCCGTCGAGGATGAGGCAGACATCGGTGGTCGTGCCACCCATATCGAAGCTGATCGCCCTCTCGATCGACAGGTCGCGGGCGGTCTTACTCGCCGCGGCAACCCCGGCTGCCGGCCCCGAAAGCGCCAGCGCCAACGGCCGGTCGCTGAGAGCCTCCGGTGCGGCCATGCCGCCCGCGGAGTGAAACAGATGCAGCCGCGACGACCGAGGCCTCGCCGCCTCCAGCCGGTCCAGATAACCGGCCGTCAACGGCATGGCGCTGGCGCTGAGCACCGTAGTCGCCATGCGCTCATATTCCCGCGCCTCCGGATTGATCCGGTTGGAAAGGGCGACAAAGGGGAACCGCTCCTTCAGGCGCCGGCCGAGTTCATCTTCATGAGCCGGATTGGCGTAAGCATGCAACAGGGAGACGGCGACCGCGGCGGCACCGGTTGCTTCGATGCGCGACAAGACTTCGTCGACCGCCTCTCCCTCCAGCGCCTCCAACACGTTTCCCTCATGGTCCAGACGTTCGGCAACTTCGAACCGCCGGTCCGCCGGCACTTGCGGCTCTAATTTCGGTGGCAGGTCGAGGCGATAAAGATGCGCCCGGTTCTGCCGGCCGATCGCCAGCGTGTCGGAAAACCCCGCGGTCGCCACCAGAGCCACGTCGGCCAGGTCATCCTCGACGATGGCATTGGTGACCATGGTCGTTCCATGGATCAAATCATCCACATCTGACCAGGCAAGATCCACGGCCTGGAGCGCCGCCTGAAGCCCGGCGACCCGGTCATCGGTGCGGGTTTCCGTCTTCGCTGCGCGCACGTCTCCGGATTGTCGTTGAATGGCGACCACGTCGGTGAAGGTTCCGCCCATATCGATGCCGACGGTCCAGCCCATGGTCATGGCGCGATCCCGTCAGAATCCCGCTGGCCGCTGACCGGGCCATGCGGCCCGAAACCGGTAATCAGCGTCGGACCCGCCAGGGGCAATGCGGCCAGGTCATGCATCGTCATCATCCAAAGAAGACGGGGACCACCATTGTGCTGCGCTTTTCCGAAAAATGTCAATTAATATTCGAAAATCGGCATTCTGGGCCATGAAATACCAGCTGGCAGGAGATGAATGCATTCCGGCAATTTCGAAACTGATTGCCAAATTCGATTTGAAGTCGAAAACCGTTCGCAAAAAAATTACTGATTATCAAATATTTAAATCGGACTGAATCAATTTGTTGAGGATAACCAAAAGGCGAATTGGCGATCCGGTCTGGACAATCGGCGGCCATCCCGATATGCGTAATTTAGATTTCCGTTTTTCGAAAAAACCTTATGGCCAACCACAATGACAGCCCACTGGCGCGCTATATGCGGCTCCTGGAAGCGCTCGCCGCCGCTCCGGACGGCCTGACTCTGACCCAGATCGTCGAGCGCGAGGCGCTTCAGCCGGGGACTGTCCATCGCCTGATGGCGGCGCTTTGCGGTCTCGGCCTTGCCGCCAGGATCCCCGACAGCAAGGCCTACCGCGTCGGGCCGCGTCTCCAGCGCTTGAGCCATACCGTGCAGACGCCCACGGCCCTGATCGACCGGGCCCGGCCGGTCTTGCGCGGCCTGGTCGAGGCCCATGGCGAAACCGCCTATCTGGCGAAACTCACCGGCACGATCGTGGAATCGGTGGCCATGGAACGGCCGCAGCCGGGCGACCGGGCCTATGTGCAGCCCGGACGCATCATGCCCATACATGCCGCCGCGTCGGCAAAAGCGATTTTCGCGTTTCAGGATTCCGACGTCGTGCAAAAACTCCTGGCGGAGCCACGCCACCGCTTCACCGCAGACACGAAAATGGACGCGGGCGCCATTCTCGCCGAACTCGACCAGGTGCGCGCCGACGGCTTCGCCATTTGCGACAACGAGCTCGATCCAGGTGTCTTGAGCTATGCGGCACCGGTCGTGTTTGCAGACGGCACGGTGCTTTACGCCATCGGCGTCAGCGGCCTGGCAGAGCGCCTGCGCTCACAACCACGCCCGGCTATACGCCAGAGCTTGTCGCAAGCGAGCCGAACCCTCTCAGACGAAACACTGTGATCCCTGCAACAGACCTCAGCTTGGCTGTTCAATCCGTTACCTATGTCTCAAGAACGGACCCTATGATTTTTGGTAGCGGGGGAGGGACTTGAACCCCCGACACGCGGATTATGATAAAGGCCAGGACTCTGCGCATACAGTCCCTGCTTGTTTCAATCTGTTGCAGGAGAGAATTGATACTATTCGGGAAACGCGGCCCAAACCGCATCAAGCCATTTCAGCGCCATATATTCAAGCGCAGCGGTTTTGACTCCCAATTGACACCCAGCCATCGCGATGACCGGTGTACCCCCAAGAACGACCGCACCGAGGCATTGGCTGGTTCGACCGGGTCGTGCCAGCGACGGCCAAACTTATCGTCGAATTTTCCAGGTTGCGGTTTCGAGTTGTGTTTGGGGATGCCATCTCAGAGCAGAATTCGCAGAGGTTTTATCGTGGGTTGGTACATACCTAATTGTACGGTGGCCTTGGTGGGTCAATTGGCAAGTGAGAATACCGAACACCCCAGCCTCCTATGATGTGTATAGCTTCCGAATTTGGCTTGATTGGGATTTATTGCTTTTGCTGAAGCGTAGTCATTATACCAAGGGCCACTACTGTCCGGGAAAATAGTTTGATACCTTTAAAAAGGTCCATTGTTTGAGGAGTTTATGGTAGAATCGAAGTTGCAAGACAGCGATTCAAAAACGCCGCGCACAATGGACCCGAAGATGACCATAAGCCTTTTTCAGCAGATCATAAAGAGCCTTCCCCGTCGTCGGATCAACACGCTCGTTGCAACTCACAAGAGCGATAAATGGTGCAAGCGGTTTTCCACCTTCGACCATCTTGTGGTGATGATTTATGCGCAATTGTCCGGTCAGACGAGCCTGCGCGATCTTGAAGCCTCCTTCAATGCCTCGCCGGCGCGCCATTATCATCTGCGTGCGGCCGGGATGAAGCGGTCAACACTTTCCGACGCCAATGCAGCACGCCCGATAGGTGTCTTTGAAGACATTTTGTCCCTGCTTATCAACGAGACCGCGCCGCAAACCGGCAAGGGGGTCGGTAAGTTGGTGAAAATCCTGGATTCAACAACCCTGGCCCTGTTCGCCAAAACCCACAAGGCCATGCGCTATCGCTTCAACAATAGCGCCATCAAGCTGCATCTGATTTATGATCCCGACAGCCAGTGCCCAACCTGGTTCCAGATCACTCCGGCACGACTGCATGACAGCCGCATGTGTGAGCAGTTGCCGGTTGCCGCCGGGCAGACCTATGTGTTTGATCGGGCTTATAATAACGCCCAATTCTGGGCCGACATCGAGGCCGCCGGAGCCGTCTTCGTCACCCGGCCGAAGTCAAACCTGGCCTATGACGTGCAGGCCGCAACCCCCCACTACAATTCCTTGGTCGTCGCCGACCAGACCGTCATTCTGGCCGGCCAGCCGGGCCGCAAATATCCCAAACCACTACGCCGCATCGAGATCTTCGACGAAGACAAGGGCCGCGAACTGGCCTTCATCACCAATGACTTCGAGCGCTCCGCCGAAGACATCGCCGACCTCTACAAACGCCGCTGGCAGATCGAACTGTTCTTCAAGTGGATCAAGCAGAACCTCAAGATCAAACGCTTCCTGGCCAAACATCCAAAGGCCATCATGGTCCAGATCATCACCGCCCTGATCGCCTATGTGCTGCTCAAAAAACTACACCAGAAAAACCGCATCAAAATCCCCCTCAAACGCATCGCCGCACTAACAACAAATTACATCTTCAATCTATGCGAGATAAACCATCTCATCAAACCAGCCAACAAGCCGCCCCCACAAACCAGCCAATATCAACTCACCCTAAATTTTCCCGGACAGTAGTGGCCCTTGGTATAACTGAACCGCTCTGGAACCCCTGCCGGCGTTTAGTCGACGGAGATCGACTGAGGCGCGAGACCATCCGGTTCGAAGCCGAGGCCGGTTGGCCTGACAGGGGTTGCCGGAATTTGGCCCGACCCAAAGGCCGGAGAGGCTAGTATCCTCTCCGGCCTTTTCCCGACCGCGATTGGGTTGCCTCTTCAGAGGTTCTTCTTGCTCTGTTGCAGCATCATGTAGTTGTCGTAGGTACCGTCGGCCACTTGCAGCCATAGATACTGGTCCGCGCGGGCCGCCTTTATCGACTCCCAGATTTTATTGAAATCCTGATTTTTACTGCCGATTTCCGCATAGACTTCATTCGCCGCCGCGAAACATGCATCAAGAACGCTTTCTGAGAACGGTCGCAACTGTGCTCCCGCGCCGACCAGCCGTTTCAATGCCGGCGGATTCAACCAATCGTATCGCGCGACGACGAAGTTGTGGGCGTGTGCCGCTGCCGCGTTCAGCACGGACTTGTAAGCACTCGGCAGGGCGTCCCACTTCTCCTTGTTGATCTGGACATGGACCATGGCGCCGCCTTCCCACCAACCGGGGTAGTAGTAGTATTTCGCGACTTTATAGAATCCGAGTTTTTCGTCGTCATAGGGCCCGGACCATTCAGCCGCGTCAATTGTACCCCGCTCAAGCGAAGGATAGATTTCACCGGCGCTGATTTGCTGCGGAACCACGCCCATCTTAGACAAAACGGCGCCGGCAAATCCGCCGATACGCATCTTCAGTCCTTTCAGGTCGTCGGGGGTGTTCACTTCCTTGCGATACCACCCCCCCATCTGTGTCATGGTGTTTCCGGCAAGAAGCCCGTAAAGGTTGTGCTTGGCGTAGAACTCGTTCATCAACGCGTCTCCACCGCCTTCGCGCCACCAGGCATTCTGCATTCGACCGTTCAGGCCGAACGGCACTGCGCAGCCGAGGGCGAATGTAGGGTCTTTGCCCCACATGTAATATGCGGCGGTGTTGCACATCTCCACAGTGCCACTGGATACGGCATCCGTCGCCTGCAGGCCCGAGACGATCTCACCGGCGGCAAATACCTGAATTTGGAACTTGTTGTCGGTGGCTTCTGCGACATATTTCGCAAACTGTTCGGCGCCTCCGTACAGAGTGTCTAGCGACTTCGGCCAGCTTGTCGTCATTCGCCATTTGATATTCGGCATCGATTTCGCGATTGCCGGAGCCGCAAGGGCGGTGGCCATAGTGCCGACGCTGGCTGCGCCCGCAGCGCCGATGAAACCGCGGCGATTTAATACAGACATACTGAGACCTCCTTTTCCTTTTCCACGTTGCCCGGCCCGATTTCAGCGCACGAAGAGATGCGGTGCGATTGGCCGGTTTGGTTCGCCCCTTGTCAGGCGACGCTTCCAAATACTACTTGAAAGTAATAAAAAGACCAATTAGTAATTTTTGGGCTGCGCGATCCGGTCGTGGAGCGAACTGCGTGCCGCGCCAGGCCGTCAGATGCGCGAGCCTGTTGCTTTGTGGAGGAGCCCGGGATGTTAAATCAGAGCGAAGCCCAGTCAATCTACGAGCGGATCGATGAACTCGTCGCGTACTACGGTGCACCAGAGGTTGGGGCGGCGCATCTTCTATGCGACCGACATGCCGCTGACAGCGTCGCGTATCGTGTGATCTCGCAGGATCTGAGCGCGGTCAATGTCACCTACGGCGACTTGAAAGAGAAGTCGGAAAGGTTCGCGGCGGCGTTGTCCGATATCGGTGTCATACCTGGCGACAGGGTTGCAACACTGATGGGAAAGAGCCAGGAGTACCTCGTCGCCCTGCTTGCCATCTGGCGCCTCGGCGCGGTTCATGTTCCGCTGTTCACGGCTTTTGCTCCTTCGGCGGCTGCGTTCCGCTTGTTCGGAAGCAAGGCGAAAGTCGTTGTCTGCGATGAGACGCAACAGCCCAAGCTGAAGCCGGGACCGGATATCCCGGCTGACGCACCATGGAAGATCGTGACCACCGCCGACGCCGGCAAGGCACTGCCGGGCGCGCTGCTCTTCGGCGATCTCCTTTCCAGTAAGTCTCCAGGGTTTGAGGCGGCTCGCCTCGGTGGCGATGCTCCCCTTATTCATGTCTATACGTCCGGGACAACCGGTCAGCCGAAAGCAGTCGTGGTCCCGTTCAAGGCGATTGCGGGATTCCAGGCCTACGCGGAATTCGGATTGGATTTGCGGCCGGGCGACACCTATTGGTGCGCAGCCGATCCGGGATGGGCATACGGCCTCTATTTCGGTGTGCTTGCCTCCTTTGCGACCGGTGTTACCAGTATCCTTCTTAAGGGGGGATTCGATGCGCAATCGACATTCGCCGTCATTTCGCGATACGGCGTCACGAATTTCGCGGCTGCCCCCACGGTGTACCGCGCCCTTCGGACGGCGGATGTGGCGCTCCCGGGGGATTTGAAATTGCGGTCGGCCTCCAGTGCGGGCGAGCCGCTGACACCCGAAGTCAATGAATGGGCGAAAGAAGCGATAGGGGTAACGGTGCACGATCACTATGGGCAGACCGAAGCGGGTATGCTCATCAACAACCATCACAACCCGCTTCTTGCCATGCCGATAAAGCCCGGCTCGATGGGCATTCCAATGCCAGGCTGGCATGCGGTCATCCTGGATCAGAGCTGCGATGAACCGGTGCAGGAGGGTGAAACCGGACGGATTGCAATTGAGATCCCGAAGAGTCCGTTCGCGTGGTTTTCAGGGTATATCGGCGACGCCGAAAAAAGTGCGGAAAAGTTTGCTGGCGGCGGGCGCTGGTACCTGACGGGCGATGTCGGGTATCGGGATTCGGACGGCTACTTCTTCTTCTCGTCGCGTGACGATGACGTCATCATTATGGCTGGGTATCGCATTAGTCCGTTCGAGGTAGAGTCGGTCCTTGTGTCGCATCCGGCCGTTGCCGAATGTGCCGCAGTTGCCGCCCCCGATGCGATCCGAGGCGAGGTGCTGGAAGCCTATGTCGTTTTGAAACGGGGCACGGCGCCTTCGCCTGGCTTGAAATCCGACCTCCAGCAGTGGGTGAAAGACCGCTTCGCCGCACACGCGTACCCGCGACGCGTCCACTTCCTCGAGTCCCTTCCGAAAACTCCCAGCGGTAAGATCCAGCGCTTTGTACTCCGTCAAAAGCGCCACGGGGACTCGACCGGTGAAGTCTGATGTCCTGCCATGCCGTTGCCTGACACGTCTGTCCGGACATTGATGTTGTTTGGGGGCATTCAACCAAAGGCTGACGTGGTCATACACAGGTGAGGACGCCGAGAGAAATTCAAGATGCTGTTCCTCCCAGGATGGTACTGGCCCGACACCCGTATTGCCGTGTGTCGGGCTTTTTTTTAGGGGCGGAATTCTGCGCGATGGCGCCCGGTCACAAATCTTGCCGACTTGAGAGATGTTTAGAGTCTGTCATGGCGTGGTTGAATCAAATCCGCTTCTCGATCGGCGCGGCGATCCGGTGTTGAAACGGTCGGCGGGGGATGTGGGGCAGCGGCGGCGACCGGTTCGGCCCGCAAGCCGGATGTTTCCGGCTTGCTTGTTGCATCGGCAAGGAATCCGAAAACATTCAGGGTTCCCGGTACCCGCCGATCGGAACCCCCCGGCAAATCCGATGCTTCCGATTTGCTTCTCCTGATAGAACGAGGAACCGGGATATATCCCGGTTCCGGGGGCGGGGAGCTTTTGCGGGAGGGGCGCTTTTGCGCCAAACCCGGCGTCTTCGACGCCGTTGCCGGCGCCGCGCCGCTTGACCATACGCCGGCCATAGGCGACGCCGCTTGGTCTTGCCGCGAAATCGCTCCGTCAGAATGGGTCAAGCAAAAAAGCCACGACAGGCTCTAAGGACGCCGCAGTCCGGCGCAGGCATATGTTCATTACCCGCGAGTCAACCTGCGAGCACGTCGAACAAGCCGACCTGTACAATGGCAACGGTCGGCCGCGGCTCCTACCGCTTCGCCGACCGGTGTCGCGCGGGCGGGAACCGCTCGCGACTTAACGCGTTCCGAGGGATCGCGAGACCTCTATCGCACCTTTCCGGACGATGTCGCCGATCCCTTGCAAGTGAGCGTCGGTGAGACGATGCGCCGGACCAGACACGGAGATCCCCGCAACCGCTTCCTTATGTACGTTCAGAATCGGCGATGCGACACAACGCATGCCGGTGGTGCGCTCCTCATCATCGACCGCAAAGCCGCGCTCGCGGGAACGGCGCAGGTCGTCGCGCAGCTGCGGAAAGGAGACGATGGTCTTGTCGGTGAATCGCTCGAGCGATTTGTCCTTGAACAGCGCCTCAAGACGTGCGTCGTCGTAAATGCTGAGCAGGGCCTTGCCAATCCCCGAAGCATGTAAGGGCGAGAGGGTACCCGGGGGAAGGAACGCACGGATCGATTCATTTGTCTCCACCTGGCTGATGAAGAGGACGTTGCCGTCTTTCTCGATCCCGAGATTAGACGTCTCGCCCGTTTGCTGCATTAGCGCCCGCATGACCCGGTGACTGCGTTCGACAACATTGGTGCGACGCAAGAAAGCCAAACCCAGGCGAAAGGCTTCGGACCCCACATGCCATTCCTGCCTATCGGCACTAATCTCGACAAAAGCGCGACGCTCCAAAGTGGAAAGCACTCGGTACATCGTCGCGACTGACTGATCGAGCTTGGCGGCGAGTTCCGACAATGTCATTCCCTCGTTCGCCGCAAGGACGCCCAGCACGTCAAGCGCACGGTCCAACGCCTGAATGGTGTTCGCGGGCTTCGGACCGGCAAAACCCTTCGGTCGCCCTCTCCGACGATTGCTGAGTTCCATTCGGCGCCTCCGTGCGCAGGGTCAGACGTTTATTGAAAAGCTAATTGAAAATATTTTTCGTGCAATGAAAAAATACAATTCATTGTATTTACACTAATTTCTTGAATATCTAGCGAAATGAAAAAATTTTTCAAAAAAATTTTCTCCGGCAAACCGCTGTGCTATCTTACTGACGAAGTTGAGGAACTCACACGACAATGTACCTGCAGAACCCCGTCTTCATTCCCGGTCCGACGAACACACCGGAAGTCCTGCGCAAGGCCACCGACATGCCGACGTTGGACCACCGCTCGCCTTTGTTCGGCCAGATCCTTCGCTCGGCGCTGGCTGGCGTCAAAAAAGTCCTGAAGACCGAAAGCGCGGAGATCTTCGTCTTCCCGTCGACCGGAACTGGGGGTTGGGAGACGGCCCTATCGAACACACTGAGTCGGGGCGACAAGGTTCTGGCGGCGCGCTACGGCATGTTCAGCCATCGCTGGATCGACATGTGCCTGCGCCACGGCCTCGACGTTCAGGTCGTTGAGGCGCCTTGGGGCGCTGGTCTGCCGTTAGATCGCTACGAGGAGATTCTGACGGCCGACAAGGCGCATTCGATAAAGGCCGTTCTGGCCACCCACAACGAGACCGCGACCGGCGTCCGGTCGGATATTGCGGCCATCGGCCGGACCCTCGATGCTGCCGGTCACCCGGCCCTGCTCCTCGTCGACGGCGTCAGTTCGATCGCCTCGATGGACTTCCGTATGGACCAGTGGAACATCGACATCGCCGTGACGGGCTCCCAGAAGGGCTTCATGTTGCCGGCGGGCCTGGCAATCACCGCGTTCTCGCGCAAGGCCATGGCCGCCACCGCTAAGGCGACCTTGCCCAGGACGTTCTTTGATGTCCGTGACATGGCGAAGAGTTACGCGAACGGCGGCTACCCCTACACGCCGGCCGTCGGCCTGCTGAATGCGCTGAAGCTTTCCACCGAGTTGCTCCTTTCGGAAGGACTGGACAACGTTTTCGCGCGGCACCGGCGCATTGCCTCCGGCGTTCGCGCGGCAGTCGAGGGATGGGGCCTGCAGCTTTGCGCGCACGGCGAGGACCTGCATTCCGACACGGTGAGCGCGGTCCGCACGCCGGAAGGCTTCAATGCTACCGATATCGTCGCGCATGCCGCCCACAAATATCACGTCGCCTTCGGTGTCGGGCTGGGGGAGGTCGCCGGCAAGGTGTTTCGCATCGGTCATCTCGGCATGTTGACCGATGTTATGGCGCTATCGGGTATCGCCACGGCTGAGATGGTGATGGTCGATCTCGGTCTTGATATCAAGCTCGGCTCGGGTGTTGCAGCGGCGCAGGATTACTATCGTGGTGCCACGATCTCCGATGCTCAGACCGCTTGAGGACCTGCGGCAATGAACATTCCCACGTTCTTGGACGTGCTGATCGCGCACGAACGGATCAAGCCCTGTATCCACCGCACCCCGGTATTCACCTCCAGCTTCGTCAACGAGTTCGCCGGCGCCGAGCTGTTTTTCAAATGCGAGAAATTCCAGAAGGCTGGTGCTTTCAAGGCACGCGGCGCATTGAACGCCGTGTCCGGCCTGGGCGACGCGCAGGCCGCGAAAGGGGTTGCGAACCGGTGGCGACACAGCCTTCTGGTGACGAGGGGCGCCATGAAGCGAAATCAAAATTCTATATATCCCAAAAGGATATTGGAGCGGGTGATGGGAATCGAACCCACGACATACAGCTTGGGAAGCTGTCGTTCTACCACTGAACTACACCCGCATATTGCCAGTCTAATTTGACCCCGCGACGGTAAGTGGTTTTACCGCGGGCCGCGGCGTAATCGCTGCAATGTCAATAGCCGCGGCCGCGGTCGACAATATTGGCAAGCGTCCGACCGGTCTCGAAATCCCGGATTCCAGCCGCAATCCTAGCGGTCAGCGCCGACGGCGAACTGACCCCGGCAATATGCGGCGTGACCGTCACCTTCGGACGGCTCCAGAGCGGGCTTGCCCGCGGCAGCGGCTCCTCTTCCAAAACATCAAAAGTCGCAGCGGCGAGCGTGCCGTCGTCAAGCGCTGCCACGATGTCCCGCCCGCAGTGCGGTTTGCCGCGCCCCGCGTTGATCAGCACCGGGCCGCCAAGAGGCCCGTCTTGCGCGAGCTTTGCAAGAAACGTGCGGTCGATAAGGCCGCGTGTGGGATCGGTCAGCGGCAGGAGGGCCACAAGAATAGATGTGGTCGATGCCGACGCCGAGCGAGAAGATCACCTCAAGGTTGGTCAGGCCGGCGAGCAGGCCCGGGAACGTTCGGGTCCGTTTCGGCAAATCAGCATGGCAAGGCGGCAGGCCACGCGGATACGCTCCGCGCAACGTTCCCTGCCGTCGAGGTGGACGAGAATATTGCTATAGGCCGAAGTCATGCCATTCTCCCCAAGTTATTACCAAGGACCGATTATCCAGACCTTGTTAAGTCCGCCAAACAGTTCGCAGGGAAATCTGTCAGTGCCGTGCCGCATGCTGATACCCGTGCACGCCACGCCGGCCGGATGCTGGACCGCGCGCGGATATAATGCAAGCCGTCCAGCGAGCATTGGAGGTATTCGGTCCGGTTTTGCCGGCGCCGGATTTTCCGATATAGAACGGGAAAATACGGTTGACGCACCGACACCGGAATGATCCGGGCCTGCGGCCGATTGCGAGGAGAAAACAGATGACGCGTGGCCAAGGTTGGCGCAAAGGCAGCGCAACACAAAACGAACCGACGACCGACGACAACTTGCTCGACCGCTTCGATATTGACGACCCGAACCTTCCCGAGTGGATCGAAGCTGCGGCGATGAGAAGCGGCGGCTATCCCTACGATAAGAAATTTTCGAAAAAGACCTATCGTCGCGAGTTGGAACTGCTGCAGATCGAGCTGGTCAAACTGCAGGCGCATATCCGAAAAAACGGTCAGCGGCTGGCGCTTGATTTCGAGGGCCGCGATGCCGCGGCAAGGGCGGTTCGATCTTCGCTTTCCGGCAATATCTGAACCCGTGCTATGCGCGCCTGGTGGCTCTGGCAAAGCCGACCGAAGTCGAGGCCGGCCAATGGTAATTTCAACGCTACGTCGCGCATATGCCGACCGCCGGCGAAATCGTCCTGTTCGACCGATCCTGGTACAACGCGCCGGTGTCGAGCCGGTTATGGGGTTCTGCACGCCGGATGAGACCGAGACATTTCTCAGCGAGGCGCCGCGGTTCGAGCAAATCCTTGTCGATGACGGGATCTTTTTCTTCAAGTTCTGGCTCAGTATCGGCCGCGAAAGCCAGTTGAAGCAGTGCCATCAGCGGCGCCACGATCTATTGAAGATCTGGAAATTGTAGCCGATCGATATCGCCTCGCTTGGCAAGTGGGACGCCTATGCAGCGGCGCGTACGCGGATGCTTGCCGAAACCGACACCGAATACGCTCCTTGGACCGTCGTTCGTTCCAACGACCGCCGCCGCACCCGCCTGGAAATCATCCGCCACGTATTGCGCAAGCTCGACTATGCCGGCAAGAACGCCAATGTAGTGGTCGATCCGGATCCTGAAATCATCGGCCGCGGCAGCCAGTTCATCGCAGGCGCTCAAGGCGGTCGCTGTGCCAGCGCGCCGGAGGGAACACTGCCCGCCCATACTCAATCTTTTGCGATTGGCGATAGCCACTTTCTCCCGATCTTGCTCTATACTCCGCGCCCATGACGCTCGACGACAACGAACTTGAACGCTAGGCCCGCCACATCGTGCTGGCCGAAATCGGCGGTGCCAGGCAACAAAAGCTGAAATCCGTCAGAGTCCTGGTGGTCGGCGCCGGCGGGCTCGGGGCACCGTGCATCATCTATCTGGCCGCCGCCGGTGTCGGGACCATCGGTATTGTCGACGACGACCGGGTCTCGCTGTCGAACCTGCAGCGCCAGATCATTCACGATATCGCCGCCGTCGGCCGAGCCAAGGTGGAGAGCGACCGCGATACGATTAGCCGCATCAATCCGCATGTGGCGATCGAGCCGCACAATATCCGACTCGATGCAGACACTGCCGCCGACCTCATGTCCGACTACGACGTCGTCGTCGACGGCAGCGACAATTTCGCCACGCGCTATCTGGTCACCGACATTTGCGCCGACCTTCACTGCCCGCTGGTCACCGCCGCGGTCGGCCGGTTCGACGGCTCGATCACGACCTTGAAACCATATGAGACCGGGCTGGACGGGAGTGCCAATCCGACATTTCGCTGCTTCTTTCCGGAGGCGCCGCCGGACGGCCTCTTGCCGACCTGCGCGGAGGCCGGCATTCTCGGTGCGCTTACCGGCGTCGTCAGCACCATGCAGGCGCTGGAGGTCATCAAGCTTGTCGTCGGCGTTGGCGAACGGCTGATCGGGCGTCTTGTGCTATACGACGCACTCGCTATGCGGTTCGAGACAAATCGTCACCGGCGGCGATCCGGCGCACCGGAATAGTCGTCGGTCGGGCGATGTCATTCAGCGGAAAAACTGCTTTTTATCGTCAACGAGGACCGGTTCTTCGCCTCGCATTTTCTGCCGATGTCGCGAGCGGCGGTCGCAGCAGGACTCACCGTCCGCCACCAGCACAAACCGGATAACGGCGGCGTCGAAAAATGAGCTGTAGAGCACGAGACTTGATCTGACATTTCTGCTCTTATGGAGCGTGATTTCAGGAGTGTCGATCAATGACCAGCATTGAAGAGAAGTTCATCAAGCCGAAACTGGGCCTATTCGAGTTGGCGAAGCAGCTTGGCAGCGTCACCTGCTTGTCCAGCGCCGCAAGCTGCCCCTCAACCGCCGCCAGCGTCTCCAGCAGAGCTGCGATACCGCCATAAAGCACATCGTCATGATTGCACGATGCCCGGGCCTCTTCATCAAAGCGCTTCGAACCGGCCCGGCCCGGGATCTTGATCCCGAACGGCTTAAAAAGCCCCCGAACCTGGCCGTAAAGCTCCCGCTTCACCCGAACCAGACGGTCGCGCGCGCCCAAAAGCGCCTTCATCCGGTGGCTCTCTTGGCTCTTCACATGCACGTTCGTGTACCAGCCAGAGGCCAGCATCTCGGCAAGCGCCCGCGCATCGGCCTTGTCACTCTTCTCAGGCCGCGCCTTCACTGTATCCGCCGCACGCCGTGCATCCATGCAAACGACCGGAAGCCCCTGCCGCTTCATGCCGTGATAAAGCCGCGGCGCCAGCGAGCCGGTCTCCAACCCGACCAACGCCAAGTCCTCCTTCAAGGCCTGCAGCTCATCGGCGATCAGCTCCGGCTGCGTGTCGGCAACACCTTGCCAAATCACCCGCCTGTCACCATCAACAACGCAGATAGGTGTCGCCTTGTGGCTCACATCCAATCCAACGTGATATCTCATCGCTGCTCTCCTTCCTTATCCGGGAATACCAGCGATGAGTGTCAACCCATCGCCGGAGAGCAGCAACCTAATGTATGGAATGTATTACACAATTCGGCATTTCAGGAAACCGGATGCTTTGGAAAGAGTGTTCAACCCGGAGGAATGCAACAAACTACTTCGCAAATGCCGGATACGCTTCCGTCAAAACTTGAAACGCTCCTGGAGGGATCCGTCCTTTTTCTCCAGATCGCCCCCCGGCGGTGCGAACCCGGCGCCCCCCTCGCCGAAAGACGGCAACTTGATCTCGATATCGCCCTGGTCAATCGCGGGAGTCTCGTCCTTGTAATGCATTACCATACCGGGGAAGGCGATAACGAGCCCGACCATCAGGCATTGGATTGCCAGAAATGGTACGGCACCGCCATAAATCTGTCCGGTCGTAACAGGCTTCATCATTCTGCCCGTCACGTGATCCTTGTATGTATCATGCGGAGCGACGGATCGTAGATAGAACAATGCGAACCCGAATGGCGGATGCATGAAACTGGCCTGCATGTTCACTCCGAGCAACACGCCAAGCCAGATCAAGTCGATTCCGATCTTGTCCGCCGCGGGACCGATCAGGGGAATGAGGATGAACGCGATCTCGAAGAAATCTAGGAAGAAGGCGAGGACGAATACCAGCACGTTGACGAAGATGAGAAACCCGATCTCTCCGCCTGGCAAAGACGTCAACAGATGCTCGACCCAGATATGACCGTTCACACCGTAGAATGTAAGGGAAAATACGCGTGCCCCGATGAGAATGAACAGGACGAAGGACGACAATGTCGCCGTGCTCTCCAGCGCTGACTTCACCAATTCAAGGTTGAACCGGTTCCGGTCCCGACCGATGACTCGTTTGGAGAGCGCAAGGATCATAGCACCCGTCGCCCCCATCGCGCCGCCTTCCGTTGGGGTGGCAACACCGAGAAAAATCGTGCCGAGAACCAGAAATATCAGCAGCAGTGGCGGGACCATGACGAAGGTCACCTGCTGAGCGAAGTCAGACAGGAAACGGCGTTCGGTAGCCTTTCGAAAGATCCAATTCAAGAGAGCGCACAAGAACGCGAACACAATGGCGACCGCGATTGTCATTACAGTAAAATCCGCCCCTTCTAATTCGTATCGGCGCGTCACGAAGTAACCGACGAGGCCGGAAGCCGCCGTCAGCACGGCAAGGGACGGAAGGCCACGGCCGCCGGTTTCCGTTCGGAACTTGAGCACTTCCGGAGACAATCCTGGGGCGGCGTTCGGGAACAGAGACGTGACGATGAACACATAGAGAGCATAGAGCGACGCCAGAACCAGACCTGGAACGAAGGCACCCTCATACATATCGCCGACGGAGCGGCCTAGCTGGTCCGCCATAACGATCAGCACCAGCGACGGCGGCACAATTTGCGCCAATGTACCGGAAGCGACAATAACGCCGGTCGCAAGCTTCCGGTCGTATCCGTAGCGCAGCATGATCGGCAAGGAGATCAATCCCATCGAGATGACGGATGCGGCAACCACGCCGGTTGTCGCGGCAAGAAGCGCGCCCACGAAAATGACGGCATAGGCGAGCCCGCCGCGCACCGACCCGAACAGATGTCCCACGGTGTCGAGCAGATCTTCGGCCATACCGGACCTCTCGAGGATCAATCCCATGAACGTGAAGAAGGGAATCGCAAGAAGGACGTCATTGCTGACAATGCCGTAGACGCGTTCCGGGAGCGACTGGAGGAGCGGCCAGGAGAGAACGATTGCCCCCTCGGAATAGGGCGCCAGTTCGACCCCGATCACAAAGAACGCCAACCCCATCGCGGTAAGGGTGAACGCGACCGGATACCCGGCCAACAGCACCACCACCAGTGACGCGAACATGATCGGCGCCATGTTCTGAGCGACAAACTCTAACATATATGGCCTCAATTGACCTTTACTATCGAAAAGATCGAAAGTGTTACTTGACTCAACCGAGATACACTCATGTTGAATAAGTAACCGGGCACCCGCAATGCCGCCCCAATCTTAACGGTGACGCTGTTCTCGAAATGCATTCGATCCGTCGTCCGCCGGCTGCACCTTCAACGAACGATCCGACTTCTTCGACCCTATCGACCTGATACCGGACATACATTTCCGTTCACGTCCTTTGTGCGGGTGATGCATCACCGCCGGGGTGTTCACTGACGGTGTCACCGGCATTTTTGCCGCCTTGCTTCAACGAAGACTCTTCCGCCGTATCCACATCATTGGCGAGGTGTCCCCGTAGGACCGCGATGCGCTTGATCACTTCGGAGCACCCCTGAACAAACAGAAGGGCGAATGCCAACAAAACCAGAAGTTTGGATGGGTAGACGGGAAGTCCGCCGGCATTCATCGATTGTTCGTTCAGGATGAAAGGCCGCCAGAAAAACGGCACGCTAAGGTAGAGGAGTACGAGTGTTGCCGGCAGAAGAAAGACAAGATGGCCGAACAAATCGATCCTGTTCCGCCACCGTTTGGGCAAAGCCCCATATACTATATCGATCCGAATGTGCTTGTCAGACCGGAGCGTCCAAGCCGCCGCTAAGAGGAACACGGCGCCGAATAGGACCCACTGAATTTCCAGCCAGGCATTCGACGAGGTACTGAATGTCTTGCGCACCACCGCATTCCCGGCGCTGATCAGGACCGTTGCCAAGACGAGCCACGCTACCGCCTTGCCGATGCGGCTGCTTACAGAATCAACGATGCGACTGAATCCCATCAACCGTTTCAAAGGTTCCCCCCGCCGACTACCCGACCCCCTTGTCCAAATACAATCTTCGAAAAGGAGTTCATGGCGCCTAGTGCGCGACTTCCTGAGACGGAACCGCTCTTCGGTGGAAAGTCGCTCCGAGTATATTGACTCACTGGACATATTATTACCTACAAGTAATATAGGGTAGAGTTCTCGGTGTCAATGGACGCTTGCAATTTCAAGCGCGGCGCGGCACGTTCGCACCCGACGTAACCGCAGCGAGCCCGAACAGTAGTCACATGAGCATACGAAAGACATCCCAGGAAGACTCGCCCTGGCTTCCGTTCGAGAACCGCCGCCGGCTTCGCGACGAAAAGCGCAATGCAGTATTGCGGATGGCAGTTCGGCTATTTCTAGAACACGGGTATTACCGTGCCACACTGGATGAGGTCGCCGAACAGCTGAACATTACAAAGCCCGCACTCTACAATTATTTCCGCAGCAAGGAGGAAATCCTCTATGGCTGCTGGATGTTCGGACAGGAGCGCGTCGACGCAGCGATCAAGGATATCGACGGAAGTGTCGGAAACGGTCTGGATAAGCTCCGCAAGATGATCCGTGCCTACGCCATCCTCATGACGACAGACTTCGGCGCAGGCCTTATCCGGTTCGATGTCCGCGATCTTTCCGAAGAACATCAAAAAATCGTATTGCCGGCCAGGCGGAAGGCGGACCGAACATTTCGCAAATACATCAGCGAGGGTATAGCCGACGGATCCATTAGGGACTGCGACGTGAAAATGTCCGCTTTCGCAGTCGCTGGATCCTTGAACTGGATCGGTTTTTGGTACCGACCCGGTGGGGACATGTCGCCCGAGGCCATCGCCGAACAGTTCTCAATCAGGTTGACCGAAGGCCTAACCGTCAAAGAACCGGAAAAGAAGTTGTCCGTGTAGAATTCGAAGGCCGCCGACTGTATTTAGGTTTCGATGGTTCTTCAGAACACGCAGTAGCGGGAGACGGCCTGTTTGCAGGCTGTTTCCTTGCGAATTTCAATTCTTGGTTTTCCTGTTTTCCTGCCTAGCCCGGAAATCTCACGGTTTGGGGTGCATCGGCCCCAGGAATCTGAGAAAATGCTTTTACAACAAGCCATTGTCAGGTTCAGGAACGGGGTCCGATGCAAACACAGTGTAGCGACGGCAATCTCGAATTTGAAGACCTTGAGGGGCGCAAAATTGTCGCCGCGTTCGACGGCGGCGCGATTACCTCTGACGCCGGGGCGGTTCTGTTGCGTCATTCCGACCGGGCGATCGGCCTCATCGACCGCCTTGCGGCCTGCTTTGACGACCGCCGCGATCTGGCGTCAACGGTTCACGGCATCACCACACTGGTGGCCCAGCGCGTCGTCGGGATCGCGCTCGGTTATGAGGACGTCGAGGATCACGACAGCTTGCGCCACGACCCGGTGCCGGCGCTGCTGTCGGATCGCCTGACACCGAGGCGGGCCGATTGCGCGCCGCTTGCCGGCAAGTCGACGCTGAACCGGCTGGAACTTGGCCCCGAGGGCGCCCCGACGCGCTATCACAAAATCGGCCATGACGGCGCCGCGATCGAGCGTTTGTTCATCGATCTGTTTGTGGAAGCACACAAGACGCCGCCGCGCCGGATCGTGCTCGATCTGGATGCCACCGACGACCCGCTGCATGGCCACCAGGAGGGGCGGTTCTTCCACGGCTATAACGACTGCTATTGCTATCTGCCGCTCTACATCTTTTGTGGCCGGCACCTGCTTTGCGCCAAACTGCGCCGATCCAATATCGATGCCAGTGCCGGATCGATCGAGGAGCTTCGCCGGATTGTCGGCCATATCCGCCGGTCATGGCCAAGGGTCCGCATCGTGCTTCGCGCCGATTCGGGCTTTGCCCGCGAAGAACTGATGCGCTGGCGCGAGGAAACCCAAATTGACTACGTCTTTGGCCTTGCCCGCAATGCCCGGTTGGAGAAACGGATCGGGTCGGCGCTTGAAGACGCCTGCCTGTCATGCCGGCAAAGCGGCGAGGCGGCCCGCGTGTTTCGAGACTTCTTGTGGTCGACGAAGAAGAGCTGGTCGCGGCGCCGGCGGGTGATCGCCAAGGCCGAATGGACGCCAAAGGGCGCCAATCCGCGGTTCATCGTCACCTCGCTCAAAGCCGAGCGATGGCGCGCCCGGGCGCTTTATGAGGATTTCTATTGCGCCCGCGGTGACCTGGAAAACCGCATCAAGGAATGTCAGCTCGATCTTTATGCCGACCGAACCAGCGCCCGGACCATGCGCGCCAACCAGCTTCGGCTGTGGTTCGCCTCGTTTGCCTATGTGCTGATCGCGGCGCTGCGCCGCCTCGGGCTTGGGCACACCCGCCTTGCCAACGCCACCTGCGGCACGATCCGCTTGAAACTGCTGAAGATCGGCGCCCTGGTCCGCGTCTCGGTGCGCCGCATCAAGATTACCATGGCCTCGGCCTGCCCCTATGCCGCGACGCATTCAACCTGGCCCACGCCCGAATAGCCATCGCGGCCGCTTGACGCCGCCGGACCTCGAACCTTCCGGTCAACAGTCAGGAAAAATCGCCGAAAGTCTCACCGCCGCCAAGCGCCCCTCCCGCAAAAGCTCCCCTCCCCCGGAACCGGGATATATCCCGGTTCCTCGTTCTATCAAGAGAAGCAAATCGGAAGCATCCGATTTGCCGGGGGGTTCCGATCGGCGGGTACCGGGAACCCTGAATGTTTTCGGATTCCTTGCCGATGCAACAAGCAAGCCGGAAACATCCGGCTTGCGGGCCGAACCGGTCGCCGCCGCTGCCCCACATCCCCCGTCGACCGTTTCAACTCCGGATCGCCGCGCCGATCAAGAGGCGGATTTGATTCAACCACGCCATGACAGACTTTAGCGGAGCGGAGCTCATTACTCAGCCCGATGCTGCTGGGAAGCCTCGATGGGTTTTTTGAAGAGCACGACGGGCCATGACCCCTACAAGGTGCGCCCGATATGCGGCATCGCCGCACAAGTCGCTCAGCAACTCATCTTCGCCCGTCGAAACATCAGAAAGGGCATCGGGCGTCCACGATCTTTCAAGCGCGCGCTCCATCTCGGCATGGCGGAACACGCCGCTCGATCCGGCGCCCGTCACGGCCACACGTACGCCGCCGACTCCCTTCGCCAATGCGACACCGACCAGGGCGTACCGAGATGCGGGATTGGGGAACTTCGCATAGGCAAACTGCTCGGGGACCGGCAGGGTCACATGCGTGATGATTTCCCCTTCTTCCAGTGCAGTCGCGAATAGGCCCTGGAAGAAATCGTCGGCTGCGATATCACGCTTGTTTGTACCAATCACCGCGCCCAGGGCCAACACCGCTGCCGGATAATCGGCGGCAGGATCGTTGTTCGCCAGGGATCCGCCGATTGTGCCACATTTACGGACATGCGGATCGCCGATTCCAGCCGCCAGATCGCACAAGCCGCTCAACATCTCTCGTATTTCAGGAGAGTTCTCGATCTCGCCATGCGTCGTCATGGCGCCAATTGTCAGTGAACCGGCATGCTTCGATATCCCCTTTAGGCTAGCGACACGGCCCAGATCGACGAGTGCCGACGGGCTCGCGAGCCGCTGCTTCATTGTCGGAATCAGCGTGTGACCGCCGGCAAGAATCTTCGCCTCATCGTCGGAGGCCAAGATTCTTGCCGCTTCCTCAACTGTTTGCGGCCGGTGGTATGCGAAGCGGTGCATGGCGTTCTTCCCTCAATGACTATTGTGTGCCGGCGCTCGCCGCAACGCGCGCCACAGCGCCATCGGTGTTGCGGGCATCGCTAGCTCCTCATGTCCAAGCGCGTCCGTTATGGCATTGATGACCGCGGCGGGAGCACCGATGGCGCCGGCCTCGCCGCACCCCTTGACGCCAAGCGGATTGGAAGGACATGGCGTGTTTACCAACGCCACCTGAAATGACGGCAAGTGGGTGGCGCGCGGTAGGCAGTAATCCATATAGCTGGCCGTCAGCAGCTGACCGTCGCCCGAATATGTCGCCCCTTCGAGCAACGCCTGGCCGATGCCCTGCGCCAAACCGCCGTGGATCTGCCCCTCCACAATCATCGGATTGATGACATTGCCGAAGTCGTCGACAGCGACCCATCGATCGATCCGTGCCGCGCCGGTGTCAGGATCGACCTCCACCTCGCAAACGTACACACCGGCCGGGAAGGTGAAGTTGGTCGGATCGTGGAAGGCACCTTCTTTCAAACCTGGCTCGGTGACGCTGCCCTGGAACTTGTGGGCCGTGTATGCCTGCAGGGCGACTTCCGGGAAAGAGAGCGTTTCGTTCGTGGCGGAGGAGGTAAATATACCGTCATTGAACTGGACGCTCTGTTCTTCGACTTCGAGCACCAATGAAGCGATCTTTTTCGATTTTTCGACAACCTTGTCGAGCGCCCGGGCGATGGCGGACATTCCGACCGCGCCGGACCGGGATCCGTAGGTCCCCATTCCAAACTGAACCTTGTCCGTGTCGCCGTGAACGACGGACACCTGGTCGATCGGTACCCCGAGGCGTTCACTGACCAATTGCGCAAAAGTCGTTTCGTGACCTTGCCCATGGCTGTGCGAACCGGTCAGCACCTCCACCGAGCCGGTCGGGTTCACGCGCACTTCCGCCGATTCCCAAAAGCCGACGCCCGATCCTAACGCGCCAGCCGCCTGACTCGGCGCCAGGCCACATGCCTCGATATAGGCCGAAAGGCCAATGCCGCGCTTCAGGCCTTTCGCTTCGCTGGCCTCTCTACGATCCGGAAAGCCGGCATACTCGGCCAGTTCCAACGCCTTATTCAAACATGCTTCAAAGTCACCGATGTCATAGGCAATGATAACCGGCGTTTGATGCGGAAAGGACCGGACAAAATTCCGGCGGCGGAATTCCGCGGAGTCTTTACCGAGTTCCCGCGCCGCGACCTCTACCAGTCTTTCAACGATAAACGCCGCTTCCGGCCGGCCGGCACCGCGATAGGCATCGACCGGAGCGGTGTTCGTATAGACCCCGTCCACCTCGCAATAGATGGCTGGTATGTCGTATTGCCCAGACAGCAGCGTCGCATGGAGATATGTTGGAACGGCAGACGCGAACGTGGAGAGATACGCACCGAGATTGGCCTTTGTCGACGCGCGCAGCCCGATGATCTTCCCGGACGCGTCGACCGCGAGTTCCGCACGGGTCACGTGGTCTCGTCCGTGTGCGTCAGACAGGAACGCCTCGGTTCGGTCCGCAACCCATTTGACCGGACGCCCGACCTTCCGCGAGGCCCATAGGCAGACCGTTTCCTCGGCATAGATAAATGCCTTGGAACCGAACCCGCCGCCGACATCCGGCGCTACGACGCGCAGCTTGTGCTCCGGCGCAATGCCGATAAAGGCGGAAAGAACTAGTCGAGCAAGATGCGGGTTCTGACTTGTGGTGTAGAGCGTGTAGCTATCTTCACCGGCATCGTACGCACCTATCGCAGCGCGCGGTTCCATCGCGTTCGGAATGAGCCGGTTGTTCACCAAGTCCAGTTTGGTTACGTGGTTTGCATTGGCAAAGGCCGCATCGACGGCATCCTTGTCGCCGATATGCCACTGAAAAGCAGTGTTGTTTGGCGCTTCGTCGTGAACCTGAGGGCTTGATGTCGACTGTGTCGTTGCGGGATCGACCGAGGCAAGCAACTCCTCGTAATCTACGTGAACAGCCTCGGCTGCGTCCATCGCACGCGCTGCGGTATCGGCAATGACAACAGCGACAATATCGCCGACATAGCGCACCTTACCCTGCGCCAGAATGGGGTGCGGCCCAGCTCTCATCGGCGAGCCGTCCTTCGAATGAACCGTCCAACCGCAAATCAATCCGCCGACTTGGTCTTGGGCGACGTCATGTCCGCTGAATACCGCAAGACATCCAGGAGACGCCAAGGCATCGGACGCATCAATACCCTTGATGACGGCGTGGGCATGGCTCGACCGCACGAAAACAGCATGCACCTGGCCCGGAAGCGTGATGTCGTCGGTGTATCTCCCATTTCCCGTAACAAATCGCCGATCTTCCTTCCGTATGACGGAAGCGCCAATTCCCGTTTCGGTCACTAGTCCCTCCTGCGTGTAAGGTCGCCGCCGGTGATGTGAGGCCCGGCGTATTATTTCGCATCCTCGATCCGACAGGTCTGCCGCCTCGCGGACCGATAAGTACGGCGGTTAAATATGGTTCAGCTATTTCGGTGGCCGATTTTTGCGCATGGCCGAAGCGCCGCTTCGTACGGCCAGAACTATGTTGTGGTAACCCGTACAACGGCACAGATTGCCTTCCAGCCCGCTGCGGATTTGGGATTCGCTCAACTCGCCATCCGCTTCCCGTGCCATCGACACAGCTGTCATAATCATGCCTGGCGTGCAGAACCCACATTGCAGCCCATGATGCTGCCGAAACGCCTCTTGCATGGGATGCAGGTCCTGCCCGTCGGCGAGCCCTTCAATCGTCGTGATTTCCGAGCCGTCTGCTCCGGCGGCCAGCATCGTGCACGACTTGACCGCCTTGCCGTCCATGAGGACGACACATGTACCGCATTGACTTGTGTCGCATCCGACATGCGTCCCGGTCAGGCGCAAATCCTCGCGCAGGAACTGCACAAGCAGCTTTCTCGGCTCCACCTCGGCCGCAACATCCCGTCCGTTCACTTTCAAGCTAACGCTTGCCACTGTCCTTCCCCTTTGTTGCCGGGTCGGCGGTCCGTGCCGCACTTCCTGCCCGGACTCCGACGCCGAGGCAGCACTCGACTGCCTTGGAAAAATTGACCAAGCGCGGCCCCGCCGCCGAGGCCGCGACTTTGCGCGATACTAATTCACGACGTGGGTTTCACCTGCGGACTGAAGCTCGATGGCTCCATACTCGCACTGCCCTTCATTCTGCTTGAACATGGTGTTGGCGATGAGCCATACGCGCACCACTTTGGTCGGCGGTGGAACGACGCGCGGATCGAATACGGGGTCGGGTGTGCCGATCGATCCGATGAACCGTTCGTAGTAATCGTACAGGGGCCTCTCCTCGTCGCACCAAACGCCCAGGTCCTCGACTCCTGACCGGGCGACCACATGTGTTTCGCGCGCGGTCCAGGTGGGAATGGGACACCGGAAGGCGGCATCCTTGGGAAGCTGCGAACTCCAGAAGAAGGTCAAATCCTGACCGTTGTCGAACTCCACTGCAATGCTGACATAGTCATGGTTTTCCAGCGTGTTCTCGGCCTGGTCGTTCGGCAAGGAGTCCACCTTCCACGACCACCGTAACACAGTGTCCCGAGTCAAGGGCACGGAGACATCTTTGTGCAGAATTGCCGCATCGCGGTTCGTATGGCACTTGATCGACGGCCGGTCGCTAGGCGCGGCGGGACCTTTCGAGTACATTTCCGACGGCCCGAGGAACCATAGATATTCCCAGCCTTCCGGCGGCTCGACCCCATGCTCCAGCCTGTCGATCTCGGATGCGATAAGGGAGGCGACATCGCCCAGTTCGAGCAATTGTTTGAGCCCATCCAGCGGCCGCCCTTCCCAACGCACAACAGTCACGATCACCCCGTCCTGCATCTGCCCATAGGCTTCTGTTCCGACGGCCACTGCACCGGTCTTGGTCGACCATTCTCCTGGAAAATAGTTGCCGAAATAAAGCCTGCCGGATGCGGCGACGGTGAAGCTGTGCGAGTTGCGGGTACCGCGGAAGATCTGGCCTTCTTCCCCGATGCGGAACCAAAGCTGCATATCCGGATAAAAGAGCAAGCCGAGTTCCTGCGATAAAACCGACTGCCCGACGGTAAAGACCGTCAATTCCTCACCTGCTTGCACGTCGATTCCTGAATCGAACCAAGGCGGTTCAGTGGCCGGCACGGACAAGAACGCGGTATCTTTGATTGTCCCCGAGGGCGTTTTTGCAAAGATTGCGGATAATCCGTCACGAAGTTGGTCTTCCGAAAGGTCGATCTTGATTTTCCTCAATGATTGGGCTGCCGTACACATGTCAGGTCTCCTCTTTCTATCTTTCTTGGGCCTAGCAAAGAGCAGTTCTGCCGATGCCTCTTGATTCGGTGTTGCTTGCGGCTGTTGATCACGGGTCGATCAGAACCCCGGGATTCATCATTCCCGTCGGGTCTAACTCGCGCTTCGCTCCGGCAAGCGCCTTGGCAAACAGATCGGGCCTTTGCTTGTCGTAGAACGGTCGATGGAACCGGCCGACCGCATGGTGATGCGTTGTCGTGCCCCCATTTTCGACAGCAGCGGCGGTGCAGACCGACAGCACGTTCTCGAGCTGTTCGAACTGCTTCTCCTTGTTCAGGAGTCCCCCGAAGGTGAAGTAGAGACACGGCCCATCCGGATAGACATGGGTCAGCCTACAGGTCACCGTTCCGTCTTGGCCGGTGATGTCACGGATGGCGCTTTTGGTTACAGCGGTCAATTTCTCGTGGAAATCTTCGAACCGCTCCCACGTTATCGACGTCTCGAAGGTCCACAACAGGATACCGCGCGCGATTGCATGCTCGGAATAGTAGGGCATTCGGATGAAACGGTTCCGCCAGGCACCCGCACTTCCCGAGCGATGGGCCTGATCATCCCCGTCCGACTTCTCCTCGACGCCACCGTGGTCGCGGCATATCGCCAGGGCACGGTTCATCCACATGTCTAGCGGATGATCGGCAGACTCAAAGGCCAGAACGAGCACGGCCTCCTCGTTGCTCCAAGGAATTCCAGGCAGCGCCTCCCGGACTTCAAGCAGGCGGCAGTTCGCCGGGTGGAGCCCTGCCTGGCTGATGGTCCGCACAGCCCGCGCACCGGCGTAAAAATCCTTGAACCGCACGGCGGAGGCCGCCCGGAAAGTCGGCTTTCTATGCAACCGTACCCACGCTTCGGTAATAATACCGAGAATCCCTTCCGACCCGATAAACATCCTATCCGGGCTAGGACCCGCGCCGGATCCGGGAAGGCGCCGCGTTTCCAGCGTGCCAACCGGCGTCACCACTCGGGTACTCTCGACCATATCGTCGATATGCGTGTACAGCGTCGCAAAATGACCGCTCGACCGGGTTGCTATCCAGCCGCCGAGGGTCGAAAACTGGTAGGCTTGCATGTAGTGGCGCATGGTGAAGGGCGTATCGCGCAACTGATCTTCGATAGCTGGCCCGTATATGCCCCCTTGAATGCGCGCGGCCTGGCTGATGGGGTCGACCTCTAGGATCTGGTCCATCTCCCGCATCGAGATCGTAACCACCTTTTCGGCGTCCGCAGGCGGCTCGACGCCCTTGACCACCGTCGACCCGCCCCCAAACGGGATGACCTTCGCCCCGATCTCGTCGCACCAGTCGAGCACCCGGACGAGATCCTTTTCATTCGTCGGAAAGGCCACCGCATCGGTCGGGTTGGGAACCGAACGCGCAAACATGCGCATCATGTCGAAACTGCCCTTACCGTAGCTGTGCTCAAGACGCGTGAACTGATCGTCGCGCACCAGCTTCTTCAACGCCCGCGGGATCGATACGCGCGGCGTTCGCAGTTCGAACTCGTCGACTTGCGGCGCAGGCGTTACGTCAAAGCCATCCAAACCGTAGCGTTGTGCGATCTCCGCTTCCCACGGCGCAATCTCTTCGGGCGACAGGTCTTCATCCGCATACCCCCAACCGTAGAACTTCCTTTGACGACGCATTGCCACCCCGTAATTACCCTATAGACATTACATTACTAATTAGTAATATATTGCGTTGTCTGATTAGTCAATGCGAAAATCCCATGACCGAGAAAGCCGGCCCTCCGGCGCCGCTGAGAAGCAATCACCGGACGTGTGCGCCCAGCCTTTCCAACCATGTGGCCGACTTCGGAAAAACAATTGAGTGTTGCAAGACAGCGGCACGCGTTTTCGGAGAACCGCCATTCATGCCCGTGCAAGCAGAGCGAAACGGCGTTACCGCACTCCGATTGGTCAGGCCGCATTCAACAAGCAGGCCCGACGGACGCCGCCACGCCGTAACGGGCGACCCGCTGTAACTCAGGCCCGACTGAGACCAAAATGCTGCACTTGGTTAAGTGACTACTCGACGTGGAGGAACAACATGAACATCACCCATGGCCTTCGACGATCCATTCAGATCAGACGTGACGGGGTCGCTACGATATGCGGGAATAGGAAGCGGAGTTGGCGTGAGATGGGCGACCGCGTTTCTCGCCTCGCCGCCGGCCTGAAATCGACAGGCATTGAGGAAGGAGACCGCGTTGCGGTCCTCTCCCTCAACTCCGACCGCTACCTTGAGGCTTATTTGGCGGTCGCCTGGGCCGGCGCAGTCATCGTGCCACTTAACATCAGGTGGAGCCGGGGCGAATTGGAGCACGCGTTGTCGGACTGCCGGCCCGGCATTCTGATGGTCGACGGCACGTTTGCCGCCATCGGGGCGGACCTCGCCAAAAGTCTTACCGGATTGAAGCTCCTCTACGCGGACGAAGGCGCTGCACCAGATGGGATGGCAAGCTACGAGGCGTTGATCGGCCAAAACGCCTCGATTCCTGATGCCATGAGGACAAGTTCCGATCTTGCCGCGATTTTCTACACCGGCGGAACGACCGGCCGGTCAAAGGGCGTGATGCTCACTCACGGCAATATCATGGCAAGCGCGATGAGCACGCTCGGCGACGGTTTGTTTTCCGGCGATGTCAGATATCTGCATACAGCGCCGATGTTTCACATCGCAAACGGCGTTGCGATGTTTTCCCTTTTCCTGCGCGGCGGCGTAAACATCATCATCCCGTCCTTCGTGCCCGAAACGGTGATGGAGACGATTGAGAGCGAAGGCGTTACCCACACGATTTTCATTCCAACCATGATCCAGATGCTGGTGGATCATCCGGACTTCGGCTCATACGACCTTTCGTCTCTCTCCGACATTGTCTACGGCGCATCGCCGGTCAGCGAGGCCCTGCTAGATAGGGCGAGCCACAAGTTTCCCGAAGTTCGCTTCACACAATGCTATGGCATGACCGAGTTGTCGCCCTTGGCAACGATCTTGCAGTGGATCGACCATACCGGCCGGGCCCGGGAGAAAGGACGCCATCGGTCCGCCGGCCAGGCTACACTATGCGCCGAAGTCCGTGTTGTCGACGAAAGCGGCAAAGACGTGCCCAACGGGACCGTCGGAGAGGTAGTGGTCTACGGTGACAACGTTATGATGGGGTACTGGGAGATGCCCGACGCAACGGAAAACGCTGTTGTCGACGGTTGGATGCATACTGGTGACTGCGGCTACATGGACGATGACGGATTCGTCTTTTTGGTCGACAGAATGAAAGACATGATCATCTCGGGTGGTGAAAATGTTTACTCCGTCGAGGTCGAGAATGCGCTTTCCAAACACCCCGCCGTTGCCCAGTGTGCCGTTATAGGTATCCCGCATGATTGCTTGGGTGAAACCGTGCACGCCGAGGTGATAAGAAAAGAAGGGACGACTGTGACACCGGATGAGCTTATCGGTTTCTGCAAGTCCCTTATTGCCGGCTACAAGTGTCCTCGGAGCATCGTGATCAGAAACGCGCCGATGCCACTGTCCGGCGCAGGCAAGGTTTTAAAAAGCGAACTCCGCAAGCCATATTGGGGATAAAGAATGAAACCGGTCCCGGCTATCGTGACGCCGAACATGGTCAGAGGCGACATTGGCGACCCCAGAACAGCACCCACGCCATCAGGGCGCAAGCAGATTGGGGACGGGCGGACGATCACCGTCGCCTGACAAAGTCGTTCAGTCCTTGGCGCATAGCGGGTGTGCTTGAGTGCTCCTCGAGTATCGAGATTTCGTTCTCGAGTGCCGCTTCGAATTCGAGCGTGTCGGAACTGTGCATCAGCGACTTGATTCTAAGAATCGTTTGTCTGTCGGCGGCCGAAAGAGATCGGGCCAATGCGGCAGCCGTAACCTCCAACCGCCGTTCCGGAACGGCGCGATGCAGAATGCCCCAGTCTCAGGCCTCGTTGGCGCTTATCGTCGCGCCGGAGAGGATTAGCCACTTCGCTCGTTGGTGTCCCACCGTTCGCGGCAAGCGAACACTCGAACCGCCACCCGGTAGAAGGTCACGCAAAACATGTGCATCGCCGATCGTCGCACTATCCGATGCAACCGCAGCGTCGCAGGCAAGCAACAACTCCAATCCCCCCGCGCGCACAGCTCCATGAGCCATGGCAACCACCGCCAACGGAGATCGCTCGAACCTTAGGCAAACTTCTCGAAACAATTCGAGCAGTCTTCTAATCGCCGGGCGCCCCCCCTCCAGCAGCTCACTCAGGTCTGCCCCTGCGCAGAAATGCCTACCCTCGCCGCGCAGTATCACTGCCTTGGCCGATGGATCGCATTCGGCCGCGTCGAGCGCGTCCAGTATGTCGCACAACAGGGAGGAACTGACTGCATTCGCCTTTCCCGGTCGGTTCAGCGTGATCCAGACGAGGTCGCTTTGTCTTGCGGAAATCCGGCTAAGCTTGTGCGTGTCTTGTGCGTCCGCCATTCATCTCACCTCGATAGCCATGGCCAGCGCCTCGCCTCCACCTAGACAGATAGAGGCGATCCCGCGACCGCCACCGCGTTCACCAAGCGACGCGAGAAGCGTGGTCAAGATCCTTGCGCCGCTGACACCGATCGGGTGGCCGAGAGCGCAGGGGCCACGGCAAATATTGATCTTGTTGAACCCCACACCGATATGCTTCGCCGCGATAATTGGGACCACGGCAAAGGCTTCATTAACCTCGTAGAGATCGACCTCCTGGGCCAACCAGCCGACTTTCTCAAGCAGTTTCGATATGGCGAAACCCGGCGCGCAGCAGAAGTCCTGCAGCTCGGCGGCGTAGCACGTGTGCCCGACAATCCGCCTGCTCTGTCCCGGCTCTATGGTCCCCGCGCGCATTGACGACAGGACCACCATCGTGGCGGCGCCGTCAGTGATCGAAGACGAGTTGGCCGCGGTCGAGCGCCCTTGTGCGCGGAATGCAGGCCTGAATTGCGGAATCCTCGCAACCTCTGCCGTCAACGGCTGCCCATCACGTTCCACCCGTAAAGATCCCTTCCGCGAAGCGATATCGACTGGTACGATCTCGTCATCGACACGCCCTTTCTCGGAAGCTGAGTTTGCCCGTTCAAGCGACATGACGGCGAAATCGTCCAGTTCTTGTCGGGTAATCCGAAGGCTGACGGCCGACCGGTCGGCGAATACTCCCATCGGCACTGCTTGTTCGTAAGCATCTTCAAGACCGTCACGCGCCATGTGATCTAAAATCTCACCATGTCCGAATTTGATGCCCGCCGCTGGAGTGGAAGAAGGAAGGGTGTGTTCGACATACTTTCCATCCCACCGGCAAGCACCACACGGGCACTGGCGACTCGGATCGTGTCGTGTGCGAGAATAGCCGCTTGCATGCCGGACCCGCACATCTTGTTGACGGTCGTGGCCGGCGTGGATTTGGGAAGCCCGGACGACAGGGCAACCTGCCGCGCTGGAGCCTGCCCTAGGCCGCCCGGCAACACACAGCCCATGATAATCTGCTCTATCTCACGAACAGGGACGCCCGAACGATCAAGCGTTGCGCGCGCGGCATGGGCTCCCAACTCAATTGCGCTGAGAGACGAAAGCGATCCTAGCAATCCTCCAATCGGTGTTCGGGCCGCCCCAGCCAAGTAAATATCAGCGGACATGATGTTTGGTCCTCATGGCGCAAACCGAGTACCGCCATCCAAGCGATAGCAGGCGCCGTTAGCGTACGGATTCTCAAGAATCGACTTCACCATCGTAGCAAATTCGTTCGGAAGACCCTGGCGAGGAGGGCTCAAGAAACAACGCCGCATTACTTCCATACCCTTCTCCGGCACACTGTCGGTGAGCTTGGTCTGGAAGACGCCAGGTGCGATGGCCATACAACGGATCGCATACTCGGCCAGATCACGTGCGATCGGGAGGGTCATCCCGACAATTGCAGCCTTGCTAGCCGCGTACGCCGTTTGTCCCTTCAGACCATCGAATGCCGAGATCGAACTCGTGTTGACGATAACGCCACGCTCACCTGCTCCATCGAGCGAATTCCGGATCATTCGTTGGGCTGCCAACCGCAGAACGTTGAAGGTTCCAGTAAGATTGACTGCGATAATCTTGTTCCACAGCTCAAGATCGTGCGCTGTTCCACGAGAGACGACGCGAGCTGCCGACGGTATGCCCGCACAGTTGACGACAAAACGGATGAGACCGAGCTTAGCCGCGCCTCCATCAATCGCTTCGCCGATCAACGCGGAATCGCAAATATCCACGGCAGCGATGACATGCTCACCCGGTAGTGTATCTGCGAGATCTTCGAGGCGGTCCCGGTTCACGTCGACTAAGACAAGTCGTGCACCCAACCCGGCCATAAGCTCCGCAGTCGCTTGGCCCAAACCGGAAGCAGCGCCAGTTATGAGACCTGCTGAATCCGCTATCTTCACGCCGAAGCACCTATCTGGCGATGCAGTTTCTGGCGGACAATGAAACGCCGGGTTTTGTCAGATGGCGTCGTTGTGTGGTGATCACGGTAGTGCATGCGTCGTGAATGCAAGTGAGCACCGTAGTCCGTAACGACTTTTTGCTTGAGTTCCTCCGAAGATGCTTTGCAAACGCAATATCTATTCGCAATCATGCCGACGACTTCATTCATGGGCAGTTCGCACCCGGTTTCCCGGTCTACGACACGTAGGCCGACACCTGGCAGCGGACGCCCCATGGAACCGGACACGCTGTCGCCCGCATAGGGATTGGACGTGACTATGTTGGCCCCCGTCATCCTGTACCGTTCGAAAATCGCACGGCCCGCCCAGTCGAGCCAATCCTGATGCGTTTCCGACCGAAGCGGCGCGGAGCCGGAGATGAAGAGCCACATGCCACACGCCGGATTGGCAAATTCGGAATAGGCAAACCTGGTTTACATCGGAAATAGGATAGGTGTTGATGACGCCACCACCGGCGAGAGCATTGGAGAATTGCATTTTGAAAAATCACCCGCATGGATCTGGCATCTTTTTGTTGTGGTTGTGGCCCCAAGCCCCGGAACCACCGCACGGCAGTCTGCCCCAGCCGCACATCTCAATGTTGCCTGTTTCGCTGCTTGGTCGGCTGTTGCCGGCAGTTTTCATCGTTTATTACTATAAAGGCTAATATTTACCTATGAGTAATATATCGCCCGCAACTTAGTGTCAATGCGAATTCGTTATGAGCAAGTGCACCTCCCCGGTTTTTCCAGCACCGGTTCGCGCGGGATTGTCGTTTCGCCGGAGACACGAGGGCGGACTCCTTGCCGTTCCGGACGACTGCGTATCGACCGGAGGCGAGTTTGATTGACTGAAGGGTCGTCCTCGAACTGGCGTCGCGGCTTCCGGTCGCCTGCCTTTCTACGCGTCCTCGTTCGTCGAACTTCTTGATCGCCTTCGCCAATTCCCACCGACTGCGACGCTTCAACATGGCGCACTGCCGCACGAACATGCCATCCTGTTCGAATGCCAAGCCCTGATCGATCAGTCATTGCTGCCTGAGGCGCATAACCCGACATACGTCGGCGCCGAAGCCCTTGTCGCGGAATTGGCCGATGTCATCCGCTAGTGTCTTGCGGTCGAGCCGGGTCGGCCCGTCGGCCGTCGTCAATTGCTCGAAGGGCAGATAAGCCAGGCCCTGGATTTGCCGTGATTGGGGGTGTCATTTGATCTTGCGCACGGGTTCATATGATTTTGCGCGCTACAGGTTAAGGGCCGAGACAGTAAGAGCCTAACGAGAGCCTAAGAGCGAAAATATTGATTGTGGTTTCGTCTAAATCTTTGAAATTATTGGTAGCGGGGGAGGGACTTGAACCCCCGACACGCGGATTATGATTCCGCTGCTCTAACCAACTGAGCTACCCCGCCGGGACCGGCGCCGATATAAGGGTGCCGCTTTCGCTCTGTCAAGGAAATCAGGGACGAAAATGGGCCGCCTGCAGGCGGGGCGAACCACTTTCAAAGGTTAGCCGGCGCTGACCGCCGGTTCGGCCGCTTCGGCAGTTTGCGCCATTGACGCCCGGAGCCCGTCGCCGGCGCGGTCCACATGGTCGATCCAGCCGCCGCCCAGCACCCGGGCATCCGGGTCTTCGCTGTCATAGAAGACGCAGGCCTGGCCCGGCGCCACGCCGTGTTCCATGTCGGCAAGCTGCACCACCACCGCGCCATCGGCCACTGATAGATGGGCCGGCTTCGGCGGCCGCGTGGAGCGCACCCGCGCATAGATATCAAGGCCCCGGCTTCCGATATCATCAAGCGCCCCGTCGCCGATCCAATTGACGCCACGCAGATGCAGCGCCTTGGTCGCCAGCGCGTCCCGGGGACCGACCAGCACGCGCCGCCGTTCCGCGTCCAGATGCACCACATAAAGCGGTTCGCCGACGGCCACGCCGATGCCCCGGCGCTGGCCGATGGTAAAGCGGATGATGCCATCATGGCGCCCCAGAATCCGGCCGTCCACATGGACGATGTCGCCCGGCTCCGCCGCCGACGGCTTCAACCGTTCGATGACATCCGTATAGCGTCCGTCCGGCACGAAACAAATATCCTGACTATCCTGCTTGTCGGCGACCGCCAGGCCAAGGTTCCGGGCAATGTCTCGGGTTTCCGATTTCGAGAGGTCACCCAGCGGGAAGCGCAGGAAATCGAGCTGCTCCGGCGTCGTGGCGAACAGGAAATAGCTCTGGTCCCGCTCCGGATCCGCCGGGCGCAGCATGATCCGCCGCTCGCCTATCTTGCGGGTACGGATATAATGCCCGGTCGCCAGGGCATCGGCCCCGAGCTTGCGCGCCGTATCCAGGAGATCGGAAAACTTGACGGTCTGATTGCAGGCAACGCAGGGGATCGGCGTCTCGCCGGCCATGTAGCTTTCCGCGAACTGGTCGATCACCGCTTCCTTGAACCGGTCTTCATAGTTCAGAACATAATGGGGAATGCCAAGCGTCTCGGCCACCCGGCGCGCGTCGTGTATGTCCTGGCCGGCACAGCAGGCGCCGGGCCGGTGCACCGCCTCGCCATGATCGTAAAGCTGCAGCGTCACGCCGACCACGTCATAACCCTCGCGCGCCAGCATGCCGGCGACGACCGACGAATCGACACCACCGGACATGGCGACGACGACACGGGTCCGCTCGGGCGGATTGGGAAGATCAAGACTGTTCAACATGGCCTGGACGATGGCTTAACTCATACGCCGCGGCACCGACCGTGGGTCCGGGTTCTAGAGCATTGCGTGATCAGACAACGCCCTAGATTTAGGGCAGCCGCGCCGGCAACACAACCTTTTGCGCACCGGCGGGTTGGCGCCTGCCCGGCAATTTTTTCCGCTTTAGGCAGGTCCTGCCGTGGTCCGCACCGCCGCGGCCAGGCCAAACGCCGCGATATCTGTGCCTTTCGGGAGTTGGCCCGACCCTTGCTTTCCTGCCCGATGACAAAGTCGGGAGCGTAGTGTGTCCTTCAGTTTGTTGCAGATTTTCAACTCCGGCGCGGCGGAACCAACCACGCCTAGCCTGTTTGCCGACCGGCCGAGCGGCCCCACCCTGCCTGACGGTGGGCCGGCAGAGCCGGCTCAAAGCCTGTTCGCCGACCTGGTCCAGGCCTCCCAGCTCCCGTCGCCGACCATGGCAACCTTGTTGTCCACCTCCAATCTGGTCGCACAGCAGGCACCGGTCCCGTATAATCCGACCGCCGAAGCACCGGCGGACCCGCCCTTGTCGACGCCACACCCGCTGCCCGACCACAACGGAATAATCGGATATACCGAGCCGCTACCTGTACCGCCGCCGGGACACGGTTGGCCGGTCCCGCCACCGGAGTCGACACAGGATCAGGGGCAGACGGACCAGGGACAGAGCCGACCGGATCAGGGGCAGGAGCAACCAACCCTGATCCAGGGCCGGCCCGCCCAGACACCGGTTGCCGGTCCCGCAACCGAGCCCGTCGCGGCGCCGGCATCCACGCTACGCCAAAACCTGGTGGCTGAAATCACGGCGCCGGCCGGCGTCGATCGCCCCGGGCCCGTGCGACCCGTGCCTCCGACCGTCATCCATCAGCCGGAGCTACCGGACCCGACCGTTGACGGCGGTGTCAACCGCCTCGGAACACAGCGTCCGACGCCGCCTGATGGGACCGCTCCTCCTGTTCCCACACGGCCGGCAGGACCGGTCGCCGAGCCTCAACAGAATCCCGCGCGGCCGACAGGACCGGACGCCGCGCTTCAACGTGATCCCGGGAGGCCGGCACCACCGGTCGGCGTCAACCGGCCAGGTCCCGTACCGCCGGTGCCGATCTCCACCGGTGCATCTGCAAACGGCGATCCCGGCACCGCGCCGGCCATGGACCAGGGTCCGGCCGCGCGATCGGGCCCGCCGCCGGCAATCGGCGAACGCCCGGCCAGCGGCGCCAGCCTGCCGCCGGCGGTCGATGACAGCGCCGATGCGTCCGATCTCGTTACCATCCGACAGACAGATCCGAACCGCCCGAACCGTCCGAACCACCCGGCCCGCCGCGCGGTCCTGACCGACATCCAGCCGCAAGTCATTGAACAGCCGGACCGTCCGGCGACCCGGCCGCAAGCGCCCACGCCGATGCCGCAGACTGCCCAACCGGCCACGACAGGTCCGTCCGCCGACCGCCCCGCCACCGACCGACCGGCAGCGGCACCACAGAGCGGCCAACGAAACCTCCCGCAGCAACCGCTTCCCACCGGCGAGTTGATCGCCCTTGCCGGTCAGCCTGATCGCAACCGGCCGGCCGGCGACACGCGGCCGGCGGTTCCGGTGGCGACACGCGACCATGGAAATTCGGCAAAACACCAGATGACCGGCACCCCGGTCCGTCCGGCCATGTTCGCGCCCGGTGACCCGGCGCAGATCCTCGCCGCGCACCGCCCGAATGGCCTGCTCGGCACGCCCTTCGAGCCGGTCGATCCGCCCGAACAGCCGATTGCCGGCAAGCCGGCGCCTGCCCCGGCCGTCAACCGCCCGGCGGCCGCGAGCCGACCGGCGGCCAACCGGCCCGCGCCAATCGCCAATCCCGTCGCCACGCTCCAGGGCCCGGCACCCCTTGTGACCAATCCCACCGATCCCGGCCCACAACAGGCCGTGCCGCAGATTGCCGGCGCCGGTTCCGGCGCCACCGGATCCGTCGCCGGTCCTGAGGCACCGACCGGCAATCAACCGGCCTCCGCCACGGCCCAATCCGCCGCGCTCGCCGCCGCCGTCGGCGCCGAGATGATCCGCCGTGCGGCAATCGGTCAAAGCCGTTTCGAAATCCGCCTCGATCCGCCGGAACTGGGCCGGGTCGATGTTCGCATGACCGTCGCCGATGACGGCACCGTGCGCGCCCATCTGATCGTCGAGCGTACCGAGACCCTCGATATGTTCACCCGCGACCGCACCGGTCTGGAGCGGGTGTTGGAGCAGAGCGGCTATCGCGCCGAGGATGGCGGCCTGCAGTTTTCGCTGAAACAGCAATCGGCCGGCCACGACAACAGATCCTGGACGCGCGGCGACGATCGTCCGGCGCCGGCGGACGACAACCCCGCCGACCGGGAACCCGACCCGCAATCGCAGGAATCGGCGAGCCTGTCGGGCTCCGACCGCTTGGACATACGGATTTAGATCATGTCGATAGAAGCCATTTCGCAACAGAACAATTTCAGCGCCCAGTCAGCCGGTTCCGGGCGCACCGGGCTGATCGGCAATTATGAGATCTTTCTGCAATTGCTGACCACCCAATTGCGCAACCAGAGTCCGCTCGAACCCCTCGACGCCAACCAGTTCACCGAGCAATTGGTGCAATATTCCACCGTTGAGCAGCAAATCCAGACCAACGAAAACCTCAACATGATGCTGGCCACGCTGCTTGCCTCCAATGCCACCTCCCTGGTCAGTTATGTGGGCCGTGAGATCGAGGCCGCCGGATCGGTCACCATGCTGGAAAACGGCAAGGCCGTGTGGCACTACGATGCCGCCGCCGACGCCTCAGATACGGTGATCGAGATCCGCAACGAGGCCGGCACCCTGGTACGGACCATCGAAACCGGCATCGAGGCCGGCGAAAACACATTCACCTGGGACGGCAAGCTGGACAACGGCCAGACGGCGCCCGACGGGGTCTATCAGATCACGATCAAGGCGCAGGACGACAAGGGATCGACGGTCAATGTCGACACCAAAGTGGTCGGGACGGTCACCGAGGTCGACATGTCGGGCCCCGAACCCCTCTTGCGCCTCGGCGATATCGTGGTGCCCCTGTCGGCGCTGCTCGCCGTACGCCAACAGCCGCCACCGCCTGAATCTCCGAGCGCCGGCCGCAGCCTGATCGGCAGCCTGCTGCGCTGATCATGGCCGTCGCCAAGGATAGTATCGGCGCCTCCGTCGATGCCCGGACCGGCGTTTCGGCGGTCCCGCCGGCGGGGCGAATCGCACCGCCCGACGCCCTGCGCCAATCCTTACCGTTTCGTTTCCATCGGCTTAGGCAAATTTTAAAGTCGTCGTCGTATGCTCATGCTCGAGTTGGTCAGGTTGAGTGTGAGAGTATAATGACCGATCAAATAAGACCGCGGGTGAAATACGTGATCGGGCCGGATGGAAGCCCCTTGACGATTGCGGATCTTCCCCCGACAACCACCAAGCGATGGGTCATTCGCCGCAAGGCGGAAGTCGTGGCCGCGGTACGCGGCGGGCTATTGTCTCTGGACGAGGCTTGTCAGCGCTACACGTTGACCGTCGAAGAATTTCTGTCATGGCAAAGTTCCATCGATCAACACGGCCTTGCCGGGTTGCGCGCCACAAGGGTCCAACAATACCGGGCCTGAACCGGCGCAGGGACCGGAGCGAATTTCGGACCGAATGAACAAGGGGGCTGCCCGCCGGGGCAGCCCTTTTCTTGTTCTATCCTTACCTTTTGCTTAACCAGTCTTGGTCAAACGCCGACAATGTCTGCGCAAAACTCCCTGCGCGGTCCGAAATCATGGCCCCCGTTAACATCTTTTTTACCATGAACCGGGAAATTCTTGCCTACCAGGTGGCCCGAAGGAACCCTCCCTCTCCCTCGACCCTCGTCCCTCGGGCCGCCTGCTGAAAAGCGCGGAATTCGAGTTTTGGCAGTAGGCAGTGAACGGTCTTATTCAAACTTTGAAAAACCTCGGCGCGGCGCGTCTTGGTGCCATGGGCGCCGTCGCCGCCATCATGATCGGCTTTTTCGTGTTCGTCATCGCCCGGGTCACCGATCCGCGCATGACGGTGCTTTACACGGACCTGGAATTCAACGATTCCATCGCCATCACCCGGCAATTGGAAAGCCTCGGCGTTCCTCACGAAATTCGCCATGACGGCGCCGTAATCCTGGTCGCCAAGGACGAGGTCCTGAAGGTACGCATGCGGCTCGCCGAACAGGGCCTGCCGACCGGCGGCTCCATCGGCTACGAGATCTTCGACAAGTCCGATACCCTCGGCGCCACCAGCTTTGTCCAGGGGATCAACCATCTGCGGGCCCTGGAAGGCGAACTGGCACGCACCATCCGGACCATTGGCCGGGTGGTGTCGGCCCGGGTTCACCTGGTGCTGCCGGAGCGCGAATTGTTCCGCAAGGACAAGAAGGTGCCGACCGCTTCCATCGTCCTGAAATTGCGTGGCCAAATGAGCGCCGCGCAGATTCGCGCCGTGCAGCATCTCGTGGCCACTGCCGTGGAAGGTCTGCAGCCCAATCGCGTCTCGATTGTCGACGAAAGCGGGCGGCTGCTTGCCAGCGGCGCCGATGACGGCCAGGGCGGCATCGTCGCCGGCAGCCTGGAGGAGCGCACCCGCGACTATGAGACCCAGATGCGCAACCAGATCGAGGAGATCATCGGCTCCGTGGTCGGACCCGGCCGCGCCCGCGTCAAGGTCGCCGCTCAGCTTGACTATAATCGCATCACCCAAACCTCCAACACGTTCGATCCCGACAGCCAGGTCGTGCGCTCCACCCAGACCCGCGAGGAAAACGCCAATTCGGCCCGCATCGCCGGCAACGAGGTCTCCGCCAGCAACCAATTGCCCAATGCCAACGCCTCCGACAATCCGGACGATCAGCGCGAGGCGAGCGCCACGACCGAGGAGACCATCAATTATGAGATCTCCCAGATTACCAAGACCGAGGTGCTGGAGGCCGGCCGGATCAAGAAGATCTCCGTCGCCGTGCTCGTTGACGGCACTTATGCCAACGACGCCAATGGCGATCTTGCCTACACGCCGCGCACCGCCGAGGAACTGGAACGCATCGCCGCTCTCGTCCGCTCCGCCGTCGGCTATGACGAGACCCGCGGCGACCATGTGGAAGTGATCAACCTGCGCTTTGCAGAGGCGCCCAACAAGATAGACACCGAGGCTCCGGCACCGGGCCTGTTCGATTTCACCAAGGACGACCTGTTCTATGCCGTCGAACTCGGCGTCATCCTTCTGATATCCCTGCTCGCCTTCCTGTTTGGCGTCCGTCCGCTGATCAAGCGCATCGTCACACCGGACGAGAAGAAGGACGAGGTTCAGGCCCTGTTGACCGCAAACGGCGAGCCGGCGACGGCTATCGACGGCGACGAAACCGGCGAGGCCAAGGACGATCCGCTGCTCACCAGCGATGCCATCGCCGTCGCCCAGGCGGAAGGCGAGATACATGCCAACACCATCGCCACGGTTGGCGAACTGATCGAGGAAAACCCCAGTGAAGCCGTCGTCATCGTGCGCAGTTGGCTGCACGACGCGGCGTAACGATTGACTAAAATTGTCATGGCCAAGGGAGCAAACTTGTTGACGATGCGGATGCTAGAGCATTGTCCGACCATACGGAAACCGCGCCATGAAGCAGGCCGGAGGCGGGCGGATGCCTCGACCTGCTCTGCACATGCGGGAGCGGGAGTGTAGTCCATGGCCGACATGGGACAAGGACTGCAATTCAGCGACGACGCCGAAAGCGACCGCGAACTCGCCGGTCCGGAACGGGCCGCCGTGTTGTTGCTGGCCCTCGGCGAAACCTATGGCAAGCTCATCTGGCGCCAGCTCGATGAAATCGAGGTCAAGCAGGTATCCATCGCCATGTCCCGCCTCGGACCGATCACCCACGAAATGCTGGAAAATCTGTTTGTCGATTTTGTCAAGAAAGTGTCCTCCAAGGGCAGCCTGATGGGCAATTTCGATTCCACCGAGCGCTTGCTGTCCAATTTCCTGCCGGGCGATCGGGTGCAGTTGATCATGGAAGAGATCCGTGGACCCGCCGGACGCAATATGTGGGAAAAACTCTCCAACGTTCAGGAAAACGTTCTGGCCAACTATCTGAAGAACGAATATCCGCAGACCGTTGCCGTGGTGCTGTCGAAAATCCGCTCCGAGCATGCCTCCCGGGTGTTGTCGATCCTGCCCGACGACTTCGCCTTGGAAGTCGTCAACCGCATGCTGCGCATGGAGGCTGTGCAAAAGGACATCCTCGATAAGGTCGAGCAGACCCTGCGCGTGGAGTTCATGTCCAACCTGTCCCACACCAGCCGCCGCGACTCCCACGAATTGATGGCCGAAATATTCAATAATTTCGACCGTCAGACCGAGGCCCGGTTCTTGACCCAACTGGAAGAGGAAAGCCGCGAATCCGCCGAACGCATCAAGACCTTGATGTTCACCTTCGACGACCTGACCAAGCTCGACGCCGCCAGCGCCCAGACCCTGGTCCGCAATATCGACAAGGAGCGCCTCGGCATAGCTCTCAAGGGCGCCAGCCAGACCGCACAGGACTTCTTCTTCACCAACATGTCCAGCCGCGCGGCGAAAAACCTGTCCGAAGACATGGAAGCCCTGGGGCCGATCCGGTTGCGCGATGTGGACGAGGCCCAGGCCGCCATGGTCGCCGTGGCCAAGGATCTGGCCGCCCGTGGCGAAATCATGATCACCAAGAACAAGGGAGAGGACGAGCTGGTCTACTGACCGGTGGATGGATCTGCCATGACAGCACCCGCCAAATTCCTCTTCGATACCGATTTCGCGGCACCCGCGGTGCCGCAACCCGACGACATGCCCGACGCCGAGCCGAAAATCGATCCGGAAATCCATCGGCGTCAAGTGGAGGCAGCCCGCAAAAAGGGGTTCAACGAAGGCGAGGCCGCCGGTCGGACCAGTGCCGAGGCCCAGGCCGCCGATCAACTCGCCAAGGAAGCCGAACGAATAGCGACCGCCGTATCAAAGCTCATGGACGCCCTTGATGCCGATCGGGCGAATTTGGAGCAGATGGCCGCCGATCTGGCCCTACAGGCCGCCAGCAAGCTCGCCGGCGACCTGATCGAGGCGGAACCGACAGCGGAAATCGTCGCCGTTTTGGCTGACTGCCTGTCGCCCCTGCGCCGGGCGCCCCATCTGGTGATCCGCCTCAACGAAACGGACGCCGACGGCCTGAAACCGCAGGCCGAACAATTGGCCGCCGAGCGCGGTTTCGAAGGTCGCCTGGTCATTCTCGGCGAACCGGAAATTCCCCGTGGCGACTGCCGCATCGAGTGGGCCGATGGCGGCCTGGTGCTCGATCGCGAGCAGACCCGCAAGAAGATCGACCAGGCCGTGGCGGCCTATTTCGAAAACCGCAACGCCCGCAAATCCGATGAGGCTTCCCAATGATCACCCGATCCGTCCCCGCCTCCCGGCAGCACAATCCCGTCGGATCCCCAGGACCGACGGATGACGGAGCCCGACACGATGGATGACACGACCGAACCCAACACCGAAGACCTGGTCATGGACGAGGCCGGTGTCGATGCCGACGGACTGGACCTCCATGAACTGGAAGTCACCGAAGAGGCGGAACCGGATCTCACCGACGAACAGGCCGGCGCCAAGAACGCGGCCGACCTGGAGGCCGTGTTCGACGTGCCGGTGCGCGTGTCGGCCGTGCTCGGCCAATCGCGCATGCCGGTCAGCGACTTGCTCAACCTGACCAAGGGCAATGTGGTCGAACTCGACAGAAAAGTCGGCGAGGCGATCGACATTTATGTCAACGACCGGCTGGTCGCCCGCGGCGAAGTGGTGATCGTGGAAGAGAAGCTCGGCGTCACCATGACCGAAATTATCAAAACCGACAAATGAGCGGCGAAAGCGCTCGGGAGTAAAAGAACATGAAACTGTTGATCGTCGGTTCCCTAGGCGGCCAGCTCAGCACGGCGACCAAGATCGCCATGGATCGCGGTGCCAAGGTGACCCACGCGGAAAATGGCGCCACCGCCTTGAAGGCGCTTCGGGCAGGCGCCGGCGCCGATCTGGTGATGGTCGATGTCGACCTGGACATCGCCGCCCTGATCGCCGCCTTCAAGGCCGAACGCATCCATGCCACCGTGATCGCCTGCGGCGTGCGCTCCGATGCCGCCGCCGCCGTCGACGCCATTCGCGCCGGCGCCAAGGAATATGTCCCGCTGCCGCCGGATCCCGAACTGATCGCCGCCGTGCTCGCCGCGGTCGCCGACGACCGTCAGGACCTTGTCGTATCCGATTCCGCCATGATCGCCGTGGTCAAGCTGGCCCGCCAGATCGCCGGCTCCGAGGCCTCGGTGCTGATCACCGGCGAGAGCGGCACCGGCAAGGAAGTGCTGGCCCGCTACGTGCACGGCAATTCCCGCCGTGCCGACAGGCCCTTTGTCAGCGTCAACTGCGCCGCCATTCCTGAAAACCTCCTGGAAAGCGAATTGTTCGGCCATGAAAAGGGGGCCTTTACCGGCGCCGTCGCCCGGCGGGTCGGCAAGTTCGAGGAGGCGAGCGGCGGCACCCTGCTGCTCGACGAGATCTCCGAAATGGATGTCCGCCTGCAGGCGAAATTGCTGCGCGCGCTCCAGGAACGGGTGATCGACCGGGTCGGCGGCACCAAGCCGGTCTCCGTCGATATAAGGGTGATCGCCACCTCCAACCGCGACCTGGCAAAGTCGGTGCGCGAGGGCGCCTTCCGCGAAGACCTGCTTTACCGGCTCAACGTCGTCAATTTGAAAATCCCGCCCCTGCGGGCCCGGCCGGATGACATCCTGGACCTGGCGGAGCACTTCATCGCGCTTTACGCCAAGGCCAACGGCCTGCCGGACCGTCCCCTGGCGGACGAAACACGCCGCAACCTGGTCGCCAATCCGTGGCCCGGCAATGTGCGCGAACTGGAAAATACCATGCACCGGGCGGTGCTTTTGGCCGCCGGCCCGGACATCGGTCCCGAAGCCATCCTGACCCCCGACGGCAGTCCGGTGGATCCGATCGCCACGGCCGATCCGGCGGCTCGCGCCGCCATGACGGCCGACGCCGTAAGCCGGTCCCTTGTCGGCCGCACCGTCGCCGATGTGGAACGCGACCTGATCCTCGATACGCTCGATCATTGCCTGGGCAACCGCACCCATGCGGCCAAGATTCTCGGCATCTCCATCCGCACCCTGCGCAACAAGCTGAATCTGTATGCCGGCGACGGCGTACCGATCCCCGGTCCCGGCGAAACCCGTCTGGCATCGGCATGATCGGAGCGGCCGGTACGACGTGACCTTTAAGGGCTCTACAATATGAGCGATATCACCGCCGCTGACCCGCCACCGGCTGAGCAGACGGCGCCCCCATCCGCGCCGTTGGACGGACCGCGCTTGCCGACATTGGCCGAACTGGGGCAATTGGCCCGCCGTGGCGACCTGGCCCTGGCCATGGCGGTGATCGTCATCCTGGTGGTGCTGATCCTGCCGATGCCGGCCTTCGCGCTGGACCTGTTCCTGGCCGTGTCGATCATCTTTGCCGTGCTGATCCTGATGACCGCCCTGTTCATCCAGACGCCGCTGGAATTTTCCGCCTTTCCCACGGTCCTCCTGATCGCCACCATGCTGCGTCTGGCCCTGAATCTCGCCTCCACGCGGCTGATCCTCGCCAATGGCCATGAAGGCACGGACGCCGCCGGCCACGTTATCCAGGCCTTCGGCAATTTCGTGATGCGCGGCAATTTCGTCATCGGCATCATCGTCTTCGCCATTCTGGTGATCGTCAATTTCGTGGTCATCACCAAGGGCTCCGGGCGCATTGCCGAAGTCGCCGCCCGCTTCACGCTGGACGCCATGCCCGGCAAGCAGATGGCGATCGACGCCGACCTGTCGGCGGGTTTGATCGACGAGGACCAGGCCCGGGAGCGGCGCCGCAACCTGGAAGACGAATCGGCCTTTTACGGCGCCATGGACGGGGCCTCGAAATTCGTTCGTGGCGATGCCGTTGCCGGTCTGCTGATCACCTTCATCAACATTATCGGCGGCATGGTCGTCGGCGTCGCCCAGATGGAATTGTCCTTCGCCGATGCCGGTCACACCTACACCCTGCTGACCGTCGGCGACGGCCTGGTGTCGCAGATCCCGGCGCTGATCGTCTCGACCGCCGCCGGCCTGCTGGTCTCCAAGGCCGGTGTCCAGGGCGCCGCGGACAAGGCGCTGATGAAGCAATTGTCCGGTTATCCCAAGGCACTTGGCATGTCGTCTTTCGTCATGGCGGTGATGGCCTTCCTGCCGGGCATTCCCATGCTGCCCTTCCTGGCGCTTGCCGCTGTTGCCGCCGCCTTGGCCTGGAAGGCCGACCGCCGGCACAAGGCCGACATCATCGAACAGGAGAAAACCGAGGCCGCCGCCAAGGTGGAGGCCGAACCGACGGAAGCGCCCATTTCCGACAGCCTGAAAATGGACGAATTGCGGATCGAACTCGGCTATGCGCTGTTATCGCTGATCAACGAAAACGGCGAGCACGACCAATTGACCGAGCAGATCAAGGGCCTGCGCCGGCAACTCGCCGTCGATATGGGCTTCGTCATGCCGCCGGTGCGCATCCTCGACAATGTGCAGATCGAGGGCAACGACTACGTCATCAAGGTCAAGGAAGTGGAGGCCGGACGTGGCACGGTGATCCCCAACATGTTCATGGTCATGGACCCGGCCGGCAACCGTATCGAACTGCCCGGCAAGCATACCACCGAACCCACATTCGGCCTGCCGGCCACCTGGGTGGAGGCCGATCTGCGCGAGGAAGCCTCCTTGAAGGGCTATACGGTGGTCGACCCGGCGACGGTCATGTCGACCCACCTGACCGAGACCATCAAGGCCCATGTCGCCGAATTGCTCTCCTATGCCGATGTGCAGAAGCTGTTGTCGGAACTGCCCGGCGACCAGGCCAAGCTGGTGGAGGACATCGTGCCCTCCCAGATTTCGGTTTCCGGCATCCAGCGGGTCCTGCAGACCCTGCTGACGGAACGGGTGTCGATCCGCGATCTGAGCACCATCCTGGAAGGCATCGCCGAAGGCGCCGCCGCCACCCGCAATCCGCAGCACATCGCCGAACATGTCCGTGCACGGCTCGCCCGCCAGCTCTGCGCCGCCAACCAGAACCCCAACGGCTACATGCCGATCATCAACCTGTCCCCGGAATGGGAGGCCGCTTTCGCCGAGGCGATTGTCGGCGATAGTGAGGATCGGCAATTGGCGATGGCGCCGTCGACGCTGCAGGATTTCGTCAACGGCGTCCGCGAGCGCTTCGAGGAGGCCGCCCAGCAGGGCGAAATGCCGGTCCTGCTCACCTCTCCCGCCGCCCGGCCCTTCGTGCGCTCCATCGTCGAGCGCTTCCGCTCCCAGACCACGGTGATGAGCCAGAACGAAGTGCATCCGCAGGCGCGGCTGAAAACCCTGTCGAGCGTCTGAGGGAAAGGAGCATGGCGACTTTCGACCGCCGGGCGGGTCCGTAAGCGATTGCCGCCCTCACCCGCAACAGGCCGGCCCGCCGGCCTGGATCGGCGGACAGGGGACGGTCCCGTAGGAACAATAGACGCAGCAATCGCCAGGCTTCGGCTTCAGCAGCACTCCGCAGCCGGCGCAGTCATAAAACCACTGGCAGGCGTCATCAGGCATTGTCTCGGCCTGACTGTGTCCGCATTGCGGGCAAGTCAGCGTGCTCACCCGGATGGTCTCTCCGCCCATCAGAAACCTCGATGGTCAGTGTAAACAGCGCTCGATGGCGCACCACGACGAATATACCGAATTTGCACCCTTAGCCGCCTAAACATTTTGTGAAGCGCCGACAAGGGCCTCAATGGCGCGCGCGTCACCCCTCGATTTCCTTCAATTCGATATCCACCATGATGTCGTTGGCGATCAGTTCCAGGGCGTCGCGCAGATCACCTACATCCAGCGAATCGGGCAGGTTGATGTCGGCGACGGCGGAGAACATCGCCTCGCCGCTCATACTGCCGGAAAAGATCGATGTATCCAGGCGATCGACGCTGACACCATGCTCCGTCAACACATGGCTGACATCACGCACGATGCCGGTATGATCCTGTCCGGTCAACTCGATACGGGCGGCGCGGCCTGGTCCTGTCGGCCGCGTTTCGTCGTGCTGCCACAACACGGTGATGCCGTCATTGGCCAGGTCGAACAGAGCCTTCTCCAGGGCGATCACGCTTTCATCGGGAACGGTCACCCGCAGGATGCCCGCGAATTCACCGCCCAGGCGCGCCATGGCGCTGTCGATCCAGTTGCCCGAATGATCGGCGACCACTTGCGCCAATTGCTCCACGACGCCCGGCCGGTCATGGCTGAGGGCCGTCAAAACATAGGTTTTTGACATCTTGATTCACCTCGGCGGTTCATGGTCCAGCCGTCAAGGCTTGACGGATGGGATGTATTGCCGCCAAGTGTCCTCCGTCCGTTGCCGTCACACAAGCACCTTGTCGCCGCAGCGGACAAATGACGCAGTTCGATTGGCCACCCGCCTGGAAGACGCATAGATGCAAGGGTCCGTCACAGACGGCGAGACGCCGGTCGCCACCGGCAAGATCGCCTCAATCGTTACCACCCTGCACATGCTCCAGGCACCGGACCTTGAAAGTCCTGCAGCGCCCCACGGTATCGATCTGGTCGATGTCGCCGACCCGGAACCCGATTGGTATCTCGATCTGTTCCGCCGGATCGGCGCCGGTTGGCTGTGGTTTTCCCGCCTGGCCCTGGACGCGGAGGCATTGGAGGCAATCCTTCACGACCCCGCGCTGGACATTGCGGCGCCGCGGCGCGGGGACCGGGATATCGGCCTGTTGGAGCTCGACTTCCGCCAGCCGAAATGTTGCGAAATCGCGTTTTTCGGCTTTGTCCCCGGCGAAACCGGTCGCGGTCTCGGGCGGTGGATGATGGCTGAAGCGCTGAAACGGGCCTGGCGGCCCGGCATCGAGCGTGTCTGGGTCCACACCTGCACCCTCGATCATCCGGGCGCGTTGGCCTTTTATCGCCGCAACGGCTTCACCCCCTATGCCCGCTCGGTGGAAGTATTCGACGATCCCCGGCTCATCGGCCTGTTGCCGCGGACGGCGGCGCCGCATATTCCGATCGTCTGAGAATTCTTTTCCGCCAGACGACAGCGGCGGCGGCGGCGGCGGCCCGAAAAAATTCTGTGCATTCCCCGGAGTATTACTTATAAATCGTGGTTCTTGCGGGCTGCGATGACCGACGGACCGCAATCACCAACCGAATTGTCAACGACCACTCTTCTTGGGAACACAATGGCGCATGATTTGGAAAAACTGGCGGAAGGGACTGGCAAGCCCTGGATCCCGGAATCACCCTATTTCAGCAACGCCGAACCAAGGATGGATGCCCATTGGAGGCGGATCACCGATTTTTTTGCCCGAACCGCGAAAAATACCGGACATAGTATCGATTTCGACCAAACGGTGGATCTGGCTACCGGACAGGGCCGCAATTCGGAAAAATTGAAGGAAGTCGCCAACAAATTGTTTTTGCTGGATTATCAAGCAGGAAATATTGACATCTGCAAGGAGCGGTTTGCCGCCAATAGCAACTTCCAGTTCTCCACCAATAACGGATACGACCTACGACCGGTGCCCGATCAATGGGCGACTTTCGTCTATTGTTTCGACGCCATGGTGCATTTTGACAGCGATGTGGTGCGCGCCTATCTGGCGGATCTGACCCGCGTGCTTCGGCCCGGCTGCTTGGCCTTTTTCCACCATTCCAACTACTTGGCGACCGACACCTGGTATAATAATCCCCATTCGCGGAATTTCATGTCGGCCGAACTGTTTCGCCATTATGCGCAAAAGGAAGGCCTGGAGGTGATCCACCAGGAAAAACTCGATTGGGGCGAGGAAAAGGAACTGGATTGTTTTTCGATGATCCGCCGCCCGGATTGACCCGGCCAATCGTTGATATCGGTTGACAGCCGATGGCCAACTGGTCACGACAAGCGCGATAATCTTCGATCAGCGAGCGTCACCACCATGCCGGCAACCGAAAACATCCGGTCTGTTCTGTCCGCGTTTCGATTGTCCAACGCGCACGACTATATTTATGTCAACAATCCGAAATGTGCCTGCACCACCATCAAGACCGTGCTGTGGCAAAATGAGGTCTATCAGAAAACCGGCGCGATCGAAGAGGTCCGGATCCCCCGGGGTGTCGAAAACATGCCCTTCGACAACACCCTTGATGCCATTCAGCCGCAAAAGCCCTATTTCTGCTTTTCCATCGTCCGCAATCCATTTGTGCGTGTGTTATCGGCATTCTTGAACAAGTTCCCCAACATCCATTCGCAAAACCGGGCCCGCCTGCAATTCCTGGGTCGCCATGGTCTCGCCGACGACACCGATGTGTCCTTCGAGCAATTCGTCGATCTGATCTGTACCGAAAACCCGGCACGGCTGAATGTCCATTGGCGCCCGCAGCACATGTTGTTGGGCCCGTCCCTGCTACAGCCGCTCTATATCGGCCATCTGGAGCGCTTTGGCGACGACATGCCGGATATCCTGCGCACCATCTTCAGAAATCCCCATATGGCCCTGAGCGTATCGAAAAACGCCAGCAATGCCGGCGACAAGCTCGACCGCTTTTACACGCCCGTCTTGGAAAACAGGATAAGGCAGCTTTATACCGCCGATTTCGAAATCTTCGGCTATTCCGATCGCCTCGACCAAACCGACTATATCGACCCGCGCCTCAGGGCCGAACGCAGCCTGGACGCCCGTATCCGGTTTTCTGAGGCCACCTTGGCGCAATGGCGCAAAAAGCTGCCGCAACGCCTGATCAGCCGCGAGCCGGCCGCGGCCACCGGAGACTGACCCCTACCGGCGCACCTGGATTGCCGCCACCGCCGTCGCCACAGTGGCCATGGCGTAAAACCAGATACCCGGCAAGGTCACGGCGCTGGCAAGGCCGCTGGTCTTGGCGGCAAAGACCACCAAGGCGACCAGCATCACATCCATCATCGACCACTTGCCGATCGCCGACAGCCATCGGATCGGCATCCCCTCGCGCCCGGAAAATCCGGCGATGAACAAGGTGGCCAGTTTCAATCCCGGCAACACCACCGAGAACAGGCCGACCACGATCGCCAAGGGCCATTCCCCTTCGTCGTTCAACCCGGCGATGATCTCCAAAAGGTTCGGCGTCTCCTCGAAGAAATACAGTTTTTCAAACCGCATGAGCGGCAGCGTGATGCCCAGAGCGAAGCTGAACGCACCCACCAGCAGCAATAGCGGCGTCACGACATGCATGGAAATCTGCTCAATCTCGAAAAGACCTCGGACGATCGGCAAAGGGCTGCAATCCGCCCCTTGCCAATTGCCGAGACCCGTGTGACACAGGATTGCGAGCAAAACAAGAAGCGGCCCGACCATGTCGACCGGAACCCATGACTATGCCGACGATCCGCGCAATGCCGGGATCCTGATCTCCGTCAACGGCGATTTGCTGCCGCGCGACAAGGCCATGGTGTCGGTCTTCGATTCCGGTTTCATTCTCGGCGACGGCATCTGGGAGGGCCTGCGGGTTATCGATGGCGGCATCGCTTTCCTGGAAGCCCATCTCAAACGGCTCTATGACGGCGCCAAGGCCCTTGATCTGGATATCGGACTGACGGCTGAGGCCATGACAGCGCGGTTGTTCGATTGCCTGGCCGCCAACCATATGACCGATGGCGTCCATATCCGGCTGATGGTCACCCGCGGCGTCAAGGCGACCCCCTACCAGGACCCGCGCATGACGATCGGCCCGGCCACCGTGGTCATCATTCCCGAATACAAGGCGCCGAAGCCCGATGTGAGCGCCGCCGGCATCCGCCTGTTTACGGTCCATGTGCGCCGCACCGCGCCCGACATGCAGGACCAGAAACTGAACTCACACTCCAAGCTGAACTGCATCCTGGCCTGTATCCAGGCTGCCAAGGCCGGTGCCGACGAAGCACTGATGCTCGACCCGCAAGGCTGCGTCGCCACCTGCAATTCCACCCATTTTTTCATCGTCCGGGACGGCGAGATATGGACCTCCGACGGCACCTATTGCCTCGGCGGCATCACCCGCTGCAATGTCATCCGTGTGGCTGAGGATAACGGCATGATCGTGCGCCAGAAGCGGTTTTCGCTGACCGATGTCTATGGTGCCGACGAGGCCTTCGTCACCGGAACCTTCGCCGGCCTGGTTCCGGTGATCGACGTGGATGGCCGCAAAATCGGCGCCGCTGACGGGCCGGCCACGGGTCCGATGACAGAACGCCTGCAAGCCCTCTACAAGGCCCTTGCACGCAATTCGGTGGTGCGTCCATGACCGCCGGCGCCACGCGGATCGCCATGTGGTCGGGGCCGCGCAATATCTCCACCGCCATGATGCGCGCCTTCGGCAACCGGCCCGACTGTCATGTGGTCGATGAACCGTTCTATGCCGCCTACCTGCAACTGACCGGCCTGAACCATCCGCTGGCGGGCGAGATTATCGCCGATGGAGAGACCGATCCGGCGGTCGTCATCCGATCTCTGATCGGACCGGTCCCCGACGACCGGCCGGTCTTCTACCAGAAGCACATGACCCACCATATGGTGCCGCAGATCGACCGCGGCTGGTTCGATCACGTCAGGCATGCTTTTCTCATCCGACGCCCGGAAAACGTGCTGGCCTCCTACGTCGCCAAGCGCCAGGACGTGGACTTGCGGGATATCGGATTTGTCGAACAGGCGGACATCTTCGATCGCGTCGCCGATCATGCCGGCGCGCCTCCACCGGTGATCGACGCCTATGACGTCCTGCGGGACCCGCCCGGCATGTTGCAGGCCCTGTGCCGATCGCTCGGCATCACCTATACCGACACCATGCTTACATGGCCGCCGGGCCGCCGCGCCACCGACGGGGTCTGGGCGAAACACTGGTATGGAGCGGTGGAGGCCTCGACCGGGTTCGGCCCGCCCTCCGAGCCGGCCGATTTCGACAGCCTGCCCGACAATTTGAAGCCGATCGCCACACAAGCGCGAACGTATTACGAACGCCTTTATACGGCCAGGCTGCTGCCGGACCGGTCGTCAACAATAAATAGCAAGGAAATAGGTTAGCGCTGCATCGCCTGGCGGCCGGCAATCTCGTCGAGCACGTCCTGCTCGGCAAGCTCCTCCGCGTCACGGGCGCGGCCGTTATTGCGCTCTTCGAGGAGTTCGACCTTCTTCAACTCCTCCACCGCCTCGGCGAGCTTGTCTTGCGCCGGTTCCAACTGCTCGCGCAATTCCTCCACCGACTGGCGCAAATTGTCGCGCCGGGTCATGGCGGCCTTTGCGAAGGTCGGATAGGCGAAATGGGTAACGTCGGAAATCCCCACGCGCTCCTGCTCGGCGACGATCTGCTGGTCGAGTTCGCTGGCCATGCGTTCGAACTCGCCCATCATGGTTTCGATTTGCGCCACCTGGCGACGATTTTCGTCGACCTGGAAACGCTTCAGGCGGATCAGACTTTCTCGCGACTTCATAACTCAATACTCCCCGAGTTGTCGGCATCGTAGTCGCAAGACATTTCCAAAAGGTGAGCAAGACGGGAATATCCGTCTTTTATCGTAGTCGCGTCGTCTTTTTCCTGGTTTAGAAAGGTTTCCAGCGGCTCGTGCATGGCGATCGCCGCGTCGACATCCGGATTGCTGCCCGATCGATAAGCGCCGAGCCGGATCAATTCCTCCATGTCCGCATAGGTCGCCATATGCCGGCGGGCGTCTTGAACCAGCGGCCGCACCGCATCCGGGACACAGCGCGGCATGGTTCGCGATACCGACCGCAGGATATTAATCGCCGGATAGCGCCCGCGCTCGGCAATCGCCCGCTCCATGACGATATGTCCGTCGAGAATGCCGCGCACCGAATCCGAAATCGGCTCGTTGTGATTGTCCCCCTCCACGAGGACGGTGAACAATCCGGTGATGCTGCCGCTGCCGGCGATACCGGGGCCGGCGCGCTCCAATAGCCGCGGCAATTCGGTGAAAACGGTCGGCGTATAGCCCTTGGAAGTCGGCGGTTCACCGGCTGACAGGCCGATTTCCCGCTGCGCCTGCGCGAAACGGGTCACCGAATCCATCAGGCACAAAACATTGTCGCCCTGGTCGCGGAAAAACTCGGCGATCGACAGGGTCAGATAGGCCGCCTGGCGGCGCATCAACGCCGATTCGTCCGACGTCGCCACCACCACGACCGAGCGCTCGATGCCCCGGCTGCCCAGATCATCCTGGATGAATTCCTGCACCTCCCGGCCGCGCTCGCCGATCAGGCCGATCACCGCCACATCCGCCGATGTGTTGCGGGCGAGCATCGATAACAGCACCGACTTGCCGACCCCGGAGCCGGCGAAAACCCCCATGCGCTGACCCTGGCAGCAGGTCACGAACGTGTTCAGCGCCCGCACCCCGAGATCGATCGGGCCGCCGACCCGGGTTCGATCATGGGCGGGCGGCGGCGAGGCGCGCAAGCGATAGGCCTCCGCGCCTGGCAGGAGCGGGGCGCCCCCATCCTGGGGCTCGCCCATGGCATTGACCACCCGGCCAAGCCAGGACCTGGACGGTCGGATGACGCTGTCGCGCGCCGTCACCACGGCCCGGCACCCCATGCGCACGCCTTCCAGGCCGCCGAACGGCAGGCACAAAGCGTGATCGTCGCGAAATCCGACCACCTCGCATTGCACCGGTTTGGCACCGGTATCCTCCACCGTCAGCCGCGCACCGACGCGCATTTCGTGGACCGGACCGACGACTTCCACCAGCAGGCCCTGCACCGCGGCGACCCGGCCATAGATCTCCACGGGCTCGATTGCCGCGATATGATTGGCCAAAAGGTCCAAATTTCATCCCTGACTGTGATTCGTTGGTTCCACGGTAACCAATCGTTTACGCCTGTCGAAGAATATTAACGAGAGGGCTTAAGGCGGAGTAAACGAACGCCGAGTTTGGCGCGGCTATGGAAGAGTGAGAATCTGCAGAATCTCTTGCAACGATTTCTTAAAGTAATTTTTTAGGAAGTCTGAATAAGATTCTTTTGGGATTTTCAATGCCATGGGCGATTTTCTGGAGATTACGCCTTAAAGAGCTTGCGGTTGCGAATCAGATTTTGTTAACCAATGGCGCGATAGGATTCGAGTCGGGTTAAACATGTCGTCGCAACGATCGCGTGATCCGTGACCCAGAAGGGGTGCGGTCGGAATACGAGGGAATCGGAATGCGGGTATTGCTTATCGAGGACGATAGCGCCACGGCGCAAAGCATCGAGTTGATGCTGAAGTCGGAAAGCTTCAACGTCTACACGACGGATCTCGGGGAAGAGGGCATCGACCTGGGAAAGCTATACGATTACGACATCATATTGTTGGATTTGAATCTGCCCGATATGTCGGGCTATGAAGTTCTGCGCACGTTGCGCGTTTCCAAGATCAAAACGCCGATCCTGATTCTGTCGGGCCTGGCGGGGATCGAGGACAAGGTACGCGGACTGGGCTTCGGGGCTGACGACTATATGACCAAGCCGTTCCACAAGGACGAACTGGTCGCCCGGATCCATGCCATTGTGCGCCGCTCCAAGGGTCACGCCCAATCGGTGATCACCACCGGCGACCTGACGGTCAATCTCGACACCAAAACCGTTGAGGTCAACGGCCAGCGGGTGCATCTGACCGGCAAGGAATACCAGATGCTGGAACTGCTCTCGCTGCGCAAGGGCACCACGCTCACGAAGGAAATGTTCCTGAACCACCTCTATGGCGGCATGGACGAGCCGGAACTGAAGATTATCGACGTCTTCATCTGCAAGCTGCGCAAGAAACTGGCCGCGGCCACCGGTGGACGCAACTACATCGAGACCGTCTGGGGTCGCGGCTACGTGCTGCGCGAACCGGAAGACGAGGATATTCGAGAAAGCGCCTGACGCCGGCGACACCAAACGCCGACAACAAACCCCGCCGGATATGACAGTCCGGCGGGGTTTTGTTTTGCCTGAATGGCGCCCGTTTCCCCGGCCGTTTCACGAGCGGGATCTGAATACGGGGACACCGGCAAGCACGGAGCACAATGCGCGCCGCCCGGTTTCCGCGGGCCGACGCGCATCGACAATCAGATGAAAATGAAAGAAAGGGAAGTTTGGGCCGCGCTCAGCTCGCCGCGGCCCGCAGGGGCGGCTGTTGCCCGGCGCCGACCGCTTCGGCGTTCTTTTGATAAAGACCGCGCTTTCCGGACACCGGCTTGAAGGTGTCCGTCAGGCCGACCACGGTTTCCGCCGCGCCGAGAACCAGATAGCCATCCGGTTCCAACTGTGCCGCCATCCGATCGAGCACGTCGCATTTGGTCTCCTGATCGAAATAGATCAACACGTTGCGACAATAGATGATGTCGAAACGTCCCAGGCTGCGATAGCTTTCCAGCAGGTTGAACTGGCGCCACTTGATCATGGCCCTGAGATCACCGTTGATCTGCCAGGTATCGCCGGTCTGGGTGAAATATTTCAACAGCAGCTGGATCGGCAGGCCGCGTTGAACCTCGAACTGGCTGTAAAGACCGACCTTCGCCTTTTCCAGAACATCCGCCGACAGGTCCGTCCCCAGAATGTCACTGGTCCAGCCATTGACCTTCGCCGCCATCTCCTTCAGGCAGATCGCCAGCGAATAGGGCTCCTGTCCGGTCGATGCGGCGGCACACCAGATCCGCAGGCGCCGCGCCGACCGCCGGGCGTCCAGAAAATGGGGCACCATGGTGTCGTTGAAATGATCGAACGGCGTCTTGTCGCGAAAGAAGAACGATTCGTTCGTCGTCATCGCTTCCACGACATCCTCGTGAAGCTGCTTCTTGGCCGGGTTTTTCAGCGCCGCGACCAGGTCGCTCAAGGTTTCCAGATCGGCCTTGCGGGCCACCGGCGTCAGGCGACTTTCCAACAGATACTTCTTTTCGTTGGATAAAACGAGGCCGGACCGGTCCTTGATGAATCCACGGATATACTCCAACTCAGCCGGTGTCACTTAACGCCTCCCCTTTAACAATCTTACAATTTTCGGCCCGATATCCGTCAGCGGCAGCACCGCTGAACACAATCCCGTCTGCGCCGCGGCGCCCGGCATGCCCCAGACCACGCTGGATGCCTCGTCCTGGGCAATGACCGAACCGCCCGCATGGGCGATACGCCGCGTGCCGCCGGCGCCGTCATGGCCCATTCCGGTCAACACCAGGGCCAGCGCCGCCGACCCGTATATCTCCGCCACCGCCTCGAACATCGGATCGACCGCAGGCTTGCAGAAATTGATCGGCGGGTCGTCATTCAATCGAATGACGTGACCGACGCCGCTTTTCTTCAAAGTCATGTGGCGCCCGCCGGGCGCGACATAGATCCGGCCGGGTCCGATGACCTCGCCGTCCTGTCCTTCCGCCGCCGGCCGACCCGAAGTCCGCGAAATGTGCTCGGCGAGGATTGCGGTAAAGGAAGCCGGCATATGCTGAATGACAAAAACCGGAACTTGATCGATCGCCGGGCCGATTTCCGTGAACAGGGCCGCCAGCGCCTGCGGGCCGCCTGTGGAACTGCCGATCGTCAGCACGCGGGGCGCGATCGCCGAAAACGGGCGCAGCTTGATATCCCCATGGCCTGACCCTGCCACCGGCTTGGCCGGCGCATCGGCTTTGTCACGAAGCTTGGCCGGACGATGGTTGGCGACGCGCGCGATAGGCGTCAGGCCGCGTTTCTTGCGATGCCGGGCCCGGTCGCCGAGATGGCGTACCTTTTCGATCAGTTCCCGGCGAAAATCCGTAGAAGTTGTGACCCCGGAATTGGATTCCGGCTTGGGTACATAGTCGGCCGCACCCGCCGACAGCGCCTGCAGGCTGATCTTGGCGTTGCGACGGGTCAGCGTGGAAGCCATCACGACCACCAGATCCGGCTTGTGCTCAAGCATCAGCGGCAAGGCCGCCAATCCATCCATGACCGGCATCTCAATGTCGAGGATCACGACATCAGGATCGGAGCGTAGGATATCGTCAACCGCCAGTTTGCCGTTCCGGTGGGTGGCCACGACGGCCAGTTCCGGATCCGAATCCACCCAGCGGGACACCAGACCGCGCACCACGACCGAATCGTCGACGACCATCACCCGGATCGGATCGGTGACCGGTACCGCGGCATCCGCGTTTACTTTCAAAGGGGTGTTCATTACCAAAATCCGGTCCCGATCAAATTAGCCCGACCTCCTGGAACTTTGCTTCCACAATGTCCCGATCAAATGGTTTCATGATGTATTCGTTGGCCCCGGCATGCATGGCCCGGGCAATATACGAAACGTCGTTTTCGGTCGTGCAGAAGACCACCTTCGGCAGCGACCCGTCTTCCTCACTGCGCAGCGCGGTAAGGAATTCCAGCCCGTCCATCACCGGCATGTTCCAGTCGAGCAGAATAGCGTCGGGCATGTTGCGGCGGCACGCTATCAACGCCTCCTGGCCGTCTTCGGCTTCCGAGATTTGAAAGTCGAGATCTTCCAGGATACGGCGGGCCACCTTGCGGATGACACTCGAATCGTCGACCACCAGACAATGTTTCATCTTAATACCTCATGCAGACCGGCTACGCGGCCATCGGTTCCGTCATCATCTCCAACAGCCTGTCGACATCGAGGATGACCATCAGTTGCCCGTCCAGACGATGCACACCGCCTGATATCAACGCCCACCTCTTGTCGAGATTGGCCGGGCTCGGCTCCTTGCCGTCCGTGGGCAGGCTGAGCACCTCGCCGACCTGGTCGATGATCAGGCCGTAGGATTCGGTACGGTATTCGATCCCGAGCGCCATGCATCCATCATCGTCGCCACGTGGCGACAAATTCAGCCGGCAGCGCATGTCGATCGCCGTGACGATCCGCCCGCGCAGGTTCAGCACGCCGGCGATTTCCTCGGCCGCCAGCGGAATCCGCGTCAATTGGTCGGGCATGAAGACATCATGAACCCGTTCTATCGGCAGCCCGAACAATTGCTCACCGATCATCACGGTGACGTATTGAACCACGTCGCCGCTGCCCGAAGTCAGATCTTCAAGTTCGCTCATGCGGCAACTCCCAATTCATCGGAACTCATGGTTACTTCCTTCAAGGCCGCGATCAGCCCAGGACGATCGAACTTGGCGACATAGTCGTCAAACCCGGCCTGCCGGCCGCGTTCGACCGAAGCCGGGCTGCAGATCGCCGACAGGGCGATGACCGGGATTCCCGACCAGCGGGCATCCGCCTTTAAATGCTCGGCCAGCTCGTAGCCGTTCATATCCGGCATTTCGATATCCGAGACGATGACGTCGAACCGCCGCGACCGCTCCATCTGTTCCAGGGCGTCGGCGGCCGACTGGCAGGTCGTAACCTCGTAGCCGGCGGCCTTTAAGACCGGGGTCAGCATGTTGCGGAAGAAGCCGGAATCGTCGACGAAGAGCAACCGCTTGGTCAACGCTTCGACGCTCAATTCCTTGCGCTCGAACCAATCCTCGAAGGCCTTCGGCAGGTAGTGGCCGATATCGATCACCTCCGTTGCCTTGCCTTTGATGACGGCTGATCCGAGGATTCCCGGCGTCTCCGCGCCAACCTCGATATTCAGGCGGTCCTCCACGATGTCCACGATCTCGTCGACGACCAGGCCCATGGAGCGGCCGGCATCGGAGAAGACCAGCATCGGTTGCGTGCCCTCGGTCTGCAATTGGACGCTTCTGTCGATCGACACAAGCGGCATCAGCGAACCGCGATACTGCACAAGGTCGCGGCCATTGGAATGTTCGATCTTGTCGATATCGAATTCTTCCAGGCGGGTGACCAGCGATAGCGGTACCGCCTTCGGCTCCTTGCTGCCGGCGCGGAACAACAGCATCGACAGGCTGCTATGGCCGACATCGACCCGCTCTTCCTGCGCGTCCTCCGCTTCCGACACCGCCGAAGACACATCGGACCCGATCGCCTGCGCGATGCCGTTGGGATCGATGATCATGATCACGCTGCCGTCGCCGAGAATGGTGTTGCCGGAGAACATCGTCAGATGGCGCAACATGGAGGACATCGGTTTGACGACGATCTCCTCGGTATGGAACACCCCGTCGACCACCACGCCGAAGGTCTGGCTACCGACCTGCATGACGACGATGAAGCCGTTGTCGGCGTCCAGCGCCTCCTCCACATCGATATCCGATTTCATGCCCAACAGCTTCGACATGTGAGCGAGTGGCAGCAGCTTGTTGCGCAACCGCAGCACCGGCGTATCCTTGATGCGCTCGATGCGATGCTCCGAATTCGACTGCACGCGCACCAGTTCGACCACCGAAAGTTGGGGAATGGCGAACCGATCGCCGCATGCCTCGACGATCAGGGTAGACACGATCGCCAGGGTCAGCGGGATCTTGATGATGAAGGTCGATCCTTCCTCCGGCACCGACTTGACGTCGATCGATCCGCCGATCAGTTCGATATTGGTCCGCACAACGTCCATGCCGACGCCGCGGCCGGATACGTTGGTCACTTCCTTGGCGGTCGACAGACCCGGATGGAAGATCAGCTTGTGCAATTGCTGATCGGACATCTTCTCGATATCCGCTTCCGTATGCAGGCCGTTCTCGATCGCCTTGGCGGTGATCTTGTCGATTGCGATACCGCGCCCGTCATCATTGATTTCGATGATGATGTGGCCGCCTTCATGATAGGCCGACAGGCGAACGACACCGCGTTCCGGCTTGCCGGCTGCCCGGCGTTCGTCCGGTTCCTCCAGGCCGTGATCGGCGGAATTGCGCACCATATGGGTGAGCGGATCCTTGATCAGTTCCAGAACCTGCCGATCGAGTTCGGTTTCCGCGCCGACCATGACCAGGTCGATTTGCTTGCCCAGTTCCTGAGCCAGGTCGCGGACGATCCTCGGCAGCTTCTGCCACGCATTGCCGATCGGCTGCATGCGCGTCTTCATCACCCCTTCCTGCAATTCGGCGGTTACGTTTGACAGCCGTTGCAGGGGCACCTTGAACTCCGAATCCTCGTGACGCCGCACGATTTCCAAAAGCTGGTTGCGCGTCAGCACCAGTTCCGAAACCATGGTCATCAGATGTTCCAGGGTCTCCACATTGACCCGGATCGACTGGCTGGAAATGGACTTGCCGTCGCCCGATTTGGCTTTGTCCGCCGGCTTCGCTTCGGCCTTGGCCGGCTGCTTGCTTTCGGTTTTCGCCGGCGCTGCCTCTTTCGGTGTGCCGGCGGCTTCGGCAACCGCCTCCGTTTCCGGAAGCGCGACTTCCACCTCGGTTTCCTGGAACACCCGCTCCAGTTCATCGAGCGGCACTTCGCCGGGCAGCAGATCCCGTTCCAGGGTCTGCACGAGATCGGGCTCCGCTTCGGCCTCATCGGCCTCATCGTCCGCTTCAGCCGATTCGCCGTCCGCGTCCGGGGATTCCGAAAGGCCGGCCATCCGCTCAAGGTCGGTGATCAGATCCGAATCGGAACCTCCGGGCTCCTGGCCCTGATTGTTCTCCAATTCGGTCATCAATTCCTTGATTCGGTCGATCGAGGCCAGAATGACGCTGACGGCTTCAGGCGTCACCGCATGACCGTCGCGGAATTTGCCCATCAGGGTTTCAGCGGCATGGGCCAGCGCCTCCAGGCGCGGTAGCCCCAGGAAACCGCAGGTTCCCTTAATGGTGTGAACAAGCCGGAAGATGTTGTCCAAAATGGTCGCATTGTTCGGTTCTTGTTCGAACTTCACAAGCTCCACATCGACAACATCAAGACTTTCGTTCGTCTCCGTAAGAAATTCCCGTAGTAAGTCGTCCATTTGCACATCCCATCCGCATGACCCGAGACCCGTGTCGCAAGTCGTCATGACGGCAGTTTCCGTCCCGCTGCTTTAAGTGTTTCCCGAAACGGTTAAGAAGTGCTGAAAGCATCCATCAGAAACAATACGCAGTCCGGTATAACCGGCACCGGCGCCGGGGCTGCCGCGGAGTATCGCGGGCGCGGCGGGCACAAATGCATGGAATTTTTGATTGTAGCCAATCGGCGGCAAGCGCTGATTGGGACCGATTGCGGTCTTTAAAATGAGCGCCCAGAGTTGGGCCGATCGCAGGTCAGGCCGGCTCCGCGACGACCGTGACCTTGTCCTGGTCCTGAGTAAACCGTACCGCCAAACCGCTCTGGCGCGCCAGCATGCCCGTATAGACCGGTTGGATGCCATGGGCGTCAATCGAAGCCGGCGGATGGTCGATCAAGTCCGCAATGCCGCCCGGAACACGGGCATTCGGACCGGTGCAGTCCAACCGGAACCGCGGCGTCGCCGGGTCCACATTCACGGCCACCATGCCGCCGCGCGGCACCGCTGAAAGGGCTACCAGCATCAGGTTCAAGATCAGCTTGACGTGATCCTTGGGCGCCATGATGTTCGGCGCCTGCCACATCAGGTCCGGTTTTTCGCCGGCCATGAATCCCCGGGCCACTTTCTCCGCGTCGCCCAGATCGATCTCCGCGCCCGCCGAGCCGGCGGCACCGAAAGCAATCCGGCAAAACTGCAATTTCGCGGAAGCCTGCTGGGCGCTCTTGCGAATTAGGTCCATGGCAAATTCGCGCATGTCCTCCGCCCCCTCCTCGTCCATCACCTCCAGGCCGTTGGTGATCGCACCGACCGGACTGATGACGTCATGGCACACGCGGCTGCACAGCAACGCGGCCAATTCAAGGGAAGACATTTGTTCGTTTTCAGCCATGACCGCCTCGGCCTCCGGAGAAATATGCGAATCACCCGCTATCACACTCAGCAATACCGTTATACCAAATTGCGCTGATGGTGACCCAATATACCAAGGGCGGCGACTTTTAACCCATTTGATCGAGACTGATTCGCCTGCCGATGCCGGTATCCGGCCCGTGGCCGCTACCGGGCCAGGGCTTCCGACAATTTAGGCCAGTGACGGGCCGCCTGTTCGACGAATTTTTGTGGGTTGTCGGCCCAAACGGCCCGATTGGCCGGTGAATAGAACAAATAGAGCCTGTCTTCGAAGATCGCCCAGAGCTTCGGCCGCCCCTCGGCCGTGAATCCGCGGGAGACGGCCAGCGCCCCGTAGCCGCCAAAGCGCGGCGCATAGACGTCGGGTGCGTCCATGAACGCGGCCATGTTGCCGGCATTCTCAAACCGCCACACCACACCGGCCCATCGATATTCGTACCGGGCGAGGCCGGGCGCCGGCGCGTCATAGACGAAGTAGCTGACCGGATCATGCCCGTCGAGGGCCAGACCCGTATAAGGATTGGCGATCACCCGCCGTCCGGTTCCCGCCTGGGCGGGTCCGGCAATCAGCATCAGGGCCGCCACCATGATCCACACCGCGCCGCGCCCGGCGGCCGCGCGGATCCCGGATCGGTCGCGGTTCGGGATCCGATTCGCATCTGGCTTCGACATTTCTTAACCAAAATCCTGCAAGTGTTGCTTAACCAAACCGCTCCGGTTTGCTCCAGACAACCAGCAAACCATGAGCCTTCGGTTAATGACCGCGCGCCGCAATCGATGATCGGCCCGTGGATTATGTGGAGTTTTACATCATGTGGTATCGTTGTCTCAATCTGGCCGCGGCTTTGGCGTTTGTTCTTGCCTTTGTCCATCCGTCGCTGGCGGAACGAAGTGAAGGCACCTATTCGACCAACGAAATCGTCAATACCGGACACCAGTTTTTCGGCAATCTGTCCGGCGGCCTGGCAACGCTGGTTGAAAAGGCGGTGTCCCGCTACGGCCAGCCGAACGGCTATATTCTCGGCGAGGAAGGTTCCGGCGCTTTCGTTGCCGGCCTGCGCTACGGTGAAGGCACGCTCTACACGCGCAATGCCGGCAGCCACAAAGTCTTCTGGCAAGGCCCGTCCGCCGGCTGGGATTTCGGTGCCGACGGCGCCCGCACCATGATGCTGATCTACAATCTGCCCACGGTTGAGGACATGTACCGCCGCTACCTCGGGGTTAATGGATCGGCCTATCTGGTCGGCGGTTTCGGCATGACCCTGTTGGAAAACCAACAGGTTTTTGTGGTTCCTGTCCGCTCCGGGGTCGGCGCCCGGCTTGGCGTCAACTTCGGATATTTGAAATTTACCGCCGATCCGACCTGGAATCCCTTTTGATTTACCGGACCGGCCCATAATCCTTGGCATTGCGGCCGGTCCCTGATACCAGTTCGGGTCCGCGCACGGGCGATGGTCGGCAAAAACACCATATATTTCGGTTCTACTATACTAGCCGCCGGCATCGTTCTACCATGCGGCCCATGAGCGACAACCACGACAAAGGACGGCGACGGTGATTCAGGCGGTAATGTTCTTTCTGCTCGGTTGCCTGACCGCCGGCCTGGTGGCATTGATGATTCTGCCGGCGATCCGGCGCCGGGCGGTCCGCCTGACCCGCCGCGACCTGCAGGCCACGATGCCCACCACCCATGCCGAATTCGAGGCGCAGAAGGACCAATTGCGCGCCGAATTCGCGGTCACCAATTCCAGGCTGCAACGCCGCGTGGACACATTGTCACGCGAAAAAAACCGCCAGGACATGGACCTGAACGCCCGCATCGAGGAGGCCCGGGTGCTGGCGACCGAGGTCGACGACAAATCCGAGACCATCGACGATCTTGAGGAGACCATTGCCGGCCTGCGTCGGGAATTGCGCAAGCGCACCGAGGAACTGTCCGACGTATCGTCCAAGCGACGGGAAAGCGCGCGGCTTTTAATGTCCGCTTCGGAGCGGCGCAAGGAGATGGAAGTCGAAATCGCCGATCTCAAATCCGAACTGGGTGACCGCAAGGTCGATCTCGCCGCCCATGTCTCGCGAATCGAATCCCTGGAGGAGGTGCTTGCGGACGACCGGGCGAAATTGTCCTCCGGCGCCGCCGAACTTGGCTCGCTGGAAAGCGAATTGCGCCAGCGGGATGCACGATTGGCCTCCGAGGAGGGCAAGGTCCGCGGCCTGCAGAAGCGGATCGAACGCCTGACCGCCGACCTGGCCGACCGGGATGATGCCCTGGAGCGCCGGTCGACGGAACTGAACCAGTTACGTGAATTGATGAAATCGGACGGTCGCGGGACCGGCGACGCGGAAGCGGCCGGCCTGGAGAGCGAATCACGCTTAATCGAGACGCAGGCGGAAGTCGCCCGCCTGGAGCGTCTGGTGCAGGAATTGCAGGCCGGCGACACTGCCACCGACCACCATGCCCCGGTGACCGTCAGCCGCCCGGATGGCGAGGCTGCGGAAGTCGAAATCGCCCAATTGACCGCCGAACGGGACCGGCTGCGCCACGAAGTGGAAGTGCTGTCACGGGCGAGCGGCACCAACCGCGAAAACGAACGCATCGAAAACGAGATGCTGCGCGAAAGGCTGCGCGACATCGCGGCGCGGGTCATTCACCTGACCGGAGGCGAGGTTCCGCAAGCGCAGGAAGCCGCAGCGCACGAAGTGGTCGGCGATATTTCCGAGCCGCAGGCGGTGCCCTGGCCTCAAGCGGCACCGGCCGAACCACCGGCCGAACCGGAACCGCAAGCCGATGCCGTCGATACCGAACTGGCCCCGATCATCATGACGCCACGGGACGCGGTCGACGCCGAACTGGATGCACCGCCGGTGGAGCGCGACCGTGGCACTGCGGACACCCCGCTGCCGAAAATCGTCCCGGAGGCGCCCGATCCCGTATTGGCCGATCCGGATGGTATGACCTTGCGCGCGACGGCCCAGGACCGCATCGCCGCCAATGGCGACGGCCGGTCAACCGATCCGATGGATGAGCCATCCGGCATGCCGGATACCGATTCGGCAGCGAGCCCGATCGAAAGCGCCGCGTCGGCCGATAAACCGCAAGGAAAGCAGCCCCGCAAGCGCAGGGCGGCCAAGGCGCGGGCGCAACGGGAAGCCGCCCCAGCACCGTCGGCCGAGCCCGCGGCCAACCCGAATTCAGAAACCGCGCCTCATCTCCAAGACACCGGATCCGACGACGACGTCACGCTGATCGACCGCATTCTGCGCGATGTGGAAGCCTTGAAGGAATCAGCCGGCACCGTGACCGATGACGCGGATGCCGGCCGGTCGGCCGATGACGGTCAAAAACCGGCCGGCAAGCGCCGCAGCGCCATTTCCTGACCGCTCGGCCTTTGCCATCGGCGGTCTATTCACCGGTTTGACCGGAACTGCTTCGGTCGGTTGCGTGATTATCAGTCCTGAAATTCCTTCCGATGCACCCAGGCGCCGGATTTGACGGTTTTCTTGCCCGCATTCCATTCCGCCAACATGTCATCGGCAATCGACGCCAATCTGGCCCGGTCCTCATCGCTGCCCACATTGGTGGCGAGTTCCAGCCGGTGGCCGTTGGGGTCGAAACAATAGATCGACTTGAACAAAGTGTGATCGGTTACGCCGACCACCTCGACGCCGCACGATTCAATATGCGCCTTGGCCTTGAGCAGGGTATCCATATCGGCCACTTCCAGCGCGATATGCTGCACCCAGGCCGGCGTGTTGGGATCCTTCTGCGGCGGCGGCGAGTTGGGGATCTCGAAGAAGGCCAGGCAGCTTCCATCCCCGATATCGAAGAAAATGTGCATGTAGGGATCCGGTTCGTGGGTCGACGGCACACGGTCTTCCGACATCGCCATGACATAATTCAGGCCAAGGACCCGGGTGTAGAAATCCACCGTCTCCCGCGCATCGTTACAGCGATAGGCAACATGATGAACCTTGCGTGTGAACATGGGCGCCTCCCGGCTTCGTTATTGGTCTCGCCGGAAGTATCGGGCTCCGGCGGCCGGTGGCCTTGATACACATCAACCGGCGGCCGGCCGATTGCCGGGTGACAAGGCGTTGCCGAACCCGATATGGTCACCGCAACCGATCACCGGCAGCGCCGGGCGCCGGCAATCAAGCGGACCGAATTGATGAACCTGTTGAAAACTGTTTCCCGGATCGCGCTTCTGGCGATCTCCATTCCGGCCTTGAGCGGCTGTCTGTCCAATGATCCGGTGGCTGAGCATCCCGGTGACCTGAATTATCCCCGAGATCGCTGCCTCATTGATTTCGGCAGCCCGCAAAACCCCCATCCGGTCTATGACCCGGCCTGCAAGATCCGCGGCGGCAACTGACCTGATTTGCGTCGGCGGCGACGGCGTTTGTCGTTTGTCTATTCCACCACCCCGACGATCGGCCCCATCGCGCGGCCGCGGTCATGCCGCTTCAGCGACGGGGCATAGAGCTTCGAAACGGAACCGTCGAGGAACAGCGCATTCGGCGTGCGCAAGGTGTCGCGAAACAACCGGGCGAAGGTGTGGAAATTGACCGGCGCGTCGGCGATGACGAAATGAACGGTGCGCCCGTCGGCCATGACCCCGACCCCGTTGCGGCGCTTCTTATAGGGGCTGTCGGGATAAAAGGCCGGATGCAGCTTGCCGCCGATCACCAGCATCGGTCCCGATTGGGTCGCGAAATCCGGCAGCCGCCGGCCATTCGACTTGATGAAGGCCCGCGTCTCCCGCACGCCGGCGCGCCCTTTGCGAAGGTAAAACACACCATTGGGCAGAAGGTGAAAGTTTCCCGGCCCCTTATTGGTGTTGATCGCCGATATCCTGTTGCCGCCCTCCACGTAATAGCCGACCGGAGCCCGGTCGTCATGATACATGCCGGCATTCATGGCGAAGACAAGCGTCTTTCCGGTCTTCGCCAGCGATTTGGAAAGCCGGGCAAACTCGCCGTAGATCCGCCCGCCGGCATCGGAATGAAACAACCGGATACGGTCCCGCCGCGCATCGAAAGTGCACACCACCATGGGGACGGTCTCGAAGGTCAGTGACCGGCAGCCCGCGGATGTCGCCGCGGCCTGGGCGGTCGATGAACCGGCTATTAGGACCAAGGCGGCGACAAGAAGCGGAATACGGCACATGGACGGCCTCGTTTCAGGCTCCAAAAGGCGACCGTCGCCGGACCCATGCCACGTCATACGAGGCAACAAGATCGCACCGAATTATCGTGGTAAAGCCGCCCAAAAATATCGGCCTGTAAGGGATTTTGACATCGAAGGCGATGAAGGCCGGTGTAAAGAGAAGATCTCAATCAAATCCTGTGCTTAGCAGGCCTGGCAGCGACCTACTCTCCCGCGTCTTGAGACGAAGTACCATCGGCGCTGAGGGGTTTAACGGCCGAGTTCGGAATGGGATCGGGTTCAGGCCCCTCGCCAGAACCACCAGGCCGGCGAAGCACAGGAATGAAACACTGGTCGTGTTCAGAAGCCAGAAATCAGAAGCCAGAAACCAGAATTGGAGATCTTCTGGCTTCCGGTTTCTGAATTCTGGCTTCTCAAAAATGGGCATCGAGTAATGAGAGCGATCAAGCCGATCGAGCTATTAGTACCGGTAAGCTTCATGCATTGCTGCACTTCCACACCCGGCCTATCAACGTGGTGGTCTTCCACGGCTCTCAAGGGAGAACTCGTTTCAAGGTGGGTTTCCCGCTTAGATGCTTTCAGCGGTTATCCTTTCCGTATTTAGCTACCCTGCTATGCCGCTGGCGCGACAACAGGTCCACCAGAGATACGTCCATCCCGGTCCTCTCGTACTAGGGACAGATCCTTTCAATTCTCCTACACCCACGGCAGATAGGGACCGAACTGTCTCACGACGTTCTAAACCCAGCTCACGTACCGCTTTAATTGGCGAACAGCCAAACCCTTGGGACCTTCTCCAGCCCCAGGATGCGATGAGCCGACATCGAGGTGCCAAACAATGCCGTCGATATGGACTCTTGGGCATCATCAGCCTGTTATCCCCGGAGTACCTTTTATCCGTTGAGCGATGGCCCTTCCACGCGGGACCACCGGATCACTATGACCGACTTTCGTCTCTGCTCGACTTGTCAGTCTCGCAGTCAGGCAGGCTTATGCCATTGCACTCAACGAGCGATTTCCGACCGCTCTGAGCCTACCTTCGCACGCCTCCGTTACTCTTTGGGAGGCGACCGCCCCAGTCAAACTACCCACCACGCACTGTCCCGGATCCGGATAACGGACCGCGGTTAGACATCCATGCAGATAAGGGTGGTATTTCAAGGACGGCTCCACCCAAGCTGACGCCTGAGCTTCAAAGCCTACCACCTATCCTACACATGCCGGCACGAATGCCAGTGCGAAGTTGTAGTAAAGGTTCACGGGGTCTTTCCGTCTGACCGCAGGAACCCCGCATCTTCACGGGGAATTCAGTTTCACTGAGTCTGTGCTGGAGACAGCGGGGAAGTCGTTACGCCATTCGTGCAGGTCGGAACTTACCCGACAAGGAATTTCGCTACCTTAGGACCGTTATAGTTACGGCCGCCGTTTACCGGGGCTTCGATTCGAAGCTTGCACATCTCCTCTTAACCTTCCGGCACCGGGCAGGCGTCAGACCCTATACGTCGCCTTGCGGCTTCGCAGAGCCCTGTGTTTTTAGTAAACAGTCGCCACCCCCTGGTCTGTGCCACCTCTGCCTGGTTGCCCAAGCAAAGGTCTCCCTTCTCGCGAACTTACGGGAGCAATTTGCCGAGTTCCTTCAGCACAGTTCTCTCAAGCGCCTTGGTATTCTCTACCAGTCCACCTGTGTCGGTTTAGGGTACGGTCTTAACGTGGAGGCTATTTCCTGGAACGCCTTCGAAGCCGATCCAATCCAGTAAGGATCGACAACACACGGCATTCGTCACCATCCACAGGCCCAGGAATATTGACCTGGTTCCCATCGGCTACGCCTTTCGGCCTCGCCTTAGGGGCCGGCTAACCCTGCGCAGATTAGCTTTACGCAGGAACCCTTGGACTTTCGGCGAGAGTGTCTTTCACACTCTTTATCGTTACTCGTGTCAACATTCGCGCTTCCGATACCTCCAGGAGCCCTCGCGGGTCTCCCTTCGCAGGCTTACGGAACGCTCCGCTACCGCACGCTTGCGCGTGCCCACAGCTTCGGTGCATGGCTTGAGCCCCGTTACATTTTCGGCGCAAGAACCCTTGTTTAGACCAGTGAGCTGTTACGCTTTCTTTAAAGGATGGCTGCTTCTAAGCCAACCTCCTGGTTGTTTTGGGATTCTCACATCCTTTCCCACTTAGCCATGACTTAGGGACCTTAGCTGGTGGTCAGGGTTGTTTCCCTCTCCACTACGGACGTTAGCACCCGCAGTGTGTCTGCTGGATAGTACTTCCCGGTATTCGGAGTTTGGTTAGGTTTGGTAATCCTGTGGGGACCCCTAGCCCATCCAGTGCTCTACCCCCGGGAGTATTCGTCCAACGCTCTACC
>OZ245042.1:0-2932500 GCA_965224185.1 Rhodobiaceae bacterium | reverse complement strand
AACCATCACTGTCGGGCGCAAGGACACTTTATCCAAGATCCTGAAAAAGGCCGGCGCCGGCGCCCTCCGCCGCAATGAGATCATCGGCATCCTGCGCCGCAGTTTCTCCATCGACAAAGTGAAGACGGGACAGAAAATACGGTTGTCCAGCGATCCGGAAGCCACGATTTCCGGCGGGTTCGAACCGGTACGGGTCAGCATCTACAGCGCCGACGGCGCGCATCTGGCCACCGCGGCGATGGCTGATCACGGTCGTTTTGTGGCAGCCGACGAGCCCCAGGACGCGGCGCTCGTTCAGGTCGACAAGGCCGCCGATACGGTGGTGTCATCGGGGCCTCTGCTATCCGTTTACCGCAGCATCTATCAGGCCGCCTTGGAACAAAAGATCCCCGACGAGTTGATCGCCGACCTGATCCGCATCTATGCCTTCGATGTCGATTTCAACGGCCGTATCCGCGCCGGCGACATGATCCAGATTTTCTATTCCGATGAGGAGACCGCCGACGCGTCCGGTGAAATTCTCTATACGTCGATCAAGCTCGGCGATACGGTTCGCCGCTTTTATCGCTTCCGCACCGCCGATGACGGCTATGTCGACTTCTATGACGAGCGCGGCAAGAGCGCCAAGAAATTCCTGATGCGCAAACCGGTGGCGCGCGGTCGCTTCCGCTCCGCATTCGGCATGCGGCGTCATCCGGTCTTCGGCAACTACAAAATGCATACCGGCGTCGACTGGGCGACCTCACGGGGCACCCCGATCATGGCCGCCGGCAACGGCGTCGTCGAGGAGGTCAAGTGGCGATCCGGCAATGGTCGCTACATCAAGATCCGTCACGCCAATGGCTACAAGACCACCTATTCCCACATGTCCGCCTGGGCCAAGGGTGTTCGCCCCGGGGTTCGGATACGCCAGGGTCGGGTCATCGGATATGTCGGCTCCACCGGCCTGTCCACCGGACCGCATCTGCATTATGAGGTTCTGGTCAATGGCCGCCATGTGGACCCGATGCGCATCCGCCTGCCCCGCGGCCGGGTGCTGAAGGGCAACATGCTTGCTGCCTTCAATACCGAACGCAACCGGATCGACGACCTGCTCGGCAATGGCGACAAGTCAAACACCAAGCTGGCCTCGTCCAACTAGCTGTTAAATTAAGCGGCAACAATCAGATATCCCTCCGTCATCCCGTGCGCTGCGCAGCACGCCGTGATGCGCCGCAGACAGCGGGATGACGCAGAGAAATATGCGTGGTTCCTAGGGTCGTGACTTTTGGCCCATAAAATGGGTTAAATGCCACCACCCTTGGTATTACCTGGCCAAACCACCCTTCTGCCGCTGGTGAAAAATGAAGCCCAGGAAGTTTGACAGCACCTGCGCGGCGAGAATTGAGGTCACGCCGGCCGGATCATGATCCGGCGCCACTTCCACCAGATCGACGCCGACCACGTCACAGCGGCCGGCAAGCCCTTGCAGGATTTCCAGCACATCGTAGTAAAGAAAGCCTCCATGGCTCGGCGTCCCGGTTCCCGGCGCGATCGACGGATCGAAACCGTCAATATCGATCGTCACATAGATCCGCGCGCCCGCCGGCACCCGCGACACCACCGCATCGACCCCCAGAGCCCGGACCTGGCGCACCGACAGGATGTCCGACCCCATGCGCCGAGCATCGTCATAGCCCTCCCGGGCCGTTGACGACACGTTGCGGATGCCGAGCTGGGTCAGACCGGTCACATAGTCGCGCTCCGCCGCCCGGCGCATGGGATTACCGTGTCCGTGGCGCACCCCATGGCGCTCGTCGACGAAATCAAGATGGGCGTCGATCTGCACCACATGGATCGGCTTTTCGCCGTCAAAGGCCGCAATGCAAGGAATATTTACCGAATGGTCACCGCCCAGCACCACCGGCAGCGCGCCGGCGGCCAGGATCTTACGAACGCCGAATTCGATATTGGCATGGCTCTTGACGGTATCGGTATGCACCATATCCGCATCGCCCAGATCGACGATGCGCACGCCGTCGGGCAGATAGGTGGCGTCGTCCTCATGGTCATAGGCGCCCGCATGGCCGAACGAGAACAGGGTCGACGCCTCGCGGATCGCCCGCGGGCCGAAGCGGGCTCCGGACCGGTATTGGGTGCCACCGTCGAACGGCGCCCCCAGCACCGCACAATCAGCGTCGATCCGGTCCCAATCGGTAATCACCGGCCGCTTGCCGAAAGTCGCCAGCCCCACGAACGGCAGATCCAGCCGCCCGGTCTCGTAACCATGACCCGCCATCGATCCCTCCCCTGATGTCCTTCCATGCCACGTCGCGCACCTTAATACCAAGGGCGGCGGATAACAGAAGCATGAGCAGCAATCCCGGTAATTATCCGCGACGGAAGCGCATTGCACCCTCTTTGAGCCTTTGTTAGGAGCTGTCGGCCGCTTACGGCACGATTATGGTCACAGGATAAAGGCTCATGAGCCCACAACAATTTCGCCAATGGCGCAGATCGTTGGGATTGAAACAGCGCGAGGCCGCCGAACGCCTCGGATTGAAAAAGCGCATGATCCAGTATTACGAGAAGGGCGAACGGGACGGCAAGGTGATCACTATACCGAAATATATCCGCCTGGCCTGCTACGCGGTGTCGGACAATGTGGTCGATTTCGATGGCCGCGCCGCCACCCCGATGCGCGACTCCCCGTCCCGATAATCGTCACGACACCCCGAGGCGACGGATCTGCACGGCCAGTGTCGGCGACAAGATGGCTTGCTGTCCCGCGGCGAGATCGAGTTCGTCGCTACCGGCACGCTCCGACTGGCCGATCATCTGACCGACCGTGCTTAAGGTCCGCCGCAGCATCGCTTCACCATCCGTGCCGCGCAGGGCGCAGGCGGCAATCAGGGCGGCGCTTAAATCCCCCGGGCCATGCGGCGGGTCGGCAACCGCCGGGTGTTCGCCGAGCAACGTCCGACTATCTTCCACCAGCAGGGCCGCGGCATGATCGCGCAACAGGGGATGGGCGGAGGTCACCACGATCCGCGGCGGCGCCAATTGCCGCGCCGCAACCGCCAGCGCCGCGTTGGAGGCGCATGTCCGGCCGGCCAGCCATTCCAGTTCGAAGCGGTTCGGCGTGGCGATCGCCGCCCTTGGCAGCAACATGTCGCGCACCGCTTGTGCCACGTTCTCGGCCACATAAAGGCGATCGTCGTCGCCGATCACCGGGTCGCAGACATAAATCAGGTCCCGGTTGCGCTGTTTGAGCGCGTCAATCAATTCGGCCAGGATATCGACTTGCCAACGGGCCACGAAATAGCCGGTGAGCACAGCCCCGATTTCATCAATCCACGGGCTTGCCAAAAGGTCGTTGATCAGGCGCTCGAAGGCAGCGCGGGGCGGCGCGATTTTCTCGCTCCGGCCATGTCCTGGATGATAGGCCAGCATGACCGTCGGCACCGACCAAACCCGATGGCCCAATCGTTCCAGTGCGAACACTGCGGCGCGACCACCTATGCCGCCGCGGACCACGTGGCTGGTGGCCACCAATACCGCCGATCTGCCGGCGGTCGGCGAGGATGCGGGCGGATCGCTCATCACGGTCGGTCAGTCATGAAATCGGCGCCCGGGGCGGTATCCGTTGCCACGAGCCGGCCTTTAAATCGGGCTGTCGCATGGTCTCAAGTCCCGCACCCCCATGCGACCGGCCCATCCGGCGGCGATCAGGCCTTGACCAATCTGAGATGTTTGCCGCGCTCGAACACCCGCAGCACGTTTTTCAGATCGTGCCCCCGCTTCAAGATCATGCCGCCGGGCGCGATGACGCTGTAAGCGCCCTGCCGGCGCGTCAGTTTCGGTGTCTTCTCGATACGATAAAGCGGCATTTCGGCGGTTCGCCGGAAGATGGAGAAAATGGCCTTGTCGCGCTGATGGTCGATCGCATAATCGCGCCATTCGCCGGCGGCCACCCGACGGCCGTAGATCCGCAGGATCTCCGAAAGCTCCTGGCGATTGAAGGCCGTCAGGCCCGGTATCTGGCCATTGGTTCGCGGTGCGGCGGCAACCGATGGGGTGCCGCCGGGACGGGACGGGATTTCGTCGATTTCGCTCATGGCGCCTCCTTTTATTGTCAGTCAGTTTGTCATGGGACCGCATGATTGCGGCGATCCGGGCCGGATGCAACCCCTTTGGCCGCGGTGCGGCATGGAGCTTGGTGTGGCCAGTTCTGCTTTTCCGCGGTGACGCGATCCGGGACGGCCATCAAATGACGCCAAAGAAATCACATTTTCGCCCCAATTGGGCCCTTGGAGGGCCGGATTTATATCCCCATATACACGCTGTTGCCTCAGACGGCCCGGCTCGGCCGAGGCTTCGGATTTTCATCAGCCCCCCAGCCCCCCGGGGACTCTGGTTGAGCCGGGCCACTCCGATCTGAAAAGACTGTATCCCCGCGTACACCTGAAAAGACCGGTCATTGGCCGGTCTTTTTTGTTATCTCTTGATTTTCGCCCGCCAACGGATTTATCAGCCTGTTTCGCCGGACATGCCGGGATCGCCCGCCGTCCCCTATGAGCCGGTATCGCGCCGATCCGACCCTGTTTCGCGACGGAGACGACAATGACCGAAACCACCACCACCGCCTCGTCGGCGGGCGACCATCCCTTCCAGGCCGAGGTTGCCCGGCTTTTGCACCTGATGGTGCATTCAGTTTATTCCAACAAGGATATCTTCCTGCGGGAACTGATTTCCAACGCCGCCGATGCCTGCGAGAAACTGCGCTATCTGACCGTCCAGGATGCCGGCCTGCTCGGCGACGATCCCGAACTGGGTATCCGACTGAGCGCGGATCCGGAAGCCAAAACCCTGACGATCGCCGATAACGGGATCGGCATGGACAAGGACGAACTGGTCACAAATTTGGGGACCATCGCCCATTCCGGCACCCGCGCCTTCCTGGAGACCCTCGACGAGACGTCCGACGGTTCGGCCCTGATCGGTCAATTCGGCATCGGATTTTACTCCGCCTTCATGGTCGCCGGCGCTGTTGACGTCTATTCCACCAGGGCCGGCGCGGACGAAACCTGGCATTGGCATTCCGACGGCGCCGGCACCTTCTCGGTCACCCCTGAAACCGAAAATCCGGTGAGCCGCGGCACGACAGTGGTCCTGCACCTGCGCGACGACTGCGCCGACTACGCCCAGGAGGCGACGATCGAACGCATCGTGCGCGATTATTCCGCCCACGTTCCGGTGCCCATCGAACTCAAGCAGCTCGATGCCGACGCCTGGCGCGAACTCGCCGACGGCAATGCCCTGTGGACCCGGTCGAAATCGGACATTACCGAAGACGAATACAAGGAATTCTACGGCCATGTCGGCGGCCAATTCGATGATCCGGCCCTGACGATCCATTATCGCGCGGAAGGGCGGCAGGAATATTCCGTTCTCGCCTTCATCCCCACCATGCGCCCGTTCGACCTGTTCGACCCCGACCGCAAGGGCCGCATGAAACTCTATGTCCGGCGGGTCTTCATTACAGACGAGGTCAGACTGCTGCCGGCCTGGTTGCGCTTTGTCCGCGGTCTCATCGATTCGGAAGATCTGCCCCTCAACATGTCACGGGAATTGTTGCAGGCAAGCCCGCTTCTGGAGGCCATCAAGAAAGGGGTCACCAACCGCATCCTCACCGAACTCGGCAAATTCGCCGACAAGGATGCCGACGCCTATTGCACCTTTTGGGACGCCTTCGGCGCGGTCTTGAAGGAAGGTCTTTACGAGGACATGGAGCGGCGCGATACCCTGTTCGGCCTGGCCCGGTTCCGCACCGCCAATCACGGCGACGAATGGCGCACGCTGTCGGACTATGTCGCCGGCCTGCAGGACAACCAGACCGCCATTCATTATATCCTCGCCGATACGTTGGAGGCCGCACGCTCCAGCCCGCATCTGGAGGGCTTCAAGGCCCGTAACGTCGACGTGCTTCTGCTCACCGACCCGGTCGACGCCTTCTGGGTGCAGACCGCCCTCGGCTTTGACGGCAAACCATTCCGCTCCGTGACCCAGGGCGCCGCCGATCTCGACGATATCCCCCTCGCCGCGGACGACAAGGCGGATGACGACCAGGTCCGCGATGCCGATCTCGCCACCCTGATTGCCCATTTCAAACAGGCACTCGGCGACAAGGTCGGAGATGTGCGTGCCTCCACGCGCCTTGCCGAAAGCCCAGTCTGCCTGGTGGCGCCGGATTTGGGCCCCGACCGGCAATTGGAAAAGATCATGGCCCGCAACCAGGGCGACCAGCCGCTTTCGGCCCCGATCCTGGAGCTCAATCCCCGGCACGCGCTTATCCGCCGCCTGTCGGAACGCGCCTCGGGCGGCGCGGACGCCATGGAGGACGCGGCGGTCCTGCTGTTCGGCCAGGCCCGCATTGCCGACGGTGAGGCCCCGGACGATCCGGCCGGATTCGCCCGCGCCATGGCCCGGTTGATGGAACAGGCGCTCGGTTAATGCCCGCCGACCCCCAAGATCGCGACGACTTGTGGGTCTTCGGCTACGGATCGCTGATGTGGCGGCCGGGCTTTGCTTTCATCGACACCGTACCGGCCCGGCTCTACGGCGCCCACCGGGCCTTATGCGTTTATTCCTGGGTGCATCGCGGCACCCGGGAAAGGCCGGGCCTGGTGCTCGGTCTCGACCATGGCGGCTCCTGTCGCGGCGTCGCCTTCCGCGTCCACGGGAATGATCGCAGCGATGTGATCGACTACCTGCGCGCCCGCGAGCAGGTCACCATGGTCTATCGCGAAGTCTATCGGCCGGTGCGCCTGCTTGATCCGGCCCACGCCCCGGTGCGGGCCCTGTGTTACGTGGTCGATCGCGACCATGCGCAATATTCCGGTGCGCTGGACCCGCAGACCCAGGCCCGGCTGATCGGTCAGGGCCGGGGCCGGTCCGGCGGCAATGTGGATTATGTGCGCAACACGCTCGCTCATCTGCGCGACCTCGGCGTCGACGACCGCAACCTGGAAAATGTGCACGATCTTCTGCCCGAATGAGGCGGGGACGGTTACCGGATCCCGAGCGCACGACGCGCCCCGCGATAGCCGTCGCGGATCATCGGCCTGTTCTTTGCGAACCGTTTCACCGCCAGGAAGCTGCGGATCGCCGGTGTCGCGATACGACCGGCGGCGGTCACCGGATAGACGGTATCGAACAGGTCATCCACCGTGTCGCACCATTCGCTCTTATAGGCCGCATCGCCGACGCCCAGATCGAATTCCAAGATGCCCTGGTCGCAGCAGCGCTCCACCACCGCGCTCAACAGCACCGTCCCCGGCGACAGGCTCAGCCGGTCGTCCATGGCGATCGAATTGAACATGCCCGAAAACCGCCCGCTGGCAAATCCGCCGGCCCAGATGGCGCGGACCTTGTCGTCCAGATAGAGCGCGTGGATTTCCACGCACGGATCGTCCAGGTCCAGCGACGTGATCGCAAGATCGACGAAGAAGTCGTGCACGCCCGGCTCTGCGAAGACATTGTGGATGCCGCGATCGCTGAACTGAACCGCCTTTTGCTCGGCGAATGCGCTCATGATCTCCACAATCTGCTGCCGGGTTCCCGCGCGCACGACCTGGCAGTCGCCGGCCTGCCGATAGCGCCGTTCCTTGCGCCGCAACTTGCGCCTGGACGACGACGACCGAACCGCCTGCAGATAATCGTCATACGGCGATTGCAACGCAACGCTCATGGCGTTGCTGGGCGACGCTTGCGAGGGAAGCCGGACGAACGGATTGTCACCGCCGCGCCAAATGCGCGGCTGATTGTGCAAGGCGAACAGGTCGACATGGTGTGCCCGGGCGGCCGTCTCCAGGCAGCGCGCCATATGCCGTTTGGAAAGCGCCGGCAGGAAATCCGGATTGTAGATCCCGAAATTGTAGTTGGCGTGGCTGCCACCGAGCCAATGGCCGACCCGCAGCGGCCCGAAACGGCGGATCCCCATCGGCCACAAGAACACCAGTTCGCCCAGGACACGGCCGACAATGATGACCGGCTCGGTGCCCGTGATCCGCCCGACATGTTTATGCCAGGCCGAGGTCCAGTGATAGCGCTGATAAACCGATGTCAGCCCGCGCTCTTCCAGCGCCAGCCATTCGGCTTCGATCTCCGCGAAGTCGGCAACGCACTCGACCGTCAACTGATTGGCGTCAATGCGCATTGATCGGCAATATCCTGCACCCAGAAAACATCCATATGGACTGTGATTTATGGCACAAAGGTATTGAAAGACTCTTTCCGCCGGACAAATTGGATCAGGGGCGCAATTCCAAGGGCGGCGACAAGGCAAGAGCCGGCAAGCCGCCGGTGATCAATCAGTCCGATCCAGGATCACGTCCCGGGCGGCGATGACCGCACCGCCGGTGATCAGCAGACAGGCGAGGCCGATCGGCCAGGTGAGCGCGCCGAAACCGGCGGCGATCAGGACGAAGGTGGATAGCAGCGGCGCCGCATAGGCACTGGCGCCGATCACCTGGATATCCCCGTGCTTGACCCCGTAATCCCAGACATAAAACGCCGCCCCCACCGGCATCAGGCCGAGCCCGGCGACAGCAAGCCATTCGATCAGGTTAGCCGGCCATACGGTCTCTTCCAGAACCAGATGGGCGGTCACGCTGAGACCGGCGGTCGCCAGGCAGAAGCCGGCGACAATGTCAGTCGGCACGGCGCGATAACGCCGCGATCCCACCGAATAGGCCGACCAGATCACGGCGCAGGCAAGCGCGGCCAGATAGCCGGGCAACGCGCTGCCGCTCAAAGTCAGGCCGCGGTCGCCGACGACGATGATCGCCGTGCCGGCAAGCCCCAAGGCGGCACCCAGGAGATGATGTCCGCGCAATTGCTCGCCCGGCAGCAAGGCGGAAAAGACGACGATCAGAAGCGGCCAGAGATAGGCGATCAATCCGGCCTCCACCGGCGGCGCCAGACGCAGGGCGGTGAAGTAGAAGAAATGATAGCCGAACAGGCCGCAAATGCCGGTGATCCAGACACCCGGCGCCTGGCGGAACACGGCCGTCGAGCGACCGCCGGCGATAATCAGGATGAGGCCCAAGGATCCGCCGATGGCAAAACTCATGGCGGTCAGTTGAAACGGCGGCACAGAGCCGCTGGCGGCAGTAAACAGGGCCAATAGCGACCACATCAACACGGCACAAAAGCCGATCAAAGTCGCCGCGCGCCGATGCGCCATCAGGCCTTACTCCGCAACCGTCTTGAAGTGATCAGGATGGACCGATTTGTTACCGCACGCCACGAAAAGCGCAAGGCCAGGGACCATTACGGCCAAACGAACAACAGATACGCACCATAGGCCGACAGGAGCACGCCGCCTTCGCCGCGGGTGATGCGCAGGCCGGTGACGGCGAACCATAGGGCGAGCGCCGTTGTGACCACCATGATCGGGATGTCATAAGTGGCGATATCGGCCGGCATGGCGACCGGCGCAACGACCGCAGTCATGCCGCCTATTCCCAGAACATTGTAGATATTCGAGCCGAGCACGTTGCCGAGCGCCAGCTCCGAATGACCACGCAGGGCGGCGATCACCGAAGTCACCAGTTCCGGCAGCGAGGTGCCGATGGCGACGATGGTGATGCCGATCACCGATTGGGCGACCCCCATATAGCTGGCGATCGAAATCGCCCCATGGACGAACAGCTTGCTGCCGACCGCGATCAGCACCAGACCGCCAATGATCAGACCGGCGGAGCGCAGATGCGACGGGACATGGACCGGTTTGTCGACGGCCGGCGGCGCACTGTTCGCCGCTTCCGCCTCCCCCGATCGCAGAGCGAGCAGCAGATAGCCTGCAAGTCCGGCAATCAGGACCAGGCCGAGGCCGCGGGACAGGCCGCCGCTAAAGGCGATCAGCGCCAGAATGATCGCCGTACCGAAAACCAAGGACCCGTCGCGCCACAAACACCGCCGCGAACATGAAATCGGCGCCAGAAGCGCCGAGATACCGAGAACCAGAAGCAGATTGCAGATATTCGATCCGACAATATTGCCGAACACGATGCCCGGCGCCTCAGCATGGGCCGCCTGGACGGAGGTGGCAAGCTCCGGCAGCGAGGTGGCGAAGGCGACGAAGGTCAATCCGATCACCAGGGGCGACAACCCGATCCGTTCAGCCACGCGCACCGTGCCGCGGACGAACAGGTCGCCGCCGGCGATCAAAATGGCAAGGCCGAAAACGGTCTGTAATGCGATCATGCAAGCTGCCTGGCCGCCGGCGCCCATTCGCGGCGGATATTGGTCCAAATTAGCGACAAGTCGTTAGCCCCCGATTAATCCTATCGAGACGGGTCGGCCGTGCCGAACGCCGTCGTCGTCAGGTGACCGTGGCACCGTCTTGATCCACAATGTTGGGATTGCCGGCTCCAAACGAAAGGGCCCGGCCGATCACATTTTTATAAACTGCATTGCAAGACCGGAAAAACCGGCGCCAGCGTTAAGGACGGCTTAACGGGACGACGGCGCCGTCACGCCCAGGGGCGTTCGGCCGCCGACTTGGCTTCGAAAGCGTCGATCCGCGCCGCCTTCTCCATGGTCAGACCGATATCGTCGAGGCCTTTGAGCAGGCAATGCCTGCGGAACGGGTCGATATCGAAGGTGACCACGCCGCCATCGGGGCCGCGGATCTCCTGCGCCTCAAGGTCGATCGTCATGGTGGCATTGGCGCCGCGCTCGGCATCGTCGAGCAGCTTGTCCAGGTCGTCCCGCGATACGGTGATCGGCAAAATGCCGTTCTTGAAGCAATTGTTATAGAAGATGTCGGCGAACGACGTGGAAATGACGCAGCGGATGCCGAAATCGAGCAGCGCCCACGGCGCATGTTCGCGGCTCGACCCGCAGCCGAAATTGTCTTCCGCCACCAGGATCTGGGCGTCGCGGTAGGCCGGCTTGTTGAGAACGAAGTCCGGCTTTTCGCTGCCGTCGTCGGCATAACGCATTTCGGCGAACAGGCCCTTGCCGAGACCGGTCCGCTGGATGGTTTTCAAATAATCCTTCGGAATGATCATGTCGGTGTCGATATTGATCATCGGCAGCGGTGCTGCCACGCCGGTCAATACAGTGAATTTATCCATTGGTTTCTTGTCCGATTAGTGTCAGGCCGCCGCCTCGGCCACCAGGCCTTCGGTTTCGTCGCGGCCAAGCATCAAATTGAGGTTCTGCACCGCAGCACCCGAGGCCCCCTTGCCCAGATTGTCAAAGACCGCGGCAAGCGCCACCTGCCGTTTGTCGTCATTGGCAAAGACATAGAAGCGCGCATTGTTGGTGCCGTTCATGGCCTCCGCCGACACGTGGGCCAGACCGGCCGCCTGGGAAAGGCCCGCCACGCTGATGAAAGCCGAACCGCGATAATGATCGGCGATCGCAGCATGAATGTCGGCACCGCCCGGCGCGCCCGGCAGCGCCCAGGTCTGCAGCGGCACCTGAACGATCATGCCTTGGGCGTAATTGCCGACGCTCGGCTGAAACACCGGTGCGTGATCGATCAGCGCATGGGCGGTCATTTCCGGCAGATGCTTGTGGCTCAGGGTCAGCCCGTAAATCCGGTGCCCGTCAGCGATCGGATCGGTCTTTGCTTCATAGGCTTCAATCAGCTTGCGGCCGCCGCCGCTATAGCCGGAGACCGCATTGACCGTCAGAGGAAAGTCGGCCGGCACCAGGCCCGCTTCGACCAGCGGCCGGACAAGACCGATGAACCCGGTCGGGTAGCAGCCCGGATTGGCCACATAGCGCGCTTTGGCCACTTTGGCGGCATGGCCGGCGGTCATTTCCGGAAAGCCATAGGCCCAGCCCTCGGCCGTGCGATGGGCGGTGCTGGCATCGATGATCCGGGTCGAGCCGCCGGCCGCAAGCGCCACCGCTTCCCGCGCCGCCGTGTCGGGCAGGCACAGGATCGCCACGTCGGCGCTGTTCAGACAATCGGCCCGGGCTGCCGGGTCCTTGCGGTCTTCCGGCGCGATACGGATCACATCAAGGTCGCGCCGGCGCGCCAGGCGGGCGCTGATCTGCAATCCCGTCGTTCCGGCTTCACCATCAATGAAAATGCGCGCGGCCATTGGTCCGTCTCATTTTTTTCGTGATTTCGGCGGCTGCAATATCACGGAACACCCGCTCCTGTCACGGAATTTGCGTGCCAAATGCCAGCCACCAAAACTATCGATGGCTCCCGTGATAGTCCGGGTTCGGGCGCATGTCGCTCGCCGCCGCCACCCGGTTGCTCATATTGAAGAAGCCGACCACGGACGCGATATCCCAAATGTCCCGGTCCGAAAATCCCGCATCCCGGAGCGCCTGGCGGTCCGGTTCGTCGATCGCTTCCGGGCTTTCGGTCAGCTTGACGGCGAAATCGAGCATCGCCCGCTGCTTGTCCGAAATCCGCGCCACCCGGTAATTCATCACCATTTGCTCACCGAGAATCGGATCGCCGGAATATTGCCGCACCGCGGCGCCGTGGGCGGTCAGGCAATAATAGCATTTATTGACGCTTGATACGGTCACCGCGATCATTTCCCGTTCCAGTTTCGACAGGCCGGACTCGCCGAGCATCAGGTCGTTATACATATCGGTGAAGGCCCGCATCTTCACGTCGTCGAACCCATAGACCTGCAGGACATTGGGCACCAGGCCGAGCTTTTCCTGGCAGAGATCGAAATAGGCCTTGGTGGCGTCGCTCATCGGCTGGTCGCGTTCCAGCTCAAGGGCGATTTTCGGGTCGTCATCGGCCCGGTTTTCAACTGTCGACATGATTTTCCCTTTTCCTGCTTGGATGAATCGGACAATCCTCAAATTTCGGGGTGCATTGGGGATCGTTGAAGCGTTATCGTCAAGGCCGCGACAGCGATGACTAGGAGATTCGATCCCGTCGCTCCACCGGGCCTGCCGCCATCCGGAGGATCCACGGGAGTATGGTATTGCGGCCAAACCGTCGCGACGGGTGATCGGCGCCCCGAACGGCGGATGGGGAGGTTAGGAATGTTGGCTTCTGAGGAACGGACGAAATCGGAGCGCATCGACGAAATGCGCGCCCGCCTCGTCAAACAGGACGGCACAGCGATGGCGACCTTCGCCGCGGAGTTTTTCGACCGGGCGGCGGCGGAGGATATCATTGCCTATTCCGCTCAAGAACTTCAAAGTCTGGCGCGCGCCGCATGGGACTTCTTCAGCCGACGCGATGAAAACAGCCATGTCATCCGCATGACCAATCCGGATCCGGTCAATGGCGCCGGATCGGCCCTCGACGGGGTCACGGTCATTAAGATCCTCAACGACAACATGCCGTTCCTGGTGGATTCGGTGATGGGCGAAATCCGCGATTCCGGCCGCGAGGTGCGCCTCGTCCTGCATCCGATCTTCACCATCGACCGCGATCCGGACGGCACCCTTGTCCGCTCCAAAATCGCCCGCGGTCGCGCGACGGATGGCGAGCGCCGCGAGAGCTTCATTTACGTTCACGTCGACCGCATCGATCTGGAGGCCGACCGTCAGGCGCTCAGCGATTCCCTTTCCTCCATGCTCGACGACGTGCGCCGCTCGGTGGAAGACTGGCGGCCGATGCTGGAGCGGTTGAAGGAGACCATTGCCAGCTACAAATCCAACCCGCCGCCGATCCCCGTCGACGAAATCGCCGAATGCGTGCAATTGCTGGAATGGCTGGAAGACGACAATTTCACCTTTTTGGGCATGCGCAACTACGCCTATTCCGGCGGCGCCAAGAAAGGACGGCTCGCCCGGGTCGCCAAGTCCGGCCTCGGAATCCTGCGCGATCCCAAGGTCCAGGTGCTGCGGCGCGGCCGCCAGATGGTCGCGCTCACGCCGGAAATCCGTGAATTCCTGATGCGGCCGGAGCCGCTGATCATCACCAAGGCCAACGTCAAGTCCCGCATCCACCGGCGGGTGCATATGGATTACGTCGGCGTCAAGACATTCGACAAGAACGGCAAGCTGACCGGCGAATTGCGCATTATCGGCCTGTTCACGTCCACCGCCTATACGCGCTCCACCATCCGCATTCCCTATCTTCGCCACAAGGTCAACCAGGTCATCGAGCAGACCGGTTTCGACCGCAACAGCCATTCCGGCAAGGCGCTGTTGAACGTCCTGGAATCCTACCCCCGCGACGATCTGTTTCAGATTGACGTGGAGACCTTGACCCAATTCGCCACCACGATCCTGCAACTCGACGAGCGGCCGCGCATCCGCGTGCTGCCGCGCCCCGACAAGTTCGACCGCTTCGTCTCCGTTCTGGTTTACGTCCCCCGCGACCGCTACACCACCGACATCCGCCTGCGGATCGGTAATTATCTGGCCGATATCTATGAAGGCCGTCTGTCGGCCATGTATGTCTCCTATCCCGAAGGCACGCTGGCCCGCGTGCACTTCGTTCTTGGCCGCTATGAGGGCCATACGCCCGAACATTCGGCTGCGGAACTGGAAGCCGCGGTCGCCGATATCGTCCGCACCTGGCCGGATGCCCTGAAGGAGGCGCTGGCCAAGGTCTATGATCCGGTGCGCATGCGGCTGCTCGCCAACCGCTACGGCAAGGCCTTCGGCGCCGCCTACCGGGAGGCCTTTCCGGTCGACCAGGCGGTCTCCGACATCGGTATCGCCGAGGCGTTGAGCGACGACCGGGCGACATCGATCGCCTTTTACCGCGACGCCAGCCAAGGCGATCATCAAGTGTCGCTCAAACTGTTCCATCTCAACAGCGCGATCCCGCTTTCCGACCGGGTGCCGGTTCTGGAGAATATGGGCTTCAAGGTGATCAACGAACGCACCTACCGCATTCGGCCCGGCGGTGACCGGCCGGTGACCTATCTGCACGACATGGCACTCGACCGGGCGGACGGTTCGCCGGTCGATCTCAAAGAATCCGGTGACCGCCTGGCCGACCTCTTCATGGCTGTCTGGCGCGACCTGGCAGAGAATGACGGCTATAACAACCTGGCCTTGTCGGCCGGCCTGCCCTGGCGCGATATCGCCATGCTGAGGGCCATGTCCCGCTACCTGCGCCAGGCACGCATTCCCTATTCCCAGGACTATATGTGGGGCACGCTCGGCCGTTATCCGGCAATCGCCGAACACATCGTCACCCTGTTCCATACCCGCTTCGACCCGGCCTTGTCGGAAGGCGACAGCACGCTGACGGCGGCACGCATCACCGCCGATATCGAGGCGGCATTGGAATCCGTCTCAAGCCTCGACGACGACCGCATCATCCGCCGGTTCGTCAATCTGGTGGAGGCCACGTTGCGCACCAATTTCTATCAGCGCGACGACGACGGCGAGCCGCGGCCGGTGTTGACGTTCAAATACGATCCGCAGCGCATCGACGATCTTGTCGAACCGCGGCCGTTCCGGGAGATTTTCGTCTATAGCCCGATGGTCGAGGGCGTGCATCTGCGTTTCGGCAAGGTGGCACGCGGCGGATTGCGCTGGTCCGACCGGCCCCAGGACTTCCGCACTGAAGTGCTCGGCCTGGTAAAGGCGCAGCAGGTCAAGAACGCGGTCATTGTTCCGGTCGGCGCAAAGGGCGGTTTCGTGCCCAAGCGCCTGCCGGTCGGCGGCAGCCGCGAGGAGTGGTTCGCCGCCGGTACGGAAGCCTACAAGACCTTCGTCTCCGCGCTCCTGGACATCACCGACAATCTGAGCGGCGAGACCGTGGTGCCGCCGGCCCAGGTGATGCGCCACGACGATGACGATCCCTATCTGGTGGTCGCCGCCGACAAGGGCACGGCAACATTTTCCGACACCGCCAACGGCATTTCGGCGGATCATGAATTCTGGCTCGACGATGCCTTCGCCTCAGGCGGCTCCGCCGGCTACGACCACAAGAAGATGGGGATCACCGCGCGCGGCGCCTGGGAGGCGGTCAAGCGTCATTTCCGGGAAATGGATGTCGACATCCAGACCACCCCGTTCACTGTGGTCGGCGTCGGCGACATGTCCGGAGACGTCTTCGGCAATGGCATGCTGTTATCCAAGGCCATCAAGCTGATCGCCGCATTCGACCATCGGGATATCTTCATCGATCCGAATCCCGATCCGGAAAAAAGCTGGGACGAGCGCAAGCGCCTGTTCGATATGGGCCGCTGCACTTGGGCTGATTACAACAAAAAACTGATCTCGAAGGGTGGGGGCATCTTCCCGCGGTCATCGAAATCGATCGCCTTGTCGAAGGAAATCCAGGACGCCATCGGCCTGAAAAAGGCCAAGGCGACGCCATTCGAGGTGATGCGCGCGATCCTGAAGGCCGATGTCGACCTGATGTGGTTCGGCGGCATCGGCACCTATATTCGCGCCACCGACGAAACCGATGCCGATGCCGGCGATCGGGCGAACGACCAGATCCGCATCGCCGCGCCCGAAGTCGGCGCCAAGGTGATCGGCGAAGGCGCCAATCTGGGCATGACCCAGAAGGCAAGGATCGAGTTCGACCTCCATGGCGGCCGCTGCAATTCCGACGCTATTGATAATTCCGCCGGCGTCAATTCCTCTGACCTTGAGGTGAACATCAAGATCGCCCTGGGCGCGGCCTTGCGGTCGAAAAAACTGGACATGAAGAAGCGCAACCGGCTGTTGGCGTCGATGACCGACGAGGTCGCCAATCTGTGCCTGCGCAACAATTACCTGCAGACCCTGTCGATCTCGCTCAGCGAATTGCAAAAAATGGAGGCCTTCGCCCATCAGCGGCGTCTGATGCAGAGCCTGGAAGCGCGGGATCTTCTGGACCGCGCGGTGGAACTGCTGCCCGACGACATCACCATGGCCGAATGGGAACAGGAGGGCCGCACCTTGAGCCGTGCCGAGATCGGCGTGCTGCTCGCCTATGCCAAGATCACCCTGTTCGACGACCTGGTCCATTCCAGCGTGCCCGATGATGATTATCTGGCCCGCGAACTGGTCCGCTACTTCCCGAAGAAAATGCAAAAGACCTATGCCGACGAAATCGCCGGCCATCGCCTGCGCCGGGAAATCATCGCCACCGTGCTTTCCAATTCCATGATCAATCGCGGCGGCGCCACTTTATTGTCACGCATCAGCGACCAGACCGGCGCCCAGGTGGCCGAGATCGCCCGTGCCTTCGTGGCCGTGCGCGATGCTTATGGAATGACCGAGCTGAACGAGGCAATCGACACGCTCGACACCAAGATAGCCGGCACCCTGCAATTGCAGCTTTACGGCACTATCCAGGACCTCCTGCTTGATGAAATCGTCTGGTTCCTGCGCAATGTGGATTTCGCCGACGGACTGGCGGCGGTTGTCGATCGGTTCGGCAAGGGGATCAGCGATTTGTCCACCAAACTGGTCGCCGCGCTCACCGAGGCGCAGCAGGCCGGATTGGACCGGCGGGTATCCGTATGGACGGACCAGGGGGTACCGGCCGACCTTGCCGGGCGCCTGGCCCGATTGCCGATCAGCGCATCGATCCCCGATATCGTATTGGTGTCGGAGCAGACCGGGCGCAAGAATGTCAGCGCGGCAACAGTCTATTTCTCGGTCGCCGAACAATTCCGCATCGGCCGCCTGGATGAACTGGCCCGGGGTCTGCCGGTTGTCGACTATTACGACGGCCTGGCGCTTGATCGCGCCCGCCAGACCCTTGCCGAAGCCCACCGCATGATCACGGCCGAGGTCCTGACCTTGCAGAAGGATACCAAGACCGCGGTCGCCAATTGGCTGGCGCGCCGCCAATCGGATGTTGAACGCACCACGCGCACCGTCAATGTCATTACCGAGGATGGCGGCTTGAGCGTCTCCAAATTCGCGGTCGCCGCGAGCCTGCTCGCCGATCTGGCACGGAGCTGAACACGATGACCATCGATGCCGGCACAATGGGCCGCAAGGAACCGCAAGTCGGCCCCGCCGGCATCGCCGGATGGCTGTTGTTCGACTGGGCGTCGCAGCCGTTCTGGACGCTGATCACCACGTTTGTCTTCGCACCCTATTTCGCCGCCGCCGTCGCGCCGACGCCGGAACTGGGACAGGCCTGGTGGGGCTACGCCACCGGATTTGCCGGCCTGTTCATCGCATTCATGTCGCCGATCCTGGGCTCCATCGCCGATGCGACGGGACCGCGCAAGCCCTGGATCTTTCTGTTCTCGCTGATGCTCGTCGCCGGCTCCGCGACCCTGTGGATCGCCGCGCCCGGCGCGAGCGATACGGTGATCTGGGTGCTCATCGCCTTTGCGGTCGCAACAATCGGCGCCGAATTCGGTATCGTGTTCACCAATGCCATGATGCCCGACCTGGTGGATGAAGACCGGCTTGGGCGCCTATCCGGTAATGGCTGGGCGATCGGCTATGTCGGCGGTCTGGTTGCCCTGATCGCGGTGCTCGGCCTGATGGCCGCAAATCCGGAGACCGGCAAAACGCTTCTGGGTCTCGATCCGATCTTCGGCCTGGATGCCGAGGCCCGGGAGGGCGACCGGATTTCGGGACCATTTTCCGCGCTTTGGTACGTGGTCTTCGTCATCCCGCTGTTCCTGTTCACCCCCGATACGCCGCGCAAGCGCACCATCGCCGGCGCGGTCGGTCACGGATTCGCCGATCTGAAGGCGACGCTGAAATCCCTGCCCGACCATTCCAACGTGCTGGTCTTTCTGATCGCCCGCATGTTCTACCAGGATGCGCTGGTGGCCCTGTTTGCCTTTGGCGGCATTTATGCCGCCGGTGTTCTCGGCTGGTCGATCATCGAGGTTGGTATCTTCGGCATTCTGCTGTCGATCACCGGCACATTCGGTTCCTGGATCGGCGGCTTGCTCGACGACCGGCTCGGCCCCAAGACCGTGGTCTCGTGGTCGCTCGGCCTCCTGCTTTTGTGCTGCATCGGCGTCGTCTCGACAGGCCGCGACCAGATTTTCTTCGTCATCGACGTCATGCCCAGGGCGGCCGGCGATCCCATGTTTTCCGCAGCACCCGACATCGTCTATCTGATCCTGGGCGGTCTGATCGGTGCCGGCGCGGGACCCATGCAGGCCGCATCCCGCACTCTTCTGGTCAAACTGGCGCCCCGCGACCGCATGACCCAGTATTTCGGCCTCTATGCGCTGACCGGCAAGGTCACCAGTTTCATTGGTCCGTTCGCCGTTGGCCTGGTCACCCATCTGTCAAACAGCCAGCGCATCGGCATCACCCCGATGCTGGTGCTGTTCGGGCTCGGCCTGTTGCTTCTTGGCCGGGTCCGGGTCGAGCGGACTTCGGCGGCCGGCATTGGGGAGGACTGAATCATTTGCCTCGCTTCCAGGCGGCCAATGCAGGGCCTGCCGGCCCGAAACCCCTCGCCCGACATTATGCATTCACCTAAGATGATCGCATGATCGAATCACAGGCATTTGGCGTCGATCGGCATTACGCGGTCGGGGACAATTCGCGGACAACTCAATGACCAATCACCAAATAATTCTGTTTTCCCTTTTCATCGCCGTCTTCGCCCTGCTTTTATGGGGCAAGTGGCGCTACGACCTCGTGGCATTCGTCGCCCTGATCGTTGGCCTGATCCTGGGCGTCGTGCCCAAGGACCAGGCTTTTTCCGGCTTCGGCCATCCGGCGACCATCATTATCGCCCTGGTGCTCGTGGTCTCCCGTGGCCTGGTCAATTCCGGCGCCATTGAATTAATCACCCGCAAGCTGGCGGACGCCTCCCGGGCGCTTTCCACCCATATTGCCATGATGGCCGGGGTCGGTGCGGTCTTGTCGGCTTTCATGAACAATGTCGCCGCCCTCGCCCTGTTGATGCCGGTCGACATACAGGCGGCGGCGCGGGCTGGTCGCAGCCCGGGCGTCACCTTGATGCCGCTCGCCTTCGCCACCATTCTCGGCGGCCTGGTCACCTTGATCGGCACGCCGCCCAACATCATCATCTCCCAGTTCCGACAAACCGCGCTCGGCGAACCTTATTCCATGTTCTCGTTCGCCCCGGTGGGTATTGTCTGCGCCGCGGTCGGCATCGCCTTCGTGGCGGTGGTCGGCTGGCGGCTGATTCCCCGTGCGGCGACGGAAAAGGATGCCGCGGCCTCCCTCTTCGAACTGGAGGATTATATCGCCGAATTGACCGTGCCGGCCGGATCACCGGCAATCGACCAGTTGGTCGCCGAACTCGACACCCTTGCCGATGAATCCGATGTCTCCATTCTCGGCCTGGTGCGCGGCAAGCGGCGCCTGCCCGGGCTTGCCCGCGCCGAACGCATTCGCGAGGGCGATCAATTGGTGATCGAGGCCGGACCGGAGGATATCGACCGCTTCAAGGGGTCGTTGAAACTGGAATTTGTCGGCGAGGACCGCCATGAAAAGGCGGCGGCCGGGGGCATGACCCTGATGGAAGTGGTGGTGCCGCGGGATTCGCGCATCGAAGGCCGGTCGGCATTGGCCCTGCAATTGTTGCGCCGCCAGGGCGTCACCCTGCTGGGGGTCTCCCGCCAGGGCCAGCGGTTCCGCGAGCGCGTGCGCCGGCTCATGGTGCGCGCCGGTGACGTTTTATTGCTGCTGGGGCCCGCCGAGCGGGTCGGCGACGTGGTCGCCTGGCTCGGCTGCCTGCCGCTTGCGGAGCGGGGACTGATGGTCACCCGACATAAAAAGACCTGGCTGGCCATCGGCCTGTTCGCCGCCGGAATCGCGGCTGCCAGTTTCAACCTGCTCTATCTGCCGGTGGCGCTTGCCGCCGTCGCGGCGCTCTACGTGCTGACCGACATCCTGCCCTTGCGCGAGGTCTATGACCATGTCGAATGGCCGGTCATCGTGCTGCTCGGATCCATGATCCCCCTTGGGGTCGCCCTGGAGGCAAGCGGCGGTACGGCCTTGATCGCCGGCGCTATTGTCGATGCCACCAGGGGCCTGCACGCCGCGGTGGTGCTTACCGTATTGATGGTCGTCACCATGACGCTTTCCGACGTCCTCAACAATACGGCAACTGCGGTCATCGCCGCGCCGATCGCCCTTGATGTGTCGACCCGGCTCAATGTCAATGCCGATCCGTTCCTGATGGCCGTCGCCGTCGCCGCTTCCTGCGCTTTCCTCACCCCGATCGGCCATAAGAACAACACGCTGATCATGGGACCAGGCGGCTATTCCTTCGGCGATTATTGGCGCATGGGCCTGCCGCTTGAGATCCTGGTGATCGCCGTCGCCGTGCCGATGATCCTCATCGTCTGGCCGCTTTAGGGCGTGTTGAGGAAAAACGGATTAAAAAATCAATTCCCACGATCATTCCCGCGAAAGCGGGAATGACGATTTCATTTTTTTGCTGAATCCGATTGGACGCAACGTGCACAAAGGCCGTCCGAACACTGCGCCGGAATCAAGCCATTGCGGGCGATCGGTCCTGGGCGCTATTAACGGCTATTTGCTGCTGTCCGGCGCCGTGGTGGGCTGTTTTTTCGGCGCCGTTTCCTCGGATCCGCTGAAAAGACTGGTCACCGAATCGAGCACCGTACTGGCCATCGACTTTTCTTCCTTTTCCGGGGCCGCGGCGGGCTCGGCCGATGGTTCGGGTTCGCCATCCGGTTTCGCAGCCGCCTTTTCGGTCTCGGTCTCACCGTCAGCTTTTTCGGCAGTTTCCGATTTAGCGGCATCCGCTTCGGCGGCAGCCGCATCCGCATCCGGCTTCTCGGTCTCCTTTTCGTCGTCCGAACCGAAGACGTTGGCGATGATTTCCTCGCGCTTCTTCTTGCGCTCCGCCGCACGCTTCGCCGCCTCGGCTTCCTCTTTGGCCTTTTCCGCCGCGATGCGCTTGTCTTCTTCCATCTTGGCGATGATCACCCGCATCGCCTGCTGGTCCGACTGTTCCTTGGCGGCCACCGCCCGGGCAATCGGCATCGGTACCTCATAGTCCGGGCAGCGGCCATTGGCCCGTGGCGCGCGGTTGGCATTGGTGAATTGGGCGTTGAAGACATAGCGCTTTTCGCACACATCCACCTTCGGCGGCTTGCCGGTCAGTTCGAAATGGTCGCTGCCCACTTTCAGCATCCGCCAGAACGGCATGTTCTTGTCGTTCTTGTGGCGCACCATGTTTTCCGGCGTCATACGGAACGGATAGGCCTGCACCTGAAAGGTCCGCTGGCCGCCGCGGAAGGATTCCCGCGCCAGACTGTAGATTTCCTCGATTTCCGGATCGTTCATGGCATAGCAGCCGCGCGACGAGCAGGCGCCATGCACCATCAAATGCGAGCCGGTGCGGCCGTGCGACCGGTCATAGGAATTGGGAAAGCCCATATTGAAGGCCAGGTGATAACTCGATCGCGGATTCATCTGCCGTGGCGCGATCGTATAGAAGCCCTCGGGCGCCTGCCGGTCGCCCTCCTTCAGTTTCGGCCCCAACTTGCCCGACCATTTGCAGATCGGATAGGTCTTGAGCAGTTTGTAACGGCCGGAATTGGCCCGCTTCCAGACCTCAAGTTCCGATTCCTGCTTGAAGATGCGTACAAGGATCGGATCGTAGGAATCCATCCCCTTTTCCGCCATCTTCGCTTTGATTCCCGGTTTCAGCGGCTTCAGGTGCTTGGCGCCATAGCCGACCCCGTCGACCTGGCACGCCGCCACCGGCAATGCGAGCACTATAATTGCTGACAGATGCGAGATACCCACTCGGCGCATACGTTTTCCCGCCAACTCTCGTGACCGTTATGTCAAGATCGTACCCGTTCCCGCGCCGCAATCGAGGAACAGTCCGACCACCCGCTTTAGAAGCTAGAGAAGTATCGTTGACGGGAAGTTACTTCAAGCGCCCCCGATAGGTTCTCACGCGAATGTCAGGAAACGTAAGGTCAAATCCGGCGACATGATGGCATGGACGGCCGATCCGGCCATCTTGAAAGAGCCGGTCGGTGCGAAACCGGGGCCGGACGCCGCCTAAAGATTACGCCCGATCGCCAGGAACTTCTCCTGCCGCTGGGTGCGCAGGGCGTCGGCATCCAGGTCGGCAAGGTCGGCGAATGCGGCACTGATTGCCGTGCCGGCCCGGGCGATCACGTCATCGGCGCCGCGATGGGCACCACCCACCGGCTCCTCGATGATGCCGTCGATCACCTTCAGATCCTTCAGGTCCTGGGCGGTGATCTTCATGCTCGTCGCCGCGTCCTGGGCCCGGGAGGAATCGCGCCACAATATGGAGGCGGCTCCTTCCGGCGAAATCACCGAATAGACCGCGTGTTCCAGCATGAAGACCCGGTTGGCGGTGGCCAGCGCGATCGCCCCGCCGGACCCGCCCTCGCCGATGATCACGGCCACATTGGGCACGCCGAGCGCCAGGCAGGCATCGGTCGAGCGGGCGATTGCTTCCGCCTGGCCGCGCTCTTCAGCGCCGATGCCCGGATAGGCGCCGGTGGTGTCAACCAGGCTGAGCACCGGGATGCCGAACCGGTTGGCAAGCTCCATCAGGCGCACCGCCTTGCGATAGCCTTCCGGCCGAGCCATGCCGAAATTGTGGTGGACCCGCGCCTCCGTGTCGGCGCCTTTTTCGTGTCCCATGACAGCGATCGGCCGGCCTTCGAGGCGGCCGAATCCGGCCAGGATCGCCGGATCCTCGCCAAACTGCCGGTCGCCGGAAAGGGGCGTGAATTCGTCGATCAGGGTGGCGATATAGTCGACGAAATGGGGCCGATCGGGATGCCGGGCCACCAGGGTTTTCTGCCACGGCGTCAACTTGCCGTAAATGTCCTTGAGCGCTTGCGAGGCCTTGCCTTCAAGGCGTGCTATTTCCTCGGCGACATCCACCGCTTCGCCGCCATCGGCAAGGCTGCGTAATTCCTGAACCTTGCCTTCCAGATCGGCGACCGGGCGCTCAAACTCGAGATAAGAGTGCATGAATGAAAAATATCTTCCTTGGAACCAAAGACTTAGGGCCTGCGGGCACCTATGATTTTAGTGCCTTTTCGGCCCGCGGAAACCTGACCTTATGACCGCTTTGTGTCAACCTGGTGTTCACCGGCCGATTGGGCAAGGGGATGATGATCGTGGACAAGACGCCGCAACCGTTCCTCCAGGACATGGGTATAGATCTGCGTCGTCGAAATATCCGCATGGCCGAGCAATTGCTGCACCGCCCGCAGATCGGCGCCATTATGCAATAGGTGGCTGGCAAAGGCATGGCGCAGCACGTGGGGGGAGACCGCGTCGGCGGACAGCCCTAAGCCGATCGCATGGGCCTTCAAATCCCGGGCAAAGGCCTGGCGGGTCAGGTGACCCGACTTGCCGGACGATGGAAACAGCCAACGGTCGTCGGCCTTGCCTGCCGCCCGGGCCAGGCGGCGGTAGGCGACCATTGCCGCGCGCGCCCGGTCGTTGAGCGGCACCAGCCGCTCCCGTTCGCCCTTGCCGCGCACGGTCAGGAACCGGCCCTGCAAGTCGGCGGCCGATGCCGGCAGCGCCACCAGTTCCGAAACCCGCAACCCCGTCGCGTAAAGCACTTCGATCAAGGCGTAGAATCGCGCCGCCCGCAGCCGACCGCTCGCCGACCGGTTCTCATTGTCGGCGGCCTGTCGCGCCGCGTCGATCAGCCGGTCCGTGTCCTGGCTCGACAGCACTTTCGGCAGCGGTCGGCTTTTGCGCGGGCTGTCGACCGTGCCTATCGGATCATCGCCGCGCAGACCTTCCGCATAGAGAAATCGATGGCATTGGCGCAGCGCCGAAAGCCGCCGCGCCTGGGTGCTCGCCGCCATGCCGCGCCTGGCCAGATCGGTCATATAGGCCCGCACGTCGTCACTGCCGGCATCGCTGAGATCGCGGCCGCGCGGCGCCAGGAATTCCCGGTAATCGCCAAGATCCCGCCGATAGGCGTCCAGCGTATTGGCGCTGGCGCCGCGCTCGGCGCTCAGCATCTCGCAAAAGGCTTCGACCAGATAGTGTCCGGAACCGACCATGGTCCGCCAGACCCCTGTTCGCTTACGGCTTCAGCTTGGCGGGCGGAACGCGCACCGTCATTTCCCGCGGCGTCGGCTCCAACAGATAGGCGAGCGCGAACACGCCGGAATAAAAGCAGCCGACAAGGATGGCGCAGACAATCAGGAACCGAATGAGACTGGGCATGAATACGTCACCGAATATACACGAATCAGCCGTCCGGCCGCAAAGTTCGGCGACAAGGTTTCACGGATCGCCCCATCGTGGCAAGACCCGGCATCTTGCGGGCGCTTCAACCGATCGCTATGTCTGCGGTCTGGATTATCGCCGCGGCTTGACGGCACAATGCGAGCGGGCACGAACCGGCATCCGGCCGCGGTTGCGGCAATATACGACAATCGGAGCAAATGAGGCGCGGGATGCCGCATTGCCCGGCGGAGACTGAGGTGACGACATCAACCGGCCACGACCTTGATAGTGACGAACGACGGATCGTCGAGCGGACCGGCGACCGGTCCATCGTGTTGATCGGAATGATGGGTGCCGGCAAGACCACGGTCGGCCGCCGCCTGGCGGCCCGGCTCGGCCTGCCTTTTATCGACGCCGATCAGGAAATCGAGGCGGCCGCAAACTTGACCATCGGCGAAATCTTCGAACGCCACGGCGAGGATCATTTTCGCGCCGGCGAAAAACGGGTCATCGCCCGGTTGCTTGAAGACGGCCCGCAAGTGCTGGCCACCGGCGGCGGCGCCTACATGGACGCCGATACCAGAGCCGTGATTAGAGACCGGGGGATCTCGATTTGGCTGAAGGCCGACCTGGATCTGTTGATGGCCCGGGTCCGCCGTAAATCCACCCGCCCGCTGCTGCAAAAACCCAATCCGGAAGCGGTCCTGGCAGCGCTGATCGACGAGCGCTATCCGGTCTATGCCAAGGCCGAGATCACGATCGAATCCCGCGATGAGCCCCATGAACGCGTGGTCGATGACATCGTTCACGCCCTGGTCGGCCATTTGCGGGAGCGTCCCATGGGGCGGAGCGGATCATGACCACCAATCCAAAGCCGAAACCGTCCGGCGACGCCGCGACCAAGGTCCGTGTCGACCTCGCCGAGCGCAGCTACGATATCCTCATCGGAGCCGGCCTGCTCGCCAATCTCGGTACGGAGATCGCCGATCGGCTGGGGCCGGTGCGCGCCGCCCTGGTCAGCGACCGCCGGGTCGCCGACCTGCATCTGATGGCGGCCCACGATTCCCTCAGCCGGGCCGGAATCGGCTTTACCGATATCATCGTCGAACCCGGCGAACAGTCAAAGTCGCCGGCCGTCTTGGAAAGCGTTGTCGATCAAATGTTGCAGGCCCGGCTGGAACGCGGCGACGTGGTGATTGCGCTCGGCGGCGGCGTGGTCGGCGATCTTGCCGGCTTCGCCTCGGCGATCACCCGCCGGGGCATGGGTTTCGTGCAGGCACCGACCACCCTGCTCGCCCAGGTGGATTCCTCCGTCGGCGGCAAGACCGGCATCAATTCGCCCCACGGCAAGAACCTCATCGGCGCGTTTCACCAGCCGCGCCTGGTTGTGGCCGATACCGGCCTCCTGGACACGCTCTCGGAGCGCGATTTTCGGGCCGGTTACGCGGAAATGGCCAAATACGGCCTGATCGACGATGCTGATTTTTTCGCCTGGCTGGAGGCCAACCGGCAGGCGGTGTTCGCCGGCGGCGCGGAGCGCGATCACGCCGTGGCGGAAAGCTGCCGCGCCAAGGCCCGGGTCGTGGCGGCCGACGAGTTTGAGTCGGGCCGCCGCGCTCTGCTCAATCTCGGCCACACCTTCGGCCATGCCCTGGAAGGCGCCACCGGCTATGGCGATCGCCTGCTGCACGGCGAAGGCGTGGCGATCGGCATGGCCATGGCGCACCGCTTCTCCACCAGGCTCAACCTGGCGCCGATCGAGGATGCCGAGCGGGTGGAACGGCATCTGCGTGATGCCGGCCTGCCGACCCGGCTCAGCGATATCGCCGGCGACCTGCCCGATGGCGACGGCCTGATGGACTGGATCGCCCAGGACAAAAAGGTCAATCGCGGCAAGCTCACCTTCATCCTGACCCGGGGGATCGGCCAGGCCTTCATCGCCGACGACATCGCGCCGTCGACGGTTCTGGCCTTTCTCCAACAGGAGGCGCAATCATGATCGGGGCCTTGTGGATCATGGTCGCCGCCATCATCGCGCTGCTGGTGCTCTCGGCCTTCTTTTCCGGATCGGAAACGGCCCTGACGGCGGCCTCGCGCGCCCGTATTCTGCAGCTCGCCAAGGCCGGAAACCGCCGAGCACGCGTGGTCGACCAACTCATCGAGGCTCGCGAGCGCTTGATCGGCGCCCTGCTCCTGGGCAACAATCTGGTCAATATCCTCGCCGCCGCCCTGGCGACCAGCGTGTTTCTCACCCTGTTCGGCGAGGCCGGGGTCGCCTATGCCACCTTGGTCATGACCATCCTGGTCCTGGTGTTCTCCGAGGTGCTGCCGAAAACCTGGGCGATCGGCAATCCGGATCGCTTTGCCCTTGCCGTGGCGCCCCTGGTGCGGGTGACTGTTATCCTATTCGGCCCGCCGATCCGCCTGGTTCAGACCTTCGTGCGCTGGCTGTTGCGCCTGTTCGGCGTCAATGTGGCGGCGGACCAGTCGATCCTGTCAGCCCATGACGAAATCCGTGGCGCGGTCGACCTCAAACATATGGAAGGCGGCCTGGTCAAGGACGACCGCGACCGCCTCGGCGGGCTTTTGGACCTTCATGAACTGGAAGTCTCCGACGTCATGGTCCACCGCACCAACATGCAGACCCTGAATGGCGACGAACCGCCTGAAGTGCTGATCGAGCAGGCCCTGTCCAGCCCCTATACCAGGCTGCCGATCTGGAAGGATGAACCGGAAAACATCACCGGCGTGCTGCATGCCAAGGATTTGCTGCGATCACTCGCCGCCGTCCAGGGCGATATCTCCAAGCTCGATCTGCAGGAGATCGCCACGCCCGCCTGGTTCGTGCCGGAACCGACCAGCTTGCAGAACCAGCTCAACGCCTTTTTGAAGCGCAAAACCCACTTCGCGCTGGTGGTCGACGAATATGGCGAAGTGATGGGGCTGGTGACGCTCGAAGACATTCTGGAGGAAATCGTCGGCGATATCGCTGATGAACACGATGTCATCGTCCAGGGCGTGCGGCCGCAGACCGATGGTTCGGTCCTGGTCGACGGCACGGTCCCCATCCGCGACCTCAACCGGGCCATGGACTGGGACCTGCCCGACGAGGAAGCGACCACGATTGCCGGCATGGTGATCCACGAAGCGCGCATGATCCCTGACGAGCGCCAGGCCTTCACCTTCCACGGCTTTCGCTTTCACGTCATGAAGAAGAACCGCAACCAGATCACCCTGTTGCGGATTACCCCGCTCAGCGCCGAATAGGGGGAATGCGGCCGAGCGGAATCAGGCCGAGGCGCACCGAACCGCGGACCACGGTAAGCTTGACCCGCCGACCGGGCCGGTCGCCGAGTTGCGCCGGTGCGCCAAATCCTGTCAAGGCGCCGGCAAACGCTTGAACCGGTCTTGGATCGGCGAGGACCGGCGTCAACACCGTATCAATATGCTCCGCGCCGATCATGGTAACCTGGAGGTCCCCATTGGCGAGCCCCTGGTCATCCAATGTCAGCATCCCCGAAATGTCGGCGACAACGGGTCCGAGATCGATGGTTGCCCGCTGAATATCCAGTCGTGCGCCGGAAGCAGTAAACCCCGACGCGGCAGCAGTACCGGCAAGGCGCGGCACCCCGTCCGCCGGCCGCGCGGTAACCAGCACATCAATGGCGGCGCTGACATTGGGAAGCGCCGCCCATTGCAGGCCCTTAACCGTTAACGCCCCATCGAACGCGGCCGGTTCATCGGGATTGGCGCGTATATGGAGCTCGCCATGCGCGGCGTTCGCAATTCTTTGCCTAGCGGTCGCATCGCCGAGAAATCCGCTGACCTCCTCGACCACCGCGTCGAGCCGGGTGAAGCCACCGGGCCAATAGCGCCCGCTCGCCCGCGCTGACCGCCAATTCAGGACAATCGGTGGTCCCGCGACCGGAGCGATCGTCGCCGGCGAAGCGGCTTCGACGATCCCGTGGCCCGGATTGTAGATCAGCGCCACGCCGGTGATATCCGCCAGGTCGATGCGCGGCCGCCGTGGGTCGGCCGGCACCAGCGACACGGACGAACAACGCACTTCGATGCGAAACGGATAGCCGCCGGTTTCCCGGTCCTGGCAATCGGTGCGCACCGGCACGTTCGGGTCCTGCGCCAGGCCGGCAATCGCCTGGTCGGCCTGGCCGACAAGAAAGGCGTGCCCCGCCGACCAAAGAACGATCAGCACGATCGCGGTAACGCCAAGCCAGAAGAAACGCCGCTGCATGGTTACGATTAGGATCCTCTGTCGTAAATCGATCCGTCGGTGGCCGTTGCGCCATCCTACATCCCCTGATAGGCGTGAATGGGGCAACGGGCAATGCCGGAAAGCACGGTCCCGAACATCGAACCTGCCGAGGCCTGACATGCTAAAACCGGACCACACATTTTGCGATCTGCCTTTCGGCGATGACGCGGCCCTGGAAAAGGCCGATGTCGCGGTTTTCGCCGCCGCCAACGGGTCCCTTTATCGACCCGGCGAGGCGAGCCATGCCGCCGATGCGCCGGACGCCATCCGCCGCGCGCTCGCCTGGTATAGCTGCAATCCGGAATCCTTCGACTTCGACGCCGGCGCCCCGGTATTCGGCGGTGCGGCCATTGTCGATTGCGGTGATGTCGAATGCTCGCTGACCGACAATGCGGCCAACCGCTCGGCGATTGCCGATGCCGGCCGGCGGATTGTCGATGCCGGGGCCGTGCCGATCCTGATCGGCGGCGACGATTCCACCCCGATCCCCCTGATCGGCGCACTCATCGGCCAGGCACCGCTGACCATCCTGCAGATCGATGCCCATATCGACTGGCGCGACGATGTCGACGGCGAACCTTACGGTTATTCGAGCACCATGCGCCGGGCCTCCGAAATGCCGCATGTGGATGCGATCGTACAGGCCGGCGCCCGCGGTCCCGGCAGCGCCCGGCCTGAGGAAGTCGCGGCAGCCGAAGCGTGGGGCGCCACCATCATCAGCGCCCGCGACCTGCACCGTCACGGCACGGATCCGGTGCTCGATGCCATTCCCGACGGGTCTCCAATCTATCTGGCGATCGACGTGGACGGCATCGACCCGGCCGTGGTGCCGGGTGTTCTCCTGCCGGCCTTCGGCGGCGTCACCTACACCCAGATGCTGGAGCTGATACACGGTGCCGCCGGGCGCGGCCCGATCGTCGGCGCCAATTTCGTCGAATATGTCCCCGCTCGCGACCCGACCGGTATCGGCGCCCAGGCAATCGCCCGGTTGATCTGCAATGTAATCACGGCGATCGGTATCCGGCGTACCTGAAGGAAACCAGCGCGCCGCACCGCCGATTGCACCCAATGCCGCCTGTTACGGCATGCATGTCGGGAGGCCGGCGGCACCCGGAGGACGCACGGCGCCGTGGCCGATGATACCGCCACATCATCACTGGTTTGATCGCGCCGTCGTCGCGAGAACTCATGCACCCCATTCATCTTAGATAAACCCGGCTCGCATACACTGCGGTCTTCGTGCGAGGCTATGTGTTTGGAGTTTGCCTATGACCACCGCGTCCGTTTCGGCGCTGGAGATCCGCGGGCTGATGAAGTCTTTCGACCGCCCGGCCGTCGACGCTCTGGACCTGATTGTCCGGGCCGGCGAATATTATGTCCTTTTGGGTCCCAACGGGGCCGGGAAAACAACGACGCTCCGCATGGTCGCCGGTCTGTTGCAGCCGGATGCGGGCGCCATTTCCGTATTCGGCATCGATGCCCGCCGCAGTCCGCAAGACGCCAAGCGCATCACGGCCTGGGTCCCCGATGAACCGATGGTCTATGACAAGCTGTCGCCGCTGGAATATCTGGAATTCGTCGCCGGCCTGTGGCAGGTGGAAACCGGATTGGCTGAACGCCGCGCTCACGATCTATTAGACTGGCTGGGCCTCGCCCCTCATGCCCATGAACGCTGCGGCGGCTTTTCCAAGGGCATGCGGCAAAAGGTGGCGCTGGCCGGCGCCTTGCTGCACGAGCCGCGGCTGATCATTCTCGATGAACCCCTGACCGGGCTCGATGCCGGCTCCGCGCGCCAGGTGAAGACCGTGCTTTTAGAGCGGGTCCGCGCCGGCGCCACGGTGATCATGACCACGCACATCCTGGAGGTCGCCGAGCGCATGGCGGAACGCATCGGCGTGATCGCCAATGGCCGCCTGATCGCCGAAGGAACCTTGCAGGAACTGCGCGCCCGGGCCGGGCGTGACGGCCAGAACCTGGAGGATATCTTCCTGGAGCTGGTATCCCGCCACCAGGAAGCCGCCTGATGGCCCGCCCGGCATCGTTGCATTGGTTCGCCCGCCATGAACTGACTCTGATCTGGCGCGACTGGCTGTCGATGATGACCGCCGGCCGGCCGCGCCGTGCCCGCGCCGTCGCCATCGTGGTGACCGCTCTGGCCGCCGGCTTTCATTTCATCGCCGCGGCCATGCTTTACCCGTGGATCGAAAGCGGTGCCACGCCGGACAAGACCGTCTTCGTCTTTCTGGGCGGCAGCGCGGCTCTGGCCTTCTCGCTGATGCTCTCCCAGGCCATGGAAACCATCACCCGGGCCTATTATTCGCGCGCCGACCTCGACCTGATCCTGTCGTCGCCGGCCGATTCGCGCCGCGTTTTCGCCGTCAGAACCAGCGCCGCCGCCCTGGCCGTGGCCGTCATGCCGGCATTGTTGGCGAGCCCCTTCGTCAACATGCTCGTGGTTTACGATGGCGCTCATTGGCTCGGCATCTATGCGGTGCTCATCGCTCTCGGCGCCCTGGCCACCGCATTGGCCGTGATCATCACAGTCGCCCTGTTTCGGACCGTCGGCGCCAAGCAGGCTCGGCTGATGGCGCAAATCCTGGCAGCGATCGTGGGCGCCGCCTTTGTCATCGGCCTGCAGGTTGCGGCGATCCTGTATTACGGCAGCCTGTCCCGCCTGACTTTGTTTCAATCGCCGGAATTCGTGGCCTGGTTTCCCGACACCGAGAGCGTCGCATGGCTGCCGGCGCGAGCGGCCATGGGCGATTCTGGCGCCCTGATCGTCGTCCTGGCTATCGGCCTGTCGGCGCTTGCTGCCGTCGTCGCCATCTCGTCGCGCAGTTTCGGCCGCCTTGCCGTGGCGGCGATCGGCGTGTCTGAAGGCCGCGACCGGAGGCAACGGCACGACCGGGCCTTTGTCGGCGCCTCGGTCCGCATGAGCCTGTTGCGCAAGGAATGGACCCTGCTCGCCCGCGATCCCTGGCTGATCTCCCAATCCCTGATGCAGATTCTCTACCTGCTGCCGCCGGCGCTGATGTTGTGGCTCAATTACCGCGACACGGTGGATGCCCTGGCAATCGTCATCCCGGTCATCGTCATGGCCTCGGGCCAGCTTGCAGGCGCGCTGGCCTGGCTGGCGATTTCCGGCGAGGACGCGCCGGATCTGGTGGCCACCGCGCCCCTGGGGGCGAATACGGTGCTTGTCACCAAGGTCGAGGCGGTGCTCAGCCTGATCCTGATCATCGTCGCGCCGTTGCTCATCCTGATCGCCGTTGTCTCTCCCACGGCGGCCATATTCGCGGCCATCGGCATCGCGCTCGCCGCCGCCTCGGCGACGGCCATCCAATTGTGGTTCAAGGTCCAGGCGAGCCGCGCCATGTTCCGCCGCCGCCAGGTCTCCTCCAAGACGGCAACCTTCGCCGAAGCCGCCGCCTCGATCCTGTGGGCCGCGGCAACCGGCCTCATCGTCGCCGGCTCCGCCTTCGCCCCGGCGGTGATCCTAATCGCGCTCTGCGTCCTCGCCTTCGTCCGGTGGATCCGGCCGGCGGAGGAAGCGGTGGCGTGAGGGAGGGGCGGCTAGCCGCGGCCAGTTTTAAGCAACACAACTCCGGCCAACGTCGTGAACGTCGCCGCAAGCCGAGCGAGATTGAGCTTCTCATTCAAAAACAATACGCCGAACAATACGGCAAAAACGATGCTGGTTTCCCTTAGTGCCGCTACTAAGGCGGCAGGCGCAACTGTCATCGCCCAAATGACGGCCCAATAAGCGACCAGACTCATTAGCCCCATTGGGATTGCGCGTATCCAGAGTTTGCCGACCTGTGCCACTGCTCGTGTTCGGCGCGTATAAAACACAAAGGCAACAATTGGAATCCACTCAAGTCCCAACATCCAGGCCGCGTAGCTGTGTGCGCTGCCGGAAAGTCGGGCGCCAACAGCATCGGTAATTGTATAGCCAGCGATAAACAGGCCCGTACCAAGCGCAAAAAAAACAGCCCATGGATCGCGCAATCCCTGAGCTCGTCGTGTGAAAGATAAGCTTATGATTCCGATACCCATCAAGAATACCGCCAACAATGCTCGATGCGTCAATTGCTCGCCCATCAATGGCATCGAAAAAAGTGCAACGAGCAGCGGTGCCGAACCGCGGGCCAAAGGATAGACATGGCTCAGATCACCAAACCGATAGGCCAATATCAAAAAAACCGCATAGCCAAGGTGCAACAGGACGGAGAGCGCGATATACGGCCACACCTCGGGATCGGGAATCGCTACGAATGGTGTGATCATCAGCGCTCCGATACCGCTGCCGGCTAACATTATCGCCATGAACAACAGCCGATCGCCATCAACTTTGATAAATGCATTCCATGTCGCATGAAACAACGCAGCCAGGAGTACAATTAGGAATACATGAATTTCCATGAGGCATCACAAACTGCGATATGCTTGCTCGGACAATGAAAAACAGCAACTAGCACAGCAACCATCGCTTTCTCAAAAAGGTAACACAATTCGCCGAAATCACCATGGTGTGCGTCACAATCCATTCGCTCTCAATTCCCCTCGCCCCACATCTGCGTGGCGCCTCGCCGCCAAGCCCGGCGGCCGCGACGATAATGGAGTCAGCGGATCACGTTACGACAACGGATAGTCACCGATCAAATGCGGCTGTTCGAAACTGAGATTTCCCACAGAAATGGCTCTGCTGATTCGAAAGCACGCTAGGAATTGGTCTCAATCATCCCATGGGATTTAGGATGAAATCCCTTTGGAAAGATCGTTTGATCATTGTATTCGGCGCCCTCAAGAATTGCTCTATTGAGGATTGCATTCGTGAAGTTGGCTCCAAAGAGCCATGACGTACCGCCGAGATTGTCCCGCCCGAGATTGGCATAGCGGAAATTTGCGCCGACACATGAGGCATTTGTCAAAATCGCGCCCTGCAAATTGGCTCGCTCGAAATTGGCGCCGTCAAGATTGGCTTCGGTAAAATTGGCCCAATATAGTTTGGCGTTCGCAAAATTCGCGCCACTCAATAGTGCATCACCAAGATATATCCCCTCCCAGCTCACCGCCTCGAATTGGCATTTACCAGGTGGAACCTTGTACGTTTTCAGGACGTCGCCGAACGAATCCATTATTGCAATTTCGTCAGTCATCTCTTGCGTATTCAGCCCATCTGAGGCGTTCCCCCTCAAATCCCCTCGCCGCGCATCAGCCGCGGCGCCTCGCCGCCCAGTCCGGCCGCCTCGCGGATGAAGAACCGTTTTAGGAATGGCATGCGGTCGACCAGGCCGAGGCCGATATCGCGGACCGCGCGCACCGCGTCGAAATCGTTGGAGAACAGCCGGTTCAACACGTCGGTGACGACGCCCATCTGATAGGTATCGAAGCGGCGCCAGGTCTGGTAGCGTTCAAGCACGCTTGCCGACCCGATATCGAGCCCCAGCCGGTGCGCCTCCACCACCACTTCGGCGAGCGCCGCGATGTCCCGGAAGCCCAGATTGAGCCCCTGGCCGGAAATCGGATGGATGCCATGGGCGGCGTCGCCGGCAAGCGCGAAGCGCGGGCGGATGAAATCGCGGGCAAGCGTCAGGCCGAGCGGATAGGCATGCCGTGGTCCGTCCAGATGCACATCGCCCAGATGCTGGCCGAACCGGCGCTGCAATTCCACCTCGAAGACGAATGCGTCGCCCTCCACCAGCTTCTCCGCGTCGGCCCGGCGCTCCGTCCACACCAGCGAGGAGCGGTTGCCCGGCAGCGGCAGGATGGCGAACGGCCCGGCGGGCAGGAAATGCTCCTCCGCCCGCCCCTCATGGGGCCGTTCATGGCGCACGGTGGTGACGATGCCGGCCTGGTCATAGTCCCAGCGCACGGTACGAATACCGGCAAGATCGCGCAGCCGCGAGCGCACCCCGTCGGCGGCCACCAGGAGCCGCGCGGTCCGCATCTCGCCATCGCCGAAAGTCACCGCGACGGCCGACGGCCCGACATCGAACCCAGTCACCGTGACCGGCGCCAGATGGCTCACTCCGGCGGCCGAAGCCGCATCGCGCAACGCGCCGACCATCACCGCATTCGGCACCATATGGGCAAAGGGCTCGCCCTCCTCCACGCTGCCGTCGAAGGTTAAAAATACCGGCCGCACCGCGTCCCGCAGCCGGCTGTCGGTGACGATCATGTCGTTGATCGGCTGGGTTTGCGGCTCGATCGTCTTCCAAACACCCAGTTGGTCGAGCATGGTCCGCGCCGCGGCGGCGATCGCCGAGGCCCGCTCGTCCTTGTCGATCGCAATGTTCGGCCGGCCATCGGCGACCAGGATTTCCAGATCCGGCGCCGCCGACTTCAGGGCCAACGCCAAGCCAAGCCCCACATAGCCGCCTCCGGCGATCAGGACGTCGAAGTCCGGTTGCTTCCGGTCGGGCATCTTTGCGCTCCTTTTTCGGCGGACGGATAATCGCGCGCAACCGCCGCTTGACTTGCCGGGGCCGACGGTCCAGACCCTGCGCAAACGTGTCATACCAGCGGGCGACCTCCATGACCACAGCCGTTGAATCCCTCATCGACATTCTTGATCTGGAGCAGATCGAACTCAATCTTTATCGCGGCCGCAGCCCCCAGGACGGCTGGCAGCGGGTGTTCGGCGGCCAGGTGATCGGCCAGGCCCTGGTCGCCGCCTGGCGCACCGTGGAGGCCCGCCACGTGCATTCCCTGCACGGCTATTTCATGCTGCCGGGCGATCCCGCCGTCCCCATCATCTACGAGGTCGACCGTATCCGCGACGGCCGCTCCTTCACCACCCGCCGGGTGGTTGCCATCCAACACGGCCAGGCGATCTTCTCCATGTCCTGTTCGTTCCAGGTCGAGGAAGAGGGCCTCGATCATCATTTCGACATGCCGGACATCCCGATGCCTGAGGATCTGCCGAGCGAGCGCCAGTTGCGCGACGCCTATCTGGACATGGCGCCGGAAAATGTCCGCAAATACTGGCGCCGCGAGCGGCCGATCGAGATCCGCCCGGTCAATCTGCAGCACTATATCTCCCACAAGCCCCAGGAGCCGGTGCAGCATGTCTGGATCCGGGCCACCGCCGAGCTTCCCGACGATCCGTTGATCCATGGCTGCGTACTCGCCTATGCCTCCGACATGACCCTGCTCGACACGTCGCTCTTCGCCCATGGCAAGCGGGTCTTCGATACCGATATTCAGGTGGCGAGCCTCGACCATGCCATGTGGTTCCATCGCCCCGGCCGCGCCGACGAATGGCTGCTCTATACCCAGGACAGCCCCAATTCGTCCGGCAGCCGCGGCCTGACCCGCGGGTCGATCTATACACGCGACGGCAGATTGGTGGCGTCCGCCGCCCAGGAAGGCCTGATCCGCCTGCGCCCGGACAAAAATCCGCCGTTTCCGGAGTGAGCCTGGATGTTGACCGTTTGACACCGAACGGGCGAGCGCGATTGGTTCGGTTTGATCGCGGTATCGAACTGCCTAAAAAAGCGGCACTTCCGAATGATCTGCGCAATAACTGCGCCCAAACGGCTGCCAGCGTCGTCGACCTGGCGGAACCGGCTTCTCCAATTATATGAAATATATTCATAAATTCAATCCACGCCCGTTTGGCATATCCCTTGCCTAGTTTTTACGCGACGGAGGCTTTATCGCGGGTTCTTGCCCAACAAAAGGGCGATGTCCTGCCGACAACAGGGGATAGTCGATGACCAGGTCAGGATTTCAGGTCATAGCATTGGTTTTGTTCACCGCCGGTACGGCGACGCCGGCGGCCGCCGCGGAGCTCGATTCGGGCGACACGGCCTGGATGCTCACGGCCACCGCACTGGTCTTGTTGATGACGGTTCCGGGCCTCGCCCTGTTCTATGGCGGCATGGTGCGCAAGAAGAACGTGCTGTCGACCGCCATGCAAAGCTTCGCCGCCTGCGCCCTGATGACCATTTTGTGGATGGTGATCGGCTACAGCCTGGCCTTTTCCGATGGCGGCGCCATGAACACGGTCATCGGCGGCACGTCCAACATGTTCCTGTTGGCGATCGACAAGGCGAGCATGTCGGGAACGATCCCCGAAACGGTTTTCATGACCTTCCAGATGACCTTCGCCATCATCACCCCGGCATTGATTTGCGGCGCCTTTGCCGATCGCATGAAATTTTCCGCCCTGTTGTGGTTCTTGGGGCTGTGGCTGGTGATCGTCTATGCGCCGATCTGCCATTGGGTCTGGGGCGGCGGGTTTCTCGGTGGTGACGGCGTGCTCGATTTCGCCGGCGGCACGGTCGTGCACATCAATTCCGGCATCGCCGGCCTGGTCGCCGCCTACGTTCTCGGCCGACGCAACGGCTTCGGCACCGAGAATATGGCGCCGCACAATCTGGTTCTGAGCCTGATCGGCGCCTCCCTGCTGTGGGTCGGCTGGTTCGGTTTCAATGCCGGCTCCGCGGTCGCCGCCAATGACAGCGCCGGCATGGCCATGGCCGTGACCCAGGTGGCCGCCGCCGCTGCCGCCCTGTCATGGATGTTCGGCGAATGGGCGATCCATAAGCGGCCGAGCGTGCTCGGCATCCTGTCTGGCGCCGTCGCCGGCCTGGTGGCCATTACCCCGGCGGCCGGCTACGTCAATCCGGCCGGCGCCCTGGTCATCGGCCTGATTGCCGGCCTGGTCTGTCTGTGGGGCGTCACCAGCCTGAAACACCGCTTCAAATATGACGATTCCCTCGACGCCTTCGGTGTTCATGGTCTGGGCGGCATCGTCGGCGCCATACTGACCGGCGTATTCGCGCTGGAATCGATCGGCGGCACCGCCGGCGCCATCGAAGGCAATATCGCCCAGATCGGCATCCAGATCTGGGGCATCGTCGCCACCATTGTCTGGTCGGGCATCGCCACCTTCGCGATCCTGAAAGGCATCGACGCCATTATCGGCCTGCGGGTTTCCAAGGAAGAGGAAATCGAAGGCCTCGACATCAATCTGCATGGCGAGGTCGTGCAATAGGCGACCGCGGCGGACAACGCCGCCGCATGTGCCCGGGCGTCGATCCTCGGTCTGAATCAGACCGCCAGGTCGACAATCACCGGCGCGTGGTCAGAGGGTTTTTCCCAGCCGCGGGCCTCCACGACCACCTCCATCCCCTTGAGTGCCGCATCGAGCGGCTCGGTGACCCAGACGTGGTCGAGCCGGCGACCCTTATTGGCGATCTGCCATTTGGGTGAGCGGTAGCTCCACCAGGTATAGAGTTTTTCGGGCTCGGGCACGAATTTGCGCATGGCGTCGATCCATCGGCCGGCGGCCTGCACGGCTTGCAGGCCCTCGGTTTCCACCGGCGTGTGGCTGACCACGCGCAACAATTGCTTGTGCGACCAGACATCGGCCTCCAAAGGCGCGATGTTGAGGTCTCCCACGAGCACTGCCGGCCCGGCGGTTTCCGCGCCGCGCAGCCAGCCGGCCATCTCGTCGATGAAGGCCAGTTTGTGGGCGAATTTCGGATTGTTGTCGGGATCCGGATCATCGCCGCCGGCCGGCACATAGAAATTGTGGATCGTCATGGGCGCGCCGGCGAAATCGATGTCGACACTGACATGCCGCGCATCGTCATTGTCGCACAAGGTTCGGCTATTCTTCCGCAACAATGGCCGCCGCGACAGAATGGCGACACCGTGATAGCCCTTTTGGCCGCGCAGGGCGATATGGGTGTATCCGGCCTTGACGATCACGCTTTCAGGAAAATGGGCGTCCGGGCACTTGGTCTCCTGCAGGCACAAAATATCGGGATCATAGGTTTTCAAAAACCGCTCTACCAGTCCGATACGCAGCCGAACGGAGTTGATATTCCAGGTGGCAATGCGAAGGGTATCGGCCATGCGGGCATCGGTCCTGCTGGTTGAATAGGCGGCGAAGCCGTTCGAAGTCATATATGGCGCAACCATGGCAAGGCGCGACGGCGGCTGCAAGTTATAAGGAATACTGAGATTCTCTAACGCTCACCCGCACTTGCAGCGAACGGTGAAAAGCGATTTTTCTCCACGAAAAGCCGTATTTTCCGCCGATTCACCCACGCGACGGCATTCATCGCCGCACGGCGCCGGTCACCATAAAAAGCTTGAATTTCAACGCCGTATGCGCGCGATCGGTCACGACAAGGCGATGCCGGCCAGCAATCGGCGATTGCAGTTTATACGTGCGTTTCCTAGCGCAGGACCGTGTAGTCGATCTTAAACCACTTCGGATTGGTCGGTTTGCCGACCTTTACATTGTAGATGGCGACCGACGTGTCGTAACCCTGGGCATCGGTGACCGTCCATTGCCGCAATTCGTGGGATTTAGCATCGAACATCAAGGTCAAACGCCCATCGCCGAACACCGTATTCTCGTCAATGACGATGGTCACCAGATCCGGCTCGACCGTGACCCTGCGGATTTTGGCATCCGTCATCAGATCCAGCCGGTCGGCCACCAGGAATCGCAACGGAGTGCGTTTCAGAGGCCAGATATCCTGGGTGGCGAGCCTGGTGTCGCGCACCGCCACCGACGTGCCGTCGGCGATAATGTCGAGCCGCGCCGGCTTGGCGTAGCGGAACCGGACCTTGCCCGGCCGCGCCAGGTAGAACTTGCCTTCGGTCCGCCCACCATCGGGGCCGAACTGGACGAAGTCCCCCTGCATGGTGCGGATCCCGTTGAAATACTTGTTGATGGCCTTGATGGTGCTGCGCTGCTTGGCGTTCACGGCCGCCTGCGCGCGAACCTGTCCCAAGGGTCCGGCCATGACCAGGCCGAGAGCGAGTATTGATATCGTCAAAAACCGCAGCCGTGTCATTGTCCTCGCTCCATTCCCTTCTAGTCCCGTGCGCTGCCGGGCATCATCCAGTCGATAAGGGCCGCATGTGGCAAAGTTACGGCCATCAAATGGTCCCGTGTGATCGACCGATGCTCTAGAAACCTTCCGGCTCTTCGCCACCGACAAGGATTTCCCGTTTGCCCGCATGATTGGCAGGCCCGACCACGCCTTCCTGCTCCATGCGTTCGATGATCGTCGCCGCCCGGTTGTAGCCGATCGACAAGCGCCGCTGGATGTAACTGGTGGATGCCTTGCGGTCATGCAGCACGATCGCCACCGCCTTGTCATAGAGCTCGTTGCCCTCGCCGGTGCCACCGCCGGTAAAGTCTCCCCCATCGTCGCCGCCTTCATCTTCCTCGGTGATGGTGTCGAGATATTCCGGCACCCCTTGGGTCTTCAGATAGGCGACAATGTTTTCCACCTCGTCATCGGCGACGAACGGTCCGTGGACGCGCTGAATGCGCCCGCCACCGGCCATGTAGAGCATGTCACCCTGGCCGAGCAATTGTTCGGCGCCCTGCTCGCCCAAAATCGTGCGGCTGTCGATCTTTGACGTCACCTGGAACGAGATGCGGGTCGGGAAATTGGCCTTGATGGTACCGGTAATCACGTCTACCGACGGCCGCTGGGTGGCCATGATCAGATGAATGCCCGCGGCCCGCGCCATCTGGGCAAGACGCTGGATGGCCCCCTCGATATCCTTGCCGGCGACCATCATCAGATCGGCCATCTCGTCGACAATGACCACGATATAGGGCATCGGCTGCAGGTCGAGTTGCTCCTGCTCGTAAATCGCCTCGCCGGTCTCCCGGTCAAACCCGGTCTGCACCGTGCGGGTCAGCACCTCGCGCTTCTTGATCGCTTCCTTGACCCGGCTGTTGAAGCCATCGATGTTGCGCACGCCGAGCTTCGACATGTTCTTGTAACGGTCCTCCATCTCGCGAACCGTCCATTTCAGCGCCACCACCGCTTTTTTCGGGTCGGTGACCACCGGCGTCAGCAGGTGGGGAATGCCGTCATAGACCGACAGTTCCAGCATTTTCGGGTCGATCATGATCAGTTTGCAGTGCTCCGGCGACAACCGATAGACCAGTGACAGGATCATGGTGTTGATCGACACCGATTTGCCCGAACCGGTGGTACCGGCCACCAGCAAATGCGGCATGCGGGCGAGATCGGCAATCACCGCCTCGCCGCCGATCGTCTTGCCCAGGCACAGGGCGAGCTTGCCCTTGGTCTTTTCAAAATCCCGCGACGCCGCCAATTCCCGCAAAAACACCGTTTCGCGCCGCTGGTTGGGCAGTTCGATGCCAATCGCGTTCTTGCCCGGGATTACCGCGACACGGGCCGAAATGGCGCTCATCGACCGGGCGATGTCGTCGGCAAGGCCGATCACCCGCGACGACTTGATACCCGGCGCCGGTTCCAGTTCATAAAGGGTGACGACCGGACCCGGCCGGACGTTGAAGATCTCGCCGCGCACGCCGAAATCCTCCAACACCCCTTCCAGGATCCGCGCATTCTGCTCCAGCGCGTCATCGGTCTGACCGCCGTTATTCGTCACTTTCGGCGGCTCGGCCAGGAGCCGCAAAGGCGGCAGTTCGAACTTGCCGGACGGAATGAGCTGCGGCTGCACTTCCTGCGCCAGGCGTCGGCCCTGCTTGGTCTGCGGCGTCGGCGCATGCACCCGCTGCCGTTGCTGCATTTGCGCCGATGCCGACTGATCGGGCGCGTGAGCCGCCACGGCCGGCATGTCGTCGTCCTCCACGGCCACGGCGGCCGGTACCCCGGCGCCGAATTGCGGCTCGATCCGCTCGCCGACCGGCAAGTCCTCGTCGCCGCGATCGGCAACCAGCGCCTTCAGGGCACCAAGATCGACCGACGGTATCAGACGCCGGCCGGTCTTGCCCGGCCGCCCGGTCCACCGGCGAATATGGGCTCGCGCCACCAGGCCGGCATGGGCCAGCGCACCGATCAACGAATTGCCGCCGTCGTCGTCTTCGTCGCCCGCATCGTCATCGGGACTATCCTCCATGTCGCCATCCGCCGCAGTCGCCAATTTCGGTCTGGAGAACCGTTTGAAGGAAATCTTTCGCGGATCGAACCCGGTCACGAAACACAGCAAAATGGCGGCCACCGCGGCGAAGATCAGGCCCAGTATCTTGGCAAAGGTGCCGTAGGCCGGCGCGGAAAACAGGGTTAGCGGAAGCAGCATCAACAAGTCGCCGACCAGGCCGCCAAAGCCGGTCGGCAGCGGCCAGCCGGCCGACGGCGACACGGCCGCAAGCGCACCGGCAAAGAGCAGCGTGCCGACGATCCAGCTCCACAAATGGCGTCGGCCGAATTTATAAGGACGTCGGAACACCAATCGCACGCCCCATACCGCCAGGATCAGCGGCAGACACATGGCGGCGAGCCCGATCACCTGCATCAAAAGGTCGGAAATGGTGGCGCCGGGAAATCCAAGGGCATTGCGCACCGGTCCGTCTGTGGCATGGGACAGGCTCGGATCGTCGATCGTCCAGGTCGCCAGGGCCGCTGACAGGGCCGCCGCCGCGGCGACCATCACCAGGCCGGCAATGCCTTCCAGGTTGCGCCAGACCAACCGGCGCAGACCGTGCTCTTCGGTCATGATGGATGAGGATGACAATCCAGGCAGTCGCATACCGTTGAGGATCCCTTGCTATGTCAAGGTTTCTGCCAGACGCGCAAGCGCCTGTTCGGTGATATCCGGCGGCTCGACCATGGCCAGGCGGATATAGGGATCGGCGGGATTGTTGCCGTCAGCCTCCGCGCGCGCCAGATAAGCACCGGGGATGACCCGAAGACCGGCCTGCCGCCACAGCGTTTCGGCCACGGCGACGCCGCCGCCGAACGCGCCCACATCGAGCCACAGGAAAAAGCCGCCGTCCGGGCGGGCGTAACCGAATTTGTCGCCGAGAATTGCATCGGCCAGGGCGTATTTTTGATTGTACAGGTCCCGGTTCGCGATCACGTGGTCCTCGTCGCCGAAAGCGGCGACCGCCACCGCCTGGACCGGCTCGGGCACCTGCGGCGCCGCCATATTGCGGAAGATCGCCCAGTCCGACAGATATCCGGGGTCACCGGCAGCGAATCCGCAGCGCAGTCCAGGCAGATTGGACCGCTTCGACAGGGAATTGACGGCGAGAATGTTGGCGTAGCCAAGCCCGTGGCGGTGCGCTGCCTCCAACACCCCGACAGGGGGCGTCCGCCGATAGATTTCCGAGTAGCACTCATCGGCGATCAGCAGGAAATCGTGGCGCCGCGCCGCCTCGATCCAGGCGCGCCACGCCTGGCAATCGAGCACCGCGCCCTGGGGGTTGGCCGGCGAAGCGACCACGGCGACGATCGTGCGGGCCAATACCGCCTCCGACACCGTGTCGACGCGGGGCAGAAATCCGTCCTCGGGGCCACAGCCGGTCATGACCAGTTCGCAACCGGCGACCTGTGCGCCGATGGCATAAGTCTGGTAGAACGGATTGGGCAGTAGCGCCACCGGTCGCGCACCCGAGCGGTCGGCATGGCGGGCGGCGGCGACAATGGCATAGAACAGGCCCTCGCGGGTCCCGTTCAGGGGCAGGATCCCGTCCTGCGGATCGATCGATCCGCCAAGCCCGTAGCGCCGGTCCAGCCAGCCGGCCACCGCATGGCGAAAATCCTCTGTGCCACGGATCGCCGGATAACGGCCGAATCCCGCCGTTTCCCGCGCCAGTACCGGGGCGACGAAATCGGGCACCCCGTGCCGCGGTTCGCCCACTGTCAGGTTAATCGGTGGCCGGCCGGGCTCGAGACCGTCCAACAGCGCGGCAAGCCGCGGAAACGGCGATGTAATGGGGTCGGGATCAGCCGCGGAAATCAGCATCTAAGCAATGAATCGGTCCGTTGAACGCGCCCGGTTTCCCATATCGAGACCCGGCTCAGCCTTCACGCTACGTCGACTTTGGTTAAGCGGCCATTAACCAATCGGCGATCTTCGGAAATTTCCCACACATTGCCTATACGCAATTGCAATGAGTATGACACATTGCAATTGCGCAAGCCCGAACGGACGCCGTGTCTGATGGCGCGTAAAGCCTGCGTGGCGCTTGAACGCCGATAGGTTTGCATCCATGCAAACCGGTATTGGGGCTTGTTACCGGCTGACTTTGGGCACCGTGCCCGACACATGGGGCAGTTTCGGCGCGATCTCGTCCCAATCGGTATTGTAGACGATATATTTGAACATCCAGGTTCCGTTGATATAGGCAAACGTGATCACCGAATAAATCCGGGTGCCGTCGCTCAGATCCAACACCATGAGAAATTCCGCCAATTCGTCCTCGAACCGGCGGGTCTCGTAGAGCCGGCCGCCGGTGAAGCCCCTGGTTTCGGTCAAACTTTGGATCGGCGACAGCACCGACCTGATCTGGCTGTCCGACAGCCGATTTTCGAACATCGCCAGGAACCCGTCGAAGACACCCGCCGTATCACCGCCTTCGGCCGCCTTGATGATGGCGCCCTGCGGAGCGACCGGGTCGCTCCAGCCGGTGGTCGATTTTACGGGGGCGCTCATGAAAAACTCCGATCGAAATTGCGGCACTGATCTGGATTCGGTTCGCCGGTCCCGATCCGGCAATTGTAATGCTGCCAAGTATAATACAACGTTTTGTGCCGTTAAACCGGCGGCAATCCGGCTACTCGTCGTCGATATCACGCATCAGCGCGTCACGAATTTCGGCGATCTGTGACGTGGTACCGCGTAGTTGTTCGGCGATCCGCTGATGCAACCGGCGAGCCAGATCCGGGTATTCCTGCATCATCCGCCACAACAGGGCGCGGCGGATTTCCAGCACCCGCGCCGGACCGGCGGCCACCGCCGTGGCCGGTCGATCGGTCTGGGTGATCATCGCCATTTCGCCCAGAAGACAGCCAGTATCCGCCCGGCTGACGGTTTTCGGCCCGGCCCGCGTTTCGGTTATCAGTTCTATGGTACCGTCGACCACCAGATATCCGGCATCGGCCTTGTCGCCGGCCTGGAACAGAATAGCCCCGTCCTCCAACTGCCGGGTTTCAGCACTGAAGGCGAGCAGCCGCAGATGCTCGTCGGGGAGTTCGACGAGCATCGGCACTTGCCGTAACAGGTCTATGTCGCGATCGAGGCTCATGGCTACCGGTCGCCTGCAAACACGAGCCTTGAGACGTCGGTATCGCGGGCAGGATTGCCTACCGCTTGCCGAATCCCTGGCTCAGTCAGGGAACCAGCTTATACCCGCCTGATTCGGTAACTAAAAGCTCCGCGTTGGACGGATCGCGCTCGATTTTCTGCCGAAGGCGGTAAATATGGGTTTCCAGCGTATGGGTCGTAACGCCGGAATTGTAGCCCCAGACTTCGTGCAACAGCACATCGCGGGTAATCGATTTTTCTCCCGCGCGATAAAGATATTTCAGGATCGAGGTTTCCTTTTCCGTCAACCGGATTTTGGAACCGCGCTCGTCGAGCAGGATCTTGGCGCTCGGACGAAACGTGTAATGCCCGATGGAGAACGTCGCATCCTCGCTCTGTTCGTGCTGCCGCAAATGAGCCCGGATGCGTGCCAAAAGAACGGCGAACTTGAACGGCTTGCTGACATAATCGTTGGCGCCGGCTTCCAATCCCAATATCGTATCGGAATCGGTATCCTGACCGGTCAGCATGATGATCGGCGCCTTGAAGCCGTTCTTGCGCAGCAGCTTCACCGCTTCGCGGCCGTCCATATCCGGCAGGCCGACATCCATCAATAACAGATCAACATGCTCGCCGCGGGCAACCTGCACGCCGCCGGTGGCTGTCTCGGCTTCCAGTGTGTCGAATTCCTCGTAGAGGGAAAGCTGTTCGGTCAGCGCCGAGCGAAGATCGTCGTCGTCATCGACAATTAGGATTTTTCGAGCCGTCATGGTTTCGCCCCGCTAGTGCATTGTATGAGACATATGGTACCCCCACGATGGCTTCCAAGATCCATTCGCCAGCCCACCCGACGAACTGGCTCGGCTGCCGACCGCGCGACGGTTTCGATCCATCTGGTCACCATCTGTTTCCTCAGGCATATGCCACTGTTTTCGCATCTATACCATTGCCGCTGCCGAAGCCGGCAACCAAGTGCTATAAATGTGGGAGCCGTTCACGGAATTGCGAGGGCCGCTTTGAAAATCGGCGGAACCGTGCCGGTTCAACTCCGCTCACGACTTCGTGAATCCGGTCTGATTGCCTGGCGAATTTAAGGATCCAATCCATTGCCAACCTTTCCGATGCCACCCGAATCGCGGCCCCACAGAGCCCGTCGTGCCACGCGGATAATCAGTGTTCGGACCCGCCCCATCGATAAATGCACGGCCTGGGTGACGATCGGCCCGCTGCGCTTTCGCGCCGCTCTTGGTCGCGGCGGCATCCGCCATCGCAAACGCGAAGGCGACGGCGCCACGCCGGTCGGCACCTTTCGCCTGTTGATCTTATTGTTTCGTCGCGACCGCTGCCAGCCGCCGAAAGGCGGATTGCCGATGCGACAGATCGCCGATGAAAGCGGCTGGTGCGACGACCCGGCAAGTCCAAACTATAACCGGCCGGTTCCCCTGCCCGCGCGCCACAGTGCCGAGACCCTTGCCCGCGCCGACCGCCTTTACGACATGGTGGCCGTGCTCGATCACAATATCCGGCCGCGCAAGCGGGGCGCCGGCAGCGCCATCTTCCTGCATGTGGCGGCGCCGGACTTCCGGCCGACCGAAGGCTGCATTGCCTTAAAGCCTGGCGATCTGCGACACTTGTTGGCATTGGCCGGGCCCCGGTGCGCCATTGTCACCGGCGGGCCGCCGATCCCGGTCCGCCGTCGCCGAACCGGCCGCTGACCTGCCGTGGACGCCTGCTGTTATTGCAAAGCACGATACGATCTGATAAGCGTCTGCGCGCCGGAATTCGGCCAATATCCAACGTTTTAAATCCGGCCCTGATCTCCTCATCACATTACATATTGGATAACGGAACGTGTTGAACCGCTTTGTCATTCTCGCATTGCCGCGTTCGGGTTCGAGTTTGCTGCATTCACTCTTGAACAGTCACCCGGATATTGCCTGTCATGGCGAAATCTTGAAACGCAACGCGGCCGCCGGCCATCTGCTGAGATCCTGGCGCGATCAGGTGGATTGGTCGCAGCGCCTGAAGGATCCGGTCGCCTTCATCGAATCGGTTTTCGCCTACGACCAACCATCTGACAATGTCGGATTCAAGCTGTTCCGGACCCACATGTCCGACCCGGTCATCGAAACGCTGAAATCATCGCAATACAAGAAGATCATCCTTGAAAGGCGCAACAGGTTCGCCTGCTATTCCTCCAAGAAACTTGCCCACAAGACCGGTATCTTCAATACAAGGAAGGGCAAGGTCGCCAACAGCATTTCCGACAATATCATTGACTTCTCGCGCGAGGAATTCCTGCATTTCCGCAAGAGCTACGGCAAGGCCATGCGGTTTTACCGCAGGGAGTTCGGCAGCGACGCGATCAATGTTTATTATGACCGGATTGCCGCCGGCAAGGGTATCCGCCCGGCATTGAGATTTCTCGGGGTTGAACCGCAAAAACTCAGTTCGAAATTGCGGCAATTGCATTCAAAGAACATTCTGGATCGCTTTCAGCCAAGCGATCACGACGCCATCCGCAAAACCCTCGATGAAATCGGCCATCCCGAATGGATCAACGAGTAGCGGCGCCGGCACGATGACCCAACAAACCGCATGGAAACTGGTTCCCGCCGATACGGCGATGCTGGCCCACTACGTCATCGGCAATGGCCCAACACCGGTTATTTTCCTGCACGGCCTGGGCGCCGATGCGGTGACCTGGGCTGGGATCGTGGACCGCATCGGCGACCGGGCGCCGATGATCGCCTTCGACCTGCCGGGGCACGGTGAAAGCGTTGCCTGGCCTCAGATCGGCCATGCCGGTACGGCCGCGGCCGCGGTCCTGCAATCGATCGGGGCCATGGGAGTGAACCGCTTTCACCTGGTCGGCCATTCCTTTGGCGGCGCCACGGCGATGCTGGTCGCCCTGAAGGCGCGGGATCAGTTGGCAAGCCTCACCCTGCTCGCCCCAGGCGGCTTCGGATCGGAGATCAACCACCGGCTTTTAAAACGCTACGTGGCCGCCGAGGGTGAAGCCGAGATCCTGATGCAGTACGAACAGTTTTTCGGCTGGACCCGGCCGGTCCCCATCGATGCCGTCCGACGGATGGCGGAATTCAAACGGTCGCCGCAGGCCCGCGCCGCCCTGGCGCAGGTCGTCGAAGCGATTGTCGATGACGGCCGGCAGGGCCTACTTCCCCGCGACAAGCTCGCCGATCTTGGATGCCCGGTCAAAGTGATCTGGGGCACCCAGGACCGGGTGCTGCCGACCCGCCAGGCCCACAAACTGCCCGGCCGCGTGGCCACCCATATCTTCGAGGAAGTGGGTCACATGCCCCATTATGAGATTGCCGACGCGGTGACCGATCTGGTGATGGAAAATGTCGCCGCCGGGTCGGCGGGTTAACCGGCCTCATAAGGCTCGCCGATCGCCCGCCGCGACATCATGTGGGCGCGCGCATCGTTGATGGCATCCACCGCCAGGAGCCGACCGTCTTTTGCCACATAGGAGACGGAAAACTTGGCCGCATCCGGATCGCCGTCGACGACCGCCCGATCGTAGCCGTGGCTTAGCCCGGCAATCTGTAATTTGATGTCGTATTGATCGGACCAGAACCACGGCACCGGATCATAGGTCGCCGCCTCGCCAGTAATCGCCTGCGCCGCCGCCTTGGCCTGGTCGATGGCATTCTGCACGCTTTCCAGGCGAATTCGCCGGCCGTAAAGAGCCGATGGAAAATTGGTGCAATCGCCAGCGGCGTAAATATCCGCAGCCGATGTGCGGCAGGTTTCATCGACCAGGATGCCGTTGTCGCACGAAATCCCGGCCGCCTCGGCAAGCGCGCAATCGGGCATCCCGCCAACCGCGACCAGCGCCAGGTCGGCTTCAATCACCGTCCCGTCCGCCAGCCGGACCCCTTCCAGGCGATCGCCGCCTAGAAAACTGTCCAAACCCATGGTGAGCCGGATGTCGACGCCATGGTCCCGGTGCAGGGCGTCAAAGAAAGTCGATACGGTCGGCGAGACCACACGCTGCATCACGCGCTCCATGGCCTCCACCACGATCACCGGATGGCCGAGCGTGCGGGCGACCGCGGCAACCTCCAGGCCGATATAACCGGCACCAATGATCACCAGGCGCTCCGCCGCCTCAAGGCGCGGCCGCAAATGATCCACATCGTCGATGCCGCGCAATGTTATGATGCCGGAAAGATCCGCCCCGGCAACCGGCAGCGACCGGGCCCGGCTGCCCGTCGCAAGCAGCAGTTTCTCATAGGAAATCCGTTTGCCGTCATCCAGGGTGATCGACCGGTCGTCCGGGTGAATGGCCACCACCGCAGAGCCGATGCGCAGATCGACCGATTGCGCCTCCCAAAAGGCCTCCGGGCGCAGGAACAATTGATCTTCCGTGATCTCGCCGGAAAGATATTTTTTTGACAAGGGCGGCCGCTGATAGGGCGGCTGGCGCTCATCGCCCAAAAGGATCAGGTCGCCGTCATAGCCAGCCTGCCGCAGGCTGATCGCCGCCTGCGCGCCTGCCTGTCCGGCGCCGATGATCACGATCGGCTCATTCATCCGATTTCCTCCTGGCTCTCCGTTACCGGCACGGGAGATCTGCGCCGATCGCGGTTGCCGGCCGGCTTTTAAGCCGGTACACGGCCTCTATGTCCGCCCGTTCCATCCTTACAGCATCCGCACCGATCATATTTGTGTTGTTGTGGTCAACCGGTTTTATCGCCTCGAAGGCCGGCGCACCCTATGCGGATCCATTCACGTTCCTGGCGATCCGCTTCGCCATCGTCACCGGTTTGTTCGTCCTCCTGGCGCTGGTCCTCGGGTCGCCGTGGCCCGGCCGTCGCGTGGCCATACATTCCATGATCGTCGGCGTGCTCACCCATGGGATCTATCTGGGCGGAGTGTTCTGGGCGATCGACAATGGCATGCCGGCCGGCGTCAGCGCGCTTATCGTCGGCCTCCAGCCCCTGGCGACGGCGCTGATCGCCTGGCCCCTGCTCGGCGACCGGCCGAAACCGCGCCTGCTGATCGCCTTGGGCGTCGGATTGGCCGGTGTCGCCATGGTGCTCGCGCCCGGTTTGCAAAGCCTGGGATCCGGTATTGACGCCGCGACCATTTTCGCCAGCCTGCTCGCCACGATCGGCATCAGCCTCGGCACCATCCACCAAAAACGCCATGTGGCCGATGCCAATCTGGTCACCGGCGGCGTTTATCAATATTTCGCCGGCACCATATTCGTCTTCCTGCTCGCGCTTGCCTTCGAACCGCGCCAGATTGTCTGGAGCGCCGAATTCGTTACCGCATTGGTCTATCTGATTTTCGTCCTGTCGATCGGCGCCGTGCTGCTCCTGATGGTGCTCATTCGCCACGGTGCCATATCCAAGGTCGCCACCTTGTTTTACCTGGTGCCCGCCTTCTCGGCGATCGAAGGCGCGATCCTGTTCGGCGAGCGCTTGAACGGATTGCAGATTGCCGGTCTGATCGTCACGGCCATCGCCGTCGCGGTCGCCATGCGCCCGGCCCCCGATCAACCGTCGGCCGGCACCACTCGGGCCCGGGCGGAGCGATAGCGCAACAGGGCCGCGTTGAGTTCGCTGCCCAGAATGAACACCACCGAGATCAGGTAGAAGAAGATCAGCGCCGTCATGACGGAGGCCAGCCCCGCATAGGTGGAGGCGTAATCAGCGAAGCCCTGCAGGTAATAGCCGAAGGCGCCGGCACCGACGAGCCACAACACCAAGGTCGTCCCAACGCCCGGCAAAACGTCGCGGATCAAGCGCCGCCCGTCGGGTAGCCACAGATGAACAGCGATCAGACCGATGGTCAGAACCACCCCGGCAATGCCGTAGCGGATCAAGTCGAATTGCGGCGTGAACTGATCGATCAGGGGAAACCACTTCATCAAAGTCGCCCAAGCAAGGGGCGCCAGCACCACCATGAACGACAGGACCAGCATGCTGATCGCGCCAAGCACCACGAAGACCAGGCTCTGCAGCCGGCGGAACAGGATGCCGCGGCTTTCAGTCACCCGGTAAGCCCGGTTCAACGCCACCCGCAACGCCTCCACCCCATTGGCGGCGAGATAGACCGTGAGCGCGAAACCGATGGTCAATAGATCGGTCCGCGGCTGGGTCAACAGGCTGTGCACTTCCTGGGAAATCGGCTTGGCGACCGCTTCCGGCCAAGCTTCGAACATAAGCCGCACAGCATCGTCGGCAAGCTTGGCGTTGTCCATCATGCCGGCCATGGCGGCGAGAAAAATCAGGAACGGAAACATCGCCATCAGCGTCGACAACGCCACATGGCTGGCATAGGCCCAACCGTCGTCATTGTTGAAATGGCCGAGCGCGTCGCCCAGGATGCGCTTGGTCGCGGCGATAGCCTTCAATGTCATGACGAGGGCCCTGATTGCTCCTTGCGGCACCGTATCCGGCTGCCCGCATATCCGATTCATCGGGCCGCCGGCCACCACTATTCGATAATCGCTTGCAGCCGGTCCCTTGACTCCAGAGCGACGATTTTGCAGTGCATATAGGCAATTTGCGCTGCAACAAAGTCAGGGATACGCAATGAACGTCGCACCGCAACCGGAAAATGGTTCTTCCTCAGGCGATTTTGAAGGGCGTCTCGCGGAGGCGATACACAATCTCGACAGCCTGCTGGCCGCGGCCACGTCTCGGGTGCGTGACACCGTCAGCGTCGACGGCCGGCTCAATGGCGGGCGCATCGAGCAGGAACAGCGGGCGACCCACGGCCTCGCCTGGTTGGCGACCTATGTGGAATGCGTGCGGCAAATGGCCGCTTATGCGGAGCGCATGGCCACCGAAGGCCGCTATGGCGACACCGAAGCGCTGATCCTGCGCATCGGCATTGGCGAGTATCTGGCCCAAATCATCGGCGGCATTCCCATGAGCCAGGGCGAGATCGTGCGGTTGGGCGATCTCGGCCTGTCCGGCGGCGACCTCGATGGACTGCATGGCGGCGTGATCGGCGCCTTAATCGCCGACGGCAATCATCCGCAAAATCGCGCCCGGTTGATGGAGCTGCTCCGCGCTGCCGACGGCGCCGCCACCCCCGGCGATACCGGCCTCGATGAAACCCTCAACGCCTTCCGCACCGAGATGCGCCGCTTCGCCGATGCGGAAGTCACCGATTATGCCCATGAATGGCATCTCAAAAACGACTACATCCCCTTGGAGGTGATCGCCGCAATGGCCGAACTCGGCGTCTTCGGGCTGACCATTCCCGAGGAGTTCGGCGGCCTGGGGCTCGGCAAGGAATCCATGTGCGTCGTGTCGGAGGAATTGTCACGCGCCTATATCGGCGTCGGCTCGCTCGGCACCCGCTCCGAAATCGCCGCCGAACTGATCTTGAGCAGCGGCACGCAGGCGCAAAGGGATTGTTGGCTGCCGAAAATCGCGTCGGCCGAAATCCTGCCGACCGCCGTCTTCACCGAACCCAATACCGGCTCCGATCTTGCCTCCTTGCGCACCCGGGCGATCCTGGAAGGCGACACCTATTTCGTCACCGGCAACAAGACCTGGATCACCCATCCCGTCCGCGCCGACATGATGACGCTCCTGGTGCGCACCAATCCGGACGAAAAGGGCTATCGCGGCCTTTCCATGCTGCTTGCCGAAAAGCCGCGCGGCACCGACGCAGAGCCGTTTCCGGCCGACGGCATGTCCGGCGGCGAGATCGAGGTCATCGGCTATCGCGGCATGAAGGAATATGAAATCGCCTTCGACCGCTTCGCCGTCAAACGGGAAAACCTGCTCGGCGGCGAGGAGGGCCAGGGCTTCAAGCAGCTCATGCAGACCTTCGAATCGGCGCGCATCCAGACGGCGGCGCGGGCGATCGGCGTCGCCCAGTCGGCCCTTGATCTCGGCCTGCAATATGCCGAGGAGCGGCTGCAATTCGGTAAGGCGCTGATCGAATTCCCCCGCGTCTCCGACAAGCTCGCCATGATGGCGGCGGAACTGATGATGGCCCGGCAATTGACGTATTTCTCCGCCCGCCAGAAGGATTCCGGCCGCCGCTGCGACCTGGAGGCCGGCATGGCCAAGCTGCTCGGCGCCCGGATCGCCTGGGCGGCGGCCGACAACGCGGTGCAGATCCACGGCGGCAACGGTTTCGCCCAGGAATATCCGATCAGCCGCGTTCTGTGCGACGCGCGGATCCTGAACATTTTCGAAGGCGCGGCCGAAATCCAGGCCCAGGTGATCGCCCGGCGGCTGATGGAGACGCGGAATTAAGGATTGTGGTTTAACAAGCGATCCCGAGTGATCGGATTGAAAACCTGATCGCCTTCAGGCCGGCTCGATCTCGACCGCCAGGTGATCGTCCTCAACCACGTCCCCTTCGGCGATGTGCAATGCCGCCACCCGGCCGGCAACCGGCGCCTCGTAAGGCACTTCCATCTTCATCACTTCCATGATGAACAGGATTTGCCCGTCCTCCACCGCGTCCCCGGGCTTCACCAGCACCTTCCAGACGGATCCCGCGGTTTCGAGCCTGATTTTTGTTGTCACGTTATCCCCCTGATCACGGCCGATAGGAGTAACCGCTCTGGCCGAGCAGGGGCGGCAGCAACCGTTGTATCCGGTCGATCCACCGGCACAGCATTGGCCGTGTCTCCCGCGGATCGATCAGTTCATGCACCGAAAACGCCTCCGCCCGCGGAAACGGCGATTGCCGGGCGGCGAGCAAAGTCTCCAATTCCCGGCGCTTGGCGTCGGGATCGTCGGCTTCGGCGATCTGGCGGTGAAAAGCGACGGCCACTCCGCCCTCCACCGGCAGCGCGCCTGTCTCCGCCGACGGCCAGGCAAGCACATAGGCATCGGGCCCGAAATGGGCGGCTTGCGCCACCCCGAACGAGCGGCGGATCATGATCGAGGCCCAGGGCACCCGGCTCATTGCCGCCGTCAACACCGCATTGGCCCCATGACGGATGGTCGCCGCCTGCTCCGATTGTGAGCCGATCATGAAGCCGGGCTCGTCGACGAAGCTTAAGATCGGCAGGTGAAACGTGTCGCACAATTCGATGAACCGGCGCACCTTTTGCGCACCATTGGCGGTCATGGCGCCGGCAAGATGGCGGCCGTCATTGGCCCACACCCCCACCGGCTGGCCGTTCATGCGGGCAAGACCGGTGATCTGGCTGCGTCCATAGCCGCGCCCGATCTCAAAGAAACTCTCCTTGTCGAGCACCAACGTCAAAAGCCGGCGCATGTCGAAGGCGTGGCGGCGTTCCCGGGGCACGATGTCGAGCAGCTTTTCCTCCCGCCGGTCCACCGGGTCGTCGCAGCTTGTGACCGGTGCCAGTTCCCACACATGAGCCGGCAGGTAGTGCAGGAAACGGCGGATCTGGGACAGCGCGTCAGGCTCGTCCTCCGCCGCGTTGTCGACGGTACCGTTCTTGGTATGCACGGCGGCACCGCCCAGTTCGTCCTTGGTCTTCTTCTCGCCCATCGCCCGTTCGACCACCGCCGGACCGGCGATCAGCACCTGGGCCGTCGACCGCGACATCACCGAGAAATGCGATGCCACCAGCCGGGCCGCCGGCAATCCGGCAACCGCGCCCATGGCGGCGGTCGCCACCGGCACGCTGGCCAGCGTCTCGGCGACCGAGCGAAAGCGCGGCGGATCATAGACCGGGGCGGAGAGCTTTTTGGTTTTCGGCGCCCCCACGCTGCCGCCCGCGCCCTCATGCAGGCGGATCAGCGGCAACCGCATTTTGACCGCCAATTCCTCCGTATAGATGCTCTTGCGCAATCCGGCATCGGAAGGCGAGCCGCCCTTAAGCGTGAAATCCTCGCCGCCAACGATACAGCGCCGGCCATCGATCTTGCCGAAACCGAGCACGAAATTGGCCGGCGAGAAGTGGATGATATTTCCCTTCTCGTCGATCTCCGCGTCGCCGGCGCCCATGCCGACTTCCTCAAACGAGCCGTCATCGAGCAGCGTGTCGATGCGCTCGCGAATGGTCAGCCGGCCCTTGGCATGCTGCCGGGCGATGGCATCGTCCCCACCCTGCTTGGCGGCCAGGGCGCGGCGCTTGAGGATTTCCTCGACTTCTTGATTCCAGGTCATTGGGCGGTAGACATGCTTGCGTAAGTATCGGAATTCGGCAGACAATAAGGCGCCGGTTGTTACACCGGCGCCGTTATCCGTTTTCGGTGCCTTATGGCAGGGTGAATTCGGCCTGGACGAACATGCCCGGCTTGATCCGCCGGTCCGCATTGTCGATCAGGACGCGGATCTCGCCGTCGCGGGTCTCCACGTCGATTTCGTCGTTGACCACGTTGATCTGGGTCAGCACGGGCGCGTCGACGCCGTCAATGCGCAGCCGCGCTTTGGCGCCCGCCGTGAGCCGGCTGATATCGCGGGCCGGGATCTTGATCACCGCCTTGACCACATCGATTTTTTGGATTTTCACCACCGGATTGCCGCCACCGCCAGCGGCCATGTAGACGCCTTCATCGACGAACCGGGCGGTAACCACAGCGTCATAGGGCGCCGTCACCACGGTATCGGTCAGATCCCGCTGCGCCTGGCGTACGGCGACTTCCGCTGAATCCACTTCCGTCTTGGCCACCTGGAAGGCGCTTTCCGCCTCGTCATAGACCGATTGCGAGGCCACCCCGCGCGACAATAATTTTTGTTGCCGGTCGAGAGTGATCTTGGCCTGTTTCAACCGCGCCTTGGAGATCGCCAGCCGGGCGTCGGCCGCTTCGACGCGCAAGGTGAAGCTCTCCGTCCGCGTGGTGAACAATTCATCGCCGCTTTTGACCTCGTCACCCACATCGACATTGATCTTCTCGATCCGGCCCGTGACGAGGGGCCCCATGCGGCTGGTCTTGGCGGCGACGATCGAGCCGGTGCCGGTGATCACCGGCCGCTGGCCTGCGGTGGCGGCCACCTTGACCGGTTGTTCGCTGGCGGCCGTGGACTCTTGCGCCAATCCCGCAGACCCACCCGCCGAAGTCATGAACACCAAACCGATGACGGCCAAGCCGATACGACGGAGCCGATTTCCGTCATCCCATTGTCGTGCGACCATTATTCCTACCTATCGCCATAATATTCATGCAACTCTTCGATCCACCAGAACATAATGGATCGAGTCGCGACACTCTATCGGAAAGTATGCGATCGAAGAAACCTGGTATTGGTGACATGGCGGCCTGCTGTTCAAAATCCCGTGTTGACCATCGACCCGGGCGGGTCATCCCGAGGTCCACATGGTGACCGCGACGTCCCACGCCGATCCTTCCACGCCCGTAGTGACGCTCGCCACCGAGCAGATCACGAAAGTCTATCATACCGGTGACATCGATGTTTACGCCTTGCGCGGGGTGGATATCCAATTCTTCGAATCCGAATTGGTGGTGCTTCTCGGCCCCTCCGGCAGCGGCAAGTCGACCCTTTTGAACATCCTCGGCGGCCTCGACGTGCCGTCTTCGGGCAAGGTCTTCTTCCGCGGCACGGAACTGACCGCCTTCACCGATCGGCAACTGACCCGGTACCGCCGGGATCATGTGGGGTTCGTGTTCCAGTTCTACAACCTGATCTCCAGCCTGACGGCGCGGGAAAACGTGGCCCTGGTCACCGAAATCGCCGAGGATCCGATGGCCCCGGAGGAGGCGCTGGAACTGGTCGGCCTCGGTGACCGCATGCATCACTTCCCGGCGCAATTGTCCGGCGGCGAGCAGCAGCGGGTGGCAATCGCCCGGGCCGTCGCCAAACGTCCCGATATTCTGTTATGCGACGAACCGACCGGTGCCCTGGATATCTCGACCGGTGTCCTGGTCCTGGAGGCGATCGATCGGGTGAACCGCGAATTGGGCACCACCACCGCGCTGATCACCCACAACGCCACCATCGCCGACATTGCCGACCGGGTGATGCGCTTCGCCGACGGCCAGATCGTCGAGGTCGCGGTCAATGACGACCGCCGGCCGATCGCCGACCTGGACTGGTGAGCGGTCATGATGGCGCTGAACAAGAAATTGCTGCGCGACCTGTTCCGCCTGCGCGGCCAGGTGACGGCAATCTCCCTGATCATCGCGTCGGGTGCCGCAAACCTGGTGATGTCGGTATCGGCGATCGAAATCCTGGAGGAATCCGGCCAGGCCTATTACGAGCGCCACCGTTTCGCTGATGTCTTCGCCCATGTCACCCGGGCACCGGAGCGTCTGGCGCAGCGCATTGCCAAAATCGACGGCGTGCAGACCGTCGAGACGCGGATTGCCCAGATGGCGACATTGGATGTGCCCGGTTTCGACGAACCGGTGCTCGGCCAGTTGATTTCCCGTCCCGATCAGGGGAAACCGAAGCTGAACTTGCTGGCCCTGCGGGAGGGCCGCTGGCTCGCCGCCGGCCGCACCGACGAAGCCCTCATCAACGAGCCTTTCGCCGAGGCCCATGGGCTGAAGCCGGGTGACACGTTCCACGCCATCCTCAACGGCCAGAAGCGGCCCTTGAAAATCGTTGGCATCGTGCTGTCGCCGGAATTCGTCTACACGATCGGCCCGGGCGCCTTGATGCCCGACAACAAACGCTACGGCATCATCTGGATGGGTCGGGACGCGCTTGCCGCGGCCTATGATCAAAAGGGCGCCTTCAACAGCCTGACACTCTCCCTGTTGCGCGGCGCCACGGCCGAAACCGTGCTCGCCGAACTGGATATATTGCTCGCGCCCTATGGCGGCACCGGCGCGATTTTACGCAAGGACCAGATCTCCAACTGGTTCCTGCAAAACGAAATCGTGCAGCAGCGCAATATGTCGAGCGTCCTGCCGACCATCTTCCTGGTCGCCGCCGCGTTTTTGACCAACATGGTGCTCGCGCGCCTGATCGCCATGGACCGGGACGAGATCGGCCTTTTGAAGGCCTTCGGCTATTCGAACTGGGATGTCGGCTGGTTCTACCTGAAGCTTGCCGCCGCCATGACCGTGCCGGGGATCCTCCTCGGCTGGGTACTCGGCTTCGGCCTCGCCACCTGGATGGCGCAGATGTATGGCGAATATTTCCGCTTTCCCTTCCTGTTGACCCGGCCGAGCGTATCGGTCTTCGCCATTTCCGCGCTGGTAAGTATGGGCGCCGCGCTGATCGGCACTCTGTCCGCCGTTCGCCGCGCCATCGTCTTGCCGCCCGCCGATGCCATGCGCCCGCCGGCGCCCACCGCCTATCGCCGGGCCACCCGGCTGGGTGCCCTGATTGCCGCCAATTTCGACCAGCCGACCCGGATGATCTTCCGCTATGTCCTGCGCTGGCCGGTACGCTCGGCGCTGAGCGCAACCGGCATGGGCCTGGGTGTCGCCGTGTTGATCATGGCCTTTTTCTGGCAGGATTCCATCGCCCATATGATCAATGTCTACTTTTTCGATGCCCAGAAACAGAACATCACAATTGCCTTCAACGAGGCCCGCCGCAAGACCGTGCTGTCTGACGTCAAGCGCCTGCCCGGCGCGTTGATGGCCGAGCCGGAACGCTTTGTCGGCGTGCGCTTTATCGCCGGCACGAAAACCCATCGCGGCTCCCTGCAAGGGGTCCTCCCGCAAGCGCACCTCAGCCAAGTCTACGATGCCAACAAGCACGCCCTGGAGGTGCCGCGCGGCGGCCTGGTCCTGTCGACCATGCTGGCCAAGGTCCTCAACGTGGATATCGGCGATACGGTCACCGTTGAGGTTCTGGAAGGCCGCCGACCGGTGCTCGACCTCCCCGTGACGCGGCTGTTCGAAACCTATCTGGGCACCCCGGCCTACATGCATCTCGATGCCCTCGGCCGGGCGCTGAAGGAGGTCGATACGGTCAATCTGGTGCATATGCTGGTCGACCAGAACCAGTCCCAGGTGCTGTTCAAGGAATTGCGCAACAATCCGGCGATCGCGGCCGTCATGCGCCGCGACGCCGCCGTCACCACGTTCCGCCAGACAATGGACGAGACGGTGCTCATGTTTATCGCCTTCTTCACCGCCTTCGCCGCCGCCCTCACATTCGGCACCGTCTATAACGGCGCCCGCATATCCTTGTCGGAGCGGGAGCGGGAACTGGCGACCTTGCGGGTCCTGGGCGCCGGCCGGGCCTATATCTCCTATGTCCTGCTCGGCGAAGTCGCGCTCCTGACGGTCGTCGGCCTGCCGCTCGGCTGCCTGATCGGCTTTCTCTTGTCGGGATTCATGGCATCGGCCTTTGAGACCGAGCTCTTCCGCATACCCTTCGTCATCGCGCCGGTCAGCTACGGCTACGCGGTGACCATTGGCCTGGTGGTCACCGTGGTGTCCGCCTTGTGGGTGCGCCGAAATCTTGACAGGCTGGACCTGATCGCCGTTTTGAAGACCCGCGATTGACAGGAAGGAACTGATGAATTTTCGCCGAATTGCCTTGTGGGGAACGATTCTCATCCTGATCGCCGCCGGTCTGGCCTATGCGTTCCGGCCGCAGCCGGTTCCCGTCGACCTGATCGCCGCCAAGAAGGCACCACTGGTGGTGACCATCAACGAGGAGGGCGAAACCCGGGTGCGCGACGTCTTCACCATGTCCTCGCCGGTCGCCGGTCGTACACAGCGCATCGAGCTGGATGTCGGCGACAAAGTGGAAGCACAACAAACGGTGATCACGCGGATCGCGCCGATCGATCCGGAAATCCTCGACGTGCGCAGCCAGATCCGCGCCAAAATCGCCGTGCGCGCCGCCAAGGCAGCCCGCGACTACGCGATCGCCGAACTGGACAGCGCCAGGGCAACCATGGAATTCGCCGGCACCGAACTGGAACGCGCCAAGGTCCTCAACAGCCAGAAGACCCTGTCGCTCAGCGCATTGGAGGAAGCATCCCGCAACTTCAAAACCCGCGCCGCCGCAGTCAAGGTCGCCGAGGCGGCGCTGAAGATGAGTGATTACGAATTGCAGAAGGCCGAGGCGCAACTGATTTCCCCGGAAGAAGCAACGGCAAAGCGCACCGATCAGGAGGTGCTGCCGATCTATTCGCCGGTCAGCGGCCAGGTCCTGCGCGTCTTTCACGAAAGCGAGGGCGTGGTGCAGGCCGGCGCCGCGCTCGTCGATATCGGCGATCCGGAGGAACTGGAAATCAAGGCCGATCTCCTGTCCTCCGATGCCGTCAAGGTGCAACAGGGTCAGCGGGTGGTCATCACCGGCTGGGGCGGCGAGGGATCGCTCGCGGGAATAGTGAAGCGGGTGGAGCCCTTCGGCTTCAAGAAGGTCTCCGCGCTCGGCATCGAAGAACAACGGGTCAATGTGATCATCGATTTCGTCACAAACTCCGACCAATGGCGCCGGCTCGGCCATGGCTATCAACTCGACGTGTCCATCGTGATATGGGAGAGCGCGGTGGTGCAATTGCCGCTTACCGCCCTGTTCCGCAAAGACGACCGCTGGGCCGTTTTCGTCGAGGAAGGCGGCGTCGCCACCGCCCGTTTCATCGAAGTCGGCCAACGCAACGACCTCAATGCCGAAATCACCGGTGGTCTTAAGGAAAACGAACAAGTGGTCAGCCACCCCGGCGGCCGCGTCGCCGAGGGCGAGAAGATCGTCCAGCGAACGGCACTGAATTAGCCGTCGAATATCCGGATTCACGTCCGAGCCGCGAATGACCGGGATCAAATCGCCAGGACCGCGAACCATCAATTCGCCGCCTTGTCATGCGAGATGGCCGATCGATCGCATTGTCCGCTTATATCAAAGCGGATCTTAACACCGCCCGTTCACCATGCTCGGCGATTGCTCAAGGGATGATCCCATGCACCGGCCTACCCGCCCCGGAACGAAGGCGCCGACCGCACGATTGCCGCTTCTGGCGACCCTGTGCTGCCTGACCACGGCTCCGGCGACCGCCGGTTCGACGATCCCCGGCACGCCCTGCCCCGCTTTTCCCGATAATTCCTGGTGGAAGGCGGATATCCGCGACCTGCCGGTGCACAAGCGCAGTGACAAATGGATGTCCAACATGTCGCCGAGCCGCAATCTGCACCCGGATTTCGGCCCCTCCTATGGCGCCATTCCGGTCCCCTACGGCATCCCGATCACCATTGTCGACAACAGCCACCGCAGGGTTCGGGTGACCTTTGACTATGCGAGCGAGAGCGACGCTGTGCGCTACCCGATCGGAGATGATACCTTGGTGGAAGGCGGTCAATACGAGACCGGCGACCGTCACACGGTGGTGGTCAATCGCGACACCTGCCGGCTCTACGAGACCTGGGCGACCCGCCGTAAGGGGCGCAAATGGCTCGCCGGCAGCGGCGCCACCTGGAAACTGACACGCAACCGCCTGCGCCCCGACGGCTGGACCTCCGCCGATGCCGCCGGCCTGCCGATCCTGCCCGGCCTGTTACGCTATGACGAGGTGAAAAACCGGTCGATCGACCACGCCATCCGCTTCACCACCAACACCACCGACCGCCGCTATCTGTGGCCGGCGCGCCATCATGCCGGCGCGGTGGACAACCGGCGCTATCCGCCGATGGGGGCCCGGTTCCGGCTGAAGAAATCCTTCAAGATCGACAAGTCCCTGCGCGCCGATACCAAGGCGGTGTTGCGGGCCATGAAGAAATACGGCCTGGTCCTCGCCGATAACGGCTCGCCCTGGTTTTTTCAGGGCACCCAAGACAAGCGCTGGCCGGAGGCCCTGCTCGATGAATTGAAGCAAATCCCGGCCCGCGCCTTCGAGGCCGTCGACACGTCGTCTTTGAAGATATTCGATGATTCAATGCGGGTGCGGCGGCGCTGACGCGAATAGAGGAATATCGCCGAAACAGCCGCGATTTTGCCCGTCACTGGCTTGGTACCGATATAAACCGCCGCGTCATTGCGTGCGCGCCGCAGCATGAAATGCTGCTGCGCAGACACGCAATCTCTACTGCCGCTTTTGCAAGGCGCCGAGATCCCGGTCTGCGAAGCGGCACTCCGCGCCGCATCGCGCACGGGATGACGGACCTTTTTACCCGGCTGGCGAAATCATGTTGTCACCGCCGCGCAATTCGATTGTCGCTAATCCCCCCGCTGCAGCGCATAAGCCTTATCCGCGTGCCGCGCCGGCTGCACCAGCATCTTATCCAGGCGCAAGTCCGCTTCCGTGCGGAAATCCTCGATCCCGATCGTCATGTCCTCATGGCCATCGCGGGGCTGGGCCCGGTAGGTGCCGAACATCCGGTCCCACCAGGGCAGGTTGAAGCCGAAATTGGAATTGGTCTCCTCCACATGGATGGAATGGTGCACCCGGTGCATGTCCGGGGTCACCAGCACCAGGCGCAGCAGCGCATCGACTTTCAGGGGCAGGCGCGCATTGGCGTGATTGAACATGGCCGTTGCATTGAGCAGAACCTCGAAGATCAGCACCGCCAGCGCCGGAGCGCCGAGCGCCGCGATGACCATGAATTTGATGACCATCGACAACAGGATCTCCACCGGATGGAACCGCGCGCCGGTGGTCACGTCGAAATCGAGGTCGGCGTGATGCATGCGATGCAGCCGCCAAAACATCGGCACCGCATGGAACATCACATGCTGTAGATAGATGGCGAAATCGAGCACCACGGCGCCGATAATGACGGCGAGCCAATAGGGCACGGCCCATGCGTTTAGGAGCCCCCATCCGGCTTGCTCGCCATAAAGCGCCAGCCCCACCGCGGTGGTCGGAAAAACCACCCGAAGCAGCAACGAATTCAACACCACGATGCCGATATTGCCCGGCCAGCGCACCAGCCGCGTATGGTCGCGGCGGCGCCGCGGGATCGCCCATTCCCAGGCGGCCATGACAAAGAAAACACCAAAGAAGAAGGCGAGCCGGATCGCCAGTTCATAGTCGAGGATCAGGTCTGACATTATGGTCCGTATGTTAGGGCGCGCGCTGCGGGGCCACACAATTCTTCGCGATCATTATATCATGGTGCTTGACGCCGGCCATCGCCAGGGGATGCGGCAAGACGAACACCGGCTTGCCATTTAGGGGCGCGATTGGCAAACAACCGGTTCGATCAATTCCGCCAACAAATCAAGTACGGCCGGCGCCGCGGACAAGGCAGGTTTATGGAGCAAGACGAACAGGAACGGTCGGGCAAGAGCGCCGCCGCGGCCGCGACACCGGCGATCCTCGCGGTGATCGCCGCGATCGTGCTCGCCTCCGCCCTGTTCATCGCCGCACCGGCATTGGATATGGCGGTAAGCCACCTGTTCTACGATCCCGAGACCGGTTTTGCCGGCCGCCTGTCCGATCCGGCGCAGACGTTGCGTGCGCTTGGCTTCTGGATGACCCGCCTGGCCGTCGCGGCCCTGGCCTTGGCGGCGGTCGCCGGCCTGGTCTCCAAGCCCGTCCGCGCCGCTTTCGGGGTCAATCGCTGGCTCTATTTGAGCATCACCCTGGCGATCGGTCCGGGCCTGATTGTCTCCACGATCATGAAAAACACCTGGGGCCGGCCGCGACCCTTACAGATCGCCCCATTTGGCGGCGAGGGGTCCTATGTGGCGCCCTGGGCTTTTTCCGATCAATGCGCCAAGAATTGCTCCTTCGTTTCCGGCGAGGCGGCGGCGAGCTTCTGGTGGGTGGCCTTGGCTTTCGTGGTGCCGGCCCGCTGGCGGGCGCCAGTCTTAATCGTCGCTCTATGTTACGCGGCGGTCATGTCGCTGAACCGGATCGCCTTCGGCGCCCATTTCCTCTCCGATATCGCCATTGCCTGGCTGATCACGCTGCTGGTGATGGTGCTATCGCGGCCGCTTCTGACCCGCGTGCCGGCGACCGTCTGATAAGGCTGCAATATCAAGCCTTGCGCCGGCCGCCGCACCCGCTATGGTGCCGCCGATTTTAGTCTCACTCAGTAAGACGGAAGCGCGCATATGACGGGCAAAGGCGACATCAACAAGGTGGTTCTGGCCTATTCCGGCGGCCTCGACACCTCCATCATCCTGAAATGGCTGCAAACCACCTATGACTGCGAGGTGGTGACGTTTACCGCCGATCTCGGCCAGGGCGAGGAATTGGAGCCGGCGCGCCAAAAGGCGGAAATGCTCGGTATTGAGGAAATCTATATCGAGGACCTGCGCGAGGAATTCGTATCCGATTTCGTCTTCCCCATGTTCCGCGCCAATGCGGTCTATGAAGGGCTCTACTTGCTCGGCACTTCGATCGCCCGGCCGCTGATCTCCAAGCGCCAGATCGAGATCGCCCGCGAGACCGGCGCCGACGCGGTCTGTCACGGCGCCACCGGCAAGGGCAATGACCAGGTGCGCTTCGAGCTCGCCTATTACGCCTTGAACCCGGATATCCGCGTCATCGCCCCCTGGCGCGAATGGGACCTGACATCGCGCACCAAGCTGATCGAATTCGCGCAATTGCACCAGATCCCGATCGCCAAGGATAAAATGGGCGAGGCGCCCTTCTCCGTCGATGCCAACCTGTTGCACACCTCATCGGAAGGCAAGGTCCTGGAGGACCCGGCGGTGGAATCGCCGGACTTCGTCTATTCGCGGACCTTATCGCCGGAAGAGGCCCCCGATACGCCGACCTATATCGAGATCGCCTTTGAACGCGGCGACGCGGTGGCGATCGATGGCGAACGGCTGACCCCGGCGGCTTTGCTGACCAGGCTCAACGAACTGGGCCGCGCCAACGGCATCGGCCGCCTCGATCTGGTTGAAAACCGCTTCGTCGGCATGAAGTCGCGCGGCATTTACGAGACCCCGGGCGGCACCATACTGCTCGCCGCCCATCGCGGCATGGAATCGATCACCATCGACCGCGGCGCGGCGCATCTGAAAGACGAATTGATGCCCCGCTACGCGGAGCTCGTCTATAACGGTTTCTGGTTCGCGCCGGAACGCGACATGCTGCAGGCTGCGATCGACAAAAGCCAGGAACATGTCACCGGTACCGTGCGCGTGAAGCTCTATAAGGGCTCGGCCAATGTCGTCGGCCGCTCTTCGCCCCATTCCCTCTACAGCGAGGACCTGGTCACCTTCGAAGAAGGCGCCGTCGCCTACGACCACCGCGACGCGGAGGGCTTCATCAAGCTGAATGCGCTACGGCTGCGGCTGCTCGGGTCACGGGCGCTGCGGTGAGGGGGCGAGTCTGGTTTAAATTTTTTATAGCCGCCTAAACAAACTGGCGTCATCCCTTGCGCGATGCGGCGCGAAGTGCCGCTTCGCAGACCCGGGATCTCCCGGATAGCCACTCCGCACACCCGGATCGGCAGAGATCCCGCATCTGCGCGGCAGCATTGCATGCTGCAGCGCGTGCGGGATGACGCCATGCTTTAGACGAGGCTTGGGGGAATGCAAGGGCGTGTATTTGCCTTCGCCGCCTCATAAATCACATCATCGACGACGCTGGAACGCCATAATTCTGGCAATTGTGCCGGCCGTGATCGCGCCGCATCTTGCGGACAATACGCTCTGAATCGACGATTTGTCGCTCAATCCCGATCAACTTGCGCTTCTCGTCCTTCAGTTCTTGGATCAATCTCGATAACCGTCCTATTGCTGAAGATCGTTTGTTGGACTTTCGAACACCCAGTGCGATTTTTGCGGCGGTCACCATTGCTGTCGGTATGTTGACGATCGGACCGAAGACATCCGGTGCACCTGCCATATCGGATTGCGCGTCTCGAATCTCCGCCTCAAGTTGCCGGATTCGAGCCTCGGATTCCGATTTCTCTTTCTTACTTTTCTCAACTCGTTCGATTTCTTGCTTGTATGACTTCAGCGTATTTTTGCAAATCTGGTATACTTGTAGTTCGTTCATGGTCAATATTCCTAGATAACAGATAGACAATAGGAATTATAACCTATATATGGATGCCGGGGATTACTTTTTTTGGAGGCCAAAATGTATTGGAATAGGCAATCTCACATCCTGATTATTGTTTTGCTAACCCTCCTGCAACCCTTTGGCGCGCAAATTGTTTCGCCCGCCGAACTCAATCAGACCGACATCAAACACCTCTCCTCTCAAGACTTTCTTAAATCCATGCCGGCGTGGGATAAGGTGGAATTGCCGTATTTCTCCGAACTCCTGCCGAAAAGCGATCACGCCCTCTATTTGGGCGAACTCCAGGAAAAACGCTGCGAGGCCGCGCGGCATCGCATTGAGGTGGCTGCGCGGGCACAATTCCCAGTCATTGAGCCGGCCCTGGACAATCGCGATGGCAGCCGCAATTGGTCGGTGGTTGTTCTCCATTCGACTTACCCTGAAATTCCCTATTGCGTCACCGTACGCAGATTCTTGACCGCCGCAGGCCAGATTAATGAACTTGGAATTAACTCGCCACCAAGCGACGGCACCGCCCGCAGTTCGGCCGCCCTCGATACCGAGCCCTACCGCTATGCCAGAGATGGTGCAGTCCAGAGTCTGTTCGGAATGGCACTGGGCGATTTCGTTCCGGCAATCCGTGACGTCGTCGATCTGCATTTGACCTCCCACCAAGTCTCGATTGATCCGGATATATTGCTGCTAACATTGTTTCATCTAGACCGTCTGGATCTTCTGGATTCCGAGGCGGAAGCCTTGATGCGAGATCTACTCCCCAATGCGACGCCCTACGCCTTGCAGCAACGGCAACGGCTCGCTGGTTTCAAGGAAATGCAGCCGTCCTTCAAGGCTTGGCGCAACCTGGTCGCCAATGGTGCCGTCTTCTCCCGCTGGGGCCGGGATCAGGCGCGGATCACAACCGCCCAATAGGCTCCCTCCCCGCTTGACCCCGGCCCCCCGGCCCTCTATGGTCCGCGCCGTTTCCTGAACCGTCAGGACTAAGCTCAATCGCCGACCGGGTGCCCTTGAAGGTCCCGGAGGTCACCACCCGCCAGCGAAGGTTCGCCCGCGGGTGCGTTTTGCGTTGGGCCGTCCGGCGGATGCGACAAGGAGTAGGCCGATGGCCGATGATTTGAAAATCGAGGATTGCGTCAACGAGGCCTGCCCCTGGTCGGGCAAGCCGGTCTCGCCGGATTCGCTGACTGTTTATAAAGGCCAGGTGGTCGGCTTCTGCAATCCGGGCTGCCGTGACAAATTCGAGACCGCGAGCCGCCAGTTCGACAAGGCCCTCGACGTTTTGACGCGATGACCATGCTACCCTCCAGTCCGACCGGTCCGTCGCAGCTTGCAAATAGCCGGCGAACCCGCTCGTATTGTCATGCTCCGGCTCCGACCGGGGCATCCGGTAACCGCCGTGTTTGGCGGTCGGTGCACGGCGGCAGGCCACTCTATTCAAACGGGAACCCATCGTTTACTGGGTTGCCCGGTCAAGCCGGGCAATGACAATGGAACAAGGGCAACGACGCGAATTCCTTAAAACCGGCGCCTGCCAGCCACCGCAAGCGTGCCCATGGCGTGGCGCGTCGGGGACAACCGCTTCCAGTTTCCGGCCGAACGGGACTATGACCCATGTTTGAAAGCCTATCCGATCGCCTGTCCGGCATTTTCGACGGCCTGACCAAGCGCGGCGCCCTCTCCGACAAGGACGTCAACGCCGCCCTGCGCGAGGTGCGCCGGGCCCTGATCGAGGCCGATGTGGCCCTCGACGTGGTGCGCGGCTTCACCGACCGGGTGCGCGAAAAGGCGGTCGGCCAGGACGTGGTGAAATCGATCACGCCCGGCCAGATGGTGGTCAAGATCGTCCATGACGAACTGATCGCCGTGCTCGGCGAGGAGGCCGAGCCGATCGACCTCAACGCCCCGGCACCCGTCGCCATCATGATGGTCGGCCTGCAGGGCTCCGGTAAGACCACCACCACGGCTAAGATCGCCCTGCGCCTGCAGGACCGGGAGAAGAAGAAGGTGTTGATGGCCTCCCTAGACACCCGCCGCCCCGCCGCACAGGAGCAGTTGAAGATCCTCGGCGAGCAGAACGGCATTGAGACCCTGCCGATCGTCGCCGGCCAGACCCCGACCCAGATCGCCGAACGCTCCATGACCGCCGCCCGCCTCGGCGGCTATGACGTGGTGCTGCTCGACACGGCCGGCCGGCTGCATGTGGACGAGCCGCTGATGGTCGAAATGGCCGACGTCAAGCGCGCCGCGTCGCCCCACGAGATCCTGCTCGTCGCCGATGCATTGACCGGCCAGGACGCCGTCAATGTCGCCCAAAGCTTCGATGAGCGGGTCGGCGTCACCGGCATCGTGCTCACCCGCGTCGACGGCGACGGCCGCGGCGGCGCCGCACTTTCCATGCGCGCCGTCACCGGCAGGCCGATCAAGCTGATCGGTGTCGGCGAACAGGCGACCGCGCTGGAAGACTTCCATCCAAACCGCATCGCCGACCGCATCCTGGGCATGGGCGACATCGTCTCGCTGGTGGAAAAGGCGGCCGAGACCATCGACGCGGAAAAAGCCGCGAAGATCGCCAAGAAAATGCAGAAAGGGGCGTTCGACCTGAATGACCTCGCCGACCAGCTTCGGCAAATGCAGAAAATCGGCGGCATGTCTGGCATTCTGGGCATGATGCCCGGCGTCGGCAAAATGAAGAAACAGCTCGACGCCGCCAATCTCGATGACGGCATCATCAACCGCCAGATCGCCATTATCGGCTCCATGACCAGGAAGGAGCGCCAGGCACCGAAGCTGATGAATGCCAGCCGCAAGAAGCGCGTCGCCGCCGGCTCCGGCACCAAGGTCCAGGACGTCAATCGGCTTTTGAAAATGCACCGCCAGATGGCCGACATGATGAAGAAGATGGGCAAGGGCAAGGGCCTGCTCGGCGGCCTGATGGGCGGCGGCATGCCGCAAGTCGATCCGGCGGAACTGGAAAAGATGGCCAAGGGCGGCGCCATGCCGGCCGGATTGTCGCCCGGACTGCCCGGCGGATTGCCGGCGGGCGGCCTGCCCGGTTTGGGCGGCGGCAAATTGCCCGGCATGGGCGGATTGCCCGGCCTGCCCGGCAAGAAAAAGTAATTGAAATTTCCGAAAATCCGGCTGACTTTAGCCGGCAAACTAACAGATAAGGACTGACCAAAAATGGCACTGAAACTGAGACTGTCCCGGGGCGGCGCCAAGAAACGCCCCTATTACCGCATCGTCGTCGCCGATGTGCGCTCGCCGCGCGACGGCCGCTTCATCGAGCGGGTCGGCACCTATAATCCGCTGCTGCCGAAGGATCATGAGGAGCGGGTGACCTTAAAGATCGAACGCATCGAGCATTGGCTTTCCGTCGGCGCCAAGCCGACCGACCGGGTGCATCGCTTCCTCGACGCCGCCGGCATCCTGAAGCGCGAGCCGCGCAACAATCCCAACAAGGCAAAACCCGGTGCCAAGGCGGTTGCACGCCTTGAGGCCGGCAAGGAGGCCGAGGCGGCGCCGACCGAGGAGGCCACCGAAGAGGCCGCCGCGGAATAATCGTTTTCCGCCGCCATGGATGCGAACCGGGTGCTGATGGCCGAGATCGGCGCCCCGCACGGCGTCAAGGGCGCGGTGCGGGTCAAGGCCCATTGCGCCAAGCCCATGGATCTGGGCGCCTATGGCCCGCTGACTGCGGATCCGGGCGGCGGGCGCCTGACGGTCGCCAGCCTGCGCCCGGCCAAGGGGGTCTTGATCGTCCAGTTTCAGGAAATCGACCATCGCGACGCCGCCGAGGCGTTGAAAGGCGCGCGGCTATACATCGACCGCTCACGCCTGCCGCCGCCGGACGAGGATGAGTTCTATCATACCGACCTGATCGGCCTGGAGGCCGTGGATGAGGCCGGTCGCCATTATGGTCGGGTGACCGCAATCCATGATTTCGGTGCCGGGCCTCTCCTGGAGATCCGCCCGGACGCGGGCGCCAGCCAGTTGCTACCCTTTACCCGGGAGACGGTGCCCGTCATGGCGATCGACGCCGGTCATCTGGTCATCGATCCGCCCGAAGGCCTGTTCGACGTCGGAGCCGACCCATGAGCCGCTTCGCCGCCGATATACTCACCCTTTATCCGGATCTGTTTCCCGGACCGCTCGGCGCCAGCCTGGCCGGCAAGGCACGTACCGAGGGGACCTGGTCGCTGACGACCACCGACATCCGCGACTTTGCGATCGATAAGCATCGTTCCGTCGACGACACGCCGGCCGGCGGCGGGCCGGGCATGGTGATGCGCGCCGACATCCTTGCCCGGGCGATCGACGCCGTAAGCGACGAGGCCGACCCCCGGCCGCGGCTCCTGATGAGCCCGCGCGGCCGGCCGCTCACTCAGGATCATGTCCGCGAACTCGCCGCCGGGCCCGGCGCCGTGATCATCTGCGGCCGCTTCGAAGGCATCGATCAAAGGGTGATCGAGGGCCGCGACCTGGAGGAGGTCTCGATCGGCGATTATGTTCTGTCCGGCGGCGAGATCGCCGCTTATGCCCTCCTCGATGCGGTCATCCGCCTGCTGCCCGGCGTCATGGGCAATGCCGCCTCGGCGACAACGGAAAGCTTCGAGGCCGGCCTTCTGGAATATCCCCATTACACGCGGCCGGTGCTGTGGGAAGGCAGACCGATTCCCGATGTCCTGACCTCCGGCCACCACGGCAGGATCGAGGCCTGGCGGCGGGAGCAAGCGGAGCGGCTGACCCGCGACCGGCGGCCGGATCTGTGGGCGCAGTATGGCGGTGCGGCCGGTCGGTCGACGGACAGGGTGGAAGAGGCAATAATCGCCGAAAATTCCCCCCTCCCTAACCCTCCCCCTCCAGGGGGGAGGGGACAGATCGCCGCCCAGGATGACCGGCCTAATTCCACCTCCCCCCTGGAGGGGGAGGTCGGCCCGAAGGGCCGGGAGGGGGGGAAGCGGCCGTCCGGTAAATGAGGCCGTCGAATTCGGATCGAATGCGCCCAATGCGCCGTAGGTTTCGCCAATTTGCGGCTCCTCCGCCATCCGGGCGCTCCCTACCCGCGATTTCCCGCCATCGGCCATCGACAAACCGATTGCGATCATGTAAGGAAGCCGCCGACTTCCCGTGATTATCCGCCGGTTCACCGGCGCGGGCGCCGCCGGAGACGGCCGGGCGCGGAGTGTTTGAGGATTTGACAATGAACATTATCGACGAGCTCGATCAGGAGCAGATGGCGGCGGTTACCGCCCAGCGGGCCATTCCTGAATTCGCGCCCGGCGACACGGTACGCGTCAACGTCCGCGTGACCGAGGGCAACCGCACCCGCGTCCAGGCTTACGAAGGCGTGTGCATCGCCCGCTCCGGCGGAGGCCTCAATGAAAGCTTCACCGTGCGCAAGATCTCCTATGGCCACGGTGTGGAGCGGGTCTTTCCGGTCTATTCGCCGATGTTGGAAGGCATCGAGGTCATGCGCCGCGGCAAGGTACGCCGGGCAAAGCTCTATTATCTTCGCGGCCGGACCGGCAAACGCGCCCGGATCGCCGAGAAACAGACCCAACGGCCGATAAAGGCCGCCGCGCAAGCGCCGGAGGCCGCCGAGGCAGGCGGCGAATAGGTCCATCCAACGCGGATCGAATTTCCTACGCCTGCCGAGGCCCGCGTGTCATCGGCCAGCGCCCCGCAAGTCGGCCAATGTCCTGTGGTACATACCGTCGGGCGACTGACGATCTCAACCGCGCGCACCAGCGGATTTCAATCAAAAGTGTCGCGTTCAACTCACATACCGAATGCATATATACATTTGCGTCTATAGGTAAAAACACTAGAGGTAAGGATATTTACTCCTCGACTGAATTTTTAGTACTATCGGCAATTGCTAATATTAATGATTAACAGTTGATTTAAATGACAAAGCGTTGCGACTTCTGATAGTGCCGCTGTCACCCGGTATTATTAGGGAGCAAACTGTAATGTCGCGACTTTCAAGTCCGCTCAGCATTCTTTCCACGACCGTCGAACACCAGGGCGAACTGGACGACATCGAAACCGCGAACGACGATCGCAGCGCCGACACCTTGAAATCGGCCATGTCGGCAGCGGAATCCCGGCTCCAGATATCCGAAACGCTCCAAGCCAAGGCGGAAACAGATCTGATGGAAGAAAAACTCGTGCGCCAGTTGGAGGATGTCCTGGCTCGCAATGAGGAATTGGCCGAGGCGCAAGATCCCGAAACTGTAACCGAGGACTATCTGGACGATCAGTCCGTCCGAGTCCTGGAATTGCGGCGCAAGCACGAGGAATGCGGCGAAATGCGGACCAAAATCCGCGAGGGTACTGCCCTGCTTAACAATCTCGCCAGTCATGCCGACCTCATCTTCGCCTATCTTGAAAAAGCCGAAGTCGACCTGATGCAGCTTGAAAGTGTCGAGGCCAAATCCGCACGCCTGAACGGTGCCGCCGTCGACTTGGCGCGCAAATACCAGGAAATGCAGGCGACGATCGAAGAGCAGAAGCAACAGATTTCAATCCTCGAGGCACAGAAAAAGACGAGCCGCGACATGATCGAGACCGCCCGGCTTGAAATCGGTCGGCTTCAGGAAGAAAAGAACGCCCAGGCCGCGACGATCATCAGTCACGAGACCAATGCCAATATGTTGCAGGACGAGAAACAGGCACAAATCGAGAAGTCCGTCCTTCGGGAACGGGAATTAGGCGAACAGGCCGCCGAAATCGCCGATTTGAGGGAGCGCGTGGATTCTCTGTCCAAGCTTCTGCAAAACAAGGATCGGGATATTGCGAAATTCGCTGCGTCCATCGACGAGTTGAAGCAGACCAAGGGCCGCCTGACCGTCGACCTGACGGACCTGCAATCCAAATACGGTTCCCTGAAAGCCCGTCACATGGATCAAAAGTCACTCCTGGACGAACGGTCCTTCGAGTTGGAAGCGGCCTTGAACGAATATCAGGAAAAATTGCGGTTGAAGGAAAAGCGCATCATCGAACTGGAATCGAAGATCGAGGTGACCAACAAGCAATTGTTTCTCAGCGAGGAGATGATCGCCTCCATTTCGCACAAGCTCGAAGATGGCGCAAAGGATGTCCTCGATCTCATCGCCAAGCCGGAGGATCAGCCTGCTGAGGACGACGACTGACCTCACTCCGCCGCCGACCGGAGCCCGTAATCCCTGGCTATGACCGGCCCGGATTGCCGGCGGGCCCGGCCTCATATGGCCCCTTTGCGTTAAAGGTCTTTGCCAAGCCCGAACCGGTAATGCCCGGTAATCGGGAATGCGAATAAAGTATCCTCAAGCCGTGTCCCGAGGCCGATATTGTGCACGATCAGCGGCCGCTTGCCGTCATCGCTGCGCAGATGGGTGACGATGCCGATATGCGGCCGGTTGCCGCCCACAGTCTGGGTCACGATGTCACCGGGCGCATAATCGTCCCCATTGTCGGTTACCGGAAGCACCGTGCCGTAACGCTTGAAGAAGACCCGCAGATTGGGCACCCGCCGATGGTCGATATTGCGGTCAGGCCGGCTTAGGCCCCAGATCGTCGGATAGGCGGAAAATCGCCGCCGCATATCCTCATGCACTCGTTTTTGCAGGTCGATCCGGAGCGCATCGCGATAGGCGCGGATCACCACATCGGTGCACACGCCAAGACGCCGGGAAATATCGCCCATCGGATAGTCGAGGCGCTGGTAGCGCGGATCGTAGATCAGCGTCACGTTGATCTGGTCCATCGCCGCACCGATCAGCGCGCCGGCCGGCCCCGGCGGTGGCGTTCCGCGATGCGGCGTGGCCAAGACCGAGAAGGTGGTAATCACCGTAGCAACCAAAAGGCCGGCTGTAATCAGATACGCGTAAAACCGCCTCATGAACAAATTCCCTGATAACCCAATAGAGCCCGTTATCGATGAAAACCCGGGCCAAAATATGGTTGTCCCCTGCACATGTCCGCCTTGTCGGCCGAATTCCCGATAGCCGCTCTTTGCAAGCCGCCTGGAACCGGCTAATACCAGGGGTCCGGCGGGCAAACCACCGCACCGCCTCCCCTTCAGCAAGGCTTGGAATGACGATATGACGGCGCCGACCACCCTTTACGACAAGATCTGGGCCGACCACCTGGTTGATGAACGCGACGACGGTACCTGCCTCCTCTATATCGATCGCCATCTGGTGCATGAGGTCACATCGCCGCAAGCCTTCGAGGGCCTGCGCCTGGCCGGCCGGACAGTGCGCGCGCCGCAAAAGACGCTTGCCGTGGTCGATCACAACGTGCCGACAACAGATCGGTCCAAGGGCATTGATGATCCAGAATCCAAGCTGCAGGTGGAAACCCTCGGCGACAATGCGGCCGAGTTCGGCATCGAGTATTACGACGCCGTCGACCCGCGCCAGGGCATCGTCCATATTGTCGGCCCCGAACAGGGCTTCACCCTGCCCGGCATGACCATCGTCTGCGGCGACAGCCACACCTCCACCCACGGAGCCTTCGGGGCGCTGGCCCACGGCATCGGCACTTCGGAAGTGGAGCATGTGCTCGCCACCCAGACCTTGATCCAAGTGAAGGCCAGGAACATGCGGGTTACCGTCGACGGCTCCCTGCCCGACGGCGTGAGCGCCAAGGACATGATCCTGGCAATCATCGGCGAAATCGGCACCGCCGGCGGGACCGGCCATGTCATCGAATATTGCGGTTCGGCGATCGAGGCGCTTTCCATGGAAGGCCGCATGACGGTCTGCAACATGTCGATCGAGGGCGGCGCCCGGGCCGGCTTGATCGCCCCGGATGAAACTACATACGACTATGTCAAGGACCGCCCGCGGGCGCCGAAGGGCGCCGCCTGGGACCAGGCGCGCCGTTACTGGGACACCCTGCACACCGATGATGGCGCCGCCTTCGACAAGGACCTGCGTCTCGACGCCGCCAAGCTGCCGCCGATCGTCACCTGGGGCACCAGCCCGGAAAATGTCGTTTCCATCACCGGCGTCGTGCCGGATCCGGCCGCGGTCGCCGATGAAGCCCGTCGCGCCTCCATGGAGCGGGCGCTCGACTATATGGGGCTTACCGCCGGCACGCCGATGGCCGAGGTGGAAATCGATCGCGCCTTTATCGGCTCATGCACCAATGGCCGCATCGAGGACCTGCGCGCCGCCGCGGCGATCGCTAAAGGAAAGACCGTGCATCCCCGGGTCAACGCCCTGGTGGTGCCGGGCTCCGGGCCGGTCAAGCAGCAGGCGGAGGCGGAAGGGCTCGACAAGGTCTTTGTGGATGCCGGCTTCGAATGGCGCGAGCCCGGCTGCTCCATGTGCCTGGCCATGAACGCCGACAAATTGAAGCCGGAAGAACGCTGCGCCTCCACGTCGAACCGCAATTTCGTCGGCCGCCAGGGCTTCAAGGGCCGCACCCATCTGGTGTCGCCGGCCATGGCCGCGGCGGCCGCCATCAACGGCCATTTTGTCGATATTCGCGACTGGCGCTACTGAATCCTCACCGTGAAATATCGAAACGTCGTGCCGATGCCGGTCGTCTTGTTGACGAACTTGACCCGACCGCGATGGGTCCCCGGCGGCAGGTCGTTGACCGCGTCGGTCAGTTGCACGTCGAGTGAATGGCTTTGACCCGACAGCAGGGTGCCCTTGATCGCGCCATTAAAGCCGAGCCAGGGCGTGTTCGTCCGGACCCTCCACTTGAGCGGCGAGGCGCCGGGATTGGAGAGCGCGAAAGTTCGATCCTGTACGGAAAAGGGTCCGCCGACCGGACCGCTAAGGGTGATGTTGTCCCCCGGATTGACGACGAGCGTGGGAGCGGTAACCTTGTAGAGCTGGCGGATTTCCGGCTCGTGAAGAGCCGCCGAATGCAGCCGCAATCCGCGGATTGCGCCAAAAAAATCACCACTACCCTCTATATATCCGACGCGTATCGCTTCCGACGACGACCGGAATGCACCGGTAATCTCCGTTTCATGGACGAGATCGGGATATTGGCCGGAGCCTGCATGGATCCGGATCCGTTGGGCGAACCCGGATCGCGATCCCAGATAATAGGCGGTCAGAACAAGATTGGTCCTGATGCCGAGCGGCACCTGAAACCCGGTGTCGAAGGTGTGGGTTGCGCCGGTTTGCGTCTGAATTTCGAGCTTGAGCATGCCGGCATCGACAAATAATTTCCACGACTGCCCCCGCGAGGCAATGACCTGGCCCGCATGGCGGGTCAATTTTACGCTGGCCGCGACGGTGAAATCGGAATTGGCGAAATCGAACTCTGTCCGGTAGTCGATATTAAGGGGAAGCGTGTAATCCGGCTTGGCTTCGGGGTACCACCAATCGATGGTGGTCTTGTTGACCTTGGTCTTGTGAAATTTCTCCCGCATCGTGGCCGCGAGATCGGGCATGGTGCCCATCAGATTGTTCTGTTCGAGCGGATCATCCTCGATATTGTAGAGGTGCTGCCCGTCATAAAGGCCACTTCTGTCCTGATAATACTTGTATTTGCCGTCCATGATCCCGAAGCGATTGTCGAAGATCTCCCAGATCAGCGGGCCAAGTCGGGGAATGTCCCGCAGCGACCCGGTAATCTGATTGTGGAAGCTGTTGCCGGATAACTCGGTCCGATTGCCGGCGAGACGGGCGAAGGTTTTCTTGATATCGATCGCCGCGATGATCGACCGGTCCTGCTCACCGGAACGGCCGCCGCGCGGCCAATGGACGATCAGCGGCTGGCGGATCCCGCCCTCGAACACCTCCGCCTTCCCGCCGCGCAACGTTCCCCCCTCGCCCGGCGCATGGAGATCGACCACCGCACCGTTATCGCTGGTGACGATCACAATGGTGTCGTCGAGCACGTTGTTTTGCTCCAACGCGGCAAGGACCCGGCCGATCGACGCATCCGCGTGGCTGATCATGGCCCGGTAGAGATCCGTGTCGGAGTCGGGATAATTGTAGCGCGCCCGCCAGTAATCGGTGACATGATATCTGGAATGCGGCGCGTTGAACCACAAATTGACGAAGAACGGCTGCGCCGTCCGGGCGTGCGTGTTTATGAAGTCGATGGCTTCATCGGTTAGCACATCGGTTTTGTGTTCGCCCCTGCGGATGCGCGCCTGATCGAAGTTCCCGTCTATGGCGATGATCGGATCGAAATAGGTGTTGTCGCTGTCCTCGCCGGCAAGCGCACTGGTCGTCACGTAGTCGGGAACATAATAAGTCACGCTGTGGTCGAAACCGAAATTGGTCGGCTGGTAGTCCGGTTTCTGCCGCCCCAGATGCCACTTCCCGATATGGGTGGTCACATAGCCGGCATCTTTCAATAAATCGGCAACGGTCCGCGTGTCGGGATTGATGCCGTTATAGGCGGTCTTGATGGCATTGCGCCGGAAATTGTGGCGCACCGCAAATTGACCGGTCAGGAGCGATGCCCGGGTCGGCGAACAATAGGGTGAGGTATAAAAATGGGAAAATGTGAGCCCGGCCCGTTGCAGCCTGTCGATATTCGGTTTGATGATCTTCTTATCGTAAAAACTGTCGTAACCCATATCGTCCAGGAGAATGAAAACGATATTCGGCTGCGCCGGTTGCGATGTCGATTGCGCAATGCGCGGTACCGTACCGGCCGCCTCGGCGATTACCGACACCGTGAACGGCAATGCAAAACATAGGACGGCGGCGGCGATGCCCCGCACGGGCCGCCAACTGAATTTGGCCATGGTCTGTCAATTCCGGTTCTTCAGGTCACAGAGAAAACGGAACGCAGCGACATGCGCCTGGAGCCCCTCATCGAGACTTCGACGTCTGGGCAGAAGGTATTGAATCAGTAATCAGGAATTGCCGCCGCTAATGACCATAAATATCATTTATTATACGATGAAAAAATTCGTAATACTTCGTAGTAGATAATATATACGCAGTGCAAGGAATAAAAATGAACGATGTATAAATATAAATAACGTAAATACAAATTGTTGCTATAAATTTTTGATGGAGATCTTACTAATTAACACGGAGCGGTTTAATCCGTTAACGAATTATTATGATCTGGGGCCTGTTGAGGATCAGGATTGCCGCGCCGGCCAAGATCCAGGGCGGTCGGGTTGCAAGGTGACGTGATGCCCGATGGGCCGGTACGAAGAGGGACTGTGCCGGTACTTTCGGGGCTGGACATTTATATTAGTAAAATCTAATATAAATGTCCAAGACACATCACGTATCGGACATCATCATGGCCTGGCTGGATCACCTGTCGCTTCCCGTATGCATCCTTCTGGCATTGACACTCGGGCTTGCGCCGTTTTTTCCCGAACCGCACCTGGTGGAGAAGATCCGCATGCTGTTCGGCGGCCGCCTGGTCCGTCCCCTGGACATGGTCGACCTCGCCTTTCACCTGGCGCCCTGGCTGCTGCTGGCGGCCAAGCTCGCCCGCATGGCCCTGCACCGCGCCGCCTGACCGGATCGGGCAAACAATCGATTTCAAGTGTGAATGCGACCTGGAGAGTTGGAGCGGGCGATGAGATTCGAACTCACGACTTCAACCTTGGCAAGGTTGCGCTCTACCCCTGAGCTACGCCCGCGCCGACGGCCCTTGCGGTGCCGTTTGGAGGCCTTATATGGACCAAGGCGGGGTTGATTGCAACACCTGAATCGGCTTGGATTCGGTCGCACCGGTCCCTCAAAACGGCAAGCACGGAGATCCCGGTTCGCCGGCCGGTTGGGGACCGAACGCAGCGCGCAAAATCCTATCAGTTCCGTCAGGCAGACCGACCATGCCCAAGACCCCGCAAGACCTGTTTCATCGCCTGGACGATCTGGGAATTTCGGTCACCACCGTCGAACATCCACCGCTCTATACGGTCGAGCAATCGCAGCAATTGCGCGGCGACATTGCCGGCGCCCACACCAAGAATCTGTTCCTGAAAGACCGCAAGGGCAATCTGTTTCTGGTGGTGGTCGGCGAAGAGGCTCAGGTCGACCTGAAACGCATCCACACCCGGATCGGCGGCGCCGGCCGCGTCAGCTTCGGCAAACCGGACCTGTTGATGGAAACCCTGGGCGTCGTTCCCGGCGCGGTGACCGTTTTCGGGCTGATCAACGACGGCACCCATCGGGTTACGGTCGTTCTCGACGCCGACCTGATGCGCGCCGAGCAGATCAACGGCCATCCGCTGACGAACGCGGCAACGACCACAATCGGCCGCGATGATTTGCTGACTTTCATTCGCTCCTGCGGCCACGAGCCGGCAATTCTCGCCGTTGCCGAGACCGACGCCGAGGCGCCGGCGGCCGATTGATCGCTGGTTTTGGTGGAAGCCGGCGTCAAAATATGCATAAACACAAACGGATATCCGGGAGATCCTGACTGATGAGCGATCCGACTTACTCCTTTGGCGGCACGGCCGCGCCCACCCCCGGCGACACGGCCGGGAGCGACCTGATCAAGGATACCACCACCCGCGATTTTGGCCGGGACGTCATCGAGGCATCCCGCCGGCAGCCGGTTCTGGTCGATTTCTGGGCCCCCTGGTGTGGCCCGTGCAAGCAATTGACGCCGCTGCTGGAAGACGCTGTCCGCAAGGCCGGCGGCCAGGTGGTGCTGGTCAAACTGAATATCGACGACCATCCCGAAATTCCGGGCCAGATGGGCATTCAGTCGATTCCCGCCGTATTCGCCTTCAAGAATGGGCAACCCCTGGACGGATTTATGGGCGCGCAGTCGGAAGGCCAGATCAAGGCGTTTATCGAGCGCATCGCCGGCCCCATCGGCCCGTCACAGAGCGATCTTCTGGTCGAACAGGCCGACGCGGCCCGCGAAAGCGGCGACTTTGCCGCCGCCGCCCAGGCCTATGCCGCGATATTGCAGCAGGAGGCCGACCATATCGGTGCCATTGCCGGCCTTGCCCAATGCTATATCGCCGCCGATGACGTGGACCGGGCGCGTGATATGCTGGCGACCGTGCCGGAGGCGAAGCAGAACGATCCGGCGGTGCTCGCCGCCAATGCCGCCCTGCAGCTCGCCGAGCAGGCCGCCGATCTGGGCGACCTGGCCGATTTACAGGCCAAGGTCGAGGCCGATCCGGCCGATCACCAGTCCCGCTACGACCTCGCGCTCGCCTTAAACGCCCGCGATCAGCGGGAGGCGGCGATCGATCAATTGATCGAAATCGTCCGTCGCGACCGCAACTGGAACGAAGAGGGCGCGCGCAAGCAATTGCTGCAATTCTTCGACGCCTGGGGGCCGACTGACGAGATGACCCTATACGGTCGCCGGCAATTGTCGTCGATCCTGTTTTCCTGACCGAATAATCTTCGAAATCATTACATACTATTCCAGAGGTACATAGTTTACTTTCGAACCCTAGATTCACACCTAAACCAAATCCGAGCGGCACGGGTTCTGAACTATGATCGGCAACAAAAACTACAGCGGTCCCAACGATATTCCGGACATTGTTCCGGTGTTTCCACTATCGGCGGCACTTTTATTACCACGCGGTCAATTGCCGCTGAATATCTTTGAGCCACGTTATGTGGCGATGATCGACCACGCGCTTGCCGGCGATCGGGTTATCGGCATGGTCCAGCCCGTTTTTGACGGCGCGCCGACCGCCGGGGACGGGCAGCCGGACAACGGATTGTGTACCGTTGGCTGCCTGGGGCGCATCACCTCAATGCAGGAATCCGGCGATGGCCGCTATATCATAAACTTGTCCGGGATCGTCCGCTATCACATCGTCGAGGAAGTGGCCTCGCACACGCCTTTCCTCCGCTGTCGCATTTCCTGTAATGGATTCGACAATGACTTCACCGCCCACCACGGCGAGGAGGCGGTTGACCGGACGGCCCTGATCGACACCTTTCGCACCTATCTGAACGCCAACGACATGGAAGCGGATTGGGACAGCGTATTGTCGGCCTCCAACGAAACCCTGGTCAATGCCATGGCCATGATGTGCCCCTACGGACCGGCCGAAAAACAGGCCCTGCTGGAGGCGCCGGATCTCAAGACCCGCGCCGAGACCCTTGTGGCAATCACCGAAATCGATCTGGCACGCAAGGATGACACGCGGGCGCTTTTGCAATAAGAGCGGTATCAAATCAGTGCTGAAACACGGATTCCTGCCATGCCCGACGATCTCTCCCGGCAATCGCGGATTGACCCGAAGCTGCTGGAAATCCTGGTCTGCCCGGTCACCAAGACGACTTTGGACTATGACGCGGCAAATCAGGAACTGGTGAGCCGGGCCGCCAAGCTCGCCTATCCGATCCGCGACGGCATTCCGATCATGCTGCCGGACGAAGCCCGCAAGCTGGAAGAGTAATTTCCAAGGCAGCCCTATTTCCCGTCGCCGATACAGGCCGGATCGCGAATGATGACAGGCCTGTCCGGCGAACCGATATCGATGGTGCACGTATCGAGTTCCAGGCCCTGAGCGGCAGCGGCAAACAAGCCGAGCCATAGCGACAGGGCGGCCGAGACCGCAAGCGCCGGGATGCGCCGCTGGCCGGTCAATCGCCTCTCAAGTGAAGATCCGAAGGTTTGCATGGAACGGATATCTAGGGCGGCGAGCCGTGCCGGCAAAGATATCCGAAACAGTTATCTGATAGCTCTAATTTCGGATGACGATGCTCACCCGGTCGCCGACCGTGCGCGAGTGGGAAAACTGGATCGGCCTGTCCTCGGCATCGACATTGACGCTTTCATTGATGAGAAGGGCATGGCCGGGTGCCACAGCCAGCCGGGAGGCGGCCTCCGGATCGGCCGACAGGGCACTCAGCCGGGTCTCCCGGCGCCGATAATCCGGCACGCCATGGCGGGCAAGCGCCTTGGTGATGGATCCGGTTTCCGCATAATCGGCCACCAGATTGCCGAACCGGTCCTGCGGAAACCAAGCATGGAGAATGCTGATCGGTACGGCGTCGACCACATGCAAGATCTCCAGGCGGATCAGCGGCGCGCCAACGGCGATTTCCAGTTTTTCGGCGATCTCCATATCGGCCCGGTCCGTGCCGGAACCGATCAGCCGTCCGCTTGGTTCCCGCGCCTGGGCCTCCACGATGGCGCTGAACCGCGTGCGCTCGGTGATCGGATAGTCCACCGGGCGGGCGGCCACGAAGGTGCCCCGTCCACGATCGGCGCGCACCAGACCGTCGCTCTCCAGGGTCGCCAGGGCCCGCCGCACCGTGTGCCGGTTGACCCCGAAGCGCCGTGCCAGATCGGTCTCAGCAGGCAGCCTGTCGCCGCTCTGGCGATCGCCGGCAAAGATGTCCCGCCGGATCGTATCGGCAATCTGCCGCCAAAGGGCGACGCCGCCGCCGCGGTTCATGACGGTCTCAACCATGCCGCGCTCGACGGCGCCCGAAGGAAGGCCGATGCCGCTCACAAGCCGGCTCGGGACTGGGACCGGGATTGTGGAGGACCGCGTAGACGCAACCCGTCATGACAGTGTCACCCATTTGGTCTGGACATGGCCCGCATTATATAGTTGTCTACACAAATAGACAATTCTTGTTTGAAGGCGATCGCCGCCCTGTACGGATCGATGATCAACGAACCACAAAAGCACGGCGACCCGCGGGTCGCGGCCCGCCAGCAGCGCCTCGGATTGTTATCCCGCGCCGCAGCATCAGATTTGCGCAATGCCTGGGAAGCACTGGCCGACAAACCCGATTGGCGCGAGGTGCGGCCGGCGGAAGTCGGCCTGATCATGGCCCGCGGCCGCATCGGCGGATCGGGCCAGGCGTTCAATCTGGGAGAAGTCACCGTCTCCCGCTGCGCCGTGGAACTGGCATCCGGCGAGACCGGCTTCGGCCAGGTGATGGGCCGCGACAAGGGCCGTGCCCGCCTGGTCGCTCTGTTCGACGCCCTATGCCAGACCGCCGCCGGTGCAGCCATCGAGAAAGACCTGCTGGCGCCGGTGGCCGAGAAACTGGCGGCCGAGGATCAGGCAACAGGCGAACGGACCGCGGCCACCAAGGTGGATTTCTTCACCCTGGTTCGGGGAGAGGATTGATGCATCCGGCGGCCACGATCGGTGGGCAGGGTGCGAACCCGGACCTGCAGGCCCAACGGAGTTTTCGGGCGCTCCTGGATGCGATGGCGCGGCCGGGGACTATCCATCATGTGTTTCATGAGACCGCCCCGGACGCGCTCCATCCGGCGACCGCCGCGATCATCACCACCCTTTGCGATCATGACACGCCGATCTGGCTCGATGCGGATCTTCGAACGGCTGAATTGGAAGACTGGATTGCGTTTCAGACCGGCGCGCCGATTGTCGCCGAAGCCCGGTCGGCGCAATTCGCGGTTCTGCAATCGGCGCCTGCGAAGCGTGACCTGTCCGATTTCGCGGCTGGCGACCCTGATTACCCGGACCGCTCGGCGACGCTTGTTCTCCAGGTCAACGACATTATTCCAGGAGATGGCCCGCTCCTCACCGGTCCCGGCATAAAGGACCAAGCGCGCCTTTCCCCGGCTCCTTTGCCGGTGAATTTCTGGGATGCCGCGCGCGCCAATCACGCCCGCTACCCACTCGGCGTCGATTTCATCGTCGCCGCGGCGGATCGCATCGCCGCCTTGCCACGATCCACCACGATCGGGGAGAACTGACCATGTATGTCGCCGTCAAGGGCGGAGAAAAGGCGATCCGCAACGCCCATAAGCTGCTGGCCGACAGGCGGCGCGGCGACCGCTCGCTGCCGCAACTGACCGTCGCCCAGATCCGGGAGCAATTGTCCCACGCCGTCGACCGGGTGATGACCGAGGGGTCCCTATATGACCGCGACCTGGCGGCCCTCGCGATCAAGCAGGCGCGCGGCGACCTGATCGAGGCGATCTTTCTGGTTCGCGCCTATCGCACCACCCTGCCCCGCTTCGGATATTCCAGACCGATCGACACCGGCGCCATGGTGGTCGAGCGGCGCATTTCGGCAACTTTCAAGGATATTCCCGGCGGCCAGAGGCTCGGGCCCACTTTCGACTATACCCACCGGCTGCTCGATTTCGCGCTCGCCGCGGACGCCGAGCCGGACGATCCGGAACATCAGCCGGATACGCCGGAGTCCATGCCCCGGGTCACCGACCTGCTCGGCGATGAAGGCCTGATCGAACCGGCGCCGGACCATGCCGGAGACCCGGCCGACCTGACCCGCGAGCCGCTATCCTTTCCAGCCAACCGCGACCTGCGCCTGCAGGGCCTTGCCCGCGGTGATGAGGGCTTTCTGTTGGCGCTTGGCTATTCCACCCAGCGCGGCTATGCCCGCACCCATCCCTTTGCCGGCGAAATACGCTTAGGCACGGTGGATGTCGAAATCGACATTCCTGAACTGGGTTTCGCCGTCGCGATCGGCCGCATGACCGTGACCGAATGCCAGACGGTCAACCAGTTCAAGGGATCGGCAACCCAGCCGCCGCAATTTACCCGCGGCTACGGCCTCGCTTTCGGCCATTCGGAACGCAAGGCGATGGCCATGGCCCTGGTCGATCGCGCGCTGCGCTGGGAGGAACTGGGCGAAGACCAGACGGCCCCGGCCCAGGATGCCGAATTCGTGCTGTCTCACTGTGACAACGTCCAGGCAACCGGTTTCGTAGAGCATCTGAAATTGCCCCATTACGTGGATTTCCAATCCGAGCTGGAACTCGTCCGCCGCCTGCGGCGCGAAGCCGAGGAGCGTCAATCGGGCGACCAGCCGATCGGCGAGGCCGCCCAATGACCGCGCTCTCTGATCAGCCGTGGGTCGATCCGGCGGAAACCGGCGCCGACGGCTACAATTTCGCCTATCTGGACGAGCAAACCAAGCGCATGATCCGCCGGGCGATCCTGAAAGCCGTGGCCGTGCCCGGCTATCAAGTGCCATTCGCCAGCCGGGAAATGCCCATGCCCTATGGCTGGGGCACCGGCGGCGTGCAGGTCACCGCCTCGGTGATCGGTCCCAATGACATCTTGAAAGTCATCGACCAGGGATCCGACGACACCACCAACGCGGTGGCGATCCGCGGCTTTTTTGAAAAAACAACGCGGGTCGCAACGACAACCAAGACCGCCGAGGCGACCCTGATCCAGACCCGCCACCGGATCCCCGAGGAACCGCTCACCGAAGGCCAGATCCTCATCTATCAGGTGCCGATCCCCGAACCCTTGCGCTTTCTGGAGCCCCGCGAGACCGAGACGCGACGCATGCATGCGCTTGCCGATTATGGCCTCATGCATGTCAAACTCTATGAGGATATTGCCCGCCACGGCCATGTGGCCACCACCTATGCCTATCCGGTAATGGTCGCCGGCCGCTACATGATGGACCCGTCGCCAACCCCGAAATTCGATAATCCGAAAATGGACGAGTCCGCCGCCCTGCAATTGTTCGGCGCAGGGCGGGAAAAGCGCATCTATGCCATTCCGCCCCATACTGAAGTCCGTAGTCTCGACTTTGACGATCACCCGTTCCAGGTGCAGGATTTCGGCGACACGGCCTGCCAATTATGCGGCGCCCGCGACGTCTTCTTCGATGAAGTGGTGCTCGATAATGCCGGCCGGCGCATGTTCGTCTGCTCCGATTCCGATTTCTGCGCCGCCCGTCGGGATTTAGCCGATCAGGAGGGCGATGATGCCTGAAGACCGGGACGATTCCCCGATCCTGCGGTCCACCGGCCTCACCAAGACCTATGGCCGCCAGATCGGTTGCGCCGATGTCACCTTCGATCTGTGGCCAGGCGAGGTGCTGGCGGTGGTCGGCGAATCCGGCTCCGGCAAGACCACCCTGCTCAATTGCCTGGGCGGCCGCCTGGACCCCACATCCGGATCGATTGCCTACCGGCCGGCTGGCGAGCCGTTGCAGGAAATAGCGACCTTGAGCGCCGAGCGCCGCCGCTGGCTGGCGCGCACCGAATGGGGCTTCATCCATCAAAATCCCGAACAAGGCCTGCGCATGACCGTGTCGGCGGGTGGCAATGTGGGCGAGCGGCTGATGGCCGTCGGCGCCCGCCATTATGGCCAGATCCGCGATCAGGCGCTTGATTGGCTTGGCCGGGTGGAAATGGATTTGACGCGCATCGACGACAGTCCGCGCACCTTTTCCGGCGGCATGCGCCAACGGGTGCAGATCGCCCGTAATCTGGTCTCCAAGCCGCGCCTGGTCTTCATGGACGAGCCGACCGGCGGCCTGGACGTGTCGGTGCAGGCCCGCCTGCTCGACCTGGTGCGCGGCCTCGTCGCCGACCTGCATCTGTCGGTCATCATCGTCACTCACGATCTGGCCGTCGCCCGGCTTTTATCCCACCGCATGCTGGTCATGCGCCACGGGCGGGTGGTGGAAAGCGGGCTTACCGACCAGGTGCTCGACGATCCCCGCGAGCCCTATTCCCAACTCCTTGTCTCGTCGATCCTGCAGGTGTGAGAAAGCCGATGCCCCCACTGGACCTTCGATCGGTGCGCAAATCCTTCACCATGCATCTGATGGGCGGCATCCGCCTGCCGGTGGTCGCCGGCGTTACGTTCAAGGTCGCCGCCGGCGAATGCGCGGCATTGACCGGTCCATCCGGGGCCGGCAAGAGTTCCATCATGCGCATGATCTACGGCAATTACCGCTGCGACGAGGGCGCGATCCTGGTGGCCGACGGCGATAACGTGGTCGACATGGCCAATGCCGAGCCACGGCGCATCCTGCAATTGCGCCGGCGCGGAATGGGCTATGTCAGCCAGTTTTTGCGGGTCATACCCCGGGTCTCCGCGCTCCATGTGGTGGCCGAACCGCTGGTTGCCCAGGGTGTCGAGCCGGATGCGGCCCAGAAACGGGCCGGCAATATGCTGAGCCGGCTCAATATACCGACGGACCTGTGGCCATTACCGCCGACGACCTTTTCCGGCGGCGAGCAGCAACGGGTCAATCTGGCGCGCGGCTTCATTGCCGACCATCCCCTCCTCCTCCTGGATGAGCCCACCGCGTCGCTGGACGCCGACAACAGCGCGATTGCGATCGACCTGATTGCCGAGAAGAAACAGGCCGGCACCGCCATTCTCGGCATCTTCCACGACGCAGCCATCCGAGCGGCGGTCTCAGACCGGGAGATCGACGTCACCCGGTTCAAGGAGGTGGCATGACGGCATTCATCCGCTACGCGGTCTATCACGTGCCACCGCCGGACGACCCGCTCGGTCGGCGTGCGGCTGAATGGCTGGGGCGCGACCATTGGACCGGAGCGGATTATGGCCACCGGCCGCTCGGTGGCTTCAGGACCCGCGACCTGGAGCGGATAACCGCCGCCCCGCGCCGCTACGGGTTTCACGCGACTTTGCGATCGCCCTTTACACCGAAAACAAATATTGATCAGGCTGACCTCACGGCACGTTTGCGGGCCTGCGCGGCGCAAGTCACACAGATCAACAATCTCGACCTTGAAATCCGCCGCATCGGCCCGTTCTTCGCCCTGGTGCCGACAAAAATCGTGCCCGAGCTAGACCAGCTCGCCGCCGCATGTGTGACAGATTTCGACAATATGCGCCGGCCGATCGGCGCCGGCGAGATCATGGCCCGCGCGCGGGCCGCCAATACGCCGCGCCGCCGGGCACTGCTTGCCCGCTGGGGCTATCCATTCGTGTTTGACCAATTCCGCTATCACATGACCCTGACAGGCCCGGTCGATGATGCCGATGCCGACCGCCTTGCACCGATCGTCGCGGACTGGTTCGATGAGTGTCTCCAGGCGCCGCGGCGTATAATGACCATCAGCCTGTGCGGCGATCCGGGCGACGGCGCGCCGTTTCAAGTCGTCGAGACGGCCCCATTGTCGGGAGCCGATATCCCGGTCGCGGCTGCAGCCATGGAAAGAGAGGCCTAATGTCCACCGCGCCCATTGTCCTGACAAATGCGCAAATTGTGCTGCCCGATCGGGTGGCCGCGGGCAACGTCGTCATTCGCGACGGCATGATCACCGAGATTGAGGAACGGAGCCTCGCAGTCGGCCTCGACCTGGAGCGCGATTTGCTCATTCCCGGCTTGGTCGAATTGCATACCGATCATCTGGAAACCCATGTCACCCCCCGTCCCGGGGTGCGCTGGGAGCCGCTCGCCGCCCTGCAGGCCCATGATAGCCAGATGGCCGCCTCCGGAATCACCACCGTCTTCGACGCCCTGCGCATCGGCATGGAGAAACCGGACATGGCGCCGGGCGGCGAAATGCGCGACCTGGCGACGACCATCCTTGCGACCCGAGGGACCGATCGCCTGCGCGCCGATCATCGCATTCACCTGCGCTGCGAGATTTCCAGCGACGGCATCGGCGATTTGTTCAAGGACTTGTTGGACGATTATGCCTTCGATCTGGTGTCGGTCATGGACCACACGCCCGGCCAGCGCCAATTCGTTCATCCCGATGCCTATCGCGGCTACTATAAACAGGCCCGCGACCTGGATGACGCCGAACTCGATGATTACATCGCCAAGCGCGTTGTCATGCATGGCCGGAACTCGGCCAAGAACCGGGCGAAGATCGTCAAGGCCTGTCGGGCTGCCGGCATTCCGCTTGCAAGCCATGACGACGCCACCCGCGACCACGTGGAAGAAGCCGTGTCGGACGATGTTCGGATCGCCGAGTTTCCGACCACCCTCGATGCCGCCGAGGCGGCCCATGAAGCGGGCCTGAAAGTGCTGATGGGCGCGCCGAATGTGGTGCGCGGCGGCTCCCATTCGGGCAATGTCTCGGCTCTCGATCTCGCCCGGCGCGGCCTGCTCGATGTCCTGTCATCGGATTACGTGCCGTCAAGCTTGCTCCATGGCGCCCTGATGATCGCCGAAAGGGCCGAAAATATCGACCTGCCCCGGGCGATCGCCACCGTCACCGCCGCGCCGGCGGAGGCCGCCGGCCTGAGCGACCGGGGATCGATCGCCGTCGGGATGCGCGCCGACCTTGTTCAGGTGCGCATCGGCGACGGCCCGCCGGTGATCCGCCGGGTCTGGAGCAGGGGCCGCCGGGTTGCCTGAGCCGAAACAGGATGCCGCGTCGGGCGGGCGCCGCGGCCCGGGCGCGCTGGTCCTGGTGGTCGGCCCCTCCGGCGCCGGCAAAGATACCCTGATCGACCGCGCCAGGTCGCATTATGCCGACTGCCGGGATATCGTCTTCCCGAAGCGCCTTGTCACCCGGCGGCCGGATATCGCCCGTGAAGATCATGCGGAAATTTCCTGGCCGGACTTTCAGGCCCTGGAGACGGCCGGTGCCCTGACCTGGCACGCTCATGGGCTTGGCTATGCGGTCCCCGAAACCATCCGTGATGCCGTAGCCGAGGGGAAAGTGGTGGTGATCAATGTCTCACGCACGGTGATCGCCGCCGCCGAAACGGCCTATCAAAACGTCACGGTGGCGCATGTGACCGCCCCGCCTGAAATCCTGAAGGCCCGGCTGCTCGCCCGCGACGGCGGTGAAGACGGCGCCAGGAGCCGCCTTGATCGCGCGCCACCCGTGACCGCGACCAGGGCGCGCCTGGTGACGATCGACAATAGCGGACCGATTGCCACGGCGGCCGATACCCTGATCGCCGCGATCGCCCGCCAACGGGCCGCCTGCGGCAAGCCTGCCGAAAACGGCCCGCGCCCGTAAAGTCCGACATCGAAAGACAGCCATTGGCTGTCCGACGGCCGAAAACACCCATGACCACTGTATGGGTGCGGACTTGGCCGGGCCCGGCGATGATAACGAAAAAGCGCCCGCCGAAGCGGACGCCTTATCTGGTGCATATCTCAGCTTGTTAACGGCTGGACTGCGTTTTCTGAACGGGTGAATATTGGCGCCAATACAACTTCATGTCAAATTAGTTAGAATTATACGACATAAACGAGTAGTTCCGATGACCAGACTAACAACGCTTGGCATCGACCTCGGCACGAACTCCCTCGGCTGGTGCCTGATCGAATCCGCCGGCGAGCCGGGCCGGTCCGGCGCGGGCCGCATTGTCGATATCGGCACGCGCATCTTCTCCGCCGCCGACATGGCCGGGCGCGACGCCAAGTCGAAGGAATCGCTGGCCGTCGCCCGGCGGCAGGCGCGCACCCTGCGCCGCCAGCGCGACCGGAGGCTCAGACGCAGGGCGCGGCTTCTGGACCAGCTCACCGAGGCCGGCCTGATGCCGGCGGACAAGGCCGCGCGCGACCGGCTGCTGCGCGATACCGGCGACGGCGCGGGCGGCGATCTGTCCGGCAGCGTCCTGGCCTTGCGGGCCAAGGCACCGAACGAGGCGCTGGCGCCTCATGAACTGGGCCGGGTGCTGTTTCAGATGAACCAGCGCCGGGGCTTCAAGTCCAACCGCAAGGTGGACAAGAACGACAACGAGGCCGGCAAGATCGCGACCGGCGCATCGCGCCTCGATCTGGCGATGCGGGCCGAGGAGGCGGAAACCTATGGCGCCTTCCTCCATAAAAGGCGCCTTGCGGGCAAATCGATCCGCACCCGGCTGCGCCCCATCAGCGAATTCAGCGACGATCCCGACCTGAAGGGCGATGGCTACGAATATTATCCGGTGCGCGCGCTACTTGAGGACGAACTTGATCAAATCCTGACCGAGCAGGCCCGCCATCATCCGGCAATTCTGACCAGGCAGCGGGCCGCCGCGTTGCGCCAGACAATTCTATACCAGCGCGATCTGGTGCCGGCGAAAATCGGCAAATGCAGTTACGATCCACGGGAAACGCGATTGCCCAAGGCGCACCCCCTGTTCCAGGCGTTTCGGCTTTACAAGGAAGTCAACGAACTGGCCCTGATCGGCGAGGACCAGGTTGCCGTCAAGCTGACGCCCGAACAGCGCGATGTCCTAATCCTCAAGCTCCGCAACGCCAAGACCGCCGGCTTCAAGACCTTGCGCAATCTGCTGAAATTTGGCCCCGAATATCGATTCAACAAGGAAACGGAAAACCGAACCAGGCTGGAAGGCGACGTGGTGGCCGCCGCACTCGCCAGTAAAAGCTGCTTCGGCGCCACTTGGACGACCCGGTCCATCGACGAACAATGGGCGATTATCGAGACGTTGCGCGGTGAATCCGACCCGCAGGTGCTGCGCGCCTGGCTGCGCGACACCTGCGGCCTGGACGCCGATCGCATCGATGCGGTGATGAGCATGCGGCTGCCTGACGGCTATGGCCGGCTGGGCCCCTCGGCGCTGGCCAATCTGCTCGACGCGCTGAAGCACGACACCGACGAGGACGGCAAGGTGATCACCGAGGCCGCGGCGGCGCAAAAGGTTTATGGCCGCACAAATGCCGAGGACGACCCAAACCGGGAAGCGCTCCGATATCTGCCCAAATATCAGGAAGTCCTGACCCGGCACATCCCGCCGGGTGACGGCTCGGTCGGCGAACCGCCCGATGCGCGCGACCCGTCCTATGACCGCCATATGGGGCGGATCACCAACCCGACGGTGCATATCGCCCTCAACCAGCTTCGCCGGGTCGTCAACGCCGTCATTCGCAAGCACGGCCGCCCGGACCGGATCGCCATCGAACTCGGCCGCGACCTGAAGCTGACCGACAGGCAGCGCGACGAGGTGAACAAGACGATCGGCCGGAATACCCGCGACGCTAAAAGACGCTCGGCGGACATTCGGACCCTGGAACGCGTCGAGAGGGGCCTGCCGCCGATCGCGAATGAAGAGGATTTGTTGAACTGGAGCGGTTCGACATGGGACACCGGCTACAACCGGTTGCGCTATAAGCTCTGGGAGGAACTCAATCCAAAACAACCCCTGAACCGGATCTGCATCTATAGCGGTGAGCCGATAAGCGCCCGTCAGATTTTCACCGCGCAGGTCGATGTCGACCACATCCTGCCCTATTCGCGCACCCTCGACGACAGCCAGGCCAACAAGCTGCTGTGCATGGCGCGCGCCAACCGCATCAAACGCAATCGCGCCCCGGCCGACGTGACCGAGTGGGGCGACCGGTATGACGACATTTTGGCCCGCGCCGGCACTTTGCCGAAGGCCAAGCAATGGCGCTTTGCCCGCAACGCCATGGACCGGTTCGCCGACCAGGAGGGTTTCGCCGCCCGGCAACTGACGGACATGCAATATATGTCGCGCCTGGCCCTGTCCTATCTCGCCGCCCTTTATCCCGCCGAACAGGCCGATATTGACGGCGTCCTGCGCCGCCACAACCGGGTTCGTGCCCTGCCCGGCCGGATGACCGAAATGCTGCGCCGCAAATGGGGGCTCAACGACATCTTGCACGACCATAATTACACCGACGCGGCGAAGCCGAAGAACCGCAAGGATCACCGCCACCACGCCATCGACGCCTTCGTCATCGCCTGCACCAACCGGTCGCTGATCCACAAGATCGCCTCCGCCGCGGAAGAGATCGAGGCACAGGGCAGCGAGAAGGTGCTTGGAGCCGTCCCCGACCCGTGGCCGGATTTCCGCGACGAACTGCGCGACAGGGTTCTCGCCTCCATCGTCAGCCACAAGCCCGATCATGGCACGGTGTCGCGCAAGGGTTATGCCCAAGGCAGGGGCCAAACGGCCGGCCGGCTGCACAACGACACCGCCTATGGCCTGACCGGCGAGACGGACGACAAGGGCAAGGACCGCGTCGTGCGGCGCATCCCGATCACCGATATCAAGTCACCGGCGGATATCATGAAGATCCGCACCAACAAGCACGGCCATTCGGAACTTCTCGACCGGCTTTACGAGGCGACGCGCGATTTGGAGGGCAAGGCCTTCCAGCAAGCGGTGGTCAAGTTTTCCAGGCAGGACAGGAAGTTCGGCGCCAAAAAGCGGGTCGATCCGCAAACCGGCGAGGAAACCGTGCTGCGCCACGGCATCCGCCATGTCCGGATCGTCGAAACGCTGAAGACGATCCCGATCCGCGACAAGGCCGGCAAGGCCTATAAAGGCTACAAGGGCGATTCCAACTACCGCTATGACGTGTGGCGGCTGCCGGACGGCAAATGGCTGGCCGAGGTGGTCTCGACCTTCGACGCCCATCAGCCGGGCTGGACATCGTCGGTGCGGGCAAAACACGCCACCGCCAAAAAGGTCATCAGCCTTCACCAGAACGACATGGTGGCGATCGACCGTGACGGCAAACGGCAGATCTGTCGTGTCGTCAAGTTCAGCGGCGCCGGCCAACTGACCCTCGCCGAGCACCACGAAGCCGGCGCGCTGAAGGCACGCGACGCAGCCAAGAACGACGCGGATCCGTTCAAATACATCTATACGTCCGGCAGCGGCCTCAAGGCATTGAAGGCCCGCCAGATCCGGATCGACGAGATCGGCCAGGTCTATGACCCGGGACCACGCGACTGACGGCCGGTGGTTAACCATTTGTCAAACTCGCCAGGCCGGTGTAATGCAAGCCATGGTAGTTTCCGGCCATGGAGCGCATCGTCGACATTTCGAGCGAGGATCTGCATCTGGGCGTCTATCGCGGGTTTCTCACGGTCAACAAGGACCGGGAGGAAATCGGCCGCATCGCGCTCGACGACATCGGCGGCCTGATCACCCACGCCCATGGACTGACGTGGTCCAATACCGTCTTCGTACGATTGTCGGAACGCAACGTTCCGGTGGTCATCTGCGCGCCGAACCACGCGCCGGTCACCTGTTTGTGGCCGCTTGAAGGTCATCACCGCCAAGGCGCGCGGATGCGTGCCCAGGCCGAAGCCAAGCAGCCCCTCAAGAAGCAAGCCTGGCGGAAAATCGTCATCGCGAAAATCCGTATGCAGGGCGCCGTCCTGCAGTCCGTCGGCCGGGAGGCCGGCGCATTCGCGACGCTGGCAAAGGCGGTTCGGTCCGGCGACCCGGACAATCTTGAGGCGCAGGCGGCCCGGCGCTACTGGCCCCTGCTCATGGGCGACGACTTTCGCCGCGACCGCGATGGCGACGGCGTTAACGGATTACTCAACTACGGCTATACAGTGCTTCGGGCCATCATTTCGCGGGCGATTTGTGCATCCGGCCTCCATCCGACACTGGGGCTGCACCACGCCAATCAAGGCAACGCCTTCGCACTAGCCGATGATGTGATGGAGCCCTACCGCCCGCTGGTGGACCGGATGGCATTCAATCTCATGCGCGCCGGCAGGCCGGATGTGACCGCTGAAACGAAACGCGCCCTGGCAAAGCTCGCAACGCTGGATCTCGACACGCCCGACGGAACAAGCCCGCTGACCGTGCAGGCCTCACGCCTGGTACATTCGCTGGCAACCTCATTTACGGCCGGCGCCCTGCACCTTGATCTTCCGCAGCCACCCGCACCATTGGTGCTGGCGGGGCTCGGTATCGAGGCCACGGAATGACGACCCTTTACACGAATAGAAACGGAGAGGCGGGCGGTCCGACCCATTTGTCCGCCTATAGGCTGATGTGGATGCTGGTTACGTTCGATCTTCCGGTCGAAACGAAGCAACAGCGCAAGGCGGCGCGCGATTTTCGTTTGTTCCTGCTCGATGAAGGCTTTGAAATGAGCCAGTTTTCCAATTATATTCGCTTTTGCGCCGGCAGGGAGCAGTTTGACGCCCATGCAAGGCGGATCAGTTCGAACCTTCCCGAGCGTGGCGATGTCTTCATCTTTCAGTTCACCGACCGGCAATACGAAAACATTATCCGATTTTCCGATCAGGCACGCAGAAGGCAGCAGAAAAATCCCGGCCAATTGGCGCTTTTTTGAGTTGTCGACGCATTTTCTCAAAGCGGAGCCGGCCCAAATTCCCTTTGAAATCAGGAATTTGAGCCGCCACCCAGCGTAGCAGTTCAGAAAACGCAGGCCAACCACAACTCTTGTGGCGATCGGACCACGCGGTGATCAAGCGTAGCAGTTCAGAAAACGCAGGCCAACCACAACTGACCCGCGCCCTGTTGAAATCAAGGATGAAGCGTAGCAGTTCAGAAAACGCAGGCCAACCACAACTCGATCGACGATCGCCTTTTCGAGGACCTTAGCGTAGCAGTTCAGAAAACGCAGGCCAACCACAACGAGAAGCACGGCTTTTTCGACCGCGCTACGAGCGTAGCAGTTCAGAAAACGCAGGCCAACCACAACGAGTGCCGATAGGTGGTATTCGTTGAAGTCAGCGTAGCAGTTCAGAAAACGCAGGCCAACCACAACATGTGAGGGCATTGACGAAGTTATTCCAGGAGCGTAGCAGTTCAGAAAACGCAGGCCAACCACAACCAAACAGGCCGCTAACAAACGCCGACGCGAAGCGTAGCAGTTCAGAAAACGCAGGCCAACCACAACTTGTTCGGATCGGTCACGGCCGGGATCAATAGCGTAGCAGTTCAGAAAACGCAGGCCAACCACAACTTTCCCTTGCCTTCCTCATCATAGAACCGTAGCGTAGCAGTTCAGAAAACGCAGGCCAACCACAACAGCCCGAGCCCCTTCGCCACCATGCCGGCGAGCGTAGCAGTTCAGAAAACGCAGGCCAACCACAACGCGCCCAGTCCAAACCCGACAGATCGAGTTAGCGTAGCAGTTCAGAAAACGCAGGCCAACCACAACGTCGGTGACGCTCACCGCACCATCCGCCCGAGCGTAGCAGTTCAGAAAACGCAGGCCAACCACAACTCAGGCAGCGGTCGATTTCGAAAACGCCATAGCGTAGCAGTTCAGAAAACGCAGGCCAACCACAACGCAATCGTGGTAATCAGCCTGATCAGCGGGAGCGTAGCAGTTCAGAAAACGCAGGCCAACCACAACCCGGGGTGGCCAAACAAGCCCGCGATCAAGAGCGTAGCAGTTCAGAAAACGCAGGCCAACCACAACACCAGGCAAAAAAGGGCGACTTCGCGGTATAGCGTAGCAGTTCAGAAAACGCAGGCCAACCACAACACCAAGGCCGAAATGAACAATGTCGCCACAAGCGTAGCAGTTCAGAAAACGCAGGCCAACCACAACCTTCCATGTCTTGCTTCAACAGTCTGGCTTAGCTTAGCCGTTCAGAAAACGCAGGCCAACCACGACATTACGCCGGACACCATCGCCCATGGAGCGCCTCACCATGCGTTTTTAGGAGGGTCTTCGTCGCAGGCCCTGCGGGAGAAAAGCCGACAGGCGCGCCGGGCGCGTGATTTGTCGCCAAGACCGAATGATCAGGCATGGAAAGACCCGTGGGTTTCCAAACTCCGCGTTCCGGCATCAGCTTTCTCCCTCCGGCAATATCGCGGAGGGGACCAGGCGATGCGGTCCGGCTCACCCAAACCTGCAAACGCCCGCCGCAATCCTCCTCACACCGCCAGAAATTCAGGGCTTCAGGCCCTGTTTACCGGCAGAAAACCAAATTCAGACCGACCCACTCACACCCCCGAAATAAGGGGTAAACCCTACCAAGGCCAACCAGCCGGTTCACCCTATCGGAGAGATCCAAAACCTGAATTTTGGAATTGGTGCCGCATGCCGGACTCGAACCAGCGACCCCCTCATTACGAATGAGATGCTCTACCAACTGAGCTAATGCGGCGCATTGTGGCGTTGGTTCGGGTGATACAGGCAAAGGCCGCCCGGATCAAGCGGCCTGCCGGGTCCGGCCCGGCTCCGAGGCGAGGTTAACGCATTTTGCGGGTTGATTTTTCGATTAGAGCTATTCGGGACGGATTTGGCGTGATTCTCTTTCCCTTTTGATTCGCAAGGGGGACGTAATGGAAATTTTGCTGGAAAAGCCACGTTTGGCGGCACTTCTTGAGCATTTTGGCGAGATCCGCGATACGCGCCAGTCATGGAAAGTGATGTATCCGTTGCGCGAGGTGTTGTTTCTGGTGACCTGCGCTACAATCGCCAACAGTGACGACTACGAAGACATTGTCGACTGGGGCGAAGCGCATCTGCCGTTTCTGCGGCGGTTCTCCGAATTCTACCACGGCATTCCCTGCGCCGACTGGCTGCGCGCCCTGATGAACCGCATTGATGCAGAGCTGTTTGCGGCCGCGTTCAGCGCCTGGGTGGGCGAGGTGTGGCCCCAGCGGACCGGCCAGATCGCCATTGATGGCAAAACCTCGCGGCGTAGCCATGATCGCGCCTGTGGCCAGCCGCCGCCGCATCTGGTATCGGCCTTCGCCACCTCATCAAAGCTGGTGCTGGGCCAGGAGGCAGTGGGCGAAAAGTCCAACGAGATCACCGCCATTCCCGCCCTCATCGAGCGCATCGATGCGACCGGCGCCCTCATTTCCATCGATGCAATGGGCTGCAATCCGAGCATTGCCAAGGCTATCACAAACGCCGACGCCGACTACCTTCTGGCGCTGAAGAGGAACCAGGCCACGCTTCATGGCGAGGCAAGAAGCTACTTTGAAACAGCGCCTTCAGGAGACGTCGCGCGGCTTGAGACGATCGACAAGGGCCACGGCCGCATCGAGACCCGCATTCATGCCGTGAGCCACGATGCCGCCTGGCTCTCCTCCGAGCGCGCCTATCCGGACGCCCCGCGCTTTCCAAAACTCGCGGCAATCGCCATGGTCGAAGCGCGCATCGAACACAAGGATCGCTGTTCATGGTCGCGGCGATACTACATCTCGTCGAGGCCCATGTCGGTTGAGGAATTCGCCGACGCGGTGCGCAGCCACTGGGCCATCGAGAACAACCTCCACTGGACGCTCGATGTCACCTTCCGCGAGGATCAGTCGCGCTTGCGCGCCGGCCACGGCGCCGCAAACATGGCCATCATCCGCCACTTCGCCCTCAATCTGGTGCGCCAACTCGACGACAAGCTGTCCATCAAACGACGCAGAAAACGAGCCGCATACGATACCGAATACCTATCCAATATCCTCAAACCAACCAGACGTTAACCTGGACTCGGAGCCCTGCCGGGTCCGGCCATTGAATATGTGCGGGCCGTGATTCGCCCGGAGAAGTTTGAACCGGCGTTCCAATACATGGGCGACGCGTTTGGGGCCCGGGTCGACCGGCGGCCACTCCAAAGGGAGGTCGACCGGCGTCGGCGCGTCATGGGAGGCCGTCTCGGCGTTTCTATGTCGGCGGATTTCGGTTTTGCCGGACTTCGGGCCCCATTATGTGCACCTACGGCATCATTATCGGCGGATGCTGCTCCGGTTGAGAGCCGTGACGATAGACTTGGAACCGGCCGAATTCGTCACGGTGGACGGTGTAGACAAGATCGCCGGGGATCTGCGCGCCCGCCCGACCGCTGGCAAGGCGGTAGTGGAGAAGGACAGCGCACAATCCGAGCAGGAAGATCGGCGGGAGAGCCAGCCACGCGAATGTCATCCAATCCGACAGCGATTGATAGGTGTCGAAGACATTCCGCCAAAAATTGTAATCGTCCATGCCAATGGTCGCTGGTTCGATCGAGATATGTGACTTATAGTATTCAGTTCACAACAGAATTGCTAGATTAAAATCCTTACCGTGACTCATAGTATGTAGACTTATAAACTACATACCGGGCCAAATGGCCCCATGGATTCGCGGCAGGTCGTTGGGAGGAATGTAAGGAAGATCCGGGAAGCGCTTGGCTGGTCCCAAGAGCGGCTGGCATTCGAAACAGAATTGCATCGAACCTATGTAAGTGGCGTGGAACGCGGGGTTCGAAATCCGACCGTACTGGTCGTTGACCGTTTGGCCAAGGCGCTCAATGTTCCGCCGCACAAGTTATTGATGGCCGTACATGACGCGCAATGAGGAATTTCTGGATGCGCATCTGCAATTGCCCGTGAGATCGGGCCCCACGGCCGTTCAAGTCCTTACTCATAGTCTATGAAATTCCGATAAAAGTCATTACCCGCTACGATAATGATGCTGGAAAATAGAGTCGGAAAAAATGTCCGATACTGGCGCAACAAGCGCGGGCTCTCGCAAGAGGAGCTTGCGGACCGCGCGCACCTGCATCCGACCTATGTCAGTGGCATTGAAACGGGTTATCGCAATCCGACGATCAAAGTCGTCGGCCGCATTGCCGACGCGCTCGATATCGAGCCGGCAAAGCTGTTTGCCAAAGACCTGAATTCCTAGCCGCGGGTCCTGGCCCGGTCCCGCCCTTGGTCATTGCTGTCCGGGAAAATAGTTTGATACCTTTAAAAAGGTCCGTTTTCTGAGGGGTTTATGGTAGAATCACAGTGTCAAAACAACGATTCAGCCAACCTCGAAAAACGGACCCGAAGATGACCATAAGCCTTTTTCAGCAGATCATAAAGAGCCTTCCCCGTCGTCGGATCAACACGCTCGTTGCAACTCACAAGAGCGATAAATGGTGCAAGCGGTTTTCCACCTTCGACCATCTTGTGGTGATGATTTATGCGCAATTGTCCGGTCAGACGAGCCTGCGCGATCTTGAAGCCTCCTTCAATGCCTCGCCGGCGCGCCATTATCATCTGCGTGCGGCCGGGATGAAGCGGTCAACACTTTCCGACGCCAACGCAGCACGCCCGATAGGTGTCTTTGAAGACATTTTGTCCCTGCTCATCAACGAGACCGCGCCGCAAACCGGCAAGGGGGTCGGTCAGTTGGTGAAAATCCTGGATTCAACAACCCTGGCCCTGTTCGCCAAAACCCACAAGGCCATGCGCTATCGCTTCAACAATAGCGCCATCAAGCTGCATCTGATTTATGATCCCGACAGCCAGTGCCCAACTTGGTTCCAGATCACTCCGGCACGACTGCATGACAGCCGCATGTGTGAGCAGTTGCCGGTTGCCGCCGGGCAGACCTATGTGTTTGATCGGGCTTATAATAACGCCCAATTCTGGGCCGACATCGAGGCCGCCGGAGCCGTCTTCGTCACCCGGCCGAAGTCAAACCTGGCCTATGACGTGCAGGCCGCAACCCCCCACTACAATTCCTTGGTCGTCGCCGACCAGACCGTCATTCTGGCCGGCCAGCCGGGCCGCAAATATCCCAAACCACTACGCCGCATCGAGATCTTCGACGAAGACAAGGGCCGCGAACTGGCCTTCATCACCAATGACTTCGAGCGCTCCGCCGAAGACATCGCCGACCTCTACAAACGCCGCTGGCAGATCGAACTGTTCTTCAAGTGGATCAAGCAGAACCTCAAGATCAAACGCTTCCTGGCCAAACATCCAAAGGCCATCATGGTCCAGATCATCACCGCCCTGATCGCCTATGTGCTGCTCAAAAAACTACACCAGAAAAACCGCATCAAAATCCCCCTCAAACGCATCGCCGCACTAACAACAAATTACATCTTCAATCTATGCGAGATAAACCATCTCATCAAACCAGCCAACAAGCCGCCCCCACAAACCAGCCAATATCAACTCACCCTAAATTTTCCCGGACAGTAGTGGCCCATGGTATAAGCCAGAAGGCTCAAGGGGATGTCCTTGCGGTCGGCACCGACCGCTTGGCGTGAGAAGCGGCAGGGTCAGAAGAGCTTGAACCGGCGCTCTGATTCATCGGCCGTGCCGTCCGGTCCCGGATCGTCCGGCGGCCGCTCCAAAGGGAATTTGACCGGCGTCGGCGCGCCATCCTCCGCCTTTGCCTCTTCGGCCGCTTCTTCCACAACCGCCGGCTGGTCCCCGTCCGAGGCGGCCGGTGCATCGGCGGACACGGCTTCCGCGTCCTTGGCCGTTTCGCCGTCTTCGTCGGCCGCCCTGTCGTCTTCGCCGGCCTCGCTTTCGCCAGCCTCGCTTTCGGCGGCTGCGCCATTGCCTGCGCCATTATCGGCTGCCGTCGCGGTCTCGTCCTCCTTCGGCTCCGTCTCGGCGACATTGGTCTCTTCGGCCGCCGGCGCGGCGTCGACCGGCATATCGGGCTCGCTATCCGGCGTCGGGACCGTATCGGCGTGCGCGGCGCCGTCGCCTTCTGTCTCCGACGCGGCAGCGTTTTGCGCCGGTTTTTCTTCATCCGGTTCGCCGGCTGATGCGGCCTTCTCATCCTCGACCCGGTCGGGGGTCAGCGCCACCGGCGCCGGCAATACCTCGACCACGGCCGGCATGTCGTCCTGCTCCGCCGGCTCCTCCGGCAGACTGTGCAGCAGCCCCTCATCCACCGGCATGGCCTCGATAGGCGTGAGCGGTGTCGCCGGCACCTTCCATTCAAATGCGTCGAGCCGGCCGGTGACCGGCGAGACCGGCGCCCAGGCATCGGCGACCACGCCGTCAGCGGTCCATACCGGATCGCGGGCGGCATGGACCGCCCGGCTCAGCCATTCGCGCACCCGGCCGCGATCACCGTGCTCGCCTTCCTCGATATCGGCCATCAGCAGACAACCGCGCTGGCTGGCGCCCGATTTCACCAAGGGCGTCAGGGTCTGCCGCGCCAGGTCCCAGTCGCGCACATCGATCGCCGCCTTGGCGAGCGCCAGGGTCCCTTCCTCGTGATTGGCCCTGAGCGTGATCAGATTGCGGATGCGCTTCATCCGGTCGCGCGCCGAATCGCCGGCCCGCACATGGGCATAGGCATCGGCGATTTCAGGATGCGGCGTCGTTTTCCATGCCGCCTCAAGGACCTTCGTGGCGCGTCGAATATCGCCGAGGCGTGATGAAACCCGGCCGGCAATGACCGCCGCCGGCACCAATCCGGGCGCCAGGCGATGGGCTTCTTCGGCAAGGCGCCTTGCCCGTTCCGGCTCGCCGTCTTCCAGGTCGACCGCCTGTCCGGTGAGCAACACGGCACGGCGGCGCTTGGCGGCCTCCTTGTCGACGAGCTTGAACCGCTTCAACGCGTCCAGGGTGGTCAGAGCCCCGTCCCAATCCTGCGCCGCGCAACGGCCGTCAAAAACCGCTGTTGCCGCCCAGGGCAGGTCCGGCGCCTGGTTATGGGCCGCTTCGGCGAAATGGCGTGCCGCCGCGCCGTCACCGGCACGAAGGGCCTCCATATGCAGGCCGCGGAGGCCGAGCAGCTTGGTGTCCGGCCGCTCGGCCATGGTTTCAAACGCATTGCGCGCTTCTTCGGTATCGCCTTCCAATTGGGCCGTCTGCGCCTGCAGCAGCATGGTCGCCGGTTCGTCGGTCAGAAATTTGGCGGCGTCTTTGGCCATGCGCCGTGCCTGGCGCACATTGCCGGCGCCGACGGCGATCAGGCCGCGTGACAGGGCTTCCCGGCCGCGATTTTCCCGTCGGCGGCGCCAGAAACCGCCGAACAGGGCCGGCGTTCCGATTACCGAGCGCAGGATCGCCCATACAAGCATGATCACCACGATCACCGCCGCCAGGGCCACCAGGGCGACCATCACCGCGACTTCAATACGGTAGCCGAGCCAGTCGATGGTCACCACGCCGGGCCGGTCGGCCACCCAGGCGCCGGCGAATGCAAGGGCAAATAAAATTGCGATATAAATGAGGATACGGATCATTACGCGTGCGATCCCTTAATTCTTTGAATGGGTCAGAGCGGCGAGTGCGGCTTCGGTCAGGACTCCGATGGATTGTTCGGCGTCGATGCGGGCGCGCAATTGGTCGGCCCAGTCTTTCGAGACGGTCTTGCCGCTATCCGACAGGCCCAGCCACTCCTTGTGGGCCGCCGCCAGGTCGCCGCTGCCCAGGGCGGCCTCGATGCGGGCGATGATCGCCGCCGGTCCGTCGCCCTCCACATTGCCGGTGGGGCGGACACTGACCACCTTTTGCGCGTTGCTCCAAAACCGCGCCACGATGCCGTCATCTTCGGAGCCGATTTGCTCCAGCACCGACCGCGCGACCGCCGGAAATGCGGCAGTCAGATCGGACCGCGTGGCGATGCCTTTTTCGGCGAAAGTGTGCAGGGGGGCCATGACGTCCGAACCCTCGACGAACGCGCTGACCGCCTTCAGTTCGGCGGCGTAGGGCTTGCCGCTCATCACCGCGCGGTTCAGGGCGGCAACGGTAACCGCCTGGGCCGCGGCGGTGGTTTCGGTCTCCCGGCTGGCGTCGTCGCGCACGCTCTTGAGTTCCGTCGCCAGGCCCTCGGTGCGTGTTTGCAGGGCGGCGAATTGATCGCTGAGCGCGGCAACGGTGTCGGGAACCTGACCGGTCGCCGTCTCCAGCGCCGTCAACCGGTCCGCGACCGCCTTGAGTGCGGCCGCCGTCTCGTCGGTTGCGGTGTTCGAACCGGCCGCCGTCTTGACCTGTTGATCGAGCGCGTCGACTTGATCCCGCAGGGCCGAAAGCGCGGTCAACAGATCCTTTTCCGCCTGGCGCAGATCGTCCATCCCGCTCCGCGATTCCTCCGCCAGGGCGGTCATGGTCGACTGCATGGCGGCGACCGCGGCGCCATCGCCGGCGCCGCCTGCGGCGATCGCCGCCTTGGCAGCATCCAGGTCGGACGTCAGGCTGTCGAGCCGCTTGCCGAGATCCGGCAAGGCGGCCAGCGATTCGCTGAGCTTGGCGGCACCCGACTCCAGGCCGGCAATACGCCTGTCGGCCGCATTGAGCTTGGCGGCGAAGCCGGATTCGCCCCGCACATCACTCTCCAGGGATACGAGGCGGGTCCTTGCCGCCTCATCCGCCGATTGCAGGGCATCCAGGTCAGCGCGACCACCGGTCTCGATCACACCGGTCGTGGTGAGACCATAATAACCGCCCAGCGAAATGATGCCGCCGATGATCGCCGCGACCAGGGACCGGAACCAGCCGCCCCCCTGGCGCGGTTGCTCGGCCGGCGGCGGGGTCGCCGGATCGGCGGCGGGTTGTTCGCCGGAACCGGGCGCCGGACCGTCGGCCTCGCTTGCGGCGGAATCGGAAACCGATGGGGTCTCTTTGGCATCCGCCTTTTCGGCAGTCATCTCGGCATCCGTGTCCGATGGCCCGGTATCGACTGATTTGGCGTCCGCGGTGTCTTGCGGTTCGGTCGGCTGATCCGCCGCCGCGGCATCCCTAGTTTCGGATTCGGTCTCAGCCTCGGCATTGAGATCGATGGTCACCGGCTTTTTCTTGCCGCGCGTGCGCCGACCGGATTTGTTCGACCCGCTTTCTTGAGCCATGTTATTCATCACTTTCGATTGTCGTCCGCGCCGCCGAAACCACGGCACCCGCCGGCGAATTTGCAATAAGGATTATTCGCCCGCATCCAATAAGTCCAACAGTGCCGCTTCCGTCGGCCTGTGCGCAATGCGACATGCCTTCCAGCCTGACCGGCGCAGCGGCGCCGCCGCAGCCTTGGAAATAGCCACAACGGTCGCCTTGCGCAAGGTTTCACCGCACGATGATTGGTTCGCGGCCGCCGCAAGATGCGTCGCGCTGCGCGCCGAATAGACGGCAATACGGTCGGGCGGGCCGGTCGCGCAGGCCCGGTCGAGGGCGTCCGGCAGGTCGCTGACCGGCCCGGCATGGTACACGTCAATCGTCGTCACTGAAAACCCCTTGCCCCGAAGACAGCCCTCAAGATCACCGGCCCGATCCCGGGCGGCGGCATAGAGCACGGCTCCGGCGGCCGCATTCCTTGACGCGGCGATCAGGCGGCACAGATCGTCGACGGCGCCGCCGGCCGACCGCACCGTTTGAAACCCGGCGGCCAGGGCGCGCTGCGCCGATTTGTCGCCGACCGCGAACAGGGGCAAGCCCGTCAGGGCGGCGAAGGACGGATGGCGGCTTAAAGCATCAACCGCGTTGGCGCTGGTGACGGCAATCGCGGCAAAGCAGGCCGGATCGATTTCAGCGGGCAGGTCGGCCAGATACAGAACCGGGCACAGGATCGGTTGATGGCCGCGGGCCTTAAGCACCGCCGCGGTCCGGTCGGCCGCAGGTTGCGGCCGGGTGACGAGCACCCGCACGACTACGTTTCCCGCCGCGCAACCGACGGCGTCATGTCGGCAGTCGCGCGGCCGGATGGCCGGGACAATCGGCGAAGAAGTCGGGTCCGCCGGCGGCCTTCAGCCGGCGTCCGAGATCCTGCCCGATCGCTTCGGCATCCGCGCATGCGCCGTCCGCCGAGGCGTCATGGGCCTGCGATCCGTCGGGCTTCAGGATCATGCCGCGAAGATGGACCTGATCGCCGGTCACCCGTGCCAGGCCGGCAATCGGCGTTCGGCATGAGCCGTCCAGCTCTCGCAGGAAGGCCCGTTCGGCGGTCAGGCAGGTCGCCGTATCGGTATGGTGGATCGCGGCAAGCAGGGTTTTTATCCGATTGTCGGCCTGGCGGGTCTCGACACAGATCGCGCCCTGTCCCACCGCCGGCGGGAAAGTATCGGCGTCCAACAGGCCGGTGATCACATCGGTCCTGTCCAGGCGCCGCAGGCCGGCATAGGCGAGCAGGGTCGCGTCGACCTCGCCGTCAGCGAGTTTTCTAAGCCGTGACTGCACGTTGCCGCGATAGGTCACAACCTCAAGGTCCGGCCGCAGGCGCTTGACCAGAGCCTGCCGGCGCAGGGACGCAGTGCCGACTACCGAGCCGGGCTCCAAGGCCTGCAAGGTCGCCGCCTTGGGGCTGATGAAGGCATCGCGCACATCCTCACGCTCCAGGAATGCCGCAAGCACCAGGCCGTCGGGCAGAAGTGTCGGCATATCTTTCGACGAATGCACGGCAAGATCGATCCGCCCGTCCAGAAGCGCGGTTTCGATTTCCTTTGTGAACAGGCCCTTGCCGCCGACTTCCGCCAGCGCCCGGTCGAGGATCCGGTCGCCTTCGGTCTTGATCACCACGATCTCAAACCGGCCGCCGTCCAGTTGATGGGCGGCGGCGAGCCGGTCGCGGACTTCATGGGCCTGGGCCAGCGCCAGCGGGCTGCCGCGGGTGCCGATGCGGATAGGATTTGATTGCAAGCCGAAAGATCCCGGTGTTTAACGGAGGCGAAATCATAGGCGATCGGACGGCAGACGCAATCCGGCACATCAGGGGCGGGCACAACGGAGCGCCGGTGAGAGTATTAGGCATCGAAACCAGTTGCGACGAAACGGCGGCGGCGGTGGTAGAACGCGAGCCTTCCGGCAACGGCCGGATCCTGTCGAATGTGATCTTTTCGCAGATCGAGGCCCATGCCGCCTTTGGCGGGGTGGTGCCGGAAATCGCCGCCCGCGCCCATGTAGAGAAGATCGACACCATTATCCGTGCGGCCATGGACCAGGCCGATTTGGAGTTCACTGAACTGGACGCGATCGCGGCAACGGCCGGACCGGGCCTGGTGGGCGGCCTGATCGTCGGGCTGATGACAGGCAAGGCGATTGCCGCGGCGGCCGGCAAGCCTTTCCTCGCCGTCAATCATCTGGAAGCCCATGCTCTGACCGCGCGACTGACCGACAATCTCGACTTCCCCTATCTCCTGTTGCTGGTATCGGGCGGCCATTCGCAGATCCTGCTGGTTAAGGATGTGGGTGCCTATGAACGCCTGGGCACGACCATCGACGATGCCCTGGGCGAGGCCTTCGATAAGACCGCGAAGCTGCTCGGCCTGGACTATCCGGGGGGACCGGAGGTGGAAAAATGGGCGGCCCGCGGCGATCCGAAGCGTTTCGATCTGCCCCGCCCGCTGCTCGACAGGCCGGATTTCGATCTATCCTTTGCCGGCCTGAAAACCGCTGTCCGGGTGGCGGCCGAGCGCATCGCACCGCTTCGTGACGATGATGTCGCTGATATCTGCGCCGGCTTCCAGGCGGCGATCTGCGACGTGATCGGCGCCAAGGTTTCGGCTGCCCTGGCCCTTGCCACCGGGCGCGGCGACAAGGCTCTGCCCCTGGTCGCCGCCGGCGGCGTCGCGGCCAATGCGGCGCTCAGGGCGCGCTTGCGATCGGTCGCCGATCAGCATGGCGTCCCCCTGGTGATTCCGGCACCCGATCTGTGCGCCGATAATGCAGCCATGGTGGCCTGGGCCGGCGCCGAACGGTGGGCACGCGGCGATCGCGATTCCCTGGATATCGGCCCCAGGGCCCGCTGGCCGCTTGAGGATCGCCACGATCCTGTCGCCGGCGGCGAACATCACGAGGCGGCTGTTTGATGGGCGCGGGCGGCTTCGACCAGGTCGGCATCATTGGCGGCGGCGCCTGGGGGACCGCACTGGCCCATGTCGCGGCCATTGCCGGTCGCCGGACCACCCTTTGGGTGCGGGACGTGGACGTGGTCAGCGCCTTGAATGCCGGCCATGGCAATCGGCGCTACTTACCGGATATGCCGGTTTCGGGTGCGATCGACGCGACGACGGATCTCAGCGCCATCGGTGCGGCCGACCTGGTCTTGCTTGTGACACCGGCACAGACCACCGGCGCCGTGGCGGAGCGGTTGAAACCGGTGCTGCGCCCCGGCTGTCCGGTCGTGATATGCGCCAAGGGTCTGGATCGGGCGAGCAATCGTCTGCTCAGCGACATTCTGACGGACCGGTTGCCGGAGGCGGTTCCCGCCGTGTTGTCCGGCCCGGGATTTGCCGTCGATGTGGCGCGCGGGCTGCCGACCGCCGTGACCATCGGCGCGACCGACGAGATGATTGCCGCCGCCATCTGCGCCGCGTTGAGCGGGCCGAGTTTCCGCCCCTATCATTCCGTCGACATGGTCGGCATTCAGATCGGCGGGGCATTGAAGAATGTGCTGGCGATCGCCGCCGGCATTGTTGTCGGGCGCGGGCTCGGTGCCAGCGCCCATGCGGCCCTGATCGCCCGCGGTTTCGCTGAGATGAGCCGCCTCGGCGTGGCTCTGGGCGCGAGGCAGCAGACATTGGCCGGCCTTTCGGGCCTCGGGGATCTGGTTCTCACCTGCAGCAACCGGCAGTCGCGCAATTTTTCCTTCGGCATCGAATTGGGCGAGGGCCAGCCCTTGGATGCCCTGACCGGGCCCGGGGCCAAATTGGTGGAAGGCGCGCATACGGCCGCCGTCGCCGTCTCCATGGCCGGCCGCCACGGCATCGATATGCCGATTTGCGGCGCAGTTGCAGACGTGGTCGAGGGACGCAAGACGATCGACGCGGTCATCGCCGAATTGATGGCGCGGCCGCTGAAGCGGGAAGATCTGTAACAGGACGATCCGGCGAACATTCATTGCAAGAACCGGGGCAGGCCCGGCCGATCAAAAAGGAAACGACCGCATGCTTTTCATGGCTTTATGCACCGACAAGGCCGATCACCTGGAAACCCGGCTCGCCAACCGGCCCGATCACGTGGCCTGGTTGTCCACCCATAATGAGGCGATCCGCATTGCCGGCCCGTTTCTGGCGGAAGACAACGAGACCATGGCCGGCTCGCTGTTGATCGTCGAAGCGCAGGACATCGACGCGGCGCGGGCCCTGCTTGCCAGTGATCCCTATGCGCTGGCCGGCCTGTTCCAGACCGTCGAGGTGCATCCGTGGCGCTGGGTTGTCGGTGCACCCCATTGACGGAATAACGGATCCTACATGTCCATTACGAGGAGGGAATCATGGCCTATTGGCTCTTCAAATCGGAACCGGGCGCCTGGTCATGGGACGACCAGGTGGCGGAAGGCGCGGCCGGCGCCGAATGGGACGGCGTACGCAATCACCAGGCGAAGAACAACATGATCGCCATGCGCAAGGGCGATAAGGGGTTCTTCTATCACTCGGTCAACGAAAAGCGGGTGGTCGGCATCGTCGAGATCGTCGCCGAGGCGCATCCCGATTCCACCGACGGCACCGGCACCTGGCAATGCGTGGATATCGCCGCGATCGAACCGGTACCCAATCCGGTGACGCTGGCCGAAATCAAGGCCGACCCGAAGCTCGCCGAGATGGCGCTGGTAAAGAACACCCGGCTGTCGGTGCAGCCGGTGACCGCCGCCGAATGGAAACGGGTCTGCCGCATGGGCGGCCTGAAGGGCTGATCGCGGGGCGGTGACCACGGCGGCGGCAAAACGGATCGACGATATATCGGCGTTTATCCACGCCCAGACCCGGCCGCATCCGGTGCCCCATGTGCCGGAAATCCAATTGCGGGTGGCCGACGAGGCTGCCGAAATCTGGCGGAAGACCGAGGAGGAACTCGGCGAAATGGGTCTGCCGCCGCCCTTTTGGGCCTTTGCCTGGGCCGGCGGCCAGGCACTTGCCCGCTATCTGCTCGATCACGCCCAGGAGATTGCCGGACACCGGGTGCTGGATTTTGCCTCCGGATCCGGGCTGGTGGCGATCGCCGCCGCCCGTGCCGGCGCGCAAGCCGTGACCGCCTGCGAGATCGATGCCTTTGCCTGCCGGGCCATCGCGATCAATAGCGCTTTGAACGGCGTCGATATCGAGATCCGCCATGGCGACCTGCTGGATGGCGATTGCCGGTCCTTCGATATCATTCTGGCCGGCGACGTGTTCTACGAGCAGCCGATGTCCGACCGGGTATTGGCATGGCTGTTGCGCGCTAAAGAGCAGGGCGCAACCGTGTTGATCGGCGATCCGGGCCGCACCTACCTGCCACGCGACCACCTGCGGGCGCTCGCCCACTATGCCGTGCCGGTGACCCGGACCCTGGAAGACAACGACATCAAGAACAGCACGGTCTGGCAATTGACCGGGGCGTGATGGCGGCTGCCGTGGTACTATGGCCGCGAGGAGAGCCACCATGACATTCATCGGACTAAGCTACCTGGCCGTCGCCATCGCCGCGATTACCGGCTTCATCATCGGTGCCATCTGGTACACGCTCCTGGGCAAACCTTGGCTGGCGGCGATCGGCAAGGCTCCGGAAGATGTGCGGCCGACACCGCTTCCCTTCGTGATCGCCGGCATAGCCCAGGTGGTGATTGCCATCATGCTGGCCGGGATCGTCGGTCATTTGGGCGCGGTGACGATCACAACAGGCGTCGTGTCGGGTTTGTTCGTCTGGATCGGCTTCGTGGCCACCACCATGGCCGTCAATCACGCCTTTCAAGGGGCGCGGCTGATGCTGACGGTGATCGATGGCGGCCATTGGCTCGCCGTGTTTCTCGCCCAGGGCCTGATGATCGGTGCCGTCGGCGTATGAGTGGCGACGATCTCTCCGCGTTGCTGCATGATCATGCCGGGGCCCGGCTTGTGGAACGGGCGAGCCTGGAAGACCCGGGCGCGGCCTCCGTTTTATGCGGTGATGGCCTGCGACAACTGGATGTGATCGTGGTCCGCAATGGCGGCCATATCCGCGCCTATCTCAATGCCTGCCCCCATGCCGGCACGCCGCTCGATGCCTTTCCCGGCCGGCTGCTCGACCGCGCCGACTCCAGCCAGATGATCTGCGCAACCCACGGCGCCCGGTTCCGCATCGAGGACGGCCTGTGCGTCAAAGGGCCGTGTATCGGCAAGACGTTACCGCCACTGGCGGTGGAAATTGTCGACGGCTGGGTTGTCCTGGCCCGCAAACCGGCCGGGCAATGCCGCACACCCTCCGCCCTTGGTGGAAATACCGACTACCCTCGATAGAAGCGCCATCGGTAAAATTGCCCCCTGTGACTGCCGTAATTTCCTGGCATAGTGTGCGGACGGGTGAGTCTTTCATTTTTGATGGCGCCGATGGGCACACAGCCAAAAGCGGTCAAGGATCAGGGCGCGGCACAGCACCGGCAGCCGGTGCGGTCGACCCGGCGGCGTGTCGGATTTTTCCTGACGGTCATGATCCTCGGCATTGCCTTGTTTTTTGTCGGCGGATTTTTCCGGTTTGCCGGCACCGTCAGTTCGGTGACCGCGCCGGCTGATGCCCGTGCGGAGGCGATCGTGGTGTTGACCGGCGGATCCGCGCGCATCGCTGCCGCGGTTAACCTCCTGGCGGAGGACCGGGCTGAACGGCTGCTGATTTCCGGGGTCCATCCGCAAACGACCAGCGAGCAGATCGCCCGGCTCAACAAGAAGCATGAAACATTGTTCAGTTGTTGTGTCGACCTGGACCGCAAGGCCCTGGATACGGTCGGCAATGCGGCGGAGACGGCGGTCTGGGCCAGAGAGCGGGCCTACCGGTCGCTCATTGTGGTCACCAGCGCCTATCACATGCCGCGCAGCCTGGCGGAGCTTGCCGGCCAGTTGCCCGATGTCCAGTTGATCGCTTATCCGGTGGTGGTGGATGAATTGCGGCTGAGAAACTGGTATCGCCACATGCCGGCCCTGCGACTGCTCGTTGCCGAATATATGAAATATATCGTAGCCCGCCTGCGGCTGGCTTTCGACTGAGTCCCATGCCGGGTGGTCGGGATAAATTTGGGCTATTGCACGCCGGTGATATGGCAGTCGGGCGGTCCGCGGTCATCGAAAAGGGCTGTCGATGAACAAAGCCAGAGCCCTGCTGTTTACCGTCCTGCTCTATCTGACGTTGATTATTGCCATGATCGCGATCCTGCCGGTGCTCGTCATGCCGCGCAAAGTGCTCTTGTGGATCGTGCACACTTACATGCGTTTCGTGATCGTTTTGCAGCGTGTGGTGGTGGGAACGCGGTCGCGGTTTCATTTCGACGCGCCGCTGCCGGACGGCGGCTACATCATCGCCGCCAAGCATCAGTCGATGTGGGAAACATTCACCCTGTTCAAGATCTTTCCCGATCCGGCCATTGTCTATAAACGCCAATTGCAGTGGATCCCGCTCTTCGGCTGGTACATGGTGAAAATTCGCATGATCGCCGTCGACCGCGGCACCGGATCGGCGGCGATAGAGCAAATCGTCGAGGGCGGCCGGCGGGAATTGGCCAATGGCCGGCAATTGATGATATTTCCTGAAGGGACACGCCGGGCGCCGGGCGCCGAACCGGCCTATCGCTTCGGCGTCGCCAAGCTTTATGAAGCGCTGGACTGTCCGGTGGTCCCGGTCGCGGTCAATTCCGGTCTCTACTGGCCGCGCCGCAGCCTGGAGCGCTATCCGGGCACCGTCGAAGCCCGGATCCTTGAACCGATCATGCCCGGCCTCAGTGCGGAGGAATTGTTGGCCGAATTGCAGACCAGGCTGGAGGCGGCCTGCGATCAGTTGCTGATTGATGCCGCGACGCGGGATCGCATGCCGCTCCCCGAGTCGGCCAGGAGGCGGCTCGCTCAACTTGGCATCCCTATCAGCGGTTGATTGTGGCGCTGTCACAGAGACTTGTATCCGTATTTTACTTTACCACATTATATGGTATTAGGCCTGCCGGCCGATTCGTGGTAACAGTTTGTTCTTATTTTGTTCGGAGACTGATGCAGGCATGATCTTCGGTTGACACCATGAACGCGCAACTGCCCACCACTGCGACGGCGATCGGCTTAGGCGATCAATACCGATACTGGCTCGGAGCCTCCGGGCGTCGGTATCTGTTTACCGCCATTCCGGTTTCATCGGTCGACGAGTATCGCAAGGCGGTGGTAGTTCTTGCGCACAAGGGCCGCCGCCGGGAGACGCGAATCTTGTGGATCGGCGAGATCGACCGCCACGGCAAGCGCCGGGGCAACCGGTTGCTGGCACGGCCGTCGCGTCCCAATCGGGCTTATATTCATCTCTTGGCCGGCGGTCCGGACGATCGCCGGGCGGTTATTGAAGACCTGGAGACCGGTTTCGACGTCGAGGCCCGTTCCGCCTGACATCAATCGCCCATGACCAGGCCTTCGCGCCGGGAATCGGCGCCACCCACCAATCGGCCGTCTTCGATCACGATGGCATGCAGGCCGCTATTGAGATCGCGGACCGTCACCTTGTGGCCGCGTGCTTCCAAATCCGGCTGTAATCCGGCCGCCGCGGTGTCCTGCTCCAGATCCGTGGCGCCGTTGCGGTTGACGAAATGGGGCAGGTCGATCGCCGATTGCGGGTCCATCTTCCAGTCCAGGATGGCCATCAGGGTCTTCGCGACATAGGCGATGATACGGCTGCCGCCCGGCGATCCGACCAAGAGATAGGGCCGGCCGTTCTTGAAGACGATCGTCGGCGCCATGGAACTGCGCGGGCGCTTGTCCCCGTCGATGCGGTTGGCGACCGGCCGGCCGTCGCGCTTCGGCCGGAACGAGAAGTCGGTCAGTTCGTTGTTGAGCAGAAAGCCGCCAACCATCAGCCGTGAACCGAAGCCGGTCTCGATCGTGGTGGTCATGGAAACCGCGTTACCCTGTTTGTCAACGATGACGAAATGGCTGGTGCCCGGTCGGTCGGGGCCGTCATGGGGCGCCCGCAGGGCGGCGTCCTTCCAGGGCGGATTGCCGGCCGTGGCCTTGTCGCCGGCCCTGTCGCGATCGATCCCCTGCGCCCGCAAGGTCAAATAGGCCGGATCGAGCAGGCCCTTGACCGGCACACGCACGAAATCCGCATCCGCCATATAGAGCGCGCGGTCCGCATAGGCCCGTTTGGAGGCCGCGGTGAAGAGATGCACCGCGTCGGCGCCAAAGCCCATATCGGGAATGTTGAAATGGCCGAGCATGGCCATGATCTGGCCGACCGTCAGGCCGCCGGACGTGGGCGGCCCCATGCCGCAGATCTCATAAGAGCGATAAGGCACGCAGACCGGATCGCGAAAGATCACGCGGTAATTGGCAAGATCACTGCGCTGCATCAGCCCCGGATTGACCGGCGCGCCGGTAACGGTGTCGACGATCCGGCGGCCGATCTCACCGTGATAGAAGATCCCGACACCGTGCTCGGCGATTTCTCGCAGCGTGGCGGCAAATTCAGCATTTTTCAGCACCGTTCCGGCGGCCTTTGGTGATCCATCCGCATTGAAGAAGTAGGTCCGCGTGGCATCAAAGCGATCGAGCCCGAAGGCTTTGGCACGGGCGATCGACTTGGCGAGCCGCGGCGAGATGACGAATCCGGCCTCAGATTTTTCGATGGTCGGCGCCAGCAGGCGCCGCCAAGGCAGCGACCCGTAAAGATCATGCGCGGTCCGCAGCAGTTTCAAGGTGCCCGGCACGCCGACGGAGCGGCCGCCGAGAACGGCTTGAAAAAATTTCTGCGGCGTTCCGTCGGCGTTTAGGAAATAGTTCTCCGTTGCAGCCATCGGAGCCGTTTCGCGCCCGTCGAGCGTAATCAGCTTGCCGGCTTTGGCGTCCCAGTAAAGCAGGAAGGCGCCGCCGCCAATGCCCGAGGATTGCGGCTCCACCAGATTAAGCATCATTTGCACGGCCACCGCCGCATCGATCGCGTTGCCGCCGGATTTCAGCACCTGATAGCCGATCCGGGTGGCTTCGGGATTGGCGGTCGCCACCATAAACTCGCGGCTTTCCACGGCGCTTCTGGCGATCCGCCCCGTGCCATGTTCAGGCTGGACATCCTGTGCCGCGGCGCCGGTCAGCATGAACAGGAGACTTGCCGCCAGAATCGGGTGAATTTTATGCGCCGCTATCATGAACATGCCTCCTCGGCCTCGCCCGGTTTGCAGCCGCAAAAATATCGCAATTGCGCGCCATGTGAAGCGGGCGATCGATGATCGCCGACACCGGCGCCTCCTGCGCTGCAAGGTCGCGCAGTCTTAACTTGACGCTGGCACCCCGGTTCGGGAACCATGCGCCGCGTTACATGACCGGACGGTCTCCTGGTCCGGCAAATCCCAAGAAGGACGGACGCCAAACATGACGATCAGCCGCGCAGGTTACAACCAGACTGTCGCCTTGTTCCTGGCCTTGAGCCTCATGCTATGCGCCGGACCGGCGGCGGCGGTGGACATCAAGGCCGGGCGGATGCTGGCCACCACCTGGTGCGCCCAATGCCATGTGGTGGAAAACGACCAGTATAATGCCAGCGCGGACGTGCCCTCCTTTGAGGGGATCGCCAACCGCAGCGATTTCGACGCCGAAAAGATCCAAGCTTTCCTGGTCGACCCGCATCCGGTGATGCCGAATATGAGCCTGACGCGGATCGAAATCGAGGATCTGGTCGCCTATATCGCGTCGCTGAAGGACTAGGGTCAGGATTGCGGCGCCGGCGTGGCCCCTGTCGTTCCTGGCTCGAGGTCACAAATTCGCCATGTGTCGTGCTAGACTCGGCGCATGTCTGCGGCGATCACCAAAATTCGCCCGGCGCGCCCGGAAGATGCGCCCGAACTGGCAAACGTGCATGTCAGTGCCTGGCGGGGCGCCTATCTGGGCGTGATTTCCGGCCTGACCCTGGAGCGCATGGTGGCCCGGCGCGATCCGGGCTGGTGGGCGCGGGCCATACGGCGCCGGGCGGAGATCCTGATCCTTGATTTCGACGATGTGATCGCCGGCTATGCCACGCTCGGTCCGTCGCGCATGCGCACACTGCCCTATAAGGGTGAGATCTACGAAATCTACCTGAAACCGGAATATCAGGGCCTGGGCCTGGGCGGCCATTTGTTCAAGGCCTGCCGGGGGGCGTTGAAGCGCTACGGCCTGGCGAGCCTCGCCGTCCGCGTGCTATCGGACAACGAGCCGGCCTGCCGGTTCTACGAATCGCTCGGTGGCGACAAGATCGCCGAGACCAAGGAACCGGTCGGCGCCGATTCGCTCGCCATTTCCATCTATGGGTGGAAATCCGGCTGAACCGAACTTTTCAGAACCGTGCCTCATGCATGGCTGCCATGCCGTGACCGTTCCGGTCCGGCGGCGTAGAGTTTGATGATCAAGCCAATGCTTGGGCGCATAATGATTACGAACACAGCCGTCGGTCTCCAGCCAGCTTATCTGCCGCCGGCAATCCCGGTCCGGGACCATCCGGCATGAGCCTGAGCGGGGTGGCGGCGGAAAATCGGGCGCTTGCGGGTATCGGCTGGATGGTGCTCGCCGGTCTCTTCTTCGTCGGCATGACCGGCATGGTCCGCTATCTGGGATCCGATGTCGCGGTTATGCAGGCGGCCTTCCTGCGCTACCTGTTCGGCTTCCTGATGATCCTCCCGATGCTGCGGCCGCGGTCCGCGCGGCGGCCGGAAGCGCGGGTGGTCCGGCTCCATGTCTTTCGCGGCCTGGTTCACGGCGGGGCGGTCATTTTATGGTTCTACGCCATGGCCCGCATTCCGATCGCCGAGGTCACGGCCATCGGCTATATCGCCCCGATCTTCGTCACCATCGGCGCCGCCATGTTTCTCGGCGAACGCCTGCATGCCCGGCGGATCGGCGCCGTCATTGTCGGTTTCATCGGCACGGTGATTATTCTGAGGCCGGGATTTGAGGCGATTTCGCTGGGCCAGCTCGCCCAATTGGCGGCGGCACCCCTTTTCGCCGTCTCCTTCCTGCTCGCCAAGCGGCTCACCGATACCGAAGACCCGGCAACCATCGTCGCCATCCTGTCGCTCGCCTGCACATTGATCCTGCTGCCGGGCGCGCTCTATCAATGGCAGCCACTGACCTGGGAGCAGGTCCTGGCATTGGCCCTGACCGCAGCCTTCGCCACGGCCGGGCATTACGCGCTGACCCGGGCCTATCGCGCCGCGCCAATCAGCGTCACCCAGCCGGTCGGTTTTCTGCAATTGGTGTGGGCGGGGGCGCTCGGCATGCTGGTCTTCGGCGAGCCGCTCGATCCGTTCGTCTTTTTAGGCGGCGGCATCATCATCGCCGCAGCAGCCTATATCTCGCACCGCGAGGCGATCGCCGCCCGGCAACCGCAGACGCCGCCACCTGGCGCCACGAAGGTTTAGAACCGACCGGGCCGGCTTGGAGGTGGTGAAATCAATAAAGTCGGTGTTCCGCCGAATGGGCGATGTGTGTCTCCACATCCGCCAATGGGGCATCCCACTCGGCATGGACGCGAATGATTTCCGCAAGGGACGGCATGTCACTGACATCGGACCACTTGTCCGGCTCCCAAAGACCGGAGCGGATCATGCATTTGGAGCAATGATACATGGCACAGGCGACGTCGACGACCAAGACCAATTCGGGCAAACGGTCCTTATGCGCAAGTTGCTCGCGAAGGGCGGTATCCCGTGTAATTGCCGCTGAACCACTGATCCGCAGGGTTTCCCGGCGACCGGGAACCAGGAATATCAATCCGATGGTCGGATTGCGCAAGATGTTGCGAAACGTGTCGGCGCGCTTGTTGCCCAGACGGTCTGGAATGGCGAGCGTCCTATCGTCAAGGACATGAACAAATCCATCCGGGTCGCCCTTCGGCGATAAATCCATCACGCCGGTCGCGCCCGTGGACGCGATGATGGCGAAGGGGGAGCGTTCGATGAACTGGCGGCAATAATGGTCGATATGATCGATCGCCTTATTGGCGGCGGCAGCACTTGGCTGCCCCAGAACCGACTGCAACGCGGCCTCATCGGTGATCATGTCGTCAAAGCGGCTTGAAAATTTGGCCATAGACATCAGACGCCCCGATTTGGAATTCTTGATCGCCGCCCTGAAGCGCCGTTGGTGCGCCACATATCACTCTTCTGCTGCGACAACCAGACCGTCAATATTGTCTACGCCATCTAAGGCAATGCTGATATAAGCGGCCCGTCTTGGAGGAGGACAGTTCATGCGCATCGACGCCGTGCCGTCCGGCAACAATCCGCCGCAGGATATCAACGTCATTGTCGAAGTGCCGGTCGGTGGCGAGCCGATCAAATATGAAATGGATAAGGAGGCGGGCGCCATGTATGTGGACCGCTTCCTCTATACCTCCATGCGCTATCCCGGCAATTACGGCTTCGTGCCGCATACGCTGTCCGATGACGGCGATCCGATCGATGTTGTGGTCGCCAATCAGCGGGCGATTATTCCCGGCGCCATCATGAATTGCCGCCCGATCGGGGTGCTGATCATGGAAGACGAGGCCGGGCAGGACGAAAAAATCGTCGCTGTGCCGACACCGGCGCTCACCCGCCGCTATGAAAATGTGCACGACTATTCGGATCTGCCGGAGATCACGATACGCCAGATCGAGCACTTCTTCGATCACTACAAGGACCTGGAGCCGGGCAAGTGGGTGAAGATCGTCCGCTGGGGCGACGCCGCCGAAGCCCGCGACATGATCGCCGACGCCCTGGCTCGGGCGCGCTATGCGGGGTGAGTTTCACAGGGACAGGCGCTCTAAGAGATTGCGTGTCCGCGGAGCGGTACTGCGCACCGCACCGCGCACGCAATGACGCCCGATATGTCAAGGAGAATGATTCGAGCCGGCCAGCAGAGTCACCATGTTTCGGTCAAACCAGTGTCATCCCGCACGCGCTGCAACATGTAATGTTGCTGCGCAGATGCGGGATCTCGGTCCTAGAGCATTGGAAATTGAACCGTGCACGTCTTCTCACACAAGACGTACCAATGCCCACAAAAGACAAAGGCGGCGCTTTCGCACCGCCCGTGTCTTTGAGAGAGATTGAGATCTTAGTATGAACCGATCACTCGGGCCGATCGTGATGGCCGGTCTGGTTGTGTCGCCTGGCCATGAACTGGTCGAATTCTTCCTGGTCCTTCGCCCGGCGCAGATTGCGCAGGAACTCGTCGAACTCGGCGCGCATGGCGTCGAGCCGGCGGCGTTCCTCTTCCAACCGTTTCAATTCGGCGGACCGGTATTCGTCAAAGGCGACATTGCCGGTATGCGCGCCGTGTTGGCGGTCCTGGGAGGCGCGGAACTGGGCGCGAATATCCTGAAACATGTGGTCGAATCTGTCGCCCCACAGAATATAGGCAAGTACCGCGAGACCAAGCGGCCATGCAATGATGAAGCCGACGACCATGATCGCGATCATGAGCGGCGACCAGGCCGGCCGAATGGCGAATGTGTGTGTCATAGTCCATCCCGTCGATTGCTACTCCTTCGACGTGGGGAGCACGATGGCCGGTTTCAAGGGCAAACGGACCGGGGCAGGACAAATCTGGACCGGCCGGTGCGTTTGCCGGCGATCATGAAACGAGCGGACGCCAATAGTCGATGACTTCGACGGCATTTTGTAAAAATTATTTACTATAGACTATTGGATAAATTACTTATGTTTAAATATAGATAAATCATAAATACAGTATGAATATATAATTATTGCTTAAATTATCTTCTTCTATACGAATATATCACATGTTCTGTATATGTATTGTTATTTCTTACAATATTATATTTGCAGAAGATGAAGTATTAAGCAAACAATTAACCAGATTACGTTAGATTGACGGCTGCGGCACCGCTCTCTGACGCGGAATTTCGAGGAGGCAACCGGTTACACGACAACAGTCTCGTGGGGTTGCTCAATGTCGATTCTTACAAGATTGCGCCACCTGACCGGTGGTGATCAGGTCGCTGCTGCGATCCGCTTGTGCCCGGCAGCGCCGATGGCGGATATCCCCCGTTCTTCCGCCGACATCCTTTCGCACGCTATGCAGGCCGCCATCGAAGCCCCCACGGCGCCCCGCCGCACGTCCTCCAGCCACGCAAGTAGATCGGAGAGGTAATCCGCATGTTTTCCGATGGTGCAGACTTAACGAGTTTGATGGCTCTCAACATTCCGATCGAACCGGCATATGGCGGCGATTCCGTCGACTATGCCGAAGCCCTGCATGGACGGACCGGCGCGACGGAGGAAATCGTCCAGCAAATCGAAGAAATCCGCGCCGCGACCAAGGAGGCGATGGCCTCCATGGCGGAAATCGGCCAGGCGGTCCGCGACATGGAAGAAATATCCGCGGTCATCGCCGCGGTGATGGCAGACCAGGAACTGGCTGTCGGCGAACTGTCCGGCCAAGGCTTGGAGACCGGCTCCAAGCGGTGACGCCGGCGGCCGATGGCCAATCGGTCTGTGTCACCGAGGCGGCAACAAGCCCTTGCCACGCAGCCATGATCCGACAATGGCCTTATGGCGCTCGCCGTCGAAACTGGGAAAGTGACCACCATGAACCTGGCGCACCGGCAGGTCGTACAACCGGGTCATGGATGTGCCATAGTCCGACGGATCGGCGTCGGGATCTTCGTCCAAAGGACCGTCATATAAAACGTCGCCGGAAAACAGGATCTGCGTCGCCGGCTCATAAAGACCGATACCGCCCGGGGAATGGCCGGGCAGGTGCAGTACTTCGAAGTGTCGGTCGCCGAGATCGATGATGTCGCCATCGTTGATCAACCGGGTCGCCGGCGCGCGCCTCACCGCATATTCAGCCGACAGGTAGGGCCGTGGCGGCTGGCCGGTGAAAATGTCGTCACGGACGCTCGATTGCGCCAGCGTATTGGCCCTGGTCGGCTGCGCCAGGATCGCCGCTTCGGCCGGGTGGATCAGCCGTTCGGAAAATTCATGGTGACATCCGATATGGTCGTAATGGGTGTGGCTGGCGACCGCCAGGCATGGCTTTTCGGTGACCAGCGGCACGTGCCGGCGCAGGCTGACCACACCCATGCCCGTATCCACCAAGAGATCCCGGTCGCGGCCACGCACATGCCAGATATTGCATCGGTAATATTCGGTGATGAAGGGCTCCGAAATCAGCGTCACGCCATCGCCGAGCTGTTCGGTGGTGTACCAGGCGTCCGCCGCGATGCGCTGCATTCAGCGTGCTCCTTGTAAGTTTCATTTCGTCATCGGCGCCGTGCCGGGATGGGCAAATGAGCTCAACGGCCGCGGCCTGTCAATGGCGCCGCGACCTGCTGCCGCGCCATGCCTTCGGGCGCCCGACATCCGGCCCGGCCAGTATTATCCCGCAGGCACGTCCGTCTCCGCAATCCAACTGGCTCCACGCCTTGTTACAGGCTCCATTGCGGCTTGCCGGTCTTTGGCACGATCGCACGAACCGGCCACCGAATTCGGCCGCAATTCGGTAAGGTCGCCGGTCAAGCCGGTCTTGCTCGGCGAGATAGCGGCAATGCGGGGACTTGACTCAGAAGCCGCCGCCGTATCGGGTATGGTCGAAGACCCGCAGGCAGCGCACAAATAAAGGGGGCGATCCATGTCACAAATCAGCCGCGCCAAGACCGGCGAGCGCATGAGCCAGATCGTGGTTCATGGCGGCACCGTTTATCTCGCCGGCCAGGTGCCGGACGATTTTTCCGCCGATATCCGCACCCAGACGCAGCAGGTGCTCGACAAGATAGACGGCCTGCTCACCGAGGCCGGATCGAGCCGCCAAGCGATGCTGTCGGCGACGATCTATTTGCGCGACATCGCCGACTTCGCCGCCATGAACGAAATCTGGGATGCCTGGGTCGTTCAGGGCCACACGCCGGCCCGCGCCTGCGTCGAGGCGCATCTGGCCCATGCGGATATCCTGGTGGAGATCTCGGTGATTGCGGCCGCCTGAAGCGCGTATGACCGATATGGTCAAAATCGGGCCGCCATTCCCGCCAAAGCGGGAATCCCGGGCGCCGGAAAAGCGGTTAGATAAGCGTTTCGGCACCGGCGGCCCGAGCCCCTGGCATTCGGGCTCAGGCCGGATCCGTTTGCGTAACTTTACTCTGCCGCCTCCGGTGCCACGCCGGCGCCCTCAAATCCCGTATCGATTAGGCGGGAACTGAGGAAGTTAACCGCATACAATACCAGTCCGACCGCCATCATCAGCCCGAAGACCAGGATCAGGTCACCATAGATCATCCAACCGCCCTGTCCCCAATCGGCGAAACGGCGCGGCATCCCGTCGGCGCCGCCGGCGAGCATGACCAGGGCCGCGCCGACCCCGCCGACCGTGAACAGCCCGACGAACCAGTATCCCAACCCGTCGCTGAGTTGGCGGCCGGTCATGATCGGATAGTGGTGGTAAAGCACGCCCATCCACATCATGGACACGGCAATGATGACCGTCATGGTATGCCCGCTCCGCCACATCGTTCCGTGAAGCTGGAACGACCAGGCAATGTTGGAGGTAATCACCGCGCTGGCGCCATCGAGGATGTAGATGGCAAAGCCCATCAAGGCGGCCAGGATGCCAGGAGACATCCGCAGCCCGTGTTTCCAGATGGTCGCAAGCACCGTGAAGATCGACAGCGCGGCGCCGACACCGGTTCCCCAACTCATGATCGAGCCATGATAGGCGAGCGCCGCCGGTTGATTGGGGAACAGGGTGATGAAGTGATGCAGGAACGACGAAAACGACGTGATCAGCAGGATCCACAAAGCCGCATTTGCCAGGCGCTTGCTGTGAAGTTCGCGCGTGCCGTCGGCGAGGTAGAGCGGCAGCGTCGCGTAGACTCCGCTGATGACCATCACCGCCATCGCCTCCATCAGGTTGTGGGCAAAGATGAAGAAGGCGTACTGGAACACCACCGGGTCGGTCGCGAAGGCAACGGCATCGAGCGAGATGATGCCGTAGAGCGCAAACAGCACATAGGACGCGACGATCATCAGCGGCGTCCCCATGATCAACAGCACCAATGCGGCGATCACCATGCCGAGCATGCCCGGATCATCGAGGGTGCGCTCCACCAGGATCAGGTCCGGGCGCTTGTCGCCGAAGAACAGCATTTTCAGGATCAGGATCGGATAGAGCACGATCATCATGGTCAGGACCAGCGCAATGCCGGTAAAGCCGAGCACGACGGTACCGTAGGACCATTGACCGTTGCCAATGCCGACGACGGGAAGCGGATACATCACCACCAGGCTGACGCTGAATCCCAACAGAATGGCGACCGTCAGGAGCGCGGCGCCGGCATTCATGGCGATATAGACCAACGCCGGCAGGACGCCGCTGACCGGCTTGCCGACGCAGCCGGCAGAGCGATGCAGGCCGACGCCGACCATCAACTGGAACGCAAACGGAAAGGCCAGCGCGGCGCCATGGGCGGTCAGCGCCATATAGAACAGATCGGCACCCAAATCGAAACGCTGAATGATCGGCATGGCAACGCCGAGCAGGCCGGCAACGGCCAGCCAGACGAACGACGTCACGATCATCAGGGCCGGCCAGGCGTTGATCTCCTCCAGGTTTTCGTTGTCGACGCCGCCGAACATGCGGTTGAATACGGGGGTGCGTTGAAGAATTTTTGTCGCCGCTAACATCTGTGACATTCCCTTTATGAGCCGGATTGTTCTTTCGCCGCCGACACGACAATCTCGTCATTCATGTCGTGATGGGCGATGCCGCAATATTCGAGACAGCGGACGGTGTAGGTGCCGGGCTCGGTAAAGGTATGGACCAGCGACGTCTCGCGCGCCGTTCCGGGCATCAGCATCATGGTGAACAGCACCTTGCCGTTCGGGTGGTAGATGGCGAAGCTGTGCATCGTATCGACGCTTTTGCCCGAAAAGCGCACCGGTTGGCCGACGGCGACATTCGCTCCGGAAATATCGAAGCTCCAGGATTCGGCCTCGATCTTCACCTCAGCCACATTGTCGGGATTGGCATTGGCGCGCGCCGTGGCGACGGTTGGCATGTAGTTGATGCTGGCAACGTTGACGACCACGAAGACCACGACCACGAAGCCGATCCAAATAAACTCCATGCGCCGATAACTGCCGGCACTGGTGTCGCTCGGCGCCGACTTGCCGAACACGATGTATAAAAAGGCGACGGCAAACGGCAGGAACATGAACAGCAGCATGCCGAACGCTCCCCAGCCGGTCAGATAGAACCATTCAAGCATCAGCCCGTTCTCACCCAATTTGTTTGGTTTTAATTGCGACCACCGTAGAAAACATATTTGATCCTGTCAATAAAATGCAGTTTAATATTATGCATTTATATCGCTCAATTATAATTTTCTATCAAGAATTTTCATCAATAATTTTAATTACAATAACAAATCATTTGATAGATTTTCTTTATCAAACTATTTATTGAACCCGGCGACCTGGGGGCGCTAGGTTTTACTGGGACGCCGCTCCGGGATTCGTGTTCCGGCAACCGACGGCCACGGCTCTGCCTGGAAACGGTGAAGATGCAATGTAGTCTTTGTGATCTGCCGACACCGACACCGCCCTTTGAAGCCGACGGGCACGTTTTCTGCTGCTTCGGGTGCATGGAGGTGTTTCGGAATTTCGGTGCCGAAATCCTGCGCGGCAAGCCGGCCGCGCCGGCACCCGGCATCCCGGCCGTCGGGCCGGAGCGGCCGACACGGGAGGCCTTCCTTCGGATCGACGGCATGCATTGCACGTCTTGCGAATATCTGATCGAGAAGATGGCCGCTCGCGCCGACGGCATTTTCTCCATTGAGTCGAGCTACGCCACATCCACGGCGAAGATCGTCTACGACCCGGAAATGGTGAGCGAGGCTGAACTGCCCCGGATAGTGTCCCGGTTCGGCTACCGCGCAAGGCCGAGCGGCGACGGTGCGCCAGCCTATGACAACCGGCTCGACCTGTTGCGGCTTCTGACCGGGCTGGTGTTTTGGGTTATCGTCATGATGCTCTATGTGGCGTTCTTTTATCCAAGCCATCTCGGCCTTGTCGACCCGGCCGACCTGGAGCCGATCGGCTGGCTGGCCTTCGGTGCGGCCCCCTGGGCGATGTTCTGTGTCACCACGGCCATGATCGTCTATGTCGGCGCGCCGATATTTCGCGGCGCGTTGATCGGCCTGCGCGCGGGCGTGCTCAACATGGACGACCTGCTGGCGATCGCCATCCTGGCGGCCTATGGCTACAGCACCGGGCAATTGCTGTCCGGGTCGGTCGATCTTTATTTCGATGTCGCCAACACCATTATCGCCGTGGTCACCCTGGGCCGGTTTTTCGAGCGCGGCGCCAAGAGCGACGCCACCCGCGAACTCACCAAGATCATGGAGGCCTGGGCGCCCAAGGCGCGGATCAGGTGGGGAGGAGATTTCCGCTTCGTCGATATCGATGCCCTGGAGGCCGGCGAGCACGTGATCGTCCTGGAAGGCGAGGCGATCCCGATCGACGGCACCGTCATCCAGGGCAGCGGTGCCGTCGACGAATCGCTGATGACCGGTGAACCATTTCCGGCCACGCGATCACCCGGCGAGGCGGTTCTGGGCGGTACGATCGTCGTGGAGGGACGGCTGGAAGTCGAAGCCGGCCCGTCCGTCGAGAACCGGATGGAAGACCTTGCCCGCATTCTGTGGACCGTGCAAAGCGGCAATTCAGGCGCGCATGGGCTTGCCGATCGCGTCGCCCGCTTCTTCGTTCCCCTGGTATTGATTCTCGCGGCATGCGTGACCGGGTTGTTCCTGCTCGCCGGAGCCGGAGCCGGCCCGGCATTGTTGGCTGGACTGGCCACGTTGATCGTTTCCTGTCCGTGCACGTTCGGGCTAGCAATTCCCTTGACCACGGCGGTCGGTATCAGCACCGCCCTGCGCCAGGGCATCATCGTCACCAGCGCCGACACATTCGAGCGAACGCCGCGGATCGATATCGTCGCGATCGACAAGACCGGAACGCTGTCGACGGGAAACATGACCGTCGTTCAGACCATCGGTTCGCCACAGATGGTGGCCCGCGCCGCGGCCGTCGAGCGTTTGTCGCTTCATCCGATCGCCAAGGCGATCGCCCGGCTGGACACCGAGCACACGGCCGATGACCTGGAAATCCATCCGGGCAAGGGGGCGACCGGAACCGTCGGCGATCGGTTGGTCGCGGTCGGGAGCCGGTCGTTGATGGCGACGCTCGGCTGGTCGGTGCCCGACCGGCTGTCATTGCAGGCGCGATCCGCCACACCGGACGATGGTGTTGTTTCCTATGTCGGTTGGGACGGCGAAGTCCATGGCGCCATTGTAACCCGCGACGGCTCGCGCCCCGAATGGCAGGATGTGGTCGATCGCCTGCGCCGGCACTGCCGTGTCGTCCTGCTGACCGGGGCCGATCATCCAAGCGACTTTGAGAACAATGTCGATGCGGCCATCACGGGCGTGCCGCCGGAGGCGAAGGCCGCCGTCATCCGGCAATTGCGGACGGAAGGCGCCGTGGTGATGGTCGGTGATGGCAGCAATGACGCGCCGGCGCTCGCCGCCGCCGATCTGGGCATCGGCTTCGGCGCCCCGACCGCCCTTGCCGCCGAGGCCGCCGATGTCATCATCCTTGGCGACCGGCTCGACCGCATCTTTACGGCGTTCGATCTGATTTTCTCGGTGCGCCGCCGGATCTATCAGAATCTCGGCTGGGCGCTGCTTTACAACGCCGTCGCGATTCCGCTGGCCGTGTTCGGCCTGCTCAATCCGCTATTCGCGGCGATCGCCATGTCATCGAGCAGCTTGCTCGTCGTCTGGAATTCCTCGCGACGACTGGCGATCGGCGACTGATACCAAGGGCCTGCCTGACGGCGCCTGCATCTCCATATTGACCAACGATGCGTGATGATGGCGGTGCTGCCCATGTCCCATAGCGGCCGTCGCTATGGTATAGACGCCGAACAGAATGACCAGACCGCCGGCGATTTGACGTGTCTTGGGAGACCGGACCGCGCCGAGAACGAATTCGGACGACCGTCCGATGACCAACAGCATGGGCAGGGTTCCGATACCAAAACCCAGCATCGACCAGGCGCCGAGCTGCGGCGCGGCGGATATCACCGCAAGCGCCAGCGCCGCATAGACCAGGCCGCAAGGCAGCCAGCCCCAGATCAGGCCGAGGCCATATGCATGGAGCGGATTGCGGACCGGCAGGAACCATCTGCCGAAAGGCCGGATCCACCGCCATAAATAGCCGCCGATCGTCTCCAAACCGGCGAGCGCGCGCCACCAGCCGGCAAGGTAGAGGCCGAGCGCGATCATGAATATCCCGGCGATCAGGCTTCCGATAGGGAGCATCCCGGCCGACGCGAAGCGATGGGCCTGTGCCCCGACCAGACCGGCAAGACCGCCGGCGATCACATAGCTTGTGATCCTGCCAAGATTATAGGCCAGGTGATGCAGCAATCGCGCTCGGACCGACCGGCGCTCGGCGGCCGGCAACCCCGCATTCAGCGCTCCGACAATCCCGCCACACATGCCGATGCAATGGGTCGAGCCGAGAAATCCGAGCGTCAGGGCGGTCAGGAATGTCGGCTCCATCAAATTGACCTCTTCCTTGTTCCCGGCGTGTCCGAGGCGGTTTCGCAGCGACACGCGGCCTTCCGCGCATTCCCCGATGGCCGGGCCGGGCGGCGTGACGAAACGGCCGTTAATAGATCAGCGAATCGATATCCAGTTGGTCCGCCGAATTGAAGAAATTCTGCGTCACCACGGACGGATGCGCCGTGTCCGCCATCTGCAGGCCGACAACATGCGACACTTCCGGATCCGACAACTTGATCAGCCTGGTGCCGGGCGGTGTCGAGCAGAACGAAAAACACTCGCCGGGCACGACGGCCGACCAGGCGCCGGAGCGGACATGGGCGGCAAGGTTGATCAGCGAATTGGACTCGATTTGCGGCTTGACGCTGCGGCCGACGCTTTCAAAAATCTTATCCACGATGCGGCGGTTCTGCATGTCCTGCGGCAGCAGGACCAGCGGCGCCGCCGCAATGTCCCGCCAGGTCAATTGATTGCTCTGCGGGAACGGACCGGGATCGGGCGTCAGCAGGGCGAGGTTTTCCGTGTAGAGCGGCAATTCCTGAATCTTCGCCGAACGGGTCTCGTCGAGATAGGACATTCCAAGGTCGAGGGAGAAATCTTCCAATTCGCGCAGGATATCGTGCGCCGTGCGCGTTACCACCTCGATCGTCACGCCCGGATTATCCTTGCCGAAACTGGAGGTCACCAGCGCGGCGATCGGAAGCGCGGTCGCGATGACGCCGATGCGCAACTTGCCGCTCAGGCCCGTGCGCATGAAATTGATGTCCTCGATCAGCTTTTCATTTTCCGACAAGACCCGCTTGGCATAATCCAGAACGCGCTTGCCTTCCTGCGTGAAACCGGAAAACCGGTGGCCCCTTTTGACGATCTGAACGCCAAGGTCTTCTTCGAACTGGCGGATGGAACTGGAGAGGGTCGGCTGGGAGACGTTGCATTGTTCGGCCGCCCGGCCAAAATGTTTCTCTTCCGCCAAGGTGACGAGATATAAAAGGCGCCTGATACTCATGAATCTCCCCCCTCTATATCAAATAAAACACGCGAAGAATATACATCATACATTTCGTAATTTCTTATGAGAAAATACTTATTAAATATTACAAAATGTGAAATCTGATAAGTTCTTATAATACAATGTATATCATCAGGTATTATTTCGTAAATCTATCGCCCGCCATATGATCTATGATTGCGTTACAAAGGGAAAATTATTTGTTTTAATAATTCAATAGGAAAAATCTATCAAATTATACTGTCGGGTTCCGGTAATTTCCAGGTTTGTCCACTGTGTCAAATTGACCGCCTTCCCGCCCCGCACAATCGCAATTTAAAAAAACCGCATGGCCGGTTTTGGCGTGTTTAGCGCATTGTCCGGCCATGGGCAGCCGTCCGGCGAAAGGCCGGACGCGCGGCCATCCGAGCCGGCTGCGGTTGCCCGCGGTGATCCGAACTCGATTTCAGTCCAATATGTACTATTTGGATTAAACATTGCCTCAACCTGGAATCCGACTTCAATTATACTTTAGAAATAAACTCCGAATTACATTGTATGCATTCTATTTCGAATGATAATAATTTGCCCATTACTCCAGCATTATAAATTTCGGAATGTAATATTATATAGATTACTTAGAGAACTCTGATATTCCAGTCAAAACAGTTGATTTTAAAGGCGGTTTGTATAATATCGGGGTCTCATTGATGGCTCCGACATTGTTATCGGCAGCCCGCCAGACACCGCAGTTTGGTTTTAGGGAGGGGATCTTGTGGCGCGGCGGTCCGGGTCGCCAGCCGCAAGATGAGGGGTATATGGACAGGCTCGCTATAATCATAACCGAGGATTCCTACGACAAGCTCTTATGCCCCTTCATATTCGCTTATTTACAGTCGAGCGAGGGGACACAGGTCGACATCTTCTTCGTCAGTTGGGCAATCCGCGTATTGACGATCGAGGGCGCCAGGGCCGTCCGCGTGAACGGGCATCACGCCGACCAGGACCAGTATGTCCGCCAAAAAGTCGCCGAGGTGGGTCTGCCGTCCGACATTATGGACTTCCTGAGAACCTTGAAAGAGACCGGACATGTCGGCCTTTACGGGTGCGACATGGCGGCGAGGATCTACGGAGTGACCGAAGACAATCTGATTGCGGAAGCCGATGATATCGTCAGCGCGTCATGGTTTTTGCATGAACGGATCATGATTGCCGATCACTGCCAGTATTTCTAGTGGATTGAGGATGCTCATGACCGCAATTACCAGGACATATGATGCGCGCGGCCTGGGATGCCCGATGGTTATGATCGAGTTAAACAAAAATATTAATTGCCTAAACAAAGGGGAAATTTTGGAATTTATTTCCGGAGAAAAGTATGTTCAACAGGATATTCTATCGTGGAGCAAACGTACCGGCCATGTGCTGCTCGATACGGTAGAAAAAAATGGCGCTTCCCACTATATCATCCGCGTCGGAGAACGCATCCGCAGGCTCCGGCACCCCGACCGCAAGTCACCGGCCGACAACCGCCACCAAAAGCAAAGCGACGCTTTGGACTGATACCAAGGGCGGTAAGTCACCACCCTTGGTATCACACACCGCGTTCCTTCAGCCAGGCGGTGATGATGGCGCGGTGCCGGGCGCCGTCATAGCTTGCAAAATGGCCACCATGGACGACACGGACCGGAATATCGAGCAGGCGCTTCATGCTGACGACATAATCGTCAGGATCGGCGTGATAGGCGTCCTCAATCAGCGGTCCGTCATAGACGATGTCTCCGGAAAACAGGATGCCGGTTGCCGCCTCAAAAAGGGCAATGCCACCAGGTGAATGGCCGGGAGTGTGGATCACTTCGAAATGGCGGTTGCCCAGATCTATGATATCGCCATCATCAACCAGGCGCGTCGCCTGGCGTCCTTTGACGCAATAGTGCGCCGATTCGTAAGGTTGCGGCGGCATGCGCGTGAACATGTCATCACTGACATAAAGGTCGGCAAGTGTGTTGACCCGCGTGGGATGGGCAAGCAGATCGGCTTCCAGCGGATGGGCAAGCCGTTCCTCGAATTCGTGATGACAGCCGATATGATCGAAATGGGTGTGGCTGGCGACCGCCAAACAGGGTTTTTCGGTCACCAGCGGTACGTGTTCGCGCAGTGAGACAACGCCCATGCCGGTATCAACCAGCATATCGCGGTCGCGTCCCCGAATATGCCAGATATTGCACCGAAAGAAGGATTTGATATGCGGCTCATCGATATGCGTGACGTCATCGCCGACGCGTTTGGTGCGGTACCATTGGTGTGCCGGAGCGGTTCGCATCAAGGTCATTGTCTCAATCTGTTAAAAATAGCATGATGGTGTTGGTGTTTAAGTGAAGGGAAACGGTATCGCCCTCCCGCAATTGGCTCGATTGCGGCAAATGCATCACGAGCGTCCGGTCGGGCATCGTCGGGATGGTCACGTGGCAGCGGTGATGACTGCCGAAAAATGACATGTCCCGAATTGTTCCGATGCCGAGGTCCAGTGCGTCGTCTTGCGTTTTTTCCGGGTTGAGATGTTCGGGCCGGAAACACAGATCAACTGCCGTTCCCGGCACCGCCTCACCGCCGCGAAGCGCACTGGCGGGAAGACCATGGCGACCGAACGGTGTATCCACGACCAGCATCTCATCATTGCGGTTCTTAATGATGCCGGAAAGAAGGTTGGTTTCGCCCATAACTTATAGGTATCGCTCCAAATAACGGACATATCCGCCATTTTAGCCGGGTCGACCTTGGACTTGTTGTAGGAAATGGTGTTGTAACCGAATTTCTCCGAAATTGCGTAGGTCTTGCCGTCCTTTGTGTTCTGTTTTTCCATGACCAATTCGGGGAAGAGATCGGCCGTCGGCAGCTTGTCGGTTGGCAGCGGCGCCAGCAGGCCGGCCTCGACGACACGTGGCACGTCAATGCCGTCCAGTACGAATACGTCCCAGTCGCCCGGCTGCGACTGCTCCACCAGCGAAAGCGCTGTCCCGGTTCCCTCATACTCCTTCAAGTTCACCTTGACATTATGCGCCGCTTCAAAAGGCTCGATCAGCGTCGGATCGGCCTGGTCGCACCAAACCAGCGCGTTTATAGTGTCTTGTGCCGCGGCGACCGGTGCATATATGGTTGCTAAAATTGCAACGGATGCGGCCGACAATGATCCGCGCAGCCGGTACTTTGGTGCTCCAATCGACGTTGCTTTCGACATCATCATCCTCCTAAAGATTTGAAATCACTATTGGAGTGCATGGCTGGGCTTGAGTTTGATATAAAATGAACAAATTATAAACTTGAGTCAATTCAGAATTTGGAGAGTGTTTGGACTATGGCCGGATTAAGGGAGAAACAGCGGGCGGATCGCGACCGCCGGATTTTGGAGGCGGCGGCAGCCCTGTTTCGCGAACACGGCTATGTGGATGCAACGATCGAGCGCATCGCCCGGTTGGCCGAGGTCTCGGTTGGTACGATCTACAATTACTACAAAAACAAGGGCGACTTGTTGCTGGCGATTGTCGTCATGGAAACCAACGTGCAATTGAAGGGCGGCCGTGTTTTGGCGGAAAACCCGCCTCGGGATCTGGACGAGGCGCTGCACGAACTGATGCTCGTCATGCTGGATAATTGCACAATCTATGTGAACAAGGAGATGTGGCGCCACGCCATGGCGAATGCGACACGGTTTTCCTCATCCCCCTACGGCAAGACTTATGAACAGCTCGACATTGGATTGTCGGAAAATGCCTGCCGACTGATGGTACGGTTGCAGGAACAGGGTGTCGTCCGCGACGATGTGGACGCGCACGCCGCCGGTGAATGTTGGTTCAACAATCTCAACATGATGTTCACGAATTTCGTCAAAAGCGACACCATGTCCCTGGACGATCTGAAGACGGCCATCACCCGCCAATGCCAGCCGCTGATAGACGCCATACGCAGCGATCCCGAAAAACGATAAATCAGGCTCGGCGGCCTATCGAAGGGCAATAGAGGCCCAAAAGCCGCCTCTGTCGGATCCGAACTATATCCTATTTGCGACAGGAGCAGGACGGGCGCTATGTGCCAGGAGGAGACATTGGGCTTGCCAGGACCATGGTTCCTTTGACGGCGGCCGTGCATGATTGCCCCCAGTCGTCTTTTAACGGTACAACTCCAGCCAACGTCGTGAATTTTGCCGCGAACCGGGCAAGACTGGGCCTTTCCTGGGAAATGCACACCGAACAGTATGGTAATAAATGGGGCGTACAAATTGTATCCCCTCGTCTCGAGCTCCATGACCTCGAAACGAGGTCAACCTAACCGCGAAACCAATTGCGCAATCCAGGCCAGGATGAGTGAGAACAGGATCGCGGCTGCCATCTGACGAGCCACCAGCCGAAGCGCGAGGCGCACGGATCGCTCGGTGGCGACAGTAATGGTGGTTACCAGGCACGGCAACAGTACCCCGGCGAGATAGGTCACAGTCAGTACTTGCGCCGCGTTTAGCGTCGCCGCGGTCGACGGTTCGCCGAGCAGTAGAATGCCATCCTTGCGGATCGAAGCCAGAAAAATTGGCAAGACTGCACTGGGCGGCAGATTGAAAGCGACCATCACTGGCTCAAGCCACGAGCCAGCCCAGAGAATAAATCCGGCCCAGTCAAGCAGCGACGCCAGCACTGCGATCGCCACGAAGACAGGCATCGCCTTTCGCAAAAAATGGCGTATAGTATTTTCTGAATCTCGCCAAACGGTAGCCATTTTGGGGACCTGCAAGAAAATCTGGCCGTCGATCGCTGAAGAGTTGGTCGGCGATCGCGCAGCAGGCGACGAGATAAGGCGGACATATATGAAAGTTGTGATCATCAGATAGAGTAGATAGGGTCCGACCAGCCAGCCGTGCCCGGTCGCCGTAAATACCGCAAGCGTTGCTCCCATTTGGTAGGAACACGCGGATCCGAACGCGATCGCGGAAATGCAACTATCGCGCGAACATGCCGAGCAAGCGCGGGTACTAATTACTGCCGGAACATTGCATCCGAATCCCATCAAGACACGAACAAGGTCACGGCCGACTAGGCCGAACGGACGTATAACCGGATCGATGGCAACCGTCAGGAGATCAAGAATGCCGCTCGCTTTGTAGATGCCGAGTAGCAAGGCATAGATAATCACGGTCGGTAATGCCCATACGAACAACAGCGGGCCCATCGTGATCAGGCCGTATTTTCCGGTCAGCACGGTACGTAAAGGTTCCTGCGCCCCGCGCAGGTTTTCAATGAGCGGTCCGAGCGCGGCCTGGATCTGTGGATCGATCAATTCCGCAACTTGATTGGCGGTTGCAACGGCAGTAACGGCGGGAAGAATTAGGCCGATTCCTGCCACCATCCGTCCGTGTGTTGTCGATTTTAGCCACCCGTGTTCGATCGGAGCACACCAGCCCAGACTTGCCTTAAGATGGCGCTCTTCGACCTCCCGCGGTGATCGCAAAAGGTCGAAAATCTGTTTCCTTTGTGCCTCCGTCAATTGGCGAGCGTCGACACACTTGATCGGAAGCCCCAATATCCTTTGCAGCTTCTTCAGCAAGCTGAATACCTGTTGATTGCGCACAAGCTTGTCGCGAAACGTGATCACGATGGCGGCGTTCTTTCCACGCACAAGCGGCATTAGTAGCGCAAGTTCCTGGTCTATGTTGGTGCTTTTGACCACCAGCAAGACCGCGCCCGCAGTGTTGATTCTGGCAATCGCTTGGCGTGTGGTCGCGCTGTCCGAAAGGTATTGAATGCCCGGCGTGTCGACGAAATTGAACTCGCCCGCATAATAACACTCGCAACTAACGGTCGAGCCGTAATAGTTTGCGATATAGGGCCGGCAGTTCGTAAGCGAGGAAATAAGCTGTGATTTTCCAACGCTTTCAAGACCAACCACAACTATTTCTCTGCGTGGCCTTGGCTTAACGTCCGGGCGTATAAGAATCGCGGATAACGAATGAAGCATATGCCCCCTGCTGAATTGGTCCGCGTTTTGCCAGCTTCGGCGCAAATCCTAGTGTTGGGGCAGCGAACCGATTTGTTCTTTGCCCGACTCAGCAGACTGGCGTTCGGGTTCGTCCGTCCGGCATGCATTATCGACGCATTCGTCGTTGCCGGTGTCGCCGAAACGCCTTGCCCGCCCGGTAATTATCAATTCGATGATCGACCAAGCGTGCGGAATGCGTCCTTCGTGAAGTTCCTCTACCAATAGAGGCGAACTGCGCAACGTAGCGATGGAATCACGGTTGCAATGGCAACCATTGCCAAATAGGTACCAAAATGGCTGCGCACGATCCTGCCAGCGCGCGATACGCGGGTTCGAATTACGCACGTGTTCAAGGAACAGAAATTGGCCCCCCGGTTTAAGCACGCGTGCAGTTTCGTGCAAGACAAGAGCTGGATCGGGAGCAGTACAGAGGATCATAGTACCGACCACCGTATCGAAGCTCGCATCGGGGAACGGCAGTTTTTCCGCACTGGCTTTCATGACGGTCACCGATCGCGTGGATCGAGCCACCTTGGCACGTAGCAATGAAACCATGTGCTGGTATGGCTCCGTCAAGACAAGCTCGCTGACGGTTGTCGGGTAATGTGGGAAATTGAGGCCGGTCCCAGTCGCAATTTCCAGAGTGCGACCGCGGGCTTGAGCTAAAAGCTTCCTGCGGTGCTCCGAGAGACCGGCCTTTTCAGCCCGCTGGAGAAACCGATCGTAGGCGCCGGCAAAAACAAATCGACCCCAAGTTGCATCATAGGCCGCCTGGATGATGCGATTCCCCGAAATCACAGGCTACTCTCCAATTATGACACTCGAAAGCAATCATTGGCGCCAATGCATGGCGCCAATATTCAATCCGCCGTGGCGATGGATCGCGGCTCGGTTGAGTTACCGGGCGAACCCGAAGGCCCTGGTGATGCAGTCGGCCTGCTTGTGGTGGTCAACCAACGTTACCAAGCAATTCGCGTTAAGTCCCTTGGAAAAACAAGCGTTGCTTTCTGCGCAGTCGAAGAAGGCGCCAAAGCATTCATTAAGCAAATCGGTGTTGGCGTTGGCGAGGTCGGGCCCAACAAGATCGAATGTGAGTCCCTTACCATGCTTTGAAATCTTTACGGAATATTTTGACATAACTTCCTCCTAGAGCATACGACTCTTAAGTATGCGCCGGTAGATTTTTCAATCCTTAGCTGCATTAGCGTCACTATAATTAACAATTGCAGCTTTGTCAAGAAAAGAAACTTATTATAGATATTTGCAAGTCAAAATTTTATAATTGAATAATGCAAAACATTTTGTAAGTTAGTTCGAATTGGCACCAACCAAATTCGATTTTCAACGTCAATCGATATATGCAAACGAGTAGACCGTCTTCGACAAGAAATCAGGCGCCCCATGCGCAACGCATAAGTTCCGAACCATGCACTCTCCGATCTTGCCCGTTTGCTGAGATGTCCACTTATCGCCTGAACTGCGGGAATGGTAGGAGCCATCTTTTCCTGGTAGTGCGCTGGCACATTCGGGATGAACCGTCACGCTTCGCAAACTTCCGCTCCGGGTCAGTCGCGCTCATTCCCTGGTGATAAACCTGTTCAAATTGCGACATCGTTGCCATGTCCGCTTCCCTGCCCGATGCGTGCGTTCCGGTCCGGGTTCCTGTTTCTCCTTTGGTTGGAGAGCTGATTTTACCAAGGCTGGCTCGATGGGGTGCAAATTGGCGGGGCGAAGCCTCCCGAATGGCGATGCTATGGCCGGTCGTTGCGGGTGATTGAACGGCGATACGTTTCGCTGGCGCCGGCTAGGCTCGGTGCCTGATGCCGCGCCATGTCGGGCATCACACCGCCTGCAATACGGAGCGCACGTTCTCGGCGGTGAGCTTGCTTACCCGAACGTTTGATTCTTCGGTCACGCCGCCGACATGCGGCGTGAGGATAAGGTTGGGTACATTTTTGAAGCGGGCTCCCGAGGTCGCGTCCACGGGCTCTTCGGCAAACACATCCAACGCCGCCCCGGCCAGTTTTCCGGCCCGCAGCGCCTCACAAAGAGCATCTTCATCCACGACACCGCCCCGCGCCGTGTTGATCAGCACGGAGCCTTCCTTCATGGCGGCAATGGCCTGGGCTCCGATGAGACCGCGGGTACCGTCGGTGAGAGGCACATGCAGGCTGACAACATCGGCCAGCGCCAGCAACGCCCCCAGGTCCAAAAGCCGCACATCCTTCAGCGCCGGATCTTCCGGCGCTAGAGCATTGTCCGACCACACGGGATCATGAGTGGCGATCTCCATGCCCAGGCTGCGCGCCCGGACCGCGGTTTTGCGGGCAGTGCCGCCAAATCCGACGAATCCGATGATCTTTCCGGCAGCTTCCCGGCCAATGCAGCCTTGACGTGGCCACGCCCCGGCAACGATCCTATCGGTGGCCATGAAACTGCCGCGCAGAAGCACCAATGCCATCGCGATCGCGTATTCCGCAACGGCGTCGTCATTGGCTCCCGAGGCGGGTTTGACAGCAATATTGCGCGCCGAACAGACATCAAGATCGATATTGTCGAGCCCCACGCCCAGGCGACCCACAACTTTCAGTGCCGGCGCCGCGTCCAGCAACGCGCCGCGCACCTGTGTGCGGTTGCGCACGATGAGAGCGCGGGCCGTGCGCACCGCGGCAATCAACGTGTCCGGCTTATCCACGAGCGACGGATCATAGATCACGTCGAAACCGGCGCGGAGGCCGGCGACCGCGGTTTCGTCCATGAATTCGGTAATGACGATATCCGGCAAGGCTTATCCTCAATCGAACAGGGCGCCGTCAGGGAGTGGTACCATAAGGAGTTTGGCAAAGAGACTGTAAAATCCGATCACGATCGCAATGCCGGACAAGGGATAGACGGTCATGCGAAACCGGGTCCAAGGATCATACATGGCAACACCGGTCAATGCCGCAAACACCACCAGGCCCGACAGGATGAAGCCCAGATAAGGCATGAGTCCGGCCCCCGTGAGCATCACGAGGACAAGCAGCGCCCGCCGTAAATTCGAACCGTTGTGGCCGCCATTTTCCCGGGACTTACCGGACCGTACGAGATTGTAGACAATGAGCGTCAGGCTGAAAGTGACCATGGCAACCATGACGGCGCGCGGGAACACGTAGGAATCGGGGTCTTCCATCGCTGTGGTATCCCACCAGCCGACGGCACAAACCAGGATCATGATGACGGCCATGAGCGTTCCCGCGATATCGCGTTCCGAATTAGTTGCCACTCGCATTCCTCCGCGCTCCCAGGCGGGCGCCGATCATCGGGTAAAACAACGCAACCACGATCAGCGCGAGGATGGCCAAACTGATTGGCCGCCCGAAAAACATGTTAACGAGATCATCGGTTGCCGCCCCGATGGTCCAAGCCTGCACGAAACCCTGTTCGGCGATCCGGCCGAGGATCAGGCCGAGAACAATCGGAGAGGGCGAAAATCCAAACCGGTTAAGACCCCAACCCATGATCCCCAGCAAGATCATTATGGCGACATCGGATATGCTGTTGCGGATGGCATAGGTCCCGATCATGGTCATGAAGGCTACCGTCGGCACCAACATGGCTTTCGGCACGGTGATGATCGTCTTGTATGCATAACGTCCGATGACTAGACCTGTGGGCAACATCAATAGGGTGGCCAGGAACAGGCCGGCGATGAAGGTGAAGGCGATGGAGTTGGTATCCGTGAACAGGTTCGGACCGGTGCGCACGCCCTGAATCAGCAACGCCCCGAGGATCACCGCATCGGGCGGCGTACCCGGAATGCCGAGCACCAGCGTCGGGATGAAGCCGCCGCCGACCGTGGCGTTGTTTGCCGATTCCGTTGCCAGGATGCCCTCCGGCTCCCCCGTGCCGAAATGCTCCGACCTCGTGGATGCGCGGCGCGCCTCCGAATAGGATACGAGCCCGGCAATCGAACCGCCCGCGCCGGGCAGGATACCCACCAGCGTGCCGATAACCGAACTGCGGATCAGATTGAACTTGCTTCGCCACGATATGGAGACGGCCTCTTTGAGCCGGAAGCCACGCGGCCGGCTCGTGACCTTGAGATGCCGGTCCGGCGTCGCCACCAAGTCTATCAAAACAGGGACACAATAAAGACCGATGAGGGCGGATACGGTTTCGATCCCGCCCAGAAGCGTCTGGCTGCCGAACGTGAAACGCACATCGGCGCTGATTTCGGCAACGCCCACGCAGGCGAGCAGCAGGCCGAGGCACGCGCCCATCAATCCTTTCAGCAAATTTCCGTCCGAAAGCGCGGAGATCAGGGTGAGGCCGAACATGGCCAGCCAAAAATATTCCACCGGACCGAAAGCCAGCGCCACCTTGGCAAGCGGCGGCGACAGGCCAAGCAGAAACACCGCGCCAACCAGCCCGCCGATGACGGACGCCAGGCAGGCCAATGTCACCGCGAGGTCTCCGTCACCCCTTTTGGCCATCGGAAAACCGTCAAAGGTGGTGGCGATCGCCGACGGTGTTCCCGGCGTGTTCAATAAAATGGCCGAATATGCACCGCCATATATGGCTCCGGTATAGATGGCGCCCATCATGATCAGCGCCGAGGCCGGCTCCATCGTGAAGGTCAGCGGGACCAGCACGGCAACGGCCATCGTCGCGGTCAGCCCGGGCAGGGAACCGATCACCGTTCCCGCGATCACCCCACTGAGCGCCAACAGGATGTTGAGTGGCGACAAAGCGGCGGAGATGGCATCATGACCGATCATGCGCACGCCTCCCCATGATTGAAACGGCTGTTTGGCTCTTTTGTTCTTTTGGAAATTGCAGGGCCCGGGCCCCGGTTCAAACAGTCGAAGTCTCCGGTGCCGGTAATGCATCGGAGACTTCGGCCCTGGGTCTACCGGAGCATCGTTCGATCACCCGGGATCGACCATACGCCGGTGTCCCGGACCTATTTCAGAATGCCCGCTTCCTTGGCGGCATCGACATAAATGTCGGTCATTTCGTTGATGAACGCATCCATGCCCTTGTAGTCGACATCAAGGAGCGCCATACCGTCATTTTCCATCTTCTTGCGGAATTCCGGATCGGCGTTTATCTCGCCGATCATCTGTGAAAGCTTGGCGCGAACCTCCTCAGGAGCGCTCTTGGGAACGGCAATGCCACGATAGGCGCCCGAAACAAGGTCGAAGCCGAGTTCCTTGAAGGTAGGAACGTCGGGAAAACGCGGGTGGCGCTTCTCGGTGGCCACGGCGAGCAGACGCACCGTGTCCGAATGCTTGGCGCCGACGGACGTGTAGCCCCATTCGGCCATCACCTGGTTGCCCAGCAAGGCGGCGACCGCCTTGCCCGTACCCTTGAAGGCGACATAGGTGGTCTCGATGCCCGCCATCTTGTCAAACCGCACCTGCGCCAGATGGTTGGCCGTGCCCTTGCCGGAGCCCGAAAGGGTCAGCTTCTTGGGATTGGCCTTGGCATAGTCGATCAGATCCTGAAGCGTCTTGAACGGGCTGTCCTTGTTCACCGCGATCGCGTCGGGCGTAAAGTGAAACATATAAACACTGGTGACATCCTCTGTTTTGAAACCGACATTCTTTTGGCGCGGCTTGATGATAATATGGGGAAGATTGATGCCCATGATGGTATAGCCGTCGCCTTTCATGGTGTTGAGTTGCGACCAGCCGACCGCTCCTCCTCCGCCCGGCTTGTAAGAAATCACCAGGTCCTGGCCGAACAGCTTCTTGAAGAAGGGTTGCTGGTGTCGCGCGGTGATGTCGGATTCTCCGCCCGGGCCGAAGGGAATGACGTAGGAAACAGACTTGTCGGGAAAGGCTTCTGCCGGTCCCAAGGCGATGGCGCCGAACAGGGCAGCCACACCCATTGTCACAAATTTACGCATGGTATCTTCTCCCCAGTTTTAAAAACGATTGGGCCGACTAGGCGCTTCTGTAGAGCTTGGTCAGCACGAATTCCCGATGACCGAGGGCCTCCGCCGCGGTCAGCCGGCCATTGGCGGTGCGCACGGCCACGTCGATCAGCTCGTCGCCCGCTTGATCCAGCGTCATCTCCCGGCGCAGAATGCCCGAGCAGTCGAAGTCGATATGCTCGCCCATCGTGCGCACCGTGCGCGGGTTGGCCGTAAGCTTGATCACCGGTTCGATCGGATTACCGATAATGTTGCCCTGGCCGGTGGGGAACAGATGCACGGTAAAGCCCGCCGCCGCCTGCAGCGTCACGCATTCGGCGGCTGCCGACGACGTGTCCATGAAATAGAGCCCCGCCCCCTTGGCGGGCGCTTCGGCCGGCCCGAGCACATCGACATACTTTGCCGTCTTGCCGATCTTCTCCAGATTGCCGAATGCTTTTTCCTCAATGGTGGTCAGCCCGCCTTCGATATTGCCCTTGGTCGGCTGGCTTTCGGAGAGGTCGGATGTCTTGTTGGGTTCGATCACCTCGTCCATATAGGCCTGCCAGGTGGCGAGGAACTTGTCGCCGGTCTCAGGCGTTGCGCCACGGGTCCTGCAGACCTGCTCGGCGCCGGTGAGTTCGGAGGTTTCGCCAAAACAGGTGGTCGCCCCCCAGCCATCCAACTTGTCGATGAACCGGCCGACCGTTGGATTGGATGCAAGTCCGGAGGTCGTATCGGACTCGCCGCATTTCACCGAAACCCGGAGCTCGGAGATATCGCATTCCTGGCGGGTCAGCTCGCTTGCCCACTGCACATAGTCCTTCGCCGTGCGCGACGCGGCCGCGATCGTGGCGATGTCGCCGTTCTGCTCGATGGCGAAGCCCTCGACCGGTTTGCCGGTGGCGCGGATGCCCTCAACGATGCGGTTGGTCCAGCCCGGCTCAATGCCGATCACCACGACGGCGGCGACATTCGGGTTGCAGCCGGTGCCGATCATGGTGCGGAAATGCAATTCCAGATCCTCGCCGAACTGCAGCCGCCCGTAGGCGTGCGGGATCGCCAGGGTGCCCTTGATCGTGTTGCCAACCGCCTCGCAGGCGGCGTTCGACAGATCATCGAGCGGCAGGATGACGACGTGATTGCGCACACCGACCCGGCCATTTTCCCGGCGGTAGCCCCAGAAAGTCGGTTTGCCCATGGCTACCACCTCTTGGTCTTGACGTTGTGGGTGTGAACGTGCCGACCCTTGCCGATTTCCGCGACCGCCTTGCCGATATCGTGGCCGTATTTGAGGATGGTGTCGCCCGTCGCAATGTCGGCAAGCGCGATCTTGTGGCCGAGCGGGATGGCATCGAGCGCTTCGATCGAAAGCGTTTCGTCGCTGGCCATCAGCCAGCCGGAAAGCATCTGTCCGGCGGCAACGCCCTCGACCACGACAACGCCGACGCTATCGGCATTCTCATGGACCAGAAAATCCGGCGGTGTCACTGGCGTCTCCATGTGTTTCGAAATCCTGGAATTTGAGCTGGATGATAACGATCGGTTTTCTTATGTCAAGTAACTCTTATATAAGAGTAGTAACAGTTGTCCGAACTTATTGGGTTTCCGTGCCGCCTCTGATAAGAGGAACCACAGGGGCGGAGACAGAGGCGGGATCCGGGAGCGAGACAGGGCTTTGGAACATGGTGAACATGATCGACAACAGACCGCTCTACCAGCAGGTCAAGGACCGCATCACCGAGATGATTGTCACGCGCCGATGCCCTCCTGGATCCTGTCTGCCGAGCGAGACGGCCCTGGGAAGAGAGTTCGGGGTCAGTCAGGGCACCGTGCGCGCCGCGCTTAATGAACTAGCCAATGAAAACAGGGTAATACGTCGGCAGGGGAAGGGGACCTACATTCCCGAGCACACGGTCGAACGGGCGCTGTTTCACTTCTTTCCCCTGTATGGATCAGACGGAGAAAGGTGCATACCGGGCAGCCGTGTCCTCTCCTGCCGGCGCATCAAGGCCGGCCGCAAGATCGCTGACAAACTGGCAATGAAACCGGGGCAGACGGTGATTGCCATCAAGCGCGTCCGCGATGTCGGCGCAAGCGATGTGATCGTCGAGGAAATCTTCCTGCCGGAGACACTGTTCCCGGGGCTTGGCCGCCCCAATCCCCATCTTTTGCCCAATACACTCTATCAGCTCTATGAGGAACGCTTTGGGGTGACGATCTCGCGCGCGAACGAACACATATCGGCGGTCGCCGCGAGCGCGGAAGATGCCCGGCTTCTGAACGTTCCGGAAGGAGAGCCGCTGCTTGAAATCAGGCGCCAGGCAATCGGCCTTGACGGAACAATCGCCGAGTACCGCTGCAGCCGGTGTCTGACCAACGAAATATATTACCTGAACCAACTCGACTGACGATCCACCGCTTTGCACCGTGCTATGAATATCCAAGTTGGGTTGCGAGCAATCGGCGCGTTCCCTGGAACATGGGAAAACTGACCGGCCGGAAGCCGCCCTTGGTATTACTGCGCGGCTGCGATGTGGTCTCCATTAAGGTTGAGGATGGTGCGCCGCATGGCTACGCACTCGACCGGGCAAGCGTCCGGCAAAAGAAAACGGGCCGGCCGGTCAAGGTCGAATTGACGGATCACACCCGCGCCGCGATCGATAATCATATGCGGGCGGCCTTGAGAAAGGCGGGCGACCAATTGTTCGGCGGCCAAAACTATCCGGGTTGCCCTTTATCGACCCGTCAATATGCGCGATTGGCTGGTGAATGGGTCGCGTCGGCGGGCCTTGATCCGCTGCAATTCGGCCCGCATTCATTGCGACGGACGAAGGCGACCTTGATCTATCGTAAAACCGAAAATCCACGCGCCGTCCAGCGTCTGCTCGGCCATACCAAGACTGAAAGCACGGTCCGATACCTCGGCGTAGAGGTCAACGACGCACTCGCAATCGCTGAGCAAATCGAAGTCTGAAATCGGGGGCGGAGCGTCCGCGCTCCGCCCGCCCGAAACTGGGCGGGGAGTGCCAAATTTTTCCGATCTTCTGTTTGAGATGCTGATCAGGTTTGTCCCGGCCATTTGCGTCTTTTGCCGCCAAGGACGTTGACGAGTTCGGGTAGCTATCTCGTCGATTGTATCCTCACCTTGAAGAATCCGGTCGAGATAGGATCTCAGCCCACAGGTAAAACCACAGCTATTGATTGGCCATCCAATCGGCAATCCATTCAATCTCATGCTGTCTGCGCGCTATTGTATGGGATCGCATAGCGTCACCATTGTTCAATGCTTGCAGAACTATTTACCTTTGACGGAACGTCCACTCCGTCTGCGCCCGGATCCAGCGGCGACATTTACGTATTTCCGCATCCGTATAACTGTAGTCATTGCGATAGTTGACCGGGAATCCTTCTAGCAGTACGGCGAGCGACGACGCGGCGTAGGTGGCAGCCAGCGGACCCGGAATGGTTGGACTGAAAGGATCAAGCCGCTCGTCGCTTAACAGAAGGTCCTTTAGATACTCCACGGCCGCCGGCTGCGGCACGTATTTCATGTCAATTGCGATAAGAACAGATCGGTTGTGGAAGTCTTGTTTACTGGCAAACTGTAATATTGCATCCAGACTCGCCTGATCACCCCGCCGCGCGGCCAGCAGTTTCGCGGCCCAATTGACCGTACCGTCGTATCGGCGAATATCTGATATATGAACGGGACCGGCAGCCAGTTTCGGTAATTTCTGTTCCACAGAGGCAATGCCCGCCAATCCGGCAAGCAGCAACGTCCGTCTACCTGGATTTTTCTCAAATCGCCGTTCGATTATCCGTTTCGTTAAGACGTCAAGCCGGCTTCGCTGTGACGGCTCAAGCAAGAGGCTGTCGATCATTCTTTGTGTGATAAGACTGCGCTCAAATTGTAGTGAACTTGTATATTCCCTTTTTAGATCGTTGATCGACGATGCAGCACTACCACTCGCTATCGCGGCATGGCTAGAAATGAGCGCCGCTGCCAATGCTACGCTCATGCGTTTGCAACGCGATAAGACAATCATCATCGTTGTTATTTGGCCATCAATTCAATATCAAGACGGTTTCACGCTATTGTATGGGATCGCATAGCGTCACCATTGTTCAATGCTTGCAGAACTATTTACCTTTGACGGAACGTCCACTCCGTCTGCGCCCGGATCCAGCGGCGACATTTACGTATTTCCGCATCCGTATAACTGTAATCATTGCGATAGTTGACCGGGAATCCCTCTAGCAGTACGGCGAGCGACGACGCGGCGTAGGTGGCAGCCAGCGGGCCCGGAATGGTTGGACTGAAAGGATCAAGCCGCTCGTCGCTTAACAGAAGGTCCTTTAGATACTCCACGGCCGCCGGCTGCGGCACGTATTTCATATCAACTGCAATAAAGATAGCTCGGTTGCGGAAGTCTTGTTTACTGGCAAACTGTAATATTGCATCCAGACTCGCCTGATCACCTTGCCGCGCGGTCAGCAGCTTCGCGGCCCAATTGACTGTACCGCTGTAATGGCGACCACCTGATATCTGAACTGGACCCACAGCCAATTTCGGTAGTTTCTGTTCCACAGAGGCAATGCCCGCCATTCCGGCAAGCATCAACGTCTTCCAACCTGGATTTTTCTCAAATCGCCGTTCGATTATCCGTTTCGTTAAAACGTCAAGCTGGCTTCGCTGTGACGGATCAAGCAAGAGGCTGTCGATCATTCTTTGTGTGATGCGACCCCGCTCAAATTGTAGTGAACTTGTATATTCCCTTTTTAGATCGTTGATTGACGATGCGGCACTACCACTCGATATCGCGGCATGGCTAGAAATGAGTGCCGCTGCCAATGCTACCCCCAAGCGTTTGCAATGCGATAAGACAATCATCTTAATCTCCTGAATATTCCGTTTTGCATCAGCGGCGCTGCAGGAATTCCCACTGCTCCTTCCGCAGGCGCGTGTCATAGACGGATTCGTACATAATATTATTGGGATCAGAAGTCGTGTGATGGAGACCCTGTCCATGACCGAGCTCGTGCGCGACGGTGTTGCCGCTGTCACCGCATCCAGAAACTCCGGTAAATACGTAACCGTAACTCTGATTTAGATTCATCATACCGCAGGTGGTTCGCTTAGAAGGATTTCCTACGATGAAGATGTTGTAATCGTAGGCGGACGAACCTGCCCAGTTACGAATGACCTGCATTTCGTCATTCATCCATGAGCTTACATCGATCTTGCCATCCTTGTTCAAGTCGAACTCAAGGCGCTTTGTCGGCAGACGCGTCACGCGCCAGGTAATAACAGCTTGTTTGTAAACCTTCTTAAGCACGCGCTTAATAGAGTCATCAGAGATGTCAATACTTTTGTAGCCGGGGTCGCCGGCGCCCGTACCCTTTTTATGGATCAGTGTGATCGACACCGATTTCACGAGATTCTTGAAAGTGTGTATTTCGGCTTTGCCAATGACAGCCTTACTCTTGGTGTTTTCCGCTTTTAGAGTGGTCTTACCTTCCGCTGTCCCACTAATCGTCAGTTTTTGCTCGGCAGACGAGGCAATGGTGGGGTCAACAGCAGCACTCTCACCTGTCCTGAAGGCGGTTTTGTCCGCAAATCTCGACGGATCGGTTTTAGCAATCACCGTATCACTGCCGCCTTTCTTTACGGATTTGGCAGGCAGGTGGCGATCGGTGTAATCATCCCAGCCGTATTTATTACGGGTCTCCTGGAATGTAACGCTATGTCTTTTCGCCAACCAGTCACTAGAATCGAAATTTTGGCCGGCGTGCCAATGTAGCGTGAAATTGTCCGTCTTGCGTTTTAAGTTGGTGCTTGTCCATTCATAGAATGCGAAATTGAACGGTATTGATACACCAGAACAAATTTCTCCGGGTTTAGGTGGAATTGTTCCATTTTTTACTTTGAATGTCACTTTGCCGTGCTTAGGTGCCACTGTGATAGACCATTGGCCGGTACTTACCAGTTTGCAGGTCGAGGCGTTATACAAAGCCCGGCCTATAAGCAGTTTTTTGACCAAAGGTTGCACTGCTACCGTTTTGGTGGTTTTTGGCGCGGTGCTGTAAACCCCGTCAGTGTCCGTGACGATGACCGCTACAGCATGGTCGCCACTGGAACCAGCATCCGCCACGGCAGGGGACCCGGTAAGCAGCAGGGCAACTGAAAAGACCGCAATTGTGAAACTAGAGAGAACAAATGGAAATGCATCTTTAGATTGAATTTCTTTCAAAACACCATACATTAAGTTGCCTCACTATTGAATTTTTCCAAAAATGAAATACAACACAGCTACAAAATATGTCAATATACGTATTTCTAGTTATAGTTGAGTATATTATATATAAAATATTATAATAATATATGTAACACTATCTAAAATTGAAACATAAGATGAAAATTCGTCAAAGGTGCGATTTGGCCGTTCCGAAGCGAATACCAACTGGCTTATGTGAGCAAAACTGGGAAGGATATTGCGCCCTTTGTGCATGCTATGTATGGCGGAAATACGGGCATGCACCAGCGTCTTCGGACGAGTAAAGCTTATCACCATGAGAATGATTTTGTTGTTGCGGAAATTTCACCTTCTTTCCACGTCCGCAAGGGGTCAAACCAGTAAATTTGAAACACCCAATTTTCGGCAATTGACGGCGCAGAAGGAGACATATGCCGGTTGGGTATTTCGTGCCCTGGTGCTTCTCCGACGCCGGCCCCCCGCGCGTTGTCGCCATCGGTGTGCAACGGCGTTACAGAAACCTGCGTAAGTGGCGGCATTTGAGGCTGTTGGGCCGGTGTGTTTGAATTGACATTTGGCCGGAGAACTCGCGCGATTAAACACCCTATCGATATGCCGTGTTTCCGCGTCCGGTCCACAGTCCGCGTTTAGACTGGAGCTTGCCGCAGCTTTCCATGTCCGGGCCGGAGGTCCGGGTAGATGCGCGTGGAGGGCCGGGCGGACCCGAACTATCTTGCAAATCCATCGCCAAGAGCATGTCTTGACAGCCCGGCCCGAATTTCCAATTCTAATTACAATTAGAAAAAACGGCGCCGATCGATGACACGATATCGTCTGCGTGGTCGCGCCAAGGACGACCCGATAATGGTCGAGATACCAATAAAGGGCCCGATCGATGAATGACCGGCTGCCGAAATCGGAAGTGCGCGGGGTACCGATCCCGAGTTCGATGGCAGCGCTGATCTGCCGGCGGTGGTGCCGGGCGAACAACTTGACGGTGGAAACCGTCCCGGTGCCCAGGCCGGGTCCGTCGCAGGTCCTCGTCGAAGTCGCCGCGACGGCGGTCAACTATGCCGACAATCTGCTGATCGCCGGCCGCTATCAGGATCTCGCCGAGCCGCCGTTCAGTCCGGGGATGGAGACCACCGGCATCGTGCGCGCCTGCGGCGCGCGGGTCACGCGCCTGCATCCGGGACAACGTGTCATGGCCATCGTCAACAATGGTGGCATGGCCGAATATTGCATCGTTGAGTCCGACAACGCCATCTCCCTGCCGGCTGACATGCCGCTCCAGGACGCCGGCGCTTTCCCGGGCGCTTACCTTTCGGCCCATGTGGCGATCCGATGGCAAGGGCAATTGCGGTCCGGCGAAACATTGCTGGTGCTGGGAGCCGGCGGCGGCATAGGCCTTGCCGCGGTGGAAATCGGTAAGGCGATGGGTGCGCGCGTCATCGCGGCGGCCAGTACGGCGGAAAAACTCGCCGCCGCCAAAAGCCGCGGCGCCGATATCACAATCAATTATGCGCGGGAGGATCTTAAGAAGGCGGTGTCGGAGGCAACCGGCGGAGCCGGGGTCGAAATCTGTTTCGATCCTGTCGGGGGCGCATTGTTCGATACTGCGCTTTCCGCCCTGGCATGGGGCGGCCGCATCGTCATTGTCGGCTTTGTCGCCGGGATCCCGGACATTCCGGCAAATCGCCTGTTGGTCAAGAACCGGTCTGCGATCGGATCGTCGTTGCGCTATTTTCAACACTTTGCCCGGGATAAATTCCACAAGTCCGGCGAGGAGCTTTTAGAGCATTATTCGGCCGGCCAATTGAGGCCCTTGGTGAGCGCCATGAGGCCTTTGAGCGAAGCGGCGGACGCCATTGCGGCCTTGGCCGAGCGGCGCGCCCATGGCCGCACCCTCATCCTGCTTAAGGATCACACCGCATGAGGGCGGATGGCAAGAAGAGCGCTACGGGCCGCCCGGACACCCATCACCGTGCCGCCCGCAATGTCGGCCGAGCGTTCCGTGAGGGCAAGGGCGGCAAGAAAAAGTCTGAGCGCAAACGACAACTGATCCTGGACGCAGCGGCGAAGATCTTTCGCGACAAGGGCTATGCCGGTGCCCGCATGGCGGACATTGCCGCCGCCGCCGGCACGCAAGCCGGCAGCCTCTATTATCACTTCAAATCGCGCGAGGAACTGGTCGAGGAGGTCCTGGATCGTGGGGTGGATAGCGTCCGCGCGGCAGTGTCCCGGGCCATCGCGGACGAGCCCGACGACGCGCCTCCACTGCAGCTCATCGCGGCCGCCGTCCGCGCGCATATTGTCGCCAGCCTGGCGCAGGACGATTACGCCTCGGCGAATGCCCGCATTTTCGGGCAGATCCCCGGAGATATCCGCGATCGCCATCTGAAAAAGCAGCGCGCCTATGGCGACGATTGGCGGCGCCTGATCCAGATGGCCCGCGAGCACCGACAGATCGATGCGGACCGTGACCCGTCGGCCACGCGGATGCTTATTCTCGGCACCTTGAATTGGTGTGCCGAATGGTATCGCCCGGGTCGACTGCCGGCGGAACAGGTCGGTGATCTCGCCGCTGACATATTGCTGTTCGGACTGGCACCACGGAGTTCCGGCGAGCCGCAAACAGGGATCGAAAGCGCGGATCGTCCGCCGGGCGAAGGCGTTCGGATTGCCGAAAAGTGACGCGAACCGGCTTTGAGAGGCACGGTTTCTGCCGGCCGGGGAAGGAGGAATTGAGATGAGCGAAGAAAAAAGCAATGCGCTTGAGGACGCCTATCGCAAGGGCGCCGAGCAGACCGAAACCTGGTCCGGGATTGCCTGCAAGACCGTTTATGATCCAGACGATCTGGCGGCATTGGACTATGCCTCGGACCTCGCGGATCCGGGCAGTTTTCCCTATACCCGCGGCATCTACGAGAACATGTATCGGGGGCGTCTTTGGACCAAACGGGAGGTTTGCGGCTTCGGGTCGGGAAGGGATACCAACGAGCGAATGCGGTTTCAGATGTCCAACGGCATCTCCGGCCTCAGCATTATCGATGACAATAACGGTTCCTTGTGTATCGACGCCGACCATCCCATGGCCCTGGCCGACGCCGGTGTACAGGGCGTCAGCGTCAGTTCCCTCAAGGACTTTGAGGATTTGTTCGACGGTATTCCCATCGAGCGGGTCAGCGTCGCCTTCGACATCTCCGGCCTGGATAGCCTCGCCTGGATGGCGTTTTATGTCGCGTTGGCGCAAAAACGCGGCGTTGATCCGGCGGTCCTGAGGGGAACGGTGCAGAATGATACGCTGCACTTTCAATTCTGCGGCTACGGGAATTCCTGTCCGGTTGACCTCGGCCTGAAGGCGTCGGTGGACATCATTGAATATTGCACCCGGCATATGCCGCTGTGGCATACCGGCAATGTGAACTTCTACGACTATCGCGAACAGGGTCTGACCGCGCCGCAGGAACTGGCATTCGGCTTCGCCAATGCCATCGAATATACCGAACGCGCCCTGGCGCGCGGTCTTGATATCGATGCGTTTTCGGCCCGGCGGAGTTTCTATTGCTCATCACATATCGATTTGTTCGAGGAAGTTGCCAAACTAAGGGCGGCGCGGCGCATGTGGGCGCGCATGATGCGCGATGATTTCGGTGCCAAGCAGGAAAAGTCCTGGCAGTTCAGGTTCGGTGTACACACCGCCGGCGTATCGTTGACCGCCGCGCAGCCGCTGAACAACGTAATCCGCATCGCCTACCAGGCGCTGGCCGCGGCGCTTGCCGGGGCACAGTCAATCCATTGCTGTTCCTATGACGAACCGATCGGATTGCCGACCGAGACCTCCCAGGGTCTGGCCATCCGGACTCAGCAGATATTGGCGGAAGAGACCGGCGTGACCCGGGTCTCCGATCCGCTGGGCGGATCCTATTATGTGGAGAGCCTGACGGCCGAGATCGAGCGGGCAGCATATGCTCTCCTAGAGGAGATCAAGGCTCAGGACGGCATGGCCGCTGCGATCAAGTCGGGTTGGGTTCAAGATCGCATTGACGCGGCTCTGCTCGCCCGCGAGGAGGAGGTCGAGAGCGGTAAAAAGGTGGTCGTCGGCGTCAACCAATACCGTCAACCGCCGGAACTGGAAACGCCGGGCGGCATCCATTCCATGCCGGCGGGCCAAAGCGACGCTCTTGCCGCCGCGGTCCGGCGGCTGCGGACCGAACGCGACAATGAGAAGACCGCGGCAGCCTTGCAGGACCTGTACGCGCAGGCGCGACTGGGTGAATGCCACAATCTGCTGCCGGCAATGATCGCAGCCGCCGACGCCTATGCGACGCAAGGGGAGATGATCGGCACCGTGCGGCTTGCCACGGGCCATGCCTATGATCCGCTGGGCATGCTGCAACCGACAATGGAGATCGCCGCATGAACGGGATGGCGTTGAATGAGGGTCCGTCCGACCGCGCCGTTCGGGTTCTGCTTGCCAAGGCCGGTCTTGATGGGCATGACCGGGGAGTGAAAGTGGTCACCGCGATATTGCGGGATGCCGGCATGGAGGTGATCTATCTCGGATTGCACCAAACCACGGAGGCGATCGTCACGGCCGCCATACAGGAGGATGTGGACGTTATCGGACTGTCGAGTTTGGGCGGCACGCATCTGGTCAACAGCCGCGAATTACTGAACCTCCTGGCCGAGAATGATTGCGATCACATCCCGGTCGTAGTCGGCGGCACCATTCCGGTCGAAGACATTCCGGCGCTGGAGGCTTTGGGCATCAAGTCGGTGTTGCGGCCCGGCAGCCAGCGGGAGGAAATCGTCTCCATCATAGATGATCTGGCGCAGGCTTCGCGGGCCGCGATGTCATGACCGGTCGCAACGCCGGCGGCGCCGGGACGGATACTGATGCGGCCGACCAGGCCGATGCGTTGGCCGATTGGGTGGCTAGATTGCGGGCCGGCAATGCTGTTGCATTGGCCCGGGCTATAACCGCGGTGGAAAACGAAGCCGCATCGGCGGCCAGCCTGGTCGCCGCCGTTCGGCCCTTTGTGGGTCACGCTCTTGTTTGCGGCATTACCGGTCCGCCGGGAGCGGGCAAATCGACTGTTATCAATGCCCTGGTGCAAGGATGGCGCGGCGCGGGCAAGCAGATCGGCGTGATCGCCGTTGATCCTTCCAGCCCATTGAGTGGCGGCGCCGTTCTGGGCGACCGCGTCCGCATGGTCGCCCATGGCGCCGATTCCGGCGTTTTCGTTCGCTCGCTGGCGTCACGGGGACATCTGGGCGGCCTTTCACCAATGGCGGCCCAGGTTGTCGATTTGATGGACGCCAGCGGCAAGGACGTGATCATATTGGAAACCGTCGGAGCCGGCCAATCGGAAGTCGAAGTCGCCGAAATCGCCGATATCAAGGTGGTCGTCTGCGCGCCCGGATTGGGCGACGACGTGCAGGCTATCAAGGCAGGTATTCTGGAAATCGCCGATATTCTGGTTGTCAACAAGGCGGATCAACCTTTGGCGGACCGGACGATGACGCAGTTGAAAAGAATGCTGATGTTGCGTCGGGGCGAAGCCCAAAATGTGCCGGTGCTATCCACCGTCGCGACCGAGAATGCGGGGATTGGCGACCTGATCGCCGCCATCGAGGTCTCCCGAAATGTCGACCATATATCGAACCGCATGGCGCGCATATCGGCACGCACACAGCGCCTGTTGGCGGAATCCGCCGGCCGGCGACTGACGGACTACATTCGACAGCCCGGCAACCGGTACTTTGCCGCCTTGAGCGCGGCGGTCGATGGCGGAGAACTCACGATCACCGAGGCGTCGGAGCAAATCCTCGCGGCACTGACGGCCGGTCACGGCGCAACCAATTCGGACGGCCAAGATCGACACAGGCGGACCGGTCGCAAGGCCAGGTAAAGGTCGACATTGGGACCGAAATCCGAACGGGCGTGCGCCACCGTGGCGTGAAGAGGAATAACATTACAGCATCATATGATCACACGGCTTCGTACAGATGGGCAAAGCTGGCAGGAGATCTACTGGCGTCGCCGGGAATTTCAATTCAGCCAAGGAATATTCGCGTCCCAAACTGGTCCATTGATGGTGTTTGTCCACGTCTCCGTGACCTGACCAATTTTTATATCATGAGCTGCCACTAACATCTTAGTAATGGGCAAATTGTCAGTCGGCATTGACAAATTGATGGCCGGAACTGCCAAATTTGTAAAACTTGAACATGGTCTCTTTTCCCCGATGACCGTAGCCTGCGGATCTAGAGGTCTGACTCTTGAGGTTGCAAAAAATGGCATTGCAAAATCTCAACATCGTTCCCTTTGTCAGTGTCGATTCGATGATGAAGATCGTGACTGCTCAGGGCGTTGAGCAGGTTATTTCCGGCATTGCCGGATACATAGAACACGATTTCAAACGCTGGTCTTTGTTTGATAAGACTCCCCGCATTGCGTCCCATTCGGATGTCGGTGTGATCGAATTGATGCCGACCAGCGACGGCGAACGGTACGGTTTCAAATACGTCAACGGTCATCCCAAGAACATGAAGCAGGGCCTGCAGACCGTCACCGCGTTTGGCGTATTGGCGGACGTTGACAGCGGATATCCAATCTTGTTGTCGGAAATGACGATTCTAACAGCGTTGCGAACCGCGGCGATGTCAGCGCTGGCAGGTAAGTATCTGGCGCCTTCCGGTTCCACGACCATGGCCATGATCGGCAATGGCGCCCAATCCGAGTTTCAGGCATTGGGTTTTAAAGAGATTTGCGGAATCACGAAGCTACACTTGTACGACGTAGACCCCACGGCAACGAAGAAATGCGTATTCAATCTATCTCGCCAGGGATTTGAAATCGAGATATTCGGCACGCCGGAAGAGGCCGTTCAAGGCGCGCAAATCGTCACGACTTGCACCGCGGACAAACAGAATGCGACGATCCTGACTGACAACATGGTTGGTTCCGGTGTGCATATCAATGCCGTTGGTGGCGACTGCCCTGGCAAGACGGAACTTCACTCCGACATCCTGCACAGGTCCGAGATCTTTGTGGAATACCCGCCTCAGACACGTGTTGAGGGTGAAATCCAGCAGCTTGCCGAAGACCACCCCGTGACCGAATTGTGGCAGGTGATCACCGGTGGAACACCGGGGAGGACGTCCGATGGGCAGATCACGCTTTTTGATAGCGTTGGATTTGCAATCGAGGACTTTTCCGCGTTGCGGTTCATCAAGGATCAGCTTGAAATATCACCATACTATCAGGACCTGGACATGATTGCCGACCCGGACGATCCCCGCGATCTCTTTGGGATGATCATGCGTTCGATCAAGCCGGCGGTCGTCAATGGCTAGCGCCAAGAGAAGCGCCCAGGCACCATCAGCCGTGGTGATGATCCGCCCGCATCACTTTCTCCCCAATGGTGAAACCGCGGCCGACAACGCATTTCAATCCCGGTGTGGAACCGAACCTGAGAAAATTTCAAAGCGCGCCTACGACGAAGCCTCAGAAGCGGCTTTGAGGCTTCGGCAGGCAGGCATTGAGGTGATGTTGTTCGAGGACGAAACGAAGGAAACGCCGGATTCGGTTTTTCCAAACAATTGGTTCTCGACCCATCCAGGTGGACATATTGCGATCTATCCGATGTTCGCCAAAAGCCGCAGGCGGGAGCGCCGTTCGGATATCATCGAACACCTGAAGGCCCGATATCGCGTCCAGGATGTGATCGACTATTCCGGTCTTGAACCGGACGGCCTGTTTCTGGAAGGCACGGGTGCGATGGTCTTGGACCACATCCATCGGGTCGCCTATGCCGTCAAGTCCAACCGCACGGATCCGGTCGCCCTTGAACGGTTTTGCACCCATTTCAACTACGAGCCGATGGTCTTCGACGCACGAGACGAAAATGACAAGCCGGTCTATCACACCAATGTTTTGATGTGCATTGCCACAGATTTCGCAATGATCGGGCTGGACATGATCACGGATGGGGCGCGCCGTCGTGAAATCGCTACAAGGCTCGAAGACTCCGGCAGGCGTGTCATTGATCTGAGCTCGGATCAAATCGCACGGTTTGCAGGAAATGCGATTGAATTGACGGGGTCTAAGGGACCAATTCTCGCCCTTTCAAAATGTGCGCGTGATGCGCTGGCGACCGATCAAATCGCGGCAATTGAACAATGTGCAAGACTACTCGTGCTCGATGTCTCAACCATCGAGATGGCCGGTGGATCCGTCAGATGCATGTTGGCCGGCATTCACTTGTCGCCCAGATAGTAGGGATTGCCGGCCTCCGACGTCGATCATACAGAACTCAGGAGAATGTTCGTCTCGCTGTTGAGCACCCCGTCGATCATGCGAACCTCGCGCAAGACCCGGTCGAAGTCCGACAACGTCGGAGCAACGATTTGCGCAACCAGATCCCAAGAGCCGTTGGTTGTGTGAAGCCGGTGCAGCTCCGGTATGCCCCGAAGCTTCTTGATGACTTCAGAGGTCGATTTTCCAGTGACCTCAATGGACATGATCGCGCGCACGCCGTCTTCGTCATAATCCTCCCGCGTGCGTACCGTGAAACCAAGTAGGGCGCCGGATTCAAGCAGCCGGTCGAGCCTGTTCTGGACCGTACCTCTGGAAACATTCAGGACCGTTGCAAGCTTCGACAAAGGTGCGCGCCCATCCTGCCGGAGGATCGAGATGAGCTCCTTGTCCAGATCGTCAAAAATATGTTTCGCCGGTTCCCGCGCCATCTCCGACCTTAGAGCCCGATTCAGAAGTCTTTTCATATTTTCAATGGGTTATGAGACACCATCTGCGGTGCCAAAGCGCCTTGACGATGGATCGGCATCGCCCGCGGCCCTTTTCCTGGCATCTGGCATCTCCTAACCCATTGAAAACACAAACATACTTTTAATTCGGGCTCTTAGCAATTCATGCATTGGCTATGACAAGGCATAACCGTTCCTGACACTATGCATAGTTGTCTGGCAATTCCATTGTAATAAGTATGTCTGATCCCGATATGGCCAAAACCATCTGTCGTGATCTGGTTTGGCTTTCAAGACGGTGAGGCCCAGTGGATTGAAGGTCGGGGTTTTTGAATCGGAGGCCATGCCGAGAATGTACGTCTTGGCGGTCTTCACAGGCTTGGAGGCCGCCGGAGCACCTTCCGGCGTGATATGGTTGGCCGCGCCAAGTTCATCTTTCGGCCCCGGCGAATTCGTTCGATCCTTGGCATAAAGTCACCGCCCTTGGTATTATCCTCTCTATATTGCGGTCGTTCGATTGAGTTCGAACCTGCCGACCGCAGGCGGGCGCGACACAACCGGCGTTCAAAAGGATGCTTCGTAGATGTGTTGTGCATCCGCCAATCCGACTTCTCTTGGATTGTTCACCAGCAAACGGGTCTGGTTCATCGCATCGCTTGCCAGTTTCGGGATATCGTCCCCGGTGATGCCGACCTGTCTCAGCCCTGCCTCAAGCCCCAGTTCGACGTTTAATTCGCCCAGTCGCTCGATAAGCTCAGCCGAGACCGCCTGGCTTGATCGATTGGTGTCGATATCTGCAAAGATATGTGGCGCGAGATCGGCATATTCGGCGGCACAGTCGACCGCGTTGAAACGCATGACGGCTTCAAGAACGAGCGCGTTCGACAATCCATGCGGGACATGGAACAAGCTGCCCACGGGATAGGCCAGAGCATGCACGGCCGCGACCGGTGAGTTCGCAAAGGCCTGTCCGGCCAGCATGGATCCAAGGAGCATATTCTCCCGGGCCTTTTTATTGGACCCATCAAAAACGGCGTCGCGAATGTTCGCGCCCAAAAGATCAAGTGCCTGTTTGGCGAGCGTCCTGGAGATTGGATTGTTGTTCGCGCTTCTCGATGTATAGGCCTCGATCGCATGCACCATCGCATCGACCCCCGTCGCAGCCGTGATGTGAGGCGGCAAACCAAGCGTGAGGTCGGCGTCGAGAACGGCAATGTCAGGCAGAATAATCGGGGAAACGACACCCTTCTTTTCGTTTGTTCCCGTTGTCAGGATTGAGACGGCCGTTACTTCGGAGCCGGTGCCGGCCGTTGTGGGAACGAGCACAAGTGGCAGTCGAACCCCCGTTGCTTGATTGACGCCGTACATCTCCTCAAGCGGTTGGTTCGAATTGGCAAGAAGCGCGACCATCTTGGCAACGTCCATGGAGCTGCCGCCGCCAAAACCAATCACGCAGGCGCATTCGTTGCGTTTGGCAAGAGCCACAGCGTCGATGACCGTTGATGTTTTGGGATCAGGTTCGACTTGATCGAAGAGGGTTACTGAGAAGCCGTATTTCTCCAGATTTGCGAGCGCGCCTTCCGCCAAACCGAGCTTGATGATGCCGGGATCGGTGACAAATAAAACCTCGTGTTTTCGTGACGCCAATGGGAGGCCGTCGATAACCTCCCCAAGGCGCGCCGCACCACCGGTGATCTGGCGGATAGACGGTGTTGTATTGAAGATAAAATCGGCCATGGTCACGCTGCCTCCGCACTGTTCGTCTGGTTGATTTGACCGCGCTCGATCGAGCAGACATTGTCGGCGTCAGCTTAGCCGTTCACAAAACGCAGGCCAACCACAACTGGACGCCTGCCGTGACCAGTCAGGATGCTGCATCGTCCCGAAGGGCTGTTGGAGACCAATTGTCGGTTCGGCGTGTGTCCGGTCCTCCTACCGGCGGCGCCATCGGCCATCAAATGTCCGCCGCCATAACGCTTCGTTCAGCGTAGAAATGGTCATTGTTGAGGCCGTGTAAGAGTGCCTGACGATGCAGGTGGCCGCCGGAAAAGAAAGCCGCTGAAGGCCAGGCGGTCGCGGACCGCAGACCCATCACCCATCTGGTATTTTATCAAGCGGTGCGGGAAAAACCGCCCAAGAAGATAGCGCTTGCCAGTGTAGTCCCGGCAGCGAGATTGTGGAAGACAATTGCTTTTGGTTGCTTCATCAAGCATATGTAATCCTCCTAGGTTGTAGTTTTTCTCGTTCAAATGGCATGTTGGTTGTGATTGCGCTTCGAGCGCAGGTTGATTTTTTTTAACTCCGCCCCGCGCATTGGAGCGTGCCATGCCGACCTTATTGCCTCCCGTCCCCTATCGTGACGTTGCCGGCCGATTTCCGGTAAGGCGGTGGCGATGTGCCTGGCCGTCGGTGGGGTTCGCCTTGGGCATGGTGGCCTTGGCCGTGGTCCTTTTCCCGGCGCCCGATGCGGTCCGGGCGGCGCAGTCCGACGAGAGTGGCGGCGTGGTGACCATCGAGGTCGATGATGCCGCGGCGCCGCAAGACGGGGCGCCTGCCGGGGATGACGCGGCCGACGGCACCGGCGACGCCGACATGGCGGCGCCGGCGGAGGGCGAGGAGACGGCGGAAGAAAAGCCGGACGGGGAAGAGGAGGCCAAGGCGGACGAACAATCGGCGCCGGAGCCGGTGGCTGGGGAGGCAGCGAAAAATGAAGTGCCGGCGGCTCATGCCTTGGAGCCGGAATTGCCGCAGATCCCGTCGAACGGCTCCTTCGGCCGGACCATTGCAATCGACGTGCCGGCCTTTCGCGGCTTGGAGCCGGATTTGAAGCTGGTCTACGATTCGGCGCGCCGCTTGCGCTATGACCGCCGGGTCAAGGGGCTGATCGCGGTGGGCTGGCGGCTTTCCGGCCTGCCGACGATCGAGCGGCATTTCCGGGGATCTTTGGACCCGCAAATATTTTGATGGTCTGGGCCGCACCTATAAGGAGCTTGCCCGCGGCCCGGCGGCCGGCGACGAGATCCGCATCGACACGGCGCATGACAAGCGCGGCAATGTCAGGTCGAAATCGGCGCCCTATTATACCGGCGACACCAGGCACCTGACCACGTTCGCCTTCGATGCCCTCGACCGGGAGGTGCTGCGCCAGCATCCCGACGGGGAGACCATTTCAACGGCTCACAAGAATTCCGGCCTCGGCCTCTACCGGACCGAGATCAAGGACGAGATGGGCCACGAGACCCGCATCCACCATGACGCCTATGACCGGGTGATCCGCACCACCCGCTTTCTGGGGTCGACGGCGGTGAATACGGACCGGTCCTATAACGAACTGGATCACCTGACCGGGGTCACCGACGACGCCGGCAACCAGTGGGTCTACAAGGTCAATGCGCTCGGCTGGCGCATGCGGGTCGACGATCCGGATCTCGGCCGCTGGCATTATGAACATGACAAGGCCGGCCGGGTGACCAGGCAGACCGATGCGCTCGGCGGCATCACCACCTTCGCCTATGACAAGCAGGGCCGGCTGACACGCAGGATCTCGCATATCAATTATTCACCGGGAAAGGCGCCCGGCCGCATGGTGATCAACAATATCCATGACGAGGCGCGCGGCACCTACGCCAATACCGGCCGGCTGACCACCAGCGTGGTGACCCGATATTACAAGTCGGGCGGCGAGATGAGTGACCGCAAACTGACCAGGCGCATGGATTACCGGGCCGCGGGCCAGGTGCGCCGGGAGCGCTGGTATATCGGTACCGACGGGGTGCGCCAGATCGGCACCGGCTATGACCCGGCGGGCCGCATGACCTGGCGCAGCTATCCCGATGGCGACAAGGTGCTTTACACCTATGACCGGGCCGGGCGGCTGAAGTCGGTCGGCGCCGATCCCTGGCCCAAAAACCTGGTCAGGAGCCTTGTCTACAATGCCCGCGGCCAGGTGACGACGGCGACCTACAATAACAGCGCCGTCACCACCAATCTCTATAACGATGAGCGCGGCTTTGTGACGGAGATCAAGACGCAGTCCGACAACAATTCCGGGCAATTGGTGACCCGGCAGCGGCTGCGCTATTCCTATGACGCCAAGGGGCGGATCACCGCGATCGATTCCAATCGGGCCAATGAGACTTGGACTTATGGCTACGATTCCCTTGACCGGCTGAAAAAGGCCACCAATGCCGGCGATGGCAGCCTGACCCAGAGCTTCCGATACGACACTATCGGCAACATGACCTATAATTCGAAGCTCGGGTCGTACACCTATTCAGCGTCCCATCCCCATGCGGTGACCAAGGCCGGGCCGCACAGCTTCACCTATGACGCCAACGGCAACATGAAGACCGGACGGGGCAACAGCTATGGCTGGATCGACGGCAACAAGCTGGCCGGGGTGACCACGCCGACTGAGACGCTTGCCTTCGATTACGGGCCCGATGGCGGCCGGTTCCGCAAGAAGGTCGGTGCGGATATCACCAAATATCTGGGCGGCGACGTGGAGATCAAGCCGGACGGCACGCTCGTCAAATATGTCCACGAGGACGTCAAACGGGTGGCCGAGCCGGACGGTTCGGGCGGCTACAATCACCAGGGCAATTACTGGCTGCATCGGGGCCACCTGAAATCGGTGCGCATCGTCACCAAGGACGGCGGCACCCAGGCCCGCGCCAGCCACTTCCGCCCCTACGGCGAACGCCTCGACCACTGGGTCAGCGCCTCGCCCGGCGCCGACGAGGCCAAAGGCTTCATCGGGGAGAGGCACGATGAGGAGACGGGGCTGATCTACCTCAATGCAAGATACATGGACCCGATCGCGGGCCGCTTCATCTCAGCGGACACCCTCGACCCGATCCTGCCGGGGGTGGGGGTGAACCGATATGCCTATGCGCTGAATAATCCGGTGAACTTGAGCGATCGCAATGGGCAGAATGTTGGTGAGGGCGAGGGAAATGCAGGTTCGGATGGTGATACGCCGGATCCTGAAGGATTTGACGATAGTGCTGCCGGAGACCGGGCTGGGCTAGGTGGTCGTTTTGGAGCAGAAAATTCCTCCGACAACCCGAGTGGGCGGGCGAATAGCGACCGCGATATCAATGTTACAATCGAATTGCCAGCGAAAGAAAACAGGGCCGCAATTGTTAGGGCAATAATTCGCGCGATATTCAAAAGCAAAAAATCTAAACCGCGAACAAAGTCACCTAAAGCCACGACATATAAGCCAGGTAGCTGGGCCGAAAGAATGGCGGCCAGGCGTGGTGAGACAATAAATAGAGCGCTTTCGGAAAAGGACATTTCGACACTTCGGGGTGTTATCGATGAGTTAAAAGGCACGTTTAATGTTCGTAACAATGAGATTACGATTACGGTCGATATGCTGAGGGGTAGATTTAAAGGCCGCCAACTAGCAGATATTAGATCAGCGCTCGCGAATTTAGCTAATAGATATGGCGCGAAATCTGTTACTATTAAGGGTAGGTTGGCGAATCCGGCCTTGGAGCGAGGCCTGTCGAGAGTAGCCGATAAGTCCAGAAGTGCTCGTGGGATGGATTTCTATTCATTCGATTTTTAGGAATTGATAAATGGAAGAATTAACTATTCCTCATGGAATTCTTAATAAACTAAAAAATTATGTTGATTGTTCAATAAAAAAATCAGAATCTTCTTCGAATTATATTCAATTGAACGGAATTATAATTTACGGATATTACATAAACAATTCTGGTTCTATTATAGTTATCACGAATACATATATTATTAATATGTGTTCAAGAAATTCTTTTGTTGTTTTATATAAGGATTTATATAAAATTAAGTTGCCATCAGTCGACAAATATAAAATAGATAGAATATATATTGAAACGAGAAATAATCAGAAACTATGTATTATTATTGACGGATTTGATGACAAGTACAAAGATGTATTTGAGTTTTATAGATTCTTGAGGAAGACAATTGATAATATTCATATAATTTAATTACGGTGACAGTTTCCTAAATTCACCAAACTCCCGCCATTCCGCACCTCGGTCGGCACATTGACCGGCCCCCGGTGTTAGCCCCTAAAGCCTGAACTACAATGCCCGCGGCCAGGTGACCAAGGCGACCTACAATAACAGCGCCGTCACGGCTGACCCACTCGACGGGCCATCGGCCCTTACCCTCGCGGGCGTTCGGCCCTTGTCTTGATTCACCGGATCAAGGCATCCGGCCTGCCGGCCGGACCGGGCCTCACCTCGTCAAATATGTCCACGAGGACGTCAAACGGGTGGCCGAGCCGGACGGTTCGGGCGGCTACAATCACCAGGGCAATTACTGGCTGCATCGGGGCCACCTGAAATCGGTGCGCATCGTCACCAAGGACGGCGGCACCCAGGCCCGCGCCAGCCACTTCCGCCCCTACGGCGAACGCCTCGACCACTGGGTCAGCGCCTCGCCCGGCGCCGACGAGGCCAAAGGCTTCATCGGGGAGAGGCACGATGAGGAGACGGGGCTGATCTACCTCAATGCAAGATACATGGATCCGATCGCGGGCCGCTTCATCTCAGCAGACACCCTCGACCCGATCCTGCCGGGCGTGGGGGTGAATAGATATGCCTATGCGCTGAATAATCCGGTGAATTTGAGCGATCGCAATGGGCAGAATGTGGGCGAGGGCCCTGGCGACCAGGACGGCTGGGGTGATAGTGCGGCCGGGGATCGGGCTGATCGGGCAGAAAATGAATCAAAGGGAGATATCAGCAATTCTGACGCTGCTGACGCCCTAAATGGTTACAGAAGCCCAATTGCGCAAACTGTTCCTCGTGCACTACAGCGGCGTTTGAATAGGCGAGGCAAGCCCATAACTCGGCGCGATCAAATTATGATCGACCGCTACAGAGCGTTGATGCATGAAATTCAAAATCGTAATCTAAAAGCGCCAGTAAATGTTACTACACAAAATTATGTACCAACAAGGGCACATCTCACTCAACTTGAGAATATCCTCGCGTTCGGCAAACCCAATCCTGTTCCAGCACCAAATTTCGTGGTAAATCCAAGAGGGATAGCATTACCGGTCCCATCGCAAGCGCCTGCGGTTCCGACACCGGTTGTTAATAAGAACAATAATATAGTAGGTACCCAGTTCAGAGGCATCATGAATAATAAAAACACAGCTCTTCGAATGATGGATCCGGTGCCGCCGCGAGGGTTAAGTCCCGGATATCCAAGAGGTTATGGTTCATATTCACAACAACAACTGCAAGGCAAAGATCAAACGGTAAATCCCTATAACGGACAAACTATATCCCCTGACCATCCATTTTCTCATATCGGAAACTAGTCATGGTTAGCAAATTGAAAGAAGAAATACTTGGAAAAAAAGTTGGCACAATAGAATATGATAATTGTAATTGGGGAATAATATTTGATGACTACAGCAGCATTACTGTATATACTTCAATTAAATCCAACTTACGGTCCAGTGATGGTGAAAATATTGTAACAGACGTATTGGATAAGGATGATAGTATCGTTATAAAAACCGGTTCATTTTCCGAAATTACAATTGTTATGGACGAAAATCAGCTGGTTGGGCCGGAATTCTGGGTGTATAGCGATGGGAAAGGCGTTGTAATTGTAGAGAATTAGAGGGTGTCCCCGATTTGAGGGTTGGTTAACCATATTTGTTTCATCTGACATGGAAAGGAGATTTCCATGTCAGATATGCGCCGCCATGATTTGAGTGATGAAGTGTGGTTACGATTGAAGCCGCATTGCCCAGGTACGAAAGGCAATCGAGGTCGCCGTGGAAAAGATACCCGATTGTTTTTAAACGCGGTTTTATGGAAACTGCGCACCGGGACACCGTGGCGTGACCTGCCGGCGGAATACGGCAAGTGGAAGTCTGTGAGCAATCGGTTTTACCGTTGGCGTGATGGCGGCGTCTTTGAACGTCTGCTCAAGGTCGTTTCTGGTGACGCGGACCTGGAATGGCTGATGATCGATGCAAGCCACATTAAGGCGCACCCGCATGCGGCCGGCGCAAAAGGGGGAACCAGGGTCTGGCCCGCACCAAGGGCGGTTTGAATACAAAACTGCACTTGGGATTACGGTGACAGTTTACTAAATGCACTAATTACGATCGCCAGACCATCATGGCCCGCCTTGCCCGCCTCGTCGTTCCTGGATTGCCGCATCATGTGACACAGCGTGGCAATGGGCGGGCGCGGACCTTCTTTGGCGACGATGACTATGCGCTCTACAGGCATCTGCTGGATGAGGCGGCAGGTAAAGCCGGTTCCGAAATCTGGTGCTACTGTTTGATGCCCAACCACGTACACATCATCATCGTGCCGAGCGATGCGGACGGATTGCGGCGTACCTTTGCCGACGCACACCGGCGCTACACAGGCTATATCAACGCCCGCAATCGGGTGACCGGCCATTTGTGGCAGGGGCGGTTCGGGTCGGTGGTCATGGACGAGGACCATTTGGTCAATGCGGTGCGCTACGTGTCGCTCAACCCGGTGCGTGCGCGGCTTGTGGAGCGGGCGGGAGACTGGCGCTGGTCGAGCGTGGCGGCGCATTGTGCCGGCCGCGATGACGGCGCGCTGACGGTGGCGCCGGTGCTGCGGCGCACCGGCGATTTCGCGACATTTCTGGGCGGCGACGTGGACGATATCACCGCCTACCGGCCGCTGCGCCAATCGGAAACCACGGGCCGCCCCTTGGGCAGCGACGCTTGGATCACAGCGCTTGAGGCCCAAACGAAACGGCAATTGATGCCACGCAAGAGAGGTCCGAAGACAAAGGCCCGAACCGATAATTGAGTGTATTTAGTAAACTGTCACCGTAATATAATAGAAATTCCTCGACCGGATCGTGGACGCGACAAACTCAAGCGTCATTGCCGCCTATGAGGACCGCATTGCCGCTCTGGAAACAGACAAGGCCGTTGCGGCGGAAAAACTGCGCGAGGGGCCTGGGCCGCAGCGCCCGTTTGACGAAATGTTCGAACAGGCCTGCCTGTTCCTCTCAAACCCCTGGAAACTCTGGGCTTCCGGGCAGTTCCACCTGAAAAGAGTCCTTCTCAGACTGGCCTTTACCGAACGCATAGCCTATGACCGGAATTCAGGTTATCGAACACCCGAATTCTCCATACCTATCAATTACTTAAAGGACCTATCCATGCATGAAAATGAGATGGTGCCCCCAGGGAGACTCGAACTCCCACGCCCGTAAGGGCAACAGATTTTGAGTCTGCCGCGTCTACCAGTTCCGCCACAGGGGCCGCGATTTTCACCGCGTCCGGAATGTCATGCTAACTCCCCGGCGGGCAAATCCGCGTCGGCGATCATAGCCACCGCGCCGCCCGCGTCAACGCCAAGCATGCGGCGAAAGAAATATTTTGCTGCCGGCCGGCTCCGCCGCCTGGACTTCGTGCACGATCAAGGATCGCGTCTTAATTCCGGCCGCATTCATTCATGGGCTTGGTATAAGATCGCCCTCATGATTCGCCGCCTCTATGATTGGACCATGCGCCAGGCCGCCGGACCCTCGGCGCCCTATGCCCTGGCCGCCATTTCGTTTGCCGAGAGCTCCATCTTTCCGATCCCGCCCGATGTGGTGCTGATCCCGATGGTGCTCGCGGAACGGCTGAAGGCCTGGTTCTATGCCGTCCTGTGCACCCTATCGTCGGTTGCCGGGGCGCTGTTGGGCTATGCAATCGGCGCTTTATTGTTCCAGCAGGTCGCCGAACCGATCCTGACTTTCTACGGCTATATGGACCAATTCGAACGGTTCGGCGCACAATATAACGAATGGGGGCCGTGGATCGTGTTCATCGCCGGGGTCACCCCATTCCCCTACAAGGTGATCACTATCACTAGCGGCGCCACCGGCCTTAATCTGGTGGTTTTCGTCATCGCCTCGATCCTTGCGCGCGGCTTAAGGTTTTTTGTCGTCGCCGCCATTTTGTACTGGCTTGGCCCGCCGATCCGGGATTTTATCGAGCGCTATCTCGGCCTTGTCTTCACCGCATTCGTGGTGCTTTTGGTGGGCGGGTTCGTGCTCATCAAATACCTCGTCTGAAGACCCGGGTGAGACAAAACCAATTCTTGGAGTGACGTCGTGATCGATCTGCGATCCGCGCTCGATAACCGCCAGCTTGTCGCCGCCCTGTTCGTGCTCGCGGTGGGCACCGCGTCCATAGGATCCGCCTGGGGGTTCCAACTGATCGGCGGCTATCTGCCGTGCAAATTGTGCCTGGAGCAGCGCATCCCTTATTATATCGGCCTGCCGATTGCGCTCATCACCGCCGCCTTGGCGGCCTGGATGCTGCCGCGCTGGCCGTCCAGGATCGGTCTGATATTGATCGCCGCGATCATGGCCTACGGGCTTTATCTGGCGGTCTATCAGGCGGGTGCGGAATGGGAATTCTGGCCCGGTCCGGACGATTGCGGGGCCACCGGCCAGGAAAATCTGTCGACCGGCAACCTGCTCTCCGAACTAAAAAGCATGACCATTGTCAGTTGCACGGAAGTCTCCTGGCGCATGGTCGGCCTGTCCTTTGCCGGCTGGAACGCGGTAATATGCGCGCTGATCGTCGTCGCGTCCCTGTGGGGGGCGTTGACCGGCAGCCGCGCGAACCGGTAGTCGGACGCTGAGTGCGACCTACAGGTTGCGCAACACCGGCGCCGGCTTGTGACCGAGCACCCGCCAGGTGCCGACCAGGCCGAAGCCGACGGTCAGCAGCAATGCGACCAGAGCGGCACCGGCGGCAACCGTGGGCAGGAAGGTGAAATCGGCGCCCATCAGGTCTTCGACCACGAACCAGGCGGCGACGGCCCCGGCGAAGACGCCGAAGATCGCAGTTGCCAGGCCCAACAAGCCATATTCGATACAATAGGCTAAAAGCACCCGCCGCCGTGTGGCGCCCAATGTCTTCAGGATCACCGCGTCATAGATGCGGTTGCGATGGCCGGCGGCGAGCGCGCCGGCAAGCACCAGCACGGACGCGATCAAGGTGATCGACGAGGCGCCGCGGATTGCCCAGGCAAGCTGGCGCACCAGGTCGTTGATCGCCGTCAGGGCATCCTTGACACGCACCGACGTTACTGACGGAAAGGCCGCGGTCACGGTCTTCAAGAGGTCCAGTTCCCGCGCTTCGGACACATCATCGGCCCAGGTCACCGTCGCCAGATGGGTATGCGGCGCGCCGGCAAAGGTGTTCGGCGAGAACACCATGACGAAATTGATGCCCAGCGACTGCCAGTCGACAGCCCGCAGATTGGCAATCCTGGCTTCAATCACCCGGCCGAGCACATTGACTTTCAGCATGTCGCCGATTTCCAGGCCGAAGGCTTCGGCCAACTCCGCCTCGAAAGAGACCAGATTCTCGCCGCTATGATCGGCCGGCCACCAGCGCCCCTCGGTCAGGCGGGAATTTTCCGGCAGGGTCGCCGAATAGGTGATGCCGCGATCGCCCGACAGGGCCCATTGGGCATTGGGCGGCGCCTTGATCTCATCGGCCGGCACGCCGTTCAGTTCGACCATGCGGCCGCGCAGCATGGGCACCCGCGACAAGGCCGCGTCGGACGCTTCCTTGTTGAGCAGGCTTTCAAAGCGGTCGACTTCCGCGTTCTGGATATCGACGAAGAAGAAGCTCGGCGCCCGTTCCGGCAGATTGGCGGTCAATTGCCGGCTTAGATTGCCGTCGATCAAGGCCAGCGTGACGAGCAGCGCCAGGCCGAGGCCGAGCGATAGGACCACGGAGGCGGTCAAGGCGCCCGGTCGGTGAATATTGCCGATCGCCAGGCGTAGCTCCGTGGTGTTCACGCGCGGCGCCCGCCGCGCGATCACCTGGATGACGATCGCGACCACGCGCAGCAGGATATAGGCGCCTGCCGCGGCAACCACATAGATCAGGGCGATCCGCTGGTCGAAGGCGAGCAATACGGCCAGGGCCGCGAGCGCGACGACAATGATCGCCGTGGCGATGATGTAGATCGGGCGCGGCCAGTTCCGCCCCCGGGCGACCGAATCCCGGAACAGAGCGGTCGGCGGGACGTCGTGGGCGCGGCCCAGCGGCCACAAGGCGAAGGCCAAAGCGGTCAGGAATCCATAGACCACGCCCAGGCCCAATTCAGCAGGGAATATGCCGGTCGCCGCCTTGATCGGCAGGAATTCGGCAAGCACCAGGCCGGCGCCCAAAGGCATCAGGGCGCCGAGCACCAGGCCGCCGGCGATCCCGAGCCCGGCAAGGCAGGAAATCTGGATCAGATAGACCTTGAAAACGAACCGGCCGGACGCCCCGAGGCATTTAAAGGTGGCGATGACGTTGCGCTTGGTATCGAGAAAGGCGCGCACCGCATTGGCGACGCCGACACCGCCGACGATCAACGCCGTCAGGCCGACCAGGGTCAGGAACTGCGCGAAACGCATGATGTTGCGCGACAGGCCCGGCGCCGCGTTGGCGCGTGATCGGATGCGCCATCCGGCATCCGGATAGTCCTGTTTGGCGGTGGCGATCACCCCACGGAGCGCGGCGTCCGTGGCGGCGCCCTCCGGCTCCAGGCGCACCCGATAGTGCCAGCGCACCAGGCTGCCCGGCTGCACCAGGCCGGATGCGCGCAGGGCCTCCTGCGACACCATCAGGCGCGGCCCGAAGCCGAGCCCGCCGGCCAGCCGATCCGGTTCGCTGGCGATCGTATCGCGGATTTCCACCTTGATCTTGCCGAGCGACACCGTATCGCCGACGGCGATGTTAAGCCGGGCGAGAAGCCCGGTCTCAACCACGCCGCCCCAAATATCGCCATCGCCGGCCAATAACGGGAACATCGATTTGCCGCTGGCCAGCGTCAGGGCGCCGTAAAGCGGATAGGCCTGGTCGACGGCCTTGACTTCAACAAGCGCCTGGCTGTTTTCATCGGGCAGCCGTGCCATGGCCCGCAGGGTCGCCACATTGGAGAGCGTGCCGAGGCTCTCCAGGAATGTACGCTCCTTGTCGACCACCTCGCGGTGGATCAGGGAGAAATCCAGGTCGCCGCCCAGGATCGCCTGGCCCTCCTCGGCAATCCCCGCCGTCATGGAGCGGGAGACCGAACCGACGCCGGCAATCGCCGCCACGCCGAGCGTGATACAGGCGACGAAGATGTAGAAACCCTGCAAGCCGCCCCGCAATTCGCGCAACGCGAAACGGCTCGCCAGCGCCCAGTCGCCGCGGCGCTGGCCGGGAGGCACGAAGGCCGTCATTGGGCGACATCCGCCAAGGTTGCCGCATCATCGACGATTTCACCCGATTGCAGCCGCACCATGCGGGCGCAGCGATCGGCCAGCCCCAGATCATGGGTCACCAGAACCAGGGTCATGCCGCGCTCGGCACGCTTTTCGAACATCAAGTCGGCGATCTGCCGGCCGGTCGCCTCGTCCAGATTGCCGGTCGGCTCGTCAGCGATCAGGATCGGCGGATTGGGCGCCATGGCCCGGGCAAGCGCCACCCGCTGCTGTTCGCCGCCCGACATTTCCGCCGGATAATGGGTCACCCGATCGCCGAGGCCGACCGCATGGAGTTCGTGCTCGGCCCGATCGAAGGCATCACCATGGCCGGCAAGTTCCAATGGCACGGCGACATTTTCCAGCGCCGTCATGTTGGGGATCAGGTGGAATGACTGAAACACGATACCGATGGTCCGCCCGCGAAAGGTGGCGAGCTGATCCTCGTTGAGCGCCGCCAGATCGGCTTGGGAAACCAGGACCTTGCCGCTGTCGGAGCGCTCCAGGCCGGCCATCACCATCAACAATGTCGACTTGCCGGAACCGGACGGTCCGACAATGCCGACCGATTCCCCGGCATTGATTGCCAGACTCATGCCTTTGAGGATATGCACCCGGCTGGCACCGCTGCCCAGGCTCAAATGCACATTTTCAAGATCAATGACTGGTTCGCCCACCAAACACCATCCTATATTCATTGCCTTGTGAAATGACGTTTCCCACATATGGGAAGGCATCAGGCGCAGTCCAGGGATAGTATGCAAGTTAGGTAATGAATGATCACTTTTGCTCGACTTTATCGCCCGATCCGGCTGGTTTTGGCGATATTACTGGTGAGTTCCGCGGCCGCCCACGCGGCACCGATCAAAATCGTGGCCTTCGGTGACAGCCTGACAGCCGGGTATCAATTGCCGGCGGCCGACGCCTTTCCGGCGCAATTGCAGGCGGCCCTGCGTGCCGCCGGTCACGACGTGGAAATCCGCAATGCCGGGGTGTCCGGCGACACCTCCACCGGCGGCCTCGCCCGCCTCGACTGGTCCATCGCCGATGATGTGCAGGCGGTGATCTTGGAACTCGGCGCCAATGATGCCTTAAGGGCCATTGATCCGGCGGTGACCCGCAAGACCCTGGATACCATGATCGAACGCCTGGTCGCCCGCGACATCAAGGTCCTGATCGCCGGCATGCGGGCGCCGCCCAATCTGGGCCCGGCCTATGCGGCGGACTTCAATCCGATCTTTGCCGACCTGGCCAAGAAGCACGACGTTCTGCTTTATCCTTTCTTTTTGGACGGGGTCGCCGCCGAGCCGGCGCTCAATCTCTCCGACGGCATGCATCCCAATCCGCAAGGCGTGGCCATAATCGTGAAAAACATTCTGCCGATGGTGGAACGCCTGATCGCGCAGGTGGGCGACAAATAGGCAGCAATCACAATCAATCAAACCGAAGAGGACGAGTGATGGCGGAAATGCGCAGGGACGTGGATGTGCTGGCATTCTGGTGGGATGCCGGTCCTGAGAAATGGTACGAACGATCCGACGCTTTCGATCAGGAAATCCGTGACACCTTCATGGCCACCTATGAGGCAGCGGCTGCCGGTAAGCTGGACCATTGGGCCGATACCCCGTCGGGCACCCTGGCGCTGATCATTCTGCTCGACCAATTGCCGCGCAACATGTTCCGCGACGACAAGCGGGCATTCGCCACCGATGCCAAGGCGTTAGGACTGGCGCGGGACGCGGTCGCCAAGGACTTCGACCGCGCCTATTGCAATCCCGCCCGGCAATTCTTCTTGATGCCCTACCAGCATGCGGAGGACCTGGCGGTTCAGGAGCACAGCGTTGACCTGTTCCGCGATCGATGCGACCAGGAGGGCCACTATTATGCATTGGTGCACATGGACGTCATCCGCCGCTTCGGCCGCTTTCCCCATCGCAATAAAGTGCTCGGCCGGCAATCGACGGAGGCCGAGCAGGCCTTTCTCGATGGCGGCGGCTTTTCCGCTTAGTGCTCAATCGGCCGGGCATATTCGGCGAGCGCCGCCTTGAGCCGATCCGGATCGCCGGCAATCTCCACGATCTTGATCCGCGCCGTCGTGCCCGAAACCACGCTGACGGCGGAATTGGCAACCCCTGCGGTCTTGGCGAGCAGTTTCTCAAGCGCCTTGTTGGCGGCCCCCTTTTCCGGCACCGCCCGCACCCGCGCCTGCAAAACGACCGTGCCATCGGCGAGCCGACCGATGCCGTCAATTCCGTCGCGGGCGGCGCGCGGGGTCAAGCGCACGCGCAGGGTCAGGCCATGCGCGGTTTCACGCCAGGCCCGCGCGGGTGCGCTCACAACACGTTGGGATAAATGTAAAGAACGATGATCCGTTGCACGAGAAAGACGAGCAGGATCAAAATCACCGGCGAGATGTCGAGGCCGCCGAGATTGGGCAGGAAACGGCGGATCGGCCGCAGCGCCGGCTCGGTGAGCTTATAAAGCATCTCGCCGATCATGGCGACGAACTGGTTGCGCGGATTGACCACGTTGAAGGCATAGAGCCAGGAGAAGATGGCACTGGCGATGATCACCCAGACATAGAGGTTGAGGGCGATCATGATCACATCGAGAAGGGCGCGCATGGGGCTGTCCGCAAATCCGTGGAACTCCGATTGAGTTCATGTAACCAGCCCGCACGCCTGCCGCAAGTCCCCCGATCGGCGGAAGCACCGCATGGTTTACAATCATCGCGACCGCGACGCTTGACAGGCAACCCCCCGACACCCTAAATGCGGCCGCATCGGGGCCGTAGCTCAGTTGGGAGAGCGCGTCGTTCGCAATGACGAGGTCAGGGGTTCGATTCCCCTCGGCTCCACCAGTTTCAATTCTCACAACCTTTCCCTGCCACGCTCGGGCCTGCGATGGCGTGGCCTGAGCGGCCGAAGCCCGTTCGGGCGTTCAAACCCTGTGGGTTCGAAATAGCTCCGGCATTTTCCGTTCACCACCGCGAACTGCCCTTAAACTATTGCAGGGTATAAAGGTTTTGGTGCTCCAAGGCCTCCGTTTCGGTTATGCTCCAAGCGCTCCCCGAATGCCGGCCTGAGCGCGATCTTTCGCTGCCGGATATCGCCTGAAACCCAAAGTGTATAGGGGTTTGCGAGAAACCGTGGGGAAAGATCCGACTTTTGGCGGCAGGTGGCGATCGGTTTGGTGCGCCTTCCGGCCTTTTCGGTCGTTGAGCGTTTTTCGCGGTCAAGAGCGGCAAGGTTGCGTTCATGGGCCGAACCGCGCCGCCCGGTGTAACCCTTAACCATGTCGATATCGGCCGGCCCTCGCCTGTTTTAACTGGCGGCCGGCCGCCGGACGGGCCATTATCGACCGCCTAGGATTGGTCAAACGCGCCGGCCCTTGTCGGCAACGCGGTCACGTGGGAGGTCACAATGTCAACAAGCGACAAGGTCGCTGTCATTACCGGTGCCGGATCCGGGGTCGGAAAGGCGGTCAGTCTGGGCCTCGCCGAGGCCGGCTTCGCCGTAATCCTTGCCGGTCGCCAGGAGGCGCCGTTGCGCTTGGCGGCCGAGGCGGCCGGGAAATTCGGCGTCGCCGCCCACGCGGTGCCCGCCGATGTCGGCGAGCCGGCTTCGGTCAAGGCCTTGTTCGCCGAGGCGGCGCGGGCCTGCGGCCGTGTCGACCTGGTGTTCAACAATGCCGGCATCGGCACGCCGCCGGTGGCCCTGGAGGAGATCGCTTTCCAGGATTGGCAGGCCGCGGTGGCGGCGAACCTGACCGGCGCCTTTTTGTGCACCCAGGAAGCCTTCCGCGCCTTCAAGACACAAACGCCGCGCGGTGGCCGGATCATCAATAACGGCTCGATCTCCGCTCATGTGCCGCGCCCCTTCTCCGTCCCCTATACGGCGACCAAGCATGCGATTACCGGGCTGACCCGGGCCTCATCCCTGGACGGCCGGCCTCACGACATCGCCGTCGGCCAGATCGATATCGGCAATGCCGCAACCCCGATGACGGAACGCATGGCCGAAGGGGTGCCCCAGGCCGATGGCTCAATGGCCGTGGAACCGCGGATCGACCCCAAACTGATCGCCGACGCGGTGGTCTACATGGCCGGACTGCCGCTCGACGCCAATGTGCAATTCATGACCGTGATGGCCACCAAGATGCCCTATATCGGACGGGGCTGACCATGGCCCGCTCCGAACCTGCTGAGATTGCCGGCATGACGGCACTCGACATTGCCACCGATATCAGCACCGGCACCTTGTCGGCGACGGCCGTGGCCGAGGTGCTGCTCGCCCGCATTGCCGACCGGGAGCCGGAAATCCAGGCCTGGGTGACGGTCGACCGGGATCACGTCCTGTCCCAGGCCAGCGACCGGGATTCCGCGGCCGCCCCACGCGGCCCCCTGCACGGCGTGCCCGTCGGCATCAAGGACATCATCGACACCGCCGACCTGCCCACCGAAAACGGCACGGTGCTCGATGCCGGACGCCGGCCCCGATCCGATGCCACCTTGGTCCGCCGGCTGCGTGAGGCCGGCGCGGTGATCATGGGCAAGACGGTGACCACCGAGCTTGCCTATTTCGCGCCCGGCAAGACCCGCAATCCCCACGATCCGGCGCATACGCCCGGGGGCTCGTCGAGCGGTTCGGCGGCCGCCGTTGCCGCCGGCATGGTGCCGCTCGCAATCGGCACCCAAACCACCGGGTCGGTCATCCGCCCGGCGTCCTTTTGCGGCGTCGTCGGTTACAAACCGAGCCTCGGCCTGATCCCCTCTGACGGAGTGGTCACCCAATCCCATTGGCTCGACACGGTCGGCGTTTTCGCCCGCTCGGTGGCCGATGCGGCCTGCACCGTCCGGCTTATGGCCGGCGACGGCATGGACGGCACGGATATCCCGGCCACGCCGCGCTTCGCCTTCGTCCGCTCCCCGGTCTGGGAGGAGGCGGAACCGAGCCAGCGCGCCGCCTTCGAGCGCTTCGCCGCCGATCTGGGGGTTCGCTGCACGCCGGTCGATCTACCGAGCGATTTCGATGACGCCCGCGCCCGGCACACGACGATCAATGTCGCCGGCATCGCCCATTATCTTGGCGCCTATTATGAGCGCGGCCGGGACCGGCTCAGCGAAAAGATGCGTACGGCAGTTGAAGACGGCCGCCGGATTCTGGCGGTCGACTACCAGGCGGCGATCGATGCGATCGACCACTACAACAGGCTTCTGGATCCGATTTTCGACGATTATGACGCGATCCTCACCCCGGCAACCACCGGCGAGGCGCCGCGCGGCCTGGAGACCACGGGCGATCCGACCTTCTGTGCCCTGTGGACGCTTTGCGGCACGCCGGCCATTACCCTGCCGCTGCTACGCGGGCCGGCCGGACTGCCGGTCGGCGTACAACTGGTCGGCAGGCGCAATGCCGACGACCGGCTGCTCGCGGCGGCATCCTGGTTGGAGGATTGGTCGCAACCGGGAAGAAAGCCGGATAAGAAAGCCGGCTAACCCAGTTTTTCCACTGCGCCGGCCTCGATCTTCTTGATGTCCCGGGATAGCACGCGCAATTCGCTCAAAGCCGCGCGCCACACGGCCATATGCGGCGACGTGATATGGGCGGCGAGCGCGGCCTCAGAATCCCATTCCTCATAGACATGGAGGCGGCCTGGAACTTCCAGGTCCTGATAGAAGCGATAATGAATGCAGCCTGCTTCCTTCGCCGTTTCGTCCATCATGGCGATGGCCGCCGGCCGCGCGGCCTCCACATCGTCGGGATGCAGGTCGATTTCACCGGCTACGATGATCATGAATTGGCTTCCTTGCTATATCGGCAGCGTAAGGTTGGCCGGGACGCGATTCCCGGCCTGCTTCAGTCAACCATTGGCGATATATTGCCCGCCATTGACGGTCATCACCGCGCCGGTGACGAAGGCCGCGTTGTCGCTCGCCAGATAGGCCACCATGGAGGCGATTTCCTCCGCCTTGCCCAGCCGGCCGACCGGGATCGAGGCGATGATGCTGTCGAGCACTTTTTCCGGCACCGCGGCCACCATGTCGGTATCGATATAGCCCGGGCAGATGCAATTGACGGTAATGCCCTTGCGCGCGCCTTCCTGGGCCAAGGCCTTGGTGAAGCCGATGACCCCGGCCTTGGCGGCGGAATAATTGCTTTGCCCCATCTGACCCTTTTGGCCGTTGATGGAGGATATATTGATGATCCGGCCGAAGCCGCGCTCACGCATGCCGTCAATCACCGGCCGGGTCATGTTGAACATGGAATCCAGATTGGTGCGGATCACCGCCGACCATTGCTCGTAGTCAAGCTTGTGCAACATGCCGTCGCGGGTAATGCCGGCATTGTTGACCAGCACGTCGACCGGTCCCAGATCGGCTTCCACTTGTGCCAGACCGGCGGCGCAAGCCTCATGATCGGCAACATCCCAGCGATAGACCGAAATCCCGGTCTCCGCCTTGAAGGCCTCGGCCTTCTCCACATTGCCGGCATAAGTGGCGGCGACTTGATATCCGGCTTCCTTCAGGCCGGTGGAAATGGCGGCACCGATGCCGCGTGATCCACCGGTGACGACTGCTACCCTGCTCATTTACTCATCCCCGTTCGGTTCATGTGATCGATTCTAAATGGTCCGCGCCTTGCCCGGCTTCCGTTGTCGTCAATCCCGCGCCACGCACATGGCGACACCCATGCCGCCGCCGATGCACAGGGTCGCCAGGCCCTTTTTGGCGTCGCGGCGCTGCATTTCGTGCAGCAAGGTTACGAGCACCCGGCAGCCGGACGCGCCGATCGGATGGCCGATTGCGATGGCGCCGCCATTGACATTGACGATATCGGTATCCCAGCCCATGTCGGAATTGACGGCGCAGGCCTGGGCGGCGAAGGCCTCGTTGGCTTCAACCAGATCCAGATCCTCCACGCTCCAGCCGGCCTTCTCCAGCGCCTTGCGGGAGGCCGGGATCGGCCCGGACCCCATGATCGCCGGATCGACACCCGCCGTGGCCCAGGAGACGATACGGGCAAGCGGCGCAATGCCCCGACGCTCGGCTTCCGCGGCCGTCATCAACACCGTGGCAGCCGCCCCGTCATTGATCCCGGACGCATTGGCCGCCGTCACCGTGCCCTCCTTATCGAAGGCCGGCCGCAGCTTGGCCATGTTTTCCAATGTCGCTCCGTGGCGGATATATTCATCCGCCTCCACCACCGTGTCGCCGCGCCGGCCCTTGACGGTGACTGCCACGATTTCGTCGACGAAATGCCCGGCTTTCTGTGCCGCCTCCGCCTTGTTCTGCGAGGCGACCGCGAAGGCGTCCTGTTGCTCGCGGGTGATTTGCCACTGATTGGCGATGTTTTCCGCGGTGTTGCCCATATGATAGCCGTTGAAGGCATCCCACAGGCCATCCTTGATCATGGTATCGATCATCTTGTAGTCGCCCATCTTGTGGCCGGCCCGCAGATGGGCGCAATGGGGCGATGCGGACATGTTTTCCTGGCCGCCGGCGACGACGATGGTCGCATCGCCCATGGCGATCTGCTGCATGCCGATGGCCACGCTTCTCAAGCCCGATCCGCAGACCTGGTTGAGGGTCCAAGCTGTGGCATCCTGCGACACCCCGGCGCTCATCGCCGCCTGGCGGGCCGTGTTCTGGCCGCTGCCGGCGGTCAGCACCTGGCCCATGACCACTTCGTCGACATCGTCGCCGGCGACCTGCGCCCGCGTCAAGGCCTCGCGAATGGCAACGGCGCCCAAATCCTGGGCGGCGACGGTGGCAAGGGATCCATTGAAGGCGCCGACCGGTGTCCGGGCAGCGCTGGCGATGACGATGTCGGTGGATTGGGCCATGGCAGAACTCTCCAAGTGAAGCCGTGAACTGGATCTTGGTTGGGTATAGAGGCGGTATTCCCGTTATAGAGACCGCACTGCACAATGTGTCAACTGCAACGATGGTCTCGTTAAGGAGATTTCTCGGACAAAACCATTATTTTCCTTTGCACAATGATGAAGGAAACCCGGCGCGATAATTTGATGCAATGCCGAAATAGCTGGCGGCTACCGGCAAAAATGCTTATCGTGCCGGGATGTCGACGCCTCGGCTGGCCGGGTGCTGCAGGCCGCACGACAGGGCGTTAGGGAGTGAGACATCGATATTATGGGTAAAGCGCAGGAACCGACGGTTATAAAAAAATATGCCAACCGGCGGCTCTACAATACCGGGACGAGCACCTATGTCACGCTGGAGGACCTGGCCGATATGGTGCGGGAGGAAGAGGATTTCGTCGTTTTTGACGCAAAATCCGGTGATGACATCACCCATTCGGTGCTGACCCAGATCATTTTCGACCAGGAAACCAAGGGCCAGAACCTACTGCCGATCGCCTTCTTGCGGCAATTGATCCGTTTCTACGGCGATTCCATGCAGAACCTGGTGCCCAGCTACCTGGAATTTTCCATGTCGTCGCTGGCCCGGGAGCAGGACAAATTGCGCCAGCAGATGTCCCAGGCTTTGGGCGGCACCGCCTTCGAGGCGATCGAGGACCAGGTTCGGCGCAACTCGGAAATGTTCAACCGGGCGATGCGCATGTTCGTGCCGTTTGGCAACGAATCTCAGGGCGATGGCGCGGAAAAGGAGCCGCCCGATACCGGCAACAGGGACAAGGGCAAATCGGCCGACGACCTGGACACGCTGAAAAGGCAGCTCGCCGAAATGCAGGAGCGTCTCGAGGCCCTGGCGAAGGACAAGGATTGAACTCCCGGGCACGGCCGTCGTGATTGCACTTTATCCGGCGGGTAACGACACCGGCGCAGCGTCCGGCGCCGGTTGCTCGGTCTCCATAGGCGCGCCGAACAGATCGCCCTGCAGATAGTCAACACCGATTGAAAGCAAATCCTCGGCCGTATGCTTATCGCCGACATATTCAGCAACGGTCTTGATTCCCAGGGCCTGCGCCAGGTCGACCAGAGCGCGGACAAAGGCCCGGTCCGCCTGGCATTCAGACATGCCGCGGATAAAGGCGCCGTCGATCTTGACAATGTCGATATCCAGCACCTTCAGATTCTGGAAGGACGTATAGCCGGTCCCGAAATCATCAATCGCCACCTGTGCGCCCAGTTCCTTGATGGTCGACACGAAGCGGGTCATGGATTCGATATTGTGGATCACCGTGGTCTCGGTGATTTCGAACACGAACTGCTCCGCCAAACGTGGCCGGCCCGCCAGTGCCGACGCAATGCGTGAGATCCATTCCGGATCCGCCGCGGTCTGGGCCGACACATTGACCGCCAACCTGAGACCCGGATCGACCCTGGCCCGATCGAGAGCCAATTCGAACACCCGGTGATCAATCAGGCGGATCAGGCTCAACCGCTCGGCCACCGGCAGGACTTCCGATGCCGGCATCACCTTTCCGTCCGCGTCGCTGATCCGCACCAGGCATTCCCGGCAGACCACCGAACCGTTGCGCGCGTCGACCACCGGATGCAATGCGATATCGACCCGACGATCGTTCAATGCGTCGACCACCAGGTCTCCGATGCATCCGATCCGGGCATGGTTCGTCGTGTGTTGAACCGGTTTGTAGAACTGGGCGATGCCGAGGCCGGATTTTTTCGCTTCGTCCAGGGCCATATGAGCATGCGCCAGGGCTTCAAAGGCGGTGCGCCCATGACGGGGCAGGGCCACGGCGCCAATGCAGATGCTGGCCGGGACCTGTCCCCGGCCGGTGTTGAAAACGCGGTTGGAGACCGCGGCGACGAACCGCTTGGCGGCCACCTGGACTTCCGCTGTATCACATGTATTCAAGATCAGGCCGAACTTGTTGCCCGACAGGTGGCCGATCGTATCGGCACCACGCATACATTTGCGCAAACGGCGGCCGATGCGGGCGATAATATCGTCGGCAACATCGAACCCGTAGATTTCGTTGATGACCACCAGATTGTCGATACCGATAGCCAGGAACGCCGCCTCCGACCGATCGTGTTTGGCGGCATCGATGGTTTTGGACAGGTCATCGAGCAGCGCCGCCCGGTCCAGTTGACCGGTCAGGGCGTCATAGCGCTGCGGCCGGATGCCGGCGCTGGTGGCGCCCCGGGTCTGGCTGACCACCCGCAACATGCCACTGACCCGGTCGGGTCCGCGATTGCAATCGGCATACCAGCGGCCGATCTCCTCGATCCACAGATACGGACCATCGGGACCACGGGGAAAGAAGCCGTATTCGGCCGCATAAGGCACACCGTCTCCACGATCGGTCCGGTTATCGGCGTCGATGACGGCGTGGCGGCGGCGTCCGGTATCCGATTCGCACAGGGCCTCAAAGGCGGTTCCCGTGGCAATCGATGCCGGGTCGTCGGTCTGCAGCAGGGCCATGGCGTTGTCCGACCAAATGATCGTATCGCCCTGCCTGCGCCATTCGAAAACCACGCCCTCGATCGCCTCGACCGCCGCGCCGATATTCGGGCCGGACTGTGCCTGCTGCGTCATATTTTTGTCCCATGCCTTGCGGCAAATAACCTCCACCGATACCGAGTATCGGGCACCGGAGTTAATCGGCGGCAAAACCGCCTCCGACTGCAGCCGAATATGGTTAACAAAACGTCGCCCCATGGCCCGCTTGTTGCAACGACTGTTTAAACGCGCAAATCCCGTTTCAGTTCGGGACACTTCGCGCCCCATTGAGGCAGTCGGCACCATGATTGGTCCCATAAATGGACTCGGATATCGGCCTTACGCGCCACGCGGCCCCGCCGGCGGAACGCGTCCGGCCGGCGCCGGTCAGGCGGCCGACCAGGCGGCGGCCACCGAAAGCGCCAAAGCCTTGGTGCCGGTGGCACGCAGCCAGAATACACGTACCGATTACCGCCATCGCCCGATACACGCCAAGGCGGCCTATTTGGCGCATCTGATCGCCAATCGCGACCATCATCCGCAGACCCGGCAGCGGCGCCGTGCCGCCGACGATGTGGCCAGCGAGGCCTATCGCGCCAATCAACGGCTGACATTGCCGATCGACACCGGATTGACCTTGCGCCGGACAGCCTGATCCGGTTACGGCGGCGGCCAGTTCGAAATTTTCGGAACTAACAATATGTGGGGATAGGCGGACCGACAGCCTTGCGGCAACTGATCACGCGGTCTTGTCAACTCTCAGACCCGTGCCCGCCGGAGGCGCCGCGCGCACCTTGCCGGCTTCCGCCGACTGGGTCAGCATCTCGATCATCGCCATATCCATCTGATGCTGCTGGCGCATCATCGTCGCCTGGGCGGAGAACATCATCTGCGCCTGCTTCATGGCAAGCGCCGAACCGACACTATCGGAGGTCATCATACGCATCCCTGTTCGCGTCCGGGATAGCATGGGCCCGTTAAGAAACCATGATCCAATTGGATCGGATTTTATCGGGTCGGAACCGGCTCGTCGCCGCGATAATCATAAAAGCCGCGCTGCGCCTTGCGGCCCAGCCAGCCGGCCTCGACATATTTGACCAGAAGCGGACAGGGCCGATACTTGGTATCGGCGAGGCCGTCATGCAGCACCTGCATGATCGACAGACACGTATCCAGGCCGATAAAGTCGGCAAGCTGGAGCGGCCCCATCGGATGGTTGGCGCCGAGCTTCATGGCCGTGTCGATGGCCTCCACGGTACCGACCCCTTCGTAAAGGGTGTAGATCGCCTCGTTGATCATCGGCAACAGAATGCGATTGACCATGAAGGCGGGGAAATCCTCGGCGACCGCAATGGTCTTGCCGAGCTTGTCGACGAAAATCCGTGCCGTTTCGAATGTCTCGTCATTGGTGGCGATGCCGCGCACCAATTCCACCAATTCCATCACCGGTACCGGATTCATGAAATGGATGCCGATGAATCGCTCCGGCCGGTCGGTGGTCGCCGCCAGCCGGGTGATGGAGATTGACGATGTGTTGGTGGCGAGCAGCGCGTCCGGACGCAGAAGCGGGCACAATTGCGCGAAGATCTTGCGCTTCACACCTTCATTCTCGGTCGCCGATTCGATGATCAGGTCCACATCGGCCAGATCATCCACGTCCTCGGCCGGATGCAGGTGTTTAATCGCCGCGTCCCGCTCCGCCTCCGTGATCCGCCCGGATCCCACCTGCCGCGCCATATTGCCGTTGATCGTCGCCAGCCCCGATTGGATCCGTTCCATCGAGAGGTCATTCAGATAGACCTCAAATCCGGCCAGCGAGCAGACATGGGCGATCCCGTTGCCCATTTGCCCCGAGCCGATTACGCCGACCTTTTGAATCTCCGTCATGTGCCCTACAACTGATCGAAACGTTTCATGGTGGCGCCATTAAACTATATTGCGCTGCAAAATGGTACTGCCGAAAAAAATCCCCGGTCCGCTGATGGCGCATGACCGGGGATTGATCGCAAATGCTCAACCCTTGATGCGGTCGAGCTCGCTCTCAAGCTCCGGAAGCACATCGAACAGATCCGCGACCAGGCCGTAATCGGCAACCTGGAAGATCGGCGCCTCCTCGTCCTTGTTGATGGCCACGATGACCTTGGAATCCTTCATGCCCGCAAGGTGCTGGATGGCACCGGAAATGCCGCAGGCAATATAGAGATCCGGGGCCACCACCTTGCCGGTCTGCCCGACCTGCCAGTCGTTCGGCGCATAGCCCGCATCGACGGCGGCGCGGGACGCGCCGACCGCGGCGCCCAGCTTGTCGGCGACCGGCATGATCACTTTTTCGAAATTCTCCGACGAGGCCATGGCCCGGCCGCCGGAAATGATGATCTTCGCCGAGGTCAGTTCGGGGCGATCGGATTCCGACAATTTGGCGCCTTCATAGGTGGACAGTCCCGGATCCTCCGCCGCCGCCACGTCCTCGATCGGCGCCGAGCCGCCTTCGGTCGCCGCACCAAAGGAGGCGGTGCGCACCGTGATCACCTTTTTCGCCTCACCCGACTGCACCGTCTGAATGGCGTTGCCGGCATAAATCGGACGCTTGAAGGTATCCGGCGCGTCGACCTCGATGATTTCGGAAATCTGCATCACGTCCAATAAAGCCGCCACCCGGGGCATGATATTCTTGCCATTGGTGGTCGCCGGCGCCATCAGCACGTCGTAGCCGTCGGCGATTGATACGATCAACGCCGCCATCGGCTCGGCCAGGTGATTGGCGAGGCTGTCGGCCTCGGCCTTCAGCACCTTGGCGACCCCGTTGAGCTTGGAGGCTTCCTCCGCGGCGCCGCCGCAATCCTTGCCGGCCACCAGCACATGGACATCGCCGCCGATCTCGGCGGCCGCCGTCAGCGCCTTGTGGGTGGCATCCTTCAAGGCATCGTTGTCGTGTTCGGCAACAAGCAATGTGGTCATCGTTTTCTACTCCTGCCTATTGCCGTCACAAGACGCCGGCTTCATTCTTAAGTTTGTCGACCAGTTCGGCGACGGTTTCCACCTTGACGCCGGCCTGGCGGGCGGGTGGTTCGGTGGTGGTGATGACGTTAAGTCGTGGTGTCACGTCGACCCCGTAATCCTCGGCCGTCTTCATGTCGATCGGCTTCTTCTTGGCCTTCATGATATTCGGCAACGACGCATAGCGCGGCTCGTTGAGGCGCAGGTCGGTGGTGATGATTGCCGGGGCTTTTAGCGATACCATCTGCAGGCCGCCATCCACTTCCCGCGTCACAGTGACGGTGCCGTCGGCAATGTCGAGTTCCGAGGCGAAGGTGCCCTGGGACCAGCCGAGCAGGGCGGCGAGCATCTGCCCGGTCTGGTTGGCATCGTCATCGATCGCCTGCTTGCCCATGATCACCAGGCCTGGCCCTTCCTCGTCGACAACGGCTTTCAGGATCTTGGCGACGGCGAGCGGTTCTGTCATCACATCCGTTTGCACCAGGATGCCGCGATCGGCACCCATGGCCAGCCCGGTGCGAATGGTTTCCTGGGCTTGGCTCGGTCCGATCGACACGACGACGATCTCCTCGGCCTTGCCGGCTTCCTTGAGCCGCAGGGCCTCTTCGACGGCGATCTCGTCGAACGGGTTCATGGACATTTTGACATTGGCGAGTTCCACGCCCGATCCGTCGCTCTTGACCCGGATCTTGACGTTGTAGTCCACCACCCGTTTCACGGGCACCAGTATCTTCATGATTGTTCTGCCTCCTGACCGCACTACCGGCCGGTTCGACCTCGGTCGCCTCTACGCGGTTTCATCGTTTGCGGGAACATCGGGATTTCTAATCGCTAATCGGCGGGACCCTAATAATGCCCCTTCGCAGTGTCAATCATGCGCAATGCGGCCGGCGGCGTTTTCATTGCGTCATGGCGCCGCTCTTTTAAGGGCAATAGGGCGGGCGCCATCCTTACTCCGGTAGAGATCAATGGCCCTCCGCCAGATGCGAGACGAACTCGGCCACATAGTCATTGACCGGATTGTCGACGATCTGTTTCGGCGGGCCGTGTTGCACGATCCGGCCGCCTTCCATGATGGCGATTTGGCGCCCGAGCTTCATGGCCTCGCCCAGATCGTGGCTGACGAACAGCACCGTCTTGTCGAGCTTGGCCTGCAGATCGAGCAATTCATCCTGCAATTTGCTGCGGATCAGGGGATCAAGGGCCGAGAATGGCTCATCCATCAACAGGATGTCGGCATCGGTGGCAAGCGCCCGCGCCAACCCGACACGCTGCTGCATGCCGCCGGACAATTCGTCGGCATGTTTATCGGCCCATTGGGCAAGCCCCACGATCTCCAGTTTTTCGGTGACGATCGTGTCGATCTGCGCCTTGTCACCGCCGCGCACTTCCAGGCCGAAGGCGACGTTTTCGCGCACGGTCCGCCACGGCAACAGAGCAAATTGCTGGAACACCATGGAGCAGCGATGCCGGCGAATGTCGCGCAGCATTGCCGGATCGCAGGCGGCCACATCCACCATCTCGCCGTTATTGGCCACCAGGACCCGGCCGCGGACCACCTTGTTAAGGCCGTTGACGGCGCGCAGCAACGTCGATTTTCCCGACCCTGAGAGACCCATCAGCACGCAGATCGCGCCGCGTTCCACGCTCAGCGTGGCACCGGCGCAGCCAAGCACCTGGCCGGTCTGCTCCAGGATCGCCTCGCGCTCGGCGCCGGCATCGATCAGCGGCAGCGCTTTTGCCGGATCGTCGCCAAAAACGATATCCACCTGCTCAAAACGAATGGCGTCACCCATCGGCCCGGCCTCAATTCGACTGGCCGGCCCGCTCCGACCGGCGGAACACCCGGTCGAGCAGGATGGCGACGATGACGATGGCGAGCCCGGCCTCGAACCCCTTGGCGATGTTCACCGTGTTCAGTGCCCGAAGCACCGGGACCCCCAGGCCGTCGGCACCCACCAGCGCGGCGATGACCACCATGGACAAAGACAGCATGATGCATTGGGTCAGCCCGGCCATGATGGTCGGCATGGCATAGGGCAGTTCCACCTTGACCAGCAATTGCCGGCGCGTGCAGCCAAAGGCGGCGCCGGCCTCCAGCAATTCCTTCGGCGTCGACTTGATCCCCAAAGTGGTCAGCCTGATCGGCGCCGGAATAGCGAAAATGACCGTTGAGATCAGGCCCGGCACGACACCGAGACCGAACAGGATCAAGGTCGGGATGAGATAGGCAAAGGTGGGAATGGTCTGCATCAGGTCGAGGATCGGCCTGAGCGCGGTCTCAAGCCACGGCCGGTGCGCCGCCTTGATACCGATCGGCACGCCGATCCCCATGCATAAAACGGTGGAGAAGATCACCAGGGCAAGCGTTTCGATGGTCTCTTCCCAATAGCCCAGATTGATGACCAGAAGCAGCGATAAGACAATGGCCGCCGCGAGAATCCAACTGCGCCGGAACCACCAGGCCAAGGCGGCGAAAATGGCGACCAAGAGCAGCGGATGCACGAATAACAGGATATCGATCAGGCCCTCAATCAGAAAGCCGACGCTGGCCGAAATGGCGTCGAACACGAAGGCCGCGTGCTCATTGACGAAATCAACGCCGTTTTTAACCCAGCGGCCAAGCGGAATCTTGCTTTCCGTCAACCATTCCATCGCTGCCCCCTTTTACCCCGCTGTCGGCACTATGCTAACCGAACTATCATCGTCAGCAACCCAATGCCCAAATCAAACGGCCCGGATCTGTTCGACCCGGGCCGTTTGTCTTGTGTTGGAACGCCAAGCGCGGCGAATTACATGCCGAGCGCGCCCTTGACCGCGGCCATTGCATCGCCGCCGCTCTGGGTGGTCACGCCGTTGAGCCAGCCGAGCGCCACGTCCGGATTGGCCTTCAGCCAGGCATGGGCGGCCTTGTCCGGCTCTTCGCCGTCATTGAGGATGGCGCCCATGATCTCGTTTTCCATCTTCAGCGAAAAGACGAGATTCTTCAAAAGCGCGCCCACATTGGTGCATTCGCCGAGATAGCCCTTGCGCACATTGGTATAGACCGTGGCGCCGCCGAAATTGGGACCGAAAATGTCGTCGCCGCCAGACAGATAGGCCATCTCGAAATTGGCGTTCATGGGATGCGGTTCCCAGCCCAGAAATACCACATGATCCTTCTTCTTCACCGCCCGCGCGACCTGGCTGAGCATGCCGGCTTCAGACGATTCCACCACTTCGAAACCCTTCAGGCCGAACGTATCCTTCTCGATCATGCTCAAGATCAGCCGGTTACCGTCATTGCCCGGCTCGATGCCATAGATCTTGCCGTCAAGCTGGTCCTTGAACTTGGCGATATCGGCGAAATCCTTTAGGCCCGCCTCGGCGGTATATTTCGGCACCGCGAGCGTGTATTTGGCGCCTTCCAGATTGACGCCGACGGTCTCCACAGACCCGTCCTCGCGATAGGGCTTGATATCGGCTTCCATGGTCGGCATCCAATTGCCGAGGAATATGTCGATATCGCCATTCTTCAAGGACGCGTAGGTCACCGGCACGGAAAGCACCTTGGCTTCCGGCTCGTAGCCGAGCGCTTTCAGCACCACCGACGTCGCCGCGGTGGTCGCCGTGATATCCGTCCAGCCCACATCGGAGAAGCGGACCGTCTTGCAGCTATCCGGCTCGGCGGCAAAGGCCGGCAGTGCCATGAAGCCGGCAATGGCGCCGGCAAGCAGGGTATGTCTGATCATGATGCGTCCTCCCGATGACATTGACGTGAGCGGCCGAACCTCGTCGACCGCGGTAGCATAATTGGTCGGAATTATATGGTTATTGAACGAACAATCAATGGCTAATTATCGCAGCGGCAATGCTCCGCTCCCCTTTTCACATTTGCAATTTTGCAAAGACAGCAAAAATGATTTTGCATTAGGTGCGCGTCGGGTTATTTTATATTGAACGATCAATCAAAACCGATCCAACGCCGAAAAGGGTATCACGTGCCGAAGACGGGAATGGAGGAAAAGCGCCGCATGCAGTTGGTGGAGGCGACGATCGCCACCATCGGCGCCCATGGGCTGGGCGGCGCCAGCCTGCAGATGATCGCCAAGCGGGCCGGCTTGTCGACCGGACTGGTCGCCCATTACTTCAAGGACAAGAACGGCCTGTTGGAAGCCACTTTGCGCCATATTCTCGACCAGTTGGGCGCCGAAGCGCTGGCGCGCTTCAAGACCGCACGCGGGCCTCGCGGACGGCTGCGGGCCATCGTCGACGCCAATCTCTCCTACCAGCAACTCGACCCTGAACTCGGCTCGGTCTGGCTCGCCTTCTGGGCGGAGGCCCTGCACTCGCGGCAGCTCGGCCGCGTGCAGCGGGTCAATCAGCATCGTCTGGCCTCCAATCTGCGCCATGCCCTGCGCGGTCTGGTCGCTGCGGAGGATATCGGTCGGGTCGCCGAGACGATCGCCTGCCTGATCGACGGCGTGTGGCTGCGTTCCACACTGGCCGGCGGCGACAGCCACAGCCGCCAATCGCGGGCGCTGGTGATGGAGGCGATCGACGCCATGTTGGACGGCGCCCGACCGGCGGCCGCCCCATCAACTGCGGAGGCCACGTCATGATCGGTAAGGGGCGTAAGACGAATGGAGCCACCGATCCGTCTGCCGAATTCGATTTCATCGTGATTGGCGCCGGCTCGGCGGGCTGCGCCCTGGCCAACAGGCTCAGCGAATCCGGCGACCATACGGTCCTGGTGGTGGAATTCGGCGGATCCGATGCCGGGCCCTTCATTCAGATGCCGGCGGCTTTGTCCTATCCGATGAATATGCGCACCTATGACTGGGGCTATCAGAGCGAGCCGGAACCGCATCTGGGCGGCCGTCGGCTCGCCTGCCCGCGCGGCAAGGTGATCGGCGGCTCGTCATCAATCAACGGCATGGTCTATGTCCGCGGCCATGCCTGTGATTACGACAATTGGCAGGAGATGGGCGCCCATGGCTGGAGCTTCGCCGACGTCCTGCCCTATTTCCAGCGCCTGGAGACCAGTCACGGCACCACCAATGGCTGGCGCGGCCATGACGGACCGCTGCATGTTACCCGGGGGCGCCGGGACAATCCGCTTTATAGCGCCTTCATCGAAGCCGGCAGCCAGGCCGGCTATCCGCTGACGGAAGATTATAACGGCGCCCAGCAGGAAGGCTTCGGCGCCATGGAAATGACCATCCATGAAGGGCGCCGCTGGTCCGCCGCCAATGCCTATCTGAAGCCGGCTCTAAAGCGTTCGAATGTCGAGCTCGTACGGCAGGCGCTGGTGCGCCGTATTCTCATCGAGGACCGGCGGGCAGTCGGTATCGAATACAGCCGGGGTGACAAAATCCGCCGGGCGCGGGCGCGGCGGGCGGTGGTGCTTGCCGCCGGGGCCATCAATTCGCCGAAAATCCTCTTGCAATCGGGCATCGGCGACCAGGCCCATCTCAGCGACCATGGCATCGACTGCCTGCATCACCTGCCAGGCGTCGGCGGCAACCTGCAGGACCATCTGGAGCTTTATGTGCAGATGCGCTGCACGCTTCCGATCTCCCTTTACGGCTCCATGAACTGGATCTCCAAGGGCATGATCGGCCTGCAATGGCTGTTGACCAAGACCGGCGCCGGCGCCACCAACCATTTCGAAACCGTCGCCTTCATACGCTCCCGCGCCGGTGTCAACTATCCTGACATTCAATACCATTTCCTGCCGCTCGCCATCCGCTATGACGGCACCGCGCCGGTGGACGGCCACGGCTTCCAGGCCCATGTCGGTCCCATGCGCTCCAAGAGCCGGGGCACGGTACGGCTCGCCAATGCCGATCCGGCGGCACCGCCGTCGATCCGCTTTAATTACATGGCCCACGCGGACGACTGGCGCGACTTCCGAACCGCCGTCCGCCTGACCCGGGAACTCTTCGCCCAGCCGGCCTTTGACGCCTATCGCGGGTCGGAGATCGCTCCGGGCCCGGATGTCGATACCGATGACGAATTGGACGACTTCATCGCCGGCGCGGTCGAAAGCGCCTACCATCCCTGCGGCACCTGCCGCATGGGCGACCCCGCCGATCCGGATGTGGTGGTCGATCCCGAATGCCGGGTGGTCGGGCTTGAGGGATTGCGGGTCATCGATTCGGCGATCTTCCCGCAGATCACCAACGGCAACATCAATGCCCCGTCGATCATGGTCGGCGAGAAGGGGGCCGACATGCTGCTCGGCCGGCAGCCACTGCCGTCGTCCAATCTGGAACCGTGGATCCATCCGCACTGGCAGACGGCGCAACGCTGATCGACAAGGCCCGGGCCGGGCAACGCATTTTGCTTGTCTTTTTCGAACAAATGCAGAACAATTGCCGCTTCGAGCCCCAGTGAACCGGAGGCGCCGATGCCGCCAGGATCCCCCTTTGCGTCACCCGCCGACCTGGCCGTACCTGAAGACGGGCGCCAGTCGGAGCGCGCCCTGATCATCCGGCGCGGCCTCGGACGGCTGATCCGCGACCTGGGCTTTTCCATGGTCGTCGAATTGCCACTCGCCTCCGGCCGCCGCGCCGATGTGGTGGCCCTTGGCCGCAAGGGTGACATCTGGATCGTTGAGATCAAGTCGTCGGTGGAGGATCTGCGGGCCGACAATAAATGGCCCGATTATCGCCAGCACTGCGACCGGCTGTTCTTCGCCACCCATCCCGACGTGCCGACGGAGATTTTTCCGGTCGATGCCGGCCTGATCCTGTCGGACGGCTATGGGGCGGACCTGATCCGCGAGGCGCCCGAACACCGGCTTGCCGGCGCCACCCGCAAGGCGGTCACGTTGCGCTACGCCCGTGCCGCCGCCGGCCGGCTTCACGACCTGATCGATCCGCCGCAGGGTGGAACGTTTTAACGCGTGTTCCGGAACAATGGATTTACAAATCATATCACAGTCATTCCCGCGAAAGCGGGAATGACTGATTCATGGTTCGTATTGAACCCGATTGAACGCAACATGCATTGGCAGACTGATCGCCGATTTGCCGCCCCCGCCCGTCCCTATCGCGGCGCCCGTTTTGCCAGGATCCGCTGCAGGGTCCGCCGGTGCATGTTGAGGCGGCGGGCGGTTTCCGACACGTTGCGGTCGCATAATTCATAGACCCGCTGGATGTGTTCCCAGCGCACCCGGTCCGCCGACATGGGATTTTCCGGCGGCGCCGCCTTGTCCTGCGGATCGCGCATCAACGCCGCATAGACCTCGTCCGCATCGGCCGGCTTCGCCAGATAGTCGATGGCGCCGAGCTTCACCGCCGTCACCGCCGTGGCGATGTTGCCGTAGCCGGTCAGGATGATCGCCCGCGCTTCCGGCTTGTTCCGCCGCACCACTTCGATCACATCCAGCCCGTTGCCGTCGTCGAGCCGCATGTCGACGACCGCGTAATCGGGCGGATCGGAATCAACTTTGGCAATGGCCTCGGCCACCGTTTCGGCCATGTCGGTGACAAAACCCCGCCGTTCCATTGCCCGAGCCAGCCGTTGCAGAAACGGCCGGTCGTCATCGACGATGAGAAGCCGAGCCCCATCGGCAGTCTTTTCAGACTCGGGTTGATCCGTCATTCCCGATCCTTTTCATCGAAAAATGTTGCTTCCGGCGCCTTTATACGGACGGGAGCCCGTAAGGGTAAAGGCCTCAATAGGGTTACGAAGTATCTTTTCGGCCGGATTACAATGGGAAATCCTGGCCCCGCCCCGTTTCTTCGGCCCGTTACCATCAAAAATTACTACGCCGCCGCCGTACTGACATTGCTTTGCGTTTCCTTTTCAAACTCCGCACGTGGCCAGCGAATGGTCACGACGGCCCCGGTTTCCGGCGGTTTTCGATTGCCGCGCGCAATCGATGCGCCGGTGCGCTCCAGCAAGGTCTTGGCAATGAAGAAGCCGAGCCCCAGTCCCCCGCCGCGGCGGCCGTCTCCCCGCCGGCCGCGCTGGGTGACATAGGGTTCGCCGATCTGATCGATCACCTCGGCGGCAAATCCCGGCCCGTCATCGGCAATCGTCAGCTCCACGAATTCGTCGTTCCAATCGGCGATTATGTCGACTTCGGTCTCGGCGTAATCGATGGCATTTTCCAGAAAATTGCCGAGGCCGTACAGGATTGCCGGATTGCGCACCGCACTCGGCTCACTGGCCATGTCGCCGACAATGTCGATGATCAGATCGATGCCGAATTCCCGGCTTGGCGCCGCCAGTTCCTCGATCAGGTGACCGATACGCATACGGTTGAATTCGCTGGAATCGTCACTGGACAGCGAGCGCAGCTTGCCGAGGATTTCCCGGCAGCGCTCCGACTGGGTGCGCAAAAGCCGCAAGTCCTCAGCATGTGGCGACGCTTCGGGAAAGTCCCGCTCCAATTCCCGGGCGATGACCGCGATGGTGCCGAGCGGCGTGCCCAGTTCATGGGCCGCCGCCGCGGCAAGCCCGTCAAGAGTGGACAGATGATGCTCCCGCTCCAGGACCAGTTCCGTCGCCGCCAGCGCATCGGCCAGTTGGCGCGCCTCGTCGGCGACCTGGAAGGCATAGATGCCCATGAAGATCAGGGTCGAGATCAGCGCCAGCCAGACGCCGGCCGAATAAATCAGCGGCAACTGAAAGCGTTGGCCGGGCAGCCAGGGCAGCGGCCAGTGCCACAGCGCCAGGCCGCTGGCGACGACAGACGCAAGCAAACCGAGCGCGATCGTATATTGACGCGGCAGGGCGGCCGCCGATACCACGACCGGCGCCATAAGCAGAATGGCAAACGGATTGTCCAGACCGCCGGTCAGGAACAAGAGACCCGCCAACTGCAGGATGTCATAGGCCAGAAGCGCCGAACCGTGGCGATTTTCCAGGCGCCGTATTTCGGTAAACCGCAGGCGCAAAAAGATGTTGAGCCAGGCCGACAACGCGATCAGCCCGAAACACCACCCTAATTCGAGGGGGAATCCGAGCCCCGCATGGACAACGATGACGGCGATTGACTGGCCGGCAATCGCCATCCAGCGCAGCCGCACCAGCGTATCCAGGCGCAAACGACCGCTGGTCAAGCGCGCCCTGTTGTGATTCTCATAGTCCATTGCCATGTCAGCTTTTATACCGGCCTACATCATGAGCACCAAGCCTATGAACACGTCTCCCGACACCGACAGCTCCGCCGAGCCGGCGATTGAAATCGACGATCTGGTCAAGACCTACGGACCGGTACGGGCCGTCGACCATGTCAGCTTCCGCGTGCCGCGCGGCTCGATTACCGGTCTCCTAGGCGGCAATGGCGCCGGCAAGACGACGACCATCGCCATTATTCTCGGCCTGGTATTGCCCACATCGGGATCGATCCGCGTGCTCGGCCACGACATGGTGCGCGACCGCCACAAGGTGCTGCACCGGATGAATTTCGAAAGCCCCTATGTGGACATGCCGCACCGGCTGACCGTGCGCCAGAACCTGGCTGTGTTCGGGCAGCTTTATGGCCTGACCGATATCGACCGGCGGCTCCGGGACCTGGCCGCCGATCTCGACCTGACCGAATTCATCGACCGCGAGGCGGGCACCCTGTCGGCCGGCCAGAAGACCCGTGTGGCGCTCGCCAAGGCGCTGATCAACGATCCCGAAGTCCTGTTTCTCGACGAACCGACCGCGTCCTTGGATCCCGACACCGCCGACTGGATCCGCGGCCGGCTGGAGGCCTATCGAGAGCGGCGCGGCGCCGCGATCATGCTCGCTTCCCACAACATGCCGGAAGTGGAGCGCCTGTGCGACAACGTGGTGATGATGAAGGCGGGCAAGGTGGTCGACGAAGCGCCGCCGACTTCCCTCATCAGGCGTTATGGCCGCTCGAACCTGGAGGAGGTGTTTTTGGATATCGCCCGCAACCGCCGTCGTGCCGGCGCCGAACCGGAAGAGGAGGCGCGCTGACCATGGATCGACCGACGCCACTCCGCGCCGCGCCGCCGGCGATCGCCTACCGGTCCTGGTCGCCCGCCCGCATCGGCGCCATGGTCCGGCGCTATCTCTATCTGCTGCGCTCGTCGTGGCCGCGCGTCCTCGATATCATCTATTGGCCCCTGGTCCAGATGCTGATGTGGGGCTTCCTGCAGCTTTATCTGACCGAGGATACCGGCACTGTCCTGAAGATCGGCGGCGCCTTTATCGGCGCCATGCTGTTATGGGATATCCTGTTTCGCGGCCAGATCTCGTTTTCCATTTCCTTCCTGGAGGAAATGTGGGCGCGCAATATCGGCAACCTGATGATCAGCCCGCTCCGGCCGCTGGAATTCATGGCCGCCTTGATGATCATGTCGATCATCCGCCTCGCCGTCGGCTTCATCCCGGTCTCCATCATGGCCAAGATGTTCTTCGGCTTTTCCGTCTGGTCAATGGGTTTTGCCTTCGGCGCCTTTTTCGCCAATCTGATCATCACTAGCTGGGCGATCGGCATCACGGTCAGCGGCCTGGTGCTGCGCAAGGGCCTGGGCGCTGAATCCCTTGCCTGGTCGGTGACCTTCGTACTGCTGCCGCTCGCCTGCGTCTATTATCCGGTCGCCGTGCTGCCCGGCTGGCTGCAGATCGTTGCCTGGGCACTGCCGCCGACCTACGTCTTTGAAGGCATGCGGGCGATCCTGTTTGACGGCGTCTTCCGCCTCGACCTGATGGCCGCCGCGCTGGCGCTCAACGGCATCTATCTGATGGCCGCCCTGTTCGCCTTCTTCAAGCTCTATGACGCCGCCCGCCGACACGGGTCATTGCTGCAGTCAGGGGAATGATACCAACGGCTAGCTGGCATTGGCCTCGATGCGTTCCATATCGGCGTCCGACAGGCCGTAATGATGGCCGATCTCATGCACCAGCACATGGGCGATGATCGCCTGCAGGGTCTCCTCGCTGCCCGCCCAATAATCGAGGATCGGGCGCCGGAACAGCCAGATTTCGTTCGGCAGCATGCCGGTATGGCTTTGGCCGCCGGTCTGCGCCAGGCCGCTGCCGATGAACAGGCCGAGCAGGTCGAATTCCGTGTCGAGATCGAGTTCCTCCACCATGTCGGCGGTGGGAAAGTCGCTGACCCGGATGATCACACCGGCGGTCAGCGCCTGCACATGATCGGGCAGGCCTCGATAGACGCCTTCGGCAATCGCCTCCACCGACCGCAGGTCCGGCGCCAGCCGGTCGGCGAAATCAACACCCCTTGGAAGAAGACCACTGCGTGCCATGAAAGGACCTGTTTGAAACCGCGCCGCGCCGCTGACGGCGCCCCGCAGGATTTAGTCATCAATCGGGCCATTGCAAGGCAGCGCCCGCGGACAGGGTAAAGGCATCCCTTCCACGGCCACCAGCCCGATGTCTGATCCCGTCTAAGGCGTGATGATCACCTTGCCCATGACCCGGCGGCCGGCGATTTCGTCCAGCGCCTTCGGCGTATCCTCCAGCGCATAGGTCTGGTGCACATGGGGTTTCAGGCTGCCATCGGCGACCCAATCGAGCAATTGCGCGACATTGCGGCGATGGCCTTCAGGGTCCTTCTGCGTCCACGATCCCCAGAATACGCCGACCAGGCTGGAGCCTTTGAGCAGCGGCAGGTTCAGCGGGATTTTCGGAATTTTACCGGCGGCGAAACCGATCACCAGATAGCGCCCGCCCCAGCCGGTGGACCGCAAAGCCGGCTCCGCATAGTCGCCGCCCACCGGATCGTAAACCACGTCGACCCCTTTGCCGCCCGACAGATCCCGCATTCGCGATTTCAGGTCCTCGGTGGTGTAATTGATGGTCTCGTCGGCGCCGTGCTCGCGGCAAAAAGCCAGCTTCTCATCCGATGAGGCGCAGGCGATCACCCGGGCGCCCATCAGTTTAGCGACCTCCACCGCCGACTGGCCGATGCCGCCCGCCGCCCCCAGCACGGCGACCGTCTCGCCGGCCTGCAGCTTCGCCCGGTCCTTGAAGGCATGCAAAGTCGTCCCATAGGTGACGATCAATCCGGCCGCCGCCTCCGGCGCCACGCCAGCCGGTCGGCGCACCAGTGTTGCGGCCGGCACGACCGCTTTCTCGGCGCAGGCGCCAAACGGCACATGGCCGACTACCTTGTCGCCGACCGCCAAGCCATCGACGCCACCGCCAAGCGCTTCGACGGTCCCCGCCAGTTCGGCGCCCGGCGAAAACGGCATCGGCGGCTTCACCTGGTACATGTCACGAATGATCAGCGTATCGAAAAAATTCAGGCCGGCAGCCTCCACCCGCACCAAAACCTCTCCGGCACCAGGCACCGGATCGTCGATGTCCTCCACCACCAATGACGACGGCGGGCCAAATTCCTTGCACAACACGGCACGCATGCTCGATAGTCCCCTCTTGATCAGGCAGCGTGCGACCTAACACGGCGGCGCTATGAGGCAAAGCAAAACCGGTAACCGGATTGGCTGGAGCCGGTTATCGGGACGATTGACCAGGATTGTAATCTGCCATGCGCGGCTATTTCGCCATAGGCGTTGAGGGACTGTCGAAGCCGATGAATTTCGGTAACCTCCTGCGCTCCGCCCATGCTTTCGGCGCCAGCTTCTTCTTCACCATCAATGCCGATAGAGCCGTCCGCCAGATCGGCTCGGATACCTCCAAAACGGTCGATCATCTGCCCTATTATGCCTTTGACGGCGTCGACGCCCTTCTGCTTCCGCGAAACTGTCAATTGGTCGGTGTCGAACTCACCGACGACGCCGTCGACCTGCCGAGCTTCGGCCATCCCGTACTTGCCGCCTATGTGCTCGGCGCCGAACGCGGTTCGCTGACCCCGGCACTTATGAAACGCTGCGATCACATCATCAAGATCCCGACCGGGTTCTGCATCAATGTGGCGACCGCCGGCGCCATCGTCATGTATGACCGGCTGCGGGTCTTCGGCAAGTTCGCCGAACGCCCGGTGGCCTCCGGCGCGCCACGGGAGGTCCGACCGGACCATGTCCACGGCAGGCCGGTCTTCAGAACCGATAGAGGAGACCGGTTATTTGGGCAGGCGGACAAAAAATAACCGGGTCCGGGTGCCATCTGCCACAGTGTTGCCCGTTTGTCCTGTTGGTTTTGCGGCGGTCGGAAATTGCCGTTGATGGGAGAATTCTGCGGAAAACTTTCACATGCCTTCACAAATTACTGAGCATTGTGATGGCGGGTTCAACAATTTGGTAACCCATTTCTCGATACATTTGGGCTGTTTCCAGGGGCTGTGGAAAAGTATCGAGCGGACGAACCGATCACGATCGACGAATTAACAAGCGGACTAGGATGATGCAAGCACGCGTAATTCTCAGCGTATTGGCACTGATGGCATTGGCGCTTTCCCCGGTTTCTGCACAGCAGACAAAGCGGGAAAAGGTGTCCAAGGACTGGGCGGTCTATTCCCATTCCGGCGACAAGGGCAAGATGTGCTATGCGATGTCGCAGCCAAAGTCCAAAGCGCCGAAAAGCCTCAATCACGGCGATGTCTATTTCTTCATTACCGATCGGCCGGCGGAAAATGTACGCAACGAGCCGAGCGTCAAGGTCGGTTACCAGTTCAAGAGCGCCTCGCAGGTGAAGATCGACATCGACGGCCAGGCCTTCATCATGAACACCGATGCCGATGGTGCCTTCATGAACAATCCGACGGAGGACGCGGTCCTGGTGGCGGCCATGAAAAAGGGTCGCAAAATGGTCGTCAGCGGCACCTCCCGGCGCGGTAATTCCACCAAATACGATTATTCCCTGTCCGGGGTGACCGCCGCCCTGCAGGCCGTGGCCAGCGCCTGCAAATAGTGATTCGCCAAACACGGCTTTCCGCACACCGCCTGTTCGCGGTATAGAAGCACCGTGATCCGCATGCGCCGCGTGGCCGAAACCGCGCGGCGCCGGTTCCGTTTCGCAATCGGTGCGCCGTGACCATGCATCTGCCCGAAGCAACAGACCAAGACCGCCCGGCCCTGATCGGCCTGGATCGCGATGCGCTCGGCGCCGCGCTGCGGTCGGTCGGCGTGCCCGAGCGACAGGTCCGCATGCGGGTGGCGCAGGTCTGGAACTGGCTCTATATCCGCGGCGTCTCCGATTTCGAAGCCATGAGCAACATTTCCAGGGACCTGCGCACACGCCTTGCCGACGCCTTCGCGATCGCCCGGCCGGAAATCGTCACCGAACAGGTCTCCGAAGACGGCACCCGCAAATGGCTGATGCGGTTTCCACCGCGCGGCGCCGGCCGGCCGGTACTTGTGGAGACCGTCTATATTCCCGAACCCGGCCGCGGCACGTTGTGTGTGTCCAGCCAGGTCGGATGCACGCTGACCTGCTCCTTCTGCCATACCGGTACCCAGAAATTGGTGCGCAACCTGACGGCCGAGGAGATCTTAAGCCAGATCCTGGTGGCCCGCGACCGGCTCGGCGACTTTCCCGACCGTGCCGCGCCACAAGGCACCGTGGTGCCCGATGCAAGCCGCGCCATCACCAATGTGGTGATGATGGGCATGGGCGAACCGCTCTACAATTTTGAAGCCGTCAAGCAGGCGCTCCTGATCACCGCCGACAATGAGGGGCTCGGCCTGTCGAAGCGGCGTATCACCTTGTCCACCTCCGGGGTCGTGCCGGAAATCCCCCGCTGCGGCGCCGAGATCGGCGTCATGCTGGCGATCTCGCTCCACGCCGTCCGCGACGAGTTGCGCGACGAACTGGTGCCCATCAACAAGAAATACCCGATCGCCGCCTTGCTGGACGCCTGCCGCGCCTATCCAGGCCTCTCCAATGCCCGCCGTATCACCTTCGAATATGTGATGCTCAAGGACGTCAATGACAGTCCGGCCGATGCGAAGGAATTGGTCCGTCTTTTGAAGGGCATCCCGGCCAAAATAAACCTGATACCGTTCAATCCCTGGCCCGGCTCGGCCTATGAATGTTCAAGCTGGGAGCGCATCGAGGACTTTGCCGAGATCATCAACCGGGCCGGCTACGCCTCGCCGATCCGCACCCCGCGCGGCCGCGACATCCTGGCCGCCTGCGGCCAATTAAAATCGGAATCCGAACGCATGAAGATCCGCGAGCGCCTGGCGCTCGAAGCCATGCTGCCTGGGGCCGCCGAATGAGCCTTTTCCGCCTGCTCGGCCGGTTGATCCTCGACACCCTGGCTTTCATCATCGCGGCAATCGCGGCGGCGGCGGTAATGATGGCCGCGATCGAATTTCCCGGCCTGGTGCCCGAGCTACCCCCCGAAACCCCCTTCGGCAACATCAACCGCCTGTCCATGGTCGCGTTGACGGCAATGATCGTCGCCCGCATGACCTTCCTGCCCGCCGTGATCGCGATCATCGCCGGCGAAGTGCTGGCGGTCCGCTCCGTGACGATCCATCTGGCTGCCGGCATGGCGGTGGTCCTTGTCGGGTTCGTATCGCCGTGGACCGGCTCGGTGACCCGGGCGCCGGAGCAAATCCACGAATGGACCCTGATCCTGGCCGCCGGGGCGGTCGCCGGCTTCGCCTATTGGCTGGTGGCCGGCCGAAGCGCGGGCATCCTGCCACCCGACCCGGTCAACGGGGCATCGCCAGCCAGCAATCCAGATCCAGAATGACGCCGTCCACATAGGCGCCGTCGTCCGACTTATGAGGAAAGTCGCCGCACGGCCGGTCCTTTGTCGCCACCATGCGCACCCGCAACGCGCCCATATCCTCACGGCCGGGAAGCGCCTGTTTGTCGAGTATTTCCGACCAGGCAAAGACCGTGTCCCCGGCAAAGAGCGGCGCCACGTGGCGACCGCCATTGATGGCCGCGACATGGAATCCATTGCCGAGACCGTTAAACGACAGCGCCCGGGCGAGCGAAATGACATGGCCGCCATAGATCAACCGCCGGCCGAAACGGCCCTTGGACTCGGAATGATTGTTGAAATGCACCCGGGCGGTATTCTGATAAAGCCGGGTCGCCAATTGGTGCTCCGCCTCCTCCACGGTCATGCCGTCCACATGGTCGATTTTTTCGCCGACGGTATAGTCGTTCCATCGATGCTCGGAACCGGCCAGGTCGTCGTCATAGGCCTTGCCATCGATCATCGGGACCGCAGTGCCGATGACCGCCACCGACAGCGCCGCCGGCAGGTCCGGCACCTGCGCCTCGGGCGCCGGCGCGCCCTGGTCCCGTTTGCGCACCATCACCCAGCGCGCATAGTCGAGCACCTCCGTGCCGTCCTGCCGGTAGCCGGTCGACCGCACATAGACGACGCCGGTCTTGCCGTTGGAATTCTCCTTGATGCCGATTACTTCCGACACCGCGGAAAGGCTGTCGCCGGGATAGACGGGTGCCAGGAAGCGGCACCCCGCATAGCCGAGATTGGCGACCGCGTTCAAGGAGATATCCGGCACCGTCTTGCCGAAGACCACGTGAAACACCAGCAGGTCGTCCACCGGCGCCCGCGGATAATTGATCGCCGCGGCGAAGGCATCGCTGGATTGAACCGCGAAACGGTTGCCGTATAACGCGGTGTATAGGGCGACATCGCCGGTGGTGATGGTGCGCGGTGTCGCGTGGCGCAAAATATCGCCGACCTGGAAATCTTCCAAAAACCGTCCCGGATTCGTTTTATTCATGACCCCGTCCATGATGCCCTGGCAGCGTGCTCGCTACATAGCGGGGTTGGCCGTCGCTTTTCAATGCGGCAAATGCAAAAGAAAACGCGCGAACCGAGGGCCGCGCGTTCGCTGTCATTTCCGTGGAGAGTAGATTAGGCAGCCGCCACGTCGGTCAGGAACCTGTCGATCGCCGACCGCAATTCGTCGGTGCGTGAGGCAACATTGCCGGACGCGCTGCCCACTTCGTCGGCCGAACCGGCGGTCCGTGTCGCCGCTTCGTTGACGCTTGAAATGTTGGTTGCCACGTCCCGCGTGCCGGTCGCCGCTTCCTGGACGTTGCGGCTGATCTCCGCCGTCGCCGAGCTCTGTTCCTCGACCGCCGCGGCAATCGCCGTGATCGATGAATTGACCTCATCGACAGTCTTGGTGATGTCGCCGATGGCCGTTACCGCGTCATTGGTCGAGCCCTGGATTTCAGCGATCTGCTGGCCGATCTCCTCTGTCGCCTTGGCTGTCTGGTTGGCGAGCGTCTTGACTTCGGAAGCCACGACTGCGAAGCCCTTGCCCATCTCGCCAGCCCGCGCCGCCTCAATGGTGGCATTGAGGGCCAACAGGTTGGTCTGTTCGGCGATATCCTGGATCAGCGACACCACTTCGTCGATGCGTCCGGCGGCCTCCGCCAGCCCGGTGATGCGCTGATTGGTGTCATTGGAGGATTCGGCGGCCCGGGCGACGATGGTGCTCGCCCGCGACACCTGCTCGGTGATCTCGGCGATGGAATTGGAGAGTTCCTCCGCCGCCGCGGCGACCGTTTCCACATTGGAGGAGGCTTCCTCGGCGGCCGACGCGGCCAGGGTGGTCCGCTCGGTGGCGTCGGCGGCGAGCCCGGTCAACACACCGGCCGTATCGGTCATGCGCCCCGCATCATCGCCCACCTGACCGAGCAGGCCGGTGACACCGTTCTTGAAAGAATCGATTAGCGAGTCGACCTGCTCCTGACGCTGTTGCCGCGCCGCTTCCTCGGCACGCGCCTGTTCCGCCAGACGCGCCCGGTCGAGCGAATTGTCGCGGAACACGGCAACGGCCCGCGTCATGTCACCGATCTCGTCCTGCCGGCTGGCGCCCACAAGCGCCACATCGGTATTGCCATCGGCGAGTTCCCGCATATCGTCCACCAGCGCGGTTATCGGGTTGGTGATCGAGCGCGACAGGAAAATGCCGGCCAGACCGATCACGGCAATCAGCACCAGCGAAATGATCAACAGCGTATTGCGCATGGCAATCACCGGCACATCCAGTTCGTCGGTACCCTGAACGGCGGCCAACACCCATTTGGCGGACCGGTAATTGAACGGAACGGCGACAACTTCCAAGGACATATCGCGATAGCTGTTCATGATCGAGCGGTTGGATTCCCCGGCAAGGGCGGCTTCCACGCCTTCTGAGCGCAGCTCCGTCTTCAATAAATCGTCCCCTTCGGAAAACCGCGAATCATTGCGCAGCTTGAAATCGGAGCCGATCAGCAGGATTTCGCCGGTCTCGCCGAGACCCGTCGAATCGCTGAGCACCACATTGGCGACATTCGGCAATTGAATGACGAAAACACCTGTCGTCTGACCGTTCGGACCGACGATCGGCGCCGACATGAAACTGGCGGGAGCGTCATGCGAGGGACCATAAGGCTTGAAATCGAAAAACTGGATATCCTGCGCATTGGAGGCGGCAAGCCCCGCGCGAAACGCATTGCCGAGATCCGTGTCACGCCATTTGCCGGTATTCAGATTGGTGGCATAGTCCAGTTCCTTGAACACCGAATAGATCAAATCACCACTGGTGTTGAAAATGAACATGTCATAATAGCCGCGCCGCTGCAGATGCCAGCGGAATCCGGGATGGAAGGTTTTGTGGACCATGTCATAGGCGGTCCCGCCCGCGGCCGCGTCGAGCTTCTCCTTTTCGCCGGTCGGGTGGGGATTGTCCTCGATATAGGCCTTGCGGAGCCCGACGCCGGGATTGAGTCCCAATTGCGACCAGGCGCTTTGAAACCGGTTCAACGCCGCCGTGGTGTTGCTGCTGTGGGTAATCGACAGGAGGTCCTCTTCGATGACCTTCAAGGTGCGCGACAATTCGTGCTTGCGGGCATTGACAAGGGCGGAAAGGCGCTGATCGATCATCGTATGGGCATTGTTTTCGGCGGCCATGTCGCTGGCGACACCCAAGCCGACGGCCATCACCAGGGAGGCGCCCACGACGACAAGCGGCAGTTTGAGCTTTAATTTCAGGTCAAGGGCCATTCCAGATTTCTCCCACCGATTCAGATAGCACCTAAATTCGAATCTCCACGGGAACAGCATGAATCGGGAGAGTAAATGAGAAGTTATTTTAGTCTAAATTACGTATTTATACAGATAATATTAACGCCGATTGTCTCCGTCACTCGTAAAAAGTTACGAGGAATTCTGCCGAAATTTCCCATGCGGGCGTTCCGGGCAGGTCGAAAGACGCGAAAGTTCATCCAATACTGTTCTTCTTCTTGCGCCGTCCTCACCGTCAATATCGGCAAAAAAGAGCCGCCCGTTATCCGGTCGGGGCCTTTAGCGGTTCGATACGATCAAGTGTGCCGATACCGTACGGCCCGGCCGCCGGCAACATCACGTCAGGCGTGAGATTGAGTATCGCCAGGTTCCAAGGCCGCCGGCGAACGCCTCAGGCCGCGGCGCGCTCCTGGAGCAGGCCGCGATTGACCAGCACTTCGGCGATCTGCACCGTATTCAGTGCCGCGCCCTTACGCAGATTGTCCGAGACCACCCACAGGGCGAGCCCGTTCTCCACGGTCGGGTCCTCGCGGATCCGCGATACATAGGTGACGTCCTCGCCGGTCGCCTCGTAAGGGGTCACGTAGCCGCCATCCTCGCGCTTGTCGACCACCAGCACCCCGGGCGCCTCGCGCAGGATATCGCGGGCTTCGTCGGCGGAAATCTCGTTCTCGAACTCGATATGCACCGCCTCGCCATGGGATACGAAAACCGGCACCCGCACGCATGTCGCCACCAGCTTGATCTTCGGATCGAGGATCTTCCTGGTCTCCACGTTCATCTTCCATTCTTCCTTGGTGAAACCGTCATCCAGGAAGACGTCGCAATGGGGAATGGCGTTGAAGGCTATGCGCTTTGGATACTTTTTCGGCTCGATCGGATCGGCGACGAAGACGGAACGGGTCTGTTCGAAGAGTTCGTCCATCGCATCCTTGCCGGTCCCGGACACGGACTGGTAGGTGGCCACTACAACGCGATTGATCTTGGCCGCGTCATGCAGCGGCTTCAGGGCCACCACCATTTGAATGGTCGAGCAATTCGGATTGGCGATGATGTTCTTGCGTCGGAAGGTTTCGACCGCATCCGCGTTGACTTCCGGTACCACCAGCGGCACGTCCGGATCCATGCGGAAGGCCGACGAATTGTCGATGACCACAGCACCCGCGGCGGCGATTTTCGGCGACCATTCGGTGGATACCGAACCGCCGGCCGACATCAGGCAGATATCGACGTCGGAAAAATCGACACTCTCAAGCGCCTGTACCTTGAGTGTCTGGTCGCCGAACGAGGCATCCGTGCCCTGCGACCGGCGCGAGGCCGCGGCGATCACCTTGTCCGCCGGAAAGCCCCGCTCATGCAGGATTTCCAGCATTTCTCGGCCCACATTGCCGGTGGCGCCAACCACTGCGACGGTAAAACCCATTGTCTTAAGTCTCCAGTCCCTCTCCTCGCCAATCCGGCATACGGCGCCGGACCCGCCCTCCTCTCCCGGAGGAGAGCGGCGGGAGCGGAAGGGTTGGTTCAATTAACCGGTGGTTTTGGTGGTGCGTTTGGACAGGCGCGCGCCAAGGCCCGGCGTGGTTGCCGGAACACATGTCAGTGTTGAATTATCTGGCCGCGCGGTCATACCTGTTGTCCTTCCGTGGCCGCTATATGGCTTGCTGCGATTGCCATGTCAACCGACCCGCGCCGCCACTATGGCCGGCAAGTCATTAAATTTCCCTTCCCCGCGATGCGCCCGTGCATCATCGGCATGGCACTCAAGCCGACGTTGATGTTTTTCCAGTCCCCGCCGCGCCGAAGCTTTGACATTTGGTTGCGGAACCGGGCATATAGTCGGTGATCAGCCGAGCCCGGGCGTGTCACGCCCGCATTGGATTGATTCAAGTGTCGGCAGCCACCATGTGACAGGATTACTGAAGGTCGCGGGCCATGGAATCCGGGCGTATTCCCTTTCGCAAGATGAACGGTTTGGGCAATGATTTCGTGGTCATTGACGCCCGCGAGGACAAGGTCGCCTTTTCCGCCGGCCAATTGCGCCAGATCGCCGACCGGGAGGACGGGATCGGCTTCGACCAATTCATTACCATCGAACCCTCGCCGGCCGGCGCCCATGTCTTCATGCGCATCAACAATGCCGATGGCGGCGAAGTGGAGGCCTGCGGCAACGCCACCCGCTGCGTCGGATGGCTGCTGATGGAGGAAACCGGCGAAAGCGAAATCCTGGTCGAGACCTCGGCCGGCCTTCTGCGGGCCCGCCCCGGGCCGAAGCCGATGACGGTGACGGTGGATATGGGCGCGCCGAGCTTCGACTGGCAGGATATTCCGCTCGCCGAGGAATTCCGCGACACGCGGGCCATCGAATTGCAGATCGGGCCGATCGACGATCCGATCCTGCATTCGCCGGCCGTGGTCAATGTGGGCAATCCCCACGCTATCTTCTGGGTTGACGATCTCAACGCCTTTGATCTCGGCAAGATCGGCCCGCTGCTTGAGCACCATCCGATCTTTCCCGAACGCGCCAATATCTCGCTCGCCCATGTGGTCGACCGGCAACATCTCACCCTGCAGGTCTGGGAGCGCGGGGTCGGGCTGACCCGGGCCTGCGGCACCGCCGCCTGCGCCGCCGTGGTCTGCGCCGCTCGCAAACGGCTGACCGACCGCCATGTCATCGCCACCTTGCCCGGCGGTCCCCTGGATATCCTGTGGGAGGCCGGCACCGACCATATTTTGATGACCGGCGACGTGACCCTCGATTTCTTCGGCATGCTCGATCCCCAAACCCTGGAATGGTCGGAAGAGGCCCGGGGGATCGCCTGATGCCCGTCAAGCTGGTCACCTTCGGCTGCCGTCTCAACGCCGCCGAATCGCAAGTCATGCGGTCGCGCGCCGAGGCGGCGGGGCTGCAGGACGCGGTGCTCGTCAATACCTGCGCCGTGACCGGTGAGGCCGTCCGCCAGTCCCGCCAGGCAATCCGCAAGGCACGGCGCGATAATCCCGGCACGCCGATTGTGGTCTCCGGCTGCGCCGCGCAGATCGATCCGGATGCCTTTGCCACCATGGATGCGGTCGATCTGGTGCTCGGCAATGAGGAAAAACTGACCGCGGACGCCTATCGGGGCGCTTCCGCATTCGGCCTCGATCACGAGACCCCGGTCCGGGTCAATGACATCATGCAGGTGCGCCAGACCGCCGGCCACATGGTCGACGGGTTTGACGGGCGCGCCCGGGCCTTCGTTCAGGTCCAGACCGGCTGCGATCACCGGTGTACCTTCTGTATCATTCCCTATGGCCGCGGCCCCTCCCGATCGGTGGCCGCCGGCGCCGTGGTCGCGCAAATCGAGCGGCTGGTCGACAAAGGCTACCGGGAAGTGGTGCTGACCGGGGTCGATATCACGTCCTACGGTCCCGACCTGCCCGGCACGCCGACACTGGGGCGTCTGGTTCGCACCATATTAAAGCAAGTGCCCCAACTCGACCGGCTGCGTATTTCCTCCATCGATTCCGTCGAGGCCGATGCCGACCTGATGCGCGCCATCGCCGAGGAAGACCGGCTAATGCCGCATCTCCATCTGTCCCTGCAATCGGGTGACGACATGATCTTAAAGCGCATGAAGCGCCGTCACCTGCGCGCCGATGCGGTCGCGTTTTGCAACGAAGCCCGGCGGCTGCGTCCCGACATGGTGTTCGGCGCCGACCTGATTGCCGGATTTCCCACCGAAACCGAGGCCAATTTCGCCAATACCAGGGCCCTGGTGGACGATTGCGGCCTCACTTACTTACATGTCTTTCCGTTTTCACCACGCGCCGGCACGCCAGCCGCGCGCATGCCGCAACTTGACCGGCGGATCGTCAAGGAGCGCGCCGCCCGCCTGCGTGCCGATGGCGACCGCGCCTTTGCAGCCCATCTTGCCGCCGAAATCGGCGCCCGGCGCACTATTCTGATCGAGCACGATGGCCTCGGCCGGACCGAAGGCTTCACGCCAGCCGAAATCGGCAGCCGGCCCGCCGGGCAGATCGTCGCCGCGCGCATTGTCGGCCATACCGACAAAGCACTTTTGGCCGAGGCTGCCTGACCCGTGACACAGCAAAAAACAGACGGCGGCATGATGAGCCGGTTGTTCCGCCGGCGCGGCAAGGCTGAAACCGACGCACCTGAAGACAGTGCCCCCGAGACTGGCGATATGGACGTCGAAGCCGACATCCAATCAGACCCCATGCCGCAAGCCGCGACGGCGGTCGCCGAGGCACCGGCCGCGGAAACACCGGCCGCCAAGTCCGAGGGCGGCTCCTGGCTGCAACGGCTGCGCCGCGGCCTGAAGCGGTCGTCCAACTCGCTCACCGACAGCATCACCGGCGTCTTCCGCAAGCGCAAACTTGACGACGACACCTTGCAGGACCTGGAGGATATTCTGATCCAGGCCGATCTCGGCGTTGAAACGGCGATGGCCATCACCGGGGCCCTTGCCGAAAGCCGCTACGACAAGGAAATTTCGGAACACGAGATCCGCGCCGTGCTCGCCGAGGAGGTGGAAAAGGTACTGGTACCGGTGACCCGGTCCCTAACAATAGATCCCGGCCACAAGCCCCATGTGGTTCTGGTGGTCGGCGTCAACGGCACTGGCAAGACCACCACCATCGGCAAGCTCGCCGCCAAGTTTCGCGCCGAGGGCAAATCGGTAATGCTCGCCGCCGGCGATACGTTTCGCGCCGCGGCGATTGAACAACTCACCATTTGGGCCGAACGCACCGGCGCCGCGATTGTTGCCCGCGACACCGGCTCCGACGCTGCCGGCCTGGTTTTCGACGCCATGCGCCAGGCGGCCGACAATGCCACAGACATCCTGCTCGTCGACACGGCCGGCCGCCTGCAAAACAAGACCGAATTAATGGCCGAATTGGAAAAAGTGGTTCGGGTCATCAAGAAGCATGATCCCGATGCACCGCATTCGGTGTTGCTGGTGCTCGACGCCACCACGGGACAGAACGCGGTCAGCCAGGCTGAGATTTTCGGCAAGACCGTCGGCGTCACCGGCATCGCCATGACCAAGCTCGACGGCACGGCCCGCGGCGGCATCCTGGTCGCGATCGCCGCCAAATATAAGCTGCCGGTGCATTTCATCGGTGTCGGCGAGGGCGTCGACGATCTCGAACCCTTCCAGGCCGCCGATTTCGCCCGCGCCATTGCCGGGCTGGAGACCTCTTAAATGTCAGAATCCGCTGAAGCGCCCACCGAGCTTAATCCGCTCCTGAAGCTGGTCCTGGAATTGGGACCGCTGGTCCTGTTTTTCCTTGCCAATGCCCGCGCCGGTATCTTCGTCGCCACCGCCGTCCTGATGGTCGCGATCCTGATTGCCCTTGCGATAACCTATTGGCTGGTCCGGCGGGTCGCCATCATGCCACTGGTCACCGGTGTGGTGGTCACGATCTTTGGCGGCCTGACCCTGATCCTGCAGGATGAATTGTTCATCAAGCTGAAACCGACCATCGTCAATTTATTGTTCGGGTCCGTATTGCTTGGTGGCCTTGCCTTCGGCCGGTCCCTGCTCGGTTACGTGTTCGACGGCGTGTTCCATCTCTCCGATGAGGGCTGGCGCAAATTGACCCTGCGTTGGGGCCTGTTCTTCTTCTTGCTCGCCGCCCTCAACGAGATCGTCTGGCGCAATTTCTCGACCGATTTCTGGGTCTCCTTCAAGGTCTTCGGCATCATGCCGATCACCTTCGTGTTCGCCCTGTCCCAATTGCCGCTCATACAAAAACATGCCGCCGAACCGGAGGCCGCCGACGGCTGACTGAAAGCCGATGCGCATCGCGACATTCAACATGGATTCTTTCGGCGGCGACCGGCCAGGTACTGCGGCGACCCGCGATCACGCGGCGATCCTTCGCCCGGTACTCGATCGGTTGGACGCCGACATTTTGTGCCTTCAGGAAATCAATGGCCAGAAGCCGGGATCCGGTCTCGACCGCACGGTCGCCGATCTGGAGGAACTGATCGCCACCACGATCTATGCAGGCTTCCACTACGCCGTCAGCGTCGATCGTGACGGCACGCCGGACGACCGGCATAATCTGGTGACGCTATCGCGGTTTCCGATTATCCAGGCTGAGAGCCTGCACCACGATTTTGTCGATCCGCCGCGCTGGCGCCGGACGACCGCCGTACCGCCGGACCGGGACCCGGCGCCGATCGCCTGGGACCGACCGGCCTTGCGGACCCGTATCGCAATGCCCGGCGGCCGCGCGATCACCGTTTTCAACGTCCATTTCCGCGCCCCCCTGGCGGCTCCCGTACCGGGGCAGAAGGAAACCGCCGATCGCTGGCGCACCAGCCGCGGCTGGGCGGAGGGCTATTTCCAGGCGGCCATGAAGCGCATCGGCCAGGCGGTGGAGGTCCGTCATGCGGTTGATGCTTGTTTCGATACTGAGCCGGACACCCATATCTGCGTCGCCGGCGACTTCAATGCCGACCTTGCCAACGCGCCCTTGCGCATCCTCATGGCGGCCACGGCGGATACCGGCAATCCGGATCTGCGGGCGCAGGAACTGCACGCCCTGGAACCGGACGCAAGCACCGCCCGCCATACCCTGCTCCATGACGGTGAACGGCTGACCCCGGACCACATCCTGGTCGATCGGGTGCTTGCGGGAAGATTACAGTGGTTAGAGATCTACAACGAAACACTGATGGACGACACCGATCCCAATGCGCCCGGGCCGGCCGGCAGCGTCCATGCGGCCATCGTTGCGGAGCTGGAACTGCCGCTAAACGAATAACTCTCGCTTCAATAAAATGTGTGGGGCCAGCGCGTCGGCGCCGGGTCAGGACGCCTCGGCCTGCGCCTGCTTTTGCACCTGGCGCTTGACCTGCAGGGCCCGGTGCGACAGCGCGCCATCCCGTGCCTTCATCAAAAAGGCGTCAAGGCCGCCGCGATGTTCCACCGACCGCAAGGCAGCGGCCGAAACCCGAAGACGGAAGCTGCGGCCAAGGGATTCGCTCATCAAGGTGACTTTGCACAGATTGGGCAAAAACCGTCGCCGCGTCCGGTTGTTGGCGTGGCTCACATTGTTGCCGGTCAGGACCGCCTTGCCGGTCAATTCGCACCGCCGTGCCATCACAAATCACCTTTCATTGCATCCGAGCCCGCACGCTCGTCGAGCCGATCTCGTTCAAACCCTGTCGGAAAGCCGCCTTCCTATAGAGAGCGGCGGAATTCTCGTCAAGATCAAACAATTGTCCTATCTGGTAATTATGGGTCCTGACCCTGGGAGATGCAGGTTTTTTGACCGATGTTAACGGTCCGCTTACCATAGCGACAAACAATCGTCGCAATCCGCCGATTTATTGATTTCGGGTTCGGACCACGTCAACCGTGGCCGCCATTGAATTAAGGGATCGCAATAGGGGCGTGCGCCATATGTTTCGAATCCGCCTGGTACCGTTTATTGCCGCTATCATCACTATAGGCCCGACTTTGACGGGAACCGCTAACGCGGCGGATGCGCGGGTCGGCGCCCGCTATTCGGTCTCCGTCGCCGGATTCCCCGTGGCCAGCGGCACTTTGTCGATGATCATCCAGGATCGCGCGTATTCCATGCAGGTCGGCATGCGGACCTCCGGTGTCGGCCGCATCGCGTTCACCTCCAGGGGCTCCGCGAAGTCCATCGGATGGCTCGCCGATGCCCGCGTGAAACCGGCCAAATACACCCTGAACTCGGTCACCAACAAAAAGCCGAGCAATGTCGACATGTCCATGAAGTCGGGCGCCATACGCTCGCTGAATGTACGGCCGAAATTGAAGAAGCGCCCCGACCGCGTACCGGTCACCAAGGCCCATCGACGCGGCGTTCTGGACCCGGTCAGCGCCATCCTGATGCCGCTCGCCCGGACGGGCACCGCCCTGAACGCGGCCGCTTGCAACCGGACCCTGCCGATTTTCGACGGTTGGACCCGCTACGACATTCGCCTGTCCTACAAGGAGACCCGCAAGGTCAGCTTCAAGGGCTATGCCGGCTCCGTGGTCGTCTGCAAGGCGCGTTGGGTTCCGGTCGCCGGCCATCGTCCGGCCCGCCGTTCGGTCAAGTATCTTCAAAACAATCGCGACATGGACATCTGGTTGGCGCCGATCGGGCAATTGCCTTACCTCGTGCCGCTCCGGGCCTCCATTCGCACCAAGGCCGGCCCGCTGGTCGTCGAGGCCCGCAATATCAGCATGAAGACCGGACGCCTGGCGCAAGCTGATTAGCCGCCCCCCGGCAGAGCACGCCGTCTGACGACGTCAGCGGACATTCGTGGCGTTCCAATGGACATTAAGGCGTGCCAACCGGAATATTGCGCACTCTCTTTATCGGTCATCATTGGCGCCACAAAGGACCGATGTTTCTTTGCATGCACGAATTCAAGTCGGACGATATCGGTCAAGGCGCAGCACGCCGCGGCGACTATGCGCTGATACTGGTATAAACTTAACCCTGTCTTCGCCCGGCTTGACCGGGCGACCCAGTAAACACGTCGGTCGGCGGTTGGTGCGTAATGATTGGGTTATGCTCCAAAAATGAAAAACACTGGTTACTGGATCGCCCGGTCAAGCCGGGCAAAGACAACACAATATGCATCCGGCGCCAGGCGGTTTGTCCGATTTTAAGGACCAAAACGAGTGTGCGGACCAATACATCCGCACCGTCATGTAACCATGCACCGGCCTGTCCCGGTTCAGCACAATATCGTTAACGTAGCGCTCCCCGCACCATGACCATGTTTGCTCCGGGCGCGGCGGCCGCCCCACATATCGGTCCCTAGCCGACACGGCCACTAGGCCTAGACGGGAACGAAGTCAGAACATCGCTACAATCGGTGATTCGTACACTTGATGTTCCCGGTTCGGCTTAAACGTTAACCGGCCGCGGAGCCAGGCGCTTCATTCCATTAACGAATTCGCATTATATCGAGACGCCCGGCCGTGGCGGACGGTATGGTTAACATATTGGCGCGACTCTTCTTTTTGGGAATCGCCCGAATCTGGATGTTGTGGTTGACGCCGATTTTTTGTCCATATGTGGCCGTGAACGAATCCTGAATCTTCAAGAGTCAGCGATTCGGACGTCTTTTGTTCAAGACTCGTTCTGGTTGTTAACACGCGACGGTCGCCGAATTTACCGGAATCCGATTCCGGTTATTGAAAACACCGGCAAATACGGTATTGCTATGCTATGAATGCCGACGATCAATCGACACAGTCAGTCTTGACGGATTTTAGCGTTTTGCCCTAGCGCCGCAGGCTTTCGATCGCCCATCCTAGTGGATTAAATCAGACACATTCGGCCTCCATGACCGCCACCGCCCCTGCGCCGCTACCCCCCGCCATACGTTCCAGAACCGTGACCGCCATTTTGGGTCCCACCAATACGGGCAAGACCCATCTGGCGATCGAGCGCATGGTCGGTCACAAATCCGGCGTCATCGGCCTGCCCCTGCGGCTCTTGGCACGGGAGGTCTATGGCCGCATCGTCGATCGCGCCGGCGCCGACAGCGTCGCGCTGGTCACCGGCGAAGAACGCATCGTGCCCGCCGATCCTCGCTATTGGGTGTGCACCGTGGAGGCCATGCCGCGTCAGACCGATGCCGCCTTCGTGGCCATCGACGAAGTGCAGATTGCCGGCGCCCTGGAGCGCGGCCATGTTTTCACCGACCGTATCTTGAACCTGCGCGGCACCGAGGAGACCCTGCTTCTGGGTGCCGCCACCATACGCCCGCTTCTGGAAAAGCTTCTGCCCGGCCTCAATGTGGTCACCCGGCCGCGCATGTCGGTGCTCACTTATGCCGGCCAGAAGAAAATCACCCGCCTGCCCGTGCGCTCCGCGGTGGTCGCCTTTTCCTCCGACGAAGTCTATGCGATCGCCGAACTCATCAAGCGCCAGCGCGGCGGCGCCGCCGTGGTCATGGGATCCTTGAGCCCGCGCACCCGCAATGCGCAAGTCAAGTTGTTCCAGGCGGGCGATGTCGATTTCCTGGTTGCCACCGATGCCATCGGCATGGGGCTGAACCTGGATGTCGACCATGTCGCCTTCGCCGCAAACCGCAAATTCGACGGCTATCAGTTCCGCGCCCTGACGCCGGCCGAATTGGGACAGATCGCCGGGCGCGCCGGGCGCCACATGCGCGACGGGACATTCGGTGTCACCGGCCGCGTGGCCCCGTTCGAGGACAGCCTGGTGGAGGCGCTCGAAAGCCACGCCTTCGAGCCCCTGCGCATGCTGCAATGGCGCAATGCGCAACTGGATTTCGCCACTATCGAAACCCTGCAGGCGTCCCTCGACCAGATCCCCTCAGAGCCCGGACTGACCCGCGCGCCGCCGGCGCCGGACCTGACCGCCCTCGACCATGCCGCCAGGAACGACGCCATCCGCAGCCTGACCACCGATTCCAAAGCGGTCGGCCTGTTATGGGACGTCTGCCAGGTCCCCGATTACCGCAAGATCGCGCCGGCCAATCATGCCGAGCTGGTGGAGGACATCTACTGCCACCTGCGCCAGGACGGGCGCCTGCCGGAGGATTGGTTCGCCCGCCAGGTCGACCATGCCGACAAGGCCGAGGGCGACATCGACACCCTGGCCAACCGGATCGCCCACATTCGCACCTGGACCTTCGTCGCCAATCGGGCCGATTGGCTGGATGATCCCGATTATTGGCGCCAACGCACCGGATCGGTGGAGGATCGGCTGTCCGATGCGCTGCATGAAAAACTGACCCAGCGGTTCGTCGACCGCAGAACAAGCGTCCTCATGAGACGGCTGAGGGAAAATGCCATGTTGGAAGCCGAGATCACCGGCCTGGGCGAGGTCCGGGTCGAGGGGCAGCATGTCGGCCATTTGAACGGGTTCCGGTTTCGCCCCGAAAGCCATGCCGACAATGCCGACGGCAAGGCCTTGCGGGCCGCGGCGATGAAGGCATTGGCCTCCGAAATCGACGCCCGGGCGGACCGGCTCGCCGCCGCGCCCAATAACGATTTCGTGCTCTCCAGCGACGGCGCCCTGCGCTGGCGCGGCGAGGAGGTCGCCAAACTGACCGGCGGCGCCGACGCCCTGCACCCGAATATCGTCATCCTGGCCGACGAGCATTTGAGCGGCCCGTCGCGCGACAAGGTCCAGGACCGGCTGCAATTATGGCTGACCAATCGCATCGAAACCCTTTTAAAACCGCTTGTCGATCTGGCATCGGCCGCTGATCTCGACGGCCTGGCACGCGGCCTGGCCTTCCGCATCGTTGAGAATTTGGGCATCGTCCGGCGCCAGGACGTCGCCGACGACGTGCGCCAGATCGACCAGACCGCACGCGCCGTCATGCGCCGCTACGGGGTCCGGTTCGGCGCCTACAATATTTATGTTCCTGTGCTCCTGAAACCGGCGCCGAGCGAGTTGATGGCCCTGCTTTGGGCGCTGAGCCATGGCGGCCCGGACATCAACGGCCTAGCCGAGTTACCGCAATTGTCGGCATCCGGGCGCACGTCAATCCCCATCGACAAGGCGATCGAAGGCGGACTTTACGCGGTCGTCGGCTACCAGTTGTGCGGCGGCCGGGCGGTGCGTATCGACATTCTGGAGCGGCTCGCCGACCTGATCCGTCCGATCCTGTCGTGGCGCCCCGGACCAGCCGGCGACGAACCGCCCGAGGGTGCCGTGGCCGGTGGCGGCTTTACCGTGACCGTGGCAATGACCTCGCTGCTCGGCTGCTCCGGCGAGGATTTCAATTCCGTGCTGAGGGCTTTGGGGTACCGCCTGGAGCGACGCCGGATCGCGCCGAGAGCAGATACCGGCGAACAGCAACCGGCAACCGACGCGGCGGCGGATGCGGGGAAATCGCCGCAGGACGGCAAGGACGCCGAGAGCCCGCCGATCGCCGCGGAGGACAGCGCCGCGGAGTCCGCGGCGCCGGAGGGAGCCGACGCGCCAGGACCGCCGGCCGATCACTCCGAACCGGCGACCGCGCCGCAGGTGACCGAAGAGGCGCCCATATCGGCCCTTGAAAAGGATGCGGCCCCCGCCGCCGACGATTCACAAGAGCTGCCCGATGCTGCACCGGCTCCCGTTGATGCGCTCGACGCCGCGGCGCCAAGTCAAGGGGAAGCCGCGCCCGACCAGGCCGCAAATTCCGGGCCGCAAGCGGACGCAACGGCGAATGCCGGCAAAGAGCCCGCCGCCGCGGCGGAGCCTGCGAGCGACGAACCGCAATACCTTGAAATATGGCGGCCCGGCCGATCCGACCGTCGCAAGTCGGAGGGCGCCGGCAAGCGCCATAAGGGTGCCAAGGCCGGACGCCAGAACCGCCGCGACGGACGACCGCCGTCCGGCAAGGGCGGGCCCGGCCGATCCGGTAACAAATCCCGTAAGACCGGCAGCGACAAACCGAAGCAGCCGGCGGTTGATCCCGATTCCCCCTTCGCCGCCCTGGCCGGCTTGAAGGCGCAACTGGAAAAGGATGGCGAATAGAGCATTGTCCGATCACACGGGATCATTTGACCGGCAACGCATCGATAAATGGCTTTGGTTCGCCCGCGTGGTAAAGACCCGCACGCTGGCCAAGAAGCTGGCCCTGTCCGGCCATGTGCGCCTCAACCGGGTCAAGGTGACGAATGCCAGCGCCACCGTGCGCGTCGGTGATGTGCTGACCATCACCTTGCCGCGCCGGGTGCGGGTTCTGCGCGTTGCCGCCTTTGCCGAGCGCCGCGGTCCGGCCAGCGCCGCTGTGACGCTTTATGACGACCTCACCCCGCCCCCCGAGCCGACACCGCAAACGGAGCCGGAACGGCGCGCCGGCGCCCGGCCGACAAAACGGCAGCGCCGGCAAATGGACGCGCTGCGCCGCGACCGGCCGGTCCGCTGACCGATTCACCCTTGCGTTGGCCGTGGAAAGCCGCTACCCAACCGCCCGGCGGATACCATGATCCGCCGCCGACCGGACCCCCGCAAAGGATACCGCCGATGACATATTTGGTCACCGACAATTGCATTCGCTGCAAGTACATGGATTGCGTCGAAGTGTGCCCCGTGGATTGCTTTTACGAGGGCGAGAATATGCTGGTCATTCACCCCGACGAATGCATCGATTGCGGTGTCTGCGAACCGGAATGTCCGGCCGAGGCCATCAAGCCCGATACCGAACCCGGCCTGGAGAAATGGCTTGAGGTCAATACCGAATATGCGGAGAAGTGGCCGAATATCACAATCAAGCGGGAGCAGCCGGCCGACGCCACGGAGTTTGATGGGGTCGCCGGCAAGTTTGAGAAATTTTTCTCCAAGGAACCGGGCCAGGGAGACTGAATAGGTCTTTTTACGCACGGACTGCGCACGAAACTTGCGCCGCTCGGCCCGCCGCCGGCCCGGGCCGTAATCACCTAATAGTTAAATTTAGGTTATTTCGTGCAACTATTTGAAAATTGCCCGATTTTGTGATAATGTTGACCATACAGTCGAATTAGCACCGCTTGCACCGACCTCGCCAACGAGGCTTTTTTTATGACTGAAATTGGCGGCCACGCAGGATTGCTTGGCTTCACGAACGTGGCCGAAACCGAGCGGGTGACGATCCAATTCGAGTGACGGAAAAATAGGCGCATTGCCTGTCCGGCGGACATCGCATGCCGCGATCGGACGGTAGATGGGCCCGAAACGATGGTCGAACGATGTTCGGCTTAAGAGAGGTCTTGCCGAGCGGCACCATTCACCGGCTCGACCAGATAAGAACGCAGGAGTTTACAGGCGTATGGCAACCACTACCAAGAAAGCGTCGCAGCGGCAGGGCTTCCGGACCAAGGAATTCATCGTCTATCCGGCCCATGGCGTCGGCCAGATCGTGTCTATCGAAGAGCAGGAGGTTGCCGGGCATAAACTGGAACTGTTTGTCATCAAGTTCGAGAAGGACAAAATGACGCTGCGGGTTCCGGTCGCCAAGGTCGCCTCGGTCGGCATGCGCAAGCTTGCCGATTCCGATGCCGTCGACAAGGCATTGAAGATCGTCACCGGCCGGGCGCGGATCAAGCGCACCATGTGGAGCCGCCGGGCGCAGGAATATGAGGCGAAGATCAATTCCGGCGACCTGGGATCGATTGCCGAGGTGGTGCGCGATCTTTATCGCTCCGAGACCCAGCCCGAACAATCCTATTCCGAGCGTCAGCTTTATGAAGCCGCCCTTGATCGGATGGTCCGGGAGATTGCGTCCGTGCGCAAAATTTCCGAGACCGAGGCGATCCGCCTGATCGAACAGAACCTCGCCAAGAGCCCGCGTCGCGGTGCCAAGGCGGAGGAAGAGGCCGAGGATGGCGACAGCCAGGATGAGGCAGCTTGACGCACCTTGATCAATATTTTGTGATTACGTAAATTTCCTGATAATTGGGGGTTTCTGCGGTAAGTAATATTAACTAGTATCCCGTGCATATTCGCGTTTGGGAATGCTGGCCAATTGCTTACACGTGAGATTGTTTCGGCCGCCACTCCGCCGCGAAGGCAACAAAAGGGGTGGTAATATATGGCAGACAACCCGGGATCCGGCCGCCGCATCATCGCGGCGGCGATGGATGCACCCTATCTGGAGCGCGAAGAGGAACACGATCTCGCGGTCCGCTGGCGGGACAACGAAGATCAGGCGGCCTTGCATCGACTGACGCGGGCTCACATGCGCCTGGTTATCGCTGTCGCCGCCCGTTTCCGCCATTTCGGCTTGCCCATGAACGACCTTATCCAGGAGGGCCATGTCGGTCTTCTGGAGGCGGCGGCGCGGTTCGAGCCGGAACGCAATGTGCGCTTCTCCACCTATGCGACCTGGTGGATCCGCGCCTCGGTGCAGGACTACATCCTGCGCAATTGGTCGATCGTGCGGGGCGGTACCAGTTCGGCGCAAAAGGCCCTGTTCTTCAATCTGCGCAGGTTGCGCGCGCGGTTGGCACAATCGGGATCGCCGCGCGCTGAAAGCGAAATGTTCAAGGAAATCGCCATGGCGATCGGCGTTTCTCGCGACGACGTGGCGTTGATGAATTCGCGCTTGTCGGGTCCCGACCTGTCGCTAAACACGCCGGTAGTGGAATCCGACGAGACCGGCTCGGACCGCCAGGACTTTCTGGTCTGTGACAAGCCGCTGCCCGACGAGACCGTGGGTGTTTCCCTCGATGCCAAACGGCGGAGCGAGTGGCTGCATTCGGCGCTGTCCGTGCTCAACGACCGGGAACTGCGCATCGTGCGCGAACGCCGCCTGTCGGAAGACGGCGCCACCCTGGAAGCGCTCGGCCGCAAGCTCGGCATTTCCAAGGAACGGGTGCGCCAGATCGAATGCCGCGCCCTGCAGAAGCTGCGCACGGCCCTGTTGCGCAACGGCCGCGATACGGGGGCCTATGTTTGAGGCGTTTCGCGATCCACCGGATGCAAAGGCGTAGACGGTCGTTCCTGCGGAAGGCGGAACTGACCGCGGAACATTACCGGTCGATCCGTTCCGCCGAAACACGCCCAAATACGGGTTGCGTTTGGTCGGGTTCAATATGAACCATGAACAGTCATTCCCGCGAAAGCGGGAATCCAGGGTAACAGGCAAAGGGCGGTGTTTTCTTGGCCCTGGATTCCCGCTTTCGCGGGAATGACAAGCGGGGTTGCTGTGAATCAGATTGAACCCGACACGCTCTAAAAATTATCCTTGCGGCTGCGGATCTCCGCGAAGACCTGGTCGGCGGCGGCACCCACCATGCCGACCGCCGCCTGCACGCCCGGATCGTCCGGACGCAGGAACGGATTGGTCTTCAGTTCCAGGTCCATCGTCGTCGGCAAGGTCGGTTTGTCGGCGGCCCGCAATGCCTCGATCTCCGCCAGCCGCGCCGCCAGTTCGGCGTTGTCCGGATCAACCGTGACCGCGAATTTGCCATTGGCGAGCGTATATTCGTGGCCGCAATAGATCCGTGTCTCCGGCGGCAGGGCCCGCAATTTTTCCAACGACGCCCACATCATCTGCGGCGTCCCCTCAAATACCCGCCCGCAGCCCAGCGCGAACAATGTATCCCCGGTAAAGGCCACCGCCTCGTCCTCGATCCAATAAGCGACCTGGCCGAGCGTGTGTCCCGGTGTCTCGATAACTTGCACCGACTTGCCGCCGAATGTGAAGCTGTCGCCGTCGCCGACCGTCTCGTCGAGCCCGTCGATCTTGTCGGCCTCGCCGCGCGGTCCGATCACCGTGCATCCGCAGGCTGCTTTCAGGGCAGCGATCCCGCCCACATGATCGAAATGATGATGGGTGACGAAAATGTGGCTGAGCGTCCACCCGGCCTCGGCGAGCGCGGCCGTGACCGGGCCCTCTTCCGGCGCGTCGATGGCCGCCGTCTGGCCGCTGTCGGGATCATGGATCAACACCCCGTAATTATCGCTCAAACAGGGAAATTGGCGGATTTCGAAACTGGCCATGATCGGGTTCCTCTGGAAACAAGGTATTTCGCGGCCCGGCGGTCCGCCCGACCCGCAACGTCACAGCTAACACCGACGCCAGGCAAATACCAGCGGCAAGCACCATAAATCCGGCCACCGCGCCGGGCGCGGTCGGCTGCTCGGGAATTTCGGCCCCCACCCCGACGGGTCCGGCCAACCCGCGTCGCCGCAATCATGGTGACTTGGAATAGCGCCGCGCTGCGCATAGTCTCTGGCCAAGGCACAACGGGCGCCCGACTGGCGGCAAGTCAAGGACGAGACCGATCCCATGTATCTGGATGTGGTTGATCTGAAGGCATTTTATGGCGGCACTCTGGGCGACCTCGCCCGCCGCCGCATTGCCGCCCGTCTTGCCGAGATCTGGCCGGCCGCCGACGGCGAGCGCCTGCTCGGCCTCGGCTACGCAACCCCCTATCTTGAACCCTATCGCGACGCCGCGGAGCGCGCTCTGGCCTTCATGCCCGCCGCCCAGGGTGTGGTCAATTGGCCCAATGGCGGTGCGTCCGCCTCCGCCCTGATCCTCGATGACTACCTGCCCCTGCCCGATGCGTCGATTGACCGGGTGCTGGTGGCCCACAGCCTGGAAAACACCGACAGTCCCGGCGAATTGCTGCGCGAAGTGTGGCGTGTCCTGGCGCCCGGCGGCCGGCTTCTGATCATCGCCCCCAATCGCCGCGGCATGTGGAGCCGCGTGGAAACCACGCCGTTCGGCTATGGCCGCCCCTTCAGTCGCGGCCAGTTGACCGCTTTGCTGCGCGAGAGCCTGTTCGTGCCCACCAATTGGGCCATGGCCCTGCATATGCCGCCGGCCGCCCGCAACTGGTTGGTGCGCTCCTCCAATATATGGGAGCAGATGGGCAACCGCCTGTGGCCGGCTTTTGCCGGCGTCATCGTGGTGGAAGCCAGCAAGCAACTCTATCAGGGCGTGCCGGCCGGCAAGCGGCGGGGATTGCGGGCCCTGCGGCCGGTCTTGATTCCACAAGGCGCTACGCCGACCCGGGTCAGACAATGACAATGACCGGTCCGGTGTTCACGTCAGATCGCGCTTGACCCGCCATACCCGGTCCCGCGCAACAAAGGTCTCCCGATCCTTCGTGGCGATCAGGACCGCCTCGACGATCCATTCGGCCGCGCCGGCACGATCACGCCCGGATTGAGAATACCGCTCGGATCCAGGCGCGCCTTGGCACCGGACAGGGCGGCGCCAAACAGTTCGGGGCGCTGTTGCTGATACCAAGGCATATGGTCGCGGCCGACGGCATGGTGATGGGTCACCGTTCCGCCATGGGCGATGACCGCGTCGAGCGCTTTCGACTTGATGGCCAGCCACTGGTCGACCAGGGCGCCGTGGCGTCCCTTGGCGTGGAAGGAGAAATAGGGCGCCGGACCATCCGGATAGCAATGGGTAAACCGGCACGATACGCTTCCCGGCTGTCCGGTCACCTCGCGCATGGCGTCCTCCATGACCGCCATCACGTTTTGATAAAGTGCGGCAAACCGGTCCCAGGTGATCGATGTTTCGAACGTATCGGTAATGATGCCCATCCCGACAAGGGCCTTCATATAGAACGGCATGCGGATGAAGGCATGGCGCCAGGCGCCGGCGGCACCGCTCAGATGACCTTCGCCGCTTTTGGCGGCCGCATCGTCATAAGTGCCGCCATGATCGCGGCAGATTTCCAACGCGCGATCCATCCACGGATCCACCGGGTGATCGTTGTTTTCAAACGCCAGAACGACGACCGTTTGCTTGCCGTCACCAAACCCATTATTAGCCGCCTCACGCGAGTCGAGAAGGCGAACATTAGCCGGATAAAGGGCTGCCTGGCAGATGACACGAACGGCTTCGACCGCCTTGTACACGTCATCGAACAGGACAGCCGTGCCGGCACGATAGGTCGGCCTGTCCTGCAGGCGCATCCAGGCCTCGGTGATGATGCCGAGCGCCCCTTCCGATCCGATGACCAGGCGATCCGGGCTCGGGCCGGCACCCGAGCCCGGCAAACGGCGACTGTCCATGACGCCCATCGGCGTCACGGTCCGGATGCTTTCGACGAACTCGTCAATATGGGTATAGAGCGTCGCGAAATGCCCGCCGGCGCGGGTCGCGATCATGCCGCCGAGGCTGGCCATTTTCATGCTCTGGGGAAAGTGGCGCAGCGTCAGGCCGTGTTCCTTCAATTGAGCTTCCAGTGCCGGCACCCGGATGCCGCCTTGAATGCGCGCCGCGCGGCTGGTCTTGTCGATCTCCAGGATCTTGTCGAGCCGCGTCAGATCGAGGCTGATGGTGCCGTTGTAGCCGGCACCGACCGCCGGCTCGACCCCGCCGACGACGGACGTCCCCCCGCCAAACGGGATCACGGCCACATTGGCGCCGGACGCATAATCGTAGACCGCCTCGATATCGGATTCCGATCGGGCGAAGGCGACAATGTCCGGCGCGTTCGCGAAGTCACCTTCGAAAGCCCGGGCATAGTCGGGGAACGACTTGCCATAGGTGTGCACCAGGCGGTCACGCTTGGCGGTGGTCGCGAAATCGGCGAGATTTGCCGGCACGTCAAGGCGGGACGCGTGCACATCAATCGCATCCTCGGTCGGGGCCTCACGGATGTCGAAATCGCCGCTAAACCGCCCCCGGAACCGGTCGTCGATCATCCGGTGTTCGTCGTCGGAAATCTCCTCGCCCTCATAGCCCCAGCCGATTATCTTGAGTTGTCTGTCAGTCATCGTGTTGCTCCTCTTGAGCGTCGATACGGCAATACCGTTCAGTCTCGCAGCACCGGCCGGTTCAGGTCCGATTAAAGCGATCGCATTCGCATACCAGCAGCCAATCTTTAGACTACGGCTCGGTTCTCCGTCTACCCGCCGGCGTCCTGCGCCCCGCCCCGCCGTCACCATTTCCTTTGCTTTTGCCAATCCGCTCTCCTATGAATGGCGCCCGTGTCGGGCCGCGCCCGGCGAAGGATGTAAACCATGGCAGAAACGCCGGATCCGCAAGTCACCGCCGCCGCTCGCGCCACATCGCTGGCGCAACTGCGCGCGCGCATCGACACCATCGATGAATCGATCCATCGCCTGTTGATCGAGCGTGCCTCGATCATCGAGACCTTGATCCGCGTGAAGAAGAGCGGCGGGTCCGGCTCCGCCTTCCGGCCGGCCCGCGAGGCCGATATGATGCGCCGCCTGGTCGCCCGCCACGACGGCGCCCTGCCGATTGCCACGATCGAGCATTTCTGGCGCGAAATCATCTCCACCTTCACCTACCTGCAGCAGGCATATCGTGTGCATGTGCCGGCAGGCGACGACGACGCGGACTGCCTGCAACTCGCCCGATTCCAGTTCGGTTTCACCGTCCCGGTCCAAACCCATGCCTGTGTCGCCGATGTGATGGAGGCGGTGGCGAAATCGAATGCCGATCTCGGAATCATTCCGATCCGCCGGACCGATGACGCGCCCTGGTGGCATGACCTTGATCTTGACGGCGGCCCAAGGGTGATCGCCCGCCTGCCCTTTGTTCAAGAGACCGGCCGCGCCAAAGCACTGCCGGCCCTGGTCGTCGCGCCGCCCCTGGCCGATCCGGTGCAGCCGGAGATCAATCTTTTCGCGGTAACCGCCGGGACCGCGGACACCCCGGCCCTGCCGCATGACCTGGAGGCGGTCGCGCAGGCTCCGGCGGATGGCGGCCAGTCCTATCTGATCGCCGCCCCGCGCGCCGAAACGGCGGAAAGCTTAAAAAGCCAACTGGCCGAAGCCGGATGGCCGGCGGATTTTGTGCAACCGGTCGGCGGCTATGCCGCGCCGATTATCTTGTAATGACCTGAGTGAGCGAAGGTACGGCCTCGTGCATGGGGCCGAGGAGAAGAAGTCATGACCGCCGAAAGTCCACCGCAGCGGCCCGAACCTCAGCCGGGGGTATTGAAGATCGCCCCCTATGTGCCCGGTAAGTCGAAATCCACCGGCGGCGCGAAGACCTTTAAATTGTCGTCCAATGAATCGCCGCTCGGCGCCAGCCCGAAAGCCATAGCGGCCTATCGGGCACTCGCCGACGAATTGGAACTCTATCCCGACGGTGCGGCCACCGAATTGCGCGACGCCATTGCCGGCGTCTACGGCCTGAATGCCGACCGGCTGATCTGCGGCAACGGCTCCGACGAAATCCTTAACCTGATCGCCGGTGCCTATCTCGGCCCCGGGGACGAGGCGGTCTATTGCGAACATGGTTTCCTGGTCTACAAAATCGCCATTCTCGCAACCGGCGCGACCCCGGTCGTGGCGCCGGAAACCGAGCTCACCGCACACGTGGATGCCATCCTGGATCGCGTGACGACGCGCACCAAGGTGGTGTTTCTGGCCAATCCCAACAATCCGACGGGCACCTATCTCGCCCATGACGAACTGCGCCGGCTCCATGCCGGTCTGCCGGCGACCACATTGCTGGTGGTCGATGCGGCCTATGCGGAATATGTCCGGCGCAACGATTACGAGGCGGGTATCGAATTGGTGGCCAATGCGCAAAACGTGATCATGACCCGCACCTATTCAAAAGTTCACGGGCTCGCCAATCTGCGTCTGGGCTGGGCCTATGGGCCCGACCACGTAATCGACGCCTTAAACCGCATTCGCGGCCCCTTCAATGTCACCGGTCCGGCAATTGCCGCCGGCATCGCGGCGATCAGGGACCGGGATTTCGTCGAGAACGCCGTCGCCCATAACGAGCAATGGCTGCCCTGGGTGAGCGGGCAATTAACCGCCCTCGGCCTGACCGTCACCCCCAGCGCCGGCAATTTCGTTCTGGTGCACTTTCCCGATGAAGACGGCCGGCGCGCGCCGGAAGCGGAGGACTATCTGTCGTCCCGCGGCGTCGTCCTGCGCGGTGTCGCCAATTACGGCTTTCCCAACGCCCTGCGCATGACCATCGGCACCGAGGAGGCCAATCGGCTGACTGTATCGGTGCTCAAGGATTTTCTGGATCGAGGCGACGCATGACCCGCCATTTCGAGAAAATCGCCCTGATCGGCATCGGCCTCATCGGGTCGTCGCTCGCCCGGGTGATCCGCCGCGATGGCCTTGCCGGCCATATTGCCGTTACCACCCGCCGCCAGGAGACACTGGACCGGTCGAGAGAGCTGGATCTCGGCGACAGCTACACGTTGGATACCGCCAAGGCCGCGCAAGACGCCGACTTGGTGATTGTCTGCGTGCCCGTCGGCGCCGTCGGCCCGGTCGCCGAACAGATAGCGCCGGTCCTGAGGGCCGGCGCTATCGTCACCGATGTAGGCTCCGTCAAGGGCGATGTCATAGCGGCCATGGGCCCGCATCTGCCGGATCACGTGCATTTCATTCCCGGTCATCCCGTGGCCGGCACTGAGCAATCCGGTCCCGATGCCGGATTTGCCGAATTGTTCGAAAACCGCTGGTGCATCCTCACCCTGCCCGATGGTGCCGACCCGCAGGCCGTGGAGCGGCTTGCCGGCTTCTGGCGCGCCTGCGGCAGCCACGTGGAGACCATGAGCCCGGACCACCACGACCTGGTGCTCGCCATCACCTCGCACCTGCCGCATCTGATCGCCTACAATATTGTCGGCACGGCGGCCGATCTGGAATCGGTGGTCTCCGAATCGGAAGTCATGAAATATTCCGCCGGCGGTTTTCGCGACTTCACCCGGCTCGCCGCCTCCGATCCCACCATGTGGCGCGATGTGTGCTTGCACAACAAGGAGGCGATCCTGGAAGTGCTGGCCCGCTTCACCGAGGATCTGGTGGCCATGCAGCGCTCGATCCGCTGGGGCGAGGGCGACAAATTGTTCGACCTCTTCACCCGCACCCGATCCATCCGCCGCGGGATTATCGACGCCGGCCAGGAAACGGCGGAACCGGATTTCGGCCGCTGGGTGGGCGTCGCCGACCTGCACCACGAAGAAGAAGACGAATAGGACACGCGTTGCAGGGTATTATACCAAGGGCGGTCCTGCGTGGCCGCCCGTTGTTCCGGCAAGCCAGTTGAGCCAAAACTAACTCTGGCCCGGCAATCGGGCATTCGGCCACTTGTACCCACGACAAGAACTTCTGGTCGGGTCGGGAGCGCGTCGCAAGGAAACGAGCGGACATGTCAATTCATGTCGGCGGCATCGCCTCGATCGCCAGCGCATGCACGCCGCCACTCAGTTCATCGGCCAGGATCTCGTTAATCCGCCGATGTCGTTGCAGGCGGGACAAACCGGCAAAGGCCGGCGCGACGATTTTCACCCGAAAATGGGTCTCGCCGCCTTCCCGCCAGCCCGCATGACCGGCATGGTGATCCGATTCGTCGATCACCTCCAGTGTTTCCGGCGCCAATTCGGCGGTTAACTTGTCGATGATGCGGTCACGCATGGTTGTCATGGCGGAAGTCTCGTAAGAATTGGGGACTGACCTTATTAAGGAATCAGCGGTTTCTTAACAACAGAGCAATCGGGATCTGATTGGTTACGCCCTTGTCGCGCGCGCGCGAACCGATTATCTGCTATAGTTTCGCGCTTTGCGGTTTGCCGGCCGCCGGCCGGACGCACCGGCTACATCACCGCTGATCCAAATCGGACCAATGAAACTGGATTCAAAATATTTCGATCGCATTCGCGTCAAGCCGGAGGAGGATCGCCTCAATCCGCCCAAGGAGCCCGACTGCGATTGGGAGGGTTGCGGCCGGCCGGGCACCCATCGGGCGCCGGTGGGCCGCAATTACGAGGGCCAGTACTATAATTTCTGTATCGACCACGTCCGCCTCTACAACAAATCCTACAATTATTTCAACGGCATGAATGATGCCGCGGTCGCCAAATACCAGAAGGATTCGCTGACCGGACACCGCCCGACCTGGACCATCGGCATCAACCGTCACGGCAGCGGCCAGGCGGCACCCGGCGAGGAACCGGCCAAACGCTGGACCGGCCAGGCGGGCGATCCGTTCGGATTGTTCGAGGAGGGGCCCTTTGCCGGCTCGGGCGATCCCACCGAACCGCGCCGCCGCCGGCTGAAGCGGTTGGAATCGCGGTCCTTTGAAGTCCTGCAATTGGACGAAACCGCATCGGCCAAAGACATCAAGACGCGTTACAAGGAGCTTGTCAAACGGCACCATCCTGATGCAAATGGCGGGGACCGTGGGAGTGAAGACCGGCTGAGACAGATAATTCAGGCCTATAACCACCTTAAATCCGCCGGGTTTTGCTGATCTTGGCGGCTTTTCGAGGAAAGACGATGACAACCGGCCCGCGCCGCGGGCAACGGAGGTAAGATGACTGACGTGGCTCACGAGACTGCCGGCTTGCCGGACATGAAAGTGTCCGTTCGGCAGGTTTTCGGCATTGATACGGACTTGGAAGTCCCGGCCTATTCGGAGGCCACCGAACATGTGCCGGACTTCGATCCCGATTATCTGTTCGACCGCGAGACCACGCTCGCCATCCTCGCCGGCTTTGCCCATAACCGCCGGGTCATCGTCACCGGCTATCACGGCACCGGCAAGTCGACCCATATTGAACAGGTGGCCGCCCGGCTGAACTGGCCCTGCGTGCGGGTCAATCTCGATAGCCATATCAGCCGTATCGATCTGGTCGGCAAGGATGCCATCGTGGTCCGCGACGGCCAGCAGGTCACCGAATTCCGGGACGGCATTCTGCCCTGGGCGATCCAGACCAACACCGCCTTGGTGTTCGACGAATATGATGCCGGCCGCCCGGACGTCATGTTCGTCATCCAGCGCGTCCTGGAGGTCCAGGGCCGCCTCACCCTGCTCGATCAGAACCGGGTGATCCGCCCGCATCCCGCCTTCCGCCTGTTCGCCACCGCCAATACGGTGGGCTTGGGCGACACGTCCGGCCTTTATCACGGCACCCAGCAGATCAATCAGGGCCAGATGGACCGCTGGTCGATCGTCACCATCCTCAATTACCTGCCCCATGACGACGAAGTGGAGATCGTGCTCTCCAAGGCCAAGCACTATCAGACCGACGAAGGCCGCGACACGGTGTCGAAAATGGTGCGCGTGGCAGACCTGACCCGCAATGCCTTCATGAATGGCGACATCTCGACGGTGATGAGCCCGCGCACGGTGATCACCTGGGCGGAAAACGCGGTGATCTTCGATGATCTGGCCTTCGCCTTCCGCACCACGTTCTTGAACAAGTGCGATGAACTGGAGCGCCAGCAGGTCGCCGAATTCTATCAGCGCTGCATGGGCGAGGAACTGCCCGAATCGGCGGTCAATGTGGTGACGACCTGACTGTGTTCTGATTCATGGCCACCTCCAACACCAAAGGCGAATCACCCGCCGAGCCGTTCAAGCGCGCCGTGGCCGGCACCATGCGCGCCATCTGTGGCGATCCCGAGCTTGAGATCAGTTTCGCCGCCGACCGGCCCGGGCTCACCGGCGCCACCGCACGCCTGCCCGAACCGCCGCGCCGCCTGACCGCCCGCGATGTGGCGATCACCCGCGGCATCGGCGATTCCTTCGCCCTGAAGCTCGCCTGCCACGATACCAAGCTGCACCGCCGGCTGATGCCCGAAGGCCGCAATGCCCGGGCCGTCTACGAAGCCGTGGAGCAGGCCCGATGCGAAGCCGTCGGCGCCCGGCGCATGCCCGGCGTGAAGGCCAATTTGAGCGCCATGATCGAGGACCGGTATTTCCGGTCGAACTATGACGAGGTGACCGAACGCGCCGACGCGCCCCTGGAAGATGCCCTGGCGTTGATGGTACGCCAGCGTCTGACCGGCGAGGCGCCACCGGACGGCGCGGCACGGCTGGTCGATCTGTGGCGTGACTGGATCGAGGAAAAGGCCGGCACCGATCTCGATCGCCTGTCCCACACGGTCGACAATCAGCGCCTGTTCGCCGAGACCATCCGCGACCTGATCGCCCATCTCGACATGGCCGATGAGTTGGGCGAGGAAAACGACGCCGACAGCGACGATGACGGCAGCGACGAGCCGGAAGGCGATGACGCCGACATGCAGGGCGACGCCGAGGAGGCCGAGGGCACCGAGGCCGCCGACATGGAGGAAGGCGACGCCGCCGGCGAGGACAGCGACGCCGTGGAGGCCGATGGTTCGGATCTGTTGTCGGACGATTACCGCGACGAGGACATGTCGCCGGATGCCGACGATGCGGGCGAATCCTGGCGCCCCGATCCTCAAGGATCCAATCAGCCGAAATCCGACTATAAGGTCTATACGCCCCGCTTCGACGAAACGGTCAAGGCGGAGGATCTGTGCGATGCGGAGGAACTCGACCGGTTGCGCGGCTTCCTCGACAAGCAATTGGTGCACCTGCAGACCGCGGTCGGCCGCCTGGCCAACCGCCTGCAGCGCAAATTGATGGCGCAACAGGATCGCGGCTGGGATTTCGACCAGGAGGAAGGCCTGTTGGACACCGCGCGGTTGAGCCGCGTGGTGATCGATCCGATGCATCCGCTCTCCTTCAAGCGCGAGCGCGACACCCAGTTCCGCGACACCGTCGTCACCCTGCTGCTCGACAATTCCGGCTCCATGCGCGGCCGGCCGATCACGGTGGCGGCGACCTGCGCCGACATTCTCGCGCGCACCCTAGAACGCTGCGGCGTCAAGGTGGAGATCCTCGGCTTCACCACCCGCGCCTGGAAGGGCGGCCAGTCCCGGGAATCCTGGCTGCAGGCCGGCAAGCCGGCCAATCCCGGCCGCCTCAACGATTTGCGCCACATCGTCTACAAGGCCGCCGACGCCCCGTGGCGCCGCTCAAGGCGCAATCTCGGCCTGATGATGCGCGAAGGATTGTTGAAGGAAAACATTGACGGCGAGGCGCTGACCTGGGCCCATAACCGGCTGCTCGGCCGGCCGGAAAGCCGGCGCATCCTGATGATGATTTCCGATGGTGCGCCGGTGGACGATTCCACCTTGTCCGTCAATCCGGGCAATTATCTGGAACGCCATCTGCGCCATGTGATCGAGGAGATCGAGACCCGCTCGCCGGTCGAACTGATCGCCATCGGCATCGGCCACGACGTCACCCGCTATTACCGCCGCGCCGTCACCATTGTCGACGCGGAGGAACTGGCCGGTGCCATGACCGACCAATTGGCCGACCTGTTCGATGAAGAGGAGGCGGCACCGCCGCCTGCCCGACGCGCACCGGCCCATCGCCAGCAACGCGCTGCCGGTGGGCGATGACCACGCATTGCGGCCGCCGAATGAAGCGTGAGCGCGCGGATCCTTATGCGATCGGCCGGGTCTGCGCCGCGATGCTGCTGGTCGCGGTGACCGCGTCAGGGTCGCCCGCCAAGGCGCCGCAATTATCCGATCCGATTGCGATCGAAATCACTGCCCGACCCATCGATCACTTTCACATCGGCCATGCCGGGGAGACCCGGTTCGGCGCCCTGCAATTTATCGGCGGTCTGGAACTGGAATCCCGTAACCGCCATTTCGGCGCCCTGTCGGGACTGGCCGTCACCAACGGCGGAAAACGGCTCATTGCGGTGACCGATAACGGGTTCTGGATGACCGCGGCCATTGATTATGACAACAGCGGGCGTCCGACCGCGATCACCGACGCGCTTATGACGCCCATGCAGGACGGCCGGCCGGATTCCCTGATCGATCGCGGCCGCGGCGACGCCGAGGGGGTCGCCCTCGATACCAGCACCTATCCGTCGCGCGTGATCGTCGCCTTCGAACGCGACCACCGGATCATGGAAACACGGCTTGATGAGGCCGGCAGGCCGGGCATTCTGACGGGCCGGATCGCGCTGCCGAACCTCGTCAAATTCGTGCGCTACAACAAGGGCATCGAGGCCGTCGCCGTCGCTCCCGCGCTTCCGGGCGGGCAATCCAAATTACTGGCGATTGCCGAACGCGCCCGGCCGGCTGGCGCCCCCATGCCCGGCTGGATAGTGCGGGGCGCCGGGCCGGAACCCTTCCACGTCAGGCGGATTGGCCCCTTTGACGCCACTGATGCGGCGTTCCTGGACAATGGCGATCTATTGCTCCTGGAGCGCCGGTTCAATTTGAAGGACGGTATCGGCATGCGCATCCGGCGCATTGCTGGCGCGACGATCAAGCCGGGGGCGGTGCTCGACGGCCCGGTCCTGATCGAGGCCGACTTCTCCCACCAGATCGACAATATGGAAGGTCTGGCCGTTCATCGGGCCGCCGATGGCAGCCAGGTCCTGACCCTGATTTCCGACGACAACCGATCGATCCTGCAACGCAGCCTGCTCCTGCAATTCCGGCTGATCGAAGGCGACTGAGCGGAATTGATTCCCCCAGGGACAAAAACACTCCATACAGATTGGGTGTCGAAATAAAAAAGGATTGTCATTCCCGCGAAAGCGGGAATCCAGGGACAAAACCCAGGCCTTCATTGGTAATCCTGGTTCCCCGCTTTCGCGGGAATGACTGTGCACTTTGACTTATGAATCCATGTAACCGCCACACCCCTAGGCGGCCATGGATATATTTTCATTTCCAGCCCGGCCGGTTACCCTCGTTATGCCAACCACGCAGGATGACCGCCATGACCGCGACAAAGCCTGATACCAAGCCTGTCCAACCGAGCGCCGAAGTCATGAGCCACTGGCCGGATATTTCCGGCAATCGCATCAATGGCCTGGGCGAAGCCGTTGCCGGCCCGCCGCGTCCGGTCTTCTGGCGTACCGACGGCAGCACGCCCCATGGACCGGTCATGTTCCACTTCTTTGAAAAAAGCATGGCCAATCCGGCGCTCGCCGAGGCCCGCAAATACCGTGACCGCCAGGCGGCAATCCCCGACCATGATCAAGCGCCGGCGAAAGCGACCCATACCGCCGAAGACTGGAGCCGGATGATCAAGGAAGCCGCGATTGCATCGGGTGCCGATGATGCCGGGATCTGCCGCTGGCGGGCCGAATGGGCCTTTCCCGACCGCCCGGCGCCGAAGGGCGAATGGGCGGTGGTCATGGCATTCGCCCATGATTACGACACCCTCAACACGGCCCCGGACGAGGCCGCCTATATCGAGGTCATGGCGCAATATGAACGGGCCGGCGCGGCGGCCAAGCATCTCGCAAACTGGATCCACGACCAGGGCTATCCGGCCGAGGCCAAGACCGGGCCGATGACGGAGGACGTTCTGATGATCCCGCCGGCGATCGAGGCGGGCCTTGGCGAACTCGGCAAGCATGGCTCCATGATCCACCGCCGGTTCGGCGCCAATTTCCGCCTCTCCATGGTGCTGACCGACATGCCATTATTAGCCGACGAACCGGATATATTCGGCGCCGATCAATTCTGTCAAAACTGCCAGGTCTGCGCCAATGCCTGCCCGCCCGACGCCATCTTTCGGGAAAAGCAGATGGTGCGGGGACAGCGCAAATGGTACGTCGATTTCGATAAATGCCTGCCCTATTTCGTCGACAACAAAACCTGCGGCATCTGCCTCGCCGTCTGCCCCTGGAGCCGCCCGGGCATCGCCGACAATCTGGTCGCCAAGATGGCCCGGCGGATGGCGCGGCTGGGCGGTGGTCCGTTGCGTGGGGATAAAAATTGATTTGTAACTTGTAACGATACAGGTTACATTGTTAATATCGCATGATCAGATCGTTCCGTCATCGGGGATTGAAACGACTCTACGAACGCGGTGACAGGCGCCGCCTGCCGCCGGAAATGGTCGATCGCATTGAGGAAGTCCTCACTTTGCTCGACGTTGCCCAAAGTGTGCACGAGCTTGATTTGCCACACTTCAGGCTCCATGCCCTTAGCGGCAACCGCACGGGGCAATGGGCAGTGACCGTTCGGGCAAATTGGCGCATCGTGTTCCGGTTTGACGATGAACCGGAAGACGTCGATTTTCTCGATTACCACTAGGCGAAGAGGGAGATGACAATGCCAATGCACGCGCCGGTTCATCCCGGACGCCTTCTTAAATCAGCAATCGAAGACCTTGATCTTTCTGTTGCCGAAGCCGCGAAAGCCTTGGGCGTTTCCCGAATGCAGGTGCATCGGATCGTCAAAGGACAAAGCGCCATTTCGGCCGATATGGCGATCCGCTTGGAAGCAGTCGTGGGAAGCACGGCCGATGCCTGGCTGCGAATGCAGGCAGCCTACGATCTGGCCCGAATTCGAGGCGGTGATGCCGATCCGGCCAAGGCACTCAAGCGAATATATGCGGCGCAGTAAATGTTAGAAACTCGTACCTAAATGATTGATAAGGTCATCGTGGCCGCAACGCCTGGGAGACACGTCCATGAAGCTCGGCACCCTGGACCACGTCAATATCCACACTGCAAATCTCGACGCCATGGTCAGTTGGTACGACCGCATTCTCGGCATGACCGCCGGCGACCGGCCGCCCTTTCCCTTTCCAGGCGCCTGGCTTTATGCCGGCGACCAGGCGGCGGTGCATCTTGTCGGCATCGACGAGGAGCGCCGGGGCCTGGAGCCGAAACTGGAACATTTCGCGATCACAGCGACCGGCCTGACCGAATTCCTGGCGCGCCTGGAAAAGGAGAATGTCGCCTACGAACTGGCCCGCGTCCCCGGCTATCGCATCCTGCAGGTCAACCTGCACGATTGCGACGGCAATCACATCCATATCGATTTTTCGCCCGAGGAGGCGGATGCGGCGGGGCTTTAGGGTGGAAAGCCGTACAATTGTTACGGAAACAGCGACCACTAATCTGTGTCATCCCGTGCGCGGTGCGGCGCGAAGTGCCGCTCCGCAGACACCGGGACCTGAGCGGCTGCGCGGCTGCCGTATTACCCTTGCGAGATCCCGGATCAGCGGTGCATCACTTCGTGCTGCACAGCATCCGGGATGACTTCTGAGCGTGTGACCGCCCTTGGTATTATTGGGGCTGCGGCTGACCTGGCGCTCGCCGGATGCTAATGATACTCCATCGCGGACGGGATCTTGCGGTTAATAATCAGCATCCTTCTACACCACTTCCGCCGCTTTCTCCGCCCGCTTGCGCTCATGGGGGTCGAGCAGGCGCTTGCGCAGGCGGATGGTCGACGGGGTGACCTCCACCAATTCATCGTCATTGATGTAGGAGAGCGCCTGTTCCAGCGACAATGTCTTCGGTGGCGTCGGAAGCACACTGTCATCCTTGCCCGCGGCGCGCACGTTGGAGAGTTTCTTGCCCTTCAGCACATTGACCTCCAGGTCATTGCCCCGGCTGTGCTCGCCGACAATCATGCCGCGATAGACATCGACGCCCGGCGCGATCATCATCGGCCCGCGATCCTCCAGGTTCCACAGCGCATAGGCCACCGATTTGCCGTCGGAATTGGCGATCAGCACGCCGGTATGGCGCCCGTCGATCATCCCGCGATAGGGCGCATAGCCGTGAAACAGCCGGTTGAACACCGCCGTGCCCCTGGTATCGGATAACAGTTCCGGCTGATAGCCGATCAGGCCCCGGGTCGGCGCATGGAAGGTGAGCCGCACCCGGCCGCCGCCCGATGGCCGCATCTCGATCAACTCCGCGCGCCGCTCCGATAATTTCTTGACCACCGGCCCGGAATACTCCTCGTCCACATCGATGATCACGTCCTCGATTGGCTCCAGCCGCGTGCCAGTATCGTCGAACTGATACACCACCCGGGGCTTGCCGATGGTCAGTTCGAAACCCTCCCGGCGCATGGTCTCGATCAGGATCGCAAGCTGCAATTCGCCGCGGCCCGCCACTTCGAAACTTTCCTTATCGGCACCCTCGGTGATCGATAGCGCCACATTGCCTTCCGCCTCGCGCATCAGCCGGTCGCGGATCACCCGGCTTTGCACTTTATCGCCGTCGCGGCCGGCAAGTGGCCCGTCATTGATGCGGAAGGTCATGGCAAGGGTCGGCGGATCAATCGCCCGGGCGGCGATCGCCGCATCGACTTCAGGATCGGCGATGGTGTCGGCCACCGTCGCCGTCGACAGGCCAGCCAGGGCGACGATATCGCCGGCTTCGGCGGCCTCGATCGGCTGCCGCTCCAGCCCGCGAAAGGCCAGGATCTGGGTGATCCGGCCGCTTTCAACAACACGGCCATCGGCGGCAAGCGCCTTGATCGGCATATTCGGCACCGCCCTGCCGGAGGTGACACGACCCGTCAGGATGCGTCCCAGATAGGGATCGGCTTCCAACGTGGTGGCAAGCATGCGGAACGGCCCCTCTTCCACCATCGGCGGCGCCACATGGCGGCAAACCAGGTCGAATAGCGGCGCCACGGTCCCCGTTGGCTGGTCCGCGTCTTCGCCGATCCATCCCTGTTTGGCCGAGCCATAAAGAACAGGAAAGTCAAGTTGGTCCTCATCCGCGTCAAGAGCCGCGAACAGGTCGAAGACTTCGTTCAACACCGCGTCCGAGCGGGCTTCGGGCTTGTCCACCTTGTTGATGACCACCATCGGCCGCAATCCGGCGGCAAGGGCCTTCGATAATACAAACTTGGTCTGCGGCATCGGCCCCTCGGAGGCATCGACCAGGACGATCGCCCCATCCACCATGTCCAGAATGCGCTCCACTTCGCCGCCGAAATCCGCGTGACCGGGCGTGTCGACAATATTGATGCGCGTGTCCCGCCACATCAATGAAGTGACCTTGGCGAGGATGGTGATCCCGCGCTCCCGCTCCAGATCATTGGAATCGAGCGCCCGTTCCGCGACCCGTTGATTGTCGCGGAAGACGCCGGACTGGCGCAGAAGCACATCGATCAATGTCGTCTTGCCGTGATCGACATGGGCAATGATGGCGATATTGCGTGAGCTCATGGACTTATCGGTTCGGTATATGCCGCCATCGCGTCGATCTTTGTGGCAAGACACGCGCGATGGATGACAAAGTGTCGATTGTTCGGGTCCGCCCGGGCAGCGACGGCGCAGCTAAAAAGCCACGAAGAACCGCGCGCCAATGCGGGCCGGCGCACTATAGTGAGAACGGCTGCAAAGAAAAGGGGTAAAGCTTGGAAATCCAAGCCAATCCGTCTTTCGTATCGTTGAGGTAACCATCACAAGTCGACCATGTTGCGCATCGATCACCTGAAAACGGATACTTTCTCCGCGTCCGACATTGTCATCGTTCCCGGCACCTGCCTGGCGGTGACCGGTCCGTCCGGCTCCGGCAAGAGCCGGTTCTTGCGCGCCGTGGTGGATCTGGACCCCAATGAGGGCACAATATGGCTTGACGGCACGGAGCGCGACCGCATGCCGGCGCCGCATTGGCGTACCAAAATCGCCTATATTCCTGCTGAAAGCGCGTGGTGGTCTGCCAAAGTCGGCGACCATTTTCCCGCGACCGCAGGCAACATCGATTTCGCCGCCCTCGACCTGCCGGCCGACTGCCTGTCCTGGCCGGTATCGCGCCTGTCGACCGGCGAACGCCAGCGTCTGGCGCTCGCCCGGGCACTCGCCCATGACCCACCGGTGATCCTGCTCGATGAACCCACGTCGTCGCTGGACGAGGCGACGACCGGGCGCCTGGAAGCCTATCTGGCATCCCTGAAGGCGGCCGGCAAGACACTCATCCTGGTTTCCCATGATCCCCGTCAGGTCGATGCCCTGGCCGATCAGGTCATCCGTTTTGAAGCCGGCAAAATCGTCAATCGGAACACCCCATGACCATCGCCCCCTCCTTATGGGACCTGGTGATCGCCGCGGCTTTGCTGTCGATCAATGCGATCATCTCAATTGCCTTCACGCTCGGCATTGCCCGGTCGATCTTCATTGCCGCCCTGCGCATGGTCGTTCAGATGGCGTTGATCGGCGTGGTCCTGAAAGTGCTTTTGACCACTGAAAATCCCTGGCTGACCTTGGCGATGGCCACCGTCATGATTTCGGCCGCCGGTTACGAGATCATGCGCCGCCAGGATCACCGGCTGACCGGATTGTGGGGGTACGGGCTCGGCGCTTTGTCGGTGCTGACAGCAAGCGGCATCGTCACTTTGATCGCCCTCGCCGCCCTGTTGCAACCCGATCCCTGGTATACGCCGCGCTACGCGATCCCGCTCTTCGGCATGATCATCGGCAATACCATGACCGGGATCAGCCTTGGGCTGTCCCACCTGTTCTCGGTCACCTTACGGGAGCGGCCGGAGATCGAGGCACAGCTCCTGCTCGGCGCCAGCCGCTGGCAGGCCATGCGCCCGGCCATGCGTGGCGCCCTGAAAGCCGGCTTCATGCCGATCATCAATTCCATGTCGGCGGTCGGCCTGGTGTCGCTGCCGGGCATGATGACCGGGCAGATCCTCGCCGGCGCCGAACCGGAAATCGCCGTCAGCTATCAGTTGCTGATCATGTTTTTAATCGCCGCGGCCACCGGCGGCGGGGTGCTGATCGCCGTGTTTTCTGGCACCGCCTTGGTCACCGATGCCCGTCATCGCGTACGACCGGATCGTCTGCATCCCTGACGCCGGACGGTCGGTCTATCAGGAATGCGCCCCGGCCGGCCGCCGCCAGCCACGCGCCGTCTGTTCCCAGAATGCCGCGATCCGGTTGCGCTGGCCGGGTGGCAGCCTGATCCCCAGGGCATCGTAAATATGATCGATCGCGGCCAGCGGATCGCCTTTGAGGGTTTGGTAGTCGACGGCAACCTTGCGCGCTTCCGGCAGATCCCGCCAATCGGTATCCAGGGCCGCATTGACACGGTCAACCAGGTCAGCCGAGTAACGATCGTCCACCGGCCCATATCCGGTTTCCAGGGCGAACCGGTCGGTCAGCGTGTTGATCGTCCGCGTCAGCGACGGCACGATCTCCTCCACGGGCCGGTCGATGCGCACAAAATAGGGGGCATCATAGAGGGCCCGGATGGTTGATATCCGCGCCGAATTGCCGGGGCTTTTTAAAAGCAGCCGCGTGGCGCCGTCGCCCTGGATCTGCCGGTATTTTGCCCGCAACCGCCGCGACAGCGCCCCGTGATGCGCCATCCAAAGGTCCCGCGCGTCCGGCCGCAAGCCTTTAAAAAACAGGCTTTCGGTCAAGAACGCATCGCGCATGGAGGGAAAATAGAACGCCAGGAACATCGACGGCGCCCCCAATTGCGCCATGGCGAAATCTTCTTCCTGCGGACTGTTGGCGGTCACCGTCACGCGATCGATCATCCGGTTGGTTGGCGAGATCCGGTTGATGAAATAATGCCGTTCCCGCAGATGCCGCTCCGGATCACCGGGGAAGATCGCATCCACATTGCGGCAGGTGAAAAAGCGCCGGTCATTGGCGAGCAATTCGTGCAGCAGGGTTGTACCGCTGCGCCACGGCCCGACGATGAACAAAGCCGGATCCTTGAACGGGCTAATCTCCGCCGGGCCGGTCGGCCGCGCATCGGCCGCCGGACGGTTCTTCCGCCGCAGCGTATAGTAAAGCCTCGACACCATATGCGGGATCGAAGCGCGATAATTATTTGCCCGACTTAATTCTTTCAATGCGGCGACGGTCTGCGGGTCCGCTCCGACAAGCGGATGAAACAGCAGCCGGGATGGATTGGGAACAATCGACATGAAATATCTTAAACTCTTAGAACGCGTCGATCGACGCGGAAATCCACGTCCATTATTGACTACTCGGCCCCATCATCGGGCGCCTCCGGGCGTTTGCGAATGGCCGCCCGGATCATGAAAATTCCGCCGATGCCGCAGGCGATCCCGAGCGGCGCCAGGATCAGGATCATCTCGGTGATGCCGTAATCATGCGGGCCGCCGCCGCCTTCAAAAATCAGCGCACCCAGAAACAAGACGCCGCACAGGCCCGGCGCCAGCATGATCAGGCCGAAAAAGATCAGGGCAAATTTTCCGATCGGGCTCATGGCGCCACCACTCCCCTCCACGCATCGTCCAATTGAGCCCATATCCGGTCGATCGAGCCATCTCTATAAAACAGATTGTAAGTATCGAACGGAATGATCTGCCCGGCCGGGGTGACGAAGTGAATGCACGATCGCTTTACACCGCCGACACAGAAATTGAAGGCATCCATGAACTGCACGATCGCCAGGCGAAAGATATTCTCATAACCAAGTCCATCCGGGATCGGCACCTTCGGCAGGCAGCACAGCAGATCGCCAAGCCGGCTATCGGCGGTCATCTCCGTGGTCGCCAGCGAAAAGAAATCCTCCACCCGGCTGCGCAATTCAGGATATTGTTCAAAATTCATGGTGTTGGGCACTGCGGAGACCAACACGTCGTGGGGCAGGAATGATGTCACCGGCACCACGTCGCGGCCATTACGAATGCCGTAGCCGACACAGATCATCTCCGGATTGCAGGGCAGCGGGATCAGGTCGTCGCCGCTGAAGACATCGCACTCCTCGATCAGCGTCCCGCGGATATCGGTCAGCATGATCCGGTCGCGATTCTTGTCGAAATCCGCGTTTCGTCCGGCATCCTGGATCGGCTGGAACGTGACCCCGCGAATACAGGAATATTCAAGGGCAAAATCCACGGTCCGGCCCAGTTCATGGTCGTTCACCCCCTTCTTGATGGTCGAGACCAGGGTCGTTGAAATGCCGTGCCGTTCCAGGGCGTCCAAGGCGTCGCGCCGCACCCGGCGGAGATCTGCGCCGCGCAATTGCATCAGCACGTCACGCTCAAAGGAATCGAATTGCAGATAGATTTCCAGTCCACGCTTTAGTTCCGCGAGCTCGGCAACGAATTCCGGGTCCCTGGCGATCCGCACGCCATTGGTGTTGATCATGAGATGGCGGATCGGCCGCTCTTTCGCCATCCGCACGATCTCCAGGAAGTTCGGATGATAGGTCGGCTCGCCGCCGGAAATCTGCACCACGTCCGGCTCCCCCTCCGAGGCCACCAGATGGTCGACCATCGCCGCAATATCGGAAACCGGCTTATGCTCGGCTAATGGTGATGAGCCGGCAAAGCAAACGGGGCAGGTGAGATTGCAATAATCGTTGATCTCGATGATGGCGATGCACGAATGCTGCTCGTGATCCGGGCACAGGCCGCAATCATAGGGGCAGCCATAATGGGTCCGACTTTGGGTTTTCAGCGGCCGGTCGCCGGGTTTCAGATAAGACCGTGTCGCCTTGAAATAATCCGCGTCGGTGGAGACAAGCGTGCGTGTCACCCCATGGTCCCGGCAGCGTTTTTCATAATAGATCTGGTCGTCTACCTGCAGGATTTTCGCCGGCACCAGGCCAAGGCAGGCCTCGCATAAAGAGGTGGTCTGGCCTAAAAACAGATAGGCGCGCTGGTTACGCAACGGCCGGTCGGGAAGGGCTGACACGCATCAAGATCCCGTAAAGGACAAGCACCAGCGAGATTAGTTGAAATACGGTCAGCGGTCCAATCAATGTCGGATAGGGCTTTATCATCTCCAAGATGAAGCGCTGGGCTCCATACCAGGCGACGAAGGCATAAAATCCGTTGGCAAGCCACCACGGTGACCGCCGCGCCGCCTGCACCAGATAGATCGCCAGGAACAGGGCCATGGCGGCGCTTTCATAAAGCTGCACCGGGTGCCGGGCCACGCCGTCGCCAAAATCGACGCCGATAGGGAGCGCAGTCGGAACGCCATAGGTATAGTCGTCCAGGTCGGCGAAGAAGCACCCGAACCGGCCGACCAGGATGCCGGCGGCAATCGCCGCCGCATAGGGCGCGCCGGTTCGGGTTGTGATCCCGGAGACCGGCTTGTAGATCTCGACCGCCACGATGGCCCCGAGCAAAGCCCCGGCAATGGAGCGGCCGAAAGGCGGCAGGCCGGCAAGCCAGAGATTGAGGCTGCCGATAGTGATGCCGCCAATCCCGGCGCCGAAAAGCACAGCCGCCACATAGCCAAGACCGACGGCCCGCACCGCATCCGTACCGGCAAACCGCCAACGACGCATGATCACCAGCATGGTCAAGGCGGTGAGCCAGGCGGCGATGTCGAAGACGATATGAATGGCCTGGCCGCTCACCACCCCTCGCTCACAATGAACCTTGGCACACGTTGGATTCATCCAGTTTCGAAAGGAATAATGAAATGGTCAATTCCCGCGAAAGCGGGAATCCAGGGCCAAGAAAACACAGGCCTCTGCCTGTTACCCTGGATTCCCGCTTTCGCGGGAATGACTGTATGATCGGATGTGTGGATCTATTCTTTAACAACAGGATTCAGGGCCGAAACCTATCCACCCGGACCCGCGGCGATCGCCTCGGCGATCGCGACGGTGCGCCGCGCCATATTGGCATGCAGCAACTCCACCATCTTGCCGTCGATGCGGATCGCGCCCTTGCCGGCATTGTCCGGTTCGTCGAAGGCGGCGATAATCGTCCGCGCCCAGGCGACATCCTCTTCGGCCGGCGAGAAAACCGCATTGCACGGGGCCAATTGTTTCGGATGGATCAGGGTCTTGCCGTCCATGCCAAGATCCCGTCCCTGGCGGCATTCCGCCTCCAGGCCGTCCAGGTCGTCGAGCCCGTTGAACACGCCATCGATAATACTCAGCCCATAGGCGCGCGCCGCCGCCAGGCAGGTCTGCAGCCATGGCAGCATTGGCGCTCTGCCGGCAGTCAGAGCGGCGCCGGTTTCCTTCGCTAAGTCATTGGTACCCATGACGAAACAGGCAAGCCGGGAAGCCGGGTCGGCCGCCACTTCGGCAATCCTTTCCGCCCGTAACATGGCCAGCGGCGTTTCCATCATCGCCCAGATCCTGACCCGATCCGGCACGCCCTCGGCCCTCAGTGTATCCGCCACATCCAGGATATCCGCCGGATCGGACACTTTGGGGATCAGGATCGCATCCGGTTCGGCCTGCGCCGCCGCAGCCAGATCCACCGCCCCCCAGGGCGTGTCGCGATGGTTGACGCGGATCACCAATTCACGCTGTCCATAGCCACCGCCCTTTACCGCCGCGACAACCTGGTCCCGGGCAATATCCTTGGCATCCGGCGCCACCGCATCCTCCAGGTCGAGGATCACCCCGTCGGTATCGAGCGACTTCGCCTTTTCCAGGGCCCGGGCATTGGATCCGGGCATATAAAGAAGGCTGCGTCGGGGTTTGAAGGATGCGCTCATGATCGGCCTCCGGCATGGAAATTGTTGGTTGCCAGCTTTTAGCGAGGGTATGTCGCGGAGGCTAGTCCCACTGGATGACGATATATTTCAGGGGACGTTGATTGCGTGCAAATTCGACAAAGTTCGGAAGTAAATGGCACCACCGCACCCCCCCTCCCTAGCCCTCCCCCTCCAGGGGGGAGGGAACATTGACGCATCGATTATCCTTGGGGCAACCGCAGTTCGACATGGACAATCTGGCTAGCTGAAATCCAAAGCGGATCGGCAATCTATCCCCTCCCCCCTGGAGGGGGAGGGCTAGGGAGGGGGGGTGCGGCGGATCGAGATAATAGACGGGCTTACGGTGAATCTATCCGCGTATCCCCGCGTGGCTCCATCGCCAGCGCGTAAACCCTCCCCGCGGATAGCCGCCCATCAATACCCGATCGCCATCCCGTCCTTGCGTGGTTCGGAGGCGCCGGCGAGCACGCCGGTCTCCCAATCGATGGAAATCGCCTGAGCGCCGCCGAGCGGCTTGTCTGCCTGCACCACCTTGTGGCCGCGCCTTTCCAATCCCTCGCGCACCGCCTGCGGCACCGGCTCCTCCACTTCGACCGCGCTGCCGCTTGGAAAAATCCGCGGAAAATCAAGAGCTTCCTGCAGGTCCATGCCATAGTCGACGAGGTTGGTGAGCACATGGGCATGGCCACAGGGCTGGTACTGGCCACCCATCACTCCGAACGGCATCACGGCCCGGTCGTCGCGCATCACCATGCCTGGAATGATGGTGTGCAACGGTCGCTTGCGCGGCGCGATGCAATTGCGATGCCCCGGCTCCAAAGTGAAGCCCAATCCCCGATTGTGCATCACGATGCCGGTTTTCGGCGCCATGATCGCGGAGCCGAACCCATAAAACAGCGAATTGATGAAACTGACGGCGGTCCGGTCCTTGTCGACCACGGACAGGTAAACCGTGTCCCGATGATCGGGAAATGGCGACGGCGGCAACGGTGCCATCGCCCGGTCGGGGTCAATCAAGTCCCGGCATTGCGCCGCGTGCTCCTCCGACAGCCACTGGTCCACCGGCACGTCGGCCATATCCGGGTCGGCGAGGATCCGGTCGCGGTCACGATAGGCAAGCCGCGCCGCCTCGACCTCCAGGTGCAGGCGCTCCGCCGACAAGGGCTCGTACCGGTCCAGATCCAGGCCCTTCAGGATATTCAGCATCACCAGGGCGACGATCCCCTGGCCGTTGGGCGGACACTCAAAGATATCGTAGCCGCGATATTCGGTTTTGATCGGGGTCACATAGTCGCCGGACGCCGACGCGAAATCATCCATGTCATGCAGGCCGCCGAGCTCTCTCAGCCGGTCGACCATGTCTTGCGCGATAGTGCCGGTATAGAACGCGTCGCGCCCCTTCTCGGCGATCGTTGCCATGGTGGCCGCCAGTTCCGGCTGCCGATGCACGCCGCCCATGGGCGGCGCGGTTCCGCCGGGCAGGAAGATCCGCGCCGAATTGGTGTCGCGCCGCAAATAGTCGGCGCTGCCGGCAATGTCCTCATGCACCCGATGATTGATGGCATAGCCGTCGCGGGCGAGCCGGATTGCCGGCTCCAGCGCCGCGCCGAGACTGATCGTGCCGTGATCGGCGAGCAGCCGGTCCCAGGCATCGATGGCGCCGGGTACGGTCACCGCATGGGGCGATTGTTCGCCGATCTCGCTGATACCCTGCGCCGCAAACCAGGCCGGGTCGGCCGCCGCCGGCGCCCGCCCCGATCCGTTGAATGCGACAAGGCCCCGGCCTTTCGGTGAAATCAGGCAGAAACAATCGCCGCCAATCCCGGTGGAGGCCGGCTCGACCACGCACAACACCGCGCTTGCCGTCACCGCCGCGTCGACCGCATTGCCGCCCGCCTGCAGGACGGAGATAGCGGCAATCGAGGCCATCGGCTGCGAGGTCGCAACCATGCCGGTCATAGCGTGAACGGTCGAGCGGCCGGGATAGTGCAGATTGCGCATGAGAGCCTCTTCGGCGATCTGGCGGCGTGAACACCAGGGACGGCAATCCTAATGCGGCAGCGAATCCGACGCAATGTTTCAAGGATGGCGGCTTCTTTCTTCGTGTGATCACCGCCATGCAGCGAATACGGCTTGCCCGCGCCGGCCGGTTCGGTCCATATCCTTCGTTTGGATCGCATCCCGTCGGCACGGCCTCCCGCGCCGGTCAATCAACGCCCGAGGAACGACGTCATGGCAGCGCGCGCACAGGAACGGCTCGGCGGACATATTCTGGCCGACCAGCTCAAAATGCAGGATGTCGACACGGTCTTCTGCGTGCCCGGCGAGAGCTTCCTCGGACTGCTCGATGGGCTCTATAACCACCGCAACGCCATCCGCACCATTGCCACCCGCCACGAGGCCGGCGCCGCCAACATGGCGGAAGCCTATGCCAAGCTGACCGGCAAGCCGGGTATCGTCGCCGTCACCCGCGGCCCCGGTGCCACTAATGCCTCCAACGGCATCCACACCGCGTTCCAGGATTCCACCCCGATGATCGTGTTGATCGGCCAGGTCGGCCGCGCCATGACCGACCGGGAGGCCTTTCAGGAAATCGATTATCGGCGCATGTTCGGCGAAATGGCCAAATGGGTGGCGCAGATCGATGATCCGGCGCGCATTCCCGAATATATCAGTCAGGCCTTTCACGTCGCCCAGTCCGGCCGGCCGGGGCCGGTTGTCCTGGCGCTGCCCGAAGATGTGTTGAGCATGCCGGCCATTGCCGAGGACGTGGCCGCCGCGCGGCCGGTTCAGGCCGCCCCCAATCCGGCCGACATGGGCACGTTCAGGGATCTTCTGACAGCGGCCGAGCGGCCGGTCCTGATCGTCGGCGGCCCGACCTGGACGGCCGAGGCCGCCGCCGGAATCACCCGCTTCGCAGAGACTTACGGCCTGCCTGTGGCAGCCGCCTTTCGCTACCAGGATATCGTCGATAACCGCCACCCGAACTATGCCGGCGTGGTCGGCATCGGCATCGATCCGAAGCTGCGCCAGCGGATCATCACCAGCGACCTGGTGATCGCCCTTGGGCCCCGGCTCGGCGAAATAACCACCCAGGGCTACACCTTGTTCCATATTCCCGAACCGGCCCAGACCCTTGTGCATGTGCATCCGGGCGCGGAGGAACTGGGCCGGGTCTATCGGCCGCATCTGGCCGTCAATGCCGCCATGCCGGCCTTTGTCGACGCCGCGCTGGCGCTCCACCCCTTGGACGGGTCGCTGTGGCAGGACCAGGTCGCCGACGCCAATCGGGACTATCTGGCCTATATCGAACCGACCGAGGTGCCCGGCCCGCTCAATCCGGGCCGCATCATGGCCGATCTCAGCCGCGACCTGCCCGAGGACGCCATTATCACCAACGGGGCCGGCAACTACACGGTCTTCGTGCACCGCTTCTTTCAGTATAAAGTGTTCGGCAGCCAATTGGCGCCGACCAGCGGCTCCATGGGCTATGGCGTACCGGCGGCGATTGCCGCCAAGATCGCCGAGCCGCAGCGCATGGTGATCAGCGTCAATGGCGACGGTTGTTTCATGATGCTCGGCCAGGAACTCGCCACCGCCATGCAATATGGCGCCCCGGTCATTTTCCTGGTCGTCAATAACGGCCTTTACGGCACGATCCGCATGCACCAGGAGCGGGCCTATCCCGGCCGGGCGATCGCCACCGATCTGCAGAACCCGGATTTCGCCGCCCTGGCGCGCGCCTATGGGGCTCACGGGGAGACCGTGACCGCCACCGAGGATTTCAAGGACGCCTTCGACCGGGCGGTGGAGAGCGGCAAGCCGGCTTTGCTTGATCTCGTCATCGATCCCGAAGCTCTGACGCCGGGCCAAACATTAAGTGAAATCCGCGAGGGCGCGCGATAGGCTGGCCATAGATAATCAGCGACCACGCCGACAGACCCTGGAGAACCGACAAACATGATCGATCTTTACACCTGGACCACCCCCAATGGCCGCAAGGTTTCCATCATGCTTGAGGAACTCGGCCTGGCCTATGAAACCCAGGCCATCAATATCGGCGAGGACGACCAGTTCAAGCCGGAATTTTTGAAGATCAGCCCCAACAACAAAATCCCGGCGATCATCGACCGCGAAACCGGACAGAGCCTGTTCGAATCCGGCGCCATCCTCATGTATCTCGCCGAAAAGACCGGCAAATTGATGTCTAGCGATCCGGCAATCCGCTGGGCGACCATGGAATGGCTGATGTGGCAGATGGGCGGCATCGGTCCGATGCTCGGACAGGTTCACCATTTCGTCAAATTCAATCCTGGCAAGGCGCCCTATGCTGAAGAGCGCTATCTGAAAGAGGCCAATCGACTATATGGCGTGCTCGATGAACGCCTTAAAGACCGCGACTATATCGTCGGCGACTATTCGATCGCCGACATCGCCACCTGGCCGTGGATTTCCCGCTATGAGTGGCAGACGATCGACCTTGACGCCTATCCGAACGTCAAGCGCTGGTACACGGCCATCGCCGAACGCCCGGCCGTGCAAAAAGGCTATCACGTACCGAAATTCACCCAGGACATTCCCATGCCGGGTTAGGATCTAGAGCCTTAATCGAAGAACGACTATCGCTTAATTTCCGTCGTCCCGTGCGCCATGCAGTGATGCGCCGTAGACATGGATCTCCCAGATCAGGCTTCGAACGCGTGGATCGACAGAGATCCCGCATCTGCGCAGCAGCATTTCATGCTGCAGCGCGTGCGGGATGACCCGGATGGCGATGGGATATCCGGAATCGCCTCACTAAACGCCGGTGCATTCCGTTGCGGACGCATTGACGGGATCATACCAGTATCTTCGGCAAGGCCGGATGCTGGCAATATTCCCGGATCTTCGTACCAAGTACCGGCATCGAATAATTCTCCGTCATCCCGTGCGCATTGCAGCATGAAATGCTGCTATGCAGACACGGGACATCGCCGTCGTAACGCCGAGTATGTTCGCCAGATCCAGTATCCGCAGTGAATCTCTGCGTGCCGTGAAACGTACGGGATGACTCAGAATCACTAAGTCACGACCGCCGCGTGGCCACATAATCCGCCGCCGCCATCAGCGTCGCCGCATCGTCGCCGAACGGAGCGAGGCATTGGGCGGCTTCATTTGCCAGGTCTTCCAGTCGCCCGCGCGCCCAGGTGGCGCCGTGGCGGACGACCTGGGTAGCCTTGCCCCTTGCAACGTCCTTGCCGGTGGCCTTGCCCATTATTTCCGCGCTCGCTTCCACGTCCAGAAGGTCGTCGGATAGCTGAAAGGCGAGGCCGATCGTATCGCCATAGCGGGTGATCGCCGTCATGGCGGTCGCATCGGCACCACCGAGAATGGCGCCGGCCTCGGCCGAGAATCGGATCAGCGCCCCGGTTTTCATCGCCTGCAGGCGGACGATATCGGCCTCCGCCAAGTGCTGACCCTCCGCCTGCAAATCCAGGACCTGCCCGCCAACCATGCCGCCGAGCCCGGCCGCACGGGCCAGTCCGAGCACCAATCGGCACCGGACCTGCGGATCGGCATGGCTATCCGGATCGGCCAAAAGATCGAAGGCCAATGTCAGCAGGGCATCGCCGGCAAGGATCGCCGTCGCCTCGTCGAAGGCCCGATGCAGGCTCGGCCGGCCGCGGCGCAGGTCGTCGTCATCCATGGCCGGCAGGTCGTCATGGGCGAGCGAATAGCAATGCACGCATTCCACCGCCGCGCCGATACGCACCGATCGCGCCGCGTCGATCCCGAAGAGCCGCGCCACCTCCATGACCAGGAATGGACGGAACCGCTTGCCGCCGCCCAACACCGCATAGCGCATGGCCTCCAGCAATTGCGGCGGCCGGTGCGTTTCGTGGACAAGCACTGCCTCCGACAACACCGCGTCCAGGCATGCTTCGACGGTACGGGCCGTTTGGGCCAGCCGGTCAGCCAGTGTCATGGTCCGCGATCCTTTCTCCCGATCGAACCGCACCGATTGCCGGAAATGGCAGCGCCCGTCAACTGCCGGCTATCGCCCTTTTTACCGCCGTCGCAAACCGTTATATCCTCGCCGAGTTGATACCAATGGCCGCCGCCGGCCAAACCGGAGTGGAAGAGGGTCGCCATGGCCGCGATCAAAGCCGAGACGCGCAGACGGACCAGGCCGGGCCTGGTGCGCCGAATTGTCGGCTTCACCATCCGGTTGGCGGCCTTGCTGATCGCCATCCCGCTAGTGCTCACGGCCGCCTATCGCGTCGTCGACCCGCCGGTCTCCACCTTGATGCTCTACCAGGCGGCGACCGGCAAGACCATCCGCCGGCAATGGGTGGATTTCGACGCCATTTCGCCACATCTGATCCGTTCGGTCCTGGTATCGGAAGATGGCCGTTTCTGCGCCCATGCCGGCGTCGACTGGGCGGCCGTGCAGACCGTGTTCGACGAAGTCGAGCAGGGGCGCGCCGCCCGTGGTGCCTCGACCATCACCATGCAGACGGTGAAGAACCTGTTTTTGTGGTCCGGCCGCTCCTATATCCGCAAAGGCCTGGAAGTGCCGCTCGCCTATTACGCCGATATCGTGCTCGGCAAGAAGCGGGTCTTCGAAATCTATCTCAACATCGCCGAATGGGGCGACGGGATTTTCGGCGCCGAGGCGGCCGCGCAAGCTTATTTCAAGGGTCCGGCGAACAAGCTCGGACCGCGTTCAGCGTCGCGCCTGGCCACCGCCCTGCCCAATCCCTATTTGCGCAATCCGGCTAAACCGTCGCCGGGCCATGCCCGCCTGGCGCGGATCATCCAGAAGCGGGCGCGCCTTTCCGGCGCCTACGACAACTGCCTGTTTGCCGGCAATGGATGAAGGCGCCGTCGATACGCAGCCTTGCCCAGCCGGACCTAGGGCGGGCTTGTAATTTGTTCCAATTCTCCACTGGTCAAGCCTTTGCCGAGCCGTTATAAGGCGCCATTCTGAATAACCATGCGCCCGGACACACCGACATCCGACAAGCGGGATGACGACGGGCCCTTGATGGAGTTTGATCGATGGCCGTGCCGATGAAGAAGGTCTCGCGCATGAAGCGTGGCTTTCGCCGCTCGACCGACGCGCTGAAGCAGCCGACCTATGTGGAAGACAAGGAATCCGGCGAATTGCGGCGCCCGCACCATATCGACCTGAAGACCGGCATGTATCGGGGCCGGCAGGTGCTGGAGCCGAAGGACGACATCTGACCGGCGATCTGAAACGACGATTGTCGGGCTCGCGGGTCTCGTTTCCACCATACAATAACGCAACAATGATCGGCACCTATGGGCCGGTTACTTTGTCGTGCGCGGACATTCGGGCCTTTTTCGCGCCATCGAACCGCTTTATCCTGGCCGGCAATAGGAACTATGATTTCGGGCGCCATGCCCGTCAACCGGGTGAGACCATGCTCATCAACATCCCCCTGACCATCGCTCCGCTCATCGTCTACAACATCACAGTGTTCGGCCTGTTCGGCGAATTGCCCGGCGATCCCTGGTCGATCCCCGTCTTCACCCTGCAAATGGTTTCCGGCGCCCGCTGGACCATGGTCATGGGCGACCTGATGGTCACCGCCGGCCTGGTCCTGCTCTTCGTGGAGATCCTGAAGGCCACCCGCACCACCACCGGGTCGATCGCCGACCACGTGCTCTCCACCGTGGTCTTCATCATCTATCTGGTGGAATTCCTGACGATCCGGGAGGCGGCAAGCTCGGTGTTCTTCATTTTGATGGTGATCGCCCTGGTCGACGTCATTGCCGGCTTCACCGTCACCATTCGCGGTGCCCGGCGCGATTTCGCCGTAGGCCCCGGCGAGCATCTGTAACGCCGCGCCTGGAATTGGCCGGTCAGGCGAAATCCCGGGCAAGCTCGCGCCGCGAACGCGGCGAGATCAGCGCCATATGGCTGTAATTCTCGTGGTCTGAACCGACAAGAACCTGTATCGCCGGGTCGCCGAAGGCCGCCTTCTGCGCCGCCGTCAGAGGAAAATGAACGAACTGCACCGACGATGCCTTGCCGTCCGCATTGGTACGGTCCACGTCATCTTCGGCCACGGCCCGGCCGATCGCATCGCCGATCTTCAGGAAAAAATGGTCTTCAATGCCGCCGATCGTCTGCAGAAAGGCCTGTCGCCGGTCCTTGTTGTCGATCTCGAACATGATGGTGGCCACCAACTCGTCCCCCTGCGGGATCATCGGATTATAGGCGGCCATTTCGTCGGCAAGCTGGTCGTCACCGCCACCTTCGATGAACAGCATTTCCTGCACCTGGAACAGCATCGTATCGTAGTTTTCGAAATAGACCGTACAGTCCGGTCCGAGCGCAATGCGCCGCAGCTTCTTAGCCGGCAACAATTCGCGGCGGCGTTCGGCACGGCTGGCACCGAAGACCTCGATCGGTACGATATCATCCGGGGTGATTCGGCGCTCGGCGACCGGCATGATGCACTCCTTACTGGTCCATGAGCCCATAGGCGCGGGCGAAAAGATCGATCGGATGACCGGCGGCGCTGAGCGACCCGCCGCCGGCCGTAATTTCCTGCTGTAAATGCTTGCAGGCGAGCGGGCAGTCGGAGCACAGATTTTCGGTTTTTTTGCGGGTGATCTGCGCTACCGTCGGCTTGGCGACATTGACCGCCAGCGGCCGCGTTTCCTTCATCACTCCGAAGGTGCCTCCATGGCCGGAGCAGCGCTCCACGACCTCCACCTTGGTATCCGGCAACAGGCGCAGCATCTGAGCCGACTTGGCACCCATATTCTGGGCCCGGGCGTGGCAGGCCATATGCACGGTAACCCCGTCTTCGATGGGCGACAAGCCGGGTGCCAGACCGTCTTGCTTGGCCAGATCCACCACATATTCGCAAATATCGGAAACCCGCCCGGCAAGTCTGGCAACCGCCGGATCGTCCGGCAGGATCAGCGGCCATTCGAATTTCATCATCAGGCCGCAACTCGCCGTCAGCGCGATGATGTCATAACCCTTGTCAATCCATGGCACGAGTTCGGCGGCCACTTTTTCCGCCTGGAGCGCTACCTGCGCGATATTGCCGTGCTCCTGATGCGGCATGCCGCAGCAGGCCGGATAGACGATCTCCGTGTCGACACCGTTATGCGCGAGCACACGCCGCGCCGCCATGCCGGTATCCGGCCGGTTGTAGTCGACGATGCAGGTCGCATAGATCACCGCCTTGCGCCCGAATGCCGGCGCGTTCGGATTGACCGCCGGCGCGGCGGCGTCCGAAAACAGCGATCGGTGGAATACCGGCAGCTCCGCATCCCGGTCGATCCCGGCGATCGATTCCAGTAACGGCCGCGTCAGCCCGTTGCCGCGCTTCGATCCCCAATTGGCAAGTCCGGCGACCGACTTGGCGAGTCGGCCGTTGCGGTCGGTTTTCGCCAATTGCCGTACCGTGAACGGCGCGCCGCCGGCTTTGAAACGGGCGGCCCGGTGCCGCAGGATCAGATGCGGAAAATCCAGATCGAATTCATGGGGCGGCACATAGGGACACTTGGTCATGAAACACATGTCGCACAATGTGCAGGCATCGATGATCGGCTGATAGTCGGCCTTGCTGACGCTGTCGAGTTCGCCGGTCTCCGATTCGTCGATCAGGTCGAACAGGCGTGGAAAGGACTGGCACAAATTGAAGCAGCGCCGGCACCCATGGCAGATATCGAAGACCCGTTCCAGCTCAGCCTCGATCGCCGCCATGTCGTAATAGGCGTCTGACCGCCAGTCGATCGGATGGCGGATCGGGGCTTGCGTCGATCCCTCCTGGGATGGCTGGCGTTCCGCCATGGCAATCCGGTCCTATCGGTCAGTAAAGATGCGGCAATATGCCGCCGCCGGAACGGGCTGAAGGATCAGTCGTCCAATGTGTCGAGCGCCCGCGTAAAGCGCCCGGCATGGGACTTTTCCGCCTTCGCCAGGGTCTCAAACCAGTCGGCGATTTCGTCGAAACCCTCATCGCGGGCGGTGCGCGCCATGCCCGGATACATATCCGTATATTCGTGGGTTTCGCCGGCAATGGCCGCCTTCAGGTTTTCCGGTGTCGAGCCGATGGGCAGTCCGGTCGCCGGGTCGCCGACATCTTCCATGAATTCCAGATGCCCATGGGCATGGCCGGTCTCGCCCTCGGCGGTGGAGCGGAACACGGCCGCAACGTCGTTATAGCCTTCGACATCGGCCTTCTGGGCGAAATAGAGATAGCGCCGATTGGCCTGGCTCTCGCCGGCAAAGGCTTCCTTCAGATTGTCGAGTGTCTTGCTGGTTCCAAGGTCCATAATGTCCTCCGTGGGGATGGCCGCTATGTGGATTTGTGGTGGGGTGCTTCGGATGGGTAAGGCGCCGTGACGGATGCGATACGCCGAGGATGGGGGGAAGGGAAGGCTCTGTCAATAATTATTTTATAATGATTCTAAGTTTGGTCCGATTGAGGATCCGAATGCATGCGTATCAGGACCTCCACTGATTTGACCTTGGCGCCCCGAGCCGGCACTGGCAAACCGCTGATTTGCAGTCGGTCCCCCGGCAGGTCGACCAGGCGGTCGTCTTCCTCATAATAGATATGATGGTGTTCGCTGGTATTGGTATCGAAGAAGGTGCGCGATCCGTCAAGGGAAATTCGGCGCAACAGACCGGCCGCAGCCAGCTGATTCAGCGTGTTGTAAACCGTGGCGAGCGAGATCGTCGGACCGCTATCGCGGGTAGCCTGCATGACCTGTTCGGCAGTCACGTGCTTGTCCGGACCGTCGAACAGAATGCGTGCCAGTTGCAGCCGTTTGCGTGTCGGCCGCAATCCCGCCCGCAGTAAAAGCCGCTCCATGACCGGCGCTCCCATGGTCCCCTCCGATGACAGTCGACCTCAGTCGACTCTTATAATAATTCTCGAATAATTCAAGGAACGACCGGCCGTCCACGGAAATGGACAGACCCTTGTTGTGAACCGACCGGTCATTGTCTTGGCGCCGATCGCCACCTACAATAAATTCGAACGCGACGGGTCCTGGAACCATCCCATGTTGAAAGCGATACGCCGGCTGATCCTCGATTTGACCGAGGCCGAAATGGAGAAGCCGCATTTTTCCGACGACGATCATCGATTGGCCGCGGCCGCCTTGATGGTCCATGTCATCTCCGTCGACGGCGTGGTCGACGATGTGGAAAAGCAGAAGCTGCGCCAGGTCATGCAACGCAATTACGAACTCAGCGACGCCGATGCGGATGAACTGATCCGCCTGGCCCGCCAGCGCGACCTGGAGGCGGTGGATCTTTACAGCTTCACCAGCGTGCTCAAGCGCTCGCTCGACGAGGAGGAGCGCCGCCGGATCGTGGAAATGATGTGGGAAATGGTCTATGCCGACGGCCTGGTCCATGAATTCGAGGACAACACCGTGTGGCGGGTAGCCGAACTTCTCGGCATCTCCTCCCGGGTCCGGGTACAATTGAAACAGTCTGTGGAATCCCGCGCCAAGGACGATTAGGACATTGTCCGATCAGACATTGTCCTAGTGGCGGAAATGGCGCATCCCGGTCATCACCATGGCAATGCCGGCCTCGTCGGCCGCCGCGATCACCTCATCGTCCCGCATTGAGCCGCCGGGCTGGATGACCGCCGTGGCGCCGGCCTCCACCGCCGCCAGCAATCCGTCCGCGAACGGGAAAAACGCATCCGACGCCACCACGGACCCTGTGGCGAGGCTTTCGGAGAGGCCTGCCGCTTGCGCCGCGTCGGCCGCCTTGCGGGCGGCGATCATGGACGAATCGACCCGGCTCATCTGGCCGGCGCCGACCCCCACCGTCGCGCGGTCGCGCGCATAGACGATGGCGTTCGATTTGACGTGCTTGGCGACCTTGAAGGCGAAGATCAGATCGGCCATTTCCCGCTCATCCGGTCGCCGCCTGGTGACCACGGTCAGGTCGTCTTTTGTGACTTGGCCGTCATCCCGGTTCTGCACCAAAAGGCCGCCGGCCACGGATCGCACGATGCGCCCACCGGCCGCCGGATCCGGTAGGCGGCCGGCGACAAGCAGGCGCAAGTTCTTTTTCCGCGCCAAAATGTCGAGCGCCGCCTGGCCGGCCGACGGCGCGATGATCACCTCGGTGAAGATTTGACTGATGGCTTCCGCTGTTTCCCCATCAAGCGGCCGGTTGACGGCAATCACCCCGCCGAACGCGGAGACCGGATCGCAGCGCAAGGCCGACCGATAGGCCTCCGCCAGACTGTCGGCTTCGGCCACCCCGCAGGGATTGGCGTGCTTGATGATTGCCACCGCCGCGGCCGCCGCCGGATCGAACTCCGCGACCAATTCATAGGCCGCGTCGGTGTCGTTGATATTGTTGTAGGAAAGCTGCTTGCCCTGCACCTGGTCGGCTGTCGCCACGCCTGGCCGGCCGCTGCCGGTGCGGTAAAAGGCCGCCGATTGATGCGGATTTTCGCCATAGCGCAACACGCCCGCCCGCCGGCCGCCAACCGCGGCCCAGTCCGGCGTGTCATCACCGATTTCGCCGGCAAACCATCCGGATATGGCGGCGTCATAGGCCGCCGTCCGCGCATAAGCCTTGGCCGCCAGGCGCCGCCGGGTTGTCAGGTCGATCGTGCCGTCGCCGGCATCAAGAGCCGACAGCACGTCTTCATAATCGGACGGGTCGATGACCGTGGTCACATAGGCATGGTTCTTGGCCGCGGCGCGGATCATCGCCGGCCCGCCAATATCGATATTCTCGATCGCCGTGGCAAAATCCGCTTCCCCGGCGATCGTCGCCTCGAACGGATAAAGATTGACCACCAATAGATCGATCGCCCCGATCCCGTGGTCGTCCATGGACGCCTTATGGCCGGCATCGTCGCGAACGGCCAGCAGGCCCCCGTGGATCTTCGGATGCAGGGTCTTGACCCGGCCGTCCATCATTTCGGGAAATCCGGTCACCGCGCTCACTTCCGTCACCGGCAATCCGGCATCGCGGATCGCGGCGTAAGTGCCGCCCGTGGAGATCAGGTCCACGCCATGCCCGGCCAGCGCCGTGGCGAAGTCGATCAATCCGGTCTTGTCGGCGACGGAGATCAAGGCGCGGGCAATCCGAACCCGGTCGGGCGAGGCAGCGAAAGATGATGCATGGGGCATGTCGAGGCCGTCGATTCGGACTTCACAATGTCGCCGGCGCCATAGCACGATTGGCCATGCCGAACCACGGTGATGTGCGACTTGTCAACGATCGCGAGCGCGAAGCCGCCCGACTGAATGTCTAGAGCGGCAGCCTGGCGTCGACCGCCTCCGCCTGCGGCGCCGCCTTGTTGGCCCCCTCCTTGCGTTGGATCAGCGACCACTTGATCTCCGGTTCTCGGTCCGACCGGCCGTGAAGCACGATCTGTTCGGCCCGTCGATGCCCGTGAATGTCGGAAAAATAGATCGATTCCTCGATTTCGACCTGCCGGTCGGGCGCCCGGAATTCCCAGACCGTCTTGTCGGCGGTGACAAGGAGCACCGAATTGCCGCCCCGCACCCGGCTCGCCTTGATTGCCGGATGCAGATGCAGGCGGATGGCATAGTCACAGCCGACGACATCCTGCGCCGGGGCTTCCGACAATCGGTCGGTTCCCGAAATGCGCCGGCCGTCGGCGGACAAGGTGATCGTGCGTTCGTGGATCAGTCCGAATTGCGCGGCATATCCGTCATGGCTGGCAGTGGCTTCCAGGGCCGTGTCGCTGTCCTCTCGCGTGACCGGCACCGAACCCGGACCGGCCAGGATCGGCACGCCCAGGAACCGGGCCAATCCGGGGCGCGACAGGAACCGGCAGGACGACGTATCGTCGATGGTCAAGGTCGAATGGGCCGCCGTCGACCGCGCCAATTGCCGCCACTGGCCGCGACTGGAATTGGGAACGCCGCAATTGACGATGATGCGGCTGCCGCCGCTGGAAAATTCAAAGGACAGGCATCCGGCATGAGCCTGACCGGAATGGGCGACCGGCGGCGGCGGCGCGGCATCCATGACCACCACGCTGCCGGCCGCCTCCAGGCGCTGATAACCTGAATGGGGCGCTTGCAGCAGCGGTTGGCCGCGGGTGTCGTCATAAGCCAAAATGGTGGCCGTCAGGTCCCGCGCCGTGGCGCCCATGCCGTTGAAATGGGCGAGCGCCCCGTCGCGATGGCGGAAAAAGCGGATCATCGGCATCATCCGGTCGACGGAATTCATCACCTCCTGGGTCGGCGCGGTCCCGCTTGCGATCATCGCCTGGCGCACCGGCAGGAGATCGGCAAGCACCTCCAGCAAAGCCGCCGGATTGCGCGAAATGTGGCCGCCGTCAGGCAGGATCTGATGGCCGATCTCGTGGTCGAGGCGGCGGGCGCTCTGCCGGGCGTAGCGGGTCTGACTGGACATCGACACCGCCGCCGCCGCAAGCGCGATCGCCACCCTGAGGCGCGGCACCCCCTCCGGCGTCTCGTTGACCGTGTGCCGCAGATAACGCACCTGGCGACCAAGAGAGCGCAGGAACCGCCGATAGAAGACCCGGTCGCAATCATCGAGCACCACCGGCGACTGGGCCAGCCAGGACAATACCCGACTGGCGGTCACATCCTGTTCCCAGGCAACATCGTGACGCCGCCCGCATTTCTTGATCCAGTCGTCGATCAAGGCCCGCACATTGGCCCGGATCACCGCTGAATCCGCGGCCCGCATATGCCGCATCCAGCCGAATTCATGCAGGCCCCGCTGCCATTCGGTCGATGGCGGTTCGATATCGAACGGCGAACGGCCGCCCGTCTCCACGATTTTGCCGGCAAAGGCAAACCGGCCCGCATAGATTTCCGACGCAATGGTCGGATCGGCGGTGCGGATGTCCTGAGGCGCGATCAGCAGCGTGTCGGACGTCGGCGCCAGCGGCCGCCAGCGCAGGATCGGGCCGCCATGCAGCCATCCGAGCGCCGAGCGCCAGGCATGGCCATAAACCAGCCGCCACAATCGTGCCTGTTCCGCCAGCGCATTGAGCGCCATGACCGCGCAATCCCTCTTTTCCGTTCCGGCGTCCCGGACATCGTTGCCATATCTTGGCGCATGCGGCGCCCGGGCCGGTGTAACCGCGGCTGGTTCGGCCCTGATTCGCGCCGCCACCGCCGCAATCCGGGGAGGATACCATCGGTAATCTTTACGTTTGGTCAACCATCAAAGCGCAGCCGGGCGGCGAAGAAGCCGTCCAGACCGGAAAGGCGCGGATCGCTGTTGCGCAGGTGGCAGGGCAGGCTTCGCAAATCCCCCGTGCCGGTCGCCGCAGCGCCGCAATCGCCGAGTTCGTCCGCGGTGATCGGCACCCGCTGATAGCGCGGGTCGGCGGCAAGCAGGCGCTCGATCTGCCGCTCCCCCTCTTCCGGTTCCAGGGAACAGGCCGCATAGACCAGGAGACCGCCCGGTCTCAGCCAGTCGGCCGTCCGCGCAAGCATGCGACCCTGCAGGTCGGCAAGGGACGCGATATCCGCCGGGCGCCGCAGCCAGGCAATCTCCGGATGCCGCCGGATGGTGCCCGTCGCCGTGCAAGGCGCATCGAGCAGCAGCGCATCGAATTGCCGCCCCGGCGCCCAGGTCAAAAGATCGGCTGTCACCAGTTCGGCGCCCAGGCCAAGCCGCGCCAGATTGGATTCCAGGATTTGAATTCGAGATCCAGACCGGTCGACCGCGGTCACATCGGCACCGGCCGCCGCCAATTGCGCCGTCTTGCCGCCGGGCGCGGCGCACAGATCGGCCACGTGCCGGCCTTTGACATCACCGAGCAGGCGCGCCGGCAGGGTGGCGGCGGCATCCTGGACCCACCAGGCACCGTCGTCATAGCCGGGCAGGTCCTCGATCCGGCCCTGGGCCGCGATACGCACCGTCGCCGGGCCGACCGCCAGACCATCGAACCGGCCGACCCACTCATCGCGGTCGCCACGGATCGTCAAATCGAGCGAGGGGTCTTGGAGATGTGCCTGAATGATGGCCGTGACCGTTTCCGCGCCATAGGCCTGCTCCCATCGCCGCCGCAGCCAGTCCGGGCAACATAAGTCGTCCGGGGCTCCTTCACGCAGCGCGTCCCGGCGGCGGATCGCTTCGCGCAGCACGCCGTTGACCAGTTTCTTGTAAGGGCGGCTGGGCCGCTCGCTACCCGCCGCATTGACCGCCGTCGAGACGGCGGCATGGTCGGCAACCCCCATAAACATAATCTGCGCCATGCCCACCCGCAGGCAGGCAGAAGCATGGGCCGCCTTGTCGGGCAGCGGTCGGTCCATCAATTGGGCGAGCATGGGATCGATCTGCCCCAGCCGGCGCAAGGTGGTTCCGGTCACCGCACGGACCAGGGCCCGGTCGCGGCCGGCCACTTCGAAGCGGCGGCAGGCCCGGTCGATCAGACCGTCAAGGGGCAGCAAATCGCCCAGACACCGGGCGACCGCGTCTATTGCGGCGTTGCGGGCCGCTTGGCCCGGCAATGGTCCGCGCCCGCCGCGACGGGGTCCGCGGCGCCGGTCCGTCCGGCCGGTCAACCCCAGGGTCCGGATCGGCGGGTATCCCGATTTTCCGGCCGCTGGCCGGAGCGCGGCACCGCCGAACCGGAAGACGGCCCGCGCGGGCCGCCGCCGGTCATGGAATTGAGCGCGGCGATCCGGTTCTCCGTCCGGGGATGGGTGGAAAACAGATTGTCCATGCGCTGGCCGGTCAGCGGATTGATGATGAACATATGCGCCGTCGCCGGATTGGCTTCGGCGGCTTCATTGGGGATATGCGCCGCCTGGCCGGCGATCTTGCGCAAGGCCGAGGCCAGCCATTGCGGTTCGCCGACAATCTCCGCTGCCGCCTTGTCGGCTGCATATTCCCGGGTCCGGCTGATCGCCATCTGCACCAGCATCGCCGCAAGCGGCGCCACGATCATCGCCACGATGACACCGATAAAGCCGAACGGATTGTTGTTGTCGCGGCTGCCGCCGAAAAACATACCGAACTGGGCGAGCATGGAAATGGCGCCGGCAATGGTCGCCGTGATGGTCATGATCAAGGTGTCGCGGTTTTTCACATGCGCCAGTTCATGGGCCATCACCGCGGCGGCTTCCTGGCGGTTCAGCGCGCTGAGCAGGCCGGTGGTCGCGGCCACCGCCGCATTGTCCGGATTGCGTCCGGTGGCAAAGGCGTTCGGCTGCGCTTCCTCGATCAGATAGACCTTGGGCATCGGCAGCTTCGCCTGTGCCGCCAGTTCACTCACCAGATTGTAGAAGTCCGGCGCCGTCCGCTGGTCGACCTGCACGGCATTGTGCATGCGCAGCACCATCTTGTCGGCGTTCCAATAGCTGAATACATTCATCGCCGCGGCGACGACAAAAGCGATCACCATGCCCGATTGCCCGCCGATCATGTAACCGATCCCCATGAACAGGGCGGTCATCGCGGCAAGCAGCATGGCGGTGCGGACGTAGTTCATTATCCGTTTCGATCTCCGGGACTGTTTATACGGTATCGCGCGGCGGATTTTACCAATCGGCCGCTCCCCTATATGATGGCGATGCGCGAGCGGTTTCGCAAGATTGCGACTACAGGCGCCTCACCGCACGGGATCGTAGCATGTTGAAAAAAGAAGAGAATACCGATCGATCCGAGCCCGGAACAAAGCGCCGGCAACCGGAGATCAATCGACCGGAGCTGCCGCCGGCGGCCCGCCGCGCTCTGGCCGAAGCCGCCGCCCGCCGCGCCGAGAAAGAGGCCGACGATCGTCCTAAAGAGATTGATGGCCGCGACGGCCCGGATCCGGTCCGCTATGGGGATTGGGAAGTCAAGGGATTGGCCAGCGATTTTTGAATTGGGGCGGAACGAGCCGGCAAACCGGCCTCAAATCCTTGTGTTTCGGTATGAAACATGCATCACAAGGGAACATCCCCTCAACCCCTCGTTAAGCATAACCGGGATATCTACGCGATATCACGTAGGAACGGCAGAAATACCTATTTAAACAAGATATCAAAGAAGAAAAATCACTTTTAAATTGTAATTCTGACTGATTCCGCCTCGTGAGACGGGTCTCCGTCCGCTCTGGCATCGCCCATGCACTCCATTTGGCAATCGTCCCATTGCTGGATGGAGTTAACAATGTTTAGACATTTACTTAAGCGAGTGTCCCGGCCAATCAGCCGCGCGGCCCGCGACCAGAAGGCCAACGTCGCGATTGTTACGGCCTTCGTCATCGTGGTGCTGGTTTTCGCCGGCGGTTCGGCGGTCGACTATGCGCGGGCGACGCGGGTCAAGAGCGTCATGGGCGCCGCATTGGATTCCGCGGCTATTGCCGCCGCCAAGGATCTGTCCGTCGGCTCGATTTCGACGGCGCAGTTGACCGAACGTGCACAGACTATTTTCGAGGCCAACTTCCACCGGCCCAACTTGTCCGACGTCCAATTCGGCTCCTTTTCGCTGACCAAAAACGAAAGCGATGCCACGGTCACCGTCGCAGCCGACGCCAAGCTGCAGGCATCCTTCATGCAGCTTGCCGGTATCGACACCATGGATATCGCGAGCCGGTCGGTGGCCACCTATTCCGATACGGAACTGGAAATGGCCTTCATGCTCGACGTCACCGGTTCCATGGCCGGTACCAAGATCACCGATCTGAAAGTGGCCGCAGCCGACGCTGTTAATATTTTAATCCCCAAAAACGCCGTGCGCACGGATAAGGTGCGCATCGGCCTGATCCCCTATTCCAGTTCGGTCAATGCGGGAGCCTATGCCGCGACGGCGACCGGCGGCCTGAGCAATCGCTGCGTGACGGAACGCGCGCCCGGTGCCGGTTACAGGGATATCTCCTATCTCAACAATCCGCTGGCCGCCGCCAATTCATTGTGTCCTGACAACGAAGTCGTGCCGCTCACCAACGACACCAGCCGGTTGATCAGCGAGATCGGAAATTTTCGCGCTGCCGGGCTGACGGCGGGTCATTTGGGTATCGGCTGGACCTGGTATGTGCTGTCGCCACGATGGAAGTCCCTGTGGCCGCACCAGAGCCAACCGAAGTCCTATCGCGACAAGAAGATCCTCAAGGTCGCCGTGCTGATGACCGACGGCAGCTTCAACCGCGCCTATGAATTGACCGATACCGAAAGGCAAATGCCCACTTGGGAAGGCGAAACCATGGCATCGCGGCGGCAGACACGGAAGTTGTGCACGAACATGAAGGCGGAGGGGATCACCATCTACTCCATCTCCTTCCAGGCGCCTCGGGATGCCGAAGAGCTGCTGCAGGACTGCGCCAGCCAGGCCTCCACCTATTTCAGTGCCGAAGATGGTGCCCAGTTGCGCGATGCCTTTGCCGAGATAGCCCTCCGCACGCGCGCTCTCTACCTGTCGCGTTGAGGCAACGGCGCGCAATGAAACCAGGGGCCTGTCGAGATCGGGTCCGGGGTGGTCGCTTCTATTCAGCGACCACCTTCACTGCCGTCCCCGGCGCCAGGGCACTGTCGGCTTTCAGGCCGTTCAGCACCACGAAGAGCTGCCGCGGAATATCCGTGCCGCGCATGCGTTGGGCAAACGTTTCGATCGTCTGCCCGGACCGCACCGTCACCACGCGAACCTTGAGCGGCCGCAAGGAAGCCGCCTCGGCGCGGCTTAAGCGCGAGAAACTCTGCCGCGTCGCGGTAAAGGCCCGCTCGAAGGCCGGACCCGGCCGGCGGGTGGCGAAAATGAACCGATAGACCTGGCTTCCGGTGCGGAACAGGGCGATGCGGAAAGACCATCCCTGGGTCACCGCCGAGGCGGTCGCCGTTTCCAGGTCGCCGGCGGCGCCGATGCGGATGCTCGGTTCGGCGAGCCCGTTCAACCATCCCGACTTCAAATAGTCGGTAAGTGTCATGTCCGCCGCCAGGTCAATCCCGTCAAAGCGCACGGCGATCGTGCCGCCATCGGTGGCCAGCACCGCCCGGGTGGTGTTTTCCAGGACGAATCCCTTCGGTACGGTAAAGGCGATCCGCAAGGCCTTGTGCATGAAGCGCCGGCCGCGCACGAAGCCCTCCGACGGATCGTCACCGAACAGCATGCCGTCAAGACTGCGCAAATAGGATGCCTTGCCGGTCTTGCCCAGGCCCGGCGCGCCGATCTGCCGGGCCGACCGGACCGCGTCGTCGATACGCTGGGGGGTCGTCGGATGGGAGGACAGAAAATCGGGTTTGTTCGATTGTGAGCTGGCCGACCAGCGCAGTTCGGCAAAGCGGCCCATCGTGCGTAAGAATCGCGACGCCGCATAGGGATCGAAGCCGGCGCCGGCAAGGGTTTTAATGCTCACCTTGTCGGCCTCCAGTTCCTGGGCCTGGGAGAACCGGGCAAAGGAGAGTTGCGACGACGTCCGGGCGGCGTCGGCGACCTCCCGATCGCGCACCACATTGGCCAATACCCGGTTGACCAGGGCCGTCGCTTCCGCCCGCCGCCGCCGCGCGGTCGCGTGATCGGCGGTCACATGGGACATTTCATGGGCCAGCACGGCGGCCACTTCCGACGCGTCATTGGCAAGCGCCAACAGGCCCCTTGTGACGTAGAGGAAGCCGTCGGGCAGGGCGAAGGCGTTGACGGTCGGCGAATTGAGGATGGTGATCCGGTAGACCTGGCTCGGATCCTCCGATGCCGCCACTAGGCGCCCGGTCATGGCGGCGATCGACCGCTCGATGCCCGGCGATTGATAGACCCCGCCATAGGTTTCAAGAATTCGGTCGTGCTCGGGATTTTCTCCCGGCCGCGGCGCCGAGACCGGTGGCGCAGACTGGGCCACGGTGGTCGATGCGGGTTCTTCCGGCAGGGCCGCGCAAGCGGATAATAAGCCGGCGAAAACCAGCGCCGATCCACGCATGATCAGCCCGACACTCCGCCGACCTGCCCTGAAATGCGCCGCATCGCTCATTCCGGTTGTTCGTCCTTCGTCACCATTTCGACCTGTTCTGGATGGTGCAGGCGCATATGCGGACCGCGCCACACATCCATCCATCCACGCAAACGAACCCGCTTACCCGTCAAGGTGTGCGGGTCCATCCCGGCAGCAATAAACCGCGGCAAATCCTTTGTCATGATCGAGGCGGTAAAATCAAGGGACCAATCGTCACCGAAATTCAGATAAAGGCGGCTTTTCGTCGTGCCGACCGACAGAACGTCACCGGCCACCAGCCTGTAGGCGTGGGCGGCGGCGACCAATGCCGGGTCGGCGGCGGCGCGAACAAGCGGCACCGATCCCGCCCAGATGCCCCGTCCGGTCCGCCGCGCCAACCCTTCCTTTTGCTGCAGGATCCGCGCGCAATGGGCGCCATCCAGGGTGCGCTGTTGTATGGCCGCGCCGGACGAGACAAGGAGCGCCGCGATCCACACCGCATCCGGATGGCGCACCACATGAGAGACAATCGCGCCGTGGCGATCGACCACCGGTGTCTTGTCAAAAAACCGCAATTGCACCTTGTGGCCGGTCAGCAGGGCATCAAGCCGCCGATGCAGCCGGTCGGCGGCGGCTTCCGCATCGTCGCCGGGCGCCGGGCCGATACCGGCAAGCCGCACCACCCGCCCGTCATCGAGACGGATGCGGGACGGTCCAAGGACGGCCGCGACTTGCGATTGCCGGCTTTCATGCGGCGCGCAATCCGTCAATCCGTCCCCTTGGGCCGGACCGCAAAATGGCGCGACAAAGGCCGAAAAACCCAGAACCGACCAATGCAACACGTGGCCTTCGATCCATCGCACGCCGGCTCAGTACCCCCGCAATGATCACAATGGTCCCATTGGAATTACGCACGAATGCTGTAAATTCCACCGAACCTTCTATCTGAAGTCGTATATCAGGGCTTGCCGGTCGCCAAGTCCGGTATTGCACGGTCACCGTCTTGTACACTACATGTTACAATCGCGGCAGGCCCCGTAGCTCAGCAGGATAGAGCATCAGATTCCTAATCTGAGGGTCGCAGGTTCGAATCCTGCCGGGGTCGCCAGTTTCCATATCTCACGGCTGTTCCTCGCTTCGCTCGGGCCTCCGATGGGGCGCGCTGATCGCGCGACGGCCGGTCGGCCTTGCGAACCCTGCGGGTTCGATCTTTCTCCCGACAGGGTCGCTAATCTTTATATCTCGCGGCTATTCCGCGCTCAGCGAAACATTCCTGGCGGAATTTGTGTTCAGATTGAAGGTGAACCGGAAGTGGCGCAATTGTGTCAATCGCAATCACCATCCCTCAGCTTTCCACATCGTGTGTATTCACAGCCGTGAATTCTGGGGATTGCGGGAATTTCTGGCACTTTTGCGCCGCGATTCCTATATAAATGAAACAATGGCCGGGAACGGAGGAAACGGTATGCTTTGGGTGGCACCAATCCGTTTCCCCCGCCCGGTTCGAGCTGACTACGCACAACCAATCTGTCAGCGGGGCGAGTATTACCTGAAGCTTTTAAGAAAGTATTTTCAACCCGACGAATTCAATTGGAATTTTGCGGTATTTTGAGAAAAATATTCCCGTTTTTACTTTTGATTTACGAATTCGGCCAAATTGCTGCGGATTGTTGTTGCAACCATCGGGTTCTGTCTGTTCGAGCCGCTTGCGCAGGCCGCCCCTATTCCGCGGCGACACCGGACGGCGGCGCCGGATGATCGACCGCGCGCCGCTGATCACCGGCCAACCAGAGATCGAGAAACGCGCCCAGCCACTGGCGCACCGCGCCATCGAAAATCGCCCGTCCGGCGAAATGGTCGCGCCGGTTCTGGGCCCCCGGCAGACGCATGCGCGGCGCGCCCTTGACCGTCCAGCGATTCATCATCGCCAATGTCACTTCCGGGTGAAACTGGATGCCGTAAGCGGCCGGACCGACTCGGAAGGCCTGATGGGCGAACAGGTCACCCTCGGCGAGCAGATCCACCCCACTTGGAATATCGAAGCCCTCGCGGTGCCATTGATAGACCTTCCTCGGCCATTGCATCAGCGCGCGGCCGCCCGCGGTCGGACGGATCGGATAATACCCGATTTCCACCGCGCCCCGGGGATGCTCGCAGACCCGGCCGCCCAGATGGCGGATCAGCATTTGCGCGCCCAGGCAGATGCCCAGAAACGGTGCCTGTTCGGCAAGCGGCACCTGCAGCCAATCGATCTCCCGGCTGATATAGGCGTCGCGGTCGTTGGCACTCATGGGACCGCCGAAGATGACCGCGCCCGCATGACCGGCCATGGTATGCGGCAACGGATCGCCGAAACGCGGCCGGCGGATATCCAGTGCATAGCCCCGTTCGACCAGCACCCGGCCGACGCGCCCGGGCGTGGAATTTTCCTGATGCAGGACGATCAGGACCTTTTCACGGTTTGCCGCCTCCAGCGGCGGCAGAATCGGCAGCGACATGGGACCAATTATAGGAAGCCGATCGGTAAAGGTCGAGGTCGCGCCGGTATTTCGGGCCGGGCCGGTCGCCGGTCAGTTTGGCGCGATCCGACCGCTGCGGACTGCCGTATAGGGTAAATGATCATTTACCAAGTGGAGAAATCCGGCCGTTCGGGCACGAATTGTCCTCAAATTGCGGCGGTTCAGTCTTGCCCAAAACACAATTAAGAACCATATTCACCAGCGAAATAGGCCAAAACGAACGGCCTTCAGAGGAATTCGTGGAAAGGAACCTGCATGTCGGACTTTGAACGCAATGTCCAGGCGCGCTTCGGCACCGCCAGTCACGCGGAAGCGGATATGGCGATCGATGCCGGGCTGCGCAGCTATATGCTCGGCGTTTACAATTACATGTCCATCGGCCTGATGATCACCGGCCTGCTGGCGATCGGCACTTATATGGTGGCTGTTACCGGAGATGCGGGCTCAGCTGGTCTGTACAATGGTAGCCCGGCACTGATGAAGCCTGGTGTCTATCTGACCTCGATCGGCCTGGCCCTGTATACGAGCCCGCTGAAATGGCTGGTCATGGTGGCGCCGCTGGGCATGGTATTCTTCATCAGCGCCCGCATCGGCTCCATGAGCGTGTCGGGCGCGCAAACCGCCTTCTGGGTGTTCGCCGGACTGATGGGCATTTCCCTGTCGTCAGTCTTCCTGGTCTATACCCATGGCTCGATTGCCCGGGTGTTCTTCATCACGGCGGCCATGTTCGGCGCGTTGAGCCTGTTCGGATACACCACCAAGCGGGATATTTCCGGCTGGGGATCGTTCCTGTTCATGGGCCTGATCGGCATCATTATCGCGATGCTCGTCAATATCTTCCTGGCCTCCTCGGCGCTGCAATTCGCCATCTCCGTGATCGGCGTCCTGGTGTTTGCCGGCCTCACCGCCTATGACACCCAGCAGATCAAGGAAATGTATTATCAAGGCGATGACGGCACCATGGCCGGCCGCAAGTCGATCATGGGTGCACTTCGGCTCTATCTGGACTTCATCAACCTGTTCGTTATGTTGCTGATGCTGTTCGGCAACCGTGAATGATCCGATCGATTGTTTGTTAACACAAAGGGCGCGGCCGGGCCGCGCCCTTTGTTTATGAGATAGACTATGACCGGCCCAGATATCCGGCCCGCCGCGTCCAATGATATAGCGGCGATCACGGCGATTTACGCCCATGCGGTGGAACACGGCACCGCGTCCTTCGAATTATCACCCCCCGATGCGCCCGAAATGACCCGCCGCTGGCAGGAGGCCCACACGGCGGGCCATCCCTATTTGGTGGCCGATCATGCCGGCACTGTCGTCGGCTACGGCTATGCCCGTCCCTACCGGCCACGCCCCGCCTATCGATGGACGGTGGAAGATTCCGTTTATGTGCATCCCGGCCATATGGGCCGCGGCATCGGGCGGGCGCTTTTGACGACCCTGATCGAGGAGGCGACGGCGGCCGGCTACCGCCAGATGATGGCCGTGATCGGCGGCTCCGGCCACGCGGCATCGATCGCCCTGCATCGGGCGCTCGGATTTCAGCACGCCGGAACCTTGCAGGCGGTCGGCTTCAAGCACGGTCAGTGGCAGGATACGGTGCTCATGCAGCGCGCGCTCGGACCGGGCGCCGACCAGCCGCCGGACACGCCCGATCATTCGTAATTCTCATTTCGGCTCGGCCGTCACCATGTAATTGACGTCCGTATCCGTGGACCGGCTCCAGTGGTCAGCGAGCGGATTGAACACCAGTCCGGCCCGGTCGGTCACCATCATGCCGGCCTCATCCAGATGCGCCGCCAATTCATCCGGCGTCAGGAACTTGTTCCATTGATGGGTGCCGCGCGGCAACCAGCCAAGCACGTATTCGGCGCCGACAATGGCCAGCGCAAAGGCCTTCAGCGTCCGGTTCAACGTGGCGACGACCATCACTCCGCCCGGCGCCACCAATCGGGCGCAGGCACTAAGAAACAACGGCACGTCGGCCACATGTTCCACCACTTCCAGGTTCAACACCACGTCGAACGCGGCGCCCTCGGCGACAAGGTCCTCCGCCGTCATTGCCCGGTAGTCGATATCCAGGCCGGAGCGTTCGCCATGCAGGCGCGCCACTTCGATATTCGTCGCCGACGCATCGGCGCCGGTCACCGTGGCACCGAGCCGGCACATCGGTTCGGCGATCAGCCCGCCGCCGCATCCGATATCCAGGAGCCTCAGGCCGGCAAGCGGCACAGGATCGGCAGGCTGGCGGTCGAAGCGGGCGCAGATCCGCTCCTTGATATAGGCCAGCCGCACCGGATTGAATTTGTGCAGCGGCCGGAACTTGCCGTCCGGATCCCACCATTGATCGGCCAATGCGGAGAACCGCGCCACCTCGTCCTTGTCGACACTGGTCACTGCCATTGCGATTGTGCACCTCCGGGGATATGGACCGGCCCTCCCGCAAAGGGATATATCCGCTTGCGGGCCGAAGACAAAGGCTACTTTTCGGACGGCGTCAGTACGACCTGGCGCGATGATGACCGGCCGGTTGCCGCCCGCGGTCGAATTGGGTATGTAGGCGGCCGGCATTTATCAGTCCGCCTGTTCCGTCAAACCGGCTTGCATTGAGGCCCATGTCCCGTCTGGTGATGAAATTCGGCGGCACCTCCGTTGCCAATCTGGACCGCATCCGCAACGTGGCAAGCCACGTCAAGCGCGAAGTGGAGGCCGGGCACCAGGTGGCCGTGGTGGTGTCGGCAATGGCCGGCGAGACCAATAAGCTGGTCGATTGGTGCCGCCAGGCCTCGATCCTCCATGACGCCCGCGAATATGACGCGGTGGTCGCCTCCGGCGAACAGGTAACGTCTGGCCTCTTGGCCCTGGTGCTGCAGTCGATCGGCGTCAACGCCCGCTCCTGGCAGGGCTGGCAGGTCCAGATCCGCACCGACGACGCCCATGGCGCGGCGCGGATTGAGGATATCGACGGCGAACGATTGATCGACCGGTTGCGCCAGGACCAGGTGGCGGTGATCGCCGGCTTTCAGGGGATCGCCCACGACAACCGCATTTCCACGCTCGGGCGCGGCGGCTCCGATACCAGCGCCGTTGCCGTCGCCGCGGCCATCAATGCCGATCGCTGCGACATCTATACCGATGTCGACGGGGTCTATACCACCGACCCGCGCATCGTGCCCAAGGCCCGGCGCATGGAGCGGGTGTCGTTTGAGGAAATGCTGGAAATGGCCTCGCTCGGCGCCAAGGTTCTGCAGGTGCGCTCCGTGGAGATGGCCATGGTCAACGGGGTTCGAATGCTGGTGCGCTCCAGCTTCGACGACCCGGCCGGTGCCGACGCGGCCAACGAACAAATCGGCACCCTGATTTGCGACGAGGATGAAATCGTGGAAAAGCAAGTGGTCACCGGCATCGCCTACGCCAAGGACGAAGCGCAAATCTCGATCCGCAATGTCGCCGACAAGCCGGGCGTCGCCGCGGCGGTCTTCGTGCCGCTGGCCGACGCCCATATCAATGTCGACATGATCGTACAGACGATTTCCGCCGACGGCTCGACCGCCGATATCACGTTCACGGTGCCCGAAACCGACTATGAGCGCGCCATGCGGGTTCTCAGGGGCACGCGGGACACGATCGGCTACAATGCCCTGGAAGGATCATCCGATGTGGTCAAGGTGTCGGTGATCGGTATAGGGATGCGCTCCCATGCCGGTGTCGCCTCCCGCGCCTTTGAAGGGCTGGCGGCAAAGGGAATCAACATTCGCGCCATTACCACATCGGAAATTAAGATCAGCGTCCTGATCGACGCACCCTATACGGAACTTGCGGTACGCACCCTGCATTCGCTATATGGGCTCGACGAGCAATAACCGAATAAGCAGCCGGATCTAAAGCATAAAAGGTTCCAAGTGCAGCCGGCTCCAGACGTAAAGGACGGCCGATGCGCGGCTCGCTCGCCGGACCCCGTGTATTGTTGCGCCGGATCCGCCAGGTCATGGCCGAGCCGATCGGCGCCCAGGCGCGACTGGACAAGATCGTTGTCCAAATCGCCGCCAACATGGTGGCCGAAGTGTGCTCGGTCTACATGCTGCGCGCCGACGGCGTCCTGGAACTGTTCGCCACCGAAGGCCTGAACCGCGCCGCCGTGCACGCCACGGGGTTGCGCGTCGGCGAGGGCCTGGTCGGCCTGATCGCCGCCGAGGCGCGGCCCTTAAACCTGCCCAACGCCCAGTCGCACCCGGCCTTTGCCTATCGCCCGGAAACCGGCGAGGAGGTCTATAACGCCTTTCTCGGCGTGCCGATCCTGCGCGCCGGCCGGGTTCTCGGCGTGTTGGTCGTGCAGAACCAGGCGCATCGCACCTATTACGACGAAGAGGTCGAGGCCCTGCAGACCACGGCGATGGTGATCGCCGAGATGATCGCCGCGGGCGAACTGGAAAAGCTGAGCCAGGGCGGCGCGACGCTCGATCTCACCCGGCCGCAGCACATTAAAGGCCTCGCCCTGACCGACGCGATCGGTCTCGGCCACGTGGTCATGCATGAACCGCGGGTGCTGGTCACCGAGCTGATTTCGGAAGACACCGACAAGGAACTGGAGCGGCTGGAAGCGGCGATCGACCGGTTGCGGCTCTCCCTCGATGCCCTTCTTGCCAGCCGCGACATGCTCCATGCCGGCGAACACCGGGAAATCCTGGAGGCTTTCCGCATGTTCGCCTATGACCGCGGCTGGGCCAGTAAGATCAAGGAGGCGGTCCGCAACGGCCTGACCGCCGAGGCCGCGGTGGAGAAGGTACAGAACGACACCAGGGCGCGCATGCTGCGCCAGACCGATCCGTATTTGCGTGAACGGCTGCACGACCTGGACGACCTGGCCAACCGGCTGTTGCGGGAACTGATCGGCGAACGCCCGCACGGGGCGGATAGCCTGCCCCGCGACGCCATCATCGTCGCCCGCAATATGGGTGCCGCCGAACTGCTGGACTATGACCGCGACAGGTTGCGCGGGCTGATCCTTGAAGAGGCCGGCCCCACCAGTCACGTGACCATCGTCGCCCGGGCGCTGGGCGTTGCCGCGGTCGGCCAGATCGAGGGCGCCACCGCCCTGGTGGAGCAAGGCGACGCGGCGATCGTCGACGGAACCTCCGGTGAGGTCCATATCCGACCGCCCCAGGACGTGGAAACGTCCTATGCGGAAAAGGTCCGCTTCCGGGCGGCCAAACAGGCCCAGTACCGGCGCCTGCGCGACAAGCCGGCGGTGACCCTGGATGGCCACCACATCACGTTGCAGCTTAATGCCGGCCTGTTGGTCGACTTGCCCCATATGGCCGAATCCGGCGCGCAGGGGGTCGGCCTGTTCCGCACAGAACTGCAATTCATGCTGGCTTCCGCCTTTCCGCGCATGCGCGAACAGAAGGATCTTTACGAAAAAGTGCTCGACGCCGCCGGCAATTATCCGGTGACCTTCCGGTCCCTGGATGTGGGCGGCGACAAGGTGTTGCCTTATTTACGCTCCGTACAGGAGGAAAATCCGGCCATGGGCTGGCGGGCGATCCGCCTCGGTCTCGACCGGCCCGGCCTGTTGCGCACCCAGATCCGCGCCCTGCTCCATGCCGCCGCCGGCCGCGAATTGCGGCTGATGTTTCCGATGATCGCCACCGTCGCCGAATACAGCAATGCCCGGGAGCTGGTGGATCGGGAAATCCGCCATTTGAAGCGCCATGGTCACGCGGTGCCGAAATCCATCCGGCTCGGCACCATGGTCGAAGTGCCGGCCCTGCTGTTCGAACTCGACGAATTGCTCGGCGTGGTCGACTTCCTGTCGGTGGGCTCCAACGACCTGTTCCAGTTCATGGTCGCCGCCGATCGCGGCAATCCCCGGGTCTCCGACCGGTTCGATCCGCTGTCGGTACCGTTTTTCCGGGTGTTGAAGACAATCGTCGACAAATCCGACGCCGCCGGCGTGCCGGTGACCTTGTGCGGCGAGATCGCCGGCCGGCCGCTCGGCGCGATGGGCCTGTTGGCACTCGGCTACCGGTCGATCTCCATGACCACCGCGTCGGTCGGGCCGGTCAAGGCGATGCTGCGGCAATTGGATCTCAACCGGCTGCGGTCCGCCCTGCTCCGGCGGTTGGAGCCCGGCGCCGAGGAGGGATCACTGCGGTCCTTTCTGGAGCGCTATGCCCACGACCATGGGATCGTCGTTTGATGTCGGAGCAAACCCGCTACGAAGCCGTTCTTGACCGGTTCGCAGAAATCGAGGCCCAGATGGCGTCGGGGCCGGATGCCGACACCTATGTGCGGCTATCCCGGGAATATGCCGACATGGAACCGGTGGTCGCCAAGCTGCGGGCCCTGCAGAAAGCCCAAGGCGAACTCACCGATCTGGAGGATCTGCTTGCCGATCCGGACACCGATGCGGAGATGCGCGCGCTCGCGACCGACGAAATGCCGGATCTGAAGGCCGTGGTGGACCGCTTGTCCGGCGAGGTCAAGCTGCTGCTCCTGCCCAAGGATGCCGCGGACGACAAGAGCGCTATTCTGGAAGTGCGCGCCGGCACCGGCGGCGATGAGGCGGCCCTGTTCGCCGGCGACCTGTTTCGCATGTATCAGCGTTATGCCGACATCCATGGCTGGAAGGTCGAGGTTCTGTCCATGAGTGAGGGCGAGGTCGGCGGCTTTAAGGAGGTGATCGCCGCGATCCGCGGGCGCGGGGTCTTTGCCCGGCTGAAATTCGAATCCGGCGTGCACCGGGTGCAGCGGGTGCCGACCACCGAATCCGGCGGCCGCATCCATACCTCCGCCGCCACGGTCGCCGTGTTGCCGGAGGTCGGCGAGGTGGATATCTCCATCGACGAGGGCGACCTGCGCATCGATGTGTTCCGGGCGTCCGGTGCCGGCGGCCAGCATGTCAACACCACCGATTCGGCGGTGCGCATCACCCATATGCCGAGCGGCATCGTGGTCGCCGTCCAGGACGAGCGGTCGCAACACAAAAACAAGGCCAAGGCCCTCGACCTGTTGCGGGCGCGGCTTTATGACGATGAACGCCGGCGCCAGGACGAGGAGCGCTCCGCCGACCGCAAGGGCCAGGTCGGCTCCGGCGACCGATCGGAGCGCATCCGCACCTACAATTTCCCCCAAGGCCGGGTCACCGACCACCGCATCAACCTGACGCTCTATAAGCTCGACCAGATCCTGATAGGCTCCGGCCTCGACGAGGTGATCGATGGGTTAATCACCGATCACCAGGCAAGGCTGCTCGCCGCCGAAACCGATCAATGAGCGCCGATCGGGACCGCCCGGTCACCCTCGGCGCCAAGTTTCGGGCGGTTCGCCATGCCTTTCGCGCCGCCGGTCTGACAACCCCCGATCTCGATGCCCGATTGCTGACGGCGCACGCCCTTGATATGACCCCGGCCGACCTTGTGGTCGGCGAGGCGCAGGCCCTGGCCGAGGACGCGATTTGTCGGATCGACGGCCTGTGCAACCGGCGCCTTGCCGGCGAGCCGGTGGCACGGATCGTCGGCTATCGGGAATTCTGGGGGCTGCGCCTGCGCCTGTCGCCGGCGACCCTGGAGCCGCGCCCGGACACGGAGACCCTGGTTGAGACCGTTATTGGCCGACTGCAGGACGGCGGGCTCCGCTCGGCGCCCTTGAAGATCGCCGATCTCGGGACCGGATCGGGGGCGATCCTGCTCGCCCTGTTAAGCGCTCTGCCCAATGCGTCCGGCATCGGCACCGATCTTGCCTGCGACGCCCTGGCAACGGCCCGGCAAAATGCCCGGCAATGCGGCCTTGGCGAGCGGGCCCGCTTCGCCGCCATGTCCTATGCCGACGCCCTGACCGGGCCGTTCGACGTGGTGGTCTGCAATCCGCCCTATATCGCCACGGATACGCTTGCAGGTCTCGACCGGGAGGTCCGGCTGTTCGATCCGAAAAGCGCGCTCGACGGCGGCGCGGACGGACTGGACGCCTATCGCCGCCTCGCCGCGGATCTGCCGCGCATTCTGGCCTGCGAAGGCCTGGCGGTCGTTGAAATCGGAGCCGACCAGGCGGATCCGGTTACCGCCCTGTTGCGCGGCGGCGGGTTGCGGCCGGAGCCGCCGATCGCCGATCTCGCCGGCCGACCCAGGGTCATCGCGATCCGGTCCTGGATTTATCCGCAAAAAATATCGGCCGGACAAAAAAAGCCTTGGAAATAGGTAGCGAAGCGGCTACGTTCTCCCCGCCGAGGCAAAGCGCGGATAAAGGTGACATTGCCCGGGCTGGGGATACATTTCCAGTAGATCGCTATATTCGCGCATTGGTCGATGGTTCGATCGGGGCAATCGGTTGAATCATCCATTTTCGGCTTGTCGGTCAGAACCAAAGGCGCATGCCTTTCGATTAACTTGATCCGGTGAGGATCAAGGGATCGCATGAGTTGGTGCGTGTGCCGGACTATCGATGAGAGATCACGGAGCCGCAATTGATTCCGTGCTTGGAATCCTCCGGCATGCATTTTGGACCGACGATTATTATGAGTTTTGCGCCCAATCGTCTGATGAGATCGAGGCAGGATGAGGCAAGGACACTCCAGTAAACGGATGCGGGGTCGCAGCCGCAAGAGCAGTAACCCGCTGACCAAAACCTATGATTCCAACGGTCCGGATGTGAAAATCCGCGGCACGGCCCAGCATATTGCCGATAAATACGCGCAATTGTCCCGGGATGCCCAGGTGGCCGGCGATCGGATCATCGCGGAAAACTATCTGCAGCACGCGGAGCACTATTATCGCGTGATCGCCGCTGCCCAGGCCCATATGCAACAGCCGCACCAGTCTCAGCAGCCACACCAGCCGCGCGAGGATGACGGCGGACGCTCTCAAGGCCAACAGCAATCCGATGCCGCGCCGGAACGCAGCAACGGCGCGGGTTCGGTGATGCCGGCCGATGCCCCCCAACCGGTGGTCGATGCCATGCCGGGGATCGAGCGCGCCAAGACCAACGGCGCCGGTGCCGACCGACCGAAGGACGCCGTCGGCGAGGACGGCAAACCGGCAAGCGAAGGCGACGAGACCGAAGCACCGGCGCGCACGCCGCGCCGCCGGACCCGCAGTTCACGCTCCCGGACACCCCGCCCCCCCGCCGACAAACCGGCAGCGACCATCGACGCCGGTAAGGCCGAATCCGGTTCCGACGATAGCGCGAAAACGGCGGACGCAACCGAGACGGATAGCAAGGCGACCTCGGAAGCTTGATTGAAGCGGCCGTCGGTTCCTGGCACAGATTGTGTGCGATCGGGTTCAATATGAACTATGAAATTGCCAGTCCTTCCCGCAAAAGCGGGAATGACTGCGTAAATTTAAATTGTGGATTCATTTTCCACAATACGCGTTAAAAAAAGGCCCTTGCCCGGCCATGGCCGCACCCGGTCCAACCCTTTGCCCGGGCGTTGCACGCGGTCGGCGATCTTCGTCAGTCAAAGGCGCCAATGTTGGTCGAGAAAGGGTGTCCGTCCCATAATTCTCCCTTTTCGGGCCGAAGGCCGGGTGCGAAAGGCAGGTCATGACGCGTATGTTATACACCCTGGCCTATCCCACATTAACGGCAAATGACCGGGACTGGATAGAAGCCTTCCGCCAGCGCCACGACGAACCATATCGTGATGTGGTCGCCGCCCACTTCACATTGGTCTTCGGAACAAACGAGATTGCCGACAACCCCTATCTCGCCCACGTCAGGGCCGTTGCGAAAGCATGCAGTCCCATTGATTTCACCTGCCGTTACGCCATGCTGGGCGCCGATTATGAGACCGGGCGGGGATACATATTTCTGGTCCCGGACGAAGGCTATGCCGGCATTTCGCGCCTGCATGATCGCCTCTATTGCGGCCTGTTTGCGCCCATGCTCCGGCTTGACCTGCCGTTTACGCCGCATATGACGATCGGCACTTTGGAGGATCGACCGGCCGCGAAGGCCTTGTGTGATGGACTGAATGCTGACGGCGTATCGATTGACGGTTCGCTGGAGTCCCTGGCGGTTTGCGCCCTGGAACAGAACCGGATTGTCGAACTCGATCGGTTTTCGCTTGGTGCCTGAAATCCGTGATTTCTTGGTTTCCGGGGCGCCGAAATCGGATCCAACCTGGGGTCAGGACCCACTAATGTTGTCCATTCTGTTTGATCGGAGCGCCCGCCTGTAGGCGCATATCCCGCATCCCGACCGACGCTCCAATCGATGCTGGAACCCTGTCGCGCCGGATGCACACTGCGGGAATTAACCATTGTGCGGTGCGCAATTTTCTCCCTCGAAAACCCTTTTGTTGCGATTTTGCAACACTATATGGAAGGAAGCGGTCGGCCGAACCGGCGATCGCGTAAGGGCTGGATCATCCGTTATCCTATGGAAACCGGCCTTGCCGTCCATATCGCTCAGACCATGCCTGCTATAAGGGTGCGTCCGGCGGGAAGGAGAGGAACTGATGAATTTCGAGAACTACACCGATCGCGCGCGTGGTTTCATTCAGGCCGCGCAGACCATGGCCCTGGGGCGCGGCCATCAGCAATTCACCCCCGAACATCTGCTCAAGGCCCTGCTCGATGATCCCGAAGGCCTGGCGGCCGGCCTGATCGACCGGGCCGGCGGACGGGCCCGCGACGCGCTTGCCGAGACCGATCGGGCGCTCGACGCCATGCCGAAGGTTGAGGGCGGCGGCGCCGGTCAGCTTTACCTGGCAGCCCCCATGGCGCGGCTATTGGAAAGCGCCGACAAGATCGCCGAGAAGGCCGGGGATTCCTATGTCACCGTGGAGCGGCTTCTGCTTGCGCTCACCATGGAAAAGGACGCCGAGGCCGGCAAGATCCTGGCCCGCGCCGGTGTCACCCCGGCTAGTCTCAATGGCGCCATCAATGAATTACGCAAGGGCCGCACCGCCGATACGGCGAGCGCGGAGGAAGGCTATGACGCCCTGAAGCGCTACGCCCGCGATCTCACCGAGGATGCCCGTGAGGGTAAGCTTGACCCGGTGATCGGCCGCGATGAGGAAATCCGCCGCGCCATCCAGGTGCTCTCCCGGCGCACCAAGAACAATCCGGTGTTGATCGGCGAGCCCGGTGTCGGCAAGACGGCGATCGCCGAGGGTCTGGCGGCGCGCATCGTCAATGGCGACGTGCCCGAATCCTTGCGCGACAAAAAGCTGATGGCCCTCGATATGGGCGCCCTGATCGCCGGTGCCAAATATCGCGGCGAATTCGAAGAGCGCCTGAAAGCGGTCTTGCAGGAAGTGCAGGCCGCTGACGGCGGCATCGTCCTGTTCATCGACGAAATGCACACCCTTGTCGGCGCCGGCAAGGCGGAGGGCTCGATGGACGCCTCCAATCTCTTGAAGCCGGCTTTGGCTCGCGGCGAGTTGCATTGTGTCGGCGCCACGACCTTGGATGAATACCGCAAGAATGTGGAAAAGGACGCCGCGCTCGCCCGGCGCTTCCAGCCGGTCTTCATTTCCGAGCCGACCGTGGAGGACACGATCTCCATCCTGCGGGGCTTGAAGGAAAAATACGAATTGCATCACGGAGTGCGCATCACCGATTCCTCCCTGGTCGCCGCCTCCACCCTGTCGAACCGCTATATCACCGACCGCTTCCTGCCCGACAAGGCGATCGACCTGGTCGACGAGGCCGCGTCGCGCCTGCGCATGCAGGTCGATTCCAAGCCGGAGGAACTCGACGAGCTCGACCGGAGGATCATCCAATTGAAGATCGAGCGCGAGGCCTTGAAGAAGGAGCCCGACAAGGCCTCCAAGGATCGCCTGGCGAAACTGGAAAAGGATCTTGCCGGCCTGGAAGAGGAATCCGCCGGCCTCACCGCCCGCTGGCAGGGCGAGAAGGAAAAGCTCTCCTCCGCGCAGCAGATCAAATCGGCGCTGGACGAAGCGCGCATCGGCCTGGAACAGGCGCAACGCTCCGGCGATCTCACCAAGGCCGGCGAACTGGCCTATGGCGTCATCCCGGAACTCGAACAGAAACTGGCCGAGGTCGAACAGGCCGAGCAACAGGGCGCCATGGTCGAAGAGGCGGTGACCGCCGACCATGTGGCCCATGTGGTCTCCCGCTGGACCGGCATTCCGGTGGATCGGATGCTCGAAGGCGAGCGGGAAAAACTGATGCGCATGGAAGACGAGATCGCCAAACGGGTCGTCGGCCAGATGGAACCGGTCCATGCGGTGTCCACCGCCGTGCGCCGCGCCCGCACCGGCCTGCAGGACCCGAACCGGCCGATCGGCTCCTTCATGTTTTTGGGGCCCACCGGCGTCGGCAAGACCGAACTCACCAAGGCGCTCGCCGAATTCCTGTTCGACGACGAGCACGCCATGGTGCGCCTCGACATGTCGGAATATATGGAAAAGCATTCCGTCGCCCGGCTGATCGGCGCGCCGCCCGGCTATGTGGGCTATGAGGAAGGCGGTGCACTGACCGAAGCCGTCCGCCGCCGGCCCTATCAGGTGGTTCTGTTCGACGAGATCGAAAAGGCCCATCCGGACGTCTTCAACGTGCTGCTGCAAGTCCTCGACGACGGCCGCCTGACCGATGGCCAGGGGCGCACGGTCGATTTCCGCAATGTCTTGATCATCATGACGTCGAATATCGGCGCCGAATTCCTGACCGGCCTCGGCGAAGGGGAGGACGTGGATCAGGTGCGCGACGAGGTGATGGCTTTGGTGAAGGCCAGTTTCCGGCCGGAATTCTTAAACCGGCTTGATGAAACCATCCTGTTCCATCGTCTCAAGCGCACCCAGATGGGCGCGATCGTTGACATCCAGATGCGCCGTCTTCAGGCCCTGCTCGACGACCGCAAGATCACGCTGCATCTCGACGAGGCGGCCCGCGACTGGCTCGCCGAGAAGGGTTACGACCCGGCCTATGGCGCCCGGCCCTTAAAACGGGTGATCCAGAAGCAGGTGCAGGACCCACTGGCGGAGAAACTGCTCGCCGGCGAAATCGGCGATGGCGCCGTGGTCGCGGTCAGCGCCGGGTCGGACCGCCTGGTCTTCACCACCGACCTGGAGGCCAAAGAGGCGGACGAGGCGGCGTAGCGGGCCTAATCCAACACCGCCAATCCGGCCGCGAGCGATCGTGGCCGGATTAGTTTTTGCTTTGGCCATCGCTTTCGGACTCTTCCGAATGCGCCGCACCCTCCTCAAACAGGCAGCCATCATAGGTGCAGTAATCTTCCTGCCAGCGCTCACGGTAATAATGCACCGGCACCGGCTCCTTGCAGATCCTCAACTCAAACGCCATCACCCGGGCGGCGTCCTCCAGATCGTCATGGGCCATGGCGGCTTCCATGGACTTTAAATTCTGCCAGTCCGTGCCGATCGGTTCGCCGTATTGCTCGACTGCGTTGGTCATGAGCGGGTGGTCGACGGTGATCGCCGAACCCAATCTTTGTGCTCGAAGGATCATGTAATAGCTCGTCACCGGATCGGTGATGACGACGCGGTGCTGTTGCGATAATCGCCCAAGGTCCTCAAAGGCCGGCAAATAATCATGACACAAAGCCAAGGAACCCAAGTCCCGGACGGCATGCCAATACGGCGTCCAACTCTTGCGCTGTGGCGGGCGTGAATCGCTTATATGGATCGTTGGCAAGTCTGGCCATATCAACTTGATACCGAAGGATTCGCGTTCGGACCGCTCAAGCGTCTCATGAATGACACGCAGGGCATGGCATCGCCGAAGCGCAAGAGAAAGTCGCGGCGCGATCTGGTTCTCAAAATCGATCACCATGAACTCGTCGTAAAAGTAAGCTTCCGATAAAGCTGAATGGAGTTTGGAAGCACCAAGCCAAATCCATGTCATGACAGCGGCACAATCGCGATTTTTTGCCGCCGCGTCCGCTGCCGACCGTTGCACTTTGGTCAGGCCTTCGACAAACGGATAGATAAAAAGCGGCGCCCACGGACTGTCGGGAGCGGTCCACAGGTCTGGATTCCGGCGCGCCGCATGGCGCAGCTTTGCCGCATCGGCGGCAAACGTCCTCGCCAAGAGGCTATAACGCGGCTTCATACGCGCAAATTCGGACTCCACCTCGGCCTTCGGCGCCGGGTCGGCAGAGTCGGCAAGTCCCCGCTCGCCAGACCATAGGGAAAGGGAAAGTGATGTCAGTAATATGAATAATTTCCTAATAACTTATCCTCCCTTGTAAAAACGGTGGTAAACTAGGGGATAAATCCTATCATGAATTGAGGAAGAATCCACTATGGTTGCAACCGGACATATCAATGGCACCCAAGAGAAATGCGAAAAACTGGCTAAAGGGCATGCCAGACTAAAACAGGAATTGAAGTGGGCGAAGAGCAGCGAGCTGTATCTTGACCAGCAATATCGGAGCCTGTCCATGGACAAGCTGAACGTGACGGATCCACAAAAACGCAATCAAATGACAGGCGCGCAGCGCGTTCTGGTTATGAAACGGGATGCCGAAAGACGGAAAATCAGGAAACTGGAAGATAAAACACAGGATTACGAGAACGACTTTTACCTCTCCCACTGCGCGACCGTGCCCGGCACTGAACTCCAATGACAAACGCGCTCGGCGAATGCCGGACCGTCCGGTTCCGGCGGCCGGTCACCTGCCGCCGGACGTCCGGACCTTGATCGGCGACGTGCACAAGGCGGCGACCGCCGACTTCCTAAAAAAGCCCCGCACCCGGCTCGATTCAAAGGGGCTCTAAGAAGAAAGGCTGCAAATCACTTTGCAGCCTTTCTGTTTGCGCTGATCAAGGCGACAAGCGCGATCAGTCGGCCGCGAAGCAGTAAAAATAGCCATTGCCGCCGGTGCTGCGCAGGGCGTCTGCGCTGCAGCCCCGGCTGCCGTGGGCGGCGTTCCACGACGTGTTGCCGCCGCCATGGCGATCGTGATGGCCGACCGTCGCCGATCCCTCGCCGTTGGAGGTCCAGTTCGAACAGGTCTTGTCACCCTTCTGCCACGGGAAATAGGCCATGCCGTCGGCCTGCGTGCCGGTCAAAATGTCATGCTCGTTGCGCTCGTCGTAGCGCCCCATGATCTTGTTGCCCTTCTCGTCGAGCGCGGTACGCAGGAAGATGTTCGGATTGATGTGCAACTGGTCGAGATCGACCGCGATCAATTCGCCCTTGGCATTGTACCAGGGCCCGGTGCCGATGCGCAGACGGGCCGAGACCCCGCGCTTTCCCTCTTCCTGGGTCGACAGATAGGCGCGCCAGGTCCGCCCGGTACTGCCGGCGGCCGCCGCCAGTTTCGTGCAATGGGCATCCGCTCCTTCCAGGCCGCCAAGATTGGCGCCGTCACCCATGCCGACGCTGGTGATGAAGAAACCCATCGGCGGCCCGTCACTGGCCAGGGCGGCCGATCCCGAGAAAGCCACGGCCGCGGCGATCAGATATCCAAGCTTCATCTCAATAGTCCTCCCATGGTCAGGGGCCGTCCGCGCCCCTTTGGCGAATGTCGCTAATACCAGTGATGGAACAGGTCCACGGCAAATCAAGGTGGAGCACCCGATACTGAGTGTTCACTTCTTGTTGAGTGGATCGGCGGATAGACCCGGACCAACCTCGGCAGGGCCCTGAATGCTCATATCATCCGCGGGACCAAACTGACCCGTGACGGTACAATTATTCGGCGGACCGATGGCAGATCCGTGCCTTACCAGCCATCTTTCACCCTGTAGACCGTCTTTTTCATCGACGGCCGTTCGCTGAAATCGGCGAACCAGGTATCAAGGTCCGCATGCGCCGGTCGCCAATGGTGATCGGAGTAGCGGAAATCGAGATAGGCCAAAGTGGCGCCCAGGCTGATGGTGAACAAGGTGACCTTTGAGCCATAGTGCGGCAGGACGGTCTCAAGCTCACCAAGGCAGCGATCAATGCGCGCCAGGAGATGCTCCATAAAGGGCCGATATTGCACTGCGGCCGGACGCCTGCGCTCCGCCATGCCGGACGCCGCCGCATCAAGGATGCCGTCAACAACAGCCTGATTTCGATCTAGAGCCCACTGTTCCAGGTCTGGCAATTCCAGATCGCCACTACGCGACGGATGCTCCGCGAGATACCGGCATATCGCGTTCGATTCGATGATCACCAGGTCATCATTGACGACCAGGGTCGGTATTTTGCCAATCGGATTTAGCCGATGCAGCATTTTGACGTCGTGTTCTGAGCGCGCATAGACACGGTCTATCCGGTCAGCGAGACCAACTTCGTACGCGACCAGCAACACTTTTCGAACGTAGGGCGAACTCGGCCAAGCGAACAGTTTCATGAGTGTCCCATCGCCTTTCGAGCACGTGCGATCAAATTCCCCAGATCCGCCGCGCATTGCCCGAAAGCAGCTTCTCCCGCTCCCCGACGCTTGTGCCGGCGAGCAGCGCATGGGTTGCCGCAACCCAGGTGGAGAGCGCACCGCCGAGGGTGCAGACCGGCCAGTCGCTGCCCCACACCACCCGGTCCCAGCCGAAGGCGCCGATCACGTGTTCCACATAGGGACGGATCGTGTCGACGGTCCAGGCCTGAGCGTCGCCATAGGCGATGACGCCGGAAATCTTGGCAACCACATTGGGGCGCCGGGCGATCGCGGCGATATCGCCGGTCCAGGGGTCCATGGCGCCCGCCTTGATATCCGGCACGCCGCAATGGTCGAGCACGAACTGGACGTCGGGCGCCGCATCGACCAGGGCGGCGGCCAGCGGCAATTGATCCGCCCGCACTACGACATCGAACGGCAGACCGGCGCCGGCGAGCCGGCGAATATTGTCCCGGAATAATGGCGCCTCCGACACGCCATCCGGCACCACATGCAGCACCCGGCGAAAGCCCTTGACGAGCGGATTGGCGCACTGCCGCTCCAGGAAGCCGGGAAAGTCCGCATCTTCCGGCCGGCACGAAGATATGGCCCCGGCGATCAGGCTGTTCGGTCGCGCCGCCAGGCGGCCGATATAGTCGGTTTCGGCCTCGATCTGCGCTGGCGCCACGTCGACTTCCATATGCAGGGATTGGGCGATCCCCACCTTGCGTGCCTCGGCGGCGTAAAGATCGTAGGGAAAATCCCGGTTGAGGTCCGGCTCGTCGGCAAGCCAAGGATAGTCGAGCGCCGATTGGTCGATGACGTGCAGGTGTGTATCGATGATCATGGCTGCCCCGACGCTTGGTGTGGATCGATAAGCCTATCGCGGGGAAGGGTCATGACGCAATCGTCGTGGACGCTGGCTGATTGCCTGGCCTGCGGGGACCTGTAGACTGCATAAATCACCGAGCCCGCAGGGACCGCATCATGACATCAACTCGATCCCCGATCGATCCGACATTGTTTCAACAATCCTGGCCGCCGCCGGCCGCGCCCCGGCCGATCGTCACCTTCGGCGCCGGATCGATCGTGCGTGATGCCCACTTTCCCGCCTATCGCCAGGCCGGGTTCCCCATTGCCGGCCTCTACGATCCCGACCAAGACAAGGCGAGGGCGCTGGCCGAGAAATGGAGCGTGACGGCCTTCGCCTCGCCGCAGGAGGCCGCCGCCGTGCCGGACGCGATCTTCGATCTGGCAACACCGCCTGAGGCCCATATGGACGTGTTGCGGACCTTGCCGGCCGGCGCTGCCGTGCTGATGCAAAAGCCGATGGGCCGCGACCTTGGCGAAGCCACGGACATATTGCGGCTTTGCCGGCAAAGAAACCTGATCGCGGCAATCAATTTCCAACTTCGCTTCGCGCCGATGATGCTGGCGCTAAAGGACGCCATTTCCCGCGGCGTGCTCGGCGAGGTGGTTGATTTCGACGCCTGGCTGGCGCTTGATACACCGTGGCAGGTTTGGGAGTTTCTCTTAACGGCGCCCCGGGTGGAACTATCGCTGCATTCCATTCATTATCTCGACCTGATCCGGCAGATCCTGGGCGAACCGAAGGGTATCCACGCCAAGACCATGGGTCATCCGAACCACGATGTCGCCCAGACCCGCACCAGCGCCATCCTCGATTACGGCAATCAGGTGCGCTGCGCGCTCTCCATCAACCACGACCACCCGTTCGGCCGCCGCCATCAATCCTGTGCCTTCCGCATCTGCGGCACCGAGGGCGCGGCCTATGTGCAATTGGGTGCCAATCTGGATTATCCCCACGGCGAACCAGACATCCTGGAGCTCATCCGCACGGGGGATACGGAGTGGACCACTATTCCACTTGAGGGCAGCTGGTTTCCCCACGCCTTTATCGGCCGCATGGCCAACATGCAACGCTATTTAGCCGGCGAAGATAATGAGTTGGTGAGTTCGGTGGAGGATGCCTGGTCGACCATGGCCCTGGTGGAGGCGGCCTTTCAATCCAGCACCGCCCCGGCGACGCCGATCGCGACTTTGCCGGGGGCGTGAGAGGCCAGGCGGGGAATGCTGGACGTGAACGGGTCAGCTACACGTAGCCGGGACATCCAAGCTTGGACATCCGTCGATCGGCCTCGTCCGCTTGATTGCGAAAATTCCGCACCTTTTCCTGGGCCTTGGAAATCTGGCGCTCAAGATCCTCGATCCTTTTTTCCGCCGCTCGAATATTCGGTTCAAAACCTTCATAATCGTTGTGCCGTTCAGCTTGCTTCTTGAACGAGTCCAGCCGCCACTTTTCTGTATCCAATTTCTCATTAAGTTCTTTCACATGACGTTCCCACACCTCAATTTGAGCCTTCGCGTTCCCCCAAATCGGTTTGAGTTGCTCACATTCGGAGCCCTGTTGAACCGTTTGATAATACATGGTTGACATCCTTGATTTTGATTGGGAGAAGGAATAATATCATATAAATGACGAGCGAGGATAAGTTTTTGCGAAAAAATAGGAAAAAAATCATTTTAATCTCGGTTTCATTCACGATCGCTGCAATGATCTTTACGGTCGGCGCCGCGCTTGCCGACCAACGTCTCGACCTCTTCCTGCAACGCTATGAAGCCATGGGAGACCGCGACCTGCCGCTGGATCATCCGGACAACCCGTTTCGTCCTTATCTGGCCGTGCCGTTCGAGGAGGGATTGAACGTCGAGCAACGCGGACAGATGGCGAAAGCACTGCAACGCTTTGATTGCGTTAAGATCCAGTATCTCGTGCTGGAAGGACTTGTTCAGCTCTATCCGTTCCTGGCGCCGGCTTTCTCGGAGGAAGACCGCCGCATGCAATCCCGGCTGGAAGTCATGCTCGGTACTGAATACAGCGATCCGATTATGCGTTGCATCAACCTGCGCGAACTCAAGGAATTTCGTGACCTGACCTTGTTTCCACCCATCGATCTTGCCGACAAAATCGGCAAAGGCCGTGAATTCGCGTTCAACCATCCGCCGGACCCGGAACTCGACGCGCTCTACGATATCAATTTCAGCCTCGGAAAGGCTGCCTTCTGCAACGATTACCCGCCGGCGATCGGCGATGTGCGCGCCTATGCCAATCGCGGCGGCGGTATGCTTCTGACCGAGGAGGAGGAGCTTTACCTGACCGAACGGGCCCGCATTCATGCGCTCCTGAGCGACCACGATTATAGGCACGCCATCGTCCGCATTGCCGGTCCCAAAATCGATGAGAACCGCATGCGTTACGTGATCGCCGCGAGCCGGCGCCTGTCAGTGGACAAGATTGAAGACATGACCGGCTTCTGGCCCGAAGCCTGCCGCAACATGGCCGCCGCCAAGGCGGAACGACTGAAGTCACGGTCCGATCAATAGTCGGCAAACCACCGGGTGGGCGGTACCCTTACGCTCATTCGCGCCGCGGCATCAGGGCCCGCCGGGTCGCCTTGAGAATATCCAGGAACGCCTCGGCCCGCCGGATCGTCTCCTCCACCGCCTCGATCTTGTGTTGCAGGAAGTCATCGGCGTCGAAATCGTCGAACGATCCGGGTTCAAGATCATTGAGAAAGATTGCGAGATCGGCGATGGAAAACCCGGCATGCTGGGCCTGTCGGATCACCGCCAGCGTGTCCAGGGTGTCGTCGGGATAATCCCGGTAGGAATTGGTGCGACTTTGACTGGGCGCGGAACGGATAAGGCCGTTGCGCTCATAAAACCGGATCGTGTCGCGGCTCAGATTGGACCGTCGGGCGAGTTCACCGATCCTCATTGGCCGGCCTCCGCCCGCGCATGAAGGCGACAGGGACCCACGATCATCAATGGGTCGTCTTCACGGACCGGCAAGGCCGACAACCGGTCGTAAAGGGTCAAGGAATTGCCGGCCTGCCTCCGCGGATAAGTCGGCGCCGGATCCGGCGACCCGCAATAGCCGGGACAGAAATGGGGAAAATGCCGAAAACGCGGCGGGCGGTCCGATGCCGCCGCTGTCCGGTCATGGCGGCCGTTTTGCCAGGCTCGGCAACGGACCGGTCCCCTGGCCACCCCGACCGGCCGGCAGGCACCGGGCCTGTCCTCTGTTCTCCAATTATCCGACCCAATCCGCAAAAGGTCATTCCTCAAAACATTGACAATGGTCCATGGTTTATGGAATAGATTATCGAATATTGACGCTCGTGATCAAGATCGGGATCACTGATCAGGTGGTCGCGATGAACAAAAACTGTGGAAGGATGCCCGCTTATGAGTGGCCGATGCCAAAGCTGCGGTATGCCGCTGAGCAAGGACCCCGAAGGCGGCGGTCGGGAGGCCGACGGCTCGCGCAGCGCCCTTTATTGCTCATTATGTTATCGCGACGGCGCCTTTATCCATCCCGATTTTACCGCTTCCCAGATGCAGGCATATTGTATCCGCCAATTGCAGGATCGCGGCATGCCCGGTTTCGTGGCGTGGCTGTTTACCCGTGGCATTCCGAAACTCGGCCGCTGGTCAGGCTGAGCGGCATTCCGGTTTCGTTGAAAAACCTGGTCGGGAAGACGTCTAATGCACGTTGCGTTCAATCGGGCTCGGTACGACTAATGAAACAGTCATTCCCGCGAAAGCGGGAATCCAGGGTTACAAGCGCAAGCCTTTGTTTTGGCTCTGGATTATTCCCGCTTTCGCGGAAATGGCACCGTGATGTGACTTGTGAAACCACTTATCGCAACACGCTTTAAGCCGTCTCCAGTTCCGCGATTATCGCGGCACCCATGTCCTCGGTGCCCACCTTGCGCATGCCTTCCGTCCAGATATCCGGGGTTCTCAGCCCCTGGGCAAGTACGGCGGCGATCGCCTGGTCCACTTTGTCGGCGGCCTCCGCCAGATCGAAGGAATAGCGCAAGGCCATGGCGAAGGAGGCGATCATGGCAATCGGATTGGCGGCGCCGGTGCCGGCAATATCGGGGGCCGATCCATGGACCGGTTCATAGAGCGCCTTGCGGGTGCCGGTCCTGGCGTCCGGCGCGCCCAAAGAGGCCGATGGCAGCATGCCGAGGGATCCGGTCAACATGGCCGCCACATCCGACAGCATGTCGCCGAACAGGTTGTCACAGACAATGACGTCGAACTGTTTCGGCCAGCGCACGAGCTGCATGCCGCAATTGTCGGCGAGCATGTGTTCCAGCTCCACATCCGCATAAGCCCGCTTGTGTAAGGCGTCGACCACCTCGTTCCACAACACGCCGGATTTCATGACATTGCGTTTTTCCGACGATGTCACCTTGTTGCGGCGGGTGCGCGCCAGGTCGAAGGCGACGGCGGCGATGCGCTCGATCTCAAACGTGTCATAGACCTGGGTGTCGATGCCCCGTTTCTGGCCGTTGCCGAGATCGATGATCTCCTTCGGCTCGCCGAAATAGACTCCGCCGGTCAATTCCCGCACGATCAGGATGTCGAGGTCCTCGACCACTTCTCTTTTTAAGGAAGAGGAATCGGCAAGTGCCGGATAGCAGATCGCCGGCCGCAGATTGGCGAACAGTTCCATGTCCTTGCGCAGCCGCAGCAGACCGGCCTCCGGCCTGACATCATAGCCCACGCCGTCCCATTTCGGACCGCCGACGGCGCCGAAAATCACCGCATCGGCGGCGAGCGCCCGGGCCATGGCGTCCTCGGTGATCGATACCCCATGGGCGTCATAGGCCGATCCGCCGACCAGGTCCTCCTCATAGGCGAAGGTGGCGATGCCGGCACGGTTCGCCCAGTCAATGACCGCCTTGACCTGGGCCATGATTTCCGGGCCGATGCCGTCGCCGGGCAGAAGCAGAAGATTATGGGTCATGGATATCCTTGTCGGCTGTTCGCAAATCACCGGCGGCGGGCGGGCCGGACACGAATTGCGATGCTGTAGCCGGTTGCCGGCCCGATGGCAAGGCGAAGGCATCCCGGATCGGAGTTTCGTGTTGCCGCCACCGGTCGATACACCGTCAAGCCAGCGTTGAATCAAGCCCCGCCAATTGCACATTGGCGCCGCATAATAGGATTCCCAGCCGTTCCCCCTCCGCCGGCCGATAGGCGCCCGACAGCAAGGCGGCAAAGGCGGTGGCACCGCCCGGTTCCGAGGCGATGCGATAGTCGCGCCATAAATGCGCCTGGGCCGCCGGGATCGCCGCATCCTCGACCAAGACGACCTGGTCGACCCATTGCGCGGCGATCTGGTGGACCAGGTTTCCCGACCGTCTTGCACCCAGCGAATCATTGGCCAGGCTGCGCGCCTCGATATCCACCGGCCCGCCGGCGGCAAGTGCTGAATGCAAGGTCGGCGCAAGCACGGGTTCGACACCGACGACCCGGGCTTTGCCGGCAAACCATGCGGCAATACCGGCAATCAGCCCGCCGCCGCCCACGGCGACAAGCACCGTGTCCAGGTGATCCGCCTGGGCGCTCCATTCCAGGCCCACCGTGCCCTGGCCGGCAATGGTTTCGGGCGCGTCATAGGCATGTACGCTGACCGCGCCGGTCCGCCGGCAATGATCGTCGCATAAAGCCAGGGCTGCCGCATAGTCGGCGCCCTCCACATGGATTGCCGCGCCATAGGACTTGATGCGTTCGATTTTCACCGGGTCGGAAATGGTCGGCACGAAAATATGCGCCTCGTGGCCGAGCTGCCGCGCCGCAAAGGCAGCCGCTGCCCCGTGATTTCCACCCGATGCGGCGGCGATACCGGCATCGCCGATCGCCCGGGACAACAGATTGTTGAAGGCGCCGCGTGGCTTGAACGAGCCGGTATGCTGCAGGAATTCCAGTTTCATGGAAACCGGGAACGGGCCCAGCGCGCCGGCCGGCAGGTCCAACACCGGCGTCCGCCGGACATGCGGCGCGATACGCTGATAGGCTGCTTTGATGGCATCCGGATTCATGGGGGATCCTCTTAGAGATAGCTTGCAATCGCGCCCCGGATCAGGTTCAGGGCGAGCAGCGTCAGGATGATTTTGAAGCCGAGGCGGAAGCGGTCCTCCGGCAGACCGTGGAGCAGGCGCACCCCGGTATAAGTGCCCAGAAATCCGGTCGCGATCATTGCCGCGATCAGAAGCAGCCACGGCGCGAAGGCAAATCCGAGAATGCCGAAGACCACGATCTTCAACAAATGCTGCATGATCATCGCCGCCGCATGGGTGGCGACAAGGGTCTGGCGGGCGAAATCCTGGGTCGCGATCAAGGCGGCGACGAACGGTCCGCTGGCGCCGATGAACATGGTCAGCACCGCGGCCACCGCGCCACCAATCCCGATCACCGCCGGCGCCGCCATGTTTAGCCGCGGCCTGCTGCCCCAAACCGTCCACAAAACGAAAACCGCGATCGCCACTTTCAGCACCGCATCCGGCAGGGTGACGACGAAATAGCCGCCGATCGCCACGCCCAAGGCGGTGCCGGCAGCCAGCAAGGCGACAAAGCGCCAGGACACATGGGCGGCGAGCAACACCGCGCGGCCGGTATTGGATCCAAGCTGCACGGCGCCATGAACCGGGATCAGGGCCGCGACCGGCATGCCGGAGGCCATCACCGTGAGCAGGGCCACGCCGCCGCCAATGCCGAAGGCTGCGGTCATCGCCGAGGTTAAAAAGCTGACGGCGATCAACAGGCCGGCAAAGGCCGGCGACAAGCCGGGCGGCAACAGATCCAACACCGGTCCGCCCGGCGACCGCTAGGCGGGCATCGCCGTTTCCACCAGACGCACCCAATAGGAGCTGCCCACCGGGATGGCCTCGTCGTTGAAGTCGTAATCGGGATGATGGAGATTGGCCGTGTCGCCATTGCCCATGAAGATAAAGGCGCCCGGCCGCGCTTCCAGCATATAGGAGAAGTCTTCCGAACCGGTCACCGGCGGATGATCCGGATGCACCAGATCGTGGCCGGATACGTCCCGTGCCACTTTCACCGCGAAATCCGTTTGATCATCGTGATTGAACGTCACCGGGTAGCCGTCGTCATATTTGATCCTGGCGGTGGCACCATAGGCGGCCGCGGTTGAGTGGATGATATCTTCCAGTTTCTGCTTCACGATGTCCCGGGTTTCCCGCTTGAAGGTGCGGATCGTGCCCTTCAATTGCGCCGTATGGGGGATCACGTTATGGGCCTCGCCGGCCTTGAACACGGTGATCGACACGACCGCACTCTCCAGCGGATCCACATTGCGCGCCACGATCGACTGCACGGCCTGGACCACATGGGCGCCGACCAATATCGGATCGATGCAGGCATGCGGGCGCGCGCCATGGCCGCCGAAGCCCTCGATCTCGATCTTGATCTTGTCGGCCGCGGCCAGAATCGGTCCCTTGCAGATGGCGAATTCGCCGATTTTCAGACCCGGATAATTGTGCAGGCCATAGACTTCGTCGATATCCCAGCGATCCATGACACCCTCTTCGACCATGATCTTGCCACCGCCGCCGCCTTCCTCGGCGGGCTGGAAGATCAACGCCACGGTGCCATCGAAATTGCGTGTTTCGGCGAGATATTTCGCGGCACCCAGAAGCATCGCCGTATGGCCGTCATGACCGCAGGCATGCATGACCCCGTCATTGGACGACATGTGGTCCACGCCCGACGTTTCCCGGATCGGCAGGGCATCCATGTCGGCACGCAGGCCGATCACTCTGCCATTCGTGCGCGTCCTGCCGTGGATAATGCCGACCACACCGGTCTTGGCGATGCCCGTCGCCAGTTCATCGACACCGAAATCCTTCAGTTTGCCGGCAACGAGGGCGGCGGTCCGGTGTTCGTCGAAGGGAAGCTCTGGATGGGCGTGAATATCCCGCCGCCATTCGGCGATCTCGTCGTGAAAATCCGCTAGGCGATTGACGATCGGCATGTCCGACTTTCTCCTCCTCGAAGCAATCGACGGGCCCGGACAGGTCCGGCCGACAAAACCGAGATGCCTCTTATCAGACCGGGTCCGGATCTGCCCACAAAATAATTGTTAATGCGATCCATCGATTGCGCTCAATTCGGCCGTCCGAATTCGGGCCGAAAACGAAAACGTGCATGGTGCACTGTCGGCAACGATCCTATATAAGCGACCGCGTACAAAAAAAACACGAAGGTTTGTAGCCGGTGTCGATTGCTCAGTTTTCAGTTCGTGTCGGTGGCCGGTGGCGCGCTGCGATAACGTTGGCCTTGGCGGTGGTCATCGCCGCGACCGTGTTGCCACGGCCGGCGGCGGCGCAGATCGGGTCATGGCTGGTCTTCGACCTGAAATCGGGCAGGGTCATCGACCAGTCGGGCGCCTATCGCCCCTGGTATCCGGCATCGCTGACCAAGCTGATGACCGCTTATGTGACCTTTTCGGCGATCCGCGCCGGCCGCCTGACATTGTCGTCGCCCGTGGTGGTCTCTCACAATGCGGCAAGCGAGCCGCCCAGCAAGATGGGCTTCAAGGTCGGTTCGGTGATGACCGTCGACGCGGCCTTGAAGATGATCATCGTCAAATCCGCCAACGATATCGCCGTGGCCCTGGGGGAATCGGTGTCCGGCAGCGAACAGGCGTTCGTCGCCGAAATGAACCGGATGTCGCGCAAGCTCGGCCTGTCCCAGACCCGATGGTCCAATCCCAACGGTCTGCCGGATAATTCCATGGTCTCAAGCGCCCGCGACCTGGGGCTTCTGGCACGGGCGCTGCTAAATGAATTTCCCCAGTATCGCGGTTATTTCGCCATTCAGGCAATCCGCGTCGGCAAACGCACCATGCGCGCCCATAATCCGCTTCTCGGCCGGGTCCAGGGGGTCAACGGCATGAAGACCGGCTTCATCTGCAATTCCGGTCTCAACCTGATCGCCAGCGCGACACGCGGCGGCCGCACCATTATCGCCGTCATACTGGGCGCCCGCTCCGGTCTGGAACGGGCGGCGATCGCCAAACATCTGGTGGAAAAGGGATTCCGGTCGTCCTCCGGCGGGTTCTCAGCGCAGACCATCACGCGCCTGCGGCGACCGGCGGCGATCGGCAGCCTGCCGCCACAGCGCTATTGCCGCAAGGTCACGCGGCCGAAATTCGAAGAGCTGGCGGCGCGTTACGGCACCACGCAATCAAGCCCCAATCCGACCTTGGCCGGCATCAGCTTCCGCACTGATGAGCCCGGCCGCATCATTCTCGATCACGGAGCGACGACAGCCAAGTCCAAAAAGAGCAAGAAAAAGAACAGGAAGGAGAAACGCCGCGATGTGGTCACCGCCTTGATCGGCCCGGATATCTACCGCACGAAAGCCGTTCAGGTATCGCTCGGCCTGCCCGAGGGCGCGCCGCCCGTGAAGCCCCGCGTGTCGCCGGAAGGCACCGTTTATGTGGGCGGCGTGCCGCTGCCGCGCGCCAATCCGTTCCGCGGCCGTTGGCAGGCCCGTGCCCCGGCCGAACCGGCTGCGCCGGCCGTCGTGGCGACCGGGGCCAAGCCGGATCCGCGCTTGCCGCGCCCACGCCCCTGGACCGCCGACCGCTGAGCGACGATGGCACCGCCGGCCATCATCCCCGTGACGGTACTGACCGGGTTTCTCGGCTCCGGCAAGACCACTCTGCTCAATCGCCTGCTCACCGATCCGGCATTGGCCGGCACGGCGGTGATCATCAATGAATTCGGCGACACGCCGATCGACCATCTGCTGGTGGAGCAATCGGATGAGGGGATCATCGAACTCAGTTCCGGCTGTCTGTGCTGCACCATTCGCGGCGATCTCGTCACCACATTGGAAAGCCTGCTGCGCCGCCTGGATTCGGGCGGCCTGGAGACGCTCACCCGTATCGTCATCGAGACCACCGGTCTCGCCGATCCGGCTCCGGTGCTCCATGTCATCATGGCCCATCCCTATCTGGTGCAGAGGCTGCGGCTCGACGGCGTCGTCACCACCGTGGACGCGGTGGCCGGCATGGCGACCCTCGATAACCACGAGGAGGCGGTGAAGCAGGTCGCCGTCGCCGACCGGCTGATCCTGACCAAGACCGATTGCGCGGACATGGCGTTGATCGAGCCGCTGGCGTCGCGGCTAAAGGATCTCAATCCGGGTGCGCCGCAGCTCGATGGTGCCACCGGCGCGGCGACAGCTGATACAATCCTGGAAACCGGGCTCTACGATCCAGCGACCAAGACCGCTAATGTGCGCCGCTGGTTGCGGGCGGAGGCCTATTGGGAACCGGCACATCACCATCACGACCACGACGTCAATCGCCATGACGCCCGCATCCGCGCCTTCTCGATCCGCCATGACCGGCCGGTTCGCCGCCAGGCATTGGAGGCCTTTCTGGAACTCCTGACCACGACCCATGGGGAGCGGATGCTGCGCGCCAAGGGGATTGTCGCGATCGCCGAGGATCCCGACCGTCCGCTGGTGATCCACGGCATCCAGCACATGTTTCATCCCCCCGCCCGCCTGCCGGCCTGGCCGGACCGGGAGCGGCACACCCGGCTGGTCTTCATCACCCGCGACCTCTCGGAGGGCTTCGTGCGGCGCATGTTTGCCGCCTTCATTGACGAACCGGCCATCGATACCCCCGACAGCACGGCCATGACAGACAATCCGCTGGCCATACCCGGTTTCGGCGGCCGGGCATGATGGTGGGTAGGCGGTCCGGAGCCCTTGCCCGGTTATCATCGTCGTGAAATGGTGAAGCAACCGATTCGCTAAAAGACTGACCGTCGGGTCAGTTTTTCTCGTCATGCCACGATTATTCACCGGGCTGGAACTGCCCGCCGAAATCGGCTTTCGCCTGTCCCTTTTGCGCGGCGGCCTGCCGGGCGCCCGCTGGGTCGAGCCGGAGAATTACCACATCACCTTGCGTTTCATCGGCGATATCGAGGAGCCGGTCGCGGCCGAGGTCGCCGATGCTTTGGGCCGTATCGACCGATCGGCCTTCGAATTGTCGCTCGACGGCCTTGGCGCGTTCGGCAATAACCGGCCTCATGTGGTCTGGGCCGGCGTGACACCGGAGGCCGCATTGACCGACTTGCAGGCCGAGCAGGAACGCATGATGCAACGGCTCGGCCTGCCGCCCGAGGGACGTCGCTATACCCCCCATGTGACGCTGGCCCGGTTGAAGGGCGCCTCGGCGCATGCCGTTGCCAATTGGCTGTCGAGCCGCGGCAATTTCCAGGCCGGCCCGTTCACCGCGTCCCGGTTCGTGCTTTATTCAGCCCGCGTGTCCAAGGGCGGCGGGCCCTATCTCATCGAGGAAGCGTATCCGCTGGTCGCCTAGGATTGCGCGGCCGATGAATGCCGCGGTAAATTGGATTTATACCAAGGCCGGTGTTTTCCTGGCCCTGGATTCCCGCTTTCGCGGGAATGACAGTTTCATTTCTCGTGCCCAATCCGACCGGGCGCAACGTGCGTTATACCAAGGGCGGTGGCTTTTAACCCATTTGATGGGCCAGACCTGTCCTCGACCCCGATCGGGGATCGGTTCGTCGGCAAGGCGCGTCACGAAGCGCGATACCGGCTATCGGGCGAGCGGCGCAACGCCGTCCGACGGGCCGATCCCCGATCGGGGTCGAGGACAGGTCTGGCCCACCGAAGGCCGGGTTGCTTTGGCCTCCTGACGGCCATGCGCTCCGCTTATGGTACACAAGCACCACCGCGCGAACCGCAGGGCCGTCAGGAGGCCAAATCAATCCCGGTCAAATGGGTCAAAAGTCGCCGCCCTTGGTATTAAACGCCGCGCTTGGCCCCGCCAATCATCGCGCTGCGGCCGGCCATTGGCGGCGAGCTTAAGATCCAGTTCGCTGATCTGGTCCGATGTCAGCGCTGCGATCTGCGACAGATGAAAGATGCCGATGCCGTTCAGCCGGTCCGCAAGCGCCGGGCCGACCCCGGACAGGACTTTCAGGTCGTCGGGCGCCCCGGCTGGTCGTTTCAACAGGATCGCCGACAGATCCTGCGGAGGTGCCGGCGCCGTTGCGCCATTAGCCTTCGCAGCCGTCGCCGCGACGCCGGACTTGCTTACTTTTGCCGGCTTACCGCGCCGTGCGCCGTTGCCCGCCGACGGGCTGTGGGTGAGGATGAAATCGGAAATGCGCGGCGCGATCTCGGAGCGGAACCGCGACCCGTTGAAGACGCCGTAATGGCCGACTCCGGGCTGCTCGTAATGAGCGCGCATGCTATCCGGCAGCGCCGTGCACAGCCGGTGCGCCGCCTTGGTCTGGCCGACCCCTGAAATATCGTCCTTCTCACCTTCGACGGTCAAAAGGGCCACCCGGCGAATACGTCCGGGATCCACCGGCCGGCCGTGATGGGTCATTTCACCCTTCGGCAGGGCATGGCGCACGAACACCGTATCCACGGTCTGCAGGTAGAATTCCGCCGTCAGGTCCATCACCGCCAGATATTCGTCATAGAAGTCCCGGTGTTTTTCCGCCGAATCCCCGTCGCCGTCGACAAGGTGTTGAAAGAAATCCTTGTGCGCCGTCACGTGACGGTCGAGATTCATGCTCATGAAGCCGGAAAGCTGCAGGAAGCCGGGATAGACGTCGCGCATCACGCCGGGATGGGGGAACGGCACCTTCATGATCACATTGCGCCGGAACCAGTCGATATCCTTGGATTCGGCGAGTTGGTTGACGGCGGTCGGGTTGATGCGCGTATCGATCGGCCCGCCCATCAGGGTCATGGTCGGCGGGACATAGGCATCGTCCCGTTCCTCCATCACCGCCACCGCGGCAAGAACGGGTACCGAGGGCTGGCAGACGGCGATCACATGGGTATCGCCGCCCAGACTGTGCAGGATCGATATGATGTAGTCGATATAATCGTCGAGATCGAAGCGGCCGTCGGCGAGCGGCACCATGCGGGCATCGATCCAATCGGTAATGTAGACATCATGGTTTGGCAGCAGCCCTTCCACGGTACCGCGCAACAAGGTGGCGTAATGGCCGCTCATGGGCGCTACGATCAACAGCTTCGGGTCCCGGTGATGAGGATCGTCGATCAGGCGTTCGAAATGGATCAGCTTGCAGAACGGCCGCTCCCAGACCACATGGTCGCGCACCGGCACCCGCACACCGCCGACAACGGTCTCCGTGATTTCGAATTCCGGCTTGCCGTAGCGCCGCGTGGCGCGTTCGAACACTTCGCAGGCCGCCGCCATGTTGCGGCCGTAAGCGGTATGGGTCAACGGGTTCAGAGGATTCTGGAAATAAAGCCGTGTCACATCGGCGGCGGCGCGCAGCGGACTGAGCGCGGCATGATGCATTTCATAAAGATGATAATATGGCACGATACCCCTTGTCCCGCCGCTCCGGCAGCGTCATGTTGCGTCGCAACATAATAGACGGGACCGAGGCACCTGCGCAATATAAGGCAAAAGTTTAATGTGGAGAGCGTAAACCGGCTCCGAACCGGGCCGCGCTCATCCATCCGCAGACGGCAGCGTGGCGGTCACCGATAGAAGGAGATCGCCTTCTTGGTGTTGGTCTGGCCGTTGAACTTCTCCGCCGCCGTCGGATAGAGAACGGCCATCGTTGCGCCCGCCGGATCCTTCAGATGCACCTGCTTGCCGTTTAAGTCCCAGGCCGAGATGCCTTGCAGGGATTCCGATCCGCAACCCTTGGTCGTCGCGCGATAGCCACCGGTCCAGGCGGTGAGTGTCATGAACAATTTGCAGGTCTCGCCGGCCGAAGTGACGTTCCAGCCGCCGAGCAGGTCTGTCCGCCCGATCTCCAGAGACGCCGTTTCCTTGGGCGGCGCCACTTCCGAGCCGGACATCGGCTCAGGCGGTTTCTCCTCTTCAGCCTCGGCAACCTCCGGTTTGGTCTCTTGCGGTTTTTCCGGTTCCGGCTTCTGTGGTTTCAGATCCACCGGTTGCAGTGGCTCCGAGGCCACCGGTTGGGTCGGTGCCGCTGGCAGCGGGGCCGGCGAATCAAATCCCATGCGTTGGCAGGCCGCCAGCGCGGCAACCAGGGTAAACCCCACGACCAGCCGCGCCCCATGGCGCAGGGCCGGTTCACAATGCACCTGAAATCCACCCATTTTTACCTCTCGCGCAGCAATTTGCGCGCCTCTCCCGAAAAATCGGTACCCGTCCAATCCAAACCTTAAATCAATCTCGTTAGTGAACCGTCAATGCTCTAAGTCGGCAATGAGCCAAAGTTGCGACGGTTCGCAATATGATCGGCCGGAACTGCGGCTGTCCTTCAGGCTAGAACGTAAGGGTTCCCGCCGGGCGGCGCAAGCGGTCATGCGGAATCGTGACAAACCGCCTCCACATTGTGGCCGTCGGGATCGATCACGAAGGCGCCGTAATAATGCTCGTGATAGACCGGCCTGAGGCCCGGCTTGCCGTTGTCGGTCGCTCCGGCGGCGAGTGCGGCGGCATGGAACCGGTCCACCTGCTCCCGGTTTTGCGCCGTGAACGCCACATGCAATTGTGCCCCCAACGGCGCGCCGTCGCTGATCCAAAAGGTCGGCCGGTCACGCCCGAAACCGGCATAATTGGCGCTGCCGGATTGTTCGGCGGTTACCTCGAACAGGCAGCGGCCGCCAAGCGCCGCCAGCACGGTATCGTAAAACGCTTTGGCGGCCGAGTAGTCGGCAACGGCGAAACCAATATGATCGATCATCGGATTTTCACACATCTCATTTGCAAGGAATTTTGAGAACAAAAATAGAACATAATTCTGCCCGCTTGTCCACACCCGTACCGGAAATTGCAACCGGGCGCCGCAAACCGCGCCGGATGCCGGCATTTGATCAGGCCGTCGGGCAACCGCCCGGTCAGGAGGCTTGGTCGAACAGGGGAACGCCGCGCCGGCGCATGATCAAGATCAGCACCGCGCCGGTCAAAAGTCCGCCGATATGCGCCCACCAGGCAACCCCGTCATCGGCGGCGATCACCACTTGAACCACCTGCCAGATCGCCCAGGCGCCGAGCACCCACATGGCCTTGAGCGGGAGCGGAAAGCGCATCAGGACGAGGACCCACACCCGCACATGAGGATGCAGCATCAAATAGGCGGCGACGATGCCGGCAACCGCGCCGGACGCACCGACCAGCGGCGCCTGGGAATTCGCATCGACCAGGGCATGGGCAAAGCCGCCGCCACCGGCGCATAACAGGTAGAAGATCAGGTATTTCACATGGCCGACCGCGTCCTCCACATTGTCGCCGAACACCCAGACGAACAGCATATTGCCGGCCAGATGCATCCAGCTTCCATGGACGAAGGCATAGGTGAAATAGGACGCCCATTCAGGGATCAGTTCGTAGCCGGCCGGCAGCTCCCGGATATCATTGACGACGGCGGGGATCATGCCGAAACCGAAGGCCGCGGTCTTATTGCCGTCAATGACGATACCGCTCTGAAACACCGCATAGATCAGCACGGTCACCGCGATAATCGCCCAATTGACGAATGGCAGGCGGATCCTATTCAGCGCATTGTGGTCGTGTAACGGAATGAACACCGACGCCGGCCCCAGTTAAAAAATAATCAGCGCGTATCGCCCGGTTTCCATAGCACATCGCCGCGGCCCTTGTCGTTCATCCAACGCGCGGCGACGAAGAAGAAGTCCGACAGCCGGTTGATATAGCGCATTGCCGGTTCGCCGACGGTCTCGCCCTTCATCGCCGCCAGCTCGACCATCAGCCGCTCCGCCCGCCGGCTCACCGTGCGGCAAAGATGCAACGCCGCCGCCGCCGGATGCCCGCCGGGAAGCACGAAGGACCGCAGCGGTTCCAGATCGCCGTTGAGCCGGTCGATTTCCGCTTCGAGCCGCGCCACCTGGCTCGCCACGATGCGCAACGGCGGATAGTCCGGCGCCGCACCGGTCTCCGGCGTCGCCAGATCCGCGCCCAGATCGAACAGGTCGTTCTGGATCCGCGCCAGCATAACATCGAGTTCGGCCGCGTCGCCGGTATGCAGCCGCGCCAGTCCGACGGTGGCATTGGTTTCATCCACCGTGCCATAGGCGGCGATGCGCGGATCATGCTTGGCCCGCCGGTCGCCGCTGCCAAGGGCGGTCGTGCCGTCGTCGCCGGTGCGGGTATAGATCTTGTTCAGGACAACCATGGGCGCCTACCGCTGTGCTGCAAAGACCGGATACATGGCACAGGGCGGCGACAATACCAAGCGCGGCGACTTAAGGCCGGTGCCAACGCGCATTGCGAAAAAAGGAATTCACGAGCCGGATCATGCAATCATTCCGGCTTTCGCGGAGTGACGATTTCAGTGTTCGTGTCGAACCCGATTGAACACGACCTGCGCCAACAAACGGATGAGACGGCTTGGCTCGGCCGGTCAGGAATTCAGATCCCGCAGCACCGCCGCGCCCAGGATCGCCCCGGGCCGGCCGTCATGATCGACCTGCAACAGCACCGCGCAGCCATCCACCCCGGATTTCTTGACCTCGCTGCGCGGCAGGTCGACCCGCACTTCCTTGCCCTTCCACATGCCGATCGGCTGCATGTGGCGCACCACATTGTGGTAGGTCAGCGTGCGGCCGCGATTTTCGCCACGGGCCACGGGCACGGTCTGCTTGCGATCGAAATAGACCAGCCATAACGTCGCGCCCTCGCCGGTATAATGGCCGGTCGCCTTGCCGGCGACCACATGCAGGGAATCGCCGTCCATCGCCAGGTTCAAATCGATCGGCAGGCCCCGATGGCGGTCCTCATGCATCCGCATGGCGCTGTCGATCGCCGCCGGATTGCTGCCGACCACATGGCTGCGGCCATTGACCACCACCTGCGGCGTATAGACCGCCCGGTCGCCGCGCACCTGGGCATAGGCCCGCTGACGGGCGGTATGCTGCGGCCGCGCCAGCGTATCCTTCCAGCCCAGATAATCCCAATAATCCACCGGCATGGACAGCGCGATAATGTCGTCCGATTGCGCCAATTGGCCAAGCAGGCTGTCAGCCGGCGGGCAGGACGAGCACCCTTGGCTGGTAAACAGTTCCAGAACCGCTTTCGGCCCCGCCACAACCGGCCCGGAGGCCAAAATCAGCGCCAAGGCGATAAGCGACAGCCGCAGCCGACCCATTGCGCACGCAAAGGGAGTGTTTTGTTCCAACACAGACCCGATACCCTTGAATTAACCAGAGCCGGAGCCTAGTGCGCACGGGCTTCAATAACCAGTCACGTTGGGGTGAGTGCGGCAGGCCAATAGATCACAATACGGCCGCACCGAAACGATCCGTCTATGACCTTTTCCCGAGCGTCATCAAATCCCCCGCATTACCAATCCGATCGGAAACAAGACCGCCCGATCGATATATTAGTCTTGAGGAGCTACGAAGCATTTCTGGCCGCCAGAACCGTGTCATTGGAGAATTCGCTGAATCCATTGTTAGTACCATTAATCTGTAGCTGGTGTTTTCCCAGGTGACGAACGTAAATTACTCGGGGCCTTCAAGAAACTAGATGGAGTTACGATTTCTAGACTACGCATTGTGTTGTCAACATAAATAGACGACCACGTTTTTAGTGGTAAGATACAAACTCAGATGCGGCTATCGAGGGGATGAGCATGAGCGACATTTTTCAATCCATTAGCGATATGCCGGCGGACGCGATCCAACGGGTCATCGATCGGTTGGAATTCAGGGGCAAGGATCCGACATTCGTGCGAATGCGGGAGCGGTATTTTGATCGCATGGACCTTGCCTCCTGCAAAAGTGTGCTCGATCTTGGATGCGGCACCGGCGTGGCCACGAGAGCGCTGGCTCGGCGTGACGAATTCCGCGGCAAGATCGTCGGCATCGACTTCAGCGCGATCCTGATTGACGCGGCGAACCGGCTCGCGTCGGAGGAGGGCCTTTCAGACAAAATCGAGTTTCGTGTCGGCGATTCCCACGCGCTTGAAGACGCCGATGACAGCTTTGATACCGTATTGGCTCATACATTGGTAAGCCATGTGACGGACCCGTCCACCACGCTTGCCGACGCGACCCGTGTCCTGGCGCCAGATGGGGTCATGGCGGTATTTGACGGCGATTACGCCTCAATCACATTCGGAGCCGGCGATGCCGATGAGAATGCAAGGATCGTGAGCGGAATGCTCGACGCAATCGTCGCCAATCCGAATGTAATGCGCGTCCTGCCAAGCCTGCTTAAAGATCAAAGACTTGAGATCGTCGATTTTCTTCCTGAAATACATGCCGAGGCCGGGGAGGGAGCGTTTTTCATGAACATGGCCGAAAGTTACATTCCAATCGCCGGAAATGCCGGAACTATCCCACCGTCGAGGGGATCGGATTGGCTAATTGAACAAAAGACCGCCTCCGAAAACGGAACCTTCTTCGGCTCTTGTAACTATTATACTTATCTGGCGAGAAAGCATCGATAGATGACGACCTGATGTCGGTCGCGCGACGCGAAACACTTGGCTGACCCTTCGGATTGAGACCGGTCTTTGCCAACCCGCCGATCGTCGGCTGGTGCAATCATGCTCCCACCCAGCGGATCCACCGCCCGTGGAAGTCGCATTCGGCGAGCCGGTGTGGTTCACCGCCGGGCCATAGGGTCAGCGTCAGCGCCGCATGGGGTTCGCCAATCGCGCCTTCCATGGAAAGCCAGGCGAGCGGTGCCGCGTCGGTGGCCTGGCCGGCGGCCTGATGAAGGGTATCCGTGATGCGCTGGCGGGTGGCCTCCGGCAGGTATTGCCAGAAGATGGAATGGTAGACCGTGGTTACGACCCCGTCGCGCCGTGTCGCAAGCTGCCCCTCGATCCAGTCGGCCGCATCGGCCGTGACCACGGTCAGGCCGCTCGCTTGGGCGATCGCCAGGGCCGCCGCCAGGCGTTGCAGGCGGTCCGGCTGGTCGGGCCAGGTATAGGCGGTCAGGCGGAACCGGGCGTCGGGATCATCCGCGTGGAGCGGCCGGGCGTCACAGCCGGCGCGGTCGACAATCCGCGGATCGGCAAGGCGGGCCGGCAGCGGCGCTTCAAGGTCCGGCGTCATCACCACCGTGGAACCCGGATCGCCGAAGACGCGCTCACCTAGTTGAATGGCGTAGCGGTCGAGGTGAAGGTTGAGCCCGGCGCTTGCGCCCATCTCCAACAGCGCCAGCGGCAGGCCGGTGCGCGCGGCAATTTCGGCAAAGCCCGGTACCAGCATCGCCGAGCGGCGCACCTCGTTGGTTTGCGGCGGGCTTTCCATGAAGGCCTTGAGGAATTCGGCATGGCGGATACAGGCGGCGAGGCAGGCGTCGATCAACGGGCCATCCTCGTCCCGGTCCGGCGGATAGGCGGCCACCAATCCATCGTCCCGGCCGGTCAAGACCAGGGCATGCAGGCCGCCGGCCAGGCGCAGGGCCACCGCATCGTCAGCCGGATCACCCGGCCATCCATCGATATGCGCCCCGATCGAGCTCGCCGGATCAATCCCGCCCGCGATCCCCTCCAGGATCAGGGCGGTGAACGGCGAGCCGAGCCGTCGGCAGCTTCCGGCCTGCGCCGAAAAATGCCGGCGCATGGCGTCACAGGTCAATCCCGCCATCGCGGCGCCTGCAGACTGCCGGTCTCGCCGGGCGGATTGGAAAAGGGCGCGGTCAGACGGCCCGCCTCGACGGCGAAATCATGATCGAGCGCCCAGAGCACGCTTGGAAAGGCAATATCCGTCCAAGGAATGGCATCGGGGGCGAAGATCGCCACTTCCTCGCTTTCCGGACCCGGTGACACGGCGCTTTGAAGCGACGCCCGATAGATGATCTGCACCTGCGATATGCGCGGGATCGAATAGATGGCAAGCAGGCTGTGAATGGCGATTTGAGCATTCGCCTCCTCGCGGGCCTCCCGGGCCGCGCCCGCCTCCGGCGTTTCCCGCAATTCCAGGAAGCCGGCCGGCAGGGTCCAATAGCCGCGCCGCGGCTCGATCGCCCGCCGGCACATCAAGATGCCTCCTTCAGCGCGCACCACGGCGCCGACCACCACCTTCGGATTGTCATAGGCGATGAAGCCGCATTGCTGGCAGACATCCCGCTCCAGGCTGTCGCCCTCGGGTATCCGCTTGATGAAATGATGGTCGGCCATGGCGCATTAGTGTCGGCGAGCCGGCCCGCCTTGTCCAGAGCGCGTGAATACGGCTGTGGGTCGTTGGTGAAAAGGACGTTGAAACGACCTCGCCATCCTGTGCGTGTATCAGAGTATCCGTACAATATCGTGGCGCCTTACTGTCTTTGCCCGGCTTGACCGGGCAATCCAGTAGTCAAGGTTTTATCGGCTAAAAAAACAGGCCCTTACCATCGTGCCCTAATCAACAAGAACGGTGTCTACTGGATGCCCCGGACAAGCCGGGGCATGACAATTACGGTCGTATTGATGCGGATAACAATAACACAAAACGTGTACATGCCTTAACTTACTATAAACCGTTATTGCCCTTTTCGTTTTGTCCCGAGAACCGCCAGCCCTTCTTGGAATTGAATAACCGGTTGGTGATGGCCGAATCCACAAATGGACTGCGCAGCACACAGACTGACGCCGAGACGAATTGACCGGAACGTCCCGATCGCCACATTAAGGCCGCGCCGCCTTGTCCAGTTCCGGTAGCAACTTGCTCTTCAGGCTCTGTTCGGTCAGCGGGCCGATAAATTTGAACAGGATCGTCCCGTCCTTGACGACGAAGGTTTCCGGCACTCCATAGACCCCCCAGTCAATACCCACCCGGCCTTTGGCATCGACGCCGACGGCGTCATAGGGATTGCCCAGCGTGCCGAGGAACCGGCGTGCATTTTCGTTGTCGTCCTTGTAATTGATGCCGAACAGGCGGATCCGCTTGTCTTCGGCAAGACGCATCAGGATCGGATGTTCCTGCCGGCACGGCCCGCACCACGAGGCCCAGACATTGACCAGGGACAGGCCGGTCGACAGGTCGGCCCTGGAAAATCCCGATACCGGCGCGCCGGCATTGGTGAGCCCGGCCAGCGCCGGCAGGTCGAATTCCGGCGCCGGTTTGTCGATCAGGGCGGAAGGAATGGCGCGCGGATCGTCGCCGGATGTCAGGCGCATATAGAACAAGGCCGCCAATACCAGAAAGACGGTGAGCGGAATGAAGATGAACCACTTGAAGCGCCGCGCCGCCGCCGCATTGGCCTTGTCTCTTGCCTTGCGGTCGGGCTCGCCAACGCCGGTCTCGCCGCTCTCGACCATCAATCCGCCGGCGCCCCGGCCGAGCGACGGCGCACGCCGCGCGATTCCAGGGCCGCCAGGTCGCGCTTCTGCGCCCGGTAATCCAGGCGGATCCAGACGATCAGCCATAGGAGTGCCACGACCACCACCAGATAGGCGGCAATGATGAATCCACCATGGGGTCCGAGCATGTCCATGTCAGGCCCTCTCCTCGTTGCGCACTGCCTCCATCAGCCGCAGCGCCCGCACCCGCCGGCGCAGGATCTCGTTGCGCATGGCCATGAAATGGAGCGTGATGAACAGCACCGAGAAGGCCACCGCCATGACCAGGAGCGGCCACAGCATCGAGCTGTGAATGGCCGGTCCGTCAGTGCGCAGCACGCTGGCCGGCTGGTGCAGGGTGTACCACCAGTCGACGGAAAACTTGATGATCGGAATGTTGATGAACCCGACCAGGGTCAGGATCGCCGCCGCCCGTGCCGCCCGGGTCGGATCTTCCACCGTGCGCCACAGGGCGATCAGGCCCAGATACATGATGAACAGGACCAGGACCGAGGTCAGCCGCGCATCCCACACCCACCATGTGCCCCACATGGGTTTTCCCCACAGGGAACCGGTGACCAGCGCCATGAATGTAAAGGCGGCGCCGATGGGGGCGGCGGATTTCGCCGAGACATCGGCCAGCGGATGGCGCCAGACCAGGGAGCCCACCGAGGAAAGGCTCATTATCGTATAGGAGAACATGGCGAGCCACGCACTCGGCACGTGAATGAACATGATGCGGATCGTCTCGCCCTGCTGATAATCGGCCGGCGCGACGAAAAAGGCGCCATAAAGGCCGAAGGCGAACAGGAGGAGCGTCAGCCCGACCAGCCAGGGCAACAGCCGGTCAACCAGTTTTAGAAACCGCGTCGGATTGGCAAGATCCCAGATCCGGCTCGATGGGGCGACGGTATCGGTCATGGCGCATCTTTTAGTCCGTTGATGCGCCGATCGCAACGCAAAGCCGTCAACGGCGCATTGACCGGCGTCAAACCTGCGCGAGGAGATTGTGAATGCGCCAAGGCCTGGGCCCCGCCGCCGATACGCAGAACCTGTCCGGCGGCGGTGTTACACCAAGGGCGGTCAGTTGGTCTTGCCGCCAAACACATAGACGTCCCAGATCATCGCCTCCTCGCCGCCGCGCAGGAAGCCTTTATGCTGGTGCGCCGATTCGATGGTGATCACCTGGCCGACAATGTCCGCCTTCATGCTGATCGACGACCCCAGCCGGAAGACCGGCTGGCTGTCGATCGTCTTGCCGTTGATCTTGACCACCAGCTTCGACCGCCGGCTTTTGCCGATATTGTCGTGGGCATTGAGCTGGATGGCCGAGATATAGGCCGGCTTGTCGAGTTCGATGACGTAAGAGAAGCGGGCTCGGCAGTCCCGGTCGCTGGCACTGCAATAGGCGGCGCAATGCACGCCGCCGATGCAGTAGCGGCCGGCATGGTCGCGATAGATGACCGCGCCCGCGCCATCCGCCGGCAGCGCGGCGCCTTTGGAGGCAACGGCGACGGTGCCGTCGGCTCCGACCGATGCCGGCTCGTCCTCTTCCGCCAGGGCGGCGCCCGAAAGCAGGGCGGCGGCCAGGGCGGCGCAGATCCATTTATTGATCATAATTGGTCCTCCCATATCCTGTCAGACACATGGATTCATGGCGCGCCGATCATGCCGGCAACGGGGCGGGTTTCGGGCGAAATCGGGGTAATTAGGAGGCGAAACCGTGGCGGCGCGCAGACACGTCTAATCGGCGGAAAACCGCAACGCCGCGGCCGAGGCCACCGGGCCCACCACAAGGGTCATAAGCGTGAGCGCGCACAGGATCAAAAACGGCGGCAGGAACGGCGCCGGATCGGTGATCGCCGCCGTCGACGCGCTAACCCCGAAGACCAGGACGGGAACCGTGAGCGGCAGCACCAGGATCGCCAGTAACAGGCCGCCGCGGCGTAACGATACGGTGAGCGCCGCGCCGATCGAACCGATCAGGGTCAGCGCCGGCGTGCCGACGGCAAGGGTGGCGACGACGGCGCCGATCGCCATAGGTTCCAGGTTGAGAAAGATCGCCAGCACGGGCACGGCAAGCACCAGCGGCAGGCCGGTCGCCGTCCAATGCGCCAGGCATTTGACGAGCACCATCGCCGATAATGGATGACCGGCCATCAGGAGCAGGTCCAGGGAGCCATCCTCGCGATCGGCCTGATAGAGCCGGTCGAGCCCCAACAAAGTCGCAAGCAGCGCCCCGATCCACAGGATCGCCGGACCGATCTGGGCCAGAAGCTTCAGGTTCGGACCGACCCCGAACGGGATCACCGTGACGACGATCAGGAAGAACAAAGCGCCCATCAAGGCGCCGCCGCCGATACGGACCGAAAGCCGGATCTCGCGGATAAAAAGGGCGGCAAGCGCATGTCTCATCGCGCCACCCCCGTCATGTCGAGCTGCGTCATCGCCGGAATGGCAAGGGGTGCATGGGTCGCGGCGACGATCAGGCCGCCGCCGTCAAGATGGTCGGTCATCAGGGCGACGAGACGGTCCTCCGAGGCCGCGTCAAGCGCCGAGCTTGGTTCGTCGAGCAGCCAGACCGGACGGTCGCTGACGAGAAGCCGGGCAAGGGACAGCCGCCGCCGCTGCCCGGCCGACAGATAGCCGGCCGGCAGGTGCCCGATATGGTCGATCGCCACGATGTCCAAAGCCTCGTCGACGGCACGCCCGCCGGCCCCGTAAAAGCGGCGCCAGAAGTCCAGATTTTCCCGCACGGTCAGGCTCGGCTTCAAAGCATCCTGGTGACCGAAATAATGGCAATGGTCGCCCACCGGCGCGTCCGCGTCGCCGCCGTCCAGGGTCAGACTGCCGTCCTCGATGGCGATCAGGCCCGCGATCTGCCGCAACAGGCTCGACTTGCCGATCCCGTTGGGGCCGACCACGACCAGCGCGGTGCCCGCCTCGGCGACGAAATCAAGGCCGCGAAACACCATCCGCCCACCACGCGCGCAAGTCAGGTTCTCGCCAATCAGTCGCATTATGGACAACCGTTGCTCACTCACACCCGTACTAACTCTAAAAGCGGTTCGAAGGCATAAAGAGCCGGCCTGCGTCCGGCGGCAGGCTCAATCGTTCGCAACAATTTTGCCTCCACCAGTAATCGGGCAAACCGAATCGCGGTCGAACTTGGGATCCCGGCAGTGCGGGTGAGGCGATTGTTTCGGAAAACGGGATTGGCGAAAATGAAATCAAGCGCGGCAACCGACCATTGCGAAGAAAGCGTTTCTCTGAACCTTTCTTTCATATCATCATAAAGGGCCTGAATGTCCTGGGCGATGGCATGATTGCTTGCCGCCTGTTCCGTAATCGCCGTCATGAAAAAAAGGCACCATTCCGTCCACTGATCGTGAGCGGAGACATTTCGCATGAGGCGAACATAATCGTCCCTGCTCTTCTCCAGATAGGCGCTGATGTAGAAGCAGGGCTGGCTGATCAGACCCTTGTTCCACAGCATCAAAGTGATGAGCATGCGCCCGACACGCCCGTTGCCATCGCGAAATGGATGGATCGCTTCGAATTCCAGATGGGATATCGCGGTTTGGGTAATCGGCTCCAGGTCTTCCCGGTTGATATAGGCTTCCAAATTTTGCATGGCCGCGACGAGCTGGTCGGGCGCAATCGGGACGAACTGAACGTTACGCGTCGAATGATCGGCGATATAGTTCTGTTCCTGCTTGTATTGGCCGGGCTGTTTGTCGGAGCCGCGTCCGAAAAACAGGAAATTGCGATGGGCGATCTTGATGACTCGCTCGCATAGCGGCAATCCGGATTCCATTTCCCGTCGTGCACGCCGAAGCGCGCGGGTATAGGAATAAACTTCGCGCGTCTCGTTGCGCACGCGCCGACTGGATTCCAATCCCTCCAACTGGTCGGCTTCAAATTCCAGGACTTCATCCAATGTCGTCACGGTGCCCTCGATCCGCGACGAAATGACTGCCTCCTGGTTAATCAGCGGAGCCAACAGGATTTCTGAGTTTATGAGACTATCGAGAACGCCGTCATAACGGGCAATCGCCGCCGTCGCCGCGCCGATATGTGGCGCCAGCCGGCCATAATCGATGGCCTCTGGCGGGAATTTTCCATAATGATAGTCGACGGCCGATGATAAATCGAAATCCGCATCACCAATTTGCAGGTTTTTAATCATATAGGTCGACTTTTGATGATCAAATACGGTCGATTTTGAGCATCAATCCCATTTGAGTGCATCCTGTGCAAGCCAAACCGGTTTGTCAATCATATTTCCATGAATATGATCATCAAAGCCTTTTGCCGCCCATAGATGCACCTCAAAGCCGTTTGTTGATCGCAAAAGCCGGTATTTGATCATCAAACCGTAACGTCCCCCACCCTTCGTCGCTATGGCGCCGCCAGCCGAAAGTCTTTATAAGGCCCGCGACTCCCATGCCGGCCCGCGCCGCGGTTATTCTGCCATTGCCCCTCTCACCGGGCGCATAACTAGAGGTATCATCGTGACCCAGGCTTCCCTCGACAGCTTCAAATGCCGCAAATCGCTCCAGGTTGGCGACAAGGCCTACGTCTATTTCGACCTGAGGGAGGCCGAAGAAAACGGCCTTGCCGGCGTCTCCAACCTGCCGTTTTCGTTGAAAGTGCTGCTTGAGAACCTGTTGCGCCATGAAGACGGGCGCTCGGTGACCGCCGACGATATCCGCGCCATGGCCGAATGGTTGCAGACCCGAAGCTCGACCCGGGAGATCGCCTATCGTCCGGCCCGGGTGTTGATGCAGGATTTTACCGGCGTGCCGGCGGTGGTCGATCTGGCGGCCATGCGCGACGCCACCGCCAAGCTCGGCGGCGATCCGAAGCGGGTCAATCCGCTGGTGCCGGTGGACCTGGTGATCGACCATTCGGTCATGGTCGACTATTTCGGCACCGGCGATGCCTTCAACAAGAATGTGGAACGGGAATATGAGCGCAACGGGGAGCGCTACACGTTCCTGCGCTGGGGCCAGGAGGCCTTTGACAATTTCCGCGTCGTGCCGCCGGGCACCGGCATCTGTCACCAAGTGAACCTGGAATATCTCGCCCAGACGGTCTGGACCCGCGAAGAGAACGGCGAGACCATCGCCTATCCCGACACCTTGGTCGGCACCGATTCCCACACCACCATGGTCAACGGCCTGGCCGTGCTCGGCTGGGGGGTCGGCGGCATCGAGGCGGAGGCTGCCATGCTTGGCCAGCCGGTTTCCATGCTGATTCCCGAGGTGATCGGCTTCCGTTTAGACGGCAAATTATCGGAGGGCACCACGGCCACGGACCTGGTGCTCACGGTGGTGGAAATGCTGCGCCGGAAGGGCGTGGTCGGCAAGTTCGTCGAGTTCTTCGGTCCGGGCCTCAGCAATCTCTCGCTAGAGGACCAGGCGACGATCGCCAATATGGCACCTGAATATGGCGCCACCTGCGGCTTCTTCCCGGTCGATGGCGATACCCTTGCCTATCTGACCGCCACCGGCCGCGACGCCGACCGGGTCGCCCTGGTGGCGGCCTATGCCAAGGCCCAGGGCATGTTCCGCGACGATACAACACCGGATCCGGTCTTCACCGACACGCTGGAACTGGATCTGGCGGATGTCGTCCCCTCCATTTCCGGGCCCAAGCGGCCCCAGGACCGTATCGCCCTCAAAGAGGCCGATACCACCTTCGCCAAGGTTATGGGGTCGGAATTCGCCAAGCCCGGCAAGGAGCATGAGCGCGTCGCCGTGGCCGGCGCCGACCATGATCTGGGCCATGGCGATGTGGTGATCGCCGCGATCACCTCGTGTACCAACACCTCCAATCCGAGTGTCCTGATCGGCGCCGGCCTGCTCGCCCGCAATGCCCGCGCCAAAGGGCTTGCCGTCAAACCCTGGGTCAAGACCTCGCTCGCGCCCGGCTCCCAGGTGGTCACCGATTACCTGGAAAAAGCCGGCCTGCAGGACGATCTTGATGCGTTGGGCTTCAACAATGTGGGCTATGGCTGCACCACCTGCATCGGCAATTCCGGTCCGCTGGCGGAGCCGATTTCCAACGCCATCAACGAGAACGACCTGGTGTCCTGCTCGGTGCTTTCGGGCAACCGCAATTTCGAAGGCCGCATCGGACCGGATATCCGCGCCAATTTTCTCGCCTCGCCACCGCTGGTGGTCGCCTATGCCATTGCCGGATCGCTGAACATCAATCTGGTCAATGATCCACTTGGCAACGATAAGAACGGCAATCCGGTCTATCTGAAGGACATCTGGCCGTCCTCGACGGAAATCGCCGATCTGGTGCGCACGTCCGTCACCGAGGAGATGTTCCGCAGCCGCTACGGCAATGTCTTTGCCGGTGATGACAATTGGCGGGCGATCCAGGTGGAGGGCGGGCTGACCTATGACTGGCCGCAGACCTCCACTTACGTCCAGAACCCGCCTTATTTCGAGGGCATGAGCCTCGATCCGGCGCCGATTTCCGATATCGAGGATGCCAGGGTGCTTGGCCTGTTCGCCGATTCCATCACCACCGACCACATCTCGCCCGCCGGCGCCATCAAGGCGGATAGCCCGGCCGGCGACTATCTGATCGGCCACCAGGTGCGGCCGGTCGACTTCAACTCCTATGGCTCCAGGCGCGGCAACCACCAGGTGATGATGCGCGGCACCTTCGCCAATATCCGCATCAAGAACCAGATGCTGCCCGGCACCGAGGGTGGCGTCACCAAATTCGAACCGACCGGCGAGGAACTGCCGATTTACGACGCGGCGATGAAATACCGCGCCGAGAACACGCCGCTGGTCGTCTTTGCCGGCAAAGAATATGGCACCGGTTCATCGAGGGATTGGGCCGCCAAGGGCACCCGGCTGTTGGGCGTGCGCGCCGTCATCGCCCAGTCGTTCGAACGCATCCACCGCTCCAACCTGGTCGGCATGGGCGTGCTGCCGCTGGTCTTCGAGGACGGAACCTCGTGGGAATCCTTGGGCATTCAAGGCGACGAACAGGTGACGATTACGGGCCTGGCGGATCTAAAACCGCGCCAGACCATCAATGCGGAGATCACCTTCGCCGACGGCACCACCAAGACGGTCCCGCTTCTGTGCCGCATCGATACGGAGGACGAGATGGATTACTTCCGCAATGGCGGCATCCTGCATTACGTCCTGCGGAACTTGGCGGCCTAGGGGACGAGCGGAAGAAATCAGCTACGTCGGTCGTACCGCGCTGATCTCAACGGCAAGACCGGGCTGATTCGGCCGACTTGGTCTGGAGTATTGTCCGGCACGACAAACTGAGAAATTTGCAAAAGCGCAGAAACTAACTTTCAATGACCGGATAAGCGCGGGTTTATCTTACGAACGACCGCACGAATCCTATGAAGGAACAGGGAGGCAAACCGATGACCGGATCAAACGGATTGATCAATCTGTCGCGGCGCGACGCGCTTTTGGGGGGCACCACGATCGGCTTGGCGGCAACGATGACCGGGCTGCCCCTGTTGCGCGCGCAGGCCGCCGATACCGCGGTGCTCGACCAAATCCTCAACGACGCTGTGGCGGCCGGCGATGTGCCCTTCGTCGTTGCCAAGACCGCCAATGCGGCCGGCGAGACCTGGTCCGGTGCCGCCGGCGATGCAGCGCCGGGCATGCCGGCCTCCGACAAGACCACCATGCGCATATTCTCGATGACCAAAGCCATTGGATCGACCGCCGCTATGATCATGATCGATCGCGGCAAGATGGCATTCGACACGCCGGTGGAAGAGATTCTGCCGCAGGCAGCCGACATCAAGGTGCTTGACGGATTTAACGGCAATGAACCGATCTTGCGGGCACCCAAGACAAAAATGACGGTGCGCCACCTGGCGACCCATACATCCGGATTCGTCTACGAATTCTGGAACCCGGACATCCCGAAATATTTGGAGGCGACGAAACATCCGACGATCATTTCCGGGCTGAAGGCGGCGCTCAACTATCCGCTCGCCTTCGATCCGGGCACCCGATGGGACTACGGCCTCGGCATCGATTGGCTTGGCCAATGCGTCGAAGCGGTCGACGGACGCCGGATTGACAAATTCTGCAAGGAGGAGATTTTCGATCCGCTTTCCATGCCGGACACCGTGTTCGAGCCGGACGATGCCTATAACAAGCGGATGGCGGTGGTGAAAATGCGCGGCAAAGACGGCAAGTTTGCCGACTTTGAACTCGCACCGCCGCCCAATCCGGAAGTCTACGGCATGGGCCATGCGCTTTATTCGACCCCTTCGGATTATATGCGCTTCCTGCGTATGTATCTCAACAAGGGGCAGCTCGACGGTAACAGGGTTCTCAGCGAAGCCGGTGTCGATCGCATGCTGGAAAACCATATCGGCGACATTCGTGTCGGCAAGATGATCTCCGTGGCGCCGCCGATCACCGCCGATGTCGACCTGTTCCCGAATATCGACAAGACCCACAGCTTCGGTTTCCTGCGGGTGGAGCAGGACGTGCCGGGCATGCGGTCCGCCGGGTCGCAATCCTGGGCCGGGGTCTGCAACACTCACTACTGGTTCGACCTGAAGAAGGATATCGCGGCCGTCATCATGACCCAGACGCTGCCCTTCGTGGAACCGCGCTTCATGAAGGTCTATGGAGCGTTCGAAAGGGCGGTCTACGCCGGATAAGCGTGCATGGCCGGACTGTCGGCCGGCTTGCTGGCGGAATTATTGTTTGACGGGACAGACATCCCGCCCGGTCGCCGGCGCCAGCAGGCGGGGCTGGAGCAGGCAAATGCCCGACGTCGATAGCTGAAACCGATACACGCCCGATTGACTTAGAGCCCGATTTAAAAGTATGTTTGTGTTTTCAATAGGTTAGGATAAAGAGATGCCAGATGCCCGATGCTGATCCATCGTCAAGGCGCTTTGACACCGCAGATGGTGTCTCCTAACCCATTGAAAATATGAAGAGGCTTTTGAATCGGGCTCTTAGATCCGTTGGATCATGAGCTGTCCGATAACAAATCCATAGATTACGCTGCACGCAGTGAAAATCATTTCAATCTCATACCCGCCAGCGGCCAATTTGTGGATGATTTTGAGCTGCCTGCGCAGTCCACAACCCGTAGGGGAAGCCGTTGAATGAATTCCGTAGATGAAGGGCCAACGTCCCATGTCTTCATTCTTACATGCGGACGAACCGGCTCCACCTTGCTGCAAGGCATCCTCAATTCGTATTCGAATGTTCGAATCAACGGCGAAAATCACGGGGCACTTTACTATCTGTACCGCGCGTACCGGGCCCTTCGGGCGCTGCCGTCGGATTCTCGACCGCCCACCCATCCTTTCTTCGGTGCCGACAACCTGCGTAATGCTGACGTCCTCGGCACGATCGAGGCGTCTGCGCACAAAATTGTTCTTGCGGGTCGTGATCAGGAGCAAATCGTCGGATTTAAAGAAGTCCGCTATGACATTCCCGACTTGAATGAGTTTGTAGACTGGATGGACAATACTTTCACCAATGCGAAATTCATACTTCTGACCCGCGCAAGCGAAGATATCCTCAAAAGCGGCTTCTGGAAAAACGTCCCGGCGGATCAGGCTCGAAAGGCGATTGCCTTTGTAAATGCCGAGTTCGAGTCACTGAGGCTGGCACGGCCGGAGCAAACTTTTTCCATCGAATATCCAGACCTGACTGCGATGTCGCCCAAATTGATGCGCTTAATCCAATGGCTGGGACTTAGATATGAGCAGGCACAGATGCGCCAGGTGCTGGCACTACCGCACTCCTATGACGTCGTTTCCGCTCGTTTCTTCGAAGACAGCTCGCTGCAACTTGTAGAAACCCCGGAAACCAACGAACATTTGGAATATTGGTTTCTTGACAACAACAATGTAAGCCGCGGGCAAAGGAAAATCTCCGGCGTTATCGTCCCGCGATCGAATGCAAATGTACCGGTACGGGTCGAGTTCATAGAGCCGAACTCGGAAATCGCCGCGACGACAATCGCCGCGGATAAACGCTCACCGGGTGCCGCCAAACTGCTTCCACACTCCTTGAACGCCGCGAATGCCCGCTTCACTTTGGAGATGCCCGATGAGGAGGGTTACTACCATCTAGTGGCTGTTCTGCCCGAACATCGGATCAAGCTTGGCAGCTTGGTCATTGCATCTCCCGGTTCTGGCCGAACGACGTTCGATAAATAGCCGGGACCGATCGATTCCGGTATCGGGATCGCCCGTCGTCTGACGCGGTAGGAAAGTTGCGAGCGATTTCGCGGATACAGCTCAGGCCGTTTGCGCCTCACAATCCACCGTCGCATCAAATTCAAATCTAAGCTGGCGAATTGTTTGATTCTGTATAGACCTGCAACTGATAAGAGGATCCGAATGGCACCTGCCCTAATTCCCACTCACACTATCAATTCCCCCAAACACCGCCTCCAGACGCTCAAGCGCCGCCCGCGCCAGCGGACCGCGCGCCAGTGATGTGACATTCTCCTTTAGATGCGCCACCGATCCGGTGCCGGTCAGCACCACGTCGACACCCGGTTCGTGGTGGCAGAAGCGGTAGGCGCCGTCGATGACCGATCGCGCGCCGCCTTCCGCTACCAGAAAGCCGAGCGGATTATCCGTTGGCAGAGCATCCCCGGCGATCAGGCCGTCGTCCACGAGATCGCCGATCAAATCCCGCAAGGCCGCCGGATCGCTCAAGGCCCGGCGCACGGCAAACATGATCAGCGTGCCGACGCCCTTCTCCCGGGTCTGACGGAATACCCGGTGCCGGGCTGACGGATTGATCAGGTTGAAGCCGGCCATCACCACGTCGAACAGGTCATCGTCGAGCGCTTGCGTGAGCATGGCGTGGCCGGGATCGTAAATGAAACGCTCCGTCAGGCCGAACAAGCGCACCTTGCCGGCGGCCCGCGCGGCCTCCAGCACGGGTAAAAACCGGTCGCGGCAGGGGGCATATTGGTCCGGCATCACCCCATGCAGGTGCAGGATATCCACCATCTCGACGCCGAGTTTTTCTAGGCCCTGATCAATATCGGCGCCGAACTGCTCCGCACTCTTGAAATCCTGGCCAAGCACTTCGGATCCCGGTGTCACCACCTGCACCTTGGTGGAGAGCACCACTTCATCCCGGCGGCCCTTGATCGCCGCGCCGACGATCTGCTCTGTGCCATAGGCCGCCGCCGTGTCGATGAACGTGATGCCCGGATCGAGCGCCGCGCGGACCACCGCTTCGGATTGCTCGACACTGGCGCCGCGCGCCTGGCCGAGCCGCGAATGGCCGCCACAGCCGAGCCCGACCGGTGATACAGTCAGCCCGGTCCGCCCCAGGGGTATTTTGTCCATGTGCCCCTCCCGCCATCCATCCCGGTAAGAGTGGTGTCGATCGGGCGCCGGCTTCTTGCGCCGCGCCGTTCCGTGACGCATCATAGGCAATCAACGAGGGAGGGTCGACGACATGCATGCTGTCATCAAGGCCGGCCTGGCCGCATCTATCATTTGCGCCTCAACACCGGCATTGTCGGAAAAAATCCAATCGCTGCGCATCGGTAACTGGAAGGGCGGCGTCTATACCAGCAACAAGACCGGCAAATTCATCCATTGTTCCGCCGGCGCCAGCTATAAGAGCGGTGTCGAACTGGCCTTCGGGGTCACCGCGGCCATGCAATGGTGGATGCAGATGCACAATCCGCAATGGTCGCTCAAGCCCGGATCCGCCTATCCGGTGAAATTCTGGGTCGACAAAGGCCGCGCCTACGACGCCAAGGCCGTCGCCGTCACCAAGCAGGCCGTGCGCATCAAACTGCCGCCGGACGACGCCCTCTTTCACCGGTTCCGGCGCGGCAATATCCTGAAAATCTCCGCCGCTCAAAATGTATTCCCGTTCCGCCTGACCACCACAAGCAAGTTATTAAGCCGGCTATTGAATTGCGCGACCCGATACCGCAAGATGAATGTGGCCAGCACGTCGTCCGACAGCAGCAATCCCTTTGCCGGCAGCGGCAATGCGGTCTCCAGCAATCCGTTCGAATCCGGCTCCAACAATTCGTCCGGCGGAACCGGCACGAATGTGGCCACCGCCAACCCCGCCGCCAGGCCCCAGGGCGGCGGCCAGCCGACCGGCGAGGAACGCGCCGAGGCGACGGCACGGCTGGCAACCCTGCTGGCGATTGCCGGCGTCAAGGACTTCAAGCTGATCCCGGCCGCCGAGGCCAAGGGCTCCTTCAAACGCCATGATTCGGTGTGGAAGGCGCAAGGCATGCTCGGCTCCCTGCGCATCGTCTCCCCGAATGAGGGGATTGAACCCAATGCGGTGAAGTCCTCCGTCATCGGCTCCGACGCCAAGGCCTGCAAGGGCCGCTTCGCCTCCGGCGCCATGCCGACACGGGAGGGGGATGCCAATGACGCCCTTCACCTGTTCACCGCCTGCGAAGGCGCCGAGCGTAATTGGACCGCCTATTACGCCCTCTTCACCCGCCCGGCCGGCGGCCATTACCTGATGATGGTGGTCGGCCCGATGAATAATGCCGATACGGTGAAGCGGACCGGCACGTCGATGCGCGAAGTGGCGTTGAGCGGGGTGGGAAACTAGGGCCTGTTGCGGAAAATTGGATTCAAAAAATCAATTCTCACTGTCATTCCCGCGCAAGCGGGAATGACTGTTTCATGATTCGTACCGAGCCCGATTGAACACAACGTGTACTAGCGATAACGGACCAGAGGTCTATCGATCCTGGAGTTTCGCGAGTAACGCCGCCTTAAGCGCATCGTATTCCCGCTGCGGAATACCGGTCATCGCGGCATCACGCGTCGTTGGTGCGTCGTCATACTGCCTCGGCGCGGCAACCAAAGCGTTTGGCGCGACGAACTGGCTGTCCGTCAGATCCATGCGCTGCCCGTCGATCCGATTGTAATAGTGCCAGACGCCCTGCAGTTTCGTTCGAAGCAGGTCGCCGCCAAACAGATCAAAAATAACCACGGCAGTTACATTGCATTGGCCGGATGCCGGATTGTCGGCTGTCCACTGAACGGCCGTTTCCAGGGACCATGAATCACGCAGGGCCGAGCGGATACGGCTTTCATCAAAGGTCAGGGTCATCAAGTCATTCAGTCCAATGTCGATGGAGATAGATCGTAATAGGGGAAGCCGTAGAAAAGGAATCGGTAGGAACCGAAGCGCCAATCCTGGGCAACGTCATCCCGTGCGCGGTGCGGCGCGAAGTGCCGCTCCGCAGACACGGGATCCGGCGACCATGCTCAGCATATCTGCGGTGAGATCCCGGGTCTGCATAGCAGCATTTCATGCTGCAATGCGCACGGGATGACATCAGAGCATCCGTTACTATTGGCCCAAGCCGCGTCGGCGCATCCTAACTCCGGTTCTGCCGGTTCTCGATCAGGTCGTCGACTACCGCCGGCTCCGCCAATGTCGACGTGTCGCCCAGATTGGAGAAATCGTCCTCGGCGATCTTGCGTAAAATCCGCCGCATGATCTTGCCCGACCGGGTCTTCGGCAGGCCCGGCGCGAACTGGATTAGGTCCGGCGAGGCGATCGGCCCGATTTCCTTGCGCACCCAGGTCACCAGTTCCTTGCGCAAGTCGTCCGACGGCTCGTCGCCGGCCATCAGCGTCACATAGGCGTAGATCCCCTGGCCCTTGATGTCGTGGGGATAGCCGACCACAGCCGATTCCGATACTTTCGGATGGGCGACCAGGGCTGATTCCACTTCCGCCGTCCCCATGCGATGCCCGGACACGTTGATGACATCGTCGACCCGGCCGGTGATCCAGTAATAGCCGTCCGCGTCGCGGCGGCAGCCGTCGCCGGTGAAATAGGTGCCCTTATAGGTGGCGAAATAGGTCTGCACAAAACGCTCGTGATCGCCGAACACGGTACGCATCTGACCCGGCCAGGAATCCAGGATCACCAGATTGCCCTCCGCCGCGCCCGGCTGCGGATTGCCGTCCGCATCGACGATTTCCGGCTTGATGCCGAAAAACGGCTTGGTCGCCGAGCCGGGCTTCAGGTCGATGGCGCCCGCAAGCGGCGTGATCAGGATACCGCCGGTCTCCGTCTGCCACCAGGTGTCGACGATCGGGCATGTTCCCTTGCCGACCACGTCATAATACCAGGCCCAGGCCTCCGGATTGATCGGCTCGCCGACACTGCCAAGCAACCGCAAGGACGATCGGTCTGTCTTCGTCACATGATCATCGCCGGCGCCCATCAGGGCCCGGATCGCCGTCGGCGCCGTGTAGAAGATATTGACCTTGTGCTTGTCGACCACGTCCCAGAACCGGGACGCGGTCGGATAGGTCGGCACGCCCTCGAACATCAGGGTGATGGCGCCATTGGCGAGCGGTCCGTAGACGATATAGCTGTGCCCGGTCACCCAGCCCACATCCGCCGTGCACCAATAGATGTCGCCGTCGTGATAATCGAACACATATTGATGGGTCATGGAGGCATAGACCAGATAGCCGCCGGTGGTGTGCAACACGCCCTTGGGCTTACCGGTCGAGCCGGACGTATAAAGAATGAACAGCGGGTCTTCCGCGTTCATTTCCTCCGCCGGGCAGTCGGCGGAAACCGATGCGGCTTCCTCGTGATACCAGACGTCGCGACCCTCCTTCATGGCCACATCGGCGCCGGTGCGCCGCACCACGATCACCCGCTCATCGCCAGCGCATTTTTCCAAAGCCGCGTCGGTATTGGCTTTCAGTGGAATGCCCCGTCCGCCGCGAATGCCCTCATCGGCGGTAATGACGAACTTGGATTGGCAGTCAACGATGCGGCCGGCCAATGAATCCGGTGAAAAGCCGCCAAAGACGATCGAATGCACGGCGCCGATGCGGGCACAGGCGAGCATGGCATAGGCGGCTTCCGGGATCATCGGCATGTAGATCGTCACCCGGTCGCCCTTCTTCACCCCTTGCGCCTTCAAGACATTGGCGAAGATGCAGACGTCTTTGTGAAGCTGGTTGTAGGTGATCGCCTTGTCGTCGGTGGGTTCATCGCCTTCCCACAGGATCGCCACCTGGTCGCCGCGGGTCGCAAGGTGCCGGTCGACGCAATTGGCGCACACATTGAGCGTGCCGTCCTCGAACCATTTGATCGACACATTGTCATAATCGTAGGAGGTATTCTTGACCTTGCCATAGGGCTTGATCCAGTCGATGCGCTTGCCGTGTTCCCCCCAAAACCCGTCCGGATCCTCCACCGAGTGTCGATACATGCGCTCATATTCGGCCTTGTCGATCAGGGCATGGTCCGCAACCTCTCGGGCGACGGGATAGAGTTCTTCGTGCATAACAGTCCTCCAGCACAACCGGCGCGACGATCACCCGCCGGCATCCCTCGCCACCGACACGGCGCGTCGGGCGGAGATGATCAATGGATGGTCAATGGTCCTTGTTGCAATGCATTATGCTGGGGCATTTGCCGCACCGCAATATGGGATTTTTGGAACTTTGGTTTGAGACCGGTGCTCAAGGTCGTCAATTTGGTCGCTGGCGCAATTGGGCGGAAACCGCCAGCCGCGACGTGGCCGCCGTCAATGCGGCGACCAGTGCGACGATACCGATAATGGCCAGATAGCCGGCGACGCCCACGGCCATGCCGCCGAACAGGCTGTGCAGGGTCAGGGCGCTGTCCGACCGGGCCATCAACGACAGGGCCAGAAACACCAGGGCCGCGGCCGCGCCGCCGATCAATCCGCCCCGCAACCCCAACAACAAGAAGTGACGCTGAAATTCGCGGGCGATGAACTGGTCCTGCGCGCCCACGAAGTGCAACACGTCGACCACATCCCGATTACCGGCCATGGCGGCGCGTGTGGCGAATATGATCGACAAAACCATGGCCGCCAGAACCAGGGCAAGCACGGTAAAGCCGACAGCGACCACCGTGCCGGCGAGGGTGCCGAGCCGCTCAGACCAGGCATTGTGGTCATCGAGGGTGGCGCCGGTGACCTGCCGGCCGAGTTGGCGCCGCAATTCGGCGAGATCGGCTTTTTCCGGATCGGCGATCTCCACCAGGATCAATCTGGGAACCGGCAAGGCGGTCAAATCCACATTGGTGCCGAGCCACGGCGCCAGCAACCGCTTGGTGGCGGCGTCGTCCAGCTCGGTGACACGGCCCAGTCCGGGGATTTCGGCGGCCAGCGCCTTGGCCTTGGCAACCTCCGCCGCCCGCTCAAAGCCGTCCACGTCGCGAATCTGGATCGTCACTTCCCGGGAAATGTCGTTCTGCCAGTCCCGTGACGCCTGCATGACCAGGGTCACCGCGCCGGCGGTCAGACAGGCCAGGAAGGTCATGATGGCGACGACGAATATCAACGCCCGGCCGGCAATCGACCCGCGCGGTACCAGGGACCCCGGCCGCGTATTGCGGCCGGTGCGGCGGATGACGGACGCCGGCGCGGTATCGGGTGCGCCGGCCTCAGCCATGATAATCCACGTCGTTGGCGGTGCGCAGCCGACCGTCTTCCAATATCAGGCGATGGGCGTCGAATTGATCCATCAATGCCGTATCATGGGTGGCGATGATCACCGACGTGCCAAGTCGGTTCAGCTCGACGAACAGCCGCAACAGCCGCTGCGCCAATGGCGGGTCCACATTGCCGGTCGGTTCGTCGGCCAGCAACACTTCCGGTTGGGTGATCAGGGCACGCGCGATCGCCGCCCGCTGCTTCTCGCCGCCCGACAGCACCGGCGGCAACACATTGACCCTGTCGCCCAGCCCGACCCAGTCGAGCAGTTCCAGGACGTCCCCGCGATAATCCGCCTCACTGCGCCCCTGGACGCGCAGCGGCAGGGCGGTGTTTTCGAACGTGGTCAGGTGGTCGAGCAGGCGAAAATCCTGGAACACCACGCCGATGCGGCGTCGCAACGCCTGCCGATCGGGTCGCTGCAGCCGCGCCGTGTCCTTGCCGAACACGGTGATCAGACCGCGGGTCGGGGCCAGTGCCATGAACATAAGCCGGATCAGGCTGGTTTTGCCGGCGCCCGACGGCCCGGTGAGGAATTGGAACGAACTGGGCTGGATATGAAAACTCAGGTCGCGCAGAACCTCCGGCCCGGCGCCATACCTCAATCCAACATTATCAAACCGAATCACGAATGGCCGCCTTGCCGGATGGACCTGGGAAGCTGTCGTAGGTCAGGAGAAGGGACCCGAAGGGCAGCGTCCAAGGCCCACCGGCTGCGTTGCCCGATGTTTGGGATGGCCGGCATCACCGCGCATCGGCCGCCTTGCCGAATGGACCTTGGACGCTGTCGTAGGGGTACCATATGTCTGATTCAATCCACTAGCGACAGGCCGATTTGAAAAACTGCCACACCGGTTAACCAATAAACGCAATGCAAGGCAAGAGTTTGCCGAAGTTTACCGACTTTGTTCCGATTATTTCCAATCCGTTAACGGTCGGTCTGACATTGTTGGAGCGAGTCGCGCGCCAACTGACTTACTTGCGAATCAATCATGAAGATTGCCTGCCCATCGTGTGCAACAACCTATGAGATCGCCGCCGATACGTTAGGGCCGGCCGGACGGTCCGTCCGCTGCGCCAAATGCGGCACGTCCTGGCATTGCCAGGTACCTGAAAATACCGCGCAGGAGGCGGCCGAGCCGGTACCGGAGCCGCCACCGGCGGAACTCGATCCCGATATTGCGGCCTTCGAAGCGGTTGACGAACCGCCGGAAGCCCCGGCTGTGGAAATCGACGATCCGGTCGGTCCCGCCGAAGCGACGGAAGCGGATGTGCAGGACGCGGCTTTGACCATCGACGTCCAGCCGGGCGGTTTCGCGGAAACCGTCGAATCGGTTGAAGACCCTGAACGGCGCAAGCGTCGCTCCCTGTTCCGTCGCGCGCCGCGCAAACGCCGCCGGTCATCCGTCGGAAAGCGGCCTTCGGTACTGCGCTCTCTGTCCGGCATACCGGCCCTGGTCGCCACCTTTGTCCTGATCGGCGCGATGTTTTTGGTCCGCGAATCAGTGGTCAGGGCGGTCCCGGATCTGGCCAGCGCCTATCAACTGGTCGGCCTGGACATCAATTTACGCGGTCTGGCCTTCGAGAAATTGCAAACATTCCGGGAAGTTAGCGGCGGATCGCCCAATCTGGTGATCGAAGGATTGATCCGCAATGTCACCGACGATATTAAGAAAGTTCCGGCGGTGCGGCTGGCTCTGCGTGGCGCGGATGCCCAGGAAATCTATGCTTGGACGGTCAATCCGGCGGCCGACCGTTTGCGGGCCCGGGGCACGGTCCGGTTCCGTACTCGCGTTACGGTGCCAACAGATCTTGCGGCTGATATCCATTTACGGTTCGTCGACAAAGACCGTCAGGTGATTGGGATGAAATGACCTACGCGCTGGATTCCATCAAGGTTCTCTACGACGAGGCGACGATCGACTCCCGTGTCAATGAATTGGCCTCCGACATCGCCGCCTCGCACTATTCCAATCTATTGGTGGTGGCGGTCCTGAAAGGCAGTTTCGTCTTTGCCGCCGATCTTATTCGCGCCATGCACCGGGCCGGACTGGCGCCGGAAATCGAGTTCATTCATCTGTCGAGCTATGGCACCGGGACCGCCTCCAGCGGCACGGTCCATGTGCTGCGCGACGTGGAAAGCGACGTCCACGGCCGTGATGTGCTGCTGGTCGACGATATTCTGGAATCCGGACGCACATTGGCCTTTGCGCGCGACCAGCTTGCCGAACGCGGCGCCCGCCGGGTCAAGGTGGTGGCGCTTTTGGATAAACCGGGGCATCGGGCCGCCGATATCGACGCCGATCATGTCGGATTTGTCTGCCCCGACAAATTCGTCATCGGCTACGGGATGGATGTGGCCCATGCCTTTCGGCAATTGCCGTTTATCGGCTATATCGAGCCCGACGAACAGGGAGACTGATCATGGCCCGTGTCTTATTGACCGAAGATGACGATGCCGTCCGGGCATTCGTGCAACGGGCGCTGCAGATCGACAATCATCACGTGATCACCGCCTGCGACGGCGCCGAGGCCATGGAGATCCTGACCGCAGAGGACGGCCGCTTCGACCTCCTGCTGTCGGATGTCAAAATGCCGGTGATGGACGGGATCGCCCTGGCCCTCAATGCCGCCCGCAACTGGCCGTCCCTGATGATCCTGTTAATGACCGGCTATGCGGACCAGCGCGAACGCGCCCACGGTCTTGATCTTCTGGTCCATGACGTGGTCACCAAGCCGTTTTCCCTTGCCGAAATCCGCAAGGCGGTCTCCGACGCCGCAGCGGCGGCCAGCCGGTCAACGGCACCGACCGCGGCAGCCCGCGGTTAACGGCCATCATCAATAGGGCGTCAGCAGACGCTCCAGATAATCCCGCTCCAGGCGCGGCCGCGCCGATTCCCCGAGCCGCCTGCGCAATTCCTTCAGGATACGCCGTGCCCGTTGGATATCGATTTCATCGGGAACCTTGACCGTCAGGCCGAGATCCGGCCCATCGGTCTGCCGCGGCCGGCCGAGCGGGTCCTCCTCGCGCGCTGCCGGATCATGCTGTCCGGCCTGGTCGCGTCGCATGCCGAGTAATTGTTGAACGAGCCCCTGGGCGCCCCGGCGCAAGGCGTTCAAGGCCTCGCCCTGGCGCCCCAGCGCCGTGCCTGCCCGGCTCTGTCCGAGCGCCTCCTCGGCGCCGCGCATGGAGCGGCCGGCACGGCCCAGATTGTTATTGGGATTGATGCCCATTTCGCGCATGTCGTCGAGCAGCCCTTCAAGCTGCTGGCGCAGGTCACCCTGGCCGCGCCCCAATTGACGCAAGGCCTCGCCAAGGCCCCGGCGCGACTGTGGGCTCTGCCCGAACCGGTTCTGTTCCCCCGGCCGGTTCGAATTCGGGCCATATTGATAGGTCTGCTCCATCAGGTCCTGCTGCCGCTGGATCATCTCACCGAGTTGATCGAGCATTTGCCCCAATTCCTGGGCCGCCTGGCTGCCGCCATTCTGCATCCGGCCGGTCTGCAGGTTTTCCAGCATGTGCTGCAGTTGCGCCAGCATCTCCTGCGCCGCGTCCCGGGCACCCGAGCGCGCCAGATCCTCGATCCGGTCGATCATCCGGTTCAGATCCTGGCCGCGCAGGGCGCGGGCATTGGGATCCATCGGCCGCGCCATTTGCGGATTGCGCCGCGCCTGTTCGGCGAGGCTCTTCATGTAGCGATCGAGCGCCTGACGCAATTCTTGAGTCAAGCGCTGGATCTCTTCGTCGCTGGCGCCCTCCTGCAGCGCCTGCTGCAAGGCCTCCTGGGCGTCGCGCAAGGCCCGCTCCGCCAACGACAAGTCACCGTCCTCGATCACCAGGGCAAGGGACCACAGGTCATCGACCACCTTGCGTAGCTGATCATCGGACTTGGCTTCGGTGAGCCGGTGATAGGCGAATTTCAGCGCCAGATAATGGCCCGGATTGTCGAAAAACTCTTCCGGCCCGATCAGCAGGGCATCCAATGCCGCAATCACGTCCACATGGCGGTTGGCGTCGAGCGCCAGGATCCGCCTTTGCTCCACCACCGCCTTGGCAAGCGGAATGGAAAAGCGCCGCTGCGGCAGGGTGAACCGTTCCGGCTTCGACCGGCCTTCCTGGTCCGCCTCGTCCCGGGCCACCAGCACCAGATTGACATCCGCTCCTGCCCAGGGATGGGCCGTCAGATCGTGAAACGTCTCCGCCCGCCCGGTGCGGGTGCGCCCCCGCGGCGTCGTGAGAGCAAAATCCGGTGCCTCGAATAAGGGTCGGCGGCCGGCCTCATCCGTCGCGTCGACCAGGGTGAACTGGGCACCCGCGGCCACCACCCCGTAATCGTCTTCAATGTCATAGATCAACTTGACGGCCCCGGTCAGCGCGGTTTGCGGCGGGCTCGCCAATTCGATGGTCGGCACCGTGTCGATGATCACGGAAAAGCGCCAATGATGGAGCGCCCCGCCGCCGCGCTGCACGCTGATATCGGCATCGCTTTTCAGCGTGTATTCGGCCTGACGGACTGCACTGTCGGCGGCCGGCGCGCCGGGCTTGTCTTCTGTTTCCGGCAACGGCGCCAACGTGCCCGCCGTATCGCGCGCTGTGATATCCACGTCGCCATAGCCCTGCACGCGCACGATCAGCCGGCTATATTGCGGCACGTCGATGGTCGCGCGGTCACCGGGCGGAGCCTGGTCGCCGGTCAAAAACAGGGGTGGCCGGCCGGTATAATCCGGCGGCGCGATCCAGGCATCGATCCGGCCGGACACGGCCGCCGACGCCGACGGGCCGGAAACCATTGAAGCCAGCCGGTCAAATCGCTGGTCGCCGGCATAGAAGAAGCCGACGACCAGGATGATCGCCGCCACCACCCGCAGCGCGATCGGATCGGTCAGATAAAATCGCGGCGACGGCGTGCCGGCCTTCAATGCCGCAAGCCGCGCCGCCATGCGCCGGCGATGCAGGTCCCAAAGGGCCTGGGCTGCCGGATCATCGGCGCCGATGGCCAGATCGTCCTCGATCGCCGTCAGCGGCCGGTGTTCAAGATCCGACTTGTCTTCCACCCGATGCCGGGCCGCGCCGAGGCTTGGCCAGCGCAGATGGCGCAGCGGCCACAAGACATACCCGACGGCCGCCACGGCCAGCGCCAGCAATACGTAGCGCGCCCAGCCAGGCACGGCGTCAAAAAGGCCAAGAAAGGCAAGGCCGATCACCGCGGCCAGAACAACCAGCATTTGCGCCATGGGCGGCCACAAGCGCTCCCAGAACAGGGCAAGCCGCGCCAGATACACCTTGCCGGCAATGCGCCGTGCGGCGCTCGTCCGGCCGTGATCGATGGTTGGCCTGGCATCGCGATGGTCAGTCATCGGGTTTTAGTGCTCCGTCCAGCCTCCGCCGCCCAATCGGCGATCAAATCACCGCCATGGTTTAAGATAGCATAGAGGGTGGAGACCGACTCAGACAATTGTGAGGCGCCAAATTGTGATCAATCCGCCGATCACGACCTTGCGAGCCAGGGCGGCAGCCGATCGAGTCCGATCAGGTCCTCAATGTTCTGACGCGGCCGCACCACAGCGAATTCATCACCCTTTACAAGCACTTCCGGCACCAATGGCCGCGTATTATAGGTGCTTGCCTGCACCGCGCCATAGGCGCCGGCGGTCATGAAGGCGATGAGGTCGCCCTGGTCGACGGCCGGCATTAACCGCGCCAATGCAAGATAATCGCCGGTTTCGCAGACCGGCCCGACCACGTCGACAAGGCTGGTTGGCGCGGTTTCTGCCGCCTGGCGCACCGGCCGGATCTCGTGATGGGCTTCATAAAGGGTCGGTCGCAGGAGATCGTTCATAGCTCCATCGACGATGACGAAGGTCTTGTCCCGCGCCGGCTTCACATACACCACCTGCGTGACGAAAATCCCCGCATTGCCGGCAATCATGCGCCCCGGTTCAAGGACGATCGTGCAATCAAGATCCGCCACATGGCTCTTGACCATGTCGGCATAGACCGCCGGATCGGGCGGATCGTCATGGTCGGTCTGATAGGGAATGCCCAGTCCGCCGCCCAGATCCACGTGATCGATGGCATGACCGTCGGCGCGCAGATCGGCAATCAGCGTGCCGAGCCTGGAAAAGGCCGCGTCGAATGGCTCAAGCTCGGTGATCTGGCTGCCGATATGCATGTCGATACCGGTCACCTTCAGGCCCGGCAGATCCGCCGCGAGCCGATAGATCTGGCGCGCCTCCTGCCAGGCAATGCCGAATTTATTCTCTGCCTTGCCGGTGGAGATCTTGGCATGGGTACGGGCATCCACATCCGGATTGATGCGCAGGGAGACCGGCGCCACCCGGCCGCGATGGGCCGCGATCTCCGACAAGAGCCGCAATTCGGGCTCCGATTCCACGTTGAAGCAATAGATGTCTTCTTCCAGCGCATAGGAGAGTTCTCGCGCCGTCTTGCCGACCCCGGAAAACAGGATCCGCTCCGCCGGCACGCCGGCTGCGAGCGCGCGCCGCAATTCGCCTTCCGAGACCACATCCATGCCGGCGCCAAGACCGCCAAGCGTCGCCAGCACCGCCTGATTGGAATTCGCCTTCATGGCGTAACAGATCAACGCCGGCAGGCCGGCAAAGGCATCGGCGAAGACCCGGTAATGGCGCTCCAGGGTGGCCGAGGAATAGCAATAAAACGGCGTGCCGACCGCCTCGGCGATGCGCGACAGCGGAACGTCCTCGGCGTGCAGCGCCCCATCCTGATAGTCGAAATGATGCACCGGTGCCTCCTAGAGCGTCGAACGATCACACGGGATCATTTGACCGCCTTCGGTGGGCCAAGCTTGTCCTCGACCCCGATCGGGGATTCGCCCATCTGGCGCGTTGCGGCGCTTGCTTGGATAGCACCAGCATCGCGCCGCGCACCGCGCCTTCCATATGAACGAATTTGGCTCCATCAAATGGTCCCGTGTGATCGTTCGACGCTCTAAAGCAGAAAATCGAGGAAGAAGGGTTTGTCGTCCTGCGATTCAGATTGCGTCGTTTCGGCTGTCCGCTCATCCACCGCGTCCTCCGGCTGCGCCACGGCCTGGCGCGGCAATTCCGGCGTACCCCGCCGCCCGCAGCCGCCGATCGCCAGCCCCACGCAGATCAACACGGCCATCGCCGTAATGGTTTGTCGCTTCAACACAACGCGAACCTGTCCCTATAGTTCCGGGCGCCACATTAGCCGAGGAAACACGGACGATCCACCGGTTTAGGTAGGCAGCATACCCTTCCCATTATTAAACACATCATAACCGACCGATCCCCGTCATCCCGTGCGCATTGCAGCATGAAATGCTGCGATGCAGACACCGGGATCTCTTCCTCGAAGCACCGAGAATGATTGCCGGATCCCGGGTCTGCGCAGCACCATTGTCATGGTGCAGCGCGCACGGGATGACGTTGATTTCTGGACTGTGACTAGAATGGCAGCAATAACCGCATTGCAATCGCCAGCCTACCGATCATCCCTTAAGCCGGCTAATCCAATCCGCCGCCGCCCGTTTGACATTGTCCGGCGCCGTTCCGCCCTCGCTGGTGCGGCTGGCCACCGAATTATCCACCGACAGGACGTCATAGACCGCCTCGGTGATCCGCTCGTCGATCGCCGTCAGGTCGGTAAGAGCCAGATCGGCAAGATCCACGCCCTTATCGGCGGCTAACGCCACCACCCGGCCGGTAATGTGATGGGCATCGCGGAACGGCACGCCGCCGACCCGCACCAGCCAATCGGCAAGATCGGTGGCCGTCGAATAGCCGGACCCCGCCGCCGCCGCCATCGTCGCCCGGTTCGGCTCCATATCCGTGACCATGCCGGTCATGGCGGCAAGGCATAATGACAGGGTCTGCAGGGCGTCGAAGGCCTGCTCCTTGTCTTCCTGCATGTCCTTGGAATAGGCGAGCGGCAGCCCTTTCATCACAGTCATCAGCGCGGTCATGGCGCCGATGACCCGGCCGACCTTGGCGCGCACCAGTTCCGCCGCGTCCGGATTGCGTTTTTGCGGCATGATCGACGATCCAGTGGAGAATTTGTCGGACAGGCGGATGAAGGTAAATTGCGCCGACGACCAGATCACCATTTCTTCGGCGAACCGCGACAGATGGGTCCCTGTGATCGCCGCCGCGGCAAGCGCCTCCATGACGAAATCGCGATCCGATACCGCGTCCAGCGAATTGGCGGTCGGCCGGTCGAATCCAAGCTCCGCCGCCGTTGCCTTGCGGTCGATCGGAAACGACGTGCCGGCCAGCGCCGCCGATCCGAGCGGGCATTCGTTAAGCCGCGCCCGGCAATCAGCGAAGCGGCCGCGATCGCGGGACAGCATTTCCACATAGGCGAGCATATGATGGCCGAAAGTCACCGGCTGCGCGGTCTGCAAATGGGTAAAGCCGGGCATCACCGCATCGGCATATTCAGCGGCTTTTTGCGCCAGCGCCCGCTGCAGATCGGCCATCTGGCCGTCCAGGGTGTCGATCGTGTCGCGCATCCAAAGCTTGAAGTCGGTGGCCACCTGGTCGTTGCGCGAGCGCCCCGTATGCAGCCGCCCGGCCGCCGGCCCGATCAATTCGGCAAGCCGCGCCTCCACATTCATGTGGATGTCTTCCAGCGCCCGGGAAAACTGGAATGTGCCGGCTTCGATTTCTGACAGGATCGTGTCTAGACCGTGAAGGATCTTGTCGCCATCGTCGGAAGCAATTATGTGGTTTGCCACAAGCATGCGCGCATGGGCTTTCGAGCCGGCAATATCCTGGCGAAACAATTTGCGATCGAAATCGATCGAGGCGTTGATTTCCTCCATGATGGCGTCCGGGCCTTGGGCGAAACGCCCGCCCCACATGCGGTTGCTCATGATCCTGCTCTCTTAATCGTCAATTGTGCGGACTTCATTCATGACTGACCCGAAACCAGCCCGCTCCCCGGCATCCCGGATCGGCATCGCGATCGCCGGACTGGCCGTCATCATCGCGGTCGCCGGGATATACGTGATGCAAGGCGGGTCTGGCAACGGGGGCGCCGACGGTCAATGCCAGGCGGCCGCCGCGATCGCCAAGACTGTCAAGCCGCTGATCACCGGCGAGGTGGCGGCCTTGGTCGATTACGACCCCAAACTGCCGGTCGGCGATCTGACCTTCAACAATGGTGACGGCAAGGCCCTGCATTTGAAAGATTTCGCAGGCCAGGTGGTGCTGCTCAATTTATGGGCAACCTGGTGCGCCCCCTGCCGTGAGGAAATGCCGGCGCTCGACCGCCTGCAAAAGGCCCTTGGGGGTCCGGAATTTGAGGTGGTGACCGTGAATATCGACACCCGCAACCCGGAACGCCCGAAAGCCTTCCTGAAGGATATCGAGGTCGCCAATCTGGCCTATTATGCCGACCCGACCATGGACATCTTCACCACATTGAAACGCAACGGCCGCGCCATCGGCATGCCGACAACCATGCTCGTCGACAGGTCCTCCTGCGAGATCGCCACCATGAACGGCCCCGCCGAATGGGATTCTGAAGACGCGGTGAAGCTGATCGAGGCGGCGATCAAGGCGAAGGGATAGGGCATCCCACGATAGCACCGACTTGTCATTGGCCGGCTTGACCGGCCAATCCAGTACACACCCGAATTGCGGTGGGGGCCAACGGTCATCCCACATTCGAGCCCGGCGATTGCCGGATCATCCGGTCAGGCCGGATGATGACAGGCTTGAGTGCGGGGACATTGTGGAAGGAGCCCCCGCCCGCGTTTTATCAAGCCACCTACGGCTCCAGTTCCGTATCCCAATAAAGAAAGTCCATCCAACTATCGTGCAGATAGTTAGGCGGGAACAGGCGGCCGTTATTGTGCAGGTCGTGCACCGTCGGCTTATAGGGTATCTGGCGCGGCCTCATGCCGATATCGGCCGGCCGCTTGTTGCCCTTGCGCAAATTGCACGGCGCGCAGGCGGTCAGCACGTTATCCCAGGTGGTCTGGCCGCCCCGCGAGCGCGGCAGAAGGTGGTCGAAGGTCAAATCCTCGCGCGCCCCGCAATATTGGCACTCGAACCGATCGCGCAGGAACACGTTGAACCGTGTAAAGGCCGGATGCCGGCTCGGCTTGACGTAGGTTTTTAAGGACACCACGCTCGGCAGCCGGAATTCCCGGCTCGGACTGTGCACGAAGGCGTCATATTCGGAGACGATATTCACCCGGTCCAAAAAGACAGCCTTGATCGTATCCTGCCAGGACCATAAGGACAGCGGATAATAACTCAGCGGACGGTAATCCGCATTCAGGACCAGGGCGGGATTGGCTCCCTGTGATACGCCTAGGGTCACGTCAGGTAATCCATACTTCGTCGAATCGTAAAGTCACTTGCTACCGGCACTATACTATGGGCATGACGAGGCAAATGTGAACCCCGCGCCGTAAATTCGATTGGTTTCAACATATTAGGTCAATCGGTGGCATGCTGTCGCAATCATATCGGCAATGTGTCGCGGCCTTCGCGACAGGCCCGGTAATAAGCCCATAACAGCCGCGCGGCAACCGCCCGCCAGGGCCGCCAGTCTTCGGCGATCGCCACCAATTCGTCCGCGTCGGGGCGCCGGTCGAGGTCGAAGGCGGTGGCCGCCGCCGCCTGCAGGGCCAGGTCGCCGGCGGCGAAGGCATCCGCATGGCCGAGGCAGAACATCAAATAGACATCCGCCGTCCACGGTCCGATCCCCCTGATCGCCACCAGATCGCCATGGGCGTCGTCGGCACTTTTTTCCCCGAGGCCGGCAAGGTCCAACCCGTCGCGCACCGCGTCCGACACGGCCCGGATCGTGCGGATTTTCGGCCGCGACAGTCCGGCGTCGATCAATGCAGCGTCGTCGAGCCCGTCGACGGTCGCCACCTCGAATGGCGAAATGGCCCGGCACAACCGCTCCCAGATGGCGGCAGCGCTGGCCACCGACACCTGCTGCGACACCACGATCCGGATCAGGCCCTCAAAACCCGGCGCCCGCAACCGCAAAGGCACATCGCCGGCGCGTTCCGCGATCGGGATCAGGCGCCGATCGACGGCTAGGAGATGGGCCAGGCCGTCGGCGACGTCCTTATCGGTTCGAATGATGCGCATGGCGCGGCCGGGCCTCCAATTCGCCTTTCAGGTCTTTTACCGCAGCCCCTGACCTGATAGGGCAGGCGGCGCTGCATGTGGCGCGCAATTGCAATGCAAGACCTCAAATGGATCAACCGGTTTTTCGCTTCGCCCCAAGCCCCAATGGCTACCTGCATCTGGGCCATGCCTATTCGGCCATTTTATGCCACGACATGGCGCGGGCCGCCGGCGGCCGCTTTCTGGTGCGCCTGGAGGATATCGATATCGGCCGCTGCCGGCCGCATTTCGAGGACGCGATCTATGAGGATCTCGCCTGGCTCGGGCTCGCCTGGGACGGCCCGGTGATGCGCCAGTCGGAGCGCTTCGATGCTTACAGGGCGGCACTGAAAACCCTGCAGGACCAGGACCTGCTCTATTCGGCCCGCTTCACCCGCGCTGAAATCGCCCGCCATGTCGCCGACTTTGAGGCCGGCGGCACGGTTTGGCCCCGCGATCCGGACGGTGCGCCGTTTTATCCGGTCAGCGAGGTCGAAAACGGTACCGCGATCGATGGTAGCGCTGACCAACCAGCCGCCCTGCGCCTACGCATGGACCGGGCGATAGCCGCCGCCGGCGCCCTCACCTGGACCGAAACCGGCGCCGGCCCGGCGGACGAGACCGGAAGAATAAGCGCCGATCCGGCAATCTGGGGCGACGCGGTGATTGCCCGCAAGGATGTGCCGACAAGTTATCACCTCGCCGTCGTGGTCGACGATGCGGCGCAAGGGATCACCCATGTCGTGCGCGGCACCGACCTGTTCTGGTCCACCGCGATCCACCGACTGTTGCAGGACCGGCTCGGCCTGACGGCCCCGATCTACCATCACCACAATCTGATCCTCAACGCCACCGGCCGCAAGCTCGCCAAAAGCAATGCCGATACCGGCTTAAGGGAGCTGCGCGCCGCCGGTCACACGCCGGTTGATATCCGCAAAATGGTGGGGTTGTGAGCGTGTCGATCCGCAAACACGGCGGCCTCGATCGGTCGCAATTGAGACAGCGCGGACTTGTTTCATTCTAGAGTGTGGTCAACTTGAATTCGCGCCAGGATGTGCGGCACAGGAATTCGTTGAAATTGGCACAAGAATAAATGCATTTGTCTTGCCCCGGCTTGACCGGGGCATCCAGTTGACTCACTATTTAACGATCAGAATATGATCGTAGCCGCTTGTTTTTAAACAGATAACACGGCGATTACTGGTTCGCCCGGTCAAGCCGGGCAATGACAGTGGGAAGCAGGATATTAAGACTCCGATGTCATCCCGGATGCTGTGCAGCACAAAGTGATGCACTGCTGATCCGGGATCTCGCAAGGAAACTAAGATGGTGCCAAGAAGAGGTCCCGTGTCTGCGGAGCGGCACTTCGCGCCGCGCCGCGCACGGGATGACGTCCGGATTGTCGGCAGGTATTCAACCCTAATACCCGCTGATGAATTGCCGGCGGATGCGTTTTAAGGCGGTATCCAGCAATCCCTGATCGCCGCGGGCCCGGGCGAGCACGATCGCGCCCTGCCATTCGGCCACCGCCCGTTCGGTCCGAAGATCCGGGTCGGCGAGACCGGCGCTGCGGGCCTGACGGCCGAGCCAGTCCAGCATCACCGTGAACGGCTCACCGGCGCGCCGGCCGATCGCCGCACCGGCTTCCGGCAGATCGTTGATCGCCCGGGCGATCGGGCATCCGCGGGTGGCGCGCGCCGCATTGGACGCCGAGATCAGGTTGAAGAAGGCGCCGATGCGGTCGGCCGGATCCGGATACCGTCCCTCGATATCGGAGAGCGCCCCGGACATTTGCGCCACGAAGAGATCGGCCACCGCGTCGGCCAATTCCGCCTTGGTTCTAAAATAATAATAGACATTACCCAGGGGCACGCCGCTTGCCTTGGCGATATCGGCCAGGCTGGTCGCGGCATAGCCGTGCAGCCAGAACAATTCCGCCGCCGCGTTGATCAGCCGGTCCCTCTTGTCGCTGCGTTTGGGCATCGCGTCCCGATCGGTGGCGCCTCGGATCAGCAGGTGATTCGCTGTTGAATTCTTATACCATGATTGCTCGCACTGGATGGTCGCGGTTCCATTTCGCAGAGATTACCCATCGCCGCGCCCTTTGGCTTTCGGCGCCCTGTGTTATAAGCCCGCTTCTCGCCCGCAGCCCCTACAATATGGACGGGATCTTGACTGGATCGACAATTCTTATCACCGGCTGCTCGTCGGGCATCGGCCGCGCCTGCGCCCTGGGCCTGCGCGATCGCGGCTGGCGCGTCTTCGCCACCGCCAGACGCCAGGCCGATCTTGATGCGCTGAGCGCGGAGGGCCTGGAGGCGGTTTATCTGGACTATGTCGAACCGCAATCCATCGCCGATTGCGCCGAAACCGTGCTGGCGGCGGCCGGCGGCCGGCTCAATGCCCTGTTCAACAATGGCGCCTATGGTCAGCCGGGGGCGACCGAGGACCTGACACCGGATGTCTTGCGTGCCCAGTTCGAGGCCAATCTGTTCGGCTGGCACGACCTGACGCGACGCATCATCCCGGCCATGCGGGATCAGGGATCCGGGCGCATCGTGCAATGTTCATCGGTGCTCGGCCTGGTGACGTTGAAATATCGCGGCGCCTATGCGGCCTCCAAATTCGCCCTTGAGGGCCTGACGGATTCCCTGCGCCTGGAATTGCGCGGTAGCGGTGTTTTCGTCAGCACCATTGAGCCCGGTCCGATCGATACCCGGTTCGTCGAACATTCCATTGCCGCCCTGGAACGCAATGTGGATATGGATGCCTCGCCCCACCGCGAGACGTATCACCGCCGCCTGGCACGCATGAAACGGGGCGGCGCGACCCGGGGCAAGCTGCCGCCGGAAGCCGTCCTCGGCCCCCTGGTCCATGCCCTTGAAAGCAACCGCCCGAAGCCGCGCTACTACGTGACCGTCCAGACCCACATCATGGCCGCCCTGCGCCGCCTTTTGCCGAACCGGGCGATGGACTATGTGGCGGCACGGATCTCCGATATGGAATCGTGATTGAAGGCGCGCCCGGCTTGGTGCTAACGCGTGCTTCGTTCAATCGGGTTCAATACGAATTATGAAACAGTCATTCCCGCGAAAGCGGGAATCCAGGGTCACAAGCGCAAGCCTTTGTTTTGGCCCTGGATTCCCGCTTTCGCGGGAATGACTGTGTGATTTGATTTATGAATCCGTATTACGGCAACATGCGTTAGATTACCACGCCGGCAAATGCCTGATACGCTGTTTCTCCTATCCGCACAACTCGATATGAATATCGCCAATGAGTCCGCGCCCGGCGCTGTCAAACAAGGTAAGACGATAATCCGATCATGGAAAACCTTCTCCAAATCCTGATTCCGATCGTGCTCTTTGCCGTTGCCGCGATCATTCTCGCGGGTCTGTGGACCATGATGCGCGGCGGCAATCCGCGCCGTTCGCAAAGGCTCATGCGCTGGCGTGTCGTGCTGCAGCTCATTGCCGTCATCCTGATCATCGGCGCGGTCTATGTCGCCGGGCGTTGAGGGCGGGCTGTCCGGCTATTGAATTTCGCCGCCCGATGTGACTTCTAAAGACTGTCCTCCCTCTGCCCCGGAGCCTCCTTTGCATTTTCAAAAAATCCTTGTCGCCAACCGATCCGAAATTGCCATCCGCGTGTTCCGCGCCGCCAACGAGCTCGGCCTGAAAACCGTCGCAATCTATACCGAGGAAGACAAGCTCGCCCTGCACCGGTTCAAATCGGACGAAGCCTATCAGGTGGGGCGCGGCCTGGGGCCGATCGAAGCCTATCTTGCCTTTGACGACATTCTCGACGTGGCGAAAAAGGCCGGCGTTGACGCAATCCATCCAGGCTATGGCCTGTTGTCGGAAAATCCCGACTTCGCCGAAGCCTGCGAGACCGCCGGCATCACCTTTATCGGCCCGAGCACCGAAACCATGCGCCGGCTCGGCAACAAGGTCGCCGCCCGCAATCTGGCGATCGAAGCCGGCGTGCCGGTCATGCCGGCCACCGATCCCTTGAGCGACGATCCCGACGCAATGGCCACGGCGGCGGCCGAGATCGGCTATCCGGTGATGCTGAAGGCGTCCTGGGGCGGCGGCGGCCGCGGCATGCGGGTCATCGCCGATGCCGAAGCGCTCGCCAACGAGGCGACCATTGCCCGCCGCGAGGCCCACGCCGCCTTTGGTCGCGACGAAATCTACCTGGAAAAGCTGGTCGAGACGGCGCGCCATGTGGAAGTGCAGATCCTCGGCGATGCCCACGGCAATCTGGTGCATTTGTTCGAACGCGACTGCTCGGTCCAACGGCGCAACCAGAAGGTCGTCGAGCGGGCGCCGGCCCCTTATCTTAATGCCGCCCAGCGGGACGAATTGTGCGGCTATGCCCTGAAGATTGCCGCCGCCGCCGATTATCGGGGCGCCGGAACGGTGGAATTCCTGATGGATGTGGCCACTGGCCAGTTCTATTTCATCGAGGTCAATCCCCGCATTCAGGTGGAACATACGGTGACGGAGGAAGTTACCGGCATTGATATCGTCAAGGCGCAGATCCGTATTGCCGATGGGGCGGCGATCGGCACCCCGCCAAGCGGCGTGCCGGCGCAATCCGACATTCACCTCAACGGCCACGCCCTGCAATGCCGGATCACCACGGAAGATCCGGAGCAGAATTTCATCCCCGATTATGGCCGCATCACCGCCTATCGCGGCGCCACCGGCTTCGGCATCCGGCTCGATGGGGGTACGGCCTATTCGGGCGCCGTCATCACCCGTTTCTATGATCCGCTTTTAGAAAAAGTCACCGCCTGGGCACCGTCGCCGAAGGAAGCGATCCGCCGCATGGACCGCGCCTTGCGCGAATTCCGCATTCGCGGTGTCGCCACCAATCTGACCTTCCTGGAAAATGTCATCGGCCATCCCGATTTTGTCGCCAATACCTATACGACCCGCTTCATCGACAATCATCCCGAACTGTTCGAGGCCGTGCGCCGCCGCGACCGGGCGACCAAGCTTTTGACCTATATCGCCGACGTCACCGTCAACGGCCATCCCGAAACCCGGGATCGCGAGCGCCCGCCGGCCGATGTGGCGCCGCCGATCGTGCCGCGTTTTGCCGGCGATCCGCGGCCGGGCACCAGGCAGCGGCTCGATATTGACGGACCTGATGCCTTCGCCAAATGGATGCGCGATGAACAGCGGGTGCTGGTGACCGACACCACCATGCGCGACGCCCACCAATCCCTGCTGGCGACACGCATGCGCACCCACGACATTGCCCGCATCGCCGACGCCTATGCGACGGGCCTGCCGAGCCTTTTGTCATTAGAATGCTGGGGCGGCGCCACCTTTGATGTCGCCATGCGGTTCTTGACCGAGGACCCCTGGGAGCGCCTTGACCGGGTGCGCCAGGGCGCGCCAAACCTTCTTCTGCAAATGCTTTTGCGCGGCTCCAACGGCGTTGGTTACACCAATTATCCCGATAATGTGGTGCGTTACTTCGTCCGCCAGGCGGCAAGTTCCGGCATCGATCTCTTCCGCGTTTTCGACTGCCTCAATTGGGTGGAGAATATGCGCGTCTCCATGGACGCAGTGCGCGAAGAGGGCAAATTATGCGAGGGCGCGATCTGCTATACCGGCGATCTCGCCGATCCGGACCGGTCGAAATACGATCTGAACTATTATGTCGATCTCGCCCGCCAATTGGAACGGGCCGGCGCCCATATTATCGGCATCAAGGACATGGCCGGCCTGTTGAAGCCGGCCGCCGCCCGGGTTCTTGTCAAGACATTGCGGTCGGAGACCGACCTGCCGATCCACTTTCACACCCACGATACGTCTGGCGCCGCGGCGGCCACCGTACTCGCAGCCGTGGAGGCCGGCGTCGACGCCATCGACGCGGCGATGGATTCGCTCTCCGGTCTGACATCGCAACCCTGTCTCGGCGCGTTGGTTGAGGCCCTGAAGGGGGATCCGCGGGACACCGGCCTCGACCCGAAAGTGATCCGCCAGATCTCCTTTTACTGGGAAGCGGTGCGCTATAAATACCGGGCGTTCGAGAGCGACCTGCGCGCCGGGGCCTCGGAAGTCTATCTCCACGAAATGCCCGGCGGTCAGTTCACCAACTTGAAAGAGCAAGCCCGGGCCTTGGGCCTGGAAAGCCGCTGGCACGATGTGGCGCAGACCTATGCTGACGTCAATTTGATGTTCGGCGATATCGTCAAGGTGACCCCGTCATCGAAAGTGGTCGGCGACATGGCGTTGATGATGGTGTCATCAGGCCTGACGGCGGAACAGGTCCTGGACCCGGACAAGGATGTGGCATTTCCTGAATCGGTGGTGCAGCTCTTTCACGGCGATCTCGGCCAACCTCCTGGCGGCTGGCCGAAGGCGCTTCAGGACAAGGTGCTGAAGGGCGATGAACCGATCACCGTGCGCCCCGGCTCGCTTCTGAAGCCGGCGGATCTCGATGCCGAGCGCGCCGAAATCGAATCCACTCTCGATCGGGCGGTCGACGACCGGGAACTCGCCTCCTATCTGATGTATCCGAAAGTCTTCACCGATTATGCCCGCACCGCCGACATGTACGGACCCACATCGGTGCTGCCGACCCCGGTTTATTTCTATGGCCTGGAGCCGGGCGATGAAATCCTGCCTGACCTGGAACCTGGCAAGACGCTGGTGGTGCGCTGCCAGGCGATCGGCGAGACCGACGAAGACGGCCAGGTGCGGGTATTTTTCGAGCTGAACGGCCAGCCACGCATCATCAAGGTGCCCGATCGCGCTCATGGCGCCTCCGCGGCCGAACGGCGCAAGGCCGAAGAGGGCAACACGGACCACGTGGCGGCACCCATGCCCGGCGTGATCGCCATGCTCGCGGTAAAACCGGGCCAGGCGGTGACCGCCGGCGATGTGTTGTTATCCATCGAGGCCATGAAGATGGAAACGGCGCTCCATGCGGAACGGGACGGCGTGATCGGCGAAGTGTTGGTCGCGACGGGCACTCAGATCGATGCCAAGGACCTGTTGGTGGTATTCGCCGCGGACGGGGAGTAGACCTGCTGTTGGGTGTAATCGGCGAATGCCGCAAGATTCAGGATAGACGATTTGCCGACTTAGTAATACTATTTGCCGTCCCCCCCTCCCTAGCCCTCCCCCTCCAGGGGGGAGGGAATGGAGCCGTGCCATTCCTTTCTAGAAAATATACGCGCTAATCTGTTCCGATCAATCCCGAGACCGTCGATCCAATCTGGGCATAATCCCCTCCCCCTTGGAGGGGGAGGGTTAGGGAGGGGGGGTGCGGCCGATCCCGCGCATCGTCTCCCTTCAGACGAATCCATCCCCGCAGAATTCAGCGCCTCGACGGACCGCAGGCCGGCCCTAGTTAAGGGACTAGCATTGCAATATGCATCGGCATGGTCCGCCCGGGGCTGCGACGGACAGGCCGAGGAACCAATGGAGTAAATAAGCGATGAGAAATGGTCGATTGGGTCGAGCGTCGCGCGGCATGGCGATCGGTGTCGGGGTCTGTGCAATTGTTGCCGCCTCTTATTTTTTGGGAAATTCGGATCAGGTGACCGGCGCCGGCGACGTTGCCGCGACCTTCTCGCCGATCGCGCCGGCCCGGGCCCAGGGCAAGGAACCGATGGCCTGGTCGCCGACCAAGCCGTTTCCCGGACACACGGTTTACTATCCGGGAACGGAGGCTCTTGCGCCGGATGAAATGCGTGTCGTCGCCTGCGGAACCGGCATGCCGCAGCCGCGCCTGAAGCAGGCGGCCGCCTGTTTCCTGGTCGAACTCGGCAATGGCGAGAAGTTCATTTTCGATATGGGCGAGGGCTCCTTTGAGCGGCTGATGGCGCTCGGCATCCCGCTCGACCAGCTCAACAAGGTCTTTCTCGGTCATTTGCATCTCGACCATGCGGGCGATTTCCCGGCTTTTTACTTCACCGGGCCGGTCAACAACCGGCTGACGCCGGTGCGTCTTTGGGGGCCTGAAGGCATCAAGCCGGAATGGGGCACCAAGGCCTGGGCCGGTCACATGATGAAGATGTGGGCCTGGGAGGAGGCGACCCGCGGCGCGGCGGTCGACCCGCGCGGTCTGAAGTTGGAAGTCAACGAGTTCGACTGGAAGGCGGTCAACAACGTGATCTATGACGAAGGCGGCGTGCAGGTGCGCACCCTGCCGGCGATCCATGGCGAGCAGGCGGTCAGTTTCGTGCTGGAATGGAACGGCCTGAAATTCGCTTTCTCCTCCGACACGCTGCCCACCCGTTGGTGGCGGGAGCATGCCGCTGGTGCCGATCTGGCGATCCATGAATGTTTCGTGCCGCCGGATTTCATGTTGACGAAATACGGATTTACCCCGTCGGAGGCGATTTTCGTCGGGTCGCAGGGGCATACGGCGGCCCAGGCCTTCGGCAAGATCATGGCGGCGACCAAGCCGCGGCTCGCCGTCTGCTATCACTTCCAGAACGACCACGACACGGCTCTGGCGGTCCATTCGGCAATCCGCGAGACCTATGACGGGCCGCTCGATCTGGCGGTCGACTTCATGACCTGGAATGTCACCAAGGATACGATCCGCACCCGAACCGCGGTGCCGAACGAGGAATCCTTCCCGGCGCCCGTGCAAATGGTCAAGCAGCCGCCGGATTCGGCCGCCGAGTTCCCGTTTTCCGAATTCGACATGGAAAGCATAGACAAGGATTCCGCCGCGGCCACCAACGCCATGATCGACGCCTTCAACAAGCGCACCGGAAACAAGGAAGTGGGCGCCTATACGAGCCTGCCCTTTAAGAAGTAGCGCAAGGCGATGCGGCCCCGGGATCGGCCCGAAAGGGCGGTTCCGGGGCCGAAATCCGATAAAATCGTTAATCCGAATTGCCCTCGACCTCGGCCGCGAAGCCGCGCAGGACCGTGGCGAAAGCGTCGGCCAGTCCATCCTGTTTCAAATCGATCAGGTCGCCCCGGCCCGCCTGGCGGGTCGCCTCCTTGATGGTCTCGGGCAAGTCGCCCAGTTCGGTGAAGCCGAGCATCAGCGCATGGAGCAGGGTCACCAGTCGCATACCGTCTTCGGTCTCGTCGGCGCCCATCAGCGCCGCCAGCTTGGCCGCCGGGCTGCCGATTGCCTGAAACAGGGCGGTCTTATAGGCCAGGATGGTTTCGAATTGCGCCCCGGCTTCCAGCGTATTGATGGCGAGCTTCTCCAGCCGCACCAGCAACGGATCCGCCGTCATGCCTTCAGCCAACATGGCCGCTAGGGCGGCGCAACGGCCGGACATGGTGTCGGGTAGTTTGCCGGCTATTTCGTCAAGTGCCTGATCGAGCGCGGCGATATTGGCACATTGACGCTCGGTGAGAAGGCTAAGGAACAGATCGTCCTTGGAGGGGAAATAGAGATAGACCGTGCCCTTGGCGAGGCCGGCGGCGGCGGCGACATCGGCCATGGTCAAATGATCATAGGCGCTGCCGGCCAATAGATTTTCGGCGGCGGTGAGAATTGCCGCGCGGCGCTGTTCTTTTTGTTCGGGAGCCCGTGCCTGTTTGGCCATGGTATTCCTGAACGGCCGGGACGGGAACCGCCCCGGCCGAATTGCCTAGGCGAAATCCACTTTTTTACTCAACGGCAATTCGCGGATCCGCTCGCCGGTCGCCGCGTAAATGGCGTTGGCGAGCGCTGGAATGGAGGGCGGCGTGCCCGGTTCCCCGGCACCGCCCATGCGCGGCGCGTTCTGCAGGATTTCCACATGGATCTCCGGCGCCTGGTTGATGCGCATGGCGTCATAGGCATCGAAATTCGTTTCCACGACCGCACCGTCCTCGAAGGTGATCTCCTGGCCGATCGCAGAGGACAGTCCGAAAATGACGCCGCTTTCCATCTGCGCGGCAAGAATGCCCGGATCGAGCGCCGTGCCGCAATCAAGCGCCACGAAGACCTTGTCGATCGCAATCCCGTCATCGGTTTTCGACACTTCGACCACCTCGGCCACGAACGAGCCGAACGACATGGTGAAGGCGATGCCACGGCCGCGACCGGCCGGCAGCGCGCTGCCCCAATCGGCCATTTTTGCCGCCGTCTCCACCACCTTGGCGGCGAACGGCCAGGGCTGCATCAGTTTCAGCCGCATGGCCACCGGATCGACACCACCGGCAGCCGCCAGTTCATCGAGAAAGGTTTCGTGCAGGAATCCGTTGAAGGAATTGCCGACCGAGCGCCAGAACCCGACCGGAATGACGAGGTCCGCCTCCACCCCTTCGACCCGGTAATTAGGGATCGCGTAGGGCTGGTTGTGGCTTCCCTCCGTCACTGTCGGATCCGGTCCCATGGACGGCATGTCCGGCATCGCCCGGCCGAAAAAGCTCTTCATGGTCGACTGGGCGGCGACCTTGGCGTCGATCGCCACCGGCATGCCGTCGCCGCCGACCGCGCCGCGGAACGTCGCGACCGCACCCGGCCGATAGGTGTCGTGGGTGGTATCTTCCTCCCGCGACCAGGTCACCTTGACGGGTCTGCCCTCGGCATGCTTGGCCATGCGCATGGCATAGATGGCGAAGTCAGGCTCGGCGCGACGGCCGAAACCGCCGCCCAGCATCGGCGTGTGGATGCGCACCTTGTCGGCCTCAAGGCCGAGTTCTCGCTTGGCGACATCGCGCAACAGGGTCGGCGCCTGGTTGCCGCACCACAGATCCAGTACGCCGTCCTTCAGGTGTGCCGTGGCATTCATCGGTTCCATGCAGGCATGGGCCAGATAGGGCACCTTGTAGGTCGCTTCGATCACCGTGTCGGCCTTCGAGAGAGCTTCCGCCGCATCACCGTCATCGCGATGCACGGTGCCTTCGCCGGTCTTCAAGGCGTCATCGAGCACGGCGAAAATGCCGTCCGTAGTCGTAGGATAAGGCGCTTCGCCCCACACGATCTTGACCGCCTCGGCACCCTTGAATGCCTGCCACGTATCCTTGGCGAAAACCCCGACGCCGCCGCCCAAATCGACGACTTTGTCGACGCCGGGCAGGGCTTCGGCGGCGCTGGCGTCGAAGGACGTCATGGGACCGCCGAGCCGTGGATTCATGCGCACCGTGGCGTAGAGCATGTCGTCCTGGCGCACATCGATGCCGAAATTGGCGGTGCCGGTCGACTTGGCATGCACATCGACCCGTTTCGCCGGTTTGCCGAGCAGGGTCCATTTCTCCGGCGGCTTCGGTTCAATGCCGCCGGGCACGTCAAGCTGCGCCGCGGCGCCGGCAATGGCGCCGAAGGTCACCGACTTGCCGGAGCCCGGATCGGTGATCGTCCCGTCGGCCACTTTCAAGGTGCCGGCGCTGACGCCGAAATGCTGCGCCGCCGACTCCACAAGCATCGCCCGGGCGGTGGCCCCGGCGACGCGCATCGGCTCGAAGGCGTCGGTGGTCGAGGTGGAACCGCCGGTCATCTGTATGCCCATGAACTTCGACACCGCCGACAGCAGCGACCGCGTGGCATCGGCCAGCACCCCGGTCTCATAGGCCTGGAACGGCGATGCACCCTCCATGAGCGCGCGATTATAATAGGCGAACGCCGCCGGCCCGTGTTCTATCTCGACCCGCTCAAGCGGCAGGTCAAGCTCTTCCGCCACGAGGGCCGCCAGCGTGGTGGTCACGCCCTGGCCCATTTCGGCGCGCGGCACGATGACGGTAATTTTATCGTCGCTGGTGATCCGGATATAGGGATTGGGCGAGAAGGCGTCCTCGGGCAGGTCCGTAAGCAAGGGGTTCGGATAGGGCTTGCGGTACTGGTAGTAGCCGAAAGCCGCGCCGCCGGCGATCACGGCCGCCGAAACCAGGAAAATGCGTCGTGTGATACCCATCGGTCAGGCTCCCGCGCCATCGGCTTTTAACTTGGCCGCGTGATGGATCGCCCGGCGAATGCGCGAATAGGTGCCGCAGCGGCACAGATTGCCGTCCATGGCGTCATCGATATCGGCATCGCTGGGGTTTGCATTGGTCTCGATCAGGGCCGCCGCGCTCATGATCTGCCCGGACTGGCAATAGCCGCATTGGGGCACCTGTTCTTCAATCCACGCCTGCTGCACCACATGCAGGCTTTCAGATCCGATCCCCTCGATCGTGGTGACGGCGCTGTCGCCGATATCGCCGATCGGCGTCTGGCAGGCCCGCGCCGGCTCCCCGTCAATATGCACCGTACAGGCGCCACAAGCGGCGATACCGCATCCGAATTTGGTACCGGTCAGGCCCAGATGGTCCCGAAGCACCCACAAAAGAGGCGTTTCAGTATCGGCGTCGACGGTCCGCGCGACGCCGTTTATGGTGATTTGCATGCTGTTATTCCCTAAAAATGACCGCTGGTCATTTCGCATAGATAGGCGCGAAGATCGCAGCTAACAAGCCCCTTGCAACAATATTTTTGTGGGTTACCGGCGGCTACGGATCGTGGCCGGCCAAGGCGAGGCGATGATGATCGGCGGAACTTTCGGAAAAACAGCAAAAGACGACCTTTAGAAAGTCGCGGCCGCGGATTTCGGCCATCACGGTTTTGACCGCAATTGCCGCCGCCTGGTCCGCCGGATATCCATAGACGCCGGTGGAAATGGCGGAAAAGGCGATTGTTTCTAGGGATTTATCGGCAGCGATCGCGAGGCTGTTGCGATAGCAGTTGGCAAGGGCCGCCGCTTCGCCGAATTCGCCGCCATGCCAAATTGGTCCGACGGTGTGGATTACATGCTTTGCCGGCAGGTTGTAACCGCCCGTAATCACCGCTTCGCCGACCTGGCAACCGCCCAGTGTCCGGCATTCGGCGACCAGCCCCGGCCCGGCGGCGCGGTGAATGGCCCCGTCAACGCCGCCGCCGCCAAGCAGCGACGTGTTGGCCGCGTTGACGATGGCATCAAGGGCGAGCGTGGTGATATCGGCGATTTGGACGGTCAGTTGGGTCATGTCTGATCCACGTCGTCGTGAATCTGGGAAGTATCGATTCAGGCTACGATAATGGTCATCGAATGCGACATCAAATCAACCGTAGCTGTCATTGTCCGGTCAAGCCGGGCGAAGACAGTGAGGTGTGAACTTCGTAACTCTCTAAAGGGGCGCGGACGTTGGCCGACCCGCGCGGAGACCAATCTATCAGTCGGCGAGGGACCGCGACGGATCATAGGGTGGCCGTCAACCAAAAGTCCCTTGCCCCTTGGAGGGGGAGGGTTAGGATCCCGACCCTTAAGGAGCCGGGATGGCACACCGCCAAATTCCTAGATCACCGGCACCCACCATTGACATCCATCCCCCGATTGGCGATGGGTCGATGCACTTCGTCTGCCATAGATCAAGGCCAATCCATGTCGGTCCTGCGTGACCCGCTTCCCCGCCGCCAGTCGGTGGCCGTCCGTGTCGGCGATATCCTTGTCGGCGGCGGCGCGCCGGTGGTGGTGCAGTCGATGACCAATACCGATACCGCCGATATTGCGGCGACAACCAAGCAGGTGGCCGCCCTGGCGCGGGCCGGATCGGAACTGGTGCGCATCACCGTCGATCGCGCCGAGGCCGCCGCCGCCGTGCCCCATATTCGCGACCGCCTGGCGGCGCGAGGCATCGACGTGCCGCTGATCGGCGACTTTCACTATATCGGCCACACCCTGTTGGCCGAACATCCCGCTTGCGCGGAAGCGCTTGCCAAATATCGCATCAATCCGGGCAATGTGGGCTTTGGCGACAAGCGCGATCGGCAGTTTTCGGCGATCATCAAGCTTGCGATCCGCCACGACAAGCCGGTGCGCATCGGCGTCAATTGGGGGTCCCTGGACGGCGATCTCCTGACCCGGCTGATGGACGAGAATGCCGCCAAATCGGACCCGGCACCGGCCGCCGCAGTCACCCGCGAGGCGATCGTGCAATCGGCGCTGCTATCGGCGGTCCGGGCGGAAGAGATCGGCCTGCCCCGCGACAAAATCATCCTGTCGGCCAAGGTCTCGCAGGTCCAGGATCTGATCGCCGTCTATTCGGATCTGGCGGCGCGCAGCGACCATGCCCTGCATCTGGGTCTCACCGAGGCCGGTATGGGCTCCAAGGGCATTGTCGCGTCCTCGGCGGCCATGGGGGTCCTCCTGCAGCAAGGCATCGGCGACACGATCCGCGTATCGCTGACACCGGAGCCCGGTGGCGACCGGACGGCGGAAGTGGTCGTCGCCCAGGAACTTCTGCAAACCATGGGCTTTCGTGCCTTCGTGCCGATCGTTGCCGCCTGCCCGGGCTGCGGCCGCACCACATCGACCGTGTTTCAGGAACTGGCCCGCGACATTCAGGATCATATCCGCCGCTCCATGCCCGCCTGGCGGGCGCGCTATCCCGGCGTCGAGGCCCTGCAAGTGGCGGTCATGGGCTGCATCGTCAACGGCCCCGGCGAATCCAAACATGCCGATATCGGCATTTCCCTGCCAGGCACCGGCGAAAGCCCCGCCGCCCCGGTCTTCATCGACGGTAAGAAGGCCAAAACCTTGCGCGGACCCAAAATCGCCGACGACTTCAAGGCGATGGTGCAGGACTATATCGAAAAACGCTTCGGCGGCTAAATAATCAGGCGTCCACGCGACCGCTCCAGTTTTCCGCCGACAGCCGGTCTGCCAGGAAATCATAAACGAAGCGAATCCGCGGCGCCGTCCGGATATCCCGATTGACCGTCAGCCAGGCCGGCAAGGCGGGGATCGGCGCATCGGTAAAGAGCGGCACCAGATCCGGTTCCCGCCGCGCCAGCCAGACCTGGGTAAATCCGATGCCGAGACCGGCCTTCAGGGCCTGGAACCCGACCACATGATCGTCGCAGCGGAAGCTGAAGAAAGATCGGTCGACGGCAAAACCAGCGTCCCGCAGACCGTCGATCAGGTCCTGCGACCGGTCATAGCCGATGACGTCGTGGTCGGTGAGATCGCCAATTTCCTTAGGAGTCCCGCGGCGCGCCAGATAGGCCCGGTGGGCGAAGCAGCCGAGCGGGAATTCGGCGACCTTGCGGGTGATCACGTCGCGCTGTGTCGGCCGATACATGCGCACCGCGATATCCGCCTCCCGCTGCAACAGATTGTCGGTGCGGTCGGAGGCCACCAGGTCGATCTGGATCGCCGGCTCGGCCCGCCGCAAATCAGCGAGGATCGGCGGCATGACGAAGGCGGCGAGCATGGCGCTGGTGGTGAGGCGCACCGTCCCGCCAATCTGTTCCGATCGCCCGGTGGCGATCCGGTGCACCGCGTCAGCGCCATCGCGCATCGCCCGCGCCTGATCGATCAGGGCAAGGCCGGTCCGGGTCGGCTTGAGCCCCTTGCGGGTGCGGTCGAACAGGCGGACGCCGAGCCGGGCTTCCAGATCATCCACATGGCGCCCCACCGTCGGCTGGCTGGTGCCGAGCCGTCGCGCAGCAGCCGACAGGCTGCCGGTCTCGGCGGCGGCCAGAAACGAATGAATGAGGTTCCAGTCAAACAGCGCCATGTCATGCTCGATCTGATATACATTTCTGTATAATAGATACTCGATTTTTCCCAATTTAATATACGGAAATAGGCGATAAATTCATCTGCGGAGATTTTTCAGTCAATCGGGGGATAAACCGATGCCGACTATACTGGTTATGGGTGCCAATGGACGGTTGGGCCACGCAGTGGCCGCCGCCTTTCACCGTCACGGCTGGACGGTGCGGGCCTTCGTACGGCCTGGCCGGTCCGATCGCTTGCCCGGCGGCATGACAATCGTCGAGGGCAACGCCCGGGATGCCGATACGCTCGCCGCCGCGGCCGATGGCTGTGATGTCCTCTTCAACGGGCTCAATCCGCCCTATACCAAATGGCGCGACGAGGCCATGCCCATGGCCAATGCGGTCATCGCCACCTTGCGCGCGTGCGGCGCCATCCATCTGTTTCCTGGCAACGTTTATAATTATGGCGCCGGTGCCGGACCACGTCTGACCCCGCAGACGCCCCATCGGCCGACAAGTGTCAAGGGCCGGATCCGGGAAGAGATGGAGACGGCGTTCCGCCATGCGGCCGATCTGGGCATCTCCACCATCGTGCTGCGGGCCGGTGATTTCTACGGCACCGACGGGCGCGGCTCGTGGTTCGACCTGGTGATCGCCAAATCCCTGGCCAAGGGCGCCTTCACCTATCCAGGTCCGATGGATATGCCCCATGCCTGGGCCTATCTGCCGGATCTCGCCGAAGCCTTTGTCCGATTGGCCGAACGCCGGCATCAATGCGCCGCGTTTGAGGATGTCACTTTTGCTGGCCACACCATGACCGGACGCGAACTCCATGCCGCCGCCGAACGGGCGATGGGCCGGAAATTGTCCGTGCGCGGTCTGCCCTGGTGGCTGATCACCGCCCTGTCGCCAATTGTCCGATCCTGGGCGGAAATCGCCGAGATGCGCTATTTATGGACCGAAGCCCATTCCTTGCACGGATCGGCTTTGACGGCTCTGCTGGGATCGGTTCCCGACACGCCGGTCGATGCCGCCGTGGCTCAGGCGATCCATGATCTGGGCATTGCTACAGCGCCCAGTCCCGTACCATTAGCCGCCTAACCGGCCCGTAGATCCGCCGCCCGTTGAAAGATTGCCGGGGTCACCGCGGCAATCGTGCGGGCGACGGCCTGGTAATCCTTTTCAGTCCCATAATAGGGATCCGGCACGTCCTGATGGCCTTCGCCGGCAAAATCAAGGTAAAGCGCCAGATGGGCCGGCATTGATGCGGCCCGCAATCCGGCAAGCTCGTCTAGCACCGACTGGTCCATCGCCAGGATGATGTCGAAACCGGTAAAGTCGGATGCGCGGATCGGCCGCGATCGCTGCGCCGTCAGGTCGATCCCGTGATCGGCGGCAACCGCGATCGCCCGTGGATTGGGCGGCTTGCCATGATGCCAATCGGCAAGGCCCGCTGAATCCAGGCCGTCGGCCGCTAAATTCAGCCGCGCCGCATGGGCCCGGGCAAAACCCTCCGCCAGGGGCGAGCGGCAGATGTTACCGAGGCAAACGAACAGGATTGACGGGTAAGGGTCCAAGGTTTGTGTCATAGTGTCTCCGATCGGACGGTTCGCCGCCAGCATGCCAACCGGCTCTACGCGGCGGCCACTAGAATTGCAAGGAGCGGTACATGGACCCGATGACCGATAATGAACGCAAGGCCGCCATGGCCGACCTGGACGAATGGCGCGCCGTCGAGGGCCGCAACGCCATCGAAAAGACGTTTCAGTTCGCCAATTTCAACGCCGCTTTCGGCTGGATGACCCGGGTCGCCCTGGTGGCGGAAAAAATGGATCATCATCCCGAATGGTTCAATGTCTATAAGACGGTCCATGTGACGCTTGCCACCCATGAGGCCGGCGGCGTCACCCACCGGGATATCGAGCTTGCCGGTGTCATGGACCGGTTCGCCTCGGAGGCTTAGTGGGTGAACCCCTTGATCAAGGGACGAAAAATGCCGATATGAGAGGGATTATGACCTCGAAAACCACTGGCAACGGTCCAGACCGGATCTATCTCGATCCGGAAATCATCGGCCCGGAGGAAGAGCGCGAAAAGCGGGTTCGCGCCGGCTTTTGGAAGACCGTGCGCAAGGCTGCCGGCAAGATCCCGTTCATGGAGGACGTGGTCGCCGCTTATTACTGCGCGCTCGATCCGAATGTCCCCGCCCGGGTACGCGGCAGCCTGTTGGCCGCACTCGCCTATTTCGTTCTGCCCCTGGACGCGGTCCCCGATTTCATTATCGGCGTCGGCTTCGGCGACGATCTGACGATCCTTGCCGCCATCTTGGCCCTGTTCAAAACCCACATCACCGACATACACCGCGAGGCCGCGCGCCAGGCGCTGAAAGATCCCGACGAGCGGACATAGATGGTGACTTGCGCCACGTCGCGCGCCCATCAACCTGACGGCTTATACAAGAACACCTCTTTGAACCCGCTTCGGATGTGCGCCATTCTCGCGAAAGTGGGGATTTTGAGCACTGTCAGATCACACGAAAGCCTGCGAATTTTTCCCTGACTATCGGCGTCATCGCGTGCGCGGTGCAGCACGCAGTGCTGCTCCGCAGACACGCGATCTCTCTATTACAGGCGGCGAATGATCGGACAGCCCTTAGATCCCGCATCTGCACCGCAGCATTGCATGCTGCAGCGCGTGCGGGATGACACCGTGTGAAATTGGGTCTCGATCAGGCCAGTCGGCCGTGGCAATGCTTGTATTTCTTGCCGGAACCGCACGGGCAAGCCTCGTTGCGCCCGACCTTGCCCCAGGTCGCCGGATTGTCGGGATCGCGTTCCGATGGCGCCCGGCGCGCCGATCCGCCGCTTTGAACCATGCGCGCACCATTGGCACCGCCGGCCATGGCGCCGGCCTCGGCCATCTCGAAAATATCCTCGCCGGTCGTGGCGTCGATGTGATGGGCTTCGATTTCCGGCAAGTCCTGCGGTGCCATGTCTTCCGGCTGCGGCGCCAGTTCCACATGCATCAAGGTGCCCGTGGTCTCGCGCCGAAGATCCGATAGCAATGCCTGGAACAGGGTGAAGGATTCTGTCTTGTACTCGTTCAAGGGATCGCGCTGCCCGTAGCCGCGCAAATGCACCACCGAACGCAGATTATCCAGGGTCTGCAGGTGTTCGCGCCACAGATGATCGAGGATCTGCAAGAGCAGGGACTTCTCGATCTGCCGCATGACATCCGGGCCGAATTCGGCGGCCTTGCGCGCCGCCGCCTCGTCGGTCGCCTTCATCAGGCGTTCACGCACTTCCTCCTCGGCAATGCCCTCCTCCTGCGCCCAGTCCTGAACCGGCAGGTCGAGATCGAATATGGATTTCACCTGCTCGTGCAGGCCGTCCATATCCCATTGTTCCGCATAGGCTTTTTCCGGAATGTGGTCAGCGACCAGGCCGTCGATCACGTCGTGGCGCATATCCACCACCGTCTCCGCCACCGTGTCGCCGGCCATCAATTCGATCCGCTGCTCGAACACCACCTTGCGCTGGTCGTTCATCACATTGTCGTATTTGAGCAGGTTCTTGCGGATATCGAAATTGCGCGCTTCGACCTTTTGCTGCGCCCGTTCCAGCGCCTTGTTGATCCATGGATGGACGATCGCCTCGCCTTCCTTCAGGCCGAGCTTCTTCAACATGCCGTCCATGCGCTCCGACCCGAAAATGCGCATCAGGTCGTCTTCCAGCGACAGGAAGAATTTCGACCGGCCCGGGTCGCCCTGACGGCCCGACCGGCCGCGTAGCTGGTTGTCGATGCGCCGGCTTTCATGGCGCTCCGTGGCCACCACGAAGAGGCCGCCGGCGGAGATCGCCCGATCCTTGAGCGCCTCGACCTCGCGTGTGATGCGTACCTCCGCCCGCGTCCGCTCCGGTCCCTCTTCCAGGTCGGCCAATTCCTGGCGAATGCGCATGTCCACATTGCCGCCGAGCTGAATATCGGTGCCGCGGCCGGCCATATTGGTGGCGATGGTGATTGCCCCGGGCACCCCCGCCTGGGCGATGATGAAGGCTTCCTGTTCGTGATAGCGGGCGTTCAGGACCTGGAACACCTTTTCCTGCTTGGTGCCGGATGCGCCATCGAACAACACCGAGAAGTCGCGCTGGCGAAAGCCTTCCTTCTTCAGGATATCGGCCAGAAATTCCGACTTCTCGATCGACGTGGTGCCGACCAGCATCGGCTGTCCGCGCTCCCGGCAATCATTGATCAGGTCGACGATCGCCCGGTATTTCTCGTCCGCCGTGCGATAGACCTCGTCATCGTCATCCACCCGGGCGATCGGCATATGGGTCGGGATTTCCAGAACGTCGAGCGAATAGATGTCCATGAATTCATCCGCCTCGGTGACCGCCGTGCCGGTCATCCCGGCGAGCTTGTCGTAGAGGCGGAAATAGTTCTGGAAGGTCACCGATGCGAAGGTCTGGTTTTCCGGCTGGATGGTCACCTTTTCCTTGGCTTCCAGCGCCTGATGCTGGCCCTCCGAATAGCGCCGGCCGGGCATCATGCGGCCGGTGAATTCATCGATGATCACCACCTCGTCGTTCTTGATGATGTAGTCCCGGTCGCGCTGAAACAGCTTGTGGGCCCTGAGCGCCTGGTTGAGGTGGTGGACCACGGTGACGTTGTCGATGTCGTAAAGGCTGTCGCCCTTCAACAGATCCGCCGCACCGAGCAATTGTTCCAGTTTCTCGTTGCCCTGTTCGGTGAAGGCCGCCGTCTTGTCCTTTTCGTCGATTTCGTAATCGCCCTCTTCCAGGTCGGGAATGAAGGCGTCGATGGTGGTGTAGAAGTCCGACTTGTCGTCCACCGGCCCGGAAATGATCAACGGCGTCCGTGCTTCGTCGATAAGGATGGAATCGACCTCGTCGACAATGGCGAAGTTGTGGCCGCGCTGCACCATCGTCTCCAATTCGTACTTCATGTTGTCGCGCAGATAATCGAAGCCGAATTCGTTGTTGGTGCCGTAGGTGATGTCGGCCGCATAGGCCTGGCGCCGGTCTTCGTCGTCGAGACCGTGCACGATGACGCCGACGCTCATGCCGAGAAACTTGTAGATCTCGCCCATCCACTCCGCGTCGCGCTGGGCCAGATAATCGTTGACGGTGACCACATGGACACCATTGCCGGTAAGCGCGTTCAGATAGACTGCCAGCGTCGCCACCAGGGTCTTGCCCTCGCCGGTCTTCATTTCCGCGATCTTGCCCTCATGCAGCACCATGCCGCCGATCAGTTGCACGTCGTAGTGGCGCTGCCCCAATGTCCGTTTGGCCGCTTCCCGCACGGTGGCGAAGGCCGGGACCAGAAGATCATCGAGCTTGGCGCCATCGGCCAGTTGCGCCCTCAGGTCGACGGTGCGGGCGGCGAGTTCGGAATCCGACAAGGCCTCCAATTCCGGTTCCAGGGTGTTGATGGCGTCCACCCGGGGGCGGTAGGTTTTGATCAGGCGATCATTCGCCGATCCGAAAAATTTGCGGGCAATCGCGCCAAGGCCGGCCATGGATCGTGTTCCTTAATCATTGGTCGTGCCGATCACGGCTGCAGATGGCACGTCGGTTTTGATTATATGCATTCGGCTGAAGCATGCACGCCGCGGACGGGCATTTGACGGTGCTGCCGGATGTGGGGCATAGCAGCAACCCGCATAGTGGCGCAAAAAGCCGGACGGATCGACACATAAGAAGGGGTTCGAAGCTTGTCAACGCCGCCGGTTTCGGCAAATGTGTCGCCGGCTTCGGCCAGCCCGTGACCGCCTGATCGATCCGGGACCCTCAACAGCAAAGGAATGCCGCCCATGGCTTACCGTTTCGACCGGCAAATCCGCCGTTTCCGGCGTTTGTCCGCCGCCCTCCTGATGGCGGGCGCTCTAACCACGACCCTGTCCTCCGGGATATCGGCCGCCGAGGACGATGTGGTTGCCACCGTCGATGGCAAACCGATTACCGAATCCGATCTGACCTTTGCGATGGGCGAGTTCGGTCAGCAATTGCAGCGCATACCCGCCGAGCGACAGCGCAAACTGATACTCAATGTCCTGATCGATATGAGCCTGTTGGCCAATGCCGGTGAGAAATCGGGCATGGAATCCGATCCCGACTACATCAACCGCATGCGGTTTTTGAAACGGCGCTCGCTCCGCGACGCCTATTTCATAAAGAACATTCAAGACACGGTGACCGAGGCCGATATTCGCGCCGCATATGAGGAAGAGGCCGCCGCCCTTACCGGCAAGGAGGAAATCCGCGCCCGCCACATCCTGGTCAAGTCGGAAGAAGAGGCCAAGGCGATCATCGCCGAACTCGACGGCGGCGCCGACTTCGCCGAACTGGCGAAATCCAAATCCACCGGACCAAGCGGTCCCAAGGGCGGCGATCTCGGCTTTTTCGGCGAAGGCCAGATGGTGCCGCCCTTCGAAAAGGCCGCCCTCGCCCTGACACCCGGCAGCCATTCCAAGGAACCGGTCAAGACCCAGTTCGGCTATCACGTCATCAAGGTGGAGGAAAAGCGCGCCGCCGAACCGCCGAAATTCGAGCAGATCAGCGCCTCGCTCCGCGACCGCCTGGTCCGCGAGAAATTTACCGAGGCCGTTGCGGATCTGAAAAAAGACGCCAAGATCGAAATCCTGAAACCCCAGACGGCAACCGAAAAAGGCGGTGACGACGGCGAGACGAAAAAGGACGAATAGATCGCAGAATGGACATTCCCCCCTCGCCCTTCGCACCTGAAATCTACCCGGAACTGCCGGCGATCGGCGGCATCCGGTTATGCACCGCGGAAGCCGGGATCAAATATGCCGGCCGCCCGGATGTGATGCTGGCGCTAATGCCGCCTCAAACCCGGGTTGCCGGCGTCTTTACCCGGTCGCGCTGTCCCTCGGCGCCGGTCGACTGGTGCAAGGCGCGGCTTGCCGGCGGCACGGCGCGGGCACTGCTGGTCAATTCCGGCAACGCCAATGCCTTTACCGGGATGAAGGGGCGCGATGCGGTGGAGCGTTCCGCGCGAGATACCGCGTCGGTCGCCGGCTGCGCAGTCGACGAGGTCTTTCTGGCCTCCACCGGCGTCATCGGCGAGCCGCTGCCGGCGGAACGGTTCGCCGCCGTGTTGGAGGGAATGGCCGGTAATGCCGATGAAGGCCGGTGGATGGACGCCGCAAGGGCGATCATGACCACCGACACCTATCCGAAGCTCGCCACCGCTGAATTTTCGATCGGCGACACAAAGGGGACGCTCAACGGCATCGCCAAGGGATCGGGCATGATCGCACCGGATATGGCGACCATGCTCGCCTTTTTATTCACCGACGCGCCGATCGCCGCGCCGGTTCTGCAGGACCTGCTGCGGCGCGCCAATCGCAAAAGTTTCAACGCCATCACCGTCGACAGCGACACCTCCACCAGTGACACGGTGTTGCTGTTCGCCACCGGCCCGGCGCCCGTTATCGACGAGCCGGCCGATCCGCGGCTGCAGCCCTTCCGCAGGGCCCTGAACCGCGTCATGCGGGACTTGGCGCAGCAGATCGTCAAGGACGGAGAGGGCGCCGGCAAATTCGTCACCATCACCGTCGATGGTGCATCCGGCAATCGATCCGCCCACCGGATCGCCATGGCGATCGCCAATTCGCCTCTTGTCAAGACGGCAATTGCCGGCGAGGACGCCAATTGGGGCCGGGTGGTCATGGCCGTCGGCAAGGCCGGCGAGCCGGCCGACCGCGACAAGCTGGCCATCTGGTTCGGCGATATCCGGGTCGCGGTCAACGGCGAGCGGGATCCCGACTACGCCGAATCCGCCGCCTCCCAATACATGGCCAATGCGGAGATCAGATTGCGCGTGGACTTGGGTCTGGGCCCCGGAACGAGCACCGTATGGACCTGCGATCTCACGCGGCAATATGTGGCGATCAACGGTGACTACCGCTCTTGACGGCCGCCATGGATGACTTTGAGACCATTCAGCACCTTGAATCGGCAATGCTGTCCACCTGGCCGGCCCTAGGTACGGTGGTCGACGGCACCTGGATCCTGCGGCTTGCTGATGGTTATACAGGGCGCGCCAATTCGTTGAATTTCCTCGATCCCGCCGATGGTGACGATTGCGGTCGTCGGCTCGACTGGTTCGAGACCGTCTACCGCCAAGTCGGCCAATTGCCGATCGCCCGTGTTACCCCGCTGGCGCCCGAATCCGTGCTCGCCGAACTCCGCGGCCGCGGCTATCGACGGGTCAATGAAACCATGGTCATGACCGGTGCGCTGCAAGACCTGAGCCGCCGCCGGTTCGCGGCCGGCGACGGCTTCGAAATCGACCTTAAAGACACGTTTGACGACCGATGGCTGGCCGCTCACGCTGCCTATTCCGATATTTCCGCTAGACATCGTGAGATCCATCGACAAATCCTGCAAGCCGTCCGCATTCCGCGCGCTTACGTGCTGTGCCGTGATTCTGCCGGAGACATCGTCGGGTGCCTGGCGACGATCCTGCATCGCGACGTGCTGTCCATCCAGGATGTGGCAACGCGACCTGATCTGCGCCGCCGGGGACTGGCCCGGGCAATGATCACCAAGGCCTTTGACTGGGGCTGTGATCGCGGTGCCGTCACCGGCTGGCTCGCCGTGCAGGCGGACAATGTGGGCGCCATCCGCCTTTATGAGGACCTGGCCTATCGTCCCGCCTACAATTATCACTATCTGGTTAAGCCGGATTAACCCATGCCCGACCTGGTTCTCGTCGCCGCCTGCGCCCTCTTCGATGCCGATGATCGCGTTCTGATTGCCCGGCGACCGGATCATAAGTCCTTGGGCGGATTATGGGAATTTCCCGGCGGCAAGGTTGAACCCGGGGAACGGCCGGAGGACACGGTGATCCGGGAATTGGCCGAGGAACTGTCGATCGAGGTTAACGAGGAGTGTATCGCGCCTTTGACATTCGCAAGCCACGATTATAGCTCTTTTCATCTTTTGATGCCACTTTACGTGTGTCGGCGCTGGCAGGGTACGGTCAGACCGTTGGAAGGCCAGGTTCTGAAATGGGTTGTTCCGACCCGTTTGCGAGACTACCCGATGCCGCCGGCCGATGAACCGTTAATACCCCATCTCATGCAATTACTGTGAAGGGGTGGTCGATAGGATAAGGGATCATGCGCGTAACGTTCGGCAAGCCTCGATGCCAGCACGGCAGTACCGCCGCGATCGCAGCACGGTTCGCCGCCGACCGCACCGGGGCGACCGCTGTCGAATACGGCGTGCTTGCCATGATGATCGGTATTTTCTTGGTTTCGATTGCCAATTTGGGCGAAGTGGTCTTGGTGGAATTGTACGAGAAAATCGTCGCCGGCATGGAAAACAATCCAGCGCCGTAAAACGCCGACCATAGTCCGCCCGCCAAATCAATCTTGATCCGGAGATTTTGCTTCGATTGCCCGCAACGCGTCTGCAAGGCTGTGGGTCGCCGATCCCGGCCTCAGCGGCTTTTGCTGGCTTTCATGGGGCGCCCATCCGCTCGCCGAGATGAGCTCGAACGTCGCCCGAATACGCCCATCCGCATCGGCGAAATGGTGCCGATAATAATCGGCCGCCAATGCGAATAATGACCGCCTTGTTGGGGCATGCAGCCGGTCAGCCAGAATGTTGGACGCCGCCATCGCCCTGAGATCGCGCATCAGCCCGTATATATCGTCATAACGCACCGTCACGGCGTCGACATCGATCACCGGCAGGGCAAATCCGGCACGCTGCATCAACCCGCCCAGATCCCGCAAATCGATCATCGGCAGGACCCGCGGGCTCAGCCCGCCCGTCAATTCGGATTCTGCTGCGGCGAGACTGGTACGCAACTCAAAAAGGCTGTCACCGCCGATTATGACGGCGAAAAACAGGCCGTCGGGCCGCAACGCACGGCGCAACTGGACTAAAAAACCCGGCAGATCGTTGACGAACTGACCTTGCAACAGGGACACTGCAAGATCGATCGATTGATTGCGGAAGGGCAGTGTTTCCTCATCACAGACCAGGTCCGACCGGCCCGGTCCCGCAATCAGGCTGTCGGCACGCAGGACTCTATCGACCCGGCCGGTTGCCACCATGGCATCGCCGAGCCGGCCCCCGCCACCCCCCAGATCGACAGCCATCTCGAACTGGCGGTTCATGGCCGCCAGCCGCGCCGCCACCTCGTCGACCGCCCGATTGACCAGAAAATCCACGCCGGCGACGGGGTCGGCCAGGGCACGTCGCCGCCGTTGCTTCAAGAGCGTGCGATCCAGGCGGATTGGCGTTTGCGTCATGCGGTCGATCCGGTCTTCAGGCCGGCAACGGGCAATGAAAGGGGAGTCCATGGCCATTTAAGCGATCCGGCCGCCCCCGTCAAAATCGTGACCGGATGCCTCGACGGTCCGAGCCTTATGGTATGGCCCGCCGACGATCTGGTATAAGCCGCCCATGACCCAACCTTCCGCCCACCGCTTTTCCAATCGCATAGGCGACGCCATACGCCACGGGTTGCCGGAAATCGCCCGGCGCGGCCTCGATATGGTGTTGCCGCCGCTCTGTCCGGCCTGTTCGGCACCGGTGGCCGGTCATGGCGGCGTCTGCGCCGGCTGCTGGAGCCGCCTGCAATGGATTGAGCGCCCCTATTGCGACCGTCTCGGATTGCCGTTTGCCTATGATCTTGGGCCGGGCGCCGTCAGTGCCGCCGCGATCGCCGATCCGCCGCCCTATGGCCGCGCTCGGGCCGCGGCGATCTATGACTCAGTCGCCCGCGACCTGGTGTTATCCTTCAAGTTTCACGATCGTCAGGAAATTGCCGGCCTAATGGGTCGGTGGATGGTTCGGGCCGGGCAGGATATTCTGGCTGACGCCGACCTTCTGGTGCCGGTGCCATTGCATCGGCGGCGCTTGTGGTGGCGCCGCTTCAATCAATCGGCCCTGCTCGCCGAAGCAATCGGTCATCGGACCGGGGTGGCCCATGCGCCGGCCGCGCTCGCCCGCATCCGCCCGACACGGCAGCAGGTCGGCCTCACCGGCCGCGAACGGGATGCCAATATGCGCGGCGCTTTCAGAGTGTCTGCGGAAACCCGACAGACCCTCCATGATCGCCGGGTGGTCTTGGTCGACGACGTGATCACCAGCGGCGCCACGATCGCCGCCTGCACCCGTGCCCTGTTGCGTGCCAAGGCACGGCAGGTCGACGTGCTCGCCTTTGCCAGGGTTGTACCCGACCGCATGTAGACCGATATGTGACCGGAACGCGCTGGTCGTGGGGATCGTCGGCCGTCACGCTTGATCCGGGTCGCATTCACCGCTATGCGATGGCTGGCGCATAGGCGGCACCGGGACCAGGCAATTGTGGTTCCTATCGCCGTTTGAAACGAAGGCGGACTACCCATGAAGGACGTGGTCATCTATACACGCAGGATGTGCGGCTATTGTTCCGCCGCGATCCGCCTGCTTGAGAAGAAGGGCGTGCCTTATTCCGAAATCGACGCCACCGGCGACCCGGCCATGCGCGCCGAAATGTCCGCCCGTTCCGGCGGACGGGCGACCTTTCCGCAGATCTTTATTGGCGATATCCATGTAGGCGGCTGCGATGAATTGTTCGAACTGGACTATAGCGGCGAACTGGCCGATCTCCTGAACTCCTGATTTGCCTGCTCAGCGGCCAATTTGCTAAGAAATAGAGTTTAGTCGGCACACCAATCGGTTTTGGACACGGATGACGACATTTCGGGCAGCCTGCATCCAGATGCGATCCTCCAGATCGGTGACCGACAATTGCCGGGCCGTCGAGGATCTGGTGCGCCAGGCTGCAAGCGCCGGCGCCCATTATGTGCAGACCCCGGAAATGACCACCTTGTTGGAGCGCAAGCGAACCGCGCTGATGGAAAAGGTCCGATCCGAGGCGGACGACCCGGCTTTGCGCCAGTTGCGGGCGCTTGCCGCGGAGACCGGGATCTGGCTGCATATCGGCTCCATCGCCGTGCTGCTCGATGACGGCCGGGTCGCCAATCGCGGCTATCTGATCGCCCCCGACAGCACCATCGCGGCCCGCTATGACAAGATCCATATGTTCGATGTCGACCTGCCTGGCGGCGAGCGCTACCGGGAATCGGGCACCTATCGGCCCGGCGACCGGGCGATAATCGCCGATCTCCCCTGGGCGCGGCTCGGCATGACGATCTGCTATGACCTGCGCTTTCCCGATCTCTATCGGCAATTGACCCGGTCCGGTGCCGGCATTCTGACCGCGCCATCATCCTTCACCCGGCAGACCGGAGCGGCCCACTGGCATTTATTGTTGCGCGCGCGGGCGGTGGAAAATGGCTGTTTCATGATCGCCGCCGCGCAAGCCGGTGACCACGAGGACGGCCGCAAGACCTATGGTCATTCACTGATTGTTGACCCGTGGGGCGATATTCTGGCAGAAGCCGGCGAGGAGCCGGGGATCATTGTCGCCGATATCGATCCGGCGCGGATCGACGCCATGCGCCAGCGCATTCCCGCCCTTGCCAATGAACGCTCCTTCGACCCACCGCAGGCAGGCGGGCCGGCGAGCCCATTGAGGTCCGTATCGTGATTCACTATCACCTTCTTTGCAGCGAAGAGCACGATTTCGAGGGCTGGTTCCGTAATTCCGCCGATTACGAGGCACAAGTTCAAGCCGGCCACCTCGCCTGCCCGGTCTGCGGCGACACGGATATTCACCGGGCCCTGATGGCCCCGTCGATCGGCGCTGCCGGCAAGGACAAAGGCACGCCCGACACGCCGGACACGCCGCCGCAACCGGTCGCCCGACCGGACCCCAATGCGCAGAAAATGGCGGCGATGATGCGCGCCGTGCGTGATCACGTGAAGGCCAATTCCGACTATGTGGGCGACAAGTTTCCCGAGGAAGCCCGCAAGATCCACTATGGCGAGACCGAACAGCGGGGAATCCACGGCGAGGCGACCATGGAAGATGCCAAGGAGCTGCACGACGAGGGGATTGAATTCTATCCGCTGCCGACCCTGCCGGAAGACCGGAATTAACTAACGCAAGCGGCCGAAAATCGGATTCACGAATCCCAATACACAGTCATTCCCGCGAAAGCGGGAATCCAGGGCAGCTAACATAAGCCTTTGTTTTAGCTCTGGATTCCCGCTTTCGCAGGAATGACGGTTTTAATTTTCGTACCAAACCCGCTTGATCCCAAGCTACAATAGCGAGCTTAACAAAAAAGCCGGCTTAAAAAAATCGCCCTATCCCGTCAGTGGGCGGCGAATATCGGCCCGAATACCTGGTCGAGCCGCGCGCTTTCTTCCGTTTTGCGCGGCACCACGAGCCCGGCCGTCATGGCCTGCTGCCAGCCGATTTGCCCCTCATTCAGGGCCGCCAGGGCATTGACCGTCGTATAGAAAACGACTCCTGGCCGCGACTGAAATCCGAGGAAGGATTGCTCAAGCTGCGGGCCCTCGGCGCCGGCCGACAGATAGGCGACATAAACCTCGTCCGCGAGCATGATCGTCACGTCAGGTGCCTCGTCCTGAACCGCCGCCGACCGGCCCATTCGCTCATGAAAGCGCGCCAGCACGGCTTCGGCCCGGCTGAAGGACCAGCGGTGATAGGTCATGCCGGGTGTCGCCGGAAATGTCGGCGCCTGATAAAGGTTCGCCCGCCGGGCTTCCAGATTGGATTTATAGGCCGTCTCCGCCTGGGGGTGCTTGGAGAACAGCAGCGCATAGATCAAGCCATTGCCGCAGGCCATCGCCTGAAGGCCGCTCCCGGTAACGAGCAGGCCGGCCACGGCCGTGGCGACCAGCATGGATCGTCTGATCTTCGCCATTATCAATTCCCTTTCTGCCCGCCGGCAACGACCGGATTATACCACAATAAAGAATCCGAAAACCATTTTTGATCCGTCTTCGCGATTCGATATTTAGGGCGCCCGCGGGTGGACGCCAGACGCTGTGAAAAGCCGTTTGCGTTACCGGCCTAGTGTTCGGCGGAACTAACGGGCCATACATGCTGCCGGCCCTCATGCTTGCCGCATCGTCGGCCGGGCTGCCGGCGGTGGTGTGGCTGATCTGGTTTGGACGGCGGATGAGGGTTGTGAGGCGTGGGGTGGAGGGGCGGTGGTTGCGCGGCTAATGCGATGTTGGATAGATCATCTTTACCTTTGGCAGGTCTCGGCCAACGTCACACCAGGAGCTTCGCTCCTCATAGCGCCAGTGCAGGGTTGGCGCGTGCATATCCGGATCGTCCAGAGAACCGATATGAAGGGAAATGAGCCCATGGCCTTTCCAGGTCAGTGTTGTCCCGCAGCGGCCGCAAAAGCCGCGTTCGATCCCCGGTGAGGATGGGTAGATACTGAGTGTCCCTGCCGTGATCTCGACATTGTCGGGATTGAATACCAGCATGCCGGCCACCGCCGCGCCGCTGTGATGGCGACAGCTGCGGCAATGGCAGTAACCGACATGCAAGGGTTCGCCGAGAGCCGCGTAGCGGACCGCGCCGCACATGCATCCGCCGACCGTTTTTCTTCCCTGATCCATGAACCACCTACACTATCGACCCGTCATCCTGCACCAATCGATACCATGTCGCATCGCGCAGTGCACTTGGGTTCACGCATCGAATTGACGCTGCGATTTCTTGTCTCCAATGCGGGTTGTGGGTAATAGGATTCACACTTCAAGTCATGCAGTCATTCCCGCGAAAGCGGGAATCCAGGGCCAAAACAAAGGCTTAAGCAAATCGCCCCGAATTCCCCTTTTCGCAGGAATGACGATTTCGCTATGGGTGAATATCCCGATTGAACGCAACGTGCCCTACTGAAAGTTCCGCCCCTTGGGCAGCACCTTGCGGGTCGGGCCGGCAAGCGTCACGTAATCGCGCTGCAGGTGCGGCACCTCGGCGAGCAGGCGGATCAGGCGGCCGCCCGGCGACACTTTGGCCCGCATGTCCTCGATCGGCTTCTTGACCTCGTCGGCCCGGGCGAACGGATCGATGGTTGCCGCCTTGTCCGATAATCCCTCCAACAGGCCGGTGAGGTCTTCCAGCGCATCGGCGACCACATGGATCACCCCCTGCTCGTTCTGCAGCCGGCCCGCCACGCGCACGAAGCGGGCGCCGAGTATAACCGGCCGATAGCGTTCGAACACGTCCGGCCAGACGATCACATTGGCGACCGCCGTCTCGTCCTCCAGGGTCATGAAGATCACCCCCTTGGCCGAGCCCGGCCGCTGGCGCACCAGCACCAGGCCGCAAATGACCACCCGCCGGTTCTGAGGCAGGTCCCGCAAGGTCTCGTTGGCGATGATCTGCCGCGCCTTGAGCTGCCGGCGCACGAAGGACACCGGATGCGCCTTCAAGGATAAGGATAAGGTGCGGTAATCATTGATCACATGCTCGCCGAGCGGCATCGGCGGCAGGTCGATATCCGGTTCCCGGCGGATATCGCTTAAGCCCGCCACGTCGAAAAGCGGTAGCCGGTCGCCGGCCTTGCCCGCGTCAAGCCCCCGCGCCGCCCATAGGGCCGTGCGCCGGTCGAGCCCGATGGAGCGAAACGCATCGGCCTCGGCGAGCCGCTCGATCACGCTGCGCGGCAGGCCGGTGCGCAGCCACAGATCACGGATCGAATCATAGCCCGCCCCGCGATGCTCCAGGATCACCTCTGCATGGGCCTCCGACAGGCCCTTGATCTGGCGGAAGCCGAGGCGCACCGCGCAGCGCGACCAGATATCGCCGGCCATATCGGCATGGATCTTGTGCAGGTTTTGCACGGCATAGGAGGGATAATTGCGGTTGGATGCTGGGATGTCGCCTGACGACGGCACCTCTTGTTCCCTCCCCCCTGGAGGGGGAGGGCCAGGGAGGGGGGGAGACTTTGTGAGGGGGAAGCCGGCGACGCCGGACTGCCGCGACCGATCGGTTTGTGCTGCCGGTTGCCGTCCTGTGTCATCAGCCGTCATCCGACTGGCTTGCCCCGCGCCAGCCGAACCGCCGCTGCCCCCCCTCCCGGCGCTGCGCGCCACCCTCCCCCTCCGGGGGGGAGGGGAAGAGCCGCCCTTGTCGCCAATGCCATGCACATCCTGATCGTCCATGTCCAGGCGATCACCATCAACCGAGGAGGCGCCGCCCCCCTGTTCCCTCCCCCCTGGAGGGGGAGGGTTAGGGAGGGGGGGAGACTTTGTGAGGGGGGGAGACTTTGTGAGGGGGGGAGACTTTGTGAGGGGGAAGCCGGCGATGCCGGACGCCGCGCCAGCCCGCGCTGTCGGTTGCCGCCGTGACCCATCAACCACGGCCCAGGCCGACCCATCCGCTTCCGCCCGCGCTTCCAGCACCGCGTCCCAGTCCGACCGGTTGATATCCACCGCGCGCACCTCCACCCCGTGATCGCGGGCATCGCGCACCAATTGCGCCGACGCGTAAAAGCCCATCGGCTGGGCGTTTAAAATCGCCGCCAAAAAAACATCCGGATAATGGCATTTCAGCCAGGCCGACGCATAGACGAGCAGCGCGAAGCTGGCGGCATGGCTTTCGGGAAAGCCATATTCGCCGAAGCCCTCGATCTGGCGGAAGCAGCGGGCGGCGAAATCGGCCTCGTAGCCGTTCTTTACCATGCCGTCGATCAGCTTTTTTTGAAACGAGCCGATGGTGCCGACCCGGCGGAAGGTGGCCATGGCCCGGCGCAACCGGTCGGCCTCGGCCGGAGTGAAGCCGGCGGCGACGATGGCGATCTGCATCGCCTGCTCCTGGAACAACGGCACGCCCATCGTCTTCGACAGGACCTGTTCCAGTTCTTTCTTTGGATAAGTCACCGTCTCCTTGCCCTGGCGGCGGCGCAGATAGGGATGCACCATGTCGCCCTGGATCGGACCGGGCCGCACGATCGCCACCTCGATCACCAGGTCGTAGAAGGCGCGGGGTCTAAGCCGCGGCAGCATGGTCATCTGCGCCCGGCTTTCCACCTGGAACACGCCAACTGAATCGGCCCGGCACAACATGTCGTAGACCGCCGGATCCTCCGCCGGAATATTGGCGACCGTGAGCGGCCGGTCGTAATGGTCGGCGAGCAGGGTCAGCGCCTTGCGGATACAGGTCAGCATGCCGAGGCCGAGCAGGTCGATCTTCAGCATGCCGAGCGATTCCAGGTCGTCCTTGTCCCATTCGATCACCGTGCGATCGTCCATCGCCGCGTTCTGGATCGGCACCACCTCATCGAGCCGGCCCCTGGTGATCACGAACCCGCCCACATGCTGCGACAGGTGCCGGGGAAAGCCGATAATTTCGCGCGCCAGATCGAGCACCTGGGTCATGCGGCCATCATCCGGATCGAGGCCGGCGCGGCGCGCATCCTCGTCGTCGACGCCCCCCGATGACCAGCCCCAGATGGTGCCGGCGAGCGCCCCGACCGCATCCTCCGACAGGCCGAAGGCCTTGCCCACCTCGCGCACCGCCGAGCGCGAGCGATAGGTGATCACGGTGGCCGCGAGCCCGGCCCGGTCACGGCCATATTTGTCATAGACATATTGTAGGACCTCCTCGCGCCGCTCATGCTCGAAATCAACGTCGATATCCGGCGGTTCGTTGCGTTCAGGCGAAATGAAACGCTCAAACAGGAGATCGGCCCGGTCCGGATCCACCTCGGTGATGCCGAGGCAGAAACAGACCGCCGAATTGGCCGCCGAGCCGCGCCCCTGGGCCAGGATCCCCTGCGAGCGGGCAAAGCGGACAATGTCGTAGACGGTCAGAAAATAGGGTGCGTATTGCAGGGTTTTAATCAGCGCCAATTCGTGATCGATCGTCTTTTTCACTCTATCCGGCAAGCCGTCGGGATAGCGTTCGGCGGCGCCGATAAAGGTCAGCCGCGCCAATTCGTCCTGTGGCGTGGCGCTGTCGCCGCACGGTTCGTCGGGATATTCGTAGCGCAAGTCATCGAGCGAGAAGTCCAGCGCGTTGAAGACGGTCGCTGTTTCGGCGATCGCCTCCGGATAATCTCGGAACAGCCGGTTCATCTCGCCGGCATCCTTCAAATGCCGCTCCGCATTGGCGGCAAGCAGCCGGCCGGCTTCGTCCAAGGTCACGTGTTCGCGGATACAGGTCAAAACATCCTGCAGCCGGCGGCGCTCCGGGGCATGATAAAGCACGTCGCCGACCGCAAGCAGCGGGACGCCGCTACGCCCCGCCAGATCGGCGAGCCGGGAAAGCCGGCGCTGGTCGTCGGCGCCGAAGGCTCGTGTCGCCGCTAAGCGCACGGCGCCAGGAAAAGCGGCCTTCAGATCCGCAAGCACGGTATCAAGGGCGGCATCGATGCGCCGGCCGGGCAGCGGCGCCAGGATCATGCCGTCGCCCCATTCCAGAAGATCGGCCAGGTCCGGATAGCATTCGCCTTTCGGCGCCCGGCGGTTACCGACGGTCAAAAGCCGGGTCAGCCGGCCATAGGCGGTCCGGTCGCGCGGCCAGGCGAGAATGTCCGGGGTGCCGTCGGTAAAGATAAGCCGGCAGCCAACGGCAAGGCGCAGGCCCGCCTCCTTGGCCGCCATATGGGCACGAACGACGCCGGCTAAGGAATTGCGATCGGTGACAGCAAGACCGGCCAATCCCAACCGGGCCGCCGTGACCGCCAGCTCTTCGGGATGCGAGGCGCCGCGCAAAAAGGAAAAATTGGTCGCCGCGGCGAGTTCCACGTAAGGATGGGTCATGGCGGCGGGATCCGGGGTGGACGGGGCGGTACATGAGCATGCCGGGAATCAGTATGTCTCCCCCTCCCTGGCCCTCCCCCTCCAAGGGGGAGGGAATGATCCGCCGCACCGTTCGGGCAGGCTGTCCGGCAGCCGGTTTCACATCGCAATGATTGGTCGTGGAAGCGGCGTGACAGGGATGATCCGGCACCGTTGATCCCCCCCTCCCTAGCCCTCCCCCTCCAGGGGGGAGGGGAATTATGTGTGGCGCTGTTACGGCTGGTAGCAATCCGCGGAGCGCACGCGATCAAAAGACACGCGGAATTACCGGCATCCTGCCTTTTCCACCTCCCCCCTGGAGGGGGAGGTCGGCGCGCAGCGACGGGAGGGGGGGACGCGGCGGTGCTATTTGTCATTGATCGTGCCTTGAAATCCCGGCCGCATCGTTTGACGATCACAGTTATTTGCTAAAGCACGTGCGTGATCCGCAATCCGCGCCTCGGCCTCCGCCAGGATCGTCTCACAAACCCCGTCGAGATTATCGATCACCGCGCCGTTCCAGAACCGCAGAACCCGATAGCCGCGGGCCTGCAGCCACGCCGTACGCGCCCGGTCATGGCACATTTGCACCGGTTCCGTATGCCCACCGCCATCGAGTTCGATGATCAGCCGGGCCGCCGGACATGAGAAATCGACGACGTAAGAACCGATCGGTACTTGTCGGCGAATACTCAAGCCGTTCAGGCGATGCGCCCTTAGCCGGGACCACAGCCGACGCTCCACATCCGTCATGGCACAACGGAGAGTCTTCGCCCGGTCTCGGAAATCAGGGTCGATTGGATGTTGCGGCATGTCTTCGTTTCCGGTCAGCAGGCGGCGCAAACCTGCACAGTCCTGTGCTTTGCGATCTGAGACGATGGCGCCGAATCGTTTGTTGGGCCGCAAGTGGAAGCTGCAGGGTTTTGAACATGTCACCTTCGCGGCCCCTCACCCGAATAATCCATGCAGGAACCAGCGCGGCTGGTCGGTTTCCCGGTCGTAGAGGCCTTCCCGGTAGAGCCAGAAGCGACGGCCCTCGCCATCCTCGACGCGGAAATAGTCGCGGGTTGGCGGCATGATCGGTGCGGCATGCCGGGTTTCCACCAAAGCGGTCAGCTTGTCGGCCCCCTTATTGTGTGGCAGGGCCGGCGTGCGCGATTGAAACGAGGCCCGGCGGCGGCTATGCGGCGCCTCGAACCGGCGGGCATGGGGGTCGCCGCCTGACCGGGCGGGATCTTGTAGCGCGATGCCGCCCGGCCGATCCGTCCCCTCGGCCGATCCGCCCGCTTCGACCAAGGCCAAAGGTACCGGGGCGGTCCCCTCGCCCGCCGGGGTCCGATCGGCTTGCACCATGCTCGCCGAACCGCCGCGTCCCCCCCTCCCGGCGCTGCGCGCCACCCTCCCCCTCCGGGGGGGAGGGGACGAAACCGGCTTGTCGTCATGTCCAACCGCATCTTGATCACCCATAGTCGAGCGTTCGGTACTCGCTGCAGGAGCGCTCCGCACTTGTCCCCTCCCCCCTGGAGGGGGAGGGCTAGGGAGGGGGGGATCACTTGCGAGGGGGGGACCACTTGCGAGGGGGGGACCACTTGCGAGGGGGGGCGTATTTGCGGCAAGAGACGGGCCCGACGCCGGCGGTCCATCAGCCTCCGCGGCCGACGGTTCGGGGGGCGCGGCGCCCGAATGCCCGCCCTGCCACCAGGCAGCGGCGAGACGCTCCGGCCCCTCTGCCCGGGCGACCGTGTAAAGCACCCGCCGCCAGCGAAACCGCACCGGCGGCCCGTCCGGCACCTCGGCCACCGCGCCGACCGGCTCCGGCGTTGCCAATAAGCGTAGCGGCCGGTCGACCGGGTCGTCGGCAGGCGCCGGCGCCCAGGTCAATGCCGCCGCATCGACCGCCGCCGCCGGCGCCAGCAAAACGGCGGCTTCCGGCTGATGGTCGTCGCGCGGCAGCGGCCGGACCACCCGGTTAAGACCGAGCCGGGCGCCAAGCCGGTCGACCAGCCGCTCAAGGGCCGCGGCATCCTCCAGACCACCGCTGAGATCGGCCTGTGCCGGGTCGTTGCGCTGGGTTTCGAGCGCCGCCAGGCGCATCAGGTCGAAGCCGAAGCCGGCATCGAAATCATCACCCAGATCGGTGATCTTCTCGGCGAACAATTCCGCCATGCGGCCGGCATCGGCAAGCGGCCGGCTGGTACCGACCACGGTGCGCGCGACGGCCCCGTCGACCCGGAATAAAGCCAGTTCCAGGGCCCGGGCGCCGGCGCCTTGCGGCGCCAACAGGGCGGCGAGGCGATCCGCCAGGCCGTGTAGCGCCACCATCAGGCTGTCGCGATGGCTGACCGGCTCGCCGAACCGCCGTTCCGCCACCAGGTCCGGCACCGGCAGGCGCGGCGAGATCGGCTCTTCTTCGTGGCCCAGCGCCTGGTCGAGGCGCCGGGGCAGCATGACGCCGAACCGCGCCGCGAGCGGCGCCCGCGGCTGGTCGAGAAGTTGGCCGATGCACTTCAGGCCGACCCGGTTCAACAGGGCGGCGCATTCGACCTCAAGGCGCAGGGCGGTCACCGGCAACGGCGCAAGCAGCGCCTTCTGGCCACCGCCGGTAATCACCCCGTGATCGGTGAAACGGGCCGCCGCCCAGGCCGCGCCCGGCGTATCGGCAATCGCGGCGCGCACGGCGAAACCCTGGGCCGCGAGCCGCCGCATCAGGTCGTCACGCAAGGCCGCCTCGCCACCGAACAGATGGGCGCAACCGACAATATCGAGGAATAATCCGTCCGGCGGATCGAGCGCCACCAGCGGCGTGTAGCGGTCGCACCAATCGGCCACCGCATGCAGGAGATCGTGGTCGGCCTGGTCGTCGGCCGCCTCGACCACCAGGTCGGGTCGTATGGCGCGGGCATCGGCAAGCGCCTGGCCGGGGCGCAAGCCGGCGGCCGTCGCGGCCCCGTTGAGCGCGGTCAGGCGCAGGGCGCTTTTCTGCTTGGCGACCGCCACCCGAGGCGCGGCGCAGTCCGGCGCGCTCCTGTCCGAACGGGATCCATGGTCACGGCCCCCGCGGCGGCCGTCGGCGGACCGGGAATCGCCCCTAGCCGAACGCCACGACGGTCCCCATCGGCGCCGGGCGGTGCGGTCGGTGGTCAACCGCGGCAGCCACAGGCTGAGAATGCGCGGCGAAGGCGAAACTGTGCGTGTCATGGTGCCACTCCACGGGCCAGGTGCCGGTCCGTCCGGCGCGGTTCTTCTCCAGGTCGAGCCGCCAGGCCGGACGGCCGATGCCGGCTTGAAACCGGTGCATGACGCCCGCTCCATGCGGGCCGATCCGCCAGCGGGTCTCGGCCACCGAGGGCATGATGCCGGTGCCGGTCCGCAACAGCACGGCGAGGCGGTTGCCGCTTCGCGCCCGCAGGCCGAGCCGCCGCATGGCGGTCAGGTCAAGGGCCCGCGGCTGGCCGAAAAAATCGCCGATAACGGCGGCGATGCCGCGGCAGGCAAGCCCTTCCTCCATGGCCCACAACACGTCCTCCGCCCGGCGGCCGGCGACCATGAGCAACCGTTCCGGATCAAGGCCGAAGCGGGCAAGGCCGGGGGCATAAAGATGGCCGATTTCCAGCGGGCCCGGCCGGTCATGGGCCCACAGCACCAGGCCGGCGCGGCGGGCGACAAGGCGCGCCAGCAGGGCGGCGGTAAACCCGGTGGCCAAGCCCCCATGGCGGCTTTCCCCGACCCGGATTTCATGCACCGCGCCAATCGCCAGGCCACCGCCCAGGGCACGATCGACCGGCTTCAGCCCAAACGGCAGCCGCCGGCTGCATCGATCCGCCAACGGCCCGGTGGCCCGATCGGCCTGGTCTCGGAATACCTGTACGGCCGCGCCGGCTGGCGGCGACGGACAGGCATCGAGCGCCCCGGCATCCAGGAGATGAACCGGGCGCCCTTCAATGGCGGCGATGCGGCGCCGCAGAACGGCAAGCCGCGTCCGCGCCCCGGTACGATCCGACATGGCAATTCCTATAAATGTTCCTGCTTTGTTCTATTGAGTCCACAAGCCGCCCCAAGAGTCAAGAGCGCTGTTGCCGGTGTGGATTTTGGCGGCCTCTCCGTGGCCTCTTGGTTAACGAACCCTTGCCCAAACATGAACGCCAGGCGCAAATACCAACCCGTCATCGGCCCCAAACGGGTCGTGTTCGGCTGCAAACCCCAGGGACTCCAATCACATTCCAAATCCCGCTGTCATTGCCCGGCTCCAACCGGGCAATCCAGTATGCGGCTCGTTTTCGGTTTAAAAACAAAAAGCTAACAGCACTCCCAAACCACCGGCAACGGCGGTTACTGGATGCCCCGGTCAGAGCCGGAGCATGACATATGTGCTTGGTTTGCGACCGATTTCCACATCCGTAGATGTGGGGGATCCCAATAGTTCACCTCCCACCGCTCAGCCATAGCCGACAATCGTCAGCCAGATCCCGATGGTCACCACCGCAAGGCCGGTCGACAAGGTGATGGCATTGGCGGCGATGCCGTGGCCGGTGCCGAAATGGTTGGCAAACAGATAGGCATTGATGCCGGTCGGATTGGCCGCGCCCAAAACCGCCACCGCCACCCATAAAGGCGGCAGGTCCATGACGAATTCGGCCATCAGCCACACCACCAGCGGCAACAGGACCAATTTCAACGCCGTGACCGCCGCGCCGGGGCCGATATTGCCGCGAATGCCGTATTTCTTCAACGACATGCCCATGGAAAACAGGGCGCAGGGCACCGCGGCAAGACCCAATTGCGTAATCACCGTGGCGACCGTGCCCGTCCCCAGGTCCAAACCGGTGAGCCGCCAGGCCAGGCCGCTGAACATGCCGATAATCACCGGATTGCGGACCAGGTTGACGGCGATTTTTCGGGCAAAACCGGCCAGCGTCAGCGGCGCCCCGTCGGCGCGGGCGAACAGAATTGTCGATACCGTCATCATCACCGGCAGATGCACCACGATGATCAGGAACAGGGGCACCGTGCCGGCCTCGCCGAACGCCGTATAGGTCAGCGGAATGCAGATCAGCACCAGGTTGGAATAGCCGGCCGACACCCCGGCGATCACCCCGCCATTGGCGTCGCGCTTGAACACCCGCCGTATCACGACATCGGCACTGATCCAGGTCACCAGGATGCCGGTGAAATAGGATATCCACAACGCCCATGGCAGCACATCGGGCAAGGTGGCGGTGGCGAAGGTGCGAAACAGCATCACTGGAACGGCGATCGTGATCACGAACTGCGCCAGCCCGTCACCGGCCTGTTCCGACAACAGGCCGCTCAACGCGATCACATAGCCAAGACCGATCAATCCGAAAACGGGCAGGACGAGGCCCGCGATTTCACCAATTGCCATGAGATGGAAACAGGATCCTTGAGAACAGGCGGTGCACGCACCAAAAAAGGGGTACACCAATTCGCCGCCCACGCCAAAAAGCATGAGGCGCGCCACGCCGCCGACCCATCATGCCGGAAATCGTCCCTATCACCGGGTCGCGCTACGTGTTTTTACGGCAGCAATTCTTTCCCGGACGACTAATATCGGCGACGAATCGCCGGGTCGACGAGGCCGCCAAACTGCTCTATTGATAGTCCGGCGAAACCGCATTGAAACCGAAAAGACAACCATGAAACGGATATAACCATGGGATTATTTGATTTCGTTAAGGATGCCGGCAAGAAGCTGTTTGGATCCGACGACGACGACGCGGCCGAGGCGATTGCCAAGGAGGTCGGTGAATTGGGTTTGAAAGACGATATTGAAGTCAAAATCGACGGCGACACCGTGAAGATTGCCGGCGCTGTGCCATCCCAGGAGATCAGGGAAAAAGTAATCCTGGCCGCCGGTAATGTGGACGGCATTGCCAAGGTGGACGAAACCCTGGAAGCGCCGAAGGAAGATGAGGCAACCTTCCACACGGTGAAGAAAGGCGACACGTTGTGGGCCGTGGCCCAGGCTGCCTATGGCGACGGCTCGAAATACAACGACATTTTCGAGGCCAACAAGCCGATGCTGTCCCATCCCGACAAGATTTATCCGGGCCAGGTGCTGCGCATTCCCTCAGCGGCCTGATCGACTTGTTTTAAGGTCAGTCGGCCATCCCGCCTTTGGGATCTTTGCCACTCGCCCGCGCCGTTTCGGTGCCGGCTGGCGAAGGCGGGATGGTGGTTGACCACGAAAACGGCGGCACGACGCGAACACCAAAAAACCGTCAACCATCGTCAATTTCCGCAATTGTCATGAAGGCCATCCCGTGATCATGTCGTTTCCATCGATTCGCCGCCTGTCGGCGAAAGATGCGGCCGTCCGGCTCTGCCGGACATGAGGAGACTACCCAGTGATACCAATCGCTCTCGACGTTGCCGAGAGCGCGGCAGAATGCCGTGCGCCCGGTAATGCATGCGCGCCCGCCAGGCATTTCCTGGTGGTCGACGACAACTCCATTTATTGCCGACTGGTGTCGGCGCTTCTGGAATCCTTCGGCATGAGCTGCGTCACCGCCGAATCCGGCGAGGATGCCCTGGCAATTGCCGCCGAATTTCCCTTCGATGCGGCCTTGATGGATATGCACATGCCCGGCATGGACGGCCTGGAAACCGCCCGCCGGCTGCGCCGGATCCCGGCCTGGTCGGACCGGCCGGTACTCGCCCTGACGGCGGATAAGCCGGCCCCGGACGATCCGCGCCTCGCCGAGGCCCGGCTCGACGGCGTGATCATGAAACCGATCCACGCCGAAGATTTCCATGAGGCTCTGGTGACGATGCTGGATGGGTAGGCCATTCCCATCCAATCAAGCCGCCCGGTCGATCCCCCGTTCCGCGACGCGGACGATGTCGGCCATGATCTCGGTGAGCTTGAAATCCTTCGGCGTATAGATCGCGGCGATCCCTTGGTTTTTCAGGGTTTCGGCGTCTTCCGGCGGAATGATGCCGCCGATCACCACCGGGATATCATCGAGGCCATGGCGCTTCAGGCCGGCAAGTATCGCGTCGGCGAGCGCCATATGGGAGCCGGACAGGATCGACAGGCCGATCACGTGCACGCTTTCCTCCAGGGCGGCATTGACAATATCCTCTGGCGTCAGCCGGATGCCTTCATAGACGACTTCCATGCCGGCATCCCGGGCGCGCACGGCAATTTGTTCGGCGCCGTTGGAATGGCCATCAAGGCCTGGTTTGCCGACCAGTATTTTCAGCCGTCCGCCAAGCCGCTTCGAGACCGCGTCCACCCGCCGCCGCAAGGCCGCAAGGTCGTCGCCGTCGCCGGCCATCGCCTGGCCGATCCCGGTCGGCGCCCGGTATTCGCCGAAAACGTCCCGCAAGGCGGCACCCCATTCGCCGGTCGTCACCCCCGCCTTGGCGCAGGCAATCGACGGTTCCATGATATTCGTGCCGTCGGCGGCGGCCGCTTTCAAGGCGCTCAGCGCGGCGGTCACAACATCGTCGTCGCGGCCATCACGCCAGGCATTCAGGGAGGCGATCGCTTCCCGTTCCACCGTATCGGGCACCGTCAATATGGCGTCGTCTCCGGTCGATAGTGGCGATGGTTCCGTCTCGGTAAACATGTTGACGCCGATCACCGGCTGGGCGCCTGATTCGATCGCTGCCACGCGCGCCGCATTGGCGTCCACCAGGCGCTGCTTCATGTAGCTTGATTCGACAGCGGCAACGGCGCCCCCGATCTCCTCGATGCGCGCCAGTTCCGCCCGCGCCGCGTCTTTCAGGGCGTCCACCTTGGCGGCGATCACCGGAGACCCGTCGAACAGGTCGCCAAACTCCAACAGGTCCGTCTCATGGGCCAGGATCTGCTGCATGCGCAACGACCATTGCTGGTCCCAGGGCCGCGGCAGACCGAGCGCCTCGTTCCAGGCCGGCAATTGCACCGCCCGCGCCCGCGCCGATTTCGACAGCACCACGGCAAGGGTCTCGATCAGGATGCGATAGACATTGTTTTCCGGCTGCTGTTCGGTCAGGCCCAGCGAATTTACCTGAACGCCATAGCGAAAGCGCCGGAATTTCTCCTCTTCGACGCAATAGCGCTCGCGGCAGATCTCATCCCATAATTCTGCAAAGGCCCGCATCTTGCAGAGCTCGGTAACGAACCGCATGCCGGCATTGACGAAGAACGAGATGCGGCCGACAACACCGGGAAACTCATCATCGGGAATGGCCCCTGACTGGCGCACCGAATCGAGCACCGCGATGGCCGCGGCAAGCGCAAAGGCCAGTTCCTGCACCGGCGTCGCGCCGGCCTCCTGCAAATGATAGGAACACACATTCATCGGGTTCCATTTCGGCATTTGCGTATAGGTCCACGAAATCACATCCGTGGTCAGCCGCATCGACGGCTCCGGCGCAAAAATATAGGTGCCGCGCGACAGATATTCCTTGATCAGGTCGTTCTGGGTGGTGCCGGCAAGGGCCGCCCGGTCGGCGCCCTGCTCATCGGCCAGCGCCGCATAGAGCGCCAGGAGCCACGGCGCCGTGGCATTGATGGTCAAGGATGTATTCATCTTGTCCAGCGGAATGCCGTCGAACAGGGTCCGCATATCCCCCAAATGCGCGACCGGCACACCCACCTTGCCCACCTCGCCGCGGCTCAGCGGATGGTCCGGATCATATCCGGTCTGGGTCGGCAGATCGAAGGCGACGCTCAGTCCGGTCTGTCCTTTGCCCAGATTACTGCGATAAAGCGCGTTCGACTCCCGCGCCGTGGAATGTCCGGCATAGGTGCGGATGATCCACGGTCGGTCACGATTTGTTTTCATAGTCGCCACACCTATAAGCGGAATATGCATCGGCAATTGCCGATCCGGTCATAGCCCGCGCACATCCGCGCTTCAATATTATATGTCGTTCTTGGTGATTTAACCGGGACCCGATGACAGCGGCTCCGCCATCCGGCCGTCAATGTCGACCGTTGGCTTTGAACCAGTGCGACAATGCGCCGAGGAAGACATCCAGGTCCTCGCTCGACGTATCATGCGAAATGCACACCCGTAGGCCAAATACATCATGGTCGACAAAGGTTAGAAATATCCCTAATTCATCCAGGTAATTTTTTATTTCTCCGTGAGCGTGATTGTCCAGGCCCTTAACCTGGAAGCAGACGATGCCGCATCTCAGTTCATCCGCCTCGGGAGAAAACAATTCGATTTCACTCTCCTTGAAGTTCTTGAGATTATCAATGAAACCTCGCGACTGCTCCATCACCTGATTTTCTCGGATAGCGATAATCCCCGCGTCGCTGACCGGATTGCGGACCCTGACATCCTTATATTCGGCAATCGCCCTCAATAGCGCGTAGGCTGTCGCCCGTTGTCCCGTACCGGTCTGCGCGCTCATCGCTGCCGCTGTCGCGCCCATGCCGACCCGATGGGTTAACGTATCCAGAGCCGACAGTCGTCGCCTGGCAATTTCATCGCCGAACAACCGGTCACCGGACCAATAGATCCCGGTTCCCTGCGGACCGCCAAGCCATTTATGGCCGCAAGTGGCGTAAAAATCTATCTCGCCGCCATGGACGAGATTATCGAGCCCTATGCTCACATGACCGAGACTGTGCGCCCCATCCACAATAACCCACAAACGATCGCCAAGGATCTCGCGACAACTGCGGGTTATTCTCCCGAACGGCAATCTAAGACCGGTACTCCATGAGATATGCGGAATAATCAATATGCAACAATCAAAGCCGTTTTCGGCGATTGCCGTTACCTCGTTTACGTAGGTCTGCACGACAGTGTCGGCGGTCCAGGTCGAAACGCCGCTATTTGGCAGAAATGAAATAACCCGGGTATCTATGGCATCCCAGTGCAGGTAATTGTCGAACACCATCGAGACCGAGGGATGATCCAAATCGGTCTTGAAGGCGGCGATTCGAAGTTCTCGGTCCGGACCACCGCGCGGTTTTTCTCGCGCGGCGAATTCGCGTTGAATCTTATCGATGATCGCGCTCAAGCCGCTGGCCAGGCAGCCGGTTGTATTGGCCCTGAAACCGACATTATTCGGATTGCAGGCCATCAATCCGGCAACTTCAAGCGCAACGGTTGATTCCGGTTTACTGGGTATCGATTCCGGACCAACCTGGCGAACTTCGTCGTAATATTCCGGAAGCGCGCTCACAACGAAATTCGATGGAGACGACAGTAATCCGTAAGATAGATACAAATATTTTTTATTTGCAGCTGTATCAGGTTCGACCAATTCCTGTTTTTTGTTTAAGGAGTAAAGATATGTGCCCATCGGTTCTTGCGGTGACGTGAAACCACGAATCGAAACCTTGTCGAGCCGACGCACCACATAGTCCTCACAAAGGGCAATCTGCATCTGAACTTCTTCGTCGACAACGATGGCCGGCGAATAACCATAACGTTCGACGACACCATACTTTTGCGCGAATTCGCAAAGCCTTTGTGCCTTGTTTATCGCCGCGCCAATGCCTGTAATTTCGCCACGCCCGTCCCAGACGTCGAACTTGAACCGGCCGTGAATAACCTCGCCCCGGGAAATCCCAATGCCGATGCGCAGCATGTCGCCGGTATCATCGGCGCTGAGACGGGAACTTGGCGCAACCGCCTCCGACTGGTCACGCAGGGCAAAGGCGCAATCCGCTACCCGCTTAGCCCGGTCTTTCAAGTTCTCCGAAGGGCTTTCGAAAAAAAATGCGAGAATTGCATCGCCGATAATATTATCGACTATTCCTCCGTGATTCCGAATTTCATTAATGATTCGGGAAAACAGTCTTCGGCGTGCAAGAATAACCGATTCGAGGGAATACTTATTGCACGATAATGAAAAATTTCGGATGTCGATGAAAAACACGTAGCAACTTCGTTGTGTCCTCGCAATGTTACGTGGAAATCTCAGTTCGGGATCACACTACACGACTCCGTGTCTGATTGGTTCTGATTTGACGCGTTTCCATGTGTCTTCCCAGACGTCTGCGGCTCTTTTGGGATTTTGTATGATCCAGTGTCTGAGGGTGTCGAACCCGACCCGGAACCAGGATTTTCGTCTGTAGCCGTGGCTGGCCCTTTTGATGTGTTTGCGTCCCATCCGCCGGCTTGCGGTGATATGCGACCAGACGATGGAAAGCGCGACCGTGGCGATCAGCAGCGACAGCTTTCCCGGGTCGGTCATCCTTGTGTCTTCCAGATTGAGGCCGCGCGTCTTGCTGTCGGCGAACAGGCATTCGATCTGCCAGCGTTTTCTATACAAGCGCAGGCCTCTTTCAGGCGGCAATGTTGTCGCCACGATGAGCAGTGACCGGTCCTTGTCATTGAGCCGCTTGGCGGCAAACCAAATCTTGGCCGATGGGCTTTGGCGGCTCCCGGCGAACCAGCCCTGATGGGCCGCTGCCCGCTTGCCGCCCCGATGCTTCTTGAACAAAGAGGCCAGGCTCACCAGCCGCCCGTCGGCCAGGCGCACAAGCTGGCTCTCCTTGACGCGGATGGCAAACGGGATCCGGAGTTGGCCAAGGAAATCAAACCATTGACGGCCGATGAACTCACGGTCAGCAAGCAGAACATGGATCGAGCCGGCATCGATCAGGCGCAACATCCGCCGCATCAAGGCCACCCGGTCGGCCAGATTGCTGGTGCCGGCCCGGTCCAGGACGGTCCACATGAGGGGCACCCTGACCCGGCGCCCGACAAGGCACAAAACCAGCAGATTGATGTGCGTCCGGCCGATCTTCCAATTGGTCCGGTCCAGGCACAACGTATAGGGCGGCTTGGTGCCGGCCAAGGCCAACAGGGCACCGGCAAGCCAATCGCCGTCAATCCTCACATATTGGAAGAACCGCTGCAGACGACGATAATTGGAGGCAATCTGCGCCCCACCATCAAAGTGGCCGGCAATATGGGTCAGGTTCACCGTGCGCGCGCAAATACAGCCGATGATCAGCGTCGCAAAGGTCTCAAGACGGCTCTTGCTCAGATCAAGATGGCGCGATAGCGTTAAAACGAGAGTGTCGGGAAGACCGGACATCAAAGGATCCTTTTTTGGCGATTAGAATCCTTCAATGAACCTGATTCTCGACCTCTCAGCCATCACTGTCGTGTAGTGTGGTTCGGGATCGATTAATTCCCATAACCATTTGTGAATATAAGGAATTCCAGAAATTATCAGCGAAAAGAATCGGTTTACATCCTGCCGGGTCTTGCATTTAGCCTGACGTGTCAGCCGGGCATCTTTATTTCGTTTGTTATCGACAAACAGTCGGTTTTCAAACTGCGGCGTAACCAGCTCGAAAATCGATTCGATTTCGGCAATGCGTTTTTCGGCCGAATCCACGACGGCGCCAATACCACGTTCTTCGACTATAAAAATCCCGTTTCCTAGAAAACTACTTAGGACTAAACTGAATGAACAAAGGTAGTCCTTTATTTTTTCAAAAGTTTCCACCGTGATCGTATTGCTATCGTCAAATGATTCCTCCCATAGTTGTTTATGAGTCTTTATACTATATTCCTGATTGATTGAATTTATACTTCCTGAAAAATTTCGATCCCAACTCGACAGCAATTCTTTCGCGCGGGAGTACTTTTTCGAAAGTATCTTTCTTCGAGGATTCCTAATTCTCCGTTCACCACCGAAGATCGCGCCGACCCTTTTGCCGCCGCTGTAAATCGGAACGGCTATGCATTGAAATCCTAGCGCGCATTCTTTGACATAGGGATTGATCGCACTGTAGTTTTCCGTATCCAGCTCCCGGCAGGCATCGCGATCCCAGACATCGCAGACCTTCTTCTTGACCGGGGATCCATCGATAAAATGATAGTCTTGGCAGACCGCCGCCACCATACGCCGGCCCGCCGGAGTCGTTTCTGGAAGAACCGGATTGCCGGAATTGTCCACCAGTGTGATTGAAATTCCCAATGAGTGAGACAGCGCATCGCAAATTGCGGTCAGGACTTCCGGTTTGATATCAAATAGAGACGGCATGCCGTATCCGAAAACGCCGGTTTAAATACTGAAGGTCTGCAACTTATATATGATTACTTGAGTTATCAACGGCGAACATATCGACCATTCCTTGGGGTCTTCCCGCAAGAACCTCACTTTATAATTGTAACTATTGGTAACCGCCTGCCAGCCCTATTGTGCACCGCACAGAAATCCGTTTATTTCAGCAGCCGTTTGCGACAAAATACCCGTGACGAAGCCTTGACCGCTGGCGATTTGACCAGCACAGTCGGATTCTATCGTTTCGCTGCAATGCAACAATGACCGGCAGGCGCGCTGGCCCGCCGGTAATAGGACAGGATGAGGCCATGACCGCAACCGCACAGGCGCAGGCATCGGAGGCGACGGCGCAGCCCGAAAAGAAGGACCTTTACGACATCGGCGAAATCCCGCCGCTGGGTCACGTGCCGAAGAATATGTATGCCTGGGTGGTGCGCAAGGACCGGCATGGACCGCCGGAAGAGGCCATGCAGTTGGAGGTGGTGCCGACCTGGGAACTCGACAGTCACGAGGTGCTCGTCCTGGTGATGGCCGCCGGCGTCAATTATAACGGTGTCTGGGCATCGCTCGGTGTTCCCATCTCGCCCCTCGATGTCCACAAACTGCCCCTTCATATCGCCGGTTCCGACGCATCGGGCATCGTCTGGGCCGTCGGCTCCAAGGTGACCCGCTGGAAGGTCGGCGACGAGGTGGTCATCCACTGCAATCAGGATGACGGCGACGACGAACAATGCAATGGCGGCGATCCGATGTTCTCCGACAGCCAGCGCATCTGGGGCTACGAAACACCCGACGGCTCGTTCGCCCAATATTGCCGGGTTCAGGCCCAGCAATTGATGCCCCGGCCGCAGCATCTGACCTGGGAGGAATCAGCCTCTTACACCCTGACGCTGGCCACCGCCTATCGCATGTTGTTCGGCCATTCGCCACATGCCTTGAAGCCTGGCCAGAACGTTTTGGTCTGGGGCGCGTCCGGCGGCCTCGGCGTCTTCGGCGTGCAGCTTTGCGCCGCCGCCGGCGCCAATGCCATTGGCATCATCTCCGACGAGGACAAGCGGGATTTCGTCATGAGCCTGGGCGCGCGCGGGGTCATCAACCGCAAGGACTTCGACTGTTGGGGCCAGTTGCCGACGGTCAATTCCGACGAATATGGCAAGTGGTTCGCCGAAGCACGCAAATTCGGCAAGGCGATCTGGGACATTACCGGCAAGGGCAACAATGTGGACCTGGTGTTCGAACATCCCGGCGAGGCCACGTTCCCGGTCTCCACTTTCGTCGTCAAGCGCGGCGGCATGGTGGTCTTCTGCGCCGGCACCACCGGTTATAACCTGACCTTCGATGCCCGCTATGTCTGGATGCATCAAAAGCGCATTCAGGGTTCTCATTTCGCCCATCTGAAACAGGCTTCGGAGGCCAATCGCTTCGTCCTCGACCGGCGCATCGATCCCTGCATGAGCGAGGTCTTTCCCTGGGACCAGATCCCCAAGGCGCACACCAAGATGTGGAAGAACGAACACGCGCCCGGCAACATGGCGGTGCTGGTCAATGCCCAGACCACCGGATTGCGCACCTACGAGGATATCCTGGAGGCCCAGGGCTGAGGGCTGATTGCCCTAGGGCATTTCGATCGCCGAACAAGGATTGCGCCGCGGATCGGGCATCGGCATAGTCGTGTCCCATGAAACGGCGCAAGAACACCAATAACACGTTTCGTCGTCTGGCGCAGATCGTTGGCCTGTCCATCGGCCTCGCGGTCGCCTCCATGTCGGCCCCGGCCCAGGATCCGCCGGCCCCGGCATCCGATCCCGTCGCCATCGAACCGGCCCAGCAAGAACAACTCGACGATTGGACGGCGGCGCTGAACCAAATCGAGAGCACCCTTGCCGACGACCTGCCCCGGCCGGACGCGCTCGACGATATTCGCACCCGCATCGATAACATCTCGGCCCAATCCGATGCCTTGATTGCCGAACTCCGGCCGCGGGTACGGGCGTTGGAGCGCCGCCTGGCAAGGCTGCAACCATCCGACACGTCGACGGCCGAATCCGCCGCCGTCACGGCGGAGCGCGAGCGTCAGGAGCGCCAACTTGCCGGATTGGCCGGCGCCACCAAGCAGGCGGAGGTCATCCAGCTGCGCGCCGCCGACCTGGTCAATCTCGTCATCCGACTGCGTCAGCAGCAGATTACATCGCTGATTATGACCCGCAGCCGTTCGATCCTCGATCCCGGCCTGTGGATCGACCTGATCGAGGGCCTGCCGCAAACCTTTAGCGCCGTGAAGTTCCTGCTGCGCAGTTGGGTCAATGCCATGACCGCCCGCCTGGGCTCGGCTGCGATCGCCATCGTCGCGCTCGCCATGGTCCTTGCCTATCTGGTCGCCTACCCGATCCGCCGGCGCCTGCTGGACCGCGCCGCCCGCGACCCGGCGCTCATCGATCCGACGCCGGCGCAAAGGTCAAGGGCGGGCCTGGTTGTTGCCCTGTTGTCGACCTTGGTTCCCGCGGCCATGCTGGTGGCGGTCTATATATTCCTCGACAGTATGGACCTGACGCCGGATCGCATCGACGGCGTCCTGAGGACATTGTTCGGCGGCATCCTGTTTCTGGCATTTGCCCATGGGGTGAGCCGGGCCATCCTGGCGGTCAACCGGTCTGGCTGGCGCCTGGTGCAGTTCGACGATGAATCCGCTGAGCGTTATCAACGGATCGTTGTCGCTTTGGGCATTGTTTTCGGCGTCGGTTGGGGGATCGACGGCCTGGCGGAAATTCTCAATGCACCACTTGCCTTGCTGACCGCCAGCACCGGGATTACCGCGGCGCTCACCGCCATTTTGACCATAATCGGCATCCGCGTCGCGTTACGAGGGCAACCCGACGACATCGATCCGACACTCGTGACCGCGGCCCGGATCGCCTTTCGCTGGTACACGCTGATCGCCGGATTGGCGGCCGTCATTTGCCTGCTTGCCTTGGTGATCGGCTATATCGCGCTCGGCTGGTTCATTGCCAAGCAATTGGTTTGGGTCCTGTCGATCCTGGCGGTGCTGCACCTGCTTTTGTTGTTTGTCGACGATGTGCTGATGGCGACCTTCAAGCAGGAAACCACGTTCGGCGTCATGGTCCGCGAGACCATGGGCATCGGCGAACGACGCCTGGTCCAGGCCGGTGTGGTATTGAGCGGTACCGTCCGGCTCACCCTGATCCTGATCGCCGCGTTGGCCATCCTTGCCCCCTGGGGGGTTCAGACCAGCGATTTCATGGGCCTGGGACGGCATATGCTGATCGGTTTCACGGTCGGCAATTTCACGTTTTCGCCGCTCGACATCCTGGTCGCCCTGTTCATTTTTGCCGTCGGCCTGGCCATAGCCCGCGGACTGAAGCGCTGGCTGGAATCCCGCCTGTTGCCGCAGACCGATCTCGATATCGGCCTGCAGACATCCATCCACACCTCGATCGGCTATCTGGGCGTCATCATCGCCGCCGTGATCGCCTTCGCCTATATCGGCCTCGACCTGCAGAACATCGCCCTGGTGGCCGGCGCCCTATCGGTGGGCATCGGCTTCGGCCTGCAATCGATCGTCAACAACTTCGTCTCCGGCCTGATCCTGCTCGCCGAACGGCCGATCAAGGTCGGTGACTGGATCGTCGTCGGCGAGGAACAGGGCTATGTGAAGCGCATCAATGTGCGTGCCACGGAAATACAAACCTTCGACCGTGCGGCCGTCATCGTTCCCAATTCGGATCTCATTTCCGGAGTCGTCAAGAACTGGATGCATCGCGGCAAGACCGGCCGGGTGCGAATCCCCATCGGCGTCAGCTACGATGCCGATCCCGAACAGGTGCGCGACATCCTGCTCGAGTGCATCAAGGACCAGGACATGATCCTGCGCTTTCCCGAACCGCAGGTCTATTTTATGGATTTCGGCGAAAGCGCACTCAATTTCGAATTGCGATTCTTCCTGCGCGAGGTCGATTTTTCCCTGGCGGTCTCCAGCGCCGTGCGTTTTGACATCATCCGCCGCTTCCGCGAGGCCGGTATAGAGATCCCGTTCCCGCAGCGTGATATCAATCTGCGCGACATTGACCGCCTGGAACCAGTGGCCCGCGGCGCCGGTGCCTCTACCGAGACCGGTGGCGAAACCGGCCGGTCCCTGTAAGGTCGTGGTCCGTCAATCGCCAAGCTTGCGCAGGCCGGCCTTTTCGAGCCCTTCCAGAATATGTTCGACTGTGTCGAGATCAGGAACGGTGAGTTTGAGGAACCGGTCGGGATTGCGCGTGAAATGCGGGTTCAGGCGATCGATTTTCTGCAATTCCAGCCGGGCGGCGTCCTCCATGCCCAATTGCGCCAAGGCTGCGGTTCGCGACAGGGCGGTGCCCATATATCGGGGCATGGCAAGCTCGATCGCCGCCGACAGGGCGGCCTCATAATCGCCCAACCTGTAATGCGCCAGAAACTTCGGAAAGAACAACCAGCCGGGATAGTCCACCGTTTCGGGATTTTCCAGATCATAGGTCGCCGCGACCTGGCGTGGACTGTCCGTCAGGGCAATCAGCGTCAGGCCCCAGGCATGGATGATTCGATCGGGGTGCCCGCGTTTGACAATAGTGCGGCCGGATTTCACGATCAGGTTCAGGTCGTTCTGATGAATGGCGAATAGACCGCGGACGAATTGAATATAGGGATTGTCCGCGACGCGATCATGGGCCCGTCCGAGCGCCTCAACGGCATCGTCCAGATCGATCGGAACGTCGTGGTAATCCAGCCCGTAGGCGTCCAGGGCCAGTTCCGCCTGGGCGGCAAGGGCAAGACCATCGTCGGGCTCAATCGCTAGCCGTTGGCGAACCCGCTGATATGTTTCGTTGAAAATGGACCTCCCGACGACCGTGTGATAGGCCTGGATGGTGTCCAACAGGTCACTGGACCCGGATGTGAATTTTGCCCGGTCTCGATGGTCCAGAACCGGTCGGTAACTGCCCGGATCGAGTCGGATCTCGACATCCCGAACGGCACCCTGTGTTGCGTAATAAAGAGCCAGGCGCCGCCGCAACCGGTTAGCGGTCACGCGCACGATCGCGTCTTCCGCATTGTCGAAATCCGGTCCCCGGCCGAACACCCCGCTGGCGATTTTCGTGGCGTTCAACCGTTCGGTCGGCCGGGACAGGGTTTCTTCGACGACAAAGGTCAGAAATCTTTTCAGGGTCGGCGCATCCCGGAAACTGGGACTGCTCAGAATATGGCTCAACTGATCGAGAACCGCTGCCGAATCGGGAGCGGCCGTTAACTGCGGTTCGGCTGTATCGGTGTCGATCGGCTTCTTGTCTGCCACGAAACGGTGTCCCAGGACGTCGTGAAAAAATTATGCGGTATCCCGAGGTTACAAACCTTTTTTCGGGACGGAATCATGAGTATTTGTGGGTACGGACCTAGGAGATGCGGACAGACTGACAAGGTCCAGAAGCAAAAAGTGCGGCGCAGAATACTTGGTGTATGACGGAGCGGCGCCGTCGGCGGACCGAAACGAGGCTATGGATTTCGGTTCGCGGCGATCAATTCTCCCTTTGATCGCCTGCACCAATGTATTCCTGTTCCCGAGGCGCTTTCATCGTTCTTGACGATTTTGATTTCCGGCGATGCCTCGCTTGTGAAAAACTCGGATTTCATCGCTAAAACTGTAGTCAATCACTTTTTCCCGATCACAAAATTGTCACACGGGTCCCATCGGCCATCGCGGATGGCCGATGATCGTCCCGATATGTCATGGATTGCCGGGCGCTCCGATCGGATGTGATCTCTCCGGCCGGCGGTTCAACCGCGGTCGGGAATGTCCGGTTTACCGGGCCTCTGAGCTGCCGTAGAAGTAATTAGCCGACTTACTGAATAATAGACGGCGTAACAGGCGGCGCGATCGTTCCGATTTCCGCAGCGGTTCGACGACCGCCCGGGCCGCCTTGCAGGCCGCCACTTTCAATCCATCCAGGCGCGGATTGGCACCCGGACGTCGCTGCGGCCATCCCATCCGACGCAGCATCGCATTGACGAACCGTAAATTGTTCAAGTGCTGCACCGCCGGCGATTTCCAGGTGATTTGCATGGAAATGGTTGGTTCATCGCCGGTTTCCACCCAATGGGGCCACAGATAGGGCACGAAGACGCCGTCGCCGGGATCGAATCGGAAGCTCTGGGCATGATTTTGGAACTGCTCCTGATAACACAGGTTGCGATGCTTGCCCGGATGGGGTTCCAAATCCGCTTCATCGACGAAACGATGGTCACGATTGTCGAAAATGTGCATCGTCTTGTCGCCGGCCAGGTGCACAAACATGTTTTCTTCATGATCGACATGAAACGGTGTCACCGAACGGCCCGAGGCAATGAAGATGAAGCCCTGAACATCCTCAAATCCGGCTTCCTGCAATGAACCTTTGCCGGCAAAACGCGCCACATCCAAAAGATAGGAATCCAAAAGCGCGCGATAGCGTGGCTCTGTCTGCACCTGTTTCAGCACCATCCACGCGCCGCAGGTCTCGATTTGCCGGACAATGTCGGCAGGCGTCAGATCGATGGACGTCACCGCGGCCGGATCCTGGTTGGGCTTGGCATCGTTGCCGCAAAATTCGACCCGGTCCCGATCGAGCACGCCGGCAAGGTCGGCAAGGGCTTGCAGCGACAAAAGCGGATGACCGGCAAGACCATGGCGCGTCCTGAAGGGGCGGTCGGGAAACCGGGCCTGCATTTGTGCCATATCGGCGGTGAAAAGTGTCATGGCGGTCCGCTCCCAATCAACCGTCATCGAAAATGACGCAGGCGGCGTACCGCCCGGCCGACAACGGCACGCGTAATCCGGTTCGCCCTGGCCAGTCCGTAGACAATCCGCCCGCAAAATCCGCCGAAAGGGGTCAGCGCCACGATGCCGTCGGCGATCGCCATGCGATCGCCCCACAAATGGGAAATCATCGGATGATCCGGCACGGCCAGCGAATCCGTCCGCGCGATCGACGAATCGCGGAGCAGGGACCGCGATACGTCAAGCATCAACAAGACGCCCGGAGAATATTTGGCGTATGTTTCGTCATAGGCGATCTTCCACGTCACTGCCTCCGATCCTGCCGTAAAGACCAGGAGCCCGGCGATCGGCTTGCCGGCAAGGCGCATCAGGTGGATCCGGGCTAGGCCTGCGGCCATCATTGCCCGCAATGTATCGCGGGATAGCGCCAGGGTTGCCGGATTCGACTTCAACGCCGTCCCGCGGCGCCCTTTCCAGCCGGCCTGTTCGAGATCCAGAAATTCGGCAATATGCACGTCCGCCCGGTTGATGTCGGTGATTGTCTCCGTGGAAACCGGGCCGTGATCTTCCAGCCGGCGACGCAGCCGCGCGAAATCCTTGCGCTTCTTCCGCCTGAATGCGTTGTCGAAATATAGATCGGGCGATTGCGGACCGATCAAAACCGCCCGTTCATGACGGCGCTTCTCCACGATTTGCCGGCCGCTTTTCGCCGCCGCGGCCGACAGCGCCGCCCAGACCGGTCCGCCAACCCGCTGATCCTTCAGGAGGATCGCCGAAATACCGAGATCCCCGACCGCCCGGCAAAACAAGGCATCGATGACGTTCTCGGCGATATCGGCCGCCAGCAATGGTGTGGAGACCGGCGCATATTCCGCGTTCCAGAAAGAGATCTCCAAGACCCGCAGGCCCGGCAGCCACGTCACCAACCGCGCCGGCGCCAGAAACACCAGACGACGCCCGTCGCCGCGCTGCTGCCAGCCACACAGCAGCCGCGCATCGTCAAGCCCGAAGGCCCGGGCCGCCGGGATCAGCCATTGCGGCCGGCAAAACGGATGATCTTCGGCCGCATCTTCGACCAGGGCCGTCCAGGGATCCGTCAAATACCCATCGAACGGCGATTGCAGGCTGAACTCGATGTCCTCCATGGCCACCGGTCCGAGCCCTGGCGCATGCGGATCGCCTGGCCACGGCCGCGCAATCCGTGCGCCGTGCCGACGAAAACAATCCCGATCACTGATTTGGACAGAACCTACCGACACCTGCGAACACGCCTCATTGGACCGTGACTGGTCGCCACCGAGTGCATTGGATCGACCAAGCATCCGGCAACGCAAGGCCGGTGCCAGGCGCATCTGTCTCACGATGATACAGATGCGCCCGAAGCCGACCACCAAATCTCAACGGCCATTATCGCCGATCGGTCTGAAGAAACAGTGTAACGGCCTAAATACGACGGTGAAGCCTATCCCCGCGCGCCGAAAATCGCCGACCCGACCCGCACCATGGTCGCGCCTTGATGAATGGCCACATCGAAATCGGCCGACATGCCCATGGAAAGGTCGCCAAGACCATTGCGCCGGGCGATCTTCGCCAGAAGCGCAAAATGCGGCGCCGGCACGTCCGCCACCGGCGGCAGGCACATCAGGCCAGAGATCTGCAGATTGTGCTCAGAGCGGCAGCGGGCGACAAACGCATCCACCTCCTGTGGAGGAATGCCCGATTTCTGGGGTTCCTCGCCTGTATTGACCTGGACAAGGAGTTTCGGATGGCGGTCCTGCGCCGCCATTTCACGGGCAATGCGGCCGGCAATGCGGTCGCGATCGATCGTGTGAATGACATCGAACAGAGCGACCGCGTCTTTCGCCTTGTTGGACTGGATCGGGCCGATGAGGTGCAATTCGATCTTCGGGAATTCCGCCTTCAATTGCGGCCATTTGCCTTGCGCTTCCTTGATCCGGTTTTCTCCAAAGCACACCTGCCCGGCGGCAATGACCGGCCGAATGGCGGCCGCGTCGAAGGTCTTGGAGACGGCGATCAGACGCACGCTGCCGGCTTGCCGGTCGGCGTCCCGCTCCGCCGCCGCGATTTCGGTCCGCACCTTTGCCAACCTTTGTGCCGCCGTGTCATCCGTCATGGCATCCTCGTATAATCATATCTTCGTCTTTACTGTCCGATCCCGTGGCTATTCGCAAGATGATCCCGCGCAAATCACCGGAATCGGCCCAAATCCGGCATTTGTCATTGACCCTGACAGCGAATTCTGTTGCAAGACCCGGCAACTAGATACTCGAATTTCAAGAGCCGGTCCGAATTCCATGGCATCTGAGCGCTATAATCCAAGGGACAGCGAACCCCATTGGCAGCGAGTCTGGGACGACGCCAATGTCTTCGCCACAGACAATGACGATCCGCGGGACAAATATTACGTCCTGGAGATGTTCCCCTACCCGTCGGGCCGCATTCATATCGGCCATGTGCGCAATTACACGATGGGTGACGTTGTGGCCCGTTATAAGCGCGCCCGGGGCTTCAATGTGCTGCATCCCATGGGTTGGGACGCCTTCGGCATGCCCGCCGAAAATGCCGCGATCCAGAACAAGGCCCATCCCAAGACCTGGACCCACGCCAATATCAACGCCATGCGCGACCAGTTGAAGACCATGGGTCTGTCGCTCGACTGGGACCGGGAATTCGCCACCTGCGATCCAGATTATTATGCCCATCAGCAACGCCTGTTCCTGGATTTTCACCGCCATGGCCTGGCCTATCGCCGCAAATCGAAGGTCAATTGGGATCCGGTCGATGAAACCGTGCTCGCCAACGAACAGGTGATCGATGGCCGCGGCTGGCGTTCCGGCGCCGAAGTGGAGCAGCGCGAACTGACCCAATGGTTCTTCAAGATCACCGATTTCAGCGATGAATTGCTCGCCGCCCTGGACGGGCTCGATCGCTGGCCCGACAAGGTGCGCACCATGCAGCGCAACTGGATCGGCCGGTCCGAAGGCCTGCATATGCGGTTTGAATTTGACGGCACCCCACCTGCCGGCCATCCCACGCTCGATGTCTTCACCACCCGGCCGGACACCATTTACGGCGCCTCCTTCATGGCCCTGTCGCCGGACCATCCGATTTCAGCCACTTTGGCTGAAACTAATCCCGAACTTGCCGCCTTCATCGACGAATGCCGCAAGATGGGGACCTCCGTGGCGACGCTGGAAACCGCGGAAAAGAAGGGCTTCAACACCGGTCTAGCCGTGAAACATCCCTTCGTCGACGGCAAGACGCTACCGGTCTTCGTGGCCAATTTCATCCTCATGGATTATGGCACCGGCGCCATTTTCGGCTGTCCGGCCCACGACCAGCGCGACCTGGATTTCGCCAATGCCTATGGCCTGGAAGTGATCCCGGTCGTTTTGCCGCCCGATCAGGACCCGGCCACCTACCGGATCCTGGAAGAGGCCTATCTGGGCGACGGTGTGATGGTCAATTCCGACTTCCTGGATGGCTTGGATGTGCCGGACGCCAAGGAGGCCGTCGCCGTCAAACTGGAAACCCGCTCCGCCGGTGGCGCGCCATTAGCGAGCCGGCAAATCAATTATCGCCTGCGGGACTGGGGCGTGTCACGGCAGCGTTATTGGGGCTGCCCGATCCCCATGATCCACTGCGATACCTGCGATATCGTGCCGGTTCCGGAAGCCGATCTGCCGGTGGAACTTCCCGACGATGTGACGCTTGACGGACCGGGCAATCCGCTGGACCGCCATCCGACCTGGAAACATGTCACCTGCCCGCAATGCGGTGGTCCGGGGACCCGCGAAACCGACACCATGGACACGTTCGTCGATTCGTCCTGGTACTTTGCCCGCTTCACCGCGCCGCGGGCCGACACCCCGACGGAGCGTGCCGCCGTCGATGGCTGGCTGCCGGTCGATCAATATATCGGCGGCATCGAACACGCGATCCTGCACCTGCTCTATTCCCGTTTCTTCACCCGGGCCATGAAGGTTGCCGGCCATATCGGCATCGATGAGCCGTTCAAGGGCTTGTTCACCCAAGGCATGGTTGTGCATGAGACCTATCGTGCCGAGGATGGTGACTGGTTGAGCCCGGCGGAAATACGGATCGAGGATGTCGACGGGACCCGCACCGCCTTTCGTCTGGATAGCGGCGCCAAGGTGGCGATCGGCCCGATCGAAAAAATGTCGAAATCGCGCCGCAATACGGTCGATCCCACTGATATCATTGCCACTTATGGGGCGGATACGGCGCGCTGGTTTATGCTGTCGGATTCGCCGCCCGACCGCGATGTGATCTGGACCGAAGAAGGTGTCGCCGGCGCGCACCGCTATGTGCAGCGGATCTGGCGCCTAGTGGACGAGATCGCTGATAGTATGCCGCCGGCCGGCACCGCACGACCGGACGACATGACCGCGCCGGCTCTCGCCGTGCGCAAAGTGGCGCACCGCACGTTGGCCGCGGTCGAGGACGATGTGGAGCAGCTTGGTTTCAACCGCGCCGTCGCCCGCATCTATGAATTGACCAACACGCTGATGAAGGCCGGCGCAGAGGGCGTTGCCGCATCCGACCCGGCCGCCGGCTGGGCGATGCGCGAGGCCTATGAATTGTTGATCCAGATGATGGCGCCGATGATGCCCCATCTGGCCGAAACCTGTTGGCAGCGCCTTGGCTGCGCGGGCCTGCTGGCCACTGCGGACTGGCCGGCGGTCGACCGGTCGCTATTAGTCGAAGACACGGTCACCCTGCCGGTTCAGGTCAACGGCAAGAAGCGTGGCGAACTGACGGTTGCGCGGGACGCCGAAACATCCGATGTTGAGGCGGCGGTGATGGAACTCGATTTCGTCGGCCGCGTCTTGCAAGGGAAGACACCGCGAAAAATCATCGTGGTGCCCCAGAGGATTGTGAATGTGGTGGCCTAAAGCCGAACGCGGATTTGCGGCGCCCTGGCCGGCAGCGGTCAGGATCGTGGCGCTGGCCCTAGCCTTGGTCGCCGCCGCCTGCAATGTCCGGCCGCTTTATGCGCCCCTGCCCGACGGGTCCACCGCCTCCGACAGTTTGCGATCCATCGAAATTCTGGAAATCCCGACCCGGGTCGGCCAGCGGCTGCGTAATGATCTGGTTTTCGGCTTCAATGGCGGCGGCGAGGCCCTTGCGGCACGCTACGAATTAAAGATCGTGCTGACCGAAACATTGGCGTCTGTTTCCGTGGAACAGTTTTCCGACACCCCGGCGGCGCGTCTTCTACGCCTGGACGCCACTTTCATTCTCCGAGACATCAATACCGGCAAATCCATGATGTCCGGCAGCAGCTTCGCCAGCGCGTCCTACGATTTTTCCGAACAGCGCTATGCCAATATCCGCGCCGAACGGGACGCGCAAAACCGCGCCGCACGCGTGATTGCCGACGATATCCGATTGCGCATCGCCGCCCATTTCGCCACTGCCGACGTTTAAGGGGGCCATTGGCATATGGTGGCGTTGAAGTCGTCCGAAATCGATCGTTTCGTCGCCGAACCGAAGCCCGATGTCGGTGTGATTCTCATCTATGGACCCGATCGTGGACTGGTCAGCGAGCGCGCTGACAAGCTAGCCGCCCGCCTTGATACCAGCGATGGCGATCCATTTTCGTCCGTGCGCCTATACGGTGCCGATGTCGGTTCGGATCCGAATCGATTAATTGATGAAGCAACCACGATCTCAATGTTCGGCGGATTACGGGTCATCCGGGTGCGTAATATCGGCACCACCAACATAACAAAAGCCGTCGATCCGCTCCTCGATCCCCTCATAACTGATGCCGTCGTAATTTTGGAGGCCGGCGACTTGAAGCGCGGTACCGGCCTGCGCAAACGGGTGGAGGACCACGCGAAGGCGATTGCCCTTCCCTGCTATGCCGACGCCCAGCGGGATCTGAACCGGATCATCACCGAGGAAGTCGCCGCCGCCGGCCTGACCATGACCGATGCCGCGCGGCAGGCCCTGAATGCCCTGCTCGGATCCGATCGCATGGTATCGCGGGCGGAAATTCAAAAAGTGTGCCTCTACGCCCGGGACGCCGGCGCAATTGATACCGATGACGTGGAATCCATTGTCGGCGACAGTTCGGCTTTGCAGATGGACCAGGTGATCGATGCCGCGGCCGGCGGCGACCTCGCGGTCTTGGAACAGCGGTATCGACGGCTCGTCGCTGCCGGCAGTCCGCCGGACATTATCGCGTTGACCGCCTTGCGGCACTTTCAACTCCTGGACCAGGCGAGGGCCCGGGTCGACCGCGGCGAGGCCGCCGACCGGGTGGTTGCCGGTCTTCGACCGCCCGTTTACTTCAAGCGCCGGCCGTTGGTGGTCCGCCAGGTCAATGGGTGGCGGCCGCCGGCAATCGCCCGGGCGCGTGACCTGCTCGATCAAGCCATGCTGGACGCCCGCCGACAGCCGGACCTTGCCTTCTCGATCGTCCATGACGCCCTGGCCCGCATCTCGGCCTTTTCCAGGCGCGGACAGCGCGGTGCCTGACTTCCCGATCTCACCGGAGCCGTAAAAGACGACGCTCGGCCGATTTTAATAATTCCGGACAGCAAGCTCAACAGATAGGAATGTGTCGGCAAATTATTCCGTGAAACAACAAGGGAGAACCGGTTCCAGATTGCATTATTTCGGCAATTCGCGGCTCGGCGACACAGCATCGCCGATAACGAATACATAATGAGCCTCTTGAAATTAAACCGCTATTTCTCCAGGCGCCGGCAGATCAGATCCAATTGATCCAAGCTCTTATACTTGATTGTTACGGTTCCGAATCCGCCCTTATTGTGGGTGATGGTCATCGCCATGCCGAGAGCATCGGAAATGCGTTTTTCCAAGGCCAGCGTGTCGGCGTCTTTGGGCTCCGGATCCGCCTTCGTTTTGCTCGGCCTTGTGTCCGTGGCCTGCGTCAGCGCTTCCGTATCCCGCACCGACAGGCCGGTGCGCACGATCTGCTCCGCCAGTGCTTGCGGATCATCCGCGGTAATCAGGGGACGCGCATGCCCGGCCGTCAACCGGCCGTCGACCATCATCGATTGCACCTTTTTCGGCAATTTTAGGAGCCGAAGCGTATTGGCCACATGGGACCGGCTCTTGCCGATGACCCGGGCAAGATCGCTCTGGGTGTAGCTGAAATCATTGATCAGTTTCTCATAGCCCTGCGCCTCTTCCACCGGATTGAGGTCCGAACGCTGGACATTTTCCACGATCGCCAGTTCCAGGGCCTCGCGGTCGTCGACCTCGCGGATCATCACCGGGACATCGGCGAGGCCGGCCCGCTGCGCCGCCCGCCAGCGTCGTTCGCCGGCAATGATCTCATAAGTGTTGCCGGCATCATCCAGCGGCCGCACCAGGATCGGCTGTACGATGCCCTTTTCGCGAACCGAGCGGGTTAGATCGTCCAGGTCGTCGTCATCGAAGGATTGCCGCGGATTGCGCGGATTGGGGGACAGGAATTCGATCGGCACCTTGCGGTTTCCCCGCGCCTGCTCGACAATCCCCACTTCGCTGGCGGTCTCGCCGATCAGGGCCGCCAGGCCGCGGCCGAGCCGTCGCTTGCTTTTGTCATCCGAGGATTCCGATTCCGGTTTTGCTTCCGATAGTCCGGCCATAGAGTGCTCCAGAGTGAGTCGGTGTTATTTCGCAAACGAATCGATCAAGCCGCATGGGCCCGAAACGATTTTTCCCGCTTAATAATTTCCGCCGCCAGGCTGAGATAGGCCTGACTGCCCGTACAATTCAAGTCGTAAAGCAGGACGGGCTTGCCATGGGACGGCGCTTCCGACACCCGGACATTGCGCGGGATAACGGTGTCATAGACCTTTTGCCCCATATGCGCCCGAACATCGGCGACCACCTGCGACGACAGATTGTTGCGCGAATCGAACATGGTCAGCACGATTCCATGGATTGTCAGGTTCGGATTGACCGTCTCGCGCACCTGTTCCACCGTGTGCAACAATTGGCTCAGCCCCTCAAGGGCGAAAAACTCGCATTGCAGGGGCACCAGGATCGAATCCGCGGCTGCCATGGCATTGATGGTCAACAGGTTCAAGGACGGCGGGCAATCGACCAGGATATAGGTAAATCCGCCATCGAACCCGAATTGTTCCACATCGTCGGCAATGGCATCCCGCAGCCTGTAGGCGCGATCAGGCTCCCGGGCGATTTCAAGTTCGACACCAAGCAGGTCCAGGGTTGACGGCGCGATCGACAACCTCGGCACGCCGGTATCCTTGACCGTATCGGCGAGCCGGCAATGGCCGGCCAACACGTCATAGGTCGACAAGGTCCGGCCGGCCCGGTCGATCCCCAATCCGGTCGAGGCATTGCCCTGCGGGTCGAGATCGACAATCAGCACCCGCTCGCCGATCGCCGCCAGCGCGGTGCCCAAATTGATGGCCGTGGTGGTCTTGCCGACGCCCCCCTTTTGATTGGCGACGGTAATCACCCGGGGACCGCTGCGCAAAGGCGTCATCATCATGACTGTCGCTCAGTATCGCTTTTTCAGATGGCTAATGATCAAGATTCGTCCCGCCGGGTCAATCTTGCTGGTTCGTTCTAACAGATCAAATTTCCAAGATTGAGTAGCTTTTTCGATTTCCGACACAAAATCTTGTCCCTTGTGGAAAACGCACACACTGTCCTTGCCGGCAAACGGACGCGCCAGATCGAACAACCGTTCAAGCGGCGCAAGTGCCCGCGCGGTGATCACATCCGCAGGCGGGGCATGGGTCGTCTTGGCGGGATCGATGCGCTCGCACAAAACCCGCGCCGGCGCCCCGGTTTCCCGGATGACCGCCCGTAAAAAGGCCGCTTTGCGCCGATTACTCTCCACCAGGGTCATGGAGAAATCCGGCCGGCCGACGGCGCAAATGGCCAGAACCAGACCTGGAAATCCCGCCCCGCTCCCAAGATCCAGCCAGGTGTTCCGGTCAGGAAAAAGATCGGCGATCTGCGCGCTGTCGGCCACATGCCGCCGCCACACATTGTGAAGGGTCCCCGGCGCCACCAGGTTCTGCGCCTTCTGCCAGGACCTCAAAAGATCGACATGGCGAACCAGCCGGTCCCGTGTTTCACGTGAAACATCGATAATCTTATCGAGGTATTCCGGTCCGTCCGGGCAAGCCATGGCCCTATGCCGCGCCCCGTTCGGTCTCTTTACTGCGCTTGATATAGCTAAGAATCAGCGTCAGGGCCGCAGGCGTCATGCCATCAATGCGCGCCGCCTGCCCGAGCGTCAGCGGCCGCACCCGCTCCAATTTCTGGCGGATCTCATTGGATAGACCCGACAGGCGATCATAGGCCATATCTTTCGGAATTTTTATCGACTCGTCCTTGCGGATTGCCTGAATATCCGCGTCCTGACGCTCCAGATAGACCGCATAGCGCGCATCGATCGCCACCTGGCCCGCACTATCCGGGTCAATCTCCCCAATTTCCGGCCAGATCGCCGCCAGACGATCGACCGAAACATCCGGATAGGACAACAGGTCGAACGCCCGGCGCCTCACGCCGTCCCGATTGATCTTAAGACCATGACGGATCGCCTCATCCGGGGTAATTATCAGCGATTCCAATATCTTGCGAGCCGCTTCCAGGGCGGCCTTTTTCTCATCAAACCGGCGCTGCCGCGCAGATCCAACCAATCCGGCCGCGATTCCCAAAGGCGTCAGCCTTTGATCCGCATTGTCAGCCCTGAGCGATAAACGATACTCGGCCCGTGATGTAAACATCCGATAGGGTTCCCCAACCCCGCGCGTCACCAGGTCATCGATCATCACGCCGATATAGCCCTGTGTCCGGTCAATGGCCAAAGGATCCGATTGGCCGGCGAGCCGGGCGGCATTGGCACCGGCTAACAGTCCCTGGGCCGCCGCTTCCTCGTAACCGGTCGTCCCATTGATCTGGCCTGCAAGATATAGACCGGTTAGCCGTTTGCTTTGCAGGCTCGGATCAAGCTCGGTCGGATCCACATGGTCATATTCGATCGCATAGCCCGGCTGCAGGATTTTGGCCCGCTCCATTCCGGGGATCGTGGCGACAAAGGCATGCTGGATATCCTCCGGAAGGGACGTCGAAATACCATTCGGATAGACCGTATGGTCGGTCAGTCCCTCAGGCTCCAGGAAGATCTGGTGACTGTCGCGATCGCCGAACCGGACGACTTTGTCCTCGATCGATGGGCAATAGCGTGGGCCGATGCCACTGATCGACCCCGAATACATGGCCGAGCGGCCTAGATTATCGGCAATGATTTCATGGGTTTGCGGCGTCGTCCGGGTAATATGGCAATCGATCTGCGGCGTGGTAATCCGATCGGTCATCACCGAAAACGGCTCCGGTGGATTGTCTCCCGGCTGCCGGTCAAGACCATCCCGATCGATGGTCCGCCCGTCGATCCGCGGCGGGGTCCCGGTTTTCAGCCGCGCCAGGCGAAACCCGTGGTATGCCAGGGACTTGGAAAGCCCCAATGCCGGCTTTTCCCCGACCCGCCCGGCTGCCATGCGCGTCTCGCCGATATGGATCAGACCGCCGAGAAACGTCCCGGTCGTCAGAACAACCGTCGCACAATTGAGATCCCGACCATCCGCGAGCCGAACGCCCGAAACCTGACGGTGGTCTATCAAAAGATCTTCGACTTCGCCGTCAAGTATGGTGAGGTTGCCGGTCGCAGACAGCATCGCCTGGATGGCCTGTTTATAGAGCGACCGGTCGGCCTGCGCCCGCGGACCGCGGACCGCCGGTCCCTTGCGCCGATTGAGCACGCGAAACTGAATACCGGCCTGATCCGCCGCCCGGCCCATTAAACCGTCCAGCGCATCGATCTCGCGCACCAGATGCCCTTTCCCAAGCCCGCCAATCGCCGGATTGCAGGACATAACACCAATTGTCCGGGCATTATGGGTCACCAGAGCAGTCGACGCGCCCAGGCGCGCGGCCGCGGCCGCCGCTTCGCAACCCGCATGACCACCGCCGACAACGATGACATCAAACCTGGTATTCATTCGTGATGCCAAGAGATCCGCTCCTTTGACGGCGTTGTCTAGCGAATTCACACCCCGGCGTCCAGATACGGTCGCCATCCCGGTCTGTTCGATCCGAGAAGCCTAGGAAACTCAATATTTATTTCGCCGCTGAATCAATTCCTGAAATTGATTCACGTGAAACATCGGCCACCCTCATTTACCGATGCAAAATTCAGAAAAAACCACGTCCAGGAGATCCTCGACCCCAATTGCCCCGGTCATTCGGCCGATCGCGTCGGATGCCGCCCTGAGATCTTCGGCAACCAACTCGATCGGCCTGCCCGGCATTTCCAAAACCGCGTCCAGAGCCTTGCTGGCCTCCTCAATCAGGTTCCGATGGCGGAGACGGGTGATCACGCCGCCCCGCCCGTCCCCACAGGCCAAACTGGCAAATAATGCCAATTGTTCGATCAATTGATCCAAACCAGCCCCGGTCGCCGCAGAAACCGTATACGAATTCGCTTCCGAATCGATGCGCGCGGGATGACCGCTCAGGTCAATCTTGTTTTCGACAAACCATACCGGACCCGAATCGGTTATTTGCGGATCAGGATCAGCGGTCCTGTCCGAGGCACCGTCCCATAGCCACAAAACCAGATCCGCCGATCGGCCCCGATCCATCGCCCGACGCATCCCCTCCCGCTCGACAATGCCGTCCGCCACCCGCAAACCGGCTGTATCCAGCATAGTCACTGGATATCCCTTCAGGTTCAAATGTACTTCCAGAATATCCCGGGTCGTTCCGGCTTCCTCGGTGACGATCGCCACATCACGCCGCGCAATGGCGTTCAAAAGCCGCGACTTCCCCGCATTCGGCCGCCCCATCAGGGCAATCTGCACGCCACGCCTCAGACGCTCGCCGGATTCTGCGCGCTGCAACGCATCATCCATCGCCCGTTTCAAGCCCTGAAGCGGCTCCCAGATCGCCGATGCGACACTGTCGGGTACATCGTCTTCATCGGCAAAATCAAGATCCGCCTCAATCATTGCCCGGCATCGGATCAATACCGCCCGCCACCCATCCAGGATCCGACTGGCCTCCCCGGCCATCCATTGGGCCGCCTGAAGCCGCTGGGCATCGGTTTCGGCGGCAATTAAATCGCCGATCCCCTCCGCTTCCGTCAGATCAACTTTGTCGTTCAAGAGCGCCCGACGGGTGAATTCACCGGCTTCCGCCAGTCGGATCCCGTCCATGGATGTCAGCACCGCCAGGATCGCCTGCACCACCGCCGGCCCGCCATGCAGGTGCAGCTCGGCCAAGTCCTCGCCGGTATAGCTCGCCGGCGCCGGAAACCAAAGCACCAGCGCCCGATCCAATATCCCGCCATCGTGCGGGTCGACCAGCGTCCGAAGATCGGCCAAGCGCGGCCTCGGTTTCACACCGGTCAAAGCCAACAAAGCCTGTCCCGCCAACGGTCCGCTCAAACGCACCACGGCCACCGCCGACGGTAGGCCGCCGCTCGACAATGCCACGATTGTCTCCGAACCTGAATCGACCGCCCTATTGGACCCCCCGCCGTTTCGCACTAGCTTGTCATCCACCAGTCATGTCCCAGGTCGCGAAAACCCCATGTCAGACAATCTCCTGCGCCACGAGACCAGCCCCTATCTGTTACAGCACAAGGACAATCCGGTTCATTGGCGCCCATGGGGCCGGACGGCATTGGAGGAGGCCCGGGCCCTGAACCGGCCGATCCTGCTGTCGATCGGCTATGCCGCCTGCCATTGGTGCCATGTCATGGCCCATGAGAGCTTCGAGGACCAGGACACCGCCGATGTGATGAACGCATTATTCGTCAACATCAAGGTCGATCGCGAGGAACGGCCCGATATCGATCATCTTAATATGACCGCGCTACAGGCACTTGGCCAACATGGCGGCTGGCCCCTGACCATGTTTCTAACGCCAAAAGGCGAACCGATCTGGGGCGGTACCTATTTTCCGAAAACCCCGCATTATGGCCAGCCGGCCTTTGTCGACGTGTTGCGGTCCGTCGCCAAAACCTTTGCCGAGGAACCGCAGCGGATAGAACAAAACCGCGCCGCGCTGGTCAAACATTTGAGCCAGGCGCCGGTTTCCCGTGAAACACCCGATCCCGGGATCCTCGATATCGCCGCCGACCGATTTTTGTCGATGATGGATCAAACCCATGGCGGCATAAAGGGCGCGCCGAAATTCCCCCAGGCGACGGTTACCCGGTTGCTGCTGCACGCCTATTATCGCACCGGCCGCCAGGATTACCTACGCGAAGTCGTCCGCACGTTTCGTTTTCTGTGCCAGGGCGGCATCTACGATCATCTGGGCGGCGGGCTTGCCCGCTATAGCGTCGATGCCCGCTGGCTGGTCCCGCATTTTGAAAAAATGCTCTACGACAATGCCCAGTTCGTCGATCAACTGACCACGTTACATTTGCAGACGGGCGAGCGATTATTTCGAATCCGAATCGACGAGACAATCGCCTTTCTTTTGAATCACATGCGCGCGCCGGACGGTGGATTCTTCGCCAGCTACGACGCCGATAGCGAGGGCCGCGAGGGCGCCTATTACGTCTGGGATAAATCGGCGATCGAAGAAATCCTCGATCCTGAGGATGCCGCACTGTTTTGCGCCACCTATGACATTACTGCGGACGGCAATTTCGAAGGCGCCAATATCCCCAACCGGCTCGGCTCCCTGGATCTGCTCGACCAGGAGACCGAATCACGTCTGGCCGCGATACGCGCGACATTGCTTGACCGCCGCTCCAAGCGCATCCCGCCCGGCCTGGATGACAAGATCCTCACCGATTGGAACGGCCTGGCCATCGCAGCACTTGCCCATGCCGGCGCCAAACTCGACCGTACGGACTGGGTGGACGCGGCAGAGGCGGCCTTCGACTTTGTCGTGTCCCAGGCTGATGCCGGTGGCCGTCTACCCCACAATGTTTGCCAATCAATCCCCGTCTATCCGGCCCTGTCCAGCGATTATGCCTTTATGATCACGGCCGCCCTGCGGCTTTACGCGGCGACCCGGTCGGACCGTTTTCTCACCGCCGCTCAGAATTTCACGACCACATTGAATACCCATCACTGGGATCCGGACTCTGGCACATTCTACCTGTCGGCCGACGATGCCAGCGACGTGGTGGTCCGATCCCGATTCATCGGCGATGCGGCGGTCCCGTCCACCGAAGGAACGATGGCCGGCAATCTGGTGCGTTTATGGCTGTTGACCGGCAACGATGATTATCGCCAACAGGCGGACCGCTTGCTCAAACTCATCGGGCCGGCATCGGAATCAAACCTCTTCGCCGCCATCAGCCTGCTGACCGCCTTTGATCTGATGATTAACCCGATTCAAGTTGTCGTCTTGCGGCGACCGGATCAGACGGATCATCCGTTAATACGCCGGATTCGATCGCATCCAAATCCGACAATCGTTTATTTCGAGTCCGAATCGACGGAAGGATTGCCTGCATCCCATCCCGCATCGGGTAAAGCCATGCAACGCGATCACCCGACAATTTACATATGTCGCGGACAGACCTGCTCGCTTCCCGTTACGGATGCGAATCGATTATCCGAATTATTGGATTAATCTTTGAGCCAAGGATGTCCGGCACCAACCGGCCGTCGCGTCAAGGCGCCATCAGGTATTCATCGAATCGAAGAATTCGTTGTTGTCCTTGGTCTGCTTCAGTTTATCCAGCAGGAATTCGATCGCGTCCACCGTCCCCATCGGATTGAGAATGCGGCGCAGGATGAACATCTTTTTCAAGACATCCTTGTCCACCAGAAGCTCTTCCTTCCGGGTACCGGATTTGGTGATATCCATCGCCGGGAACACCCGCTTGTCGGAAACCTTGCGGTCCAGAATAAGCTCCGAATTGCCGGTCCCCTTGAATTCCTCGAAGATCACCTCGTCCATGCGGCTGCCGGTATCGATCAAAGCGGTGGCGATGATGGTCAGCGATCCGCCCTCCTCGATATTGCGCGCCGCGCCGAAAAACCGTTTCGGCCGCTGCAACGCATTGGCATCCACGCCACCGGTCAACACCTTGCCCGAAGACGGCACCACCGTGTTATAGGCGCGTCCCAGGCGGGTGATGGAATCAAGCAGGATCACCACGTCGCGGCCATGCTCGGTGAGCCGCTTCGCCTTCTCAATCACCATTTCGGCCACCTGCACATGGCGGGAGGCCGGCTCGTCGAAGGTTGACGACACCACTTCGCCATCCACCGAGCGCTGCATGTCGGTGACCTCTTCCGGCCGTTCGTCGATCAACAGCACGATCAGATAGCATTCGGGATGGTTGGAGGTGATCGCATAGGCGATATTTTGCAATAACACGGTCTTGCCGGTCCGCGGCGGTGCCACGATCAGCGCCCGCTGACCCTTGCCGAGCGGCGCCACAAGATCGATCACCCGCGACGAATAATCCTTTTTCGACGGATCGTGGGATTCCATGCGAAACCGCTCATTGGGAAAGAGCGGCGTCAGATTGTCGAAATGAACCTTGTGGCGGGCTTTTTCCGGATCCTCGAAATTGATCGAATTGACCTTCAACAGCGCGAAATAGCGTTCGCCGTCCTTCGGGCTGCGGATCTGTCCTTCCACCGTATCACCGGTGCGCAGGGAGAACCGGCGGATCTGCGACGGCGATACATAAATATCGTCCGGGCCCGGCAGATAATTGGCGTCCGGGGAGCGCAGAAAGCCGAATCCGTCCTGCAGAACCTCCACCACGCCCTCGCCGATTATGTCGACTTCCTGGCCGGCCAATTGCTTCAAAATGGCGAACATCAGCTCCTGCTTGCGCATGGTGCTGGCATTTTCCACGTAATGGTCCTCGGCGAAGGACAAGAGTTCCGTCGGGCTTTTCACCTTCAGGTCTTGAAGTTTCATCTCCTGCATGGAGCGGTTTTTCCTTTGGATAGTCCGCCAACGTCGCCGACGTCGGCCTTCGAAATAGGGGATGGGAGGCGGCAGGTTTGTGACCGGATGGAACAGGATTACCGTAAAGGCAACGGCGATTGCGTCGCGTGCCACCTGCTCTGATTAGGAATCGGCGGCAACATACTGCTTTTGTTCAATTCCGGCAAGCGAAAGGTTGTTCGCTTCACAGATGTTGCACTGATATCGGTGTTCAGGCGAAGGGTTTCAAGATCACCAGCAAGACGATGGCGATCATCAGAAGTGTCGGGACTTCGTTGACGAGCCGATAAAATCGCTGCGGCCTGGTGTTTCTGTCCGCCGCGAATTCGGCCACCCAACGGGCAAACAGAAAATGACATATGGTCAGGGCAATCGCCAGTAAAGCCTTGATATGAAACCAGATATCGCCGAAGAAATCACCCAGCCAGGCAACCCACAGCCCAAGAACCCAACTGGCGATCATCGCCGGTGTCATGATCGCCTTCAAAAGCCGGCGCTCCATCACCTTGAAGGTTTCCGACTGCACCGAACCGGTTTCCGCCTGACAGTGATAGACCATCAGCCGCGGCAGATAGAGCAGTCCCGCCATCCACGAAATAATGGCGATAATGTGCAGCGCCTTGATCCATTCATAAAGCACGCCCGGACTCCGCCACGCCTTACGATTCGCGCACACGGCGCACCAGGTGCTCCACATGGGCCACCGGTGTTTGCGGCGTGATGCCATGACCGAGATTGAAAATCAGGCGCCCGTCGCCAAGACCCTCCAAGACCCGATCGATGCCCCGATCAAGGGTTTCGCCACCGGCAATCAGCCGCATCGGGTCCAAATTTCCTTGCACGGCACATAAGGGCTGCAGCCGGTCCCGGGCCCATGTATGCGGCACCGACCAATCAAGCCCGACCGCATTGACCCCGGTTTTCTTCGCATAGTCGACAAGCATCAAGGTCGCCCCCTTGGGAAATCCGATAATCCGGGCATCGGGGACTTTCGCCCGTACGCCGTCGACAATGCGCGTCATGGGATCCAGGCACCAGGTGCGAAAGTCCGCCGGCGCCAACACCCCCGACCAGGTATCGAAAACCTGCACCGCATCCGCACCGGCCCGCAATTGCGCCACCAGATAGTCGATCGAGGCCTGAACCAGCACTTCGATCAGCCCGGCAAATTTCTCCGGCTCAGCCAGGCTCGCAAGCCGCGCCGGCGCCTGGTCGATGGTCCCCTGGCCGGCAATCATATAGGTGGCGACGGTCCATGGCGCGCCGCAAAAACCAAGCAGCGTCGTGTCCGAAGGTAAGTCCTCCCGCAGCCGGGAGACCGTTTCCATCACCGGAGCCAGATGGGTCAAGACCCGACCCCGGTCATAAGCGGGAAGCCGATCAAGATCCAACGGCTGCAATCGCGGTCCCTGGCCGGATTCGAATGTCACCTGCTGGCCGAGCGCATCCGGGATCACCAAAATGTCTGAAAACAGGATAGCCGCATCGAACCCGAACCGCCGGATCGGCTGCAAAGTCACCTCGACCGCCAGATCGGGCGTATAGCACAGATCAAGGAACGTACCGACCGACGATCGGGTCTGTCGATATTCCGGCAGATAGCGGCCTGCCTGCCGCATGATCCAAAGCGGTGGTGGCCAGATCCGCTCGCCATCGAGTACGCGAACGATAGACCGGTTTTCCGACACGCCATAATCCTTAATAAACAGTTAAGAGAATCTTATTTTTATGTTTGTTAGGCGGTGGATTACCGGGATTACGATCACTTCACAATCTCGGTCCGCAAAAAAAGTGACTGCGGATTTGGGGAAGGGTAAACGGGGTGCATTCAAGAATTTTGGGAGAAAATAAAAAAAATCATATTAATCAATTATTTAGTCGAGAGGAAATTGTTAACAAACTCTAAATTGGCGGTGGACAAGCTGTCGGTGAACCTGCGGGAAGGGAATTCTCCCCAAAACCATCAACAGACCAAGATCTTATCACCGCTATTCGAAATTGTTGATGTTCCGTGCCTTGTCTGCAAGATAATCGTCCGGCCCGACGGACAGCACGAATTTCGAACATGTTTTCCACATCACTGGGGAAGAGCGCGTGAATTCCGCCCGTAAGTATTTTCATTTACACCTGATTTCCGATTCCACCGGCGAGACCCTGTCGACCGTCGCCCGGGCGGCGATCGCCCAATATGACGATATTCAGCCGATTGAGCACATCTATCCGCTGATCCGGTCGGACGCGCAGGTCGATCGCGTCGCCGCGGAGATCGAGGAGGCGCCGGGCATCGTGCTTTATACTTTGGTCAATGAGGACCTGTCGAAGCGTCTTGAAAAGGTCTGCCGTAAAATCGGCATACCCTGCATTTCCGTCCTCGCGCCGGTCCTGAGCGTCTTCCAGTCCTATCTGAATGCCGAGATCACCCATCGCGTCGGCGGCCAACATGCTCTCGACGCGGATTATTTCCGCCGCATCGATGCCCTGAATTTCACCATGGCCCATGACGACGGCCAGCTTCCGGCGGATGTGGACGAGGCGGACCTGATCATTATCGGCGTCAGCCGGACCTCCAAGACACCGACCAGCATCTATCTTGCCAATCGTGGTATTAAGGCGGCAAATATTCCGATCGTCAAAGGCATTGACGTACCGTCGGCCCTGTTCGAGGCGACGCGGCCGCTGATCGTCGGCCTGATCGCCAGTCCCGAACGCATTCTGCAGATCCGCCAGAACCGGATATTGACCTACAAACTCCCCGCCGATGGCGGCGCCTATGTGGACCGCCGGGAGATCGCCGAGGAAGTCGCCTATACCAAGCGTCTATGCGCGGAACATACCTGGCCGGTGATCGATGTCACCCGCCGGTCCATCGAAGAAACGGCCGCCGCTATTTTGGCCCTGCACAAGGATCATATGTCGTGACCGACGCACAGCCAGTCCTGGTGCTCGCCTCGCAAAGTCCCGCGCGTGCCGCGCTGTTGCGCAATACCGGCCTGGATTTCATCATCGATCCGGCCCATATCGACGAGCGGGCGGTGGAAAAGCCGCTGCTGGAGGCCGATTTTCCGCCCGCCGACATTGCCCAGATCCTCGCCGATACCAAGGCCGCGGCGGTGTCCGAACGCCATCCGGGCCTTTGGGTCATCGGTGCCGACCAGGTGTTGGCCTTCAAAGGTGAGCGGCTGACCAAACCGGAAAGCATGGAGGCCGCCCGCCGGCAATTGCTTGCCCTGCGCGCTGAAACCCACACCCTCCATGCGGGTCTGTCATTGTGCCGTGACGGGGAGATCCTCTGGCGCCATCAGGCAGCCGCCCGCATGACCATGCGCGACTACACGCCGCACTTTATCGGCCGCTATCTGGCGAAAGTCGGGGAAACGGCCCTGCAATCGGTGGGTGCCTATCAGCTCGAAGGACCCGGCATCCAGCTCTTCGCCGCGGTCGACGGGGACTATTTCACGGTGTTGGGACTGCCGCTTTTGCCGCTGCTCGATCAATTGCGGCGGTATGGCGCGATCGACCAATGACCGGTCTTTCCACCGCGCCGCACCGCGCCTGTGTCATCGGTTGGCCGATCAAGCATTCCCGCTCGCCACTCATCCATACCTATTGGTTGGATGAACTGGGGATCGACGGGTCCTATACGCGGGAGGCGGTCGCGCCGGATGCGGTCGATGACTTCTTCGCCAATCTTGCGGAAAACGGTTTCGTCGGATGCAACGTCACCCTTCCGCACAAGGAAGCCGCCTTTCGCGCGGTTGCGCAAACCGACGACACGGCCCGCATCCTGGCCGCCGTCAATACGGTCTGGCTCGCCGATGGTGTGCTGCACGGCACGAATACCGATGTCTATGGATTTCTCGCCAATCTCGACGATTCGGCCCCCGGCTGGGACCGCTCCGCCGGCCGGGCGGTGATCCTGGGCGCCGGCGGTGCGGCGCGGGCGGTTGTTCATGGCCTGATGCAACGCGGTTTTGCCGCCATCGACATCGTCAATCGGACACGCTCCCGTGCCGAGGAATTGGTGACCCGTTTCGGCGGGCCGACCGGAAGCCATGGCTGGGCGGCGGTTGCCGATCTGATCGTCGATGCGGATATCCTCATCAACACCACCAGCCTCGGCATGGCAGGTCAGCCAGCTCTGGCGATTGACCTTAAACCGGCTAATGAAAATCTCATCGTCACCGATATCGTCTACACGTCGTTGATGACGCCCTTGCTTTCCGCCGCCAATGCGCGGGGCCTGAAAACCGTCGACGGTCTCGGCATGCTGTTGCACCAGGCCGTTCCCGGATTCGAAAAATGGTTCGGCCGGCGGCCGGTTGTCACCGAGGCCCTGCGCCGCCACATTCTCGCCGACCTGGAGAATTCCGAATGATTGCGATCGGGCTCACCGGCTCCATCGGCATGGGCAAGTCGACCGCTGCCGCCATGTTCGCCGCCGCCGGCGTGCCCGTCTTCGACGCCGACCGCGCCGTGCACCGACTTTATGCCGGCCGCGCGGCGCCGGTCATCGAGGCTGCCTTTCCCGGTGTGGTGACCGATGGCGTCGTCGATCGTCAGCTCTTGTCCAGGCGGGTGGTCGGCGATTCTGATGCCTTGCGGCGCCTGGAGGGCCTCGTTCATCCGTTGGTCCAGGAAGACCGCGATGCCTTTGTCGACCGGGCACGGTCGGCCGGCAGCCAGGCGATCGTTTTCGACATCCCGCTTTTGTTCGAAACTGGCGGCGAAAAGAAGGTTGATCTGGTCGTCGTCGTCACCACCAGCGCCGAGATCCAGCGTGCCCGGGTTCTGAAGCGCCCGGATATGACCGCCAAAAAGCTTGACGTGATCCTGGCCAAGCAGGTGCCGGACGCTGAAAAACGCCGCCGCGCCCATTTCCTGATCGATACCAGTTACGATTTCGATTTCGCCGAACGCCAGGTCCGTGGCATCCTGCGCGCGATTGCCGCAATAGTGGGGACAAGCTAGGCGTCCATCCTTGCGATCGGGCACCGGCCCATGGAACAACGGTCCAACCTGGTCCATGATGGAGACACCCGGTGAGCCGCGAGATCGTTCTGGATACCGAAACCACCGGCCTCGACCCGAGTAAGGGTGATCGGGTGGTCGAAATCGGCGCCGTCGAGATCGTCAATTCCTTCCCGACCGGACAATCGTTTCATTGCTACATCAATCCCGAACGCTCGATGCCCCAGGGCGCCTTCGACGTTCATGGGCTGTCTGAAGACTTCTTGTCCGACAAGCCGGTCTTTGCCTCCATTGCCGACAATTTTTGCGCGTTCATCGAGGACGCCAAGCTGGTCATCCACAATGCCGCCTTCGATGTCGGTTTTTTGAACATGGAATTGGGCCGGCTCGATCGCCCGGCGATTTCGCCCGACGCGGTCATCGACACTTTAGCGATCGCCCGGCGCATGCATCCCGGCAGCGCCAACAGCCTCGACGCATTATGTGCCCGCTACAATATCGACAATTCGAAACGGACCAAGCACGGCGCCCTGCTCGACGCCGAATTGCTGGCCGAGGTCTATCTGGAACTGACCGGCGGTCGCCAGGCGCGCTTGAGCCTCGATCCGGTGGAAGTCAGCACCGAGCACGCCGGAAACCTGACCCGTAAGCCGGCAAAACAACGCCCGCAACCCCTGCCGACAAGGCTCACCGCGAAGGACCAGGAACGCCACAGCGCTTTTATTGACGATCTGGGCGAGACGGCGATCTGGAAACGCTACCGGGAGTAACCTGAACGACCCCTAATTCTGCAGGTTCGCACCACCGGCGGCCTGCATCATGTTCTGCTGGTAGAGCGCGGCGAAATCGATCGGATCGATCATCAGGGGCGGGAAGCCGCCATTGCGGGTCGCATCGGCAATGATCTGGCGGGCGAACGGAAACAACAGCCGCGGACATTCGATCAATACGAAGGGATGCAGGTGCTCCTCCGGCACATTGGCGATGCGGAACATGCCGGCATAGACGATCTCCGCATTGAAAATCACATTATCGTCATCCTGGGCCCGTGCTTCGAGCGTCAAAACCACCTCGAAATCCTCGTCGCCATATTTATTGGCGTCCACATTGACGTTGATATTGATCTGCGGGCCGTTTTCGCTCGGCGTCAGGGATTGCGGCGCATTGGGATTTTCGAAGCTTAAGTCTTTCACATATTGGCCGTGCACATTGACGCTCGGCGCCGCCTGGTCCTGGCCTTCGGCTGTCGGCGCGCCGTTGCCGCCATCGGTATCGGTCATGGGCTGTTCCATTAATCATGCGGGGGATCGTGGGCGCTGGCTAGCACGCGCGACCGGTCAAGACAAGCGATAGGCGAAACCGGGGGTGGGGCGGGGATTGCCTCGGCGGGTGGGGCTCAGCGCTTCTGCGGGTCGTCATGCCAGGGCGACGACCGGTCCGGACGGCGTCGGAACTCTTCCGACCCCAGATCGATGGTCGGCCCATTGTCCCCGGCTGGCGGCCGACGCTGTGCGCCCGGATGGATCACCGTAACGTCCAACCGGCTGCGGATAAATCGCCACAGCAGATCGCGAAAAGCCGGCACGAACAATAAAAACCCGATCCCGTCGGTGACGAAGCCCGGTGTCAGCAGCAAAATTCCGGCCACCAGCAGCATCGCCCCATGACCCAGTTCCCGTCCGGGCACCCGCCCGGCCTCGGTCTCCTGCCGGATGCGGTCGACTAGCGACAGGCCCTGCATGCGCAATAACGCGGTGCCGATCACCGCGGTGATGAAGATCAGCGCCAGCGTCCAGGCAATGCCGATTTTGCCGCCCAGCGCAATAAAGACTGCGATCTCCAGGATCGGAATGCCGAGCAAGGCGATGAGGATGATGAGACCTGTGGGCATGACGGGCAGATGGGGTCGAACGGCCGGTTTCCAAGCCGAAAATTTATGTTACTTTGTCCTTTTGCAGGATTTCAGATAAACTATATGTACCAAAGACGGCAAGATTGCACTTGTGCAATCGCCTAGATGCTGCTTCAAGAAGCCATATATAGGGAATATGCGGCCGGGCGGTCGCGCCGTCTTTGCTCGGTAAACCGGTAATGTCCGAACTGTTAGATATATATTCGATCATCTTCCTCGTGCTGGCGGTGGCCATCTTCTTCCGCCTGCGCAGCGTATTGGGCCGCCGGACCGGCAACGAGCGGCAACCCTTCGATCCCTATTCCTCCCGGGAAGCCGAAACCAGGAAGAGCGGCGGCAATGACAATGTGATCACCTTGCCCCGCGGCGCTGATTCGGCGCAGCCGTCAGAAGCAACGGACCATCCCGACGATGAACGGATCGAACGTGTGGCTCCCGAAGGATCCGCGCTCTATACGGCTTTGCGCACGATTTTGTCCGCCGACAGCACTTTCGATCCCGCGCAATTCGTTGTCGGCGCCCGCGGCGCCTATGAAATGATCGTCACCGCCTTTGCCGCCGGCGACCGCAAGGCTTTGAAGCCGCTTTTAAGCCGCGATGTTTATGACGGCTTCCAGTCGGCGATTTCCGATCGCGAATCCCGCGGCGAAACCGTGGAGTCCACCTTTGTCGGCATCGACAAGGCGGCCATCGTCGAGGCGGCGATGAAGGACAAGATCGCCCAGGTCACCGTGCGGTTTCACAGCCAATTGATCTCCGCCACCAAGGACAAGGAAGGGCGGATCATCGACGGCGATCCCAACAAGGTGGCCGAGGTCACCGATATTTGGACCTTCTCCCGCGACACCAGGTCGCGCGATCCGAACTGGAAACTGATCGCCACCGAATCGGCGGAATGATCCGCCGCGTTCGGCGGACCAGCGCCCCAATCACGCCCGCCCGTGTAGCGGGCTTGTTTTTTGCCGCGATTGTGGCCATAGCAGGGTGCTTCGCCGCTGACGAATCGGCTGCTATGGACCACGCCGCAACCGCCACTGACTTCGTGCCCTTCACCGACCTTTCCGGTTGGACTTTAGATAATCACGGCGCCGCGCTTGCCGCATACCAACGGTCTTGCCGATGGCTGCTCGACCGCCAGGCCACCGGGGCGGTGAAACCGGCGGAGCAGGTCTATCTGGCGGTCTGCGCCAAGGCCCTGCAGGTGGATGCCGGCAATGACCAGGCCGCGCGTCTTTTCTTCGAACGCCACTTTCACCCGGTTCGGCCGACTGGCGCCTCGCCAAGCGGTTTCGTGACGGGCTACTACGAGCCCCTGGTCACCGGATCGCGGGTGCCCACCGACCACTTTTCCGTACCGCTCTACCGCCGGCCGCCGGATCTGGTCAAAATCGACGACGAAAGCCGGCCTGAGTCCTTGCCGGCAGGCTTCCGGTTTGCCCGAAGGCTGCCGGACGGATCGCTGGTCATGCATCCCGATCGCCAGGCGATCGAAACCGGCGCTCTTGCCGGTCGCGGCCTGGAACTGGTCTGGCTGCATAACCCGGTGGATGCGTTTTTCATCCATGTCCAGGGCTCCGCCCGCATCCAATTGACCGATGGCACGATCATGCGCGTCGGCTTCGACGGCAAATCCGGCCATCCCTATACGGCAATCGGCAAGGTGCTTGTCGATGCCGGCGAACTGACCCTGGAAGAGGCGACCATGGACGGTTTGCGGGCCTGGTTCGCCGAAAATCCCGACCGGGTCGACGACATCCTGCACCGCAATCAATCCTTCATTTTCTTTCGCCAATCGACTGACGGCGAAAATCGGGATGGACCGGTCGCCGCCGGTGGTGTGCCCCTGACCGCCGGACGCAGCCTGGCGGTCGACAGATCCCTTTATCCGTTTCTCATGCCGGTCTGGATTGCCGGGCAATTGCCGGTCGGCCCGGGGGATGAAACCAAATCCTTTAGCCGACTGATGATCGCCCAGGATACCGGTTCGGCGATTATCGGCCCGGCGCGCGGCGACATCTTTTTCGGCTCCGGACCCGAGGCCGGCGCCATTGCGGGGCGGGTCCGCCACCCGGTGGATTTCGTGATCCTGCAGCCGCGCGATCAACCGGGGGAGGGCGGTTGATGGGCAATGACCGAACCTCCCGCCGCACCCTGACGGAAGAGGAACGGGCATTATGGACCCGGGTGACCCGTGACATGACCCCGAACATCGACCGGGATCCCGTCGACACCGAGCCGCCGGAAGCGAGCGGTAATGCGTCGAAAAAAGGCAGGATGCGATCGCCGGTGGTCAAGCCCGATCCGCCAGTCCGGAGCCCGCCGGACCGACCGGCAACACCAGCATCCGCCGCGCCGGTGCGCCAACCGGGTCTTGCACCGATCGATCGCCGCACCGTGCAGCGGCTCGCCCGTGGCGCCCTCGACTTGGACGGGCGTATTGATCTGCATGGCCTGACACAGCATCAGGCCCATACGCGGCTGATGGCCTTCCTGCGCCAGGCGCAACAGCGTGGCGCGCGCATGGTCCTGGTCATTACCGGTAAGGGTCGCATGGCGGACAGCGATGACGGACTTCCAGGCTCCGGGCGGGGAGTCCTGCGGCGCGCCGTGCCGCAATGGCTGCAGCAGCCCGAATTCCGCGCGCTGGTCTCCGGGATGCAGTCCGCTCATAATGCCCATGGTGGCGATGGCGCCTTCTACGTGCGCATTCGCCGCCGCCGGCCGGTTCGGATATGAGATGGCGTCGACCAGGTTGACATACGCGCAGATGTTCAAAACTGACCCATGACCCCGTTCGGCGCCAAAATCCGCGAACTACGCGCCCAGCGCGGTCTCAAACTGAAGGAAATGGCCAAGGCCCTGGATGTGTCCAGCGCCTATCTGTCGGCGCTCGAACATGGCCGCCGCGGCCGGCCTACCTGGTTCATGGTCCAGCGAATTATCGCCTATTTCAACGTGATTTGGGACGAGGCGGAGGAATTGCAGCGGCTTGCCGAGATCTCCGATCCGAAAATCGCCATAAATACCGGCGGCCTGGCGCCGAAAGCCACCGAGCTCACCAATCTCCTGGCGGAAAAGATCGACAAACTCTCCGACGAGTCCCTCGCCGACCTGATCCATCAACTACGCAAGGCGGCGGCGCGGGATGAGAGCTAATACGCAATCGCAATGAGTATGATACCATTGCGATTGCGCAAGCCCGAACGGGCGCCGCGTCCGATGGCGCGTGAAGCCTGCGTGGCGCTTGAACGCCGATAGGTTTGCATCCATGCAAACCGATGTAAGCCACCTTAACGCGTTTAGCCGAAGATTGGATCCACAATTCAATTCAAACAGACAATTCCCGCGAAAGCGGGAATCCAGGGCCATAGGGAAAAGCCTCGGTTCAATTGCCCTGGATTCCCGCTTTCGCGGGAATGACGACTTCATAATTCGTAGCTAATCCGATTGAACACAATGCCTTCTACAGAATGAATTTGCTCAAATCGGCGTTTTTCGCTAGGTCGCCCAGATTGTCGCGCACGTAGTCGGCATCGATCACCACTTCCTCGCCGCTGCGATCGGCGGCGGTGAACGAGATCTCATCGAGCACCTTTTCCATCACCGTCTGCAGGCGCCGGGCGCCGATATTTTCCACCGTGGTGTTGATTTCCACCGCGATATCGGCAATGGCGTCGATGGCATCGTCGGTGAAGGTCAGCGTCACGCCCTCCGTCCCCATCAGCGCCACATATTGTTTCGGCAGGCTGGCCTCGGTCTCGATCAAAATGCGGCGGAAATCCTCGCCGGTCAGTGGCCGGAGCGACACCCGGATCGGCAGCCGGCCCTGCAATTCGGGCAACAGATCCGCCGGACTGGCGATGTGAAAGGCGCCCGACGCCACGAACAGGATATGATCGGTCTTCACCGGACCGTGCTTGGTCGACACGGTGGTGCCTTCGATCAGCGGCAACAGATCCCGCTGCACGCCTTCGCGGCTGACATCGCCGCCATGGCGGCCTTCCCGGGCACAGATTTTGTCAATCTCGTCGAGAAACACGATGCCGTTATTTTCCACCGCGTCGATCGCCGCCTGCACCACCTGGTCGTCATCCAGCAGCTTGTCGGATTCCTCGGCGATCAGGAGCTCATAGGAATCGCGCACCGAGATCCGCTTCGTCTTCTTGGCGCCGCCAAAGGCCTTGCCGAACATATCGCCGATATTCATCACCCCGACACTGGCGCCGGGCATGCCGGGAATATCGAAACTGGGCATCGACGGACTGGCGGAGACCTCGATCTCGATCTCCTTGTCGTCGAGCAGGCCGTCGCGCAGCTTTTGCCGGAAGCTGTCCTTGGTCGCCGGGCTCGCCGCCGGGCCGACTAAGGCTTCCAGCACCCGCTCCTCCGCCTCCACATGGGCCTTCGCCTGCACATCGCGGCGCTTGTCCTCGCGCACCATGAGGATCGCCGATTCCACCAGGTCGCGAACGATCTGCTCCACGTCCCGGCCCACATAGCCGACTTCGGTGAACTTGGTCGCTTCAATTTTCAGGAAAGGCGCATTGGCGAGCTTGGCGAGCCGCCGCGAGATCTCCGTCTTGCCGACCCCTGTCGGCCCGATCATCAGGATGTTCTTCGGCAGCACCTCTTCCTTCATCGGCCCTTCAAGCTGCTGCCGCCGCCAGCGATTGCGCAAGGCGATGGCCACGGCGCGCTTGGCGTCCTTCTGGCCGATTATGTAGCGGTCCAGTTCGGAGACGATTTCACGGGGCGAGAAGTTTGTCATGTCAGGGCCTGTTGAGGGCAAGGGAGGAGGGGGCGAGCACGAGCAGCGCCCGGCGCAGCGGTTTCCAGCCGACACCGAGTATGATGACCGCGGCGCCGAGAACGCCCAGTGTGAACATCAAAACCGTGGTATCGGGGATCTCGGTCTGCCGAAACGCGTAACCAAGCGCGCTTCCGGCGTAAATCAGCGATGACACCAGGATCGCCCGCCGATCGATAATCAGGGCGACGATGGCAATGATCCCGGTGATCACCATGATCATCAGGGCTGCGGTGCCGGTCAGATCGAAAAATTTCGGTGCCACCCAGGAGATCAGCGGATGCACGATCATCGGCGCTGCGATCAGGTGCAGCCAGAAGGCGCAATCGGCAAAACGGCTTGTCCGCATCGGATCCTTCAGGTCGAAGGTCATGGCGGTGGCGAAACTGGCAAGTCCGCATAAGAAAATGACGCCGTCCCGCCAGGTTGCGATTTGGGCGGGATAAAATTGATAGCCCAGCACCAGGATCGTGCCGGTCAAGAACCCGGCGATCAGCAAAAGGGCAAAGGGCAATCGAAATCGCGCATAGAAAAGGACCGCGCCGATCAGCGCGCCCAACGGCACCCAAATCATGGTCACCTTGACATCGCCGAACTGCGCCACCGCCCCTGCCGCAAAGGCCAACAAGACCGCCGCCAAACCGGAAATTCCGATCGCCAGAAAAATGCTCGACAGCACCAGCCGCAAACGCCCGGTAATGTATTCGGCCAGACCCCAGAACACGGCAAGCGTAATCGCCGCGCCGACCACCCAATTGGGGATATTGTTCATCAGCACCAATACCCCGCCCATCAGCAAGGCCGTACCGATGGCGATGAAGATGTCGTTGAAACCGCGATAAAAGGTGAACCGTTCCTCGCCCGGATCGACCGGATCGGCGATAATGTCTTCGTTACGTGCGAAATGACGCAGCGCCTTCGCCTGATCGGCAGTAATTACGTCGGCCGCCACGGCCGCCTGCAAGTCTTTGTCCGTCAACATTTCAAAAAAATCCTAATCCGCCGCGTCCAAGGTCTCCACGACCACATTGTCGTTGGTGTAAACGCAGATTTCCGCTGCGATCCCCATCGCCTTGCGGGCAACAATTTCCGCATCGTGGTCGCTGTCGATCAGGGCGCGCGCCGCGGCGAGCGCGTAATTGCCGCCCGACCCGATGCCCATCACGTCGCCTTCCGGCTCCAGAACATCGCCGTTTCCCGTAATCACCAGGGTCACGGCCTTGTCGGCGACGATCATCATCGCCTCCAGGTGACGCAGATACTTGTCGGTACGCCAATCCTTGGCGAGCTCCACCGCCGCCCGCATCAATTGTTCGGGATATTGTTCCAGCTTGGCTTCCAGCCGCTCGAACAGGGTGAAGGCATCCGCCGTCGCCCCGGCGAACCCGGAAATCACCTTGCCGCCCGATAAAGGCCGCACCTTTTTCGCCGAATGCTTGATCACCGTCTGGCCGAGCGATACCTGGCCGTCGCCGGCAATCACCACCTTGCCTGCCTTGCGGACAGTCAGAATTGTCGTCCCGTGCCAGGGATCGTAGGGGGATTCGGTCATAAACGCTCTCCATTGGCAGCGCCCCGGAACCGATTGGATCGTCAAAAGCCTTCCGAAACGCCCCGCACCGGCGTTATGCCGCCGGCCGCAGCCTTATGTAGTCTGAAATGCAGCGGATGCAAATCGCCAGCCCGTGATCGATCGACGCTCTAGAGGGTGTCCCTGACTTGAGGGTGTGTTTAGATTTGTCCAGATGCGCCCAGTTCAAGAAGCGGAAGCGCAGGAAACCTGCCTGATTTTCAAGCTTTCGCGGCGCCGAATTGGACACATCTGGGCAAACCCCTGCGGTTGCCTCCTGCAGCTCGGCCAAAATCGCTCCGTCTAAACACACCCTCAAGTCAGGGACATCCTCTAGTTCGAATATTGACGCTCCGACCCGGTACAATATGGCCTTTTTTCCACTGTCCTGCTAAGACCCGGCCCGGAACCCACCGATATAATCGGAGAAGCGCATGCGCGCGGCAGATATAAGCCGGTCGACCAAGGAAACCGATATTTCCGTCGCCGTCAGCCTCGACGGCACCGGCCGCTATGACGTGGCGACGGGGATCGGCTTTTTCGACCATATGCTGGAGCAACTTTCCCGCCATTCCCTGATCGATATGACGATCAAGGCCAAGGGCGACCTGCATATCGACCAGCATCACACGGTGGAGGATGTGGGGATCGCGCTTGGCCAGGCCTTGCACAAGGCACTTGGCGACCGCGCCGGCATTACCCGCTATGCGGATGTGCACCTGCCCATGGACGAGACATTGACCCGCTGCGCGCTGGACCTGTCGGGACGGCCGTTCCTGGTCTGGACTGTCGCCTTCGACCGTCCCAAGATCGGCGAATTCGATACCGAGCTCTGCGAGGAATTCTTCCGTGCCTTTGCGGTCAATGCGGGCCTTACCTTGCATATCGAAACGCTTTACGGCGTCAACGGCCACCACATCGCCGAAACATGCTTCAAGGCGGTGGCCCGGGCGCTGCGCAGGGCGGTGGAGATCGATCCGCGCATGGCCGATGCAGTGCCGTCGACCAAGGGCCGCCTCGGCGACTAGAGTGTCATGACCATCTATACCGTTCACGCGCCCCTGCAATCGACCGGCGACCCCGAACGCGATTCCCTGCGGCTAAAGTTCATTCCCGAGCAGTTTTCGTTCTGGGCCCTGGCCTTCGCCGTCCCCTGGCTGATTGCGCACCAATTGTGGTTTGGCCTGGTCCTCTATCTGGTGGCTGGATTTGCCGTGGTTGGTATCGCCAGCCTGTTTGGCACGGCCGCCATGCTTGTCGCCTCAATTGCCTTTAACCTGCTCTTCGCCATGGAAGCCAATACCCTGCGCCGCTGGACCTTTTCCCGCAGCAATTGGCGCATGATCGACGTCGTTGCCGGCGATGGGCTTGATGGTTGCGAAACCCGGTTTTTCGACCGCTGGACCGGTAACAAGGCCGTATCCGCCGGATCCACGACCGGGCAGCAACTGTCGAAGCCACCGGTTCCGCAACCAGCCGCGCCCGGGGTTGTCGGCCTGTTTTCAGAGCCCGGAGCCGATCGGTGAGCGTCGCCATTATCGATTATGGCTCCGGCAATCTGAAATCCGCCGAAAAAGCCTTCGAACGCGCCGCCCGCGATGCCGGTCTCGATGTGGAAATCGCCGTCACCGCCGACCCGCAACAGGTCGCCCGCGCCGAGCGCGTCGTCCTGCCCGGCGTCGGCGCCTTCGCCGATTGCCGCGCCGGTCTTTATGCGGTCGACGGCATGGTCGAGGCGCTCCGCGAGGCCGTGGAGGTTGGCGGCACACCCTTTCTGGGCATCTGCGTCGGCATGCAATTGATGGCCGATCGCGGCCTGGAAAAGGTCACCAGCCATGGCTTCGGCTGGATTCCCGGCGACGTGGTACTCATCGAACCGGCCGACCCCGGCCTCAAGATCCCGCAAATGGGGTGGAACACGCTCAATGTCACGCACGAGCATCCGGTTCTTGCCGGCATTCCCACCGGTCCGGACGGCCTGCACGCCTATTTCGTCCATTCCTATCACCTGGCCGCCGACAATCCGGCCGATATCGTCGCCACGACGGATTATGGCGGCGCGGTCACGGCGATCGTCGCCCGCGACAACCTCATCGGCACCCAATTCCACCCGGAAAAGAGCCAGCGGCTCGGATTGTCCTTGATCGGCAACTTTTTGAGGTGGCGGCCATGATCCTGTTCCCCGCCATCGACTTGAAAGACGGCCAATGCGTGCGCCTGAAGCTTGGCGACATGGATCAGGCGACGGTGTTCAATGATGATCCGGCGGCCCAGGCGCGCGCCTTTGAAGATCAGGGCTTTGAATATCTGCACGTGGTCGACCTGAACGGCGCTTTTGCAGGGTCAAGCGTCAATGGCGCCGCCGTTGAAGCGATCCTTGCCGCCATCGCCATGCCGGTGCAGTTGGGCGGCGGCATTCGCGACCAGGCGGGCATTGATGCCTGGCTGGATAAGGGCATCGCCCGGGTGATTCTGGGCACCGTCGCCGTCCGTGATCCCGATCTGGTGCGCGCCGCCTGCAAACGCCATCCCGGCCGCATCTCCGTCGGCATCGACGCCCGCGGCGGCCGTGTCGCGGTTGAAGGCTGGGCGGAAACGTCGGAATTGTCGGCGATCGATCTCGCCAAACGCTTTGAAGATGCCGGTGTCGCGGCGATCATTTATACCGATATCGATCGTGATGGGGTGCTGAAAGGCCTGAACATGGACGCCACCCTGGCGCTCGCCCAGGCCGTCTCGATCCCCGTTATCGCATCGGGCGGCCTCGCCTCGATCGCCGATATAAAACGGTTGCTCGACCCCGATTGCGCCATCCTGGAAGGCGCCATATCCGGCCGCGCCCTATATGACGGGCGGGTGGATGCCAAGGAGGCGCTTGCCCTGATCAAGGGGGCGAAAGCGGCGCCATGACCCTGAAATACCGCATCATTCCCTGTCTCGACGTCAAAGACGGCCGCGTGGTCAAGGGCGTGAATTTCGTCGATCTGGTCGATGCCGGCGATCCGGTGGAGGCCGCCAAGGCCTATGACGCCGCTGGCGCCGACGAATTGTGCTTCCTCGATATCACCGCCAGCCACGAAAAGCGCGGCATCCTGCTCGATGTGGTGCGCCACACGGCCGAAGAATGCTTCATGCCCGTCACCGTCGGCGGCGGCATCCGCGAAATCGAGGATATCCGCAATCTCTTGAAGGCCGGCGCCGACAAGGTGTCGATCAATACGGCGGCGGTCAATGATCCCGATTTCGTGCGCCGGGCCGCCGACAAGTTCGGCAATCAATGCATTGTCGTCTCCGTCGACGCCAAGCGCGTATCGGCGCAAGGAGAGGCGCCCCGCTGGGAGATTTTCACCCATGGCGGCCGCACCCCGGCCGGCATCGATGCGGTGACCTTCGCCGTTGACATGGTGGAACGCGGCGCCGGCGAATTGCTGCTTACCTCCATGGATCGCGACGGCACCCGCGACGGCTTCGATCTCCCGTTAACGCGCACCATTGCCGACAAGGTACATGTTCCGGTCATCGCCTCGGGCGGCGTCGGGACCCTTGATCACCTGGTGGCCGGCATCCGCGACGGCCACGCCACCGCCGTGCTCGCCGCCTCCATTTTCCATTTTGGCGACCACACGATCGGCGAGGCCAAAAGCCACATGGCTGCCGCCGGCCTTGCCATGCGATTGGATGACCTGGACGAAGCAAGGTCCCCCCCTCCCTAACCCTCCCCCTCCAGGGGGGAGGGGATCAGGCCGCACCGGTCTTCCAGCTCGGTTCCAAGTCATATCAATACGGTGCTATTCGATGATCATGTGTAACAAAGCGTATTCGGACGAAAAGAAATTGCCGCCGAGGGTGCGATCGACACGGCCCCATTCCCTCCCCCCTGGAGGGGCAGGGGAATCGCACATGAGTAATTTATGTCTTGTGTTTTTGTTTGGTTTGGATTCTTCAAGGTTTCCTGATTTTTCAGGAGGTCTTGATGGATACGTTTTTCAGCATTTTTTCCGCTTTGCCCGATCCGCGGGATTATACGGCGCGTCACGACTTGTGCGAGATCCTGTTTATTGCCCTGGCAGCCAGCCTGTGCGGGGCGCAAAGCTGTGCCGAAATGGAGGAATTCGGCAAGGCCAAGCGGCCTCTTCTGGAGCAATTCTTGACCCTGGAGCACGGCATTCCCAGCCACGACACCTTCAGCCGGGTGTTTCGGCTGCTCGATGCAACCGCCTTCAGCACCATCTTCATGCGCTTTACGGCCGCCTTCGGCACGGCGGCGAAGCTGCCGGCGGCGCGCGGGGTCGTGGCGCTCGACGGCAAGAGCCTGCGGCGGGCCTACGACAAGGGCCGCGCCCATATGCCGAAGATGATGGTTGCCGCCTTTGCCGAGCGAACCCGGTTGGTTCTGGCGCAAACCGAAGCCCCGGGCGGCCGGGAGAGCGACGCGGCGCTGGAGATCGTGTCGCTGTTGAGCCTGAAACACTGTGTGGTGACCGGCGACGCGTTGTATTGCAACGCCAAGATCGCACAGGCGATTTGCAAGGCGGGCGGGGATTATGCGTTGAAGGTGAAGGGCAATCAACCGAAGCTTCTGGCCACCGCCAAGGCGGCCCTTGCCGCCGCCGACGAGACGGCGAGCCGGGCCGAGACCGTCGATCGCGGCCATGGCCGCCACGAGCGGCGCACGGCCCTTGTGGTGGCGTTGCCGAAGACCGCCAAGAGCCCCCTGACGGGCCTTCAGGCGGTGGCCCGCATCGACAATTGGCGCGGCGAGGCCGGCAAAACCAGCCACGACACCCATTGGGTCGCCTTGTCGCGCTGCTTTCCAGCCAGCGCCGTCTTGCAGATGGTGCGCGCCCATTGGGCAATCGAAAATCATCTGCATCGGGCGCTGGATGTCGTCTTCCAGGAAGATTTGTCGCGCAGCCGCAAAGGCAACGCACCGCGAAATCTGTCCACCTTGCGCCATCTGACCATGAATATATTGCGAGCCCATCCGAAAAAAACTTCGCTCAACATGAAACGACAACGTGCAGCATGGGACGATACATTCCTCATCGAACTCATGACTCATATGCGATAGCCCTGCCCCCTGGAGGGGGAGGGCTAGGGAGGGGGAGACCCCGACAATCCAGCTTGCACCGGGCAGGTATGATTGGATCGTTGAATCCAACCAAACCATGGCAGCCTTGCCCATGACCGACTTCACCCTTGATGATCTCGCCGCGATCATCGCCGAACGGGCCGCCGTCACAGACGGCTCTTCCTATACCGCGAAATTAGCCGGCAAAGGTATCTGCGATTGCGCGCAAAAACTGGGTGAGGAAGCCGTCGAAACGGTGATCGCCGCATTGCGCGAGGATCCGCATGCCGTTTGCACGGAGGCAGCCGACCTCCTCTATCATCTGTTGGTTGTCCTTGAAGTTTCCGGCGTTTCCCTGCAAGACGTTATGCAGGAATTGCAAAGCCGGACCGGGCAGAGCGGTCTGGCGGAAAAGGCGGCGCGCAAAAAGTAGCATGCGGCCGGCGGTCAAAGGCGCCGGAAGTCACGATGATGGATCAGGTATCGGCGCGGGAATTGTCCCCCTATCAGGTCTTCGACCGCAATGAATGGGCCGGCCTGCGCGCCGACACGCCGCTGACGCTGACGCCGCGGGAAGTGGAGCGCCTGCACTCTCTCAACGACCCGATCTCCATCAACGAGGTCATCAAGATCTATCTGCCGATGTCCCGGCTTCTGTCGTTTTACGTGGAGGCATTCGCCCGCCTGCACCAATCGACGCAAGACTTCCTCGGAACCCATAACGGCAAGATGCCCTTCATTATCGGCATTGCCGGTTCGGTGGCCGTCGGCAAGTCGACCACCGCGCGGATCCTGCGCGAACTGCTGGTGCGCTGGCCGCTCAGTCCCAAGGTGGACCTGGTGACCACCGACGGCTTTCTTCATCCCAATGCGGTCCTGGAAAGCCAGGGCATCATGAACCGCAAGGGATTTCCCGAAAGCTACGACCTGCCGCGGCTGTTGAAATTCTTGTCCGATATCAAGGGCGGCCGCGCCCGCGTTGCGGCGCCGGTCTATTCCCATCTGACTTATGATGTCATTCCCGATGAAACGATGACCATCGATCGTCCCGATATCCTGATCCTGGAAGGCCTGAACGTGTTGCAGACCTACAATCTGCCCAAGGACGGCAAGGCGATCCCCTTCGTCTCCGATTTTTTCGATTTTTCCATTTATCTCGACGCCGATGAAGAGGTGCTGCGCACCTGGTATGTGCAGCGCTTCATGCGCCTGCGCGAGACGCGGTTCCGGGACCCGCAATCCTATTTCCGCAAATATGCCGATTTCGGCGAGACCGAGGCGCTGGAAATCGCCAATGAATTATGGACCAACATCAACCTTCTCAACCTGCACGAAAACATCTTTCCAAGCCGGCCGCGGGCCGACCTGATCCTGCGCAAGGGCGCAGACCACCGCATCGAGCAGGTTTCCTTGCGCAAATTGTAGTCCGTCGCACCTCTATTTTTGAGTTTGTCGGAAATTCTCCGTGTCATCCCGCACGCGCCGCGCAGCGCACGGGATGACGCTGAATTCTGGGACGAGGTGCCCGATCCGGGTCCTGTTGGCAATGTTCCTTCCGCCCGTCACGGTCTATAGTCTCGAAAGAGTGTCAGCAACGCGCATCGTCGAGGCCGGCCATGACTGCAAGTGATTTTCTCGATCCGCGCCTGGAGAGCGACAGTGTCGCCGTTCTCGACCTGCCTTTGTGCACCGTCCGGCTCGCCAGGGACGCCAACTATCCCTGGCTGATCCTGGTCCCCAGGGTGACCGGCCTGATCGAAATCATCGACCTGACCGCCGAAGACCGAAGCCGGTTGATGGAGGAGATTGCCCGCGCCGGCATCGCTTTGCGCGAAGTCACCGGCTGTCACAAGCTCAATGTGGCCGCGCTCGGCAACCAGGTCCCGCAATTGCATGTCCACATTATCGGCCGGTTCGAGGATGACGCCGCCTGGCCTGGACCGGTCTGGGGCGCGGTGCCGCCGGTCGCCTACGATGGTGCCGCCCGCGACCAATTGATCACCAAACTGGTTGACCGCCTCTCCAATTAGCCTATGCAAAGCGTGGGTTTTGTCGACAGGACCACGAGGACTGCATGGCGCCGATTACTTTTTCCGATAGCGAACCGTCCCGATTGACCGGCTTCGCCGGCAGTAAAATCGACCGCCAGGCGCCGCGCCGGGAGGATCCGAATTGGTTGGCCGCCGCAATCCGCCGTCCCGATATCCGCTTCGTGCTCTATGTCGACGACCGGCCCCTGCTCGACATATCCCACAATCCGCTGGCCATCCATCATTCCGGCGCGCTTGCCGATCGTCTGGGCACCGACCGGTCGGAAGCGGTGTTTCTGGGTGTCGACGATCACGGTCCCTGTTTCGCTGCCTTTGTCACGGCGGACAAGGATACGGTGGATGACGCCGGCCCCTTGAAGCTGATCGACCTGCGCTCGCTTGCTCTCCAGGGCAGCGTCGACAAGGACGATCTGGGGCGGCTGGCCCAGGCCCGATCGCTCCTGCACTGGCACCAAAATCACCAATTCTGCGCCAAATGCGGCGCCGCGACCGCCATCGACCAGGGCGGCTATAAACGCGATTGCCCGGCCTGCGGCGCCAGCCATTTTCCGCGCACCGATCCGGTGGCGATCATGCTCGCCGTCGACGGCGATGACTGCCTGCTCGGCCGCTCGCCGCATTTTCCGCCCGGCATGTATTCCTGCCTGGCCGGTTTCATCGAGCCCGGCGAAACCATCGAGGACGCGGTACGCCGGGAGATCGCCGAGGAAGCGGGCATCAAAATCGGACGGGTCAATTATTACGCCAGCCAGCCCTGGCCGTTTCCGACCTCGCTGATGATCGGCTGCCATGGGGAAGCCTTGAGCCGCGACGTGATCCCCGACGACGAGGAATTGGAGGATTGCCGCTGGTTCGACAAGGACGAAGTGCGCGCCATGCTTGATCGCACCCATCCAGACGGACTGTTGGCCCCGATGTCCATGGCCATCGCTCACTGGATCGTGAGGGCCTTTGTGGACGCCGACTGACTGATCGGAAATCGGCCGGTCAGTCCTCCGCGTCCGGATCGGCCCGCTCGGCGATTTCGGCGCGGAACGGACTTGCCGGATAGACCCCGAGAATGTTGAGCTCGCGGCAGAAGAACCGGATTTCTTCGAGCGCCAGGCGCAGGCCGCGATCATCGGGATGGCCTTCCACGTCGGCGAAGAATTGGGTGGCGTAGAAGCGGCCGCCGAGCTGGTAGGATTCCAGCTTGGTCATGTTTATGCCATTGGTAGCGAAACCGCCCATCGCCTTATAGAGCGCCGCCGGCACGTTGCGCACGCGAAACAGGAACGTCGTGATCACCGGCCCGTCATCGGGTGGCGCCCAATCGGCGGCATCGGCGAGGATCAGGAATCGCGTCGTATTATGCGCTTCGTCCTCGATATCCTCCGACAGAATGTCGAGGCCATAGACCTCCGCGGCCAGACGCGAGGCGATCGCCGCCTCGCTCGGATCGCCGACCTCGGCGATCATCCGCGCCGCGCCGGCCGTGTCGGCGGCGACGACCGGTGTCAGGCGCAGGCCGCGCAGGGTCTGCCGGCATTGCCCCAACGCCATGACATGGGAATGCACCGCCTTGATGGTCTCCAGCGTCGCGCCTTTCGGCGCCATCAATTGGTGATTGATGGGCAGAAAATACTCGCCGATAATATGCAGGCCCGATGTCGGCAGCAGGTGATGAATGTCGGCAACCCGCCCGGCGACGGAATTCTCGATCGGAATCATGGCCAGATCCGCCGATCCGTTGGCGATCGCCGCGAAGCAATCCTCGAATGTGGGGCAGGGGACCGCTTCATAATCGGGATGAACCTCCCGGCAGGCAATATGGGAATTGGCGCCGGGCTCGCCCTGGAATACGATTTTTTTCACCGAACCTGCCCCTTGACTAGCGATTGAGGGCGCCTTGGTGCAGCATTGCCCGCGCTTTTTCAAGGTCTTGCGGCGTATCGACCGGCACCGGCAGGGTGTCGACCAGGCCGACATCGATACGCATGCCCGCTTCGAGCGCCCGCAATTGTTCCAGTTTTTCCTGGGTCTCAAGGGGGGAGGGCGGCAGCGATACGAACCGTTCCAGCGCGGACCGGCGATAGCCGTATATGCCGATATGATGATAATGCGGCCCGTCGCCATGGGGCGCGGTGGCCCGGGTGAAGTAAAGCGCCCGAAAGCGTTTGTCGCCGACCGGCGATCCGACCATCTTTACCACGTGAGGATCGGTGCGTTCCCGCTCGTCGACGATTTCAAGGACCGCGGTAGAAATGTCGACCTCCCGGTCATCAAGCAGATCCCGACAGGCGCGGATTGGCTGCGCCTCTATGAACGGCAGATCGCCCTGCAGGTTGATGATCGTCGAATAGGCGCCGTCCGGATCGATCGCCTGCAATGCCTCGTAAATCCGGTCGGAGCCTGACGGGTGATTCGGATCGGTGAGGACCGCCTCGCCACCGGCCTCCGATACCACGTCGACAATCCGCTGGTCGTCGCAGGCAACCACCACCCGGCCGATACCGGCCTCCCGGCCGCGCCGCCATACATGCACCACCATCGGCGCGTCACCGATCATCGCCAAAGGCTTGCCGGGCAGCCGCGTGGCGGTCATCCGCGAGGGGATGAGAATGATGGTCCGGTCGGTCATGAGGCTCCCGATATTGCCGGTATTCGACGGTGGCGAATTGTCCCAGGACGCCCCCTTTATAGATATGGACACTCGATAGGCAATGCCTGTAGGGTCCGCGCCAATTCGAAGAACACGCTTTATCGGCGCGGATTGATCACGGAGCTTACTGTCCATGGATTCGTTCGAAATCAACAAATTCGTCGGCGCCGTGCTGGCGACCGTGCTCCTTCTCATGGGCCTCAATATTGTCGGCGGCGCCCTTTTCGATGCCGGCAAGCCCGACGCGCCCGGCTATGTGATCGAGGTCGCCGGAGCAGCGACGCCGGAGGCATCGGGCGGCGAATCAGAGGCCGCTTCCGCCGATGGCGAGGGTTCGGTTTCATTGGCCGCCAGGATTGCCGCCGCGGACCTCGCCAAGGGCGAGAAAGTGTTCAAGAAATGCCAGTCCTGCCATACTGCCGACAATGGCGGCGCCTCGAAGGCCGGGCCGAATCTATGGGACATAGTCAACCGGGAAATCGCCACCATGAGCGGCTATAAATATTCCGCCGCCCTGACCGAGTTCGGCAGCGACAAGACTTGGACCTATGCCCATCTCGACGGGTTTTTGACCAAGCCGACCGACTATGTGAAGAAAACCAAAATGGCGCTCACCCTGAAAAAGCCGGAAGACCGGGCCGCGGTCATCGCCTATTTGCGCACCCTGTCCGACAATCCGGCGCCCCTGCCCGCCGAATAAGGCAATTGGACGATCGTCTGGGTTCCCATTGTCATTGCCCGGCTTGACCGGACAATCCAGTAACCGCCGGGTTGTTCGTTTAATATCAAGAACTTATCGTCGTCAACGGATCGCGGACCACGGTGTATACTGGATCGCCCGGTCAAGCCGGGCGAAGACAGGTGCGGTGGGCTTGATGTCGATTTCACCGATCATCCATGGGGAAATATCCTGTCCTGCCGGACGTTGTTTTCTCAAATTGCGTCATGCCGAAAACTGTCGGCGCACTGCCGCGCGGGCGGTCACTGGCCGAAGATGTGTAAATACCCTGCTGTCCACCAAATAGGGACCTATGATGTTGGGGATTTTAGAACGGCCGGGACATTTCCGGCCGCCTTTTCCGATTGCGGAACCTCCTTCGGATCCCGGTAAAATCTTTCCCACGTCTGTCCGGACGATTACAATTTCGTCAGAATCGCCGGCAATGGTGGGATAAACGGCCGTCCCGGCCTAATATAGAGAATAAGTTCCCCGCCTAGCGATCGGACCGGCCCATGCGCGTCTTGCCCTTTTTCAGCCTTTTTCTCATCCCCGCCCTGATCACGACCGCCGCGGCCGAAGAGCCGGCCTGGCGCCACGGCACGACACTGATCGGCGACCTCAAATATCCGCCCGGATTTAAGCGTTTCGACTACGTCAAGCCGGATGCGCCGAAGGGGGGCCAGGTGCGCTTTGCCGCCGATGGTACATTCGATACATTCAATCCCTATCTGCCGAAAGGCGCGCCGGCGGCCGGTATCGGCCAGGCCTCCGTGCTCGGCGGTGTCGGCTACGTCTATGAGCGGTTGATGAAGACCCCGCTGGACGAGCCCTGGGCGGAATACGTTCTGCTCGCCGAATCCTTGAAATTTCCCGACGATTTCAGCTGGGTTACGTACCGGCTCAATCCAAAAGCCAGGTGGCATGATGGCAAGCCGATAACGGCGGATGACGTCGTCTGGTCCTTTGATCGACAAGTGGAGATGAATCCCAAGCAGCGCCATTATTATCGGCATATCACCAAAGCGGAAGTGACCGGCGAGCGGGAAGTGACCTTCACCTTCGACCAGACGGGCAATCGGGAATTGCCGCAAATCCTTGGGCAGCTCCTGGTGCTGCCAAAACATTGGTGGGAGGGCACCGACGCCAAGGGCAACAAGCGCGATATCAAGAAGGGAACCTTGGAACCCCCGCTCGGCTCCGGCCCCTATCGCGTTAAATCTTTTGTCGCCGGCCGCTCCATTATCTTGGAACGCGTACCCGATTACTGGGGCGCCGATCTCAATGTTAATATCGGCTACTACAATTTCGATGAAATGCGTTACGAGTATTATCGTGACGACACGGTGCGGTTCGAGGCCTTCAAGGCCGATGCCTATGATTGGCGCTCGGAAAGCACCGCCCGCAATTGGGCCAAGGGCTACGACATTCCGGCCGTCAAATCCGGCCGCATCATCAAGCAGGAATTCGAGGAACCTTACCGCTCCGGCGGCGCCATGGCCGGCTTCATCATGAATTTGCGGCGGGCCAAGCTCGCTGACCCGCGGGTGCGCCGCGCCCTCAATTTTGCCTTCGACTTCGAAAGCCTCAACAAGGACTTGTTCTTCGGTCAATATCATCGCTACGACAGCTATTTCGATGGCATCGAATTGGAATCCACCGGCCTGCCGGAAGGTCAGGAACTGGAAATCCTGGAAACCGTTCGCGACAAGGTTCCGCCGGACGTATTCACCAAGTCATTTTTCAATCCGGTCACGGCCGATGCCAAAGCCGCGCGATCGAACTTGAGAAAGGCGTTTGAATTGCTCAAGGAAGCCGGCTGGACGCGCCAGGGCAACCAGCTTGTCAACGCTGAGACCGGCGAACCGCTGCAACTGGAATATCTGTCGGCCAGCCCGACATTTGAAAAGATCGCCCTACGCTACCAGGCGTCCCTGAAGCGCCTGGGTATCACCATGAACTTCCGGGTTGTCGATTCCTCCCAGTTCATCAACCGGGTCCGCGACCGCGATTTCGACATCATCTATAGCGGCTGGCCGCAATCCAATTCGCCAGGCAATGAGCAGCTCGATTTCTTCGGTTCGGAAGCCGCCGATAAGCCGGCCTCTTTCAACTATGCCGGCATAAAGAATCCGGCGATCGATGAACTGATCCGGCGCATCATTTTCGCCAAGGACCGCGCCGAACTGATCGCCGCCACCAAGGCCATGGACCGGGTCCTGCTTTGGAACCACTACGTTGTTCCCGGCTGGACCCTGCGCAAGGCACGTGTCGCCCGATGGGACCGGTTCTCCCACCCCGATCCGCTGCCCTATTATTCCGTCGGTTTCCCCTTGATCTGGTGGTATGACTCGGAGAAAGCCGCCAAGACGGGGGCGCCCAAGTGAGGCCCGACGCTGGCGCCATCGACCGGCGCACCGCGCTGAAACTAGCCGCCGGCGCGGCGGCCGCCCCTTTACTGCCTGCCTCGGCGATCGCCCAGCCCGGCCCACGCCACGGCCTGTCGGTCTTCGGCGACCTGAAATATCCGGCCGATTTCACGCATTTCGACTATGTCGATCCGAAGGCCCCGAAGGGTGGCCGGATCATCACCACCCCGTCTACGGTGGCCTATAACCAGAACTTCCAGACCTTCAATACGTTCAACACGCTGGTGCTGAAAGGCGACGCCCCGGCCGGCATGCTCAGTATCTATGCAACATTGATGACCCGCGCGCTCGACGAACCCGATGCCGTCTATGGTTTGGCGGCCCGGGAGGTCGAACTTTCTAAGGACGGCAATCTCTGCCGCTTCCATCTGCGCGACGGCCTCTATTTCCATGACGGCTCGCCGCTAACGGCCGACGATGTCGCGTTTTCGCTCAGCATTTTAAAGGAAAAGGGCCATCCGAGCGTCTCCCAGACGATCCGCGAAATGGTCGCTGTCCGCGCGCCTGCCGACGATCTTGTGGAGGTCGAGTTTTCCGGCCGGCAAACCCGGCAATTGCCGATGATCGTCGCCTCGCTGCCGATCCTCTCCAAGGCCTGGCATGAGACCCGCGACTTTGAGAAGACCTCGCTGGAGATACCGCTCGGCTCCGGCCCCTACCGGGTTGGCGCCTATGAGGTCGGCCGCTTTATCGAATATGAGCGGGTCGCCGATTGGTGGGGCAGGGACGTACCGGCCGGACGCGGCCATCATAATTTCGACATCGTCCGCTACGAATTCTTCCGCGACCGCATTGTCGCCTTCGAGGCCTTCAAGAAAGGCCGGATCTCGTTCCGAGAGGACTTCTTTTCCAAGGTCTGGGCGACGGACTATAACTTCCCGGCCATTCTGGAAGGCCGGGTCAAAAAGGCTGAATTCCCCGATAACAGGCCCGCCGGTGCGCAAGGCTGGTTCCTGAACACAAGGCGCAAGAAATTCGCCGATCCCCGCACCCGCCAGGCGATCGGCCTCGCCTTCGATTTCGAATGGTCCAACAAGAACCTATTCTTCGACCTTTATCAGCGCACCAATTCGTTCTTCCAGAATTCCGACATGATGGCCAAGGGCCCGCCATCGCCGGAGGAATTGGCGCTGCTTGATCCGCACCGGAACCGGCTGCCGGAAGCCGTCTTCGGCGAACCCTGGTCGGCACCCAAATCCGATGGGTCCGGCCGCGACCGCGCTTTGTTGCGCCGCGCCGCCAAGCTGTTGAAGGACGCCGGCTGGACCCGCCAGGGGAGCAGCCTCGTCGATGCCGAGGGTGCGCCGTTGACGATTGAATTTCTCGGCCGATCAACGTCCTTTGAACGGGTGGTCCAGCCCTATGTGCAAAATCTCGCCCGATTGGGCATTGAGGGCAATTTCCGCCTGGTCGATCCGTCGCAATTTCAGTCCAGGGTCGATGAATTCGACTTCGACGCTGTCGGCCGCCGTTTCGTCATCGAGGCGACGCCGAGCGAGGTCATCCGCGAATATTGGGGGTCCAAGGCCGCCAAGACGTCCGGCAGCTTCAATCTCTCCGGGATCGCGGATCCGGCGATTGACGCCCTGATCGACAAGGTGATCCACGCCAAAAGCCGCGAAGCCATGACCATTGCCGCCCGCGCCCTTGACCGGGTGCTGCGCGCCGGCCACTACTGGGTGCCGAACTGGTACAAGCCGATCCACACGGTCGCCCTCTGGGATGAGTTCGGCTGGCCGGTGGAAAAGCCGCGCTATGGCTTTCCCGTAACCGCGACCTGGTGGTACGACAAGGACAAAGCCGCACGAATCGGCCGGGCGGGGTAACACATTGGGCGCATATATCCTACGCCGCATTTTACTGATGATTCCGACCTTGTTCGGCATCATGCTGGTAACGTTCGTCATCGCCCAGTTCGCGCCCGGCGGTCCGGTGGAAAAAGTAATCGCCCAGCTCACCGGCACCGACGTCTCGGCGACGGCACGTATCACCGGCGGCGGCGGAGATCTCGGCAATCAGGGGATAAACACCCCCGGCGCCGGCGGCGATGCCATCACCTCCAAATATCGCGGTGCGCAGGGGCTCGACCCGGAATTCATCAAGCAGTTGGAAAAGCAGTTCGGCTTCGACAAGCCGGCCTATCAGCGCTTCTTCATCATGCTTTGGAATTATGTGCGCTTCGATTTCGGCGAAAGCTTCTATCGTGACACCACGGTAATTCAGCTGATCAAGGAGAAATTACCGGTTTCCATATCGCTCGGCCTGTGGCTGACCTTTTTGTCCTATGGCATTTCCATACCGCTGGGCGTCGCCAAGGCGGTGCGCGACGGCTCCCATTTCGACATCTGGACGTCGGCTGTCGTCGTGGTCGGCTATGCCATTCCAGGCTTCCTGTTCGCCATTTTGCTGATCGTCTTGTTCGCCGGCGGCTCGTTCCTCGACTGGTTTCCTTTACGCGGCCTGACATCGGAGAACTGGTCCGATCTGTCGCTCGCCGGCAAGGTTGTCGACTATTTTTGGCATCTGGCCCTGCCGATCATCTCCATGGCGCTTGCCGCTTTCGCCACCACCACCTTGCTCACCAAGAATTCGTTCCTGGACGAGATCCGCAAGCAATATGTCACGACTGCCCGCGCCAAGGGGTTGAACGAGCGCCAGGTGCAGTACCGCCACGTCTTCCGCAACGCCATGCTGATCGTCATAGCCGGCTTTCCAGGCGCCTTCATCAGCGCCTTCTTCGCCGGATCCCTGCTGATCGAAACCATCTTTTCCCTCGATGGTCTCGGCCTGCTCAGTTTTGAATCGATCGTCAATCGCGACTATCCGGTGGTCTTCGCCTCCGCCTTTATCTTTGCCTTGCTCGGCATGGTCGTCACTTTGATCTCCGACCTCACCTATACCTGGATCGATCCCCGGATCGATTTCGAAAGCCGCGAGGTGTGACGTGACGGACACCGCCACCGCGCCGACAAACGCCGACGCCGGGCGCTTTCAATTGTCGCCGCTCAACGAACGGCGCCTGCGCAACTTTCGCGCCAATCGCCGTGGCTATTGGTCCTTGCGCATCTTCCTGGTGCTGTTTGCCCTGTCCCTGTTGGCGGAGTTCCTGGTGAACGATCGGCCGATTATCGTTTCCTACAAGGGCGAGATCCTGGCACCGATCTTCATCAACTATTCAGAGGAAAAATTCGGCGGATTTCTGGCGGTTACCGATTATCACGATCCCTTCATCCAGGATGAGATCGAATCCAACGGCTGGATGATCTGGCCGCCGATCCGCTATTCCTACCGCAGCATCAACAGGCAATTGCCGGAACCGGCGCCGGCCCGCCCGTCCTGGATGTTCTCCAAGGCCGAGCGCTGCGCGGCTTACGAGAGCGGTGTCGACGACCGCGATTGCACGCTCGGCAATTGGAACTGGCTGGGCACCGACGACCAGGGCCGCGACGTGGTCGCCCGGGTGGTCTACGGCTTCCGCATTTCGGTTTTATTCGGCCTGACACTGACCTTTTTCTCGTCGATCATCGGCATCACCGCCGGGGCGGTGCAAGGCTATTCCGGCGGCTGGGTGGACCTGATCTTCCAGCGCTTCATCGAAATCTGGACCTCCGTCCCCCAGCTTTACCTGCTTTTGATCATTGCCAGCGTGCTGACCCCCAACTTCTGGATCCTGCTTGGTATTCTGCTGTTGTTCTCCTGGGTCGCCCTGGTCGGCGTGGTACGAGCGGAATTCCTGCGCGCCAGAAACTTCGAATATATCAACGCCGCCCGGGCACTCGGCGTCTCCAACCGCACCATCATGCGCCGCCACATGCTGCCCAATGCCATGGTGGCGACGCTCACCTTCCTGCCGTTCATTCTGAACGGCTCCATTACCACCTTGACGTCCCTTGATTTCCTCGGCTTCGGTCTGCCGCCCGGTTCGCCGTCGCTGGGCGAATTGCTGCGGCAGGGCAAGGACAATATCCAGGCGCCTTGGCTCGGGCTTACCGGCTTCTTCGTCATTTCCGTCATGCTGTCATTGTTGATTTTCGTCGGCGAAGCCGTGCGCGATGCCTTCGATCCGCGCAAGACATTCGGGTAGGGGACTGCGATGAGCGACGCCAAATCCCCGCTGCTCGTCGTTGACGATCTGTCGGTCCGCTTCACCCAGGGCGAGACCGTCACCGATGCCGTCAAGCATGTCTCCTTCTCCATCGATCCCGGCGAGACGGTCGCCCTTGTCGGCGAATCTGGCTCCGGCAAATCGGTGACCGCCCTGTCGGTATTGAAATTGCTGCCTTATCCGGCGGCCAGCCATCCGAGCGGGCGCATCATGTTTCGCGGCGAGGACCTGCTCGACGGCGACGAGCGCGACCTGCGCCGGGTGCGCGGCAACGACATTTCCATGATTTTCCAGGAACCCATGTCGTCGCTCAATCCACTGCACAATGTGGAGCGCCAGATCGGTGAAATCCTGTCGATCCATCGCGGCCTGTCGGATGCGGTGGCGCGCAGGCGCACGGTCGACCTGCTCGACCAAGTCGGTATCCGCGATCCCGAATCGCGGCTGAAATCCTATCCCCACCAACTCTCCGGCGGCCAGCGGCAGCGGGTGATGATCGCCATGGCGCTCGCCAACGAACCGCATTTGTTGATCGCCGACGAACCGACCACCGCGTTGGACGTCACCGTGCAGGCCCAAATCCTCAAACTGCTGAAGGAGTTGCAGGCCGAGCGCCACATGGCCATGTTGTTCATTACCCATGATCTGGGCATCGTCCGCAAGATGGCCGACCGGGTCTGTGTCATGACAGGTGGTGAAATCGTCGAACATGGCGAGACCGAAGCGATTTTCACCGCCCCGCAACATGCCTATACCAAGCATCTGCTCGCCGCGGAACCGAAGGGCGACCCGCCGGCCGCCAATTCGCGCGCGCCGGTGGTGATGACCGCCGACGATCTGAAAGTCTGGTTTCCGATCCGCCGCGGCCTGTTGCGCAAGACCGTCGGCCATATCAAGGCGGTGGACGGGGTGGATGTCGCCGTACGCGCCGGGCAAACCCTGGGGGTGGTCGGCGAATCCGGCTCCGGCAAAACCACCCTCGGCCTCGCCTTGCTGCGGTTGATCTCCTCCGACGGCCGCATCGTCTTCCAGGGCGAGGATATCCAGGGCCGTACCTGGAAGGAGACGCAGCCCCTGCGCCGCGACATGCAGATCGTCTTCCAGGATCCGTTCGGCTCACTGAGCCCGCGCATGTCGATCGCTGAAATCGTCGCGGAGGGGCTGGAGATCCACGCCCCTGATCTGAATGCCAAGGCCCGCGACGACAAGGTGGTGCAGGCGCTCAAGGAAGTGGGCATCGATCCGTCGACCCGCCATCGCTATCCGCACGAATTTTCCGGCGGCCAGCGCCAGCGTATCTCGGTGGCCCGCGCCATGGTGCTGGAGCCCAAATTCGTCATGCTCGACGAACCCACATCGGCCCTCGACATGAGCGTCCAGGCCCAGGTGGTCGATCTCCTGCGCGATTTGCAGGAGGCCCATGGGCTCGCCTATCTGTTCATTTCCCACGATTTGAAAGTGGTCCGCGCGCTCGCCAATGATGTCATTGTCATGCGCGCCGGCAAGGTGGTCGAGGCCGGACCGGCGCAAAAGATTTTCGAGGCGCCCGAAACCGATTACACCAAGGCGCTGATGGCCGCCGCCTTCGATTTGGAAACCGCGCCGGAAGGGATCGTCTCCGACTGAGTTTCGACGCCGCCATATCGGCCAAAGCCGCCTATACTGATGACCCAGCCGACCAGCCCTCACGCCCTGACCTTTGTTTGGATCACCGTGTTGATCGACACGATCGGGCTCGGGATCATTATTCCCGTCCTGCCCCGGCTGATTGTCGACCTGACCGGTTCCGATCTCGCCAATGCGGCGGTCTATGGCGGCTGGCTGATGGTCTGTTATGCGGCCATGCAGTTCCTCTTTGCCCCGGTGCTTGGCAATCTGTCCGACCGGTTCGGCCGCCGGCCGGTTCTGTTGATTTCGCTTGCCGCCTTCGGCATCGACTATGCCCTGATGGGGTTCGCGCCGACGATCGCCTGGCTCTTTGTCGGCCGCCTGATCGCCGGCATTGCCGGGTCCACGGCGGCCACCGCAAATGCCTTCATCGCCGATGTCACGCCGCCGGAAAAACGGGCGCAGAATTTCGGACTGATCGGCGCCGCCTGGGGTCTCGGCTTTATCATCGGCCCGGTGATCGGCGGCTTTCTCGGTGACTATGGCGCCCGGGTGCCGTTCTTCGCCGCGGCCGCCCTGGCCGGCCTCAACCTGCTCTATGGCCTGGTGGTTCTGCCCGAAACCCTGGCGCCGGAAAAACGCCGTCCGTTCTCCTGGCGCCGCGCCAATACATTGGGCGCCATGAAGCAAATGACCGCCTTCCCGATCGTCTTCGCCCTGTTCGGCGCCGTGGTGCTTTACCAGATCGCCCATGACGCCAATCCGGCGGTCTGGACTTTCTATACCAAGCTGAAATTTTCCTGGACGGAGCGCGATATCGGCCTGTCCATGGGCATGGTCGGCCTGATGGTGACCATCGTCATGGGCGGCCTGACCCGGGTGATCATTCCGCGTCTGGGGGAAACGAAAAGCGCCTATCTCGGCCTGATCGCCGGCACGATCGGCTTTATCGGCTTCGCATTGGCCACCGAAGGCTGGATGATGTTCGCCTTCATCGTGCCGTTTTCCCTGATCGGCCTGACCATGCCGGCCCTGCGCGGCATCATGTCGAAACAGATACCGGAAAATGCCCAGGGCGAGCTTCAGGGCGCGCTGACCAGCATTGCCAGTTTGACGGCGATTATCGCGCCCCTATTGATGACCCAATTGTTTCGCGCTTTTTCCGAACCGGGTGCCGCGTTGCAGTTTCCAGGCGCGCCGTTTTTCGCCGCCGGCCTGTTTCTCATCGCCGCCCTGGCGATCGCCGGACGCGCATTGGGGCGTGCCGTTGCGGCAAAGCGCGTCTGACGGACTGCCGACCGGCCTTGCGGAGTTGCGATCGCCGGCGCAATCGTGATTTAGTGTCGCAGCGCTGCCTGTATCGCCATCGTGACACCTCCACTTCGTACCGGTTTGCCCATGTCCCTGGATCGTCGTTTTCCAAGCGTTGCCTATCTGCAGCGCGCCGCCCGCCGCCGCATTCCGCGCTTTGCCTATGATTATGTCGCCGCCGGTATCGGCTCAGATGTCGGGCTCGATCGCAATCGCCGGGCCCTCGACGCGGTGACCCTGTTGCCGCGCCTGATGGCCGATGCCGATAATCTGGATCTGTCGGCGAGCGTGCTCGATCAAACGTTCGACCTACCGTTCGGCGTGGCGCCGATGGGACTGACCGGCGTGATTTGGCCACGGGCGGCCGAGTTCATGGCCGCCGCGGCGAAAGACGCCAACATCCCCTACGTGGTCAGCACCTTCGCCACCACCGATATCGAAACCATTGCTGATGTCGCCGGCGCCCATGCCTGGTTCCAGCTCTATGTTCCGAACGACATGGAGGTCCGCAAGGCCCTGATCGGCCGGGCGATTACCGCCGGCTATTCGGTGCTGGTGGTCACCGTCGACGTGCCCCACCACACCCGCCGGGAGCGCGAGGTCTATCACGGCCTGTCGGTTCCGCCGGCGCTGAACGCCCGTTCCGTGCTGCAGATGCTCGCCCGCCCCGCCTGGTGCCTGGCGAGCCTGCGCGAAGGCATCCCGGAACTGGTCACGTTCAAGCCCTATCTGCCGGCCGATATGGGATTCCAGGAATTGGGCGCCATGGTCGGTCAGGCGGTGAACGGCCATGTCACGCCGGAGCGCCTGAAGGAATTGCGCGACCTGTGGCCGGGCAAGATGCTGGTCAAGGGGGTTCTCGATCCGGCGGAGGCCGAACTCTGCCGCTCCGTGGGCGCCGACGGTATCGTCGTCTCCAACCATGGGGCACGGCAATTGGATGCCGGCCCGGCTTCGGTGGAGATGATCGCCCCGATCCGTTCAGCGATCGGCACCGACATGGCCTTGATGGTCGATAGTGGCGTGCGGTCCGGCCTCGATGTCGCCCGCATGATCGCCGTTGGCGCCGATTTCGTCTTTGCCGGCCGGCCGTTCATGTTTGGCGTCGCCGCCGCGGGAGAGCCGGGCGCCGCCCATGTGATCCACATCCTGAAGGAGGAACTGCGATCGACGATCGGCCAGCTCGGCTGCACATCGATCGCCGAATTGCCGGATCGACTAATGCCCGCCGATCCGGCCTGACCGGTCAGAAAGCGTTAAAACCGGCTGTTTTTCGGCAAACCGCCAAAGTGTGACCTGCGTCACGGGCGTTCCCGCATTTCGATGCCATCTTAAGATCATCGACAACACAAGAAAGACACCTGAGGGAACGCCAACAATGACCAAGATCGCAGCCATCGCCACCGCCATCGCCATCACCACTACCGCCGGCTTGGCCACCACCACCGCCGCCCAGGCCCATCACGCCCCCGGTTATTTCGGGATCACCATCGGCAACCCCCATTTCAGCGCCCATTTCGGTGCTCCGGTCTACCATCCGCAACGTGTCTGCCGGTTCAAGACCAAGCGCCGCTGGAGCAACCGCAAGGGCCGCTACATCTACCGCCGCAAGCGGGTTTGCTGGTACCAGTAAGACAACAAAGTTCAGTTCCTCCCTTGAAACAAGGCCCCCGCTTCGGCGGGGGTTTTGTTTTTTGCGGATTTTTTTCTTGTTTCTTTGAACCAGCGCCGGCCGAGGCGCGACTACCGAGTGTGAACCGAAACAATCAGGCCTGACTTCAAGGCCAAAAAGGGACCAAAACCAATGACCAACAAACTGATCACCTCGACCCTCGCCGCAGCCATGCTCCTTTCCGTCGCCGGCGCGGCCGCCGCCCGTGGCGGCGCCAATGGCGGCGGTGGTGGCGCACCCGGTGGCGATGGCGGCGGCGAACATACGCTGACCCCGCTCGGCCTGCGCGCAGCGCAAGTTCATATCATCCGCGTCCGTCCGCGTCCGCCGGTCGTGGTCTATTCCCGTCGCACGATCAAATCATGTTCCGGAGATGCCGGCGCGTCTTCGTCCTGCGACAACAAATTGAACCGCTGACGCGGTGTCATCGGCGGATCGCAATTGATCCGTGCATCGCTCGACCAGATCCCGAGGCTGATAATTCGGCCTCGGGATCGGTTTATTCAGCATATTGGAATTAATCACTTTCTCCCCGCCACGATTTGCTTGCCCCGCATCGCTATCCACCATATGTCTGATTCACGCCACCGGGCTTTCTTCGAATCGCCATGACCACACGACGCATTACCGGTCCCGAGATCGATCATCTGATCCAGCTTCTGGCCAAGCTGCCGGGTCTGGGGCCCCGGTCCGCGCGCCGCGCCGCCCTGCACCTGATCAAGAAGAAGGAGCAGCTTCTGGTGCCGCTCAGCGCCGCCATGCAGGTGGCGGTGGATAAAATCGTCGAATGCCGGACCTGCGGCAATGTGGATACCAGCGATCCGTGCACCATCTGCCGCGATCCGCGCCGCGATCCCGGTGTTCTGGTGGTGGTCGAGGATGTCGCCGATTTATGGGCCCTGGAACGGGCAGCGGCGATCAATGCCCGCTATCACGTGCTCGGCGGTACCCTGTCGCCGCTTGACGGTATCGGCCCCGACGACCTGACCATCGATGCCCTGGTGGACCGGGCGACCGGCGGCGATATCGGCGAAATCATCCTTGCCGTCAATGCCACGGTCGATGGCCAGACCACGGCCCATTACATCACCGATCGCCTGGATGGCGCCGGCGTCAAAGTCACCCGGCTCGCCCATGGCGTCCCGGTCGGCGGCGAACTGGATTATCTCGACGAGGGCACGCTCGCCGCCGCCATCCGCCAGCGCCAGGATTTCGATTAAGCGCGAAAGCGCTGCCGGCTGCAATCTGTCGCGGCGGACGCGCTGGCCGAATGGCGCCGATGGTATTACATCAAGGGTGACCCGAAGAAAGGGAAGGGTTTTGACCGATTTCGCCCCGGACATTCGCGACAGGCTGATCGTCGCCCTCGATGTGAATACGGTGGACGGCGCGCGCGCCATTGTCGACGAACTGGGAGACACGGTCGCGTTCTATAAGATCGGCCATCAGCTCGCCTTTGCGGGCGGCCTCGATCTCGCCACCGATCTGATCGCCGATGGCCGCAAGGTGTTCCTCGATATGAAACTGCTCGATATCGATAACACCGTGGCCCTCGGGGTGCGGTCCATCATGGCGATGAATGTTACCTTCCTGACCGTCCATGCCTATCCGAAGGCGATGGCCGCGGCCGCGGCCGCGCGCGGTGACGACCCGCTGAAGCTGCTTGCCGTCACCGTGCTTACCTCCATGGATGGCGAGGACCTGACCGATGCCGGCTATGCCCATTCGGCCGCCTATCTGGTGGAGCGCCGCGCCGCCCAGGCCCATGAGGCCGGCATGGACGGCATCATCTGCGCCCCGACCGAGGCCGCCGCCATGCGGGCGATCCTGGGCCCGGACAGGTTGATCGTCACGCCCGGCGTGCGCCCGGCCGGCAGCGCCTTGGACGACCAGAAACGGGTCATGACCCCCGGCGACGCCATTCGTGCCGGCGCCGATCATCTGGTGGTCGGCCGCCCGATCACCGCGGCATCGTCCCGCAAGGCCGCCGCGCAAGCCATCCTTGACGAGATTGCCGACGCTCATCCGATTTGATCGGATGCGGACGGACCGAAAACGCTGAAGGTGTTGATCCCTTGCAGGACCCCCCTCCCTAGCCCTCCCCCTCCAGGGGGGAGGGAATGATTTGCCGATCGACACAGAATTACCGATTGCCTGCTATGCGCACAGGGAGGCAATCGAAAAACCGGCGGCGGCGCCAATGTTCCCTCCCCCTTGGAGGGGGAGGGTTAGGGAGGGGGGGGATTGCGGCTTGTCCGGCGACCTGTTCGGATAGCCGACTACTCACCCAAACCCAGGACATCGTCCATGGAATAGAGCCCCGGCTTCTTGCCGTAGCCCCATAAGGCCGCCTTGACCGCGCCGCGTGAGAACAGCGAACGGTCGTGCGCCTTGTGGGTCAGCTCTATGCGCTCGCCCTCGCCGGCGAAAATCACCGAATGTTCGCCGACCACCGAACCGCCGCGCAGGGTGGCGAAGCCGATATCACCGGCCTGACGCGGTCCGGTAATGCCGTCGCGCACCCGCACCGAGCGCTCGTCCAGATCGACCCCGCGGCCCTCCGCGGCCGCCCGGCCGAGCAGGAGCGCCGTACCGGATGGCGCGTCGACCTTGTGCCGATGATGCATTTCCACCACTTCAATATCGAATTCGGGGTCCAGGGCCCGCGCCGCCTGCCTGACCAAGCCGGCTAACAGATTGACGCCCAAGGACATGTTACCCGAGCGCACCACCACGGCGTGGCGCGCCGCGGCCTCGATGCGCCTATCGTCCTCTGCGGACAAACCGGTCGTGCCGATCACATGGACGATCCGCGCCTGGGCGGCCAATTCGCTAAACGCCACCGTTGCCGCCGGGACGGTGAAATCAAGTACCGCGTCGGAGCGGGCGAAGGCGGTCAACGCGTCCTCTGTGATCTCCACGCCAAGCGGTTCAAGCCCCGCCAAGGGGCCCGCATCGCGGCCGAGCATATCGCTATCGGGCCGTTCGATCGCCGCGCTGACCACCGCGCCATCGGTGGCCGTCACCATCCGGATTAACTCGCGCCCCATGCGGCCGGCGGCGCCGACAACGACGATTTTCAAATCCGACATGGCCTAACCCTGCCCCGGTTGCGGCCCGTCATAGCCTTCGAGGATCATCAGGTCGGACAAGGATGCTGGCTGACGAATTTTCAAGGCGCGCTGATATTCCGGTGATCGATAGCAGTCGAGCGCCTGTTGGTAGCTTGCAAATTCCAGGATCACATGCCGTGTCCGGCTCTCCCCCTCAAGCACCGCATGATCGCCGCCGCGCACCAGGAAGCGCCCGCCATATTTGGCGAAGGCCTCGGCATTGGCGGCGACATAGTCCTTGTAGGCATCCGCGTCGGTGATATCCACATGCCCGATCCAGTAGCCCTTGGCCATGATGTCGCTCCCATGAAACTGGTTACAGCTCTCATAGACTGGTCTAGCCGGCTTTAAGCGGTTCGGTAAACCCCCGCGCGGCGGAAATCACCGCCTCCGGCAAAGCCATGGCCGGGCCGGTACTCCACCGCGTGCACGCCGCCGAAATAGAGATTGGGCTCCGGCCAGGACCGGTAATCGGGCAAATATTCGGTTACGAGTTGGCGGCTTTCGTCGGTCAGAAAGTCCTCAAAGTCGAGCCGCTCCCGCTCAATATGCAGACGCGGCGCGGCGATCGCCTCGGTGATCGGCTGCCCGTTTGCCAGCCGGTTGGCCAGCACCTGGAAAATCGCCGTGCGGATCCGGTTGGACCCGCCGGATCCGAGCGTCAGCAGGCCGCCATCGGGCGCCATGCAGACGGTCGGCGCCATCATCGAACCGAGCCGGGTCGCCGGCTTCCAATTGTGAAAGCCCGCCGGATTGACGTCTTCCTCGCCGAGCATGTTGTTGAGCATGAAACCGCAGCCCGGCACGATCCGTCCATTACCCTCGCCATTGGAAACGGTGGCCGCCGCCCCGTTGCCATCAGCGTCAATGACGCTCACTTGAGTGGTTCCGCGGGTTGCCGGCGGCCCGGTTTCTGCGCCGGGCGCCAGGCCGGCAAGCTGGTCGACCTTGTCCGGTGCCGCCCGCCAGGCCCGATCAACCGCATGAATTGCCGCCGCGATCGCCGGTGTGTCGACCGGCCGGCCTGGATCGATCCGGTCAAGCATCGCCGCGATCAGGCCGCCGCCGAGCGCCGGCAGGGGATTGAGGGCGATTTTAGTCCGGTCGATGGTCCGTAGGATCGGTTCACGGATGGCGACCTGGTAGCGTTGGAAATCGGCGGTGCTTAAATGCCCGCCCTCGGCCTGGCCGTCGAGCATCGCCCGGCCGATCTCGCCCTCCGTAATCTGTCGCGGGCCGTCCCGGGCGAGTATCTCGATCGCCGCCGCCAGATCCGGATTACGATAGGTCTCGCCGGCCTTGAAGAGGGCGCCCTTCGGCGCGAACCGAGCCCGCGCCTCCGGCGTCCAGGTCAGGATCGGCGACACCACATCGAACAGGAAAGCCTGGAAGTCGGTTATCGTCACGCCGCCGCGTGCCGCGTCAAGTGCTGGCTCCACAAGCCGCCTCATGGGCATGGTCGCCAACCGCTCATGGGTGGCAAACAATCCGGCGACGAATCCGGGCACCGCACCAGCGCCGGCGCCGATATGAAAGGCCTGCGTGGCGGTGCCGAAATCCGCATGGATCTCGCAAAATTCGATAGTCTCGGTCGATCGCTTGCGGCCCGGACTTTCGACAAAGAAATCGATCAACTCGGTACGGTCGCCGGCCCGGGCCATCAAGAACCCGCCGCCGCCGGGAGAGGCCAGCACCGGTTCGCACACGCAAGCCGTCCACAAGGCGGCGATCACCGCGTCAAAGGCATTGCCCCCATCGGCCAGGATTTCCGCTGCCGCATCGGCGGTTACCTGATGACCGGCGGCGACGGCGCCGTGCCGGGCGGTTTCAAACCCTGTCATGCGGCAAGATCCGCCACCACCGCATTGAGCACCGGCCATCCGGCCGCCGTCACCCGCACCCGATCACGGCCCATGCGTTTGACCATGCCGTGCTCTGCAAGGTCATGCAGGCGGTCGGGATCGAGGCTGCGGCCGGATAATGTCTCGTAGCGCGACAGATCAATTCCCTCGGCAAGCCGCAAGCCCATCACCAGGAATTCATCCCCGGCTTCTTCACGGCTCAAGGGATCGTCGATCACTGTCCCATGCCCCTTGTCCTCGACCAGGGCGAGCCAGTGTTCCGGCCTCTTTTCCTGGGCGAGCGCGTGGCGGCGACCGTCGATATCGAGGCGTCCATGGGCTCCGGGCCCGACGCCCAGATAGGCGCCGTAATGCCAATAGACCAGATTGTGCCGGCATTCCGACCCTGGCGCGGCATGGTTGGAGATCTCATAGGCGGGCAGGCCGCGTGCTTCACAGATCTCCTGGGTCAGGGTATAAAAATCAGCCGCCCGGTCCGCATCGGGCACCGTCAGCTTGCCCGCCGCATGCAAGGCGGCGAAGGGCGTATCGGGTTCGATGGTCAGTTGATAGAGCGACAAATGGTCGGCGGCGCGGTCAATCGCGCGATCAAGTTCGGCGCTCCAATCAGCGAGACCCTGGTCCGGCCGGGCATAGATAAGATCGAAGGAGAGACGTGGAAAGGTCGACCGCGCCAGCGCGATCGCCGCTTCCGCCTCGGCAACGTCATGGAGCCGGCCCAGTGCCTTCAGGTCGACGTCGTTGAACGCTTGAACCCCGAGTGACAACCGGTTGACCCCGGCCGACCGATAGCCGGCAAAGCGATCCGCATCGGCGCTTGACGGATTGGCCTCAAGGGTGATTTCCGTGCCGGCGTCGACAGGCCACAATGCGGCGATCTCGTCCAGGATCCCGCCGACAATGCCCGGCGCCATCAGTGAGGGCGTGCCGCCGCCGAAAAAGATGCTGTCCACGCGCCGTTTCGGCGCAAGGGCGGCGTAGTGGCGCAATTCGGCCTTGAAGGCCGCCAGATAACGGGTTTCGTCGATCGCCTGGTGACGCACATGGGAATTGAAATCGCAATAGGGGCATTTGGCGGCGCAAAACGGCCAGTGAACATAGATCCCGAAACCCGGATCGGCCGCATTGCTCATAGGCGGCCCCCTGCGCCAAGGACCTTGTCGGCGAGCAAGGCGAAAGCCCGGGCGCGATGCGACAATCCCGTCCGCCCGCCATCCCCATGTTTCGCTTCTGCCGGCATTTCGCCGAAGGTGCGGTCATGACCGTCGGGCATGAACATCGGATCGTAGCCGAATCCATTGTCGCCGCGCGGCGGCCAGACCAGCGTGCCGTCGACCCGGCCCTCCACGTCGACGCATTCCCCGTCCGGCCAGGCAAGACACAGGACGCAGACGAAATGGGCAGCCCGTTGATCCGCCGCCCGGGCGCCGGCCAGTTGCAGCTTTTCCTCGATATTGCGCATGGCCCGACAAAAATCGCGCTCCGGCCCGGCCCAACGCGCCGAATAGATGCCCGGTTGGCCGTCGAGCGCGTCTACTGCCAATCCAGAATCGTCGGCTATCGCCGGCAGGCCGCTGGCCTCCGCCGCCGCCAGCGCCTTAAGCCGGGCATTCTCGGCGAAAGTGGTGCCCGTTTCCTCCGGTTCGGCAAGGCCGAGTTCTGCCGCAGAGCGCGCGGTCAATCCGTAGGGCCGTAGCAGGTCGGCAAATTCCCGCAGCTTGCCCGCATTGTGGGTCGCCACCACAAGCGCGCCGCCATCCAGGTTCCGCACCGCCATGGTCAGCCGATCGCCATCTTTTGCAAATCGACAAGGCGCTTGATACCGGCCTCGGCGAGCCCGAGCAGCGCGTCGAACTCATCCCGGGAGAAGGCCGGCCCCTCGGCGGTCGCCTGCACTTCAACCAGGCCACCGGTACCGGTCATGACGAAATTGGCGTCCGTGTCGGCGTCCGAATCTTCCGCGTAATCGAGATCGAGCACCGGCGTGCCGGCATAAATGCCGCAGGAAATCGCGGCCACATGATCGCGCAACACCCCGTCGCCGATCATCTCCCGCGCCCGCATCCAGCCGATACAATCGTTCAAGGCCACCCAGGCCCCGGTGATCGAGGCGGTGCGGGTGCCGCCATCGGCCTGCAGCACGTCGCAATCGATGGTGATTTGCCGCTCGCCCAACAAAGTCAGATCGACCACGGCGCGCATGGAGCGGCCGATCAGGCGCTGGATTTCCAGGGTGCGCCCGCCCTGCTTGCCCCGTGCCGCCTCCCGGCCGGTGCGTTCGGTGGTCGCGCGAGGCAACATGCCATATTCGGCCGTCACCCAGCCGCGGCCGCCGCCGCGCAGCCAGCCCGGCACCCGGTCTTCAAGGCTCGCGGTGCACAGGACATGGGTATCGCCGAACTTGACCAGGCAAGATCCTTCCGCATGGCGCGAGACGCCGCGATCCAGTGTGACGGCGCGCATTTCATCGGCGGCCCGTTTGGACGGTCGCATGGTTTTTCTTCTCCATCAGGCCGGTTGATGCGAACCGGCGGTCAATGTTGATCGGCGGTCGCCGAAACATGGCCAGCCTTGTAGCGCTACCCGATTGGTGGCGTAAAGGGTTGCGTGCCATCGGCAACCGATTTACGCCGCAATCGGGAACCAATATGGTGTCTAGCAAAAGGACCAAGCACACCATGTCCATCGGGACGCCATCGCCGGACATTTCTGAACTGGACACCCGGTCGCGGGATATCTTCCGCCATATCGTGGAGACCTATCTCGATACCGGGGAACCGGTCGGCTCGCGCAATATCAGCCGTATGTTGCCGCAGACCCTGTCTCCGGCATCGGTGCGCAATGTCATGGCCGATCTTGAGCAGATGGGCCTGGTCTTCGCCCCCCATACCAGCGCCGGCCGCCTGCCCACCGATATCGGCCTGCGGTTTTTTATCGACGCCCTGCTGGAAGTGGGGGATCTAAGCCGCGACGAGCGCCAGCATATCGAGACCAATATTGCCGCCACCGCCACCGATCTATCCCTGCAAGCCCTCTTGACCGAAGCCAGCCAGATGCTGTCCGGCCTGTCGCGCGGTGCCGGATTGGTGTTGATCCCGAAAACCGATTCGCGGCTCAAACATATCGAATTCGTGCGCCTGGAGCCGACGCGGGCGCTGGTCGTCCTGGTCGGTGAGGACGGCGCGGTGGAAAACCGGATCATCGAAACCCCGGCCGGCCTGCCGCCTTCGGCCCTTGTGGAGGCGGCGAACTATCTCAATGCGCATGTCAAGGGCCGCACCCTGGCCGAATCCCGGTCCCATCTGGAAGCCGAGATCGCCCGCCAGCGCGGTGCCCTTGATGAATTGACGCAAAAGGTGGTGGAGGCGGGTCTTGCCACCTGGGCCGGCGCCGAAACCGGCTCGCCCGATTCCTTGATCGTTCGCGGCCGCTCCAATTTGTTGGACGATGTGCGCGCCAATGAGGATCTGGAGCGCATCCGCCTGCTCTTTGATGACCTGGAAGCCAAAAAGGACCTGATCCAGCTCCTCGGGCTCGCCGAGCGGGGCGACGGCGTGCGCATCTTCATCGGCTCGGAAAACAAGCTCTTCTCCTTGAGCGGATCGTCGCTGGTCGTGGCGCCCTATCGCGATTCGGAACAAAAGATCGTCGGCGCGCTCGGGGTCATCGGCCCGACACGGCTCAATTACGCGCGCATAATCCCGATGGTCGATTATACCGCCAAGGTGGTCGGCCGATTGCTGCGCTGATTATGTGATCTGAATTGGACTTTTCCAATTTGGATTGTCAAACATTTCCACAGTCATTCCCGCGCCAGCGGGAATTCAGGGCTACTTGCATAGGCCTTTGTTTTAACACTGGATTCCCGCTTTCGCGGGAATGGCAATGCAGTTTTTGTCTGGCAAGCGCAATATGCCTAAATGTTACGATTTCGCCCGGCGATCATAGGCGTGTAGCGCCGGACCGTTGGTCTTCAGCCAGCGCCGCGCCGCGTCGGTTTCCGGACATAACGACCGCACCAGCGCCCAGAAGCGCGGGCCATGGTTCAATTCCTTCAAATGCGCCACTTCGTGGGCCGCCAGATAGCTGAGCACGTCCGGCGGTGCCAGGATGATCCGCCAGGAAAACGACAGGGTTCCGGTCTGCGAGCACGATCCCCAGCGGGTGCGCTGGTCGCGGACGCGGATCGCCGTCGGCCGGGCGCCCACCTGCGCCGAATAAGCCATCACCGCCGCGGTCAGGTCGGATCGGGCCTCCGCCTTCAGCCAGTCGCGGACCCGGCGGGCCAGATGGGTCCGGTCGCCGGCGACACAGATCAGGTCGGTCGGCTCGCCGGCCTCGTACCAGACGCCGCCCCGCCGGCCGCCCCGATGCGTGATCCGGTGGTCGATCCCCCGCAATGGCACCACGGCGCCGTCGACAAAGTCGATGCTGTCCGGCCGTCCGGCAAGTGTCTTGGCCAGCCATCCGGTCTGTTCGGCCAGGAAACGCTCGGCGATCGCCCGGGGGGTTCCCTCCGGCACCGTCAGTTCCGCCATATCGCTATCGATCGGCACTTTCAGGATCAGCCGTCGGGCGCGATTGTTCGGCTTCAGTCGAACCTGCCAGCTTTGCGCTGTCCCATGAACGGTGAGGGTGGTCGGTGCCCGGATCATGGGCGGCATGATTACAATGATTCGCCGGCAACGCGCAGCCGCTCCCGGCCCGCATCGCAACACGACGCGGTAATGTCCTTGACGATCGGACCGGCGCCCGTGTTTGCTTGACGACCATCTTAAAAAAAATCAGGAGCCGACCCATGTCCACCGTTCCGCTTTTGACCGACGATCAGATCGACGACCGCGCCAGGGCTGTTTTTGACGATATCCGCAAGACCCGCAACACGGATTTCATCAACAATTTCTGGCGGGCGCTCGCCAATGATTCGGCCCTGTTGGAACGGACCTGGACGACCTTGAAAGCAGTCATGGCGCCGGGCGCCCTGGACCCGCTCGTCAAGGAATTGATTTATGTGGCGGTCTCGGCCACCAATTCCTGCGACTACTGCATTCGCTCGCACACCACCGCCGCCCGCGCCAAGGGCATGACCGAAGCACAATTGATGGAACTGGTCGCAGTGGTTGGCATGGCCAACGAAACCAATCGGCTGGTCACCACCATGCAAGTGCCGGTCGACGATGTTTTCATGGAGAGTCCGAAAATCTAGTATGGTTAATACTTTGAAAACGCATGAATTTCTTTCGTGTTCATAGTAATAATACGTAGTTATGAATATAGGTAATCTCCGATTCATTCATTGTATTAACTAATCAATTCTTCACATAACTTTTCACAACTCGGGTGAACAAACGTCGAATGTTAACGTGTTCTTAACCCGATACCCAAGACCATGGCCGGATCGTCAAAGTGATCGAACCCGCGTTCGAGGGTTCCGCAGGCGGAACCCGGCCGGTTCGCACTTCTACGGCAACCGAAGGAGGGCGCCATGATGAAGTTAGCCAGCGCCGGCATCGGGTATCGCGTCGCCATCACGGCCATTGCCGTGTCGGCTGTCCTTGCAACCACGATTGCGACCGCCAATGCCGCGGCCTGCGGCAACCGCAAATCGGTCGTGGAGTATCTGACCAAGAAATATCGCGAGCAGCCGCGTGCCATGGGCATGGTGTCGTCGAGCGGCGTGATGGAAATCCTGGTCTCCGAAAAGGGATCCTGGTCGATCCTGGTCACCACCGCCACCGGACGCACCTGCATCGTCGCCGCCGGTGACAATTGGGAAGACATTCGGATCAAGGCGTCGGGCCCTGCCGCCTGAGCGCCTGCCCGCCATATTGACAGCGACCGGACTTGACGGCTATCAGCATCCGCCGCCGATGGAACGATTGGTGATTTTAGAGGATGGTCTCAATGACCCGATTGCGGGGTCAATGGGGGTTGCGCGACCCGTCGCGGCGGCCGAACCAAAATCATGTTTGTCATGCAACGGGCGGAACGCCGCTGCCACAAGCTTGGTCCGTGCCGAGACCACGGGCCTGTATAATCGCATTTAAGCCTTTGCCGGCCGGCAATCCGTCTTCCACCGGCTCCATAGCCTCTTCCCGGCGCGCCCGCCATCCGTTTTCCGCCTCACATGGCCGATCCGTCTAACGTCAGACCGGGCTATCCGGTCACGGGTCCGGTTCTCGATCCCTATCTGGCCTGCATCGAATCAGGCGAATTGGAAGCCGACGCCGCCCAACGGGATGCGATCGGCCGGCTCAACGACCTCGCGGTGCGCCTGATGGAGGCCCGCCTGGCGTCCAAGAAAAGCGCCCTTGGCTGGATCTTCGGTAAGCGCGCCGCTAGGCAGCCGCCGGTGCGCGGCCTCTATATCTGGGGCGATGTCGGACGCGGCAAGACGCTGCTCATGGACCTGTTCTTCCAGGCCCTGCCCATTGACCGCAAGAAACGCGTGCATTTTCACGAATTCATGGCCGACATCCATGACCGGATCAAGGAGGCGCGCCGCCAGATCAAAATCGGTGCCCTCAAGGACGGCGACCCGATCGTACCGGTGGCCGCCGCCTTGGCCGACGAGACCCGGCTTTTATGTTTCGACGAATTCTCCGTCACCGATATCGCCGATGCCATGATCCTGGCGCGCCTGTTCCGGCATGTGTTTCAACACGGAACCGTCGTCGTGGCGACCTCCAATGTGCCGCCCGACGAGCTCTACAAGCACGGCCTCAATCGCGCCCTGTTCCTGCCCTTTATCGACTTGTTGAAACAGCACGCTGAGATCTTCCGCCTGCAGGCGCGCACCGATTTTCGCCTGGAGAAATTGCAGAGCCGGCCGGTCTATTTCACCCCCGCCGATACCGCCGCCGATGCCGCCCTCGACACGATCTGGCAGGAATTGACCGGCACCGAACAGGGGGCGCCCGTTTCCCTTGAACTGCGTGGCCGGCAGGTCGATGTCCCTGAGGCCGCCCACGGGGTGGCCCGGTTCACTTTTGACGATCTGTGCCAGCGGCCCCTGGGATCGGCGGATTTCCTGAAAATCGCCCACGCGTTTCATACCGTGCTCGTCGACCGCATTCCGGTCATCGATCCCGATCAGCGCAATGCCGCCAAGCGATTCATCACTCTGATCGACACCCTCTACGACAATCGGGTCAAGCTGGTGGCTTCCGCGGCCGCCCAACCCGACGCCCTCTATGACGCGCCGACCGGCCACGAAGCCTTTGAATTCAAACGCACCGCCTCCCGGCTGATGGAAATGCGCAGCCACGACTATCTGGCCGCCGCCCATGGCGACCCGGACCCGGTACAAAAGGCCGGCGGTGCATAGGCCGCAGCCTGGGCCGGGGCCGCAAAATTGATCGTTCAAACGGTCGATTTGAAACTACGGAAGCCTTACGGTCTGTAGAATTGGCCGGCATTCGCCAAAATGATCGGCTGCGCCTTGCGCACGGCCGGTAAAGACGCTAACCACACCGCGGTTTCGTTGTCCTGCTTCATGCAGCTTACGTAAAGGATGATCCGAAGATGGCGCGCAGTAAGATCGCATTGATTGGTGCTGGACAGATCGGCGGTACCCTCGCCCATTTGGCCTGCCTGAAGGAACTCGGCGATGTCGTTTTGTTCGATATTGTCGACGGCGTTCCCCAGGGCAAGGCCCTGGACCTGGCGGAGTCCTCGCCGGTCGAGGGATTTGACGCTCATTTGGCCGGCGCCAGCGAATACCAGGCGATCGAGGGCGCCGACGTGGTTATCGTGACCGCCGGCGTGCCCCGCAAGCCGGGCATGAGCCGCGACGACCTCTTGGAGATCAATTTAAAGGTCATGGACCAGGTCGGCGCCGGCATCAAGAAATACGCCCCCGACGCCTTCGTCATCTGCATTACCAATCCGCTCGATGCCATGGTCTGGGCTTTGCAGAAATTCTCCGGCCTGCCGGCCAATAAGGTGGTCGGCATGGCCGGCATTCTGGATTCGGCCCGCTTCCGCTATTTCATCGCCGAGGAATTCGACGTGTCGGTGGAAGACGTGACTGCCTTCGTGCTTGGTGGTCACGGCGACACGATGGTGCCGCTCACCCGCTATTCCACGGTTGCCGGCATCCCGCTCACCGATCTGGTGAAGATGGGCTGGATCACCAAGGAGCGACTGGAGGAAATCGTCCAGCGCACCCGTGACGGCGGCGCCGAGATCGTCGGTCTTCTAAAAACCGGCTCCGCCTTCTACGCGCCGGCATCCTCGGCCATCTCCATGGCCGAAAGCTATCTAAAGGACAAAAAGCGGGTGCTGCCCTGCGCTGCCCATTTAAGCGGTCAATACGGCCTGTCGAACATGTATGTGGGCGTCCCCATCGTTATCGGCGCCGGCGGTGTGGAACGGATTATCGAAATCAACCTGGATTCGTCCGAACGGGCCATGTTCGATAAATCCATCGACGCGGTGAAGGGCCTGATGGAGGCTTGCAAGGGCATCCAGCCGGTGCTCGGCTGACGAGCGGCACGTGTCACGTCGATCTTGACGTCAGAAGCGGGAAAAATCCATGAACATTCACGAGTATCAGGCCAAGGAATTGCTGAAGAGCTTCGGTGCCCCGGTCGCCGCCGGCGTCGCCATTTTTGCCGCCGACGAGGCGGAGGCCGCGGCCAATGAACTCGGCGGCCCGCTCTGGGTGGTGAAATCGCAAATCCATGCCGGTGGCCGCGGCAAGGGCACGTTCAAGGAGAAGAGCGCCGGCGAGAAGGGCGGCGTGCGCCTAGCGACCTCGGTCGACGAGGTCAAGGCCTTTGCCGATGAGATGCTCGGCGCCACCCTGGTCACCAAGCAGACCGGCCCGGCCGGCAAGCAGGTCAACCGGCTCTACATTGAAGACGGCGCCGACATCGACCGCGAGCTCTATCTTTCCATCCTCATCGACCGCACGGTCGGCCGCCCGGCCTTCGTGGTCTCCACCGAGGGCGGCATGGATATCGAGGCGGTGGCTGAAGAGACACCGGAGAAAATCCTCACGCTCCCGATCGATCCCGAAACCGGCGTCACCGGCGACGACGCGGCGCGTTTATGCGATGCCCTGAAGCTCGATGGCGCGGCCCGCGATGACGGCATGGCCCTGTTTCCGATCCTCTATAAGGCGTTCACCGAAAAGGACATGAGCCTGCTGGAGGTCAATCCGCTGATCGTCATGAAGGATGGCCGCCTGCGGGTGCTCGACGCCAAGGTCTCCTTCGACGGTAATGCGCTGTTTCGTCACGACGACATCATGGCTCTGCGCGACAAGACGGAAGAGGACGACAAGGAGATCGAGGCTTCCAAGCACGATCTGGCCTATATCGCTCTTGATGGCGATATCGGCTGCATGGTCAACGGCGCCGGCCTTGCCATGGCGACCATGGACATCATCAAGCTCTATGGCTCCGAGCCCGCCAACTTCCTCGATGTCGGCGGCGGCGCCTCGAAGGAAAAGGTGACCGCCGCCTTCAAGATCATCACCGCCGATCCCAATGTGAAGGGCATTCTGGTCAACATCTTCGGCGGCATCATGCGCTGCGACGTCATTGCAGAGGGTGTGGTCGCCGCGGTCAAGGAAGTCGGCCTGCAGGTGCCCCTGGTGGTGCGCCTTGAAGGCACCAATGTGCAAAAAGGCAAGCAAATCATCAACGAATCCGGCCTCAACGTGATTGCGGCGGATGATTTGGACGATGCGGCGCAGAAGATCGTGGCTGCGGTGAAGGGGTAAATCACGCGGTTGGATCGGAAGGACAAAGGAGCCCTGATACAGTGACATTTGCGGTCATGTCACTAATAGCTGGAGTGATTATGGCAATTCCCCCTGCGCTTGGATGTTGGATTGTTCCGGCTAGAAAGCGAGTCGCTTCTTTGGGGTCCTTGATCGGTTTGCTCCTTTCGATCGATATTGCCATCATGTGGATTCAATGGATGTGGATTTCCGGCAATGATGTCGGGGCAGCCTATATGTCTGTTCCAGTGATGTTTGGTGTTTTATTTGCCGGCATCGTCGGAATCATTTCCTTAATGCGCCGATTTACCTGGATCGAAACAATGCAATCTGATGATCGCGGTGACGGTGAAAAAAAACGTGACCCGGGTCCGGCGACATAACTGCAAGAGTCCGTCGGTCGGTTGCACATTTCCACAGTTACACATATTATGTGTGACAAAGGAGTTCGGCGATGACCAAAAACATCACCTTGGCGATTGACGAGGATGTTTTGCAGAAAGTCCGTGAGATCGCGGCGAAGGAAAAAACCACTGTCAACGCCATGGTGCGCCAATTTCTGGAATCCAGAGCAATGGAAGATACAGACAGGGAGCGTCGACGGCTGGAAGCTTTGGCAAAGCTCAAAGAACTGAGCGAAAAGTCCGATGTCAGGCTCGGCAAGGATTGGAAGTTCGATCGGGCAAGCCTGTATGACCGCTAACCGATTTCTTGATACGAACATCATTATCTATGCTGCCGTCGGCGCACGGGAGAATCGCGAAAAATGGCTGACAGCGCACGATCTACTGGAGCGCTCTGATATCTGCATTTCCGGTCAGGTTCTCGCGGAATTCTTTGTCAATTGTCGAAAGAAAACGACGCTTCAGGAAGCCCAGATATTCGATTGGCTGAACCAGTTGACGATGTTGCCTTGCGCACCAGTAGATTGCGAATTGGTATTGGAAGGCGTTGCCAAATCCAAGCGGTACCGTATTTCCTATTGGGATGGTGCCATTGTCGCGGCCGCCGAACGCCTTGGGGCAACCACTCTTTACACCGAAGACCTCAATCATGACCAGACCTACGGCACGGTTCGCGCCGTCAACCCGTTCTTGTAGCCTCATCCTCCTCCACCTGCGCGCCTTAGGAACTCATCATCCATGTCCATTCTCGTCAACAAAGACACCAAGGTCCTGGTCCAGGGTCTGACCGGCAAGACCGGCACATTCCACACCGAGCAGGCGCTGGCCTATGCGGGCACTCAGATGGTCGGCGGCATTCATCCCAAGAAGGGCGGCCAGACCTGGGGCAGCGGCATGGAGGGCGGCGCCGAATTGCCGATCTTCGCCACAGTCGCCGAGGGCAGGGCGGCGACCGGCGCCGATGCTTCCGTCATCTATGTGCCGCCGGCCGGCGCCGGCGCGGCGATCATCGAGGCGATCGATGCTGAGATCCCGTTGATCGTGTGCATCACAGAGGGCATTCCGGTGATGGATATGGTCAAGGTCAAGGCGCGCCTCGACCGCTCGAATTCGCGGCTGATCGGACCCAATTGTCCCGGCGTCCTGACCCCGGACGAATGCAAGATCGGCATCATGCCCGGTTCCATCTTCAAGAAAGGCTCCGTCGGCATCCTGTCGCGGTCCGGCACGCTGACCTACGAGGCGGTGTTCCAGACCACCAATGAGGGCCTTGGCCAGTCGACCGCTGTCGGCATTGGCGGCGATCCGGTCAAGGGCACCGAATTCATCGACATGCTCGACATGTTCCTCGCCGACGACGAGACCCAATCGATCATCATGATCGGCGAAATCGGCGGCTCGGCGGAGGAAGAGGCGGCCGACTATATCAAAACCCAGGCCGCCAAGGGCCGCTCCAAGCCGATGGTCGGTTTCATCGCCGGCCGAACCGCGCCTCCCGGCCGCACCATGGGCCATGCCGGCGCCGTCATATCCGGCGGCAAGGGCGGCGCCGATGACAAGATCGCGGCCCTGGAATCGGCCGGCATACGGGTCTCCCCGAGCCCGGCCAAGCTCGGCGCGACACTTGTCGACCTGTTGAATGGCAACTAGCCCGCCGTTCCGTCGTCCGGGCCCTATACACGGGGCGCGTGGGGGCATAAAGATTACAAGAGAGATCACCGAAACGGGATAAACAGTCCGGATGCGGCGACGGGTCGCCTCCGCTTGGCAGGACGGGACGGAACCATGGCACGGCAAGACGCCAACGACGCCTTTGCGAGAACTTCGTTTCTTTATGGCGGCAACGCCCCCTATCTGGAAGACCTCTATGCCCGCTACCAGGTGGATCCAGCCTCGGTCGACGCCGGCTGGCAGGCTTTTTTCGCCGATTTGAAGGATGATCCGGAAGCGGTGGCCAAAGGCGCCCGCGGCGCCTCCTGGAGCCGCGCCGACTGGCCGGTGCCGCTCAACGGCGAACTGGTCTCGGCCCTTGACGGTGACTGGTCGCCGATCGACCGGCAGATGGGTGACAAAATCAAGGCCAAGGCCCAGGAGACAGGCACCGAGATCACCGAGGACCAGGTGCAACAGGCGACCCGGGATTCGATCCACGCCCTGATGATGATCCGCGCCTATCGCATCCGCGGCCATCTGCACGCCGACCTCGATCCCCTCGGCCTGGCAAAACCCGTTTCCCATGCCGAATTGGATCCGGCCAGCTATGGCTTCACCGAAGCCGATTACGGCCGGCCGATCTTTCTCGACTATGTGCTCGGCCTGGAATTCGCCACCCTGCCGCAGATGCTGGAAATCCTGCGCCGCACCTATTGCTCCACGCTGGGCGTGGAATTCATGCACATTTCGGAACCCGACCAGAAGGGCTGGATCCAAGAGCGTATCGAAGGCCCCGGCAAGGGCGTCGCCTTCACCCCGATGGGCAAAAAGGCGATTTTGAACAAGCTGGTGGAAGCCGAGGGCTATGAGCGCTTCTTAGACGTCAAATATACCGGCACCAAGCGGTTCGGCCTCGATGGCGGCGAATCGGTCATTCCCGCGCTGGAACAGATCATCAAGCGTGGCGGCGCCCTCGGCGTTGAGGATATCGTCATCGGCATGGCCCATCGCGGCCGCCTCAATATCCTCGCCCAGGTCATGGCCAAGCCGCACCGGGCGATCTTCCACGAATTCAAGGGCGGCTCCTACGCGCCCGACGATGTGGAGGGCTCCGGCGACGTCAAATATCATCTGGGCGCCTCTTCGGACCGGGAATTCGACGGCAACAAGGTGCATCTGTCCTTGACCGCCAATCCGTCGCATCTGGAAATCGTCGACCCGGTGGTGCTCGGCAAGTGCCGCGCCAAGCAGGACCAGGTGCATGACGAGGACCGCTCCAAGGTGCTGCCGCTCTTAATCCATGGCGACGCCGCCTTTGCCGGCCAGGGCGTGGTGCCTGAATGTTTCGGCCTGTCCGATTTGAAGGGCCACCGCACCGGCGGCTCGGTGCATTTCATCATCAACAACCAGATCGGCTTCACCACCAATCCGCGCTTCTCCCGCTCCTCGCCCTATCCGTCCGATGTCGCCAAGATGATCGGCGCGCCGATCATCCATGCCAATGGCGATGATCCTGAAGCCGTGGTCTATGCCGCCAAGGTGGCCATCGAATTCCGGCAGAAATTCCACAAGCCGGTGGTGGTCGACATGTTCTGCTATCGCCGCTTCGGCCACAATGAAGGTGACGAACCGGCCTTCACCCAGCCGATCATGTACCGCAAGATCAAGACCCACCCGTCCACCTTGCAGATCTATGCGCAAAAGCTGATGGATGAAGGCCTGGTGACCGCCGGGCAGGTGGAGGACCGCAAGGCCCAATGGCGGGCCCATCTGGATGCGGAGTTCGAAACCGGGCAATCCTATATGCCCAACAAGGCCGACTGGCTGGACGGCGCCTGGTCCGGCCTGGCCGCCGCCGATTCCGGTGACGAAAAGCGCGTCGGCAAGACCGGCCTCGATATGGACCTGTTGCGCGACATGGGCACCAAAATCGCCGCCATACCGGACGATTTCAACATTCACCGCACCATCAAGCGGTTCATGACCAACCGCCAGAAGATGATCGAGACCGGCGAGAATATCGACTGGGCCATGGCCGAGGCCCTGGCCTTCGGCTCTTTGTGCATGGGCGGCAACATGGTGCGCCTGTCGGGCCAGGATTGCGAGCGCGGCACCTTCTCCCAGCGCCATTCGGTGCTCTATGACCAGGAAGACGAAACCCGCTACATTCCGCTCAACAATCTCTCCGACGATCAGGCCCGCTACGAGGTCATCAATTCCAGCCTCTCGGAGGAGGCGGTGCTCGGCTTCGAATACGGCTATTCCCTGTCCGAACCCAAGGCCCTGACCCTGTGGGAGGCGCAATTCGGTGATTTCGCCAATGGTGCCCAGGTGGTGATCGATCAGTTCATCTCGTCGGGCGAACGCAAATGGTTGCGCATGTCGGGCCTGGTGGTGCTGTTGCCCCACGGCTATGAAGGCCAGGGGCCGGAACATTCCTCGGCCCGCCTGGAGCGCTATCTGCAACTCTGTGCGGAAGACAATATGCAGGTCGCCAATTGCACCACGCCGGCAAACTACTTTCATATTCTACGCCGGCAAATCAAACGTAACTTCCGTAAACCCCTGGTCTTGATGACACCGAAATCCCTGCTGCGTCATAAGCGCTGCGTCTCCCGGCTGGAGGAATTCGGCCCTGATTCGACCTTCCACCGCATTTTGTGGGACGACGCCGAAGCCTCGCCCGACCAGGCCGTCAAGCTGGTGTCCGACGACAAGATCCGCCGCGTCGTCATGTGTTCCGGCAAGGTCTATTTCGACCTTTACGAGGAACGGGAAAAACGCGGCATCGATGACATCTACCTGATGCGCATTGAGCAACTCTATCCCTTCCCGACAAAGGCCATGGCCCATGAAATGGCCCGCTTTCCCAATGCCGAGGTGGTCTGGTGCCAGGAAGAGCCGCGCAATATGGGCGCCTGGACCTATATCCAGCCTTACGTGGAATGGGTGCTCAACCAGATCGAGGCCAAGGTACGTCGCCCGGATTATGCCGGCCGGTTGGCATCGGCGGCGACCGCCACCGGGTTGATGTCGAAGCATTTGGCGCAGTTGCAGGCCCTGCTCGACGAGGCATTGGCCGACTGACGACTGAGATGAATCACGGCGCTGTCCCGGCGCCGAGCAGTGAGGAGAGGCAGTCAGAGAATGGAGATCCGCGTCCCAACACTCGGCGAATCGGTGACCGAGGCCACCGTCGGCCAGTGGTTCAAGCAACCCGGCGAGGCCGTTGCCGTAGACGAGCCGATCGTCGAATTGGAAACCGACAAGGTAACCATCGAGGTTCCGGCTCCGGCCTCCGGCGTGTTGTCGGAAATCGTCGTCGCTGACGGCGAGACGGTCGAGGTCGGCGCTCTGTTAGCCAATCTGGAAGAGGGCGCGACCCCGGCCGCCGGTGCGGCCCCCGCCAAGGCGCCCGAGCCGGCCCCCACGCCCGCGCCTGCAGCCCCGGCCCCCGAGCCGGCACAGCCTACCGCCCCGGCCGCCAGCGCCATGCCACCCTCGCCGGCGGCGAAAAAGCATCTGGCCGAATCTGGTCTCGCCGCAGATCAGGTGGCAGGCTCCGGAAAACGCGGTCAGGTGCTCAAAAGCGACGTGCTCTCGGCGATCGAAGGTGGGGCGACGGCCCCGGCCCCAACGCCGGCCCTCGCACCGGCCCCGGCCCCGGCGGTTGCCCGCGCGCCCTCCGCCGAAGACGACGCGGTGCGCGAGGAACGGGTGAAAATGACCCGTCTGCGCCGCACCATCGCCCAAAGGCTGAAAGACGCCCAGAACACCGCGGCCATGCTGACCACATTCAACGATGTGGACATGAAGGCGGTGATGGACCTGCGCGCCAATTATCGTGACCTCTTTGAGAAGAAACACGGCGTCCGTCTCGGCTTCATGGGCTTCTTCGTCAAGGCCTGCGTCCAGGCGCTGAAAGACGTGCCCGACGTCAATGCGGAGATCGATGGCGGCGATATCATTTACAAGAATTACTGCCATGTGGGCATCGCCGTGGGGACAGACCGCGGCCTGGTGGTTCCCGTCGTGCGCGACGCCGATCAAAAGTCGATCGCCGAGATCGAATTGGAAATCAACGATTTCGGCCGTCGTGCCCGCGATGGCCAACTGAAGCTTGAAGAAATGCAGGGCGGCACCTTCACCATCACCAATGGCGGTGTCTACGGCTCGCTGATGTCGACCCCGATCCTCAATGCGCCGCAATCGGGCATTTTGGGCATGCATCGCATTGAACAGCGGCCGGTGGTCCACAATGGCGAAATCGTCGCCCGGCCGATTATGTATCTGGCCATGTCCTACGACCACCGTATCGTCGATGGCAAGGGCGCCGTCACCTTCCTGGTTCGCATCAAGGAGGCGATCGAGGATCCGCAACGGCTGGTTCTGGATTTATGACCGGTCTCTTGTGACCGCATTCTGCGAGTGAAACGATGACCCCCGAATTGACCTATCTCGCCTGGGCCGCCGCATTGGCGGTCCTGCAAATCGCCATTCAAGGCACAATGTCGGTGTTGCAGGTCGGGCTCCCCTATGCGGCTAGCGCCCGCGATGAAGGGCGCACCGGAACCGGGACCGCCGGCCGACTGGAACGCGCGGTGCGTAATTACGGCGAGACGTTGCCGGCCTTTGCGATCGCCATTCTCGTCGCCCATGCGGCCGGCATCAGCACGTCGAGTACCATACTCGGCGCGCAGATCTATTTCTGGGGCCGTGTCGCCTACCTGCCCGCCTATTTCAGCGGCGTCCCCTATCTGCGCACGACGATCTGGGGCATATCGATGGTCGGCCTGATCATCGTATTGGCGGCGGTGATTGTCTGACCCCGACATCGATGATCGGCCCGGTCGGCATCGGTAATGAAAACCTAGATTGATCAAGGATTTGGGAAGATGAGCGACCCCTACGATCTCGTTGTTATCGGCACCGGCCCCGGCGGCTATGTCTGTGCCATCCGCGCCGCCCAATTGGGTCTGAAGGTGGCGGTGGTGGAAAAGCGGGCCACCCATGGCGGCACCTGCCTCAATGTCGGCTGCATTCCCTCCAAGGCGTTGTTGCATACGTCGGAACTGTTCGCCGAAGCCGGCCATGCCTTCGACAAGATGGGCATCAAGGTCGGCAAGCCGAAGCTCGACCTGAAGGCCATGATGCAACACAAGACCGACACGATCGAGGCCAATGTCAACGGCATCGCGTTCTTGTTCAAGAAGCACAAGATCACCGCCCATCATGGCACCGGCCGCATCATCGGCACCGGCAAGGTGGAAGTGACGCCGGACAACGGGGACGCCGAAGTGCTGGACACCAAGGCGATCGTCATTGCAACCGGTTCCGAAGTTGCCGAACTCAGGGGCATCCATATCGACGAGAAGAAGGTCGTCTCCTCCACCGGAGCGCTGGCGCTTGACAAAGTGCCGGGCAAGATGATCGTCGTCGGCGCCGGGGTCATCGGCCTGGAGCTTGGCAGCGTCTGGCGGCGCCTCGGCGCAGACGTCACGGTGGTCGAGTTTCTCGACCGCATCCTGCCGGGCATGGATACAGAAATCTGCAAACAGTTCCAGCGCATCCTGAAAAAACAGGGCATCACCTTCCGCCTGTCGAGCAAAGTCACCGGTGTCGCCGAAAAGGGCGGCAAGCTGGACGTGGTGATCGAACCGGCCGAGGGCGAGGCCCATGCCGAAACGCTGACCGCCGATATCGTCCTGGTGGCGATCGGCCGGCGTCCGAATACCGATGGGCTGGGCCTTGCCGAAGCCGGTGTCGAGCAGGACGCGCAGGGCCGGGTGGTGATCGACGGCCAATTCCGCACCACGGTCCCCGGCATTTATGCGATTGGCGACGTGGTCGCCGGGCCCATGCTGGCGCACAAGGCGGAAGACGAGGGCATCGCGGCGGCCGAAATTCTCGCCGGCCAGGCCGGCCATGTGAATTACGACGTCATTCCAGGGGTCGTCTATACGATGCCGGAAATCGCCACCGTCGGCATGACCGAGGACGAAGTGAAAGCCGCCGGCATCGCCTATGCGGTCGGCAAATTCCCGTTCACCGCCAATGGCCGCGCCAAGGCCATGGGCCAGACCGACGGCCTGGTCAAGGTGATCGCCGACAAGGCCACCGACCGGGTGCTCGGGGTGCATATTATCGGTGCGGCGGCCGGCGAGATGATCCACGAGGCCGCGGTGCTGATGGAATTCGGCGGCTCGGCGGAAGACCTCGCCCGCACCTGTCACGCCCATCCGACCCTGTCGGAAGCCGTGAAGGAGGCGGCACTCGCGGTCGATAAACGCCCGATCCACATGTAGCAGGCCATACCGCCGGCTGACCGCAACCGAATTTTCGGTTATTCTCCACAAGGTTGTGTGGAGAATTGTAGTCATGAATTTGGAAAACTGGATTGCGCCACGGTTGCGGCGCCTGGCGGAAATCGTCTTTATAATGATGGTACTGGGTGGCGTCGTTTCGATCGGATGGGGATTGTTTCAGCTCTCGGACGCCGCGTCCGCGGTCGGCGCGGTGATCACGCTGATTTATGGGATTGCCGCGCTCATCGCCGCCGCTGTTGAATTGGGCGTCATCTATCTATTGCTGCATATGCGGGACCAACAAGCCGCCGTCATCGGCCACCTGGCCCGGCAATCCGCCGAACCGGATCCTACTTCACCGGCGTGACCGTATAGCCGGCCCGCCGGAACAGGTCCACCAGCCCGTTTTTGCCCGGCAGATGCAGGGCGCCGACAGCAATGAAAGCGCCGCCCTCTCGCAGCAGCGGCAAGGATTTGTCGCGCATGCCGAAATTGCGCTGATCCAGGATCCGCCCGAAAAAGTCATCAATTCCCGCCTGGCTCGATCCGTGGCGCAAACTGAGAACGACACTCAATCCGTAAATCAAGTCAACTTCGCCACGCAAATAGGCCCTTTTGATGGTCTCCTGCAGGTCTTCCGTCAGCGGATAAAGCCTGATCTGCGTCCGCAAGCCCTCCAATTGGTGCTCCAGGCTGGTCGAGGCCAGGGCTTCCATCTGCATGCGCGCGGTTTCAAGTCCGATCACCGTCTTCCCGGACGCCAGGGCGTCCGCTTCCAGTCGCGCATCGAGGGGCAGTCCGGCGCGCCGGTTGTCCGCCGCGCATCGGCCAAATGCCATGGTCAGCATAATGAACCAGGGTTGCATGCGATCCTTCAGATGTTGTGGGAAGGCGCGCAGACCGATGACCTGCCCGATGACTTTTACCTCCTGTTCCGTCAATAGCTCTGTGTTCCTCTGATAATCCGGCAACAGGAACAGGTCCGGTGAGCGTATCAGAACGCCCATGATCTTGCTGCCGTCCGCCAAGCCGACGCCTTCGATCGCCAGGGTCCGTGAGTCCTTGAAGGCCTGCTTGACCGCCGACGGCAGGTCCAGGATGCGCGGATCGGAATTGTGCATGGTGCCGAACAGGTAAGACGGCGCCGCGCTATCGGCATGCTCCACCCGCCACAACAAGGTCTTGCCGTTAATCAGGGTTTTCGCGGTATCGACGATCTCCCGGTAAAGCGCCGGATCCTCGGTCTTGTAGACCTCCATCAGGTCGGTCTTGGAGCAGGAATCCGGCAGCGCGACATCGGCCAGGGCCGGCCCGGCGCAGACTGTGAGGATAAAAGATGCAAGGAAAGCCTGGATGGCGCGCATGACAATCAGCAATTCGGTTGGTGCAATAACGGGTCGGTTGGCACAATAGGTGATTCTGCTGAAACGAAAAACGCCCGGGCATCGCGGCCCGGGCGTAGGAAACTGCGGTTGGACGCGGCGCCTACTCGGTCTGTGTCGCCGGTGCGGATGCCGAACCCGTCGTCGGCACCGTCGTCGGGATTTGCGCGGTCGTGATCGGGGTCTGATTGCTGTCGTTGGATGCGGTGCTCTGCATCGTCTTATGGGCCCCGCAGGCTTGCGCCGTCGCGACACCGAATGCCAGAGCCAATCCGGCTGTCAATCCCACGCTCAAAAGTCGTTTGGTCATCGACCATTCCCTCCTGCCTTGCGGCGTTTCGAAAAGAACGATTGCGAGGAAACGTTCCTCCATTGACAGAGCCTAGACGAACTGCGCTGCCGCCGCAAAGGGTCGCGCATCACCTGTTCGTGAGATGGCGATCAATTCATGCGCGGCGTCGAACCGCGGATTACCATGGCAGAACGGGATTTGGGATTACTCGCCGTCCCGTGTCAGCACCGCGGCCTGCCGTTCGTCCGCGCGCCGGGCATCACGGAAATCGTGCAGCAGGCGCACGTTCATTTGTGTGCCGGCAACCCGCATCACCACCCAGCGCTCGGCGGCAAATGTGCGGAACAGGGCGACCAGCGCCCCGTTTTCGCTGCGCCGGCCGCCGGAAAATCCCCACGTGCAATTGCGCGGCTGGCACAGGGCGCGGGCGCGGATACGCCATTGGTCGCTGCCGTCGGCGGCACAATCATGGCTGATTTCGATAATCGACACGTCGCCGCGTTTTCGGGCGTCTTGGTTGACCCAGCGGCCCGCCTCATCGGGTAACGGACAGGACTCGGCGGCCGAAACCGGCTGGGCGGTGATCGGCAGGCCAAGGCTGAGTGCAATGACGGCCACGGCGGGACGCATAACCGGCTCCTGCAACGTTCCGCCGCATCCTGGCACGACCTGGTGTGAAATCCGTTAACGTTCAGGCCCTGCCCGCATCCGGTCCGTCCCATCCAACCCTGATCTATGCCCTGGGATGCGCCTTGTCGTAGACATCCAACAGCCGCTTGCCGTCGACTTCTGTATAGATCTGGGTCGTCGACAGGCTGGCATGGCCGAGCAGTTCCTGGATGGTGCGCAGATCGCCGCCGGCGCTCAGGAGATGGGTGGCGAAGGAATGGCGCAGCGCATGCGGTGTCGCCGATGCCGGCAGGCCGAGTGCGCCGCGCAGCCGCTGCATGGCAAGCTGGATGACCCGCGCGCTGAGCGCCCCGCCGCGGGCACCAAGGAATAACGGCCCGTCGGGATCGGCCGCATAGGGGCAAAGCCGTTGGTAATCCTCGATTGCCGCGCCGATCACCGGCAGGATCGGTACCAAGCGCACCCGGCCGCCTTTTCCGGTCACCCGCAGGGTCTGCGCCCGCTGGCCGGGGGCCTCGCGGTTGGTGATGGCGAGCGCCTCTGAAATGCGCAAGCCCGCGCCGTAAAGCAGGCAGAAAACGGCCGTGTCGCGCGCCGCGATCCACGGCTCGTCAGCGGTGGTAAGGGCCGCATCGGTCAGCGCCCTTGCCTGGTCGGAGGCCAGCGGTCGCGGCAGGCCGCGCGGTGTCTTCGGCGTACGGACGGCTCTGAGCGCGGCACCGTCGGCCAGTCCCCGCCGCTCCAGGTAGCCGATTAGCGAGCGGATGCCGGCAAGCCCCCGGGCGACCGTTCGCGCGCCGGCACCGCCGGCCCGCCGCCTTGCGAGAAAGGCACGGATATCGGCCGGCCGCAATCGTCCGATCTCGGCCAGTCCCGGCGCGCCGCCCAAATGCTCCGTCAAGAATGTCAGAAACTGGCGCACGTCCCGCTCATAGGCGTCCACGGTCTTGGCGCCGAGCCGCCGTTCTCCGGCAAGATGCGCCTGCCAGCCGTCGATTTCGCGTAACAGGTCCGCCTTGCCCCGGACGAGAATAGTCTCCGCATCGGTCATGGGACCGATCCTGACGGAAGAAAATGGACGAAACGTTGCCGTCTTGGAACTTTGCGGCCGGCGGCGTTACCCGTCCAATCCCTCAAACAAGGCCGTCGACAGGTAGCGTTCGGCGAAGGACGGGATAATGACGACGATCGTCTTGCCCGCCATCTCCGGCCGCGCGCCGACGCTGAGCGCAGCGGTCAGGGCGGCGCCGGAGGAAATGCCGACGGGAAGGCCCTCCACCGTCGCCACCTCGCGGGCCATGGCAAAGGCATCGTCATTGGAGACCGTGGCCACCTCGTCATAGATGTCGGTGTCCAGGACCCCGGGGACGAATCCGGCGCCGATCCCTTGGATCTTGTGCGGTCCCGGATCGCCGCCCGACAGGATCGGGCTGTCTTCCGGTTCCACGGCGACGATATGCAGGTCCGGCTTGCGCGGTTTGAGCACCTGGCCGACACCGGTAATCGTACCGCCGGTACCGATCCCCGACACGAAGACGTCGATGTCGCCGCCCGTATCATTCCAAATCTCTTCCGCCGTCGTCCGCCGGTGGATTTCCGGATTGGCCGGATGCTGGAATTGTTGCGGGATCACGGAGCCCGGTATCTCGGCGAGCAATTCCTCTGCCCGGGCGATCGCGCCCTTCATGCCTTTCGGGCCTTCGGTAAGCTCCAGTTCCGCGCCGAACAGTTTCAGCATGCGCCGGCGTTCGATCGACATGGTTTCCGGCATCACCAGGATCAGCCGATAGCCACGGGCCGCGGCGACGAAAGCGAGCGCGATGCCCGTATTGCCGGAGGTCGGCTCGATCAAGGTCGATTCCCCGGGTTTGATGACCCCGTCGCGCTCCATGGCGTCGATCATGGAAACGCCGATGCGGTCCTTGACGCTGGCGATCGGATTGAAGAATTCAAGCTTGCCCAAAAGCGATGCCTTGACCCCGTGCTTGTTCGCCAGCCGGTCCAGGCGGACCAGGGGCGTGTCGCCGATCGTGTCGGTGATGGAATCGTAGATCCGGCCGCGGCCGCGGGCCGTGGTCGGATGTGCGGTGTCCTGGCTCATGGGATTACTCCTCGTTGTTCTTGCCGGGCCGATGCCTGTTGCGAAAAAACGGAATGCCAATCAAATCACACGGTCAGTCCCGCTTTCGCCGAAATGACGATTTCATAGATTGCACCGAACCCGATTGAACGCAACGTGCATTAAGAATTGGGTTGCCCCAAAATAGGCGGGTGTTTGCCCTTATGCCAGCCATCGAAGCCCTTTCGGCCCGACCGCAGCGAAACGTTGTTCTCCAAAAGTAGCGATTTTCGGTATCATTTTTCAACGGCCGGCAATTCAGGCTGTCGGACCGCCGGTGCCGGTCGAACCGAAGCCGCCGCCGCCGCGCTCGGTCTCGTCCAGGGCGTCGACTTCGAACAAGGTCGCGGCGATCACCGGGGCGATCACCAATTGGGCGATCCGCATGCCGCGTTCGATCGTGACGGGCTCGGCGCCCAGATTCACCAACAACACCTTCACCTCGCCGCGATAATCCGCATCGATGGTGCCCGGCGTATTGAGCACGGTGACCCCATGCTTGGCGGCAAGGCCCGACCGGGGCCGCACCTGGCCCTCATGGCCCGGCGGAATGGCGATGATCAGCCCGCTGGGCACCAGGGCCCGCGCGCCGGGCGCCAGTGTCACCGGCGAGCCGGCATCGATTGCGGCGGCAAGATCGAGCCCGGCGGACAGGGCAGATTGTTGTGCCGGCAGGGGCAGGCCGTCCCCATGGGGCAGGCGGACGACCTTGACGGACAATGCGGTCATGGCGCCGCCGATCCGCCGGCGAAATGGGCGGCGATTTTTTCGATCAGCCGTTCAGCGACCGCGCTCTTGTCCATGAGCGGCCAGGCTTCAACATCCTCCGCGGTGATCAGGCGGATCGTGTTGTCATCGCCGCCCATCACCCCGAATTCCGCCGAGACGTCATTGGCGACGATCCAGTCTGCGCCCTTGCGTTCAAGCTTGGACCGGCCATTGTTGATCAGGTCATCGGTTTCAGCAGCGAAGCCGACCACCAGCCGCGGCCGGTCGGCTTGCGCATGGCCGATGCCGGCCAGAATATCCGGATTTTCCGTCAGTTTCAGGTCGGGAATGATGCCCGATCCGTCCTTCTTGATCTTGTTGCCGCGCGCCTCGGCGGCCCGCCAATCGGCCACCGCGGCGGCCATGATCGCCACATCCGCCGGCAGGGCCGCGTCGACGGCCTGCTTCATCTGCAGCGCGGTCTCTATCTTGATCACGTCGACCCCCGGCGGATCGTCAAGGGTGACCGGTCCGCGCACCAGGGTGACCCGGGCACCGGCACGGGCGGCGGCCGCGGCGATCGCGTGACCCTGCTTGCCTGAAGACCGGTTGGCGATATAGCGCACCGGGTCGATCGGCTCATGGGTCGGCCCGGACGTTACGATCACATGCCGGCCGGCAAGCGGGCCGGTCCGCGGCGCCAGCATGGTTTCGATGGCCTCGATAATCGCCAGCGGTTCGGCCATCCGCCCCGGCCCGAACTCGCCGCAGGCCATGTCGCCCTCGTCGGGACCAACCATGACCACTCCGTCCGCAGTCAATTGCGCCACATTGCGTTGCGTCGCATGGTGGGTCCACATGCGCACATTCATTGCCGGTGCGGCGAGCACCGGCTTATCCGTGGCAAGCAGTACGGTGCTCGCCAAATCATCGGCCAGGCCATGGGCCATGCGGGCGAGCAGATTGGCCGTGGCCGGTGCCACCACCAAAAGGTCGGCGTCGCGGGACAATTGGATATGCCCCATCTGTGCTTCGTCGGTGAGGTCGAACAGGTCACGATAGACCGTGTCCTGCGACAGGGCGGCCACCGCCATCGGGGTGACGAATTCACCCGCCGCCTTGGTCATAACGGCGCGCACAGCAGCCCCGCGTTCACGCAGGCGGCGAATCAGGTCGAGGCATTTATAGGCGGCGATGCCGCCGCCGATGACCAACAGGATACGCTTACCCTGGAGTGATCGCATTGCGTTGCCGATCAACTGCCCGAGGCAAAGGTGCGCGGTGCCGAACTCAAGATTCGCGCCGTGCCGCCGGACACTTCGTAAACCGCCAGGCCGCGCTGGTTGGTGCCGTCGGAGCGGAACCGGAACACCCCGTCAATGCCGATAAAACCCTGGCTGGTGGTGAGCGTTTCGTAGGCAAACGGATCGGTCCGGTTGTTGCGGACCAGGCCGGCGGCCAGAATCGCCGAATCATAGGCCAACGTTGCCGTGCGCGGCGGCGTACCGCCGAACTTTTCCGCATAGCGGGCGGCAAAACTTGTATAGCCGGATTTGTCCGGCGCCGGGAACCAGGCCCCGGCCAGCGCCGATGATCCCAAAACCCGCGGATCGTCCCATTGGCCGCTGCCCAGGAATTTCACCGTACCCGAATTCACGCCCGCCGACACCATGGCCTGGGCGAGCAGGGCCGCCGCGTCGCCGCCATCGGGCATGAACACGGCATCGGCCTGACGGGCGGCGGCGGCCACGACGGCCGCCTTGGCGCGCATGTCCGCCTTGTCCAGTCGGTAGCGCTCCAGCGCCACCACCCGGCCGCCATATTGCGCCACGGCCTGACGGAAAGCGCCTTCCGTGACCGTGCCGTAACCATTGTCGGGTAACAGGGCGGCGAAGGATTTGCGGCCTTTTTCCACCGCATAGGAAATGATCCGGTTGACATCCTGCTGCGGCAGGAAGCTCATCAGGTAGACGCCGCGGGAGGCAACGCTTGTATTGGTGGAATACGCAACCACCGGGATCCCGGCCTGGCGCGAAGCGCCACTGACGCCGCTGACGGAGGAGGAAAATATCGGCCCGAGAATCATTTGCGCATTTTCCGAGGCCGCCGAAAGGGCCGCCGATCGCGCCCCGTCGGACGTGCCGGCCGTATCCTTGATCACGATCTGGATATCCGTACCCGAGTAATCGCTCAGCGCCAGCTCGGCGGAATTGCGGAAGACCCGGGCAAGCTTGCCCGCATTGCCGGAGGCCGACATAGGCAACAGCATGGCGACACGGACCGATCCCGTGCCCAGCACATCGCCGCTGGGCGCCGTCGGTGTCGGGTTCGGGTTCGGTTGCGGCGGGTTCTGCAATCCCGACCAGCCCGATGGCTGGCCCGAGCACCCGGCGACCGCCAAGGCCGCGACGACAACCGACAGGGTTGCCGCGACTTGCAGCCGCGATGCGCGTCCACCGGACCGTCCGCAAGACTCAATCCACTTTACGCAGTACACAATTCGCCTCCTGGATTTGGCGCGCGGAACTCCGCCGGCGGAGTTTGATGCCCTTGCGCCGCTCTGTCAAAACTTACAGTGTAATTATCTCATTGGCCATGATTCAATCCGGCCGGTCCGCGACAATCCTCAGCCATGTGGCGATAGACCGACATGACCGCGCGATCCGAAAATAAAGCACCCTTTTACCGCATTAACGGCCAGGCAATCAATTCCGATCCCCTGGCGCCCGGCCTTTATGTGGTGGCGACGCCGATCGGCAATCTGAAAGATATAACGCTACGCGCCCTGTCGGTGCTTGCCGCGGCGGACGTCATTGCCTGCGAAGATACGCGGATAACGGCTAAATTGCTTAATCATTACGGTATCGAAACATCTATGACCGCCTATCATGAACATAATGCGGCAAGAAAGCGTCCCGCTCTCATGGCCCGCCTGAACGACGGCCAGGCGGTGGCCCTGGTGAGCGATGCCGGCACGCCGCTGGTATCCGATCCGGGCTACCGGCTGGTCGGCGAGGCGCTCGCGGCGGGCCATGGCGTGACCCCGATACCCGGCCCGTCGGCCCTGCTCGCCGGCCTCGTGGCCTCCGGTCTGCCATCGGATACGGTTCTTTTTGCCGGCTTTCTGCCGACCAAGGCGGCGGCGCGCCGCAAACGGATAGTGCAAATCGGTGCCGTCGCGGCGACGATCGTGCTTTATGAAACACCGCGCCGCATCACCGCCCTGGTGGCCGACCTCGCCGACCTGCTGGGTCCCGGGCGCCGTGCGGCGATCGGCCGCGAGCTTACCAAAACTTACGAATCGGTGCTGCGCGGACCCTTGGAGGACCTGAAGGCGTCGGTCGACACCATGCCGAAAAAGGGCGAGTTGGTGCTGGTCCTGGAGCCGCCCGATGCAACCAAGTCCGATCCCGCGGCGGTCGACGCCTATCTGGCGGAGGCCCTGAAACGCATGCCGGCAAGTGCGGCCGCGCGGGAAGTCGCCACCCTGACCGGCCTCGACCGCCGGCAGGTCTATCAGCGGGCCCTGCAGATGAAGGACGGCGCACAATCGACGCCGAAGGCGTGACGGGCGATGGCCCGCGACCGCCGCAGGGCATGGCGCCGGGGCCTGGCGGCCGAAACCGTGGCCACATGGTATCTCAGGTTGAAGGGGTACCGGATCCTGGAGCGGCGTTATCGCGTGCCCGCCGGCGAGATCGACATTATCGGCCGTCGAAGCGATACTGTCGCCTTCATCGAGGTCAAGGCACGGCGGGATCTGGCAACGGCAATCGAGGCGGTGACACCGCGCGCCCGTCGGCGAATTGCCGCCGCGGCGCGCATCTGGCTAGCGCAGCACCCGGCCTATGGCGACCGCACCCTGCGCTTCGATATCATCGCCGTCCCGCCGCGCCGCCCGCCGGTGCATGTGATCAATGCATTCGAGGTCGATTTTTAGCCGCCCTCATGTGGACAAGTCCGGCCAAAGCCGCCATATCAGCGGATCGTAGCCACCGGGAGGTCGACCATGCCCCTTCGCGTCGCCGTGCAAATGGACCATATCTCGACCGTTAATATTGCCGGCGATTCGACCTTCGCCATCCTTTTGGAGGCGGAAGCCCGCGGCCACGATCTGCATCACTACACGCCCGACCGGCTGACCATGCGCGACGGCATCGTGTCGGCGCGGACCGAACGGCTCACCGTGCGCGACGTGGCCGGTGACCATTTCGATCTCGGTCCGCAGGTCCGCTCCGACTTGTCGGATTTCGACGTCATCCATCTGCGCCAGGATCCGCCCTTCGACCTGGCCTATATCACCACCACCCACATTCTGGAGCGCATTCACCCCGGCACTTTGGTGGTCAACCATCCCGGCGAGGTGCGCAATGCGCCCGAAAAACTGCTGGTCACCGAATTCACCGATCTGATGCCGCCGACCCTGATCACTCGTGACGTGGACGAGATCAAGGCCTTCCGCGCCGATCATGGCGACATCGTCGTCAAGCCGCTTTATGGCAATGGCGGCCAGGCGGTGTTCCGCCTGCGCGCCGACGACCAGAATTTCGGTTCCCTGGTCGATATGTTCGCCGATACCTTTCGCGAGGCCTGGGTGGTGCAGAAATATCTCGATGACGTGCGCGCCGGCGATAAACGCATTATTCTAATCGACGGCGAGGCGGCCGGCGCCATCAACCGCATTCCGGCCGACGATGACCTGCGCTCCAACATGGTGCAGGGCGGCCGCGCCGAAGCCTCCGACCTGACGTCGCGGGAGGAGGAGATCTGCGCCCGCATCGGCCCGACCCTGCGCGATCGCGATCTGTTGTTCGTCGGCATCGATGTCATCGGCGGGCTGCTGACGGAGATCAATGTTACCTCGCCCACCGGCATCCGCGCCGTCGCCGCCCATGGCGGGCCCAATATCGCCGCCCTGATTTGGGACAATATCGAAGCCCGGCTGGCCGGATAAGGCCACCTGAATGCGGACATCACCCGGCTTGTCGCGTTTTGTTCCTGTATTGTTCTTGAAATGCAACCCGAAGTGACGTAAGGTTGTTCTCGTTGAAGGGAGAGCAACCATGGTCAGTCGGGTGACAACCGTCGCGTTTCAGGGCATCGAGGCCGTTCCGGTCGACGTTCAGGTGCAGATCGGGCCGGGTGCCGTGATGTTTTCCATTGTCGGCCTGCCCGACAAGGCGGTGGCGGAGAGCCGCGAACGAGTGCGTTCCGCATTGGTCTCCTCCGGTCTCGCCCTGCCGCCGAAGCGCATCACGGTCAATCTGGCGCCGGCCGATCTGCCGAAGGAGGGCAGCCATTACGACCTGCCGATCGCTCTGGCTCTGATGGCCGCGATCGGTGCCATCCCGGGGGAGTTGCTCGATGATTACCTCGTCGTCGGCGAATTGTCCCTCGACGGATCGATCACACCGGTGACCGGCGTCCTGCCGGCGGCGATCGGCGCCAATGGTCTTGGCCGCGGCCTGATCTGCCCGGCGGCGAGCGGGTCGGAAGCCGCCTGGGCCGACCGCGACATGAAGCTGCTTGCTCCCTACAGCCTGATCGCGCTCGCCAACCATTTCAAGGGCACCCAGGTGCTCAGCCGCCCGGAACCGCGCATGCGCAGCGCCGCCGGCGAACTCCCCGATCTCGCCGATATCAAGGGCCAGGAAAGCGCCAAGCGGGCCCTGGAAGTGGCCGCGGCCGGCGGCCATAACCTGCTCATGGTCGGGCCGCCCGGTGCCGGTAAGTCGATGTTGGCAAGCCGCCTGCCGTCGATCCTGCCGCCGCTGTCGCCGCGGGAACTCCTGGAAGTCTCCATGATCGCCTCGATCGCCGGCGAACTGGCCGATGGGCGCCTGTCGGACCGCCGGCCATTCCGCGCGCCGCACCATTCCGCGTCCATGGCCGCCATGGTCGGCGGCGGCATCCGGGCCCGGCCGGGCGAAGTGTCGCTCGCCCATAACGGGATCCTGTTTCTCGACGAATTGCCGGAATTCACCCCGCAGGTGCTCGACAGTCTGCGCCAGCCGCTGGAAGCCGGCGAGACGGTCATCGCCCGGGCCAATCATCGCGTCCGCTATCCCTCCCGCATCCAGTTCGTGGCCGCCATGAATCCTTGCCGCTGCGGCATGGCCGGAGAGCCGGGTCACACTTGCCGGCGCGGCCGGCGCTGTGCCACCGACTATCAGGCCCGCGTGTCCGGGCCGTTGCTCGACCGCATCGATCTGCGTATCGAGGTACCGGCGGTGTCGGCCAGCGATTTGATCCTGCCGGCCCCGGCCGAACCGTCGGCGGCGATTGCCGAGCGGATCGCCAAGGCGCGGCAGATTCAGGCGGACCGGTTCCAGGACCTGGGCACCGATATCCTGACCAATGCCCAATGTTCACCGCGCCTGATCGAGGAGATCGCGGCACCGGATTCGGCCGGTACCCAATTGCTGCGCGATGCCGCCGATGCCCTGGCGCTGACCGCCCGCGGTTATCATCGGGTGTTGAAGGTTGCCCGGACCCTTGCCGATCTCGACGGCGCATCGGTTGTGAGCCGGCTGCATATCGCCGAAGCACTGAGCTATCGCGGCAGCCAAACGGGCCTGGCGCAGGCCGCCTAGTCGCCGCCCTTGGTATTAGTCCCGATAGGTCAGCCGGTATCGTCAAATGCGGCCTGGGCTGGATCCATCGCAGCCGATGACTGGCTCCCCCCGCCGTCAAGCATTTTGCAAGACAACGCTGTCATAATGGCGCCCGAATGCGCATCAGCGGGCGTAGTGCAGCGCCCTGTATTGGGGAAATGGCGGATGGCCCGTCAATCACAACGTCAAACAGAATCCGGGACCGCCGAGCCGGCCGCCATGCAAACGCCAGCGGGACCGGCCACGGCCAAACCGCCAAGCAATGCCGATTCGAGGCGGCCCAGCCGGTCGGCGGTTCTGCTCGCAATTTCCGGTGCGGCAATCATTGGCTCGGCGGCGTTTGTCGCTTTCGGTGCGGTCCTTCCGGCAGTCGGCAGCGCCTGTTTTGCCGGCGGCCTTTGGATCGGCCGCCTTCTTCTGGGCGACCATCACCGCCCCGGCGGCGGCGAGGCGGAGCAGGTGGCCGATCGGATCTGGGAACTGAAGGAAAATGCCGAGCGGTTTCGCAGCGTCGTCGACACATTGGGCGACGCGGTGGTACGCCGCGATTTCGAGGGCCGTGTGGTCTTCGTCAACGATGCCTTCGCCCGGACGTTCGATGTTTCGCCGGACCGGCTGATCGGCCGCGAACTGGATCTGGAACCCCTGGCTGAGACTGACCCGGCACAGCGGATCGCCGGCATGGGCAGTCACGAAGTGCAATTGCCGACCAGGGACGGCGCGCGCTGGTTTTCCTGGATCGACATTCCGGTCCGCGAAGAGGGCGCCGCCCATCCTCACGTACAATCGATCATCCGCGACATCACCGATCTGCGCCGGGCGGAGGAGGCGCTGATTTCCGCCCGTGATCAGTCGGAGGCGGCAAACCAGGCCAAGTCACGGTTCCTGGCCGCCGTCAGTCACGAGATCCGCACGCCGCTGAACGGCATTCTGGGGATGGCGCAACTGCTTTTGGACACCAATCAGACCCGCGAACAGGCGACCTATGCCGACGCGGTCAAAAAATCGGGAACCGCCCTGCTTAGCCTGATCGACGATATTCTCGATTTTTCCAAGGTCGAGGCCGGTCGGCTGGAATTGCGCCCGGACGACACGGATATCACGGAGCTGGTGCAGGGGGTGGCCGAATTGTTGTCGCCGCGGGCGCAAAGCCGCGGCCTGGAGATCGCCTATTACATTGCGCCTTCCGTGCCGGCGATCATCCACCTTGATGCCGCCCGATTGCGCCAGATACTCTTGAACCTCGCCGGCAATGGCGTGAAATTTACCGAGACCGGCGGCGTAACCATCTCAGTCGAGGCCCCGGGCGCGCCGGATAACTGCCTGGTCATCAGCGTTGCCGACACCGGGATCGGCATCGATACCGAGGCGGGGCGGCGAATTTTCCAGGAATTCGAACAGGCCGATCCGGGCCCGGCCCGGCGCTTCGGCGGCACCGGCCTGGGACTGTCCATTTCCAGGGAACTGGTCCGCCTGATGGGCGGCGATATCGCGGTCGACAGCACACCGGGTCACGGATCCACATTCACGCTGTCGATCCCCATCGATCAGGCGCGATCCGCCGGCGCGCCGGTGGCGGAGGATGACCTGGCCGGTCTGCGGGTCAAGCTGGCCGGCAAGGCGGCGATCGAAATGCCGGTGATCGCCCGGCGGCTCGCCGACAGGGGCATCGCCGTGAGCGGACCGGACGCGGCCGGCGATGCGCCGCGCAACGATCCCGGACATCCCGCCGACATCATCATCATCGATGGCGAGATCGAGCCGGATCCGGTGGCCCGGCTGCATGAAGAACGGCGCCGGATGGGAGTCGGCTGTCCGGCCATCATCCTGATCGCCCCGCGCCAACGGGCTGAAATCGACACCCTGCGGGAGGGCGGCTTCATCGCCTACCTGGTCAAGCCGGTCCGCGCCGCGTCGTTGTTTTGGGCCATCCACGCGGTGCGCGGTGATACGGAATTCGCCGGCGATCCGCGGGATCAGGTACCGGAGGTCGAAGGCCGGTTTCCGGCCGCCGACCCGCGCCGGGTTCTGTTGGTGGAAGACAATGAAATCAATGCCTTGTTAAGTCAGTCCGTGCTCACCCGCCACGGACATTCGGTCGATCTGGTCACCAATGGCGAGGCGGCGATCGCCGCCGTGGGCCGGACATTGGCATCGCCTGGCACGGCCTATGACTGCATCATCATGGACGTGCATATGCCGGTCATGGACGGCCCGGCGGCCACCGCCCGGATCCGCGACCTTGAACGGCGCGCCGGCGCCACGCCGACCGCAATCATCGCGCTCACGGCCGATGGTGGCGAAGAGACCGAGCGCGCCTGCCTGCAGGCCGGCGCCGACCGGTTGCTTATGAAACCGGTTGATCCGGAGCACCTGTTGAGTGAAGTCGACCGCTTATCGGCTTGATTGCAAAGGCGCTGAACATTGTCATCTGTTCGTCGAATAGGTATGATTCAGTGCAACAAGACAACGGGGGATTCGGCAGGCGCGACATGCAATCTCGCGGTGAATTCTCTTAGAGCCCGATTTAAAAGTATATTTATGTTTTCAATGGGTTAGGAGATTCCAGATGCCAGGAAAAGTGCCGCAGGCGATGCCAATCCATCGTCAAGGCGCTTTGACACCGCAGACGGTGTCTCATAACCCATTGAAAATATGAAGAGACTTTTGAATCGGGCTCTCAAAAAACGCGATGTGTGATCCACCGCCTCGACCGGCCCGGTCGATAGCCATCGGGCTGGTCGAGGCGGTGGAAGGCCGGAAAGGTCCAGGGACGGATGAAACGATCGGCACGGTTGATGCCCAAGGGATTCGTGCGCAAATTCGCGCCGGGGTCGCGTGTCGCTCCGGGCCAGCCGCGCTGGTTTCCAGGCCTCGATCTGGGGCCCCGGAAGATCGGCGAACGCGGACCGAACACGGTCGCCAGCCTCGGCCGGATCGGCGGGTTGGAAACCCGGCTCGCGCGCACTGTCGGCGAATTGAGAAAAGCGCAACATATCCGCTATCACGTCTTTTACGAGGAAATGGCGGCGGTCCCGGATGCGCGGATGCGGGCGACCCGCCGCGATTTCGATGACTTTGACCCGATTTGCGATCACCTGCTGGTCCTCGACCATGATGTCGGCCGGCGCAAGTTCCGCCGCCATCAGCCGGAGGTCGTCGGCACTTACCGCCTGCTGCGCCAGGAGATCGCCGATCTCAATGACGGCTTCTACACGGCCGATGAATTTGAGATCCAGAGCCTGATCGAACGCCATCAGGGCCTGCGATTCATGGAGCTCGGTCGATCCTGCGTTTTAAAACCGTATCGCAACAAGCGCACCGTGGAATTGTTGTGGCACGGCATCTGGTCCTATGTGCTGATGCATGATGTTGACGTCATGTTCGGCTGCGCCAGTCTGGAAGGCACGGATCCGGACCGGCTGGCGACCGCCTTGTCGTTCCTGCATCACCATTGCAGCGCCCCGCCGGACTGGTCGGTACGGGCCCTTGACGAGCGCCGGGTGCCCATGGATCGGATCGACAAGTCGGCGATCGACGCCAAGGCGGCCCTGCGTGAATTGCCACCGCTAATCAAGGGTTACTTGCGCCTCGGCGCCTATATCGGTGATGGCGCGGTGATCGACCATCAATTCGGCACGACCGACGTGATCATCATCCTGCCGGTCTCCGCCATTTCGGAACGCTACATCAATTTTTATGGGGTCGATGCAAGTCGATATTCGTAACAGCGCCATCAAATGATCCGTGTGATCATTCAAGGCTCTAACACAAAAGCGCCGGCAGGTGGTCCGCCGGCGCGTCTTGTTCAATTCTCGGTGTTGGATCAGGCCGCTTCGCCGCCCATTTCGGTGCCGGTTTCCTGGTCGACCATCTTCATCGACAGGCGTACCTTGCCGCGATCGTCGAAACCCAGCAGCTTGACATGCACCTTGTCGCCTTCCTTGACCACGTCGGTGACCTTGTTGACCCGCTGCGGCGCCAGTTGCGAGATATGCACCAGCCCGTCGCGCGGGCCGAAGAAGTTCACGAAGGCGCCGAAATCGACCACCTTGACCACCGTGCCCTGATAGATCTCGCCAACCTCCGGCTCCGCGGTGATCGATTTGATCCAGTTCAGCGCGGCGGTGATCGCCTTGCCGTCGGACGAGGCCACCTTGACCGTGCCGTCGTCTTCCACATTGATCTTGGCGCCGGTCTTTTCGACGATCTCGCGGATCACCTTGCCGCCGGTGCCGATGACGTCGCGGATCTTGTCGGTCGGGATCTGGATGACCTCGATGCGCGGCGCGTATTCGCCAAGCTCCGGCCGCGATTCGGTGATCGCCTTGGCCATTTCGTCAAGAATGTGCAGCCGGCCGCCCCTGGCCTGGTCCAGCGCCACCTTCATGATCTCTTCGGTGATACCGTCGATCTTGATGTCCATCTGCAACGACGTGATGCCGTCGGCGGTGCCGGCCACCTTGAAGTCCATGTCGCCCAGATGGTCTTCATCGCCCAGAATGTCGGACAACACGGCGAACCGGTCTTCCTCCTTGATCAGTCCCATGGCGATGCCGGCCACCGGACGGCGCAAGGGCACGCCCGCATCCATCAGCGCCAGCGAGGTGCCGCAGACCGTGGCCATGGAGGACGACCCGTTGGATTCGGTGATTTCCGATACCACGCGAATGGTATAGGGGAATTCATGATGCGGCGGCAGGATCGGCCGCACCGCCCGCCAGGCGAGCTTGCCATGGCCGATTTCCCGGCGGCCCGGCGACAACATGCGCCCGGTCTCGCCCACCGAATAGGGCGGGAAATTGTAATGCAGCATGAAGGTTTCCTTATAGGTGCCTTCAAGCGCGTCGACGAATTGTTCGTCCTCGCCGGTGCCAAGGGTGGCGACCACCATCGCCTGGGTCTCACCGCGGGTGAACAGACCGGAACCATGGCTGCGCGGCAGGAAGCCGACTTCCGCCTGGATCTGGCGCACCGTCGACAAATCGCGGCCGTCGATGCGCGATCCATCATCAAGAATGCGGCCGCGCACGATCTTCTGTTCCAGTTTCTTGAACTGGCCGCCGACCTGTTGCGGGGTCGGGGCGTCTTCGTCGTCTTCAAGGCACAGAGCATCCACGACGGATGCCTTGACCGCGTCGACCGCGTCGCGGCGCTCGGTCTTGCCCGGAATCAGATAGGCGTCCGTGAGGCCCGCTGAGGCGATCTCGGAGACTTTGCCATAAAGCTCAGACGTATCGGGCAGAATATGCTCGCGGGGCGCCTTTGCGGACTTTTCAGCCAGCCGGATAATGGCGTCGATCACCGGCTGAAAGCCTTTATGACCGGCCATGACGGCGCCGAGCATGATGTCCTCGGGCAGTTCCTGGGCCTCCGATTCGACCATCAACACCGCGTCGCCGGTGCCGGCAACCACCAGGTCGAGCTTCGATTCGACCATTTCGTCGATCTGCGGATTGACCACGAAATCGTCGTTGATGTAGCCGACCCGGGCGGCGCCGATCGGGCCCATGAAGGGCACACCGGATATGGTCAGCGCGGCGGACGCGGCGACCATCGCCACCACGTCGGGATCATTTTCCAGGTCATGGGCGAGCACGGTCAGGATGACCTGGGTTTCGCATTTATAGCCATCGGCGAAAAGCGGCCGGATCGGCCGGTCGATGAGCCGCGACGTGAGCGTCTCCTTCTCCGTCGGGCGCCCTTCGCGTTTGAAATAGCCGCCGGGGATCTTGCCGGCGGCATAGGTTTTTTCCTGGTAATTGACGGTAAGTGGGAAGAAATCCAGTCCCGGGCGCGGCTCCCTTTCGGAGACAATTGTGGCCAAAACCGTGGTTTCGCCATAGGTGGCGGTCACGGCGCCGTCCGCCTGGCGGGCGATCTTGCCCGTCTCCAGAACGAGCGGCCTGCCGGCCCAGTCTATTTCTTCACGATGGATGGTAAACATGGCAGTCCTTTCATGTGCTTGCCAAGCACGAGCCGCCATGGGCAAGACGGCAAGACGCTCCCTCCACGGCCGGCGTCGAACAAACGGTTTCGACGATTAGCGGCCGGCGGAAGACAAGCATCCAACGATCCTGCCCCATGGCTCCCATGCATTCTTTTTCGCGTACGGTCCGGCTCATTCCGGGCCGCACACTGTTCTAGAGCATCGTACGACCACACGGGGTCATTTGACCGCTTTCTCGCGTCTGCTGGCAAGGCAGGCTTCGCGCGGTGGTCAAATGACCATAAGCGGAGCCTAACGCCGTCCAGCGGGCGCGAGAAAACGGCCTTCGGTGGGTCAAATTCGCCCATCTGGTGCGTTGCGGCACTTGCCCGATGCGCAAGCATCGCGCTACGCACCGCGCCTTCCATATGAACGAATTTGGTCCCATCAAATGATTCCGTGTGGTCGTCCGATGCTCTAAGCAGCCCCGCGCCCTAGCGGCGCAATCCAAGCCGCGAGATCAGGGTCTTGTAGCGCCCGCTATCCTTGGCATTCAGATAGTCAAGGAGTTTGCGGCGCTGGCTGACCAGCTTGAGTAGTCCGCGCCGCGAATGATTGTCCTTCGCGTGCGTCTTGAAATGGTCGGTCAGATTGGCGATCCGTTCAGATAAAATCGCCACCTGTACTTCCGGTGATCCGGTATCGCCGTCATTGGTGGCGTATTCGGAAATCAGTTCCTGCTTGCGTTCGGCGGTAATCGACATCGTCAATTGGTCCTGGTTACGACGGCCGCGTGGTCTGATGCGGCCAGGTTGAACACGCGTTTGGGGTGCAGTTCGCCTCGTTCGATCATGCCCAAGGCCACCAATCGGCCCTGGCATGTGGCATAGACCAAACCAGAAAAGGCGGGCGCGTCCCGTCCACGCAACAATACGGCCTGACCCCTGCGGAGCCGGGCCTCGTCCGTCCGGTTGACGGCCAGCGCCGGGATGTCGTCCAGCGCGGTCTCGACCGGGCGAAGAATATCGGCGAGGCACACCTCGCCGGGCGCTCTTTTAACAGAGCCGTCCAGTTTTTCCAGCGAAATCATGTCGTCCTCGTCGAACGGGCCGACCACCAGGCGGCGCAGGGCGGTCACATGGCCATGGGTGCCAAGCCGCCGCCCCAGATCCCGGGCCAGCGCCCGCACATAGGTGCCCTTGCCGCATTCGGCCTCGAAAACGGCCGTGTCCCGATCCGGGCAATCGACCAGATCGAGCCGGTGAATGTCGACCGGCCGGGCCTCCAGGACCACGGTTTCGCCGTCACGGGCCAGATCATAGGCCCGTTCGCCGTCCACCTTGATCGCAGAATAGGCCGGCGGCACCTGCTCGATCGTCCCGCGAAAATCGTCAAGCGCGGTGCCGATGGCGGCAGCATCCGGTCGGATGTCGCTGGTGGCGACCACCTGGCCTTCGGCATCGTCAGTATCGGTTTCCACGCCCCAGGCAATGGTGAACCGATAGACCTTGCGGCCATCCATGACGAAGGACACGGTTTTCGTGGCTTCCCCGAATGCCAGCGGCAGCAGGCCGGAGGCCAGGGGATCGAGGGTACCCGCATGACCGGCCTTGTTGGCGTTCAACAGGCGCCGCGCCTTGCCCAAAGCCGCGGTTGAGGTCATGCCCACCGGCTTGTCGAGGATCAGCCAGCCATGGACATCGACCCCTTTTTTCCTGCGCCTGCCCATGAGCGTCAGCTTTCCGCCGTCTCCTGTCCGTCACCGGGGCCGTCCAGATCGCGACGTACCTCCGGCGAGCGCAATAGCGCGTCGACCCGGGCATCATCATCGAACCGGCTGTCGGCACGGAACGTCAGGTCAGGTGTGAACTTCATGGTCAATTGCCGACCCACCCGGCCGCGAAACCATTTCCGATTGCGCTGCATCAGGTCGGCGATCCGCGCGCCGGCGGCTTCGTCGCCGAACACAGTCACGTACACAGCGGCGTTTTTCAGGTCCGGGCTCATGCGCACTTCCGATACCGTGATCACCGGACCGTCCAGGCCCGGATCCGGCAGGTCGCCGCGCGCCAGCAGGGTGCTGATTTCCTTGCGCACCAATTCGCCAACCCGCAATTGCCGCTGCGACGGTCCGCTCGAACCGGCGCTCGCAAAACGCGTCATTTAATTCGTCTTTCCGTTTGTTCCTCAGGCGGCGAAGGGAATTGGACCGGTTCGCCGCCGATATCGTTCATTCGTCTTTATGTCTAAAGGCTACGCGCCACTTCCTCGACGCGATAGCATTCGATCACGTCGCCGGATCGCATATCCTGATAGGCTTCGAAGTTCATGCCGCATTCCTGGCCGGCCACCACTTCCTTGACCTCGTCCTTGAAGCGCTTCAGCGTGCCCAGCTTGCCTTCGTGGATCACCACGTCGTCGCGGATCAGCCGCACCTCGGCGCCACGCTCCACGGTACCCTCGGTCACCCGGCAGCCGGCCACCTTGCCGACCTTGGAAATGTTGAAGATTTCGAGGATCTCCGCATTGCCCAGGAAGGTCTCCCGGCGCTCCGGCGACAGCAGACCGGACATGGCCGCCTTCACGTCGTCGACCAGGTCGTAGATGATGTTGTAATAACGGATTTCAACCCCGTCGCGTTCCGACGCGTCGCGGGCCTGCCGATTGGCGCGCACATTGAAGCCGATAATGGCGGCGCCGGATGCGGCGGCCAGGCTGACATCGGATTCGGTGATGCCGCCGGCGCCCGAATGAATGATCCGCGCGGCCACCTCATCGGTGCCCAGCTTATCCAACGCGCCGGCAATGGCTTCCACCGAGCCCTGCACGTCACCCTTGATGAGCAGCGGGAATTCCTGCTTGCCGGATTCGGCAAGCTGGCTCATCATTTGCTCCAGCGAACCGCGCGCGCCGCGCACCTGGCTTTCCTCGCGCCGCTTGCGCTGACGGTATTCGGTGATTTCCCGCGCCCGCGCCTCGTTTTCGACCACCGCAAAGCGGTCGCCGGCTTCCGGCGCGCCCTGCAGGCCGAGAATTTCCACCGGCGTGGACGGGCCGGCATCGGTGATCTGCTGGCCGTGATCGTCGATCAGGGCCCGGGCGCGGCCCCATTCTGCGCCGGCCACCAGAATATCGCCGACACTCAGCGTGCCGCGCTCCACCAGCACCGTGGCCACCGCGCCGCGGCCGCGATCCAGTTGCGCCTCGACGACGATGCCTTCGGCAAACCGGTCCGGATTAGCGGTCAGCTCCAGAAGTTCCGCCTGCAGCAGGACCGCTTCGAGCAGCTTGTCGAGATTCAGTTTTTCGATCGCCGACACTTCGACTTCGAGCACATCGCCGCCCATGGATTCGACCACCATTTCGTGTTGCAGCAGATCGGTACGCACGCGCGTGGGATCGGCCTGCGGCAGGTCGATCTTGTTGATCGCCACGATAATCGGCACTTCAGCCGCCTTGGCATGGTTGATAGCTTCGACCGTCTGCGGCATGACGCCATCATTGGCGGCGACCACCAGGATCACGATATCCGTCACCTTGGCGCCGCGCGCGCGCATGGCGGTGAAGGCCGCATGGCCCGGCGTGTCGATGAAGGTGATCTTGTGGCCGTCATGGGCCACCTGATAGGCGCCGATATGCTGGGTAATGCCGCCGGCCTCGCGCCCGGCCACATCGGTCTGGCGGATGGCGTCGAGCAGCGATGTCTTACCGTGATCGACATGGCCCATAATGGTCACCACCGGCGGCCGCGGGATCTGCTCGCCGCCATCGTCCTCGCTGTCGAACAGGCCTTCCTCGACATCGGATTCGGCAACCCGCTTGACCGAATGGCCCAGTTCCTCGGCGATCAATTGCGCCGTATCGGCGTCGATTACGTCGTTGATTTTCAACATCTGGCCTTGTTTCATCAGCAGGCGGATAACTTCCACCGCCCGCTCGGCCATGCGGTTGGCCAGTTCCTGAATGGTGATGGTTTCCGGGATCACCACCTCGCGGGAAATCTTCTCCCGGACGCCGGCCTGGGCGGCCCGCTTTTCCTTCTCCCGCCGCCGCTTCAGCGCCGCCAGCGAGCGACCGCGCTGGGTGCCGTCATCATCGGAAGTCGCCGTGGCGATAGTCAGCTTCGTGCGCCGCCGGTCATCGCCGCGCCGGGTCGGCTTGTTTTCCGACGTACGCGGCCGTTTGGCCGGTTTCAGGGGGCCCTTGCGCGCCTCTTCCGCCTGGGCCGGTGCCGGCCGGCGGGCCTCCGGCTTTTCGACCGGCGGTTCGGCGACGGCCGGGGTCTCGGCCGCCGGCTCCGCGGCGGGCGCCGCATCCGGTGCAGCCGCCTGCTCCGTCTCGCGCCGCTCTTCCTCTTCCTTTTGCTTCTGCTCCTCCTCGGAGCGCAACCGCGCCGCCTCTTCTTCATCGCGCCGGCGCTGTTCTTCCTCCTCGGCACGGCGGATGGCGGCCGCTTCGGCGAGCCGCTGTTCTTCCTGCTCGCGCACCTGCGCGTCCTTGAGCGCCTGGGCGCGGGCCGCGGTTTCCTCGTCGGTCAACGTCCGGGCGGCGGCGGTGCTTGTTGTCTCTTCCTGCGGTCCCGGCGCTTCGGCGACAGTCGGCTTCTCTACTTCCGGCTCCGGCTTGGTCTCGCCCTGGCCGGGAACGATAACGCGGCGCTTCTTCTTCTCCACGACCACCGATTTCGTCCGGCCATGGGAAAAGCTCTGGCGAACAGTGCCCTGTTCGACATTGCGTTTAAGCGTCAGCGTTTTCTTGCGATCCACGCTGATCGTCTTGTCACCGGTGGTCTTCGTATCGCTCATACGTCCTCAGTCCTGCGGAACCCGTCCGCCTCGCGCCGCCCCCTGGCGGCCGGTTATGCGCCTTGCCCGTTGCCGGTTGCCATTCCCCGATAATGCGTCAATCGGTCGATCCAGTGGCGCGCCGAACCACCGGCCGAACCGTCGAGCAATGCAGCATGTATCACATTAGTCCCGCCCAATGCCAAATCCAATTGCGCAGAATCGAAAATTCGTAAAGTCGGCACCGGCACGTCGCGGCCATGGAGCCGCGTGAAGGCCGCCGCCAACCGGCGGATCCCGTCCTGTGCCGCATCGGCGGCATGGATCAACAGGATCACCCGCCCGCAGCCGACCGCCTGTTCCACCTTGGTGAAACCGGTCACCAGGTCACCGGCCTTGCGGGCCATCGACAAGGCACCGAGCACCGCCTTCTGCAGCAAAATGTCGACCCGCTCGCCGAGGTCGGAATCGGCCTTGACCGGCTGCCGCAACCCCCTGGCGAATCCACCCGATTGCTGGGCCGTGTCGACAGCATCCCGTGTTGCCGTCACCCAGACGCCGCGTCCCGGCAGCCGCCGGCGCAAATCCGGCACCACCTGGGCGTCCGGATCGGCGACGAACCGGATCAGATGATCCTCCGGCGCGCTGTTTCTGGTCACGATGCAGGTTCGCATGGTCACGGATCGATCTCCCGGAGCCTCTACCTATTCCGCCGCCGCCTCGGCGGTCTCGGCGTCCTCGTCCTCGCTTTCGGCCTCCTCGTCATCGGCCGCCAAATCCGCCTCGGTGATCCAACCGACCGCCAGGCGGGCCTTGATGATCATGTCTTCGGCCTCCGCCCGCGACACGTCGAGCCCGGACAGCGCGCCCGGATATTGGGTCACCTCGCCGTCCTGGCGTTCCGTCCAGCCGACCAGGTCGTCACCGGCGCATCCGGCGAGGTCCTCTACCGTACGAACCTCATCGCGGCCCAGGGCCACCATGATCGCCGTGGTGACACCGGGAATTTCGCGCAGGGCGTCCTCGACCCCCAATTCTCGGCGTTCCTCGTCGAGCCGGCGCTCCACTTCCTCAAGGTGCTCCCGCGCCCGAGCCTGGATTTCGGCCGCCGTGTCCTCGTCGAAGCCTTCGATGACGGAGATTTCGTCGGGCTCCACATAGGCCACTTCCTCCACAGAGGTGAAGCCTTCCGAGGCCAGCAACTGGCCGACCACCTCGTCCACATTCAAGGCTTCCATGAACAATTCGGTGCGGTCGACGAATTCCTTCTGGCGCCGCTCCGATTCCTCCTGTTCGGTCAGGATGTCGATATCCCAGCCGGTGAGCTGCGACGCCAGGCGCACATTCTGCCCGCGCCGGCCGATGGCCAGCGACAATTGCTCGTCGGGCACCACCACTTCGATACGTTCGGCATCCTCATCGAGCACCACCTTGGTCACTTCGGCGGGCTGCAGGGCGTTGACGATGAAGGTCGCCGCGTCCGGGGACCAGGGAATGATGTCGATTTTCTCGCCCTGCAATTCGTTGACCACCGCCTGCACCCGGCTGCCGCGCATGCCGACGCAGGCGCCCACCGGGTCGATGGAGGAATCGTGAGACAGAACCGCGATCTTGGCCCGCGACCCCGGATCGCGCGCCACCGACTTGATCTCAATGATGCCGTCATAGATTTCCGGCACTTCCTGGGCGAACAATTTGGCCATGAACTGGGGATGGGACCGCGACAGGAAGATCTGCGGTCCGCGCTGCTCCCGGCGCACATCGTAGATAAAGGCGCGGATGCGGTCGCCGTTGCGGAAGGATTCCCGCGGGATCAGTTCATCACGGCGCACCACCGCCTCGCCGCGCCCCAGATCGGTGATCACGTTGCCATATTCGGTGCGCTTGACGATCCCGTGGACGATCTCGCCGGTGCGGTCCTTGAATTCCTCGAATTGCCGGTCGCGCTCGGCTTCCCGCACCTTCTGCACGATCACCTGCTTGGCCGACTGGGCGGCGATGCGGCCGAAATCCATCGGCGGCAGGGGTTCGGCAATCTGGTCGCCGACTTTCGCGGCCGGATCGTATTCCTGGGCATCGGTGACCGAGATTTCGATCGCCGGATCCTCCAGATCCTCGACCACGTGACGCACCCGCTGCAGGCGGATCTCGCCGGTCTTGTCATTGATCTGGGCGCGGATATCGGTATCCGATCCGTAACGCGATCGCGCCGCCTTTTGAATGGCGTCCTCCATGGCGGCGATCACGATCTCCCGCTCAATCACCTTTTCCCGCGCCACCGCGTCGGCGATTTGCAGCAATTCCAGGCGGTTCGCACTAATGGCCATCATCTTTGTCCTTGCATTGCGTCGGTCCGGCCGGCCGACTGTCGGTCATCGGTGTCTTCTGTCTTGGCGGCTTGTTTTTCCGCTTTCAGGGCGGCTTCGATCAGCGCATCCGTGAGGACGAGGCGGGCCTCGCCGACATGGTCCAGCGGCAGGTTGGCCTCCGCCGGCGTTCCATCCTTCGGATCCTCCAGGCGCAGCACCAGGCAATCGTCAGCGATATCGGCGATGATGCCGCGAAAGCGCTTGCGCCCATCGACGGCAATCCGCATGTCGATCTTCGCCACATGGCCGCGCCAGCGCTCGAAATCGGAGCGTCGTACGAGCGGCCGGTCAATGCCCGGCGACGAGACTTCCAGGTGATAGGCGCGGTCGATCGGATCGTCCACGTCGAGCGCCGGCGACAGGTCGCGGCTCACCAATTCGCAATCAGCGACGGTCATGGTGCCGTCCGGGCGCTCGGCCATGACCTGCACCGTGCAGCCATTCAGGCCGGTCACCCGGACCCGCACCAGGCGGTAACCGAGATCCTCGACCACCGGCTCGGCGATCGCCGCGATGCGCGCGTCAAGCCCGCTTTCCGGCACGATCCGGCGCTCATGGCGCGATTCGTACACGTTTCCAAATCTCCTAAAAGCCGGGCCTGGCCGATCACGACATAAGGCCCGGTATAAAAAAAGAGCGGGTCCCGGGCGGGGCCCACTCTCAACTGATCTCAGCGGATCGTTTGAGATATCACTGTTGCCGGCGAATATAGTCCGATTGCTGGCAAATGCAAGGGATTTGACCGATATCGACAGGGATCTCGATCAGCGGCGGCGGAAGGTGAGATAGGTTGGCACGCGGCCGGCCTTCACCGCCTTTTGTTCGTAGCGCGTCGGCTGCCAATCGGGCCAGGGGCGGCGCCAATCGTCGGCGCGTTCGGCCGTCCACTCAAACGCCGCTTCCGCTGTCGCCATGCGCAAGGTCCAATCCGCATAAGAAGCAATATCCGTCGCGAACCGAAAATCGCCACCGGGAACGAGAATGCGGGCGAGCGCGCGTACCATTGTCCGATTGATAAACCGGCGTTTCCAATGGCGGCGCTTCGGCCAAGGATCCGGGTAAAGCAGAAAGACGCGCTCGACACATGCAGCCGGCAGGGCGGCGATCAGATCCGTCGCGTCCCCGTGATGCAATAACACATTGTGGCGCGCGCCATCGACGATCTGCACCAGCGCCCGGGCGACACCGTTGACGAAAACCTCGCAGCCAATGATGCCGTTGCGCGGATTAGCATCGGCCTGACGGACCAGATGCTCGCCGGCACCGAAGCCGATCTCCAGGAAAATCCGATCGATCTCAACGGGAAACGCCTTGCGCGGATCGCCATCGCCGATGGTTGCAAGATCCAACGAATGGCCGGCAAGCTGCTCGGCCATGAGCTTGCCCTGGCGCTTGCGCAGGGCCCGTCCCTTGCGCCGCCCGAACAGTTTCGGTCCGGTTGACTGGTTCATGGTCCCCGCCGGCCGAGCCGATTGGATCGTTCGATGCTCTAGGTTAGGGCGCCGCGAATGGCGTCGATCAAATCGGTGCGCTCCCAGGAAAATCCCCCGTCATCCTCCGGATCGCGACCGAAATGGCCGTAGGCCGCCGTGCGCTCATAGATTGGCCGGCTCAGATGCAGGTGTTCGCGAATGCCGCGCGGCGACAGGTCCATCGCCTCGCTGAGCGCGCCGGCCAGCACGTCCTCTGCGATCTCGCTGGTGCCGTGGGTGTTGACGTAGAGCGACAGGGGCTTGGAGACGCCGATCGCATAGCTGAGCTGAATGGTGCAGCGCTCCGCCAGTTCCGCCGCGACCACGTTCTTGGCCAGATAGCGAGCGGCGTAAGCTGCCGACCGGTCGACCTTGGTCGGATCCTTGCCGGAAAACGCGCCGCCGCCATGCGGCGCCGCGCCGCCATAAGTGTCGACAATGATCTTGCGTCCGGTCAGGCCGGCATCGCCATCCGGGCCGCCAATAATGAACTGGCCGGTGGGATTGACGTAGAATTCCTCTTCCGGGCACATCCAGCCGGCGGGCAGGACATGCTCGACAAATGGCCGTACCAGGTCGCGTACCTGGGCCTGGTCCACATCCTTTGTGTGCTGGGTCGACACCACCACGGAGGTGGCGCGCACCGGCCGTCCGTCCTCATAGGCCAGCGTCACCTGGCTCTTGGCGTCGGGTCCGAATTGCGGCACGGCACCCGAATGCCGGGCGTCCGCCATTTCCTTCAAGATGCGGTGGGCCAGATGGATCGGCGCCGGCATCAGCGCCTCGGTCTCCCGGCAGGCATAGCCGAACATGATCCCCTGGTCGCCGGCTCCCTCGTCCTTGTTGCCGCTGGCGTCGACCCCCATGGCGATATCCGACGATTGCTCGTGAACATAGACATCGATCGCGGCATTTTGCCAGTGGAAGCCGTTCTGTTCATAGCCGATATCGCGCACGGCGCGGCGGGCGGCGGCCTCCATGCGCGCATGATCGACCTCCGCCGGACCGCGGACTTCTCCGGCGAGCACGATCCGGTTGGTGGTCGTCAGGGTTTCAACCGCGACCCGCGACAACGGTTCGGCAGCCAGGAACGCGTCGACAATGGCGTCGGAGATCCGGTCGCAGACCTTGTCGGGATGGCCTTCCGACACGGATTCGCTGGTGAAGAGATAGGACTTTCCAGGCACGGTTGACGCCTCCACGACTTACGGCCAATTCCCGGGGGACAAAAATCGGCGGAAACCGTGTCCGCCGGAGGCGGTTTTAGTCTCCCGGATCGGAAAAGGTCAAGATGAGTCATGCCCAATCGCGTGTAATACACGCGAAAAGCAAGCAATTCCCGTATTCTCGGATAACGCGCGCCGGGCGCTAGCCGGAATTGGCAGCCAGCGCGGTCACCAATTCGACCACCTTGCGGCGCACCTTGGCATCCTGGATTCGCACGAAAGCCTTGTTCAGCGCCAATCCTTCCGTGGAAGACAGGAAACCGACGACCAGGCCCTCGGATTGGGATTCGCCGAATCCGGACCCCGGTTCCGGCGTGCCCGGCGCGTCCTCGAAAAAGAAGGCCACAGGAACGTTGAGGATCGTGGCAATATGCTGCAGCCGGCTGGCGCCGATGCGGTTGGTGCCTTTTTCGTATTTCTGCACTTGCTGGAAAGTAATGCCGAGCTGGCCGCCAAGCTTCTCCTGGCTCATGCCCAGCATCATGCGCCGCAGCCGCACCCGGCTGCCGACATGGACGTCAATCGGATTTGGTACTTTTTTTCCCGCCATCAGTTATCTACCTACTATCAATTTACCGTATTCACTTGCAATGGAGCCTATCGAATTCCGAGTTCATTGCACTTAGTATACAACCCTTTGGCGAACACATTGTGAGCGACTTTTGTCAAATGCGCAAGACGGGTAAAAAACTGACCATCACCTTCCGGTCAATGCATGATTTGAAATCGGTTTATCCGGTAATTGTTGATCTCGGGCGGAACAGGAAGGACGTCAAAAGTATTGTGCCGAGCATGACTGCGAATATCCAGTCTCCCCAACGGCTATAGGGCGGTTCGGCGATCGATTTGGGCAAGGTCCCGTCAATGACGTCGCGGCGCCCCAGATCCAGCTTGCCGACAATCCGGCCATAGGGATCGACGATGGCCGATATGCCGGTATTGGCGGCGCGTATCAGCGGCACACCGCGCTCCACCGCCCGTAGCCGGGCCTGGTGCAGGTGTTGATAGGGTCCAGGCGTGTGACCGAACCAGGCATCGTTGGTGACGTTCAGCAACCATTCGGCGCGGTTTCGCGTGCCGGGGAAAATGGCCTCATAGCAGATCAAGGGCTCGGCGGCCGGGATCGCCGGAACGGCAAGCGGCCGGCCGCCATGTCCGACGGCGAATTTTCCGGACAGATGGGTCAATTGCTTGAGGCCAAAGGATTCCAGGATCGATTGCAGCGGCAGATATTCGCCGAACGGCACCAGGCGCACCTTGTCGTAGGCGTCGACAATGCCGCCATCGGAACCGATGACGAAAATCGAATTGAACACCCGCCGCTTCTTGGCGCCCGGCAAGGGTGCCTCCGCGCGCACGCCCCCGGTTATCAATGTCGTGCCCGGCGGCAGCAACTTGCCGATAGCGGCAAGCGCGGCCGGCGTTTCGGCGAGAAAGAAGGGCAGCGCCGATTCCGGCCAGATCAGATGGGTGACGCCGACCAGACCGAGCCGGTCCGGCGACGTCGACCGGTTGCTCAGATCCAGATAGGCCTTGAAGATATCCCCCTGGTTCTCCGGCTGCCATTTGTCTTCCTGGGCGATCGCCGGCTGGACGATGCGCAGGCGGACCGCGTCATGGATCTCCAGGGGCGGCGCCAGGACAAAGAGACGAACCGTGCCATAGACCGGGATCGCCAGGAACACGGCCAGGGCCGCGATCGTCACGGCGGCGGACCATCTTTGCGGCGCGGAGCGCGTGGCGACGACCGCCGGGGCGGCGAAGACGAAGACGGCAATCAGCGTCAGGCCATAGATGCCGACCAATGCCGCGGCCTGCATGAAAAGGGTGTTTCCGGCCAGCGCGTATCCAAGCGTATTCCAGGGAAATCCGGTCAGCACGTGACCGCGGACCCATTCGGCGGCTCCCAGGGCGGCGGCCAGGATCAGGATCCGCGTCCAGCCGCCGCGCCAAAAAATGCCGGCGAACGCGAAGGCGACAGCCCAGATGATGGCGAGCCCGGCCGGCAAGGCGGGCACGGCGATCGGGATCAGCCAGCCGAAAACATCGCTTTCCACCAGAAAGGCGCGGCCGATCCACCACAATCCGGCCAGAAAATAGCCGAACCCGAACCACCAGCCGATCGCCGCTGCGGGCCGCAGTCGGCGCCGGCGCCCGCGCAGGTCGATATCGGTGGCGCCGTCCATCAGCCAGACGATCACCGGCAGGGCGATCCACAGCACCGGAAAGATGTGGAAGGGGGCCTGCGAAAAGGCGGCGAGCAGACCGGCGAAAAAAGCCGCCAGCCACCGGCGCCACCCCCACAATACGGTGATGTGGCCCGCAATTCGAGAAATCATCTAAACGCCTCGCGGCGAATCACTAATCGGTTCATGCTCAATGCAGTGCGGGAATTGCAACCGCGCCGTCAAGCATCCGCGTCCGATTTGTGGGGAGTACGCCGCTGCGCCTGGCGGTTCGCGCCGTGGCGGCGGCGGTAGATTTTCAGGCGTTTAAGCCGTCGCGGATCGGCATCGAGCACTTCAAATTCGAAACCCGGCATATCGGCGGTGGAGATCAGTTCGCCACGCACCGGCACCCGCCCGATCAGGCCGAAGACCAGGCCGCCCAAAGTATCGATTTCCTCGCCCAGATCGCCGACCTGGAAGTCGGCGCCGATCGCCGCCTCGGCATCCTCCAGATCGATGCGGGCATCGGCGATCCACACCCCGTCAGCCAGATTGTCGATCATCGGATCCTGGTCGTCGTCATGCTCGTCTTCGATGTCGCCGACGACGGTCTCCACGATATCCTCCAGGGACACCAGGCCGTCAGTGCCGCCATATTCGTCGATGACCAGGGCCATCTGCACCCGGCCGGCCTGCATTTTTTCCATCAGGTCGGTGGCCGACATGGAGGGCGGTACGAACAGGACCGGACGGATCAGTTCGACATCCGACAGCGTTTTGGAAAGGTCCACCTGGCGCAGGTCCAGATCGGCCGGATATTTCTTGCGCCGTTTGGCTGCCGGATCATGGACCACTGCGCCGGTTTCGGTGATGTACGCCATCAAATCCTTGATATGCACCATGCCGCGCGGATCATCCAAGGTATCGGCATAGACGGGCATCCGCGAATGGCCCGATTTGCGGAACAGCTTGAATAATTCCCCGAGCATGATGCCGCTATCGACCGCGTCGATATCCGCGCGCGGCACCATCACATCCTCCACCCGCATGCCACGCAGGCGCAGGATGTTCAAAAGGAACGTCCGCTCCTCCGGCGAAAAATGGCCGGCGCCATTGGCCTCCTCCTGTACCAGAAGGTCTTCCAGATTCTGCCGCAGGGTCTGGGTCGCGCCAATGCCGATCGCCGCCTTGATGCGTTCAAGCCAGGTTTCCGCGACGGGCTCGGCGCGCCGCTCGGTCGACCCATTGTCGTCGCCGGGCGGGATATCGTTGGTTGGAGGGTGAGGGTCTGGATCGTTCATTGTCTATAAAATACGTCAGGCCGGTATCGGACGATGGGGGTCGGCGATCCCCAGCGACGCCAGAATGCGGCCTTCAAGGCACTCCATGACCGCAGCGTCTTCGTCCGTGACGTGGTCATAGCCTAAAATATGTAAGAAGCCGTGTACAATCAAATGCGCCAGGTGATGTGTCAACGGTACATCCGTTGCCGTCGCTTCCCGGCGCAATGTCGTAAGCGACAGCACGATATCCCCGATCAGCGGCCCGAAGGCCCCATTGGCGGCCCGGTCGCCGGGAAAGGATAGCACATTGGTGGCCCGGTCCTTGCCGCGGTAATCCCGGTTGAGGTCCCCGATCCCGTCATCGTCGGTCAATAACAGGCTGAGTTCGGATCCGGCGACGAATTCGGCCTCGACGGCCTGCAGGGCGGCCGACAGGGCGGCGCTGATAGACGCGGTAAGGTCCGCCCGCGTCGCCCAGCCCGGTGCCGCGACGCTGACCGCCACCGCAAAGGGCAGGCCCTCAACATCGAAACAGGCGGTATCCGCGTCGGTCATGGCTTACGGTCGCCGGATCGTTGGCGCGCATCGGCGGCGTCATAGGCCTTGACGATGCGGGCGACCAAATCATGGCGCACCACGTCGGCATCGGTGAAGCGGATCTCCTCGACCCCCTTCACCTTCGACAATACCGTCAGCGCATCGACCAGGCCGGATTTCATGCCTGACGGTAGGTCGATCTGGCTCGGATCGCCGGTGACGATCATCTTGGAATTCTCGCCGAGCCGGGTCAGGAACATCTTCATCTGCATGGCGGAGGTATTTTGCGCCTCGTCGAGAATGATCACCGCGTGGGAGAGCGTCCGGCCGCGCATGAAGGCCAGCGGCGCAATCTCGATCATGCCCGATTGCAGGCCGCGCTCCACCCGGTCGACCGGCATCATCTCATAAAGCGCGTCATAGAGCGGGCGCAGATAGGGATCGATCTTTTCGCGCATGTCGCCGGGCAGGAAACCGAGCCGCTCGCCGGCCTCCACCGCCGGCCGCGACAGGATCAGCCGGTCGATATCGCCACGCTCCAGCATCGCCGCCGCATAGGCGACCGCCAGAAATGTCTTGCCGGTGCCCGCCGGGCCGATGCCCAAAATCAGGTCGACCGCGTCCATGGCCCGGATATAGGCATCCTGGGCCGGCGAGCGGGCGACGATGGTGCGCCGCCGTGTCGAGACTTGAGCGAAGGTGCGCCGCGAGGTCGGCTCCAGGGTCGGCAGGTTGAGCTGTGCCCGATCGGTAGCGGCCATGCGGATGGCGCCGTCAATGTCGCCTGGATGCACCTGTTCGCCACGCTGCAGCCGTTCATAGAGCGATTCCAGCACGAAACCGGCCTGGGCGCAGGCATCCTCCTCGCCGCGGATCGTCACCTGATTGCCGCGGGCCACCGCGTCCACATGCAGGCGCTGCTCGATCATGGCCAGATTCTGATCGAACTGCCCGAACAGGTCGCCGACCAGGCGGTTGTCGTCGAAGGCGAGCACCAGATGGCCGGCCCGCGACCGCTCATCGTCGGAATGGGGCATGTCGTCCATCATGATACCAGGTCCCTGGATGGCACGGCCGCTTGATCTTCGGTCATCTCATCCGCAATCACTCCCGACAGGCTGTTCGGACCCACATTTTCGATGCGCACGCTGGCGATCGTTCCAATTTGGTCCGCCGGGGCATCGACTTGCACCGCCTGCAGCCACGGGGATCGGCCGGCAAGCTGGCCGGCGCGGCGGCCGGGCCGTTCCAAAAGCACATCCATTGTGCGGCCGACATACGCGTCATTGAAGCGCCGCTGATCGGCATTCAACTGTGCCTGCAATCTGGCCAGTCGTTCCGCCTTGACCGGTTCTGGCACCGCCTGATCCATCTCGGCGGCCGGCGTTCCAGGCCGGGCGCTGTATTTGAACGAATAGGCCTGGGCATAGCCGATCTCGCGAACGAGCGCCATCGTATCGTCGAAGTCGGCGTCGGTCTCACCGGGAAAGCCGACGATGAAATCCCCCGACAGCGCCAGATCCGGCCGGGCGGCGCGAATGCGCTCGACAAGGCGCCGATAATCGTCGCGACCGTGGCGCCGGTTCATGGCCGCGAGAACGCGGTCCGAACCCGATTGCACGGGCAGATGCAGGTAGGGCATCAATTGCTCGATATCCCGATGGGCCGCAATCAGATCATCGCTCATGTCGCGCGGATGGGAGGTCGTGTAGCGCAGCCGGTCGAGCCCGGAAATATCGGCCAGATCCGCGATCAGCCGTGCCAGCGACCAGGTCCCGCTTGTCGGCGCGGCGCCATGATAAGCATTGACGTTCTGCCCCAAAAGCGTGATTTCGCGCACCCCGGCCGCCACCAGCCGACGTGCCTCGTGGGCAATATCGGCCGCCGGCCGCGAATATTCCGCACCGCGCGTATAAGGCACGACACAGAACGAACAGAACTTGTCGCAGCCCTCCTGCACCGTGACGAAGGCGGTCGCACCCTGGGCCTGCACCCGGCCGATTTCGGGGTCGGGCAGATGGTCGAACTTCACTTCGGCGGGAAAATCCGTCGCCACCAGTCCAGGTTTTTCGGCCGCCGTGTCGATCAGGTCGGCGAGGCGGTGATAGGTCTGCGGACCGAAGACCAGGTCGACCGCCGGCGCCCGGCGCACCATTTCGGCCCCCTCGGCCTGGGCGACACAGCCGGCAACCGCGATCATCATCCGCCCGCCGGCGGCCTGGCGTGCAGCCTTCAACGCCCGCAACCGGCCGATTTCCGAATACACTTTCTCCGCCGCCTTTTCGCGGATATGGCAGGTATTGAGGATCACCAGATCAGCTGCCTCCGGCGCATCGGCCGTGCAATATCCGGCGGTATCCAGGGCGTCGGCCATACGATCGGAATCGTAGGCATTCATCTGGCAGCCATAGGTTTTGATGAAGGCGCGTTTTTGTACGGTCATAATGGACGGTTCAGTGTGCTCGACCGGTGCTCTACCGTGTTTTCAAGTCGAGAGAAAGGCAGAATGGCCATCCTCATCGACCGGCCAGCGCATTGTCCTGGCGTGCCAGTTGCCTCGGACGGCCCAACAAGGCATCGCCGGTCATGCGCCGCACCGAGGTTTCGGCGAATTGCGCAACCCCCTTGCGGTCGGAGCCCGGATCGAACGGGATCGGCTCGCCCCAGGTGATCTCCACGTCGATTGCCGCCTCGCGCAGGATGGCCCATAGATGCGGTACCATGTCCATGTCGCCATACCAGGCGGCCATCGGCCGGAACTGCCGGCCCATGGGAATGCCATGCAGCCTGGTATAGGCCACCGACATCGGCTGGATCCACACCCGGTCGCTGTCGGATCCGGTAATGGCGTGGCGGGCGGCGCCGATCAGGGCGGAACGAAACGGCAGGATATGATTGCCGTCCCCCGAGGTTCCTTCAGCGAACAGCACCATGGCATCACCATCGGCCAGCCGCTGCGCGATCTCGCCGGCCACGCGGCCGGTATCGGAACGCCGCGTGCGGTCGACGAACACGGTGCGCTGCAGCCGGGCGAACGTACCGAAAATGGGCCATTTGGCCACTTCCGCCTTGGAGACGAAGGAGACCGGCAATACCGACGATATGGTGACGATATCCATCCAGGACGCATGATTGGGGGTGATCAGGAGCGGCCGGTCGGTGGACGGTACGCCGTGTTCGGTCACCCGGATGCCGATGACCCGGCAGACGAACCGGTGCCAGGCTCGTGGCAGCCGATGGGACAGGCGCCAGTTGAAGCGCACCGCCACATGCTGCACCGGGATCAGGACCGCCGTGATCGGAACCAGGATCCCCAGTGTTATCAATGCGCGGACCGCCTGCATGAGGTTACAACCTATTGCACGTTGCATTTATCTTGGTGTCGGCAGGAAATACGAAGTCATTCCCGCGAAAGCGGGAATCCAGGGCGACAAGCAAATGCCGGTATTTTCTTGGCCCTGGATTCCCGCTTTCGCGGGAATGACTATGTGATGTGATTTGTGACACCATTTTTCTGCAACACGCGTTAGTCCTCGTCGTCCAGCGGCACGCCGTAGAGTTCCAGCGTATGATCGACCAGCCGGAAGCCGAGATCGCGGGCAATCGCCTCCTGCAGCTTCTCGATCTTGTCGTTGCGGAACTCGATGACCTTGCCGGAGCGCAAATCGATCAGATGGTCGTGATGCTTTTCCGATACGGCCTCGTAGCGTGACCGGCCGTCGCCGAAATCATGGCGCTCGATGATGCCGGCATCTTCAAACAGCTTGACCGTGCGATAGACGGTGGAAATGGAGATCCGGTCGTCGATGGCCGCGGAACGGCGATAGAGCTCTTCCACGTCGGGATGGTCCTCGGCGCCGTCGAGCACGCGGGCAATGACCCGCCGCTGTTCGGTCATCCGCATGCCTATCCTGACACACCGGTCTTCCAGCTTTTTCGATATCGGACTATTGGTCACCGTATTTTCCCATGCCGAATGTTTGGTGTCGCCGCGCTGCGCGCGAGTGCCCCACCATCCGCCGATTACCGGAGATCGCAGCGCAGCACAAGCGCCCGCCCGTCGCCGATCGTCGCATCGCCATAATATCCCCGCCGTTCTGCGACGCGCCGGAAACCCAGCTTGTCGTAAAGCCCGGCAGCTTTGCGGTTAAGGGCATCGACCTCCAGGAATACATGGTCGGCACGGGCTTCATAAAGCCGACGGATGGCCGCGGATAGCAGTTTTTCGCCGATACCGCGCCGCCGATGGGCCGGATCGACGGCGAATGACAGGATTTCCGCCTCGTCGCCGGCCTGGCTGACCAGCACGAAGCCGACCGCCCTGCGGGCGCCGGCACGGCGACCCTGGCGGGCAATCAGCGCGGTGACCGCAGGCTTGCGCAACAAATCCGCGAATTCCGCGGTGCCCCAGGCCCGGTTGAACGAGGCCGCATGCAGGTCGCCGAGGGTCTCGGCGTCGTCGGGGGTGGCGTCCTCGATCACCACGGGAGCGGAGAGCCAGTCGGCGGCGGTCATCGTCAACTGGTCCTGGCAATCCGGCCGCGCGTTTGTGGCCGCGCGTCAGGGGGTTTCAGATAGAGCGGTTTTGGCGGCGCGACGCTTTCCGACAATCGGGCGCCCAGGCGGGCCACGGCATCGATCGACGGGGCAGCCCGTTCCAGGGTCTCAATTGAACGATCTTGCCGGCTCAATATTTGCGCGGCAGGCCCGGTTCCCGATCCCACCAGGACCAAGTCGCCGTCCGGGAGTTCATCGGCAAGATCGGTGAGCGCGCGGATCATTGGCCCGTCGGTCGTCCCGTCGGGCGCCGTCACCTGGCAATAGACGGCGCCGTGCCGCGCATCGATCAGGGCGATGCCGGTGCCGCCGCACCCTGCCAGATCGGCCTCCTCGGCGAGTGCCGCCAGCGTGGTGACCCCGATGACCGGCACCGACAGGACCAGGGCCAGCGCCCGGGCGGTCGCCAGGCCGACCCGGAGGCCGGTATAGCTGCCGGGTCCGACGGTGACGGCGATGCGGTCGATATCGGCATAGGTTATTTTCGCCGCCGCCAATGTCGCCGCCAGGACGTCCATCAATTGCTCCGCATGGCCGCGACCGATGCTGCGGCTTACCTTATGGAGCCGTTGCCGGCCGCGATCGTCATCGATCAGGATCGCCGCCGAGCAATCTCCAAGCGCGGTATCAATGGCAAGCAGGTGCATCGTTCAACTGGCGCCGAGATCAACGGCGCCCGCCCGGGCGCTACATGGGCCGAACTTCCTCGACCTCGGGGATGAAGTGTTTCAACAGGTTCTGGATGCCGTATTGCAGGGTGGCCGTGGAACTGGGGCAACCGGCGCAGGCGCCGTGCATGGCCAGATAGACGATGCCGTCGCGGAAGCCGCGAAACACGATGTCGCCGCCATCCTGAGCCACGGCCGGGCGCACGCGGGTTTCCAGAAGTTCCTTGATGGTGGAGACGATCTCCGCATCCGCCGGCTCGAAGAATTCCTCGCCGGTGCTTTGTGCCCGATCCTCGACCACAGTCGGCAGGCCGGACAGGAAATGCTCCATGATGACGCCGAGCACCGCCGGCTTCATCTGCTGCCATTCGCCGTCGGCTTTTGTCACGGAAATGAAGTCGCTGCCCAGGAAGACGCCGACAATGCCCGGAATTTCGAACAGCCGGTGGGCCAGCGGCGAAATCGCCGCCTCGTCGGAAGAGCGGAAATCATGGGCCTCGCCGGTCAAAACCGGTTGTCCGGGCAGGAATTTCAGAGTCGCCGGATTGGGCGTGGTCTCGGTCTGGATGAACATGACGGTCTGCGTCCGTGCGCGCGGCAAATTTACGGGATTGTTAGGCTCAAGGTAGCCATTCAGGCGTCCACATCAAGGGGTAAGTGTTACACTTTGGCGACATACTTACCGTGTCGCGTCACCAATCCTCACGTGACATCGAAAGCGGCGATCGCCGCCATGTTCACGATATCCGCGTCGCGGGCGCCCAGCGAGACGATCTGGATCGGCTTGTCGAGACCCACGAGAAGCGGCCCGATCACCGTGGAATCCCCCAATTCCTGCAACATTTTGGTGGCGATCGAGGCAGAGTGGAATGCCGGCATGATCAGCACATTGGCCGGCCCGGACAGGCGGCAGAACGGATAGGCGGCCATCAGATCCGGGTTGAGCGCGATATCGGCCGCCATGTCGCCGTCATACTCGAAGTCGACACGGCGGGAATCGAGGATTTCGACAGCGCGCTTGACCTCGTCGGACCGCTCGCCCGGCGGATGGCCGAAGGTCGAATAGGCGAGCATGGCCACCCGCGGTTCGTAGCCGAGCCGGCGCGCCACATGAGCCGCTTCCTCCGCGATATCCGCCAGTTCCTCCGATGTCGGCATGTCGTGGACGGCGGTATCGGCGACCAGGATCGCCCGCCCGCGGGTAATCACGATCGACACGCCGATCACCCGGTGGCCGGGTTTCGGATCGATGACCCGGCGGATGTCCTTCAATGCGATCGAATAATTGCGGGTGGCGCCGGTGACCATGGCATCGGCATCGCCAAGCGCCACCATGGTGGCCCCGAAATGGTTACGGTCTGTATTGATCAGCCGCTGGCAGTCGCGAAACAGGAAACCGCGCCGTTGTAGCCGGCTAAAGAGATTTTCCGCATAGACCTTGTTGCGGTTGGAAAGCCGGGCATTGATGATTTCCAGCCCGTCGCGTAATTCGATCCCCGCATTGGCCGCGGTCTCGGCGACCTCGTTTTCCCGGCCAAGCAGGATCGCCGTGCCGAGGCCGCGCTGGACGAAGCTGGCGGCGGCGCGGATCACCCGTTCCTCCTCGCCCTCGGCGAACACGACCCGGCGCGGCAGGCGCCGGACCTTGGTGAGGATGCGCTGCAGGGTGCCGGCCATCGGATCGCGGCGCGCCGACAGCGTCACCCGGTAGGATTCCATATCGACGATCGGCCGCTGGGCGACGCCGGAATCCATCGCCGCCTTGGCGACCGCCTGAGGCACCGCGGAAATCAGCCGCGGATCGAAGGGTACCGGAATGATATAGCCGGGGCCGAATTTTGGCCGCACGCCGCGATAGGCGGCGGCCACTTCGTCGGGCACGTCCTCGCGCGCCAGCTTGGCGAGTGCTTCCGCCGCGGCGATCTTCATGGCATCGTTGATGGTCGTCGCATGAACGTCGAGCGCGCCGCGGAAGATGAACGGAAATCCGAGCACATTATTGACCTGGTTCGGATAATCGGAGCGGCCGGTGGCCATGATGGCGTCGTCGCGGATTTCGGCGACCTCTTCCGGCGTGATTTCCGGCTCCGGATTGGCCATGGCGAAGATGATCGGATTGGGCGCCATGGCGCGCACCATGGTCTCGCTCAGCGCCCCCTTGATGGACAGCCCGAAAAACACGTCCGCGCCATCCATCGCGTCAGCCAGGTTGCGCGCGTCGGTGTCGCAGGCATGGGCCGACTTCCACTGGTTCATGCCCTCCTCGCGGCCCTTGTAGATCGGTCCCTTGGTGTCGCACAAAATCACGTTGTCGGCCGGCATGCCCATGGCCTTGATCAGTTCCACGCAGGCAATGCCCGCCGCACCGGCGCCGTTGCAGACCAGCTTGGTCTTGGCGATATCGCGGCCGGTCAGGTGCAGGGCGTTGATGAGGCCGGCAAGGGCGATGATCGCCGTACCGTGCTGGTCGTCATGGAACACCGGGATATCCATGATTTCCCGCAATTGCTGCTCGATAATAAAGCAATCCGGCGCCTTGATGTCCTCCAGGTTGATGCCGCCGAAGGAGGGACCCAGGAACCGGGCGCAATTGATAAATTCGTCGACGTCCTGGGTATCGATTTCAAGGTCGATGGAATCCACATCCGCGAACCGCTTGAATAGGACCGCCTTGCCCTCCATCACCGGCTTGGAGGCCAGCGGTCCCAGATTGCCCAGGCCGAGGATCGCCGATCCGTTGGAGATGACGGCGACTAGGTTGCCGCGCGTCGTATAGTCGAAGGCACGGCTCGGATCCTCGGCGATCGCCCGCACCGGCACCGCCACGCCGGGGCTGTAGGCGAGCGACAGGTCGCGCTGGGTGGCCATCGGCTTGGTGGGCACAACCTCCAGCTTTCCCGGCCGGCCCTCTTGGTGAAACAGCAGGGCTTCCTGATCGGTGATCGACACCGAATCATGTTCTGACTTATCGCTGGACGCCATGAAACTCTCGTTACTCGTGATCCCGGTCACCCGACATGTCACATCCATGAAGAAGCCGCAAGCATCGCGGCGTTATTTGTCGGCGCCCGCAAAGCGAGGTTAACGACGTCGACCCGTGACCATCGCTCTGTCAATCCGGGCCTCGGTTTAGTAATGTCTGGTCCCGAGGAGTGCCGAAAATGCGCAATTTTACCGAGATAGACGCGTACCGTCGAAACCGCCGCCGACCGAGCACAGCTGGTCCGTCGACCCCGTGCCCACCCGCAATATCATAACCCATGCAGGAAACCGCGCCCCCGGCCCGCTCCACCCGCATGACGCCGATGATGGAGCAATATATCGAGATCAAGGCGGCCAATCCGGACTGCCTGCTGTTCTATCGCATGGGCGATTTTTATGAATTGTTCTTCGACGATGCCTCGGTGGCCTCGCGGGCGCTCGGCATCACGCTCACCAAGCGCGGCAAGCATAACGGCGCCGATATTCCCATGTGCGGGGTGCCGGTCCATGCCGCCGATGACTACCTGCAGCGGCTGATCGCCCTCGGCCATCGGGTGGCCGTCTGTGAGCAGACCGAGGATCCGGCCGAGGCCAAGAAACGCGGCCACAAGGCGGTGGTGCGCCGGGAAGTGGTGCGCCTGGTGACGCCGGGCACGCTGACCGAGGACACGTTGCTTGAATCGGGCGCCGCCAATCACCTGGCCGCCCTGGCCCGCACCCGCGACGGGCAGGAACCGGGCGGCCGTCTGGGGCTTGCCTGGATCGACATGTCCACGGGCCTGTTTCAGGTCACGGAGACGGCTGTGGATCGCCTCAATGGCGACCTGGCGCGCCTGGATCCGAGCGAGATCCTTGTGCCCGACGCGCTCTATGGCGATCCGGCCTTCAGCGCCATCTTCGCCAATCACGGCGCCGCCCTGACACCGCTTGCCGCCGCCTATTTCGACGGCGCGACGGCGGAAACCCGGCTCACCGATTATTTCAACGTCAAGACCCTTGAGGCCTATGGCACGTTTTCCAGGGTCGAATGCGCCGCCGCCGCCGCGATTCTGGCCTATGTGGACAAGACCCAGGTCGGCGCCAGGCCGCCGCTCCGGCCGCCGACCCGCGAAATCGCCGGTGATCGCATGCAGATCGATGCGGCGACCCGGTCCAATCTGGAACTGATGCGCACCTTGTCCGGCGCCCGCAAGGGCAGCCTGATCCATGCCGTCGATCGCACCGTCACCGGTCCGGGATCGCGCCTATTGGCAAGCCGCCTGGCGAGCCCGCTCACCGATAAGAAAGCGATCATCGAACGCCATGACAGTGTCGGCTGGTTCGTCGGCGACGGTTCCCGGCGGGCGGCGATCCGCGGTTCCTTGCGCGCCGCGCCCGATATTGCGCGGGCGCTTACCCGGCTAAGTCTTGATCGCGGCGGACCGCGCGATCTCCTGGCGGTCGCCACCGGACTGGCCCAGGCCTCGATCCTCGCCGAGCACTTGGCGGCCGGCACCATGATCCCCGACCGCATCGCCGCCAGGATCGCCGATCTCCAGGCCGCGCCCCATGATCTGGGCGGTGACGTCCGGGCGGCGATCGAGGAGGCGCCGCCGCTCCTGAAACGCGATGGCGGCTTCGTGCGCGCCGGCTACGCCGACGATCTGGACGCGGTGCGGGCCCTGCGCGACGAAAGCCGGTCGGTGATTGCCGGGCTGCAGGCCGATTACGGCCGCGACACCGATATCAAGTCCTTGAAGATCCGCCACAACAACGTGCTCGGCTATTTCATCGAGGTGACCGCGCTGCATGCGGATAAGCTGTTCGGCGAGCCGCACAATCAAACCTTCATCCATCGCCAGACACTTGCCAATGCGGTGCGCTTCACCACCACCGAACTGGCCGATCTGGCAAGCCGCATCGCCAATGCCGGGGAGCAGGCCTTGGCGATCGAGTTGCGGATCTTCGATGATCTGGTCGAACGGGTTCGCGCCGAGGCCCCGGCCCTGCAGGCGGTGGCCGCCGCCCTTGCGGATCTCGACGTGGCGGCCGGACTGGCGGAATTGGCGGAGACTGAAAATTACTGCCGGCCGGCGATCGACGAAACCCTCGATTTCGCCGTCGAGGACGGCCGGCACCCGGTGGTCGAACAGGCCCTGCGCGACCAGGCCGCCGATCCGTTTGTCGCCAATTCCTGCGACCTGTCGCCGGTAAATAGCGGCCAGGGCCAGATCTGGCTGCTCACCGGCCCGAACATGGCCGGCAAGTCGACCTTCCTGCGCCAGAATGCCCTGATCGCGCTCCTTGCCCAGATGGGATCCTTCGTGCCGGCGAAAAGTGCCCGGATCGGTATCGTCGACCGCCTGTTCAGCCGGGTCGGCGCCGCCGACGATCTTGCCCGTGGGCGCTCCACCTTCATGGTGGAAATGGTGGAGACTGCGGCCATCCTCAACCAGGCCGGCGAACGGGCCCTGGTGATCCTGGACGAAATCGGCCGCGGCACGGCCACCTATGACGGCCTGTCCATCGCCTGGGCGACGATCGAGCATCTGCACGATGTCAACGGCGCCCGCACCCTGTTCGCCACCCATTACCATGAACTGACCGCCCTTGCCGGCAAACTCGACCGGCTGAAAAACGCCACCGTCCGGGTGACCGAATGGAAGGGCGACGTGGTGTTCCTGCACGAAATCGTCGCTGGCTCCGCCGATCGCTCCTACGGCATTCAGGTGGCGCGGCTCGCCGGCCTGCCCGACGCGGTGGTGCGGCGGGCGAAACTGGTGCTTGACCAATTGGAGGAAACCGCCGATCGCGCGCCGGCAAGCGCCCTGGTCGATGACCTGCCGTTGTTTTCGGTCACCCGTGCCCCACAAGCAGCACCGGCCGAGGCTGATCCGGTACTGGAGGCACTGGACGCGATCAATCCCGACGAATTGACCCCGCGTGGTGCATTGGACGTACTCTACGACCTGAAATCGAAACGTGCCGCAAAGCCGCCTGGAAAAAGCCGCTAGGCTCGGCTATCCACAGGGGATGACATCTAAAAAGTTACACCCATGACCGATCGCCAGCAACCCGATCGCCTGTTCGATGCCGAGGCCCTGCAGCAGGAATTGACCGGCCTGACGCGGTCCCATGGCGGCGAAGGATCGGATACCAGGATCCGGGCCAAGGTGCTCGCGCGCCTGAAGGAGGTGCGGGCCGAGGCGCTGGCCGATGCGCAGAAGCTGCTCTTTGAAGATGGCGGCGGCCGCCTTTGCGCCGCCCGCCTGTCGGCGGCGCAGGACGACCTGGTGCGGGTTATCTGCGATTTCGCCATGTATCACGTCTACCGCGTGACCAATCCCTCGGCGGCCGAACGGCTGACCGTGATTGCCGTCGGCGGCTATGGGCGCGGCACATTGGCGCCCGGATCGGATATCGATCTGTTGTTCCTGTTGCCCTACAAGCAGACCGCCTGGGGCGAAAGCGTCATCGAATACGTGCTCTACATGCTGTGGGACATGGGGCTGAAAGTCGGCCAGGCGACCCGCCGTCTCGACGAATGCATCCGCCTTGCCAAATCCGACATGACGATCCGCACCTCGGTTTTGGAGGCGCGTTATGTGTGGGGCGACCAGGATCTTTTTGATGAACTGACCGCCAAGTTCGACAGCGAAATCGTCAAGAAGACATCCGCGGAATTCATCGCCGCCAAGCTCGCCGAGCGCGACGAGCGCCATGAGCGGCTCGGCCCGTCGCGCTATAGGGTCGAACCCAATGTGAAAGAGGGCAAAGGCGGCCTGCGCGACCTGCACACCCTGTTTTGGATCGCCAAATATCACTACCGCGTGCGGTCTGGCGACGAACTGGTCAAGGCCGGCGTGTTTTCCCGCGCCGAATATAACCGCTTCCGCAAATGCGAGGATTTCCTGTGGGCCGTGCGTTGCCACATGCACTTGCTGACCGGGCGCGCCGAGGAGCGCCTGTCCTTCGATATCCAGCGCGAAATCGCCGTGCGGCTGGGCTATACCAGCCATCCGGGCCTGCGCGACGTGGAACGCTTCATGAAGCACTATTTCCTGATCGCCAAGGATGTCGGAGACCTGACGCGGATTTTGTGCGCCCAGTTGGAGGAGCAGGAGGTCAAGCAGGCACCGACTTTGACCCGTTTGTTCAGGACCATCGGCTTTGGCCGGCGGCGGCTGAAGGGCACCAGTGATTTCGTGGTCGATACTGGCCGCATCAATCTGGCCCGCCCGGATGTGTTAAAGAACGATCCGGTGAACCTGATCCGCATCTTCCATATAGCCGATCGCGACAACCTGGCCTTCCATCCGGACGCCCTGCACCGCATTTCGCGATCCGGCAAGTTGTTCGACGGCAAAATGCGGGCCGATCCTGAGGCCAATCGGCTGTTCCTGGAGATCCTGACCTCCCCCAACGATCCCGAAACCGTGCTGCGGCGCATGAACGAGACCGGCGTGCTTGGTCGCTTCGTGCCCGATTTCGGCAAGATCGTCGCCATGATGCAGTTCAACATGTACCACCACTTCACGGTGGACGAGCACCTGCTCAGGGCGATCGGCGTGCTGGCGGAAATCGATCGCGGCGAGCTTGCCGACGAGCATCCGCTGGCCAATGAGATCCTGCCCGGCATCCGCGACCGGGTGGTACTTTATGTGGCTCTGTTCATTCACGATATCGCCAAAGGCCGGCCGGAAGACCATTCCATCGCCGGCGCCCGCATCGCCCGGCGGCTGTGCCCGCGCCTCGGCCTCGATCCGGCGCAGACCGAAACCGTCGCCTGGCTGGTGGAGCAGCATCTGGTGATGAGCACCGTCGCCCAGTCGCGGGACTTGAACGACCGGCGCACCATCGCCGATTTCGCCGCGATCGTGCAGAACCTGGAACGGATGAAGCTGCTCCTGATCCTGACTGTTGCCGACATCAAGGCGGTCGGACCGGGGGTCTGGAACGGCTGGAAGGGCCAGCTTCTGCGCACCCTTTACTATGAGACCGAGCCGATGCTCACCGGCGGTTATTCGGAAGTCAGCCGCGACGATCGCATCGCCGCCGCCAAGGCGGCCCTCGCCGAGGCCCTCGCGGACTGGCCGCAAACGGCGATTGAGGCTTATTGCCGGCTGCATTATCCGGCCTATTGGCTCAGAGTCGAAGCCGCGGCGCAGGTGGAGCATGCCCGGTTCCTGCGCGCCTGCGATGACGACGGCCATAAAATGGCGACCCTGGTGACGACCCACGACTTTGAGGAAATCACCGAAATCACCGTGGTGGCCCCGGATTATCCGCGGCTCTTATCAGTGATCGCCGGAGCCTGCACCATTGCCGGCGCCAATATCGTCGACGCCCAGATCTACACCACCACCGACGGCCGCGCCTTCGATTCCATTTTCGTCAACCGCGAATTCGACGCCAATCGCGACGAGGTCCGGCGCGGCAAGCGGATCGGCGAGATGATCGAGAAGGCCCTGGCCGGCGAGACCAGGTTGCCCGATATCATTGCCGGCAAGGCGGCGGCCCGGGGCCGCAAACGCATCAAGGCCTTCGCGGTGGAAAGCTCCGTCACCATCAACAATGACCTGTCGGACGTGCATACGGTGATCGAAGTGTCCGGCCTCGACCGGCCCGGCCTGCTGTTCGAGCTGACCGGCGCCATATCCGATCTCAGCCTGGACATCGTGTCGGCGCATATCGCCACATTCGGTGAACGGGTGGTGGACGCGTTCTATGTCACCGACCTGACAGGCCACAAGGTCACACATAAGGGCCGGCAGAAGACCATCGCCAGAAGGTTGCGGGAGATCGCCGACGGCAAGGCCAAGGCCAAGGGCAAAGACGGCGCGGCGAAGGCCCGCCAGGTGGCGGCCGGCGGATGAACCTGGCACGCGGTTTCCTCACCGTCGGCGGCGCCACCATGGCAAGCCGGGTGCTCGGCTTCGCCCGGGAAATGCTGATCGCCATGCTGCTCGGCACCGGCCCGGTCGCCGACGTGTTCTATGCCGCCTTCCGCTTCCCCAACCTGTTCCGCCGCCTGTTCGCCGAGGGCGCCTTCAACACCGCCTTCGTGCCGCTCTTCGCCAAGGAACTGGAAGGCGGCGGGCCGGTGGCAGCGCGGGCCTTCGCCGAACAGGTGCTCGGCGTGTTTCTGCTGGTTCTGGTCGCGCTGACGGCGCTTGCCGAAATCGCCATGCCGGGCCTGGTGGCGACGATTATCGCGCCCGGTTTCGACGGCGAGGGCGGCAAGCACGACCTTACCGTCGAATTCGCCCGCATCATGTTCCCCTATCTGATGTTCATGTCGCTGGTGGCGATGCTGTCGGGGGTGTTGAATTCGTTTCGCCGTTACGCCGCCGCGGCATTCGCGCCGGTGCTTTTAAACATCATCATGATCGCCATCCTGCTCGGCTGCTATGCCGCCGGTTATGGCGACAGTCCGAAGACCGGCCGCTGGATGGCCTGGGGCGTGACCGTGTCGGGGATCGCCCAATTGGCGCTTCTTGCGATTGCCGTGCGACGGCTCGATTTCGCCATTCTGCCCCGCCGGCCGCGCCTGACCCCTTCCGTGCGCCGGCTTTTGGTGCTCGCCGTGCCGGCGGCGATTGCCGGCGGGATCACCCAGGTCAATCTGTTGATCGGCCAGATCATCGCCAGCCAGAAGGCCGGGGCCATCGCCATCCTGCAATATGCCGACCGGGTCTATCAATTGCCGCTCGGCGTCGTCGGCATCGCCGTCGGCGTGGTGCTGTTGCCGGAACTGTCGCGGCGATTGAAGGCGGAGGACTGGGACGCGGCGACGGATACCCAGAACCAGTCGCTGGAATTTTCTCTATTATTGACCCTGCCGGCGGCGATCGGGATCGCTGTTCTCGCAGAGCCGATCCTGGCCCTGCTCTATCAGCGCGGGGCCTTCGGCGCCGACGACACGGCGGCCACCGCCGACGCGCTGATTGCCTTTGCCGTCGGCCTGCCGGCCTTCGTCATGATCAAGGTGTTTTCGCCCGGCTTCTTCGCCCGCGAGGACATGCGCACGCCGATGATCTATGCCGGCATCGGCGTGGCGGTGAATATCGCCGGCAGCCTGATCCTGTTCCCGGTCCTGTTCCATGTGGGGATCGCCATCGCCACGGCGGCGGCCGGCTGGGTCAATGCGCTGCTCCTGCTGGGCACCCTGGTGCGCCGGGGCTGGTGGACCTGGCGCGACGGCCTTATCCGGAGGCTGGCCCTGATGCTCGCCGCGGCCTGCCTCATGGGCGCGGTTTTGTTCGGCGCGCAAACGTTCGCGGGGATCGACGCGGCATCGGCAATCCTGCGCGCGGTCGCGTTGTTGGTTTTGATTACGCTCGGGGCCGGGATTTATTTTGCCGGCTGTCATTTATCCCGCGCCTTCAATCTGCGCCGCCTTGCCGGGCTCTTGCGGCGCAAGACGGATAATGCGCAATCATAACAAGGCGGCGACCGCCACCGACAGGATCAGGAGCACGGCGAAAGTGACATTGATGATCCGGCTGAGCCGCGGGTCGCGCAGATAGCCGGTGAGGATCGTGCCGGCAATCAGCCACAAGGCGTTGACGGTCGCAATCACCATCAACAGCGCAAAGGCCTTGGTTAGGCCGTCGACAAACGGACGGCCGGCGACCAGCACGAAGCCGGAAAACATCGCCGCCATCGCCGCATAAGCCTTCGGATTAAGCAGGGAAAGGATCATCCCGTCGATCCATTTCGGCGCCGTCCCCGATTCGCCTTCCGCATCGAGCGGCGGCGCGGTGGCGATGCGATAGGCGAGATAGATAAAGTAGCAAACCGCGATAATGGTGATCACCGGTTCGGCGCCGGGAACCGTCAACAGCAAGCCGGCAATACCGGTCCCGACCAGCACAATGACCAATACCATGCCCAAATTGATCCCGACCATATAGCCAAGACCATGCAACCGGCCGAACGCCGCCCCGACAGCGGCCAGGCTCAGCGTATTCGGCCCCGGACTACCGGCCAGCGCCAAGGCGGCGAGCAGGAATGTGGCGATGGATTCCAAGTGGCAACTCACGTCTCAATGGCGAGCCGAACAATGCGCCATGGTGAATGCATAGAGCGGTAACGCTAGCCGGCCCGATGCGCAACCGGATTCCCCTATAATCATATTCATCATATTATGTTGCATCCTCACCGTACCTTCGCCATAACCCGACCGCGTTCATCGAGGATCCACGTCCATGACCCAATTTCCGCAGCGGGTATTTTCCGGCGTCCAGCCGACCGGCAATTTGCATCTTGGCAATTATCTGGGCGCGATCACCAAATTCGTCGCCCTGCAGGAGCGCTATCCCTGCATCTATTGCGTGGTCGACCTGCATGCGATCACCACCTGGCAGGATCCGGACGAATTGCGCGGCAATATCCGCGAGGTGACCGCCGCCTTCATCGCCTCGGGAATCGATCCGCAAAAGCATATCGTGTTCAACCAGAGCCAGGTGCATGAACACGCGGAGCTCGCCTGGATTTTCAATTGCGTCGCCCGCATGGGCTGGCTCAACCGCATGACCCAGTTCAAGGAAAAGGCCGGCAAGGATAGGGAAAACGCTTCCGTCGGCCTGTTCGCTTATCCAAGCCTGATGGCCGCCGACATCCTGCTTTACCGCGCCACCCATGTGCCGGTGGGCGACGACCAGAAGCAGCATCTGGAACTGACCCGCGATATCGCGCAAAAGTTCAACAATGACTTCGCCGAACACATAAAGCGCAATGGCCATGGGGATGACGGCTATTTCCCGCTGACGGAACCCCTGATCGCCGGTCCGGCGACCCGGGTCATGTCATTGCGTGACGGATCGTCGAAAATGTCGAAATCCGACGCTTCCGACTATTCGCGCATCAACCTGACCGATGATGCCGACGCGATTGCCAAGAAAATCCGCAAGGCGCGCACCGATCCCGAACCCCTGCCGAGCGATCCGCGGGGCCTTGCCGAGCGGCCGGAAGCGCGCAATCTGGTGGGAATCTATGCCGCCCTTGCCGGCCAGTCCGAAGAGGCGGTGCTCAGCGACCAGGCCGGTGCCCAGTTTTCCGCCTTCAAGCCGGCGCTCGCCGAACTGGCGGTGGAAAAGCTCGCCCCGATCGCCGACGAAATGCGCCGGCTGCAGGCCGATCCGGGCCATATCGACGCGGTGCTCGCCAAGGGCGCCGAACAGGCCACCGAGATCGCCGCGAAGACCATGGCCGATGTGCGCGAAATCATGGGCCTTTTGCGTACCTGGTGATGCGGTCGTGACGCCGGAGCCGGGCATTGGCCGCCGGCAATTTGCCGCTTGCCGGGTGCGGTCGGCAATGGCAGCATGCGGCCATGGTTAGACGATCCAGTTTCGAAGAAGGCCATCGCCGCAAATTCCTCGTCGTCATCGATAATACAGAGGAATGCGACCGGGCCGTCATCTATGCCGCCAAGCGCGCCGAGCGCACCTCCGGCGCCCTGGACATGCTTTACGTGATCACGCCCGGCGAGTTCCAGCATTGGATCGGCGTGGAGAACATCATGCGCGCGGAAGCCTATGAGGAGGCCGAGCAGGTGCTCGCCCGCGCCGAGGACCGGGCCCGCCAGGTGGCACCCAGGGTCGATGCGGAACGGGTGATCCGCGAGGGCACGCCGGCCGAAGCCATTCTCGGCCTGATCGCCGACGATCCCGACGTGGCGATCCTGGTGCTCGCCGCCGGCACCGGTTCGGAAGGCCCCGGACCGCTGGTCACCTCCATCGCCGGAAAGGGATCGGGCACCTTCCCGATTCCGGTCACCATCGTGCCGGGCACGCTGTCGGACGCGGATATCGCGACATTGGCGTAACCGACGCGATTACGCCAATGCGTCGAGCCTAAGGAGTACATCGCGTGTTGAAACACCGCGCCACGGACCCGTCAGTCATGCGGCAATGGCGTCATTCGGTGCACGCATTGGCAGGAACGAACCTCACGCCACCCTCCGTCATCCCGTGCGCATTGCAGCATGAAATGCTGCTATGCAGACACGGGATCTCTTCCTCGACGCGCCGAGTGTGATTAGGGGATCCGTGTCTGCAGCGCATCACTGCGTGCTGCGCGGCGCACGGGATGACGACGAGGATAGTGATGGCGAATCCTTGATCCGGGCACGCCAGCCGCCCCTAAACCACTTTCTCTTTCGCCTTGCACAGATCGAAGATGAGGCAGCGGTGGCATTCCGGCTTGCGGGCCTTGCAGATATAGCGGCCATGCAGGATCAGCCAGTGATGGGCGTGCAATTTATAGGCATCGGGCACGATTCGCTCCAGGGCCAGTTCGACCTCCAGCGGCGTCTTGCCGGGAGCCAGCCCGATGCGGTTGCCAAGCCGGAATAAATGGGTATCAACGGCGATCGTCGGCACCCCGAATGCGATGTTCAACACCACGTTTGCGGTCTTGCGGCCGACGCCGGGCAGCGCCTCCAGGGCCTCGCGGCTGTCAGGGACAGCGCCATCATGTTCGGCGATCAGCTTCTCGGACAAAGCGATCACATTCTTCGCCTTGTTCCGGTAGAGCCCGATGGTGCGGATATGTTCCCGCACCGCGTCTTCCCCAAGCGCGATCATCTTTTCCGGCGTGTCGGCGGCGGCGAATAATGCCTTGGTCGCCCGGTTGACCCCCTCGTCGGTAGCCTGGGCCGACAGCACCACGGCGACCAGCAACGTATAGGCATTAATATGATCCAGTTCGCCGCGCGGCTCCGGATCGGCCGCCTGGAAACGGGCGAACAGGGCGTCGATCTCGTCTTTCGAATAGGGCACCCGGCGGCGTCTCGGCGCGGGCATCTTTTTCGTCGTCTTCGCCGATTTGGCGGGTTTTGCTGTCTTGGCCATGGCGGTGTTAATAATGGGTCCGGCGATGCAATCCAACCCGATCCTTGCGCATTTTCCGGCGCCGCAAGTTTCGGGTGGATCGGCGCGGGCTGATCGCTAGGTTGGGGACAAACATGGAGACAAAGATGACAGCATTGACCCTTGTCGACCCCACCGAAGCCCCACCGCCGCAGACAGTGTTCGCCGAGCAATCCCGCGACTATGAAGTGGTTCGCCGGACCCTTGAATATCTGACGGAGAATTGGCGTGACCAGCCAACGCTGGATTCAATGGCCGATCATGCGGGCTTGAGCCCTTTTCATTTGCAGCGGGTCTTCAGTCGCTGGGCCGGGCTGACGCCGAAGCAATTCCTGCAGGCGATCACTCTCGATCATGCCCGGGATCTGCTCAAGGATTCCGTCTCGATCCTCGATGCTGCCTATGAAGTGGGCCTCTCCGGCCCGGGACGGCTGCATGATCTGTTCGTCACCCATGAAGCGATGACGCCCGGCGTCTATAAGGCGCGCGGCAAGGGGCTCGTCATCCGTTATGGATTTCATGCTTCACCCTTCGGCACGGCCCTCGTCATGATCACCGACCACGGCCTTGCCGGCCTCGCCTTCGCCGATCCGGGCGAGGAACAGGCGGCCTTGAACGACATGCGCGGCCGTTGGCCGGAGGCCGATTACGTGGAGGACGCGCCGGCGACCGCGGCGACCTGCGCCCGTATCTTCGACCCGTCCACCTGGTCGGCGGAGCAACCCCTGCGCATCGTCATGATCGGCACCGATTTCGAGGTCCGTGTCTGGGAGACCCTGTTGCGCATTCCGGTGGGCGCCGCGACCACCTATTCCGATGTCGCGGCAACTATCGGCCGCCCGCGCGCCGCCCGTGCCGTCGGCACCGCGGTCGGCCGCAATCCGATCTCCTTCGTGGTGCCCTGTCACCGGGTGCTTGGCAAGGCCGGATCCCTATGCGGCTATCACTGGGGCCTCACCCGCAAGCGGGCGATCCTGGGCTGGGAGACCGGCCTGGCCGGGGCCGCGGCTTAGGCAGCTTGGTTCATCAAGACTGGTCTCTGGGTCATCCCGGGCGCGGTGCAGCACGCAGTGATGCGCTGCAGACCCGGGATCTCTGCCTCAAGATAAGTATAGGCCAAGTTGGAGATTCCGTGTCTGCGCAGCAGCATTTCATGCTGCGGCGCGCACGGAATGACGGCTCGGTCTTGTGTGTCGGCTCGCTCCGAAAGTTATGGAACGCACCGCCTCGCTTGTTGATATCGCCGTCCGTAGCCGTCGCCCATTCATACCAGCCGGTCACTTACGCAATCCGGGAAATCCGCCTGCCCCCACCTTGCCCTTCGCCGCCGAGTGTGGAATAGCTTGCCCCGGGAGGTTGGCGTCGGACGGACCCCTCGCCAACCGGGTCAGGTCCGGAAGGAAGCAGCCCTAACGAGTTTCGGTCCGGGTCGAGCCGTCCAGCCTCCCGCCTTTCCGCGACCGGAAACGATAGTAGAAGCGGCGCCATGGACGGCAATTCCCCGAAGGACGATCCCGAAAATGCCGCCTATCGCGTCCTTGCCCGCAAATACCGTCCGGAAACCTTCGCCGACCTGATCGGCCAGGAGCCGATGGTCCGCACCCTGACCAACGCCTTTGAAACCGGGCGCATCGCCCAGGCCTGGATGCTGACCGGGGTGCGCGGTGTCGGCAAGACGAGTACCGCCCGCATCCTCGCCCGCGCGCTCAATTACACGATCGATGGCGAGGTCGACCAGCCGACCATTGCCATGGAAAAGCCCGGCGAGCACTGCCGGGCAATCCTCCAGGGGCGCCATGTGGACGTCATCGAAATGGATGCCGCTTCCCATACCTCCATCGACGATATCCGCGAGATCACCGATGCCGCGCGCTACACCCCGGTCACGGCGCGCTACAAGGTCTATATCATCGACGAAGTGCACATGCTGTCGAAGGCCGCCTTCAACGGCCTCTTAAAGACCCTGGAAGAGCCGCCGGGCCATGTGAAATTCATTTTCGCGACCACCGAAATCCGCAAAGTTCCGGTGACCATCCTGTCGCGCTGCCAGCGCTTCGACCTGCGGCGCATCGATGTGCCGGTGCTGATCGATTTTCTGAAGGACATCGCCGCCAAGGAGAGCGTCAGCGTCGACGACGAGGCCCTGCGGCTGATTGCCCGGGCCGGCGAGGGATCCGTCCGTGACTGCCTGTCGATCCTTGACCAGGCGATCGCCCATGGCGCCGGCACCGTGGACGCGGCCGCCGTGCGCGACATGCTGGGGCTTGCCGACCGGGCGCGGGTGATCGACCTGTTCGACCATGTGATGACCGGGCGGGTCGCCGAGGCACTGGCGGAGCTGGCGGCGCAATATGACGTTGGGGCCGATCCGGCGGTGGTGTTGTCGGATCTGGCCGAATTCTGCCATTTCGTCACGCGGATAAAATTCGTCGCAGAAGCCGCTGACGATCCCGCGGCAACGGAAGCGGAAAAGATCCGGGCCACCGACTACGCCGGCAAATTATCCGTGCGTGTGCTGTCGAGGGCCTGGCAGATTCTTCTGAAAGGGATCGGCGAGGTGCGCGAGGCGCCGAAGCCGCTGCCGGCGGCCGAAATGGTGTTGGTGCGGCTATGCCATGCCGCCGACCTGCCGACCCTGGACGAGGCTTTGCGCAGCCTGCGCGACGGCGAACCATCGGCATCGGCAACCGCGCCATCCGCGCCGGCAGCGCCGCCGCCGGCCGGTGAACCGGTGGGGTCGGCGGTTCCCGTGCCGCCCGCACCGGCCGCGCCGGTGGAATCGGCGGCGCCGGAACCGGAGCCTGTCACGCTTACAAGCCTTGCCGATATTGTCGCCCTGGCCGAAAGGCGCCGTGACGCGAAGCTGAAATTCAACGTGCAGCGCTATTGCCGGCCGATCGCTTTCGAGCCCGGTCGGATCGATATTGCGCTGACCGATGACGCGCCGGAAAATGTCGCCGGCGATCTCGGCCGCCAACTCACCGAATGGACCGGACGGCGCTGGATCGTCGCCGTCAACACGTCCGGCGGCGGCCAGACACTCCACGAGGCCCGGGAGGCGGAGCGCGCCGAGGCCTTGGCGGCCGCCCGCGCCGATCCGCTGGTCTGCGACATTCTGGAGCGGTTTCCCGGCGCTGAAATCGTCGATATCCGCGACCTCGACCTGCCGAACGATCAGGTGACGGACAAGAAGGCCGGTGGCGAAAGCGAATAGCCGCCCCGAATCCCGGCATCGCCGAACGTGCAAAACCGAAAGAGAGCCCGATGGATTTCTTAAAGATGATGAAGCAGGCCAAGGACCTGCAGGCCAAGATGGAGACCATGCAGGCGGAAGTCGCCGATATGGAGGTGGAAGGCACCGCCGGTGCCGGCCTGGTCGCCGTGCGGCTGACCGGCAAGGGGGAGATGAAAGGGCTGACCATCGATCCGTCCCTATTCAAGGAAGAGGAGATCGAGATCCTGGAGGACCTGATCCTCGCCGCCCATAACGACGCCAAGGCCAAGGCCGACCAGGCGATGCAGGAAAAGACCCAGGAAATGATGGGCGGCCTGTCCCTGCCGCCGGGTATGAAATTGCCGTTTTAGGACATGCGGCGTTCGGTAAATCCGCCTCACCGCGCCGATCCTGGTGCAATGGACATGACTATTGCCCGCCGGATCGGAGTAGGTGACATGGAGATCCATAGCCGGCATCTCTCCGATTGTCCGGAGGTCCTGCCGGGCGTGCGTGAGACCCACATCCATGCGGTGTTGGCGGCGGTGAAGGACTGCCACGCCCCAGGATACGGCTCGAAATTCACGCACCTTCGGCTATGGTGCGCTAATGATGCTATCGCCTGAAGAACTGGAGCGCTACGCCCGCCACATCGTCCTGGCCGAAGTCGGCGGCGCGGGCCAGCAGAAACTGAAACAGGCGCGGGTGCTGGTAATCGGCGCCGGCGGGCTCGGTGCGCCGGCCATCCAATATCTGGCAGCCGCCGGCATCGGCACCATCGGCATTGTCGACGACGACCAGGTCGCGCTTTCCAACCTGCAACGCCAGGTGATCCACGATACCGAACGCGTCGGCACGGCAAAGGTCGAGAGCGCCCGGGCCTCGGTCTCGCGCATCAATCCCCATGTGGCCGTAGAGACCCATGAATTGCGCCTTACGGAAAAAAACGCGCAAGACCTGGTCACCGCCTATGACATAGTCGCCGACGGGTCGGACAATTTCGCCACCCGCTATAGCGTCGCCGATGCCTGCGCCGCCGCCGGCCGGCCGCTGGTGACCGCCGCCGTCGGCCGTTTCGACGGGTCCATCACCCTGCTCAAACCCCATGAGACCGGGCCCGATGGCAAGCCTAACCCGACTTATCGCGATCTGTTCCCGGCGCCGCCGCCCGACGGCACGGTGCCGACCTGTGCCGAGGCCGGGATCCTGGGCGCGCTTACCGGCGTGATGGGCGCCCTGCAGGCGCTGGAAGTGATCAAGGAAATCCTCGGTATCGGCGACGGCCTGGTCGGCCGGCTCCTGCTCTACGATGCCAAGAGCGCCCGTTTCGAAACCATCCGCTATGCGGCGCAATAAGGCGGATTATTGCATTTTGCGTTTCATGGGGTTCGCTATGAGCCATGACATAGTCATTCCCGCGAAAGCGGGAATCCAGGGCCAAAACAAAGGCTTATGCGCGTAGCCCTGGATTCCCGCTTTCGCGGGAATGACTGTGTGATGCGGTTTGAGAATCCAATTTACCCCAACACACGGCGGTCCGGTGAATGCTTGGCTTTCCGGACCGCCGTGTGTTGGGCCCGGAGATTCTTTGGACCGGCGCCGGTCACAACATGCTCGGCAGGACCCGGTCCGGCGGCCGGTGGCCGTCCATGAAGGTCTTGATGTTGATGATCACCTTCTCGCCCATATCGATGCGCCCCTCGATGGTCGCCGAACCCATATGCGGCAACAGCAGTACCCGGTCGGATTTGGCCAGTTTCGGATTGACCGCCGGTTCATGTTCGAAGACGTCGAGCCCGGCCCCGGCGATCTCGCCGGCTTCCAGCATCCGGGCAAGCGCGTTTTCATCGACGATCTCGCCGCGCGCCGTGTTCACGATATAGGTGTCATGTTTCAACAGCTTCAGCCGCCGTGCCGATAACAGATGATAGGTGGCCGGCGTATGCGGGCAATGGATGGTGATTACATCCATGCGCGCCAGCATCTGGTCCAGGCTTTCCCAATAGGTGGCCTCCAGGGCCTCTTCCACCTGGGCCGAGACCCGGCGGCGATTGTGATAGTGGATCGACATGCCGAAGGCCCGCGCCCGCCGCGCCACCGCCTCGCCGATCCGCCCCATGCCGATAATGCCGAGGCGCTTGCCCCAGATCCGATGGCCGAGCATCCAGGTCGGCGACCAGCCGGTCCAGTCATTGCTTTCCATCACCTTGATGCCTTCCGCCAGCCGGCGCGGCACGGCCAGGATCAGGGCCATGGTCATGTCGGCGGTGTCCTCGGTCAGCACGCCGGGCGTATTGGTTACGGCGATACCCCGATTATTGGCCGAATTGACGTCCACATTGTCGACGCCATTGCCGAAATTGGCGATCAGTTTCAGCCGCTCACCGGCCTGGGAGAGCACCGCCGCATCGATGCGGTCGGTCACGGTGGGCACCAGCACATCGGCGGTCTTCACCGAATCGACCAATTCCGCCTGGGTCATCGGCGTATCGTTGATATTGAGGCGGGTATCGAATAATTCACGCATCCGCGTCTCGATCGCCTCCGGCAATTTTCGGGTAACGACGACCAAGGGCTTGTTTGTGGTCATGGAGCCTGCCTCACGCATATGCGCGCCGATTGACGGCACATTCGAAACGGAAACGATTGACGGATTGTGGCGCCCAATGCACCGCATCGCCTCCCGCTGATATTAGAGCATCGGCCGCTCACACGGGATCATTTGACCGTTTTCTCGCGTCTGCTGGCAAGGCAGGCTTCGCGCGGTGGTCTGGATTGACCATAAGCGGAGCCTAACGCCGTCCAGGGGGCGCGAGAAAACGGCCTTTGGTGGGCCGAATTCGCCCATCTGGTGTGTTGCGGCGCTTGCCCGATGCGCAAGCACCGCGCCTGCCATATGAACGAATTTGGCGCCATCAAACGATCCCGTGTGAGCGACCGATGCTCTAAGTGCCTTCTGTAGCAGATGGGCTCCAAATCACAAACCGGTTCCAGGCGTAATTGCGGGGGCCGCGCGACATTTTGTCCGCCGATACCATCCACCGCCGCCATCGACCGGGACGCGGGAAATGGCGGACGTCATCCCGCGATATCGGCGTTAACCAAGTTGTGGTAGAGCATGATTCGTCCATTCCGTGACGGATGTTCCATGAAACTGAAACACTTCATATCGACGATTGTTGTGGCCCTGGCGCTGATCCTGCCCAAGCCGGCCGCGGTCGACGCCCAGACGACGACCAAAGGCGCGACGGGCCTGCCTGTACCGCGATTTCTGTCCTTGAAGTCCGATCGGGTCAACATGCGGCTGGGTCCGAGCCGGGACCATGAGATCAGTTGGGTCTATGTCCGAGCCGGTTTGCCGGTGGAAGTGATCCAGGAATTCGAGAATTGGCGGCGCATACGCGATTCGCAGGGTACCGAGGGCTGGGTCTTTCACAGCCTCTTATCGGGCCGCCGCACGGCCCTCGTGACCCCATGGCAGTCCGACGGCGGCTCGGCGGTACGCCGCAATGCCACCGCCGATTCCCGGGTTGTCGCGATTTTGGAGCCGAACGTGCTCGCCAATGTGTCGGAATGCACCGGCAGTTGGTGCCAGGTTTCCGGCGACGGCTGGTCAGGCTGGATCGAGCAGGTCAAGTTGTGGGGTGTCTATAACGACGAGATTTTCGACTAGCCGGCGGCGCGCTTCGGTCGCACCCGCACCACCACGTCGACGCGCACGATCTCGGTGCCCTCGGGTGGCTCCGGCAGGGTATCGATGATCAGTCCCTCGTCGGGAATGTCGACGACGCAGGCCCGGCCTTCGTCATAGAAGTGATGGTGATCGGAAATATTGGTGTCGAAATAGGTCTTGTTGCCGTCGATCGCCACTTCCCGCAACAAACCCGCCGCCGTGAATTGATGCAAGGTGTTGTAGACGGTTGCCAGCGACACCGGCACTTGCGCGCTCACCGCCTCGTCGTGAAGGGATTCGGCGGAAACATGTCTGTTGCCGTGGGAGAACAGCAGCTTTGCCAGGGCCATGCGCTGGCGGGTGGGTCGCAATCCGGCACCGCGCAACATGTCGCGAACCGATCCCTGCGCCCGCCCGCCGGCCGGGATTGCCGTGTTCACCAAGCGGATCATGTCAACTCCTATGACCTCCGGCGGCCAATGCGCTTCGCCGGACCGGTTTTGAGTTTAGGAACTGCCCGGCTGATTTGCAAATCCGCCCGGCCGCGATCGTGTCGGTTCATCGGCTGACTCACCGAGCCGGCATTGATTCCGGCCTGACTGATCCCGATTTGTCCACGGTGGCGTACAGTCCATGACCAATGTTGCCATTCCGGTGATCTACCGCCTTTCGGCAATGGAATGCTTATGCTAGAGGGAGGGATCATTGGTGCAATCGGCCCCAGATGGCGGACTGCTATTCATATATCCGGCCGCCGCGTGCGCCGGCTTCGAACAGCGTTGGTGGGAATGGAAAATCGCAAATCGAGTTTTGACTACGAAGACCTGCTGTCCTGTGGCCGTGGCGAAATGTTCGGACCCGGAAATGCCCAATTGCCGCTGCCGCCGATGCTGATGTTCGATCGCATTTCGTCGATCAGCGAAGAGGGCGGGGAATACGGCAAGGGCCATATCCGCGCCGAACTCGATATCAAGCCGGACCTGTGGTTTTTCCCATGTCACTTCAAGGGCGATCCGGTGATGCCGGGCTGCCTGGGTTTGGATGCGATGTGGCAGATGCTCGGTTTTTTCCTGGGCTGGCTGGGCGAGCCGGGAAAGGGTCGCGCCATATCGACCGGCGAAGTCCGGTTCATCGGCATGGTGACGCCGAAGATCAGCAAGGTGGAGTTCGGTGTCGATCTGAAACGGGTCATGCGGTCGAAACTGGTGCTCGGCATGGGCGATGGATGGCTGAAGGCCGATGGCGAACTGTTCTTCAAGGCCTCCGGTCTTCGTGTTGGTCTGTTCAAGGGAGATCCGGAGCCGGCGACAACCTGACGGGTTTTCCGGTGCCGCCCGCCGATCTGAATGTGGGACGATGATGGCAATTGCGGTCCTGCGGCGCTGCCGCGGGCAGAATTTCAGAATATAGGGAATGTCGACATGAGGCGCGTGGTCGTCACCGGAATGGGGATCGTTTCGTCGATCGGCAACAACACCCAAGAAGTGCTGGCGAGCCTCCGCGAGGCAAAGTCCGGCATCGAGGCGGCGCCGGATTATGCGGAACTGGGATTTCGCAGCCAGATTCACGGCAGCCTGAAAATCGATCTCGACGCCGCCGTCGACCGGCGGGCCCGCCGCTTCATGGGCGACGGTGCGGCCTATGCCTGGATTTCGATGGAGCAGGCGATCGCCGATGCCGGCCTGGAGCCCGGCGATGTCAGCAATCCGCGTACCGGTTTGATTGTCGGCTCCGGCGGACCATCGACGACAGCGATCGTCGCCGCCGCCGACACCACCCGCGAACGCGGTCCGAAACGGGTCGGGCCGTTCGCCGTGCCCAAATCCATGTCGTCGACCTGCTCCGCCAACCTGTCCACCTGGTACAAGACCAAGGGCATCAATTATTCGATCTCCTCGGCCTGTTCCACCAGCGCCAATTGCATCGGCAATGCGGCCGAAATGATCCAGTGGGGCAAGCAGGACATGATGTTCGCCGGCGGCGGCGAGGAACTGGACTGGACCCTGTCGGTGCTGTTCGACGCCATGGGCGCCATGTCCTCCAAATTCAACGATGCCCCGCAAACGGCGAGCCGCGCCTATGACAAGGACCGGGACGGTTTCGTGATTACCGGCGGCGGCGGCATCGTGGTTCTGGAGGAATTGGAGCATGCCAAGGCCCGTGGCGCCAGGATCTATGCCGAGATCGTCGGCTATGGCGCGACCGCCGACGGTGCCGACATGGTGGCGCCGTCGGGCGAGGGGGCGGAACGCTGCATGCGGCTGGCGCTCGACGGCATCGATCAGCCGGTCGACTATATCAACGCCCATGCCACCTCGACTCCGGTCGGCGATATCCCCGAGATCGAGGCCATCCGCGATGTCTTCGGCGATGCCATGCCGCCGATCAACGCCACCAAGTCGCTCACCGGCCATGCGCAAGGGGCCGCCGGCGTGCACGAAACGATCTTCACGCTTTTGATGATGCAGAACGGCTTCATCGCCGAGAGCGCGAATATCTTCGAAATCGATCCCCAGGTGGCTGATGCCAATATCGTGCGCAAGCGTATCGACAATGCGCAGATCAACCTGGCGATCACCAACAGTTTCGGCTTCGGCGGCACCAACGCGACCTTGGCCTTGCGACGCTACGATGGCTGATCGACGAGACGAACAACAATATGTCGGGCAAGAACCATGGGTGAACTGATGAACGGCAAGCGTGGATTGGTCATGGGGGTCGCCAACGATCACTCCATCGCCTGGGGGATCGCAAAACGGCTTGCCGATGCCGGCGCGGACCTGGCCTTCACCTATCAGGGCGAGGCCTTCGGCCGCCGCGTCAAGCCATTGGCCGATTCGGTCGGCTCCGATCTGCTTCTGCCCTGCGACGTGGAGGATATCGACACCGTCGACGCGGTCTTCGATGCCCTGCAGCAGGAATGGGGCACGATCGATTTTCTGGTCCATGCGATCGCCTTCTCCGACCGCGCGGAACTGAAGGGACGCTACGCGGATACGTCGCGGGAAAATTTCATCCGCACCATGGTGATCTCCTGCTTCTCCTTCACCGAGATCGCCCGCCGCGCCGCCGCCTTGATGCCAAATGGCGGCGCCATGGTGACCCTGACCTATGGCGGCGCGACCCGGGTCATGCCCAATTACAATGTCATGGGCGTCGCCAAGGCGGCCTTGGAAAGTTCCGTGCGCTATCTGGCCATGGATTTCGGCCTCGATCAGGTGCGCGTCAATGCCATCTCGGCGGGCCCCGTGCGCACCCTGGCCGGCGCCGGCATTTCCGATGCCCGCCAGATGTTCAGCTACCAGAAGCGCAATTCACCCCTCGGCCGCACGGTCTCCATCGAAGAGGTCGGCGGCACCGCGCTCTACCTGCTCTCCGACCTGTCATCGGGCGTGACCGGCGAGATCCATTTCGTCGATTCCGGCTACAACACGGTCTCCATGCCGCGGCTGGAAGAATTGAAGGACCAGGACCGCCGGGTCGAAGCCGAATCCAGCAAGAACCAGGCGGCCGAATGAACCAAGCTGGTGCGGTGTCGCCCGTTCGGGTCAAGATCTGCGGTCTGAAGACCGAGGCCACGATCGACGCCGCTTCGGATGCCGGCGCCGACATGATCGGCCTGAACACCTTCCCGGCGAGCCCGCGCTACGTGGACCTGGATCGTGCGGCAGCGCTCGCCCGCCACGTGGCCGGGCGCATGGCGGTAGTGGCCCTGACCGTCGATGCCGCTGATGAATTGTTTGACCGGATCGTCACCGCCATGAAGCCGGACTGGCTGCAACTTCATGGCGCCGAGACGCCGGAGCGGGTGGCCGAGGTGCGCCGCCGGACCGGCGTCAAGGTAATGAAGGCGATCGGCATCAAGACCGCCGACGATCTCGTCGACGCCCGTGCTCATGGCGCAGTTGCCGACCGGCTGCTATTCGATGCCAAGCCGCCTAAGAATGCCACCCGCACCGGCGGCCATGGACGCGAATTCGACTGGTCGCTGCTTGAAAACCTTGACCCGAACCTCGCCTTCATGCTTTCCGGGGGGTTGACGGTGGACAATGTGACCGAGGCCGTGCGCCGGACGGCACCGCTCGGCGTCGATGTATCCTCCGGCGTCGAACGAGAACTGGCGGTCAAGGACGCCGACATGATTTGCCGCTTCATTGCTGCGGCGCGACGATAAAGGGAACCGAACGGATCGTGACGATACCCGTAAACACCCTGCGCGGTGGCCCAGACGACCGGGGTCATTTCGGCATGTTCGGCGGCCGCTTCGTCGCCGAAACCCTGATGCCTTTAATTCTCGACCTGGAAAAAGCCTATGACGCGGCCAAGGCCGATCCGGACTTCGCCCGCGAATTGGCCGATCTGGGCACCCATTATACCGGCCGCCCGAGTCCGCTCTATCTGGCCGAGCGCCTGACGTCCGAATTCGGCGGTGCCAAGGTCTATTTCAAGCGCGACGAGCTTAACCATACCGGATCCCACAAGATCAACAATTGCCTTGGCCAGATCCTGCTTGCCAAGCGCATGGGCAAGACCCGCATTATCGCCGAGACCGGGGCCGGCCAACACGGGGTTGCGGCGGCCACGGTGGCGGCCCGGTTCGGCCTGCCCTGCGTGGTCTATATGGGCGAGACCGATGTGGAACGGCAAAAGCCCAATGTATTCCGCATGAAATTGCTCGGCGCCGACGTGGTGCCGGTCACCTCCGGTTCGGGCACCTTGAAGGATGCCATGAACGAGGCCCTGCGCGACTGGGTGACCAATGTGGAGAACACCTATTACATTATCGGCACCGCCGCCGGGCCCCATCCCTATCCGGCCATGGTGCGCGATTTTCAGTCGGTGATCGGCGATGAGGTGCGCCAGCAATTGGAAAAAGCCGAAGGCCGGCTGCCCGATGCCGTGGTCGCCTGTATCGGTGGCGGTTCCAACGCCATCGGCCTGTTCCATCCCTTCCTCGATGACCCGGATGTCGCCATTTACGGCGTCGAGGCCGGCGGCAAGGGGCTACAGGGTGACGAACACTGCGCCTCGCTGGCCGGCGGCCGGCCCGGCGTGCTGCACGGCAATCGTACCTATCTGCTACAGGACGGCGACGGCCAGATCCTGGAAGGCCATTCCATTTCCGCCGGGCTCGACTATCCCGGCATCGGACCGGAACATTCCTGGCTGAAGGAGACGGGCCGGGTCACCTATGTGTCGGCGACCGATACCGAGGCCCTGGAGGCCTTCCAATTGTGCACCCGGCTGGAGGGCATCATCCCGGCCCTGGAGCCGAGCCATGCGCTCGCCTATGTGGGCAAACTGGCCCCGACGATGGATCGCGACCAGGTGATCGTGATGAATATGTGCGGCCGCGGCGACAAGGACGTGTTCACGGTGGCCCGGCATTTGGGCACCGATATCTGAACTCTCTGGGAACAAAGGCACTTGAAGGTGGATACTACCCGCATCGACCGTCGCTACGCGGCCCTGGCCGAAAAGGGCCGCCCGGCTTTGGTCACCTTTGTGACGGCCGGCGACCCCGATTACGACACCGGCCTGGCGATCGCCAAGGCGCTGCCGGCGGCCGGTGCCGACATTATCGAACTGGGCATGCCCTTTTCCGATCCGATGGCCGACGGGCCGGCAATCCAGGCGGCGGGTTTGCGCGCCCTTAACGCCGGCCAGACCTTGGCCCGGACGCTCGAGATGGTGCGGGCCTTCCGGGACGATGACGACGCGACTCCGATCGTCCTGATGGGCTACTACAATCCGATTTATTCCTACGGGCCGGATAAGTTTCTGGCCGCTGCCGCGGCGGCGGGCGTCGACGGCTTGATCATCGTCGACCTGCCGGCCGAAGCCGATGACGAACTCTGCGTGCCGGCCATGAATCACGGCATCAATTTCATCCGCCTGGCGACACCGACCACCGATCATCGGCGCCTGCCGAAGGTACTCACCAATACGTCCGGATTCGTCTATTATGTGTCGATCACCGGTATAACCGGCGCCGCGTCGCCGGATACAAAAAAAGTCGCCGAGGCCGTGACACGCATCAAAAGCCACACCACATTACCGGTAGCGGTGGGCTTCGGCGTCAAGACCGCGGATCAGGCGGCGGCGATCGGCCGCGCTGCCGATGGGGTGGTGGTTGGCACGGCCCTGGTCAACGCCCTGGCCGCCAGCCTCGACGGCGACGGCCGGGCGACGGATGGTACCATTGGCGCGGTAACCGGCCTGGTGGCCGACCTTGCAGCCGGCATTAGCCGGGCCCGTACGGGATAATTTGAGCGCATGATAGGGAATTGATTTCGTGAATTGGTTGACAAACGTTGTACGTCCGAAAATCCGCAGTTTCCTGAACAAGCGGGAAACGCCGGAAAATTTGTGGATTAAATGCCCGGTCACCGGCGAAATGGTCTTTCACCGGGATCTGGAGGCCAATCAATGGGTGATCCCGCATTCCGATTACCACATGAAGATTGCCGCGAAAAAGCGCCTGGACCTGTTCTATGATGACGGCGCCTATGAGGAGGTGGAATTGCCTAAAGCGGCGGTCGATCCGCTGAAATTCCGCGACGAACGCCGCTATTCCGACCGCCTGAAGGATGCCAAGGCGAAGACCGGCATGGAGGATGCCGTGCTGGTGACCACCGGCAAGATAGATCAATTGGAGGTGGTCACCGCGGTCCAGGATTTCGAGTATATGGGCGGCTCATTGGGCATGGCCGCCGGCGAAGCGATCATCACCGCTTTTGAAACGGCGAAGGACAAGGGCGTGCCGATGATCCTGTTCGTCGCATCCGGTGGCGCCCGCATGCAGGAAGGCATCCTGTCCTTGATGCAGATGCCGCGCACCACGGTTGCCGTTCAGGCTTTGCGCGACGCCCGGCTGCCCTATATCGTCGTCCTGACCAATCCGACTACCGGCGGCGTGACCGCGTCCTATGCCATGCTCGGCGACATCCACATTGCCGAGCCCGGCGCCCTGATCGGCTTTGCCGGACCGCGGGTGATCGAACAGACGATCCGCGAAAAGCTGCCCGAGGGCTTTCAGCGTTCCGAATATCTTTTCGACCACGGCATGATCGACATGGTGGTGCATCGCCACGACATGAAGGCCACCCTTTCTCGATTGTGCCGGATCCTGATGAAGGCGCCGGCCTTCGTCGAAGACGAGGCGGTTGAGGCGGACGTCGAGGAGCAATTGGAACTGGCGATCGGCGAGGAACCGGAGGCGACCACGCAGACGGATGATCAACCGTCCGATGACACGGACGCCGAGGGCGGGGACGAACCGCTTCCCAAGGCCGCCGAATAGGCAACCCGACCAAGACGACCGGACAAAAATCACAATGGATCATGTGAGCGCCATATTGGAGCGCCTGATGGCGCTGCACCCCAAGGAGATGGACCTCTCCCTGGGGCGCATAAAACGCCTGTTGCGGTGGCTGGGCGACCCCCATGAACAACTCCCCCCCGTGATCCATGTGGCCGGCACCAACGGCAAGGGATCCACCACCGCCTATATGCGGGCCATGATCGAGGCCGACGGCAGAACGGCTCATGTCTATACCTCGCCGCATCTGGTCAATTTTCGCGAGCGTATCCGCATTGGACGCGCCGGCGGCGGAGACTTCGTCAGCGACGAAATGCTGGTCAATGCCCTGCAGCATTGCGAGGCCGTCAATGCCGGGGAACCGATCACCTATTTTGAGATCACCACCGCGGCCGCCTTCCATCTGTTCGCCCAAAACCCCGCCGACTTCCTGCTCCTGGAAGTCGGGCTCGGCGGCCGCCTTGACGCCACCAATGTCGTAGCGAGGCCGATTGTCACGGTGATTTCGTCGATCTCCCTGGACCATGAGCGGTTTCTCGGCGACCGGCTGGACGGGATTGCCCGGGAAAAGGCCGGTATATTGAAACCCGGGATTCCCGTCGTGATGGCTCCTCAGGTGGATCCGGTGCGCGCCGTCATCGAGGCCGAAGCGGCGAAAATCGGCGCGCCGTCGGTTGTCGGCGGCCAGGACTGGACCGTGTGGCAGGAACATGGCCGACTGATCTATCAGGATCAGGATCGGCTCTTGGACCTGCCTCCACCCTGTCTGATCGGCCAGCACCAATTCGTCAATGCCGGATTGGCCATCGCGGCGCTCGGTGCGGCGGACTTGAATATCGGCGTGGCGGCGATCGAGAAAGGCCTGCAGACGGCCGACTGGCCGGGCCGCATGCAGCGGCTGACATCCGGCACGCTCGTCGACCTTGCACCGGCCAACTCGGAAATCTGGCTCGATGGCGGCCACAATCCGGGCGCCGGCGCGGCCATTGCCACCGTGATGGCCGACCTGGAAGACCGGGTCTCCCGGTCACTGGTCATGATCGTCGGCATGTTGAATACCAAGGATCCTGTCGGTTATTTCCGGCCCTTCGACGGCCTGGCTCGCCATGTTTTGACCGTGCCGATCACCGGTTCGGAGGCCGGTCGCGATCCGCACGATCTGGCGGCGGCGGCCCGTCAGGCCGGGCTGAGCGCCGAACCCTGCACCGATTTGCCGGCGGCGATCGGCGCCCTGGGCAGATTTACCGGCGACCAGGGTCTGCGGGTACTGATCGGCGGATCGCTCTATCTGGCGGGCGAGGCTTTGGGCACCAACGGAACGCCGCCGCAATAGCGGCTGCCACCGCCCGTGCCGTTCTATTCAGTGTCGGCCTTCGCCGGTGCGGCGCCGGCGGGCTTGCCCTCTTCCGATTCCGACGCCGGATCACTGATCGATTCGTCATAGGTCTCGTCGACCGAGAAGCAGGCGTAATATTCGTCCTGCCCGATGTCCTTGGTGTTGGCGCAATCCTCGAAGACCTGCAGGTCCTCCGCATAATCGTAGTGCAAATAGGAGCCGACGAAATAGCGTTCCGAACCGTCTTCGGAATTGCCATAGGCATCTATTTGGCCGGCTAATTCAGGCTCGATATCCAAAATGGCGTCCCGCAGCCGGCCGTCGCCCATGAAATTGTCCGGCAATTGGTCGAACGGGCCGTCGAAATAATTATTGACGCTGGCATTGGCATTGTGCACGCCGATCAGGATCTTGCGGCCGGTATATTTGTCGATGTAATAGGCGAAGCCGGTGCGCCCGCCGATGACGATGCGATCGGAGACGTCGGTCTTTTCCAGTCGATCATTGGTCGGGCCGCTTTCATTGAGGATATACTGAAAGACTTTGTAGGTCTTGTTGTAATAGACGAAGAATTCGATGCCCGATTCATCGAAAACCGGTCCGATCAGGGATTCGTTGTGTCGGATATGGCCGTCCGGTGGCCGCTTGTCCCCCACATTGTTGAGGCGGAAGGTGACCGACCGGTCCCGATAGGTGACCTGATAGACCAGCGCGTCCTGTCTGGTCACCGTGACCCCGTCCTCGGCGCCCAGGATCTTGTGGTGGACACGATCGCTGCCGCTCCAGGCCGTATAGTCGCGGAAATAGGCGAAATGCAGCTTGCCGTCATCGCGATCCAGCGCGTCCAGGCGCAGATTGCCGGCATAGCGAATGCCGCCCTGATAGAATTTGAAGTAGTAGTAATTCTCAGTCGGATAGACGAAGACGTCATCATCGAGCCGGGAGAAGACGAAGCCGAATACGGATTTCAAGTCGTCGACGGCCACATCCTTGGCCCGGCGGACGTCGTCCAGATAATGCTGGTTGGTTTCGATCTGCCGTTTGGGTGCCGTGTCCGCGGCGGCGACGTCCGGCATCGCAAAGGGTGTAACCAGAGCAACTGCCAGGATGGCGACTTGCACCAATTCCGGTGATCTTGAACAAGTCTTTCGTCGACTAATCATACAATTTCCACACAACAATTCGGGGCTGGTTCAATGGATCTCGACAAGCCGCCCTCAGGTGTCGGCATTCCATGACGGCGCCCCGGCCACCCGTCCAGGCTCCCGGCCATCCGGGTCGACCGATTACCGGACGCCATCAGTTTTGGTCCCGTTTACTCTTCTTTTTGCGATGCTTCGGTTTTGTCTGCTGATCCTGGTCCAGGTTCGACCCGTTTTTGGCATGGGTCTTGGACTTACTGTGCGTCTTTCCGCTGGACCCTTTCCGAGCATGTGACTTCGACTTGCCATGCGTCTGCCCGGACGACCCTAACCGCGCATGAGATTTCTTCTTCGTGTGCGTTTGCCCGGACGATCCCTTCCGCGCATGGGACTTCTTCTTCGTGTGCGTTTGCCCGGACGATCCCTTCCGTGCGTGGGACTTCTTCTTTGTATGCGTCTGTCCGGACGATCCCTTCCGCGCATGGGACTTCTTCTTCGTATGCGTTTGCCCGGACGATCCCTTCCGTGCATGAGACTTCTTCTTCGTATGCGTCTGTCCGGACGATCCCTTCCGCGCATGGGACTTCTTCTTCGTATGCGTCTGCCCGGACGATCCCTTCCGCGCATGGGACTTCTTCTTCGTATGCGTCTGTCCGGACGATCCCTTCCGTGCATGAGACTTCTTCTTCGTATGCGTTTGTCCGGATGATCCCTTCCGCGCGTGAGACTTTTTCTTCGTATGCGTCTGTCCGGATGACCCCTTCCGTGCATGAGACTTTTTCTTCGTATGTGTCTGTCCGGACGATCCTTTCCGCGCGTGAGACTTCTTCTTGCCATGTTGCGGCCGATCGATGAACGACCCTTGGCGGGCATGGGATTTCTTCCGGCCATGGACCGGTCCCGTCGATCCCCGTCTGGCATGTGACTTCTTCCGCGAATGGGTCTGTCCGGCCGATCCGGTGCGGTCGTGGGATCGCTTTTTACTGTGCGCCGGTGATCCATGGCGCCGATGGGTGCGTTTCTTGGTATGGGTCGGTGGGCCCGCCGAGCCTTTGCGCGCATGGGACTGCTTTTTGGTATGGATCTGGGAGCCATGGCGGCGGTGCGAATTGCCGGCAAGGTGGCCCGGCGGATTCGAACGGAAGCGCCGATGGGTTTGCCGGGTCGTATGCGGCTTGGAGGCATAACGATTGTGCGACAGGCCGCGGCCATGCAGGGAACCGGCCCTTAAATGGGTCCGGCGCTTGGTATGCACCGAGCCGTAGCGGCCATGGCTGAGCCCGCGGCTATGGGGCAGGGAACCAAAGCGCCGATGGGTCAGCGCCCGCGTATGCACCGGCGACCCGGCACGGATATGGGTGAACCACCGTGTATGCACGGGCGATCCCCAACGGCGGTGCGTGAGCAGTCTCGTATGCACCGGCGATCCCCAGCGGCGATGGGTCCATGTGCGCGTATGGATCGGCGATCCCCAACGGCGGTGGGTCCAGGCCCGGCTGTGATAGGGTGACCCGTAGCGGCGATGGGTCCAGGCCCGGGTATGCACGGGCGACCCCCAGCGGCGATGGGTCAAGGACCGGGTATGGATGGTCGATCCGTAGCGGCGATGGCTCCACGATCGGCTATGCACCGGCGACCCGGCGCGCCGATGGGTCATCCAGCGATGGTGAACCAGGGATCCGTAGCGGTCATGGGTGCGGGCGCGGCTATGCACCGGCGATCCCCAGCGGCGATGGGTTCGGGCCCTGGTATGGGCCGTCGACCCGTAGCGTCCATGGGAGAGGTCGCGTGTATGCTGCGGCGGTGGCGGCGGTGGCGGTGGCAGCGGATCGGCCTGCGCCTGGTCCGGCGGCGGCGTATCGCCTTCTTCGCAGAGCTGGAAGATCTCAATGTCACCGATCTTGCTTGCATTGTCCCGGGTAAAGGTTTCAGGGATCGGATTGCCTGCTCCGTCCACATTGACCGCCGCGTCGATCATGTAGGACTGGTCCGGACCGGCCGGCGGATAGGGCGGCTTGTCCTGCGGGTAGTCCTCGAAGGCGGCGGCCGGCGCGACCTCGTCGAAACCGTCCCGGGACAGGCCCTGGACGCCGTGAACTTCCGAAAAGTCCTCCCGCTCGTCGGTCCCCGGCAGCACGCATGGTTCGTCCGCGGAGCACAATTTGTCGCCGGTGATCCACACAAAACCGTCGAACTGGGTCGTATCCGCCTTCCAGCCATCCTCGGTGATGCCGGGACCGAAATCGGCACCGCCGGCGCAATTGGCGCGCAGATAGGGTTGTCCTTCCGCCCGCCGGTCATAGGTACCCACATCGTAGCGGCCGACCGGACGCCAGGTGCCGTTTTCGTCGATTTCATAAAGGAAACTGCGGGCTTCGCTCGGATGCGTGAAGGGCTTGGCGGCATCCAGCCCCAGATTGCGAATGCCGCCACGCTCGGCCAGCAGCATCACGTTTTGCTGGCCGCAGCGCGGGAACGCAATATCGCTGACCGGATTGCTGAGGCCGCCCTCGGCGATCCGCTCCGGATCGAGGTGAAAGTCGGGCAGATAGAATTCCCGGCGCACGCTGGCGGTGTCAAAGCCGCCATCGTCCAAAATGGCCACCGACCACACCGCGTTCAGCTTGTCCTCCTCAGCGGCCGATGCCCAGTCCGGGCTGCCCAAGGCCTGACTGCTCCAGACGGAGTAGAACAACCGAACCTGGCCGCTTTCCAGGTCCTGGCGCACGCCCAGGCCCCAGACGCGGCGCCGGTAGTCGGCAAAATTCCAGCACGCCGGTGTTTTCTCGAAATCGCCCTGGCAGGCTTCGAATTTGGGCCGGCTTTCCGGATTGAAGGGCACCGGCGGCAGCGACTGGGTTTCCCCGCTCGCCGCGTCGATGAAGTTCGGCCGGGCGGCGGTGCCGTGATCCCAATAGCCCAAATCCGCGCCATCGGGCAGCTTGATGCGGTGAATGCGGCCGGATTCCAGGTCGGAGACGTAAAGCTGCTGGTTCCACGGATCGAAGGCGATATTGCCGAGCGCCGCACCGGTATTTTCCCGATCCTCGGTCCCGGTATGGAAGAACGGCGCCGGCGCGTAGCCATTTTCCGCGTCCAGCCGATAGACCGTACCGGGTCCGCCATCGGCGCCCCACATGCCGGCCATCCAGCCGGATCCGTCAGGCGCCAGGTGCAATCCGAACGCGGATGTCGCCGTGACATAGATATTTGCCGTATCGTCGATGGCGATGCCGAAAATCTGGCCGACATCCGCGGCCGTGACCGCGGCCTTTTGCGGTTCGTCGATCATATGTTCGCCGCGCGGCGGCCGCCCGGGCTGCCTGAGATCGACGATCGCGCCCGATATCCCCTGGGGATCGATGATCGCCGTCGGTTTGCCTTCCAGGTCCTCCGCCATGCGCGTCCCGGAGAACCGCGTCAGGAACCCCTCACCGGGCTGCATCGGCTCGCTCTGGGCGATGGCTGACGGTGCTGCCAAGTGCATGGCGGCAAGCAGCGCTGCGATCGGAAACATGCGAACCAGGCGGGATGTGAAAGAACCAGGGCACAGTGGCGACGGCATTGATTGGAACTCCGAAACCATTGAAATATGGCGCGACTACATCGTAGTTATGTGTTCAAATTGCGGAGCGACATTCCGACGAAATGGAGTGCCCGGCCGATCGTTTTCATCCGTTTCGCTTGTGCGGAAGCGACCCGACGCAGTAGGGTAGCGGCCGCGGCCGTCGGCGCGGCGGAGGTTGCCCAGAGAGACCGCCGCTGCCGCAATACGGTCTCGCCAAGTTGTCATTCCGAGCGTCCCTCGCTAGCATGACTAAGGGAATTCACGAATACACAAAATGAGGATCGCCGGCAAACGCGAATCCAAACTTCCGGAGTACGTCATATGAGAAAATCCATCCTACTTGCCGCGCTGTTCGCCATGGCCGGACCGGCCTTGGCCACGGCCGATACGGTCAAGATCGGCCTGATCGAGCCATTGTCGGGCCCGATCGCGGCGGTCGGCCAGGAGGCGCTTGATTCCATGAATGCCGCCGCCGCCGCCGTCAACGCATCCGGCGGCGTGATGGGCAAGATGATCGAAATCGTGCCCCTCGACAACGCCATGAACGCGGAAAAGACGACCCAGCAATTGCGCAAGGCGATCGACGACGGATTGCGTTATGTGACCCAGGGCGTCGGCTCCAACCATGCGCTGAACATCATCAAGCAGGTCAACAAGCACAACAAGCGCAATCCGGACAGTTCGGTGATGTTCTTCAATCATTCCGCGGTGACGACGGCCTTTACCAACGAATTGTGCTCGTTCTGGCATTTCCGCTTCGATGCCAATGTGGACATGAAAGTGGCCGCGCTGCTATCGGCCATGGGCGCCGATTCCAAGGTCACCAAAGTCTATATGCTGAACCAGAATTACGCCTACGGAAAATCCTTCCAGGCGGCGGCCAACAAGCTGTTCAAGGAACGGGTTCCGAGCGGCGAACTGGTCGGCGACGATCTCATGGTGCCGTTCGGCAAGGTGCAGGACTTCACCCCCTTCGTCTCCAAGATCAAGTCCGCCGGCGCCGACACCGTGCTCACCGGCAATTGGGGTCCGGATCTGGTCCGCTTCGTCAAGGCGGCGGCCGATGCGGGTCTCGATGTGCAATTCTATACCATCTATGGCGGCATCCCCAGTTCCATGGCCGGTTTCGGCAAGGCCGCGGCGGAGAAAGTATCGCTGAAGCAGGTCTCCGAATTCCATCTCAACGAGGACATCGCCGACGATGCCCGCGCCTTTGCCGACGCCTATCGCGACAAATACAATCGCTCCTGGTATGCCGATCGCTATCGCTGGGTGATCGCCATGTTCGCCGCGGCTGCCAACAAGGCCGGCTCGGTGGACCCGGTCGCCGTCGGCAAGGCAATGGAGGGAATGACCTACGAAGGCCCGGTGGGCACCGTCACCATGCGCGCCGATGATCATCAGATCCAATTGCCGATGATTGTCTCGGAGGTGACCGACAGCGCGAAAGTGCCGTTCATCTATGACGGCAAGGATTTCGGCTTCGCCTGGGCGACAAAGAGCGCCATCCCGGCCGACGTGGTCGGCCAGCCCACGACATGCAACATGAAGCGCCCATAACCGGGACCAAGTGAACCCTCGGCCGCGCCAATCCCGGCGCGGTCGAAACATGCAGTTTTCACTGTCACGGTGATACTCCTTTGGACGTTCTGCTTTTTTCCCTGTTCAACGGCCTGCTCTACGGCATGCTGTTGTTCCTGTTGTCGAGCGGATTGACCCTCATCTTTTCCATGATGGGTGTGCTGAATTTCGCTCATGCCAGCTTCTTCATGCTCGGGGCCTATTTCGCCTACACCATTTCCGCGCCGCTGGGCTTCATCCCCGCTTTGCTGATCGCCCCGGTTCTGGTCGGCATTATCGGTGCCTTGGTGGAGCGCTATGGATTGCGGCCGGTGCACCGTTTCGGCCATGTGGCCGAATTGCTGTTCACCTTCGGCCTGGCCTTCCTGCTTGAGGAGGTCGTGCAGATGATCTGGGGCCGGGTGCCCGTCCCCTATGTCATCCCCGAAATGCTGAACCAGGCCGCTTTCACCTGGCAGGGTATCGACTATTCCGCCTATCGCCTGTTCATGCTGGTCATCTCCGTGGGCATCTTTGTCGTGCTCTACTGGCTGTTGACCAAGACCCGGGTCGGCCTGATCATCCAGGCCGCGCTCACCCATCCCGACATGGTCGGGGCTCTCGGCCACAACGTGGAACGGGTATTCATGTACACGTTCGGCTTTGGCTGCGCCCTTGCCGGCATTGCCGGTGTGCTCGGCGGCAATGTGCTGGGCACCGAGCCGGCCATGGCCCTGCAATTGGGGCCGATCGTCTTCGTGGTCATCGTCATTGGCGGCCTCGGCTCGTTGAACGGCGCCCTGATTGCCTCCCTGTTCATCGGCATCATGGATAACCTGGCCAATTCCTTTGATATTTCCTTCGCCCCCTTCTTCGCCCTGTTCGGCCTGACGGCGGATATGGAGGGCGTCGCCCAGGACCTGATGAAGCTCACCAGCGGCAATATCGCGCCGGTGCTGCCCTATCTGCTCCTGGTCCTGATGCTGATCTTCCGCCCGCGCGGCCTGTTCGGGACCCGCGACGTATGAAGAAGCTTGGTGGAGATTTCGCACCCTGGGTGCTGCTGGCCGCCGTGCTGTTCATCGCGCCGATGCTGTTCACGGGCTCCTTCGCGCTGACGATCTTAAGCAAGATCGGCGTGTTCATGATTTTCGCTGTCGCCTACAACATGCTGCTCGGCCAGGGCGGCATGCTGTCTTTCGGCCATGCGGTCTATTTCGGCATGGCCGGCTATTTCACCGTGCATTTCATCAATTCCATGCATGACGGCGACTTTTATTTTCCGATCTCGCTGCTGCCCTTATTCGGCGGCCTGGTCGGCCTGGTCTTCGGCGTGCTCATCGGCTACGTGTCGACCCGCCGCGCCGGCACCACCTTCGCCATGATCTCGCTCGGTTTCGGCGAAATGTTCACCGCGCTGACCCTGGTCCTGGTCGCCTTCTTCAATGGCGAGGAGGGCATTCAGACCGATCGCTGGGTCGGCCCGGAACCCTTCGGCATCACCTTCGGCCCGGCGGTTCAGGTCTATTATCTGATCGCCATCTGGTGCCTGATCGCCACCATTGCCATGTACTGGCTCACCCGCACCCCATTCGGCCGGGTATCGAATGCGGTGCGCGACAATCCGGAGCGGGCGCAATTCGTCGGCTACAACACCCAACGGGTGCGCTGGCTGGCTTTCTCTTTGTCTTCCTTTTTTGCCGGCTTGGCCGGCGCCCTCCATGCCTTGAATTTCGAGCATATCGGCTTTGAGACCGTGAGCGCGGCCACGTCCGGCCTGGTGCTCTTCATGGTCTATATTGGCGGCGTGCGGAACTATTACGGGCCGATCATCGGGGCCGTTCTGATCTCCTATCTTGAAGGGGTTCTGTCGGAACTGACCGCCGCCTGGCCGCTTTATTTCGGCATCGTCTTCATCGTTGTCGTCATGTTCGCGCCCGGTGGCATAGCCGGCTTGATATCCATGCACGGCCCGATCGCCCGGTTCACGCCCGACCGCCTGGCCAATATGGCGGTGCCCTATATCCAGGCGATCGGCGCGACAATCATCGCCGCCGCCGGCGCCATCGGCCTTATGGAATTGATCTTCTTCCTGTCCGAGCACCGCGGCGGTGATAACACGATCAGGCTTTACTGGACGGACATGGACGCGACCGCGTTGTGGCCGTGGCTCGTCTTCGGCGTCATATTCGCCGCCGGATTTTATCTTTGCCGGCTCACTTATCCGAAAGCGGCCGATGCCTATTCGTCCTCGATGGCCGAGGTACGGGCGAGGATGCTGGCATGAGCGCGGCCTTGCAGCTCAACGGCATCACCAAGTTCTTCGGCCAGACGGAGATTATCCGCGGCGTCGATTTGGCGATCGAAAACGGCGAGCGGCATGCCATTATCGGTCCGAACGGCGCCGGCAAGTCGACCCTGTATAACCTGATCAGCGGCCGCTTTCCGGTGACCGAGGGCACGGTCGAATTGCGCGGCGCCGACATCACCAACAAACTGCCCTTCGAGATCAACCGGCTGGGGATCGGCCGCTCGTTCCAGGTCACCAATATCTTTCCCAACATGACCGTCTACGAAAACATTCGCATCGGCGTGCAATGGGACATGGGATGCCGCTATGCGTTCTGGAAACTGATCGACCGCGATCGCGGCGCCAATGCCCGGGCGGAGGACATTTTGCAAAAGATCGGCCTTGCCGCCCGCCGCGACGTGCCGGCCGGGCTTTTATCCTATGCCGATCAGCGTGCCCTGGAGATCGGCATCACGCTTGGCAGCGATCCCGATGTGATCATGCTCGATGAGCCGACCGCCGGCATGAGCCATTCCGAAACCGAACAGGCCGTGCGCATGATCCGCGACGTGTCGGAAGATAAAACCCTGGTCATGGTGGAACACGACATGGGCGTGGTTTTCGACCTGGCGGACCGCATCTCGGTGCTGGTCTACGGCCAGATCATCGCCACCGACACGCCGAAGAAGATCCGCGCCAACACGGCAGTCCAGGAAGCCTATCTGGGCACGCAGGAGGACTGAGCCTTGTTGTCGGTTAAAGACCTCCACGCCTATTACGGCAAAAGCCACATCCTGCAGGGCATCGACTTTGAGATCGGCGAGGGTGAGATCGTCAGCCTGCTCGGCCGCAACGGTGTCGGCCGCTCGACCACGGTCAAGGCGGTGATGGGCCTGGTCGACCGCACCGGATCGATCGCCTTTCGCGGCAAGCAGACGATCGACCGGCAGCCCCACGAGATCGCCCGGTTAGGCATCGGCTATGTCCCGGAGAACCGGGATATCTTTCCGACCCTGACGGTGCGCCAAAATCTGATGCTCGGTGAAAAACGGGCCGGTAAAACCGGCCGCTGGTCGATGGACGACCTGTTCGCTCTGTTCCCCAATCTGCGAGAACGCGCGGATAATCCCGGCGGCGTCCTGTCCGGCGGCGAACAGCAGATGTTGACCATGTGCCGCACCCTGATGGGCGATCCGGACCTGGTGATGATCGACGAACCCACGGAAGGGTTGGCGCCGCAACTGGTGCAACAGGTCGGCACCCTGCTCACCGAAATGGCCAAGCGCCAGGTGGCGATCCTCCTGGTGGAGCAGAAACTGACCATCGCCCTGGAAATCTCCGATCGCATTCTGGTCATGGGCCGCGGGCAATTGGTATTCGAGGGCACCCCGGCGGAATTCAAGGATAACGAGACGATCCGCCAGGAATGGCTGGAAGTTTAGACCGGCTTGCGACCGGATCGAGCCTTGCCTGCCGCTGGGTCACATGACGTATGAAGGCCGTTGCGTGCAAAAAATGCCCCCATTTGACCTTTGCCGGAAAACCGGTCAAATAACCGACGCAGACCATGAGTGCATCACACCCGGTATTGTCGAACAGCCACCCGATTATCATCCTGACGTTTACGGCACGGCGCCACGCCGGATCGAGTGTGGATCGACGGATCAATCCGCGGATAATGGGGATGCTTGAAGGCCGGCCATATGCGCCGGTACGGTACGAGCCAGGGCCAAAGGGCCGATGTTGGAGGACAACCAGATGAGCGCAGTGGAGCGCCAGACAGACGGCGCGATCGCCATCCTGACACTCAACAATCCGCCGGTAAACGGCCTCGGCGCCGCCGTGCGCACCGGCCTGAAAACCGAATTGGAAGCGGCTATTCATGACGATGCGATCGACGGCATCGTCATCAAGGGGGCCGGACGCATGTTTTGCGCCGGCGCCGATATCCGCGAATTCGACGCGGTGCCGCCGCCCGGCACTCCGGACTTGCCATCCTTGCTCGACTGGATGGAGGCCGGCGACAAGCCGGTCGTCGCCGCGATCCACGGCGTGGCGCTTGGCGGCGGCTGCGAGGTCGCGCTTGCCTGCCACTATCGGGTGGCCACGGCCGATACCAAAATCGGCCTGCCGGAAGTCACCCTGGGCATCCTGCCCGGCGCCGGCGGCACCCAGCGCATGCCGCGCCTGATCGGCGTGTCGGCTGCCCTTGACTTGATGAATTCCGGGCGCCAGGTCCCGGCGGGCAAGGCGGCTGAACTGGGCGCGATCGACGACGTCACCGAAGGCGATGTGGTCGAAGCTGCGATCGCCGCCGCCCGCAAGATTGCTGCCGGCGACATCCCCTTGCGCCGCACCGCGGAAATTGACGGCCACAAGGCCGAAGTGGACGCCAATCCGTCGGTATTCGATGATTTCGCCAAGTCAATCGCCCGGCGCGCCCGCGGCATGAACGCGCCCTTCGCAATTATCGAGTGCGCCCGCGCCTCGGTGGAAAAACCCTTCGCCGAGGGCCGGGAATTCGAACGCCAGGAATTTTCCAAACTGGTGTCGGCCGATGAGGCGAAATCCATGCGCCACGCCTTTTTCGCCGAGCGCGAATGCCGCAAGATCCCCGATGTGCCGAAGGATACCCCGAAGCGGCCGGTTCAAAAGGCGGCGATTATCGGCGGCGGCACGATGGGCGGCGGCATCGCCATGAATTTCGCCAATGCCGGCATTCCGGTGACCATCGTGGAGACCGGCCAAGAGGCCCTCGATCGCGGCCTCGGTATCATCGAAAAGAACTACGCCAACACCGTCGCCAAGGGGCGCCTCGGCCAGGACGCCATGGATCGCCGCATGGCGGCGATTTCCGGGACGGTTGGCCTGGAGGGTATCGCCGACGCCGATATCGTCATCGAAGCCGTGTTTGAGGATATGGATCTGAAGAAAAAAATCTTCGCCGACCTCGACCGCATCTGTAAACCCGAGGCGATCCTGGCCACCAATACATCGACCCTCGACGTCAACGAGATCGCCGCGGCCACGGCACGTCCAGAAGCGGTGGTCGGCACTCACTTCTTCTCGCCGGCCAATGTGATGCGCCTGATGGAAAACGTGCGCGGCGACAAGACCGCGCCCGACGTGATCGCCACGGTGATGGATCTCTCCGGCAAAATTGGCAAGGTCGGCGTGCTGGTCGGCGTCTGCTACGGCTTTGTGGGAAACCGCATGCTGCACCAATATACCCGCGAGGCCAATTTCCTCCTGGAGGAGGGCGCGCTGCCGCAACAGGTCGATAAGGTGATCTACGATTTCGGCCTGCCGATGGGCCCCTTCGCCATGGGTGATCTTGCCGGCCTCGATGTGGGCTGGCGTATCCGCAAGGCCCATGCCCATCTGCGGTCCAACGACGAACGCTATTCCGATATCGCCGACAAGATCTGCGAGATGGGCCGCTACGGCCAGAAAACGCAGGGCGGCTGGTACGATTACGAAGCCGGTTCCCGGACCCCGGTGCCCAATGCGGAGGTCGAGGCACTGATCGTCCAGACCTCCAAGGACCGCGGCATTGAGCGCCGTGAGATCTCCGATAATGAGATCCTGGAGCGCTGCATGTATCCGCTGATCAATGAAGGCGCCAAGATCCTGGAAGAGGGCCTGGCGCTCAGGGCCAGCGATATCGATGTCGTCTGGCTCCATGGCTACGGTTTCCCGCGCTATCGCGGCGGGCCGATGTTCTATGCCGACACGGTCGGTGTCGATAAGGTCTATGACACGATGAGCCGGATGCACCAGGAGCATGGCGACCTGTTGAAACCCGCCGCGTTGCTTGAACAATTGGCCAAGGACGGCAAAGGGTTCGGCGACCTTTAAGGGCGTTCCGAACCGGTCATCAAAGGAAGAATTCCATGCGCGAAGCAGTTATCGTTTCCACCGCCCGCACGCCGATCGGCAAAGCCTATCGCGGCGCCTTTAACGACACCCAGGCCCAAGCCTTGGGCGGTCACGCCATTGCCAACGCGGTCGAACGCGCCGGCATCGATCCCGCCGAAGTCGACGACGTGGTCATGGGCGCCGCCCTGCAGCAGGGCTCCACGACCACCAATATCGCCCGCCAATCGGCCCTGCGCGCCGGCCTGCCCACCAGCGTGTCCGGCATGTCGCTCGACCGCCAATGCGCGTCGGGCATGATGGCGATTGGCGCCGCGGCAAAGCAGATTATCACCGACGGCATGCAGATCACGGTCGGTGGCGGCCTGGAATCGATCTCGCTGGTCCAGAACGACAAGATGAACACCTTTCGGGCGCGCGATTCCTGGCTCAAGGAGCATGTCCCGGCCCTCTACATGACCATGCTGGAAACGGCGGAAGTGGTCGCCGACCGCTATGGCATCTCCCGGGACGTTCAGGATGAGTACGCCGTGCAGTCCCAGGCGCGCACGGCTGCAGGGCAACAGGCCGGCCATTTCGACGACGAAATCGTGCCGCTGCCCTCGGTCATGAAAGTCCGGGACAGGGCGACCGGCGAGATTTCCGACAGGCAAGTGACCCTGGAACGCGATGAAGGCAATCGTCCGGGCACCGATATGGACAGCCTGTCGGGCCTCAATCCGGTGTTCAAGGACGGGCAACGGATCGCCGTCGGCCGGAACATCACCGCCGGCAACGCCTCACAGCTCTCCGATGGTGCCTCGGCAAGCGTGGTGATGGAGGCAAAGGAGGCGGAGCGCCGCGGCCTGCAGCCGCTCGGTATCTATCGCGGCATCGCGGTCGCCGGTTGCGATCCCGACGAGATGGGCATCGGACCGGTCTTCGCCGTGCCGAAGCTGCTCAAGGCCCACGACCTGACGGTCGACGATATCGATCTGTGGGAATTGAACGAAGCCTTCGCGGTGCAGGTGCTTTATTGTCGCGATACGCTGGGTATTCCCAATGATAAGCTGAACGTCAATGGGGGCGCCATCTCCATCGGCCATCCCTATGGCATGTCGGGGGCGCGCATGGTCGGCCACGCCCTGATCGAGGGCAAAAGGCGCGGCGCCAAATATGTGGTCTGCACCATGTGCATTGGCGGCGGCATGGGTGGCGCCGGCCTGTTCGAGGTCGCCTGAACACTTTCGAATTGTGACAAGACACGGAGGCTGAACATGGAATTGACACTGACTCCGGAGGAAGCCGCCTTCCAGCAGGAAGTGCGCGATTTCATCAAGGACAAGTACCCGAGCGACATTCGCGACAAGGTGCGGCGCGGCCACAAGCTGGGGAAGGACGATTACATTCGCTGGCAAAAGATCCTTCATGAAAAGGGTTGGATCGCCCCGGGCTGGCCGAAGGAATTGGGCGGCACCGGCTGGACGCCGATGCAAAAGCACCTCTTCGAGGAGGAACTGGCGGACGCCGAAACCCCGCGCATCATGCCCTTCGGCCTGGTCATGGTGGCGCCGGTGATCATGGCCTTCGGCTCCGACGAGCAGAAGGCGAAGTACCTGCCGCGCATCCTGTCGTCGGAGGATTGGTGGTGCCAGGGCTATTCAGAACCGGGCGCCGGCTCCGACCTGGCCTCGCTGCAGACCAAGGCGGTGCGCGACGGCGACCATTATATCGTCAACGGCCAGAAAACCTGGACGACGCTCGCCCAATATGCCGACATGATGTTCACCCTGGTGCGCACATCGAGCGAGGGCAAGCCCCAGCAGGGCATCTCCTTCCTGTTGATCGACATGCATTCTCCGGGCGTCTCGGTGGACCCGATCGTCACCATTGATGGCGGCGTCGAGGTCAATTCGGTGTTTCTGGAAAATGTCCGCGTGCCGGTTGAGAACCGGGTCGGCGAGGAAAACAAGGGTTGGACCTACGCCAAGTTCCTGCTCGGACACGAACGCACAAGTATCGCCGCCACCGGCCGGTCGAAGAAGCTGCTGAGCCGGCTGAAGGCGATCGCGGCGGAGGAACTGGGCGATGACGGCCGGCCGCTGATCGAGGACAGCGATTTCACCAACCGCGTGGCGGAGATCGAGATCCGGTTGCTGGCCTTGGAATCGGTGGTTTTGCGGGTGCTTTACGCCGAACAGGCCGGCGCCGGGCCCGGCCCGGAAGCCTCGCTTTTGAAAGTCGAGGGCACACTGATCCAACAGGAGCTTACCGAACTTGCCCGCGAGGCGGTTGGCTATTACGCCTTTCCGTTTCTGCCCGAAGCCTTCGATCCGGGTTGGAACGAGGAGCGGGTCGGGCCAGATTACGCGGCGCCGCTCGCACCGATCTATTTCAACTGGCGCAAATCGTCGATCTATGGCGGTTCGAACGAGGTGCAAAGGGGCATCATCTCCAAGCACGTCTTGGGCCTGTAGGAGTGTCGAGGAAGTCTCTTCATGTCGTTTGAATTTTCCGAAGAACAGCGGCTTCTCGCCGAAAGCGCCGACCGTTTTGTGCAAAACGAATATGACATCGATCGGCGGCGCGAAATCGTCGCCAGCGATAACGGCTTTGACGCCGGCAACTGGCGGCAATTAGCCGAATTGGGCTGGCTTGCCATTCCCTTTGCCGAGGAGGATGGCGGCCTCGGCTGGGGCATGGCGGATGTGGCCGTGCTCATGGAAAGCCTCGGCCGCGGCATCGTCGTGGAGCCCTATCTGGCAACGGTGCTGCTCGGCGGCGGTCTGGTGGCCGAAGCCGGTAGCACGGGGCAGCGCCAAGAGATCCTGGAACCGCTGATCGCCGGCGGCCTGCAGTTGGCCTTCGCCCATTCGGAACCGCGCAGCCGGTTCAATCTTTCTGCCGTGGAAACCAAGGCGGAGAAATCCGGCGGCGGCTATGTGATTTCCGGCGCAAAGGCGGTCGTCTTCAACGGTGCCGCCGCGGACAAACTGGTCGTCTCGGCACGCACCGGCGGCGGCCCCCGCGACCGCGATGGCATCAGCCTGTTCCTGGTTGATGGCGATGCGGACGGCATTTCCCGCCGTGGCTATGGTACCGTCGATGGCGGCCGGGCAGCCGAAATCACCCTCAGCGGTGTATCGGTCCCCGCCGATGCCATGCTCGGCGCTGAGGGCGCGGCCGCGGGCGCGATCGAGGCGGTGACCGACAAGGCCATCGTGGCGGTCTGCGCCGAAGCGGCCGGGATTATGGAAGCCTGCCTGCGCCAGACCAACGAATATATCAAGACCCGCAAGCAGTTCGGCGTGCCGATCGGCAAGTTCCAGGTGCTGCAGCACCGCATGGCCGACATGTTTCAGGCCCATCAATTATCCCGCGCCATGACCTACCGCGCGGCTACTGTTGTCGACGGCGATGACGCGGCCGAGCGGACCCGCGCCGCCTCCGCCGCCAAGGTGCGCTGCGGCGATGCCGGGCGCCTGATCGGCCAGGAGGCGATCCAGATGCATGGCGGTATGGGCATGACCGACGAGATGGCCATCGGCCATTATTTCAAGCGCCTGACCATGATCGATACCCTGTTCGGCGACCGCCATCATCATGTGCGAAAATTCGCCCGCGCCGCCTGACCCTTTATCGAAAGGACCCCTCCCATGCTGCTCGAAAACTCCCAACGGTCCCGGGAATTGCAGGCCCGCGTGCGCGACTTCATGGACGCCCATGTCTTTCCCGCCGAGGCGGTCTACGAGGAGCAGGTGGAAAGCCAGGCCGATCGCTGGGATGCGCCGGCGATCATGGAAGACCTGAAGGCCAAGGCCAAGGCGGAGGGTCTGTGGAACCTGTTCCTGCCTGAATCGGATCGCGGCGCCGGCCTGACCAATCTGGAATATGCGCCGATCGCGGAGATCATGGGCCGCTCGCCGATCGGCTCTGAAGCATTCAATTGCTCCGCCCCCGATACCGGCAATATGGAAGTGATCGAACGCTACGGCACCGAGGAGCACAAGAAACAATGGCTGGAACCGCTGCTCGCCGGCGAGATCCGCTCCTGCTTCGCCATGACCGAGCCGGCGGTCGCCTCGTCCGATGCCACCAATATCGAGGCGCGGATTGAGCGCGACGGCGACGACTACGTCATCAATGGTACCAAATGGTGGACATCCGGCGCCGCCGACCGGCGCTGCAAAATATCGATCTTCATGGGCAAGACGGATCCGACAGCCCATAAATATTCCCAGCAATCCATGATCCTGGTGCCCATGGAGACGCCCGGGGTGACGGTGAAGCGGGCGCTGACCGTTTTCGGTTACGATCACGCGCCACACGGCCATGCGGAAGTGGAATTCAAGGACGTGCGCGTGCCGGCATCCAATATCCTGCTCGGCGAGGGGCGCGGCTTCGAGATCGCCCAAGGCCGCCTCGGGCCGGGCCGTATCCACCATTGCATGCGCTGCATCGGCGTCGCCGAGCGGGCCCTGGAGGCCATGTGCGCCCGCGCCAAGAGCCGGGTCGCCTTCGGCAAGCCGATCGCCGAACAGGGGGCGTTGCGCCACAAGATCGCCGAATGTCGCATCGCCATTGACCAGGCACGTCTGATGACATTACAGGCCGCTTATATGATGGACACGGTGGGCAACAAGGCGGCCCGCGCGGAGATCGCCATGATCAAGGTGATTGCGCCGCGCATGGCCTGCAAGGTGGTCGACGAAGCGATCCAGGCCCATGGCGGCGGTGGCGTCTCCGGTGATTTCGGGCTCGCCCATGCCTATGGTCATCAACGCACATTGCGTCTGGCGGATGGCCCCGACGAGGTGCATCTGGAAGCGATCGCCAAGCTGGAATTGCGGAAGAACTGACAGGTGGCCGGCGCGCGGTCGCCGTTGATCCCGGTCCTGCACGGTGGTCGGGCGGCACGGTTTCACATCCTCGACTACGGCTTGTTCAATGTCCATGGCGACGGCCGGGTAATCGGTCTGTGCGGTTATCTGATAAAAACCGACCATGGCCACTCGATCCTGATCGATACTGGAATGCCGGCTAAATATGTGTCGAAAGGAAAGGCTGCCGCCCGCGAGGATGGCCTTGATGCTTTCGGCTCGGCCGACTTTCCCCGTGCACCGACGGTCATCGCCGCGGCCGGCCGGTCCCAGGCGACCATCGAAATCGCCGACTTTCGGACAATGCTTTAGCGCCGCACCGTTTCCAGCATCAATGCCTTGATCGTATGCATCCGGTTTTCAGCCTGTTGAAACACCCGGCTCGCCGACCCTTCAAAGACGGCGTCATCCACCTCGCAAATGCCGGGATGGGTACGGGCGAATTCGGTCTCCATGTCGTGAAAGGCCGGCAGGCAATGCAGGAAGATGGTGTCGTCCCGTCCGCTCGCCGCCATCACCGCTTCGGTGATCCGGTAGTCGCCAAGCAGGGCGATGCGTTCGTCCGTCTTGTCGTCCTCGCCCATCGACACCCACACATCGGTGTAAACCGCCGCCGCCCCGGCGACCCCCTTCGCAATATCGGTGGTGGTGGTGACCCGCCCGTTGCGTTCCGGCGTGATCGCCTCGATCTCATCCAACATGGCCGCCGTCAATAGCAGGTCCTCAGGCGCGACGACACTGAGATCGAAGCCCAGTTTCAAGGCGCCGATCGCCAGCGACCGCACCACGTTGTTGCGGCCGTCGCCCACATAGGCGACGCGCAGGCCCTTAAGATCGCCGAAGGCTTCTTGCAGGGTCATGGCATCGGCCAGCAATTGGGTCGGATGGTGGTCGTCGGTCAGGCTGTTCCAGACCGGTATGCCCGAATATTGCGCTAGCGTCTCGGCGACGGAATGCGCGTAACCCCGAAACGCGATACCGTCGAAAATGCCGCCGATCAGCCGTGCCAGGTCCTTGATGCTTTCCTTGTAGCCGAAGCGGATATTGTCGGCGGGAAAGAATTCCAGGTGACCGCCCTCGTCGTTGGCGGCGACCACAAAGGCGGTGCTGGTGCGCCCGGACGGCTTTTGGAAGATACCGCATATATTGCGCCGCGCCAGGCCGTCGCCCTTTTCGCCGCGCGCCCGGCGGGCCTTGACGTCGTGGGCCCGATCCAGGATCTGCCGCAATTCGTCGGCGGTGAATTCGTTCAGACTGAGAAGCGACCGGCCGGTCAAATCATATCCCAAGAGACTGTTCCTCCCTGTATCACGAGCCGATCGCGTGCCGCCCTTGGTATTACCCGCGCATGGCAAGGCCAAGCTGCACCAAAGATGTAAGCCTCGCAAGCACCATGACCCGCCATATGGCTCCCCAAAACCGCAACCATCCGACGGCCTCGGGCGGTTTCTTCACCGGCAATGACGAGGCAGTCGCCCGCCCGCATCGGGCCCACGGATGATCGCCGACGGCCGGCCCGGCCCCGCATCCGGCCCAGGCGCCTCTTGCAAATGACCGCCAATCCTGCCCAAACTGGCACGACCATCACCGGTTTTCCAATGACGAAAGACGAAGAGGCGCAGCAATGCTCACAATCAGTCGCAGAATTTTCCTCGCCTGTGCCGCCGCGGCCTTCGCCGCGACCACGGCGGGCCAATCGGTTTTCGCCGCCGATCCGATCAAGATCGGTGCCGTTCTGCCGTTTTCCGGCGGCCTTGAATTGTTCGGCAATCAGGCCAAGCTCGGCCTCGATCTGGCGGCCAGTGAAATCAACGCCGCCGGCGGCATTCTCGGCCGGCCAATTGAAATCGTTTATGAGGACAACAAGACCGATCCCAAGCAATCAGTTCAGGCGGCCCGCAAATTGATCCAGCGCGACGGCGTGATCGCGCTTACCGGACCAATTACATCGAACGCCCGCGACGCCATGGCGCCGACGGTTGAACGCATGAAAACGCCGCTGCTTTACGCCACCAATTATGAAGGCGGCGCCTGCGGTCGCTACATCTTCTCCTTCAACACCGTGCCCAACCAGGAACTGGCGAAGCTGCTGCCGCATATGAATGAAACCGCCGGAAATTCCTATTTCATGTTCGGCGCCGATTATGTGTGGCCGCAGAAAATGTTCGAATCCGCCGAGGCCATTGTCGGCGGGCTCGGCGGCAAGGCCGTTGGCAAGGAATTCACGCCCTGGGGTGTGAAGGAATTCGCCCCGGTGATCCGGCAGATCTCCGACAGCCAGGCCAAGGTGCTGGTCTTCGCCCTGCCCGGCGGCGATGGCATCACGTTCATCAAACAGGCGGAGGATTTCGGCCTGTTGAAGAATACCACGGTGGCCTTTCTCGGCTTCGCGGAGACCTATCTGGGCGCATTCGGTGAGGGCAAGGGCCAGAATATGTGGGTGACGGTACCCTTCGCGGCATCGAGCGACGAGCCGGGCGTGAAGGATTTCGTCGCCCGGATCAAGGCGAGCGGTGGCGACGACGTGACGATCTCCCACTATGTCATGACCCACTACAATGCCATGATGGCGGTGAAAGGGGCCCTGGAGAAGGCCGGCAAGGCGGACAAGGAAGCGATGATCGACGCCCTTGAAGGGCTGACCATCGAAACGCCCACCGGCCCGCTGATGATCGGCGCCAAGGACCATCACGTGACGATGAACATGTATCTGGCGAAAACCGAAGGCGCCGGGCTGACCATCGTCAAGCCGCTCGGCCAATTGGCGCCGGAAGCCGGCTGCAAGATGTAGGCAGACCTGCATGGCGGGGCGGCACGTCGGAGAGCCAACTCGCTATGCGGCCACCCGATAGGTATTCATCCGATTGCGGGCGGGTTCGGCATGAACGGTCCTGATACTGCAACCCACACCTTCTTGCCCTGTCATGCCCCGGCTCCGACCGGGGCATCCAGTATACGACGCGGTTGGCAATTCATGAGCAACGTTGAATTCCAGCATTCAACCGTGATTGACGGTGTCTACTGGGTTGCCCGGTCAAGCCGGGCAATGACAGATCGGCCTGGGGTTAAAACAGAGTGGCACGGATTTGACGAGGCAAATAGATCACGGCAGTTGGACTGCGATAAATTGGTTTTCCCCTATACGCCTTGGCGTCATTCCGTGCGCGGTGCGGCGCGAAGTGCCGCTCCGCAGACACGGAATCTCGGCATAGATGTCACCAAATTCGGTAAATCAGAGATTCCGTATCTGCGCAGCAGCATTCCATGCTGCACCGCGTACGGGATGACGCCGAGATTTGAATTATCCATTCGTTGCCGGCTCCATGTCCTCCTTCCTTGACATTACCGCGCTGACCAAGGATTTCGGCGGCATTACCGCGGTCGACGATCTTCACCTGTCGCTCGGTCGCCGCGATATCTTGAGCATTATCGGCCCCAATGGCTGCGGCAAGACCACATTGTTCAATCTGATGACCGGCGCTTTGCGGCCGAGCCGAGGATCGATCCGGTTCCAAGGTACGGAACTGGTCGGCCTTGCGCCCCATGAGATCGCCCAGCGCGGCATTGCCCGCAAATTCCAGATCCCCGGCATCTATCCGGACCTGACCGTGCGCGAGCATCTGGACGTGGCGGTGTTCGCCGAGGCCGGCCGCCATGGCCTGCGCGGCATTGCGCGAGATGGCGGGAACCGGATCCGATCGGAGGACCTGCTCGACCTGGTGGACTTGACGGCGCTGGCGTCGAGCCCGGCCGGTATCCTGTCCCATGGGCAAAAACAATGGCTGGAAATCGCCATGGTGCTGGGCACCGGCCCGCAATTGGTGCTGCTTGACGAACCAACGACCGGCATGACGGAAGCCGAAACCGTGGCGACCGCCGCTCTCGTGCGGCGGCTCAACGAGGAACGAGGGGTGGCCGCAATCTGCATCGAGCATGACCTGCGCTTCGTCGATAGCCTGAATTCGCCGGTCGCCTTTATGCTGCGCGGATCGATCGTGCGGTCGGGCTCCTTGGAAGAAATCCGCGCCGACCATGTGGTACGGGACGCCTATCTGGGGTCCGCGGCATGATCCTGGAGGCGCGGGGATTGCAGAGCGGCTATGGGGGCAGCCGGGTGCTGACCGGCCTCGATTTGGCGATCGAGCCCGGCGAAGTGGTCGGGGTGCTCGGCCGCAACGGCATGGGCAAGACGACATTGATGCGCACTTTGGTCGGCCTAGTGACGCCAAGCGCCGGATCGATCCGTTTCATGGGCCAGGAGATTGGCGGCGCCAAGCCGTTTGAGATCGCGCGGCGGGGCATCGCCTATGTGCCTCAGGGCCGCGAGATTTTCGCCCCGTTCTCGGTGTTGGAAAACCTGCGCATGGGTCTGCTCGGCCACCAGCGCCCGGCGGCGGGTTACGCCGATGCCATGTTCGCCCTGTTTCCGATCCTCGATGAACGCCGGGACCAGGTCGCCGGCACCCTGTCGGGCGGCCAGCAGCAGCAATTGGCGATCGCCCGGGCCTTGATTTCGGACCCACGGCTCCTGCTGCTCGACGAGCCGTCGGAAGGCATCCAGCCGTCGATCGTCCTGGACATCGCCGATACGCTCTCCGCTCATGCCCGCGACCGGGGCCTGACGGTGATGATCGTGGAACAGAATGTGGACATGGTTTTGCGCATGGCCGATCGCTGCCTGTTCATGGAAAACGGAACCATCACCGCCCGACATTCGACACAAGACCTGCGGCAAGACGAAGCGATCATGCATCGCTATGTGGCCGTATAGGGACGGCGGCGGTCATGGATCAGATATTCCTCATCGGCTTGGATGCGCTCAATTTCATCCTGGTGATCGTGCTTGTCGCCATGGGCCTGGTGATCATTTTCGGCCTGATGAATGTCATCAACATGGCCCATGGGGAATTGTTCCTGCTCGGCGCCTATACCCTGGTCGCGGTGGTGCAGGCAGGCGGTTCGTTCTGGCTCGGACTGATATTGGCGCCGTTGTTTGTCGGCCTGTTCGGACTGGTGCTGGAGGAACTGGTGATCCGCCATATCTATCACCGATTCCTCGACACGATCCTCGCCACTTGGGGGCTGTCAATCGCCATCAAGCAGGCGGTGATCATTCTGGCCGGTCCGCAATCGCAGACCACGCCGGTGCCGATCGATCTGGCTGTCGATCTGTTCGGCACGCCCTATCCGGTCTATCGCCTATTCATCATGGCGGTGTCGCTGGCGGTGATTGCCGGCACGTTCTGGCTGTTTTACCGCACCGATTTCGGCCTGATGGCCCGCGGGGTCATCAACAATAGAGCCATGGCCTCGTCGCTGGGCATCGACACCAGACGCATGGACCGCACCACCTTTGCATACGGTGCCGCCTTGGCCGGGCTTGCCGGCGCGGTGATGGCGCCGATCATGAGTGTCGACCCACAAATGGGGCTTGGCTTCCTGATCCCCGCCTTCCTGTCGATCCTGGTCGGCGGCGCCGGGCATCTGGCGGGCGTCTTGGTCGGTGGCGGGCTGGTCGGCGGCGCCGATACGCTGGTTGCCAATATCTGGTCGCCGGTGGTGGCGCAGATCGTGGTCTTTACCATGGCGATTATCGTCATCCGCCTGTTTCCGCGCGGCATGATCGGCGAAAAGGACGGCTAGCGTGGACCGGATTGTCAACAACTGGCCGCGGCTCTCCGTCGACTTCGTCGTTTGGGGCTTCTTGCTGATCCTGCCATTGATGATCGGCGGTTGGCAGGTGAGCGAATTCGCCCAGTTCCTGACCTATGGCATTTTCGCCATGAGCCTGGCCTTGATCTGGGGCCATTGCGGGCTTTTATGCTTCGGCCAGGCCGTCTTTTTCGGTATTGGCGCCTATGCCATGAGCCTGGTGACGCTCGGCATGGTGCCCGGACTGGAGGCGTGGACATCGAGCTATCTGGGCCTGGTCTGCGCGATGGCTCTGCCGGCTTTGGTGGCCAATATCCTTGGACGGTTTCTGTTTTACGGCCGCGGCCTGCGCGGGGCCTATTTCGGCATCGTGATGCTGGCGGTGGCGGCGATCGCGGAGCGGCTTGCCACCAATTGGAATTATATTGGCGGGCTCAACGGATTGATCAACGTACCGCCCTTCAATCTTGGAACACTATTCGGCGGCATGGAGCTCTGGGAGCCGCACCCGGTCTATTACTTCACGCTGGCCATCGCTTTTGCCACCTATATCGTTCTGGAAGTGATCTCGCGATCATCCTATGGCACCGTGTTGCGGGCGATCGGCATCAACGAGGAACGGACCGCCGCGCTCGGTTACGACACGGCGGCCTATAAGCTGACGGCCTTCACGATTTCGGGGGGCCTTGCCGGATTGGCCGGCGCCTTGTTCGTCACCCAATTCGCTTTCGCCTCACCGCCCCTGATCGGCTTCGCCTTATCGACAGAAGTGCTGATCTGGGTGGCGCTCGGCGGCCGTGGCCTGCTGATTGCCGCCTTTCTCGGCGCCATTATCGTGCGCTACGCGGAAGGCCAATTCGCAGACCTGTTCGGTCCCTATTGGCTGCTGGCATTGGGGGGCCTGTTCCTGCTCTGCGTCATCATCGTGCCCCGGGGCCTCGTCGGCGAACCGGTGCACCGCTATCTGGCATGGGCGGCCGGCCGACAACGGGGCAAGGCCGTCGACGGCGATCGATAGCCGTATCCGCATGCGCATGAAGGGTCCGAACGCGCCGGCCGCGGCGGCGTCCTCAATGGCCATGCGCGACAAAGTTTGCAGGATATGCAGGGCAACGCTCGTCAGGCAGGCGTAAATCACTGCGTCACAGGACGCCAGAAGCGTCGCGTCCTGCATTTCACTGGCCATGACGGTCACCGATAATTCGATGATGCGATGGGGGCGCAGTGGGATCGCCCGGTCGGCATGCTCGGAGTGACGGGTTTTTGCCGCGGGAGACAGCCGGAACAGGGCGACGAGTTCCCGATCGAACACCAATACCAGTTCCAGGATGTCCCACATTGTCTTGATCCCCTCCGCCGGGCCGGCCCGTGCGATACACCGACCCGATTGACAATTGGTCGCAGGCAGTAGGCGGAAGGTTCAAAGAGTGGATGGCTGTTTGCGCCTAACGGCGCTAGGGGGATCGTCGCGCCGATTTTCAGGACCAGCCGGCGGAAGTCAAAACCGGGTTCGGGACGGATCCGCCGAGGGGGATCGGAGTTGCAGTCGGAGGCCGCCCGGGTCAATCGGACCCTTCAAGCACCGCCTCGATGATCGCCCGCATCTTGCCACCGGCCTTGGCGGCGTTTTCAAGCACTTCTTCGATCGTATCGGGCTGTTGCTCCGGACCGCCTGTCGCCATATTGGTGATCGCCGACAGGCCGAGGACGGGAAGCCCGCAATGATTGGCGGCGATGACTTCGGTGACCGTTGACATGCCGACCGCATCGGCGCCCGCGACACGCAGAAACCGGCGTTCCGCGGAGGTTTCCAGCGACGGGCCGGCGACCCCGGCATAAACGCCGCGATGCAGCTCGATCCCCTGACCGGCCGCGGCGGTCAAGGCCATATCCTTCAGGTCCGGATCATAGGCCCGGGACATATCCGGAAATTGCGGTCCGATTGCCGGATCATGGTTGCCGATTATGGGATTGTGGCCGGTGAAGTTGATGTGATCGTCGATCAGCATGACATCGGCCGGCCGAAAGTCCGGCGCCAGGGCGCCGGCGGCATTGGTGACAATGTAGCGCGTGGCGCCAAGGGCCTTCAGCACAAAGACGGGGAAGGCCACGTCGCCCGCGGTCCAGCCCTCATAAAGATGGAACCGGCCCTGCATCAGGCCGACCCGGCAACCGGCCAATATGCCGATTATCAGACGCCCGGCATGGCCGGGAGCGGTGCTTGTGACGAAACCGGGAATATCGCCATAGTCGATCGCCGCCTCGACCGCGACCGCCTCGGCCAGGCCGCCGAGACCGCTGCCAAGCACCAAGCCCGCGTCGATGGGCGCGTCATGATGACGACGAATGGCGGCGGCGGCCTGGTCGACCCGATGGGACAGGGTTTCGGCCATGGCGCCTAATCCTCGATGCTTGCCCGGATGGCGGGCTGCAGGCGGCGGACCTCGCGGCGCAAGTCGTCGACGTCGAGCCCGGTCAATTGCCGGTCGCGCACCACATGGCGGCCGCCGACAAAGACATCGGTGACGTCGGACCGGCCGGCCGCGTAAACCACATGATTGGTGGCGTCGAAGAGCGGCAGGCAATGCACCGCGTCCACGTCGAGAATGATGAAATCGGCCTCCTTGCCCGGTTCCAGCGACCCGATCCGGTCTTCCATGCCGAGCGCCTTGGCTCCGTTGCGGGTCACCATGTCAAGGGCGATGTTGGAGGTGATGGCCGTCGGATTTTCGCGCACACCGTTATGCAGGGTGGCGGCGAGCCGCATGGCGAGCCACAGATCGAGATCATTGCCGCTGATCGCCCCGTCGGTGCCAAGACCGAGATTGATGCCGGCCGCCACCATGTCGGGCACCGGGGCGATGCCGGATCCAAGCTTCAGGTTGGACACCGGATTATGGATCACATGGGTGCCGGTCTCGGCCATCAACTGGATTTCCGCATCATCGACATGAACGCAATGGGCAAGCACCGTGCGCGGAGCGAGCATATCGAGACCATGCAAATGGCGGATGACGCTCAGGCCATATTGATCGGCGATCGTGCGCTGTTCGGTGCGGGTTTCGGCGGCATGGGTGGAAAACAGGCAATTATGGTCGACGGCGACCTGCCAGGCGCGTTTCAGTAAATCCGGGCCGACCGTATAGGTGCCGTGGGGAAAGACACCGGGAATCACCAGCGGATCGTCCCTGAATCGGTCGATGAAGGCCTCCGCGTCGGCGACCCGGCGATCGGCCTCGTAGCCGTCCATGCCGGTAAAATCGAAAAAGATGCCGCCGGTGGAGACCCGGGCACCGATCAGATTGGCGGCTTCGGCCAGTTCCTCCGGATACCAGAACATATCCATGACCGTGGTGACCCCGCCGAGCACCAGTTCCGCCAGGCCGAGTGCGGCGCCCAAATGAGTGGTCTCCCGGTTCAGGATCGCCCGCTCCGCTTTCCACACGGTCTGCAGCCAGTCTTCCAATGGCAGATTTTCGACCAGGCCCCGGAACAGGCTGTCGCCGGCATGGCAATGGGTGTTGATCAGGCCGGGCATGACGATACCGCCGCCGGCATCGACAACCGCCACCGCCTTGTCTTTCAACGGCGCGAGATCGCCATCGGTGGCAACCATGTCGATCCGGCCGTCGCAAACGGCAAGCCCGCCGCCATCAATCGTGGCGCGTCGGTCATCACAGGTGACCACATGGCCGTTGAGGATCAGGAGATCGATCCGTTCCGGTATTGGTTGTTCCGTCATGATGCCATCAGAACATCAAATATGGTGTCGAAGGGCAACCGTTAGATCCGCCCGGCCGGGGCTTTCCGGGAAGGCCGGGCGCATTGACAGCGCTTCGGTAAAAGGACATATCGCGGGTCAATCTCACCTTATCAATCGGACCGCGACCATGACCGCCGCCGCCGATTGTCACCCTGGATTCCCGCTTTCGCGGGAATTGTCTGTTTGATTAAGCGTGCCGTCCCGATTGAACGCAACGTGCATTAAAGGCCCTTCCGTGACGACCAAACCGACCCTGTCGCTCGGCGAATTCGTGGTGCTGATGGCCCTGCTCACCTCCATGGTGGCTTTGTCGATCGATACCATGTTGCCGGTTTTGTCGGAAATCGGTGCTGAACTCGGCGTGGTCGACGCCAATGACAATCAGGCGATCATCACGTCCTTGTTTCTAGGCTTCGCGCTGGCCCAAGTGGTCTTCGGGCCGCTGTCGGACAGTTTCGGCCGGAAGCCGGTCATCTATTTCGGCACCGGGTTATTCATTGTCGGCTGCCTGATGTCGATCTACGCGCCAACGTTCAGAATCATGCTTGCCGGCCGGGTGCTGCAGGGGATCGGCGCCTCGGCACCGCGCATCGTCGCCGTCGCCCTGGTGCGAGACTGTTATGAAGGGCGGGCGATGGCGCAGATCATGTCGTTCATCATGGCCGTCTTCATTCTGGTGCCGGCCATCGCCCCGGCGATCGGCCAGGTGATCGTGAACGTCTCCGATTGGCGGGCGATCTTCTGGATGTTCGTTCTCCAGGCCGTTGTCGCGATTGTCTGGTTCTATGTCCGTCAGCCGGAGACCCTGCCGAGCGCACAAAGGCTGCCCTTCACCGCCGGCCGGCTCTACGAGGCGATCCGCGACACGGTGACCAATCGGATCGCCATCGGCTATACGGTGACCGCCGGCCTGGTATTCGGCGCCTTTGTCGGCTACCTGATCACCGCGCAGCAGATCCTGCAGATGCAATATGCGCTCGGCTCGCAATTCCCGCTTTATTTCGGCGCCCTGGCGCTGGCCATCGGTTCGGCGTCGGTGGTCAATGCGCGGCTTGTCAAGGGCTTCGGCATGCGGCCGCTGTGTTATCGGGCTCTCTTCGGCATCAACGGATTGTCGCTGGTGTTTCTGGCGATCGCCCAGATGCTTGCCGGCCATCCCCCCTTATGGATGTTCATGGCCTATCTGATGCCGGCCTTTTTCTGCCTCGGCGTCCTGTTCGGCAATTTCAATGCGCTCGCCATGGAGCCGTTCGGCCATGCGGCCGGCGTCGCGGCCGCCGTGATCGGGTCGCTGACGACCTTGATCTCCCTATCCCTGGGCACGGCGATCGGATGGCTTTACGACGGCACGATATTGCCGCTGATCGCCGGCTTCGCCCTGCTCGGGGCCGCCTCGCTGGCCGTCATGTGGTGGACCGAGCGCGGGCGGGAGGATTGACGGGATAGGTGGAAATTGTCCGCTGTCAGGTCGAAGCCCTGGACCGCGTAGTCGATCCGCTGGTGAAATTGAAGGATCGAGCATCGGACGATCACACGGGATCATCCGATGACCTGGGCCACAGACCCTCCGCCTTTGTCATGCCCTACGAGATTCGCACATCTGCTACACGCCTCACTGTCATTGCCCGGCTTGACCGGGCAAGCCAGTAATCAACGTATTTTATTGCATAATTACAAAAGGTTACCGCTGGACACAAACTGCTAGTCGCGGTGTTTACTGGCTTGCCCGGTCAAGCCGGGCAATGACAGCAGGGGCTGCGGCGACGGTAAATCGCCGGGAATTCATGGCCCACCATCCCCAAGGTCACCACCATTCACACATCCAGATTGGCGACGCTCAGGGCGTTGGTCTGGATGAAGTCGCGGCGCGGTTCCACTTCGTCGCCCATCAGCTTGGTGAAGATGTCGTCGGCGTCATCGGCCTCGCGAATGCGCACCTGCAACAGCGACCGGGCGTCGGGATCCAGGGTGGTTTCCCACAATTGGTCCGGATTCATTTCGCCCAGGCCCTTGTAGCGCTGCAGCGACAGGCCCTTGCGGCCGGCGGAGTAGACCGCGTCAAGGAGCGCCCGCGGTCCGCGGATCACGGTTTCGGTATCCTTGCGCCGCAGGGTCGCCGCCCGGCCGTAGATTTCCTGCAGGTGGCCGGCATGGGAATCGAGCTTGCGGGCATCGGCGGAGCCGATCAGCGCGATGTCGATGGTCGTCGCTTCCCGGACGCCGCGGATCTCACGATCAAACATCAGGTCGCCGGCCTCGCTCGCCCGGCCCTGCCAGCCGCGCTCCACGTCCTCAGCCAGGATATCCAGGCGGCGGGCAATATAGGAGGCCGCGCCTTCGGCCTTGTCGTGGTTCTCGAAGATCTCCGGCGTTAACGCGCCGGCAATCGCCGCCTGTTCCACCACGTCGCGATTGTAGCGCGAATGCAGGCCGTCGAGCCGGGTGCCGACCACACGGGCCTCGTCGACGATGGCGCGCAGATCGATTCCCGCCCTTTCCTCGCCGTCGGCGAGCACCAGGACCGCCTCGTCGAGGCCGGCTTCGACCAGGAAATCCTCCAAGGCCCGCTCATCCTTCAAATAATGTTCCGACTGGCCGCGCTTGACCTTGTAGAGCGGCGGCTGGGCGATGAACAGGTGGCCGCGTTCGATCAGGTCAGGCATCTGGCGGAAGAAGAAGGTAAGCAGCAGGGTGCGGATATGGGCGCCGTCCACGTCGGCGTCGGTCATGATGATGATTTTGTGATAGCGCAGCTTGTCGGCGTCGAATTCCTCCTTGCCGATCGAGGTGCCGAGCGCGGTGATCAAGGTGCCGATTTCGTTGGACGACAGCATCTTGTCGAAGCGGGCGCGTTCCACATTGAGGATCTTGCCGCGCAACGGCAGCACTGCCTGGTTTTCCCGATTGCGGCCCTGCTTGGCCGAACCGCCGGCCGAATCGCCCTCCACCAGGAACAATTCAGCCCGCGACGGATCGCGCTCCTGGCAGTCCGCGAGCTTGCCCGGCAGCGAGGCCATGTCGAGGGCGCCCTTGCGGCGGGTCAGTTCACGGGCCTTGCGGGCCGCTTCACGGGCGGCGGCCGCCTCGACCACCTTGGTGACGATCACCTTGGCTTCGGCCGGATGTTCCTCGAACCATTGGTTCAAGGTTTCGTTGATGACGCTTTCAACGATCGGCCGCACTTCCGAAGAGACCAGTTTGTCCTTGGTCTGGCTGGAAAATTTCGGATCGGGCACCTTGACCGACAGAACGCAGGTCAGCCCTTCCCGGCAATCGTCACCGGTCAGATTGACCTTTTCGCGCTTGGAAATGCCTTGGCGATCCGCATAGCCGGTCACCTGGCGGGTCAAAGCACCGCGGAAGCCGGCGAGATGGGTGCCGCCATCGCGCTGGGGAATATTGTTGGTAAAGCAGAGCACGTTTTCGTGGTAGGAATCGTTCCACCACATGGCCGCTTCCACGGTCACCTCGTCGCGATCGGCGCGCATGGTGATCGGCAGGTCGACCAGCGGGTGCTTGGCCCGGTCTAAAAAACGGACAAAGGCCTCCAGGCCGCCGTCATATTGCATTTCCTCGACCACCGGCTCGACCCCGCGGTCGTCGGTCAACACGATGCGCACGCCCGAATTCAAAAACGCCAATTCGCGCAGGCGATGCTCCAAGGTGGCGAAATCGAATTCGACCATGGAAAAGGTTTCGGTGCTCGGCAGGAAGGTCACTTCGGTCCCGGTCTCGGCACCACAATCGCCGGTCACCGCCAAGGGGCCGTCAGCGACGCCGTCGGCAAAGCGCATGGCATGGATCGCGCCGTCGCGCTTGATCGTCAGCTTCAGCCAGGTGGAGAGCGCATTGACCACCGACACGCCGACCCCGTGCAGGCCGCCTGAGACCTTATAGGAGTTCTGATCGAATTTGCCGCCGGCATGGAGTTGGGTCATGATCACCTCGGCCGCCGACACGCCTTCCTCGGCGTGAATATCGGTCGGAATGCCACGACCATTATCGGAGACCGTCACCGAACCATCGGCGTTCAAGGTGACCGCCACATGGTCCGCATGGCCCGCCAGGGCCTCGTCGATGGCATTGTCAACGACCTCATAGACCATGTGATGCAGCCCGGAGCCGTCATCAGTGTCGCCAATATACATGCCAGGACGCTTGCGAACCGCATCCAAGCCTTTGAGAACTTTAATGGAATCAGCGCCGTAATCGCCGTTTTCCGGAATATCCGGCGCGTCGGGTGTATCTGTCATGCGAATCAGTCTGTTAGTGCCCGTTTCATCTTAGCCTGAAACGGCCGCGAATACAGCCTGAGACCGGCTTTCTCACCAGGCAGGACTGGCCGTCACCGGCTGGCAATGGCGACGGCCGCGCCGGCCATGGCGGTGCCGGCGGTGCGGTTGATGCGGCGCCGCGCGACGGCGCTACGAAACAGGCCGCGCGCCCGGGCAGCCAGAGCGGCATAGGCGATAAGGACCGCCGACAAGACAACCGTGATCACGCCGGCCAGGGCGATGAATCCCGCCGCCGTCACCACCCGCAAGTCGAGGAATGTGGGCACCAGGGCCAGGTAAAACACAATGACTTTCGGATTGCCGAGGGTCACCAGCAGTCCGGCCATAAACATGCGCCAGGGGCCGCCGGCGGTCCGCGCCTCGATATCCGTTGCCGCCGGCGTCGTGGTCCACAGGCGATAGGCGAGATAAAGCAGATAGGCCGCGCCGGCATAGCGTATCAGGACGAACAGAGTGCCGAACTGGGCGGCGATCACCGCCAGGCCCAATACGGCACAGGCGAGGAAGACAATATCCCCGATGACCAGCCCGGCGATCATCGGTAGCGCCGGACGCAGGCCCGATCCAAGCGCCCGGGCGACGACCGCGGCAATGCCCGGTCCGGGCGACGCGGCGGCCACGGCCAGGGCCAGGGCGAAGGTCAAGAGATAGGTCCAGTCCATGGGCGATATCCGGGCCGCCCTGGCGCGGCATTAATGGATTTCTAAATCGTCTTGCGAAGAAGCGAATTCACAATTTAACTCACACAGTCACTACTGTCCGGGAAAATTTAGGGTGAGTTGATATTGGCTGGTTTGTGGGGGCGGCTTGTTGGCTGGTTTGATGAGATGGTTTATCTCGCATAGATTGAAGATGTAATTTGTTGTTAGTGCGGCGATGCGTTTGAGGGGGATTTTGATGCGGTTTTTCTGGTGTAGTTTTTTGAGCAGCACATAGGCGATCAGGGCGGTGATGATCTGGACCATGATGGCCTTTGGATGTTTGGCCAGGAAGCGTTTGATCTTGAGGTTCTGCTTGATCCACTTGAAGAACAGTTCGATCTGCCAGCGGCGTTTGTAGAGGTCGGCGATGTCTTCGGCGGAGCGCTCGAAGTCATTGGTGATGAAGGCCAGTTCGCGGCCCTTGTCTTCGTCGAAGATCTCGATGCGGCGTAGTGGTTTGGGATATTTGCGGCCCGGCTGGCCGGCCAGAATGACGGTCTGGTCGGCGACGACCAAGGAATTGTAGTGGGGGGTTGCGGCCTGCACGTCATAGGCCAGGTTTGACTTCGGCCGGGTGACGAAGACGGCTCCGGCGGCCTCGATGTCGGCCCAGAATTGGGCATTATTATAAGCCCGATCAAACACATAGGTCTGCCCGGCGGCAACCGGCAACTGCTCACACATGCGGCTGTCATGCAGTCGTGCCGGAGTGATCTGGAACCAGGTTGGGCACTGGCTGTCGGGATCATAAATCAGATGCAGCTTGATGGCGCTATTGTTGAAGCGATAGCGCATGGCCTTGTGGGTTTTGGCGAACAGGGCCAGGGTTGTTGAATCCAGGATTTTCACCAACTTACCGACCCCCTTGCCGGTTTGCGGCGCGGTCTCGTTGATAAGCAGGGACAAAATGTCTTCAAAGACACCTATCGGGCGTGCTGCGTTGGCGTCGGAAAGTGTTGACCGCTTCATCCCGGCCGCACGCAGATGATAATGGCGCGCCGGCGAGGCATTGAAGGAGGCTTCAAGATCGCGCAGGCTCGTCTGACCGGACAATTGCGCATAAATCATCACCACAAGATGGTCGAAGGTGGAAAACCGCTTGCACCATTTATCGCTCTTGTGAGTTGCAACGAGCGTGTTGATCCGACGACGGGGAAGGCTCTTTATGATCTGCTGAAAAAGGCTTATGGTCATCTTCGGGTCCGTTTTTCGAGGTTGGCTGAATCGTTGTTTTGACACTGTGATTCTACCATAAACCCCTCAGAAAACGGACCTTTTTAAAGGTATCAAACTATTTTCCCGGACAGCAATGTCACACAGTCATTCCCGCGAAAGCGGGAAGGTGGGTTCACGTTTGAAGTGCAACACGGTTTGAGATTTGAGTGAATACCTCTTGGGGTGTTCTGTAGTCCAGGCATTTTCTTGGCGTTTGGTTGTATTGGGTGACGAGGCGGTCCAACTCGGCCTGATCGATTGTGGCCAGGTCGGATTTGCGCGGCAGGACGCGGCGCAGTCTGTGGATGGCGTTTTCGATGCCGCCTTTCTGCCAGGGGGAATGGGTGTCACAGAAATAGGTGGCCATGCCGGGGGACTGGTTGAGCTCATGATGCAGATAGAATTCCGATCCGTTGTCGAAGGTGATTGAGCGCCTGAGCGCCGGCGGCAGGGTGGCGAAGGCGGCCTTGAGCCGCTCCACGACGGGCCGCGCGGCCTTGTTGGGCTGGCGCCAGATCCATGTCAGGCGGGACTTGCGCTCATGGGCGACCAACACCGCCTGGCCGTATCTGGAAAACAGCATCAGATCGGCCTCCCAATGGCCGAACTGGCGGCGCTGGTTGGCTGATTTGGGCCGTTTGTCGAGGCTCACCCGGTGGGCGATCAGCGTTTTGGCACTGCCGCCACGCGGGCCAAGGCGGCCACGCCGATGCTTGGCCTTGGCCAACAGTTTGTGCCAATAGTCCTTCTGGGCGCTGCGGTGATAGATGTAGCGGTAGATTGACTCGTGGCTGATGCGCATGGGAGCGTGCTGGCGCGCCAGCCGCCCGGCGATCTGTTGCGGCGACCATCCCATCGCAAGGCGGTCGCGCACCAGAGCCCGCAGGGCCGGCTGGCGCGCCAGCTTGAAGCGGGCGTCCCAACGCCGCCGCCGCGCCGCAAGCCCATGCGCGCGCTCGGGCCGATAGCCGCCGCAAAACTGCTTCGTCGCATTCGAGTTGCGCCGCAATTCCCGACTGATCGTCGACGGCGACCGGCCAAGATGATCGGCCGCAGCGCGAATGGATCGACCCAAACGCATCAGCGCGTAAAGCTCAATCCGCTCCTCAAGACTGAGGTGACTGTAATGTGTTCCCATCGCAACAACACCATAGCAGGTGTTGCACTTCGCGCGTGACTCAAAGGAATCCAGGGCGAAATTCCGCGGCTTTCGTTGGTAACTCTGGATTCCCGCTTTCGCGGGAATTGTCTGTTTGATTTGTGGCTCCATTTTGCCGCAGATTACCAGACCTTTTCAATCCGGATCGACAGGTTTAACCGCTCCGTCGACCACCTGGAAGACCTGCGCCCGGTCCTTCAGATCGGCGAACGGCGCCCATTCGGTGCCGGTCATAAAGGCCTGGCAGCCGAGCCGATCCAGTTCGGCGAACAATCCGGCGCGCCGGTGGCGGTCCAGATGGGCGGCGACCTCGTCGAGCAGGATGATCGGCGTGCGCCCGGTCAGCCGGCCGACCAGATCCGCCTGGGCGAGCACCAGGCCGATCAGCAGCGCCTTTTGTTCGCCGGTCGAGCACAAGGCAGCCGCCATATCCTTCAGACCATGACGGACCAGGAGGTCGCTGCGATGGGGGCCCGCCAGTGTCCGGCCGGCGGCCCGGTCAGCGCCGCGACCATCGCGCAGACGCGCCATATGACCATCTTCCAGGTCGACCGCCGGCGCATTGCCAACCTCCGCCTCCAGAACGCCCTGCAGGGCCAATTCGGCCTTCGGAAAGGCATCGGCGCTATCGCGGGCGCCGATCAAATCGTTCAGGCAATCGACCAGTTCGCGCCGGGCGGCGGCAATGGCCACGGCCAGTTCGGCCATCTGCCGTTCCACGGCGGTCAGCCAATCGTCATTGCCGCCGCCATCCTCCAGCAGGCGATTGCGGCCGCGCATGGCCTTTTCGTAAGCCGTGACCCGGCCGGCATGGTCGCGATCGATCGCCAGGACGAAACGATCGAGAAAACGACGGCGGTCGCCAGCCGGTCCCGTGAACAACCCGTCCATGGCCGGGGTCAGCCACAACACGCGCACCCGGTCAAGCAAGTCCTCGGCGCGCTTGGCGGTGACCCCGTCGATGCGGATGCGGCGGGTGCGGTCCACCTCACCGCCATTGCGCTGCAATCCGGTGCCGATGCGGCAGGCCCCATCGGGATCGTTCACGGTTGCGGCCACCGCCCAGTCGCCGGGGCCGCCGGCGGTCGCCACGTCCAAATAGGCGGCCCGACGCAATCCGCGCCCCGGGGACAGGAAGGAGAGCGCCTCCAACAGATTGGTCTTGCCGGCGCCATTGTCGCCGATCAGCACCACCGACCGGGGCTCGGTTTGCAGGTCGAGGCTGGTGTAGTTGCGAAACCCGGTCAGGGTCAGCCTGGCGATCCAGACGGCGGCAACGGGGTCCGGTTGCGGCACAATCGTCCGCCGGTCACACCCGCATGGGCATCAGGACATAGAGCGTGCCGGCATCGCCGAGATCCTGGACCAGGGTCGGGGCACCGGGATCGGAAAACAGGAACACGGCAGTGTCGCGTTCCAATTGCCCCGCAATATCAAGGAGGTAGCGGGAATTGAAGCCGATTTCCAGCGCCTCGTTCTGATACTCGACGGCAAGTTCCTCCGTCGCCGTGCCCGAATCCGGGTTGGTGACCGTGAGCACCAGCCGATCCGTGTCGAGGGCCAGTTTCACCGCCCGCCCGCGTTCGCTGGCAATGGTTGAGACCCGGTCGACGGCATTCTTGAACTCGGTGCGGTCGACGCGCAATTCCTTGTCGTTGCCGAGCGGAATGACCCGGGCATAATCGGGGAACGTGCCGTCGATCAGCTTTGATGTCAGCACCACCGAGCCAACGGTGAGGCGGATCTTGGCATCGGACAATTCCACCTGAACCGGGATATCCTCTTCTTCCACCAGCTTCTGGATCTCGCCAACCGCCTTGCGCGGAATGATGATGCCCGGCATGCCTTCCGATCCGTCGGGGGCGTCGATCTGAGCCTGGGCCAGGCGGTGGCCATCGGTGGCCACGGCGCGGAATTTCATGCCGTCCGGTTCCTCGACGGCATGCACGTAGATGCCGTTCAGGTAGTAGCGGGTTTCCTCGGTGGAAATCGCGAACTGGGTGCGATCGATCAGGTGCTTCAATTCGGCGGCAGCGATGGCGAAGGAATGGCTGAAATCACCGGCGGTAAGATCGGGAAAGTCGGCTTCCGGCAGCATTTGCAGGGAAAACCGCGACCGGCCGGATTTCAAGACCAGGGTGCCCTGATCGGGGCTGGTTTCCAGTTCCACCTGGGAGCCGTCGGGCAGCTTGCGCACGATGTCATAAAACATATGCGCCGGGACCGTGGTGGCACCGGTCTGCTCGACGACCGCCGCCGTGGTCTCCGACACTTCCAGGTCCAGATCGGTCGCCTTCATGCCGGCGACGGCGCCGTCGGCGCGAATCAGCACATTGGACAAGATCGGGATCGTATTGCGGCGCTCAACCACCCGATGCACATGAGACAGGGATTTCAGCAAGGTTGCCCGCTCGAGCGTGACTTTCATGGGCCCGTACTTCACCTCCGGGGGAAATCATCGGCGTCGCGACGCAGGCCGCGACCCGCCAAACCTGCCCTTAATATCGGTCAGATGCAAGGGCGGGAATGGCGACGATGAGCCGGTCGTGTGGATTATACCAAGGGCGGTGACTTTTGACTCATTTGACCGGGATTGATTTGGTCTCCTGACGGCCATGCGGTTCGCGCGGTGGTGCTTGCGTACCATAAGCGGAGCGCATGGCCGTCAGGAGGCCAAAGCAACCTGGCCTTCGGTGGGCCATATCGGCACGTCGGACGGCGTTGCGCCGCTTGCCCGATAGCCGGTATCGCGCTGCGCGACGCGCCTTGCCGACGAACCGATCCCCGATCGGGGTCGAGGACAGGTCTGGCCCATCAAATGGGTCAAAAGTCACCGCCCTTGGTCACTACTGTCCGGGAAAATAGTTTGATACCTTTAAAAAGGTCCATTGTTTGAGGAGTTTATGGTAGAATCGAAGTTGCAAGACAGCGATTCAAAAACGCCGCGCACAATGGACCCGAAGATGACCATAAGCCTTTTTCAGCAGATCATAAAGAGCCTTCCCCGTCGTCGGATCAACACGCTCGTTGCAACTCACAAGAGCGATAAATGGTGCAAGCGGTTTTCCACCTTCGACCATCTTGTGGTGATGATTTATGCGCAATTGTCCGGTCAGACGAGCCTGCGCGATCTTGAAGCCTCCTTCAATGCCTCGCCGGCGCGCCATTATCATCTGCGTGCGGCCGGGATGAAGCGGTCAACACTTTCCGACGCCAACGCAGCACGCCCGATAGGTGTCTTTGAAGACATTTTGTCCCTGCTTATCAACGAGACCGCGCCGCAAACCGGCAAGGGGGTCGGTAAGTTGGTGAAAATCCTGGATTCAACAACCCTGGCCCTGTTCGCCAAAACCCACAAGGCCATGCGCTATCGCTTCAACAATAGCGCCATCAAGCTGCATCTGATTTATGATCCCGACAGCCAGTGCCCAACCTGGTTCCAGATCACTCCGGCACGACTGCATGACAGCCGCATGTGTGAGCAGTTGCCGGTTGCCGCCGGGCAGACCTATGTGTTTGATCGGGCTTATAATAATGCCCAATTCTGGGCCGACATCGAGGCCGCCGGAGCCGTCTTCGTCACCCGGCCGAAGTCAAACCTGGCCTATGACGTGCAGGCCGCAACCCCCCACTACAATTCCTTGGTCGTCGCCGACCAGACCGTCATTCTGGCCGGCCAGCCGGGCCGCAAATATCCCAAACCACTACGCCGCATCGAGATCTTCGACGAAGACAAGGGCCGCGAACTGGCCTTCATCACCAATGACTTCGAGCGCTCCGCCGAAGACATCGCCGACCTCTACAAACGCCGCTGGCAGATCGAACTGTTCTTCAAGTGGATCAAGCAGAACCTCAAGATCAAACGCTTCCTGGCCAAACATCCAAAGGCCATCATGGTCCAGATCATCACCGCCCTGATCGCCTATGTGCTGCTCAAAAAACTACACCAGAAAAACCGCATCAAAATCCCCCTCAAACGCATCGCCGCACTAACAACAAATTACATCTTCAATCTATGCGAGATAAACCATCTCATCAAACCAGCCAACAAGCCGCCCCCACAAACCAGCCAATATCAACTCACCCTAAATTTTCCCGGACAGTAGTGGCCCTTGGTATTAGAGCGTCGAACGGCGTTCGGCCATGCACTCATGAAATGTATGCATGGCCGAAACCGGCAATCGGTTGGTCAGGCGTCCAGCATGCGCTTGAGGAGCTCGATCTCCTCAGCCAGCCCGATATCGTCGGTGACCAGCGACTCGATCTTGCGCACCGCATGCAAGACGGTGGTGTGATCGCGGCCGCCGAAACGCCGGCCGATCTCCGGCAGGGAGCGCGGTGTCATCATCTTCGCCAGATACATGGCGATCTGACGCGGTCGCACGATGGTCCGCGTACGCCGCGCCGACAACAGGTCGGCCTTGGTGACCTTGAAATGCTTGGAGACCACCCGCTGGATATCCTCGATGCGCACCCGACGCGGTTCGCGGGCGCGGATCAGGTCTCGCAGGGAGGATTCGGCCATCTCGATGGTGATCGCCGAGCCGGTAAGCTGATTATGGGCGATCAGCCGGTTGACGGCGCCGTCCAGGTCCCGGCCGTTCGACGTGATCGCCTGGGCCATATAGTCGAGCACCGCGTCGGACACCGCAAAGGCCGGATAGGCCTGGGCCGCCGCCGTGACGCGGCGTTCCAGGATACGCCGGCGCAGATCGAAATCGGGCGCGCCGATCTCCACCACCAGGCCGCCGGAAAGCCGCGAGCGGACCCTGAGATCCAGGGCATCCAATTCCTGCGGCGGCCGGTCCGCGGCGACCACCACCTGGCGGGCGCCGTCGATCAGGGCATTCAGGGTATGGCAGAATTCCTGTTGGATCTGCTTGCCGCACAGAAATTGCAGGTCGTCGATCAACAGGACGTCGATGCCGCGCAGGGTCTCCTTGAAATCCAGGGCGGCATTCGATTTGAGTGCCGCGACGAACTTGTACATGAACTGCTCGGCGGTGAGATACATCGCCCGGCGGCTGCCGGTCGACAACTGGATCTCCCGCGCCATCGCCTGCAGCAGGTGGGTCTTGCCGAGGCCGACCGAGGCATGGATGAACAGGGGATTGAACTTGACGTTCTCCCCTTGCGGTGCCGAGGCGATCTGCTTGGCCGCGGCGATCGCCAATTCATTGGACCGGCCGGCCACATAGGCGGTGAAGGTCAGCCGCGAATCGAGCGGCGAACCGGCCGCGTCGGCGAGCCCGGCCGCGCGGGAACGCACCGGTGTCACCGCACCATTGGCCGATACTTTGTGCGTGGGATGCTTGCCGGCTTCGGCGGCCTTGCTGATCGCTGCCTTGGTGTTGGCCTGAGCGCGTATGGCGCCGCGTACCCGCAATTCGAGCCGGCGGATCTCCTCGCATTCGCGCCGCCAATGGCTGACGATCTTGTCGCTGTAATGAGCCTGAATCCATTGTTTGAGGAACCGGGTCGGAACCGAAAGATGGACCGTGCTGTTTTCCCGCCGGTCGAGATCGACCCGCGAAAACCAACTCGAGAATACTTCCTCCCCCAATTCCGCTCTCAGTCTGTCGCGCACCCGGCCCCATTGCTGGGTCGCACCCGCTTCTGTCCTCATTCCCCGCGCCTCCGGTTTGCTGTCCGCGGCCAAATCTCCATTCGGCCGATCGAGGTTCAATCCGGCATGTCCCCCAATGCCGTCACCCGATGCTTCGGACTGTTTGTATGGTGGTGATCCCACCTCTTGTGTTGTGTGAACGTTATCAAGCCGCATCTAACGTCGTCTCCAACTACTGGAGCCCGTTGAAAGCAACGGACTCTAGGTTTGTTTCCAGGGCAGGCCCTGATGTTTCCAACCGCCGACGACGGAGCGGTGCCGGCTTTCGTCCAGCCCCCCTTCGAAACCCTCGGCGACATTAAAGCAGTTCGAAAAGCCTCCGGCAGTCATGGCGATAGCCGCCGATTTCGAGCGGATACCGGACCGACAAAGGAAAAAAAGCGGCGCGTCGCGATCAACGCCCCGCTCACGCAACATGGCCGCAAGGTTGTCGATGAAATCGGGGGCGACATTCATACTTGGAAAAGTCTGCCACTCCACGAAAATCGGCTCCTTGTCGATGGCCGCCAGATCACACGTTCCGACATAGACCCATTCGGCCCGCGTGCGCACATCGATCAGCGTCGCATCGGCATGCCGCCGCAGCTGATCCCAGACTTCCGCCACTGTTAGGTCACCGGCATAGGCCGATGCATCGGCGATCGACATAAAAAGCCCCTTTTTCGGAAGAATTTCAATCCGAAAATCTCAAAAAAACCAGCGATAGATACGTTTACACGCGGCGGTGGTGCGATCGGTTACGATAATCGAAAGATTTAACCACCAGAATTAACACTAATTGAGCAACAGGCACTGTAACAATTCTTATTGTTATTTTTATCAATACTTCGGTTTTGTACTGATGGAAGAATTGACAACCCATTTTTCTGTTATTACCGGTGGTCCAACCGACCGTTTTCAGAATACACACCGGCCCAATGCGCCGCAACAGGCTAGCATTAAGAATTGGTTATCGCCGCAGCGCCCGCGACCGTGGCGGATCGAAAAGCGGTCCGGGGACCGGCCGTCCAACTCCTTTGAGAACAACGTTTTTTACCGGCTCTTTTCATCGCCAATGTGACAAATCCGTGACGCCATATTTTTTTGCCTGCGCAACCGCAACATGAACGGGTTTTACGCCAATTTCAGGCCCGTCCGGACGACTTGTCATTAAGGTCATGGGATATTTGCATAATTTCTGTCACGCCAAGGCGGGTACCGAATCAGTGATTCGCTTTGTAAACTTTGTCGGCAAATCAATATCTTGCATACAATGTATAAAGAAACGGTCGGGTCAACGGCCAAATCATGATCAGCGCAAATGGGATGACCCGGTCCCGATACCGGCGGCTTCCGGATGCGCCCAGAGGGTGACGATTGATCTATCCGGCCGGAAAAACAGCAAGTCGCCGCCAAAGCGACGCCATGCTGGCCGAATTCGGCGGCATGAAGCGGCCGACGCCCGCCCTTGGTTTAAGGATGCTTTCCTGGTCGGTAGGACCGCTAACCGCCCAGCAGGCTGATTCGGCGGGATAGGCGGGAAATCCTGCGGGATGCGTGGTTTTTATGCACGATTCCCCTGGTGGCGGCGCGCATGATTTCCGGCTGGGCGCGGCGCAGGGCGTCATTGGCCGCGGCTTTGTCGCCGGCGGCAATGGCCTCCTCGACCATGCGGATATAGCCGCGCATGCGGCTGCGGCGGTTTTTATTGACCGCGGTACGGCGGGCGATTTTGCGCGTCGCTTTCTTGGCCGATTTGGTATTGGCCATGATCGTCCTTCCTGACTGGCTTCAAAGGGATCGCCGGCCGTCGATGCGGCATCGGGCGTCACCAAAATAATATGCGGCGGCTCCATGCGGAACCACCGTTCGCGAGCGCTTATAGTGTCGCCGATGGGCGCCGTCAATGGGCGCCACATGGTGATTGCCGGTCAACGGTTCTTGAATTGCGGGGTGCGCTTCTCGATGAAGGCGGCCATGCCTTCGGCCTGGTCCTCGGTGGCGAACATGGAGTGGAACAGGCGGCGCTCGAAGCGCACGCCCTCGCTCAAGGTCGTCTCATAGGCGCGATTGACGGTCTCTTTGGTCATGATGGTGGCGACCAGCGACATATCGGCGATCTTGGCGGCGGTGGAGACCGCTTCCTCGACCAGATCGTCGGCCGCGACGATGCGCGATACCAGGCCGGCGCGCTCCGCTTCGTCTGCATCCATCATGCGGCCGGTCAGGCACATTTCCATGGCTTTCGACTTGCCGACGAACCGGGTCAGCCGTTGGGTGCCACCGACGCCGGGCATGACACCGAGCGAAATTTCCGGCTGGCCGAACTTGGCGGTGTCGGCGGCCAGTATGAAGTCGCACATCATGGCCAGTTCGCAGCCGCCGCCGAGCGCATAGCCGGCGACGGCGGCAATGACCGGCTTGCGAAACCGCGCCAGGCGTTCCCAGGATGAGAATTGGTCGGCCAGATAGACATCCATATAAGACTTGGGCGCCATTTCCTTGATATCGGCGCCGGCGGCGAAGGCCTTCTGCGAGCCGGTGATGACCACGCAGCCGATCTTGTCTTCGGTCTCGAACTGGTCGAGCGCCCGGCCCAATTCGTCGATCAGGTCGCTATTGAGCGCGTTCAGCGCCTTTGGCCGGTCCAGGGTGATCAACCCGACCTTGCCGCGGGTCTCGACGATAATGCATTCATAGGCCATGGCCTGTCCTCGTTCTGTCTTTAGAAAGCCGGGTTTAACCGCACGCTGTGACATGCGGGTGCCGGATGGCTTGCCGGCAGTGGAAAAATGGACGCGGCATTATCCACTTGCGGCGGCAAACCACAAGAGCCGGCCTGATGCCGTTTAGCCTCATCGCTGACAGGCCGGGCAATGGAAGGTGGAACGCCCGTTCTGCACGAACCGGCGGATCCGCCCGCTGCAATCGGGTGTCCGGCACGGCGCCCCTTCCCGGTCATAGACGCTAAAAGCGTGCTGGAAATAGCCCAGCGTGCCGTCGGCCTGGCGATGGTCGCGCAATGACGAACCGCCGGCGGCGATGGCGTCGTCGAGCACGGCTCGGATGGTGCGCGTCAGACGCTCGGCGGCGGCGCTCGGCGCGCCGGACTTGCGGGCCAGGCTTGCAGCCTGGCGGCGCGGCGACAGATGCGCCCGCCACAAGGCCTCGCAGGCATAAATGTTACCGAGGCCGGCAACGACCCTTTGGTCCATCAATAAAGCCTTGAGCGTGCCACGGCGTCCGGCACCGGCCGCCGCCAGATGGGCGGCGTGAAATTGATTGCCCAAGGGCTCGACACCCAGATGCCGGAACAATTTATGGGTCTGAAGATCGCCGCGCGGGATCAGGTCCATGAAGCCGAACCGACGCGGGTCGTTGTAGATCACGCGATGACCGGTCGCCAGAACGAACACCACATGGTCGTGTTTGGGATCCTTGCCGCGCGGGTGATGAAATCGGCCGGGGGCCGCCTCGTCGTTAGGCCCGTCAATCCTGAACGATCCCGACATGCCCAAATGCATGACCAGGATATCGCCGCTGGAGAGTTCCGCGAGCAGGTATTTGGCGCGGCGCGACAGGGCGCGCACGGTCTGGCCGGCCAAGCGCTCGGCGAACTTGTCGGGAAACGGAAACCGCAAATTCGGACGGTTGACGATTGCCTCCTTGATCCGCGCGCCCTCCATGACGGGCGCAAGCCCGCGGCATACGGTCTCCACTTCCGGCAATTCAGGCATGGCCGGTTCGTCCGTTATTGGCCCGGCGCAGAGCAAGCAGCAGCGGCAATCCGCAGGACACGCCGATCAGGCAGGTTGCCAGGATCGGTGGAACCGGATAGGCAAGCCGGCCCGCCCGGGCCTCAGCGATGCAGAACAGCACGACGACGATTGCCGAGATAAGGACATCGAGGGAAAAGAAGGTGGCGATGGGATTGGCGAACATGGCGGCGACGAATGATCGCGGCGCCATGCCATTGTCGGCAAGCCAGGGAATGACCGCCGAAAAGGGTGTGACCGCGCCCACAACCGCCAAACCCGCAAACAGGACCCGCATTGTCGACCTCACTTTCATATTTGCCTGCGACCCTTTCGCCGCGACCGCTTCTGGCTGCTCGCACCGCCATAGGCTATAGAGACGGGATCGCATAGTATATGTATCGATGAGGACATCCGCAGCCGTGGCCGACCAGCCGTCCGAAACCCTCACCCAATTCGGTGCCCGCACTGTGGCGCTTGCCGAAAAACAAGGCCTGGTGGACGACGTCTTTCACCGGGTCGCCAATCGTTACGACCTGATGAATGACCTGATGTCGGGCGGCCTGCACCGGGCCTGGAAGGATGCCTTCGTCGCCTGGCTGTCGCCACCCCGCCATGGGCGCCGCCCTTATCATGTGCTTGATGTCGCCGGGGGCACGGGCGATATCGCCTTGCGCATCGTCGACCGGTCGAACGGCCGGGCCAAGGTCACCGTGTGCGATATCAATGCGTCCATGCTCGGCGTGGGGCGGGATCGCGCCGCAAAACGGGAGCTTTCGGCGCAGGTCGACTTCGTCGACGGCAACGCGGAATCCCTGCCGATCGCCGATCGCCGTTTCGACGCCTATACGATCGCCTTCGGCATCCGCAATGTGCCGCAGATTCAAAAGGCGCTTGAAGAGGCCTATCGGGTGTTGAAGCCCGGTGGCCGGTTTCAGTGTCTGGAATTCTCGCAGGTCGATATTGCCGGGTTCGATCGGATCTACGCCCTTTACTCCGATCATGTGATCCCGCGGATCGGCCGGGTCGTGACCGGCGACGACCAACCCTACCAATATCTGGTGGAATCGATCCGCGACTTTCCCAATCCGGCCCGTTTCGGCGCCATGATCGGCGCCGCCGGTTTCGAGCGGGTCGATTGGCGGCCGCTGTCGGGCGGCGTCGCGGTGATGCATTCGGCCTATAAGATCTGACAGATGGCATTCGCGCCCGGGGCCTTTTTCAGACTGATGCGCGCCGGCTACGTGCTGGTGCGCGAGGGCGTGGTGACCCTGTTGGCGCCGCCGGACCCGCCGCCCGGCGGCCGGCTTGCCCTGAAACTGGCAGCGCTGGTGGAGCGGTCCGGGGCCGGCCGGTCGGAAGGGGCGGCGCGGCTCACCCGGGCGCTGGAGCGGCTCGGGCCGTCTTACGTCAAGCTCGGCCAGTTCCTGGCCACCCGGCCGGATATTGTCGGACCGGCCGTGGCGGTGGAATTATCGGCGCTGCAGGACCGGCTGCCGCCGTTCTCGCTGGACCTGGCCCGGGCGGCCATCGAGGAAGCGATCGGCCGGCCGGCGGATGATCTCTTTGAGGACCTGTCAGAATCCGTCGCCGCGGCGTCGATCGCCCAGGTGCACCGGGCGACGGTTCAGGACATGGACGGCCATGACCGTCCGGTTGCCGTCAAGGTCTTGCGGCCGGCCGTGGAACAGCGCTTTGCCCGTGATCTTGAAAGCTTCTATCTGGGCGCCCGCCTGGTGGAACGGCTGATCCCCAAAACCCGGCGGCTGAGACCCGTGGCTGTGGTCGATACGTTGGCGCGGTCCGTGGAGCTGGAAATGGATCTACGCCTGGAGGCGGCGGCACTCTCGGAAATGGCGGAGAATGTTACCGAGGATCCCGGCTTCACGGTGCCGGCGGTGGACTGGGAGCGCTCGGCCAAGCGTGTCTTGACCCTTGACTGGGTCGACGGCATCAAGCTGTCCGACATTGACGGGCTTGAAAAGGCCGGCATCGATCTGGTCGACCTGTCCAAGACCATCATCCAATCATTCCTGCGCCATGCCCTGCGCGACGGCTTCTTTCATGCCGACATGCATCAGGGCAATCTGTTCATCGATGGCGACGGCCGGCTGGTGGCGGTCGATTTCGGCATTATGGGCCGGCTTGGACCGAAGGAGCGGCGCTTCCTGGCGGAAATCCTCTACGGCTTCATCATCCGCGACTATCGCCGGGTGGCGGAGGTGCATTTCGAGGCCGGCTACGTGCCGGCGGACCAGGATGTGGAAATGTTCGCCCAGGCGCTACGGGCGATCGGCGAGCCGCTGCAAGGACAGGCGGCGAAAGACATCTCCATGGCCCGGCTGCTGACCCAATTGTTCGAGGTCACCGATCTCTTCAACATGCACACCCAGCCACAATTGATCCTGTTACAGAAGACCATGGTGGTGGTGGAGGGGGTGGCCCGCAGCCTGGACCCGGACTTGAACATGTGGACCACGGCCGAACCGGTGGTGCGCGGCTGGATCGAGCGGCATCTGGGCCCGGCCGGACAATTGGAAAAGGCCGCCGACGGGGTGTCGGCGGTCGGCCGGCTGATCAACGATCTGCCCGACCTCGCCGACCGGGCCGGGCGCCTGTCGGCGCAAATGGCGGAAATGGGCGACAACGGCTTGCGGCTCGACGCTGAAACGGTGCAGGCAATCGGCCGCGCGGAAGCCCGCGAGACCCGCTGGGGTCGCGTGGCCTTGTGGATCATCGCACTGGCGGTTCTAGTGGCGGTGTTCTGGTAGTTGCAACTCGCCGAAATTGTCATTGCCCGGCTACGTCACCATGCAATACACATACCCACTGCAAACCCTACTGTCATTGCCCGGCTTGACCGGGCAACCCAGTAACCTTGGTGCTTTAGTGTATAATCACAATCGGTTACCGCCGATCACAAAGCGCTTATCGCGGTGTCTACTGGATCGCCCGGTCGAGCCGGGCGAAGACAGATGCGGTTGGTTTGATGTCGAAACCGATGATCGGCCCCGTGAGCAACCATGGTCTTGCCGGACATCAGTTCGGCTCAATATGCCTCATCTAAGAAACGAACGGCACCCGGTCGAGCCGGGCAATGACAGCGGGGGGGACCCGGGGCTAAGGTTCGACCACACTCGGCGACAATTGGGGAGACCCTGATGACCGAAAATGCACAACGCGACTGGGTTCCGGCCGATCTGGAGGCGGCGATTGTCGATCTCGATAGGTATTACGCGGATCTGTCCGCTGACGCGGCGGAGCGCCTGTTGGACCAGTTGATTGCCGATCATGAACGCCTGATGGACCGGGACTGTCTCAATCTTTATGCCGGCACCAACATCATGAACCCCAAAGCGGCCCGCCTGCAGGCGACGACCATCGGATCGCGCCCGTCGCTGGGCTATCCCGGCGACAAATACGAAATGGGCATGGGGCATGTGGAGAAGCTGGAAGTGATGGCCGTGGCTCTGCTGAAAAAGCTCTTCGGCTGCCGCTTCGTGGAGTACCGGGTCGGGTCCGGATCGCTGGCAAATCTTTATGCCTTCATGGCGACGACCAAGCCCGGCGACACGATCATGGCGCTGCCGGACGCGGCGGCCGGCCACGTCACCCATCATGCGGCCGGAGCTGCCGGCTATTATGGGCTGCACATTGAGGAGATCCCGTTTGACGGGACGGCGATGGCGATCGATCTTGAGTCGCTTAAGAAGGAAGTGGCGCGGTTATCGCCCAAGCTGATCATTGTCGCCGGATCCATGAACCTGTTCCCCCATCCGGTGGCTGACGTCCGCGCGATCGCCGACCGGGTCGGCGCCAAGGTGCTTTACGACGCCGCCCATATGTCCGGGCTGATTGCCGGCGGCGCGTTTCAGGACCCGCTGGCGGAAGGCGCGCATTTGATGACCCTGTCGACCTATAAGTCCTTCGGCGGGCCGGCCGGCGGTCTGGTGCTGACCAACGAGGCCAATCTGGCAAAACGTCTGGATAAAATCGCCTTTCCGGGGCTGACGGCGAATTTCGACCTCGGCAAGACGGCCGCCTTGATCATCGCCACGCTGGATATGTTGGAGCACGGCCGTGCCTATGCCGATGCCATGATCGCCAATGCCCAGGCGCTCGCTGGTGCGATCGAGAATGCCGGTCTCGATGTGGTGCGTGTCCCGGGTAGGGGGGCAACGGTGTCGCAACATGTTGCATTGCCTGCCCAAGCCCATGGCGGCGGGCACCGGGCCTGCCGCAAGATGGAGGCGGCCAATATCCTGGCAAGCGGCATCGGCCTGCCGGGCGCGACGGTCGACGGCGATTTCAACGGCATCCGGCTCGGCACCCAGGAGATCACCCGCTGGGGCATGAGCCCGGCGGATATGGGGCCAATTGCCGCATTCATGACCGATATGCTGCTCAATCGCCGAACTACCGACGCGGTGAAGTCGGATGTGGTCGACTTTCGGCAGGATTTCCAGGATCTGCACTTCGTGCGATGAGTTTGGCAGCCGGCGGAGTCGGAGCCAGAATTCCCCCTCCCTAGAGAACACATGCCTGGAGTTTACTCCAACGATCTTCGAGGCCGTGTTGTTTCGGCGGTTCGATCCGGTGAGACCTGCTGCACCGTTGCGGCGCGGTTTGACATTTCAGTTGCGACAGTTGTGCATTGGTCTCAACGGCATCGTGAGACAGGCAGCCCGGCTTCGGGCAAGGAGGGTAGTCATAGGCCTTGGCTTTTGGCACTGCCTCGGGATTTTATTGCTGAGCGGATGAAGCAGACGCCTCACCTGACGGTCATCCGTCTACACGAAGAGCTCGCTGATCGCGGTGTTTGTGTGTGTGTCGCGACACGGTCTGGCGCTTTCTGCGTTGCCAGGGCCGGAGTTTTAAAAAAAATAGCATGCTCGCCAAGGAGCAGTCGCGGCGCGATGACGCCAGGCGCAGCAAACGCTGGAAGGCCTGGCAGGGCCACTAGCGACACCTTGACCATTGCCCCGCTGCCGATGCCGGTCTATCCGTAGTCGACCACCGTTTCGCGTCAAAAAGGGACCGCCGATGGACTTCACCATTTCTCCCGAACTGAACGATCTGCGCCTGCGCCTGCGGGCCTTCATCGCCGATGAGGTGATCCCGCTTGAGGCCGACCGGACCAATTACAATGAATATGACAATATCAAAATGGCCAAGCGCGATGAGATGCGCGTCAAGGCCAAGGCGGCGGGTCTTTGGGCGCCGCAACTGCCCAGGGAACGGGGCGGCCTGGGGCTCTCCATGGCCGAACAGGCGGTCTTCTACGAGGAGGCGAACCGGTCAATCTTCGGTCCCTGTATCGTCAATTGCAATGCGCCGGACGACGGCAATCAACGGCTTCTGAACAAGGTCGCCACCGAGGCGCAGAAGGATCGCTGGTTGCAGCCGATCGCCGACGGCAAGGTCAATTCGTCCTTTGTCATGACCGAACCTCATCCCGGCGGCGGCTCCGATCCCTCCATGATGCTGACGCGGGCGGAGCGCGACGGCGACATATGGCGGGTCTTCGGCCGCAAATGGTTCATTTCCGGCGCCGACACCGCGACCCATTTTATTCTTGTCGCGCGCACCGATCCTGACCTGAACAATAAGCGCCGCCATCTTTCAGGCTTCCTGTTCCACCGCGACCAGCCCGGCTGGCGAATTGTCCGGCGCATTGCGAATATGGGCCCGGACGAGCATGGCGGGGTCTGTGAACTGGAATTCGACGGGCTGGAGATCGATGACGCGGACCGGCTGATGGAGGTCGGGGACGGCCTGAAGATCACCCAGATCCGCCTCGGCCCGGCGCGGCTCACCCATTGCATGCGCTGGCTCGGTCTCGCCAAGCGGTCGATGGAAGTGGCCGCCGACTATATTGCCGATCGCGAGGCCTTCGGCGAGAAACTGGCCGACAAGGAATCGGTGCAATTGAAAATGGGCGAAATTGCCCATGCCATCCAGATCGGCCGGCTGTTGACCATGCATGCCGCCTGGACGCTCGATACCGGCGATTTCGCCCGCAAGGAGGTCTCCATGGCCAAGGTGCATGTGGCCGATACCTTGCACAAGGCCGCCGACACGGCGATCCAGCTCAACGGTGCCCGCGGCTATTCCACCGACACGATATTGGAATGGATCTACCGCTACGCCCGGGCGGCGCGCATCGTCGACGGTGCCTCGGAGGTGCACAACATGGTGCTCGCCCGTTTCTATCGCCAGGAGGGCCTGGATTTCTGGCGCTGGGGGTAGACGCCCGATACCGATAGCGGCAGTGTAGGGCCGGTTTCAGTAGCAGGCGCGACATCGTGCCCTGCTTCTTGCGGTTCGGTACGGGCACGACGCGGCATCAAGCGGCTTCGATGAAAACCGCCGCGTATTAAGGAGGTAAAGCCGTCATGGCGGATGGCAGTAATGACGAGAAGGCGGCGCGACGGCGGCGCGGTCGGCCGACCCCCAAGGGACGGCAGGTCGATGAGGCCGCCCTGGCCGAAGTGGTGTCATTGCTCGGTGACCGTCCGCGCCGCCGCGATCTCCTGATCGAGCACCTGCATTTATTGCAGGATCATTTCGGTTGCCTGCATGCCCGCCATCTGCGGGCGCTCGCTGTCGAGATGCGGCTCGCCCAGGCGGAAGTCTATGAGGTGGCAAGCTTTTATCATCATTTCGACATCGTGAAGGAAGGCGAAACGCCACCGCCGCCGGTCACGATCCGCGTCTGCGAATCCCTGTCTTGCGCACTCGCCGGTGCTGAAGACCTGATCGCGGCCCTTGATGCCTCGGTCGACCCGGCGCAGGTCCGTGTCGTGCGCGCGCCGTGCATGGGACGCTGCGCCGAAGCGCCCGCCGCCCAGATCGGCAAACGGGCGGTGCCGGCCGCCGCTGCCGATACGCTCGCCGATATCATCGCCTCCGGAGATCTCGCGCCGCAAATTCCCGATTACACGGATCTCGCCGCCTATCGTGCCGCCGGCGGTTACCAATTGTTGCAGGCCTGCCTGGGCGGCGAGCGCCGGGCGGAGGACGTCATCGGCATCCTGTCTGATGCCGGCCTGCGCGGCATGGGCGGCGCGGGATTTCCCGCCGGCCGCAAATGGGGGATCGTCCGCGCGTTTCCGGGCCCCCGCCTGATGACCGTCAATGGCGATGAAGGCGAGCCCGGCACCTTCAAGGACCGCATCTACCTGGAACGGGATCCCCATCGCATGCTGGAAGGCGCCCTGATCGCCGCCTGGGCGGTCGGCGCCGAACGCTGCTACATTTACATGCGCGACGAATATCCGGCGGTGCTTGAGATCCTGGGCGCCGAGATCGCCGCCCTGGAAACGGCCGGTCTTACCGCCCATTGTCCGCTGGAACTGCGCCGTGGCGCCGGTGCTTATATTTGCGGCGAAGAATCGGCGATGCTGGAATCGATCGAAGGCAAACGCGGCCTGCCGCGCCACCGGCCGCCCTATATCGCGGAAATCGGCCTGTTCGGCAAACCGACGCTCAACCACAATGTGGAGACCCTTTGGTGGGTTCGCGACATCGTCGAAAACGGCGCCGACTGGTTTGCCGGCAAGGGCAAGGAGGGTCACCAGGGCCTGCGCTCCTATTCGGTCTCCGGCCGGGTCGCCGAGCCGGGCATGAAACAGGCGCCGGCCGGCATCTCACTTAACGAACTGATCGATGACTATTGCGGCGGCATGGCCGACGGGCATAGCCTGAAAGCGTTCCTACCAGGGGGCGCCTCCGGCGGCATCTTCCCGGCCTCCATGGCCGATTTGCCGCTGGATTTCGGCACCTTCGAGCCCCATGGCGGCTTCGTCGGCTCCCATGCGGTGATCGTTTTGTCTGAGGCCGATTCGATCAAGGCTGCGGCCGCCAGCATGATGCATTTCTTCGCGCATGAAAGCTGCGGTCAATGCACCCCGTGCCGCGCCGGCACCGAAAAGATGACCGGCCTGCTGCGGGCCGACAAAGCCGATCCGGAGGCGGTGGAGGATCTTTGCCAGGTGATGGCCGACGCCTCGATCTGCGGCCTGGGCCAGGCGGCCCCCAATCCGGTGTTGTGCCTGCGCCGGTATTTCCCGGAGGAAGCCTGATGACCAATGCCGTTCCCACCGTATTTATCGACAATGCGCGCACCAAGGTCACCGAATGGCGCTTCGCGCCGGGCGCCGCCACCGGCTGGCACCGCCATGAAATGGACTATGTGGTGGTGCCGCAGACCACCGGCACATTGAAAATCGTTGGTCCGGACGGCGCGGAAACCCTGGCGGAATTGACCGCCGGCGTGCCCTATTTCCGCGAGGTCGGCGTCGAACACGACGTCATCAACGCCAACGATTTCGAATTCGTCTTCGTCGAGGTGGAATTCAAATGATGTTTTCAAAATCAATTGGATGCCGCAATGCCGCGATCGCCGTGGTCGCATGCGCGGCTTTGAGCCAGATCACTCTATACAGCTTCGCCAAATCTCTGCATGCCACCCCCTATGCGGGCCAGCAATCGCGACAGATCACCAGTTTGTCGGCTAAGGACGTCGACGATCTGCGCGCCGGCCGCGGTTGGGGTCTGGCAATGCCGGCGGAATTGAACGGATATCCGGGTCCGCGCCATGTCCTGGACCTGAAGAAAGAGATGAACCTGACATCCGGGCAGCGAGCGGCAATCCAGGAGATATTCGATCGCATGCAGGCCGATGCGCAGGAAATCGGAGCCAAGCTGATCGCCGGAGAACGGGCCCTCGATAGTGCCTTTCGCCGAGGTGACATGGCAGCCGACAAATTGGCCGAATTGCTTGCAGCCACGGAAGTGGCACGGTCGCGGCTGCGTTACATCCACCTATCCGCCCATTTGCGGACTACGGCGCTACTGTCACGTCATCAACGCCATCGCTATCAGGAACTGCGGGGCTATACGGGCGCTGGCCGATCCGGCCACGGGGACCATGGGCAATGATGAATGGCGTGGTGGTCATGACGATGTGGCCTGTTGGTCGCCGGGACCATCAATCGACCCGATCAATTGGTTAGTCGGCTTCGGGACGTTTCAGAGATCGCGGAAATGATAACATCCATCGATAGGCCAATCCCCCCCTCCCTAACCCTCCCCCTCCAGGGGGGAGGGAATAATAATAGGCGGCTAATCCGATTGTCGACATTCGACCATCGACCACGGCGCACAGCAAGATGCGTGGTTCTAAGGGTCAGCCGCGCATTGTCCCCTCCCCCCTGGAGGGGGAGGGCTAGGGAGGAGGGGATTACGGCCTTTCTGCCCAATCCGATTAATATGGCGTTTCTTGGCCTCCCGTCGACCGTAGACCCCAACATCTGTTCATTTGATAAAGCCGGCACAAGTCCCGGCGACGCGCGGAGTCCATCGTCATGACCGACCCCATCCGCTTCACCCTCGACGGTGCCGACGTCGAGGCGGCGCCCGGCGAGACCATCTGGCAGGTCGCCAAACGGGCCGGTACCACCATTCCCCATCTGTGCTTCAAGGAGGCGCCCGGCTATCGCGCCGACGGCAATTGCCGCGCCTGCATGGTGGAAATCGACGGCGAGCGGACGCTTGCCGCCGCCTGCCAACGCCGGCCGAGCCCCGGCATGGTGGTCAAGACCGGGAGCGCGCGGGCCGAAAAGAGCCGGCGCATGGTCTTCGAACTGCTTGCCGCCGACCAGCCCGCCAAGGACCGGTCACCGGATCCGGACAGCGCGTTCTGGGCCTGGGCCGATCGAATGGGGGTCGAGACCGGCCGATATGCCGCCCGCGACGCCATCGAATCCGATGCCTCCCACGCCGCGATCGCCGTCAATCTTGATGCCTGCATTCAATGCGGCCTGTGCGTGCGCGCCTGCCGCGAGGTTCAGGTCAATGACGTGATCGGCATGGCTGCCCGTGGCCACCACACGGTGCCGGTCTTCGATTTCGCCGATCCGATGGGCGCATCGACTTGCGTCGCCTGCGGCGAATGCGTCCAGGCCTGCCCGACCGGCGCTTTGTTTGAGAAGTCCCTGATGGATGCCGCCGCCGCCAAGCGCACCGTCTGGCCGGACCGTTTTGTCGACACGGTTTGTCCCTATTGCGGTGTCGGGTGCCAGACCCGGGTCGCCGTCAAGGATGACGAAATCGTTCAGGTCGATGGCCGTGACGGCCCGGCCAATGAGAACCGGCTCTGTGTCAAGGGCCGATTTGGCTACGATTATGTGCGCCATCCGCACCGGCTCCTCAAGCCGCTGATCCGCCGTGACGACGCCCCGAAGGCCGGCGACGCGGTGGTGGATCCCGCCGATCCGTCAAAGGTTTTCCGGGAGGCCACATGGGAAGAGGCGCTGTCCCGGGCCGCCGGCGGGCTGAAGGCGATCCGCGATACGCATGGTGGTTCGGCGCTGGCCGGATTCGGCTCCGCCAAGGGCACCAATGAAGAGGCCTATCTGTTTCAGAAGCTGGTGCGCCAGGGCTTCGGCACCAACAATGTCGACCATTGCACCCGGCTCTGCCATGCCTCGTCGGTCGCCGCCTTGATGGAAGGCATCGGCTCGGGCGCCGTGACGGCACCGTTCACCGCGGCCAATGAGTCTGACTGCATCATCGTCATCGGCGCCCGCCCGGCGCAGAACCATCCGGTTGCCGCCACCTATCTGAAACAGGCCGCCAAGCGCGGCGCCACCTTGATCGTCATGGATCCGCGCGGCCAGGACCTGATGCGCCATGCCACCTATGCCTTGAAATTCACGCCGGGCCGGGACGTGGCGCTGTTGAACGCCATGCTCCACGTAATCATGTCGGAGGGCCTGACCGACGATCAATATATCCAGGCCCATGTGGAGGGCTACGAGGCCCTGAAGGCGCGCATTACCGCCTTCTCGCCGGAGGAAATGGCGCCGATCTGCGGCATTGATGCAGACACGATCCGCGCCGTCGCCCGCGACTACGCCATGGCGGAACGCTCGATCATCTTTTGGGGCATGGGCATCTCCCAGCACACCCATGGCACCGACAATGCCCGCTGCCTGATCGCGCTGTCGCTGGTCACCGGCCAGGTCGGCCGCCCGGGCACCGGTCTGCATCCCCTGCGCGGCCAGAACAACGTGCAGGGCGCCTCCGATGCCGGCCTGATCCCGATGTTCTATCCTGACTACAAGAGCGTGGAGGCCGCCGATATCCGTGCCGGCTATGAGGATATATGGGGCCGGCCGCTCGATCCGGCGCGTGGCCTGACGGTGGTGGAAATCATCCATGCCATTCATGCCGGTAAGATCAAGGCGATGTACATCCAGGGTGAAAATCCGGCCATGTCGGATCCGGACCAGATTCATACCCGCGCCGCGCTCGCCAAGCTCGATCACCTGGTGGTTCAGGACATCTTCCTGACCGAGACCGCCTGGCATGCCGATGTGGTGTTGCCGGCCTCCAGCCATGCGGAGAAAACCGGCACCTACACCAACACCAACCGGCAGATACAGCTTGGCCGGCCGGTGCTGCCATTGCCTGGCGAAACGCGCCAGGATTGGGAATTGATTACCGAGATCGCCCGGCGCATGGGGCTCGACTGGACTTATGACTCGATCAGCGACGTCTATGCCGAGATGCAGACGGTGATGCCGTCATTAAATCACATTCCCTGGTCGCGTCTGGAGGTCGAGGGTGCGGTCACCTATCCGGCCGACGCGGTCGACCGGCCGGGCAACGAGATCCTGTTCGGCGACGGATTTCCGCGTGCCGGCGGCCGCGGCCGGGTTGTTCCGACGGATCTGCTGCCACCTGACGAGATGCCGGACGAAACCTATCCGATGGTGCTGACCACCGGCCGGATGCTGGAACATTGGCATACCGGCGCCATGACCCGCCGCTCGGCGGTGCTTGACCGTATCGAGCCGGCGCCGGTGGCGATCGTCAATCCGCAAGACATGATGCGCCTTGGCCTGGAGGCCGGCAGTACCGTCCGTGTCTCCACGCGCCGTGGCGCGATCGACCTTGCCGTGCGCGCCGACCGTGATGTCCCGGAGGGGGTGATTTTCATTCCGTTCTGCTTCAACGAGGCGCCCGCCAACCGGTTGACAAACCCGCAACTGGATCCGTTGGGCAAGATTCCGGAATTCAAATATTGCGCCGCGCGTATCGAATTGGTGTCCGCGGACGCGGCGCAATAGCCGCGAAGAGAGCTTCGTTCGCGCAAGACAATGGTTTCGCTCAGGACAGTGCAGATAAAAATCGCATGGAAACATAAAAAAAGTTCCTGAGTTCGCAAATCGGGTAGTGGGACTTCGTTTGGAGCGCCATAATACCTGTGCACATTGGGAACCACGGCCGGATAAGCGAGTTGCTTGAGGAGGCCGAATTCGTCCGGCTACTGGTTCACGGTGCATGGGGATCGGCGGTCTTGATGTTGAGTGGGCATCATACGGACTTCCGGGCAAAGGACAGTCACGCTTGCGGATAGGCGGGCTGTCGATGCGGCAGACTGCTCGCGCCGATCCCCCCATTTCTCCCGTCATCACTGAGATAAATTGGGCATCCATGGGCGATCTTGGTGGATCGGCGATTTCCATCCGCTCAGTCGGCCGGCAAAAAGATATGTGACGGATGTTATGGCCGGAATTTCCGATCGATATCGCGCCTTGGTCACCGCCCTTGGCCTTATACCGGTTTGCATGGATGCAAACCTATCGGCGTTCAAGCGCCACGCAGGCATCACGCGCCATCAGACGCGGCGCCCGTTCGGGCTTGCGCACTTGCAATGGTATCATACTCATTGCAATTGCGTATTATGGCTGATACCGCGAATTATTCGCGATAAGCCCATATTCTCTCGAAAATCTAAGCTGCGCTTTGGTTTGCAGACACGAATTGCATGATTGTGCAAAAAAATTTCGCCGAGTTCGCAAATCGGATAGTTGAGCGTCGTCAACTACGCATAAATACTTATGCACATTGGGAACCACGGTCGGATAAGCGAGTTGCTTGAGGAGGCCGAATTCGTCCGGCTACTGGTTCACGGTGCATGGGGATCGGCGGTCTTGATGTTGAGTGGGCATCATACGGACTTCCGGGCAAAGGACAGTCACGCTTGCGAATAGGCTGACTGTCGATGCGGCGGACTGCTCGCGCCGATCCCCCCATTTCTCCCGTCTTGACTGGAAGCCTTAGGATGCCCATTGGCGTCCTTTGCCGATCGGCGATCTCCATCGCCCGCATGGCGGCCAAACGATCGCCACCGGCCTCGGCGTGCGATCGGACTTACCCGTTCGGTCGGCCTGCCGGCAATGATACATGGATCAGACGGGTCCTGACTGGTATCCGGGCATTGCCGCACCCTGTTCGCCGATCCCATCAAATGGGTCGAAAGTCACCATCCCTGGTATTACTATCCAAAATATCGTTTTGCTTGGGACCCTACAGATATAAATTGTATGGAAACATAAAAAAAAGTTCCTGAGTTCGCAAATCGGGTAGTGGGACTTCGTTTGGAGCGCCATAATACCTGTGCACATTGGGAACCACGGCCGGATAAGCGAGTTGCTTGAGGAGGCCGAATTCGTCCGGCTACTGGTTCACGGTGCATGGGGATCGGCGGTCTTGATGTTGAGTGGGCATCATACGGACTTCCGGGCAAAGGACAGTCACGCTTGCGGATAGGCGGGCTGTCGATGCGGCAGACTGCTCGCGCCGATCCCCCCATTTCTCCCTTGGGATGATATACGCATTGCCTAATGACCCTGTTGACGGGCCGATCCGGCATACCAGGGGCCGAATCGCCTTGGCGCTAGCCCGGTTTCATGGCGAATCCGAGCCGGCCGGGTGTGAAAATAGCGGTTAGGCGGCCCGGCATCTTCGATACATGCCTTGACGGTGACCCAAACCTCAATTTGTCGTCATAGATCGGCAACGGCCGTCGTCCAGTCCGGGTCGGAATGCTTTTGCCAATAGATCTCCGTCAACCGGCCGGTGATCGGTCCGGGTGTGCCGTCGGATACCGGCTGACCGTCGATGCGTGTCACCGGCATCACGCCGCCGGCAGTGGAGGTGATGAACACCTCGTCGGCATCCAGCAATTCGCCCGTCGTCACATCGGCGGCCATTGCCGGGATGGAAAGCGCGCCGCAAAGGTCGAGCACGGCGCCGCGGGTGATGCCCTCCAGGACACCGCCCTGCGGCGTTCTGATCCGCCCGCCGGAAACCACGAAAAGGTTGAAGCCCGGGCCCTCGGTCAGACGTCCGGCGCCGTCGGTCAGTACTACGTTCTCGCCGCCCCGGTCATAGGCTTCGAACATGCCCGCGACCAGGTCGAGCCAATGGTAGTTCTTCACCGTCGGATCGACGGCCCCGGGCGCGATGCGCTGCACCCCGCGGGCAACGATCAGGTTCAGGCCGGCGCGGCGCTGATCTTCATCGGCGATCCAGCCGAACGGGATGGCAAAACAGATCAGCCGGTTGATGGCCTGCCGCGGGTCGCGGCTGAAAGTCGGCGAATGGCCGCGCGTCAGGATCATTTCCACATAGGCATCCTCAAGACCGCTGCGGCGGACGCATTCGGCGAGAATATGGCCCAGTTCCTGCCGATCGACCGGCAATGTCATGCGCAGTTTTTTAATCGAGGCCTCGAAGCGGTCGAGATGGCGATCGAGACGGAAGAACCGGCCCTGCCAAACATGGACCACGTCATAGGTGGCGTCGGAGCGCAGGAAGCCCCAGTCGAGAACGGAAATCCTGGCATCGGCGATTTCGCAATAGGCGCCGTCAATATAGGCAACACCGGGCGGATAGGTCGTCGATTGGGGTTGCGATTGTGCGGGCGCGCTAGCGTTCATGTCGAAGCCTTTCCGGTTTGCGACCGACCGGCCATGCGCGTCTTAGCGTGCTTTCGGCTCGTCGATCGCCGCATGGGCCACCGCCGCCAGATTGCGCTTCAGGCTGCGCAGGTCGAACAGGGCCGTGGCTTTGGCGATATCCTGCTCGATCCCCATGGTAATGTCGACCAGTTCCGCCGCCAGGTCGGCACCGGCCGGGGTGAAGGCCAATTGCTTGGCCCGTCCATCGGTGGCGTCCGGGATGCGTTCGGACAGGCCCTTGGCCTCCAGGGCATCGACCACCTGACCGACCGCCTGCTTGCTCATGCCCATCCGGTCTGCCAGATCGGAGGTGCGTGTGGCGCCCAGGCACACTTGTTGGATGACCTGTATCTGCGCAATCGTCAGATCCGTACCGGTCCGCCGCCTCAGGCGCTGGCGGGTGCGGTCCTGGACAAGCCTTTCGGCCCGCGACAATAAACGCCCCAAAGTATCGCCGTCGCGCTCGATCAAGGCGAGGAATTTGGCCATGTTTCTAGTGTGATCCATGAGGACATGATAAAGGATATTGGTATAATAATCAAGTTACTTTATTAATTAATAAATTGATTTTACTAATTTAGATAATGTTTTAAATGTAATAGGTTACTAGCCTTTCTCGCTTGTCGATACAGGCATTGTGTTGCCGATCGGTGGCAGATAAGCCCGCCGCATTTCATAAAGCATCACACCGGTGGCGATCGCCAGGTTCAAGGAATCCGCCTGGCCGGCCATCGGGATCCTGGCGAGATTCGAGCATGCGGCGGCCAGGTCTTCCGGCAGGCCGGACTGTTCGTTGCCCATGACCAGCACCATCGGTTCGCGGTAGTCGATTTGCCTGTAATCCTTCGATCCGGCGAGATGGGTGCCGATCACCGGGCCCGGCCAGCCGGCGCGCCAGGCGATGAACTCGGCGGCTGACGCGCGGCTGAGCGGGACATGAAATACCGAGCCCATGGTCGCCCGCACGGCTTCCAGGGAAAAGGGGTCGCAGGTCTCGCCGACCAGGATCACGCCGCTGGCGCCGACGCTGTCGACCGTGCGGATCACCGTTCCCAGATTGCCCGGGTCCTTGATCCCCTGCAGCGCCACCCACACGGTCGACCGGTCCGGGTCGATTGTATCGAGCGCGGTCCAGGCCTGGTGGAAGACGCCGATCGCCGATTGCGGATTGTCGCGCTGACAGATCTTGCGCAAGACCGGCAGGCTGACCTCCAGCACCAGGCCGCCCTGGGACTTGCATCCGGCCGCATGTTTCTGCGCCAGCGGATGGTCGGCAAGATCGTGACCATAGACCAGGGTTTCGAGCCGCCAGCCGGCGTCAGCGGCATCAGCCACCAGCTTCAGCCCCTCGGCCATGAACCGGCCCTCAGCATCCCGGTTCTTCTTGCGCGCCAGGCCACGGATCGCCTTGACCTCAGGATTGGCCAGGCTGGTGATTATCTTCACCTGCCCGAGCCGGGGCCGGTCTGCCGGCGCCTGACCGCGGCTCATGACCGGCTCCAGCGCACGAACAGGGAGGTCGGTAAGAGCCGGCCGCCGGCCTCTTCCCGCAAGGCCAGTTCACCGGCTTCGCAATTCCCGCCGAGATCGGCCAGGCATTCGGCCGCCAACCCCTGCATCGACAGATAGGAACTGCGGATCGAATAGGCGGTGAGCACTAGAAAATCGCTCTCAGCGGACATTAATTGCCGGCACAGCTTCATCATCTCCGGCAGGTCTTCATAGATCTGCCAGGTCTCGTTTTTCGGTCCCCGGCCGAATTTCGGCGGGTCCAGAATGATCCCGTCGTAAAGGTTGCCGCGCCGGACCTCCCGGGCGCAAAACTTCGTCGCGTCGTCGCAGATCCAGCGGACCGGCCGGTCGCCGAGACTGGAGAGCGTCTGGTTTTCCCGCGCCCAGGCGATCGCCGTCTTCGAGGCGTCCACATGGGTGACATGGGCGCCGGCGGCGGCGCAAAGCAGTGACGCCACCCCCGTATAGCCGAACAGGTTGAGAATGCGTGGCGGACGCTTGGCGACACCAATGCGTGCCGTCATCCAGTCCCAATGGGGCGCCTGCTCGGGAAACACGCCGATATGACGAAATGACGTGAATCGGCATTGCAGATTAATCGGCCCATAGGTCAGCGGCCAGGCTTGCGGCGTGCCGGACGCCAAGGCCCACCGGCCGCCGTCATGATCCCCGCCACCGGAAAACACCGCATCGGCCTTCTCCCATGCTGCCGGATCCAAGGCCGGTTGCCAGAGCGCCTGGTCGTCCGGCCGCACCAGGGTCAAGGCGCCATAGCGCTCCAGTTTCCGCCGGCCGCCGCTGTCGATCAGCCGGTAATCGTCCCAGCCGTCACAGATCGCGAGCCGGGGCGGGGACGCGGTCGTCGCGATTGGTCGCCGATGCTCCGCGCTCAATTCAACGCGGCGATCGCGGTCGGGGCCGGATTTCGACCCTTGGCGGCGTTGGTGACGGGCGGATTTCGACGGCACGGGGTTTCCAGTTTGCGCGCTATGATCAAGTCCCTGGACTAGGCGCAATGGATGCGAAGGTCAATCGCCGCAGGTCCTGGCGCTGGCTGTACATCGGCCGGCAATGGTGTCATTGAAGGCATGAAATCCGGAAATCGACAGACCGAGGAGGCAATCATCCATGCGCGGCCCATTTTCCGGCGTCCTGGTGCCGGTCCTGACGCCCTTTACGGAGTCCCTGGCGCCCGACCAGGCACTTTACGTGCGGTTCTGTCACCAATTGCTGGAAGAGGGTGCTGACGGATTGGCCGTGTTCGGTACCACCAGCGAGGCCAATTCCATGAGCGCCGCCGAGCGCATGGCCCTGCTCGACAGTTTATGTGCATCCGGCATTGCCGGCGACCGCCTGATGCCCGGCGTCGGCGCCTGTTCGGTCACCGAGGCCGCGGACCTGCTGGCCCATGCCGCGCAGGCCGGCGCCGCCGGTGCCCTGCTGCTGCCGCCATTCTACTACAAGGGCGCCGCCGCCAGCGATGATGGCCTGTTCGAATTCGTCGCCGAAATGATGCGCCGCACCGACGGCGCGCCGGCCAAGGTCTATCTCTATCATATCCCGCCGGTCGCCGTGGTCGGCTGGTCCAAGGACCTGGTCCGCCGCCTGCTCGCCGCCTTTCCCGACCGTATAGCGGGCTTGAAGGATTCCTCCGGCGATTGGGAAAGCATCAGCGGCTTTATCGACATCGATGCCGGCTTCGATGTGTTCCCGGGATCCGAGGTGTTCCTGCTCGACGGCCTGCGCGCCGGCGGCGCCGGCTGCATCACCGCCACCGGTAACATCAATGCCGCCGGCATCCGGTCCGTCTTCACCAACAGGGATAGCGGCGAAGCGGACGCATTGCAGGACCGGGCGACCGCCATCCGCATGGCCGTCCAGGATGCCGGCCCGCCGATCGCCGTGATGAAGGCCTATCTGGCGCTGAAGACCGGCAACGACACCTGGGCCCGGCTTCGGCCGCCCTTCCGCCCGGTCGGCCGTGATGTGGCGGAAGCGCTGGACCGGGCGCTATCGGATCTTGACTTCGACATAGGATGGCTGTGATCAAAGCCGACGGGCGCCTGGAAGCCGGAACCGGTTGACGGCGGCGGTGATCCGACACATGCACCGATAAACCGGCAATCACCAAAGGGTCACCGGGTTGTGTGTTGACGATCGTCCCCGGGGCCGCTCTATCGGGGCAGGCGAAAAAGGGGAGTCGATAACCGTGCGTTTCAATGTCCATATGGCTGTGCTGGCGGCCGCCTTGTCGATGCCGCTTTGCGCGGCGCAGGCCGAAAATCCCGATCCGAGCAATTGGCAGGCCGTTCTCGACCAGGCCCGCGGCCAGACCGTCTATTGGCATGCCTGGGGCGGCGAGGTCCGTATCAACGACTATATCGCCTGGGCCGGCCGCCAGGTGGAGAGCCGCTTCGGTGTCAAGCTGGTGCATGTCAAAGTCGACGATACGGCCAATGTGGTGAGCCGCGTGCTTGCGGAAAAAGCGGCCGGTCAAACCAATGGCGGCTCGGTCGACCTGGTGTGGATCAACGGTGAGAATTTCGCCGCCATGAAGCGCCACGCGCTGTTGATGACGCCGGGCTGGGCCCACCGCCTGCCCAACTACGCTCTCGTCGATATCGCCTCCAAGCCGACGATCACAACGGATTTCACCGTCCCCACCGACGGATTGGAATCCCCCTGGGGCATGGCGCAACTGGTCTTCATGCATGATAAAAAACGCTTGCCGTCGCCGCCGAAATCCATGGCAGCCCTGCGTGACTGGGCGGCAAAAAATCCCGGCCGGTTCACCTATCCCCAACCGCCTGACTTTCTCGGTTCCACGTTTTTGAAGCAGGCGCTCTACGAATTCATCGCCGATCCGTCCCTGCTCCTGAAGCCGGTGAACATGGATACGTTCGAACAGACCACGGGGCCGCTCTTTGCCTTCCTCGACGCCCTGCATGGCCATGCCTGGCGCGGTGGCCGCGCCTTTCCGCAGAACAAATCCGCGCTGCGCACGCTCTTTGCCGACAACGAGACTGACATCGCCTTCGATTTCAATCCTGGCAGTGCCTCCAGCGCCATTGCCAACGGCCAGTTGCCGGACACGGTGCGCACCTATGTGTTTGATGGCGGTACTATCGGCAACACCCATTTCGTCGCCATACCCTTCAACGCCAATGCCAAGGCCGGCGCGCTGGTCGTCGCCGACTTCCTGATGTCGGCGCAAGCCCAGGCCCGCAAGCAGGACCCGGCTATCTGGGGCGATCCGACCGTGCTCGCCATCTCGGCCCTCAAGCCGGAGGACAAGGCCCGGTTCGCGGCTTTGGATCTGGGGGTCGCCACCTTGACGCCGGCACAGCTTGGCCGGGCGCTTGCCGAACCCCATTCCACCTGGATGGTGGAACTGGAAAAAACCTGGATCGCCCGCTACGGGGCCCAATAGGGCACCGCCCGTCACCATGCTGCGTTTCGGCCCGATCCTGGCGATTGCCATCCTGATCGGGCCGGTTGCCGCCGGCCTGGTAGGCTCGCTCTTGCCGGCCTTCGGCTATCTGCCGGTGCTCGGCGGCACCGCGTTCAGCCTGGACCCCTGGCGGATGGTGTTTGCGACGCCGGGCATCTGGCAATCGGCGGCGATCAGCTTTGCGACCGGCCCGGTGACGGCCGCCATCTCGCTTGCGATCGTGCTGTTATTCGTCGCCGGCTCCACCGGCACCCGTCGCTTCGCGGTGCTGCAGCACATTGTGTCGCCCCTCCTATCGGTGCCCCATGCTGCCGCCGCCTTCGGCCTGGCCTTTTTGATCGCTCCGTCCGGCTGGATCATGCGGATCCTGTCCCCGGACCTGACGGGGATTGACCGTCCGCCCGATGTGCTGATCGTCAACGATCCCCTGGGTCTTGCCATGATGGCCGGCCTGATCGCCAAGGAAGTCCCGTTCCTGCTCCTGATGACGCTCGCCGCCCTGCCACAGACCGATGCCTATCGCATGCGCCGGGTCGCCGCCGGCTTCGGATACGGTCGGGTCACCGGTTGGATGAAGATCGTGCTGCCCCGCCTTTACCCGCAAATCCGCCTGCCGGTCTATGCGGTCATCGCCTATGCCTCGTCGGTGGTCGACGTGGCGATCATTCTCGGTCCCACGACACCGCCGACGCTCGCTGTGCAATTGGTCAAATGGATGGGCGATCCGGATCTCGCCATGCGGCTCACCGCATCCGCCGGCGCCATCCTGCAATTGCTGGTGACTATCGCCGCCATGGGTTTGTGGCGCCTTGGCGAATGGCTGGTGGCGCGCCTGGCCGCGCCCTGGCTGGTGGCCGGCGGTCGCGGCCGGGGCGACCGGGCGCTGCAACGGGCAGGCACCGGGCTGATGGTCCTATCGGCCGCGGCGATCGTCTTCGGCCTTGCCTGTCTGGCGGTCTGGTCCTTTGCCGGCTATTGGCGGTTTCCGGACGCCCTGCCGTCCCGGCTCACCGGCGCCAATTGGCTGCGCCATCTGCCGAATGCGCTCGATCCCTTGTTAATGTCCATTACAATCGGTGTCGGCGCCGCGGCGATCGCCGTCGCCGTGACGCTTGCCTGTCTGGAGCGCGAGGCCCGAACCGGCAAGACGGTGGATATCCGCGCCTTAGGCGTGCTTTATTTCCCGCTTCTGGTGCCCCAGGTGGCCTTCCTGTTCGGCCTGCAGGTGTGGTTCCTGCGCCTCGGGCTCGACCGCTCCCTGCCGGCGCTGGTGGCCGCTCATCTGGTGTTCGTTATGCCCTATGTGTTTTTATCGCTCGGCGATCCCTGGCGGGGTTGGGATGCCCGCTACTTGCGGGTGGCCGCCGGCCTCGGCAAAAGCGCCAATACCGCCTTCTGGCGCATTCGGCTGCCCATGTTGGTTCGCCCGGTCCTGATCGCCTTCGCCGTCGGGTTTGCGGTATCCATCGGCCAATATCTGCCGACCCTGTTGATCGGCGCCGGACGCTGGCCGACAATCACCACCGAAGCCGTCGCCCTTGCCGCCGGTGCCGACCGCCGGGCGATCGGTGTATATTCGATCCTGCAGATGCTGCTGCCGCTTGCCGGTTTCGCCCTGGCATTAGGCATTCCGGCTTTGGTTTATCGCAATCGCCGCTACTTCAAGGTCAATGCATGACCATTATCAAACCGGATCTGGACGTGAAAGGGCTATATCTTGATTCCCTGACGATCACGGTCGGCGGCCGGGAGCTCTTGGCCTTGTCATTGGCCGTGGAGCCCGGCCAGGTGGTCACCGTCATGGGCCCCAGCGGCTCAGGCAAGTCCAGCCTCCTTTCCGTGATCGGCGGTGTCGTGGAACCGGGATTTACCGCCACCGGCCGGGTGTGGCTCGACGGTGTCGACCTGACCGATTTGCCGGCGGCGGCCCGGCGCATCGGTATCCTGTTCCAGGATGATCTCCTGTTTCCCCATTTATCGGTCGGCGGTAATTTGATGTTCGCCGTGCCGGCCAATATCCGCGACCGCGCCGCCCGCCGCCAGATCGCCGAGGCCGCCTTGGGCGAAGTCGGCATGAGCGGCTATGGCGACCGCGATCCGGCCACCTTGTCCGGCGGCCAGCGCGCCCGGGTGGCGCTGATGCGGGTCCTGTTGTCGGAACCCAAGGCATTGTTGCTGGACGAACCATTTTCCAAGCTCGATGTGGGCCTGCGCGACCAGGTGCGCCGGCTCGTCTTCGACAAGGTTGCCGAGCGCCGCCTGCCGGTGTTGCTGGTCACCCATGACCGCGCCGATGCCGAGGCCGCCGGCGGTCCGGTGGTGACGATCGGCGAGGAGGAATGACATCGGGCAACGCGGCCGGCGCCGCGGCCCCGCTGCCGCGCCACGGAAACTGTTTTATTCTGCCTCGGACTAAGCTAGATTCGCCCGACGCTTCCAACGACAGTCCGGACCGAGCCGATGAGCGATGATGGCAAGAGACCGACCCTGGTATTGACCGGCGCCAGCCGCGGTATCGGCCATGCCACCGTGAAGCGGTTTTCCGCCGCCGGATGGCGGGTCATCACCTGTTCCAGACAGGCCTTTTCCGATAAATGCCCCTGGCCGGGCGGGCCGGAAGATCATATTCAGGTGGACCTGTCCGATGCCGACAATTTGGGCGTGGCCGTGGCCGAAATGCGGACCCGCATCGCCGAAGAGGGCGGCAAACTGAGCGCGCTGGTCAACAATGCCGCGATCAGCCCCAAGGGCGACGACGGGTCGCGGCTTGATTCCCTGACCACCACCATGCACGCCTGGCGCACGGTGTTTCAGGTCAATTTCTTCGCCCCGATCATGCTCGCCCGCGGTTTGTTCGGCGAATTGAAGGCGGCCGGCGGGTCGATCGTCAATGTGACATCCATAGTCGGCAGCCGGGTGCACCCCTTCGCTGGTACCGCCTATGCGACGTCGAAAGCGGCGCTCGCCAGCCTGACCCGGGAAATGGCGGCCGATTTCGGCCCGCACGGCGTTCGCGTCAACGCCATCGCACCGGGCGAAATCGACACCGCAATCCTGTCGCCGGGGACCGAGGATCTGGTCGGCGACATTCCCTTGCGCCGCCTCGGCCGGCCGGAAGAGGTGGCCGACACCATCCACTTTCTGTGCACGGCGCCGTCGTCTTATGTCAGCGGCGCGGAAATCCACATCAATGGCGGCCAGCACGTCTAGACGGTTTCGGACTGGTCACTACCAACACCTATCGAAGAGATAGTCATTCCCGCGAAAGCGGGAATCCAGGACCAAACACAACGGCCGTCGTTTTATTACCCTGGATTCCCGCTTTTGCGGGAATGACTTGGGGTGATTTTCGGTCCGACGAATCAATTTGCATGACAGTCAGCCTGACAGATTGCGTTTCATGATGAAACGTTGAGGCTACGCTTGGCACCTGTGACTGCTGGTCAATCCCCGTCCGGCCGCGCCAGTTCCCGGCTGCGGTCGGCGGCGGCCTTGATGGCCTTGTCCATCAATTGCTGCAGGCCCGGCTCGCCCATCAGGACTTCGAGCGCGGCCATCGTGGTGCCGCCGGGCGACGACACGTTGCGCCGCAATTGCGCCGCGTCCACATCCGACCGGTAGAGCAGTTCCCCGGCTCCGGCGACCGTCTCCCGGGCAAGCCGCATCGCCAGCTCGTCCGGCAGGCCGATGCGTCGTCCGGCCTCCGCCATGCATTCGGCGAGCAGGAACACATAGGCCGGGCCGGAGCCCGACACCGCGGTGACCCCGTCGATCAGCGCCTCGTCATCGACCCAGCCGACGCTGCCGATCGCCGACAACAGATCGCCGACCAGCGCCCGTTTGGCCTCCGTCAATGTGTCGTCGGCGCAACAGACCGTGATGCCCCGGCCGACCTGGGCCGGTGTGTTGGGCATGGCGCGCACCACCGTGCCGGCACCCAGATGGGCGGTCAATGTGCCGAGTGTCGTGCCGGCGGCAATGGATATTGAGACGGTCTCGGCATCCACCAGGCCCGCAAGTCCGGGCAGGACGGCATCCATAATTTGCGGCTTGACGGCGATTACCAGGACCGCCGCGGTCAATCCGGCCAGCGGCGCGGTGACATGCGCCAGTCCGGCCTTGGCGATCATGTCGGCCATATCCGGCGGCGGCGCCGGATCGATGATCGTCACTCCGGCCGGGTCGATGCCCCGTTGCAGCCAGCCGGCGAGCATGGCGCCGCCCATTTTGCCGGCCCCGACCAGGGCCAGCGGCGTGGCACCGTTAAGGCTCATGCCTCGCCGACCGTCTCGAACATGATCGTAGCGAGCGCGGATTCCGCCGATTGTCCGGCCCACACCACGAATTGCACCGCCTGATAATAGGATTCGCAGCAGGCAATGGCATTGTCCAGCATGCCTTCGATCTGCCCATGGGTGACATCGGCGCCGCCGGCCAGAAGCAGTGACTGGCGATAGATGACCATGCCCTCCTGGGGCCAGAGATCGAAATGCCCCATCCACATTTGTTCGTTGATCCGAGCCAGGAGGCGGACCACCTCCTCGCGCCGGGTTTCGACCACCTTCAGGTCAAATCCGCAGGCCAGATGCACGGCCTCGTGGTCTTGCAGCCAGGAAAAGGAGACCTGATAAGTGCTCCATTGCCCGTCCACCGACACGGTGATTTCGTCGTCGCCGGACCGCTCGAACACCCAATCCTGAATGGCGGCAACGGTTTCGATAGCGTCAACCGGGTTCTCCGGTCCGTCGTAATTGATATCGAGGAGGCTCATGGCCCGACCCTTTGCTGCTTGCAACGGCAAGTTGACGATGCGCGCCTATCGCGGCGAACAGAAGAACGGTACTAAGCGACTATCGGTGATTTACACGTCTGTGGTGACGGCAGTTTCACCACGGCAGATGACGGTTGTGTTACGCACAAACGAGAATCTACGTTACGAATCAATATATATACGTACCGTGCCCAGTTGGCGATGGGGGGATAGTCTACAGCGGTGGAAAAACCTGTGGATTGTTAGAATTACCAGGGGCCGACAGCATGCAGAACCGCGAATAATATAGGTATTCGCTGGTATTTAAGCGGCTTACTTCGACGTTGTCTTCTTTGCGGTCGACCGCGCCGCCGGTTTTCTTCTGGTTGTCTTGGCTGGCTTCTGCGCCTTTTCCAGTCGTGCTTCCAGGGCCTCCAGGCGGGCCGCCAAAGCCTCGTTTTCTTCCCGCGCCCGCGCCGCCATGTCCTTGACCGCGTCAAAATCCTCGCGTTTGACCAGGTCCATGTCGGCGATGAACCGCTCCATTTGCGACTTGAACACGGTTTCAAGCTCGCGCCGGGCACCCTGGGCAACGCCGGCGGCGTCGTTCATAAGCTTGGCGAATTCGTCGAACAGACGGTTGGAAGTCTGGGTCATGAATAGTCTCCACAATTCGGCCCCACCAACACCTAAGCCTCCGCGGGCCAAAGTTCAATATGACCGCATTGTCGCGGGGCGTCCGCCATCGCAACGCTTGACCGTGCGACGGCACCGCAGCAAGGTGCGCCGCGACCGAATTAATGAAGAGAAGCAGGAAATGTCCGTTTTCGTTCTGCCCTTTCCGGCCATCGATCCGGTGCTGATCGAAATCGGGCCGCTGGCCATCCGCTGGTATGCCCTGGCCTATGTCTTCGGCCTGCTGCTCGGCTGGCGCTACGCGCGGCGTCTGGTGGCCGACGATGCGCTTTGGGCCGGCCGTGACCGCCCGAGCCCGGTGGATATCGACGATTTCCTGCTGTGGGCGGCGATCGGTGTCATTATCGGCGGCCGCCTGGGCTATGCCCTGTTTTATGGCGGCCCCGGTTTCTGGTCCGATCCGCTGCGTATTTTCCGGGTCTGGCAGGGGGGCATGGCCTTTCATGGCGGCTTCCTCGGCGCAACGATCGCCATGATCCTGTTTGCCCGCGCCCGGCGCCTGAATGTCTGGTCGCTGTTCGACGTCATCGGTGTCGTCGCGCCGATCGGCCTGTTTTTCGGGCGTCTGGCCAATTTCATCAATGGTGAACTCTATGGCCGTGTCAGCGACGTTCCCTGGGCCATGGTGTTCCCGGATGGCGGGCCGGCGCCGCGCCATCCGAGCCAGCTCTACGAGGCCGCGCTTGAGGGGGCTCTGCTGTTCGTCGTCCTTGTCGTCCTGGCGCGCCGGGGATGGTTTCAGCGCCCCGGCTTCCTGTGCGGCGCCTTCGCCTTCGGCTACGGCCTGGCGCGCATCGTGGTCGAGTTTTTTCGCATGCCCGACGCCCATATCGGATTCCTCGCCGGCGGCCTGACCATGGGGATCCTGCTCTCCATACCGATGATGCTGGCCGGCGCCCTGGTCATGGTGATCGCGCTCCGCCGCCACCGCGACACCGGTGCCTCGCCCGCATGACCGCGCTTGGGGAGAAGGTGCGGGCAATGATCCGGGCCCAGGGCCCGATCACCGTCGCCGACTACATGGCCCTGTGCCTCGGCGATCCCGAACATGGCTACTACATGACCCGCGATCCGTTCGGCGCCGCCGGCGACTTCACCACGGCGCCGGAAATCAGCCAATTGTTCGGCGAATTGATCGGCGTCTGGCTGCTGGCCATGTGGCGCCAGATCGGCGCGCCCGACCCGGTCCATCTGGTGGAACTCGGTCCCGGACGCGGCACCTTGATGGCCGATATCCTGCGCGTCAGCGCCCTTGACACCGATTATCGCCAGTCCCTTGACGTCTATTTGGTGGAGACCAGCCCGCGCTTGCGGACAATTCAGGAGCGAACCTTGAAGGACGTGGACGTCGCGATCACCTGGGCCGATCGGCTGGGCGATATTCCGGCCGGACCAACTCTCCTCGTCGCCAACGAATTGTTCGACGCCCTGCCGATCCATCAACTGGTCCATCAACACGGCACCTGGCATCCGAGAACGATCGGCCTTGACCATGCCGGCGTGTTGACTTTGGGCCTCGGTCCGCCATCCCTGCCGCCGGCCGATCAGGCGATGCCCGGCCCGCCGAAAACCGGAACCGTCCGGGAAGCGTGTCCCGCCGGTATCGCCCTGATGGCCGAAATCGCCGGACGGATCATGGACCATGGCGGCGCCGCCCTGATCGTCGATTATGGCTATTGCGGACCGGCCTTCGGCGACACGTTGCAGGCATTGCGCGACCATGCGCCCGTCGATCCGCTCGCTGATCCCGGTGAAGCGGATCTGACCGCCCATGTGGATTTCCATGCATTGGCCGAGGCGGCGCGGGCCCAAGGGGCGGCGGTCCACGGACCGGTGGAGCAGGGCGCGTTTTTGCGCGCGCTTGGCCTGCTTGAACGGGCCGGTCAATTGGGCGCCCATAAGACCGCCGACATTCAGGCCGAGATCCAGCGGGCCGTCGACCGGCTCGCGACGCCCGACCAGATGGGTACCTTGTTCAAGGTTATCGCGGTGACCCGGCCCGGTTGCGCCACTTTCGGGTTTGACACGTCACCGGCCAATGCGCAGGATCGCCCGCAGCAGGGAGCGCCGTCATGATCACCACCGCGGCCTTGAGCGCATCGGACCGCATCCGCCACGCCTTCTTCACCCGTTTGGGCGGCGTTTCGAAAGGCATTTATGACTCCATGAATGTGGGTCTCGGCTCCGACGATGCCCGCCCGGCCGTCCTGGAGAATCGTAACCGCGCCGCCGCCGAATTCGGGCTGACCGCCGACCATATGGCGTTGCCCTATCAGATCCATTCCGCCGATGCGATCACGGTTGAAGAACCCTGGGGACGCAAGACCGGGCCGCGCGGCGATGCCGTGGTCACCGATCGCCCGGGCGTCATGATCGGTGTGTCGACCGCCGATTGCGGACCGGTTCTGTTCGCCGATCCCGATGCCGCGATTATCGGCGCCGCCCATGCCGGATGGGGTGGGGCCCTGCGCGGCATCCTTGAAGCCACCATCGAGGCCATGACCGGCCTCGGCGCCGACCGGTCGCGGATCGTTGCCGTGCTCGGTCCGACCATTTCCGGATCCGCCTATGAGGTCGGGCCGGAATACAAGCAGCGTTTCATCGACGCCGATGCCGCCAACGGGCGCTATTTCGCCCCCTCACGGCGCGACGGTCATGCCATGTTCGATCTGCCGGCCTATATTGTCGATCGCCTGACGGCCAACCGCATCGGCCGGGTGGAGAATCTAAATCTGTGTACCTATGGCGCGCCGGACCGATTCTTCTCTTATCGCCGCACCACCCATAACGGCGAGCCCGATTATGGGCGCATGTTGTCGGCGATTGCGATTACCTGAGGACCCGACCCGCCATGGCCCTGCATTTCTCGCAAACCGAGTTCGATCGCCGACAGGCGCGCACCATCGCCGCCATGGCCGAGCGCGATCTCGACGTCATGCTGCTGTTCGCCCAGGAAAGCATGTATTGGCTGACCGGCTACGACACATTCGGCTTCTGCTTCTTCCAATGCCTCGTTCTGACCCGCGACGGGCGCAAGGTTCTGCTCACCCGGTCCGCCGATCAGCGCCAGGCGGAGCTGACCTCCAACATTACCGATATCCGCGTTTGGGCCGATCGCGGCGAGGCGGCGCCGGCCGTCCAATTGCGCGAAATCCTGTTTGAACTCGACCTGCTCGGCGCCCGTATCGGGGTCGAATACGATACCCACGGCCTGACCGCCGCCAATGGCCGGGCGGTCGACGAGCATCTGCGCACCTTCGGCGACCTGGAAGATGCCTCCGACCTGGTCTCCGCGCAGCGGGCAATAAAAAGCGTCGCCGAAATCGCCTTCATCCGCGACGCCGCAAAACTGGCCGATGCCGCCTATGAGGCGGGCCTGGCGGAAATTCGCCCCGGCGCCGACGAGGCCGGCATCCTGGCGGCCATGCAGGGTGCCGTGCTTGCCGGCGGTGGTGATTATCCGGGCAATTCCTTCATCATCGGCTCCGGCGAACAGGCCCTATTGTGCCGCTATGTCACCGGGCGCCGCACCCTTGATGCGAACGACCAGATCACCCTGGAATTCGCCGGCGTCTATCGCCACTATCACGTCGCGCTGATGCGCACCGTGGTGGTCGGCAAGTCGTCGCCGCGCCATGGGGACTTGCATGAGGCTTGCCGCGCCGCCCTGGACGCGGTGGAGCAGGTGATGCGGCCGGGCCATACATTCGGCGATGTCTTCGACGCCCATGCGGCCGAGATCGATGCCCGCGGGCTGCATCCCCATCGCCTCAATGCCTGCGGCTATTCGCTCGGCGCGCGGTTTGCCCCCAGTTGGATGGACTGGCCCATGTTCTATCGCGGCAATCCGGTTGAAATCGCGCCGAATATGGTGTTGTTCGCTCATATGATCTTGATGGACAGCGAGGCCGGCGCGGCGATGACCCTCGGCCGCACCTATCTGACCACCGGGGGCGAGCCTGAACCGCTCTCGACCCTGCCATTGGACCTGGCGGTCCGGTCGTGAGGCGACGTATTTTGATGACTGTCTTAGGATTGAGGATAACAGTGATATTGCGACCCTTCGCCGCCGCGACCCTGGGCGTATTCGCCCTGATCCTTGCCGGTTGCTCCGCCGATGTTTCGCAGCCGGTGACCGCGGCCGCCGTTCCGGCCAAGACCCAACCGGCGGCGCCGGCACCCTCCGTACCGGCCGGCCAGGCGACCTTTGCCTTCGACCCCTTCATCGGGGCGCCCGGCAATATCGCCGACGATCTGTCACGCAAGATCGGCGCCGCTGCGCGCCGGGAAGACCTGAAAGTCGCCCGGCGGTCCGACGCCCGGGCCACCTATCGGGTGCGTGGCTATCTGAGCGCGGCCGGCGATAATACGGCGACCGTCCTGGTCTATGTCTACGACATCTACGATGCCTCCAACCGCCGGGTGCACCGACTGACCGGGCAGGAATCGTCCAACGGATCGGCCGGCGATCCGTGGGCCGGCATATCCGGGTCGACCCTGCAGACCGTGGCCACCCGCACGGTCGACAGCCTGAAGACCTGGATCACCAGCGCCCGCCGCTGATCATGGATTGGGCGAGAATTGGCTCTAGTGTCGTATCTCTGATCCACCATACTAGGCTGTGGATGGCGGCCGCAATCCGTCGCCAATGGGTTTTCTGCGGTTGCCCTTGCATCATGCACTTGATACAAACCGCCGCGTGCCGGGGGCACGATGAGCGGGCAGGGTCGGCGGAATTGGGTTGCGTCAATATCCGGCAGACTGGACGAAGATGCGAAACGCGCTCCCGGATTGGGTCTGTAGTCTGAGGTCAGTTCGGCTATGAAGTTGTTTGCCGGAAACGCCAGCCGCGTTCTCGCGGACTCCATCGCCGATTACCTGCAGATTCCCGTGGCCAAGGCCCTGGTGCGCCGCTTCGCCGACCAGGAGATATTCGTCGAGATCCATGAAAATGTCCGTGGCGAGGACGTCTTCGTCATGCAGTCGACGAGCTTCCCGGCCAATGACCATTTAATGGAACTCCTGATCCTGATGGACGCCCTGCGCCGGGCCTCGGCGCGCCGGATTACCGCCGTCCTGCCCTATTTCGGCTATGCCCGGCAGGACCGCAAGTCGGTACCAAGGACGCCGATCTCGGCCAAGCTGGTCGCCAATCTGATCACCGAGGCCGGCGCCGACCGGGTGCTGACCCTTGATCTTCATGCCGGACAGATCCAGGGCTTTTTCGATATCCCGACCGACAACCTCTATGCGGCCCCGGTGATGACCCGCGATATCCGGGACCATTACGAGACCGACAATGTGGTCGTGGTCTCGCCGGATGTCGGCGGCGTGGTGCGGGCGCGGGCGCTCGCCAAGCGCATCGACGCGCGGCTCGCCATCGTCGACAAGCGCCGCGAGCGGCCGGGCGAATCGGAAGTCATGAACATTATTGGCGACGTGGATGGCCGCGACTGCATTCTGGTCGACGACATCGCCGATTCCGGCGGCACGTTGTGCAATGCCGCCGACGCGCTGTTGGAAAAGGGCGCCACCAGCGTCACCGCCTATATTACCCATGGTGTGCTTTCGGGCGCCGCCGTGTCGCGGATCACCGCGTCCCGGCTGAAGGAACTGGTCATCACCGATTCCATCCAGCCGACCGCCGCCGTCGAAGCCGCCCCGAATGTACGCGTCATCTCGATCGCGCATCTGCTGGGCGAGGCAATTTCCCGGACGGCGCTGGAGAAGTCGGTGTCCAGCCTGTTCAATTAATGCCCGTTGTGTTCGTTCAGCTTCACTATGAACGATGATTGTGTGGTGTGACTTTGTGAATCCCTTTAACCGCCCTTGGTATCAAGCACCACCAGGCCGAGCGCCATGACCGTGGCCGCCTGGACCGGGTCGACTACGGGAATGCCGAGCGCCCGCTCCAGCGCCGCCCGGTGCGCCGCCATGCCGGCGCAGCCGAGCACCACACTATCGGCGCCCAGATCGTCGCGCAGTTCCCTGCCGACGCCGGCAAGCCGCGCCAGGGTGCCCTCGCCCGAGGCGCTTTCGGCGACGGTGAGATTGGCCGCCCGTTCACCGGCCAGCCGGTCGAGCACTCCCATTCGGCGCATGGCCCGGATATGCCGTTTGATCGAGCGCTCAGAAATTGCGATCACCCCGAAGCGGTCGCCCCGGGCAAGGGCGGTGAGCACGCCGCATTCCTGGATGCCGAGCACCGGCTTTTCGGTGGCCTCGCGGCAGACGGCAAGCCCGGGATCGGAATAGCAGGCAATGACGAAACAATCCGCATCATCCCGGCGCGTCACCAGGTCGCGCAGAGGCAGGACTACCTTATCCGCATCCACCTGGCTTTCGATGCCGAACGGGCCTTCAGCAAGCGTCATGCAATCGATCGTGACATCCGGCCGCCGGAGCGGCGCCACGGCATCGGATATGGCATCGGTGACCGCCTGGTTGGAGTTTGGATTGATGACCAGAATGGTCCGCATCTGAGTGCTCATGGCAAAAGATCCAGGCCGGCTAGTTTAGATCCGCTCCGAAGCTGTTGCCGGGCGCCAGCGGTGCCCCTGGTCCAAAGCCGTCCCGGTCTGGCGGTGCCGGCTTGCGTTCGACGAAACGGCCGGACCCGCGATCGACTTTCAGCGTTTCGTCCTCCACGATCACCCGGCCGCGATTGATCACCATGCGCGGCCAGCCGGTGACAATGCGGCCCTCATAGGGGGTGTAGTCCATGGCGTCATGCAGCATGGATTGGGAAATGGTGCGTTTCCAGGTCGGATCCCAGATCGCGATATCCGCGTCGGCGCCGATGCAAATCGTCCCCTTGCGCGGATAAAGCCCATAGATCTTGGCCGCATTGGTGGCCGTCAGCGCCACGAATTCGTTGAGCGTCAACCGGCCGGTCCCGACCCCCTCGCTGAAAAGCAGCGGCATGCGCACCTCCAGGCCCGGCACCCCATTGGCGATTGTCTTGAATGTCGGATTGGGGCCGGCATTGAGCTTGCCGGACGCATCGAACCGATAGGGGGCGTGATCGGAATGAAACACCTGGAACGTGCCGTTCGTCAGGCCGCGCCAGATCGCCTCCTGCGCGGCGGCGTCTCGCGGCGGCGGCGAGCAGCAGAATTTGGCGCCTTCCATGCCCTCGCGATCGAGGTCGTCGCGGGTCAAAAACAGATATTGCGGACAGGTTTCCCCATAGATCGGCAGGCCGCGATTACGGGCCGCCAAAATGGCGTCGGCGGCTTCCGGCGCGGAGACATGGACGATCAAAAGCTTCGCATCCACCAGCCGCGCCAGATCGATCGCCCGGCGCGCGGCCTCCGATTCAGCAAGCGGCGCATGGGCGACGCCATGAAATTTCGGTGCCGTGTGTCCGCCCGCCAAGAGCCGCTCGGCGAGCCAGGAGATCATGTCGTCGTTCTCCGCATGCACCATGGTCATGGCTCCATGGCGCCGGGCAAGCGACAGCACGTCGAGCATCTGCCGGTCGGAAATCTTCAGCATCTCGTAGGTCAGGTAGACCTTGAACGACGTATAGCCGTCCATGATCAGGGCCGGCAGTTCCTGGCCGAGCACGGTCTCATTGGTATCGGAGACGATCAGGTGGAAGGCATAATCGATCACCGATTTCGGCCCGGCCCGGTCATGGGCGGTTTTGACGACGTCGCGCAGGCTCTGGCCCCGATGCTGGGCGGCAAAGGGCACGAAACAGGTATTGCCGCCGAACGCTGCGGAAACACTGCCGGAATAATAGTCGTCGGCAGTCATCAGCCTGGTCGAGGATTCCTGCTCGATATGGCAATGGGCGTCGATGCCGCCGGGCAATACCAGCATGCCCGCCGCGTCGATTTGGCGCTCGGCGTCGCCCAGATCATGGCCAAGCGCCACGATGCGGCCATCCTTCACCGCCACGTCGGCATTGAACGTATCTGAGGCCGTGGCCACGGTGCCGCCGGTAATGAGCAGATCGAACTCAGCCACCTGCGTCCCTCCCATTGGAATTTCCTCGACTGGTCCGATTATCAGTCAGGCGCTAAGAGAATCCCATATCTATCACACATCACACTGTCATTGCCCGGCTTGACCGGGCAATCCAGTAATCGACGTGTTTTATGGTGTAAAAACAAAAGGTTGCCGTCACGCGCCACCGGTCAATCGCGGTGTTTACTGGATCGCCCGGTCAAGCAGGGCGAAGACAGATACGGTTGGTTTGGTACCGGCTTCAATGACCGATTCCCAGAGCATGCCGAGCCCTGTCGAAGGGGATTTGGACCTATTGTGGTTCATGTTGGAACCGATCGGTACATGGTGGCGCGAGCTATGATCCAAGACCGATGTGAATACGGCAAAGTCAGGCCGGCGGCTCCACCACGCCGGTCTGTTCGACGATCCGTGCGTAATGTTCCGGCCGGCGATGGCGGGCGAAATCGAATATCGTCTCCTTGCCGAAGGCGCACAGATCAAGGTCGCAGGCCTGGACCATTATTTCGTCGTCCTCCGATTTGGCTTCCGCCAGGATCTTGCCGTCCGGGCCGACGATCAGGCTGCCGGCAAACAGTGGATAGCCGTCCTCGTTGCCGGCCTTGGCGACCGCCACCACATAGGTGCTGTTCTGATAGGCGCCCGACTGCACCACCAAACTATTGTGGAACATGCGGTCTTCCAGGCTTTCATTCGGATTTTGCGCATTGGAGGACGGCGTGTTGTAGCCCAGCGTCACCATTTCCACCCCTTGCAGGCCCATCACCCGATAGGTTTCCGGCCAGCGCCGGTCGTTGCAGATACACATGCCGAACAGGCCGCCCATTGTGCGATAGACGGGAAATCCGAGATCACCCGGTTCGAAATAGCGTTTTTCCAGATGTTGGTGGCTGCGCTCGGGATCGAATTCGGAATGTCCCGGCAGGTGGACCTTGCGGTATTTGGCGATGATCGTGCCCGCCGCATCCACATGGATTGATGTGTTGAAATGGTGGCCGTCCGGCGTCAGTTCCGCATAGCCGAAGGTCATGGCCATGCCATGGTCGCGGGCGCGGTCGAACAATGGCGCCGTCGCCGCATTGGGCATCTCGCGCTCGAACCAGGCGTCCACCTCTGCCTGGTCTTCCATGTAATAGCGCGGGAAGAATGTGGTCAGCGTCAGTTCCGGATAGACGATGAAGTCGGCGCCGGCCGCCTTGGCCTGGTCTATCAGGGCGATCATGCGTGTGACGACAGCCTTCCGGCTTTCGGCTTTTTGTATCGGCCCCATCTGGGCGGCGGCAACGGTCACGATACGCACGGCATCTATCCTCGCTTCGCTTTGCTATGCCTGGGTGCCTCGATCGATCATAAACCACAAGAGATCGGTGGCCGCGAGTGGAATTTCGCCGCTGACGGACCTGGTCACCGGCGCAGCGGTCATTTGCAAACCGTAATTCCTTACACCCGGTCTACATAGCGCCCGGCTTCCATCGTCAGTCGCCGCACCAGGGTCTGCAATTGCTTGGCCGCGCGCTTGTCGGTCAGTTGGTCCAAATCGCCGAATGCGTCGCCGGCCCGCGGCACCAGAACCTGTTCGGGAATGACAGTTGCTCCCAGGGCCTGCACCAGGATCTGACGCAGCGCCATCAAGCCACACATGCCGCCATAACCGCCCGGCGAGGCCGCGCCGAGCGCAAACACCCGGTCGCGGAAAGAGGCGATCGGCGGTGTGTCGTCGCGCACCCGGGAGATCCAGTCGATGGTGTTTTTCAGAAGCGGCGTCACCGAGCCGTTATATTCCGGACTGGCGATGAAGATCCCCTGATGACCGGTGAAGAGCTGCTTCAATTTGGCGGCATTTTCAGGCACGCCGTTTTGCGCCTCGTCATCACCATCATAGATCGGCAGCGGATAGTCGGCGAGCGAGATGCGGGTCACCTCCGCATCGCCCAGCGCCAGTTCGCGGGTCACCAGCGCCGCTAATTTGCTATTGATGGAGCCGGCCCGGCTCGATCCTGAAAATACCAAAATCCTTGGATAGGTCATCAATTGCCTCACCCGTTCAAACCGTCCATCCACTTACAAAATCTTTGACCTAAAGGGAATGCAACCATGCCATTGCCAATCCTCGTGACCGACCGATTGCGCCTGCGCGAACGCGATTCCCGGGATTTCGAAGCCTGCGTGACCATGGATAGCGATCCTGAGGTCATGCGGTTTATCCGCCCAGACAGCAGCCCGGACGACGAGCGGCGGTTCAATGCGGACGTCTTCGCGATGGATTGGCCCGAAGGTCTTGGCTTCTGGACGATCACCCCGCGTTCGGATCCGGATGGCTTCCTTGGCTGGATCTTTCTCATTCCCTTTGAGGGCGATACCACAATGGCGGATCCCTATGGTGACGTGGAAATCGGCTACCGTTTGAAACGGGCCGCCTGGGGGCAGGGTTATGCCAGCGAGGCGGCGCGGACCCTGGTCGACCATGGCTTTGCGAAATTGCGCCTGCCACGGATCGGCGCCGTCGCCAGTCCCGGCCATGTGCGGTCTCACAATGTCTTGATCAAAGCCGGATTGCGGCGGCAGGGACGTCGCCACGCCTATGGCATGGACATGCCGAATTTCACTATCGCGGCGGCGGATTACACCGCGTCCAAGGCCCGATAGCACCAAACCCGCGCCGGTGGCAGGTTCATGACCACCCAATTGGTGCGCTCCAAGGTAAATCGCTTCGGATCATCGGGGATCGGTGGCACCAGGGCATAGGAAAACTGAATGAACGGACCGCCCGGCGGCAACAGGTCGAGCGCCTGGTCCAACAGCTTCTCCCGGTTGACCGGCGAGCGGTTGAACAGGGGCAGGCTGGAGACGATCGCCGCGATCGGCTGGTCGGCGTGCTCCTTCAGCGTCGGGCGCAATTGATAGGCGTCGCCCTGGACCACGGTGATCGCCGGATGGCGCTTGCGCAGCAACGTGCAGAAGCTGTCGTTATATTCCACCGCCACGATGCGTTCGGGATCAATGCCGCGGTCGATCAGCGCCGACGTAACAACGCCGGTCCCAGGACCCAGCTCGATCACCAGCCCTTGCGAATCCGGGTCCACGTGCTGTGCCATCAGCCGTGCCAGCGCCCGGCCGGACGGGCTGACGGCTCCCGTGGTCAGTGGTTTTTCCACCCAATTCCTCAAGAACCGCACCTCGTCAAAGACGCGGCTGGACAGTTTTCGGGCAGAGGAAATCGGCAAGGTCACGAGGCGTATCTCCGAAAAAATGCATGGGCCGGGCAGCACCCGGCGATAATGATCTGTCTATCAGGTGGGGACGACGTCCCCCGGGGTCAACTGATCCGACCAAAGCCGTAAAGGTGGTCATTGAGTCGCATGACGGTCCGTTCCTTTACCGGTTCAACCGGGATTTTCCAAGATCCATAGGAATACGATCATTCTGTGTCCTGCAAATCTCGGTGTTAAAGCGGAATCAATTGCCCAGACTGTCGAAAAAGTCGCGGACCTTGGTGAAAAATCCCGCAGAATCGGGATGGGTCTCATGGTTCGATGTCGCCTCGAATTCCTCCAGGAGTTCCCGTTGGCGCTTCGACAGGTTGCGCGGTGTCTCCACCGCAACCTGGATATACATGTCGCCGGTCTGGTTGGAACGCATGACCGGCATGCCCTTGCTGCGCAGCCGGAACTGCTTGCCGGTCTGGGTGCCCGCCGGCACTTTCACGCGGGTCTTTTCGCCGGTCATGGTCGGCACTTCCAGATGGCCGCCAAGGGCCGCCGTGGTCATGGAGATCGGCACCCGGCAGAACAGGTCGGCGCCGTCACGCTGGAAGAATTCATGGGGCCGGATCGACAGGAAGATATAGAGATCGCCCGATGGCCCGCCACGATGGCCGGCCTCGCCCTCTCCCGACAGCCGGATCCGCGTGCCGTCCTCGATGCCGGCCGGAATATTGACCGACAAGGTCCGCTCCTGGGTGGTGCGCCCCGAACCGCTGCACGAAGTGCACGGATCAGTGATGATTTCGCCGCGCCCCTGGCATTGCGGGCAGGTGCGCTCCATGGTGAAGAAACCCTGGCTCGCCCGCACCCGGCCGATGCCGCCGCAGGTGCCGCAACTGGCGGGCTGGGTGCCTGGCTTGGCGCCTGTGCCGGTACAAGTCTCGCAGGTCACCGTGGTCGGCACCTGGATCTCCACCGCCTTGCCGGCATAGGCTTCGGTGAGATTGACCTCCAGATTGTAGCGCAGATCGGCGCCGCGCTCGCGCCCGGAATGGCCGCGCCGGCCGCCCATGCCGAAGAAATCCTCGAAGATATCCGACATGGTGGAGGCGAAATCGTTGCCGAATCCGCCGGCGCCGCCGCCGAAGCCGCCGCCTTCGAAAGCGGCATGGCCAAACCGGTCATAGGCGGCGCGCTTATCCGGATCCTTCAGGGCGTCATAGGCTTCGTTGATTTCCTTGAAACTCGCTTCCGCCTGCGGATCGTCCGGATTGCGATCCGGATGGTATTTCATGGCGAGTTTTCGAAAGGCACTTTTCAGGGTCCGCTCGTCGGCGTCGCGGCCGACCCCCAGCACCTCGTAATAATCGCGCTTGGCCATGGACTGACTTTAATGCCTTATCGGTGCCGCCGGACCTGCAATTGCCCGCCAATGACTGTAATCGGCTGGACAAAGTGAAGGAATGAAACGGCCGCCTGGCAGGACGCATCGTTGCTGCAGGCGGCCGTATTGGTCATCGTTACTCAGCCTTGCCGTCAGGCCGACTTCTTCTGATCGTCGTCCTTGACTTCCTCGAAGTCCGCATCGACCACGTCGTCCTGCGGCTCATCGGCCGCCTCGCTTGCGGCTTCCGCGGCTTCGGCGGCCTCGTCTGCCTCGGCTTGAGAGGCGGCATACATGGCCTCGCCGAGCTTCATGGAGGCTTCACCGAGCGCGTTGCTCTTGGCTTCGATATCCGCCAGGTCCTCGCCTTCCAGTGCCGTCTTCAAATCGGCGATCGCCTGTTCGATGGTCGACTTGTCGGCGTCCGATACCTTGTCGCCGTGTTCGGAAAGCGTCTTTTCCGCCGAATGGACAAGCGCCTCGCCCTTGTTGCGCGCTTCGACGAGCTCGCGGCGCTGCTTGTCTTCCTCGCGATGGGATTCGGCGTCCTTGACCATCTGTTCGATGTCGTCGTCGGACAGCCCGCCCGAGGCCTGGATCTGGATCTGCTGCTCCTTGCCGGTGCCCTTGTCCTTGGCGGAAACATTGACGATGCCATTGGCGTCGATATCGAAGGTCACCTCGATCTGCGGCACGCCGCGCGGCGCCGGCGGAATGCCCACCAGGTCGAAGCGGCCGAGTTCCTTGTTGTCGGCAGCCATTTCGCGTTCGCCCTGAGCCACGCGGATGGTCACCGCGGTCTGGCCGTCATCGGCGGTCGAAAAGACCTGGCTCTTCTTGGTCGGGATGGTGGTGTTGCGATCGATCAGCCGGGTGAACACGCCGCCGAGTGTCTCGATGCCCAGCGACAGCGGCGTGACGTCGAGCAAGAGCACGTCCTTGACGTCGCCCTGCAGCACGCCGGCCTGGATCGCGGCGCCGATCGCCACCACTTCGTCCGGATTGACGCCCTTATGGGGCTCGCGGCCGAAGAACTGCTTCACCGTTTCCTGGACCTTCGGCATGCGGGTCATGCCGCCAACCAGGACCACTTCGTCGATCTCGCCGGATTTCAGACCGGCATCCTTCAGCGCCGACTGGCACGGGCCGACCGTGCGCTGCACCAGATCGTCGACCAGCGCCTCGAACTTGGCGCGGGTGAGCTTCATGGTCAGGTGTTTCGGACCCGACTGATCGGCGGTGATAAAGGGCAGGTTGATTTCCGTCTGCGCGGCGGATGACAATTCGATCTTGGCCTTTTCTGCCGCCTCTTTCAGGCGCTGCAGGGCGAGCTTGTCGTTGCGCAGGTCGATGCCCTGCTCCTTCTTGAACTCGTCGGCCAGATATTCCACCAGGCGCATGTCGAAATCCTCGCCGCCGAGGAAAGTGTCGCCATTGGTGGATTTGACCTCAAACACTCCGTCACCGATTTCCAGGATCGAGATGTCGAAGGTGCCGCCGCCCAGGTCATAGACGGCGATCGTCTTGCCGTCATTCTTGTCAAGGCCGTAGGAGAGCGCCGCCGCGGTCGGCTCGTTGATGATGCGCTCCACGTCCAGGCCCGCGATCTTGCCGGCATCCTTGGTGGCCTGGCGCTGAGCGTCGTTGAAATAGGCCGGAACGGTGATCACCGCCTTGGTGACCGTCTCGCCCAGATAGGCTTCCGCCGTTTCCTTCATCTTTTGCAGGATGAAGGCCGAAATCTGCGACGGCGAATATTTTTCGCCATTGGCTTCCACCCAGGCGTCGCCATTATCGGCCTTGATGATCTTATAGGGGACCAGCTTCTGGTCCTTTGCCACGGTCGGGTCGTCGAACCGGCGGCCGATCAGCCGCTTGACCGCGAACAGCGTGTTTTCCGGATTGGTGACCGCCTGGCGTTTCGCCGGCTGGCCGGTGAGCCGTTCGCCCTCGTCGGTGAACGCCACCATTGACGGTGTGGTCCGTGCGCCTTCGGCGTTTTCAATGACCTTGCCGTCCTTGCCTTCCATAACCGCGACGCACGAATTCGTCGTGCCGAGGTCAATACCGATTACCTTAGCCATCTCATACCTCTTTCTTCGGCAGACCGCGCAGACCCCGTTTCGAGGCATCTGCTTGTCGTGCCGGACAAAAATCCGGCCGGTCCCCATTTGCTAGGTTCTCTGCGCCCGCTGAAGTCAGCCCCGTGGCGCAAGCTTCGAGGCGTATATAAGAGCCTCAACGGCAGGCCGCAAGCCATTGATGGATATCCTTTTCGGCAAATTTCCGCCGTATTTCGCCTCCGCGACCGGCAAATGCCCCAGGCGGACATCAGCCGTCTTGCAAATCATGGTAAACAAATCCTTAAGCATTCATAATCCCGGCCATGAAGGGATATCCGGAATATTTCGAAAAAGCCGCCCAGTCGGCGCTCCTGCAATGCATTGACGAATGCCTGAAGACGGCGCCGTTGTTTCAGCCGGTCATGCCGCGAACCGGCAAGCCGTTTTCGGTGATGATGAGCAATTGCGGCAGCCTCGGCTGGGTGTCCGATCGCGCCGGCTACCGCTATCAGGCGAGCCATCCGGCAACCGGTTCCCCCTGGCCGCCGATCCCCGAACCCTTGATGCGCCTTTGGACCGATGTCGCGGATTATCCGCATCCGCCGGAGGCCTGCCTGATCAATTATTATCGACCCGGCGCCCGCATGGGGCTGCATCAGGACAAGGACGAAGAGGACTTCGCCGCGCCGGTCGTATCCGTGTCGCTGGGCGACAGCGCGGTCTTTCGCCTCGGCGGGACCACGCGCCGCGGCCCGACCCGCTCCATGCGGCTTTCCTCCGGCGACGTGGTGGTGCTTGCCGGCGCCGACCGGCTCGCATTCCATGGCATCGATCGCGTGCTCAGTGGCTCCTCGCGGCTGCTTGACGCGTTCACCGATCAATTTCCAGAAGGCGGCCGCGTCAACCTGACCTTGCGGCGGGTAACGGCGGCGGGCTGAGCGTGGTCGCAGAGATTACCTTCCATTAATCGAGCGGTCGATCAGCCATTGTCATGGGTAACAAGCTAACCCGATGACGCAGGTAACTGTATCCTCGTAATCCCTCATCGAAAATGCGGGATCACCTCGCTTCCCATCAAACGGATCGCCCCTGCCGGGTCGGGGCCCAGCGGGCCGCCCAGATTGATATGGGTGACGCCGAGCGCGAAGGTTCGTTCGATCCGCGGAATGATATCGGCCGGGGCACCGGCAAGGCCGAGCCTGAACATGTCGCCATCGACCAAGGCGAAGGCCGCGTCATAGTCGGCGGCATCGATTTTTTGCCGAATGTCGGCGAAATGCGCCCGGCTGAGGCCGACGGTCTCCAACGCCTGGTCCTCCAGATAGGGACCGAAATAGGCGGCCATGGGGCGCAGGGGATCGAGAGTGCCGCCACCATCCTCAGACAGCGACAGCCAGGCGCAGCCGCAGATATCGACCGCGCCGGGATCGCGGCCTGCGGCCTTCGCCCCGTCGATGATCGGTGCCGCCATGATGCCGGCCGATTCCGGCGGCGTGATCATCGGCAGGCTGCCGTCGCCGATCGCGCCGGATAAGGCCATATAGTCGGGGCCGAAGCAGGAGATATAGATGGGGATGTCCGCCCTTGGCGGCTCGAAGCGCAGATAGCATTGATCGGACCAGGCAAATTCGCCGGTCGCCCGCTCCACGGTCTCGCCACGCCACAGAGCACGGATCATTTCGGTGGCCTGGCGGGTGCGCTCCACGACATTCGTCGCGTCATGGCCGGTCCATCCAACCATGTCCCCGGTATGCAGGCCAAGGCCGAGAATGGCGCGGCCGGCGGACAGGTCATCCAATGTGGCGATGTAGCTGGCGATTTCGGACGGGTCGGTCGTATAGGGATTGGTGCCAACGGTGCCGATCTGGATGCGGCTCGTATGCTCGGCTACCGCCGCCATCATCGCCCAGGTATGACGCATAAAGGGATCGTGGGGGAACCAGACCGAATCGAAACCCATCTGCTCGGCAAGCACGGCAAGCTCGACCAGCCGGCGGGGCGTGCCGACATATTCAATGAGCCGCAATCCGAATTTTAAATCTGAATCCATGTCACAGCGAACTGATGATATGGCCGCCATCGACAGGAATCGTGGCGCCGGTCATATAGGACGAGGCGTCGGTGGCCAGAAGCAGAAATGGCCCCGTCAGTTCCTCCAATTCTCCATGACGGCGCATGGGCGCCACTTTGAGCATCTCCTTGCCGGCGGCGCTCGCCAGGAACTCAGCGTTCATCTCAGTGGAAAAATAGCCGGGCGCCAGGGCGTTGACGCGGATATCGTGGCGCGCCCATTCGGCGGCGAGCGCGCGGGTCATCTGCACCACGCCGGCCTTGGAGACCGCATAGGCAGCGAGCGCCCGGGCGACCCGAAAGCCGAGCACGGAGGCGATATTGATGATGGAACCGCCGCTGCCGGCCTCGGCCCATTGGCGGGCCACTGCTGCCGCCATCAACCAGACACCGCGTAAATTGGTGTCCATGACGTGATCATAGTCGGCGGCGGTGAGATCAAGGGCGAGGCCCTGGCCGCTGACGCCGGCATTATTGACGAGCACATCCAAGCCGCCGAGAGACCCGAACACGGCCTCGGTGCAGGATTCGATCGATCGCGGATCGGACACATCGAGCGCGAAGGCGCGGGCGCTCGCGGCGCCAGATGCCGTCAGTTCGTCTACCAGTTCCCGGAGCCGGTCGGCGCGCCGGGCGGCGACGGCCACATGGGCACCGCATCGCGCCGATACGCGGGCAAAATGGGCGCCGAGCCCGCTTGATGCTCCAGTGATGAGAATTTTTCGTCCGGCCAGTTTGGCCCCAAGGTCCATGATGGTTCTCTCCTAAGGTTCGGATCGAGACATAAACATCAATAATTCTTCATGTCATCCCGTGCGCATTGCAGCATGAAATGCTGCCATGCAAATACGGGATCTCAACAATAGAACGCCGTGCCATGACGCCGGATCCCGTGTCTGCAGCGCATCACTGCGTGCTGCGCGGCGCACGGGATGACGCGGAGAGTGTTAGACGGGAAATTCAACTTCACAACACGAGAATTCACTTTTGCCATCGCATTAATCGGCATCCGGCAACACGCCGCCGGCGCGCCGCAGCGTCATCCCGTGCGCCGTGCTCGGCGAAACGACCGCAACCGACGAGGCCGTCATCCCGTGCGCGGTGCGGTACGAAGTGCCGCTCCGCAGACACCGGGATCTCGGCGGTTCGGACAGGCTTGGCGAAGGCCGAGACCCCGTGTCTGCAGCGCATCACTACGTGCTGCGCGGCGCACGGGATGACGCGGAGACAGTCAAATGGAAATCTCCGCTTAACAGCGCTGGAAATTGCTTTTGCCATCGCCTCAATCGGCATCCGGTAACACGCCGCCGGCGCGCCGCAGCGTCATCCTGTGCGCCGTGCTCGGCGAAACGACCGCAACCGACGAGGCCGTCATCCCGTGCGCGGTGCGGTACGAAGTGCCGCTCCGCAGACACCGGGATCTCGGCGGTTCGGACAGGCTTGGCGAAGGCCGAGACCCCGTGTCTGCAGCGCATCACTGCGTTCCGCGCAGCGCACGGGATGACGTGGAGAGTGTTAGACGGGAAGTTCAACTTCGCAGCCCTGGAATCCACTTTTGCCATCGCCTCAATCAGCGTCCGGCAATACGCCACCGGCGCGCCGCAGGGCATCGGGGGTGTCGAGATCGAGCGACACCGCCGCTCCCAATTCCACTTCGACGATGGCATCGGGATTGTCGCCGATCAAGTGCCGGGCGCCGACATCACCATGCACCTGCAATAAGTCAGTAAAGTAACGGTTGGACCATAAAACCGGATTACCCCGCTTGCCGCCATGGGTTGGCAGCACGATCAGGGCGCCGACGTCGGGATCGAATGCGTCGATCAACTGGTCGACCATGGACCCGGTGACCCGAGGCATATCGCCGAGCATGACGATAGCACCCGCGCATTCTTCAGGCACGGCGCCGATCCCGGAACGCAGCGATGTGGAGAGGCCCTCGGCGAAATCGGGATTATGGGCAAAGGTGACGTCAAGACCGTCAAGGGCGGCGGTGACGGCGTCGCGCATATGGCCGGTGACCACGATCACCGGATCGGCCTGGCTTGCAAGTGCGGCTTCGGCGGCGATGCGCACCAAAGGCTTATCGTCCAGGGTCGCCAGCATCTTGTTCGGCCCGCCCATGCGGCTCGACCGGCCGCCGGCGAGAATGACCGCCGCGATCTTCGGCGCCGCGTCACCCACCGGTTCGGCCGGATCGCGCGGTTGCGGCCGCGAGACGATCTCCATCAACAGGCCGCCGACGCCCATGGCGACGATATCCTCCGGCGTCACGTCGATATCGGCAAGCAGGCGCTGCAGCACCCAGTCGAAGCCGTTCTCCTTCGGCGAGCGGGCGCAGCCGGGGGCGCCGATGACCCGCTTGCCATCGAGTTCGGCAGTAAGCAGAAGGTTGCCCGGATCCACCGGCATGCCGAAATGGTGGACCGTGCCGCCGGCGCGGCGAATGGCGGCCGGAATCACGTCGTCGGCATCGACCACGGCGGAGGCGCCGAAAATGACAATCAAATCGACATCCGCGGAACGACAGCGCCGCAGGGCGGCGGCAAGCTGCTGCGGCTCATGGGGCACCCGTTCGTCGAGGGCGATGGTCGCGCCGGCGATCGCCAGGCGTTCGGCGAGCACAGACAAGGTCTTCTCGATTGTCTTGCGTTTCAGGCTGGGCAAGGTGGTGGAGATGACGCCGACGCGCTTTGCCGTGAAAGGGACGATGCACAACGGCGGGCCAACCTCGGCGATCGTGGCTTCAGCCGTTTCGACACGGTCGGCGACGACGCCAAAGGGAATGATCTTGGCGGTGGCCACCATGCGACCGGGCTCGACGGCAGAAAATTGCGGCAAGGTTGCAAATGTGATCGCCGGATCAATGCCGTTTATCGCATTGACCGTATCGATATCGACGCGAAGGATGCCGGCCTCAACGGCAAACAGATTGACCCGGCCGGTAAAGGGCGGGTCGAGGCGCAGGCCCGATCCGGCAGCGGCCCGGGCGATCCGCCGGGCCGCCGCATCCTCGTGCAGGTCGTCCGCGTCTAGGCGGGCGGCGATCACGGTTTCGATGCCCGCCGCCGCGAGCGCCGCCTGTTCGGCCGCGCCGATGCGCGCGCCCTTTTTGATGGTGGCTCCGGTTAGCGCCAATTTATGCGCATTGATGGCCCCGAGGGCCTCAGCGACCGGGACCGGTCCGAATTTCACGCCGCCGCTCCGGTCTCGGCGGCTTCGGCGGCAACCGGCCGGCGGCGCAACGCTTCGATCACTTCGGCCAAAACCGCGACGGCGATCTCCGCCGGGGTCGCCGCCCCCAGATCGAGGCCGATCGGCGCATGGATGCGGGCAAGGGCCGCGTCATCGACGCCAGCCGCCTTCAGGCGGTCGACCCGCTTGGCATGGGTTTTCCGGCTGCCAAGCGCACCGACATAAAAACAGCCGCGTTGCAGGGCGTGGATGATCGGATCATCGTCGATCTTCGGATCGTGGGTGAGTGCGGCGAGCGCGGTGAACGGCTCGATGTTCAAATCCAGCAACACATCCTGCGGCCAATCCGGTCTCAGATCGATACCGGCGAAGCGCTCCGGCGTGGCGAAGGCGGTGCGCGGATCGACGATAATGACGTCAAAACCGGCAATCCGGGCCATGGGAGCCAGGGCCTGGGAGATATGAACGGCGCCGATGACCACCAGGCGCGGCGGTGGTACATGGACGGTCAGAAACACCTCGCCCTGGGGCGTTTCGACCATGCCGGACTTGCCGCTGCGAAACCGGGCGGCGATTTCAACGGCCAACGGGTCGGACGCATTGGCCTCAGCCTCGCGGACCAGCCGCTGCGGGCCGCCATCGATGGGGGTCACCAGGATTGCCGACCGCCGCATGGCGCGATCGGCATTCAAGGCAGCAAGGAGTGCAAGATCCATAGCTGGTGTCCTAATCTACCTTTTCCACCCAGACGCGGATCTTGCCGCCGCAGGAGAGGCCAACCTGCCAGGCGGTCTCGTCGGCGACGCCGAATTCGAGCATACGCGCCTGGCCGCCCTCGATCACCTCCAGAGCCTCGCCGACCACGGCGCCCTCGACACAGCCGCCGGAGACGGAGCCCTCGAAATTGCCCTCGCCGTCGATCACCAAATGACTGCCGGTCGGGCGCGGCGCCGAACCCCAGGTCTGAACGACGGTCGCAAGGGCCACGTCACGGCCGGCCTCGCGCCAGGCCTGGGCCTTCGCCAGCACGTCGACCGTGTCCAAGACTGCATCGTTTGCGTCGCTCATCAACGTCTCCCTTTGGCGGTTCGCATGGTTTGCCGGGCATCCCATTAAAGATAATGAAGGTCGCGGCAGTATTCAAAGCGGTAAATTATTCGGGGACGACGAACCCAACCGGTTTGTTGAGGATTGGACTAATACCGGAGATGGCGTCTTTTTCTTTCTTTTTCGCGATGATGTGCGGATTAAGCACCTATCCAGCCTTGTTTGTCATGCCCCGGCGAAGACCGGGGCTTCTAGGGTCAGGACCCATTAATGTTGCCCATTCTGCGGGAGCGGATTTGTCTGCTGGCAAGGCAGAGATCCGCCGGAAACCTGCCTGGTTTTCAAGGATCTCTAACGCCGCCAGCGGGCAAATCAGCCCCGCCCTTCGGGTTTGACCGGGAAGGCCAGCCTGAAAGCAAGACCGAACTTGAATAGGCAAGACCTGTCCTGCGCTCGGTCTCACATTCATGCTAACCTTCCCGATCAAACAGAATGGAAAACATTAATGGGTCCTGACCCTAGTACACACCGCGATCTGCGGATTGTGCACAGCGACAACTTTCTGTTTTTAAGCGGAAAACTCCCTGATTGCTGGTTTGCCCGGTCAAGCCGGGCAATGACAAGTGCAGGATAGGCCGACCGCCTCTGCCACACTCCATGACCTGCATGGGCGCCCGAAATCCGGAAAGCAACCCGCCGGCATTGTACGCCATCGCCATGCAGCGAAACCGATAGACAGCGCCTATCGCGACCGGATAACACAGGCTCATGAACAAGAATAACGACCCGCAACTCGCACCGCCGCACCCGACCGGCATCGACGCCTATAAGCCGGCCGAAATTGCCAGGCGGGTGGAGGAGGCCGGGGTCGCCAAGACCAAGATCCCGGTCCTGGCGGTGATCGTGCTCGGCATCCTTGCCGGCGCCTTCATCGCCTTTGGCGGCATGTTTTTCACGCTCGTCATGACCGGTGCCGGCGATGGGTTCGGGCCGGCGCGATTGCTTGGCGGGGTCGCCTTTTCCCTCGGCCTTATCCTGGTGGTGGTGGCCGGGGCGGAATTGTTCACCGGCAACGCCCTGATCGTGATCGCCTGGGTCGACCGGCGCATTTCGAGCGGCGCGCTAATGCGCAATTGGGCAATCGTCTATCTGGCCAATCTCGCCGGGTCCTTGGCGATGGCCGTGTTGGTGTGGGCCTCGGGCACCCTGGATCTGGGTGGCGGCGCGGTCGGCGTCACGGCCGCCAAGATTGCCGCGGGCAAGCTGGCGCTGCCCGCCGATCAGGCCTTCATCCGCGGGATCTTATGCAACGCCCTGGTCTGCCTGGCGGTGTGGCTGTCCTTCGCGGCGCGTAGTGTCATCGGAAAGATCTTCGCCATTTTGTGGCCGATCACCGCTTTCGTGGCCTTGGGATTTGAGCATTCGATCGCCAATATGTACCTGATCCCGGTGGGGATTGCCGCCGGGGCGGAAGGTTCGATCGCCGGCATTATCGGCAATCTGGTTCCTGTAACTCTGGGCAACATTGTCGGCGGTGCCGGCGGGGTCGCCCTGGCCTACTGGGCGATCTATGTGCGCCGATAGAGTTTGCTCCAGAGGCAAACAGCATTATACACCACGTCATCCGGTAGGCCTTGCAGCATGAAATACCGTGCTGCAGGCAACGGATCTCAGCCGGGCAAGGCATTGGTTTTCCTGCAAGACCCCAGATCGACGGCGCATCATTGCGGGCTTGCGCGGCATCCGGGATGCCGTTTGGCTTTAAGACCGGCGGCGACGGAATGAAGCGTATGCGGCCGACATTGGAGTTGCCGAATGACCGATCTTTATTTTGAGGATTTCCATGAAGGGCGGCAACATCCGCTCGGTCCCTACAAGGTAACCCGCGAAGCCGTGATCGCCTTTGCCCGCGAATTCGATCCGCAAGGCATTCATCTCGATGACGCGATCGCCGAGCAGTCCCTGTTGGGCGGCCTGGCGGCCTCCGGCTGGCATACCTGTGCCATGGTCATGCGCATGATTTGCGACAGCTATCTCCGCCGCACAGCGTCCTTTGGGGCGGCGACCGTCGAGGAGGTGCGCTGGCTGCGTCCGGTCCGCCCCGGTGACACCCTGTCCGGCACGGCCACGGTGATCGCCACCCGCGCCTCGCGATCGCGGCCGGAATTGGGCATCGTGACGTCGCGTTTCGACTTGGAAAACGACAGCGGCGAAACGGTGATCGTCATGACATCCCCCGGATTCATCCGCCGCCGGCCGCAATCGTAGGGGCGGGGGGCGGTCATGGACTTTTTCGAAGACATCGAAATCGGCCGCCGCATGGAGTTCGGCAGCTATCGGTTCACCCTCGAAGAGATCAAACGCTTTGCCGGCAAATTCGATCCGCAGCCGTTCCACCTGGACGAGGCCGCCGCCGAAAAGGGGCTTTACCGCCGGATCTGCGCCTCGGGATGGCATACCGCCGCAGTGGTCATGAAACTCCTGGTCGCCGCCCGCCGGGAAGAAGAGGAACAAGGCCGCGCCGCCGGCCGGCCAAGCGCCCGGATCGGCCCGTCACCGGGTTTTGAAAACCTGCAATGGCTGAAACCGGTCTATCCGGGAGACACGATCACTGCCGGATCGGAAGTCACCGGCAAAAGGCCGCTCAAGTCGCGACCAGAATGGGGCCTGGTCTTCTATCGCTTCTTCGCCCATAACCAGGACGGCGAACTGGTGTATCAATATGACGGCAAGTCACTGATCGAGCGGCGGGAAATATAGGCCGGTTTTCTGGTAGTGGCGTATTATTGTGTATGCTTGCTAGTAAAATAGACTGACATAGTCCGAGTAACGAAATGCACGATATCGTTCTTGGCCTGTAATTTCACTTAATATATTGTTTTCTACGAATCTCCTTATAATATTGTTGGCTCCAGAATGTGTCATTCCTAGTAAATTTGCTGCAGTATTTACATCGATCGATGGTTTTTTAAATATTGTTTCAAGTAAAATCAATCCATTTGCCGTCGCTCGGCCAAATGAATTTATAATCAATTCGCGATGCTTCTCTCTCAGTTCCACAATATTTTGGGCAGTTTCTGCGGCCTCTTGGCAAACTTGATTCACCCCTCGCAGGAAAAATTTTATCCAGTCTTCCCAATTTCCAGATGTACGGTTGGCCTGCAGTAAATCATAATATAATTGTCGATTCTGTAGAAAATAATATGATATATAAAGTACGGGGTGTAAAATTATTTCTTTTTGACATAATAAAAATGTAATAAGTAAGCGACCTACTCGACCATTACCGTCAAGAAATGGATGGATTGTTTCGAACTGCGCGTGAATTAGGCCTATATTTACCAGTAAAGGAAGGTTGGAATTTTTGTGTATATATTTTTCTAAATCGGACAGACATTGCGCTACATCCTCGGGTGGTGGAGGGACATAGATGGCTTCGTTGAGTGTGCATCCCTGTGGTCCAATCCAGTTTTGCGATGTCCGGATTTCGCCAGGGTTCCGCTCCTGCCCTCGTACGCCGGTGAGGAGTTTCTTGTGAATTTCGCGAATGAGGCGAACGGATACCGGAATATCATTCAATCGCTCCAATCCATAGTTTATCGCTTTGACGTAGTTTAGAACCTCATCAACGTCGTCCGGCCGCCGAGCGTCCATGATGTTTGCTTCGGCATCAAGGACATCTGTCAGTGATGATTGGGTACCCTCGATCTGGCTGGATAGCACGGCCTCTTTTCGCACATACATGAATATGAAGAGGTCTGGATTCGGAAGTGTCTGAATTGACCCGCTCAATCGTCCCAGAGCCCTATCGGCCTGGGAAAGAAGGACATGCATCTCATCGTCAATCTGGAATTCAGGGTCCGATGGCGGAAGAGGTTTTGGAATGAATGCACGGTATCCGGTAAGCTGGCGCACGTACCGCCCGGATCGGTTGCTATTCATTGGTCTATTTCCCGTTGCCGCACAGTTGGTTCAGACGAATCAAACACTGCGTTGGATTATACGGCAAACTGGGTTTTAATCCAACACAGCGTTGGATTAGAAGGAAGTCTCAATTTTTATAAAACATCAAGTTGGATTAGAGGTGCTATTGTGCCTCTAATCCAACGCTGAACTCTCCTAAGACCGCGATCCTGCACCAACCGCCGCGCTACGGGCATCCGACTGAATCAGGATTTGCCTGTCTGAGCGCCGGCTGCCGCCTATTCCGGCACCACCCAGGTGCGGCCCGAATAGACCAGCTTCTCCACCTGCGCCGCCACGTCCCCTTCGGACGTCCCCAGATTGGCCTTGCGCGCGGCGAGATCCGCGTCGAAGCTTGGCGTCGGGTCGCAATAAAGCACGCCGAGCGCCGTCGGGAAGCCCGCGCCGCCCATATGGGCAAGCATGCCGGCAAGGACCGGATTGGTCTCGTCGTGGACCAGGAGATCGCTTTCCGTCATCCCGTCTTCGCCCAGCGTCACCACCTCTAGGTCGAGTGTCCCCGGCCGCACCCGGATGCCGAAATTCTTCTCCTTGCCGAACACCATCGGCGCGCCGTGCTCCACCAGCACGGTGTGATCATCACGGGTTTTCTTGTTGGTTACGTCATCGAAGACGGCGTCATTATAGATGATGCAGTTCTGCAGGATCTCCACGAAGGAGGCGCCCCGATTGTCCCGCGCCCGTTTCAGGATGTCCGGCATGTGCTTTTGCAGCGTATCGGCGGAGCGGGCGACGAATTTGGCGCCGCTTCCAAGCGCGAAAGCACACGGATTGACCGGCGCGTCGATCGAACCGCCGGGGCTCGACGGGCTGCGCGTGCCGCGCCGGGAGGTCGGCGAAAACTGTCCCTTGGTCAGACCGTAAATCTCATTGTTGAAGAGCAGGATCTGCAGGTCCACATTGCGCCGCAGCGCATGATAGAGGTGGTTGCCGCCGATACTCATGCCGTCGCCGTCGCCGGTCACCACCCACACATCGAGATCCGGATTGGCGATTTTCACACCGGTCGCAATTGCCGGCGCCCGGCCGTGAATGGTGTGGAAGCCATAGGTCTTCATGTAATAAGGAAAGCGCGACGAACAGCCGATGCCGGAGATAAAGACGGTGTTATGCGGCTCCGCCCCGACATCCGCCAGCGTCTTCTGCATCGCCTTCAAAATCGCATAATCGCCGCAGCCCGGACACCAGCGCACATCCTGGTCGGTGGCGAAATCCTTCGCCGACAACTTGATGGTGGGAAGCGGCTCGTTCATGACACCTGCTCCAGAAATTCGGCGATTGCATTATTGATCTCGGTCACTTTGAACGGCTGCCCGGTGACCTTGTTGATCTGGTTGATATGCCGGTCGAATTGCGAGCGCAGCAATGTGGCGAGCTGGCCCGAATTCAGTTCCGGCACCAGGATACGGTCAAAGCTGTCCAGCAGTTCCTCCAGATTCGGGGGCAGCGGCCACATATGGCGCAGATGGATATGCGACACATCGAGCCCGCGCACCCGTGCCCGCATGGTGGCAATGCGCACCGAGCCATAGGTCGAGCCCCAACTGACGATCGCCAGCTTGCCGCCGGTCGTGCCCTGGTCGACGGTCTGGTCGGGAATGATCGCGCGCAGGCGCTGCACCTTGTCGACCCGCATGTCGGTCATCGTCTGGTGGTTCGCCGGATCGTAGGACACATTGCCGGTCTGGAAATCCTTCTCCAGGCCGCCGATGCGATGCGCCCCGTCCGGCGTTCCCGGCACGATCCAGCGCCGTCCAAGGGATTGTGGGTCGCGATCGAAGGGGCCCGCGCCGTTAACCGCCTTGTTGGTCGGGATCGGGCCGTAGCGCGCATCGGACAGGTCCGGAAGGTGCCAGGGCTCGGTCATATTGGCGATATAGCCGTCCGACAACAGGATCACCGGCGACATGATGCGCAACGCCATGCGCGCGGCCTCGATGGCGCAATCGAAGCAATCCGACGGCCGGGACGCGGCGATCACCGGCACCGGGGCATCGCCGTTGCGGCCGAAGACAGCCTGGAACAGGTCCGACTGTTCTGTCTTGGTGGGCAGCCCCGTGGAGGGCCCCCCGCGCTGCACATTAACCACCACCAGGGGCAGTTCCGCCGAAATCGCCAGGCCCATGGCTTCGGTTTTCAAGGCAATGCCCGGTCCGGAACTGGACGTCACCCCAAGTTTGCCGGCAAACGACGCACCGATCGCGGCACAGATGGCGGCAATTTCGTCTTCCGCCTGGAAGATGCTCACATTGGGGTCACCGGAGCCTGCCAGGGCGTGGAGCAGGGGGGATGCCGGCGTGATCGGATAAGACGCGAACACCATGTCCAGGCCGGCAAGCTTGGTGGCGGCGCGCAGGCCGACCGCCACGGCCTCCGATCCCGTGATTGCCCGATAGGTGCCCGGCGCGATATGCGCCGGCTCGATATCGTAATGCGGTATATCGGCCGACAGCTCCATGGTCTCGCCATAGGCATAACCGGCATTGAGCGCGGTCACATTGGCTTCGGCGATATCGGGCTGCGCGGAGAATTTCTTGTTGAGCCAGTTGATCACGGTCCGCCGGCTGCGGCCGAACATCCACAATACCAGCCCGAGCGTCCACATATTCTTGGAGCGCAAGGCGTTCTTTTGACCGAGTTTCAGGTGTTCCACCGCCTTCAGGGTCAAGGCGGAAATATCGACGGCCAGGATACGGGCGCCGCCGAAACTGCCATCCTCCCGCGGGTCGCCGTCATAGCCGGCCTTGGCAAGATTACGCGGATTGAACGTGCCTTCATCGAGAATGATCAGGCCGCCATCACGCAAATCGCCGACATTGGTCTTCAGCGCCGCCGGATTGAGCGCCACCAGTACGTCGGGCTGGTCGCCGAAGGTCTGGATCTCCGTACGGCCGATATTGATGGAATAGGCCGAAACGCCGTATGTGGTGCCCACCGGTGCCCGGATTTCGGCCGGAAAATCTGGAAAGGTCGAAAAATCGTTGCCGAAATCGGCGCTCGCCGCCGCGAAGCGGGTGCCGGTCAATTGCATGCCGTCGCCGGAATCGCCGGCGAAGCGGATGCGCACGAAGTCTTCTTCCGGTTTCAGCGGAACGGTGTCGAGCGGCACATCGGCCGCGGACTGCTCTTCAACTGTCATTACCCTCGTCCTGGCTGTCGCGCCCCGCCCCGGCATGACCGGGCCGGCCGGCGCCTGAAGGGTTGGTCGTCCCTTGCCGCGCCGGCCATCGCCAATATCGCCGGCACCACCGGCAGGGAATTACCCTTGGACGGCGATCAGGTCCACTGAATTTTACCGATGGACGGGCACGTCACGGCCGACAATTTTGTTAGTATACAAATAAAATGGAATAAGTAATACGCAATTGCAATGAGTTTGACTCATTGCAATTGCGCAAGCCCGAACGGGCGCCGCGTCTGATGGCGCGCGAAGCCTGCGTGGCGCTTGAACGCCGATAGGTTTGCATCCATGCAAACCAATATAAATGCGGCCAAAGGCCAATGGTGGCGCTCCGCAACCGGGAGGCCCGGCCAAATGGGCCGCATCATTGCAACGTGGCCCTTTTGTGCCGCTTGCGCGGTTGGGCTCCCTACCGATCGACCAACCGGGCCCAGGCCCCCAAGGTCGAAGAGCAGCATGGAAAATCTGAAGATAAAGGAAAATAGTTCAATTAGGTATTGTGAAATACGAAAAATCCCGCAATTATGTGAAAAATTTTGGAGATTGCATGGATCCTTTACCGCCTCGACAGACCGATATTCTGGAAATCGCGCGCCGGGACGGCCGCGTGACCGTCGAATCGTTGGCCTCCCATTTTGACGTTACCCCGCAGACGATCCGCAAGGATTTGAACGACTTGTGCGACCTGGAACGGCTGCACCGGGTGCATGGCGGCGCGGTCCTGCCCTCCAGCACCGTCAATGTCGCCTATCGCGCGCGCCGTGAAATCGCCACCGCAGGCAAAAGCGAGATCGCCGACGCGGTTGCCCGGCTGATCCCCAATGGCGCGTCGCTGATTCTCAATATCGGCACCACGACCGAACAGGTGGCCCATGCACTTCGCGGCCATCGGGACCTTCTGGTGATCACCAACAATCTCAATGTGGCCATGATCCTGTCCGATGCGCCGGACGTGGAACTGGTGGTTTCCGGCGGCATGGTGCGCAAGACGGATGGCGGCATTATCGGCGGCGCGGCGATCGACCTGATCCAGCAATTCAAGGTCGATTACGCGGTCATCGGCACCTCGGCGATCGACGAGGAGGGCGCGTTGCTGGATTTCGACTATCGCGAGGTGCGGGTTGCCCAGGCCATTCTCGGCCAGGCCCGATCCAAGATGCTCGTCGCCGACGCCACCAAGTTCGATCGCCGCGCGCCGGTCCATATCGGCCATCTGGCGGATATGGATGTGTTTGTTACCGATAACCCGCCGCCCGCCGAAATCGCCGACCTGTGCCGCTCCGCCGGGGTCGACCTGGTGGTCGCCGCCGACCACGCCATGATGCGAAAGGAGGCGGTGGCGTGACCGGCGAACCGCACTTATCGGCAAGCAATGCCGCGTCGCCCTTCGATCTGTTGGTCATCGGCGGCGGCGTCAATGGTGCCGGGATCGCGCGCGATGCGGCCGGGCGCGGCTTTTCCGTCTGTCTGTGCGAGGCCGGCGACTTCGCCGCCGGTACGTCATCGGCTTCCACCAAGCTGCTGCATGGCGGCCTGCGCTATCTGGAATATTTTGAAATCCGTCTGGTCCGCGAGGCATTGATCGAGCGTGAAATTCTGTTGCAGGCGATGCCCCATATCAGCCGGCCCATGCGCTTTGTCCTGCCTTATCACGACGATATGCGGTTCGAAGGTGAGACCACGGTGTCGAAATGGCTGTCTTTCGTCATGCCCTGGCTGAAAGGGCGGCGTCCGGCCTGGCTGATCCGCCTCGGCCTGTTTTTCTACGATCATCTGGGTGGCCGCAAAATTCTGCCCGGCACCAAGACCCTCGACCTGACCCGCGACGCGGCGGGTAAGCCGTTGAAAAAACATCTGAAAAAGGCATACGAATATTCCGATGGTTGGGTTGAGGATTCCCGCCTGGTCATCTTGAACCTGCGCGACGCCAGGGCCCGCGGCGCCGACGTGAACCGCTCTACCCGCGTTGAGACGGCGGACTTCAAGGACGGTCTGTGGCATGTCACGGCCCGCGACACGCACACCGGCGCGGTCCGCCACCTGACGGCCCGCATGGTCGTCAATGCGGCCGGACCCTGGGTCGACCGGGTGCTGAACACAGTATTCGACCGAGAAAAGGCAGGCAATGTCCGCCTGGTGCGCGGCAGCCATATCGTGGTGCCGAAGAAATTCGATCACGATCGCTGCTATTTCTTCCAGAACCGGGATAGCCGCATCATTTTCGCCATCCCCTATGAAGGCGACTACACGATGATCGGCACCACCGATGCCGATCACGGCAGCGATATGGTCGAACCGCGCATATCCGCCGACGAGATCCGCTATCTATGCGACACCGCCAGCGCCTATTTCGCCGAGCCGGTGCGCGATACCGACATCGTGTGGACCTTTTCCGGCGTCCGGCCGCTCTATGATGACGGCGCGACCGCGGCCCAGGCGGCAACCCGCGACTATATCCTGCGTCGTGACAAGGAATTGGGCGGCGGCACATTGATCAATATTTTCGGCGGCAAGATCACCACCTACCGCAAGCTCGCCGAAGCCATGCTGGAGGAAATCGAGGCGACGCTGGGACAACGCGGCGCGCCCTGGACCCACGATGCCAAGCTTCCTGGAGGCGACTTCGAGATTGGCTTCCTTGACCACCTCGTGGATGACTTTTGCCGCCGCCATCCCTTTGTCGACCGTCCGGTCATGGAGCGCCTGGTTCGCCATTACGGCACGGATACGCCCGCTCTGTTGCGTGGCGCGCGGTCACCGGCCGATCTCGGCGGGGATTTCGGCCATGGCTTATATGCCGCCGAACTCCGCTATCTGATCGAAGAGGAATGGGCGCGCACCGCCGAAGATGTGCTCTTTCGCCGCACACGGCTCGGCCTTCGCATGACCCCGCAGGAAATCGAAGCCGTCGACGCCTGGATGGCGGCGCATGTGCCGGAAGCCGGGTCGGGCAGGCCCATGGACGGCGTCGTCATGTCCCCGAATGGCGGTGCACGTGACATGCTGCCGCGGGCGGCAAGCCGCGCCAACATATCGGGTTGAGGGACGACGAGCGGCCCAATGAAGAGCTTTGTGCTGGCGATCGATCAGGGGACCACGTCCTCCCGGGCCATCGTCTTCGACCGCGACCAGCGGATCGTCGGCGTGGCGCAGCAGGAGTTCCGGCAATATTTCCCGCAATCCGGCTGGGTCGAACACGACGCGGAGGAAATCTGGCAAAGCGTCGTCGCCGTCTGTGGAAAGGCCATAGCCGAGGCCTCGATCGATCCCGCCGCGATCGCCGCGATCGGTATCACCAACCAGCGCGAAACCACTGTTCTATGGGACCGGCAAACCGGCAAGCCGGTGCACCGGGCGATCGTCTGGCAGGATCGGCGCACCGCCGGGATGTGCGACCGGCTGAAGGCTGACGGTCTGGAGGACTTGGCCAGCGAAAAGACCGGCCTGCTGCTCGATCCCTATTTTTCCGGCACCAAGGTGGCCTGGATTTTAGATCACGGGGACGGCCTGCGCCGCCGCGCCGAGGACGGCCATATCGCCTTCGGCACCATTGACACGTTCCTGATCTGGCGGCTGACCGGCGGCAGGGTGCACGCCACCGATGCCACCAACGCCTCCCGGACGCTGCTCTACAATATCGCCGACAATGACTGGGACGACGCGCTGCTCGATGCGCTTGCCGTGCCGCGGCCGCTCCTGCCGACGGTGCTGGACTGCGCCGACGATTTCGGGGTTGCCGATAAATCCCTGTTCGGCGCCGCGATCCCCATTTGCGGGGTTGCCGGCGACCAGCAGGCGGCGACCATCGGCAATGCCTGTTTCGATCCGGGCATGATGAAGTCGACCTATGGTACCGGCTGTTTCGCCCTGTTGAATACCGGCGCCGACCTAGTTCGCTCCCGCAACCGGCTCCTGAGCACCATTGCCTATCGCCTGGGCGGCGAGACCACCTACGCGTTGGAGGGATCGATCTTCATCGCCGGTGCCGCCGTGCAATGGTTGCGCGATCGCCTGCGCTTCATGGAGGCCGCTGACGAGAGCGGGGAGATGGCGGCCGAGGCCGATCCCCACCAGGAGGTTTATCTGGTACCGGCCTTTACCGGATTGGGTGCCCCCCATTGGGATGCCGAGGCCCGCGGCGCCCTTTACGGCCTGACCCGGGCCACCGGACCCAACGAGATCGCCCGCGCCGCACTGGAAGCGGTCTGCTACCAGACCCATGATCTTTTGGCGGCCATGCGGCGGGACTGGCAATCCCCGTCCGACGCGGGCACGGTGTTGCGGGTCGATGGTGGCATGGTGGCCTCCGACTGGACCATGCAGCGCCTCGCCGACATTCTCGATGCGCCGGTCGACCGGCCCATCATCCTGGAAACGACCGCCCTGGGCGCCGCCTGGCTCGCAGGCTCCAAGGCCGGTATCTGGCCGGACAGCGCCGGCTTTGCCGCAAACTGGGCCCGGGACACCCGCTTCGAGCCGCAAATGGCGGCCGCCGAACGGCACCGCAAGCTGCAAGGCTGGCAGGACGCGGTGACCCGCACGCTGAGTGGCCCGTCTTAGCCGGCATTCGATCACCGTCGTTCTACATCGCCGCCCCCCGACAATGCCGGTCCGGTGGGGAATGATGGCCGGGATGGCGGCGCGTTTTCCGCAGGCCTGCAATCTGTGAATTGTCCCGGCGGCCGGTTGATGGCACAGTTCGGACCGATCGGGGAGAAGGAAAGGCAATACCATGATCAAAGGACTGCACCATGCCGCCTATCGTTGCCGGGATTCGGAGGAGACCCGCAGATTCTATGAGGAGTTTCTCGGTCTGCCCTTGTCGGGCACGTTACGGATCGAGGAAACAAAGAGTGGCCGCAAAACCGATACGCTGCACACCTTTTATCGCCTAGGCGACGGCTCCTTTATCGCCTTCTTCGAAGCGCCGGACCAGCCGTTCGATTTTCATGCCCAGCATGACTACGACCTGCATCTGGCCCTGGAAGTGACGCCGCAGGACCTGCAGACCCTGTTCGAAAAGGGCAAGGCGAGCGACGTCGAAACCCGCGGCATCGCCGACCACAACTTCATCCATTCGATCTATTTCCGCGATCCCAACGGCTACGTCATCGAATTGACGGCGAAAATGCCGGGCCATGATCAGGCCATGGACACCAAGACGAATGGCGCCCGGGAGAAACTCGATGCCTGGACGGCGGACAAGGGGTAGGGCAAGACGCCGCCCCAAACGGTGATCCAGTAGTCCGGTTTTCGACGCTGTGTCACCCCGTGCGCGGTGCGGCGCGAAGTGCCGCTCCGCAGACACGGGGTCTCCTCGCTCAGCTCCAGAACACGCAACCGAGATCCCGCATCTGCGCGGCAGCATTTCATGCTGCAGCGCGTGCGGGATGACGCCATTCGTTGATCGGCGCAGACTTCCGCTCACCCCTAAGCTCGGACAGCCAGATAATCCGGATAAAGCGCCAGTAGATCGACGCCCAGGGCCTCGGCCACGAAAAGCAGCCGGTCCTGGCCGAAAAACATCTGATCATCGATGAAGATGGTCGGCGCGCCGAACACGCCGCGCGCCACCGCGTCCTCGGTATTGGCGATCAGCCGTTGTTTGATCTCCACATCGCTGGTGCGCGCGATCAAGGCCTCGGCGTCGAAGCCGGCCTCTTGCAAAACGCCGGCGACGGTCGCCGGATCATTCATATCACGCGGCTCCGCCCACATGGCCCGATAAATCGCCTGAACGTAATCGTCGAACCGTCCGTCCGCCTGGCAGGCGACCGCGCCGCGCATCAGGGCCAGCGTGTTGAGCGGAAAATGCGGATTGAAGATGAACGGGACCCGATAGCGCGCCGCGAAACGCTGGATATCGCCGTGCATCCAGCGGCCCTTGGCGGGAATGAAGGCCGGGCTGGAATTGCCCGTGGCCTTGAATATTCCGCCGAGCAGCATTGGCCGCCAGGTGATCTCCTGGCCGGCGGCGTCCGCAATGCGCGGCAAGACCCGCGCCGCCAGATAGGCGGTCGGGCTACCGAAATCGAAATAAAAATCCAGGTTGGTCATCGCCGCATACTCCGAACTCACCAGGTCTCCATCCACGGCCTCAGATCCAGTTCATGGGTCCAGGCGCTGCGCGGTTGGCTGTGGATTTGCCAGTAATTTTCCGCGATCGCATCGGGATTGAGCAGGCCGTCCACATCCTTCAGCTTGGCCCGCTCCGGGAAATTCTCCTTGATCCACGCGGTATCGATCGCCCCGTCGATCACGATATGGGCCACATGAATGCCCTGCGGCCCGAGTTCCCGGGCCATGCTCTGGGCGAGGGCTCTGAGCCCGTGCTTGGCGCCAGCGAATGCGGAAAAGCCCGCGCCGCCCCGCAGACTGGCGGTGGCGCCGGTAAACAGGATGGTGCCGGATTTGCGCGGCAACATGTATCTCGCCGCCTCGCGGCCGGCCAGAAATCCGGCGAAGCAGGCCATCTGCCAGATTTTGTAATAGACGCGGGTGGTGGTCTCCGTGATCGAAAACCGCACATTGCCGCCGACATTGAACACCACCACCTCGATCGGGGCGATCTCCCTCTCGATCTGCTTGAACAAAGCGGCGGTCTGGTCCTCGTCACGGGCGTCGGAGCCGAAGGGATGGGCGGTGCCGCCGGCCGCAGCGATCTCGGCCACCAGGGGCGCCAGCTTGTCGCCATTGCGTCTGGTGACGCAGGTTTGATAGCCCTCCCGAGCAAAGCGCCGGGCAATCGCCCCGCCGGTGGCGTCGCCGGCACCGATAACAAGACAGCATTTGTTTTCCGACATGGCGGATACCTCCTCAGGCAGCGGGATTGGACCCACGATCGCTTGATTGTAAGCGGTAATATCAGGGCAAGGCGGCTCTGGCTAATGCCTACGAGTTTCACACATCTGACGCACACATAATTGTCATTGCCCGGCTTGACCGGGCAATCCGGTAAACTCCGTGTTATCCGTTTAATAACAAGGCCTTACCAATGGGTGTCGACTACTGACCTCGGCGTCTACTGGGTCGCCCGGTCAGGCCGGGCGATGACAGGTGCGGTCGGGTTGATGCCGGTTCGGCGTTTTTACGGCCGGATCAATGGTCGATGCGCTGTCGTGTCTCGCGATCAAAAATATGCAGGTGGTTGGGTGAGATACGGATGGAGACCGTGTCGCCGGGTTGCAGCCGTTCGGTGCCCGTCAGCCGCATGGTCATGGCGATGCCGCTTTGGGCGCGGGCATAGACCAGCGTATCGGCGCCGAGGCGTTCCACCGCCTGCACCTGCATGGTCGCGCCATTGCCGTCACCGGCAATCTCCACATGTTCCGGCCGGGTACCGAAGACGACGGACCGGCCGGGCTCCAGGCCGCCATTGCCGCCGTTCAGCGGCACCGTCAGATCCTCGGCGAGGCGGACCTGATTGTCCGCTTCGATCGTCGCATCAAGCAGGTTCATGGCCGGCGACCCGATAAAGCCGGCGGCAAACGTGGTCTGCGGCCGCTCATAAACCTCAAGCGGCGCGCCGATCTGCTCCGCCTCGCCGGCATTCATGACGATCAGCCGGTCGGCGAGCGTCATTGCTTCCACCTGGTCGTGGGTCACATAGACCGATGTGGTGCCGATCTTGCGCTGCAGGTCCTTGATTTCAAGCCGCATCTGCACGCGCAGCTTGGCGTCCAGATTGGAGAGCGGCTCGTCGAACAGGAACACGTCCGGCTGGCGCACGATCGCCCGCCCCATGGCCACCCGCTGGCGTTGGCCGCCGGAGAGTTGCCGTGGCCTTCTTTGCAGAAGGTCCTGCAGCTCCAGGGTCTTCGCCGCCTCCTCGACCCGCGCCCGGATGTCGGGCTTGGCCATGCCCCGGTTTTTAAGCCCGTAGGCCATATTGTCGAAGACGCTCATATGCGGATAGAGCGCATAATTCTGGAACACCATGGCGATGTTGCGGTCCGCCGGTTCCAGTTTATTGACCACCCGGCCGCCGATCCGGATGTCGCCGGAGGTCACCGTCTCCAGGCCGGCAATCATGCGTAACAGGGTTGATTTGCCGCAGCCCGACGGACCGACGATCACCACGAATTCGCCGTCGTCGATATCGACGCTGATACCGTGGATCACCTTCGTGGCGCCGAAGGACTTGGTGACATCGCTGATGTGAACCTCGGCCATCTACTTCTCCGTCTCCGTCAGGCCCTTGACGAACAGTTTCTGCATGGTGATGACCACCGCCACCGGCGGCAGCATGGCGAGCAGGGTGGTCATCATGATCAGGTGCCATTCCGGCGATTCCTCCGCCGCCTCCAGCATCTGCTTGATGCCCATGACGATGGTGCTCATGCTCTTGTCCGTGGTGATCAGAAGCGGCCACAAATATTGGTTCCAGCCATAGATGAACAAGATCACGAACAGGGCGGCAATATTGGTGCGCGACATAGGCAGCAGGATATCGCGGAAGAACTTCATCGGCCCGGCGCCGTCGATGCGGGCGGCTTCGAGCAGTTCATCGGGGATGGTCAGGAACACCTGGCGGAACATGAACGTCGCCGTCGCCGAGGCGATCAGCGGGATCGACAGGCCCCAATAGGAATTGAGCATGTTGAGCTGCGCCACCACCTCGAAAGTCGGCAGGATGCGCACTTCCACCGGCAGCATGAGCGTGATGAAAATCATCCAGAAAAAGCCCATGCGGAAGGGGAACCGGAAATAAACGATGGCGAAGGCCGACAACAGCGAAATGATGATCTTGCCGATGGCGATCATCAAGGCCATGGCGAGCGAATTCATCATCATCGTGCCGACGGATAATTCCCGCGCATTGCCGACGCCCTTTTCGAAAGCAAGGCGAAGATTGACGAAGAACTGGTCGCCCGGCAGCAGGGGCAATGGCGTCTGCGTGATGCGCACTTCGTCGTGGCTCGCCGCCACAAAGGTGATCCAGATCGGAAACGCCACCAGCAGGATGCCCAGAATCATCGTCGCGTGGGACAGGAAGGTCAGAAACGGGCGATTCTCGACCATCAATATTCGACCTTCTTTTCGATGTAACGGAACTGGATCGCCGTCAGGGTTATGACGATGATCATGAGAATGACCGACTGCGCCGCCGAACCGCCGAGATCCAAGCCGATGAAGCCGTCATTATAGACCTTGAACACCAGGATTTCCGTCGCCTTGGCCGGTCCGCCCTTGGTGATGGCGTGGATGATGCCGAAAGTCTCGAAAAAGGCGTAGACCAGGTTGATCACAAGCAGGAAGAAGGTCGTCGGCGACAACAGCGGAAACACGATGGTCCAGAAGCGCCGCGACGGGCTTGCACCATCGATCGCAGCCGCCTCGATTAACGATTTGGGGATTGCCTGCATGCCGGCCAGGAAGAACAGGAAATTATAGGAAATCTGCTTCCACGAGGCGGCGAAAATCACCAAAGCCATCGCCTCGTTGCCGTTCAGACGGTGGTTCCAGTCGTATCCCAGGCCGTCGAGAATATAAGCGACGACGCCGAGCGTCGGATCGAACATGAACATCCACAAAGCACCGGCAACCACCGGCGCCACCGCATAGGGCCAGATCAGCAATGTCCGATAGGTGGTCGCCCCCTTGATCACCCGGTCGGCCATGACGGCAAGCACCAGGGACACGGACATCGACACAAACGCCACCATGAAGGAGAAGAACAGGGTCCGGTAAAAGGCGTTCAGATAATGATCGTCGTCAGCCAGTGCGGCGAAATTGTCGAACCAGACGAATTCGGTTTTCAGGCCGAAAGCATCTTCCAACAACACGGACTGATAGAGCGCCTGGCTCGCCGGCCAGATGAAGAAGACCAGCGTGATGACGATCTGCGGCGTGACCAACAGATAGGGCAGGATACCCGGCGGGAAGTGGACACGCTTCAGCATGGAGCGGGACCAAAAATTGCGAATGCGCTAGCGGTATCCCCCCCTCCCTGGCCCTCCCCCTCCAGGGGGGAGGGAATGGTGGGTCTGGACTTCGGCAGCATTCGTAAAGCTGCCCGACTTGCGTGAATGACTGCCGAGGTCGTGTTTGGTTTGTGTTTCCAAGTAAACGATCTCGTCCGTATGAGCCGCCGCTCTTTCGCCTCCCCCCTGGAGGGGGAGGCCGGCGCGGCAGCGCCGGGAGGGGGGGACGCGGCGATGGTTGTCAGATCCGGCATCTCAAATCCAAAAATCACCTGCTCGAATACCGCAAATCCACACGCGCGGTCTTCAATACCGCGCCCAATGGTCATCTATTTCCGGCAGTTCCGGAAATGACCATGGACAGTAACCCGAAGGCCCCGGATCACTCCGGAGCCTTCAACATTCCTAAACGGCCGGCTTACTCGTTGGCCTTCTGGAATTTCCGCAACAGCGCGTTGCCCCGCTCCACGGCGGCGTCAACGGCCGCGTCGGCGCTCTTCGAACCGTTCCAGATCGCTTCCATCTCTTCGTTGATGATGTCGCGGATCTGCACGAAATTGCCAAAGCGCAGGCCCTTGGAATTGGGCGTCGGCGTGTTCAGGCTGAGCTGTTTGATCGCCGTGTCCGTGCCCGGATTGTCGTTGTAGAACCCCTGTTTCTTCGACAATTCGTAAGCCGCGGTAGTGATCGGCACGTAGCCGGTTTCCTGATGCCACCAGGATTGCACCTCGGCGCTCGACAGATGGGTCATGAATTTGGCAACACCTTTGTAGTCGCCCTGGTCGTGACCCTGCAGCACCCACAAGGTGGCGCCGCCGATGATTGAGTTCTGCGGGCTCTTGGCCACATCCGGATAATGCGGCAGCATGGCCTGATTGAACTTGAACTTTGCCTGTTTCTTGATGCCGCCATAATAGGCCGACGAGTTCAGCCACATGCCGCAATCGCCGTTGGTGAACATCGGCAGGCTGTCGCCGCGCCGGCCGCCATAATTGAAAACGCCCGATTTCTGCCAATTGCCGATATTGGCCAGATGCGTCTTCACGGCATCGTTGTTGAAGCTCAGTTCCGTGTCGAGGCCGGCAAAACCGTTCTCCTTGGTGCCGATCGCCAGATTGTGCCAGGAGGAAAAATTCTCGATCATCACCCAGGACTGCCAGCCGAAGGAAAACCCGCATTTATAGCCGGCATCGAGCAGCTTCTTGGAGGCTGATTCCATGTCGGCCCAGGTTTTCGGCGCTTCGCTGATCCCGGCCTTTGCGAAGGCGTCCTCGTTGTACCACAGCACCGGCGTCGAGGAATTGAACGGCATCGACAAGAGGTCGCCGGCAGACGTCGTGTAATAGGAAATCACCGCCGGCAGGAAGGCGCCGCGATCGAACGGCTCGCCGGCATCCTTCATCAATTGCTCGACCGGATAGACGGCGCCCTTGGCGGCCATCATGGTCGCCGTGCCGACCTCGAACACCTGCACGATATGCGGTTGCTGCTTGGCCCGGAAGGCGGCGATCGCCGCTGTCATGGTCTCCGTGTAATTGCCCTTATAGACGGGCACGACCTTGTAGTCGGACTGCTTGGCGTTGAAGTCGTCGGCGATCTTGTTGACCCGCTCGCCGTTGACGCCGCCCATGGCGTGCCACCACTGGATTTCGACCTGCGCCATTGCCGGCGCCGCCAGCATCGTGGACAGTGCCACGCCGGCCCAAAACTGTTTCAGCATAATTCACTCCCTCGCCTGTTTCAGGTTCACTCGTCGGAATGGGAACCTCCTATGCGCCTATTGTGAAGGCCACATGTCGCTCCTGTCGAGTCTGTAAGCAAAAAATCGTAGCGCTGATGGGAACCGGATGCCGGTTCGGGCCGCCATTCCGTCGCCGTGGCGGTGTTTACCGCTCCAATTGCCGGCGCAGCATTTGCGGCATGCGCACACCCGGATATATCGCCTTCAGCTTGTCGGCGAGATCCTGTGCCGCCTGTTTCTGCCGCAGGCCGAGCCGCCCGGCAATGGCCAGGATCAGGGCATCCGGGCCGGTATCTTCCGCCGCCAGCACCGGCTCCAGAATGGCGACCAGGGCGTCGTAGTCTCGGGTCTGGTAAAAAAGATTGGCAAGCGCCACCCGAGCATTCGACGAGTCCGGATTGATTGCAATCGCCTTTTCGAACAAGGCCTGCGCGCCCTTGCCGTCGCCCCATTGCAGGCGCACCTGGCCCAGCGCCAGATGCAAGGGTTCCGATTTTGGATTGGCGGCAAGCGCATCCGTCACGGTCTGCCGGGCCGCCTGTGGTTGCCGCATGGCCTGGCGCACCCGGGCAAGCAGCGGCCAGGCATCGATGAGGCCCGGATCCATGGTGATTGCGGTTTTCAGCGCCTGCTCGGCAAGCGGCAGGCGCCGCGCCGTCAGGGCCAGCCCGGCCATCGCCAATTGGGTTTCGGGAAAATCGGCCGTCGCCAGCAGGGATCGTCGGTAGTCGCCCTGTGCCGCCCGCACTTTGTCGAGATCCGCCCGGGGCACCGATGCCGGCGGCAAGGCGAGGAACTGACGCGCCGCTTCAACGCGGACCGATGCCATCGGATCTGATAATAGCGGCAGGAGCCGCGCCACCCGTTGTGCCGGCGTCGCCGCTTGTTGCAGGGCCGCCGCCGAGGCGCGCACCATCGGATTTTCGTCCGTCAACAGGCCGGCCAGATCATCAGCCAGCGCCGGATCGGCAAGGCCGCGCATCTGGTCCAATAGGCTCGCCCGCACAAGGCTGGGCTTGTCGATCTGGGCCACATAGGCCTTCAACCGGTCGATGACCGCCGGATCGGGGCCGCGCAACGACCGCGCCGCGGCGATCAGGTCACCGTAATGGGAGGTGCCCGTACGGCCTTGGGGAAACCAGCCGGCAACCGCATCGGCGGCCCATTGCGCCGGCCTGTCCGCATGGCAGCCGGTGCAGGCATTGGGCGTCCCGAGCGAAATCGACAGATCCGGGCGCGGCACCCGGTAGCTGTGGTCGCGGCGCGGATCGACCACCATGTAAGTCGTCGCCGGCGCGTGGCAGCTCACACATTGCGCGGCTTCCGATCCAGGCTCGTGGTGGTGGTGGTCGCTCGTGTCATAGGCCTTCAGCAGCAGGGATGGGAAATCGCTGTTGCCCTCCGGATTGTGGCATTGGGTGCATAAGGCATTTCCCTCCGCCAAGGGTTTCAGCGTGTGCGGATCGTGGCAATGGCTGCAGCGCACACCCTTGGCGAACATCTTGCTCTGCAGGAACGAGCCGATCACATAGACCTCTTCCAGGATCTGGCCGTCGGCGTGATAGAGCCCGGGCCTGAGCCGCGCCAGGCGGAATGTATCGTCAAAGGGCGTGCCTGGGGTCGGCATCGTCTCGGTCAGGGACTGGCGCCTAGAATGGCAGCGGGCGCACAGGCCGATTTCGGTCGCCTGGTCGTCGGCGAAGCGGATCGTCAGGCCCTTGCCGCCAACGCCATCATAATCGCCGCGATCCCAATTTTGCGGATCCTTTGCCCAGGCCGCATGGGCCGCACCCGGCCCGTGACAGGCTTCGCAGCCCACATTGAGGTCACTCCACGTGCTGCCATAGCGGCCGGTCGCCGGGTCGTAAGCTTTCTTGTAGTCGGTCTGATGGCAATCGGCACAGCGCGCATTCCAGTTTTTATAGGGGCCCGTCCAATGCAGGCCGTCCGATCCCTTGATCGGGTCTTGCGGATAAAGGTGAAACCAGCGCTTCCGTTCCGTGTCCCAGGCAAGGTCCAGGGTCTGCAATTTGCCCGGTTCCGTTGCCACCAGATATTGCTGCAGCGGCTCCACGCCGACCGCGTAGGCAATCTTGAACGGTTTGACCGATCCGTCGGCGCTGTCGGTCTCCACGTAATAGGCGCCGTCGCGGGTTACAAAGCGCGACGTCACACCGTGGATGGTCAGTTCGGCATTGTCGAAATCGCCAAGGACGTGGCCCGCCGTCGCCGGCTTTAGCGCCCAATCATGATGCGAGCCGATCCAGGCTTTCGCTTCCGCCTGGTGACAGTGCGTGCAGGTCTGTGTCCCGACATAGTCGGGCGGCGCGGCCATTGCCGATCCCGCCAGCCAGAGGGTGGCAAGGCCTGCCAGCAAATGACGGATCGCAATACGCGGACCGTTCACCGATATATTGACGGCGCGCACGACACGGCACTCCCTGGTGGATCAATCAGGTGCATAATCTAGCGCATTGCAGGCGGCTTTCACGGGGCGCGCATGAATTGCCCGGTCCGGCCGTCCAAAAATAACCGGCTCAGTCCTGGCGTCAGTCGAACAGATCGATGGAAATCCGGTGGGTCAGGCCGATGCCGACGGAAAACTGGTTTTCGTCTCCGGCCCGCACGATCGGGGATTTGCCGGCATCGCCGGTCAACCGGTCCCAGCGCGCCTCGAAATGCAGGCCGATATCTTCCGTCCATTGATAGGTGGCCAGCGCCGCCAGGCCATAGGTCTTGATGCCGCTGCCCGGACGATAGGCCGGATAGCCGGACAACACCGATTCCGCCGGCGTCACGCCGAAATAGGTGCGCATGTAATTGCCGTCGCCGAAGGTTAGCCGTGGGCCGCCGCTGAAGCGCCATTGACTGTCCGGCTGGTAGGTGATGTCGAGGCCCGCCTCGCCGACCCAGCCGCTATAGCCGTTGAAGCCGCGCCGCAGTTCCAGATAGCCGCTGAACATGCCGACCCTGTAACCGGCGCCGGCACCCACCTCGACCGCCCAATCGACATCCTTCAGGCCGAGCAGCGCCTTGTCGTCCTTGGCGGCGCGACGGCCGAGAAAATCGAAGGACGGATAGAAGAAAAAGCCGTGCGCCCGCTTGTTGCTGTCGATTTCGGTAATGCCTGGAATGCGCAGATATTGCAGCCGGAAGATCGGAAACGGATAAAGCAGGTACGTGCTCGCGCCCTCATAGCGCGGCTTGACCCGGCCGCCGCCGCCGATATGAAATATGAGTTCCCGATCCTCGTAAGTGTCTTCCGGCGGATCGTCGGAGGCATTCGCGGTGGCCGAAACGGCCGCCAGCCCGGCGGCCAGGCATAAACTCAGTAATTGCTTCTTCATCGGCGCCCAACGCTGTGGTTCCAAAAATTGCGCCTCTTCCATAGCGCAATCGGGGGTCTGGGCAAAGGGGGGATGTCACCAGTGCGCCTCTACGGGCCATCAAATTGGATTACTCAGTCAATGCGCACTAATCGGCAGATTCCGGCGGGTTTTGCCGCGTCCCTTGTCCGCCATCGCCTGTGACAAATTTGGCACAACGACAAAAGGATACGTAATTATACTTGCTGCGTAGAACGCCCGGCATACAATGGTGTGAACAGTGAATCAAACCACGATTACGCCATGAAAATCCGCTCTCTCGCCTTCGCCGCAATTCTTGCCGCCGGTCTGGGCTCGTCGGCCGCCCAGGCGGCAGACTTCACCGAAACCGATGAAGCCGTTGCCAGCGAATGGGAATTCAAGATATCGGCCTATCTGTGGATGGCCGGCCTCAACGGCACGATCGGCGTGATCCCGGCCTTGCCGCCGGTCAATGTCGATGCCTCCTTCGGGGATATTGCCGATACCTTGCGGTTTGCCTTTGCCGGCACCGGAGAACTGAAATACGACCGCTTCAAGGCGTTGCTGGATATCAGCTACCTGTCGCTAAAGGTCAACGGTTCGCCCCCCGGACCGCTCTTCGCCGCTGTCACCATTTCGTCAAAGACGCTGCTTGTGAACGCGCTTGCCGGTTACGAATTCGTGTCCGCGCCGCGTGGCAACGCCGATATCATGATCGGCGGCCGCATCTGGAATGTCGACACCACGATCGCCGCCTCGCCGGTCATCGGTCCAACCCTCACCGGCGGATCCAGTGAATTCTGGATTGATCCGATCCTCGCCATTCGCGGCGAGTACGAGTTTGCCGATCGCTGGCGTCTTAAGGGGTATGCGGATATCGGCGGCTTCGGGATCAGTTCCGACTTTACCTGGATGCTCTATGGCGGCATCGAATGGGACGCCACGGAGAATGTCTCCCTGGAACTGGGATACCGGCATCTCGACGTCGACTATCAGGACGGGGCCTTCGTCTGGGACGTGTCCATGTCCGGGCCGATGATTTCCGGATACTACAAGTTCTAACCATCGACCGGCCTGCGTCCTGACCTGGTCATGGTCCTGCGCGGCCGTTGGCTTCGCGCGCAGGATGTGCGACGGTTCTCCCATTGATTGGGAGACGATGATGCGCATTCATTCATGCATACTTGCCGGATTGTACGTCCTTGCAGTTTGCCTGATATCCCCGTTTGCCCGGGCGTCAGACGGCGATCGGCCACAGGCTTTCGACGCCGAATGGGATTGGATTCTCGACGCCGATTCCCTGCCATCGCCGCCGCCCAAAGTGCGTTATCTGGGCCTCGACGCCTTCGATACCCCGAAATCCTATATCCGCAAGGCCAAGGATCGCCGGACCACCACCTGGTGCTATCTGTCGATCGGCACCCTGGAAAACTGGCGCCCCGATCGTGACGCCTTCCAACAATTGAACGACGCCGAAATCCAGGCCGGCCGGCCATCGATCATCGGCAAGCGCTATCCGCAATGGCCGGGCGAACGCTGGCTGAACGTCAAGCGTTACAAGGTCTTCCTGCATTTGATGGTCGACCGGCTGCGCCGGTGCGTCCGTAGGGGCTTCAAGATGGTCGAATTCGACAATATGGACGCTTACGACAACCATACAGGCCTTGCCATCAAGCGCCGGCATGTGCGCGCCTATGTGAAGGCGCTCGCCAAGGCGGCCCGCGATCGCGGCCTGTCGCCAATCCACAAGAACGCGCCGCAGCTTACCGAGGCGCTGGAGCCGCATTTCGACGCCGTCTTGTTCGAAAGCTGCGTGCTCTACAAGTTCTGCGACAAGGCCGCGCCCTACCGCGCCGCCGGCAAGCCGGTCTTCAATGCCGAATATCCTGAAGCCTGGAAGGATGAAGGCCGCACCTTCCGCCGCAAACGGGTTTGTCGAAAATCTGCCGAAGCCGGCGCGGCGACCATTGTCAAGAAATTCGATCTTGATGACTGGGTCCGCCACTGCCCGTAGGATTTCCGGCCGCGCCCCGGACCGTTTGCCTCACGCCTGGTGCAGCTTCGAAAACCCGTCCCGGGTCTGCGGCAATTTGCGTTCCAGGATGCGCGAGGCGACGACGGTTCGCAGGATCTGGGCTGTGCCGCCGCCGATCGTGAACATGCGCACGTCGCGGGCCATGCGTTCCAGCGGATTGTCGCGGGAATAGCCGGCCGCGCCGAACAATTGCAGGGCGTCATTGACGATTTTGATGCCGTTTTCGGCGGCGAGGATCTTCGCTTGCGCCGCCGCGGTCACGTCGGGAAAACCGTCGCCGCCCGATTGCGCCGCCAAATAGATCAGCGCCCGCGCCGCCGCCAGATTGGTGCTCATATCGGCAAGCATCCATTGCAGGCCCTGGAATTCGAAGATCGGCCGGCCGAACTGCTCCCGCTCGCGCACGAAATCGAGCGCCAGTTGATAGGCGCCCTCGGAGACGCCGAGCGCCACCGTGCCGGCGCCGACCCGCTGACCATTATAGGCCTCCATGAGCTGCGCGAAGCCGCGCCGATAGCCGTCGGGCATGGCGAGCGCCATCGAGGCCGGCACTTCCAGGTCTTCAAACAGGATTTCCGTTTCGGGAATGCCGCGCAGGCCCATGGTCGGCGTGCGGGCACCGATCACCAGGCCGGGCGTGTCTTTCATGGCGATGAAGCCGCCAATGCCCTGATCGTCGCCGTCCTCGATCACCCGGGCGAAGATCAGATGGAACCGGGACACGCCGCCGCCAGTGATCCAGTGCTTCTTGCCGTTGAGCACGAATGTATCGCCGCGTTTCTCCGCCCGCGTGGTCATTTCCGTCGCCGCGCTGCCGGCATTGGGTTCGGTGATGCAGATCGCCGGCTTGTCGCCCGATAGCACGCAGTCTGCGGCAAGCCTCTTTTGCTCTTCCGATCCATAGGCCATCACCGCGCCGATCGCGCCCATATTCGATTCCACCGCGATCCGCCCGGTCACCGCGCAGGCCGCCGCCATCTGCTCGATCACCAGCACCGCATCGAGATAGGAAAGCCCCAGCCCGCCATAGGCTTCGGGGATCGTCATCCCCATGAATCCGGCCTCGTTCAGCGCCGCCACATTATCCCAGGGATAGGCCTCAGACCGATCCACCTCGGCCGCCCGCGCGGCAATGTCGGATCGGGCAAGATCCCGGGCGCGGGCTTGGAGGGTGCGTTGGGCTTTGGTCAAATGATGCATGTCGGGATCCTAAATGTGTCGTATCTCTGATCCACCACAATCATGATACTCAACAGGCCCTGGATGATTATCGCATGCGTCCTAAACCCGCACGGCCTCGCGTACCCGGTCCTCGGCCCCGAACACCTGCAGATAACGCTCGATTTCCTCCGGCGGGCCGCTGGCCTTGGCGAGGTTGTCGGAGAGTTTGACCGTTGGTCGGCCGTCGGCGCTGGAGACCTTGCAGACCAGCGAGATCGCCTGCAATTGTTCGTTCAGTTTCGGCGCGCAGTCGCGGAAGTCGTTGGTCAGGTTGGTGCCCCAGCCGAAGCTCATGCGCACCCGCCCGTGGAAATGGTGATAGGCCTCCTCGATGGAATCGATATCCATGCCGTCGGAGAACACGAGCAGCTTCTCCTTCGGATTGCGGCCCATCATCTTCCACCAGGTGATCAGTTCCTCGCCGCCCTCGATCGGCGGTTTGGAATCGATCCGGAAGCCGGTCCAGTCGGCGACCCAGTCCGGCGCGTTCTTCAAGAATGTGGTGGTGCCGTAGGCGTCGGGCAGGGCGATTAAAAGATTGCCGTCATAGGTACGCGCCCAGGATTGCAGCACCGCGTAGGGCGCCGCGTAGAGATCCGCCTCGCTGTCGGTGAGCGCCGCCATGACCATCGGTAGTTCGTGCGCATTGGTGCCGATCGCCTCCAGGTCGTGATCCATGGCGAGCAGCACGTTGGACGTTCCGATAAACCGTTTCCCGAGCCCCTCCTTCATGGCCTCCACGCACCACCGCTGCCACAAAAATCCATGCCGTCGGCGGGTGCCGAAATCAGCGATCGCCAGATCGGGTAGCTTTTTCAGCCGTTCGATCTTCTCCCACAATTTCGATTTGGCGCGGGCATAAAGCACGTCCAGTTCGAACCGCCGCATGCGCCGCATGGCCGCCCGAGACCGCAATTCGGAAATAATCGCCAATGCCGGGATTTCCCACAAGGTGGCCTCGCACCAGGGGCCGGAAAAGGTCAGCACGAACTGCCCGTCGGTGGCTTCCAGTTCGTAGTCGGGCAGGCGGAAATCGCGCAGCCAGCGCAGAAATTCGGCGGAAAAGATGCGCTCGCGGCCGTAAAACGTGTTACCGGCGAGCCAGATCATCTCCTTCTTGGTGAAGCGCAGGGTGCGGGCATGATCGAGCTGCATGCGCAGTTCCGCCTCGTCGATCTCCTCCGCCAGCTTTACCGCGGTGGTCCGGTTGATCAGGGAAAAGGTCGTCTTAACGTCCCGGTTTTCCTTCCAGATCGTCTGCAGCATCAACAGTTTGTAGACATCCGTGTCGAGCAGGGACCGGACGATCGGATCCAGCTTGAATGTGTGGTCGTAAACCCGTTTGGCGATATCGGTTGTCGTCATAATCAGTACTAAGTTTTGGTCAGCAGCCTGCCGGTTTGAATTGACCCAAGGACAAAGGCGGTGTGAGATCCTATCCTTAAAAAACGGAGATCCGCACCTTGAAACCAATTCGCTCCATCGCCGATTACCACGCCCACGTTTATTATGACAAGGACAGCAAGGCCGCGGCCGAGGTCCTGCTCGCGGAAATCGCCGAACACTTTCCCGCCGCCCGGCTCGGCCGCTGGCATGACCGGCCGGTGGGTCCGCATCCCGACTGGAGCATTCAGATCGCCTTCGATCCGGACCTGTTCGCGACACTGATCCCCTTCCTCGCCCTCAATCGCGGCGCCCTGGTGGTCTTCACCCACCCCAATACCGGCAATGCACTGGAAGACCACCGCGACAACGCATTGTGGATGGGCGCGGTGCGGCCGATTGACCTGTCGGTCTTGCCTTAGGGGTAAAGGGGGGGGGAATTTGCATAACTTCACCCACACACCGCCTGCAACCGCCCATTTGATGTGAATCATAGCGGCCGCGCCGCTTGTTGCCGACAGTAGCGGCCGCAGACCCGTTGTCGGCAACAAGGGACGGACCATTCTGACATGTCCTGCTGGCGCCAGCCGCGGGCCGTTCGGCCCCGGGGGGCGCCGGTCTTTGGCGTGCTGTGCCGGTATCTGTGAGTAAAAGTAGGCAACAGGGGGGCAAGTTTTGGACGCCCAGGTCGCAACCAAGGACACTTTGAAACCGCAACCCGTTAACGCGGCGCCGCTGACGGGTAACGAATCCATCTCGCACGGTGCCTGGGAGGCCGGTGTGCAGGTTGCCGCGGCCTATCCGGGCACGCCGTCGACGGAAATCCTGGAAAGCATTGCGCGGTTTCCCGATGCCGATATCAACGCCCATTGGGCGACCAACGAAAAGACCTCCCTGGATATCGCCATCGGCGCCTCCTTTTCCGGCGTCCGGGCCTTGTGCTCCATGAAGCATGTGGGCCTCAATGTCGCCGCCGACGCCCTGATGTCGATGACCTATATCGGGGTCAATGGCGGCCTGGTGCTCGCGGTCTGTGACGACCCGGGCATTCATTCTTCGCAGAATGAGCAGGATACGAGGCTCTTCGCCACCTTCGCCAATGTGCCCGTGCTGGAGCCGTCCGATGCCCAGGAAGCGTTGGACTTTACGCGGCTTGCCTTCGATCTGTCGGAGGAATTCGACACCCCGGTCATCGTCAGGGCGACGACCCGGCTGTCCCATACCCGCAGCCAGGTGGTCACCGGCAAGCGCCGGGCGCCGGCACCCAAGCCGTTCAATGAGAACCCGGCGAAAAACGTCATGATCCCGGGCCATGCCCGGCTGTCCCATCCAAAGGTGCTGGAGCGCGAGGCGCGGTTGCGCGACTACTTCACCACCTCGCCGCTGACCCGCTGGGAAAAGGGATCCCGATCGGTCGGTATCGTCACGGCCGGCACCTGCTACCCCTATGTCAAGGAGGTGGTGCCCGGCGCCACGATTTTGAAGCTCGCCGCTTCCTATCCCCTGCCGGACGACCTGTTGAAGGAATTTTGTGCCTCGGTCGACCGGGTGATCGTGGTGGAGGAGCTTGAACCGGTGATCGAGAACCGGCTGAAGGCCCTCGGATTGGCGGTGGAGGGCAAGGACTGGCTGGCGCGCGACGGCGAATTCTCGCCCGAATGCATCCGTGCCGCCCTGGAGAAGGCCGGCATTCTGGAGCCGGGCGATCGTGGCGCGCCGATCGAGGCGGAACCGATCATCCGCCCGCCGCTTCTTTGCGCCGGCTGTCCGCATACCTCCTGCTATATGGCCTTGCGGGCGCTGAATGCCCGGGTGGCCGGCGATATCGGCTGCTACACGCTCGCCGCAGTCGAGCCCTTGCGCGCCATCGACACCACGGTGTGCATGGGCGCCAGTATCGGCAACGCGGTGGGCATGGCCCGCTCCGGCCAGGAGACCCGGCCGATTGTCGCGACCATCGGCGATTCCACGTTTCTGCATTCGGGCATTCCGCCCTTGATCGACGCGGTCTATTCCAACGCCGACATCACCGTCTTCCTGCTCGACAACCGGGTCACCGCCATGACCGGCGGCCAGGATCATCCAGGCACCGGCAAGTCGGTGCGCGGCGAGGATACCCACAAGGTCGATTACGAGGATCTGTGCCGCGCGGTCGGCGTCAAATGGGTGAAATCGGTCGATTCCTACGACATGGGATCGCTCTACCGCACCCTGCGCGAGGCGATTGAACATCGGGGTCCGTCGGTGGTGATTTCCAACCGCCCCTGCGTGCTCGATCCGGTGAAGATCCGGGGCCCGGCCTTGACGGTCAAGCAGGAGGCCTGCACCGCCTGCCAGTCATGCATGAATCTCGGTTGTCCGGCGATCACCTGGAGCGACGGCCTGTTCGAGGGCCGCCACCGGGTGAAGATTATTCCAGAATCGTGCATCGGCTGCACGTTGTGTGCCCAGGTTTGCCCGACCGACGGCATTCTTCTCGCCGAAGGGCACGCCGATGCCTGACGTCGCCACCGGACCCGCCGACGGGGCTCTCACCGAGGCCGGCGGCAAGACCACGAACGTATTGGTCGTCGGCGTCGGCGGCCAGGGCGTGATCATGGTCTCCAAGGTGCTCGCCCTGATGGTGCAAAGCCGCGGCTACAAGGTCAAACAGTCGGAAGTGCACGGCATGGCCAAGCGCGGCGGCGGCGTGTTTTCCCATATTCGCTACGGCGAGGAGGTCTGGTCGCCGACCATCCCCAAAGGCGAGGCTGATGTTCTCGTCGCCCTGGAATGGGCGGAGGCCATGCGCTGGATCAACCAGCTCAATCCGCAGACCGGCACTTTCATTTCCGACACCCGCCGCATCGTCCCGCCCTTCGCCTGCCGCAACCGCGCCCATGGCGCCAAGATCGCCTATTCCCACGAAACGCCCGACGATATCCTCGACAAGGTGGATACCGGCTACGCGCTGGATGCCACCGGCATGGCGGCGGAACTGGGCGAGGAGCGGGCCGCCAACAGCGTCCTGCTCGGCGTCTTGTCGACGGCGCTCGAATTCCCGGTGGAGGACTGGCTGGACTCCTTGATGAAATTCGTGCCGCCCAAGACCAGAAAGCTCAATGAGCGGGCCTTTCTGCTCGGCCGTCATTGGGTCGCCGAGGCGACCCTGCCGGAGCCGCCCGCCGTGCCCGCCGTCGCGACAACGCATGTCGGCCGCCGGCCGCAATTGGAGATCATCGCAGCCTGGTGCAAGGGCTGCGACATCTGCGTGAAGATGTGCCCGGAGCGCTGCCTGTCGCTGAACGCCGAGCAGATCGTCACCCTCGACGACCCGCAGGCCTGCACGGGCTGTCATATCTGCGAATGGCTGTGCCCGGACTTCGCCATTCATGTCAATTTCGTGCCGGCCAGTGCGCCGGCCGCGGTCGAAGCCAACGTGGAGGCATGATTCCGTGACACCGGAAAATCTAAGCAACGTCCAGGGCAACCATGCCTGCGCCCTTGGCGCCGTGGCCGCCGGCTGCCGGTTCTTTGCCGGCTATCCGATCACCCCCTCCTCGGAAGTGGCCGAACGCATGGCCGCCGAGCTGCCCAAGGTGGACGGCATTTTCATCCAGATGGAAGACGAGATCGCCTCCATGGGCGCGGTGATCGGCGCCTCCATGGGCGGCGCCAAGGCAATGACGGCAACCAGCGGCCCGGGCTTCTCATTGAAGCAGGAAAATATCGGCTACGCGGCCCAGACCGAAGTGCCCTGCGTCATCGTCAACGTCATGCGCGGCGGCCCGTCCACCGGAATGCCGACCCGGCCGGCCCAGGGCGACATCATGCAAGCGCGCTGGGGCACTCATGGCGACCATCCGGCGATCGTCCTGGCGCCGGCCTCCGTCAAGGAGGTCTATACCGAGACGATCCGCGCCTTCAATCTGTCGGAAAGGCTCCGGGTACCGGTGGTGGTGCTGTTCGATGAAATCATCGGCCATTTGGTGGAAACCGTCGATCTCGCGCCGCCCGGCGGCGGCCTGTTGGTGGAGCGTAAATGGGCGAGCGGCCCGAAGGCCGATTATCAGCCCTATGCGGTGACCGAGGATCTGGTGCCGCCCATGGCCCGGCCCGGCGACGGCTATCGGGTGCACACTACCGGGCTGACCCATGACGAGACCGGCTTTCCGACCCAGGATCCGGCGGCCGCCGAACGCGGCCTGCAACGGCTGCTCGACAAGATCGAACATCATCGCGACACCATCGACGTCGCCCAATCGACCGCCTGCGAGGACGCGGAGGTGGTGATCGTGGCGATCGGCATCTGCGCCCGCGCCGCGGCGACCGCGGTCGGCATCTTGCGCGACAAGGGCATCAAGGCCGGCCTGTTCCGGCCCGTCACCCTGTGGCCGTTCCCGGAGCGCGCCTTTGCCGCGGCGACGGCGGATGCCCGCGCGGTGCTGGTGCCGGAAATGAATGCCGGGCAATTGCGCCTGGAAGTGGAACGCATTGCCGCCGGCCGGTTGAAGGTCACGGGCGTCCATGCGCTCGACGGCGAAGCCATACCGCCGGGGCGGATCGTCGGCGCGGTCGAGGAGTTGGCGCGATGAACGAGATGGCGCGCAATCCCCGGGCGGAATTCGATATCCGCGACTATATGCGGCTCGACCAGTTCCCCCATTTCCTGTGTCCCGGTTGTGGCCACGGCATGGCGACCCGGGCATTGATGTGGGCCATCCATGACCTTGACCTTTCCATGGATCGGTTGGCCTTCGTGTCGGGCATCGGCTGTTCCGGCCGGCTCGGCGCCTATCTGGATTCCAACACCTTTCACGTCACCCATGGCCGGCCGCTGGCCTTCGCCACCGGCCTGGCGCTCGCCCGGCCGGACCTGGAGGTGATCGTCATTACCGGTGACGGCGATTGCCTGGCGATCGGCGGCAATCACCTGATCCATGCCTGCCGGCGCAATCTCAACATGACCTGCATGATGCTCAACAACGAGATCTACGGCATGACCGGCGGTCAGGTCTCGCCGACCACGACGCTCGATCGCTTCACCACCACGACACCGGGCGGCAACACCGAACCCGGTTTCGACGCCTGCCGGCTTGCCGAGGCCGCCGGCGCCGGCCTGGTCGGCCGCGAGACGACCCTGCAGGTCCCGTCCCTGAAGAACCTGTTCAAGGAAGCGCTGACCACCCGCGGTTTCTCCTTCGTCGAGGTGATCTCCGACTGCACCGAAATTTATGGCCGCAAGAACCGGCTCGGCAATTCGCCGGAAATGATTTTAAGCCAAAAAGCGTCGATGCGGCCGGATTCCTATGGCAACAAGGTCGACCAGCCGTTCCGGCCGAATCCGTTCCCGATCGGCGTGCTCGCCCGCAACGACCGGCCCGAATATGCCGATGCCTATCGCGCCCATATCGAGGATCTTAAGGCGGCTAAGGGAGGGTCCGCGCCATGACGGCGACGACACAGATCCGCATCTCCGGTTCCGGCGGCCAGGGCCTTCTTCTGTGCGCCGCGATTCTCGGTTCGGCGCTGACCGTCGAAGGCAAAAGGGTCGCCCGCTCGCAAAGCTATGAGCCGACATCGCGCGGCGGCTTGAGCCGTTCCGACCTGGTGGTCGGCGAGGCCGGTGACGGTTATCCGCTGGTCACCGACCTCGACTACGTGGTGATCCTCGACCAGATCGCCGTGCCGGCATCGGAAGGTCTGATCCGGCCGGATGCCGTCGTTCTCAGCGACACCCGCAAGGTCGACGCGCCGCCGCAAGGGCCGTTCACGATCATGCAATTGCCGGCGTTGGAAATCGCCCTGGCGCTCGGCAATGCCCGGGTCGCCAATGTCGTGGCCCTGGGTGCCCTGGCCGCGGTCGGCAATCTGTGCGATTGGCGCAATCTGGAGTCGGCCGTCGAGGCCCGCTTCGCCGCGCACCTGCTGCCGGTCAATCTCGACGCCCTGCGCCGCGGTCGCGACTGGGCGGCGGAGCAATTGAGCGCCCTTGCCGGCGTGGCATAATGGGCGGCGGCGCCGCCCTTGGTATTAAAGGTCGCCGGGACTTGTCGCCGGGCCGATATTGAAAATAGACTGATCGGCGACCCGCCCCGACGAAGCGACAACCAAGGGTGACCGCGATGCGTCTGTTCGATTCCATGGTCGGTGCCTTCATCACCAAGGGCCGCCTGAACATTCATGATCCTGACGGTACGCTGAAGCAGTTCGGGCCGGGTACGGACGGGCCGACGGTGACCCTGCGCCTGCACGACAAGTCCCTTTATCGAAAGCTCTTCATACAGCCGGAACTGGCCGTTGCCGAAGCCTATATGGACGGCGCCATGACCCTGGAGGACGGGTCTGAGATCTTCGATCTGTTGACGCTGTTCTCGGTCAACCGCAAACCGGTCGGCAGTTCCGGCGCCCAGCGGTTCCTGCGCCGCACCTGGCGCACCCTGCGCCTGCGCCACGAACGCAATGAGGTGGATGCCGCCAAGCAAAACGCCCAGAGCCATTACGACCTGTCGACCGATCTCTACCGCCTGTTTCTCGATGAGGGTCTCAACTATTCGTGCGCCTATTTCGGTTCCCCCGATGACGACCTGGAGACCGCCCAGCGCGCCAAGCTCGACCATGCGCTCGCCAAGCTGCGTCTGGAGCCGGGCATGCGCGTCCTGGAGATTGGCGGCGGCTGGGGCTCCTTCGCCATTCGCCTTGCCGAGGCCGGCGCCAGGGTCACGTCGTTGAACGTCTCGCCGGACCAGATGGCGGTGGCCGAACAACGCGCCGCCGCGGCCGGTGTCACCGACCGGGTCGACTTCGTGCTTAAGGATTACCGGGAGTTCGACGGCGCCTTCGACCGGGTGGTCACCATCGGCATGATGGAACATGTGGGCGCCAAATATTACGACGCCTTTTTCGGCAAGATCCGGTCGCTCCTGACCGAAGACGGCTTTGCCTTCGTCCATTCCATCGGCCGCATGTCGCCGCCCGGCACCACCGGCCCCTTCATCCGCAAATACATCTTTCCCGGCGGCTATGCCCCGGCCCTGTCGGAAGTCTTTGCCTCGACCGAACGCATCGGTTTATGGGTCGCCGACATGGAAGTGCTGCGGCTCCACTATCACTACACGATCAAGCACTGGCGCCGCCGGTTCTTAAAAAACCGAGCCAAGGCCGCGGCCCTTTATGACGAGCGTTTCTGCCGCATGTGGGAATTCTATCTCGGCGCCGTCGAACTCGATTTCCTTCACGGCTCGAGCATGGTCTTCCAACTGCTATTGTCGCGGACCCGGGACGCCGTGCCGATCACCCGCGACTTCATGGTCGACGACGAGCGGGCGTTGATGGACGTACAGGCCAAAACCGCCACGGGATGACCGATGCAAAGAGGCCGGTTTCACGCACCGAAACCGCCCTTGCCGCCCGTGAACCATGACGGCAGACGGAATTCGCCGACATTGTAAGGCTCCGGCGCAATCAAAACCTGCTCTTGACGATGATCCTGGATCTGAAAGAACAGATGCGGCACCCCCAGGGATGGGTCGGTGGTGGCATCCGGATAGGGGATCGCCGCCTGCCATTTGGGGTGATAATTGATGATCCCGGCGACGCTGCGGTAGATGGTCTGTTTCAGCTTTGCCGCGATTTTCCGGTTCTGGGCAAAATCGCCGGGCGCACCGGTGCCCCCCGCCAATGCCGCGGCAATGGCATAATGGTGGACGGAACTGTAGGGCAGACAACCGACGCTCGGGGTGGAGTTCTCGCCGAATCTCGCATGGTACCGGCGGGCGAACGCATCGCCCAACTCGTCGTGAAGCAGTCCGATGACGGTGCCGACAATCGTGCCCTCGGCGGCGGCGCCGGCAATTTCGGTGAATGTCTGGTGCATCGCGCCATATTGCAGATAGAGCAGGCTGTTGCTCGGATTTTCAACGAACTGCAGTTGGAAATGGGCGAGATCGGCTGCGTAGAAATGGGTGTTGGCGATCACATCCGGGTCGACGGCGCGTACCCGGGCGATCACATCGCGCCAATCCGTCGTCGGCGTACGGACGATTTCCGGGCCGAACACCAAATCCCAGCCGAATTCCCTGGCCACCGATTTCATCGCGTTGGCGATGACGATGCTGTAGGGCTTCGAACCGGAAATGATGGCCAGCCGGTTGCTCTTCGGATTCCAGCGGCCGGATTCCCGCAGCCAGGATATGAACTTGATGAATCCTTGACCGTACCAATAGTCGGCCGGATCGCCCATGAAGCAGCCGAAATAACGTTCGGGATCGCTGGCCAGCGTATCGTGATGCTGCAGCAGCGTATTGTGGTTGATATAGATAATTCCGGCGTCGGCAATCAGGTCGTATTCGGAATTCTGCGGACCGATATTGTACCCGTTGATGATTGCATGGACGCCGTGTTCGTTTATCAGTTTTCGGGCCGCGTCAATGACTTCGCCTGCCGTCTGCGTGCAGGTATCCGCCGGGATGAGTTCGATCAGCCGGCCATTGATGCCGCCGTCGGCATTGACTTCTTCGGCCGCGATTATTGCACCGTTCAGAAATTCCCGGCCGTCGGCGGACGACGGGCCGGTGATCGGCACCATTGATCCGATGGGAATGCGTTCGGCCACGGATGTCATCCTCGCTCCTCGGCCAGGCGTTCGGGCTCGAACAGCAGATTGTGCATAATGACCCGCAATTGCGGTGGATTGATCGGCTTGATCATCAACGGAAACCTCTCGGCCTTGATGCGGTCGATCAGGTCGGGTTCCGTGTCCGCGGTCATGACGATGCAGGGCAGGTCGATCTTCAGCGTTTGCCTGAGTTTGTTGGCGATTTCCGTTCCGCGCGCACCGCCGCGTAGTCTGTAATCGGCCAACATGAAATCCGGCTTCCAATCGTCGGTGGCAAAGATCTCCTCGATATCCTCACCATTTGCGGCCGGGCGGGTATCCACGCCCCAGCGCGACAGCAGATCGACGAGCGTCTGGCGCAGGATTTCATCGTCTTCCAGGATGATCGCCCTGGTGCCGACAAACTGGCCGCCGACGGCCTCGGTGATTTCCGGCTCGCCGACCTCGCTTTTCCACACGTCACCCTGCGGCAGGTCAATCGCGAACACCGAACCATGGCCCGGCCTGGAGCGGACATGCAGGTCGTGGTCAAGCAGGTCGGCAATCCGGGCGGCAATGTTCAGACCCAGCCCGAGCCCCCGCTTGGTTGCATTGGCGCCGCCCGGAACCTGATAAAATTCCTGGAAAATCGCGTCGAGTTGATCGGCCGGGATGCCGCAACCCGTATCATGGACCTCAAGGCGGACATTGCCGCCGCTTTTCCGGCAGCCGATGACGATTTTGCCGCTGGCCGTGTAGCGGCAAGCATTGGCGATGAAATTGCTGACGATCCGCTCCAGCAGCGCGCGGTCGCTGACGATCGTTGACCGGGTCGGCACAATACGCAGTTCCACGCCCTTTTCGCGGGCCTGATGCTCATATTGGGTGCGTAGGCGATCCAGGAACGGCGAGAGCTGAAAATTCGTCAGGCGCGGCGTTATCTTGCCGGCATCCAACTGGCCCACCTGCAGCAGGACGCTGAGGATATCTTCCATAATGCCGGCCGAGATATCCATTGCGTGCAACAGATCGCGGCGGTGATTCTCATCCTCCTCCGTCATGCAGCTATAGATCAGGATTTTCAACGTGGCCAATGGCTGGCGCAGGTCATGGTTGGCGGCGCGTAGAAACCTCGATTTTGTCGCATCTGCCGCTTCCGCCATTTCCTTTGCGTTGCGAAGCGCCAACTCGCCGCGTTTTTGCGCGGAAACATCGCTGACGATGGTCGCGCAACCGGCCGCGCCGATCTCTTGCACGGTCAGATCGAAGCAGCGTCCATCCGGCAAGACAAGCTCGGCCGAGCCGCCTTTTTCATGTGTCGATTTGCGCTCGGCGCTCCAGGCCTGCGGTTTTTCACCGGGGATCAAATGGCCGGTCTTTGCCGCCAGGTCCAGAAACCGGTCATAGGACAGGCCCGGCTCCAGATAGCCGGCGACCGGGAGAAAAAGGTCTTCGAACTTCAAATTCCATACCGTGAGCTGATCCTCGCCGTCCCACAGGGCGAGACCGATATCCAATTGTTGAAAGGCTTGCAGCACCAATGATTCGTCCGGACCGGTAACCCCGGTTCCGCGGTTCTTGGTGACATCCTGCACAGAGCCGATGACCTCTTGGACTTCGCCCTGACGATCATGGATCGGGGTGGCGGTATCGCGAACCCAGCGCGTCGATCGATCGGCAAGAATGATGCGAAACTCCACTTCCGATTTGTTTCCCGACGATAGCCGCCGCCAATGTCCGTCAACGGTCCCGACATCCGGGTCGGCGATTTTGGCGCCGCCGCCGCCGATAAAATGCAGCATCAGGGGCGGCGTGGTCAGGCTCTGCATCGAGCCGGCATGCCAAATCAATTGCGGCCGGCCGGCATCGTCGACCCGCAGTGCATAAGACAGACAATCGATCAGGCTCGCGGCGACGGAAAAACGATCAACATTCGGAGACCGAGGGGTATCAAATGTCATTCCGTTGAGCCGTTTTAGTTCGGAGCGAGATTGTATGTGTCGCCGAAGAGTTTGACCGCATAGTGGATGGCCTGGGCCCGGTCGGACAAGCCCAATTTGTGCATGATATTGCGGATGTGAACGCGCACGGTGTTGGGGCTCAAATCCAGTTTGCCGGCGATTTTCGTATCGGATAGCCCTTGCCCCAACAGTTCGATGACATCGCGTTCGCGTGCCGTCAGTACTTCCGTCCCGGGCGCATCCTCCGCACCGTGTTTGCGTATTGTGCTCTCGATCCGGCTGCCGGAGGCGGGGGCCGCCGGCGCCCCGGTCTGAGACAGGATATGGCGCGGGAAGAACACGTCACCGGAAAGCACGAGTTCGAACGCCCGCATCATGTCCGCGCCGTTTGTCGACTTCGGAATGTAACCGACAACCCCATGGTCGATGGACCGCAGAACGAATTCGCGATCCTCATGGACCGACAGCACAACGATCGGGATGGTCGGGAACTGGCTGCGCAAATTGTCGAGGCCGGCAAATTCCTCAAATCCCGGCATGATCAGATCGATCACCATGAGACTGATATCGGGATTGTCGGTCAACAATGCCACGGCTTCTTCGAACGTGTTGGCTTCGAACGCTTCCACGTCGATCGCCAGGCGGCCCAGAACGTGTTTAATCGAATCTCTTACGATCCAATGATCGTCTGCCACCAATACCTTCATTTCGCCATTCCAGTTTTTCGGCTATCCGGTCGATGGAAATTGCCGATCACGATTCGCACGCAATGCCAATAGCAGAATTTCTCCGTAACGAGAAATGGCACCCGCCGTGCTGAAAACATTTCCGTTTCGGTCCACCAATCCACAGCAACCAATGCTCCTTGCGGCGCCCTGCAGGCCGCCGAGCCGGCGTCTGCAGGTTGTGATCGCAGATCATATAGCTAAAATGTTTATATTCCAACAAACCAAATATATTGATTAATTTGTTTGGCTATGTTACTAGTAAACATTACAGCTAATTTCGGCCACGGTGAAGCGCGAACGCAATAAACAAAGTCCACTGGACCGGCCACATAAAACGACTCTGCGCGAGGGCCGTCCGTTGCTGCGGCCTGAAATCGGATACCGTGGGAGGGGGCATGATTTCGGCGAACTATATCCTGATAGGGCTGGTACTCCTTCTCATCCTGATCGTCATCTATGCCAAGTTCTATCAGCGCAGTTCAAAGGACGTCGCGTTTGTCAGGACCGGTTTTGGCGGAGAGCGCATCGTTCTGACCGGTGGTGCCTTAGCAATACCGATTATTCACCAGACCACACCCGTGAACATGAGCACGTTGCGCCTCAATGTATCACGTAAACAGAATCGAGGCCTGGTGACCAAAGACAAGATGCGTGTCGATATCGAGGCGGCCTTCTATGTCCGTGTCGTCGGCACCAAGCAGGGTGTGGCGCTGGCCGCCCAGACGCTGGGTCCGCGCACGCTCAACTCCGATTCCATCCAGGATCTGCTCGAAGGCCGCTTCGTCGACGCCATGCGTGCGGTGACCGCCGACATGACGCTCGATGAGCTGCACGCGAGCTCGAAAGACTTTACCGACGGTGTCGCCGCGTTGATCGAAGACGTGGTGACCAAGAACGGGTTGGAGCTGGAATCGGTGTCGCTGTCCAATCTGGACCAGACCGAAAAACAATATTTCGATCCCAACAATACCTTCGACGCCGAAGGGCTGATCAAGATCACCAAGGAAACCGAAGAAAGCCGAAAGACACGCAACGAGATCGAGCGGTCCTCCGAACTCAAGATCGAGCAGACCAATCTGGCCACCGAGGAAAAAAGCCTCGAAGTCAAGCGCCAGTCCGAATATGCGCGCATGCAGACCGATTTCGAAATCGCCGAACGCCGGGCGCGGCAATCAGCCGAGATCGCCAAGGCGCAGGCCGAAGGCAAGCGTGCCGCCGCGGAGGCCGAAATCGACGAGACCGAGGCCGTTGAGAAGCGCAAACTGGCCTCGGAGCAGACGGTAAGCCTTGACCGCATTGCCACGGAGCAGGCCTTGCGGGAAGCGGAACTGGAAAAATCCAAGCGTCTGGAAATCGTCGATATCGAGCGCCAGCGCGAATTGCGGATCGCCGACAAGGACCGCGAAATCGCCCTGCTCGCCAAGGAGCAGGAACGTGCCAAGACCGCGGAAACCGCAAAGCACGCCGAAGCCAAGGCAGCCACTGCCGAGGAGCAGGTCGAGACCGCCCGCGAGGTCGCGCGCGCCGAGCGGGACAAGGCCGTCTCCGTGCTGCGTTCGGAACGCGCCGCACAGGAAAAGGCGATCGCGACGAAGATCGCAGCGGACGCTGAGAAGGTTGCCGCCAGCGACCTCGCCGCGGCCAAGGAAATCATCGCGAATGCGGAAGCCGCCGCCGAGCGCGTCCGGCGGCTCGCCGAGGCCGAAGGCCGGCAGCGGCTCAATGAGGCGGCCAATATCCTGTCGTCGGAGCAGGTCGACATGCAGGTCAAGCTCGACATGGTCAGACAGCTTCCCGAGATCATCCGCGAGAGCGTCAAACCGATACACAACATCGACGGCATCAAAATCGTCGATGTGGGTGGGTTGAGCGCCGCCCATGGCGGCGAACCCCCGACCGGTGGCGGTGACAATGGTGCCGGCAGCGGCAGCGGCCGCGGCGGCGATGGCGACCTCATCGAGCGGGCGGTATCGGGCGCGCTCAGATACCGCACCCACGCCCCGGTACTCGACAAGCTCATCCAGGAGGTCGGCCTCGTCGACGAAGGCGAGGGCCTGAGCGAATTGGTGCGCAGCGGCGCACGGCTGGCAAAGGGGCCCTCCAAGGGCTTCAAGCCGAACTGACCGGGTCGGATCGATCCCGATAGGCGCCAACGTGGAACCGAGCAATGGCTGAGCGCAAACACAAACCGCCCAACACCGCCCTGCAGGCCAATTATGGATTCGGTGCCGTCGACGACTACGACATGCGGATGTATGTGCTGCCGGTCCTGGCCGATCCGCAGGGGCGTGAACAAATCATCGCCGAACATCGGGCGCTGCCGCTTTACGCCGGCACCCAGCCCGGCGAACCGGCGCCGATGTATTCAAACGTTCTGACCAAGCTGATCGACAAATTGCGGACGATGCCGCAGGCCGGAAAGCACACGATCGTCGAGATCCGGCCCTGGGAAGAATATGCGATCGGATATTTGCCCGGCCATCGCGGCGGGCGCGTCGAGGTCAGTCGCGAGACCTATTCGACGCGCGGCGAGGCCGAACACGCGATCTTTCTAAAGCGCCTGGCGGCGTTTCTCGACCAATACGGCATTGACATGTGATCGCGCCCGACGTGGCGGATCGTCATAGATTGACGGAAAACGGACGTGGCTATCGGACCTCAAGACAACATTCTGCGCATCACGGGATACTCCGACCGGTTTTCCGCGCGCCCCGGGGAAACCGTCCGATTCCATGTGCATTCCGAATTCGACGAGCCTTATCAGGCCGATATCGTCCGGCTCATCCACGGCGACACCAATCCGGAAGGTCCCGGCTTCAAGGAAGAGCTGATCCACACCACCGTCAGCGACATGTATCCCGGCAAGCATCAGCCGATGTATTCGGGAAGCTACATTCTCGTTCCCCATGACGAACGGCTTAACCTGACGAGCTTCACGCTGTGTGCCTATATCTATCCGACCACGCCCTATGTGGATGTCGAGGGCGTGGAGGTCGGGCCACAGGCGATCCTGTCGAAATGGGACGCCGAAAACGAAACCGGCTATGGCCTGTTTATCAATGAGCACGGCGAACTGAGCCTGCGCATCGGCCACGGCAAGGGCAAGGTTGCGGAGTTTTCCACCGGTAAACCGCTGTTCCGCAAGATTTGGTACAAGGCTGCGGCGGCGTTCGATGCCGTCACCGGCCGGGTGTTCGTGTTCCAGCGCCCGCATGTGACCAACACCAATGGCGGTCACGGCATGAGCATGCTGTACCCGTTCGACGACACGGCGGGTGAATTCGTCGGCTCCAGCCATATGGGCGGACCGGCGCAAAATGACTGTCCGTTCCTGATGGCGGCGGCGACGCGGAAATCCCGCTCCGGCCGCTTCCTTCATGGCGACCATTTCAAGGACCTGCGGGAGCCGTGGGAAATTCCCGTCCATACCCTGAAATATAACGGCAAGATCGAGCGGCCGAAGGTCGTCAACCGGGCGCTCGGCGAAGCCGAAATCGAAACGTTGCTGTCCTGTCAGGGTATCGAGAATGTGTCGAACGACTTGCGCGACGCGGTGATCGGCGCCTGGGATTTTCAGGCCAACATCACCGTCGATGCGTCATCGCCGACAATCATCGACAAGAGCATCCGGGGGCTGCACGGCCAGGGGGTCAACCTGCCGGTACGCGGTGTTACGGGCTTCAACTGGTCGTCGGACTTCATGAGCTTCAAGCACGGGCCGCATGAATATGGCGCCATCCATTTCCACGATGAATCGGTGGATGATGCGCGCTGGGACGAATCTTTCTCCCTGACCATTCCCGAGGGGCTTCCCAGCGGCGTCTATGCGGCGCGTTTGCGGGTCAATCGCGTCGCGTCGCCGGAAACCGAGGACTACATACCGTTTTTCGTGCGGCCGGCCAAAGGCGGATCGGGCTCCAAGATCGCCCTGATCATGCCGACCTTCTCCTACATGGCCTATGCCAACGACAATCTTTCCGTCAATTCGGTGATCGCGCAGCTTTTAACCGGGCGCGTTCCCCTGTTGCAGCCCGAAGACCTGTTGCTCAACCAGGAGCGCGGCTACGGGCTCGGCACTTATACCACCTACCGTGACGGCTGGGGCGTCAACGTCTCCTCGCGGTTGCGGCCGATCCTCAATATGCGGCCGAAATATATCCATATCCTGTCGCCGTCGCTGTGGCAGCTCAATGCCGACCTGCATCTGGTCGATTGGCTGGAGCAGAAGGGCTATGACGTCGACCTGCATTGCGACCAGGATCTGCAAGTGGAAGGCGCCGACCTGCTCAATGATTACCGGATCGTGATGACGCCGCATCACCCGGAATATCAGACCGAGCAGATGATGGACGCCTATCACGACTACGAAATGGCCGGCGGACGGTTCATGTATCTGGCCGCCAACGGCTTTTACTGGATCACCGTCGCCCATCCCGACAATCCCAACATCGTCGAGGTACGCAAGGGCGACAACGGCACCCGCGCCTGGACCATAGCGCCCGGCGACTACTGCAATGCGTTCGACGGCAAGCATGGCGGCTTGTGGCGGGTTCGCGGCCGCGCCATGTCGAAGCTGCTCGGCATCTCCTTTACGTCCTTCGGCCTGACCTATTCCTCCTACTATCGCCGGGCGCCCGACAGCGAACTGCCCGAGTGCTCGTGGATGTTCCAGGGTATCGGGCTCGATGAACCGATCGGCAATTTCGGCCTCATCGGCGACGGTGCGGCGGGACTGGAACTCGACCGCTACGACCTCGAACTGGGCACGCCCCATCGCGCCTATCTGCTCGCCCATTCGGAAGGTCACAACGACATGTTCGTCACGGTGTCGGAGGAATCCACCTTCCACGCGCGCGGATATTTCTCCGCCGGCACCGGTGAGAACAATCCCAACACCCGGGCCGACATCGTCTACTACAAGACGCCCAATGACGGCGCCGTGTTCTCCACCGGCTCCATGACCTGGTGCGGCTCGCTCTCCCACAACAATTACGACAACAACGTCTCGCGGCTGATGGAAAACGTCATCAACGGCTTTCTCAAGGAGGGTCCGCTGCCATGACCGCAAAGCCGGCAGAAAAACACGTCGCCGCCGATCGGCCGAACAAGACCGCCCGCCCCGAGGAGCCGCTGGTCAAAGACCTGAACAAGCACAAGGACGAGTTCTGGTGGATCCACCCTGCCTACCGGGCCAGGCAGTCACTGTCGCTGGCAAGCGCCGACACGCTGCCCGAGGGCAGTCATATGTGGGTGCGCTCCGACGCCGATATTGCCGACCCGGAAGGCGAGACCGGTGCCTGCATGCCCGTCGGTCAGGGCGATTATGCGGATTTCGCCAAGGTTCTTTATAAGTTGAACGGCTACCGGCCCGGCCCGGTCAAGGGCTGGTATGTGGTCGTCTGTGTCAAAACCGGGACGGCCTGGGCGGTTGGTCAGCTCCGCGCCGACACGAAGCATCCGCTGCAATTATTCTCCGATCTGGTCTTCGAAACCGAGGATGAGGCCCGCGACAAGGCGGCCGAATTGCGGGTTGCCAATCCCGGTGCGATCCGCCTTCCCGGGGAACCGATGGCACAGGCGGTTATCCAGCGCAAAGCGGCCGAGGCCATCGAACTGGAGCGCCAGTATCGCGCCCGGCTTTCAGGCTTTGCCCGCAAAACCACGGCACCGCCAACGGCTGAGGCCGATCAGACCCGATCGGAGGACTCGTAACGCCGCATTCGGGAAGGCCGGCGGATGACCTTCCCCGAGCAAGCGTACAAATCGCATCGTCAAAGGAGGACTAACGACATGACACTCAAGAAACCCGGCAAACCGGTCACCAATCGAAGCCATAACACGGCGCAACTGGCCGCCAGCGCGGAAGGGCGGGCGAAGCTCGCCGAAAGGCCGATCGATCCTGACCTGATCGACGGCACCCGCCGCAATTTCATGAAGCTCGGCGGTGCCGGAGCGCTCGGCCTGGGCGCACTGGCCCTGTTGAACGAGCAGGCCGGGGCCCAGTCCGGCGACCCGATTCCGATCGGCTCGATGTATCCGCTGACCGGCGCGGCGGCGACCGACGGGCAGGGTTACAAGCGCGGCGTCGAACTCGCCATGGAAGAAATCAACGATTATGGCGGCATTCTCGGCCGCCCGCTTGAGCCGCATTTCGTCGACACCAAGAATATGAGTTCCGCAGAGGTGGTTGCCGCGGCCAACTTCCTGATCGACCGCCATGAGGTGCACGCCATCATCAACGGCTACAATATCGGCCCGAACGACGCCGAATATGAGCCGATCGCCGATGCCGGCATCATCTATATGCACGTCAACACGGCGATCCAGCATCACGAGACCGTCAAATCCAATCCCGACCGCTATTTCGGCTGCTTCATGGCCGATCCCGCCGAGTATTGGTACGGCCCCGGCTATATCACGATGTTGGCGGACCTGCGCGATTCGGGCGTATGGAAGCCGCACAACAACAAGATCGCCATTATTGTCGGTTCGATCCCCTATTCGATCGTGATCGCCGATGCGATGAAGGAAACCGCCGCCGAAAAGGGCTTCGAGGTTGCCTTTTCCGAGGTCGTACAGACGCCGACCACTGAATGGGGGCCGGTGCTCGCCAAGGTGCGCCAGGTCAATCCGGCGGCGATCGCCAACACCCACTTCTTTGCCGGCGACATTGCCCAATGCCAATTGCAATTCGTGGAAAATCCGACCAACAGCCTGTTCTATTATCAGTATGGCGCGCTGCAGAAGGATTTCCGCGACATCGCCGGCGATGCCTCGGTCGGCGCGTTGACCGGTACCGTCGACGGCCTTCTGTCCGACGACTACGCCAAGCCCTATGTCGAGGCTCACGCGAAAAAATATGGCGCCGATTCCGATCCGCAACCCGGCGCTTTGAGCTACGGCCCCATGCACCACTACGCCATGGCCGCCGCGGTTGCCGGCGGAACCGGTGAGCCGGGCAATGACCAGCAGAACCGAAAAATCGCCTGGGCGCTGAAGCAATTCACCTATCGCGGGCCTTGCGGTGCCTATTGGTATCACCCGGAATTCCAGGCCACGGTGCCCTATCCGACCTACACCCGCGACCCGTCGATCGGTCATCCGCACATGCTGCAGCAGATCCAGGACAAGACCAAGCCGCCGGTTGTGATCTATCCCGAGCCGTACAATGTCGGGAGCTTCCAGACGCCGCCCTGGTTCAAGTAGGAGGGCGTTCGGGAAACCGGTCATGCGAGGGTTGGCGAACGATATTGGCCCACGCGTCAAGGGCTTGATCCGCAAGGATGAGGATCAGGCCGGCGGCACGGCAATCTTGTCGTGCCGCCGCATCACCAAATCGTTCGGCGCCCTTGTGGCCGTCAACAAGCTGAGTTTCGACGTGCAGCCGGGCACGGTGTTCGGGATTGGCGGTCCGAATGGCGCCGGCAAGACCACCATGTTCGACGTCATATCGGGCGTGCAGCCGGCCAATAGCGGTGACGTGATTTTCGACGGGCAATCCATTACCAAACTGAAACCGCACCAAATCTGCCACGCCGGAATTGCACGAACGTTTCAATTGAACGCCGCATTCGAGACCATGACGGTGCGCGAAAACGTGCTGATCAGCAGCCATCATGGTTTCGATCCCCACGAAATTCCGAAAGTCGCCTTCCATCGGGGCGAACATCGAGATGCCGATGAGGCGCTGGAACTGGTCGGACTTGCCGACCTCGCCGATGCGATCGTTTCGGGTCTGACGCTGCTTGAGCAAAAGCTGCTGATGATCGCGTCCGCCATCGCCACCAAGCCGAAGCTCCTATTGCTCGATGAGCCGGTCGGCGGGCTCATTCCGCGAGAGATCGACCATGTCGAAAGTATCATCGGTCACCTGACGGAAGCGCGCGGCATGACGATCATATTGATCGAGCACGTCATGCGGTTTCTCATCGGTTTGTCCGATGAAGTCATGATCATGAATTATGGCGAGATGCTCTATCGGGGTACACCGGAAGGGCTCGCCGAAGACCAGCGTGTCGTCGACGTTTATCTCGGCGAAGGTGCCTCGGCACAATTCGGGCGCAAGCCCAAGGCGGCCTCCGGCATGCAAGAGGAACCGCTTGCCGACGTCGGCGACGACGATATCGACGACCAATGGGCGCGCGACGTCCATGCGGCGGCACGGCAATTGGTGCGCCAGCATCGCAGCGGCCGGATCTATCCGATAGATTTTCTGAAGCTCGACCGGTTGCTCAGCGCACGCGGCGAAGCCGAAAAATCCACACGCGTATCGCGCGCCGCCCGCGGATTGGCCGTGGCGCGGTCAAAAAACGCGGATCTGAACCAGCACTTCGAATTGCTCGAACGCATGTTGGAGGAGAGCCAGGCGCTGCGGGCCAGCAGGACAGCGCGCGCGCCCTCGGTCGGTCCCGCACCGGCCCAAAGGCGGGCGCAATTGATCGAGGACGCCGCCAGGAAGCTGGTCGCCGCGGAGAATGAAGAGTCACTCGGCGGGCAGGAACTCAATGCGTTGCGCGCAGCCCTCGCCTGGAACATCGCGACGAATGCCGCGCCGCAGGACCGGCCGGAGGGCGACAACCATGGCCGGTGACGCCCTGCGCATCGAACGGGCGACCACCGGCTATGGGCGCCGGCAGGTGGTTCATAATGTCTCGCTTTCGATAAAGGAAGGCCAGGTTGCCGGAATAATCGGCCCCAACGGCCACGGAAAATCCAGTCTGCTCAAAGCAATATCCGGTCTCGTGCCGCTCTGGTCGGGAGAAATTTACTTGAGCGGCGTTGCGATCAACGCTTTGCCCGCCTTCGCCCGGGTCGGTCGCGGGCTCGTTCAAATTCCCCAGGGCGATCTGGTCTTCCCCGATATGACGGTTGAGGAAAACCTGACGATGGGCGGCTTTCTGGCGCCCGCGCGCCATGAAGTCGAGCGCCGCCTCTCCCGTGTCTATGACCTGTTTCCGCGCCTGTCGGAGCGGCGCCCGCAGATCGCCCGCACGCTGTCGGGCGGCGAGCGACGCATGCTCGGCATCGGCCGAGGGCTGATGGCGGAAGGACAGGTCATGTTGATTGATGAACCGTCGCTGGGGCTTGCGCCCAAGGTGATCGACCAGGTCTACGACGTCATCGCCAAGCTGCGTACGGTCAGCCCCAGTCTCCTGATCGTCGAGGAAAACCCCAACCGGCTGCAGGAAATCGCCGATGTGATCTACCTGATGGATAACGGCGAATTCGTCTGGAGCGGCACACCGGCGGAACTGGGCAGAAACAGCGACCTGCTCACCACTTATCTTGGAGCGTAGCCGGCCATGGATATTTTTCTGCAGATCATCATCAGCGGCATTTCCTTGGGATCGATGTATGCGGTCGGCACGATCGCGCTGTCCTTGCTGTGGGGCACGATGGGGATGATGAATCTGGCCCATGGCTCGTTCATCGCCATCGGCGGCTATGCGGCCTATCTGTGCATGACCGTCATGGGCGCCAACTGGATTTTCGCCCTGCCGATGGCGCTCGGCGCCGGTATCATAGCCGGCTATCTGATGTATCATCTGGTGGTGCGGTGGATGTTCGAGCGGGCCGAGTTCGGCGTCGATATCATCATCGCGACGGTGGCAATCGCCGCATTGGTCGAAAACGGCATTTTGAACACCATCGGCCCGGAGGCGCGGCGCCAGCCATTCCACATTTCCGGCGGTCTGCATATCGGCGGCGCGGTGCTTCCCCACCAGACGCTGCTCACCGTCTTCATAGCCATCGCGATGATGATCATCGTCGGATACATCGTGTCGCGCACCAGGCTTGGCAATGTCATCCGGGCCGTATCGCAGCAGCAGGTCGCCGCCCAGCTCATGGGCGTGGATGTCAAGCGCTCCTTCGCCCAGGCGATGATGCTCGCCGGCGGCATCGCCGCCCTTTCCGGCGTTCTGGTGACCGGCTCGACGCAACTGTTTCCCGCGGTCGGCTTCGACACCACCATCAAGGCTTTGGTCATCTGCATCATTGCCGGCCTCGGCAATTTGCGCGGCGCGATATTGATGGCATTCGTTCTCGGCATGTTTGAAATCGCGGTTCAGTATATATTCGGCCAGCGCTATGGGTTTCCGGCCATGCTGGGCCTGGTCATCGCCGTCCTCATCGTCCGACCCTATGGTCTGTTCGGCCGGGAAACGGTGGAGCGGGTATGACCACCACCGGCACGAAGACACGCAGACGCGAACTTTGGCGCGATTTCTGGATCGGCCTGGCATTTTGCGCGGTCGCCGTGCTCATCCCGGTCTTTCAGCCGGGCAATTACGTGCTGTCCCAGATCGCCTTGTTCTTCATCTGGGCCGCCGTGGTCACTCAGTGGAACCTGGTATTCGGGGTCGCCGGCGTCTATTCGCTGGCGCATATGGCGGTGTTTGCGGTCGGCGGCTACATCACCGGGATGATGGGCCTGTATGCCGGCTGGAATCTGTGGGCGGCGCTGCCCGTCGGCGCGATTGCCGCGGTGATCGCCAGTTTCCTTATCGGTGCGGCGACCCTGCGCCTGCGCGGACCCTATGTCGCGATCATGACGCTTGCCATCGCGCAGGCCATGTACGCTCTCATCATCACCGACGTTGAGTGTTTCACCTACAGGGGCAAGCTCTGTCTGAACTTTACCGGAGGCGCCAAGGGATTGATCCAATACGGCGATTTCGGTTTCAGGGCGCTGCTTGGCTTCAAGATGCGACTGCTCGGCGACTATTATTTGAGCCTCACACTGCTTGTGCTCGGCACACTCTTTGCCTTCTTTGTCATCTACGGCCCCCTCGGGGCAACATTCCGCGCCCTGCGTGACAACCGCATTTGCGCCGAAGCGCGCGGCGTCGACCGGATTCGCAACCAATTGCTGGTTTTTGCGCTGTCGGGAATATTCACCGGCCTTGCCGGCGGCGTCTATGCGGGCATCCAGCGAACGGTTGGCCCGGACATTCTGTCAACGACGCTGTTGCTGTTTTTGTTGTCAATGATGGTGGTCGGCGGACGGGGGACCAAATGGGGCCCGATCCTGGGTGCCGGCGCGCTGATGCTCGCAGATACGGTGCTGCGCGATTTTGGCCTGATCCGGGTCGCCGGCCTCTCGCTCATCATTCTGCTGGTGATGATTTTTCTGCCGCGCGGTCTCGTCGGTCTCGTTTACGACATCTTCAACTGGCGACCGCAATCACGATGGGAGCCGGCCGAGGACCGGTTGGATTTCAGGGAGTATCAGCGGGCGCGAAACCCGCGCAAGGCCGGGCTCGGCCAATGGACGCGGCAGTCGGGATAGGCGTATGGAAAACGAACTCCAGGCGCTTCGCGCGCTCTACGTCCACGGCTATATGATCGTCATGTTCCTGTTGGGATTGCTGGCGCCGACAGGAGTTGCGCTTGTCGGCGGCGGGTCGGCGCGCTTCAAACACCGCTTTGCCAGCCTCTGGCGTGTAATCCTCCTGTTTCCGCTTACTTTGCTGGCGACCTTTTTGTTCGGCTGGATGCTTTACCATGCATTTGCCGCCGGTCCGGGCATCACGGCGGGCTTCAGATCCGTTTGGCACGCGGTGCCCTGGAGCGATGCGATGGGCCCCGGTTTCCATCGCGATGCTGGGGGCGGCTATGCCATCGGTAGCCTTCGCATGGTGATTTTCGCGCTGTTCTCCTGGTTTGCCGCCGGCCTTCTGGCCGGCGCCACACAGGAGCGGATCCGCGCCGGTGGCTTGATGATGCTGTCGGTTGTTTTGTCGAGTGTGTTCCTTGCCATCGGGGCGGCATGGGGCTGGTCGGCTCGGGGCTGGATGGTCGAACTGATGGGGTTCCATGACCCCTTCGGGCTCGGCGTGCTCGCAACGCTCGCCGGCGGTTTTGCACTCGGCGTTCTGAATGTCCTTGGCCCGCGTATCGGTGCGGTCGATGACCGCGGTCAGATGCAGGGGATTGCCGCCGGCAGCGAGGGCATGGTGCTGTGCGGACGGGCTGCAATGATCATCGGATCGATGGCGATCGCCTACGCCGCTCTTGTTCCGGCCGGCAGCATGAAGCTGGGCACGGCCAGCATCTTTGCCGCCGAAAACATCTATGGCGCGCCGGTGCCGATGAGCGCGCCCCTACTCAATATTCTCATGGCCGCGGCCGGCGGCATGGTCATGGGCCATGTGCTTACCGGACGCGACGGCGCCGACATTCTTACCCTCCCGATCGCGGCGATTATCGCAATCGCGCCCGGCGCGGACTTCTATCACCCGCTTGAGGCATTCATTTTGGCGTTGGTGTTGAGCTTTCTGTGCCGGCGAGCGCGGCAATGGCTCGACCGCCGGTTCCACCTTGACGACGTGATCGGCGCGGTTGCCTTGCACGGTTTCGCCGGATTCTGGGGATTGGTCATCGCCGGTATCCTGTTGTGGGGCTATCCCGCGTCGCCGAGACCGGACTTTGCGCATATCAACCCGTTCGGCCAGGCCGCAGGCGCCATGCTGCTGTTCTGGCTGCTCGGCTTCCTGCCCGGATATCTGTCGGCCCGCATTCTCGACTTTTTCGGCGTCTTGCGCCTCGACAGAATCGTGGAACTTGCCGGTCAGGATATCGACAGGCTGCGCCGCTCCGAAGAGATGCGCCATGCCGCCTATCAGCGTGAGCGCGGCGTCGTCAACGAGTTGATCGAGGAGGCACGCTAGCCATGTCAACGGGACCCGTCGATGATTGGGGGAGCGGGCTTGCCGAAGTCGGCCCGGTTTATCCGCTGACGGGCGCGGAGGGGTTGTGGGCGGCGATCGCGCTGATCTTTGTCGTCTGGTGGATCATCGCCAGTCTGAGAATGGATGACCTGATGCGCGTCGAAACCAGCGAAAATTACGGCAATCCGCAGGATTTGCATGACCTGATCGCAATCCTTGAAGGCGAGGCGCCCGAACGCGACGCCTGAACGAGAGCATCGGTCGATCAAACGGGATCATTTGTCCGCGTTGGCGCAGGTTTGTCGGGCGCCGTTGCGCGGTGCATGATTTGGACCGCTGCGGCGCCGGCGTTCGAGAAGCGCCCAGGCGGGAAATCGCGGCGGTTGGGGAGTTTGCCGGTTAGCACCGGGTCGGAACACGGTCTGCGCCGCCACGGCCGGGCCCGGTCGCACCAGCCATGCGTCAACCGGACTCCCAATTCGCGGCGCAATCCTTAAACTGGGCGGGAACGAACATTCCTCCAATCGGAGCCCGACATGGCGCGATCGAACAACAACAAGGTCATCATCACCTGTGCCGTCACCGGCGGCATCCACACTCCGACCATGTCGGATTACCTGCCCCTGACGCCCGACCAGATCGCCGAACAGGCGATCGGCGCGGCCGAAGCCGGGGCGTCGATCCTGCATCTGCACGCCCGCGATCCCGATGACGGCCGGCCGACCCCGGATCCCGAAATCTTCATGCAGTTCCTGCCGCGCATCAAGCAATCAAGCGACGCGGTCATCAACATCACCACCGGCGGTGGTCTCAACATGACCGTGGAGGAGCGGCTCGCCGCCCCGCTGGTCGCCAAGCCGGAAATGGCCTCCCTCAATATGGGCTCGATGAATTTCGGTCTGTTCCCCGTCGCCAACCGCTTCCAGGACTGGAAATACGACTGGGAGCAGCCCTATCTCGCCTCCACCGACGATTTCATCTTCCGCAATACCTTCCGGGACATTGAGCGCATCCTGCAAATGCTCGGCGAGGACCACGGCACCCGCTTCGAGCATGAATGCTACGATACGGGCCATCTCTACAATGTCGCCCATTTCGTCGATCGCGGCCTGTTGAAGCCGCCGTTCTTCATTCAGTTGATCTATGGAATCCTGGGCGGTATCGGCGCCGATCTGGAAAACCTGATGTTCATGAAACGTACGGCCGACAAGTTGTTCGGCGACGATTACCACTGGTCGGTGCTCGCCGCCGGCCGCCATCAGATCCCGTTCGCCACCCAGGCCGCCATGATGGGCGGCAATCTGCGGGTCGGGCTTGAGGATTCGCTTTATATCGGCAAGGGCCAACTCGCAAAGTCCAATGCCGAGCAGGTTGCCAAGGCACGACGCATCATCGAGGAATTGGGGATGGAAGTGGCGACCCCGGACGAGGCCCGCGACATGCTCGCATTGAAGGGCGGAGACCTGGTCGGTTTTTGACGGATTGCCGGTGATTTGACCGATGAAGGACGGATCTCCACATCCCTACCCGCCCAGGAACAGCCGCCCCACATCCGGATTTTCGAGCAGATCATCGCCCGTGCCGGCGATCGCCAGGCTGCCCGAGACCAGCACGTAGCCGATATCGGCGAATTCCAGCCCCTTTTTGGCGTTCTGTTCCACCATGACGATGGTCTTGCCGTCCACATGCTGCAATTCATCGAGGATCTCAAACACCATGTCGATGAAACGCGGCTCCAGGCCGATCGACGGCTCGTCGACGAGCAGGATATCCGGGTTCATTACCAGGGCGCGGGAGATTTCCAATAGCCGCCGTTCGCCGCCGGATAAAACCTTCGCCTGGTGCCGGCGTCGTTCGGCAAGGCGCGGATATTTCTCAAATATCGCTTCCGCCGCCTGCTTGGCCATGGTCGGCGTCTCCATCAGATAGCCGCCCATCCATAGATTCTCCTCCACGGTCATGGCCGGGAATACCGACTTGTCCTGCAGGATATAGGCAATGCCGGCTTGCTTAAGCTTCTGGTTGGAGGAAAGCCCCGTAATATCCCGTGCTGCGCCATTGCCGCCGACTGTGATGGTGCCGGAGAAGATGGTGTTGAAGCCGAAAATGGCGTGCAGGATGGTCGATTTGCCGGCGCCGTTCGGGCCGATCAGGCAAAGCGACTGGCCGCGGCCGACCAACAGGTCGATACCGTGCAGGATTTCCATCTTGCCATAGCCCGCATGCAGATCGTCGAGCGCCAGATAGGGATCGCCATCGACCAGGCCGGCGAGATCCTCCCGGGTCACCGTGCCGGCGATCTCGGCGACCTGCCTGGTCACGTCGTCGACGGAGATCAGCGTCGAGACGTCACCGGTATGATAGCCTTTTGTGCGCCTTCTCGGGCGGTCGTCGTCGGACATCAATGGGCTCCGAGATAGGCGTCGATGACCCGCTGGTCGTTCTGGATCTCATCCGGGGTGCCGGAAGCGAGCATCTCCCCATGGGCGAGGCAATAGACCGTCTCGGCCATGTTCATGATCACCCGCATATTGTGTTCGATCACTAAAAGCGTGATGCCGAAATCGGAATTGGCCCGTTTCAGCCGGTCGATCAGGCCGTTGATCAGGGTCGGATTGATGCCCGCCGTTGGTTCGTCAAGCATCAGAACCGTTGGCTCGTTCATCAGCGCCATGGCGAATTCGAGCAGTTTCTGCTGACCGAAGGAGAGATCGCCGGCCTGCAGGTAGCGCTTTTCGTAAAGGCCCACATAATCGAGCAGGTCCTCCGCCTTTTCCAGGATCTGCCGATCGTGGCTGCCGAACATGTCGAAAAAGCCGGCGCGGCGATGGGGGATGGAGATCAGCATGTTGTCGACGCAGTTCATCTTGCCGTAGATGCGCGTCTGCTGGAAGGTGCGCAACAGGCCGAGCCGGGCGATCTGCTGCACCCGAAGCCTGGATATCTCCTGGCCCTGGAAACGGATCGAGCCCGTATCGATCGGATGATAGCCGACGATGGAATTGAACAAGGTGGTCTTGCCGGAACCGTTCGGGCCGATCAGCCCGGTGATCGCCCCATCGGCGACGGTCATGGAGATGTCCTTGTTGGCAACCACGCCGCCGAAGGTTTTGGTGACACCCTGCACCTCGATGACCGAGTTGCTCATTGTGCCGCCTCGGCTTCCGCGGCGGCGGTCTCCTTGGCCTCCACTCTAATCCCGAACCATTCCGGCCGCACGCGCTGCAGCCAGCCCATGATGCCGTCCTGGAAATAGACCACGATGATGACGATCAATGCGCCGAGCGCCACCCATTGCCAGCCGAGGAAGTAAGTCCAGGTCACCTCCTTGAAGAAATGGAAGACGACGGCGCCGATCACCGGACCCCACAAGGTGCCCTTGCCGCCAAGCAGCACCATGACCACCATGAAAATACCGAAATTGATGGTCTGGAAGGCCACTTCCAGGGGCTCGATAAAGCCGATCATATTGCCGAATATGGCGCCGACAATGCCGACGAAGAAGGCCGAGATCGCCCAGCTCACTCGTTTGTAATTGGCGGTATGGATGCCCATGCCTTCCGCCTTTTGTTCATCGTCGCGAATGGCATTGATGGCCAGCCCGAAGCGGGTGGCGTAGAGCCAGCGCATGGTGGCGAAGGTGGCCGCCGCGATAACGAAGCAGGAAAAGTAGTAGAACAGTTTGGCGATGTCCGGATCGCCGGGAAAGGTGGGCATGGAAATGCCCGAGCCGCCGCCGATCCAGTCCCAGGCGCCGACCAGTTCGCCGGCGGCGATCGCCACGCCCAGCGTGCCGATGGCGAAATAGGGGCCGCGCAGGCCGAACACGATCCAGCCGATGATCACCGCGGAAAGGGCACAGAACACGCCGGCGACCGCCCAGCCGGCGGCAAGCCCGATGAAATATTGCGTATCGGTGAATTGGAAGACATTGACGCCGCCGGCATAGGTGTACTCGCCCACATCGTGGAACAGGCCGATCTGCACCACCGCCGAGGCATACATGCCGGCGCCGAAAAAGAAGATATTGCCGAGCGAATTATACCCCATCTGACCGCCCTGCAGGTCCCAGGTCAGCGCCAGGATGACCATCACCCACATCACCGCGAATTGGGTCGTATAGGCGGGAAAGACGAGCGGCGCGGCGATGCTGGCGGCCAGGATCGTCGCGTAAAGGAGGGCTTTGCCGGCCGGACCCTGCATCATTCCACCACCTGCCGGTGCCGGGCCTGTTGGATCTGCCGGATCACCAGCACCAGAAGAAGCAGGCCGACCACGATCGCCTGCTGGAACGTGGCGCCCAGAATGAAACCGCCAAACTGTTCCAACACGCCCATGCCCAGGCCGGCGGCGATCACGCCGGGCAAATTGCCGAGCCCGGCGGCGGTCACGATGACGAAGGCACGGATGGAAAACGTGATGCCGTAAAATGGCTGGATCACCCAGATCATCACGATCAGGGCGCCCGCGGCACCGCAGATCGCCGCATTCAGGCAGAATGTGAAGGAATAGATCTTGTCGGTGTCGATGCCCATCACCCGGGCCGCGCGCGGGTCTTGCGCCGTGGCGCGGATCGCCTGGCCCATGCGGCTATAACGCATGAAGACGACAACCGCCGCCGCCAGCAGGATGGCCAGCACGAAGGCGCCGATCTTCTGCACGCCGACGGAGATCAGGCCATCGAACATCTGCACCGGCGGATAGCCCAGATCCACCGTCTGGGTATCGGAGCCGAATAACAGATTGAGCACCTGGGCGATGACGATCGCCAGGCCGAACGTGGCGAGCAGGGAGGTGAACAGGTCGCGATCGATCACCTTGGAGATCACGAAACGGTAGATCACCCAGCCGATGATCCACAAAACCGCTGCCGCGGCAATCATGCCGATCAGCGGATTGACGCCCTGCTTCCACAGATACCAGCACACATAACCGCCGACCATGACGAAATCGCCCTGGGCCAGGTTCTTGACGTTCATCACCCCCCAGACCAGCGCCAGCCCATAGGCCGACAGGGCGAAGACGGCGCCGATCAGCAGGCCCTCGATGATCAGCGCCAGATTGAAGACCGGCGCCATGACCAGAATATCGATGTTGCCTAGGATTTGAGACATGCGGTCTCGCTATACCCCCGCCGCATCCGGCCGAAATTCATTCAGCCGGCGCGCAGATCAGGCCCCGCAGGGCCTGATCTCTCGTTTTTCATGTGTTTCGTCTATCACCCGCCTATTTGCGCGGCCATTCCAGCGGATGCGAGGCGAAGGCCGACGGCGCCACCACATTATACTGGCCGTTCTGGATCTGCCGCAGCACCATCGGCTTGGCGATATTGTTGCCGGCCTCGGAAAACTTGATGCCGCCGTAAAACGTCATCAGGTCGGTCTGGGTCAGGGCCTCGCGGACGGCTTCCTTGTCGAGCGTTCCGGCGCGCTCGAAGGCATCCTTGAACACCCACACGGCGGCCGAGGCCTGGGCCGTCTGGTACGGCACTTTCTTGTCGGCATATTCGGGATAGGCCGCCTTGAATTCCTTTTCGTAATTGGCGGCCGTGCCGAACATGTCGTCCTTGTAGGACAAGGTCTCCGCCCATTGCGTGGAGCACAGGAAGCCGTTGGCTGTGTCGCCGAATTTGCCGGTGACATCAGCCGCCTCGCAATGGGTGACGGCGATCATCGGCGTCTTGATCTGCATTTCGCCGATCTGCCGGGTGGCGGTCGCCGCGCCCTTGGAGTGCCCGGAGACGACCAGAAGATCCGGGTTCAGCGCCTTCACCTTGGTCAACGTCGCCGCCATGTCGGAGAGATCGCGGGGCAGCTTGTCGTCGATCACGATCTGCATGTTGTATTTGGCGGCATCGGCCATCACCCCGGCGCGCACATCCTGGGAGAACGGATCGTTCTCAAAGGCCATGGCCACCTTCACTGACGATGGGTCCTTGCCTTCCTTCTTGGCGACTTCGGCGGCAAGCTCGATCGCCGAGGCCAGATATTGTTCTGATGTCGACAGCACCGCGAATAGATATTTATAGCCCTTGTTGAAGAGCGACCGCGAGGCGCCCTCGGCCTCCACCATCGGGATCTTGTATTTTTCCGTCACCGGGGCGATCGCCTTGGTCAGGCCGGAACTGTACGGGCCCAACATATATTGCACGCCGTCCTGGCTGATCAGCCGCTCGGCAAGCTGCGCGCCGCGGGCCGGTGTCGATTCGTCATCGTAGTAAAGCACTTTGAATTTATACGACTTGTCGCCCACCTTGACGCCGCCGGCATCGTTGATCTTCTTGATGGCGAATTCATAGCCGTTTTGCGCATGCGCGCCGTTGGTGGAGTACTTCCCGGTCAGCGAGATCGCCGAACCGAGCAGGATCGTGTCCTCCGCCTGCGCCGCCGTCGCCGCAACTGCCGCTGCCGCAAAAGCGCATGATAAAAGGGTCCGTTGCATGGTCACGTGTTTCCTCCCAGATCTCTTTATGACGCCGGTTTTCAGCGACGCTTGTTTATGCAGCGAACGTTAAATCAGAGCCGGCCGGGGCGCAAGGCCGGGCGGTAGATCAACAGGCACCAAAATATGAGAAAAAACGCAATTATCATCGGCGCAAGCTCGGGAATCGGCAGATCTCTTGCTGAGAGATTGCTGCGACAGGACTACCGGATAGGTTTGGCCGGACGACGTCTATCCCTGATGCAGGATTTGCAAAATGCATTTCCGGACGATGTCGTCATCAAACAGCTCGATGTATCGGATTTTCCGGCGGCGGCTGAACGATTTGCAGACCTGGCAAAGACCATGGGCGGTGTCGATCTGGTCGTCATTTGCGCCGGCATCGGACATATGAACCCGGACTTGCAACCGGATTTGGAATTGCAAACCGTTCAGACGAATGTCGGCGGATTCGTGGTCCTTGCCGGTGCCGCGTTCCGTGAATTTTCAAGTCAAGGCAGCGGTCACCTGGTCGGCATTTCCTCCATTGCCGCCCTGCGCGGCGGCGCCGCCGCCCCGGCCTACAACGCGTCCAAGGCATTCATGTCCAACTATTTGGAGGGCCTGCGCGTGCGGGCGCGCAAGCGGAACCTGGACATTGCCGTCACCGATGTGCGGCCGGGTTTTGTCGACACCGCCATGGCGCAGGCAGACGGCCTGTTTTGGGTCTCCTCGCCACACAAAGCCGCCGAGCAGATCGCAAAAGCAATCGGCCGCCGGCAATCGCGTGTCTATGTCACAAAGAGATGGCGACTGGTCGCCTGGGCGCTGAGATTGATGCCCGATTGGCTTTACCGGCGGATCTAGGGGGCTTTTGATCTCAGGGAAATCCGATTGCAGTTCTCCCAATTTGGATATGGCGACAGGCCGGTCGCTGCGTTAATTTGCGCTGACGATCGTGGCGCCAGGGCGGGAGAGTGGGCGTGTCTGACAAGTTGCGAAAACTGCGTGAAAAATATGCCGATGCGGATGGCGGCGATATCACCGATCCGGAATTCAAGCGCGTCGGCGATCTGTTGTTCACCGGCGATAACCGGCCGCTGCCTTATGCCGGGCATCCGACGCTCCTGTCGGCGCCGGCGCGGGTCCTGACCGGCGGGGACGGCGATCTGCAGGACCTCGATATCGCGCTTTTCGGCGTACCGACCGATGTCGCCGTCACCAACCGCACCGGCGCCCGCTTCGGCCCGCGAGCTCTGCGCGCCATCGAACGCATCGGACCCTATAATCACGTTCTCAAATGCGTGCCGATCGGGGAAGCACGATTGGCCGACATCGGCGACGTGCCGTTCCGCAGCCGTTTCGATCTTGAAATGTGCATCGAGGACACGGAGGAATTTTGCCGGCGTATCGTCGATGCCGGCGTGCGCCCTCTGGCGGCCGGCGGCGATCACTCCATCAGCTATCCTTTGCTCAAGGCCGTCGGACAGGACGCTCCCGTCGGCCTGGTCCATATCGACGCCCATTGCGATACGGCTGGGCGCTTCGACTGCACCAAGTTTCATCATGGCGGCCCGTTCCGCCACGCGGTGCTCGATGGCGTGCTCGACCCGGAACGCACCATCCAGATCGGCATTCGCGGATCGTCGGAATATTTGTGGGAATTTTCCTATGACAGCGGCATGACCGTGATCCATGCCGAGGACATAGAATCCATGGGTATCGACGCGATCATCGAAAAGGCCCGCGCCGTGGTCGGCGACGGGCCCACCTATTTGAGCTTCGACATCGACGCCATCGACCCGGCCCTGGCGCCCGGCACCGGTACCCCGGAAATTGGCGGCCTGACCACCCGCGAGGCCATGGCCCTGCTGCAGGGTCTCGCCGGCCTGAACATCGTCGCCGGCGACCTGGTGGAGGTGGCGCCGCAATATGACGCCAATACGTCGACCGCCCATGCCGGCGCGCAATTGATGTTCGAAATCCTGTGCCTGATGGTGCAGAACCTGAACCCCTAAAAGTGCCGGTTTACCTCGGCCGCCAGGCAAGCATGGCTTCGACGATGCGGCATAGGACCGTCCGCAACGAGGCGGCCCGTTCCGGGTCGAAGGCCTTTGCGCCGGCATCCAAATAGGCGTCGAGGCCGAGCTCCATCTGCAGCGCATGGACCGACTGCGCCGGTCGGCCATAGGCCCGGGTGATGTAGCCGCCGACAAACCGCCCGTCGACCACCGATGTGAAGGGCGCCTCGTCGATCACCGATTTGACCCGGTCGATCAAACCCGGCGCTGCGCTCGTTCCCGACACGGTGCCCAGATTAAGGTCGGGCAGGCGCCCGTCGAACAGGCGCGGGACAATTGAGGCGATGGAATGGGCGTCATAGAGGATCGCATAGCCGAACTGCGCCCGAATGCGGTCGACCTCCGTCCGCAGCCGTTCATGATAGGGCCGCCAATAGGTCTCCACGCGTCGGGCGATGTCGGCATCGTCCGGTTCACAACAGGGTCGATAGACCGGTGACCCGTCGAACAGGGTCGTCGGGCATAGACCAGTCGTCGCCTGCCCCGGATAGAGGCTCTTGCCATCCGGCGGCCGGTTGAGATCGACGACGAACCGGCTGTGGCGGGCCACCAACATGCCGGCGCCCAGATCGACGGCAAAACCATAGAGCTGGTCGACGAACCAATCCGTATCCGGCAGCAAGCGGGCTTCCGCCGTCAGCCTATCGGCAAAACTCTCCGGCAGGTCCGTGCCGGCATGGGGTACGCTGATCAGAAGCGGCGTCCGGCCCGCGGTCAAATGAAAGATCGGTGTCGACGAACCGGCCATGGCGTTCCTTCTCGCCCGACCCCGGTTGGCTTAATCGGCAAGCAGGTGCCGCATGGCCACCCGATAGGCGTCCAGGATTTCCTCTTCCCGTGCATGGTGGCCATCCGTGATCACCTGGTCACCGCCGACAAAGACATGGCGCACACAGTCCCGGCCAGCGGCGAAAATCCAGGAATCGACAACCTCGTCGACAAACCGTTCGGCGATCAGCGGATGGTCCGGATCGAGCACCACGATATCCGCCCGGGCACCGACCGCGATACGGCCGATCGGCTGGCCGAGGGCGCGCCGGCCGCCTTCCAGCACCCTGTTCAGGATAGACAGGCCGGTGGATTTGCCCGGTTCGTCCGCAAGCACGTTGCGTGACAGGTCGCGCAGGCGTTGGGAATATTCCAGTATCCGCATCTCGTCGGCGGCATCGACGGTGATATGGCTGTCGGAGCCGATGGCGATTGCCCCTCCTTTTGCAAGAAAATCATCGGCCGCGAAGACCCCGTCGCCGAGATTGGCCTCCGTCGTCGGACACAGGCCGGCGACGCAGCCGCTGGCGGCCAGGTCGCGCAACTCCTCATCCGTTGTATGGGTGGCGTGGATGGCGCACCAGCGATCGGAAATATTGTAATTGTCGAGCAGCCAGGCGACAGGCGGTTTGCCCGCCCAGGCCTCGCAGGCTTCGACTTCCGCCTCCTGTTCGGCCACATGTATGTGGATCGGCGCCTTCGCGTTCAACCGGTCGAGTTCATCGACCGCGTCGAGCACCATCGGCGTCGAGACGGCACGCAGGGAATGGGGCGCCATGCCATAGGCCGCATGGCGCGCCGCGCCGGTCGATTCCGCAACCGCCCGCAGGATTGCCACGAAGTCCTCCGTGTCCGTGACGAACCGGCACTGGCTGTCCAGCGCCGGTTTTTCACCGAATTCCGAAAAGCGGTAGAGCACGGGCATCAGCGTCATGCCGATGCCGGCCTCCTGTGCCGCCTGCAGGCAGCGCAGTGACAGTTCGGCGGGCTGGTCATAGGCGGTGCCGTCCGGCTGGTGATGCAGGTATTGAAATTCGCCGACACTGGTGAACCCGCCCTTAAGCATCTCCACATAAAGCTGTGCCGCGATCCCCTGCAGGTCCTCCGGCCGGAGGCGCGCCAGATATTCATACATCACATTGCGCCAGGTCCAGAACGTGTCCGCGCTCGATCCGCCGCTTTCGGCAAGCCCGGCCATCGCCCGCTGGTGGGCGTGGGAATGCACATTGGGAATACCGGGGACCGCGAACCCCCTGATCGATGGCGCCGACCCGGCCGGCGCGGCCTCCAGCCGCGTGATCTTGCCGCCGCGATCCACCTCGATCACAATGTTCCGGTGCCAGCCATTGGGCAGAAGAATGTCCGAAAAGTGCAGCTTGCCGACTGTCATGCGCCGATACTAGTGTAGACAAGTATGTACATCAACGCGGGGAACGGTTGCGGCCGATATTTGTGACTTCCATGCAAGACACCGAAACGTCCTTGCTGCTTTATGGCGCCAATATCGCGACCCTAGAACCGGACCGCGAGGATTTCGGCCTGATGCATGGCGGGTCGATCCTGGTCCAGGGAACCCACATTTCATGGGTCGGCGCACGCGGCGAGCAGCCGCCGGTCGCCGCTGATACCGAACTCGACCTGCAGGGGCGGCTGGTGACCCCGGGCCTGATCGATTGCCACACCCATCTGGTCTTTGCCGGTGACCGGTCCGACGAATTCGAGGCCCGGCTGGAGGGGGCCACCTATGCCGAGATCGCCGAGGCCGGTGGCGGCATTCTGTCGACGGTCGGCGCCACCCGCGCAGCCACCGAGGGCGCGCTGACGGAAACCGGTTTGCGCCGCGTGCTGCGCCTGGCCGCGGAGGGCGTCACCACGGTCGAAGTAAAGTCCGGTTACGGCCTCGACATGGAGACCGAATGCCGGATGTTGCAGGCGGCCCGCCGGATCGACGAAGCCGCTCATGTGGACATTGTCACCTCCTATCTCGGCGCCCATATGGTGCCGCCGGAATTCAAGGAAAACAGTGACGATTATATCGATTACATCTGCGACGAGGTGCTGCCGGCGGTGGCCGAACGCGACCTCGCCGATGCGGTGGATGGCTTTTGCGAGGAGATCGCCTTTACCGCCGACGAAATAGAACAGGTCTTCGAGGCCGCCAGCGACCTCGACCTGCCCGTCAAGCTCCATGCCGAGCAGCTTTCCAATCAGGGCGGCGCCGAGCTTGCCGCCGGTTTCGGCGCCCTCAGTGCCGACCATCTGGAACATCTCAGCGTCGTCGGTGTCGAGGCCATGGCCGAATCCGGGTCCGTCGCGGTGCTGCTTCCCGGCGCCTATTATTACCTGCGGGAGACCAAGACGCCGCCGGTCTCCGCCCTGCGCGACCACGACGTGCCGATGGCCGTCGCCACCGATCTCAATCCCGGCTCCTCGCCGGTCTTCTCATTGCTGTCGGCCATGACCATGGCCTGCATTCAGTTCGGCTTGACGGTCGAGGAGGCCCTTGCCGGCGTCACCCGCAATGCCGCCAACGCCTTGGGGCTCACCGATCGCGGCATGATCATGCCCGGATACCTGGCCGATCTGGCGATCTGGGACGTCGCCCGTCCGGCGCAACTGGTTTACCCGCTCGGCCTCAATCCTTGTTCCGGCGTCATCAAGTCCGGCCTGATCATCGCCACGCCGGAGCCGGTTATGGCGGAATCTTAAGCGGTGCAACCCGCACGCATTTCCGGCGCCGGCCTGATGCCGGGATCGCGGCGTCAACAAGGATCCTGATCATGACCGATACCAATCCGCGCATCGACAATACTCGCCGCATCAAGGCGCCGACCGGTCCCGATATCACCGCGAAGAGCTGGCTGACCGAGGCGCCCTTGCGCATGTTGATGAACAATCTCGACGCCGAGGTTGCCGAAAAGCCGGAGGAACTTGTCGTCTATGGCGGCATCGGTCGGGCGGCGCGCAATTGGCAGGCCTTCGACCGTATCGTCGCCGGCCTGCGAGATCTTGAGGACGATGAAACCCTGCTCGTACAGTCCGGCAAGCCGGTCGGGGTATTCAAGACCCACGCCGATGCGCCGCGGGTTCTGATTGCCAATTCGAACCTGGTGCCGGAATGGGCCAATTGGGATCATTTCAACACGCTCGACCGGGCCGGCCTGATGATGTACGGCCAGATGACCGCCGGCTCCTGGATCTATATCGGCAGCCAGGGCATCGTGCAGGGAACCTACGAGACCTTCGCCGAGGTCGGCCGTCAGCATTTCAATGGTCAATTAGCCGGCAAATGGATATTGACGGCCGGCCTCGGCGGCATGGGCGGCGCCCAGCCGCTCGCGGCGACCATGGCCGGCGCCTCCATGATCGCCATCGAATGCCAGCCAAGCCGGATCGACATGCGCCTGCGCACCGGCTATCTCGACGAGCAGGCATCCTCCATGGATGAGGCCTTGGAAATCGTCTCCCGCGCCAAGGCGGAGGGCCGACCGGTGTCGGTCGGCGTGCTCGGCAATGCCGCCGAAATCGTCCCCGATCTCGCCCGCCGCGGCATCCGGCCCGATGTATTGACCGACCAGACCAGCGCCCATGATCCGGCCCATGGCTATTTGCCGGCCGGCTGGACGCTTGCCGAATGGGAGGACAAGCAGGACAGCGACCCGAAGGCCGTCGCCGAGGCCGCCAAGGCCTCCATGGTCGATCATGTGCGGGCGATGGTGCAAATGTTCCATGCCGGCGTGCCGACGCTGGATTATGGCAACAATATCCGCCAGATGGCCTTCGACAGGGGATTCAAGGACGCCTTCGCCTTTCCCGGCTTCGTGCCGGCCTATATCCGGCCGCTCTTCTGTCGCGGCATCGGCCCGTTCCGCTGGGCGGCCTTGTCCGGCGACCCGGAGGATATCCACCGCACCGACGCCAAGGTGAAGGAATTGATCCCCGACGATCCGCATTTGCACAATTGGCTCGACATGGCCCGCGACCGCATCCATTTCCAGGGCCTGCCGTCGCGCATCTGCTGGGTCGGTCTCGGCCAGCGCGACCGGCTCGGCGTGGCGTTCAACGACATGGTGCGTAGCGGTGAATTGAAGGCGCCGGTGGTCATCGGCCGCGATCATCTCGATTCCGGGTCGGTCGCCAGCCCAAATCGGGAGACCGAGGCCATGAAGGACGGCTCCGACGCGGTCTCCGACTGGCCGTTGCTCAATGCGTTGTTGAATTGCGCATCGGGGGCCACCTGGGTCAGCCTGCATCATGGCGGCGGTGTCGGCATGGGCTACTCCCAGCATGCCGGCATGGTCATCGTCTGTGATGGCTCAGAAGCCGCCGAACAGCGGCTGCGCCGGGTGCTGTGGAACGATCCGGCCTCCGGCGTCATGCGCCATGCCGATGCCGGCTACGAGATTGCCATTGCCTGCGCCAGGAAGCACGGCCTGAACCTGCCGAGCCTGGAGGCGTAGGCGCAAACGCATGTTGCGAAAAAATGGGCTCACAAATTAAATCACTCAAATCCAACTGAGTTGATGACTGAGTGAAATGATTTGCGACTTCATTTTGTCGCAACATGCGTTAAGGCTGCAAACACCTTGTCGTTGCAGAGCCGAAGATTGGTCCGGGCTAAAGAATCGACTGCCCGCTCTTTGCCCAATCGGCCAGGAAGGCGTCGAGGCCCTTGTCGGTGAGCATGTGCTTGGCGAGCCCTTTGAGCACCGCCGGCGGGATGGTCGACACGTCGGCGCCGATCATGGCCGCCTGTTTGACGTGGTTGGCGGAGCGGATCGAGGCGGCGAGGATCTTGGTGTTCAGCGCCTCGTAGTTGTCGTAGATGGTGCGGATTTCGGCGATCAGGTCCATGCCGTCGAGCGCCAGGTCGTCGAGCCGGCCGATAAATGGCGAAATATAGGTGGCGCCGGCCTTGGCGGCGAGCAGCGCCTGGTTGGCATTGAAGCACAAGGTCACATTGACCATGTGGCCGGCGCTGGTCAGCGCCCGGCAGGCTTTCAGCCCGTCCCAGGTCAGCGGCAATTTGATGGCGATATTGTCGGCGATCGCCGCAAGCTCCGTGCCTTCGCGGATCATCGCGTCGGCCTCCAGCGCCGTCACCTCGGCGGAAACCGGACCGTCGACAATGTCGCAGATTTCCTCAATCGTCTCGCGAAACGGCCGCCCCGTTTTCATGATCAGCGACGGATTGGTGGTCACCCCGTCCACCAGGCCGGTCTCGGCAAGGTCGCGAATTTCGGCGACATCGGCGGTATCGACAAAGAAGTCCATATGGCTCTCCTGATCACGGACGCAGTGACGTGCTAAAAAACGCGACTCAACGATTTGCCCCTCGGGCGCTCTCTTACCCTAAAATGGTTCACCGCGTCAGCCCCGATTCGCACAGTAAGAGGCCGAGCATCTCATTGTCCCGATCCCGCATCGTATCCGTGCTGGTTCCCGTCGCCGTCGAGGCCGCCTATTCCTATCTGGTGCCTGAGGATGTTGCCGTTACGGAGGGTTCGATCGTTGCCGTGCCGCTGGGTCCGCGCCAGGTCATCGGCGCGGTCTGGGATACCGACCCGGACACCGACGTGGCGGTGGAAAAGTTAAGGCCGATCGAGACGGTATTTCCCGCGCCGCCCCTTGGTGCTGACATCCGCGCCTTCGTCGATTGGGTCGCTGACTATACGTTGGCCGCTCCGGGGATGGTGCTGCGCATGGTGCTTCGGGTGCCGGAAGCCCTGGTGCCGGAGCCGCCGCTGAAAGGGGTCCGGCGTGCCGGCCCGCCGCCGGAGCGTTTGACAGCAGCGCGCAAACGGGTGCTGGCGCTCGCCGATAATGGCATGGCCTGGACCAAATCCGGCCTTGCCGGTGCCGCCGGCGTCAGCCCGTCGGTGATTGAGGGTCTCGTTGCCTCAGCCACCCTGGAGCGGGTCGACATGCCCGCCGCGCCGCCGCCACCGCAACTCGACCCGGACTATCACCGGATCGAGCTGACCGCCGATCAGGAGAAAGCCGCCGGCGCGTTGCGGGACGCGGTCCAATCCGCGAAATTCAGCGTTTCCCTGCTCGACGGGGTTACCGGCGCCGGCAAAACGGAGGTCTATTTCGAGGCGATCGCGCAAGCCCTGCGCGGCGGCCGCCAAGTGTTGGTTCTGTTGCCGGAAATCGCGCTGACGGCCCAATTCCTACGCCGCTTCGAGGAACGCTTCGGCGCCCGGCCCGGTGAATGGCATTCAGACGTGCCGCCGCGCCAAAGGGCCCGCATGTGGCGCCAGGTTCTGTCGGGGGAGCAGCGGGTGGTGGTCGGCGCCCGTTCCGCCCTGTTCCTACCCTTCCCCGATCTCGGCCTGATCATCGCCGACGAAGAGCACGACAATGCCTATAAGCAGGAGGATCGCGTCACCTATAATGCCCGGGACATGGCCGTGGTGCGCGGACATCTGGCTAATTTTCCGGTTGTGCTCGCCTCCGCCACGCCCTCCCTGGAAAGCCGGGTAAACGCGGAGCGCGGCCGCTACGCCCATGTCAAATTGCCGGCCCGGGCGTCGGGCGCGACCTTGCCGGAAATCCACCTGATCGACATGCGCGCCGATCCGCCCGAACGCGGCCGCTGGCTGTCGCCGGTACTGGTTTCGGCGATCGCCGAGACCCTGCAGCGCGACGAGCAGGTCTTGTTGTTTCTAAACCGCCGCGGCTATGCCCCGCTCACCTTGTGCCGCACCTGCGGCCATCGCTTTGAATGCCGGGATTGCTCGGCCTGGCTGGTGGAACATCGCTTTCGCGGTGTCCTCGCCTGCCACCATTGCGGCCACACCGAACCCCGTCCGCGGGCCTGTCCGTCCTGCGGCACCGAGGGCGACCTCCATGCCTGTGGTCCCGGCGTCGAGCGTGTGGCGGAGGAGATCGGCGCCCTGTTCGATGATCGCCGGCTGATCGTCCTGTCGTCGGACCTGCCCGGCGGCGCCCGGCGCATGCGCCAGGAATTGGAAATGGTTGCCGATGGCGAGGCCGATATCGTGATCGGCACCCAATTGGTCGCCAAGGGGCACAATTTTCCCAAACTCACCCTGGTCGGTGTCGTCGATGCGGATCTCGGTCTCGCCACCGGCGATCCGCGTGCCGCCGAACGCACGTTTCAATTGCTCGCCCAGGTCACCGGCCGTGCCGGCCGGGCCATCGGCGCCGGCCGCGGCTATCTGCAGACCTTCACCCCCGACCACCCGGTGATGCGGGCGCTGGCAAGCGGTGAAGCGGCGCAATTCTATGAACACGAAATCGCCGCCCGGCAGCGCGCCGGGCTGCCGCCCTTCGGCCGGCTGGCAAGCTTCATCGTCTCCGGCCCGGACCGGGATCAGGCCATGGCCTATGCCCGCAAGCTTGCCAATGCGGCCGAGCCGGGCAGGGGGATCGATGTGCTCGGACCGGCCGAGGCGCCGCTCGCCCTGGTGCGCGGTCGTCACCGCTTCCGCCTGCTGGTACGCGCCGCCCGGGCCACCGAATTGCATACCTATATCCGCCAGGTGCAAAAGCGCGCCGGCCCGCCGCGCGGCAGTGTCAGGCTGTTGGTCGATATCGACCCGCAGAGTTTCATGTAGGGGACGCGGCTTTAGAAGCGCTCCTCGCCGTGCTTGCGCACGGAATCTGGAAAGTCGCGATAAAGTGCGAAGGAAACCTCCGCCACCTTGGAATTGACCGCCTGATGCAGTTCCTCCGGAACGCCGGCGCGGCTCGCCACCTGGCCGAATGCGTCGTCGAGCTGCGCCAGGCCCTTGAAGTCCAGCATGATATGCCAGTCTGGCAGCGCCGGATGTCCAAGCCCCAATTTACGCCGGGTAATGCGATAATGCTCCAGGCGGCCATCGGACTTTAAATAGTCAAGATAGGCGATAAGCGATTTCGAAAAGTCGGCATCGGAAACCCCGGGCTTGAGCGCGCACCAGATATGATAGATGTCCATGGCGTCTCCAGTAGGTGGCATCCGCGGGACAAGCGTCCGGGTAATCCCGAAATCCGACGCCCCATTTAGAGGAAATTTACCCATATCACCGAGCATGTCGGCATGTGAATGGCTATTTCCGGAGACCGCGCGATGAGTACCGTTGCAGCCGAGAATGATGACCACAGCACCGAGCCGGATGGTGATGTCCAGGTCGGCGCGACCGAGATGGGCTCAGATGCCCCGGTGCTCGATGTCGAAAAACCGATGGGTGACTTGTCTCTGTCGGATTTCTTGCGCACCGCGTCACGCGACTATGGCAAGTCGTATCAGGACCTGATCGGCGACTTGATGCGCCTGGGGTTTGGGCCAGGCCAGATCAGTACCGAAGAGTACATCTCGCTCAGATTGTTCGACGATAAAGGCCTCCAAGGTGTCGGCAAAGCCGAATTCATCGGCGCGGCGGCAAACCGGAAACTATACGATCAAGCAAATTTCGATCACGGGTGGCTGGGCTTCGTGGATGACAAGTTGGCCTTCACAACCCTGATGGCGGGCTTCGGTTTTCCGGTAACCAAGACACGCGCTATTTTCGGCCGGGGCGCGCCGATACCATCGCTGCAGCGGTTTACTGTCGCCGATGATTTCGCGGCCTATCTGCGTCGCGACGCTATTTACCCCCTGTTCGGAAAACCGGTAATTTCCGCGCTGAGCCTGGGCGCGATTAGCGCCGACGCCTATGATCCCGAAGATGACGCATTGGTGCTTACCAGCGGCGGCCGCACGCCGGTCTCGTCATTTGTAGACGAGGTGGCTGCGAACTATGACGACGGCTACCTCATACAGGATCGCGCCGTGCCCCATACCGAAATCCGCAAAATGTGCGGCAATCGGGCGGCGACCGTGCGGGTGGTCACGATGCGGTCGCAAAGCGGCCCGCAATTGTGGCGGTCGGTCTGGAAGATCCCTGCCGGCGATAATGCCGCCGACAATTACTGGCGGTCGGGAAACATTCTGGCCGCCTTTGATTCCGCCACCGGCAGGATTACCCGGGCATCCGTCGGCACCGGTTTCGAACTGCGCGAACTGGATCGCCACCCGGACACGGAAATACCGATTGTGGGCGCCACGGTACCCAACTGGGACTGTGTGCTGGCGACCGCTTTGCAAGCGGCGGAGATCCTGGAAAACGTCAACATCATTGGTTGGGATATTCTGCCCACCGACGACGGTTGCCTGATTATCGAAGCCAACACCGGCCCGGATATGGCGTTACCGCAAATCGCCGAGCGGCGTGGTGTCATGGATGCTCAAGCACGGGCAAACATCGCCTGGTACGATGAGCGACGCAAAGAGCAGGAAGCAAAACAGAAGCAACGCCAACGCAAACACAAATCGAAACTCTGGCGCCAATGGCGCAATAGCCTGACCAACACGGATTAGACGCGAATCTAAACCGGAAACCGCTCCAGGAATCGTCGCTCGCCGCCTGGCGAGAAGGCGACGATCCTGGATCCGCTCAAGCGTTTGGCCCATTTGAGCTGCAGGATCCGGTCGAGCACTGCGGTTCCAAGCGCGCCGGCCAGATGCATCCGCCGATTGCTCCAGTCGAGGCAGAGTCGGCAGAGCGGGCGCCGAAGGCGGTCCAGGGCAGCGACATCGATACCGAAATCGATCATCTGCTCCCGGCCGAGGTCAGTTAATGTGACCGCATCCCCGTCCGTGGCGACCGCGTCCTCGGCGAGCAGGCTGTCATAGAGATGCACGCCCAACTCACCGGCCAGGTGATTGTAGCAGACCCGCGCCTTGCGCAGCGCCGGATCCTTCGGACCCGTTCGTGTCCGCGTCAATCCGCGGCTGACCGCAAGCCCCATCATCGATTCCAACAGGCTTGCAACCTCGTCATCGGCGAGCTGGATGTAATGGTGCCGGCCCTGGCGCCGGCGGTATACGAGACCGGCCGCTTCCAGTTGCGATAGATGGCTGCTCGCGGTCGGCGCCGTCACGCCTGCCTCCGTGGCAAGTTCGCGTGCTGTCAGTGCCTTACCGCTCATTAAAGCGGTCAGCATATTGGCGCGCGCCGGATCGCCGATCAGTGACCCCAGCAAGGCAATATCCGGTCCTTCCTTCATAGTTCGATCATAATCGAAGCATCAGCGCCAATCAATGGGCGATCATGGCCCCGGAAAAGGAGACCTCAGCATGATTACCTGTTTCATCCGCTATCACATCGATCCGACAAAACGAGATGACTTTGTCGCCTATGCCCGCAATTGGGGCCAGGCAATCCCGCGTTGCGGCGCCGATCTGATCGGCTATTTCGCGCCGCATGAGGGGTCGTCCACATTGGCCTATGGTGTCTATTCAATCGAGTCCCTGGCAGCCTATGAATCCTATCGGGCGCGTTTGGCCGCCGATCCGCTCGGCCGGGAAAATTATGCCTTTGCACGCAGCGAACGGTTTATCCTGAGGGAGGACAGGACCTTTCTTAAACTGGCCTCCGCACCGCACGGGGAGATAGTGAAACCATGATCGCAGTCATTTTCGAAGTCACGCCCGCCCCGGGTCGAAAACAGGATTATCTGGATGTCGCCGCCAGCCTGCGCCCGCTTCTAGAAAAAACGGATGGATTCATCTCAGTCGAGCGGTTTCAAAGTCTGACGGATCCCGACAAGATAGTGTCGCTCTCCTTTTTTCGCGATGAGGAGGCGGTGCGCAATTGGCGGTCTCTTGCCGAACATCGCCAGGCGCAAATGTCCGGTCGCGCGGAACTGTTCGCCGATTATCGCCTGCGGGTCGCCGCCGTGTTGCGTGACTATGGCATGATCGATCGCGCCGCCGCGCCCGATGACAGCAAAACGGCCCACCAAGCCTGAGCAGACGGTCGACACCGGGCCACCAAAAGCCGCCTGCCGCGACAATCAAGACCCCGCGCCCAGTTGCCTCCCAACCAACCTTGTGTTAGACGATGCGCGGCTTTGGGGGCGTCGACGATTTCTCCCCATTCACGGTCTGAAAAAAACCAATCTTTTCAAGGCCTTATAGGATCCGACCGGGTTCTTGTGCCTTGGATGCGAAAATATGAGCTAGGACACGGTGGCTGATACCCATTCCCTCGTCTCCGGCGTTGCCGGTCGTTATGCTTCGGCATTGTTCGATCTGGCCGTGGAAGAAAACAGCCTCAAGGAGGTCGAATCCGGCCTCAATGCGTTTGACGGCCTGCTCAGCGAGAGCCCGGATCTGATGCGCCTGGTGCGCAGCGCGGTATTTTCCGCCGATGACCAGGGCCGCGCCTTGCAGGCGGTTATGGACAAGGCGGGCATTGGCGGCCTGGTCGCCAATTTCATCAATCTCGCCGCCCGTAACCGCCGGGCTTTCGCTCTGCCGGACATGGTCAAGGCCTTCCGCGCCATTGCCGCCGACCATCGCGGCGAGATCACGGCCGACGTGACATCCGCCGAGCCTATGTCGCAGGCCAATATCACGGCCTTGAAGGCGGCGCTGAAGGACCAGATGGGCAAGGACGTGACCATCAACGCTGTCGTTGATCCGACATTGATCGGCGGCCTGATCGTCAAGGTCGGCAGCCGCATGATCGACACGTCCTTGAAGACAAAACTCAATGCACTCAAGTTAGCGATGAAAGAGGTTGGCTGATGGATATTCGGGCCGCGGAAATTTCCGCAATCCTCAAGGAGCAGATCAAGAATTTCGGCCAGGAAGCCGAGGTTTCGGAGGTCGGCCAGGTTCTATCCGTCGGTGACGGCATTGCCCGCGTCTATGGTCTTGACCAGGTGCAGGCCGGCGAGATGGTGGAGTTTCCCGGCGGCATCCGCGGCATGGCGCTGAACCTGGAAGTCGACAATGTCGGCATCGTGATTTTCGGCGACGACCGGGACATTAAGGAAGGTGACACGGTCAAGCGCACCGGCGCTATCGTTGAGGTTCCGATCGGCAAGGGCCTGCTCGGCCGGGTCGTCGACGCGCTCGGCAATCCGATTGACGGCAAGGGGCCGATCGAGGCTGACACCCGCGCCCGGGTCGATGTCAAGGCGCCCGGCATCATCCCGCGCAAATCGGTCCATGAGCCGATGTCCACCGGCCTGAAATCGATCGACGCCATGATCCCGATCGGCCGCGGCCAGCGCGAATTGATCATCGGCGACCGCCAGACCGGCAAGACCGCCGTGGTACTCGACACGTTTTTGAACCAGAAGCCGCTCAACCAGGGTGACGATGAGAGCCAGAAGCTCTATTGCGTCTATGTGGCCGTCGGCCAGAAGCGCTCCACGGTTGCCCAGTTCGTCAAGGTGCTGGAAGAAAACGGCGCGCTGGATTATTCCATCGTCGTCGCCGCCACCGCCTCCGATCCGGCGCCCATGCAGTTTCTGGCGCCGTTTTCCGCCTGCGCCATGGGCGAATATTTCCGCGATAACGGCATGCACGCGGTGATTGCCTATGACGACCTGTCGAAACAGGCCGTCTCCTATCGGCAGATGTCGCTGCTTCTGCGCCGACCGCCCGGCCGTGAAGCCTATCCCGGCGACGTCTTCTATCTGCATTCGCGCCTGCTCGAACGGGCGGCGAAGCTCAACGAGGATAACGGCGCCGGGTCGCTGACGGCCCTGCCGGTCATCGAAACCCAGGCCAACGACGTGTCGGCCTATATCCCGACCAACGTGATTTCCATTACCGATGGCCAGATCTTCCTGGAGACCGACCTGTTCTATCAGGGCATCCGGCCAGCGGTGAATGTCGGCCTGTCGGTGTCGCGGGTCGGATCGTCGGCCCAGATCAAGGCCATGAAACAGGTCGCCGGCGCCATTAAGGGCGAACTCGCCCAATATCGCGAAATGGCCGCCTTCGCCCAGTTCGGCTCCGATCTCGACGCCACCACACAGCGGCTCTTAAACCGCGGCGCTCGGCTGACGGAGCTTTTGAAGCAACCGCAATTCTCGCCGCTCAAGACCGAGGAGCAGGTGGCCGTCATCTATGCCGGCGTCAACGGCTATCTCGATCCCCTGGAAGTCGGCGCCGTCGGCGAGTTCGAAGCCGGCCTGCTCCTGTTCCTGCGCGACAAGCACCAGGATGTGCTCGACGGTATCCGCGACAAGAAGGAAATCACCGACGAACTCGGCGAGAAGCTGAAAGCCGCCATCGACGCCTACGCCAAAAACTTTGCCGGTTAAACGGCGCTAGCATTCGGGGTCGGACGTGGCCAGTCTCAAGGATCTCAGGAACCGCATCGCCTCTGTGAAGGCGACGCAGAAAATCACCAAGGCGATGCAGATGGTCGCCGCGGCGAAGCTGCGCCGTGCGCAAGAAGCGGCCGAAGCCGCGCGTCCCTATGCGGAGCGCATGAGCGATGTGCTCGCCAATCTGGGCGTCGCCTTTGCCGGCCGCGATGACGCGCCGCGGCTGATGGCCGGCACCGGGTCCGACCAGGTCCATCTCCTGGTCGTCGCCACCGCCGAACGCGGCCTGTGCGGCGGCTTTAACTCATCCATCGTCCGCCTGGCCCGCCAGCATGCCCGCGAATTGCTCAATCAGGGCAAGACGGTCAAGATTCTATGCGTCGGCCGCAAGGGCGCCGACCAATTGAAGCGCGATTATTCCGGCCACATGCTGGACACCATCGAGATGCGCAACGTCAAGCAGCTCGGCTTCGAGCATGCCCAGCATGTCGGCGATACGGTGATTTCCCTGTTCCAGGACGGCGAATTCGACGTCTGCACTCTGTTTTATTCGCGCTTCAAGTCGGTGATCAGCCAGATCCCGACCGCCAAGCAATTGGTGCCGGCGGACATTCCCGAAGACAGCGAATCGAGCGTTGACGGGGCGATCTACGACTACGAGCCGGACGAAGAAGGGATCATGCGCGATCTCCTGCCGCGCAATCTGACGGTACAGATTTTCCGCGGCTTGCTGGAAAACGCGGCGTCCGAGCAGGGCGCGCGCATGTCGGCCATGGACAATGCCACCCGCAATGCCGGCGACATGATCGACAAACTGACGCTCAGCTACAACCGCCAGCGCCAGGCGCAGATTACCAAGGAACTGATCGAAATCATCTCGGGCGCGGAAGCGCTTTAGGGACGTCATAAAGGCCAATGGCATTAAATCCGAGCGAACCCGATAGCGCAGATACGACCGATCCATTGTTTCAAGATGATCGCTGTCTCATAACAAGGACACATTTGGAAATTGACGAAACCCGCATCGATTACAATAGTATCACCGGCATAGAAAGCTACATGAACAACTTCGCACCAGGCATATTGGTCAGATTGTTTATGCTGACATTAGGGGCCTTGTTGGCTGCCGGGGCGTTTACCGCCTTTGTCAATGGTATGATTTGGACCGGTCTACTATGCGGCGTTCTCAGTATCGGTGGCGCAAATCTCGCATTTGGGATCAAAAAGCGTAAGACGCTGCTTATACGCCTAAATAACGGACAAGCTGTGCGATATGTCGATGGGCCGCGTCAAGTTGATCAAGCAAAATCGATGCTTGTGCTGGCAAAAAGCATGCACACAGCGGGATGATGAATGACAGGGGTAGAAACACATGGCTGACAAAACTGAGAACCTCGTTCTCGAGCATTTGCGCCATATGCGCGGCAAGATCGATAATATCGAGGCTGATATCTCGGATATCAAACTTCGCATGTCATCGGCCGAGCGCCATCTCGGGGAAATCCAAATGCAAATGGCCGGCCTAAACTCCCGTATGGACCGCTTTGACGAACGCATGATGCGGGTCGAACGCCGCCTCGAAATCCATGAACCGGCCATTGGCTAGAACTAACCGCGCAATGGCGCTAAAGACATGTTTGAACGAAGGAAGAATCAATGGCTGACAACAAAGCCGGACGCGTAACGCAGGTGATGGGCGCCGTTGTCGACGTCCAGTTCGACGAGCACCTGCCGGCAATCTTGAACGCGCTGGAAACCGAAAACCAGGGCAACCGTTTGATCCTGGAAGTGGCGCAGCATCTGGGCGAGAACACCGTGCGCACCATCGCCATGGATTCGTCGGAAGGCCTGGTGCGTGGCCAGGACGTGCGCGATACGGGCCTGCCGATCGCGGTCCCGGTCGGTGACGGCACGCTCGGCCGGATCATGAATGTCACCGGCGAGCCGGTCGACGAGGCCGGCGACATCACCTTCAGCGAGACCCGCGCCATCCACCAGCCGGCGCCCGACTATGTCGACCAGTCGACGGAAGCGGAAATCCTGATCACTGGCATCAAGGTGGTCGACCTGCTTGCGCCCTATGCCCGCGGCGGTAAGATCGGCCTGTTCGGCGGCGCCGGCGTCGGCAAGACCGTGCTGATCCAGGAACTGATCAACAACGTGGCCATGGCCCATGGCGGTTATTCGGTGTTTGCCGGTGTCGGCGAGCGCACCCGCGAGGGCAACGACCTTTATTGGGAAATGATCGAATCCGGCGTCAACAAGGAAGGCGGCGGCGAGGGCTCCAAATGCGCCCTGATCTTCGGCCAGATGAACGAGCCGCCCGGCGCCCGCGCCCGGGTTGGCCTGTCGGGCCTGACGGTGGCCGAATATTTCCGCGACCAGGGTCAGGACGTGTTGTTCTTCGTCGACAACATCTTCCGCTTCACCCAGGCCGGCTCCGAAGTCTCGGCCCTGCTCGGACGCATCCCCTCCGCCGTGGGCTATCAGCCGACCTTGGCCACCGATATGGGCGCCCTGCAGGAGCGCATCACCACCACCCATAAGGGCTCCATCACGTCGGTGCAGGCGATTTACGTGCCCGCCGACGACCTGACCGACCCGGCACCGGCGACCTCCTTCGCCCACCTTGACGCGACGACCGTGTTAAGCCGCGCCATCTCCGAAAAGGGCATTTATCCGGCGGTCGATCCGCTCGATTCCACCTCGCGCATGCTCGATCCGCGCATTATTGGCGAGGAACACTATGATGTCGCCCGCCGGGTGCAGGAAATCCTGCAGCGCTACAAGGCGCTCCAGGACATCATCGCCATTCTCGGGATGGACGAGCTTTCAGAAGACGACAAACTGGCCGTGGCCCGCGCCCGCAAGATCGAGCGCTTCCTGTCCCAGCCCTTCCACGTCGCCGAAGTGTTCACCGGCGCGCCGGGCGTCTTCGTCGACCTCGCCGACACCATCAAGGGCTTCAAGGGCCTGTGCGACGGCGAATACGACCACCTGCCGGAAGCCGCCTTCTACATGGTCGGCACCATCGAAAAAGCGGTTGAAAAAGCCCAGCAACTGGCCGCCGAGGCCGCGTAGGGAGAGCCGGGCCGATGGCCGAAGCGTTCAAATTCGAGCTGGTATCGCCGGAACGCCTGTTAATGTCGGAGGACGTGCTGGAAGTCGTCGTTCCCGGCTCCGACGGCGAGTTCGGCGTGCTCAAGGACCACGCGCCCTTCATGTCGACCATCCGCCCGGGATTGATCACCGTGCGCCTGCCGTCGGGCGGCGAATCCAAGATCTTCATCCGCGGCGGGTTCGCCGACACCAATCCGGCGGGCCTGACGATCCTCGCCGAACAGGCGATTCCCGTGGAGGAATTGCAGGCCGATGAAATCGCCCAGGCGATCCGCGAGACGGAAGAAGATGTCGCCGACGCCAAGGATGACGAAATCCGCGAGGCCGCACAGCTGAAACTCGATCAGCTCAAGGAAGTGCAGGAAGCCCTGAAGACCGGCGCCTGACGGCCAACGACATTCCCGGCAAGACATATTTCGCCGTTTGCGGTCCTTTTCTGCCGGGGCTGGTCGTTCAATTTGCGACCGCCCGGCTTCGCCATGGAACCTTTTGCCCGGCCTTGCCGGCCGGTACCGGAATACTAATTAAAGTAGCACAAATCCGGCACTCGGTGTTCGGACCGAATTGTGATTGACGAGACAGATCTTCTGGGGCCGATAATGAGCGGATGGGCGCGATTGGGACTGAGCCGATGGATTTTTGCCGTCATGCCCGTACTGATCCTGGCGTCAACGATCCTGCCTCATGTCGCAGCTGCACAAAACCGCTCCGGCGGCGCCACCACCGAACAAAGCCTGCAGAGCCTGAAGGACCGGATCGCCGAATGGGATTCCTTCGGCTGGCCGCCCCGGGGGCGCTTTACCCTGTCCCAGGAAGCGCTCGACCACTATGTCGCCTTCAACAAGCGGCTCTGGAACAAGCACGGCATCACCTACATGATCGCGCCAACGGTGATGGCCCAGTTCGGCACCCAGAACAAGAAGAACGCAACCGCGAATTACCAGCATAATCTATTGTTTTATTGGCGTTTATTTGAAAACAAATCAATCGGAAAGGGCCAGTTCGTCTTCAATGCCCTGCAGGTCCGCCAATTGACCAACACCACCGGAGTCGATTTCTCGCAAGCGCTGGGTATCAATTATTTCACCTCCGATTCGCCCGCCGATACCGACGCCTTGAAGGCGCTGTACTGGCGCCAGGACTTTCCCGGCGGCTATCTCAATATCCGCTTCGGCCAAGTGGAACTGGCCGGCATCAACGGCGGCTGCACCTACGCCTGCGACGATACCAAGACCTTCATCTCCAGCCCGCTCTCCGCCAATCCGGCGAGCACCCTGTCCGGTCCCGGCATGGGCGCCATCGCCGAATTCACGGTCGGCGACCATGTCAGTTTCGAGGCCGGTTTCGGCGACGGCAATGGCGACGGTACGCTCAATCCGGGGCGCCCCTTCAGAACCGGCGAACTGGCCTATGTGGCGGCGGTGGTCCTGCGCGACCCGTTTGCGGAACTGGGCGCCGGGCAATACCGCCTGTCCGGTTATTACGTGGATCCGACAAAGCAGGGCACCACGGCGGCGGCCGCTTCCACCAGGGGCGTAGCCCTGCACATCGATCAGGATATTGGCGATTTCGGTCTGTTCGCCAAATATAGCCGCGCCTTCGGCCGGCTCGGATCGGTCCGCCAAACCGGCGGCGCCGGCATCGCCTGGAACAATCCGTTCGGCAACAGCGAGGACACGCTGGGCGTCGGGCTCGGCTGGGTCGATCCGACAGCGGCGAATACCCGCGACGAATTCGTGGCCGAAACCTATTACCGGCTGCAATTAACGCCGCTGGTAACCATGTCCGCCGATGCGATGCTGATCCTCAACCCGTCAAACAACAAAAACAGCAATACGGAAGCGGTCTTCACCCTGCGGGCGCGGGCGCATTTTTAAAAGACACGATGGCCAAACGGCCCGCCGCAAGGGCAGGCCGTTTGTCACCGGGCGCGGGGTGTGACGGGAGAGGGATCGGGGCTGGATCGCGGGACACCCTCAACGCCCGATTTTCCGATAAATCGTTGCAATACCTCTGGTTTTCGCCGTTCTTGATCGGCTGTGTTCGTTGATGAACTGAATATAAGATGCGTTGCGTGAAATGCTCGTGACGAGCGTCACACATTGCGTGATTTTGGAAAAGAAAGTTCTTGGCGTGGATTCATGCGCCGGTGAATCACCACTGAGATGCCACGCCCGTATCTGTCATCGCCCGACTTGATCGGGCGACCCAGTACCCGCTGAACACATGCTAATGCAGGGCGGTAAACCGGAAGAACCGGCGGTTACTGGATGCCCCGGTCAAGCCGGGGCAAGACAGGTGAAGAAGTCGGCTTGATCTTGCGCCGACGAAACACATACCGCCGCCGCCCCCTAAAACACCAATCCCGATTGCGCCGCTAAATCCTTTAGCGACACTTCCGGCCGGGCGCCGATATGGCTGATCACTTCCGACGCCGCCAGGCCGCCCAGCCGGGCGCAGGTGTCAAGGCCGGCATCGCGGGCGAGCCCGAGCAGGAAGCCGCTCGCGTAAAGATCGCCGGCTCCGGTCAGGTCGGTGAGGGTGTCCACCGGATAGGCGTCCACGTGATGGGTCTCTTCGCCACGTATGGCGATCGAGCCGTCCGCGCCCAAGGTCACGGCCGCCAGCAGGCAATCGGCGCGCAGGGCATTGAGCGCGGTCTCGAAGTCGGCGGTCTGATAAAGCGCGTGCAATTCATGCTCGTTGGCGAACACGATATCCACGGCGCCGGTGCGGATCAGGTCCAAAAATTCCTCGCGGAACCGGTCGACGCAAAAGGAATCCGACAAGGTGATCGCCACCCGCCGTCCGGCCTCATGAGCGATCTTGGCGGCCTTGCGGAACGCGTCCTTGGCGAGCGGCGGATCCCACAGATAGCCCTCCAGATAGGTGATCGCCGTCGCCGACACCACCTCCGGGTCGATGTCGTCGGGGCTGAGCCGCAGGCAGGCGCCCAGATAGGTGTTCATGGTCCGCTCGCCGTCGGGGGTCACCAGGATCATGGAGCGCGCGGTCGGCTCCGCGTCACGCAGGGGTTCGGTCATAAAATGCACGCCGGCGGCGCGGATGTCGTGGGTGAAGATGGCGCCCAGCGGATCATCGGCGACCTTGCCCATATAGGCGCCGCGGCCGCCGAACGAGGCGACACCGGCAATGGTGTTCGCCGCGCTGCCGCCGGAAATCTCCACCGCCGGCCCCATGCGGTCGTAAAGCCGCTCGGCTTCCGCGGTATCGATCAGCCGCATCGATCCCTTGATGAGATGTTCTTGAACCAGGAAGGCTTCCTCGGTTCGCGCCAGAACGTCGACAATGGCATTGCCGATGCCGAGCACGTCGAATTGCGGTGTGGTCATGAAATTCCGGAAAATACCGATTTGCCGATGGCGGTGTTTTGAGCGTTTGTCGGCGCAAGGTCAAGCGGCGACTTGTCCCAACGTGTATCGGGGCGCTTGTGATCGGATGCGACTGACCCCATGTCAGGCGCGATAGTACCGTCATATGGCCCGTTCCATGCTTGCCGCTGCAACGCTCACACTCTCGCAGATTTTTTCGCCGCCATTCCGCGCCGTGTTGTGGAAATCGATCGGCCTTACCATCGCCCTGTTGATCGCCGTCTGGTTCGGCCTCCAGGCGCTGCTCGGGATCTTCGTGGTTCTGCCCTTCGGTTGGCTGGAAACCGCCTTTGGCTGGCTGACCGGCATCGGCCTGGTGATCGGCCTGGGTTTCCTGGTCGCTCCGGTCACCTCGCTCTTCGCCGGCCTGTTCCTGGATGATATCGCGGCGGAAGTCGAGGCGACCAATTATCCGGCCGATCCGCCCGGGCGACCGCTGCCATTGGCGGAATCCTTGTGGACCACGATCGGATTTACCGGCGTGGTGGTCATCGTCAATATCGTGGCCCTCATCCTGATCCTGCTGCCGGGCATCAACATCGTAATCTTCTTCGTCGCCAATGGATATCTGCTCGGCCGGGAATATTTCGAGCTCGCCGCCCGCCGTTTCGGGTCCGCCGAGGATGTGCGCCGGATGCGCCGGCGCCATGGCGGCTCGGTGTTTGTCGCCGGCCTGATGATTGCCGGCATACTCGCCATTCCGGTTCTCAATCTCTTGACGCCGCTCTTTGCCACCGCGCTGATGGTCCATGTCCACAAGCGGCTCGGCGGATCACGGCCGGCGGCGTCGGCGGTAGCCGGCTAAATTGCCGGTCCGCAGGTCCGCAGGTCGGGCCGGTTGTTGTCCGTCCAAATGCCGGCCTGCTCGTTTACGTCCTTGAAGTCGCCGGCGAAATCCATTGTTACCGGAAATTGAATCCGGCTACGATGCCACGCCCCGCGTCACCGCCCTTGGTATAATACCTGGCAGTGGCTCTGCCCGGACAACGGCGGGAGTATGGCGGACCAATGGCGACCTATATGGTGATCGAGCGCTTCAAGGCAGGGTGCATGGAGGCCGTCTATGAGCGCTTTGAAGCGCGGGGCCGGCTGCTTCCCGACGGATTGATCTATCACGATTCCTGGGTCGACCGGAAACGGGCCACCTGTTTTCAGCTGATGCACACCGATCGCCCGGAATTGTTCGACCTGTGGTTCGATCGATGGTCTGATTTGGTCGATTTCGAGCTGTTTGAGGTCGACTGACGAGACCGAACGGCTCGCCCGTCGGCCCTCCCCCTGGAAAATTTTGACTGCACTGCACAATGGAGCTAGAACCGGGGCTAGGAGCAAGTGATCCCGCGTGATCGAACGATGCTCCGGCTACTCTCCCAATGGCTTACAACGTGTAAGCATCGACAATGAGGTTCCGGACTTGCCCATGTCGGATGTCGATATGAAGGCCAATCGGCCGCTTTCGCCGCACTTGCAGATTTACAAGCCCATGCTCACCATGGTGATGTCGGTCTTCCACCGCCTCACCGGCATGGCGCTTTATTTCGGCACGATCCTGATGGCCTGGTGGCTGATCGCCGCCGCCAGCGGTCCGGACTATTTCGCCTTCGTCGACGGGGTGTTTTCGTCCTTTATCGGACGCATCATTCTGTTCGGCTATACCTGGGCGCTGGTGCATCACATGCTCGGCGGTATCCGTCATTTCATCTGGGACATGGGCAAGGGCTTTTCCGATAGTTCGCGGGAAAATCTGGCGCGGCTCACGATTATCGGATCGGTGGTCATAACCGTCGTCCTGTGGGCGATCGGTTACGCGGTGCGATAGGGGAGGGACAACAATGGATATGCGCACACCCCTAAATCGCGTTCGCGGCCTGGGATCCGCCAAGGACGGGACCGATCATTTCTGGCGGCAGCGGATGACCGCCTTGGCCAATGTACCGCTGATGGCGCTCTTCGTCATCATCGTCATCGCCGTTCAGGGCGGCGGCCACGACACCGTGGTCGGCACCTTATCCAACCCGATCGTCGCCGTGATCATGCTGATGGTCGTCGGCTCCGGCATCGTTCATATGAAGCTCGGCATGCAGGTGGTCATCGAGGATTACGTGCATTCGGAGGGCGTGAAGGTCCTGTGCCTGTTCGGCAACACGCTCTTTAGCGCCTTTATCGGCCTTGGCTGTGTCTACGCAATTTTGAAAATCGGATTCGGGAGCTGACACCATGGCGGATGGCACGGGAAACAGCGCATCGGCGCCCGGGCTCAACGGTCAGGCCTATAATGTCATCGACCACACATTCGATGTGGTCGTCGTCGGCGCCGGCGGCGCCGGTCTGCGCGCCGTGGTCGGCTGCGCCGAGGCCGGGCTGAAAACCGCCTGCATCACCAAGGTCTTTCCGACCCGCTCGCACACGGTTGCGGCGCAAGGCGGCATCGCCGCGTCCTTGGGCAATATGGGCGAGGATAATTGGCGCTGGCATATGTACGACACGGTCAAGGGGTCCGACTGGCTCGGCGACCAGGACGCCATCGAATATCTGTGCCGCAACGCGCCGGCCGCCGTTTACGAATTGGAACATTGGGGTGTTCCGTTTTCGCGCACCGAGGACGGTAAGATCTATCAGCGCCCATTCGGCGGTATGACCACCGATTTCGGCAAGGGGCCGGCCGCCCAGCGCACCTGCGCCGCCGCCGACCGCACCGGCCATGCCATGCTGCATACGCTCTATGGGCAGTCTTTGCGCTATTCGGCGGAATTCTTTATCGAATTCTTCGCCATCGACCTGATCATGGAGGACGGTGCCTGCCGCGGCGTCATGGCGCTGGATATGGACGAGGGCACCATCCATCGCTACCGGGCGCACAAGGTCATTCTGGCGACCGGTGGCTATGGACGGGCCTATTTCTCCTGCACGTCCGCTCATACCTGCACCGGCGACGGCAATGCCATGGTTCTGCGCGCCGGCCTGCCGCTCCAGGACATGGAATTCGTGCAATTCCACCCAACCGGCATCTATGGGTCCGGCTGCCTGATCACCGAAGGTTCGCGCGGCGAGGGCGGCTATCTGGTCAATTCCGAAGGCGAACGGTTCATGGAACGCTACGCACCGAGCGCCAAGGACCTGGCCTCCCGCGACGTGGTCTCCCGCTCCATGACCATGGAAATCCGCGAGGGCCGCGGCGTCGGCAAGGACAAGGACCATATCTACCTGCATCTCGATCACCTGGATCCGAAGATCCTGGCGGAAAGGCTGCCGGGCATTTCAGAATCGGCGAAGATTTTTGCCGGCGTCGACGTCACCCGCGAGCCGATCCCGGTCATCCCGACCGTGCATTACAATATGGGCGGCATCCCCACCAATTATCACGGCGAGGTGGTGCAGCCCGGCGCCGATGGCCCTGACACGGTCGTCCCCGGCCTGATGGCGGTCGGCGAGGCCTCCTGCGCGTCGGTTCACGGCGCCAACCGGCTCGGCTCCAATTCCCTGATCGACCTGGTCGTCTTCGGCCGGGCGGCGGCTCATCGCTGCGCGGAAACGATCCTGCCCGGCGAAAAACATGCCGAATTGCCCGCTGATGCCGGCGATCTGGCCCTGTCGCGGCTCGATTGCTTCCGCCACGCCAAGGGCGACACCTCCACCGCCGAATTGCGCGATCGCATGCAGCGCACCATGCAGACCAATTGCGCGGTCTTCCGCACCGGCGAGGTGCTGGAAGAGGGCCAGACCATGATTAACGATGTCTGGGGCGCGATCGACGACATCAAGGTCACCGACCGGTCGATGATCTGGAATACCGATCTGGTGGAGACCCTGGAATTCGACAACCTGATCGAGCAGGCGGTGGTCACCGTGGAAGGCGCCGTCAACCGCACCGAATCCCGCGGCGCCCATGCCCGCGAGGACTATCCCGACCGCGACGACGCGGATTGGATGAAGCACACGCTCGCCTGGATCGATCCGGAAGCCCGCACCATTCGGTTGGATTACCGCCCGGTCCACACCCATACGCTGTCCAACGACATGCAATATATCGAGCCGCAAAAACGAGTATACTGAGTTGATAATCAATCTTTAGAATGTTTCGTCTACTTAACAAGGAAACATTGAGGACGATTGATGGCCAGAATCGGACACAATATTCGAGGACAGCAATCGATGTATGCCATTGTTTTCGATCTCGACACGAACAACTTGAAGGATGTCTATCCCGGTCAATCCTGGAACAACGCCTATTATGATGTGCGAAATTTCCTAAGCGAACGCGGCTTTGGATGGCAGCAAGGCAGCACCTATTTCGGTGATGAAACCGTGGATGCAGTTAGCTGTGTTTTGGCCATTCAGGATCTGACAGCCAAATTCGATTGGTTCGCCCCGGCCGTGCGCGATATCCGCATGTTGAGAATTGAGGAAAACAACGATTTGATGCCGGCGGTCGAGCGCGCAACAAGACCAACTTCCTAACTGGAATCGCAGTTTCCTCGTATATAGCGGACCGCGCCGCCACATTATTTCCCAACAATGACCCCGCCTTCGCCCGAAGCCGGCCGATCATTTGCCATGGCCGCTGCCTAGGGATCGTCCGGTTCATTAAAATGAGACAGGAGAAAGCGGGATGGTTAACGACCAAGACGGCAAACCAACAACGGAAGAAGGCGAAAACGCGCCGCAGACGGCCAGCGGGGAGGGGGGAAATGGTGGTATCGGCCGCACCTTGGCCCGCCTGGCCTATGCCCCGGCAACCAAATTCTTCATCATCGGCTTTCTGGTCATATTGCTGCTGATCCCCCTGTTCATGGTCTGGGGCCTGGTGTCGGAGCGCCGGTATCGCGCCGCGGCGGTGCAAACGGATATCGTCAAGGGCTGGGGGCACGCGCAGACCATTCGCGGACCGATCCTTGTCGTCCCCTATCGCGAGCGGGTGATCGTCGAAAAGGACGACAAGAAAGAGACCCGCATGGTCACCCGCCATGCCGCGTTCTTGCCGGACGACCTGAAGGTTTCCGGCGCCGCCACCACAACGATGCTCCGCCGGTCGATTTATCAGATGGCGGTGTTCAACGGCGACCTCACGCTTACGGGATCATTCGGCCGATTAGCGGTCGACAGTCTCGATGAATCCGCCATTGACGTGCAATGGCGCGACGCGGTGCTGGCCATCAATTTGACCGCGCTCGCCAGTTTGAAGAATTCCGTCGTGTTGAAGCGGCCAGGTCAGGCCGACGTGGTCTTTGAACCGAGCCTGGGTCTTGGAAAACTCGGCGGACGCCACGAACTCGGCATCCACGCCAAACCGTTTGCCGACCGCGCAGGCTCGTTGAACAGCGCCCTGTCGACGGACGGTTTCAGCTTTACAATACCCCTGCAATTTACCGGATCCCGCTCGCTCGCCTTCGCGCCGGTCGGCCGGCAAAACCAGGTTGAATTGACTTCCGACTGGGCCCATCCCAGCTTCGAGGGCCTGTTCCTGCCCGCCGAGCGCACGGTCTCCGACGATGGATTTACCGCCCATTGGAACGTTCCCCATCTGGCGCGCCCGGTGCCGCAGGCCTTTCGCCTGTCCGGTCAGCCGTTCGACGGCTTCTCCGCCTATGATTTCGGCGTCCGCTTTTTCGTGCCCGTGGATTATTACAGCCTGGTCGATCGGGCGTTGAAATATGGAATCTTGTTCATTTCCGCCGCGTTCAGCGCCGTTTTCCTGTTGGAGTTGCTCTCCGGCCACCGCTTCCACGCGGTACAATATTTGTTCACCGGCCTGGCGATGATCCTGTTCTATGTGCTGCTTTTGTCCCTATCGGAACATATCGGCTTTCTCCGGGCCTTTCTGGCGGCGGCCGCGGCGACCGGCGGGGTGCTGGCGCTGTATATCGGCAAGGCGCTCGCCAACCGCCGCAACGGCTGGATGATGTTCGCCGTTTTCGCGGTTCTTTACGGCCTGCTTTATCTGCTCTTGCGCATGGAAGATTATGCCCTGCTCGCCGGTACGCTCGCCGCCTTCGCCATGCTGACGGTGATCATGTTCGCCACCTTGCGTATCGATTGGTCCGGCCGGTCGGGTCCCCGCGCGGTTCGGCAGGAAGCCGGCAAAGGGTCGGCGGGATAATGTTTGTCGCCGGCCCCCCTTTTCAAGCGGCGGCCGGCACCCTAAAAGAGGGGATCAAAGACGCGGCGCGGCGGCCGGACCGATCGGCCGCCGTGTCCCTTATGTCGGACGTTGTTCATGGTTCAATTCTCCCTCCCGAAAAATTCCAGGATCATTGAAGGCAAGGTCTGGGACAAGCCGTCCGGGGCCGCCAATCTGCGCGAGTACAAGATCTATCGCTGGAATGCCGATGACGGTCGCAATCCGCGTGTCGACACCTATTACGTGGATACCGATCAATGCGGTCCGATGGTGTTGGACGGTCTGATCTGGATCAAGAACACTCTCGATCCGACCTTGACCTTCCGCCGCTCCTGCCGCGAGGGCATTTGCGGCTCCTGCGCCATGAATATCGATGGTACCAATACGCTGGCCTGCACCAAGGGCATGGACGAGGTCGACGGCGTGGTCAAGATTTATCCGCTGCCGCACATGCCGGTGGTCAAGGACCTGGTGCCCGATCTCAACCAGTTCTACGCCCAGCACCGTTCGGTGGAACCGTGGCTGCAGACCACCACCGTGGAGCCGGAAAAGGAATGGCGCCAGTCGCGCAACGACCGGGAGAAGCTGGACGGGCTCTATGAATGTATTCTATGCGCCTGCTGCTCCACGTCGTGCCCGTCCTATTGGTGGAATGGCGACCGTTATCTCGGCCCGGCGATCCTGTTGCAGGCCTATCGCTGGCTGATCGACAGCCGCGATGAATCCACCGGCGACCGGCTGGACAATCTGGAAGATCCGTTCCGGCTTTATCGTTGCCACACCATCCTCAATTGCTCAAAGGCCTGCCCGAAAGGCCTGAATCCGGCCAAGGCGATCGCCGAGATCAAGAGGATGATGGTGGAGCGCAGGGTCTAGGGCGTCAAACAATCAGGAAGGCTTCGCCACCGGTTTCGGTGCTGTGGACGTCTGGTGTCCAACCCGGTTCGGTTCGGCGCGAAAGACATCGGCCATGGCGGCCGCAAAACGATCCGGCGTGTACATGCGGCAATAGGTGCGCCGCGCCGCCTGGCGATCCGCCTGGCGTTTTCGCCGGTCGCCGGCATAGGCGCCGATGATCGACCGCAGACGCGCCATGCGCTGCTCCGCCGGCAGGTGAGGTGGGATCACATTGTCGGCCAATAACGGTCCGACCAGGTCCCGCAGACCGCCCACATCGAAGACGATCGGAATGGCGCCATGGGCCATCGCCTCCACCACGACCAGCGGCACCAGATCGTGCTCCGACGGATACAAAAACACTTCCACGTCGTCGAAAAACGCCGATTTCTGATCATTCTCCACATGACCGCAAATCTCAATGCGGTCGGCAAGGCCCTTCTCGGCCACGATCCGGTGCAGCTCTTCCAGGGTCAAATGGGCGGTCGATCCGCCGCCGATCCGGCCGCGTACGGCCATGCCACCGGCCCGCAAAGCCGCGATCGCGTCGATGAAGGTCACGACACCTTTGCGTGGATCGAGATTTCCGAGCCAGCCGAGGGTCATCGCCGTCCGATCGCCGGAACCGTCCGCCCCGTCGTTGACATCCCCGGTGGCCGGGTCGCCCGGATCTGGCGCGAAATTGCGGACCTGATGAACCGCCCGAAACAGACCGGACGATCGGGCCGGGGCGGCCGTTTCGCCGGTAATGGCGATGAGATCGGTGCCGCTGAGGCAGGCGCGCATCAGCTTTGCCTTCATGCCCGCGCCGTCCAATTGCCGGTCCAGGCCGGCTCCGTGGATATGGATCAGGGTCCGCCGTGCCGTCAGCCGTGCCAGGCGGGCAAGCAGCGCGTCCCGAACCGCCGTATGGGCCCAGGGCGCCATTGCCAGATAGGCATGGCTGTAGCGCCGGCCGGTGATCCAGTCTCCGAGCAACCTGCCGACCAGCGTCGCGAATTGCCAATATTTGCGCAGGCTGCGCCGGCCGATATCCTGGTTGTTCACCGCGCCGCCGCGCCACAGATGCTCGACGCGATTGTCCGGATCCCGGTGCAGCATGGCGTGGACCGCGGCACTGATCGCCGACTGCCCATGCAGCGGCGGCGGCAATTGCGCCAGAAACAGAACGTCGTGGCCGGCGCCGTATTGTGTCGAGCCGGTTCCGGTTGGATCAGACGGCATTTTTACTGAATAGTCCCAGGATCGGTGTCACGGCGATTATCTTGAAGTCGAGCCACAATGACCAGTTCTCGATATAATGCAGGTCCAGTTCTACCCGTCTTGCCATCACGTCGGCGGTCTCCGTCGGACCGCGATAGCCGTGGATCTGCGCCCAGCCGGTGATGCCCGGTTTTACCCGGTGCCGGTTGGCATAATTGGCGAGCAGCCCGGAAAAGTTCGATTGCAGCACCAGGGGATGGGGCCGCGGACCGACCACCGACATGTCGCCGGCCAGTACATTGAAGATCTGCGGTAATTCGTCGAGGCTGGTCTTGCGCAAGAACGCGCCGACCCGCGTCACCCGATTGTCATTGCGGCGGGCCTGGACAACGTCGTCGCCGTCCTCCATCACCGACATGGTCCGGAACTTCCATACCGTGAAGACGTTATTGTTGTAACCGTGCCGGCGCTGGCGGAAGAAGACCGGACCGGGACTGTCCAGTTTGATGGCCAGCGCGCAGGCCGCAAGCACCGGCGCGAACACCACCACGGCGCAAGTCGCCACCACCACATCCTCGATGCGCTTCGCCAGCACGCCCCAATCCGACATCGGCTTGCGTTGGAGGTCGAGAAGCCGCAGCCGCTGATAGGTGGTCATGCCGCGCAGGGTGATCATGTCGCCGGCAAAGGACGGATAAAGTTGAACTTCGCAGGGCAGGACCGACAGGGTCAGCAGGATCTGATGCAGATCGTCCTTCGAGAGAGCCGGCAAGGCCAGGACAATGCTGTCCAGTTTTTCCGACTGGCCGAACGTGATCAGGTCGTGCAGGTCGCCGACCATCTCGCCCGCACCGGCCTCGTCGCCGGTGCTGTGCGGGCCAAAGAGCCCGGCAAGGCGCAATTCCGGATGGGCCGTTTCGATCTCCCGCGCCAGGTTTGTGGCGATTTGACCCTCGCCGTAGATCGCGACACTGCGCTTGATCACGCCGCTCGTCGACAGGCTGCGGAAGATCGAGCCGGCAAGCAGGCGAATAACCAGGAGGGAGAGGAGGGATGCGGCGAACCAGGTGAACAGCCAGACCCGGGAATAATCATTGGCGACCCGGGCAGCGAAACCCAGCGCGATCACCGCCGCAAAGGCGGTCAGAAGGTTTCGCGTCACTTTACCAAGCGCGTCCGTCGATCGGCACAGGTCGGGGACCCGGTATAGACCGCCGCGTTTCATCAAGGCGCCATAGACCGTCGCCACGAACAAGGTGGCGTACAGATATTGGCCGAAATAGTTGGTCGCCCCCAATATGCCGGCCACATACACCTCGGCGATCACCAGGCCGGAGATCACGACGGACAGCACTTCAACGGCGATATAAAGGTCGACGACTATTTTGTGCCCCAACAGGCCGTCAAAGCGCCGCCGTTGCGCCACCCGTGGCACATGTCCGACCCGTCCGGACGCATATTCGTAATTCGATTGGTTAAGCGACATGTAGTCTACCCATCTTCGGTCCGCCCGGGTATCGCAACCCTTCAACGGCACGGTTGCTCCGCAATGCGCCATCGTCCGGTCAGGCCCGAAATGTGTGCCAATCCGGCAAAACGGCACGCTTGCACCGGGTTGATCGGCAAGGTCCGGGCCAATTGCCAGGAAAGGAGAGGACAGGTCTTTGTTAACGTTAATTAACGGAATTAGACGCTTGAAAATTAACTAATAAAACCGTTTGAGGTTCAATTGTCATAAAACTGATAATAAGTAAAAAACCTAGGAAAAATCCGAGTTTGGTTGAGGCCGTGGCAAAAGCATTCATGGCCCGGTCGGGAGAGCGCCATGATACTTATCCGTCACTTTCTGTCGGTATTGAGGGCCGGTGGTCCATTCGTCTGGCGCTCGATTGCAGCCTTGATCCTGCTCGACCTGGTCTTTATCGGCATTTACATGGTCTGGGGAGTGCTTCACGTCTTCTACGGCTACGACAAGCCGACTCCGGCCTGGAATCTGGACACCGATTTCAGTGCTTCGGAGATTTTCAATTACAGCAAGTGGCTGTTCATCTGCTCCGCCCTGCTCATTGTTTTCCTGCGGACCCGGATCAACTTGTTCCTGGGCTTTGCCATTGTCTTTGCCATGGTGCTCGCCGACGATATGGGCCAGATCCATGAGCGCGGCGGCGCCTATCTGATCGAGGCGATCGGTCTTCAGCCGGCCTTCGGCCTGCGCGCCCAGGATTTCGGCGAAGTGTTGGTCTGGGCCATGCTCGGATCGGTGGCCTGTCTCGTTCTGCTGGTCACCGTCCTGCGCAGCCCGGCGCATGCCCGGCCCTTCGCATCGTTCTTCGTGGTCATTCTCGGCGGTCTCGTTGTCACCGCAATGGGTATCGATATCATCAATGCCCATGAGGCCCTGGCCAGCAAGGATCCGTTGATCGACGCGCTTCAGGGCGGTGTCGAGGTATTGGAGGATGGCGGTGAGATGATTGTCGGATCGATCGGTTGCGGCGGAGCCCTGGCAGCATTACGGACGCCACAGGCGGTGCATGTCTCCGGGGCTTGAACCGTCGGCCGAGGCGACCGGTCCGCCGGCACTGTCAGGCCCCCGACCGGGCATCGGTCGCGCCCTAAGGCGTTTGACAATCGATCACGCCGTGCCGATGGCGCGGACAATTCTTTCGGCGAATGATGAGGAATCGCGCCTGCAGCGCTCGGCGTTGATCGCCTTGGGCATTCGCGGCGCCGGCGCCGGCGTGGCCTATCTCCTGCAGGTCCTGCTCGCCCAGGCGCTCGGCGCCTACGAATACGGCCTGTTCGCCTATGCCTGGATCTGGATCCTGATCGGCGGCCGTTCCGGCAGTCTCGGTTTCGCCCAGGCATCGATCCGCTTCATCGCCGCCTATCGCGATGCCGACGATTCCCCTCATGCCCGCGGCTTCATCGTCGCCGGCCAGGCGGCGACACTATTCGGCGGACTGTTGGTTGCCGGGATCGGTCTGGCCGGCCTGGCCCTGTTTCCGCAAATCGTTGCCGATCCCTATCTGGCGCCGCTTTACCTGGCGCTGATCTGCATTCCGATCGTCGCCTATCAGGATTTGCTGGAAGGGCAGGCGCTCGCCTGGTCGTGGACCGGCTTGGCCCTGGCGCCGACCTTTCTGATCCGCCAGGTCCTGATCCTGGCCGCCGTCGCCATGGCCATTGCCGCCGGCTGGCCGCCGACCGCCGCCACCGCCATGGGCGCGGTGATCGTGGCCGTCACCATCTCGATGATCGGGCAATATGCGGTGCTGCGCTGGCGGATTCGCCGCGCCATACCGCCGGGCGAGAAACGATTCCAGTTTGTCTTTTGGATCAAGACCGCAATCCCGCTCTTCATGATGGGATCGTTGCAAATGGTCCTGGCCTTTTCCGATATTCTGATCTTGGGATTTTTCGTCGAACCGGCCCTGGTCGCCCTTTACTTCGCCGCCACCCGTATAAACTCCCTGATCGCCCTCGTGCACTATGCCGTCGGCGCCGCCTGCGGCCAGCGCTTTGCCGGTCTCGCCGTCAGCGGCGACCGGGAGGCACTGCGCGCCTTCATTCGCAAGACCGCGCGGTGGATGTTCTACCCGTCCATCGCCATCGGCCTGCTCATTATCGCCGCCGGTTGGCCGCTATTGCGCATGTTCGGGCCGCAATTCGTCGATGCCTATCCGGTCTTGCCGATCCTTGTCTCCGGCATGTTGATCCGCGCCAGCGTCGGCGGCGCGGAGGAATTGTTGATCATGCTCGGCCACGAGCGCACCGCCCTTGCCGCCCAATTACTCTGTACCGTCACCAATGTGGCGCTGAACCTGGCGCTGATTCCGGCCTTCGGCATCTACGGTGCCGCGATCGGCACGACACTGGCTCTGGCGCTCTATGCGGCCGCCCTGGAACTCGGTGTTCGCCGCCGGGCCGGTCTGACATCGTGGATCGCCACCATGCCCAAGCCGGCCGTCACCGCCGCCCGTTGACCCGTCCGCCATCGGCCAATCGACGGCCAGGATTGCACTGCCGGTTGTACCGTGCCAAAAAGGGCCTCTGTCGAATGTTCCGACGTGCCCTGGATCAAGATGGCTGACGCTCCGCAGATCAACCCGGCGGCCGATGGTCCGTCGGCGGCCCCGTCGCCGCCGCAAGTGATCGCCATTACCAGACAGACGGTGATCGCCGCCTTGCGTGCCGGTTGGCGGGATTTCCGCAATTGCCCGGCGATCGGCCTGGCTTTCGGCGCTCTCTTCGCGTTCGGCGGATTGCTGCTGGTCTTCATGGTGTTTTGGAGCGGTTATTTCTATCTCGCCTATCCGACGGCGGCCGGATTCACCCTGCTTGGACCGTTCGCCGTCATCGCCGTTTACGAAGTCAGCCGTCAATTGGAGCGGGGTGAGACGCCGAGTTGGGCTTCGGTAACCGGACCGGCATTGCGCAAGGGGGCCCGCCGCCTGGGTTGGATGCCCGCCGTGACCCTGTTCGCCTTCATCATCTGGATCGACGTCGCCTCGGTCATCTATGCCATCTTTTTCGGCCTGCACGCGCCGGATCTGTGGGTTCTGATTTCAGCGATCGCCAGCACCGGCAATGGGATCTTGTTCTTTATCATCGGCAATCTGGTCGGCGCCGTTTTCGCGGTCTTGCTGTACTCGATCAGCGTCATTGCCTATCCGCTGCTGATGGATCGCGGTGTCGATCCGATCACCGCGATCGCCACCAGTGTCCGTTCGGTGCGGATCAACCCCGCGCCCATGGCGTTCTACGCCGCGATCATTGCCGTCCTCATCATCATCGGCACCGCGACAATGTTCATCGGCCTGGTGGTCATCCTGCCGCTGCTCGGCCATGCCACCTGGCATCTTTATCGCAAGACAATTGCGTAATACCAATATGCCAGCCGTATTTCCCGGCTGTCCCGGCGGCGAGCCGCGGTTCAGCTTGACAGGGGCGGCCGGCGGCAACAGGGTTTTCCGCAAAAGCGCGATTCGAAAGGCAACCGGCGGCAACGCGATGACCAGACGAATGATATCCGTGACGGCCGCGCTGGCGGCGGGCATAACCTTCTCCATCTTGCCGGTGACGGCCACGCCGGCAAATGCCGCCCAATCCTTTGCGCAATTCGTCAAGGAACTATGGCCCGACGCTAGAAAGGCCGGTGTCAGCCGTAAGGTATTCGATGGCGCCCTTGGCGGTCTCAAGCCGGACGGGTCGATCCTGAAATTCACCAAAAAGCAGCCCGAAATCGCCAATCCGATCGGTAAATATCTGAAGCGCCGGGTGACGTCCGGCCAGGTCGCCGCCGGCCGCAAGAAGGTCAAGCAATGGAGCAAGACGCTGGCCAAGGTGGAACGCACTTACGGGGTCGATCGCTACGTGGTCGCCGCCATTTGGGGCCTGGAAACCAATTTTGGCGGCTTTACCGGCGGCAAGACCGTGATCCGCTCTCTTGCAACATTGGCGCATCGTCGGTATCGCGGCACCTTTTTCCGCGACCAATTGATCGATGCGCTGGTGATCCTGCAACAGGGCCATGTTAGTCGCGCCAAGATGGTCGGATCCTGGGCCGGCGCCATGGGCCAGCCGCAATTCATGCCTTCCAGCTTTCGCCAGTTCGCCGTCGATTTCGATCGTAACGGCCGCACCGATATCTGGAATTCGGTGCCCGACACCCTGGCTTCGATCGCCAATTACCTGAAAAGCAAGGGATGGCTTGCCGGCCAGCCCTGGGGCTATGAGGTGCGCGTTCCCAAATCCTTCAAGCATCAGGGCAATCGCGGCAGGTTTTCCCAATGGCAGGCGCTCGGTTTTCGCCGCGCCGATGGCGGTCCGCTGCCGAAATCCGGCACCGCGCATCTGGTTTTCCCGAGCGGTATCGAGGGACCGGCCTTCCTGGCGACCCAAAATTATCTGGCGATCCGGGATTATAATTCCGCAGATTCCTACGTTCTGTCGATCGGATTGCTCGCCAACCGCATGCGCGGCCGGCCCGGCTATGCCGGGACCTGGCCGACCCGCAAGCCGCTCTATAAACGCGAACGCGTCGCCGTGCAGCGCGGTCTCGTCAAACGTGGCTACAAGATCAGCAACACCCAGGGCCGGATCGACTTCACCGTCCGCGACGCGGTCTGGGATTACCAGGTGAAGAAAGGCCTCAAGCCGGACGGCCATCCCGACCGCGGCCTCTTAAAGACTATGAACTAGGCGAACTGATCGCGCGGCGTCCCTGGTCCTATTCGTCCACCGTCTTCTTGACCGGCTTTTCAGGGGCCGGCGGAATATCGCCCTGGCGGTGGATATAGGCTTCTATCTGGACGCGCAGATCGTCCGGGAATGGCTGCGACCGGCCGTTTTCCAGGCTGATCGTCACGATTACCGACTTCGCCCGCAGACGTTCCTGGCCGTCAACGCTGCCGACGAACGACAGCGCGATGGACGCATTACCCAACCGCTCCACATAGATGCCGATGTCCACCGTATCGCCGAGCCGGCTCGGGTGGAAGAATTCGCATTCGGTGCGCGCGGTGGGAAATCCCAGCCGCCGATTGTTGATCAGGTCCGCATATGAGATGCCGAGCGCCATCGTGAACCAGTCCTCCACCGCCGCCTGGATCATTTCGAAATAGCGTGGAAAGAAGACATAGCTGGCCGGATCGGTATGGTTGAAGCGGACCGTGCTCTTGCTCACGAAGGGGCTGGCCATGACGATTTCACTTTCATGCTGTGGACCGGGCAGCGGGCAGCGCCGGCGGATCTGTGACGGAAAGGCTCTATAGCAGGATCGGCGGGCACTCGATATGGGTCGCGCAAAGTTGCTTTCCCTTTGTATTAGAAATATGTAATATAGCAGCATTGGATTATACGTGCGGGGAGCCTCCTCATGACTGCCGAAGCCGCCGGAGCCGGCCTGGACAACGCCAAGTCGATGACCATCATCGTCACCAAGGGATCGCTGGATTGGGCCTATCCGCCCTTCATTCTGGCCAATACGGCGGCCGCGATGGACGTCAATGTCTCCATGTTTTTCACCTTCTACGGCCTGCCGCTGTTGTTGAAGGACCTGAACCTGCAGGTCACGCCGCTCGGCAATGCGGCCATGAAGATGCCGATGATGGGCATGCATATGGGCCTGCCGAACGCGGTCGCCGCCCTGCCGGGCGTGGACGCTGCCTGCTCGACCATGATGAAAAACCTGATCAAGAAGAAGGGTGTCGCCTCGATCGACGAATTGCGCGACGCCGCGGTTGAAGGCGAAGTCACCATGATCGGCTGCCAGATGACTATGGACCTGTTCGAATACGGCCTCGACGATATGATCGACGGCATCGAAGTCGGCGGCGCCGCCACCTATATGGAGCGGGCCCTGAAATCCGACATCAACCTGTTCATCTGACACTCCGCCCGAAATCACACTGCAAGCAACCGGATTTTCGACGACATGGCTGACCAAATCCTCGACACGAAAGGGCTGAACTGCCCCATGCCGATCATGAAAACGAAAAAAGCGCTGAAAGGCATGGCGGCGGGCCAGACGCTGGAAGTGCTGTCCACCGATCCCGGTTCGGTATCCGACATGGAATCCCTATGCCGCACGACCGGACACAAATTGATGGAATCGGCCCAGGACGACGGGATCTATCGGTTTGTGATCGAGCGTGTTTGAGGCCGGCATAACGGTTTCGGCAAGTATCTGACCAACATCCCGGGTCCTCTCGGGCGGTCCCGCGACGCCGCGGCAATATGTTCAGTCTCCACCGCCTGCTACCGGATCTGTTTTGCCCGCGGCAGGCGGCCTTTTCGGTCCATTATCAAGACCAAATCCGGCCTCTTTTGGGGCCCGTATACGGGTCATGATCGACCCAAAAAATTCTAGCTAAAATTTTATCCAAATCCGAATTTCGACATTAACGCGGACTTCATGCCCAATTCCTACAATTAATATCAAGTACCACATATTTGGTCGTAGGAATTGTAAGAGATGCGATATTTTCGGCGGTTATTGCGGCGCCAGTCTTTGGAAACCGGGCGTGCGCGTCAACAATCCATTTTAGGCAATGAATCGGGAAGCATGGTGATCATGGCCGCGTTTCTGCTCATTCCATTGGTGCTTACCATCGGAGCCGGCATTGATATGGGGCGCGCCTATCTGGTCCACACTCATTTGGCGGCGGCGCTCGATGCGGCCGTTGTGTCGGTCTCCCGGGACCTGCGGGATGGCAAAATCAACAAGAATGTCGCCAAAGAACGTGCCCAGGCGCTCTTCGACGTCAACACGAAGCGGCTCGAAGCCCAACGGGCGGTTATCGATGAACTGACGATTGTCTATAACGAGAAAGATACGGATGTCCGCGTGGTGGCTTCGGCGGTGGTGCCGACCACCTTCATGCAGATCGGCGGATTTGAAGAAATTCCGATGTCTCTTGAAGCCCAGGTCACCTATAGTTTCAGCTATCGCGAAGTCGAATTGGCGATGATATTGGATGTGACCGGTTCCATGGGAAGCAGGGGCCGGATATCGGCGCTTAAGGATGCCGCGCGCGATCTCGTCGACACCCTGATCCCCGATGACAACAACATGGAAAATGTACGGATTTCCATTGTACCCTACAGCCAGGGTGTGAATGCGGGATCCTATGCCAAAACGGCGACGGACGGCGCCAGTAAAAGCTGCGCGACCGAGCGCCTGGGAACAGAGCAGTTTACCGACGAATCCTACATAATTGCGCCGATCGGCAACGGCTCGACCCGTTGTCCGTCGAACAAGGTTCGACCCTTGACCAAAAACAAAAGCGTGCTCGTCGACGATATCAACAATCTGAGGACCGGCGGCTACACGGCCGGCCATACCGGCATTGCCTGGGGCTGGTACACCTTGTCGCCGAACTGGACCGCTCTTTGGCCGTCGGAAGATCAGGCGAAGCCCTATCCGGTTGCCGATGACAAGGATAACTTGTTGAAAGCGGCCATCATCATGACAGACGGCGAATTCAACACCGCCTATGTCAAAGGCCGTCGTGGCAGCGGACATCGGGAACTGAAAGGCCGCGGCGCCAGCACGGCCGAAACCCGCACCCGGGCCCTGTGCGAAGAAATGAAGAAAAAACAGGTCCGGATCTATTCGGTTGCCTTTAATGCGGGACGTAGCGCGGAGCGACTGCTGAAATATTGTGCGACCAACGAAAGCACTTATTTCACGGCATTGAACGCCGCAAAACTCAAAGAGGCCTTCCGGGTAATCGCCGCCGATATCGGAACATTCTGGTTGTCGCAATGAGCAATGTGGCCGGCCGCAATGACATTTATAGCAAACCAAATGGTAACAATGTCGCAATAAAATGGACGTGTTGTGTCGCGCCTCCGTTGCGCATGGCGTGAAGACCATATGTTTTTCAACAGGTTGACAAGCGCCAATGGCCATCAATATTTGGTTGTATTTAATTTGAAACTCATTGCACCCCTTTACGCTATCGAAAACTATCTCGCTTAATCTTTGCAAATCCGATCATGAGTAAATTTCTGGAGTCAGAAGCAAGCGGTGGTCGCCATGAATTGTTGTCAAAAGAAGATTTCGGCCGGCATGACCGGCTTCATGAAGCATAAATCCGGCAATGTCGCCGTTCTGGCGGCCATTCTGCTGCCGGTTGTCATTGGCTGTTTCGGTCTCGGATCGGAAGTCGGTTACTGGTATCTCAGCCAGCGCAAGCTGCAGCAGGCTGTTGACGCGTCCGCCTATAGCGCCGGCGTGCGCAAACGATCAGGCGATGACGAGGACGCCTATACGGCGATCGCCCAGACCATTGCCTTTAAATCCGGCTTGGATGCGGATATCGGAACCGTTGAGGTCTTTTCGCCGCCGACTACCGGGGTCTATACCGGCGACAACGATGCCGTTGAAGTGGTCCTGACCGAAACCCATGAACCGCTATTTGCCGGCCTGTTCCGGGAGGAACCGGTTGTCCTGAGTGCCCGCTCCGTGGTGCTCTTGCAGGACGCGGCGACCGCCTGCATCGTGGCGCTGAGCACTTCGGCGTCGAAGGCCATGAAGTTGGGCGGCACCGCCGACGTGGTGTTCGACGGCTGCAACATGGCCTCAAATTCCCTGGCATCAGATTCATTTAGCCTGTCAGGTTCGGGCTCGGTCACGACCGGCTGCGCCTATACGGTCGGCAGCGCGAATGTGACCAGCAATTTGAACCTGACCGTCTGCACAGAAGTATCCGAAAATGCGCCCTATACCGCCGATCCCTATCGAGATGTCACGGCACCGGCAGTCGAAGGCCCGTGCATCAACAGCAAGAATGTCGGCAAGCCCCATGGCATAACCAAGGTCAAGCCCACCTATGCCCATTCCTCCGGGCTTCCCTCGCGGCGCTATTGCGCGGGGCTGTCGCTGAAGGGCGACGTGGAGTTCGAGCCGGGTCTCTATATCATCGACGGTGGCACGTTCAGCGCCAATGCCGGCGCCAATGTCTCCGGCGAGGGTGTCATCTTCTATCTGACCGGTGGCGCGACCATGAGCCTCAATGGCGGCGCTACCTTCGATCTTTCCGCCAGGACATCGGATCCTTTTTCCGGCCTGCTGTTTTTCGGCGACCGGACTGACGGATCGATTAGCCACACCGTCAATGGCGGGACCAGTTCCGTGTTCCAGGGCGCGATTTATTTTCCCGCCAGCAACGTCACCTACAATGGCGGCGCCGGCGTCGCTGACGGTTGCACTCAGATCGTCGCCGACACGATCGAACTCGTCGGCAATTCAACCATTGCTTCCAATTGCGACTCAGCGGGCACCAAGGCGATCCTTGTCGGCCAGGCGGTCGAGCATGTTGAATAATCGAGGAATCGGATAATGGATTTCATTGTTAATCGATTTGTCACGCTTCGCCGCCGCTTTGCCGGCGATGAAGGCGGCCTGGCGGCGGTGGAATTCGCCCTGCTCACGCCTTTGCTCGCTTTCGGCTTCCTCGCCATGGTCGATGTGGCCTTGGCCATCAACAGCCGAATGGAGATGGATTCAGCTTTGCGCGCGGCGGCGGAAAGCGCTCTTGCCGATCCCGGCGAGGAGACCGTATCCAAGGTTTTCGACGCTTCCAAGCCGGTCTATGAAGAACAGGAATCCGGCAGCAGCCAGGGCGGGACGAGCACGGAATTCACCGTTGTGGTCAACCGGTACTGTTCATGCCCCAGCAGCACTGCCGAGGCGAGTTGCCATTCGCCCTGCAGCGACAAGCAGATCCCCTACCTGTATTACAATCTGACGGGAACGTCGACCTATACGGGAATTTTCCTGGAGGATCTGCAGCTTCAGCGTACGATCAAAGTTCAGTTGAGATAACAGATGCTGCTCCGTTTCCTAAGGCATAGATCAGGTGCGACGGCGATTGAATTCGCGATCGTCGGCTCGGTGTTCATAGTTCTGGTTTTGGGGATCGTCGAATTCGGCCGGGTCTTTTACATGCGGGGGAAACTGTCCTTTGCCGCCGACACCGGCGCCCGCCTGGTTTTAATGACCTCCAACAAAATCAACGATCAGACCGCCACGCTCGCGGAGATAACAACGGCCGTTAAAACTGCCTTCGGTACCGAAGAGGAAACAGAAGACCTGACAGTCGTGGTCGCCAGCGAGCAACTGGATGGCGTGGACTACCGCACCCTGTCGCTCACCTATCCCATGAAACTGATGATTCCGGGCTTCAGCGAGCAATTCAACATCACCCAGTTCCGACGCACGCCCATGCTCTAACGGGGCAGCAGGCCCTGCAGCGTCAGCACATCAAGCACCTGCTCGGCGTCGGAAAAGATCTGGTTCTCGGCAGTATCCGTACCGAGCACCAATCCGATCTGCGCGGCAAAATCCGCATAATGCTGGGTCATCGCCCAGATCATGAAAAGCAGGTGATGCGGGTCCACATCGGCGATCAAACCCGCATCGATCCATCCTTTGATAACCTTGGCCTTGGCATCGACCAAGGTCCGCAAATCCGTTTGCAGCACGGTGCCGAGCACCGGCGCCCCCTGGATGATTTCGGTGGCGAACAGGCGCGACTCCACCGGATGCGTCCGCGACATTTCCAACTTGCGCCGGATGTAAGCGCGAATTTCCTGCCGCGGATCACCATTTGCATCCAGTTCCTTCAGCGGCTGCAGCCAGGTGTCGAGAATGCGCTCCAAAACGGCCTGGTAAAGGGCCTGCTTGTTGCTGAAATAATAGAGCAGGTTCGGCTTCGACATCCCCGCCGCTTCGGCGATCTGGTCGATCGTGGCGCCGCGAAATCCGTGGTCGGCGAAGGCCTTGACCGCCGCGTCCAGTATCCGTTCCTCATTGGCGATCTGAATACGGGTGCGTTTGCGCGACCGGCCGGCGCGGGGCGCTGCTCCGCTCATTTGGCCATTGGCCCGGGTGGCACCAGGGCTTCAGGCATCGGACCCGCCTCCGGCGCACCAACGGCACCGATGCCGCGCAAAATGATGCCGATAACGAATGTGGTCATGTCCTCGTACTGCGCCGCCGACAGGTCGCGCCCGTTATTCAGTGCCTGGATCTGGCGGGCGAAGTCGGCATAGTGCTGGGTGGTCGCCCAGATCATGTATAACAGGCCGCGCGGATTGACCGGCTGGATTTGCTTGGCGGCAATCCACCGGTTGATGCGTTCCATCCGGGTTTCCGTCCAGTCATTCAGCGTCGTTTCCAGGGCGTCATAAACGATCGGCGCCCCCGATATGATCTCCGTCGCCCAGATCCGGGAGCCCAGCGGCCGGGTTCGCGACAGATGCATCTTGGCGCGGATATATTCCGACAGGGCCGGCACCGGATCGTCATGGCGGTCGAACGAGGCCGCCGCCTCCATCCACAAATTGAAAATGTCGTTGATGACCGTGCGGTAAAGTGCCTCCTTGGTCGGAAAATAATAGTGCAGGTTGGGTTTGGGAATTCCGGCAAGTTCCGCGATATCGCCGGTCGACGCACCTTTGAATCCGTGATTGGCGAAGACTTCCTCCGCGGCGCGCAGGATCGCCGATTCGTTATCTTCCCGGATCTGCGCTTTGGTGCGTCTTGCGGTGCGCGGCATGATCGTTTCAATCCTTCCGATGATCTACTTCGTCGCTAGCGCCGTGCCTTGTCAAGTACTTGCCCGGCCCCGGACCGGGCAATATGGGTTTTCCCGCAGGCTTGCGTCGGCCGCTATCGGTCGCAAACAAACAACTTGACCATTTGGTAAATATCCGTCTTAATACACCTTGACCAAATGGTCAAAGCCTGTCGGCTGACGCGGCACGGTCAAAGTGCGTCATCGGCCGGCTTTGACCCATCCACGGCACTTGAAAATGCCTGGCGGTCGGGAGGATTGAGGCAGAGGCCAGGGAACCCGTTGCGGTCTGCCGGCGATGGGTGTGCGGCCATATCGGCGGATGCACCGGACAAAATTGTCCGGTTCGCTCCTATCGGTTTGCAATTCGATCTGAGCCGCCAAAATAAGGGACGGCTGATCATGACTGCGCAGATACCAAACTATATTGCTGGCAATAAAATCGCGTCCACAAGCGGCCGCACGGCACCGGTCTATAATCCGGCCACGGGCGAACAGAGTGGCACGCTTGGCCTATCGTCGGCGGTAGAGGTCGCCGGTGCGGTGGCCGCAGCCAAATCCGCTTTGCCGGAATGGGCCAATATGCCGCCCTTGAAGCGCAGCCGGTACATGTTCAAGTTCAAGCAATTGCTGGACGACAACGCCGCCGAGATCGCCCGCCATATCAGCGCCGAACACGGCAAGACCCATGACGATGCGCTCGGCGAGGTTAGCCGCGGCATCGAAGTGGTCGATTTCGCCTGCGGCATCCCGCATCTTTTGAAGGGCTCCTTCACCCGCAATGTGGGCCCGTCCGTGGATACCTATGCCGACCGCCAGCCTCTTGGCGTCGTCGCCGGCATCACCCCGTTCAACTTCCCGGCCATGGTGCCCATGTGGATGTATCCGATCGCCATCGCCTGCGGCAATACCTTCGTATTGAAGCCGTCGGAGCGCGATCCGTCCGCACCGATGTTCGTCCAGGAACTGCTCTTGGAAGCCGGTTTTCCCGAAGGCGTGGTGAATATCGTTCACGGCGACAAAGAGGCTGTCGATGCCCTGCTCACCCACCCGGACGTCAAGGCGGTAAGCTTCGTCGGTTCAACGCCGATCGCCGAATATGTCTATACGACCGGCACCGCCAACGGCAAACGGGTGCAGGCGCTGGGCGGTGCCAAGAACCATATGATCGTCATGCCCGATGCGGACATGGACCAGGCCGTCGATGCCCTGATGGGCGCCGGCTATGGCTCCGCCGGCGAGCGCTGCATGGCGGTCTCCGTCGCCGTCCCCGTTGGTCAGGAGACGGCCGATCGTCTGGTCGACAAGCTGGCGCCGCGGGTGGCGGCGCTGAAGGTCGGCCCGAGCACGGATTCCCAGGCCGAAATGGGGCCGCTGATCACCCGGGAGGCCCAGCAAAGGGTGCTCGGCTATATCGATCGCGGCGTGGAAGAGGGCGCCGACCTGGTCGTCGACGGCCGCGGCCTGACCCTGCAGGGCTATGAAGATGGCTATTTCGTCGGCGGCACCCTGTTCGACCGGGTGACCACCGACATGGCGATCTATACCGACGAGATCTTCGGCCCGGTGCTTTCGGTGGTCCGGGTGCCCGACTATGATGCCGCCGTCGACATGATCAACGCCCATCAATACGGCAATGGCACGGCGATCTTCACCCGTGACGGCGACGCCGCCCGCGCCTTCGCCGACGCAATAGAAGTCGGCATGGTCGGCATCAACGTGCCGATCCCCGTGCCGGTCGCCTATCACAGTTTCGGCGGTTGGAAGCGCTCCCTGTTCGGCGACCATTCGATCTACGGGCCGGAAGGCGTGCATTTTTATACCCGGCTGAAAACCGTAACCACCCGCTGGCCCACCGGCATTCGCGCCGGCGCCGAATTCACCTTCCCGAGCCTCAATTGACCGATACCGGATCGACAAAATCGCGTAAGATAATGGCCGGCGACCGCGCCGACGACACGACTGAAGGAGACCGACAATGAGCATTCCGGCTGATAATCTGCGCGTCAATGGCGGCCGGCTGTGGGACAGCCTGATGGACATGGCCAAGATCGGTCCAGGCATCGCCGGCGGCAACAATCGGCAGACGCTGACCGACGAAGACGCGGAAGGCCGCGCCCTGTTCCAGACATGGTGCGAGGATGCCGGCATGACCATGGGCGTCGACAAGATGGGCACCATGTTCTTCCGGCGCGAAGGCACCGACCCGGACGCCCTGCCGGTCTATGTCGGCAGTCATCTCGATACCCAGCCCACCGGCGGCAAATATGACGGCGTGCTCGGCGTGCTCGGGGCCCTGGAACTGGTCCGCACCTTGAACGACATGGACATCAAGACCAAGCATCCGATCGTCGTCACCAACTGGACCAACGAGGAAGGCACCCGCTTCGCGCCGCCCATGATGGCCTCGGGCGTCTTTGCCGGTGTGCATACACTGGAAGACACTTATGCGCTGACCGATGCGCAAGGCAAAACCGTCGGCGATGAATTGGCGCGCATCGGCTGGGTCGGGGATGAAGAGGTCGGTGCCCGCAAGATGCATGCCTTTTTCGAACTGCATATCGAGCAGGGGCCGATCCTGGAGGCGGAAGGCAAGGATATCGGCGTCGTCACCCATGGCCAGGGCTTGCGTTGGATCGAATGCACGATCACCGGCAAGGAGAGCCATACCGGTTCCACGCCCATGCATATGCGCATCAATGCCGGCCGTGGCCTGGCCCAGATCACCGAGCTCGCCCATGAGATCGCCATGGCCCACCAGCCCAATGCGGTCGGCGCCATCGGCCATATCGATGTCTATCCAAACAGCCGCAACATTATTCCCGGCCGGGTGGTCTGCACCGTCGATTTCCGCTCGCACATTCCAGAGATCATAGACGCCATGCTGGGACGCTTCTACGACGAGGCACCAAAATTGTGCGAGGCGCTCGGACTGACGCTCGAAACCAAGGTGGTCGGTTCCTTCGATCCCCCGGCCTTCGATGAGACTTGCGTGGCGGCGATCCGCAATGCCGCCGAACGGCTCGGCTATTCCCATTGCGATATCGTGTCCGGCGCCGGCCATGACGCCTGCTGGGTCAACCGGGTCGCGCCGACGGCCATGGTGATGTGCCCCTGCGTCGACGGCCTGTCCCACAACGAGGCGGAGGAGATCTCCATCGAATGGGCGACCGCCGGCGCCGACGTGCTGCTTCAGGCAGTGGTCGAAACGGCGGAAATCGTGGGATAGACGCATGGCGGCCAGCGGGCAGGTAACGGCACAGAAGGCGCCCATGACTGAGGCATCCACGCCTTATGCCGCCGGCCGGCGAACGGTGATTAAGGCCGAAAACCTGTCGCTAACCTTCCAGACCGCGGACGGGCCCGTCTATGCCCTGTCGGAGGTCGATCTGGCCGTCAAGCATGGCGACTTCGTCTCCCTGATCGGCCCATCGGGCTGCGGCAAAACCACCTTACTCCGGGTCATCGCCGATCTGGAACAGCCCACATCCGGCGCGGTGACCGTCAATGGCGTCTCCCCCGATCAGGCGCGCCGCGACCGGGCCTATGGCTATGTCTTCCAGGCGCCGGCGCTCTATGCCTGGCGGACCATCGAACGCAATGTCACGCTACCACTGGAAATCATGGGCGTGGATGCCGCCGAGCGCCGCCGCCGGGTTGCGCATTATCTCGATCTGGTCAATCTCTCAGGCTTTGAAAAGAAGTATCCCTGGCAATTATCCGGTGGCATGCAGCAGCGCGCCTCGATCGCCCGCGCGCTTTCCTTCGATCCGGAAGTGCTGTTGATGGACGAACCTTTCGGCGCCCTTGACGAAATCGTCCGCGATCATTTGAACGAACAATTGCTGCGCCTATGGGACAAGACGGACAAGACGGTGGTCTTCGTCACCCATTCCATCCCCGAAGCGGTCTTTTTGTCGACCCGGATCGTCGTCATGTCGCCGCGCCCCGGCCGCATCATCGATGTGATCGAGACCGATTTCGCCCGCGACCGCACATTGGATATCCGCGAAACGCCGGAATTCCTGGAGGTCGCCCACCGGGTCAGGGAGGGGCTGCGCGCCGGCCATTCCTACGATGACTGACGCCGCCCAGGCTATTCCTGCCAGGCCATCGCTGCTTGACCGCTTATTTGCCGGCAAAGTAGGCCCGGTGTTTCTGGTCTCCCTGGCGATTATCGCGCTGTGGTTTGTCGGCGCGGTTTACATGAACGCGCCCGGCCAGATCGACCGGTATGAACGGCAGAAGGTGGACTGGACCTTCAGCGATCTGGTGCGCGACACCATGGCCCAGGACCGGCCGATCCTACCGGCGCCGCATCAAATCGCGGTCGAGATGAAGAAGACCATCCTCGACAAGAAGGTCACCTCAAAGCGCAGCCTCGTCTACCATTCCTGGGTCACCCTGTCCTCGACCCTGCTCGGCTTCGCGCTTGGCGCGGTTCTCGGCATCCTGCTTGCCGTCGGCATCGTCCATGTGCGTTCGCTGGATAAAAGCCTGATGCCGTGGATCATCTCCTCCCAGACGATCCCCATCCTGGCGATCGCGCCGATGATCATCGTGGTGCTGGCGTCGATAGGCCTGCGCGGCCTCATCCCCAAGGCGATCATCTCCACTTATCTGTGCTTCTTCCCCGTCACGATCGGCATGGTCAAGGGCCTGCGCGCGCCGGATCCGCTGCAACTCGACCTGATGCGCACCTATTCGGCCAGCGCCTGGCAGACCTTCTGGAAGCTGCGCTGGCCGTCCTCCATGCCGTTCCTGTTCACCAGCCTGAAAGTGGCGATCGCCATCAGCCTGGTTGGCGCCATAGTCGGTGAATTGCCCACCGGCGCCGCTGCCGGCCTCGGCGCCCGCCTGCTCGCCGGTTCCTATTACGGCCAGACCATTCAAATCTGGTCGGCACTGCTGACGGCGGCGATATTGGCGGCCCTGATGGTCATGGCTGTCGGCATGGTGGAGCGGGTTGTGCTGGCCCGCATGGGGGCGCGATTATGAGGCGTCCGCCCCTGTCCTGGTGCGCCCTGGCCACCTTGCTGGCGTTTGCGTCCCTGGTCTTTCCGGTCGCCGGCATTCTGGCCTGGCCGGATCTTCCGGCCCATGGCGCCACCGTCCTCCTGCTTCTGGCCACCGCCGGCTTCTATGCCTGGCGCGGTTCCAGAACCACCCGCGATGGCATCATGCTGGCGGCCGTTGTGACGATCGGCGCACTCTCGGCCCTCGCCCTGGTTCATCAGGAGCCGGTTGCCGGTCATGCGGGGTTCGGCCTGTGGCTCTTCGTCCTCGCGCTTTGGGCGGCCGCCTGGCGGGCGATCGATCTGATCGCCGAATTCAAAACCCTGAACCGCCGCATTCAGCGCCTGGCCGATCTTGCCGTGCCAATCCTGTTCGGTCTGTGGCTGGTCTTCCTGTGGGAGATGATGACGGTCGGCTTCGGCATTCCGCAAGTTCTGCTGCCGGCACCCAGCGTCATCGCCGCCACCTTTGCCGCCAAGCTTGATATCCTGTGGGCGGATTTCCAGCAGACCTTTTTAAAAGCCGTGTTAGCCGGCTATGCGATCGGCTGCATCAGCGGATTTGTAGTGGCCATACTGGTCGACCGCATGCCCTTCCTGCAGCGCGGCCTGTTGCCGCTCGGCAATTTAGTGAGCGCCCTGCCGATCGTCGGCATCGCGCCGATCATGGTCATGTGGTTCGGCTTCGACTGGCCGTCCAAGGCGGCGGTGGTCGTGGTCATGACCTTCTTCCCGATGTTGGTGAATACGGTCACCGGCCTTGCCGCGGCCGGCGTGCCGGAGCGCGAATTGATGCAATCCTATGCCGCGAATTATTGGCAGACCTTGTTCAAGCTGCGCCTGCCGGCGGCCTTGCCATTCATATTCAACGCCTTGAAGATCAATTCCACGCTCGCCCTGATCGGGGCCATCGTGGCGGAATTCTTCGGCACGCCCATTGTCGGCATGGGCTTTCGCATTTCCACCGAGGTCGGCCGCCTGGCGGTCGATATGGTGTGGGCTGAAATTGTTCTGGCGGCGATCGCCGGTTCCGCCTTTTACGGCCTGGTGGCGCTGATCGAGCGCACCTTGACGTTCTGGCATCCCTCGTATCGCGGGGGGCATTAGGTAAGATGCTGCAAGTGGGAATTACCAACAGACATGTTCAGTCATTCCCGCGAAAGCGGGAATCCAGGGCCAAATTGCAGGGCTTTGCTTTATTGCCCTGGATTCCCGCTTTCGCGGGAATGACGGCAACTGAAAAGATGAAGAATTACTGATATGCACCGTGAATCTGAAAAAGGGAGGAAGTCCATGAAAACTCTGTTCCTATCGGTCGCCGCGGCGGCCCTGGCTTTGTCGGCCGGCGTAACCCAGGCCGCCGACAAGGTGACCCTGCAGCTCAAATGGGTCACCCAGGCGCAGTTCGCCGGCTATTACGTCGCCAAGGATAAGGGTCTCTACGAGGCGGAAGGTCTCGATGTGACCATCAATGCCGGCGGTCCCGATATTGCCCCGCCGCAAGTAATCGCCGGTGGCGGCGCCGACGTGATTATCGACTGGATGCCCTCGGCCCTGGCGTCACGGGAAAAAGGCGTGGCTTTGGTCAATATCGCCCAGCCGTTCAAGCGCTCCGGCATGATGCTCACCTGCCGCAAGGAAACCGGCATCAAGGCGCCCGCGGATTTCAAGGGCAAGACGCTCGGCGTCTGGTTCTTCGGCAATGAATATCCGTTCTTGAGCTGGATGTCGCAGCTCGGCATTCCCACGAAGGGCGGCGCCGATGGCGTGACCGTCCTGAAGCAAGGCTTCAATGTCGATCCGCTGCTGCAGAAGCAGGCCGATTGCATTTCCACCATGACCTATAACGAATATTGGCAGGTCATTGATGCCGGACTGTCGGCCGATGATCTGGTGGTCTTCAAATATGAGGATCAGGGCGTTTCGACCATGGAGGACGGCCTCTACGTGTTGGAGGACAACCTGAAGGACTCGGCCTTTGTCGACAAGATGGCCCGCTTCGTGCGCGCCTCCATGAAGGGCTGGGCCTGGGCCCGGGAAAACCCGGATGCCGCCGCCGATATCGTCCTTGAAAACGATGCCACCGGCGCCCAGACCGAGAAGCACCAGCGCCGCATGATGGGCGAGATCAACAAGCTGACGGAAGGGTCCAACGGCAAGCTCGATCCGGCCGATTACGAGCGCACGGTGAAGACCCTGCTCTCCGGCGGCTCCGATCCGGTGATCACCAAGGCCCCGGAAGGCGCCTGGAGCCACGCTGTCATCGACAAGGCGATGTAGGATTTAAGATCGCGTGGGGCGCGCGCCTGGCGTGCCCCGCGCGGCACCGTCAAGGGTGTCATTTTCGCGATAGCGGGGCCTCGATAGCGCTCTCGCGACAATGACAACCGGTAATGCCCGGCGGCCATGCGGCCGGCGGCGGAAATGGGAGCGACAATCATGTCAAAAGTGATCAAGGGCGGAACCATTGTCACCGCCGATCGGACCTACAAGGCGGATGTTGAGATCGAGGGCGGCAAGATTTCAAAGATCGGCGAAAACCTGTCCGCCGATACGGTGCTCGACGCCAGCGGCTGTTACGTCATGCCCGGCGGCATCGACCCCCATACCCACATGGAAATGCCCTTCATGGGCACCTATTCGGCCGACGATTTTGAATCCGGCACCCGCGCCGCTTTGTCCGGCGGCACCACCATGATTGTCGATTTCTGCCTGCCGGCGCCCGAGCAATCGCTGCTTGAAGCCCTGCAGGCTTGGGACAACAAGTCGACCAAGGCCATGTGCGACTATTCCTTCCACATGGCGATCACCTGGTGGGGCGAGCGGGTGTTCAACGAAATGGCCACCGTCGTCGACAAGGGCATCAACACCTTCAAGCACTTCATGGCCTATAAGGGCGCGTTGATGGTCGATGACGACGAAATGTATGCCTCCTTCCAGCGCTGCGCGGCCCTTGGTGCCATGCCGCTGGTGCACGCCGAAAATGGCGACGTCGTTGCCGCGCTTCAGGAAAAGCTGATGGCGGAAGGCAATACCGGCCCGGAGGCCCACGCCTATTCCAGGCCGCCGGAAGTGGAGGGCGAGGCCGCCAACCGGGCGATCATGATCGCCGACATGGCCGGCGTGCCGCTCTATATCGTGCATGTATCGTGCGAACAGGCCCATGAAGCGATCCGCCGCGCCCGGCAAAAGGGCATGCGGGTCTATGGCGAGCCACTGATCCAGCATCTGACGCTCGATGAAAGCGAATACCAAAATCCCGATTGGGACCACGCCGCCCGCCGGGTCATGTCGCCGCCCTTCCGCGACAAACTGCATCAGGACGGCCTGTGGGCCGGCTTGCAGGCCGGCAGCCTGCAGGTGGTGGCCACCGACCATTGCTCCTTTACCACCGAGCAAAAGCGCTATGGGCTCGGCGACTTCACCCAGATCCCCAATGGCACCGGCGGCCTGGAAGACCGCCTGCCGGTGCTGTGGACCCGCGGCGTCAATACCGGCCGGCTGACCATGAACGAATTCGTCGCCGTCACCTCCACCAATATTGCTAAGATCCTCAATCTCTATCCGCGCAAGGGCGCCGTCATCGAAGGCGCGGATGCTGATCTCGTGGTCTGGGACCCCAACCGCGAAAAGACGATCACGGCCGAAGCCCAGCAATCGGTGATCGACTACAACGTGTTCGAGGGCATTCCGGTCAAGGGCCTGCCCCGCTACACCCTGACCCGCGGCATGGTCGCGGTGGAGGAGAACGACATCAAGGCCAGGATGGGTCACGGCCAATTCGTGCCGCGCGACCCCTATCCGGCGGTCAACCGGGCGCTCTCCCAATGGAAGGAAATCACCGCCCCCCGCGCCGTCATCCGCGATCCCAATGCCATGCCGGCCGGGGTGTGAGGCGGCCGGACTTGCGGGTAGCGCACTTTATTTCGGCGGCTAATTGATAGGATTTTGCAGGATATTAGCGCGTCGGCAAACTAATCGCCGGGCGATCCCCCCCCTCCCTAACCCTCCCCCTCCAGGGGGGAGGGAATGGAAACCGGCTAGCTCTCCGGTCAACTACAAGGCCTTGCCGTAGATCGGAGACGATCGAGTGCGTCATCCGTCGCCACCTATTTTCCCTCCCCCCCTGGAGGGGGAGGGCCAGGGGGGGATTGCTCTGCCCTCTCGTCGAAGCTCTGCGTCTTAGATCGACACCGCCTATCGCCCGGCGCGTTTCTGCTCCGGATGCAGGCTCTTGCCTATTATGTGCTGGTCGCGGCCGATCACATGGGCGCTGGCGCCGACGATCAGCGGGTCCGGGCCGGTGACCACCGCCGGATCCTTGTTCGGATAAGGCAGCGAATCCAAGAAGTGCTGCATGCAATTCAGCCGCGCCCGCTTCTTGTCGTCCGACTTGACCACGGTCCACGGCGCGTCCGCGGTATCGGTGTAAAAGAACATCGCCTCCTTGGCTTCCGTGTAGTCGTCCCACTTGTCCAGTGACGCCCGGTCAACCGGCGATAACTTCCATTGCTTCAGCGGATCGTGTTCTCGCGACGTGAAGCGCCGCCGCTGTTCGTGCCGGGTTACCGAGAACCAATACTTGAAGAGCCAGATGCCCGACCGCGCGAGCATGCGTTCCAGTTCCGGACAGGTGCGCATGAATTCAAGATAGTCGTTGGGGGTACAGAAATTCATCACTCGTTCGACCCCGGCGCGATTGTACCAGGAGCGGTCGAACAGCACGATTTCGCCGCTGGTCGGCAAATGTCTTATATAGCGCTGGAAGAACCATTGGCCCCGTTCCCGCTCTCCCGGCTTGGGCAGGGCGACCACCCGCGCCGTGCGTGGATTGAGATGCTCCATGAACCGCTTGATCGTGCCGCCCTTGCCGGCCGCGTCGCGGCCTTCGAATAAAATCACGATCTTGCGCCCGGTCTCCTCCACCCAGCGCTGTACCTTTAAAAGCTCCACCTGCAGCCTGGCCTTCTCCGCCTCATAGGGCCCGCGCTTCAGTTTCTGCTTATAGGGATATTCGCCGGTCTCGAAGGCCCGCCGCACCGCTTCCGGGTCGTGAAAGCTGGCTGCCAGGTCTTCCGCCGCCGGTGTCACGTCAGGCGTGGCCGTTCCATCGGTCGCCTGGTCCGGATCGGCGCCATTGCCTGCCGGCATTGCCGTCTCCGGCAATGGTGTCTTGGCTTCCGCTTCCGCTGCCTTGGCTGACCGCGCCCTGGCCGGGGCCGCGTTGCGGCGCCGGCTCGCCACGCGGCCGGCGGATGATGTGGAAGTCTTCGACGGGGTTCGGTCCGATGTGGTCATGCCTGCCTCGTGGGTTCGCCTTGGATGGTTGATTACTGCCATATTTGGCCTGCAATTGCATTGACCTTACTCAAGTTCCGCGCCGCATGATCATCATTCGACAGGCCGGTCTGACCGGGTGGGGACTGGCGTCCGGCCGTCAGAAGATAACGATCGGCCCGTCGACCTGCTTCAGGGCGGCGATGATCGCCCCGGCGACCGGATGCGGCCCAATGCCGTCATTATCGGGATAGAGGCTGGTCTCGACCACCATGCCCCCGCCTTCGGCCCGTAATCGGATCCGCCGCGGCTTGAGGCCCTCATGGCGGGTCACGGTGACCCGTGTCCGGTCAAGCCCAGGCCCGGCGAGGGCCGCGGCGACCGCCACGTTGACATTGTCGGGAAAGAGCCGCGCGGCTTCCCGGGCCGGGCCGGTAAACGGCACCGGGCCGGGCGCGGAGCGGGGCATGTCTACATAAACATGCAAAACGGCCTTCGGGTCGCCGGCCGTGGCCCGCACCGCGTCGACCCCGGCAATGGCGCCGGGCAGCACCCGCAGGTTATGGCCGCTCTGCCCGGCCGCGGTCGCCAGAGCCTGGCGGCATTCTTCGTCGGCAAGGGCGACGGCACTGACTGTCCACACGTCCGACCGCTTAAGGGCTGCCACCCCATGGGCGCGCAGGACGGCCGGGCCCGCCGCTTCGACGATCAGGTCATAATCGCGGCTGAAAAATAGTGCTGGATCATCGGTGACTAAAATGCCGTCTCCGCCGGCCTCCGTCCGCCGCAGGATACCGGCCATCGTCCATGATCCGCAGCGACCGGCGGCCACCGCCTCGGCGACGGCACCGCCGATCCGCCCCAAGCCGATCAGTCCGAGCCGGCGCATCGCCAATGCTCCCTTGCGGAACCGGACCTTCCGGCAATAGGCTGCATGATCTTCTTTAATTCCATGACGATCGGACCATGCCAAATCTCATTCAGACCTTGAAGGATATCGTCGGTCCGGCGGGCTATTTCGCCGGCGACGCCATCGAACCCCGTTTCTATCACGATGCCATGGAGAATGTCGGCGCCAAGCCCGATCTGGTCCTGCGTCCGGCCGGCACCGGGGAAGTGTCGGCGATTCTGTCCGCCTGCCACGCCGCCGATCAACCGGTGGTCCTGCAGGGCGGCATGACCGGTTTGGTCGGCGCCACCATGCCCCATCGCGGCGAGATCGTGATCTCCATGGAGCGCATGACGGCGATCGAGGAGGTGGACAAAGGCACGGCTACCATGACCGTGCAAAGCGGCGCCGTCCTGCAGTCGATCGAGGAGGCCGCGGAGGCGGCCGGCTACAAGTTCCCGCTCGATCTCGGCGCCCGCGGCTCCTGCCGCATCGGTGGCAATATTTCCACCAATGCCGGGGGAAACCGGGTTCTGCGCTACGGCATGACCCGCGATCTGGTGCTCGGCCTGGAGGCGGTGCTCGCCGACGGCACCGTCATCGACAGTTGCAAGAAACTGATCAAGAACAATACCGGTTATGATCTGAAGCACCTGTTCATCGGCTCCGAAGGTACTTTGGGCGTCGTCACCAGGGCCGTTTTGCGCCTGTATCCCCGACCGAAGACCCAGATCGTCGCCCTGTGCGGCCTGGAGAGCTTTGAAAAGGTGCGCCAACTGCTTGACCATATGCGCCGCCACCATGGGGGCGAGTTGAGCGCCTTTGAAATGATGTGGGCCGATTACTACAAGTCAGCCTGTCACCATATCAGCACCGCGGTGCCGCTACCGGACACCTATCCCTATTACGTCTTGACTGAGATCATGGGCTCCGACCCGGAGGGTGACCAAGCCCATTTGGAAGACAGCCTGAACGGTGCGCTGGAACAAGGCATCCTGGCCGACGCGGTGCTCTCCAAATCGGGTGCCGAAGTGGAGGCGATCTGGGCGTTGCGTGACGCCAGCACCGAGGTCGCATCGTCCATGCAGCCCATTCTCGGCTATGATATTTCACTCCCGATCGACAAGATCCCGACCTTCGTCGACACCGTGTCAAAGCACCTGGAAACCGCCCACCCCGAATCGCAAACGGTCTTTTTCGGCCATCTCGGCGATGGCAATCTGCACATCATGACCAGTGCCGGAGCCGCCACCGAGGACGGAAGGAAGGAGACCGACGGATTCATCTATGCGCGAACCGGCGCGGCGGAGGGTTCGGTGTCGGCCGAACATGGCATCGGCATGATCAAGCGCCCCTATTTGGCGCAGTCCCGCAACCCTGCCGAAATCGCCCTGATGCGCACTCTGAAAACCGCTCTGGACCCCAAGGGCATCCTCAATCCGGGTCGCATATTCGGCGCCTGACCCGCGCCCGCCTATATCATGCAGGTATTCGACGCCCGGGGCATCGCTCGATCACACCGGAATAAATTGTGTCGTGCAATCGACCGATACACCTAAGGATAAATTACCTTTGATTGGAAAGGACTTAGGGTCAGGACCCATTAATGTTGCCCATTCTGCGGGAGCGGATTTGTCTGCTGACAAGGCAGAGAGCCGCGGGAAACCTGTCTGGTTTTCAAGGATCTCTTACGCCGTCAGCGGGCAAATCAGCCCCGCCCTTCGGGTTTGACCGGGAAGGCCAGCCTGAAAGCGAGGCCGATCTTGAATAGGCAAAACCTGTCCTGCGCTCGGTCTCGCAGTCATGCTAACCTTCCCGATCAAACAGAATGGACAACATTAATGGGTCCTGACCCTAGGCCGACGCTTGATTGCGGCGCGGGAAATTCCCATATTCAGCTTTGACAGTCAAACGGCGGGCGGATGCCACAATGGGTTCGTGCGCCGGGTCGCTTGATTTTGCAGAAGGACGAAGGACATGTCGCGCATGACTGCCTTTTCGAGCCCGCTTTTGCTCGGCTTTGAGGATATCGAACGGGTCCTGGACCGGGTCTCCAAGGCCACCAATGACGGCTATCCGCCCTACAATATCGAGCGACTGCCCCGGTCGGATGAACACGGTGATATCCTGCGCATCACCCTGGCGGTGGCCGGCTTTTGCCGCGAGGAACTGGAAATCACCGTCGAGGAAAGCCAGTTGGTAATCCGCGGCCGGCAAACCGACGACAAGGACCGGAACTACCTGCATCGCGGCATCGCCGCGCGGCAGTTTCAGCGCGCATTCGTGCTCGCGGAGGGCATTGAGATCCTCGGCGCGGAGCTGAAAAACGGCCTGTTGTCGATCGACCTGGTGCGCCCGCAACCGGAACGCATCGTCCGCAAGATTGATATCACCGCTACCGATTAGGGCAGATCCATCGGGGCTTCCGGGCAGGACAGTAGGAGTAGTGCGCCATGACACGGGACTACGAAACCGACAAGACCATCCCGATCGAGACACTGGCCGGCCTCGGCGACGGCGAAATTGCCTATGTGCGGCCGATCACCTCAGACGAAGTCAGCGAGTTGTTCCCGCAGGTGGTGCCGAATCTGGCGCCCGGCCTCAATTTGTGGGCCTTGCTCGGCGCCGATGGCACGCCGATCATGCTCGCCGATAGCCGCGAGACGGCGGAAGTCACCGCCATGCAGAACGATCTGCACACCGTCAGCGTTCATTGATCATCGATGATGTGGACTGGGAATGCGATACCCTAGGTGTCGGCACATTCCGGCGCCGCCTCCAGGTGGTCGGCGATCCAGGCGACCAGTTGGTCGCGGCTCAGCCGGCCGGCGCCGACATCGACGAAGGTCATGGTGATTTCCGCATTTGAAGCGGCAAGATGCTTGTCGCCCAGTTCGACCTGAACTTCCATCGCCGCCGCCGCGGTCCCGCGATTGAGATTGTCGAACGGGCCGGATACGGCGATTTCGTATCCGATGATGCCAGCAATGGTTGCAATATCGTCCTGGTCTTTGCAAAGCCTGGCGATCCGCTTGTACTGTTTGGCGATATCCGCCGTCTCGGGGGCGGTGTCATTGCTCCCGAAACGCGCTGCCTGTTGGCGATAGATGGTTTCGATTGCCGCGCGGGGCAACAGCGAGGTATTCACTTAGACAATACCCTCAGCGCCGCCTGGCGGCGCTCGATGACCTTCGTGACCAACCGATTGAATCTCTTCGCGTTCTTTGACGGAACCGACTTCGGCGGTGTGATATCACCTGATTTGACCTGGATGTTCATACTTACGCCTGAATACACGATCGGTATTTTTTACAGGTCCCACAAGGACCGTGCAAGCGACGGCTGTCAACAATGTAAACGCGCATTTCGCGTCGTCTTCCACATATCGACGGCCAATATCCTCTTCGACGCCTGCTCATTGGGGCGATAGTGTCAACCGGTTATGGCAGTTTGATGGCAACCAAGAGTTAACAATCTGATCAGGATATACGTAAAATCACCTAGTTCAACAAGCAGGCGCGGACGTGGCCTGTGGATCGACCGCCGATAAAATGAAGGCGCTAACGAGGGCCGTGGGCGGAAAAACCGCCCAATTCTGCCGGTTTTAGCGCGGTTTTTCGCGGTTAAAGCGTCACCCAGCCGTCCGGCGGCTTGCCCTTGCCCGGATGCACGGTGCCGCATTGCGGGCAGGTGCGCGCCTTTATGTCGTCATGGAAGGCATCATAGATTTTCGGCAGGGCGGTCACGATGCCGCTGGCATCGGTAAGCGACACCTCGACCCGGTGCACCCGCGTCTCGCAATTGAAGCAATACCATTCAAAACCTTCCTTCATGCCCATCATGCGCGGCGCTTCGACCACCAGGCCTATCGACCCGTCCTGCGGCCGCTGTGGCGCGTGGATGGTATGCGGCGGCAGCAGGAACACCTCGCCCTGGCGGATCGGTACGTCGTAGATCGTACCGCCGTCGGCGATTTTGAGCATCATGTCGCCGCGCACCTGGTAGAACCATTCCTCAACCGGATCGTCGTGAAAATCGACCCGCGTATTGGGGCCGCCGACCACCATGACGATCATGCCGGCATCGGTATGCAGCAATTTGTTGCCGACCGGCGGGCGTAGGCTGTCCGCATTGTCTTCGATCCATTGTTCGAAGGAGAATGGCGTCAGGCGGGGATGGATCGGCATGGTCGGCCTCCGGTTCCGTCGGCATCAATGGATCGCCGCATCGTGGCGACGACGTCATCCGATGCACGAATGCGCAAATGAGCGTGTTCCCAAACGCTAATCCCCGCCGCCATTGCAATCAAACGAATAATTGCCTACCCGGTTGTCCTAATTTGTTATCGATCGGCTTATCACCGGAGGAATGCGCGCAATGATTTTTCACCGCAAGGCAGTTCGCGCAGCCGCCGGTACCGGGCTCTCGCGCCGCCAATGACTGCTGACGGAAAACCATCCGGTTCGCCGCGCCGCGAGGATGACCGCCTGATCACCGGGGCGGGCCGCTTCGTCGCCGATCTGGCGCCGCCGGATGTCCGGCACATTTACGTCCTGCGCAGTCCGGTGGCCCACGGACGGCTCACCCATCTCGATATGTCGGATGCCGGGATGGCGCCGGGCGTGGAATTGGTCCTGACCGGGAAAGACCTGGCCGGTCTGCCACCGCTGCCGGTCAGTACCCGGCTCGACCATCAGGCGATACCGCCAAGTGTTTACCTGGCGAATGATCGCATGACCTATGTCGGGCAGCCGTTGGCCGCGGTCGTCGCCCGCGACCGCGGCGCCGCCGAGGATGCCGCCGCCGCGATTGCCTTTGATTTCGATCCGCTGCCGGCGGTTACAACGGTCGAAAGCGCGCGCCTGGCCCCGCCGATCATCTCCGAAATTGCCGGCAATCGCGCTTTGTCCGGGCGCTGGCGCCAAGGCGATTGCGACCGGATCATCGACAATGCCGCCCATCAGGTAACGGTCCAAATCGACCATCCGCGTGTGGCCCCATCCCCACTGGAGACCAGATCCTGCCTCGCCGCCTTTGACCCCGGCAAAAACACCCTGTTGGTCACTTTGGCGTCTCAGGCGCCGCATCGGGCGAAAGCCAGTCTGGCGGCCTGTCTCGGTCTTGCCCCCGACCAGGTCCGCGTCGTCGCCCCGGATGTGGGCGGCGCCTTCGGCATGAAGGCTTCGCTCTATCCCGAGGACGTGGTGACGGCCTATGCGGCCAGGCGCCTCGGCCGCCCGGTTCTGTGGCGCGCCGATCGTTCAGAAGACCTGGCCTCGGCCTCGCACGGACGGGGCATGACCTCCCGCGCGACATTGGCTCTTGATGGCGACGGCCGGATGCTTGCCTTACGCGCCGAAATCCGCTGTCCGCTCGGCACGTTCCTGCCGTTCAGTGCCGCCGTGCCGGCCTGGAATGCGAGCCGCATCCTGCCGGGTCCTTATGATGTTCCGGCGATCGATATCTCGGTCGACGGCTACCTGACCACGACCGCGCCAATGGGGATTTATCGCGGTGCCGGCCGACCGGAGGCGGCCATGCTCATGGAGCGGCTGGTGGCGGCGGCCGCCCGGCAATTGGCGATCGACCCGTTGGAGTTGCGGCGCCGTAATCTGGTGACGCAGGATCGGATGCCGCACCGGGGGCCGGCCGGTATCGTGCTCGATAGCGGCGACTATTCTCAGATGCTCGATCGGACCCGGACACTTGCCGGCCTGGAACACATAAGGGCCGACCAGGCGCGCCGCCGCGCTGCCGGCGAGCTTGTGGGCATCGGCATGGCCTGTTACGTCGAACCAAGCGGCATCGGCTGGGAATCCGCACGCCTGACCCTGCGCCACGATGGCACGATTATCGCCGCCACCGGATCGACGGCGCAAGGCCAGGGCCGCGAGACGGCCGCCGCAATGATCGTGGCGAACGCCCTCGGCCTGTCGCCGGACATTATAAGCGTCAAGACCGGCGATACCGATGACCTGCCCGATGGGATCGGCGCGCTTGCAAGCCGCTCCACGCCGATCGGCGGCAGTGCGCTGCGGCGCGCCGCCTGCGCCTTCAAGGACCGTGTTCTGGCGGATGCGGCGCGTCTGTTCAATGCGGATCCCATCAAATTATCTCTATCCGATAATGGCATCGAATATAGCGACCGTTTTCTTTCCTGGACCGAATTTGCCGGCAAATTAACCGACGATACGGGCCGATCTCCGATCGATATCCATGAACGCTATGAGGCGGACGGCGAAGCCTGGGGCAACGGGTGTTACCTAGCGCTCGTTTCAATCGACCAGGACACCGGGACCCTTACCGTGGAGCGCCTTGCCGCCGTCGACGATGCCGGCACGATCATCGCGCCCATGCTCGCCGAGGGCCAGGTAGTCGGCGCCATCGCCCAGGGGTTGGGCGAAGCGGTGATGGAGCGCATCGTCTATGATGCCGACGGCCAGTTGCTCACCGGCTCGCTGATGGATTATGCCTTGCCCAGGGCTGCCGACATGCCGCCGGTGGCCCTCGCCACCATGGAAACGCCGGCCCCGTTCAACGCGCTCGGCGCCAAGGGCATCGGCGAGGCCGGCACCATCGGCGCGCCGCCGGCGATCCTCAATGCCGCACTCGATGCCCTGTATCCATTGGGGGTGACGGAGCTGACCTTGCCATTGACTTCCGAATCCATTTGGCGGGCAATCAAGACGGCGACCGAAAAGAAGGATAAACCATGAATTACAGTCGTGCCGACGCCACCGCCTATGCCTTTGACCATATGCGCGGCATCTGGGCCGCCGCCCTGACCCCCTTCGCCGAGGATGGATCGATCGACGAAACCGGATTTCGCCGCAATCTGCGCCACTGGATCGACGACCTGCAAATCGACGGCTTTTTCATTTCCGGCAAGCAGGGCGAGTTCTTCTCCATGTCGGTGGCGGAGCGCAAGCACACTTTCGACCTGGCGGTGGACGAAGCCGGCAAAGATGCCGCGACCATTCTATCGTGCTCCGACCAGAACATGGACGTTGTCCTGGATCTCGCCCGCCATGCGGAGGCGATCGGCGCCGACTATATTGTCGTCCACGCGCCGATCCTGCATTTTCTGACCGATGTGGACGAGACGCTCTACCAATATTACGCCTATATCGCGGAGCGGGTGAATATCGGCATTGCAATGTGGAGCCATCCCGATTCCGGCTATCTGATGAGCCCGCAGCTTTGCGCCCGCATCGCCGAATTGCCAAATATCGTGGCTATCAAATATTCCGTGCCGCGGCCCCTATATACCGAACTCACCCGGCTGGCATCGGACAAGCTGATCGTCAGCACCGCGTCCGAGGTCGAGTGGCTCGACAATATCATTGAGCTTAACTGGAAGCTCTATCTGTGCTCGTCGCCGCCCTATCTCCTGCAGACGGCGACGGATAAACGCATGCGCCTTTATACCGACCTGGCGCTTGCCGGCGACCATGCCGAGGCGCGGCGGGTCAGCGCCAGCCTGGACCCGGTCCGCGCGGCGCTGAAAGAGACCCGTCCCGGCGGCAAGCCCCACGCCCATCAGAAATACTGGCAACACCTGCTCGGCCAGGCGGGCGGCGCGGTGCGGCGGCCATTGCTGGAATTGACCGATGCCGAGAAAGCGGCGACCCGCGCCGCCTTTGAGCGGTGCGGGTTATACCAAGGGCGGTGACTTTTAACCCATTTGATGGGCCAGACCTGTCCTCGACCCCGATCGGGGATCGGCCCGTCGGACTGCGTTGCGCCGCTTGCCCGATAGCCGGTCATTTGATTGGAAAAGGGAGTTACCGGTTTTCGGTCGGCAAGGGCCGTTTTTCGACTGATGCCCGCCCATACTTGTCATGCCCCGGCTCGACCGGGGCATCCAGTACGCACCGCCGGGAGCGTTTGTGCGCGGCGCAGGCCCGGTACTCCTAAATGCGCGCGCGTCGTTTACCGGGTTGCCCGGTCGAGCCGGGCAATGACAGGTGCGGCTGTGCGGTGTGTATGGTCTAATGCGTCGTTCTTTGTAGGCTGAATCGTCTTTCAACTGCCTACGAGCACCTCAGCCCGTCTCCTACCGCGCGGCCCATACCTCCCGGATCAGGTTGGCGGTCATCAGATCCAGATGCGCGCCGCCGCCATTTTTGAACAAAGTAATCGCGTCGGGTCCGCTGCGCCCCGGCGCGCCATTGCACAGATCGTATAGGTCGCCGCGAATGTCGGTCTCCGAAATCACGCCGGTCGCCAGGGGAATGCGGATCTCGCCGATATCCTCCAGGGTCGTCTCCCGTGCATCGACGAACAATTCCGCCTTGGCGATCAAGGCGTCATCGGCCTCGCGCATTTGCGGCGTAAAGGCGCCGATCAGATCCACATGGGCGCCCGGGCCGATCCAGTCGCCCTTCAGGACCGGATCGGTGGTCATGGTGGCGCAGGAGACGATGTCGGCCGCCGCCGCGGCCGCGCCGAGATCGGTCACCGCGCGGCACGGCCGGCCGATTGCCGTCTCAGCGGTCGCAAGCTTCTCTGCGTTTTTGGCGGTCCGGCTCCAGATGGCGATATCCTCAAGACCGGAGAATACGGCGCTATAGGCATCGACCAGGGCGGTGGCCACCGCGCCGGAGCCGACGATCAACAGGCGTTTCGATTCCGGTCGCGCCAACAGCCGCGCGCCGAGCACCGAATCCCCGGCTGTCTTCCATTTGGTCACCAACCGTCCGTCGACCAACGCCCGCACCGAACCGGTCTTATCGTCATAGACGACGACCACGCCTTGCACTGTCGGCAACGGCTCGGATAGTTGGCGATTGCCGGGAAAGGTGGACACGGTCTTCAATCCGACGCCCAGCCCGTCGATCCAGGCGGCACGGTTGAGGATCGCATTGTCGCCATGGGTCATCAACAGGTCGTCGATCAGCGCCCGCGGCGCCTTATGCCCTGCTACCAGCGCATCGGCCACGGCCGGCCAGGTCAGAAGCGGGTCGGCATCGTCATAATCGATGAACGGGACGGTTGTCATGGCTTTCCTCTCATGGGCCAGGTGTCGCTGAGCCTGTAGCCTTTCGGCCACGGATCGGCCGGGTCGAGCATGTGTTGGTGAATACCTGTGATCCAGGCCCGGCCGGTAATTTCCGGCACGATCGCCGGGCGGCCGGCAAGCGTCGTCGCTTCCGCAATGCGGCAATCGAACCGCGCGCCGATGATCGACCGGCCGATGAACCGGTCGCCAGCTTGCAGCACGCCTCGTGCATGCAGCACCGCCATGCGCGCCGAACAGCCCGTGCCGCAGGGCGACCGGTCAAGCTTGCCCGGCTGGATGGCAACGGCGCTGAGGCCTGAGACGATACCACCCTCCTCGGCCGGCGGCGCGGCGATCTGGCAGAACGAAATGTGGGTCCAGTCCAGTCCGCCCGGATGGCAAAACCCCAATTGTTCGTTGGCCGCCTCGGTAATGCGAATGCCGGTCTCCGCCAGATCGCGCGCTTCATGGGCGGCGATTTCAAATCCCAGGGCCGCGGCGTCGGCGATCACGAAACTGTCGCCCCCATAGGCGATATCCACGGTCAGCGTGCCGAGGCCGGCCACGTCAAGCGGCGCGTCCAGCCGATCGGCGAAGGCGGCGACATTGCGGATCGTCACCCGCTCCGCCTTGCCGTCCCTGCATTGCGCACGCACCGAGACCAATCCCGCCGGCGCCTCCAGCACCAAGGTCGTCTCCGGTTCGCTCATGGCGACGAGCCCGGTCTCCAGGGCGACGGTGGCCACGCACATGGCATTGGAGCCGGACATGGGCGGCGTGTCCTCCGGCTCCATGACGATAAAGCCGAGATCGGCATCGGGATGTTTCGCCGGAACGATCAGATTGACATGGCGGAACACGCCGCCGCGCGGCTCATGAAGCATGAAGCGGCGCAACGATTGATCACTGGCGATAAAGGCGCGCTGATCAGCCAGGGTCTTGCCAGGCGGCGGCGCCACACCGCCGACAATCACGTCGCCGACTTCGCCCTCGGCATGGCAACTGACCACGTGAATGACTGTGCTGGCGCGCATCGACGGCCTCTTTCATTCCCCTGCCCCGACGATACGGCGCCTGCGGCAATTGGCAAGCCGGGAATTGGTGCTTAGCCGGCTACAGCCATGTGATTCTGGCTCTCCACCGAGTAAACATCCGTGTCATCCCGTGCGCGCTGCACCATGAAATGGTGCTGCACAGACACGGGATCCGGCAGCCGGGCTCCGCGTATCAAGTGGGAGGTCCCGTGTCTGCATAGCAGCATTTCATGCTGCAATGCGCACGGGATGACGGAGCGTATTTCTCTTGTAAGCACCAAGCAATCCGTTATGGCGTTCCGCCCGACCCCAAATCCCAGTAGAGGCCAGCCATCAGGCGCAATCCCTCCCGGCTGCTCGACATCAGCAGATGCTCGTCCGGTGCATGTTGCGAACAGCCCGAATAGGAATGCGGCACCCAGATCGCCGGAACGCCGATCACGTCGGTGAACAGGTCATTGCCGATTGAGCCGCCCATGGACGGGATCACGTCCGGCTTGCTGCCGATCGTGTGGTCGATCGAATTGCGCACGAACAGGGCCCAGGGATGGTCCGGCGCGGTCCGCGAGGCGATGAAATGGCCGCTATTTTCCGTCGCCGGCGGCAAGACCTGTACCTGGTCGTAACCATGAGCGTCGAGATGACGGCGCAAGGCCGGCACGATGTCGTCCGGATCGATCCCCACCACGTAGCGCAACTGACAATGGGCCCAGGCGCGCGGCGGCACCGCGTTGACCGGTTTGCCCGGTTCGCCGACCTGAACCGACAATATGTCGAAACTGTTCCAGGCATAGACCCGTTCCACCGGTGTCAGGCCGGGCTCTCCCCAATCCGGCTCGATGGTCGGCGCGCCGGCGCCGGCATCGATCTCCAAATCCATCAGCACATCGCGTACCGCATCGTCAATCCCCTCGGGCCGCCATTCTGGAACCTTGATCTCACCACGCGGGCCGACGATCGCGGCGAGCGCATGGGTCAAAATGATCGACGCGCTGGAGATCAGTCCGCCCCAATTGCCCGAATGATGGCCGCCGTCGCGCAATTCCACCAGCAGGTCGAAATTACAGGCACCGCGGCAGCCGAGCGCCATGCAGGGCCGGACGGCGCGAATGCGCGGCCCGTCGGAGCCGATGAAGACGTCACAGGAAAAGGCCTCCATATTGGCTTCGATGATCTCGCGCAGTCCCTTGGAGCCGTTCTCCTCGCCCATTTCGATCAGGACCTTGGCGTTGAAGCCAAGCCGGCCGCGTTCTTCCAGCACCGCCCGCATGGCGGCGATGTTGATCGTGTGCTGGCCCTTGTTGTCGGCGGTGCCGCGCCCGTAAAGCCGGTCGCCGTCGCGCGCGATTTGCCAGGGGCCGGCACCCTTGGTCCATGTGTCGTCAAGGCCCTGTATGACATCACCATGGCCGTAGCCGAGAACAGTCGGCAAGGTCGGGTCTTCCATGCGCGTTGCCAAAAGAACCGGCCCGCAGCCGGCGACCGGATTGTCGAAGACCTGGTTTTCAAAGCCCATGCGGCTGAGGCAGGGACCGAGATCTTCGCTTAGGTAACGGCGCAGTTCCGGGCCGCTATCGGCCGATTGGCTCTCGGTGCGGATCGCCACGCGTGCACCAAGCTCGGCCTCAAAACCACCATCGTCGAAGTAGGATTCGGCGCGGCGAACGGCGCCATCACGATTACCCGTCATGGCTCAATCCCCTGTTGTCGGCCTTGCCCCGCTCGGCAAGCCAGATACCGCCCAGCACCAGGGCAAGGGCGATCCCGTGATAGAACGCGAAGCGCTCGCCCAGAATGACCACCGCCAGGATCGCCGCGAAAACCGGTACCAGATTGACGAACAGGCCGGCCCGGCCGGGGCCCACCAGATCGACCCCGCGCACGTAGAATATCTGTCCCAGGATCGATGGGAACACGGCCACGTAGAGGAGAATTCCCCAACCCTTCACCGTCGGCAGGCTCGCCTGGCCGAGAGCGACCTCGATCGCCACCAGCGGCAATGTGCCGGCCAGGGCGACCACGGCGACGGCAGCAAAGAATACCAGCCCGGAAATGGCCGGCCGTTTCTTCAAGGCGATCGTGTAGGCGGAGTAAAACAGGCAGGCAAGCACCATCAGGCTGTCACCCAGATTGAACGACAAGGTGGCAAGCCGCGCCGCGTCGCCGCGGATTGCCACCACGATCACTCCGATCACCGTCACCGCGATGCCCACCGCCTGGATCAGCCGCACCGGGGTGCGGAAGGCGATCAACGCGCCTGCAAGCACGAAGACCGGGATCGATCCCTGGATGATGCCGATATTGGTCGCCTCCGTGTAATAGGCGGCGATGTAGAACAAGGCGTTGAAGCCGGTAAACCCCAACAATCCCATGACGATGATCGATACGAGCCGCGGCCGCAGGACCGGCCATTCGCGACGCAATTCCGGGCCGACCATGGGCAGGAAGATGGCGCAGACCAGCAGCCAGCGCAGGCCGGTCAGCATCATCGGCGACACCTCGCCCACCGCCAGCCGTCCGGCCACCGCATTACCGCCCCAAAACAGGGCCGTCAGTGTCAAAAGCACAATCGGATGATTGTGGAGGCCGACAAAAAGCCGGCTGTCGGGGTTTGGCATGGGCGCGGCGCTTTCTGGCAGATCCGGTAACCGTGGTGGGGCCGCCGCGAATGTCCGGCCGGCTGAACCAGTCTTTCTGAAGGCAGCGGCGAAATCAACTCAGGATAAAGGTCACGTGCCGGTACATTCCGTCTCAATTCGGCACGCCGGATCATCCGCCGGCCGTCCGGCCCGGCCGTCATGGGTTCGCGATTGGCTGCGCGATCATTCGGATTAAGGATAATTCCAGACGCATCCGCCGAAAGCCATTTTCTGGCACGATTGCTGCAATTCAGGCGCCCAGAAGGCCGCCGGTCCCAAACGCGGCCGTATGTTGGAGTATTCGATCATGGCAGATATCGTCATCGTTACCGGATCGGCGGGCCTGATTGGTTCCCAGGCCGCCCGGTTTTTCGCGGAAAAGGGATATTCGGTTGTCGGCGTCGACAACGATATGCGCAAGCAGTTCTTCGGCGCCGAGGCGTCGACCGACTGGAATCGGCGCAGGCTGGAGCGTGATCTGAAGGATTACCGGCATGTGGATGCGGATATCCGTGATACCGAATCGATGGACGGATTGTTTCAGGCATACGGATCCGACATCCGCCTGGTGATCCATACCGCGGCCCAACCCTCCCACGACTGGGCCGCCCAGGATCCCTTTACCGACTTCACCGTCAACGCCAACGGCACCCATGTCCTTTTGGAGATGACCCGCCGTCACGCACCGGACGCGCCATTTATCTTCACCTCCACCAACAAGGTCTATGGCGATCTGCCGAATGCCTTGCCGTTGCGCGAATTGGAAACCCGTTGGGAGATCGACCCGGATCATCCCTATTATGAGCATGGCATTGATGAGACCATGTCCATCGACCAGTCCATGCACAGTCTGTTCGGCGCGTCCAAGGTGGCCGCTGACATGCTGGTGCAGGAATATGGCCGCTATTTCGGCATGAAGACGGCCTGTTTTCGCGGCGGCTGCCTGACCGGTCCGTCCCATAGCGGCACCGCCTTGCACGGCTTCCTGGCCTATCTGATGAAATGCGCCGCCACCGGCGCCCCCTATACCGTGCTCGGCTATCAGGGAAAGCAGGTCCGCGATAACATTCACAGCCATGACCTGGTGAACGCGTTCTGGCATTTCTTCCAAAATCCGCGCTCCGGCGAAGTCTACAATATCGGCGGTGGCCGGGCCTCCAATTGTTCGATGCTGGAAGCCATCGATCTGTGCGAGGTAATCACCGGCAACACCATGCGCTGGACCTATGACGACACCAACCGCATGGGGGACCATATCTGGTGGGTCTCCGATACCTCCCGGTTTGAAAACCACTATCCCGACTGGTCGATCGAATGGACCGTTCCGAGCATTCTGGAGGAAATCTATCGGGCCAACAAACAGCGCTGGCAGATGGCCTCCTGACGCCGGCGCCATCGCTCCAAGGGCAATGATCCCCGCGAAGATCAACCCCCACGGGACCCTCCCTTGCCATGAGGCAGGGATTTTCGCGATCCCGAGCGGCATGAAAGGCAATCGCCCGGCGGAAATCCAATAGGCCGCGCGTCACAACGAACAACCGAGTGGAACCATGCAAATCCCTGAAAAGAAAAATGTTTTGGGAACCGGAATCAGTATCACCGACTATCGGTCGGCGACCGACACGATCCTGTCGGCGGCCAAGTCCGGCAAACCGCTCAGCGTCGGCGCCCTGGCGGTTCACGGGGTGATGAACAGCGTGCTTGATTCCGATTATCGCTGGCGGATGAATTCTTTCGACATCGTGGTGCCCGACGGGCAACCGGTGCGCTGGGCGTTGAATCTGTTGCACAAGGCCGGGCTGAAGGATCGGGTCTATGGTCCGGACCTGACGCTGCATGTCTGCAAACAGGCCGCCGATGACGGCGTTCCGGTCTACTTCTATGGCAGCCGCCCGGAAGTGCTGGACCAGATGATCGCGCAACTGACCAAGCGCTTTCCCAAATTGCAGGTCGCCGGCAGCCGACCGTCCTTGTTCCGCAAGAGCGACGACGCCGAAAAAGCGGCGATTGCGGAAGAAATTCGCGACAGCGGCGCCGGACTGGTCTTTGTCGGTCTGGGCTGCCCACGGCAGGAAGTTTGGGTCTATGAATATGTGAAGGCCTTGTCCATGCCGGCCATCGCCGTCGGCGCGGCCTTCGATTTCCACGCCGGATTGCTGAAACAGGCTCCCGCCGGACTGCAAAAATACGGACTGGAATGGCTTTACCGTCTGATCCAGGAACCGACCCGCCTGTGGCGTCGTTATCTCTATCTTAATCCGGCCTTCCTAACCTTGTTGGTCGCGCAATATTGCCGGTTGATGCACTTTGCCGATCTGGGCTCCGAGCCAGCGGGAACGCAAAACTTTGCCTGACATGACGGCAGGCGGCCGCGATGCGGTCCGCGGACGTCGCCGGCGTAGTTCCGTCCTGATGGCGCGGCGATTGCAATCCGAAGCATCAGGACCGGTCTTTGGCTGGCGTGTTGTGCCATTTCGGCACACCGGTCATTGAACTGTCCTGAAGCAATGCCAGCCCAGGGTCCCGTTAGGGACCGTCTTCAGCGAAACGGAACTGATTGCAATGGTACACGCCGAGCAAATGCAGCCAGCCCAGAACACACCGACATCTCCGGTGATGGTGTCGGCGGCGCCGCCGGGGACCAAGCAGGTCGACCTGCCGGCGATTTTCGCCGTTGTGCGCCGGCGCAAGATGACGTTCTTTATTTGCATTGCGGCGATGGTCCTGGGCGTCCTGGCATTTCGCGTCGTCGTGCCGCCGAAATACACCGCCGTTACCCAGATCATGATAGATCCGCGCGGCCTGCAGGTCGTTGACAAGGACGTCAATCCGCAGGTCGGCTCCAACACCGACAGTTTTGCCGTCCTTGAAACGCAGGGCCGGGTCATGACGTCGGACGAGGTCCTCAATCGCGTCGTGAAAAAGGAAAACCTGGCGACCGACATTGAGTTCGGCGCCAAGCCGCCGAGCCTGCTGTCGAGCATCAAGTCGGCAGTAACAGGCCCCATCAAGGCGATAGTCGGCGCCTCTCCGAAAGCGCCGGTCCCCCCGGAATTGAAGGCGCTGTGGATCCTGCGAGACGCCGTCTCCGCCGACCCTAAGAAAAACAGTTTCGTCATCGGCCTGTCGGTGAAGACCGAAGACGCGGAGAAGTCGGTGCGCATCGCGCAGACGCTCAGCAATGCCTATTTGGATGCCGAATCCAATGCCCGCTCTTCGACCACCAGCACAGTGGCCGATTCCTTGAGCAAAAGGCTCGACGAATTGCGCCAGCGGGTCACCGACGCCGAGGACAAGGCGGCGGCCTTTGCCAGGCAGAACAATATCGTCCGCACTGGCTCCGGGGAACAATTGCTGGACGAGCAGCAATTGGTGCAACTCAGCGAACAATTGGCTCAGGCACAAAGCCGCGTGTCCGAAGCCCGGGCCCGGTTCGAACAGATCGCCCGGCTGAAAAAAGGCAATGCGAGCATCGATTCCGTGACGGAGGCGGTCCAGTCCAGCGTGATCACGCAGTTGCGCACTCAATTGGCGACCGCCCGGCAGCGGGAGGCGACACTCGCCAACACCCTGTCGGATCGCCATCCAAACCTGATCGCCGCCCGCACCCAGACCCAGGTCGTCGTCAATCAGATCAATGCGGAGCTTGCCCGGGTGGTCGATTCGGCGCGCACCGAACTGGAACGGGCCGAACAGAACGAGCGCGAACTTGCCGAGAAACTGAAGGACGAGACGGCCAAAACCAGTGTCGTCAACCAGAAGCTCGTGCAATTGCGGGAATTGGAACGCGATGCCCAGGCCAACCGCACCGTTTATGAAGCCTTCCTGGTGCGCGCCCGCGAGGTTGGTGAATTCAATAGTTTCAACCCGGCGATCGCCCGGATCATCTCGCCGCCGACCCTGCCGGAAAAACCGGCCGGTCCGAGCCTGCCGGTGCTGTTGATCCTGGCCCTCGTGGTTGGCACCGCCATGGGCGCCGCGGCCGCCTATATCCAGGAGCAATTCGCCGATGGACCGGGCGGTGCAGCCGATGACGACAACAGCCGTACCGCGCAACAGGATACGACGCAAAAACAAAACCAGGTAAAGACGACGCCGGTGCTTGCCACCTTGCCGATGCGGTCCGCCGGCATGCCGGTCAGCAGCAACATTCCCCTGCTCGATGAGCCGACATTGAACGCGGTCACCTATCATCAGCCGCAATCGCCGGCGGCCATGCAGATGCAGAACCTTTATGCCGGCCTGCGCGGCGGCCAGGGCGGCAGGCGTTCGGTCCTGGTGGCCGGTTGCGCGTCGCCCGCGGGCCGTTCGGCGGTGGCGTTGAATCTGGCAATTGCCGCCGCCGCCGCGGGCGAACGGGTATTGTTGATCGATGCCGACATGCATAATCAGACCCTGACGCGAACGTCGCGCCTGGCGTCCAGGCCCGGCCTGCCCGAAGTATTGACCGGCCGGGTCAAGCTCGCCAATGCGGCGCGGCAAATCAATGGGCTGCCCCTGAGCCTGGTCAGCGCCATGCCCCTGTCCGGCGGCTCGATCCAGCCGGATCCGATCCTGGTCCGCGATGGCATCGTCAATGCGGCCGTGCCTTTCGATTTCATGGTCGTCGACGGATCGCGGCTCGGCGCGGATCCCTGGATGAAAGCCTTTTCCCAGATTGTTGACGAAATCCTCCTGTCCGTCGACCATAAGGCCGACAGCCAGGCCGATGTCGACAATGCCGTGTCAATGTTGCAGGCGGACGGGCGGCAGCCCCGAGGTATCGTCGTCGCGCAGGGTTGAGAGCGCCATGGTTCCCAACACCCATGCAGCCAATTCGGCGATGATGGCCGGTCACAACGGTCCGCTGCACGGATCGATCGCCGCGATCGTCTGCCTGTTCGTGACCTTGTGCGTGTGGGCGCTGTTCGGCGACACCAATCTGAAATACATGATCTACCTGCTGCCGCCGCTCCTGGTCATGATTTCGGTCAGCGTCAATCGCGGTGTCTTCGATATCGATCCGCGCGGATTGACGGCCTTGTTTTTGTTTGCCGCAATTGCCGCAATGTCCCTTGCCAACAACCCTGACTTCAACTTCTTCGCGCAGCGGGACCTGATCATAATCGGCGGCTATTTGCTGTTGTTCGCCCTGCCCATGCGGCTTGTGCCGATGGTCGTTGACGGGATTCTGGTCTGCCTGATCGCCACGGTGGTCCTGGAGGCAACGGCAAAGGGCTTTTCGCTGCAGGTCGATTTTCTGGCCTCTGAAGGCATCATGGAATCGATCATGGCGTTTCCGCTCGGGGCTGTGCTGCTCTACTACGTTTACAATCGATCGTGGACCCGGGCGCTGATTGCCTTCCTGGTTTTCTTCGCCACGTTCAAGCGTATCGCCTTTGTCGGAATTGCGCTGGTCATCGCCATTGAAATGGCCGTCTGGATCACCGGCAGGCGGCTGAACCGGCGTGTGCTGGCGACCATGGCGGCGATCGGCTTATGTATCCTGTCGCTCTACATGACCCCGATCGTCGAATTTGCGGCCGAGATGCTGGATATCAGGAACATCAACGCCAATGCCCTGTCGCTCGGCCGTGTCGCCATCGCCGAGCCCATGTGGGATCGGATCTATTTTGCCGGGTTTCTCGACACCCTTGTGGGCTTCGGGCCGGGCGCTGCCGACAGGCTCATTCAAAGCGTCAGTGAATCGGCCAATCCACATAATGACTGGTTGAAGATCCTCTTCGACTACGGCTATTTCGGGCTTATTACATTCCATGTGATCTTCTATCTGATGTTCCCCAAAACCCGTTTGGGTACAGCGATTTATGCCTATTCCGCGGTTATTTTCTGCACCGACAACATTCTGATCTATATGCATTATTTCGCCTTTGTCGCATTGGTCGCGCGAACCCCGGCACGGCAGCCGGAACCGCCGGTTGCCGTAACCCATCCCGCCCCCGCGATCACCGCTGCCTGACGTCACGTCGCGGTCCGCGCGTGCCCTTGCAAAGCGGCCCGGCCGCGGCCATTGTGCTGGCATCGATCACCGGGAGGAGGACAGGGATGACCGACGACACGTTCCCGTCGGCCGAAGACTATGGCCGTGCTTTGGCGTCCGGCTTGGGCCTGAATCTGCTCGTCGCCGACATCGCCCGCTCGGTGCGCTTTCAAATGTCGGTACTGGGGGCCGATCTGGTTTATCAGGACGCCGATTTCGCGGTTCTTGCCTTTGCCGGTTCGCAATGGATGCTGCATGCCGACCGCACGTATCGCGACCACGAAATGCGCGGCATCATCGAAAGCGTGGAGACAAGAGGCGCCGGCGCGGAATTGCGGCTGCATGGCTGCGACCCCGACCGTGCCGAGCGCAATGCCCGCAACAACGACTATATCGTGCTTGCCGGCGCCATGGACAAACCTCATGGCCGCCGCGAAGCCTATATTGCCGACGATGACGGCTATATCTGGGTGCCGGATGTGCCGCTGGCAAAGACAGCGGACTGATCGTTCGGTCGACCGTCGCAACCAGGGTCCGGCTCGGCCGGTTTATGCGGTGCGGTCAACCTGGCCACCCGGTGCCTCGCCCGGTGCGTCACCCGGTTGCGGTTCGCCATCCGCCGCCGGTTCAGGCGTCGGCGCCGCTTTCGGCCCGCCCTTGGCGATCCCGACCATGGCCGGGCGCAACATCCGCTCACCGATCAGGTAACCGACCTGCACCACCTGCACCACCGTGCCGCTGACGGTTTGGCTGTCGGGCACTTCGAACATGGCCTGATGGAAATTCGGGTCGAACTTTTCGCCCATCGGATTGATTTGTCTGACCCCGTGCTTTTCCAGTTTGCTGGCGAGGTCGCGTTCGGTCATCTCTACCCCTTCAAGCAGCGCTTTCAGGGTGCCGTCCGCCTGCGCCCGCTCCTCTTCCGGCAGGGCATCCATGGTCCGACGCAGATTGTCGCCGACGACCAGCGCATCGCGGGCAAAATTGGCGATCGCATAATCGCTGGCGTCACGGACCTGCTTTTCCGTCCGCCGGCGCAGATTTTCCATTTCGGCAAGCGCGCGCAGCAATTGATCTTTCAACTCAGCCTTTTCCTGCTCCAACACGGCGATCGGATCAGGTGCCGCGTCGTCGACTTCGCCCTCCCACGGGCTGTCCCCTGTCGGCTGTTTGTCGGTCACCTCGGGCGTCTCCGCCGCCGGGACCGGATCTTGCGGTGTCTTTTCAGGTTCGTCGGCCATGGTCATGTCGCGAATATCGTATTTTGAAGTTGAACCGGGAAATATCCGGGCCGGATATCAGACTTTCCGCGGTAAAAATCAAGCCCCGGCCGCTGATGTCGACCGGGGACCCAATAGATATGGAGAAAGAATATTAGTCAGACCGCGCCGGAGATCCAGTCGACCAATTGTCCCTTCGGAGCAACACCGACCTTGATCGCCGCCGGCTCGCCGTCCTTGAACAGGATCAAGGTGGGGATCGAGCGCACGCCGTATTTGATGGCGGTTTCCTGGTTCTCGTCGATATTCAGTTTAGCGACGCTGACCTGCCCGGACATTTCCTCCGAAATCTCTTCGAGCGCCGGGGCGATCATCTTGCACGGACCGCACCATTCGGCCCAGAAATCCACCACGACCGGTTCGCTTGAGCCGAGGACATCCGCGTCGAACGATTTGTCGGTGACTTGTTTGGTTGCCATGTCGGAAGTCTCCCGCTGCATTTCATATGTTTTCGTCAGTCTCTGGCCATGTAAGGTCTGGTGCCGATTCCGTCAAGCGCCCCCATGCGGCTGCGGCCGGCAGTCCCCGCTCACGGGATGAGACGGTCCACGGCCGCGTCCATAAGCGCCGGCGGCACCGCCATATAGGTGGCGCTTTTGGTCCACACCAGGCCGGCATGAATTGTTTTTTCGGAAAATGTGTCGCAGAGCACCCGGCGGTAATGGGCAAGCTGCCGGATATAGGCCGGCGGAGCCGCCTCCACCGCGATCGGTGGCTGGCGGTCGGACTTGAAATCGACGATATGGACGGCGTCATCGCCGATCACCAGCCGGTCGATACGCCCGGCGATCGGCCGCGTCCGGCCGGCTGCCTCGATCGATCCGAATACGGCGACTTCCGCGCGGCTGCCGGCGCCGAACAGCCAGGCGAGGCCGGGCGTGTCGATGACCGCAATGGCCTCCGCCAGCGCATCGCCGATAAGAGCGGCATCCAGGTCGTCGCCATAGGATTTGCCAATCCGCGAGCCGATGTCACGGCGTTCTGCCGGGTCGACATCAGGCAGCACCTGCAGCAATCGATGCACCAGATCCCCGTAAAGGCGCCGATCGGCGCCGGCATCGGCGATCGTCGCCGCGCCTGTGTGCATTTCGGCATCCACGGAAGGATAAAGCGGCCGTGCAGCCGCCGCCGGTCTCGCGCCCTGAAACAGCCAGGGCGGATAATCCGTGGCTTGGGATTCGTCGTGTCTTTCCGTCACCTTTTCCGCCACCGGATCGGCACCGAGGCGCCAGCAGATCGGTGCGCCCTCGGTATCCACCATCGGTCGGGCCGCCGGAACCAGGATGCGCTCGATCAGGCCGTACCAGCAGGTCTCCGGCAATTGCCGCTTCGACCGGTGACCGCACAGATAGAGACGATCCCGAGCACGGGTCATGCCCACATAAAGCAGCCGGCGATATTCATCATCGATCCGTGCCAAGGCGCCCTCCATGGCGCGCTCCTGCTCCTGGGTCGCCGTTGTGCCCCGTGCCCAGATCAACGGCCCGCCGTCGGCCACTCCACCATTTTGAGATAGCGACAGCATCTTCGGCCGGTGACTGGCATGAACGGGAGCGCTGCCGGTATCCACCAAAAACACGATCGGCGCCTCCAGGCCCTTGGCGCCATGCACGGTCATCACCCGCACTTCGTCCCGCTCCGGATCCACTTCCCGCTTGATGTCGGCAAGGCCGCCGCGCAGCCAGGCCAGGAAGCCCTGCAGGGAGGGGACCGCCTCGCTTTGCTCAAACGCCAGGGCCCGGTCGAGAAATTCATCGAGCACGTCGTCGGCCTCGACGCCGAAATGCCGGTGGAACGCCTGGCGCCCGCCATCGGGTCCGAGTATGCGGGCGAAAAACTCAAAGGGCGGCATGAAGTCGGCCCGCCGCCGCCATTCGCTCAGCATGCCGAGCGCGTCGCCAAATCTTTGGTCGGACTCAGCGTGACTTTCAACCGCCGCCCACAGGCTGCCCGGCCGTCCATGGGCAAGGTCGAACAGGGCGTCCTCGTCCAAGGCGATCAGCGGGCATTTCAACACCGTGGCAAGGGTCAGGTCGTCTTCTGGCAGCAAGGCAATATCGGCGACCGCCAAAAGGTCGAGCACGGCGATATGGTCGAGCAGGTCGATGCGGTCGGCGCCGGCCACCGGCAGGCCTGCCTCCTTCAGCGCCCGGTTCATGGCACTCACAAAGGCGGTCCGTTTACGCACCAGGATCAGAATGTCGCCCGGAGTAATCGGCCGGCGATCCTTTGTCACCGTCTCGCCGGCGCGGATCATCGCGGCGATATGGCCGGCGATTTTATCGGCCAGCCGAACCGGCGGGCTGTTCGCCTGCACCCGGTCGAGCGGCACCGTCCAGTCGTCGGGCAGGGCGCTGTCATCGGGCTCCACCAGCGGCCAGATTTCGACCAGGCCGTCCTCGTCACCGCGGATCGCCTGGTGCGGCTCGATACCGCTTTCCGATACGCCGCGGGCAATCATCGGATCACCGAATACCAAGTCCACGGCGGCAAGCACCTGTGGTGTGGAGCGGAACGACAGGGGCAGGGTGACATCGTGCCAGGCGCGTTGCGCGTCCCGCGTGCGCCGGCTGAAGGCGCGCCGCATATCGGCGAACCATCGCGGTTCGGCGCCTTGAAACGAATAGATCGACTGCTTCTCGTCACCGACGGAAAAAATCGTGCGCGTGCCCGGTCGCGCGCTTGCCCCGGCAAAGAAATCCTCCGCCAGCGACAGGATCACCCGCCATTGCTGGGGACTGGTGTCCTGGGCCTCGTCGACCAGAATGTGATCGAGGCCGTAATCGAGCTTGTAATGCACCCAGGGCGCAGCCTCCGAGCGCTCCAGGAGCGTTGCGGTGCGGCCGATCAGGTCATCGAAATCGAGCAGGCCGCGGGCCGCCTTCTCCGCCTCATAGGTCGAAATCACCGCATCGGCGATGCACATCATGGCGGCCGTCATTTCCACGGTACGAACCGCATAAAGCCGCTGTTGGAGCGCCGACAACCGGTCGATCTCCGCCGCCACCCGGTCCTCCAGGTCGGGGATCTGGCCCTTCATCGCCTTGGTGACGAACCGGCTGAGCGCGCGCGGCACCAGGCGGCTTCCCTTATCGGTTCGGAAAAAGATCGCCAAATAAGTGTCGGCCAGTGCCGGTCCCGGCGCAGCCAATGCAGCTCGCAAGCGCTCGGCGACCCCTTGGTCCGTCTTGGCCCCGCCGGCAAGCAAGGGCAGGATGCGCGTGGCATAGCTTTGGTTGAAGGCGTCCGGGAACGGGATCTGCGCGATGATCGCAGCCGCCGTCTCGCCAGCGTCGAGATCAAAGTGAGCACGCAATTGACGAACCGCCCGCGCTTGCGAGCCGCTGTCCTCAATCCAGCGCCGAAGGGCCACCCGCTCGTTGACGAATGCGTTAATGGTGTCGAACACTTCCTTGTCGGATGCGGTTTCGATGAGCAGCGCATAGGCGCTGCCGAGCGCGCCATCCGGTTCGGTGGCGGCCTCGGTGAGCACGGCGGCTCGTGCGCCGGCCATCAAGGCATTGGCGGTATCGGCCTCCATGACCTGGAAGTGACCGGCGACATTGGCTTCGAAGGGAAACTGGTGCAGCACCCGTTCGCAAAAACTGTGGATGGTCTGGATTTTCAGGCCGCCCGGCGTCTCCAGGGCCCGGGCGAATAGCCGCCTTGCGGCGATCACCTGGTCGCGATTGGGCGATCGGCCTTCAATCTTTTTGATTTCAGCGGCAAGGTCCGTCTCCGGCAAGGTTACCCAGCCGGCCAGGATCTGAAACACCCGTTTGGCCATTTCCGCGGCCGCCGCCTTGGTGAAGGTCAGGCACAGGATGCGGCCGGGATCGGCACCCGATAGAAGCAGGCGGATTACCCGTTGCGCCAGCAGGAAGGTCTTGCCGGACCCGGCATTGGCGCTGACCCAGGCCGACCCCACCGGATCGGAGGCGCGCGCCTGGCGGAGCACTAAGTCGGCGGGCAGGGAGCGGTCGACGCTCATCCCTCCTCCTCCGGCCCGCCAACAGACCATTCCCGCGTCCGGGCAAGATGATCATAGGCGCCGTCCATGTCGCCGGCGCGCTCCACCCGGCCTCGAGAGAGATAGCCGGTTCGTCCGTCGCGATAATGGCGGATCAGCGCTTTCAGTCGGTCTTGGGCATCGGCGGCAAGGTCCATGACCGGCATCGTTTTCGCCCGCCTCTCGATCCGCGCGGGCGGTACGCCGCCGGTCAGGTGAATATAGGCGAGGGTGTCAGTCGCTCCGGCGCCGAAATCCCGGAAGGCACCGGCCGCGGCCATTGCCGCCTCCAGTGGCAATTGCGGCGCCAGGTTTGATGCCACCTGCTTTTCCGACGGCACGCTTCCGGTTTTATAATCATGGATGCTTAAGCCCCCGCCGGGATGCCGTTCGATTCGGTCGGCGCGGCCGGTCAGCGTGAAGGGCACACCATCGACTATCAGATCGAGGCGCCCATCGATTTCGCTTGCGAGTTCGGCGATATCGGCGCGCCGCGGGCCCTCGAAGTCGAAGATGAACCACCGGGCGATCCGTTCAAAACGCGGCCACCAGACCGCCTGGATCTCGGCGAAGGCGGAAAATTTCGCAAATTCCCGCCGCCCAAGATCTAACAATGCCGCAAGGGCGGGCTCATCATAGTTTCCCGTCCAATTGCCGCAAAAGGTGCCGAGAATGTGATGGATCAGGATGCCTCGTTCGGCGGCGCCGGGATCGGCATCGATCGGGTCCAATGGTTCAAGCCGTAAAATGCGCCGTGCATAGACCGCATAGGCATCGCGTATCCAGGTCTCGACTTCCGTCACCGAGGCCCGCGTCGGCCGCGTTTCGACCGGTGGACGCGGATCCGGTCTGGCCACCGGGCGCGGCTTCGCCGTCTCCGGCCGGTCGAGGAAGCGCGCGAGATCCCGGTACACGGCGCCACGCTCGGTCATTGCTGCGACTTGGTCTTTTCCGGAGACAGCGAAGAGCCGCTGCAGCCACCGGGAGGCCACGGTCGGGCTGCCGCCGGCGCGTTGCGACCGGGTGAGCAAGACCCGCCGTCGTCCCATGGCCTGGGTGAAGTCGTGGGCCGAAAGGCCGATCCGCCGCTCCGGTGACGCCAGCCCGATACCCTGGCGCATCGGCCGCGACAGCCATGGGTCAAGCCGGGTCTCCGACGGCCATATCCCTTCATTCAGACCGCCCAGAATAATCAGGTCCGGGTCCTGAAGCCGCGATTCCAGGGTGCCCCAGATATGGATGTCGGTGCGGGCTTGACCCGGACCGCGGACCGGACGGTCGGCAATCAGGGCGTCGAACATCGCCGGAAAGGCGCGCGGCGCGATCGTCAGTTCGACCCTTTGAGATCCGGCGATCTGATCGATAATCCCGTGCAGGACCCGGCCATCCTCATAGTCGAAGACGTGGTCCGTCGGCGCGCTGACCTGCGGTGCGCCGATCATCTGCAGGGACGCGCCGAGTGCTGTGCCCAATTCGCTGACCGGCACCGCGTCTTTGGTGCTCAGAGCATCAAGCGGCGCCAAGGCAGCCGCCAGAATATCGATCAGGTCGACCGCCGCCGCCACATCCGCGTCCTCTACGCCGCGTTCGCCACGACGCTCGATCACCGCCTGCCGGATTGCCGCCAACGTGGCGCCGGGCCGCGGACCGCGCAGGACCAGGCGCTCCAGTTTTCGCGCCGAAGATCGGATCTCCACGGCAGGGCGGCCGAGCAAGGTCCGCGGATGTTTCAACAGCGATAACAGCGCCACCGGCGCGAGATCCGTCAAAGTGAGCTGCAGGGTAAGCCGCGCGAGTGTGCCTGCCGGTGTCAAGGGCAGCGGCGTGCCGGCGGCGTCATCCACGGCGATCTTCCAGCGCCGCAATTCGCTCGCCACCCGGCGCGCCAGCCCGCGATCGGGCGTTACAAGGGCCGCCTGCCTGCCGTCCTCGCAGGCCTGTCTGAGGGCGACGGCGATGGCCAGGGCCTCCTCGCGCTCGTGCCGCGCCTCCAGATGCGCCACATCGGCGAGCGCCGCCGCGATTTCGCCGGTGGCAAAGGCGCCGACCTTCTGCGGCCAACATTCGGTGGTCATGGCCGGACGCATGGCTTCCGATACCAGGCGTTCCCGATTGGCCAATGCCTGGCTACCGGCGCCCAGGATTTTGATCATGCTGCGCGGGACCGCCATGGTCTGCAGCAAGCGGGCAAGGCCGAATTGCGCATGACCGGCAATCGGATCGGCGGCGCCTTCGTCCGCCATCTCAAGCAAGGTCCAGGCTTCGTCATCAAGCGTCGTGTCAAGCCCCGGCAGCACGATCGCGCCGTGATCGAGTTCCGAGATTGCCGTCATGAGACGGGCCGTTGCGGGCAGAGTACCGGTGGAGCCGGCGACGATGACCGGTGCGTCAGGCGGTGATGCCTGCAGGCGCCGGCGATAGGCATCGAGCAGTCGGTTGCGCCGATCGGCGCCATCGATCACCTGATTGTCCGCCAGATGGGCCGGCCAGTAATCGGTGACGATGCGCAGGAATTCCAGGGTCAATTGCCAGTAACGGGCAAGATCGTCGGGTACCAAGCCGGCTAAATCCCGCCATGCCACACCTTCAGCCGCCGCGCCGTCGAGCAGGCGTTCCAGGTCACCGGCGAGCCAACAGGCATCGGCGGGCGAAGCCGGGATCACGACCGCCGCGCCGTCGTCGCCGCCAACTGCCGCCACCAGCGCCTTCTGCCAATGCAGCGCGAGCCGGGTCAGGGCCAGCCGGCGATCGATCGCATTGATCTGCGGCGGCAGGTCGGCCAGGCCGGATTCGGCCAGCGCCGGGTCGGGCGGGTCGTTATCCAGGATATCGGCTTCATCAAAATGCCCGAGCGCCCGGATATGCGGTAAGAGAGTCGCCCTGCGGCCAAAGGCGGAAAGCAGTTCCTGGCGCAATAGAGGCACTGAACGCCGGGTCGGCACGAAAATCGTGGTATCGGCAAGCAATAACGGATCGCCGGCAAAGTCCAGATCGGGGAACAGGGTCCCATCTGCCAGCGCTTGCGCCAGGGTGGCCATGAACGGCGCATGGGCGGGGATGGAATAGACGCGGCGCGATCGGGGCGAGGCGCTCACGGGACGGGCTCAGGCCACCAGGCGCGACAGCACCGCCTCGGCCTCTTCGATCGCTGCCGGCGTTCCGATATGAAACCAGGTCCCGTCGAGCGGCAGGCCGAAGAGCCGGCCTTCCCCGATCGCCTGGTCAAACAGGATATTGAGGGAAAAGGCGCCTTCGGGCGCGCCCTCAAACAGCCTTGGATGGATGATCGCCGTGCCCGTATAGACCAAGGCCGGCCCAGGCCCCGAACCGCGCCGCGCCAGGCGCCCGGCCGGATCGACATGAAAATCGCCGGCGCCATCATAGCCGATGCTCGTATGCGGATCGGCGAGCAACAGGATCAAATCCATGACCGCCGGATCGAACGCCGCGGCGAGCCGCCCCAGATTATCGCATCCATGCTCGGTGAAAAAGCTGTCGGAATTCAACAAAAAGAACGGGTCCGGGCCGAGCAGGGGCAGAGCCTTGGCGAGGCCGCCGCCGGTCTCCAATAATTGCGCACGCTCGTCCGAAATCACGACATTTGGCGCGGTGCGGTGCCGCACATGGGCGTCCACCTGGCCAGCCAAATAATGCACATTGACGACAGCCTTCTTCACTCCGGCCGCCGCCAGGCGATCGAGCCCGCGATCGATCAGCGCGCTGCCGGCGACCTTGATCAACGGCTTCGGCATGGAATCGGTCAAGGGCCGCATGCGCGTGCCCAGCCCGGCGGCGAGCACCATGGCCGAAGTCGGAAATCGGTCTGTCGATCCGGCGTTAATAGTCACCTCCCCTATTGCCGATCGTCAAAGGTCGAGATTGTCTTCATACCATTGTCTGAGACCGGCAAAAACCGGGTGTCTTAGCGACCGGGCGAGATAGGTGCGGATTTGCGGGATGTATTGCAGATAGCCGGGCTTACCGTCGCGTTGGTCGAGGCGGGAAAAGACGCCGAGGATGCGCGTCGCCCGTTGTGCCGCCAAAATCGCATAATCGTTGCGCAGCCGGTCCGCATCGAAAGTGGCGTCCGTCGCCGACTTCTTGGCGATATAGCGGTCGACCAGGTCCCGTTCCACGTCTTCGGGCACTGCGATGCGCGCATCCTGGGCGAGCGACGCCAGATCATAGGCCGGCGAGCCGATCAGCGCATCTTGAAAATCGATGATGCCGATCCGCGCAACGCCCTCACGGTCGCCAAGCCAAAGCAGGTTCGGCGAATGGAAATCCCGCAGGACCAGGGTCCGCCGCTCCCGGTCGAGTTCGGCGAGCAGGCGTTGCCAGCCGGCGCGAAAGGCGGCGGCCGCCGTCTTCGATGCCGGCGCCCCCTTAAGCGTCGGTACGTACCAGTCCAGACAGACCTCCAATTCATTCATCAAGACCGTGTCGTCGAATGTCATCGGTCGGTAGGCGGCGCGGTCGGGTAGGGGGAGGGCTTCCGGTCGTGGGCAGCTCTGCAGATGGACCAGCACGTCGATGGCGCAGCGGTAGCGCTCCACGATCGGACGGTTTCCCTCCACGACGCCGGCGGCGCCGAGATCTTCAAGGAGCAGGATACCGGCAGCCAGGTCCTGGGCCTGTATCGCAGGGGCGCTCAGGCCGACCTGGCGCAGATAGGTGCCGACGGCGACGAACGGCTCGACCGACCGCGCCAGCCGCGCGGCCTTCAAATAGGCGATATGCGCCGCCGATTGCCGTTGGTCCTCATGCGGCCAGTCCATCAAGACGGCCGTCTTGCCGTCCAACCCGATCCGTTCATAGCGCCGGGTCGAGGCATCGCCCTGCAGGTGGCGCCGCTGCGCTGTCTCGTGGCCGGCGTCAGCCAGGAACGACCGGATGGCGAGGCTGCGGTCGATCCGCGCGCGCCGCGGCGAGGGCGCGCCGCCGATCGAGACGGTGCGCGAATTCGGATCGTCACCGATGGCGAAGGTCAACCGGACCGCATCGTCCGGCAATCGGCCGCCGGCGCGGTCCGGCCATTCTACCAGGACGGCGCGGTCATCGGCGAGTTCGTCGAAGCCGATATCCCCCAACTCGCTCTCGTCGGCGATGCGGTAGAGGTCGACATGGGCGATCGCGCATTGGGGCGTATCGTAGAGTTGCACCAAGGTAAAGGTGGGGCTTGGCACCTCCAGGGCCGGATCGTCGGCCAGCGCGCGGATCAGGGCCCTTGCAAAAGTACTTTTCCCCGCCCCCAGATCGCCGGCAAGGGCCACGACGGCGCCCGGCGCCAGGGCCATGGCGATGTCTTCGGCAAACCGGCATGTGGCCGCCTCGTCGACAAGTGTTAGCTCGATTTGCGAATTCCCGGCCACGGTAATTCTATTCAGCGGCGGCGAAGGCCGGCAGGTCGGGCTCGATCGGAAACCTGCAGGTGATCACCGTCCCGTCCCCTTCATTGGAGCTCAGATCGATGGTGCCCCCATGGAGGTCGACGAAGCTCTTGACGATCGACAGGCCGAGCCCGGCGCCGCGCCGGCCGGATCCGCTGACCCGTGACACGAAACGGTCGAACACGGTGTCGATCTGGTCGGACGGGATGCCGTCGCCCTCGTCGCGGACCGAAAAACTGATGAAGTCGTGGTCCCGCGCGCAAGTCAGCGTCACGGCACCGCCGGCAGTGGAATGGGCAATGGCATTGGAGAGCAGGTTGAACAGGATCTGGCGGATCCGCTTTTCGTCGGCGACGAAGCTGCCGATATCATCGGGGATCTCCGTCTTGAGCTCGATTTTCGCCTCCGCGATCCGATCCTTCAGGCCGGCAATTGCGGCGGCAGCCGTCTCGGCCGCATCCACGTCAAGCAGTTCCAACTCCATGATGCCGGCATCGATGGTCGCCAGATCCAAAATGTCGTTGACGATTGCCAGCAGCGCCGAACTGGAAGACAGGATATAGTCGGTATATTCCCGCTGCTTGTCGTTTTGCGGGCCGATATTCGGCTCCGTCAGCAATTGCGCGAAGCCGATAATATTGGTGAGCGGCGAGCGCAACTCGTAGGAGACATGCTGGATGAAGGCGTTTTTCAGTTCGCCGGCCTGCTCCAGGGCATCGTTCTTGTCCAACAGCGCCCGCTCCACATTGACGCTGTCGGTGACGTCGACGAAAGTGGCGAGCGTCGCCCCGTCGGGCAGCGGTACGGTGGCGTAATCGACCACCGACCCGTCCCGGCGCTCCATGCGTCCGGCCACCGGGTCGCGGTGATCGATCATCGCGGTCACCGAATCCGCCAGCCGCCGCCAGGCATCGGGATCGTCGTAGAGACCGGAACACCAGGTGACGATATCGGAGGCATGGGGATTGTCGTCGAGCTTCGTCCCGGCCAGTTTCCAGATCTCGCAAAAGGCCGGATTGTAAAGGCGCACCCGCCCGTCCGGGCCGAACACCACGACGCCTTCCGACAGATTGTCCAGGGTCTCGCCCTGCACCCGGGTCAGCGCGTTGAACCGGCTTTCCAGCGCCAGTTTCTCCGTAACGTTTTCATAAACATAAGTCACCCCGCCCTGGGGGTGGGGGATGGCCAGGATACGCAGGGTCTGGCCGTCGGGCAGGTGCCACCAATGTTCCTGGCCCTCGACCGCCCGGTAGCTTTCCATTAAACCCGCCTTCCAGGAGCGGAAATCTGCCTGTTCCGGTAATTTGCGGCCGGCGCGCAACTGGTCGAGTATGGTGCCGTCCTCCGGCCCCGAATCCAGGAATCCCGGATCCAGGCCCCATAACGCCTGGTAGGCGGCATTGTAGAACCGCAATTTCTGGTCGGCGCCGAACACCGCGACCGCGGTCGCCAGTTGGTCCAATGTGCGGGCATGGAAGTCGATGGTCCGGCGCAGGGCGTCCTGGGCCTGCTCCAATTCGGAAATATCGATGGCGATGCCCGCCGCACCGGTCTTCGATTTTACATCGGTAATATCGAAGCGGCGGCGCTTGCCGTCGGTGACCACGGTGATGCGCTCGCTGGCGACCGGCGATTGCGCATGTAGGGTCGAGATCTTTGATTGCGCCGCTGCGTCGAGAAGCTCCACGCCTCGGTCGGTCACCTGATCCGGCGCCTCGGCGCCCACATGGGTCGCATAGGCCGGATTGACCCAGGTCAGCTTGTCCTCATGGTTGCGCACCCAGACCGGATCGGGAAACGCCTCCAACAGGGCGCCGACGGAATCCGCGTCGCGTTTCAGACGCTGATGCCGTTGCTGCAACTCAGCATGTTCCAGGCGCTCCGACGACAATTCGTTGAACCGCACATATGTGCGTGGACCGGCAATCCGCCCGGCCGCCTCGATGACGATACCCGTCTTGCTTTCAAGCGGAATGGTGAACGGCAGCCCCTTGTCGCGCAGGTCGGCTATGTGACGGTCGAGCCGGCCGGCTGCATCCGCCGCCAGCCACTGGCCGAAAGCCAGGAACTCCGACCGCCCGGCCGGTACCGACCCGTCGCCGGAGAGATTGCCGAGCATCAACGGCAGGTCCTCGCTCGGGTCGAAGACGATGATCCGCTGGTCCGCTGCGTCCAGCAGCGACTCGGCCCGATCGACCCGAAGCCGCAGGGTTTCCAGATCGTCCTTGGAGTGCGTGGACTTGGTGCGTCGCTGATGACGGTCGCGGATAAACAATGCGCCGCTCATGATGGCGAACAGGATTGAGCCCACCAGGGCGGCAACCAGCACAATCTCGATCATCCCGGGAGCACCGGAGCGGTAAATCCCTCCGGCAATTGTGTCCGCCTGAGCAGGCACCGCCGCCAGGATAACGGACCCGCCGAATGGACTCCAAAATTGCCCCCCGCCATGTCGTGGCACGTCGAAGGCCCCTTCCCAGCCGAATTTCCATACCAAGGGATGACGGCAAACATCCGCGTCGCGGATCACCGGACCCATCCCTCAAATCCAACGAACAATCAAGCCCGCCCACAAACGACAATCGGCGGCTCGGCTACAAACGAATCACCAGACATTACCGTTTTTGCGAATCGCGCTAAAGAGTCGGCAAGCCATAAAATGCAATTCCGCCCAAGTTTCCCCAGGCGGAACCATATCTTGTGGATTCCGGGACGAAATCTAATATTTATAGTGTTCCGGCTTGAACGGTCCGGTGGGCGCGATGCCCAGATAGCTGGACTGGTCGTCCGTCAGTTCGGTCAGCCGCACGCCGAGCTTTTCAAGGTGCAGCCGTGCAACCTTCTCGTCGAGATGTTTCGGCAGCACGTGAACCCCGGTTTCGTAAGCATCGCCCTTGGTCCACAATTCGATCTGCGCCAGCACCTGATTGGTGAATGATGCCGACATGACGAAACTGGGATGGCCCGTGGCATTGCCCAGATTGACCAGCCGCCCCTCCGACAACAGGATCATCCGCTTGCCGTCAGGAAACTCGATCATGTCGACCTGCGGCTTGACGTTGCTCCACTTGTAGTTTTTGAGCGTCGCCACCTGGATCTCGTTATCGAAATGGCCGATATTGCAGACGATGGCCATGTCCTTCATCCGCCGCATATGGTCGAGCGTGATCACATCCTTGTTGCCGGTGGCGGTGACGAAAATATCCGCGCTCGGCGCCACATCCTCCAGCGTCTGCACGTCGAACCCGTCCATGGAGGCCTGCAAGGCGCAGATCGGATCGATCTCGGTAACCACCACCCGGGCGCCGGCGCCGCGTAAGGATTGCGCCGATCCCTTGCCCACATCGCCATAGCCGCAGACCACGGCGACCTTGCCGGCCATCATCACGTCGGTGGCCCGGCGGATGCCGTCGACCAGGGATTCCCGGCAGCCATAGCGATTGTCGAATTTCGACTTGGTGACGGAATCATTGACATTGATCGCCGGAAACGGAAGCTGCCCCTTCTCATGCATCTGATAGAGCCGCATGACGCCCGTCGTGGTCTCTTCCGACACACCCTTTATCGCCGCCCGGACTTTGGAATACCAGCCCGGATCGCGCGCCATCCGGGCGCGGATGGTGGCGAACAGGGCCTCTTCTTCTTCATTATTCGGATTGTCGAGCACCGATGGATCGGTTTCCGCCTGGGCGCCGAGCATCACCAGCATGGTGGCATCTCCGCCATCGTCGAGGATCATGTTCGCCGGCTCGCCATTCGGCCATTCCAGAATCCGGTCGGCAAAGTCCCAATATTCCTCCAGGGTTTCGCCCTTGTGAGCAAACACCGGAATGTCGCGCGCCGCGATTGCCGCCGCTGCGTGATCCTGGGTGGAAAAGATGTTGCAGGAGGCCCAGCGCACTTCGGCGCCCAGCTCGATCAGGGTTTCGATCAGTACCGCCGTCTGGATGGTCATATGCAGGCTGCCGGCGATCCGCGCCCCGGCCAAGGGCTTGTCGGCGCCATATTCGGCGCGAATGGCCATCAGCCCGGGCATTTCGGTTTCGGCGATATCGATTTCCGTTCGCCCCCAGTCGGCCAATCCGATATCGGCGACCGAATAATCGGTAAAACTGCTCATGGCACGCTCCAAAAATGCAGGCGACCCCGCAAGGAGGTCGTTCGTCGCCGGTTATATATAGAAGCCCCGAGGGTCTGACAATAAAGATATAAAGAAATCTTTATATTATCGAGACGCGCCCACATCCACTAGCAGCATTCCTCGCCGAAACCGTCCTCCACCAGCGTTGCGATGGCCGTCATCGCCGCTTCCGCCTCCGGCCCGCTGACGGCGATGCGGATCGTCGAACCGGGCGCGGCCGCGAGCATCATCAGCCCCATGATGGAACTGCCGCCGACGGTCTGGCCGTCCTTGGTGACCTCGACCGCTGCGTCGAACGGCTCGACGCATTTGACGAAGCGCGCGGAGGCCCGCGCGTGCAGGCCGCGTTTGTTGACGATTTTCAGGTCGCGCACCAGGGGTTCGCCATTCATGACCGGATCGCCGCCGCTCATTGCTGTCCGGCAAGCACTTGGCTGGCGACGCTGATATATTTTCGGCCCGCCTCTCGTGCTTCCTCGACGGCCTCTTTCAAGGATTTGTCGGCGCGCACGCTGGCGAGCTTGATCAGGAGCGGCAGGTTAACCCCGGCAATCACCTCCACTTCGCTGCTTTCCATGACCGAAATGGCGAGATTGGAAGGGGTTCCGCCGAACATGTCGGTGAGCAGGACGACACCGGTACCGTCATCGACCCGGGCGACCGCGTCGAGAATGTCCTGGCGCCGTTGCTCGATATCATCGTCGGGGCCGATCGATACCGTGTCGATCTGGCGCTGCGGTCCGACCACATGTTCCAGGGCGGCGCTGAATTCCTCGGCCAGGCGGCCATGGGTGACAAGAACCAGCCCGATCATCGATCGACCACCATCAAAGAGGATGCCATCAATATCTGTTCCCGAATAGTCACGCAGGCGCCATGCAAAGGCCCATCATGCCGCAACCAGTTCCCATGACAAGCAAAAAGAGCGGTCCGGCGTTACTGCCGAGTGATCTGCCTGCCTGCCGCCAACCGGTCGATGGCCGCAAGCATTTGATCAAGTCCGGCATCGGATAAGGACGCAACGGCGAGACGGGGCAGGATCACACCGGCGATTTCGACCTCGCATTCCGATGCCTCCGGCATCCGGGGCATATCGGGTTCGTCTACGAGATCGGCCACCAAACGGATCACCGCCGCCGGCACCGGGGCAACCGCGACAATGCCCAGGCCGCGCACCTCCACCAGGCCGCTCAGGGTCGGTGGCGCGCTGGCCACAAGACGGTCGTGACAGGCCCGCAGATCCACCCGGTCGTCGGCCACGAGTCCGGCAAAGAGCCCGCGATCCGAATGTCGGCGCAACAATTGGCGGGCAAGGGTCGACTTGCCGCTGCCGGACGGGCCGCGGATCAGCACGCCGATCGTGCCGACCAACAGGGCGGTGCCGTGGATATTGGTGCTCACAGGGCCGGCAGCCGGATTTGGAACCGGGCCCCCGTGGCATCGGGCGGATCGTCGCCGGTCGGCCGGTTGGTCGCGGTGATGCGACCACCATGGGCCTCGATGATCTGCTTGGAGATCGACAGGCCAAGACCGGAATTGTTGCCGAACCCTTCGCCTTCCGGCCGGTCCGTATAGAACCGGTCGAAAATGCGCTCGATACGGTCGGCGACGATGCCCGGGCCGTCATCCTCCACGATAATCTCGATCTTCTTCGGCCTGCGACGCATTAAGACCCGGACCGAACCGTCGGGCGGCGAGAAGGACACCGCATTATCGATCAGGTTGGTCACCACCTGGGCCAGGCGGCTGTCGTGGCCGCGCACCCTATAGGGGTGCTTCTTGTCGGTCGGTTCAATGTCCAAAGTGATCGACTGTCCGTCCTTGGCGATGGTGTCGCGGCTGATCCCGATCACGGTTTCCAAAAGATCCGCCAAATTGACCGGCTCCGCATCCGCACGCTGCATTTCCGCGTCGAGCCTGGACGCGTCGGATATGTCGCTGATCAGCCGGTCGAGCCGCAGAACGTCGTGCTCGATGACCCCCAGGAGCCGGCTCCGTGCTTCGTCGGTTTTGGCAAGCGGCAAGGTTTCCACGGCGCTACGCAAGGAGGTCAGCGGGTTTTTTAGCTCATGCGCCACGTCGGCGGCGAACGTCTCGATCGCCGCCATGCGATTAAAAAGTGCATTGGTCATATCGCGCAATGCCCGGGCGAGATGTCCGATTTCGTCGTGGCGGTCGGGAAAATCGGGGATTTCCTCCTGGGATTTGACGCCCAGCCGCACCCGTTCGGCGGCGGCCGCAAGCCGGCGCATGGGTCCGGCAATGGTGCCCGCGAGCAGCACCGACAGCACCACGGTGACGGCGGCGGCCACCAGGAACACCCGGAAGATCGCCAGCCGTTCGGAGCGCACGATCTTGTCGATGTCGTCGCCTTCCGTCGATAACAGCAGGGCGCCGAGAACCGAACCGCGTCGGCGGATCGGCACGGCGACCGCGATCACCAATTCCCCCTTCTTCGATAGCCGCACGATACTCGCCGGCGCGCCGCCGAGCGCCCGGACCACTTCCGGGTACTTTTTGCCGAATATGCCGTGGTCCTCATAGGGCGGCAGGTCGCCGGACCGCAGGATGCGGTTGAACCAGCGGCCGATCGTTTCCGTCCAGCCGATCTCGGTCGGCTGCGGCGGCGGGATGTCGAATTCCAGGAAGGTGCTGCGCGCCCGCAAGCGTCGGGAATCGATGATCAGGAAGCCTTCCAGGTCGTAGATCCGCGCCCGCGTCTTGGTCGGCGAGATGACCCGCCGCAGGATCTGCGCCGTCCGCTCCGGATTGATCGGAAATTCCAGGACGCCGAGGCCGTCATCGATCGGGCCCGTCGTTTCACCGGCCTCCAGACGCAGCAGGCTTTCAGGATCGACGGGCCGGTTCTCCACCTCGCCGAGCGTGGAGGCGGCGACCGCCCCGGCGATGATCTCGCCCTGGGTCAGGAGGCTTTCCACCCGGGCATCGATCAGGCCGGCGCGGAACTGGTTGAGATAAAGGATGCCGGAGACCAGGGCTGCCAGGGCCGCCAAATTGAGCACCACGATGCGCCGGGTCAGGCTGGAAAACAGATGCGCGACCGGAAATCTCGTAAACCAGCGCTCCGAACGCCGTTTTTCGGCCGCACCAGAGGATTCCGCCGGCTTGTCCGGCAGCGTTTGCAGCTTTGCGGTCCCGATTTCGGTTTCGACGCTCATGGTCCGATCCGGCAGCCGGAAAATGGTCCGGCCGATTGCGTGGCGCCGGTCGTGTGATTGCGACCGGTGCCGTGACGGCGCCCGATCCTACACCATGATCTCACACATCGCGAAACCGGTAGCCGACGCCATAAAGGGTCTCGATCATGTCGAACTCCTTGTCGACCACCTTGAATTTCTTGCGCAGGCGCTTGATGTGGCTGTCGATGGTGCGGTCATCCACATAGACCTGGTCGTCATAGGCGGCGTCCATCAGGGCGTTGCGGCTCTTGACCACGCCGGGCCGCTGGGCCAGCGAGAACAGGATCAGGAACTCGGTGACCGTCAGGGTCACCGTCTTGCCCTTCCACAGACAGGTGTGGCGTTCCTGGTCCATGGTCAGATTGTCGCGTTCCAGGATGGTCGAGCGATCGGCCGCCTCCTTCGGTGCCGCGGCGTCGCGGCCCTGGCCGCGGCGCAGGATCGCCTTCACCCGCTCGACCAACAGGCGCTGCGAAAACGGCTTGCGGATATAGTCGTCGGCGCCCATCTTGAAACCGAACAATTCGTCGATCTCATCGTCCTTCGACGTCAGGAAGATGACCGGCAAATCGGTCTTCTGGCGCAGCCGCCGCAATAGTTCCATACCGTCCATGCGCGGCATCTTGATGTCCAGTATGGCCAGATCCGGCTGCTGTTCGCTCAAGCCGTCGAGCGCCGAAGACCCGTCGGTATAGGTTTCCACCCGGTAGCCTTCCGATTCCAGGGCAATCGACACCGAGGTCAGGATATTGCGGTCGTCATCGACCAGCGCGATGGTCGCCATAATAAAACTGCTCTCCACAAAGAATTGCGCGATCCTGTACTGGGTTTCAGACCGGGAAATTGCGCGGAAATTGTGGCGATAGATTAGGCGAGTCGCTGCGCCGGCGAAACTGTCCAATTAACGTTACCGGCGCCGTTGCGCCACGGCGGTGCCGTCTAAAGGGCCGTGATCCGGCGATGGGAGATTACCCAGAACCGGGAGGCCAACCCGCAAAATGAAAGGATCACGCCGATCAGCAGCGCCCAGATCAGGCCCGTCGGGCCGATGTTCGCGACCAGGCACAGATAGGCGGCGACCGGGACCGCGACCAGCCAAAATGCCCCGACCTGGATGAACAGGGCCGGCCAGACATCGCCGAGCCCGCGTACCGCGCCGATCGAAACGGCCATCATCGCGTCAACGCACAGCATCAGGCCGGCGATGAAAACCATCGTGGTGGCGAAGGCCAGCACGGCGGGATCGTCGGTGAAGATATAGACCAGCCATTCGGGAACAAGGAAGAAGGCCAAGGTGGGGAGGATGGCCAGGGTGCCGCCGATGCCGATGCCGGTCCAGCCGGCCCTGCGGACCCCGAGCGGATCGCCGCGGCCCGCCGCATTGCCGACCCGGATGGCCGTTGCCGCCATGGTGCCGATCGCCACCATGAAGACCAGCGAGATCAGGGACTGGGTCACCTGATGCGCGGCGAGCGCGGAGGCCCCGATACGCCCGGCGATCAACATCAGTGCCGAGAACGCCCCGCTTTCGATGCCTTGCGCCAGCCCCATCGGAATGCCGATGCGCCGCAAATTGGCGCCGATCGGGCTCAGGGCCTCGCCGATGGCGGTCTTGATCTTGCCGGAGATCAACAGCCCGAAGGGATCGCCCGTCTTGCCGGCGCTGTGAAAGATGTAAACGACCGCCGCCACCATGCCCGCCCAGCGCAGGCAGGTACTGGTGAATACGGCGCCGACCGCGCCCATCGGCTCGATCAGGCCGCCCCAGCCGAGCACGAACAGGCCATTCAGCGGTATGTTCAATAGATTGATGACGATCATGATCACCATGCCCACTTTCGGCCGGTCGGTAGCCTCCAGAAAATAGCCGCAAACAATGAACATCAACAGGCCGGGCATCGCCCAGGCATATTGCCAAGTGACGGCGACCGCGCCGTCGATCAGGTCAGGGCTTTGCCCGGTGGCAAGGAAGAAGGGCCGGGCCGCGAGGGCGATCGACATGATCAGGCAGCCGAGAATGAGCGCCAGCACCATGCCCGCCCGGTAAACCGATCCGGCACGCAGCGGATCATTGGCGCCGACCGCCTGGGCGGTCATCACCGACACCGATTGCACGGCTCCAATGCCGACGAGCATCAGGGCGATCTGCGGCGCCGTGCCGAGCGCCAGATAGGCCAGTTCACGCGCCCCCGACCAGCCGGTCATAATCGTATCCACCGTCGCCAGGATCAGATAAGCCGACCGGGTGACGATGATCGGCAGGGCGAGTTCGAATGTCCGCCGGATATGCCAGGCGAAGGAGGCGTCGTCGACCGGGTTCGACGGGGCGGGGATGGACGATCGATGGGGCAAGTTTTGAACGTATGCATGCGCGAAAGAAAACGCCGGCCACCGTTCTTTACATTGGCGGCAAAGTCAATCGACCATTTTCCACGTTGCCAGGGGCTGCCCGTGACGGCGGCGGTCAATCCTCGTCCATGATGGCGCCGTTCTTGACTTCCGTCTGGATCAGCGACCCGGCCTGGCTCAGGACCGCGCGCAGGTCGTCGGGAATGTCCACGGCCTTGATGTTGCCGTCGTCCTGGATCTGCGCATGGATGCGGATCGCGCGGCCTTCCGTCACCGTGTCGCCGTTATCGGTCTTTACCGCCTTGCAGTCCCAATGCAGGGTCGACTTGCCGATCTTGACCAGTTGGATGATGGTCCGGATGCGGTCGCCATAGGCCGCCGGACCGATAAACCGGAAATGGATGTCCCCCATCACGAAGGCGGTGCGGCTTTCGGCGATCAGCTTGTTGGTGGGGAAACCCAGCGCGCGCAGCAATTCATGTTCCGTATCGTTGAACCAGGCGAGCATCAACGGGAAATAGACCAGCCCGAACGGATCGGATTCCCCCCAATTCACCGTCAATTCCCGAGAATACATGATCATCGGTACTACTCCACTAGGTCTGTTGATAGTCATGATTGGGGCGCCGGCGGATACTGCCATGGTTGCAACGCCCTGCCAATTGCCCCATGGCTGATCGCCGCGCAAGGGTTAATCCCGTCGGCAAGGTCTTCACCCGTCTTGTCCGGCCCGGCCCGACCATGGCAGGATCGCCGCCATGACCCAGACCGAACCCTTCGATGCCGTCGCCACGGCCCGCGCATTGCTGCGCTGCGCGCGCACCGCGGCTCTCGCGACCATCGACGCCAAGACCGGCGGCCCCTACGCATCCCTGGTGACCGTCGCCAGCGACCCGGACGGCAGTCCGATTTGCCACCTGTCCGATCTCGCCCGGCACACGATCAATCTGAAGGCCGATCCGCGGGTGTCGTTGATGGTCGACGATCAGGGCGACGGCGATCCGCTGCAAGGCGCGCGCCTTTCGGTGAGCGGCGATATTGCGGTGACGGCGGATGATGTGTCCCGTAGCCGCTATATCGCCCGTCATCCCGGCGCCGCCGACTACGCGGATTTTGCCGATTTCAATATCTACCGCCTGGTGCCGGCAAGCGCCCACCTGGTCGCCGGATTTGGCCGCATCGTCGACATCGCCGGCACGGATCTGTTGATCGGGATCGATGACGCCGCGTCACTGGTCGCCAAAGAAGCCGATATCATCTTCGATCTTAACTCCGATCACCGCGAGGCCCTGGACTTTTGGCCGCCGGGTTACTTGGGGAATCTGAAGGCACCTGGACTGTAATTGCCTGCGATCCGGACGGCTTGGATCTGGCCGATGGAACCCGCATTCGGCGCCTGCGGTTTCCCGAACCCGTCGCCTCACCCGACGCCTTGCGCCATGCCCTGCGACAGTTGACCGCGACCGCGCAAGCCAAAGCCCGGCGCTGATCGCGCTCATGCACCAAAACCGGCGACCGCCCCATGACCGGGCCAGGCTATTCATGGCGCCGCGTTAAACCGATTAAAATACCCTAAATCGATTTAGGCTCGACAATTCATAACCAAGGCTCAAAATTCGCGCTTGTCTCCATGCCGCATGTCACCTAGGGTCCGGCCACCTTGTCGGCGCTTGAACCGGTTTTACAAGGGGCGCATTTGGACCAGCGGCCGAAGGACCTGTCAAAATCGTCGAGCGGTCGCGTTACGATCGAATGACCCGGGGGTATTGAGACGTGAAGGAAGTCGGCCATCGCAACGGCACGATCGGCGTCGATTCGATCGGATTTCGCAATCTGAACAGCGTCTGTTGGAATTTGATTGAACCCGATCTCTACGAACGGGCGATCAGGGACGGCGAAGGCGTGACCGCCGCCGGCGGCGCGCTGACCGTGGAGACCGGCATACATACCGGCCGCTCCGCCGGCGATAAATTCATCGTCCGCCGCCCTGAAAACGATGAAGCGATCTGGTGGGACAACAACGCCCCCATGACGCCGGACCATTTCGACACGCTGCACGCCGACTTTCTCGCCCACGCCGAGGGCAGGGATCTCTACGCCCAGGATCTTTATGGCGGTGCCGATCCCGAAAACCGGATTGCCGCCCGCGTCTACACGGAATTCGCCTGGCATTCCCTGTTCATCCGCAATCTTTTGATCCGCCCGCCACGAGACGACCTGGCCACGTTCGACCCGCAATTGACGATCATCGACCTGCCCTCCTTTGCCGCCGATCCGGCGCGCCACGGCACCAGGTCGCAGACCGTCATCGCCTGTGACTTCGAACGCCGCGTCATCCTGATCGGCGGCACGTCCTATGCCGGCGAAATGAAGAAATCGGTCTTCACCGTGCTCAACTATCTGCTGCCGCCGCGCGGCGTCATGCCCATGCATTGTTCGGCCAATGTCGGCCCGGACGGCGACACGGCGGTGTTTTTCGGCCTGTCCGGCACCGGCAAGACCACCCTGTCCGCCGATCCCAAACGCACCCTGATCGGCGATGACGAACACGGCTGGGGCGCCACCGGCATCTTCAATTTCGAAGGCGGCTGCTACGCCAAGACCATCAAATTGTCGCGCCAGGCGGAGCCGGAAATCTTCGCCACGACCGAGCGTTTTGGCACGGTGCTTGAAAACGTCGTGCTCGATCCGGTGACCCGGGTGCCGGATTTCGATGACGGATCGAAAACGGAAAACACCCGCTGCGCCTATCCGCTGCATTTCATTCCCAATGCCAGCGATACCGGATTTGCCGGCCACCCGCACAACATCATCATGCTGACCGCCGATGCCTTCGGCGTGTTGCCGCCGATCGCCAAATTAACCCCGGCCCAGGCCATGTATCATTTCCTGTCCGGCTATACGGCGAAGGTGGCGGGCACCGAAAAGGGGGTGACCGAACCCCAGGCCACCTTCTCCACCTGTTTCGGCGCGCCGTTCATGCCGCGCCATCCGTCCGAATACGGCAATCTCCTGCGCGATCTGATCGCCCGCCATGGCGCCGATTGCTGGCTGGTCAATACCGGCTGGACCGGCGGCGCCTATGGCACCGGGTCGCGCATGCCCATCAAGGCGACGCGGGCGCTCCTGTCGGCGGCCCTTGACGGATCCCTGCGCGATGCCGAATTCCGCACCGACGCCAATTTCGGCTTCGAGGTGCCGGTCGCCGTTCCCGATGTCGACGATGCGATCCTCGACCCCCGGTCGACTTGGTCGGACAAAGAGGCTTATGATGCCCAGGCCGCACGGTTGATCGCCATGTTCATCGACAACTTTTCCAAGTTCGAGCGTCATGTCGACGCCGCCGTGCGGGCCGCGGCGCCGGTGTCATCGGAGGCCGCCGAGTAGCCGGCCCTTGGTATGATTCCCGTCAAACGCGCGGTAGCGATCCCTCGGCTCACGTATTGAACTTGAACAGGATCACATCGCCGTCGTGCACGATGTAATCCTTGCCCTCGTCGCGGGCCTTGCCGGCTTCCTTGGCGCCGGCCTCGCCGTTGAGGGCGATATAGTCGTCGAAATCGATGGTCTGGGCGCGGATGAAGCCACGCTCGAAATCGGTGTGGATGGTGCCGGCGGCTTGCGGCGCGTGGGTGCCACGGCGCACGGTCCAGGCACGGGATTCCTTCGGGCCGGCGGTGAAGAAGGTGATCAGGCCGAGCAGGTCGTAGCCGGCGCGGATCAACCGGTCGAGGCCCGGCTCTTTCAGGCCCATATCCTGCAGGTATTCCGCCTGATCGGCCTCGTCGAGCTGGGCGAGCTCCGCCTCGATCGCCGCGGAGATCACAACGAAACCCGCACCTTCGGCTTTCGCCTTGGCGACCAGGGCTTCCGAATAGGCATTGCCGGCAGCGGCGGACGCCTCGGCCACATTGCACACATATAAAACCGGCTTCGACGACAGAAGATTGAGATTGTTAAAAGCCGCTTCATGGCCCGGGGGCACGTCGAGCATGCGGGCCGGCCGGCCGTCGCGCAGGATCTCCAATGCCGCCTCCATGATCGGCAGGACGGCCTTGGCCTCCCGGTCGCCGCCGGTGACCCGTTTGCGCAACGGGTCGATCCGCCGCTCCAGGCTTTCCAGATCGGCGATCATCAATTCCGTTTCCACGGTTTCGGCATCGGCCACCGGATCGACCTGCCCATCCACATGGGCGATATCGTCGTCGTCGAAGCAACGCACCACATGGGCAATCGCATCGACCTCGCGGATATTGGCGAGGAACTGATTGCCGAGCCCCTCGCCTTTCGAGGCGCCGCGCACCAGGCCGGCAATATCCACAAAGGTAAGCCGGGTCGGCACCACATTCGCCGACTTGGCGATTTTCGCGATCTGCCACAAACGGGTATCGGGCACCGCCACTTCGCCGGTATTCGGTTCAATGGTGCAAAACGGGTAATTGGCCGCCTGGGCGGCGGCGGTGCGCGTCAAGGCATTGAAGAGCGTCGACTTGCCCACATTGGGCAGGCCCACAATGCCGCATCGAAACCCCATTCTTGTCACTCCTTTCCGGTTCCGAACAGGCGGGCCAGGGCCGCCATCGGGCCTTTGGCGCCGTCCGAAGGTGCTGCGTCCTCCGTCGCCGGCTTTTCCGACGCCCGGTCGGCCGGGTCCTTTGGCTTTTTCGGTTTCTTCGGCCGCTCCGGTTTTTGCGGATTGAGCGTCAGATGCACCTTGTTGCCGAAACTGGCATCCTTGCCCGCGGCCAAAAGCCCGATATTGTCGGCAATCGCGTCGATCAAGGGTTCGATCCACTGCCGGTCGCTTTTGGCGAAATCGTGGAGCACGTAGCGGGCGACCAGGTCCTTGCGGCCGGGATGGCCGACACCGATGCGCACGCGGCGGAAATCATTGCCAATATGCCGGCAGACGGAGCGCAGGCCGTTATTGCCGCCATGGCCGCCGCCGGATTTCAGCCGCATCTTGCCGGGTGGCAGGTCGATCTCGTCGTGAATGACAATGACGTCGTCGAGATCGAGTTTGTAGAAGCGGATGATTTCGGCGAGTGCCCGGCCGGATTCGTTCATGAAGGTCGCCGGCTTGGCGATCATGACCTTGCGGCCGGCGAGAGTCCCTTCGCTGATAAGCGCCTGGAATTTGGAGCACCACGGACCGAAGCCATGGCGGCGGACGATCTCGTCCACCGCCATGAAGCCTATATTGTGCCGGTTGTTGGCGTATTTGGGCCCGGGATTGCCGAGCCCCACCAATAGCAACACGTCTCATCTCCGCGTGCGGGGACCGGCGAGCGCCTATTGCTCTTCGTCGGTCTGCTCTTCCCCGGCTTCGCCCTCGCCTTCGCCCTCGGCGATTTCGACACCGTCCTCGTCCAACAGGCCCTCGGCCTCCTCGGCTTCGGCGGCAGCCTCCGCAAGCTCTTCCTTACGGCCGGCGGACGAGGCGATGGTGATGACGGTGAAGTCGCGATCGCGAATGGTCGGTTCCACGCCCTCCGGCAGATCGATCGCCGAAATATGCACCGAATCGTTGATGTCGAGGCCGGTGACGTCACAGACGAGTTGATCGGGAATGGCATCGAACGGACATTCCACTTCCACCGTATGGCGGACGAAGTTGATCACCCCGCCGCGCTTCAGGCCCGGGCTTTCTTCCTCATTGATGATCTGCACCGGGATTTCCACGGTGATCCGCGACCCCTTGCCGACGCGCAGGAAATCCACGTGAATGAGAAAATCACGCACCGGATCGAGCTGATAGTCGCGCGGCAGGGTCTGAATGGTTTCGCCGTCGACCTCGATATTGGCCAGCGTGGTCAAGAAACCGCCGGCATGGAGATACTGAAACGTCTCCTTGTAGGGCAGCGCGATGGGGATCGGCGGCTTCTTGTCGCCATAGATGACGGCGGGGATCTTGTTGTCTCGGCGCAATGCGCGGGCCGCCCCCTTGCCTACCCGCTCGCGCACCTCGGCCTTGAGCGCAATGTCCTGGCTCATGGTGGTACTCCTTGAAGTCCTAAAGAATGAAGAAGGCCGTCAAAACGGCCCGATCACCGTGGCTCCTCCAGGGGTGCAGGCACGGCTGGCGCGCTTATAGAGGAACGGCGGGCGGTTGGCAATGGGAGGTTTGGGCGCCATGCCGCAATGAGCGCCCCGGCCGTTGCCAAGCGCCTCGGCGCCGGACTGGGGCGTCATGGGCGCATCCTGAGCGCGCTCGGCGGTTCGGCGAAAATCTGGCTATGGGCCTTGGAAAAATGTGCCGAACTGGCAAAGCCGGTGGCATAGGCGATCTCGGTCATGCCGAGCGATGAATTGCGCACCAGATTGCGCGCTTTTTCCAGGCGCAACATCCGGTAGAAGCTCATGGTCGAGCGGCCGACCTTGTCGCGGAACAGCCGATTGAGCTGCCGCGGCCCCACATTGGCGGCGGCCGCCAGTTGCGTGAGATCCAGCGGATCGCTCAGATGGCTGCGCATCATCTCGATCGTGTCGAGTACCGTTGCATTTGTCGTGCCGTAACGTTCGATCAGGCTGGACCGCTGCACGCTTTCCGACGGCCGGATGTCGGTATGCATGAACCAGTCGCTGACCAGCCTGGCAAACGCGGTCCCATGATGGGTGGCGATCAAGGCATGCATCATGTCCATCGGCGCGATGCCGCCGGCACAGGTCACCCGGTCCCGGTCGAACACATAAAGGCTGCGCTCGATGATCAGCGTCGGTGACATTTCTGCAAGCACCGGCGCGTGTTCCCAATGCACGGTCATTCGCCGGTTTTCCATCAGCCCCGCGGCGGCGAGCACCAGCGTTCCCCCGGATACGCCGCCCAGCGTCACGCCATGGCGATCGAGCCGGCGCAGCCATCCGGCGACCGGCGGTTTCAGGAAATCCGCCGGCTCCCCGCCGGCGACGACCAGAAAGAGATCGAAATCGCCTGGCTCTGCCTTGCTGTCGGATCGCGCGACGGCCGTACCGTTTGAACTGAGAGCCTGGTCGCCGGCCGCCGGGAAGTTGCACACCTCATAAAGGCGCTTGGCGGAAAACAGATTGGCCGCCCGCAGCGGTTCGACAAGCGACGCGTAGGACATCAATGAGAAGCCGTCGATCAGCAATACGCCGACCCGATAAAGATCCGGCTCGTTTGGCACCCTGGTATCGGAACTGTCCATTTCCGACATATTTGCTTCCAATTTTTGAAAGCGCAATCGAAATTTGCAGGCAATGGTGCGCCCAGCACATCGTTCGCTCGCACGCCATTCCATGAGTCTAAATGGCCGGACGATGTTCTAATCACGATTCGGGGTGGAATGCAGGATGGGCTATTCGGGCTTTCGGGTCCTCTGGGAGGGCCTTAAGGGCAATACGGGATGGAAACCGGCCTGGCGAGATCCGGAGCCGAAGACCGACTACGATATCATCGTTGTCGGCGGTGGCGGTCACGGCCTCGCCACGGCTTACTATCTGGCCGCCGAACACGGCATCCGCAATGTGGCCGTCCTGGAAAAGGGCTGGATCGGGTCCGGCAATGTCGGCCGCAACACCACCATCATCCGCTCCAACTACATGCTGCCGGGCAACGAGCCGTTCTACGAGCTCTCCATGAAGCTTTGGGAAAACCTGGAACAGACGCTCAATTACAATATCATGGTGTCCCAGCGCGGCATCTTGAACCTCTCCCATTCCGATCCCCAGCACGACGCCTTCGCCCGTCGCGGCAACGCCATGATGATGGCCGATGCCGGTGCCGTCCTGCTCGACCGGGAGGGCGTGCGCAAAATGTGCCCGTTCCTCAATTTCGACGATGCCCGTTTTCCCATCAAGGGCGGTCTGTGGCAGCCGCGCGGCGGCACCGCCCGCCACGACGCCGTGGCCTGGGGCTATGCCCGCGGTGCCGATCGCCTGGGCGTCGATATTCTGCAAAATTGCGAAGCCACCGGATTCCGGATCGAAAACGGCGTCTGCCGCGGCGTCGAAACATCCCGCGGACCGATCGGCGCGAAGAAGGTCGCCGTCTGCGTCGCCGGCAATTCCGGCAAGGTCATGGCACGGGCCGGCATGCGCCTGCCGATCGAAAGCCACGTGCTCCAGGCATTCGTGTCGGAGGGGCTGAAACCGGTCATCCCCGGCGTTATCACCTTCGGCGCCGGCCATTTCTATGTCAGCCAGTCCGACAAGGGCGGCCTGGTCTTCGGCGGCGATATCGACATGTACAACACCTATGCCCAGCGCGGCAATCTGCCGACCATCGAGGATGTCTGCGAGGGCGGCATGGCGATCATGCCGATGATCGGCCGCGCCCGGCTGCTGCGCGCCTGGGGTGGCAATGTGGATATGTCCATGGACGGCTCGCCGTTCATCGACAAGACCCCTATCGACGGCCTCTATTTCAATGGCGGCTGGTGCTATGGCGGCTTCAAGGCGACGCCGGCATCCGGCTTCTGCTACGCCCATCTGCTGGCCCGCGACGAACCGCACGAAGTCGCCGCTGCATACCGGCTGGATCGCTTTCGCCTCGGCGCCATGATCGACGAAAAGGGGGTCGGCCCGACCCCCAACCTGCACTGAGGAGCCGGGCCCGTGATCATCAACCATCCCCTGCTTGGCCCCCGCGACGCCGCCGAATTCACCTATCTGGGTGATGCGTCCCTGATCGACCGTCCCGATTGGCAGGATGCGGAGGCGCCGGAAAAGTTCCTCGACTATGTCTATCTGCGCGAAAACCCCGCCGGCTTGCACAAGGAATTATGGTATCACGAACAGGGCGACCGCTCCTGGCTGGTCGTGACCCGGGACACGGTCACCCATGAAATCACCAAGGTGGAACTGGCGCGCGACGTGGCGCTTTCCCGGGGGCGCGGCGGATGACCCAAACCCATCGCCTGCCGGGCGGCCTTGTCGATCGCAATCGCAGCCTGGCGTTTTCGTTCAACGACATGGCCATGACCGGCCATCCCGGCGATACGCTGGCCTCGGCCCTGCTGGCCAATGGTCAGCGCTTGGTCGGACGCTCTTTCAAGTATCACCGGCCCCGCGGCATCTTCACCGCCGGTTCGGAGGAGCCCAATGCCCTGGTCCATCTGCGATCCGGCGCGCATTCCGAACCCAATACACGGGCGACGGTGGCGGAGCTCTATGACGGTCTTGAAGCCACCAGCCAGAACCATCGCGGGTCGCTTGAAACCGACCTGATGGCCGCCAACGACTGGTTCGCGCCCTTCATGTCGGCGGGCTTCTATTACAAGACGTTCATGTGGCCGAAGGCGTTCTGGGAAAAGGTCTACGAACCCATCATCCGCGCCTCGGCCGGGCTCGGCGCCCTGTCGGGGAAAGAGGATCCCGACGTCTACGACAAGGGTTTCCTGCACTGCGATCTCCTGGTGATTGGTGCCGGTCCGAGCGGTCTGCTGGCCGCGCTTGCCGCCGGCCGTGCCGGTGCGCGCGTGATACTGGCGGACGAGGATTTTCTGCCGGGCGGCCGGTTGAACGCCGAAACCCATGAGGTTGACGGCAAGGCCGGTCATGACTGGGCGGCCGAAACGGTCGCCGAATTGCGGTCCCTTGATACTGTCCGTGTCATGACGCGGACCACCGTCAACGGCGCCTTCGACCACGGCATCTACAGCGCCTTGGAGCGCCGCACCGACCATCTGCCCGCATCCGATGGCAAGCCAAGACAGGTTCTTTGGCGCATCTATTCCAGGCGCGCCCTGTTATGCGCCGGGGCCACCGAGCGCGCCATCGCCTTCGGCAACAATGACCGGCCGGGCATCATGCTTGCCGGCGCGGTCCGCGCCTATGTCAATCGTTGGAGCGTTGCGCCGGGCAACCAGGTCGCCGTCTTCACCAATAATGACGATGGATGGCGCACGGCTTCGGATCTCTATGCAAAGGGGGTCACGGTCAGCGCCGTGATCGATATCCGCAATTCCCGAGCCGCTCCGGACAATCCGGGCGTTCCGGTCCATATGGGCGCACGGATTGTCGGAACCAGGGGCCGCGCCGGCCTGACCTCGCTGACGCTCGATGACGGCAGCCGCATAGACGCCGATTGCCTGGCCGTGTCCGGCGGTTGGAACCCCAATGTCCATCTGACCTGCCACCAGAACGGTCGCCCGGTCTGGGACGATGCTATCGCTGCCTTCCGGCCGCCTGCCGGCCTGCCGCCGGGCATGGCCGTCATCGGCGCGGCGAACGGATCCCTGTCGCTTGCCGCCTGCCTGACCGAGGCCGCTGAGAAGACAGGCCGGGCGCTTGAGGATCTCGGTTTCGCGCCGCCGCCGGGCGACGTGCCCCGTGCCGATGACGAGGCGACCGACGCCACCGCCTATTGGCATGTCGGCGAAAGCAAGGGCCGGGCCTGGCTCGATCCGCAAAACGACGTCACCGTCAAGGATGTCAAGCTCGCCCACCGCGAGGGCTACGCATCCGTTGAGCATTTGAAGCGCTACACCACCCTGGGCATGGCCACCGACCAGGGCAAGACCGCCAATGTTCCCGCACTGGCGATCATGGCCGAATGCACCGGCAAGACGATCCCCGATACCGGCACGACCATGTTCCGCCCGCCCTATACGCCGGTGCCGATCGGCGCCCTTGCCGGCCGGTCGCGGGGCGGGGACTTTCGTCCGGTTCGCCGCACGCCGAGCCATGATTGGGCCGAGGAGCGGGGCGCCGTCTTCGTCGAGACCGGCCTGTGGCTGCGCGCCCAATGGTTCCCGAAAGCCGGTGACACTCATTGGCGCCACTCGGTCGACCGCGAGGCCCTGCAGACCCGCACCACCGTCGGCATCTGCGATGTCACCACACTGGGCAAGATCGACATCCAGGGCCGTGATGCGGCGCAATTCTTAAACAACGTCTATGCCAACGCCTTCGCCAAACTGCCGGTCGGCAAGGTGCGCTACGGCCTGATGCTGCGCGAGGACGGCATCGCCATGGATGACGGCACCACGGCGCGTTTTAGCGAAACCCATTTTGTCATGACAACGACCACGGCCAATGCCGGCCCGGTCTTCCGGCATCTGGAATTTTGCCGGCAATGTTTATGGCCCGATCTCGACGTCCACCTGATTTCGACCACCGACGGCTGGGCGCAATTCGCCGTCGCCGGCCCGCGATCCCGGGATCTTTTGCGAAAAATCGTCGATCCCGACCACGATATTTCCAACGACGCCTTCCCGTTCATGGCCTGCGGTGAATTGACCGTCTGCGGCGGCACCCCGGCGCGGCTTTTCCGCATCTCGTTTTCCGGCGAACTGGCCTATGAAATCGCCGTTCCCGCCCGCTATGGCGACAGCCTGGTCCGCGTGCTGATGCAGGCCGGGGAGGAGTTCGATGCCATTCCCTACGGCACCGAGGCGCTCGGCGTGCTGCGGATCGAAAAGGGCCATGCCGCCGGCAATGAGCTCACCGGCCAGACCACCGCCGCCAATCTCGGCCTCGGCCGCATGGTGTCGAAAAAAAAGGACTGCATCGGCAATGTGCTGTCGCAGCGCGAGGCGCTCAACCGCGACGACGATCTGCGGCTTGTCGGCTTTGTCCCCGTCGATCGGTCCCGCCTGTTGTCGGCGGGCGCCCATTTCGTCGCCCCCGGCGCGGAGCCGGTAACCGAAAACGACCAGGGCTGGATGACTTCGGTCGCCTATTCGCCGTCTCTCGGCCACAGCATCGGTCTCGGTTTCATCGCTTCCGGCGACAGCCGAACGGGCGAGACCGTGCGCGCCGTCGATCTGGTGCGCGGCACCGATATCGAGGTCGAAATCGTCTCGCCTCATTTTATCGATCCGGAGGGGGAGCGTCTGCGTGCCTGACTTTACATTGACCGCAAAGCCGCTTCTGGGCGGCCACGCCAAGATAGCAGTCGGTCTGTCCCTGACCGAAATCGTCGACCTGGCGATTGTCTCCATCGCCGTCCCGCGTGGCGGCGAGAAGGCGCTGAACGGGGCCATGGAAAAGGCCTTTGGCTGCCCGTTCCCCGTCCCCGGCCGGTCCAGCCGGTCGGCGAATGGCGCGACCCGCTTCCTGGGCCTGCAACTCGACCAGGCCTTCGCCGTATTCACCAATGACGAAGCCGACGCCACGCACGTCGTTGCCGAAAGGCTCGGTGATGCCGGCTATCTCACCTTGCAGTCCGACAATTGGGTTGCCATGCGAGTGTCGGGACCTTTGGTCCGTGATGTGCTGGCGCGCATTTGTCCGGTCGATCTGCACGACCGTGTCTTCGAGGTCGGGCAGGTGGCACGCACGGTCATGGAGCATATGGGCACGATCATTCTGCGCGAGGACGCCGATACCTTCCTGCTGCTTTCGGCCTCGTCCTCGGCGCGCTCCTTTCTTCATGCGATCGAGACATCGATCGACTATGTCGCCTGACCGATGACCCATGATCCGGAATTCGGGCGTTCTCACCGCGCCGAGACGCCGTCGACCAGCGTACAGGGATCGGCGGATTTGGCTGCAAACATGGCGGTTTTTCAACACCAACGCTTGGCCCGACTATCTAGAGCATGGTGGCAGGCTGTAGCGACCCGATGATGGTGACAGTTGCGAATTCCTAAAAGTCGCACGGATCAAGGAGAGATTATGTCCGTCAAAAGCGATATCGAAATTGCCCGTGAGGCGAACAAGAAGCCGATTGTTGAAATCGGCGAGCGGCTCGGCATACCGGCTGCCGATCTGGTCCCCTTCGGCCACGACAAGGCGAAGGTGTCAGGCGCTTTTATCGCCGCCCAGCGCGACAGGCCCGATGGCAAGCTGATCCTGGTGACCGCCATTAATCCGACCCCCGCCGGCGAAGGCAAGACCACGACGACCGTGGGTCTCGGCGACGGTCTCAACGCGATCGGCAAAAAGGCGGCGATCTGCATCCGCGAGGCCTCGCTCGGCCCATGTTTCGGCATGAAGGGCGGCGCCGCCGGCGGCGGCTACGCGCAGGTCGTGCCGATGGAGGATATGAACCTCCACTTTACCGGTGACTTTCATGCCATTACGGCGGCTCACAATCTGCTGTCGGCGATGATCGACAACCATGTCTATTGGGGCAATGCTGAGGAAATCGATATCCGCCGCGTCGCCTGGCGGCGGGTCATGGACATGAACGATCGCGCCCTGCGCCAGATCACCTGTTCACTGGGTGGCGTCGCCAATGGGTTTCCGCGGGAAGGCGGATTTGATATCACCGTCGCCTCCGAGGTGATGGCAATTTTATGCCTGGCGACCGACCTCGACGACCTGCAACGCCGCCTGGGCGAGATCATCGTCGCCTATCGTCGCGACCGCTCGCCCGTCTTTTGCCGCGACATCAAGGCCGACGGCGCCATGACGGTTCTCCTGAAAGACGCCATGCAGCCCAATCTGGTGCAGACGCTGGAAAACAATCCGGCCTTCGTCCATGGCGGCCCCTTCGCCAATATCGCCCATGGCTGCAATTCGGTGGTCGCCACCAAGACGGCGCTCAAACTTGCCGACTACGTGGTCACCGAGGCCGGTTTCGGCGCCGATCTGGGGGCCGAAAAATTCATGAACATTAAATGCCGCAAGGCGGGCCTGGCGCCGGACGCGGTAGTGATCGTCGCCACCATCCGCGCCATGAAAATGAATGGCGGCGTCGCCAGAGCGGATCTCGGCGAGGAGAATGTCAGCGCCGTCGAGGCCGGCTGCGCCAATCTCGGGCGCCATGTCGAAAACATCAAGTCCTTCGGCGTGCCCGCCGTCGTGGCCATCAACCATTTCACGACCGACACGGATGCCGAAGTGCAGGCGGTGAAGGATTATGTAGCCGGCCTTGGTTCGGAGGCTATTTTGTGCACCCATTGGGCCGATGGATCGGCGGGCATTACTGAGCTGGCTAATCGGGTCGTGGATATTGCCGACAGCGGCATGGCTCAGTTTCAGACCCTTTATCCCGACGACATGTCGCTCTTCGCCAAGATCGAGACCATCGCCAGGCGCATCTACCGCGCCAATGAAGTGCTCGCCGACAAGAAGGTCCGCGATCAGTTGCGGCAATGGGAGGAGGGCGGTTATGGCGACTTGCCGATCTGCATGGCCAAGACCCAGTATTCGTTTTCCACCGATCCCAATCTGCGCGGCGCACCGGACAATCATTCCGTACCGGTCCGTGAGGTCCGCCTATCCGCCGGCGCCGGCTTCATCGTCGTCATCTGTGGGGAAATCATGACCATGCCCGGTCTGCCCCGGGTGCCCTCGGCCGAATCGATTACATTGAATGCGCAAAACCAGATCGAAGGACTGTTCTGACCGCCTCCAAGGCGGCCGATGACAGGATGTTTTCATGACCGCGAAAATTATCGACGGCAAGGCCTTCGCCGCTTCCGTCCGCGACAAGGTGGCCGCAATGGTTGCCCGGATCAAGGCTCAGACCGGCGTGACGCCGGGCCTCGCCGTAGTCCTTGTGGGGGAGGATCCGGCAAGCCAGGTCTATGTCCGCAACAAGGGTCGGCAGACTGAGGAGGCCGGCATGGCCTCCTTCGAACACCGGCTCGATGCCGCCACGTCGCAGGCCGACCTCCTGGATCTGATTGACCGCCTGAACACCGATCCCGCGGTGCACGGCATTCTGGTGCAACTGCCGCTGCCGGATCACCTCGACGAGGCATTGGTGATCAACGCCATCGCCCCGGAAAAGGATGTCGATGGCTTCCATATCTCCAATGTGGGCCTGCTCGCCACCGGCCAGAAGGCCATGGTGCCGTGCACGCCGCTCGGCTGCCTGATGATGCTGCGCGACCATTTGGGGTCCCTGTCCGGTTTAGATGCGGTCGTCGTCGGCCGCTCCAATATCGTCGGCAAGCCGATGGCCAATCTGCTGTTGCGCGATAGCTGCACCGTCACCATCGCCCATAGCCGCACCCGGGCGATCGAGGATCTGTGCCGCCGCGCCGATATCCTGGTCGCCGCGGTCGGCCGGCCGCAAATGATCACCGGCGACTGGATCGGCGAGGGCGCCACGGTCATCGATGTGGGCATCAACCGCATCCCGGCGCCGGAACGGGGAGAGGGCAAGCATCGCCTGGTCGGCGACGTGCATTTTGAAAGCGCGGTGGAACGCGCCGGCGCCATCACCCCCGTTCCCGGCGGTGTCGGCCCGATGACCATCGCCTGCCTGCTCGCCAACACGATCACCGCCTGCTGCCGCGCCAACGGTCTGCCCGAGCCGGAGGGCCTGACGGCCTGACGATCAACACTTTGCCGGCAAAACGAGTCAAATGGGTCACTATTTCCTGCCGTTGGGGTGAGGCCTGATCAAAGGTCTCCAGGCAGACTGTAATAATCATCACCTGAAAATCCCGCGTCCAAACGAGCTGTCGGCCAGCATGAACAGCGCCGCTTTCACGCCGGGCCCGACGGTGGTGGAGATGGATTTCCTGTTGCGCCGCTTTGATCTGGCCCGTCAAATGGATCACTGTTTCCGACCCTTGGTGTAAAGCTGCCGGCTGCCTGGAGCATGAGCCAACGGGGCCTTGGATACGAAGCAGACGCAAGGGAGGACCGATAAAGTGAAGGGAAAAATCGCTTTTGAAGAACATGTCGCCATCGAGGAAACCCTCGGCAATACGAAGGCCTTTGCCGGCGAATCGGGCAAATGGGACGATTTCACCCGCGAGATCCTGGATGTCGGCAGCGAGCGCCTGGAGCATATGGACAGGACCGGCATCGACTATGCCATCCAGTCCATCAACGCGCCGGGTATCCAGGCGATCCTCGATACCGACGAGGCGGTCGCGGCGGCGCGGAAGGGTAACGACAAGCTCGCCGATGCCGCCACCCGCCATCCGGGCCGCTTCGGCGCCTTCGCCACCCTGCCCATGCACAATCCCGATGTCGCGGCCGCGGAACTGACCCGGTGCGTCACGGAACTCGGCTTCAAGGGCGCCATGGTCAACGGCTTCCAGCAAAAGGACGTGCCGGACTCGGCGCTCTATTACGATATTCCCGAATACCGGGACTTTTGGGCCACGGTGGCGGAACTCGACGTGCCCTTCTACCTGCATCCGCGTATGCAGATTCCGTCGCGGGCGCAACACTATGAGGGCCATCCCTGGCTGATGAGCGCGCCCTGGGGTTTCGCGGTTGAAACCGCCACTCATTCCCTGCGCCTGTGCGGCTCCGGCCTGTTTGAGGACTATCCGAGCCTGAAAATCGTCATCGGCCATCTCGGCGAATTCATCCCCCACGCCCTGTGGCGCATCGATGCCCGCATGCGCTTCTCGCCGCGCGGCTATCGCGGCAGGCGGCCGCTGGGCGAATATTTCCGGCAGAATTTCGTCATCACCACATCCGGCTTCTTCGACGATCCGGCCATGCGCAACACCATGGAGGTGATGGGCACCGACAAGGTGATGTTTTCCGCCGACTATCCCTTCGAGCGCATGGAGGACGCCGCCGATTGGTTCGATGATTCCGCCGTCATGACGGAGGAGGAACGGCTGCAAATCGGCCGCACCAATGCCATCAAGCTGTTCAATCTGGATCTCGATTGATTGCCGGGAGGGGGAGCGGACCACAGCAGGCCGCCCCTCCTGCATACCGAGAGTGCATTTAGCCGGCTTATCACAATCAGCAATAGCGCTCCGCGCCGGCCAGTTGCGCCGCCGAATAGCGGTCGCCATGGGCAAATCCGGGCGGCAGCAGCCGGTCGATCTCTTCAAGATCGTCCGCGGTCAGCGTCAGCGACGCACCGGCGGCATCCTCACTCAAATGCGTGACGGATCGCGTGCCGGGAATGGGAATAACGTGATCTCCTTGCGCCAATGCCCAGGCGAGCGCCAGGGCCTGCGGGGTCGTGCCCTTGCGGGCGGCCAGCGCCTTGAACGGTGCGATGGCCTCGACATTGAAATTGAAATTCGGCGCGATGAAGCGAGGATTGTTCTTGCGGAAATCACCGTCGGAGAATTTCGCCGGATCCGGCGTTTGCTCAGCGAACATGCCGCGCCCGAGCGGCGAGAAGGCGACAAAGGCGACGCCAAGGTCCGCGCAGGCCCGGATCATGCCCAGATCCGGCATCCGCGACCATAACGAATATTCGCTCTGCACCGCCGCCACCGGATGCACCGCATGGGCACGGCGCAGGGAGGCCGGCGAAATCTCGGAGAATCCGATGCCGCCGATCTTGCCCTGCTCCTTGAAGCGCACCAGGGTGTCCATGACGTCCTCGATCGGCCTGTCCGGGTCCCGGCGGTGGACGTAATAGAGCGCCACATGATCGACCCCCAGATGGGTCAAGGATCGATCCAGTGCCTCCTGCAGATGTTCCGGGGAATTGTCGAAGCCGCGCTCGTTGGTCACCGGGTCGCGGCGGATGCCGGCCTTGGTGGCGATCACGAAGTCATGGTCATGCTGTGCCAGGTACGATCCAATAACGCGCTCCGACACCCCATTGCCGTACACATTGGCAGTGTCCAGAAAGGTAATCCCCAGATCCTGTGCCGCGGCGAGCGTGGCATGGCTTTCCCGTTCATCGGTCGGCCCATAGGCGCCGGCAAAGCTCCAGCATCCAAGTCCAATCGCGGAGACCATCGGGCCACCGCGTCCCAGGCGTCGTAAGTCCATGAAGTCCCTCCGTGGTCAGCGCCATAATAGGCGAGCCCGGCCCGGACGGAAACCGGATACTTTTATACAGAAATATCACGATGTTTTTAAAGAGATAAGTCGCTCATTTGCAGTCGGTCGGCGTGAAATCGAAAGCGAAGGGCGGCGGATCCAATTCGTGCAGCCATGGCGTGCGGTAGCGCTCTTCCGTCCAAAGCATGGGGAAGAAATCTTCATCCATGACGCGCGAATTACGGTGTTTGTATCGATTGTATATATAGCTGATCTCATGGGGGTGAAACTGCGCATGGGCCGCGATGCAATGTGCAACGAGGTTGCGCCGGTGCTGCGGCGAACTGTTGCGGCCCGATCCATGCCAGGTCGCACCGGCATGGATCGCGCAACCGCCTCTGGGAATTTCGACATGAACGATTTCCGGACGCTGACCAACCTGTTCCGCGGCGATTTTGAGCGCCTCATGATAATCATCAGGTGCATGGAACTGCCGGATCATCGGAAACTTTCCCCAAAGATGTGATCCCCGAACGTATTCGAGCGTACCGCCATCAGCAGTCGTGTCGTCCAGCGCAATCCAGCAGGTCATGTAGTTGGCGGGTACGACCCACTGGCAGTAACTGTCATCCTGATGGTATCCCAGGGCCGAAGCGCCGGGCGGCTTCCAAAGCACATTATCCTGACCGATTCTTGCGCCTGTCCAACCGGCCAATTGTGAGCAGGCAGCGCCGACAGCCTCACTTAAGACAATCGCTGCGACGATAGGATCGCTCTTCCAGCCATTGCAAATCTGTCTGGTTATGTCTTCGCGGTCCCGACCCTCACGCCAATTCCATTCGTCCGGCTGGAGACCGGTGGGAAATTCGCCACGAAACATAGGTTCGAACCGATCCGCGGCGCGCGCCGCGAATGTTGGGTCCAGAAATTCCGGCAATATCAAAAAACCGTCTTCCTGGAACTGCCGGATCTGCTCGGTTGTAAATGCCATCTCAAAGCGTTCTTCGAAATTGGAAGTATCTTGCGTCCTTTTGTTCCAGGCTATATAGGCGATTGATGCAAAGCAATCGGAGATTTTGCAAAATCGTTTTGCAAATATTCACCATGAAAAATTGGGACGATTTCCGTTATTTTGTGGCTGTGGAACGGGCCGGCAGCATGCTTGGCGCGGCGCGGCTGCTCGGCGTCAATACGGCGACGGTCAGTCGCCATCTCGACCGGCTGGAGACCGCCCTCGGCAAGCAACTGTTTTATCGTAACACAACCGGTTATGTGTTGAGCGAGGAGGGTGAACGGCTCCTCCCGCACGCCCGTTCGGTTGAAGCCAAGATTTTTAACATCGCACGTTTGGTGGACCGCGACCAGGAGATCGACGGCACGGTCACCATTACGCTCACCGAAGCGCTCGCCGCGCCGTTTCTGATCCCGGCGCTGCCGGAATTTAGGCGGCAATATCCCAGAATCTCAATAGACATGATTCGCGATGATCGGTCTTTGAACCTCAATCGGCGGGAAGCCGATATTGGTTTGCGCCTGGTCCGGCCGAAACAAGGTGGCCTGAAGGTGTTGAAGATCGCAGAGCTGCGATTTGGGCTCTATGCAAGCAGCACCTATCTGCGCCGATCCGGGACACCGAAAGAGCTTGCCGATCTTGCAGGGCGCGACACCATCGGCTGGGTGGACGAGTTCGCTAATCTGGGGCCTGTTTCCTGGTGGAATGACAAGGTGCAGCAACCGGCGGTCTACCGGTCAAACTCGCCGACCTGCCGCGAAACGGCGACGGCATGTGGATTGGGCATAGCGCTCCTCCCCCGCATAATGGCGGATTGTAACCCATTGCTTGAGCTGATCCTCCCGTCTGAAAACATTCCCACCCTGGATGTCTGGCTTGTCGTTCACAAAGACCTCTCACGGGCTCCGCGCGTCCGGGCCCTTTTCGATTTTATCAAGGCACAATCGGCCAAACACAGGTTTTGAACCACGTCCAGGTTCCACCGATCCGGATTTGCTCCTCCGTCTACCAGACGAGCCCGCCGCAAGGCGAAGCGCAGATGCATGATCATTCTCAATCCGGGAAAATGTACCGCCCCCGGGGGCCTCGGATTCATTTCTCCGGCGAAAATGATCCGGCAATATGACAAGGGCGCGCACTGTACATTTTATCGTTGCTCACATTTGGTCTCGATCACCAATACCGCTTCAAGGGGTTCACCAGCGATGCACGCTTGCGTGCGAGGGAGATTATCGGCAGCGTCAAACATCCTTCACGCTTTTCCCAGGCGACGGCTCCGGTTGTCGACATTTGCCGGGCGCGATATTGCCGCGCTCCACGGCAGTCGAATGACGGTCCCTGATCCATGCCTCAATCGGATGCGGCACCGCCATTGATGGGAGGCTTGGACAAGCGCGGTAGTTGAAGCCTCAACGCTTCGAACGGGCATGGAGACACGGTGCCCGTCCCTTCGGCCGATTGCGGTGTGACTGACATTGAATTGCCCGGCCATACCCGCTTCCAGGCCAGTACTCTATAGGGATGCTGTCTGTCTTTCCATGTCAGGCGGATGGCGGCATGGCGTGCAAACCGGCCGCCAGCGGCCGTTTCAACATCGGTGGTGATGTCGAAAATGGCGTCCCGCCGCCGGTCAGCGGATTGGCTCCGCCGTCGGTCGGCGGCCTGGTCCCGCCGATTGGATGACGCGCCGGATTGCCGAGAACCTTCAAGTAATGCCACTGGTGCCACGTGGCGATCTATACCGTCCCGTTTTTTATGGATCGTCACATAGTTGATGATCCGCTCGATCAACTCCGTATCATAGCCGCGAACTTGATCCAGTTCCTCTATCGAATCAATCAAGGCGTTTTTTGGTCCTGGACGCAGGCCAAGCCGTGCATAGTCCGACCGCTCGGCGCCGGCCGGCCGTCTGTTGTCATCGGCGTCCCGAAAGTCGAGAAGGGCGTCGACAAGGGCCGGAATGCGCCGCCGGTCAATCCCGCGCGCGGAGAACAACAACGCCAGGGTGGGCGCGGTTGCCGCGTTGAGATCCACCAGTCCGCCGGCATCTTGAATGGTAATCCTGGCGTGTCGAACCGACGGGAACTTGCAGGAAAAGGGCGTGCCATTGACCGGCATTTCCATCGTCCCAAGACCGGTCCGGCTCCACAATTTCATCGCCACTAGACGGATCAACCCGTCGGCAACCGATTCCGCCTGGGCATTGGCAATGATGTTCGATTTGGAGCGCGCATTCAAATTGGTCACATAAACGAAGGATGCACTGAGAAGCGCAACCAGAATCAGCAACCAGATTACCGTGATCAGGACAAACCCTTTTTCGGAACCACCGACCATTCCCATATCACCGACGCCACGGCCTATTGCAGGATCCGTTTGAAATCCCGTTCCATACGGGTGCGTCCGGTCGGGCGCCTTGGCCCCTTCAGCGATAACTGCCGACGGTATTCCTCGGTGACCTGACGCGCTTCCTCGGCATCGCGCATCACTTTCGGCCGGATAAAGATGATCAGTTCGGTGCGTTTGATCTTGTCCTGCTTCGATTTGAAAGCGAGTCCGAGGATCGGAATATCGCCGAGGACGGGCACTTGGTTGCGATTGTTGGAATTGTCCTCCTGGATCAGCCCACCTAAGGCAATGCTGCGCCCGTCATAGACAAAGACCGTGGTGGAGATTTTACGCTGCCGCACGGTTGGCGAATCAATCCCCGACGACGACGTTGGAACCACATCGCTCACCTCCTGCTCGATGTTCAAGATAATGCGGCCATTGTCATTGATCCGTGGTGTCACCGACAGGATGACACCGGTATCCTTTTGCTCGATCTTGTTCACCACGGGCGCCAAACCGTCGGTGACGCTACTCGATGACTGGGTGATGATGGGAACCTGATCGCCGATCTGCAGCGTCGCCGTGCGATTGTCGAGGACCATGATGGTCGGCGACGACAGCACGTTAACATGCGTGATGTTCGATAAGGCGTCGAGCACCACCCGAATGTCGTCCGTGGCGAAGGTATAGGAAAATCCCGGAAACACCGACTTCACGCCGCCCGAGATCAAATCGGTGAAGGTGAAATTGTTGTTGCCGCGTTGAAACATCCACTTCAGTCCGAATTTCAACTCGTCGGTCAACGTCACTTCGGCGATGATCGTTTCAAGCATGACCTGGTTGGGGACCGTGTCGATCTGGGTCATCAAGCGAACCAGACGTTTGTAGTCCTTGCCCTTTGCGATTATCAGGAGCGAATTGTTTGTGTCATCGGCAACGATGCGGACTGCATCGGACTGTCCGCTCGCGCCGACGATGCCGGTATCGGCTGTACTGGGGACCGGCGATGCCGATGCTTGCGGTGTGTCACCTTCAGTTCCAGTATCGGTGGACGTCACCGTCGTCTGGAAATTCGGCGCCACCGCCTGTTCCACGCCAATCGGCTCGCCGGTCGATGTCTGATAGACGGCCTGCAGAATTTTCGCCAATTCCGATGCCACCCGGTTTTGCACGTTATAGACATAAAGCTGTGCCTCATTCTTGGTGGCCACCTTATCCAGCCTCTGGATCCAATGTGCGGCACGACGCAGATTGTGGGACCGTTTTGAAATAACCAAGACCGCGTTGAGCCTGCGGTTTGGAATGAATTGTGTAATCCCCTTTTGCGGCCCCGATCGGGTTCCGAAAATGGTATCGAGTTCACCTGCGATGGCATCGGGACCGGACGCTTTCAGCGGGAACAATGCGAATGACATGCCCCGCATCCAATCCACGTCGAATAGGGCGATTGTGTCGCGCGCCGTGGCGAGTTCCTGGCCAGTGCCGGAAATCACCAGCAAGTTACGCGCGCCGTCGACCCGCAGAATTGCGCCCTCTGGAAGGATCGGTTTCAAGACTTCCTGAATATTGTCGGCCGAAACATACCGCAACGGAAAAACCTCCGATCGAACGCCCGGTCCGGACTGGCCTTGTGATCCGGTTTGACTGTGCGGCGCGCTGCCCGCCGCCTGGGCAGCCGGCACGATGCGGTAAAAGGTGTCCCTCTGTTCGATCACCGCTCCGTTGGCCTGCAGGACCGTCTCGAACAAATTTACAAGGTGGCGTTTTGATATCGGATTGGTCGTCTGCAGCGTGATCGAACCCTTAACGCGGCTGTCAACCAGGTAGTTCTTCTTCAGAATGTCGGCAAATATCGTTTTCGCCGCTTGATCGATGGAGACATTCACCAGATTGAGCGTCACGCCGCGATCGCCGGCCGTCGTGTCCTCCTCCGAATAAAGGGCGCCGCCGGACTTTATGAACGCGCCGCTGCCGGGTTGTATCGTCACCGTTGCCGGTTGCCCCGAACCGCCTGGTCCGATACCGCCCACATGCCTTGGTGAGCCGCTTTCCTGTCGTGTACCGGCCTCGCCATAGCGAGTCGCCGCGCTCTCCAATTTGCTATCCCATATTGAATCAAATTTTTCGTCGGTACCACATGCACTGGCGATAAGTCCGATTATGGAAATCAGGACGGTTCGACTCAAATTGTTTTTACGTAAATACATACTAAAATACTTGATAATTTCTCTTATACACCACTTTTTAGGTCGATTAAAATCTAATAATTGACATATAAACTCAATATTACTTTTCTTTCTTTCTTGAATTGTCAAAGTCGAATATTTTCAATTCTATTGAGCCGGTGTCGGATTTAAGAATGGCCGATTCTCGATCTACCGCCTGGAGCGTCCAGCCGCCGATTATTGCGCCGACACTGTGCCAGTGTCCCTGTGCCTGCTTCGGCGAGATGATGAATGCGCGTCGGACGGTTTCGGTGACGACGACACCGCGAAGATCGAGTGCCGATATCGGAACCGCCTCATTGATCTTAGGGGCCGACGATATTGCCGCTTTCGCGGATTTTGCCGGCTTGGCCCGCGCCTCAAATGGCCTGCGGGACGGATTGAAGAGCGGACGCGCCAGGGTATGGACGAACCGGTTGGGCACGACACCGGCAGGCTGGAGCTCCATTTTCGAACCAGCGAACGCGGCGATATCATGCTCGATGGCCGGGATGTCGATGACGATGGGCGCCGGCAACCGCCCGATCAGGTCCAGTCCGCCTATCGTTGCGGCGGCCAAGCAGAATGATGTCAACGACCAGCGCCCCGGAGAGTTGAGCCGCAAAGACACCATCGTCACCCCCTGACGTCCTTTCGGTCGCCTGCGGGCAGTGCGCCGGCCACTTCGATTTCCATTTTCAATTGGGATTGAGCTTTTAAATCCGACCTGACATCCGACTGTATCTTGACAAACGTTACGAGCAGGAAGGGATTTGCGGATTCGACCGCCCTCAAGGCGCCGTGCAACCCGGCCAGCGAACCGACAATGCTAAATCGCACGCCGATGAAACGAATGTCACCCTTCGTCTGACTGCCGGCAACTTGCGCGGAGTGGACGGTGATCTTGTTGGCAGTAGCAATCGACTTCAATTGTGACTGCAGTTTCGAGGCGACGATGGCATCGCTGGACCCGGAAAAGAAGCCGAGGCTCGTCAGGTCTTCCGTCGCAGGTACCGAGGAATGTTCCGCCTTTTTAGCATGCGCCAGAGCATATTTCAGCTTTCCGATGACCAGTTTTTGCTGTGCAATCTCCCGCTCGTTCGTCCAGTAGGCCCGCAGGACGAGGTGACCGGACAGCCCCACGACACCGACGAGTGAAAACAACAGTAAAAGCGCGAAAATTCGCGAAATATCACGTCGTCCGAACATGGCTTCCTCATGATCTCCCGGCAATTTTTCGGAAATGTCTGCCAACATCCATTTTAATACTGAACCGCTCGTTCTTCAGGCCCCTGTCTTTTGTAACCCGTGATGCAAACTTTACATTGCTAAACAGATCGGAACGTTCCAAAGACGGGATCAAATCGGAGGCTGAGCGGGCAAATCCGCTCATGGTGACTTCGGTTCCGTCTATTGTCAGGTCGGTCAGCCAGGCCGTGTCCGGAAGGATGCGGGTAATTTCCTCCCAAGCCCGCAATGACAAGGTACGATTGTGTCTATGGGCATTCAGATCCGCTATAATCTGATTGGTTTCCAAACGTGCTTGTTGTTCCGCACGCAACGCGGCAACCGCACTTTTCACCTCCGTAAATTGCACATCCAAATGGTCGAGCAGCCGGTATTGACGATCAAACAGCAGCCAGCCATACGCCAAGGCCAAGACGACCAGGCCGGCGACCAGGATCGCATTCAGTCGGGAATGAAACTGCTGAAATCCTGTTTTCGGGAGGAACTCTTTGACATCGAATTCAAGATCCACAATCCGATCGCCATCGACAAGATAAAGGCGGTGCCCGTGAAAGAACTGCTTGAACCGGGTATAGGTCTCCACGAGGCTCCGCCGGATCACGACATGCAATACGGATGCGGTTCCCGCTTCGTTGCCTCGGCTTCCCACGAAACGCCAATTTTCGATAAAGCGGTCGGCTGATACCGGCAGAATACGCTCAAGGTCCAGAGCAAGGATATCCTCAACACGCGCCGGGTCATCGGTCGGCATATCGACTTCGCGCATCAGGCACAATTCCATATCAACGGCGAAGCCGATTTTTGGCGAACCGGATCGCAGTCTAGGATTTACCTTCAGCATTTCGACAAAGTTTTCGAGCGTCGCACTCTCGGCAAGTCCGACCCGGCCGAGGTTATTCCCGGTGGCGCCGGAAACTCTTCTGAGTGTGAAACCATCCTTCGTTGCACACAAAAGGGCACCGGGAATCAATTTCCGGCGCCATTTGAATATTCTGGATGAGAAGATCAAGCTGAGCTCGCCGACCCACCATTTCCAAAATCGCCCAAACGTCAATTCCAACTCCGAAATATCGCCGGGTGCAAGTCAGCTCATGTACATAAAAATACGGATAAATTATTGTTATTATTAACATTATAACGACTGAGGAAACTATTGACAATTGTAAATTGAGATTTCACATTTTCGATTGTAATTTCGCGTCAATTGCTGGTGCAATTGAAAAAATGACTGATAATCTACACGTAACGATGTTTGATCTATGTGGCGATTTCAACGGTCTCTGGCCGGAGGTTTAAGGTGAGGCCGGTATCAATTCTCCAGCATGTCTCCGCTCTTGAGGGTGGTATTGCTGACCAGCGCAGTGCCAATGATGTTGACGCGTTTATTGAGTTCATGTTCGGCCGCCAGGTGCTCGATGATCAGTCGGTGTTGCGATTGCGGGCGGCGCTGTCAAAAACCGGCCAGTCCATATCGCACATCCTGACCGAGTTGGGATTGGTGAATGAAAGCCGCCTGACCGAATTGCAAGCGGCGTTTCTTGATATAGAGATCGCGACCGAGGAAATGCTGCCGCAATGGCCGGTCGATCTGCCCGAAGTGACCGCCGCTTATCTCCATCAGGCCGGACTGCTGCCGCTCCGCTACGCCGATGGCTGGCTTGAACTGGCGACCCATTGCCCCATTGGAAACGAAGAAATCGGTGCATTGGCCTATGTCCTGGACTGTCGCATTCGGTTGCGGGCAATGGCGCGAGGCGATTTTGAAACGGCCTTTAGCGAACTCTATTCCGGCAATTCACCGAATGCGCCGCAAGGTTCTGTGACGGCGGAGGATGCTTCCGAGGAGGATATCGGTCGGTTGCGCGACAGCGCCAGCGAGGCGCCGGTCATTCGCTTCGTGAACAATCTAATCGCCGATGCGGTTCTGCGATCGGCATCCGACATTCACATTGAAGCTTTGGAAGACACGATGCGGGTCAGGTTGCGCATCGATGGCCGGCTATTGGTTGTCGATTCCGTCGCCAAGGGGCTGAGCGCGGGCGTCGTATCGCGGATCAAAATCCTCGCTCGATTAAACATTGCCGAACGCCGCAAACCCCAAGACGGCCGCATCCGCCTGCCGGTCCGCGGACACGAGGTTGACTTCCGGGTATCCACCTCCCCCACATCCTTCGGCGAAAGTGTCGTTCTGCGGATCCTGCATCGGGGCCGTGTAAAGCTTGAATTCCCTGCGCTCGGCTTTGCCGATGCGGATGTCGCGACCCTGCGCTCGATGATCGGCGCAAGCCACGGGCTGGTTCTGGTAACCGGTCCGACCGGCAGTGGAAAGACGACCACGCTTTACACCGCACTTAGCGAATTGAATGACACCCGCACAAAAATTTTCACGGTCGAAGACCCGATCGAATACAATCTCGCCGGCACAAATCAAATACAGGTCAGGCCGCAACTGGGTCTCGATTTTGCGTCCATATTGCGCTCCATCCTGCGCCAGGATCCCGATATCATCATGGTCGGCGAAATCCGCGACGCCGAAACCGCCCGTATCGCGGTTCAGGCGGCGCTGACCGGCCATCTGGTCTTGGCGACGGTCCACACCAACAGCGCCGTCGCCACCGTGACCCGGCTCCTGGATATGGGCCTGGAATCCTATCTTCTTGCCTCCACGCTCAAGGGTATCGTTGCCCAAAGGCTGGTGCGCCGGCTGTGCTGCGATTGTCGCGACGAAACGGCCGATGCACCGCTCGGACCCCAATCGCCATCCGGCGCTCCCGGTTGTCGACGTTGCGCCGGGACTGGTTTTTCCGGCCGCACCACCCTTTATGAAATGTTGGCCGTCGATGCGCGCATCAGCAGCCTGGTCGCCGCCAACGCCACGGAGGCGGAATTGCAGCAGGCGGCGATGGCCAACGGCATGATCGGATTGCGCGAATGCGGACTTGAAAAGGTGCGCCGCCGGGAAACCGCGCTCAGCGAAGTCGCACGCGCCATACAGATGTGACCCTATGAACACATTCCGCATCCGCGCCTATACCGATACCGGCGAGGTCGTCGAACATACAATCGCCGCTGCGTCCAAAGCCGAGGCCCTGAAATCAGTCGACGGATCCGGCCTGCGACCGTTTGCGGTGCAGATGGAACTGGGCGGCGCAAGGAGGCGCAAAACAGTCAGCGGATCGGTGCCCGCCGGTTTGGCCCTTGCCCGGCGTGCCGCAATATATCGCGAGCTGGGGTCGCTCCTGGCGGCCGATATCGCTATTGACCAAGCGGTCGGCGTCATGGCCGCAAACGCCGCGAACAAGGATACGGCGCGGCTGATCCGGGCGATTGGTGAGGCGATGGCTGGCGGGGCTTCGTTGAGCGAAGCCTTGGGTGGCCCCGAGATTGGATTTCCTCAGGATGAAATCAGCATAATCGCGGCTGGCGAATATTCGGGCTCGGTCATTCCTGTCCTGGCCGATTTGGCGCACGCGCTGGAAAGCCGAGACGCCATACAAAAGCGGATTCGATCAGCGCTTGCATATCCGCTTTTTCTCCTGGCGATGTCGGTGGCGGCTGTTGTCGTTCTCGCCTTCGTGCTGGCGCCGAATATCGCCCCGCTCTTCACAAATATGCAGATTGATCCGCCATTGATGATCCGAATGCTGCTGGGTTTGCGGCACCTGTTGTTGGAGAGTTGGATGGTCCTCCTGGTGATCATCGCTGCCGGTGCGTTGGTGCTTCGAGGCATTACAGGCCGCGGGGCGCGGTCCATCACGCCGGAGGATGTTATGTGCTGGTTTCCAGTTTTCGGATCGTTGGTCAGGTTGAATGAGACAACCCGGTTCTGCCGGGCCTTTGGTATGTTGCTGCGTGGTGGCGTACCTCTCCTGCAGGCACTTCGGCTGACGCGGACCGCCATGCATACCAAAAACTTCAGGGCTGCGACCGGACGGATTGCAGAGGCAGTCGAAAAGGGCGAGCGGTTTTGCACCGTCTTATCGCAGAATGACCTGTTTCCTGACCAAACACGGCGGTTGGTCGTGATTGGAGAAGATACCAATCGCCTCGAAGATATGCTGGCCTATGCGGCTGATCGCAATCAAGCTCTTGTCGAATATCGTCTCGACCGGATCATTGCCGTGCTCGCGCCGGCATTGACTCTGGCTATCGGTGGCGCCGTTGGCGCATTGATCATAAGTACCATGGACGCCATCTTGAGCGTCAACGAACTGGCATTTTAGGTGCGAAAGTTCATGCCCACCGGTGCCGGTCAACGTGGCGAACCATCGGACGGGTTACCGGAGGCGCGTGATCTAGTCGCCATTCAGGGGCCCCGCGGATTTACCCTGTTGGAAATGTTGATTGTGTTGAGTGTCCTGGCCCTCGCCGTAGCGATGATTGCGCCCGGTTCGCAACGCTACAATCGGGGCAAGGCATTGGACACGAAAGTGACGGAGCTCTCGGCATTTCTGCGCCATTCCCGAGCGCGTGCCATTGGCGTAAATCATCCGGTTTCGGTTGTTTTCCAGATCAAGCGGCGGCTGGTTACCGCCGATAGCGGCACGGGAAACCTCGTCATGCCGGCGGACCTGTCGATACGCATTGAATCGGCGGCGCAATTGAGCGTTACCGGTCGCCCGCGTATCGTGTTCTTCCCGGATGGGACGTCTTCAGGCGGACGGATTACCCTCGCCGACGAAAATCGGTCTGCGGATATCTCGGTGGAATGGTTGACCGGGCGGGTTCGAACCCTGTACTCGGCCATTCACGGCCACGAAGACAGTATTCAACCCGGCACGGGCAAGTCTACAGTCGGAGGACATCGATGACCATGGGTGCGCGGGTCACCGGCGCGATTGTCTCGGTTGTGCGCCTTCGGCTACCTGCCCGGCGGTTCAGGCATGCCGATGGCCCCGATACCGCCAACGTCCATGACGCACGGGGGACCGTCCTATTGGAGGTCATAATCGCCTTCGTCGTTGCCGGTGTTGTGATCACGGCCGCCATGTTGGTCTTCAATAACGGACTTCATTCGTCCGTGACATTGCGGGAGCGATTGATATTGGTCGAATTGGCCAAGTCAAAGCTGAGCGAGATTCAGGCACTGCAGCCGATTGCGGCGGTTCACCGGTCGGGACAGATCGGTCCGCATCACGTCTGGTCGCTGGAATACAGTGAATTACCCGGACCGGAAACCGTTGCGGAAAAGAAAGTTCGACCGGTTTGGTCGAGGCTGAATGTCCAACATCGGTCCCGCCCCGATTGGGCGGTCCGGTTGGAAACCATCTTGATTGCCAGGGGCAACTAAATCCATGGCTGCCGCTCACCGTCTGAGGGATAGCGCGGGGTTCTCTCTTCTGGAAAGCATGGTGGCGGTCGCGCTCCTGGCGCTTATCGTTGCCTCGGTAATCGGCGCCGCGTCCATGAGCGGCCGGACCTATCGGACGACGGAACGCATGGAATCTCAGGACGCCCAATTCGCCGCTCGATCGATTCTCAGGTCGCTGATCAGTAAGGCGGTACCCGAATTTTACCGAAATCAGTCCGGCCGGTCGGCGTTGGCTTTTGCCGGTGAGCCGGACAGATTGGTGCTGGTTGCGCCGCAGGATGGCCGGTTGGATATCGGTGGTTTGTACTGGCTGGAATTCACGGTCCAGCCGAGCGATCGGACCGACGGTACCATGGATCTGAATCTACACCGAAGTCTGTTCCGGCAAGGCGACACGCCCGTTCGACAATCAAGGACAGTGTTAACTGGTATGCCCCGGATTCGGTTTGCCTATTTTGGAAGGGTCGAGAATGGCGAATACCGCTGGCACGATGCTTGGCCCGATCGCAGGCATTTGCCCAAACTGGTGCGCATGACATTCGCCGGTGCCGCCGATACGCCCATCGGCGGGATGCCTCTGACGATCGCAATCGCCTCGACGAACTTTTGAGTTTGGATTTGTAAACGAAACGTAAATGCGAATTTTGCCGGGGCACTTCGGGCGCTCGATTATCGGTCAATTGAAATCGCAAATTACATCCTTTTGATTGAAAATAGATTTTTGTCAGACCGGCAGGTAGTCGCGAGTTTTAATCTCGCTGTGGTCAATGGTTTCGATTCGGAATCCAAACATCAAATAACGATAGTACTATTACGAATTGAAAATGTTCACTAAATTGCATTCAATGCAATATATAAGCGAATAATAGGTTATATTAATTGAAATAAATCAACCTATTGTACTAAGAACTCGGTATGAGTAATAAAATTACTCGACACTTAGAATGTAATGTAGTGCGATTTTGGTTTCTGGAAATTTAGTGGCAAAATGACTGATGTAATTCTTAAATACTTAAATAAAACGAATAAATATTATAATTACTTTTTCAGTTTCTTTATAGCTTGCTGCTTTATGGCACCGAATGCATTTGCGGATCCACTGGCGCGCGTGGAGCCCCTGACCGATGTCAGGGTTGGCCAGGTTCTGATACTTGACGGTGGCAATTCGATCAATTCGTCCGGATTGCCGTTAAAATATCAATGGTTGTTGTTGGCGGTTCCGGCGGGCAGTGCCTCCCAACTCGCCGGCAATGATGGCTTGCAGTCGCAATTGCCGCTGGATGTCCCGGGCATGTATCGAATTCAGCTTGCCGTTACCGATAGCTCCGGCGCGAGCGACACGGCAATTTTAACCGTCTCAGCGGAGACCTCCGGGCCGGTTGCGCGACCACTGGCCGATCGACGGACAACCATTGGCACAACGGTTCAACTCGACGGCTCGGCGTCGTATGACCTGGATGGCGCCATCGCCGCCTATCAATGGTCGCTTGAAAGCATTCCTGACGGTTCCCAGGCGGTAATCAGCGACCCTTCGGCTGTCACAGCGACCTTCATCGCCGATGTTGACGGTACCTATGTGATCGGTTTGACCGTATTCGATGATGATGGCGCGAGCAGTTCAAAATCGACGATCACGATCGCCACGAACAGCACGCCGCCGATCGCCGATGCTGGCCCGGACCAATCCGTGCGGATTGGCGAAACCGCCGTGTTGGAACCTTTCGCTTCCACGGATGCGGATGGGGACCGATTGACCTCATCATGGTCGTTGCTGTCGAGCCCGACGGGCAGTACCGCGGTGCTGGGTGGCATAACATTGGGTCGGGTTGACTTAACACCCGATATCGCGGGCTTCTATGTGGTCCAGCTGGCTGTCAACGACGGCCATACCACCGCATACGACACCTTGGTGGTTTCCGCGGACGCCAATGTAAGACCGGTCGCCGATGCCGGCCCCGACATCGCCTCGGCGTCCGGGGCGACCGTCACCCTGGACGGCTCTCGCTCGACCGATTGGGACGGCGATCCCCTGACCTATCATTGGGCGATAGTATCCGCCCCGACGGGGAGTGCCGCAACTTTGTCCGATCCGGCGTCCCCCCGTCCGCAAATTACCGTTGATCAGGCCGGCGAGTATGAATTGGCGCTACAGGTTTCCGACGGTACCGTCAATTCCCGTTTCGACACGGTCATCATTTCCACCGAAGGTGTATCGCCGATCGCCGATGCCGGCCCGGATCAGGTCCTGGACGGGCAATTGTCGGCACAACTCGACGGCACAGGATCGTCGGATCCTGACGGTGATCCGATTACGGCATTGTGGTCGATTATCGGATTGGGAAACGAACCCTACGATTTGTTCGGCGAGATTTCCACGCCCGACGCCTTCACAACGGCAGTGCAGTTTCTAATCGATGGCTCGGAAATTGACGCGGATGGTCCAATTGCGCTGCTACAAAAATTCAATGCGATTTCCATTCACAAGATGCAGTCGCGGTCGTCCGTCGCGGGCAGTACCTATGTGGGCGATGATGTGCACCCGAAGAATGCCCATTACGGTGCCGATCTTGCCGCTGGATCGGACGCCCTGGTGGTATTCGGTGACGCTAAGCACGGCGACATATTCGTTGACGGACCGGCGGATATACGGGTCGGCGGAAAGATAAAGGCCGACATCCATCTGTCGGGCGGTGATCTCTATACGGATATCGCCCTCGACCCGCTAGCCGTCCGATCACGGCTGGAGGGATTTGCGGCCGGTTTGTCCGAACTCGTATCCAACAGCACAGTGGAGGGATCTGCTGCCGCAACGGGGACCGTAACCTTTGTTGCAGCGCCCGATGAACAAGGTATCGCCGTCTTTGAAATCTCAAACGCCAACGACCTGTTCCATCGGTGCCGGGAACCTGACAGCGGATCGTCCTGCACCACAACACTGGCCCTTGACGCCAATGATGCGCGGGTCATCGTCATCAATGTGGGCGGCCATTCCGCGCAGATCGATCGCATCCAGTTTGTTTCCCAGTTCACCGATCCGGCCATTTACGAACATGTCATTTGGAACTTTTTCGAAGCCAATCGGGTTAATGTCAAGGATGCCTTCTACGGCTCGATTCTTGCGCCGAATGCCCATGTGAAGAACACCGCAACCGTCTCCGGATCGATCGCCGCGGGCAGGCTGTTTCACTGGGCGCCGATCACTGGCCGGGTCTTCGATCCAAACGGCCCGATCATTGATTCCAACATCAATCCGGTCGACCTTGCCGTTCTCCAATTGCAGGTAAGCGACGGCACCCATGTCGACTATGACACCGTCGTCGTCAGCACCGGTAATCTGGCGCCGGTTGCCGTTCCCACCGGCCCGGGCCAGGTGCTGGTGGCCGATCCGGTCACACTCGACGGTACCGCATCCTTCGATCCCAACAATGACGGGTTGACCTATTCCTGGTCGTTGCTGTTCAAGCCGGCCGGCAGTCAATCGATCATTACCAACCCGACGTCGGCGGCGGCAACCATCGTGCCGGACATGCGCGGTTTCTATATCGCGCAGTTGATCGTCTCCGACGGTACGTTGACCAGTGAGGCGCGCACCGTCCTGTTCGAGGCCACCAATACGGATCCGGTAATCAGTTCGGTGCCGGTCACCGGTGGTGCGGTCGGAGAGAATTATCGCTATGACGTGGAGGCCAGCGATGCCGATGGCGACACGCTGACCTATACGCTGACCGCCGCGCCTGCCGGCATGACCATCAATGACGCCACAGGTGTCATCGACTGGACGCCCGCCGCAAGCGGCGCCTATTCAGTGTCGGTACAGGTCGAGGACGGCCGCGGCGGCGTCGCCACGCAGAGCTTCGAGGTCGTGGTCGAGGATGGGGCGAACGTCAATTCGCCTCCCGTTCTAAGTGCGATCGGCGATCAGACCGTCAAGGTCGGCGAAACCTTTCAACTGACCCTGTCGGGTTCTGATCCCGACGGCGACGAGATCGCGTTTTTCGTTCTCCCCCTGCCGCTGCCCGAGGGTGCGCAATTCGATGCGGCGACCAATACATTCCACTTCCTTCCCACCCGATCGGGCTCCTACGACCTGACCTTTCTGGTCTCCGACGGCATCGACCAGACAGTGGAAACCGTGTCGATCACTGTGGAAGAGGGCGACCCGGCCGACCCGACCAGTATATCCGGGGCGATCTATGATGCCACCGATCTGTCGGCCGGAACGCAAACGCCAGTCGTCGGTGCGACGGTTTCCTATGGCGGGGTAACGACGACATCAGCCGCCGACGGCACCTTTACGCTGCAGAATGTGCAACCCGGTTCGGGCACGCTGATCGTGGACGGCCAGACCGCGACGCCAGCGGCCGGATCCACCGGTTATGGCGATTCACAGGTATCGCTACGGGCTTATGTCGGGGTCGACAATATTCTGCCGAACCCGATCACCTTGGCACGCCTTGGCGACACATCGCCGACAATCGATCCGACGATCGAAAACACCATCACGTTCCCGGGCACCGGGGTGACCATTACGGTGCCGCCGAATTCGGCGACAAATACAAGTGACGGCACGCCATATACCGGCACATTGACGCTATCTGAATTTCCGCTCGCGCGGCAATATCCAAGTCCGGTGGGATCATGTTCGGCTTATCAGCTGGATCCACCGGGCGTCTCCTTCGATCCCCCTGCGACTTTAACGCTGCCGAACAGGGACAATCTGCCGGCCGATTCAAAGGCACTGATTTGGGCCTGGGATGCGGCACGCAATGCCTATGTCAAGAGCGGTCTTGGGATTGTCAGCGCGGACGGTGCCACGATCAGTATCATTTCCGGCGGATTGTCCAATAGCACGTCGTTCATGGTTACGCCGCTGCAACTAGGCGCCGTTGCGACCAATGATCAGCCCAACGAACGTTATGTCCCGAGCGCGCTCGGCGACGGCAATCTGCGCGAGGCTTTCGCGCTCGCCAATTATCAGTCGGTCGGCGACCAACGCGGCATTTCCATGCTCCACAATTCGGTGACCGCGGCGCCGGCGCCGATTATTTCCGCGCAATTGACACTCCCTGTCAGCGCCACCATTCCCGAAAAATTCATCGTCGAACTCGAAGTCGGCGGGGTGAAAATTCCCGGCGAGGCGGTGGCTCAGACCCTCTATAAACCGACCGCCTCCCGGCCGGATCTGTCCGAAGACGCCGTGGAGACCATCACCGTCGGCATTTCCTTCGACGCCCGGCTGTTCCCGACGGGACGCTACGACTACAAGATGCTGCTTTATGCCGGCTATAGTTGCTCGGTCGTCGCCGCCGAGCAGCGCGGTGAAATCTATGTCAACAACCGTTCCGACAGCCCGTATGGCGACGGCTGGAAAATCACAGAGCTACAGAGCCTGACGGTCGAGCCTGACGGTTCGGTCCTGTTGGAAGAGCCCGATGGGACGCTGAAACATTTCGCGGCGGAAAAACCGATCGCCGGTTTTGACAAGGCGAGCTTCGATACGCCGGCGGACAACCCCAACAATCTGGCGATCGCGGATTTCAACGAGGACGGCCGGCCGGATATCGCCATGATGGAGGCGCCGGGCCATGTCGCCGTGCTTCTCAATGATGGCCAGGGCGGCTTCAGTCGCCGCTCCGCGGTGCCCATGGGGCGGCCATTCACCAATCCGATCAATTGGTCCGATCCCGGCTTTGGCTACGCCACCGACGTGACGGATGTGATCGCCGCCGACCTGAATGAGGACCGGATACCGGATCTGGTCGCCACGCGGCAGTTCAGCTCCACGCTTGTGTTGGCCTATGGCCGCGGCAACGGCACGTTCGAACCGGCCGCCGAACTGGCAAATACCAGAGACAGTTTTTCGGTCGCCGCCGCCGATTTCAACAACGACGCGATTACCGATCTGGCCATTTACGAAGGCTCGCGTCTCGGTGCCATCATCGGCGCGCCGCATGTCTATTTGAATGACGGCAACGGCGCGATTACCGAGGCGCCCGGCTCCGGCGCGCCGGTCAGCGGGTCCCGCATCCTTGCCGGCGATTTTAATGGTGACGGCCAGGCCGAAGCCGTGCTCGACCAGCACCTGATGCTCTACACCCTCGATCGGGCCACCGGGGACTATAATTGGAAATATCACGGCGGGACCTGCAGCAAGACCCCGCCACGGCAGCAGCGTCGCATCGATTCGACCGACCTGAACGGCGACGGGACCGCCGACTTCGCCGTCGTCTGCGATGATGAAATCGCCATTTACCATTCCGGCCGCGACTTCCCCAAATATACGGTCGCGCAAACGATCCCATTCGCCGGCCTGCCTTCGAAAATCGGGGCCCTGGTCTTCATTGATCTCAATGGTGACGGCAATCAGGACCTGGTCTTCGATCCCGAGGTAAGGACCGATACCAGCTACTACTTCGCCACCAACCAGGGTGACGGTACATTCGCCGCGCCGCAGGCCATGCCCGGCACCGCCATCACCCTGGAAGTCGATTTCCACGACATGGACGGCGACGGCCTGCGCGACATGGTGGTGCTTTCCCATGACCGGGTCATCGTCAATTACGCCCGCGCCGGCACCGGCGGCCTGCGCTCTCCGGCCGGTGATTTCACCGGTCTGGCCTTGGATGCAAGCGGCAATTACGTGCGCACCTACAAGGACGGCACGGTGGTGGTCTTCAATGCCGAGGGCCGGCAGGTCTCGACCACCGATCCGAACGGCAACCAGACCCAATATACCTACGACGCCGACGGTCGCGTCACATCGATCACCGACCCCGCCGGCCTCGTCACCACCTTCACCTATTCCGGAGGCCGCCTGGCGTCCACCACCACCCCGGACGGGCGCACCACGCTGTTTGAATATGACGCCCGCGGCGAACTCATCAAATATGACGAGCCCGACATCACCTCGGTCCAGTATGCCTATGATTCCGATGGCCGCCTCACCGGCGTGACCGACCAGCGCGGTCACACCACCACCTATAGCTACGGTGCCGGCGGCCGCCATACCGGCACCACCTATCCCGACGGCGCCAGCGTCAGCCTTAACGTCGCCGCGACCCTCGGCCTCTCCGAACTCGGCGGCGCAACCGACGGCCAATATGTCCGCGAGGAGGACCGCCATTCCGTCTACGAGGACGCCAACGGCAACCGCTCCCATGTGCTCGTCAACGAATTCGGCACGCCGCTCTGGTCCCGCGACCCGTTAAAGCGCCTGACCCTCTATCGCCGCGATCCCGACAATCTGGTGACCGCGGTGGAGACCCCGTCCGACGTTTCCACGCTCGTCCCGTCGCAAATCTATGCGGATGTCTTCAACCAGCTTGCCGTGGTCCTTGACGGCGCCTCCCAGACCCGTCTCGACAATCCGTCCTCCATGTTCGCGCGCCTGTGGCAGGTCCTCATTGCGCCGGCCCATGCCCAGCTTGCGTCATCGTTGCCCCATGTCATGCGCACCGAGCTCGACTACGACGACAACGGCAATGTCGTCGCCATGCGCGAGATCGCCGATGACGGCAGTTTCGCCGCCTTCAACGGCCTGCAACGCGAGACGCTTTACGAATACGAGCCCGATCACAACCGGCTGATCCGCAAGCAGGTCGCCCTGCGCTACTACATTTCCGCCTATCAATATGCCGAGACCACTTACGACTATGACGCCGACGGCAACCTGATCAAGATGACCGATCCGGTCGGCAGCGTCACCACCCACACCTATGATTCGGCCGGCCTGCGGCTGACCACCACCGACCCCAACGGCAACACCACCACTTTCACCTATGATGCGCTCGGCCGCCTGGAGATCGTCACCGACGCGCTGGGCACCAGATATCGCTATGTGCGTGATTCCCGCGGCAACGTGCTGCTGCGCATCGACGCCGAAGGCCTGCCCGAGGAACGCCGGGTCTCGTTTACCTATGATGCCTTGAACCGCATGCTGACCTCGATGAACGGCGAGGGCGAACTCACCGTTCATTCCTATGACGCCGCGGGCAACCCGTTCTCGGTCGAGGACCCGACCGGCGTGCGCTTCATCCGCACGTTCGACAGCCGCAACCGGGTATCCGCGGTCCAAGATCCGGCCCGGGGCAAGGTCGCGCTGGAATTCGACGGCAATTCCAACACCACCGCGATCACCGATCCCGAAGGCAACCGCACCGCGCTGGAATACGACGCCGCCGACCGCCTGGTGCGCACCGTCGATGCTTTGGGCGACGAACGCCGCGCCGCCTATGACGTGCGCGACAATGTCATCTCCGTCGCCGCCGCCCATGGCCGCACCACCACCTACGCGATGGACATCTTCGACCGGGTGGTCACCCGCACCAATCCGCTCGGCCACGCGGCGACCTTCAAATTCGATCTCGCCGATCGCAAGACCCGGTTCACGCCGCCGATCACCGCGCGCGCCGTCGCCGCCCGATACGACGATGCCGGCCGGCTGACCGATACCGTCCGCAATTCCATCCATCAGCGCGACTACACCTACGACGCCGCCCACAATCTGCTCACCGCCGACACCTACTATTTCAAGGAGGCCTTCACCTACGACGCCCTGCATCGGCCGACCCGGGCGGCCTCCACCAACCGCAACGCCTATCTCGATTACACCTACGACGCGCTGGGCCGGCGCACGTCGATGACCGACGAATTCGGGGCTGAGACCCTTTACGAATGGGACAAGGCCGACCGGCTCACCGCCGTCACCACCCCGGCCGGCAAGCGCATCGAATTTGACCGAGATCCGGCCGGCCGCCGTTCCGCACTCCGCCTGCCCAACGGCCTGGAGACCCGCTACGCCTATGACGCGAGGCCGGGCGTGCCCGGCGGCACGGGCCGCCTGGCCTCGATCGCCCATGGCATTGAGAGTGCCACCGGCAGCCAGGCGACGGCGCTGGGCACAGCACTCGGCACCTTCACTTACAATTATGACAATCGCGGCGACATCACGCAGATCGCCGAGCCGGCGCGGGCCCGCAATTTCAATTATGACGCCATGGCCCGTTTGGTCGGCGTCACCGACGGCGCCGGGGCCGCGCTGGAGACCTACACCCTCGACGAGGAAGGCAACCGGGTCACCTCCCATCTGTCATCGGCCAACGTCACCGATGCCAATGACCGGCTGATCGAAACCGAGACCCATGTCTTCTCCTATGACGACAATGGCTACCTGCGCGAACGCACCGACAAGGCCACCGGCCGGGTCTGGCGGTTCACATATGATCTTTACGGCAACATCGATACAGCCAAGCTGCATGCCGACGCCACCACCACGTCGGCCTTGCGCTCCATCTCCTATCGCACCGACGCCCTGAACCGCCGCACCTTCGCACGCGGCTATATCAATGACCGCTCCGAGCCGTCCTATCTGCAGCGCTTCTACTATGACGGCTTCGAGGCCGCGCGCATCGATGAATCCTCGACTTTGGGCGCGCTGAGGGCGCGCAACTGGCAGACCTATTCCGCGGTGATCGACGACCTGCTGGCGATCACCCCGAAGGCCGCCACCGGCGACGGCCCGGGCTCAGCCTCCTACTACGCCCACACCGACCACCAGGGCTCCATCCGGGCGCTGACCGACGACGCGGCCACAATCGCCAACCAATACGATTACGACAGCTACGGCAACCGGCTGGCATCAGTGGAGAGCCTGCCGCAGCCCTTCGGCTATACCGGCCGGCGGATCGCCCGGTCGACGGGCCTCTATTACTACCGCCACCGCGACTACGACCCCAAGACGGGCCGCTTCCTGCAGGAGGATCCGCTGTACTTCGGCGCGGGGGATCACAATCTTTATCGGTATACCTGGAATAACCCGGTGAACTGGGTGGATCCCAGTGGGTTGAACGCCGCCGGTGAAGAGGCGACGATGAGCCGCATCTCCCTAAGCTCGGCAGTGGCGGTCGCCGAAGCCGGCGCCCGGGTGGCTTGTGTGTTTGACGGCATCGCTGACGGCTTCCGGATCCTGAATTCGGAGGAATATCATGCCGGTGAAATCGCGCTTCTGGCGGTCGATCTGGCCATGTGCGTCGGCGTGAAGCGTCCGCGCATGAAGAGGGGGCAAACTTGCGATCCCCGGAAGAGGGGCCTGCTCGGCTCGCTAATCGGTACCGTGCTCGCCGTTGGCGGCGCGCTGGATGCGCCGCATTTCCTGTTCGGCCTGGTCAATTCGTTTCAGACCGGCACCCCGATACGCACCCGGGACGGTTTAATGCCGATCGAGGATGTGGCCGTGGGGGCGCAGGTTCTGGCGGTCGACACAGAAACCGGTGCGCAGAGCTGGCAACGGGTCACCGGCCGCTCCAGCCGCACGGCGAAGACGGCGCTGCGGCTGACGGTGCGGGATAGCAACGGCAAATCCGAGACCATCACGGTGACCGCCGGCCATCCCTATCTGGTGCAGATGGAGGACGCCGGCCTCGATTGGCGCGATGCCGTTGAGTTAATGCCCGGCGACGTGGTGGCTTCGGCCAAAGGCGGCACCCTTACAGTTACCGCGATCACACGCATCGACGCGCCGGTCCGAGTCCATAACTTCGAGATTGCCGGCCTACACAACTATGCGGTTGGTGAACTCGCAGCGTGGGTGCATAATCTCACTCTAATGAAGGATAGCACGAGGAGATGGCTTACTGCGTTATTCTTTGCAGGCCATTTTTGCTCGAGAGATCCGGTTGACTACACAGTTCAGGGTTTTCCACCTCAATTAAAGAAATTAATGGAAATTAGAATTCGCATTCCAAATATAAAGAGGAAATACACGCAAAGACCTCGAAAAAAGCAAAAGTAAATATGTAGATGAATGATACAAAATTAACAATAGAAGAAATAAAAACTGCAGCCGAACAAGGGGATTGCATTTCTCAATCATATATTGGTTATTGTTATTTGACGGGAGAAGAGGGAGTAGAGGAAAATATACATAAAGCTATAAAGTGGCTTGAATTATCTTGTTCATCAAATTTGGATTACGGTTGCTATTTATTATCTATGGCCTATGCGAATATTGGACACAAAGAAAATGATGAAGAAATGCTAACAAAATCGTATAATTTGTGCAAAAAAGGAATGAAAAATGGATATTTACCATCGATACTATACTTAGGGAAAAAATATTACCATGGTATTGGCGTAGACAAGAATGAAAAAGTTGGATTAGAGTATATCAACTTGGCAGCGGACAAGGGATCTGTTTGGGCTAAGAGGGCGTTGTTTTGGATTGAATATGATAACAAGAAAAATATATTTTCAAAAATGTTATTAATTATAAAATTTATTCCTGTTGTATTTCGATCTATTAAATTAAAGTTAAAGAGTCCAGATGATGTGCGTTTAATAATGTAATTTACAATTTGGTTAATATTTGGCCGGCAGTAGATTGTGAGAACTTGTAATGTATTGGCGGTTTGTCGGATATATGTACAAAATCAAAAAATTATCAGCTTGTACAAAGGCGGTATTCACCTGACAATCTGCGCTGGGCACCTTCACCTACGACTATAGCACTCGCGGCGACATCACGCAGATCGCCGAGCCTTCCCGCGCCCGAAACTTCAACTATGACGCCATGGCCCGTTTGGTCGGCGTCACCGACGGCGCCGGGGCCGCGCTGGAAAGCTACACCCTCGACGAGGAAGGCAACCGGGTCACCTCCCACCTGTCATCGGCCAACGTCACCGACGCCAATGACCGGCTGATCGAAACCGAGACCCATGTCTTCTCCTATGACGACAATGGCTACCTGCGCGAGCGCACGGACAAGGCCACCGGCCGGGTCTGGCGGTTTACCGGAGCCTGTCCCCGCGTAGGCGGGGAATCCTTACGGCAACATCGACACCGCCAAGCTGCATGCGGACGCCGCCACCACGTCGACCTTGCGCTCCATCTCCTATCGCACCGACGCCCTGAACCGCCGCACCTTCGCCAGGGGCTACATGTTCGACCGCTCCGAGCCGTCCTATCTGCAGCGCTTCTACTATGACGGCTTCGAGGCCGCGCGCATCGATGAATCCTCGACTTTGGGCGCGCTGAGGGCGCGCAACTGGCAGACCTATTCCGCGGTGATCGACGACCTGCTGGCGATCACCCCGAAGGCCGCCACCGGCGACGGCCCGGGCTCAGCCTCCTACTACGCCCACACCGACCACCAGGGCTCCATCCGGGCGCTGACCGACGACACAGCCACAATCGCCAACCAATACGATTACGACAGCTACGGCAACCGGCTGGCGGCGGTGGAAAGCCTGCCCCAGCCCTTCGGCTATACGGGCCGGCGGATCGCGAAGGGCACCGGCCTCTATTACTACCGCTTCCGAGACTACGACCCGAAGACGGGCCGCTTCCTGCAGGAGGATCCGCTGTACTTCGGGGCGGGGGATCATAACCTTTATCGGTATACGGGGGGCAACCCGGTGAATTGGACCGATCCGAGCGGGTTGTTTGTGGGAAGCGAAGACGCAATGCTCAGGAAGATTTCCGGCAAGCGCACGGCGATCGCTGTTGGAACGGTTGGCGCTGGTATTGCCGCGGTATTGTTATGCGCAGCCGACGCGATCGGGCATATGGGTGGCCCGTGCGACCAGGCCATAGGTGGCGGCGGGAATGGTGGTCCACCGGCTCTCGGACCTAAGAATGGGCCGCGCACCGGGCCGCCGCCCGGATGGAATCCACCCAAATTTCCCCCCGCCCCTCAACCGGACAAGCCCGGAATGCCGGAGCCCCAGCCGGCCGCTGCTGGTGGCGGAGCAGGTGGACCAAACGGCCCGCCATGCACAGGGCAAAACCATCATGTGCTTTCCAAGACAATTATGGATGCACTGAACGAACATCCCACTCTTAGGGGAGTGTTCACACGGAATCAGTTTATGACAAGGGGAAGATATCCGCATTCCCACAGCGGGTATCCCTATTGGCATCGATATTACGATCGGTATATTGAAAATTGGCTTAGGGAACACGAAGATGCTACGGAGGAGCAGTTTCGTCGATTGCTGCGCGATATATATAACTACGGAGATTTTCCAGAACACTTTCCGGAAGGACCAGGCTGCTAGCAATGCACTTTTATGAACTGGAAAACGGGCTTGTCGAATTGCCGCTTGGCTATACCTATTTCTGTTATAAGGATGATGATGACAATAGAAGAGGCGATGCACTCCGTTGCCCGAAGTGCGGTCGCTTCATTAGTAGTCTTCGGGCCTTGCCGCCGATACGAGTGGAGCTCAAAACCTATAATAAGCAATTCGGCGATATCGCGTTCGGCCCAGGCGATCAAATCCTAATTTCGGAACGGCTCAGGCATGCCTATGAGGTCCGCGATATGCGCGGACTGGAGGATTTCTTTCCAGTTGAAGTCTTCAAACACTCAAAGAAGCGGAAAATGGGTGATTTCGAAATCCCGGACTATTATCATTGCTCGATTGTGCGATCACAGGCGAAGTATGACCAGGTTGCATCTGAATTCGATTGGGAGGATCCCGACCACATTTGTGAAGGATGCTGTCGTGATAGTGTTCTCAACGGCTACAAGCGCCTTGTCTTGATTTCAGATACCTGGGAGGGACACGACATCTTCTATGCGCGTGGTAGTACTGGTACGAGAGTCGTAACTGAACGGTTCCGTCAGATGTTCAAGGAGGAGGAATTGCTGGGCGGATTGTTTATCGATCTCGCCGACTCACAAGATCTCGGCGTCGCCGGGTTTTGGCCACCACCGCCGCCCTAAGCGGCGTACTTTACACAGATTGGAATTTCCAGAGTGTCGACAATTCAAGATGCCGGTCGTTTGCCGTGCAATTTTACAAGCTGAACTTCTGGCCGGTGGATCGGCGCCCGGGCTTCACTCGATTTCGCAACGATCCCGAAAACGCGGTTGCCGCGTCGCCGGTTTGCCCGACATGCAATGGTTTCATCGGCAGTCTGCAGATTGTGCCACCGATACACGTATCTTTGGAGACCTATAGTGGACAGTTCGGTGATGTGGCGTTTGGCTCCGTCGATCAGATCCTGGTTTCTGAGCGTTTCAAACAGGCCTATAAGGCGCGCGACATGCGCGGCCTTGAGAGCTTCAATCCGGTCGAGGTGCTCGATCACGTCAAACAGAACGGTATGGCCGATGATGTGGTTATGCCGGCTTACTATCATTGTCCGATCGTGCGATCGCGGGCAACATTTGACTCGGCCGCATCGGAATTTGAATGGGATGGGCCGGCAAGTAAATGCAAGGACTGCTGCTGCGACGGCATTCTGCTCGGTTATGAACGCCTGGTCTTGATACCCGAATCCTGGGAGGGACACGCTATCTTTTACGCGCGCGGAAGCGTGGGCACGATCGTGGTGACAGAACAGTTCCGGCAGATGTTCGAGGAGGAAGACCTTCTGGGCGGGCAATTTATTGATCTTGCCGATGTTAGAGCATGACGCATGCAGCTTAGTAGTCGAACTGCCGTGGAATAAGAATTGCAGTAAAAGTTTACTAAATTCACCAACTTTCTCCTAGCCGTCCTGCGGCTGCCGAACGGCCTGGAGACCCGCTACACCTATGACGCCACCCCGGGCGTGCCCGGCGGCAGCGGTCGCCTGGCTACAATCGCCCACGGCGTCGACAGCATCACCGGCAGCCAGGCGACGGCGCTTGGCGCGGCCTTGGGCACCTTCACCTATCAATACGACAATCGCGGCGATATCACGCGGATTGCCGAGCCGGCGCGGGCCCGCAATTTCAATTATGACGCCATGGCCCGTTTGGTCGGCGTCACCGACGGTGCCGGGGCCGCGCTGGAAAGCTACACCCTCGACGAGGAAGGCAACCGGGTCACCTCCCATCTGTCATCGGCCAACGTCACCGATGCCAATGACCGGCTGATCGAAACCGAGACCCATGTCTTCACCTATGACGACAATGGCTACCTGCGCGAGCGCACCGACAAGGCCACCGGCCGGGTCTGGCGGTTTACCGGAGCCTGTCCCCGCGTAGGCGGGGAATCCTTACGGCAACATCGACACCGCCAAGCTGCGTGCGGACGCCACCACCACGTCGACCTTGCGCTCCATCTCCTATCGCACCGACGCCCTGAACCGCCGCACCTTCGCACGCGGCTATATCAATGACCGCTCCGAGCCGTCCTATCTGCAGCGCTTCTACTATGACGGCTTCGAGGCCGCGCGCATCGATGAATCCTCGACTTTGGGCGCGCTGAGGGCGCGCAACTGGCAGACCTATTCCGCGGTGATCGACGACCTGCTGGCGATCACCCCGAAGGCCGCCACCGGCGACGGCCCGGGCTCAGCCTCCTACTACGCCCACACCGACCACCAGGGCTCGGTGCGCGCCATCACCGACGACGCCGCAGCGATCGCCAACCAATACGACTACGACAGCTACGGCAACCGGCTCGCGGCAGTAGAAAGCCTGCCCCAACCCTTCGGCTATACGGGAAGGCGGATCGCAAGAAGCACGGGGCTCTACTATTACCGCTTCCGAGATTACGACCCGGCCACCGGCCGCTTCCTGCAGGAGGACCCGCTCTATTTCGGCGCGGGGGACAACAATCTCTACCGCTACACCTGGAACAACCCGGTGAACTGGGTGGATCCCAGTGGGATGTTTGCCGGGAGCGAAGACGCAATGCTTAGGGAGATTTCCGGCAAGCGGACGGCGAAAGGTGCTGGACCGGTTGGCGCCGGGATTGCTGCGGTTTTGCTCTGCGCGGCCGATGCCATCGGCCATTGGGGCGGGCCATGCGACTATCTCTTCGGCGGTGGTGGTGGGAGTGGTGGTCCGCCACCGGTTCTCGGGCCCAAGAAGCCGGGCACCGGATCTCCACCAGGAGGAAATTCACCCAAACTTCCTCCGGCCCCGCAACCGGACAAGCCGGGAATACCGGATCCCCAACCGGCCCCCGCCGGTGGCGGAGCAGGTGCACCAGGCGGGCCGACCGACCCAGTGGTATGCACCGGGGAAAAACATCATGTGTTTTCGGCTAGGATTATGAAGGCGATAAACCGCCATCAGGTACTACGTGGCCAAATCAACCGAAACGATTATATCACTCAAGGCAGAACCCCCTTCTCTCATCGCGGCTATTTTGGCTGGCATGAGAAATATGATAGAATAGTTGTAAGATGGCTGGATAGTCATAAGCTTGCGACAAAAGAAGAGTTTTTTAGATTCATTCGTTGGGTGTATAATCTCCCGATGATGAAAGACAAATTTCCGAACGGTCCAGGCTGTTAGCAATGCATTTTTTTGAACTGGAAGATGGGCTTGTAGAGAAGCCGTTGGGTTACACATACTACTACTACGAAGATGATGATGATGATGAAGTTGCGGACGCCGTGCATTGCCCGGTTTGTGATCGTCCAATGGGCAGCCTTCAGGCGGTACCGCCAATACGGGTTTGTTTGGAAACCCACACCAAAAAATTTGGTGATGTCGCGTTCGGCCCCGGTGACCAAATCCTGGTTTCGGAGCGGTTCAAACGGGCCTATGAGGCCCGCAATATGCGTGGCTTGGAGGCCTTCAACCCTGCCGAGGTCTTAAAACACTCAAAGAAGCGGAAAATGGCGGATGAACCGATGCCGGCCTATTATCATTGCCCGATCGTGCGGTCGCGGGCCAAATATGACCAAGTGGCATCGGAATTCGTGTGGGAGAATCCAGACAATATCTGCGAGGATTGCTGCTATGACCGGGTTCTGCACAGCTACGAACGCCTAGTGCTGATCCCCGAAACTTGGGAGGGGCACGACATTTTTTACGCACGGGGCTGTTCCGGTCCGATCGTCGTGACAGAACGGTTCAAGCAAATGTTCGAGGATGAGGGTCTAACGGGCGAATTGTTTATCGATCTCGCCGATGCGGGATGGAATGAATTCGGCGACTTCGCCGATTTTTGGCCGCCACCGCCGCCTTGAGCGGCGTACTTCGCGCAGCTTGGATTCTGCAGTCGGTCGAGGAACAAACATTCCGGTCGTTAGTCGTGCACTTTTATAAACTGAATTTCTGGCCGGTGGATCAGCGCCCGGGCTTCACCCGATTTCGCGCCGCTCCCGAAAGTACCCTTGCCGCCTCGCCGGTCTGCGCGACATGCAAGGGTTTCATCGGCAGCGAGCAGATTGTGCCGCCAATACGCGTCTCTTTGGTAACATATGGCGCGCAATTCGGTGACGTGGCATTTGGGTCGGTCGACCAGATTCTGGTTTCAAAGCGTTTCAAACAGGCCTACGAGGCCCGCGACATGCGCGGCCTGGAAAGCTTCAATCCGGTCGAGGTGCTCGAACACGTGCGGCACAATGGTATGGCTGATGATGTGGCGATGCCGCCCTATTATCACTGTCCGATCGTGCGGTCGCGGGCGATATTCGACCAGGCCGCATCGGAATTTGAATGGGATGGGCCGCCGAGTAAATGTGCGGATTGCTGCTGCGACGGCATGCTGCTCGGCTATGAGCGCCTGGTCCTGATGCCCGAATCCTGGGCGGGGCAGGCAATTTTTTACGCGCGCGGAAGTGTGGGCACGATCGTGGTAACGGAACAATTCCGGCAGATGTTTGAGGAGGAAGACCTTCTGGGCGGGCAATTCATCGATCTTGCCGATGTCAGAGCATGACGCGCGCCGCCTCGTGATCTACCTACCGTGGAATTGCGAATTACGGTAACCGTCTAACAAATACGCCAAGGCTCCTGTAGCCGTCCGTAAGCCCATCCCGCTCCCCCGGCTTAGGCCACCCCAAGGGTATCCTCATCGGGTGGTTGGGCCGGGGGGAACCGGCCGGCCAGGCCGCGCCTCAGCGCAAAAAAGACGTCACCGATGGCGCAGGCGCCTCGCTGGAGACCTATACCCTCGACGAGGAAGGCAACCGGGGCGTGGGACCGGCCGGACATCGAAATCCGGGTCGAAAACGCCTTGATCCAACACCGAACTTTCGAAGTATACAACTATACCGATTGCAACGGCGAAAAAAGGATGCGACACTGCGAATCAGGATTGCATCGAAGGAGATTTGAGCGGAAAGCTGGCTCAGTTTGGGGCGAGGGCGGGGGTAATTTCAAATTGCCGGCCGATGAGTCCCGTTTGACCGGAACCGCAACACGGTATGCCGATCGATTTTAAGCCGGCGAATTATATTGAGAGCTCGGGATCGCGGACGTTGATGGAGGATGCGCGGTTGCCTGGCGTATGGGCTGTCTATTCGGCCGATACCGACCTGCCATGCCGCCGCACGCGTTCTTCCGTATCGAGGCCGGCCGTCACCTGTTTGCGAAACGTTGACTTGTACCAAATTTGAATTGGGGATGAGAGAGTACCGGAGAATGATGCGCAAAACTGACCGTATATAGGACTGTCCGTCTATCGATTCGCCCCGCCGGATTGGCGGGGGTCGCGGGAGACCTCGGCAGCGGATCGACCGGCCATCCGGAAATCGCCGTCAATCAGCGGGGATCGGCGTCCAATTCCGCCGCCAAAGGGCCGTTAACGGCGAGGCGGCGGGGCGATCGACCTGAACGCTGCGATACCGCACCCGGCTCGACGGCCACGAGGGTTTTCCCGGATTGGGCATGTGTCTATCGGCGGCGCTTTTGGCCGATCTTGGCCTCGGCGATCGTCGATAGCCGACCCGGGCCTCCCTGCGGGCGCCACCTGAAGCGCGACCAAAATCGCCAATTCCAAACACCTCCCCAGACCGAGAACACTCCCTGATTTCGCTTCATGATTAATTGCTAATTCAATGGGTTTCGCCCGCTATTTCAGTCAAACCGGCAGCCGCCGGGCGCGGCGCCGCCGAAGATCGGACGGCGCACTTTGCCTTGTAAGAGCCCGATTCAAAAGTCTCTTCATATTTTCAATGGGTTATGAGAAACCATCTGCGGTGTCAAAGCGCCTTGACGATGGATTGGCATCGCCCGCGGCACTTTTCCTGGCATCTGGCATCTCCTAACCCATTGAAAACACAAACATACTTTTAAATCGGGCTCTAAAACATACTGGCCATGATTATTCCAAATTACATTCCGATCAAACGCGTTGAAGGTTACCACACCGACAAAATAGGGGTGCTGCGCGACGGGCGGCAGTTTCTCGCCTTTGAGATCTGGCATAACCCTGAGGACCCGCCGAGTTGGCGCGGCCTGGTCAATATCGTTTCTTGGCGGCGGGAAGTCAGGGCATGGCGGCGAAATGTCCGGGCCTATGGCGTTGTCCATGTATTCTCGGCCGCCGGTGACCATATCGAATCCCATATACGCTGCTTTTCGTCCGCAAGCGAAGCGCAGGACTTGGAGGACGCGGAAACCTTTGTGAATGATCAGCTATCGGAGCTCGGTGCGGAAAAGTATTGCGATATCCGAATACGGTTCTTCAGCCTTGCCTTTGACGGTGTCGACTTTTATTTCGAGGAGCGGATCGACGATGGCGAAAAATCCGGTCTGATCATCCTGCAACCTAATGACCTGCTGTTTCACCCACCCTGGAACGGACGCTACGATACTTAAAGTCCTGCTCCGGCGCATCGTCCCACAGGCGGCCCTCATCGGATTGCGGACGCTCTGGTCTGGTGGCGGAAATCCGTCTAAGGATGGGGGATTAGTTGCCGGAGACGGGCCGTGGGCGAAACAGAAAGATTAGCGGAGTTGCAGCGGGTCCTGGATACAATAGGGCCGCCGGCAATCGCCGTCAGCGGCGGTGTCGACAGCATGACCCTGGCCGCCGTTGCCTATCATCGGTTCGGCAGCGCCATGCAGGTCTTTCATGCAACATCGCCGGCCGTGCCGCCGCGCGCCACACTGCGGGTGCGCGATCATGCCGACCGCCTCGGCTGGACGCTTCATGTGGTTGACGCCGGCGAGTTTGCCGATGCGCGCTATCGGGCAAATCCGGTCAATCGCTGTTATTATTGTAAGTCAAGCCTTTATGGCCGCATTGCCGGCCTCACGGACCTGCCGATTGTGTCGGGTACCAATCTTGATGACCTGTCCGATGTCCGCCCCGGCTTAGGGGCGGCAAGGGAATTCCGGGTGCGTCATCCTTTCGTGGAGGCCGGGATCGACAAGCAGGCGATCCGGACCATTGCCCGCGGCCTGGGGCTCGACGATATCGCCGAGCTACCCGCGGCGCCCTGCCTGTCGAGCCGACTGCAAACCGGAATTCCGGTGACCGCGGAGCGCCTGGCCCTTGTCGACGCGGTCGAGACCTTTGTCGCCGGCCGCCTGGCCCCGGGGACGGTGCGCTGCCGGATTCGGGCGAACGGTGTCGAAATCCAATTGGATCCGGAAAACCTGAAACAGCTCCAAGGTGCCGCCGGCCTGCGCGCTGAGATCCTCCGTTTCGTCCGGCTTCAGGGCTCTTTGCCCGTGTCATTCGCCGAATATCGGCAAGGCAGTGCGGTCGTCGCGGCTGAATAATACGAAAAGCTCAGCCTTTATAATCTGGAACTCGTAGTGCCCCGCGCTAAGTATCGCGGCAGACGGGAATAGATTCGTCCGCCCACCAACTCAGTAAAGGGGGTATTCGTGAAAAGAGTAATACTGGCGCTAATCGCGCTTGCCGTGATCGGGATGGTCACCCCGGTATCGGCCCAAACCATCTCCTATGCCGACGCCATCGACCGCCTGGGCCGTAGCTGCGGCAAGGATATCGACAGGCTGTGCAAGGGGGTCAATCTCGGCAAAATCCAGGCCTGCCTGACGTCCAAGGGTGGCCAGGTATCCGGCGGCTGCCGGACCGACATGGTCGAAGTCAACGCACTGCTCAACCGCCGCTTCGCCGCCCAGGAGGCGGTGGTCGGTCTATGCGACCGTGACATCCAGCAATTGTGCAAAATGGTCAATCGCGGCAAGGGCCATGTCCTGCGCTGCATCTTGAAGGCCGAACGCCGCGTCAGCGACAAGTGCAACCAGGCGATCACCGATGCCGGTTACCGGTAAGCGACAGGAGACAAGACCCATGTACCGTTCCATTCCCATGCTCCTCGCCGCCGTGTTGCTGGCGCTGCCGGCCGCGCTGTCGGATGCGGTGGCGCAGAACACGTTGACGCGCAATGAAGTGGTCGGCAGCCTGGTGCAGTTGGAAGACGCCGCCCGCCGGCTCGATGCCACCGCCCTGCGCCGCCAGGCGGAGGCCCAGATCCGCGCCGAAGGCACCGAGGACACGGCCAATCGCAAGCCGATTTCGGCCACTCTTTCCAAGCTGCGGCAATTCGTGATCGAGGTGCAGTTCGATTTCGATTCAGCCGCCATCAGGCCGGCCTCCTACCGCACCATCGGCGTCATGGCCGACGCGCTGCACCATCCCAATCTGTGGGATTTCAAGTTCCTGGTGATCGGTCATACCGATTCCAAGGGCGATCGGCTCTATAATCTGAAACTGTCGCAGCGACGCGCCGATTCAATCCGCAATGCCCTGATCGAGGCCTTTCGGATCAGTCCCAACAGGCTGGTGGCGCTCGGCCTCGGCGAGGAGCAATTGCGCGATCCGAAAAATCCCGAAGCGGCCGTCAACCGGCGGGTGCAACTGATCAATATCGGCCGCTGAATATCGGTCGGCAATCGGGCGATCGAGCCGCGAATTGAAAACGGCGGGCCTGAGAAATGGCCCGCCGTAATCATTTGCCTCGATTGCCTGACCGGTCAGGCCGCTTCGGTGGCGTGTTTCTTCAGCACATCGTCGGCGAGCCGCCCGGTCAGTTCGGCCAGATGGTCGAATTCACTGGTAAAGGATGCCACGCCGGCCGTCGCCGATCTGAGTTCGATGATCAGATCCTGCATTTCCGATTGCGGCATCATCGCCTTGACCACGTCCCAGCCGTTCCAGCCGGGGCGGGAATCGAAGCCCAGAAGCTGCCCCCGGCGCCCCGAAACGATCGCATTGACCTTCGCCGTCGCCTCGTTCGGCGAATAGATGTCGACCTGCAAAACCGGCTCCAGAAGCACCGGCTTGCATTGCGGCATGCCCTCGCGCATGCCCACCTGGGCCGCGGTCTTGAACGCCTGGTCCGATGAATCCACCGTGTGATACGAGCCGTCGGTCAGGGTCACCGCCACATCCACCACCGGGAAGCCGAGCGGCCCGGAAGACAGATATTCCTCGATGCCGTGCGCCACGGAGGGGATATACTGCTTCGGCACGACGCCGCCGGTAATCGTGTCGTCGAATTTAAAGCCCGATCCCCGCGGCAACGGCTTTATCTGCAGCACCACATCGCCGAATTGGCCGTGGCCGCCGGACTGTTTCTTGTGCCGGCCACGGACTTCCGTCTGACCGCGAATGGTTTCCTTGTAGGGAATAGTCGGTTGGCGGGTATCGACGGTGATGCCGTATTTGCCGGTCAGCCGTTCCAGTGACACCCGAAGGTGCATTTCCCCCTGGCCTTCCAGCAGTGTCTCGCCGGTATCCTGCACGTGCACGATATTCAGCGACGGATCCTCCTCGATGATCTTGTGCAAGGCCGTCGACAGTTTCACCTCGTCCTTGCGTTCCTTCGGGGCGACCGCCATGGCCAGCACCGGTGTGGCGGCTTTGAACTCGATCAGGTTGTCATGCCCGCCCTTGCCATCCGACAACGTATCGCCGGTCGCCGCCATGTCGACCTTGCCCAAGGCCAAGGTTTCACCGACGCCGGCTTCCGCGCATTTATCGGCCTGCTGGCCGAGGATCCTGTAGAGGCCTGAAATCCGGGAATCCTCGCCTTCGGCATTGTAGACGGTCGTGCCGTCGCTGATCTTGCCGGCGAGCACTCGGGCGACCGACATCTTGCCGCCATGGGGCGTATGGATGGTCTTCATCACCTGCAACACCGTACCTCCGGCATCGCTCAGTCCCAGCCGGTCCACCGTGCTGTCGATGGCCGGCGCCTCGTGGCGCAAAGCCTTCATCAGCCGCATCATGCCATTGCCGTGTTCGGCCGAGCCGATAAAGACCGGGCAGATCTGCCCGTCGCGCATTTCCTGCGCCAGATCCTCAAAGATCTTGTCACGCTCCGGAACGATGTCTTCCAGCAACTGTTCCATCAATTCGTCGTCGTAATCGGCGACCTGCTCCAGCATCGAAAACCGCGCGTCCATTTCCCGCGCCTTTTCGTCGTCGGCAATATCGATGACTTCGCTGGCCGCATGCTCCCGATAGACATAGCCGCGCTCAAGCGCCAGGTCGATGAACCCGGTGGCCACGCCGTCGGTCCAGATCGGGATCTGCCGGAGCACCAGCGGCGCGGCGCTGGCCGGCTGCATGATCTGCAGGATTTCGCGGACGCTTTTTTCCGTCTTGTCGATCTTGTTCAAAAACAGCGCATGCGGCATGCCCCGGTCTTCCAGCGACTTCAGGATGACCTGCAGCGCCGGCACCTTCTTGTCGTCGGCCTCGCAGACCACCACGGCCATGTCCGCGGCGGCGAGCGCGCCCTCGGCTTCCGACAGGAATTCAACCGACCCCGGACAATCTATGAATGTGTACTTGTCCCCCATGAACTCGGTTTCGGCGATATTCGCCTCCACGGTCATGCCGTGGCTGCGCGCCTCCGGCGATCCGTCTCCCACCGTGTTGCCTTCGTTAATGGTCCCCTGGCGCGGCACTGCGCCCGTGCGCGCCAAAATTGCCTCCAGCAATGTCGTTTTGCCACTGGAAAACGGGCCGACCAGTGCGATGCACCGGGGCCCGGCTACTCTGCCGTTGCTGTCTCCCATGGAAAACCTCCTAACTCTGTCTTCGTGTTCCGTTCAACCGCGCCGCACAAGGTAGACAGCGCATGCCCGCCATCGGTCGGACCGGCGGCAGCCCATGGTCACAGTCTTGACATAAAAGCGCAAGCAAAACCGTTGTCGCAGGGGAAGGGGAGCGGATGTGGCCCTATTTCCGCCCCCCTCACTGAAACGCCGTCTCCGAGAACGAGCGTAACTTGCGCGAATGCAGGCGTTCCAGAGGCATGTTGCGCAAGGTCTCCATGGCGCGGATGCCGATATTCAGGTGTTGGTTGACCTGGCTGCGGTAGAAGTCGCTGGCCATGCCCGGCAGTTTCAACTCTCCATGCAGCGGCTTGTCGGACACGCATAACAGCGTGCCATAGGGCACCCGGAAGCGGAACCCATTGGCGGCGATGGTTGCTGATTCCATGTCCAGCGCGATTGCCCGCGATTGCGACAGCCGGCGCACCGGTTCGGAATGGTCGCGCAATTCCCAATTGCGGTTGTCGATGGTCGCCACCGTGCCGGTGCGCATGATGCGCTTTAGTTCATAGCCGGACAGGCCGGTAATTTCGGCCACGGCTTCCTCCAGCGCCACCTGCACTTCCGCCAGCGGCGGGATCGGCACCCAGGTCGGCAGGTCCGCATCGAGCACATGGTCCTCGCGCACATAGCCATGAGCGAGCACATAATCGCCGAGCTTCTGGGTGTTGCGCAGGCCCGCGCAATGGCCGAGCATTAGCCAGGCATGTGGGCGCAACACGGCCACGTGGTCGGTGATCGTCTTGGCGTTCGAAGGGCCGACGCCGATATTGATCATCGTGAGGCCGGAATGGTCGTCGCGTACCAGGTGATAGGCGGGCATTTGCGGCAGGCGATCGTTGCGGTTCGCCGATGCCGCCTCTCCGGGCTTCAGGATATGGTTTCCCGGTTCCACGAATGCCGCGTAGTCGCTCTCGCCGGACGCCATCAGGGTCCGCGCATGAGCGCAAAATTCGTCGATATAGAATTGGTAATTGGTGAACAGGACGAAGTTCTGGAAATGCTCCGGCGCCGTTGCCGTGTAATGCTGCAGGCGGTGCAAGGAATAATCGATGCGCGGCGCGTTGAACGGCGCCAATGGCAGCAGCGTATCGGTTTCCGCCTCGTAGGTGCCGTTGACGATGGCGTCGTCGGTGACAGAGAGATCCGGAACGTCGAACAGGTCGCGCAACGGCCGCTCCATTACCTCGTCATAGGCCCCGTCAACATGGATACCCTCGCCGAATGCAAAATGCAGCGGAATGGGCGTATCCGATTCCCCGATTTCCACGGGCACTTCGTGGTTGCGCATGAGCTGCGCCAATTGATGCACCAGATAGGGCCGGTAGAGATCCGGTCGGCTGATGGTTGCCGCATAGATGCCCGGTCCGGGCACGAAACCATAGGATAACCGCGAATCCACCCGGGCATGGGTGTCGGTGGCGATCCGCACCTGCGGATAGCAGGCCCTGACCCGCCGTTTCGGGGGGATCCCGTCCAACAATGCCTTGAACCGGTCGGTCAGAAACTGGGTATTGCGCCGGTAGATCTGCTCCAGCCGGTCAACCGCGTCCAAAGGATTGTCGAAGGCGAGATGCGCGGTCGGATCCGGCGCCTCGATCCCGCCGGTCGATGAAGTATTTATGGGCATGGCCATCCTGGAAATCGAATCCGTGTCGGCTATGGTAGTTCGAATATTCGCAATTGCCACCGTTGAAATCGAGAGTAGGGATCATGCGATCATTTGATGACATTTTTCAGATTGCCGCCGACCGGAAAGGCGGAGCCAAGGCCCTGGAGTCCATGATTGGATCATCGCACGCCAAGTCGGCGAAAGAATTGGCCGCAATCCCGGACGATCGCTGGCTTGCTATGATGACCAAATGCATTTTCCAGGCCGGCTTCAATTGGCAGGTGGTGGAGAACAAATGGCCCGGCTTCGAGGACGCTTTCGAGGGTTTCGATCCGGCGCGTTGGGCGATGGCGCCCGACGAGGACCTGGATCGCCTGGCGACCGACACCCGCATCATCCGCAATCCGCAGAAAATCGTCACGGTCCGCGGCAACGCCATATTCCTGCGCGAGATCGCCGCCGAACACGGCTCCGCTGGTAAATTCTTCGCCGAATGGCCAGCGACTGATCAAGTCGGCCTGTTGGAAGTGCTCAAGAAACGGGCAAGCCGCATGGGCGGCAACACCGCGCAATATTTCCTGCGCTTCATGGGCCGCGATTCCTTCATTCTGTCCCGTGACGTCACGGCGGCCCTGATCCGCGAGGGGGTGATCGACAAACCATCCAGCTCAAAGAGCGCCATGCGTAAGATACAGGACGCCTTTAATACGCTTTCCGCCGAATCCGGGCGGCCCATGACTGAAATCAGTCGGACATTGGCTTTATCGGTCGGCGAGTAAGTGAAACAGTGTAACGTTCCTAAAATAGTAAATAAAACATTGCACTTATTCGTTAAAAATACTTTGCACCGTTAACTGCCTTTTTACCGTGCGCGGTAACTATAGCGCTCGAGTTTTGCGTATCTGGTACTGCGTACGATGAATGTTCTGCGTAATGGGGCGCCGGAAACGGCGTCCCGCATCGTTCCAACGACGGACTGGCTGGACACAATTCTGGTCGGCGATTGCATCGCCGAAATGGAAAAGCTGCCGCCGAATTCCGTCGATCTGGTCTTTGCCGATCCGCCCTATAATCTACAGCTCGCCGGGACTTTGCACCGGCCCGATCAGTCCCGCGTCGATGCCTGCGACGACGCCTGGGATCAATTCGACAGCTTCGCCCATTACGATGCCTTCACCCGCAACTGGCTGCTCGCCGCCAAGCGGGTCCTGAAGCCCACCGGCAGCTTGTGGGTGATCGGTTCCTATCACAACATATTCCGTGTTGGCGCCACATTGCAGGATCTCGGCTATTGGATCCTGAACGATATCGTCTGGCGCAAGACCAATCCGATGCCCAATTTCCGCGGCAAGCGCTTCACCAATGCCCACGAGACCCTGATCTGGGCCTCCCCCAATGCCGACGGCAAGGGCTACACGTTCAATTACGAAGCCTGCAAGGTCTTCAACGACGACATCCAGATGCGCTCCGACTGGCTGATCCCGATCTGCCAGGGCGGTGAGCGCCTGCGTGATGAAAACGGCGATAAAATACATCCGACCCAGAAGCCGGAAAACCTTTTGCACCGGGTGCTGCTGGCAGCCTCCAAGCCGGGCGATGTGGTCCTCGACCCGTTTTTCGGCACCGGCACCACGGGAGCCGCGGCCCGGCGCCTTGGCCGTCATTTCGTGGGCATTGAACGGGATTCAGATTATATTCAGGCAGCCCAGGATCGCATTGCGGCGATCGAACCGGTAGCCGAGGCCGATCTGCAGACAATTCGCGGTAAACGCGCGGAGCCGCGTATTCCCTTCGGGACATTGTTAGAGGCCGGCCTTTTACATCCGGGCACTGCTTTGACCGACAAAAAGGGCGATAACCGCGCCATCGTGCGCGTCGACGGCTCCTTGAAAACTGACGATTTCGAGGGCTCCATTCATAAGGTCGGCGCCCATGTCCAGGGCCAGACCGCCTGTAATGGCTGGACCTATTGGCATGTGGAAAAAGACGGCAAGATCGTACCGATTGACGACCTGCGCGCCATCATCCGCGCCCAAGGCGCGGCGGCCTAATCCGCTTCCGTCGCCGACACGATCACCTTGCGCATAAGCGTTGGCAGGGCCTCATCGCTCCATTGATGCGGCGGTGACCACCAATGATCGGCCGGCGCCGCCAGGCTGCCATGGGCATCGGCGCGATAGACCATCAATTCCAACCGGAAATGGGTGAACACGTGGACCACCCGGTCGCGGCATTTGCGCCAGGCGAGCAGGTCGAACAGCTCTGGCATCGGCGCCTGTACATCCTCGCCGGTCCGCCAATTAGAACCCGGCACCTCCGCCATGCCGCCAAGCAGGCCGGTTTCCGGCCGCCGCCGCAATAGCACCGCACCGTCATCACGGACCGCCACATAGGCCGTGCCGCGCCGTAGCGGTTTCTCCGCTTTCGGCGGCTTCACCGGCAGCGCCTCGGCGATGCCCTGTTGGCGGGCAAGACAGAGATCCATCAGGGGACAAACGCCGCAGGCAGGCCGCTTCGGGGTGCAAATGGTGGCGCCCAGATCCATCAGCGCCTGCGCGAAATCCCCGGCGCGGGCGTCCGGCACCAGCGATTGGGCCCGGTCCTTGATGGCCGATTTCGCTTTCGGCAGCGGATCGTCGATTGCGAAGAGCCGGCTGATCACCCGCTCCACATTGCCGTCAACGGCGGCCACCGGCTCACCGAAAGCAATGGCCGCGATGGCGGCCGATGTATAGGCACCAATGCCCGGCAATGTTTGTAATGCCGCGGCGGTCTCGGGAAACCGCCCGCCATGACCGGCGACGATCGCATCCGCGCAGGCTTTCAAGTTCCGCGCCCTTGCGTAATAACCAAGCCCGGCCCAGGCGGCGAGCACGTCGTCCAGCGGTGCGGCCGCCAGGCTCTCCACATCCGGCCAGCGCTTGGTAAAGGCCCGGAAATAGTCGGCCACCGCGGCAACTGTGGTCTGCTGCAGCATGATTTCGCTCAACCACACTGAATAGGGATCAGGCACTACCCCTGCGGCCCGCTCCGCCGGTCCAACGCGCCATGGCAAGACGCGGGCATGGCGGTCATACCAGGCGAGGAGGGGGGTGGTAGGCGAGCGGTTGTTGATGTTCAAACCAGTGGAACTCAAAGCGGGGCGCGGCATATCGGGTCCTGGATTTTGGCAACCCTTGAATAGAAATGTGGAGATTGAGAGTAGGCACCCTAAATCGATAGGAAAATCTGCTCACCAGTATTCCATACTACCTGCATCTAATTTATTTCGATAATGGATTCTTCTTGTAGATTTTTTTGGAAAGTATTTTTGTCTTTCTGTGCGATTCAGAGTAGGCATAAATATTAAACGTACACGCAGTATTCAGTTCAATCTGAATGGACGGCAATATTATTGTGCTAGGCCCGTCATCTGTGGCAATTCGAGCGCTAACTCCAAGCTTTGCTAGGTTCTTGCGATTGATTTTTAGCTCTATAATTAGGTCATCGGACTTGTCTTCAGTCGGCAGGTACTCAATGTATAGTCCTAGTTGTAGGCGGGCGGGAAAATCGCTGACGATAATGTCACCGGAGAATACATTTACTAAAGTATGTTTATTATTACTCCCCTTAGCGACATATTCACAAACCAGCACGTTACCAAATTTAAGAGATTTTCGCACTACTGATAAGCCTCAAGGATTTCTGCTTCTTCACTTATCGCCGAATCCGAAGTGGTTGACATTTCCTCTATGGATTGCAGAGCAGGGGATATCGTCGCGTAGTGATATAAGTTTGACTTCAACTGATGGTCATCGAATGCGACTTGATAATTCATTTCGGCACCGACTGCGAATAGCAGGTCACTAATTGTGTCGAGGGTCCAGTTTGAAGGACCAGAGAGCCACATACTAATTTGGGGTGGTTTTTTTCCTAAAATTTCCGCAATATCTTTACGTGAAAGTCCTTTTTCCTGCGCTGCTTTTTCAACCGCCAGGATCACAATTTCGTAGACCTTGTTTCTATTTCGCTCTGCGCGCAACGCGGCATCATATGAGTAAGTCACAATTAGATCCTCAGCTTTTTTCTCGCATTGAATGTCATGTACTTCTCGAACCTGAAATAGGGGGCATCTGTAAAAGGCTCGGGTAGTCCTAATTTGGCCCAATGTTCCTCACAGACTAGTTTGTGAATTTCGAATTCTAGAGACCACATTCCGCCCAATTTGGAACGCTCTTCGAGATGCGTGCCAATAAACACATCAGGCATGGCAAACCGTCCAAACACACGTATGGACGGTCGAGGTCTTCGGCTTCGCAATTCCCAATGTTCGAATTCAGGTGGTTTAAGTTGTTTCATGAATTTTTCATCGACAAATCCACCTTCGACAAAATGGCTAAATGCCGCCTCAAGCCGAGCCCAACGCTGGCGAATCTTTGGATCCAAATCCTCCCGGCCAATGTCTATTGCGGTGTACAAAGGCTCGCACATTAGGAGTAGCCTTGGCTCGCCGGCCCACTTCACAACCGGTTTAGCTGGGCGGAGTTTGCCCTGCATTACAGCCTTTTTTATCGCGGTTTGAATTAACATATAGTTTAACTGAACCCTAATTTCAAGGGCTATACCAACTGAATTTGCTACCCAAGATGTATTAAATACACGCACGATTTCTGCTTCGCAATATGACGCCTACTTGCAATAAATTTCGATAATCCAAGTGAGCTGATTTCCGTTGCAGATACGCAATACTCGATAGCAATCACCTTCCGCCCGCCTTCACCACCCGCTATACTCCCCCAACCGCAATCGCAACAACCCGCCGGCAGACCGGTGACGACCATGGCTCGACCCCGTTTTCCGTCCAAATCCGCGCAGTCGCTCGCCGAGCTCATTGGTCGGGCCATGGATCCGGTGGCCCGCCGACGCGGTTTCGCCACGGCCGAACTCATCGCCGCCTGGCCGGAACTGGTCGGCGAACGCTATGCCGGCACCACTGTCCCGGACGCGCTGAAATTTCCGCGTCAATCGGGCGGTGGCGACGAGGATTGGCAGCCGGGCACTTTGACGATCCGTTGCGAAGGCGCCGTTGCGCTTTATCTGCAACACGAAATTCCCCAGATCATCGAACGCATTAACGGCTTTTTCGGCCATCAGGTCGTCGGCGCCGTCCGCATTGTTCAGCGACCGGTCATGTCGGCAACAGGCCGCCACGGTCAGACGCCGCGGCCCCTTGACGCCGAAGACAAGCAAGCCATCGACCGGTCGACCGCCAATATCACCGATGACGGCTTGCGCGGCGCCCTGCGTAAACTTGGCCGTGGCGTCTATTCACAACGCCGTTAGCGACCGGCAAACACCGCAAGATTGCCACATTTGCCCTGTGCATTCCGCAGCGATTCAGGCAAAGTGATCCCGTGTGATCTTACGATGCTCCAGTATTCGCGGGTCGCCGACATCCGGCCCGCATGCGTTCAATAGGGGAAAACCGGTGGAACTGAATAGAAGACATGTCATCGAAGGATTCGCCGCCCTCGGGCTGACCGTAGCCACGATCAGTGGTTGGACGAGCAAGGCCGGCGCCCAGACCGTGGATATGGACGAGTTGATGAAGGCCGGTCCGCTCGGTGAGAAGGGGCTCGGCGATCCCAATGCACCGGTGACCATCATCGAATATGCGTCCATGACCTGCAGCCATTGCGCCCATTTCCACACCACCACCTATCCGGTGTTGAAGGAACGCTATATCGATACCGGCAAGGTCTATTTCATTTTCCGCGAATTTCCCCTCGACCGGGCGGCCCTTGCCGCCTTCGCCCTGGCGCGCTGCGTCCCCGACACCAGTTATTTCCCGCTGATCGACATTCTGTTCGAACAGCAGCGCACCTGGGCGGCGCCGGAAGACAAGTTCACGCCGCTGCTTTCCATCTGGCGTCAGACCGGTTTTACACAGGAGGCTTTCGAAACCTGCTTGACGAATCAGGAAGTTCTCGACGGAGTAATCACGGTCGGAGACCGGGGGCGCAAGGAATTCAAGGTCAATGCCACGCCCACCTTCTTCGTCAACGGCGAGAAGCTCATTGGTAGGGACATCAAGGCATTTGAGACGGCGATCGCCAAGTATCAATCCGAATAAATACCGGACCTCGATCCGAAGTGGGCCTCCCGCCTGCCGCCGATCCGGGCCGGACTGCGCGGCCCGATGATCTTTACAAAACTTCGCATGCACGGCTTCAAGTCGTTTGTCGACCCGACCGAGGTGCCGATCGAACCGGGGCTCTCCGGCATTGTCGGCCCCAATGGCTGCGGCAAGTCCAATCTGGTGGAAGCCCTGCGCTGGGTGATGGGCGAAAGCTCCTATAAGAGCATGCGCGCCTCCGGCATGGACGACGTGATCTTCTCTGGAACTCAGGGTCGGCCGTCGCGCAACATGGCCGAGGTCACTGTCTTTCTAAGCAATACCGAGCGCCGCGCGCCGGCCCAGTTCAACGATGCCGACCATTTGGAGATTTCCCGGCGTATCGAGCGCGAGGCCGGTTCCGCCTACCGCATCAATGGCCGCGACGTGCGCGCCCGCGACGTGCAATTGCTGTTTGCCGACGCCTCGACCGGCGCCCGTTCGCCCTCCATGGTGCGCCAGGGCCAGATCGGCGAACTGATCTCCGCCAAACCCACCGCCCGCCGGCAGATCCTGGAAGAGGCCGCTGGTATTTCGGGCTTGCATAGCCGCCGTCACGAGGCGGAATTGCGGCTGCGCGCGGCCGAACAGAACCTGGATCGCCTGGAAGACGTCCTGACCCAGCTTGACGGCCAGCTTGACAGCCTGCGCCGCCAGGCCCGCCAGGCCACCCGCTTCCGCAATCTGTCATCGGAAATCCGCAAGGCGGAGGCCACCGTGCTGCATGTGCGCTGGGCTGAGGCCAAGACCGCGGTCACCGAGGCCGACGAAGCCTTGAAGAAGGCCGCCGCCGATCTCGCCGGACGGACCACCGCCCAGGCCGAGACCGCCAAGCACCAGGCCCTTGCCGTCCATGAACTGGACAAGATGCGCCAGACCGAGGCGGAAGCCGCCGCGGCCCTGCAGCGGGCCAACCTGGCGCGCGGCGAATTGGACGCGGAGGAGGAGCGGTTGAACCGGCGCATGGACGAATTGACCGGCCGGCTACGCCAACTCTCCGCCGATTTCGAGCGCGAACAGGCCCTGATCGCCGACAACAAGTCGGCGCTGGACCGCCTCGATGACGAGGAACGCCAGCTCAATTCCGATGCCGATGGCGAGGCGGAGACCGCCCGTGAGGCCGCGGAAACGCTGGCCAGTGCGGAAGCCGGCCTGGAAGCCGCCGAGGCCGCCTTGCAGGAGATGACCGAGCGTGACGCCAAGCGCGCCGCCCGCAAGGCCGAGCTCTCCCGTGCCAAGGAAGATAACGACCGGGCAACGGCGAAAATCACCTGCGAAATCGCCGATCTCGACCGCGAAATCGAGGCGCTCGGCAAGCGTCGCGGCGCGTTAAGCGATCTCGACGCCAAGCGCGTTGCGGCCGATCAGGCCGCCGAACGCCACGTGGCCGCCCAGCAGGCCGTGGAAACCGCCGGCCGGGCCGCCGAAGCCGCCCGCAATGCCCAGAACGCCGCGCTTGAGCCGTTGCGCGCCGCGGAGCGGGATTTGGAAGCCGCGCAGGCCGAGGCCCGCACCCTTGCCGGCATCCTGAACGTGGAATCGGCCGACCTGTGGCCGCCGGTAATCGACGAAATCCGTGTCGAACCGGGCTATGAGGCCGCCCTCGGCGCAGCCCTTGGCGGCGACCTCGACGCACCGGCCGACGCCAATGCGCCCGCCTATTGGACCGCTGTCGATGCCGATGCCGGCGATCCGCCCCTGCCAGCCGGCACGGAGCCACTGGCGGCCCGCATTACCGGCGGCAGCATTCTCGCCCGGCGTCTCGCCCAAGTGGGTATCGTCGACGCGGAATCTGGAGCCGTCCTGCAAGGGCGCTTGCAGCCCGGCCAGCGTCTGGTTTCCTTGCAGGGCGATCTATGGCGTTGGGATGGCTATACCCAACGGGCCGAGGCACCGACGCCGTCGGCTCAGCGCCTCGCCCAGAAAAACCGCTTGGATGACCTCACTGCCACCATTGAAAATCTGCGCCGCAAATTGGAGGAAACCCGCGCCGTCCACGCCGAAGCCAAGGCCGCCGTCGATGAGCACGACCGCCAGGCGCAAGCCGCCCTGCAGACCCAGCGGGCCGCCCAGTCCGAGTTGGATGCCGCCCGGGCCGTCGTTCAAAATGTTGAACGAGATCTTGCCGGGCTGGAGAGCCGCTTCAGCGCCCTGATCGAATCCCAGGGCCGGCTGGTTGAACGTCTTGAGGAACTGAAGGCGACGGCGACGACGATTGAATCGGGATTTGAAGACATCGGCGACGAGGAAAACCTGGAAGACCGCATCGCCACCGCCCGCGCCTCCGTGGCCACGCGGCGCGGCGAAACCGCCGAAGCCCGGGCCGCGGTTCAGGCCCTGGCGCGCGAGGCCGACTTGAGGGCCCGGCGCGTCGCCGCGATCACGTCGGAGCGCGAAAGCTGGAACGCCCGCGCCGCCCGGGCGGAAGAACAGGTCGGTGTCCTGAAAGAGCGCATTGAACACGTCATGGCCGAACGGACCGGCCTGGAGGACATTCCGGCCGCGATCGCCACCAAGCGGCGTGCGCTTTTGACCCGGATCTCAGAAGCCGAGACAGCGCGCACCAAAGCCGCCGACAGGCTTGCCGAATGCGAGCGCATCCTGAAAGACGCCGACCGGGCCGCCCGTGAGGCCGCCGAGGCCATGGCCGGTGCCCGCGAGCAGCAAATCCGCTCCGAGGAGCGGTTGCAGGCGGCCCGTACCCGCCAGGCGGATATTGAAACCCAAATCCAGGATGCCCTGGACGTGGCGCCGCACATGACCCGCGACATGGCCGGTATCAAGCCCGATGCCGCGCTGCCGGATCTGGATGTCGTCGAACGACGCCTGGAGCGCCTCCGCAACGAGCGCGAACGCCTGGGTGGCGTCAATCTGCGCGCGGAAGAGGAAGCCAAGGAGGTCGATGAACAGCGCACCGCCATGGTCACCGAGCGCGACGATCTGATCGAGGCGATCAAGCGCCTGCGCCAGGCGATCTACAACCTCAATCGTGAGGCCCGCGAGCGCCTTCTATCGGCCTTCAAGACCGTGGATGAGCACTTCCAGCAACTCTTCACCCACCTGTTTGGTGGCGGCACCGCGCGCCTGGAACTGGTCGATGCCGAGGATCCGCTGGAGGCCGGCCTGGAAGTGATCGCCCGCCCGCCGGGCAAGAAGCCGCAGACCATGACATTATTGTCGGGCGGCGAGCAGGCCTTGACCGCCATGGCCCTGATTTTCGCCGTCTTTCTGACCAATCCGGCGCCGATCTGCGTGCTCGACGAGGTCGATGCCCCGCTCGATGACGCCAATGTGGAGCGGTTCTGCAATCTGGTCGATGAAATGCGCCAGCGCACCGAGACCCGATTCGTGATCATCACCCATAATCCGATCACCATGGCCCGCATGGACCGACTCTACGGCGTGACCATGGCCGAACGCGGCGTGTCGCAACTGGTTTCGGTGGATTTGGAGACGGCGGAACGATACCGCGAGGCCAGTTGATCGCCGCGAATGTGCCGGACAATCGCCACGGCCGATTGCCGCATCCGGAAGGACACGCGATTTATCCAATAAAAACAAAAGCTTAAGATAAGATACTGGTGCCTTGACAGGGTAGGGGGGCGTGACTATTGTGCGCCCGGTTTCGCGGCGGGGCACCGGCAGGGGGCGTTCTGCGAATGCGGTAAAGCGATCATGGGCGACGACCGGTCAGTCTCGAAAGACAAGACCGACAAGAATACGGTCGGCGCTGATAAATTGGACGATCGTCTTGACCGTCTGGGCGCGGCGTTGCACGAAAGACGGCGTGAAACCGAAAGTCGGGCGGCCGATTCGTCGGGCGCCACCGGGTATGCCAAGGCCGTGCGGGTCAGTTCCGATTTTATCGCCGGCATCCTGGTCGGCGCGGGCATCGGGTGGTTGATCGACAGGGGGCTGGGCACGTCGCCATGGGGGCTTATCGTGTTTTTGCTTCTGGGCTTTTGTGCCGGTGTATTGAATGTGTTGCGCTCTGATGCATTGGCGAGCGGGCCGGCATCGCCGTCGAGCGATATCGGTGCCGGCGAGGATGAACGTTAATTGGCCGGCGGGCGCGGATTGTTCGGATTGGCGCTGCAGGAAACGGCAACAACGGTAAGGAACGCGAACCGGTGGCAAACGACCCGATTCACCAGTTTCACATCAGCAAGCTCATTCCCCTCGAAGCCGGCGGTCTCGATTTTTCCTTCACCAATTCGTCCCTGTTCATGGTCGCGACCGTGGCCGTATCGACCCTGTTCCTGATCATGTCGACCAGCGGCCGCGGTCTGGTCCCCGGGCGTTGGCAATCGGTCGCCGAAATGGCTTACGAATTCGTCGCCAACACGCTGCGAAGTAGCGCCGGGACGGACGGGATGCGCTTCTTTCCGTTCGTCTTTTCGCTGTTCATGTTCATTCTGGTGGCCAATCTGTTGGGCATGTTCCCCTATTTCTTCACGGTCACCAGCCACATCATCGTCACGTTCGCGCTGGCCATGGCCGTGATCCTGACCGTCGTCATCTATGGCGTGATCCGCAACGGCGCGTCCTTCCTGAAGCTGTTCGTGCCGTCGGGTGTGCCGGCGGCGCTGATCCCCCTGGTCACGGCGATCGAGGTGATTTCTTTCCTGTCGCGGCCGATTTCCCTGTCGGTGCGTCTCTTCGCCAACATGCTGGCCGGTCATATCACGCTGAAGGTGTTCGCCGGATTCGTGGTCATGATGGGATCCGCCGGGGTCGTCGGCTGGGCCGGCGCGGTGCTGCCGCTGGCCATGGCCGTGGCGCTCACCGCGCTGGAATTCCTGGTCGCGTTCCTGCAGGCCTACGTTTTCACCGTTCTGACCTGTATGTATCTGAACGACGCTCTTCATCCCTCTCACTAGAAACCAACCGATCTCGGCCGAGACGGCCGTTGAGACATCCCAAAAGGAGCAATCACAATGGAAGCGGAAGCTGCGAAATTTATCGGCGCGGGTATTGCCTGTCTTGGCATGGGCGGCGCCGGCATCGGCCTTGGCCATATTTTCGGCAACTATCTGGCCGGTGCCCTGCGCAATCCGTCGGCCGCCGATGGCCAGTTCGGCCGCCTGATCTTCGGCTTCGCGGTGACCGAAGCGCTCGGCATCTTTTCGCTGCTTGTGGCGCTGATCCTGCTGTTCGTCGTCTAAATTCCAAGTCGACGAACGACGCAATGCACGGATTGATCGGCGGCGCGACCGACGTAGTCGCGGCTGTTATGGGAGGCGCCCATGGCCAGTGAGGTAAATACGAGCACCGAGGTCGCGCACGGCGAGGCCGGGGGGTCCGCCTTCCCGCCATTCGACAGCGCGACCTTTGCTTCACAGCTCCTGTGGCTGGCGATCACATTCGGCCTGTTCTACTACATCATGGCCAAGGTGGTGCTGCCGCGTCTGGGCGGCATTCTTGAGGATCGCCGCGACCGGATCGCCGGCGATCTGGCGGAAGCCGAGCAGCTCAAGCGCGACAGCGATGAAGCGATCGCCGCCTATGAGCAGGCCTTGGCGGAAGCCCGCCAGAATGCCCACGGCATCGCCCAGTCCACCCGCGACAAGCTGAATGCCGAAGTCGCCGCCAAGCGGGAAGCGGCGGAAGCGGGGCTTGCTGAAAAGATCGCGGAAGCCGATAGCCGCATCGCCGAGATCAAGGATCGCGCCATCGAGCAGGTGGGCGCGGTGGCGACCGAGACAGCCGAAGCCCTGGTGACCACCCTGATCGGCGGCGCGGTTTCCAGGGCCGATATTGCCAGGGCGGTTGACGCCGCCATGAAGGAGTGAGGGCCGATGGACGCAACATTTTGGGCTCTCGTCGCACTGGTCATATTCCTGGCGGTCGTCATCTATCTCAAGGTGCCGGGCAAGATCGCCGAGGGCCTGGACAAGCGCGCCGATACGATCCGCGATGAACTGGACGAGGCGCGCCGCCTGCGCGAGGAAGCGCAGGCCCTACTTGCCGAGTACCAGCGCAAGCAGCGTGAGGCGGAAGCCGAAGCGGAAGACATTGTTCGCGAGGCCAAGGCGGACGCGGAGCGCCTGACTGCCGAGACCAACCAGGCGTTGGAAGAAATGATCGAACGGCGCACCAAGGCCGCCGAGGCGAAAATCGCGCAGGCTGAAGTGCAGGCGGTCGCCGAAGTGCGCACGATGGCCGCAGACCTGGCTGTCGCCGCCGCCGGCCGGGTCCTGTCGGAAAAGGTCACCGGCGACACCGCCGACGACATCATCGCCCAAAGCATCAAGGACGTGAAGGCGCGCCTGAACTAACGTGCGCGCCTCGATCGTCGATTCGTTCTAGCGCCCTTCAACGTCGCCAAAAGTCTGCAGCGCCAGCGCCACACGCGCGCCGGCAGTGATGAAGCAAATTCCAGCGAAGACATAGGCAATTGGCGCGAACCAGCCCGGAAACAGGCACCAGATCACGAACACACCGATCGTCTCGCTCCCCTCCGCCAGGCCGGTGGTGAAATAAAGCGATTTCGATCCCCTGATGTTGGTCGCAAGTCCATGCTTTTCCGCCATGATGGCATAGGCGAGGAATGTGGCGCCGTTGGCATAGAAGCTCACCAGAAGCACCGCCCCGGCAATCCCATTGGCTACAGGATCGGCCAGAATGAAGCCGAGCGGTATGGCGCCATAGAAAAAGAAATCGAAGACGATATCGAGATAGCCGCCGAGATCGGTCCGGCCCGCCGCCCGGGCCACCGCGCCGTCAAGCCCGTCGCACAGGCGGGAGGCAAGCACCAGCGCCAATCCAAGCCAGAAGGCCTGCAGGGCGATGGCCAGGGCGGCGGCGAGGCCGAACGCCAATCCGGCAACCGTCACCGCGTTTGCAGTCACCCCGCGCGCCGCCAGCACCGCGCCGGCCCGGTCAAGCGGCGGATCGATGAATTGCCGTATATGTCCGTCAAGCATGGTGGTGGATCATAAGGGTCATCATTTGGTTTCCAGCGTTCCGATCGCGGAATGACGATCATAGAGGCGGCGGTACGGTGATTGGTCAAGCGCCGATGGTCCACGAATAATTGATCGACGGCCGGACAATCGATGTATAATGCGGCCGGACAGGAATCGGACGGGAGCCGGGCCGACGGCCCATTGTTGGTGACCATAAAGAGCGCGGCATCGAATATCCGTGCAAGACGGCTTGCCGATCATTTGCCTTGATAATGAGTGTCCCATGTACAGCGCCATGACCAATAACATCCAGGTGGACGTGGAACCGCAATTCCTGGAGCAGGAATCCGATCCGGACAGCAATCGCTATTTCTGGGCCTATACGATCGCCATCTCCAACCATGGCGGCCTGTCGGTTCAACTCCTGGAGCGTTTCTGGCGGATCACCGACGAAGCCGGCAAGGTGGAGGAAGTCGCCGGTCCCGGCGTGGTCGGCGAACAACCGATCCTGTCCCCCGGCGACACCTTCCAATATACGTCCGGATGCCCGCTCTCCACGCCCTCGGGCATCATGATCGGCCGCTATCGCATGGTGACCGAAGACGGCGATGCCTTCGATGTCGATATCCCGGCCTTTTCCCTCGACATGCCCGACGCCGTCCGTACGGTGAACTAGCTGACGGCGCCCGCATCCATGCTCTGGCCACATGTTTGACCTGCGCCCCATATTGATGATCGTCGGCGTCCTGCTGGCGACCCTTGGCGCCGCCATGATGCTGCCGGCGATCATCGATCTCGCCGACGGCCATGTGGACTGGCAGATCTTCGCCGCGTCGTCGGTGATTACCGTCATGACCGGTTTTGGCCTGTGGATGAGCTGCCGTACCGCGGTTGGCGCCCTGTCGCTGCGCCAGGCCTTCATCATGACCACGCTCGCCTGGGTGGCGCTTGCCGCCTTCGGCGCCCTGCCGATCCTGTGGTCGGGCATGGTCGAGAGCTACACCGATGCTTTCTTTGAATCCATTTCCGGCATCACCACCACTGGCGCGACTGTCATAGAGGGCCTCGATCAGGCGCCGCGCGGATTATTGTTCTGGCGGGCGCTGCTGCAATGGCTCGGTGGCCTCGGCATTATCGTCATGGCCATCGCCGTCCTGCCGATGCTGCAGGTTGGCGGCATGCAATTGTTCAAGGCCGAAGCCTTCGACACGCCGGACAAGATCCTGCCGCGCGCCACCCAGATATCCGGGTCCATGACCATGGTGTTCATCGTGCTCACCGCGATCTGCGCCGTTTGCTACACGCTTGCCGGCATGCCGTTCATGGACGCGGCCATGCATGCCATGACCACGGTCGCCACCGGCGGCTATTCCTCCCACGATGCGTCGATCGGGTTCTTCGACAGCGCGGCGATCGACTGGGTGGCCATCATCTTCATGTGCATCGGCAGCCTGCCGTTCCTGCTTTACGTCAAGGCGTTCCAGGGGTCGCCCCTGGCGATCGTCCGCGATACCCAGGTGCAGGTGTTTTTCGTGCTGTTGCTGTTCTTCGTGCTCGTCATTTGGGGCTTCGGCATGGCCCAGGAGCTGTTCACCGGCACGGACGGCCTGCGCGTGGCCACCTTCAATGTCGTGTCGATCATGACCGGCACCGGCTATGCCACCGCCGATTACGGCACCTGGGGCGCGTTTTCCGTCGCGGTGTTCTTCGCCATCATGTTTGTCGGCGGCTGCGCCGGTTCCACCTCCTGCGGCATCAAGGTATTCCGCTTCCAGGTCCTGTTCGAGGACATCAAGCAGCATTTGAACCGCATCGTTTATCCCAACGGGATATTCGTCAAACGCTTCAACAAGCGGCCCCTCGACGACAGCGTGTCGGCGGCCGTCCTCAGCTTCCTGTTTTTGTACATGGTCTGCTTCGCCGGCCTGGCCATGGCCCTGTCGCTGACCGGCCTCGACGCGGTGACCGCCCTGTCCGGCGCGGCCTCGGCGATTTCCAATGTCGGTCCCGGCCTCGGCGCGATCATCGGCCCGGCGGACAATTATGCCGCCCTCAATGATCCGGCCAAATGGTTGCTCGCCGCCGGCATGTTGATCGGCCGCCTGGAATTGTTCACCGTGTTGGTGCTGTTCGTGCCGCAATTCTGGCGGGTTTGAGCCGGCGCTTTCGTTTCTATCGGCGACCCACGCATCGCCTCGCCGTAATGTCATTGCCCGGCTTGACCGGGCAACCCGGTAAACGGCATGTTTTGTTATGTATATCAATACCTTGCCGTCCGGCCCCGCCACAAAAAGCGGTGCGTACTGGATCGCCCGATCAAGTCGGGCGATGACAATAAAGGAGCGCTGCGATGCTGGCAGTTCGCCAATAGCAGCGCCGCTCTATGCCGTGCGATGGCGCACGCGGGCGCCGTGTTCGATTGCCGCCACGGAAAGCTTGGTCAGGTCCAGCCGGTCGCGCAGCATCTGCAAAAACCGCAATTCCTCCTGCTCCACATGCAGGTCGGCGGCGGCAATGTCCACGGCCAGCGCATAGGCGGTTTCGTAGAGCTTCGACGGCAGTGAATCATGGACCAGATTGAGCACGTCGCGAAGCCCGTCCTCGCTCTGCAATTGCGCGCCGCAGGCCTCGGCCACCAGGACCAGATTATCGGAATTGAAGTCCCGGAAAACAGGCGTGGTCTGCACGATTTCACCAATGCGCCGCAATTCCAGATCGGTCATGGTGCGGTCGACCGCCGAGATGGTCACCATGACATAGATCAGCGCTTCATGATGGGAAACACTTTGGCTCATTTGGCTCATAGAGGATTGTCCTTGCCGTCGATGTAACTCTAGCCGGACACTATGGTCTTGCGCCGGCAAGCGCAAGCGGTCTAGAACACGCCCGCCTGACAAATGGGCGTATTTCCATTCAAGGACGAAACCGATGACCGGACCGAGCGCCGACCTTGCCCTTTCCGACGATATTCTTGCCGCCGCCGGTGCCGCCAAGGCCTGGCCGTTCGAGGAAGCGCGCAAAATCGTCAAGCGGCTTGGCGGCAAGCATCCCGAGCGTCCGGTGATCTTCGAAACCGGCTACGGCCCGTCGGGCCTGCCCCATATCGGTACCTTCGGCGAGGTCGCCCGCACGACCATGGTGCGCACCGCCTTTCGCGTGTTGACGCAAGACAAGATCCCGACCCGCCTGATCTGCTTTTCCGACGACATGGACGCCCTGCGCAAGGTGCCGGGCAATGTGCCGAACCAGGAGATGATGGCAGGCTATATCGGTCGCCCGCTGACCCAGGTGCCTGATCCGTTCTCCAGCGACTATCCAAGCTTCGGCCACCACAACAATGCCCGCCTGCAGCGCTTTCTCGACCAGTTCGGCTTCGATTATGAGTTCTATTCGGCAACCGAATGCTACACGTCCGGCCTGTTCGACGAGACCTTGCTGAAAATGCTCGCCGTCTATGACGACGTGATGGCGATCATGCTGCCGACGCTCGGCGAGGATCGGCAACGCACCTATTCGCCGTTCCTGCCGGTTTGCCCGACCACCGGCGCGGTGCTGCAGGTGCCGTTGGAATCCCGCGACGTCGATGCCGGCACCATCACCTATCGCGATCCGAAGACATCGGAACTGGTGGAAGTGCCGGTCACCGGCGGCCGCGCCAAGCTGCAATGGAAGCCCGATTGGGCGATGCGCTGGACCGCGCTCGGCGTCGATTATGAGATGGCCGGCAAGGACCTGATCGATTCCGTCAAGCAGTCGGCGCGCATCTGCCGGGCACTTGGCGGCCGGCCGCCGGAAGGCTTCAATTACGAACTGTTCCTGGATGAAAATGGCGAGAAGATCTCCAAGTCCCGCGGCAACGGCCTGACGATCGAGGAATGGCTCACCTATGCGTCGCCCGAAAGCCTGTCCCTGTTCATGTTCGGCAAGCCGAAGGCGGCGAAGAGGCTCTATTTTGATGTCATCCCGAAGGCGGTGGATGAGTATTTTTCCCATCTGGCCGCCTACGATCCGGCGGATGCGCAAAAGTGCCTCTCCAATCCGGTCTGGCACATCCATTCCGGCCACCCGCCGGCCGCCGACATGCCGGTCTCTTTCGCCATGCTGTTAAACCTGGTGAGCGCCTCCAACGCCCATGACGGCGGCGTGCTTTGGGGCTTTATCGGCCGCTACGCGCTGGGCGTGACGCCAGAAAGCCATCCCAAGCTCGACGAATTGGTGGGCTACGCGGTGCGCTATTTTGAGGACTTCGTCAAACCCACCAAGACCTTTCGGCCGCCCACGGATATCGAGCGTGCCGCCCTTGAGGATCTGGACGCCAAGCTCGCGGCTTTACCCGAAGGCACCGACGGCGCGGATATCCAGACCTTGGTCTACGAGGTGGGCAAAACGCACCCATTCGACAATCTGCGCGACTGGTTCCAGGCCATCTACCAGGTCCTGCTCGGCCAAAACCAGGGACCCCGCTTTGGGTCGTTTATCGCGTTATACGGCATCGATGAAACACGGGCGCTGATCAAGCGCGGCCTTGCCGGGGATTTGGCGGAATAGGGGCGGCAACAGGGCGAAGATCGGAGCGCCGGAAAAACCGCGCATCCGCCAACCAACGCAAACTCGCCGTCATGTCCAGCCGAGATCCAGGCGCAAACCGGCTTCGCTTCATCAGCGCAAATCATGCCGCAATTTGAGAAGGTGGATCGGCGGGCGTTGATCCGGAACGGCCATTCGATCGCTGACAAAAGCAACCAATGCGTGCTATTACGCCAGGAAGCGCAGACCAATTGTTGACGCAAATGTGCGATGATGTACCGTGAAACCCTCCAGTTATTGAATTGGTCGCTTATTTTTTGATAACTGCTTTTGTTCGGGCTTCAAATGGGTGATCTTGATGTTTCTTGATGCAAAATTGTCAAAGTTGCAGGTGCGATCCGCCAAAGATAAGCCGATTTCCGACTTTGGCGATAGCCGTATGGAGCTGTACCAGACCTGGCAGTTGTCGGAAATGTCCGGTTTGGGAGCTGAATCCTTTGCAGGGAAACAAGGTTTCTCTGCGATAGAAGCGCGTGATATGCGTTTGGGAGCCGGGGATGTGCGCGAACAGATCGATGATCCGAGAATATCACATTTGATTCCCGAAAACGGTGTTATCCAGCTTGATATCCACTATTGGGAATCTGATGATGGAGATTCAACGCGCGCAGTCAAATCAACATTTACAAACGCCGCATTAGAAAAACTGATGGAAGCGCTAAAGGCAGCCAGTAAAGATGAGCGAGCCGCCAAAGAAAGTTTTGATAACTGGATTGGTGAAAATGCGCCCAAGCTGATTGAGGCCGGTATCGGTGTAGCCGTCCCGACGGTGTCACCGGTGCTAGCTGCTATTGACCTCAAGCCACTACTTTCTTCTTTGGTCAGCATAGCAAAAAACAACGGCGATGATTATCATGGCAGTAGTCGCTTTATTATACAGACACGCGCTGATGGGACTTGGCGAATCATAGGCCGTGATAGGCCAACGCGGTGGCTGGAGGAGGAAGGGCCGATTTCGATTCTCGATACTATTCAGGTGGCTAACGGTAAAATTGACTATGACGCCGTGTTCGAGATCGCCGCCTATAAAAGTTAGGCTTGAGGAGGGGATTCAGATCTAGCCAACCACAGACAAAATGGGATTGTCGCCGCAACCAAAATCGACTCCTAAAGCGCCGACGGAAGAAATTGGCACATCCCTGCCATCAGCATTCGGTCGTCGCGAAGCAGCTCGCTGAAATCCATCGTCTATCTCTTCACGCGATCCGGCCAAGCCAAGTTTCATGCTGTTTTACTCGCCCGTTCCGCGCCACAATCCGCGCCCTTTCCGCTTCGCCTCTTCCGCCGCCTTGTTGACCGCCGCCGGCGCCGCTGCCGCCGGCCTGGCCCAGCCTTGTTTGGCGAGCCATTGGGCAAGATCGGTGCGGCCGACGCGGCAGGTGGAGACGATCTCCGCCTCTGATATCCGTTCCGTCACCGCGCATTCGATTGTCCGCGCCCGGATCAGTTTGCGCAGCGCGGTCCGCGCCCGCCGGCCGCACGGCCAGGTCCGGGTCCGGCCGCAGGTCTCGTCAAGGCCGGGCGCCACGATGCCGGCGAGCCGGATTGTCATGCCCGCCGCTTGCAGCGTGCGGGCATCGGCGACGACGATGCGTCGGAACCGTTTTGGGACCTTTTTTGCTTTCTTCGGTGGTGCCGGCACTGGAATGCGCACCAGCGGCCCGGTGATGGCGGGGCCGGGCGTGATCGCCGGCGGCGTCACATCGCGGGTCGCGCGCGCCGCATAAGCCGGCCGGCCTTCTGCCGATGCCCGGCCGGTTTGCCCCGCCACCGGGCCACCTTCCGCCACCGGGCCGCCCCCTGCCGCCGGCCGGGGCTCTGTCGTCCGCGCCGGCATTGCCGGATCGTTCGACGATGCAGCCCCGGCGATCGGCCTGTCGGTGCCGGTCGATGCAATTGACGGCGACGCCGGGGCTCCTGATGCCGGCCCGCCACTTGACGGCGCCGGCCGCGCCGGGGTTGCCGCGGTCAGCGTATCATCGGTGGCGGACGGGCTGGTGTCCGGATCCGGCTGTGGCCGCGTCGCGGGCGCCGCTGCCGGCAGCCGGTCATCCAGGCCGGCCTCCGGCGGCGTTGAAACGGCCCGAAAGCGATCGCCGATCCCGGTTCCAAGCAGGCCCGCCAACACCATAAGTGCGATCACGAGCCCGAAAACAAGGCCACGCGTCATGGTTTCATCGTCAAAAACATCGATCGAATGCCGCAAGTCTTGGGCCAGTCCGGCGCCAATGGCAAGGGGCGATGTATTGATCCGCCGGCGCGCGATGGTAAGCGAGGCCCGCCCGGCCTCGGTCGATGATGCGGCCGGCGCCGGCCCTTTACTGGCTTGCCCACAAAATGCGCGCCATCCATTCCACGTCGGCGAGCGAAAAGGTGCGGCCGTCATGTTCGGGATTGAGCGACACCAGGTCGATGGTCTTGGCGGTCCTGCGGGCCAGGATCTTGGCCATCACCTCGCCGTCATTGGTCTTCACCACCACCCGGTCGCCGCGCCGGACCGTGGCACTTGGCGAGACGATGATGACATCGCCGTCGCGATAAAGCGGCAACATGGAATCGCCGGCCACCTCCAAGGCGTAGACGGCGTCGGCTTGTGTATTGGGAAAGGCCACCTCGTCCCAGCCGATGCCTGCTGGATAACCGCCATCATCGAAGAAGCCGCCGGCGCCGGCCTGGGCGAAGCCGAGCAGCGGTACGGTCCGTTGCCGCGGCAGGAGATCGTCATTGATGCCGGCTTCCTGCACCAGATCGGCAAACAGATCGAACCGTTCGCCGGTGGCCGACAGGATCTTGGAAATGGATTCCATCGACGGCCAGCGCAACCGGCCATCCGGCGATTGTCGCTTCGATTTGTTGAACGCCGTCGGATCGAGCCCGGCCCGCTTGGCAAGACCGGACGCGGATAGCCCGTTGCGCGCTGCGATCTGATCGATCGCAGCCCAGACCTTCTCATGCGAGATCATAACGCCTCCCATCCCTGCCGCCGTCAGGATACCGGTCAACGACAAGGAAAATATCCCTTGACAACACTTATCCCCGGTTTTTTTTCCTGTCCAGAACAAATTGCCCTGCCGGCGACAAAGCCGCGCCCTTTGGGATAAAGGGCGGAGATGCTCTTGATTTTCCGCGCCGAAGGGAGAATACGGGGCGCATTGCCGATTTGACGATCAGGTCTGTGATTCGCCCATGTCGACGACGATTTACAAGATCGCATCGAAGGAGTTGTGGCGCCGGGCCGAGCGGGCCGGCCGGTTTGACGGTGCGCTGATCGATCACCGGGACGGATTCATTCATTTCTCGTCCGCGGACCAGGTCGCCGAGACCGCCCGGCTGCACTTTGCCGAAATGAAGGATCTGCTTCTCGTCGCTGTCGATGCCGAAGCCCTGGGCGACCGGCTGCGATGGGAGAAATCGCGCGGTGGCGCCCTGTTTCCGCACCTTTACGGCACGTTGGACCTGACGGCCGTGCGCTGGGTCAAGCCGCTCCCGTGGCATGAGGCGGACGGTCACATCGTCCCGGATCTCGACCCATGATCGATTTGGCGGGATCCGCGCTGCGCTGCCTTGATCCCGAAACCGCCCATCGATTGGCCATCGGCGCGCTGAAGACCGGCCTTGTTCCATCTCATCGCGTGCCGGACGATCCGAAATTGCGGGTCACCCTGTGGGATCGCGACTTTCCCAATCCGGTCGGCCTGGCAGCCGGTTTCGACAAGAATGCCGAGGCGCCCGACGCGCTCCTGAAACTCGGCTTCGGCTTTGTGGAAGTCGGCACCGTGACGCCGCGGCCGCAACAAGGTAATCCCCGCCCGCGCCTGTTCCGCCTGCCGTCAGATCAGGCGGTGATCAACCGCATGGGGTTCAACAATGACGGCCTTGTGGCCGTGACCGAACGCCTGGCCGCCCGTGATCGCGGCGCCGGGCTGGTCGGCGTCAATATCGGCACCAACAAGGAATCCAACGACCGGATCGGCTCCTATGAAACCGGCATTGCGGCACTGGCGCCCCATGCCGATTATCTGGCCATCAACGTCTCGTCGCCGAACACGCCGGGCCTGCGCGACCTGCAGGGGCGCGACCATTTGCGCGACTTGCTGAAACGATGCCTGGACGCCCGCGACATTGCCGCCGAACGGGCCGGACGGTCAGTGCCGCTTCTGTTAAAGATCGCACCGGATATCGACGACGCGCAAATGGATGACATCGCCGCCGAATCCCTGGCCGCGCCGATAGACGGGCTGATCGTCACCAATACCACCCTTGACCGCACCGGCCTCGCCGATCCCCGGGCGGGCGAAGCCGGCGGCGTATCCGGCCGGCCGCTCTTCCGCCGTGCCACCATCGTGCTCGCCCGCATGCGCCGGCGCCTGGGGCCTGATATGCCGATTATCGGCGTTGGCGGTATTGATTCCGCCGAAACCGCCTGGACTAAATTCGCCGCCGGCGCCAATTTGGTGCAAATCTATACCGGCATGATCTATCATGGGCCGGGCCTGCCGGCGCGCATCATCGCCGGCTTGTCACGGCGCCTGCATGACGACCGATTGGATTCCGTCACTGACCTGGTGGCAACCGACACCGATCACTGGGCAGCCATGACACCGTAACGCGTTAGGAGTTTACCGATGACCGTCACCATTTGGCACAATCCGCGCTGCAGCAAGTCGCGCCAGGCCCTGAAACTGCTGAAGGATCGCGGCATCAATCCGATCGTCGTGGACTACCTGCAAACGCCGCCGTCGGCCGATGAAATCAAGGACGTGCTCACCTTGCTCGGCCTGGAGCCGCGCGGCCTGATGCGCACCAAGGAATCGGTCTACAAGGAACTGGAACTGGCCAACGAACAATCAGCCAACGCCCTGATCACCGCCATGGTTCATCATCCGATCCTGATCGAACGGCCGGTCGTGCTCGCCAATGGCAAAGCGGCAATCGGCCGCCCCACGGACGCGATATTGGAGATTTTGTGAGGCGGTGGGGGACGGCCTTGGACGCTGTTCGAAGAGCTGTTCGCCTAAGACATCACCACCGGATCGCCGCCGAAGGTTGATTGGGTGCGCACGCGGCAGCGCCAGAGCAGGCTGAAACCGCGCAGGCCGAGAAAGATCAACAGCGCCATCCATAAACCGTGATTGCCATAGACCGGCACGAGCAGCCACCAGGCCGCCAGATAAGCGGCGAGCGATAACAGCATCATGTTGCGCATGTCCCGCGACCAGGTGGCGCCGATGAAAATGCCGTCCATCTGGAAGGCGAGCACCCCGGCAATCGGCGTCAGCGCCGCCCAGACGAGAAAGGTTCGCGCCGTCTGCCGAACCGCATCGGATGTGGTCATTGTGTCGATGATGACCGGACCGGCGAGCCAGAACACGGCCGACAGCAACGCCGCGACACACAGACCCCAGATCAACGTCAATCGCACTGTGCGCTCAAAGGCCGGCCGCCAGCGGGCACCCACGGCGCGGCCGGCGAGTTGCTCGGCGGCGACGGCAAATCCGTCCAGGAAATAACCACCGAGCATCAGGAAATTCATCAAGACCGCATTGCCCGCAAGTACCAGTTCGCCGGATCGCGCGCCCTGCGCGGTGAAGAAGGCAAAAGCGGCAAGCAGGGAAAAAGAGCGGATCATGATATCGCCATTGACGGCGACCATGCGGATCAACCGGTCCTTGGCCAGGACCAGGGAGCGAAGAGGCCAGCCGATGGCGCCAAGGCGCCGGCTGATCAGGACCATACCCAAAAATGCGGTGCAGGTTTCACCGGTCACCGTCGCCCAGGCAATGCCGGCGACCCCCCAATGCAGGCCAAGCACGAATGTGATGCTCAAGGCGATATTGATGCCGTTCAACAGGACTTGCAGCAGTAGCCCGATGCCGGCGCGTCCGAGGCCCAGATACCAGCCTAGAATGGCGAAATTGGCGAGTGCGAAGGGCGCCGACAGAATGCGGATACCGAAATAGTCCCGTGTCGCCGCCTCAACAGCCGGCTCCGCGCCCATCAGATACAGGCTCGTTTCCAGGATCGGCCATTGCAGGGCGAGTAGGATCAGGCCGCCAAGGATCGCCAGGATCAGGGCCCGCAGGACGACTGCGTTCTGTTCCTCCAAATCCTGGGCGCCAAGCGCCTGCGCGGTAAATCCAGTGGTACCGCTGCGCAGGAAGTTGAAGGTCGAGAACACGGCGTCGAATATGATCGCGCCAATGGCGACGCCGCCAAGCAGGGCCGGAACGCCAAGCTGGCCGATCACCGCCATGTCCACCAGGCCGACGATCGGCACCGTCAGATAGGCAAGCGTCATCGGCACGGCGATCTTCAGGACGCCGCCATGGGTGACGGTAAACCGTTGCGGTGAGGTGGACGGCATTGTCATAGGGAGCGGTTACCGAAGCGGATGCGGGATCGAAAAACGGCATTCATAATTATAGGATGAACGCGAACGAACCGCTTTTTAGGCGGTAATGCCGCCATTGACAAATGCGAATCGTTTTCATCTACCAGTCAAAAGGCACATAGCTACAAGTCCATGCCCCTGCCAATCGTCCACAATCCGGTCCATCCGGCCAGCCAGAGCAGGCCGCGCCGCTTTCCATCCGGCAAATACCGGCGCCTGGCGGAAATCCTGGTCGAGGACGGACTGGCGGCGCCCGGCGGGTTCCTCGTGCCGGATCCGGCGCCGGCGGCCTGGCTCGCACTCGCCCATGACGCCGATTATGTGGATGCGGTGCTCACCGGGACGGTGCCCGAGGATATCGAGCGGGAGATCGGATTTCCGGTTACCGAGCCGGTCGCCGACCGCGCCCGCATGTCCGTCGGCGCCACTGTATTGGCCGGGGAATTGGCGCTCGCCCGCGGGATCGCCTGCACCACCGCCGGCGGCAGCCATCACGCCCGCTATCAGCAGGGGGCCGGCTATTGCGTCTTCAACGATGTCGCAGTCGCCGCGCGCGTGCTCCGGCGGAAAGGGCTGATAACGCGGGTCCTGGTGGTCGATCTCGACGTCCACCAGGGGGACGGCACCGCGCGGATCCTTGCCGGTGAGGCGGATATGATCACCTATTCGGTGCACGGCGCCCGCAATTATCCGGTTCGCAAGGCGGCATCGGATTGCGATGTACCGCTGCCCGACGGCACCGATGACGGGCCCTATCTCGACGCGCTTCGCCAGACCCTGCCGGGCATGCTTGCCGCCGCCCGCCCGGACCTGGTCTTCTACAATGCTGGCGTCGATCCCCATCAGGACGATCGGTTGGGCCGGCTGGCGCTGACGGATGCCGGCCTTGCCGCGCGCGACAAATTGGTCATCGCCACGATCCGCGAACGCGGCATTCCCCTTGCCGGCATCATGGGCGGCGGCTACGGCGACGACATCGAAGCGCTCGTCCGCCGCCACGCGATTTTGCACCGCACGGCGGCGGAATTTGTGTGAGGTAAGCCAGTAATTAGGATGACCGGACCCAGATATCCGCTAATACTCGGCGTCATCCCGCACGCGCTGCAGCATGAAATGCTGCCGCGCAGATGCGGGATCTCAACAATGAGCGCAATGCTTTGCGGCAAACGCAGAGATCCCGGGTCTGCAGCGCGGCACTTCGTGCCGCACCGCGCACGGGATGACCCCCCAGAGAAAGACAAAGCCAATGGCCTGCCGTTAGAGCATTGTCCGATCAGACAGCTCCATCAAACAATACCGTGAGATCGAACCGCCTACATCGGATCCCGCCGGCCCATCTTTGTGACCCGGACCACGAACCAGATCGGGAACACGATCATCGCCCCGATCAGGAAATAGCCGGCAATATGCTCCACCGCCGCAAATCCCATATCGTAGATTTTCTGCGCCAGGCGCCGCGCCATATCGACGATTTCCAGGGGATGGATATCGAGCGCCGTCAGCACCAGCCCGACGACGAAGGACAGAAAAACGAGCCGCAGCAGGACCCGGGCCGGCGAACCGCCGAAAAATCGCTCCAGATTAGTCCTGCTCATGCCGCTTTCTTCCATGGTCATCCATGCCCGTGCCTAACATAAGCATGCCCGGCCGGATGTGAAGCCCGACCGGGCGACGATCGGCGGCGTCCGGTGACTATTCCGGTCCGCCCACATTGACCTGATGCGGGAAGGGAATGGTGATGCCGCCACGGTCGAACGCCTCCTTGACGGCCTTCAACAGCGCGAATTTGAACTGGAAGTAGTCCTCGTTGCGGCACCAGACCCGCAATTGCAGGTCGACCGAGCTGTCGTTGAGCGTGACCACATGCACCCGCGGTTCCTTGTAGTCGTGCGCCCGCCCGTCGGCGGCGACCGTATCCAGGATAATGCCGACCGCCTTGTCGATATCGTCGCCGTAATCGATGCCATAGGTGATGTCGAGCCGACGGACTTCGTGAGCCGAATAATTGGTGATCGTGGAATTGAACACGGCATTGTTGGGAATGATCACTTCCACGTTTTGCGGCGTCGTCAGCCGGGTGGTGAAAAGCCGCATGTCGGTCACGGTGCCCGAGGCGCCGCCGGTATCCACATAGTCACCGAGCTTGAACGGCCGCACGATCACCAGCATCAACCCGGAGGCCACATTGGCAAGCGTACCCTGCAGCGACAGGCCGATCGCCAGCGAGGCGGCGCCGAGCACGGCGACGAGGCTGGTCGCCTGAAAGCCGAAAAGCTGCAAAATCGCGATAAACACCACGATCATGATCAGGTAGAGAACGGCCGACGCCAGGAAACTGCCCACCGTGTCGTCGATCCGGTCGTGCTTCAGCGCCTGGCGGCGGATGATCCCCGCCAACAGCTTCGCCACGATATAGCCGACGACTAAAAATATGATTGCCTGAATGACGGAAATCGTCAGGGATGCGGCCTCCGCCGTATCCGGCAAGCTATCCAAAATATCTTCCATAATATGTGCTCCGGAGTTTTGCCTATCCATGCCCATCCCCGCTGTCGCCGGTCAACCGCCATTTGATAGGCTGTGGAAAAGAGATATCGGCGATTATTGTGGCAACAAGGCTTCCAACACGTCGATCGTGTCGGCTTCGGCCGGGCGCTTGTCCCAGCGCAGGCGGGAAATTCTGGGGAAACGCATGGCGAGGCCGGATTTGTGGCGCTTCGACCGGTTGAGGCCTTCAAAGGCCACTTCCAGGACCAGGCCCGTCTCGAGTCCGTGGGTCACTTCGCGCACCGGCCCGAACCGGTTCACCGTATTTGCCCGCACGAAGCGGTCGATCTCCCGCAATTCGGCGTCGGTGAAGCCGAAATAGGCCTTGCCCACAGGCACCAATTCGGGCCCGCCTTCGCCGTCCCGCCACACCCCGAACGTATAGTCGGAATAAAACGACGAACGCTTGCCGTGGCCGCGCTGGGCATAGAGCAGCACCGCGTCGATAATGAACGGATCGCGCTTCCATTTAAACCAGTGACCGCGTGGCCGACCGGCAAGATAGGGGCTGTCGGCGCGTTTGATCATGCAGCCTTCCACCGCCGCGCCGTCTTCGCCGGCCCCGGCGGCAGCCGGATCGGCACGCTGGCGTGCCAGATCGTCCCACGAATCAAACCTGACCAGGGGCGACAGGTCCAGCCGGTCGCTGGCGGTTGCGGCAACGAACCGTTCAAGGCGCTGCCGTCGCTCGGCGAAGGGCAGGGGGCGCAGGTCTTCCTCGCCCTCCTGCAGCAGGTCGTAGGCGCGGATATGGGCCGGCGCCTGGGCGAGCATCTTGGCGGACACGGTCTTGCGGTTCAGCCGTTGTTGCAGCACGTGAAAGGGCTGCACCCGGCCGTCGACCACGATCAGCAATTCGCCGTCAATGGCGCCGTCGAAGTCGATGGCCTCGATGAGATCCGGAAAGGCCTTGGAAATGTCGTCTCCGGAACGCGAGTAAAGCCGCGCCTGCCGCGTCCCGTCGGCCCGCGACGCGGCCGCCGCCTGGACCCGGATACCGTCCCACTTCCATTCGGCCAGGAAATCCGCCGGATCAAGCTTGGCGAAATCCTCATCGGCGACCGCATGGGACAGCATGGGCGGCCGGAACGGCGTCGGATCGGTCGCCGCCGGCCGCGCCGCGCGCCCTTCCAGCCAGGCGAACAGGGCCTCATAGGGCGGCTCCTGGCCGTGCCAGATTTCCTCCACGTCATTCACGGATTGTGTGCCGAGACCGGCGATCGCGGTCTTGGCGAGCCGCGCCGAAACGCCGACCCTGAGACCGCCGGTGATCAGTTTCAGGAACGCCCAGCGGCCGGCCTCATCGAGCCGGTCGAGCCAGCCGGCGACCAGCCCGGGCATATCCGTCTTGCCGGCGGTGGCCAGGTGGTCGACCACTTCGGTTAGGCCGGGCACCTGGTCGGATGGTCCAGATCCCGGCCACAAAAGGGCAACGGTTTCCGACAGATCGCCGACATAATCATAGGACAGGTCGAACAGGACCGGATCGCAGCGCTCGGCGATCAGGCCACGGATCAGCGCCGGCTTGGCATGGGCAAAATCCAACCCGCCGGTCAGTGCGGCAAGGGCATAACCACGATCGGGATCCGGTATGTCGCTGAAATAGGCGCGCAGGATCGCTATCTTGGCGTTGCGCCCCGGCTCATAGGCCAGTTGATCGAGCAGGGCGGCGAAACGGATCATGGCGTGCCTGCCTCGGCCGCCGCCTCCACGTCGCCATCGTCGGAATAGCCGACCATGTTCAACGGCTGGGCGCGTAGTCCCCGTTGCCGGCACCAATGGACCAAGGCGTCCTCCTGGCCGTGGGTCACCCAGACCTCTTCCGCGCCGGTCTCGACGATCGTTCGCGTCAGGTCATCCCAGTCGCCGTGATCGGAGATGACCAGGGGAAGCTGCACCCCGCGCTGGCGGGCCCGCGCCCGGGTGCGCATCCAGCCCGACGCGAAGGCGGTTACCGCATCTCCGAACCGGCGCGACCATAGGTCCTGCAAGGCGCCGGGCGGACACAGGATCAGGGCGCCTGGAAGGTCGCGCCGGTCGCGATCGCCCACCGGCTCCAGATCGCCGAGCTTAATCCCCAGATCCTGGTAAAGCGCGCAGAGCGTGACCATCGCCCCATGCAGGTAGATCGTGCGATCGAATCCGGCCCGGCGCAGAAGCGCGATCAATCTTTGCGCCTTGCCGAGCCCATAGGCGCCGACCAGGTGCACCCGGTCGGGAAACAGTTCGACGGAACTGGTCAGCTTGCGGATTTCCTGGTCCGCGGGCGGATGCTTGAAGATCGGAAGCCCGAACGTGGCTTCGGTAATGAACGTGTCGCAGGGGATCACCTGAAACGGCGCGCAGGTGGGATCCTCCTGCCGCTTATAGTCGCCGGAGGTGACGATCCGCCGGCTGCCGGCCGCGACCGATATCTGCGCCGATCCGAGCACATGGCCGGCATGGTGAAATCCGACGGCCGCCTCACCGATCGTGATCGTTGCGCCGATCTCGGCGACCGTGCTGGAATCGGCAAAATCGTCGCCGTAGCGGGCGGCCATGATCGCCAGGGTTTCCGCGGTCGCCAGGACGTGGGCGTGGCCCGGCCGGGCATGGTCGCCATGGCCATGGGTAATCAGGGCCCGCTTCACCGGCCGCGTCGGGTCGATATAAAAATCACCGATCGGACAGTAAAGCCCGGCGGCGGTCGGATGGAGCAATGGCCCGGTCATGGCAGCACCATTCATTGCATGCGTGACGCCAATCAGGACGCAATGGCCGATGGTGGTCTTGCAGTGCGCCGTCGGCATGACCGTCCCCGATGGGGTCGCCATGCTCTACATGGTCCTGCGGGACAGAATTGTCCAATGGCCGCTTGCCGTCGAAGTCGACCCCGCTCCGCCGATCGATCCTTCACTTGACAACGGCGCCGGTCTTTCCGGCGCCGCCGTTAGTTCTTGTCCGCTTTTGGCGGGCTATTGATAGATCCGCGGTACGCCCAGATGATCATGGATCTCGTTGACCTGCCGGCCGTCGAGGCGCATGGCTGTCGCCAATTGGTGCAGGTATTCGGCTTCCGCCTGCTTGTCGAGATCGATCCCCATGACCGACATCAAATAGACCTGCTGCTCCAATCCCCGCGGAGTTTGCCGCGCAAGGCCCTGGACATCGATCGGCTGCTGCAATTCGTTGTTGACGAAGTCGCGCTCCTCCCGCGATACGTCGCCCAATTTGCCGAGCAGCTTCTGCCGTTCGCCGGCGTCGATTTCGCCGTCCGATTTGGCCGCCTGGATCATCGCTCGCAGCATCAGTCCGGCGGCGACTTCCTGCTGCGGCGTTGGCGCGACATCCGGTTCGCCGCGCTTTTGCAGGGCCTGGTTGAGCAGGTCGCCGAAAGCGCCGCCGCCATTGCCGCCTTGCTGTTGTGCGCCACCCAGAAGGCCGCCGAGCAGGTCGCCGAGCCCGCCGCCGCCGCCACCGCTGCCGGATTGCCCGCCGGCAAGACTGCCCAGCAGATCGCCCAATCCGCCGCCGCCACCGGTCTCTCCGCCGCGGCCGCCTGATTGTCCACGCGCCAGGCTGCCGAGCAGATCGCCCAACCCGCCGCCGCCCGACTGCTGGCCGGCCAGTCCTTCCAGAATGCTGTCCAGTCCGCCGCCGGACTGGCCGCCACCGCCTCCGGCGCCGCCACCGGCCAGTTGCTCCAGCAACCCGCCGAGCCCGCCGCCACCACCGGCGCCCTGGGAACCGGCACCGCCGCCGCCGAGGACCGACCCAAGCAGATCCTCCAATCCTCCCTGTTGCGGGGCCTGTCCGGATTGACCCAATTCACCGAACAGTCCGCCATTATTCGCCTGGCGGCCGGATCGCTGGCGATTCATCGCTCCGCCAGCACTCTTTTCGGCTGCCACTTCCACCGCAACCTTGGCTAATGTACCTAAAAGACTCATCACAATTCTCCATAAAACAAGTGATCTCGACGCAATGCATCGTTATGCAAAGTATGTCCAGGCCGATAGCCTATCGCGATTACAGCGTGTCAAACAAGCGCCTATGCGCGCATTTGTTCCAGCCGCCGGCCGGCTAGTGGATTAAATCAGATATATACTACCCCTACGACAGCGTCCAAGGCCCACCGGCTGCGTTGACCGATGCTTGGGATGGCCGGCATCACCGCACATCGGTCGCCTTGCCGGATGGACCTTGGACGCTGTCGTAGGGGTACCATATGTCCGATTCAATCCACTAGTTTAACGTGGTGGTCGGATCGGCCGATGGCAAGGGCCCGCGATGGTGCGGTCCGGTATCATCGAGGCGATAGCCAAGTTGCCTCTCGACGCCGGGTATGCGTTCCCCTAATGTTCCTTCCGTGACGCTTGTTGATGAACCCTTGTCGGCGGCCCTGCCGGACCGCTTCGCTGACTGGTTTGCCGCCCGGGGCTGGCGGCCGCGAGCCCACCAGCTTGAATTGATCGACAAGGCCCGGATGCGGCGATCCGTTTTGCTCATCGCCCCGACCGGAGCCGGCAAGACCCTCGCCGGCTTCCTGCCGAGCCTGATAGCACTTGCCGGCAAACGCCGCCGGCGCCCCGGTGAACCGGCGCCGTTCGGTCCGCACACCCTTTATATTTCGCCGCTCAAGGCGCTGGCTGTCGATATCGCCCGCAATCTGGAGGCGCCGATCGCCGAAATGGGCCTTGAAATGACGATCGAGACCCGCACCGGCGACACGCCGTCCCACAAGCGCCAGCGGCAAAAGCACGTGCCGCCCGATATTCTGTTGACAACGCCCGAACAGGTGGCGCTGCTCCTGGCATCGGCCGACGCGGCGCGGTTTTTCTCCCGCATCGACACCATCATCCTCGACGAATTGCATTCCCTGGTCCTGTCGAAGCGCGGTGATCTTTTATCCCTCGATCTCGCCCGCATTCACGGCCATGCGCCCGATCTGATCACCCTTGGCCTGTCAGCCACCGTGGCCCGCCCCGATGACCTGCGGGCCTATCTTGTCGGCCAGCAGCAAGGCGGCGACAGGCAGCTTGCCGACCAGGTGGTGGTGACCGGCGGCGCCAAGCCGGAAATCCGCATCCTGCAATCCGACCAAAGGGTGCCCTGGGCGGGCCATTCGGCGCTCTACGCGTTGCCCGATGTCTATGAGGAGCTCAAACGCCACCGCACGTCGCTGCTTTTCGTCAACACCCGCAGCCAGGCGGAACTGCTGTTTCAGGCGCTGTGGCGCCTCAATGAGGACCATCTGGAAATCGCCCTGCATCACGGATCGCTCGATGTCGGCCAGCGCCGCAAGGTGGAGGCGGCCATGGTCGCCGGCAAATTGCGCGCCGTCGTGTGTACCTCGACCCTCGATCTGGGGATCGACTGGGGGGATGTGGATCTAGTGATCCATGTCGGCGCGCCGAAGGGCGCGAGCCGTCTCGCCCAGCGCATCGGGCGCTCCAACCATCGCCTCGATGAGCCATCGCAGGCAATCTTGGTGCCGTCCAACCGTTTTGAAGTGATTGAATGCCGGGCCGCCCTGGAGGCCTCCCGCGCCGGCGCCCAGGATACCCCGCCGTTGCGCCGGGGCGCCCTCGACGTGCTCGCCCAGCATGTGCTCGGCATGGCCTGCGCCGAGCCGTTCGATGCTGATGAACTCTATGGCGAGGTGATATCCGCCGCGCCCTATGACGATCTCGACCGCGCCACCTTCGACAAGGTTGTCGATTTCGTCGCCACCGGCGGCTTCGCGCTGAAGACCTATGATCGCTACGCTCGCCTGCGCCAGCGCGCCGACGGTCGCTGGCGCGTCTCCAATCCGAAAGTGGCGCAACAATATCGCCTGAATGTCGGCACCATCGTCGAGGCGCCGATGCTCAAGGTCAGGCTGGTCAAGAGCGCCGCCCGCGGTCGCCGCGGACCGGTCGGCCGCGGCGGCCGGGCGCTTGGCGAAATCGAGGAATGGTTCATCGAGCAATTGACGCCGCGCGACACATTCATATTCGCCGGCGAGGTTCTGCGCTTCGAGGCGTTGCGCGAAAACGAGGTCTTCGTCTCGCGGGCCGCGGGGGAATCGCCCATGGTGCCCTCCTATCAGGGTGGCAAGTTCCCGCTCTCCACCTATCTGGCCGAACGGGTGCGCGAAACCCTGGCCGAGCCGGATCGTTGGCGCGCCCTGCCGGACCAGGTGCGCGAATGGCTGGAAATCCAAAAATGGCGCTCGGTACTGCCGCGCAAGGACGGCCTGCTGGTCGAGACGTTTCCCCGCAGCGGGCGGCACTTCATGGTCTGCTATCCCTTCGAGGGCCGGCTCGCCCACCAGACATTGGGCATGCTGCTCACCCGCCGGCTGGAGCGCATGCGCGCCCGGCCGCTCGGCTTCGTCGCCTCAGAATATGCCCTGATGGTCTGGTCGCTGGGTGATATGGGACTGATGATCGAGACCGGGCATATCTCGCTGAACGCCCTGTTTGACGAAGACATGCTGGGCGACGACCTGGACGCCTGGCTCGCCGAATCGAGCCTGATGAAGCGCACCTTCCGCACCTGCGCCGTCATTGCCGGCCTCATCGAGCGCCGCTATCCCGGCAAGGAAAAGACCGGCCGCCAGGTCACCGTCTCCTCCGACCTGATCTACGACGTTCTGCGCAGCCACGAGCCCGATCACATTCTACTCCAGGCAACCTGGAACGATGCCGCCTCCGGCTTATTGGATATCGGGCGGCTCGGACATTTATTGAAGCGCATCCAGGGCCGAATCAGGCATCAATACCTGGAGCGGGTGTCGCCACTGGCGGTCCCCGTCATGCTGGAGATCGGTCGCGAGCCGGTTTACGGCGAAGCCAACGAGTCGCTGCTCGCCGAAGCCGCCGACGATCTGGTGCGGGAGGCCATGGGCGAGGACATCGGCCGATGAAGGAGGGGCAAGCGCGGTCATGACGCCAGGCGCGATGGCAATGAAAGCGGGGACGATCACCGGAGCGCACGACGCCGCGGAATGCACCCTTGCCGGTGCCGCCGTGCTCTTGCATCGCTCAGGCGTGATGATCAATCCCGACGACCGGCTCCTGGTGGTCGCTGATTTGCATTTGGAAAAAGGCTCATCCTACGCTGAGCGCGGCGTGTTTCTGCCGCCATACGATACCGCCGCCACGCTCGCATCATTGGACCGGATCCTCGCTGCCTTCGATCCGGAATTGGTCATCGCCCTCGGCGATAGCTTCCATGACCGGTCCGCCGCCGGCCGTCTGCCTGATGTTTATCGCGACCAGATCAGGCGCCTGCAAGCCGGCCGCCAGTGGGTTTGGATCGCCGGCAATCACGATCCCGAGCCGCCCGATGATCTGGGCGGCGATCACGCGGTCGAGCTTGCCGTCGGCCGTCTTGTGTTTCGCCATGAACCGGTCGCCGGCCAGGCGATCGGCGAAGTCGCCGGCCACCTGCATCCGGCGGCGCGGCTGCGGCGGCGTGGCCGTTCCGTCCGCCGGCGCTGTTTCGCCACTGACGGGCGGCGCATCGTCCTGCCGGCCTTCGGCGCGCTCACCGGCGGCCTGAACGTCTTGAATAGCGCCTGGTCGGGCATCTTTGCCGGCGACGATTTCGACGCCTGGATGATCGGGCACGATCGGCTGTATCGGGTTTCCGCGCGCCAATTGCTTGGCGATTGAGCGGTTCCGGCAAGCCCCCGCGCAATCACCAAAGCGGACAATGTTCCAGTCAGAAGACAACGTCGTGCGCGCTGGATTGCCCACTTCCCCGGCCCACGGCATCGTGATCACCAGGTGATTGCCCGGCGCGCTATGACAACCTTGGGCACCGAGCGATGCTCTAGATTCCGGAGCGTGACATTGCATCCCATTCCGTTTCCTTCACCGCTTCAGGTAGCCGCCCTGCTGCGTTGGCTTGCCGTCACGCTCATCCTGTCGATATTGCCGGCCGGAGCCGCCGAAGACGACAAAACCGCCGCCCTCAATCCGGCGTTGGCTAAAGCCGCCTCGCCCTATCTGCGCCTGCATGCCGGCGATAAAGTGATCTGGTCGCAATGGGGCGACGAGGCCTTTGCCCGCGCCAAGGCGCTCGACCGTCCGGTTTTCGTCTCCTTTGGTTACACCGCCTGTCATTGGTGCCATGTCATGCAGGAGACCCATTTCAACGATCCGGTAATCGCCGCCTTCATCAATGAGAATTTCGTGCCGGTGGTGGTCGATCGCGAACGCCGGCCCGTGCTCGACGAAACCCATATGCTGGTCACCGAAATGCTGACCCGCCAGGGCGGCTGGCCGAACAACGTGTTTCTCACCCCGGACCGGCAGCCGATCTACGGCATCGGCTATGTGCCGCCGGAAAACTTCATGGAGCTGATGACGGCAATCCGCGCGGCATGGACCGACGATCGTCCGGGCCTGTTGGCGGAATCATCCCGCATGGCAGCGGTCTTGACGGACTATCTCACCCGTCGTGAACAAAGCCGCGAGGTAACGCCGGACCTGCTGCGCCAGGTATCGTCGGCCCTGGTCTCTGAATTCGACGAATTCGCCGGCGGCATCGGAGAGGCGCCGAAATTCTTTCGCCAGCCGATATTGATGTTTCTGTTGCGGCGAGCCGAGCGCGATGGCGATGCGGCCGCCCTCGCGGCGGTGGAGCGCACCTTGAAGGCGGTGCGCTCCGGCGGCATCCACGACCATTTGGAAGGCGGCTTCCACCGCTATGCGGTCGACCCGGGATGGCGGGTGCCGCATTTCGAGAAAATGCTCTACGACCAGGCGCAGATGGCCGACGCCTATAGTGTCGCCTATCGCGTTACCGGCAACGCGGATTACGCGGCGACGGCCCGCAAGACCCTGGACTACATTCTCGCCGACCTGACGGCGCCCGGCGGCGCCTTCTACGCCACCCGTGATGCGGATTCAGAAGGCGAAGAAGGCACCTATTATGTGTGGACCGAAGATCAGTTGCGGTCGGTGCTGGGCGCGGAATTGGGGCGCAAGGCGGCCGCCTGGTTCGGCGAAATCGCCGATGGCGACATGGCCGGCAAGATCATTCTGAATAAAGATCAACTGCCGGCCGAAGCAGCGCGCGCGCTGCCGGGTCTCTTCGCCAGACTTGCCGAGACCCGCGCCGGCCGGCAAAAGCCGCGCCGCGACGACAAGATCATTGCCAGTTGGAACGGCCTGGCGATCGTCGCCTTCGCCCGGGCGGCGATGGTTTTCGATGACCAGCGCTATCGGGACGCCGCCGTCAAGGCCGCGGACTTTCTCTGGCACCGTTTGCGCGCGCCCGACGGGTCCCTGCGCCGCATCTATTTTGACGGCGAAGCGTCGATAGAGGCGCAACTGGAAGATCATGCCAGCCTGGCGCGTGCCATGCTCTTTGTCTACGACCTGACCGGCACGCCGAAATGGCTCGATCGTGCCCGGATTTTGGCTGATGCCATGGTCGCCAAATTCGGCGATCCTGAAATCGGCGACTTTTACGCCAGCAAGTCGGCTGGCGGTTTCTCGGTCGTCAAGCCGCGCAGTGACGGCGACATGCCGTCCGGCAATGCGCTTGCCCTTGACGTGCTTGCCCGCCTGGCGCGCCGGGACGGCGACCCCGACCGCCGGCGCGCAACGGAAATGGCCGTCGCCGCCTTGTCCGGCCTGGCCGTTAACGATTCGCTCGGCGGCGTGTCGATTCTCTCAGCAATAGACCGTCACCAAAATGGCGAAGGCGGGGTGGTGCGCCATGCCGGCCGCGGCAAGGCGCGGATCCGTTTGCGGGTGGGCGTTGGCCGGCTGGTGGCCCGGGTCACATTGGCCAAGGGCTGGCATGTCAATGGCGCCGAACCCCTACAGGACTACCTGATCCCCACCAGGCTGTTCCTGACGAAGGCCGGCCAGCCACTTGTCGTGCCTGTGGACTATCCGGCCGCCAAGGTGAAAAAGCTCGCCTTCAATGACACACCGGTCGCCGTCCTGGAAGGCACGGTCGACATCGCCGCCGACATATCCAAATTCGAAGGACCGGTCGTCGACGGACAATTGCGGCTTCAAGCCTGTTCAGACACCATCTGCCTGGCACCGGAAACTCTGACATTCCGGCTTCCCGTCCGGCCCTAGCGTGGTGGATCAAAGATGCGACCCGCACGGCGGGCTTGCGAGCCCTTCGGGACGGGTGGACTTTCCGCCATTCGCGGCGCCTTGGATCCTCGGCCGTTTGCCCGATACGTCCTTCGGTGCGCCAAATTAGCCTGTCCGGTGTGTTTCGGCTTTGGCCGCCCTTTGGTCGGTCAACGCTCGAAAGTCGGGACGCCAACGTTGACCCTAGGCATCGCGAAGCCATGGCAATGCCGACCGCTGGCAAAGTGGCCGGTGGCGCAGCTCGGGACCGCCATTCCGGCCCGTGGCGCTGCCGGTCCGTCATGCCATCAACTCGCGCCAATGCCCCGAACGGTGACACCGGCTTTCACGCTTTTTTGGTCCGTCGCATCGACATCCTACGGTCTTGACCTCTCAGCCATCACTGTCGTGTAGCGTGCGGGAATCCAGGGTGATTAGCATAAACCTTTGTTGTAGCTCTAAAATTCCGCTTTCGCGGGAATGGCTGCATAGTTCCTACCGGGCCCGATTTTACGCGACGTCCCTTAGTGTTGACGCCGCGTATTAAGGCCTATGCACGGCGCGGCACTTCCCGCCAATCCCGTCTCAGTCACGTCCGAAACACCGCTACATCAGTCGACCGGTGAACCCACGCGCGCAGTCGCGCGACCAATGGGGCAAGGCCGCATCCCGGCGGCCCATGGACAGGGAGACGCCCCATGGAAGCGATCAACGCCAAAACACTCGCCGTAATACTGGCCATCGCGGTCTTGAACACCGGCGGGGCGGACTGGATTTGAAAGACGGGATTCGGCATGGCGCTAAAGAGCGTGATCTGAGGCGGGCGCCGAGCTCCAGCCGGCCTCGGCCGTCATACAACCATAATATCGGTAACATTGCTTATTATGGCTAATTAAAGTTGTAATTTGCGGCCATTGCGGCGATAATTCCCAATATTCTAGCGTGGTTCGATCCGTGCTTCGCCGGGATCACTGGTCATGAAATATGGATTGCTTGTTGTCGCCCTTGCCGGCTTTGTCGGCCTTGCCTGTCTTGGCACACGCGCCGAGCCGCCGGTCGCGGAGACGGTCCGGGTGCTCATCAATGCTCCAGAAAGCACGTTCGATTTAGGCGACGTCAAAGTGGCGCTCGACCGGGTGATCGAACCGGAGACCGACCAGCAGCAAATCCTGGCCGCCTTGGACCGAATGGCGGGAACTATTCGGCGCATGCTCGCTACTCTGCCTGCCGATGTCGCCGCCAAGGATATCGAAAAACTGACCGCGCTAAGGGCCTTCCTCTATCGCAAGGGCCATTGGAATGGCGGGTGGCCGTTTCAGTACGACCTGGAGGATCCCTTCGGCCGCAATCTTGGGGCCAAGCTGCTTGCCACCTACCTGAACACGCGCAAGGGCAACTGCGTCTCCATGCCGATCCTGTTCGCCATTTTGGGCGAGCGGCTCGGCCTCGACGTCACCCTGTCAACGGCGCCGTTGCACATCCTTGTCAAGTTTACCGACCGGCAAACCGGCAAGACGGTCAATCTGGAGCCGACATCCGGCGGCGGGGCGACCCGGCTTGCCTGGTATCAGGACAAATTACCGATGACCAAGGCGGCGCTGGCAAATGGCGTTTACATGAAGACCCTGTCCGTGCGCGAAAGCCGGGCGGTCATGGCGACCCTGGCGCTGGAGCATCTGCTCGCCCGGCGGCGCCATGAGGCGGCGATCGCGGTCGCCGACGTGATTCTAAAGGCTTATCCGGCCTATGGCTATGTGCTCGCCAAGAAGGGCACCGCCTATTACGGCCTGCTGCACGAGCGCTTCATCACCAAATACCCGACGGAAGCCGACATCCCGGCCGACAAGCGCCCGGCGGCATTGGCGCTCTACCGCAAGAACCGGGCGGCCTTCGCTCAAGCCGAGGCACTGGGCTGGCGACAATTGGCGGATGAGTAGGGCGATGGGCGGCGACGGAATTGTTGGATTGTGGATTGGCGGGCGCGAAGACGCCGCGTCGGCCGGAGAGATACATTTGAGGACCAAACGATGTTGAAAAGATTTGTTGATCGACCGTTGAAGGCCATTGCCGCCGCGAGCCTCGCGCTATCGCTGGCGCTTTCCGGCACGGCCAACGGGGCCGCTGTCGGGGGTCAATCCGGCGCCAGGGACGGACCGGCCGCAATCCCCGCGCTGGCTGGCATCGCGGCGCCAGCGGCAAAGACGGCCGAGCGCCAACCGATCCGGCTTGCAAGGTTCATCTCCGCCGACCCGCTCGACCCGATCCTGCCCGGGGTTGGGGTGAACCGGTATGCGTATTCGGGAAACGACCCAATCAATAAATCCGACCGCAATGGACACGAAGCCGCTGACGTGGACTCAGCCGGCGACACGCCGGATCCCGAGGGTTTTGATGATAGCGCCGCCGGTGACCGGGCAGGAGTTGGCGGTCGTTTTGGAGCGGAGGACTCTTCGGACAATCCGAGTGCCAGGTCGAATGGTGATAGAGATATAAAAGCAACAATCGAACTACAAACATACGCAAAATGGGGTCAACTATTTAATAGAACAATTGCGTTTCTCCGAAAAAGTAAAGTAACAAAACCTTTTGCAAATAAACTAAAATCCACAGAGAGAACAATAACAAAAACATTGGACAAAATAGCGCATGCGACAAATCGAGAAATAGTCAGTGCATATAATAGGGCAAAGACAGAAATTACAAAAACATTATCAAGATTGACAAACAATACAAAGCCAAACAAAGCTAGACAGCAACAACCTTATAATCATAAGGGACAATATACAGGTTACAATATCAACTGGGGTACAGCCAGGGAGTTTGCAGGTCAATTCGGACTAGGATTTGCAGAATCTTTCACCGGTGTATCTATCGATTTACCGTCTGGGCCGAACGCTGCAGGTCGAGCAGGCAGAGGTTTGGGGCAGGCTGCCGGGGGAATAGCTAGTTTTGGTAAGGATTTGGCCGATAAATTCTTTTAATGCACCTTTCCGATTGCATTTGATGCAAAAAACTTATTAATTTGAATTCGATGTTTATTATCTAGAGCCAAATTTATTTATGCGACCCTACTTAAGATTGTTGATATTAATGAATTTTAAATGAAGGCTGGTGGAAGCATGATAAATATATCATTACCGTATTTGGTCGTAATTGGCGTATTGACTATATTTATATTATTACTAATTTTTATTTATTTGGTAAAACGCGTTCTGGAAAATAATGGAGTAGATGCGAAAATAAAAAACATTTCAAGTTTTGTTAATTTAATACTTTCTGATCGTGTTAAAAGTGGATTTTTAGTATTTGAGCATGAACCCTCTGGCAGGTTTTTTCAGATTATGAAAAAAAGAAACGAAGGGAGAATCTTAAATTTCATGTATCCTGTATTCGAATGGAACCAGGATTATTGTGAGTTAATAAAAAATATTTTTCAGGAAATTGAATTAAATTACGAATTACATGAATCTACAAATGAAAACAAATTTGGCAGAATAGAGTCAGTGCTAATTGTGGACAATTTGGATGTATCCGAGCTAATGATAAATTTATTTTTGCGCGTATATAAATTGAAATTGGACGATGATATCAAAATCAAATGGAATTTTAAGTACTTATAATCAATTAACCTCATCCCTTCCCCCTAAAACACCACCACATTCCTGAGCGCCTCGCCGCGCCTCGCGCCATCAATCGCCGCGTTGATATCCTCCAATCCGTATTCCCCGCTGACCAGTTCATCCAATTTCACACGGCCCTGCTCGTAGAGGGTTACCAGCCAGGGGATGTCGACCGTCACTCTTGATGTGCCCATCTTGGTGCCGATGATTTTCTGCCCCTTTGCCGCCAGCGCGCCGGGGTCGAATTCGGCCGTCACGCCGTCGGGGGGCATGCCGACCATGGTCAGTGTGCCGCCGCTTGCGATCAGGGTTTGCGCCTGTTCCACGGCGGAGCGCACGCCGACGGCGACGAAGCAGTGATCGACGCCGCGGCCGCCGGTGAGCGCGCGCAACTGGTCCGCCAGATCGGCCCGGTCGGCGGCGAGTGCCTGCGTGGCGCCGAACCGGCCGGCCGCCTGCAGTTTCGCCGGTGACAGATCGATGGCGATGATGGTCGCCGCACCGGCGATCTTCGCGCCCTGCACGCAGTTCAGCCCGACGCCGCCGCAGCCGATGATCGCCGCCGTCTCCCCCGGCCGCAAAGCTGCCGCATTGACCACCGCGCCGACCCCGGTGATCACGCCGCACGATAATAGCGACGCACTGGCCATGGGCATCGCCGCCGGGATCGGCGCGACCTGCGACTGGTCGACCACCACGGCCTCGGCGAAGGCGCCGGTGCGCAGGCCTTGCGTGAGCGCGGCGCCGGCCCGGTCATGGAGGATCGGTCGCCGATCGAGCGGCAGTGTCTCCTCACACAGAACTTCATGGCCTCGCGCGCAATGAAAGCAGGAGCCGCAGGAGCGGATCAGGGTGACGCAGACCGGGTCGCCGGCCTTCACGCGGGTGACGCCGGCACCGACCGCTTCCACGATGCCCGCTGCCTCATGGCCATAGACCGCCGGCAGGTCGCCGCCCCAGGCGCCGTCCATGTAGAAAAGGTCGGAATGGCAGATGGCGCAGGCCTTGATCTTGACCCGCACCTCGCCAGCAAGCGGCGCGCCAAGATCGATGTCCTCGATGGTCAGTGGTTCCTGGAAAGTGCGGCAAATGGCGGCTTTCATGGGTGTAGTCCCTGGGGTTCGGCGGGCAGCGGCACGCGGCTAATTGGTCGTTAGGTTGGATCGGAAATTAGGACGCTGAAACGCTGCGATCCCCCCCCCCCCTCCCTAACCCTCCCCCTCCAGGGGGGAGGGAACTATATTGCTGGCGGAGTAGTGGTGATCCGACAAAAAATCGATGACCTGCTGAAAGGTCGATGCCGGCCGGAACGGCGCGGCCTAGTCCCCTCCCCCCTGGAGGGGGAGGGTTAGGGAGGGGGGGATGGCGGTCATTTCGGCGCATTCCGCACGGCACGGTCTCGCCCCATTCCCGCTCCGCGTTCACAACGGCTCCTGGTGCATTTCCAGGTGCAGGAGGTCGCCGTCATAGGGGTGGGCGGCGGCGACTGTTTCATCCAGTTCAACACCGAGGCCGGGCGCCGTCGGCGGGATCACATAGCCCTCCTCGAAACGGATCGGCGCTTTCAGCAATTCGGTATAGAAGCCGCCGAAATCCTGAATGCATTCCAGGATCAGGAAATTGGGGCTGCAGGTGGCAAGCTGGATATTGGCGGCGGCGGCCACCGGTCCGCAATAAAGATGCGGCGCGATCTGGGCGTATTTGGTTTCGGCGAGGGCGGCGATCTTCTTGCCGTCGAGAATGCCACCGGAGCGGGCGAGGTCCATTTGCAGGATCGCCGCCGCCTCGGCTTCCAGCACCCGGGCGAATTCATAGCGGGTCGACAGGCGTTCGCCGGTGGCGACGGGAATCGTGGTGGCGGCGGCGACCCGGCCCATGGCGGCCGGATTGTCCGGCGGCGTCGGTTCCTCAAACCATAGGGGATCATAAGGTTCCAGCCGGCGGGCCAGGCGGATGGCGCTTGAAACCGTCATCTGCCCATGGGTGCCGAACAACAGGTCGCAAGTGCCGCCGACAGCCGCGCGCAGGGTCTTCATGAAGCGCTCCGACCGGTCGAGCTCTTCGAGCCACAATTGCCGGGGATCGTAGATCGTATAGGGACCGGCCGGATCGAATTTCACCGCGGTGAAGCCGCGCTTCTGGTAAGCGGCGGCACGTTCGGCGGCGAGATCGGGATCGGCATAGACATCCGTCGTGTCCCCCGGTTCCGGATAAAGATAGCTATAGGCGCGCAGCCGCTCGTGAACCCGGCCGCCGAGCAGGTCGTAGACCGGCCGGTCCAGCGCCTTGCCGACAATATCCCACAAGGCCATTTCGATGCCGCTCATGACCGCGCCCATGGAGGCTTCGGGGCGCTGGGTGTAGCCGCGACTATAAATGCGGTGCCAGGTGCGCTCGATCTGGAACGGATCGGAGCCGACCACCAGCCGCTCGACCACATCTTCGATCATGGCGGTGACCACATGGGGGTGAAACGGCACGCAGTAGACCTCGCCGATGCCGCAAATGCCGGTATCGGTGACCAGCGTGACGAACACGAAATAGCGGCCGCCGAAACCGGGGGGCGGATTGCCGACGACGAAGGTGGAGAAGTCGGAAACTTTCATGGAACGTCTTTCCTGTCACAATCCATGCCGGCGGGTCCGGTCAATTCATTCTGCGCCGACGCACAGACCCCCGCGCCCAACCTTGATGACCGGCGCATCAACCAACCACACGGGATCATTTGATGGCGTGTCATCGAACAATGATCTAGTGTAAACTACGGTGGCGCCATCGGGGCGACCTGCCAACTTATTTTTTTTGAACCGGGCGATATTCACCGGGCGATTGGCGCGATAGGCATGATTTTGGAATGGGCGGCCCGAATTTTGGGGAGTTTTGAGATGGCGAGACGCCGGTTATGACCGATAACGGCAAAATTCTCATGCCGTGCACGGCGGCGGAGATCTATACGGATGAGGGATGCTTCATCACTGAATTGTTGAACACCGAAACCGAGCCCGCAGTATCGGTCGCCCGTGCGCGCGTGGCGTCGGGGATGACCACGACGCGTCATGTCCTGTCGGTCGACGAGCGTTACATCATCGAAAGTGGTTCGGGCGTCATGCGCCTGGGAGATCACCAGCCGTTTCCGGTTTCGGCCGGCCAGGCGGTGATGATCCCCGCTGGCACCGCGCAACAGATCGCCAGTACCGGGCCCGGCGACCTGGTGTTTTTGTGCGTGTGCACGCCCCGCTTCACCCCGGATTGCTATCGGGATTCGGAGGCTGCCTCGGTTCTCAGTCCGACGGATAAGTGATGGATCTTATCCGATGAATGTCGACGGCCAAGCCTATCGCACCATCTGGCTCGCCGATGACGGTTGGTCGGTCGACATTATCGACCAGACGCGGCTGCCGCACGAATTCGTGGTCACCTCCTTGCGCACACTGGATGACGCGGCCCATGCGATCCGCGCCATGCTGGTACGCGGTGCGCCGCTGATCGGCGCCACGGCGGCCTATGGCCTGTGCCTGGCGCTGCGCCGGGACGCCGGCGACGACAATCTGAGAGAGGCGTCGCGAACCTTGCTTGATACCCGGCCGACGGCGGTCAATCTACGCTGGGCGCTGGAGACGATGAGAGCGGCGGTCGGCCCATTGCCGACGGCTGAGCGCGTCGCCGCTGCCTATGAGACGGCAGCGCGGATCTGCGATGACGATGTGGCAATCTGCTCTTCCATTGGCGATCATGGGCGCCGCCTCATCAGCGAAATCGCCGCCGGCAAGGCGCCCGGCGAACCGGTCAATATCCTGACCCATTGCAATGCGGGTTGGCTGGCGACGGTCGATTGGGGCACCGCCCTGGCGCCGATCTACAAGGCCCACGACGCGGGTATCGCGATCCATGTTTGGGTCGACGAGACGCGGCCGCGCAATCAGGGCGCCCATCTGACCGCCTGGGAGTTCGGCAAGCACGGGGTGCCGCATACGGTGATCGTCGACAATGCGGGCGGGCATTTGATGCAGAACGGGCTGGTGGACCTGTGCATCGTCGGCACCGACCGAACGACGGCATCAGGCGATGTCTGCAACAAGATCGGCACCTATCTGAAGGCGCTGGCGGCTCACGATACCGGCATCCCGTTTTACGTCGCCCTGCCGTCGCCGACCATCGATTGGGACATCGATGACGGTCTTAAAGATATTCCGATCGAGGTGCGCGGCGGCGACGAGGTCTCGCGGATCACCGGGCGTTGCGACAACGGCGCCGTCGCAACGGTGACCATCACCCCGCCATCGAGCCCGGTGCGCAACGACGCCTTCGACGTGACGCCGGCGCGCTACGTGACCGGCCTGATCACCGAACGCGGCATTTGCGCGGCCGACAAGCAGGCATTGGCGGACCTGTTCGGGCGGTAGGTCGGCGCAGGCGCCCGGTTGTTGCAGGTTCGCCGGTCGCCTATTGTCGAGGGGTCGCCGACGCCCCCTCCCTAGCCCTCCCCCTCCAAGGGGGAGGGGATGATTCTCAGATCGGATTAATCGGCCATCGTAACGATTCAACCAGTTTTATGGGCAATCCGAATAGTCAAATCTGGCCCGGCCCAGTTCCCTCCCCCTTGAGGGGGAGGGCTAGGGAGGGGGGAATCGTGTCGGTCCATGGGTCCTGATTGGCGCCCGCTTTCAATCCGTGTTTCGCCGCGCCCGTCATGATTTGGCCTTGACCGGATTCGATCGTCTGCCACATTGCGGGAATCAGGAACAATGGATTGATTCATGATGCGATTAACTGTCTTCGGCACTGCGTGTTGCGCGGTAATTCTGGTGGCCGCGGAACCGGCCCGGGCGGCGTGCACCAATAGCGGCAATTTCGGCGCCTGGCTTGCCGGCTTCAAGAAAGAGGCGGCGGCGGCCGGCATCAGCCGGTCGACCATTGCCGCCGGGCTCGACGGCGTGACCTACGACCCGAAAGTCATCAGCCGCGACCGGCGCCAGGGGGTATTCGCCCAGAGTTTCCTTAAATTTTCCGGCCGCATGGCCAACAACAACCGGCTCGCCCACGGCCGGAAGCGCATCAAGAAATGGCGCAAGACGTTCAACCGGGTGGAACGGGAGTTTGGCGTGCCGGCGCCGGTGATCGCCGCGTTCTGGGGACTGGAGACCGATTACGGCGCCTTCATGGGTGACATGAAAACCCTGCGCTCGCTGGCAACGCTCGCTTTTGATTGCCGGCGCCCTGAATTGTTTCGCGACCACTTGCTCGATGCGCTCAGAATCATCGACCGCGGCGACCTTGCCGCTTCGCAGATGATCGGCGCCTGGGCCGGCGAATTGGGGCAGACCCAGTTCCTGCCCTCCGATTACCTGGAAAGCGCGGTGGATTATGACGGCGACGGCCGCCGCGACCTGATGCGCAGCGTGCCCGACGTATTGGCCTCGACGGCCAATGTCTTGAGAAAAATGGGCTGGAAGGCCGGTCAGCCGTGGCTGCAGGAAGTTCGCGTGCCGGCGGAACTGCCCTGGGACCAGGCGGATCTGGCGATCCGTCACCCGCGCTCCCAATGGGTGAAGTGGGGGGTGCGCGGGGCGCATAAGAAGCTGCCCGCCGACGGTGCTCCGGCCTCGCTGTTACTTCCGATGGGGCGCAACGGACCGGCCTTTCTCGCTTATGACAATTTCCAGGTCTACCTGGAGTGGAACCAATCTTTGGTCTATTCGACGACGGCCGCCTATTTCGCCACCCGGTTGGGAGGCGCGCCAAAGGTTGGACGCGGGCGCGCGGCGGTGACGCCGTTGAGCCTGCAGCAGGTGAAGGAATTGCAGACCCTGCTGATCCGGCGCGGCCATGACGTGGGCGGCGCCGACGGGGTGGTCGGTGCCAAGACCCGCGCGGCGATCAAGGCGATGCAGATCCAATACGGACTGCCGGCCGATTCCTATCCGAGCGCCGATTTGCTGCGCCGGCTCAGATCCGGTTAACGCCGCCAGGCCATGACCGTATTGTTTGCCGGCATGGGGATCACGGCGGCTTCGGTGAATCCGGCATCGCGGGCGATCGCGTCGACGGCGACCGTGTCACGCACCCCCCAGCTTGAATTGCGGCTGCGCAGGCTCTTGTCGAAATCGGCGTTGCTTTGTGAAACCATGTCCCCGTCGCGGCTGAAGCAGCCATAGACAAAGAGCAGGCCGTCCTCCGGCAACAGACGGGCGGCGCCGGCGATCAGGCTCTGCGTCACCGCCCACGGGCTGATATGCAGAATATTGCTGGCGAGGATTCCGGCGACCGGCGATCCGACCGCCCGGTCCCAGTCCTCGACCGTCAGGTCCACGATCAGGGGCGGCAGAATATTGTCGAGCGCGGCGGTCCGGCGCCAGGCCTTGATGCTGGCGCGGGCGGCCGGGTCGATGTCGCTCGGCTGGAGGGTCAGATGGGGAAACTCGGTCGCATAAGCGACGCAATGCTGGCCGGTGCCGCTGGCGACCTCAAGCAGCGTGCCGGCCGCCGGCAAATGCGGCGTCAAAACATCGAGGATCGGCCGGATATTGCGTTCCGCGCTCGGCGAGAAGTGGCGCTGTTCCTGACGATAATCATCCGCAACCGTGACCAGGTAGGGCGAGGGATGCAAAGAAGGTTTGTCGTTTTCTCCGGATTGTGCCATGCGGTCCTCCCTTGCCGGCAAGTATAAACCATTATTCGGCCCGGAGGGGAATTGCGGTGACCTGTGGGCAAATAGAATCGATGCTGCAATCGCGCCATAGACTCTAGAAGATTGCGCGGCTTCGGCGATTGCATGTGGTGTTCAATAGGGTTCGATACCAGCCGGGAAGTCGTCATCAACTCTGTTGGATTTTTGTTTTTGTCGATTTACATGAGACGGTGTGCACCGCCTTACGCGGTTGCAGCGATCGTGTGGGAATGAGGCTTTGACGCCTGCCTTGCCTCAAGACGCGAGAATGCGGGCAATTGATCCCCTATTGTCGACCGATGACTCTGGCAACAGCTTGAACCGGGATGTGGCGGCTGCGCGGACCCGGCTGTACCGGGTAGAATATGTTCTGAAGGCCGTGCGGAAGGGCTTTGAAAACGCCGTCCGTCGGTTTTTATCGACAGCGCCGCAATGCGGGAACTCGCTGCTGCTTGCGACTTCGGCCACCGGTGGACTCTAATCCCGGCGGAACACGACGCCGCCGATCCAGCCGGTCATCAACGCCATGACGACGGTCGCCAATCCGTAGAACCAGGCTTGGTTTTGCGCCAGATTTGTCATGATGCTTTCAAAGCCCGTCTTCGTAATCGTCAAGGCGCGGGTTTTCTTGGTCAGTAATTCCCCGTCATTGAACAGATAAACCGTGGCGGAAATTTCGCCCACCGGGGTGTTTTCCGGCAATACCAGATCGGCTCGGAACAGGCGGTCGCTGAGAAAGGACACGCCGAACGGGTAGTCCCGGAACAGTCCGGCTTCCCGCTTCAACCGCAAGAAGGCGGCGCGAAAGGCGGCCGGTTCACCGAACACCTCCTCCGTCCACGGAACCGGGCCCAGGTCGATCGTGTCGATGGTGAGTTGTTCGGCCTCCTGCACGGATTTGTCGACGATATCGTCCACCGGCCGGTTGGACAGGACTTCGTAAAACGCGGGCACCGTCTTGAAGGCGCGGCTGCGCCGATTGACGAATATGCCGAGCACCCGTTCCTTGCGCCGGGCGACCACAGATTGATCGGGTCCGCGCAGGACGACGATCACGTCATGGCCTGCCAGCCGTGCAGCGGATTGGCCGTCCTTTTCGACGGTGCCGAACAAGGTGACGTCCGCGCCGGTGAAGTTTGATGTGATCTTGACTGTTGCCGTGGATAAATCGGTGACCAGGGATTCGCCGCGCGCCGGTTCCGCGACCGTCGCCGCTACCACGATCAGGGCAATGCCGGCCATCCGTCTCATTGCGCCAGGCCTTCAACGATCGACAGGGTATAGGGCTCGTCCGGTTCTAAGATCAGGTCCACCGCGAAGCGCATCCCGACCCCAAGCACCAAGATCGCCAACAGGGCGCGAAGCTGTTCGCCGCGCAATTTCTGGCCCATCTGGGCGCCGAACTGGGCACCGATCACGCCGCCGACCATGAGCATCAGGGCCAGCACCGAATCCACCGACTGATTGGCCACCGCATGGAGCACCGTGGCCACCGCCATGGTCGCCACGATTTGCACCAGCGATGTGCCGATCACGATGGTTGTCGGCACCCGCAATAGGTAAATCAAGGCCGGCACCAGCATGAACCCGCCGCCAATGCCCAACAAGGTGCCCAGAAAGCCGATGCCGGCGCCAAGCCCGACGATCGGCAGCGCGCTGACATAAAGGCGCGACCGGCGAAATCGCACCTTGAGCGGCAGGCCATGGATCCAATTGTGTTGCCCCGGACGCCGCAGGACCGGCGGCTTGCCGGCCCTTGTCTGGGCGATGGCGCGCAGGGATTCGGCGAGCATCAATCCGCCGATTAACGACAGAAACGTGACATAGGCGATTGATATGACCAGGTCGAGTTGACCCAATTGCCTGAGCAGGCGAAACAGCCACACTCCGGCGATCGATCCCACGATCCCCGCCGACAGAAGATAGCCGGCGAGCTTGAAATCGATGGCGTTCTTGCGCCAATAGGACAAGGCGCCCGACGTCGACGAGGCGATCACCTGGGTGGTGACGGTGGCCACCGCCACGGCCGGCGAAATGCCGGAAAAGATCAACAGCGGCGTCAGCAGGAATCCGCCGCCGATGCCGAACATGCCCGACAGAAATCCGACGGCCGCGCCCATGCCGAATATGATGAAGAAATTGACCGGCAATTCGGCGATGGGCAGATAGATCTGCACGGGACCTTCCAGATTGTCATCAACAGGCGCGCTTGGGAGGGCCTTGGTCGTGATGGGCGTGCCGCTGCCGAACAATCCGGTATGCGGTGCATGGGCCGCTGGCGCCTACCCTTAGAACCGCCAATTGCCCGCTGTCAATCAGGCATGCCGGGATTGGGCGCCAAACTGCGCGGCAGCGTGTTAAATCGCGCGCCCGCTCAAGGCCTCGACCAATTGCAGGTCGATCTGTCCGGTCTCGCTCATGCCTTCCTTGCGCTGGAAGGCGCGGACCGCTTCGCGGGTGCGCGGGCCGATGACCCCGTCCGCCGGTCCGGGCCGATAACCGAGCCGGGTCAGCAGCGATTGCGCCTTGGCAACCAGAGCTTTCGTCTCGCCAACGGGCGCGCTTGCCGAGCGGGCCGGCGCGTCCTGCCATCCGCCGGGTGGTGTGGAGACGGTGTTGGCGCTTTCGATCGGCGTTTTCGGTTTCCAGGTTTCCGCCGCCAGGCGCGCATTGGCGAGCGCCGTGCGGTCGAGGGCATTGGCGATCTCGTCGCGCTTGCGGGCCGAATCCTGGTCGCCGTTATTGGCCGCCACGGCAAACCATTTATAGGAGGTCGCCAGATCTTGCTGCACGCCGAAGCCGCGCGCATAAAGAATGCCCAGATTAAACTGACTGTCCCGCACGTTCAGGTTTGCCGCCTGCTTGAACCAGCGTGCCGCGTTCTCAAAATCCTGTTTACCATCAATGCCTTCCGCGTGAAGGACGGCGAGATTATGCATCGATTTGGCGTTACCCTGCTCGGCGGCGCGCTTGTACCATTCCAGAGCGGTCTTGGTATCCTTGGCCACGCCCTGGCCCTTCTCGTAGAGGCTGGCCAGTCGGTACTGCGCCGGTGCCAGGCCGGTTTCAGCCGCGAATTGGTACCAGCGCGCGGCCTCTGCCATGTTCGGCGCGATGCCGCGGCCGTCCATATAGCGTGCGGCGACTTCAAATTGCGCCGCCGGATCGCCCGCGGCGGCCAGGGAGCGCAACCGCTCGGTCCCGAAATCGTCCGGCAGGCTGGGAAAGGCCTGCTCGGGGGCGGCAGCCGGCTGTGCCGTCGACACGGCCGTTTCGGGGGCCGCGGTCATGACGTTACTGTCCTCGATCCGTGGTGCGGAAAAGCCGGCCTGGGCGGAAATCGTGGGGTCGAATGCGACATCCGAGTCGGCGGAAGGCGCCTGGGTGCCGGCAGGTTCGGAGGATTGGCCGTCCGCTTCGTCGGCGGTGCCCGCCATCGGCTCCGCCATGCGCACCGGCGGCGTTGCTTCAGGCGCGGTCATCGGTTCGGTGGCCATCGGCTTGGTTTCCGGCGCCGCGGACATGTGTTCAATCGCCGAATCGGCCATGGCCATGCGATCATCCGGCCGGTTCATGACTTTATAAACCTGCAGCGCACCGACGGCGATGACCACCACGGCGGCGGCCAGAAGGAGCGGGCGACGCCGGCGCAGGAAACTGTCCGAGGTTCCGGCTTCGGAGCGCGCTTCGATGTCTTCCGGTTCGGGCGGGGCGACACCGGCTTCGTCCGGCGCCTCTTCGGGCGTGGCCGCGACCGCAGCCGGTTCTTCAGCTGGTTTGCGCTTCAGCCTGTCGGCCAGCCAGGAGCGGCGGCCAGGCTTTTCCTGCAGGTCCGTTTGCGCCGCTTCGGCGGTCGCCGCCTGTGCGGCCCGTCGCGCGGCGGCGATGAAGTCAGATTGACGGCCGGCGGCCGGATCGGCGGATTCGGCCTGGTCACCCGTCGGCCCTTGCGGTTCGGCATGGGCGGCCGCCGCAACCCGTTGCGGTGGTTGTGCCGGGGCCGATTGCCGCATGGGCGTGAACTTTTGCCCGGCGGCGGATTTCGGCACCGGGACAGGGCGCGACAGGTTCGGCCGGCCGGATCCAGGGGCCAGCGGCCGATGGTTTTCCGGCGGTTCCGCGTCTTCCTCCGGCTCCCTTTCCGGCGATCGTTTGGCGGCAAGCGCATTGTCGAGCAGAGATGTTGCCGGGTTTTCCGGCAGGCTGGGCCCCGGCCGGTCGCCATCCGAGGCTGACGATGCCGCTATGGGCCGCGCAGGCGCCGGCTCGGCGCCACTTGATACGGCCGCCGCGGCCATCGGTACGGCGTCCGTCGTCACCGGTCCCGGCAATGAATCCAGGGTTTCCAATCGGGTGGTGATGGTTTGCAGCGTGTCATGCAACGCTTCGAACCCGCCCCTGGTCTCGCGCTCGGATGCCTGAGCCGCGGCCTGCAATTGCCGCAATTCGTCTTGTAGCGCCTGGATTTCCCGGGGGTCGATCCCGCTGCCCCGGAACTCGGCAAATTCACGAGCCGTTTCCTGGGCCGCGTTCTGGGCCATTTCGGAGGCCAGCGAGCGGTAATGGTCCAGGGATTCGGCCATCCGTTCGACCGCCGCGCCGATCGTAGCGATTTCCGGTGCCGGTTCGGTGGCGGTGTTAACATTGCGGGTAACGTCTGCGAGCCGCTGTTCGATGGCCTCCAGGACACCGTCGTTCGTTTCGCCGTCAAGCGCATGCCGGACCTGTGCCGACAAGTCGGCGATAGTGCGCTCCAGGCCGGCGCCATCGACTCGCGGTATGGCATCGACCGCCTGGCGCAGATCGTTCATCTCGTTGCGCAATTGGGCAGACAAATCGACGAATTCGCGGTCCATTCTGGCATTTTCGACGCTCGGAAGGGCGTCGACCGCCGCTCGCAGGTCGCTCAATTCCTGCCGCACGCCGCCGATATCGCCGGAAACGGCCATGGCCGGCTGGCGGTTGAGGCTTTCCGACAAAGCGGCGAACCGGGCCTCCAGGCGCGCCAGGCCCTCGTTCTCGCCGTCCCGGGACAGTGTCGAATGGATGCGTCCGAGGCTGGCCTCGATCGCTTCCCAGCGATCATCCAATGCGGGATTGGCTGCGTCGCTGACGCCGCCCCGTGCCAGGGCGCTGTCAATCCGCGCCAGGCTCGATTCGATCGCGTCCCAACGGTCGTCCGCCGGAGCGGACCGGCCGTCGTCGCCGCTGCCAGGCCGCGACAACCTGCCATCGATCCGTGCCAGACTTGCCTCGATGGCCGTCCACCGGTCGTCTTCCGGTTGTGACAAGGTATCGATTTTTTCGCCGATCGTTTGGATTTGCTGGTCGATCCGCTCGCCGTCAATGGGCGAAAGCGTTCTCAGATCGGTCCGCAGCCCGCGCAATTCGTCCTGCAGGCCAACGATGTCCATATCCGGGCCGGCCATATTTGCATCGCGATCGAGACGATCGACCAGGGACTTCAGGGCGGCCTCGATCGCGGCAAGTCCGTCCTTGCCGGTATTCGCCGACACGGCCTCGTCAATGCGTCCGAGGCTCGCCTCCATGGAATCCCAGCGTTCATAGACCGAGGGCACCAGGGTCTCGATCTTGTCGCCGATTGCGCGAACCTGACGTTCCAGTTCCGGCAGCGACGCATTGGCATCGGCGATCCTGGATAGTCTGGCTTCAGCCGTCCGTGCGACGTCTTCGATCGCCGATTCGACGATGCCCAAGTCGACGGTCGCCGCCGGGCTGCGCTCCAGATTGGCCATGCGCCCGGCAATATCCGATAGCCGCCGATCGATGGCATCCAGTTCCGGCGCGTTGCGCGGTGCCGCTTGCAGCCGCGACAATTCGCCGATTTGCGCCGATATACGATCTCCCAATTCGCGGATCTTGTTTTGCGCGAACGTTTTGTCGGTGCCGCTGTCAACGTGCTCCAGCCGGTCCTGAATGTCGCGGATGCGCTGGTCGATGGCGCGCAATTGGTCATTGTCCGCGTCCGCGGAGATCCGGTTCAACTGATCGCTGATGGCGGCGATACGGGTCGCCAGGGTGTCGATATGGGTCATCTGCGGACCCGAACTCACCGCCGAGCGGATTTCCGACAACCTTTGGCCGATTGTCGACATGGTCCCGGCCTCGCCCAGGGCCCGTGTCAGGAGATCGAGCCGTTCCACGATGTGTTGATAGGCGCCTTCCAGGGATTTCAGCGACCCGCCGACATTCTGCCGGCCGATGGCGTGGCGCAGGTCGGAAATGTCCCGGCGCAGGGTATCCGTGGTGCCATAGTCGGCGCCGAGAACGGGGCTTGGCCGGTCATAGGGCGGGGTGCCGCGCCGGTCCGGCTGCTGCCGCCGATCGCCGTAAAACTGCTCGCCACGATACCGGTCGGCCGGATAAGGGTCGGCCTGCCCACGGCCGCGAATATCGGCGCGGATCTGGGCGATGTCACGCTTGAGATCATCCATGACCGACATTTCCCGGTCCCGCCGGAGTGATTCGATGCTGTCGGACAGCGCACGTAACTGGTGGTTCATGTCGGCCGTCATTGGGTCCGGATGGGCGGGTTCGGGCCGGCGGGCCGGTGCGTTGCCATTGAGGATGTCCTGGGTTTGGGCAATCTGGTCGATCGCGTTTTGCAGCCCGTCACCGCCGGGCGCGGCGCCCCATGCGGGTGCGCCGGCGGCAAAGGCCGGCTGTTGTGATTGTGCGGCCGACAGGGACTGCAAATTGGCATCCAATTGGCGCAGATAGGCCGGCACGTCGTTATAGGCCGGCGCGGCTCCGTTCCATCCTGCCTGCCGAACCGAGCCGGTTAGCTGGTCGATCCTGTGGGAAATTTCCGCCAGACGCTGATTGACGTCGTCAGCCTGCCGACCGTCGTCATAGGGGGCTCGATAGCGATGCAGAGGACCCATGGCGTTCTCCTCTAACAAACGCCGGTATCCGGTCGCCACGTCATGCAGCGATCGTCGGACCGGGGACGTCGGATGGGTCGGCGCTCCCGTGGCGAATGGCCGGAACCTTCTTGTTCCATCCAAGCCGCACCGGATCCGCCGGACGCTTGAATTCGGTATGTGTTACGCATGTCGGCATCCGTTTCGGCGCGGGCACAGGGTTGATCTGCCGCTGGCTAAACATTTCAACTTTAGGGTAAACAAGCCGTTAATTTCGTGCCGATCCGGTGACAAAATATTAAGACTGACGGCAAGATGCCCGCGGCCTGCAGGCAATGCGCCCTTTTCGAGGATGGCGGCTGGCTGCGTTGGTTTGTTCGCGGCATTTGTTTCAGGCTTGATTGAACCGGTCGCAATTCCCGGATATAGCTCGCCTCTTGCGCTGCCTGGCGGACCAACAGTAGAAGTACAAATCATGTGTGAGGAAACAACGATCCTGGCGGAGGCCTCACGGCGTGCCCGGGCCGGCGGCCATGGTGGCGAGGATTCCGACGCCGCCTTTTACACCATCGGCGATCTGGCGCGCGAATTCGGCATCACCTTGCGCACCTTGCGCTTCTACGAAGACAAGGGCCTGCTCAACCCCAGGCGCCGCGGTTTGACCCGCCTCTACAGCCGGCGCGATCGGGCGCGGCTGAAACTGGTGCTGATGGGAAAGCGCGTCGGTTTCTCCCTGTCGGAAATCAAGGACATGCTCAATCTCTACGATCTGCGCGACGGCCAGGTGACCCAGTTGCGCGTCGCCCTGTCCCGTTTTGAAGAGCAGATCAGTGTCCTGGAACAACAGAAGATCGACATCGAACAGGCGATCGACGACCTCAAACAGACGGTGGATGTGGTCGCCACCAAGCTGAAGGACAAGGAATCGCAGACGGTCTAATGTGGTGGATCAAAGATACGACACCAGGGCCTGTTGAGTATCAGGATTGCGGCATCGGCCGCCGGTCATCGCCGAGGAGATCCGAATTCATGAACACGGTCGTGATGCGGTCGGATGGTTTGTCCGCAATTGATCATTGTTTTTGCAGTGCAGCATGGCTATATAGCCAACCAAGTGACGTTTACGCAAACGTAAGGTAGCCGACGAAATACGGAGGAGTGCCTGATGCCGACTTATCGTGCGCCGGTCGATGATACCCTTTTCATACTTCATGACGTCCTTGGCATGGACCGCTACAACAACCTGCCGGGCTTCGAGGATGCCACGCCGGACCTGGTTTCGGCGATCCTGACGGAAAAGGCGAAATTCTGCGAAGACGTTCTTCAACCGCTCAATTCAATCGGCGATCGGGAAGGCTGCACCCGCCATGAGGATGGCAGCGTGACGACGCCGACCGGCTTCAAGGACGCTTACGAAACCTTTGCCGAGGGCGGCTGGATCGGACTGGCCTGCGATCCCGATTATGGCGGTCAGGGCCTGCCGGCGACCCTGGTGGCCGCGACCAGCGAATACCGGGCGGCGTCCAATCTCGCCTGGGCCATGTATCCGGGCCTCACGGAAGGCGCCATCGCCGCCATCCAGGCCCATGCCGACGACGACTTGAAGCAGCTTTACCTGCCGAAGATGATTGCCGGCGCCTGGTCGGGCACCATGAACCTGACCGAGCCCCATTGCGGCACCGATCTGGGCCTGTTGCGCACCAAGGCCGAGCCCCAGGACGACGGCAGCTACAAGCTCACCGGCACCAAGATCTTCATCTCCGCCGGCGAGCACGACATGAACGAAAATATCGTGCACCTGGTGATCGCCCGCATCGAGGGTGCCCCGAAAGGCGTGAAGGGCATATCCCTGTTCCTGGTGCCGAAATATCTGCCCGACGCCGATGGCAATCCGGGCGAGCGCAATGCCCTGATCTGCGGCTCCATCGAGGAAAAGATGGGCATTCACGGCAATTCCACCTGCGTCATGAACTTCGAGGGCGCTACCGGCTGGCTGGTCGGCGAGCCTGAAAAAGGGTTGAAGGCCATGTTCACCATGATGAACGAGGCCCGCATCGGCGTCGCCATCCAGGGCCTTGGCCTGTCGGAAGTCGCCTATCAGAATGCCGCCGACTACGCCCGGGACCGGCTGCAGGGGCGCTCGATTTCCGGACCGAAGGCGCCCGACAAACCGGCCGACCCGATCATTGTCCACCCCGATGTGCGCCGCACCCTGCTGACCATTCGGGCCTTGAACGAGGGCGCCCGCGCGCTGGTCTTGTGGACCGCCTTGCGCGGCGACATTTCCATGCGCTCTGACGACGATGAGCAGCGCCAGGCCGCCGACGACATGATGGGCCTGTTGACCCCGGTTCTAAAGGGCGTGCTGACCGATCGCGGCTTCGACAACACCGTCGCCGCCATGCAGATGTTCGGCGGCCACGGCTATATTGCCGAAACCGGCGTCGAGCAATTCGTCCGCGATTCCCGCATCGCCATGATCTATGAAGGCGCGAACGGCATCCAGGCCCTGGACCTGGTTGGCCGCAAGCTGCCGCGCGACGGCGGCCGGGCGATCATGGCCCTGTTCGCCGAAATCGGCGAATTCATCGAGGACAATGCCGACAACGAGGATCTGGCGCCCTTCGTCGCGCCGTTAAAGGACGGTCTCGCCGACCTGCAAAAGGCGACCATGTGGTTCATGCAGAACGCCATGGCCAATCCGGACCAAGCCGGCGCCGGCTCCACCGATTATATGCACCTGCTCGGCGTCGTCGCCATGGGCTATATGTGGGCCATCATGGCCAAAACCGCGCAGGATCAGCTCGCCAATGGTGCCGATAAAAAGGACTTCCTGGAGACCAAGCTGACCACCGGCCGCTTCTACATGGAGCGCGTCATGCCGGAAACCGGCCTGCGCCTGCAACGCGTCTCGGCCGGCTCCGACACCATGATGAGCCTGGCGGCAGAGGCCTTCTAAGCGCGACTGCATATTTGGAGTTATCGATTGATGCCCGTGCTTGATGTCCCGCAACCCGATTGGATGACTGAAGAATTGGTCATCCTGGAAGATATGGCCGGCAAGTTTTTCGAGGCCGAGATCGGCCCCCATTACGAAGAGTGGGAAGAGGACGGCAAGGTCTCCCGGGCGCTGTGGGAAAAGTCCGGAGAAGCCGGTTTGCTCTGCGCCGCCATGCCGGAGGATCTCGGCGGCGCCGGCGGCTCCTTCGCCCATGACGCGGTGATTGCCGGCGTGCTCGGCCGCGCCGGTTACGACGGCTTCGGCCTGCCGCTGCACAATGCCATTGTCGCCCCCTATATCCTGCGCCACGGCACCGAGGACCAGAAGCGACGCTGGCTGCCGAAGCTGGCGACCGGCGAATTGATCGGCGCTATCGCCATGACCGAGCCGGGCACCGGATCCGACCTGCAAAATATCCGCACCACGGCGCTGAAGGATGGCAACCAATATGTGGTCAACGGCCAGAAGACCTTCATCACCAACGGCCAGCACGCCAATCTGATCATCGTCGTCGCCAAGACCGATCCGAAGGAAGGCGCCAAAGGCACCTCGCTGATGGTCGTGGAGACCGATGAAGCGGACGGCTTTCGCCGCGGCCGCAATCTCGACAAGATCGGTCTGAAATCCAACGATACGTCGGAACTCTTCTTCGATGATGTGCGCATCCCCACGGCGAACCTGCTCGGCGACCAGGAGGGGATCGGGTTTCTGCAGCTCATGTCCGACCTGCCGCAGGAACGCCTGCTGGTTTGCGTCCAGGCCATGGCGATGATCGAACGGGCGCTGGAAGAAACCATCGCCTATGTCAAGGAACGCGACGCCTTCGGCCGCAAGGTGATCAAATTCCAGAATACCCAGTTCAAGCTCGCCGAGGCCAAGACCGAGGCGACCATCGCCAAGGTCTTCCTCAATCACTGCATCGACCAGCACCTGCAGGGCAGGCTCGACACGGTCACCGCCTCCATGGGCAAATATTGGATGACCGACCTGCAATGCAAGATCGTCGATGAATGCCTACAATTGCATGGCGGCTATGGCTATATGAACGAGTACCCGATCGCCAAAATGTACCGCGACGCGCGGGTGCAGAAGATCTATGCCGGCACCAACGAGATCATGAAAGTGCTGATCGCCCGTAGTCTTTAGGAGATCCGATGGCCGAGTTTGTCCTGCACTGCTTCGCCCAGTCCGGCAACGCCTACAAGGCGGCGCTGATGCTGCAGCTTTGCGGCGCCGATTGGGAACCGAAATGGGTCGATTTCTTCGGCGGCACCACCCGCTCGGCGGAGTACCGGGAAACCTTGAACGAAATGGGCGAGGTGCCGGTGCTGGAACATGCCGGCAAGACGCTCACCCAGTCGGCCATCATCATGGACTATTTGGTGGAGATCTTCGGCAAGTTCGGCTGGACCGACGACGACGAACGCCGCGAGATCTATCGCTGGATCCTGTTCGACAATCACAAGCTGACCGCCAATACGGCGACCCTGCGCTTCCTGCGGCAATTCATGAAGACCGGCGAAACACCGGTCACCGAGTTTCTGGAGGGCCGCGCCAAGTCCGCCTGTTACATCCTCGACAAGCATCTGGACGGTCGCGCCTGGGTGGCCACCGACCGGCCGACCATCGCCGACCTGTCCTTATGCGGCTATCTTTATTGGATGGACGAGATCGGCATCGATCCGGCGCCCTTTACCAACATCAATGCCTGGCTTGGCAATATCAAGGCACTGCCCGGCTGGGTCGCGCCCTACGACCTCATGCCCGGCCATCCGCTACCGGACAAATCTGACACGTAAATCCGCTCACAGAGCCCTCTTGGGAGACCCTCATGCCTGACGCCTTTGTCTATGACCACGTCCGCACGCCGCGCGGCCGCGGCAAGAAAGACGGTTCGCTGCACGAAGTCACAGCCGTCGAATTGTCGGCCACCACCTTGCGTGCCTTACGCGACCGCAATGAACTGGACACGACCCGCATCGATGATGTCATTTTGGGCTGTGTCGATCCTGTCGGCGAGGCCGGCGGCGATATCGCCCGTGGCGCCGCGCTGACCGCCGGCTACGACAAATCCGTGCCCGGCATCCAGATCAACCGCTTCTGCGCGTCGGGTCTCGATGCCGTCAATACCGGTGCCGCCCAGGTCATGGCCGGCCAGCACGACATGGTGGTTGCCGGCGGCGTGGAATCCATGAGCCGGATCGGCATGGGTGCCTCCGGCAGCGCGTTGGCCGTCGATCCGGCAGTAGCCCTGCCGGCCTATTTCATGCCCCAGGGCGTATCGGCCGATGTGATCGCCACCAAATACGGCTTCAGCCGCGACGATTGCGACGCCTATGCGGTGGAGAGCCAGAAGCGCGCCGAGGCTGCCTGGCAGGACAAGCGTTTCGATAACTCGGTGATTCCTGTGACCGATATCAACGGCCTCACCATCCTCGATCGCGACGAGCACATGCGGCCGGGCACCGACATGCAGTCGCTGGCCTCCCTGGAACCCTCCTTCGGCATGATCGGCGAAATGGGCGGTTTCAACGCCGTCGCCATCCAGGAGCAGCCGGAGATCGAGCGGGTGATCAATGTTCATCACGCCGGCAATTCTTCGGGCATCGTCGATGGCGCCGCCGCGGTGCTGATTGGAAGCCGCCGGGCCGGCAAACGCGCCGGGCTCGATCCCCGCGCCAAGATCCGCGCCTTCGCCAATATCGGGTCGGAACCGGGGATCATGCTGACCGGCCCCGTCGACGTCACCAGGAAGCTTCTGAAAAACGCCAGGATGACCCTCGACGACATCGACCTGTTCGAGCTCAACGAGGCCTTCGCCTCCGTCGTCCTGCGTTACAAGCAGGCCTTCGACATTCCCGACGACAAGATCAACGTCAATGGCGGCGCCATCGCCATGGGTCATCCGCTCGGCGCCACCGGCGCCATGATCTTCGGTACCGTGCTCGACGAATTGGAGCGCCGCGATCTCAATACCGCCCTGGTGACGTTATGCATTGGCGCCGGCATGGGCACGGCGACCATCATCGAGCGGTTCTAAGAATGCCGAAAATCGATCGATCGGCGCTTCGCTGGAACAAGGGCAGCGGTTGTCCGCAGATCTTTCAACAGATCTGTGAAGGCCGCGAGCGTAAGCGGCTCGGCGATGCCGCTGATCTCACCCAGTTCGGTGTCAATATCGCCCGTCTGGTCCCTGGCGCTGCCTCGGCATTGCGCCACTGGCACGAAAGCGAGGACGAATTCGTCTTCATTCTGGACGGGGAAGTGACATTGGTCGAGGACGATGGGGAGACGATCCTGGTTACCGGGGATGCTGCCGGCTTCAAGGCGGGCGTCGCCAATGGTCATCACCTGGTCAACAAATCCGCTTCGCCGGCCGTCTATCTGGAAGTCGGTACCCGTGCGGCCGCCGAACGGGCTCACTATCCCGACGACGATCTTTACGCCGAAAAAGACGCCGACGGATTTCGTTTTCTTCACAAAGACAAAACGCCCTACGCATAGGAGCGATACGAGAAATGGCTTACAACAACTTCACCGTCGAAACCGATGGCGACGGCATCGCGCTGGTCACCTGGAATATGCCCGACCGCTCGATGAACGTCCTCACCCAGGAGGTCATCGACGAAATTGACGCGATCGTCGGCGCGACCACCGCCGATGACGCCGTCAAGGGCGTCGTCGTCACGTCCGGCAAGGCCGGCTTCTCCGGCGGCGCAGACTTGAACATGCTCAAAAGCATGTTCGGCACTTTCGACGCGATCCGCGAAAAGGAAGGGGAGGCGGCCGCAACGCAGCGCCTGTTCGACGAATCCCGCCGCCTGTCACAGATTTACCGGAAGCTGGAAACCAGCGGCAAACCCTGGGTCGCCGCCATTAACGGCACCTGCATGGGCGGCGGCTTTGAGTTGGCGCTTGCCTGCCACGGCCGTGTCCTGGCCGATGACGATGCCGCCAAGGTCGGCCTGCCGGAAGTCCAGGTCGGCCTGTTCCCCGGTGCCGGCGGCACCCAGCGCGTCATGCGCATGGCCGATCCCCAGGCCGGTCTGATGATGCTGATGCAGGGCCAGCACCTGCGCCCGGCCAAGGCCCTGGGGATGAAGCTGGTCGACGCGGTGGTGCCGGCGAAAAAGCTGATCGCCGCGGCCAAGAAGATGATTGCCGACGGCCTGAAGCCGGTGAAGCCGTGGGATGAGAAGGGCTTCAAGCTGCCCGGTGGCAAGATCCATTCGCCCCAGGGCTACAATTTCTGGCCGGCGGCCACCGCGCTCTATCGCAAGATGACTTACGACAACTACCCGGCCGCCCGGGCGATCCTGAAGACGGTCCATGACGGCCTGCAATTGCCGTTTGACCTCGCCCTGCAGGTGGAATCACGCCACTTCGCGCACATTCTGCAGACCAAGGAAGCCGCGGCCATGATCCGCTCCCTATTCGTCAACATGCAGGAGCTGAACAAGGGCGCCCGCCGCCCGGCGGATATCCGGCCGACTCGCCTGAAAACCGTCGGCGTGCTCGGCGCCGGCTTCATGGGCGCCGGTATCGCCTATGTGACCGCCGCCGCCGGCCTCAAGGTGGTGCTGCTCGACCGGGACATGGAAAGCGCTGATAAAGGCAAGGCCTTTTGCGACGGCCTGATTTCCGACCGGGTCGCCAAGAAACGGGCCACCGAGAAGGACAAGGAAAAACTCCTGTCGCTGATCACGCCGACCACCGATTATGCGGATCTGAGCGATTGCGAATTGATTATCGAGGCGGTCTTCGAGGACCGGCAGATCAAGGCCGACGTCACCGCCAAGGCGGAAGCGCATATGAAGCGCGGCGCCATTTTCGCCTCCAATACCTCCACCCTGCCGATCACCTCGCTGGCCCAGGCATCGGCGCGGCCGAAGAACTTCATCGGTATCCATTTCTTCTCGCCGGTCCATAAAATGATGCTGGTCGAGGTGATCATGGGCAAGCGCACCGGCGACAAGGCGCTGGCCGTCGCCCTCGACTATATCCGGGCCGTCAAGAAAACGCCGATCGTCGTCAATGACAGCCGCGGCTTCTACACGTCCCGTGTTGTCGGCACCTATGTCAATGAGGGCCATGCCATGCTGGCGGAGGGCGTGCCGGCGGCGATGATCGAAAATGCCGGACGCATGGCCGGCATGCCGGTCGGCCCGCTGTCGCTCAACGACGAAGTGGCGATCGACCTGTCCTGGCGCATCATCCGGGCCACCAAGGCCGATATGGGCGACAAATATGGTGACCGCCCGCAGGACGAGATCATCCGCACCATGGTGGAAGATCTCGGCCGCTTCGGCCGCAAAAACGGCAAGGGCTTTTATGATTATCCCGACAAGGGCAAGAAGCGCCTGTGGCCGGGCATCGCCGACCTGGTCGAGACCAAGCTCGACACCGACACCATCGATGTGGAGGAACTAAAGCAGCGCTTCCTGGCAATCCAGGCCCTGGAGACGGCGCGCTGCTTCCAGGAAGGCGTGTTGACCGATGTGCGCGAAGCCGATGTCGGTTCCATACTCGGCTTCGGATTCGCGCCCTATACAGGCGGCACGCTCAGCTATATCGACGGCATGGGCACGGCCGCCTTTGTCGATCTGTGCCGCAAGCTGCAGAAAAAGCACGGACCCCGCTTCAAGCCCAATCAGCAACTCGCCAAACTGGCCAAGGAAGGCGCCACCTATTACGGCACCTTCCCGCCAGAGGGCGCGTTGGAGGAAGCGGCCTGATCGGTCAGGCCGCTACCGAATCCTCGGGCTCCGCCTCGCCGACCGCATCGGCGCAGCACGTGCGATTACGGCCGGTGCGCTTCGCCGTATAGAGCGCCCGGTCGGCACGCGCCATGATCGTCGCCATGTCGTCGCCCTCGGCCGTGGTGGCAACGCCGATGCTCACGGTGATATCGATCTGCCGGCCCTGCCACAGGACTTTCATCTTTTGCACGGCCCGGCGGATTCGTTCAGCGAGGATGTAATGGCCCCTTTCGCCGCTGCCATAGGCGATTATGGCAAACTCCTCGCCGCCCAAACGCCCGACCACATCCGTTTGGCGGGCGGTGTTCTGCAACACCGCGGAAAGCTCCGCCAACACGGCGTCGCCCGCCGCATGGCCGAACACATCGTTGACCCGTTTGAAGAAATCAATGTCGATGACATAGACGGCGGCCGGTTCCGAATGCCGTTGCGCGAGGGTTAACAGCGTATTCGCTTCGTCGAAAAAAGCCCGTCGGGACAATAAACCGGTCAGCGCATCGATCCGGGACAGTTCCTTGTATTCCTGCTTCGCCAGATAAAATTTCCGTGCTGAGCGGGCGGCAAAAAAGCTGATCAATGGTGTCATGGAAGCCGGCATCGCGACCGCAAGGGCCATTGCCGACCAATACAGGTCACCAGCGTCCGACGGAACCAGCAAAGCGGTCACCGCGACCGAAATGGTGACCATGACGGCGGTAACGCGAAATACGTAAAAATATACATCATTCATCGACGGAAGTTCCGCCGGCAGGCTCAATAAGCCCGCTAATCGTCTCACCCAATTAATCATAACGTCTATCCCCGGTTAACGGCGACAGACTACCCGATGGTCGTAAAAATGCGGCTAAGGAGGATACTTAAAAAAGGCTTGGCCGGATGACCGGATTCGACATCGAGGCCGCCGGCCGTTAAGAGATGATGGTCATTTTCGCCGACGGGCCCGGTCGATATCAACCCTTTAACCGGTGCCAAAGATCTTCAAGGAGAGGTAACCGATGAGCCGCCGCATCGATTACTATTTCACGCTTATTTCCCCCTGGTCCTATCTCGGCCATGACCGTCTGATGGCCCTGGCCCGCGAAAACGGCGTCGAGATTGTTTTCAAGCCCTGCGACATTGGCCGTGTTTTTGCCAAGACCGGCGGCGTTCCGCTTGGCGAGCGCCATCCGGCGCGCCAGCATTATCGCTGGTTCGAACTGCAACGGTGGCGGGAAAAGCGGAATCTGCCGCTCAATCTGCGGCCTGCCTTCTTCCCGGCCGATCCCACAATTGCCGATAGCTGCGTCATTGCCATTGTCGAAAGCGGCGAAAATCCGTCCCCCTTCATAGAGCGTGCCTATCGAGGGGTGTGGGCCTATGACAAGAACATTGCCGACGACCATGTGGTCATGGGATGGCTCGCCGATTCCGGCCACCAGGCCGCGGCGATCCTCGACCGCGCCGGATCGGCAGATCTCGGCGCAATCCTGGCGAACAATGCCGAGGAAGCAATCGCCGCCGGGATCGTCGGCGCACCGGGATATGTGCTCGATGGTGAACCGTTCTGGGGCCAGGACCGCCTGGAACTGCTGGACGACGCCCTGAAATCCGGTCGCGCACCCTATCGCGCCGACTGACCGGGGCCGTCGGCATCAATATCGCCGCGATGCCGCCATTATGTGATGATTAGGTCTTTGTTGGCCACATTGGTGGATAGAAGTGGAAATGGGACCATGAAAACTGCATTGGGCGCACTCGCCATATCGGTCGCCCTGGCGAATCCGGCATTTGCCGAGACCAAGGGCAAGGCCGGCGAACCGGCGCACAATCCGCCGGCCGGCACTGAAGCGGCCGATCGCTTCCAGATCATCCAGTCCGGCGACAAGATTTTGCGTGTCGACCGGGCGACCGGCGCGGTCTCCATCTGCCGCCAGGCCACGGATCGCTGGACCTGCGAGATGGTGCCCGACGACCGGGCGGCGATGGAAGCCGAAATGGAGCGCACGATCGCCCTGTCGGAGATGTTCAAGGCCCGGGTCGATGCCCTGGAATCCCGGCTCGCCGAACTGGAGAAAAAAGCTCAAGACCGGCCGGCGATCACCAACAAGGACGATGGGGCAGACTGGTCGGACAAGGCCGAAAAGGAATTCGACCGGATGATGGATTTCTCCGAAAAAGCCATGCGCCGCTTTTTCGGCATGGTCCGCTCGCTGCGTGAGGATTACGAAGAGGGCCGCACCTGACGGCGCGCCATCCCGGCGCCAGGCATCACCCTTCCGGGACGGCGCCCCGATCCATCAAATTGTCCTTCAGCCAGCCCGGTGCGGCCGCCGCGCGGCGGGTCTCCAAATCCATCAACAAGGCGGTGACCTCGACAATGGCGAATGGATCGCCGGAGCGGGTCTCGTAGATAGTGTGCCGGAACGAGAAGGTCTTGTCGCGCACGGTCTTGAACTGGCTGATGAAATGCACCAGGTCGCCGGCGCTGACCGGGCGCGCCAGCCGGGTGAGTTTCATCTCCACGGCCACATGGCCGAAATTATGCGCTTCCAGCCAATCCGCCTTGACCCCGCCATGGGCCCAGATATGCGCTGCCGCGTCTGAACAAAAGCCGATAATCGCCGAATCCCGGATACGGCTTTGCCCGTCGCAATGGCGCTTGTGAATGCCCGAACGCATGGTGACGACCCCCGACCCGGCCATCGCCTCCTCCGGGCTGGCCGGTTCCGCAGGTTCGGCCGGCAGGCTGCGCGGCAGGAAGGCGGGATCCGCGTCGATCCGCGGTCCGGCGCCCTCGACCGCCGCCGCGCCATCTTCCGGTCGGTAGCCGTCGAGCATGGTCGCCGCCAGGCGCCCGGAAGCCGGCTCGACCATGATATGCGCCACCGTGACCGGAAACGGACCGCCGCGCACCAGGGCCGACCGCACGGCGATCAGGTTGCGATTGAACAATTCCGCCTGGTAGCGCACATGCCGCGTGATCCGCGGGCCGAGCCGCGCCCCGTCCAGGCCGGCCATGTGGCGGAAATGGTCATCCGCGTCGGAGAACCGGTCGAAATAGAATTGAACGTTCAGATGGTCGTTCTCGTCGCATTCCCATGTATTGACAAAGGAACGCAGGGTTTCAACGCCGTCAAATGTCACGCGATTAATCCGTTTAGAAAGTCGTCCATGCGTGCCAGGCTGGCTTCCGCCATGGCGCTCGGGAAGGATTGGAAGACGTGGCAGCCGCCGGGAAAAACGCCAAGCTCCGTTTTATTGCCGGCGACAAGCCAGCGCTGTGCCATGAACAGGCTGTCATCGAGCAGCGGGTCATAGGTGCCGATCGAGAACAAGGCCGGCGGCAGGCCGGCAAGGTCGGCATGGATCGGCGAAATGTCCGGGTCGGCAATGTCGCCGCCGTCCGCCAGAAAGCACTTGGTGAAGTTGCGGATGTCGCGATCGTTGAGGATGAGCTTCTCCTGCGCGAAGCGGCGGGAACTCAGCGTGCGCGCATGGTCATAGCAGCCGGCCACCAGATTGGCGCCGGAAAACGGCGTTAGCCCATGCCTGTCGCGCAGGCGGACCAGGGTGACCACCGACAGATGAGCGCCGGCCGATTCCCCGCCAATGGTCAAAGCGTCGCCGCCGAACTGCGCCAGATTGTCAATTGCCCACAACGCCGCCGCCTCGCAATCGTCGGGTCCGGCCGGGTAGGGGTGCTCCGGGGCCAGCCGGTACTCCACCGATAAGGCCGTCAGGCCGCAGGTCTCGGCGATCCGTTCCAGTTTGCCGTCCTGGAAGTCGCTTTGGCCGATAGTCCAGCCGCCGCCGTGAAAATGCAGATAAATGCCACGCGACGACCGGGATTGCGGGGCGATGACGCGGATCGGGATAGCACCGCCCGGACCGGCAATTTCGATCGTCTGCGCATGATCCACTTTCGGGCCCGGCGGAAAGGCATCGAGCCCCTGCAACCGGCGGGCGCGAATTTCCGCCGGCTCGAATTGCCATTTGTCGGGAATGGCGCTCAGCCGGGCGATGATATCGGCATTCTGCTGGCGGATTTCGTCACTGATCGCGTCCTCTTGGAACACCGACGGGTCGATGCGGAACATCGGCTCACATATCCTTGCTGGTCCTTATGGGGTGGACCGATGTATACGCGGGGGGAGCCGGTTTCGTCGAGTCCGCGTTTGCCGTCGGTGCGCGACAATGCGCGATCGACGCTTGTTGAAAAAGTCTGAGAGGATCGATCGAATGCCTGATCGCCGCCCGCATGCTCAATTCGACCTGAAAATGCGTGCCGAGACGACAACGCCCCTGCGTCAGGTCTTCGCGCAGGTCGCCATCGGAACCGGCGGACCGGGCCTGACCGAACTCACCGATATGGTCGCCGGATGGCTTGCCGAAATCGGCGCCGGCGACGGGGCGGTGACCATATTCTGCCGCCACACATCAGCCTCGCTCACCATCCAGGAAAACGCCGATCCCGATGTCGCCCGCGACCTGGTGACCGCCCTCGACCGCCTGGCGCCGCAACAGGCCGGCTATCGCCATGCATCGGAAGGCCCCGACGACATGCCGGCGCATATCAAGGCCATGCTCACCGGCGTTTCTAAGGAGATCCCGGTGCTCGACGGCCGCATGGCGCTCGGCACCTGGCAGGGCCTGTTCCTGGTCGAACACCGGCGCGCGCCGCATCAAAGACGGCTGGTTTTGCGCTATCTGGGCAACTGACCGGTCGTCCTGCCAACGAAGCCCTGGGGTATCGCCACAAATGTCTCGCTGCTTACTGTCATTGCCCGGCTCGACCGGGCAAACCAGTAGTCGGCGGATTATCAGTTTAAAAACAAGATATTACCGTCGTTTTCCGGTCACCAGCCGCGGTGTCTACTGGATGCCCCGGTCAAGCCGGGGCAGGACAAATACTGTTGCTTTTATGCCTATTTCGACGGCTTTTTGCGCCGCACACCCTGTCGCGCCGGATCGTATTTTCGCCCGATTTGGTTGCGGCCCGAACCATGACCTGCAGAAGATGTGTAAATACCCCAGCACCGAAGCAGGACGCCGACCCGGTCTGGGGCGCCGCCAAAGTTTTTAAACGCGGATATTGCAAAGGCCCGCGCTCACCGCCACGATTGGTGGTCCATTTGCCGATTCGTCTGATGCGGGAGTATTGTCATGCTGAAAGAATTCAAGGAGTTCGCCGTCAAGGGCAACATGGTGGATATGGCCGTCGGCATCGTGCTCGGCGCCGCGTTCGGCACCATCGTCAAATCCCTGGTCGGCGACATTTTCATGCCGATCATCGGCTACCTGTTCGGCGGTATCGATTTTACCAACATTTTCATCACCCTGGGTGGCGGCGACTATGCAACGCTGAAGGCCGCCCAGGACGCCGGCGCGGCGACCGTCAATATCGGCCTGTTCATCAACGCCATCATCGCCTTCGTGATCGTTGCCTGGGTGCTGTTCCTGGTGGTCAAGGCGATGAACGCCGCCAAGCGCGAGGCGGAGGAAGAGGCGGAATCAGAACCGGAAGAGCCGGCCGAGGATATCGCGCTGCTGACCGAAATCCGCGACCTGTTGAAGGCCAAGCCCTAATTGGCGGCGCCCACCCTCACGCCAGTTTCTCCTTAAAAAACGCTATCGTCCGCGACCAGGCGAGTTCGGCCGCCGCCTGGTCGTAGCGCGGTGTAGTGTCGTTGTGGAAGCCGTGATTGACATTGTCGTAGAGATGCGCCGTGTAGTCCTTGCCGTGTTCCTTCAGCGCCGCCTCATAGGCCGGCCAGCCCTTGTTGATGCGCTGGTCGAGCCCGGCATAATGCAGGAGCAGCGGCGCCTTTATCTTCGCCACGTCGTCGATGTGCGGTTGGCGGCCGTAGAACGGCACCGACGCCGCGAGCCCCGGCAGGCGCACCGCCATCGCGTTGCACACGCCGCCGCCATAGCAAAAGCCGACCGCGCCGACCTTGCCGTTGGAGGTCGCATCGGCCTTCAGGTAGTCGTAGGCGGCGATGAAATCCTCCAACAGTTTGCCCTTGTCCAGGGTGCGCTGCATTTTTCGCCCCTCCCGGTCATTGCCCGGATAGCCGCCAAGCGGGGTCAATCCATCCGGCGCCAGGGCGGTGAAGCCGGCGACCGCGACCCGCCGCGCCACATCGGCGATATACGGATTGAGGCCGCGATTTTCGTGGATCACCACCACGCCGCCCCGATTTCCCTCAGCGGCCGGCCGCACCAGATAGCCGCGCACGGTCCCGTGCCCCTTGGGCGACGGATAATCGATGGTCGAGGCCGTGATGCGCGGATCGTCCTCGGCGACCTGGTTAGCAAGCGCGTAGTCGGGTGACAACGCATCCAGCAGGGCCGCGGCCGACAGGCCGCCGACGGCAAAGCGCGCCGCGCGGTCCAGAAATTGCCGCCGGCCGATCTGGCCGTGGGCATAGCGATCATAAAGGTCGAGAAGGTCTTGGTTAAAGTCGGTGGCGGTCTTGCGGGTCATCTCGGGCCTCCCGGTGCAACTCTCATCATTGGCACAATCTGGCTCAAGATTAAGGCGTGGCGTTGGCGGCCGACAAATCAAAGACCGCTCAATCAATCGCGAAATCGGTTGGTCGCCGCCACCAATTCCCGGGCGATACCCGGCTCGCTGATCGCATGACCGCTATCGGCGACGATCTTCAATTCGGCGCCCGGCCAGGCCGCCTTCAGCGTCCAGGCATTGTCGACCGGCGTCACCACATCGTAGCGCCCATGAACGATGGTTGCCGGAATGTCCGCCAGCCGGGCGGCGTCGCGCAACAATTGCCCGTCCACTTCGAAAAAGCCGCCATTGATGAAGTAATGGCATTCGATGCGGGCGAAGGCGAGGGCGTAGCGGTCGCTGGCAAAGGCCGCCTGTCGGGCCGGATTGGGCAATAGCGACAACGTGCTGCCCTCCCACACGCTCCAGGCTTTGGCGGCAGCCAGTCGAATCGCTGGATCGTCGTCGGTCAGCCGCCGGTGATAGGCGGCCACCATGTCGCCGCGCTCGTCATCTGGAATGTGTTCGCGATAGGCCTCAAAATGGTCGGGATAGATGAGGCTGGCGCCATGCTGATAGAACCAGTCGATTTCCGAACGCCGCATCAGGAAGATACCGCGCAAGACCAATTCGCTGACCCGGTCGGGATGGGACTGCGCATAAGCGAGCGACAGGGTGGAGCCCCACGAACCGCCGAACAATTGCCAACGGTCGATGCCCAGATGAGTCCTGAGACGCTCCATATCCGCGACCAGGTCCCAAGTGGTGTTCTCCCGCAGGTCCGCATGTGGCTTGGAGCGCCCGCAACCGCGCTGGTCGAATAGTGTGATGCGATAGCGATCCGGATCGTGATAGCGGCGCATGGACGGATTGCAGCCGGCGCCCGGTCCGCCATGCACCACCACTACCGGCTTGCCGTCGGGCGTGCCGCATTCCTCGTAATAGATGTCGTGCAGGTCGGATACTTGCAGCCGGCCATGCCGATACGGCGTGCAGGCCGGGTAAAGGGAATTGGACGCGGACAAGATGGGGCTCCAAGGCTCGTTTGGTCGGCCAATGCTCCATTGGCGGCTCACGGCTTATAGGGGAAAGAGCGCCGATACTCTAGCGAAACAGGCTAATCACGATTGCGATGGCCCAGAGCCCGGCGGCAATTGCCGAGGCGCGCATGGCGAACCACAAATAGGTGTAGCGCAGAACGGTTCCCGTCATTCTTTGCGCCACCGCCGCCGGAGGACGGAAATCCTTTTTCAAGTAGATCCACAATTCTGTCTTGCGGTGGTCCCGGGTCAACGCCATGCGTGCGCGGATCAGCAGGATCAGGGTGAGGATCGTCGTCAGAATTGCTGCCGCCCTGGCCGCCATCACCGGGTCGAAGGCAAAGGAGACCGACACGCAAAAAATAGCCAGAGCCGCGAAACCGCAGGCACGTCCGACGGTCATGAATGCGAGCGTGGTGATTTGCTCCATCGCTGCTCTTCCGCTCGAATATTTATGCATTATGCGGCCAACGGCCGGGGGCGGGCAAGGGTGGCACCGCCCTTTGATCCCGCTCTCACCGGATCGTGATGCGGTTACATCCGCGCTTCGATCAAATAAGGACCCTGGGATTGGAGGCCCGCCTCGAAAGCCTTGGCCAGTCCGGCCGCGTCGTCCACCCGCTCAGCCTCCACGCCCATGCCGCGCGCCATTTGCACCCAGTCCAGGTTGGGCCGGTTCAGGCTCAACATATCAACGGCACGCGGCCCCGGATTTTGAACGCCGACGCCGGTCAACTCGCCGCGCAGGATCTTGTAGCTGTGATTGGCGAAGATGATGACCGTCACGTCCAGGCCCTCGCGGGCCATAGTCCACAAGGATTGCAGCGTATAAAGGGCGCTGCCGTCGCCTTCCAGCGCGATGACCTGGCGATCCGGACAGGCGATTGCCGCGCCGACCGCCACCGGCAACCCGTAGCCGATCGAGCCGCCCCGATTGTTGATCCAGTCATGGGGCGGCGCGCCGGCGGTCATGGGAAAGAAATTGCGGCCGGTGGTAATCGATTCATCGACCACGATCGCCCCGTCCGGGATCAGGGCGCCCAATACCGGCGCGATGGTCTCCGGCGTGATCGCGCCATCGACAATTTCGGGCCGGCGACTGTCGGCGATGTGTGCCGGCGGCGTGTTCAACGCGCCAACGGCTTCGGCGAGGGCCTCCAGCGCCCCCTCGATATCGGCATCCGCAGCCGCAAGCTCGGTGATCGGCGTGTCCGGGTCGGTGAGCACGCTCGGCTTGTCGGGATAGGCGAAAAAGGCGATCGGCGCCTCAGCACTTACGAGAACCAATTGGCCGGCTTCGGCGAGCACCGCCAGGGCCGTCTCCACCACATAGGGAACGCGAAGAACCTGCACTCGGCCGGCGCCGCGCTCAAGGCGGGTATTGGACCATTCCGACAGGATTTTGCAGCCGGTCTTGGCGGCAATCCGCCCGGCAAGCTCCAGGCCGCGTTCCCGCAGGGCGATGCCGCCCAGAAGCAGCGTCGTCGGCCTGCCGTTGCGCAATAATGCGGCCGCCGCCTCGATGGCCGCGTCACTGACCGGTCTGCGCGGTGCCGGTGCCGGGACATCCGCTGGTCCATTGGAGGGATTCCAGGCCGTATCCGCCGGCAGGATCAGCGTTGCGATCTGGCCGGGCGGCTGCAGAGCGGCTTGAATGGCAAGCGCGCCGTCTTTGGCGATTTTATTGGCGTCCGGCGAGGTCTTCACCCAATGCGACATCGGCCGGGCCAGGCCTTCAATATCGGAAGTCAGCGGCGCGTCGAGCGCGACATGGTAGGTCGCATGCTCGCCGACCACGTTGACGACGCCCGACCGGGCCTTCTTCGCATTGTGCAGATTGGCGAGCCCGTTGGCGAGCCCAGGGCCTAAATGCAACAATGTGGAGGCGGGGCGGTCGAGCATCCGGTAATAGCCGTCGGCCGCCCCGGTCACCACGCCTTCGAACAATCCGAGCACGCAGCGCATGCCCGGTACCGAATCGAGTGCGGCGACGAAATGCATTTCCGACGTGCCCGGATTGGCAAAACACACATCCACCCCGCCAGCCAGCAGGGTGCGAACCAGGCTCTCGGCACCATTCACCGGATCGGTCCTCCAAAATTACACGCCGGCGAAAGCCGAATTCCAGGGCCAAGAATTGAGGTATGCGTACGTAACCCCAGAGTCCGGCTTCCGCGGGAATGACGTCGCGGGCCTGTGGGATCCCTTGCCCGCTGCGCGGACTTAGATCAATGACCCGAATGGATGAAAACAACCACCGAACAAGTGTCAATCCGAAACGCACCGGTTTGCAGTTCCTGCCGCTACCTGTTCGGCGTGAATATCTCATAAATCGCGCGGGCGATATCGCCTTCCAGCGGGAATGACAGCATGCCCATCACCGAATAGCCGAGCAGCCACGGCATCAGGTAGAACCGGATCATGAAAAAGAACCAGGCGACGAAGAGCGGCACCAGCGGCCGAACCAGGAAGCTCGGCGTGATCGGGGCGAACAGCTTGAGAACGGGATCGGTCAGCTTGACGAACATTTTCATGAACGCCCAGTCGGAATCTTCCGGCAGGAAGATGTTCAAGGCGGTGCGGCCGATCAATGTCCACATGATCATGCCGAGCAGGTAGTCGATCGCCAGTATCCAGACCGGAAATGTCGCTATCGTATGGTCCATGGAATAGTGCCTGCTGCACGCTTGAACGGAAACGGGGGCGGAAAGGTTCCGCCCCCGCTCGCTCCCGTCTTAGCGGGATTAGTGTTTGGCGTCGAGCACCGTTTCGCCCGACGGAATACGGATCTCGTCGACCATTTTCTGGGTCTCTTCGTCCGGTGCCGGGGTTATCAGCGAAACGACGACCATGGCGATCAGGCTCACCGGCATACCGATTATGCCGAAGCGCAACCCGTCGAGACCGAGGATCTTGGTTCCGCCATTCTGCACCCATATCAGGTAGGCCGTGCCGGCGGCGAAGCCGAAGATCATGCCTGCGATCGCCCCCGCCGCGTTCGCCCGTTTCCACCAGACCCCCAAGACGAGCGGGAAGAACAGGCCCGAATTGGCGAAGCAGAAGGCCCAGGCCACGGCGCCCAGAATGCCGGTCAGCTTCATCGACGCGACGATGGCGCCGGCGGCGCCGATGGCGATCAGGAGCACACGAGCGACGATCAACCGGGTCTTGGTGTCGGCCTTCGGATCGATGATCTTGTAGTACAGATCATGGCTCAGCGCATTGGCGATTGCCAGGAGCAGGCCGTCGGCGGTCGACATGGCGGCGGCCATGCCGCCGGCGGCGACCAGGCCGGAGATCACATAGGGCAGACCGGCGATCTCAGGCGTCGCCAGCACCACGATGCCGGAGCGCATGAAGAACTCGTTGATCTGCAGGATCCCGTCGCCATTGCTGTCGGCCACTTTGAGCATGCCGACATTTTCCCAGTTCTTGATCCATTCCAGGTTCATCACCTCCTCGACCGACTTGCCGATGATGCTGGTGGCCAGTTCCGGATCAAGCAATTGCAGCTTCGTCAACGTGGCAAGTGCCGGTGCCGTGAAGTACAAAAGGAAAATGAAGAACAGCGACCAGCCGACCGATTTGCGGGCGGCGCGCACCGATGGCGTCGTGAAGTAGCGCATCAGGATATGCGGCAGCGAGGCCGTGCCGGTCATCATGGCGATTGCCAGGCTGACCATCAGCCAGGCACTCATGCCGCCCTGCGGATTGTTGTGCAGGACAGTGAGCGCTTTCATTCCCGCAAATTTTTCCGTTGGCGCCGTTCCGACACCGAGCGTGCCCTCCAGTTCGGCGATCCGCGCTGCGGCGTCGCCATAGGAGAAGTGCGGGATGATGCCGAAGCCCTGCACGTTGGACATCCAGATCACCGGTACCAGATAGGCGATGATCAGGACGATATATTGCGCAACCTGCGTCCAGGTCACCGCCCGCATGCCGCCGAGCATCGAGCACAACAGAATACCGGCAAGACCGAACCAGACGCCGTATTCGAACGGGATCTGCAAAGCCCGCGCGGCGATCGTGCCCGAGGCATTGATCTGTGCGGTCACGTAGGTGAAGGATGCCACCACCAGCACGATGACGGCGCAGAACCGCGCCAGGTTGCCGCCATAGCGGGTGCCGATGAAATCGGGAACCGTGTAGCAGCCGAACTTGCGCAGATACGGCGCCATCAGCGAGTTGACGAGCACATAGCCGCCGGTCCAGCCGACGATGAAGCCCAGATAGCCGTAACCGCCGAAATAGATGCCGCCGGCCAAGGCCACGAACGAGGCGCCGGACATCCAGTCCGCCGCTGTCGCCATGCCGTTATAGACCGCCGGCACTTCCCGTCCGGCCACGTAATAGGCTTCCACCTGCATGGTCCGCGACAGCCAGCCGATCAGGGCATAGATGGCGATGGTGAAGGCCACGAACAGGATACCGATGGTCGCCGCACTGACGCCCAGTTGTTCCAGGATGGCCATGAGGATGATGAAGACGATAAAGCCGCCAGTATACATACCGTAGACTTTACCGAGATTGTCGACAAAACTGCCGGTGCTTCCGCTTGAATCGCTCATTTGGATGCCCCCTATTCTTCGCCGACGCCGAACTCGTCATCGATCGCGTCCTGCCGCCAGTTTTGGAACCAGATCAGCAAGACGAAGACGATCAGCGAACCCTGCACGCACATGTAGTAGCCGAGCGGGAAGCCGAGGAAGGAGATCGAGTTAAGACTGTGGGCGTTCCACGGAATGATCATGGAAAAGATGACCCATAACACCAGGACCAGGATGGTCAGGCTGCGGGTCTTCGCCCAGTGTTGCGCCATCGCACCACTGTTGTTCTCAGACATGGTTTGTTTCTCCCCTGCACAGGCATCGGTTTTCACCGATGTCCGCCGGATTAAGGACCGTCTTCGTCGTTGATACAATCTCGACTAAAGGGTAATAGCCGAAAGTCTAGTTATTCTGCGGGTTTCGGTCATAATCGACCGGTGGAAAAAATGTTGAAAAACGAATCGAGTAGAAGAATTGCCGGTTACCGACCAAATAAAAGGCGTGAAAGCGTTTCTGAAACTGTTTGCCGGGCGGCTTTCGGTTCGCAGAGATAATGGGCCGATAGATTCCATCGCCGAAGTGGAAAGATTTGTCGCCACCCGCGCTGCTCTCATCTCTCAAAAAAAGCTCTATGGCTACGTCAAGACCCGCATGGGAACGCAATATCCGAAGATGTTCGAAGATGATGCCATCATCGCTTCGGTCGATATCGCCAAATATCACGTCTTCGCCGCGAGCCTGTCGGACCTGACGATTTTCGCCATCGCCCATCTATTCAAGGATCGCGAGGTCGCCGATGCCGACCGGCGCGCCGCGGCCGGGGCCTGCTACAAGGCTGCGCTGGCCGCCAATGCCGACGGCATGCCGGAGGATTTCGACCCGCGCCAGGCCGCCGCACAATTCGCCGAGCGCCTGGACGGCACGCTGTGGCAGTCGGGTGCATTGACCGCGGAGAATTTCACCGCAAGCCCGAAAGCCCTGGTCCGTTGGGCTCCGATCGCCCCGGAGCTGAAGCAATACGATACCGAGATCGTGGAAAATTCCATCAAATATGCCTGGCGCGAGATCCGCGCCCATTATCTCAAACGGCTGGATGCGAACGCGGTCCTTGCGGATTGGTCCGCCGGGACCGCCGAGGACCGAGATAGGAAATAATACCTAGTACCGCAAGCAATGACCCGCCTCCTGTACCTGGTATAGGGCCAAAAATGGTCGACCGGGGCTAGAATCGGGGCTTCAGGTGTTCTTTCAATAAAATTGCCATCGCACCTTGCACCGGCCGGGGACTTGGATGGTAAAGTGGCGGAACCGGCCGGACCCGGAGCGGGGCGACCTGGATTTGCGATCCCGCCCATGCGGCGTCCGGCCTCCTGCCAACAATGTTGGTAGGCGAATGGGAGGCGGACAATTGCCGGGCGCGATGCGGTACCACTTTATCATTGCCGATGATCATCCATTGTTTCGCGGGGCCCTGCGGCAATCGCTTGGCGGCATGTTCGACGACCTGGTGATCGAGGAGGCGGGGTCCCTGGAAAAGGTGGCGCATTTGATCAATGCCGCCGAGTCGATTGACCTGGTGCTCCTCGACCTGACCATGCCCGGTATCAGCGGCTATTCCGGCCTGATGTATCTGCGGGCGCAATATCCCGGCGTGCCCGTGGTCGTTGTCTCGGCCACCGAGGAACCGCCGGTCATCCGCCGTTGCATCGAATTCGGCGCCGCCGGGTTCATTCCCAAATCCGTGGGCACCGAAACCATCCGCGAGGCGGTGACAAGGGTGCTCGACGGCGGGCAATGGGTGCCGGTGGACATCAATCTGGATGGCGGCGACGACGAAACGACGGAACTGGTCGCCCGTTTGTCGACGCTCACGCCGCAGCAGGTGCGGGTTTTGATGATGCTGTCGGAAGGATTGTTGAACAAGCAGATCGCCTACGAATTGGGTGTCTCGGAGGCCACGGTGAAGGCCCATGTGTCGGCGATACTGCAGAAACTGAACGTGGACAGCCGCACCCAGGCGGTGATCGCCGCCTCCAAGATTGCCGCCGGCAATTGGCAGTCTCTGGCCCCCGGTCCGGACCAGCCGTTGTGACGGTCCTAGTCCTTGCTCGTGTCAACCTCGCCACGGTCGACCCGTTGTGAGAATTCGGTCTCCCGTCCGGCGCCCAGCACACGCGCCTGTCCAAGCCAATCCTCGCGGTCAATGCGTCCGGGAAATGCCAAATAGATTCCCATCCACTTGACCTCGCTCGGCGTCCAGGCAGCGATTTGGTTGAAGTGGAATATGCCGAGTTCGTTCAACACCTCTTCATTGACCTTGCCGATTCCCTTGATTCGCTTCAGGTCATCGGCTTTACCACGAGGTGAATCCAGGCCGACGGGACGGGTTCCCACTGCGTCCGCCCGCATCAGCGGTGTCGCGTCCTCGCCCAAAGCGGCCAGCTTTTCCTCATCGCTAAGCTCCGGCGCCGGCTCGGCCACCGCCATGGACAGGGGGACCGGCTCTGTCTCGGGTTCCGGCTCCGGTTGCGCGCCGCGGTCCGGCCTGGCTTCGGGCTGCGGCTTAAGCACTGGCGCCGGCTCCACGCGCGCCGCCGGTTCCGGCACCGGTTTGACGACCGGCTCGGCAACCCGCGGCGCCGGTTGCGGCCTGGCCACGTCCTGACCGGACGCCGATGAAGCCGCCGTCGCCATTGCCGGCCGGGCGGACGCCGTGGCCCGGTCCGCGTCGGACGCGGCAAACAGTCGGCGCAGCATGCAGCCGATCAACAGTCCGATAAGGAAGGCCGCGGCGATCAACAGGATTTCATGTAATGTCAGCCAGGTCATGGTCGGCGCCCGTGCATCAGTTGGCGGTGTCGGCGGAGCGATTGCAGGCCAACCATCCGACAAGGCAACCGGCAATCAGGGCGATCAGCAGGAACAGCCAAAGCTGCGAAATCAGGTATCCCATCGGGCGCTCCTATTGCTCCGTTTTCAGGACGAATTCGATGCGGCGGTTACGCGCCTTGCCGTCCTCGGTGTCGTTGGAGGCGATTGGCTTGGATTCGCCGTGTCCCACCGAAGTCATGCGATCCGCCTTCAATCCATTGGCGGCCAGATACTTCACCACCGAGGAAGCACGGGCTTCCGAAAGCTGTTGATTGAGTGCGTCGTCACCGTCGGAATCCGTATGGCCTTCGATCCGAACGTCGATCTTCGGGCAGCGCAGGAGGGAATAGATCAGGAAATCGAGCAGCCCAAAACTGTCGGTGCTGATATCCGCCTTGCCGCTTTCGAAAAGAATACGGTTGGAGGCCAGGGACGCATTGAGCATTTTTTGGCACTCCGTGCCGCTGACCACGGCGCCGATCGGGACGATCGAAACCTTGGAGCGGGTTTGGAAATTCTGCGGAAGTTTGTTTTTCCACAGCCGGTCGATTGCGTCTTGCGCCTTGTCCCGCAGCGCATTGCCCTCGAACGTCACCTGGGTGCCCGATATCCGCGCCGTTCCCTGGCGAACACGGCTGACGGCCTGCAGGGCGCTATGTGCGGCCTTTTCGAATCCATCGGCGAAGTCCGCACCGCCGACCACCAGATTGCTTGCCACCATGTCCCAACCGAATTTGCGCCGCGCCAATTTCTCCAATTCGGACTTCACCGCATCATTTGGGACCGAGCCGGTCAGTATCACGCCGTCGGGGCCGCGCTGTATCTGGAAGGGTCCCTGTTGCGGCGTGGCTTCACCTCCGGCCGGTGTACCGCTCCCGGCCGCCACGGTCTGCGCGCCGCCGGATCCGTCGGCGGCCGCACCATCAGTGGCCGCACCATCAGTGGCCGTGGCGGGATCCGTGGATTGGGATGGATCGGATTGTGGCGGTTGCGGGGCGGTCAATCCGTCGACCGTGATCATGACATTGCCCAGATCGGCGGTTTTCACCATTTGTAGAATGGCATCCTTGATGTCCGGACTGCCCGCGTCGCCGGAAATGTCCAGTCTGTTATCCGAGAGCGTCACCGCGCCCTGCTCCAACCGACCGGCGACCCCGATGGCAAGATCCGCCAGCTTGTCGAATGCAGCCGGTGCCCCCCGGGCGTCGCTGGTCTCCCCCACCAATGTGGCGCCGGGAATCCGGTCGGCGATTGCCATATGCAGGCGTTTGGCTCCGCGTGGTGGCACATAGCCGGACATTTCCACCTTCGGTCCGTCGCGTCGAATGGACCAGGTGAATGGCGACTGCTCCGCCAGCAAGGTGGTGGCATCGGTGACCTGGCGAACACCCCAAATCGCATCGGTATCGGCAATCACCTTGGCCTGCGACCCGCTATCCGGCGGGACACCCGAAATCACCGCATCCCGGCCTGAGAATTCCACCTTGGCCCAATCGTGGCCCGTCTGGCTCAGCATGGCCGAAGTCCGGTCGGTCAGATCCGTCTCGATGTCATCGGTTTTGATCGTCAGGCTGGCAATGGAAACAAGGCCGACGGCCGCGAGACCGGCTAAAATCCACTTAAGCGAGAATTGCATGGCAAAAATTCTACCAATGGTAAAATCACTTGGTTTATAAATAAATATTGAGGGAGTCCTATGGGCGGCATTGGTGCGAGTCAATTACAATTCGCCGCCATGGGGACAATTTATCGGGCGATCTATTCCGCCGCCTGCATCTGCACCCGCCATTGGGACAGCAGGGCCCGCAAGGCCGCCGGCCGGAGCGGTTTGTTCAACGTTGCAAAACCGGCATCCCGTGCCGCCTGCTTGACCCCCGGCAATCGGTCGGCCGTGACCAGGACGGTCGGGATATCGGCATTCAGCCGTTCGCGGATGGCGCGGGCCGCGTCGACCCCATTGCCGGCGTCCAGGTGATAATCGGCGACGATGGCTTCCGGCCGCAATCCGGTTTTGTCGATCACATGCAGGGCGTCGCGCAGGTCGCGGGCGATCATCACCCGGCATTTCCAGCCGCCAAGCAGCGTCTTCATGCCGTCCAGAATGTTCGGTTCATTGTCGATGCACAACACCACCATGCCTTCCAGCGGGGCGCTTTGCACCGCAACCGGTCGGCGGATCTGCGGCAACGGGATCGGCGTCGCCACCGGAATCCTGACGGTGAACCGCGAACCGCTGCCCGGTTTTGAGCGCAGCAGCACCGGATGGTCCAGTAGCCGCGAAATACGGTCGACGATCGACAGGCCGAGCCCCAGGCCGCGGGCCGTCCGCGCCCCTGCTTCCAGGCGTTGGAACTCATCGAAGATCATTTTCTGCTGGGATTCGGGAATGCCCATGCCGGTATCGAGCACCTCCACCAGAATGTGTTCGCCGGACCGCCGGCAGCCCACCAGAACCCGGCCGCGGCTGGTATATTTGATGGCATTGGATACGAGATTCTGCAGCAGCCGCCTGAGCAGCCGCCGATCCGAGCGCACCCACAGGCTGCTCGGCAGGATCTTCAGGTCAATTCCCTTGTCGCGGGCCATCGGCCCGAAATCGAACTCCAGTTGCTGCAATATGTCGGTGACCGCGAAGACCGTGATTTCTGACTTCAGGGCACCCGAATCGAGCCGCGATATGTCGAGCAGGGCGCCGATGATCTCCTCCACCGATTCCAACGAGGCTTCCACATTGCCGACCAATTCCCGGTCATCGGTCTGCGCATAACGCTCCATCAGGCTGGACGTGTAGAGCCGCGCCGCATTGAGTGGCTGCAAGATGTCGTGGCCCGCCGCGGCCAGGAACCGGGTCTTGCCGATATTCGCCGCCTCCGCTTCCGCCCTGGCCTGGGCGAAGGCGGTGTTGAGCTGCATCAGTTCCTCGGTACGTTCACGAACCCGCCGCTCCAGATTCTCATTGGCCGTCGCCAGCGCCTCCTGCGCCAGCACCCGTTCGGTGATGTCGTTATAGGTGGCGACGATGCCACCGTCGGGCATCGGCCGGCTGCCGACTTCCAGAACCAGATTGGACGTCGCCATCCGCTCCACGAACGGTTCCATGGTGCCGACCAGTTTTTCGATCCTGATGTCGACGATCTGATCGGGATTGCCCGGGCCGAATTCCCCGCGCTCGGCATTGTAGCGCAAGATTGTGTGCAATGGCGTGCCCACCTGGCCGAACTCCACCGGCAGGCCGAGCAGTTCCCGGTACTGGTGGTTCCAGCAAATCAGCCGCATGTCCCGGTCGAACACCGAAATGCCCTGGTCCACCTGGTCGAGGGCGGTCTGCAGGAGGTCGCGATTATACTGGATCGCCTGCGACGCATCGTCGAGCAGCTTCATCGCCACTTTCGGCGTGGTATCCGTTCGCTTCATCAACAGCGACATGACCAGCCGCGACGAGGCCGCGCCGATGGCGCTCGCCAGCATCCGTTCGGCGAAGCGGATCAGGTTGAAATCCGCCTCGTCCTGCGCATTCAGGTCCAACTGGCGGTCGCGGGCATAGCTTTCAAACGCCCGGCCCGCCCGCGCGTCGCCGAGATATCGGGCGATCGTCGATTGCAGGTCGCCAACGGTCACGGTCGTGCGCCAGCGGCGAAAGGGCGGCGCCGGCGTCAGGTCGGTGGGAACGAATATGCTCGCCTGCAGCCGCTCGATCGGCTCCGGCGACGACGCCAGAGACACCGCCACATAGGCTGCCACATTCACCAACATGCTCCAAAACACACCGTGGGTCAGCGGATCGGCGGAAAACGCGAACAGGGCCTGCGGTTTCAACAGCCAGAGGCCGAAGGGGCCGGATGTCAGAATGTCATCGGACAACAAATCGGCGGCAACAAAGGTCGGAAGCAGCAGCGTATAGGCCCACACGGCGAAGCCGGCGCCCATGCCGGCCATGGCGCCGCGCGCCGTCGCCCGCCGCCAGATCAGGCCGCCGAAAAAGGCCGGTGCCATTTGCGCAATCGCCGCGAACGACATCAGGCCGATCGAGGCCAGTGCCGCCGTATCCCCGGCGACCCGGTAATAGGCAAAGGCCAGGAACAACACCACGAAGATGGCGCTGCGGCGGATATTCAAAAGCCGTGACCCCATATCCTCCGGGACGATCGGGTCGATGGACCGCCGGCGCAGCAATAGCGGGATCACCAGGTCGTTGGAAATCATGATCGCCAAGGCGACCGAGGCCACGATGACCATGGCGGTGGCCGCCGACAGGCCGCCGATAAAGGCGGCGATGGTCACCAGGTCGGCGCCGGCGGTCAGCGGCAGGGCGAGCACGAAAGTGTCGGCGTCGATGCTGTCGCCGAACTGAATCATTCCGGCAACGGCGATCGGAACGACGAATAGATTGATGAGCACCAGATAAAGCGGAAACAGCCAGGACGCCCGTTTCAGCTCCGCCTCCGAATGGTTCTCGGTGAACGTTACGTGAAACTGGCGCGGCAGCAGGACGATGGCGCAAAAGGCCAGGAGCGTCATGACGATCCATTTGCCGCCATCGAGCCCTCGCGCGAACAGTCCGGAAATTTCGGTGCGTTTGGCAGCTTCCGCAATCAGATCTGCCGGCCCGTCGAACAGACCGAATGTCACGAACAGGCCGACCGCCAAAAACGCCAGCAGCTTGACCACGCTTTCCGCGGCGATCGCCAGGATCAATCCGTCCTGATGTTCCGTAGCGTCGATATGCCGTGTGCCGAACAAAATGGCGAAGACGGCCAGGGTGATCGTCACGAAGAGTGAAATATCAGCGAAGAACGGCGTGCCCAATTGCGTGCTGGTGGTCACCGAGTGCTGGGTGACCAGGGTCTTGACAAGGGTCGACACCGCTTTCAGCTGCAGGGCGATATAGGGGATCGTGCCGACGACTGCGATCAAGGTCACCACTGCCGCGGCGCCCTGGCTCTTGCCGTATCGGGCGCCGATAAAGTCGGCGATCGATGTGATTCGTTCCGCCTTGGCCAGACGCGCGACCCGGCGCAGGATCGGGAATCCCAATGTGAACATCAGGATCGGCCCGAGATAGATTGTCAAAAAGTCGAGGCCGGTCGCGGCCGCCAGGCCGACGGAGCCGAAAAAGGTCCAGGATGTACAGTAGACGGCGAGCGACAGGGCGTAGATGAAGGGCCATTCGCGCACCGATTCCTGCCGCGCCGCCCGGCGGTCGCCGAGGCTGGCGACGGCGAACAACAGGCCCAGATAGACCAATGCGATAACGGCGACCACCCAGCCTTGCAGCATGCGTGCATTCTTTCTGTCGGTTGTCGATCCCCGGCAGTGTACCGCCGTTCGGTCATTGGTTGAAGCCGGACTTATGGGGTATCGGAGCCGCTCCGATTCGCCAGGGACGGGTACCCGCATGTGGGTCCGCCCCAACCGGTATTATACCGGTCAGGCCTGGTGGCGAATTTACCACAAGCGGAAAAATCAATGGTTCATAGGTAATTTTCACTATGTAAAATTTCGCAATAAGGTTACAGTATGTTTGACAAATCCGTTGCAATCGACCGAATCGATCACCAATCGGATGGCCGAAAGGGCGATCAAAACCGGAGAATATGGCGGATGATCAACAACGATATGGAGGTGAGCTGAAACAGTTTGAGGGCGGTCGATGCCGGAAGATTTGAATAAGAATTCTCTTATTTCACAAAAGAATATTATGTGTGACTGAGTCGGTCTTATGGCAGCGGACGGTCGGGCCTTTTGGTCCCGATAATGCCGCGACAAGCCCCACACGACGCGGACCGCAGGCCCTGGCGAATTGGTATTTTGAACAGGCGGGGGCCTGTCCGTATGTCGATGACGATTTCATGATTACGCTCAAAGCGCGCCCATGGGAATTTTGCTACGTGATGTTGGTCCACGGCCCTGCTCGGCTTTAGGTATTCAATTGGATCAACTGGAAGGATGGCCAATGCCGACCCGTTCAAGCACCTCGCCGTTGCTTGCTCTGGACGCTGTCGTTCTCGACACCGAAACCACCAGCCTGGATCCGGCCAAGGCCCGCATCGTTCAAATTGGCGCCGTGCGCATTCACAATGGCGCGCTGATCACCGGCGAACTGTTTGACCGTCTGGTCGATCCCGGTGTCCCGATCCCGCCGCAATCCACTGAAATCCATCATATCAGTGATGCCGATGTCGCCGGCGCCGGAGATTTTGCCGCCGCCGGCGCGGAACTCGATGCCTTTGTCGACGGCGCGGTTGTGATCGGCCATTCCATTGGCTACGACCTGGCGATACTCCACCGCGAATCAATGCTGGCGGGACGGGACTTTGCGACACCCCGCAGCCTGGACATTCGCCTGCTGGCGCAGATCGCCAATCCGGAGCTTCCCGGCTATTCATTGGATAATCTGGCCGATTGGCTGGGTGTGGAGGTCAAGGGGCGCCATTCCGCCCTCGGCGACGCCGAGGCAACGGCGGGTATTTTCCTGGCCCTCGTGCCGGCCTTGCGCGAGAAGGGCATTCGCACCCTGGCCGAGGCCGAATTCGCCTGCCGGCGGCTTACCGATATTCTCGATGAACACCACCGCGCCGGATGGCATCAGCCGGTCGTGTCGGCCGTCCAGGCCGAAACGGAGCCGGCCCTGGCGCGAATCGATTCTTATCCCTACCGGCACCGGGTTCGCGATGTCATGACCGCGCCGGCCGTCGTGCTCGCCGATACCATGGCCATCGGCACGGCGATCAACGAAATGATGGAGCGGCAAATCAGTTCCATCTACTTGACACCGGATACGGCGGAGGCCGACCATCCGACCGCAGATCTGGGCATTATCACCGAACGCGATATCCTGCGCGCCATTGCCCGCCACGGTTCCGCCGCGCTCCAAATGCCGGCGCGCGGTTTCATGTCCAAGCCGTTGGCGATCATCCCGCGGGATGCCTATATCTACCGCGCCGTCGGCCGGATGAGCCGTTTGGGCATTCGCCATCTGGCGGTCGCCGACGATCACGGCGATTTGGCCGGTGCCCTGTCGGCGCGCGATTTGCTACGCCTGCGCGCCGAGGAAGCGGTATCCCTGGGCGACGAAATCGAATCCGCGCAAAGCGAAAACGCCTTGGCGGTCGCCTGGGCGAAGCTGCCGGCGGTCGCCCGCAGCCTATTGGACGAAGACGTTCCGGCGATCGATATTGCCGGGGTCATCAGCCGCGAAATCGGCGCCCTGACCCGGCAGGCGGCGATCATTGCCGAAAAGCGCATGGCGGATGCGGGCCGCGGCGGCCCGCCGGTTCCGTTCGCCCTGATGGTGCTTGGATCCGGCGGCCGTGGTGAAAGCCTGTTGGCGGCGGATCAGGATAACGCAATCATTTTTTCCAAGGGCGAACCGGGCGGTCCCGAGGACCGCTGGTTTGAGGACTATGGCGGCCATATCGCCGATATTTTGAACACGGTCGGCGTCCTTTACTGCACCGGTGGGGTCATGGCCAAGAACCGGCAATGGCGCGGCAGCCGGCAAACCTGGCATGACCGGGTCGCCAATTGGGTGCGCCGGTCGAAACCGGAAGATTTGCTTCAAGTTGACATTTTTTACGACCTAAAAGCAGTGCACGGCGATGCCGTCTTGGTCGAGGAATTGATGATCGAAGCCTATAAATTGGGACATAATTCACCAATTTTTGCAAAACTTCTTGCCGAATCAATTGCCAATTTTCAGGCGCCTCTCAATTTTTTCGGCGGAATACGCACAGAAAATGGACGAGTAGATTTAAAAAAGGGCGGGCTTTTTCCGATCGTCTCCGGTGCTCGTCTTTTGGCGATCAGGCACAACCTGGTTAAACGATCAACTTCTGACCGTCTTCAGGCGGTCATCGACCTGGATATTGGCGGCCGCAGTGACCTGGCACGTCTCATGGATGCCCATGGGGTCATTTTGAAGTGTATTTTAGCCCAACAATTGGCGGATTTGCGGGCCGGACACCCGGTTGGCAACACGGTCGAACCGCGCCGGTTGTCAAAGCCGGTGTTGGAGGATTTGAAGACGGCGCTGGAATCAGTGTCCCACATAGAAAATGTTGTTCGAGATCTCTTGTTTAGGTAGATAATACGAGGTGTATACACTTATCTATCCTAAGAATAAGCAACTAATGGATGCACGACTTATGAGTGAAAAACGCAAAGGAGAATAGACTTCCGATGCAATGATTTGAATGGAATGCGTAGAAGCACTTGGATTTGGTCCCTACTATGTGTAAAAACTAATTGAGTTGAGCTTGTTTTAGTTTTTATTAGTAGAATCAAGTAAGCTATACGCCATATCCGGGAGTGGACGGAAACTCTCCGGAACACGTAGGAGGGAGAACTCGAAGTTCGGATAGGTCCGGTTCAGCGTTGAGGCCAAAGACGCGGACGGAGGACAAGATGCGGAACATACCGGCCGGTCTCGTTGTATGGAGTTTGGAGATCGGCGTAAATATCAGCAGTACCGATCAACCCGACCGATATGGCCGGGCCGATGTCATCGTTACGTGGTGACGTATTTGTAAAGATCGGACTGCACGCCGTCGCCAGCCCAGTTGAAATTCGGGTGGTCGGTTTCCGCTTCTTCGCAACTATCCATTCAAATCGCGATCCGTCGCTTTGGCCTTGCAGGTGGCAAGGCTGCGCGGAGTCTGAAGTTTGATGATAGGGAAGATAGAAGCGTGAAGACGACGAACACAGTCCTGGAAAGTCTTCGAAGGGAAGCCCGCTATGCGCCCGATAGCGGGATTATCGATATGATCGTTTACGGGCGTGAGAAGCCCGGCCTCATTCCCCTATGGGCGGGAGAGGGTGATCTTCCCACGCCGCAATTCATCTGCGATGCGGCCACGCAGGCCCTTGCCGACGGTCAGACTTTCTACACCTATCAGCGCGGCATTCCGCCGCTGCGCCAGGCCCTGGCCGATTACCACGAGAAATTCTATGGCCGCGCCTTCCCGGCCGAGCGCTTTTTAATCACCGGCTCCGGCATGCAGGCCATCCAGATTGCCGTCCAGGCGATTGCCGGCGCCGGCGATGAGGTGATCGTGCCCACGCCCACCTGGCCGAACATAGCCGGATCCCTCGATATTATCGGCGCTCGGCCGGTCGAGGTTCCCATGCAGTTTGCCGAGACCGGATGGTCGCTGGATTTCGATCGCATCAAAGCGGCGATCGGGCCGCGGACCCGTGCCCTGTTCCTGAATTCCCCGGGCAATCCCACCGGCTGGGTCGCCGATGACCAGGAATTGCAGACTTTGTTGACGCTGGCCCGCGACAACCGGATCTGGATCATCGCCGACGAGGTCTATGGGCGATTTGTCTATGACCGCAACGCGTGCGCCCCGTCGCTTTACGACATCGCGGAAGACGACGATCTCATTCTCTATGTCAATTCATTTTCCAAAAACTGGGCGATGACCGGCTGGCGTATCGGCTGGATCAGCGCGCCGCCGGTCCTGGCCCAGATCATCGAAAACCTCATTCAGTATTCCACATCCGGCGTTGCCGAATTCAGCCAGCGCGCCGCGCTCGTCGCCCTGCAGCAGGGCGAGGAGTTTTTGTCTCACCAACTGGCGCGCGCCCGCGACGGCCGGCGGATCGTTTGCGATGCGCTGCGCTCCAGCGGTCGGGCGCAGTTCGCCGAACCGGCCGGCGCCTTCTACATGTTTTTCCGTGTTGACGGCGAGCCCGACTCGGTCCGGCTGGCCCGCCGGTTGGTCGATGAGGCCAATATCGGCCTGGCACCCGGGACCGCCTTCGGGGCCGGTGGTGACGGCTTCGTGCGTCTGTGTTTTGCACGGTCGAGCGACAGCCTGCAGCAAGCCGTCGACCGTCTGGTCGCCTGGTTGAACCAACAGGATGAATAGGACTGGTGGTATCAAATGAGATTGGAAAAAGCATATTGCGATAATCGGCTCATGGACCAACTGACATCAGATTCGAAATTGGGATCGACCGTGGCCGATGCGCGCTTCGAAATTTTGTTGGACACCGTGGCCGACGGAATTGTGGTCACCGATGGCCGGGGCATCGTGCTGGCCTTCAACAAGGCCTGTGAGGAATTGTCCGGCTATGCCGCATCGGAAGTGATCGGCACCAATGTCAAGCGGCTGCTGCCGGATAAACACGCTCTGGAATTAGAACGCTATCTGACGGGATATTTCGAGAACGGACAGCGCGACATTATCGGCCGGGGGCGCGAAATCAGCGGCCTCCATCGCAATGGCGACAAAATACCCCTCGAATTATCGGTCGGCGAAGCCAAGACGCCTGACGGCGTGCAATTCATTGCCATCGTGCGTGATCTGCGGCCCCGCAAGGCGGTGGAGGCCCGGGTCAGCGCGCTGCAGGCGGATCTGGTGCATCTGGCGCGGGTCAATGCCATCGATGATATGGGCGCGGCGATCGCCCATGAACTCAACCAGCCGCTGACGGCCCTCCTGCTTTACCTGCAGGTGGCCAACAGAAAAGTGGCGGCGGAGGAAAGTGCCGACTTCCTGGACAGCGCCACCCGCGACATCCTGAAAAAGGCCACCCGGGAAGCGGAACGGGCGGGCAATATCGTTCAACGCATGCGCCGATTCATCGAGCGCCGGGAACCCCAGCGCAAGATGGCATCGGTTAACGAATTGATCGACGAGGCGGTTGAACTCGTCTCGCTCGGTTCAAGGGCAAATTCTGTGAAAATCCTGCGCCAAACGCCGACCGATTGGCAAATACCGGTCGACGCGGTGCAGATTCAGCAGGTTTTGCTCAATCTACTGCGCAATGCCAAACAGGCAATCGGTGATCGCGACGAGCAATGGATCAAGATATCGACGACAAAGGAAAGCGGTTCGATAACCATTGCGGTCAACGATTCAGGACCCGGAATCTCGCCGGACATGGAGGAGGTGCTGTTCAACGCATTTTCCACCGCGTCCAACAACGGCGTGGGTCTGGGTCTGGCGATTTCCAGGACCATTGCGCAGATACACGGGGGTGACCTGACATTTCATCCCGGTGGTTCCGGTAGCGGGGCAACCTTCTACCTCCAGTTACCAATAGAAAAATATGCGGCGGAAAAAGACGAGGAATAGAGGTCAATGGCAGCAAAAAAAGCTGGTCACAATAGCTCTGAGATCATGATTGTCGACGACGACCCGTCCGTGTGCGATGCACTGAAGGTCGTCTTCGAATTGGAGGGGTACAAGGTCACAAGCTTTAACGATGGCGAGGCCTTTCTCGCCAAGGCTGACGACCTGGCGCCCAATTGCGTCATCCTGGACATGCACATGCCCGGCCAGTCTGGCATCGAGGTGTTGCACGAACTGACGGCGACGCGATATCCCGCGCCGATCCTGATCATTTCGGGACAGGGTGACATCCCGACCGCGGTCAAGGCGATGAAGCAAGGGGCCGTGGATTTCATCGAAAAACCGTTTGATGCGCAAACGGTGATCAACCAAGTGCAGGCGGCCGTCACCGGCTTCAGCAAGAAACGCCGCAAGGCGACGGTCGAAGTGGCGGCCGGATTCGCCGGCCATGAACGCCTGACACCGCGCGAATCGGAAGTCCTGCGCGAGGTCACGTCGGGTGCCTCGAACAAGGAGGCCGGGCGGCGTCTGGGCATCTCACCGCGAACGATCGAGGTGCATCGCGCCCGGATCATGGAAAAACTCGGCGCGCGCAACGCCGCCGATCTGGTTCGTATCGTGCTTGCCGGCCAGTAGCGTCTCGCGAAATTGGTATTATGTAGTCGCCGGAGGCCAATGTGGTCTCCGGCCGATTATCGTTGCCGCGGGATCGCCGGCCGTCGCAATCACTGGCTGCGACATATTGGCTATGTGGCAAAATGGCGTGCAGATTTAACCTGATTTCTTATTAAGACAAATCCTAATCTTCAGAAAGTTATGGCGCTGGAGTTGCGGGTACGGGCCGCAATTTAGACAAAGGTGCCAGGGTTGGAGCCAGGAGGGGTCTCATGACGCATGCCCATCGTGCATTTGAAGTGGTGGACGGCGCCGCCGATGCCACGGATGCCCGTGAACGGGCCTGGACGGAATTCGCCCAATCGCCGGCCTGCCATATCATCGAACTGGGCACCCACGAGGCGATCTACTACGAGGGCGATCCGGCCCGCAGGATCTATGAGGTCCTCGAAGGTGCGGTTATGCTCTACAAGCTGCTGCCTGACGGTCGTCGCCAGGTGGTCACGATTCTCAGACCCAAGGATATTTTCGGATATCCGGACGACAACCTGCATGATTGTTCCGCCGAATCCCTGACCCCGGCCACCATTCGCTCGATGGATCGCGGCCAGGTGGAAACGCGGGAGGACCTGCAGTTCCACATCAATCGCAATTTATTGCGGCAGCTCAATTCCCTGCACGAGCAAACCGTATTGCTCGGCCGCAAATCCGCTTTCGAGCGGGTTGCCTCGTTTTTGATGCGTTTTGTCCCCAACCGCGGTGGAACCGGCTGCACCGGGCCGCAGGCCGATCAGGATGACTGGAACATCGTCCTATCCATGACCAGGCAGGAAATAGCCGACTTCCTCGGGCTGACCATCGAGACGGTCAGCCGCATCCTGTCGGACATGAAGCGCCGCGGCCTGATCCGCATCGAAAAGCAGGACCGCATCTATATCCGCAATATCTGCGATATCTGCCACTGCACCGGAATACACTGATCCACGGGGCGCCCGGACCGGGTGTGCCGCATGTCGGCGGCGCTGGCCCTATGCGGTCAATGTATCAAGAAGATCCCGCGATTCCGTGTTGTCCGGGTTGAGATCCAGGGACTTGCGGGAATAGCGGATCGCTTCTTGTTTATCCCGATTATTGTCCACAATGAACTTGGACAAGAGAAAGTATTCATGTGAATTGGATTTCGCATTATTGTGTTTTTTGTCTGCCGCAAAATCATCCAGGCAATCATCAAACAGGGTTTTGACACAGCTCTTTCTTGTCAACCCGTTCTCTCTCATATAGCCGAATACCTTACTGTAGCCGAGGCGCACCCCTTCAGTCAGGACCTCGCGATATCCGGCCTGAATGGCCGTCGCGATATCGGCGTCCGATTTCGGCCGCCGCGCAAATTCTTCAAGCAAGTCCCGGCCTTGCGAACCAAAGATTTCGGATCCGGCATGGGCGCCCGTTTCCTGCTGCCGTCTGACCTTTTCGTGAATGAAATAATCGAGCTGGTTTAACGCGCGAAAGCGATCGACATCGATATCCGGGGTGATCGTGTGCGGCCTTTTGTTCACAAATCCGGGCGCCTCGCCAATGCCCAGCGCGCGCAGCATGGGCCGGATCGTCGTGTCCAAGTCGTCCTGGTGCGCGATAAAGGCAAAACAGGATAGGATGAGCGTGAGATTTCGCTCCGACATTTCATCGCCGTAAGGAGACATGGAGGAAAATCCACGGACCAGAAACCGGGCCATGAAATCGGAATTTCGTTCCAGGAATTTTGCGAATCCGTCCTGCCTCGGCTTCTGCGTATCCAGGCCCGGCAGCCATTGCGTCCGCACATATTCGGCGTAGTTGATCCGGGACACGAACAGCGCCAGCGGATCCCGGATCGTCACCGCCAGGTTGCCGGCGATTGGATGGATCAGCCGGACATGATCGCAATTGACCGAATGACCGAGCAGGAAGCGCAGGAAATCATAGGACTGCAATTCCTCAAATTGCGGCCGGTCCCGGAGCAGGCGGTGGATCCGGGAATGCGGTCCGATATGAAACATCGCCCTGGGGCCGATCGTCTGGCGCGCCAGCCTGTTGACCGACGACCCGGCGGTCTTTGGAATGTGAAAAAAAACGAGGCAGGGTTTCATGGCCCGGTGGTCTTCGTCCACAATTGGTCTTCCAACAGGTCCCGCACCAGCGAACCGCATCGCACCGGGCAGGGTCTGACCGTGCGACGGCCAAAGCCGTCTACGGTTTTTCACGTGTTTTTATGCAATCGGAATGGGCCGCGCAAGACTGAGTATGTCGCGCGACCGCCTCCGCCGGTGCGCAAAACGCGCAATCGGAACTAGTCAGCCGCCGGCCGCCGGGAACACCGCGACCTTGGATGCTTCTGCGGCATCATCAAGCTGTGCGGGGGAGGTTCCCAAAGGCAGATCCAATTCCGCCCATACCTGCAGCAAGGCGTCCCGCAATGTGTCGATCAGGGCATCGGAATGGAATGGCGACGGCGTGATCCGCAAACGCTCCGTACCGCGCGGCACGGTCGGATAATTGATCGGCTGGATATAGATCCCATGCCGGTCGAGCAGCATGTCGGAGGCCTTCTTGCACAGGTCCGGATCGGCCACCAGGACCGGCACGATATGGGTCTGTGATGGCATCACCGGCAATCCGGCCGCCGACAGCACCTGTTTGGCCCGCTGCGCCTGCCGCTGATGGGCGGCGCGCTCGGTGGTCGACTGTTTGAGATGCCGGATCGACGCCGTCGCCGCTGCCGCCAGTCCCGGCGGCAGGGCGGTGGTGAAGATGAAGCCCGGCGCGTAGGACCGCACCGCGTCGACGATCGCCGCGCTGGACGTGATGTAACCGCCCATGACACCGAAGGCCTTGGCCAGCGTCCCCTCGATGACGTCGATGCGCTCCATCACACCGTCGCGTTCGCAAATGCCGCCGCCGCGCGGACCATACATGCCCACCGCGTGAACCTCGTCGATATAGGTCATCGCGTTATAGGCATCCGCCAGGTCGGCGATCCGCTCGATCGGCGCCACGTCGCCGTCCATCGAATAAACCGATTCGAAAACGATCAGCTTGGCCCGGTCGCGACCGGCCGCCTTCAGGAGATCCTCCAGGTGCTCAAGATCGTTGTGCCGCCAGATCTGCTTTTGCGCGCCGGAGCCACGCACGCCGGAGATCATCGAGGCGTGGTTCAGCGCATCCGACAGGATCAGGCAATCGGGCAACAGCTTGGCGATGGTCGAAATCGCCGCGTCGTTGGAGGTAAAGCCGGAGGAGAATGCCAACGCCGATTCCTTGTTGTGCAAATCGGCCAGTTCCGCCTCCAGTTCCACCAGTGGATGATTGGTGCCCGAAATGTTGCGCGTGCCGCCGGCGCCAGCGCCCATGGTCCGCGCCGCATGGCACAGGGCGTCGACCACGGTGTCGTTTTGGCCCATGCCCAGATAATCGTTGGAGCACCAAACAACGATACGGCGCTCCGCGCCGTCCCGGCGCCAGATCGCGAATGGAAATTCCCCGCGAATGCGCTGAAGGTCGGCAAAAATCCGATAACGCTTCTCGTCCTTCAGCGAGGCGATCGCATCATCGAAAAACCTGGCATAGTCCATAATACGCTCCAATCCGGTCACCGGTAACGGCGCTGACTCTTCCCTATTATACCCGTTTTACCACATGTCAATTTGACGCTGGTCAAGCCGCATTGGGTCCTCACCTGTCGGGAAGAGCAGCGGGCCGATCCGCATGTCCGGTCCGGCGTCCCCGGGCCCCTGAATGTCACCGCCCTTGGTATTATTCCTGGAAGCATTCATCCTAAACGAACTGTGCGACAACGAACAGGGCCGGGTAAATCACGGAAATAACGGTCTTTTCACTTTTATCTGACTACATATGGTGAGAGAATAGGGGTGGAAACCGTGAATCTGGATCTCGGATCGCTGACATTTCTCCTCGTCGAGGACAGCGCCTATATGCGCACCATCCTGCGCACCATGCTGCAGGGATTCGGTGCCCGGCGCATTGTCGAAGCCGAGGACGGCGCCTCCGGGCTCGAGGCCATGGAACGCGCCAATCCCGATATCGTGGTCGCCGATTGGGTCATGCCGATCCTCGATGGCGCCGACATGGTGCGCATGATCCGCAATCCCTCCAATCCATTCGCCTATGTACCGATCATCATGGTCACCGGCCATACCGAACGCAGCCGCATCATGGAGGCCCGGCGCCTGGGCATTCACGAATTGTTGTGTAAGCCGATTTCCGCCAAGGCCTTGTACCAGCGGGTGGTGAACGTGATTCTCAATCCCCGTGATTTCGTCAAGACGCCGACCTATTTCGGCCCGGCGCCCCGGGAAATCCGCAATCGTCAAAATCTGTGGCAGGAGACCGCCGCTACCGGCGGCGACGACGGCGACGGGCCTTCCCTGTCCGCGTCAGCCTGACACGGCCATCTGCCGATATCGCTCCAACGCCGCAATTCGGCGGTGAGCGGCCACTTCGTCACAAAACAGCGATAAGCGGCCACCCCGCGCCGGTTGTCAGTCAACCGGTCTCAAAGTTTCGGTGACCATTCCTTGACGAACAAATAGGGTGTGGGCTCCGGATAGGGTCCGGCCCTCAAGCCGGCGGCCACCCCATTGGCCGTGTTGCCGCGCACGGTCGGCGCCGCAATCCCACCCGTATTCACAAAGGGTGCCGGATTGCCGGCGATCCGCGCCGCATTGTTGATGAGCGACACGCCGGCGATCGGCCGCTTGTTGTCTTCGCCCCGATAGAGCGTGCCCGCCAGGATCGCCTGATGCGACCGGTTCCGGCTTTGGAACCGGTTGCCGCGAACAACCGTCTTGTCCCCCTCCACCCGAATCCCGTAGCGCACATTGATCAGCCGGTTGTCGACGACCTGATTGCCGCGTGCCGGATCCGCATGCACCTTGAACAGCACGCCGGTCTTATAGGCCGGATCGCTGCAATCCATGAAGAACTGGTTCTGCGAGGCCCGCGAGCCGATCCAGATGCCGGTCTTCTCGTTCTCGATCTGATTGCCTTCGATGACGTTATTGTCGGCGCCATAGGGCCGCTCGAACCATTTTTTCGGCGCCCAGGTCTTTTGTTCACCGCAATTCTTGTAAACGAATATGCCGCCGGCGGCGTTGTTGTAGATCCGGTTGCCGACGATGCGGTTATTGAAAGCGCCGTCGACGGCTATCCCCTCCCGTCCGGTCAGCGTCGCCTCGATCTTGAACAGGCCGAGCCGCTGGCTCACGCTATTGTCGCCCTGCATGCGGAAGCCATTGTGATGCACGGCGCTGTCGATCACCGCATTGCCCGTAGTGCCGCTTTCAAAATAGATCCCCATTTCGCCGGCGCCGGAAATATCCAGGCGCCGCATGGTCACCCCGTTGACGAAAGGCGTCAGATAAACCCCGGCAACGGCGGCATTGGTGAGCCGGCTGTTGGAGATCACGATATTCTCAAAGCCGTTGCGGAATTCCCGGCCCTTTTTCAGGGTATTCCATTTGCGGCGGCTCACCTGGACGCTCATGCCAAATCCGTCGATTGCGCAATTGCGCACCGTCACGTCGCGCAACGGCCGATTCGCCCGCGAGGCGATCAGGACGCCGGCATAGACCGCGCCCCCCGGCTTTTCCCGCAGGGCCTTGCCGGCAATCACCGCGCCGCGGCAATCGAGCGTCACCCCGGACCGTTTGATGATGAATTCAGCGCGATAGATGCAGCTCGGGTCGAGCACGGTGTTCTTCCTCACGACCACCCGCTTGCCCAGGCCCGCGCAATCAAGCCGCCGGAAGGTGTCATCGATGCGGCCTTCAGGGGCGACAGGCCCGATGGCGCGGCCGAGCCGGTGATCAGCATAGCCAAGCGCGGCAAAAGGATTGCCGATCGGCCGGTCCTCCGCCCGTGCCAGCAGGGCAGTGGTGATCATGGCGGCCGACAGGAGGGCCAAGAGGGCGGGGCGCATCATGAGTAATCCGATTAGATGCCGGAACGGAAGGGCGACTGGCGGCACAACGCCACCGGGCGACTATCACGCCAATCATGGCAACACCAAGCCATGGCGGGCAAAGCCGCACTTTCCGGATCGATCAGCACCGCCCAAAACCGATTGGCGGGTCGATGTTGGTCAATAGATTCTGGACCATTTTGCACGCACTGCAGCGTCATCCCGTGCGCATTGCAGCATGAAATGCTGCTGTGCAGACACCGGGATCTCGCCATCGGAATTCCGAGCAAGATCGCCAGATTCCGTGTCTGCGGCGCATCACGTTGTGCTGCGCCGCGCACGGAATGACACGACGTGCTTGGCAAAGATCTCCAACATCCACGACTTCGCCATGTCAGCCGATCCGCACGCCGCTATTTCGTAATGATCTCCGGGCCCATCAACAGGGTCGGCAGCCAGGTGGAGACCGGCGGCACATAGGTGACCAGGATCAGGAAGATGAACATGATGCCGACCCAGGGCAGCGCCGCCTTGACCACGTTCATCACCGACATTTGCGCCACCCCCGCGGTCACGAACAGATTGAGCCCGACCGGCGGCGTGATCATGCCGATTTCCATGTTCACCACCATGATGATGCCCAGATGGATCGGATCGATGCCGAGCTGGATGGCGATCGGGAAGACCAGCGGCGCCACGATCACCAACAGGCCCGACGGTTCCATGAACTGGCCGCCGATCAGCAGGATCACGTTGACGACGATCAGGAACATGATCGGGCCGAAGCCGGCGGCCAGCATCGCTTCCGTGATCATTTGCGGGATCCGCTCTTCGGTCAGCACGTGCTTCAAGATCAGCGCATTGGCGATGATGAACATCAGCATGATGGTCAGCTTGCCGGCGTCAAACAGGGTCTGCCTGGTATCGGCGTGGAACCACACTGTCAGTACCGCTTGCGGTTTTTGCAGGAGCGACAGGCGCTCCCCCTTGGCGACATGCAGCGGCCCCATGTCGCGATAGACGAAATTGGCGATGAAGAAGGCGTAAACGGCGGCCACCGCCGCGGCCTCCGTCGGCGTGAAGATACCGCCATAGATACCGCCCAGTATGATGACGATCAGGAGCAGGCCCCAGATGGCGTCGCGGGCGGAAGCGAACATCTCGCCGAAGCCGGCCCAGGGCTGCGCCGGCAGGCCTTTGACCCGCGCGGCGACATAGATGCCGATCATCAGCATCAATCCGGCAATGATGCCCGGGATGACGCCGGCCAGGAACATGCGTCCGACGGAAACGTCCGTCGCCGCCGCATAGACCACCATGACGATCGACGGCGGGATCAGGATGCCCAGCGTGCCCGCATTGCAGATCACGCCGGCGGCGAATTCCTTGGTATAGCCGACCTGGCGCATGCCGGCGATGACGATGGAGCCGATCGCCACCACCGTGGCCGGCGACGACCCCGACAGGGCGGCGAACAACATACAGGCAAAGACCGATGCGATCGCCAGCCCGCCGCGCACATGGCCGACAACGGCAATGGCGAAACGGATGATGCGCCGGGCGACGCCGCCGGTCGACATGAAGGTCGAGGCAAGAATGAAAAACGGAATGGCGAGCAGCGTGAAATGGCCCTCGAAGGCGGAAAACAGGGTCTGTGCGATCGACGCCAGGGACCCGTCGGAATAGATCAGAAGAAAGATGACGCTGGACAATCCGAGCGCGATGGCGATCGGCACCCCGATGGCCAACAGGCCGAGAACGAGCGCGAATAGGATGGCGACTTCCATGGCTCAGCGCTCCGGGCTTGAGGATTGGGCCACCTCTTCCATCAATTCCTCGGCCTCATGGCCGGCAATGATGAGTTCGGCACGGTCGGTGATCACATGCCAGCCCAGTTGCAGAAAGCGCAGCAGCATCAGCGCGATGCCAAGCGGAAGTGCGAAATAGGGAATGAAGCGCGGCAGCTTTTCGTATCGCTCGCCTTCATTCAGCCAGGTGGCGAGGAACTGCAGCATGTCGGGCATCGGGATATCGTCGGTCTCCAGCCAGGCCCGCTTGGTGATGAACGGATACCAATAATCCCAGGCGCCTTTCAGGAGCAGGGCGCTGAACACGATGCAGGCGGCGACCGCCACCAGGGTGACGATCTTGCGCAAGTCCCGCGGCAGGAAGTTGACGACAACGTCGACCCCCAGATGGGACATCGTCTTCACCCCGTAGGACACGCCGATCAACACCAGCCAGGCGAACAGGAAAACCGTCAGTTCCAGCGCCCATAAGATATTGGATTCAAAAACATATCGGACGACCACATTGGCAAATGTGATCAACGTCATCAGCCCCATGAAGATGGCGATCAGCGTCTCTTCCAGCCGATCGATCGCCCGCGAAAATTTGCGTTGTTTTTGGCCTTCGCGCATGGCGCTCTCTCTTCGATGTTTCCTCAGGTGACCGACCGGATTGATGTTGTTGTAGGTCGGACAATATTCCCGAAAGGGAGGCGCAGGCCTGTGATGGCCCGCGCAATCCCGTTTTTCAGGTCGCGATTAGCTGCCGGTGCCTTGTGCGGCGGCAATCATATCAGCGCCGATATCGCCTTCAAACTTCTTCCAGACCGGTTTCAGCGCATCGATCCAGGCCTGGCGCTGCTCCGGCGTCAAGGTGCGCACGACACCCCCGGCCTCGATGATTTTCTGCTTGTTGGCTTCGTTGACGGCCGCCGATTCCTTGTTCCGTGCCTCGGTCACTTCCTTGATGATCTTGGCCAGGTGATCGCGCACGTCGGGCTCCAGGCCGTCCCACCATTCGGCGGACGTCACCACCAGATAGTCGATAATGCCGTGATTGCTTTCGGTGATGCCGTCCTGCACTTCGAAGAACTTCTTGCCATAGATGTTCGACCAGGTGTTTTCCTGGCCGTCGATGACCTTGGTCTGCAGGCCGCCATAGACTTCTTTGAACGACATCTTTTGCGGATTGGCGCCCAGTTGCTCGAATTGTGCGACGAGAACGTCGGAGGCCTGAACCCGGAACTTCAATCCCTTGGCGTCATCGGGCGTCATCAGCGGCTTGCTGGCGGAAAGCTGCTTCATGCCGTTATGCCAGAAGGCCAATCCCTTCAAGCCCTTACGGGTCATGGAATCCTTCAGCTTCTGCCCGGCGTCCGAATTCTGGAACCGATCGACCGCCGCGATATCCTCGAACATGAACGGCAGGTCGAAGATGCGGAATTTCTTGGTGAACTTTTCGAACTTGGACAATGACGGCGCGGCCATCTGCACATCGCCGTTGAGCATCGCTTCCAAGACCTTCTTGTCATCATAGAGGCTGGAATTCGGATAGACCTGCATGCAGGCCTTGCCGTTCATCTCTTCGTTGACCCGCTTTTCCAACAGGCTGGCCGCGATGCCCTTGGGATGCTTGTCGGTATTGGTCACGTGGCTGAATTTGATGACGATTTCGTTGTTGTCGCAATTTGCCAGGGCCGGTGTGGCCGCCAGCAGGGCCGCACCGGCGGCCGAGATAATCAATGACTTGCGCATGGGTTATAATCCTCCCTGAATGGCGCTACGAGCGGCCCGCCGGAGGCCTGCCGCATTGGTGAACGACCGGTTAATTGCACGGCGCATGCCAATCCGGCAGGATCCTGCGAAAAATTCGGATATGCAGCCTACTGCGCTGATATCGTTTGGATAATGGCCAAGGCGGCACATTGTTGGCACCGCGATCGGCATTCGGCAAATGTGTGAGCCGCCACCCATCCGGCGGTCGGGATGTGTGGATTACCACCCATGGCGCCGGCGCGGCGGCCCTGTCATTGCGGTTACGCCGGCTCGGTCGTGCTCAGGCCATGCTTCTGCATTTTGTCGTAGAGTGTCTTGCGCGAAATGCCGAGCGCCCTATAGGTGTCCTTCAGGCTGTTGCCGTTGGCGATCAGCGCCTGTTGGATGATGTGCCGCTCGGCGGCTGCGACCTGGTCGGCCAGCGTTTGCGGCGGCCCGGCATCGCCATCCGGGGCAGCCGTCGCCATATCGATCCCCAGTCCCATGGCGAAGCGCGTCGCCACGTTGACCAGTTCGCGCACATTGCCCGCCCAATCGTGATCAAGAAGGGCCGCGATATCGGCGCCGCCCGGTTCCGGCTTGCCCCGCCGCAACCGCTTGGCGGCCTGGTCGACCAGGTGATGAAAGAGCAGGGGAATGTCGTCCATGCGCTCCCGCAGCGGCGGTATGGCGAGACACAGGACGTTCAGACGATAGTAAAGATCCTCACGAAAGGTTCCGGCATTTGCCGCCTCGCGCAGGTCGGCCTTTGTCGCCGCGATGACGCGAATGTCGACTGGAATCTCGGTATTGGCGCCCAGACGGGTGATCTTGCGCTCCTCCAACACCCGCAACAGCCGGGTCTGTAGGTCGAGCGGCATGCTCTCGATCTCGTCGAGAAACACGGTGCCGCGATTCGCATATTCGAACTTGCCCGTCCGTTGTTTGACAGCCCCGGTGAAGGCGCCCGGCTCGTGGCCGAACAACTCGCTTTCAATGATCGTCTCCGGCAGCGCGCCGCAATTGATGGCCACGAAACGGGCGGCGGCCCGCGGGCTCAGGTCATGCAGACTGCGCGCCACCAATTCCTTTCCCGTTCCGGTCTCGCCGACGATCAAGACGTCGGCATCGGTGGCGGCGAATGCGGCAATATCCTCCCGCAGCTTGCCCATCGCGCGGGTCTGCCCCACCAATGTGCGTTCCAAGGCGGTGCCGCCATGCAATTGGTCGCGCAAGGCCCGGTTTTCCAGGACCAGGCGGCGGGTATTCAGCGCCCGCCGCGCCGCATCGACGATCAGATCCGGTGCGAAGGGTTTCTCGATGAAATCATAGGCGCCGTCACGCATCGCCTGGACGGCCATCGGCACGTCGCCGTGCCCGGTAATGATGATCACCGGAAGGTCCGGATCCACCTCCTGGATCCGCCCCATCAGCTTAATGCCGCTCATGCCGGCCATGCGCACATCGGTAATCACGATTCCCGGCCAGTCGCGGCCGATTTCCGACAAGGCCAATTCGGCGGCCTCGACGCCCCTGGCCGGAATATCCGCAAGTTCGAAAGCCTGCAGGCAGGCGGTGCGCAAATGTTCCTCGTCGTCGACGAGCAGGACTTGAGCGCTCACGCAGCCTCTCCCTCTGATGCGCCGATGCGCGGAAAGGTCAGCGTGAATTCGGCACCGTGATCGGTGCCATTGCGGGCCTGGATCCCGCCGCCGAACTGTTTGACGATACCATAGGTGATCGACAGGCCGAGCCCCATGCCCTTGCCGACATCCTTGGTGCTGAAAAACGGATCGAAAATGCTGCCGATCTGTTCTTCGTCGATACCCGGGCCGGTGTCGACCACGGTGACGGCGACCTGATCCTGGCCGGTTTCGACCCGAATCTCCAGGGTTTTGTCGGCACTGTCGGCCATGGCATCCAGGGCATTCGATATCAAATTCACGAAAACCTGCTGCAGTCGGACGGCGCCGCCGGCTATATGGACTTCGGCCGCCGGCAGGGATGTGTGAACCAGGATGTTTTCCGACCGAATGCGCTGATCCAAAAGCGCCAGCGCCTCGTGCAGCGCGGCGGTAACCGGTGTCGGCCGCAGCGTGATCTGTTCGTCGCGGGCATAGGTTCGAAGATTCTTGATGATCCTGGCCATGCGCTCCGTCAGTTCTGAGATACCTGAAAGGTTCTTCTTGGCGATCGCCGGCTTGTCCCGGTCCAGGAAGGCGCGGGCATTGTCGGCATAGGACCGGATCGCCGCCAGCGGCTGGTTCAATTCATGGGACAGGCCCGCCGACATCTGTCCGAGCGCCGCCAGTTTCGAGGCCTGGACCAGATCGGCCTGGGTGCGGCGCAATTCCGCCTCCGCGCGCCGTCGTTCGCCGACTTCGTTGGTCAGCTTGATATTGGCGCTGGTCAATTCATCGGTCCGTTCGGTGACCCGCGCCTCCAGTTCGGCGCGTGCCGATTCCTGCACCGCGATGCGCTCGGCGAGACGGCGCCGGCGCTGGTAGAGATTGGCGCCGGCAAGCAGCAGGCTGGCGAGCATGAACCCGGCAATGGCGATCGCCGCGGTGATCTGCCCGCCTACCGCATCGGTGCGCGAGAACAGCATCACCGTCCAGCCCGCTTCCAGCATGTCCGCCGATTGCACGAGATAGCTTCTATCGGCGCCACGCGGCGCCGTGCCGGTATCCTCAGGGGTGGCATGTTGCGCGATTTTCAGGATCTGTGTCCCGTCGAATTGCTCGGTCCGGGAAGAAATGTGCAACGGCCGCAGCGGCTCGGTCCCATATTTGCGCGCCAGGTCCAGTTGTCGCATGGTATCGGCGGGCAGGGCGGAGAGCGTGCGAAAGCGCCAGTCCGGGCTGGACGACAGGAAGATGACGCCATGGTCATCGACAACGGCGACCTCGTGGTCGGCGGTCCGCCAGGCCGGTTCCAGATGACCGACGCGGACTTTGACGACGATCACACCGAGGATCGAGCCGCTTTCCGACACCGGTGCGGCAAAATAATAGCCGCGCTCGCCCGAAACCGTTCCAAGCGCGAAGTAGCGGCCCAGCCGTCCCTCCATGGCCTGCTGGAAGTAGGGCCGGTAGCTGTAATTTCGGCCGATAAAGGTGCGCGGCGACGCGTAATTGCTGGCGGCGACGGTCAGGCCAGCCGCATTCATCAGGTATGTATCAAGCGCGCCGGAAACATTGTTGACGCGCTCCAGCTCCAAATTGAGCCGCGTCAGATCCTGCGGCGACGCTTCTCCCTTCAGCACCTTGTGGAAAAGCGGGTTTTCCGAAAGCAGCTTGGGCTGATACTGAAACTTGGCCAACTCGCCCCGCAGGTTTTCCACCAGCAGGCTGATTGTATGCACGCCCCGCTCGCGGATCTGGTCGAGCGCGAATTGCCGGGCCCAATAGGCCGTCTGCCATAGAATAAGGCCGCAAACGGCCATGCCGGCCGCTAGGAGCAAGACTGTCGGCCAGCGCGAGAGCCGTCTGGAATTTGGTTGTACGTTCAGACCCATTCTCCATCCGGTCACGGGACCGCCTACACCTAGCCGAAAATGCGCTCGTTGCCAAAGCCGCGTTTGGTGAACGGGCCCTGCGGTCGGCGGCACCATGAAAATGGCGTTGGGACTGACCCGGTCTCTATTGTGTCTTTCCCGACGGCGGTCCGCATTTTGCGCTCCGTCGGTATCCGATTTCACGATCAGGAATTATACCAAGGGCGGTGACTTTTGGCCCATCAAATGGACCAAAAGTCACCGCCCTTGGTATTAGAGCCGCCCATCCATCGTTTGCCGATCGGATTCAGCCGATCGCCAGGGTGTCGCCATCAATACGGAGGGCGACCGGTTCCAGATCTCCGCCTTTGCATGGACCGTCGATGCAGTGGCCGTCCTCGAAGCGGAACTGCGCTGAATGCTGGCCGCACCAAAGAATATTGTCGGTGACGAGAAAGTCGCCGGTGCCGGTATTCATTGGGATCAGAAAATGAGGGCAACGGTTGACATAGGCCCAGATGCCGTCGCCGCTGCGCACCAGGATCAGCCGCAGCGCATCCCGGCCGTCGCCGTACAAGACCTCCTTCACGCCGCCGTCCGGAACCTCCGCGGCCTTACACAATTTGGTGCCCGGCTCCGGCGCAAGCGGATGATCGCGCCACGTCATGTCACGCGGTCTCCGGGCGGCCCAAACCCCAGGTTATACCAAGGGCGGCGACTTCGCTGTCGGCCTCGATAACCAACACGGTGCCGTTCATGGCGCCCCGCGCGTCATGGGTTGGTCCGCCGATAAAAACGGTCAGGGGGTGGTCGTGCTCACGAAGCCGGCGGCGGTGGGCGGGACGATTTTCAAGACGGGTTTCGCCCATGCCCGGATTGTCGGTCGCAAACACCACGAAATAGGCCATCAGGCGGCCTTTTGCAGGGCAAAGTCGTAGTCTACTTTGAGCTCCCCGCCGCCGTCTTCGTAGTGCACCAGCAGACTGTCTTTCACGCCGAACACCGTATCGGTCTCCAGATACTCGTCGTCATCGGTGAACAATTGCGTCGCCACCGGCTTGTAGCCCGGCGCTGATATCACGAAGTGAATATGGGCCGGCCGGAACGGATGGCGGCCGATCGCCCGCAACAAAACACCCACCGGCCCGTCATCGGGCACCGGATAGGACACCGGCTTGACCGTGCGCAGCCAATAGCGGCCCTCGGCGTCGGTGGTAAACACGCCGCGCAGATTATAATCGGGCTGGTCCGGGTCCTGCACCTCATACATCTGGTTCGGCGCGGTCTGCCACACATCCAGCCTGGCATTGGCGATGGGATTGCCTTCGGTATCGGTAACGCGGCCGGAAACAACAACTTTGTCGCCCTTGCCGTCCTGGGAGATCGTCTCGCCGGCCTCGTAATGCGGCGCCCCTTCGCGATAAAACGGCCCGAGGACGGAACTTTCGGTGGCCCCGGTCTCATCCTTGTGGGCGAGATAGTCGACCAGCATGGAAACGCCGGTGACATCGGACAAAAGAATGAATTCCTGACGCTTGTCGTCGCACATCTGGCCGATGCCGGTGAGAAATTCGATGCCCGTCATCCACTCCTTCTCCGACGGTTTAACTTCATTGATGAAGGCAAACATGTGACGCGTGAATGCGCCCATGACCTGCTTCAACCGGCAGTCCTCAATAAGGTCGATGCGCCGAAGCGCTTCGGCAAGGTGGGTCTTTTCGTTGAAGTCCTGCATGGGTTGCTCCTTGAACTTTCTCGAAATTCATGGTGATGCCCTGACCGACGCCGCAATGCTCTAGTCCTTGGGCATGCCGACCAGAGGCAGGCCCATTCCGACAATGCGCCGGTGCAGATTGGCGAACCGGTCAAGCTGCTCGCCCGTGGCAAAGGGATCACGGTTCTCGGCGAAAGCGGCATCGATGTCGGCCCAGTCTTCCTCAGTGAGCACTTTTTCGGCCAGCGGGAAGGCCTCTTCGTTTTCGAGTTTCATGTGGCCTTCCAGGAATTCAGAATAAATCCGCGCGATCTTGGCCAGGTCTTCCCGTCCGGCTTCCCTGTCGTTCTCGTATGCGTTCAGGTTCTTGCCGAATTCCGCGATCAGCGCATTTTCCTCCAGATGTTCGCGATAGAGGCGGTCGAGCAGGTCGCCGGCTTGCGGGCTGCGCGCGCGCATGGCGCGGAATATGTACCGTTCTTCCTTCGGGTGGTGAATTGTGTCGGGAAACTCCTCGATATATTCCACGATGTCCTTAAGTAGGGAGACGTCAACGTCCTTGCCCTGCTCCAGGAGGGCGGCCTCCATCTTGAGGATGCGGCCGACGCCTTTCAGTGCCAGGTGTTCGCTCCGCAATACGCGCATGGTTGTTCTCATGGCCGATCTCCTTCCCGTGTTGGTTTGAGCTTCAGCCGCCGTTGAACAGGGAAAAAGCGAATGTCGTATTTGTCGGCGATCCAACCCCAAATGCCCTTGGGTGCTTTCAGCATCAAGATGACCGCGACGAGACCGAGAACAATCAGGTACCAGGATCCGAAATCCTGTAACGTCTCGCGCAGAACGAAATAGATCAGCGCCCCGACGATCGGTCCCTCGATTGTGCCGATGCCGCCGATCACGACGACGAAGAACATGATGGCCGTCCAGTCGACCGAGAAGGCGGCATCCGGCGAAATCCGTAACTTGGTAATGAAAATAAGAGCGCCGGCCATGCCGCAGCCGAAGGCGGAGGCGATATAGACGAACCATTTCATGGCCCGTACCCGGACGCCGAGACTTTCAGAGGCCGGCTCCGAATCCCGGACCGCCGTGAGCGCCAATCCGTGTCGCGAGCGCAACAGCAGATAGACGAGCAGGATCGCGCCGACACCGATTGCAACGGCGATCCAGAAGGTTATGGATTCCCGCCACCACCTGGGAATGCCCTTCGCGGCACGGGTGATGGAAAGCCCGGACCCGCCGCCGAGCCAGGTCGTGTTGGCCAGCAGCAGCCGATAGACTTCCGCCACCACCCAGGTGCCGATGGCAAAATAGGCGCCGCGCAGGCGGAAGACGATAGCCGCGGTCGGAACCGCCAGAAGCGCGGCGACCAGGCCCCCAAGCAAGACCGAAACGAAGATGTTGACACCCAGTTTCAGCGAAAACATGACCAGGGCGTAGCCGCCGAGACCGATGAACGCCTGCTGCCCGACCGAGACCAGTCCGCCGTAGCCGGCGAGCAGGTTCCACATCTGGGCCAACGCCAGAATGTAGAGAAATTCCGTCAGCATGCGCATGTCGGAACGCCCCGCCCACCAGGGCATGGAAATGAGCGCAATGAGAACCAGGACGAGGAGACCGGCGCCAATGCGGCTTGCAGGTGTTGATCGCTCGATGGTGAACGCCGGCGCGGAAGGTGAGATTGACATGGATCCTGACCTCCCTCTCAGCGGTCGCGGGTGCGCGGAAACAGTCCGTTCGGACGAAAGATCAAAACCGCAAGGAAGGTCAGATGCCCGGCAAGTATCCCCCAACCGGGATCGATGCGAAATCCGATCGTCTGGGAAACGCCGAGCAGCATGCCGCCTGCAAGTGTGCCCCATAGCGAGCCCAGCCCCCCCATGATCACTGCCTCGAAGGCATAGAGCAGCCGGCCGGGGCCGACCGAAGGATCGAAATTTGTGCGGATGGCGAGATAGACGCCGGCGATACCGACAATGCCCATGGCGATGGCCATGGCGAGGCCGTAGACGTGCTTGTTGTCGATACCCATGAGCTGTGCCGTCGACTGGTCGTCCGAGGTAGCGCGGAAGGCACGGCCGAGCGCGGTTCGCGTGAACAGGAATTGCAGCAGGGCGATGACCAGGATCGCCGTCATCATGATCACCACCGGATAAACACCCACAGCGATCCCGCCGCCGATCTCCAGGCTTGCGGTCTCGATGGCCCCGGCATTGAGGCCGCGGCTGTCAGCGGAGAAGATTTCCAGAAGCAGGTTCTGGATGATGATCGACAGGCCGAAAGTGACGAGCAGCGGCGGCAGGATATCGTCGCCGAGCGTGTGGTTGAGGATAAAGCGCTGGAGACCATATCCAAGAACGGCCATCAACGGCACAACCAGGATCAATGCGTAAAACGGATTGATCCCGAGCGGTTGCACGATCGCGAAAGCGAGGAATGCCGCTAAAATAATGAAATCCCCGTGGGCGATATTCACCATGCGCATGATCCCGAACGCAAGCGACAGTCCGGTTGCGAACAGCGCGTACAATCCGCCCAGAAGCAGCCCTTGCACAATTGTATTGACCCATTCGATCATCGTTCAGATTCCAAAATAGGCGGCTGAAATTCGGTCCCGCGTCAAGGTGTCCGGCGTGCCCTCCAGGGACACCTTGCCTTCCTGGAAACAGTAGAGCCGGTCGGCGACCTTCATCGCCTGGCCGATGTCCTGTTCCACCACGACCACCGCCGTACCGCCGTCTTTGATACCGGGAAGCGAATCGTAGATGTCCTTGATGACAACCGGAGCCAGGCCGAGAGAAACTTCGTCGCATAACAACAACTTCGGATTGGACATCAGCGCCCGGCCGATCGCCACCATCTGCTGCTGGCCGCCGGACAATGCGGTCCCCGGACTGTTGCGGCGCTCCTTTAGGATCGGAAAGAGGTCGAAAATTCTCTGCAGATCCCACGGACCCCGGCGCCCGCTATGGCCCCCGATAACCAGGTTTTCCTCGACCGACAGACTTGGAAAAAGCTTGCGGCCTTCGGGAACCATGGCAAGTCCCTTGCCCACGATCTGACTGGCCGGCGTTGCGCCGATCGGTTCGCCGTCAAAGACCACGCTATCGGTGTCACCGGGCAGAAGACCTGTGACGGAACGCAGAAATGTCGATTTTCCGGCGCCGTTGGAGCCGATGATGGCGACCGTTTCTCCCTCGCCGATTTCCACATCGATGCCGAACAGGGCCTGGAAATCACCGTAATGGGCGGTCAGGTTGTGGGCGCTGAGAATGCTCACTCTACACTGATCCCCATATAGACTTCCTGCACCTCGGGGCTGGCCATCACTTCCGACGGATCGCCCTCGGTGAGGAGTTTTCCGAAATTGATGGCGATCAGCCGGTCCACCACCGCCAGCAATGCATGCACGATATGTTCGATCCAGATGATGGACACCCCGGTCGATCGTATGTCGTTGATCGTCGTAATCAGGTCGTGCACTTCGTGCTCGGTGAGGCCGCCGGCGATCTCGTCGAGCAGCAATAGATCCGGCCCCGTGGCAAGGGCGCGGGCCAGTTCCAGCCGTTTTCTGTCAAGAAGCGTGAGGGCGCCGGCAAGCGTGTTGGCTGTCGACAGCAGGCCGGTTTGTTCGAGGATGGCGACGCAGTCGGCCGACGCGGCGGATTCTGAGCGACCCGCCCCGAACGTGCCTCCGACCAGCACGTTTTCAAAGACGGTCATGCCGGCAAACGGATGGGGGATCTGGTAGGACCGGCCAATACCCGCCCGGCACCTGTCGGAGGGCGACAGGCCGACAATATCCTTGTTGTCAAAACGAATGTTGCCGACATCCGGCCGAGCGTCACCGGTGATCAGATTAAACATCGTCGTCTTGCCGGCGCCATTGGGACCGATCACGCCAAGTGCCTCGCCCCTGCTCAAGGAAAATGACAGGTCGTCCGTCACAAGCAGCGAGCCATAACTCTTCGACACGTTCTCCAATGACAGGAATTCAGCCATGATGTCCCCCCGAACTGTCGACGGCCGGACCATCCCGACCGTCGATTTTGCCGACCGGTTCAGGCGATGGGTTCCATCGACCCCTGTGTCGGGATCGAGGTTGCCTGCTTGTTTGAGACAACGACCATGTCGTATGCGTTGCCCGATGCCTTGCGCCACTGGCCGCCGACAAGTGGCGTCTTGGCAACGTTTTTGAAGGGACCCATTTCGCCCCATTTGACCTTGCCGACCACTGTTTCAAGATCGGTGGCGGCGAGCGCATCCCGCACCGAGGCGGGATCATCGAGGTCCTGGGTACGTTTAAGCGTGTCGGCCGCGACCTCGAACAAGGCGTGGGCAAAGCCGATCGGTTGGGTCCATTGCTTGCCGGTACTCTTTTCAAACGCGCCGGCCAGTTCCGATGCGGATTGTCCACTCAAGGACGACGAGAACGGATGGTGCGGGGTCCACCAGACTTCCGTGGACAGGTTGTTGCCAAGATCACCCAGCGCCCCGACGGCAACCGGGAACAGCAATGCCTTTCCGACACTTGCCACTTTCGGCTTGAAACCCTGCTGGGCGGCCTGGGTCCAGAATGTCGTGAAGTCGGGCGGGATCGGCACGCCGGTGACGATGTCCGCATTGGCCTCCTTGTAGGCTTGGATCTGGGCGGAAAAGTCATCGGTCAGGTTCTGATACCGGCCTGGATCGACGATAGTGTAACCCTGCTTCTTCAGCACCGGCGGAAAGCCGAGCTTGCCATCGCCCCATGCGTTGCCATCCCCGTCGTTCGGCCAAAGGCCTCCGACGACCTTATTGGTTTCCACCGAGGCCCACATGTCGGTGAAGACACCGATAATGTCTTCCAGGCCCCAGAAGAAATGATAGGTCCACTCGAAGCCCTCGCCCGGTTTGCCGCCACGGGTGAAGAACCACGGCTGCCACGGTGCGACGGTGGAGATGCACGGCACTTCGTTGAGTTCGCACTGGTCGCCGACCGGGTTGGTGGTCTCCGGCGTGGATGACACGAGCATCAGGCTGACTTCATCGGAAAGAATGAGGTCCGACGCCACCTCCGCGGCACGGTTCGGCTTCGACTGGCTATCCTTGACGACAATCTCGACAGGATGTTTTGTGCCGTTGATATCGAGCCCGCCGGCAAACAATTCCTGCATGGCGCCGATAACGAACTCATCGGCCTCGGCAAATGGCGCAAGCGGACCGGTGCGCGGCGTCACATAGCCGACCTTGAGGGTCTTCGGCGCGGCGAGTGCCGAGGTAAATCGTAGTGCCGATGCCGAGACGCCCACCGCAGCCGCGCTCTTAATGAGACTCCGGCGGCTGATCCGGTTTTTCATGAAAGTATTCATCTTTTCATCCTTCCAAAGTGTGAGACTTGGTGGTCACCGGGCCCGACCGGGCCGGCGTCCGTGAAAGGCGTCGTCCAGCAGGGCTCGAATCGCGTCGCGCGTGACCGGACGCGGGTTGAAATAGGGGTTTTGGGTGGCAAGATCCGCGGCGCGGTCGAGGTCGGTCTCGGCCATTCCGATATCGCCGAGGGCGGTTTTTGCGCCTATCGAGGCCGCCAAGTCGAAGAGCGCATCGGCAGCGTCTTCCGCTTGTGAATATCCAAGAGCACGCGCCACCGCGCCGATAGCCTCAGGAGCCGCCGCGGCGTTATACGCGGTCGCGTGGGGAATGATCACCGTGTGCACGTCGGCATGCGGCAGGTTGAAGGATCCGCCCAATGTGTGGCAAAGCTTGTGATGCAGGGCCATTCCCACCGCGCCGAGCGATGCGCCGGCCAACCATGCGCCGTAGAGCGTATCGGCACGCGCATCCAGATTGGCCGGTTCGTCCACGGCCGATTTCAGGGACCGTCCGATCGCGCGTATCCCCTCTTCAGCCATTAAACTGATAACCGGATTGGCCGTTTCCGAGTAAAGCGCCTCCACGCAATGGGCGATCGCATTCATGCCGCTCGGCCCGGTGATGAATGCCGGAAGGCTGACCAGTAATTCCGGGTCATAGATGACTGACTTGGGCAGGACCCGCCGATCCCGGCCGGTTCGTTTCACTCCCGATTCCGTCAGGCCCCAAATCGGGGTCATTTCCGAGCCGGCATAGGTGGTTGGCACAGCGAGGATCGGCAGATCGGATTCAAGCGCGATGGCCTTGGCCAGACCGATGGTGGATCCGCCGCCGATAGCCACGGCGCAATCGGCGCCGAGGCGGCCGGCTTCCCGTCGCGCGGCGCGGGCCGTTTCGACGGGAACATGCATGATGGCCCGGTCGAAAATGCCGGCGCTGCGGGAGCCGAGCATGGCGGCCGCTTTGTCCGCCTGATCTCGCTGCTCGGGCGTCGACAGGACCAGCGCCTTGGTTGCGCCGAGAGCGGCCACTTCCTCAGGCAGCTTCTTCAGGCTTCCCGCCCCAAAGACCACGCGGCCCGGCTGTGCGTCGTAGACAAAGTCGAGCATCATGCATCTCCACCATGGGCAATAGCGGTCCGTGCCTTAAGGTCGCGCAGGACCCGGAGCTCGTTTTCCGTCGGCGGTGGAGTGTCCTTGACGGCGTCGGCGAAATTCAGGGGCCAACCGGTGGCGGCGATTGCCTGCTCGCGGGTGGCGCCCGGATGCAGGTCCGTCATTATGAACTCGCCGCTTGCGGGATCGGGCCGCATGATGCCCAAATCCGTGACGATGACCGTGGGACCGCGCCCCCGGGCACCCAATGCATCCCGGCTGCCGTGGCCTCTGTAATGTCCAACCGAGGTGATGAAATCGAGCTTGTCGACGAACCCGCGCCGGCTTTGACGCAGCATGACGAAGACCTGGTCGGAGGAGGTGGCGATTTCCGGTGCTCCGCCGCCGCCGGGCAATCTGACCTTGGGATGGTTGTAGCTGCCGATAATTGTTGTGTTGATATTGCCGTATTTGTCGATCTGCGCGGCCCCGAGGAAGCCGACCGTGATGCGTCCGCCCTGCAGCCAGTAGCGGAACATTTCCGGCACCGAGACGACCGTGCGCGCCGTCTCCGCGAGTTCACCGTCGCCAATGGACAGCGGCAGCACGTCGGGTTTGCTGGCAATCGTGCCGGATTCATAAATCAGCACGACATCGGGTGCATGCGTGAGGCGGGCGAGGTTGGCCGCTTCGCTCGGCAGGCCGATGCCGACGAAACACACGTCATCATTGCCGACCATGCGGGCGGCGGCGATGCTCATCATTTCATCGGGCGTGTAATCCAGGTCCCGAATTGTTGCCGAGGCGGTATCAGACATAACCGTGCTCCTCCATGAGAGCCCAGGTCGCGGCGAAGTCGGGCGCCTGGAGGACAAAGCGGCGCATCCAGTCGGTGAATGTTTCGCGCTCACGGGCGATTCCGTCCCAGGTCTTGTAGAAGGCGTTGTGGCGTTTGTAGTAGCCGTGCGCATAAGACGGGTGAGCGCCGCGCGGCACCGCGCAGACGGCATTGATCGTGAAGCGCGGCAGCACCACCGCGTTTGCCGTTGCCGTATCTAACTCCTCGACGACTTCCTCCACCGTAACGATGGTTCGCCGGGCGGCGAGGATCGCCTCGCGCTGCACCCCGATGATGCCGGAAATGTGCACGTTGCCACGCTGGTCGGCCCGTTGTGCATGAATGATGGAGACATCCGGGCGAACGGATGGAATGGCCGCGAATTCCTCGCCGGTGAATGGGCAGTTGATTTTCCGGATGTTCGGATTGTGCGCCGGATAATCGGTGCCGATATAGCCCTTAAAGACGGCAAAGGGCATGCCCGCGGACCCGGCCTCATAGGCATTGGCCATGGCCGCATGACTGTGTTCCTCGATCTGGATTTCGTTCGGCCAGCCGCGCTCCACCGCGTCCCGCAGCCGGTGCAGGGATCCCACACCGGGATTGCCGCCCCAGGAAAAGATCAGCTTCGACGCACACCCCATGCCGATCAACTGATCGTAGATCAGGTCGGGCGTCATGCGGATCAATGTCAGATCCTTTCGTCCCTGGCGGACGATTTCGTGGCCCGCGGCATGGGGGATCAGGTGGGTAAATCCTTCCAGCGCGACGGTGTCGCCGTCATGGACGTGCTTGCCGACCGCCTCTTTGAGGGAGAGAAACTCGGTCATCGCATCTCACCGGGGATAATAGGGTGGGATTTGGGCATCGACATTGACCCAGACCGATTTGACCTGAGTGTATTCGCGCATCGCCTCGAAGCCCATTTCCCGGCCGTATCCCGATGAGCGCACTCCGCCGAAAGGCGACGCCGGATTGACCCGCTTGTAGCAATTGATCCAGACCATTCCGCTCGTCATATGCGCCGCGACGCGGTGAGCCCGGGCAAGATTTGTGGTCCACAATCCGCCGCCCAGGCCGTATTCGGTCCCGTTGGCCATGGCAATGACCTCTTCGTCATCGCGAAATGTGGTGACAGCCACGAACGGTCCGAAGACCTCTTCTTGGCACACCCGGTCGCCGGGCCTGGCGCGGACGACGGTCGGTTTCACGTAGCATCCGTCTTGGAGGGCGGGATCACCGGGCGCCATGCCGCCGGTCAGGACTTCGCCCCCTTCCTCCTCGGCCACCTTCGTATAGGCCAGCACCCGTTCCTGATGCAGTTTCGACGTAAGCGGCCCCATTTCGGTGCCCTCCGCGAGAGGGTCACCGAGGCGGATGGATGTCGTCAGTTTGAGGAACTTGTCGAGAAACTCCTCTGCGATGCTCTCATGCAGAATCAGCCGCGAACCGGCAATGCAGGCCTGGCCCTGGTTGTGGAAGATGGCGAATGCCGATCCACCGACGGCCGCATCGATATTGGCATCTTCAAAGACAATATTGGCGCCCTTGCCACCAAGTTCCAATTGTACCTTTTTCAAGTTACCCGCCGACGCCTGGACGATCCGCCGTCCCGTGGCGGTGGAGCCGGTAAACGCCACTTTGTGAATATCGGGATGTTCGGCGATCCGTTGACCCGCCGTGTGGCCGTAACCGGGAAGAATATTGACGACGCCATCGGGCAGGCCGGCCTCTTTCATCAGTTCACCAATGCGCAACGTCGACAATGGCGTGATCTCGGCGGGCTTCATGACGATGCAATTGCCGGCCGCGAGCGCCGGCCCCATTTTCCAACTGGTGAACATCAGCGGAAAATTCCACGGCACGATCTGGCCGACGACACCGACCGGCTCGTGGGTCATGTAATTGAGGAAACCGGCTTCGACCGGAATGACCGCACCCTCGAACTTATCCGCCATGCCCCCGAAATAGCGGAACGTGACGGCGGTACGCGGAACGTCGAGTATGGTGGTATCTTTCAGGGGATGGCCGGTATCGAGCGATTCAAGGCGGGCAAGTTCCGGTGCGTTTTCCTCAATCAGGTCGGCAAGCCGAAGCAGAATCCGGCCGCGGTCCATGGCTGCCATGCGTGCCCAACCGGCATGGGCCGCTTCGGCGGCCTCGACCGCCCGGTCGACATCGGCCTCCCGCGCTTCCGCCACTTCCGTGATGACCGAACTGTCGTGCGGGTTAAGCACCTCAAGTGTTCCGCCGTCCGCCGCGTCGACGAATTCGCCACCGATGAAGAGTTTGTTCTGAAAGCCCATTGCATACGGTCCCCGTCGCCCGGCCGCGCCAGCGAGTACGCGAGCCCGAAGCGATGTCGATTGAAGGTTGCCGGAGGGTGGTCTCGGGTTGGGGATGTGTTTGGATTGGCCCGAATGGGCTCAGGTCAAGGCGCGGTCGCGCCGGGACCCTGGCCGGTTTTCAGGCTTTCGCAACGCCGGGATGGGCGCGTGCGGGCAAGTCCGAACACATCTCCAACCCCCGAGATCCCCTCCAGGTCCGGTTCCTAAAATTCCACCGGATAGGGCGGGATTTCACCGGAGCGGTGCATTTCCACGATGTCCGGATTGGCGTTTTCCCATACAAGCAGCATGGATCGCTTCGCCGAGAAGCCCTGGTGGCGGATGTCTTCGGGCATGGCGGCGACATCGCCGGCCTTCATGACAACCTTGGCCCGCGGCCGACCGGTTTCGCGGTCTTCGACTTCCCACTTGATCTCATCGGAGAGCTGGACGAACCATTCCACCCGGTCGTTGCCGTGCTTGATTGGCAGGATGTATTCTTCGGTCGTTGGACAATAGAGACTGGTCTTGCAGACCGAACTGATCGACGGATTCCACGTCACGTCGGATCGCGAAAGATAGGCAAACAGATTGACCGCGCCGATATCGCTTTCATATCCCGGCTCGGCATGGACTTCCGGTGTGCTCTGGTCGACATCGGCGAAGGCGCGATTGACCGGAAAGCCGTTCTCGTCGGTGCGCATCGAGGAATCGCCGGGCAAACCGACCATCCGCTTGCAGACCTCGCGTTCGCGGTTGATAGCGTCGAGATTTTCGCCGTTTTTCTTGCCCAGCCAGGCGGTTCCCGTTTCCTCCGGCGCCGCGAACGGATCGAAGCCGTCATTGGTCCAGTCTTCAAGGATCGCCTTGAAGGTTGCCATGATGACAGGCGTATCGAAGGTTTCGGTCAGATTGAGGCCGGCCTCCTTGTAGGTCTCGTTGAAGGACCCTGCGAACATCTCCACCTTGCCGTAGAGATTGTTGGTGCCGAACACAGCATCGAAATTGACTTGGTAATAGAAGAATCCCCAGGCCACGTCACGCATCAGGGCGCGAAGGAAGGCGTCGGCGGACATGTAGTGGGTCATCTCACCGTCTCTGGTTTTCCAGGTGATGTAGACGAAATACTCATCGCGGGCGAACTTAAAACTGCCCAATTCAAAATCGCGGTAGCCGGTACGGTTTGATACGTCGGAGGCCTTAACGGCGGTCGTCGTCATGGATTGTCTCCCGAATAGGTCTTGAATTCTTTGTCTGAACTGGAGCGGCTCGGATGACCGCGTCAGGTGTAGCAGATGTCGGCCCATTTCTGGACGGTCAGCGGTCCAAGGATCGTCTGCTGCATGATCACGCCGGGATCGGCGGCACGAAATTGGTATACGGACCCATTCGGCAGGATCGCCTGATGACCGTGTCCGAGTTTCACCCACCCCATTTTCGGACCTTTGGGATCACCCTCAATCGCGTGCGTGCCTTCCTGATCGTCGGGGACGACTTCATCGTCGACGGCCTTGTGGAAGTGAACTTCGACCTCGCCATCCATCACCAGGGCAAACTCGTCGTGGGAATTGGTGAACCACGGAGAGTTACCCTCGGCGCGAACGGCCTCGATAATGTTCTCGAGGTTTTTGGCGACAGCCACCTTCTCATAAGGCTTGGAAATCTCCGCGACCTCGAAGATGTTGGAAAAGCAGAAATGCATCGGCTTGTCGTTGATGATTTCAATATGGCCCTTCTCGTAGTCCTTGAGCGAGCCAAATACGGTCTGATAGTCGGACATTGGTTTCCTCCAAATCGGTAACGCCCCCGGGGCGTTCCTCAAAAAATCCTCCAACGAACATCGACGACCGGATGCCGACATTCCTGATCCGGTTCGGTCTTGATCACCGCCAAACAAACCCTGCATAAGCTCCGGTAGCCAAGAAACAGCTTGATTTGTTCACATTGCGAACATATGTTCATTATGCGTACATTCTGGAGGATGACGAGAACGCATGTCAAGTGAAAACGACTCGCAAAAAGAATCCGAAGACCGTTTGTTCGTGCAATCCCTGGCCCGGGGACTGTCGGTTATCGAGGCCTTTGATCATGAAAATTCCAGCCTGTCATTGGCCGACGTCGCCAGACGAACGGGGTTGACGCGGGCCACCGTGCGGCGCTCCCTGCACACACTGGCAGAACTTGGCTATGCCGGATTTGACGGTAAGAATTTCACGCTGAAACCGAAGGTTCTGAACCTTGGTTTTGCCTATCTCTCGTCTTTGGGACTTTGGAACAACGCGCAGCCTCTAATGGAGGAATTAGTTGATAGCGTTCATGAATCCTGTTCCGCATCCGTATTGGAGGGGTTCGATGTGGTCTACGTTGCGCGTGTTCCGACCACCAAGCGCATCATGTCGATCTCGCTCAACATCGGCACCCGGCTGCCGGCGCATGCAACGAGCATGGGTAGAGTGCTCTTGGCCGGGCTCGATAAAGATCAATTGGAGTGCTTTCTGTCCGATGCTCCCTTGGATAGATACACTGCCAACACCGTCACCGATCCCGACACATTGCGATCCCTGGTCGATCAGGTCCGGGCGCAGGGATATGCGCTGGTCGACGAGGAACTTGAGCTCGGCCTGCGGTCGATCGCCGTTCCCATTACCGACAAGTCCCATAAAGTCATCGCGGCGGTAAATTTGTCCACCCAGGCGAACCGAACAAGCACGAACGAAATATTGAATACCATGCTGCCGCCATTGAAGGACTGCGCAAACCGGATCAGCCAAACACTGGGAGCCAGAGCCTAATGCACGTTGCGTTCAATCGGGCTCGATACGAATGACGGTGTGATGTGATTTGTGAGTCCGTTTATCCGCGCCACGCTTTAGGGCCGCAGGAGCCTGTTTTCACGATCTGCAGTCACAGGCGCTCATTTTGAAGATTGTTGATCTTGGTGATGAGTTGCCCGGTCAAATTTTCCAGGAACGAAAACTCACGCCTGGCGCCGCGTTCGAACTTATTGATATCCTTCTCCAAGGATTTGCCTAAATCGGAGAGCAGCTTCCGATAGTCTGAATTTCTGTTTTCGCCGACGTTACTGTCGCGAATGCGGGATATACTTGAGATTGTATCGTAAATCAAAGCAACAAATTTCGTTGGTACCAATTCAAAATCAAATTGACCTTCAATGTCTTGAAAATTATTATACCATTTTCTCCAGTTTCTAAACACCAATATCCGATCTTTCTTGGGTTTGATATCAATTCTCCAGAAAGATTGAAGCTCCGGAGCAAAATCATAAGCCAGCAAAACAATAAAAAGAAGAAGATTGTTCTGTAGTGCTCGAACCTGGGAATAAGATAAATATCGATGAAAACCGGTATTCTCGTGCCCCAATTTCAGTTTTTCTAAAGCATCAATCTGGACCTCACACTCCTTTGCAAGGCCGGAAAGCGTCCAAATCTCATGTCGGCGCCAAAGTTCCTGCATCGATGCCGACTCGGAGATTCTGGTCGAATCTTCAATACTGTTCCGACCGCTGGATATGATGGCGACCAACTGATCCAGCCACGCGGAAAAATGTATGATCGGAAAACGACTTTCCTGAAACCAGCGAATACCGGTTGCCGAGTATTTTTTGTCAAGAAGTTTTAGGGCGACTTTCTCCGCATGCTCATTCATCAACACGGCAAGATCGAGGTCCCTTTGGGCGCGGGCCAGATTCTTGGCCGTTTCCCCCCGTGGCAGGGGCAGGGATGCCTCTTTATAATGGAGCTGATTGATCGCGATGGCCCGCTCGCAATAGTGGCGAATCAGGAACAGTTCCTTCAAGGCAAGCAGAATTACCGGATCTTCAATCTGATCACTGAAATCTTCGGTCGCATACTTTCCCGAACCTGTCTCGAAGATTTGAAGCTGCGTCGTCACCTGATTTAGGATGGTCGACGCGATCGTCGCCGCGGCAGAATAATGCCCTTGATCGGAGAACACGATACACGCCAGCAAGGTTGCTTCCAGGCTTTCGATTACGGCCTTTGATTCCACCTTTTGTTGTTGGGCGACGGGGTCGTCGTTGGAATCAAGCGCGCTATCGGCGAGGGCCAGCAGGAAATCCTTGCTCACCTCTATGCTGCGATGTTCGGAGTAATCACCCCGTGTTGCCCAATCCTTCCCAAGTAAATTACTCTTTGATTCGTCCGAGTAGAGGTGAAATGCGCGGGGCAGCTTCCCTCCGACCGGACGGATCATGATAAATCCGATTGGATATACCGGTTCTGTCGGCCGGACATTGATATATCGAAGTTCCAAATATTTCTGATCCTCAACGATACGCCGGCGTTCGAAAGAGATCAGGCTCCGGTTTTTCTGCGCGATCGCCCTGATGGCCTCGATGGAAAACGGATCACGATGATTTCGCAGTCGGTCGGAAATCATGCGAAACAGATTTTCAATAAGTTCCGCCTTTCGCTCTCTGTCGGCATCCGATTCATTGATCGGCGCGGTGCCCTTCTTCTCCTTTTCGACGGACTTTTCCGCATGAAGCAACAGTTTCTGGACAAGCTTTTTCGGTTCGTCTCGTTCCAGCACTTGTTGGACGGCAATCGTGTCCGCAAGGGCGCGGATCAATTCCTGGCTTTGAAGACCGATTGTTTTGTTCAAGGACTTGACGCCATTTTCGGAAAAACCGCCCGCTTCACCAGCCGTCCGAGATGTGCCTTCCTCCGTCCGGATGCGAGAGGAAATATTGTCCATATAAGGTTTGACCGCATTGTCGACGGACTGGAAAATATGGGCAATGGTCTGCAGGGATGCGGTATCGAATTGATATATTTCCGGTATGAACAGCGGATGCCTGAGCTGGAAATTAATCTTGCCGTTGGGTAGTAAGCCGGCAAAAGCGTGCATCGTCATGCTACGGGATACGAGGGTAACCAGAGGTGGAAGATCGTTCTTTTTCAGGTAGGAATTCAATACGTGCACAGTCGCGATTGCGATGCCGTCTCTCGAATTGCTCGCTGATTGTTCTTGATCGCTCTGGTATGATTTCCTGATTTCTTTGGAAAAACGCTCATAGGTGGACTGGATTTCTTCAATTGTCGCCTGAATGCTGTCCTTTTCGTAGTATGTCTTGAAATCCTGCCAGTTCAACTTGCGGTTTGTGTGCCTGTTTAGCCGCGCAAAAAACGAGCGGTCCCCAAGGCTTGCGGGGCCGAGTAATGAATAATTGCCGGACTTGGTAAAAAGATGCAGAAGGTTTTTGGCCTTCCGCAAAGTATAAAGATTGGCGATCAGATTTGTCCGCAGGCCGGGTAGAAATGTATCGCGAAACTTAAAAAATTCCGCTGGAATTTGTGAGGAGCGCGACTGGCCGATCCAGTCTTCAATTCCCTGAAACTGTGCCTTGCTGATGGCAAGTAATCCATCGTCGGCCATTTGCTCCAACAATCGTTGGTCCTCAATCCGGAATTTCTTGGAAATGGCATGGGAAATGATTGCCAGTTCCTCCGCATAAGGCTCCAAAAGCAGGCACCCCTCGGCACGGTCGAACAACAGATGGCGGGTCACCATGCGGTCGATTTCCGCGCATTTCTCATTGACCGACGATTCCTCGCAAGGCTTCCCGCCCTCCGGTGAGACAAGAGAATAAAACGAAAATGAATTTCGCGTATAGTTGTTGCTGGCCGCGAATGCGACGATCTCGGTAGTATCGATACAAAATGCCTTGGCCTGCTCCCGCTTCTCCCGCATGCCATCAATGTCGACCAGGAACGCTTGCAGCGCATTGCGGAATACGACCGCACGCCAGACGGGCGTGTGCACCCAACGGCCGAGGCCGGCGTCAATTGCCTCCTTGTCTTGGTCGGTGAACAGGCTCATCGGTTCGGGCTCATCGCCATCTTTTAATCGATATCCGGTTCGGGACTTTGCAATTCAGACAGATACGCGCTCGATGTTTTGTACGAGTATCTAAAATTCGGCAGATCAAACCGGCTCCGTTGGCACAACAGCCAGCCGGTCTCAAATAGGTGGCCGGTTATGGCCTGCAACGGGGTTGGCGGTCGATAGGGAGGCACTTGCATATTCTCCGGATCCGAGGCGGCAGGAGGGGCGGCGCCGTTGGCTTCGGCTGGGGATGCGGCCTCGCCGTCGGCACCGGCAAACAGCGGTACGGGCAGGTTTGCCGCGGTCCACTTGCTCCTCACGGCAGCTATGGCGTCCGACCAGGATGAAGCCGCGCCAACGTCCCGCCGCAGCAAGGCATCCTCGAGCGCCGACAATTCGATGTCGGCCATATCCAAAAGCGATGCCCGGGCGGCGTCGTCGAGACCGCCGTCAAGTATGGCCTCATCGATTAAGTCCGCGGCAGCCCTCAGTCCGATATCTCGATCATCGGTGTTGACTGAATCCGGGCGGGCGGCCGTTAGCGCTTCATTGACCGATTCGAATACGCCCCGCAGCCTCTCCGCAATTTCCGCGGCGGCAGCTTCGGTTAGCGTGTAGACCCTTTCATTCCGCCCCCGATGTCCTGTGGGCCGGCTTTCCTTGACGATCAGGCTTTGATTATGGTTCAGGCGCTTGATCAGGTCGCGCACCGTTGCGATTTTCGCATCCGCAAAATCCGCGAGATCGCGGGCGGTAAATGTATTGAGGGTGAGCATGGCACCCAGGATTTTGTTTTCCCACATTCTAAAGTAGTATCCTGATGAACGAATCTATCTAAATTCTCCTAACATAATAAATAGGAAATTTCCTCATAAATCCAACTTTCTGCAAAAAAATTTAGTCGTTTCTGGTTTATTGCTTATTAATCAGACTGTTATACAGTGTGTTAAATTTGACCGATATTGAGAAGGTGCTCCGGATCATCCGAATTGATAAACCGGTTTACACGTTTTACGATATCGATGGCCCTTTCCTTTTCACCATCAAGGTCTGCTTCTCCCAGCGCAATGACAATGCGCCCGCGCTCACTTAAGGGGAGTTTCAGGGCGTTCAATTTCAAAGACAAAATGGTCATCTTCTCTATGCCTTTATCCATGGATTGCTCCACCAGCGCTAACGTTCGCATAAGGATCTGAAAGCGATCTCGAGCAGCGGCGAGGGACGACGACCTGCGGGACCTCTGCGCCGTTTTTCCCGGACCTGGATAACGTCGACCGTGGACTTTGGTGATTTCGGTTTTGGCGGCACCCGCATTCTGCAACAACCATGCCGGAAAGGATATGTCGGCGGATTCGGGCGCGCCCGACAATGCCCGTTTCACCAGGGTATGACAAAGCGAATCCATCCATCCTTCCGTCCAGGCGCAATACGCGCTGGCGCTCTCGGCGCGGCCATCGATTGTGAACCTCCCCTGATAACCGTGGCAGATGAATTCATGCGCAAAGACGTATGGCAGGACGAGCAGATGGGGCCAAGTCACAGATTCAACGTCGCAAGAAAGCCAAATCCTCATCCCGGTTTTCGTGCCGATCTTAACGCTTCGGGTTGCACCGGAGATGACCGGATTGTCGCCGATCCCGCGACGGTCTGAGGTCATTTCACGGGTCCCCAGTTGACACGTTGGAGGCGATGTCGGAAACAGGTCGCCTGCATACCGGCGGTAAAGACCGGTACTCCAGGTTTCCATCAGGTCAAACAGGCTGCGAATATCGGCGATACAGTAGCCCAAATTGGCAACCCGGTCATTGTCCTTCAAATTGTCGCCACCGCAGATTTTGAGCGGCGGACCGGCGCAGGTTTTGCAATCAAAATCCGCGTAGCATTGGGAAAGCGACTCAAGTTTATCTCGTACCTGTTCAAATCGCTCCATGGCCGCCGCATTCGACACGTATGTCGCCAGTTCCGACAAAAAGTCGTCCAATGACGCGGGATCTTCATCGTCATGGGTTATTGCCACGAGCGACGAATCCAGGGCGCCTTTTTCCTGCATTTCCAACTGCGCCTGTAAGACCTGATCTGCGGCGTGGGGCGGTGATCTCAAAAGCTTGATGGCTAAAATGCGGGCCGCGAGGACTTTCCGGTGGCGCAGCGGCAAATGAAATATGTCCGAATTCATTCCCCGCTACCGATAGTCGCCTTCGTCATAAACTGCGGAGGCTCCATATCGGGCGCGTATGCGCGGAACGATCCATTTCAAAAAGATGTATTTTGCCACGTCGTAGGTGACACCACCTGCGATCGAAATCAGAATGAATTGTGAAAGGGGGTCCAAACCCTCTTCGTCAGGAAATGCGGTAAACGGAGACGAGGCGCGAAACAGGGACTCATCGACCGTCAGTCCGCTCGCTTCGGCACTTTCCTTGATTTTCTGCTGGAGATCCTGCGACCCGGCAATGTCCGACCAAATCTGAATCGTCGCGTCCATAATTTGGTCAGTGCTTAAACTGCCTTGTTTGAGACGGAAAGTATTGTTCACGGCTATCAATCTCCAGTTGATTTTGGAGCTCAATAAACAGGACCCTGCAAAACTGATCAAGGCGCATCCACGCTAATTCTGCAATTTTTTATTGCTTTTTCATGCTTTGCAATCACCACATACTATGACCGGCCTGATTGTTGCGGCCGATATATTGTCCTTTGGAATTCACGACAGTAGTGCCAAAGCGATTCCAATGGTCACCAGAACCGAAATCGTACCGCTATCGGCGACCATGCTGGTGTTTAAGGAGCACAACACGCGAGACGACCGTCGATAGGAAGAGTGACAGACGGATGATGATCGAATTTTCGCCGCAATAGCGCCCGACGTCCGCCTATGAGAATCGCGCCGACAGCGCGGAGACCAGAACGACCGCGGCCGCCCCCGGATATCCCAGGACCAATCAGATCGGCGCGATATCCAAGTATCCGATCGTGACCAGTGTGCCGTTCAATACGCCCCGTCCGGCATGGAGCTATAGCTGAAAGTTGGTGATGGCCCCTGAGGGGCGGCATATCATGGCGTTGTTCACGCGCCGCGGTTCTCTATGAGAGAAAAGGATATGCCACATGACGGAAAGTACCATCACCCAGCTTCCTGATCCATCTGGATTTTCACCTGATCCGCTGACGGACATCCTTCGCTCTGGCGCGCGGGCTCTGATTGAGCAAGCCGTTGAAGCTGAACTGGCCTGTCTTCTTGCCGCTCATGCGGACGAGGTCACCGAAGATGGACGGGCGCGTCTGGTGCGTCATGGCCATCTCCCGGAGCGCGAGGTGATGACCGGCATTGGCCCGGTGCCTGTGAAAGTGCCGCGTGTGCGGGACCGGAGCGGTGCCGATGAAAAGGTTCGGTTCACGTCCTCCATCCTGCCGCCCTATTTGCGCAAGGCGAAATCGGTCGAGGATTTGCTCCCCTGGCTCTATCTCAAGGGCATTTCGACGGGCGACTTCCAAGAAGCGTTGGCGGCCTTGCTCGGGCCTCATGCGGCGGGATTGTCATCGACCACCATATCCCGGCTCAAGGCGGATTGGTGGGCGGATTACGAACGTTGGCAGCGCCGCGATCTCAGCACCCGGCGGTTCGTCTACATTTGGGCCGATGGCATCTACTTCCAGCCCCGGATGGCCGAGGAGAAACAATGTGTTCTGGTCCTGATCGGCGCCGATGAATGGGGTCGCAAGGAAGTGCTCGGCCTGACCGACGGCTACCGCGAAAGCACGCAAAGCTGGCGCGAATTGCTGCTCGATCTCAAGCGTCGTGGCATGCGTCATGCCCCGGATCTGGCCATTGGCGACGGCGCGCTCGGGTTCTGGGCGGCTCTGCGCGAAGTCTTCGGGCAGACGAAAGAGCAACGCTGTTGGGTCCACAAGACCAGCAATGTGCTCAACGCCATGCCCAAATCGGTGCAGCAAAAGGCCAAGGGCCACTTGCACGGCATCTGGCAGGCCGAGACCAAGGCCGGAGCCGAGGCCGCTTTTGATTTCTTCGTCGAGACATACGGCGTGAAATACGACAAGGCGGTGGCCAAACTGGTCAAGGACCGCGATGTCTTGCTCGCCTTCTACGACTTTCCAGCCGAGCATTGGAAACACATCCGAACCACGAACCCGATCGAAAGCACATTCGCCACCGTCCGACACAGAACCGGTAAAACCAAGGGCTGCCTGAGCCGGAAAACCGGGCTCGCCATGGCCTTCAAGCTGATGATGTCCGCCCAGGACAAATGGCGCAAACTTGACGGTGCTCATCGTATGCCCGAGATCATCGAAGGAGTTGAGTTCAAGGACGGGATCAAGCAAATTCAAAAGGCCGCCTGATCAGACCGTCACCAACTTTCGGGCATAGCTCTCCGGCATGGCCGGCAAGCGCGATCCAGATACGGGCCGCCACCCTTGGAGCGTTAGTGGGGCCTGAATCCGCGGATCCGTGGGACTGGTAACTCGGTCAACTCGCCGTGATCGGGCTTAAGCTACATTCGATGCGGTCGATAGAAGATGCCGTTTGCTTCCTGCAACTGGCGAACATAGTGCACGATATTTCGGCCATCCCGTTCGCCGACTTGCGGCTGCGGCGGCATGTTGCCGAACCGCCAGTGATGTTGCCGCGTGCCTCTCTTCATCGCGCGGTAGAACGAGTCGTCGTCATGGTGGCCCGGATTGTAGATATCATTGAGGAGCGGCGGCCCGCTGCTCGATCCGGTCGCGTTCTTTCCGTGACATTGTTGGCAATTGGCCTCATAGGCTTGCCGGCCGGCAAGCGCCGATTTCGTGAATTGCGGAATGGTTACGGATTTCGAGGCCCAACTGTCAAACCACGTGGTGTTGTTGGCGATGAACGCGATGAGACCAAGCCCCAAAAATCCGAACACGAAGATTTTGGCGGGAGTCAAGTTCTTGAGTGACATGAGATTTGCCATTTTGGTTTGTCTGGAGACCTGGCGCATCGTTCGATTCAGTAGGGTCGACCGATGCGCCGGGTTTCAGGATTTGGATTGGTGGCGGTGTTGGCTCGCGAAGCCGGTCGCGCTTCCAAGGCCAATCACGAGGGCGGCTCGCGCTGTTTGGACAGGCCGCCGGCCCAGCGAAGATCATTCTTCAGCGGACATCGCTGGATCCAAGTGCTTGCCCGGCACGTCCGGCCGCGATCTCACCCAAGGTCAATCGGAGGGCGCAGATGCCGCGGCAAGGCCCTCGTGGGGCGATCGCTATTGGGATCCATGTCCCAATTGAGCCCAGTCTTCAGGAACAGGATAGAAAGCCGGCTTAATATAGCAGTGCCGGAGCAGAATATATGACCGATACAGCAGGGTTCTTGGTTCTGCTCCGAATGGTCAACGCAAGTCTGCGCGTTGGAACCCGAAGGGCAGGCAGCGATCGTGTCCATGGTCGGCGTCGCGTGCGAATGATGAGGTATCGCCAGCGCGGTCGCCAATGAAAGTGCCAAGGCAACGGCAAAGACAACCGCCTTGCGGATATACTTCGTCCGACGACCGTCATTCATTTTATTAATGAACCCCATTGCCATCTTGCTTCCACATTTCCGGTCGTGTGAATGACAGGGTATCATGACCTGCGGGGAGCACCTTGATGCTGGTCAACGATGCCCTCACAGCAAGTGTGTCGTATCTCTGATCCGCCAATCTAGGTGACCTCGAACCAGGTGATCATTCCGGCGGCGACATGTTCCAGCATGTGGCAGTGGAAGACCCACTTACCCGGATTGTCGGCAACGAAGGCGATTTTGATTGACCCTTGGGCACCGGAAAGAAACGTGTCCCGCCACGGTTTTTCGCTGTCCTCCTGGCCGTTGCGCTCAAGGATTTTGAAATGAAATCCGTGCATGTGCATGGCGTGGGGCCAACTGGTACGGTTCTCAATCCTCATGATGACCGTTTGGCCGCGTTTGACGGAAAACAAGGGTTTTTTCGGGAAGCCGGCTTCACCGTTAAAGGCCCAGACCAGTCCATGGCCCACCAGGGTCCGCATGTCGGTCCATTGGCCATCGAGTGTCGCACCGCGCATGCCGCCCATGGCGCCGCCTTCCATCAGAAGGTCGACCGACAGGGCCGAGCCGAGGTCCGGTTCCGGGATATTATTTGCCGGCAAAGCCAAAATGTCATCGGAAGCAGCGGATTCCGCATCCTCATAAACGAAGTTCATAAAGGCAAACGGATCGCCGGAAATCTCCTCAAATGGAACATGGCCGGCTTCGTCGGCGCGGAGCAGCACGTCGACCCGTTGCGCCGGTGCAAGCAGGAACGGCTTGTCGGTGGGCAGCGCCGCTCGCGGAAGCGCTTGGCCGTCATGGGCCGCGATGCGGGCGCCGAGTTTTGCCAGATCGAATTCCAGGATGCGGGCATTACATGTGTTGATCAAACGCATGCGATAGGTTTGCCCGGTTTTTAGTTTGATATCCGGCCGGCTCGTTCCGTTGACGGTCAACCAGTTGCCAAGCCGGCCACCATGGCTCCAATCCATCATCTGACCGAGGCTTCGTTCGTCGATCTGACCGTCGCGGTCGAACCGCCAATCATCGATAACCAGCGTCAGATCCCGGTCCCGCGGCACTACCGGCTGATCCTCTTCGACGATCAGCACGCCATAGAGCCCGCGCGCCATCTGCTCCCAGGACCGTTCGTGGGTGTGATAGAAATAGGTGCCCGCATCCGGTGCCACGAAATCATACTCGAAACTGTCGCCGGGCTTGACCGCCGGCTGGGTGACGTCGGGCACGCCGTCCATGGCATTGTCGATGCGAATGCCATGCCAATGGATTGTCGTCGGTTGGTCGAGGTTGTTGATGAGGCGGACCTTGACCCGCTCGCCGCGCTTGACGCGGATTTCCTGGCCGGGCGATGTACCGTTATAGGTCCACAATTCGGTTTCCGGCTCGCCGGCGCCTAACAACCGCACTTTGGCCGGTTCGGCTCGAAGCTCAATGAAACCATCAGGCCCGGCAATCGCCTGGCGCAGCCCTATGGGCACTATGGTGGCGACCCCGGTCAAGGTTGAGCCAAGCAGAAAGTCTCGTCGGTTAAGCGGCATATCGCGGGCCTTTGTATCGATTAAAATGGAAGTCCCTGGAATGTGTGGTAACCGCAAAAGGCTTTCAACGCCCTGAGGTAGGTCAAGGAACGGGCGGGCCGATTAGGACGCGGCCCGCCAGATCGGTCTTACTGCTTCAGGACAGCCAGCTTGGCATGCATCCCGGACTCGTAATGTCCGGGCAGATTGCACGCTGCCTCAAGTTTGCCGGCTTTGGTAAAGGTCCAAATCAGCTCTCCGGAATCGCCAGGCGCCAGCGACAGGGTGTTTTCGTCATCATGGTCCTTGGCCATCGGCATGCCGTTTTCATCCATCTTGCCGTCATGCATCATCTTCAGCATTTCCTTGCGATGCTGCGCGTGCATATCGCCGGTTCCGATGCTGAATTCGTGGGCGGCATCGCCCCGATTCACCAGTTTGAAGCGGATCGTCTCACCCATCCTCACTTCGATGGCGTCCATGCTGAAGGAATTGTCGTCCATGTCCACATGGATCGTCCGGTCGACGTGGCCGGCCATTCCCGGCTTGCCGATTGCAGCCGGGCTGTGTCCGTGACCGTGATCACCGCCGCCGCCGGCCAGTACCAGACCGGACGGTGCAACAATGAAAGCGCAGGCGATGGTTACATATTTGAATTTCGACATGTCATTTCTCCGGATCCCGGATGTGCGGGAGGTTTTTCGAGGGCCGGTCCACTTGCGCGGCCGGTGAATCTTGAACGGGAAAGGGCCTGCTATCGTCCGAGATCGGTCTTGATTTTCTCGGGCGAAACCAATGCAGGACAGGTTCAAATCCGGGGCGGCGGAGGATCGAAATCGAGTGCTCGTGACTTACGGAAGCCGACGCTTGCCAACAAGCCGGACCTGTCCAGGTGTTCCCGGTCGGAACCCGGTCCGATGCTGATCACGAACGCGGAAACACAATGGGAGGCGTGAAGGTCGCAGGCATCCTCGTCGGGGTGACCTTGAGAGACGCAATCTCCCGTCGACGCCGCCCGACAAACCGGCTCCGCACCATGGCCAACATCAAGGGCGTGCACCGCATCTCCGGTATTCCGGTGATGAACATCCGCATGGACAAGTCCTGCGCCGCTGAGGGCGATCGAGATCGTCAGGACAATCTGGAGCAACAAGGTGCGCATGATTTGAGGATTGGAGCCCTTGGCGACTGACTGCCAGTTAGCAAGTCAGCGGCTGTGAAGGGATGGCAGTTCCTAGAAAATCCCATTGGCCTTTTGAAGTTCGCGAATATAGGCGATGATCCTGGCCGTGTCGTCCCTGCTCACGGATTTTTGAGGCGGCATGTTGCCGAATGTCCAATGATGCGCGCGAACACCCTGTTCCACGGCCCGGTAGAAGGCGAAGTCGGCATGGTGGTTCGGTTCGTATATACGGTGGATCAGAGGTGGTCCGGCGTCACCGCCACTGCCATCGCGACCATGGCAGGAGGCGCATTTTGTGTCGAAGATATCGGCCCCTTCCGCCGCGGATTTCGACAATTGCGGCACTGAGACGGCGACACGGACACCTTTCGGTTTCGAATTGTCGGTGGTGACGAAATAGACGCCGGCGATTGCCGCGATCACGGCGACTAAGGCAAAGAGGGTCGTTCGGTTCACCGCAACATCCTCACTTTTCTCCGACCAGCCAAGTCGTCCAGGTTCGGACAATCCGCCCGTTCATCGCCGCGGCGGTGAGCGAGCAAACAGCTCAAGGCGGCTTGCAAGGAACCCAATTCCTGGCGTTTGTGCTCCATCTCCCCGAGTTTTGCAACTGCGATCGCCTTTACATCCCGGCCTGATCAAAGGCCGGTTTGCCGGTGGCCAATTCCACCGTTATCGCGCCCACCGGGTTGATCGCGCGGTCACGGCATTTTTAACGGGCGGGTCAGGCTGACACATTGCGGCCGGCGCCGATTTTCGGTATGCCGTGGCGCTATGCACAATGGCGCAAGAAAAACCTTTCGGTATCAAGCGATCGCGGCGCTTATCGTCGCGGCGCTGGGCCTTGGATTGTTCGGGCAATTGGCTCAGGCCGACCAGGCTCGCATGGCAAATGCCATGATGGTGACGATGGTTGGCGCCGACCATCAGCATGCGCTGGGCCTTGACCTGGAGGGTCAAAAGCCGGTCGCGATGGTGGCCAGTATTTGCATGACCGGCTGCGGCCATGCCAATGCATCCTGCAAGTCGCCTTTGTGTTCGGGGGATTATTTTGCCGCTATCGGCTTGGTCGGGCATCCTCCCCAAGAGCGATCGTCATTCCGTGCAAATAATGCATGGCCTCTGGCGGGTCTCGGCACCGAGATCATTCCCCCACCGCCAAAATCCAGCCTCTGACCGTTTGAACCGCTCATCCTTGTGATGAGTTCCGCCGGGCTCCCCCCGGCCTTCTGGTATTGTCTGGAGATTGGAATGAGGACCTATTTAGTCCGGATAAGTTCTGTGCTGTGTGCCGGAATGTTATTCTCTTTCGGCGCCCCGGCTTCCGCGGCGGCGCAAACAGATTCGCAGTTATTCATTGCGACCCATAGCCCTAAATCTAAACCCGTCGCCATCAAGAAAAGGTTCCGCAGGCAGATTGTCGCCTACGATGCGGGCCATAAGCCGGGAACCATCGTTGTAAACACCAAAAGCCGCCATTTGTTCCTGGTGATGGAAGGCGGCAAAGCGCTGCGCTATGGGATCGGTGTCGGCCGGCGGGGTCTGGCGTGGCGTGGCAGCGCCACGATCCGGCGTAAAGCCAAGTGGCCCACCTGGACGCCGACGAAGGATATGATCCGCCGCGATCCGAAGCTCGCGAAATGGGCAAACGGCATGCGTGGCGGCAAGCACAATCCGCTTGGCGCCCGGGCGCTCTATCTTTATCGCGGTGGCCGGGACACCCTGTACCGCATCCATGGAACCAATGAACCGCGAAGCATCGGTCGCGCGGTCTCATCAGGCTGCATCCGCCTGTTGAACGCCGATATCCGCGATCTTTATGAACGTGCCGCCATCGGCACCAAAGTCGTGGTGCTGTAGCCATGTGGACAGTTATGAACAGTTTCTGCACGAAACCGGCGGCCGCGATTGCGGTCCCGGTTTTCCTGTCGGCCTGCGCGGCGACGGTTGAAGACATTGCCATCGATCCGTCACCGGTCTCGCTCTACGCCTCGACCTATGCCGCGATCCCCGATGAACAGTTCCCGTTACCGGCCATAAATACCGCCAAGGTCGATGAAAAGTTCCTGCGTCAGCAGGTCGATTATCCCACCGAGGAAAAGGTTGGAACAATCATCGTGGATACGCAAAACCGGTTTCTTTACCTGGTCCAGGAAGGCGGCCGGGCGATGCGCTATGGTATTGGTATCGGCCGCGCCGGCTTCGCCTGGAACGGTCGGGCCTATGTGGGTTGGAAGCGGGCCTGGCCGACCTGGACACCGCCGCAGGAAATGATCGAGCGCGAGCCGGACCTTGAAAAATACGCCGAAGGGATGGAGCCCGGCCTGGACAATCCGCTGGGCGCCCGGGCGATCTACATTTTCCAGGACGGCAAGGACACGCTTTATCGGTTCCATGGCACGAATGAGCCGTGGACCATCGGCAAGGCGGTCTCCTCGGGCTGCATCCGGCTGTTCAACCAGGATGTGATCGACCTTTACAACCGAATACCGGCGCGCGGATCGCCGGTGGTTGTCATCTGACCGGGAGGCAAACGGTAGTGAATTCCAGGAGAACCGGTATCGTGGCCGCCATGGTCCTTATCGGCATTGCGACGGCCGCTTTTTGGTTCCTGTCGCCGGCAAATGCTATTGGCTTGTTTCGCCCGGACGATACCGAGACAGTCATGCGCGGCAAGGTCGTTTACGCCGAACACTGCGCGTCGTGCCATGGCGAAAACCTCGAAGGCGAAGAAAAGTGGCGCCGTCGCAAGCCGGATGGCCGACTGCCGGCGCCACCGCACGATGCCAGCGGCCATACCTGGCATCACCATGACTGGCTGCTGTTCAAACTGACCAAGTTCGGTCTGGCGAAAGTCGCCGACATGGGCGATTACCAAACCGACATGCCGACCTATGAGGGTGTCCTTTCCGATGACGACATCATCGCCGTATTGTCATTCATCAAGAGTACCTGGCCATCGGATGTTCGTGACCGCCATGACGAGATGAACCGTATGGTTCCCGAAGAGGAGAAATGATCCCGTGAACCGACGACAGTTTCTCATGGGAGCGGCGGCGGCAACCACGGCACTCGGTACTGCCGGTGTCTACGCCGCCCGCCGGCATTTTGCCGACGCCGCGACGATCCTGTCGGAACGACAACCACTGCCGATGCCACCGGTCATCGACGCAGTAAAGAGCGATAATTTTACTTTGTCGGCTCAAGAGGGCGTGCACCAGTTCTATCCGGGTGTGGAGTCGCCAACCCTCGGATTCAACGAACCCTATCTTGGGCCGGTCATACGCGTTGCAAAGGATCATGAGGTCCGTGCAACTGTCCGCAACACCTTGGGCGAGGCCGTCACCGCGCATTGGCATGGGCTGCTGGTCCCGGGCAATAAAGACGGCGGACCGCATCAGCCGATCGCGCCGGGTGAGACATGGTCTCCGAAATTGGAAATCGATCAACCGGCGGCGACACTGTGGTACCATACCCACATTCACAAAAAGACCGCGCTGCAGGTCTATCAGGGATTAGCCGGCGTATTGATTATCGATGATGGCCGGGACCGCGACTTGGGCCTGCCGGTGGAGTATGGTGTGGACGATCTGGTGCTCGTTCTCCAGGACAAAGTGCTCACCGGATCCGGGCAAATGGTCTACCGGCGTACGATACCGGATATCATGCACGGCTTGCGGGGTGGCGCCATTCTCGTCAATGGCCAGCTTGACCCATTTGTCAGCGTTCCGAAGGGCATCGTGCGGTTGCGCCTGGTTAACGCGGCCAATGCCCGGATCTTCGATTTGGCCTTCGGCGATGGGCGCAGTTTCCACTTGATTGCCAGCGACCAGGGGCTGCTGCCGTCGTTCATTGAAATTAGTCGATTGCGATTGTCTCCGGGCGAGCGGGCCGAAATTCTCGTTGACTTCGGCGATGGCGATAATGTCAGCCTGTGGAGCGAGCCGGACTTCAATGGCCGCTTTGGTATGGGCATGCGGGGGATGATGGAATCGCGCATGGCCGGTTTCTTTAAAGGCAGGTTCCCCGTGATTGCATTCCGGGTGGACAAATCAAGGACGGCGGCCGCTTCCGCAATTCCCCCATCGCCGAATAGGTCAGTCGACCCGTCAAGACGGTCCTCCGGCAGGGGCCGCACCCTCAGTCTCGACATTCCCATGGGTCCGCAGATGATGGCAATGATGATGGGTGGTGGCACCGCCATGGGGATCAATGGCCGGCCGTTCCATATGCAACGCATCGATTTCGATGTGTCCAACAACACCACGGAGATCTGGCGCATACGCTCGCCGCAAATGGGGCATCCTTTCCACGTCCACGGCGCCCGCTTCAAGGTGCTGTCGCATAACGGCGGTCCGGCACGGCCCGAGGATGCCGGCTGGAAGGATACGGTCTTCGTCGAGGAAGAGACCGAAATTCTGGTGGAGTTCAAAAAACCGGCGCCGGAGACGGCGCCATTCATGGTCCACTGCCACATCCTGGAGCACGAAGATGCCGGGATGATGGGGCAGGTCACCGTGTCCTAAAGCGTGTTGCGGTAAATTGAATTCACAAGCCACGCCACACAGTCATTCCCGCGAAAGCGGGAATCCAGGGCCAAAACAAAGGCTTGCGCTTGTGACCCTGGATTCCCGCTTTCGCGGGAATGACCGTTTCATAAGTCGCACCGAGCCCAATTGAACGCAACGTGCATTAATGCATCGGTCGATCAAACGGGGACCAAATGACGGTGATAAATTCGGTCATACGGCCCCTGAGACGGGCCGATCGCATGAGCCGGTTAGACGCGCCCGCCGTCTTTCGCGCCGGACAATTGATAGACCTCAGCCAACGCCTTGCCGCGTTCGGCGGTTGAGTTGAGACGATCGGCCGAAATCCACATCGGCTCACGGTACCATGTTCCCGATTAACTCCGTTTGGCCGAAATTATTTCGATGTGATATCGACTTATTGGATATATTATCCATTAGTTAGATCAGTGTAACTTGCCGCATCAAGCCAAACGGCATGTCGCGGAACAGGTCCAATCTGCGAAAACAGGCAAAGAATTCAATTATCTCAGACAGGCGGGCGGACACGCGACTATCGCGGCGTTAGACAGTTTCATGACCGACACCGGATCATTGCGACAGACGGCCAAGGGGCGGGATAAACTGCTCGGGCATGTGGCCATGCTGGTCTATGCCGCCCTGATTGCCGGTTCATTCTCGCTCGGCGCCCTTGCCGCGCCGCATCTCGACCCCGCGGCTCTCAACGCCATCCGTTTCGTCATCGCTTCGGCGCTGGTGGGCGCGGTGCTGGTTATGCTTTCCGGTCGGCTGCCCTCGCTGCCTGAGGCGCCCTGGCGATTTGCCGTGGTCGGCGCCTTGATGGGCACTTATTTCGTTTTGATGTTCGTGGCTTTGAAGCTGACCGATCCCGTATCGACCGGCGCCGTCTACACCCTGACACCGATGATGGCCGCGATATTCGGTTACTTCATACTGGCTCAGATCAGCCGACCGGTCGTCGTGGTCAGTCTGCTTGTGGCCGCCGCCGGTGCCGTCGTGGTCATATTTCGTGGTGATTTTCAGGCGATGCTCGCCTTCGACATCGGCCGCGGGGAGTTGATCTTCCTGTTTGGCTGCGCCTGCCAGGCCGCCTATGCGCCATTGGTCAAGCGTTTCAATCGCGGCGAGACGACCTTGGAGTTCACGTTGTGGACATTCATCGCCTGCACGATCTGGATCACCGTCTTCGCCGTTCCCCAGAGCCTCGCCACCGATTGGCTTGCCTTGCCGGCCATCGTCTGGATTTGTATCGCCTACGTGTCGGTCGTCGCGACCGCACTTTCGTTGTTCCTGCTGCTCTATGCCTCGATGCGCCTGCCTGCCTCCAAGGTTTTTGCTTACGGCTATTTGACACCGAGCTTCGTGATCGTCTTGGAGGGCCTGATCGGCCATGGCTGGGCCACGCCTTCGATCGCCTTTGGGGCAATCATTACGGTATTTGGATTGGTCGTCCTGGCGCTGGCTCCCGACGGATGATCGACCAGGGCACAAGCACCCTTGGTATTTTCCGATCCCGCGGGACAGAAGGCTACCGCCGCTCCTCGCGCACATGCGGACGGCCGAGCGCTCCCGGCTCCGCCGACATGCGATCGGTCGACAGGCTGGTCCACACCATGACCAGCAGCGTCACCACATAGGGAAGCATGGCAACGAAATATTGCGGTACCTGAATGCCGACGGCCGCAACCCGTGGGATCAATGCCTCGATACAGCCGAACAACAAGGCACCGGCCAGGGCGCGCCACGGTCGCCAGCGCGCGAAAATGACCAAGGCAATGGCAATCCAGCCGCGGCCGCCGGCCATGCCGTCGACCCAGATCTTGGACACCACGACGGTCAGGTAGCCGCCGGCAAGACCGATCAACGCGGCGCCCGCCAGCACCGCGCAGAGCCTGTAGAGCGATACGCTGACGCCGGCCGCGTCCGCGGCTTCCGGATTCTCACCGACCGCCTTGAGCCGCAGTCCGATGATCGTCCGGTTCAATATGAAGACGACGACCCAGAAAATCGGAACGCACAGATAGACGATCAGATCCTGATTGAACAGGATCGGGCCGATTGCCGGAATTTCGGCGAGCGGGCCAAAATCGATCTTGTCGAGACCGGATATGGCCTTGTTGGTCCAGCCCTGTTTGGTCGCCAAAAGGCTGGTCAGCCCATAGGCGAAAAACACGATCACCAGCCCCGAAATGACCTGATTGACCCTGAGGGCGACAACCAGCAGCGCGAATATCAAGGAAACGGCGGCAGCGGACAATGCTGCGATGACCAGAGCCAGATAAGGCCACTCGCCGTAAGTCAGGGTGGCACCGACCCCGGCCATGGCGCCGACCAGCATATAGCCTTCGGCGCCGAGATTGAGGACGCCCGATTTCTCGCAGATAATCAGGCCGAGCGCGGCCAAGGCGAAGGGCACCGCGAAGCCGGGAACGTTGGCAAGCCAATTGATGATGAAGTCGGCCATTCCCGGTCACTCCACCCAATGCAGCCTGTGGCGGATGAAGAATTCGGACGCCGCGGCACAGACAACGATGATCGCCTGGATCAGTTGAACCATGGCGAACGGGATTTGGTAGAACACCTGCAAGCTCTGACCGGCGACCATCAACAATGCCACGAAGACGGCGACGACCGTCGCGCCGATCGGATGATTGCGGGCCAGAAAACCGATCAGGATGCCTGAGAAGCCGAATCCGATAAAGAAGGACTGCGTCATTCGATACTCGATCCCGGCACTAATCGAAAAGCCGGCCAAACCGGATAACGCGCCCGAAGCGAAGGCGGCGACCAGGACCATCACACCGGCGCGAATGCCCATGGCCTGGGCCATTTTGGGATTGGCGTGCACGAATTTCAGCAGATAGCCGAAACGGCTGACATTGAGCAGCCAGAAGCAGATGGCGGCCAGCACCAATGCCAGGACAAGCGAGTAATTGAGGCTCTGCCAACCCATTGGAGCCAGCCGTTCGACCGTTTCGAACTGCTTGGAATGGGGAAATGCGCTGACCGGATCCTGCCAGGGTCCGTACAGCAAATGCAGCAGAAAATTAAGGGCGACATAGTTCAGCAGCAACGTTGAAATAATTTCATTGACGCCCTGGCGAAGTTTGAGAAAGGTCGGTAGTGCGATCCACATCATGCCCGCCGCCGCCGCTGTCAGTGCCATCAGCGGCAGGCGAAGGGATTCCGGCCCGATATCATATGTGGCAATAAAGGTGGCACCGATCGCGCCCCAGATGACCTGGCCCTCGATGCCGATGTTCCAGAACCGGGCCTGGAAGGCCAGACAGGCCGACAAGCCGACAATGATCAGCGGCGCGGCCTGCACCAATACGGCGGATATATTGCGCGGACTTGAAAAGATCGCCACGACGAACTCGTTTACGAGATCGCGCAAACCCACGCCCGACGCCAACAGCACGACGGCCGCAATGACCAGGCCGACGGCGATGCCGGCGGCAACGATGAGCGATTGCTGCCAACCCGGCATGTGTTGACGGATTTCCAGGTTGGGCCGCTTGAAGAAACGGCGATGCCGCCGAGCGGCCGTTGGCGCGGATTGCGAAGAGGATTGGAGCACCTCAACCATGGCCGATCATCGCTCTTCCCACGGCGTGCCGGTCGGCGGGTGCGTCGAATTCAGCGGCGATGGCGCCACGGTTCATGACACCGATCCGGTCTGCCAACAACATGACCTCGTCGAGATCCTCGCTGATCAGCAGCACGCCGGCGCCACCATCCCGGGCCCGGCGCAGCAGCTTGTGCACGGCGGCCGCGGCCCGAACATCCAGGCCGCGACTTGGGCTGTGAGCGATAACCAGTTTGGGGTCGCCGGAAAACTCGCGCGCAATGACCAGTTTCTGGGCATTGCCGCCGGACAGCAGGCCGGCCTTCTGGGTGTCGGAATTCACCCCATGGACTTCGAACTGCTTCATCGCCATCCAGGTCGAGGCCCGCATCTTGCGCTTCTGAGTTCGCGCCCAGGTGCCGTATTTGCCGGCATTGACGCCGTGGATGCAATAATTGTCGGCGATGCTCAGATCGCCGGCCATGCCATAAGTGTGCCGATCGGCCGGAATGCTGACGATGCCGTGGCGGCGGCATTGATCGGCGCGGTGGCCGGTAATATCTCCAACGCCGTCCAGGTAGATTTGACCGCCCAGGACAGGACTGAGTCCGGTCAGGGTCAAAGCCAATTCGGTCTGCCCGTTGCCGCCGACGCCGGCTATGCCGTAGATCTCCCCGGACCGGACGTCGAAGCTGGCACCCTTGAGCATCACAAGGCCATCGTCCCGCATGCCCTGCAGTTCGCGCACCTTGAGGATCGCGGTCCCCGTCGCGGTCGCCGGCTCGGGTTCCTCAACGACCTGTTCGCCGACGATCATCGTGGTCAGTTCAACCGGCGTCACGTCTTCAGGGCTGAACGACGCCTCCACGATCTTGCCGCCGCGCATTACCGTAATGCGGTCGCAATGATTGAGTGCCTCGGCGAGCTTGTGGGTGACCAGAACCACCGCGGTCCCGTTATCTGCAAGGTTGCGGACGGTCTTGAGCAGGCGTTCGCCCTCCTCGTCGGTCAAGACCGCCGTCGGCTCATCGAGAATCAAAATATCGATGCCGGCCACCAGGACCTTGAGAATCTCGACCCGCTGCTGCTCCGCGATTGAAAGGGATCCAACCGGTTTTTCAAGATCGATTTCGAAGCCGATGGCCTGGATCTGTTCGGTCACCCGGTTCTCAATGTCCGCCAGCGCATTGCGGTAGCCGCCCCGGGAATTGGCGAGCAGGATATTCTGAAGCGCGTTGAAGGGTTTGACCAGCTTGTAATGCTGATGGACCATGCCGATGCGCAGCGTCTTGGCATCCGCCGGACCGCTGATGACAACAGGCTCGCCGGCCACTTCAATGATGCCGTGATCAGGCGCGTAAAGGCCGGCGGCAACGTTCATCAAGGTTGATTTGCCGGCGCCGTTTTCTCCAAGCAGCGCATGGAGCTCATTGGCGTAAACATCGAATCCGACATCATCGAGCGCCAAGTGCCCGCCGAAGGATTTGGAGATGTTCTCCAGGCGCAATGCCGGGATTGTGCGAGTAGTGGCCGGGCCGCCGCCTGCTGTCGACGAGGGGCGGCCCGGCTCCGTCATCACTTCTGTGAGATGACGCCGCTGACGAACCAATCCATCTTCCACAGATCGGCATCTCCGAGGACCTGGCCCGCCTTTACCCGTTCCTTGCCCTCACGATCGGACAATGGCCCGGCAAAGACGTGCTTGCCGTCGATAATGGCCTGGCGTTCAGCCATGATCTTGGCCTTGACTTCATCTGACACCGCCGAACCGCAGCAGGCAATGTCGGTGCCGCCGTCCTTGATCGACAGGAATGCGCCATAGGGGCTGCTTTCCCATTCGCCGGCCGCGATGTTCTTGATCTGGGGCACCAGGAAGCGATCCCAGACCCAGATTGAAGAGCACTGCGTGGCGCTGCTGAACTCCGAGAGGTCTCGGTGATGGCCGGTACCGAAAATTCCCTTTTCCTTGGCCACGATCTGCGGCGTCGGAGTATCCACGTGCTGTCCGATCACATCGATGCCCTGCTCGATCAAAGCCTCCGCGGCGGCCCGTTCCTTGACCGGATCGTTCCAGGCGCCGGTGAAGACCACCGTTACCGTCGCCTTGGGATTGGATTGACGCGCGCCCAGCAGATAGGCGTTCACCGTCCAGTTCACCAGGCCAAATGGATTTGCCGCCACAAATCCCAGTTTTCCGGACTTGGAGACCGCACCGGCGGCCATGCCGCACAGATACTGGCTCTCGTAGGTTCGGCCATAATAGGATAACAGGTTGTCGCCATTGGTGATACCGGCCGGATTGAGGAACGCCACGTCAGGGTATTTCTCCGACAGTTCCTTGAAGGTGTCGGAATAGCCGAAGGCGGAACCCAGGATGATATTGGCGCCGCGATCGATGAACAACTCGACCGCCGGCCGGATCGCCGTCGCATTCTCAGGCACGTTCTCAACCACGGGAATACGCATTCCCAGGGCTTTTTCAGCTTTCATTCGCGCCTCATCGAGCGCCTGCGACCAGCCACCGTCGTTCTTTTGTGAAAAGATGATCATCGCGGCGCTGGGCTCGCCTTTGAGCTTGAAGCTGCCCGCGTTGGCCGCGCCGGCGGCCAGACAGGCAAGCAATGAAGCCGATAGTGCGGTGGTAAACAGCGTTTTCATGGTTTCGGATCTCCCTTATGTCCGCCTGGTCAAGTCAGGCCTTCCGTTTGCATCCATTTCCGCCTCCCCAGGGGAGTGAGCGCCACACCCGGCCGAACGCGCCGGTAACACTCTCGCCTCTTCACTGAGGATCGGTCCCGTGGATCCCCTGTCAGGTGGCGTAAATTGCCGCGTAAATCGCGCTCGGCGTGATCGGTACGGCATGAAATTTGCCGCCCCTCAACGGTTTCAGTGCGTCTTCCACACCCGATGCGACCGTCGCTCCCACTGCGATGCACCCCGCCTCGCCGACACCCTTGACGCCGAGCGGATTGAGCGGCGACGGGGTTTCTAGATGCCGGATATCGACCTCCGGAATCTCCGTCGCGTAAGGAATCAGAAAGTCGACAAAATTGGCGTTCGACGGATTGCCTTCGCTATCGTATTCGATGTGTTCCAACAGGGCGCCGCCGAAGCCCTGGGCCAAACCACCCATGACCTGGCCGTCGACCACGGTCGGATTGATCATGTTGCCGCAATCATGGATGCAGACATATTTGCGTACCGATACCGAACACAGGTCAGGATCGACTTCAATGATCGCTGCATGCACGCCATAGGCCCAGGTCGCGCATTCGGGGCTGAAATAGTCCGTGGCCTCAAGGCCCGGATGCTGTCCCTCGTCGAGCGGCGGCCCGTCGTGCCGGCTTGCCGGCGCAAATTGGGTCGCGGCCTGAGCCGCCTCGTTGAAGGCGTAGCGTAGCGGGTTGGTGGCGGTCGCAATGGCCGCCAGCGGCGCCTTGCGATCGGTGCCTTTGACCCAGGCCGCACCGTCTCGCAATTCGATATCCCCGATTTCCGCCTCCAGCATATTGGCGGCCGCCTGAATGGTCTGTTTCCGGACCTTGACCGCGGTCTTGTAAATCGCATTGCCGGAGACCACCGCGGCCCGGCTGGCGAAGGTCGCCACGCCCCAATCGAAGGCGCCCGTGTCGCCCTCCACCAGAATGACGTCATCGACCGCCACTCCCAATTGATCGGCGACGATCTGTGCGAACACGGTGTCGTGGCTCTGGCCCTGGGAGGCGAGCCCGGTATTGACGTAAACCTTGCCGGTAATCGGATGGACTTTGACGTGACCGCCTTCATAGGGACCAAGTCCGGTGCCCTCGACATAGAACGCCAGGCCCAGGCCCAGATACCGGCCCTGACTGCGCGCCTGTTCCTGTTCAGCCGCGAAACCATCGGCGCCAATCGCTTCGTGAACCATATCCAACGCTTTGTGGTACCGGCCGCTATCGAGACTGACCCGCAGGCCGTCGGCGAACAGAAGGCCCTCGCGGGTATGCGGAAACTCGTCATCCCGGAGCAGATTGCGACGGCGCACTTCAAAGCGATCAAGACCGAGCTCATCGGCTAGCTGGTCCATTGCCCGCTCGATTGCGAAGCAGGATTGTGGCCGGCCGCAGCCGCGATACGGCGTGATCGGCACTGTCGGCGTATAGACCGCCTGAAACCGGACGTGAATGTTGGGAATACGATAGGGACCGGCAATCGACGTCGAGGCGACCTGGGCGACCGCGATGCCATAGGGGATGAAGGCGCCGGTATCGTGCAGGAAGAAATCCTGCAGGGCCAACACTTCGCCATCCGCCTTGGCGTATAGCTCGATATAGTGGATCTGGGTGCGCTCCTGGGTCGATCCGATGAAGTTTTCGCGACGGTCCTCGATATATTTGACCGGTCGTCCGAGTTGCATCGAGGCGTAGGGAACCAGCAATTCATCGGGATAGAACAACAGGACCTTCTGTCCGAATCCGCCACCCACATCAGGGGCGATGACCCGCACCTTGTCCTCGTCCAGTTCCAAGATCGACGCCAATCCGCCGCGAACGGAGATCGGTGCCTGAGTGGTATCCCAAACCGTCAATTCGCCGGACACCTGGTCGTACCGCGCGGCAACGCCGCGGCATTCAATGGCGGCAGAGGTGGAGCGGTCAACTTGAACCCGGATCTTCGTGACATGCTGGGCCGCCGCCATGGCGGTCTCGGGATCGCCGCTGGTCTGGGTAAAATCGGCGGCGACGTTGTTGGGATGCGTGGCGTGAACAAGCGGCGCGCTGTCCTCGACCGCCTTTTCGATGTCGATTTCCACGTCGAGCGGCTCGTAGTCGACATTCACCAGCATCGCCGCGTCCTCCGCCGTATAGCGGTCGACGGCGACGATCATGGCCACCGTCTGGCCGACATAGTAAACATCGCCGCGGGCCAGCGGTCGCTGCGTGCGGGCGTCGGTCATCGAGGGATGGGGAATCAGCAAAGGCAGTTCGAGATCAAGCCTGCCGATAGTGTCACAGGTGTAGACCGCGACGACACCCGGATGGGCCTCCGCCATGGCGGTGTCGACGGCTTTGATACGGGCTCGGGCGAAAGGGCTGCGCACGAATGCGGCATGCAGGGCGCCGGGCAACGGTATATCGTCAACGAACGCGCCTTCTCCGCGCAGCAGCTTGGGATCGATATTGCGTTGAACCGATTGGCCGAATGTCCGCGTTGACATGCGATCCCCCCTCAAGCCCGGCCGGCAAGCTCGGCAGCGCGGCGGACCGCCGCGACGATGTTTTGGTAGCCGGTACAGCGACACAGATTACCGGAGAGCAGGTCGCGGATGCCGGCATCGCTGAGATCGAGATCACCGTCCCGTTCGAAATGATTGGCGATGCTCATAATCATCCCGGGCGTGCAGTATCCACATTGCAGGGCGTGGCACTCGCGGAAGGCCTGCTGGATGGGATGCAGCGATCCGTCGCCATCTGCCACCGATTCAATGGTCCGGATTTCGGCGCCGTCGGCCTGCGCCGCAAAGGTCAGGCAGGCGCGGCCAGCGCGACCGTCAATAATAATCGTGCAAGCGCCGCAAACCCCGTGTTCACAGCCGACATGGGTGCCGGTCAGGCCGAGCTCGTGGCGAATGAAATCGGACAGGAGCATGCGGCTGCTGACGGCGCGCTTAAATTCCGTGCCGTTGACGGTCATGCGGACAGTGACGACAGGATCGGCGCTTTCGGTGACGTGCACAGGGGTAGCCATGACCTCAATCCCTCGTTGCGCGGCTGGCGGCCAGGCTGACGACGCGCCGGACCAAGGTTGCCAATAAATGTTTGCGGTAATCGGCGGTCGCGTGCATATCGTCGGCCGCGGTGACGCAGCTCTTGGCACGCTCTCCGGCGGCCGTAAGGTCGGCTTCGCTCAAGACGGTTCCCGTCAGTGCCGATTCCGCGTCGGTCAGCCGCACCGGCTTGGCGCCGATGCCGCAGGCGCCAAGGGAAACTCTGGCGGCCCTGCCGCCGCCGTCAAGTTCGACCACCGCGCCGACCCCGGCAATCGCATAGTCGCCCCGGCGACGGGCAAATTCGTCAAAAGCATGGCCGGCGCCGGGCGGAAGGGTCGGAAAGTTGGCAGCGACGATGATTTCATCGGCGGCCCTGCTGGTGGTCATGTGAAACTGGAAATAGTCAGCCGCGGCAATCTCCCTGGTTCCTGCGGATCCCTGGGCGGTGACGCTGCCATCGCACAACACCAAGATCAAAGGCATCTCCGCGGCCGCGTCGGCATGGCACAGGGATCCCACGACTGTACCGCGATTGCGGATCGGAACGTGGGCCACACGGGCCAGGGTCTCGGCGATCAGCGGATTGGCCGCTTTGGCGTGGCGGTCGAGCTCAAGATCGCGATGGCGCACCATGGCGCCGACTTTGATCGAGCCATCGGCAATCGTTATCTCGTTCAATCCGTCGATATTGCGCAAATCGACAAGCCGGCTCGGATTGGCCAGACGCAAGTTCATGGCCGGGATCAGGCTCTGGCCGCCCGCCAGAACCATGGCGTCGGGATCTTTGGCCAGGATTGCCACCGCCTCCTCGACCGACCTGGGAGCTGAGTAATCAAAAACCGAAGGCTTCATCCTCGACGTTTCCTCCCAGTCGCCGCCTGACAACCAGTTCTCGCCAGACCGGAGAACCGATTTGCCGGTTATCGATATTCAGATCGACTTTTTTGAATATCCGTATATTGGATATCATATCAATATTCAGTATATGTTTACCCATTCCTTCAAGTCAACCGAAAACATGCGGCAAAACCCCTGCTTCAGCTTTGGCGGCGCTTGGGATCATCATGGCGAAACACGACCTTACAGCCGGCGGCCAATACTCGGCCGGCTATGGATGCGGTTGCCGATTAATAGCGGCCTGGACGGCTGTACCGATCACGGCCGTGCGAAAAGCGGCAAACCAAAATGAAGTCCGCTGCCATTTTGGCCACCCGGCAAAGCGCCATTCGACCGACGGCCGCCCAGGGGATGAAGCCGGCGGGATTGACATCGGCGGCCCGTTGCCCGACCGCTGTCGGTATCGCGCAAGACGACGGGGTTGGATAGTCAATCATATCATTTTCGATGCGGCTTCCGATTGTAGTATCAATGATTTTACAATCAATATTATACTTTATAATCTATAGCCAGATATCCATATTTCGGATAGAACCTGCATTATCATGTGACCCGATCGAGGATTCCCTCATGGCAAAAGCCGATACCGACGGAAATTCCGACAAGCGCGCGGACGGCCAAGCTCCGCGAAAGGGCAAACCGCCGGCCAAGGATAGTGGCGGCAAGGCTTCGGGCGTCGGATCGGGCACCTCTTTGCCGGGTATCGAGCGGTCATTTGCGGTGTTGGAGCACATCGCCTCCCATCCGGGAAGGGTCGTCGACGTAACCCGCGCTTTCGACCTGCCATGGGCCACCATTCATCGGACCATGACAAAGCTGGAAAAGGCCGAATTCCTGCGGCGCGATCCGGAGACCAACCGTTATGAGATTGGACCGCGCCTTTGGCATATCGGTTCGGCCTACCTGTCCAACAACAAAGTATTAAAGCCGGCCATTACCTATCTGGCCAGCGAGCGCGACCTGAAGGGCGTTGATGTTCAAATCGTGGAGCGGATCGGCAATTTCTCGGTGGTCACCCACGCGGAGAAACGCCAGACACAGGAAATTTCCAAGGCGCAGTACGGCTACCACATCCCCCTCCATTGCGGCTCCAAGGGTTGGGTCTTGCTGGCCTACGAGGATCCCGAGTTCATCGATGCCTATCTCGCCCAGGAACTGGAAAAGCTGACACCTTTGTCGGTCACCGATGCCGATGAATTGCGTGACAAGCTGGCCGAGGTGCGGGCCAGGGGATACGCGATTACGACCGGCGACGTACAACCCTTCACCGGATCGATCGCGGCCCCGATATTCGGATCGAACGGGCTCATCGTCGCCTGTGTCTGTTTTGTCTATCTGAAGAAGGTGGCCAATGACAAAAATCGGATCGAGGAACTTCTGGAAAGCCTGACCCATATGTCCCACAGCATCTCCCTCGACCTGGGATGGCGGCCGGGCATAACATAGCACCCCCTAGGCGGCCGCCGGTCACGGCCGGCATTTACACCGCAAAGTTCACCGCTCGTCACCATCCTTGCGGAATGCGTAGGAGCCCTGGAGATTGACGAACGTCTCCTCCAAGGCATCGACCACGGCCGTGATGCATGCCCGTCCGAAATCAGCATCCGCCTTGGTCGGATCACCGAATATCGCCGCGTGTCCGGCTTCCGGTCTTGGCCGGCGCATATAGGTCCGTGTCGGATTGGTCGGGGCCACGAGATCCCAGCCCACCGGACCGTATTCGGCCCCCTCGAGCCGTTCCATCTTGACCAGTTCCGGGCGTGTCGCGAGTTGGAACGACGTCTCGAGTTCGCCGCCATGGCCCATGCCGCCAACCATCGATTTTCGCAAGGCATGAAGCTTGTCGGCGGCGGGCTCCCAGTAACTGACGGCCGAGACGGTGAAGGTGTAATCGGCGTCGAGTTCATCGACGAGATGACGGGCCACCTGATCGTTGGCGGTGCCGCTGGGCCGGTTGCCGTTGAGCAGGATCACATGCTCGAAACCTTGCCCGATCAGGGCGGCGCCGATTTCGAACAGCATTGTCTGGTAGGTGGGTATGGTCAGCGAGATCGTGCCCGGAAAATATTCGAAGGTTTTCGATATGCCGTAGGCGACGGGCGGCGCCACCAGGGCTCCGAGCCGTTTGGCCAGTTCCCACGCGATGTACTCCGCCTGATGCGTGTCTGTATCCGTCGGCATGTGCGGGCCGTGGGCCTCGGTGGCGCCGGTGGGAACGATGACGGCGCATTTGTCGGCGATCGCCTGCGCGATCTCCATCTGCGTCATGGTGCTCATCCGGTGTTCCATGTCGATTGGCCTCCATATTTAGCCGGGCTTGCCCACCAGGCGTTTAAAAAAATTTTTAACAAGCGCCAGCAGGAGGGCCAGGGCATTGATCTCGTTACCGCCGGACGGGCGTTCCGCGGCTGCCCCACTCGGTCGTTCTTCACCAGATGCATGGCCGTGACCTGCGTCGCCTTGGAGCCGTTTTTCCACATTGTCGACGAACTGGCCGATCAGGAGGTTGGCAGTTTCGGTGATAACGCCGACGCGGCCGAATTGAGCGATCGGGCCGGCGAGTTGGACGTCCGCCTCCATGGACACATCCGTATTCCGGCCGTTGTCGGCCAGGCTGTAGGTCATGGTCATCTGGGTGCGGCTGCCGCCGCGTTTGTCGATGCCGCGGCCGACCACTTCGCCGGTAAATTCGGTCGGATCGGGAGTGTGCTGACCTTCACCCTCAAAAGCGGCCGAAAACGGCCCGATTCTGATACTGACCTTGCCGGTATAGAGGCCACCTCCCTTGTCAGCGGTTAGTTCGGCCCCCGGCATGCAGTCGACCAGCGCCGGTATATCCTGAAACAGATCCCAAACCTCGTCCCGCGGGCGGCTTACTGTGAATGTCTGCCGTATTTTCATGTTTCACTCCCCCCGCGTTCCGGTGACCGGTGCAGGCACGACGGTTCGGCAATCCAGGATTTCGCCGGTCAGCCTAACGGTGTCCACTAGGACATCTCAACCGCATGCCATCCTTCGTCCGGATCGCTCCAACCCTCCGGGTAGCGGACTTCGCCATCTGCCTTGAGTTTGTCGAAGCGGCCGCCGCGATCGAACATTGGCAAAGTCTCGCGGCCGGCTCGCAATTGCGCGCGCCGAGCCTCGGTCTTGGCCTCGTCAAGCCGCCATTTGCGGCCTTCCTTGACGGCAACGATGCCATAATCCTCGAACGCCGATTGCTCGGTGATCATGCCGCATTGCAGATCGTAAAGAACACGATCGGCCTCGCGAGCCAGCGGGTCGCCCCAGCCGCCGCCGCCGGTGGTCACCACCCGCACCGTGGTCTCGGGCGGCACAAAGACTTCATCCGTCATGCCGGGATAGACGGTCTCCCCGCCATCACGCTCAAGGACCGACACCTGATAGCTCATCCCCGCCTTGCCGCCATTGACGCCATAGCAGCCCATCAAAGACCGGTCGGCGTTGGAGATCAGCCGGCACTCGCCCAAAGTGCGGATCTTTTTGTCGTATCCCAGGCCGCCACGGCGATAGCCCGCGCCCCCTGAATCGGTTTTCAACGCAAGCTGTTCGATCATCAACGGGTAGCGGTTTTCGGAGAATTCGGCCGGCAGGTTGCGCGAGTTGGGAACGATATGGACCACGTCTGAGCCGTCGGCCCACAGGCGCCCCGGGCCGCCGCCACCGAGCACTTCGCGGAACAGGTAGAAATCGTCCTGGGTGGTGCCGCCGGACAGGCCCCAGATGCGGATCGTCTCGTGATCGGCCGGCATCTTGCCGCCCGTCGCCTTGGACAAGCAGGCGGCGAACACGCCGAGAGAACGCAGCATCAGAAAAAACCGCATGCCGGTGGGCTTGCTGAAGGTCGGGGTGATCAGGGTTCCCTTGCCTGGAAACTTGACTTCGATGACATCGAGAACGCCTTCATTGGAATCGATTTCAGCCGCACGTTCAGGAGTATCGGCCAATGATCTCAGCGTCGGCGCCAGCCATTTGCGGAAATAACGGCCGTCCACCTCATCCAGAGCCCAATTGATCGGGCCCTTGGCCTCAGGATCGGTGCCGGTGAAATCGAGCACGATCTTTTCCGGCGTCTTGGTCATCGTGCAGCGCAGGGCGTGCAGCCGCGGTTCGTCCACCCCGTCGGCCTCGATATAATCCTCAAAGTGATAGTCGCCGTCCTTGATCTTGGGGAAGATCTCGCGACGGAAGATTTCCGCGGTATTTTTTAGGATCTGGTCATAGGCCGCTTCCAAAGTGTCTATTCCATAGCGCTCAGCCAGTGCAACGATCCGCCGCGAGCCCAGTTTGCAGGCGCCGATTTCGGCGTCGAGATCGCCGGCGAGATGGTCCGAAAGGCGCGAATTGCGGACGATGATCTTGAACGCCGCCTCGTTGAGCTTGCCGCCCTCATAGAGCTTGATCGGCGGGATCAGCACCCCTTCCATCCAACTATCGGTCGCATGCACCGGCAGGCTGCCCGGTATAGAGCCGCCGACATCGTCATGATGGCCGAAGACCTGGCTGAAACCGATCAGACGCCCGTCGTGGAATATCGGCACCGTGGTGCATAAATCCGGCACGTGACCGATACCGCCGCACGAATTGTAGGGATCGTTCCAGAAAAACACGTCTCCCGGATTGATGCTGTCGGCGCCGAAATACTCGAAAACCGGTTCGACGATCGCCGAATAGGAGCGGCCGGTCAGCTTGCGGCCCTTGGCGTCAAACAGCGCCACCCGGTAATCGTGCTGGTCGCGGATCATCGGCGATCGGGCAGTCCGCTCGACCGCCGCCTCGATCTCCAGTTCGGCCGCCCGGATGGTGCCATGGATGACCTCTAATTCAATCGGGCCGAGCTTGGTCTTTTGTGCCTTTTCGAGCATGGGAACGCTCCCTCAGCTGCCATGTTTGAGAATCAGATTTCCGTAGGTATCCGTCTCAAGCATCCATCCGACCGGTACGACGACCGTGGAGCCGTATTCCTCCACGACGGCGGGACCGAGTACCTGCTGCCCGGTGGCCAAGGAGGTGCGGTCGTAAAGCGGGCAATCGACCCATCCGGTGCGGCGCCAAAACGCCTGACGCGTGGCAAACGGTTCGGATTCGGGCCGGTTATCGCTGCTCTCCTTGATTTCCGGCCGGTACTGCATGCCGACGGCCTGGACCCGCAGGTTCACCAGTTCGACATCCTGCTCGCCCTCGTAGTGAAACCCGAATGTCTCGTCGTGCACTTTGTGGAACTGCTTCCACATATAGTCGATCATGTCCGGTCCGGTCAGGTCCGGCGGGATGGTCACCTGCACCTCGTGCCCTTCGCCCATGTACCGTATATCGGCGATGTGCACGATCTGAACGTGATCGCTTGCAATGCCCTCGGCCTCGATATCCCGGATGCCATTTTGCGCCAGTTCCATCCAGGCCACGAGGATCTCATCCCTGTCGGCCTTGGACTGCCGGTTGACCATGGTGCGAACATAGTCGCGCCGAACGTCGGAGACATGCAGGCCCAGAGCGCACAAATTGCCGGGATTCGGTGGCGACAAGATTGTTGAAACGCCAAGAAAGTCCGCAACCTCGGTTGCGAACAGCCCGCCGGCTCCGCCGAATGCGACCATTGCGTAATTGGATGGATCGCGGCCGCGGGTGGTGGTGACCTGGCGAATGCCGAACACTTGAGAGATTGCGGCCAATTCGAGCACGCCGGCGGCGACCTCCTCGGCCGGCATGTCGTGCTGATTGCCTAATTCGGTGAAGGCGGCACGGGCGGCCGCGACGTCAAGCTTGATTTCGCCGCCGATCAGGGCGCTCGGCAAACGGCCGAGCACGACGGCCGCGTCGGTGACTGTCGGCTGCGTGCCGCCGCGGCCATAGCAGATGGGTCCCGGATCGGCACCGGCGCTTTGCGGGCCGACTTTCAAATTGCCATAGGGATCGGTCCATGCGATCGAGCCGCCGCCGGAACCGACGGTGACAATGTCGAGCATCGGCGTTTTGACCGGATAGTTCTCGACCATCGATGCGGACGTGAACATCGGCGTGTGGTTTTCGATGATGGCAACATCGGTGGATGTTCCGCCGACATCGCTGGTCAGGATATGATCGTAGCCGGCCAGTTTGGCCATGTGTATGGCCCCCAGAATGCCCGCCGCCGGCCCCGACAGCAACATGGTGACCGGGCGGTCACCGGCTGTCGAATGCTTCACCACACCGCCATTGGATTGCATGATCAGGAAGGGGACATCTCCGGATTGCTCGCGAATCCTGTCGGCTGAGTTTTGCAGGTAGGTCTTGCAATAAGGCTTGACCAACACGTCGATCAGGGTGGTCATCGCCCGTTCATATTCGCGGTATTCGGGCAGCACGACGGACGACAGGGATACGAAAATGTCCGGAAACCGCTCCTTGATCAGCGCGCCGATCCGCTGTTCATGGGCATCGTTGGCATAAGCGTGCAACAGGCAGACGGCGAGGCAGGTTACCCCATCCTCGACCAATTCCTGAACCGCCGCCAATGTCGCCGCCTCGTCGACCGGCTCGAATTCGGTGCCGTCGAATTTCATGCGGCCGGGCACTTCGCGAACCAGGTGCAGCGGCACGAGCCGTTGCGGCTTGACCCAGAAAAACGAATTGCCGTAGCCATCGGGTACCGATTGCCGCGCGATCTCGATGAGATGACGGAAGCCCTTGGTGACGATCAGGCCGAGCCCGGCAAATTTGTGCTCCAGCACGGCATTGGTGGCGACCGTGGAACCGTGCAGAAGCATCTGCAGATCAGTCGGCCGGGCCTGCTCCTTGTCCATGATTTTGGCGATGCCTTCCAGCAGTCCGATGCTGGGATCGCTGGGGGTGGACGGCGTTTTGATGGCGGTCATTGAGCCGGTCGCCTCGTTGATCGAGACAACATCGGTAAAGGTGCCGCCGGTATCGATCGCAACTCGCAAGCTCATGACGGTTTCCTCAGAATATATCCAAATAATGGATATTCTATTCATATTATGCATACGTTTGTCCAAATAGGCAAGCACCATTCGGGGAAACACTGAAATTCCTTCGAATTCTGTTCAGGGTGTCGAAATTGCGGCGAGGCCGCAGCGCGGATCGGGCCATTGCCATTAGCGGCCGGGCCGTAAAGGCAGCCGTCACGGCGAAGGCGCGACTGATAATCCGGGGTGCGGTCTTGTCGGAAAATGCAGACTTTCTGCTATGCCGATCACCGGAATCCCATTTGCAACTGTTCTATGGGACGCTTGGATGTCTTTCCGGTTTCGGTCGGTCAATCACCACCAAGGTGGCGCCACGCAATCGGCGCCGTCCGGCTGTTGTCGGTCTCCGACTCAAGACGGCTTTTTCAACCTCTGCACGTCGTTCCTGTCGGTTTCAATGTTCTGTCGTCAGCCGGTTCGATGCCCCATCCATCATGGCGTAGGGGACGGTGGCGGATCATTGTGACGTGCGCGCCCCTTAGTGACGCGCCGCCATGTTTGACGATTTGCGTCCCTATCCGTGCATCGTCAGGCCGCCCGACACGCTGATCACCTGGCCGGTGACGAAGGCGGCGTCGTCGCTGGCAAAGAAGGCGATGGCGCCGGGCAGGTCTTCCGGCCGTCCGAGCCGGCCCATCGGCACGGCGCGGGTAAAGGCGGCGCGCAGCTTGTCCGGATCGCCGGCCGCGGCCATGAAATCGTCCAGCATCCCGGTCTCCGTCACCCCGGGACAGACCACGTTGAAGCGGATACCCTGGCGGGCATGCTCGCGGGCAAGCGTCTTGGAAAAGGCGATGATCCCGGCCTTGCAGGCGGCATAGACGGATTCTCCCGACGAGCCCACACGGGCGGCATCGGATGCGACCGAGACAATGGACCCCCGAATACCGTGCTCGATCATCCTGCCAAGAACCGTATGGGTCATGTTCAAGACGCTGGTCAGGTTGATGGCAATCAGCGTCTGCCAGAATTCCGGGGTGCTCTTCATGAACGGCGTGAACACGTCCCAGCCCGCATTGTTGACCAGGATATCGGCAGGCCCGAACGCGGCTTCCGCCTGGTCGACGGCCTGACGCACCGCGGCGAGGTCGGTCAGATCGGCGACGATCGCCTCGGCGCGGCCGCCGGTCCCGCGGATCTCGTCCACGACCGCATGAGCCGCCTCTTCGTTGATGTCGAAAACCGCCACCGTCGCGCCCAGATCGGAAAAGCAACGACACGTTGCCGCGCCGATACCCCCGGCGCCTCCGGTGACGATCACCGTCTTATCGTCCAATCCCCGCATGACCTACCTCATATCCATGTCAAAGTCGCAAACGGCGCAAAATCCCCGGCTTGTGCCTGTTGCGGTCTACCGGTTTAGTTGAACTTTGAAATTGTCATTCCCGCGAAAGCGGGAACTGTCGGATGTGATTTGTGAATCCATTTTTCCGCAACACGCTTTGGCTCAAAACTATTTATAACGGTACTGACATCCGACACCAAATGCAGCACCGGGTCCGATCAAACAATTTTATACGCCACCGGCCGGTTGACCCCATCAGGCCGGGTCTTGGGCGAGAATCAGAAAATCTCCGCGGCCGGGGCCGTGTTCGCAATCACCATCGGCGGCGCCTATTCATTGAAGCTTGTTGGTGAAATCGGTTCGATCGAAATCGGCAAACAGGCCGATATCGCCATCCTGGCCGACGACCCGCTCAGCCGGCCGCAAACAGCGCTCACAACCTATCGCAGGCGCGGATCCATCGAAGGGCCTTCAGTCGCTTCTCTGAACAGGGGGCGCGTCAGGCAGGTTGGTCCACCTTCGCAGCCAATGCATAATGCGTCACCCTTGAAAAGCCGCACGTTGATCCCGGCTTTGGTGAGAATGTCGAGGGTCTTGGGCTGCCCGTCCAGCATGATGCAGTCACCCGGTGCGATCGCCAGGACATTGATGCTCAAAGTGCTGCTTTTCTCGAATTCGTCGAACGGTGCTTCAAGAAGAGTAATCCCTTTCTCCTGCAGCAGTTCCAACAAACCGACGGGCAACAAGGGCATGCAGACCAGTGCGCATTTGGTGTCGACAAAGCTGATCAGCGACATCAGATGCAAGCACGCCGTCGCCCCATGATAAACCGGCAGATCAAATTCCTGCACATCAATGGTCTGTTTGGCCATAATTGCGCGCAGTTGCGCGACGCCCGCACAATTTGTCCGAAATCCGCGACCGACGATCAGAAGATTGTCATCGAGCCACAACGTGTCCCCCGCCTCTGCGCGCGCATCACCGACAATTTCGCCGATAATCGGAAACTGATGCGCTTCATAAAAGACGCGATGCAAGGTCTGCTCGCCCCGGCGCAGTGGCTTGCCAGGTGACATCAGCACTGCGCCCGACGGGGTCATGAGGGAGGCGTCATAGGTGAAGACGGCGTCCGCAATGCCCTGATCATCCGACGACATCCAATAGATCTCAACCCCCGCCAGAGACAGAGTTTCAGCAAATTCTGCATGTATGGTGGCAATCTCTCCCGGCTCGAAGACTGCGCCATAGTGCCATTTCGCGGGATCTGCGTTCAGCAAGCTGGCTCCCGGTTTTCTCAGCGCCACTTTCCGCAGCGGTGCCGTCATCGACGATACACCGTACATCATTCATTTCCTTGCACCCGGTCGAGATGAGCAGCATCCCTCCGGCACAATTGCAACGCGTCTTTCGTGGTGATTGCGGTGCAGAACTCGCCATGCAGATTGGCCACGGCCATGTTGTGGACCAGATCAGGATCATAGTCGGTGCCATCATGCCCGATGCGGTTCATCGCCGCGCATGCATCGTGGACCAGATAGGTATCAAAGCCCATATTGCCGGCCATTCTGGTAGTGGTTTCAACGCAAACATTGGTGAAATATCCAAGGATGACGAGGCGTTGTATGCCGGCTCGACGCAGGTCCAGCTCTAGGGACGTGCCGATGAAGCCACTATTCACGTCTTTTTCGACAACAATGTCGCTGGCCTGGGTCTCCATCCCCTCAAGTTGCTGACCACTTTCCATGCTCAGCTTCAAAGGCGATCCCTCTTCACGTGAGTCGTGCTTGGTAAAGGCAACGGTCCGGTCGGAAGTGCGCCATTCCGTGAGGAGCGAAATAATGTTTTCCTCAGCGTCCGGATTGTTGCGGCGACCTGTCGGTCCACCATAATAAGCCGTGTCATTTACCCCTTTTTGCACGTCAACCAGAAGCAACGCTGTCGAATTGTCGAATTTGCAGATCATTAGACCCATCCTGCTATACAAGTGTATGGTCCGGCGATCAGCCGCTAGTGGACTGAATCAGACATACGGTACCCCTACGACAGCGTCCAAGGTCCATCCGGCAAGGCGACCGATGCGCGGTGATGCCGGCCATCCCAAGCATCGGTCAACGTAGTCGGTGGGCGTTGGACGCTGCCCTTCGGGTCTTCGCCGACCGAGCAATTCGTGCCATTCCCGTCATCGAGCAACTTACGCAGAAAGCCCGGAAAGAGCCTATCGCGGAAACTTGGATCCGGTATCGTTCAGATAGGTTCGGCGACAAACCAATAAATATTGATTTCTTGGCTGTAGCTCATATTCTCAGCTATTGACCAGGGAGGAGAACACTCATGAAAAGTACCATTTTTGCATTGGCCGCCGGGGCTGCCGCGGCTGCCATGGCGTTTCAGGCAAGCGCCGACACTACAAATCAGCGGTGGATGAACAAGGTCGAGATTACCAAACAGGGCGTTCACTGCTCAGACGATGCGAATTGCTTCAACCGCTACCACCCGGACATCCCCAGCAAGGCGACGGCGAATGTCGGGGATATGATCATCTTTCATACGCGCGACGCACTGGATTCGGAGTTTAAGCTGGATTCGGTCGCGGATGACCTGGCGACTGTGGACCTGGGTCTGGTGCACCCGATGACGGGTCCCGTTAGCATCGAAGGGGCGATGCGGGGCGATGCCATTGAAGTGGAAATCGTCGATATAGAACCCGATGAATACGGCTACACCGTAATTGCGCCCGGCTTCGGCTTTTTGCGTGACGTCTTTACGGAGCCCTACATTGTCAACTGGCGTCTGACTAGAAATGGTGCGGTTTCCGATGGGATGCCCGGGGTCACCATTCCTTATGAGGCCTTCCCAGGCTCCATCGGAGTCATGCCCGGCGAACCGGAACTCGACAAGATCCTGAAGCGCGAGGCGGATCTGGCCGGGGCAGGCGGCGTGGTGCTGACCCCCTCCGGGGCCGGCGGGCTTCCGGCTGACCTTTGTGGCGAAGGCGGCAGCGCAGAGAGCCGGTGCCTTCGAACGATCCCACCGCGCGAGAACGGTGGCAATATGGACGTGCAGCAGCAGCAAATCGGCACACGGATGCTGTTTCCGTGCTTCATCGACGGATGTGGGCTGTTTGTCGGCGACATTCATTATGCACAGGGCGACGGCGAAGTCTCCGGCACGGCCATCGAGATGGGATCGGTCACGACCCTGCGTGTCGTCGAGATTCATAAAGGCTTGGCGGAAAAACTGCCGATGCCCGCGACCAAGGGCAACGACCAGATCGTCGACATGGAGCCGACCCGTTACTATCAGACAGTTGGCATCCCGTTGAAGGGTGCGGGCGAAGTTCCCCCGACCCATCAGTACCTGACCGGTACCAAGATCGATAATCTGGAAAACCTCAATGAGGACCTGACGATCGCCGCGCGTCACGCGCTGATGCAAATGATCGACTACATCGTCGGGGAGCATGGCCTGACGAAAGAGCAGGCTTATGTGCTGAGTTCGGTGGCGGTGGATCTTCGGATCGGCCAGGTCGTGGACGTGCCGAATTATGTCGTGACAGCGACGCTGAACCTCAGCGTTTTCGACAAGTTCCGCCACTATTGATCTGAAGAACTGGGGACTGCTCCCGTTTCGGGGGCGGTCCGCCAGTGTTGAGAGCGGACATGCGTCGCCGATCTTTCCTCGCGTCGATACTCTTCGTTTTGTCTCCGGCGATTGCGATCGCGCATTCGCCCTGGGGGCAATACGCCGTTTATCGTAAAAAGCACCTGCTTGTTCTTAGTACCCGGGATGATGAAGGGACGTACCCTTTTTCGAAATTGCTGGTGAATGCAATCAATAATACGGCGCCGGAAGCCAAAGCGCGTCCCGCGCGTGCAAAGGATCTGAACCGCGCCTACGATTTGCTGCGAACGGATCAATTTCAGTTCGCATTGCTTTCGAGAACCAATGTCAATGCGATGCGCTCTGCGACAGGCCCCTATTCGGGTGGCGAACGCGTGGATCTGAAAACGATTTATTGTTTCGAAGAATTAGAGTTTGTCGTGCGCGCCGATTTTCCAGCGAACCTTGTTGCCATTGTGACGCACGCGGTCCTGTCAAACCTCGAAACTCTGCCGGGAGCGTTGGCACCATCTGAGGTCCTTGGCTACGTTACACTGCATAGCGGCGCTCGCGAAGCAGTTGAGGAATTTAAGGCACATTATACCAAAGGGCGGTGACTTTTAACCCATTTGACCGGGAAGGCCGGCCTAAAAGCGAACCCGATCTTGAATAGGCAAAACCTGTCCTGCGCTCGGTCTCGCAGTCATGCCAGCCTTCCCGATCAAACAGAATGGGCAATATGAATGGGTCCTGACCCTAGCTTGTGCTGCTCAAGCAAGACTTGAACGACTTCGCCATGTCGCGGATCAACTCGGGATAGAGCTGCGGCCCATCTTTTAGCGACGTTCCAAGTGGATCAAGGACGGCCGATCTGGCTGAAGTCCCTTCAATGACGGTCGCGACCAGCTTCGGTTCGAATTGCGGCTCGGAGAATACGCATGTCGCACCCGATTCCGTCACCTTGGCACGTAATTCCCCAATGCGCTTGGCGCCGGGGATAACTTCCGGTGATACCGTGATCGAGCCCACCGCTTTCAGGCCGAACCGCTGCTCAAAGTTCTGATAGGCATCGTGGAAGACGATAAAGCCCTTGCCTTTCACCGGTTCAAGGTCGGCCGCGATTTCCTTCGTCAGCGCCTCCAATCGGGCCATGACGGCTTCTGCATTGGCTTCATATTTTGATGCGTTGCCCGGATCTGCCTTAGCCAACGCCTCCTCGATCTCGTGAACCATTGCCTTCGCGTTCACCGGATCGAGCCAGACATGTGCGTTGAATTCCCCATGGCCATGATCGTGGTCGTCGTGGTCGTCCTTGGCCGCCTTGTCATGATCGTGGTCGTCGTGGTCGTCCTTGGCCGCCTTGTCATGATCATGGTCGTCATGATCCTTGTCTTCTGCGTGGCCATGTTTTTCTTCGTCGTCATGGCCATGATCCTCGAAGGCGCCACCTTCACGCAAGGCCAACTTTACGAGTCCGTGGGAGTCTATCAATTCAATGGACGTGGCCTTGGACGCGATCGATTCGAGGGGTTTTTCCAAAAATGTCTCTATTTCATGCCCGATCCAGAACACCACATCAGCTTTTTCCAGCAAGGCAGCCTGTGAGGGCTTCAACGCATAGGTATGTGGCGATCCGGCCCCCTCAACGATCAAGGCGGGTTCCCCCACACCATCCATCACGGCCGCCACAAGCGAATGCACGGGTTTGATGGAAGCGACGACGTTAATTTCGGCACGTGCTGCCGTTACAGTCGTTGCGAATAAAGTGGCTGCAAATAGAATTGGTTTTGAGATGCGCATGGAAGTCTCCATAGTTTGATGCAGCTCATGGGATACGTTGTTTCAGGATGCAATTGCGTTATGATATAACGTGTGCAATAAATCAACGCAACATTCATTTTTCGATGAATTCAAAAGACACGTACTCAAAATCTGTGCTGAATCGAGCCGATCCACTTCTGACACTTGATAATGCCGGAGTTTTTCGGTCGGGTCGCTGGCTCGTGCGCGGAATTTCCATGACCATTAATTCCGGTGAAATCGTCACCCTGATTGGACCTAACGGCTCGGGTAAATCAACGACCGCGAAGGTGGCGCTGGGAATCCTTCGACCGGACGAGGGATCGGCTTCAAAACGCAGCGATTTGCGGTTTGCCTATGTCCCCCAAAAACTGGCCATCGACTGGACGCTGCCGCTTTCCGTGCGGCGTTTCATGCGCCTGACCGGCCATGTCGGCGAGAGCAAGGCCGTCGAGGCGATGGCGGCAACCGGGATCGGTCATTTGGCGCAAGCCGAGTTGCGTACCCTGTCGGGCGGGGAGTTTCAGCGTGTTCTGCTTGCCCGCGCGATAGCTTGTGAGCCGGATCTGCTGGTGTTGGATGAACCGGTCCAGGGCGTCGACTTCAATGGCGAGATCGCGCTTTACGACCTGATCAAGCGTGTCCGCGACGATTTGAAATGCGCCATACTCCTAATTTCGCACGATCTGCATGTGGTCATGGCCGCGACTGACCGCGTGATATGCCTTAACGGCCATATTTGCTGTTCAGGTACGCCGATGGCTGTGGCCTCAAGCGCTGAATATAAGGCCCTGTTCGGTGCTCGAGCTGCGTCGACGCTGGCGGTCTATGAACATCATCACGATCATACCCATCTACCGGACGGGCGCGTGCGGGAGATCGACGACGCTGATCACAGCCAATCCGGTAGTGGTCATCACCATCACCAGCATGGCCGGGGTCATAAGCACGCGACGGACCGAAGCCATGCCGGTGATTCCCACGGAACAGATCGAGATGCTTGATGATTACTTCACCCGTGCCCTCTTGGCGGGCTTCGGCGTTGCTCTGATTGCAGGCCCGCTTGGATGTTTCATCGTCTGGCGCAGGCTCGCCTATTTCGGTGACACCCTGTCCCATGCGGCGTTGCTTGGTGTGGCGATTGCCTTCCTGTTCGACATGAACATCATGCTTGCCGTCTTTGTCGTGTCGACCTGTGTCTCCCTTGCGCTTTTGCTCTTGCAGCGCAGCGCCGCGCTTTCCTCTGATTCGCTGCTCGGCCTGCTCTCCCATTCCGCGCTTGCCCTCGGCCTCATCGTCCTTGCCTTTATGACTTGGATACGGATGGACCTGATGGGCTTCTTGTTCGGTGACATTCTGGCCGTGTCAAAGGTTGATGTCGTGATTATCTGGGCGGGCGGAGCCATTGTTCTCGCTATTCTCGCGACGATCTGGCGCCCACTTTTCGCTGGCACCGTTAGCCGGGAACTCGCACAGGCTGAAGGCTTGAATCCCGATCGGGCCAATATCATCTTCATGCTCTTGATGGCGGCGGTTATCGCCATTTCAATGAAGATCGTCGGTGTCCTGCTGATCACTGCATTGCTGATTATTCCGGCCGCAACCGCTCGTCGCTTCGCCTCGGGTCCAGAACAGATGGCGGTACTTGCGGCGCTCATCGGCGTTGTCGCGGTGCTGGGCGGTCTGTTCGGTTCACTGCAATGGGATACGCCGACAGGGCCAAGCATCGTCGTCACGGCTTTGCTATTGTTCGTATTATCGCTTTTGCCCTTGTCGCTCCTGCTCACCGGGAAGTCACGGCGCAGCGGCGACGATAGGGCTACATTTTCAAAGAGAACCGAGCCATGATAAAGAACAATCGCTTGTCGGCCGAACTGACAAAAAACCAATCCCTGGTCATGGGCGCCTTGTCAAAAGCCGGCGTGCCACTCAGCGCCTACACGATCCTGGACCAGCTGCGCGACCATGGTTTTCGCGCACCGCTTCAGGTCTATCGCGCGCTCGACAAACTGGTGCAATTCGGGCTCGTCCACAAACTCGAAAGCATCAATGCCTTCGTCGCCTGCAGCCAACCACAGGACGAGGGCCACGAGACAACCGCCTTTATGATCTGCGAAGCCTGTGCCAAGGTCTCAGAGATCACCGATGACACACTCACCAAGCGCGTCGAAGTCCTGGCATATAACGCGCAATTCTTGCTGACAAAGACGACGATCGAACTGCGCGGTAGATGCCGTACCTGTAAAGCATTGTAATCCGCCGAAGACATCGCCGACCTCGACAAACGCCGCAACACCCCCAAAATCTAAAGTAGATCAACGCGTTAAAAATTCTTCACGGTCGACGAGTGAATGTTTTCAAACCGCCGAAATGATCTATTCTTTCAGGGCGTTAGCCATGATTTCGGCCAATAAAGGTTTGGTGGAGCCAAGGGGAGTCGAACCCCTGACCTCTTGAATGCCATTCAAGCGCTCTCCCAACTGAGCTATGGCCCCGACCGGTCGCGCCGCAGCGCGATTGCGCCGGAAACTAGGTCCGGCTGCTCTTAGAATCAACTAAAAAATGGCCATCCGACGGCTTATCGGTCCGTCGGCTGCGGACCTCAGGTTTCGTCGTCTTCGACCTCGCCGACAATGTCCGACACGTCACCGTCATCGTCGTCCTCCTCCAGGAATTCATCCTCTCCCGGTTTGATGTCGGCAACGTCCTCATCCTCTTCCAGATCCGGAATGTCTTCGTCCGATTGTTCGGCGTCGGCATCTTCCAGAGAAATCGTCTCCGGCGCGTCGTCATCGTCCAGGTCGTCATCCTCGACATCGGCGGGGGTCGCGGCGGCGGGCGGCGTCTTCTCCTCTTCCTTCACCGGTTTTTTGGCTTCCGGCGGTTTCGGTGGTGGCGCGGTTTCCGTCACGAAAATGGTCGCGCATTTCGGGCACTTGATCGGGTCCCGATTGAGGTCATAGTATTTTGCGCCGCAACTGGGGCACAGGCGCTTGATGCCAAGTTCCGGTTTCGCCACGATGGTCATCTCCGACAAAAGAAGCGGCATCCCCTTAGACCGTCCGGTTTGCACTGTCAAAATCAAAAATGGCGGGTGGCCGATCTTTTGCACTTTGATCTGATGACGCGGCCGGAGGCCTGTGCTAGGAGAGCCGCCGGTCTGTCCTTCGATCCTGACTTTATCAATGTCCCGTTCCGCCACCCGATCGCCCTTCGCCGCCCTGCCATCGCGGGGCCTTGCCGGGCGCATTCGGGTCCCCGGCGACAAGTCGATTTCCCACCGGGCGGTGCTGTTGTCCAGTCTGTGTGTCGGCCGATCCCGGATCCGTGGCCTGCTGGAATCCGACGATGTGATGTGCACCGCGGCGGCGATGCGCGCCTGCGGGGCGCGGATCGTGAAATCGGATAATCATTGGGATATCGACGGTGTGGGTATCGGCGGCCTGCTGGAGCCCGAACAGGTGGTGGATTTCGGCAATGCGGGAACCGGGGTCCGCCTGGCCATGGGCGTGACCGGCGCCTATGATTTTGCCGTCACCTATACCGGCGACGCCTCGCTGTGCGGCCGGCCCATGGGCCGTGTCCTGGAACCCTTGCGGCAGATGGGCGCCCGGGTGCTTGCCCGCTCCGGTGACCGCCTGCCTTTGACCCTGCGCGGGCCGCAAACCGCCCTGGCGCTCACCTATTGCGTGCCGGTGCCGTCGGCCCAGGTCAAGTCCGCCGTGCTCCTGGCCGGCCTCAACACGCCGGGCGTGACCACGGTGATCGAAAAGGTGGCGACCCGCGACCACACCGAGCGCATGCTTGCCGGCTACGGCGCGCAGATCGAGACCCGCAACACGGCGGACGGGTCGACGGTCATCGCCCTGCAGGGCCAACCCGACCTCCAATCCCGGGATCTCGCCGTACCGGCCGATCCGAGTTCCGCCGCTTTCCCGATCGTGGCCGGACTGATCTGTCCCGATAGCGACATCACGATCGAGAACCTGCTGCTCAACGAAACCCGCACCGGCCTGATCGCCACCTTGCGCGACATGGGCGGCGACGTGGAGATCACCAACGAGCGCGATGCCGGCGGCGAAACGGTTGGTGACGTGCGGGTGCGCTCCAGCCGGCTCAAGGGCATTGACGTGCCGGCCGAGCGGGCGCCGTCGATGATCGATGAATATCCGGCACTCGCCGTGGCCGCCGCCTGTGCCCGCGGCGAGACGCGGATGAACGGCCTCGCCGAATTGCGGATCAAGGAATCGGACCGCCTGGCGGCGGTCTCCGCCGGCCTGGCGGAAAATGGCGTCGACCACGAAACGGGGGAAGACTGGTTGGTGGTGCGCGGCGGGCCGGTGGCCGGGGGCGGTAAGGTGACGACCCATCTCGATCATCGCATCGCCATGGCCTTCTTAGTACTGGGCCTGGTCGCCCGGGACCCGGTGACCGTCGATGATGTTGGCGTCATCGATACCAGCTTTCCCGATTTTCTGGCGCTGATGAGCGGGCTCGGCGCGCGGTTTGAACCGGCGGCCGCGTCATGATTATCGCCATTGATGGCCCCGCCGCCTCGGGCAAGGGCACTCTTGCCGCAAAGCTGGCGCGTCATTACGGCCTGAAACATCTTGATACCGGCCTGCTCTATCGCGCCGTCGCCCATGCGGTGATCGCCGCCGGCGGCGATCCGGCGAACGTGGTACTGGCAACGGCCGCCGCCCGCGACCTCGACCTCGATGCGATCGATGCGGCCGGATTGCGCGACCCGGAAATCGCCGAGGGCGCCTCGGTGGTGGCGGCGATGGCGCCGGTGCGGGCGGCCTTGCTGGAGGTGCAGCGCCGTTTCGCGGCAACGCCGCAGGGCGCCGTGCTCGATGGCCGCGATATCGGCACCAAAGTGTGCCCCGACGCGGACGTCAAAATCTTCGTCACCGCATCCGATCAGGTGCGTGCCGAGCGACGCCACAACGAACTGATCGCGCGCGGCCTGGACGTCGCCAAGGCCGATATCCTCGATGACATTCGCCGCCGCGACGCCCGCGATTGGGAGCGCAATGTCGCGCCGCTCTCCAATCCCGACGATGCGCACTTGCTCGACACGACCGAATTGGATATAGAAGCCGCGTTTCGTGCAGCCGTGGATCTGGTGGATCGCGCCCGCAGCACCTGACGATCCGGGTGCGCCGGTTCCGGCGCGCCCTCGTCGCGTTTGTAACAAGGCGCGAATCCGGGGGTTCATGAAGTCCGGTTGACGAAACGGATATAACACTGTCGTACCGTTCGACCGAATGCGCCGGCCCGCTACGCGGCGGGTAAGGGTCCTTTTGGAGCCGGAGAACGGACGGCAAATGCAACACGAACCACCGGCGCTGATGAGCAAAGGCTCAGGAGTATCAATGTCCGAACTGAATCCGACCACCGAGGATTTCGCCGCACTCCTCGATGAAAGCTATGGCGCCGCCGACATGACCGAGGGCTCGGTCGTCAAGGGAACGATCATCGCCATTGAAAAGGACCTCGCCGTCATCGATGTCGGCTTGAAGGTCGAGGGCCGGGTGCCCTTAAAGGAATTCGGCGCCAAGGCCCGTGACGGTGAGATGACCGTCGGCGACCAGGTGGAAGTCTATCTGGAACGGGTCGAAAACGCCCTTGGCGAAGCGGTTTTGAGCCGCGACAAGGCGCGCCGCGAAGAAAGCTGGGTGCGCCTGGAAGTGGCCTTCAATGCCAATGAGAAGGTCTCCGGCCACATTTTCAATCAGGTCAAGGGCGGCTTCACGGTCGACTTGGACGGTGCCGTCGCCTTCCTGCCGCGCAGTCAGGTGGATATCCGGCCGGTCCGCGACGTCACCCCGCTGATGCATACGCCGCAGCCCTTCCAGATCCTGAAAATGGACAAGCGCCGCGGCAATATCGTCGTCTCCCGCCGCGTGGTGCTCGAAGAGACCCGCGCCGAACAGCGCTCCGAACTGGTGCAGAGCCTGGAAGAGGGCCAGGTCGTGGAAGGGGTGGTGAAGAACATCACCGATTACGGCGCCTTCGTCGACCTGGGCGGCATCGACGGCCTCTTGCACGTCACCGACATGGCCTGGCGGCGCATCAACCATCCGTCGGAGATCCTGTCCATCGGCCAGACCGTCAAGGTACAGATCATCCGGGTCAACCAGGAGACCCACCGCATCAGCCTCGGCATGAAACAGCTTGAGGCCGATCCGTGGGAGGGCATCGAGGCCAAATATCCGCGCGATGCCAAGTTCACCGGCCGGGTCACCAACATCACCGATTACGGCGCCTTCGTCGAGTTGGAACCGGGCATCGAGGGCCTGATCCATGTGTCGGAAATGTCGTGGACCAAGAAGAATGTGCATCCGGGCAAGATCGTCGCCACCTCCCAGGAAGTGGAGGTCATGGTGCTCGAGGTCGACCCGGTCAAGCGGCGTATCTCGCTCGGCCTGAAACAGACACTCGACAATCCGTGGCAGGTCTTCGCCGAGACCCATCCGATCGGCGCCGAAGTCGAGGGCGAGGTCAAGAACAAGACCGAATTCGGCCTGTTCATCGGCCTGGAAGGCGATGTCGACGGCATGGTGCATCTGTCGGATCTCGACTGGAACCGTCCCGGCGAACAGGTGATCGACGAGTTCAACAAGGGCGACGTGGTCAAGGCCGTGGTGCTCGACGTGGATACCGACAAGGAACGCATCTCGCTCGGCATCAAGCAGCTTGGCGGCGATCCGTTCGAGGCGGCCGGCGAGATCCGCAAGGGCGCGGTCGTCACCTGCGAGGTGCTGGAAGTGCGCGAGGGCGGACTGGAAGTGAAGATCGCCGACACCGACCTGTCGGCCTTCATCCGCCGCTCCGACCTGTCCCGCGACCGCTCCGAGCAGCGGCCGGAACGCTTCGCCCCGGGCGAAAAGGTGGATGCCCGCATCACCCAGATCGACAAGAAGAGCCGCCGCATTTCGGTATCCATCAAGGCGCTGGAAATGCAGGAGGAGAAGGAAGCGATCGCCCAGTACGGGTCGACGGATTCGGGCGCCTCGCTCGGCGATATTCTCGGCGCTGCCCTAAAAGCCCGCGAAGAGGACGAGCCGGAGGAACCGGAGGATAAGTGATACCGCCGGCGGCGAATTATGACCCGTTTGACGGGTCAGATCGGCTCTGCGGCACCACGCATCGTGAAACCCGCGCTTCGGCGCGGGTTTTTTGTTGGCGGATCGGCCGCATGTGGTACATATGCCGCTAAGCGGGCCCGGTCCGCCGGTTTCGGCCGCCTTTGGCCGTCCGCGCGGTCTCGCCAAATCGAACGAGAAACCGGCCATGACGTTAGACGCCGATATCATTGTGGACCGCCGCCGTCTACGCCGCCGCCTGTCCACCTGGCGCATTGTCGCCGTGGTGGCCCTGGTGGTCGCCGTGATTGCCGCTATCGGCGCCTTCGGTGGCGGTGATTCCCTGCTGCAGTCGCGTCGGTCCCATGTGGCGCGCGTCACCATCACGGGCCTGATCACCGCCGATCAGCCGACCTTGAAGCTGATCGAACGCATCGAAAAGGCGCCCGGCGTCAAGGGCGTGATCATCGCCATCGACAGCCCGGGCGGCACCACCGCCGGCGGCGAGGCCCTTTATGACGCGATCCGCCGCCTGGCCGCCAAGAAGCCGGTGGTGGCCGAAATGCGCACCATCGCTACCTCCGCCGGTTATATGGTGGCGCTCGCCAGCGATCATATCGTCGCCCGGCGCAACACGCTCACCGGATCGATCGGCGTAATTTTTCAGTTCGGTGAATTCAGCCGGCTGCTTGACAAGGTCGGCGTGACCTTCGACGAGGTTAAAAGCGCGCCGTTGAAGGCCGAGCCGTCACCCTATCATCCGGTTTCGCCGGAAGCCCGCCAGGCGATGGCGGAACTGGTCGATCAGTCGTTCGAGTGGTTCGTCGACCTGGTCGCCGAACGGCGCAAGCTGGATGCGGCCGAAGCCCGCAGGCTCGCCGACGGCCGCGTCTATCTGGGCGGCCGCGCGCTCGATCTCAAGCTGATCGATGCGCTGGGCGGAGAGCGGGCCGCAATCACCTGGCTGGAGACCGAACACAAGGTCGCCAAGGACCTGCCGGTCCGCGACTGGAAGCCCCGGTCTACGACCACAGATCTGGGCCTGACCGGCGCCCTGGCGCGGTGGTTGTTTCAATTCTTGGGCCTGAATCCGGCATTGTTTGACGGGAAGGCCCTGGAATCGGTCATTCCTGAGCGACTCAAGCTTGACGGCTTGTTATCGGTTTGGCAGGGTCCTAGCTTGCCGACAGGTAGAAAATCCACGGGAAATTACTAATATTCGGGGGCCATCCAATGATAAAATCCGAGCTGGTCCAGGTGATCGCCGAACGCAACCCGCATCTTTATCAGCGGGATGTGGAAAATATTATCAATGCGATCCTGGACGAGATCGTCGGCGCCTTGGAGGGTGGGCACCGGGTTGAACTGCGCGGATTCGGCGCCTTTTCGGTCAAGAACCGGCCGGCGCGGATCGGGCGCAATCCCAGAACCGGCCAGAACGTATCGGTCACCGAAAAGCATGTACCGTTTTTCAAGACCGGCAAGGAAATGCGCGAACGGTTGAACACCGATTGATTTTTTTAAGCGTTTCCGATGATTATCCGGTAGTGACGATAGTCCAAGTGCGACGCCGCGCGCGGAGAGATTTATGAGAAAATTCGCATGGATTGTAATCGGCCTGCCGCTGGCGGCTATCGTCCTGGTGCTGGCCGTTATCAACCGGCATCCGGTTACCTTGAGCCTTGATCCGTTTTCGCCCGAAGCGCCGGCCTTGAGCATCACCCTGCCGCTCTTCATGCTGCTCTTTGCCGCCGTGGCGATCGGTGTCGTGCTCGGCGGCTGCCTGACGTGGCTCGGCCAGGGCAAGTGGCGGCGCCAGGCCCGCGATCAGCGCAAGGAGGCTGCCAAATTGCGTATGCAGGCCGAACGACGCGAGCACCAGGCCGCCGCCGCGCAACCGGCCGCCGCCCAGCCGAGCCTGCCGCCGCCGGGGCGCAGCGCGGCATAAGTATCCCGTAAGCAGCGTCCATCGAACCGGGCGCGCCGCGCGAAGCCGACTTTGCCGCGGACCTCACTGAGCTGTGCCGCGGCGACAAGGCCTGACGGCGGTTCCACGACCCGATCAGGCCCTTAAAGTCGGCCGGTACGACATCCGCCGATTGGCCCCTCAAATGGGTTAAAAATCGCCGCCCTCGGTATCAGCTATTGGCCGGCGTCATCCAACCCACATGAGCGCCGCCCGGCTCTTGGACGATGGCGATCCGCCCGACCCCTTCCACGTCGAACGGCGCGCGCACGACCGTGCCGCCGCCGGCCGCCACTTTCGCCACCCGCGCGTCGATATCGTCAACGGCCAGATAGGCGAACCAGTGTTCGGGCACGCCGTCGAAATCGGGGCCCTCCATGGTCATGATGCCGCCGGCCGGCTCCTCGCCGACCATGATCACCCAGTAGGTGCCATGGGGCATCGGCATCGGATTGAAGGTCCAGCCCAGCGCGTCGCCGTAAAATGCCTTGGCCTTTTCCGCATCCCGCGTCATTAATTCGTTCCAGTAAAATTTGCCGTGCTGCCAAGTCATAATGTCCTCCTGCGTTCAATGGGAATTTGGCAATGGCGCACATCCTGCCCCGTATGCGCCGACAATGGAAGGGAATAGTGGAAGGCAAATTATAGTTATCGGCAAATAAAATATAAAGTAAAAATACTTATATATTTATATGGCAGAGAATAAAACCAGAATATCGAATATAAAATCAAATTGAACTTACCGCCGTATAAATTCTTTTACGTATTGCCGACAGATGCTACTATGGGTCGTGATTCGTTGGTGATCGCCATCGCGATAAAAAGATTGTGAAGGGGGTAGGAGTCCATGATTGGTATTGCCGTCGGTTTCGTCCTTTTGATCCTGGGTGCGATCCTGTTTTTCCGGCCGCGCCCGCAGCCCTCCACCACCGGCGCCAGTAGGGCGGTCCGCCTGGCCGGATTTTTTGCCGGCCGCGCCGGCGGCCTGGTGATGGGATTGGTCGGCCTGTTCCTGCTGGCCTCGTCGTCCTTCGTTTTCGTCGATGCCAATGGCGTCGGCCATTTGAAACGCATTTATGCGTTCAACGAACTGCCCAAGGGCCGCATCGTGGCCTTGGACGGCGAAAAGGGCCCGCAGGCGCAGATTCTGGGCCCCGGATTTCACCTCATCCCCTTCGTCCGCGTACTCTATGACTATGAGGAATATGACGTGGTGACCGTGCCGGAAGGCTTTTACGGCCAGCTCATCGCCCTTGACGGCTCCGCCATGCCGACCGGCATGTTCATTGCCCCGGAAATTCCCGACGACCGGGTGTCGCAGATGCTCAGCGCCGAAACGTTCTTGAAAAATGGCGGCATTCGCGGGCCCCAGGCGACCGTTCTGAAACCGGGGCGCTATCGCCTCAACCGCTACCTTTTCGACGTGCGCATCGACAAGAACACCGCCGCCACCATCATTCCCAAGGGCCATGTGGGGGTCGTCAAGTCGAATGTCGCGACGCCTGGTGTCGAATGCAAGGAAGAGCAGGTCAGCGCCTCCGATGCCGGCCATCGCGGCGCCCTGACCGTACCATTGGTGCCGCGCGGCTGCGTCGGCATCTGGAAGACGGCCCTGCTGCCGGGCGCCGAGTATCTCAATCGCCGCGCCTATGACGTGACCATCGTCGATACAAGGGTGCAGACCTGGGAATATAAGGGTGGCTACGAGAAGCGGATCATTGACCTGTCGATCGACCAGCAGGGCAATATCAAGCAGACGGAGCGCTCATCCACCGAGACGATTCCCGAAAACGCCGCCGACCGTGCGGTCTTCGTCAAGATCGAGGGCTGGGACATTCCCCTGGAATTGCGCGCCCTGGTCCAGGTGACACCGGAAAACGCGCCGGTGGTGGTCGGCTCGGTCGGCGGTCTCGCGGAAGTGGAGGATCGTATCCTGACGCCTGCGATCCGCTCCATCGTCCGCAATGTGGCCGGCTCCACCATCCGGGCGCCGGTAAAGACCGATGAGGGCGTGATCAAGGATCCGCCGGAATTCGTGATCCGCCCGACCAAGGTGCTCGACCTGATCGAAAATCGCGAAGCGCTGGAAGAAAATATCGAGGCCCTGATCAAGGTGGAAGGGCTGAAGGCCGGGGTTGACATCAAGGAGATCCGCCTCGGCGAGCCGGCAATCCCGCCCGAACTTCTGGTCTCCCGGTTGCGGGTGCAACTCGCCGACCAATTGTCGCGCGCCTATGAGCGGGAAACGGCGGCCCAGTCGAAGCGCATCGAGACCGAGCAGGCGCGCGCCACTGCCAATGAACAACCCCGCCTGGTGCAGGCCCAGATCGCCGTCCAGGTGGCCAATCAGCGCGAGGAGGAGCGCGCCGCCTTGGGGCGTGCGGAACGGCAATATCTGGAGGAACTGGCCCGCGGCCAGATGGCCCAGGCCAATGTGCTCGGACAGGACCGGGTGGCGATCCTGCAGGGATTGGAGAAGGTGCTCAATTCGCTGGAACGGCGGCCGGAACTGGTGCAGATCGTCGGCAAGCTGGTGCCCAACACGGTGGTCGGCTCCGACGGCGTCGGCCTTGCCGGTGCGGCGGCGATATTCGGCTCCGCCGGCAAGATGCCGCTCGGCGCCCGGCAGCCGCAGCAATAACGGCCCGGCCGCGGGAGATTCAGTCCGCGCGGCCGGCCTCGCCGGACTTGGTTGAACCCACCCGAGCTGGACTGGGCCGGGAAACCTGGATCTGCGCGCGCCTCAGAATGATGTTATTGAATCCCATCAATGATCGTCATTCCCGCGAAAGCGGTCAAATGATCCCATGTGATCGTTCGACGCTCTAGCCCTGGATTCCCACTTTCGTCGGAATGACTGTCAATATTTGCTGCCGTTCGGTTCAACGTCTTTAGCCGGCGAACTCATCGAAGGCGGACAGCGCTTCGGCGCCGTAGATCATCGACGGGCCGCCGCCCATATAGACGGCCATTGCAATGGTCTCCAACATCTCCTCCCGGGTCGCGCCGAGCCGCACCGCTGCCTTGACGTGAAACCCGACGCAGCCGTCGCAGCGGGCGGTGATCCCGATCGCCGTGGCGATCAGTTCCTTGGTCTTACCATCGAGCGCGCCATCGGCGGTCGCCGCCTGCGCCAGCGCGGCAAATCCCCTGGCCGCTTCCGGCATGCCCTTGCGCAGGGCCGCCATGCGGGCATTGGTCTGGTCAAGAAACGGGGTCCATTCTGCGGTCGACATGATCTGGCTCCTAGGGCGCCGGTTGCGGGAGCCTGTCTTTGCCAGATCCGGCGCCGGTGCGCATTGACTGGAAGCAAGGAAGGGCTGATTTTGTTTTATGACGGGCGGGGATTTTTACGCCGAAGAGCAAGCCGCATGCGGGAGGCGTGTTTCGCTCGTCCATCGGTCGCCGGTGCAGCTTTGTATAGCCGGCATCGCCGCATCCCCCCTCCCTAACCCTCCCCCTCCAGGGGGGAGGGAACAAGATGTGGTCCGGTTGGCGGGTTACCAAACGCAATAAACTGCTGAATCCATTTCGGTTTCGCAGCCGACCCTGCGCCGAAGACTATTCCCTCCCCCCTGGAGGGGGAGGGTTAGGGAGGGGGGGGTGTGACCGGTCCCTGCCGTCCAACCCTACTCTAGTCCCGTCAATCCTCACCCAGCCGCGCCACCTGGTCCCCGATGCGGTCGATCGCGTCGCCGATGGAATTGTGGAGGCTCTTCAACTGCGCCAGCTCGCCGCGGATCCGGTCGAGTTCGTCGCCTCGATTATCCTCCGCCGGCGCTTCGCCGTGGCCGACGATCAGCCAGGTGGGGCTGACTTGCACCAGGCCGGCCAAAGTCACCAGCCGATGGCTGCGCGGCTCGGAGCGGTCGCTTTCCCAGGCGGTCACCGTCGCCTCGTCGACGCCGAGTTGCTCGGCGATCTCGATGGTCGACAGTCCCGCCGCCTCGCGGGCGCGCACTATACGGCCGCCCAATGTATCGTCCACCGCGGCCTCTTCGGCGGGCTCAGTCCATTCGGCAACGGTTTTCGGTGTGTCGATTTTCATGTTTTTGTCTCGAAAGATCCTGGTGTGGGAGGTCTAATACCAAGGGCGGTAACACTCATGTCCGGGTGCGACATGGCCTGTCTTCGACCCTGGCCCGGATGCGACGGATGGCGGCGGAAATTGGCGGAAACGAGACTGCCCCTAATGCGCCTCGTCCCAATTGTCGGCGGCGCGGGCGTCGACCTTTAGCGGCACGTTGAGCGCCACCGCCGGCAGCGGCGCTTCTTCCATCACCGCCGTGACCACGGGGATCGTCGCCTTGACTTCGTCATCGGGGACTTCGAAGATCAGTTCGTCATGCACCTGCAACAACATGCGTGCCGACAATTTGGCTTCGGCGAGTACCGCGTCCATGCGCATCATGGCGCGGCGGATAATATCGGCCGCCGAGCCCTGGATCGGCGCGTTGATTGCCGCCCGCTCGGTGAAGGCCCGATGGTTGGGATTCTTGTCGTTGATATTGGGATAATGCGCCCGCCGGCCGAAAACCGTCTCCACATAGCCATGGGCGCGGCAATAGGTCTTCGTGTTCTCCATATAGGCGCGGATGCCGGGGAAGCGTTCGAAATATTTGTCGATATAGTCGCGCGCTTCCTGGCGGCCGATCCCCAATTGATTGGCGAGCCCGAAAGCGGAGATGCCATATATGATGCCGAAATTGATCGCCTTGGCGCGCCGCCGCACCATCGGGTCCATGCCCTCCACCGGAACGCCGAACATTTCCGACGCCGTCATGGCATGAATATCGAGCCCGTCGGCGAAGGCCTGTTTGAGCGCGTCGATATCGGCGATATGGGCAAGCACCCGCAATTCGATCTGGCTGTAATCGGCCGATAGCAGCTTATGGCCCTTATCGGCGATGAAGGCGGTGCGGATCTTGCGGCCTTCCTCGGTACGCACCGGGATATTCTGCAGGTTCGGATCCGATGAGGACAGCCGCCCGGTAGTGGTCGAGGCCAGCGCATAGGAAGTGTGAACGCGGGCGGTTTCCGGATGAATATAAGTCGGCAAAGCATCCGTATAGGTGGATTTTAATTTCGTCAGTTGCCGCCATTCGACGATGCGTCGCGGCAGGTCATGGCCCTCGGCGGCGAGGTCGTCCAATACCTGTGCCGAGGTCGACCAGGCGCCGGTCTTGGTCTTCTTGCCGCCCGGCAGGCCCAACTTGCCGAACAGGATCTCGCCAAGCTGCTTCGGCGAGCCCACATTGAAGCTTTCGCCGGCAAGGTCGTGGATTTCGGCTTCCAAGGCCGCCGCCCCTTGCGCGAAATCGCCTGACAGGCGCGCCAGGATCTGCCGGTCGACGGCAATGCCGCGGCCTTCCATCTGCGCCAGCACGGGTACCATTGGCCGCTCCAGCCGTTCATAGACGGTGGTCAGCCGGTCGGCCGCCAGGCGTGGCTTCAAGATCAGCCACAGGCGCAACGTGACGTCGGCATCCTCCGCCGCATAGGCGGTGGCCTTTTCGATTGGCACATGGTCGAATGTGATCTGCGACTTGCCGCTGCCGGCCACCTCCTTGAAGGGGATTGGCGCGTGGTTCAGCCAGCGTTTCGACAATTCGTCCATGCCGTTGCCGCCGCGCCCGGCATCGAGCGCGTAGGATAACAGCATCGTGTCGTCATAGGGGCCGACATGAATGCCGTATCGCGACAACAGCAGATAATCGTATTTCAGGTTCTGGGCGATCTTCAAAACCGCCGGATGCTCCAACAGGCCCTTCAAGACCGGTAGCGCATCGTCCAGCGGGATCTGATCGGCGACCGGTTCGTCGGCGGTCAAAAGGTCGCCCGCCGTGCGGTGCTGCAGGGGGATGTAGCAGGCCTTGCCCGGTTCGGTGGCCAATGACACGCCGACCAGATCCGCCTGCATGGCGTCGAGCGACGTGGATTCGGTATCGACCGCCACATAGCCGCGCGCGATCGCCGCGTCCACCCAGGCTTGCAGCCGGTCGAGGGTGGTCACCGTCTCGTAATCATCGGCGCTGACGGCGATCTCCTGAACCGTCTGGCAGCGGGCATCGGCAAGGACGGCCGGCGTCGCGGCGCCTGCATCACCTGCGCCGGATTCTGAGGGTGTTTCTTCCGGCGCATCCCAATGATTGATCTCGACAGTGCCGGGTGTGACGGTATCGATATCGAGATCGGCGACCTCGCCAACCCGGCGGGTCAGCGTGGTGAACTCCATGGCTTTTAAGAATGAGACAGCCCGATCGCCATCCAGCGGCCGCACCTTGAGATCGGCGAGCGGTACCTCCACCGGGACATCCTGTTTCAATTCCACCAGCTTCCGGGAAATCCGCGCCTGATCGGCAAATTCGATCAGGTTTTGCCGCCGTTTGTTCTGTTTGATCTCCTCCGCCCGCGCAAGCAGGGTTTCCAGGTCCCCGTAATCGTCGATCAGTTGCGCCGCCGTCTTGACGCCGATGCCCGGCACGCCGGGAATATTGTCCACCGAATCGCCGGCAAGCGCCTGCACGTCGACAACCCTGTCCGGTGTGACGCCGAATTTCTCGCGCACTTCCGGGTCCGAAATGCGCTTGTCCTTCATGGTATCGACCATCACCACGCCGGGGCGGATCAATTGCATCAGATCCTTGTCGGAGGCGATGATGGTGACGTCGGCCCCGGCCTCCACCGCCTGCACCGTATAGGTGGCGATCAGGTCGTCGGCCTCAAAGCCCAATTGCTCGATCGACGACACACTGAAGGCTTCCACCGCCTGGCGGATCAGACCGAATTGCGGCCGCAAATCCTCCGGCGGATCCGGCCGGTGGGCCTTGTATTGATCATAGATCTCATTGCGGAAGGTGACCGCGCTGGCATCGAAAATGACGCCGATATGGGTCGGCGTCACCCCGGCCGCGCTCTCGTCGGCCTCGCGCAGCAATTTCCACAACATGTTGCAAAAGCCGGACACAGCGCCCACCGGCAGCCCGTCGGATTTGCGGGTCAGCGGCGGCAGCGCGTGATAGGCGCGGAAAATATAGGATGATCCGTCGACCAGGAACACATGGTCGCCGGGCTTGATCGGTTGCGGGTCTATCGTCGTTTCAGCCATGGCCGGACTATGCCCGCACAGTAGCGCGGAGGAAAGCCCGTTCGTCGCAATATATGGCGACTGTTCAAAACTTGTCAGATGATCCCGTGCAATCGACCGGTGCTCGAGCGTAGCTGATCGCAATCAGCGATTATCAGCTTACCGACCTTTGTTTTCCCAATCGATTTCGCCCGCGTCATCCTGAGCGCGGCGCGGCACGTCACAAAAGCACCGCGTCATCCCGTGCGCTGCGCAGCACGCAGTGATGCGCTGCAGACACGGGATCCCACAGAAACACTCGGCGCTTCTAGGAAGAGATCCCCGTGTCTGCATGGCAGCATTTCATGCTGCGATGCGCACGGGATGACGGGGAGGTTGTTAGCGACTTGTTCTAATAACAGGCTCTACTCCGCCGCCTGCATCACCGGGCGCCGCCGCGGCAGATAGGCCCAGGCCGGCCGGCGGAACAGGAAGCTGAAATGGGTGTCGCGCACGATCCAGAACAGAATGATCGGACTGATCGTGGCGATGATCGTCACGATTGCAGAAATCGTGCCCACATCGCTGATGACGCCAAACTTCAACAATGCCATACGGGTAACACTCATCGGCAGGAAGAAGCCGAGATAGATGACGATCGAATGTTCACCGCAATAGCGGACCGCGTCGGCGAATTTGATCCGCGTCAGGATCGCGCCGATACACACGATGGCACCGGCGCCGGCATAGCCGAGGCCCAGGCTGACCACCGGCAGGTCGCCATATCCGCTGAAGACGATGATCCCGTTGGCGATCGCCCAGGCGGTGAGGACGGCCGAAGCGGCACCGACATGGTCGGCGGCGAGCCGCGCATAGCGAAAGATCATCGGGGCGAAAATATAACCGGAATAAAAGTACACGAAGCGCGCGGCGAACTCGTCGATCGGCGTATATCCGGTGTGGACGGGCGCGATCTCCAACAGGGCGGCAATACCCAAAACGATCCACCATGGCACATTTCGGGTCAGTTTGGTGACCACGAAAAAGACGGGCAGCATATAGATGAACCACAGGGCGCCGAACGGATGGACCATCGCATAGGCTAAATGGAACGGAACGTCAGCCAGGCTTTCGGCTTGCTGCAGGCAACGGAAGGCGCATTGGATCGTCACCCATAGAATGTAGAAATAGGCGAAATGAGCGACCTTCCGGTCGAGATAGGTGCGCCAATCGCGATCGATCACCCGGGCGAGGAACAGACCGGAAATGAGAAAGAAATCCGGCATGCGGAAAGGCCGGGCGAACGCGACGACGAGCCCCAGCCAGCCGGTTTCGTCGGCCGCCTTTTCGACGCCCAGCGTGGAATGCATCATCACCACGAGGATGATGCACAGGCCCTTGGCGTAGTCGACCCAGTCGACCCGCCCGGAATGGGACGGATTGATAGACATGCCTGCGACCTCGCAAGATCGATGCCGTTTAGGGGAAAATACGCTGATCGGGGCACCAACGTCCCGACCCCGGTGCCAACAGGCTTAACAAAGTATTACCGCAAAGCGATGCGTTAACCCTAATCGGTGATTTAAAGGATCGGTAAAAAGCGGATTTACCGCCCCTTAAAAGGCCGCATTTAGCGTCCACTCAGCGGCTGTCGACTCAGTCGGGCCGTTTCAAGATACGGCAAGATAAATTAGTTTTGAACGCACGAGTTTCGCGCCCATGGCCAAAAAGCGTGGTGGCTCCGGCCGCATCGAACCCAAACTGTCCGTCGGTACTGTCCTGGACCTGCGCCTGACGGACGGCGACCGCGTCGATGGCGGTACCAAGTCGGGACGCCGCAAGGGTACGAAAGCGGCAACCAAATCGACGACCAAAAAGAAACCGGCGGCCAAATCAAAGTCCCGCAAGACGCCGCCGGGCGACCGGCGCAAGCGCACAAAGAAGCCGGGATTTTGGGCGCGCGCCGCCCGGCGCACCGCCTATTGGACCGCGGTTCTGGGCGTCTGGGCGGTGATCGGCGTCACCGCGGTTCTGGCTTACTACGCCGCCTTCCTGCCGCAGACATCAGAATGGAAGGTGCCCAAACGGCCACCCAATGTTCGTATCGTCTCAACGAACGGCCAATTGCTGGCCAATCGCGGCGATACCGGTGGCGAGGCGGTGCGGCTGGAACAATTGCCGCCCTACCTGCCGCAGGCGGTGATGGCGATTGAGGACCGGCGCTTTCGTAGCCATTTCGGTGTCGATCCGATCGGGCTGACACGGGCCATGGTCACCAATATCCGCCGCGGCAAGCTGGTCCAGGGCGGCTCGACCCTGACCCAGCAGCTCGCCAAGAACCTGTTTTTGGAGCCCGACCGGACGATCAAGCGCAAGATGCAGGAAGTGGTGCTCGCCCTGTGGCTGGAAGCCCGCTATTCCAAAGACGAAATCCTGGAAATGTATTTGAACCGGGTCTATTTCGGCGCCGGCGCCTATGGTGTCGACGCTGCGGCCAGGCGCTATTTCGGCAAGACCGCGCGCCATGTGACGCTGGCCGAGGCGGCCACCCTGGCGGCTCTGCTTAAGGCCCCGTCGCGCTATGCGCCGACCCGTAATCCGGAAGCCTCCATCGCGCGTGCCAAGCTGGTCATCGCCGCCATGGAGGACGAGGGCTACATTTCCCGGCGCGAAATGGACCTCGCCCTGTCGGAGCCGGCGCGGGCCGTGGGCCGTCACAATTCGGCAAGCAGCAATTACGTGGCTGATTGGGTGATGGACCGGCTGCCAGGCTATATCGGCGCCATCGACGAGGACATCATTGTCGACACCACCATCGACGCCGCCATTCAGGGCAGCGCGGAACGGGCCCTGCGCGCGCGGCTGGCGGAGCGCGGGGATAAGCTCGGCGTCGGTCAGGGCGCGGCAATCGTGCTCGATCGCACCGGCGCGGTCAAGGCCATGGTCGGCGGCCGCGACTATGCCGCCTCCCAATTCAATCGCGCCGTCGCCGCCTATCGCCAGCCGGGCTCCGCTTTCAAGCCCTTCGTTTATCTGGCGGCGGTGGAACGCGGCATGACGCCATCCACCATTCGCACGGATGGGCCGATCTCCATTAAAGGCTGGCGTCCGCGCAACTATACCAAGCGCTACTATGGCAAGGTGACCCTGAAAAAGGCGTTGTCCTATTCGCTGAATACTGTGGCGGCACAGCTCGCCCATGAGGTCGGTCCGGCGCGGGTCGTGCGCACGGCGCATCGCTTGGGCGTCGCCTCGAAACTGAAGGCGACCCCGTCAATCGCACTCGGTACCTCGGAGGTCTCGCTTCTGGAACTGACGACGGCCTATGTGCCGTTCGCCAATGGCGGCAACGGGGTCATGCCCCATGTGGTCAAACGCATTCATACCGCCAGCGGCAAGGTGCTGTTCCAGCGGTCCGGTTCCGGACCCGGCAAGATCATTGCCGACCGCCATGTGGCGATGATGAACGATATGCTGGCCGAAACCCTGGTCAGCGGCACCGCCAAGCGGGCTGCCCTGCCGGGCCGCCCGGCCGCCGGCAAGACCGGTACCAGCCAGAAGTTCCGCGATGCCTGGTTCATCGGCTATACCGGCACCTATATTGCCGGCGTCTGGCTCGGCAACGACGATGGCGAACCGACCCGCAAGGCGACGGGGGGTACATTGCCGGCAGAAATCTGGGCTGAGATCATGCGCACTGCCCACGAGGATATGGCAGTGGCGGCCCTGCCGGGCGCCTATCAGGCCGACCAGCAAACGGCGGCGGCGGATCCGGAGCCGGCTCCGGTGCCCGCCAAGCAGGTGCCGCGACCGGCTGCCCGCATCCTCCGGACCCCCGGAGAAGCCGGTGATGTCACCCCGCCCAAATCGTCAGGCGGCGGCCTGTTGCAACGATTGTTCGGCGACTGACAATTTCAGTGAACCTCTTTATAGCCGGCTGAAATCGCCGCGTTTTCCATCTCCAATATCGACTTGTAGGCGGCGCGCGGAAGCACCTGGACGTGGTCCAAGAACAGTGCGTCCCGCGTTTCCGCAAGATCGGGACCGGCGAGGACCGCCGCCAGGGCGTCGCGCATTGCAGCGACCGTTGCCGCGTTTTGGGCGGCGCCGGTAATGAAGGGCAGACCCGGCACGGAGGGTGATTGACCGACGATCTGCAAACCCGCCGACCGGTCACCGTCATGGCGTTGCGCCAGCGCCCAGCAGACCGCGTCGACGGCGCAGAGATCCGCTTCGCCGGCTGCCACCGCTGCCAGCGATTGGCGATGACCACCCGTTACGACGACCTTAGAAAACAGGGCCTCACCGCGGTAATAATCGGCCATCACCGCTCGCAGGGCCGCATAGCCGGATTGTGAATGGCGGCTGTTGACGGCGACCGGCCGACCGATCGCGTCCGCGGGACGGGCCACCGGTCCCGAGCGCCGGGCGATCAGCCAGCTTGAATAAAACGGACCGTCGCAGCCGGGCACCCGGTAGCCCGGCGTGGCGACAAGCTGTGCTTCCCCGCACAGGCCGGTCATCATCGGATAGCCGCAGGTCTGGGCGAACAGCAGATCCGGATGAGGCCAGATGGTCGTCATGTCAAGCGTGCGATTCAAGGCCGACGGCGCGGCAATCCCCTTGTCTCGTAAGGCCGCCGCCAGGGCGCCCCACAGACGGTCCGTCGCGGCGCGTATTTCCGGCCAGTCATACATGGGCAGGGCGGCGATCATGGGATCGTCAGCTTACCGGGTTGACCGTTATTTCCTACGGCTGCGGAAATTCCACCGGCTCCTTTGCCCGGAACGCGTAGCGGCGGAACAATTCGCCGTATCCGGAAAGAGTATAGCCGCCATTTTCCGCCAGATAGGCGGCCTTCGCCGCCCGATAGCGGGCCGGGATGCGATACCAGGCGAGCCCCGGATGGGTGTGATGCACCACATGCAGATTGTTGTTCAAGAATAACAGCGACAGGAACGGCGACGCTTCGATGATCGCGGTGCGGCGTGCCGGTGCGTCGTCGGCCTGGTGTTCGGCAAAGGTGCGCAACGCGATGAGCGACATGGATGGATAGGCGACCAGCAGAATATAGGCGGGCAGCGACAGGCCGGCGACCGTAACGACGGCAAGGATGACCAGGCCCAGCCGCGGCAGATGGACCAGCCAATGGCCGAGCACCCGGCGGTCGCCCGCCAGGATCGCCCGCAATTCGCTATGAAGGAAACGGATTGCATAGATGCCGGGGCCCAGAACCAGTCGGCCGATCAGGCTATTATTGATCGTGAACATCCACTGAATTGGTACCGGCAGCCGGCGCCAGTCGTCGGGCTTGAAATAAAACGATTCCGGGTCCTGGTCCGGATCCGTCAATTCGACCTGATGATGGCGCAGATGCAGGTCCATGAACCGGCGATAGGGGATCAACAGCGCCAGCGGCGGGCTCAAAAGCATTTCGTTGAGCCGCGGCCAGGGCGTCGGATGGCCGTGGATCGCCTCATGGGTCAAGGAAGAATGTAGCGCCACGGTCACGACGGCGAGCGGCGCCGCCCACCAGCCGAAGTAGCTGATTGCCGCCAGGCTCAGGGCCCACAGGCCATAACAGCCGGCAACGAGAAGCAGCGTCGGCCATTCGATGGCCGTCGGCGTGCGGGGCTGAGATCGCGTGGGCATGGGCGGCTCGGTAGAAGTGTTTGAGTGATGAGACAAAACTACCGAAAATCGCGCTCACGACAATGTGAATACGCGTCGCAAACGTTGACAATGATGCGCGAATTAGCAGAAGTTTAAGGTTACACAACGAAATATGCGATAACACAACAAAGTCGATGGACAAACGGGACCTCCAGGATCAATTCCGATCCCGCCTTCAAAATGTCATTCGCCGCAGCGGCCTGCGCCAGGCGGCCTTTGCCCGCTCAATCGGCCTCGACCGATCGGCGCTCAGCCAATTGCTCTCCGCCCGTTCCACCCGCCTGCCCCGGGTGGAGACCTTGCAGCGCATCGGCGAGGCCCATCAGGTCTCCGTCGACTGGCTGCTCGGCCTGACCCAAAGCGACCGCATCGCCTCGCAATTCGCCGAAACCCTGGAAATCGAGGAATTGCAGGCCGGCTCCGACGATACCCAACTGGCCAAATGGCACGCCGAGGCGATCGGCTACAAGATCCGCTATGTGCCGTCGCAGATCCCGGATTTGTTGCGCACGGCCGAGGTGATCGAATACCAGCACGGCGCAGGCGAAGGGCCGCGGCCGGAAACAATCATCCGCGAGGCGGTGCAGCGCCGCGATTACAGCCGCCGGCCGGAAACCGACATGGAAGTCTGCATGCCCATGCACCGGCTCACCGACTTCGCCGCCGGCCATGGCATCTGGCGCGGGCTCGATGTGGCCGCCCGGCGTCGTCAGCTCGATCAAATGGCGACCCTGTGCAGCGAACTCTATCCCACATTCCGGTTGTTTCTATTCGACGGGATCAGCCTTTATTCGGCGCCCTATACGGTGTTCGGCCCGCTCCGGGCGGCGATCTATATCGGCGACATGTATCTGGTGCTCAACGGCACCGAGCACATCCGGGCGCTGACCAACCATTTCGACCGGCTGATCCGCCAGGCCTTGGTCAATCCCCACGAAATCGGCGATCACATTCGCGGCCTTGCACAGGCGGTTTGATCGATGGCGGGATGGTCTGGCCCCAGACCACTTCGCGCGTGACTCAAAGGAATCCAGAGCCACAAACATCGGCATTTGCGCCCTGCCCTGGATCCCCGCTTTCGCGGGAATGACTGTGGAAACTGTATCCAATTATATTGTCCAAAATCGCCTACCGCGCCTGCGCCACAACCCGCGCCAGGGCCGCGTCGAGCCTTTTGTCGCGGCCGTAGACGTCACGGCGGAAATGCACCGAGCCATCCTTGTTGACCCAGGCCGTTAGATAGGTGACATGGACCGGGATCGGGGATGTCAGCTTGACGATCCGCTTCTTGCCCGAATTGATCTGCCGTTCGATGCGCGCCAGGTCCCAGCCCTCGCGGCCGAGCAGTTCCGCCGCCAGGTCCAACGGATTCTGCACCCGCATGCAGCCATGGCTGAAGACCCGCTGGGCCTTCGAAAACAGGCGCTTCGACGGCGTGTCGTGGATATAGATGTTGTATTTATTGGGAAACATGAACTTGATGCGGCCGAGCGCGTTGCGCGGCCCCGGATCCTGACGCAGGCGAAACGGGAAGTTGCCGCGCGAATAGCTGGTCCAGGAGACCGCATGGGGGCTGATCGGCGCATTGCCGGAAAAGACCCTTATATTCTGGCTTCCGAGCGCTCCCGGATTGCGCTTCAGCTTCGGCAGATATTCATTGACCGCGATCGAATAGGGCACGTTCCAATAAGGGTTCATGTCGATATAGGTCATGGTTTCCGAAAAGACCGGCGTGCGGTGATAGGTTTTGCCGACCACCAGCCGCGCCGTATGGGTGGTCTTGTCGTTGGAGACCACTTTCAGATATTGGTCCGCCAGATTGACGAAGACGTAATAGTCCCCGAGATCGTCCTTCATCCAGCGCCGGCGCTCCATATTCAATTCCATCTGGCGCACCCGGGCGGAGACCGGAATGTTAATTTCGTTCAACGTGTTGCGGCCCACGACCCCATCGACTTCCAGGCCATGGCGGAACTGGAACCGCTCCACTGCCTCCACCAGCGCGCCGTCATAGACATCGCCCTCATGGGCGCCGTCCTTCAGGTCGCTGGCCTCGATCATCCGCGTGCGCAGGATCGGCACCCGTTCCTGGCTCATGCCCGGTTTCAACACCTCGTCGTCGGGCACGATTGTCCAGCCGCCGGCCCTGTCGATCGCCCGGAACGTGGCGAGCGCTGCCTTCAGCCTGGAATAATTCGGGGTCTGTGGCGCCAACGATGCGGCAAAGGCTTTCAGATCGTCGGCCTGCGCCGCGCCCTCCAAGGCAATCTGCGGATCCGGCCCTTCCGGATAGATCACGATCTCCCGGTTCACCTTGTTCGGCCGCACCCGGCCGGCGCCCATATGCTGGACGTAGTCGAAAAAAGTCTTCGACAGGGCCACTTCCAGGTCGGCGAGCTGCTCCGGCGTCCGCGCGCCGAATCCAAATGTCAGGGCATCCGGGTGATAGTCGCTCGGATGCAGGCCGTCCTCATGGCCGGCCCGCAGGAGGTCCACGAAGGTGCGGGCGCGCTTGGTTACGCCCCGGTCGTCGACCCAGACCGGCGCATAGCCGCGATGTTCGTAGAAATCGTAAAGCTCGATGATCCGCGCATCGGCCGCGTCTCCGCTCTGCGACCCGCCATCGGTCTCAAGCCGCGCCTGCAGGGCATCGGCGAGGGGGTGGGCGGGCGCCTGCGGCCCGGCCGACGGCTCGGCGGCAGGCTGGCTTTCCTGGGCGGCCAGGGGCACGGGCGTGAGCAATAACAGGGTGGCCAGACCACCGGCAGCGACAAGGGGAAGGAAATAAAGATCACGAGCCGCCATGATTTGCCTCTTTTGCCAGTATCGCCATTCGGCGGGGACATAATCCGGATCAAATTAACGCGTCGAGCCCTGGCGTCCAGGTCGAAATAGGCCCAATTACCTGAATCGTGATACTCGCCGACCCGGTGGCAGTCGATAGGTTGCGGCAGTTGAACGGACGTTACGGCGCCCCCGATCAACCGGCCTGGGACCGAACCCTGCAATTTTATCTGCGCGAAGGCTTCACGGAAATCGGCCCGCGACTGAAGCTGGAAATCGTCAGATAATCGCGTGGCGCACCTTTGCCGACACCCATTCCGACACGATCACCGTGGCGATCACTACGAGAAGCACCAACGACACCTGGGTCCAGGCGAGGTTCATGATCGAGGCATTGAGCTGCAGGCCGATGCCACCGGCGCCGACCAGGCCGAGCACGGTGGATTCGCGGATATTGATGTCCCAGCGGAACACCGAAATGCCGGCAAAGGCGGGCATCACCTGGGGTACGATCCCATAGGCAAGCACCTGGGTGCCGCTGGCGCCGGTCGCCGTCACCGCCTCCACCTGGTTTTCGTCGATTTCCTCGATCGCTTCATAGAGCAGTTTGGCGCAAAAGCCGATCGATCTAAGCCCGATGGCGATGACGCCGGCAAACACGCCCGGCCCGACAATCGTCACCAGCATCAGGGCCCAGATCAGGGAATTGATGGAGCGTGAGGCGACGATGATGAACAGGGCAACGGGGCGCACGAAGGCGACGCTCGGCGTGGTGTTGCGGGCGGCGCAAAAGGCGGTGGGGACCGCCAGAATAATGGCGATGACCGTACCCAAAGTGGCAATGTTGATCGTATCCCAGACGGCCACCCAGAGCTGGCTCATATAGCTCCATTTCGGCGGCACCATGCGGGCGGCGAGGTCGGCTGCCTGATTGGGCGCATCCCAGACGAAGAACCAGGTGGTCTTTTCGGAAATCAGGTTCCAGCAATAAACGAAAATGGCGGTGGCGATCAGGTAGCCGGCCCAGATCGCGAATTGTTTCGCCCGGTCGCGGCGGTGCCAGACTTTCGTTTCACCCTGTGTGCGTACAACCACTGTTATTGCACCCATTTGCGGACATAACCGGATGTATATTCCACGACCATGACGATGCCGATAATGACCAGCAGGATGGCCGCGGCGGAATCGAATTCGTAACGGTCGAACGCGGTGTTCAGCGTGGCGCCGATGCCGCCGGCACCGACAATGCCGACCACCGCCGATTCCCGGAAATTGATGTCCAGGCGGTAAAGCCCAAGCCCGATCATGCGCGGCAGCACCTGCGGCTGCACCGCGTAATTCAGCCATTGGAACCAGCCGGCGCCCGTCGCCCGCACCGCTTCCGCCTGGCCCGGATCCATGTCCTCGATATCCTCGGCAATCAGCTTGCCGTAAAATCCGATCGTGGCGAAGCTCAGTGTCACCATGCCGGCAAAAGGGCCGAAGCCGAACAATTTGACGCAGAAAATGGCGATGATCACTTCCTGGAAGGACCGGGACACCGCAAGCACGCCCCGGCAGAAATAGTAAACCGGTGCCGGCGCCAGGTTCTTCGCCGCGCCGAGGCCGATCGGGATCGAAATGGCGATGCCGATGACGGTCGAGACCACCGTCATCCACAGGCTTTCCGATATGCCTTTGACGATCTCGTCCCAGCGCGAGATGAAATCGGGCGGGAAGAAGGCGGTTAGGAATTTCGAGCCGCGCGGCAGGCCGTCGGCGACGCGGGCCCAATTGACTTCCATGGTGCCGAGCGCCAGCGCCAGATAGACGGCGACGCCCAACCAGATCGCCCAGCGCAGGGTCGGGTTCTTGATGAAGGGCGGCCGCGTCCAACGGCGGGATTGGGTGAGGGTGGTCGACATCGGGAGCGGACTCAGGTCATGCCGGCCATGCGGTCGCGATCGGGCTGCACGGATCCATGTTCGCCATGGGTAGCGGCGCCATCGCCGTCTTCTCCGCCGGCCTCATCGTCGTCCTCGACTGTCTGGATGGTCGCCTCCCAATCCTCCTCGCCATAGATCTGCGTCAATACATCGGCGGTCAGGCCATTCGGCGGACCGTCATAGACGATCTCTCCCAATTGCAGGCCGACAATGCGTTCGGCAAACATTTGCGCCAGCATGACATCGTGGATATTGATGATCGCCGATAGATTGCGTTCGGCGCACAATTCGCAGATCAGGCGCATGATCTGCCGCGACGTCTTTGGATCGAGCGAGGCGGTCGGCTCGTCGACCAGTAGAAGCTGCGGATTCTGGATCAGGGCGCGGCAAATGCCGACCCGCTGTCGTTGGCCGCCCGACAATTCGTCGGCCCGCTTATCGACCATGTGTTCGAGCCCGACGCGCTCCAATAGCCGGAACGCCTCGTCAATATCGGATTGCGGAAACTTGCGGAAATAAGAACGCCAGAAGCCCACATAGCCGAGCCGGCCGGACAGCACATTCTCCATCACCGTCAGCCGCTCGACCAAGGCATATTCCTGGAAGATCATGCCCATCTGCCGGCGCGCCCGGCGCAACTGCCCGCGCGACAGGCCGGTCAGTTCCATGTCTCCCATGAAGACCTGGCCGGAGGACGGTTCCACCAGGCGATTGACACAGCGGATCAGCGTGCTCTTTCCGGCGCCAGACGGCCCGATCAAGGCCATCACCTGGCCGTCCGGCACCTCCAGATTGACCCCTTTCAGGGCCAGGTCGCCGGTTCTATAACGCTTCTCCAAATTGACGAGACGCAGCATACGCATCCTGCACGCCCTTGATGGCGCGCAGCCCCCGTTTTACGGCATTGAAAATCGGAGCCGCGCGACAGCCCGGCTCCTGAACGGGATCGTCACTTGCAGGTATATTCCACGCCGTTGGCGGCATCGATCTTGCGGATCACGTTCCAATCGGACTTGTGATGGATGGCGACGAACTTGCCTTCCTTTTTGAATTCCGCCTGCAGGTCGGAGCCTTCCCAGGGGAAGGTGAAGAAGGCCTGCTTGATCGTCGCGGCGACGGCCGGATGCAGATTGTGGGCATGCCCGTAGCCGGTGGTCGGGAAGGTTTCCGACTTGTAGATTGAAGTGATCTGATCCTTCTTGACGACACCGCGGTCGAACATGCGGTTCATAACAGAATTGGCAACCGAGGCGACTTCGTAGTCTTTGTTCGCGATACCGACGACGGAATTGTCATGCTTGCCGGAGAAGTTGGTCTTGAAATCCACCTCCTTGACCAGGCCGAATTCCGATTTCAAGAGCGCCGACGGGGCCTTGTTGCCGGAATTGGAGGTCGGCGAAGTGAATGTCATGGTCCGACCCTTGATATCGGCCGGCGACTTGATGTCGGACCCGGCCGGCACGATGATTTCCATCTCATAGCCGTAGGAACCGTCCTTGGAGGCCATCATGGCAAAGGGCACGAAACCGGCACAGGCCACGGCAACCGGATTGCCGCCGGTATTGACGCCGGCCACATGCAGGCGGCCCGACCGCATGGCTTCATATTGGGCGGCATAGGACTGAACCGGGAAGAACACCACGTCCTTGCCAGTGGTTTTCTTCATGTGATCGATGAAGCCGGCCCAGACTTTTTCATAGACCGCCGGATCCTCGACCGGAGTATAGGAAAAGATAATGGTGTCGGGATCGACCCATTGGCTCGGATCGAGCGGCAGGTCGGCGACCAGATCACCATCGCGATCGCAATATTGCTTGTCGAGGAAACTGCGCGGGCAATCCTCGGCACGGCTTTGCGACGCCGGGGCAACGACCGCCAACACCGTACCCAGGGCCAAGGCCCCGGCCAGCGCGGTAAGCTTGCTAAATGTCACCATGATATCTCTCCCTAGTTCGTTTCGGCGTCCGGTTCGTGCCGGACTTTCTCGATCGCTTGAGCGATTGGAAACCTGATTGGCCAACCTTAGCGTGGTGTCGGCAATGCTTGCAATCGGCAATGACGGATCGGGGGGCCGGTTTGCTGACGTTTGTCGTTTGACAACGGCATTCCGAACATGGATCCCCTAAAATGCAATCGGGTTTTTCCGGGACAAACCGGACGGCCGATCCCCCCCTCCCTAGCCCTCCCCCTCCAAGGGGGGAGGGAATGGAGATCGGCAAGATTTTCGGTCGTGTGCTTACCCCAATTGCTCAGGCGAGTTTTCGGATGCACTGAGGCGCCACAGCGTCCCCTCCCCCCTGGAGGGGGAGGGTTAGGGAGGGGGGGACTTGGGCACCGCTATTGATCCCCGATTATCCAGCCGTCACTCCACATAGACCGAAACCCGGTCCGCCTTGCCATTGGCATCGACCACGCTGATCGCCGCGAAGCCGGGGCCGTCCGGGTGCCAGCGCTGCGGCCGGCCGAAGGGGGCGCGGGCCACGGGCGCGCCGTTGACGAACCAGATGAAGGGTGGGGCGCCGTTGCGAACCTTGAGCACCAAAGGTCCACCGCCGGAATCCGCCCCGCCCGCATCGATCCGCGCCCGGTGTGGCGGATAGGCGATTTCCGGTCCCGTGGCGCGTTGCAGGATGCCGAATTCGGGATGGTGCACCCGGCGCAGGGGCGCGGGTAAGTCGGCGGTCGGCGCGATCAGGGTGCCCGCCGGCGGCTTCGGCAACGGCGCGCGATCCTGGCCGAGGCGGGCAAAGGCCTCAAAGAGCAAAGGGGCCGCGGTCTCGTAGCCGGTCTGGCCCGGCACCGGCGCGCCGTCCGGCCGGCCGACCCACACGCCGATGACATGGCGACCATCGAAGCCGATCGCCCAGGCGTCGCGATAGCCGTAGGACGTGCCGGTCTTGAAGGCGATGTGCTCGCCGGAGGCACCGACCGGCCTGGGCGTGCCGGCCAGAATGTCGGCCACCTGCCACGCCGCCCGGCGGTCGAGGATCGGGGTTGTTGATCCTGCGATCGGCTCGCTATCGGCATCGATGCGCAGGGCGACCGGCTTGCCGCCCCGGGCGAGCGCGCCATAAAGGGCCACCAAGTCGGTCAGCGTCACACCGATGCCGCCGAGCCCGATCGCCAGGCCGGGCGGTGTGACCTGTGGCAGGTCCGGGCGCATGCCGGCCCGGCGCAAGGCGGCCACCAGCCGCGCCGGCCCGACGGCGTCAAGCAGGAGCACTGCCGGAACGTTCAGCGACTGGGCCAGCGCGGTGCGAACCGTTACCGTGCCTTGAAAGGTCTTGTCGAAATTGCCCGGCTCATAGCCGCCAAAGGCGGTCGGCCGGTCTTCCACCAGGCTTGCCGGATGCGCCAGTCCCTCCTGGAAGGCAAGGCCATAGATCAAGGGTTTCAACGCCGATCCGGGCGAGCGCACGGCGCGGGTCATGTCGATATGGCCGCGCCGGTCATCGACGAGCAGGCCGGCCGATCCGATCCGGGCGACGATATCTCCGGTCCTGTGGTCGGCGACCACCATGGCCAGCGACAGATATTTGTCGGCGGCCGTCATCCGCTCCGTGACCAGCCGTTCAAGCCGCCCCTGAAGGCTGCCGTTAAGCGTCAGCCGGTGTATGCGTCGGTCCGGATTGGCGGCAAGGGTGCGGCGGGCCTCATGGGCGGCGAGCAGCGGAAAGGCTCGGCGGCGCACCGGTATCGGCTCCTTGGAGCCGGCGCGGGCCGCATCGGCGCTGATCACACCGGCCTCGGCCATGCGTTGAAGTACCCGGTCGCGGGCGGCGCGGGCCGCCGCCGGATGGCGGTCCGGCCGGCGGTGTTCGGGTGCCTGCGGAAGGGCGACCAGCAAGGCCGCCTGGGCCGGGGTCAACCTTACCGGCTCCTTGCCGAAATAGGCCAAAGACGCCGCGCGCACGCCTTCCAGATTGCCGCCATAGGGCGCGAGCGTCAGGTAGCGGGACAGAATCTGCCGCTTGTCGAGGCGGGTTTCCAAGGCTCGGGCGGCGAGGATCTGATTAATTTTGCCGGCAAATGACCGGCTTTCGCCATCGGCCAGCAATCGCGCGAGCTGCATGGTCACGGTCGATCCGCCCGACACGATCCGCCCGTTCATTACCAATTGCCCGGCGGCACGGGAGAGCGCCCACGGATCGACCCCGGAATGGCGATGAAATCGTTTGTCCTCATAGGCGATGATCATGGCGATCAACAACGGATCGACCTTGTCCAGGTCGATCCCGAGCCGCCAGCGCCCATCGGCCACCGCGAAGGGCCGCAGCAAGTCGCCATGGCGGTCGCGCACCTCGACCGAGACCGCCGGTTCAGCGATCGACACAGGATAGGAGTCGCTCACAAGGCGCAGGGCAAGCGGCGCGGCGACAGCGGCGACCGCGGCAATGGCGATCGCCACCGGAACGGGCCTGATCAGGGCTTTAAGCGCGGCCACTCGATCGGGCTCCCGGGGCCTATTGGTCTGCCGTCACGGTGACCATGCCCGAGGCCATGCGCCCATAGCGATAGGGCCGGTACATGTCCTCCACCGTTGCCGCCGGATGGGCATAGGTGCCCGGCGCCACCGCGCGGGCGATGTAAGCCAGATTGATGTCGTTGGCGCCGACCTCGCGGTCGATTGCGGCCACGAACTTGTCGGCGCGGAACTCCACATGGCGCGGCGCCTCTTCCAGGGTCAGCCAGTTCAGCGCGCCCACATCGCCACCGCGCAGCAGATTGGCATTGTCGATGACGAAGCCCGCCGGCAGCGGATCGGAGACGATCAGCCGCGCCTGCTCATCCGCCGTCGCGGCAATAGTCAGTACCGTGACGAAGCGGGTATTCTGCGCCACATCGCTGATTTCGATCTGCCGCCCCTCCAGGTCGTAATGGCTGCGGGTGATCGTATAGCCGGCCTCGGTCGCCGGCTCCGGTTCCACCGGCACTCCGGTCGCCGTCAGCACCGCTTCCAGGTCCTGGCCGCCACGGTTTTCGATCACGATCGCCCTGTCCTGCAGGTGTCCGGCGGCGAATTTGCGGAACACCGCCCCATTCACGGCTTCCCCGTCGATCACCAGGTCGTTCTTGTTGTCGATATCGGTGAGCGCGTGGGCGGCAAGCAGCAGCCAGGCATTTTCCTGGGTGCTGGTGCGTGGTGTCGCTGCCCGGCCGCGCAGGATGCGCGCCGTCAGCGGCTGCAGGTCGACATTGGCCGATTTGGTCTCGGCGGCGAGGGTCAGGACGGCCGCCGAATCGCGCAGGGACGAGCCGTAATCGGTCCGCCATAGATTGGCGTCCTCGGTCTTGCCGAGCGCCGCGACCGCCGCCTTGAAGGCTGATTTGGCCCGGTCGTTTTCCCCATAGAGTGCCAATGCGGCGCCGACCTGCGCCTTGGCGAGCGGCGTATCGAAACGGTCCATCCGCGCATCGGCATAGTAGCGCAGGTCGCCGATGGCCGCGCGGCCGTTGCGCGCCAGCACATAGAGCGCATAGGCGACATCGCGGCCGCCATCGCTCAGATCCGACGTATAGGCCATGCGGTTGGAAAGATTGTCGAGCGCCAGGTCGAAGGCCGCCTGCCGCACGTCATAGCCGGCCTCCTTGGCGCGGCCCAGAAAGTCGGTGATATAGGCATCGAGCCAGGTATCGCCGCTACCAGGCCGCCACAATCCGAAGCCGCCATTGGACGCCTGATTGGCCAAAATGCCGGTAATCGCCTTATTCACCCGGTCGCGGATCTGGTCGTCGTCGGCAAGCCCGGCGGAGCGGGCGACATCGCCGAAATAGACCAATGGCAAGGCGCGGCTCGTCAATTGTTCCGAACAGCCATAGGGATAGCGGTCGAGGGACTCGAGCAGGCCTGGCACGTCGAGCCGCGCTGCCCGGCTGACGGCCACCGTCGCCGAGGTGGTTTCACCGATCAGGCCACTCGCCATTTCCTGGTCGATGGTCAGCGAACCGCCCGCCGGCACCTGCACGAAATTGGACCGGGTGACCGGCGCCTCGCCGGAGCGCACGGCGATGGTCACCGTCTTACGGGTTTCGCCCCCATTCGGTCCGGTCAGCGTCGCGGTGAGTTCATGACGTCCGACAGTCAACGCGCCGACCGGGATGGATCGCGTTTTCCGTTCGCCGGCGGCAAGATCGATCATTTGGTGGCCGCCGCCATCGCCGATGGTTAGGCCAGGGCCGCCATCCACGCTCAGCGTATAGGCACCGGCGGCGCCCTCAACATTGGCGATATCGAGCAACAGCCGCGACTGATCGCCCGGCGCCAGATAGGCCGGATTGCTGGCCGTGACGACGACCGGATCCCGGGCGATCACATCCTTGACCGCATGGCCGACCGCGTTCGCGGTCCAGGCGACCGCCATGACCCGCATGGTGCCGTTGAAGTCGGGAATGTCGACCACCACACGCACCTTGCCGTCCGCGTCGACTTTGCGGATGCCTGAATAATAGGCCACCAGGTCGTCGACCGGCGGCGTGCCGCTAAGGCGCGGCGCCGCTCCATCGCCGCCGGAGCGGATGGTGCCGCGTACCCCCTGCATCCGGTCGATCAGGCGCCCATAAAGATCGCGGATCTCGGTGCCCAGCTTGCGCTGCCCGAAATACCAATCATCCGGTGCCGGGGCCTTGAATTGCGTCAGGTTGAGGATCCCCAGATCCACGGCGGCGACCGTCACGAAGGCCTCGGTGCCGGCCGGAACATCAGCGACGTCGATGGTGATCTCCGCCGGGCCGCGCGGCCGCGCCACGTCGGCGCCGTCAATTGCCACGGCGAGCTTGCGCGCGCCCGGATCGACCTTCGCCCAGGCGAGCCCAAGGGCCCGCGATGGCATGCGCTTGGCGTCCACATTCATCGGCCGGTAGAGATTGGCGACCACATAGGCGCCGCTGCCCCAGGCCTCGGTGACCGGCAATTCGATAGTCGTGCCTTCGGCGGCGATATCCACCAAGCGGGTCTCGATCAGGTGGTCATCGATCACCGCGATCATTGCTTTTCCGGCAAAGCGCGGCTCGATATGCAGCCGTGCCGTCTCGCCCACCTGATAGGACGCCTTGTCGAGACCGACCGGCAGCATGTCCGGTGTCTCGGCAGCGTCACCGGTGGTCACCCAGCCGGCATTGAAGTCGATCGACGAGGCCGTCGGCTTGCCGTCGGTGGTGGTGAGTTCCAACCGATAGCGGCCCCATTCCACGGGCATCGACAGGCTGGCCGGCGCCTCGGCCGTCAGATCCAGCTTGCCATCGGCTATTCGCTCTGAATCGGCAAACCGTTCATAGGTCCAGCGGCCGTCCGCCTTGTACCATTGATAAGACGTATGGATGCGATTGAGGGTCCAGCCCACATTCCGCCGCGCGATCCGGCTGCCATCGGCGGCGACCATGATCACCTCGAAGCCGGCGGCGCTATTCTCCGCCGCCTGATCGTCCTTGAACAGGGGCCGGATGCCGATGCGCGGGCCGCGCGTTGTCACCGGCAGGGTCAGCGTCCGTTCCACGCCGCGTCCACCGGCGTCACTCATGCGGGCGATCAGTTCCGCCTCCAGGAGCCGGGTCGGCGCGGTGATCTGCGGCAGGTCGGCGGCAAAGCTTGCATTGCCCTGCCCGTCGGTGCGGATCGTCGCCGCGACCACGTCTCGGACCTGCTGCACTTTTTCATCCGCCAGCCCGAAGCGATAGCCGGGATAGGCCGCCAGGCCCCCTTTCGCCGTCCGCACCAGGATCTCCGCTTCCACCGGTAGATCGGCCGCCGGCGCGCCATAGAGATAGCGCGAGGCGAGATCGAAACTGGCCGGCCGGTCCGGATCAAACCGATCGACGCCGGCCTTCAGGTTAAAATCCAGCCGTTCGGGCTGAAAGTCCTCCACCAGCACGGTCTGTTCGGCCACCGGCTTGCCCTTTGGATCGAGATGGGCCCGCAGCCGCCATTGGCCGCGCATGGCGCCGGCATCAAGGGTCAGATCGATCGAATGGCCGCCGGCACCCTGATCGACGGAGCGCTCGCGGCGATTTTCCACACCGTCAGGGCGTTCCAGCACGAAGGTCACCGGCAGGTCGGCCATGGCCGCGCCCTTGGTGTCGCGGATCAGCGCCGTCACATGGACGGTCTCGCCGGGCCGGTAGACGCCGCGATCGGTGTAGAGATAGGCATCCACCGCCCCGGGGGCAGGCCGTCCGGCGACACCGCGATCGGTGAGGTCGAAGGCCGATTTGGTGAGGTCGAGAAAGGCATAATCGCCATCCGGTCCCTCGGCCACCAGGAGGGCCGGGGCCATGCCGCCGCTGCCGCGTGTGAATCCGGCAGCAAAGCGTCCGTGGCCGGCCTCGTCCGTGGTGGTTTCGCCGAGCACCTCATTGTTGGCGGCCACAAGCCGCAACGTGACGCTGCCCTCGGGATCGGCGGTGTTCAGCGACCGCACGAAGCCGTGCAGCCCGTCATTGCCGGATAGCGCAGAGAGACCGAGATCGGTGACGATGAACCATTGGGTCGCGAGCGGCCCCCAGCGATCGGCGGTATCGCCTTTTGCCCGCGCCGTCATCACATAAGCGCCCGGTTTCAAGGTCTTGACCGCCTCGCCGACCGGCACGGCCGTCGTCACGTCAATATTCAGTTTCGACGCCACATCGATTTCACCGGACCACACCCGCTCGCCGGTCCGGTTTTCAATCTCCTCCGGTTCCCAGCGATCGAGTTGCGTCAGGAAGCCATTGCCGGTCACGATATCGGCGAGCGCCCGGTCGCCATAGCGGTGGATCTGCGCTTCGATGATCTTGGCATTGACCGACGCGATCGGAATGGTCGCGTCCTTGCCGCGCGGCAGCACATAGGCCTTGCCGAGAAAGCGCACGCTCGGGGCGCGATCGCGCACATAAAGGTCGAGCGGCACGGCTTTTTCCAGGGCCTCGCCATTATCCGCCGGCAATCCGGCACGCAAAGTCACCGCGTAGCGCTTGCCGTGGGCCACGCCGTCGATGCAGATCTGATTGCCCGCCGCCTCGATAGCCAGGCCGCTGCCGTCGGCCACATCGATGAAATCGGTCAGGTTGGGGCGGCTTTCCTGCAATTTCTCCGACAGGGTAACGCAGATCCGCGGCGATGCCGCGTCGGCGTCGACCGTGTGTTCGGTGACCCGGAAACCATGATTGGCGACCAGCTTGTCGTAGCGCTCGCGCATGGATTTGTCGTCTTTCAGCGCCAGGCTCGCCCGAAAGGCGCGGATCGCCGGCAGATAGGCGCGCCGCCGTTCCAGGGCCATCGCCAGAACGCTCAGGGAATTGGCACGGTCATTGACATGGTCGGCGCGCAAGAAGGCGTTGATCGCCGCCGAAATCGCCCCGCTTTCGATCCGCTGGCGCTTCTTCCAGTCCTTGGATTTCTGGTAAAGCAGAGAGAGCGCATAGCGATACCAGGTGCTCAGGCTTTCCGGCGCCAGCACCAGGGCACTGCCATAAAGCTGTTCGGCGCGGTCCGTCTTGCCGTCCCGATAGGCGGTGCCGGCATCGGCCAGAAGCACGGAATAGGTGGTGCCCGCCGGATCATAGAAGTCTTTCAGCTTGGCCGCCTGAGCCTCCGCCTCACTGATCAGGCGCTGATTGAGGAAACCCAATTCCTGCCGACGCTTTTGCCGCAAGGCGTCCGCGGCGCTGTCCACCTGGGCGATGCGCCCGGCGACGGCGCCGGAAAACCGCTTCAGGGCACCGAAATCCTGTTTTAGAAAACACCATTTGGCGGCGCGGTTATAGGTGAAGGCGTTGCAGCGCGTATCGGCGATGCAGGCCGCCTTGCATCCCTCCAGTTCCACATCCTTGACGGTCTCGTAGTCGGCGCCGAAATAGTCTGCGTCTTCGGTGGTGATGATCTGCCGGTCCTGGGCCCGGGTTTCGGCCGGTATTTGGACCATGCCGATCATCGCGGTGGCCAGGGCAAGTGCGATCGTTCCCGATTTGAAAGGCAACATGAGCAACATCCTCCGTTGGCCCGGATGCGGTGCATCAGGCGCATGGTCTCACTCCAGCCTATCCCGTTTTGACAGCTTGCGGAACAATTCTGACCGGAATCGGGCGGCGGCCTTCAAACCCGCTGTGCCGCCCGGGCGGCCCGGCCGGCGACCATGCGCACCTTGCCGGGTGCCGCCATCCAGATGCAGCCGATCGATATGGCGCAGGCCAGGCCACACAGCCAGAATGCGATATCGTAACTGCCCGCAACATCGTAGATCGCCCCGGTCGCCCAGGGGCCGATGGCGGCACCCAGATTGCCGAACAGGGAGATGATGGAAAAGATCGTCGCGAACTTCCGTCCGGAGAAGATTTCCAGGGAAATCGCACCGTAAACCGCGGTCAGTCCGTAGCCGAGCAGCCCTTGCACGGCGACCATGGCGACCATCAGCATCGGCGACGGCCATTGGCGCAACAGGAGCAGTGCCGCGCTGCACAACAAAAAGCCGATATTGGCCACCGTCCACGCCCATTCACGGCCATAAAAGTCGGAAAACGCGCCGATCCCGATCTGGCCAACCACCCCGAACAGGACCACCAGCCCTAATGCAGTGGCCGCGAATTGCGGATCGAAGCCGGTTTCGATCAGGAATTTCGTCTGGTGCACCTGGATGGCGTAGAACACGAACAAGGCGGAGAAATAGGCGCCAATCACCCACCAGAAGCGGGCCGTGCGGGCCGCCTTGCCGATGGTCCAGTCGGTGTCCGCCCAGGCCCTGTCGACCACCAGATCAGGCGTCCTGGCGGGGCTATGCGCCGTCGGCGTTGGATCGCCATCGGGATTGAGGTTCAGATCCGCCGGATGTCGGCGCTGCAAAAAGACGTTTAGGGGGACCAGCAGGATCACCACGCAGGCCGCCACCACCAGGCAGGCGGTCCGCCAGCCGTAACCTTCGATCACCTGCTGCAGGGCCGGCAAGGCGAAAATTCCGACAACGCCGGCCCCGGAAAAAGCCAGGCCGACCGCCAGGCCGCGCTTGCGCTCGAACCAATTGGGCAGGAACATGGAATGGCCGATATAGGTCATTCCGATCGAGCCGCCGACGGCGAGTATGCCCAAGGTCACGTAGAGGCCGAGCGGCGAGGCGATCCAGGTCGCGCCGACGAACCCCAGTGCCACCAGGACAGCGCCGAGCGGGATCACCACCCGAGGCCCCATTCGGTCCATCAACACCCCGTAGAGCGGCGTCGTCACGATGGTCGCCGCAAAGCCCACCGAGAATGCGGCCGCCGTATCCCCGCGGGTCCAGCCGAATTCGTCCAGGATCGGCGGATAGAGCAGGGAGAACGCGGTGCGGCTGGACACCGCAATCCCCATGGTGATGAAGGCAATGGCCACCACCACCCAGCCGTAATAAAAGGGCAGGCGTGCCAGAAGGGGCGCCGATTGTGTGGTCATGAACGCACCGATTGGAATATTGACCGGCCACCCTCCCGCATCCATGACGCCATGGCAATCTGGAATATCGGCATGGCAGATGCGCGCCGGCGCTTGCATGGCAACGCGCTCGTGGATAGGTGTGCGGCGACTGACAATTGATCCATCAGGGCTCCATGACCGCCCATGACAGGCACCGATCCCGCCACCCGCTGGGCGAAAGTCGCCATTTTGGTGTTTTCCGGCTATGTGCTCGCCTTTCATGGCGGCAAGGTGCCGGCGGCAATTCCGGCGTTGCGCGACACATTCGGGTTCGACCTGTTGGTGGCCGGCCTGATCGTCGCTGCGCTCAATCTCATGTCCGCGCTCGCCGGCGTGTTCATCGGCGCCCTGACCGATCGCCTCGGCTACCGGCGCATGGCGCTCGCCGGACTGGTGATCGTCGGCACGGCCTCCATCCTCGGCGGCCTGGCAACCAACGCCGAACAGGTCCTGTTCACCCGGTTCGCCGAAAGTTTAGGCTTCATTCTCGGGATCGTGGCGATTCCCGCCCTCATCGTCGACCATTGCCGACCTGACGACCGCACCAAGGCGCTCGGCTATTGGGGTACCTATATGCCCGGCGGCACCGCCATGATGATCCTGTTGTCACCGGTCCTGCTGGCGGCGTTCGGCTGGCGCGGATCGTGGCTGATCAACGGCGCGGCCGCATTGGCCTGGGCGGCTATATTCTGGCTCACCATCGATCCGCCGGCGAGGCGGGCAGGCGGCGCGGAACGGCGCGGCGACTTCTGGCGCGATCTGGCCCGCGTTGTCACCAGTCCCGGTCCGATATTTCTGTCTCTGTGCTTCGCCGGCTATGCGGGCATGTTCCTGGCGGTGACCGCGTTTCTGCCGACGCTTCTTGTCGAGGAGGGCGGGCTGACCCTGGCGAGCGCATCGGTGCTCAGCGGCATTGTCGTCGCCGCCAACGCGACCGGCAATATCGCCAGCGGCTGGCTCATGTCCTGGCGCATTCCGCGGCCCTATCTGCTGATCGGCGCGGCGGTGGTGATGTTCGCCAGCACCATCGTCGTCTACCGCGCCGGCCTACCGATTGAATTGCGCTACGGCATGGCGATCGTCTTTTCCGCTGTCGGCGGGCTGATTCCCGGTTCTTTATTGTCCGGCGTGCCCAATTATGCGCCATCCGCCGCCCTGGTCGGCAGCTCCGTCGGCCTGGTGACGCAAGGCGCCGGAATCGGTCAGGTGATCGGGCCGCCGATGCTGGCGGCGGTGGTCGAGGGCGGGGGTGGCTGGCACGCGGCACCGATCTTCACGCTCGGCGCGGTGTTATTGTCGGCGTTCAGTGCCGTCGGATTATTGTGGTTGCGCAGCCGCAGAGGGTCAGGCGGCGTTTGATTCTGCCGGCTGGGTCAGAAGCGAGTAAAGGGCCTCGGCGTCCTTGGCGGCGCGCAACTTGGTGGCGGTCGCCGAATCGCGCAGCACTCGGGCAATGCGGGCCAATGCCTTTAGATGGTCGGCGCCGGCGCCTTCGGGCGCCAGCAGTACGAAAATCAGGTCCACCGGCTGGTCGTCGGACGCTTCGAAATCGATCGGCCGGTCCATGCGTGCAAACAGCCCGACCAGCGTGTCGAGTGTGGCCATCTTGCCGTGGGGGATGGCAACCCCATGGCCGACGCCGGTGGACCCGAGACGTTCGCGCTGCAAAAGCGTATCGAAGATCTCCCGTTCCGGCTTGCCGGTGACCTTGGCCGCCCGAACCGCCAGTTCCTGGATCATCTGCTTCTTGCTATTGGCCTTCAGCGCCGGGACGATTGACTCCAGATTGAGAAGATCACCGAGATCCATGGCTAGGTTCCACGTATAGTTTCGCCACGGGCTTTCTGGCGCTGTCCTGCGGGCCGCTACCGGCGCCGCGACCGCGCGCAGTTTTCCGTTCAGGCGTTGTCCTTGACCAGGGCCGGATCGACCCAGCCGATATTGCCATCGTTCCGCTTGTAGACGACATTGACGCTGCCCGAGCCGGCATTGCGAAACACGATCACCGGCGCGTCGGTCAGGTCCAGTTCCAAGACCGCCATGCCGACGGTCAGTGTCTTCACCGGGGTCGAGGTCTCGGCGATGACGATCGGATTGAAGTCGTTGGGGACTTCTTCCTCTTCGTCGGGCGCCGCCAGGATGTGATAGGTGCCCTCGACCGAATTGCGGTCCCCCGGCGCGCCGTTATGATGGTCCTTCAGCCGTCGTTTGTAGCGGCGCAGGCGCTTTTCGACGCGATCGGCCGCCTGGTCGAAACTTTGATAGGCATCCATGGCGCTGGCCGATGCCTGGAGCACGATGCCCGTATCCAGATGCACCGCGCATTCGCAGCGAAAGCCGGCGCCCTCCCGCTCCACGGTCACATGACCGGTGTAACCGCCATCGAAAAACTTGGTGACCGCGTCGTCGATGCGGTCTTCGACATGGCCGCGCAGCGCATCGCCAATATCGACGTTCTTACCAGAAATCCGCAATGACATCAGACATCCTTGCTGTGGACTAATCTCGTTCGCCGGGCCGCATCCGATGTTGAGAATCGCCGCGTTGCCATCGAACCATACAGCATTGCATGCGCCAAGGGATCAGTGGGTCGAACAGTCCGGTGACGCGGCGCCCTTCTAAGCGCAGCGTCAATGGAAGTCAATTGGTGGGATTGTCACTGTCCTAATGAATTCCCAAGAATTCATGGCGGTTTTGCACAGCTGTGATTGCCGGATTTCGCGGCAGGCAAAGTTCCGGCTACGCGATAATTACAGGGGCGCGGCTTGCTTGGCCCGGCGGCGCTGCACCGAGGACGGGATCTTTAAGGATTCCCGGTATTTGGCCACCGTGCGGCGGGCAATATCGACACCGTTTTCGCGCAGTTTCTTCACAATCGCGTCATCGGAGAGCACCGCATCGGCCGGTTCTGCATCGACCATCTGCTTGATGCGGTGGCGCACCGCTTCGGCCGAGTGGCCTTCGCCGCCGGTCGCCGCGGGAATCGCCGATGTGAAAAAATACTTCAATTCGAAGATGCCGCGATGGGTCGCCATGTATTTGTTGGAGGTCACCCGGCTGACGGTCGATTCATGCATGCCGATCGCATCGGCGATGGTCTTCAGGTTCAAGGGCCGCAAATGGCGGATGCCATGGGCAAAGAACCCATCCTGCTGGCGCACGATTTCCGTCGATACCTTGAGCACCGTGCGCGCCCGCTGATCGAGGCTCTTCACCAGCCAGTTTGCCGATTGCAGGCAATCGCTCAAATAGGTCTTGTCGGCTTCGGAATGGGCGCCGGCATTGACGGTCGCATAGTAGGATTGATTGACCAGAACCTTCGGCAGCGTATCGGTATTCAGCTCCACCAGCCAACCGCCATCGGGGCCGACGCGAACCACCACGTCGGGCACCACCGGCTGGACCGGTTCTGTGCCGAATGCATGGCCGGGCTTGGGATTGAGGGCGCGGATTTCCGTGATCATGTCGGCGAGATCCTCGTCATCGACCCCGCAGATCCGTTTCAGGGCGGCGTAATCATGCTTGGCCAATAGTTCGATATGCGCCAACAGGGCCTGCATCGCCGGGTCGAGGCGGTCCCGGTCGCGCAATTGCAGGCTCAGACAATCGGCAAGATCGCCGGCAAACACGCCGGCCGGCTCGCAATACCGCAACCGGTCGAGCACCCGTTCAATATGGTTGCGATCGGTATCCAGCCGCTCGGCGATATTGTTCAGATCGGACCGCAGATAGCCCGCCTCGTCGAGGGAATCGATCAGATAGCGGCCGATCATGCGGTCGACCGGATCGCTCAATTCCAGCATCATCTGCTCGGTCAGGTGATCGGCGAGCGATCGTGTTTCAGCCACATAGGCTTCCAGGTCAGGCGCCTCGCCCACAGCATTGCCATGAGAGGGCAGGGCCCATTTATCGCCGGTCATCTGCGCCGGATCGGGCGCCGGGGCCGCGACGGCTTCGGGAAAGACGTCGTCCGGTTCCGCATCAAGCCGGGAGGCGATCTGCTCGGCGCCGGCGACAAGCTCGGTTTCCAGCCAATCCGCCGCCCCGTCGTCAGCGCCATCGGTCGCATCCGGCATATCAGTCTTATCCACCGAGCCGGCCGCCGGTTGATCGGTCGATTGCTTGGTTTCGGCCACTTCAAGGGCTGCGGTGTCGGACGCGCCGACCGGTGCGTCGCCGTCATCGCGTTCCAAGAGCGGATTGCGCTCCAGTTCCGCCTCCACATAGGCCACCAGGTCGACATTGGACATTTGCAACAGCTTGATCGCCTGCATCAATTGCGGCGTCATGACGAGCGACTGGCTCTGTCGAAGTTCCAGGCGGGGTGTGAGGGCCATGGATGTGGTTCTGTCGGTCCCGGTCAAACACTTGGCGCGAATCGGCGGCCGCGAAGCGCGGCAAACTGGTCCGATTCTTGCGTACGAGACCTATCTTAGCGTCAAAACAAGATCAAAGAGTAAATTGTTCGCCCAAATAATGGCTGCGCACATCCGGATTGGCGACAATCTCCTCAGGCGTCCCCTCGGTGAGCACCGAGCCGGCGGCGATAATATAGGCGCGATCGATCAGGCCCAGGGTTTCGCGCACATTATGATCGGTGATCAGCACCCCGATGCCGCGCCGGGTCAGGTGGCGCACCAATGCCTGGATATCGCCGACAGCGATCGGATCGATGCCGGCAAAGGGTTCGTCGAGCAGCATGAAGGAGGGCCGGCTGGCCAGCGCCCGGGCGATTTCCACCCGCCGCCTTTCGCCGCCCGATAGGGCCACGGAGGGCGACTTGCGCACCTTGGCGATGCCGAATTCGGAAATCAGCGCCTCCAGCTCCGCGTGTCTCTTGTCCCGGTCCGGCTCCACCACTTCCAGGATCGACAAAATATTGTCCTCCACCGAAAGGCCGCGAAAGATCGACGCCTCCTGGGGCAGATAGCCGATGCCCAACCGGGCCCGGCGATACATGGGCAATCGGGTAATATCGAACCCGTCCAGTTCGATCGCCCCCTTGTCCGGGCGGATCAGGCCGGTGATCATGTAAAAGACGGTGGTCTTGCCGGCCCCGTTCGGCCCCAACAGCCCCACCGCCTCGCCGCGGGAGACCGTGAGGCTGACACCGCCCACCACCTGGCGCCGGCGGAAGCTCTTGGTCACGCCGCGCACCGACAGGGTCCGGTCGCCCGGCGCCTGGCTTGGCGGTCGCGGTGTTCCCGGCAGCGGCTGGACGGCGACCGCCGCCCCGTCACCGGAGTCCGGCCTCGGTCCGCCAGGCGGATCGGAGCGCAAACCCAATCGTCTTTTTAACTGATCGAACAGCATTCCAATTCGTGCTTCGGGAGGTCCCGTTGACCCTCAATCCAGATCCGACCGGGACCGCTCCGCCCGGTATTGAAAGGCCGGTTGCCCGGTCGCGCCTACTATACAGGGGCTTAATTAACCGGGGGTTTTTTCTTTTGCAGGCTTTTCGGCACGATCAGCATCTGGATCGGCTTTTTCTTGTCCGACACGATTTTCGACTTGCCGGTCTTCAGGTTGATGCGCAACCGGTCGCCGCGGATCACGTTGCCGCCCTGGGTCAGCACCACGTCGCCGATTAGCTCCACGATCTGGGTGCGCATGTCGAATTCGGCACTGTTGCCGGTCGCCGCCTGGTCGCCGGAGGTAATGACCACGCGGCCGGTTGCCCGCATCCGGGAAATACGATCAAGCCCGCCATCGCTGAAAGAGCCTTCGTAATGGACGATCAGCTTGCGCGTCTTCAACACCGTCTGCTTCTGCTGGATCGTGACACCGCCATGCAGGGTGGCAATCTTGCGCTTTTCATCAAGTTCGAAGGATTGCATGCGGAATTCGATCGGCGCGTCGGACTTGGCGCCGAACCCGGCAAAGGAATCGGAAAAGGTCTGGGCGCCGGTACCGACCGGCAACAACAAGATCGCCGCCATCGAGCCGGCCGCCAGAACACGCAAGCAGGGCCGGATCATTGGTCGCCCTTCAGCTTCGACGGAATGATGGTCATTTTCACACTGCCCTGAAACACGATCACGTCCCCGTTTTGGCGCACTTCCATGGAATCGGCGCGCACCGAGCCGGCCGGCGACGTGACATCGATTGCCCGGTCGGTCATCAATTCCCCGTTTTTCAGGTCGATTTTGGCATGATCGAGGCGGGCCTTGTAGCCGGATCCGCTTTCCACGACGATGCCCTGCTCCAGGCGCAGGGTCTCCGCATTGCCGTCATAATAGCCGCGATCGGCGGTGAAGGTGGCCCAATCCTGCCCTTTCAGGTCGATCCGCGCGGTCAGTTCCTGCAGCTCGATCTTTTTCGGGTCGTCGATCCGCTGGATCGCCCGCTTGGCGGTCACTTCATAGGATCGGTTGCGGCCGTCATGGCCCGACAGCCGCGGATTGTTCATGATCACCCCCTCCCGGCCAAGGCTGATGGAGCCGATCTCCACGCCGGCGCCCAGATCCGTCAGGTAGGAATAGCCGACGAAGCCAAGAAAGATCAGGCCGCCGATGGCCGGCAGGGCGATCCGTAATAGCCGCACACGGCGGCTATGCCGGCTGGCGGCCGATCGCTGCGCCGCGCGATCGCCTCCGGTGTCAATGGTGATCGCCCGGGACCGGGGCGTGGCGTCACTGCCCGCCGCCTGCGGGCCGGCCACCTGGTCATGTGTCGAAGTCACGGTCATGAGCGCCCGTGGGCAATATCCCTATTCGGCGGCAATTCTATGTCCGCCGGCCGATTCTGTCACCTGCCCCGCTATTTCGCCGATTGCCGATCAGGAATGGGCCAGGATATCGACATCCGCCCAGCCGGCCAGGTCGAGCTTGGCCCGGATCGGCAGGAAGGCGAAACAGGCTTCGGCGAGATCCCGCCGGCCTTCCCGGTCGAGCATGAGATCGAGCTTTTTCTTTATGGCGTGCAGATGCAAAACGTCGGAGGCGGCATAGGACAATTGGGCGTCGGACAGGGAATCGGCCCCCCAGTCGGAACTTTGCTGCTGCTTCGACAGTTCGGTGCCCAGAAGCTCCCGGGTCAGGTCTTTCAGGCCATGGCGGTCGGTATAGGTGCGCACCAGGCGGGAGGCGACCTTGGTGCAATAGACCGGTTCCGGCATGACGCCGAAGCGATGATAGAGCGCCGCCAGATCGAAACGGGCAAAATGAAACAGCTTTGTCACTGCCGGATCGGCGAACAGCTTTTGCAGGTTCGGTGCCTCGGTCTGATCCAGTGCAATCCGAACCACATCCGCGTTACCGTCGCCGCCGGACAATTGTACAACGCAAAGCCGGTCGCGATGGGGATCGAGGCCCATGGTTTCGGTATCGATGGCGATGATGTCTGGAATTGCGGACAGGTCGGGCAGGTCGCCTTGATGCTGCCGGATGGTCATGAATTGGTCTCCCCGTGGCCGGCGCGGCCATGTCCGGCGTCGACCGCGCATGCCGACTTCGGATTGGTAGACACGTCTAATCGGGAAATTCGCCGCCGCCGTCAAGGCCCGCGTGCCCGGGATTTAGCCCCAGATTGGACGATCCCGCCCCGAAATCGCGATCACCGCCGGCCGCGGGTTGCGGAAAAGACCAGAAATCCGGACTGCGACTTCCATTTGAATGTGCCGTTGATGATCGACCGGTCCTGGCTCATCTGGCCGGCGGCCAGGCGCTCGGAACTGTCGAAGGGCACCGTCACTTCGCCGGAGATGCGACATTTGCGGTCGACACTCAACCAGCCCCAGATGGCACCCTTGGTGTCGCTCTGACTGTTTGTGCAAAAACTGTCGGCGATGCCGCCGTCCCGGCTGACCTGCATGGTGCATCGGAACCGGGTGTCGAGGCCGTAATCGTTCTGGCGTTCGTAAAGCACCAGCCAATGGCCGCGAATATCCGCCTTCCGGCAAGCGGTAAAAAGCCGATCTCCGGCGGCTGCAGGTTCGGGCAATGCCGAGCCGAGCAGCAGGCCGGTCATCAATGCGGTGACAACGCGATACATCACTTACCATCCCATGGTATTTTTACTTAGCAACCATAGCAGCCACCGATCTCAGGGTCGGCGCAATCTTGTCTTTATGGTTAGCGCCGTGGGGTTTCCGTCCCGATCACCGCGTTTCTCAACAACCGTTGGAATTAGCCGGTTCATGACCGCCGATGATTGCTCAGCAACGAAAAAACCCACGCCGGTTTGTTGACGGCGTGGGCCTTGCGGCGCGCATGGAGGAGGGCTGGAAACCGACGCGCCGTTTGGTGATGTCGCGGATTAGGAACCGGGGATCAGCACCTTGTCGATGACGTGGATCGTGCCGTTATCAGCCTGGATATCGGCGGACACGACCTTGGCATTATCGATCATCACGCCGGAACCCGACTTCTTGACCGTCAGCCGATGCGCCGTGTTCAGCGGCTTCACGTGAATGGACTTGCCCGGCAGCATGTCGGAGGTCAGCTCGCGACCGACCACGTGATAGGTCAGGATAGCCACTAGCTTGGGCTTGTTTTCCGGCTTCAACAGGTCTTCCACCGTGCCGGCCGGCAATTTGGCGAAGGCTTCGTCGGTCGGCGCGAAAACGGTGATCGGACCGGTACTGGAGAGCGCATCGGCAAGACCGGCGGCCTTGGCGGCGGCGATCAGGGTGTTGAACTGGCCTGTGGAGGCGGCGGTCTCGACGATATTCTTGGCCTGGGCGATACCCGTGGTAAGCGCGACAGTGAGGATGGCGGCGCCGAACAGTTTCGCAAGTTTCATGGATTCACCTTTCCCGGTTTCATGATCGTTGATGGCGAGCAGGCATGCTCAGCGACCGTTACGCGGGTTGCGGCTGATCGGATCAACGGCCCGTTATTTTTTTTCGCCGAGGCCTCCGATCGGTCGGGCTAGGGGCCGGTCCGGCTAGTCCGTCAAAAATTTCTGCGACGGTGATCCGTTTTATTTAGCCCCGCGTACCCTACATCTGAACGCAATGAGGCAGATCATGCGCGTGGCTTTGCATGTGACGGATTATCCGACCAACCCCATATGCGGCTCCCCTGCGGAGCACCATCGGCAATTGATGGCCCGGCTTGCCGCCGACCGCGATCGTGACGCCTTTGCGGAATTGTTCGACCATTTCGGTCCGCGCATCAAGGCGATGCTGATGAAGAGTGGCGCCGACCATGCGCTGGCCGAGGACTTGGTTCAGGACGTGATGATTTCCGTCTGGCGCAAGGTGGATAGTTACGCGCCAGAGCGGGGAACGGTTTCGAGCTGGATCTTCACCATCGCCCGTAACGCCCGCATCGACCGCCTGCGCCGCGGATCGTCGCGGCCCTACGAGGATGTGAGCGACCTTGAGCTCGCCTCTGACGATCCGAGTGCTGAAGACGAGATTTTGGCCGGCCAGCGGGCCGACCGGGTGGGGGAAGCCATGGCCGATCTGCCGCAGGAGCAGCGTCAGGTCGTCGAACTGGCTTTCATCCACGACATTTCGCAAAGCGCCATCGCGCAAAAGCTCGACCTGCCGCTCGGCACGGTCAAGTCGCGCCTGCGCCTGGCCTATGGTAAGTTGAAAACCGAACTTGAGGACATCAGATGATGGTGCAGCACCATCTCGATTCAGCGACCATCCTGCGCTATGCCAGTGGCGATCTCGACGAAGCCTTCTCGGTCGTCGTCGCCGCGCACCTGGCCCTGTGCCCCGATTGCGGCCACGCGGTCCGCGACGCGGAAGAAGTCGGCGGCCGGCTTTTGGAAACGGTCGAGGAAACCCCGCTGGCGGCGGATGCATTTCAGCGCCTGATGCACAGTATCGATGATCTGGGCGATGCCGATCGCAGCCCGATTGCCGTGTCCGATGAACCGCCGGCCGGCGCCGTGGTGCGGCCCCTGGCCCGCTATATCGGACCGTCGCTGGATGCCGTTCCCTGGCGTAGCGTGGTGCCCGGCGTGCGCAAGCATGTCCTGCCGCTGGCGACCGAGACCGGTTCCGCCCTTTATATGTTGAATATCGGCGCTGGACGGGCGGTCCCGCAACATGGTCACAATGGTGCGGAAATGACACTGGTCCTGTCGGGCGCCTATCGCGACGAACTGGGCCGCTTCGGTCCGGGCGATGTGGCCGACCTCGACGAAGATCTGGAGCATCAGCCGCGTGTGGAAGCGGGCGCGCCCTGCATCTGCCTGGTCGCCACCGAGGCGCCGACCCGGTTCAAGGGATTTTTCAGCCGCCTGTTGCAGCCCGTCGTCGGAATCTAGGGCGACATGGCTGAAGACCGCCTTTGGTCCTCGGTTTGGATTACCGGGGCAAGCTCCGGTATTGGCTACGAATTGGCCCGGTTGATGACAGCCGATGCCCGTCACGTGGCGGTATCGGCCCGCTCGGCGGAACCCCTGGTCGACCTCGCGGCAGCGCATAAACCAATTACCGCCTATCCACTCGACGTAACCGATGCGAATGCGGTGGCTGAGTGCGTGTCGGCAATCGAATCCAGGTCCGGACCCATCGATCTGGCGGTGCTGAATGCCGGCACCTGGTCGTTCGGCCGGTTCGAGACTCATGACCTGGAGACGATCCGGTCCGCATTCGAGGTGAACTATATGGGCGTCGTCAACGCCTTGAACGCCCTGCTGCCGAACTTTATCGCCCGGGGCGCCGGGCATGTCGCCATCGTTGCCTCCGTCGCCGGCTATCGCGGCCTGCCCAATGCGGCGGCCTACGGACCGACCAAGGCAGCGTTGATCAATCTGGCGGAGACCTTGCGCTGCGAATTGGCGCCCTTGGGCATCGCCGTATCGCTCGTCAATCCGGGCTTTGTCGACACACCGATGACCCGTGACAATTCGTTTCCCATGCCGGGCCTGATGACGGCGCCAGACGCGGCTGAAGAAATCCTCAAAGGCTTGCGCAAAGGCCGATACGAGATCGCATTTCCGCGTCGGTTCATTTGGGGCATGAAGCTGCTGCGCCTCGTTCCGAACAGCCTCTATTTCCGATTCGTTCGGTCATTCGTCGGCTAATAATATTATTTTGCACAATGCGTTCAATTGGGCTCTTTACGACCGATGAAACAATTCCCGCGAAAGCGGGAATGACTACGGGACGTGGCCTGCGAATCTATCTTTTGGCATCACACGTTAGGACCTTACCAGCCGATAGGCGCCGACATCGATGGCCCCTTCAAGAAAGCCGGCTTCGCAATAGGTGAGGTAAAAAAGCCATTTGCGCCGGAATCGCTCATCATATCCAAGACGCTCGATATGCGGCCATTGATCGGTGAAGCGCTGCCGCCACTCCCGCAGCGTGCGCGCATAGGAGTGACCGAAGGTTTCGACCCGCTCGACTTGAAGACCGGCATTGATCGCATGAGCCGCGATCCGGTCTTTGGTCGGCAGCATGCCGCCGGGAAAGATATAGCGCTGGATGAAATCGACCTTGCTGCGATAGCGCTCGAAGCGCCGCTCGTCGATGGTAATCGATTGGATCACCGCGCTGCCGCCGGGCGCCAGCCGATCGCGCAGAACAGAAAAATAATGCGGCCAGTTTTCCTCGCCCACCGCCTCGATCATCTCGATGGAGACAATGTGGTCATATTGGCCGGCGACATCGCGATAGTCTTGCAGCCGGAACGAGACCGCCTCGCCGCCCGCGTCACCGGCGGCCTGACGGGCATGGGCCAATTGCTCTTGCGACAAGGTGATGCCGGTGACCGAGACGCCGCGATCCTGCGCGGCTTTCAGCGCGAATGCGCCCCAGCCGCAACCGATTTCCACGACCTGCGCGCCAGCCACTGGATCAAGCAGATCGAGAAGCAGATCGTGTTTGGCAATCTGCGCGTCTTCCAACGTCACGGGCCTGTCATCCGCATAGAGCCCGCTGGAATAGTTCATCTTCTCATCAAGCCAGAGCGCGAAGAAGTCATTCCCCAAATCGTAGTGCTCGGCGATGTTGCGGCGGCTGCCACGCTTTGAATTGCGACGCTGGCGATGGGCGGCCCGGTGGTTGGCCCGGGTCCGGAACAGCCGTCGGCCGGTGCCTTCGAACCGATCGATATTGCGCAAGAAGAAACGGAACAGGCCGGTCAGGTCGTCGCAATCGATGTCGCCATCCATATAGGCTTCCGCGAAGCCGATCGCCCCGCCGCCAATGGCCTTCGCCAAAACTCTATAATTGTGCAGGATAAGCACTGGCTCATCGGCGCCGTCCGGCGTGCCGAAACGCAGCCGCCGGCCGGTCGGCAATTGCACAATCAGCGAGCCTTTCGGGGTCCAGCGCAGCAGCCGGCGGGCGCCATGCATGATGGCCGGTGTAACCAGGCGCGTCATCGGCCCAGCAGCAGCCGCCCGCGGCATCGTCAGGTCTTGGATCATCAGGAGGGGTCTTCTTTTGCCGTGTTGATAAAGATGAAGGGATCTGGCGCGGCGGTTGGGCGCGGCACGACGCGCAGACCCTTCAGCCACAATTTCAATGCTTCATAGCGGATCCCGGCCGCCACTTTGACGGTCATCCAGCCGGTGCTCACGAACGCCTTTAACAGATTGCGGTCGGTCAGCAGCGCGCGCTCGGCGCGATAATAGGCGGTCAATAGGGGCCCGGCATCGGTCTTCAGATTGATGCCGATGGTCAGGGATTGGTCGAGCGACGTGACATGGAACCGGTAGGACCCGTCCACCGCGTTGAACGGCGAGACATATAGACGTTTTCTGCACCGTTGCACGATCAGGCCGGTATCGTCGGCATCGGCCGGCAGGACATAGCTCTGGCGCTGACCAAACGTATTGCGCACCTCATAAATGACGAGCCGTATCCGGTCGTCGGCATCGAGGCCGAAATAAACCGTCAGCGGATTGAAAGCATAGCCCAGAACCCGCGGAAAACAGAGCATCATGAACCGGTCGACCATCGCGCCATGGCCGCTTTCATCGGCGATCCCGCGCAGATAATCGGGCAGGGGCGTGCCGCCGGTATGATCCTTGTCGTAAAGCGAGAACAGGTTGAAGCGGTTGCGCGAGAAGAGCCGCAACCGGCGGTCCAGCTTGTCCAGGTGATCGCAGTCGAACAGGCACGAAAACACCGAATAGCGCAATTTGTGGTCCCGCGGCCGGAGCCGCCTGTGCACCACGGTGCCTGTGTAAAGGGCGTCGGTCAGGCGGGTCATTCTGCGGCCTCTGCTTGTATGAGTGCTTCGGCGAAAATGCGGCCGGATTCACCGGCGACCCGCCAGGGACGGCGCACACCGCCAAGTTGTTCAGCCACTGCCAATCCGCTTTGGATGCCGTCTTCGTGAAAGCCATATCCGAAATAGCTGCCGCAGAACCAGGTGCGCCGCTGCCCCTGCAATGACCACAAGAGCGACTTGGCGTCGATCGCGTCAGAATCGAAGACCGGATGGCGATAGGAAATCGCCGCATCGACGGCCTTCGGATGGATCGGCTCGCTCGGATTGAGGGTCACGAAATAATTGGTGTCCGTGTCCAGCGGCTGCAACCGGTTCATCCAATAGGTGACGCATAAACTCTGCCCGTCCCCATCGCCCGCCATCCGATAATTCCAGCTCGACCACAAGCGGCGGCGTTTCGGCATCCAGCGCGGATCCCGGTGCAGCACGGCCTGGTTGGTCTGGTACGAGAAACAGCTCAGTAGATCCTGCTCGCGGCCGCTCGGCGCATCGATCAAGGCGAGCGCCTGGTCGGCATGGGTGGCGATGACTGCCTGATCGAAGGGTCTTGTGGCGCCGCGTTCATCGACAATCAGAACCTGGTTCGGCCGCCGGATCACCTTGCGCACGGCGACCCCTGGTAGCTGCTCGAAACCACCATTCTCAGCCAGGCGATCCACAGAGTTCCGGCTGCCGCCGGCAACCGTGCGCCAGGCCGGGCGTTGGCGGAACTGCAGCATGCCGTGATTGGCGTAGAAATCGATGAAGGTGCGGGCCGGGAAGTCGAGCATGGCGGATCGCGACGCCGACCAGATCGCCGCCCCCATGGGCAGGATATGGCGGTCGACAAAGGCGGTCGAATAATTGTGCGCTGACAAAAACTCGCCGAGCGACGGCGTTCCCGGATCGGCGGCGATTTGAAACTGCGCGGTGCGGAAAAACCGAGACAGGTCGCGCAGAACCCGCCAATGGCCGATAGTCAATAGATTGCTGCGCTGGCCGAAAAACCCGCCAAAGCCGGCACTGGCATATTCATAAGCGCCATCCGCCTTGGAAAAGGAAAAGCTCATCTCCGTCGGTTCGGTCCGCACGCCCAGATGGTCGTAAAGGGCGGTTAAATTCGGATAATTGTGTTCGTTGTAGACGATAAAGCCGGTATCGATCGGCAGCCGGCCGTCCGCACCCGCCACGTCGACCGTATTGGCATGGCCGCCCAGCCGATCATCCGCCTCGTAGACGGTCACCTGGTGCCGATGGGACAACAGCCAGGCGGCCGACAAGCCGGAGATGCCGGAACCGATCACCGCGATTTTCATGGATTTAACGCCTTTGCAATTGACCTGACCTCACTACGTGGATGTCCGATGCTTGGATCACCGGGGCGGGCGGCCATTCCGTGATCCGCTTCAGCCGGAGTAACGTAGATAGAACGTGATTTAGGGGAGCCGGCCCGATTGATGAGATATGTCATCGCTTACGCACTGACAGCCTGCGTGTTCTTCGCCATCGATTATGTATGGCTGACCCGGGTCGCCAAACGCTTCTATGCCGACCAACTGGGCGACTTATTGCGCGCCGAATTCAACATCGCGGCCGCCGCCGGCTTCTATGCGGTCTATGTCATCGGCATCGTGTTCTTTTCCGTCGCCCCGGCGCTCGCCGCGCAATCGGGGTGGGTGGCGCTCGTCCACGGCGCCCTGTTCGGCTTCTTCGCCTATGCCACCTACGACATGACCAATTACGCCACCTTACGCAACTGGCCGCTGGCTGTTGTCGTGATCGATATCGGCTGGGGAACCGTCTTGACCGGGACGGCAGCATGGCTCGGATATCTGGGAACGCTGTTCGTCATCGGGCGCTGACCGGGCGGGGCTTACCAAAGCAGCCGCCCCATCGGAGGCCCGGGCGTCGTGAGGAATAGCCGTGAGATATGTAGATGGCGGAGAGGGTGGGATTCGAACCCACGGTACGCGTAGCGCACAACGGTTTTCGAGACCGCCCCGTTCGACCACTCCGGCACCTCTCCGCGAGCCATGGGGCATGGTCGGTTTAATGGCGGCGGACCTTACACACAGGCCTGATGGGAAACAAGTGGTCAAATCGCCGTTTTGTCGTCCCGATGACCGCCCGTTTGATCGTGTCGCCGGTCGGCCTGCCATCGTGTCCCAGGCCGGCCGGAACCGGGCCAAGTCCGGCCAATGCGCGTTGACAAGGCATCAGGCTGCGTATAGAACGCCGCATTCGCGAGACGGCGGTGACCGCCGCCCAACGCGCTGCCCGAGGTTCACCGAATAAATCGGCATGGCAAAGCCCGCTTGTTCACGCGGCACCGAAGGGCGCGCAGCAAGACGAAGGACGTGAAGTCATGTTCGCTGTGATCAAAACCGGCGGCAAGCAATATCGGGTCAAGGCCGACGACGTCATCACCATCGAGAAGCTCGCCGGCGAGGCCGGTGATGCAGTCAGCTTCGATGATGTATTGATGGTCGGCGGCGATGTCGACACCACGATCGGCACTCCGACCGTCGACGGCGCCAGCGTGGCCGGCGAGCTTGTCGAACAGACCCGCGGTGCCAAGATTGTCGTTTTCAAGAAGAAACGGCGCAAGGATTATCGGCGCAAAAAAGGCCACCGCCAGGATTTGACGATGGTGCGGATCACCGAGATCCTGACCGGCGGCAAGAAGGCGGCGAAGAAAAAGGCCGAAAAGCCGGCTGCCGAACCGGCGCCCGAAACCAAGGCCGCGCCAAAGCCTGAGGCCGACAAGCCGGACGCCGAGGCGGCGGTCGAAGCCCTGTTCGCCACGCCGCAAGGCGCCGCGGACGATTTGAAGAAGATTTCCGGTGTCGGACCGGTGCTAGAGGGCAAGCTCAACGCGCTGGGCATCACCCAGTATCAGCAGATTGCTGGCTTCTCCGCCGACGACATCGAACGGGTCGACGCGGTCCTGAACTTCAAGGGCCGGATCGAGCGGGAAGACTGGGTGTCCCAGGCCAAGGCGCTGGCGGAGACATCCGACGACGACGCATGAATTAGGCGAGATCAGGAGCCAGGCCATGGCACATAAGAAAGCAGGCGGTTCATCACGCAACGGACGCGATTCGGCAGGCCGCCGTCTCGGCATCAAGAAATATGGCGGCGAGGCGGTGATCCCGGGCAACATCCTGGTGCGCCAGCGCGGTACCAAATGGCATCCGGGAACCGGCGTCGGCATCGGCAAGGACCATACCATCTTCGCCACCATTGCCGGCAAGGTCGCGTTCCGTACCAAAGCCAATGGGCGCATTTATGTGTCCGTGCAACCGACCATGGAGGCTGCACAATAACCGGCTAAAGAATTCAAACCGCCGGTGTCTCATCGACCCGGCGGAGATAGCCAGATCAGGAAGGGGAGATGGGCCACCATCTCCCCTTTTGTCGTCCGGACCGTCGCAATCGGCAGATAAATACGGATCGGACGCTCCATGAACTGGAGGCTATCATGGATGACGGAAGACCAAGCACCCCGACCCTTGAAACCGATCGGTTGATCCTGCGGCCAAGCAGGCTGGCGGATGCCGAGGCCATCACCGCTTTGGCCAACAATCCAAGGATCGTCGAAAATACGTCCAGCCTGCCTTTTCCCTACACCATCGCCGACGCCATCGCCTGGATCGAGGGCGGCGACGAGGCCGACCGCCATCCGGTGCGTTTCGCCATCATCGCCAAGCACCGGGACGGGGCCATTATCGGCGCCTGCGGCCTCGGCCGGGCGCAGGAAGGCGGCCTGGAAATCGGCTATTGGATCGGCGAACCGTTCTGGGGTGACGGCCTGGCCACCGAGGCCGCCCGGGCGGTGATCGATTACGGGTTCGATACCTTGGCGCTAGAGCGCATTCTCGGCCGCTGCCGGGTCAACAATCACGGCTCGCGCCGGGTCATGGTCAAATGCGGATTTCAGCCGGTCGGCCCCGGTATGGTCGAAAGCCGCTATTTCGGCGGTCCGGTTCCCGTCGATACTTTCGTGCTAGACCGCGGCACCTGGAAAAGCCTGCGCACCTGGCGGACCACGCAGCGCTGTATCGGCGCGAGCAATGACGATGGAGACTGCCTTCCGGCGAAGTGACAGTGCGGCGCGGCGCCTTGCGCCGGCCGCCAATCTGGCGCATATGATCACACCCCGTGTCGCGCGTACCTTTGAAACCATGAAGTTCCTCGACCAGGCCAAAGTGCAAATCGCCTCCGGAAAGGGCGGCAATGGCTGTATCTCTTTCCGGCGGGAGAAATATATCCCCATGGGCGGTCCCGATGGCGGCGACGGCGGCCGTGGCGGCGATGTGTGGGCCGAATGCGTCGACGGCCTGAACACGCTGATCGATTATCGCTACCGGCAGCATTTCAAGGCCAAGACCGGCGGCCACGGCATGGGCCGCAACCGGTCAGGCGGCCGTGGCGCCGACGTGGTGCTCGCCATGCCGGTCGGCACCCAGATCTTCGCCGAGGACGATGCAACCATGCTCGCCGATCTGACGGAGGTCGGACAGAAAGTGCGCCTTGCCGCCGGTGGCAATGGCGGCTTCGGCAACGCTCATTTCAAATCGTCCACCAACCAGGCGCCGCGCCATGCCAATCCGGGCGCCGCCGGCGAGCAGAAATGGATCCGCCTGCGCCTGAAGCTGATTGCCGATGCCGGCATTGTCGGCCTGCCCAATGCGGGCAAGTCGACATTTCTTGCCGCCGTTTCCGCCGCCAAGCCGAAGATCGCCGACTATCCCTTCACGACCCTGCATCCCAATCTGGGCGTCGTGCGCGTCGATGAACGCGAATTCGTGCTTGCCGATATTCCAGGCCTGATCGAGGGCGCCCATGACGGGGTGGGCATCGGCGACCGGTTCCTCGGCCATGTGGAACGCTGCGGCGTATTATTGCATCTGGTCGACGCGACGGAAGAGGATCCGGCCGCCGCCTATAAGGTCGTACGCGACGAACTCACCGCCTATGGCCACGGCCTGACCGACAAGGTGGAAATCGTGGCCTTGAGCAAGGTGGATGCGGTCGATGAAGGTCGCATTACAGACCTGACGGCCGAGCTTGCCGGTCTCAGCGGTGCCGAGCCCCTGACCGTATCGGCCGCCACCGGGCACAAGACCGAGACCGTCCTGCGCGCCCTGCTCAAAGTGATCGATGACCAACGGCGCCAACGCGAGGCGGAGCGGGCGCCGAAAGCGCAAACCGGGTGGCGGCCATGACCCGATCCTTAACTGACTTCCGCCGCATCGTCGTCAAGATCGGTTCCGCGCTCCTGGTCGACAACCAGACCGGCGCGCTGCAGATCGACTGGCTCACCGCCCTTGCCGAAGACCTGTCCGACCTGCATCGATCCGGCGCCGAGTTGATCATCGTCTCCTCCGGTGCCATCGCGCTGGGCCGCGGGGCTTTGGAGACGACCAACGGCCCGCTACGCCTGGAAGAAAGCCAGGCCGCTGCCGCCGTCGGCCAGATCGCCCTTGCCCGCGCCTATTCTGAGATCCTCAGCCGTTTCGCCATGACCACCGGCCAGGTGCTTCTGACCCTAAGCGATACCGAGCAGCGGCGGCGCTATCTCAATGCCCGATCGACAATCTCCACATTGTTAAAGCTGCGCGCCGTGCCTGTGATCAACGAAAACGACACGGTAGCAACTTCGGAAATCCGTTATGGCGACAATGACCGCCTGGCGGCTCGCGTCGCGTCCATGATGAGCGCCGATTGTCTGGTGTTGCTGTCCGACGTGGACGGGCTCTATTCGGCGCCGCCCGACAGCGACCCCGATGCGGAGTTCATTCCGCTGGTCGAACGCATCACGCCGGAAATCGAGGCCATGGCCGGATCAGCCGGCTCCGATCTGTCGCGCGGCGGTATGCGCACCAAGATCGACGCCGCCCGCATTGCCACGGAAGCCGGCACCACCATGGTGATCGCCTCCGGCAAGCGGCTTCATCCGCTACGCGCGATCTCAGATGGCGGCCGCGCCACTTGGTTCCCGGCCCGCTCGACCCCGGTCACGGCGCGCAAGAAATGGATCCACGGGCACCTGAAAACCCATGGTTCGGTGAGCATCGACGCCGGCGCCGTCCGGGCCTTGAAATCGGGCAAGAGCCTGCTGCCGGCCGGTGTCACCGGGGTCAGCGGCCGCTTTGCCCGCGGCGATGCCATCTCCATCTGTGATCCCGATGGCGCCGAAATCGGCCGCGGCCTGGTGGCCTACGACGTGCAGGACGCGGAACAATTGATCGGCCGCAACAGCACCGAGATCGAAAGTCTGCTCGGCTATGCCGGACGCGCGGAAATGATCCACCGCGACGACATGGCGTTGCGCGGGGACGATTGATCATGCAACCATTCCTTAGATTGGGACTTACAGGACCACGGCCATGTTGACCAAGGCGGAACAGATCGAAACAAGCGATATCGGCCAGGCCATGCTGGCGATCGGACAACAGGCGCGGGCCGCCGCCCGCATGTTGGGCAATGCGCCGGCCGAACAGAAAAACGACGCCCTGAAGGCGATGGCCGGTGCCCTGCGCGCTGATGTGCAGGCGATCCTGGATGCCAATATGGGCGATGTCGCCGATACCAGGGCCACCGGCACGACCGATGCCTTCATCGATCGTCTGACCCTTAATCCGGAGCGCCTGGAAGGCGTGGCCACGGCCGTGGAATCGATCGCCGCCCTCAATGATCCGGTCGGCTCCGTGATGGCCGAATGGACCCGGCCGAACGGCCTGCGCATCGAACGGGTGCGCACCCCGCTCGGCGTTATCGGCGTCATTTATGAAAGCCGGCCCAATGTCACCGCCGATGCCGGCAGCCTGTGCCTGAAGGCGGGCAATGCCGCGATCCTGCGTGGCGGATCGGATTCCTACCGCACCTCGGCGGCCATTCATCAATGCCTGGTGCGCGGCCTCAAACAGGCCGGCCTGCCCGAAGACGCCATCCAGATCGTGCCGACCCGCGACCGCGATGCGGTCGGCATGATGCTCGCCGGCCTCGACGGGGCGATCGACGTCATCGTGCCGCGCGGCGGCAAGAGCCTGGTCGGCCGGGTGCAGCAGGAAGCCCGGGTGCCGGTCTTCGCCCATCTGGAAGGCATCTGCCATCTCTATATTCACGAGGCGGCAGATGTCGCCATGGCGACGGCAGTCGCCGTCAATGCCAAGATGCGGCGCACCGGCATTTGCGGCGCCGCCGAAACCATTCTGATTGATCGCTCAGCCGTCGCGACGCACCTGAAACCGGTCGCCGAGGCTCTGAAAGCGGCTGGCTGCGCCCTGCGCGGCGACGCCGACATCCGCGCCGCGATCGACGGCGCAGTGCCGGCGACGGAAGAGGATTGGTCGACGGAATATCTCGATGCCGTCATCGCCATCAAAGTCGTGGACGGGGTCGATGCCGCCCTCGATCACATCGCCCGCTACGGCTCCAGCCACACCGAATCGATCATCACCGAGGATACGGCGACAGCGGAGCGGTTCTTGAGCCGCTGTGATTCGGCGATCGTCATGCACAATGCCTCGACCCAATATGCCGATGGCGGCGAATTCGGCATGGGGGCGGAGATCGGCATTGCCACCGGCCGCATGCATGCCCGCGGTCCGGTGGGCGTGGAGCAGTTGACGAGCTTCAAATACCGGGTGCATGGCAGCGGCCAGATCCGCCCGTGAATTTCGATCAGGATGCCCGCATTCCGCAGAATACGGCCGGCCGGCGCATCGGCCTGCTCGGCGGCAGCTTCAATCCGCCCCATGACGGCCACCGCCATGTGGCGCTCACGGCCTTAAAGCGGCTGCGGCTGGATTATGTCTGGTGTCTGGTTTCCCCGGGCAATCCGTTGAAGGAGACGGACGGGCTACCGTCGCTGGCGCGGCGCCTGGACGCCGTCCGCGCGGTGATGGACCATCCGCGCATTATCGCCAGTGGCCTGGAAGCCGGGGCCGGCACCCGGTATACGGTGGATACCCTGGCCTATCTGATCGCCCGCCGGCCGCGGGCCCGGTTCGTCTGGCTGATTGGAGCCGACAATCTCGCCGACCTCCATCTTTGGCGGAACTGGCCGGCGATCTTTGACCGCATTCCCGTGGCGGTCATCGACCGGCCGGGTGCGGCCCACGCGGCGCTGAACGCCCCGGCGGCCCGCCGCTTCGCCGGCTTCCGACTGCCGGAACGGGATTGCGGATGCATCGCCGATCAGGCGCCGCCGGCCTGGGTGTTCGTCCATGGGCCGTTGAACCATCAATCGTCCACGGCCCTGCGCCGACTACGGGCCGAACGGTGAAAAAATATCGATTTTTCGGTACCGTTTCGACAAAACGGTTACCAAAGCCACAGAAAATCCGGCAAACGCCTTGATGATGTCATATGCTGTTCTTTTATATATACTACGGATTGGATGATGCGGCTGTCCGGACTACATCTATGGATCCGCAACCTGAGAGGAATTGTACCTGAATATGACACTGCAGTCTGAAGGCGTTGCCGGTTCGACGCTTCAGCAACAGGCCAAGCACCCGCAAACGGACGGGTCTGATGCCTTGAAAGCCGTCTTGACGAGCCTTGAAGATTCCAAGGCCGAAGACCTGATCTTCATTGACATTTCGGCGAAGACGACGCTGGCCGACCATATGGTGGTCGCCTCCGGTCGCTCGCACCGTCATGTGGGCGCCATCGCCGATCATCTGCTACGTGATCTGAAGAAAGCCGGCTTTGGCGCCGCCCGTGTCGAGGGCCTGCCCCATTGCGACTGGGTGCTGGTCGATCTGGGCGATGTCATCGTGCACATTTTCCGGCCGGAAGTGCGGACCTTCTATAATCTGGAAAAGATGTGGTCGGCCGACCAGGTGCCCGAAGTGGTGTCCCACGGTTAGGGACACGATAATCGGTCACCGGGAATGAAACTGACGATCGCCGCCGTGGGCCGCATGAAGGCGGGCGCTGAGCGGCAGCTTGTCGACCGCTATTTGGACCGTTCCCGCAACGCCGGCCGCGGCGTCGGTATCGGCGAGATTGCCGTTATCGAAATCGCCGAAGGGCGGCAGGGATCAGCGGCCGGACGCAAGGCCCACGAGGCGGCGCAAATCAAGGCGAGGATTGCCGAAAGCGCGATTGTCGTGGCCCTTGACGAACACGGCAAGGGCGTAAAAAGCGCGGATTTTGCCAAATCTCTCGGTCGATGGCGCGATGACGGCCACAAGGAGCTTGTCTTCGTCGTCGGCGGCGCGGATGGATTGGACGGAGAAGTCCTAGCCCGGGCCGATCGGGTTCTGGCCTTCGGCGCCATGACCTGGCCGCATCAACTGGTCCGCATTTTGCTCGCCGAACAGATCTATCGGGCGATCACAATCATGTCAGGACATCCCTATCATCGGGAATAAATGCATCGATCGCCCGCTTGTCGCCGCAATCGCCATTATCCATGATCCTGGTCGCGACCGGTCGATAAGGGGCGTGTGGTCGCGAAGCGGGATAGTTAACGACGTGTTAACATTGCACTCACTAGGGTGGCGCTGAGCATGTCAACGCCGGAGCCAGCCATTTTGTATGCGCAGCAATTCGCCGCGTCGTCGCGCCGATCCCTGGTCGGCGCGATGATGGTTTGCCTCCTCGCCTCCGTGTACGTGGTGCCGGCCTGGGCACAGGGGGACAAATCCATTGAGAGCGCCACCGGTACCACGGCCGCCGCCGCCCCGGCCCAGGATCGGCGCAAGGCCCGACAATCGGAACTGGACCGGGTTGCCCGCGACATCAAGGTCAATGCCGAGCGCCAGGCGGCCCTGGAACGGGAAATCAAATCCCTGGAAAAGGACCGCGCCACGCTTAATGGCGCCATTTTGGCCGCGGCGCAGAAGGCCCGTCGGCTGGAGGACGTGGTCGAGGATACCGCGACCCGCCTGGCCAGGCTCGGCGACGATGAAAGCCGGGTCCGCGCATCCTTCGACAAACGTCAGGGCCTGCTCGCCGATTTGCTCGGTGCACTGCAGAAAATGGGAAGCAAACCACCGCCGGTGATCCTGGTGCGTCCCGATGACGCCCTGGCGGCCGTCCGCAGTGCCATCCTGGTCGGTGCGGTCGTGCCTCAGGTCAAGCTGGAAACCGATATTCTGGCCGCCGACCTGGAGGAACTGGCCGCCCTGCGACACCAGACTGACCGTACCCGCATGAAATTGACCGCCGAACTCACGGCACTGGCGGAAGAGCGCAAACGGGTGGAACTGCTGGTATCGCAAAAACAACGCCAGGCGAAACGCTCCCGGCATACCCTCGCCGAGGAAAAGGCCAAAGCCGCGGACCTCGCCGCCAAGGCCCAATCGCTCAAGGAACTCATTGCCGGCCTTGAAGCGGAGATCGGCTCGGTCAAGGCGGCGGCGGAAAAGGCCGCGGCCGCCGATGCCTCCAAGCCGCCATCCGTGTCCACCGCCAGCCGGACCGAAAAGCTGGCCATGCTCGACAATCCCAAACGCATCACGCCGGCCGTGCCCTTCGGCCAGGCCAAGGGCATCCTGCCGAAACCGGCCCACGGCGTGCAGATGCGGTCCTTTGGTGAAAAGGACGATTTCGGGACGCCGTCAAAAGGGCTTTCGATCGCCACCCGTGTCGGCGCCGGAGTCAACGCGCCCTGCGACGGCTGGGTGGTTTATGCCGGCCCGTTTCGCTCTTACGGCCAACTCTTGATCATTAATGCCGGCGGCGGGTATCATGTGCTGCTTGCGGGGATGAATAAGATCGACGTGGAACTCGGACAATTCGTATTGACCGGAGAGCCGGTCGCCACGATGGGGACCCGGCATTTTGCAAGTGCCACAACATTGAGTGTTGGTTCTTCGCAGCCGGTCCTGTATGTCGAGTTTCGTAAAGACGGGACTTCAATCGATCCGGGTCCATGGTGGGCCCGTCCGACATAGTGGATCGTAGCGGCCATATGTCTGATTTAATCCACTAGAAAAGGTTCGCCGATGATTCGGAAGATATCGTTACTAGCTGTTGGTGTGTTGGTTGGCGCGGTCGCCGCGACGACCTTATCGCAAATACAGATTTCCGTCGGCGGCGCCGCGCGCGCGGCCAGTTCCGATACATATCGGCAACTCACCCTGTTCGGCGACGTCTTCGAACGGGTGCGGACCGATTATGTGGAAACCCCGGATGATGCCAGGCTGATCGAAAATGCCATCAACGGCATGTTGTCGGCGCTCGATCCCCATTCCAGCTATCTGTCGCCGAAGCACTTCAAGGATATGCAGGTGCAGACCCGCGGCGAATTTGGCGGATTGGGCATCGAAGTAACCATGGAAAACGGTCTGGTCAAAGTGGTTACGCCCATTGACGATACCCCGGCCCATCGCGCAGGCGTGCTGTCCGGCGACATGATCACCCATCTGGACGACGAACCGATCCGCGGTCTCACCCTTGGCCAGGCGGTCGACAAGATGCGCGGTCCGGTGAATACCGAAATCAAGATCACCGTGGTGCGCAAGGGCCAGGAAAATCCGATCGATATCAAAATAGTCCGCGATATCATTCGCATCCGCTCGGTGCGTTTCCGCAAGGAAGACAATGTCGGCTATATCCGCATAACCCAGTTCAACGAGCAGACCGCTGAAGGTCTGCGCAAGGCCGTGAAATCGCTCAAGGAGCAGATTCCGACCGACGATCTGAAGGGCTATGTACTGGATCTGCGCAACAATCCCGGCGGCCTGCTCGACCAGGCGATCGCCGTCTCCGACGCCTTCCTGAACAAAGGTGAGATCGTCTCCACCCGCGGCCGCGACCAGGACGAATCGCAACGCTTCAGCGCCCGGGCCGGCGACCTGATCGACGGCAAGCCGGTGATCGTTCTGATCAATGGCGGCTCCGCATCGGCATCCGAAATCGTCGCCGGCGCGCTGCAGGACCATCGGCGGGCGACGATCCTGGGTACCCGGTCCTTCGGCAAGGGCTCCGTCCAGACGATCATCCCTTTAGGCGCCAACGGCGCCATCCGGCTGACCACGGCCCGGTATTACACACCGTCCGGGCGCACCATTCAGGCCAAGGGCATCGATCCGGATATCGAGATCCTGCAGGAACTGCCCGAGGAACTGAAGGGCAAGGCGGAAACCAAGGGCGAGGCCGGCCTGCGCGGCCATCTGAAGAGCGAGAAAAAGCCATTCGAGGTAAAGACGGACAAGCCCGATGCGAAAGAAGAGGAAAAGTCCGGCTCCCAGGCCTATGTGCCGCCCGATCCCAAGGATGACAAGCAGTTGATTCAGGCCATGGATCTGTTGCGCGGCATCAAGGTCAACCAGGCATTTCCGCCTGATCCGAACGCGGCCATTCCTAATTAAGGATTTCATGGGACCATTTCCGCCAAGGGCCGAATCACTTGGCGGATTTGGATCGATGGATAAGGCATGGCGCTATGGCCGGCGATGATATCACCGCACCCCTTGGACTAAACAAGGATCGCGACAAGCGGCGGTTGCGCATTCCTTACGGGCTGATCTCGGCCGGCTTGTTGAGCCTGGTGGTCACTTTTATCGTCGTCTGGGTGATGATCGTGGAAGACCCGCTCGGCGGCCAGCCGCAATCGGTGGTCGCCCTTTCCAAGGGCGGTGACGGGATCAATGCCCGCGATATTGCGGTCGTCGACGTGCGTGATAAACAGGATGGCGCCGACGCCGCCGAGGATGACCGTGAGGACCTGCCGGCGGCCGACGATGGCGATCAGGCTGCGGACGACGCGGCGACGCGGCGAGCATCCCAATCCAGCGCCGCCCAAGACGGCCGATTGACGGTCACGCCGATTTCCAAAATCCTCGAACAGGGTCGCCATGGCCCGCTTCCCAAGATCGCCGATGACGGCAGCCGGCCGTTGGACCTTTATGCCGCGCCGCCGGGCGTGCGCCTGCAAAGCGTTCCGAAGATCGCCATCATTGTCGGCGGCATCGGCCTCAGCCAATCCGGCAGCCAGTCGGCGATCAAGGCATTGCCGCGCGGTGTCACCCTGGGCTTCGCCCCCTATGGATCGAGCCTCGACCGCTGGCTGCGCCGCGCCCGCCGCGACGGCCACGAAGTGGTCTTGCAGGTTCCGCTGGAACCCTTCGACTTTCCAAATAACGATCCCGGTCCGCACACATTGCTGACGTCACTGGATGACGGCACCAATGCCGACCGCCTGAACTGGCTGTTGAGCCGGATCACCAATTACACCGGGGTCATGAATTATATGGGCGCACGGTTTTCCGCTTCCGAGGAATCGCTGGCTCCCTTCGTGTCCGAAGTCACCCGCCGGGGGCTGATGCTGATTGACGACGCCTCGTCGTCGCGCTCCGTCATGAGCCAGGTGGCGGCAGCCAACAAGACCCCGTTCGCGCGCGCCGATATGGTGATCGACGCGGAGCCGTCGCCGGACGATATCGATACGCGGCTGTTGCAATTGGAGGCCATCGCGCGCAGCAAAGGCGTGGCCGTGGGTGTCGCTTCGGCCCTGCCGGTGACCGTGAAACAGATCGCCGCCTGGGCCAAATCGATCGAGGCCAGGGGCGTTTATCTGGTGCCCGTCAGCGCCATTGCCGGCAATCAAAAGGCCGTGGCCTCTCACTGATGGCAAAGAAAAAGAAGCGTGCCGACCTGCCTTACCGCCTTTGCGTCGGCATGATGGTGCTCAGCAAAGACGGCAAGGCATTCGTTGGCCGGCGCAGCGGCGGTCCCGAACATGAGGATGACGGACACGTCTGGCAGATGCCGCAAGGCGGTATCGACAAGGGCGAAAATCCGTTGGCGGCGGCGCGGCGCGAACTCTACGAGGAAACCGGCATCACCTCGATCACTCTGCTTGCCGAATCGCCGGACTGGCTGCACTACGACCTGCCGAAATCCCTGGTCGGCAAGGCCTGGAAAAACAAGTATCGCGGCCAGAAACAGAAATGGTTCGCCTTCCGTTTCGAGGGCTCAGAATCGGAAATTCGCGTCAATCCGCCGCCCGGCGGCAACAAGGCCGAATTCACCGATTGGCGGTGGGAAACGCTCGATCGCCTGCCGGACCTGATTATCCCGTTCAAGCGTGCGGTCTATGAACAAGTCGTTGCCCTGTTTCAACCCCTGATCCGGTAGCTCGAACCGGCCATGAAACCCTATCGGCCCAATGTGGGGATCTGCCTGTTCAATTCCGATGGACAGGTCTTTTGCGGGCGTTGCTGGAGCGACGGCCCGGAAATCGTCCTTCCCGGCCAAGAGTGGCAAATGCCCCAGGGCGGCATTGACGAAAACGAAGATATCGAGCGTGCCGCGCGGCGCGAATTGCAGGAAGAAACCGGGATTACGGATGTGCGGGTCATTGCCGCCACCGATGACTGGTGGCACTATGATTTTCCGCCCTATGACGGGCCCGCCCACGGCCTCGACCGGTTCCGCGGCCAGCGCCAGAAATGGGTTGCCATGCACTATCTGGGCGACGGGGCGGAGATCGATATCAGCCGTCCCAACGGGACCGCGCCGGCGGAATTTACCGCCTGGACCTGGTACGATTTGCCGTCGCTGGTCGATCAGGTCGTGTCGTATAAACGCCCGATCTATCACCGTGTGGCGGCGGCCTTCGGCCCGTTGGCGCCGCGCGAACGTGGGAACCGAAATGAGCAAACCTGACCTCACCGCGGAAAAAGACGCGGTTATCGAAACCTGCCTCCAGATGAATGCGCTGGGTATCAATCAGGGCACGTCCGGCAATGTCAGCCTGCGTGTCGGCGACATTTACCTGCTGACGGCCTCCGGCATCCCCTATGAAGCCATGGAAACCCGGCATATTGTCGAAATGGATCTGCAATCGGGGTATCGGGGACCGTTCTTGCCGTCATCGGAATGGCGGATGCACCAGGAGATTTATCGGGCGCGGCCGGAGGCCGGCGCGGTGGTGCACACCCATTCCACCTATGCCACCGCCCTGTCGTGCCTGCGTCGCGACATTCCAGCCGTCCACTACATGATTGCCGCGGCCGGCGGCACGACCATCCGCTGCGCCGATTACGCCACGTTCGGAACGGCGGAATTGTGCGAGGCCATGGTGCGCGCTCTGGACCAGCGCAAGGCCTGCCTCCTGGCCAATCACGGCATGATCTGCTTCGGCGCCGGACTGGACGGCGCCCTGCGGCTCGCCGTCGAGATCGAATCCCTCGCCAAGCAATATTTCATCGCCTGCCAGGCCGGCGATCCGGTGATCCTCGACGATGACGAGATGCACCGGGTCCTGGCCCGGTTCCGGACCTATGGCAAACAGCCCGGCGATAAGGATGCCGGCGACGTGGCGGCAGTCGAAGCGCCGGCCCGCCGCGACTGAGGGAAGCCGGCGCCCGAGCCGCAATCATCAATGCCAACAGGCCCTAGTGTGGTGGATCGGGTTCGCAGCAAACTTTGAAATCGCCATTCCCGCTTTCGCGGGGATTGACTGTGTGACGTGATTTGTAAATCCGTTTCCCGCAACACGCATTTCGTCATCGTTGTTTCGAGAGACTGCCGGCCGGCACGGATGTCGGTTGGCATGCGGCTTGCGCCGAATCCGGCAACCTGTCCCATAATGGCGCAAAACGGAACATCCGCGGGGCCCCATACCCATCGAATCCGTGCGGTCCGGATTGCCGGTTCAGGTCAACCCAGTGAAGCCGGTATGAGCGAATTCAACCTGAAACGCGTTTTAGCCCATTCATCGATCCTGATCCTTGCCCGGATCGCCGGGGCCGCGGCGGCATTCTTGGTGAATATCCTGATTGCTCGCTGGTTCGGCGCCGAGACGTTGGGGATCGTGGTACTGTGTCTGGTTTCCGCCAGCATCATCGCCGTCCTGCTGCCGCTGGGCCGGCAATCGGTCGGCATGCTGTTCATTTCAACCTACCTTGCCAAGGCACAGTTCGGCCTTCTGTCCGGCTTCGTGCGGTCCGGATATCGAACGATCCTTGCAACATCGCTCCTGTCTTTCGGCGCAGCCGGCGTGCTCTATGCGTTGGGCGGTCCGCTGCTCACCGGGTCCCAGCTCCTGGCGGCGATCTTTTCCATCCTGATCGCCCCGGCCATGGCTCTATTGCAATTCAATGGCGCCGTCCTCAACGGCTGGCGCCGACCCATGCTGGCCTATACGCCCGAACTCTTGCTGCGCCCGCTCCTTACCCTGGCCATGGTTGCCGGATTGGCCTTGCTGATTCCCGGCGCCGAGCCCCATGTCCTGCTTGCCGGCATGTGTGTCGCCGTATGGATCACCGCCGGCTTGCAGTTGGTTGCGGTCTGGCGCAGGCGACGGGATACCGGGGCCGCGCCCGATCAGTCGGACGACGCCAATTGGCGCAATACCGGCCGCCCCTGGATCGCCATCACGCTGTTGATGGAATATTTCGCCGACCTGCACCTATTGTTCGCCGGCCTGATCTTCGCGCCCGCCGAAATTGCCATCCTGTATATCTGCTTCCGTATCCGGGTCCTGGCCAATTTCGGAATGCGAGCGATCTACAATCTGGTACTGCCGGAAATTTATGCCGCCCTGACGAAGAAGAGCGACGCGGTGGTGGCCGCCGATTTGACCCGCGGCAATGCCTTGGCGCTCGGTTACGCGGTCGGCGTCTGTGCGACCGTCTATCTGTTCGGCGACCGAATTCTCTCCCTGGTGGGCCCGGAATTTCGGGCCGGCCAGCCGATCCTTTTTGCCGCCTGCCTGACCATGATCCCGCGGGCCGTTTTCGGGCCCGCACCGGCGATCATGGCGGCGGTCGGCCGGCAGAAGGCGATGATCGTTGTCCTGCTCGGCAGTCTCGCCTTGTCGATGATGATCTGCGTCCTTCTCGTTCCCATGGCGGGCATGAACGGTTTGGTCGCCGGTTATGCGGTCGGTTTGAGTTGTGCCTCGATCTTCCAATGGTGGTGGGTCCGCCGGTCGACCGGTATAGACTGCTCCATCTTCGCCGCCCTTATGATCGACCGCATGTCCCCGCGCCAGATGGCGGCGCCATTCAATTCCAGATGAAGTCGCAAGCGGTCCAAAGACGGGTGGAATTATGATACAAACGGCGAATATCGCACACCGGATCAACGAAGCGGATCACTCGGCCGCGATGGTTCCGGTGACCGGCAATGACGGCCCGGACCACAAATGCGCGGTCGATTCACAACCGCCGGCAACGTTCGATCGGCACCTGGCCGATTTCGAAGACGCCTGTGTCGATCAGAGCCATGCCTACAAGCTCAACCAATGGCCCGGCCGCACCTCCACGCTTCTCGCCGTGGAAGACAACAAGGCAATTGGCGGGGCCGTGGTGGTACTCATGGCGGTGCCGTTCTTCCGCCGTGGCGTTGCCCATGTGCGTTTCGGTCCGTTCTGGCGTCGCCGCGGTATCGAACAGGACGGCGATGCCTATCGATCCCTGGTCAAGCTGCTCATTGGCGAATATGCCGACCGGCGCGGTCATCTCCTGACCATCCTGCCGCGCCCGTCGCCGAATTTCAGCATGCCGGAATCCGAGCTGCTGCAGGACCTCGGCTTCGCGCCGGTTGAGAGCGCCGGCTCGCGGCGTTATTTCGTCGATCTGACGTTAGACCGGGATCGGCAGATGGAAAGCCTCGGCCAGAAATGGCGCTATAACCTGCGCAAGTCCCTGGCCGCCGGCCTGTCCTTCCGCGAGCAGCCGGCGATCGACGCCCACCGCGTGTTCAAACACCTGCATGACCGTATGACCGCGCGCAAGAAGGCGCCGGTCAGTGACGATCTTGCCCTGATCAATCCTTTGATCCAGCGTCCGCCAGCGGGCCAAAGGCCACGCTTTTTCTTCGCCTATGCCGATGGTCAGCCGGTGGCTGGCGCCATGACCCTCGCTTTGGGCGATACGGTCAGCTACGTGTTCGGCGCCAGCGACGACCGCGCGCTGCCGCTCAAGGCCGGATACTTCCTGCAATGGCATATCCTCGGCACGCTCGCCGGCGGTGATGCCCGTTACTACGATCTCGGCGGCGATCTCGGCGCAGATGGCCTGCGGCAGTTCAAGTCCGGATTGGCCGGCCGCTACGGCGCGGTCATTCCCATGCCCGGCGAATTCGCCTACCGCAAGGGCACCAGCGCCGCCTTGTTCGGCACCGCTGTCCAAACCATGCGCCGTCTGAAACGGTCGTTGCCCCATCGTTGACTTATGGAACACGGCATCGTGCAACTATCACCGCAGCCCGCCAATTGGCATGCGCCATGCACTAATACCTACGTAAAAACACGTAGGTGATGATCATGCCCCAATCCCACGACCCAAACCGTATCAACGGCGGCGGCCTGTCCCGAATTGACACACCGCTATTTGATGCGCCCGCCCGTATTTGGCTGCGCCTCCTGGCGGTCATCCTGCCGGCATTGTTTGTGGCCGGTGTTGTGTTCCAGCCGTGGTTCGAGCCGCGCTGGGCGTTTATGGACCCGATCGCGGCGGCGGAGGCGGCCCCGCAATGCTGCCGGTCCCATTATGGTTTCGTCTCAAATCTCGGTATCATGATGTGGGCCGGAACCGCCGCCATATGCCTGCTTGCCGCGGGACTTCTGGCCTTGGATCGCCATTCCCGCACCGGAACCCGGTTTGCGCTCGCCGCCGGTCTATTCACCGGCTGGCTGGCGATCGACGATGCCCTGTTGATCCATGAAAGCGTGCTGCCTCATGCCGGCGTTCCGCAGCACTATGTTCTGTCGGCTTATATCGTGCTTGTCGTCATTTATTGCCTGACCGCATTCCGGACAATCCTGCGGTCCGACAGGATGCTTTTTGTCCTGGCGCTTCTGTTTCTCGGTGGCTCCATGGCGCTGGACCTTGCCTTCCACAGCTTGCCCGGCCGCGGGGCGCCGCTTGAGGACGGTTTGAAATTCATCGGCATATCCTGCTGGGCCGTCTTCCATGTGGCTACCGCATTCGCCTTGCTTGCCGGTCAATTGCGCTATGTCGAAGCCCGCGGTCGGTTCCGGCTAATGATCGGCAGGTCGGGGGGCCGCGCCTATGCCGGCGGCCTCATGCCGGATGTCCGGGTGCGTGCATGACCGTCCAGCCCGCGTCCCGGCCGGCGGTTCTGCTGCTCGGCAATTACCGGCCCTGCCTGCCGGCGGCCCGGGCCTTGCGCCAAAGCGGCTATCGGGTGATCGTCACCCGCGGTGCCAGCGGCGAATGCTGCGAGTTCTCCCGCCATGTGGATGAATGTTTCGACCACCCGCCGCTCACCGATATGGTGGCGTTCTTCCGGGCCGTCGGTGCGTTTTTAACCGATCGTCCGGATATCGCGGCGGTGCTGCCGATCTGGGAACCGTGCGTGGAACTAATCGGCCGCTATCGCTATCTGCTGCCCGCCGACCGCCTCTATGCAACACCCGCCGATGCAATTGTCGCCCTGTGCCTGAATAAACCGGCCATGCTCGATCGGGTTGCCGAACTGAGCCTGCCGGTCGCCCGGTATCGTGTGGTCCACGACATCGCCACCTTGCGCCGGGCTGCCGGTGATATCAGCTACCCGGTGATCATCCGGCCCGTGAATTCCAAGAAGAAGCTCGCCGGACGCAAGGCTCTGATCGTTCCCGATCCGACGTCCCTCCTGGCCGTCCTCCACACCTGGCCGGCCGGTCATCGCGGCCTGATCGTTCAGCGCTTTGTCGAGGGTCCGAGGATCAATGTCTATTTCGCCGCGCGGCACGGTCGCCCGCTGCGCTATCTGGCCACGCGGATCGACAGAACCGACGCATGCGACGGGACCGGTTATGCCGTCGACGGGGTCACGATTGGCATGGACACAGATCTTGAAGAGGTCTGCAACACCCTGATCGCGGCATTGGACTATACCGGGATCGGACTGTTGCAATTCATCCGCGATGCGCGAACCGGCGATTCTGTCTTCCTGGAACTCAATCCGCGTGTCTCCGGCAGTCACGCCGTGCCCGAAAGCTGCGCCATGAATTTGAGCCGGCTGGCGATCGACCTGGCTGCCGGTACTGTGTCCGACGAGGCGCTTGTCAGGGGCCCGGCGGGCCGCCGTTATACCTGGCTTTATGGTGATCTGAGCGGGTTGTTGTCGGCGGTCGATGGCGGCGATATTTCCAAAGGTTCGGCCGCGTGGGCCGCGTTGCGCGCGGTCTTTGGCGCCGCCACGGCATCGATCGACCTGTCGGGTCGCCTCGATGATCCATTGCCGGTTCTGGCGCTGATTGCCCGCAAATTCGGCCGCAAGCCGCGCCCGGTCAAGCCGGCGGCCCTGTCGAAACCGGCATAGCTCGGCAAATGCCGGCCATTGGCAGCACGGCACCTTCGGGGTTATCCTGATATCCGACAGCCACGCGCGATCTGCCCGTGGCCAATAAGACCAGGCATGGCACATCAACACCCGTTGCATGGGTCGCCGTGCGCGGGTTTTAGATTTCGGGAGGGACATTGTGAACGGACTTGCAAAATCCACGCTCGCCGCAGGCATTCTCGCTGTCGCGTTGACGCCGGCCGCCGCCAAGGAATTGAGCCTCAGCTATTTCATGGGGCCGAAACATCCCATGAACAAGGCCCTGTTCCAACCCTTTGCCGACAAGCTCGCCGAATTGTCCGGCGGCGCGCTGACGGTCAAGCAGTATCCCGGTGGGGCGTTGAATTCCGCGCCGCCGAAGCAATATTCGATCCTCTTGAAGGGCGTCGCCGATATCGCCTTTGGCCTGCCCGGCTATACGGGTAACTTGTTTCCCGTCACCAATACGGTGACCGTGCCGAATACCTGCACCGATGCGGTGGATTGTACCGAAGCCCTGTGGCGGGCCATGCCGGAAATCGAAAAGGAATATAAGGCCAAGGTCCTGGCGATCTGGGCCAATGACAGCCCGGTGCTTTTGACCAAGGACAAGAAGGTCGCGACCCTTGCGGACTTGAAGGGCATGAAGATCCGCGTCACCTCCAAGCAGGATGTGCCGTTCGTCGAGGCCCTGGGCGCCTCCGCCGTGTCCCAGCCGGTCACCGTGGTCAATCAGAATCTCGCCAACGGCACCATTGACGGCATCGCCATCGCGGCGTCGGCAATCCGTTCCTTCAAGCTTCATGAGCCGGCAAACTATATCACCACCGGCTTTCCCGGCTCCGGGTCGGCCTTTTTCCTGCTCATGAACCGGCAAGTCTATGACGGCCTGACCGACCAAGAGAAAGCCTGGATCGACGAAGCCTCCGGCAAATGGCTCTCCGACAGCGGCGGCGCGGCCTATAAGCGCAGCCATGCGGGCGGCTTGAAACTGGCGGCGGAAAAGGGCGTCGAAGTGATCGCGTTTTCCGAGGCCGAAAGGGCAAAGATCGCCGAAGCGATCGCCCCGGCCTTGAAGAAGTTCCGCGAAACCGAGTTGCGGCCGGGCCTGACCGGCGGCCAGGTCCAGGACATGATGACCGGCAAATAGGCCGGTGATGTCACTAAAATCGATCATGACCTGGCTCGACCGGGCCGCCGGCCTGTTGGCGGTGCTCGGCGGGCTGACCGCCGTGGCCCTGGTGGCGATCACCGTGATCGGGGTCTTTTGGCGCTATGTCCTGGGCAATCCGATTTTCGGCCTGGAAGACTTATCGCGCATGCTTCTGTCGGTCGTCGTGGCCGGGTCCATCGCCTATGGGGCCCGGCGCGGCGCCCATGTCCATGTGGATATCTTGCAAAGCGTCGCCGGGCCGAGAATCACCGCGATCACCGATGCGATCGTCCGCCTGATCGGGGCGATCGCCGTCGGCGCCCTGGTCTACGCGCTATGGCTTGAAAGTCTGTGCGGCTTCGAATGCGGCGAATTCACCGACAATCTGGAAATCATCCACACGCCGTTCTATCGCCTGTTGGCCGCGGGCATGGCGGTCTATTTTATGATGATCGTTGTTGAATTCGTTGCCGGTATCGCGGGCTTCGTCACCGGCGAGAAAATCGATCTGGACAACCAGCGCCGATGACCGATTTCCAGATCGGCCTTGCCGGCTTTGGTATCCTGTTCCTGCTTCTGGCAATGCGCATGCCGGTGGGCACGGCCATGCTGGCCGTCGGCGCCGGCGGCATTTGGATCCTGCATCCGCGCGGCGATATCGCGGCCTTGGCGACTTTGGGCGGCGAGGCCTTTTCCATTTCCACTGTTTATTCGCTGATGATCCTGCCGCTCTTCATCCTGATGGGCAATCTGGCCGGCGCGTCAGGCATGAGCCGTGACCTTTATGACGCCGCCCATGCCTGGTTCGGCCATTTGCGCGGCGGCCTCGCCTCATCGACGATTATCGGCTGTGCCGGCTTTTCGGCTCTATCGGGCTCGTCGCTTGCCTCCGCGGTCACCATGGGCCGGGTGGCGCTGCCGCAAATGCAGCGCTACCATTATAACGACGCGCTCGCCACCGGATCGATCGCCGCCGGCGGTACCTTGGGCATTCTCATCCCGCCATCGGCCGGCTTCGTGGTCTATGCCATCCTGACCGAGGAAAGCATCGGCCGGTTGTTCATGGCCGGCATTTTGCCCGGCCTGGTGCTCTCTGCCCTGTTCATTGCCGCCATCTGGATCCAGGTAAAGCGCAATCCGGACCTGGCGCCGGCCGCCGCTGCGGCATTGCCGGTCGCCGAACGGCTGCGGGCCCTTGCCCGCGCCTTTTGGATCCTCCTGATCATCGGCGTCACGATCGGCGGCATTTATGGCGGTGTCTTCGATGCCATCGAGGCCGCGGGTATCGGCGCCTTTTTAAGCTTCATCGTCTGTATCATCCGCGGCAAGCTGCGCTGGCCGATCATGGTGGAGGCGGTCGCCCACACCCTGCGCTCCACGGCGACCTCGTTCTATATCCTGATCGGCGCCTTCGTCTTCACCCCCTTCGTCGCCTTGTCGGGCATTCCGACAGCGCTTGCCGACTGGCTCGCCGGATTGGGCGCCGATCCGTTCCTGGTGCTCATCCTCTGCCTCGGCCTGTTCATCCTGCTCGGCACCTTCCTGGAGGGCTTTGCCATCCTGGTGCTTGCCCTGCCGTTGGTGCAGCCGATCATGGAGGGCTATGGCATCGACATGATCTGGTTCGGCGTGTTGATGGTGATCGTGCTCGAAATGGGGCTGATCTCGCCGCCGGTCGGCATCAATGTCTTCGTCGTCAAGGGCATCGCGCCGACCGTGCCCATGAACACCATCTTCCGCGGCATCTGGCCGTTCTGGTTCGCCATGCTGGCGGCAATCGCCCTGGTCCTCACGTTTCCCGACCTGGCACTATTGCTGCCGAACACCATGTTCGGGCGGTGAGGGGCTACTCGAGGTCCAAGCTGGTCCGCCGCATCCCCCTCCCTAACCCTCCCCCTCCAAGGGGGAGGGGATTATGCTCAGATAATATCGACGACCGTTGCATGGCGTAGAATCGCCCTGCGGATGATTCGGACAGTCACATTCGGCACGGCCCGGTTCCCTCCCCCTTGGAGGGGGAGGGTTAGGGAGGGGGGGATGCCGCGGTCCAAATCCCGATTCACGCAACAAGCGCACCGCAGCATCGGTTTCGCATTCCAAATCGGAGTGGCCGGCCGAAAAGCTGCCGCGCTACACTGACGTTTGGGGGAAATTGGAACCAGGGGAGCCCGGCCATGACCACGGACCGATTCGACATTACCGGTAAAGTGATCATCGTTACCGGCGCGGCACAGGGGATCGGGCGCATATTGGCCGAGGCTTTCGCAGGGTCCGGGGCCCATGTGGCGGTCTGTGACGTGCAGGGCGACAAGGCCGAAGCCGCGGCCGGGGCCATTCAGGCCCATGGTGGCTCGGCCAAGGCCTTCGCCGTTGATGTCACCAACCCGGCGGCGATCAGTGCAATGGTCGAAGCCTTGCAGGGCGCCCATGGCCGCATCGACGTGCTGATCAACAATGCCGGCCTCTACACCACATTGGGCCGGCGGCCCTTCCATGAACTCGACCTGGCAGAGTGGGAGAAGGTCTTGGGCGTGAACGTCACCGGTCCCTTTTTGTGCGCCAAGGCGGTGGCGCCGGCCATGATCGACGCCGGATGGGGCCGCATCGTCAATGTGTCATCATCCACGGTGGCCCTCGGCGTGCCACGGCTCACCCATTACGTCGCCTCCAAGGCGGCGCTGATCGGCATGACCCGGTCGATGGCCCGCGAGCTGGGCGGCCATGGCGTCACCGTCAACGCGGTCTTGCCGGGCCTCACGGAAACCGGCGAGGCCAATCCGGCGGTCAACGAGGCGCGGCGCCGGGAATTGGTGGAGAGCCAATCGATCCCCCGAAAACAGGTGCCTCAGGACCTGGTCGGCGTGATGCATTTCCTGGCTTCCGATGCCAGCGCCTTCATGACCGGGCAGTCCCTGCTTGTCGATGGCGGCGCGGCCTGTATCTAGCAATCTGAACTCCGGTGCCGGTGGACTGAAACACGGAAGCTGAGTGCAGCCGGTCAAGTTCGATGGACAGGGCCAGTTAGCGCCGATAATCTAAGTATAAATACTATTATACTGAGGATTTGGATGTTTCCTTCTGTTCTTGCGGCGTTGAGACGATCAGCCTGATGGCCAAGCGAAGCCTGGGTATGAAGGCCCGCGCCGCGGCTGGCCTGGCGGTTCTTGCGTGGTCGGCTTTATGCACGCCGGTACAAGCGGACTGGATCAATCTGACCGGCGCCGAATCGGCACCCAATGTGGCCGAGATCACGGTGCTGGACGACCGGGTGCGGGTGGACCTGGAGATCTTTGTCGGTGACATCACTATCTTTGCCGACTTGATCCCGAGGCACTGGTACAAGGGCGATCGCGCGCCGAAGGACAGCGACGAGACCCGCCTGCGCCGTTTTGCCGAGACCGGCCTGCGGATCGCCGCCGACGGCACCGCCCTGCCGATGCGATTGGTGGCGATCGAACGGCGCCTGCGCAAGGAACGCTACGCCCCCTTTGCCGGCATGATCAATCCGGCGACCCGCCGCAAGGTCCCCGGGCCGCCGGCGGACAAGCGCGTGGTCCACGCGACCTTGGAGTATCCATTCAAGGAAAAACCGAAATCCCTGACCCTTCGGCCACCGGTCGATGCCGGCGGACAGACCCGCGCGACAATCGGCTTCATCGCCTATCACAAGGTCGTGCCGGTGATCGACTTCCGCTATCTCGCCAAGCAGGCGACATTGAATCTGGACTGGCACGATCCCTGGTACTCGGCTTTCGACAATCCCAACCTGAAGCGGCATCACAAGGATGCCTTGATGTCGTTTCTCTATATCGAGCCCTATGAGGTGCGCCATGAACTGCTGGTTCGGGTGAACGACCTGAAATCGATGATCGATTTCAAACTCCGAGACCCGCTTTTCATCGACGCCGACGAGGCGGCGGCCGTCAAGCAGCAGGTGGCCGACTTCCTGACGACCCGCAATCCGTTGCGTATTGACGGCGCGCCGGCCAAGCCCGCCCTCGACCGGATCGACTTCGTCACCGCCAGCCTGCAGGGTATTTCGATCGTTGAAAATCCCGCTCGCATGGAAACCGCGGCCGCCATGCTCGGCGTTATCTTTGCCTTCGCCACAACGGGCATTCCGAAGGAGGTCACCGTCGACTGGCAGCTTTTTTCCGACCGGGTGCAAAAAGTCCCGACCATTGCCACCGATCCGGCCGGGCCGCTTGCCGGTTTCGTGACTCCGGAGGACAGCCGTCATATCTGGACAAACTACCTGAAAAACTATCGCCTGCCGCAAGTCGTCGAGACCCGCGCCACACCGCCTGCGGCGCGCGTCGACTTTCTGATTATCGCCGGTATCCTGGTATTCCTGGCGTTGCCGGCCTTTCTGTTTTCCCGGCGCCCCAGCCTGCCGGTGGCCCGGCAAACGCTGACCTATCTGTCCATTGGCCTGTGTGTCGGCGGGCTCGGCCTGGCCGCATGGGAAATGATCCGCGGCACTGGCCGCCTCGGGCCCGCAATTCCCGTGACTGCGGAAGCGCAAAAACCGGTGGTCACCAGCCTGCTGCGCAACATCTATCGGGCCTTCGACTTCAAGGAGGAGGGCCAGGTCTATGACCGGCTGGCCGCGAGCGCTGTCGGCGACCTGCTAACGGATATCTACCTGCAAAGCCGCCAATCCCTGGCAATCCGCCGCGCCGGCGGCGCCCAGGCGCGGGTCGAAGAGGTAGAGGTGCTCGATCTAAAGCCGGTCGCATCCGAAATCGCCGACGGCTTTGCCGTGGAAGCCCAGTGGACCGCCGCCGGCAAGGTCGGCCATTGGGGTCACATCCACCGGCGCAAGAACCTTTATTCCGCCCGCCTCGATATCAGTGCCATCGAGGGGTCCTGGAAGATCACCGGCCTCGATATCCGCGACGAACGGCGTATCGATTTGAACCAGCCGCCGGGGACCGCCGGCGCCAAGCCATGATTGCCGTCAACGACCTGTCCTTCGCCTATGGAGGCGGCGATTTCAGCTTGCGGATCGATGCCATGATTGTGGCGACGGGCGAGAAGCTGGCAATCATCGGACCCAGCGGCTCCGGCAAGACCACATTGCTCTACCTGCTTGCCGGCATCATCCCCGCCGGCCCCGGCATGGTGAGGGTGGACGAGACCGATATCGGCACCCTTGGCGATGCCGCCCGGCGCGCCTTCCGGGCCCGGAATATCGGCTTCGTGTTCCAGGATTTCGCCCTGCTCAACTATCTCAACGTCTATGACAATATCGTTCATGCCTATCGCATTGTCCCGCAACTGACCCTTGATGCGCGGGTCGCGGATCACGCGAAAGATTTGGCGGAACGAGTAGGATTAGCCGGCAAACTGCGCCGGTCTGTCACCACCCTCTCACAAGGCGAACGCCAGCGTGTTGCTTTGTGCCGGGCGCTGCTTCCAGCGCCGCCGCTCCTGCTTGCCGACGAGGTGACGGGAACCCTCGATCCGGCCAACAAGGCGCGCATTCTCGATATCCTGTTCGATCAGGCCGAGGCGCAATCGGCGACGGTGGTTGCAGTCACCCATGATCACGCCTTGTTGGACCGGTTCGACCGGACAATCGATTTCGCCGACCTGGCCGCGGTGTCCGTGTCATGAGCGGAGCGTTTTATCTGGCCCTGCGCTATCTTCTCCACCACCGCCTGCGCACGATCATGCTGGTTGCCAGCATGGCGCTGATCGCGCTTCTACCGATCGTGGTGCAGGTCGTGGCGAGCGAAAGCGACCGGCTGCTGCGTGCCCGCGCCGAGACGACCCCGCTTATTGCCGGCGCCAGGGGCAGCGCCGCCGACCTGGTCTTGAACGGGCTCTATTTCCTCGGCGACCGGCCGCCCGATATCGCAGTTAGCCAAAGCGACGCGCTCGCCGCCACCGACCTCGCCGCCGCCGTCCCGGTCGACAGCCGCTTCACCGCCCGGCGCGTGCCGGTTGTCGGTGTCGATATCGAGTATGTGTTCCAGCGCGGTCTGACATTTGCGGATGGCCGCCGGTTTGTGCGGATTGGCGAGGCGATTATCGGATCCGAGGCCGCCGCGCGGTTGGATCTCAAGGTCGGCGGCACCATCACCACCGATCCGGCGACGGTCTTCGATCTCGCCGGTTCCTATCCCATGCGCCTTGATATTGTCGGCGTGCTGGCGCCGACGGGCGGCCCGGACGATACCGCGATCCTGGTCGATCTCACCACGTCTTGGGCGATTGCCGGCCATCTCCACGGGCACCAGGACCTCGCCAAGACCAAAGATCAAAGCGTTATTCTTGAACGCCGGGACGATGCCATCATCGCCAATGCCAAGCTCCCTGAATTCGCGCAAGTGACCGAGCAGAACCGATCCAAGTTCCACGGCCACGGCAAGGCCGCTGATCTGCCGGTCACCGCGGTTCTTCTGTTTCCTCCAACGGACCGGGATGCGGCCCTGTTGCGCGGCCGCTTCGTTGACGGCTTTCCAGATCTGCAGGTGCAAGAGCCGGCAAGGGTGGTTGATCGCCTGCTCAAAACCCTGTTCGATATCGGCGCCGTCCTGAACGGCGTCATCGCCGTCGTTGCGCTCTCCACGATTATGACGATCGTCCTCGTTTTCGCCACCACCCTGCGTCTGCGAGCCGAGGAATTCGCCACCAATCACCGGCTGGGCGGTGGCCGTTTCATGACCATGCAGTTAATCATTGCCGAACTGGTGCTCTTGGCGGGCGCGACCGCGGTTGTGGTCGCCCTCGGCGCGGTGGCGGCAAACGCCCTGGCGCGGCCGCTCACGGCCGCAATCCTGAAAACCTATTTATAACGGAGGGACACCGCCATGATCCTGCCACGCCCGCGCACCCTTCTCCTGGCGCTCGCCATGATCGGATCCGGCCTTGCCGCCGCCGAGGATCGGCTGCATATCGCCACGGTGAATTATCCGCTCGCCTATTTCGCCGAGCGCATCGCCGGCGACCGGGCGACGGTCACCTTTGCCGCGCCGGCGGATGAGGATCCGGCCTTCTGGCAGCCCTCGGTCGACGCGCTGCTTGCCTATCACGGTGCCGATATCATCGCGCTCAACGGCGCCGGCTACGCCAAATGGCTGGCGACGGCGGCCCTGCCGCGGGGCCGGCTGCTCGATACCGGCGCCGCCTATGCGGACCGGCTCATTACACTTAAAGGGGCCACCCATTCCCATGGGCCGGCAGGCGACCATTCTCATGCCGGCACCGCCTTCACAACCTGGCTCGATTTCGACCAGGCGGCGGACCAGGCAAGGGCAATCGCCGACCGGCTGGCGCGCTTGCACCCGGGCGAGGCAAAGCTGTTTGACGACCGCCTGCAAGGCCTGCTGGCCGACCTCAAGGCTCTGGACAACCGCCTGCGCAAGGTCGTCGGCGCCGCGCCACCGCTGCTCGCCTCGCATCCGGTCTATGACTATCTGGCCCGCCGATACGGACTTGAAATCCATCCCGTGCTCTTTGAGCCCGATGCCCATCCCGACGAGGAGCAATGGGCAAGCCTCGTGACGCTGCAAGACCGCCACGGTGCCCGCTTCATGCTGTGGGAGGACAATCCGCTCGACCGGACCCGCCAGGCGCTTAAAGACCGCGGCATCACCATCATCGTCTTCCGGCCGATGGGCAACCGACCCGCGGATGGCGATTTCCTGACCGAAATGAACGCCAATATCGATCGCCTGGCAGCTGCCCTGGCACCATGATCCGGGAGAGCTGCCGCAGACCGCCAGGGGCCTCATACGCACTTGCAATGAGTATGACTCATTGCAAGTGCGCTGGCCCGAACGGGCGCCGCGTCTGATGGCGCGTGAAGCCTGCGCGGCGCTTGAGCGCCGATAGGTTTGCATCCATGCAAACCGATATCAGGCATCGCGGTCGACCCGGTGAGAAACGGACAATCCGCTAGTCATTGCCCTTCCGCACCCGATCGGCTATGAATGCGCCGCGCCCAAACAACCGCGCCACGCACCCGTAGCTCAGCTGGATAGAGCGCTGCCCTCCGAAGCAGGATGTCAAGCGTGAATTTAAGTGATGGGAGAAAGTGAAAAGGAGTTTAGTTTCAAAGATTTGCAAAAAGCCAGAATCTCGGAAATGACTTGCTGCAAATCGCTAGGTAACACATAGGTAACACCGATTATCAAATGGTCCCGTAGCTCAGCTGGATAGAGTATTCGCCTCCGAAGCGAAAGGTCGCGCGTTCGAATCGCGCCGGGACCGCCATTTTCTCCTGTCTTTTCAACCATATATATAATCAGCAAGCGTCATATTTACGGGCGAATCTCGATTGGATTCAAAGCTCCTTTCTTGACCGAATTTGCTTCTCATTTTGCTTTTCGGGCGCATCGCGGCGCGCCGCGACCGGGCTCTACTCGGCAAGTTGAAACTTGCCTCCCCAAGCCCCGTGAACGGGTCTTGGCCATTCGGTGACGATCCTTCCCTCGGCTACGCCTCGGCTTGCGCAATCTACATCGTCTTGAAACAGCGGACGCGCTGACGCGCGACGTTTTTGAAGTTTCCCCAGGCGGTCGGGTGTGGGCGTCAGCCACGCTGGCACGGGGCGTCCCATGCGCAAGCGTCTTGGGTTTGGGTCCGTTTGAGTCGTCAATTTTCTCCTACCAAGCCGCTGGCGCACCGGCAGCAAGCTGCCTTGGGCCTGATGCCCCGTGCCTGCGCGGCATTCCTGCCGCCCACCTCTTCCCGCCGGAGGAAACAATGTCGGATTGAACAGAAAGGAGGCGGCGGAACAGGAGATGATACCAGAGGAGTCGGAGTTTAAACGTTGTGGGCCCATTTTCTCATACCGATTGATTTGATTGTTTGGGGATTGTCTGTCAGCTTTTTCCATGCCGTGCATCCTGCGTCGAGGATGGCCTCATAGCTGTCGAAGACGCTGTTGGAGAGCCAGTTCTGGCGCATGTACTGCCAGATGTTCTCCACCGGGTTGAGCTCCGGCGACCGCGATGGCAGCAAAATGATTGTCATATTAGCCGGGATGTTGAGATTGCCGGTGGTATGCCAGCCGGCCCGGTCCATCAGGACCACGCCGTGAGCCTCGGGTTCAATGCACTGGCTGATTTCATCCAGATGTAATTGCATGGCGCCGGTATTGGCCCTGGGCAGCATCAGCGCGGCGCCGACGCCACGCGCCGGGCAAATGGCGCCGAACAGATAGGCGCTTTTATAGCGCTGGTCAGCCGGCAGACGGGGGCGGGTTCCCTTGCGTGCCCAAATGCGTGTCCGGCCGTTCTTTTGCCCGAGCCTGGCCTCGTCCTGCCACCAAATCTCGATAGGCGTGCCCGCGGGCAGGTCGGCTATGTGGGCGGCGAGTGTTGCCGGCCAGTTTTTTTAAACGCCTTAAGCACGCGTTGATCCTGTTTGGGATGTTGCGGACGCGCGCTGATGTGGGAAAAGCCGAGATCGTGCAGGATCTGCGACACCCAGCGTTCGCAGTACGCGACCTCGAAGCGCTCCTTGATCACTGCCTGAAGATCAACCCGGCGCCAGCGCACGACACCGTCGCCCGCCGGGTCAGGGCCGGTCTCAACGATCGTTGCAAGCTCCCGCAATTGCGTCTCGCTCAGCCGGCGGGCCGGACCGGACGACCAATGGTCGGTGAGACCATCGGGGCCCTCCGAGTTGAAGCGGATGACCCAACGGCGCAGGCTCTGGCGCTCCATGCCGCCGATCTTTGCCGCCTCCGCCCGGCTCATCCCGTCGTACACCGCGGCAATCGACAGCATCCGCCGGCTCTGGTTGGCATCGCCACACCGGCGCGAAAGCGCACGAAGCCGGGCAGCATCAAAATCAGTTCGCAAAGGCAAGGCTGCTGACATCGGAAATCTCCTTTGCCAACCTTGAATCAGAAAACCGCTGATTTGGGAATCCCCCCGAGATTCATACCCCGACGCCCTTGGTATGAGACATGACCGCCAAGAACCGCAACCGGCTAAACAGACGCCGTTTTCTCCCAGGCGCCCGACTCCGTTGAGAGGGCATTGCTCACTTTTGGAAGCTGCGCGAAGAAGGCTTTGAGGTGGGTCGTGGCGCGCGAGGATTTGAGCCATACCGCTTCATATAGAAGTAATTTCGGCTTTCCCTTCACCGTGACTTTGGGAAATTGTTCAGATGGCCCTGTTATCCGGCTTTCCGGTAGAATGGCGCCGCCCAGCCCAAGCTCCACCCATTCCTGCAAACCTGAATGAGTCATGGCGCGGCCTGCATATAACGGCGGATTGAGCTCTTCTGCTTCAAACAGCGATTTTGTTGTCGGCGCTAAACCACAGGATCCCAACGTCAATAAGAGCGTGTGCTTTGCAACCGTATCGAGACCCACCGATTTGGGAAAGGTCGCCACTTCGCCGTTCACGGGCAAGTAATGTAGCTGATCCTTGAACAAGGCGCATCTCTCAAAATCGCGATGGCGCCTCACATCATGGGCGCAAACCACATCGACTTGTTCTTTTCTGAGCCGATCCTCCAAACTATCATGGGTGCATTCTTTGAAGATGACCGGCAATCACCTGCTGATCCCGCAAGGAACGCGGTTAATCGGCACCTATGACAGCGTCGTCGCCTTCGGCCAGAGCAGGGCACTGGTCATCTGGCAACGCCTCATCATGCCGGATGGTTCTTCCATCGTGATCGAGAACCTGCCGGCGACCGACACAGCCGGTTATGCCGGCCTCGAAGACGAGGTCAATTTCCATACCTGGAGGCTTATCAAGGGTGTTGTGTTGTCGACCCTTCTCGGGGTCGGTACCGAACTGACCCTTGGGGACGAGGAAAGCGACCTGCTGAAGGCCCTTCGCGAGTCCTCACAGGACAGTGCCAACCGCGTCGGTCAGCGTCTTGCCGAGCGCAATCTCAACATCCAGCCAACCATCACGGTTCGCCCGGGCTGGCCACTGCGCATCATCGTTCACAAGGATCTGGTGCTGCGGCCGTTCCGCGGCTGAGGAAAATGCCATGAGCCTCAAACTCGAAAAACTGCCTGACCGTGATCCGGTCAAGATCACCTTCACGGCCAGCCCCGAACTGAAATTGGCGCTCAGCGACTATGCCGAACTCTATCGCTGCGCCTATGGGAAGGAAGAGAGTATCGCCGATCTCATTCCGTTCATGCTGGAAGCGTTCATGAACGCCGATCAGGGTTTCAAGCGATCGCGCAAGCAACTGCAGGAGGGACGCGCCCTGTCGCCTCCCGGTCAATCCACCACAACCCCGAGAAAGGAGAACTGACCATGGCAACCATCGGCAGCTTTACCCCCGGCAAGGATGGTTACGTCGGCACGATCCGTACGCTCACCATGAACGTCAAGGCGAAGATCGTCGCCAACGACCAGAAGAAGAGAGATGGCGCACCGGACTTCCGGATCTTCGCCGGACGGGCGGAACTGGGCGCGGCCTGGAAGGCCCAAACCAACAGCGAGGAACCACGCGACTACCTCAGTGTGCAGTTGGACGATCCGAGCTTCCATGAACCCATCCGGGCGGCGCTGTTCGAGGAGGACGGCGTTGCGTTCCTCGTTTGGAGCCGGCGGGAGGGATAAAGGCGCATTAGCGCCTGGTCTAGAAGAATTGCCCATGGCGTTCCCCTGAGATGGCATTGACATCGGCCACACGACCGGCCGACTCACGGTGTCGATGCCGAATCTAATAATGATTCCCACTAATTAGGAAGCTATAGAATCGGCCATTGCTGATGTGGCCGAATAAGAATAAGATCGGCCAACCAATCGGCCATTCTTACAGCAGATGGCAGATATATGCCTTTGAATCAAATATATAGGTAAAAATGGAATCGGCCAAGAACCTTATTGAAAGCGTCAATCGCATCGAACCGGCCAGATTGGAAGAGGCATCGGAGACCATAGCCGATGTGGTAGCGGATCTCTCTGCTGCCGGGGCTGTCCTCGGATCTACGCTCCATCCAACAACAGCCGCGAACCTCGCAGCGTTGGTGCGCATCATGAACACGTACTACAGCAATCTCATCGAAGGGCACGATACTAGACCAAGAGACATCGAACGGGCGCTGGCTGGACAACTAGATCAGGATCAGGGACGGCGTAATCTACAGCTTGAAGCCGCTGCTCATGTCCGCGTCCAAGCCGAAGTGGATCGTATGGCGGCGCGGGAAACGCTTCCCGAACCGGCATCGCCGGACTTTATCCGCTGGCTTCACCGAGAGTTCTATCGGGATGCCCCAGATGAGATGCTCCGCATACGCAGCGAAAAAGCCGAACTCACGATGGAGCCGGGTGAATGGCGAAGTCGCCCGGAGCACGATGTCGCCGTCGGTCGACATATTCCACCGTCAAGTGGGCGTGTCGACGATTTCATGCGTCATTTTGAGAGCCGTTATCGCTTCGCAGACATGGGCAAAGCGGCGCGGATCATGGCGATCGCGTCAGCGCACCACCGATTCAATTACATTCACCCGTTCCCGGATGGAAACGGACGCGTTAGCCGTCTCATGAGCCACGCTATGGCCTTGAAGGCGGGCATCGGCGCCCATGGACTGTGGTCGGTCTCCCGCGGACTGGCGCGCGGATTGGAAAGCCGGACAGAATACAAGAGCATGATGGACTCTGCCGACATGCCCCGACAGGGCGATCTCGATGGCCGAGGAAATCTCTCTCTTCATGCCCTGACGGAATTCACTCAGTGGTTCTTAAGAGTGTGCCTCGATCAAGTAACCTTTATGTCAAGCTTGTTCGATCTCGAAAACTTGGGCCGTCGTTTGCGGAGGTATGTTGAGCGGAGTGATGGGCTAAAGCCGGAAGCTGCAGCCCTCTTGGAGGAGGCACTAATTCGCGGTCAATTTGACCGTGGCGAGACGCCTCGGATAACCGGTCTGCCGGAACGCAGTGCCCGGCGTGTATTGAATGATGTCATTGCCGAGGGATTGTTTGCCTCCGCCACGCCGAAAGGCCCCGTCTCGTTGCGTTTTCCGGCGCAAGCCCTGGAAACGCTTTTTCCTCGACTCTATCCAGAGGCTTAAGAGAGGCAGGGAATCAAAAGAACAATGGCCGACATAATGACAAAAAACGAAAGGTCAGCATTGATGCGTCGAGTTCGGACAAAGAACACGGCGCCAGAAGTAAGATGTAAAACTCGGCACTTGATCTGACGGACATGGGCTATCTGACTGTTTCGCTATATGAGGCTTCGCTGTCAGATAGCCCATGTCCGTCAGATCAAGTGCCGAGTTTTACATCCCACAAGGAGCGTGTGCGGCGCTCTTCCGCAAAACCTCCCGATAGGAATGTTGAAATCCCTATCGGAAGGCTTTTGCCGATTTCTCCCAATCGGCAAGGGTTGAGCTTTGCCTGGGTCCTGGTTCCTATCCAATGCCTTGTTTTATCTCTTCAATTCCATTGACCTGATTTCATCTTCCTAACTCTTATCCTGAAACCTGTGCTTTGCTTTATCCGGGGAACCGGAGGAATGATTGCGCGGGTTGATCGGGTCTTGGTGGGTTGCCGAGCCTCTGCCCTTGTAATCCTTGCCAATGATTGGAGCCCGGCGTGGCAACGCCGGCAAGGAGGCGATTGCCGGGTTTTTCTTGCGCGCTTTCGACAATCGCCAGGACATCCATACTGACTAGACCACCGAGATTGAACTCAGGATTCAGTGGTCGCTGAACCGCCCGTGACGCAGCAGTTCAAGCCTAGCGAGACGTATCGCTTGCCCCTCCTCCGCTGTCAGCCGAGCGTTGCGGTAATCGCGCGATGAGAATTGACAATGGAAGTGCTCATATCACCCTTTAATTGGCAATTCGGTAAGAGTGTATCAGACCCCGTCCACCCCATTTCGGCGGTCATTGGGCGGCAAGAAGTGATGCGTTGCCTCCCGCGGCAGTCGTATCGACGCACAGATGGCGCTCCAGAACGCAAAAATCTCTCATAGTGTCGGTGGCGATCAGGGGCAGCAATGCACCGGACCGGTTTGACAGTGCCTGCCGTGCGGCGCGAAGGTCGTCGGTGGTCGACCACAGGGCGACCGCGTCAAATCCGGATAGTTCCGAAAGGGCGGCGCGGGGGAGAAAACCCGAAATCGTGTTCGATCCCGCCAGACCAGGGGCAATGCAGACCGTCGCGCATCCCATTTCGCTCGCGATCCTGGCCTGCCTGGTCGCATCGGCTGTCGTGGGCCCAAGACAGAGGACCGTTCCGCGGGCGTAGATTGACCACCGGTTTGACTCACCGGTCGGCCCGGGCATGTCGACGGTCCGCAAGGGCGCATGCGTATCGGCGGCAACCGCGTCCAGCGCCGACTGAACCGAGGCAAGGTCGGCCTCGGGCCCGTCAACGGGCGTGTGCCCAGGAAGAGGGTGATGCTTGAAACGGGAAACATAGTGAGGGCCCCCGGCCTTCGGACCCGTGCCGGACAGTCCCTCGCCTCCGAAGGGCTGAGAACCGACGACGGCGCCGATTTGGTCTCGGTTGACATAGATATTGCCGACATTAAGCGTCGAGGTGATGTGCTCCACCCGGTCGTCGATGCGTGTATGCAGGCCGAAAGTCAGCCCGTATCCGGAAGCGTTGATGTCGTTGACGACCTGGTCAATCTGTGATGCCTCGAATGTGGCGACATGAAGAACCGGCCCGAAGATTTCCTTCTCAAGCGATAAAACCCCATCGACGCCGACAACGGCCGGTCCGACGAAATGCCCGATATTCGGCGCATCGAGTTGCTTGAGCAGGGTTCCGTCTTTCGCCGCCTGATTGATGTGGTCGACGATTTCCCGTCGCGCCGCATCATTGATAACCGGTCCGATATCGCAGGACATGGCCCATGGGTCGGATATCTCCAACTGGTCCATGGTTCCGTAAAGCATCTCCATAAACTCTTTGGCGACGTCGTTTTGGAGATAGAGCATGCGCAGGGCCGAGCAGCGCTGGCCACACGACCGGAATGCGGAATTGACGATATCCTTTATCGCCTGTTCCGGCAGCGCCGTCGAATCGACGATCATCGCGTTGAGGCCGCCGGTTTCGGCGATGAATGTTGAATCCGGTTCCAAGGTTTTGGACCCGTTCCGGTAGATCGTTCGCGCGACATCGGTTGACCCGGTAAAGCAGATGCCATTTATGCGCGGATCCGTAGTGAGTTTTGCGCCGACGACCGAGCCTTTTCCCGGTACGAACTGGAGGACGGCCTGAGGAACACCGGCCTCATGCAGTAATTTGACACCGATCGAAGCAACGATCGGCGTCGGATCGGCGGGTTTCGCCAGGACGCCGTTTCCGGCAGCCAGGGCGGCGGAGATTTGACCGGTGAAGATGGCCAGGGGAAAGTTCCACGGTGAAATACAGGTGATGATCCCCCGCGCCGGCTGATCGCCCAGCCGTTCGGCCTCGGCACCGTAATATCTCAAAAAATCAACGGCCTCTCTTATTTCGGCGACGGCATCCAACGCTGTTTTGCCGGCTTCCTGACACAATGCGGCAAAAATTTCGCCGGCATTGTGCTCGTAGAGATCGGCGGCCCTGTTGAGAATTCGGCGTCTGTCTTGCGGCGATGCACCGGACCATGGCCGGGCGCTATCCAGCGCGACATCGACGTGTTCAAGCGTGGCCTTGGTCACGTAACCGACGCGGCGCGCCGGATCATTGGGACTGTAGAGGGGGGCTGGTTTATCCAGCCAAGTCTGGCCGGCGATCATCGGCTTGGCGACCCATGCATGATCTTGGTACGGGTCGCGGGCGGCGTGAAATGTTTCAAGATCGTCAAAATTGCGCAGATCCCAACCGACGGAATTCGGGCGGTCCGGCAGGTAGAGATCGCTGGGCTTTGCGACAATGGCGTTTTTGAGCGGCCAGGCGGTCTGCAATATCTCAAACGGGTCCGCGGCGATTTCGGCCGGACTGACCTCTTCGTCGACAATCTGGTTCACGAACGACGAATTGGCACCGTTTTCAAGAAGCCGGCGAACAAGATAGGCCAGCAAATCGCGATGGGCGCCGACGGGCGCGTAGATGCGACAGCGGGCATTCTCCTGCTTCAGAACCAGATCATGCAGCGCCTCGCCCATTCCGTGAAGTCTTTGAAACTCGAACGGCTGATCGTGGTTGGCCATTTCAAGAATGGCGCAGACCGTGTGGGCGTTATGGGTCGCAAATTGCGGATAAAGGCGATCCGCATAGTCGAGCAGTTTTCGGGCACAGCAAATATAGGAAACGTCCGTGGCAGCCTTGTCGGTGAAGACCGGAAAGTCTTTCACACCGTCAATCTGGGCCTGCTTGATTTCGGTATCCCAATAGGCTCCCTTGACCAATCGGACCATGAGGGTGCGATCGAGTTCGCGAGCAAGTATATGGAGCCAGTCGATCACGGCGGAGGAGCGCTTTCCGTAGGCCTGGACAACGACGCCGAATCCAGCCCAACCGTCAAGTTCAGGGGAACGAAGCACGGCCTCGATCACGTCGAGAGACAGATCCAGCCGGTCGGCTTCCTCGGCATCGATGTTAAGGCCCATCCGCGCGTCTTTGGCCATGCGGGCGAGGTCTATGACCCTTGGCACCAACTCCGTCATCACCCGGTCCTTCTGGCTCACCTCATAGCGGGGATGGAGCGCGGAGAGTTTGATGGAGATGCCCGGATTTTCGGCGATATCGGCCTGTTTGGACCGTGGTGCCAAAGCGGAGATGGCCTGGCGATAAGCGGCAAAAAACACTTCCGCATCCCTGGCCGTAAGGGCAGCCTCGCCCAGCATGTCATAGGAATAGGTGTAGCCGCCATCTTCTTGGGAGCGGCCGCGTTTGATCGCCTCGGAAATATCCCGGCCAAGAACAAATTGATGGCCCATCTCCTTCATGGCGCGCGTTACCGCCGTGCGGATCACCGGCTCGCCGAGACGGCGCACGGCACCGTGCAGGATTTCGGCAAGGCCCTCGGCCGCCGGCTCTTTGAGCACCTTTCCAGTCAGCATCAGCGCCCAAGTGGAGGCATTGACCAGGGACGAACTCGATTGCCCCAGATGTTCTCCCCACGAGGACGGCGCGATCTTGTCTTCGATCAGTTCGTCGATGGTCTGCGTGTCGGGTACACGCAAAAGGGCTTCGGCGAGACACATCAGCGCGACGCCTTCATTCGTGGAGAGGCCGTATTCGGCGAGAAACACCTCCATTAGCCCGGGACTGCCCGCGCCACGGATCTTGCTGACCAGGTCGGCGGCATCGGCGGATATTTTCGACCGCTGCGCACCATCCAGACCATGCCTGCCGGTCAGTTCTTCAAGAACCGACCGCTCATCGGCCAAATGCAGCCGCCGAATGTGATCTCGGGCATCCGCCAGCTTGTTCATGACGCAACTCCTGTCTCATTGCGCTGATGCGATCTCTGATCCACCACACTAGTGTGGTGGATCAGAGATACGACACATTTAGGATCGCTATACCCGTCCCGTGGGTAGGAAACGTCGCGCCGGCGATGCTGGCGCATCGTCAAGCGGCGGTGACGCCCTCCACGGGGCGGGTAAAGCGACCCGCAGGGCGGGTTTGCAGGCCCTTCGGACAGCGCCGCGCCCGCCTTATGATGCGCCGGTATCACCGCGGCGGTCGCGGCTTGCCGAAGACCCTGCAAACCCGTCCTAAATGTATCGTATCTCTGATCCACCACACTAGCATTGATCGGAAAGTCCGATTTCCCTAATATCCCTGATCTCATAAGCTTCGCACTTAAATTTTGATAGATCGCGGTACAATGAATGGCAAAAGATGCTGAAATCGGTCAACTGGACCAGTTCGACAGAAAAATTCTTGACGTCCTGGCGGTCGATGGCCGTATCGCCGTGACGGATCTTGCCAGGAAATTGGGCATGTCCAAAACGCCCTGTGGTGTCAGGCTCAAGAAGCTCGTCAGCGAGGGGTTCATTCTCGGGTTCCGGGCGGTTCTAAATCCACAGAAACTCGACATGAGCCATGTCGCCTTCGTCGAGGTGAAGCTGCATGACACAACGGAAAAGGCCCTGCAGGCCTTCAACGCGGCTGTTCAGGGCGTCCCTGAAATCGAGCAATGCTACATGATTGCCGGCCCGTTCGACTACCTGCTCAAGGTTCGCACTCGGGACATTGCCGCCTATCGGCGTGTCCTGGGAGAACGGCTTACGGCACTTCCGCATGTGGCAAGTTCCTCGACCTACGTCGCCATGGAAGCGGTCAAGGAAAACGGCGTCTGAGCCACCGGTGCAATGCCGCCAATGCATATCAACGGCGACGGTTCCGGCTGCATCCTGGTGATGAATCGTACGGATACTCAAAGGTGTCGTTAGTCCGCGCGCCGCAAGAATGCGTTGGGAATGTCCAGCAATCTGCGATACTTGGCGACCGTTCGGCGAGAAATTTTGAATTTGGTCTGCGACAGCAGGTGTGCGAGCATTTCGTCCGAATGCGGGTGTTTTCGGTCCTCGGTTCTTATCAACAATGAAAGCCGGGCGAGCGCCTGATCGCGAGTCTTGTCTTCGGCACCATCGGCGAGCGGCCGCACAAAAAAGTCGGTTGCCGATTTCAATCCATGGGGCGTATCGATCAGACAATTGTTGAGAGCGCGGCTGACGGTGCTTTTGTTAAGTCCGAGCTCCGACGCCAGACCGCCCATCGTCAATGGCTTCCTGTCAATTTGCCTGCCGGTTTTCACAAATCTTGACTGCACGCCTGCGATTTCGTTGCCCAGGCGCAGCAGGGTATTTGCACGTTTCTGCATAGCCAGCACAAACGCGCCGGCCGTCCTGTAGCAATCGCGATAGTAAGCCAGGGCGGATTTCCCGGTATCCGTGGTGGTTATCTTGGAAAACAGGGCATCGTCGGTCAGCACGTCCGGAAACGCGGCCTCATTCAGCGCCACCGCAATGCCACCGTTCTTTGCCGGGCTAAAAATGATATCGGCAATTTGCCGGACCGCGCAGAGCGCGAGAGCGGGCTTCAGCGGAGCAGGCGATAGCTTTCGAATATCGCTGAGCATGTCCTCGGCGTCCTCCCGGTCCACATTCAGCACGTCGCTGATCTTGTTGATGTCTTGACTGGCAACAAGATCCAAATGGTCCAGCAGGCTGGCAATCAATGGATCGTAGCGGTTCATTGCCTGCAATTGTATCGTGAAGCAGTCTTTCAGCGACCAGGCGAAAACACCGGTAGGTTCGACCGAAATTTGCAGCTTCTCTGCGATTGAAATCAATAGTTCCGGTGATGTGCCCAAATAATCGCCTATTTCCTCCGGGCTTTCGGTAAAAAATCCGCGTTCATCCAGGCAATGAGCAAGTTCACAGGCAACTGCCCTTTCCTTGTCACTCATTCGGATCATGGAAATCTGCGATATCAAGGAGTCGACATCGGACTGAACTTCTATCATTTCCTGGTGGTTGTAGCCGTCGCCGCCCATGGATACCAAGCCCGCGGAGGCGGGCACGGGCGGCGTCCGCAGAAACGGGTTTCGGCGGCTCTCTTTCTCAATTGCCAACCGAATGTCCTCCTGTCCCATCGCCAGGAGGGAAAGCGAAATTCGCATTATCTGGGACAAACCCAACCGTTGTTGAGCGGTTTGGACCTGGACTTGCTTCATGGGGCCGACTTACACCAGGTGCGGCACGTAACGACCCACTCGATAGGTCGGATCGGTTCGCTGGGCAAGGCGCGGCGCTTGAGCCCGTCCGACGGGCTGATCCGCGGTCCGGGTTGAGGACAAGTCCGGCCCACCGGAGGCCGGATTGCTTTGCCTTGTGAGCGCCATGCGCTCCGCTTGTGGCGCGCGGGCACCACGGCGTAAGCCGCATAACCCACACATGGCAAATCAATCCCGGTCAAATGGGCCATTATCCACTGCGCGCAATACGAACATTCGATGATTTCAATTTGGCATTAACGTTGCTTGCAGTCAATCATGGTGGTTTGTCCGGCTCGTTCGCCGATAGATGGTCGATCCCCTGCACGCGAAATTCAAGCGGGCCGTCAACGGCTCTTCGGCTGCAGTGCGCGATCAAGTCGGCGGTGGAACCGGTTAGCCGGCGAAGACAATTGGCGGCAGATTGAGTTGATTTAACGGGAGACGTTCGATGACTTCGATATCCATGACCGTAAATGGCAAGCCGGTGAGCGGTGATGTTGAAGACCGCACGCTGCTTGTCGAATTCATACGAGAGCATTTGCGTCTGACCGGTACCCATGTGGGATGTGATACGTCTCAGTGTGGTGCTTGTGTCATCCACGTTGATGGTAAGGCGGTCAAGTCCTGCACAATGCTCGCCGCGCAGGCCGACGGTGCGCATGTCACGACGATCGAGGGTCTCGCCGACGGCGACCTGCATCCCATGCAAGCGGCGTTTAAGGAAAACCACGGCCTGCAATGCGGATTCTGTACGCCGGGCATGATCATGGCCGCGGTCGATATGGTAACCCGCAAGGGCAAGAATCTCGACGAAGAGACCGTTCGTTCCGAGCTTGAAGGCAATATCTGTCGCTGCACCGGCTACCACAACATCGTTAAGTCAATTCAGGATGGCGCCGCCAGAATGTGAGGTCGTGCGATGTTTGTTCTTAGGAGAAATTGAGATGAGTGAAGGAATTGGTGCACGTGTGTTGCGCAAGGAGGATAAGCGTTTCATCACGGGTTCGGGCAGATATACCGACGACATAAGGAACGAGGGCCAGCTTTATGCCGCATTTGTGCGTTCGCCACATGCGCATGCGAAGGTCGCCAACATCGACAAGACCGCCGCGGAATCCATGGCCGGTGTTGAAGCGGTGCTGGACGGGCATCAACTGACCGGTGACGGAATCGGCAATCTCATTTGTGGCTGGGGAATTACCTCAAAAGACGGCTCGCCCATGAATATGGGGGCCTGGTCGGCGCTTGCGACCGAACGCGTCCGCTATGTTGGCGATGCCGTCGCCGTGGTGATCGCCGACAGCCCGGCAAACGCCCGGACCGCGGCCGAGGCGGTTATGGTGGACTATGAAACTCTGCCATCGGTCACCGCGGCGGACAAGGCGATTGAGGCCGGTGCGCCGCAAATTCACCCCGAGGCCGCCGACAACATCATCTATGACTGGGAAATCGGCGACAAGGCGGCCACCGAATCCGCGATTTCCGGCGCCGCCTATGTCTGCGAGATGGATATCACCAACAGCCGGTTGGCGCCCAATCCGATGGAGCCACGCTCGGCGATTGCCACCTATGACGCGGCCGAAGACCACTACACGCTCTATACCACCTCCCAGAACCCGCATGTGGCGCGCTTGGTATTGTCCGCGTTCTATCAGGTTGCACCTGAACACAAATTGCGGGTCATTGCGCCCGATGTGGGCGGTGGCTTCGGCTCGAAAATTTACATCTATCCTGAGGAGATTGTCTGTCTGTGGGCTTCCATGAAGACCAAACGTCCCGTCAAATGGACCTGTGACCGCGCGGAAGCGTTCCTGACGGATGCGCATGGTCGCGACCATATCACGACCGCGAGGATGGGTTTCGACGGCGACAACAAGATCGTCGGTTTTCAAGTGGACACGATCGCCAATCTCGGCGCCTACATGTCCCTCTTTTCGTCGGCCGTTCCCACATATCTCTACGCGACGTTGCTTTCGGGCCAGTATGACATTTCGAACATACATGCCAACATTCGGGCGGTTTATACAAACACCACGCCCGTCGATGCCTATCGCGGCGCCGGCCGCCCCGAAGCATGCTATCTCCTGGAGCGCATGATGGAGACCGCGGCGCGTGACCTGGGCGTGGAACCGAGCGAATTGCGCCGGGCGAACTTCGTGCGGCAGTTCCCGCACGAGACACCAGTAATCATGACCTACGACGCCGGCAATTTCGCCGCCAATCTCGATGCCGCCAACGCGGCCATCGATCGGGACGGTTTTCCGGCAAGGCGTGCCGAGGCGGCAGCGCGCGGAAAACTGCGCGGCATCGGCATGTCGTCCTATATTGAGGCTTGCGGCATTGCGCCCTCGGCGGCGGTCGGATCGCTTGGTGCCGGCGTCGGGCTTTGGGAATCGGCCGAGATACGCGTCAATCCCGTCGGCACGATAGAAGTACTGACCGGCTCGCACGCCCACGGACAGGGGCATGAAACGACATTCGCCCAGGTGGTAAGCGAACGCTTCGGCCTGCCCACCGACAATATCCAGATCGTCCATGGCGATACCGACAAGGTGCAATTCGGCATGGGAACATACGGGTCCCGCTCCGGCGCTGTCGGCATGTCGGCGATCGTCAAGGCGCTGGACAAGGTGGAGGCCAAGGCCAAGAAAATCGCTGCCCATATTCTGGAGGCGTCCGAGGCGGATATCGTCATTGAAAATGGTGAGGTGACGGTGGCCGGCACCGACAAGAAGCTGGGGTGGCATGAAGTCTGTCTGGGGGCCTATACGGCGCACAATCTGCCCGACGGCATGGAGCCGGGGTTGAAGGAAGGAGCCTTCTACGACCCCTCCAACTTCACCTTTCCCGCCGGCACCTACAATTGCGAAGTGGAGGTGGATCCGCAGACCGGTGTTACAAAAATCGTTCAATTCGTCGCGTCCGATGATTTCGGCACCATCATCAATCCGATGATCGTAGAAGGTCAGGTGCATGGCGGCATTACCCAGGGAATTGGCCAGGCCCTGCTGGAACAGGCGGTCTATGACGACAACGGCCAGCTTCTGACAGGGTCCTACATGGACTATGCGATGCCGCGCGCCGATGATCTGCCGTCCTATAAGGTCAGCCATGAATCGACACTGTGCCCCGGCAATCCGTTGGGCATGAAAGGCTGTGGTGAAGCCGGAACCATCGGTTCGCCTCCGGCGGTGATCAACGCGATAACCGATGCGATCGGAAACAACGATCTCTCCATGCCGGCAACGCCGGCAAAGGTATGGGCCGCTATACAGGCGGCGGGCGTGAAACAGGCGGCCGAGTGAGGAGAAAGAAATGTATCAGACCACCTATCATCGTGCGTCCAGTACTGAAGATGCGGCCTCGAAAATGGCTGCCGCAGAAGACGGAAAATATGTGGCCGGCGGACAGACGCTTATCCCCACGATGAAGCAGCGCCTGGCTTCTCCGTCCGATCTCATCGATCTGCGCCATATTGACGATATGAATGGCATCACCGTAAGAGGCCGTGGCGTGACCATCGGCGCGGCCACAACCCATGCCGCCGTGGCGGCTTCGGCGGACCTTGCCGCGGTCTGTCCCGCCATTACGAACCTGGCGGACCGCATCGGTGACCCGCATGTTCGCAATGCGGGAACGATCGGAGGCTCGTTGGCCAACAACGATCCTGCCGCAGACTATCCCGCCGCCATGCTGGCCCTGGATGCCCGGATCATGACCAACCGGCGCACCATCAATGCCGACGACTTCTTCCTGGGATTGTTTGAAACTGCGCTGGAGGACGATGAAATCATCATCGCGGTAAGTTTCGAGGCGCCGGAAAAGGGCGCTTACGCCAAGTTTCCCAATCCTGCTTCGCGCTATGCCATGGCCGGGGTCTTCGTTGCCAAATCCGGCGGTCAGGTGCGGGTGGCCGTCACCGGGGCCGGCTCCGACGGTGTCTTCCGCCACCCCGGCATGGAAGCGGCGCTCGCCGACAATTGGAGCGCCGAAGCCGTGGCGGATTGCCAGGTCGATGAGGCGGCGATGCTTTCCGATATTCACGGCAATGCGCACTATCGGGCAAACCTCGTCAAGGTCATGGCAAAAAGAGCCGTCGAAGGCGCCTGACGGTTTGCGGCAACGATACTCAATTGCACCCGGTACCCGATGGGGCCGGGTGCTTTTCTTATCGTATTGCGAGACTGCCGCGACCAACTTTTGCGCGATTTCATACTGTTTCTGCATCTCATGGGATGCTATTTTCCACCAGCAGCGATGGCGCCTTCGTTGATTTGCGCCCTTTGCCGGCACCTCCGACAGTGTCCGTCACAAGTCGGGACGCCTGTCTGAGTTGCCGTCTGATTGGGGTGCAAACCGGGCGCCGTTTCACCGATCTGAATTGCGTATCAGCCCGGCCAAGGGCGCGGAGAATTCCAAGCCGGAATTTGGCACCATCGTTGCTTATATACTCTCAAAAGGAGTGCCCGCAGTGCCAAAAGTTGGGATCATCGCTAATCCGGTTTCTGCCCGCGATATCCGCAGGATTATTTCACACGCCGGAAATCTTCCGATAAACGATCGCGCGAATATTGTGCTGCGCATGCTGACCGGCCTGTCTGCGGTTGGTGTGGAAGATGTCTATGTCATGCCGGAGAACGGCGGTATCCGCACACAGTTGATGCGGACCATCGATCGCGAGGAAAGGATGGGTGCGCGGCGGTTCCCGTCCGTCACCTACCTCGACATGCCGGTTACCTGCACGTCTAAAGACAGTGCCGAGGCCGCGCGCCGGATGCATGACCTGGGAGTCGGGGCGATTGTTGTTCTTGGCGGCGACGGTACCAACCGGGTTGTTGTCTCCGGATGCGGGAATACGCCGATTGCCGGCGTTTCGACCGGCACGAACAATGCGTTTCCGGAACTGCGCGAGCCGACCATTACCGGGCTGGCGGTCGGGCTGGCGGTCACCGGCCAGGTGCCCAGCGACCACGCCTTCAGCTTCAACAAGCGGCTTGAAGTAAGGGTCAATGACCTCCGTGAGATCGCGCTCGTTGACGTGGCCGTTGTCGCCGAGCGTTTCGTCGGTGCCCGGGCGATCTGGAAGACGGAAAGTTTCCGTGATCTTTACGCGACATTCGGTTTACCGGACGGAATTGGAATGTCTTCGATCGTCGGCCTTCTGGCCCCGCTGAAGCGCGAAACACCGGAAGGCCGCAGGGTGCGCCTGGCGCCGATCGACCGGGCTACGTTTCAGGTAACTGCGCCAATCGCGCCGGGCCTGATCGAAGAGGTGGGAATCGAATCTTTCGAAACGATCATTCCAAATGAAATCTATCTGCCCAGCGTATCAGCGGGATCGTTTGCGCTTGATGGCGAGCGTGAGATGACCTTTTGCGAAACGGATGAAGTCAGCATCCGGCTCCAGCCCGACGCATTTCGAACGATCGATGTGTCCGGGTGCATGGCCTATGCCGCCAAACATCAACTCTTAACCGGTGAATCCGAAATGCGGTTTCGCTCAGCTCAATAGACAAGGGAGGACCTCATGAGCAACCCGTTCCCAGTAGATAAAGATGGGCTTTTATACGCCTATCGGACCATGAAAACGATCCGTGAGTTCGAGGAAAGGCTGCACGTGGACTTTGGACGCGGCGACATTCCCGGCTTCGTGCATCTTTATGCCGGCGAAGAGGCCGCCGGCGTCGGCATCATGATGCATTTGCAGGATCACGACCGGATTGCCTCGACGCATCGCGGGCACGGACATTGTATTGCCAAAGGCGTTGATGTGAAGGCCATGATGGCCGAAATCTACGGCAAGACCACCGGCTCATGCGCCGGCAAGGGCGGGTCGATGCATATTGCCGATCTCTCCAAGGGAATGATGGGGGCGAACGGAATTTTGGGCGCCGGTGCGCCACTCATTTGCGGTGCCGCCCTTGCCGCTCAAAAGCTCGGTCACGATGGGGTCGGAATAACATTTTTCGGCGATGGTGCGTCGAACCAGGGCACCGTTCTGGAATCGATGAACCTTGCGGCGATCTGGAACCTGCCGGCGATCTTCGTCGTTGAAAACAACGGCTACGCGGAATCGACATCCGTCGACTATGCGGTGGCATCTGATTCCTATGTTGACCGCGCGACCGGCTTCGGCATGCCGGGCATCACCGTCGACGGAACCGATTTTTTTGCGGTTTACGAGGCGGCCGGTGAAGTGATCAAACGCGCCCGCGAAGGCGGCGGCCCGACGCTGCTTGAATGTAAGATGGTCCGTTTCTTCGGCCATTTTGAGGGTGACGCGCAAACCTATCGCGCCCCGGGTGAGAATGAGGACAACCGCGCCAACCATGATTGCCTGAAGATTTTTCGTGCCAAGGTGACCGAGGCCGGCGTTCTGACCGATGCCGAATTGGACGCTATCGACAAGGAAGCACAGGCTTTGATCGAGGAGGCCGTGCAAGAGGCCAAAGCGGCGCCGCTTCCCGGACCGAAAGATCTGACAACCGACGTGTACGTCGCCTACTGACACGTCAATCGAAAGAAAGGAGAAAAGAAAATGGCACGTACACTGAGCATGAAAGACGCGGTCAATGAAGCGATTGATCAGGAAATGGCCCGCGACAAAACAGTCATTATGATGGGGGAAGACATCGTCGGAGGCACCGGATCAGGCGGTGAAGAAGACGCATGGGGCGGCGTGTTGGGCGTATCGAAAGGCCTTTACCCCAAACACCCCAATCAGATGATCGACACACCACTCTCCGAAAGCGCCTATGTCGGCGCGGCCATCGGAGCGGCGACCTGTGGCTTGCGTCCGATAGCGGAACTGATGTTCATCGATTTCATGGGCGTCTGTCTGGATCAAATCTACAACCAGGCGGCAAAGTTCCGTTACATGTTTGGCGGCAAGGCCGAAACACCGGTTGTCATTCGGGCGATGTGCGGCGCGGGTTTTAGGGCGGCCGCTCAGCACAGTCAGATGTTGACGCCGATCTTTACCCATATTCCGGGCGTGAAGGTCGTCTGTCCTTCCAACGCCTATGACACCAAGGGCTTACTGATTCAGTCCATTCGTGACAATGATCCGGTCATTTTCCTGGAGCACAAAAATCTGTACGCATCCGAATGCGATGTTCCCGAAGAGCCGTATGCAATTCCGTTCGGCGAAGCCAATGTGGTCCGTGAGGGCATGGATGTGACCATCGTGACCTACGGCCTCATGGTTCCGAACTCCCTTGCCGCGGCGGAGACACTCAAAAAAGACGGTATCGACGTGGAGGTCATCGATCTTCGAACATTGTCGCCAATTGACATGGATACCGTCTTTGAAAGTGTCGAGGAAACCGGCCGGCTGGTGTGTGTCGATGAAGCCAATCCTCGGTGTTCGATCGCCTCCGATGTGTCCGCATCTGTCGCCCAGGATGCATTCAAGGCTCTCAAGGCGCCTATTGAAATGGTGACCGCGCCGCATACGCCGGTTCCGTTCTCGCCATCGCTTGAGGACCTGTACATTCCGTCGCCGGATCGAATTGCGGATGCGGTGCGCAAGACGATGGGAGCGTAAGCTTTATGAGCGACAAGATCGTTCCGATCCTGATGCCGAAATGGGGGCTCTCCATGAAGGAGGGCACCCTGGCGGCATGGCACGTCGATGAAGGCACCGAAATCTCGCCCGGGGACGAGATCATGGATGTCGAAACCGACAAGATTGCAAACGTCGTGGAGGCCGCCGATGGCGGTCTCCTGCGACGGCGAATAGGGCAGGAGGGTGACGTTTATCCGGTGCAGGCATTGCTCGGCGTCATGGCGCCCGAATCCGTATCCGACGCCGAAATCGAAGCCTATGTCGACGCCTTTGAAATGCCGGAGGTGGAGGAAGAGGAAGACACCGGACCGAGCCATCTGTTCGCAGAGCTGGCGATCGGGCGCGTCAGGTATGTCGAGCGCACCGGAGACGGCGTCCCCGTTGTCCTGATCCACGGATTCGGCGGAGATCTTGACAATTGGTTGTTCAACATAGACGCGATTTCCGAAAGCGCGCCCGTTTATGCGCTGGACCTGCCCGGACACGGTCAGTCTGCCAAGGCACATGAAAATCCCGGGCTTGGCACGATGGTCGACGCGGTAACCCAGCTTTTGGATCACCTGTCGATTGAAAAAGCCCATTTCGTCGGCCATTCGATGGGCGGGCTTGTGGCCGGCCGGTTGGCCATCCAAAATCCGGAAAAAACAGCATCCCTGACGCTCATCTGCTCGGCAGGTCTGGGTGACGAGATCAATGGTGACTACATCGCCGGATTTGTGTCTTCGGCAAGCAGAAGAGAATTGAAGCCTCACCTTAAATCGCTCTTTGCCGATGAAAGTCTCGTCAGCCGATCCATGGTTGATGATCTTCTCAAATACAAGCGGTTGGATGGCGTTCAGGCATTTCTTGAGGCCCTGTCCGCGAACATGTTCGCCAATGGCAGGCAGGCAGTGACCATATCGGAAAATCTGGATACCTCGGCTTACCCGGTTCAGATCATCTGGGGCGAGAAGGATGATGTAATTCCGCAATCCCATGCCGATGCCGTTGCCGGTGCCCAGGTGACGAAAATCGAAAATGCGGGCCACATGGTTCAGATGGAAAACGCAGCTCGGGTCAATGAGCTGATCAAGGGCAGGCTTTAGGGCCCGATTGAAAGACCTAAGGATGACAACGTACAAGGAAAAGTTGAGCGAGGTGAATGTCCGTCTCGTGAGCCTGTTCAAGGCCGACCAACCCTCAATGACGGCGTTCAAGTCTCTCTCCGACGCCGCCTCGAGAGAGGCGGGCGTTTCGACCGCGATGAAGGAGCTGATAGCGGTCGCCATTGCTGCCGCCCGCGGCTGCGAGGATTGTATTTTGTTCCACGTGGCCGAAGCCAAGAAACACGGCGCTGATCGGGAAACGCTGGTCGAAGTGGTCGCGGTATCGATCGAAATGTCTGGTGGTCCGGGCGCGGTATATGCGGCCAAGGCCCTGGACGCGTTTGATAATCTGTGAGGTTGAGTGTTGTAGAACCGGTGTCGCGGCCTCTCGGTCCCGGTTCATCAGCCTGGTGGCGACAATCTTCTTCGGCCAAATCTGATGGGAGTTCCGCGCCGGCGAAACGGTCTGCTTGCGGCCATTCCGGGCGCGTTTGGCCTTATACCAAGGTCGGCGGCCTTGAGCCCAATTGATGGGCCAGATCGGTCCGTCGGCAAGGCGGGTCGCGATGCCGGCGCATCGGGCAAGCGGTGCCGCACCGTCCGACGGACAGGTCTGTTTGAGCGCGCGGCGGATCATCAACTCATGGTTGACGATGGCCGAACTTTTGCCATGGCGCAAATCCGGTGTTTGACCGGCACCATCTGGCCATGATGCACATGCCGGAATGGTCGTGCTTTTGTTGTCGGGCTTGGCGTCGCGGCGGTCACGACCGGCGGTTCAAACTCCGTGTCGGGAACCGGCTGAATTTGAACAATGACTCGTATATTTCCTGAAAAATTGTTAGAAATTGGGGATAAATGACAATCTGGCGGGTTTGCACGACCGAAGTTGAGGCCGTCATCACTTTGGGAGGAGTGATGCAATGACTGAGGTGCTGAAATTCAAGGAGCACGTAAACGAGATAATTGAGGCTGCCAGCGGAGGCCGGACCAAAAGAGATCCTGACGTCGTTCAGTCCTGGTTGCGGTGTCTCAACGACTATAGCCTTGATCCGGAGCACAAGGGCGCGGCGCGTATCGTGCCTGAGCACGTCCTTCGAGAGCATCAGCAGGATGCGGAAGAACTCCTGTCCATGGCGCGATTTGGAATGGAGGATCTGTACCGTCGGGTTAACTCGATGGGTTATGTTCTTCTTCTGACGGATTCTCGTGGCGTTACGGTGGATTTCATCGGCGATGAAAAAGTCGATCGGGAACTCAAGCGTGCGGGGCTCTATATCGGTTCTGAGTGGAGCGAGGAACATGCCGGCACCTGTGGTGTCGGTGCCTGTTTGACGTCCGGAGAGGCGATTGTTGTTCATCAAAGCGATCACTTTGATATGGCGCATACGCCGCTCTCCTGTACGGCGGCTCCAATTTATGATCCGCTGGGGACTTTGATCGGCGTCCTTGACGTCTCTTTGTTGATGTCCCCCAGCGAAAAATACAGCCAGGCGCTGACCCTGGAGGTCATAAAATCCTGTGTGCGCCGAATTGAACTCGCCAACCTGATTTCCTCCCGGAAATCCGACATTATTCTTCGTCTGAATTCCGGTTCCGAATTTCTCGGCGTCGACCCCAATTGTGCAATTTCAATCGCCGAGGATGGTACCATTTCCGGTTTGACGCACGGAGCCCAGAAGCTGTTTTCCAAGACGCTCGGCGTCAACTGGACAAAGGGAGTGAGCCTGGTCGGTCGCTCCTTTGGGGATATTTTCAATTTTGATTTCAATGATTTGCCGTGCCTGATAGGGGCGGGTATACCCGGTGAGCAGGCGTTGGAAACCGTTGATGGCGAAATATTGTTTGCCGACGTAAAACCACCCGCCAGGCCGATAAGGGCGGCCACGTCGACGGGCATACCGAACGCGCTGGAGAAGATCCATGGTGGAGATGCAACCATGGCGGATCTGGCGTTGAAGGCTGCGCGGATTGTCGATAAGCGTATCAGCATCATACTGGAAGGCGAAACTGGTGTGGGCAAGGAATTCGTTGCCCGGGCGCTGCATGAATCGCGAAAAAAGAAAGGGCCGTTCGTTGCCATCAATTGTGCCGCGCTTCCCGAGGCACTGATTGAAAGCGAACTGTTTGGCTATGCGCCGAACTCGTTCACCGGAGCTCATGCGAAAGGAAAGAAGGGTCTGATCGAGCAGGCCGATGGCGGCACGCTTTTTCTGGACGAAATTGGCGACATGCCTTTGGTGTTGCAGGCGCGACTCTTGCGCGTTCTTGCCGAGCGCGAGGTCATGGCGGTCGGGGCGACGAAGTCTGTACCGGTGGATATCAATGTCATTTCGGCTTCCCATCGCAATTTGAAAGAGCTTGTGGATGTCGGTCAGTTTCGGCAGGACTTGTTCTATCGCCTCAATGGCCTCGTCCTGCAGATCCCGCCGGTCAGGTGCCGGCAGGATAAATCCTGGCTCATTCGCCAGATATCTTCCCTGGTTTCGAAAGACGGGCCGTTTCGGTTCTCGCGCCAGGCAGAAACAGCACTTTGCGACTATGACTGGCCCGGCAATGTCCGCGAGATGATCAACATTTTCGAGTTGTGCGTCGCTCTGTCTGATGGCGGCGTTGTCGAGCTGAGCGATTTGCCGGAACAGGTTGTCGCGTAGACCGAACTCCGGCAGAACCGGGCCGGGTCTGGCGGATCAAGTCGGACATAGTGCAGGCGCGCAGCGCGGGCCGCGATGCCGACGCGGCCCAGGCAGGCGACGCCGCAACACCGGAAGGACGAATTCGATCCGCCGAAGCCGGCCTTTCCGACAGCCGCGAAAAAGCGGTCAAATGATCCCCTGAGATCGGACAATACTCCAGTAATGCCCGCCGGGGTGGTCATTTTTGGCACAAGCGTTGCTTGCTCCCTTTCAGGATATTTCTGATTTCCAAAGGGAGGAACCGATGACTAAACTCACCAATACGCTCCGGCAACAAACGCGAAGAGGGTTTTTAAAGACCTCGACCGCCGCGGCGGCGGCCACCGGTTTGGGCGGGATCGGATCGTTTATCGTCAATCCGGCTTTTGCCCAATACGCGTCTGGTATGACCGGCGGGCCGACGGGATTCGAGGGCGCTGAGCGTTTCCAATACAACAATACGATGTCCGAAGGTCGGGCTATTGAAGGTATCAAGGCGCTAAAGGCCGCCGGCAAGGTGCCTGAGAAGTTGACCATGCTGTTGACCGATGGTGCGATCGGTCAGATCACCAAACCGTTCCCGGAAGGTGCTCCGTCCGCCCAGGAAGTCTGGGAGAAGGAAACCGGTATTAAAATCGAAATCATCGGCGCGCCGGCTGAAGATATTTTCAAGAAGGTGATGCAGGATGTGACGACCGGTGGCGGGTCGTTCGATATTTATACCGGACCATGGAACTCAACCGGCGACCTGGTGTCGTCGGGCGGCGCCGTAAACTGCACGGATTTCGTGGCCAAGTTCAAGCCTGATTGGGCGGATCCCGAACGCGGAACGCCAACGCCTGAAATGGAGCAACTGCTCTATACCTATAACGGCGATTACTATTCATTCTCACTCGACGGAGACTTCCAGACCTGGTTCTACCTCAAAGGCATCTATGAGAAGCCGGAGGTTCAGGAAGCCTTCATGAAGGAAACCGGCCAGGAACTGAAAGTTCCCGATACCTGGGAAGACGTCGACCGCATATCGAAATTCTTCACCGGTAAGGATTTTGGCAACGGCACCATGTACGGCAACGGCAATCTGATGAGCCCGTTCTGGGGATTGGCGACATTCTATGCGCGGTTTGCTTCGATGGATTTCCCGAACTTCCATTTCTTCGATGAGGACGCCAATCCGCAATTGAACAGTAAGCTTGGTGTTCAATGTGCCGAGGAGCATGTCCGCTCGTTCGAATGGTGCCCGCCTGACGCGTTGACCTTCACCTGGGCCGAGGCCTATGCCTCCATGTGGAACCTGCATATTCCACATACCGCGATCTACACGAACCTGGTGAAATTTGGCGACGGCTTCAATGCGGACGGAACGCCGAAATCCAAGGCGACCGGTATGATATCGAGTCACCTGCCGGTCGGGCGCAAGTTTGGCGACAAGATCAATCGCCGCTCCGTGCTTTACTACCACATCACGGCATGGATCTCGTCGAAGTCGGCACATCCGGAAGCCGCCTACCTCTTCCTGCAGTGGTTGAGTTCCACGCGGACCTACACATGGATGGCCGGCAATCCCGGCGGATATTTCGATCCGATGCAGCAGGCAAATTTCAAGGAGCCGCTTGTCGAATTGACGTATCATCCATATTCGATGGAATCCATTCCCGCGACAATCGCCCGGTCGGTGCCGTCGATCAACTTCGCCGGCCAGACGGCGCTCGACAATGCGCTCGATGAGGAAATCCAGGCCGCCATCACCGGGCAGAAATCCGCCAAGGACGCAATGGATGCCGCGCAAAGCAAGTGGGAGCGGATCATCCGCCGCCAGAAGCGCAATGGCATAGTTGAGGCTATCAAGGCCAGCCGCAAGACCTGGCCGACCATTGTCGATCCGGCCTAATCCTCCTAAGGCCATCCGGGCCGGTGATCATCACCGGCCCGGTCTATAAAAAAAGTCAAGAACAGGGGGCAAACCATGAAGGCATCACCGCGTTCGGTCGCCATAAAGTACGTCTTTGTATTGTTGGCCAGCGCCATTGTGCTCTATCCGTTGCTTTGGATGGTCACAATGGCATTCAAGCCGCATCCTGAATGGACCACGGTTGCCGGACTTACCTGGTTTCCCAAAAATCCGACTTTACAGAACTTTGAATTCATATTTTTCGGCCGCGCCGAAGGTCTGGTCGTCAGCCTTGACCGCACGATCGTCGGCCCATTGATCGCCAGTCTGGTAACCTCGATTTGCGGCACCCTGCTTGCCGTTGTCTGCGGCACGCTGTCTTCCTATGCGGTTGTCCGGTTTGGCTTGGCGCAGTCATTGCCGCTTTCGGTTCTGCAATTGCGGCTGTTCCCGCCACTGGCCGTGATGATCCCCGTCATGGTCATGTGGGCCTTTATCGGCGCCATCGACACCTGGTGGGGCCTGTCCCTGATCTACGGGATCGTCACGCTGCCCTTTGCCTTCTGGCTGATGAAGACATTCTTTGAGGAAGTACCGATTGAAATAGAGGATGCGGCGCGGGTCGCCGGATGTTCCTATTGGCGCGTGTTTTATCGCATCACCTTGCCGATCGTGAAACCCGGCCTGGCAACCTGCGCGTTGTTTGTCTTCATCCTCAACTGGTCGGATTATCTCCTCGCGCTGCTGCTGACACAGAAGGAATGGGTGACGCTGCCCGTTTACATGGCCACATTGACGTCGGCGATGGGTGGTCAAATGTACGGCATGAAAGCCGCTCTCGGCGTGATAGCCGCCATTCCGCCCGTCGTGTTCGGGCTGGTGATCCAGAAACATCTGGTTCGCGGTCTGACGTTTGGAGCGCTGAAACAATGAGCGAACCAACAATCACATCCGATCAGACCGCCACGCGAAGCGCTCCGACGGGATACTGGGCGAAAGTCGCCGCCGACGGCAACAAAATGGGTTTCTGGTTTGTTTTGCCCACTTTGTTGCTCATGCTGTTCATCGTGATCTTTCCGCTTTTGATGCAGCTCTATCTCAGCATCACCTGGTGGACACCGCTTGAAGGTATCCCGTGGTATCAGGCCTGGGAGGTTTTCAATTGGGGTGAAAATTACTGGTTTCTTGTAACAGATGATCGGTTTTGGGGGGCATTGTGGCGAACAATGATCGTGATGATCTTCGCCGTTCCCGCGCAGTTTTTATTGGGGATGGCCCTGGCCTATCTGTTCATCGAGCAGTTCAAGGGCCGAAAGGTGTTCTATTCGATCATGTTGACGCCGATGATGATTGTGCCGGCGGTCGTCGGCCTGATGTTTTTCCTGCTCTTTCAAGGAACCGGTCCGGTTAACGATCATCTGGGATTGCCCTCCAACTTCTCATGGTTGACCGACGTCAACCGGGCGATGATTTCGGTTATCATTGCCGATATCTGGCAATGGACGCCGCTGATGTTCCTGATTCTGCTTGCCGGAATGCTGGGGGTTCCGGCAGATCAACTGCTTGCCGCAAGACTGCTCGGCGGTTCGAACTGGCAAAACTTCGTCAAGATCATTCTTCCCAGAATGAAGGCCGTGATTATCATTGCCCTGGTTCTGCGGGCCGTCGAATGTTTCAAGATCTTTGATCTGATCTTCATCATGACGAAGGGCGGACCCGGTGTTCAGACCGAGACCATTTCGCTCTTTCTGTACAAACAGACCTTTGGTGAACTTGAATGGGCCTATGTGGCGGCCATCGGCCTCACCATTCTCTTTTTCCTGAGCGTCATCGCTGCAAAGGGTCTTGCTTACATGGCGAAAAACAACGGCTGAGTTCATGTCCTCAATTCAGATCAACGAAGTAACGAAGAAGTTCGGTGACTTCACCGCCGTCCGCGATTTGTCACTTGATATCGAGGAAGGCGAGTTCGTGGCGCTATTGGGCCCGTCGGGCTGCGGCAAGACGACGACCATGAATATGATTGCCGGGATCGAGGATATCACCAAAGGGGCGATCCTGTTTGATGGACAGGATCTATCCGATATCCGCATTCAAGATCGCAATATCGGATTTGTGTTTCAAAACTACGCCATCTTCACCGATCTGACCGTCTACAAGAACCTGTCCTATGGTCTGGAGGTTAAAAAGGTAGGCAAATCCGAAATCGAGCGCCGGGTTGCCGCCATGGCCGATCGCATGAACATTTCTCACCGCCTGGACCAGCCGGCTTCGCTACTGTCCGTCAACGAAATGCAGAAACTGGCGATCGGCCGATCGGCGATTGTCGAGCCGCGGATATTCTTGCTCGATGAGCCTTTATCCAATCTGGATGCAGGATTCAGGGCCTATATGCGGGCCGAGCTGAAAGTGCTCCAGCACGAATTCGGTCAGACGATGATCTATGTCACCCACGATCAAATCGAAGCCATGAGCCTGGCGGACAAGATCGCAATCATCGACCAAGGCAGGCTGATGCAATATGGCTCGCCGCTTGAGATCTACAACGATCCGCAAAATCGCTTTGTCGCCAATTTCGTTGGCAGCCCGCGGATGAACCTCATAGACGGAGAATTGCGGGAAGAAGGCGGTGTTTTGAAGCTGATGATCCATGGCGGCGCCGAAATTCCGCTGGGCGGGGAGATCAAGTCCGATTTCACAAGAGACAGGGCGGTTCACAGCGGCACATTCGGAATTCGACCGCAAGACATTTATTTTGGCGGAAAGGCGGGCGCGGATGACATTGAGATGCATGGAACCGTCGAGGTGATTGAGCGCGTCGGCCCCAAACGCCTCGCCTATATCCAGGTGCTCGAAACCGTCTTCCTTGCCTTTGACGATCAGGATCAATTGAGTATCGGAGATGAAGTTTCCTTTTATCTTCCTGCCAAAAAAATCATGGCGTTCGATCTTGAGTCCGGTCGCCGCCTCGGGGGGCAACAATGAACGCCATTGAGATCCGGGGTGCGGTCAAGAATTATCCGGAGTTCAAGCTCGGGCCGATCGATTTATCCGTCGGCCAGGGGGAGTTCTTTGGCATCTTCGGGCCGCCGTCGACCGGAAAGACGTCGATTCTCAAATTGATACTGGGCCTGGTGCAGCCGGATGAGGGTGAAGTATTCATCACCGGTCGCAGTGCCGCCGAACTTGACGTTGCCGAGCGCGACATTTCGATGGTCTTCCAGAATCTGGCCCTGTTCCCGCATATGACGGGGCGCGAAAATATTATCTTCCCGCTGGCCGAGCGTGGTGCTCCCGAATCTGAGATTGCGGAGCGTCTCGATTTTGTTTCTGAAGTGCTCCATGTCAGTCATATTCTCCATAAGAATCCGGCCCAGATGTCGGGTGGCGAGCGCCAGCGTATCGCGCTTGGCAGAGCGTTTGCCGCCGATAGCAGGGCGATGCTGCTGGACGAACCGATCGCCGCGCTGGACGCACGGTTGCGCGAAGAGATGCGGGTTGAGCTGAAGCGGCTGCAACGGGAAAACAACCAGACATTCGTGTATGTGAGCCATGACGAGGAGGAGGTCATGGCGATATCGGATCGGGTGGCGGTGATTATCGATGGGCAGATCGCCCTGACCGGCACGCCGGACGATGTTTACAATCGCCCCGGGTCGATTGCGGTTGCAAAGGTGATTGGGTCCCCGCCGATGAATTTGTTTGCGGGCCGCATCGCCACGGGCGGCAAATCCTTCGAATGCGATAAATTTTCCAAACCCTACCAATTACAGGAGGCCATGACCGAAGGGGAGGCGACGCTTGGTGTGCGGCCTGAGGATATCTGGCTGGAAGTCGGCGAAGGTGATTTCTCGCTCGATGTCTCGATCAGTTCCATCGAACCGCTCGGCGGCTATACGGTCGTCAATGCCATGCTCGGCGATCAGATCATCAAAATCAGGGCGCCGGGGCAGGTGGCTTACGAAGAGGGAGTGACGCAACGTGTCTCTTTTGATGCCCGTCGCGTTCATTTGTTTGACGGCAACGGAGACCGGCTGTAGCGGGATAATACCAAGGGCGGTGACTCTTGACCCATTTGACCGAGTTGCTTTGGTGGGCCAGATCGGCCCGTCGGACGGCGTTGCGCCGCTTGCCCGATACGCCGGTATCGCGCTTCGCGACGCGCCTTGCCGACGAACCGATCCCCGATCGGGGTCGAGGACAGGTCTGGCCCATCAAATGGGTCAAAAGTCACCGCCCTTGGTCACTACTGTCCGGGAAAATTTAGGGTGAGTTGATATTGGCTGGTTTGTGGGGGCGGCTTGTTGGTTGGTTTGATGAGATGGTTTATCTCGCATAGATTGAAGATGTAATTTGTTGTTAGTGCGGCGATGCGTTTGAGGGGGATTTTGATGCGGTTTTTCTGGTGTAGTTTTTTGAGCAGCACATAGGCGATCAGGGCGGTGATGATCTGGACCATGATGGCCTTTGGATGTTTGGCCAGGAAGCGTTTGATCTTGAGGTTCTGCTTGATCCACTTGAAGAACAGTTCGATCTGCCAGCGGCGTTTGTAGAGGTCGGCGATGTCTTCGGCGGAGCGCTCGAAGTCATTGGTGATGAAGGCCAGTTCGCGGCCCTTGTCTTCGTCGAAGATCTCGATGCGGCGTAGTGGTTTGGGATATTTGCGGCCCGGCTGGCCGGCCAGAATGACGGTCTGGTCGGCGACGACCAAGGAATTGTAGTGGGGGGTTGCGGCCTGCACGTCATAGGCCAGGTTTGACTTCGGCCGGGTGACGAAGACAGCTCCGGCGGCCTCGATGTCGGCCCAGAATTGGGCATTATTATAATCCCGATCAAACACATAGGTCTGCCCGGCGGCAACCGGCAACTGCTCACACATGCGGCTGTCATGCAGTCGTGCCGGAGTGATCTGGAACCAGGTTGGGCACTGGCTGTCGGGATCATAAATCAGATGCAGCTTGATGGCGCTATTGTTGAAGCGATAGCGCATGGCCTTGTGGGTTTTGGCGAACAGGGCCAGGGTTGTTGAATCCAGGATTTTCACCAACTTACCGACCCCCTTGCCGGTTTGCGGCGCGGTCTCGTTGATAAGCAGGGACAAAATGTCTTCAAAGACACCTATCGGGCGTGCTGCGTTGGCGTCGGAAAGTGTTGACCGCTTCATCCCGGCCGCACGCAGATGATAATGGCGCGCCGGCGAGGCATTGAAGGAGGCTTCAAGATCGCGCAGGCTCGTCTGACCGGACAATTGCGCATAAATCATCACCACAAGATGGTCGAAGGTGGAAAACCGCTTGCACCATTTATCGCTCTTGTGAGTTGCAACGAGCGTGTTGATCCGACGACGGGGAAGGCTCTTTATGATCTGCTGAAAAAGGCTTATGGTCATCTTCGGGTCCGTTTTTCGAGGTTGGCTGAATCGTTGTTTTGACACTGTGATTCTACCATAAACCCCTCAGAAAACGGACCTTTTTAAAGGTATCAAACTATTTTCCCGGACAGCAATGGCCCTTGGTATAAGTTCATCCGATCAGTTTTAGTTGCTGCGCAACGTATGCCGCCTGCGTTCTGTTGTTGGCATTGAGTTTTGATTTGATATTGCTGACGTGGAACTTGACCGTCCGCTCGGAGATGAAAAGCTGGTTGGCGATGCTCTTGTTTGGCAGGCCGGCGGCAATGAGATTTAGGACTTCCAGTTCACGGGCGGACAGATCTTCAAGCGGAACCGCGATCTCAGATGCCTTCGGCCGGCCCGAAGCCGTGCCGCATGCAGGGTCTGCCGGCTCCGTCATGTCGCCCAGGAATATCCGCAAGTCGCGCATGGATGAAGTCGCGCCGTCAATCTCCAAGCGTTCGCAATAGCTGGTCAGCAGAGACAGGACGTCGGGTCCTTCCTCGGTAAAGGCCGTTCTGAATCCTTCAGGTTGCGCGACCTTGATCGCGATCGAAAGTTCCTTCAACGCTTTTTCACTTTCGCCGGTTCTCAAGAGCGCCTGGCTCAGCAGGATGCGAAATTTTAAGGATCGCCGCCGACGGCCCATTGTGTCGGCCTGGGTGATCAGAGACGGCGCCAACGACACCACCTGTTTTGCCTGGCCGCGGCGAATTTGCTTGCGAAACTCCAACACATGCGGGCACTCGCTGTCGCCGGCCATATGAATGAACCCGTCCTGGGCCGGCCCCTCTACCGGTTCGAGTTTTTGGCTCATGCCCTCGCTGTCTTGTCCATGGTCGTGCTTGTGCAGGTCTTGGTAAAAGATTTCATTGCGCAGCGAGGCGACCATTCTGTGCGAGCCGCGGGCATAGGCGGTATCCAATCCCTTCGATACCACTGCATCGGCCATGTCGTAGTGACCTGATGCGCAATAGATCCGGTTTAGAATGCGGCAGGCAATGATCAGCCAATCAACCATGCCCGTTACTTCGATGGTATCGAAATGTTTTTCTATCAACTTGCGGGCGCTGTCGAATTCTCCGGCCTCGTAGAAGAGTTCGCCGAGCGGCGTCGCAAGCAATGCGGTGCCGGTCGACAGGCCCTCGCCGCGCCGAAGGGCGTCGTTGTAGGATTTTTCAATCAGCTTTCGCGCTTCCTTCATCCGGCCACGCGTCAACAGCCCATGGGCCATGAATGAATTGGTAAAGGCGTGGCCATAGGAACTGTTGATCATGGTCAAGGCCTGCCTGGCCTTGACCGCGGCGCGGTCCGCCTCGTCGAAACGGTTGCGCATGATGGAGATCCAGGTCAGGACGTTCTGGAATGATCCAAAGGCAATGTGATTTCGTGGTGAAATCTTGTGGGGCAGGTCCTTCAATGCCTGTGCCGTCTCGGAGAACTTGTCCATCAGTGCCAGTGAAATGATCTTCAAGACCTCAAGCTCACCCATTTCGGTGGCCTGCGGATCCTGCCTCATGGCCTCGGAAAGCTCATTTGCCTCGGCATATTGGTGGTGAAAGATGTAACTCCAGCACAAGGCGACGCCGAGAGAGGGATGAGATCGAAGCTGGTTCCACGGTACCGCCGTAAGCCACCGATGAACCGTTCGAATTCTTCCCGAGACGATGTAATTCCACGCCTCATCCTCTAAAAAATCGCAAGCCAGCGGAAAATCCTGAGAGATCAGGACATGCTCGATGGCCGAATAGGAATCGCCGCTTGCATTGAACCATTGCGCGGCGATACGGTTCAGGCGCTGCAGGTCTCCAGGCTGGTCCTCGGCGAGTTTTTTTCGCAAAAAGTCAGCGAACAGATTGTGGTAGCGATAGGTCTCCGTCTCTGAATCCAGACGCACCAAAAACAGGTTCTTTTTGCTGATTTCCCTCAATATGTTCAGGCTGTCGCCGCGTCCGGTCAACGCGTTGCACAATTCACCGTTCAATTCTGCGACAATGCAGGTCTGTTTCAGGAATGAGCGGATGGTTTTCGATTGCGTGTCGAACACTTCTTCATAGAGATAGTCTTTGATCTCATTGAGGCCGCCACCCAATATCGTCGCAAGTTGCGGCTTGTCTTTTCTCGACTTGAGTGCCAGGGCGGAAAGTTGCAATCCGGCCGCCCATCCTTCCATGGCGTGCAACAGGTCCGTAATCTGCTGCGGCGTCAGTCCAAGTGTGAAATGCTCATTGAGGAACGTGTTGGCCTGATCGAACGAGAAGCTGAGATCTTTCGAGGTGATCTGCAACAGGAGGCCGCTCGCGCGAAGCCGGCTGACACGGATATCGGGTACCGTGCGCGAGGCAATGACCAACGTGCTTCCATCGGCCAATTGCTCGACAAGGGCTTCGACGAGTTTGATTACGGCCGGATCGTCGATATTTTCAAAATCATCGAAGAAAATCGCCGTGTTCCGCCTGAGCTTGCCGATCAGGGCGGACACGTGCTCCGTGATTGTGCCGTCATTGCGTGCTGCGTCAAAGAAATCTCCGGTGGCCGAACGTTTTCCCGATGACGTACCCGATACCGACTGCAAGGCGGCGATCAAAAGATTGCTGAAGCCCTCGATTTGGTTGTCCGCGGCGTCGAATTTTATCCAACAACAACCATAACCGCGGCTCGACAGCTTGTCGTGCAAAGCGAGCATCGCCGTTGTCTTGCCGGCGCCGGCAGGTGCCGTGATCAACGTCAGGGCCACGTCGACCGCGCTGGCGATCATGGCCTCCAGTTCCTCGCTGCTGACGACGGCTATGTTCTGTCTCGGCCGACTCAGTTTTGAGTTAAGCGGATCCATTAGCGTCCGTTCGTCACGCCTGAAGTGGACCGTAAGGGTCCGGCTCCTCCATCGTGTCTATCATCTCGTTTTGTCCGCCCGCATCCGAATCCGGAAATTCGGACCTTGATCCGGGCGCTCACAACGGCCCTTTGAAGTCCCGTTCTTGTCATCAAAGTACAGGTGGAAACAGAAAAAACTGGCCTTTGGTACAGGTCATTATTCTGCGCGGGCGCTACCCATGGATCCGCGTTACGGCAGGTCCATTCCACCGACTGTCTGTTCACGATAGCAGAATTGATCGGACTTTCGGGCCAGTCGTCGAAACGACACGACTGAAGACGGGGCCGATGACAACACTCATCAGTATCGATACCGGCGGAACGCTGACAGATGCGATTGCGGTGCGCGATGCCAAGTTTTTTCGCGCCAAGGCGCTCACAACCCCACACGACCTGACCAAATGCTTCCTAGAGTCCATCTCCGAATTATCCAGGGAGATCTACGGCCGCGAAGAACTCGGCAAACTGTTGGCGGAGGCGGAAATCATTCGCTATTCGACGACACAGGGTACCAATGCTCTGGTCCAGGGCCGGGACAAGGGGCCGCGAATTGGGCTTCTCACCAACAGCCTGGCCGATCCGGCGGGTTTCCAGGAATCCGATAAGGAAAATGAGCTGTTTGCGGCGCTGGTCGGCGCCCGGGTCGCCCAGGTGGAGACCGACGATGATGATGAGCGCTACGGGGACGACATCATCCGCGCGACCAATGAATTGCTGACCGCCGGCGCCAACCGCATTGTCGTCGCATTTGAAGGCCCCGATTTTGCCGATGCGGAAAAGCGGCTGCAGCGGATTTTCCTGCGCAAGTTTCCCCGTCACTTCCTGGGCGCGCTACCGCTCCTTCTTTCAAGCGAGATGTCCGGTGAGGAAACCGGGCGGCGGCGTTTTTGGACCAGCGCGCTCAATTCATTCCTGCATCCGACCATGGAGCATTTTCTTTACAACGCGGAAAACGAACTGCGAAAACACAAGCTGCGCAAGCCCTTGATGATCTTCCGCAATGACGGAAATTCCAGCCGGGTCGCAAAAACCGTCGCATTGAAAACCTACTCATCCGGTCCCCGCGGAGGCATGGAAGGGGCGCGGGAATATGCTGCGCTCTACGATCTCGATAAGGTGATCACCATGGATATCGGCGGCACGACGACCGATATCGGTGTCGCAACGCCCGACAGCATCCGTGAAATGCGGCACGGCCTTGTCGAGGGGATCGAAGTCAGCTTTCCGCTATGCGACAATTTCAGTGTCGGTATCGGCGGCAGTTCGATCATTTCCTGCCATCAAGGCGCGATCGCGGTTGGTCCTGAGAGCGTGGGTGCCGCGCCCGGGCCCGCCTGTTTCAATCGCGGAGGCGATCAGGCGACCATTACCGATGCCTACCTGCTGATGGGATATTTCGATCCGCAGACCTTCTTCGGTGGCAATTTGAAAATCGATCCGGCGCCGGCCGAGACCGTGATTTCGGACCGCATCGCCAAACCCCTCGGTAAGGAGATTGATGCCGCGGTCCTGGCGATGGACGAAGCATTTCATCAAGCCATCGCCAGGGAAATGAAGGCGACCGCGGGCAATGTCTCCGGCGATGTGTTGCTGGCATTTGGCGGGGCCGGTGCGATGAGCGCCTGCAAGGTCGCCGATCTCCTTGGAATGCGGACGGTCATCATACCCAGCGCCTCGCCGGTATTCTGTGCGCTTGGCCTGGGATTCAGCGATGTCGCCCTCAGCGTTGAGAAACCGGTCAACGGTGATGCACAGACATCACTCCAGGAGGCGATAGCGCAGGCCTCCAGGGAGATTTTTTCCGAAGGCTTCGATGTCGCCGAGTGCGATGTCGCCAAGGCGCTCGTGTGGGAGGATGAAACCGGCGAAAATCGGGTGCCGATCAATGGATCCCTTCCGCAAATGCAAGACGGCGCGGACGCCCGCATCCGCGTTGACGTGATCAAGCGCCTCTCTCGTTTTCCAATGAAGAAACCCACCGGCGAACACGCCGGCGCGCCGACACCGATAGGCCAGCGAATCTGCCTGCAGGGCGATGCAACGCGGTCGGATCTGCCGGTTTATGATCCGAGTACCATGCCGCCGGGAACGGGTGCGGACGGACCGGCTCTCATTGAGGATGCCTATTCGACCTGCCGCGTGCTCGCCGGCTGGTCATTCCGGATCAGTGAGAACAACGACATCGTCCTTACGCGCAAACAGGGGCAGTCACAATAATGGATATCACCATCACGGAATCACTGGCCATCGATCTCAAGCGCGAGGTCTGGAAGTGCAGAAAATGCGGACACGAGGTCGGATCCGCCAAGGAAACCTACAAGAAAGGGCTGCTCGTTCAGGCTCGAAATCCGCGTGAGGTCCATCAAGCGATCATTGATCCGGATGTTTATGAATACACCTTCGCGCCCAATCCGAAACTGGTTTCGCTGGTCGAATATTACTGTCCTGGATGCGGATTGATGATGGAGGTTGAATATCTGCCGCCCGGCCATCCGCCGTTGCACGATCTTGATCTCGATTTGGATTCGCTACGCGCCATCGCCAAACAAAGAACCGGCTAATCAATGGCCAACTCCGATCAATTCAGACCTATGTGGTGACATGATGAAACGCGTATCGGTCGATATCGGCGGCACATTTACGGACTGTTTTCTTTCCCTGGGGGCTGAAAAGTTCAGCGGAAAATCGCTGACGACCCATCACAATCTCGCCATCGGCTTCAACAGTGCGCTGCAGAATGCCGCTCAAGCTGCGGGCGTGGATATCGACAGCTTCATCGGCGAACTGGATTCCATTCGATACGCCACCACACTTGGCACCAACGCCCTGATTGAACGCACCGGCCCGCGAATCGGGCTGATCACGACAGCCGGCTTCGAGGCGACCGTCCCCCTGTCGCGCGGTCGCGGATATGGCGACGGCATGCCGGAGCACTACCAGCGGGATCTGTCGATCGCGACACGCCCCGAGCCGCTGGTTCCCATCCAGATGATCGTTGGTGTCAAGGAGCGCATCGATGGTGCCGGTGAAATCGTGGTCGAACTGTCGGAGCCTGACGTCCGGGCGCAAATCCGGGCACTCGTTGACCGGGGTGCCCAGGCGATTGTTGTCAGCCTGATCAACGCTATCGTCAATCCGGAACATGAGCTTCGCATACAGGAGATAATTCTGGAGGAATATCCCTCCCACATGCTCGGCGCCATTCCCGTGACCCTGTCCCATCATGTCTCCGGGCGTCGGTTGGAATATGCCCGCACCACGTCGGCCGTCATCAATGCCTATCTGCACGCCACCATGTATCATGGTCTGGCATCGATGGAGCAGACGCTGCGCGGCAATGGCTACGAAAAGCCGATGATGCTGGTGCACAATTCCGGCGGCATGGCGCAGCTGAGTTCCACGTCCGCCCTTCAGTCGATCCACAGCGGCCCGATAGCCGGTATCAACGCCGCCGAGCATCTGTCCAAGGAAAGTGACATCGGCAACCTGATCTGCGCGGATATGGGCGGAACGTCGTTTGACCTGAGCCTCGTGGTCGGCGGCGGCGTAAAATTCTACGACTTCAATCCGGTCATTGACCGTTGGCTGTGCACCGTGCCGATGGTCCATCTGTTGACGCTGGGAGCCGGCGGCGGCTCCATCGCCCATGTCGATCGGATGTACCGCACAATTGCCGTCGGTCCGCACAGCGCCGGCTCCGAACCCGGGCCGGCCTGCTACAACAAGGGTGGTCTGTCGCCGACGGTGACCGATGCGGATCTGATCTTGGGCTACCTTGATGCCCGATACTATGCCGGCGGCAAACTGAAACTCAGCAGCCGGCGGGCCGAGCACGCGATTTTGGACGAGATCTGCGATCACACCGACCTGTCGGTCAAGGCTGCGGCAATCGCGATCAAACGCAAGATCAATCATGAAATGGCCAACGGTATTGTCCGGGAACTCGGCTCCAAGGGGTATTCGGCGAATGATTTCACTTTGTTGGCGTATGGCGGCAACGGCCCGTTGCACGCCTGCGGCATCTGCAAGCAGGCCGGCATAAGGCGGATATTCATCCCGCCGTTCAGTTCGGTCTTTTCAGCGCTTGGTGCCGGCAATATCGACCAGGTTCACATACACGAGCACTCCTCGCCGGTCTGGGTTTATGACGCTCAGCACAAGGAATTGCTCGACGATTATGACGAGATCAACGGCATCATCGAATCCTTGGAGGAGATGGGCAAAGCCGATATCCGCCGGCAGAACGACACATTGGACGGCTTGTCCCACCGCCTGGAATTCGACATGCGGTATGGCAGCCAGCGTGTCGAGACTTCCGTGGCCGTTGATTTCAACCGCTTTGAATCGGTCAAGGACGTAATCGAGGCGATTGCCGCATTTGCCGAGGATTATCAGAAACGCTACGGCGAGGGCAGTTCCCAGGCGCAGGCCGGCGTACTCATTACCACGGTTCGAGTGGTCACCACCCGGCATTGCGACCGCATGATTTTTGAAAACATGCAAGTCCCGGCACAGAGCAATACGTCTCTCCCGGCGGCGATGGAAACCCGCACCTGCTTCTTCGTAACCCATCCCGATGGCATTGAGACACCGGTCTTTCGAACGGAAGACCTGGCGGTCGGGAACGAAATCGTCGGACCGGCCGTCGTCGTATCCCAATCCACCACGGCGCTGGTTGAGCCCGGTTGGCGATATCTCGCCGCCGAGGACGGATCCGCCTGGATGCTGCGTGTGGACTATGACGCTTGATGACCAGGGTCAGGCACGGATTCGCTGTTGAAAGGAAACTCTCCAATGCTGGATAAAACACCGGACCGTGTCGTTGCGGAGATGTCCGAGCAGGAAGCGATTGACCGGTTCTTGAAGGAACAATCGGTTTTCTTAAGCCCCGATCCCGACATCATGGCCGATCACGGCCTGGCACCGAGAAGCGAGCGTGAAAACGAGCTCATCGAGAATCAGGAACTCGACCGCGACAAGCTGGCGCTCATTCGCGACCGCTTGATATCGCGCAGTGTCGAAAACTGGGAGGTCATGACCGGTATCGCCGCTTCGCCGGGCGCGCGCTGGGGTGATGTGATCACCGGGATATGGACGCCCGCCGGCGATCTGGCGATCGTCTCGACCCACGGCGTTTTGGTGTTTGCCGCCATCACCCATTATGCCCTGCGGGCGATCGACCGGTATTGGAAGGACGATCCCACGGTCGGCATTCACGAGGGGGACCTGTTTACCGTCAACGATGCCCGTTGGGGCGCAATCCATCCCGCCGACTGGACGTCCTTCTATCCGGTTTTCCACGACGGCGAATTGGTCTGCTATACCGGTGTTGCGGAGCATCTGGGCGAGAACGGGTCGATCGAACCCGGCGGCCTGGCGACCATTGCCGAAAATGTCTACGGCGAAGGTCTGCGCCTGCCGCCGACCAAAGTGGCCAAGAACGGCAAGCTTTGCAAGGACTTCATGACCTTCCTTCAAAACATGGTGCGCGAACCGTCGCTCATGCTTGAGGATATGAACGCCCGCCTGACGGTGTGCAAAAAACAGGCCGACGCGGTCAAGGAAGTCATCGCCGATCACGGTGTGGACGATTTCATCCGCAGTTTGCGGGTCAGCGTCGAGGACGTCGAGGCGGAAACCAAACGCCGCATCGCCAAAATCCCCGACGGTACCGCGCGGTCGTTCGCCTTTGCCGATCACACGTTCCGTGAGAATGTGATGATCAAGCTCAACGTGGAAATCCGCAAGAAGGGCTCCGAACTCACCTTCGATTTCCGCGGAAGCAGCGCGGAATTCCTAAACCGGTCGATCAATTCCGTTCTCGGCAGTTCCAAGGCGATGATCTCCAACCTGTTCAGCGCCTATATCTGGCCGGATCTGCCGCGGAACCAGGGGCTGATTTCGGCGATCAAAGTCGTCACCGACGAGCATTCCTGCATCGCTTCCGGTTTCGAATCCCCGAATACGGTCAGCATGGTGACCCTGTTCCCGATCTTCACGGCGATTCAGGAGGCGTTTGCCAAACTGACCCACAGTGCCCCGGAAATGCGATCGAAGACGCTCGCGCCCTGGTACAACATGGTCAACACCTATGTGTATGGCGGCGTCAATCAACGCGGCCAGATCGTCGCCTCCATCAGCGCAAACGTCAACGGAATGCCCGGTGGCGCCCGCGAAGACGCCGATGGCGAGCATTCCATGGCCGCCACCTTCGCCGTCATGTGCGACCTTCCCGAAGTGGAATACGGGGAGGCGGAATATCCTTATCTCAGCATCGTTGGAAAACGATTGTTGAAGGACAATCAGGGTTTCGGAAAGTACCGGGGCGGCTCGGGGTTTTATTGGGCGGTCTCGCCCAAGGACAGTCCGATCTGGGGCTTCATGTCGGTATTCACCGGAGCGCATCTCAATAACATCAAGGGGCTGTTCGGCGGATACGGATGCGGCTCCTATCCGGTTTGCAAAATTACCGACGTGGATGTTTTCGATCTTCTTGAGGACGATCCTGAAACGCTCGGCTCTTTGAACATAGACTACCTGATGAACGCGCGGCCGGTCGAGGAGGCCACCTATACGACGCGGCCGGGCACCATGCCCTTCGAATTCGCGCAACGTGGCGACATCTACATCATGTCGCAAGGGGCTGGCGGCGGATATGGCGACGTCCTGGAGCGCGATCCGGAGGCGGTCGTCCGCGATGTGCGCGACAACGTCATATCCGACCATGTCGCCGAAACGGTCTACAGGGTCGCCTACGATCGCGAAAACTTCGCTGTCGATCAGGAAGCCACGCAGAAACTGCGTGCCGAAACGATCAAGCAGCGCCTGAGCCAGGGCAAGCCATTCGACCAGTTCGTCGCCGAGTGGACCAAGCCGGGCCCCACCGAAATCCCCGTGCCCTATTTCGGGTGCTGGGACAATCGGGAGGAAATATTCGTCGGGGTCGCCGACATGCCCTCGCCCGCCGACGCCATCCAGCCGATCGAGATGGACGATCCCGATCAGGTCCGCATTGCCGAATTGGAGGATGAAGTGGCAATGCTGAAGGCGCAATTGCAGGCGGCGGAATAATGTCGCCTGCACCTCTCTCCATACTGCTTGAAGATGCCCGATCAAAACGGGTGCTTTGTCTGGAATATTCTGAGTTTGCCAGAAGGACATTCGCCGCGAATATTGAAAACTGGCATCGGATGCCTGATCTTTTAAGCATCTACCGGCAGTGCCAGGAACTCCTGGATTCCGATGTTGTCTGCCTGCCGATGCTGGCGCTGGTCTCCCGGTGGTGGGCGTTAGAAAACGGCGATCCCGGTGACCTGTCGCCTCGGCCGGCAGGAATATTCAAAGCCGTTTTTTCCGATGAGGATCTGCTCGCCTATTTCCAGGATGTTTGTGCCGGTATCGCGACGGTAGCCGGCAAACAAAAATCCTTTGCCCTCTACTGCGACGATGCGGCCGATTGGTATCGGTGGATCGGGGCCGAGCCGGACGGCGGCGTGGCTGTCGAGGATGTGGAGGACTTTGCCGTCTGTCTGGCGAACTTTCTCGGCCGGCTCTCCACGACCCCGGTTTCCGGCATCATCCTGCAACGGACGTCATCACCGGCAGAGGAATTGGCCGAGGCCTACCAGTCCGTAAGCAATGTTTGCGAACACCAGGACTGGGCGGTCGCGATTTCCCACGCGACGGGGGAACCGCCGGAAGGATTTCGGTACACGGCCAAGCGCGTCCGGCCCCCCAATGGCAGCCAGGAGCCGTCCCATGACGCTGGCTGGCGTGGATTTGCCGTTTGCCATGTCCCCGAGGCATTTGAAGCCACGGAAGCGCTTCGCGCGATCGATCAACTTAGAAATATGTGAATTCGAGGGAGAGAAAAATGCATCTGTTTTCTGATGACTGGGTGAAGTCGCTGGCCGAAGCCGCCCGTACCGACGAACAGTTTCAAAAAAAGGCCAAAAAATTCGATGCGGTTTACCAGTATGTCGTCAAGCCGGTGCCGGAAAAAGGCGCAGAGACCGAATATTGCTTCGCAATCAAATATCCTGAAGCGGAGCAATATTGGATCGGCACCCACGAAAAGCCGGACTACACCATGACGACCACTTACCAGGTCTTCCACGATATTCTTGCCGGCCGCACCAATGCGGTGAAAGCCCTGATGACGCGCAAGGCCTTCGTGGCCGGTAACCTTCCCAATCTGCTGCGGTTCACCGGCGCCATCAATCGCATTGTCGAACTGATGCAAGCGATCCCGGCCGAGGGTGAGGGCGACTACGAAAATATCGGAATGTAGCCCCGCGCGTTGAATGGCGGCCGCCACCGAAATCCTCCGGATCGGGCTCGAAGCCGCTTCGGCGAACCGGTACCGGCCGGCCCTGGTTACCGGGACCTTGCCTGGCCGGGCATGCGATTAGCCGGCCAACAATATTCAAGTCGCATTTTCTCGCATCGGGAGACTAAGCGGATGAGAGTGATCGATTATTTTGACAATGCGGTAAAATATTATCCTCACAACACCGCCTTCATCGATATCGATACCACCGGTGACGCGATGACCTATGCGCAGGCGGCGCCACTCACCCACGAATTTGCCGCCGCGATCGCCCATAACGGATACGGCAAGGGGAGCCATATCGGCATTCTGGCTCCCAACAGTACGATCGCCTTCATCGCGCTGCTCGGTCTCTTCCGTTCCCAGGGCGTGTGGCTGCCGATCAATCCGCGGAACTCGGTGTCGACCAATGTCGATCTGCTGACCCGCTTCGATGCGCAATTGCTGTTTTATCACAGTTCCTTCGCCGATGCCGCCCGGGAGATCATGGAAGACACACCGTCCATCCGCGATGCGGTCTGTATCGATGGCGATGGCGGCGTCGGAAAATCCCTTGAGAATTTCGCCGCCGGCGCTCCCCAATTCTACCAAGACCAGCCGTCCGACCTCGATGAGATCTTCGCGATCTTTCCGACCGGCGGAACAACGGGCAAGTCAAAAGGGGTTATGATCACCCACCGCAATATCTTCATGTTCTTCAATAATTTCTATGCCCACTTCAACTATTACGACGACACATGCCATCTTGTGGTCGCGCCCATGACCCATACCGCCGGCCTGACCGGCTGTATGCATTTTCCGCGCGGCGGAACGAATGCCATCATGGCCGCGCCGTTGCCGGATGTGGTCATCGACGCCATCGAGAAATACCGTGTCACCCACCTTTTCCTGCCGCCGACCGTCCTTTACATGCTGCTGGCGCTGCCCGACGTGCGCGACAAGGACTATAGCTCGCTACGTCACTTTCTGATCGGCGCTGCACCAAGTTCCCTGGAAAAGATAAAGGAAGCGATCGATGTCTTCGGACCGGTCATGACCGAGGCCTTCGGCCAGACCGAGGCCCCGGCAGCCGTGACCACCAAAGCGCCCTGGGACTACCTGAACGCCGACGGCACCATCAACGACGCGCGGCTTCAGTCGATCGGCCGTCCCTGCGTCAACAACATTGTCGCGATCCTGGATGATGCCGGCAAGGAAATGCCCTGCGGCGAGCCGGGTGAAATCTGTATCAAGGGCGATCTGGTCACGCCCGGCTATTACAAGAACCCGGAGGCGACCAGGGAGGCTCGCAAATTCGGTTGGCATCATACCGGCGATATCGGTGTGATGGACGGCGACGGGTTCATCACCATCGTCGACCGAAAGAAGGACATGATCATTTCTGGGGGCTTCAACATCTTTCCGAACGAGATCGAGCAGGTGCTGACGAAGAACCCGGCGGTCATGGATTGTGCGGTGATTGGTGTCCCGGATGAAAAATGGGGAGAGGCCGTCAAGGCGGTCGTCCAATTGAAGGACGGTGCCGATGCCTCGGCGGATGATCTGATAACCATGGTCAAAAACGACCTCGGTAGTGTGAAAGCTCCGAAATCGGTTGATTTCGTTACCGAATTACCGCGCAGCCCGGTGGGCAAGGTTATGAAGGCGGAAATCAGAAAGCCCTATTGGCAAGGCCGGGACCGGGCCGTCAACTGATATCTGAACCCGGCTAAATATTAAAGTTTGAGGAACACGAGGACAGCCAATGGATTCGCCTGCCGTCATCGTCGGTGTGGGAATGATCCCGTTCAAAAAGCCGGGCCAAAGTGACCCTTATGATCTGATGGGCGCGGCGGCCGCCCGCGGTGCTCTGAAGGATGCCGACCTGGACTACGACGCGGTGCAACAGGCCTTTGCCGGCTATGTTTACGGCGATTCCTGCAGCGGCCAGGCCGCGCTCTACCATCTGGGCATCAACGGTATTCCCGTCACCAATGTCAACAATAACTGTTCCAGCGGTTCCACTGCGTTCGCGCTCGCGCATCAGGCGGTCGAGAGCGGTGTTGTCGACTGCGCCTTGGCGCTCGGTTTCGAACAGATGGACCCCGGTGCTCTCGATGTGGCGTTCCCGTCGAAAACCAATCCGCTGTCCCGCCATTATGATGCCGTTGCGGACATGATGAACATACCCGCCGAAGAGCGCAATATCCCGCCGGCGGTGCTGTTGTTCGGCTGCCAGGTCGAACTGTTGAACGAGCGCTACGGGATCACCGACGAAATCGAGGCGGAAGTCGCGGTAAAAGCCCGCCGACATGCTGCATCCAATTCCAATGCCATATTTCGCGATCCGGTTTCCGTTGAAGAGGTCCTGGCCGCGCCGCGCCTATATCGGGGTTTGAGGAAGACCTTTGCCTGCCCGCCCAGTTGCGGAGCCGCCGCCGTTGTCGTGTGCAGTGCCGCGTTTGCACGAAAGCACCGGATAAGGTCCGATATCCGGCTGATCGGTCGCGGCTGGTGCAGCGACAAGGCGGATTACTTCAAGACCGATCCCCTTGATGTATTGTTTCGGGAACTCAGCCGGGAGGCGGCGAACCAGGCCTACGAACAGGCCGGCCTCGGCCCTGAGGACGTGGATGTCATCGAGCTTCACGACTGCTTCACCAGCAACGAACTCGTCACCTATGACGCGCTTGGTCTGTGCGACCAACACGGAATGGACAGGATCGTCCGTGACAAGGACAACACCTATGGCGGCCGCTGGGTGATCAATCCGTCCGGGGGACTGTTATCCAAGGGGCATCCGCTGGGCGCCACCGGCCTGGCCCAGATCACCGAACTCGTCATCCAATTGCGCGGCGCCGCCGGCGCGCGACAGGTCGAGGGCGCCAGAACCGCTCTGCAACACAACGGAGGCCTCGGCAGCGCCGGCTTCGTCCACATTTTCCAGCGGACGTGACCGGCAAAATCGAAATCCAGAATCGAATCCAAGGGAGATAGTCATGACCAACTTTTCAGGAAAAATCGCACTTGTGACCGGTGCCGCATCGGGCATTGGAAAGGCGATCGCCACCCGCTTTGTAAACGATGGCGCCACAGTGTTCGGCGTCGACCTCAACGGTAATGGTCTGGCAGCCGTCGCCGAAGAACTCGGCGCAAACTTCATCGCCATTCAGGGCGACGCCGGCAAAGTCGACGAAATCAAATCGGCGGTCGATCAGGTGCGGGACAAGTTCGGTCGCCTGGACATCCTGGTCAACAATGCCGGGATCGGTATTCTCAAGGTTCCTGAAGATGTCGTCGAAGACGAATATGATCTGCAGATGAACGTTTTGATCAAGGGTCAGGTCTTCTTCGTCAAATATGCCGCCGACATGCTGCGTGCGGCCGATGACGGCTGTGTCGTCAATATATCGTCGGCGGCGTCGGTCGTGTCGATGCCCGATTACACCCCTTACGGGTTTGCCAAGGCGGCGGTCGACAAGTTCACCGTTGACAGTACCATCCAGGTTCCCGGCATTCGCCACAACTCCATTCAGCCCGGCGTCATAAACACACCCATCCTGGAAGCAGCCTATGGCGAAGAGGCGCAGGGCCTCTTGGAGGCGGCCGCCGTCCTCGGACCGGTCAAGCGCTATGGCGAACCTGCAGACATCGCCAACACCGTGGCGTTCCTGTGCTCCGAACAAGCCACTTTCATCAATGGCGCGAACATCCCGGTAGATGGTGGCATCCAACATGTCAGTGCGCTGGCGATGGAAAAAGTTCTTGAAGATACTTGAAGTCTGTCGGCGAATTCGGATAGTCGGTTGATTTTTCGTAAGCGATTTAAGTAAAAGGATTTTTCGCCGCGCCGGGTGTTCTTTGCGGCGATAGGCCGCCTTGAGCGGATGACAAAGGCAAAGCCCGGTTAGGGGATCTGGTTTGCGTTTTGCGGCAAATCCTGGTTGCAGGCGGTCAGCCTGCGGCACAGGGTTTGCCGCGAATTTTTTCAAACCAAGGCCCGCCAAACTCCCGTCTGAATGTGTCGACAGGTCGCAACATGTTGGCAAACCCACTGCCTTGGCGCTAGATGTCGGTCGATCAAGACCTTGGACGAAGCTCCAGGTTCCGAAGACAGGAAGGGCAGACATCCGTGTGTGGCTTTGCGGGGGAGTATCGGTTTGACGGCCGGCCACCGGATTCCGAAGCGGTAGCCAGGATGACCGCCTGTCTGGAGAACAGGGGGCCGGATGCCGAAGGGTCTTGGTCAAGCGGTCCGGTCGGGCTTGGGCACCGCAGATTGAATATCATCGATCCGACCGATACGGCAAACCAGCCGATGATCGATAACGATCTCGGTTTGGCAATCGTATTCAATGGCACCATTTTCAACTACGCGGAACTGAAGGAAAATCTGATATCGAGCGGATATGATTTTTTCACCGCGAGTGACACCGAAGTAATACTGAAGGCCTACCGTGCATGGGGCGGATCATTTATTGAGCGGCTGGACGGCATATTCTCGTTTGTTATTTATGACCTGATCAACAGAACGCTGACATTGGGTCGGGACCGGTTGGGCATCAAACCGTTATATTATCACTCCGACAATCAGCGTGTACGTTTCGCCTCGACACTACCTGCTCTGCTTGCGCCTGGAGATTTCGATGCGAAAATATGCAGAAAAGGCCTGCACTACTATATGACCTTGCACGGGATTGTGCCCGCACCGCATACAATCATAAAAGGGATAGAAAAACTGCCGCCGGCAACGCTTCGCGAAATTTCCCCTAAGGGCGAGGAACGGAACATTGTTTACTGGAAGCTGTCCTATCGTCGATCAAGACATTACGAGACCTTATCCCAGCAGGATTGGGTCGACTTGACACATGAAATGGTTGCCCGCGCGGTTAGGAAAAACACGGTTTCGGACGTGCCGCTTGGCGTTCTTCTTTCCGGAGGACTGGATTCCAGTCTGATCGTTGCCAATTTGGCGGAGCGGCAAAAGGTTAGAACATATTCGATCGGCTTCGAGGATGTCGGGAATATCAGCGGCCATGAATTTGCCGCCTCGGATTATGTTTCAAGATATTTTGGAACGGTCCATGAAAAAATACTTGTGGGCGAAGCGGAGCTTTTGGAATCGATACCCTCCGTGATAAAGGCAATGTCGGAACCGATGGTGTCGCATGACTGCGCGGGCTTCTTTCTTCTTGCCCAAAACCTCCGCGCCAAAACGACCGTCGTGCAGTCAGGGCAGGGCGCGGATGAGGTTTTCGCGGGATATCATTGGTATCCCGGTTATGCGAAAAGCGCCGATCTTCTTCAGGCCTACATATCCGGCTATTTCGACCGTACCGGCGAAGAGCTTGAATCGCAACTCACCGAACAATGGCAGACCTCAAAAGATTATAGTCGGGAATATGTTGGATCACATCTGCGAGCCAGCGATGGGGAGACACAACTTGATCGCGCATTGCATCACGATATCCACCTGATGTTGCCGGAGGATCCGGTAAAGAGACTGGACAACATGACCGCTAGTCTCGGCGTTGAAGGTCGTGTTCCGTTTCTCGACCACGAATTGGTCGAAATGGCATCAAGGATGCCGCCGGATCTGAAACTAATGCGGGGCGGAAAGGGCGTGTTGAAACATGCGGCCGACAAGTTGCTTCCGCGCCGTATCGTTGACCGAAAAAAGGGTTATTTCCCGGTTCCACCACTTGTTCACGTCAAGGGTAAAATCTTGGAGCTAATCACGGATACGCTGTCCGACGTGGCGGTTGGTGATCGTGGAATTTTCAACCGAAAATATATACAGTCCCTTCGACGGAGACCGATGCTGCGAATGACGCCGCTGGGCGGTGCGGAGGTCTGGCAGTTGGCGGTGCTCGAACTCTGGCTTCGCGCCCAGGGGGTTAGATAGGGGTGCGGACTGTCCGCAAAGCGCCTGATTTTATAGGAAGTTAACACGAAACGTCCGGCGGCATGGCCGCGCCGGACGGACTCCCGACAATGGAGGGGCCGGAAAAGGAATGCGGATCGGTGGCACCGTTTCGCCGGTAGGAATTGGGCTCAAAGTTGGCGGCATCAACGGGCGGATCTGTCAGCGCATCAGAGGCATTAGTATTGCAAGGGTTGCAGTTTGTGCCTAAATAACTAAAAAGCATCGTTCTGTAATGGTCCAATATGGAGATACCATGACCGCCGTAGATTATCTGCAGTTGTGTATAGAATTCGTCACCCTAGTAGCCACGACCATACTCACGATTGTCGTCTACAAGTTTACCAAAGTGGCAGCGGTAAGTAATGCCGTTCAGTCAATCAACGAGGGCTGGGCTACGTATAACACAACAATGGTACAGAAAAACAATATCGACTTGTTCAACAAGTTTCTGGCAAGTGACGATGTTTATGACGGAACAGAACGACAATACCATTTCATATTATATCTTCTGTTAAATAATCTCAGTAATCAGCACTACGCCGCCAAATCCAATGTACTCGATCCCGAATTCAGTCGACACTCTTCGCAAGACTACTTCTCCTGGCTGTTCCCGAAGAGAGAATATGTCGTTAAGCTGATGCAGGAACGTGGTTACGATGATGAACTCGTGGCCTTTGTAAGCAATGGATTCGACAAAATTGAGCGAGATAAATTAGAGACAAGCAAAAAGAGCATCGAAAGTTCATAAACACGGTCCCATTAATCTGATAAATAAGTTGAGCTATGCATTCGATACGCCGAATGTTCGAACAAAGTAACAAAATCTACGTTGTTATAGTGATTTCGATGCCGGGTGACGGAACGCCGATTGAATTAACAGATGATAATTGAGAAAATTGCTCCAATTGAGGCCCCATCCAACGGCTGGGATCTTGTTGCGCTGCCGGAGAAGATGCGGGATGCGGTTCAGCAACTGCTGTCCAGTCCTGAGAAATTAAAAAAATGGAGCAGTCCCCAGAATATACCCGTCCGCATGGGTGATCCGGAATTCGTGGCCTACTGGCTGGCAAAGTCATGCAATCCGATTGTCGAGCAAGAAGACCTGCCCCCGCATATTGGATCGCTGACCCGATTGTCCTGGACCAATACAAGGCAACAGAGGGACTTGGGAGGCGAAGGCAATGAACTGGTACTGTCCGCGGTCGGTGACCTGGCCGGAGCGCCGGGGCTCGACCGGACTTCATCGAGCGGCCTATACGCGGAAATTCGTGACCGCGTTTTTGACGCCGATATTCGATTTGCCAACCTTGAATATCCTGTCGGCCCCGGCGCGCGCTTCAATACATTGAGCACGGGCACCATCCCGCCTCGGCTCAGTGTAAGTGCCGGCGAACTCGACGTTCTGCTCCATGACGATGAGAAGTCGTTCAACGTCCTGAACCTGGCCAACAATCACATCCTCGATTTCGGGGAGGCCGGATTGGATCGCACCGTCACATTACTGAACAACCGGGCGATTTCCGCTATTGGCGTAACAGACCCCCATTCCGCGGATGAACGCGCGCCGAGAATTATCGAGGTCGGCGGAATGAAGACAGGCTGGGTCGCATACACATTCCCGCCGATCTCCCCGACCCCCGGCGCCGGCCGCGTGCATTCAGCGGATTTTGAAGGCCAACCGGATCAGACGAAGGAGGTCGTTCAGCAAATCAAAATGTGCTCAAAGCACCAATGCGATCTGATCGTGCTTTCTCTTCATTGGGGGATGGAGTTTGAGTTGAGGCCCCGTGTCTGGCAGATTGAGAAGGCGAGATTGTTCGCCGAAGCGGGCGCTGACATCATAATCGGCCACCATCCGCACGTCGCTCAACCGATCGAATTTTATCGCACGAAGAACGGTGCGCGAAATGTCCCGATAGCCTATAGCCTGGGGAACCTGATACCGCCGATTTCACATCCGGCGTCGGTTCTCAGCCTCGTGCTCAAATCTCGGTTTCGAAAGCCCGAAGGTCGGCGGAAGGCTGAATTCAGCGATCTGGAGGTTCTGCCGGTCGTTGCCGTTTCCAGCGGCGCCGGTGACCGATCCCAACCGGCGGAAATTCGGATCGTTCCACTGGAGAAACTGGAAAACTCATCACCGAAACATCCTCACAGGCCGTATTTCGACCGGATAAGCCGGTATGCCGATAATGTGCTGGGTAGAAATGGAACCGCTCAGTGATGATTGTTTTGTTTGCATGTGACTTCCTACCGTCGGTCTTTGCCGTGAATCACATTGTGAACGGGCTGAAACCGGTTGCCGACAGAATCATCGTCGTGCGATCCCCCACGACCCCTGTGAAACACAAAGTGCCGGCGCCCCCCGAATACGGGTTCTGGTGCTTTGAGTTGTACCAGGAGGTCATTCAACCAATGCTAGCGTATGGAGGTGATGACCACGGGCAGGTGCGGACGCTGGAAAGTCTTCAGGCCTCAAGCGAAGTTGAACTGGTGGATGTCGGAGAAAATCTGGAGGAAGTCGGCCTTGCACTATCCTCCAATGCCGAATTCCGGGGCGCGGTGGCCGTTCGATTTAACAGGCTGTTTGGTGGAGACTTCGTCAATACGTTGAGAGGGAAAGGGTTTTTTTGGAACATTCACGGAGGACGCATTCCCAGCTATCGAGGCCTTATGAATATCTACCATATGGCGCTTCATAACGAGGCCGAATTGGGCTGGTCGCTCCAGGAACTGGTGGCGGATGTGGATCGTGGTGACCTGCTGCAATATTGCTCTATCCGATCGAGCGGGGAACCGGCAATACTGGCAACCGAGTTGAAACTGGCGAAAGGAATGTCCGGGATCGTCTGTGCGCGGATTGCGTTCGGACACACCGAATTCCAGACGCATCGGCACAATCAGGATGGTGGCCGATACTACTCCAATCTCGATCCGGACGAATTGGCGGCCCTGCGAAAAAAGGGTAAGTTTGTTTGTGACCTCAAGACATTTGATGATGTGATCATTCGCGGGTTCTGCCCTCCCGGCTCGACGCTTTACTCATCGGTTTTTGACGCCGTGCACCGTCGGACTCGGACGAGAGGTTTTCTGGAATCGGTCGGCGGGGCGGTCATATGAGTTTTGAGGGATTTGACGATCTGTCGAAGATCATAATTGATGAAGCCGGACTTTGGGGCGTTTGCGTTGAACCAATCGACAGTGACTTGGGAATTTTTCGCCTTACATATCGGGGCAAGTCAATTGTCTGCCGCGAGAGCCTTTGCCAGAAGACAAGCGCGATTTCCGTTGAATTTTGCGGTAGCAAATCCCTGTCCGTCAAATTGCTTCGGCAAGCCGGAATGCGAACGCCGGATCAGAGGTTGGCCGGTCGGGATTCATCGTCTGAAAAGTTTCTTGAAAATCACCCTGCGGTGGTGCTCAAGCCTGATATTGGAGAGCAGGGTAACCTGGTATTTGCGAACATAAGGAGTTGGCGCGAATATTGTCGCATATTCGAGGAATTCGGGCCTTTGCGTCCCAAGTGGATTCTGGAGGAATATATTTCAGGTTATGACGTTCGCATATTGGTTATTGGCGGAAAAGTATGCGCGGCCGCCGTGCGCCGACCACCAAAAATAATTGGTGATGGGGTTTCCAATGTCGATGACCTGATCCGAGCCAGAAACGAAAACACGGTCGAAAGAGCTGTTAAAGGCTCTTGCGTTCCAATTGATTTCGAAACTCTCCGGTGTCTCCGCGCTCAAGGATACGGGATCGATAGCGTAATTCCTGCTGATCGTGTGGTCGAACTCCGCAACAATTGCAACGTTCATACCGGTGGTTCGATCAGTGATATGACCGATGAACTCCATTCAGACGTCAAACATGCGGCGGTTCGCATCAGTGAAATTCTCCATACGCCTGTAATGGGTCTCGACGTCATCATGCCGGATCTCGCGGGCGCTGAATTCACCTTCATTGAGGCGAACGAGCGTCCGGCCCTGGTAAACCATGAACCACATCCCGTGGCCGAGGCTTTCCTGCATCATTTATACCCGGAACTGCGTGAGCGCAGCCGTTGATCAAACGACGCCAGCGTGCCCTGTTTGTGTGCTTTCCGCATTTTTTTTTCGATTGGCGCCCGTCTCAATCGCGAGATATGGTCGATAAAGAGGATTCCGTTCAAGTGATCCACTTCGTGTTGTACCGCGATGGAAAGCAGTTTCGAGCATTCCTGCGTTTTCTCGTCAAAATTCCTGTCCCAGTAGCGAACGGTACAATTAGTTGATCGTTCGACCGGAGCGAATTGCCCGGGAAACGAAAGACAGCCCTCCTGATTGACAAATGTCGTCGGTGAATATTCGACAATTTCCGGATTTATATAGGTTTCCATTCCGTACCCGCCTTCCTCGGCCGGTACGTCGACAACGAAGACGCGCTTGGCCGATCCGACCTGGATCGCCGAAAGACCCACTCCGGGAGCCGCGTGCATGGTGTCAAAGAGATCGTCGAACAAGGCCTGCATCAACGCGCTGTCCTGTGAAATCGGTTCGCTGATCTTTCTCAGAACTCTGCTGGGAAAGTACTCTAGGGAGAGGCAGCTCATATCATATTTCCCTGGGTCATCGAGATTTCGAAACAGAACATCTGGCGCAGAAGGAGAAACGATTTAGGGGCACCGTGCACCGGCTGGTGTCGCCGAGCGTCGGCTCTAATAACAAGCCCTCCGGTGGAAGGAAAGAGGCACGGGCAACATGTCGGTCCGCCCGGGTTTCACGGATGACGACGGGTTTGCGATCATATCCGGCGGCAACGCGGTGTTTTGCTCAATCGGCTGCCGTGACGGCCCCTATGATGGCACCGATCGTGCTCCACCGGCCCTCGACAGGTTTGCCGGCCTCCGATCCGGGCGGACGGCATGATCCGGACCGCCACTCCCGATACGGGAACCGGCATATGGGGGGTATCCCACATCTATCCGTGTCCGGGCGGCACCATCATCCATCCTGATGGCGCGGGCGGGCGCCTGTTAAACTTGGCCCGGCATAACCAGGCTGTCGCAAAGATGCCTGTCCTGCAAGGCAAGCCTCTGCGGCCATTGAAGAACGCTGGATCACCAAACGACCAACCAAATCCCGCAGACCATTGTCGATTAAATAAGGCGAATTCCGGAACTCGAAATCAGCCGCGGCCTTCACAAGGCCCAAAAGACATTCCGACATGAAGAGTCTGTAATGGTGCCAGGAGAGACTCACTCTATAAGATAAAACACTGAATTAATTCAGATATTCTGTGTGAGATTTTTCAACATACCCCCAATGATACCCCTACTCTACTTTGAATTTAAAAGTTAGGGTCTTCACAAGCACCGTCTGTATCATGTTGCTGCTTGGTGATTTGGCCAAATAGGGCACAGTAAGGTGGCTGAAAACTGTCTGCGCTGATCTCCATTGATCATGATTTTCACATACATCTCATGATTCGTAAGTTTACCAAAAATCGCTCTCCGGGTATGCCAACTTCCATCTGTTTGGCGAGAATGGGTGCATCTGTAGCCCCAACACGAAATGCTACGATGGTAGGGGCCGGACCCATATCCCGAATCCCACCCGCTCGGGCAGCTTGTCGGGATCGCTGTGCAGCGACGCCGGCAGGCACTCGACTTTCATTTGATCCCAGCTGTTGCCGCCTATAAGGCCGACTACCTCGCGCACGACAGCGCCGCAGCAGTCCACCGGTTCAAACGTCGTCGCCTTCACCGCCACCTTTTCGTCGACCGGAAACCAGCCATGGGCCGGCCGACTTCGATGTTCGCGATGCACCGCATCGGCGAAGACGATCGTCTCGTCCGTCTCCAAGCTGTCCACAAGCAAAAGCGCACTGGCCCGGAGAGCCGTATGTGCAGCCTCCTTGCGCCGGCGCAGAACCGTCTCAAGCGCCAACCGCTCTTCGAGTGTCAACAAAGTCGAGGCCGTCGTATTCGTCATCGCCATCCTCCGATTCTTCCGGCATACTTTGCCAGCAAAGGCCCAGGAGTGGCGCGACACAATCACCGACAACTTCCGCATCATCAGCCAGACACACTACCGGCTAATTGGCTGAAATGAGTAAAAAAAACGAAGTACAGAGCGAATGGCACGTCCGCCTCGTCAATCTCTTCCGACAGACTTATCTCAGTTTTTTCTCCACCTATTTTCTCTTCGTCAACGTCGCATCATCTCCGGCAGCCAAAGCGCGATGCCCGGGAACGCCAGGACAAGCGCCATGACAGCCAGTTGGCAGAACATGAAGGGCAGTATACCGCGGATAATACCGGACAACGGCACATCCGGAGCGATCTGCTTAACCACGAACAGGTGGATACCAATCGGCGGCGTCACCACGCCCAGTTCGGCCTGCAGCACGATTAGCACGCCGAACCAGACCGGGTTCAGGTTCAGATCCTGGATGATCGGGAAGAAGAACGGCAGCGTCAGCATGATCATACCGACCGGATCGATAAACATGCCGAGCACGGTCAGGATGAGCAGCATCACGATTACCACGACCAACGGCGGGACATGCAGGGATTGAATGAACTCGACCAGCGCGAAGGGGATGCCCGACACCGCCAGGAAGCGGCTGAAAATCATGCCTCCGATGATAATGAGGAAGATCATGCAGCTGATGCGGGCCGTCGATGTCAGGGCCTGGCGCAGTCCGGGTCGGGAAAGCCGGCCGGAGACGGCGAGAAGGACGAAAGCCGTCAAAGCGCCAAGCGCGGCGGCCTCTGTCGCCGTCACCAGGCCGCTATAGATGCCGCCCAGTACCACCAATACAAGAATGCCGAACGGCGCCACGATGCCCAGGGACGACAGCCGCTCCTTCATGCTGACGGGATAATCGGTCACCGGGGCGAGGTGAGGAAAGCGGCGGGCCATAAAATAGGCGATGATTATGAAAAGGCCGGCGCTCAATAGACCCGGCCCGACGCCGGCCATCAGCATCTGGCTGATCGATTGATCCGCGATCAAGGCATAGAACACCAGGAAGGCACTCGGCGGGATCAAGGCGCTCAGCGTTCCGGCGACAGCGACGGCGCCAGCCGCCAGACCGCCGTCATAGTCATAGCGCCGCATCTCGGCGATGGACACGCGGCCGATGGTCGTCGTCGCCGCCATGCTAGAGCCCGACACGGCGGCGAATATGGTGCTGGCGCCGATCGCCGCCATCATCAGTCCGCCGGGCAGGCGGCCGAACCAGGCGCGGGCGGCGGCGTAGGCCTGTTGCGCCATTCCGGCGCTGACGAAGAGTTCACCCATCAGCACGAACATGGGGATCACGACCAGGGTGAAACTGGCGACATTGCTGTAGGGTTCGGTGGCAAGGAATCCGGCGACCAGCGGCATGCCGCCGAGGATCAACAGTCCGGCGGTTCCTACCAATGCCAGGCTGAAGGCCACCGGCAGTCCGATCACCAATAAGACCATCAGCGCCAGGATGGCGCCGGTTCCGATCGCCAGCGAACTCAACGGCGGTTCTCGCGATTGCCCGTAAGACACCTAATGGCGGTGAGCAACTCCGACACCAGCTGCAAACACAGCAAGAAGCAGCCCACCGTAACCATGATTCGTGTCGGATAGATCGGGAAGGCGATCAGGCCGGCGGAATATTCGCCGCTCTGCCAGCTCCGCCAGGCCAGCCCGCCGGTGGCCCAGGTCATCGTTGAAAACAGGGCAAACGCCAGCAATGCGGTGACGACCCGAAGGCCGGCACGGGCACGCTCGCCGAGACGTTCCGTCAGCACGCCGATGCTGATGTGACCGCAATCGGCCTGGGTTTTTGCAAGACTGGCAAAAACAGCAAAAACGAGTAGCAATTCCACGCCCTCCAACACGCCGGCCACCGGTGAATTGAAGGCGTAGCGAAGTACCGCATCGCAGGAAACCAACACCATTATGGCGAGCAGGGCAATGTTCGTCCAAAAACCGAACACGTCCCAACACACCGTCAGCACTCGATCAAAGCGCTGGAACCAATTCACCCGCCGTGTTTCCTCTGAAGGTCCAGATAGCGCCGCAGGGCTTCTTTGCCGGGCAGTCCCTTGGCCTCCATGCCGTCGGCCCAGGCATCCCAGACGACCTTCATGGCTGCCGTCAGCTCGGCGCGATCGTCAGGCGACCATTCATAGAAGTTCACGCCGCCGGCCTTCATTGTGCCCATGGCGTCCGTGATGTCCTTGCTATAGTCCTCTGCCAGCTCGGCGGCAAACTCCCCGCTTACGTCGCGGATGATCTTCTTGATGTCGTCGGGAAGGCCGTCCCAGGTTTCCTTGTTCATGATGGCAACCGGTCCGGCCGGCGCACCCAGATGGATACGGGTATGGTGTTTGGCCACTTCATGCAGCTTAGCCGTCACGTTGGCTGTGACATAGCCGACATTGCCCTCCAGCGTACCGCGGGCCAGACCCTCATAAACCTCCGGCCAGGGCATGGCCACTGGGGTGCCGCCGAACTTGCTGATCAGTTTCGGCCAAGCCTTGCCGATGACCCTGACCTTCATCCCCCTCAGGTCCGCCAGACCGGCTAGCGGCTTAGTCGCAATCAGTTCCTGATCCGAAACACCCCAGGCATAGAGTGGTTCAACGCCTAGTTTGCGCATCTCGTCGCGGTAAAATGTAAATTCGGAGGTGAAGATCAGTTCGGAGACGGCCTGCAACGCTGGCCCGATATGGCTGCTGACGCCCGGCAGGAAAAACAATCCCGACATCGGCGAAACCGACGGGTTGTAGGCCTGCACCCAGATGCCGATATCGACGGCGCCGGATCGAACTCCTTCATAAGTATCGCTGGCCTTGAGCAGGCTGCCGGCCGGGAAATACTGGATCTTGACCTGGCCGCCGCTGCGTTTTTCGATTTCCTGTGACCACCACATGGAACGCTTGGTGCGGGTTTGTGTTGCGGCTCCGAAATCCGCCTTTTTTAGAACGATGGTCTCTGCCGCCGCCACTTGTGGAGTGGCAATAACCAGGCAAAGCCCGATCACCGCGCAAGTCAGCGACGGCGCCAAACCGTTCAATATCCTATTCATCTCCCATGCTCCTTGTTTGTTTTAAGCTTGTCGCCGGGCTGACGGCCCATGCCGTAGCCGTAGGGCAGCGAACGTTTCGGCTCGCCCGCATAGTGCGCGCCCAGTTCCTCCGGAATGATCCGCAGCGGCACGCCTTCTCGGATTTCCTCGCAAACATGGGCGATCAAAGACGGCATGTAGGCGATGATCCCGATCCCGGTCATTTCCAGGGGGTCAAAGCCGATCTCCAAAAGCACCGCCGCGATCGCGCCGACGAGATTGATCGGCAATGGCCGCTCGAAACGACGGCTTGCCACGCTCTGCAAAGCGTCGAGAAGTCGGGCCGTTTCGCCCCATACGCCCAGTTCTATGGCGATGCTGCGAAGCGCCCCGGCCCTGGGCTCCACGGTTCTGTGCATCGGGTGGCCCAGGCCGGGGATTTTTTCTCCTGCTTGCCGAAATCGATCGAGTATCCGCTCGGCCGTACCCGTCTCGTCGAGCCGGTCTTCGGCCATCAAATTGCGCGCGCTGATCAGCATCTTCGCGCACGGACCGGGCGAGCCGGTAACGGAACCGAAGGCGATGACGCCCGCCGCGATGGCTGCCGCCGGCGATCCCGGACTGGCCGACGCGGCAAAGCGGGCCGGCGGCGTCGCCGAGTTGATAAAGGCCTGATCCAGACCGCAGCGCAGCACCGCATCCAACGCTCGCGCCTGCACCGGTGTTGGCAGATCACCCCGGATGATCAGGTAGCAGGCTTCGGCGAAAGACAGATTGGCAATGAGATCCGCGGCCGGATAACCGCGCACAAGGACTTCGCCGTCGCGAGCTTGGCCGATTTTTGTCGTCCAATATTCTTTGAAGCGATCGTCGCGGCGGCTCACAATCCATCTCCTGCGCCATGAATCATCCGCTCCCGCCCGGCAAAGAACCTGGCCTTGACCGCGCGGCGGGAGATCTTGCCAACCGGGGTTTTCGGCAGCTCGGTTAGGATCTCAACCGTCTTTGGCACCATGAAGGGCGCCAATCGTTCCTTTACGAATTCCAGGATTGCGGCCTCTTCGGCGTTCTCCCCGTGTCGCAAGGCGACCACCGCCGTCACCGCCTCGCCCCATTTGGCATCGGGGACCCCGACGACCGCGGCCTCGACAATCGCCGGATGTTGGTACAGCGCCTCCTCGACCTGCCGCGGATAGACATTCATCCCGCCCGTGATGATCATGTCGCCCTTGCGATCGACCAGATAGAAGTAGCCGTCGGTGTCTTGACGGGCCAGATCACCAAAATGAAGCCAGCCGCCGACAAGTGTCTGATCGGTAAGGTCCGGCAGATTCCAGTACCGCGCCATCATCCACGGCGCACGCACGCACAACTCACCGACTTCGCCGACGGCGACATCCTTTCCCTCATCGTCCAAGATCCGTGTCCGACCGCCGAGCGAGTTCTCTCTGCCGCAGGAGAGCAGGCGTTCTTCATGTCCCGCCAATGCGGCTTGATGCTCTTTCGGACCCATATGCGTATTGAGGCAGTAAGCCTCGGTTCCACCCCAACCTGTATGCAGAATTGGACCGAACCGTCCGATGGCCCTTTGCACCAGGCTTGCCGAGGCCGGCGCGGCCGCGTAGCAAATGAAGCGCAGGCTGGAAAGGTCGAAATCGTCGATTGCCGGGTGATCCAGAAACATCTGCAGCAACGTCGGGATTGCAAGCAGATGGCTGACACGATGCCTTGCGACGGCGGCGAACGTATCGATCGGATCCGGCGACGGTAGAATGACCGCCGTGCTGCCGGCGACCCAGCCCGAATCCATAAGACGCGCCGCAAAGTGGCTCATCGGCATATACAGGAGCCCGACGTCGCCGGCCTGCCGCCGGCTCATCGCAGCCCACGCGATCATTGCGGCCTCGGTGCTGGCATATGTGTGAGCAACGCCCTTGGGCTTTCCCGTGGTCCCCGAGGTGTAGAGGATCTGCGCCAGATCCGCCTCTCTGCCGCGGACGACCGGCGCCGCGCCGGCATTTTCGGCCAACAACCTTTCGTAGTCGTGGCTTCCGTCGATACCGTCGACGACAATCAGATGGCGTACCGCTGCTACACGTTTCCTGAGCGAATGCGCCCGCGCGGCCAACGTCGCCGCCGGTGCGACAAGCACTCGGGCACCGGAGTCCTCCAGCATGTAGGCGTGATCATCCTCGGTCAGCGCTCCCAGCATCGGCACGAAGGCGGCGCCCGCTCGTGCCGTACCGACCAACGCTTCCATGAACTGGTGGGTGTTGGCCTGAATCACCGCGACTCGATCACCGCTATCTACACCGAGGTCGCGGAGTGCGCGGGCAAAGGCGCTGGCCCGAGCGTCCAACTCCCGGTAGCTCAGGTGCGTCTCGCCCTCGATCACCGCATTTTGTTCGGGATATCGAGCGGCCGCCCGGCCCAAATAATATGCATAAGGCTGAATCATCAGCGCCTACCGGTCGCGTCTATTGGTAATCCCGACTACGTCGTAACCCTCCGCTCCGATGAGGCCAGCACGATGCGATAAATTATATTGAGTGTCATTCAATTGTAAAGTAATATTAAATAAAATACCTTAATTCAAGAAATGCGAGCCGGCGCCCCTGCAGGCTGCCACCCGACGGTGTTCGCAAAAAAAATCGATGGCCGTCATATTCCATCCGATGAGGAGAATTTGCGATGCGCGACTCCTGACGAATATCTGGAGCGGGAGAGGCCTAATCGCCAGGCGACGCTCCATTCGACCCCAAAACATCGCCGGAGAAACAAATGTCGAATCTTTGTACCGCCACGCTCATTGCTGAATTCGTTGGCCGCGTACATACAAAATTATTGCCGACCAGGGAGATGCCCGCCGATGTACGCGATTGCTGTCTGATTTCGACATGCCATCGCCGGCGGCGCGAAGAATGAAGGACGATGTCGGTTGACCGCAGCATCGACACCAGCCGACATCCTGACCGGAATTCGCGTTCTCGACTTCACGTCGATGATTGCCGGTTCGTATTGCACGCGACAGCTGGCGGACTTGGGCGCCGAAGTGATCAAGTGCGAGCCCCCCGGCGGCGACTATGTCCGGGTTCCCGAACCCGTGCGTGACGGCAAGAGCACCTATTACGGGCACCTCAATTGCGGCAAGAAATCGCTGTGTCTCGACCTTAAGAACCCAACCGCCAAAGGGTTGGTCAAGGAATTGGCGGCGGTGACCGACGTCGTCGTTGAAAACTTTCGTCCCGGGGTCATGAAACGTCTCGGACTTGGTTACGAGACGCTGAGGAAACTCAAACCGGACATCATTTATTGCGCCATATCCGGATACGGGCAGACCGGTCCCGACGCCGACCGGCCCGCCTATGCACCGATCATTCACGCCGCCAGCGGCTACGACCTGGCCAACATGGCCCATCAGGGCGACAGAACGAGGCCGTTGCGGACCGGCCTTTATGTGGCCGACTATTTCAGCGGCATGACGGCGGCCTGGGGCATTCAATCCGCCTTGTTGCACAGGGCAAGAACCGGGGACGGGCAGATGGTCGATGTCGCCTTGATGGACGCCATGCTGAGCATGCTGGTCTTTGAGGTGCAGGAGGCGCAGTTTCCCGTATCGGGACCGCGGCTGCTTTATTCGCCGTCAAAGACCCTTGACGGCTACGTCATCGTCATGCCGATCACGCAAACGAATTTCGTCAATTTGGCCGAAGCGATCGGTCACCGGGAGTGGTGCGACGATCCTCGTTTCGCGACCTTCCCTGCCCGCCATCAAAACTGGGATGCCTTGATGGGCGAGATCGAGGCCTGGACGCTGAAGCACACCACCGCCCATTGCGAAGAGATTATCGGCCGCGCCGGCTGTCCCTATTCCCGCTATCGAACCGTCGGCGAAACCATGCAAAGCCGGCAAAGCCGACACCGGGGAACTTTACGCGAAGTCAACGACGGCGCCGGGCCTTTCCTAGTGTCGAATTCCCCGGTCCGCTTCTCCGGCACGACCGCGGAGGCAAAACCCTGGGTCGCCGAGGTCGGGCAAAACACCCGGGAAATCCTGTGCGATCTGCTCGGCCACGACCGCGATCAGGTAACGGAATTAGCGCGTCAAGGGGTGTTGGTCGCCACCGACCCGGCCTAAAGCGTGTTGCGTTTAATCGGCCTCATACCCTGCGGCTTTGAAGAAGTTTCTGCATTCGGTTGGTGTGAACAGGTCGCATATCTGACCGGCGGCGGTGCAGATGGCCTCGAAGCTGCGGGCGGCATGTTTGCGCAGGTGTTCCTTGAGCTTCGAATAAGCCAATTCGATGGGGTTCAGGTCGGGAGAATAGGGCGGCAGGAAGAGCAGCCAGGCGCCGCGTTCGCGAACCAGCGCTTCAGCCCTTTTGCTCTTATGGAAGGCGACATTGTCGAGGATGACCACGTCGCCGGGATCAAGCGTCGGCGCCAGTTGGGTCTCGACATAGATTTCAAAGATCCGCCGGTTCATTGGCGCGTTGACGATCCAGGGCGCCGTCAATCCGTAACAGCGCAGGCCGGCGATAAAGGTCTGTGTTTTCCAGGACCCGAACGGCGCGTATGTGCAGTAACGCTCGCCACGCGGTGCCCAGCCGGTCCGCTTGGTCAACTTGGTGTTGGTCGAGGTTTCGTCGATGAACACCAACCGCGGCAGGGCCCGGTTGAAGAATGGCCGGCGCCCGGTGATCCACAAATGCCTGTCACGGGCGATATCCGATCGCAGTCGCTCACTGGCCATCAGGCTTTTTTTTATGGCTGAGCCCGAGCCGGCGCAGCAGCCGGCTGGCCGACGACCGATGCACCCGCACCCCGCGTTCGGCCAACTCGACGCGCAAGGCGTCCAGCGTCAAATCGCCGTCTTCGGCCATCCGTTGGCGCACCCAATCGCCGTGATCTTGCAGCTTGCCGCCGCCGCGCCGGCCTTGCGGCTTGGGCGCGAGCGATCCGGTCTCGCGCTTCAAGATGACCATATTGTTGACGAAACGCGGCGAGACCCGAAAGCGTTCCGCCGCAGCGCGGTGGCTTTGGCCCTCATCCACATAGGCAACAACCCGTTCACGCAGCTCAATCGGATGTGGCTTGCCCATCGTCCTGCTCCTTCCGTTTGGGAAAGAGAATCAGAACTCAGCTGATTTGGGAATCTGGAGGTTTCTGTGAGGTCGCAGATGGCGGACATGTGCACATGTAGCAGAGCGACGTCATAGAAACCGGATTGAACGATGCTGCGGGCGGGGTGTTGGGGCTATGGTGTATTATCTCGGCGTTTGCGGTGATCAGCCCATGTGGTACGGCATTGGCAATGCTTGCTTGCGGTTTTGCGTTGCGTGTTGACCCATTCGCGGGACTGGATGTGGGTTGATTGTCGAAGACTGGGCGAATTGTTGGTGTGTCGCGGCGCTTGCGCCGGCTTCGGCGCATAAGATCCTGTTACGGCGCTGGAGCTGCAGCCGGTCTTGCTTGCTGAGTTTGAGTGGGCGGACATCGTCATGACGTATCGGGCCATCTGGCTCTTGGCGGGATGGTATTCCATTCGAAGACGCGCCGCATGATGGTGCCGCAACACGGGCACGCAGGCGTGGCGCGCTTGTTGTCGCGCCTGTTAACCGTTTGTGCCCGGCCTTCCTCATCGGGTTCCGGTTCAAGGTTGTCGCCGTCCTCAAGCAGAGACCGGATGCGGGCAATCTTGTCGGTACGCTGTCCATTAGCGAAGAAGCCGAAGTGGCGGATGCGATGGAAGCCGCGCGGCAAAACGTGTTGCAGGAAGCGCCGGATGAACTCGGCCGGCTTGAGCTTCATGGTTTTGAAGCGCTCGTGCCCGCTTCGCCGATAGTCTTTGTATCGGAATGTCACGGCGGCTTCATCGGCGCTGATCAAGCGGCTGTTTGAGATGGCGATACGATGGGTGTAACGGGATAGGTAGCTGAGCACCTGATCGGGCCCGCCGAATGGCGGCTTGGCATAGACGATCCACTCGGTGCGGGCGAGCGGCGCCAGATGTGCCTTGAAGGCGTTTTCGCTGCGCAGCGCCTGAAGGATGTCGGGGAATGTCAGAGCGCCGGCCCCGTGCGCCTTGACCAGCCGTTCCAGGAACAGGCGCCGGAACAGCCGGGCCAGCACGCGTACGGGCAGGAAGAAGCCGGGTCGGCAGGAGACCCACCGTTCGCCCTCCCGGTCAGCTTGGTCCTGCAACCCGCCGCCCGGCACGATGCAATGGACATGCGGGTGGTGGGTGAGTGTCTGTCCCCATGTGTGGAGCACGGCGATGCCGCCGATCTGCGCCCCAAGATGCCTGGTGTCAGCGGCGATGATCTTCAGCGTCTCGGCGGCGCTCTGCATCAAAAGTCGGTAGATGACGGCCTTATTGTAAAACGCGAGTTCCGCCATTGGCGCCGGCAGGGTGAAAACGACGTGGAAGTACGGCACCGGCAATAGCTCGGCGCAACGCGCCTCCAACCAGCGCCGGGCTGCTGATCCTTGGCATTTAGGGCAATGGCGGTTGCGGCAGGAATTGTAGGCGATCTGTTTGTACCCGCACGCACCGCATTGTTCCACATGGCCGCCCAGCCTGGCCGTGCGGCAGGCCTCAATGGCACCCATGACCCGACGTTGATGGCGATTGGTACGGGCGCCATGGTCGCGCAGATAAGTGCCACCGTGGCAGCGGAGGATATCCGCCACCTCCAGGTGCGGTCTCGTCATGGCGCCAGCTCAGACCGGCGGCGTTACCTCCAGCGACAGATTCTCCAGCGGGCTTGGCGTCGAGCGGATGGTGCGCGTCGAAACTCGCGTATAGCGCGCCGTCGTCGATAGGCTGCGATGACCGAGCAGCGCCTGAATGATGCGGATGTCGGCGCCTTGCTCCAACAGATGAGTAGCGAAGCTGTGGCGCAGGGTATGGACCGTGACCCGTTTGCCAAGTCCGGCAGCCTTTGCTGCCGACCGGCAGGCGGCATACAAGGTCGTCGGCTGCAGGGGATGATCGTCATCGCGACCGGGGAACAGATAGGTGGCTGGCCGCGTGCGCGTCCAGTAAGCCCGCAATATCCGCAGCATCTGATCCGACAGCATTACGTAGCGGTCCCGGTCTCCCTTGCCGTGACGCACATGGATGACCATGCGCGTCGAGTCAATGTCACCAATCTGGATACCGACCACTTCCGATACCCGCAAGCCGGCCGAATAGGCCGTCGTCAAGGCGACCCGGCACTTGAGGCTGGAGACAGCCTCTAGTGGATTAAATCAGACATATGGTACCCCTACGACAGCGTCCAAGGTTCATCCGGCAAGGCGACCGATGTGCGGTGATGCCGGCCATCCCAAGCATCGGTCAACGTAGCCGGTGGGCCTTGGACGCTGTCGTAGGGGTACCATATGTCTGATTTAATCCACTAGAAACCGCCGCACTTCATCGGCCGACAAAATCACCGGTAACGTTTTGGGCGTGCGCGCATACGGTATCCGTTCGGGAATGACATCATCGCTAAGGGTGACGCCGTAAAAGAACCGCAAGGCGCAAACCACCTGGTTGAGCGTCGCCCAGGCGACCCCCTTGCCGGCAAGATGGACCTGGTAAGTGCGAACATCCTCCGCATCCAGAACATCCGGTGGCCTGCCAAAATAGGCACTGAATTTGGCCACCGCATTAAGGTAGGAACGCTGCGTCGCCGGCGACAGATTGCGGATCGTCATGTCCTCGATCATACGCGCGCGTAATGGGCTCATCCGGGTCATCGGTAGTCTCCTGTCCGAGAGTTGCAAAACAACATCCTCTCAGATCAGCCCGAGACCAGACCACATACTCCAATGCCGCGGTAGCGGCTTCGTTCAATCCTGAATCAGATCGAACGCAACACGCTCTAGTCTGTAGACAATCAGGGTTGCGGTGCCGGCGGCGTTTCACCATCCCAGCTGCCGGGCGGCGAGATCCTTCATGATCTCTTCGGTACCGCCGCCGATGGCCAGCACCTTGGTTTCGCGATAAATACGTTCGACCTTGGCGCCGCGCATGTAACCCGATCCGCCGAAAATCTGCACCGCTTCACCGGCGCAGTGGGCAAACGTTTCGGTGGCGAGGTTCTTCAGCATGCAGATTTCGGCTATCGGGTGTTCGTTCTGCCCCAGTCGCCAAGCCATGGATTCCAGAAATGCCTTCAAGGCACCGATCTTCATCGCCATGTCGATGAGCTTGTGACGGATGACCTGCTTTTGCAGCAGTGGCCGGCCGAAGACTTGCCTTATCTTGGCGTATTCTAAGGCCTCCGCGTAGGCGCATTTGGCAAAAGCGTAGGCCATGGCCGAGACACCGAAACGCTCTTCGTTGAAATTCTGCATGATGCCCCGGAACCCATGGTTTTCAGCGCCGATCAGGTTGTCGACTGGGACCCGGCAATCGTCGAAGTAAAGCGTCGCGGTGTCGGAGCTGTGCCAACCCATCTTGTCGAGTTTGCCGCGCGTGAAGCCCGGCGTATCACGCTCGATCATGATGAGGGAGATGCCGCTGGCTCCGTCATCACCGGTGCGTACGGCGACGACATAGTAATCGGCGTTGCAGCCACCGGTGATGAAAGTCTTGCAGCCGTTGACGACGTAGTGGTCGCCATCGCGGACGGCGCGGGTTGCGAGACCCGCCACATCGGAGCCGGCGACAGGCTCGGTAATGCACAACGACGCCAGCTTGCGGCCGGACAGAATTTCCGGCACGACCCGTGCCTTCATGGCGGCATCGCCCAGGGCAATGATCGGAGGAATGACGATATTGTGGATCATCAAGGCGGCGTTGATACCGCCGGCGCCGGCACGGCCGATCTCCTCGTGCAGGATGATCTGATAAAACAGGTCCGCCTCGACACCGCCAAGTTCCTCGGGATAACCGGGCCCTCGAAAACCCAGTTCACCCATTTTGACGAACAGATCGCGTGGGATCTCGCCGGCTTTTTCCCAAGCGTCGACATTCGGTTCTATCTCAGCGCGGACGAAACGGCGCAATTGATGGCGGAAGGCCTCGTGCTCCTGGGTGTAATATTGTGACATATCGGCCATAGTGTTTTCCTTAGCCGGCGAACTACATGTCCGTTCCGCCATTGCTGTTTTCTTGCCGACCCGATCGCGTTCCATGCCATCGTCAGCGGGAAGGACCAGGCATCACTGTTGCAACGCGTCGCGCAATCGTCGCTTTAAAATCTTGCCGGACGCATTGCGCGGCAATTCAGCCAAGAAACGTATCTCCTTGGGCGTCTTGTATTTGGCCAGCCGCTGCAGAAGGTGAGCGGTGATATCCTCGGCGGTCAAGTCGGCATCCACGCCAACAACGAAGGCAACCGGCACCTCGCCCCATTTGTCATCCGGGCGGCCGATGACCCCGGCCTCCATCACGCGGGGATGGGAAACGATGGCGTTCTCCACCTCGGCCGGGTAGACGTTTTCGCCGCCGGAGATAATCATGTCCTTGATACGGTCGACGATATAGATGAAGCCGTCCTCGTCGATCATGGCGGCATCGCCCGTATGCAGCCAGCCGCCGACCACCGCATCGGCGGTGGCGGCCGGATCGTTCCAGTATTCGCGCATGTTGTGCGGCGCCCGCACGATGACCTCGCCGGTCTCGCCCGGCGGCACGTCACGGCCGTTGCCGTCGACGACACGGACGTCGGTATGAAAGAACCCCTTACCTGCCGATCCGATCCTCCGCTTGGCCTCCGATCCGGTGATGAGGCAGGCCGGACCGCAGGTTTCGGTCAAGCCGTAGACCTGATGCACGGCGATGCCCAAGCCTTCCAAAGTCCTGATCATGCCCGGCGGCACCGGCGCCGCCCCCACCATGGCCCACCGCAGGGAAGAATAGTCCCGTCTTTGTTTGTCAGGTACTTGCAGCAAGGCGGTGATCATGGCCGCGACCAGGAGTGTTACGGTCACCTTTTCGGCTTCGATCAAACGCCAATAATCCGTCGCATCGAACGCTTTCACCGAAATGATCGTAAAACCGATGTAAGCACCGAAGACGATCGGCGCTAGGGCGCCGACATGATACATCGGCAGGCTAGTGATGAAGCGATCCTCGGTGCGGATCTCCTCGGTCGCGGCCTGGGTAATCAGCGCCCACATAAAGGTCTTGTGGGTGTGCACCACCCCCTTGGGCAGGCCGGTGGTGCCGGAGGTGTACATGATGAACAGCGGATCGTCGCCGCCGGCACAAATCTCAGGTTCGGCGGCCGCTGCCAGATCGCGCAAAGCGAGGAAATCTTCGGTCCAGTCGTCGGGCCGATCCGCGTCGGCGCAAATGGCGAAGGTTTCGATCTTAGCATCGGGTGTTTCGTGGCGCTCGATGGCCGCCGCGGTGTCGGCGAACTCGGCCGCGAACACCAGATAGGTCGATTTGCTGTGACCGAGAATATAGTTCAACTCCGCCAGGGTAAGCCGCCAGTTCAGCGGCACGCAGATGGCACCGAGCTTGGCAAGGGCGTAGAAGATCTCCATGTACTCCGCGGAGTTCATCATCAGGATCGCCACCCTGTCGCCCTTGCGCACCCCCAGTTGGCGCAGAACCGCGACGCTGCGATTTGCACGATCGTTGTGTTCACGGAAAGTCAGGCGCAGGTCGCGATGCGGTTCGACGAACGCCTCCTTGCCGGGACTGATTTCGGCGCGCTTGGCGAGAACTTGGCCGATATTGTCCACGCCCCAACCTCCTTACACCGACGTCAGGAAACGGCCTTGGTATACGTCCTCATGTCGAAGTAGTCCCGCCAGGCCGATATCTTGCCGTCGGCCATTTCGAAGACACCGAGACACGGTAGGTCGACGGCGCGCTCTCCCAGCTTGGTACGGTCGATCCTTTCGGCCATGACCACCTCGCCGTCAATCAGGATATTGAGGATTTCCCAGTTGGTTTCGGTCCACGGGGCGATGAAGGCGGCGATAAATTTCTCAATATTCGCGCGCCCCACGACCGGGTCGCCCGGCATATTGTGGTAAATTCCGTCGACGGTGAAATAGCTTGCCAGTTCGCCGGCGTCGAGCCGAGACCAGGCAGCGATGAAATCCCGGATGATCTCTTCGTTATCGGTCATCACCTTTCCCCTCCGGTTGTTGGCAGCGACAAACACCATGGGAACCGGGGCGCCGAACTGGCTCCCCGGCTCCCGGTGAAATCGCCTAGTAGTGCATAAAGCCGGTGAGCTTCTCCCAGCGGCCGTTGCGGATCTGTGCGAGGAAGGTGTTGCGCGTCGCCAGATGGTTGCCCTCGGAGAATGATATGGGCGCCGTGCCGAACATGTTTTCATGTTTCGATATCTTCTCCAGACCGGCCACCAACGTGTCCGCATTCAGGTCGCGACCGGCGTTCTGAATGCCGATCGCCGCCGTTTTGATGACCTCATAGCCGACCACAGCCTGAATGTTTGCCGGTTTGCCGAATTTCGCCTCGTAGGTCGCCATCCAATTCTTGACGTCGTCGGAGGCGCTGTCGGCGTAGGGAATTGGCGTCATGCCGCCGGCATACAACCCTTCAACGGCGCCCTTGCCCAATGCCGCAACGACGGGAGCATATCCGGCCTGGCTGATCAGGAAATCGGTCTTCCAGCCAAGTTTCCGCGCCGTCGACATAGCTCCGATCGTTTCTCGGATGATCGTGCCAAGAACGACCAAGTCGACGTCGTCGCTTTTCAACTTGGCGATCTGACTGGAAAAATCGGTGGCGCCCCGCTTGTAGCTTGTGACCGATACCAGCGGCAGTCCCATGGCGGCAAGTTGGTCCTTGGTGCCACGCAGGATGTTGGCGCCGAATTCGTCGTCCTGATACATGATGCCGATACGCTTCTTGCCGAGTTTCGGGATCAGGTAGTTGAGGCTGGTGCGAACGTCGTCGTAATACGGTGCAAAATAGGCAAATTTTAATTTATGGTAGGGCTTGGAAAACATCTCCGCCGGGGTGATGGGAAACAAGTGCGGCAGACCCTTTTTCAACACCATCGGCATCGTCGCCGCCGATGTCGGCGTGCCCATGGATCCGACCATGGCGAATATCTTGTCGCGGGTCAGCAATTTCTGCGTCGCCAGCACCGCTTTCTTCGGGTCGTATGCCATGTCTTCGATCACCAGCTTGATCTTGCGGCCATGTATGCCGCCGCCGGCATTGATCTCTTCGACGGCCATCTCCATGCCGTTCTTGATCGGCAAACCCCAGAATGTGATGGGGCCGGAGAGATCGAGATGGGTTCCCAGAACCACCTGATCGTCGGTGATGCCCTGGACTTGGGCGTCGGCCGAAAGTGTCAGACCCAGCAGTGCAACAGAACCGAACACTGCCGATATCGTCTTTCTTGCATTCATCGCTGTGTCCCCCATCTAGAACGCAATCGGCACATGCATCGGCTGGTCGCCGATTCCGGTGCCGGTGGGCAAAATGCCCGGTCATTCAAGCGCCCGCGTACATGGCTTCGATTTGTGCCGTGTACCGTTCGTTCACGAATTTGCGCTTGAGCTTCATGGTCGGCGTCAACTCATCGTCTTCGGCGGTCAGTTGAACGTCGATCAACGTAAATTTCTTGATCTGCTCGACCCTTGCGAACCGTCTGTTGACGGCGCTGACCTCCGACTCGATCAGCGCCCTGATTTCCGGCGCGCGGCAGAGGCTGGTAAAATTTGTAAAGGGAACGCTGTTGTCCTGCGCGAACTTGGCGACATTTTCGTGGTCGATCATGACCAGACAGGTCAGGTATTTGCGCCGGTCGCCGATCACCACGGCATCGGAGATGTAGGGACTGAACTTAAGCTGGTTTTCGATCTCCGAGGGCGAGATGTTTTTCCCGCCCGCCGTAATGATGATGTCCTTCATTCGGTCGACGATTTTCAGGAAACCCTCGTTGTCGATGACGCCGACATCGCCGGTATGGAACCATCCCTCGACAATAGCCGCGGCGGTTCGTTCCGGTTGGTTGTGATAGCCGGCAAAAACATGTGGGCCCCGAACAAGGATTTCGCCGTCTTTGGAAAGCTTGACCTGGGTTCCCGGCAATGCGACGCCGACGGTGCCGATCTTGCGTCGGCCAGGCGGCGCAAATGTTGCCACGCCGGATGTTTCGGTCAAACCGTACCCCTCGCGTATATCCATACCGAGAGCCAGGAACCACTTGATCAGGTCAGGTGAAATTGGCGCCGCGCCGGTGACGACGTATTTCGTTCGTTCCATGCCGATCAGTTTCTTCGTCCGATAAAGGACGACCGCATGCGCCAGCCAATAGACAAGGCGCAGCCACCGGGAAGGCGGAACGCCGTCCATGAGGCAAGCGGCCATGCGATGACCGGTGGCAACCGCCGCCGCGAAGACGCGACGTTCGAGCCAGGTACCGTCCTCGGCGGCGATCGTTGCGGTGGAATAGAATTTCTCCCAGATCCGCGGCACGGCAAAGAAGACCGTCGGAGAAACTTCCCTGATGTTTTCCGGCACCGTCTCCTGGTTTTCGGCGAAGTTGACCACGGCACCGGAGAAGATGGGTTGAAAATCGCTGATCAGCCGTTCGGCGATATGGCTCAGCGGGAGGAAGGAGAGCAGTTCGTCGCCCGGCCCGATCGGCATGACACTGCCAAGAACGGCGATCTGAAAGATGATGTTGGCATGCGTCATCATCACGCCCTTGGGCGGGCCCGTTGTGCCGGACGTGTAGATCATCAGGGCCAGATCGTCCGCTTTCACGGCCGCCGCTCGGGCATGCCAGTCTGCCGCCAGGCCGTTCTCGCCGTCACGCCCTTGCGACATGAAATGATCGAGACTGACCATCATCGGGTCGCGAAAGTCGGCCAGCCCCTCCATGTCGAAGACGACGATGCGCCGGACGCTGGGCACTTGGTTGCGTACCTGCAGAAACTTGTCCAACTGCTCTTCATCTTCGACGAAAAGCACCCGCGCGATGCAATCGTTGACCAGATAGGCAAGCTGCTCCGGCGCGTCGGTGGCGTAGATGCCCACCGATACGCCGCCGGCACCGATGATCCCCATGTCGGCAAAAAACCACTGCGGGCAGTTGTTGCCGATAATGCAGGCGCATTCGCCGCGGCGGAAACCCATCGCCAACAGCGCCGAGCCGATGCGGCGGGCCTGGTCGCCGTATTGGCCCCAGCTTGTTGAACGCCACAGGCCCAGTTCCTTTTGGCGCATCGCTTCGCGATCGCCGCGCAGCGCCACGGCCTTGTGGAATGCCCCGGCTATGGTCTCCCCGGGCACCGCCGGAATTTCGTGGCGCCCCCCAAGGTCGCGCCACGTCTCCAACGCTGTATTGTTGCGCATCAACGCCACAGTTTCTTCCTCTTCCAGCGGCGTACGCCGCGCACGCCCCGGTCTTTGACGCCGAGGTAGAACTCCATGATGTCGTCCTTGCGCATCAGCTCCGAACTCGCCCCCTCCATGACCACGCGCCCGACTTCCAGCACGTATCCAAAGTCGCTTATTTCGAGCGCCATCTTTGCGTTCTGCTCGACGAGAAGGATGGTCGTGCCGTTGTCGCGGTTGATGCGTTTAATGATGGCGAATATTTCCCCGACCAGGATCGGCGACAGCCCCAGGGACGGCTCGTCCAGCAACAGCATGCGCGGTCGGGCCATGAGCGCGCGCGAGATCGCCAACATCTGCTGCTCGCCGCCGGAGAGCCTTTGTGCGGGTTGGTCGCGCCGTGCGCGGAGGACGGGGAAGTAGTCGAACATGCGGCCGATATCGCCGCGCACGGCATCGCGGTCGCGGCGCAGATAGGCGCCCATGAGGAGGTTTTCGCGAACACTCAGGAACGGAAAGACCTCGCGTCCCTCAGGCACTTGTAAAACGCCCTTGCGAACTGTCATGTCTGGTTCGCTACCGTGAATGGCATCGCCGCGAAAAACGATGGACCCTTTTTGCGGTTCGACGATGCCGGATATCGCCTTCAGCACGGTCGATTTGCCGGCGCCGTTGGATCCCAGCAAGGTGACGATCTTGCCTTCCGCGACGTCGAAGCTGACTCCACGAAGCGCCAGTACCGGGCCGTAATAGGCCTCCACATTGCGTAACGACAGGAGCGGCGTATCCACGTCAGCCTCCCAGATAGGCGTCGATAACGCGCTGATCGGTCTGGACCTGCGAGGGCGTGCCTTCGGCAATGACCCGACCGTCGTTGAGCGCCAACACCCGGTGCGAAACATCGCCAACGAGGTTCATGTCATGCTCGACCATCAATACCGAGACACCCAGATCCCGGTTTATGTCCCTGATCCAGAAGGACATATCCTCCGTTTCCTCGGTATTGAGACCGGAGGACGGTTCATCCAGCAGGATCAGCCGGGGATCGGATGCCAATGCCCGCCCCAGTTCGACGATCTTTCGAATTCCGTATGGAAGGCCGCTGACGAGGGCATTGCGGTAGTGCTGCAGATCGAGCAGGTCGATGACCCTTTCCACCTTTTCCCGATCGGCCATTTCGGCGCGCCGGACCGCCGGCGTGAACAGGATATCGGAAAACACGTTTCCGCGACCACGGCAGTGGCGTCCGAGCAATAAGTTACTGAGCACGGTAGAATGTTCAAACAGTTCGATGTTTTGAAATGTCCGCGCAATGCCGGTCTCGGCGACGGCGTGCGCCGGCAGGTCGCGAAGATCCCGTCCGGCCATGGTCATGGTGCCGTTATCGGGTTCATAGAGCCGGCTAATTAAATTGAATACCGTCGTCTTGCCGGCGCCATTGGGCCCGATTATCGTGAATATCTCGCCCTCGGTGACACTGAAACTGACGTCTTCGACGGCGCGGATGCCACCGAAGCTCTTGGACAGCTCATGGGCCTGGAACAGGATCACCGCAGTCGCTCCGATTTCTGAAAAACGCGCTGCCGCTTGAAGGTCGCCTTGCGGTAAAACGGAAAAATGTCGAGATAGAGCTTGATCTTCAGCCAGCGGCCGTAGATCCCTTGCGGCTCAAACAACATGAACAGGACCAGCATCAGCCCGTACAATCCGGCATCCAGACCCGCCTGGGTAACGGCACTGAAGCCGAGGATATCCTTGGCCACCACAATGGCTTGAGGCAGCATGATGATGAAGACGGCGCCGAATATGGCGCCGTGCAACGATCCCAATCCACCAACGACGACGAGCACCAAGAGTTCGACGGACACCAGGATCGTGAACTGCTCCGGGCTGATGAACAAAATACGATGGGCGTAAAGGGCGCCCGCCATGCCGGTCAGGGCGGCGCTGATGACGAAGGCGATGGTCTTGTATTTGGCGCTATTGACACCGAGGCTTTGGGCGGCGATTTCGCTATCGCGAATGGCCGTCATCGCGCGGCCGGTGCGGGAGCGCAACAGGTTGATGGCGCCGAGTGTGACGGCGGCCAGGATGGCGACGCACACATAGTAGAATTTCCATTCCGTATCGATGGCCACTGAGCCGATCTGCAGGCTTTCCACGATGATGCCGTAATTTCCCCGGGTCAGGCTCTCCCACCGCACCAGGACTTCCTCGACAATGAAAGCAAAAGCCAACGTGGCAATCGCCAGATAGATTCCCGTAAGACGCAATGCCGGCAGTCCGACGAGGAGCCCCAACAGGCCGGCGACGAATGTCGACAGCGGAAAGGAAACAAAGAACGATACGCCGTGGGATTGCAGAATGGCCTCGGTATAGGCGCCGGCGCCGAGAAAGGCGGCATGGCCAAGCGAGATCTGCCCGGTATATCCCGACAGCAGCATCAGTCCGACCCCGGCGACGCCATAGATCGCCACGAAGGTGAACTGCGACAGAAAATACTCGTCGACGACGGCTGGCAGCGCCACGATCACCAGGCCCAGCATCACGTACCAAAAGGCGCCGCCAGCATGCTCAAACAGCCGAATATCCTGGTTGTAGCTGCGCTTCATGGCGACATGCATGAGGCTACACCTTCTTCTCGGTAGCTTCCGGGAACAGGCCTTGCGGCCGCACCACCAGCACCGCCAGGAGCACCACATAGGCGGCAACGTCCTTGAAGCCTTCCGGCAGGTAGAATCCGGACAGGGATTCGACGATACCGATGATGAGGCCGCCGACGACGGCGCCCGGTATGCTACCAAATCCACCCAGGACGGCGGCGGGAAAGGCCTTCAGGCCGATGAAGCCCATATTGACGTGGACGAAGGCAACCGGTGCCAACAAGATGCCGATCAGGGCGGCGGCGGCGGCGCTGATCGCCCAGATCATCGAAAATACGTACTTGACGGGGATGCCGACGAGATAGGCCGCCAGTTGGTTCTGCGACGCCGCCTGCATGGCGATGCCCAGATTGGTGAAACGGAAAAACAGAAACAGCACCAGGATCAGAATCGCCGTCGCCGCGATTATCGCCAAATGATCGTTGCTGATGACAAGTTGGCCGATACGCGTGACGCTATCGGAAAACGGCGTCTCAATGCCGTGGGTTTCGGCACCCCATGCCGGCACGCTGCTGACGGAGCTTCGGATAACGAAGCCGATTCCCAGGGTGACGATGACGATGGCGAATGTCGGTTGTCCGACCATCGGCCTGAGCACGATGCGGTCGAGGAGCGCGCCGAACACCGCCATGCCGACGACGGCCAGCGCCACGCCGGCAAAAAACGGCAGGCCAAGGATGCCGATCAGGGTGTAGCCGAGGAACGCCCCGAGCATCATCAAGTCGCCCTGAGCGAAATTCACCACTTCGCTGGCTTTGTAGATCAGCACAAATCCCAGCGCCACGACGGCGTATATGCAGCCGATGGCGATGCCACCGATCAGGAGTTGCGCAAATTCTGTCAAGGCTTGCGTCATGTTCCCATTTCCGCAACGCCGTGATCTTCAATTCACGGCTCCACAACGACACGGACCACCCCCTGATCCTTGTCCACCAACCGTCCGATCGCCGCGTTGACTTCGGCCAGCGGATACCGCGCGGAGATCGATTGCCGTAAGTCGAGGCGCCCGCCGGCAATCAACGCGAACAGATCCTGAATGTCGCGACGATCCATGCCGAACGACCCGATAACGGCATGTTCGAGGCCGACGAAGGAGACCAGCGGCGGCAATTCCGGCTTACCCATACCAACACCGACGATGACGGCGCGACCGGCCTTGTCGAGCATCCGCAAAGCCATCGTCACGGTGTCCGTTCGGCCGACAAATTCCATCGCCAGATCAACGCCGCGGCGCCCGGTATGGCCGCGCACCTCCTTTGCCGGATCGGTCGTCGTGGGATCGATGGCCAGGTCGGCGCCCAATGCCAAGGCGCGGGTTCGGGCGGCCGCGTCCGGATCGACAGCGATGATGATCGATGCACCCATCATTCGTGCCAGCATGACCGCATGGGTACCCAAACCGCCGCAGCCGATAACCGACACGCTTTCGCCCGCCTTCAGGCGGCCGCGGCTTCTAAGCGCGTGAAACGGCGTCGAGACGCCATCGGTGACGATGGCGGCGATATCGAACGCGATCCCCTCGGGCACCGGCAACACCGAGCGCGCCGGCGCGGCGATGTAGTGGGCCAGGGCTCCGTCCCGGACCATGCCATAGACGCCCGATGCCTCGCACAAGGATTCCCGTCCGACGCGACAGAAGCGACAGACACCGCAATTGGCAGCCGGCAGCAGAGCGACGGGATCACCCTCCTTGAACGTCGTAACATTGGCGCCGACGGCGGCGATCTCGCCGGCGCCTTCGTGACCGAGCGTAATCGGCATGTGGGCGACCGGGATATCGCCATCGACGGCAAGGTGGATATCGGTGCCGCACAGGCCGCAAGCGGCAATCTTGACCAAAACCTCGTCGGCGGTTATGTCCGGTACCGGCACCTCATCGACGCGCAACGGCGTCCCGGGTTCGATCAGCCTGGCGGCAAGCATCGTCGCCATCACTGGTTCCCCTTGTCCAGTTCCGCCGCCAGACCGTTCATCAACAGTTCGAACTCTGCTTGCAGCTCCGATTTGGTCGGGTGTAGCGGAGCACCGAGATTCTGCCTTGTCTGGCGCAGGGAATTGAGGCCGATGAAAGTGCTCCACAGCAGATCGGCGGCGATGCGCGCGCGTTTCTTCGGAATGATGCCCTCAAGGATGGTGGCCAGGCGCCGGAAATTGTCGCCGGTTTTCAGGGCGATTTCCGCCTTCACCGCATCACTGATATTGGCGGTCGCTTGGGGGCGAGAGAGATAACCGAAAACATGCACGTATTCGGGATGCTCGCGGTTGATCAGCGAGTAGGTGTCCCACAGTTTCTGCAGCCGTTTGCGCGGCGGCAAATCGGCCTCGATCAGCTTTTCCAGGACATCGGCGGCGAATTCGATGCCCTCAAACAACAGGGACAACAGGATTTCATCCTTGTTTCGGAAATAGAAAAAAAGCGTCGCCTCCGACAACTCGCATCTTTCGGCGATCACCTTGGTCGTGGTGCCGTTGAAGCCGCGTTCAAGAACCAGTTCACGCGTCGCGTCCAAGACAGCGGTGCGCCGTCCCTGACGCTCCCTCTCACGTCGTTCTTGCACTCCCATGGGCTCACATCTCCAATGTTCGGGCGATCATTTCGCGCTGGATTTCACTCGTGCCCTCACCCAGTTCTATGACCTTGCAGTCGCGGAAAAACCGTTGTGGGGCACTGTCGCGCATATAGCCTTGGGCACCGCACAGATGCAAAGCGCGTTCGCAGATCCACGTGCCGGTTTCGCTGGCGAACAGCTTGGCCATCGAGGCTTCACGGTCGAACGGCAGTCCTGATTCGACCATGCGGGCGGCATGCAGCGTCAATTGCCACGCCGCCTCCAGTCGGGTCGCCATGTCGGCCAGAGTAAAGCGCACGAACTGCTGGGCGACCAGCGGCTTGCCGAACTGAACCCGTTGTCGCGTATAGGCGACGGCTTCCTCCATCGCCGCCTGGCCCAAGCCGATGCCGAATCCGGCGCTTGCAATTCGGCCGAGGCTTAGCACCTTGAGACCGGCAATCAGTCCGCCCTCTTCGGGGCCGAGCCGGTTGGCCGCCGGCACGCGGCAATCGTCGAAAACGATTTCGGCCATTTCCGACGCCCCCATGCCGAGCTTTTTCAACGGCACGCCGACGCTGACACCGCTCCGTTCGGCCTCAACGAAAAACACCGACAGCCCCTTCAATCCGGCATCGGGCACGGTCGCGGCAACAACGATCATGAAATCGGCAAATGGAGCGTTGGTGATGTAGAGCTTGGCTCCGTTGATGACGTAGTCATCCCCATCGCGCACCGCCCGTGTCGAAACGGTCGAAACATCGGCGCCGGCGCCGGCTTCGGCATAAGCCCAACATCCGATCTTGTCGCCACGGACGGCCGCCGGCAGCCATGCGGCGCGTTGTGCATCAGTGCCCAAATGGAGGATGGCGGCGCTGGCCAGTGCCGTGTGTACATAGTACCCAAGAGCGATCGCCGCCGACCCGCGTGACAGTTCGCGGCACAACAGTGCGTACATGCGTGCACCGCCGCCGCTGCCGCCTAATACTTCCGGAATCGCCAAACCGAGCCAGCCCAGATCACCGAAAGTGCGGAACAACTCGGTTGGGTAGCTCTCGTCCAGATCCCACTCGGTGGCGCGCGGTTTGATCTCCTTGTCGACGAAAGCCCGAACGGTGTCGCGGAACAGGATCTCCTCCGGGGTCAGAGAGGGGTCGCTCGCCATTGTCCTACTCTCCCAACACCGCAAAGTTGCCAGTAATCAAGGCGCACAGCATTCCGCCCTCGTCGTGGACCTCGGTTTGCAAGGTTGCGGTCGATCGGCCACGACTGACGAGCCGGCTTTTGGCAACCAGTTCACGGCCACGCGGCGCCTTCAGATAGTTGACTGTCAGCGAAGTGCTGACAGTGCGTGTACCGGCTTCCAGTGTGGGCATCAGCGCGTATCCCATTCCGACATCGGCCGTGACAAATCTGATCGTGCCGTGAACACCGCCATACGGATTCTCATGACGCCCATCGAGAAGTACGTGCGATCGCGCCGTGCCTTCGCCGGTGATTTCATGGCTGATACCAAGCACCTGCGATACCGGATCAACCATCGAGTGGCCGGCATTGGCAGGGGAACAAGTCGTCTTCGAATGGGTCGCCATCCATATTCCTTTATTTGCCGGCGAAGGCGGGCTTGCGTTTTTCCAGGAACGCGGAAACCCCTTCCTTGTGGTCCTCCGCCTGCAGCAGTTGCACCTGGGCGAACATTTCGTAGTCGAACTCCTCCTCCCGGCTGCGTTCCAACGAACGGCGGATGGAGCGCTTCGTGAAAGCCAGCGCCCGTGGTGGCCCAGCCGCCAATTGCGCGGCCAACTCATCGATCGCCTGGTCGAGGGCATCGTCGTTGACGACCCGGCTGGCCAGCCCGATGGCAAGCGCTTCGTCGGCCTCTACGAAACGCCCGGTCATCATCATGTCCGTCGCCTTGCCGAGGCCGACCAGGCGAGGTAGGAAGTAACTTGAGGACATGTCGCCGCCGATCAGGGCGAGTTTGATAAACGGGGCGCAGAAGCGGGTGCTGTCGGTGGCAATGCGAAAGTCGCTGGCGATGGCCAGACCGAGCCCACCACCCACCACATCGCCGTGGCAGCGCGCTATTACCGGTTTGTCGAGACCGTAGACGATGCGCACCAGGTCGAGATAGCGATCGACGATCTCTTCCCACTCTGCCGGTGTCCGTTCGACCATCTGGCCGATGTCGGCGCCGGCGCAGAACGATCGGCCGGACCCGGCCAGCACCACAACCCGGACGGCCCGGTCATCGCCCAAGCCGCGTAGGGTCCCGATCAACGCCTCCAGCATCTCGAAATCGATGGCGTTGAGCCGGTCGGGCCTGTTTAGCGTTACCGTGGCAACGCCGTCGACAACATTCAACAGTACCTTGTCGCTCATGGATTCACCTTTCCTGGTACGAAATCGTCGGCAGGTACGACGACGGGTGCGCCGCAGCCATCGTGAACCGACAGACAAACATCGACTCCCAAACAGTCCGGCGTCCTGTCGAATGGCGGATCGGGGATCGCGGCAAGAATTTCTGCCCGGCTCATGCGGCGTCCTCCATGGCGAAGACATTGACCGCATTTTCGCGCACGACCTTGCGAAACACCTCTTCGGTAAGTCCCAGCGCCTCAAGTTCCGCCAATGTCCGCTCGAAATTCAGCAACGGATAGTCGGTGGCCCACATCACCTTGCCCTGACCCCGGCCTTTTACGAAGTCGATGAACTCGACCGGCCAGTGCTTGGGCGTGCGGGCCGAGGTTTCGATGAACACGTTGTCGTGTTTCCAGGCCAGGATCATCATCTCCTCGTGCCACGGTTGGCCGAGGTGGCAGCCGACGATCTTCAGATCCGGAAAGGCCAGCGCGATTTCGTCCAGATAGATCGGACGGCCGCATTCCGATGGCAGCGTCGGGCCGGTGTGGCCGACCTGGATGCACACCGGCACGCCGAGTTCGGCGCATTTGAGATAGACCGGCCAGTAGTGCTTGTCGGTGGGCGGCAGCCCCATCGTGCCGTCGCCGTACATGTAGGGCTCAAGGCGAACGGCGCAGAAGTCCAACTCCTTGACCATGCGTTCGACCTCCCGCGCCACGTCCATGGGCTTGCGCAATATGTTGACGGTACCGGCGCCGATGAAGCGGTCCGGGTACCGCTTGACGAACGCGGCAACCTCGTCATTGCTCACCACCGGCGTGTCCATATGGTAGAAGGCTGAGAGGACGCAGCGGTCGACGCCGGCGGCGTCCATTTCTTCAATCATCTGCTCGATGGTTTCGCCCTCGTAGATTTTTTGCGGCGAACGATACTTGTTGAAAATGTGCAGGTAATCGGCGGGCCAGCGCTTCGCTCCGTCCGGCGTGATCAACGAAGCCCAAACGTCGATGGCAATGCGCTCACGGGTCATGCTGCTGCTCCATTCGATAACTTAAGGATTTGGCGCGTTTGCGCAGGCGAGGCCGGTTCAACAGCGAGTTCGCTGAGAATGCGTACGGCCTTTTCGACCAATTCAGCGTTGGAGGCGGCAAGCTTGCCCGGGCCGATATAGATATTGTCCTCAAGCCCGACCCGGATGTGGCCACCCATCGCCACAACGGCGCCGAGCATGCGAAAGTGGTTGTGCGCGCCGATTGCCGAGACCAGCCATTGTGAACCCGTCGGCAATCCTTCGACCATGAAGACCAGGTTCTTGACCGTCGCCTTGGTGCATTCACCGGGAATGCCCATGACAAAATTGACAAACAACGGCTGCTCCAGGACGTCGCGGTCGAGCAAGGCGGCGATATTGTTGAGCATGCCCGGGTGATAGACCTCCAGTTCGGGTCGGGTGCCGTTGTCGCGAAACACCCCGGCGACGTATTCCATCTCCGCATGGGACGAAAACAGCGGCACGAAACGGTCGCCGATCCATTCGCCTTTGTTGCCGTCGTAGCGACCCAGCATGCTGCCACCGCCGACACTGAACGAACCGATCTCCGGCTTGAGTTCGGGCACCAGCTTTATGCGCGCTTCCAATGGAAGCCCGGCGATGGCGCCCCCGGTCGACAAATTGAGCACGGCATCACAGCCAGCGTCGCGCAATCCGCCGACAATGCGCCGGAATATCTCCACGTCGCTGCTCGCCTTGCCGGCCTCATCGCGCGCATGTAGATGCAGGATGGCGGCCCCGGCGCGCCAGGCGGCCAGGCCCGCGGCGATGATTTCATCGGGTTGTTCGGGCAATGCCGGATTGGCTTCCTTGCCCTGCTGGGCGCCGGTCAGAGCGCATGTAATAATCGTCCGGTTCACCTCTACGTTCCCTTGAATTCGGCGTCGCGCTTTTCGAGGAAGGCGCCCATGCCTTCCTTCTGGTCCTTTGTCTGCCAATTCAGCACCACGGTGTTGATGGAGAAGTCGATGGCTGATTCCAGGTCGGTGGTCAGCCACTTGTGGATGATCTCTTTCTGGGTGCCGATGGCTTTGGGACTTTTTTCAGCGAGTTCCGCGCACAGACCGGCAACCGTCTCCTCGAAGTCCTCGACGCTCGTCATTTGCGTCAACAGGCCGCGGCGTTCGGCCTTTTCAGCATCCCAGAAACGGCCCAGGTAACAAAGTTCGCGGGTGGCCTGGATACCGACCGCGATCGGCAAGATGGCAGCCTCGACGATGGCCGGAATGGCGCGGTGAATGTTGGGAAGGCCGAAGGACGAGCGATCCGTCGCGATCATGAAGTCGCATGAAAGCGCCATTTCCAACCCGGCCCCAAGACACAATCCGTCTACGGCGCAGACGATTGGGATTTCCTGCGTTCTGAGCGCCAGAAACGTTTTGTGTAATTCCCGTCCGACATTGCGGTTTTCAAATGGGCCGAGGTCCTTGACATATCCGACATCGATACCGGCCGAGAACGCCTTTTCGCCGGCTGCATCGAGGCGAACGACCCAGACGGCGGGATCCTGGACCGCCGCCTCCACGGCTTCGCGGATTTCCCGCAACATGGTTTCGTTGATGGCGTTGAGCTTTTGCGGACGGTTCAGGGTAATGCGCTGAACCTTGTCGTCACGGGTGCTCAATATGGTTTCAAAATCCACGTTTCCGGTTCTCCCGATTGCTTCATTGGCCGCGGTAGCGCGGTCGCCGTTTTTCCGCGAAGGCGCGAAGGCCCTCCTGCACGTCGGCGCTTTGGCGTGGGATTTCGGCGTGGAACTGCTCCAACCTGAGACCCTCCTCCAAGGGCAGGTGAAAGCCCTGCAGGGCCGCCGCCCGCGCCGCCCGCACCGCCAAGGGTGCGTTGTGCGTGATCCTGCGGGCCAGTTCCGTGGCCACGTCGAGCAGGGCGCCCGGCTCGACGATGCGATTGATCAACCCAGCCGCCAGGGCGCGCTCCGCGTCGACAGATTCGGCCGACATCAACATTTCCAGGGCGATCCCCATCGGTACCGTGCGGGGCAGTCGCTGGGTTCCGCCGGCGCCCGGGATCAGCCCCCACCGAACTTCCGGCAGGCCGAACTTCGCTGTCGGCACGGCAATGCGGATATCGCAGGCTAATGCGATCTCCAGTCCGCCGGCCAGGCAATACCCATTGATGGCCGCGATGATGGGCTTGCCGGGATCGAGATTGCGGGTAATGCCGCCGAGGCCGGGATTGCTCTCACCGTATTCGCGCCTTTGCGCCGGCGTCATGGATGCATAGAAATCCCCCACCTCCTTCAGGTCGGCGCCGGCGCAGAACGATTTTTCGCCGGCGCCGGTCAGAACGGCGACCCGCAGGTCGGGGTTGTCGCGAAAGTCCGTCCACACAGCGCACAGTTCCTCGCCCATGGCGCGGCTCAAGGCATTGCGCGCCTCGGGGCGGTCTATGGTGACGGTCAGAATGCCGTCGTCTGCCTGGCGACGGATAGTCATGGCCGTTTCTTGTTGTCGGGCGCGAAGCCTTGCAAATCGGCGATGTGCCCGCGGCGTTCGGCGGCGAATACGGGGCGCAGGCGGTCGCCGATGGAAAAATCGTCCGGCGCGCCGAGCAGCCTGTGGACGATGGCCGTATCGGCGCCGTCGGGCCGCACCAGCGCGAACAAACCGCGGGCCGTCGCTGTGCAACTGACCAATTGGGCGCCCGGTCCGAGTTCAACGTCCTGCAGATCCTCGCCGCCGCAGGTCGCGCAAAACGGTCGCGCCGGCACCATGGTGCGGGCGCAGTCGGCGCACCGAGAACCCAAGATCACTTGATCGTCACGCAGCGCGGCCAGCATGCGGCTGCCGGCGCGCCCCGCCGCGTAGCGGAATGCAATACGGATCGATTCCTCGCGGATCATGACAGCACCTCGAAATACTGGATGTCGTCGATGGCGCCGCGCAGGTCCTCGCGCCACACCGTGCGCACGCGCTGACCGACGGCCAGCCGATCCGGATCGGCGACGTCGAGATAGTGATTGAGCGTTGTGTCGGCCCCGTCGAGGCGGATGAGACCCATGCCGTAGGGCCCATCGCGAACGGTGCCCGTACGGCCGTCGAGAAACGGCAGATAGACAACCGTCCAGGCTTCCAGCGAACCCTCGTGCGCCACCGGCACCCAGTCGTCGCCGAGGCGGATATGGCAATTGCCGCAATAGGGCCGCGGCGGCAGATATCGCCGCCCGCAGCCATCACATTTGAGCGCCTCGATGCGGCGCTCGGCGAGGCCGGCGGCGAACCGTGCCATGGCGTCACCGGAGGCATAGCGCCAGCTTTGATCGAGCTCGATGTTAACGCAGATTCGTTCGCTCATGGCGCATTCCCCAACACCATGGCGTCGGCCCAGGCGTAAACGCCGTAACCGGTCGCCAGGGCCAGGCTCGCCCCCTCGACCTGGTGGGCGCCGGCGCGGCCGAGTATCTGGGCGGCCGCCTCACCAACACGGATCACCCCGGTGGCGCCGACCGGATTGGCGCACAGCACGCCGCCGGAGGGATTGACCGGCAGTTCACCGCCGATTTCGGTGACGCCGTCTTCGATCAACCGTCCGGCTTCTCCCTCGCGGCAAAAGTCCAGAATCTCGTACCAGGCGAGTTCGGCATAGGTCACCGGTTCGTAGATTTCGGCTACGTCGAACTGTTTGAGCGGTTCGGTGATGCCGGCTTCGCGGTAGACCGCGCGCGTGGCGTCGCGCAGCGTTCGCATGGTCAGCAGTCGCCGGTCGATGTCGCCGATATACGGTTGCTCGTGGCGTGTTGTCGCCGCCTTGATCCAGGCCGGCCGGCTGCACAGTTTATCGGCGCGGGCGGCCGAGGCGATGACGATCGCCGCCGCGCCGTCCGATTGCGGACACATGTCCATCAGCTTGACGGGATGGGCAAGCATGCGCGACGCCATGACCTGTTCGACGGTCGCTTCGGCGTCAGCGAGGTGGGCGTGCGGATTGTTGGCGGCATTGCGGCGCGACTTCACCGCGACGCGGGCGGCTTGCTCCTGGGTGACCCCGCGTTCGGCCATGTACTGGGAAATCGACAGCGCGAAGTTACCCAAGGCACCGGAGGCAACGCCGCGATCCCAAAACGGATCGGTGAGCGCCATACCGGTCTGGGTCTGGCCCTCAGAATGTTTTTCAAATCCTACGACGAGAACGGTATCGAACAATCCGGATGCCGCCTGATGATAGCCGGCGATGCAGGAACTGGTGCCCGAAGTGCCGCCGGTGGCAACTTTAAGGCAAGGCTTGGCATTGGCATAAGCACCTTCCCCCACCCATAATTCAGGTAGCGCTCTGCCCTCGAACAATTCCATGTTGCCGATGATCACGGCATCAATGTCGGCTGCAGTGAGGCCCGCATCGGCCAACGCCCGACCGGCCGCCTCGCGGATCAGTTCGGGCTGCGAGACGTCGTCTCGGTTTCGCCTGTGATCGCTCTGACCGGTACCAATGATGGCCGCCGCGCTCATGCTGAAGCTCCTTCGAGCAGAGCGACCACCTGACCCTGGGCGGCCGGGCCCCACGTCCCGTGAGCCAAAGCCCGATGCCGGTGCCCCTCAGGTTCTCCGAGCCGCGACACGGCCGCGGCCAGACGAGACAATCCGGCGACAACCGGGACACAGCCGGCCAGCAGGCCGCCGCTCGGCGAAATGTCTACGTCTTCGCCCAGTCCGGCAGCGGCGGAAAAGAGGTCTTCCTCGTGAGCAAAAAAGCAGGACGGCTCAGCCAAGTCGAACTTCGTGTCATGTGGCCGCAATCCGGCAATCTTTGCCGCACGATCGAAGGCGCGAACAAAGCCCGGCCAATGGGTCAGATCGCGATCGCCCAAAGCATGCGGTTCAAGATCGTAGCCGATGCCGCTTAGAATAGGTCTGTACCCATCCGTTGCGGTGCTCAACACCACTGCGCAGGCGCCGTCTCCCAATGAGGTGCACATTCCCTGGCGCAAAGGCACGGCGACGTACGGGGAGGAAAGCACCGCCCGAGGTGTTGTCACGGCGTCGAGCGGCGCCGCAGCCTGATGTCGCCGGGTGGCGGCGATCTCGGCCCATCGTTGTTCGGCGCCACGATCCCCGCTCGCCAACAACGCCGCCTGCAGTCCGGCGCAAGTGAGAAAGTCAACATCCAGCGGCTGAACATAGACCGGATCCATCGCCCACCGCGTCAGCTCTTCGTAGGGCGCCATCGAGGCCTTGGCGTGGGCGACCACTAATACCGTATCATAGGCCCCGGACCAGACTTGGCAGGCGGCATGCGCCAAAGCGGCCAGTCCATCCGCCGATATCCGCGTCTCCGGTTTCATCACCGCGCCGACGACTTCGGTGATCGCGATGTTGGAGGCGGTGATGCCATCGAAAAGGTCGACCGAGGCGGTGGTAACGGCATCGATCCCATCATGCCCGATCCCGGCATCGGCAAGCGCCGCATCAACTGCATCAAGGACCATTTCAGGAATTGACCGAGTATCTGCAACAACCGGCCCGGTTTGGCCGACGCCGGAAACGTGGATGGTGCGTGAAACCGTCATCCCGATCAGCCCCTGGCCGCCAGCCCAGTTTGACGGGCAATGACTTCGCGCATCATCTCGCTACTGCCGGCGCCGATCGTAAATGCCAGGGTATCGCGATAAAGGCGACCCATCAGACACTCTTCCATGTGGCTCATACCACCGAAAATCTGGGCGCAAGTTCGGGCCGCGCTAACTGCATTTTCGCAAGTGAACAACTTGGCCATTGATACTTCGGCGTCGCAAGGCTCGCCGCGAACATAAAGATCAATGGCTTTCGCCGTCAGCGCCTCGGCGGCCTCCAAGTTCGTCCGAACATCGGCAAGGCGGTGCGTCCATACCTGGTTGGACAACAATGATCGGCCGAAGGCGATACGTTCGTGGCCATGACGAACAGCCTCCTGCAACATCAAACGGGTTTGCGAGCAGGCGATTACCGAAAGGACAAGACGCTCGCCGACGAATCCCTCCATGATCAAGCGGAAACCAGTGTTTTCCTCGCCGACGAGATTGGTCGCCGGAACCCGGCAATCGTTGAAAAATATCTCCGCCGTGTCGGAGGCGTGCGTGCCAATCTTCTTCAGTCGCCGGCCGCGGTCGAATCCGGGCGTGTCGGTCGGCACGACGATCAGCGAAATGCCGCCATGGCCCTCGCCGCCGGTGCGTACCGCCGTGGTGACGAAATCGGCGATCGTGCCGTTGGTAATGAACAACTTTGATCCGGTAATGACATATTCGTCGCCATCGCGTTTGGCTCTGGTGCGCAAAGCCGCGACATCGCTGCCGGCCCCCGGTTCAGTAACACCCAAGGCGCCGATCATTTTCCCGGTCGTCGCGGCACGGACGAACTTCTCCTTCAGTTCGTTCGAACCCGCTCGTTCAATAACTTTTGTCGCAAATTCGGCATGGGCCAACATGGCCACAGGCACACCCACGGAGCCGCACTTCATCATCTCCTGCACGAATATCGCAGTGTACCAAAAATCCCGCCCGCCGCCGCCGTAGTCCTCGGACAACCGGAGTCCGAGATAGCCCAATTCTCCGGCCTTCCTGAAAAGTGCCCGCGGCACCTCGCCGTCATCTTCCCACTGCAGTACATTGGGCTTGACTTCGCGTTCGACGAACAATCCGAGGGAGTGCCGGAAAAGGTTGTGTTCCTCGGTAACGACCAATGACAATTCCCGATCCCCATAGTGCTGGCAATTGCGTCAGCTAATTATTCGTCGCAACGGTGCTCGAGTTTTTATTTATTGTCAAGTGTTACTCAATATATTAGCGTCAATAATGGCGGATAGCGACTGACCCATGATATCCATATCCTGGAAATGGACGGAGAATGCTCCCGCCTCAGGCAGATCCGGCAACGCCGAGGGCAAAACCCAAGCAACCAGTAGGTTCCTGCCAGGTTTGCCCCCATCAGCCAACCGGCACCTCCCACGCGCCTTCCTCCGACTGCCTTGTGGTCGGCGCTGCGAAAGGCGCGCCGGTCCTCCTCTTGACCATCGGGACGAGCTACTCAAACGCCGCCGGTTACCTTTTTTTCTCCGGAAACTGTTCCAATTTTACACTGGTAACTTGTCTTGAATTACTTCGGAATTAACACCTGCTATTGTAGTCCTTCGCAGGAGAAGATTCGATTTATTTACTCAATCTATTGAAAACATAGGAATAACTCGCTCATGAATTTCCCACATACCCCCAACAATACCCCACTATCGAAATTTGTTAGGAAGTTCGGGTCTTTGGAGCGAACTCTTTTTCGCAAAATAGCAGTCCGGCGTCACCCAAAGTCAAAGCAGGAGCTTCCGCGAAAACAAAAAGCGGCAAGCCCATCGGGCTCCTTTTCTGAAATGACCGCTTGCTGTCCTGATAGACATTCGCGCCTCTCTGTCGGGAAGCGGCTTGGTTTTCCTGTCCGTCCACACAACACCGCGTCCGTTATTCAAAAACGCTTTCAACACGACTCTGGTGCCGAGGATCACAACGAGCACGACATCGCCGCACGCGGCCTCCACGCAATTGCAGCCTCCATTCTCTACGCATACCGTACGCGTAGTATACAGGCACAAAGTGGGCGCCGGTGGACTCCGACGCCCGTGTTCGATGTTAGTCTGTGTTGGTAACAATCAACTCATACCAAGCGCACCGGAGATTAACCGCTGTGGGCCCATTTTCTCATTCCGATTGAGGTGATTGTTTCGGGACTTTCGATGAGCTTGTTCCGGGCGGTGCATCCGGCATCGAGGATGTCGTCATAGGTCTCGAAGACGAGGTTAGAGAGCCAGTTGTTGCGCATGTACTGCCAGATGTTCTCGACCGGGTTCAGCTCTGGCGCCCGCGATGGCAACAAGATGATGGTGATATTTTCCGGCACGCGAAGCTTGCCCGTGGTGTGCCAGCCGGCCCGATCCATGAGGAGGGCCGCGTGGGCACCTCTGGCGACGTGGAGACTGATCTCGTCGAGGTGGGCCTGCATGGCGTGGGTGTCGGCCTTGGGCATCATCAGACCGGCGCCGACGCCGCGTCTCGGGCAGATAGCGCCGAACAAATAGGCGTTCTTGTAACGCTGGTCGGCCGGTTGGCGAGGTCGCGTTCCGCGTCTTGCCCACAATCGCACCCGACCGTTCTTCTGGCCCAGCCTGGCCTCATCCTGCCACCAAATCTCGATGGTTTTCCCCTCGACCACCTCGCTCAAATGGGCCGCGAGCGTCCGGTCGAAGTTTTTTTGAACGCCTCCATGACATGGGTGTCCTGCTTGGGATGCTGCGGGCGCGCGCTGATATGGGAAAAATCGAGCGCCTTGAGCAAGTTGGAGATGGCGCGCTCCTTGTAAGCCACCCCGAAGCGGGTTTCGATCACCCTCTGAAGATCGCAAATCCGCCAGCGCACTACGCCGTCAACAGCCGGATCGGGACCAGCATTGACAATGACGGCGAGCACCTTCATCTGATCGTCGCTCAACCGGCGTTTCGGGCCCGGCGATTTGCGGTCGATCAACCCGTCAGGTCCCTCATCATTGAAGCGAACAACCCAGTCCCGAAGAATTTGTCGGTCCATGCCGCCGATCTTTGCAGCATCCGCCCGGCTCAGGCCGTCGTAAACCGCGGCGATCGACAACAAACGACGGCTCTGCTTGGCGTTCAAACACTTCCGCGCCAGAAAACGGAGGGTCTCAGCATCAAAATCGGATCGAAGAGCAATCGCAACCATGGCAAATCTCCTTTGCCATGTTGAATCAGATTACCGCCAATTTGCGAATCCCCTCCAAGAGTCAAATCCCGGTGCCCTTGGTATCAGTTCTCAATCGACCGCAAAGGCACACATCCCGCCGATCATCTTCGCCAATTCCAGGGCTGGATGCATGCCGATGGTGGCGCCTGTCCTCGGGCTTGCCAAAGGCAAGACCCGTGGGCCGGCTACAACGATCTCTACCGCACCGGCGGCATTCACGAGGTCGCCTGCATGGCACATATCCGACGCAAGTTCGTTGATGTATTCCAGTCCCAGGGGCTGGAGATTGCCGGAGAAGCCATCCGGCGCATCGCCGAACTCTATGCCGTCGAAAAGGAAGCGAGAGGTCAAACGCCGCAAGATCGAGTCGGACTACGCCAGGAACGCGCCAAACCAATCCTTGACGATCTGGAAGTCTGGCTCGGCGCGCAATTGCCGAAAATCTCTGGCAAATCTGAATTGGCCAAGGCGATCCGATACGCCTTGACCCGGATGAAGAAGCTGCGGCCCTATCTCGATCACGGCGTTCTGGAACTCGACAACAACGCCGCTGAGCGCGCCATGAAACGGTGGCCCTCGGGCGCAAGAATTATCTTTTTGTTGGTTCAAAGGGTGGCGGCAAAGCCGCCGCAATCGCCTACACTTTGATCGAAACGGCCAAACTCAACGGCGTCGACCCGCAAGCATGGCTGACATGGGTGCTGAGCAAAATCGCCGACCATAAAATCACACGGCTCGACGAATTGATGCCCTGGCGTTACGCTGTCACAACAGCGTAACCGGAAACTCTCACACCAAGCAAGTGCGCCTTCGCCGGACGGATTCGATAAAGCAAACATGGATGGACCCATGTTTGCCCGCCGAACGCCAGGATCGGCCAGAAGAACGGCCGGACCCGCATATGGGCGCGCAAAGGCACACGGCCGCGCCAGCCGGCCGACCAGCGTTACAAGAACGCCTACATCTTCGACGCCATCTGCCCTAAACGCGGCACCGGCGCCGCCATCATGATGCCGAAGGCCAACACCCAGGCCATGCAGATGCATCTCGATGAAATCAGCCACCATGTGGCACCCCAAACCCACGGTGTCGTTTTGATGGACCGCGCCGGATGGCATACGACGGACAAACTCAACATGCCAAGCAACCTGACCATCATTTTGCTGCCGTCCAGATCACCGGAGTTGAACCCGGTGGAAAACATTTAGCAGGACATGCGCCAAAACTGGCTTTCAAACCGCGTCTTCGAAAACTACCAAGCCATCATCAATACAGGCTGTGAGGCCTGGAACAAGCTCGTCAATCAGCCGCAGACCATCACATCAATCGGCTCACGAAAGTGGGCAACCATCGGTCAATCATGACCGCCCTTGGTCTCAGGTTCGAATCCTGACGGGTGCGCCAATGATTTCAATGAGTTAGCTGTTTGAGGTGAAGGCCCGTAACTTTCGGGGTAGCACGCTATGGCACAAATTTTGACGCGCTACAGCGTGCCCGATGCGTGCCAATGTAGGATGCGTTTTCCACAAGTTTCCGGCGACAACTGCCGTTGCGTCGCGCCGTTGACCCCGAAACACAACGCCAATGACTGCATTCACGAGAACAGGTGCGCTCACCCCTCAAATCGGGGACACCCTCTAGAGCATCGAACGATCACCCGGAATCATTTTTGCACGCCGATTGGGGGTCAAGATTGACTGCCGATTGGCACCAGGAACAAGTATGAGCGGATGCCGCTCCAGATGTTCAATCGTTCGAGCGTTTGTCGGTTCGGTTTCGCCACCAGTTAACGAGCGCTGCGGCGGCGACGATCACCCAGATTATTTCCAGGACGATAGCACCGGTGTTTGGACGGAAGGCGAGGGAAAACAAGATCATGCCTGCGCCCGCCAAATTGATCAGATTAAAGGCCGGATTCGTACCGTCAACGCGCCCGCTCGATACCCAGAAATAGGCGCCGACAATCGTCAGGGCGCCAACGACGCCGATCGCCTCGGTCACGAACAGCCAGAAGGTCATAGCTTCATATTTAGTCCATTTCGGCCAAAACTGCGCCAAGCGGTCATACACCCCGGCGACACGGCACATCATGCGAACAATCCGCCAAAGGCCCCGCCGGCGCGGCTTCCTCAAACCGAGTTTGCGAACATGACATGAAGACCAAGGCCGATCGTGATCGCTCCGATCAGAGCAATGCCTGCATTGCTCCAAGACGGCATGACATCTTGCACCCGGCGCAAGGTCATGGACAAGGTGAACGAAAGAACGGCCATGCCGAGAGCGGCCCCAAAGCCAAACAGAACAACATAGACCAGCACCTGGCTGTAGGAATTCAGCGACGCGGCGGCGATCAAGATGACCAGTGCCGCCGAACCCGCCAAACCATGAACGGCGCCGACGGCCATCGCCAGAAATGTTGCGGACGGTGAGTGGTGGGCGTGGTTGTGGTTGGCCATGTCGCCGCCGGCGGCGTGTCTGTGTGCATGTATGTGAAAGCGGCCACCACCATGCCTGTGAAAATGAATGTGAACCCGGTTCCGCCATGCCAGGAGCACTGCGCGAAAGCCTAGGAACACCAGCATGGCTCCGACCACAAATTCCAGCCCACGGGCAGCTTGCGCCGAGATCACCAACCCGGATAAGACGACGGCCGAGACCAGCACTGTCAGGGCCAAACCGTGGCCAAGGCCCCAGACGCAGCCGCGAACGGCAGCCCTTATGGGCGACGTGCCCGGGCGCGAAATTGATGCCACGGCGGCAAGGTGATCGGCCTCCAGCGCATGCTGAAGACCCAACAGAAAGCCAAAAACGAAGATCGCACCCAAGATGTTTGATCCGGTTTTGCGGGGTCGGCGGCCTCCGACCGTTGAAAATAGTTCTACTCGGCGCTCAAGACCCGGTCGCGGTGACCAAGTTTGCCACTTTTCACCATCACGCTCAGAGCATCGAGAATGACGCGCACAGCCAATTGAGATGTATTGTCGTTGACATCGTAAGGCGGTGCCACCTCGACCACCTCCATTGCACACAGGCCTTCAGCGGCGATGATCTGTACCATCTCCAGCGCTTCGCGCGGGGTAAAGCCGCCCGGTTCGGGTGAACCGGTGCCGGGCGCATAGCCAGGATCGATGGAATCAATGTCAAAGCTCATGTAAACAGCGTCGCATCCGTCCCAGGCCAGTTCAAGGGCGCGCTCGGCGGTTCCGGCCGGACCCATGTCTTCAAAGTCCTTCATCGTGATGACACTCGTGCCGCGGTCGTGGGCAACCTCCGTGCCCGGTCGATTGCCGTACCACCCGCCGATGCCGATCTGCACGAGATTTTTTGGCGGACAATTGGACAATCCGTAGTCATGCATGTGGTGGTGATGCTGGTGGGCCTTGGAGTGGTCGACGCTCTCGTGGTTGTTCGTGGCCCAATACCATGGCGTCGTGTGCATACGCTCATCCATGTCGATGTCCTGCGTATCGAGATGGCGATCGAAATGAATGATACCGACATTGCCCTTTATATGTTGCGCGACGCCGCGAACATTTGGATAGCCAAGCGAATGATCGCCGCCGACGATGATCGGAAATGCGCCGGAACTATAGATATGGCCGATGGCCTTGCTGACCTGATCGAATGTCTTTTCGATGTTTCCGGGAATGACAAAGACATCGCCGGCGTCGCACATATCGAGTTCTTCGTAAATATCGACCGCGCCATCCACGCAATATCCGTCATAAAGCGCCGATATGCGGCGCACCCCCTGTGGACCGAAACGGGTGCCGGGCCGATACGTCGTGCCTGTGTCAAAGGGGACACCGACAAAGGCCGCGTCATAGTCGCCGACATTGCGAACATCCTCGCAATAGGGCGCCTTCATGAAGGTATTGATGCCCGCAAAGGCCGGAAGATGGCCGCGACTAAACAATGATATGGAGCGGTCATTTATGGATTCTGCCGCCTCAAGACCCAATTCCAGGCCGCGTTGAATTTCCAGATCCTGTTTGGATTGGGAGATCCGCCGCAATGTCTTCATGGCGCGATTGCCGCGAAACTCTTCCGATCTGTCCTCGGTCACTTTTATAAACACCCTGTGTTATGCGTGTTGCAAATTGCCGCCGGCGAGATTTGTCATGCCGGCGGCGGGTCCGCGTTCCGGCTTATTTTCCGATCCGGCCAATCCATGCATTCGATGAATAGGTTTTGTTGGCGCCGTCGGCGACGAGCGCTTCGAGAATGCTCGCATCGAGCCCGTCACTCGCGGCGACCGGATCTTCCAGAACGCCGGCTTCCTTGTAGATCTGACCGAACACGTCCCAGGTCGCGGTTAGATAGCCGGCTTCGCAATCGGGACGGCCACCGAACAGCCGTTCACCCCAGCCACTTGGCTCGGCCGGCGGCTTGGGAGCATCAGACGGCAAGCTGGCGCAAACCGGCTTGCCATCGCCTATGCCGAAGGCGCCGAGATTTTGATCCATATTGAGCATGATGGCGCCATACTGGGTCAGCTTGACGTCGGCAATCGGCCAGTCGAGCCCCTTGGCGACGATCTCGTTGCCTTTTTCGGGGTTTTGTTTCCACCAGTCGACAGACTCGAACCAGGCGCGGACGAGCTCTTTCGCAACGCCGGGATTTTTCTCCAGCCACTTTTCGTTGCACGAGAAACTTTCCGAAATCAGCCCACGTTCCCAGGTGCGGTCCGAAAGGCTGGTCTTGAGCACATGGGAATTGTCGCGCTTTTGGGACTGGCTCGAAAACGGAATGTAGTTCACATCGATATCCAACCCTCCGCTAACGAAGGCGGCGGCGCTGTCCTGCGGCAGCATGATCTTGTGATTCAACGCGTCAAACGGAATGCCGGCCGCTTTCAGCGAGAGCAGCATCCACATATGGTTCAAAAACGCATAATCGGCGCCGAAGCTTTTGCCGCGAAACTCCTCAACCGACTTGATCGCGGCATCGGTGACCATTTCGTCCAGGCCGTAGGACATAGCCGGTACGAAGAGCACCTTGACCGGCACGCCGGCCGCACGCGCGACAACGACGCTGTCGAGCGTGTTCATCATGCACGGTACCGTTCCAGACGTCAGCGCCGCGTTCTTCGATGTGATGTCCTCAATGATCCGAATATTGAGGTCAATATCCTTGGCTAAGCCCTTTTCCTTCACAATGTACCAAGGGGCGTACGGTGAGAATGAAATGATGGCGATGTCGACTTTTTCCGCAGCCTGCGTGGAGATTGCAGTTCCCATAGGCAAGATCGCGGCCGCGACCAGTGCTCTCCAGATTTTTCCCAGCACCCTCATTGACGTCTCCTCCTGTTTTATTCCGCATTTTACGCGCCCACAGGCGCTTGTTTACGCCGCTGACGCGGCGGTGATCTCCTCCCGCATCATTGCAAACAATCGGCTTTCCATCTGGGCATAGCCATCCTGGCCAAACATCTCCTCCTTACGGGCAAAGCGCTTGCGCTGCTTGAATTCCATTGGAATATCCGCCTTGATACGCCCAGGATTGCGCGTGAAGAAAATGATGCGGTCGGCAAGATAGATAGATTCCTCGATATCGTGGGTGACGAGGATGACGGTTTTTTCCCCCCGCCTGATCACTTCGATCATCATTTCCTGCATTTCCCAGCGAACCTGCGCGTCAAGCGCGCCAAAAGGCTCATCCATCAGGATAATACGAGGGTTTTGCGCCAGAGTTCTGGCGATCGCCACACGCTGTTTCATGCCCCCAGAAAGGCTGTTGGGATAGCTGTCGGCGAAATCCTCCAGATGCACGAGCTTGAGCATTTCGTCGACCTTGCGGGAACGCTCTTCCCGATCGACGCCCATCACTTTCATGCCGTATTCGATGTTCTTTTTGGCGGTGAGCCAGGGAAAGGACGTGTAGGCTTGAAAAATCATCCCCCGGTCGGGTCCCGGTTTCACGATTGGCGTATCAAACGTGGAGAGTGTTCCACCCGTCGGCCGCTCCAGCCCCGAAATAAGCCGGAGCATGGTCGTTTTTCCGCAGCCCGACGGTCCGATAAAAGCGACGACCTCACCTTCATTGATTTCCAGGGTTATGTTTTGCAGCGCGGTGAAGGTGCCGTTGACATATTGCTTGAGGATATTTTGTGCCGAAACGGCAGATCCGCCGGACGCGCTGGTCATGGTTTAGGACTTTCTCTTGATATTCCACGGAAAAATGATGCGCTGAAGCAGGCGAAACAACATATCCGTCGCCACTCCCAGCACACCGATCATGAAAATGCCGGCCATGATTGTATCCACATGAAGAAAGCGGCCGGCGCGCATCATGACGGCGCCAATTCCGTCCTGCGCACCGACGATTTCGGCGATCACCAAATAGGTCCAACCCACAGCAATCATGGTGCGCATCGAATCGATGATCGCCGGGGCAGCGGCAGGTACGACGACCTCGAGCACGATCCGCCTGCGGCTTGCCCCCATGGTCAGCGCGGCTTCGATAAACTCGCGCTGCACGGCCTCGGTATTGTCCAGGATCATGGCGATCAAGAAGAACACCACACCGAGAAACAATAGGCCCATCTTGGCGGTCTCAGATGGCCCGAACCAAACCAGCAGGAGCGGAATGAAGGAGGCCGCCGGCAGGTAGCGCCAGCCCGAAATGGTCGGATTAAGCAACGCCTTGAGCTTACCGAAACAACCAAGCGCTATCCCGAGCGGAACCGCCACGAGCGACGCAAAAAAGAAGCTGCCGAAAATCCGCCCGCAACTTTGAAGAACATCGAAGATGAACCCTTTTTCAGCAAACAGGTAATACAAACGCCCGAGAACCTGCTCGACCGATGGTAGGAAACGGCGTCCCTCTTCGGGCGTAGCGTAATGCCCCATCTCCCAAATGCCGAAAAATATCAACGCGCCCAGGGTTCCCAAAACAATCGCCTGTTTGCCGGTGGCCGGCGACAACAACTCAAGGAACCGCTCCTTGTGAACGTCTGGCGAAGCGTCATGTATGTCGGTGTCCCGGGAAAACTGCGCCGGAGCATCACTGTCAGTGACGATTACGCCGCTACCATTTGCTTCGGGCAAATTCTTCCTCCGTCCGGCACCATTCGACCGAGCCTTCTTCTTAATTTAACTCTAAGCATTGATGATTTGGAGGAAACTCACAAAGCATCGATGAAATCCATCAATTTCATTGATGCAATGGCGCGGACCATCAGACCCGCGAGTCGCGGAAATAGTTAATCAGAATATCGCGCGCGGCGTGCGGCGGCGCATGCTGATTGGTGATGAGATATATTGTCGATGCGGGAGCATTCTTGGAATCCAGCAATGGAAAAAGCCGGCCCGCGGCGACGGATTGGGCCGCGAACTCTATTGGTAGGAAACAAATTCCCACACCGAGTTCGGCCATTCTTCGGGTTTCTTCCAGATGTTGCGACAGGCCGGCTACACGGTTGCCCAGATCCCATTTCCGGCGAAATCTGGTCAGTTCCAAAGGTTCATCCGCTCCCGTGGAAATAAACGAGTATCCGGCAAGCTCCCCGGGAGAGTGAAAGGAATTACCCCATAATTCATGGCTCGCGCCGCAATAGGGCAAGTAGCTTTCAACAAACAGGGCCTCAAAGGACAATCCGGCGAGTTGATGATTGGCAGGTGCGATGCCGATCTCGACTTCATCGCGAATGACGCTGCGTTGAATGACATCCCAGGTGGCGATTGAAATAAACAGCTCGACATTTGGGTGATCGAGATGAAACCGTCCAATCGGCCGATTGAGGTTTTCATGTTCGAGATTGCTGATAAGCTGCAGTCGAATTCGCCCATGAATATCCGCCGCTGCTTGGCCAAGCAGGTTCGGGATACCGCAAACCGAACCGAAGATCTGGTTGCATACCTCGGCCACCAGTCTTCCGGCCTCGGTAAGTTCGAACCCGCCCGGACCGCGCTTACACAGGGTCGCACCGGTAAGTTCCTCGAGCCGGCGCAGGGCCATGCTAATTGCCGGTTGACCGCGATTGGAGCGTCGGGCAGCCTTGGTTAATCCTCCCGCTTGCACGATCTCATGGAAAGTGCGCAGCAGGTTCCAATCCAGCGATTTGGCGAACCGGATGCCAGTCTTGGCTTGTGTTTCCTGTGATGCCCGCATTTCGACTTCCGCCAGACTTCTTCAACAGCCTGCCAAAGATGTTCAATTCTGGGGATCAGCCCCACTTGAGTGGTCTGGTTTGATTGTTAGTGCATGATCGGCTCTTGGTCCAATCGTGTGATGGTTTCAGAGAGCTATGCCTCCCAATCATGAAAATGTCAGACGGTGAAGTCCTAGACTTGCAGGGAATTTGGTAGGAGGTGCATCCTTTGAGGTGATCGAATCTCAATCGGGCTTGGCCAATGCCAGCCCACAACGGGAGGCACCTCCATGACGAATAGACTATCAGGATCAGAGCGGACACGTGAAGCCTTGAATGAACTGATAGATGGCCGTTTGCGTGTCGAGAACGCCAAGAGCGATCTGGTGAAGCTGGCAACGCGTTTGATCATCGAGGAAGGATTGGAGGCGGAGGTGCGCGACGCGCTGGGCCGGGACTATTTCGAACATTCAGGCTGCGCCGGCGGCGGTCATCGCAACGGGGTGCGTGAGGGCCGGCTGAAGACGTCTGAAGGGTTTGTTCCGTATTCGGCGCCGAAGGTGGCGGGCGGTTCCGCTCCGAGCTGAGGGCGCATCTGAAGGGAGCCAGTGACGGTCTTGAGGACCTTGCTGTCGAGATGCTGGCGCGGGGTCTTTCAGTGCGCGATAGCGAGGACGCCTTCAAGGACGAGACGGGCCGACTGCCGCTGTCGCGGACGGCGGTATCGCAGATCGGCGAGCGGCTGTGGGAGGACTACCAGGCATTGGCGATGCGCGATCTGTCGGAGCATGACATCGTCTATCTGTTTGTCGACGGCATTGCCGAGCGCATCCGGCCGGGTCAGCGGCGCGAGCCGGTTCTGGCGGCCTGGGGGCTTTGCCGCCGACGGCAGGAAAGTCCTGCTGCACCTGATGGCAGGCTCGAAATAAGATACCGAGACGGTGTCAGCGTTCTTCCACGACATGAGGAGCCGTGGCTTGGGCGATCCGCTGCTTGTGGTCCCGGTCGGGGCGCCGGGCATCATCAAGGCGATTGAGACGTACTTTCCAAGATCGGCACGGCAGCGCTGCTTGGCGCACCGCATGCGCAATCTGGCTGTCAAGCTGCCGGAAGATCAATGGCCCGAGTTCAAGGAGCGCGCTCGTGCCGCCTGATAGCCCCATGATTTCAAATAGATAGCTCTGTTCTGAGTGGATCAAATCAGCTAGATTCCGGATATGAACATTGCCCTTGATGCTCTGCCTTCCGATCCGGCAACCTTGCCTGCGATCACTGCCGCGCAAGCCGGGGAGCTTGCAGCAAGGCAGGGATATAAAAGCGATGTTGGCAAACTAGGCCGGGGAGTACCAGGGAAAGAGAACTCACAGAGATCCCTGGCGAAAGCAAAAGCTCGCAGCCGAACACCTATTGAAGTAAGATCAATGATACAGGATAGTAGACCGGGATTGGCTCCGCCGCCTGGATCTGGAGCGACTGCAAATCGGACGAATTCGGCGGTTGATCGTAATGCTGCTAATTTGGGCCGAATTGGGCGTGGGCTCGGAGTGCTGGGGTTGGGAATTTCCGCATACGACACTGCTACGTCCAACAACCCCTCCAGAAGTTTGGCGTCAAATACATCAGCAATGTTGGGGGGTATCGCACTCGGCGGGACATTAGGTTTTGTTGGCACAGCAGCGTTCGGAGGAGTAGGCGGTGTTGTTGGCGGTGTTGTTGGAGGGATTGCCGGAGGGATTGCCGGAGAGGCTGCTTTCGACGGTCTATTCGAGTAAACTATGATGTCAAGACTTATAAATGTATTTGGGAAATTAGTTAATAATGTAATTAAATTTGTAAAAAGTGGACGATACATTTCTCAAGATCTAATAAATATAAATGATGTTTGTATAGAATTTATAAAATACAATGAGTATCTTAATATAAATTTTTGTGATGTTGAAATAATTGAAGCTTTCAAAGGAGAAGATTTTTATGATGAAGAAGTTTTTATTAGAATTACATCCAGTAACGGAGATTTTTTTCAGTTTGGTGAAACTGATTCATATTACCACAGAGTGTTGCAGAAAATTGAGGAAAAATTTGATTTTAAACACAACAGATGGAGAGGAATGGTTGAATTATCAACCCCTGCATCTCCTTCAATAATTGTATTTGATAGAAAAAATCAACTATATTAAAGGATTGCGGATTACGGTGGAATTGCGGTGACAGTTTCCTAAATTCACCAAACTCCCGCCATTCCGCACCCCGGTCGGCATCCTGACCGGCCCCCGGTGTTAGCCCCTAAAGCCTGATTTATAATGCCCGCGGCCAGGTGACCAGGGCGACCTACAATAACAGCGCCGTCACGGCAGGCCCGCTCGACGGGCCTTTGGCCCTTACGCTTGCGGGCGTTCGCCGCCTTCGATCGATTCACTGGATCGATCGATTTGGCAGCCGCCAAATCGGCGCTCACTCTATAACGATGAGCGCGGCTTTGTGACGGAGATCAAGACGCAGTCCGACAACAATTCCGGGCAATTGGTGACCCGGCAGCGGCTGCGCTATTCCTATGACGCCAAGGGGCGGATCACGCAGGTCCTGTCGAACCGGGCCAATGAGACTTGGACTTATACCGGTTTGCGTGGATGCAAACCTATCGGCGTTCAAGCGTCACGCAGGCTTTACGCGCCATCAGACGCGGCGCCCGTTCGGGCCAGCGCGCTTGCAATGGTGTCATACTCATTGCAAGTGCGTATTATGGCTACGATTCCCGTGACCGGCTGAAAAAGGCCACCAATGCCGGCGATGGCAGCCTGACCCAGAGCTTCCGATACGACACTATCGGTGAACCAGCCCGCTCGACGAGCCTTCGGCCCTTACGCTCGCGGGCGTTCGCGTCTTCGATCGATCCACCGGATCGATCAATTTGACCTCCGGCCAAACCACCGCTCACCCGATAATTCGAAGCTCGGGTCCTACACCTATTCAGCGTCCCATCCCCATGCGGTGACCAAGGCCGGGCCGCATAGCTTCACCTATAACGCCAGTACCACCACCTGCCGCGCGGTTTGAGGTGCAAGCCCCGCATGTCGAGATTTTCCTGCACTACAAATGCAGATCTCGTTGACTTTCAGGAAAATTCTAAACCCTGCAATTTCAATGGGTTAGCCACAGGCCTCTGTCGGCTGACAGATAAATGGTGCGCCTAGAGGGAACAACCTCGAACGCGCTTTTCGAAACATTAGCCGACTGGAACAACTACCTCAACAAAGAAAACATCGACCTTTCCGGGGCGTTTGCGGACCTGCCGGAGCCATTGCCGGATGATGTGAATCCGAAGCCTGATAAACCCGCTCGCCAGCAGCAAGCGCCTTCCCGCCGCCGGGGGCCTTCGCTATGAGTGGGGCGAAGGGAGCCTTCGGCAAAGCATGCGGTGCTACAAAGCCGAAGAAGAAAAAAACCGATCCGCGTATTACGCTGCGCTTGACCGAGGAAGAACACGCCAAGCTCACCCATGCCGCCGCCGGGATGACACTGAGTGCCTATGTCCGTAAACAACTCTTCGGCAAAGGAGTGTCCCTGCGCAAGGTCCGCACCCGCGCCCCTGTAAAAGATCATGTCGAGTTGGCCCGCGTGCTGGGGATGCTGGGGCAATCCAACGTCGCCAAGAATGTGCGCGAGCTGGCTGACGCGGCCAGGATCGGCATCTTGCCTGTGGACGACACAACCGCCGCCGCCATTCACGAAGCCGTGGACCATATCCGCGACATGCGCGCCGCCCTGATGAAAGGCCTCGGCGTGATCGAGAAGTCTGATAATTAATGTCAAATTACTTTTCTTCTTTTTTTTGAAATTTTTTCAAATCTCCTAATAATATCAGTAATTGATCTTTGCAGTTTTTCTTCTAATTCATCGTCGCTAGAAAATGTTGTATACAATCCATTCATAGTTAAAAGAAATTTGTTAACTTTATCTAGTTGATCTGCATTTATTTTTCTCGGATGAACATTATTATTCTTCACAAAAAACATTATTCGAGTGGTTTTATCTTTTGTATGCTGTTCAACAAGTTTTCGAAATTCGCTTTCCCATCCAGACTTTGTTTCACCAACTGGTGTTCCAAACCTATGCCAGAGTAAGAATATTCCACAATCTACTTTATTTTCTGCAATGGCCTGTGCTTCTATTATTTCCTGTGCATGCGCTCCAAATTCTGGAATAGCATGCTCCTCCCAGCGAAACTCTTCAATTCTGATGTCTAGAACAGATCCAATTGTTCTATTTAACGTGCCAATTACTTCTGAAACAATGTTTCGTTCGTGTTCAACGTCTCCGGGTGATCCAATGAATATGCGATATACTCTCATTAGGCTATCAGGCGGAAAATCCATGCCTGATTGGTAGAAGCATATGAATCAATGATTCGTATATGTTGATAGCGGTCATCTTTTTATATCTCATATAGTAAGCAGATTCATAACTTTTGTTGTTTCGAGCATCGCCCTCGAGTAATTCAGAAATATACGTATCACCGTAAAAATATAAATTAAAAATCTTCTTCACGGAACTTTCTGTATCAGAGTTGAAAGGCAGAAACTCCTGAATTCTATTCTCCTTAAATAGCCTCCACAAGGTTGCCTCTATCCACCTTAAAGCTACTCGTTCATTTACGTTTGGGCAAGATACCCATTCTCCGTCTTGTTTTAACGCCAATCCATTTATCGGTTTCAGCTTGTTAATCCAGAATGCTACGATGCTAATGTATTTTATTGCTGTAACGCTGTGAGGGTATCTGTGCCGGAAATCGTTTGTTGAACTAACAGCTTGGAAGGCTACTTCTGCCAAGGTTTCCGTGCAGAGCCAATCATCTTCAACTGGCTCAACTTCAAAATGATTGACTAAAATATCAAGGAAATGCTTCTCAAGCATCTCACCTAGGCGTTTAACGTCCGCCTTTTTTGAGTCTTTCTCCGCCTTAGCAATGGCTAATTTGGCATCGTGCAATTCTTCATCGGAATAGGACACTTCCACTCCCCCGGCGCTACTTACCCGAGAGAATCGATTAATCTTTATATGAGCAGAATGTCAAGTCTACAACGGAAGGCTGCCATCACGAAATATCAAAGTACACAGGTACCCGTAGTTCGTTGGCGGCCCGCCTCTTCAGTCGAGGCTCCTCGACCTCAGCTAATGATTTGCTTACTCCGTCGCTGTCAACAGCATCTAGAAAATCCCGAACAGACTCGATGGCCCCATCGTTCACCGGCCACGGATCAGAGTCAAATATAGCGTCAACGCATTCAGCCACCGTCCGCCGACATTTTTTTTCATTCGCCATCATAGTACCCATGTCGGCATCTAGTTTGTCATTTTTGCGTTTAGAATTCGATTTCACTTAGGCAATTTTTTCGACATATCCACAATTTCATCGCTTTTTCGCCATATTTCAACACGGGATTCTATACCAAGAACCGTTAAAAGAGTCTAGGAAGCTGATTTAGATCGCGGAACCCTTGCCAACACATTAATAATTTTCCATAACCATCTGAAAAATATAATATTTTAAGAAACGTGGTTACTTTGGTTGTTAATTCGGCTGTTATTTTCTCGGATATGTTGCATTATTGTCATATTGTTTGATTGGGTAGTTAATAAATTGAGCTTTCTGCTGTGCGGGCTGCAAAGATTTAATCAAGTCGTGGATTGGAGTAAGGAATCACTGATATTTATTTGTCGCCAGATGAGCAGAGGCAATTGCATCGATTTGGGGGGATGGAACGGGGGGCAAGCCCCCCTTCCCGAGTGGCCCTGAAAGGGCCGCGAGCGGGCCGGAATGCGTGGTATACGCATGGAGGTCCAAGAGGTGCTGCGCAGCCCCGAAGGGGTCAGGCAAATCGGAGATTTGTCTGACAGCACACATCTTGCGCACCGCGTTATTTTCCAACGGTTTTTAGCTGCTGCCTTTGTCTGACAGCTTAATGCGGCGTCCTTCACCAGGGGGCAGAGCGTCAATGCCACGGGATGAACCCCATGCGCCGGGTCATGCCCCTCGAATACGATGGTGGCCGTTATCATATGAACGGCTATCCCCCGCCCCGGTGCCAGCCTTTTTCCCTTCGTACGATCCGATCCGGCGTTTGCCGCGCCAGTGCGGGCTTGTTAGCCCTAGCCGGGCGCTGACAGGGCCTTGCGCCGCGTCCGGCGGCGGGCACGGTCGGTCAGTGCCATGTCTCGGGATTTGTATCGTACAGCGTGAAGAGCGCTTTGGACTGCGTAAAGAGCTTCATCAAGAAGACCCGGTTGCCTTCGTCAAACAGGAATTGTTCGACTTCGCGGGGAAATCGCTCGCGGTCGATCCCGGGATTGTCAAAGAGGTGTTCAAGCGTTTTCCAGCGCCCTTTCGCAAACCACAGCAGGTTGAATGCCCGGTATCCCGCCGAACCGCGGCTTAGGCCGTGAATCTCCGCAATATCCCTTGTCGCATAGGAATAGGGATCGCTGCTGCGGTCATGATATCGGCGGCGGTCCTCAATGGTGAACTCCATCCCCCCTCCTATGCGCCCGGTTCCGGCTGGAAGGATTGCCAAGGTGTTTGACCCGCTGCGGCATCCGGCGCGGCGGCATGGTCAAATCCGGTCTTTATGCCGGTAGTCCGGGCGGCGGGTTTGTAGCCGGGAATGTGTCTGGCGATTTCGGGCGGCATCATGTCCTCAAGGTCTTCGGACAGTTCTTCAAGCCTGTCTTCGGTCATTTTTCCGATTTTGGCCTCCTGCTGCGCGTCTTTGACCTTACCGTCGAACGCGTGAATGCGCTGTTTGGCGTCAAGCGCATTCTTCCGGTCCCGGAATAGGGAACCGCGTTCTTTCAGATCGTCAAGAAACCCATCGACGGGCACATGATCCTGCGGGAAAAGGCCGTAATCGTATTCCTCGCGGCTGACCTGTTCACCGAATTCGTCATAGGCCTGGGTACGGTCTGCGGTCAGGAAGACGCGCCTTCCATCCTCCATCACATTCGCATGCTGCCAGACACCTTCAAGCCGCCCCTCCACGACGCCCAAACGTTCTTCGATGGCCTCCAGCAAGGCCTGGTTCTCCATGAGGGCGGCAGTTGTGGCCGTATCGTAGACTTTAAGCGTGCTTTCGAATTCCGCTATCTGAATTTCGCTCGCCAGCACGGCGTCTGTAACCAGCGCAATAAAATCCTCTTCAAGGTCCCCGGCAATTTGCTCGCGGCGCTCTTGATCCTTCCTGGCCTTGACGAACCAGCGTTGCCGCCGCAACCTTTCGGCATGGCGGCGGCGGTTTTCACGCTTGAATTGGTCGGTTAACTGAAACACTTACCTTCCGCACTCCTTACCCGTTAAAATATACAAAAGCGGGGCCGCCTGCCTCGTGGGATGGCGGCTGAAAAAGGCCTCGATTTGCGTCCAGCTTTTGCTGTCTTTCGCATAATGCCAATTCAATATGCATTTCATGCCCGTACTGTTTTTACCGTCCTTCAGCCAGCGCGCATAAGCCAGCCCCTCAATGATACCCGCGATGTAACTCACCTGTTGATCGGATGTCATTTTGTTCAATACAAAATCAGCATCGAGATTTTGTGCCGTAGCCGGGGAAGTTGTTCCGAGCGCATACAATAATATTACTGCGGATAATGCTTGATTCATCCTGTGTTTATGCTGTTGTCTGGTCAACATAAAGGTTCGATTACGCGGTTATTTTACTTGATTATTTTTGATTTGCTATAATTATAGCGTCGTTATGGTTTATCAATAGGTTAGGAATGACTAATCATGGTTGAATGTGGCGCAGCGCCCCGGACACGAAAGGGAACCCTTTCGCGCCGCCGGACGGGCCGGGGCGGCTCTTCAAGATGTTGAAAAACAATGAAAATTGGATATTTGCGGGTCAGCACCGAAGATCAAAGCCCTCAGCGGCAAATCGATGCGCTTGAGCCCATTTGTGACGAACTGCATATTGAAACACTCTCCGCCGTGGCCCGCAGCCGCCCGGTTTACGATGCGGTGATCAAAAAACTCTCGGCAGGGGATGTGTTTGTGATCTGGGATTTGGACCGGGCCTACCGCTCTGCCAAGGATGCGCTGAATGAACTGGACGCGCTGCGGGCGCGGGAGATCGATATCCAGATCGCCAGCCTGAATCTCGATGCCAGCACCCCGCACGGGCGGCTGGTCTATACGATCATCTCCGGCTATGCGGAATTCGAACGCGGCTTTTTGTCCGAACGCACGAAACAGGGCATGCAGGCGGCGAAGGCGCGGGGGGTCCGGCTGGGCCGCCCGCCCAAGCTGACCCAGGCACAGGTTCAAGCCGCCCGGCGGAAATTGGCGGCAGGCCGTGCGAGCCTGCGCGACCTGGCCAAACGCTACGACGTGCATCCCTGGACCCTCAGCCGCGCCCTGAAACGGCTGGAAGGTGTGTAATCCGCCAAACCCCACCCCAAAAATGGAAAAAGGGGTGTCTTGCACCCCTGCTCACGGTCGAGTGCGGGGTACGGGGCGAGATGTGCAGGCGCGGCGGGCCGGGGTGCGGATCGCGCGGGTCACACCTGACCTGCGGGAAACGCGGCCCTGCCCGTCCAACAGGCTGCATATTGAGGGCGTAGGGGCGGAAGCCCCTCGGCCCGATTCACATCTGCGTTTCGAATTCTTGTCACAACGCCGTTACAGACAAGGCGCGTTCCATATTGTTGACTGATGCCAACCAAAGCCAGTGCAAAAAAATTGCGAAGCCAGACGGTATCCGGGTCTTGTCTGGCCAATGGCCCGGAAATTCATGCCATGATCTAGCCGGATGACCCGCCGAACACGCGTCGAATGACCCGGCAGGGGCGGCGCAATACTGCATACAGTGGCAGTAATTCTTGACAAATACAGGAATATTGTCCTATAATGATCCCTTTTTCACGAAACCGGAAAGGGAAGGAACCGGACAAAGAAGGAGACGGAAAGTGACGAAAGACCCGGACGGTCAGGAAGCGGACAGTGTAGGGGTGGCGGATACCCGCCTACCATCTCTGACCATCGATTACGACCTTTATGCCCGGTTTCTGGAGGATTCCGGGATGTCGGATGCACAGAAGAAAGAATTTATCGAAACGCTGTGGTCGGTCATCGTTTCCTTCGTCGATCTCGGCTTCGGCATGCATCCGCTGCAACAAATCTGTGAGTCGAATGCGGCCATCCCGGATATGTTCGCCCCGGATTCCGGTCTTGTGTTAGACTTGGATGAACCATTGCAAACACCAAAGAATATTGACGCTGCGCCGCCTGCCATAAACGGGCGCGGGTCGCGGGGGGAGTCATGAGCAGGAACAAGAACGATCACCTGGCCGCGGCCAAGAAGGCGGTAATTTACTGCCGCGTGTCCGGGGCCAAGCAGGTGCGCGAGGGGGACGGGCTGGCCTCGCAGGAAACCCGCTGCCGGGAATACGCGAAATACAAGGGTTACGAGGTTGCCCGCATCTTCCGGGACGATATTACGGGCAAGCTGGCCACGCGCCCGGCCATGCAGGAGATGCTCACCTATCTGCGCCGACATAAGGCGCAAGGGAGGGTGGTCATTATCGACGATATCAGCCGCCTGGCGCGGGGGCTTGAAGCGCATTTGCACCTGCGCACGTCCCTTGCCAATGCGGGCGGCAAGCTGGAAAGCCCGTCCATCGAGTTTGGCGAGGATTCCGATTCCATTCTGGTGGAAAATCTTCTGGCTTCCGTGGCCCAGCACCAGCGCGAGAAGAACGGCGAACAGACGCTCAACCGGATGCGGGCAAGGATGCAAAACGGCTATTGGGTGTTCCATGCTCCCATCGGCTATAAATACGCAAAGACAAAAACCCACGGCAAATTGCTGGTGCGGAATGAGCCGTTGGCCGGGATCGTGGCCGAAGCCCTGGAAGGCTACGCGCTGGGCCGTTACGAAACACAGGCCGAAATCAAGCGTTTCCTCGAAAGCCGGCCCGCCTTTCCGAAGAACGAAAAGGGCGAAGTCCCGCAGCAGCGCGTGACCGACATTCTCACCCGCCCGGTTTACGCCGGGTACATCACGCATGAGAATTGGGATTTAAACTTGGTCCCTGCCAGGCATGAACCGCTTGTCACTCTGGAAATCTGGCAGCGCGTTCAGCAGCGGCGCAGCGGCACGGCCAAGGCCCCTACCCGCAAGAATATCAACGCGGATTTCCCCTTGCGCGGCTTCGTGCTGTGCGGGGATTGCGACAAGCCGCTGACCGCCTGCTGGTCCACGGGCGCGAAGAAGAAATACCCCTATTATTTGTGCGACACGAAGGGCTGCGTGTCCTATCGCAAATCCATCCGGCGGGAAAAAATCGAAGGTGAGTTCGAGGTCATTGTGCAATCCCTCAAGCCCGCGCCCGGATTGTTCGCTCTCGTTAAAACCATGTTCAAAGAGGCGTGGGGCCAAAGGCGGGCGCAGGCGGCGGACATGAAACAGCGGCTTGAACGCGATATCGTCCGCCTTGAAAAGGACACCGCAAAATTCCTCGACCGGATCGTGGACGCGACAAACTCAAGCGTCATTGCCGCCTATGAAGACCGCATTGCCAGGCTGGAAACGGACAAGGCCGTTGCCACGGAAAAACTGCGCGAAGGGCCGGGCCGGCAGCGCCCGTTTGACGAAATGTTCGAACAGGCATGCCTGTTCCTCTCAAATCCTTGGAAACTCTGGGCTTCCGGCCAGTTCCACCTGAAAAGAATCCTTCTCAGACTGGCCTTCACCGAACGCATAGCCTATGACCGGAATTCAGGTTATCGAACACCCGAATTCTCCATTCCCATCAACTACTTAAAGGACCTGTCCATGCATAAAAATGAGATGGTGCCCAGGAGAAGACTCGAACTTCCACGGCCTTGCGGCCACAGGTACCTGAAACCTGCGCGTCTACCAATTCCGCCACCTGGGCTGAGCGTGAGCTACTTACGGCCACCATGGGCGATTGTCAACGGCCTGCAAAGCGCGTCGATTTCGACGCTGTACATGGCCGGATCGAGGGCGTATGACACATCCGGATTGAACCGGGCGCGGACGCGCCGCGTATTAAGGTGATGCCGGCGCCGAATTGGGACAATGACGCCGGCGCTCACCCGGTATGGAGGGGTTGGCATGGCTGGCGCGCAAAACGGCAAGATCGCCACAATATTCGGGGCTTCCGGTTTTGTCGGGCGGCATATCGTACGCTCCCTGGCGCGCCGCGGCTGGCGGATACGCGCCGCCGAACGCCGGCCGGACCTGGCCGGCCATTTGCAGCCGCTTGGCGGCCCCGGTCAGATCCAGCCGGTACAGGCCAATCTGCGCTATCCATGGTCGGTAGACCGGGCGATCGAGGGCACCGACGCGGTGGTCAACCTGGTCGGCATTCTCTACCCGACAGGCCGGCAATCGTTCCTGGATATTCACAAAAAGGGCGCGGCCGCCGTGGCCGGAGCGGCGATTGATGCCGGGGTCGACACGATCGTGCACATGTCGGCGATCGGCGCCGATGCCAATTCGCCGTCCGAATATGCCCGGTCCAAGGCCGCCGGCGAAGGGGCGGTCCGCGAGATCGCCCCCGGCGCCACCATCATGCGCCCGTCGATCGTCTTCGGTCCTGAGGATATGTTCTTCAACCGGTTCGCCGCGCTGGCGCGCCTGTCCCCGGTTCTGCCGTTGATCGGCGGCGGGCACACGAAATTCCAGCCGGTCTTTGTCGGCGATGTGGCCGAGGCCTTTGCCAGGGTCGTCGACGGCGAGGCGCGCGCCGGCCTGACCTATGAACTGGGCGGACCACAGATCAAATCATTCAAGGAATGCCTGGACCTGATGCTGGAGATCATCGGCCGTAAGCGGCTATTGGTGCCCTTGCCTTTCGGTCTTGCGAAGTTCGAGGCAACGTTTCTGCAGATGCTGCCCAAGCCGCTTTTGACCGTCGATCAGGTGCGGCTTCTGGAGCGCGACAATGTGGTCTGCGACGCCGCGGTCGCCGAGGGGCGGACCCTGGAGGCCCTTGGCGTTGTGCCGACCACCCTTGCCGCCATATTGCCGACCTATCTCGACCGCTTCCGCGTCCATGGACACTATGAGAGCCGGCGGCCGGCCTGACCGGGTCCGGTTTTAGCGAGTGTTGTAAAGCAGGGCAAAGCCGGCCAGGGCGACGATGATGCGCCAATAGGCAAAGGGCGCGAAGCCGTGCCGGCCGACAAAGGAAATCAGGCCGCGCACCACCACCAAGCCCGCGGCGAAAGCCGCCAGGAAGCCGATCACGATCAACAGGCCGTCATCGGCCGACAATACGTGCCGGTTCTTGTAAAGATCGAGCGTGAACGCGCCGCCCATGGTCGGCAATGCCAGGAAGAAGGAAAATTCCGCCGCCGAGCGCTTGTCCGTGCCAAGCAGCAGGGCGCCGGCAATGGTCGCCCCGGACCGCGATACGCCCGGTATCATCGCCAGGCACTGAAAGCAGCCGATGAAAAAGGCCACATGCAGTGGAAAGTCGCGTGCATCATGATAGAGCGGCTCTTTCTTCATGCGGTCGATCGCCAGCAGGGCGATGCCGCCGATTAGAAGGGTCCAGCAGATCAGATAGGGGGATTCAAACAACACCGTCTTGATGAAGCCATGGGCCAGGAACCCGATCACCGCCGCCGGCAGGAAGGCCAAAAGGATCGCGGTGACGAATCGCCGAACCCACGGATCGTGGGGAAATTCGGTCACCAGTTCCACAAGCCGGGTGAAGTAAACCGCCACGATTGCCAAGATCGCACCCAATTGGATCAGCACTTCGAAGGTCTTGCCGGTGCTGTCGAATCCGATCGCCTGGCCGAGAAGCAGGAGATGGGCGGTGGAGGAAACGGGAATGAATTCCGTCAATCCCTCCACCAGGCCGAGAATCAACGCTTCGGTAATGGTTTCTGAATTCATTTAGGCTGAAATCTGCTTTGGTGATTCAATCCACTAGTGGTTTAAATCAGACATATGGTACCCCTACGATCCCTTCTCCTGATCTGTGGCAAGGAGAGGCCCTGCCGGCGATGCTGGCGCATCGTCAAGGGGGCTCGACGCCGCCACAGGTCAGGAGAAGGGACCCGAAGGGCAGCGTCCAAGGCCCACCGGCTACGTTGACCGATGCTTGGGATGGCCGGCATCACCGCGCATCGGTCGCCTTGCCGGATGGACCTTGGACGCTGTCGTAGGAGTGCCATATGTCTGATTCAATCCACTAGTTCTTGTCTACGCGCCAGACCGGTTCTATACGACCATTTGCGTCGACACGATGACAATTGCCGCAGCATCGCCGACAAGTGTTGCGGTTGCGTTACCATATGACCCGTCATCCGATGGGTCGCGATCGGGGATCCAGGTATAAAGCGTTCCAGCATGTTGACCCTTTATCATCATCCGTTCTCCTCTGCTTCCCGGTTCATCCGGTTGATCATCGGCGAATACGGCCTGAGTGCCGATTTGATCGTCGAGCGAACCTGGGAGCGTCGCCAGGAATTCCTGATGCACAATCCGGCCGGCACGGTGCCGGTGCTGATCGAAAACGATGGCCCGGCGATCTGTGGCGCCCCGGTGATCATGGAATATCTCGACGAAACGCGAGGGCCCATGGCCCATCACCGGCTGATGCCCGACAATTTCGAATCGCGTGCCGAAATGCGCCGCCTGGTCGACTGGTTCCTGACCAAGCTGGAACAGGAAACCGTGATGCCGCTGGCGCGCGAACGCATCTATAAGCTGGAAATGCCCAAGGACGCCGGAGGCGGCGCCCCCGATTCGGCGGTCTTGCGCGCGGCGCGCGCCAATATGCGCACCCATATCCGCTATGTCGGCTATCTCGCCGGCACCCGCAACTGGCTGGCGGGCGAGCGGATGACCTATGCGGACCTTGCCGCCGCTGCGGCCCTTTCGGTCTGCGACTATCTGGGCGAGGTGCCATGGGCCCACGACGACAACGTCAAGAACTGGTATGCGCGGATCAAGTCGCGCCCGGGCTTTCGCACCCTGCTCACCGATGCGGTCCGTGGCCTGCCGGCGGCGCAGACCTATGCGGATCTCGATTTTTAGCGGCAATGAATGGCCAACACATCGCCGCGTTGATTCACGACCGGTGCCGGGCGCAAGGCTTCGATGCCAGCGCCATCACCAGGCCGGATGCCATCGGCAAAGCCGGCGACCGCCTCAACGAATTTCTCGATCGCGGCTGGCATGGCTCCATGGCCTGGATGGCCGATACGGCCCGGCGCCGGGCCGATCCGCTTAGCTTGTGGACAAATGTCCGATCAATCGTCGTCGTCGCCATGAATTACGGCCCCGACACCGATCCCCTGTCGGGCCTCGATCGCCGTGACCGTGGCGTCATTTCCGTCTATGCCCGCAATCGCGATTATCATGACGTGATGAAGGGGCGCCTGAAACAGGTCGCCGGCCAACTCGTGGCCAGGGCCGGCGGCGCCGTCAAGGTCTTCGTCGATACCGCGCCGGTGATGGAAAAACCGCTGGCCGCCGCCGCCGGGCTCGGCTGGCAGGGCAAGCATACCAATCTGGTGTCCCGTGACTTCGGGTCATGGCTGTTTCTCGGCGTCCTGTTCACCACCTTGGACCTGCCGGCGGATGTCCCTGCGACGGATCATTGCGGCCGCTGCCGAAAATGCCTCGATATCTGCCCGACCGACGCCTTTCCGGCGCCCTATCGGCTCGATGCAAGGCTGTGCATCTCCTACCTGACCATCGAGCATGACGGCCCCATCCCGCGCGCGCTGCGTCCGGCCTTGGGAAACCGCATCTATGGCTGCGATGATTGCCTGGCCGTCTGTCCGTGGAACAAATTCGCCCGTCGCGCAAGCCAGGCCAAGCTGATCGCGCGCGCGGACCTCAAGGCACCGCCGCTTGCGGAACTGTCGGCCCTGGATGACAAGGCGTTCCGCAAATTCTTCGTCGGCTCACCGATCAAACGGATCGGCCGTGACCGGTTCATCCGTAATGTCCTGATCGCGATTGGAAACTCAAAAAGCGACGCGCTGCTTGAGCCGGCTCAACGGTTGCTCGACGACCCGACGCCCCAGGTGCGCGGCGCTGCAATCTGGGCCCTGTCGCGGCTCCTGGAACGGTCCGAATATGAAATGGCGAGGGCAGGGCGCCTACCTGCCGAAGCCGATCCCGCCGTGCGGGCGGAATGGGAATCTGGCGCCGATTGAGGCATTTTGCGCATGCCGGATGATCCGCGTGGTTGCGGAGGCTCGATTTCGATTTGAATTTGCCGCCTAATAAGACCTCGGCAAGTCCAGCACGTGCTCGGCGATATAGGCGAGGATCAGGTTGGTGGAGATCGGCGCTACCTGGTAGAGCCGGGCTTCGCGGAATTTCCGCTCCACGTCATAGTCCTCGGCGAAGCCGAAGCCGCCATGGGTCTGCAGGCAGACATTGGCCGCCTCCCATGCGGCGTCTGCGGCGAGCATCTTGGCCATATTGGCTTCCGCACCGCAGGGTTCGCCGGCTTCGAACAGGGCCGCGCCCTGATGCACCATAAGCTCGGCGGCGCGCATATTGGCATAGGCCTTGGCGATCGGAAACTGGATGCCCTGGTTTTGGCCGATGGGCCTGCCGAAAACGAAGCGATCCCGGGCGTAGGCCGACGCCCGGTCCAAAAACCATTTGGCGTCGCCAATGCTCTCGGCGGCGATCAGGATGCGTTCGGCATTCATGCCCGACAGGATGTAGCGGAAGCCCCGCCCTTCCTCACCGACCAGATTTTCCGCCGGCACGCGGACATCGTCGAAGAACACTTCGGTGGTCGAGTGGTTCATCATGGTGCGGATCGGGCGGATGGTCAGCCCGTTGCCCAGGGCCTGGCGCATGTCGAGGATGAAGACCGACAGGCCATCGGTGCGCTTTTTTACGTTCTCCTTGGGCGTGGTGCGGGCAAGCAGCAGCATGAGGTCGGAATGCTCGGCCCGCGAAGTCCACACTTTCTGGCCGTTGACCACGTAATGGTCGCCGTCGCGGCGGGCGAAGGTCTTGATGGAAGAGGTATCGGTGCCGCTGGTCGGTTCGGTCACGCCGAAGGCCTGCAGGCGCAGTTCGCCGCTGGCAATGCCGGGAAGATAGGCCTGTTTCTGGGCTTCCGATCCGTGGCGCAGCAGGGCGCCCATAATATACATCTGGGCATGGCAGGCCGCGCTGTTGCCGCCGGCATGCTGGACCTCCTCCAAAATGGCCGCCGCCGCCGATAGCGGCAGGCCGGACCCGCCATAGTCCGGCGGGATCAGCGCCCCCAAATAGCCGGCCTCGGTCAGGGCGGTAACGAAATCTGTGGGATAGGCGCGATCGCGATCGCAGTCGCGCCAGTACTCATCGGGAAAGGTTGCGCATAGTTTGCGCACACCGTCGCGAATGTCGGGATGGTCAATGGGGTCGTACATATGGGTCCTGGCCTTAAGAAAACAAACTGGCGGCGGCCCCTTACCTAAAGGGATTCCAAAACCCGGGGCAAGGCATCGGCCAAGCTGTCGAGGTCGGACCGGGCCCCCGCCGTAATACGGATGCAGCGGTCCTGGGGCGCGACGAAGGGCATGCGGACGAAGATGCCGTGCTCGATCAGCCCCTCCAGGACCCGCTTTGCATGGGCGCCGTCGCCGCCGCAATCGATGGCCACGAAATTGGTGGCGGTCGGCAGGGGTGTCAGGCCGTTATCGATGGCGATTTCCGCAATGCGTCGGCAGGATGCGGCGACCTTGTCGCGGACTTCGGACACGTAATCCTGGTCGGCAAGCGCCGCCAGGGCGCCGGCCTGAGCGATGCGATTAACGCCGAAATGATTGCGCACCTTGTTGAAGGCGGTCGCCAGATCCGGGTGGGCGATGCCATAACCGATACGGGCGCCGGCCATGCCGTAGGCCTTGGAGAAGGTGCGAAAGCGGATCACGTTGGGATTGTCGATTTTAAGCGGCGGCGCCGCATCCGCCGGCGCGAATTCGATATAGGCCTCGTCGAGGCATAAGATAGCCGATGACGGCAGGTCGTCGATCATGGCCTGCACGGTTTCCGCATCGTGACAGGTGCCCATCGGATTGTCGGGATTGGCGAAATAGAGCAACGGCGCGTCGACCGCCCGCGCCCTGTCGAGCAGGGCCGCCGGGTCCTCCCGGTCGTCGTGATAAGGCACCATGTGCAGCGCGCCGCCGAACCCGGCCACGTGATAGTTGAAGGTCGGATAGGCGCCCAGGGAGGTTACGACCGGTGTTTCTCCGGTCACCAGCATGCGGACGAGATTGCCGAGCAGACAATCGATGCCCTCGCCGATGACGATGCATTCGGCCGGCACCTGGTGATGGGCGGCGAGCGCCTGTTTCAGGTCATGATTTTCCGGATCGCCATATTTCCAAACCTCCGCAGCCGCCTCCGCCATGGCCGCTACCGCCTTGGCGGATGGGCCGAACACGCTTTCATTGGCGCCGATGCGGGCCGCGAAGGGTCGGCCGCGCGCCCGTTCCTGGGTTTCGGGGCCGACAAAGGGAACACTTGCCGGCAACGTGGCGACAAGCGGGGTAAAGCGCGCATTGGTCAAGAGTGTCGGTCCTTTTAAGCGATATATCCAACCGTTGCGGCACCGGACATGTGACCGTGCGCCTATCATGAAACGGTTGTACCCTATCGGGCGGCGAGCGCAATTTGATATAACGCGGTATGAGCAGCACCAAAACCTGCATCATCCATATCGGTGTGAACAAGACCGGGTCCAGCAGCCTGCAGGCGGCGCTGCACTCGGCGCGGGATCTCTTGAAGGAAAACGGGATCCTTTATCCGGGCATCAGTTCCAATCATTTGTTTTTGTGGGTTTGCCTTGTTGACGATCCCGCCCTGTGGCCGATCATCGCAAAACAGCACATGAACGCCGACAAAAACGATCAGGATTTCCGAAAGGAATGCCTGGATTACCTGGAGGAAATCCTCGCCGACATACGCTGCGACACCACGATTTTTTCCAGCGAGTTCCTTTGCGAATTGGATCACGATGGCTGCCGTCGGTTGCGCGACAGGCTGGCACCGCTTTTTACCGACATAAAAATCGTCTGCTACCTGCGCCATCCGAAGGCCCATGCACTCAGCATGGCGCAGCATGCCGCCAAGTCCGGCTGGCGCTCGCTCACGGTGACGGCGCAGGAGCCGACCTTCTTCCGGCCGTCGCGCCTTGAAGCCACCTTTGTCGACGTGTTCGGGCCGGAGGCCGTGGTGGTCCGGCCGTTCGACGGAGCGCAACTGCTGAACGGCGATATCGTCGATGATTTCTGCGCGACCATCGACCTGCCGCATGACGTGAGTGACCGGATCGACCGGATTCGCATCAATGAAAGCCTGTCCCTGGAGGCGGCACTCATTGCCGACGCGATTGCCGAAGACTTGCCGCTTGCCGATAACGGGCAATTGAACACGCAGCGGTCCCGGCTCCTACAGCCGGCCCTGCTGCGGATTTCGGGACGGGCCTTTGCGCTGCCGCAGGAGGTTCTTGATCCCCTGGAACCGGTTTTTGAAGCGGAAGTGGCCTATGTCCAGGAGCGGTTCGGCATCAACCTGCAACCGCCGGATCTGCCGGAGCCGGCCGACGAGGAGGCATGGAGCGATGACACAAGGCGGGATATCGGCCTGCAGCTCAACCGCCTGGGCGGCATGGTGGAAGACCTGCGCCGGCAGAACGCCCTGTTGACGGCGACCCTATTGCTGGCCCGGGGGAAGCCGGACCTGGCGCGCGAACGGCTGATCAAGAAGATGCGGAACCTGACGCCGACGGCCGAATATTACCGGCTCCTGGCGCGGATCGACATTAAGCTGGGGCAGCGGAAGCGGGCTCTTGAAACAGCAGGCCGCGGTGTGACCCGGTTTCCCGACGACGATGGGCTTCGGGACATTTTCAAGAATCTGCGGGCTCCGTCCTGATCCGCACCGGTTGTAACCGGCAATAATGTCCGCTGGACATGGCGCGGCATTCAATTATCAATACATGAAATAGGGGATGTCCCTTGGAGCCGGTTGCCGGCCGCAGCGGGACCGGTAGCCGGATCGTTCATGAGCAAGTCGAAAATTTGCTTCCTGCATATCGGCGTCGGCAAGACCGGGACAACGAGCATACAAGGCGCGCTCTATCGCGGCCGCGATCATCTTGCCGAGCACGGCTATCTTTATCCGGGCCGGATGCGGAACCATACCTTCCTGACCGTGTGCGCCGTTGAAAACCGATCCCGCTGGCCGGTGATGGTGCGCAAACGGATGGACGATCAAGAGAGCGCGGCTGCCTTCCGCCAGGACTGTCTGGACTATCTCGACCGCACGGTCACCGGTTCGGACTGCGACCGGGTCATCTTTTCAGCCGAGTCGCTTGCCAATCTGCGCTATCAGGATTGCAGCCAATTGCGGGAGATCTTGCGGCGGTATTTCGATCGCATCGAAATCATCTGCTACCTGCGACATCCCCTGGCCCATATCCACAGCATCGCCCAGCAAGCCCTGAAGACCGGCACCAATGCCCATACGCTCACCGAGATCAGCCGCCGGCCGGGATTTTTCCGGCCGACACGCCTGGAGCAGACCTATATCGCGGCGTTCGGCCACGACGCGATCACGGTCAGGAACTTTCACCGCGATGCCCTCGTTAAGGGCGACGTGATCGACGATTTCTGTGCAACGATCGGCATGCGCGATACGGTTGCCGCCGGTCTGCAACGGCTTGCCGCCAATCAGAGCCTGTCGATGGAGGCGGCACTGATCGCCAATGCCATCGCCACGGAATTGCCGCGACTGGACGGCGGCCGCTGGAACACTGAACGGTCCGGCAAACTGCAAATGGCGCTGACCAGGATTTCCGGCCAGGCCTTCGCGTTGCCCGCGTCGGCGGCCGATGGGGTCGCCGATGCCATCGACCGGGAAGTGGTCTATGTGCGCGACCGGTTTGGCGTGACGCTGACCCCACCCGCCGAGGCCGGGCAGGCGCCCGGTGCATTGTGGAACGACGAAACGCTGCGGGATATCGGTCTGCTGCTCAATGCCATGGGTAAAAAAATCGAGACCCTTGAGCGAATTCACGCGTTCGACCAGGCCAAGCTGCTGCTGTCCGGCGGCGCCACGGATAAGGCACTTCAAAAAATGGACGAGATCGCCCGAAAATATCCACCGGCCCCGCGCTATTTCCTGTTGCTTGCCAGCATCCACGAGGCCCGGCGGGAGGCCGGCAAGGCCCGGGCGGCCTTATCCGCCGGAGCACGGCGCTTTCCCGAGCACAAGACCTTGCGGCGAAAACTCGCCGGCCGCGCGGCCAGCGGCAGTTGAACGGCCGCCGGAACACGGATCGAGACTGTCATAACGAGCAGCCTTCTGCTAATTGCAGGCTTGGAAAGAATTATCGCGGCAGCGGACACAGCAAAACCAAATGCAGCAAAACCGAACCTGCTATCTCCATATCGGCAGCGGCAAGACCGGGACGTCGAGCCTGCAACTTGCCCTCCACCGGTCCCGCAGGGACCTGGCGCGCCATGGCTATCTCTATCCCGACATTTCCCATAACCACATGTTCTTGCGTGCCTGTATCACCGACGATCAGGTCCGGTGGCCCGCTCCGTTCAAGCGGCGCCGCGATTCTGAGCAAAGTGCGCAGGAATTCCAGCAGCGTTTGCTGACCTATTTCCATGAAACCGCTGGTGACGGCGACCACCATACGGTTATTTTCTCTTCCGAATATCTGATCGGCATCGACGCGGAGCAGTGCCGGGCGCTCAAGAGCCTGCTTGAGCCGTATTTTTCGACGATCCGGGTGGTCTGCTATATCCGCCATCCGCTCGCCCACACGCTGAGCGCCTCGCAACAGGCGGTCAAGGGCGGCGAGGCGTCGCTTGCCGACATTCACGATCAGCCGACCTTTTTTGGGCCGACGGTGCTTGAGGACACCTATGTGGCGACCTTCGGACTGAACGCCATAATTGTCCGCGAATTCCACCGGGACAGCCTGGTCAACGGGGACATTATCGATGATTTCTGCCAGGCGATCGGCATGGATCCGGCAGTCGCGGACAGCATTATCCGGGTGCGCGACAACGAGAGCCTCTCCATGGAGGGAGCGATGATCGCCGATGCGGTGGCCACGGACCTGCCGATGCTGGAAGACGGTGCATGGAACGCGCGTCGGTCGCGCCTGCTGACCCAGAAATTGACGGCGATTTCGGGACAAAAATTCACCTTGCCTGAAAAGGTACTCGCCGCATTGACGGAAAAGGTGGACCGCCAGGTCGACTACACGAAAGAGCGTTTCGGGATCGACCTTACGCCACCGGCCTTGCCGGAAGCCGAGGCGGCGGACCGTTTCGACGTGCCAACCCTGCGGGATATCGGCCTGTTAATCAATGATCTGTGCCTTGAAATCGAGGCCCACCAGCAGGACAAGGCGATCCTGTCGGCGCGCCTGCATCTGGCGCGGCGCAAGCCCGAACTCGCCTTGTCCCGGTTGGAAAGCGCCTTCCGGCAGAACGCGCCGACGCCGGACTTCTACCTGCTGACCGCCCAGAGCCACCGCATGATGAAGCAATTCAAAAAGGCCGGTAAAGCGATCGAAGACGGCGCGGCGCGGTTTCCCGACAATGAACGCCTGCGAAAACGGAAGGCCGAACTCAAGAACCGGTCGAAGGCGCAACGCGCCTGATCGCGGTCATCGCGGCCGGCGCCGCCCGGCATTTCTGTTGGCAACGGCCTTCTGCGGTTCCGCCGGCCAGTCGTGCTTCGGATAGCGGGCCTTCATGTCGGCGCGCACGTCGGCCCATGAGCCGCGCCAGAATCCCGGCAGGTCCGTGGTCACCTGGATCGGCCGCCGCGCCGGCGACAACAATTCAAAGACCAGCGGCCGGCCGGCAATGACGGGATGGTCCGTCAGGCCATAGACCTCCTGGACCCTGACGGCGACACGGGGGCCGGGATCGGCGCCATAGTCGATCGGCAGCCTGGAGCCGGCCGGGGTTTCGAAGTGGCTCGGCGCCAGGCGATCGAGATCGCGGCGCATGGACCACGGCAGCAGCCCCTCGATCGCCGCATCCAGTTCTTTCGCCGTGATATCGGCAAGACGGGTTTTCCCGGTCAGAAATGGTCCGAGCCAATCCTTCAACGTCCGGGTCAGCATTTCCTCGGTGAGATCCGGCCAGGCCTCGTCGCCGGCGCGCAGATGGGCGATGCGGGCGCGAAGGTACCTGGCAGCCGCTGTCCATGGCAAGGCATCGATCCCGATCGTCCGGATACCGTCGAGCAGGGCCGCACCGACCTGCTCTTGATTCGGCGCCGGATCGGCGACGTCTTCCAGGACGAGTTTTTCCAGTAGACGCCGGCGGCGGGCGCGGACGGCCCCTGTCTCCGTGTCGAACGTAACCGAAGAAATCGTTTTTATGCGATCGGCAAACAGATTTTCGATTTCCCCACGATCGATCGGGGCGGCGAGCGTGATCCGGCCGGACGCGGCCGTGCCCTGGACTTCCGCCACCGTCAGGAACCGTGCACCGGCGAGGGGGTTTTCCGGATCCAAGGCCGCGCCGCGGCCATTGGCGAGGCGGAACGATCCGGGAAGTCCGCGAGCTTGAGCGATGCGGTCGGGATAGGCGAGCGCCAATACCCGACCGGCCGCCTCCAGATCCGTAGGCGCATGGTCATCGCGTTTGTCGATGTCAAGCCAGGTTTGCATCTGCTTGCGCATCTGACGGGCGCGGCGGCCGGTATCGGATTGAAACCGCCGCAGCCGGTCGCGTAAATCCACCGATCGACCGCCCAATCCCGGCTCCGACAACAGACCTGCAATTTGCGCCGCAAGTCCCTGATCTGCGGCGTCGGCCGCAGTGACCATGTGGGCCAGGCGCGGATGTAGCGGGCGCTGTGCCATCGCCCGTCCGGCCTTTGTCACCGTGCCGTCTTCGGCAATCGCGCCGAGATCCCGCAACAGGCGGCGGGCCTGGTCGACCGCCCTTGCCGGCGGCGGATCGAGCCAGCGCACCATGGCCGGATCGCGGACGCCCCAGATCGCCAGATCGAGGACCAGGCCCGCCAGATCGGCTTCCAGGATTTCGGGCCGGTCATAGGCATCGAGCGACCGGGTCTGGCCCTCATGCCACAACCGGATGCAATGGCCCGGCGCTACCCGGCCGGCCCTGCCGCGCCGCTGATCGATCGCCGCCTTGGAGGCCCGGACGGTTTCCAATCGGGTGAGGCCGGTCGCCGGTTCAAAGCGCGGGCGCCGGGCGAGCCCGCTATCGATGACGACGCGTACGTCCTCAATGGTGATCGACGCCTCGGCGATCGATGTGGCAAGTACCACCTTGCGGCGACCCGGTTCGGCCGGCCGCACCGCCTGGTCCTGGTCACGGATATCCAGGGCGCCGTAGAGGGGACGGATATCAACTTTCGGCGGCAACCGATCGGCAAGGCCTTCCGCGGTGCGGCGGATCTCCGCCTGCCCGGGGAGAAAGGCCAGAATGCCGCCGTCGTGATCGACAAGCGCCGATCGGCAGGCATCAGCGACCGCCGCCTCGACTCGATGGTTTGGCGCCCGTGGCCGGTAGTCCATGGTCACCGGATGCCACTTGCCGCGGCATTCGATCACCGGCGCACCGTCAAGCATGGCCGAGAGACGGTCGGCATCGAGAGTCGCGGACATGATGACGATGCGCAGATCGTCGCGCAGACCACCCTGCGTATCGAGGCTCAGGGCCAATGCGAGATCGCTTTCCAGATTGCGTTCGTGAAATTCGTCGAAGATGACCGCCGCCACACCGGTAAGCTCCGGATCGTTCTGGATCATGCGTGTGAAAATGCCGGGGGTCACCGCCTCGATCCGGGTGGCCGGTCCGATCTTGGTGTCGAAGCGGACCCGGTAGCCGACGCTGTCACCGGTTTTTTCGCCGCGCTCAACGGCCATGCGCCGGGCCGCGGCGCGGGCCGCCAGGCGCCGTGGCTCTAGCACGATGACACGACGGTCGCCGCACCAATCGGCGCGCTGCAGAGCGGGCGGCACGCGTGTTGTCTTGCCGGCGCCGGGGGGTGCGATGACGATGGCGCACTTGGTGTGTGTGAGGGCGGCAAGAAGGTCCGGGAGGACGGCATCGACCGGCAGTTTGACGGCGGACATGACTCCGTCAGGCCGGCCAGGCGGCCATCGTGATCATCGCCGGCACGGCCACCCGCCGCTTACTTGGTGCCATACATGCGGTCGCCGGCATCGCCCAGGCCGGGCACGATATAGCCCTTTTCGTTCAGGTGACTGTCGATCGCGGCGGTATAGATCGGCACATCCGGCAAGGCGGCGCGGAAGCGTTCGATGCCTTCCGGCGCGGCCAGCAGGCAGACGAAGCGAATATCCCTGGCGCCACGCTCGCGCAGCCGTTCTACCGCCGCGGTCGCCGAATTCGCCGTCGCCAGCATGGGATCGACGACGATCGTGGTGCGGTCGGCGAGGTCGTCGGGCGCCTTGAAATAATATTCCACCGGCTCCAGGGTCTTGGGGTTGCGATAAAGCCCCACATGGGCAACCCGGGCCGCCGGCACCAGATCGAGCATGCCTTCCAGCAGGCCGTTGCCGGCGCGCAGGACGGACGCGAAAACCAGTTTCTTGCCGGCGAGCGTCGGCGCATCCATGGGCGCCAGGGGGGTCTCGATCCGCTTGGTGGTCAAGGCCAGGTCGCGGGTGACTTCATAGCAGAGCAAGTGCGCGATTTCGTGCAGCAATTGACGAAACCCGGCCGTGGAGGTGTTTTTGTCGCGCATGATCGTCAGCTTGTGCTGGATCAGCGGATGGTCGATGACGGTGGCGCCGGACATGGGATCCCCTGAGATAATTGGTTTCCCCTTTTTAATCAGGAATCCGGCTTGCGGAAAACACTTGTGTGCCCTGTACGGTGGATAGATGTCACGATCCCGCCTTATCGAGACGACGCAGCAGGTCGGCCCGGGTCTCTTCATCGACGAAGGCGGCCAGCACCGATTGCCGGGTCACGTCAATGAGTTGATCATCCCTATAACCGTCATGGCGGGCGCAATCGGCATATTCGCCGCCAATGGAAGTGTGGAAATGGGGCGGGTCGTCCGAACTCAGCGTCACTTTGACGCCGGACGCCGCCAGACGCGCAAAGGGATGGGCGGCGCGATCGGGATAGAGCTTCATGGCGATATTGGAAGCCGGGCAGATTTCCAGCACCACCGCCTCGTCGGCCAGACGGCGGACCAGGTCATCATCCTCAATCGCCCGCACGCCATGGCCGATGCGGACCGGCCGAATATGGTCAAGCGCGTCGCGCACGCTCTGAGGACCATCCAGTTCGCCGGCATGGACGGTGATCTGCAGTCCGGCATCGCGGGCGATGGCAAAGGCGCGGACGTAATCCGATACGCGGCCATAGCGCTCCTCCCCGGCCATGCCGAAGCCGGTCACCCGCGAATGCGGATGGTCGCGGGCGAGGCGCGCCGTCTCCTCCGCCTGCTCCGGACCGAAATGACGGATCGCGGTCAGGACGATGCGGCCGACAATGCCGGTCGCGTCTTCCGCATCGGCCATGCCGGCATCGATGGCCTCGATCATGTCCAGATAGTCGCAGCCGATCCGGGCGGCATGATCGGCGGAGGCGAAGACCTCGCCGTAAATACAGCCCTCCCCGGCCATGGAGACGAAATAATCGTGGGCCAGGTCGCGATAGTCCTCCGGGCGCTTCAACAGGCCCGCCACCTGGTCATAAACGGCCAGAAACGACGAGAAATCATGCCAGCGATAATAACCGTCCGTATCGAATATATCCCCAATATCAACGGTATAGCGGGATGCCAGGCGCCGCGCCAGGGCCGGCGGCATGGCCCCTTCAAGATGGCAGTGCAACTCCGCCTTGGGGATCATCGGCGAAATCCGCTTAGCGGCATATGGGCGGGACGGCGCAGCCAGTTATCGTCAGACCAACGGGCGCCCTTGTCGACCGCATGCACTACATAGGCCTGGCGTGACCGGTCCGAAAGATTGGGCCCCGACCAGTGGGGCAGCAGGCCATGCAGCACCACCAGGGTTCCTTTTTTCGCTTCCAGGGGAACCGGATCGCCGCTCCAGGGCGTGTCCTCCAGGGCCGTCATCACCAATTCGTCTCCGCTATAATGGAAACGCTCCTTCAGGCCCGCCTTGTGCCCACCGGGAATGGCATACAGACAGCCATTATCGCAATCGGCATCCTCAAGAGCGAACCAGAAGCCGGTGACGGAGACCGGGTCGGTATGCAGGAAGGTGGCGTCCTGATGCATGACCACTTCGCCGCCGATCCGGGGCTGCTTGAAGATCACCATGGATTGAACGATGCCGGGGTCATTCAGGCCAATCCCGTCAGCCACATTGGCCAGCGCGTCGGTGCGGGAAAAGCGATCGAAATCCTCGTCAAGATCGTGCATGGCATGGCCGATCTTGTTGAGCACCCGGCCGCGAGGCGCGGTCAGCGCGCCATCGGCATCGAAGGCGCCCTCCTCGAAGAAGACGTGGATCTTGTCCCCGGATTCGCGGAAATAGGCGGCGGCGGCGTGATCGCGCCTGGTCGTCGAAAAGATCGTGCGGACCGTGTCGAGATCGACGGTTTCGACCAGGCGCCGGATATGGCCGATCAGGTCATTGCAAGCGGCGCCGGAAACAAAGTCTTCCAAAACGAGAACGCCGTCGCGGCGATAGGCGGACACCATATCATCGCTCAGGCGACCCTCGGCGGGCGCGGAAAATCGCGGGATGGTCATGGCGGCGGCCTCTGTCATTTAATGCGCGTTGCGTTCTATCGGGTTCGATACGAATTATGAAACAGTCATTCCAGCGAAAGCGGGAATGACTGTGTGTGGTGGCTTGTGAATCCATTCTTCCGCAATGCGCCTCAATCCGAGATGGCGCTATTGAACGCCCGGCCCGATCGCGGGTCAACACGGAATGGAATATGGGCGTCAGTCAGGCCGTGATATCCAGAAAGCGTCCGGGATCAAAGCGGCCGTCATTGGAGGCCTGAAACGGTGTATTTGCCCGGTGCTCCTGGCCGGATTTGTCGTATTCGGTTTTCAATTTGGATGCGGCGTTCAAGCCGTCGGGGCCGAGGTCGGCCTTTCTGATGGCCATCGTTTCCGACGCATTCGTCCTACCGAGATCGGATCGAAATCGATCCGCCGCGTCTTGCGGCCCGGATACTGAGTCCGCTGTCTGTGCCGGTTCAATCCGTTGCGTCGACTGCACCTGGCGCAGCTTGGTTTCCAGCGCCTGGATCTTTTCGTCGAGCTTGTCCTGATCGCCCTCGCACGTCGTGCATTGCTTTTCGCTGCGCGCCGACAGGATTTCGGCCTTGATCCGCGCCGCTTCTGCGGCGCCATCGTCCCGTCCGGCCGGGGACGGACCGGCAATCGCGGCGGACATCGTGACCGGTCCCGGAGCAACCATCGGCGCCTACTACAAACTCATTAAAACGCAATAGGTTAAGCGGCACAATCTATAACAAGCGCCTTAACGAGCCATGAAACCGGATGACCTGACGAACAGTTGAATGTGGCGCTACCGCCGAGATCGGCCGTCTTGGTACCGAATGAAACGCGGGCCGGCACGGGGGAGGAGAGGTCCCACATACCGGCCCGCGCAAGGATTTATTCGCAGGCTAACAACCGCCCCTTATGTGGCCGCGGCGACTGCCCGGCCGGCCATTACCGAGATCAGGTGGGCGCGATAGTCCGCGGATCCGTGGATATCGGAGAGCATGCCATCGGCACCGACCGATACGCCTGCGGCGGCCGCCTGGCTCCAATTGCCGGCAAGGGCCTGTTCATGGGCCGACGACCGGAAGACCCCGTTGTCGCCGGCGCCGGTCACGGCCACGCGAACGCCGCCCGAAGTTCTGGCGACAAAGACCCCGACCATGGCGTAGCGCGACGCCGGATTGGGGAACTTGGCATAGCCGGCGGCCTCAGGCACCGGGAACGAGATGCGGGTGATGATCTCGTCATCACCAAGCGCGGTCTCGAACAGGCCGGTGAAGAAGTCGTCGGCGGCGATCGACCGTTTGTTGGTTTCCACGGTGGCGCCGAGGCCGAGCACGGCCGCCGGATAATCGGCCGCCGGATCGTTATTGGCCACCGAACCGCCAAGCGTGCCCATATGGCGCACATGGGGGTCGCCGATCATGCCGGCAAGATCGGAAAGCGCGCCGATTGAATTGGCGACGGCATCGGAACCGGCCACCTCGGCATGGGTCGTGGCGGCGCCGATGGCAACCGCTGAACCGCCCGCATCGATCCCCTGCAATTCGGCAAGGCCGCCGATATCCACCAGATCGGTGGGCGCGGCGAGGCGCTGCTTCATGGTCGGGATCAGGGTCTGGCCACCGGCCAGGAATTTGCCGTCCTCAGTGCCCGCCGCCATCTGGGCGGCTTCGGCGACGCTTGACGGCCGATGATACGTGGTCTCGTACATTATTTCCTCCTATTCGGCCGCCTGACGGCTTTCTTGAATGGCGCGCCAGACCTTCTCCGCCGTTGCCGGCATCGACAGGTTGTTGTTGCCAATGGCATCGGTGATGGCGTTGATAACCGCCGGCGGCGAGCCGATCGCCCCAGCCTCGCCGCAGCCCTTCACGCCGAGCGGATTGTGCGGACACTCGGTCACGGTGTGCGACAGGGTATAGCTCGGCACGTCGGCGGCGCGCGGCATGGTGTAGTCCATATAGGACCCGGTCAGAAGCTGCCCGTTCTCATCATAGCCGACACCTTCCAAAAGCGCCTGGCCGATGCCTTGCGTCAACCCGCCATGGACCTGGCCCTCAACGATCATCGGATTGAGGATCGTGCCGAAATCATCGGCGGCGACGAAGTTGAGGATATCCACCTTGCCGGTATCCGGATCGACTTCCACTTCACAGATATGAGTGCCGGCCGGGAAGGTGAAGTTCGCCGGATCGTAGAAGGCACCTTCCTTTAAGCCAGGCTCCATGCCTTCGGGCAGGTTGTGGGCGGTATAGGCAGCGAGCGCCACGCCGGCCATCGGCACTTCCTTGTCGGTGCCGGCGACCTTGAAGTTGCCGTCCTCAATGACGATGTCGGCCTCCGCGGCCTCCATCAGATGGGCGGCGATCTTCTTGGCCTTGGTCTCGACCTTGTCAAGCGCTTTGGAAATGGCCGAGGCACCGACAGCGGCCGACCTGGACCCATAGGTTCCCATGCCGAACTGCACCTTGTCGGTATCACCATGAATGACCGACACCTGATCGACGCCGAGCCCCAGGCGATCGGACACCAATTGGGCAAAGACAGTCTCGTGGCCCTGGCCGTGACTATGGGCACCGGTCAGGATCTCGATCGTGCCGACCGGATTGACCCGCACCTCCGCCGATTCCCAAAGGCCGACACCGGCGCCAAGCGAGCCGACCGCCGCCGAGGGGGCAATGCCGCAGGCTTCGATATAACTGGAAAAGCCAATGCCGCGCATCTTGCCTTCCGCTTCCGACTGGGCCCGGCGGGCGCCGAAGCCGTCATAGTCGATGGCGATCTTGGCGACATCCAGGGAGGCCCCGAAATCGCCTGCGTCATAGGCCATGATCACCGGGGTCTGATGGGGGAACTCCTGGATGAAATTCTGCCGCCGCAGATCGGTCGGATCGACACCGAGTTCGCGGGCCGCGGTTTCCACCAGCCGTTCCACGACGAAAGTCGCTTCCGGCCGGCCGGCGCCGCGATAGGCGTCCACCGGCACCGTATTGGTGTAGACCGCGTCTACGGAACAATAGATCGCCGGGATATTATATTGGCCCGACAACAAAGTGGCGTAGAGATAGGTCGGCACCGACGACGAAAATAGCGACATATAGGCGCCGAGATTGGCCACCGTGCTGGCCCGGATCGCGGTAATATTATTGTCGGCGTCAAAGGCCATTTCCGCTGTTGTCGCATGATCGCGGGCATGGGCGTCGGTGAGGAAGGATTCGGCGCGATCGGCCGTCCACTTGATCGACCGGCCGGTGCGCTTGGAGGCCCAAAGGCAGGCGATTTCCTCCGGATAGATGTAGATCTTCGACCCAAAGCCGCCGCCCACATCGGGGGCGATCACCCTGAGCTTGTGCTCCGGCGCCACGGCGTAGAAGGCCGACAGAACCAGGCGCGCCACATGGGGATTCTGCGATGTGGAATAGAGCGTATAGTGATCTTCCGCCGTGTCATAGACGGCGATCGCCGACCGCGGCTCGATGGCATTCGGCGACAGCCGGTTGTTGGTGATTTCCAACTTGGTGACATGGGCCGCGTTTGACATTGCCGCATCCACCGCCGCGGCATCGCCAAGTTCCCACTCGTAGATCAGATTGTTGGCGGCTTCGGGATGAAGTTGCGGCGCGCCCGGTGATTTGGCATCACGCAGATCGATGACCGAAGGCAGAATCTCATAGTCGACATCCACCGCTTCGGCGGCATCGCGGGCCTGTTCGCGCGTTTCGGCAACGACGATGGCGATCGCCTGGCCAACATGGCGCACGGTCTCCGGCTCGAGCGCCCGCCAGGCGCCCATATTCATCGGCGATCCATCCTTTGAATGGATCATCCAACCGCAAATGATATTGCCGATCCCGTCGGCGACTAATTGATCCCCCGTCAATACGCCAACCACGCCGGGCATGGCGGCGGCTTTGGAAATATCTATTGAATTGATTTTGGCGTGGGCATGCGGACTCCGGACGAAGGCGGCGCTAGTCATGTCCTGCACCTTGATATCGTCGGTATAGCGGCCTTTGCCAGTGATGAAGCGCCTGTCTTCCTTGCGGGCGACGCGTGCACCGATTCCCTCGGCTCCCATGGCTTATCTCCCTAAACGGATTGTTCTGTCATTCGGCAGCGGCGGCGGACATCTGGTCGGCCGCGGCTTTGATCGCCTTGACGATGTTGTGATAGCCGGTGCAGCGGCAAATATTGCCTTCCAGTTCCTCGCGGATGGTGGCTTCGTCGAGCTGACCGCCATAGCGACTGATCATGTCGACCGCGGCCATCAGCATGCCGGGCGTACAGAAACCGCATTGCAAGCCGTGATTTTCATGGAAAGCCGCTTGGATCGGATGCAATTCGCCGTTCGAGGCAAGACCCTCGACCGTCGTCACGCTGGCGTCGGACGCCTGAACGGCAAGCATGGTGCAGGATTTAACGGCCTTGCCGTTGACATGGACCACGCAGGCCCCGCATTGCGAGGTGTCACATCCCACATGGGTCCCGGTCAGGCCCAGTGACTCGCGCAGATAGTCGACCAGAAGCGTTCGGTCCTCGACGTCCGCCGAGACGCTCCTCCCGTTCACGGTCATGGAGACGGTTGTCATTCATTACCTCCCTTGGCACTCGCTGAGACCGACCCGGCCGGGCGGTCCGGTTTGGTTCGTTGTCTAATTGTTTAATAGCAATATGACGATGATGATTGCGGCAAGCGCGATCCAGCCCCACATCATGGCACCGCCGAACAGGCCGCGCGCGGCGGCTTCTTCAACCACCTCTTCCGCTTCCTTGACGGTTTCCACCGTCTTTTGGGCAGCGGATTCGGCGACTTCCTCCACTTTGTGGACGGCTTCGGCGATCACACCCTCGCCATGTTCCTCCGTCTGGTCGTCCGCCTGCGGCGCGGTACCGCCGCCGACGGTTTCAGCGAATTTGCCGAAAAAATCGTCGGCCATTTTCTTGGCGGTTGAATCGATCAGCCGGGATCCCAGTTGCGCCAGCTTGCCGCCGACCTGGGCCTTGGCCTCGTAGGTCAGCACGGTATCGGCGCCGTCCTCGGCAAGGTTGACATCGGCGCCGCCCTTGGCAAATCCGGCGACGCCGCCCTTGCCCTCGCCGGAAATCGTATAACTGTCGGGCGGATTGAGGTTGGACAGGGTCACCGCGCCGGTAAATTTGGCCTTTACCGGTCCGATCTTGGAGACCACGGTTGCGGTCATCTCCGTGTCGGACACCATTTCCAGATCCTGGCAGCCGGGAATACAATCCTTCAAAATGTCCGGATCATTGAGGGCTTCCCAGACTCGCTGGCGAGTGGCGGGAATGCGATACTCGCCTTTCATTTCCATGTCGGATGTCCTCCCAAAGGGGTGTTCTTGTTATGACCGCCGCACCGGTGGATCCGATTGTGGCAGATACATGTTGTGCTGACAAATACTTATCGGCGAGATTCAGCCATCGGTCAGCGATTTCACCGATATGGGGCGATCAACGGATACGGCAATTACGGGCTTTGGAGCCGGCGGTGGCCGATGCGCCGGCTTCGAGCCTTTTGGCGATCGCTGTGAGCATTACCGAGACGATTGACGGCGCCGGCAGTCATACCTATGACCGCCGCCAGTATCGCTGTGCAGATCCGTGCGCCATCATGGGCGAATTCTATTCCGGCCCGGAGGCCCTTCAGATGAACCTGTTCATTTTCGGACTTGGCTATTCAGCGCGGGCCATCGTCGGGCGACTGGGCGCGCAATGCCGCGAAATCAGCGGCACCACCCGGTCGGATGGTGGGATGGCGGCGATCGGTGCGTTGGGCGTCAACGCCTATCTGTTCGACGGTGAGCGGCCCGGCCCGGGGATCAACGAAGCCTTGCGTTCCGCCAGCCATCTACTCGTCTCCATCGGCCCGAATGCCAAGGGTGATCCGGCACTCAACCATCATGGCGCCGATCTCGCCGCGGCCACCGATCTGCGATGGATCGGCTATCTGTCCACCGTCGGCGTTTATGGCAATCATGATGGCGCCTGGGTGGACGAGGAGAGCCCCTGCAGTCCGGTCAGCGACCGGTCGCGCTGGCGGTTGGCGGCCGAGACGCGCTGGCGGGAGATGGCGGCGGAACTCGGCGTGCCGCTGGCGATCTTCCGGCTGTCGGGGATTTACGGTCCCGGCCGCAACGGTTTCGTCAACCTGACCACCGGCCGCGCCAAGCGGATCATCAAGCCCGGCCAGGTGTTCAACCGCATCTATGTGGAGGATATCGCGTCGGCCGTCGCCCTTGCCGCGGAGGGGGCGGCCGATGGCGTTTTCAATATTACCGACAATGAACCGGCGCCGCCTCAGGACGTGGTTGCCTACGCCGCGGACCTGATGGGCATGACGCCGCCGCCGGAGGTCGATTTCGCCACCGCCGATATGACAGCCATGGCGCGGTCTTTCTATGGCGAAAACAAACGGGTCTCAAACGCCAGGGCAAAGGCGGAACTGGGCTGGGCGCCGTCCATGCCCACCTATCGGGAGGCGCTCACCGCCCTGTGGCAATCGGGAACCTGGCGGGGCCAATAGTGTTGTGCTCGTCTTAGTGTGGTTCATTTTGACGTACCAATCAGAGTAAATCCGCGTCATCCCGTGCGCGATGCGGCGCGAAGTGCCGCTTCGCAGACCCGGGACCTGGCGATCCCGCGGGGCATCCGATTGGCGAGATCCCGTATCTGCATCGCAGCATTTCATGCTGCAATGCGCACGGGATGACGCGACGGATTGTCAGGAGACGACCATCGGTCACGACACCGGCATTCCGTCGTTCTCAATCTCGGTCCACCATCGCCGAAACGGTGCGCAACAGGCGGTCGATATCCTGGGGCCGCGACAGGCGGTGGTCGCCGTCCTTGACGAGGGTCAGCACCACGTCGTCAAAGGCAAGCCGCGACACCAGTTCCTGGGCGTGGCGCCAAGGCACGTCCGGGTCTTCGATCCCTTGCAGGATATGCACCGGGCAGCCGGTTTCGATCGGTGCGCCGAAGAGCAGGTTCTTGCGGCCGTCCTCGATCAGGGCCCGGGTGATCAGATAGGGATCCTCAGAATAGTCCGATGGCCGTTCGAAATAACCGATATCCTCAATCTGCTTTTTGACCGCTTCGGGAAAGCGCTTCCACATCAATTCCTCGGTGAAATCGGCGGCCGGCGCGATCAGGACCATGCCGTGCAGGCGGCCGTCCTTATTGCCGGTCGCCCGCAGATGGGTACGCGCCAGGAGCAGAGCCAGCCAGCCGCCCATGGAGGAGCCGATGAGCACAGTAGGCCCGGCGCAGAACCGATCGAAGACGGCGATCGATTCTTCCAGCCAGCGGGAAATGGTGCCGTCGGCGAAGGCGCCGCCGGACAATCCGTGGCCGGAATAATCGAAACGGGTGCAGGCGCGCCCGTTCTCCACGGCCCACTCAGAAAGGGCCTGGGCCTTGGTGCCCACCATGTCGGACTTGAAGCCGCCGAGCCACAATAGGCCCGGCATCCGACCATCGTCGTGAAAGATGGCGATCTGGCGGGCCTCATTGCCGGTTCCGACGGTCAGGAATTGCGGTTGGCGGTCAGGCATTCTATCACTCAGCGATCAATTCATTTCGCTCCCGTGTGGCACACGGGCCAAAAGAAAGAAAGCCCGGTGTCCGCGCGACCGACCCTGTTGCAGATCATCCCGGAACTGGAGACCGGCGGCGCCGAACAGACGACCGTGGACGTGGCGGCCGCTGCCGCCGGGGCCGGCTGGCACTCGCTGGTCGCCAGCCAGGGCGGGCGGATGGTCCGGCTGGTGGAGGAAGCCGGCGGGCACCATATCGCGCTGCCGCTCAAATCGAAGAACCCGCTGACGATGTGGTCCAATGCCGGCCGGATTGCAAAACTCGTTGGCGAGCATGATGTCGATATTCTGCACGCCCGCAGCCGGGCACCGGCCTGGTCGGCGCTGATGGCGGCCAGGCGTACGGGCCGGCCGCTGGTGACCACCTATCACGGCGCCTATAAGCAGGCCGGCGCCTTGAAGGGTGCCTATAATTCGGTGATGGCGCGCGGTGATGCGGTAATCGCCAATTCGGCTTATATCGGCCGGCTGATCGCAGCGCGGCATCCCTTTGCCGCCGACCGGATCACGGTGATCCATCGCGGTACCGATCTGGCGCGGTTTCGCCGCGACGCGGTGAGCCCGGCGCGCATGGCGGCGCTCCGGCGGGACTGGGGGATCGCCGATGGCGCGCGGATCGTCCTGCAGGTCGCCCGATTGACGGGATGGAAAGGTCAGGCGGTGCTGGTCGACGCCATGGCGCGGATATCCCATAAGTCCGACATAGTCGCAGTATTAGCCGGCGACGCCCAGGGCCGGGACGCTTATGTCGACGGCCTGAAGAGGCAGATCGCCGGGCACGGCCTGCAGGACCGGGTGCATCTTGTCGGCCATTGCGACGCAGTGCCGGCGGCGCTGGCCGTGGCATCGGTCTGCGTCGTCTGTTCTACCGAGCCGGAAGCGTTCGGCCGGGCGGCGGTGGAAGCCCAGGCGATCGGCGTGCCGGTGATCGTCTCAGATCTCGGTGCCGTTCCCGAGACGGTGTTGGCGCCACCGGAAGTCGATGCCGCCGAATGCACGGGATTTCGGGTTCCGGCCGGCGACGCGGACGCCTTGGCAGCGGCGATCGAGACGGTGTTGGATATGGCGCCGGACGATGTCGATGCCTTGGCCAGGCGGGCCGGTGCCCATGTGCGGGCCCGCTTTTCCGTCTCCGCCATGACCGCGGCGACGCTGGCCGTCTATGACCGGCTGCTGGCCGCGGCAAAAGGCGAATAATGGCGCGTTAACCGTCAATCTGGTTGACTTCTTAAGAATTTCCCCGGATTCTGCCTGCCGAGCACGCGGCGCGAAGGATGCGACCGCGCCGGGACTATAGCGAATCCGGCATCGCTCGCTTTGAGGAACCTGGATGAACGATAGAAGGAGACACTGACCATTCGCCGTCCAATGCGCGCCCAACCGCCCCAAAAGGAGGGTCCGCGGGCCAATCAGGAAATTCAAGCCGCTGAAGTACAATTAATTGATAGCGAAGGGGAAAATCTCGGCGTTGTACCGATCGACGAGGCGCTGGGAAAGGCTGACGAAGCCGGACTGGACCTTGTCGAAATCGCACCCAATTCCAAGCCCCCCGTCTGCAAAATTCTCGATTACGGTCGTTACAAATACAAGGCCCAGAAGCGCGCGGCGGAAGCCCGCAAGAAACAGACCGTGGTCAATGTCAAGGAAATTAAGATGCGTCCGAACATCGACACCCATGATTATGAGGTGAAGATGCGCAATATCCGGCGCTTTTTCGACGACGGCGACAAGGTCAAGGTAACCTTGCGGTTTCGCGGCCGCGAAATGGCCCACCAGAATCTCGGCTACGACCTTTTGATGAAGGTCAAGGAGGAGACCGCGGAGATCGCCAAGGTGGAGGCGGAACCGAAGCTGGAAGGCCGGCAAATGGTCATGGTGTTGGCGCCGGCGACCCAACGGTAGGCCGGGATCATTAGCGCGACGATCAGGGGCGGCATCGGCTGCCCCTTTTGTTTGTTAACAGTGGCGATTGGCCGGTGACCGAGTGTTCTGCCGGGAAATTATCGGACTCACGCCAAACAAACAGGACAGTCATTCCCGCGAAAGCGGGAATCCAGGGCCACAATCATAGGCTCTTAGATGTAGCCCTGGATTCCCACTTTCGTGGGAATGACTGGAGGATGATCAGTCATTCCGAATGCTCTGTAATTGTCGCTACGCGCTGCCTATGAGGATTCCCGCCAGGAAGACCAGCACGCCGCCAATGACGATCTGGAAGGCCGCCGCCAGGAAGGGCGTGTCCATATATTTGTAGCGGATCCAGGCAATCAGCCACAATTCGAGGATGACGACGATTATCGCCAGGACGGTGGCGGTGTAAAAATCCGGGATCAGATAGGGCAGCGTATGACCGATGCCGCCGATGGTCGTCATGATGCCGGAGGCAATGCCGCGGATCAGCGGCGAACCACGCCCGGTCAAGGTGCCGTCGTCGGACAGTGCTTCGGCGAAACCCATGGAAATGCCGGCGCCGACGGAAGCCGCGACACCGACGAGAAGCGTTTCCCATGTGGAATGGGTGGCGAAGGCCGCGGCGAAGAGCGGCGCCAGCGTTGAGACGGAACCGTCCATGAGGCCCGCAAGGCCCGGCTGCACGATCTGCAGCAGAAACAGTTTGTTTTCCGCCGCGTCTTCTTCTTCCCGAACATCGTCGGGGACGTTTTTCAAACCCAGGCGGTGGGCGATCGACACATGGGCGCGCTCTTCCTCCGCGAGATCGACCAGAAGCTTGCGGATCGACGCATCCTCGGACTGGCCGGCCGCCTTGAGATAGAAGCGCCGCGCCTGAGCCTCCATCAGTTCCACTTCCCTGCGCACCCGGTCGAGGCCGAGTGTGCGGGTCTGCCAATAGGGCCGGCGGCGATAGAAGCCGCGCACATCATCCCGGCGGACCAGGGGGATGCGGTCGCCGAACTTTTCGCGGAACAGGTCGATGAGCCGGCGGCGATGCTCGCTTTCCTCCTCGGCCATTTCGTCGAAAACCTGGGCCGATCCGGGATATTGTTCGCGCAAGGCATCGGCATAGGTGGCGTAGATGCGCCCATCCTCCTCCTCGGCGGTAATGGCCAGCGCCAGGATTTCCTTCTCGGTCAATTCAGAAAATTTGCGCCTGGCAAAGCCAAAAGCGACCATCAACGCCCCCGGTTCAATCTAAGGCTCTCGCCCTGGTGTGGTGTATCAGAGATACGACACTAGTGGATTGAATCAGACATATGGTACCCCTACGATCCCTTCTCCTGACCTGTGGCGGCGTCGAGCCCCCTTGACGATACGCCAGCATCGCCGGCGGGACTTCTTCTTGCCAAGAGATCAGGAGAAGGGATCGTAGGGATGCCATATGTCTGATTCAATCCACTAGATAGCCTTGCCCCGGCCAATGGATCAAGTTGGAACGGCGTTTTCCACCGTCGATCCGGGTCTGGCCGGATACAATGCCAAACAAGGACAGGAACGCAGGCACGGCGCACGGTTTTCAATTGCCCCGGCGACCAGATCGGCGGGCGCGATACCCAGCGCCTGTTCGCGGCGCGAGATTTCGCCCTGTCGCCCTGCTTCGCGATCGCCAAGCCGATCTTTGATGACGGTTTCGACGATCGTGATCCGGTTTGCGGCGCCGTGAACATGGCGACGACGGCGAAGCCGAAGGCCGTCAGCGAGCGGTCGTCGGGCACCCTGCTATATCGCATTGGTTGGTGTCGCAATATCGGCACCAGTGCGCGGCCCGCACGGACTTGTCGGGCGCCGCAGACAAGATGGCCGATAAAAGTCGGCCGAGTTCGGCCTGCTCTTCGGCCGACAAGGCCGCCAAATGGGCGCCGAGCACCGTGTTCCGGGCCTCCGCGATTTGCCGTGCCATGCGCCGGCCATTGGCGGTCAGCGTCACCTGGACCTCGCGTCCGGCCATGCGGCCCCGGCGCACCAGCCAACGCCGCTCCAGACCATCGACCAGTCGGACGGTCGCCGAGTGACTGAGACCGATCCGATCGGCAAGGGCGGCGATCGACTGACCAGGCTCCCGCAGGAGTATCGACACGGCCGCGCGGGCACTGGGCGCGACATCGTCCTTGCCGGAGGCGATGGCGTCGTCGAGCAATCCATGAAAGGCGTAGAGGTGGTTGAGCAGAGTTATATTATGCATGCTGCATACATATAACTAGCTATGGAATCCGGTCAAGACCTGACCTTGGAGGCGGGGTAGTCCGTCGATATTGGATCGAAACGGATATTTTATCGAACACCGCAGCCGGTCCCACATGAATGATCATGACTATCATCGGCAAGTCGGTTGCCATTGTCATTCCCGAGTGCGGCCATATGAAGTTCACACATCTATCGCACTCTCCAATGTCTTCGCCCGGTCAAGCCGGGCAATGACAGTTTGGTCAATTTCATAATTTAGTTGGCAAAGTTTCGACCGCCGCACGGTTACATCGATATCGAGCCCTTGCGGAAATCGGTCCGCCCGATATGGGCATTGACGAGTGCCGGCTTGCCGGCTGCGGCCGCCGCTTTTGCCGCCTCGAACGGACGGTTCTTGGCGTCGCCGCCATTGAGCAGGAAGCCGGCGCCGCCGAAGCCGGCGGCTACGTGGTGATAGTCGGTCCGCGCCAGTACCGTGCCCACGTCGTCTTTCAGGATGTCCACTTGCTCCCGGGCAATCTGCGACCAGCCGGCATCGTTGCCGACCACCGCGATCACCGGAATGTTGTGGCGCACGAACGTATCGAATTCGGCGATCGAATAGCCGGCGGAACCGTCGCCATAGAGCAGCCAGACTTCCGCATCAGGACGGCACAATTTGGCACCCAGCGCGAAGCCGGCCCCGACGCCCAGAGTGCCGAAGGCCCCCGGATCGAGCCAGCTTAGCGGTCCGCGCGGCTTGACGATATAGGATGCCGTGCCGACAAAATCGCCGCCATCGGCAATGATAATCGACTTGTCGTCAAGGGCATTCTCGATATCCAGGCAAAGCTGCACCGGATTGATCGGCTCGGCCGGCACCTGCGCCTGATCGGCGATCTCCTCGTCCCGCGCCGCGTCCCGGGCGGCTAGGTCGCCGATCCAGTTTTCGCGATCGCCCGTGATGCGCTCCACGCGACTGGCAAGCGCGCGCAAAAACAGGCCCGGATCCGTATGCAGGCCGATCGACGGCCGGCGGTTTCGCCGCACGTCCCGGCGGCTGCGATTGGCGGAAATGAGAAATGTCCGGCCGGGAATATGCCGGCCGTAATCGAGGCGGAAGTCGCAGGGCACGCCGGCCAGGATCACCAGGTCCGCCTGCCGCAGGGCCTCCTGGCGCTTGTGGCGTATATGCAGGGCATGGTCGCGGCCGAGCAGTCCGCGCGCCATCCCGGACAGATAGACCGGCGCGCCGATCCGTTCGATCGCCGCCACATTGTCGGCAAGGCGTCGCGGATCGAGGACCACCTGGCTGCCGGCGAGCACGACCGGACGCTCCGCCTTGGCAAGTTGCTCGGCCGCCATGTCCAACTTCGGCAGGTCCATGTCCGACCGGACTTCGACATATTTCTTAGTCGGCTGAACAATATCGGCGCCGGCAAATATCCGGTTCACGTGGCGGTGCAGGTAGAGGTCCACCGCCTTGTTCGCCAGCCCGCGTCCCGAACGGGCGGCGCCATACCAGTCACGGATCATGGCCTCGTCATAAAGCAGGTCGATCGGGCATTCGATGAAGACCGGACCGGGGACGCCCGATCGTGCCCTGAAAAACGCCTGTTCGAGCGCCGGCGCCAGATCCTTCAGCCGTCTAACGGCCTTCGACCATTTGACTGCCGATTTGACCAGCGCCATCTGGTCGATATCCTGCAGGGCGCCCCGACCCTTCAATGCCGTCGGCGCCGCGCCGCCGATCAACACCACCGGCGACTGGGCCATTTGCGCGTTCTTCACCGCGGTGATGGTGTTGGTCACCCCCGGACCGGCGGTCACGGCGGCGACTCCGGGTATCCCCGTCAGCCGCGACACCGCGTCGGCGGCGTAGACGGCGGTCGCCTCGTGGCGGGTATCGATCACCCGGATATCGCGTTTCTTGCACTCCACGAGGATGGGCGCAATATGCCCGCCGCACAGCGTAAACAGGAAGGGCACGCCGTGCGTCCGTAAAACTTCGGCGATCCGTGCGCCGCCATTCTTTGTTGCCATTGGTATCAATACACTTTCAAAATTATCATAATAACCGGCCGCGCCATGACGGCGCGTATTCATTGTGCCACTATTCCCGCCACCCCGCTTCGGCGTCAATATCGTTTCGCCGGAGCGGTCGAATTCAGGCGCGACGATAAAGGGATATAGGTGTCGGCCCCGTGAACGATCAAGCAAAAGGCTGCCTGAAACAGGCGATTTATCGTGAATTGGACGGGCACACGGTCGCCACCCTGGCAACCAGCGGGCCCGCCGGTCCCCACGCGGTGTCCCTGATGGTCGCCCATGACACCGATCTTGCTCTCTACTGGGTCTCCGATCCGGCAAGCGATCATTCTCGGCAATTGGCCGACAGCCCGTCCTGCGCCATGACCATGGCGCGCCAGTTTGACGATTTCCAGGCCATTCGCGGCCTGCAGATGACCGGTCATGCGGCGATGGTCGACGGAGAAGCAAATCGCGGCGCGGCCTTGGATCTGCTCGGCACCCGCTATGCCTTTTTAAAGTTGTTCCAGTCGGGTCCGGCACACTTGACGGCGCGCTTTGCAAAAATCGCGGTCTACCGGTTCCGGCCGATCCGCATCGTCTTGATCGACAATGCCAAAGGCTTTGGGCACAAGGATATCTTGGAACTGGGCGGCGACTAAAGCGTGTTGCGGTAAAATGGATTTACAAGACACATCACGCAGTCATTCCCCGCGAAAGCGGGAATGAGAGTTTCACAACCCGGGCCGAGCCTTATTGAACACAACGTGCATTATACGCAATTGCAATGAGTATGACTCATCGCAATTGCGCAAGCCCGAACGGGCGCCGCGTCTGATGGCGCGTGAAGCCTGCGTGGCGCTTGAACGCCGATAGGTTTGCATCCATGCAAACCGGTATTAGAGCCCGTTGAGGATCAGGCGCGCCCGAACCACCTGGTCCAGATCTTCCACGAACCGGTCGATATGGTGCTCCCGCGTGCGGTGGTTGACGATCGCCGCGCGGATTGCCGGACGGCCGCCGATCATGGTCATGGACGGCGCCGCCAGGCCGCGTTCATGCAGGTCTGCGACGATGTCCTCGTTGATGTGATCCCTGTCGGCGCCGGCAAGTCGCCAGCACACGATGTTCAATTGCGCCGGCGCGACCATCTCCAGGATCGGCAGGTCGCGCAAGCGTTTTTCAAGATGCCGGGCAACCCGGCAGCAGGTTTCGATGCTGTCGCCGATCCGGTCGGCGCCGAGGGTCTGCAGGGTGAACCAGGTCTTCAGCGCCCGAAAGCCCCGGGACAGATCCGGGCCCAGATCGCACGGCCAGGTTTCGCCCGCCGCAAGGCCGCGCTCGGCCCGCTGCAGATAGGCCGCCGGGCTGGCAAAAGCCCGTTTATGGGCTTCCGCGTCCCGCACCAGCAGGAACCCCGCATCGTAGGGCACATGGGCCCATTTGTGGAAATCGAAGGCAATGGAATCGGCCTGCTCGATGCCGGCAAGGCGCGGAGCCAGTGCCGGCGACAGCTTGGCGAGCGCGCCGAAAGCGCCATCCACATGGAACCATAGACCATGCTGGCGCGCGGTCGCGGCCAGTTCAGCGAGCGGGTCGATGGCACCGATATTGACTGATCCGGCCGTGCCGACGACCAGGAACGGCTGATGGCCGGCGGTCAGGTCCTCATCGATTGCCGCCTCCAGGGCGTCGATCCGCAGGGATCCGGTGTCATCGGTGGCAATGCCGCGCAAGGCGCCGGCGCCGATGCCGGCCATGTCGAGGGCCTGGGACATGCAGCCATGAACATCGGTGCTGGCATAGGCCGTCAATTGTTTGCTCCCGGCTTTCATCCCGCCGGAGCGGCTATCGTCGCCGAGCGCCCTGGTGCGGGCGACCAGTACGCCGAGAAAATTGGCCATGGAGGTACCGGTCACGAAGATCCCGGATGCTGTCTCGGGAAACTGAAAAAGCTCAGCCATCCAGCGGGTAATCTGTTGCTCCACCGCCAGTCCCACATGGTCGCGGCCGCCGCAATTGGCGTTGAGGCCGGCGGCCAGCATCTCCGCCACCATGCCCACCGGCGTGCCGGCGCCGTGGACCCAGCCCATGAACAGGGGATGCCGATTGCCGGTACCATAGGGGGCGATATGGTGGTGGAAGTCGTCGAGCACGGCCTCCAGATCGCGTGTCCCGCGCGGCAGGGATTCTGTAAATCGGGCGCGGATGTCGTCGGGCATTGATCGCCAGACCGGCCCGTCTTCCAAGGACGAGAGGTCATCGATCATGGCGTCGAGCGCCTGATGGGCCTGGGCGCGGAACCCATGCCAATCATCGGGGTCAAGCGGTGACTGCGCCTTCAGGGCCGCTGGTTGGGGCGTCGTCTGGGCCGCTTTGTCCGGCTCGGCGAGATCAGCGCCGCCGATTGATGCGCTCCGGTTCTGCGCGATCGCCGCCCATTTGGTGAACAGGATATCGAGATTGCGGTCGATCGGATCAAAGGCCGCCTCCAGGCTCGCCCCCTGGTCCATTGCCTCCGAGATGTCGGCGATATGAGCGGCGCTGGCGCACACTCTGAGGATGGATCGGCCGCCGATCGTGACCGGCTGGCCCACATGAACGACGCGATCGCTGGGATCGTTAAGGGCGCCCTGTAGTGGTGCGCGCAGGAGCCGGTGGACGGCCTTGGTCGCTGTCGGACACAGATCCGACCCATCGCTGGCCAATGCCACAAGCGGAACGATCGTCCGGGCATGGTCGGTGGCCGGCTGGGAATCGCATAGCGGCGAGGCAAAAGGGGCATGCCGCGCCCGGTCCTGAACCAGTGCTTCGAAGCGGTCAATGATCGCCTGTTGCCGGCCCGGTTCGACCGCCATAAGCCGTTCAAGCTCCGCCAGGGCGGCGCGCCAGCGCAGGGCAAGGCCGATATTGAAGGACTGCAGGTCGCCGGCAAAGGACGATCGCAGCCCCTTTGGCCAATCGTGACCGGCGCTATAGTCGCAAAGCCCCTGCGGCGCCCGTGGCGCCGATCGCAGCCGCTCCGCCATCTCATCGGTCAGGATCAAGGCGCCGGAGAAGGGCGGGCCGCCGGCAAATTTCGAGCCGGTGATCATGACCAGGAAACCGCGTGCCAGATCCGCGCGCGTCTGCTGCATCGGCGCGCGCAACTGGCAGGCATCGACCACCACCTGCACCCGGTCGGGCGCCAGTGCGCGAATGTCGGATGCCGCCGCCCGTGACACGCCTGGCAGCCCGGTCTTCGAGACATCGAGCACATGCAACAACACGCAGCGACCGCGCGCCAGGGCGCGCTCGGCGATCGCCGCCACCTCACGGTCGACCGTCGCCGGGTCGCGCATGGCGCCGTCGGATTCGCGAATGTCGACCGTTTCGATCGTGATATCGGCGTGCTCCAGGCCCGCCAATCGCCGGCCCGAATCGACGGCACCGCCCAGGCTGGACTGATCGCGAAAATGACATCCCGCCGCCGCTTTCATGACGCCGCGCCCGGTTTCTGAAGGCGCCACGACGATCGATGTGATCGGCAGATCATGGCACCGGTCCATCGCCGCGATTGCTGTGAGTTCCGCCTCTGTGCCGGAGGGGCAAAGCACAATGCCGTCCGAATTAATGCCGAGGATACCGGCGATCCGTTCACGGACGAAATCACTGATATCGCCGGCCGCGCCACCTTGCCGCGCCGCGCCGGCCACCAGCTTCATCTGCATCAATTCGGCGGCCCGATAGGCGTGGTCGCTGATGCCGGATGCGGTGGATGAGGAAAACCAGATTTCGTCCTCCGCCGGCGCGACACCGATTCCATAGGTATTGCGGCCGGACTCAGAACCGACATGCAGCCTGTCATCGCCGCCGGCGGTCAACATATGCGGCAGAGACAGGAAATGCAGCGCGTCGGTGGAAGGTGCCGAGACCGCTTCGCGGCGCCCTTTATGGTTTGGGCTGACGGACGCCGCGGGAACAAATGTCATTTTGCCGAGCCTATCGTACGCTTGGACCGGGAAATATCCGGACCATCCTACGGACGATTGGTTTACAAAATACGGACGGGGCCGCCGCCGGCGCGGAAATCAGGCGGTTGTTCTCTATCGGCGTTACTTTGGAAACAGGAAGGTGACGGCGAGCCGGCCGCCCCAGCCATCGGCGCCGCCGGTGGCGCTTGCCGCGTAGTAACGCACGCCGCCCTGGAGCGAGACCCGTTGTCCGCCGATATTCACCAGCTTGGACACCATGGCGTTGATCGGCACCGACCATTCATTGGTGTTCCAATTGTATGTGGATTCGGAATTCAGCGTGAACGTCCAGGCATTCGGCGTGTTGTAGGAAAGGAAGGGCTGCACGAACGTGGAATTGATGTCGCTGCCGCCGAACGACCAGATGTGGTTGGTCAGGCCGCCAATCGTCCATGGCCCTTTTTGCATCAGACCGACCGCGGTCGGACCGGCGCCCCATTTGCCGGCGCCGAGCAGGGAATCGGTGGCTGTCGGGATATAAATCACCGGACCCAAGCCCCAGATCAGGCCGAAGGAAGTCGGTTTGACCGGCGACATCCAAAGCGATTGGGTCGTATCGCCCAGGCCGAATTGGGTACCCGACGGGCCGAATATGTCGTGCTGATGTTTGACCGGCAGAATGGTCCGGGAAATCAGGTTCCAGTCCTCATTGATCGAAATCGGCACCACCGGCTGGATATTGAGCAGGATCTGGTCGCCTTTGCTGGCCCCATAGCCGCGATTGTAGTTGAATTGGAAGGGGACGGAGATCAGCGCCGCCAACGGGTTTGACAAGGCCTTGGCAAGGTCCGCCTCATCGGCGTGGGATGTCGACGCCGCGGCAAGCAACAGGATCGATCCGAAAATCGACCGAACATACCGTCTTTTCAGTTGATGCTGCCCGACAACGGATCGGATCAATATCATAAACCGCTCTCCCGCTTCTGCACCGCGACTGGCGCCGCCGGACCGATTTCCGTCGGCAACCGCGGCGACAACCCGCGACTGCGAAGGCTTCCACTGCGCGCCGCGCATTATGGGTACCACGAGTCTACCTAGTAAATATACGTATTAATTTGGGCAAGTATACCGGCTGCGATTCGTGGCCGGTCAGTTCAGATTGTCGGCGCCGAGCAGCGAAGCGCAGCCGATCAATGCCGGGTGCTCGGCGGTGATCAGATAGGTTGGCACGTGAGAAACCACCGCATTGCCCCGACCCTTGCCCTCGAACCGGTCGCGGAAATCGCTGTTGCGCAGGAATTCGCCAAGTCCTTTCAGAATGCCGCCGGCGAGATAGACGCCGCCCAATGCGCCGAACGTCAAAGCCAGGTCGCCCGACCGGTCGCCCAGCAGCGCACAGAATATGGAGAGCGTCTCCCACGCCACCGGATCCTGCCCGCCCAGCGCCTGCCTGACGATGGTTTCCGGTGTGTCCTGGCTCAGCCCACCGCCATCGATCGCTGCCAGCGCCTGACGGATCTCTGTCAGGCCCGGTCCCGACAGCAATCGCTCTGCCGAAACCCGGCCATGGCGCTGACGCACGAATTGCCAGACGGCGGTCTCCCGGTCGGTGCCCGGCGCCAGGCTTGTATAGCCGCCCTCGCCAGGGATCGGTATCCAGGCGCCGCCGGCATGGATCAATCCGCACATGCCCAGCCCGGTTCCCGGGCCGATTACCGCCTTGGGCAGGGTTTCCCCCGGCGCGGCGGCATGGGGCCCGCCGATTTGCACCATGTCCGGCGTCCCAAGATGCGGCAACGAGAGGGCAAGGGCATGGAAGTCGTTGAGCACCGCCAATCGCTCGAGGGCCATCTCCCGCCGAACGGCGGTTCTGGAAAATTGCCAGCCGCCATTGGTCAACGCCACGATGTCGCCGGTGATCGGACCGGCAAGCGCGGCCACTATCCGGCGCGGCGGCGGGCCGCCGACAATCTCCACATAACGCCCGACCGCCGCTACCAGGCCGCTGAAGTCACCGGTCGCCAATACCTGAACGTCACAAATCCTGCCGGCCGCGTCGAGCCGGGCAAACCGGGCATTGGTGCCACCGATATCGGCGACGATGGTTTCGGCGGCGCTCAAGTGCCGACCGTCACGACGGCGGCCGGGCGACGACCGGCACGTAGTCTTCAAGCTCCGGATCGGGCAGGCTCACCGTCTGTCCGATCTCCGCCGAACGGTATAGGGCCATCAGGATCTCCATCACTGCGACCCCGTCGGCAAAGGTCTCGACCGGCGTTTCGCCTTTGCGGAAACAATTCACCATGTGGCGGTTTTCGTCGGTATAGCCATAGATCCCCGGCTCGTCTTCCAGTACCGGCATCAAGCCCTGCTCGGCATTTTGCTTTTCCACCAGATCCTCGCCTTCCGCGCCCTCGACCTCCCGCGACAAGAATATTTTCAGCCCCGTATTCAGCGACGAAAACTCCATCGCATATTCCGGTCCCAACAGCTCCAACTGAATGCGCAGGCCGGCGCCCATATAGGCCCATGACGTCGTCGCCTCGATCATCAGTTCGTTGCCATCCCGGTCCTCCAACGTCAAGACGGCGCGGGCGAAATCCTCCGCCGGCCGACGACCGTAATCGACCTCAGGCCCCATGATCTGTTTCAGGCGTTGAACATAGCCCGGCCGCGTCCATTTGAGGTTGGCAACAGTTCCGTTGGCGGTCTTCACCCGCAGCGAATTCCGCGGTGCGCCGGGTTCCGTCAACATAAACCGGGCCACTTCGACGCTGTGGCACATCATGTCCAGCAATACTCCGCCACCTTGCTTGTCGCCCTGCCAGAACCAAGGCTCATGAGGTCCCGAATGCTCCTCCGCGGCGCGTGCCAGATAGGGCCGGCCGGTTGCCGCTGCCGCCCGCCGCCAGATGATCTCCTTGCCGCGCATGACCGGCGTTGCGAAGACCTGGTTTTCCAGGTAGCCGTGATTGAGCCCCGCATCCTCGGCAAGCCGCAGCATTTCGCGCGCCTCCGACAGGGTGCGTGCCAGCGGCTTCTCGCAGGCCACGGCGACGATACCGGAGTCCCCGGCCTTCACCGCCTCATGGATCATGCGCATGACGTGGAGCCGGGTATCATTGGGGCTCAAGATCCACAACGCATCCACATCCGGCGCCCGCACCAGGTCCTCTAAGCTGTCATGGGCGGTGCAGGTCCCAAGTTCCTTTTCCGCGACCGCATCGGCAAACGCGGCGCGCTTTTCCGGCGTCGGGCTATAGACCCCGGTCACCTCCACATTACGGACGCCGGTCAGCGCATTCAGGTGGAAGTGTGCGATAAATCCGCTGCCGATAAAGCCGAGCCGCAATGACGTGCGGGCCAACGGGCTGGTCATGATGGTGTGTTTCCTCGTCTATGGTTCTTGTTGACTGTCCGATCAATTCGGTGGCGGCGCGGTCGATCCGCGTACGACCAACTCCGCCGGCAAGATGGCCTCCGCCGGCGATGTTGCAGTCCCCAGAAGGATTTCCGACAACAGCCGCATGGCGGTAACTCCAATCTCGTGGCGCGGCTGGCGGATGGTGGTCAGCGGCGGATAAAAGGCGTCGGCAAACACGATATCATCAAAGCCGACGATCGAAACGTCGCCCGGTATGTCATAGCCCAAGGCTCGCAATTCGTTGCATGCCCCCATGGCCATTTCATCATTGGCGCAAAAGATCGCGGTCGGTGGATCGGACAGGTGCATCAGGGCGCGACAGCCGACCCGGCCGCCGGCCAGTCGGAATTCGCCGCGTACGGTGAGTGCCGGGTCGACGGTCAGTCCGGCGGCTTCAAGGGCCGAAACATAGCCGGCATACCGTCGGCTGCTCAGGATTTCCGGTATCGGTCCGCTGATATGGCCGATACGCCGGTGGCCGAGGCCGATCAGATGGCGGACGGCTTCGGCCGCCGCGGCCTCATTGTCGATACGCACTGTGGGCAGGTTGAAATCGGGGAAATAATCAAAGGCCGCCACCAGCGGCGGCAGGTTGTCCGGGCCGACCTTTGCCACGAGATCGTTCGATTTGCCGGTCATCAGGATCAGGCCGTCCGCATGGCGCGCCAAAACCAGGTCGACATAGAACCGTTCGCGTTCGATACTGTCCTGGCTGTTGCCCAACAAAACCGTGTAGCCGCGCGATCGGGCGGCCTCCTCAATTCCGGCGAAAACCTCAAGGTAGAACGGATTGCCCAGGTCGCGCGCCACCAGGAACACCGACCGGGTTTCCTGACGGCGTAGATTGCGGGCCACCAGGTTCGGCGTGTAGCGGACCTGGCGGACCGCCGCGATCACCCGCTCCCGGGTCTCCGGGCTCACCAGATCCGGCTGCTTCAGCGTCCGCGAGACCGTGGCGGTGGAGACACGCGCGGCCTGGGCCACATCCTTGATGGTCGATTGCCGGGAAGGTTTCATGCGTGACTTGGCCGGATCTGCGCCGTGGCCGCCTCCTCAATAGGATGCTGTAAGGCCAATTTTGGAAATGTAATCGAATACATTGGAATTGTAATCGTTTACAATGTCGAAATCAAGAAATCCACAGGCAGTGGATAGGGTGTGGAAAGATGGCCTTGGCGGCATGCGATCGCCGTGGAATGTTCGATAAAACGCCGCCTAAATGTCCGCCGCGTCGCGCTGCCGGCGGCGGCCCGTGGACGATCACCAACTCCAAGGTCGCGGCGCCGATAATGTGCCGGACCGAAACGTCGCCCGCCAAATGATCCCGTGTCGCCGCACAATGCTGCACTTGCTTGCCGTTGGTGCTACCCGCTCAGGATCCGGTGATGCCAGACATCAGAATGCGGGGTCACATGGATCGGCACCGCGTTCTTCAGCCGGGCGAGCGGTGGTTGGACCGAAATGAATGCCTGGGCGGCGATCCACAAACCGCCATGGGCGACGATCAGCGTATTCGGCCCGGCGGCGACCGCCCGCTCCATCGCCGCCCAGACCCGGTCGCGAAAAGCAACGAAGGTCTCGCCATTGGGCGGATCATAGGTGCCGGCGAAATAGCGGGGCAGCCAGGGGCCGTGCGGCCGGCCCTGATGATCGCCCAGATGGCATTCCCTCAGATCGTCGTCGGTTTCGACATCCAGGCCAAGTTCAGCCGCCACGGCCGCCGCCGTGTCGCGGGCCCGCGACAGCGGACTGGCGATGATCCGCGCGATCGGTTCCCGACCCAGTATCCCAGCGGCCCGATCCGCCTGTGCCCGACCGGTCTCGTTTAACCGTGCGTCCAATTGTCCCTGGGTGCGCCCCTCCAGGTTCCAATGGGTTTCGCCGTGGCGCAGGAAATAGAACGGATGGACAAAGGGCATGAATGCGACAATGCGGGGAGGTCGGACAAAGCGATGGCCGCTGGATAGCCTACCATTACCACCTGTTGTGCCTGAGACAAGCGCCGAGCCCGGAACCGGCCCGGTCGAAGCGTCGCAGGGACATGGCCGCCGGTGCGGATGGCAGCTTTGGAATTGTTAAACCTTCATCATTGACGGTCACATTTTTTGGTTGCATAAAAAGATCAGACGCACGTAAACGATTATTGGTCTTTCGCTGTTCGGCTCTAAGTTAAATCCAACAGGCAGAAAACGGGAAACCAGCACAATCACAGTAAAACTTCATTTTTTCATTGGTTTGTTTCTGCCCGGTGATTGCGCGCCAATTGAATCGATTGAAAAAACGTGAACAACTTACAAGAAGCACCGCGATCCGAAGGCCAGTCCGCGACTATCGGCGGATATGTCGACGAGCTTGCATATTTCCCGGGATATTTGCTGTTTTCCGGCTGGTCGAGTTTCACGTCCGCCGTGACCACGGTGTCGTTTCACCTGGATGGAAAACCGTTGGCCCACACGGCAATCGATGTGGTGCGGGTCTCCCGGGCGGATCTGCCCGAATCCGTTTGCGGCATGTCGGAGACGATTATCAAATCGTCCAGACTGGGCCTCGTGGGGATCGCCAGAGTGCCGGATCTGGATGATGGCGGTTGGGCCGTCGGTAAAGACTGCACCTGCATGATCGAATTCGCGGACGGGCAGTGGATCGAACAGACAACCGAAATCGGAGCGGTCGACACGTTCGACGAGGGCCTGTCCGTCATCAATGCCCGCGAGGCCGACCGCATGCCGAAGGTCGGGCGGAATGATCTTCACAGCATGTTCCTGGATCGATGGCTCAGCGGACAGGCCATGGATGCGCCGGAGGTGTTTGTCGACAAACTGATGGCCTTCACGGAAGGTGGGATCTTCGTCCGGGGCTGGGCGCAGAATGCGCCGTCACGGAAGTTCGCCGTTTGCGACACCGATTTTACCTCTCTGGTTCCTGTGGACCCGATTTGCCTTCACGATCGAGCCGATGTCAGCACCTTCCTGGCCGATAGCGGTCAATTGGTGCAAAACGACATGCATGGCTTCATGTTCTTCGTTTCGCCCGCGGAGGAAATGAAATCCCTCAAAGTGATCGCTTATACGGATGCGGAGCTTGCGGTCTCCGCGAATGCGCAAATCAGGGACCACGCGCCCATTGAACAACGGCTCATGGAGGTTCTAAACGAGATGGCGCAATTCGGGCTTCCCGAAGAGGAGGAATTGCGACCGATCAAGGATCTTCTCGACCGAAGCTGCCGTCCGCCCGGTCAATTGGCCATCGACGAGTGGTCCCGGCCGCCAAGTCAGGCGGAAACGCGGCCGCTGATTTCGATCATCGTTCCATTCTATGGCGAGTCGTTCTTTCTCTTTGACCATATCGAGGCCCAATCGCGCGCGCCCGATAATGTGGAATGGATTTTCGTGTGCGACGACCCGCAACTCACCCGGCGCATGCAGCGCGTGCTCGCCACGCGCCAGGGATGCCTCAAACAGCCGACACGGTTCGTCGCGGTCAAGGAAAATACCGGATTTGCCACCGCCAACAATCTCGGTGTTTCCGTAGCCCGCGGTGACTATCTCTTGTTCATGAATTCCGACATTTATTGTCGTGACTTCACGCCAATCACCTATGCCGCCGACATCCTGGCCAGGGACGAAACCTATGGCCTGCTCGGTTTCAGCCTGGTCTTCGAAGACGAGACGATCCAGCACGAGGGCATGCGATATGAGCGGTTTGCCGCCTTTGGCAATCGCTGGATCTGTAACCATCCGAACAAGGGATTGCCGGCCGCCTGGACCGGCATTGACCACAAAGAGGTGCAGGCTGTCACCGGCGCGCTGATGCTGGTGCGCCGTGAACAATGGACCGAGGAAAACATATTCGACCCGGACTATGTCGTCGGCGATTTCGAAGACGCGGATCTGTGCCTGCGGGTGCAAAATGCCGGCATGAAAGTCGGCCTCGTCACGGCCCCGGGCATCTTTCATTTGGAACGCCAGTCCATCCGCGGCATTGGCGCCGCCAATGGCCGCCTGGCGCTGACTTTCCTGAATTGCAATCTGTTAAACCGTCGTTGGGGCAGCGACATCGAGCAATTGAGCATGCGCGACGACCTCATATAGAATTGACGGAACATCGCTGGAAAAGGGCTCATGACCGCAATGCCAAAACGGATTGCCATTTTGTCCCACGGACATCCGGAGCTTAAGGCGGGCGGCTGCGAGGGAGCCGCCTATGCGCTCTTTCGTGCCCTCAAGGAGGTGCCTGACGTCACGCCTATTTTCGTTGCCCGATGCGACCCTCAGGAACTCGGCCACGATGGCTGGTTTGCAAAGTTTCGCGGACGGGACGACGAAATCCTGTGGTCCCCGCCGCCCATGGACTTCTTTCGCCTGTCATCGGTCGACTATGAGAACATGATCAATCCGGCCAGGAATCTGCTCCAGTTCCTGGACGTTGATGTGTTGCATGTTCAGCATTATTCCCACATCGGTTTGGATCTGGTGAAGTTCGCCTCGCAGGATCTCGGCATTCCCACGGTGATGACGATCCATGAATATATGATGATCTGCGCCAATTCCGGTTTCATGCTGAAAACAAGCGAAAAGCTGTGCTACCGGTCATCTCCGGCCGATTGTCATCGCTGCATTGGCCGGGCCGAACCGGGGCAGTTCTTCGCCAGGACCGAATTTATCCGATCCGCGATCGACAATGTCGGCCATTTCATTTCGCCCAGTAAGTTCCTGAAGCAAAGATTTATCGATTGGGGGTTGGATGCCGATCGAATTTCCGTTGTCGAAAACCTATTGCCGCCTCATGTCGCGCGCCCTGATGACCTCACTCAAGACAAAGCGAAAAGACGGAAAAGAAATCGATTGACCGTCGGGTTTTTTGGCCAATTGACATCCAACAAGGGGATAAGAGTGCTTTTCGACGCCATAAAAATGGCCTGCCAGGACAAAAAGGTCGAAATCAAGCTGGTATTATTCGGTGCCAATTTGGACCTCCAATCGGAGGAATTCCAAAACTACTTCGCCGAGACAAGCAGGGAACTTGAAAAGTCGGTGATATTTTCCGGATCCTATCGGAATGAGGACATCGTCGACCTGATGCGATCTGTCGATTGTGTCGTCACGCCGTCCATATGGTGGGAGAATTCGCCGGTCGTCATCCAGGAAGCCCTGGCCGTCGGCGTACCGGTCATCTGCTCCAATATCGGCGGCATGGCCGAGAAGGTCACCCCTCGGGTCGATGGTTATCACTTCCTGGCCGGCTCCGCCAACGATCTGGCAACCTTGCTGTGCGATCTGGCCCGGTCCAGCGATATTCTGCAGCCACCACCCCGCGATGTTATGGCGGACAATCGGGACAGGCTTGCCAAGCATCTGACGATCTACAATGACGTGCACGCCAAATACGCCCGGCCCGAGGCGCGCGAAATCGCACTGAGCGGCTGATGGCAATGACTGACCTACCGACCCTGTCCACCGTGCCCGGCAGCACAGGCGCCGGCCCGGCCATGCGCATTGCCGTCGTGTCCATCGGTCACCCGGAATTCCTGCTCGGCGGCGCCGACCGTGTCACCTATTCGCTGTTTCAAAAATTACGTCAAACGCCGGGAATCGAGGCCGTATTTGTCGCCCGTGTCGAGGAAACGGACATCGTTCATGCGGGCCGGATGGCCAGCTATCAAGGGCGTCCGGATGAGATCCTGTGGAGCACGCCGCCCATGGACTATTTCCGCTTGGCCAGTGCCGATCGCGCCCGGCTGCTTGCCGACGCCCGGCAAATCTTCGACAAGATCCGGCCGGATATTGTCCATTTCGGACATATCCTGCATATCGGGACCGATCTGGTGGAATTCGTGGCCCGGGAGCTTCAGGTGCCCTCGGTCCTGACCTTTCATGAATATATTTCCGTGTGCAACAATAACGGTCAGATGATCAAGACCAATGGCAAGTTGTGCTACGCCGAGGCGGCCAATGAATGCGCATTGTGCTTCCCGAATATTTCCTCCGGCAAGTTCTTCCTCAGGAAAGAGCACATCATGCGCCAATACGCGATGATCGACCGGTTCATCGCGCCGAGCCCGTTCTTGAAGGAGCGCTATGCGGAATGGGGTCTCGAAGCGGACAGGATCGAGGCGATCGGCAATATTCAGCCGCCTTACTTCGAGGATTTTGAAACCACGGCCGGGCTGCCGAAGCGGCAACCGTCTAAAGAGGCGAAGGTCCGGTTCGGATTTTTCGGCCGCATCAATCCCTATAAGGGCGTCGACGTCCTGCTGCGGGCACTGGTCCATCTCGACAGCCGTGTCCGCAAGCGTTTGGAGATTTATGTCTATGGCGCCAATCTTGAACTGGAGGAGCCGGCATTCCAGGAGGAAATCCAAGGCCTTGTGGAGCGCAACGGCGACGTCGTACACATGCTTGGATCCTACCGCATCGAGGACACGATCGGCCTGATGCGCAATGTCGACTGGGTCGTGGTGCCGTCGATCTGGTGGGAAATCGGACCCATGGTCATCGAGGAGGCCTTCGCCGCCGGCACACCGGTATTGGCCTCCAACATTGCCGGCATGCTGGAAAAGATTACGCCGGGGGTCAATGGGGAGCATTTCCGCGTCGGATCGGAAGTGGATCTGGCGGCAAAGATCACCGATATCGTCAATGGAACCTTGGCAGTGTCGGTCGAACCGACGGACGTGGCGGAAGTCAACCGCCAGCGGTTTGACGCCCATCTGCGCATCTACCGGGACCTGGTGTAACTTTTCATCACCAAAGGCCGGCCCGTCGTTCAAGATGGATGAATGGGTATTCCAATTATACGTGGATACCGGTATGGAACGGACGTCCGCCCGGCGACGAACTGGCAATCGAGATACCTGACCATGGACCAGAAGAAACGGTCGCTCATTCCGATCTTCCTGATCACTTTCGGACGCAACGGTTCAACCTTCTTCATGCACATCCTGGCCTCGTCCCGGCGCATAGCCTTTGACCGCAGCTATCCATACGAGGCGCGGGATTTGTCGTATCTCTATCGGCTGGCGCAATTTGCCGTTCAGGGCGCCCGCCCCGATGATTGGACGCCTGATTCCATCATTCGTGGCGACATGGAGACATTCGGTCCCTATCCCCACCGCCGCGACGACGGCACGTTCTTTCAAGGCAAGGAGGCGCCATTTCGCCTGTTTTCCGGGATGTGGCAATCCTACACGGATCACGTGCGTAATACTCAGCAAAACGGCTTTCCCGACGCCGTCTATTACGCGGAAAAGGTTCCGCAAAGCATCTGGCACACTTTAAGCCCGCTCACCTACACCAAGAACATCTTCCTCATTCGCGATCCGCGGGACGAGTTCATTTCAATCAAGCAGTTCAACGAAAAACGCGGCTATCGCGCCTTCGGATGGGGCGAGGACGAGACCGACCAGGACTATGCCCTGCGCCTGTGCCACCAGCGCCGCAATTTCATGCGCCATGTGATCCGGCACGAGGAAACCGATCGCCGGATCCTGTTTCGCTATGAAGACGTGATGACCGATCTCGACGCCACGGTCGCGCGGCTTGAGGCCTTTCTCGATCTCAAGTTGGACATGGACGAAATCCAGCAATCCACAACCGAAATGAAGGCGCATATGACCGCCGGATCGCAACGGAAATCAGTCGCGCGCTGGCGTGATGCCATGGATGTCGACCTGCAGAAGATCTTCGAAGATGAAATCGGCGAGGAATTGGCCGGCCTTGGATATTTGTAGGAGGTCAAAACCGCCTCCATGCCCTAGCCGCGCATGCGTTCGCCCAGCGGGTCGAAGGGCGGCTCCACGGCGATCCGCGCCGGGCGCCGGTGCCCCAGGATCTCCACTTCGAACAGCCCGTCCTCAGACCGGTCCGCAAGGGCGGCCGGTACATAGCCCTGGGCCATTGATTGTTGCACGAAATGGGCATAGCCGCCGGACGTCACCCAGCCGACCACCCGCCAGTCGCCGTCGCGGATTCCGGCATCCTTGGCACGGATAATCTCCTTACCGTCAGTGCCGAACCGCGCGCCGCCATAGCCATGGGGTGCGGGCACGCAGCCATAATCGTGATCGCCGACCTTCGCCCAGATCGGTTCGTCGGCCATTACATCGGCGTCGCCGGCATCGATGATAAGCGACACCCGGCGCATTTTCGGGCCATCGGCCTGCTCCTTGGCCGCCGCCTCACGGCCAATGAAATCGTTCTTCTGTAATTTGACGAAGCGGTCCATGGACCCTTCATAGGCGCCGTAGATCGGTCGCAATTCGTGGCCCCAGGTGGGAAAGTTCTTTTCAAGCCGCATGGATAAAAGCGCCCGCATGCCGAAATCGACAATGCCGAATTCCGCGCCAGCGTTCTTGATGCCATCATAGACCAGTCGTTCATAGGACGGTTCCATCCAGATCTCGTAACCCAGATCGCCGGTATAGGTGATCCGGTTGACCATGCAGGGCGCGCCGGCCACGTCCATCCGGCGAAAATCCATGAAACGGAAAGCGTCACCGGTCACGTCGTCGTCAGTCAGTTTGGCGAGCACGGCCCGCGATTGCGGTCCGGCAATCGACAAGCCGACCAGGGTCTGGTCGAACCGGTGCAGGCTGACGCCGGTTTCCGGCAGGTGCTGTTCGAACCAGCGCATGTGGTAGCGTTGCGCCGGCTGCGAGCCCCAGATCATGAAGCGCTCATCGGCCGCCCGGGCAATGGTGAAATCGCCGATCAGCTTGCCGAACGCGTTGAGCATCGGCGTCAATATGATGCGACCGAGCCGCGGCATGGTGTTGGTCATCAGCCGCGACAGATAGGCGTCCGCTCCGGGCCCGGAGACCTCATACTTTGCAAAATTGGCGATTTCGGTGACCCCGACCCGCTCGCGCACGCCCCGCACCTCGTTGCCAACATGCTCAAAATCGTTGGACCGATGAAATGACAGGATATCCTTTGGCTCGGTGCCGGCAGGCGCGAACCATAAGGGCGTCTCGAGCCCCCAAGAATCTCCCATTACCGCGTTTTGCGCCACCATGCGATCATAAAGCGGCGTCGTCTGGCACGGCCGGGCCGCCGGCAACTCCTCGTTCGGGAAACGGATGGAAAAGCGCCGTGAATAATTCTCCCGCACCTTGGCATTAGTGTAGCGCAAGGTGGCATATTCGCCGAAACGGGCCACATCCATGCCCCAGACGTCGAAGCCCGGATCGCCCTCGACCATCCAGTTGCTGAGCGCCAGACCGACACCACCACCCTGGCTGAACCCGGCCATTACCGCGCAGGCCGACCAGAAATTCGTCAGGCCCGGCACCGGGCCGACCAGCGGATTGCCGTCGGGCGCGAAGGTGAAGGGGCCGTTGATGATTTGCTTGATACCGGCATTTTCCACAGCCGGGAAATGACGGAAGCCGGTTTCCAAAGACGGCGCGATCCTGTCGAGATCCGGCATCAGCAATTCATGACCGAACGCCCACGGCGTGGTCACCGGCGACCAGGGCCGGCAGGCCTTTTCATAGGTACCCAACAAGATCCCGTTGCGCTCCTGGCGGGTATAGATCTCGCCCTTGAAATCGATCACGCCGCACAATTCGCGGCCGGTCGATTGATTGTGGTCAATCACCTCCGGCATGTCGTCGGTCAGGAGGTACATATGCTCCATGGCGAGCAGCGGCAATTCGACACCAACCATGCGCCCGACTTCACGGGCCCAAAGACCGCCTGCATTGACAACATGCTCGGCGCGCACGGTGCCTTGTTCGGTGACCACGTTCCAGGTCCCGTCTGGATCTTGCGTCAGCTCCGTCACCCGGTTGCGCAATACGATCTTGGCGCCCAGCTTCTGCGCCGCCTTGGCATAGGCATGGGTGGTGCCTGATGGATCGAGATGGCCCTCCACCGGGTCCCACATGGCGCCGACGAAATTGCTTTCGTCCATCAGGGGAAACATCACCTTGGCCTCGGCCGGCGTGATCAGTTCCGTCTCCATGCCCAGGCAACGTCCCCGGGCGTGGGACAGGCGCAGGAAATCCATGCGTTCGGGCGTATCGGCCATCATCACGCCGCCGGTCAGATGCAGGCCGCAGGACTGCCCGGAAAGCTCCTCCAGTTCCCGATAGAGCGTCACCGTGTAAGCCTGCAGCTTGGCGACGTTCGGATCGCCGTTCAGGGTATGGAAGCCGCCCGCGGCGTGCCAGGACGAGCCCGATGTCAGCTCCGATCGTTCGATCAGCATCACATCTTTCCAGCCGGCCCGCGCCAGGTGAAACAACACGGACGCACCGACCACGCCGCCGCCGATCACAACCACGCGCGCTTGGGTTTCCATCGCTCACGTCTCCACCAATTACCGGTCGGTCGGCCGATCCGCATACTTGCGGTGTTTTCGCCGGCACGCCCGTAAATACCTCTGACGGAAAAAGATGCACAGTTTGCCGGCGACGGACAACCGGAATGCGACGCCCCGAGCCTGACTTTCGCCCTGCGGGACCGAATTGACGGCGTGGATCACAGACATGGACTAGCGGGCGCGGCGGCGTTCCTATCGCTGGATGCCGGGCGTTGTGATACCATGCCGCCTCAACCAAAGGGGGATCCGGTCAATGCGTATCTTGGTTCGGATAGTCGCTTTCGTCGCTATCATACTGGTCGTCGCCCTGGCCGCGGCGCTTTACGCGAGCGATGCTCACTTTGGCAATTGGACAAAACAGGCGACGGCGCAATCATTCGATGCCTCCGACAAGATCGATGTCGTTGCCGCAGATCCCGGCCGACGGGTCCAGGTCAATCTCTCCGGACGGGTTGCCACCGCGGATGGACAACCGGTCGCCGGCGCCATGGTCACCGCCTCGGACGGGGAGGGCGCCTATCGCGTAACCGTCTATTCCGGCGTCGATGGGACCTATCGCCTGGCCGGAACGTTCGACGGCTCGGTCACTGCGCGCGCCCGGGCGTCCGGCTTTAAGGACAGCACGAGGCAGCTCAACGGAAGCGGCGCCATCGACCGCGATCTCGACCTGGTGCTGGAACCGCTGACCGAACCGCAAGCCCTGTCCGACAGCCTGACGGCGTCCGCCCATGCGGCAAAGCTGAAATGGCCGGACGTGCCCATGCGCTCCGCCTTTGTCAGCCAGTGTCATTTCTGCCATCAGATCGGCAATGCATTCACCCGCGCCCCGCGCAGCACCGAAGACTGGACCGAAGTTGTCGACCGCATGGAGGGCTACCTGGTGTTGCTGACCGACCAGCAAAAGGACGAGATCCGCGATAATTTGGCGGTGACGTTCACCGGCGCGCCGGTCGAAGCCATCCAGACCAGCGACATGTCGCCGAAACTGGCCACGGCGCGGATCGAGGAATGGACCGCCGGGGACGAGAATTCGTTCCTCCATGATGCCGATATCGGCGCTGACGGCCGGCTCTATGCGGCCGATGAGGGCGGAGATGTCCTGTGGGTGCTCGATCGCAAGACCGGTAGCGTCGAGCGGGTGCCGTTCCCGCCGTCGGACCTGCCGGTGGGCGGCCAATTTTCCGGGCTGGCTTTACCCATTGGCATCTTCACCGGCAAGCACGGGCCGCACAGTCTGGCGCAGGACCAGGCGGGCCTGTTTTGGATCACCAATGCCCTGTCGTCGACCCTGATGGCCTATCATCCGGACAAGAAATCCTTCGATGTCTATGCGCTCGGCGGGGATGCGCTCTATCCGCACACCATCCGCATCGACAAAGACGGTATCATCTGGTTCACCCTTGCCGCCTCCAACCAGGTTGCTCGGTTCGATCCCGATTCGGCGACGTTTACAATCATCAACCTGCCTTCCAACGATCTGGTTCGCTGGATATCGGATGCCTTCTATCCTTTGGTCCTGAAGCTTTCTTCCTACTATCCGCGCGGCAACCTCCATTTGCGCCTCTCCCACCACAAAAGGTTCGGCCTCGGCAAGGCCGTTATGACATTGCCTTACGGTATCGACATCCACCCGATCGACGGCAGCGTCTGGTATGCCAAGCTTTATGCCAACCGCATCGGCCGTATCGATCCCGATACGCTGGAAGTGCGGGAAATCGAGACCCCCTTGCGCGGTCCCAGGCGGCCGCGGTTCGACAGTCAGGGCAATTTGTGGATCCCGTCCTTTGAGGAAAGCGCGATCCTGAAATTCGATACACAAGAGGTGACATTCGAGACTTACAAGCTGCCGCAATTGTCGCCCGGCGAATACGAAACCCCCTATGCGCTGAACGTGCATCCGAAGACCGACGAAGTCTGGGTGACCGCCAACCAGTCCGACCGCATTTTCCGCTTCGATCCGAAAACGGAAATGTTCGTCAGCTATCCAAGTCCGACCCGGGTCACGTTCTTGCGGGATCTGGTCTTCACCGAGGACGGCAAGGTCTGTTCAAGCCAGTCCAACCTTCCGGCCTACGCAATCGAAGGCGGTCTGCCTTCTTTCATCTGCATTGATCCGGAAGGCAATGCAGACTGATCCATGCTGAGGCCTGCTGTCTCCCATGTAATCGAACAATGTATTAATACCAACTTCGGTCAAATGGGTCATTATTTCGCCCTTGGTATAACGCCACTTCATGTCATCGCCCGACTTGATCGGGCGACCCAGTAGACACTGCGGTAAGCGGTTGGCGCTCTACGGTAACTTATTGTTATTATGCAATAAAATGCGCCGATTGCTGGTTTGCCCGGTCAAGCCGGGCAATGACATTGAAGTTTGACTCCGTTGTGTCAATCTCGCCCGGTCAATCCGGGGCAAGACAGGGTGTGGCGTCGGTACCCCCCCTTCGTCCCTCTGGACTTGGAATTTTCGGGCTGCTTCATCCCAGGCACATGCGGTGGGCTGCGGGGGACCGTGCTCGAAAAGCACATGTTGGCCGCTGCTTATTCAGCACCCTCGATTTCCTCGCGCAGCATTTCCAGGCGCAGCCATTCCTCCTCAGCCGTCGTAAGCGCCGCCTGGGCCGTTTCCAGGTCTTGTCCGGCCTTGGCGAAGCCATCGGGATCGCGGCTATAGAAATCGGCGGCCGAGAGCTGGCTTTCCAGTACGGCGATTTCCGCCGTCAGGGTCTCGATGCGGGCGGGCAGGGTATTCAGGGCATGCTGGTCCTTGAAGCTCAGTTTTTTCGCCGCCATCCGCTCCGGTCGATCGTTGCGGCCACCCTTTGCCAGCGACTTCGCGCGGCCGGTCTTCCGGTCTCCGTCCCGCACGGAGCGTTGTGCCAGCATGTCGGAATAGCCGCCCGCATAATCGACCCACCGGCCGTTGCCTTCAAAGGCAAGCACAGACGTCACCGTTCGATCCAGGAAACTGCGGTCGTGGCTGACCAGGAGCACCGTACCTGGATAGTCCGCCAGCATTTCCTGCAGCACGTCGAGGGTTTCCAGATCGAGATCATTTGTCGGCTCATCGAGTATCAGTAGGTTGGACGGCTGCGCCAGGGCACGGGCGAGCATCAGCCGGCCGCGCTCGCCGCCGGACAATCGCCGCACCGGCGTGCCCGCCTGTTCAGGCTTGAACAGAAAGTCCTTCATGTAGCTCATGACATGGCGCGCCTGGCCGTTGATGATCACGCTGTCGCCGCCTCCCGCCGTCAGGACTTCCTGCAATGTCGTGTCCGGATGCAGGCTTTGCCGGGTCTGGTCCAGGGTTGCCAGGTCGATATTGGCGCCGTGGCGCACGGAACCGGAATCGGGCTCGATTGCGCCGGCAAGCATTTTGACCAACGTGGTCTTGCCGGCGCCGTTGGGACCGATAATGCCGATCCGGTCCCCGCGATGGATGCGCAGGTTCAGGCCGTCGACGATCGCCCGCGATCCAAAGGCTTTGGAGATACTTGTCGCCTCGATAACCAGTTTGCCTGATGACCGCGCCTGCTGCGTCCGCAACGTGACATCGCCGTCCGGCCGACCGGCCCGTCGCTGGCGCCGTTCCGCCCGGAGCGCGTGAAGGTCGGATAGCCGGCGCTGATTGCGCTTGCGCCGCGCGGTAACGCCGTAACGCAGCCAGTGTTCCTCGCGAACGATTTTGCGATCGAGCTTGTGAGCCTCCAATTCCTCCTGCTCCAGCTTTTCATCGCGCCATTTGGCGAATGCGCCAAAACCTTTGTCCAGAAGATGGGTCCGGCCCCGATCGATCCATAATGTGCGCCGCGACAGGGTCTCCAGGAAACGCTGATCGTGGCTGATCAGGACAAGCGCGCCCCGGAAGGAGGCCAATTCGGCTTCCAGCCATTCGATGGCCGGCAGGTCCAGATGGTTTGTCGGCTCATCAAGCATAAGGATATCCGGCTGTGGCGCCAGAACCGCGGCCAGGGCGGCGCGCCGGGCCTCGCCACCGGACAGCCGGGAAGGGTCCTCGTCGCCCGTCAGTCCCAGGGCCTGCAGCAAACGATCCGCGCCGTGCCGGTCATCGCCGGGTGTCAGGCCCGATTCCACAAAGGCCCGCACGGTCGGCGCACCGGAAAAATCCGGCTCCTGTGCCAGATAACGCTGTGTGATGCCCGGCTGTACGAAACGCGTGCCGTTATCGGCCTGCACGGTGCCGGCGGCAACTTTCATCAAGGTGGACTTGCCCGATCCGTTGCGGCCGACAATCGCCAGCCGTTCGCCCCCGGAAATGAACAGATCCGCACCGACGAATAGCGGCGTGCCGCCGAAGGTCAGTTTGATATCCTGAAGAGTGAGGAGGGGAGGCGGCATAGTGTCGGCGCGTTAGGCGGCCTCGGTCTGGTAATCCTTGACGTCGACGAAGGTGATCTGCGGCCAGCGCTCCTGCTCGAAATTCATCATATAGGGAGATTCGGCCATGAAGATGTGGGCGCCGTCGATATCGGTGGCCATCGCCGAGCGGTGACGCGCCACGAATTTATCGATCTCCCCCGGATCGCCGACCAGCCAGCGACAGATTGCAAACCGGGTCGGCTCGAAGGCGATGGATAGATTGTACTCCGCCTGCAGGCGGCCGATCAGCACGTCAAGCTGCAGCACTCCGACGACGCCGACAATGACCGGCGACCCGTCGGCCGGGATGAAGACCTGCACCACGCCCTCTTCCGCCATCTGTTCCATGGCCTTGGTCAGCTTTTTCGCCTTCAACGCATCCTCCACCCGCACCCGGCGCAGGATTTCCGGCGCAAAGCTTGGAATGCCGCGAAATGCGAGATCCTCGCCCTCCGTCAGCGTGTCGCCGATGCGCAAGGTGCCATGGTTCGGGATGCCGACCACGTCACCGGCCAGGGCTTCGTCCGCAAGCGCCCGGTCCTGGGCGAAAAAGAATTGTGGTGTATGCAGGTGGATCATCTTGCCGGTGCGCGTCAGCCGCGCCCGCATGCCGCGTTTCAGATGTCCGGAACAGATGCGCATGAAAGCGATGCGGTCCCGGTGATTGGGATCCATATTCGCCTGGATCTTGAACACGAACCCGGTCATCGCCCCCTCGTCGGGTTCGACGGTGCGGTTGGCGGCTTCCAGGGGCTGCGGCGGCGGCGCGATCCGGCCGACCAGGTTGATCAGGTCGTCGACGCCGAAATCGCGCAGCGCGCTGCCGAATAGCACCGGCGATAAATGTCCCTCCAGGAAACTCGTCTGGTCGAACGGCTTGCAGGCTTCCTGGGCGAGCATGATCGCCTCCACCGTCTGCTCCTCCTCGCCCGGCGGCAAGTGGGGTACAAGCGCCGGATCGTCGGGACCCGATACGGCGAGGTCATCAAGCGCATCATCCATGAAACGCACTGTGTTTGCCGCCAAATCATAGGTGCCGGCAAAGCTGCGCCCGGAACCGATCGGCCAGGTGACCGGTGTCGTATCGAGCGCCAGGGTCTGCTCGATATCATGCAGAAGGTCGAACGGTTCCAGGGCCTCCCGGTCGAGCTTGTTGATGAACGTGATGATCGGAATGTCGCGCAGCCGGCATACTTCGAACAGCTTCAAGGTGCGCGCCTCGATACCCTTGGCGGCATCGATCACCATCACCGCCGAATCTACGGCGCTCAAGGTGCGGTAGGTGTCTTCCGAAAAGTCCTCGTGGCCCGGCGTGTCGAGCAGGTTGAACACATGGTCGTCATGGGTGAACGTCATCACCGACGTCATCACCGAGATGCCGCGCTCCTGTTCGATTTTCATCCAGTCGGAGCGTGTATGGCGCCGATTGGCCTTGGCTTTGACCTCGCCGGCCAACTGAATGGCGTTACCGTGCAACAACAGCTTTTCGGTCAGCGTCGTCTTGCCCGCATCGGGATGCGAGATGATGGCGAAGGTGCGACGGCGGGCGAGGGGTTCGGTTTGCATACGTGCGTGATGTCCTAAATTGCAGCTCCGGCAGGTTGCCACCGGGTATTCGCCGGTGCGGCGTCATTTGCGGTCTTTTGCTGGCCCGTGGGCCGTTCGTCAATACAAATGGCCCGACCGTCGTCGCAATACCTCTCCGCCAAATAGACAACCGGCGGGGCTGCCGGCCGAGCAATGCAAGATGATCGACCTTGCGGTTGTCGAGGCAGCTAGTATTGATTGCATAAAATCTGATGTTATCGTCAGTAATTTTAATAAACTTGGAATATATACGTAATTAGTCTCCGATGATATTAATATCAGAATACATATATGTATGAATACACACTAAATACTCAGAAATTCTGAATCAATGCACCTGTATGAGGTCCGGATTACATAAATCAAAAGCAATATAATGGATAATGCGTATTTTAGTGAGTGAGGTGATCGATCATTCACCGTAACCAAACGCTAACATAATCCGTTCACTGTAACGATGGGCCGGAAACCCGTTCGCCGAAACAAACAAGTTGCGCAATCATGAACAGCCCACACCGTTTGACAATTGGTCATGTCACCTCGTTGACCGGATCGAGAGCGATGTTGACCATCGATCCGAGTTTCGATCCGTCGTCGGACATGAGCAATCGGTTGTCGATCGGCCGCCTGATTGGCATTACGGTCGGCGAGTCCCGGGTCATTGGCGTGATCAATTCCATGACCGAACACTCTTCGGGGCGAGGGGGCGATAGCGGAGTCCATCGCACGGCGAATATCGATTTCGTCGGAGAAATCCAGCCCAATGAGTCCGGTAATCTGAAATTTCAGCGCGGTGTGACCAACTACCCGACGATAGGCGACCAGGCATCGACAATCATCGGCGAGGACTTGCAGGCCGTCCACCAGATCACCGATTCGGAAACCATCGAAGTCGGCACCCTGCAGCAGGATTCGGCGGTTTCCGCCTATGTCAATTTCAAGGACATGCTGACCAAGCATTTCGCCGTTCTAGGAACCACCGGCGTCGGTAAGTCCTGCGCGGTGGCCCTGCTGCTGCAACAGATCCTCGCCAAGGGCAAGGATCTGCGCATCTTCCTCATCGATCCGCACAACGAATACGGAGATTGTTTCGGCGATCAGACCGAACTCATCAATCCCAAGAATGTCAAATTGCCGTTTTGGCTGTTCAGTTTCGAGGAGATCGTCGACGTCTTCTTCAAGGGTCGTCCCGGGGTTGAAGAAGAGGTTGAGATCCTGTCGGAGGTCATTCCGATCGCCAAGGCCAATTTCGGCAGCAGCCGGAAAATCGGCAATGGCGGACGCCTGCGCAAATCCGCCGATGACGGTATTGGTTTCTCCACCGATTCGCCGGTTCCGTTTCGCGTTTCCGACGTGCTGGCCTTGATCGACGAGCGCATGGGCAAGCTGGAAAATCGCTCCGCTTGGGCCAGATTCCATCGCCTGAAATCCCGGATCGAAACTGTCGCCAAGGATCCGCGCTACGCCTTCATGTTCGACAACATCACCATCGAGGACACGATGGCCGATGTGCTGGGTCAATTGTTTCGCGTGCCGGTGAACGGACGCCCGATCACCGTCATGCAACTTGCCGGATTTCCATCGGAAGTGGTTGATTCGGTGGTGTCGGTATTGTGCCGGATGGCATTCGATTTCGGCCTGTGGAGCGAGGGCGCCGCACCCCTTCTGGTGGTTTGCGAGGAAGCGCATCGCTACGTGCCGGCGGACAGGAAACTGGGTTTCGGTCCGACCCGCCGGTCGATTTCTCGCATCGCCAAGGAGGGCCGCAAATACGGTGTCTTCCTGGCCGTCGTGTCGCAGCGTCCCGGCGAACTCGACGCCACGATCCTGTCGCAATGCAGCACCGTATTCGCCATGCGCATGGCCAATGAAGCCGATCAGTTGATCGTCAGTTCGGCGGTCTCCGACGCCGCTTCGAGCCTGCTTGAATTCCTGCCCTCCCTGGGCACGCGGGAGGTGGTCACGTTCGGCGAGGGCGTCGCCTTGCCGACCCGGTTCAGTTTCAGCCAGCTGCCGCCGGACCGTCTGCCCAACAGCAATTCCACCTTTGCCACCATGCTCGATTCATCGGGCATTGTGGATACGTCCTTCATAAATCAAGTGGTCGACCGCTGGCGCAATTCCGCCATGCGCACCAAGCGCACCGATAGCCTGATCAGCGCGGCACAGGATGCCGGCATGGATGTCGAGGACGATTCCATGGAAGGTGCATTGCCAGTATTGCGGCCGCCGCTGGAATCCGGTGAATTGGGGCCGGTTGCACCCCTGCCGGGCGAAATCGGATTAAACAAGGAATTCGCGGCGCCGCCTCCGGCGATGGAAGCGCCCCGGGCCCCGCCGCCGCCCGCGGAAGCACCCCGGATCCCGTCGCCGCCAGATCCTGCACCGTCCGCGCCGACCAACGGCCAAGATAAGGTGCCGCCGCCGCCGCAGCGTGCCGGGAGACTGGACGTGGACTGGGATAAATTGCGTAAGATAGCGACCACGAGATAGACCAGACCGCGGGGACGGACCTTATGGTGCGGATCGAAGACCGGCTTGCGGAAATGGGACTGGCCCTGCCGGGGCCGTTGATCGTGCCGGACGGCACGGTGTTGCCCTTTGCCATGGTCAATATTCGCGGCGACCGGGCTTTCGTCGCCGGTCATGGACCGCAGGAAACCGACGGCTCGATTGCCGGTCCTTTCGGCAAGGTCGGTCGGGATGTAGCCGTTCGGGACGCTCAGGAATTGGCGCGCAAGACCGCGCTTTCCATGCTCGGCAGTCTCAGCCGGGAACTGGGTGATCTTGATCGCATCACCGGATGGGCGCGGGTCTTCGGCATGGTCAATTGCGCGCCGGAATTCGACCTGCAGCCCATGGTCATCAACGGATTTTCCGATCTCATTCTCGACGTGTTCGGACCCGAGATCGGCCGCCATGCCCGGTCCGCCGTCGGCATGGCCGGCCTGCCGTTCAAGATTGCCGTGGAAGTCGAGGCGGAGTTGATTATTAAAGCATAATCGGTCGACTGCTCCGTTATCGGCGCAGATCGAATACCCTCAGCCCTTCCGATTTACCTTTCAAGGCATGCACCCCGCGATCAGTCGTGTTGAAATCCGCTCCTAGCAATTCACGCGTTTCAGAACTGATCAGGATTGACGTCTCGGCCTCCGGCTGAAGCTCCTTGCCCAGGCTCTCCAGTCGCTGCGCCACATTCACAACGTCGCCGACCACCGTGTAATTGATCCGGTTCTCCGATCCGATGTCGCCGACCACCAGCGGTCCGGTATGCAGCCCGATCCGCGTTCGCACCGGCTTTTCGCCGCGTGCCGCCCGCTCCTCGTTATCCCGTGCCAGCCGCTCCGCCATCATCAGCGCCGCCCGTGCTGCGGGCTCGGCCGGATTGTCGAGTTGCTCCGGCGCCCCCCAGAAGGCCATCAGGCTATCGCCGATATATTTGTCGATGGTCCCGCCGGTCGCTTCCACGCAGGCCCCGAGCAGCGACAGGTGGCTGTTGATGAAGGCGGCGACCTGCGGCGCGCTCATGTTCTCACAGGTCGACGTGAAGCCGGCAATGTCGGTGAACATCACCGTCAAAGTGCGCTCTTCCGACCCGGCCTCGGTGCGGCCTTCGCGGATCAGCTCCGAAACCAGCGAATACGGCACATAGCGGCCGAAGGCGCGCAGGCTGCCGACCATGGTGTTGAATGACAGGGCCAATGTGTTGATTTCCCGGACGCGGCTTGGTGGCAACCGATCGATCATGTCGAACTCGGCCCTGCCGATCGCCAACGCCGCGGACGCCACCCGCCGGATCGGTTTGGAGAGGCCGCGGGCAAGCAATACCGATAACAGGATCGCCACCACCAGGATGGCCAGACCAGTCAATCCCGACCGGATCAGAATGCGCATCGGCGCGTCGGCCTCGTCGGCACGCCGGTAACTGGCGATCGTCAGGGTCGGTGCGCCGAATGTCGCGGTCAGTGTCTTTGTGAACAGGTTGTGGGGCGTCCCGTTGAGGTCAAGACGCGCGAATTGGATGCCCGTTTCCTCCGGCAGGTCGATCAGCGGGGCCGGTCGCGCCCGGGGCAATTCGACCAGGGCCCGGTCGCCGATCTCCTCGCGGTGCGGGATCGGTGAATCGACCGAAAATCCCATCCGGCTGCCGGCCAGGATCGGATGCGCCAGCACATGGTCCCGACCATGCAGGATGAAGGTGATACCGCCCTCATTGCCGCTCATGTCACGGGCCAGCGCCGACAGGGCCGACAGGGAAATTCCGGTCACCACCGCCCCGGCGTACCGCCCCTGCCGGCGCACCGGTGCCGCCACGTTGATGAAAGTGCGTCCGGTCGGCGGGCTGTAGAATAGATCACCCCAGCGGATTCCCGACCCGGGGCCGCTTGCCCCGTCGATCACCGCCTGCAGGTCGGGGCGCGTTCGCAGGTCGAGCCGCTGCACCATCGGCACACCGCTGACCGGGTGGCGCACGAAGGTGGCGCCGTTGCCGTCCGCGTCACCGATCAAAATGGCGTCGACCTGCGGCGCCGCCGCGAAGGAGCCCGTCGCCAGGTCGGACAGCCTTTGGAAGTCCGAAAAGTCATAGCCTTCGCGGGCCATGCGCGCCGCCAGATAGGTCGCATTGTCCAGAGCCGGCGCCATATAGGTGCGCAAGGCGGTCTCCAACGCCCGTACCTGCCCCTGCACGATCCGCGCACCCATGGTCGACAGGATGCGCCGGCTCGCCAGGATCTCCACGATCAGCACGGCGCCAATGGCGACGATCATCAGGGCGCTGATGCAGGCTAAAAGGGTCGGCATTAGCCGGAATTTGTGAGATCGGGAATCGTCCGACAGTGGTACGTCCGGTTCGGACATCGCCTCAGCCGGCCGTCCAGCCGCCATCGACCAGGATCGACGATCCGGTCACCAGGGATGAGGCGTCGCTGGCGAGATAAAGGATCGCGCCCATCAGGTCTTCCACCTGGCCGACCCGCCCGATCGGCAGATTGGACAGCACTTTCTTCTTGAAGTCCGGTTTAGCGAGCATCGGCCGGGTGAGGGGCGTTTCGATATAGGTCGGGCACAAGGCGTTGGCGCGAATGCCGTGCGGCCCCAGTTCCAGGGCCATGGTCTTGGTCAGGCCCTCGATCGCATGCTTGGTGGAGGCATAGACCGATCGGCCCGGACTGCCCACATGGCCGAGTTGCGACGATACATTGATGATCGAACCGGGCAGGCCCCGTGTCACCAGGTCCCGGGCCACCGCCTGGGCGGTAAAGAAGGCGGCGCGGATATTCAGGCCGACAACAAGGTCGAATTCGTCCTCCTTGACGTCGATGAACGCATCGGGCCGTGCCGTCCCGGCATTGTTGAACAACACCGAAAACGGTCCATGGTCGGCGACCACGGCGCGCATTGCGGCCGTATCGGTGACGTCCAGGGTCACGGCGGTGGCGGCTCCACCGGCGGCTTCGATGTCGGCAGCCCCCTGGTCGATGTCTCCTGAGGAGCGCGCGGCGAGCACCACATGGGCGCCATGCTCGGCAAACGCAGCGGCCGCGGCAAGGCCGATACCCCGGCTGGCGCCGGTCACCAGCGCCTTGCGGTTATCGAGACGGAAGGAGGGTGTTTTGGGGAGCGCCATGACTTTCCTCACCATTGGATTACTATATATGGCGCAGTATTGGCCGGATCATTGCCGGCGACAATGGCCGTGGGCGGCCAAAACGCAATAGGGGCCGCGTCAGGCGCGTCATCATTCATTGATGTTTTGCTCGATAGTTGTATGGATGCCGCAATGGCTTGGACGATTCGTCGGAAATAGGGGAAATGAGCGAAATCAAGGCCCTGTTGTTCGATTTGGGCGGCGTTTTGATCGACTTTCGCGGCCTCGCGGAAATCGGCGCCTACATGCCGGGCAATCCGACCGTGGAGGACGTCAGGCAGCGCTGGATTCAATCCCCGGCCCTTGGTCGCTTTGAGCGCGGCCGGATATCGCCGGGCGATTTCGGCGACCAATTCGTCGATGAATGGCAATTGCGCATCGATGCGCCGTCGTTTCTGACGCTGTTCAAGGCCTGGATTGCCGGTCCGCTGCCCGGCGCCGACGCGCTCTTGGCGCAGTTGCGGCCCCATTTCACGCTGGCCTGCCTCAGCAACACCAATGTCATGCATTGGGACCTCATTCTCGTCGATCATGGCCTGGGTCGCCATTTGCACCGCACTTACGGGTCTCATCTCATGGGCCATATGAAGCCCGATCCTGAGGCCTTTCAAGTCGTCTGCGATGATATGGGGCTCGATCCAGATCAGATCGCTTTTTTCGATGATATCGAGGCCAATATTTCGGCCGCCCGCGCCTTTGGCCTCGACGCCCACTTGGTCGATGGGCCGCGCCGGATCGAACAGGTCCTGACCGGTCGCGGCCTGACGCCTCCGGCCTGACCGGTCTCACTCAGGCAAAGGCGTCGGGGATCGCCGCCTTCTTGCGCTCGATGAAGTCGATAAGCGCCGCGTCGATACCGTCATCGAGCGCCGGCATCTGGTAGTCGGCGAGCCATTTCTTGTAGAGTGTGTTCGCGCGCTGCTCGGCGGTTTGCCCGCCTTCGGCCTGCCATTGCTCGAAGGAATTATTGTCGGCGATCGGCGACCGGTAAAACGCGGATTCAAAATTGGCCTGCGTATGGGCGCAGCCCAGATAATGGCCGCCGGGTCCGACTTCGGCGATCGCATCGCTCGCCTGGCCGTTGTCGGACAGATCGATGCCGCCCGCGATCGTCTGATGGATCGCGCATTGATCGGTATCCATGACGAATTTCTCGTAAGATGCGACCAGACCGCCCTCCAGCCAGCCGGCGGCATGCAGCACGAAATTGGTGCCGGCGGCGAGCGTCGGCGCCAGGGTCTGGGCGCTTTCGTAAGCCGCCTGGGCATCCGGCAATTTGGATCCGCATAATGAACCGCCGGAGCGGAATGGCACGCCGAGCCGCCGGGCGAGCTGGGCTGCGCCATAAAGCACCAGGGCCGGTTCCGGCGTGCCGAATGTGGGCGCTCCTGACTGCATGGAGATCGACGAGGCGAAAGTACCGAAGACCACCGGCGCCCCCTTGCGGCACAATTGGGCAAAGGCCATGCCGGCCATCGCTTCGGCAAGGATCTGGGTCAACGTGCCGGCAACAGTTACTGGCGACATGGCGCCGGCCAGAATGAAGGGAGAGATCACCGTCGCCTGGTTGGCGCGCGCATAGACCTTCAAGGCGCCGAGCATGGTGGAATCGAAGACCATCGGCGAATTGGCATTGATCAGGTTGATCAGCACGCAATTGTCGTCGACGAAATCGGCGCCGAAGACCAGCTTCGCCATCTCCACCGAATCTTCGGCGCGCAGCGGATGGGTCACCGACCCCATGAACGGCTTGTCGGAAAACCGGATATGGGAATAGACCATGTCCAGGTGCCGCTTGTTCACCGGCAGATCCACCGGTTCGCACACAGTGCCGCCCGAATGATGGATCGCCGGCGCCATGTAAGCGAGCTTCACGAAGTTCCGGAAATCCTCAATCGTGGCATAGCGTCGACCCTCATCCAGATTTCGGATGAAGGGCGGTCCATAGACCGGGGCGAAGACCGTGTTCGGTCCGCCGATCGTCACCGATCGGTCCGGGTTGCGGGCATGCTGGATGAAGGACGAAGGGGCCGTCTGGATGAGCGAGCGGCACAGGCCCTCCGGCATGCGCACCCGTTCGCCGTCAATATCCGCGCCGGCCTCCTTCCACAAGGCCAAGGCTTCCGCGTCCTCGCGGAATTCGATGCCGATCTCCTGCAGGATGCGGTCCGCATTGGCCTCGATCAAAGCCAGGCCGTCTTCGTCGAGCACCGCAAGGGGCGCCGCCTTGCGGACGATAGTCGGCAAGTGAACGCGTTCCACCACCTGCCGCCGCGCGCGTCGTGCCGCCGCCCCGCCGGATGCCCGCCGCCGGCCGCCGGCCCGTGTCGATATGTTGTCTTCGACGCTCATAGCCGTCTCCTGCCCGTCGATATCGATTGCTCGATCCGATCTTAAGCACGCCCGCCGGCCGGGCATGCCCGAAAGCGGCATCGGCACGACGCGCAAAGGATATCCGCGAAAATTCACTTAACGCTGCCGCGACATGCCCCGGATAGTCGCAACCATTTCGGCGAACGTCGTTTATCGGCCATCGCGATCCGGTCGAAATCAGGTCTAATCCGTTCACCTTGAGGAGCATTGTGACAAGGACGGATGCGCCATGGCCGAGGATGACGATCTCGACCTCAACGAGTTGAATGACGAAGAGCTGACGCAGCAGATGCATGACGACCTCTATGATGGCCTCAAGGAGGAGATCGAGGAGGGCGTGAACATTCTGCTCGGCCGCGGCTGGATGCCCTATAAGGTGCTGACTGAGGCCCTGGTGGAAGGCATGCGCATAGTCGGCGAGGATTTTCGCGACGGCATCCTGTTCGTCCCGGAAGTGCTGTTGTCGGCCAACGCCATGAAGGCCGGCATGGCGATCCTGCGGCCCCTGCTTGCCGAGACCGGCGCGCCGAAGCTCGGCACCATGGTCATCGGCACCGTCAAGGGCGACATCCACGATATCGGCAAGAACCTGGTCGGTATGATGATGGAGGGCGCCGGTTTCGAAGTCGTCGATATCGGTATCAACAATCCGGTCGAAAACTATCTGGAAGCGATCGAGGAACACCAGCCCGATATTCTCGGCATGTCGGCGCTTTTGACCACCACCATGCCCTATATGAAGGTGGTCATCGACACCTTGAAGGAAAAAGGCCTCCGCGACCAGCTCGTCGTCCTGGTCGGCGGCGCGCCGCTGAATGAGGAATTCGGCGACGCGGTCGGCGCCGATGCCTATTGCCGCGACGCCGCCGTGACCGTGGAGACCGCCAAGGATCTCATGATGCGCAAGCACAATCAGCGCATCAGCGCCTGAGGCAGCTCGAGAGTTAGCCCGTCCCGTAATTACCGGGGTAGCTCATGTCGGTCGTGCGGGCAGATCGAAATTCAGGTGCCGGTCCGGGCATTGAGCGCCGGATGACCGGTTATCGCGACCTCAGCGGGTTTTGTCGAAGTCGGCCACCGAAAGCGTTTAGGGCGTGGTTGACAGGTCGCGTAGGCAACGCAATCCATTCAATTTATTTGCTATAAGCAATTAAATATGTGCTAATTGCAATCAATTTTGTCCTTGCGCCGCGCCCGATCCATGCCCCGCGACCTGGAAGACCAGATTACCGCGATCCGTCATTTCAATCGCTTCTATACCCGCCATGTGGGCGCCCTGAACGAGGGCCTGCTCGATAGCCCCTATTCCCTGACGGAAATGCGCATCCTTTACGAGCTTGCTCATCACGCGCCGCTAACGGCCGGCGAATTGAGCGACCGGCTGCGCCTCGATCCTGGCTATGTCAGCCGATTGCTGGCCGCATTCAACGACGCTGGCCTGCTCGACAAGACCCCCGCCAAGGAGGACAAGCGCCGGCGGGAGCTCAGATTGTCGGCGGCCGGGATGTTGGCCTTCGCCCCCTATGACCGCGCCTCCCGGGAGGAGACGGCGGCCGTCCTGGCGCCCCTGAGCGACGGCGATCGGGACAGGCTGGTGGACGCCATGACGACCATTGAGGAGATCCTCTCCGGCGCCCGTCGCCAGCAGGCGGCGATCGTCCTGCGCGACCCGCGGCCCGGTGATCTCGGCTATATCGTCCACCGCCAGGCCGTGCTCTATCATCGCGACCATGGCTTCGATCAGCGCTTCGAAGGCCTGGTCGCCGACATCACCGGCAAGTTCGTCGCCAATTTCGATCCCAACAATGAACGCTGCTGGATCGCCGATCGCGGCGGCGAGATCGTCGGCTCCGTATTCGTGGTCAAGGCATCCGACGCCGTCGCCAAGCTGCGTATGCTCTATGTGGAACCGTCGGCCCGCGGCTGCGGCCTCGGCGGCAAGCTGGTGGAGGAATGCATTCACTTCGCCCGCGCAAAGGGCTACCGGCAGCTCGCCTTGTGGACCAATGATGTGCTCGTCCCGGCGCGGCGCATTTACGAAAAAGCCGGTTTCCGCCTGGTCGGGGAGGAGCCCCACGACAGCCTCGGCCCGCCGCTTGTCGGCCAAAACTGGATCCTCGACTTGTGAGCCGTGTCGGCGAGGCCCTGCCGGTCGCCGCCGCCGCTTTCACGGGCGTCCAGGTCGGTGCGGCGATCGTCGCCACCCGGTTCGTGGTCGACCAGGTCGATCCGGCAACGCTCGCCTTGTTACGTTATCTCATCGGGTTTCTCGCCCTATTGCCATTCGCGTTACGATCAGGCCCGGTCCGGTTTCGCGGCGCCGATGTCCTTCCGATCGCCATCCTCGGCATCGGCCAATTCGGCATCCTGATCGCCCTGATGAATATCGGCCTGCAATATATCTCGGCCGGCCGCGCCGCCTTGATCTTCATGGCCATGCCGTTTCTCACCATGCTCTTCGCCGCCGCCCTCGGCCGCGAGGCGCTGACCCGGGCAAAGGCGGCTGGTGTGGTCCTGACCATGATCGGCGTGGCCTTCGTGCTCGGCGACCGCCTGCAGGCGGCGGACGATGCGGATCGCCAATGGATCGGCGCCGTGGCCATCCTGGCGAGCGCCACTGTCGGGGCGTTGTGCTCCGTCTATTATCGTCCCTATCTGATCCGCTACCCGACCGTTCCGATCAGCGCGCTCGCCATGGTCTCCTCGGTGATCTTCCTCACTGGCGCGGCGGCCTATGAGGGATTGTTTGCCGGCTTTCCGGTGGTCACGCCGGTCGGCTGGGCGGCGATCCTGTTCATCGGTCTCGGCAGCGCGATCGGCTATTTCCTGTGGCTATGGGCGCTTAAACATATCTCGCCGACCCGGGTTGCGGTGTTCCTGTCGCTCAGCCCGTTGACCGCGGCCCTGCTTGGCACGCTGCTGCTTGACGAGGCGCCGACATGGTCCCTGGTGATTGGGCTGGTCTTCGTGATTGCCGGCCTCTGGTCGGCTCATCGACCCGACGCGGCGGCAGGGTCCGCCCGACCGTGAATACCGTCAAGGCGCGCTGAAGCCGGCGGCACGATGTCAAAGGGCGGGCCTTCCGGCTCAAAACGCCGATCAAGGGCCGCGGCCTAACAGGGGCCCGGTGGTCCCTGCGCCACAATCCTGATCCACCACGCTAAGAGCACTACGTCTAATCGAGTTCAGCACAAATATTGAAATCGTCATTCCCGCGAAAGCGGGAATCCAGGGTAATGGATTGAGGCCGGTGTTTATGGCCCTGGATTCCCGCTTTCGCGGGAATGACTGCGGGAATTGATTTTTTGAATCCGATTTTCCGCAACGGCCCTAGACTGCCACCGAGTGGCGCTTGACGGTCGACTGCAGGTAGGCGTCGAACACGGCGGCGACGATGCGCACCAGCATGCGAGCCTCGGCGCGGACGGTGACCACGGTCCCGTCGACCTCCGCCAGGCCATCGGCCGCCAGGACCGCGAGATCGGCGCGGATCTGCTCTTCCGTCGCCGGATCGGCTTTGATCAGCGGGGCGAAATCGGCGCGATAGTTGGTCATTAAGTGCTCGATGATCCGGCCGCGGACCAGATCGTCGGCGGTGAAGGCCTTGCCTTTGGCGATCGCCATCTCGCCATTGGCAACGGCGCGCCGCCAACTGCCGAGATCCGGTGCGTTTTGCGCATAGCCTTGCGGATATTTGGAGATCGAGGAGGCGCCGAGACCGATCAGCACGTCGGCGTCGTCAGTCGTATAGCCCTGAAAATTGCGATGCAAGGCGCCGGTCTCGGCGGCGACAGTCAATGGGTCGCCCGGCCTGGCGAAGTGATCGAGACCGATCGCGCGGTAGCCGCGCCGCTCGAAGACGGCACGGGCACCGGCCTCCAGGTCGATGCGCGCCTGGGCGCCGGGCAACTCGGCCTCGTCAATCAGCCGCTGATGCTTCTTGAACCAGGGGACATGGGCGTAGCCGAACAGCGCGATGCGGCTCGGGTCGAGATCGGCGGCCAATTCGGCGGTTTCATTGAACGATGCCAAAGTCTGCCGCGGCAGACCGTAGATCAGGTCGAAATTGATCGCCGCGATCCCGGCATCGCGTAGCATGGCCATGACGTCGCGGACCAGGTCATAGGGCTGCACCCTGCCGATCGCCTCCTGGACCGACGGTTCGAAATCCTGCACCCCGAGGCTGACCCGGTTGACGCCGATATCGGTGAGACAGGCGACCAGATCCGGGGTCACCGACCGGGGGTCAAGCTCCATGGCATGCTCGGCGGCGGAATCGAGCCGGAAAGCCTCGCCGAGATCGGCGGCAATCGCCATCAACTGGTCGGCCGGCAACAGGCTCGGCGTGCCGCCGCCCCAATGGATGTGATGAACGACGGCGCCGGGATCGACCAGATCGCCAACCAGACGAATTTCGTCCCGCAATGTGGTGGCGTAATCGATCAGCGGTTCGTTCTGTTTGGTAATCTTGGTGTGACAGCCGCAATAGGCGCACATTTGCCGGCAAAAGGGCACGTGCAGATAGACCGATAGATGGGCGCCCGCATCGCTTGCCGCCAGCCAGGCGCGGGCATCGGCCGATCCGACCGCATCGCTGAAATGAGGCGCCGTCGGATATGACGTGTAGCGCGGCACGGCGCGCATGGCGTAAGATTTGAGTGTTCCGTCCATGGGCGCATGGTGTCCAAAATGCGCCGTCGTACCTTGATCCCGGTCAAATGAAAATGGAATCTTTCGCTGATCCCGCGTTTCGCGCGCCGTCACCGCCCTTGGTAGCAGACAAATGACAGGGACGCGATCGGACTTCATGACGTCACAAACCGTCCTTCGCGTTGCCGGGACGTTGGCTGTCGGCGCTGCCGGCGGCGTCTTTTTCAATCTGATCGGCCTGCCGGCGGCCTGGCTGTCGGGGCCGATGATCGTGGTCGCCGTTGCGGCCCTTGCCGGTGCACCGGTGGTCATCCCCGATCGCTTGCGCGCGGTGATGATGTTCGTGCTCGGACTGTCGATGGGGTCGGGCGTGCCGGCCGATATCGTCGACCGTGTTTCGGTGTGGCCGGAAAGCCTGGCGGCGCTGGCGATCACCCTGATGGCGGTGACGGTAACGGCCCATATCTGGCTCAGACGGCGCGCCGGCTGGGATCGGCAAACGGCGTTCTATGCCTCTATTCCCGGCGCCATGAGCTATGTGCTGGCGGTCAGCGCCGACAGCAAGGCGGATCTGCGCAAGGTGGTCGTCTTGCAGTCGATCCGCGTCTTCATCCTGATGGCCATCCTGCCCTCGTTGATCGTCTTCCTGTCCGGGCCTTTGGAAAGCCCGCCCATGGCCGGCATTTCCGACCTCGCGGCGCCGACCGATCTTGCCCTGCTCCTCGGCCTGGGTCTGGTCGGCGCGGTAATCGCCCAACGCGCCCGCCTGCCCGGCGCCGTGCTGACCGGAGCCTTCATGGCCAGCGCATTGGCCCACGGCACCGGCTTGATCCACGCGCCGATGCCGCCGGTCGTCCTCATTCCGGCAACGATCGCGCTTGGCACCATGGTCGGCACCCGGTTTCGCGGCACGACGATGCGGGAACTGGGACAACTGTCCCGGATTTCCCTGGAAACGGTTGCCCTGACCTTCAGCGTCTCGGCAGCAGCGGCGGCCCTGGTGTCGGTCTATCTGGATCTGGCGATCGGCCAGGTGCTGCTTGCCTATGCGCCGGGCGGACTGGAAGCGATGACCCTGCTCGCCTTCCTATTGGGTCTCGACCCGGCCTATGTTGCGGTCCACCAATTGGCGCGCTTTGTCGGTCTTGCGCTCGGCCTGCCGCTGATCAGCCGCCACCTCAAGGTTTGACGTTTCATCGCGGCACGGACGTGCGGCGCAAGTGCCGGCGGTGGGTTTACGGCGCGTCCGCCCGGCGGTCTTTGGCGCGCGGGTCTTCATCGAGACCGCATTGGTCGCGACTCGATAACATGTTCGCAAACTAGATAATACGTAAACACTCGTATAAACATGCGCATCCTGCACCGCGGTTGTGGTCCGTAACCGGCGGTTTTTCTTCATTTTGCCAATAATACGATGCGATTCGATCCAAAATTGCCGATCGTTTTCCTACCGGTACCCGATATAATTCACATGTGAATGAACGCGGCTATGGGCCGCACCTAATTTCTTTGGAATTGACCGATCTGTTGACGTAGGTCATGGCCCATGTTGCACCGCACACTTTACGTATGCGGTCTCTTTCATGAAAGAGGATCTATCTGTCCGCAAACGCGAACGGGGCCAAAAATGGCACAAACAACACAAACACCAAGTCTTTCAATCGAGGAAGGCGGCTTCGCCCTTCTATTGATTCTGCTGGCCGCGATCTGCGCGTTGATCACCATCAACGCCGTCGATCCGGTGATGGCATTTCACGCCGGGCTGGGCGTGGTCATTGCGCTGGCCGGCGCTTTCCTGGTCTTCAAGACCCGCCCGTCGGAACCCATTCCGTTGGAAATCGACGGAAAGCCCAATTACAATATGGGTCCGGTCAAATTCGCGTCCGTTGCGGCGATGTTCTGGGGCATTGCCGGCTTCGTGGTCGGGTTGATCATCGCCCTGCAACTGGCCTGGCCGGATCTCAACTTTGCCTGGCCATGGACCAATTTCGGCCGGTTGCGGCCCTTGCATACATCCGCCGTGATCTTCGCATTCGGTGGCAACGTGCTTCTGGCGACATCGTTTTACTCCGCCCAGAAGACCTGCCAGGCGCGCATGCCCGGCCGGATCGCCCCGTGGTTCGTCGTGTTGGGCTATAATACATTCATCCTGATCGCCGGGACCGGCTACATTCTGGGGGTCACTCAGAGCAAGGAATATGCCGAGCCGGAATGGTATGCGGATCTGTGGCTGACCGTCGTTTGGGTGGTTTACCTGCTGGTCTTTCTGGGCATCCTGTTTCGCCGCAGGGAACCGCATATCTACGTCGCCAACTGGTTCTACCTGGCCTTCATCGTCACTGTGGCGATGCTGCACATCACCAACAATCTGGCGGTGCCGGTATCGATATACGGCACCAAGTCCTACATCGTGTGGTCCGGAGTCCAGGACGCGCTGATCCAGTGGTGGTACGGCCATAACGCCGTCGGCTTCTTCCTGACCGCCGGCTTTCTGGCAATCATGTATTACTTCGTCCCGAAGCGGGCGCAGCGGCCGATGTATTCCTACCGGCTGTCGATCGTCCATTTCTGGGCGCTGATCTTCCTGTATATCTGGGCCGGACCGCATCACCTGCACTACACCGCCTTGCCGCAATGGGCCTCGACGCTGGGCATGGTGTTCTCGGTTGTCCTGTGGATGCCCTCCTGGGGCGGCATGATCAACGGCCTGATGACCCTGTCGGGCGCCTGGGACAAGCTGAGGACCGATCCGGTGCTGCGCATGATGGTGGTGTCGCTCGCCTTCTACGGCATGTCCACCTTCGAGGGCCCGCTGATGTCGATCCGCGCGGTCAATGGTCTGAGCCACTATACGGACTGGACCATCGGTCACGTGCATTCCGGTGCGCTGGGCTGGGTCGGCTATATCTCGTTCGGCGCCCTTTATTGCCTGATTCCCTGGCTGTGGGGCCGCAAGCTCTATTCCAACAAGCTGGTTGACTGGCATTTCTGGATCTCGACCATCGGCATCGTGCTCTATATCTGCGCCATGTGGGTCACCGGGATCATGGAAGGCCTGATGTGGCGGGCCTACGATCCGCAAGGCTTCCTGGAATATTCGTTCATCGAAACCGTCGCTGCCAAGCATACCGGCTACATCATCCGTGCGGCTGGCGGACTGATGTTCGTCGTCGGTACGCTGATCATGGCCTACAATTTGTGGATGACGGTCGTCCGCGGTGAAGCGGAGGAACCCTCCGGCGATGCCGCCATGGCACCGGCCGAGTGAGGAGATCGAGCAATGTTTTCACATAAGATTCTGGAAAAGAATTCGATTCTGCTCTCGGTCGCAATCCTGGTGGTTGTCCTGATCGGCGGTATCGTCGAAATCGCACCGCTCTACTACCTGAAGAGCACGATCGAGAAGGTCGAGGGCATGCGGCCCTATACGCCGCTGGAACTGGCCGGTCGCGACATCTATATCCGCGAGGGTTGCTATGTCTGCCACAGCCAGATGGTGCGGCCCCTGCGCGACGAGGTGGAACGCTACGGCCACTTCTCGCTGGCCGCCGAAAGCATGTACGACCATCCCTTCCAATGGGGGTCGAAGCGGACCGGGCCGGACCTCGCCCGGGTCGGCGGCAAATATTCCGACGAATGGCATCGCGAACACATGGCAGATCCGCGCTCCGTGGTGCCGGAATCGATCATGCCCGGCTACAGGTATCTGAGCGATCGGCCGCTGAACGCGGAGGAATATGCCGGCCATGTGGCGGTCAATGCCATGATCGCGGTGCCCTATACCGACGACATGGTGGCCAATGCGGCGGCCGATTTGAAGGCCCAGGCCACGCCCGACGGCGATGGCGTCGACGCCTTCATGGGCCGTTACCCGAACGCCCTTGCACGGGATTTCGACGGCAATCCGGACCAGGTCACGGAGATGGACGCGATGATCGCCTATCTGCAAATGCTCGGTACGCTGGTCGATTTCTCGCTCTATGACGACAAAGCCTATCTGCGCTGAGGAGCCCGCTATGAACGTCTATATGGCACTTGCCGAATTCGCGCAGACCTGGGGTCTCGTCTATTTCGTTCTCATCTTTACGGGCATCGTCGCCTATGTCTTGTGGCCGAAAAACCGCAAGCGTTTCGACGATGCGTCCTATATCCCGCTGCGGGAGGACTGATCACATGGCCGACACTAAAGAGGTCGATCAAATAACGGGTACCGAAACCACCGGTCACGACTGGGACGGTATCAAGGAGTTGAACACGCCGCTGCCGCGCTGGTGGGTGTGGCTGTTCTACATCACCATCATCTGGGGTATCGGCTATTGCATCGCCATGCCGGCCTGGCCGCTGGTGTCAAGCTACACCACCGGCCTGCTCGGTGCCTCCCAGCGCGAGCAGGTGCTGGCTGCCCACGAGACCGCCATGGCCGAACGGGCCAGCAACGGCAAGGGCTTGGTCGATTCAGGCCTGGAGGACATCAAGAAGGACCAGGCCCTCCTGTCGTTTGCCACCGCCAATGGCCGTGCCGCTTTCGGCGACAATTGCGCGCCGTGTCACGGTACCGGGGCCACCGGTTCTGCCGGATATCCAAACCTGCAGGACGACGACTGGCTGTGGGGCGGCACGCTGGATCAGATCTATGACACCATCCGCTACGGCATCCGGTCGGGCCATGACGAAGGCCGCGAGGGCGACATGACCGCTTTCGGCACTGACGAGATCCTGGACAAGAGCCAGATCGCGACCGTGGCCGCCTATGTGCGGTCACTGTCCGGGCTTGATGCCGGCGGTGTCGACATCACCGAGGGTCCGGCGCTTTACGAGGAAAACTGCGCCGCCTGCCACGGCGACGACGGCAAGGGCAATCCGGATCTCGGGGCGCCCAATCTGACCAACAATATCTGGCTCTACGGGTCGTCGCAGGAAGATATCGTGGCCACCGTCACCCATGGACGCAAAGGGGTGATGCCGGCCTGGGACACCCGGCTCGATCCGATCACCGTCAAGTCGCTGGCCGTCTATGTACACGGCCTGGGCGGTGGATCATAACCACGTGAAGCCGGCGGGCCCGCGGTCTCAAGTTGCGCGGGCCTTCCAATCTCGACGAGGGGCAGACGATGACTTCGGGAGCTGATAGCAGCGAACACGCGCCGCTATACGCCAAGCGCAAGAAGGTCTATCCGCAAGGCGTCAAGGGCACATTCCGCAACATTAAATGGGCGGTGCTGGTCCTGACGCTCGGCGTTTATTATCTGCTGCCCTTCGTGCGCTGGGACCGCGGGCCCAACGCGCCGGATCAGGCGGTGTTGGTCGATTTGCCTGGCCGCCGCTTCTATTTCTTCTTCATCGAGATCTGGCCCCAGGAGGTTTATTATTTCACCGGCCTGTTGATCCTTGCCTCCTTGACCCTGTTTCTCATGAACGCCGTCGCCGGCCGTCTTTGGTGCGGTTACATGTGCCCGCAAACCGTGTGGACCGACCTATTCTACCGCGTCGAACAATGGATCGAGGGCGACCGCCGGGAACGCATGAAAGCCGACCGCAAGGGCTGGGATGCGCGCATTATCGGGGAGAAGGTCGTCAAGCATTTCATCTGGCTGATGATCGCCTGGTGGACCGGCGGCGCCTGGGTGCTCTATTTCGCCGACGCGCCGACCCTGGTGGTGGCGCTCGCGACCGGCACGGCACCGTTGGTGGCCTATATGTGGATCGCGATCCTCACATTCACCACCTATACCCTTGCCGGACATATGCGCGAACAGGTGTGCATCTATATGTGTCCGTGGCCGCGCATTCAGGGCGCCCTGACCGACGAACACGCGCTCAACGTGGCCTATCGCTACGACCGCGGGGAACCACGGGACTCGTTGAAATCAAGCGTGAAAAAGCGGGCCGCCGGCGAGCATGTGGGCGATTGCGTCGACTGCCTGCAATGCGTTGCCGTCTGCCCGGTGGGGATCGACATCCGCGACGGGCCGCAATTTGAATGCATCCAATGCGGATTGTGCATCGACGCCTGCGACACGGTCATGCGGAAGGTCGACCGCTCGCAGGGGCTGATCGGCTACGATACCGAAGACAACATCAAGCGGCGCATCGAAGGCAAATTGCCGATCATCCGTATCGTCCGGCCGCGGACCGCCATCTATGCGTTTCTGATCGCCCTGGTCGGCGGCATCATGCTGTATGCCCTGATGACCCGGGACTTCGCCGGGTTGAACGTGTTGCACGATCGCAATCCGATCTTCGTCAAATTGTCCGATGGCGGGATCCGCAACGGCTATACGATCCGGCTGCTCAACAAGCGCAACCTTGATCGCAATTTCCTGCTCGGCGTGGAAGGCATGCCCTATGGGACCACCGTTCAGGCGGTCGGCATCGAGGATGTTGTCGGCGGATTGCCGATCGTCGCGGTGGGACCGGACCGGACCCGCGAGATTCGTGTCCTTGTGGCTGCCCCGGCGGGCGCCGAGATGCCGAAATCGACGCCGGTGACGTTCCGTATAACGGACATCGCGGCCGGCGAAATGGCGACCGCGAACGACTATTTCAAGGCACCCTGATAGGGCGGCCATCGCCGGCCGCCTAAGGAGAGAACGATGCCTGTAAACCTTACATCATACCATGAGCCGAAGCCGGAACGGCGGCTGACCGGCCGTATGGTCTTGGCCATGTTTGTCGGGTTTTTCGGCCTGATCTTCGCCGCCAATGCGGTGATGATCTGGATGGCCTTTGATAGCTGGACCGGGCTCGAAGTGGAAAGCTCCTTCCAGGCCGGCCGGCACTATCAGTCGGAAATCGACGCGGCAAAGGCGCAGGCCGAGCGCGGCTGGCAGGTGCGCGCTTCGGCGACACGGTCTGGTTCAGGAGCGGCGATCCTGTCGGTAGAGCTGGCGGACAAGGCGGCGCGGGCGATTAGCGGCCTGTCGGTGGCGGCACAGTTGAAACGGCCCACATCACAGGCCCAGGACCGCACCATAATATTGGCGGAGGGCCCCGCCGGCACTTATGCGGGCAGGGTGGACAACGTGGCCGACGGCCAATGGACCCTGGTTCTGGATGCCATGCGGGACGGCGAGCGTGTCTTCCGCTCCCGGAACAGTCTGGTGCTCGGCAACTGATCGGACGGGGCGGTCCATGACCCTGCATGCGCGCGACTGGCAACCCTTCGTCACCGATCTTGAGGACGGACGGCGGCATCTGGACCTCGCCGTGGACGGGGTGCATTGCGCCGGCTGCATGGCCAAGATCGAGCGCGGCCTGAAAGACCTGCCGGGGATCAGCCGGGCGCGGCTCAACCTGACCAGCAAGCGGCTCGCCGTCGATTGGGATCCGGCGACCACCGACCCGTCGAGAATTATCGGCCGCCTGGCGGATCTCGGCTACACGGCCCATCCCTTCGATCCGGCCGACCGGGACGCCGCTGAGGATGCCGAGACGCGCAAGTTGCTACGCTGCATGGCGGTCGCCGGCTTTGCGGCCATGAACATCATGCTCCTGTCGGTATCGGTGTGGTCGGGCAATGTCACCGATATCACGCCGGAAACCAGGACCTTTTTCCACTGGCTGTCGGCATTGATCGCATTGCCGGCGGCGGTCTATGCCGGCCGGCCGTTCTTCGAGAGTGCTGCACGGGCGCTCAGGGCGCGCTCCTTGAACATGGACGTGCCGATCGCCATCGGCATCACCCTGGCGCTCGCTTTGTCCGTCTATCAGACATTTATAGGCGGCGAGGAGGCCTATTTCGATTCCGCCATCATGTTGATGTTCTTCCTGCTGGTCGGCCGCTATCTGGACCGCAATATGCGCCGGCGCACCCGCTCCCAGGCGGAAAACATCGCCGCGCTGAGGGGCGAGAGCGCGGCCCGGATCGAGGCCGACGGCACGATCACCGCCGTACCGATCTCCATGGTCCGGCCGGGGGATCTGGTGCTTGTGCGCCCGGGCGAACGGGTGACCGTCGACGGCATCGTCGAACGCGGCTCCGGGGCCATCGACAAGAGCCTGATCACCGGCGAGACCCTGCCCGAGGAGGTTGCGCCCGGCGCCTCTGTCTATGCCGGCACCTTGAATGTCAGCGCCGCCCTCACCATTCGCGCCAGTGCCGAGGCCGACGACACCCTGCTTTCGGACATCAACCGGCTTTTGGAGGCCGCCGCGCAGGCGAAATCGACATATCTGCATTTGGCCGATCGCGCCGCCCGGCTCTACGCGCCGCTGGTGCATGGGGCGGCTGCCTTGACCTTTGCCGGATGGATGCTTGCCGGCCTGCATTGGGAGGCGGCGCTGGTAACGGCGATCTCGGTGTTGATCATCACCTGTCCCTGCGCGCTCGGCCTGGCGATCCCGGCGGTGCAGGTGGTGGCCAGCGGACGCCTGTTCAAGGCCGGCATCCTGCTCAATGGCGGCGACGTGATCGAGCGCCTGGCGGAAGCCGATATCGTGGTCTTCGACAAGACCGGCACCTTGACCCTGCCGGAACCGGATTTGGTGGCAAGCGACGGATTTTTGGACGCTGATCGGGCCCTGGTCGCCGATTTGGCAGCCGCCAGCCATCATCCGCTGGCGCAGGCACTGGCCCGGGCGCTTGGCGGCGGGCGGGCGCTTGAGACGGCCGCCGAACAGTCCGGCAAGGGCGTGGAGGCGATGATCGACGGATTGACGATCCGCCTCGGCAGCCCGCAATTCTGCAATATCGATCCCGGCCGGCTGCACCGATTCGCTGACCGCAACCCGCAGGCCTCCATCGTCGCCTGCCGTATCGGCACGCGGGAGCCCGCCTTGTTTGCCCTGCGCCAGGCACTGCGGCCCGACGCGGCGGAAACCGTAGCTGGATTGCGGCGCCTGGGGCTGGACGTGGAAATCCTCTCCGGCGACCGCCCGGCGGCGGTGGCGCCGATCGCCGAGGCACTTGGGATTCCCAAGTGGCAGTGCGAAATGACCCCGGCCGACAAGATCGCCCATTTGCAGCGCCTCGCCGACCGTGGCCACAAAGTGCTGATGGTCGGCGACGGGCTGAACGATGCTCCGGCCCTTGCCGCCGCTCATGTGTCGCTGTCGCCGATCACCGCGGTGCATCTGTCGCAAGCCGCCGCCGATGCGGTGTTCTTGAGCACCTCGCTGCAGCCGGTCGGCGAGGCGGTCGTTACGGCCCGGCGGGCGCGGCGCGCCATGATGCAGAATTTGGGTCTCGCCGCACTCTACAATGTTATCGCCGTTCCCTTCGCAGTGGCAGGGTTTGTAACTCCGCTGGTGGCGGCGATCGCCATGTCGGGTTCGTCGATCGTGGTTACCGCCAATGCCCTGCGCCTGCGGTTGGGTAAAGCCGGGCCATTTGCGCCCGACCGTGCTAAGATCGTCCGGGAACAGGTCGTGCCGGCGGAGTGAATTGGCTCGACACGTTGCAGGACGCAGACGAAGATCAATTGTCTGAGCCCGATTGTGTTTGCCGCATCCCCCCTGGCCCTCCCCCTCCAGGGCGGAGGGACTGATTGCGGCATTGCTTCTACTATTGTTCACCTCCCCCTTGGAGGGGGAGGTCGGCGCGAAGCGACGGGAGGGGGGGATGCGGCGGAGCGGTCGGTCACGAGACGGTATTGAACCGTCGCATAGCAGGCAGCAATGGGAGGAGACAGGCCATGACGCACCTATCGGAGACCGTGACGCTGAGGGCACCGGCAAGCGAGGTCTGGGATTTGATCGGCGGGTTTTTCGCGCTGGCCGATTGGCATCCGGCTGCAACAAAGGTCGATTGCGAATGCGGCGGCCGCCAGCGGCGCATCCATCTGCCTGACGGATCGCATATCGTGGAACGGCTGGACCATTATCATTACGGCGACCGCACCTATTCCTACACCATCCTGTCATCGCCATTGCCGGTCGCCAATTATTCATCGACGCTGACGGCCAACGAGGCCGGACCGTCGGCGACGACGCTGACCTGGCAATCGGAATTCGATCCGGTCGGCGACGAGGAGGCCGCGCGGACGGCGATCCGCGGCATCTACACGAGCGGATATGCGGCACTGCGCGACCGGTTTGGGTAACTGAGTTACCATCATGGACGTTTTGGTCATTCTTATCCCGGTGGCCCTGCTGCTCGGCCTGCTCGGCCTGTTCGCCTTTTTGTGGGCACTGAAGTCGGGCCAGTTCGAAGATCTCGACGGTGCCGCCTGGCGGGCGATCATGGATGACGACGACATGCCGCCGGATGGCGACGACCGGGGATAAACAATCAGCCCACCGCATCACATCACTCTGTTTTCCAGCGGCAAAATCCCCTACCGTTGGCGGATATGATCGGTGCAGATAATCGATGGGGCATTCATGGGTTGGTCGACGGAGATTCACACCATCCTCAAGCGCGAGCATATCGGACTGATCGCCACGGTGCCCGATGCGGGCCTCACCGAGGTGCTGACCCTGTGCGAGGACGATCCGCAAATATCGGTCGTCACCCTGTCGACGGAACAGGAGGGCATGGGCCTGGTGTTTGGCGCCTGGCTCGGCGGCCGGCGTGGCGCGGTGTTCATGCAATCGAGCGGCACCGGCAATTGCGTCAACGCGCTGACGCTGGCGGCGGCGACCCGCACGCCGGTGGTCATGCTGGTGACCATGCGCGGCCAATGGGGCGAATTCAATCCGTGGCAGGTGGCCATGGGTCAGGCCACGCAAACCGTCTTCGAGGCAATCGGCGTGACCTGTTTCGACGTCCAGGATCCCGGCCAAATCGCGGAGACCTTTTCGGCGGCGAGCGCGCTTGCCTTCAATTCCGCCATTCCGACCGCGGTGCTGATCCATCAGCGGGCGATCGGCACCAAGGAGTTTTAGGCCATGACAGGGATTACCGATCGTGACGGCGTGCTGTTGCGACGGCCGCTGGTCGCCGCCATCCTGGCCCATCGCAACGATGCGCTGCTGGTCACAGGGCTCGGCAATGCCACCTATGACGCGGCGGCGGCCGGTGACCGGGACGACACGTTCTATTTTTGGGGCGCCATGGGGCTCACCGCGGCGACCGGCCTGGGGCTCGCCATGGCGCAGCCGGACCGGCGGGTGGCGGTGATTACCGGCGACGGCGACATGATGATGGGGATCGGCTCGCTGGCGACGATCGCCAACCAGGCGCCCGTCAATCTGGGGATCCTCGTCCTGGACAACCACATGTTCGGCGAGACCGGCAATCAACGGAGCCTGTCAGCCGGACGCACCAGCATTGCAGGCATGGCGCGCGGTGCAGGCTTCACCGAGGTGACGGAGATCGACGGCGCCGACGGCCTGGACCGGGCGATCGACATGCTGTTTCGGCGGCCGGGCCCGGCCCTATGCGTCGCTCATGTAGCGGTATCGGAGGACGAGCGGGTGCTGCCATCGCTCGACGGTGCCTATCTGGCTAGGCGGTTCCGGCAGGCGGTGATCGGGGAGCCGTGAAGGGCCGGGCAGGGCGCGACACGGATCAGTATATGATTTTGCCGCACGCCCCCCCCTTCCCTTAATCCCTCCCCGACCAGGGGGGAGGGAAATAAAAGCATTCAGATGGAATATACAAAACAACCTCCCCCCTGGAGAGGGAGGTCGGCGCGTAAGCGACGGGAGGGGGGGATGCGGCCTCACCGTTTATTCGGCGCTCCGCGTTGATTCATCCGAATGGGACCATGGCCCCCGTCACGAAATGCGCGGGCCCAGGATCTCCTTCAACAGTTTTAAGCGGATCGCCTCGGCATAGCCGGCATAGTCGCTGGCGTCGACGATGAAGGCGCCGGGACCGCCGATGACGTGGTTGTTGAAATAATGCGAGAGCCAGGCCACTTCATTGAGGATCGGCAGGCCGTTGACGGTGACGCCGGCATTGATCGCCCGGTCGCGGGCATTGTCGACCCGGTCGCCATTATTGTTGGTGCCGTCGGAGGCAATATCGATCACATTGCGATCGGATTGGTAGGGGCTCGCTGCCAGTCGCCGCACCGCGTAATCGATGATTGCCGAAATCGACGTGCCGCCATCGGCGGTCCGCCGGATCTGCGCCGCAATTGCCGAGGCGAGCGTCCGGGCCTGTCCGTCATTGCCGACCTGCATCCACGGAACGGTGACCACCTGGCTCGCCCGGCTCGACCACTGGATGACGGTGACGGCGATGCGGCCATGGGGGCCGGATTTGATGGCGTCGACGATCTGCGGATGACGGAAGGCGAGCGCCATGCCGGCAACCTGCAGGGCGAATTCTTTTTCGTCGACGCTGTAGGAGCAATCGATCGCCAATACCAGATTGAGATCCACCGCGGCGGTCTGTGCCGGGGCCGGAACCGGGTATGGCAGCGCTAATGCAATGAGCAGGACGATCAGGCGGAGCCGCACCCAGTGACGGCGAGCATTCCTTGGGGCGCCGGCATCAACGGGCGATACCGGCCGCTCGCTCATTGCGCCCGGATGCCGCGCAGGCGTTCGTTGCGTCGGCGCAACAACTCGACCGTGGTCAAAAGCAGGATCGAAATCATCACCAGGATGGTGGCGACCGCCAAGATGGTCGGGCTGATCTGTTCGCGAATGCCGCCCCACATCTGGCGCGGAATGGTGCGCTGCTCCACGTCCGCCAGGAACAGCACCACCACCACTTCGTCAAGGCTGGTGACGAAGGCGAACAGAGCGCCGGAAATCATGCCCGGCAGGATCAACGGCATGGTCACTTTGAAAAACGTCGTGGTCGGCGAGGCACCCAGATTGGCGGCGGCGCGGGTCAGGCTGTGATCGAAGCCGACCAGGGTCGCGGTGACCGTGATGATCACGAAGGGAATGCCCAGTGTGGCGTGGGCCAGGATCACGCCGGTATAGGTCTTCGACAGGCCGACATCGGAATAGAAGAAGAACATGCCGGTGGCGGTGATCACCAGGGGCACGATCATCGGCGAAATCAACAGACCGGTGATCGCCGACCGGTAAGGCATTTCCGGCCGCGACAGGCCAAGTGCGGCCAGCGTTCCGAGCGCGGTGGCTAAAATGGTGGCGAAGAAGGCGATAAAGAAGGAATTGCGGGTCGACCGGATCCATTGGGCATTGGCCCACATGTCCGCCCACCAACCCTCTTCGGCGTCCGGCGCCGCCATGCCATTACGAAGAATGTCTTCGTACCAGCGCAGCGAATAGGCTTCCGGATCAAGGGACAGCATGCCCTCGGTGAAGGTGAAATAGGGCTCCACGTTGAACGACAACGGGATAATGATCAGCACCGGAGCGATCAGAAAGACGAAGATGGCGCCGCAGATGACCCGGAAGGTGTAATACCAGGTGCGTTCACCAAGACCTGCATAGGGAGGGAGCGCCATGATTATCTCCCTAGCCGAACTTCATGTTGTCGATGCCGATCAGCTTATTGTAGAGCCAATACAGGATCAGCACGCCGGCGAGCAGCAGGCCGCCCAGGGCCGCCGCCAGGCTCCAGTTCAGCGATTTCTGCATGTGGAAGGCGATCAGGTTGGAGATCAACTGCCCGGATTGTCCGCCGACCAGCGCCGGCGTGATGTAGTAGCCGATCGCCAGGATGAAGACGAGAAGTGTGCCGGCGGCGATGCCCGGCAGCGTCAACGGGAAATAGATCTTCAGATAGGCGGTGAACTGGGTTGCGCCCAGGGACCGCGCCGCCCGCATGTAACTCGGCGGAATGGTTTTCATGACGCTGTAGAGCGGCAGGATCATGAACGGCAGGAGAATATGCACCATGGCAACCACCGTGCCGGTGCGGTTATAGATCATCTGCAGCCGGCCGTCGTCGGAGATAATTCCGAAGGCGAACAAGATGTCGTTGACCACCCCCTGGCTCTGCAGGATAGCGATCCAGGCGGTGGTGCGCACCAGGAGCGACGTCCAAAACGGCAACAGCACCAGGATCATCAGCAGATTGGAGTAACGCAGCGGCAGGATCGACAAGAGATAGGAGACCGGGTAGGCGAGGATGGCGCAGATAAGGGTGATCAACCCGGATAACCAAAGGGTGCGCCAGAACAGCGGCACATAGATCTGCCGGTCCTCTGATTGCTGCACGACGCTGCCGGAACTGTCCCGCTTGCGATCGAGGGAGGCCAGATAGAAGTCGCCCGTATAGGCGGCGGAAACCCGCTTGATCGCCGACCAGACTTGTGGATCGCCCCATTTCTTCTTCACCTTGATCAGGGCGTCCTTGTAGGGGCCCTCGGTGATCTTGCCGGCCCGGCGGGCCGAGGACGTGAACAGGCTTCTCGTGCCTGGAAACTCGTAATTGATCCGTGTCGCCGCGCGGCCGATGGTCTTGTCCTTGCGGGCTTGCGCGAGGTCCTCGACCATGGCCTTGAAGGCCGATTCCGGCGGCAGGTCCTGGCCGTCCCAATTGGCCAGTTCCGCCGTCACCTTCGGCATGATGTCCGGAAAAGTCGGGTTGTGGACGCTGCGCAGCATCATTTGCGCGATCGGGAAGACAAAGGTGATCAGCATGAACAGGACGAGCGGCAGGGTGAGCACCAGCGCCCGCCTGCGGGCCTGGCGTTGGGACTGGGCAAGCTTGCGGCGGAGCGGCGTGCCGTCAGCGGCGCGGATGACACCGTCTGAAACGTCGCTGCCCGGAAGTGCCGCGTCAACCATTGCTCGATCAGGTCCCCGCCGTTTAGGGATCGGGACGCGCCACCGCGCCCCGATCGTGTATTATGTCGATTACTTCGCCAGCCAGGCGTTGAACCGCTCGTTCAATTCATCCTGGTGATCGGCCCAGAACTCGAAATCGTTCTGCACCGCCGTCTTGAAGTTTTCCGGTGCCGTCGGCATGTGCGGACCCATCTTCATATCCGGCTTGGTGCTGTAGGATCCGATCAGCGGGTTCGACGACTTGCGGGCCGGGCCATAGGAAATCCAGGAGGCCTGATCGGCGAGCCGCTGGGTATCGGTGGAGAACTTCACGAAGTCGAGGGTGGCTTCCATATTCGCCGCACCCTTGGGGATCACCCACAGGTCGAGATCGAAAATCTGGCCGTCCCAAACGATTTCAAACGGCTTGTCCTCAGCGGCAATGGCGTTGAAGATACGTCCGTTATAGGCGGTCGTCATCACCACTTCGCCATCGGCCAGAAGCTGTGGCGGCTGGGCGCCGGCTTCCCACCAGACCACACTGTCCTTGATGGAATCGAGCTTGGCGAAGGCGCGGTCGACACCCTCGGCGGTGCCCAGCACGTCATAAACCTCGCCCGGTGCGACACCATCGGCGATCAGAGCCATTTCCAGGTTGGCCTTCGGCGTCTTGCGCAAGCCCCGTTTACCGGGGAATTTGCTCAGATCGAAGAAGTCGGCCATGGTTTTGGGGCCATCAGACATTTTCGACTTGTCGTAGGCGTAGATCGTCGACCAGACGATAGTCGGGATCGCACATTCGGTGATCGACCCTTCGATGAAGTCCTCCGCGGCCGGCGTGCCATCGGGAGCCGGCGGCAAAATCGACGGGTCGATCGGCTCGAGAATACCCTCGTCACAGCCACGCACCGCGTCGGACAGTTCCACGTCGACCAGGTTCCAGGTTACGTTGCCGGCTTCCACCTGGGCTTTAATCTCGGCCAGACCACCATTGTAGTCTTCCGAAACGATCTGATTGCCGGTCTTCGTCATCCACGGCTTGTGGTAGGCTTCCACCTGGCTCTTGGTATAGGCGCCGCCCCAGGAGACGACGGTAATGGAATCGGCGGCCTTTGCCGAAACCATTCCGAGGCCCAGAGCAAGGCCGGACGCGGCGGCCGTCAGTTTCAAGATTTTATGCATTCGTTGTTCTCCCTTAACAAACGGCCCGGAAAATCTGGGCCGACACGAAATTCAGATTATGGCTCATCATCCCACGGCGATCGGGTCGAGCGCGCGGCCATCTTCCGTCCGCCAGCCGATCACGGCGCTTTCACCCTCCGCCAAATGGCTGGCATTGGCCGTGTTCGGCACTTTGACGATGAATTCATCGTTGCCGGCCACCGTCATGCGCGTGCGCACATGGTCGCCGAGATAGATCAGTTCCTCGATACGGCCGTTCAAACGGTTGGAAACGGCATCACTGTCGGGATTGATTTCCAACCGTTCCGGCCGGATCGACAAGGTGGTCTTGACGCCGGCGCCATCGACATTCACCGCCAGCGCCTCAATGCCGGTGCCGTCCTCCAGGGTTACCTTGCAGGTACTGCCATTGACCGCATCGACGGTGCCGTTGAGCTTGTTGTTTTCGCCGATGAACTGGGCGACGAAGCTGTTTTGCGGTTCCTCATAGAGCACTTCGGCGGACGACAATTGTTGGATCACGCCGTCATTGAACACCGCGATGCGGTCCGACATGGTCAGCGCCTCGGACTGGTCATGGGTGACATAGACCACCGTGACATGCAGGCTTTCATGGATGTGCTTGATCTCATATTGCATCTGCTCACGCAGTTGCTTGTCGAGGGCGCCCAGCGGCTCGTCCATCAAGACCAGGTTCGGTTCGAACACCAGGGCCCGGGCCACCGCCACACGCTGCTGCTGTCCGCCGGATAGTTGCGCCGGCATGCGGGCGCCGAATTCCGGCAGTTCCACCATGGCCAGCGCCCGATTGACCTTTTCCTCCACGGTCGCCTTGTTCAATTTGCGGACCTGCAGCGGGAAGGCCAGGTTCTCGGCCACCGTCATGTGCGGGAACAAGGCATAGTTCTGGAACACCATACCGATGCCGCGCTTGTGCGGCGGCACGTTGTTGATCGGCTGGCCGTCCAGATAGATTTCGCCGTGTGTGGCGGTTTCGAAGCCGGCCAACATCATCAGGCAGGTCGTCTTGCCCGATCCCGACGGGCCGAGCATGGTCAAAAACTCGCCTTTGGCGATGTCGAGATTGAGGTCTTTTACGACCAGCGTCTCACCGTCGTAGCTCTTTTGGACACCGTCAAAGCGTACATAAGCGTCCGTTACCGATTGCGTGGACCCGTCCTCGCCTGTAGCCATACTCCCCCCGAATCTTTGACGAAGCACCAAACCGAGATGGGCTTCCGACGCGATGTCGGCGCGGATCGGCGGTGTCCGGTTTCCGCGCGCCAGTACGTCCGTTCGGACTGATTATTTGTTCTTCAAGCCTTAAACCGTGACCATAGGTTCTGTAAACAGTAAAATCGGTCAATTTACGACCGTTATTTGCCGGATCGCGACGCCGGTTCGGGGGCATCCGGCACTCCATCCGGTGCATCCGCGCGCCATTGATGGCGGTTTGGAGATACTCAATGTCGCCGCATGCCAAGAGCAGCAAGCGGGCGGCGCGTAAACCGAATACAACCGGTATGAAAGGGTCGGCGCATCGATCCATAATCAAGGGAGCGCAGCATGAAATCCCACGCACGGGCAGTTGTCATCGGCGGTGGCGTCGTCGGTGTCGGAACGCTGTATCATCTGGCGAAAAAAGGCTGGAGCGATGTGGTGTTGCTGGAGCGCAAGGAATTGACCTCCGGCTCCACCTGGCATGCCGCCGGATTGCTGCCGCTCTTCAACATGAGCTATTCGGTCGGCCAGATCCACAAATACTCGGTCCAATTCTATCAGACCCTGGAGGCCGAGACCGGCCAGAATGTGGGCTTTTCGCAGGTTTCCAATGTGCGCCTTGCCCGCCAGCCCGACCGCATGGACGAATATAAGTTCTATGCCGGCGTCGCCAAGACGATCGGCATCGACGTGCGCTTCCTGACGCCCGACGAAATCAAGGAAACCTGGCCGATCGTCAATACGGACGGCCTGATCGGCGCCATCCAGCATCCCGATGACGGCTATATCCAACCGGCCGATCTGACCCAGGCGATGGCGATCGGCGCGCGCAATATGGGCGCCGAGATCCACCGCAATACGACGGTCCTGGCGATCGAGCAGACCGCCTCGGGCGAATGGCTGGTAAAAACGGACACGGGCGACATCACCTGCGAACACGTGATATCGGCGACTGGCAATTTCGTCCGCCAGACGGGGCGCATGGTCGGCCTGGACATTCCGGTGATCCCGGTCGAACACCAATATATCGTCACCGAACCGCATCCCGAAATCCAGAAGCACCGCGCCGCCGGTGGGCAGGAATTATGTGTCCTGCGGGAATCGGATTCCTCCTGGTATATGCGCGAGGAAAATGGCGGCTTGCTGCTCGGCCCCTACGAGCACGGGGCGCCGTGCTGCTATGTGGACGGACCGGCCGCCGACAGTGAGTACGAATTGTTCCAGGAGGATCTGGAACGGCTGGAACCGCATATCGAGACCGCGATCAATCGGGTGCCGGCCTTTGGCGAAGTCGGCGTCAAGGAAGTCTATAACGGTGCCATCTGCTATACGCCGGACGGCTCACCGATTATCGGCCCGGCCTGGGATCTGAAGAATTTCTGGCTCAATGAGGGGCATTCCTTCGGCATCACGGCGGCCGGCGGCGCCGGCTGGCAGCTTGCCGAATGGATCGTGGAGGGCGAGCCGTCAATCGATATGATGGGCGTCGATCCGCGCCGCTTCGGCCCCTATGCCACGCAAGGCTATCTGCGGGCGAAGAACGAGGAGGCCTATGCCAATGTGTTTACGGTCCATTATCCCGATGAGGAGCGCCCGGCGGCACGGCCCCTGAAGCGGACACCCTGCTATGACCGCATGAAAGACCTCGGCGCCGTGTTTGGCTCCGTCTATGGCTGGGAGCGGCCGAACTGGTTCGCGCCGGCGGATTATCAATTGAGCGACGCCGATCTCGGCAAGCCCGACCTGCTCTTGAACACCAATCATTCGCCGCCGCTCGACGATGGGCGGATCGTTGAAAAGATGAGCTTCCGGCGGTCCAATTATTTCGAGCATGTGGGCAATGAATGCCGGCACGTGCACGAGCATGTGGGGCTGCTCGACATGTCGGCCTTCGCCAAATGCTATGTGAGCGGTCCGGGCGCGGCGGACTGGCTGGACTATCTGTTCGCCAACACAATCCCGAAAAAAATCGGCCGGATCGGCCTGTGCCACCTGCTCAACGAGAATGGCGGCGTGCGGTCTGAATTCACCGTCTACAAGACCGGGCCTGAGGGCTATTACCTGGTGTCGGCCGGGGCCTTCGAACGCCACGACCACGACTACCTGATGAAGCTCTTGCCCGCCGATGGCAACGTGCAGGTCTTTCCGGTGACCAGCCAATATGGTGTTCTGGTGCTCGCCGGCCCGCGGTCGCGGGATGTGTTGCAAAAGATTACCGACACGGATCTTTCCACGACGAACTTCCCGTGGCTGTCGGGGCAAAAGATCAATGTCGGCCAGGCCACCGCCGATGCACTGCGCGTCAATTTCGTCGGTGAATTGGGCTGGGAACTGCATCACCCGATCGAGATGCAAAACACCATTTTCGACCTGGTCATGGCGGCCGGTGCCGAATTCGGGATCAAGCCGTTCGGCATTCGGGCGATGGATTCCATGCGGCTGGAAAAATCCTACCGGCTGATCCCGCGGGAACTGTCCATCGAATATGCGGCATTGGAATCCGGGCTCGACCGGTTCGTGCGTCTCAACAAGGCGGATTTCATCGGCCGCGATGCCCTGGTCGCCTGGCAGCAGCGCGGTTTCGCCTATCGCTTCGCCACGCTGGAAGTGCAGGATGTCACGGCGGCCGACGCCCGGGGTTCGGAGCCGATCTATCACGACGGCCAAATGGTCGGCCGGGCGACGTCGGGTGGTTATGGCTGGCGGCTCGGCAAGAGCCTGGCGCTTGCCATGGTACCGCCGCCGCTTTCGGAATCGGGAACCGAACTGGAGATCGAGATCCTCGGCAACCGCCACCGGGCGACAGTGATCATCGAGTCACCGTTTGATCCCGACAATGAGCGGCTGCGCGGGTGATCCGTGCCATATCCGACCGGCCAGCCAATCCGCCGCCGTCACCTTTCGCCTGCCGGATTGACACGTATGTGCCGATCCCCCCGTCATTGCCCGGCTTGACCGGGCGATGACGGGTACCGTTGGGCTGATGTCGGATTCAAGGACCGATCCCGTGTGCCTATTTTGCCGTATCGGCCATAAAAACGGATTGATGTAATTCACGGCAAGACCCAGCGGCGCGAGCGTGCGGACCGGTCCGGAATTTGGCCTAAGGCCGCTTGGTCAGCGCGCCTTCAAACACCACCTTGCATTTGCTGACATTGTCGAACTTGCCGATTTCGACCTTGAGAATAACCGTTTTGGTCGATGCTTTGATCGTGCCCGGCGACTGGCTCAGATAGCGCAGTTTCGAGCCCGTCCAATTGAAGCCAAAGGAACTGATGCCGGTTCCCTGAGCGTCCTTCCAGGTACTGGTCAGTTTGCCATTAATTTGATAGCCGGTCGCCCAACGTCCCCAATGGATACCGAAACCGGTGTTGGTCGGATTGCCATCAACCTTGGCCGGACGGAAGCGGATCCGCGCATAATTCCCCACCCCATAGCCGTCATTGGCGCAGGCATTGGTTATACTCGTGATGAACATATCACCCTGGAACCGGGCGTCGGCCTGGGCCCCAACCGTGGCCGCAAGGATCATCGCGGCCGCCAGATAAACCTTTTTCATGGACAATTATCCTTCTGCATTTTACGCCGACCTACCTTAAAATTGCAATCCATGAAGGTCAATAGGTAGTAATGCGAGCTGTTGTCGGTAGACAGCTCAGTTCGGTCCTGCGGGGGCGCGGCATGTCGTCGCTTCGCCGACCATCCGCGACAGGAGCCCGGCGAGGGTGCCGCCGTTCAGGCGGTCGACTTCGACACGGACCGGATCGACCGCGATCGGCGTGGCGGCGTGGGCTTCGGCGAATTTGAACGTGAAAATGAATGCCGGGTGGAAGCCGATCCTGAGATCCGAGATCAGCCAATCGGTGGCCTTCGGCCGGTAGGAAAAGAACCCGGCCGTGAACCATTCCAGCCGGCGTACCGATCGCCTGACCGGGATGTCCGGCGGCGGCGCGGCAAGGCGCGGATGCTGAGCGAATGCGATTGCGCGACAAGGGAAGACCGGGCTTGTAAATCCGGTCAGATAGCGGCGGTCGTCGACCGCCAGGACCTGCCAGATCACGATGTTGAACGGGGTCGGCTGCACGTGGATGGACATGCCGGCAAGCTGCGGCTGGGCTTCGGCCTTGGCACGCACGACGAAATGCGACGTCATGCCGACCGCGAGATAAAGGGTCGACAGGACGAGGAAGATCCGATTGAAGCGCACCGCCCGCTCCAGGTGGCGCCGTTTGAGGTAGAGGCCAAGGCAGCCGGCGATCAACAGGCCGGTATAGAGCGGGTCGATGATGAATATTGATGGCAGGGCGAAAGGCGGCCCGGTATCGAGCGGCCAAAATAATTGGGTGCCATAGGTCGTCAGCGAATCCAGCAGGGCATGGGTCGTCAGGCACAACCAAACCGTGAGCAGGATCGGCCAAAAGCCGATCTGCGCCTTGCGGATGATGATCCAGACCACCCCGGCGATCGCCGGTGCCACGGCCGTCTGCACCAGCAGCGAATGGGTGACGCCCCGGTGATAGGTCATGGTGTCGATGGCGTCATCCAGCGGGAACAGGTAGTCCAGATCCGGCAGGGTCGCCACGATACCGCCGACCAAAAGGGCGCGCGGACCCAGTTTGCCGCCGAGCATGGCGCCGCCGATCGAGGCACCCAGAAGGAATTGTGTCGCCGAATCCATGGCCGATCCGAACAATGTTGCTGAAGATGTCGATGTAAGCGCGCCAGGGCCGATTGACAACGGCTACCGGTCTTTCGCCCCTATTCGGATTGCTTTCGCCGATGGATCAGCCAGGTGATCGCCATCACCATCAGGCTGAGATAAGCGCTGATGACGCTGAGCGACTTGAGTTCGGTCCACAACGATGCCTGATCGACCATCACCGGGCTGACGGCCGCCGGCTGCAGGGCAAGCATGGCCTGCACCGCGGCATTTTCCAGCCAATCGAAAATGCAGGCGGCGACGGCGGCAAGCACGATCAGGTTGAGCAAGCCGGCAAGGACAAGAGGTGGCAGCCCGGTGCGCCATCGCATGGCATAGGCAAGCACCAGGATGACGGCCGCATTAAGTGGCGGAAACACCGCATCGAGATAGAACTGGACGGTTTGATAATGGTCCCGGCCAACCGGGGTGAGTGCCGACAAAAACGCCTCGGCAGTCCCGTAATCATAGCCGGCCGGATAGAGGTCGAAAGGTCGCAGACCGTCGGCCTCCCGGCTGATCAGCGGCAGGCTCCACAGGACGATGACCAGGTAGAGGACGATCGTAAGCGCCACCAGGCCGATGATTGCGATACGCCGCGCGCGGCCGATCGTTTGCTTGGTTGCCACCGCCCGCGCCCCGTCAATCCGCTGGATGCAGGCTACGCTCCCGCCGGTCGGCCTTTGGCGAGCGGCCGTAGAGTTCGCGATAGCATTTGGAGAAATGAGAGGCGGAGACGAAGCCGCAGGCGATCGCCACTTCCACGATCGGCATATCGGATTGCAGGAGCAGGTGGCGGGCGCGGTCGAGCCTGAGATCGAGATAGTAGCGGGCCGGCGAGCGTCCGAGATATTGGCCGAACAGGCGCTCCACATGGCGTCGCGACAGGCCGACATAATTGGACAGATCCACCAGCGACAGGGGATCTGCGATATTTGCCTCCATCAATTCGATCAGTTCGATCAGCTTTGTATTGTGCAGGCCGATGCGGGCGCGCAGGGGCAGGCGCTGGCGATCGCGCGGATCGCGCACCCGGTCGGTGATGCATAAGGCGGCGACCTGCTCGACCAGCTTGTCGTCGAAATCCTCGCCAATGATGTGAAACATCATATCGAGCGCCGAGGTGCCGCCGGCGCAGGTATAGATATTGTCGTCGATCTCGAACAGATCCGCATGGACCTCGACATCCGGATTGGCCTCGGCGAAGGCCGGCAGCGTTTCCCAGTGGATGGCGCAGCGGCGGTCTTCCAGGAGGCCGGCCCGGGCGAGCAGCCAGGCGCCCGTGCACAGGCCGGCAATGCGGTTGCCGTTCTTGGCGCTGGCGCGCAGCCAGCCATTGAGCTCTGAATTGGAGAAGCGGTCGATCTGGATGCCGGAACTGACGACGATCAGGTCCGGGCTCAGGATGTCTAACCGGCCCCGGCGCTGGTCACCCAGGGAGCCGTCGACCATCAATCCCAGGCCGTTGCTGGCAAAGACGGCCTCGCCGTCACAGGATATCACCTTCCATTGATAGGCGGTGCGGCCGATGGCCCGGTTGGCCAGCCGCAGAGCCTCCACCGCACTGGCAAACGCGATCATGGAAAAATTCGGGATCAGGACGAAGATAATCTGCTTCGGTGTCGCGCCATCCGAATTGACCATTGACAACGCCCTCCCGGCCGTCCGTCCTGTCGCCAATACGACAGTTGCATTACAAGGGAATGCTAACCACAGGGACCAGGTTTCGGCAACCACCGCGATCGTCCCGATCCGGACGCCAATGTCGCATGTCGTTGGCTGAACACTTATGGTCGAAGTCCGCGCGGCTTCGACGACGCCAATTGGCGAATGTCGAGAAAATTCAAAACCCGAGCGGGAAAGGGCCCCATGTCACGGTATTCATTCATGTCGCTGCTGCGCGAGGGGCTGCGGGGCCATAGCGGCTGGCGGCCGGCCTGGCGCCATCCCGATCCGAAGGCTGCCTATGACGCGGTGATCATCGGCGGCGGCGGGCATGGGCTGGCGACCGCCTATTATCTGGCCAAGAACCACGGCATGAGCCATATCGCGGTGATCGAGAAGGGCTGGATCGGCGGTGGCAATTCCGGCCGCAACACCACGATCATCCGCTCCAACTATCTCTATGACGCCAGCGCGGCGATCTACAATCACGCGCTCGACCTGTGGAAGGGCCTGTCGCGGGACCTTAACTTCAACATCATGATGAGCCATCGCGGGGTGCTCAACCTGGCCCATGACGAGGGCGAGGCACGGCAGTTGAAGCGGCGCGTGGAGGCCAACCGGTTGAATGGGGTCGACGCGGAATGGCTGGACGCCAAGGGCGTCAAAGACTTCTGCCCGATCATCAATATTTCTGAAGATATCCGCTATCCGGTGATGGGCGCCACCTTGCAGCGCTCCGGCGGCGTCAACCGCCATGACGGCGTGGTTTGGGGCTATGCGCGCGCCGTTGACGCGCTGGGCGTCGATATCATCCAGCAATGTGAAGTCACGGGCTTGAAAATCGAGGGCGGCGCGATCACCGGCGTGGAGACCACCCGCGGCACCATCCGTGCGCCGAAAGTGGCGAGCGTGGTCGCCGGCCATACCAGCGTGATCGCCGCGATGGCCGGGCTCAAGCTGCCGATCGAGAGCCATCCCCTGCAGGCCCTGGTGTCGGAACCGCTAAAGCCGGTCAATCCCTGTGTTGTGATGTCCAATGCGGTGCATGTCTATTGCTCGCAATCGGACAAGGGAGAATTGGTGATCGGCGCCGGGATCGATGCCCATACATCCTACACCCAGCGCGGGTCGATCGACATTATCGAGCACCAGATGGGATCGATCATGGAATTGTTCCCGATCTTTTCCCGGCTGCGCATGATGCGCCAATGGGGCGGCATCGTCGATACCTGCCCGGATGCCAGCCCGATCATCTCCAAGACCCCGGTCAGGGGTTTCTACATCAATGGCGGCTGGGGCACCGGCGGCTGGAAGGCGACACCGGGGTCCGGCCATGTGACGGCCGATCTGATGGCCCATGACGAGCCCAACGCGATTGCCGCGCCCTTCGCCATGGACCGGTTCGTGTCCGGCGACCTGGTGGCCGAGCATGGTGCCGCCGCGGTGGCGCATTGAGTTTAGCGCGTGGTGTGGAAAAATGGATTCACAATTCAAGTCATGCCGTCATTCCCGCGAAAGCGGGAATCCAGGGCCAAGAAACACCGGCCTTTGCAGGTTACACTGGATTCCCGCTTCCGCGGGAATGACAATTTCATATTTCCCACCAGATCCGCTTGAACGCAACGTGCATTAGGTTGATCCATGTTCCTCATCGACTGTCCCCATTGCGGCCCGCGCGACCAGATGGAATTCAGCCATGGCGGCGAGGCGCATATTGCCCGGCCGGCCGATCCGGCGTCGCTGAGTGACGCGGAATGGGCGGATTTCGTGTTTCTGCGCAGCAACCCGAAAGGGGTGCACGCGGAACGGTGGATCCACAGCGCCGGCTGCCGGAAGTTCTTCAACATGTTGCGCAACACGGCGAGCGACGAAATCCTGGCGGTCTACAAGATCGGCGAAAGCCCGCCGGATATCGCGTCCGCCAGCCCGGCAACCCCGAGCGGCGAGGTGCTTGGATCGGGCAATGACGCGGTGAAGCTGGTCGACCCGGCGGATGCCGACGGCCAATCCGGAGCCGATCGATGACCCAGAGCTTTCGCCTTGCCATGGGGGGTGTGATCGACCGGGACCGGCCTGTCCGGTTCTCCTTCGACGGCCATGGCTATACCGGTTTTGCCGGCGACACGGCGGCCTCGGCCTTGCTTGCCAATGGCGTCCATATGGTTGCCCGGTCGTTCAAGTATCACCGTCCACGCGGCATTGTCGGGGCGGGGGCGGAGGATCCGGCGGCCCTGGTCCAGGTTGCCGGCGATACGCCGTGGTCGGATCCCAATTGCCGGCTTACGGAATTGGAAATCCACGATGGACTGAATTTCCGCTCGCAGAACCGTTGGCCGTCACTGGCCTTCGATATCGGCGTGGCGAACGATCTTGCCGGCCGGTTCCTGCCGGCCGGATTTTACTACAAGACCTTCATGGGCCCGCCGCTCGGCTGGTCGGTGTTTGAGCCGATCATCCGGCAATCGGCCGGCATGGGCATCAGCCCCTCGACCCCCGATCCGGAGTATTATGAATCGATCAACCGCCATTGCGATGTGCTGGTGATCGGCGGCGGCCCGGCCGGGTTGATGGCGGCCTTGTCGGCGGCTCGGTCCGGCGCGCGGGTGATCCTGGCGGAGGAAACGGCGCAACTCGGCGGTCGGCTTCTGTCGTTGAACAGCGGCGCCACCCGCCTGTCGGGCAATAGTCCTGCTGACTGGATCGACGCGGCAGCCGACGAACTCGACCAATTCGATGACGCGACCACCCTCACACGCACTTGCGCCATTGGATATTACGCCGACAATTTCGTCTGCCTGTGGGAGAAGGTGACCGATCATCTGCCAATTGCAGAACAGGACGGCCGTTTGCCTAGGCAGCGTCTGTGGCGGGTGCGGGCGAAACAGGTGGTGCTGGCGACCGGTGCCATTGAACGGCCGCTGGTGTTTCACCAGAACGACCGGCCGGGGATCATGCTGGCGAGCGCCGTGCGCACCTATATTCACCGCTACGGCGTGCGCCCTTGCCGCAGCGCGGTGATCTTCGCCAATAACGATTCCGCCTGGGCCAGCGCTTTCGATCTGCAGGATAGCGGCGCCGTTGTCGCCGGCATTGTCGATATCCGCGCCGAACCCGGCGAGCACCTCATGCGCCAGGCCGCGGAAAGCGGCATCGCCGTTCATGCGGGATCGGCGATCATCGGCACCAGCGGCCGCCGGCAGGTCCATGCGGTGCGGGTCGGCAAGCTGGATGGCCATGGCGGCTACCAGGATGGCGCCGAATGGATCGACGCCGATCTCGTCGCGGTGTCCGGCGGCTGGAGCCCGAATGTGGCCCTGTTCTCCCAGTCGCGCGGCAAATTGCGCTATGACGCGGACCTGGCGGCGTTCCGGCCGGGCCTATCCTGGCAGGCCGAGCGCTCCGCCGGTGCCGCCGATGGCCGGTTCGCCCTGGCCGATTGCCTGACATCGGGTGCGCTGGCCGGCGCTAATGCGGCCAAAGACGCGGGCTTTGAGGCGAGCCCGGCCGAGCCACCAAAGCTTGAACAGGATGGTGGTCCCGTCGGCGGCCTGTCACCGATCTGGGAAGTGCCGTCGAAGGCCAAGCGTCCGAAAGCATTCGTCGACCTGCAGGACGACGTCATGGCCAAGGATTTGAAGCTCGCGGTTCGCGAAGGCTACCGGTCGGTGGAACATGCCAAGCGCTACACCACCACCGGCATGGGCACCGACCAGGGCAAGATCGCCAATCTCAATGCCTTCGGGATTCTCGCCGGCGCGCTCGGCACCTCGATCCCGGAGGTCGGCACCACCACCTTCCGCCAGCCTTACAAGCCGGTGACCTTTGGAGCGCTGGCCGGCCAGCATGTGGGGCCGCATTTTCATCCGCGGCGCATGACGGCGATGCATGGCTGGCACGAACAGGCCGGCGCGGTCTTCGAGACCGTGGGCGACTGGCTGCGGCCGTGGGTTTATCCGAAAGCCGGCGAAACCCCGCAGCAAGCGCTGATGCGTGAATCCAAGGCGGCGCGTGCCTCGGTCGGCGTGCTCGATGCCTCCACCTTGGGCAAGATCGACATTCGCGGCAAGGATGCTCGGGAATTCCTGAACCGGGTCTACACCAATGCCTGGTCGAAGCTGGCGCCCGGGCGCTGCCGCTACGGGCTGATGCTCGGCGAGGACGGGATGGTGATGGATGACGGAGTGACGGCCTGCCTCGCCGACGATCATTTCCACATGACGACCACCACCGGCGGCGCGGCGGGCGTACTCACCCATCTGGAGGATTACCTGCAGACCGAATGGCCCGACCTGGAGGTCTATCTGACCTCGACGACGGAGCAATGGGCGGTGGTCAGCCTGTGCGGACCGGCCTGCGACCAGGTGGTCAAAGCCGTGCTCGATGATTTCGATCCCAATCCGGACACATTCGACTTCATGAGCTGGCGCGACGCCAAAGCCGGCGGCATCCCGGTGCGGGTGTTCCGCATCTCCTTTACCGGCGAACTTTCCTACGAGATCAATATTCCGGCGACCTACGGCCACTGGCTGTGGCAGCAGGTGATGGATGCCGGCGCCGACTATGACATCACCCCCTATGGCACGGAGGCGATGCATCTCCTGCGCGCCGAGAAGGGCTTCATCATTGTCGGCCAGGAGACCGACGGCACCATGACGCCGGGCGATTTGCGCATGGATTGGATCGTGTCGCAAAAGAAGGGCGACTTCATCGGCAAGCGCTCGCTGACGCGATCCGACACGGCGCGCACGGATCGCAAGCAACTGGTCGGCCTGTTGACGGAGGACCCGCAGGTGGTCGTGGCCGAAGGCGCCCATGTGATCGACACGGCGCGGGAACCGGCACCGCCGGTGCCGATGCTCGGCCATATCACGTCGAGCTATTTCAGCCCGACCCTGAACCGCTCCATTGCCATGGGCGTGGTCAAATCCGGCGGCGCGCGTATGGGCGAAACGGTCTATGTGACCCGCGGCGGCGCGGCGCCTGTGCCGGCGCGGATCACCGAAACCGATTTTATAGGCATTGCCGGGGAGGATGGATCATGAGCGCGGCGATCCGCCTGTCTCCACTCGCCCATCGGTCGGCGATCGCCGCTGAGGACGGCGAAACCGGCCTGTCGGAGCGGCCGTTCTTGGGCAAGTTCATCCTGCGGATTGATGCCGGGGCCGGTGGTTCGGCGGTCAAGTCGGCGCTTGAATGCGACTTGCCGGTAACGGCCGGCGGCACGGCGGCCGGACCATCGGTCGCCGTATTATGGCTGGCGCCGGACGAGTGGCTGGTCGTGACCGATCCGGGCGCCGAACGGGCCGTTTCGGATGCGCTGGCACCGGCCTTTAAGGACATGCATCACCAGATATCCGATGTCGGGGACTATTATACGACACTTGAATTAGCCGGCACACAAACCCGGCACATGCTGTCGAAACTGACACCGCTCGACCTCCATGCCTCCGCGTTCCCGTCCGGCCGCTGCGCCGGGTCGGTGTTCGGCAAGGCCAATGCCTGGCTGCATTGCCGGCAGGACGATGCCGAGGCCGGCGCGGTCTTCGACATCCATATCCGCTGGTCGATGGCCGACTATCTGTGGTGCGTGCTGGCCGAGGCCGGCCGGGAATTCGGGTTCCCCGAGCAAGTGCCGATCGGCAAGGTGCCGCTGCGATCCTAGTGGATTGAATCAGACATATGGTATCCCTGGTACAATACGCCGTAACCGCTCTTCCGATCCGCCGGTCTATGACCGAGAACGCGGCATCGTCGGACTTTACTGACCAATCTCGGGGTGTCAGTCTGTTTCACCCCGGCCGAATCGGAAAAGGCACCGGCCGGAGGCTGCCGTAAGCAGGGGAAAGCGGATGGTAACCTGGATTATTCTGGCAATCGTTGTTTTGGGCGCCGTCTACGCGGTCTTTCTCTACAACACGCTGGTCAAGAACCGGCAGATGGTGGAGGAGGGCTGGAGCGGCATCGATGTGCAGTTGAAGCGGCGCGCCAACCTGATCCCCAACCTGCTCGAAGCGGTCAAGGGCTATATGTCCCACGAACGCGAGACCCTGGAGGAGGTGACCGCCCTGCGCGCCAAGGCCGAAGCCGCCGGCAATGCGCCGCCCGGCGAACGCGGCCCGGTCGAGGCCGCACTTTCGGGCGCCTTGGGCCGGTTGTTCGCCCTGGCGGAAAACTATCCGGACCTGAAGGCCAGCCAGAACTTCATCGATTTCCAGGATTCGCTCGAAGAAATCGAAAACCAGATCCAGATGGCGCGGCGCTACTATAATGGCGCCGTCCGCAATTTGAACGTGACCGTGGAATCCTTCCCGTCCAACCTCGTCGCCTCGTCCTTCAAGTTCGAAAAGGCCGACTATTTCGAACTGGAGGATACCGGCGACCGCGCGGTGCCGGACGTTTCGTTTTGACCGGCATGGCCGGGGTCGCGCCATGAGGCTCTACGCCCTTGGTTCGCTGGCTGCTGGCCTGTTTTGCGGCCTGATCCTCGTCTGCGGTCCGGTGATCGCCGCCGAGGAAATCCAATATTTTGAAAGCACGATCCAGGTATTGCCCGACGGCACCCTCGACATCACCGAGAAGATCCGCGTGCGCGCCGAAGGACGCCGGATCCGGCGCGGCATCTTCCGCGACTTTCCGGTCCGCTACGTTGAGGACGGCGGCTACCGCCGCACGGTTGGTTTAGAGATCGTGGATATTCGCCGCGATTCCAAGCCGGAGCCCTATCATGTGGAATATGGCGCCTACAACCGGATTTATATCGGCGATGCCAATGTCTTTCTGCCCCGTGGCACCTACACCTATACGATCCGCTACAAAACCACCCGCCAGCTCCGCTTTCACGACGAATTCGATGAGCTTTATTGGAATGTGACCGGAATCCACTGGGCGTTTCCGATCAGGCTCGCGGTTGCCAAGATCCAATTGCCGGCCGAAGCCCGGATACTGAATGTCGAGGCCTATACCGGGGCCTATGGCAGCGTCGACAAAAATTACACGATCACGGAGCAGACGGCATCCCGGGTCGTTCTTGAAACCACCAGCAATCTTCGATCCCGTCAAGGTCTGACGGTTGCGGTCGCCTGGCCGAAGGGCGTCGTCCCCGCGCCGAGCGAGAGCGACATGTTGTGGCGTTGGGTTCTGGACAATATCGGCCTGTTCCTGTTGCCGATCGGTGCGGTCCTTGTCGCCGTCTATTATCTGGTCGCCTGGCTGCGTGTCGGCCGCGATCCGCCCGGCGGCCCGATCATCCCGCTCTTCAAGCCGCCCGAGGGCCTGTCGCCGGCGGCCTTGAGCTACCTGCATTTCATGGGGTTCAAGGATTCAAAATCGAGCGCCAGCAAGGCTTTCATCGCCGCCCTGGTCTCGCTCGCCGTCAAGGGCTATGCGCAGATCGACGATACCGGCAGCGATGTGGCCGTGGTGAAATCCGGGATCAAGCCTGAGAACCTGCCGTCGGGGGAGCGGGCGATTTGGACCAAACTGTTTTCCGGCCGCGACCGCCTGGTCTTCGAGAGCGCCAATGGCAGCCGCATTTCGGACGCCCAGAAAAAAATGAAGGACGCCCTTTTAGGCGAATATGAAGGGGTGTTTTTCAAGAACAATAGTCTTTATCTGGTTCCAGGTGCCGTCATCTCCGTGCTCGCCCTGCTCGGCTTCATTTTCATGCATCAGCCGGCGGAACTTGAGATGGCCACACTGGTGCCGGCACTGATTGCCGGGTTGCTCGGCTCTTGGCTGATAACCATGGGTGGCCGCCGTCTGCTCGGCTGGCTGCCCGGCGGCGGCTCCATGGTTCTGGGTGTCCTGTTCACGGTCCTGGGCAGTTTCATCATCGTTGGTGTGATTTGGTTTATCAGCGATGTCCTCGACAATGCCTCACCCATCATTCCCTTCAGTGTGTTGGCACTGGCCGCCATGAATGTCGCCTTCTTCTTCCTGATCCGCGCGCCGACAGTGGTCGGCCGGAAAGTCATGGATGACGCGGAGGGATTCCGCCTTTACCTGGAAACCGCGGAGGCCGACCGCATGAACCTGATCGGCGCGCCCGATTTCACGGAGACGCATTTTGAGAGCCTGTTGCCCTATGCGGTGGCCATGGGCGTGGAAAAGCCCTGGTCGCAGGCCTTTTCCGATCATCTGGAGAAGGTCATGCCGAAGGCCGCCGCCAACGGCTATCGGCCGCACTGGTATCACGGTCACGGTTTCGATTCCGCACGTCTGTCCAGTTCCACCCACGGCCTGGTCTCGTCCATCGGCTCCGGTGTGTCGTCCTCCATGCCGCGCTCGTCAGGCTCCTCGTCCGGATCCTTCGGCGGCGGCTTTTCCGGCGGCGGTGGCGGTGGCGGCGGCGGTGGCGGTTGGTAGGCTGCCGCTAATCGGACCGGTTCATTCGCGCCGCAAACACGCTACATAGGTCCCATCGCACAGGAGGCCGGCCGATGGGTGTCATGATTGACGGGACGTATAGCGAGCAGGACGATGTCGCCAAAACCGACGCCGCCGGCAATTGGCATCGCGCCCGCAGCGTTGTCCGCCACTGGATAACGCCGGATGGGCGCGCCGGCCCGACCGGTGATCCCGGTTTCGCCGCGGAGCCGGGCCGCTATCACCTCTATGCCGCCTGGAACTGCCCCTGGGCCCACCGCGCCCTGCTGACCCGGGTCGTCAAGCGCCTGGAAGGCCTGATCGACGTTTCCTATGCCTTGCCCCGGCGCACCGGGCAGGGCTGGGTATTCAATGCCGAAGGGGCCTTCGCCGATCGTCTGTTCAGCGCCGCCGCCCTGCATGAAATCTATACACGGGGCGGGGACGCCTATACCGGCCGGATCACCGTGCCCGTCCTCTTTGACCGGAAGACCGGCCGTATGGTGTCCAATGAATCGGCGGATATCGTGCGCATGTTGAATACCGCCTTTGGCGCCGCCGCGCGCCCCTCTGTCGATCTCTACCCGGACGGCTTGCACGACCAAATCGAAAGCTGGAACGAGCGCATCTACGCGACCGTCAATAATGGCGTCTACCGGGCCGGTTTCGCGACCACGCAGGAGGCCTATGAGACGGCCGCCCGCGCGGTGTTCGATACGCTCGATGCCATTGACCGGCAATTGGGTGAGACGCGCTATCTGACCGGCGACCGCTTCACCGAAGCCGATCTGCGCTTGTTTCCCACACTCGCCCGCTTCGATGTCGCCTATCACTACGCCTTTCGGTGCAATCTTCGCCGGCTGATCGATTACGACAATGTGTGGCCCTATGCCCGCGAGATCTACCAAATGCCGGGCATTGCCGATACGGTGGATTTCGAGATCTACAAACGCGGCTATTTTTCGCCGAGCGAAAACCGCAATCCCCTGGGCATCGTGCCGATCGGGCCGGACATCGATTGGTCGGCGCCTCATGGGCGTGGATAACGGGAGGTCCTGAAATGGCGGATGGCAGGGTAGCGATCATCATTGGCGCCGGCAGCGGCTTGGGCGCTGACGCCGCCGGCAAACTGGCCGAGGATGGGTTTCATATCGCCGTGTTATCGTCATCGGGCAGGGGAGGGGCCGTGGCCGACCGGCATGGCGGCCTGTGCGTCACCGGCTCAAACCAATCGCCGGACGATCTGCAGCGCCTGGTCGACGCGGCGGTCGACCGGTGGGGTCGCATCGACGCGGTGGTCAGCAGCGCCGGCCACGGGCCGAAGGGCGATGTTCTGGAGATCACCGACGATGACTGGCACGCCGGCATGGATTTCTATCTGCTCAACGTGATCCGCATCGCCCGCATCGCCACCCCGGTCATGCAGCGCGGCAAGGGCGGTGCCTTTGTCAACATCTCCACCTATGCCGCCTTCGAACCGGAGGCCGCCTTTCCCACATCCGGGGTTTTTCGAGCCGGGCTCGCCGCCTTCACCAAGCTCTTCAGCGACAAATATGCCGGCGACAATATCCGCATGAACAATGTCCTTCCGGGCTTCATCGACAGCTTGCCCGAAAGCGAGGATCGGCGCCGGCGGATCCCCATGGGGCGTTATGGCCGCGTCGGCGAAGTATCGGAACTGATCACGTTTCTGGCATCCGACCGGTCGAGCTACATAACCGGCCAGAATATTCGCATCGACGGCGGCATTACGCGGTCTGTATGAATCTGCCTGATTCAAGCGTAATTAACGGTATCCGGGCTCCTTCCAGGCCACTGGCCTACGGAGGGTTGAAGACCGCAGGCCGAGATTGACGATCCATTAAGCATGCCTCCATTTTGAAGGCCTCTCTTAACCACGAGAGCCGATCCTAAAGTCCACGGAAACCATTTTTCGTTAGGCATTAGCCCTGCCGGCCGTATTGCGGGCCGAATTTGGGTGACGGTGGATATTGTTATGAGCGCTACGAAACATGGTAAAGCGGATCGGGGGAGCGCGGCGCCGGCGGAAGACGCGGATCCCGCTTCAGCTTCCGCGGCGCCGACGGAACCCCGAGCAAAGAGTAAGACCGACGACGGCAATGCGTCGGCCGCCTCCGGCGATGCGCCGCTGAAAGCCAATCAGGGCGACGCCATGCCGGTCGCCGATTTGCAGTCGATCATCGAGAAGGAATTCATCGACCAGCCGCCCGGTGACCGACAGACGGATGCCGATCCGGATCAGGAAGAAAAGCCGGTACCGCGGCCTGCTGCGTCACGGGGCAAGTCACGCTGGGCCGGCCGTGGCGTGCGCAGCCTGCTGGCCCTGCTGTTGGTGATTGCCGTCGGCTGGTATCCGGTACAGCGTCTGTTCCAGGTATCGAGCACCGAGGCGGTGGTCAACGCGCCGCTGGTGACCCTGCGCGCGCCGATCGGCGGGCAAATACACCAGCGTCTGCCGTCCATGCGCCTTGGAGAACAGGTCACCGCCGATACACCCTTGTTCGGGATCCGCAACAATCGGGTCGATGACGGACGTTTGACGACATTGCGGTCGGAATTGGAAGAACAAAGGGCGCTGTTGCTGCCGCCGCGGGTTCACCAGCGCCGTCTTGAGAAATTGCGCGACGACCTGACCGGCCAGGTAATGCGGTTTCAGGAGGGTCGGATTCGCCAGCTTGATGCCCGCCAGCGCATGCTGGAGGCCGATTTGAACGGCGCCCTGGCGATTTTAAAGGAAGCCCGTGAGGATTACGAACGGCAGACCAATCTGGGCGAGCGCGAGGTCGCGCCGCGCATCAAGATCGCGGAAGCCGAACGGGAATTCGCGGTGGCCAAGGCGAAAGTCGATTCCATCCGCGCCAATATGGCCGGCCTGGCCGTTGAGCGGGCGGCGATCTCCCGCGGCGTGTTTCTTGGCGACAGCTATAACGACCGGCCGCAATCGGCACAAAAGATCGACGGTGTGGAAGAACAGATTGCCCGCCTGGAAGCCGAGATTGCCCGCGGCGAACTGGTTGTCGAACGCCTGGAAAAAACCATGCAGGCGGAGAAAGATCGGATCGCCAAGTTGCGTGCCGCCGAGGTGGCCGCGCCGTTACAGGCGCAGATCTGGGAAGTCCTGACCTCGCCAGGTGAGGAAGTCGTGCTCGGGCAGGAATTGATACGTCTGCTCGATTGTTCGCGTGCCGTCGTCACGGCGACGGTAAGCGAGAATGTCTATAACAGCCTGGCGCTCGGCACGCGGGTGAAGTTCCATCTGCGCGAGGGCGCCAAGGCCATGCCCGGGAGAGTGGTCCAACTGGCCGGCTATTCCGCGGCCTCGTCGAACTTCGCCATTCTGCCGTCGTTGTTGATCAAGGAATCCTATCGCGTGGCGATTTCGGTGGGCGAATTGGCGACCATGGGATCCTGCCCGGTCGGGCAGACCGGCCGGGTGGTCTTCCCCAAGGAAACCGCAGCCGCGTCGGTATTCTAGTGTGGCTGGCCGGCTGCCGATCGAGGGGTCTATCCGATGAGCCCCCTAATGAAGACCATCGTCGATGGCGCCTGGCTCGGCATCGTCTTTGCCGGTCTCTTCGCTGCCATGCTGCCCTGGCTAAAGGCGCGCGGCCTGGCGCGCGCCGTTATGGCTGCAATCGCCATAGCGTTGTCGATCCGCTATCTGCATTGGCGTATCACCGAATCTCTGCCGCCGCTTGAGGAAACCACCAATTTCGTCGTCGGCTTGCTCTTTCTATTCATGGAGGGGGCCGCGATCATCGGCTCCATCATGTCGCTGGTGACGCTGATGCGCCGGCGCAACCGCAGCCCGGAAGTGGAGGCCAACCGAAAGTGGCTGCTCGACCGGCCGACCCATCCCCTCGTCGACGTTTTTATCTGCACCTACAATGAGGGCGAGGACATCCTGGAGCACACCATCCTCGGCGCCCTTTCGATGGATTATCCGAATTATCGGGTGTGGATTCTCGACGATAACCGGCGTGACTGGCTGAAGGAGCTTTGCGCCCGGCTCGGCTGCAACTATTTGACCCGCCCGACCAACGAACACGCCAAGGCCGGCAATATCAATCATGCGCTCGCCCATGTGGCGCAATTGGAGGAAGTGCCCGAATTCATCTCCATCCTGGACGCCGATTTCGTGCCGACCTCGTCATTCCTGTGGCGTGCGCTGGCACTGTTCCGGGAGCCGGATGTGGGCGTGGTGCAGACCCCGCAACATTTCACCAACCCGGACCCGATCCAGGCCAACCTCCTGATCACCGATGCCTGGCCGGATGAGCAGCGCTTCTTTTTCGACGTGGTCATGGCCTCCAAGGACGCCTGGGGCACCGCTTTTTGCTGCGGCACGTCTTCGGTGCTCCGCTATGCGGCGCTGAAACAAGTCGGCGGTTTTCCGACCACCTCCGTGACCGAGGATTATCTGGTTACCCTGAAGATGATCCAGTCCGGCTATCGCACCGTTTATCTCAACGAAAAACTGACCTTCGGTCTGGCGCCTGAAGGGCTGAAGGAATATGTCACCCAGCGCAGCCGGTGGTGCCTCGGTTTCGTGCAGATATTCCGCAGCAAGGACGGCCCGTTCAATTTCGAGAATACATTGCGCCTTGTCGACCGCCTGGCCCTGGTCGAGAGCTTTCTCTATTGGTCGGCCGCTTTCGGATTTCGGGTCATGGGCTTCGTGGTGCCGATCCTATATCTGTTGTTCAACATCCATGCGGTGGATGTGGATCTCGTCGACGGGATCTATCATTTCCTGCCCTACTACTTCTCCCATGTGGCGATTATCGCATGGCTTTCCGGCCAAAGAATCCTGCCGGTGATGACCGATATCAGCCAGTTGATGGCCGCTCGGGAGATCCTGACGGCCGTGGTCGTCGGCCTGGTCAGGCCGACCGGTCACAAATTCAAGGTTACCGCAAAGGGCGGCGACCGTACGAAGGTCATGGTGCAATGGCGGATGATGTCTACATTCGCCATCTTTCTCGGATTGACCATATTCGGCATCATTTACAGCTTCATCATCCAGACGGATCAGGCCATGCAGGATTCGGTATCCGTGGCCCTGTTCTGGAGTTGGTACAACATCATCGTGCTCCTGGTGGCCATGGCCGTATGCATCGAACGGCCACGGCCGCGTAAGCACGACCGGGTGCGTGTTGACGACCAGTTCACCATGGCCTTCGGCGACTGGAGGCGCAAAATCGATGTGCTCGACATCTCGATCTCCGGTCTGCGCGCGGCCGGCCGCGCGCCGGCCGATCTCGGGTCGCCGGTTCGGGTCGCTATTCCAGGCGCCACGGTAAACGGCCATATCGTCCGCTCGACAGATACCGACTTCGCCATTGAGGTCGACGACGACCTGGCGACGAAAAAGGCCATGGTGCGGCTGCTTTATTCGGGCCGCTACGAGGTCGGGTTCCGCAAGGTCGACAAGGCGAGCATGATTGAATCCCTCGCCTGGCGGGCGATCGGTTAGGCCCGCTTCGTGCCGCCCGAATATGTCCGGCCGCCGCTCCGGATCATCGTCCTCTCGCGCTTTGCGCCCCATGGTATAGACTGGCGACCATGTCCGGGAATGCCAACGCCGAAAGGGGACCGCAATGAACAGAACAGTCACCTCCGACCAGGCGGCAAAGCCGTTTTCCAATTACGCGTCCGCCGTCGAAACCAGCACCGGCTGCCGGATGCTGCACGTTTCCGGCCAGGTCGGCGTCAATCCCGACGGTGCCTTGCCCCAGGATGTCACCGCCCAGCATGAAAATGCCTGGCGCAATGTCTTCGCTCTGTTACAGGCGGCGAATATGGACAAGCAGGATATCGTCGACGTCACCGCCATCATCACCGATCACGGTCAGATCGCCACCTATCGGGTGGTCCGCGATCGTATGCTCGATGGTCACCAGACCGCCTCCACCTTGATTGTCGCCGGCCTCGCCAACCCGGCCTGGAAAGTCGAGATCAAGGTGACCGCGGCGAAGGCCGATTGAATGCATCGTCATGCGGAGCGCATCCTGCAAGGGGATGGAAGATTGCAACGACGATAGGCGATATCGATGACCCATGATCCGAACGGCGCCGGATTTGCCCGCACCGCCGACACTGCCACGAACGCCATAGTCATGGAGGCGCTGGATGCCGACAAGCGCGAGGCGTTGACGCTGGCCCTCAAGGCACGCTGGGTGGCGCTTGCCGTTACCGCCCTGCTGTTGCCGATACTCAATCCCACCTGGCTGGTGCTCTATTATGAAGCCATTCTGGTGCTCTTTGCCCTTAACGGCTGGCTGCAGATGCGCATCGGCCGGGTTGGCCAGTCGCGCCCTGAGCTCCTGCTGTTGTTCATCGATCTGGCCCTTTTGACCTTTACCCTGGTCGTGCCCAACCCGTTCGTCGACTATCCCTGGCCGACGGCGATGCAATACCGGTTCGACGGCTTTGCCTATTTCTTCATCTTTCTGGCCGGCGGCACGCTCGCCTATTCCTGGCGCACCGTCTTTGCCATCGGCACCTGGACCAGCGGATTGTGGCTGGGCGCTGCGATCCTGGTCTGGTTGTTCGGCAGCACCTATCCGGACATGACCGACAAGGTCTCCGCCGGCCTTGCCGGCTATCCGCAGCTCTTGGACTTCCTGGATCCCAATGACCTGCGGTTTCAAGGACGCCTGCAGGAGGTGATCGTTTTCGTCATCGTCGCCGGTATCCTTGCGGTGAGCGGCTGGCGCACCAACCAACTGCTTCTAAAGCAGGCCAACGCCTCCCGGGAGCGAGCCAATCTGGCGCGCTATTTTCCGCCAAGCATTGTCGACCGGCTGGCCGACAAGGATCAGCCGCTGGGATCGGTGCGCGCCCAGCCGGTGGCGGTGATGTTCGCCGATATTGTCGGCTTCACCAAGATCGCCGAGCGCCAGACGCCGGATCAGGTGGTCGCCACCTTGCGGGAGTTCCATGCCCGCCTGGAGCGCATCGTCTTCGACCACGACGGCACGCTTGACAAGTATCTCGGTGATGGCCTGATGGCCACTTTCGGCACCCCCGAAGCCGGCGAGCACGATGCCCGCAACGCCTTGAACTGCGCCCAGGCGATGATGGACGAAATGGCCGCCTGGAATGGCGAACGCAAGGCGGCCGGGCAGGTGCCCTTGCCGCTGTCCATCGGCATCCATTATGGCGGCGTGGTGCTCGGCGACATCGGTTCGGCGCGGCGCCTGGAATTCGCCGTTCTCGGCGACGTGGTCAATGTGGCAAGCCGCCTTGAAGCCCTGACCCGTGAACTCGACGTCAAGGTGATCGTTTCCGACGACCTGATCCAGGCGGTGCGCGAGGATCTCGGCGAACAGGCCTCTGCCATGCTGTCGCGGTTTGAAAACCGGGACAAGCAGGAAATCCGCGGCCGCCAGGAGCCGGTGCTCGTCTGGACCTTGAAAGACGATTGATCGCCTGCGATTCGTCCTATTGTCCACAGGATGGCATCGTGCGGAAATAGTCCGCTGGCAGCCATTCGGCATTGGCCACATCAGCGTTTTCGCTCGCCGAGTAGACGTTGTTGAATTCCATCACCAGCTTGCCGGACCGGTCCAGTTCCACGACCCGGCCCTCGTCGGGGATGGTCACCAGAACGCCCCCGCCGGGGAGTTGGCTGTGTTTGCCCCGGCTTGCGGAATAGAAGCCATGGGCAGTAGCGTCAAAGCGATGGCGCACCTGTCCGGTCGCCGGATCGGCAATCAGGATGTTGGATGTTCCGCGCCCGGTGTTGTTGTTGTATACCGATATGGTGCCGTCGGGGAGGTAGTCTGGATCGTGCTGGCCGATCCAGGGGCCGTGTTGCGCCCATTTGAACGTCTTGGTGTCCGGGTCCAATACCCCCACGAAATTGGTGCTGCGCAGGCTGATTAACAGGTCCCCGGCCTTGAACATCGGGAATTTGGCCGCCAACGCGGCGGGAAGCGGCTCCACATCGTTTGGATGGAAGATATCGTCAGAAATTTCCGGTTTCTCGGCAAAGTCTCGCGCCACATGATGGTGCGGGATCGACAATGTCAGAGCGGTTTGTCGGGAACTGCCGGCAATATCATCGATCAGATGGAGCGATGACAAAATCCGGCCGTCGGCGGCATCGAACCGCACCAGATATTGGTGGTCGCCATAGGCTGTTCCCCTGCCTTCCCAGGTCCAGAACGTGCCGTCCCCGGCGCCCTCGATGGAATGGTGATAGATGCCCGGTTTCCGCCAGACGGGCCGGCCGCATGCGTCGATCCGGGCAAGCATGGCGCCGCCGTCGAAATTGACCAGCACCGAACCGTCCTGCAGGATCTTGACCCCGTGGGGATCAAGAGCCCTGTTGTCGGATGCCGACGCGGTTCCCCGGGTAATGGCGGCATAGTCGATCGGCCAGAGATGGCGCTGCCGGCCCTTATCATCGAGCAGCCACACCGCATAGACGCCGGCCGACGAATCATAACCGGTAATTGCCCGGTATCCCGGCACGATTTTGTCCGCCTGCACGATGCTGACCCGCTCGCCCGAATGAGCGGTTTCCGGCCGCTGCTTGATCCGGTTATGGGGATGGATTTCACCGTATTTGACGACCGATATCCCGATCGTGGCAATATCCCGGACGATCGTATAAGGCCAGGTTCTGAATTTTCCGGCAGCGAACCCGGCGGCGAATGCGACAAGGGCGAGAAGGAATATGATGGCCGAGATAAACAGCACCTTGGCAAAGGCATCTGACTGGTGGGCACGACGGCCATCTTCAATACTTGACATTTATTTCCACCGCTTAAAGAGCATACTGGCTTGCCGCGAATTCAAAAGAGTGCCCGTGTTCTGAGCCTTTCCAAAACGTCGACCAGCCTCGCGGACCGGTGATCGTCGATAGGTGTCGCCTGCCCGTGCACGGTCGGCGGGCGAAAACGCTCCGCAGCCGCCGAGAGGCTCCCGGGCTCAAGGCCGGTTGCCATTTCCAGATGCCTGAGACCATCGGCCGGCCGTTCGCAAAGCCGGTCATAGGAAATGATCACCGTTTGCCGCCCGGCCTGCTGCAATACCGCCTCATAGGCCGCGCACCAGTAATCCGCCCAGAATTCCGGGATCGTCGGATCCGGGCTGGCGGCATTGGTGAACCAGCCGCCGAAATCGATCGGCCGCAGCGCTTCGCCGAACTCCAGATGGCCGACGGATTCCATGTAATCCAGTATGAACCGGTCCCGGTCATGAGCTTCCGTGAAATTCGCGTGTTGCCGGGCAAGCGAGGCGATATGGGCCGCCGGGTCACGGAAGGGGACCACGATGGTGCAATCGGGAAAGGCCCGCTGCAGCCAGGACAGCCGGGCGATATTGGCGTTGTTCTTAGACACGTAGCGCACTGGCAGCCGCGACCCGCATCGCCGTCGGGCAAGGGCGATGATCTTGCGCATGTGCTGGCGCAGAAAGTCGGCAAAGTCGGTATTATCGGCGTCACTCGACCAGGGGCGAATGCGGGTCGCCTCGAAATGGTCGGGCCAGAAGGCGCGCCACAGGATTTCCTCGAAGGCTTCGACGCTGTCATAGTCGACAAGCATGCCGTCCCCATGAGCCCGCTCCCGCGCCACCGCGGATTTTCTAAAACCCCGCGACAACCGGTCCCAAAGCATCGGGCACAGCAAGTAGGGCATGTCGCGATAGGTGTGCGCGGCAAGGGCCGGCACTTCGGCCAGGATCTCAAGCAGCAAGGTCGTCCCGGCGCGCGGCAATGCCGTGATGAACACCGGATCGGCTGCATCAATGGCCGTCAGATCCGCCTTCAGCAGACCGTCTTCCAGGCGCGACAGGGACTTTTGCAGGTCCAACTGGCCCAAGGCCAATTTGTGCACCATGCGGTCGACGCTGGAATAGTGAACCTGAAATCCCGCATTCACCGCCGCAATCTCCAATAGGCGGCGACAAAGACCAGGGTGGAGCCGATAATGACCGGCCAGCTCAGGAGGAATGCCCAGACGTCGTCCACCGTCGCATATCCGGCAAAGTCACCGCCCCAAACGACGATCGCCGGCGGCAGCAGGATCAGTCCGATCGCCAGGACAATGTGAACGAATTGGCGCAACAGCGTCAGCGCCGCCTGCTGAACCAGCTTTTCCTTTTCCAGGTCCGGCAGGTCGCTTTGACCCATTGTCGCGACTGCGTGGTTGGTGGTGCCGATGGCCGTTTGCACCCGGCCCACCAGGCCCGATACGTGAAACGCCGCGACGAATGTGGCAATCGCGGCGCAGCCGAATACGACGGTACCGGTGTCCCAGTTCACCGGCTGGCGCCTTCTTTCTCATTCGCCGCCTCGCTATAGGCCGGCTGTTGCCGGCGGCGGGCGACCAGGCGTTTGACCGGATACCAGACGAATCCGACGATCGCCAGGAAGATGGCCGCCAGCAGGGCAAGGGCCGCCCCGATTGCCGACAGTCCGGCGCCGGGGCCGATATAGGCCGATGCCGGTTCTGGAGACAGAATGATCAAGGCTATGGTCAACAGTGCAAGCCGCGCGCGCATCTTTGTACCTCGAATATTGAATAAGGCTGCCTTGGCAATGGTAATGTACCGAAAGGACAGTTACTGCCGGTTTTATATTGGACCGCAACCGATAAAATTTCACGACAAAGCTTTATTCATTATTAATGAAGCAGACGGCGGTTTCCGTTCTAGCAAGAATACCTACATTCTTGTTTTGAACCGATTCTGCATCCGATCACTTCGAATTTTTGACACGCGCCCAAACGAATTTGCCGCTTTTGTCATGGCGTCACACGGACCGGCAGTCCGGACAAATAGGAAGCCGGCGCCGGCCACTTGTCCGTGGCCGACGCCGGTACATTGATCCGTCCGAAGCGTCTATCGCCTCAGAAGGCCGGAAATATTGCGGATCGTGACCCGCCGGTTCTGGCGCGACGGGCCCTGGGTCTGCACTTTCAGATATTGCTCGCCATATCCCACGGCTTCCGTATTGGCGTCCGGGATCCCATAGACCTCGCTCAGGGCGATCTTGACCGCCGTGGCGCGATCTTCAGACAGGTCCAGGTTGAATTCGGCGGACCCCACCGCATCGGTATGCCCCTCGATCAGGAACACCTGTCGCGGATGCTTCGCCAGGATACGCGACATGGCCCCGGCAATATTATCCAGCTTGTGCACCTGCCGCGGCGGAATGCGCGACTGGCCGCTGGCGAATGTAATGGAATCGACATCGACACCGCGCACCTTCTGGCGGATCGCCGGATCCTCGACGATCTCATCGATCGTGTAGGCGCGCGGGACACCGACGACCGGCGGCGCGGCGAGGGTTTCGTGGATGACCGCCGAGGTGACGATCGCCGCACCGACGATGAAGGCGCCGGCCACGATAGCAGAGCCGACCGGCGGATCGTAAAACACGCTGCGGCCATTGTGATAGCGGTTGTGATGGCGATTATCGACAATTCTGACGTTCCGGCTTTTGACTTCCCGAACGCGGCCGTTGCGGCCGGTAACGGTGCGCTTGTGCGTTTTGACCGACTTGCGGCCGCCGGGTGTGACGACCACCTTCTTCTTCTTTTCGATTTTGACCTTTTTGGCCTTCCGCCGCTTTTCCCTCCGCTCGGCCTTCGCCTTCATTTTCTTCTCGTTTTCAGCGGACTCGTCGATTTTCGTCTTCTTTTTATCGGCGGGGGCGATTTGGCCAGCCTGTTTCTTCTTCTTTTTCTTGCTTCCGGCGGCTGCGTCCTGGGCCTTCTTTTTCTTCTTCTTCAGCTTTTTCAGGTCTTTCTGCGCGGTCGGAATGACCATGTTCGAAGGATATGCCTCGACAATCCGCGGGGAATTCGGAAATGCGATTGCGGAGGGAACGGTGAACGTTGTTGCCGAGACAATGTAGAAGCAACAAACGACGATGCGTGTGATCATGGAATATACCTTGTATGAAGCCGGCAAATCCGGCGAACCCGTTTCATAAGAACTCAAATCTGTGGCGTGACTGTGTCCGATTCCCGATTCGTTTGGCAATGGCATGGCCGGTCCGGCGCCCCGGCATTAGTGGCCATCAAGGAACCGTTGACGTGCCGGGGTGACGTTTTTCATTTGTTGAAAGTAAAATATAGTACAAACACGTATATTAAGGTATTTATAGAGTAAAACACATATAGGTATTATTACTTATAGCGTTTAGGTTAACAAAAATATGTGTTTTACATGGGCATATTAATAAGATTATCTACTTTTATTGATGCATAACTAAGTATTTCAACACCAAAGGCTAGGGGTCGCGGTCTCGTGAGTTGCTTACATCGTATGGGGCCGCGACCCGAATTTTGGTCGGCCCGTCGCCAATGCCGGCTTTTCGCACAGCATGGCGGAACGCATCCCGGCGAGTTGGGCGAAGGCCGGAGGCTTGAACATATCGCCTTCGGTCCTGTGGGAGATGGAGCGGGATGATCATGAGGAATGCCGATTTTCAACCCCTTCCGGAAACTCACCAATCGGATCGATCGCAATCCCTCGTCGGGACGTTTGCCGGGTTTCAAGTCCATGTGGACAGCGACTTTGAAAAGCACATGGACGAATGGCGGGAATTGGAAGCCCATGCCAACGATCCCGGATCCGTTTATGGCTGGTGTGTTGCCTGGTATCGCGCCCACACGTCCGATCCGCACTTGGAACCCGTTATCATCGTCGGAACGGATGCCTCAGGTCGGCCCGGATTTCTGATTCCGCTGGAACGCCGAAAGATCGGCCTCCTGAATGCGCTGGTCACGCCCGGCGCCGACCACACCCCCTATTGCGCCGGGCTTTTTTCGCCGCGGGCTCGCCAAGCGTTTGACCGCGACACCTTGAAGCGGATGCTGAACCGGGTGGCGGCCGCGCTCGGTGGTATCGATGTCCTGATCATGGACGGCTTTTCGGACATGGAAATCAGCGCTGATCATCCGTTCAGGCATTTGCAGCGCATTCCGTCGGATCACCTGTCCTTCCGCTTTGCGCTCAGCAATGATTTCGAGGCCCTTTATCGGGCGAAAGCCAACTCGAAAAAACGCAACGACTTCCGCAGATGGGAGCGCCGTTTGCGAGAATTGGGTGACATCCAGGTAAGGTCGGCCCAGTCGCGCCAAGAGCATTGGCGGCTGATATGCGCCGTCCTGCAGCAGAAAACGGAACAGCTTGCAAGCATGCAGGTCGATAACCCGTTCGCGAAGGCGAATATCCGGGCCTTTTATCATCAATTGATCGACTCGCACCTGTTTGGCGACGATTGTCATCCGCACCTGACCGCGTTGCTGCTGGACGGCGAGCCCATTGCCTGCAATTTCGGCATTGTTGTCGGGTCGACCTATTTCGGCCTGATCCTGTCCCGCGCCCCCGGTCCACATAACCGCTGCGGGCCGGGTAACCTGCTGGTGTACGAGACGTTCAAGTCGCTTTGCGAAGCCCAACTGCAAACATGCGACTTGGGAACCGGCGGTGGACGGCACAAGGATATCTGGAGCGACCAGGCCGTGCAGCGATATTGCGTCCTTGAGCCGTTCAACCTGAAGGGAATGGCCTTTGTCGCCGCCAGGAAAATGCGCGCCGGCGCAAGGGCGCGCATCAAACGCTCCGACAAACTCATGGCTGCCGTCAATCGCTACCGCCGCTACCGCCGCCGGCCGGAATAGGATCGGCGGAATCCGACAATCCGGACCGACGCTCTTATCGACCGCGGCGATCAGCCCGCTGCAATGGCCGGCCACAATCCCAATTCTTCGTCCCCCAAATGGCGGAAATAGGTGTCCACCATGGCATCGCTCACTTCGGTCAAGACTGCCGGGCGCCATTTCGGTTTCTGGTCCTTGTCGATGACCACCGCCCTGACGCCTTCGAAAAAATCGTGATTGCGGATCACCTGCCAGGCGAAGCGATATTCCATATCCAGGCAGCTTTCCAGGTTCGGCAACGTGCCGGCGGTGCGGATGGACCGCAAGGCTACCTTCAACGAGGTCGGAGACTTGCCGTCGAGCGCCTTCAAGGTTGCGATCGCGAATTCATCGCCGCGCGCCTCCAGGCGCTCGATAATCCCCTCGACCGTCGGCTGGCCGAAGCAAGTGTTGACGGCCTCCGCCTCGCCGGCCAGGGCGCTTTCGCCCGCGTCACCGGAAATTGCGGCGATCAGATGCGGCAGTTCCGCGGCCGGGTCGATCGATGCCGTGAGGCTATCGACGAAGTCCGAGACCCGGTCCCGGGCGACGAAGGTGTCGGCGAAGCCGGTATAAATGGCATCCGCCGACTTCATCCGCGTGCCGGTCAGGCCCAGATAGGGTCCGAAGGCACCGGGCGCGCTGGACAACAGCCAGGTGCCGCCCACATCGGGCATGAAGCCGATACCGCATTCGGGCATGGCGATGCGGGTGGATTCGGTCACGATCCGGTGCGAGGCATGGGCCGACACGCCGACGCCGCCGCCCATGACGATACCGTCCATCAATGCCACGACCGGTTTAGGAAACCGGGCGACACGGATATCGAGTTCGTATTCCTCCCGCCAGAAGGTCATGGCCATGCCGTCGCCGGCCTTGCCGCTGTCGTAAAGGGCGCGGATATCGCCGCCGGCGCACAGGCCGCGCTCGCCGGCGCCGTCGATTAGAAGGGCCGCAATATCGGGATCGTCGATCCACTGGTCGACCGCCGCGCGCATGGCCCGCACCATGCCGAGCGTGATGGCGTTGAGCGCCGACGGACGGTTCAGCGTGATATGCCCGACCCGGCCGACGCGGCGGATCAGGACCTCGTCCGTGCCAGGCCTCTCGGTCATGTCGTGCTCCGATTGCCCGAAAGCGCCGCCCGGGCAACGATCATGCGCATGATCTCGTTGGTCCCTTCCAGGATCTGATGCACCCGCAGGTCGCGGACGATTTTTTCCACCCCGAAATCCGCCAGATAACCGTAGCCGCCATGCAATTGCAGGGCCTCGTTGGCGACCTGGAAGCCCACATCGGTAGCCAGTCTTTTGGCCATCGCGCAATGCGCCGTCGCCTGCGGGTCGGCGCGGTCGAGGCTGTCAGCGGCGCGATAAAGCAGCAACCGGGCCGCTTCCAACTCGGTTGTCATGTCGGCGATCTTGAATTGCAGGGCCTGGAACTGGTCCAGCGTGCGGCCGAAGGCGCTGCGCTCCCCCATATAGGTCAACGCCCGGTTCAGCGCCGCCTGCGCCCCGCCCAGCGAGCAAGCGCCGATATTCAGCCGCCCCCCGTCAAGCCCCATCATGGCGAAACGAAAGCCCATGCCTTCATCGCCGACGCGGTTGGCGACCGGGATCCGCGCATCGTCGAAATTCACAGTCGCCGTTGGCTGCGCCTTCCAGCCCATCTTCTTTTCGTTGGCGCCGAAGGAGACGCCGGGCGTGTCTTTTTCGATCAGCAAGGTGGATATGCCGTCGGCCCCGTCGCCGCCGGTACGCACCATGGTCAGATAGACCTCGTTCGATCCGGCGCCGGAAATGAACTGCTTGGTGCCGTTGACCACATAATGGTCGCCGTCGCGCACCGCCCTGGTCTTCAGCGCCGCCGCGTCCGATCCGGCCCCTGGCTCGGTCAGGCAGTAGCTCGCGATCCAGTCCATGGAACACAGTTTCGGCAGCCAGGCCTGCCGCTGCTCCTGGGCGGCGAATTTATCGATCATCCAGGCCGCCATATTGTGGATGGAGATGAAGGCCGAAATCGACGGACAGCCGGTGGCCAGCGCCTCGAAGATCAAGGCCGCGTCGAGCCGCTTGAGCGCCGATCCCCCAACATCGTCGCGCACATAGATGCCACCCATGCCGAGTGTCGCCGCCTCGCGGATCGTATCCACCGGCAGCGTCCCGGCCTCGTCCCAGTCGCCGGCAAACGGCGCGATCCGCGTCGCCGCGAAGTCTTCCGCCATCTCCTGGATGGCGCGCTGTTCCTCTGAGAGGGTAAAATCCATGATCCCGGTTCCCGGCCGTTACGCTAACCCAAGGCAATAGGCGGGGCGCCCGACAAAGGCAATATCGCAATTGGCCTCGTGCGGGCCGGTATCAGCCGAAACAGCCGGCAATGCCGGCGATCAACCGGTCGAAATAGACCGCTTCGCCATAACGGGCCCATAAAGCCAGGCCGAGCAGGCCGATGCCGGCAAAGATGCCGAGGCCGGCAAAGAGAAGGCGGTTTTGGTCTGAACGTGCGGTAGTCAAGGTTTGAGCCGTTTGGACAGGGTCGTGGCCTTTGGCCTTAGTTAGTCGGATCTCTGATCCGCCACGCCAGGGTGTCAGGTTGCCGGACAGATAATCGCAAGCGCTTAGGCCGGTAGTATAGCCATGGACGGTGTTGTTGATGCAAGCAAGGTGGTTTTTGAAACCGGAAATGCCGATCGTTCCGGCATTGGCCGTGACATGGTTGCCGATAATATCAACGATTTCCGCCGATGCGGTGCAGCTGGCTGAAATTTCGTTATCCCTTGATGCGAACCGGAATCTGCTTTAGGCCGCTGGTTGTGAAGACGTCTCATTCCGGTTGCGGCCCGTGCCTGACGAACAAAGACAATCGCTCCGTTTGTGGCTCGAACTGGCTCGCGTCGCGCTCCCTTTGCAGCGGGAGATCGATGGCCGGCTGCGCGGCCAGTTCGACCAGAGCCTCGCCCGCTTCGATGTCATGGCGCAATTGAACCGCAATCCGCGCGGCTTGCGGGTCGGGCGGCTGGCCGAATTGCTGCTGGCCGCTACATCTGGAAACATCACCATGTTGTTGAAGCGCATGGAGAAGGAAGGTCTGGTGGAGCGGGTACCGAGCCGCGAGGATGCCCGCAGCAACCTGATCAAACTGACCAGGCCCGGCCGGCAATTGTTCCGAAATATGGCGGCGGCGCAGGAAAAATGGACCACGGATCTATTCGCCGAAATCGCCCCGGACGACCGGGCCCGCCTGATCGACGATCTGGCCGGTCTATACCGGCGCCTGCACGCCACGGCCGGTACGACGGATCACGATCGGCAATAGAGCGGTTCGCGCTCTTGTGGTGGCCGTCGTGGATCGGCCGGTTTCACGAAATGATCACTTGACCAGAAATGCTTTAGATATTAAATATATCTTACATGTAAGATAATACGACAGGAGGGGATCATGAAGGTCGGTGTTATCGGCGGCGGGCCCGGCGGGCTTTATTTCTCCCTGCTCGCCAAGAAGTCGTGGCCGGACTGGGAAATCACCGTCTATGACCGCGACCCGGCCGGCAACACATTCGGTTTCGGGGTCGTCTTCTCCGACGAGACCCTGGACGTCTTTCATCAATATGATGCGCCCTCCTATGAAGCGATCCGCCGGTCGTTCGCCTATTGGGGCGAGGTCGACGTGCATTACAAAGGCACCGTGAAGCGTTATGACGGCAATGGCTTTTGCGGCACCTCGCGGGTCGAGCTCCTGCGCATCCTGCGCGACCGTTGCCTGGAACTCGGTGTTACCGTGCGCCTGGAGCACGAAGTCGGGGGCATTGCCGACTTTCCCGATAGTGACCTGATCGTCTGCGCCGACGGGATCAATTCCGGTATTCGCGAAACCCATGCCGATCATTTCGGCACCAGGATCGACTGGCGCCCGAACAAGTTCATCTGGATGGGCTCCACCAGGGAGCTTGATGCCTTCAATTACTTTTTCAAGGACACCGAACACGGCGCCATGGTCGCCCATTGCTATCAATACCAGCCCGGCCGCTCCACCTGGATCATCGAAATGGGCGCCCATGTTTATGACGGTTTCGGCTTCGAGCATATGGCCGAGGCGGAGGCGATTGCCGTCATCGAGGATCTTTACGCGGAGGAACTGGACGGCCATTCCATGGTCGCCGACCGGCTCGCCTTCCGCAACTTCCCGCATATCACCAACGAGACATGGGTGCTCGGCAACGCGGTGCTGGTCGGCGACGCCAAGGCTTCGGCGCATTATTCCATTGGCTCCGGCACCAAGCTCGCCATGGAGGACGCGGTTGCCCTGTTCGAGGCCTTCCGTGCCCACGGCACGGTGGACGCAGCGCTGCATGACTATGACACCGTGCGCCGCGAGGAGGTGGAGAAAACCCAGCACGCGGCCTTGGTGTCGCTCGGCTGGTTCGAGCATATGGACACCCATTTCGGCCTGGAGCCGGAGCAATTCGCGTTTTCTTTGATGTCCCGGTCGAAGCAGATCACGTTTGAAAACCTGCGGCTGCGCGATGCCGCCGCCGTCGATCAGGTCGAACGCTGGTTCGCCGAAAAGATCCGGCGCGACGGCTATGATGTCGATCTAGACGAGCCGGTCGCCCCTATGTTCCAGCCCTTCCGCCTGCGGAACATGGTTCTCGATAATCGGGTCGTCGTCTCGCCGATGGCGCAATATTCCGCCATTGAGGGGCGGCCGACCGACTGGCATTTCGTCCACTACGGATCCCGGTCGCTCGGCGGCGCCGGGCTGCTGGTAACCGAAATGACCTGTCCGAGCCTCGATGCCCGCATCACCCCGGGCTGTGCCTGTCTGTCGAACGAAGCAGAGCTTGCCGAATGGCGGCGCATCGTCGAATTCGTCCATGACCGGTCGCCGGCCAAGATTTGCCTGCAACTCGGCCATGCCGGCCGCAAGGGTTCGACCCAGCTCGGCTGGGAGGAGATGGATGCTCCGTTGCGGGAAGACAATTGGGACTTGATCGCCCCGTCGCCGTTGCCCTGGATCGACGGCGTCAACCAGGTCCCCCGCGAAATGACCCGCGCCGACATGGAGCGGGTGATCGACGAATTCGTGCATTCGGTGCGTCTTGCCGACCGGGCCGGCTTCGACATGATCGAGGCCCATTTCGCCCATGGTTATCTGTTGGCGTCGTTCATTTCGCCGCTCACCAACCGGCGGACCGACGATTACGGCGGTGATATCGAAAACCGCATGCGCTTCCCGTTGGAGCTGTTTTCCGCCATGCGCGCCGCCTGGCCCGATGACAAGGCGATGTCGGTACGCATTTCCGCCACGGACTGGCATGAAGACGGCCTGGGTGAGGCCGACTTGAAACGGGTCGCAGACCTTCTCGTTGCCGCCGGCGCCGACCTGATCGATGTATCCGCCGGGCAGACCGTACCGGACCAGAAGCCGATTTATGGGCGCATGTTCCAAACCCCGTTTTCCGATTTCGTGCGCAATGAGACCGGCGCGGCGACCATGGCCGTCGGCAATATCACCACGGCCGACCAGGTGAACACCATTGTCGCCTCCGGCCGCGCCGATCTGGTCGCCTTGGCCAGGCCGCATCTGAGCAATCCCTATTTCACTCTGCAGGCGGCCGCCACTTACGGACATTCCGCGATGGCCTGGCCGAAGCAATATCTGTCCGCGCAAATCCAGGCCGAAGTGCTGGCGGTGCGCGAAAAACAGGAGCTTGCCGAGATGAAGCGGGCCTTGAAGCCGCCGTCGCACCAGGTGGAGGAGGCTCCGGCTGCGTCAGCCGCCGAGTGAGGGCGAAGGCGCACGGCACTATCCGGGCGTTTGAAATACCCGCCAGCTCAGGCACGGTCATCCGTCTTTCTAGTTGAATCGATTCACTGTATACGGCGGATTCATTACCACGGATATTGAAACTTTGAACGTGGTCGGCGCCGATCGGATTATCAGTCGGGGCCGGGCGAGGACTGTGATTTCTAGTCTTGCCACTCCGCCATTCGCCATCCTAAAACCGAACGATCCGCCCATCGCCCGCCGGCCAAACCGGAGTTCGCCATGCATACCGACGCGCCGCTTGCCAAAACCTTTGCCACGATCGACGGCTATCGGATGGCCTATCACGAACGGGGTTCGGGCGATCCGATCCTCTTCCTGCACGGCAATCCCACCTCGTCCTATCTGTGGCGCGATATCATTCCCCATGTGGAGGGCCTTGGCCGGATCATTGCGCCCGACCTGATCGGCATGGGCGATTCCGACAAATTGTCCGATCCCGGCCCTGATCGTTATACCTTCAAGGATCACCGCCACTTCCTCGACGGCCTGATCGATCACCTGATCGGCGAGGCCGGCAATGTCACCCTGGTGATCCATGACTGGGGGTCGGCGCTCGGCTTTCACTGGGCCCACCGCCATCCGAACCGGATCAAGGGGATTGCCTATATGGAGGCGATCGTCGCTCCGGTCACCTGGGACGACTGGCCGGAAGCGGCGCGCAAGGTGTTCCACGGTTTCCGCTCCGAGGCCGGAGAGGAGATGGTGCTGCGGAAGAACATTTTCGTGGAACGGGTGCTGCCATCCTCCATCCTGCGCGATCTCTCAGACGCGCAAATGGCGGAATATCTGAAGCCGTTCGCCGAAGCCGGGGAGGGGCGCCGCCCAACCCTGACCTGGCCGCGCCAGATCCCGATCGGAGGCGAACCGGCCGACGTCCATCGGCTCGTCGCCGACTATTCCGACTGGCTGAAAACCAGCGACGTGCCGAAACTGTTCATCGACGCCGATCCCGGATCGATCCTGATCGGCCGCCAGCGTGATCTGGCGCGGACCTTCCCGAACCAGAAGGAAGTCACCGTCAAGGGCCTGCATTTCATTCAAGAAGATTCGTCCGATGAAATCGGTCAGGCGGTGGCTGACTGGCTGAAAGACTTGTAGCTGCGTCCGACGGGCAAGCCGCCTGATGCAACAAACGCACAGAACCAGGATGCGGATTGAGCAGCCGGGAAGCCTCGGGCTGCGGATTTCCCGTTGCCGCGGTCGCGCCAGCGGCCGGCCATTGAACTGCCGTCTTGACTTCTCCGAAAAAATTTTATCAAATGATCAAAATTATTGACCGGTAATTCGGTAGCCGCGCGACCGCGGGACCGATGACACCGGATCCGGGAGGATTGTTATGGCCAACGGACATCAGCCGGATATCGCCGCCGGTCGCCTGGAGGCAGGCCGCTATGCGGTCAATTTCGCCGACCTTCATCCACGCCTGACCGGGCATCAGGCGGCCGTCGAGGCGGATCGCTGCTATTTCTGTCACGACGCCCCGTGCACCGAGGCCTGCCCGACCGGCATCGACATCCCGCTCTTCATTCGCCAGATCCATACCGGTGACCCAAAGGGTGCCGCGGAAACGATCTTCGCGGAGAACATTCTGGGCGGCATGTGCGCCCGGGTCTGCCCGACCGAAACGCTCTGCGAAGAGGCCTGCGTGCGCAACGCGTGCGAGGAAAAGCCGGTGACCATCGGCATGCTGCAGCGTTTCGCCACCGACCATTACCTGGATCTCGGCGCCAAACCTGCCGATCGCTCCGAACCGACCGGAAAATCCGTGGCCGTGGTCGGCGCCGGACCGGCCGGTCTGGCCTGTGCCCATGCCCTGGCGGCCGCCGGCCACGACATTACCCTTTACGATGCCCGGCCGAAGCTCGGCGGTCTGAGCGAATACGGCATTGCCGCCTATAAGACCGTCGATAATTTCGCCCAGCGCGAAGTGGAGTTCATCCTCTCCATCGGCGGTATTGCCGTGAAGCCCGGCAAAGCCCTCGGCCGCGACATTCATCTGGCAAGCCTGCGCCGCGACCACGACGCTGTGTTCCTCGGCATCGGGCTTGGCGGCGTAAACGACCTTGGCATCGACGATGCCGGCGTTGAGGGTATTGTCGATGCGGTCGATTACATCGCCGATCTGCGTCAGGCCGATGATCTCGGCACTCTGCCGGTCGGCCGCAACGTGGTGGTAATCGGCGGCGGCATGACGGCCATCGATATTGCCGTACAGTCGCGCCGCCTGGGCGCCGAGGACGTCACCATGGTTTACCGCCGCGGTCCTGAGCAGATGGGCGCCAGCCGATTTGAACAGGATCTGGCGCAAACCGATGGCGTGCGCATCCGCCACTGGGCGAAGCCGATCGGCGTCACCACATCGGGTTCCGCAGTCCGTGCGATGACGTTCGAGCGCACTGCTTTGGACAAGGATGGTCGCCTGACGGGCACCGGCGAAACTTATGATCTGGCCGCCGACATGGTCTTCAAGGCGATCGGCCAGACCTTCCTCGCCGACGCGCTGGGAGAGGGTGGACCGGCGCTGGAGCGCGGCCGCATCGAGGTTGATGAGGCGCGCCGCACATCGCTTGCCGATGTCTGGGCCGGAGGCGACTGCGTCGCCGGCGGCGACGATCTGACGGTCTCCGCCGTCCAGGACGGCAAGCTGGCCGCAAGGGCCATCGACGCCTATCTAAAAGGAAAAGCCTGACGGCTGCATCGCATATTTTCCGACCGGGAGGACATCATGGCCGACCTGCGAAACGACTTTCTCGGCATCAAATCGCCCAATCCGTTCTGGCTCGCCTCGGCGCCGCCGACCGACAAGGAATATAACGTGGTGCGCGCCTTCAAGGCCGGTTGGGGCGGTGTTGTCTGGAAAACTTTGGGCGAGGAGGGGCCGCCGATCGTCAATGTCAATGGTCCCCGCTACGGCGCCATTCATGCCGGCGACCGGCGCCTGATCGGCCTCAACAATATCGAACTGATCACCGACCGGCCCTTGGAGGTCAATCTGCGCGAGATCAAGCAGGTCAAGCGCGACTGGCCCGACCGCGCTGTCGTCGTGTCGCTGATGGTGCCGTGCGAGGAGGGGCCCTGGAAGAAGATATTGAAACAGGTTGAAGAAACCGAAGCCGATGGGGTGGAACTCAATTTCGGCTGCCCCCATGGCATGTCGGAGCGCGGCATGGGATCAGCCGTCGGCCAGGTGCCCGAATATATCGAAATGGTCGCCCGCTGGTGCAAGCAGCACACCCGCATGCCGGTGATCGTCAAATTGACCCCGAACGTCACCAACATTTTAGGTCCCGCCAGGGCGGCCAAGGCCGGCGGCGCCGACGCGGTGTCGCTGATCAACACGGTCAACTCCATCATCGGCGTCGATATCGACACCATGGCGCCCGAACCGACCACCGACGGCCGTGGTTCCCATGGCGGCTATTGCGGCCCGGCGGTCAAGCCCATCGCCCTGCACATGACCGCCGAGATCGCCCGTGATTCTGAAACCGCCGGCCTGCCGATTTCGTCGATCGGCGGTGTCACCACCTGGCGCGACGCGGCCGAATTCATCGCCCTGGGCGCCAGCAACGTGCAGGTCTGCACCGCCGCCATGGTCTATGGCTTCAAGATCGTCCAGGAGATGATCGACGGCCTGTCCAATTGGATGGATGAGAAGGGCTACCGGACGACGGATGATTTCCGTGGGTTAGCCACGCCGAATGTCACCGATTGGCAATATTTGAACCTGAATTACGTGGTCAAGGCGCGCATCGACCAGGACAAATGCATCAAATGTGGCCGCTGCCATATTGCCTGCGAGGATACGTCCCACCAGGCGATCACCCAGCGCCTCAACGGCAGTCGCCATTATGAAGTCATCGACGAGGAATGCGTCGGCTGCAATTTGTGCGTCAATGTCTGCCCGGTCGAGGGCTGTATCACCATGGAGCAATTGACGGAGGGCGTCGACCCGCGCACCAACACGCCGATCGACCCGGATTACGCCAATTGGACCACCCACCCGAACAATCCGATGCGGGTCTAATGCCCGTTGCGTTCAATCGGGTTCACTAGGAATGACTGTGCGGTATGAATTGTGAATCCATTTTGCCGCAACACGCATTAGTACGGCCGATCATACCGGATCATTTGACCGCTTGCTTGCCTCTTATTGCAGGGTAGCCGTCGCGCCCGTCAGGCGCGATGCGGCGCTGGCGCACGGTCTGTGAAACGAAATTAGTCGTTGGGATTCCCGCATTGCCGTCGGCCAAATCCGCCGCCGTGGACGGTTTTGAAGCACGCGTACCCGTCCAGGTTTCCCGTCAATCACCCGGTGGTGAGGAGCGCGGTCAACAGGATTGCCGCGACGGTTGCCAGGAATCCGAAGACCGCCAGTTTCCAGGCATCCTGGCGACGCTTCAGCCCCGGCCAGCCAATCGGTTTGATGACCTGAATGCAGGCCAACAGGGCGAAGAAGGCGAAGATGATCTTGGTCACGGCCTCAATCCGTTGCCATTGCAAATCCGTGGCCGCAATTCGCTGCCGTCTCACACACGGGGCCGACCGCCGCCGTCAGGCAATGCGCTCAAGGATCCGCCGGGTGAAGAACTTGCTGCCGTCATCGGCATCCTGCAGCATCGGAAAACATTCGTCGAGAAATCGCTGAAAATGCGCGGTCTCGCGATGCGCCATATGGGCATCGGCGTCCGTATAGGTTTCGATCGCCAGAAACGCTTCCGGCCGCTCCGTGTCGACCGCGATTTGAAAGTCGATACAGTCCGGCTCGTTCATTTTCGAACGCGCCGCATGGGCCTGCAAAAAGTCGGAGACCGCCAATTCCCGGCCTTCGGTCGCTCTCAATTCGACGATCACAATGCGCATGTTTGTCTCCTTGCCATCTTTGTCATTGAATGCCGGTCGGCGCTAAAGCCGATAGCCGTCGAGCCCGCCCGAATGCATCACCTTGCCCGCAAGCGGACGGCCGATGATCGCCTCCGCCAGCGAGGCGGCCTCGATCATGGCATCGAGATCGATGCCCGTTTCGATCCCCAGCTCCCGGCATAGGAACACCGCGTCCTCGGTACACACATTGCCGGCCGCCCGGTGGTCCCCATGGCTGGCGAACGGGCAGCCGCCAAGCCCGGCGAGCGATGAGTCGAAAAGATCGACCCCCATTTCCAAAGCCGCATAAAGATTGGCAATACCGGTGCCGCGCGTGTCATGCAGGTGCAGGCCGATACGCGCGTCCGGTGCTAACTCGCGCGTCAGGCCGACCATGCACTTGATCTGATAGGGTGTCGCCCAACCCATCGTATCGGCAAGATAAAGGTTCGGCACCGCCACCTCGTATTCCGCGCACAGATCGATCGTCCATCGAAACAGGTCGAGCACGGCCTGTGGCGCGATAGCGCCTTCATAATTGCAGCCGAAGGCGGTCATCACATAGGCTGCGTCAAGGGCCAGTCCGTCGGCCAGATAGCGCTCCAGCCATTGCCGCTGCCGGTCGCGCATCTCGATCGCCGAACAATTGTTGTTTTTGCGGCTGAACCTGTCGGAGGCATAGAACAACAGCCGCGGATCGAGATCGACACCGGGCGTCGCCCGCGCCTGGTCATAGCCCTTGATATTCAGCCACAGGGCCGTGTAGTCGATGCCGTCCTTGCGCTTTATCGCCTGAAACAACTCCGCCGTATCGGCCATTTGCGGCACCACGTTCGGGCTGACAAACGAGCCCACCTGAATGCGCTTCAGCCCAGTTTCGCTCAAGGCATCGATCAGATCCGCGCGCCGGGCCAGGGGGAAGACCGCCGGCTCAATCTGAAACCCCTCCCGCGGCCCTTCCTCGCGGAACTCAACGAATTTGGGGAAATCAGTCATGGCGATCTCGGTTGGTTTCGACCGAGACCCTATCCGAAACCAGTGTCCCAAGGCGAGCCTTTGTTGCATGCCGCAAGAGCAATCGCTCGGTGGCCCCGAAACCGCCGGAGTGACCTTCCTCCCGGTCACCCGCCGCCAGCCTCCATCGTCATCAGCACTTGGTTGCGCTCCACCATGTCGCCCGGAGCGCAGGCGATCTTGGCGATGCGGGCGTTGGCGGTGGCTTGAATGGGGATTTCCATTTTCATGGAATCGAGGACCGCCAGCGTCTGCCCGGCCGCCACGTCGTCGCCCTCGGCGACGAGCACCGTCAGGATCGCGCCCATCATCGGCGACACCACTGCGTCTGCCGCGGCGTCCGCGCCGCCAGCCTCGATGAGATAGGGGGTGGCGGAAAAGTCATCCTTGCCGAGCGGGCTCGCGATCGACACATGCCCGGCCTCGGCGTGCCCCTGGATCACAAGGGCCCGGCCGCCTGTCGTCAGTCGATATTGATCGTCGCCGAGCCGGCTAATCGATAGCGTCATCGTCGTCTCGTCGATCCGCATGGCCATCCGGCCATCAGCGCCAAGCGGCGAAGAATGGACCGGGATGGACCGCCCATTGGCACCCAGAAGAACGGTCGGTACCGGTGAGGGTTCGATCGGGCCGGTGCTGAGCCGCCAGCCGGAAAACCGGTCGCCGCGGTGCCATGGATTGGGATCGTTTTCCGGTCGGTGGCGCATGATCCAAAGATAGGCCGCCGCAGCCAGGTGCTCCTTGGGGGGAGCCCGGTGCCGGTCGGTGTAATCGGCCAGGCGATCGTCAATCAGCCGCGTATAGGCTATGCCGTCGAGAAATTCCGGCAGGGACATGAGCCAGCTAAGGAACGAGATGTTGGCGGTAATTCCGGTGACCGCAATCCGGCCCAGCGCGGCCTCCAGCCGCTGGATCGCAGCGCTCCGGTTATCGTCATGGACGATGAGCTTGGCAATCATCGGATCGTAGAACGGGCTGATCGTATCGCCAGCCTCCACCCCCGCCTCCACGCGGATATCGCCGCCGGGCAGATCCAGATGGCGGATAGTCCCGGTGGACGGCACGAAACCGGCCGCCGCGTCCTCGGCGTAGATCCGCGCCTCGATCGCATGGCCTCGTGCCTGGATATCATCCTGGCGGACCGGCAGGCCTTCGCCGGCGGCGATGCGGATCTGCATCTCAACCAGATCGACCCCGGTAAGTGCCTCCGTCACCGGATGCTCGACCTGCAGTCGCGGATTGACTTCCAGGAAGTAATGGCGGTCGCCCTTGACGATGAATTCCACCGTGCCGGCACCGCGATACTTGGCCCGGCGGCCGATCTGGCAGGCATCCTCCAGGATCGCGGTGCGCAAGTCCGCGTCGAGATTGGCCGCCGGGGCCTCCTCGATCACCTTCTGGTGGCGTCGCTGCAGCGAGCATACCCGCTCCAGGAGATGGACGACATCGCCGTCGCCGTCGCCCAGGATTTGCACCTCGATGTGGCGCACCCGGTCGAGATATTGTTCGACGATAAGCCCGGCCGAATGAAAGGCGCTTTCCGCCTCCCGTTGCGCGGCCTCGATCGCCGTATCGAGGTCGCCGGGATCGGTGACGACCCGCAAGCCTCGGCCACCGCCGCCGCCGGCCGCTTTGAGCAGGATCGGAAGACCGGTCTCAAGCGCCAGGCGGCGCAGGTCCGCAGGGTCGTCGCTCTTTTCCTCCGCGCCGGGCACCACCGGTAATCCGGCGGCGATCGCTTCCTGCTTGGCTGATCCTTTGTCGGCAAAACGGGCAAGGGTTTCCGGTCGCGGACCGATAAAGGCGAGGCCGGCTCCTTCCACAGCGGCCGCGAAATCGGCGCTTTCCGACAGGAAACCGATTCCTGGATGCACCGCGTCGGCGCCAACCTGTTCAGCCGCCTCCAGGACGCGGTCGATTCTGAGGTAACTGTCCCGTGCCGGACCGTCGCCGATCAGGATCGATTCCCCGATCTCCCGTACATGCAGGCCGCCCGCATCGGCGGTCGAATGCACGGTGGCGACGGGGATTGCCATCCTACGGCAGGTACGGGCGATCCGGCAGGCGATCTCGCCACGATTGGCGATCAAGATCTTCGCAAACATGCCGCTACCGCCTGAAGACCGCGTAATTGGTGTCGATCGCCGGCGTGCGGGCGGCGATATCGAGCATCAGCGCCAGCACCTCCCGCGTCTCGTCGGGCGCGATCACCCCGTCGAGCCACATATGGGCGGCGAAATTGTAAGCCGTCTGAAAATCACGATAGTCCTGCAGGATCGGCGCCTTGAAGGCTTCCTCCTCAGCCTCAGACCAGGTCTGGCCATCGCGCTCGATGATCCGCCGCTTGACCTGTGACAACACGCTCGCCGCCTGTTCCGGCCCCATAATGCCGCAGCGTCCATTCGGCCAGGAGAAGAAGGCCGTCGGCTCCAGCGGCCGCCCGCAGGTGCCGAAATAACCGGCCCCATAGGAATCGCCGATCAACACCTTGTATTTTGGCACGCGGGCCGATGAGATGGCATTGATGTAATTGGCGCCCGCCTTGGCGATGCCACCCTGTTCGGCGGCCCGGCCGACCATGAAGCCGGTGACATCGGCGAAGAAAACCAACGGAATGTCGCGCTTGCAGCACAGATCGATGAAGTGGGTGCCCTTGTCGGAACTGTCGGAAAACAGCACGCCGTTATTGGCAAGGACGCCCACTTCGTGACCGTGAATGCGGGCAAATCCGGTGATCAGCGTCTCGCCATAAAGCGGCTTGAATTCGTGGATCTCGCTGTCGTCCAACAACCGCGCCAGAATTTCGCGTGTATTGGTCGGCACCTTGATGTCCCGGCTCACCAGGCCCGGAATTTCCGCCGGATCGTAACGCGGCGGCTTCGATGATGCCGGTATCTTGCGGCTTTGTGCCGGTTCCCCGAGATGGGCCACCACGTCGCGGGCAATCGCCAGGGCATGCAGCTCGTTTTCCGCCAGATGGTCGGTGACCCCGGAGATCGAGCAATGCATCTTGCCGCCGCCCAGGCTCTCCATATCCACCCGCTCGCCGGTCGCGGCATAGGTCAGTTCCGGCCCGCCCAGATACATGTATCCCTGGCCGCGCACGATCACCACTTCGTCCGACAGCGCCGGGATATAGGCCCCGCCGGCCGTCGACGGCCCCATCACCACGGCGATTTGCGCAATACCGTCCGACGACATGCCGATCTGCTGATGGAAGATGGTGCCGAACTGCCCGATATCCGGATGAATGTTCATCTGGTCCGGCAGAAAGGCGCCGCCGGAATCCACCAAGGTGACGCAGGGCAGGCGGTTCTCCCAGGCAATTTTCTGGGCCCGCACATGCTTACGGCACGTCATGCCGAAATAGCTGCCGCCCTTCACCGTCCAGTCATTGGCGATGATCATGCAGGCGCGGCCGGAAATCAGGCCGATGCCGGTGATCAGGCTGGCGCCGGGTGGGACGCCGTCATAAAGCCCGGATCCGGCGAGGTCGCCGATCTCTAAAAACGGCGAACCCGGATCGAGCAGGGCCTCCACCCGGTGACGCGGTAACAGTTTGCCGGCATCGAGGTTGCGCTGGTGCGAGCGTTCCCGGCCGCCGCGCCGCGCCGCCCGCCGCCGCTCATGAAGGTCGTCGAGGCGGGCGGAATAGGCTTCGAAATTGGCGATAAAGTCGGCGTCCTTGGTCGAGGCGGTCGAGGTAAGAATGGTCATTGCGGCAGGTCCGCGGGATCGCGGATGGTCAAGGCGACCTTCTGCACGCCGGGTTTTTCAAACGTATCGGCACCGATGATCCGAATGTCGGCCTTGAAGGCCAGCGCGTTGCGCAACCGCGCCTCCACATCCGCCTTCAGGGCGGCGTCATCGGCCGGGTCCGCGTCTGGCCCGCGCTCCACATAGACCTTCAGATTGCTCTGCGTGGTATGGCCCTCGAAATCGGCGAAGACGCGCATGACGCCATTGGTCGTCGGCTGCATGTCCATGATCACGTTTTGGATCGCCGACGGGAACACATTGACCCCGCGCACGATCAGCATGTCGTCGGTACGCCCGACGCAGCGGATCTTCGGTCCGGTTCGCCCACAGGCGCACGACGTGTCGAGGACCTCCACATGGTCGCCGGAGCGGAACCGCAATAGCGGCGAAGCCTGGCGGCCGAGCGCCGTATAGACCAGTTCGCCGCGCGCGCCCTTGTCCCAGCCGATCACTTGTTCGGTTTCCGGGTCCAGCAATTCGGTGATGATGAAGTCGCGGCATTGCATATGCATGCCCGACTGCTCGTCGCATTCGCCCCAATAGATGACGCCCATATCGGTGCCGCCCAGCAATTCACAGCACCTGGCGCCCCAGGCATCCTCCAGTGCCTGGCGGATCGCCGGAATACCGCCACCCGGCTCGCCGCCGACAATCAGCCGCTCCACACCCAATTCACGCGCGTCCATATCGAGAAGCAACGAAACTTCACCGGCTAAATGGAGCAGGAAATTCGGCGTGCCGACGATACAGCGCGGGCGCAGATCCGCCGCCGCCCGAATGAGCCGGTCGATCCCGCCATCGGCACCGATCGGTATATCGATGGCGCCCATATATTGCAGGGCCTGGAAGTTCGGGATGCCGCCGACAAAGCCCTTGCTCATGGAAAAGCCGTGCAGGACGAAATCACCCGGCCGGACACCACAGGAAAACAGGCCGCGCGCCGACATGTCCTGCCACATCAGCGCGTCGGACTGGGTCAGCGCCACATAGGACGGGCTTCCGGTGGTCCCGGACGAGGCCTGCATCTGGATGATATCGGCCAAATCGGCGGCGCGATGGTGTCCAAAGGGCGGCTCGGCCTTCAGGCTGTGGCGCAATTCATCCTTTTCGGTGAAGGGCAGGGCGGCAAGATCGCTGATTGTGCGGATGGAGTCCACATCGATCCCCGTGGCGGCGAACTTGTCCTGATAGAAGGGCGAACGGTCTTGCAGATAGCGCAACTGCGCCGCCAGCTTTTCCTCCTGGATCGACCGAACCGTTTCATCGTCGGCCGCCTCGACCCCATGCCAATAGGGTGCGTCTCGGCGCGACAGCGCCCAGGGCAGGCGGTATGGGGACGGCCCGGTCATGGTAAGCCAATCGTGGGCGGGGTGTTTTTAGGCCTGCGCGCTTCCCCAATATTATTGACGAAGCGGTGTGCCGCATCCCCCCCTCCCTGCCCCTCCCCCTGCAGGGGGGAGGGGATGCAGGCGGATACGCGTGCAATACCTCTGAGACCAAGTTTACCGATCGGCCTATGGACGGAAGGTGGGCATCTCCACACATTTCCCTCCCCCCTGGAGGGGGAGGGCCAGGGAGGGGGGGATGCGGACGGAATTAAATGGCAATTCGGAAACATCACCGAGCTCCCAATTCCAGGACTCATTCGACGCTTCTCAATAAGACCGCGGCATGCCCATGACATGCTCGCCGATATAGCTCAAGATCAGTTCCCGGTTGACCGGCGCGGTGCGCAACAACCGCACCATCGGGTAATAGTCGAAGATCCCGTACTCCTCGGTGAAGCCGTTGCCGCCATGGGCCTGCACGGCGATGTCGACGGCCTCGCAGGCGGCTTCGGCGGCGTAATATTTGGCCATATTGGCGAACTCGCCGGCCGGGATTCCCTGGTCGAAGGCCCAGGCCGCCTTGCGGGACATCAGGCTCGCCATTTCGATTTCCGTCTTCGCCTTGGCCATCGGGTGCTGCAGGCCCTGATAAGAGCCGATCGGCGCGCCGAACACCGTCCTGTCGGCGGTATAGTCGACCGCCTTTTGCAGCACGAACCGGCCGATGCCGGTGGCTATCGCCGCCGCGATGATGCGCTCCGGATTGAGCGTGTCGAACAGGATATTGAAGCCCTTGCCGACTTCGCCGATGACATTTTCCGGTCCCAGATCCACGTCATCAAAGAAAATCGACCACTGGGTCTCCGGCACCGGCATGGAAATATTGACCCGGTGCTTTTCGATTCCCTCGGCCTTCAAGTCGACGATGAACAGGGTGAAGCCGTCGGTTTTGCGCTCCACTTCCGAAAACGGCGTGGTGCGCGCCACCACCAGGGCATGATCGGAGACATCGACACCGGTGATGAAGGTCTTGGAGCCGGACATGGAAAACCGATTGCCCCGCGGCTTGGCAATCGTGTTGATGAGCATTGAATTGGAGCCGGCATTGGCTTCCGTGATGGCAAAGCAGAAGGTGATCTCGCCCTTGCAGGCCGCCGGCAGATAGGCGCGCTTCTGCTCCTCGGTGCCGTGGGCGGCGATATGCGACAGCGACATGGTCGGGCCGACGACCAGCATCAACAAGGCAAGACCGTGATCGGCCATGCCCTCGCCCAGCAGGGCCATTTCCATCATGCCCAAGCCGGCGCCGCCCCATTCCTCCGGCACCATGATGCCTAGAAACCCGTCAGCGGCGACCTGGTCCCACAATTCTTTGGGAAATTCATGGGTTCGGGCCTTCTCAAGATAGTATTTATAGTCGTAGCTTTTGGCGAGTTCGGCGCCATAGCCGTAGATCATGCGTTGTTCATCATTCAGGGCGAAGTCCATGGCGTTTGCTCCCACGCGGGTTTATTTGAATTTCGGCTGGCGCCGCTCCTGAAAGGCGGCAAGTCCTTCATCGACATCGCCCGACGTCATCAGCGGGACCACTGTCCGGCGCTCCAATGCGAGCCCGTCGGCAAGCGTGCCCTCCAGGCCGTCGCGGGCCAGGCGCTTCATCGCCGCCAGGCCGCCGCGGCTGCGGGTCGCCAATGTGTTGCAATAGGCCAGCGCTTCGGCGCGCAGGGCGTCGTCGTCACTCACATAATTCACCATGCCCCAGTGTAGGGCCTCCTCCGCCTCGATCCAGCGCGCCGACAGAAACAGGTCCAGCGCCCGGCGCAATCCGATGATCCTGGGAAAGCGCTGACTGCCGCCCCAGCCCGGCGCCAGGCCGAATTGCGCGTGCTGGTCGCCGAACTTGGCTGTTTTGCCGGCAAATACCACGTCGCAGGCGAGCATGAGCTCCGTTCCGCCGGCCAGGCACAATCCCTGGACCGCGGCGACCACCGGCAGGGGCGAGGCCTCCAGCCGGTCGAGCACCGAAAGCCCCTGGCCGATAAACCGGTCGAAGGCCCCCTCTTTGGCGCGCTTTTCGTTGACCGCGCCGAGATCGGCGCCGGTGCAAAAATGCTTGCCGGCCGCGCGGATCAAGATCGCCCGGATCGCCGCATCGGCTTCGAAGCGGTCGACCGCCGCCCCGATACCGGCAAACATCGCCTCGGTCAGACAGTTGAATTGATCGGGCCGATTGAGTTCGATGATCCCGACCGGGCCGGTTTCGGATATGAGAACGGTCTCTGTCATGGCTAGGGTCTCGGCGGATTGGAACGTCGATCGTCTGTCGTTCGCGGATTTGGTGCGCGCACCAAGCATCGTAATACCGGCCCTGCGGTCCGGTCCACACCGATCACGACTGCGCCGCATATTGCACGGCCGCGCGGCCCACCCGTTCCCGGGCAATAATCAGCTTCATGATCTGCGCCGTGCCGTCGCCGATTTCCAGACCCATCACGTCGCGCAGCCGCTGCTGATGCGGCAGGTCGGTGGTGTAGCCGTAATGGCCAAAGGTCAGCAGGCATTGATGGATGGTGTCATAGGCCGTTTTCGGCGCCAGCCATTTGCACATGGCCGCCTCCGATGTATGCGGCATGTCATGGTCGCGCAGTGCCAGCGTATGATAGCAGAGCTGTCGGGCGGCGGCGATTTTCGTCTCCCATTCGGCGAGCGGGAAGGTGACCCCCTGATATTGCGCCAGCGGCCGGTCGAAAGCGTGGCGCTCGGTCGTATAGGCCCAGGCCTCGTCCAGCGATGCCTGCGCGGCCGCGATTACCATCAATCCGATCAGGGCGCGGGAGAAGTCGAAGCCCTGCATCACCTGGACGAAGCCCTTATTCTCCTCGCCCATCAGGTTTTCCGCCGGGATCTTCACACTGTCAAAAAAGGCCGAGCCGCGGCCGACAGCGCCGCTGCCCACATCGTCGAACCGGGTCTTGGAAATTCCCGGTTCGTCCATCGGCACGAAAAAGGCGCTGACCCCATGCGCCCCGTCCTCGACCCGGCCGGTACGGGCAAAGAGCACGATGGCATCCACCTGGTCGACCATGGACATGGAGGTCTTCTCGCCGTTCAGGACATAGCCGTTGCCGGATTTTTCCGCCTTTACGATCACATTGGCGGCGTCGGAACCGCCGCGCGGCTCGGTCAGGCCGAGGCCCAGAACCGCCTCGCCGGAGACCACCTTCGCCACCCAGGCCTCCGCGATCGGCCGCTGCGCATGCTGCACCACGATGCCGGCCATCAGCGAGGCGAGCAATTGGATATAGGCGACATTCATGTCGCCATAGGCAATTTCCTCAATGATCAGGCCGGCGGTGACGCTGCTCGTCCCCAGACCGCCATGGTCTTCCGGCAGGTCCGGGCCGATCAAGCCAAGCGCGCCCATTTCGCCGATCAGGGCGCGGTCGATAACGGCGGCTTGTTCTCGGTCCTTGTAGTGAGGCGTCAGTTTTTCGCGGGCGAAGCGGCGTGCGGTCTCCTGAAACGCTTTCTGCTCGTCGCTCAATGCCCATTGCATGGCAATTCGCCGCCTTGATTTGCCGTTATTGGCCGATCAGTCTAGGATCAACATTTGGTATAATCAACCTTACGTTAGTTAGAAAACGAGCCTCCATGACTGCCACTTCCCCCTATCCGAACCTGCTTGACCCCATCACCGTCGGCGGCGTGACCTTGCGCAATCGCGCCATTATGGGATCCATGCATACCCGCCTGGAAAGCGAGCCCGACGGGCTGGAACGCCAGGCCCGGTTCTATGCCGACCGGGCGCACGGCGGGATCGGCCTGATCGTGACGGGCGGTTTCTCGCCGAGTGCCAACGGCCTGCTGGAGCCCGACGGCCCGATGTTGACTGAAAATGCCCATGCCGACGAAATCCGGCCGATCGCCGATGCGGTGCATAAAGCCGGCGGCCGCATTCTGGTGCAATTGCTTCATGCCGGCCGCTATGCCCGCCAGGCCGATTGTATCGCCCCCTCGGCGATCCGCTCGCGGATCAACCGCTATACGCCGCGGGAAATGAGCGCCGCCGATATCGAGCAGACGATCGAGGATTTCACCAATGCCGCGGCCCTTGCCAAGCAAGCCGGTTATGACGGCGTCGAGATCATGGGCTCCGAAGGCTATTTGCTCAATGAATTCACGGTCGAGCGCACCAATAAGCGCAGCGACAATTGGGGTGGCAGCGAGGATAACCGACACCGCTTCCCTGTCGAAATCGTGAAGCGCGTCCGCGCGCGCGTCGGCGATGGCTTCATCATCATGTACCGCATTTCGGCCATCGACCTGGTGGAGGAGGGGGCAACCGGGGATGATATCGAGCGTCTTGCCAAGAAGATCGAGAAGGCCGGCGCCGACATTCTCAATACCGGCATCGGCTGGCACGAGGCGCGGGTGCCGACCATCGCCTATATGATCCCGCGGGCTGCCTGGCGTTTCGCCACCAGGCGCCTGAAGCAGACCGTCGACATTCCGGTCGTGGCGTCGAACCGCATTAATATGCCCGATGTCGGCGAGGATGTCTTGAGCGCCGGTGACGCGGATATGATATCGATGGCCCGGCCGATGCTCGCCGACCCGGATTTCATGGCCAAGGCGGCGGCCGGCCGGCCGGACCGCATCAATACCTGCATTGCCTGTAACCAGGCTTGTCTCGATTATATATTTGCCGGCAAAGTGGCCACCTGCCTGGTCAATCCCAAAGCCTGCTACGAAACCCGCTATTCGGATGCGCCCGCTGGCCAGCCGAAATCGATCGCCGTCATCGGTGCCGGCGCCGGCGGCCTGGCCTTTGCCGCCGAAGCGGCGGAGCGGGGCCACCGGGTCACGCTCTTCGAGGCCGCATCGGAGATTGGCGGCCAGATCAACCTGGCGCGCGCGGTGCCCGGCAAGCAGGAATTCAACGAAATGCTGCGCTATTTCGACGTCCGGCTGAAGGAGGCCGGCGTCGATATCCGCTTGAACTCCCGGCCCGGAGAAGAGGAGTTATCAGACGGTTATGACGAAGTGGTCTTCGCCACCGGCGTGCGGCCGCGCGTGCCCGATATTCCCGGCATCGACCACCCCAAAGTCGCCACCTATGTGGATATTCTGACAGGCGCGGCCGAAGCCGGGTCGACCGTCGCCATCATCGGCTCCGGCGGTATCGGCTTCGACGTTGCCGAATTCCTGCTCCATCCGGATAAGGATGCCACAAATGTCGAGGCCTTCATGGACGATTGGGCGGTTGACCGCTCCGTCTCCCATCCCGGTGGCCTCGCGGGCGACCCGCTCGGCGCCCGGCCGCCGGCGCGCGCCATCACCATGCTGCAGCGCAAGGAGAGCCGTCCCGGCGCCGGCCTCGGCATGACCACCGGCTGGGTCCATCGGCTGAGCCTTCAAAAACGCAATGTCACGATGCTTGCCGGTGCCGCCTATGAGCACATCGACAATGCCGGCCTGCACCTGACAATCGGCGGCGAACCAAAAGTGATCGCCGCCGACACGATCGTCATTTGCGCCGGCCAGGTTTCCAATCGCGATCTCCACGACACACTCACCGATCGCGGCGTGTCCGCCCATCTGATCGGCGGAGCGGACGTCGCCGCCGAACTCGACGCCCGCCGGGCCATCGAGCAGGGAGTGAAGCTGGCGCATGCGCTTTGATTGCAGGTCGTGGCAACACGCGGCCATAAATCAAGTTACACTGTCATTCCCGCGAAAGCGGGAATCCAGGGCAACGAATGCAAGCCTCGGCTATTGGCCCTGGATTCCCGCTTTCGCGGGAAGGACTGTTTACGTATCATGGCCGCGCGAATACCAGGCAGCACTTACTGAAAGCGACCATCTCTATAGGCCTCGGCTGTGGTCAGCCCCGCTGATTGAACCGCCTTCCGGCCAGCGCCGAGGCGATGTTGATCTTCTGGATATCGATCGTGCCGCCGGCAATGCCCCAGCCCCAGGCGTCGCGCAGGCGCTGCTCCATCTTATATTGCTTGGAATAGCCATAGGCGCCCAGAAGCTGCAGGGCGGTGCCGCAGACATCACGCACCATTTCGTTGGCAAAGCATTTGCCCAGCGAACTGTCGAGGATCGACGGCAGGCCGTCATTGGCGTTCTGGGCGGCGCGGTGGATGAGCAGCCGCGAAGCCTCGATCTTCATGGCCATTTCAGCAAGTTTCAATTGCACTGCCTGAAACTCGATGATCGGCTTGCCGAACTGTTTGCGCTCCTGAACATAGTCCAGGGCCTCGTCCAGGGCCGATTGCGCGATTCCTAAGCTCATGGTGGCATTGCCGCAACGCTCCAAGTCGAAAGCCTGCATCAATTTGGAAAAGCCGCCGGCCGGAACGATCATGTTTTCCAGGGGCACCCGCACGTCGTCAAAGAAGATATCGGCGCTCGGCACGCCGCGAAAACCCATAAACTGCTCCTGCTCGCCGAAGGAGACGCCAGGCATGTCGCGTTCCACATAGACGGCGCCGATACCCCGGGCGCCCGGATCGTCGGAAAGCCGGCAATAAACCACGTAACCTTCCGAATGGCCGCCGCCCGAACACCAGCGCTTTTGACCGTTGACGATAATCGCGTCGCCATCAACACGGGCCCGCGTCTTCAGGTCGGTGAGGCCGGACCCCGCATCCGGCTCCGACATGGCCACGGCAACCACGATCTCCCCGGCGCAGACCCGCGGGATCACCCGCCGGCGCAACGCCTCGTCGGCAAAATGATCGATCGTCCGCACCGGCCCGGTATTGGCCTCAAACACCGGAAAGGCGACGGCCGGCGAAATCTTGGCGAATTCCTCCAGCACCAGCACCGCCTCCAGATTGCCGAGGCCGAGGCCGCCATCGGCTTCCGCGATGTTGATCCCCAGAAAGCCCATATCAGCATAGCGCTTGCGCCATGCCACCGGCACCGGTTCGCTGGTACATTCAATCTCTTTGGCCAGTTTCGGCAATTCGGTCTGGGCGTATTTGCGTGCCGTCTCCTGCAATTGCCGCTGGTCATCGTTCAACTGGAAATCCATCTGTCGCGTCGTCCTGTTACCTTGGCCATCCTGTCAACCGCGGCAAAACGGGGCGGGAGGAAGGTGCCAGGCCGCCCGGTAACCGCCGGTAGCACCCGGCCGGATTGCGGCCAATTCTCTGCCATCCGCCGTCGCCTTTGTTTTCTAACGAACGTTAGATAAACTAGATGGCGATACCAACCAACATCCGATTCGCAATGGCCGGTCGAACCCGGGGGCAGGGGCCCCGGCCATCACGACGAAGAACCAGCGGGGCCACATGTCCATCACCGATCCGCATTTCCTGGAAATCAAGCGGATATTCGAGAATCTCGTGCCGATCCCGAAGACTATGGGAGCGACGGTCGAGGCGATCGATTCCGACCGGGTGCTGACGCGCGTCCCCTATCACGAAAACTGTGTCGGCGATCCCGATACCGGCGCCCTGCACACCGCCTTCATCACCAAGATTATCGATACCGGTTTCGGTGCTGCGGTCATGGCCAGGCTCGGCCGCAGATTGCCCATCGCGACCATCGATCTGCGCGTCGACCATCTGGCCGCCAGCCGCCGCGGCGCCGACCTGTTGATCGAAACCCGCTGCTACCGCCTGTCCCGCGATCTCGCTTTCGTCAGCGGCCGGGCCTTCCACCAGGACCCGGATGTGGACTTGGCGGCGGCGACGGGCACGTTCATCGTCAGTCAGTCGTCCCGAACCGGCGAATCGTTTCTGGAGCCGCGCCCATGAGCCTGTCTGATCTGGTGCGGGCGGGTGATGCCGCCGGCCTCGTTGCCCGCATCCCCTATTTCCGCACTTTGGGTGTGGAAATCGCCACGACCGACCCGACACTTTCCACGCATCTGCCGTTCCAGGAAGGCCATATCGGCAATCAGGCGATCCGCGCCCTGCATGGCGGGATCGTCGCCTCGTTCCTCGATGCCACCGCGCTGGCCATGCTGGTCGACCAGGGAAAGCTCGCCAATCCGCCGAAACCGATCAACATGACCGTCGATTATCTGCGCCCAGCCAGGGCCGAAAGTCTCTACGGCGAGGCGCGTATCGCCAAGCTCGGCCGCCGCATTGCCAGCCTGCGGGCGCTGTGCTGGCAGCACGATCGCGATGTGCTCGTCGCCCAGGCCATGTGCCATTATCTGGTGTCACGATAGACCGGCCGGTGTCCGGGACCGGGTGGTTGGTGGACCGGCAGGAGCGGGCGGCACACGGGATATCCGCCCGCCGGCATCCGCTGCGCGGTGCGCAATGCCGCTCAGCGGATCCGGGATCGCCGCGTCATCGGCAAGCAAGAGGCCGCCCGCCGAGACCTCTGTCTTTCGTACATCACCAATCGCCACGCCGATTGGTCCTTTTCAAAGGTCATAACTGCGCCACATAGACCGAATACATCACCATTACCGCCGCGCCATTTGCAGCGGAAGTAAACCCTCAACCGGTTTTTCCGGAGAATGATCCATGACACTTGGTTTTGATGCCGAATTTCTTTTTAAGCGTGCGGCCGTAGTTGCCGCAATCACCGGCCTGTTTGCCCTTCCGGCCGCGGCCCAGGTCTCCCACCGGCTTGCGCCCGGCCCGGACCCGAGCGCGGGCGAGTTGCAGGACATTATGGCCAAGGCCAAACCGGCCCTGCGGCGCCTGAAGCGGCTCCCCGACCGTGCTTTGCCCGACCCGACCGGCGGCGCGGCGCCCGGCGCCATGGGCATCCGCCCGGGATCGGACGGTCCGGCCGACGATGCACCGCTTTCCGCCGGCTCAAAAGGCGGACAGGCGGCGCGGGCGACGGAAACTGCGCCATCGGCGCCGAAAAACTATGGCGCCGGCAATTACAACACCATCTATCACTATACCGACAGCCGGGTGAACAAGGCGCTGATGACCGCCAATCCCTGGCGCAAGGCCGGCCTGCTGACGGTTAAGAGATCGACCGGAGAATGGCAGACCTGCACGGCCGCGCTGATCGACAAATCGATCATCGTCACCGCCGGCAATTGCCTCCATGACGGGGGAAATCGCGGCTTCGGCTGGATCCAGAACGGATGGTTCTATCCCGGACGCTCCGGCAATACCAATCCCTATGGACGGGCCCGGGTCCGCTGGGTCACCGTCACCGATCAATGGTTCAATACGGGCGACCTGAATTCCGGTTATGACGTGGGCATCGCCGTCCTGGCGAAGGAAAAGACCAGCGGCGCCTTGATCGGTACCCTTACCGGGTTTTTCGGATTGTGCTTTACGAATTGCCTGCAGGACTACTGGTTCATGACTCAGCTCGGCTATTCGAAAAACTACTATAACGGCAAGCAGATGGCTGACAGCCAGCACCTGGAAGCGTCCGACGGCTGGGATTTCCGGTATGGCACCGGCATGCGCGCCGGCTCCAGCGGCGGCCCGCATGTGGCCAATCTCGGACCGTTGAAGGATAAGGCGGCCGATACCGGTCAGTGGCCCTGGCGCAACGTGATATTCGCGGTGACCTCCTGGGCCTTCACCAACGGCGCCGTCAAGATGCAGGGTGCCTCGCCGCTGAGCGGGCCGAGCAACAATATCGGCTTCAAGGCCATGTTCAACGCCGCCTGCCGGTTCTCCAAGCGCAAATACGGCGCCAATAGCTGCCAGTTGATCTGACCGATGCTCTACAGGCCGGCACCGGCGAGTTGATCGGCGTACCACACGCCCCAAATCGCCGGGGCTAGAAATGTCGCAAGGGGTATGTGCTTGTTCGATGGCCATTGCCCCTTGCGCGCCATGTGCAAAATGACGGCCACCAGCGCGGCGCCGGAAGCCGCCAACAGGGCGGCGGCGAACAGCTCCCAACCGAGCCAGATGCCGCCGGCCACGGCCAATTTGACATCGCCCAGGCCCAGGCCGTCGATGCCGCGCAGGCGATAAAACACCTCCCGCACCGCCCACAAGGCGCCGCCGCATAAAACACCGTCCAGCCCGGCGCGCAGGATCGGCTGCCAACCGGTGATCCCGAAGCTGCGCACCCAGTAGATCATCCAGGCGAGCCCGGCGAGCACCGCCATGATCACCAGAATATCGGGCACGATGAAACGACGCAGGTCTTCCACCGCGATCGCCACCATGAGCGCCAGAAGCACGGCGGAGGCGATCACCGCCGGGACTGCCAGAACCGGATAGGAGGCAACGATCGCGACTAGACCGCCCGAGACGGCGGAAATCGCGTATCGGGCAACGTCCGGCGTCAAGGCCGGCGGTTCAGCCGGTGGGCGCCGGTCGTCGTAACCATCCGCGACCGCAGGTCCTCGGCCACCTTCTGCGCGTCCTTTGCATTGCGGACGACAGTCGGATTGATCAGCACGATCAACTCGTTGCGGATGCCCTTGCTTTCGGTGTTGCCGAAGAGGGGCCCGACCGCCGGTAGGCGGTGCAGCACCGGGACGCCGGCCTTGCCGCCCTCATTGGATTCGGCGATCAAGCCGCCGAGCAACACGGTTTGGCCGCTATTGACGGAGACCGAGCTGGTGATCTTGCGTTGGGCGATGGTCGGGGTCAGGGTCGGCGTGGTGCCCAGGACCGTGGAGATTTCCTGCTCGATACTCATGGTGACGACACCATTTTCGGAAATCCGCGGCGTCACCTTCAAGATGATGCCGGCGCTGCGATACTCGATCTGATTAAGCAGCGGGGCGCCGCCGGATTCGGTCGATTGCTGCTGGGCGATGGTCACCGGGATCTCCTCGCCCACCTGCAATGTGGCGGTCTGGTTTTCCAGGACGACGACCGACGGGGACGACAGGATTTCGACATCGGTGATCTTGTCGAAGGCGCTGATGATGACATCGGGGCTGGTTTCGCTGCCGATCAGGAAGTTGAAGCCCGGTAATTGTTTCTTGATGTTCTTGGTGACTTCCTGCCACAGGCCGACCGACCCGCTGCTATTGCCCAGGCCGTGTTCGCCGCCCTTCAGGAAATACTGCACACCGTATCGCAGATTGTCGTTGAGCTGGATCTCGGCGATCATCACATTGACGGCCACCTGCAGCGGCGGCCGGTCGATCTTGCGCAGGGCCCGCAGGATGCGCCGATAGGTTTTCTTGTCACAGTAAAAGACCACCGAATTGTTGGTCTTGTCGGCACTGATCTTGATCCCTTGTCCGCCGGTGGTGGTCACCGCGGCAGCAGTTGTTGTCTGGGCTTGCTGTCGGCCATCGGAAACGACGCTGTCTTCTTCCTCCTCTTCGTCATCATCGACACGGGAGCGGATCGGCGTGGCGGCCGGCGCGACCTGGGCCGCCGCAGTCTCGCCGGTCGATCCCGAACCCTCGCCGAAAATGCCCGTCATGATCTTGGCGATCTCCTCGGCCGACCGGTATTTTGCGCGATAGACATAGACATTCTGGCCGACCTCGGCGCTTTCCCGGTCGAGGCGGCGGATCCAGGTGCGGGCCCGTTTGACCAGGTTGGCCCGTTTCGACACCACCATGACCGCACGCAGGCGCGGCATCGGCTGGAACTGAACCAGTTGCGCCCCGAGACCACCGTCGCGGGATTCAAAGATGCGCTCCAATTCGGTGATCATCACATCGGGCGCCACATGGCGCAGCGGGAAAATCCCCACCGACTGATCGCGCATCCAGTCGACATCGAAGGAGAGCGCGGTGCGCGCCGCGGATTCGCGTTCCGGGCTTGAACCCTCGATCAGGATATAATTGGCCGACGATTGCACGCGCACCTTGCCCGGGCGCACCGCGAAGCCTTCGATCAGCCGCACCATGGTTTCCGCCGACACATAGCGCAGCGGCAACACGGTGACGCCGCTGCCGGGAGAGATGCGGGCGCCGGGAGGATCCGTCCGCCCGACCCCCGGCGCCTCCGATTCGGGGATGACCCGATAGAGCGAGCCATTTTGCACCAGGGAGCCGCCATACATGCGCAACAGGCTTTCCAGGATCGGAATGAGATCCTTGCGGTCGACCGGTCGCGGCGACGACAGGGTCACCTCGCCCTCGATCCGGGAATCGATCGTATAGGTCAGGCCAAGGGTATCGCCGAGGATGGTTTTGACCACCGATTGGATGTCGGCATTGTCGAAATTGAGCTGGTATCCGGCACCGGCACTGCCGCCGACACCACCGGTGTTGGGCTCGCGCGGCGGCTGGCCACGCCCTGTGGACAGGAACATAACCCCTTCCGAATCGGAGAAATTTTCCCCCGCCCCGTCGCCGGCGCGGGATTCCGGCCGGGTCCGTTTGGCGGTCAGGTCGGCGAACAAAATGGAATCGATCACGCTGGACTGAGAGCGCGGTGTCTGTTCATCGACATTCACGCAACCCGTCAGCAGTATCGCCACAATCGCAAGGGACCTGATAATCGTCAAAGCGTCGTTCGCCCTCGATTTACTCACCAATACGCCCGCGAAACTCGGTTCACGCCCTATATATCAAGCCCCATGCGCCCGTTCGCGTAATTTTGTCCGAACACCTTTACCAGTTGATGATACCGTAATGACAGGGTAATACCGAAAATTGATAGCGAAACAAAGCGCTACACGATGTTTTTTCACACAGCAGAATGGTCCGCATGGTAGCCGACGCCGCCCACAATGTCGATGTGTTGTTCATCGAGTTTCTCGCCGAACAGCGGGATATTGCAGCAGCCGTGAATTGGGACACGGTGTCGGCGATCGCCGAAGGTCAGCGCAACGACTACCACACATTATGGGATCTCGGCGCCATGACGGCATCGGATCTGGCCGACGGCATCGCCCGCTATCATCGGCTGCCACGGGTCGGCCGCGATGAGATCGCCGATCGCCCCAATTTTCTTTCCGGCATGTCGCGCCGGTTTTTGCGCGATGCCTGGCTCTATCCGTACGATAATGACGGTCAGGCCGTGCTCGCGGTCGCCGACCCGACCCGCTCTGAATCGATTCGCGAGGTGCGCCTGGCGCTTGGCCGCCCTGTGGAGATCCGCGTTGCCGCTTTCGAGGAAATCCAGTCGCTGTTCGCGATGGAAGGCGACGAATCCGGGCTGACCGCTGAGACGGCCGATGAGGACGCCTTCGGAGAGGGCGACCTGACCCTCGACGACAACCTGGAAGCCCTGCAGGACCTTGCCCATGGCGCGCCGATCGTACGGGCGGTGGATTCGCTATTGGAAAAGGCGCTGGAGGTGCAGGCCACGGACATTCACGTGGAGCCGTCGCGCCAGGATCTCAGGGTGCGGTTCCGGGTCGACGGATTCTTGCGCGACGAGCAGGCCATGCCGACCCGGGTCGCCCGGGCGGTGATCTCGCGCATCAAGATCATGGCCGGGCTGAATATCGCCGAGCGGCGCCTGCCCCAGGATGGCCGTGCCCGGGTACGGGTCGGCAATACGGAAGCCGACCTGCGCATCGCCACCATGCCGACCATGCATGGTGAGGCGGCGGTCATGCGGATCCTGGTCAAGGAATCGAAAGTTCTCGACCTCAACCGGCTCGGCTTGTCGCCGCGCGACAACGAGGCGTTCCGCACCCAATTGGCCGAGCCTTATGGATTGGTCGTGGTTTCCGGGCCGACCGGCAGCGGCAAGACGACGACATTGGCGGCCGCCCTGTCGCTTCTGAATGATCCCAAGCGCAAGATCATGACGATCGAGGATCCGGTGGAATACCAGGTCCCCGGCGTCCACCAGACTCAGATCAAGCCGGGTATCGGCCTGACTTTCGCGACCGCGCTTCGCTCCTTCCTGCGCCATGACCCCGATGTGATCATGGTCGGCGAAATGCGCGATACGGAAACGGCGCGGATCGGCATCCAGGCCGCCCTGACCGGCCATCTGGTGCTCACCACCTTGCACACGAACAACGCGGTCGACGCCGTCGCCCGGTTGATGGATATGGGCGTTGAGAGTTTTTTGCTGGCCTCCGCGATCCGCTGCGTGGTCGGCCAGCGGCTGGTGCGCCAATTATGCGAGCGCTGCCGGCAGCCTGAGGATGACATTGAGACCCTCCTGCAGGATCTTCCCAGCGACACCTCCGTCGCCAACCTTGCCGGCGCGACCTTGTACAAGGCCGGCGGTTGTGACTGGTGCGGCGGCACCGGTTATCGCGGCCGTATCGGCATTTTCGAGGTAATGAAGTTCGACACCGATCTGCGTCGCCACATTCACCACGACGTGGACCAGGTCGAACTTAGCCGCCTAGCCCGCGCCGCCGGCATGACGTCGATGCTGGACGATGGGCTGCGCAAATGCGCCGACGGCCAAACGACCGTTGAGGAAGTGCTGCGGGTGACGATCTGATCGTCGAAGGTGGCCGCTATTTTCCCCGCCAGACCGGCGGGCGTTTTTCGGCGAAGGCGCGCGGACCTTCCACCGCGTCTTCGCTGGCATAAACCACTTCATGCAGCTTGTTGCCGGCTTCAAGACCGGCCTTGCAGCCCAGATCCATGGTCGCCTTGACGCTGGCCTTGGCGGCGACCACCGATAAGGGTGCGGCGGTGGCAATGGCATCGGCGAGCCGGCGGGCTCTTGAGCGGACCGCGTCCGGGCTTTTTTCCAGGTAATTGACAAAGCCATAATCGGCCACGCGTTCGATCGGCAACAAGTCGCCGGTCAGCACCAGCTCCATCAGGATCGGTTGCGGCAGCATCCATAAAGCCGGCGCCGCCCAGGGCGAGCCGCGCCCAACCTTGACTTCGGTGATGCCGACCTTGGAACCGGCGAGGCCGACCCGCATGTCGCAGGCAAGGGACAGGGCCATGCCGCCGGCCATCAGGCTGCCGGTCATCGCCGCGATGATCGGCTTCTTGACCGCGCGCATGCGGGTATTGAAGGGGTCCTTGAAGTGCTGCAGGATGTCCGTTCCGTGGCGCGCCTTGATTTCGGCGGCTTCCTTCAGGTCCATTCCGGCGCAAAAGACACCGCAATCGGTCGACGTCAGGATGATGGCCTTCACCTCCGGATCGGCATCTGCATGCTCCCAGGCGTCATAAAGCAGATGGGTGGCTTCAACCGACAGGGCGTTGCGGCGCTCAGGCCGGTTGAGGGTGACGGTGGCGACACCGCGGTCGGCGGCGTAGATCACGGCGGGTGCGCTTGACATGGCGATTCCTATTTCTAACGATCGTTAGAATAAACCAGGTTTTCGACACCGCAACCGCCGACGCGGAGGAAATAAACATGGATGAAGGGCCAACCAAAGCCCGATTTGCCGCCGATCTGCTGCGGGACAAGATCGCCCTGGTCACCGGAGGCGGCACCGGGATCGGCCGGGCGACGGCGCTCGAACTAGCCGGTTGCGGCGCCAAAGTGGCGGTGCTCGGGCGCCGGCTGGAACTGGTGGAAGAGTGCGCTGACGCCATACGGTCCGGCGGCGGCGAGGCCCTGGCCATCCGTGCGGACATTCGCCTGGAAGATACGATCGACGCGGCAATGACCACGATTGGCGAGACCTATGGCGGGCTCGACATCCTGGTCAATAATGCGGGCGGGCAATATGTGTCGCCGGCGAAGGAGATCACCAATAAAGGCTTCGAAACGGTAATACGCAACAACCTGATCGGCTCCTGGCAGGTGACCAAGGCGGCGGCCGACCATTTCATGTTCGCCAATGGCGGGCGCATTATTTTCATTACCGCCGCCGTGCGGGCCGGCCTTGCCGGTTTCGCCCATACGGCCGCGGCGCGCGGCGGCGTTGCCGCGTTGATGAAGACCCTGGCCTTCGAATGGGCGCCCCATGGCATCCTGCTCAACGCGGTGGCGCCTGGAACCATCTATTCCGACGTGCTCGGCAAATATCCGATCCATCCGCCCGACTGGCATGCAAATAGCCGTAATCTTTTCAATCATATGGGCGAACCAGCGGACGTGGCCGGCGCCGTCATTTTCCTGGCTTCGGATCTGGGCAAGTTCGTCACCGGAGAGGAATGGTATGTCGATGGCGGCGAAACCCTGCATCTGGCCCATGACGCCCGCGACATGATTGACGAGGAAAAGTTCGCCAATCGGGAGCGCGGCGACGCGGGACCGAATTGATGATGCAAAGGCGGCGATCGGCCAATCGTCTTCTTGCGTGAAATTCGCCATTTTTTGAGCGAGATCGACACCTAACCAAGAGCGATCGCCTCAAATGTCGGCGCACGATTGCTGCGACCGTCTCGCAATATCGTCGACATTCGGGAGCGGAATGATAGATTCGACAACAATCGAGATTCGCTGTTGGTTGGGTGACCATGACTGATACTCGTAATTCCATTTGCCGCATTTTCCTGGCCGCCGTCGTGTTTGCCGGCGCCACGCTGCTCCTTGCCGGTCACGCCGCCGCCAGTCTTAAAAGCTGCGTCGCCGGGCTGAAGCGGACCGTCGTCAAATCCGGCGTCAGCTCTAAGATCGCCAATGCGGCGCTGTCGAATGTCAAATATGACGAGCGGGCGATCCGCTTTTCGCGCAGCCAGCCGGAATACAGAACGCCGATCTGGGATTACATGGCGTTCCTGGTCGATGACGAACGCATTTCGACCGGCAAGGCGATGTTGCGCAAGCATGGCCGGACCTTGAAGGCCGTGGAAAAGGCCTTTGGGGTGGATCGCTATATTCTCACCGCCCTGTGGGGCGTGGAAAGTGATTATGGCCGCTCCCAGGGCGACTTCTACATGCCCCACGCGCTCGCCAATCTGGCCTGCGCCGGGCGCAAGGTGAAATTCTTTCGCGGCGAGCTGATCTCCGCCTTGAAGATCGTCAACAAGGGGGATCTGCGGCTCAAAGACCTTTACGGCTCCTGGGCCGGCGCCTTCGGCCAGACCCAGTTCCTGCCCTCCACCTATCGCCGGCTGGCGGTGGATTTTGACGGCAATGGCCGCCGCGACCTGGTGCATTCTGTGCCGGACGCGCTCGCCTCGGCGGCCAATTACCTGCGCAAGAACGGCTGGCGGCGCGGCCAGGGCTGGGGCTACGAGGTGCGCGTTCCCAAGGGCTATAAGGGGCCGAGCGGGCGGCGCAAATATGCCAGCATCGCCACCTGGCGCAAGCGCGGCATCACCGCCGTCGGCGGCGGCAAGCTGACCGGCAGCGGCAAGCCCGCGCTCCTGCTGCCGGCAGGGCGCAACGGGCCGGCATTCCTGGTCTATCGCAACTTCAATGTGATCCGGACCTATAACGCGGCAACATCCTACGCGCTCGCAATCTCCCACCTGTCAGACCGCCTGCGCGGCGCGGGGCCACTGAAAACCGCCTGGCCGACCAACGATCCGGGCCTGTCACGGGCGCAAAGATTGCAATTGCAGCGCCTGCTGCTCCGCGCCGGCTACGATATCGGCGAGGCCGACGGCAAGATCGGCCCGGTGACCCGCAAGGCGATCAAACAGGCGCAGGCGAAACACGGCCTGAAGGCGACAGGGCGCCCAAGCATGAGCATCTATCGCAAATTGGGCGGGCGGTAGGCGCGAAGGGTGGGACGCGAAGGGTAGGACGCGGTTAATTTTGTCCGGCGTTTCTGACTCGTGCGCGACAACAAGGTGACGAGCGTGATGTGGTGTAAGTGATCTTCAGATCAAAAAACGACATTCAAAATGCCTAATGTCTTTCCCTGACCTTAGTCATGATGAAATAGGCAGCCAGCCAGGGAAACGAATAAAGAATTGCGTACAACCAACCAAATATCAGGGCGAATACCCTCTTAGCGCCGTCATTGACTAAGCGGTCGACGAGTTCGGAAGGCGGTGTGTCGTAACGTGACAGCAATTCACGAAGGTGTTCATAGTAAAAATAAACGGTTCCGTTAGTGGCAACCCAACCAATTAGTGCAATCATCAAATATATCACCCACCAGGCCGGCTGACTCCTCACGTAGCGGATCGCAAACAGGCAAGGCGCTATCATTAGGAAAATTGCGAAGCACATTATAAATAAAAAAAAACTCATTTCGTGGCTCATTTGTTATTCATATTATTGATACCGAGGGGTAGATATTTCTGATTCATTATGGCCGAGTCGCATTTCAAAACGCTGCTGGAGCGTCCCTAAACGACAAACCGAAAACCTTTTCAAGTTGGAATCCGGCGATGACGTCCGCTTCCGCCTAAAGTTACCCAATCTGTCCTAGGAATATATTCAAATCAAGGCAGATATGGGACGCGCATTTCGTGCCCGGAATTGTCATGGAATGACGATCATTTCATGGCACTTTGATTTGCCAAATTGTGAGGCTTCAAGCCCGCAAATTTGGTCAAGGACGCGGGAAATTTCCCCACGTCCCGCTTAAACACCGTCATTTCTCTCGGCGTACACCCTTAAAGGGATTCTTATCCGCCTTCTGATCCATGAATCGTCCGGTGTCAGCATCACGCTTAGTCCAGTTATCTGTTTTTGGATTGTAGACCTGCGAGCGTTTCCGAATTGCACCTTTACGGTGTCCGTCGCCTGTAGGTGGGTTAGTAGCCACTTCGATTCTCCTTATTGCGTATGGCATTCGTTGGCGCAGTGGAAGCAGCCATTGACTTGGTTGTAGTATATGCGCGCAGCGCTCACCGCCGAATGGCAGTTCGAATGATCTCCAAGCTGCCTACGGTTTGAAAAGTCCGGGGGATGAGGGCAACCAACGGTATGGACCTCGTGATCTCCGTTGGGCTGTGCATTTGTATTCACATAATATGAAGCCATCTCTGATGGTCCTTTCATAATTCATTTGAATTTGGACCAATGGCGTGCTGTTTATGAGTTGCGAAGTCAGTCGGCACGCTGTTGGTCATTTGATTGCAGCTACGCTGCTGATTTATGGCCACATCAATGCTGAGCATTGGTGTGGCCAGCTTACTCAATCATCATAGTGGCTCCTTTCCTCAAAGAGATCAGGCTGCTTTGGTTTTGGGGAACTCTGTACCAGATCTGCACCTTTCGCAGTGAGATAGTAAGCTCCGCGCCTATACATGCCGGTTTTCCGGTACTCAGCCACTCCGTGTCGCTCCAAAGTTCTGTGGCTGACAAGATTGCGGACAACCTGGCTAAACCTGTCGTCCTTCCGCCCCTTGAGTATTTTCTTATCTTCGTCAGATAGATTGAGTTGAAGTCGCAATAGCTCATCGATCTTCGTAATATCGAGACCGCCGTATTCATCTCCATGTTCAGCAATCAGCTTCAAGACAGGCTCAATCAGGTCTGGTTCACGTACTCTTGAATTAACCATCTAAGGTCAACCAAAATATGGATTTTTTCATCGGCTAACCGCTCCTGAATCCAAGAATCCGGCCGAATCTTAACCATGATTCGAGAATAATTGCAACCTGCCCTTGACAATTTTTGGAAAAATTTCCCTTGGAAAAAATCTTACTAGCATTGCTCATTCTTGACCCATTTTGTCCGCATAAGTGGGAAAACTTGCGGTAATTTCTGCACTGATGTTTCTCGGTGGCGAAAGAGCACAGGTTGTCGGCACTCCCTTGAAAAGTAGAGAGGGATCAAACTCGACCACCATCACAGCAAAAATGTCCGGTTCGCGACAAACCAAATATGTTCGCCCTTGGCCTTAGAAGTCCCCTGCAGCAAGAATCCCGAATACCGTTCAAAGGTCGATTCTATTCAACGCGCCACCAATCGCCCGCAGGGCGCAAACGAATTACGGACGGAAGGCCTCCGGCCTAATGCATGTTGCGTTCAATCGGGTTCGATACGAACACGGAATTTGTCATTCCCGCGAAAGCGGGAATCCCACACTACACGACTCCGTGTCTGATTGGTTCTGATTTGACGCGTTTCCATGTGTCTTCCCAGACGTCTGCGGCTCTTTTGGGATTTTGTATGATCCAGTGTCTGAGGGTGTCGAACCCGACCCGGAACCAGGATTTTCGTCTGTAGCCGTGGCTGGCCCTTTTGATGTGTTTGCGTCCCATCCGCCGGCTTGCGGTGATATGCGACCAGACGATGGAAAGCGCGACCGTGGCGATCAGCAGCGACAGCTTTCCCGGGTCGGTCATCCTTGTGTCTTCCAGATTGAGGCCGCGCGTCTTGCTGTCGGCGAACAGGCATTCGATCTGCCAGCGTTTTCTATACAAGCGCAGGCCTCTTTCAGGCGGCAATGTTGTCGCCACGATGAGCAGTGACCGGTCCTTGTCATTGAGCCGCTTGGCGGCAAACCAAATCTTGGCCGATGGGCTTTGGCGGCTCCCGGCGAACCAGCCCTGATGGGCCGCTGCCCGCTTGCCGCCCCGATGCTTCTTGAACAAAGAGGCCAGGCTCACCAGCCGCCCGTCGGCCAGGCGCACAAGCTGGCTCTCCTTGACGCGGATGGCAAACGGGATCCGGAGTTGGCCAAGGAAATCAAACCATTGACGGCCGATGAACTCACGGTCAGCAAGCAGAACATGGATCGAGCCGGCATCGATCAGGCGCAACATCCGCCGCATCAAGGCCACCCGGTCGGCCAGATTGCTGGTGCCGGCCCGGTCCAGGACGGTCCACATGAGGGGCACCCTGACCCGGCGCCCGACAAGGCACAAAACCAGCAGATTGATGTGCGTCCGGCCGATCTTCCAATTGGTCCGGTCCAGGCACAACGTATAGGGCGGCTTGGTGCCGGCCAAGGCCAACAGGGCACCGGCAAGCCAATCGCCGTCAATCCTCACATATTGGAAGAACCGCTGCAGACGACGATAATTGGAGGCAATCTGCGCCCCACCATCAAAGTGGCCGGCAATATGGGTCAGGTTCACCGTGCGCGCGCAAATACAGCCGATGATCAGCGTCGCGAAGGTCTCAAGACGGCTCTTGCTCAGATCAAGATGGCGCGATAGCGTTAAAACGAGAGTGTCGGGAAGACCGGACATCAAAGGATCCTTTTTTGGCGATTAGAATCCTTCAATGAACCTGATTCTCGACCTCTCAGCCATCACTGTCGTGTAGTGTGCGGGAATCCAGGGCAACTCGATTAAGCCTTTGTTTTGGCACTGGATTCCCGCTTTCGCGGGAATGACTATTTGATCTGATCTGTGAATCCATTTTTCCACGACACGCACTAGCATTTATCGGAACTTGCATTGGCGGTCGCGAGGGCATTATTGACCCGCGCCGACAGGATGCGGCCAGTGCGTTGCCCTATTTCAGCGGAATATTCTTCGCCTCGCCCTTGTTGGCCTGGTAGATCTCCGACATCTCGGCGTAGGTCCGGCGCACGGCGTCCAACCGCTTCCCGAATCCGGCCTTATCTTCCGCGCTGCACTTGTTGATCAGATCCACGAGCCAATAGGCCGACCAATAGTCGTTTTGGCGGGCATAATTGCCCGGATCGTGCTTGAAGACCTGTTTTAGAATGTTCAGGTCGTGGCCGATCTGGAAGGAATCGCGAGAGTCCTCGTGGCTGAACAAATAGTAGACATTGTCATAGCCGCCCCAGGCGATCGCCGACGCGCATAAGGTGCACGGCTCGTGGGTCGACAGGAAAATCGTGTCCTTGGGGTCGACCCGCCTGCTCTCGTCGGCATTCACCATCTCATAATAGGTCTTGATGGTATGGATTTCGCCGTGCCAGAGGGGATTCTCGGTCTCGTGATTGGTGCTTGCGACAATCGTCGACAGATCAGATTTTCTAAGCAATGCGGCGCCGAAAATCTTGTCGCCGTTTCGCACGCCTTGCCGGGTCAAGGGAATGATGTCCCGTTCGATCACTTCAATCAGGCGATCGATCAACAGGGGATCGCAGGCGGCCGTTTCACCCGGTCGGGACCCTGCGGCGTGAGATGCGGTGGGTTCGGATTTGGCCATGGATCGCCCGCGCTGTTCGCTGCGCGGTTCTACCATAGCCTGTCGACGGCATCATGCAATTACCGCTGGATCGCAGTCCTGACCGGCCGATAAGGCCACGAATGCATGGTGCGTTCAATCGGGTTCGATACGAACACGGAAATTGTCATTCCCGCGAAAGCGGGAATCCAGGGATACGCGCATAAGTCTTTGTTTTCGCTCCGGATTCCCGCCTTCGCGGGAATGACTGTTGGTGTGATTTGTGAATTCATTTTTCCGCAACACGCATTAGTACTAAATCCCCGGCGGATGGGCATTGGGCACCCATCCGCCGGGCAATTCACCTAACAAATTTGCCCTGTAATCAGGCGAGATCGAACCGGTCGGCATTCATGACCTTGGTCCAGGCGGCCACGAAGTCGTTGACGAACCGGCCTTGCGCGTCGTCCTGGCCATAGACTTCCGAAATCGCCCGCAATTGCGAATTCGAGCCGAAGACCAGGTCAACCCGGGTCCCGGTCCATTTGACATCGCCGGTGGCGCGATCGCGGCCCTCATAGATGCCGTCGCCGGCATCCGTCCATTCGGTGCCCATGTCGAGCAGGTTGACGAAAAAGTCGTTCGACAAGGTTTCGGGACGATCGGTGAGGACGCCATGGCTGGCGCCGCCGTGATTGGCGCCGAGCACCCGCAGGCCGCCGACAAGCGTGGTCATTTCCGGCGCCGTCAGGGTGAGCAATTGCGCCCGATCGACCAGAAGCTCTTCCGGCGTCACGGAATAATCGCCATTCAGATAGTTGCGGAAGCCGTCCGATTTCGGCTCCAGAACCGCGAAGGATTCCGCATCCGTCTGCTCCGCCGATGCATCGGTGCGGCCAGCCGCGAAGGGCACGGTCACATCATGACCGGCGGCCCTGGCGGCCTGTTCGATCGCCGCCGACCCGCCGAGTACGATGAGATCGGCGAGGGACACTTTCTTGCCGCCCGACTGGGCGTCGTTGAACGCCTGCTGGACCCCTTCCAATGCTTCCAGCGTGGCCGCCAATTGCTCCGGCTGATTGACCGCCCAATCCTTTTGCGGGGCAAGCCGGATGCGCGCGCCATTGGCGCCGCCGCGCTTGTCGGAATCGCGGAAGGTCGAAGCCGAGGCCCATGCGGTGGCGACAAGATTGCCGACCGAGATGCCGGTCGCGAGGATGCGGGCTTTCAGGTCCGCCATGTCGCTGTCATCGATCAGGTCATGATCGACGGCCGGCACCGGGTCCTGCCAGATCAGCTCTTCATCAGGAACCTCGTCGCCGAGATAGCGGGCGCGCGGGCCCATGTCGCGGTGGGTCAGCTTGAACCAGGCGCGGGCGAAGGCATCGGCGAATTCCTCCGGATTTTCGTGGAAATGCTTCGATATGGGCCCGTAGATCGGGTCCATGCGCATCGCCATATCCGCGGTGGTCATCATCGGCGCGTGGCTGCGCGTGGGGTCGTGGGCATCGGGTACGGTGGTGGCGGCCGCCGGATCGGTCGGCTTCCACTGCCAGGCGCCGGCGGGGCTTTTTTCCAGATCCCAATCATAGCCGAACAGGGTGTCGAAATAGCTGTTGTCCCAGGTGATCGGGGTCGGGGTCCAGGCGCCCTCGATGCCGGAGCCGATGGCATCGACGCCCTTGCCTGAGCCGAAGCTGCTCGACCAGCCGAGCCCCTGCTCCTCGATCGTGGCGGCTTCCGGTTCCGGGCCGACGAGGCCGGCATCGCCGGCGCCATGGGCCTTGCCAAAAGTGTGTCCGCCGGCGACCAGGGCCACGGTTTCCTCGTCATTCATGGCCATGCGGCCGAAGGTCTCGCGGATGTCGCGGCCGGACGCCACGGCACTTGGTTCGCCGTTCGGGCCTTCCGGATTGACGTAGATCAGGCCCATCTGCACGGCGCCCAGCGGATTATCCAGGTCGCGCTCACCGGTATAGCGTTCGTCGCCCAGCCATTCGCCCTCGATGCCCCAGTTGATGTCCTCTTCCGGCTCCCAGATATCCTCGCGGCCGCCGCCGAAACCGAAGGTCTTGCCGCCCATGGATTCGATGGCGCAATTGCCGGCCAGAATCAGCAGGTCGGCCCAGGAGATCTTGTTGCCGTATTTCTGCTTGATCGGCCATAGAAGCCGGCGGGCCTTGTCGAGATTGACGTTGTCGGGCCAACTGTTGAGGGGCGCGAAACGTTGATTGCCCGTCGCGCCGCCGCCACGGCCGTCGCCAATGCGGTAAGTGCCGGCAGCATGCCAGGTCATGCGGATGAAGAGCGGACCGTAATGGCCGTAATCGGCGGGCCACCAGTCTTGCGAATCCGTCATCAGGTCATAAAGGTCTTGCTTCAGGGCCTTCAGATCGAGGGTCTTGAACTCCTCCGCATAATTGAAGTCCTGTCCCATGGGATCGGACTTTTCGGAGTTTTGATGCAGGATCCGCAGGTTCAATTGGTTCGGCCACCAGTCGCGGTTCGACCGGGCGCCGAGCGATGTGCTCGCATGGGTTATCGGGCACTTGCTTTTACTGTCCATGACTTCTCCAATCTTCTTTCTTCGCCTTTTTTTTCAGCGTGTTGGCAATCGAGGACTGCCTGTAATCCCTGATATGTGATCCGCCGCCGACGCGCGTCTCACAGTCGTGTTTCGTCAGCCACCTTCGGCCGAGCCGTCGCGCGTCTGGCTACTGGCTGTCGATAAAACCGACGGATTTTATCGTTTGTCCGGGTTATCCTTCCGCACTCTGATCATGACTTCGACCGACTGGACCACCACGTCCTTGGCCAGCTTCGGCATGCCCTGGACGGTGATCCGGTCACCGGGAACGTCCACGAGTTCTCCCGTATCTTCGTAATAGATGTGATGATGGTCATTGGTATTGGTGTCGAAGGTCACCCGCACCCCGTCAACGGAGACCCGGCGCAGCAATCCGGCGGCGGAAAACTGGTTCAAGCAATTGTAGACGGTCGCAAAGGACACTTCGATACCGGCTTCTTGTGCTGCCGCCATGACCTCTTCGGCGGATACATGCTTGTCGGGACCATCAAACAACAGATCCGCCAATTGGGCGCGCTTGCGGGTCGGGCGCAGGCCGGCCTTCATCAAAAGCCGCTTGGATAGATGGGTATCCGACAAATCAATACCTTCATGACCGACGTGATTGGTCTGGAAGGGGTCGTCGGGATACCGGATTTCATCCGCGCGCACGGGCGCCCATCGTGCGATATTCCTGTCGTCCCCTCACTGACGGATTCAGATATAGAACAGTTCTTTTGCGCGACAAACGATTGAGCCGGGCGAACAGCCGAGACCGCGATCAAATTTTTGAGAAGATTCTAGAATAATTCCAAGACCCGCCGGCGGCCCGCCGGTATCATGCCTTGGTCACGATCCCGTCGAGCACCAGCCGGGCCACCCGGTCGGCAAGCACCTTCGGCGAGCCTTTTCGCGCCGGATACCATTCCACGGTCCAGTTAAGGGCGCCGATGACGAATGCGCGCAACGGCTCGATCTGCAGATCAGCGCGCAGAAAGCCGTCCCTTTGCGCCTCTCCGAACAGGTCATCCCAAAACGCCGCATATTGGTCCCGCTCGGCGCGATGTCGATCCTTCAATTCCTTAGGCAATTGGCCAAATATGCGGATATTGGCCGACGTGTAGGCATCATGCTCCAACAGCGCGCTCAAATGCCCCTCGATCACCGTCTCGATGCGCAGCCTGTGCGGCGCGTCGACGGGCAGCGCCGCCAGGGCGGCGCGGGCGGCATCAAACACGGCCCGCTGCCCGATATGCAGCACCGCGTCCAGAATGTCGTCCTTGGAATTGAAATGATAATAGATGCTGCCGGCCTTCATGTCGGCCCGCTCGGCGATCTGGCGCAAGGTGGTGGCGGCATAGCCGGAATCGCGAAACAACGCGGCCGCGGCGTCCAGGATCTGCTTGCGCGAGCGATCCGACTTGCCGTTCGCCCCCTGGCTATTCGATCCGCCGGAACTGCCGGCGGAGACAACGCCGCCTGTCGATTCGTCTGCCATCCTGCTTGCCGATCAGACCGATGGCGGACAAATTCGGCCGGCTGATCGGCCATGATGTCCGTCCGTCGGCATTCGTTTCTAACTAACATTAGTTTACCGGATTCAACCCTGTCAATCTCGGGCCGGCGGATACGCCAGCCCGTGTGATCGTACGATGCTCTAACCAACCGTCTGCAGGCTGTCTTGGCGTCGCGCGTCAATGGCGGGTCGTTGCACGGCTCCATCCAAGGCCGCGTCCAGATCGTCAATGAGATCCGCCGGATCTTCCAGGCCGACCGACAGGCGCAACAGGCCCCCGGTGATCCCCATTTCGGCGCGGGCGTCTTCGTCGAGACGCTGATGGGTGGTGGTCGCCGGATGGGTGATGAGGCTCTTGGCATCGCCCAGATTGTTGGAAATGCGGATAATGTCGAGCCGGTTGCTGACATCGAATGCCGCCTGTTTGTCGCCGGCCACTTCGAAGGCGACGATGGTCGAGCCGCCGGTCATCTGGCGGCTCACAATATCCGCCTGGGGATGGTCATCGCGGCCGGGATAAAACACCCTGGTGACCGCCGGATGGTCGGCCAAATGGTCGGCGATCGCGGCAGCACTTGCCGTCTGTTGCCGGATGCGCGCCGGCAGGGTTTCCAAGGCCTTGACCAGAACCCAGGCATTGAAGGGGCTCATGCACGGGCCGGTTTGACGCAGAAAATTGTGCAGGTTGTCGTTGATCCAGTCCCGGCTCGACAGGACGATACCGCCGAGACAGCGGCCCTGGCCGTCAATATGCTTGGTGGCCGAATAGACGACCACATCGGCACCGAGCTTCAAAGGCGCCTGCCACAGCGGCGTAGCGAACACATTGTCGACGACCAGGACCGCCCCGACCGAGTGGGCGATGGCGCTGACGGCGGCGATATCAATGACTTCCAGGGTCGGATTGGTGGGACTTTCCAGGAAAAAGGCCTTGGTATTGGGGCGCAGCGCCGCCTGCCATTGGTCGAGATCGGTGCCGTCGACCAGGGTGAATGCGACGCCGAATTTCGGCAGCAGGTCCTCGATCACGTAGCGGCAGGATCCGAACAAGGCCTTGGCGGCGACCACGTGATCGCCGGCCTCGACCTGGCACAACATGGAGGCCGTCACCGCGGCCATGCCCGAGGCGGTGGCGCGCGCGGCTTCGGCGCCCTCCAGGATCATCATGCGTTCTTCAAACATGGCGACCGTCGGATTGGAAAAACGCGAATAGATGAAACCGTCATCCTCGCCCTTGAAGCGCGCCTCGGCCTCCTCCGCGGTGTCGTAGACGAAGCCCTGGGTCAGGAACATGGCCTCAGACGTTTCGCCGAAACCGGAGCGCAAAGTGCCGCCATGAACGAGTTGCGTCGCCGGACGCCAGGGGTTGCGGGGTGATTTCGCGTCTTTATCAGCCATCGGCCGATCCTCCAGGCACCAAAAAACCCGGCCGGGAAAGTCCTGACCGGGTGTGCCTGCCCCGGCCTTTTAGCGACTTTTTTAACGTGGCTGCAAGCCGGCCGGCTCAAATGACCACAAGTTTGACTTGTTTAAACCGATCCGTCCTTGGCGTCAATCTCAGGATCGGTTAGAGGGATCGGGGGACGGCAACTCGACAATGGGCAGGACGTAGGCATGGTTACGGATCGAAGACCGGGGATCCTGCCGGATCGGCAGATTGCGGCCATGCTTGACGACGGCCGGATCATCACGCGGATGCGGCCGGACGATGACCAGGTGCAACCCGCAAGCCTCGATCTGCGGCTCGGCGACGTGGCCTATCGCGTGCGGGCGAGTTTCCTGCCGGGGCCGCAGGCGACGGTCTCGCAAAAGCTCGAACAACTGCGGCTGCATGAGATCGATCTGCGGGACGGGGCGGTGCTGGAAACCGGATGCGTCTACATCGTGCCGTTGCTGGAATCCCTGGCGCTGCCGGCGGACATCGCCGCATCGGCCAATCCGAAAAGCTCCACCGGCCGTCTTGATATCTTCACCCGGGTGATCACCGATCGGGGGACGGCCTTCGATACGATCGCAGCCGGTTATTGTGGCCCGCTCTATGCGGAAATCAGCCCGCGCACATTTCCGGCCCTGATGCGCCGAGGTTCGCGCCTGTCGCAAATCCGGTTTCGCCGCGGCGACACCAGGCTGAGCGATGCCGAACTGGCTGATCTGCATGAGACGGTGGGCCTGGTGGACGAAGACCGGGCACGGCTGAGCGACGGGCTGACGTTGTCGATCGATCTGGGCGGAGCCGGGCCGGACGGTGTTATCGGCTATCGCGCCAAGCGCCATTCCTCGGTGATCGACGTGGATCGCAAGGATGGCTACGACCTGTTTGATTTCTGGGAACCGATCGATCTGCGCGGCCGCATGAGCCTGATCCTCGATCCGGACGAGTTCTATATTCTGGTGTCCCGTGAGGCGGTGCACGTGCCCCCCGACTTTGCCGCCGAAATGGTGCCGATCGATCCGCTGGTCGGCGAATTCCGGGTGCATTATGCGGGATTTTTCGATCCCGGTTTCGGACATGGCGCTTCCGGCGGCGCCGGCTCGCGCGGCGTGTTGGAGGTGCGCTCCCATGATGTGCCGTTCATTCTCGACCATGGCCAAATCGTCGCGCGATTGGTCTATGAACGCATGGCCGGCCGGCCCGACAATCTCTATGGCAGTGGCATCGGGTCCAATTACCAGGCGCAGGGCCTCAAGCTATCCAAACATTTTCGATCCGGCTGATCCAGCGGGTCAGTAATATTTCGCCATTTCTACCCTGATTAAATGCCTATAAATCATTCAACTTCTGCGACAGCGTCCAGTCTAAAATATTAACCAAACCTCTAAGCAAATAATTCATAGGTATTCCGCACATTGTCATCCGGGATATTACTAGGGTGGAAGCATTCGTGCTGAGGCGACTTTCAAAGACTGAATCCCAGGGACCGCTTCCGGCTGAATTGCACCGGGCGGTCGTGGAATCCCTGTTCGCGGACAAACGGTCCATGCTGATCGGGGTGATCGCGCTCAGCGTGTCGGCCGGGGTCTGTTTCCTCAAATCCTACGATCCGGTTCAGGTGGTATTTGCCGTCCTGTTCTTGTGCATCGGGCTTTATCGCTATTTCGACGCCACGATTTTCGACCTGATCGCCAATCTGTCGGCCGGACGAAGCGAGGTTCGGCATTGGGAAAATCGCTATTTTTGGGGAACTTCGGCTTTTTCCGTCCTGCTAGGGGCCTGGGCATTCGCATCGCTTGCCTTCAATGACGACACGATTATCCACTTTGTGTGCACCGTGGCCACCCTGGCCTGCATAATCGGGGTCTATGGCCGCAATTTCGCCCGGCGCAAGCTGGTGGACGTTCAAATCCTGCTGATTGGCGTTCCACTGGGTGTCGGCTTCCTGACCACCGGCATTTCCTATTATTACTACCTGGCTGTCGGCCTCATTCCCTTTCTGTCCGGATTGCGCCAGATGGCGGCCCGGCAGCGCAATGCGCTCTTCAGCGCCTTGATCAGCGAGAAGGAAACGTCGGTCATCGCCAGCGAGTTCGACGCGGCGATTACCAATATGCCGCTGGGCCTGTGCATGTTCGCCGATGACGGCAGCCTGGTGGTTTCCAATCCGACCATGAATGTCCTGTTTCCTCAGTTCCGAAAACTGCAGAACGACGGCCTGACGGGCCGAATTCTTTTGTCGCGCTGCCTGCAATCGGTCGATGTGGCATCGGCGGAAATCGACAAGGCCTTGTCGGCGTTTGACAATTTTGAGGCCTGCGCCGTACGCGGTCAGTTCAAGATCAATCTTCCCGGCGGCCGGACAATTGAAGTCGACTACCAGCCGAAGCTGGAAGGCGGTTCGGTGGTGGTTTTCGAGGACACGACGGAGCGGGAAAGGGCGGAACGAAAGATCCGCTACATGGCCCGATTCGACGCCCTGACCGAACTGCCCAACCGCGCCTACTTCCTGCAGCAGATGGAGGACGCCCTGGCCGATGACGAGAATGCGGCGCATTCGGCGGTGTTGATCCTCGATCTGGACGCGTTCAAGCAGGTCAACGACACCCTTGGCCACGCGGTTGGCGACGAGGTACTGCGCGATGTGTCGCGCAAACTGACCCGCATTGTCGACGGAAGCGGCCTGGCCTGCCGGTTCGGCGGCGACGAATTCGTGCTGATGCTGCCGGACACGGAAAGCCGTGACGCGGCCCACAGAATCGCGTCGCAAATTGTCGAGGCCATCAACACGCCGGCAAAAATCGGCAATCACCGCATCGAAATCGGCGTCAGCATCGGGATCGCCTTTGCCACGCCGCAGACCCGCGACCCGGCGCGGCTGATCCAGAACGCGGACCTTGCCCTCTATCGCGCCAAGGCTGATCCGGATGACCGGATCTGCTTCTTCAAGCCAGAGATGGAAGAAAGCTTCCACATGCGGCTGCGGCTCGAAAACGACTTGCGGCGGGCCATTGCCGATGGCCTGCTGACAGTCGCCTATCAGCCGATCATCGATCTGACGACGAACAGGATTGGCGCCTGCGAGGCCCTGGTCCGCTGGACCCATCCGGATATGGGACCGGTATCGCCGGCGGTCTTCATTCCGATCGCCGAAAGCACCGACATGATCAACGACTTGGGTCAGTTCGTGCTCGAGACGGCGTGCGGCCGCTGCACCGAATGGCCGGAAGATGTGGCGGTTTCGGTCAACCTGTCGGCCGTTCAGTTGCGGCGCTACGATGTGGTGGCTTCGGTAAAGCAGGCCCTGGAAAAATCAGGTCTGGCGGCGCAACGTCTGCATTTGGAAGTCACTGAAACCGCTGTTTTGGAGGATGTGGAATCGACCTGCGGCATTCTGAGCGAATTGCAGGCGATCGGGGTCAAAATATCGCTCGATGATTTCGGGACCGGCTATTCCAGCCTCAACTATCTCAACCGCTTGCCGATCGACAGGTTGAAGGTGGACCGGTCGTTCGTATCTGATATCACCGACAAACGGGAATGTCTGGTACTGATGCGCGGGGTGGCGCGGCTGGCGCAGGATCTCGGACTGGTCGTGGTCGTCGAAGGCGTCGAAACACAAGAGCAGATGGACTTGCTGGCGTCCGAATTGCCGAGCCTGGAGGTGCAAGGATTCCTGTTCGGCCTACCCCTGCCCGCCGACGGCATCGCGCAACTGCTCGACCATCATCGGATCACCGTGGTGCCAAAGCGGCTGGAGGCGGTTTCCTGAGGGGCCGTATCTCTGATCCGCCACACCGGGATGCGAAACTCAATTTATCCTTTATGAACTGTTCACACCTGTTCCGAAATTAAACCCTATTTTACGACTGGCTGATATTTCATCCTCCTAAAAAGAGGGTGCGATGATCATTACACAGTCGAATCACGCGGCGTCCGCGATCAACAGTCTGCGGGAATCCTTTCTCGCCCGGGCGGCCGGCCGGCCGGCCGGATCGGGATGTGCCGCCTGCACGACGGAGCCGCCGGACCGGTCCGAATTGCCGTCGAAAGGACCGCTGACGGCGCCGAAACAGCGACAAATCGGCATTCTCGGCGGCATGAGCGATCAGTCGACCCATGAATATTACCGGATCATCAATTCGATGATCAACGACCGGCTTGGCGGCTGGCATACCGGCGAAATCATGATCGCCAGCGCTGATTTCGGCATCATAGAACATTGCGTTCGCAACAGCCTGTGGAAGGACGCGCGCGACTATTTGCGCCCCAAAGTTCGCGCCCTGGAGGCCGCGGGGAGCGACCTGCTGGTATGCGCGTCCAACACCATGCATCGGGCGGCGTTGCCGCTCTTCGATGAAATCGAGCTGCCTTTTATCCATATTTCCGATCCGGCCGGAGAGGCGATCCGCGCGGCAGACCTTTATTCGGTGGCCGTCCTGGGGACCATGCAGACCATGGAGCGGTCTGTCATCTCCGACCGCTACGAGGAAAAGTTCGGCATCGAGGTCCGTTTTCCGTGCGCGGCGGACAAGAAAACCATAGACAGCATCATTTTCGACGAACTGGTGAAGGGTGTCTTCGATCCGGGCTCGAAGGCGGAATTGTTGCGCATCGTCGATGACTTATCCGCGGACGGAATCCATTGCCTGGCCTTGTCTTGCACGGAAATCTGCCTGCTGATCAACCCGGACGACCGGCCGCACTTTCCCATGTTCGACACGACACAATTGCATGCGGCGGCCGCGGTCGAATTCGCCCTTGCGCTGTGAAGGATCCCGTAGCCGGCCTGCTATCGTCTTCCGGTTACTGCATTCCGGCAAAGTTCGGCGTTTCGGCGCCATGATGGGGATCGGCCGTCAGAATTTCTGGCAATGACACGTGGCGGGCCGGCAAGGTCGGCCAGTGTCCGGCATTGAACAGCATGCGTTGCTCAAGATAGTTGGAATCGAAAATCGGATAGCGGGCGACCACTTTAGCGGCGACGTCGTCCATGAGGCCGCCCAACATATTGACCGGCTGGCTCAATGACGGGAACAGGCGCGGCCGGGACATGACCTTGACCTGGAAGACCTTCCTGTAAAACGCATTGTGTTCGGGACGAACGGTTGCCAGGCAATAATCGGCATCGAAATAGACTGCGGCCATGGTCACCAGACGCATGGTGGCATAGATCAGTTCCGGATTGCCACGCGCCGCGTTGCGATCGACCACAAAGCGGCTCGGGTCGACAAACACCATGCCGCGATCGACCATCGGATTGAGGATATCCGGGAATATCGACATGGTCGGCGAGATACGGTTTTCCGGTGAGCAGATATTCACCCGGATCGAACTGACCAGGGTGCCGGCAATATAGAGGCCGAAAACGTGGCAGTTGGCGGATTGGTCGAAGAAGTCACCGGAGTCGGCGGTGAACCCATTGGAAACGTTGCCATCCCGTCGATAGGCCTCGTAACGCAGCCGGTAGATCGCCTCTCGGTCCTCCTCGGCATCGGTACGCCGATACTCGAATACATCGAGAAAGTCGAACAAGCGCTGCGTAAACGCATCCGTCGCCGATTTGCTCACCACCCGTCCTTACTCAATACTATGTCAGGCCAAATAAGATTAACAAATTATTTACCAATTTCCAAGTGCAAAATTTAATTCAATGTTTGTAATTTATTAACTATAAATTTTAACTTTTTGTTAACTATAAAACCAAAAAGATTTACGCAGTTAAACGTAAAAATAAAATATCGGAAGCGGAGTCCGCCGTTGGAAGCCGATGCCCGCCGGATCCGCGAAACCCATTTTTCGGCGGCTGATGGCTGTGACGGATCTGCACAATTCGATGCAGGCGCTGAATTCGGGCGGCTGCCCGAAATGCTCGATGCAGCCGGCTCTATGTCATATCCGCGGACCGGACCGGCGTCGGAGCGGATGTGGCGGCCGTGGCGTCAGGCCGAGGATCCAGGCCAGATCGCGGCTTCGCGCGGCCGATCCGGTCGCTGATTTTGTATGGCAGGCCGAACAGGATCACTCCGGCGCCGAGATTGCGAACGATAAAATGGTATATCGAAATCGAAATCAGGAATGTTCCCGATATGACCAAAATCAAGCTTGAATAAAAACCAATTTCAAGTCGGATTGCATAATATAGCAGTCCAACAACCACGGTTTGATGTATTATATAGAGGGGGTATATTGATGTATTTAGATATTCGATTGCAGAATTCTTGAAATTCAAAAACTTTATCGCAATCAGCAAACACAAATAAATCATCATGTTAGCGAGAAAAAGCTCGAAGAATTTATAAAGCGCAGTCTTGCTTTTGAATGTTCCGATATTGATGCCGGTCACGTCAGTCCAGCAGACGCCATACATCACCGCGCTCAACACCACGGCCAGGATTGTGATTTCCCATCTCCGCTTGGTGATCTGCGCAGTCAGGAATTCGACATTCCTGGCAAACAGGTATCCCAATGCGAACCATGATCCATGTACGGACACCCAGGCAATGTCGTTGTAGAGCGCATTGGTCTGCCGGGGAAACCAGGGGGATAGAAGCAGGTTGAACGCAAGCGGGAGCAGGAAAAAGACGAGAATCAATCGGGTGCCCATGGCCCGCCGAAACCAGCCGTTCAAGGTCTCGCCAAGGCTGGTATCCAAGAGTTTCATGATCGGGAAGAAGGCCGCCGTGATGGCCGCCAGATAGCCAACAAACCACATATGAGCCCAGGTAAAGTGGCCGGTCGGATATTTGCCTTCCAGGAAGTAGCGCCCGGTCCAGAACTCCAGAAAGTTGCCCTGGTAGCCGTCTTCCAACATGCGCTCATACCAAACCTGGGGGACACAGATGACGCACATGGCAAACAGCAGCGGCACGACCAGCCTTACCGCCCGGTCCTTGGCAAAGACAAAGTCATCTTTGGTACGAAAGGCGAAATAAGTCCCGGCACCGGAAATGAAAAACAGCAGGGAAAGTCGCCAAACCCTGGGATGCTCCATGACGGCTTCCAAGGCGCCGCTGGTATGCGGGCTCGTGATCAGCCAGAAATTGTCCGGAAAGAATCCGGCCGCGGCGTGATAGACGATCAGCAGGGCGAAGGCGATGACCCGCAACCAGTCCAGATAATGGAGGCGTGGATTGTGTTTGGTATTCGACATCATGAACCGATACGTCAAAAATAACCGATCAAACCGGGCGCAGCGGTTATCCGTCGCCCCTTTCTGGCGTGGCCACCTTTCGAACGATGCTCTAAGCTACTGACTCTTTTATAATTAGCCGTTAAAATAACGGGCGCATAGTAACGGCCCGCGCCTGTTTCGGAGCAAGTCTTCCCGCTCAGCCCACGCCGCCGGCCGCACGTCACTCAAGGAATTTCGGACCGGCGGCCAACCTCATGATGGTAGCCCGCATGTCTCAGGGCCCTGCGATCGGCCTTAAGGCCGGCATCTGCGGTCCTCCGGGCCGCGACCGCATGGTTGTGATACGTTTTTCGTCCCCTGGGCCCGGCGTGTATTCAGGGGAACAAACAGGGTGTTGGGGTGGTGATTTTCACAGCGCCTGCTAAAGCCCAAACCCAACTCGGGCGGGCGGGTCCGACATCCGCCCTTGGTATTAATCAGCGAATCGACTCCAGAAGCTCAAAATATTCCGGCTCAAAAACGTCGGTCACCGCGATGTCCTTCATGGCGGCCCTTATCCCGTCGCTGATTCCGGATTTGTCCTTTTTCAGCTTGGTGATGGTACATTTGTGGCTGTTTTTGGCAATGCGATCCCAGTAGCCGATATCGTCTTTCTCGAACAGTTTCACGACAGCCTGGCGTCGTTCGTATTTTGGCAGACGGAGCAAGGCGTGGATTTCACGGTGTTTCAACCGAAAGACCTGCCGCGTCCATCCCTTATGTCCGGGCGGATCCACCAAAATGACGTGGCACCGCTCGTGCCAAATCAGGCGATCACGCACCGATGACATGTCGCTCCAATCGAGGGCAAAAACGGTCTCCCGTTCGTCTTTGGCAATAATATTGTACAGGAAGACCAACGGCGCATAATTTCGAATGTTGATATCATCCGCCGAATAAAAGAGCCGTTTGTGGGGTAGCATGTCTATCTGATCATTTTCAAATACATAACCGTGCACGTCCTGATTGTTCCAGCCGGCCATGGCGCCAAGCAACGCGCGAATATAACGTCTGGAAACACCGGAAACACAGAAGAAGGGCACCTTGACCTTATCCAGCGGATGGTGCCACGAGTCGTCCACCCCGCCAACCGGAGCACGCCGCTCGGTGACTTGCGCCCTGAAGACGCCATAGTCGGGAGACGCGACCAAATCGCCAGCGGATTTTGGCCCGGGGTCGGCATTGGTCAACATCATCGTACGGCCAACCAACTTGTCGGCATGTGGGGACAGCTTGCGAGCGAAGAAAAATGGTTGGTTCGCCAAGGCCTTGGCGCTGTCATTGTAAAAGACGATCGGTTTTCCATCGTCACCGAATTCGTAATAGGTCAACGCGGCATTGGCGGCTTGCGACGGTGGGATCGCATCGGCAATTGCCGATTGAATTGCGAACTCATCCGGGATCCAGGAATATTTCAGGAACTGACGGAGACGGCGATCGCTCAATGTGTTGATGGCCTTTTGTGCCGAGTCCCTGCGGATGCACATCCACTGAGCGCCAAACCGGGTGGGCAGGTTCGGCAACTTACGCTTCCATTGCAACTTTTTCTGGATAAGAAACGCCAGTTCAAACCAACGCCGCCGCGTTTGGAAATTGAATGGAAATCTGTAGTGCAGACGTTCCATTTCGTCACCGTCTGTGACCCATCTGCGAATGTTCGGGTCCACCATCTCCAAAAAATCGAGACGATTTTCGGCCAGGAATGCCTGTAACTGTGAAAACGGCCGGATCGGGAAGCAGGATTCGCTGATCAAATAGACGTATTCGGCAACAAATGCCTCATCGTTCAACGCTGCCTGCATCAAGCGCAGGGTCGCCTCGACCAACGAGAATTCGCCCCAGGCACAATGAATCCGATCGGCAAGAACGACGACGTCATCCCGATTTGCGTAATGCTCGACGATGTTTTTGTAATTGTTGTCCGAATTACTCCGGTCATAGTGAACATAGACCCTGTTGTCGGGATCCTTGAAATAGGGGAGGTCGATCGTTCTGAATATTTTGTTTGTTTCTCCGGAGCACAGTAAAATAAACGCTACTTTCATCAATACCAAATCCCGCGCTGCATGAAACCTATATGCTCAAGATCAGTTGAGCAAGTATACCTTCTAGAAATGCATTCATCGAAATTTCCTGTATCGCACTGATCTAAGTATTTTTTGTATTCTATACTATCTCCATAATGTTGTTTTCGATCAATTTCCTCCTTTGCCTTTTGAGTAAGACTGCTTACATACTTGAAATGCATGATACATCCTGAAATAAAGTCCGGATTCTCATTGAGATTGAAATTGATTTCCGGACTGTTTGTATGATGCATTGAAGACAGGTATCGGTAACCACGGCGCCATTTGATCAACGGCACTTTGTTGATTGCCGGCGCGCATTGCGGATTATTGCGAAATCCCGCACGCATTCGCACGCCGCCCTGGATCCAAATACCGTCGTCGCCCCCATTCAAACGTTGGGACGGCACGAGATCGTCAAAATAGGCGGCGACCTCGAACGGGTTTTGGCCCGGCTTCAATTCCGTCTGCTCGATTCCATGGCGACCATAGGTATCGACCATCATGCAAAACAAGGACTGCTGGCCAAGTCGATCCATATGGGTCGTGAGTTCGACGAGGTTACGGTCTTCGCAGGACGGATAAACGATGAATTCGTCGGGATCACAGCACACGACCCATCTGTCGGATAGGTATTTGGTAATCAGATAGTTGCACCACTCCATGCCGAAATTGCTGTTCTTGTAGCTGGCCTTTGTGTGCCACACGCTGCAATCCGCCTGGTCGAGCAGGTACTCACATGTTCCATCCGATGAATCATTGTCGATTGCAAGAAACCCGGCAACGCCAAGCCGCCTATAATAATCGAGAAAATATTCAATCCTATGAAATTCATTGCGCACACAAAAAACCAAATATATCCCATCTTCTATACGCAATTTCTTGCGTTTAGTAAGTTGTAGCTGAATCATTTTACTCTCTCAATCTCAATTACTATATAATATTACCGCCTCAAACTGAAATAGAGCTTGCGCAGCATTCGGCGCTTCAATTAATGGGCGCCGGTTTCAGTCCGGATTTCACCTGTGGCCTCTGATCTAGAATTCTTTGCATCCAACATTTGGATGTACAGCTCGGCAAAATACGTATTCTAAAATGGCGCTTCGATGAGGTCGGCCGGCGGCTTGTGTCGAACCCCTTGTCAGCGACCCCGGCGGGATCGGGCAATTCGTTCGCTGTGGATGGAGAGACCCCGGGGGATAATGCGACCCGGCGCTGATATCGACCGCCGGCAATCGGCATCTTCTGTCTGCGTCATGGCAAAATTCGCCTGACGCCATGCGCCCTGGCAGCGCTGCGAACAGTGTTTCAATCGGAACAAGGCATTATGCGATCGGTATGATCGTTGCATGTCTTTGCCGACTTGGCCTGCCGGCCGGCCGATCCTTATCGAGAAATCGCAACAGGCTCCACAAGGACAGATGGCGGATGGGGTGGGATTCGAACCCACGAGACAGTTGCCCGCCTACACGCGTTCCAGGCGTGCGCCTTCGACCACTCGGCCACCCATCCGATGGGCCGGCTCGCCGCCGGCGACCGCACTATACTCGCTGCGCCCGGCATCGCAAGACCGTCGATCACGGCAAATTCACTCACAAGGGATTGACGCCGAACCGGTTGAACATACCTGTTTGCACACCTAGTTTGTAGAGAGCGCCACACTGCGGCATCCCGTTAAGAATAATGCAAAAGGACGGGCGCAATTCGAGAATTTTCGGGGCATTGTCCTGGCCGGCATTTCAGGATTGGTTTTTTGGAGGAAAAATGTTTGCGTTTTTGATGCGGTTTTTCGGATATTGGATGCTTGCCGCTGCCATCGTCGCCCTCGTTATTGACGGTGCCAAAACAATTGCCGAATCCACCTTGACCATCACGCCTCTGGGGCAGACCTGGTTTGAGTTGAACGCCGGTTCGTTGATCTTGTCCCAGGCGGCCATCGAGCGCCACGTGCATCCCTTTTTGTGGGATCCCGTCATTCAGTATCTCCTGACCCTGCCGACCTGGTCGGTGGCCGGCATGATCGGCGTGGCCATGCTGTTGATCGGCCGGCGCAAGGAACAGCGGCACGAATCCTTCGCCTGACAGGATACCGGCCCATGGACGGTTCCGGCGACCGTCTTTGCCCCGTCGGATCTTAAAAAATTGCGGCAAGACCGCTATCATGGAAAAGAAGTCGTTCGCCGTGGCATGGAGATTGGCCCGTGGTCTTTCTGTTTGACGTTCTAAAGCGCAAAACCAGCGTTCCGTCCGCCGCCGAGGCCCTGCCCGGTCGGGACACGCCCATCGGCACCGACGACATCCATGCGGTTCTGGGGACGCCCCTGAAGGGCCCTTATCCGCAGACTTGTGCGCAGATTCAATTGGGGCTCGGCTGTTTTTGGGGTGCGGAGCGTCTGTTCTGGCAGATGCCCGGCATTTGGGTGACAGCGGTCGGCTATGCCGGCGGTGCCACCAAGAACCCCACCTATCACGAGGTATGCACCGGCATGACCGGCCATACGGAAGCCGTGCTGGTGGTCTATGATCCGGCGGTCGTGTCGACGGAACGCATCCTGGCGATGTTTTGGGAAGGGCATGATCCGACCCAGGGCATGCGCCAGGGCAACGATGTGGGGACCCAATATCGTTCGGCCATCTACACGACGACGGACGAGCAGATGCGGGCGGCCGAGGCCGGCCGCGATGCCTATCAGGCAGCCCTGACCACAGCCGGGCGTGGCCGCATCACCACGGAAATCAAGCCGGCGGAGATCTTCTATTTCGCCGAATCCTACCACCAGCAATATCTGCACAAACGGCCTGACGGCTATTGCGGCCTCGGCGGGACCGGGGTGGCGTGCCCCGGTTCGGTCGGTGCCGAGGATTGACGCTGACGGTTTTTTCCGGGTTTCGTTGTGGAACGCTAATACACACTGCGTTCAATCGAGCTTGATAGGAACTTGAGACAGTCATTCCCGCATTTGCGGGAATTGTCCGTGTGATTTGATTTGCGAATCCATTTTTCCCGACAACAGGCATTATTTCGCCAGTAGCACGGTCTCACAAGCCGAAGGCAGGTGGGCCAGGGTTACGGGCTGACGCTTGCGTGGCTTCTTCTTGGGCTTCTTTTTCGGCTTCGCCCACGGCTTGTCGCTCAGCCACCAGGCCAGGTTCTTGCCGCATCCGTCGCCGGGCGGCGGGGCCGCCTGGTTGACGCAGCCGCCATCCGAAGCGGGGCATTTCAGCCGCACATGAAAATGATAATGATGGCCGTACCAGGGGCGGATCTTGCGCAACCAGCCGCGATCGCCGCCGGCCCAGTCGCACAGAGCCTTCTTGATGCCGGGATGGACGAAGATGCGGGCCACCTCGCCGTCGGAGGCGGCGCGGCGGATCAGCCGGGCATGGGTCGCCGTCCAAACATTCTTATCGACCCGGCGCGTGCCCTTTTTGAGCATGGAAACGGCGCTGACATTTTCCCGCTCCCGGGTCGACATGGTGTGGGCGGGCATGGGTTTCAGCCAGATATCGGCATCCAGCCCGATCTGGTGGCTGGCATGGCCGGTGAGCATCGGGCCGCCGCGCGGCTGCGCCAGATCGCCGACCAGCAGCCCGCGCCAACCGAGCCCCGGTGCGTCGCCGGCCAGCTTTTCCAGATAGGCGATCAGCGCCGGATGGCCCCAATTGCGATTGCGGGACAGGCGCATGACCTGCCAGCCCCTGCCATTGACCGCCAATGCCTTGCCGCCGGACAGGCAGCCGCGGGCATATTTGCCGAATGATCGTGCCTTGAGCTGTGCCGGGGTCTTGACGCCGCCGAACAGCACTTTCGCCGGCGTGGTGCTCTTCTTGAAGGTCTTCAGGGAGGACCGCGTCAGCCCTTTCGGGCGCAGGCGCGGCGGTGTGCCGTCATAGTTTTGGATCCCCGGACCGACCGGCGCCGCCGTATTCGGCTCCGATTCGGCGAGGACCGGGTTTGACGCCATGATCGGCACGGCCAGACCGGCCGTCACCGCCAAGGCAAGAACGTTGAGGCGAGATTCGTGAGCCATGGGGCGATTGTGATTGAATCGCGCTATGAAGGAAATCCCCTATTCTAACTTTTTATCCGACGGCTATTCCGTCCCGGCGCGGGACGCCGGCACACAGACCTGGAGGCGCCTATGACTACTGAACCGACCGTCCTCTTCGAACCGCAGGGTCGCATCGGCCGGGTCATCCTCAATCGGCCCGATGTCATGAACGCCATCGACATGGCCCTGCCGGAGGATCTGGCCGCGGCGATCGCGGCGGCCAATGCGGATCCGGCCGTGCATGTGATCATTTTGTCCGGCAGGGGACCGGCCTTTTGCTCCGGATATGATCTCACCGCATTCGCCGAAGCCGAAGGGTCCAATCCCGGGGTCCAGGAGATGCCATGGGACCCGATGCGCGATTATACTTTCATGATGCGCAACACCGACCTCTTCATGTCGATCTGGCGCTCCCACAAGCCTGTGATCTGCAAGGTACATGGTTACGCGGTGGCCGGCGGCAGCGATATCGCTCTGTGCGGCGATTTGGTGATCATGGCCGATGATGCGAAAATCGGCTACATGCCGGCACGGGTCTGGGGCTGTCCGACCACCGCCATGTGGGTCTACCGGCTGGGGCCGGAACATGCCAAACGGATGTTACTGACCGGCGATAAGATCGACGGCAGGGAGGCGGCGGCCATGGGGTTGGTTTACAAGTCCGTGCCCGCCAGCGACCTGGACGCGGAAGTCGATGCCCTGGCGGAGCGCATGGCCGGCGTACCGCAGAACCAGTTGATGATGCATAAACTGATGATCAACCAGGCCCTGGAGAATATGGGTTTGCGGACGACACAGATGATGGCCACCTTGTTTGACGGCATGGCCCGCCACACGCCGGAGGGCATGAATTTCAAGGCTCGCTCCGAATCCGCCGGCTGGAAGCAGGCCGCGAAAGAACGCGATTTGGGCACTTATGACTGGACCACCGACCAACCCTTTGGTGGGTCGGATTAGGAGAACGCCATGCAAATCAAAGACTCCATCTGCCTGGTGACCGGCGGCGGCGGTGGTATCGGCGCCGGCCTGGCGCGCGAACTGCACCGGCGCGGCGCCGCCCATATAGTGGTGGCCGATATTGACGGCCATGCGGCCGAGCGGGTCGCGGCCGAGATCGACGGCTCGCCAATCGCCTGCGATGTCGCCGACAAGGAAGCCGTGGAGCGGCTGGTGGTCTCCACCGAGGCCAGGCATCATCATATCGACCTGGTGTGTTCGAATGCCGGTATCCTGCGGCCCGATGCGCCGCACGGCCATGCCGCCTCGTGCTCCGACGACGACTGGATGCGCTCCTGGGCGGTCAATGTGATGGCCCATGTGCGGGTCGCCCGGGCCGCGCTGCCGGGCATGGTGGCCCGCCAGTCGGGCGGCTTCTTGATCACGGTGTCGGCCGCCGGACTGTTGAACGCGGTGTCCCACGCCTCCTACGCGGCGACCAAGCATGCCGCGCTCGGCTTTGCCGAATCCTTGGCCATTACCCATGGCGACGACGGCATTCAGGTTTCCGCGCTTTGCCCGCAGGCGGTGGATACGGACATGGCGCAAAACGCCACCCAATCCACCGGCGCCGACCTGGACGGCGTCCTTTCGGCGACCGATGTGGCCCGCGAGGCCCTGGACGGGATCGAAAGAAACCGCTTCCTGATCCTGCCGCATCGCCAGGTCGGCGAGTATTTCGCCCACAAGGCGGCCAATTACGATCGCTGGGTGGGCGGCATGCGCAAGATGCGCCGGTCGATCGTCGCCGGCACCTGACCGATGCCGCCGATTGTAGACCTGCAACTCATATTACAGTCGTATTAACCCTAGATTGTAAAATGGATGCAAGATGTCTAGCCTTGCTCCATGAGACCGCAACCGAAAGTCTGGATAGTGATCAGCGCGCTGTGTGTCGGCCTTGGCGGCTGTGCGAGCTTGTCGGAATCGGAATGCAAGGAAGGCGATTGGCGGTCGATCGGCTTCAGGGACGGGCGGAGTGGTCAACCGGTCGTGCGGATCCAGGACCATGTCAAGGCCTGCAAAAAGCACGGCATTCATCCGGATCCGGCGCTCTACACGGAAGGGCGGCAGTCGGGATTGCGGCTTTATTGTACGCCGAAATCGGGTTTCCATTCAGGCCTTTATGGCCGCACCTACTACAATGTATGCCCGCCCTCGGTATCGCGGGGTTTTCTGGCCGGCCGAGATCTTGGCGAGCAATTGCGGCGGGCGGAATCCTCCTTCAACTCCGCCAGAAGCAGAATCGAGCAGTTGAAGCGTGACCGCGCCCGCATCAGGGAAAAGATCGCGGACCTGAGACAGAAACGGCGATCCGCTTCGCCGGGTGATAAACTGGATATTGACAGCCAGATCCTGAGCCTGGAGGCCAAAAACGATCTGATCGACAGCAAATTGGACACCGCCGAGTTTCGCTATGATACGGCTCGGCGCGAACTCAGGTCCGTCAAGGATAGGGTCGACGATCGCCTGGCCGAGCTGGTGGCCCGGTATCCGCCGGGCGATCCGGAGGATATGGTGATGGCACCGCAGCCGGCTCCGGCACAGGCTCCGAGCGGGTCTTCGGCAAAGAAAAAGCCGCAGGAACAGGCCACCGATTCCAAGACGCCGCCAGAGCTCGGCGGCGTCTATTGACGGCGACGGATCTCGACGGCGCGAGCTGATTTCGCTAACAATGCCCCGCGGCAAACACGGATAGGGGCATGACCATGAGCACCTGGACGATCTATCTCTCCGGCGAAATCCATACCGATTGGCGCCAGCGTATCGAAGCAGGGATCGTGGCGGCCTGCCTGCCGGTGACCTGCACCGCCCCGGTGACCGATCACGGAGCATCCGATGATTGCGGCGTCGCCATTCTGGGCGCGGAAAGCGACAAATTCTGGCATGACAACAAGGGTGCCAAGGTCAATGCGATCCGCACACGGACCCTGATCGAGCAGGCCGATATCGTGGTGGTCCGGTTCGGTGACAAATACAAGCAATGGAACGCCGCGTTTGACGCCGGCTATGCGGCCGCGCTCGGCAAATCCCTGATCGTATTGCACGATCCAGCCCTCACCCACCCGTTGAAGGAGGTCGACGCGGCGGCGCTCGCCGTTGCCGAAACGCCCGAACAGGTGGTGGCCATCCTAAATTATGTCATCACCGGCAAGCTGGTCTCGCCGCAAATACAAGCCGCTGAGTGAACCGTCGGCGATCCGACCATCAGCAGCCAGATCGCCGACCACCCGGACCCGGCCGGCAAGGAGAATGACCGCGGCCGAAATATGCCCGCGTTCACGCATGGCCGACGCTTCGCCGGCGCCGGCATCCAGCGCCCGTTCAAAGTCCGCCGGCTCAAGCGGTCCCACATCGACGGTGACCGGTCGCTCGCCCAGATCGCTGTCAGGATCGAGCGTGTCGGCCGGCGCCCGGCGAATGGCCGGATGGCCCGGCAGATCCACGGCGTTGGCGACCAAGGTCGCCGCCGCATCGGCATTGGCGGCATTGTCGGCAAAAACCGTGACCGCGTCGGCGATACCGAGCGACAGGCTGCGGCCGTGGCGGCCACTGGTGGCGATACCGCGTACCGGGCTCGACGCATCGATTGTCACCGTTCCGGCAAGCGACGGCCGGTCGGGAACCGCCACCACGCCGACATCGAACGACGCCCCGGGTGCGAGATAAAGGGCGATGTCCCCGCCATTGTTCACATAGGCGCGCTGCAACCGGCGGCCTGCCACCATCGCCGCCAGGATCTCATCGGCGACCGCTCCGGCAACCGCGGCCATCGGCGTGATGAAACAGTCGGCATGACCAATAACCGCACGCTCCATGCGGCTCGCCACAGGACCCTGCAGGCCGAGCCCGGCCGGCGGGCAGGCAGTGCGCAGGACCGGCAATTCGGCCACCAGTTCGTCGAGCACGGTCTGGAACCGCAAGGTCGCCTGATCATAGGCCCGGCGAACCTCATCACCGTCGCCGGCTGCCTCTATGACCAAATCGATCGGCCCGTGCTGCAGGTGCAGCCGCCGGCCATCGGCGAGCATGGCGGAAGCCGGGCCGGTCATGGGGCCCGCTTTGCAGTGCTTGTTCGCAAGACATGCATGGGACCCTGTCTATCAGCTAGGACGGCGGGTCCGCAAACCGGTGCGACACCCCATTGCAATCCATCCTGCCGCGATCTTATTGTGCCGGCCATGCGCTGAGCATGAACTGGGCCGAAGGGAAAGACCATGGCGACAGAAGCGATTGCACCGGGACCGACCGACGTCCTTCTGGTGATCGATGTGCAGAACGATTTTTGCCCGGGCGGCCAATTGGCGGTGCCTGACGGCGACCAGGTGGTGCCGGTGATCAATACCATGGCCGACCGGTTCGACCATGTTGTGTTGACGCAAGACTGGCATCCGGCCGGCCATAAATCCTTCGCCTCCAGCCATCCGGGCGCCGAACCGTTCAGCCAGACCACCATGCCCTACGGTCCGCAAACCTTGTGGCCGGACCATTGCGTGCAAGGGACGGAAGGCGCCGCCCTGCATGGGGACCTGGCAATCCAAAACGCGCAAATGATCATCCGCAAGGGGTTCCGGCCGCAGATCGATTCTTATTCCGCGTTCTTCGAAAACGATCATGAGACACCCACCGGTTTGGCCGGCTACCTGCGCGAGCGCGGGCTGTCCCGGGTCTTTTGCGTCGGTTTGGCGACCGATTTCTGCGTCCGCTTTTCCGCCGAGGATGCCCGCAGGCTCGGTTTTGAGACAATCGTGGTGGATAGCGCCTGCCGGGCGATCGATCTGGAGGGGTCCCTGGACGCCGCCTATGGGGCGATGGCCGAGGTCGGCGTGCGGCGTCTTGCTGAACTTTGAAGACGTTAAGGCGACGGATCTAAGTTTTCCCACCGTCATCCCGTGCGCATTGCAGCATGAAATGCTGCTATGCAGACACCGGGATCTCTTCCCTGAGGCGCAGAATGCTATCGCCGGATCCCGTGTCTGCAGCGCATCACTGCGTGCTGCGCGGCGCACGGGATGACGCTGAGTAAAATTGATCGGAAAGTCGGACTTTCGATGATCGGAACTTTGCTCTAGCAGGTCCCTGACAGACAATGGCGCGTCACGGGCGTCCTTGAAACGGTCTCAGTTTTGCCCGACTGATCGGCCAATCTACGATCCGACCGATTGCGACAGAGGTGCCCTTCGATGAAACTCCTGGCGATTTCAATGGTCTGCGCCGCGGTTCTGACGTCTGGCGCGGCGCGGGCCGCGGATATTGACGGGGAATGGCAGTTCCAAAGCGTCCATGCGATGACCATAAATCTGCAGAAGATGCCGACCATCACGTTCAAGGATGGCCGGACGTCCGGCTTCGCCGGCTGCAACGGGTTCAACGGGTCGTTCGACCGTCGCGGGGACGCCTTGACCTTCGGCCCGGTCGCGTCGACGCGCATGGCCTGCCTGCCGCCGGCCGGCGATTGGGAAAACCGGATTTTCGGTGTATTGGAGAAGACCCGGTTCGCGAAAATGTCCGGCGATTCCTTGATCCTGCGGGATCAGCAGCAGCGGGATCTGGCCCGGTTGCAACGCCTCAAATGACGGACCAGTTCGACTGCGACAAGGCATAAGGACTTCGATCATGGCAACTCCCCTTAATTCGGTCGAGGATCTGGCGGCCCGCGTCGAAGACGGCGCCAAGGTGGCGATCTTCAAGGAGGGCGCCGCGCCGATGGCCCTGACCCGGGCGTTGATCCAGCGCGGCGTTCGAGATCTGCATCTCGTCACGGTTCCGACCAGCGGCTTCCAGGCGGAATTGCTGATCGCCGCCGGCTGCGTGTCAACCGTCGAGACGTCCGGCGTCACGCTCGGGGAATTCGGACCGGCACCGGCTTTCGTGCGGGCGGTGTCGAACGGCTCGGTCACCATCAAGAACGCCACCTGCCCGGCGATCTATTCGCAGATCCAGGCCGGCGAGAAGGGTATTCCGTTCATGCCCATGTGGGGCCTGATCGGGTCGGACATCCTGGCCAATCGGCCCGATTTCAAGGTGATCGACAATCCGTTTGATCCGGCGACTCAGATTGTGGCGCTGCCGGCAATCAGGCCCGACGTGACGCTGCTGCACGCGGCACGCGCCGACCGCCAGGGTAATGTGTGGATCGGCCGGCAGGCGGAGTTGAAGATAATGGCCCACGCCTCCACCATGTGCCTGGCCACGGTGGAAGAGATTGTCGATGAGAACCTGCTCGAGGATGAAGCGATCGCCGCCGGCGTCATTCCGTCTTTCTATGTCACGGCAATGGCGCAGGCGGAGGGCGGCGCATGGCCGCTGGCCCTCCCGGGCAGTTATGGCGTCGACGGGGACCACCTGACCACCTATCGGCAGATGGCGAAGTGCGACCAGGGTGTCGCCGATTATCTCGCCCGCTACGTGCTGACCGCGGCGGCGGCGGAATAGACCATGGATGCCCACGCGCCCTGCCGGCCGGAAGAACTGCTGATCACCGTGATCGCCCGGCTGCTTGCCGGCGCGCGACATATCGCGGTTGGTGTCCTGTCGCCGATCCCCGGCTCGGCAGCCCTGTTAACGCGCGCGACCGCCGACGATGATGTCCGGGTCTCGATCATCGGCAGCAACAAGCAACCGTTTCGCACCGATGGCGGCGTCGACCTGTTCGATACGGCGGCGCAAGGGCGGATCGACGCTTTCTTCTTGAGCGGCGGTCAGATCGACGGCGGCGCCAATATCAACCTGGTCGGTGTCGGCGATTATCCGCAAATGGATGTGCGCTGGTCGGGCTCTTTCGGCTCGGCGTTTCTTTATTACCTGGTGCCGCGGGTGATCCTGTTCCGGGAAGAACACAGCCGGCGGGTACTGGTGCCGAAGGTGGATTTCATCAGCGCGCCGGGAACGAGCCCCAAGGATGTCCACAGGCCCGGCGGCCCGGTGGCGCTGGTCACCAATAAATGCCTGTTTTCCTTCGACCGTGCGCGGGCCCGCTTCACCTTGCAGACGATCCATCCCGGTCACACATTGGAGGAGATCCACGACGATACCGGCTTTGCGTTCGATGTCTCGCCGTCATTGACGGACACCATGCCGCCCGACGCCAAGACATTGGGGACGATCCGCACAATCGTCGCGCCGCAGATTGCCGATCCCTATCCCCGCTTCGCCAAGGCCATGTTCGGGTAGACGCCATGCCGAGCTTCCAATACCGGGCATTGGACAAGGCGGGACAGGTGCTGTCGGGGGAAATCGACGCCAGCACGTCGGACGAGGTGTTCAGCCGGCTCGAATATTTGGGATATCTCCCGATCGACGCCAAGGAGGCCGGGCGGTCGGCGCCGCAGGTTTCGAGCTTCCTGACGCTGTTTTCCAACAAGCCGACGCACGAGGAAATCACCGTGCTAACCCAGGATCTCGCCATGCTGGTACGCGGCGGCGTGGTGCTCGACGAGGCGCTCACCATCCTGGCGCAGATGGGGACCCGGCCGTCGGTGGCGCGGCTGTTGCGGCAGCTCCATGCGGGCATTGCCGACGGCAAGAGTTTCGCCGAAGTGCTGGCGCAGCATCCCGACATTTTCTCGCAGATCTATGTGAAGATGATCGAAGTCGCCGAGGCCACGGGCAGCATGGAGCAGACGCTCGAAAATATTGCCCGGGACCGGTCGCGTAATGAGCGGTTGCGCAACAATATCCGCTCCGCCCTGCGCTATCCTTCTTTCCTGATCGTGGCCGCGATCGGCGTGCTGGTCTTCGTGCTTTTTTATGTCATTCCCGAATTCGACAAAGCGCTGATGAACTTCAATACGGAGCTGCAATCCTCCACTCAGTTCATTTTCGAATTGTCGCGGTTCGCCCGTGCCAATTCAGACTATCTGATGGTCGGGGGCGCGATTTTCCTGCTGCTCATTCTGGTGCTCGCCCGCAGCCGGCGGGCGCTGGCCCTGCTTCTGCGGTTTCTCGGCGTGGTGCCGGGGACCCGGCGGATCATCAGCTATGAGCGCACGGTGCGCTTTTGCGGCGCCTTGGGCGCGCTACTGGGAAACGGGGTCGACATCACCGCGGCTCTGCGTTTGACCCGGGATCTGTTTGCCGGCGAGCCGGCGGCGGCGCAGATCGATACCCTGGTCGCCGATATCCGCCAGGGCCGGCGGCTGACTGATTCGCTTGATCGCCTCAATCTTGTCCCAGGTTATGTGGTTCATATGCTTCGGGTTGGCGAGGAATCGGGCGAGCTTGCGGCCATGGCCGACCGCATTACGCGGTTCTACGAGGCAAAGCTCGATACCGCCCTTGAGCGCCTGACAACCATATTCGGGTCGACTATGATGATTCTGGTCAGCCTGATGGTGGCCTGGCTGATCATATCGGTGCTGACGGCATTGATCAGCGTGAATGACATGTTGTTGTAGGACCCTTTGCGTATCGCCATTTGGTGATAGACAGGTCCTGGCGTAAGGCTGAAGAGGATGATTGGTAAGTTTATGCGCACACGCGGCGACCGCAGGGAGAACCGGGACCGGCAAGGCGGCTTCACGCTCGTGGAATTGCTTGTGGTCCTGGTGATATTGAGCCTGATCATGGGCCTGGTCGGCCCGCGAGTTCTCAATTACCTCTCCGACGCGCGCGGAAAATCAGCGAAACTGCAGATCGAATCATTCGGCGCCGCGCTCGATCTTTATTTTCTCGATACCGGCCGCTATCCGACCACATCGGACGGCCTGGACGCGTTGATCAAGCGGCCCGCCAACATGGAGCGCTGGAACGGTCCTTATCTGCAGCAAAAGAACATCCCCGCCGATCCTTGGGGCAATCCCTATCAATACCGGGCACCGGGCACCAATGGCGCCTATGAAATCGTGTCCCTGGGTGCCGACGGGCGCAAGGGCGGCAGCGATGACGACGAGGATATTATCAGTCGATAAGCGGCATGCCACGACCGGCGGCTTCGCGCTGTTCGAGGTCGTGCTGGCTCTGGCTGTGGTGGCACTGCTGTCGGCGGTCATCCTGCCGCGTTTCGGCCCGGGGTCGGGGACGGCGACGGTGCGCGCCAAGGCGTTCACGGTGGCCGCCCTCTTACGCGAGGACCGCAACGCGGCGATCTGGCGACGCAGGGACGTGGTTTCGGAATTGGATCTTGCCGGACGCATGGTGCGCTCCGGCGCCAGCGGGCGAACCGTTCAGGTGCCCAGCGATATGGGGATAGACCTCATCCAGTCGGATGCCGAAGTCCAGGCCGGCGGCGGCGGATTTCGCTTCTATCCCGACGGCCGCTCGTCCGGCGGCGTGGTAACGCTTTATCGCGGCTCGGTCGGTTACGATGTATCCGTCAATTGGTTGACCGCGGCGGTTACCGTGCGCCGATCAAAGCGGGACCAGTAGGACCGGTCATCAAGTCAGGATCATGGGCGAGCACCAAACCAGCGGCGAAACAGATAGGGCAGGGGCGGAGAACAGCCGGTCCGGCCGGCAGGCCGGCTTCACCCTGATCGAAGCGTTGGTCGCCGTCGCGGTCATGGCGCTGGTGTTGACCGTCGTGCCCCATAGCCTGGTGATCGGCCGCGGCGCCACGGTGCGTACCGATGCGTGGATCGAAAGCCGGCTGGTGGCCCGGGCGGTGCTCGATTCCGATCTTGGCGGCCATAACCTGTCGCCGGGCGTGTTTCGCGGCCGCAAGAACGGCCGCGCCTGGACTGCCGATATCCGCCCCGATCCGACGATCCCGACGCAAGGCAATGATTGGATGGCGTTGCGGGTCGCCGTCGCGGTCAAGGTCTATGGCGACCAGGATCTGCGCGTCGAAACCATCCGCATCGGGCGCTATTGATGACGGACCGGCGGCGCATTCGGCCCGAGGGCGGTTTCATCCTGGCCGAGGTACTGGCGACGCTGGCGATCAGCGGCCTGGTTGTGCTGACGCTCGCCACCGGGGTCGGCATGTTGATCCAGTCCTGGGAGCGCACCTCCGGCCGGTTCAACCGCATGGAAGCCCTGATCCGCGCCATGGCCGTCCTGCGCCGCGACTTGCAGGGCCTGCAATTCGCAACCTGGACACCGGAAGAAGAGCCCGAATTGATCTTTTCCGGCACGGTCGACACCATCGCCTTCGTGCCGGGCCGCAACGTGGCGGCCCCGACACCGGCTGATTATGTGGTCCGTGTACAGGCGCTCAAGCGCGGCGGCCGCAACCTGATCGTGCGCACCAGCGCTCCCTATCTGCCAAGCCAGGGAAATCAACAGGACTTGGATTTCGCCAATCCGGTGATGCTGGTCCGCGGCCCCTGGGTCTACCGGTTCGCTTACGCGGGAATTGGCCGCGAGCGCGGCGTGTGGTTCGACACCTGGAACCGCAAGGGACGCCTGCCCTCGGCGATCCGCATGGAAGTCTTGGATCGCACGGCCGAACGCCATGTGGTGCCGCCGATGGTGGTATCGCTGAAGGTCACCGCGCCACCCGATTGCCGGATCGGCCAGCAGACCCGGTGCGGCCGGGAAAAGGAAGAAGAGGAAAACGACGGAGACGGCGGAACCGAAGGCAATGAGGGGGGCGGCGATGACCGATAGGCGACGCGGCAATCGCGGCTTCGTGTTGTTGTTCGTGCTGCTTGTCAGCGGCCTGATCGCGCTTCTGGTCAGCGCTACCTTGATCATGGCCCGGTCCGGCGTCGGGTTCGCCCGACTGAGCATCGATACGGTGCAGGCCGACGGGCTGATCGAGGGCGGCATCGAGGCCACCGCCTATCAATTGTTTCAGGCCAAGCAGGAAATCGGCGATATCAACGGCAATGTCTTGACCCTGTGGTCGGGCAAGGTGACCCTGGACCTGACCGACGAGGCCGGACGCATCAACCTCAACGCCGCCGATGCGGCACTCCTTGAGGGTCTTTATACCGCCGTCGGCGCATTGGGCATGCAGGCGGAGGAGTTTTCCTCCCGTGTGCTCGATTGGCGGGACGAGGATGACGAGGCGACGGAGGATGGCGGCGCGGAGCGGCTTGAATATGCCGCGGCCGGCCTCGATCACGAGCCGCGCAACGGCCGGTTCGAATCGGTCGCCGAGCTCAATCTCCTCCTCGGTATGACCACTGACGATTTCAAAGCCCTGGCGCCGCATCTGACCGTCTATGCGGAGCAATCGCAAGTTAATCTGCATACGGCCGGGCGCACGGTGCTCAGCGCCATTCCGGGCATGACGGAGGAAAATCTGGAAAAGATCATCGAACTCCGCACCACCGGCAATGCTGATTTCGAAGACTTCATCGATACGTTGGAGGAAGGCGCCGAACTGGTGACCGAGGAGCCCGGACCGGCCTATCGGGTCACCGTGACCGCCGCGCTGCAAAATGGCTTTGAGAAGTCGGCGCAGGCGGTGATTGTTGCGTCGAAAGACAAACAAATGCCATATCTTGTCCTGGCATGGCGCGAATGAGTCGATGAACGTGTTCAAGTCGTTTTTCTCTTGGTGGATGAACGGGCTCACCGCGAGCCTTGCACCGCATATCGGCATTGGCCGGCCGCGGGCCACCTTCGTCTTGATGGAAACCGACGAGGGCTATGACTGCTATCGCCGCAAGCGGGCGCGCACAGTCAAATCCGGCACCCTGCTTTTTACCGGTCGCAGCAAGGGTTCGCTGATCCGCAAGCTGCGCGCCAAGCCGGTCGAACTGCGCCTAGCCGCCGACAAATTGATCAACCGGACCATCCAGCTTCCCGCCGCCGGACAGGACTATCTCGATCCGATCATCCGCCACCAGTTGGAGCGACTGACGCCGTGGACCCCGGACAGGGTAGTGTTCGGCTACACCGTGGCCGACGAACCGGATCGCGAGGACGGCCAGATTGCGCTGTCCCTGGTGGCCACGGCGAAGGACATGCTGGACGAGGCGATCGACGGGTTGCGCAGTCTGGGGATTAAGGTCGTGGCGGTGGGGACGACGGCCGATCCGGCCGATCAGCCGATGCGCATCGATCTGCTCGGCGACAGCGCCATGGAACGCTTCGCCGGTTTGCGCCGCCGGGTGGCGATCGTCGTCGGCGTGCTTCTGGCCATTGTGGCCGGCCTTGGGGCCTATACTGAATGGACGGTCAGCGCGATGGACCAACAGATCGCCGAACTCGACCGGCGGATCATGGTGCGCCGCCGGCAGATCGCTGCGGCGGCCGGCGAATTGACCACCAGCGATCAGGACAAAACGTTGATCGACCGCAAGGGACGGCAGATGCCGGTGGTTGTCCTGGTGGACCATGTGTCGGCACTGTTGCCGCAATCGACGTTTTTGACCGAATTGTCGGTCGAAGGCGATGAGGTGCGCCTCAGCGGTATTTCCGACGAGGCGTCCTCGCTGATCGCGCTGATCGAGAGTTCGGAACAATTTGCCGGCGCCCGGTTCACCGCGCCGACCACCCGTGACAGAGACAGCGGCAAGGACAACTTCCGGATCCTGGCCAAGGTGGAAAAACCGAAGGAACCGGGATCATGAGCGCCGAATACGGGACGACCCGGTCACAGCGATTGATTGCCACCTGTTTGGCGGCGGCACTGATCATCGGCTCGACGATCTGGATCGCCGGGACCATGATCGGCATCTCCTCATCGGAAGAGATCGTCGAGCGGCAACAGGGTCTGCTCGCCAATCTGGACGCCCGTGTCGAACAGGCCGGCATCAAAAGCGGCGACGGCCCGGCGCCGGGCCAGGACCTGACCCGGATCTATCTGGCCGGTGATACGATTGCCGTCTCCGGCGCCGGTTTGCAGCAATCGGCGTCGCAGATCATCGAATCGGCCGAGGGCCGGATCCAGGAAACGCAGATCTTTGCCGAAGGCCAGTCCGACCCGGAACCGGGGCGGGTTGATCTCAGGGTATCTTTTGAAATCACCAATGACGGTCTGCAAAAGGTCCTGCATCGCATGGAAACCGGCCTGCCCTTTCTGACCGTTCGATCGCTGACAATACGGCCGGTTTCGGCCCGCTCGCAGACCGACGACGACGAACCGCCGCTGAAGGTCGAGGTCGTCGTCGCCGGTCACCGCAAGACGGCGGACCCATGATCCGCCGCGGACCAGGCATCGTTGCCTTTGCGTCATGGCTGGCGGTTGTCATGACCTCGGTGTCGACGTTTGCCCAGGACAATGACGGCCGCGGATTGTCCATCAATCCCCTGTCGACCCTGCAACTGGACACATTGGCGGCGACCCGCGACCGGCCGCTTTTTGCGCCAAGCCGCAGCAAACCGCCGCCTCCGCCGCCGCCGGAGCCGGAACGGCCGCCGCCGGAACCCAAGACGCCGCCGCCGCCGCCACCGCCGGAGCCGCTGCATTTTCGCCTGGTCGGCGTGGTGATCGACAAGAGTGGCGGTATCGCCTTGCTGAAGGACGAGCAGAGCGGCGAAATCCATCGGGTTCGCCAGGGCGAGGACTTGCAGGGTTGGACACTGAAATCCGTGGTCGCCCGGTCAGTGGAGTTGACCCGGGAGGACCAGACAACGGCCCTGCGCCTGTTTGTCGCCAAGGGAGAGCCCGGCCGTGCCTATGATCAGCCGTTCAGCCAAAGAAATGGCGATGTGCCCGACGAGAACCTGGACGAAAATCGCTAATGCACCCGCTCCACCTAGCCGGATGGCCTGAGCCCTGCGCCATTCATCATGCAGGCATGCGAATGACGCCTATGTCGCCCGCGCATCAGCCGCTAAGGTCCCGGATCAATGACTGAACAAGGGGTCGGCCGTGCCCTCTGTGTCCTTGCGCGCACGCAGCTTCGAGGCCCTGTCCAACCGCTATTATTACGGCTGGACGATCCTTGCTGTCGCCGGGCTCGCTGCCTTTTGCACCGGGCCGGGCCAGTCCCATACATTCAGCGTCTTTGTCGGCCCGATCGGTACTGATCTCGGTCTGTCCAAATCGGCCATCGCCAGCGCCTATGGTGGGGCAACCCTGGCGGCCGCCTTCTGCCTCCCGTTCCTCGGCCGACGGGTCGACGCATTTGGCGGCCGCCGGGTCATGCTCGCCGTGACCGGACTTCTCGGGCTCGCCTGCATCGCATTTGCCGCCACGCCGGGCCTGATCTGGCTTGCCGTCGGCTTCGCCGCGCTACGGTTTTTGGGCCAGGGCAGTCTGATGCTCACCGGCGCCAACATCGTCTCCCACTGGTTTGACCGAAATCGCGGCTTCGCCCTCGGCCTGATGACCATCGGTTTCGGCGCCTCCATGGCCATCCATCCGCCGGTGGCGCAATATCTGATCGGCACATTCGGCTGGCGCTGGGCCTGGGTGGCGATGGGGCTCGCCACCTGGATCCTGCTGCTACCGCCGGTCCTGATCCTGGTCTATGACCGGCCGGAGGACCGCGGCCTGCGGCCCGATGGCGCGCCCGCAGAACCTCATGCGACCGACCGTCCGGGAAAGACCGGGGCGGAGATCGGCCTGTCGCTGTCGGAGGCCCTGAGCACGCCCGCCTTTTATATTATCGCCGCCGGTCTCTTCGCCATTTCGATGCTGGTCACCACCCTGCATTTCTACCAGATCACATTGCTGACGGCCGGCGGGTTGTCGGCGCAGACCGCGGCCCGCATCTTCCCGGTCTCGGCGATCACCATGGTGCTTGCCATGCCGCTGATCGGCCGCCTGTTCGACCGCTTGCCGACCCGCTTCATGTTCATGTCCGGCCTGCTGCTGACGGCGACTTCGCTGCTCGCCGTCACCCTGGTCTCGACCCTACCGACGGCACTGGCCTATGCCCTGGTCTTCGGGCTGACCAACGCGGTGATGATGACCCAGTTCGCCTTTATGTGGCCGCGCTATTTCGGTCGCCTCCACCTGGGCGCGATCCAGGGCACCGGCCAGATGATCGCCGTTGTCGGCGCCTCGCTCGGACCTCTGCCGGTGGGGCTTGCCATTGATCTGACAGGCGATCCGATACCGACCATCCGGCTGCTTGCCCTGTTCCCGGTCCTTTGTGCCGGATTGGCGATATTTCTGGCGACCCCGCGCGTGTTGGTCGACGCCGGATTTCCCGAATAGGCGGCTTTGGGCGCGGTAAAAATCCTCCGCCTGTTGAACCAAAAAGCCGGTCATCCCGACAAATAGGGCAATGGCCGGGCGTGATCCCGGCCGAAAAACCGGGGAACCGCCATGAACCGCCGCTTTGCTCAATCCGTGGAACGCCGTCTGAAAGGCGCGCTTGCCGATGCCGCCGCGCGGCGCCTGGCATTTCGCCGCATCCAGCGCTGCGGAACAAGGCCCGCCGACGACCGGCTCACCATTGTCGGCGGCAATAACCAGGCGATGACGGCGGCCGTGCCCCGGTTCCAGATCCGCTTCAAGTAACCCTTTCCGACGATCCGGTCCGCGCCGCCGCATTTAACCGGCAGGCGCAATTTCCATGTTCAGCTTTTGATTTTTCGTCCGAACCGGTTAGCCTTTCTGAGTGCGGCCGGCGATCATCCGGCGGGGGCGAACAAAATTCTCGACGGAATTGAACCTTTCGGCTGCTGGCGCGACCAAGGAGTATGAGACGGTGGGTTTCGACACGACCCAAACCCAGTCTGAGACCGACGAGACACTCGTCAGGCGCATTGCAAAGGGCGACCGGTTGGCCATGCAGGTCCTGTTCGCCCGCCACAATGTCCGAGTCTATCGGTTCATTCTGCGGTTTGTCTCTGACCAGACGAGCGCGGAGGATTTGACGAGCGATGTTTTCCTGGACGTGTGGCGCCAGGCAGGGCGGTTCGAATTCCGCTCCAAGGTGACCACATGGCTTCTGGCGATGGCCCGCTTCAAGGCGCTGTCGCATCGGCGCGGCCAAAAGCCGACCGTCGACGCGGACGACGCCATGGGCGAAATGGCCGACAGTGCCGACACGCCGGAAGTCACGGCGCAAAAGGCGAGCAAAGCGCAACTGATGCGCCAATGCATCGATGCCCTGTCGCCGGATCACAAGGAAATCATCGACCTCGTCTATTACCACGAAAAGTCGGTCAGAGAGGTCAGCGAAATTGTCGGGATACCCGAAAGCACCGTGAAGACACGGATGTTTTATGCCCGCAAGAAGCTGTCGGAGACGATGCGCGAAGCCGGAATTGATCGAGGTTGGCCATGACGGACAAGACAACAAATCCCGAACCTGAAGAGCTTGAGGCGCTGCTGCCCTGGTATGCCACCGCCAAGCTCGATGACGCCGATGCGGAGCGTATCGCGGCGCGTCTTGCCGCGGACCCGGACTTTGCCCGCCAGGAAGAACTGGTGCGCGAGGAACTGGCCGAAACCATCATCGCCAACGAGGCGCTTGGCACCCCCTCGGCCGGTCTGGCCGCCCGGGTCATGGAGCGGATTGAGGCCGAGGCCAGCCCGGCGCCGCAGGCACAGTCGGTGTCGCAGGGCCTGATCGATCGGATCGGTCAATGGCTGGCTGATCTGGCGCCGCGCCAAATGGCCTTTGCCGGCGCTGCCGCCGCCCTGTTGATCCTCGCCCAGGCTGGGATCATTGCCACTTATCTCGCTTCAGGGTCGGGCGACACCACCATGCAGGTGGCCTCTCAAGGGGAAACCCCGGCCGCCGGTCCGGCGCTGATCGTCGGCTTCCAGGCGGATGCCGATATCGGCCAGATCGCCGCCTTGTTGGAGGATCTGAACGCGAAAATTGTCGAGGGACCGATGCCAGGCGGCCTGTTTCGTGTTAGTCTGTCGGCCAAGGACAGCGAAACCATAGATCTGAAAAAGATCAGCGACGATCTGCGCGCCCGTAAATCCATTGTGCGCATGGTGTTGCCGGGTTCGTGACCGGATCGGCAAGATATCGCCAAATAAAGCATCATAATGATGGTGGCCCGTTTGCCACCGCCGAGGAGGCGCCGACCATGAATGCCGGTATGAAATATTCCATTCTCACCGCGATACTCGCCGTTTTCGTGGCCGTTTTCATGACCGCTGCTTCAGCTCAACAGGGTGGCCGCGGCGGGTCGGGCGGCTTCGGCGGCAGCACCGGCGAGGGTTATGACAATGGCAAGCTGGACCGCATTCCGGCGGCGCAGATGGAAAAGCTGCATCGCCAGTGGAAGAAGCAGCGGCGCAAGAAAAAGCAAGTGCGCAAGAAACGCCGCACCACCACCACGACCGTGCGGGCAAAAAAGAAGCGCCGCACCACCACGACGACCGTGCAAGCAAAAAAGAAACGCCGCACCACCACGACCGCGCGCGTCAAGAAGAAGGGTAGAAAACCGAAAAAGACACAAATTGTGCGTCGCCAGACCCGCCTGGCCGCCATTCCGCTGCCCCGGCCGCGTCCGGATTTCACACTCACCCAGGGTGGATCGGGCCTGCCGCCGGTCGGCGAAACCCGCTTCGTGCCGGACGAGGTCGTCATCATCTATCAGGACGGCCAGACCCCACAAACCATCGCCGCCTTCGAGCAGGCCCAAGGCCTGCAAACACTATCTTCCCGAACGATCGCGCTGATCGGCGCCGACCTTTATCGCTATCGCATTATTGATGGCCGGTCCGTGCGCCAGGTGATTGCCGCCGCCGAACAGATCCCGACCGTCGCGGCGGTTCAACCCAACTATCTCTATACGCTGCAGGATCAGGCTGCCTCTGCGGCTCCGTCGCCGCAATATGCTCTCGACCGGATGAACCTGCCGCCGGCGCACGACTTGGCCCGCGGCAACAAGGTGCGCGTCGCGGTGATCGATTCAGCCGTCGACAGCGATCATGCCGAACTCGCCGGATCTGTGACGAGCCGCCTGGATACGTTGGAAGCGGCGGATCCGCAGCCGCACGACCACGGTACCGCGATCGCCGGCGTGATCGCCGCCCACGGATCGCTCACCGGGGTCGCTCCGTCGGCGGCCATCCTGGCCGTGCGCGCCTTCGCGCCGAATCCCAATGGTGGCACCGCTCAGGGCACCACCTACAATGTCATCACCGGCCTGGACTGGGCGGTCGGGGAGCAGGCGCGGATCGTCAATATGAGCTTTGCCGGCCCGCGCGACCCGTTCCTGTCGCGCGCCATGAAAGCCGCCCGCGATCGCCATGTCATCCTGGTCGGCGCCGCCGGCAATGCCGGGCCGAAATCGCCGCCGCTCCATCCGGCCGCTGATCCGAGCGTGCTTTCCGTCACCGCCACCGATCACCGGGACAGCCTGTTCCAGGCCGCCAATCGCGGCCGCCACATCGCCATCGCCGCACCCGGCGTCAAGATCCTGAGTCCGGCCGCCAATAACAGCTATCAGACCCCGTCGGGCACCTCGCTCGCCGCGGCTCATATTAGCGGCTTGGTGGCCCTTCTGCTGGAGCGCGATCCCACATTGACCCCCGATCAGGTGACGCGGATCCTCTTGGAGGCGGCGATCGATCTGGGTCCCCCCGGACACGATGCCGAGTTCGGCGGCGGCCTGCCCAATGCGCTCACCGCGGTCTCCAGCGTAAAGGTGCGGGTCTCGGCGACGCAGTAGGCGCCAAAGCGGGTTGCGAAAATTGGGTCCACAAGTCAAGTCACCCAGTCATTCCCGCGAAAGCGGGAATCCAGGATCGGATATATAGGCCTTTGTTCCAAGCCCTGGATTCCCGCTTTCGCGGGAATGACTGTTTCACAATTCGCACCGACTCCGTTTATTAGGCGATGGGCTTGCACCGCCTTACGGGTGTTTTTTGGGCAAAACCAAGCCTGTCTTAAGCTCAAGCCTCCGTAGTCGGGTCGATCATTTTGGAAATTTCGGTGACCTTCGTTGCCGGAAAGCCGCTCATCTCGGCATGCTTGTGGATGATGGCTTCGTCTTTCGCCAGATAGACGCAAAATGTCTTGTCGCCGGCGACATAGCTTTCCTGCCACTGAATATCCGGTCCGAGTTCGGTCAGGACCTCATTCGATTTGGCGGCGGCGCCACGCAATTGCTCGCGGTCAAGGGTTCCGACTTCGGGAATATCGCGTTCGATAATGTATTTTCGCAATGCCATGTCTGTCTCCCTGTTGTGCCGTCGGGTTATGGTATTTAAGGCATGCTATACGTAAAATACGGTATATCAAGCACACCCGGATGTGCCTCCGAATTCGGTGACGACAACGGCCTTGCTATTTGCGGCCGCCATGGCAGGCATGCGGCGGGATCATTGTTCCGGCGTCCGGATTGGCGCTAAGCTGCGCCCGTCTGTTTCGATGGACGCCCCCGGTTCCAAAAGTGATCGGTTCAAGTCTTCCCCTTCCGCGAAGGATTGCCATGCTCCTGGTTCCCGTCCGGATGCGGCAATGGTGGTCGGATCTCTCCGGCGCGACGCGTGGCATTGCCCTGATGGTGGCCGCCACGATCGGATTTTCGACCATGCATGTTCTGGTGCGCTACGTGTCGGCGGAGTTGCATCCATTCCAGATCGTGTTCTTTCGCACATTTTTGGGATTGATAATCTTCATGCCGTGGTTCTGGCGGGCAGGTCTCGGCATTTTGCGGACCGATCGACTACCGGTGCATTTTCTGCGCGCCGGGCTGAATGTCTGCGCCATGACGGCGTATTTCATGGCCTTGAGTCTGGCACCGGTCGCCGATGTGACCGCGTTGAGCTTCACCGCACCGATTTTTGCCGGCCTGCTCGGTGTCCTGGTCTTGGGCGAACGCTTTCGCGCCCGTCGCTGGCTGGCCACCATCTTCGGGTTTGTCGGAGCGTTGGTGATCCTGCGCCCGGGCTTCCAGGCGATCGATGCCGGCGCCGCGTTTGCCCTGGTTTCATCCCTGTTTTGGGGCGTGACCCTGATCGTCATCCGCGTTCTGGGGCGCACCGAATCAAGTAGCACGACGACCATCTATATGAGCATCCTGCTGTCCACCCTGTCATTCATTCCGGCTTTATTGGTCTGGCGCATGCCGTCAACGGCGACCTTTGCCCTTCTAACAATACTCGCCGTCATCGGCACCCTTGCCCAGTTGGGTGTGGCCCAGGCCCTGCGCGAGGCGGAAGCCATCACCATCATGCCTTTCGATTTTCTGAAATTGATTTGGGCGGCGATTCTCGGCTATCTGATATTTGTCGAGATACCCGACCGTTTCGTGTGGATCGGCGCCGTCATCATCTTTTCCAGCAGTGTCTATCTGGCATTTCGTGAAAGCCGTGTCGGTCGCCCGCAGCGTTCAACCATACCCCAGGGGCCGGGCGCGTGAGGCGCCGAAATTAATGAAGGAAACATCCCATGAGCGTTCGACAGGGGCGTGAATTTCTGGCAATTCCCGGGCCGACCACGGTGCCCGACCAGGTGCTCGCCGCCATGCATCGGCCGGCCGTCGATATCTATACCGGCGATCTTCTGGAGACCACCGAAAGCTGCCTGAACGATCTACGTACCGTTTTCCAGACCAAAGGGCGCACCTATATCTACGCCGCCAACGGTCACGGCGCCTGGGAGGCGGCGGTGAGCAACGTCCTGTCCGCCGGCGATCATGTGCTGGTGCTCGAAAGCGGCCGCTTCGCCGCCGGTTGGGGCGAGATGGCCGCCATGCTCGGCGTGTCGGTGGAGATATTGCCCGGCGATTGGCGCAGCGCGGTCGACCCGGCGGCCTTGGAGGCACGACTGCGTGCCGATACGCAAGCCCGCATCAAGGCGATCCTGGTGGTGCAGATCGATACCGCCTCCGGCGTCGTCAACGACATTCCGGCGCTGCGGGCGGCGATCGATGCCGCGGGCCATGACGCCCTTTTCATGGTTGATACCATCGCCTCGCTGGCCACCATGCCCTTCGCTATGGACGATTGGGGCGTCGATGTCGCCGTGTCCGGCTCGCAAAAAGGCCTGATGACCCCGCCAGGCCTCAGTTTCGTCGCCGCCGGCGACAGGGCGGTCGCCGTCCACCAGAATGCCGGTCTGCGCACGATTTACTGGGACTGGACGCGCCGCGAGGGCGAAGTCCATTACCAGAAATATTGCGGCACGCCGCCCGAGCACATGTTGTTCGGCCTGCGCAAGGCCTTGGACCTGCTCCTGGAGGAGGGGCTCGACCATGCCTTCAACCGCCACCGCATCCTGGCACGGGCGGTCCGCGCGGCAGTGGAGGTATGGGCACGCGGCGGGGTGTTGGAATTCAATATTATCGAACCGGAACAGCGCGCCGATTCCGTCACCAATATCTTGCTGCCCGACGCCGAGGCGCTGCAGGCGCTCCTGGAGTTTTGCGACAAAAAATGCGGCGTCGTGGTCGGCATCGGCATTGGCGATCTGGAAGGCAAGGCGTTCCGCATCGCCCATATGGGCCATGTCAACGCGCCGATGATCCTGGGCACTTTGTCGGTCATCGAAACCGGTTTGAAGGCACTGCAAATCGCCCATGAAGGCGGCGGTGTGCAGGCAGCGATCGACACGCTCGCGGCCGAATTGTGCGAGTCTTAGCAGTGACTTCCAGGCGTTTGTTGAGCATCTGATTCAGGTCATTAAAATTTTAGTAAATCCTGCTTAAAGTTTTGCTGTAAATGTCTCGAACATATCAAATGTAACACAAGATATTTGTACTATAACCGCACATCTGTTGTGTCTAATTCATGAGAGATGGTATGCGGGGAAGCACTATAATTATGCTTGTGTTGGCGCTGGTTTCAGGCGCCGCGGCGGTCTTTGCCTCCCATTACTGGATCAACGCGCGGGCTGATTCGCGGATGCAGGAGATCGAGGCCAATCACAAGCCCGCCGAATTCAATACCCTGGTCATCGCCGATTCCGGCCTGCGCTATGGTGCGGTTCTGGGGTCGTCGAACCTGCGTGAGATCCCATGGCCCACCGACGCCATGCCCGCCGGCGCATTCCGGTCCGTCGATGATGTGTTGAAGCAGGGCCGCCGCGTGGTGCTGTCGCCGATGGAGGCCAATGAGCCGATCCTGGCCACCAAAATCACCGGCCCGGGCCAGCGGGCGTCGCTGTCATCCATCATTTCCGAAGGCATGGGTGCCATCACCATTCGCGTCAACGATGTCGGTGGCGTTGCCGGCTTCGTGCTGCCTGGAGACCGGGTCGATGTGCTTCTGACCCGTAAAAAGGTCAGCGCGGGGGTCGGGTCCACCGATATCATCCTGCGCGGTGTACGCGTGCTTGCCGTCGACCAGACCGCCGATGAACGCCAGGACGCCCCGACCGTTGTCAAGGCCGTGACCCTGGAGGTCGGCGATTTCGATGCCCAGAAGGTGGCCCTTGCGCAATCGATCGGGACCTTGAGCCTGTTGTTGCGCCAGGCCGGCAACATGCGGGCATCGCAATCCCGCCGCGTCACCTTGAGCGATCTGGCCGCCGGCGCTGCCGTGTCGACCCACGACGATGCTCCGCCGACCGCCAAGCCGGTCCGCCGCATGGCGACCATCTTCGTGTCCTCCGTTAATGGTCGCGCCGAGCACCTGGTGCCGCGCGAGGCGGCGAACTTTACCGAATAATTGATTGTCCGGACCGGCGGATAGCGCCGATAGGGAGGGATCTATGTCCAAATCTACTTCGTTACACCTGGCGCAACCTCGTCGGGGCGCCCTTTGGAGGGCCTGCCTGGCGCTGGTCCTGGCAACCGGGACAATCGCCGGCCTTTCCGGCGCCGGTCTGTCCTTGGCCCCGGCGGCACAGGCCTCCGAGCGTGTCGTCAAGCTGCACTCCTCCAGCCGCGGCGCGACCGTGCGCATCGCCAGGGGTAAGTCGCGCACCATCCGCACCGACCAGAGCTTCACCGATATTGTCGTCGGCGACGAGGCGATCGCCAATGTGGTGCCGCTCACCGATCGGTCGCTTTACATAACCGGCACCAAGATCGGCACCACGTCGGTCGCCCTGTTCGACGAACAAAAGCGCCTGGTCGGCGTCATCGAGGCGGAAATCTCTTATGATACGTCCAAGCTTGCCGGTGCCCTGCGCCGTCAATTGCCGGGCACCCGCATCAAGGTCTCGTCGGTCAATGGCCGCATCATGCTGTCGGGCACGGCGCCGGACGCGGTGTCCCTTAACAAGGCCCTGGAAATTGCCGAGCAGTTCGGCTCCGGCGTCATCAATTCCGTCTCCATCTCCCGATCGCAGCAGGTGCTTTTGGAAGTGCGCTTCATCGAAGCCTCGCGCATTGCCGGCCGCGAGCTCGGCGTGCGCTGGGAAGTGCTGGGCAACCGTTTCGGCGCCATGATCGGTTCCGCCGGGCTGGTTTCCGGCAGCACTCCCTTCGGCACGATTGTCGGTCAACTCCTGAGCGGCGGGGTCGACGCCGACGTCATCGTCAAGGCCTTGGAAAAACGCGGCCTCGCCCGGCGCCTGGCCGAACCCAATCTGATCGCCATGTCCGGTGATACGGCGAGTTTCCTGGCCGGCGGCGAATTCCCGTTCCCCGTCCAGGCAGATAACGACAAGATCACCATTGAGTTCAAGCGCTACGGTGTCGGTTTGAAATTCACCCCGACGGTGCTGTCCGACGGCCTCATCAATCTGATCATCGAGCCCGAAGTCAGCCAGCTCGATCCGACGGTCACCGTCAAGGCCGGCAATGTGGAAGTGCCGAGCCTCATCGTCCGCCGCGCCTCGACCACCGTGGAATTGCGCGACGGCCAAAGCTTCGTCATGGCCGGCCTGTTGCAGGCCACCAGCACCACCGCCCGAGAGCAATTGCCGTGGATCGGCCAGGTTCCCGTGCTCGGCGCCCTGTTCCGCAGCGCCTCCTATCGCAAGCAGGAGACCGATCTTGCGATCATCGTCACGCCGCGCCTGGTCAAGCCGATCGCTCCCGGCGAAGTGGCCAAGACTCCCCTCGACGGTTCCAAGCCGGCAAACGATGTCGATTTCTTCCTCATCGGCAAGGACGAGGTCAAGACCGCGTCCCTGGAGAAGGACACCGGCCGGCCGAAGACCCATGGCCACATCATCGATTTCCCGAAAGCCACCAGGAGGGTTCCCCATGTGGACGCCCGTTAAGTTTGCCAAGGCCGCGCTGCGCGTCGTCGCGCCCTGCCTGATGATCACGGTCGCCGGATGCGCCGATTACCTCGCCCGTAGCGACACCATGACCCCATGGTCCGGCGATGCCCTTGCCGGTAACGCAGCCCTGCAGATGATCGATCCCTGGCCGCCCTATGCCGGCGACAAGGACATTCGGTTTGACGGCACGCGCATGGGCAATGCGGTCGCCAATTATCACGCCGGCCCGGCTGCCCCCTCGGCCATGGCCGACACCTATGATACCGGCGCGCCGACCCAGACCGGTGCCGGCGGCACACAAACCCAGTAACGGTGGGATTTGGGTAACATCACAATGCACCATCAACAGGCCGATACCACGAATGCTCAACCGGTGACCGGCGGCATCGTGCTGGTCACCAGGGACCAGGCATTGGAGGAGACCGCCCGCGCCGCCTTCGCGGCCGGCGGACCGGCGGCGTTGCATGTACTTCCAGCGCCGTTCGAACAGGTTGCCGACCGCCTGACCAGCCTGCCTTGTGCGGTCATCATCGTCGATGTCGATGCCAGCCGGCAGGACCATGTGGAGGCCCTGCGCCGGTTGTCGGAAGGTCTCGGGCCGGACATGGCGGTCCTGGTGATAACCCAGCAGGTCGACCAGGCGTTTGCCCGCTCGCTGCTGCAGATCCAGGTCACCGATTTCCTGGTCAAGCCGGTCGACCAGGAGGACCTGCTTTCCGCCTTCAACCGGGCCGCGCGGCCGCCGCAAGCGGAGGCCCCGAGCCGGTCGGAAATTTACACGTTCCTGCCTTCGGCCGGTGGCGTCGGGGTGACCACACTGGCCATCCAGACCGCTTTTTTGCTCAATCGCCGGGCCAGGAAAGAATCCCGGTCCACCTGCATCGTCGATCTCAATTTGCAGCATGGCGCCTGCGCCGATTATCTCGACCTGACCCCGCAACTCGACCTCACCGAAATCGAGCCGCGTCCGGAGCGTCTCGACAGGCAGCTCCTGGAGGTCATGCTGTCGCGCCACGAATCCGGCCTGGCGCTGGTCGCCGCCCCCAATCGGCCGGCGGAAATGCACTCCTTCGACGCCACCATCGTCACCCATCTGCTCGATCTGGTATCGGCCCATTTCGACCAGGTCATCATCGATATGCCGCGCACCTGGTTCTCCTGGACGGATAATGTGCTTTTAGGCACCGACGAACTATTCGTGGTCTCCGAAATGACCGTGCCCGGCCTGCGCAATACCCGCCGTTTGATCAATGCCATTCGCCAGCGGGTCGGCGACCGGGTGCAGCCACGGGTCATTGTCAACCGGTTCGAGCAACGGCTTCTGGAAACCGGCTTGCGCCGCGCCGACATCGTCTCCGCCCTGGGCGAGCATTTTGCCGGTACCGTGGTCAACGACTACCGGTTGGTCCGCGAAGCAATCGACCAGGGCGTGCCGCTGGAGACATTGAAGAAAGGCAATCGTGTGAGCCGCGACATGCAGGCAATCGTTCTGCCGGAGCCCGAAGACGACAGGAAGGCCGGCTCCTGGCTGGCCATGCCGCGCGGCCTGTCGCTCGCCTCCAGGCGTCTGCCGGCCGCCACCTAACCATACGGATTTAGGAAGGACACCAAGACATGCTCGGTCGCTTTACCTCTCGCCAACCGGAAGTGCCCGCTGTGCCGCCGGCACCGATCGCCGACGTGATTTCCGCTCCCGCTCTGTCACCTGAGCCGGAGGCGCCTACACCCCCGCCGCCGGTTGAAACCAAACCCGAGCCCCGGAGCGGCAATGACAAGCTGATCGAGGCCAAGGTCCGCCTGCACCGAAAACTGATCGAGGAGATCAATCTTTCGGTGTTGGAAAACATGTCGGACGAGGAGAAGCATTCCCAGATCCACGACCTGGTCGCCGAATATGCCATGTCGGAGCGCCTGGCGCTCAATGCGACCGAGCTCAACGAGTTCGTCGCCGACGTGCTCGACGAGATGACTGGCCTCGGCCCGATCGAACCGCTGTTGAAGGATCCGACGATCTCCGACATCCTCATCAACGGCCATGAATGCGTGTTCGTCGAGCGGCGCGGCATGCTGGAACCGGTTCCCGTGCGTTTCAAGGACGAGGCCCATTTATTGCGCATCGTCAACCGGATCGTCTCCTATGTCGGCCGCCGGGTCGATGAATCCTATCCCATGTGTGACGCCCGCCTGGCCGACGGCTCCCGCGTCAATGTGGCGATCCGGCCGGTCGCCGTCGACGGTCCCCTGGTCTCAATCCGTAAATTCTCCAAGAAACCGTTCGGCCTCGACAAGCTGGTGGAGTTCGGCGCGCTGCGGCCGCAAATGGCCGAATTGCTGGCGGCTGCCGTCAGCGCCCGGGTGACGATGATCATTTCCGGCGGCACCGGCTCCGGTAAGACGACCATGCTGAACGCCCTGTCGAACTTCATCTCCGAGCACGAACGGTTGATCACCATCGAAGACGCCGCCGAGCTGCAATTGCAGCAGCCCCATGTCGGACGCATGGAAACCCGGCCCCCCAACACGGAAGGCAATGGCGAGATCCGTCAGCGCGAACTGGTCAAGAACGCCCTGCGCATGCGGCCGGACCGGGTGATCCTGGGCGAGTGCCGCGGCGAGGAGGCCTTCGACATGTTGCAGGCCATGAATACCGGCCACGAAGGCTCCATGGCCACGATCCACGCCAACACGCCCCGCGACGCCATTTCCCGCCTGGAACAGATGATCGGCATGGCCGGCATGCCGATGACGGTCTCCAGCATCCGCGGCCAGATCGCCGCCGCCATCCAGGTCATCGTGCAATTGCAGCGCCTGTCCGACGGCAAGCGCAGGGTCACCTCGATCGCCGAAATCACCGGCATGGAAGGGGATATCATCCAGATGCAGGAAATCTACCGTTTCGTACGCGACGGCACCGGCGATGACGGCACCGTGGAGGGCCACTTCCAGGCCACCGGCGTCCGCCCGCGCTTCCTCACCGAACTGGTTGCCAAGGGCATAGAGATCCCGGGCGCCTATTTCGATCCGTCTCAAGCCTTGTGAGCGACACGTGCCGGACCTGTTTGACGACGCCTATATCATCTATGGATTCGCCGCCCTGGCCGGGATCCTGATCGTCGAAGCGCTGTATCTGTTGCTCGCCGGCGGCTCGGAAACACGCGGCCGCATCAACCGCCGGCTGAAGATCATGGAGGAGCATGTCGATCAGCGGAGCACCATGGCGCAATTGCGCCGTGAGCGCGGCCTGTCGATCAGCGGCGGCTACACCCTGCCGATCGCCTGGCTCAACCGCCTGGTTCTGCAGTCCGGACTGACGATCGGCATGGGCAAGCTGACGCTGATGGCCATGATCGCCGCTGTGGCGATATTTGTCGTCCTGTTGATGGCCGCCGACAGGCAGCCGCTGGAGGCCGTGGCCGGCGCGCTCGCCGGCGGTGTTTTGTTGCCGATAATCGTGTTGCGCTGGTTGCGCAAGCGGCGCCAGTCCCAGTTCGGCGGCCAGTTTCCTGAGGCGATCGACATCATTGTCCGGTCGCTGCGTGCCGGCCACCCGGTGCCAGTGGCGGTCTCCATGGTGGCGCGCGAAATGGCCGACCCGGTGGGTTCTGAATTCGGGCTGGTGGTCGACGAAGTCACCTATGGGTCTGATATGGATTCAGCCATGCGCAATCTGCTGTTTCGCGTCGGACAGGCTGATCTTGCATTGTTCGTAACCGCCGTTTCAATTCAAAGTTCTAGCGGCGGCAACCTGCGTGAGATCCTCCAGAACTTGTCCGCCGTCATTCGGATGCGATTAAAAATGCGGCGCAAGATCAAAGCGTTGACCGCCGAAGGTCGGTTCTCCGCGTTGCTCTTGTCGGCCCTTCCGATCCTCCTGTTCCTGGTCATCCAGTCCATTTCGCCGAGTTTCTACGGCGAAGTCTGGAACGATACGGCGACCCATATTGGTCTTGGCGCTGCCGGCGGCTGGATGCTGTTCGGCAATGTCTTGATGTACAAGATGATCAATTTCAGGATCTAGCCGATGTTTCAATCCATGGTGTCGAATGTGTTTTCGGGGATGGATGCCGGCGCACTTGTCCTCCAAGCCGTCATTTTTATCATCGCGGCCGGCGGCGCGGTCCTTGCCGTCACATTGGCCGGCCGCCGCAAGACCGTGCGCCGCAGGATCCACAAGGACTACGACGAGCCGCAGGCCGTGGCCGGCGGTGATGTGCAAAAGGAACAACGGGCGGCCGCCGCGCGCCGGCTGGTTGACCGGGCGAGCAGCTATTTCGACACCAATGATGGTAAGGCGGCAAAAAAACTCCAGGAGCAACTCGTCCAGGCCGCCTTCTTTCACCCCAAAGCCGTCGCCTATTACTTCATGGCGCGCGTGGCGATGGCCGGGTTGGCGACCATTGGCGCCCTTGTGGCCATGCCGATATTTTTTCCACAGGCCGAAACCGCTTACTTCTGGGCTGCGATTGCCGGCGCGGCGCTGGCCGGATATTTGGCGCCGCAATTTTATCTCGGTCAGCGGCGCAAGAGCCGCAACAACGAATATCGCAATGGCTTTCCCGATTTCCTGGATCTCATGGTCGTATGCGCCGATGCCGGCCTGAGCATGGAAGCCGCGATGGAGCGCATCACCACCGAACTTGCCGACGGCTACCCGGCCTTGAGCACCAACTTATCGATCACAACTCTGGAAATCCGTGCCGGCCGCCCGCTGGCCGAAGCGTTGGAAAGCATGGGCCACCGCCTTGGCCTTCCGGAGGCACGGTCCTTTGCCGTTCTGCTGCAGCAATCCCAGGAACTGGGATCCAGTCTCACCGAGGCACTTCGGGTCTATAGCGATGACATGCGCCACCAGCGCCTGTCGCGGGCAGAGGAGAAGGCTTACAAGCTGCCGGCTCAATTGTCGGTGCCTTTGACCGTGTGCATCTTTCCGGTGGTCATGATCGTCGCCCTGTTGCCAGCAATTGTGCGGCTAATGGCGACGGGTTTTTAGAGCATCGATCAATGCTCAACAGGTCTGGTTAACGTCCCCCAAGTCAAATCGAAGCTTATTACTTTAAAAATATACGTATTTATGCTATAAATCACACAGGCAAGTTTAACAAAGTAACAATGAATAAGCTCACATCGGATTGATAGCCTTACCGTCAAATTAAAACGTCTGTGCCACACTTGTTTCAACTGAGGTGATCGTTGAAAGCGGCCATGTCGCGGGGCGATCCGAATTTGGACCTGATCTGACGGGGTGGCTCACATGATCGATAATCTCTTCAAGCCCGTGCTCCTGGCCGTGGCCGCTTTGACGCTCGCCGGATGCGGCCACCAGCCGATGGAATCTTCCATCGCCACCGCCGATTACGGCTTGACCCGGCCGGAACCCACCGAGTTCCGCGATTCCGACGAAAACATGACCCATGCCCGCACCGCGTTCCACACCACGCTGCTCGGCGAGCGCGACGATGACCTGGCCAAGGCCAAGGTCCATTTTCGCAATGAAAGTTACGGCCTGGCCGAAAAGCACTATCGGCGCGCCGTCGAGCAGGCACCCAATGACACCGAAGCCTGGATCGGGCTTGCCGCCTCCTATGATCATCTCGGCCGTTTCGACCTGGCCGACCGCGCCTATGAGGCCGCGACCAAACTCGCCGGCCCCTCGCCTGTGATCCTCAACAATATGGGCTATTCCTATCTGCTGCGCGAGGAACGCGACCGGGCGCAGCGCACTCTGGAACGGGCCCTGAACATGGATCCCGGCAACACGGTCATTCGCGGCAACCTGGACCTGCTGCAGCGCAGCCGCGACGAAGCCAAGGGCGTTGGTTAGAGTGTCGAATGATCAGCGAGGCAGACCGACGGGGAAGCCGGACCAATAACACAAAGAAATCATTGCCGCGTTTCGCGTACCAATTCCAGCCAGCGCCGTGTCAGGGTATCGCAGAATGCGGTCGCCGCCGGCTCAAAGCGTTCGATCTGATCAGCGACATCCGCCCGCCAGTTTTCAAATTTGCCGTCTAAATAGTCGAAGCCCTTGGCGCACCAGGCCTCCGCCATGGCGCGGTCCACCTCGAAATGGAACTGAATGGCATAGACCGTGTCACCAATCCTGAGCGCCTGGTTGGCCGTCTGATCACTCTCGGCCAGGTGCACCGCGCCGGGTGGCGCCGTGACCGTGTCCGTATGCCAATGAAACAGCGTGACCGCGTCCTGCATGACGTTGAGCAGCGGATCGGCCGCCGCCGCCGCTGTCGGACGCACCGGATGATAGGCGAATTCCAGACCGGTATCGAGGACGTTGCCGCCACCGAAAGCCCGCGCCACAAGCTGGCAACCGAGGCAGATCCCCAAAACCTGTTTGCGCTGATCGGCAAAGCCGCGCATCAGGTCCAGGAGCTTCGGAAAATAGGGAAAGTCGGCATCATCCAGCGCCGATTGCGCCCCCCCGAGCACTATGATCGCGTCGAAATCATCGGGAGCGTCGGGCAGGCCGACGCCGCGATGCGCGTCCACGGTGACCCGTTCGGCCCCGTCTTCGGCGAGGGCCCGGGCCATGCGGCCGACACCGGATCCCGGATAATTGACGATCTCCAGGATGCGGACCGGCCGTCGGCCATTCATGGCTGTGTTGGTATTCATTCGTAGACCAATCTAACGCACATAGCTCGGCAGCCAAGTGGCCACGTCGGGAATGGCGATCAACAAGATCAGCACCGCGAGCTCAATGATGATGAAGGGCAGGGCGGACCGCACCACCTGGCCCACCGAGACGTCAAAGGGCGCGACACCCTTCATGACGTAAAGCAGAAGTCCGAAGGGTGGCGTCAAAAGGCTGATCTCCATGGTGATCAGCATCAGCACCATCAGCCAGATGACGTCGATATTGAACACCGCCTGCATGGACTGCGAGCCGAGCAGGAAGAACGGCAGGGTGAGCAGCAGCATGCTCACCTGGTCCATGAAGGCGCCCAGAAACAACAAAACCGCGACCATGATGATGACCACCGCAAGCGGCGTCAGGTCCATCTTCACGACTTCACTGAGCAGCCCGTCGGTGGCGCCGGAATTCGACAGCGCCTGGCTGAATACCAGCGAGCCGGCGATGATGAACAAGATCATGGTGTTGATCTTCGCCGTGTCCATCAGTGATCGGGCGATCGCCCGCCAGGTGAATTGGGCGCCCTCAATGCCCGATATGGTAATTGTGTTGTTGAGCAGCCGGAACAGGTAGCAGGCGCCGAGCGACGCCAGACAGCCGAGGGCGGCGGCCTCGGTCGGGGCGGCGATCTTGAAGAAGATGGAGCCGACCACCACCACGAAGATGATCATCAGCGGCAGGATATAGACCACGAACGGCAGAACACGGTTGATCAGCCGGTTATGCCGGCCGTCATAAGTCGCCGAACGGCTGCGGCCGCCGATATTCAAGGTCACGGTCACCGGCTGGTCGATGGCGCTGTCATCGGGGATATAGGCCGGCGCCAGTTCCGGATTGATCAGGCAGCGGCCGACAACATAGGCGAAAAACAAAAACGCCATCAACGCCCCCGGCACGATGCCGGCGATCAACAATTGCGCCACCGATTGCTCGGCAAGGCTCGCAAGCAGCACCGCTAACGCCGATGGCGGGATCAGCATGGCGATACCGCCGACCGCCATGATCGGCCCCATGGCGATCGATGGGTGGTAGCCGCGCTTGATCATGTCCGGCAACAGCACCGAGCCGAGTGTCGCCGTATTGGCGATCGTCGAGCCGGACAGGGAGGAAAAAATGGTGCCGCCGACGATCGATACCACCGAAAGCCGCCCGGGCACCCGCGAGATCATGCGGTCGATCGCCCCGATGGCGCGAAACGCCACCCCGGTCTGCAGCAGGATCTCGCCCATCAGCAGGAACAGGGCGATCGGCGTCAGGGTGAACTTGATGGCGTTGTGGAATTCCAGCGGCATGAACAACAGGCCGATATCGCCGCCGACAAACAGATAGGTGCCGACAATATTGGCGGCGAAGAAGGCAAACGCCACCGGCATGCCCAAAAACATGATCAGGCATACCGTGCCCAGAAGCAGCGCGAAAGCCGCGTACCATTCCATCAACGTGCCCCTATAACCCGGTTGCCGCGCGGCCCTCGGCCACCAGTTCACGCGCCCGCCTTATGCGCAGGACGAACTCGATCGCCAGCAGGAAGAACGAAAACGCGAACACCGCCATCATGATCCAGTTGGCGATACGCAGATCCTTATCCGGCATGGTGCCGTCTTGATATTCCGAAACCATGGCCCGCAAGCCGTAGTAACAAAGGACAAGGCAAATGATGATGCCGCCGGCATCGATTGCCTGTTCCAGCCGAGCGGCGATCGGCGGCGGCAATGAACCGATCAGCACGTCGACCCGCACATGGGCGCCTTGATGCAGCACATAAGGAGCGCCCAGAAAGATGCCCATGTAAAGCGTGTATTCGACGGCCTCGTAGAGCCACCAGATGCCACCCCATTGCATCTTGATCAGCAGCAGATTGAGGGGAATGAGGATCGCGTATAGGCCGATGGACACCGCCACGCAGGCAATCAGAAACAGGAGCAGCCGTTTGAAACCGGCCTCGAACAGGTCAATCAGTCGGCGCATAGGGTCATTTCGGTCAGACAGAAACGGGGCGGCGGGAGACGCCGCCCCTGAAGTTACATCGATCCGTCGGAGCTATTTGGCAAACAAGGCTTTCAGCTTGGCGCCGACTTCCGGTGACCGGTCAAGCACTTCCTTCCACCCGGCGTCGCTGGCCGCGCCCAGCCACTTGTCCCGATCCGCACCCTCCAGCGTGATCGTCTCCATGCCTTCGGAGGCCATCCATTCCTTTTGCTTTTTCAGACCGTTTTTTAAATAATCGCTATCCGGTTCCGACCGCGCCTCGAATTCCAGCCCGACCTCCGTCAACACTTTCTGCTGCGCTTCATCGAGGCTGTTCCATTTGTCCAAGTTGACGAGCGTGTGCAGTGTGCCGTTATAGAAGCCCGGTTCGACACGGTACTTGGTGACCTTGACCCAGGACGGCACCCAGCCGAGCGCCGGCCAGCCATAGCCCTGCACCGTCCCGTTTTCCATATAGGTGTAGACCTGGGCGATATTCGATTGCTGCACCGTGGCGCCGAGCGAAGTGAAGAACGCCGTATAAACAGGCGACACCCGAAGATGCAGGCCAGTCAGATCCGGGCCGGTGATCGGCTTCGACAGCCACAGATGAAACGGCCCGAAATCGTGATGCCGGGCGAGGAAATGCAGGCCCTTCTTGTTGAACAGGCCCTGCATGATCTCCATGCCGCCATTCTTGCGGATTTCGGCATAGGACTTTTCCGCGAACCGCAGAACCGGCGCTTCCGGTAGAACGTTACCGAAATAGGCTTCGGTACAGCCCACCATGTCATAGGCGCCCTTGGCCATCTTTTGCGTCAGGGTGAACGGGCTGCCGATCGCCGGCGCGCCGCCAACCATCTTGACCTGAACTACGCCCTTGCCGCGCTTGTTGATTTCATCAACCACTGCCTCGAATGGTTTGGAAACCGGGCTGCCAATCGGGAAGCAACTGGCGGCATTGAGGGTCACTTCCGCGGCTTGAGCCGCCGGCACGGCGGCAGCGGTCATCACCAAAGCTGCGGCGGCCCCCAGCGCCAGTCGTACGGATTTCGTCATGATTGTCTCCCTGCTATTACGGTCGCATTCTTTTCGGCCGGATCGGCTCGTTGCTATGTTACAGCATAGCAGACATTCCCGGTCGCCCGTCAATTCGCTATGAGCGTATTTCGGTGTCCTCTGCCGGCACTGATTTGACGCGTCTTCGATCGACCGGACCCAAAGCGACCACATTTTGCACAACCGGCATCGGTTTCATAAGGTCGGTAAAAGCTAAAAGGTCGGTCGGCGACGCCGGCATTAATGGGAGACCCGTCCATGACCACTCCACACCGCCACGCCCATCTCGTCGGCAGCGTCGGATTGGCTGATACCGATACGGTGTTCAAGACCGTGTCGGACAGTTTAGGCTCCTGCTGCACCCGGATCCCAGATGGCGAAACCGGTGGGCGCGGCTATTGGATCCGCTGGCAGGAAAAAACCTTCGCTGCCTCCGCCGGTCTGCGCCGGGTGGAGCGGGAGATCAAACTGCCGGGCTTCAAGGACAGTGTGAAACGTTATTTCTTCGAACTCGACGGATCGCCGGACGCGGTGGATATCGCGCCGCTGGGATATGCGGAGGAGGCGCTGGAGAGCTGGCAAAGGTTCCAGGCGCTGAGCCAGGCCGGCGTGATTGCCGCCGGCACCCGCTTCCAGGTCTCCCTGCCGACACCGACGGCTTTGTTGTCGGGCTTCGTCATGATCGACAGCCGCGCGGCGATCGAGGCCAAGGTGGAACAGCGCATGCTGGAAGACCTCGCCCGCATCCAGGCCGAGATCCCCCATGACCGGTTGGCGATCCAGTGGGATGTCTGTTACGAGGTAGTCGACGCGGAAGATGCCGGCGGTCCGACACTGCATTACGCCCCGGCGATCGACGGCTCGATTGCACGCATTGGCCGGCTATGCGGCCACGTGGCGGCCGGCGTCGAACTCGGCATACATCTGTGTTACGGCGATCCGGGCCATCAGCATATCGTCCAGCCCAGCGATCTCTCGGTCAGCGTTGCCTTCGCCAACGGCATCGTGTCGGCCTCGCCGCGTCCGGTCGATTTCATCCATATGCCGGTGCCGCGCGACCGCGACGACGATGCCTATTTCGCCCCGTTGGCGGATCTTGCAATCCCCAGTACCACCCGCCTGATCATCGGCCTGGTGCATCACACGGACGGCGTCGACGGCGGTCGCAAGCGCATGGCGGCAGCCGACAAGGTGGTCACCGACTACGACATCGCCACCGAATGCGGCTTCGGCCGCCGCAATCCCGAAACGGTCCCCGAATTATTGCGCATCCACCGGGATTTGTGTGTCGGGTAGGGCGCGACCGATCCGTCATCGTTCAGCTATTCGACCGATATTTCAGCCGCTAGCCCAACGGCAAGTCGGCGTTTCAACGGGCTGTTCCGCCCGAGTGGTTGACGAGCGGCAGATCGGTCATTGCGGCAAGGTCCCCGGCAAGCTGAGCGGACCGCTGGCGCCAGGGCCGACGGATCTCGATCGGCAGCGATTCGTCCGCCAACTCGAGACGCGCCGGTTGTGGAAGGAATAGGGATTCACGCGGCTGTAGGACGGCGTGCACGTCGGATAATTCGCGCTGGGCGACACAGATATTCCGCAGGGATATTTTCTCCCAAACGATCGTCCTTGACCGGAGGTCGATTTGCAGGCGGAGAATACGGATGTAGTCAAGAGTTAGGGAGAGCCATAAAACAATCAACAAGCCATTGTAAAATGGATCAATGAAAAATTGCAAAAAAGCATCAATTAATCCCTTATCAGAGTATGTTCTATCAAAAATTAGATCAGTAGAATAAAATATAACCACGAAAATTATTATTGTAATAAACCATATAATAATGTGGTATATAGCATTTGAGCTCCACAAAACAATGATATCTGCTTTCGAGTGGTCAATTCTTCGATAACGAATAGAATTATAAGTCGCCGTTGCCATCCTAAAAACCGAACACATTTATAGCACTAATTATCACAATCCACATCGGTCCGGTAAAGGCGAACCTCGGATCCTGCAAATTCCGGCATTACCGATCATCAGCGCTGATATGGAAAAGGAGCAGGAATTGCCTTTGATTTCAACCTATCATAGAACCGCAATTGTTGGCGACATAGTGACCGCGAATTGCACGCAAAGTGCTCTCCAATCCCTGTGCCTCACTTCTTAGCCGCTCAATACGCCGCACCGTATCACTAATTCGCCTATGGGCACTGGCGGCGCGACCCAATAATATTGCTGCATTCGCTAAACCGCCAATTACCGGAACTAAGGTAAGCAATTCGATTCCAAGACTCTGCCCTGCTCGGCCGGCGCGGGCTATGGTCCGCGCCTTTTGAACAGCAACGATTGCCAGGCGTAACGCTGGAGCTGCGGCAACGACCGCGCTCCCCACTGCAAGATAAAATGAAGAATTCCGGTCGTTCTCCAATTGCTCGACCTGCCGCAAAGCACTTGAAATATCGCGTTCCAAACTGGAAAGGCGGCCTTCGGCATCGCCCATATCCGTGCGCAAGCGTTCGCATTTGATTCGACTACCATCTGTGGCGGCCTCGACCGCGCCGCGGACGGTATGAGCGGAAAATGAAGGACACATGGTAATAATCCTGGTTGTTGATGATTTTGGGATAATATACCTATTTTCATGCCCGTGGATTTCTTTTTGGCAGATTTTTTTAATGAAAAACAAGAGTGGATTCGTCGTTTATTCGTAGAGCTTTAGGGGCTGCATGCTGCGCCAAAACATGACAAGTATGAAAAATGACCGGGGATAAGCCAGGATTGTTGTTAATTCCTGCTAAGCAGTAGAATTGTGAGCGAATTCGCCGGGTAGTAATTGAACTGGAATGCCAGCCAAGTGCGGGCCGGCCGGGCCGAAAAGAAAATCAGTGCCCCTCACTTCCACCCCGCCCAGGCCGCGAGTTTGCGCGCATTGCCCATGGCAATCCGCAGCGCCACGTCTGGCGGCAAGTCCTTGAGCCAGTCCCGCGCCCGGTCGGCATACTCGACCACATAGGACCAGCGGTCCGGCGTGTAGGTGTCCGTGCCGAGCATGAAACGATCTGGGAAATCCATGAAGACCTGCCGCCAATCCGGATCGAGGATGCCGCCCCGGTCGTGTTCACTGCGGAATGAAAGGTCGCACCATAAATTGTCGTGCTTGTTAAGCATGGCGCGGATCGTGCCCAATGGTTCAAAGCCGCAATGGGCCCACAAAATCCGCGCCTGCGGATCCTGGGCGAACATCCGCTGCACGGCAGCCGCGTCGGAATGGGCCTGCAGGAAGATGCCTTTATCCCGCGCCAGTTCCACCATGCGCCGCACCACCGGCAGGTCGGCGTCTTCACCGTTGACATGAAACTCGCCGATACCCGCATAAATGTTCGCTTTCAGGCGCGCCTCCACATAGTCGATGATTGTGGGATCGCGATACCAGGAGCCGGTCTCGCCGCGTTTGCGATAGGGGCGCAGGATCGGCACCACCAGGTCCGGCGCCAGGCGATAGAGCTTTTGCGTGCCCTCGTCCGATGAACTGGAGACGAAGGCCATCGCCACCCCGGCCTGCTTGAGAATGGCGATCGCCGCGGCCGGCGGCACCACGCTCCACGCATCGTGGCTATAGTGAATATGCGCATCGGCGATCGGCTGTCGATGCTGAGCCTGTGCGCTGAAAGCTGTTAGTACAAGCGTCAATAGGATGGCGAAGAGGCGAGCGGCCACAAGTGTCCCTTCCGTCTTATCTCCCCGCCATTAGTCTAGCGCAGGCCAGCGAACTGTCACCCCCGGGCAATCCGGGCCGTTCTCGCCATGGGCCGGAAGCCAATGATCCACTGCAAGGCGACCATGCGCCGACGGGACTATACCGGCGCCGACCGGATCGGCCGCGGCCTGGGGCCGATCCCCATTCGCTCGCAGCTTACCAACATCGACGGCTCCGACCTGGCGGTCCCGGCGCGCTCGCCGCTCGCCAATGATATCGTGCGCCATGTGGGCGATCCGGTGGCGCGAGCCGCGCAGCCACCCAGGACGCGGCTGATTTGATGGCCGTCGACCATGATGATCTTGTTTTTTACAGTCATTGCAAGATGATGCGACAATCCGGACTTCATGCCAAAGCGACAAAATCAACGGAGCCATTGGCCGATCGCGGCAGGGCCTCGGCCGCGCGGCGCAGCGTGTCGGCAACCGACGGATCGACATTCCGCACGGCACGCCGTCCGGCGATCCGCGTCAGGATCGCGGCAATCCGCGCATGGTCGAGGATCACCGGCTCATCGGAAGCGCGCCGTGATTTCAGCGTGGTGAAGTGGTCAAGGCGAAGATCCGGCGCATGGTCGCGCAAAAAGGTCTCGTTCACCTGCCGATAATGATCCACCACGCGGGTTGCGAGATCCTCATCGAGTGTAAAGCCCCGCAGGTCGTGAGCGTGATCGATCTCGGCGAGCTTATGCAGCAGCGGCACGTAAACGCTGCGATAAAGCGCCTGCAACCTGTCCGGGTCCCTGTTCGGATTGAGTTCTCGGGTGACGAAGCGAATAAGGTCCAGTGCCGGGCCCGACGGCGACGGATTATGGGTTCCGGGCCGGTCGAAGCGCTCGGGCGCGTGATCGATACCGCAGAAATCGAGAAAATCGGCAAGAATGTGACCGCCATGCAGGGTCGCCGGGTCCAACAGCCGGATCGATGCATGTTCAGCCCCGAACTGGTTTGCGAAGCCTGTGGCTATAAATCCGAAGTTCAAACCCCGTTCCTTGGGCGAATTGAGAAACTGGCGGACGAATTCCGCCGGCGACTGATCCCACCAACCGAACTTCACCGCTTGCGAATAATGTGATCCGATCAGATCCTGCTGCGGCCGAACATAATTCACCACCTGGATCGGACCGCCAAACGTATCAAGCTTCTTCCTTAATTTGCCGGCAAATGGCCGCCGGAAGAATTCCGATGTCAAGGCAAGCGCCGACGGATTGTGATAGGCGATCAGATCGGCAAGCTTCTCCCAGGTCAGGTCATGGGGGCGGAATTCCCGATGGCCGGCCTCCTGCCAGAACAGATTGGCATGGCCGGCAAACGGCCGCCGCTCCCTGACGCGCCGCCATCGGTCGGCCGGTCCGGCATCGATCGGTACAAACAAGCCTTCGGTCTTCCACAAAGACCGGGCATGCTGGGCAAGGGCGCTCTGCAGGGCCGTCGAACCGGCCTTGTTCAGCCCGCAATGAACGAAAATTTTCATCGATCGGATACGCAATCGAACCGCTTTTTCAGCGCGAGGCATGTCACGATAAGTCAGCCATGTCAAAACAGTCCGGTGATAATGCGCGGCCGGCGAGCCAATCATCCCGTCACCGCTTGCCATCCCGGTTGCAATCCCCTATAAACCGCCGGCTTGAGCCGCCCGGCCGCGGGATTCCCGTGCATCAGGGCATGCCGTGGCGGTTCGTCAAATGCGCCCTTTCATGTTTTGAAGATCAAGGTCAGCAAAATGCCCAAGATGAAAACCAAGGCAAGCGCCAAGAAGCGCTTCAAGATCACCGCGCGTGGCAAGGTGAAGGTTCAGCAGGCCGGCAAGCAGCACGGCATGATCAAGCGAACCAAGAAATTCATCCGCAATGCTCGTGGCACCACGGTCCTTTCGGCCCAGGATGCCCGCATCGTCAAGAAGTTCATGCCCTACGGCTGAGGCCGGGGCTGATTTTTCGACAGGAGACAAGCCATGTCACGCGTCAAACGGGGCGTTACCTCCCACGCCCGTCACAAGAAAGTCATCAAGAACGCCAAGGGCTATTACGGCCGTCGCAAGAACACCATCCGCGTTGCCAAGCAGGCGGTGGAGAAGGCCGGCCAATATGCCTATCGCGACCGCAAGGCCCGCAAGCGCAATTTCCGCTCTCTATGGATCCAGCGCATCAATGCCGCGGCCAGGGAAAACGGCATGACTTACGGCCGGCTGATCGACGGGCTCAACAAGGCCGGCGTCGAGGTCGACCGCAAGGTGCTCGCCGATCTCGCAGTCCACGAGCCTGACGCCTTTAAGGCCGTTGTGGCACAGGCCGAGGCGGCCCTCGCCTAACCGGTTTTTGCGGTTTGGAAACAATAAGCGCCCGGTCGGGATCTTCGGCCGGGCTTTTTCTTTTCCGCTCCCCGGTGGTATGGGTGGGGCAGGGCCGTTGGGCCTCGCATGTAACAAAACCAATTGGGTTGGCCCGCCCCATGTCGTCCGCGCCCCGTTATGAGATCGATGTCGACCGGTTCTGGTCCGATCCTTATCCGGACCTTGCCGCCATGCGTGCCGAAGCACCGATCGCCTTCGTGCCGCAGCTTGGCGCCACGTTGATGACCCGGCGCGACGACATCTTTGTTTGCGAAAAGAATGTCGCCGTCTTTTCATCCGGCCAGCCCGGCGGGTTGATGAACGTGCTTATGGGCCAGAGCATGATGCGCAAGGACGGCGAGGCGCATATGGCCGAGCGGCAGATTTTAGTCCCCGCCGTTTTGAACCCGCCGGCATAATGGTGAAATTCGGCGATTCGGCCGGAGAGATTGATTGGAAAGGGTGATTGATGAGTGAATTCAAAGGGTTCGGCCCAAAGACCAGGAAATTTCTACGGGACCTGGGCGCAAACAACAACAAGGTCTGGTTCGATGCAAATCGCGCCGACTACGAGGCCCATTATCTGGAGCCGGCAAAAGATTTTATCGAGGCTGTCAGCCGCCCATTGAAGAAAATCGCCCCCGGCATCCAGGCCGAGCCCCGGGTCAATGGCTCCATTTTCCGGATCAACCGGGACATCCGGTTCTCAAAGGATAAGACGCCCTACAAGGATCATCTCGATCTGTGGTTCTGGGAGGGCGAGCGCAAAACGGCTGTCTCCGGCCTCTTCTTTCGTCTGACCGACAAGTCGCTGATCCTCGGTGCCGGCGCCCATATGATGGCCCCGGACCGGCTGAAGCTCTACCGTCAGCGGGTCGCGGACAAGAAGGCCTGCGCCAAGCTGAAACGGGCGGTCACCGCAATAGAGAAGGCCGGCCTTGAGGCCCATGGGCAGCACTACGCCAAGCTGCCGCGCGGTTTTTCCGCCGATGACGACCGCACCGAGGCCCTGTTGCGCCACAATGCATTATGGACTGAATCGACGGGAAAGCATCCCAAGTCATTGAACAGCCCGGACTTCGTCGTGCATTGCATCGGCGTCTGGAAGAGCTGCGCCCCTTTGCACCGCTGGCTCGTCGACGAAATGACGTGACGGTGTGGATTGGGTTTACCGGCCACGAATGCCGGTGAACCGCAATCATATCGGCCCTTTCGCGAAATGGAAAACCTGCTAAAAGACGCTCCGAAGAATGCAAACGCGGTGTGAAAGCGCCGCCGATGTAAGGAAAAGATAGTCATTCCCGCGAAAGCGGGAATCCAGGGCTAAACACATAGGTAGTCGTTTGTAACCCTGGATTCCCGCTTTCGCGGGAATGACGGAATAGCTGGATAGGTCGACCTGAAAAATGCGACTTCCCTACGTTGACGCAAAGCATTTTATTCATGATGCAATTGGAACCCCTTGAGCAAGATTTGATGGCGCGCATCGCCGAGGCCGCCGACGAGGCGGCTTTGGAGGCCGTGCGGGTCTCCGCCCTTGGCAAGAAGGGCGCCGTGTCCTTGCAATTGAAAGGCCTCGGCAAGATGTCGCCGGAGGAGCGCAAGGTCATGGGGCCGGCGCTCAACGGACTGAAAGACAAGCTCGCCGACGCCATCGCCGACCGCCGCCAGGTGCTGAAGGAAAAGGCGCTTGAAGCGCGGCTCGCCACCGAATCGGTCGATGTGACCCTGCCGGTGCGCCCCGGCCCGGCCGAAACCGGCCGCATTCATCCGATCAGCCAGGTGATCGATGAGATCACCGCCATTTTCGCCGATATGGGCTTTGCCATTGCCGATGGTCCCGATATCGAGACCGATTACTACAACTTCACCGCCTTGAATTTCCCCGAAGGTCATCCGGCCCGCGAAATGCACGACACGTTCTTTTTCAACGAAAAGGAGGACGGCGAGCGGCTGTTATTGCGCACGCATACATCGCCGGTGCAGATCCGCACCATGGAAACCCAGGAACCGCCGATCCGCATCGTCATTCCCGGCCGCACCTATCGCTGTGACAGCGACCAGACCCACACCCCCATGTTTCACCAGGTGGAAGGCCTGGTGATCGACAAGACGTCGACCATCGGCCACATGAAATGGGTGTTGGAGGAATTCTGCAAGGCGTTCTTCGAAGTGCCGGAAATCAAGATGCGGTTCCGTCCGTCCTTCTTCCCGTTCACCGAACCGTCATTGGAAGTCGACATCGGCTGCGAGCATCGCGGCGACGAAGTCCGGCTCGGCACTGGCGACGAATGGATGGAGATCCTCGGCTGCGGCATGGTCCATCCGAACGTGCTTGTAAATTGCGGCCTGGATCCGGAAGAATATCAGGGCTTCGCCTGGGGCATGGGGATCGACCGCATCGCCATGCTGAAATACGGCATGCCGGATCTGCGCGCCTTCTTCGACGCCGATATCCGCTGGCTCAGCCATTACGGCTTCCGCCCCCTCGACCTGCCGACCTTGTTCGGCGGCCTGTCGAGTTAGGGCGGTCGCGCTCTGTCGGGTTCAAGACAACGAAACAGAATTGCAGTCATTCCCGCGAAAGCGGGAATCCAGGGCCAAGAATTGAGGTATCCGATTGTAACCCTGGATTCCCGCTTTCGCGGGAATGACTGCAGTGCCTTGGCAAATGCTGTGCACCAAATTGTCGGGCGAACAGCAAGGCCCACGGCGTAAAACGTTTATAAACATTGCCGTCCTACAAAAACGATATCCCATGCGGTCCCGCCGGGAGGCCGAGATGCTCGGCGATCGTCTCGCCCATATCGGCGAATGTCTCCCGCTTGCCGATGCCGCGGCCTTCGATCCCCGGCCCGAAGGCGAGCACCGGGACATGTTCGCGCGTATGGTCGGAGCCTTGCCAGGTCGGGTCGCAGCCATGGTCGGCCGTGATCATCATCAGGTCGCCCGGTTTCATCGACGCTTCCAGTTCCGGCAGCCGCCGGTCGAAGGCTTCCAGCGCAGCCGCATAACCGGCAACGTCGCGGCGATGTCCGTAGAGGGAATCGAAGTCGATGAAATTGGTGAAGACCAGGTCGCCATCGCCGGCATCATTCATCGCCGCCAAGGTTTCATCGAACTGCGCTTGATTATCCCCGGCCTTGCGCACTTCGGTCACGCCCTGATGCGCGAAAATATCGCCGATTTTGCCGACCCCGATCACCGATCCGCCCGCGGCCACCACCCGGTCGAGCAGGGTCGGCTCCGGCGGCGGCACCGCATAGTCGCGCCGATTGGCCGTGCGCGTGAAGTTTGCGGAAGCCTCGCCGATAAAGGGCCGGGCGATCACCCGGCCGATAGTCAACGGATCGACCAGGCGCCGGACGATGGCGCATAGATCATAGAGCCGCTGCAAACCGAAATGTTCTTCGTGAGCGGCGATCTGAAACACAGAATCCGCCGACGTGTAGCAGATCGGCTTGTCGCTTTTGATGTGGTCTTCGCCCAGTTCGGCGATAATCGTTGTGCCGGAGGCGTGGCGATTGCCGAGAATGCCCGGCAGTCCACCCTCGTCAATAATCCGCGCGACCAGGTCTTCGGGAAAGGTCGGCACTTGCTGCGGGAAATAGCCCCAGTCGAATGTCACTGGCACGCCGGCGATTTCCCAATGCCCGGACGGCGTATCCTTGCCTCGCGACACTTCCTGCGCAAAGCCGTAAAGCGCTGTCGGTTTGCCGGCAAAGTCCAGCCCGGGCGGGTGTGGTCCCGTCGATCCCGCCGCCGCCCGGCCGAGCCCCAGCCGGTCGAGATTGGGTAGTGCCAGCGGCCCGGCGCGCGCTCCGGGAAGATCGGCCCTGCCGGCGGCGGCGGCCTCCGCGATATGGCCCAAAGTATCAGACCCCGCGTCACCAAAGCGCCCCGCATCGGCGGCACCGCCAATACCGAAGGAATCCAGAACAAGCAGAATGGCGCGGGTCATGATGCCGCCGAGGAAATCTGAATGAAGGAAGGTGTGGCCCGGACGCCTTGGATACTGGTTCCCGTCATCCCGGATGCTGTGCAGCACGCAGTGATGCACTGCTGATCCGGGATCTCGCGAGGATAGCAAGACGGTGCGAATGGCAGGTCCCGTGTCTGCGGAGCGGCACTGCGTGCCGTACCGCGCACGGGATGACGGTATGTGCTAAAAACTGTTCGCAGGCTCACGATAGCCCCTCGGTCACCCGGCCGTAAACGCCGCCGCGCTGTGGTGTGCCCGCACCGACGCGATAGGCCGCCCGAAGCGCCGCTGCCGCCTGGTCCGCGCTTGCTTCGTCTCGGGCATGCACGATTGCAATCGGTCGCTCGCCGTCAATGGCGTCGCCGATACCGGCAAGGTCTGAAAAGCCGACGGAATAGTCGATCGCATCGGACGCCCGCTTGCGGCCGCCGCCCATTTCGACGACCGCCACGCCGATCGCTCGCGTCTCGATGCTCTGCACCATTCCGGTCTCATCGGCATGTACATCGCGGATCACGGCCGCTTCGGGCAGGTGATCGTCTGGTGTGTCGAGAAGGTCGGCCGGACCGCCAAGTGCGGTCACCATGGCGGAAAAGGATTCGGCCGCTTCTCCTGACGAAAGAGCCGATTCGATCCGGTCGAGGCCGTCATCGATATCGTCGGCGAGATCCCCATGCACCAACAGTTCCGCGCCAAGCGCCGCCATGATGTCGAACAGGCGCGGATCCTGATGTTCCCCGGTCAGGAAGGCAATGGCGTTTTTCACTTCCAGCGCATTGCCGGCCGCCGAGGCCAGGGGCTCGTTCATGTCGGTGATCAGCCCGGATGTGCGTAAACCGGCCCCGTTCGCCACCCCGACCAGGCTGTTGGCAAGTTCCTCCGCCTCATCCATGGAATCCATGAAGGCGCCGGATCCGGTTTTTATGTCGAGCACCAGGCAATCCAGGCCGGCGGCGAGCTTCTTCGACAGGATCGAGGCGGTGATCAGGTCGACCGATTCCACCGTCGCCGTCACGTCGCGGATGGCGTAAAGCCGCTTGTCCGCCGGCGCCAGGTCGGCGGTCTGGCCGATAATCGCGCAGCCAGCCTGTATCACGGTCTTGCGAAACAGGGCCATATCGGGCTGGGTCGCATAACCGGGAATGGAATCAAGCTTGTCCAATGTACCGCCCGTATGGCCGAGCCCGCGACCGGAAATCATCGGGCAATAGGCGCCGCAGGCGGCAAGGGCCGGCGCCAGGATCAAGGAGACATTATCGCCGATGCCGCCGGTGGAATGCTTGTCGAGCGCTGGCCCGTCGAGATCCGACCAGTCGATCACAGATCCCGAATCGCGCATGGCGAGCGTCAGCGCCACCCGTTCGTCAAACGTCATGCCCTGAAAGAAGACGGCCATGGCAAAGGCCGCGACCTGGCCTTCGCTGACGCTTTCGTCAGTTAGTCCGGTAATCAAGAAGGCCACTTCGTCGCCGGTCAGCGTTCCGCCGTCACGTTTCTTGCGGATGATCTCCTGCGGCAGCATGATTTACTCCCCGTAGGGCACCCAGATGTTTTTCACCTGGGTCGCCGCGCGCAACAGGTCGTCGCTCTCGGTCACACGTATATCCCACCAATCGATGTGCCGGCCGTGATTGGTCCAGACCTGCTTCAAATTGCCGATCGAGGCCTGTTCCACCATCGCCACCCCGTCGGCCGGGCCCACATACCAGATCCCGTCCACGTCATCGTGATCAGCGAGCACTTTTGCGAGATCGTCCCGCGGTCCGGTGACAATATTCAACGCGCCACCGGGAAGATCCGACGTGTCGAGCACCTGATAAAAATCCGTCGCCGCCAGGGGCGCGGCTTGAGAGGGAATGGCGATGATCCGGTTGCCCATGGCGAGCGCCGGTGCGGTCAGCGAGATCAGTCCCAATAAAGGCGCCTCGGTTGGGCAGACGATACCTAAAACGCCGACCGGCTCGTTCATGGCGATCGCGATGGCGCGCATCGGCGGCGCGTGAACCGAGCCGTCATATTTGTCGGCCCAGGCCGCGGAGTGGAACAGGCGCTCGATGGAGAGCGCCACTTCCGCCGCCGCCTGCTCGGCCGAGACCCCGGTCATCTGACGGATGCAGTTGGAAAATTCCTCTGCCCGTGCCGACAGGTTTTCGGCGATAAAATAGAGCACCTGCGCCCGGTTATGCGCCGACGTGGTCGACCAGCCGGTCGCCTTGCGTGCCGCTTGTACCGCGTTGCGGATATCCTTGCGGTTGCCGGCACCGACTTCGCCGATTCTGTGGCCTCCGGCATCACAGACCGGCTGGCTATAGCCTGAATCCGGCCGCGCCTGCTTGCCACCGACATAGTGTTTCGGCGTCCGATCGATCGCCGCGCCGTCCGGCCGTCCGCCGACCGGTACCACTGGAGTCGGGTCCTCGTAACGGTCGTTGCCGGCTAACAAAGGCCGCAAATAGGCCTGCATGCCCTCCTTGCCGCCTTCGCGGCCGAAGCCGGATTCCCGGTAGCCACCGAAACCACAGGCGGCGTCGAACTGGTTGGTGCTGTTGACCCACACCACGCCGCATTTCAGCTTCGGCGCGATATCCAGCGCCAGATTGATATTCTCGCTCCACACGCTGGCCGCCAGGCCGTAGCGGGTATTGTTGGCGAGCGCCACGGCCTCGGCCGGGGTGCGGAAGCTCATCGCCGCGATCACCGGTCCGAAAATCTCTTCCTGTGCCACCGTGGAGGCCGGCGACACGTCGGTGATCAAGGTCGGCGGGTAAAAGCAGCCGCCCTCGGGCAGGTCGGTATCCGCCTGCCACAGGCTGCAGCCCTCCGACGTGCCCTGCGCCACCAGGTCCTTGATGCGCTGCAATTGGACCGGCGCCACGATGGCTCCCATGTCGATCGCCTTGTCCAGGGGATCACCCAGCCGCAAGGTCGCCATGCGCGCCTTCAATTTGTCGATCAGCGGTGCCTCGACATCCTCATGCACGAGCAATCTGGAACCGGCGCAACAGACCTGGCCCTGATTGAACCAGATGGCATCGACGACGCCCTCGATCGCCGCGTCGAGATCCGCATCGTCAAAGACGATGAACGGCGACTTGCCGCCGAGCTCTAAGGTGAGGCCCTTGCCGCTGCCGGCGGTTGCCGCGCGGATCAGGCGGCCCACCTCCGTGGAGCCGGTGAAGGCGATCTTATCCACATCGCCATGGTCGACCAGCGCCCGGCCGGTGGAGCCGTCGCCGGTGACGATGTTGACGACGCCGTCCGGCAGGTCCGCCTCGACGCATAATTCGGCAAACAATAAAGCGGTAAGGCTCGTAAACTCCGCCGGCTTCAGCACCGCCGTGTTCCCCGCCGCCAGGGCCGGCGCGATCTTCCAGGCGAGCATCAGGAAGGGAAAGTTCCAGGGAATGATCTGGCCGACCACGCCATAGGGCTGCCGCCCGGCAAAGTCCTTGTCGCCGATCTGCGCCCAGCCCGCATGATGATAGAAATGCCGGGCGGCGAGCGGAATGTCGATATCCCGGGATTCGCGGATCGGCTTGCCGTTATCCAGGCTTTCCAGGACGGCAATGAGCCGGCTGTGTTTTTGAATGAGGCGCGCCAGGGCGTAGAGATGTCGGGCGCGCTGATGCCCGCTGAGCGCCGCCCAGGCGGGCTGAGCCGCCCGCGCCGCCCGCACCGCCCGGTCAATATCGTCGGCGTTTCCTTGCGCGATCCGCGCCAGCACCGTGTCGCGTGCCGGATTGATGGTGTCGAACTGATCATCCTCATCAGGCCGGCTCCATTGACCGCCGATGAAATGGCCGAATGACCGCCCCCGTTCGTCGAGCCAGGCCTCGGCCACCGCCGCGCTTTCTGGCGCCGGTCCATAATCGAGGCTGTCGAACACCTCTGCCACCAGTGTCTTGTCCAGGGTCATCTACCGGCCTCCAGGTCCGAACGAAAGGCCGCACCCCCCCCTCCCTGATCCCTTCCCCGCCAGGGGGAGGGGACGATAAGGCTCGTCCCGTTATCAATTGCGACCTTACAGCTATCGAAGCGCCAGCGGTCAAAATCTCCGATACCCGCCAAATGTCTCCCTCCCCCCTGGAGGGGGAGGGCCGGGGAGGGGGGGATGCTGCCTATCGATCCCGATCTCCCGATCCTTACCAGCGGCATTTGCATCACCACGTCTCCCCATCAGCCCATCGCATGGCGATGCACCGCCGAATAGCGCCCGGTCGCCGCGTGCTCCAATTGCCGCTCGATATCGGTCAAAAGGCTCGACGCGCCATACCGGAACAGTGCCGGCTCCTGCCAGGCGCGGCCCAGCTCTTCGCGCATCAGCACCTGATAGGCAAGCGCCGTCTTGGCGTCCGAAATGCCGCCGGCCGGCTTGAAACCGACCTTGATCCCGGTGCGCTGATGATAGTCGCGGATCATACGGATCATGGTCAGCGTCACCGGCTGCGTGGCATTGACCGGTTCCTTGCCGGTCGATGTCTTGATGAAATCGGCGCCGGCCATCATGCACACCATGCTTGCCCGGGCCACATTGCGCAGGGTTGCCAGGTCGCCGGTTGCTAAAATGGTCTTGATATGCGCATCGCCGCAGGCCTCCCGGAAGGCTCGCACCTGGTCGTAAAGCGCCTGCCAGCGGCCGGTCAGCACCAATTGCCGCTCCAGCACGATGTCGATCTCTTGCGCTCCGGCGGCGACCGAAGCCTCGATTTCCCGTATGCGTAAATCAAGCGGCGTCAATCCGGCCGGAAAGGCGGTGGAGACGGCGGCAACCGGGATCGCCGTATCCGCCAAGGCGGCGACCGCGGTCTCCACCATATTGTGATAGACGCAAACCGCGCCGGTGGTGATGCCGAGATGTTCAGCGCCGAGTGCCGCCAGAATATCGTGACGGACCGGATTGCGTGCCTTGGCGCAAAGCCGCCGCACCTTGCCGGGCGTGTCGTCGCCCGACAGCGTGGTCAGATCGATCGCGGTGATCGCCTTTAAAAGCCACGCCGCCTGCCATTCCTTCTTCACCGTACGGCGCCCGGCAAGGGATGCGGCGCGCCGTTCGGCGGCACTGGTATTGACCCGGACCGAGCGAACGAGATCGAGATCGAGCGCCATACCGGGATTGCGCCGGTGGGAGGCGCTGTCGCCGCCCCTGTCGCTGACGATCCGCAAGTCCTTGCTCATGGCCGCCCCTTTCGAGGGTTCTATTGCAAATTCGAAACCGTCATTCCCGCGAAAGCGGGAATCCAGGGTATATAGCTGAGGCCAGTGTTTTTTGGCCCTGTATTCCCGCTTTCGCGGGAATGACGGTGTGTTTTAATTTGAGACGCCATTTTACCCGCAACACACTTTAAGACACCGCCTTTTCAGCGAAAAACGCCTTTAGGATCGATCGAATTTTTTCGGCACCCGCCACCGCCATGATTTGGGTATGTTCATGGGACAGAAATTCATCCGACATGCCGGCGGCAAGATTGGTGATGTTTGACATCGCCGCCACCTTCAGGTCCGCATGGCGGGCCAGGATGACCTCCGGGACAGTCGACATGCCGACCACCGTGGCACCCAGGATGCGGGCCATCTTGATTTCCGCCGGCGTTTCGAATTGCGGGCCGGAAAACCAGCAATAGACGCCTTCTGTAACGTCGACACCCGCGGCCTTTGCCGCCAGTTCCAGATCCGCCCGCAAGCCCACGTCATAGGCATCGGCCAGATAAACGAAACTGTCATTGCTGTTATTGCCGAAAAGCGGCGACACGCCGGTCAGGTTGAGGTGATCGTTGATGATCATGACGCTGCCGGGATCGAGATCCGCGTCGACGCTGCCGGCGGCATTGGTCAAGATCAGGGCCTCGCAGCCGATCGCCTTCATGGTCTGAACCGGTACGGCCATGGCCGCCGGGTTGCCGTGCTCGTAGTAATGGGCGCGGCCCTGCATCACCGCGACCGGAACGCCTTGCAACTGCCCGATCACCAATCGCCCCGCATGGCCTTCCACGCCCGGCTGGGGAAATCCCGGCAGGGCGCCATAGTCGATAATCACCGGATCGGAAATCGAGTCCGCCAGTGGGCCCATCCCGGAACCGAGTACCATGCCATATCGGGGTGGCGGCCCGTCATGGGCGGCGGCGATGGCCTTGGCGCAGGTATCGACTTGGTTCGCCCGGTCAGCATTCATCTTAGGAACTCCGGTCCAAAGGATAACGGCAGCATTTCTCCAAGGGTCCTGGTCTCCCGCGCGCCGTTATCGGATAAGCAATGGATCGGCGTCTCCGGCGTTGCGAATTCGCGAATCCGCTGCCGACATCCGCCGCATGGTGTGACAATGCGATCAGACTGGGCAATCACTAAGACTTCGTCAATGCGGGTTTCTCCGTCCACGACCATGGTGGCAATTGCCGCGGCTTCGGCGCACAGGGTCAGCGGATAGGCGGCGTTTTCCACATTGCACCCGGTATAATATTTGCCATTGGCACCGCGCAGGACGGCACCGACATGAAAGCCCGAATAGGGCGCATGGGCCCTGGCGGCCGCGGCCTTGGCTAATTCGGTCATGTGGGCGATGACGGTATCGTCGGCGGCCACCTTAGCGCTCCTTCACGTACGGAATTCCGATCGCCTTCGGCGCCACGGCCCTGCCGACGAAACCGGCCAGCAGCACTACGGTCAGGATATAGGGCAGGGCCTGGATGAGTTGAACCGGCACCTCGCCGATTCCCGGCACGGTCACCCCCTGCAGGCGGATGGCGATGGCATCGAGCAGGCCGAACATCAGGCAGGCGAACATGGCCGTGAATGGTCGCCACTTGCCGAAGATCATCGCGGCAAGCGCGATATATCCCTGGCCCGCCGACATTTCGCGCACGAACTGGGCGTTCTGTGCCGTCGACAGATAGGCGCCGGCGAGACCGGTCAGAATGCCGCAAATGACCATCGCCGAATAGCGCATGCGGACCACCGAAATACCGGCAGTATCGACCGCATTGGGGCTCTCGCCAACGGCTCTGAGCCGCAATCCGAACCGGGTGCGGTAGAGGATCCACCAGGTGATCGGCACCGCCGCGAAGGCCAGATAGACCAGGAAATTGTGCCCCGAGATCACCTCAGCATAAATCTCTCCAACAATCGGAACAGACCGTGCCGCCTCGGCGAAGGGCAATTCGATCGGCAGAAACCGGGAATCGGACGACAATGCCGGGGTCTTGCCGCCTTGCGCGAACCAGGCAATGCCCATGACCACGGTGAGACCGGACATCAAGATGTTGATGGCCACACCGGAAATCACCTGGTCGCCACGATGGGTGATGCAGGCAAAGCCATGGACCAGGGCCAGAAAGATGGTCCAGCCCATGGCCGCCAGCAGTCCGAGCCAAACCGAGCCGGAGACAAAGGCGGCGCTGGCGGCGATAAACGCACCGCCGAGCATCTTGCCCTCCAGCGCGATATTGATGACCCCGGATCGTTCCGAAAACAGGCCGGCCATGGCACAGAAGACCAGCGGCGTCGACACCCGCAACATGGCGTCGAGGGTCAGGAGGATGAAGGTGTACCACTCGCCCATTCGCTAGAGCCCTTTCCGGCCATAGGAGGCCATTTGACCGGGTTTGCGCGGTCGCTGGCAAGGCGCGGCTCGCGAAATGGTGCCCGCCCACCATAAGCGGGCCGCAACGCAGTCCAGGGGCCGCGCAAACCCGGCCTCTGGTGGGTCAAAACGGTCCATCGGACGTCGTTGAGCCGCTTGCCCGATGCGCTGCATCGCGCCGCGCGCCCCGCCTAGCCGAATGAACCGTTTTGATCCCATCAAATGACCTCCTATGGCCGGAAAGGGCTCTACGCCTCCCCATCCGCTGTCGCCGCCTGGCGCGGTGCGATCATGAACCACAGCCGTTCCATATACGGATTGAGCATATAGGCGAGCGCGCCGGAGAACAGGATGATCAGCCCCTGAATGGCAACCACCATTTCCCGGGTGATCTTCGGCATCTCGAAGGCCAGTTCCGCGCCGCCCTGATAGAGCGCGCCGAATAACAGGCTCGCCATAATGACGCCGACCGGATGATTGCGGCCCATTAGAGCCACGGCGATACCGGTGAAGCCGTAGCCGGCGGTGAAGTTCAACAGGATCCGGTGATTGACCCCCATGATCTCGTTGAGGCCGACAAACCCGGCAAGCCCGCCGGAAATGCACATGGTGACGATGATCACCTTGCGGGTATCGATGCCGGCATAGACCGCCGCCGATTCGTTGGCGCCGACGCAGCGCAGCGCGTAGCCCCAACGGGTGCGCCAGATATAGAAATAGACGAAGACGCAGCAGATCAGCGCCCACACGAAGCTCAGATTGAGCGGCGACACGGCAAACGGAATACCGAACACCGCCAGCACCTCATGCAGGAAGGGCAGGTGGGCCGCCGGCAGGAATTCGCGCGATTCCGGCGACATCTGACCGGGCGCGATCAGAATGTTCACCAAGAGATAGACCATCAGCGAATAGGCGATGAAATTGAACATGATCGTGGTGATCACGATATGGCTGCCCCGATAGGCCTGCAGATAGGCCGGTACGAACGCCCAGCCGGCGCCGAACGCGGCCGCCGCCAGAATGCCCATCGGTGCCAACAGGATCAGGGGCAGGGTACTGTCGAAGGCCAGCATCACCAGGCCGACACCCAGGCCGCCGATATAGGCCTGGCCCTCGCCGCCGATATTGAACAGGCTGCAATGGAAGGCAATGGCCACGGCGAGCCCGGTAAAGATGAAATTGGTGGAATAATAAAGCGTGTAGCCGATCGCTTCCTGGTAACCGAATGCGCCGTTGACCAGGATCCCCACCGCCGCGATCGGATCCTCGCCGATCAGCAGAATGATCAGCCCGGCAACCATCAGCGCGATCAGGATGTTGAGGATCGGAATGACCCCGATTTCCAGCCATCTGGGCATTTGGGTGGTCATGCCGCACCTCCGGCATCCGCCTGTTCCGCCGCTTCGGTCGCACCTTGGTGAGCGTTGGCCATCATCAGGCCGAGCATCCGTTCATCGGCCTCGCCGGCCGCCACTTCGCCGACAATGCGGCCCTCGAACATCACCAGGATGCGGTCCGCCAGCGACATGATCTCGTCCAGTTCCACTGAGACCAGCAAAACCGCGCAACCGGCGTCGCGCATGGCAACAAGCTTGCCGTGAATGAATTCAATCGCGCCGATATCGACGCCGCGTGTCGGCTGGCCGACGAGCAACAGGTTCGGATTGGGGCTCATTTCCCGGGCAAGCACCAGTTTCTGCTGGTTGCCGCCGGAAAAGTTCGCGGTCTTCAGCATCGGCGCCCGCGGCCGGACGTCGAAATCCTCCATGAACCGCTCCGTCGCCGAAAGAATTGCGCCGCGGCGGGTCAGGTAGCGGTGGTTATAGCCGGGATTGTTGTGATAGCCCAAAACCGCCGATTCCCAGGCGACGAATTTGGTCACCAGTCCCTGCCGATGGCGGTCCTCCGGCACATGGCCGACACCGAGCGCCCGGATCCTGGCCGGGTCGCTTGGATTGTCCGGACTGATGGTTTCGTCGTGTATGCGGATGATGCCGGCGCCCGGCTTTTGAATACCCGACAATGTCTCCATCAATTCGGTCTGCCCGTTCCCGGAGACCCCGGCAATGCCGACGATTTCCCCTCGGCGCACGACGAAACTGACATTGTCGACCCGGCTGGTGCCGAACCGGTCCTTGACCGACAGGTTTTCGACTTCCAGGATATTGTCGCCCGGATGCGCCGCGCCCTTGTCGACCCGCAACAGCACCTTGCGGCCGACCATCAGTTCCGCCAATTCCTCCGTCGATGTCTGCGCCGTCTTGCGGTCGGCGACCATCTCGCCGCGGCGCATCACGGTGACATTGTCGGTGATCGCCATGATCTCGCGTAGCTTGTGGGTGATCAGGATCACCGTCACTCCCTGCTCGCGCAGGTTCTTCAAAATGCGGAACAGTTGCTCCGTTTCCTGGGGTGTCAGCACGCCGGTCGGCTCGTCGAGGATCAGGATTTCGGCGCCGCGATAGAGCGCTTTCAGAATTTCCACCCGCTGTAGGCTGCCCACCGGCAGTTCCGAAATCACCGCGTCCGGATCGACGAACAGGCCGTATTCTTCCTCCAGCCGCTCCAGTTCCGCCCGTGCCTTCACCATGGATTCGCGAATCAGGGGCCCGGATTCGGCGCCAAGCATGACATTTTCCAGCACGGTGAACGTATCCACCAGCATGAAATGCTGGTGCACCATGCCGATGCCGGCGGCGATGGCGTCTTTGGAATTGCGGATACGCACCGGCGAACCGCCCATGCGGATTTCGCCCGAATCGGCCTCGTAGAAGCCGTAGAGGATGCTCATCAAAGTCGACTTGCCGGCGCCGTTTTCGCCGACAATGCCGTGGATTGTCCCGCTCTCCACCGTCAGATTGACATCCTTGTTGGCCTGGACGGGGCCGAACGCCTTGTTGATGCCGATCAGTTCAATGGCCGGGGCGGCCGGCGGGGCTTCAATCGTCGTTTTATTCAAATTCAATACCCCTTATTTGACCCGGTAGGGTCGGAAAGGGCTTTTGTGGCGCACAAGAAAACGCCCCGCCGGTTTCGGTGGCGGGGCGTGGTCGTGGCTAGACGACTACATGGGGCAGCTATTGTCGGCCATGTAGTCGTGGACGGCGATCTTGCCTGCCAGGATGTCGGCGCGGATCGCCTCCACCTTGGCTTTCATGTCGTCGCCGACCATCTGCGCATTGTGCTCATCCAGCGCCCAGCCGACGCCATCCTCGGCAAGGCCCAGAACGTTGATGCCGGTGGTGAATTTGCCGTCGGACGCGTCCTTGAAGACGTTATAGGCGGCGACATCCACCCGCTTCAGCATCGAGGTCAGCATAGTGCCCGGATGCAGGTAGTTCTGGTTGGAATCGACGCCGATCGCCATTTTGCCGGCATCCTTGGCCGCCTGGTAAACGCCGAGGCCGGTGCCGCCGGCCGCCGCGTAGACGATGTCGGCGCCGCGATCGAACTGGCTCTTGGCCAATTCACCGCCGCGTCCTGGATCGTTCCACGCCGCCGGTGTCGTGCCGGTCATGTTCTGGTAGACCTCCACGTCGCCATTGACATGCTTGGCGCCCTGTACGTAGCCGCAGGCGAATTTGCGGATCAGCGGGATGTCCATGCCGCCGACAAAGCCCACCTTGCCGGTCTTGGAGGCCAATGCGGCAAGCGCGCCGACCAGAAACGAGCCCTCATGCTCCTTGAACACGATGGAGCGCACATTCGGCAGGTCGACCACCATGTCGATCAGCGCGAATTGGGTGTCGGGGAATTCCTTTGCCACCTTTTCGATCGCCGGCGCCTGGGCGAAGCCGATGCCGAGCACCGGATTGTTGCCCTTGCGGGCGAAACGACGGATCGCCTGTTCGCGCTGGGTTTCGTTGGTGACTTCGAACTCGGCATATTCGATGCCGGTTTCCTTCTTGAACTTCTCGACGCCGTTATAGACGCCTTCATTGAAGGACTTGTCGAACTTGCCGCCCATGTCGAACACCACGGCCGGTTTGATATCCGCGGCATGGGCCGACACGGCGATGGCCGCGGCGCCCATAATGCCAAGGATTGTCGATGCTTTTACCACTTCTTCCTCCCTTGCAGGTCAATAACAATTCGGTGACATGTCATGTCTGGCCTCTTAAGAACGCGATCATGGCCCATCCAGGCGCCGAGTGCATCTCTTCTTTTTTGATTATTCCAAGGCAATGTCCTGCTTCCAATGCCCGGTCCGGTTTGCAATGAGACAATGCACCGAAGGCTCGGTCGCGTCGGTTTGCCCTCTCACATGATCCGGCGAAATTGAATTCATTGGTTCGAAACGGGTCAAGAGCCATAAAATCGGGTCAATGTGGATCATTGCGCCATGGCGCTGTCAAGGCTTCCCAATGCATGGGCGCCGTGCGACACTTGCCGCTCGGCCGCCGGACGGACCATGCGGGGCGGCCGAAGCGAGGTTGCATGCGCCTTCTCATCCCGCTCTGCGCCAGCCTGGTCCTGGCCGGTCAGGCCTGGACCGCCGACACCGATGCAGCCGAGGCGCCGCCGGTGGAAGTCGACCTGGAACTGGTTCTGGCCGTCGACGTGTCGCTCTCCATGGATGAGGAAGAACAGCGCCTGCAGCGCCTTGGCTATATCGATGCCATTCGTTCCGACGAGGTGCTGAGCGCCATCCGCAACGGCCTGACCGGCCGCATCGCGGTCACCTATGTGGAATGGGCGGGCAGTCTGCATCAGGAAACGATCGCCGACTGGACCATCATCGACGGTCCGGCCTCCGCCCGCCGGTTCGCGGCGATGCTGGCCGGCGCGCCGTTCAAGCGGGTCTATCGGACGGCGATCGGATCGATGATTTATCACGGGGTCGATCTGATCGAAAAAAACGCCATTACCGGGCTCCGCCGGGCCATCGATATTTCCGGTGACGGCCCGAACAATCAGGGTCCGGAGGTCATCGAGGCCCGCGACTATGCGGTCTCCCGCCAGATCGTCATCAACGGACTGCCGATCAGCCTGGATCAGTTCCGCCGTCCCTGGCCGAGTTTCTTCGATGCCAACGATATTGCCGATTATTACGAGCATTGCGTCATTGGCGGACCCGGCGCTTTCATCATCCAGGTGGGGAAACGGGAAACGATCGGAAGCGCCGTCAAGCGCAAGCTGGTGACCGAGATCGCTGGGATTGCGCCGCCGCCCGCCAATCCTCGAGTTCGACCGGCAACTGGTCACAAATTATGCACGATCGGCGAATGGATGTGGCGCAAGAAGGCCGCACCCGGCGCTGCCAATCCTCCGTATGAATCGGGCTTTGCCCCCGCCGCGCCATCCTGATAAGGAAGCCCAACTCAACCGAACCAGCGATCCGCCATGCGCCCGCGCGATTTCGCCAAATATGCCCGGCTGCCCGCCTATTATCGGGATTTTTTCGCCTATCGCCGCCAGGCCGCCCGGCTCGGCGCCATGGTGCCCGGCTTTCGACGGCGGCGCGCCATCCTCGACGAAGCCACCGCCGACACCCCCTTCGACGCGCAATATATCTATCACACCGCCTGGGCGGCGCGGGTGCTGCGCCGGACCGCGCCTGAGCGTCATACCGACATTGGCTCCAGCCTCTATTTCGCGGCGATAGCCTCGGCGATCGTGCCCATCGACTTTTATGATTACCGCCCGCCGGACCTGCATTTGGACAATGTCACGGTCGGCCACGCGGACCTGCTCAATTTGCCATTTCCCGACCGGTCGCTGGCGTCCCTGTCCTGCATGCATGTGGTGGAACATGTGGGGCTCGGCCGCTATGGCGATCCGCTGGACGCGGCCGGGGATCGAAAGGCGATGCGCGAACTCGCCCGGGTGGTGGCGGCCGGCGGCCGGCTGCTCTTCGTTGTTCCCATGGGGCGCCCACGCGTCGTCTTCAACGCCCACCGCATCTATGGCTTCGACATGATCCGCGACCAATTCGCCGATCTGGCGCTTGAGGAATTCGCGCTGATCACGGACGGCACATTCGACCATCGCTTCATCAGCGACGCCGATCCGGCCATGGTGGAAAAACTCAAATATGGCTGCGGCTGCCTGCTCCTGCGGCGGCCGGGGTGAGGGGGACTGGTGCTCTTCCGAACGTGAGGTGAAGGATTATCGACCGCGTGTATGTGAGTGCCAAATACCAACGCCTGTCATGCCCCGGCTGCGACCGGGGCATCCGGTAAACGCCGGGGATGGCGGTCGATATGGTTCCTTCGGCGGGCGCGGAAACAGCCCCTTTTGTCCATTTCGGCGTCATCCCGTGCGCGGTGCGGCGCGAAGTGCCGCTCCGCAGACACGGGATTTCTGCTTTGCCGCGGGGCTGTGCGCCTACCGATGAGATCCCGCATCTGCGCGGCAACATTTCATGTTGCAGCGCGTGCGGGATGACGCTGCGGTTTTTTACTTAGAAGGAATTGCCGCCCCTAAAGCGTCTGGTTATAGGCGCCGACTTCCGGGTTTTCCCGCAGCACCCCGTCGACGGTCTTGAACATGGCGCGCATGCGGTCATCGGAGACCGGGCTTTCCACCACTACGACCAGTTCCGGCTTGTTCGATGAGGCCCTGACCAGGCCCCAGGTGCCGTCCTCCGACACCACCCGCACGCCATTGACCGTCACCAGGTCGACGATCTGCTGTCCGTCGATCGCTTCACCGGCATCGCGCATGGCGGTAAACCGGTTCACCACCCGGTCCACGACATCATATTTGATTTCGTCGGCGCATTTGGGCGCCATGGTCGGCGAGCCCCAGGTCTGCGGCAGCGACCGGCGCATATCGGCCATGGATTGATCCGGATTGCGGTCGAGCATGTCGCAAATGGCGATCGCCGAGACCAGGCCATCGTCATAGCCACGGCCGATCGGGGTATTGAAGAAATAATGGCCGGATTTCTCAAAGCCGACAATCGCGCCCAGATCATTGACCCGCCGCTTGATATAGCTGTGGCCGGTCTTCCAGTAATCGGTTTTCGCCCCATTGGCTTTCAGCACCGGATCGGTCTTGAACAGACCGGTCGATTTCACGTCGACCACGAATTGCGCATTGTCGTGGCGGGCGGAGATGTCGCGGGCAAGCATCACGCCCACCTTGTCGGCGAAGATCTCCTCACCCTCATTGTCGACCACGCCGCAACGATCCCCGTCGCCATCGAACCCGAGCCCCACATCGGCGCCGGTTTCGATCACCTTGGCGCCGATCGCCTCCAGCATTTTCATGTCTTCCGGGTTGGGATTGTAGCGCGGAAATGTGTGGTCGAGCGCGCAGTCGAGCGGGATCACCTCGCAGCCGATCGCCTCCAGAACCTGGGGCGCGAAGGCCCCGGCGGTTCCGTTTCCGCAAGCCGCGACAACCTTGATCGGATGGCCCAGTTCCGGCCGACCGGTGAGATCGGCGATGTAACGATCCGCGAAATTGTCGACAAAGGCATAGCTGCCGCCGCCGGCAAGGTCGAAATCCGCCGAAAGCACAATCTCCTTCAGTCGGCCCATTTCGTCGGGTCCGAAAGTGCGCGGCCGGTCGGCCCCCATCTTCACGCCGGTCCAGCCATTATCGTTATGGGACGCCGTCACCATGGCCACCGCCGGGACGTCGAGATCGAACTGGGCGAAATAGGCCATCGGCGACAGCGCCAGGCCGATATCATGCACCCGGCAACCGCTCGCCATCAGGCCGGACATGAGCGCCATTTTGATCGACGCCGAGTAACCGCGAAAATCGTGGCCGGTGACGATCTCCTTGTCCACCCCCAATTCCTTGAGCAGCGTGCCGAGCCCCATGCCCAGCGCCTGGATGCCCATATGGTTGATTTCCTCACCGAACAGCCAGCGGGCATCGTATTCGCGAAACCCGGTCGGTTTGACCATCGGAGTGGTTTCGTAGTCGTAGGTGTTGGGGGCGAGCTTCGGTTCCGGCTTGGGAAACATGGATCGTCCTCGATTTCGGCGGATATCGCGTAATGGCGATTCGTGAGCTTGGCGCCGCATATATCGACATATGGAGAAAAAGGCGAGTACCGAACGGCCGGCGGCCCCGAAACCGCTTACTGAACGAGCAGTAGCTGATCGCCCTGTAGCGACACCGTCTTTAACGCGCCTAAGAACGCCATGCCGAGCAGGGTCACCTGCAGCTTGCCCGGCTGCAACACCAGCGCCGATACGTCGCGCACCCGAATACCGCCGATCCGCACATCGTTAAGCTGCACCCGCGCCGCAAGGGCGATCCCGTTGGCGGTGTTCACTTCCACAGTGTAGTCGGCGCGCCGCGGCCGGACCCCGACCCGCCGCGCATCCTCGTCGGTGAGGGCGACCAGGGTGGCGCCGGTATCGACGAGAACGTCGATGGCCCGGTTGTTGATGCGGGCCCGGGTCACGAATTGGCCGCCGGGGCCGGCCTTCAGGGTCACCCGTCGCAACTGCGCCGCCTCGACCGCTGGCGCCTCAACAACCTGTTCATCGGCCATGAACCGCTCTGCATAGCGCGGGCCGAGAACGGCAAAGGCCGCGACGGCGATCAGAATTGCGATATATCGAACCATGAAGCACCCATTCCGTTGTGGCAAACCGTGTCACGGGCGGCCTAACAGAGGCCTAAACCGGCGCCAATGCGGCAAGTGGACCGAACGGTTTGGTTACGGATTTCTAAATCGCATAGAGCCGCGCTTGAGGCGAAAAGTTTGCGATGCCCGGCAATCGGGGCTCCCGAAATCCGGCGACCTATGCGATAAGCCGGCAACAGGAATGGCCTGCGGTAAGGACGGTACGTGAAACTCCATCTGGGTTGCGGAGAGAAATTTATTCCAGGTTTCGTCCATGTGGACATCAAACCCCTCGACCATGTGGACCACGTGGCGCCGGTCGATCGGCTGGATTTTGTCCAGACCGGATCGGTGGATCTGATCTATGCCTGCCATGTCCTGGAACATTTCGGCCGCAACCAGGTCGCCGATGTGCTCGCCGAATGGCATCGGGTGCTCAAGCCAGGCGGCGTGTTGCGCCTGGCGGTCCCGGATTTCGCGGCTTGCGCGCGGCTTTACATGGCCGGCCGGCTAGGCGGCGGCCTCAACGATATTATGGGTCTCATCTGCGGCGGCCAGCGCGACGACTACGATTATCACAAGGTCATTTTCGACGAACATCATCTGAACGCCATGCTGCGCGACGTTGGATTTCGGAAAACCCGGTCCTGGGACTGGCGCCAGACCGAACATGCCGAAATCGACGATTACAGCCAGGCCTATCTGCCGCATATGGACAAGGAGGCCGGCACGCTGATGAGCTTGAACCTGGAAGCCGTCAAATAGGAGTGTCCGAAGTTATTCTCTACGGCGCGACCCGCAAATGAGAATACTCACCGGCCGGCGGCCGCTTACCGGTCAATCGCCGTTTCAAATGCACGGCGATATTGCGCGCCAGGCACCGCCACCATAGTCGCGGCGTCAAGTGCCGGCGATTGAACCGAATGCGGCGGATCCACTCGCCCGGGTCAAGCGTCGTATTGGCGCTCAGCCGCAATCCCGACCGGTATTGCCGGTCCCCCTGCAGATCGATGGAGGATTGCTCAAGCACATTGACGGTTACCGGCGGCGGCACGACGCCATAGGTCACGAAACCCCGCCTCCACGGCCGGCGCATTTCCTCATCGATCATGATGTGCCGAATGCCGCGATGGGCGATGAAGGCCTCGGCGAACCGGCGGTTTGCCACATAGCCGCCGGCCGTGTTTGGGATGCGCGAATATTTGACCAGCTCAAATCCGTCGCCGATCGTGGCCACCGGGACATAAGCCGATTTCGGCGGATTGGAAAGCCGCAAGATATCCCAGTCCTCCGGCAGTTTGGAAAGGTCGTCAAGGACCGAGACAATACGGGGATGAAAGGTCAGGTCGTCTTCCATGACCACGATTGTGTCGGAGTCGCTTTCCAGAACCTGCGCCAGCGCGCCGAGATGGGACGTGTAGCAGCCGATCTCACCGTCTTTCAGCGGCGAGACCCGGTCGCCGTCATTGTCGTAATATTCCTTTTTCCAGCGGTCGGGAATCGCTGTTCCCAAATAGGCGTTGAACCGGGTGAATGTCAGCCCGATCGCCGCCAGTCCGCCGCCGGTAAGGGCGAGCCGGTCGACATCCTTTTCCAGATTAAGGACATGAATGGGCGGCGTCACGGATCGGGTCCGGCGGTGCGGTTGGTTCTCAGCACCGCCACATAAATGGTTGTCTCGAAAGACTCAAGGCTCGAATGGTAGCGGTTGATCTTGACAAGGCCGAACCACGGCGTGGACAGGTGGATGTCAAAGCCGTAACCGGTAAGCAGCGTCCAGAAGTCGCGCAAGAAGGTCCGTGTATCCACATTGCCGCCGCCGAACTCGAAGGAAAGCGCCCTGATGAGGCCGTGCGACAGGGATTGGGCCGCCCCTTCAAGCACCGCCAATTCGTGACCTTCAACGTCGATTTTCACAAAATCGATCCGCTCCAATCCAGCCCCATCGACTATTGCGTCAATGGTTGTCGTCGGCACCGTCTGGCTGCCGTCGAACGGAATATTGATATGATCGAGATCGCGCTTTACCAGGCTGGCATTCACCGATCCCGGCGCGTCGAAATGAAGCGTCGCCTCGCCGACCGTCGAGGACACGGCCTTCATCTGATATTCGAAGCGCGGATCGCCGATTGCGGCCAGGGTCGTCTCGTGTTCCGGTGACGGTTCGAAAGCAATCAGCCGGAGAGGGGAGGCGCCTCGCTTCGCCAATAGGGCCCGCGACCAATCCCCGCGATTGGCGCCGACATCGAGGATCACCGGATCGCCGGCCGCAATAAGACCGAGCGCCACATCAGTTTCCCGCTCGATCGATTCCGCACCGCCGCCGCGCCCTTGCCAGCGTTGCAGGCGGCGTTCCAATTTATGCATCAATCTGACGGCGGGATGCCGGGTGACGGCCATCGAAACCCACTCATGGATTTTGTCAAACTCTGAGCCAAGTCGTAGGGCAAAGATCGTCCGTGTTGGTATCACGCCTCATTTTTGAGCGAAACCAGTCTTTGGGCGCAATGACTGTCGCGTTCGGCCGGCGGTCGAGCCAGGCCGCCCACCACGAGTAAGAGGAATTGGCGATGATGTGCTGCCGGCAGCGCGCCATCAAAAGCATGTCCTCGAATTGGGTGTTACCAGTGATCAGGCGCGCCTTCGGCCAGTCTGCGATCATCGGCGCCGCGCTTTCGGGATCATCGGTGAAAACGAACAGCGCGCAGTCATGCAGCCGGTCGATCCGGTCGAGCGCCTGGCGGTAATAGGCCTCGTCGAGTACCCCGATCTGCCGCGCGGCCTTCGGATTGCTGATATAATCGCCCCGGCGGATATGCACCGACACCGAGTTTGTGTCGTCGATTTGTCGCATCGTGTCGGCGATCCGCGGACCGGCAAAAGCCGACAGGTCGAACGCGGCGCGCACCGCATCTTCATGGCCCGCGAAGTAACGATAGGATTGCCATAAACCGATAAGCAGCGTGTCGCCGCGAACGGCCTCCAGTCCGCTCCAATAATGAAAATGCGGTTCCACGGCCACCGCTCCGCGCCAATTATGCGGTACCTTGGGGCCGGCGGCGCCAACGAGCCTGGCGAGCCGCCGCCGGGTGATTGCGAGCGTTTTGTGCAATCCCGGTTCCGCCGGCCACAGACTTGCCCGGATCGGCAGTGCGGAGAGGGCGAAGGGACGCGGACTGCGTGCCGTATGCCGCGACAGGTCCAAGGCCACCTGGCCGCCGGTCCGCTCGGCGACCGCCAATCCCGCCGCATATTGAAACATGGTATTTGCAAGGCCGCCCAGAACCTGGACGCAAGTAACCGGACGGTCCGGTTCAAGGTCGGTGGAAAGACGGGATGCGCTCATGGCTCGCCAAATCGGTTCGGCCGAATTAAGAGATTCGATTTGCTATCCGTTTGCTCCGCCGATAACAAGGCGGCGCAAGGCGAGGAAATCCAATTCATGGCCCTGGTGAGCATCGTAACCGCCCATGACGATTGGCCATGGCTGCGCCAGACGCCGGGCGGGCAGGGGCGGTGGAACAACACCACGTTCGACCTTGGCTACCGACCGGACGCCGATTGGATCGTCGTGGTCGACGAGCCGGCATCCCCCTTGCGCCTGGACCTGCCGAAAGAGCGATTGATCGGCATCCTGCCCGAACCGCCGGAGCTTAAATCTTACGGAGCCGCCTATTGCGAACAGTTCGGAACCATAATCACGCCGGTGCCCCGGCCGGGCAATGGTCCGCGGATGATTCGGTCACAGACCGCGGTTCCCTGGTTCTTCGGCGTCGAATACGATGAAACCGGCTGGTTCCGTACCCACTATGACTACGAAGCGCTGGCGGAAATGGCGCCGCCCGACAAATCGCCGAAGATCTCCGTCGTCTGCTCCACGAAATCGCGCCTGCCCAAGCATCAGGCACGCTTGAACTTCATCGCGCGCCTGAATCGGGAATTTGGTGAACAGGTTGACGTTTTTGGACGCGGATTTCGCCCGGTCGGCGACAAGGCGGACGCGATCGCGCCCTACCAATATCACCTGGTGCTGGAAAACACCGACCACGACCATTTGTGGACGGAGAAGCTTGCCGATGCCTATCTCGGTTTCGCGCTGCCGCTATTTTCCGGTTGTACCAATGTGACCGACTACTTCCCGGCCGAATCCCTTATCCCTGTCGACATTGCCGATCCGGATTCGGCCTTGGCCGCGATTCGTCAGGCCATTGATGCCGACCTGTTCCACCGCCGTCTGCCGGCCGTTGTGGAGGCCCGCGAGCGGCTCTTGCGGGAACACAACTTCTTTGCCCTGGTCGATGCGGTCATTGCCGGCCACTGCACCGGCACGGTGGGCCGTGTCGACCCTTGGATTGTGTGGCCGGTCGGGCAGCAGGGCTGGGTCAATCAGGCGCGCACGCGCCTGAAGCGGCATCTCAGAACGGTCCGGCGCACCGCCCGTGAGATCGTCAAAGGGCGTTGAATGCGAATGGCCCGATGGGCCGTGCCGTTTAACATACCCACAGGAGATGTTTTGCTATCCGTTTTCAGTATGGTAGTCCCGTCGCCATGCGTATTTTTTTGGGCCTTTTATTGATAATTTTCCTCAGTGCGGTCTCGGCACGCGCCGATTGGCGGCATTCGGTTTCGACCCTGCGGATCGGCGTCGTCGCCGGACCGTCGCCGGTTGCCGTGCAGGTTCGGTTGGAGCCGTTCCGCCGGCATTTGCAGCTTTTCCTCAACATGCCGGTCGAGGTGGTTCCGGCTCCCGATTATTCGACCCTCGTTAAAGCCCATGCGGCCCGCAAGGTGCATTATGCGTTTTATACGGCCAGCGCCTATGCCACCGCCTGGCGGCTTTGCAAATGCGTTGAGCCGCTGGTGGCACCGCGCGGCGAGGACGGAACCAAGTCCTATTTCAGCGTGCTCGTCGTCGATTCAAAGAGCGGCATAGGATCACCCGGCGGCCTGGGTGGCAAAACGGTCGCCTTTTCCTTTCCCGGTTCGATTGCCGGCTATCGCTTTCCGATGGCCGAACTGCGACGGGCGGGCTTCGATCCAAAAGCCGAATTCGGCAAGGTAATGCATGCCGAAAGCAGCAAGGGGGCGCTCAAGGCCTTGCTGGACGGCAAGGCGGACGCGGCGATGATCTGGAGTTCGCTGAACGGTGTCGAAGCCGAGGGATTCAGCCGTGGAACCTTGCACCAGATGACCTTGAACGACGGCTTGGATCCGTCACGTTTGCGGATCGTGTGGCGCTCCCGTCCGATCCCTCACGGACCGCACGCGATCCTGTCATCGCTACCCGATCCGTTGAAGCGACTGCTCTTCGACCTCTTGGTATCGATCGATTATGATGATCCGGACGCCTATGATGCGGTTGACCGCATCCATGGTGGCGGCTTCGCTGCCGCAACTCATGAGGAATATCATCCGCTGTTGGACATGCTGTCAGCCCGCTGGGATGAGGCCGATTCGGGTGGCGAACCATCCGAATCGACCGAATGACCTATGGCGTATAGGTTATTTTGTCGGACAGCCGGGGTTTCAGCAGAAAAATTTCGTCAAAGTCGTAGGACGACTTGCCGATTAAATCCTTCATGAAGCCCGAGAAAGTGGTTTCCAGCTTATATTCCACTTGGCCAATGACAATCTGCGTATTGGGGACCAGCAGCTCGGCCGGAATAGTAACCGGGGGTGGCGAGTTTTGTGCATAGGGCTGGCTGTTGTGAGCCACGCTCCACGCGACTTTCGCCTGGCCGTTGCCGTCGATGTCTACCGCGGCGACCACCGCCTTTACCGGCGCCGTGTCATAGGGATTGAGTATCGGCGTGGCGGCTGTGAAGATGTCGGTCATTTCACTGCTGCTCACAGATCTGGTCTGCGTCACCAGGTCGGCCACCGAACTTGCCAAATGGGTCACTTTGCGGTTAACCGAGATCGCCTGCGTGACTTCAACTGAGCCGATATATAGGACCAGGAGGACCGGCAATATCATTGCAAACTCGACCGCCGCCAGAGCGTTGGTATCGGCTCGAAAATTGCCGAGTTGCCGGAAAACCGACCGCATGGGTTTCTGAAATGCCGTAAACATCGAAATCATCCTCGCGATCACCAGGGAAAGGGCTCGTTGCGGAAGGCGTGAACGGATCCAAGCAGTCGTGATCCGTTGGCCATGTCCGCAAGATTAATACCGAATGAATTGACGATTATCGGCCATTCATAGAAAACACGAGCGGTAACAATGTCACCGCCGCCGCCGGGCGCGAATTGGAAGTTGTTGATCAAATTGCCACTGCTGTCGAGCACTTCGGTCAGGTTGACTTGATCAAACTGCGTGTAGGTGCGCACATCCACATGGAGTTTGGCGCAGTCGAACATGGGTACCTTCAATTCGGTGCAGATGCGGCTCTTGAAGGCACTCTCCGAAAGGCCCTGCTCTTGCGCCTGGCCGGTGCGGATCAACCGCGCCGCCTCGCTGGACGCGTGGTCGAGAACGGAATCGGCAAAGAACACCAACCCGGTTTCGATGATTGCAAAAATCAGGGCAAAAAACGGCACCGCGATCATTGCAAATTCGATCGCATAGACACCCGATTTGTCTTTACGGAAACGGGATAAATGGCTGTTTTCAGATTTTTTTTTCCGGCATTGGTCTTGGCTTCTGGATCGCACTCCTGTCATCGCGCATACTCCAACAGTTACTCAGTAGCCGTATCAATATATGGCCAATATTATAGGTGGAGCCGCCGAAGCGGCGGCCCGACATCCCGCCAATACTAGCAAATGAAGGTTGAGGAACCGTTGCGCGAAACGTCGAAAATTCGGCGATTGCGTTAAGGTTTGATTAACCAAGCCCGCATCGGACACGGTCATCCGATATAGGTCTGGTGCCTTGGTCCGGCAATCAGGTTGTGCCCGCCCGGCCTATTCGAGATCGCCGGAGGCGTTCTTTTTTGACAATGTCTGCCGGTTTATGGTGCTCTTAAACACTGAATTGAAATATTCTGTTTCGTCGCCGGGGTGAAGATCGGAATCGCATCGCGGCGCGCAGCGATAGGAATATCGTGCGCCGCGCCGGTGAACCTGGATGAGCGTATCCCCCGGATGCGGGACCGTGACGATCTCGTCGGCGACCGGATTGCTGTCTTCGTCGAGAACGATCAGATTCGTGGTTCCATAGGACCGGCCGGTTATAATCAATGTGTTGTGGCTGTGCACGACGGCATCGGCGACCGCCGGATTGCCGAGGATAACCGTCGATGCGCTGCCTTCGATGCGTAGCACCTTGGCATGATCCATTTCAACGGTGATCGGCCCGGAGGCCTCGGCCTTCGCCGGCTCCTTGGTGGCTTCAACATCATTGGCCGCGGCAATGCCGCCGGCAATGGCCAGGGCCATGGCCCCGGTCGTGATCGCAGTAAGAAGGTGTTTGTAAAGCCAAGGGGCGCTCATCGTCGTCTCCATTGAGATCCACTATTGGTTAATTTCGTCGAAATTGGTGAATGATTACCTAATGCCTCCGTGACAAGAATCGGAGAGGGTGGATCAACTGGGTCAGGCTTTGACAACCTGCTGTTAAAATCAACATGAGCAGACTCGACATCTGCCGTACCGGTTGGACACTGACCAGTTGCCTTTCGACGGCAACAAATAGCCCTGCGGTGGAATCCGGATCACCTTCCGATATGCAGACAAAACGGTTCCGATCAATCAATCGCGGCGGAAGTGATGGCAAAGCTGCCGATGAACTCAAAGAAATAGGTCACCAACCGAGGCTCTTGGATTTAGATTATCGATCGGTTCAGGTAAGACTATATTTAAATCAATTCAAGAAAATATATGTAATAATCGAAATGCAAATAGATATATTTGATTGTTAACTAAATAATAATTCACAATATTTAAATATATCCATAATAAGCCATATACAGAACATGTTAACCATAGTGCAAGTCGTGGAATTTTTTGTAATTTTTTCTAGCCACGTTAACAAGATAGCAAGATGTCACGGGTAGGTTGTTCGCAGGTTTCGATCAATAGTTCAGAAATTGACGAACCGGTGCTGTCAAAACACGTGGAGTAAGGAGCACGATCATGAAGAAGTACTTTGCACAGTTCAAGAAAGACGAATCCGGAGCCACCGCCATCGAGTATGGCCTCATCGCCGCGCTGATCTCCGTCGCCATCATTGGCGCCGTCACCGCCGTTGGTACCGGCTTGAATGCGACGTTCAATAGCGTTGCGGCAGAATTGGGCTAATAACTTAGGTGGCTTTACACCGCTGAAGCTCAAATTCCAAGGATGCGGCGGGCAGTTTTGTCCGCCGCATTTTTTTTATGTAAAGAATTTCCCGCTACGGTTCTCTTGGCCAAGTGGCCATACCAATGTTTGACGCGTGACCATGGGACGGTGTCATGTTCGAAGTCGCCCTGTTTATGATTTTTCCGCTGACGCTGGCTTTTGCCGCAATTTATGATCTGTTCACCCTGACCATTCCCAATCGCCTGTCGATCATCATGATTGCAGGGTTCCTGATCATGTTTCCGTTCGTCGGCCTATCCGGGATGGACATCGCCTATCACGCGATGGTTGCTTCCATTGTGCTCGCGGTCGGGTTTGGCCTGTTCGTGCTGGGTTATGTCGGCGGCGGCGACGTCAAGATTGCCGCGTCCACTGCATTGTGGCTCGGACCGGCCTTCATTCTTCACTATCTTGTTTGGGCGGCTCTCTTCGGCGGCCTGCTGTCGCTGGTGATCTTGGCCGTGCGCAGGATGCCGCTGCCGGCATCAGCCTACGACATCGAATGGGTTTCCCGTTTGACCGATAACAAGAACGGGGTGCCCTATGGTGTCGCCCTGTCATCGGCGGCGATCTTTGTCTATCCCCAGACTGTTTGGTTCCAAATCCTTCAATAAGGCCACTGGCCTGCATTTCGGTTGGATGCCGACCAACACGATCGCGTCTACCCGTCAGGCGCCGGTGCCGGAATTCCCTGATTGACGACCGCCCGCCAGCGGCTTAGGGTCGCCGCCATCGACGGTGTCCAGTGATGGTCTGAAATAGAGTCCGGTGCGGCCGACCCAATTCGGGGGTCAAGTCCGGAACTGTCAATGAGCCGGCAGCATGCCTCATAAATGCCATGCCGCGGCCGATTTTCATTCACCACCCTGAGCATCGGGACGATGCGATGCAATTTCCGGCATTCGGGAAAGCTCGGGGGTGAATGGAATGGCGCAAAAAGTGGGCCTGATGATCTGCGGCCATGGCAGCCGTGATCAAAACGCGGTCGCCGAATTCGCAGTTTTGGCTGAACATCTACGCGCCAGGTTTTCCGATTGGCCGGTCGAATATGGCTATCTGGAATTTGCCCGCCCGATCATTCGCGACGGGCTGGACAAGCTACGGGACGCCGGCTGCACGCGAGTTCTCGCCGTGCCCGGCATGCTGTTTGCGGCCGGACACGCCAAAAACGATATCCCCTCCGTTCTCAACACCTATCAGGCCCGGCACGAGGGATTGCGTATCGACTATGGCCGCGAACTGGCGATCGATCCGAAAATGATCCGCGCCGCTGGTGCCCGGGTCAAACAGGCTTTGGCCGAAGCTGACAAGGATGTCCCTGTTCACGAAACCCTTCTGGTGGTGGTCGGTCGCGGGGCCTCGGATCCCGACGCCAATTCCAACGTCTCCAAGGTAACCCGCATGGTCTGGGAGGGCCTCGGCTTCGGCTGGGCTGAAACCGCTTATTCCGGCGTAACGTTTCCGCTTGTCGAACCGGCATTGGAACATGCCGCCCGCCTCGGCTATCGGCGCATCGTCGTCTTCCCCTATTTCCTGTTCACCGGCGTCCTGGTGAAGCGCATTTATGATTACACTGATGCGGTCGCCGCCCGCCATCCCGAGATTGAATTCATCAAGGCCCCCTATCTGAACGACCACCCGCTGGTAGTCGACACTTTCGCCGATCGCGTCGGGGAAATCCTCGAGGGCGCCGCCTTGATGAATTGTCAGATGTGCAAATATCGCGAACAGGTGCTCGGTTTCGAAGCCGATGTCGGGCTCCCCCAGGAAAGCCATCATCATCACGTGGAGGGAGTTGGCGTCGGCGATGCGCCCCATGATCATGGCAACGGCCATCATCACCATGACCACGGGCACGATCACGGCGATGGCCACCATCATCACCACCCGGTCTATCCCCATGCGGATCATCCCCATGGGCCGAAAAGTATGGAAAAGGGGTGATGCACCTGAATTACGAGCGAGATCCATCGGCAATCTATCGCTTGTCGTTTCAAACGGTGCGGCGGGAAACAGACTTTTCCGCGTTGCCGGCGGATCTGCACGAGATCGTCGTGCGCCTGGTTCACGCCTGCGGCATGCCGGATATCGTCGACGATCTGGCCTGGTCCGACGACTTGGTCGATGCCGGACGCGCCGCTCTAGAGCGCGGCGCTCCAATCCTGTGCGACTGCCAAATGGTATTGTCGGGCATCATCCGCGCCCGGCTGCCGGCGCCATCGGAGCCGGTCTGCATGTTGCATGCGCCGACCGTACCGGAAATCGCCGCGCGACTTGGCACGACCCGCTCGGCCGCCGCCGTAAATTTGTGGCGGGACATGATTGCCGGGTCACTCGTCGTCATCGGCAATGCGCCGACAGCTTTGTTCCACCTGCTTGAACGGCTGGATGAAGGCTGGCCGAAGCCGGCGGCCATTCTCGGATTTCCGGTTGGTTTCGTCGGCGCGTCGGAATCCAAGCAGGAGCTGGCGCGGGACCCCCGCGGTGTTCCCTTTCTCACGCTGACCGACCGCCGCGGCGGCAGCGCCATGGCCGCGGCGGCCGTTAATGCCTTGGCCGCAGGATTGCCGGGGGAGGGGTTATGACTGCCGTCGCTGAACCTTGGCTGGGTATCGTCGGTATCGGAGACGACGGCGTGGCGGGGCTTTCGTCGCCGGCGCGCGACCTTCTGGATCACGCGGACATTCTGGTCGGCGGCGCCCGCCATCTCGCCATGCTTGGCGACGACCGCCGCCAAAAAATCCCGTGGCCGTCGCCCCTGCTCACGGCAATTGATACGCTGACCGAATTGCGCGGCCGCAAGGTCTGCGTGCTCGCCACCGGCGACCCCATGTGGTTCGGCATCGGTGCCACGCTTGCCCGGTATTTTCCGGCAACAGAAATGGCGGTCGTGCCGGCGCCATCAGCCTTTTCGCTGGCCGCCGCCCGCCTTGGCTGGCCCCTGGCGGACGTCGTCACGCTCACCCTGCATGGCCGACCGGTGGATGGCGTGCGTGCCCATCTGTTCCCGAGGGTTCGTCTACTAGTCCTGGCCAATGATGCGGACACGCCGGCGGAAGTCGCGGCAATCCTCAAAGAACGGGGATTTGGCCAAAGCCGCATGGTGGCTTTGTCTCATATGGGCGGCGAGCAGGAATCGATCCTGGAAGCAACCGCCGCCGATTGGACCGACCGGCCTGCCGATTTCCACACGCTGGCGGTGGAATGCCGCGCCGGCGCTGATGCGGTTTTCTATTCCCCAAGCGGCGGTCTGCCCGATACCGCCTTTCATAACGATGGCACAATGACCAAACGCGATGTCCGCGCCGCCACATTGGCGCGGCTGATGCCGACACCCGGCGCCCGGTTGATCGATGTCGGCGCAGGCTGTGGTTCCGTGTCCATTGAGTGGATGCGCGCTGCCCAAAATGCCAAAGCGATTGCCATCGAATCGCGCCACGATCGCCTGGCGATGATTAAGGACAATGCCCGCGCCCTGGGCGTGCCAGACCTTGAGGTCCGCTCCGGCACCGCCGACACCGAACTCGACACTTGCCCGGACGCGGATGCGGTATTCCTGGGCGGCGGCCTGGACACGCCGAACCTGGTTGTCCGCAGCCTGGCTCGGTTGACCCCTGGGGGCCGCCTGGTGGCCAATGCGGTGACCGTGAAATCCGAGGCGATGCTGATGGATGCATGGGCCGCTCATGGCGGCGAATTGATCCGTCATCAGACATGTACCCTCGACAGGCTCGGTGATCATCACGGCTGGCGCCCCATGCGGCCAGTGACCCAATGGGCGATGGTGAAATCATGACCGGGACCCTTTATGGCGTCGGCGTCGGGCCGGGCGATCCCGATCTTCTGACCCTCAAGGCCCACCGGCTGATCACCGGCGCCAAGGTCATTGCCTATCCGGCACCCGATACCGGCGACAGTTTCGCCCGCGCCATCGTCGCCGACTTGATGCCTCAATCGGCGCGGGAAATCGCCATTATCGTGCCGATGACGGGCGCCCGCTTCCCGGCCCAGGATGTCTATGATCGCGCGGCGGCCGATGTTTCCGACTGCCTCGATGCCGGCGACGATGTGATCGTCCTGTGCGAAGGCGATCCGTTCTTTTATGGCTCCTTCATGTATCTCTACCAGCGGCTGGCCGACACGTATGAAGTGGAGATCGTGCCGGGCATCACGTCGATGACCGCTTGCGCGGCGGTGCTCAGCCGGCCGCTTGCTGCCCGTAACGATGTTATCAGCATCGTTCCCGCGCCCTTGCCGGAGGACGAACTGAAAACGCGCATCGACGAGGCCGACGCCGTGGCGATCATCAAGGTCGGCCGCCACTTGGCGAAAGTGCGCGCCGTGCTTGACGATCTCGGGCTCACCGCCAGGGCCGGCTATGTGGAACGCGCCACTCTGGCCAATCAAAAGGTCGGCCGGCTCGTCGATGTGGCGCCGGAAACCGCCCCCTACTTCTCCATGATCCTTGTCTACAAGGGGAGCGACCCATGGATCGCCTGACACCGGCCATCGTGGTTTTAACCGCCAACGGTTTGGATGCCGGGCATCGCGCCGCCCGGGCCATCGGCGGCGAGGTCCACGGCCTGGCCGGCCGCGTCGGCGGCGCCGACATTTCGTTCGAGCAGACGATCGATCACCTGCAGGATCTATTTCTGGCGGGCCGGCCAATCGTCGGTATTTGTGCGGCCGGTATCCTGATTCGCGCGTTGGCACCGCTGCTTGCCTCGAAACACGACGAACCGCCGGTCGTCGCGGTCTCGCCGGACGGCGCCCATTGCGTGCCCTTACTCGGCGGCCATCACGGCGCCAATGAACTGGCGGGGCGCATTGCCGATGCGCTCGATGGTAGCGCCGCGCTGACCACCGCTGGAGACAGGGCCTTCGGCGTCGCCCTTGACGCACCGCCACCCGGCTGGGTGCTCGCCAATCCGGGCGATGCCAAAACGGTCATGGCCTATCTTCTTGCCGGCGCGAGTGCCCGGATTGAGGGCGAATTACCCTGGCTCGCCCGGGACGCGCTGCCGATTGATGATACCGGATCGGTTCGTCTTGTCGGTTTGACGGAGCCGGTTTCCGGAGACGCGGCAACGCTCGTCTACCATCCCTTGGTTCACGCCCTCGGCGTCGGATGCGCCCGCCATTGCCCGCCGGAGGAATTGAACGAACTCGTCGACAGGGTCTGCGCGCAGGCAAATATTTCGATCCATTCGATCGCCTGCGTCGCAACCATCGACTTGAAGGCGGATGAACAGGCCGTTGGCGAGCTTGCCGACCGGCTGGCGCGGCCGCTGCGGCTCTTCGATGCCGCCCGTTTGGAGCCCGAAGCAGATCGCCTTGCTAACCCTTCAGAAACCGTTTTCGCCGAAGTCGGTTGCCACGGCGTTGCCGAGGGTGCCGCATTGGCGGCTGTCGGCGAAAAGGGGCAATTGATCGTCGAAAAGACCAAGACCGGAAACGCCACCGCCGCCCTGGCCATCGCCCCGGCGCCGATCGATGTCGAAATGATCGGCCGCGCGCGGGGCCAGGTCGCGTTGATCGGCATCGGACCGGGCCGTTCCGCCTGGCGCACGCCGGAGGCAACCCGCCTGGTCGCCCAGGCCGACGAAATCGTCGGTTATAGCCTCTATAACGACCTTCTCGGCCCCTTGGCGCCCACCGATCGCCGGCGCGATTTCCCAATCGGCGCGGAGGAAGATCGGGTGCGCCATGCCCTGGAATCCGCGGCGACCGGCAAGTCCGTCGCCCTGGTCTGCTCTGGCGATGCCGGAATTTACGCCATGGCGGCACTTGCCTGGGAACTCATTGACCGCGAAAGCGGGGAGGGCGGTGTGAGCGATGCTGCGCGCCGGGTCGATATCGTCACCGCGCCCGGTATCTCAGCCATGCAGGCCGCCGCCGCCCGTGCCGGCGCGCCGCTTGGCCACGACTTCTGCGCCATATCCCTGTCTGATCTCTTGACCCCGTGGCCGGATATCGAAAACCGGATTGAAGCCGCTGCGGCCGGCGATTTCGTTATCGCCTTCTATAATCCGGTATCCCGGCGGCGACGCACGCAATTGGCCGCGGCGAAAAAGATCCTGCTGCGCCATCGACCGCCCGATTGCCCGGTGATTCTTGCCTCCAATCTTGGCCGGCCGGAGGAAACCGTTCGTGTCCTATCGCTCGCCGAATTGCAGGTCGACAACGTCGACATGTTGACCCTTGTCATGGTCGGCTCGTCCAACACCCGGCGGATCGAACGGGGCGACGGCACCACCAAGATCTACACGCCGCGCGGTTACGCCGCGAAACTGAGTCACGGAGAAGCTGCCGAATGACCGTTCACTTTATCGGCGCCGGTCCAGGCGATCCGGACCTGATCACCGTCCGTGGCCGGCGGTTTATCCGGTCGTCACCGGTCTGCCTCTATGCCGGTTCCCTGGTACCCCGCGCGGTGGTCGCAGAGGCACCGCCGGATGCCCGGGTGATCGATACCGCGCCGCTGACACTTGATGAAATTATCGCCGAGATCGAAGCCGCCGCCCGCGCCGGCCATGACGTCGCCCGCGTCCATTCCGGCGATCCATCCATTTACGGGGCGATCGCCGAGCAGATCCGCAGGCTGGAGGAATTGGGAATTGCCTATGACGTGACACCCGGCGTGCCGGCCTTCGCCGCCGCAGCCGCCGCTTTGGGCCGGGAGCTCACCATTCCCGATGTCGCTCAGACGATCATTCTGACCCGCACCGCCATGAAATCGTCGGCCATGCCGGACGGGGAGGACCTGGCAACGCTCGGCCGTTCCGGTGCCACCCTGGCGATCCATCTGTCGGTGCGCAATCTGCGCCAGATCGAACGCGACCTGATCCCGTTATACGGCCCTGATTGTCCGGCGATCATCGCTTACCGGGTCGGCTGGCCCGACGAGACCTTCATCCACGGCACCTTGTCCGATATCCGACAAAAGGCGCGGGCGCGGAAGATCACGCGCACCGCCTTGATATTTGTTGGTCCGGCCTTGGGGGATGCGACCTTTCGCGATTCGGCCCTTTATAGCGCGGAACATGTTCATGTCCTGCGGCCGCGGCGTAAGGATCCCGGGGCGCCACAACGGGAGCCGGCGCCATGACCTCGCCCATCGCCGCGCCCGATCTCCCGGACGGTGACTGGCCCGGTCTGGAGCCGGGCACCGTATGGCTCGTCGGCGCCGGTCCGGGTGATCCCGGCCTGGTCAGCCTGCACGCCCTGAACGGCCTGCGCCAGGCTGATGTGATCGTCTATGACGCGCTGGTCAATAACGCGATCCTGCAATGGGCGGCGCCGGACGCTGAAATTCTTCATGCGGGAAAGCGCGGCGGTAAGCCGTCACCGAAGCAGCGCGATATCTCGCTGCATCTCATCGAACTGGCGAAAGCCGGCAAACGGGTCTTACGTTTGAAGGGCGGTGACCCGTTCGTGTTTGGTCGCGGGGGCGAGGAAGCACTGGCCCTGCGGGCGGCCGGCATTCCATTCCGCATCGTTCCCGGTATTACTGCCGGGATCGGCGGCCTCGCCTATGCGGGCATTCCGGCGACCCACCGCGATGTCAATCAGACGCTCCTTTTCCTGACCGGTCACGACCAGTCCGGCATGACCCCGGCTTCGGTCGACTGGGCGGCTGTCGCCAAGGCGTCGCCGGTCATCGTCATGTATATGGCGATGAAGCACCTGGACGCGATCTGTACGGCCTTGCTGGAGGGCGGGCGCGATCCCGATGAGCCCCTGGCAATCATCACCGATGCGTCCCTGCCGGGTCAGACGGTGGTCGAAACCACCTTGGCCGGCGCCGTCGATGCCGTTCGCAATCACGACTTGAAGCCGCCGGCAATTATCTGTCTCGGCCGTGCCGTCGACCTGCGCCCGGACCTGAACTGGTATTCTGACGGCCAACCGGCTGATGAGCGGCAAACCGCGCCAACCGAAACGGAGCCGGCCGGATGACCCAAGCCCGGGGCCTGGTGATCGCCGCGCCGGCATCCGGTTCCGGTAAGACCACGCTGACCCTCGGCCTGCTGCGACACCTGGCACGCTCCGGCCGGCCGGTGGCATCGGCGAAGATCGGTCCTGATTATATCGATCCACGGTTTCACAGCGCCGCCAGTGGAACCCCTTGCGTCAATCTCGATGGTTGGGCAATGCGTCCGGAAGCCCTGCGCGCCCTTGCCGCCGGCCAGGGGCGTGCCGCCGATCTGGTAATTATCGAAGGCGTCATGGGACTTTTCGATGGCGCCAATGACGGCACTGGATCGACTGCCGATGTGGCTGCCATGCTGGATTTGCCAGTGGTGCTTGTTATCGATGTCCGCGCCCAATCCCAGTCGGTCGCCGCCCTCGTTGAAGGATTTGCCCGCCACCGAACCGATATCACCGTTGCCAGCGTGATCTTGAACCGCATTGGGTCGCCACGCCACAGGCAGATCATTGAGAAAGCCCTGGCGCCGACCGGCATTCCGGTAATCGGCGCGCTGCCGCGATCAGCCAATCTCGCCCTGCCATGCCGGCATCTGGGCCTGGTTCAGGCTGATGAGCATGCCAATTTGGACGCCTTCATGGACCGCGCCGCCGACATGGTGGCCGAGGGGCTGGATCTGTCGGCGCTGGATCAGCTTGCCAAGCCAATTGGACAAGCACCGGACGGCACCTTGTTGCGGCCACTCGGCCAACGCATCGCCATTGCCCGCGACGAAGCTTTCTCCTTCTCCTATCCCCATTTGCTGAATGCTTGGCAGGGCGCGGAACTGAGCTATTTTTCGCCATTGGAAGACCAGGCACCGGTCGCGGATGCCGACGCGATTTATCTGCCGGGCGGTTATCCGGAACTCCATGGCGGCCGTCTGGCAGCGGCCGATCGTTTCCGTTCTGCCATGCATGAGGCCGTCGGCCGGGGCGCGCTGATCTACGGGGAATGCGGAGGCTTTATGGCCTTGGGCGACGGGCTGGAAGACAAAGACGGCACGCGCCACGAGATGCTCGGCCTGTTGTCCCTGGAGAGCAGTTTTCGAACGCCGCGCCTACATCTGGGCTATCGGCGCCTGCGGCCGCAATCTCGGCTGCCCTGGCCGGGGCGGCTGCGCGGCCACGAATTCCACTATGCGTCGACCCTCAAGGCGGAAGGCGAGCCGCTGTTTCACGCTGAAAATGCCGAAGGGGAGGATTTGGGCCCGATCGGATTGCGCGCCGGCCGCGTCATGGGCTCGTTCGCCCATGTGGTCGATTGCGAGGGACCATGACCCGCAAGCCCGACGGACCGCTACGGCGTGGCTGGACCACCGGCGCCTGCGCCGCCGCGGCCGCCAAGGCGGCCTGTCAGGTCTTGCATGGTGGTGAATGTCCTGAAGTCGTGACCATCACTTTGCCGCGTGGCGAGCGGCCGACTTTCACCGTCGCCGATTGCGAGCGCGGCACGGACTGGGCCCGCGCCGGGATCATCAAGGATGCCGGCGACGATCCCGACGTCACCCACGGCGCGTTGGTACAGGCGACCCTCAGGCCGGCGGAACCGGGAGCCGGGCTTATCTTCAAGGCCGGCGCGGGCGTCGGCACGGTCACCAAGCCAGGGCTGCCGATCCCACCCGGCGAACCGGCCATCAATCCGGGCCCGCGCGCCATGATCCGCCAGGCGATCGCCGAAGCCGTATCACAATCCGGCAGCCGCGATCAGGATCTGGATTATGTGGTCGAGATCGCCATTCCCGGCGGCGAACGCCTGGCCAAACGGACGCTCAATGGCCGCCTGGGTATTGTCGGCGGTCTGTCGGTGCTCGGCACCACCGGCATCGTCAAACCCTATTCCTGCGCCGCCTGGATCGCCTCCATTCACCAGGGTATCGATGTTGCCCGGGCCAGCGGCCTGGAGCATCTGGCGGCGGCCACCGGATCGACCTCTGAAGCCGCCGTGCGCGCTTACTACGATCTGCCGGATGCCGCCTTGCTGGATATGGGGGATTTTGTCGGCGGCACGTTGAAGTATCTGCGCCGAAACCCGGTACCCAGACTGACCATAGCCGGCGGTCCGGCAAAGATGATCAAACTGGCTCAAGGGCATGGCGATCTGCACTCCTCTCGTGCCCGGGTCGATTTCGAGGCCCTGGCGGCGGACGCCGAAAGGCTGGGTGCCCCGGCGCACTTGGCTGAAGCCATCCGCCGATCCGACACCGCGTCCCAAGTGCTCCAAATCGTGGACCCGGCCGGCTTGCCGTTACTCGATCATATCGCGGCAGAAGCCAGACGGACCGCCCAATCCATGCTTGCCGATGCACCGGTGGCGGTCGATACCATGATCGTCGACCGCGCCGGCAAGATCCTGGTTTAGGCGCCAAACCACATGACCGAACGCCGGCATCGACCCACAAGCAAGCAAATGCGGGTTCTCATTCTCGGCGGAACCGGCGAGGCCCGTAACCTGGCGCAAATCCTCGCCGAACGGGACGACTATGAGGTCATCCTGTCCCTCGCCGGCAGAACCAAACGCCCCGGATTGGCGGCATGTACCATGCGTATCGGTGGATTTGGCGGCGTCGACGGCCTGGCGGCCTACCTTGTCGATAACGCTGTGGATGCGGTTGTCAACGCGACCCATCCCTTCGCCGCCGCCATGACCGCCCACGCGGCGGTAGCCTGTAAACGCACCGGCACCGGCCTGGCACGCCTGACCCGGCCGGCCTGGCAGCCGATCGAAGGCGACGATTGGCACCATGCGCCGGACCTGGAGGCGGCGGCAGCCAAACTTCCCGGCGGCGCGCGGGTATTCCTGGCGGTGGGTTCCCGCGGCGCGGCCGCCTTCCGCCTCCGTGCCGATATTTGGTTTCTGGTGCGGGCCATGGAGCCGACGGGCGTACAATGGCCCGGTCCGGTTAAGATGATCGTTCAGCCCCCGGCGCCGACGATGGACGCGGAGCTGCAATTGCTGCGCCGCCACCGGATCGACCATCTCGTCGCGCGCAATGCCGGCGGCGGCGCCGGTTATGCCAAGATCGCCGCCGCCCGCGTCCTGCATCTGTCGGTTACAATGATTGCGCGCCCGCCGGAATCCGGTGGCGTGAGCATGGAGGACGCCATGGCAGTCATCACGTGGTTAAATAATTCGAAAGATTAACCAGTTGTTTACGGATATTACCAAAGAGTTAAATTTTTCTGTCGCGAATTGATTATGTAAGATTCATCATCATCAGAATGCAATTTACTAGCTATTAAGTAAAAAATATCACGCCCTATTAACCATGCTTTGACGATTGGCGACCAATCTTGCGGGCAACGGAAATTACGTTCGCTACCCCGATTGGGACCAAAGCCAATGAAAGTCACGCGTATTATCATACTTGCCGTCGCCTTGGGTGCCGGACTTCTAGCGGCGCTGCTTATGCGCAACATGATGTCGAGCGAACCCAAGGTGAAGGTCGCCGAGAATGCGAATGGGCCGCAGATGGATATATCCGAGGTTCTCGTGGCCTCCGGCGACATCCAGATGGGATCGGCGCTCAATTCGGGCGATCTGAGCTGGCAGAAATGGCCGAAATCGGGCCTGAACGGCGCTTTTATCACCCGTGCTGCCAGGCCGTCCGCCAAGGAAGATCTGGTCGGGACCATTGCCCGCACGCCGATACTCGGCGGCGAGCCGATCAAGGAATCCAGACTGATTCGCTCCGACCGCGGTTTCATGTCGGCGATCCTGCCCAAGGGCAAGCGCGCCGTGGCGGTCGAGGTACGCGCCGTCAACACGGCCGGTGGCTTCATCCTGCCCAACGACCGGGTCGACGTCATCCTGACCCGGCAGGCCCGTCGCGGCGCCGCGGGTGATTCGCATGTTTCGGAGACCATCTTGAGCAATATCCGAGTTCTGGCCATCGACCAAAAGCTGTCGGAGAACGAGGGTGAAAAAACCGTCGTCGCCCAGGATACCGCAACACTGGAATTGAACCCGGCCGACGCGGAAACCCTGGCGCAGGCGGCGCAGTTGGGAAACATTTCCCTGGCGCTGCGCAGCATCGCAGATTCCAAACCGGACGAAAACGCACCGAAAAAAATGCGGCGATCCGGCGTCAGCGTCGTCAAATACGGCGTCGCCACGCGGTCGATGGCGCGGCAATAGCCAAGTTTAGATCAAAAGGCTGAAGCCTGAAGGAGTGACATTCATGTTCGGCATTGTGAAGCGTGGGGCCTTGACGGCAATTGCCGCCTTCGTTTTGGCGACCGCCGGCCTCGTGGACGTGCAGGTTCTGGCCGCGAGTTACCCCCAGATTATCCGTATCCCGCCCGGCAAAGCCCTGGCCAACAAGCGGATCAAGCTTGGGGTCAACAAATCGGTCGTGGTGGAACTTGGCGAATATGCGGCCGACGTTCTGGTCTCCAATCCGGAGGTCGCCGACGCCGTGGTTCGCTCCTCCCGCCAGGTCTATGTCATGGCCGGCGCCAAGCCCGGCCAGACCAACGTCTTCGTCTTTGGCAAAGGCGGCCGACGCCTGGTCAATCTTGAAATCTCGATCGAGCTTGACGTCAACGATCTGGAGCGGTCGATCCGCGGTCACGTCGAGGGGTCGCAGGTCAAGGCTGAATCGGTCAATGGCAGCATTGTCCTGTCGGGCACGGTGCAAAGTCCCATCGATGCCAAGCGGGCTTTCGACATCGCGGCCCGTTTCGCCGGCGCCGATGACAAAGTGTTGTCGATGATCGCGGTGCGCGGCAAGGAGCAGGTCAATCTGCGGGTGGTGATTGCCGAAGTTCAGCGCAATGTCATCAAGCAACTCGGTGTCGATCTTGCCGCCGACATCAATGCAGGCAATTTCGGGATCGGACTGATCTCTGAAAATCCGTTCCCGGTTCAGGGCAAAACGCTGTCGTCTTCGCGCATCAGAGGCTCCTACGGTTGGGGCAACAGCAGGGTCTCCGCGCAGTTGCGCGCCTTGGAACAGAACGGCGTTATGCGCATCCTGTCGGAACCCAATCTGACCGCGATTTCCGGTGAAAGTTCGGACTTCCTGGTCGGCGGTGAATTTCCGGTCCCGGTCGGCCGGGATAGTTCCGGCCGGATCACCATCGAGTTCAAACAATACGGTGTCGGCCTGGCCTTCACGCCGGTGGTCATGTCCGGTGGTCGTATATCCCTGCGCATCAAGACCGAAGTCAGCGAATTGTCCAATGACGGCGCCTTGCAACTCGAAGGCGGCGGCGATTCCGGTCAGACCTTGACGCTGCCGGCCCTGCGGGTGCGCCGTGCCGAATCCACCGTTGAACTGCCCTCCGGCGGTTCCATCGTCATGGCGGGCTTGATCAAGGATGACATTCGCCAGGCCTTGCATGGCTGGCCGGGCCTGATGAAGTTGCCGATACTCGGCGCCCTGTTCAAGAGCCGCGACTATCAGCGCTCGCAGACCGAGTTGGCGATTTTCGTCACCCCCCTCCTGGTCGATCCGGTGGCCACGTCGTCGCTGGTTCGTCCGGACAAGAACTACGCTCCGGCATCCGACGCCGCGGGCACCTTCCTCAATCGGCTAAACCGCATGTATCGGCTGTCCGGCGACAATTCCTCGGGCAACTATTACGGCCGCTACGGCTTCATTTACGATTGAATCCGCGGCCCAGCGTATTGGAGACAGTGTAATGAGATCGAGTGAAGATCGCACCAGGCAGCCTTATCCGTATCGGCGCCGGGCTGCCGCCGGCCTCGTAATCTTGGCGGTCATGGCGACGACGGCCGGGTGTTCCAATCGGCACGTCGTGACCGGCTCGGTACCCACGGACGGCTATCGGACCAACCATCCGATCGTTATTTCCGAGGTGCCGGAAACCATGGACATTCCCGTCGGCCGCAATTCAGGTCACTTGTCGCCGGCCGTGCGCAGCGCCATCGTCGATTTTGCCGACAGCGCGCAGACCCACGGCAACGGCTCGATCCGCATTCTTGCGCCCAGCGGCTCGGCCAATGAATCGGCCGCCCTGTTCGTGACCGAGCAGATTGAGAAAACACTCCTTCAGGCCGGCGTACCACGCCACCGGATCTCCCGACACGCCTACAGCGTCGAAAACACCGGGGCCGTCGCGCCGGTGCGCCTGGCATACGCGCGCATCAAGGCGGTGGTCCATAAATGCGGCCTGTGGCCGGAACAGATGACCGCCCGCAATCGCAATGATGGCTACGCGGAATTTGGCTGCTCAACCCAGAGCAATCTTGCCGCCATGGTCTCCAATCCGGCGGATCTGCTTTATCCGCGCGGTTCCGATCCCTCCGATCCGATGCGTCGCAATGATGTCTACAACAAGTATCGCAAGGGTCAGGATCCGGCGACCGACTACAACGAAAGCGAAGGCGAAGTTTCAGACGTTAAAGGATAATCCGTGATGCAGACTACCGCTCCCGAAGACCAGGCGGCAGCCGAAAGCGGCGAAATTGTCGCCGCTGCCGCGGGCGATATACGGCCGATACCGCGCATCGCAATTCAGGCATTTTGTGTATCGCCTGATATCGCCGCGATCATCGAATCTGCCGCGGCGGACCGCAGAATGTCTCGCGCCCATGTCAAGGTTCTCATGGGCGGTATTGCGGCTGCGATCGATTTCTATCAGTCGGCACCGACACCGAACCTGATCTTGCTGGAATCCCAGGAACGTGGCGATCAGTTGCTAAGCCAACTCGATCAATTGGCCGCCGTCTGCGATGCCGGTACAAAGGTGATCGTCATCGGGCATGTCAACGACGTGCTGCTCTACCGCGACCTCATACGGCGCGGGATCAGCGAGTACATGGTGGCTCCGATCGATATTTTCGACATCATGCGTACCGTCGCCGACATCTATGATGATCCCGATGCGGAGCCGCTCGGCCGTACCATGGCCTTCATCGGCGCCAAGGGCGGTAGCGGCGCATCGACCGTCGCGCACAATGTTGCCTGGTCAATATCCAATGTGTTCCGCTCCAATGTGGTGGTGGCCGACATGGATCTGGCCTTCGGAACCGCCGGTCTGGATTTCAACCAGGACCCGCCCCAGGGCATTGCCGAGGCGGTCAACTCGCCCGACCGGCTCGATGACGTCTTCCTCGATCGACTGTTGGCCAAATGCACCGACCAATTGAGCCTGCTCGCGGCGCCGTCGACCTTGGACCGCTCCTATGATTTCGCGGAGGAGGCATTTGACGGGGTCATTGAGGTTGTCCGCCAGGGCGTGCCATGCGTCATCCTCGATATGCCGCATGTTTGGTCGTCCTGGGTCCGCCACGTCTTGCTCTCGGTCGATGACGTGGTCGTCGTTGCCGAGCCTGATCTGGCGAATTTGCGTAATGCGAAAAATCTGATCGATATCCTGGCCCATTCGCGCCCCAATGATGCCCCGGCAAAGCTGGTCATCAACAAAGTGGGGATGCCGAAACGGCCGGAAATCAAGCCTGAGGAAATCGCCAGCTCATTGGATGTAGCCCCATTGGCGGTCTTGCCCTTCGAGCCCGGTTTGTTTGGAACGGCCGCCAATAACGGCCAGATGATCGCCGAAATCGACCAGAAGCACCACGTCGTATCTCAATTTGATTTCATCGCCCAGATCATGACCGGGCGCGGCGAAGTGCAACGGCCGACCTCTCGGCCACTTCTGCCCCTCCTGTCAAAGCTCAAACGTCGCAATAAGGGTTAGGCCCATAGGCAATGTTCGGTAAACGCGAATCATTCGGATCGTCTGACAATTCGGCCCCACCGGCCGCGCAATCTCAGGAGGCCTTGGGCAAGACCGACGACCCGGGCATGACGGTTGCCGACCAGGGGTCGGTCCAAGCGCCGGAGCCGCCGGCCCAGAACGATGAGCCGCCTGCGGCAACAAGGGTTGATCCAGCCGCTACGGAAGGCGATTTGAGGGAGAAGTCGGAAGATTATTACGACGTCAAGACCTCAATCTTCTCCGCCCTGATCGACGCCATTGATCTGTCGCAGCTTGCGCGGCTGGAACCGGAAGCCGCGCGCGAGGAAATTCGCGATATCGTCAATGATATCATCGCCTTGAAGGCTGTGGTCATGTCGATCGCCGAGCAGGAGGAATTGCTCGACGATATCTGCAACGACGTCCTGGGCTATGGCCCGCTGGAGCCGCTCCTTTCCCGCGACGACATTTCGGACGTGATGGTCAATGGCCACAGCCAGACCTTTATCGAGGTGGAGGGTAAGGTCTACGACACCAACGTTCGGTTCCGTGACAATCAGCAGTTAATGAATATCTGCCAGCGGATCGTCAGCCAGGTCGGCCGCCGCGTCGATGAATCGAGCCCGATATGCGACGCCCGTCTGCCGGACGGATCCCGCGTCAACGTCATCGCGCCGCCGCTGGCGATCGATGGCCCGGCCCTGACCATCCGCAAGTTCAAGAAAGACAAGTTGACACTGGGACAATTGGTCAAGTTCGGTTCCATAACCGAGGACGGGTCGACGGTCCTGCAGATCATCGGCCGGGTGCGGTGCAACGTCATCATTTCCGGCGGTACCGGCTCCGGCAAGACCACCCTGCTCAATTGTCTGACCCGCTATATCGACCTCGACGAACGCATCATCACCTGCGAGGACGCCGCCGAACTGCAATTGCAGCAGCCCCACGTGGTGCGCCTGGAAACACGGCCGCCCAATCTGGAAGGCGAAGGTCAAATCACCATGCGTGATCTGGTGCGCAACTGTCTGCGCATGCGGCCGGAACGAATTATCGTCGGCGAGGTGCGCGGACCTGAGGCATTCGACCTGCTGCAGGCCATGAATACCGGTCACGACGGATCCATGGGCACCTTGCATGCCAACTCGCCGCGCGAGGCGCTGTCGCGTATTGAATCCATGATCACGATGGGCGGTTTCAGCCTTCCCTCGCGAACGATTCGCGAAATGATCTGTTCGTCCGTCGACGTCATTGTCCAAGCCTCGCGCATGCGCGATGGATCGCGCCGTATCACCCACATCACCGAAGTGATGGGTATGGAAGGAGATGTCATCGTCACGCAGGACCTGTTCGTCTACGACATGCTTGGCGAGGACGCCGACGGTCGTGTTCTCGGTCAGCATCGGGCCACCGGTATCGGCCAGCCGCAATTCTGGGATCGCGCCCGCTACTTCGCCGAGGAAGTCAGGCTGGCCAACGCCCTGGACGCCGCCGAGGCGCCGGAACCGCAGAGCGCCGCTTAGGCATGGAGGGGGCGGTGGCATTGTCGATCAGTGAAGGCCCGAAGCTCAGAGTGTTGCGCGTGCTTGGCATGGGCCGGATTCGCGGGCCGAGATGTTTCACGCCGGCAACGGGGTATAACTGATGTTCAGTCCGCTCGTGACAACGATTGCTGTCGCCGTATTGGTGGCGCTGTGTATCGGCGCCCTGATCTACACGGTCTTTTTCGAGAAACTGGCCGGACAGGCCCGGGCCGACAAGCGCGTCGACCGCGTCGCGCAGGCGCCGGCGCGAACCGCTCAGACCAGACAGGCGGCGGCGGATAGCGGGCAGCGCCGAAAAAATATCCAAACGACCTTAAAAGAGATCGAGGCCAGGCAGAAGAAAAAAAATCGCGGAAGGGTTCCGCTCAATCTCAAGTTACAGCAGGCAGGGTTGAACTGGACAACAAAACACTTCTTAGTATTCAGTGTTTTCTGTGGAATCGTCTTTTTTGCACTGGGATTGCTCGCCGGTGCGAATATTTACGTGGCCCTCGGTATGGCATTTGTCGGCTTGATCGGTTTTCCGCGTTGGTTTGTCAATTTCAAGATAAAGCGCCGGCAGAACAAGTTCATCGAGGAACTGCCCAATGCCCTTGACGTCGTCATTCGCGGCATCAAGTCCGGTCTTCCCGTTGGCGATTGTTTGCGCATCATCGCCGCCGAGGCGGCCGAGCCGATCCGCACCGAGTTCAGGCTGGTCGTGGAATCACAGACCGTCGGCCTAAACATGGCCGAGGCCATCAGCAAGATCTACGAACGGGTACCCATTCCCGAGGCCAACTTCCTGGGCATTGTGATTTCCATTCAGCAGAAAACAGGCGGCAACTTGTCGGAAGCCCTGAGCAATCTCTCCAAGGTGCTGCGGAATCGCAAAAGGATGAAGGGAAAAATCAAGGCAATGGCGGCTGAGGCCAAGGCATCGGCGGGCATAATCGGCTGCCTGCCGCCGGCCGTCATGTTTATGGTCTATCTCACGACGCCGAGCTACATCATGACCCTGTTCACGACCTCTGGCGGAAACGCGATCCTAGTCCTGTCCGGCCTGTGGATGTTTGTCGGCATCATGGTCATGCGCAAGATGATCAACTTCGATTTCTAGAGTAACCAACCATGCTTTATAGATTAGTCGAAGCTATTACCGATCCTCAGTTCGTCCTCATGACTTTGACGATGATTGCGGTCGCAGCCACTGTGTTCTCCTTGGCAATGCCGATGTTGGAACGGGACACCCTGAAGTCGCGGATGAAGTCGGCGGCCTTGGAGCGGGATCGTATCCGCGCCCGCGAACGGGCGGCTTTAGCCGAGAACAAGGGCGACAAAGGTAGCCTGCGCGGCAATGCGCCCAAGAGCTTCATGAGCAATCTTGTCGACCGGTTCAATCTGAAGAATATTCTGGCCGATGAAAATACCGCAAACCGCCTGCGCATGGCCGGATATCGCGGCCAGGCACCCATGATCGTTTTCCTGTTCGCCCGGTTCGTGCTGCCGTTCATCCTGTTCCTGTTGGCATTGTTCTATCTTTTCATAGTCCTCAAGCTCGATCATCCGCCGATGCTGAAAGTGTCGGCGGCGCTTATTGTCGCGGTAATCGGTTTCTACCTGCCGAATATTTATGTTACGAACATTGTCCAGAAGCGGCAGACGTCGATACAACGCGCCTGGCCCGACGCCTTGGACCTCATGCTGATTTGCGTCGAATCGGGCATGTCCATCGAGGCAGCCTTCCGCCGCGTTTCCGAGGAAATCGCCATCCAATCCATACCCCTGGGCGAGGAATTGACCTTGACCACCGCCGAACTCGCCTACTTGCAGGAACGGCGCCAGGCTTACGAAAACCTGAGCACTCGGACCGGCCTGGAAACCGTGAAATCCGTTTGCATGGCCCTGATCCAGGCCGAGCGCTACGGCACGCCCATCGCGACCACCTTGCGCGTGCTCGCCGACGAAAACCGCGAAATGCGGATGACGGCTGCGGAAAAAAAGGCCGCCGCCCTGCCTCCGAAGCTGACGGTACCGATGATCGTGTTCTTCCTGCCGGTGTTGATGGCCGTCATCATGGGGCCGGCGATCATGAAAGTGATGAAGCTCTAAATCGGCATAAAAGGGATTTCGCGCCTCGAGACGGTCATGGGCGTCTGGCATCCGCAGAACCGGTCCACACCCTGGATAGGCCGCAACCACCGCAAGATCGATTGATATTGCGGGCCCACCCGCTCCGCGGTCGTCGCTGCCGGCCGGATCCCATTCGATCCGCAATACCGTTGTCTGCCAGCGAACCGCGTCTTAACGACCACAAAAAACCGGGTCACGGCCTCCATCGTCGTCATCAGCGTTACCTGGCGCGTCGCCGGCGGTTCGAATTATTGGACAGCGTGCATACTCGTCTGAGGCCCGGCCGCCGGCGGCGTCCGCCACGGGCAATCCTGATGGATAGTGCGGAAAAATGTCTTCACAAATCAGATCACACGGTCATTCCCGCCGCCACGGGAATGGCAAATTCGTATGTCGCACCGAACCTGATTGGATGGATCGCCCATGGTTTAAAATGAATCTTGGACACCACGCGGGGAGGGGGACCGGCGGTCATACGATTCCGTGTGTGATCGACCGATGCTCTAAAGGCGACCGTGAGCGGGTCTTGCGGCGGCAATTCGAGCCGCATCCATGTCCCGCGATCAGGATCGCTTGATGTCCTTCCAGGTATTGCGCTGGCTAAGCATCGATTTGAGATACTCGATATTGGCTTGTGCCTGTTCCGGCGGCAACTCGGCGACGGCAACTTTATGCGCTTCCTCGAATTTACCCTGCAGACCGAGCACCAGCGCGAGGTTCTGGCGCACCCGACTATCGGATTTTGGGCCATTGACCGCTTGCCGCAGGATGCGCTCCGCATCCTTGAGATTGCTGGTCAGCGCGTAGGACAGGGCCAGATTGTTGAGCACGGACGGTTCCCCCGGCGCGATCTTCAGCGCTTCCTGATAGGCCCGGCGCGCATCGTTGTGCTGCCCGGTCTGGTCGAGCACCGCGCCTTCCGCCGACAATAAACGCCAATCGGGCCGGTCCGTTTGCTGCGCCGAGCGGATCACCCGCAGCGCCTGACTGAACTGCCCCTTGGCGGCGAGCGCCTTGCCATAGGCGGAGGCCATTTGCCGGTCCTTGCCATGATGGATCATGCCCTGACGTAGGACGGCGACCGCCTGGTCGAGTTGCCCGTTCAGGCGCAACGCCGATGCATAGCCGAGCGCCGCGTCGCGATCCTTGCGATTGGCTTCGTATTTCCTGCCCCAAAGGTCCAGTGCTTTACGCAATTCCGTCTGGCTGTAGGCGCCGTAGGCCGCCGCGCCGTGGGTCGACATGGAATGTCTCGGCTTGCTGGAACATCCGGCAATCGCCACCGCGCCGCAAAGCGTTATTAAGACCGCGGCCCGCTTCGCCCGTCCGGTGAATGTCGTGTTTCCGGAAAACACCATTGGAAATCTCCGATGGGAAATCAATGCGACGGCTTTCCATGCCGACGCGATTCAGCAATAGATTGTTAACCCTAACACTTGGTTAAATCGGCCGCCCGGACCGGGCCCGCCTGTTGATCCGACAAGGAGACAAAATCGTGCTTGATTGTTTGCTGCCGGCAGATAGCGACGAACCGTCCATTCCGGTCCATGTCACCGCCGCCGACGACCTGGAAGCAACGCTTCAGCGGATCGGCCCGCGGGCATCGGCCTGGGCGGCCGCAAATGGCTACAAGGCCGATTGTGGCACCGTTCTGTCGGTCCCCGCATCCGATGGTTCGGTGGAAGCCGTGGTCTTGGGCCTTGGCGATGGCAACGGGCGGGAAGCGGACCTGGCGGCCGGCGCGCTCGCCGGGTTGAAAACCGGTGTCTACCATTTTGCCGAACCCGGCGATCGGGCACGCCTTGCCACGCTGGCCTTTGCCTTGGGGGCCTATCGGTTTGACCGTTATCGCGACACTGGCCAGGCGGGCGCCCGGTTGAAACTGCCGAATTCGGTCGATACCGACGAAATCGCCTGTATCGCCCGCTCGGTCTTCCTGACCCGTGATTTGGTCAATATCCCGGCCAATGATCTCGGCCCGGCCGAACTGGCCGAAGCCGCCCATCGCCTGGCCGACCGCCACTCGGCCATGTTCCGCTCCGTGGTCGGCGAACAATTGCTGGAAAACAACCTGCCGCTGATCCACGCGGTCGGTGCCGCCAGCGACCGGGAGCCGCGCCTGATCGATCTGGTGTGGGGCCTGACCGACGCGCCAAAAGTCACCCTTGTCGGCAAGGGGGTATGCTTCGACAGCGGCGGTCTGAACATCAAGCCGGGATCGTCCATGGCCTTGATGAAGAAGGATATGGGCGGCGCCGCCCAGGTGCTCGGCCTGGCCGCCATGATCATGGAAGCCGAATTGCCGGTGCATCTTCGGGTGCTCGTGCCGGCGGTGGAAAACGCCATTTCCGGCCGCGCCTTCCGGCCGGGCGACGTGTTCAGGAGCCGCAAGGGCCCGACGGTGGAAATCGGCAATACCGATGCCGAGGGGCGCCTGGTGCTCGCCGATGCCCTGGCGCTTGCCGACGAGGACGCTCCCGAATTGATCATCGACATGGCGACCTTGACCGGCGCCGCCCGCGTGGCGCTCGGTCCGGACCTGCCGCCCTTCTTCACCGATGACGACGCGCTGGCGGCCGATATCGCGGCCCATGCCCGTGCCGAAGCCGATCCGGTTTGGCGGCTGCCTTTGTGGACGCCCTATGACGCGCTGTTGAAATCGTCTGTCGCCGACATCAACCACATTTCCAGCGGCTCCTTCGCCGGCGCCATCACCGCCGCCCTGTTCCTGCGCCGCTTTGTCGAACAGGCCAGATCCTGGGTCCATTTCGACGTCTTTTCCTGGACACCGAAAGCCAAGCCGGCGCGACCCGAAGGCGGCGAGGCCCAAGCCATTCGCGGCCTGTTCCAGATGCTCAAGGCACGCTATCCGAATTGAGGACTCTCGCCGCGCCGAGGGGAGGAACGGACCGTTCACTTGCCGGAAAGGGTTGATCGATAATATAACGGAAGCGAAACGATCGATCGGCGGGATCGCTCATGCCCCTGGATATGCGCCCGGCCCAGGCCCTGCAATTATGGCACGACGTGATGGTCGACGCCGTGCGCGACGACGATCCCGATCTGACGGCGCGGCAAATGTCGATCCTGTTGTCGATCTATCTGGAGCCGCCGCCGCATACGGTGCGCGGCCTGGCGGAAAAGCTGTCCGTTACCAAGCCGGTCATTACCCGCGCCCTTGATACGATGGGGCGTCTGGGCCTGGTCTCCCGCCGCCGCGATCCGGCCGACCGCCGCAATGTCATCATCCAGCGTACCGTTGACGGGGCGCTGTTCGTCGAACGCCTTGGCGACCTGGTCGTCGATCGAGCCCGGACCCTGCCGCCATGAGCCAATACGACCGTCGCATCATTGCCGCCCGCGCTGACCTGGCCGCCGCCCATCTGCGGGGCAGTGTCGATGCAGACCGCTATGTGGAGGGGACGCCCCGGCGCGTTCAGGCGGCCGCGGCCGCGTTGCGGCCGGAGCCTGACCCGGCAGTGTCGATCGATACCGAATTGCTCCACGGCGAGGCTTTCACCGTTTATGATCGAACGGACGGCGGCTGGGCCTGGGGCCAATCGGCAATTGATGATTATGTAGGTTGGCTCAAAGAGGACGCTTTGTACGATCAAGTTAGTCAACCGACTCATAATGTGAGCGTCCCACGAACCTTTCTCTATCCCTCGCCTGAGCTCAAGGCCCCCCCGGTCGCGGCCCTCTCCATGATGGCGCGGGTCCGGGTGATGGACATCGTCACCATCCGCGATCTCGACTATGCCATCGTCGAAAATGGCAAAGCCGTGGTCGCCCGGCATCTGCGCCCGATCGGCGAGGCCGCCGATGATTATGTGGCCGTGGCGGAGACCTTCCTTACCGTGCCGTATCTTTGGGGCGGGCGCACCGGTATCGGCATCGATTGTTCCGCGCTCGTACAGGTCGCGCTCGCCGCGACCGGCGTCAAGGCCCCGCGCGACAGCGATATGCAGGCTGACGGTCTCGGCGAATCCCTCGATATCAACACGCCCTTGGAGGATCTCGCCCGCGGCGACCTGCTGTTCTGGCCGGGTCATGTGGCGATCGCCGTTGGCGACAGCCGGATGCTCCATGCCAGCGGTCATCACATGATGGTCGTCAAGGAGCCCCTGAAACCGGCCGTGGCCCGCATTGCAGGCACCGGACTGACCATCAACGCCCTGCGCCGCCCGTGACAAGTGACGAGAGCGAAGCCGCCGCGTCCAAAAATGCGCCGGCTTGACACGACGGGCTCCAGCCGGCCAGATAGGAGCCAGGCGGGCGTAGTTCAGTGGTAGAACGTCAGCTTCCCAAGCTGAATGTCGTCGGTTCGATCCCGATCGCCCGCTCCAGCTAATTCCCCGGCATAAAAGGGAAATTCGATCGCCTGTCACGCATAACGGTCGATTTTCACCTGGCACATCAGGGTTTTCCGGCAGTTCCCATTTTTCGATATGAGACGCATCTTTCTCCAAAGATTGGCACCCGTTCCAATTTCCGAAATGGCCCATGAGAACGGCCTGGGATCATGATTTATTGCCAACAGGTCGCATTCAGTAGAAATCAAAATGTGACTCTATCGACGGCGTCGGCCCATGGCTGACTGCGTCGAACCCGAACTATATCCTATTTGCGACAGAAGCAGGACGGGCGCTATGTGCCATCAACGGCCGTCCGTCGATGTTACAGCGAATGCCGGCTTGGAGTCCCATGTTGACGTTTTCCTCCAGAGCGGCAAATGTTGGTTCTTAGTTGGTTGGAGCATTGCCCTTGTCACAAAGCGGATCAAAAATCATTCTTTTCCACAAGACCTCTTTGATTGAAATTTTGCGAGACAACGTTCCCGGCATCAAATTTCCTAACTACTGGGACTTGCCGGGAGGTGGGATCGAAGGAGATGAAACACCTCGCGGGGCGTTGCTCCGCGAAATTCAGGAGGAGCTGGCACTAAAAATACGCCCGAGCAGTATCGTATGGGAGAAAAAATATTCGAATGCTAAGGGACTAGCGTCCTACTTTTTCGCCGCGCCCATCAGCGGCGATCAAATAAACCAGATCAGGTTTGGCGATGAAGGACAGAGGTGGGAACTCATGCAAATTGATTGTTTCTGCACGCGCGAAGACACAATTCCGCATTTTCGGCCTCGCGTTGCCGAATTCTTTGAACAACTTTGATAAATTTGCCATCGCGCTTTGTTGGAATTCACCCGCTGCGCACCCACGGCAAAAAGCCCGCATTGCCGGTGTTGGACAGGACGTGTCATATGACCGCTCCGGGTCAAAAACACCCATCTCCCCTGATAAACCTGTTCAAATTGCGACATGGCGGCCGTGACCGCTTACCGCCCTCGGTATAATAGGGATGCCAATGGGCCGGAATGTAGTGCACATTGATGCCGATCCCGGCGGCCTGCAGGGCCTCATAGACGGCGCCGCGGGCGATCTTGGCATGGTCGGCGAACCGGATGACGTGAAGGTGCCAGGCGCCGCGGTTGCCGGCAGGCGGCAGGATGACCGGCAGATCGTCGCGGATCTCCCGATAACGCCGCGCCAACGGCCGCCCTGGTGTAATACCAAGGGCCACTACTGTCCGGGAAAATAGTTTGATACCTTTAAAAAGGTCCATTGTTTGAGGAGTTTATGGTAGGTTCGAAGTTGCAAGACAGCGATTCAAAAACGCCGCGCACAATGGACCCGAAGATGACCATAAGCCTTTTTCAGCAGATCATAAAGAGCCTTCCCCGTCGTCGGATCAACACGCTCGTTGCAACTCACAAGAGCGATAAATGGTGCAAGCGGTTTTCCACCTTCGACCATCTTGTGGTGATGATTTATGCGCAATTGTCCGGTCAGACGAGCCTGCGCGATCTTGAAGCCTCCTTCAATGCCTCGCCGGCGCGCCATTATCATCTGCGTGCGGCCGGGATGAAGCGGTCAACACTTTCCGACGCCAACGCAGCACGCCCGATAGGTGTCTTTGAAGACATTTTGTCCCTGCTTATCAACGAGACCGCGCCGCAAACCGGCAAGGGGGTCGGTCAGTTGGTGAAAATCCTGGATTCAACAACCCTGGCCCTGTTCGCCAAAACCCACAAGGCCATGCGCTATCGCTTCAACAATAGCGCCATCAAGCTGCATCTGATTTATGATCCCGACAGCCAGTGCCCAACCTGGTTCCAGATCACTCCGGCACGACTGCATGACAGCCGCATGTGTGAGCAGTTGCCGGTTGCCGCCGGGCAGACCTATGTGTTTGATCGGGCTTATAATAATGCCCAATTCTGGGCCGACATCGAGGCCGCCGGAGCCGTCTTCGTCACCCGGCCGAAGTCAAACCTGGCCTATGACGTGCAGGCCGCAACCCCCCACTACAATTCCTTGGTCGTCGCCGACCAGACCGTCATTCTGGCCGGCCAGCCGGGCCGCAAATATCCCAAACCACTACGCCGCATCGAGATCTTCGACGAAGACAAGGGCCGCGAACTGGCCTTCATCACCAATGACTTCGAGCGCTCCGCCGAAGACATCGCCGACCTCTACAAACGCCGCTGGCAGATCGAACTGTTCTTCAAGTGGATCAAGCAGAACCTCAAGATCAAACGCTTCCTGGCCAAACATCCAAAGGCCATCATGGTCCAGATCATCACCGCCCTGATCGCCTATGTGCTGCTCAAAAAACTACACCAGAAAAACCGCATCAAAATCCCCCTCAAACGCATCGCCGCACTAACAACAAATTACATCTTCAATCTATGCGAGATAAACCATCTCATCAAACCAGCCAACAAGCCGCCCCCACAAACCAGCCAATATCAACTCACCCTAAATTTTCCCGGACAGTAGTGGCCCTTGGTATAAATCATCAATCATATGATATCGCTCAGCAGCTACCGCCGGCAGCCGGTCGAGACGAACCCGGAAGTCCTGGAACCGGCCTGGCAGACCCTGACGGTTCGATAAGGCCAGTCCCTGTTACGGGAAGCTGAATTCACGAATCAAGCCAAACAGACAATTCCCGCGATGGCGGGAATCCAGGGCCATAAAACGCAGACTTCCGGCAAAACCCCGGATTCCCGCTTTCGCGGGAATGACCTTTTCCTAATTCGAAGCGAAATCGATTGAACACAACACCGTGCATAATGTCTCCTCGAGCCCTATCTGGGTATGTCAGCAGGTCCCGCCGGTTATCTGTAGACACCACAGGCGCCCGGTCACCGGATGTTGAGCACCGACGTCTTGGCCTGGCCCATCACATCGAACGCAACGCTGCCGGCGATGAAACGCTTCAGGCGCGACTTGCCTGAATCGGCGACCACGATGACCCGATAGTCGCTGCCGGCTTCGATGATTTCGCGCACTGGCTCGCCGATCGCGATCCGCGTCTCGACCCCCTCCAGCCCGGTATCGGCGAGTTGCGCCAGGCCTTCATCGATAATCGTTCGGGCGGCGCCCTTTTCCGCGTCATCGGTGGCAACCGTGAACAGGGTCACCGGCTGGTTGGTGAAGTGGGCGAGCACCGCCCCCTGGCGCATGGATTCAAATCCGTGGTCGGATCCGTCCAGGCAGATCAGAAATCCTTTCTTGCCGCCGGAACTGCGTTTGGTCATCACCGAGCAGGGGGCCAGCATGGCCACCTTTTGCACCGTGCTCGGCTCCATGATGGAACTGAATTCGCCGCGCCACCGTTTCGGCGGACCGGTAATGATCAGGTTATAGGGCCCCAACTCGTATTGATCGAGAATGCCGCTGGCGACATCCGTGGCGATCTTCAGTTTCAGGACGATCGATTTGCCCTTCGGCGAGCGATACTCGATCTTGTTGTCGCCAAGCGGATCGCCGAACACGTCGGTATGAGAAGAATGCGCCTCCCATTCATCATGCAGCCGGGCCTGATCGATCAGCCGTTCCAATCCGGTTTTCAAATAGGTGAGGCCTGGCAGGTCGAGCCCCCAATCGAGCATGTTCTGCCGCGCCACACGCACCTGCAGGCCGCCCGAATTGAGCCCCTGGTCGACCCGGCGCACATAAAGCAGGATCACATCGCATTCGTCGTGACGGCGGATTTCGGCGGCAAAATCCAATGCGTCATAGGCCGCGTCGGAACCATTCAGGCAGACGAGCACGCGAAACCGGTTGCGGCGCCGGACGAATTCCTGTTCCGCCTCTCGCTCCAGTTCCTTGTCCCTGGCGGTCCGTCCTGGAAAGTGCACCATGGTTAGAGCCCTTTCCGACCACACAGCGTCATTCTGCTTGTGATTGGCGTGGCGATCCGGCGTCGAACCGGCCGAAGGGCGATGCCAGCCCATCGGTCGAGGCCGCTTCGGCGGCGGGCGTCCGCCAATCGCAAGCCCGAAGGGACGGACGATTTTGCGCCAGTTCGAAGCGGTTTTCGGGCTTGCCCGACGAAAGGTCCGGTGGACCTTTCGCGCGAAGAACGCCCGAAGGGCCCAGCGCGAAACCGCTTGCCCGTATCGCCGGATATGCGCTGCGCGTTTTCACTTGATCTTGTCACAAAATCGCTCCGTCAGAATGACGCTGTGTGGTCGGAAAGGGCTCTAAACTCCCAGGAACGGCCAATAAATATAGGCGGCGGCCAGCATCAAAACCGTCGACATCAGCACCATTCGCCAGCCAACTTTCAGGAAGTCCGCCGGCCGCAGATAACCGGCGGCGAAAACGATGGTGCAGGCCGGCGTGCCGACCACCGTCAGATAGGCGAAGGCGGACGAGATCGCCGTGATGAAACCGATAACCAGCGGGCTCTCTTCGGCGACCACGGCAATCTTCAACACGATCGGGCCGAGCACCGCCACTGCCGCGCCGTTCGACATGGTGTTGGTGACGAAGGTGGTCAGCCCCGACACCGCCACCCACAATCCGAGCCCTGCATCGGCGCCGATGGTCCCCAGGATCGAGATAAAGCCTTCCGCCACCCATTGCGCCGCGCCGGTATCCTTCATCTGCACGCCCAGCGAAATCGCTGCGGCATAAAGCAGGACGACGCCCCAATTGACTCCGGAATTAACGTCTTCCCATTTCACCAGTCCGGCGATCAAAAAGCCCGCCGCGCCGAGCACGGCCACCGTTCCCATGCCGATAACCGAGGATTGGAAGATCCAGGCGTAAAGGATGATGAAGAACAACACGATCGCCACCCAATTGGCGATGGTCATCGGACCTTCCATGCGCATTTGAATGCGCAGCCGGGCGACGGCCCTGGAAAGATCCCGATATTCCGGCCGGAACGTCCAAAACAGGATCGCCGTCACGAACGGCAATTGCAGCAGGAACATCGGATAGGCGTAGACCATCCAACGGACATAATCGACGAGGAATTTGTGGGTTTCAGGATTGGTCGGATCGTAGAAGAAATCCTTCCAATAGCCGATCATGATGGCGTTGCGGGCGCCGCCGCTCGGCGTGCCGATACCGGCGACGGAACAGCCATAGGAAATGGAAAACAGGATCACCGCGGCAAGGTTGCGCACCTGGCGCCGGTCCTGATTGGTGAGCGTGATCAGCGTCACCCCCACTGGCAGCATCATCGCCGCTACCGTGTGCTCGCCGACAAACGAGGCGAGCACGCCGGAGACCACGGCGATGCCGAAACAAATGGACGATGTTCGCGTGCCCGTGATCCGCACGATCAGCCAGGCGATGCGCTGGTCGAGCTTTTGCCGCACGATGGCCACGGCAAGCATCAACGACCCCATGATGAACAGCACCGAATCCGTCATCAGGCTGCGCGCCACGGCCGTGGATTCAAGGCCGAGCAGGATCACCTGTCCGCAAATGATGAGCAGGGCAACGGTCGGCAGCGGCACCGGCTCGGTCACGAAAAGGATGGTCGACACCACCGACATGGTCAGCACGATCAGCCCTTCCCGCGACAGCCCTTCCGGCGGCGTCAGATTGAGCATGATCAGGCCGACGGCCATGGCGAAGAAGAACCAGCGCTTTTCCCAGAAATAGTAAAGGCTGATCTGGGCACGGATGACGACGAAGCGCTGGCGGCCCCTGCGGCGCATGCGCATGGACCAGCGCCCCGAGGGCTCATGGGCCTGTAAACTGTCCTCGACCAGACTGAGTGTCGCCGCAGCGTTCACGAATTCCCCCCTTCGAATGACTCCGCAAGCGGCCGAGGCCGATCCCGGCATTGGTCCCACAGAGCGGAACAATGGCCGACGCCAACGATAAAATGGCAGGCGATGCAACGGTTTAAGAAAGCCGCTCCGCATGGCGCCGAACGGATCGGCCTGGATAATGAACCGGTCGCAGGGCATCGTTGCGCTGGTTGGCCGGCCGCCTTGGGATGCCGCTATTTGACTATAAACACCCCATCCTTGTCCACTACGTTGAAAGCCTACTGTCCGGCAAAGGCCCGCAAATCGGCACTTGCGGTTTCGATATGCGCCGCCATGGCCGAGCGGGCGCCGTCACTGTCGCGGGCCTGGAGCCTGTCCACGATCGTCTGATGCTGCGCCAGGGACACCTCGATCAGACCCGACGGATCGATCGCGCCAGCGGTCAGCCGCTCCCGCATCCAGGCGAGAAAATATCGCCGAAGCATGGTGACTAGGGTGATCACGACCGAATTGTGGGTCGCCGCGGCGATTTGCAAATGAAACTGCATGTCCAGGTCCCGAAAGGTGTTGGGATCGCCGGCCGCCGCCTGCATGGACATTTGCAGCGCCTCCAGGCTGGCCAGGTTTTCGGCCGTCGCCCGGCTCGCCGCCCAATAGGCGGTATGGGTTTCCAACATCATCCGGGTTTCGATCAGGTCGTCGATTGTTTTCGGATCGAATTTCAGGCCCCATTCCAGGCTCTTGCGCAGGAATGCGCCGTCCTCGGCGACGAAGGTGCCGGCGGATCCGCGACCCTCCAGGACGCCCATGGCCATCAGCGGCTTCAACGCCTCGCGCAAGGATGTGCGGCCGACCCCCAATGTCTTGCACAGGCTGCGCTCCGGCGGCAGCCGGTCACCGGGTTTCAGGGCGTTTGTTGAGATCAGGCTGACGATCTGCTGAACGATGGCGTCGCTCACGGTCTCGCGGGATACCTGGCGGAACGGTCCGTCGGCCGGCGCCTCGGTAGTTTTTCCTGTCATCACCCAATCCCGATCCGGTTGCGGCGGCAGGCGCCAGATACCCGCTGCGACCTCCCGTCGGTAAGATATCCCGGCTGTCACCGGATTATCCGCCCAACGACGCTGCACTCCAGAATCGATCCCTTTACATGGCCTGTAAACACCGGTAACTTAATCTTGGTCTGACCATCAGTCCAGTAGCAATTCCGAATTCGAAGACCGGACCGATGATCGGGAAGGCGGGGCCAATGCCGGCAGCGATCGGCGATCCGGCCCGGCTCGCATATCGAGGGAGTTTCATGGCACGCGTCGAGGACCTTGGCACCCGCATCGACTTGCTGCCGGAAGACCGGCATTTCCGCGATATTTCCGTCGCCATCTATCGGCGGCGGAGGGAGGGCGGTCCCGACTATCTCATCCATTCCTATGCGCCCTATGAGGGAACGGCGGAGCGGTTGGCCTATATCGCCGATGAACTGTGTCGGCTGGGCGGCTTGGAGAAGGGTTCGGCCACGCGGGTGCGCTTTCCCTGCGGCGGCGAACATCTGGCGGCCTTGCGGCGCCTGTTCGTTCGCATCTGCCGTCGCGATCCGGGCCTGCCGGCCGCGACCTTCGACCTGTCGGCGCCGGACAAGAAGGCCGGATGCGATATCCTGGTGGCTTCCGAAGGCGCCGGCCGGTATCGGGTCTCCGCGGCGGCTAAGACCCCAATGGCCGACCGCCGGGTCGCCGCGGCCTGCAACGGGTTGAAGAAACTGACCGGAATGGTGGATGTTGCCGGAGCCGAAAACACGCTCATTTTCGAATGCGGCATGGCCCACGACTCCCTGGTCGCGGCCTTGTTGCCCGATGCCTTGAATGTGCGCGCCGCGGCCCGCGAGCAGGACGCCTTGCAAGCCGGCGGTGTTCTATCGGCCCCCGGCCGCGCAAGCTAAAAAGGAGGATAGTCATGGCGCAAAGCGGATCTCCAATAGTACCGGAAATGACCAGCCGCGAGCGTGTCCTGGCGGCTTTGGCCAGACAACCGGTCGACCGGACACCGGTCTGCAATCCGACCTCGGTCGCTACAGTCGAGCTCATGGATCTCGTCGACGCGCCATTTCCCGATGCCAATCGCCAGGCGGAGAAAATGGCCCGCCTGGCGGCCACGTCCTACGAGGATCTGGGTTTTGATTCCATCATGCCGGTCTATAGCGTGATCCAGGAATCCTCCGCTCTCGGCTGCAAGATGCAGTGGGAAGGCAAGGGCAATTGGCCGACCGTGCGCATGAGTGAGCCGATCTGGAAGACCGCCGACGATATTGTCATCCCTGATGACCTGCTCGATCACCCGGATCTCGTTTGCGTGCTCGACGCCCTGAAAATCCTGCGCCGCGACTATGGAAACGAAGTGGCGATCATCGGCAAGACTATGGGTCCCTGGTCGCTGGCCTATCATTGTTTCGGTGTCGAGCCGTTTCTGCTGATGTCCCTCGACGACCCGGACGAGACCCGGCGCATCCTCGACCGCTTGAAGGAAGTGACGATCCGCTTCGGCCTGGCCCAGATCGATGCCGGTGTCGACGCCCTGACGCTGCCCGATCATGCCACCGGCGATCTGGTGAGCGGCGCCTATTACGAGAAATACCTGCTCGACCTGCACTCAGAATTTGCGCAAAAGATTCCCTGCCCGCTGATCCTGCATATCTGCGGCCGCACCGTCGACCGCATGCACTATATCGCGCAGACGGGCATGGCGGCGTTTCACTATGATTCCAAGAATGGCCCGGAAGAATCCATGGCCGAAGTAGCCGGCAAAATTGCCTTGGTCGGCAACATAAACAATCCTGAAACACTGTTTGCCAAAGGCCCAAGCGATGTGCGTGCGGAGGTCTACGACAATCTCGATGCCGGGGTGCAACTGATCGGACCCGAATGCGCCATTCCCCTGCAGGCGCCGATCGAGAACCTGCTCGAAATCCCGCGTGCCGTGAAGGCCTGGCACGCCGAACACCCGACCATCAACTAGTGGATTAAATCAGACATATGGTACCCCTACGACAGCGTCCAAGGTTCATCCGGCAAGGCGACCGATGTGCGGTGATGCCGGCCTCCCAAGCATCGGTCAACGTAGCCGGTGGGCCTTGGACGCTGTCGTAGGGGTACCATATGTCTGATTTAATCCACTAGGCCCGACCCGCCGTCGCCGAGGATTTGATTGCCCGATGCCCGCGCTTGCTGACATTACCAACGAAGATATCCGTTTCGAAATTGACGAATATCTGGAGCGGCCCGACGAGATCGAGCGCTTCATAGAGCTGTTTTCCAGAGTCCAGCCGATCTTACAGGATATCGCCGCGGCGGTGATCGACGGCGACAATCACTTAGCCGACGAACTGACCGCCAAGGCGCTGGCCGATGGGGTCGGCGCCGAGGAGGTGATGGATGACGGCCTGATCGGCGGCATGGGCATTGTCGGCATCAAATTCCGCGAAAACATCATGTTCGTGCCCGAAGTGCTCGCCTGCGCCCGGGCGATGAAGGCGGGCATGGCCCATATCGAGCCGATCCTGGCAGCCTCCGGCGCCGACAACAAGGGCAAGGTGATCATGGGCACCGTCAAGGGCGACCTGCACGATATCGGCAAGAATCTGTGCATCATGATGCTGCGCGGCGCCGGCTTCGAGGTCATCGACCTGGGTGTCGACACATCCGACGACGAGTTCATCGACGCGGTGGAGGAACACGAGGCCAAGGTGCTCGGCATGTCCGCGCTTTTGACCACCACCATGCCGAATATGGGCCAGACCATTGAGGCCTTCATCGATGCGGACTTGCGCGACGATGTCTTCATCATGGTTGGCGGCGCGCCGGTCACCCAGGACTTCGCCGACGACATGGGCGCCGATGGATATGGCAAGGATGCGTTGGCCTGTGTGGCCCTCGCCACCCAATTCATGGAGCAGGCATCCGAGGCGGTCGGCTAATCTGTGACGGCCTAAGACTGATCGGGATTGCGGTAGCAAGCCAATGACATCACGGGACATCAAAAAGAGCCGCGACGCTCTGTTGGAGATCCTGAGCGGCATCGCCGAGCATGCCACCGCCCAGGCGGCCGAACGCTGCCCCTATCGCGATCGCCATGATGTTTGCACCGCCAAATTCCGCTGCCGTAACCAGCGTCCGTCGGACGATGATCCGGCAGTCGAACTCTGCGGCCATGACGGCCCGTTCGACTATCGCTCTGCCTGGGAGAGCGAACCACGGCTTTACGAGAAAGCCAGGGCGGATATCGCCCGCATCAAGGCGCCAGGCCGCCGCCGGGGCGGCCGCGCCGGCCGGATGCGCCGCGAACGCCAATCGGAATTGCCGCCCGATGCCGCATTGTTTGATCGCGCCGACCGCGATGGCGTCAAACTCGCCAGCTCCTGCAAGCGCCTGGGCGATTGCCACGAATGCATCGTTGAAGTGACATCCGGCATGGCCGCTTTGAGCCCGCCGACACCCGACGAAGCCTTTCTGCGCGGCGATTTCCGGCTCGCCTGCCAGGCACGGATTGTCGACCCCGATGCTGAGATCACATTCAAGCCGCTGCATCGCCGGGCCCGCATCCTGACCACGACACAAAGCCGCGAGGTACCGCTGAAACCGGCGGTGACCCGCCATGGCGATAGGGTGCATCATGACGGCGTGCCGATCGGCGCCTTTCGCGGCCGCATCCTCGGCCTGGCGATCGATCTGGGCACAACAACCATCGTCATGGAATTGCTCGACCTGCAGACCGGTGAAATTCTCGGCGCCTGTTCCCTGGAAAATCCACAACGCTTTGCCGGCTCAGATGTGCTGAACCGGATCTCCTATGACCGCGACGCACCATCCGGAGAATTGCAAAAGGCCGTGGTCAGCGCCATCAACCGGGAAATGATCCGGCTGTACCGCCGCCTGGGCCTGTCCGCCGGCGCAATCTACGAGGTTGTCGTCGCCGGCAATTCCACCATGCGGGACGTACTTTTCGGCCTTGATGTGCAGAGCCTCGGCCAGAAACCCTATCGCAGTTCCATCGAGGCCGAGTTCCGCGCCGGCGCGCGCGAAACCACGGCATTGACAGCGAAAGCCCGGGCCCTGGGCCTGCGCAGCCACGGCCAGGGCCGCGCCTATGGGCTGCCCTTGGTCGGCAGCCATGTGGGCGCCGATACCGCGGCGGCACTCGCCGCCCTCGACGTGTCGCCGGACGCCGACGCCGTCACCATGGTGATTGATATCGGCACCAATACGGAGGTGGTGATCGCCGGTCGCGGTCAAATGCTCGCCGCCTCCTGTCCCGCCGGCCCGGCCTTCGAGGGCGGTCTGGTCACTCACGGCATGCCCGGCCATGACGGGGCCATCGAAAGCCTGCGCATCACCGACGACGGAACGGTCGACTATGCAACGATCGGCGACAAGCCGCCGGTCGGGCTCTGCGGCTCCGGCCTGATCGATCTCATCGCCGAATTGCGCCGCACCGGCCGCATCAGCGAAAAAGGCGTCCTGAAGAAGGGCGCCCGTAATTTCCAAATGACCCTGGTCCCGGAAGCCGGCATTACCTTCTCCGCCGAGGATGCAAGCCATCTCGCCCAGGCCAAGGCGGCGAGCTATTGCGGCCAGGCCCTGCTCATGCACCAATTCGGCATTCGCCCGGACCATATCGCGACCGTCTATCTTGCCGGCGGCTTCGCCAATTATCTGAATATCGATAATGCCGTCGCCATCGGCTTCCTGGCACCGGTGCAAAAGGACCGCATCGTCAAGGTCGGTAACGCGGCCCTGCAGGGCGCCCGGGAAATGCTGCTGGACGCCACGCGACGACCGGCGATCGACCGCCTGGTCCGCGGCATCGAGCATGTAGAATTGGAAACCGCGCCGGAATTCTTCGACCTCTTCGTCGAAGGCTGCCAGTTCAAGCCGATGCCGGCGGATTTGGGCCTTTAGGAATTTTGTAAACAAGGATGCACTCGTGACAGCCTCCAAAAGCGAGCAGCCGTTCATCGTCATCGGTGAAAACATCCATGCCACGCGGATACGTCTGCGCAAGGGCAAGCATATCGGCGCGGCGCCGGATGGTCGGGAGGCGATCCTCTATCGGACCCTTGCCGGCGAAGACCGGTTTCTGGCCATTCCTGAGGCGGCTAAAAGCAGCCAGGACTATGAGGAGGGCCGCGTCAAGCACGTCAAGATCGCCATCGACCTTGCAATGTCCGGTGATGACGACGCGGCCGAGGCGGGGATCTACCTGCGCGACCTAGTGAAAAAGCAGCAGGCGGCCGGCGCCCATTACCTTGATTTGAACGTCGACGAAATTTCGCTAAAACCCGACGACCGCAAGCGCGCCATGGGCTGGCTCGCCGGCACGGTTCAGGAATTTGCCGAGATACCTTTGTGCATAGATTCCTCAGATACGGTCGTAATCGAGGAAGGGCTCGCCGCCTGCACATCCGCCAATGGCCGGCCGATGCTCAATTCCGCCTCTTTGGAGCGGCCCGATGCACTGGAGATCGCGGTCCAATTCGATGCCGTCGCCATCGTTACCGCTGCCGGCGATTCGGCTATGCCCGACGGAGCCGACGAGCGGGTATCCAATGCATCGAAAATCATCGATGCCGCCCTCGCCAAGGGCATCGCGCCTGGCGATATCTTCGTCGATCCATTGGTCTTTCCGGTCTCCGTCGACAGCGCCTTTGCCGGCCATTGTCTCGATGCGATTGCCCAGATCCGCCAACGCTACGGGCCGGAGATCCATATCACCGGCGGCTTCTCCAACATTTCCTTCGGCATCCCCGCCCGCAAGCATATCAACGACACCTTCCTGCGCGCCGCGATCGTCGCTGGCGCCGACAGCGGCATCATCGATCCGGTGATGAACGATCCGCGTGCAATTGTCAGCGCGCCGGCCGACGATACCGCCTCAATGATGGCAGCCGACGTGATCAATGGCGACGATCCCGATTGCCGCAAATACATAAAAGCCTGGCGGCGCGGCCGGCTATCGGGATAAATGAAACCCGCAGATACCGGCCGACAACGGTCAATATCGGGAGAAATAAAAGGCCGTCAAATGACCTCGATGAAGGCCCTTCTACACTACCGTGCGAGCCCCGGACTCCGTGCGCGCATTGCCGGCCACCGGTCCGACTGGCTGCGCGTCGTCGCGGTCGATGAGAGCGATCGCGAAACCTTTCTTCGCGAGCTGGCGGACACCGATATATTGCTTCATGTCCTGGAGCCGGTAACCGCCGACGACATCGCCCGGGCGCCCAAATTGCGGCTGATCCAGAAGATCGGCGTCGGCGTCAACACGATCGACCTTAAGGCGGCAGAAAAAGCCGGGATCGCCGTCGCCAATATGCCCGGCACCAATAGTCGCGCCGTCGCCGAATTAACCTTGATGCTCATGCTGGCGGCCGGTCGGCGGGCCGGTGCCCTCGATCGGGCGACCCGCGCCGGTACCGGCTGGCAGATGCAGCCGGATGTGTTCGATACGGTTTCGGAGATCCACGGTAAGACCGTCGGCCTGATCGGCTATGGTGCCGTGCCGCGCCTATTGGCGCCGATCCTGAACGCCATGGGCGCGCATGTGCTCTACGTGGCGACCGGCCCTAAACCCGATGCGGCCGCCGAATGGCGGGACTTGCCGGATCTGATCACCCAATCGGACATCGTCTCCCTGCATGTTCCGCAGACGGCAGAGACCGCCGGCATGATCGATCGTGCGATGATCGCCCGCTTCCGCCCGGGCGCCATTTTGATCAATACCGCCCGCGGCGGCCTGGTCGACGAGCCGGCCTTGATCGATGCCCTGCGGTCCGGGCACATCGCCGCCGCCGGTCTCGACGTGTTCGCGTCCGAGCCGGTTGATGACCGCAATCCGCTCTTCAAGTTAGACAATGTGGTCGTGACGCCTCATGTCGCCTGGCTCACCCCCGAAACCCTCGATCGCAGCATGGCGATCGCTTTCGAGAACTGCCGCCGGCTGCGCGACGGCGAGCCTCTAATCCACCGGGTGATCTGAACCGTGGATCAACGATCGGATTGTCCAAGATGTTGATGCCCGGCATGACACAGGGCCGCCGGGGCCGATGGCATTGACCGTCAGGCCGCCTTCACCCTTTCCAGGAACTGATCGATATCGGCGCGCAGGGATTCCAACTGATCGGTGAGCTTGTCCGATGCGGTCAGCACGCGCGTCGATGCCGAATTGGTTCGTTCCGCGGCGTCTTTCACGCTTTCGGCCTCCGTATTGACCGTTTGCGCGGCGTCCGCGGCGCGGGTGACGTTTACCGCGATATCCCGGGTAGCCGAACCTTGCTCTTCCACCGCCGAGGCGATGCCGGAGGTGATCTCGCTCATTTGTCGGATCGTGTCTCCAATTTCGCCAATGGCTTCCACCGCGGAACTCGTGGCATTCTGGATCTGGCCGACCTGCTCGCCGATTTCGTCGGTCGCCTTGGCGGTCTGCCCGGCCAGGGATTTCACTTCCGACGCGACCACCGCGAAGCCCTTGCCCGCATCCCCGGCGCGGGCCGCTTCAATGGTCGCGTTCAAGGCCAGGAGATTGGTTTTCTCGGCAATGTCGTTGATCAGTTCGACGACCTGACCGATACGCTCGCCGGCGGCGGCCAGACCCTTGATCTGACCGTCGCTGTTTTCCGCCCGGTCGTTGGCGATTTGCGCGATCTTCGAACATTGGACCACTTGGCCGGTAATTTCGTTGATGGAGTTGCTGAGTTGCTCCGCCGCCGACGCCACGGCCTGGCTGCTCGAGGAGGCCTCCGCCGCGCGTTCGGTGATCTGTCCGGCCTGCGAAACCGTGGTTTCGGCATCGCAGGACATTTCCTCCGCATTGCCTTTCATGTCCTGCGACGTGGTAGCGAATTCTCGCAGGGCGCGGCCGACATTGTCATCGAATTCCGACGTCAGCGATTCGATCAGTTTCACCCGGCTGGTCCGCTGATCATCCGCCTGCCGCTGCTCCGCTTCCAGGCGATCCCGCTCGATCGCTCGCGCCTTGAAGATTTCCACCGCGCCGGCAATGGCCTTGATTTCGTCATTGCTCTTACATTCGGGGATGTCGACGTTATTGTCGCCATTGGCCAGGCGCTTCATGGCATCCACCATGCTGGTGAGCGGCCGGGTCACCGTGCGGGCGCCGAACACGGCGACCAGGGTCATCAGGAAACCCAGAACCAGGGCCCCGATCATCAGTTTGTTGGAAACTGCCTGGCCGTTGGCGAGCGCCCCGGCAATGCCGGTATTGATTTCCAGAATGCCGCGCACGTCGCCGAGTTTCCAGTCGTTCTTTGGCGTCTGCGGATGGGAATTGTGGCAGTTGACACAGCCTTGCGCCGCCATGCGGTCCGCCACCGCCACCCGGACAATCTCCTGGCCGTTGCGGGTTTCCTGCCGGCTGAAAACGCTGTCGGGATTTTCCGTCAAAAACGTCCAGGCTTCCGTCTGGAAGGCGTCAAGCTGGCGGCCCGACCGGCCGGGAAAGGGATACTGGCTGTAAAGATTGATCGACGTGTCGCTCTTGGCCAACAGGGCACTGAGATCGTGAATGAAGGTTGCAGGCAGCGGAATAGCCTTTGGATCGTCCTTGTGGTCGATGGCCGGTTTGACATTGCCGTCCGCCAGCACCTTCTTGACGATGTTCTTAGTATAATAGGCTCGGATGGTCTTGAATTGTTGGACGATCTGTTCGCCCGCGCGAACGGCTTCTATACGGGCATTGTCGGCAATCATCGACGGAACGATGAACCAGATGAAAAGAATGGCCAACAGCAATGCGATCGGGATTGGAAGGATCAGCCGCCGCGATATCCCACCATTGAACACCGTTTGCCGGTCGGTCGTTTTATCCCCGGAAAACCATCTGCCGACGGAAGAGTTCATCTGTGATCACCATTGTGGAGTTTCTGCTTTGTACAACCTCACGTAATATTTAATGTTAAGTGGATAAAAAATTGTTAAGTTGGAGATGTAACAAATATTACGTATAGTTTTTATTATTCAATATTATCAACTTTAAATATAGAATTTGATTTCATTTCAAATATCTGGCCGCGTCTTCGAAATTCCGTGCTCGGTCTTGTTCCAGCGATAGGGAAACCGCACCAGATCAACGATCGCTCCAATAAGGGCGGCGGACATCATCAGCCAATAGATCGGCAGCCAGAACAGATGTTTGAGCGACACGGTTTTGTTGTGCCGGCGAATTGTCCGCGCCGTGAGCAGGGCCGCCGCGGCGTAGCCGCCGACACCGGTGATTAGGAATGTGGAGAGTACCAGGTCCTCGAAAAAGGACCGTGCCGTTGGCGGTGTCGCCAGACCGGCGGCGATGGTCACCAGATAGGCGATGAACAGGACATGGGCCAAAAGCGCCACCAGCGATCCGCCGATCACCAATTGAAAGGCCAGGAAATCGCTGCGCCCCATTTCACGCCAAAGCCGCACCGGCCGCCGCATATGCACCAGCCAGGTCTGCAGCCATCCCTTGTACCAGCGGCTGCGCTGGCCGAGCCAGCCTCGCCAGTGGATCGGCGCTTCCTCATAGGTCACGCTGTCGATCATCCCGAGCCGCCAGCCGAAACGGCGCAGCCGTACGCCCAAATCCGCGTCCTCGGTCACATTATGGGCATCCCAGCCGCCGACCGCTTCCAACACGTCCTTGCGAAAGTGATTGGACGTTCCGCCGAGCGGAAACCAGGATCCGTGCGACGCCAGCCAAGGGAGCAGGCCGCCGAACAGGGCCGCATATTCGAAGGCGAATTGGCGCGAAAACCAGGTTTCGCACCCATTGTCGATCGCCAGCCGCGCCTGCACGCAGGCAAGCCGCCGGTCTCCGGCATCGAACGCGGCGACCGCGTGCCGCAACTGCATCGGGTCCGGCCGGTCCTCCGCGTCGAACACCGTGACCAATGCGCCGGTGGCAAACGGCAGTGCATAGTTCAACGCCTTCGGTTTGGTGCGGGGTTCGCCGGGCGGGACGACGACAATATCGAAGGGCGGCCGGTCGGCAACATCGGCGACCGCCCGCCGCGTTGGCGCGTCTTCGGCTTCCACGATCAGCTTGATGTCCAGCCTGTCCACCGGATAGTCGAGCTTCAAAAGCGCCCGAATCAGGTCGGGAACGCTTTCCGCCTCGCGGTAAAGTGGCACCAGAACGGAATAGGCGGGCAATGCGCTGTCTTCCGCCGTTGCCTGGCTGGATCGTGGATGCCGGTTGACGGCAAGGGCCGCCGAGAACCGCATCAAGGCGTTCGACAGAAAGACGACGGTGAGGATCAGCGTTCCGGCGGCGCCGGCCGGGCCTAGTGCGGCCAAAGCGGCGATGATCGCCGCCAGCAATGTCATGCCCATCGCCAGACGGTGTTTTTTCGCAACCGGCCGCCCCGCTGACAGGTCCGGAAAGCGGTTCCGCAAATTATCCTGCGCCTGTGCCAGCCAACGATCGCGTACGCAGTTGCGCAGCGCTTGGCGCATGCGGGCGGGCGTGGTCACCGCCATGCGCCGCAGGGCCTGCGGGCCCGCATCGACCAGCGCCCGCAGCCGCTTGAAATCCGCACCGGACGGCGCCGCCACCACCTGGCTCTCGCCGTCGGGCAACATGGCCCGTATATGGCGCAGGCCCATGATCTGTTTGCCTGAAAGCGCGGCAATGGCCTTTTCGTCGGCCTCCGGCGGCAGCGGACCGGCGGCAAACGGCAGCTCCAATTCATCGGCCACCGCCCGGTAAATCACCGTTTCAGGATGACCGCTCATCGTCACGTATCGATCGAAAATCGTCGGCACATGCCAGCGATTGGCATCCAGGATCGTTGCCAGGCGGTCGACCGGGCAGGGCAGCCGCAGCAGAAATGCCAAGTCGACCGGCCAATCGATTCCGCAGGTCCGGATCGCCGCCAGCCGGATCAGGTCCTGAAGCCGGTCATGATGGACGATGGCGATCTGGCCGCGCAGAACCGGTCGGTCGCGCAGCCATCCGCGCAGCCGGACAAGTTGCAATACCGGTGGAGCAAGAATGATGCGCCATTGCCCGTCCGGCAGCCGCGCCCGCGACAATCGTATCGAATATAGTGTTTCGGGCGCGCTTCCGGGCGCGACGGGCAGCGTCGGCGAAACCTCGGCGTTATCGACAAAGGGAACGCCCAGATCCCGCGCCAGCAACTGATAAAACCGCCTGCGTGTTATGACCCGGTGGCTGATGAGAACCGAGAGCGGGTCGCGATCCTCCATCCGGCTTTGCACCGTGACGCGCCGCAGAATGGTCCGGTCGAACCCATAGCGCGCCAGAAAGCCGATCGGATTGATGTCCAGATTCGGGATCCGGCCGTTGTGGTGCCGGGTGCCGCCCGACACGCCCGCATCCGCCGCCATGTCGGAGGACGAGTTAGCCGACAGCCGCGGCCCGTGGTCCCCGCGATGCTGCCGGTCGACATTGCGCAGGTTTTCATTACTATATGGTCGCGTTGACCACCGGTCCATGCAGTCTTATCGGTGCGCGTGCGACGATCAGTTCATCCCGAGGTTTCTGACCATCACGACCTGCACCGGCCCCATTTTCACCAGAACACCCAATTCCCAAGGCATAATAGGCACGCTGAACGGGATTTTTTCAATAATGTGGCGGATCAAACTGTCAATTTTTCTGATTTTGGTTGCGCAATTCGTGGATTGCGGGGAGATTGCACCGGCCCGCGCCCAGTCCGCCACGGCCCCAATGCCCGGCCTCGGCGACCCCCGGCATCGGCCCGAAAAGCCCAAGGCGTCGATCAAGCAAATTCGCTTCCTGACCGGAACCGATTTCCCGCCCTTCAACTATATCGATCAGGACGGCCGCCTGTCCGGTTACCATGTGGAACTGGCGCGTTCCATTTGCGCCACACTCGGTGCCTTATGCAGCATCGAGGCCCGGCCGTTTGACGAGTTATCGGGTCGGCTGCGCCAGGGCGGCGGTGATGTCGTGCTCGCCGGTATTGCCATGACACCGGCCAATAGTGGCGAACTGGCATTCTCCAATCCCTATTTTCCTTTGCCGGCACGCTTTGTCGCGACCCGGGCAACCAAGGTCGATGACCGGCCTTTCGATCCCGCCGGTCGTCGCATCTCGGTGGTCAAGGGCACGGCGCACCAGGCCTTTCTCGCCGCCTATTTTAAGAACGCGGATGTGGTTGCCTTCGATGACGCGGCGGCGGCCCGCAAAGCGCTGCGCGATGGAAAGGTCGACGCCCATTTCGGCGACGGCCTGGCCTTGAGTTTCTGGTTGGCCGGACAGGGGTCGGACCAATGCTGCCGCTTTGTCGGCGGCCCCTATCTCGACAACGCCTTCTTCGGCGCCGGACTGATGGCCGCCGTAAAGCCCGATGACGGTGACCTGCTCGGCGCCATCGATTACGCGCTCGCCGTGCTGCAGGATAACGGTCGGCTTTCTGAACTCTATCTGCGGTATTTCCCGGTCGGTTTCTTCTAGAATTTCAGGACCTGTCGAGGATCATCATTGTGGTGCCGGTCAATGCTCTTGGCAGACCGGGAGGAGGGGTGAACGGTGACGGCAAGGGAAATCGATACGGGTCCCGAACTGCTGTGGACCCGGCCGCGCGGCCAGGCGACGGCGGCCTTGTTGCTGGCTCATGGGGCCGGGGCGCCCATGGATTCGGAATTCATGGAGGCCTTTGCCGAGGCGGCCGCACGCTGCGGTCTGGCCGTGGCGCGCTTCGAATTCGCCTATATGGCCGGCCGCCGGATCGATGGACGCAAGCGCCCGCCGCCGCGGGCCGAGAAACTGATTGATGACTATGCTGATGCCCTGCAGGCGGCTCGCGCCGATTGGACTGGCAAACTCGCCATCGGTGGCAAGTCGCTCGGCGGCCGGGTGGCGACCATGCTGGCTGCCGGTCCCGTTGCCGATTCAATCGCGGGCGTCATCTGCCTGGGCTATCCGCTGCATCCGGCCGGCAAGCCGGAAGCCCTGCGCCTGTCGCCGATCCTGGAAGCCCGCTGTCCGATACTGATATGTCAGGGTATCCGCGACCCGATGGGTAGCCGCGAGGAATTTGACCGACTGGACCTTCCGCCGTCGGTCACCGCCCATTGGCTCCCCGACGGCGATCATAGTTTCAAACCGCGCAAGACATCGGGCGCCACGGTCGAGGACAACATCGCATCCGCCGCCGAGGCCGCCGCCCGGTTTTTATTCTGATGCTCATTGTGTTCAATCGGGTTCTACGCAAACAATGAAATCGTCATTCCCGCGAAAGCGGGAATCCAGGGCGAAATACTGAGGCTTTTGTTGGTAACCCTGGATTCCCGCTTTCGCGGGAATGACTGCCTTGTTGATTTTGCAAATCCAGTTTTTCGCAGCACCCATTAACCGCTACTCAGCGGCCTGGATATCCGCGGGTTCGCGGCGCCCGTACAGAGCTCTGAAAGTCCGGCCAATGTCGCCGCCAATGCCCACCAAAGCCGGCACCAGGAACAGCACCCAAATGGTGGCGACCGCCAGCCCGAAGACGATGGTGATCGCCATGGGTTTCAGGAATTGCGCCTGCAGGCTCTGCTCGAACAAGAGCGGCGTCAGTCCGCCAATGGTCGTCAGCGACGTCAGGAGCACCGCGCGCAGGCGATCGCGGCTCGCGCCGACGGCGGCCCGCGCCAGCGGCTCCCCATCCGCCAGCCGCTCATCCAGGCGGCTCACCAAAATGATGGAATCGTTGACCAGGATCCCCGACAGGCCGAGCAGGCTGATCATGCTCATGATGGTCAGCTTGAAGCCCATCAGGTCATGGCCGATCAGCGCGCCGACCGCGCCAAAGGGAATGATCAGCATGACGGCGAAGGGCCGCCAATAACTGGCAAACACCCAGGCCAGGATAATGTAAATCACGGCAAGCGCGATCAGGGCCCCGATCCGCAGATCGGCAAAGGCTTTGGCGCGCTCCTCTTCGCGGCCGGAAAAGCGGTATTCGACCCCGTATGTCTCCGCCAGTGCCGGAATGAGATCGGCGTCGAGCTTGGCAATGATTTCAGCGCTGGACGTGATCTTGTCGTCCACATCGGCTGTGACCGAAACCGTGCCCTTGCCGTCGCGCCTTTGGATAACGGAAAACACCTGCCGCTCGCCGACGGTGACGACTTCCGAAAGCGGCACGAAGTCGCCGGCCGGGCTCTTCAGGTCCAGATTGCGGATCTGCTCGGAACCCTTGCCGCGCAATTGCGCCGAAACCCGGACAACGATTTCGTCGTCACCCACGGCAAGCCGGCGCGCGATTGCCCCCTCGAAGGCGTTGCGGATCTGGCGTCCCACATCTTCCACGGTGAAGCCGAGGGTGGCGCCGCGCGGCGTCAGCGCCAGCACCAGTTCCGGCTTGCCATAGGGCAGGTCGTCGGCCACCCCGGACACGCCGGGAAACGCCGTCAAAATGTCGGCGGCTTCCATCGCCGCCTGTTTCAACACCTCTGGTGGCGCGTTTTTCAGCCGGATATCGATATCCCGTCCCGGCGGTCCGCCGCGGCGCATGAAGATCGCCAATCTTTTGATGCCGGCGATCCGCGGTACCACGCGCCGCCAGGCACGGACGATCTCCGGTGTGCGCACGGTACGAACTTCCGATGCGGTGAGTTGGACATCCACTTCGGCGAGATTATCCCCCCGATGCCGGCCCGAACGGCCAAGCATGGCGAATGAGGCCACGATAAGCTGCTCACCGCCGCCGGTCAGTTGCTGTTCCGCCTGGCGCAGGGATTGCTCGATCCGGGTCAGGGCCGCCACCGCCTGGTCTTCGGGGATACCGGCATTAAACTCGATCGACGCGCGGATATTTTCCGCCTCCGGAGACGGGAAGAACACGAAACCGACCCGGCCGCCCATAATATTGCCGGCGACGAAGATGATGACGCTGGAAATCGCCAATCCGACGGTCAGATAGCGCCAGCGGAACGACAGGCGCACCATCCAATTGAACGGTCCGTCGCGAAACCAGCCGAAGCCGCGATCGAAGGCGATACGGAACCGGCCTTGGCCGTCTCGGTTTTGCGCCCGGCGCCGATCGGCCCAATGCAATAGTGCCTCAAAGGGAACCGTCAGCAGATAGGCCATGACCGCCATCAACACCGTGAAGACGGGGATCGGCATGCTCGCCTGCATGGCTTGTAGTGCGCGGATCGGCGCCACCCATCCCGAAGACAGCGCCGGCGCAAAAGCCTGAGACAGGGCGTCCACCAAGTCGGTCGACATCGAGGCCAGCGCCGTCAACCCGATCAGGAACAACAACGCCAGGAACAGGTGCCGAATATGCGACCATTGCGACACGCGTTTCCAGGCCATGGAATGGGCCAGATGCCCCGGCAGCACCAGAAAACACTCGACGAGCGAGGCGATCAGGACGGCGATCACCACCTGGGGCAGGGCGGCCATCATCTGCCCCAGCACATCGGAAATCATGAACATCGGCGCGAAAGCCGCCATTGTCGTCAGGCTGGCGGCCATGACCGGCCCCACCATGCGCCCGGCGCCGCGCTCTGCGGCGATATTCGGCGGATCCCCCGCGGCCGAACGCGTGGCCGTATGCTCGCCGACCACGATGGCGTCGTCGACGATAATGCCCAAGGTCATCAACAGCCCGAACAGGGAAATCATGTTGATGGTCTGGCCGGATGCATACATGACCCCCAAAGTGGCCATCATGGCCACCGGGATACCGGCGGCGACCCAGAAGGCGATCCGGAAATTGAGGAAAATCAGCAAAACCGCGATCACCAGGACCAGTCCGGTGGCGCCGTTCTTGACGAGCAGCATGATGCGCTCAAGCAGCAGGTCGGCGCGCGCTTCGTAGCGTTCCAGTTTCAAGGTCGGCGGCAATAGCGGCTTCAGTTCCGCCAAATAAGTTTCCAACACCTCCGCCGATTTCAGGGTATCGGCCGTATCGGCGCGCCAGACCACGATCTCGATGCCCGGTCGCCCGGAGGCAAAGCCCCGCGCCTGGGTTTCATCCATCTTGCGGCTGATCGTGCCGATCTCGCCGAGTGTCACCCGCTCGCCGGAGGGAAAGGTCTTGACCTCGATTTCGGCAAGGCTTTGCGGCGTTTCGCGGTCGGCGGCGGCGCGGATCTGCCGTTCCACCTTGCCGTCGATCCGCCCCGACGGCCGGTCCAGTGTATTGCGGTTGACCCGCACGGCCACATCGTTGACCGTCAGGTTGAGCCGGCGCAACTCGCGCTCCGGCACCACGACTTCGATCTCTTCGTCACGCATGCCGTTAAAGGTCACGCGATCGATCCCGCGCTCGATCAGGTCGTCACGGATCTTCTTGGCATAGACCCGAAGCGCCCGTTCCGAAAACGGGCCCGACAGCGAGATCTTGGCGATGCGGTCGTAGAAGCGCCTGAGCGTGATCTTCGGCCGTTCGGAATTTTCCGGCATTGTCGTAATGCCGGCCAGCGCCGAATCCACATCCGACAGCGCCTTTTGCATATTCGTCGACGGATCGAATTCAAGCACGATCACCGCCGACCCCTCCCGGGCCACAGAGACGACCCGGTCGACCCCCTCCAGAAAGCGTACTTCCGGCTCCACCGCCGCCAAAATGGCGTCGTCCACATCTTCGGAGCTGGCGCCCGGCCAGTTGACGGTGATGGTGATCGTCTGGATTTCGGCAGTGGGGAAGAACTGGGTATTGAGGCGCATCAGGGCGAACACGCCGAACAACACCATCAGCACCATGACCAGATTGGCGGCGTTCGGATGGCGGACGAACAGCCCGACAATGCGTGAGCGGTCAGGAGCCCCGGCCATCAGTTCTGCCTTGCAGGGGCTTACCGGCGCCGGCCAGTCCCGGTCCGGCGCCGGGGCCGCCATTCTCGCGTTCTTCACGCACTTTCAGTCCTTCGCCGACTTCGGCGATGCGCGTAGTCAGCACCCGTTCGGATTCCTTCAAGGGCCCGAGCACGATGACGTCGCCGTCCTCATAGGCCTTCACCTTGACCGCCCGTGCCTCGAGCCGCTGGCTGACCACGACATAGACAAAGCTGCCGCCTTCCGACGTATAGACTGCGGTTTCCGGCAGCCGAATGGCCTTGTCGATCGTGCTGCCGGGCACATTCAATTCGACAAACGCGCCGGGCCGCAATTTGGTGCGGGCATCCGGGTCGATCAGCCGGGCATAAAGTTCCACGCCGCCACGGGCGGCCGCAATTTCCGCACCGGTGCGGTCGATCTCCGCTTCGAAGCGCACCGGTACGTCGCCCACATGCCAGACCACGGCGACCGGGCGGCCGATGACCGGATCCGCGTCGGTGATCAAACGGCCGAATTGCTGGTCCGACAAAGTGAAGCGCACTTCCAGCCGGTCCCGGTCATACATCCGCACGGCCAGGTCACTGGCATTTAGAAGCCGGCCTTTTTCCACGTTTTCCGCTGTCACCACGCCGGTAAAGGGCGCTTTCAATACCGTGTCGGCGAGATTGCGCTCCGCCTGCTGCAGCCGCCAGGCCTGGCGTTCCACGGCGGTCGCCAGTTGTGTGGTGCGCGCCTCTTCGATGATCAGGTTGTTGCGCCGCTGCTCCACCGCCTGGCCGCGCTGGCTGAGGATCAGCCGCCGTTCGTCGATATTGCTTTCGGCCATGTTGCCGCTGGCCATCAATTGCTCGGTCCGGGTCAGGTCGCGCTGCGCGATCGCAAGCTGTTCTTCCGCCCGTTTAAGCGCATCCTTTTCCAGGGCCTTGCGGGCTTCGCTTTCGGTGAGCTTGGCATGGGCTTCGGCGAGGCTCGCCTTGGCCTCGGTGACGGCGCCCTGATAGCTGAAGCGATCGATCTCCACCAATCGCTCGCCGGCCTCGATCACCGCGCCCACTTTCAGGTCCGGATGGATGTTCACCACCTGGCCCGACACCAGCACCCTCAGATCCGCCGTCCGGCTTGCCGTCACCTCCCCATAGACGGCGAGGGTCGGCCGGTGCGCGCCGATTTCCACCGGTGTCGCGGTGATGATATAGACCCGTTCGCGGGCCGGCCGCTGCTTTACCTGCGGCTTGTTGGCGATCATGATCTGCAGTGCCGTATAGGCACCGAACAGAACCGCCATCGTCAGCACGACCTGGACCACGCCGCGCGCCAAGGCCCGGCCGCGCAGCCGCCTGCGTTTCGATTTCGTCGGTTTGCTCGGTTCCGGATCCAGCGGTTTCACCATTTTCTACCGTGATGGCCGGCCTCAGCCGATCCCGACTATATGATACCCCGCAGCCGGGCAAACAAACGAAAATTTGTATCATAGTGTATTTGGCCGGCTGGGTTTCCGCGTTATTCGGGTGCTAACGGCGGCCCAGCCCGGCCACACCGAAAGGCTCACGCGAGCTCTGCCGGATCCAGATGATAGCGCGAATTGCAGTATTCGCAGGTCACCACGATCTCACCATCCTCGACCATATCCCGGCGTTCGTCATCGGAAAATTGCTCAAGCATCGCGGCAATCCGCCCCTTCGAGCATTGGCAGCTATCTTTCAGGCCCTGGGCGGCAAACACCCGCACGCCGCGTTCGTGGAACAGGCGGAAGAGCAGCCGTTCGGCGCTGACCTCCGGATCGATCAGTTCGTGTTCCCGCACCGTGTCGAGCAAGGCCGTTGCCTCGACCCAGGCGTCATCCTCCTCCAACGCTTCCAGTTCCGCCGCCTGCGACCCATCGCCCGGATCGAGATCCCGATGGACGATCCGCTCCCCGGCATCGGGCAGGAACTGGATGATGACACCGCCGGCCCGCCAGGCATGGTCCGCCTTGCCGCCGGCTCCGCGCGTCAGCGTTTCAGCCACCGCCAGCCGTACCCGGGTCGGGATTTGCTCCGAACGCTCGAAATAGGCATGGGCGGCGTCCTCCAGCGAGCCGCCATCGAGCGCCACGACGCCCTGATAACGGTTCTTGTCGTCGCCCCTTTCCATGGTCATCGCCAGATGGCCCGTGCCGAGCAAAGCCGCCGTGGCGGTGGCATCCGTTTCCATCGCCTGCGCTACCCGGTCCGCATCAAAGGATGCATAGGCGCGCAGGCGATCGGGCGTACGGAAATCGACCACCAGGGTCGAAACCGGCCCCTCGGTCTGGCTCTGCAGGATGAACCGGCCGTCGAATTTCAATGAGGCGACCAACAGGGTCGTCAGCACCATCGCCTCGCCTAGCACCCGCGAGACCGGCACCGGATAGCCATGGCGCTTCAAAATCGCATCAACCGCGGGACCGAGCCGGACCGCGCGGCCGCGAATGTCCAATGCCTCCACGGCGAAGGGCAGGACCGCGTCGTCGCCGGCCGGCGCGACGGTCATCACTGGGCCGGTATTCACCATAAAGTTCCGTCCGTGTTACGGGGTGTCTTTGCCTTGATCCAGGCACCAGGCCAGGATCCCCTTTTGCGCGTGCAGGCGGTTTTCCGCCTCGTCGAACACCACCGATTGCGCCCCGTCAATCACTTCGCCGGTCACTTCCTCGTCGCGATGGGCGGGCAGGCAGTGCATGAAAATGGCGTCGTCCCTGGCCGCCCCCATCAGCCGTTCATTGACCTGATAGGGCTTGAGCAGATTGTGACGCCGTTCGCTTTCGTCATCGCCCATGCTGACCCATGTATCGGTGACCACGCAATCGGCGCCGGCGACGGCGTCGTAGGGGTCGTCGGTGATCGTGATCATCGCGCCGTCGGCCTTGGCGAAGTCCAGGGCCTGCGGGTCGACGTCCAATTCGCCCGGCACCGCCACCTTCAGGTCGAAGGCAAACCGCCGCGCCGCGTGGATCCAGGAGTTCAGCACGTTATTGCTGTCGCCGGACCAGGCGATGGTGCGCCCGGCGATCGGTCCGCGATGCTCCTCGAAGGTCAGGATGTCGGCCATGATCTGGCACGGATGCGATCGCCGCGTCAGGCCGTTGATCACCGGCACGGTGGCATATTCCGCGAGTTCGGTCAGCATGTCATGGTCGAGAATGCGGATCATGATCGCGTCCACATAGCGCGACAAGACCCGTGCGGTGTCGGCAACCGTTTCGCCGCGGCCGATCTGCAATTCGCTGCCCGGCAGCATGATCGTCTCGCCGCCCAATTGGCGCATGGCGACATCGAACGAGATGCGCGTCCGTGTCGACGGGCTCTCGAAGATCATCGCCAGCACACGGCCGTCCAGCGGCTTTTCCGATGGCCCGGTGCCTTGGCTGCGATCGGCCTTCATTTGCCGGCTATTATCGACAATGCCGCGCAGGTCTTGATCGGAAATCGCCGTCAGATCGAGAAAATGCCGGCTATGCGCGCTCACCGGCCGTGCTCCGTGTGTTATCGGCCGCCAAGTGCTCTTCGATCGTTTCCGCGGCGGCCGTCAAGCGCCGCATGGCGTCGTCGATTTCGCCCTCGGTTATCGTCAGTGCCGGCACGAAGCGGACCACATTGTCGCCGGCGGGCACCGCCAACAGGCCGCAATCGCGCAAAGCGGTGATCACGTCACCGGCCGGCACCCGGCACTTGATGCCGATCATCAGGCCTTCACCGCGCACCAGTTCAAAGACTTGCGGATGGCTATCGACAATCGCCGCCGCCTTTTGCTTGATCAGCAGGCCCTTACGCTTGACGTCATCGAGGAATCCCGGCTCCAAAACCACGTCCAGGACCGCGTTGGCAACGGCCATCGCCAGAGGATTGCCGCCGAATGTGGTAGCATGGGTCCCCGGCGTCATCCCCTTGGCGGCTTCCGCCGTCGCCAGGCAGGCACCGAGCGGAAAACCGCCGCCGATGCCCTTGGCCGTGGCCAGAAGATCCGGCACCACACCGATACTCTGATAGGCGAAGAATTGTCCGGTCCGTCCGACGCCGCTTTGCACCTCGTCAAAAATCAACAGAAGCCCGTGGTCGTCGCAGAGCTGGCGCAAGCCGCGCAAAAAGGTCCCTGAAGCCGGCTTAATACCGCCTTCGCCCTGGATCGGTTCGACCAGGATCGCCGCCGTCTCGTCATTGATTGCCGCCCTGGCCGCGTCGAGATCCTCAAACGGCACCTGATCAAATCCATCCACAGGCGGACCGAAGCCTTCCAGGTATTTTGCCTGGCCGCCGGCGGCGATCGCCGCCAGGGTGCGCCCGTGAAAGGCGCCCTCGAATGTGATGAACCCGGTCCGCGCCGCGTCGCCATTGACATAATGATAACGGCGCGCAGTTTTCAGCGCGCATTCGATCGCTTCGGCGCCCGAATTGGCGAAAAACACCCGCTCGGCAAACGTCGCGTCACATAGCCGTCGGCCGAGTGCCTCCTGGCCCGGGATCTGGAAGATGTTCGAGACGTGCCACAGCTTCTCAGATTGGGCCTGGATCGCCGCCACAAGATGCGGATGGGCGTGGCCAAGGCTGTTGACCGCGATGCCCGCGGTCATGTCCAGATAGGCGTCGCCGTTCCCGGTGTAAAGCCACACACCGTCGCCGCGCTCGAAGGCCAAAGGCACGCGCGCATAGGTCTCGAACAGGGGCATGGACGAAGTCGTCATGACGTTACCGTTGCGGGTGGGTTAAAACAAAGCGTGCCGCCCGTTGGCGGCACGATATGGCAAGGATCATATCACGGCCCGCCTGTGCCCTGTCAATGCTTGCGGCCTGGATCCAGGCGGCAGCCGGCATCGGAGCGCTCAAACGGACGATATCGGCACCGTAAATGCGGCCGCTGACCGGCGCCAACGCCATCGACGGCGATGCAATCGGCGTTTTCTCCCAGCGGCTTGCAAAAATTCGCATCGTCAATTCGACCGAGTGTGGAGAAAATCTGTGAAAACTAGGGATTTCCCCCATCACAGGTCTTGCCACCGAGTCACGGGATATTGTAGTTTCTGCGCCACAAGACACGACATCTCGTGCGGCGGGACCAGTCACCTCACAGTATCTAGGTAGCTCTGGCGGGCATTTTGCCCGATCGGTGACGGAGTCGGAGTCTGGTGTTTTGGTAAGAACGGAGACAGGTCATGTCCTGGACAGACGAAAGAGTTGAGGCCTTAAAAAAGCTCTGGGCTGAGGGATTGAGTGCCAGTCAGATTGCCGCCGAACTCGGTGGCATTACCCGCAACGCCGTGATCGGCAAGGTGCATCGCCTTGGCCTGTCCGGGCGGGCGAAATCGTCGAGTTCGGTGTCCAAACCGCGGCGACCGCGGGCGGCACCGTCCTTATCCCGCTCCTCGGCACCGCGTACGATCGGTGCCACGGCGCTGAAAGCCGAATCCGTGCCGCTGCCCAGGCCCGAGGCGAGGCCGCGGCCGGCGGTGGTCGAGGAACTTTATATTCCGCCTCATGAGCGGGCGACCATCCTCACCCTCACCGAACATCGCTGCAAATGGCCGATCGGTGATCCGAGCACTGAGGATTTCTACTTCTGCGGCCGGAAATCGGAATCCGGCATTCCCTATTGCGCCCATCATGCCAGTATTGCCTATCAGCCGCTGGCCGATCGGCGGCGCGACCGGCGGGCCGCCTCGCGCTGAGCCGGCTAACTTATTTATCGGCGGACGCCGGACGGCCTGAGCGCTGAAAATCCACGGCCCGGCCATCAGAAACAGATGGCCGAGCCGGATTTGCTCGCGCTCGAATTCGCCCGGTGTAATCCCCAAAGATAGGCACGCGGTCAGCGGTTGCCGCGGCCGTTCAGCCTGATAGTGTCTACCGGCATTGACAACCGGAACGATCCTGCAATGGCGGCAAAGACAAACGACCAACCAGCGCCGGACGGCGCGCTCCCCTACGGCTTCGATATCGACGACCCGGACTTGCCGAAGGACCTTGAGAAGGCCACCTTCACCGGCGGCAACTACCCCTACAAAAAGAAGCTCGATCGCGACGACTACGAGGACGCCCTGCGCAACCTGCAGATCGAACTGGTCAAGCTGCAGCGCTGGCAGCGGGCTTGCGGTGCGCGCATCGTCATGGTCTTCGAAGGGCGCGATGCCGCCGGCAAGGGTGGGACGATCCATGCCTTTCGCGAAAACATGAATCCGCGCCATGCCCGCATCGTCGCTTTGGCCAAGCCCACCGATGTGGAGCGCGGACAATGGTATTTTCAGCGCTATATTCCGCACCTGCCGACAGCCGGCGACATGGTGCTGTTCGACCGCTCCTGGTACAACCGCGCCGGCGTCGAGCCGGTCATGGGCTTCTGTACGCCGCAGCAGACAGACGCCTTTCTTGTCGAGGCGCCGCGTTTTGAAAGCATGCTTGCGGCCGAGGGCATTCACCTGTTCAAGTTCTGGCTCAATGTGGGCCGGGAAATGCAGTTGAAGCGCTTTCACGATCGCCGCCACGATCCGCTGAAGATCTGGAAATTGTCGCCGATCGATCTGGCGTCGCTCGGTAAATGGGATGCCTATACGGCGGCCCGCGACCGCATGATCGAGATGACCCATACCGATCACGGGCCGTGGACCATCGTCCGCTCCAACGACAAGCGGCGGGCGCGACTGAATGCCATCCGCCATGTTCTTCACAGGATCGAATACGACGGCAAGGATCGTCGGAAAATCGGCGGGATCGATGAAAAGATCCTCGGTCACGGCCCGGGCTTTCTATCGGCAAACGTTGAATAGGCCGGGGCCGGCCCCGGAATATCTGCAAACACGCTCGGCGCAATTCATGCCTCGCGTTGAGGCGGTGCCGGCTCTCTATCCGCAATGGGCCGTTGATTTGGTCACGCTGGGGGATCCGGCACCCCCGTCGGGGCCATTATTGGCGGCGCGCGAGGGATTGAATCCCCGGTGGATCGGTGATTTCGTGCGACCTGACAAAATCCATGGACCCTGGACATCATCGTGACCACACCGAAAATTGCCGCCCGCCACCCCATCGCCGTCGATTTGAAATCCGGAAAAACCTATGCCTGGTGCGCATGCGGCCAGTCGCAAAACCAGCCCTTTTGCGACGGCTCCCATGTCGGTACCGGATTTTCCCCGCTGAGCTTTACCGCCGAAAAGGACGGCAAGGCCTATCTGTGCCAATGCAAGCAGACCGCCAATCCGCCCTATTGCGACGGCACCCATAAGGCATTGGACGCCGAGGATACGGCCGCAGCGCCGCCGCCAAAGGCCAAAAGCGGCGGCTCGCCGGCACCGCGCAACAGTGCCGAAGAGCCCTATGTGGAACTGATCCACGCCATGGCCCGCGACGGTCTCGAAACGATCGGCCATCACGGACCGATGGGATCGATGGGCGTGCCGCGCACCGAATTGCCCCGTTGGGAGGATATTCAGATTCTGACGGCGCAAATGGCGGTCAAGCCGCTGATGGAGGATGTCGCGGTCGGCACCGACCTGGTGATCGGCCCCAAGGCCTCCAAACCGCTTCAATTGTCGATCCCGCTCTTCGTCTCCGACATGAGTTTCGGCGCCCTGTCGGCGGAAGCCAAGATTGCCCTTGCCAGGGGTGCCGAACGCGCCGGCACCGGCATCTGTTCCGGCGAAGGCGGCATGCTGCCGGAGGAGCAGGAAGCCAATAGCCGCTACTTCTATGAACTCGCCTCCGCCAAATTCGGCTATGCGGAGGACTTGCTGACCAGGGTTCAGGCGTTTCACTTCAAGGGTGGACAGGGGGCAAAGACCGGCACCGGCGGCCATCTGCCGGGCGCCAAGGTCACCGAGCGCATCGCCGCAGTGCGCGGATTGCAGCCCGGCGAAGCGGCGATCTCGCCGCCGACCTTTGACGATCTGGCGACGGCGGCCGATTTCAAGCAGTTCGCCGACCGGGTGCGCGCGGTCACCGGCGGCATTCCGATCGGCTTCAAGCTGTCGGCCAACCATATCGAGGACGATATCGACTTCGCCCTTGCGGCAAGCGCCGATTACATCATTCTCGATGGTCGCGGCGGCGGCACCGGGGCAGCGCCGCTTCTGTTCCGCGACAACATTTCCGTGCCCACCATTCCGGCCCTGGCGCGGGCGCGCCGGCACTTGGATGCTTGTGGTTCGGATGCGACGTTGATTGTCACGGGCGGGCTGCGGCTCGCCGCCGATTTCATCAAGGCGCTCGCCCTTGGCGCGGACGGCGTCGCGCTCTCCAATTCCGCCATGCAGGCAATCGGCTGCATCGGCGCCCGCATGTGCAACACCAATCAATGCCCAGCCGGTGTCGCCACGCAAGATCCCAAATTGCGCAAACGCATCGACGTGGATGCCAGCGCCGAACGTCTGCACCGCTTCCTCGACGCGTCAGTACACCTCATGCAGGTCATGGCCCGCGCTTGCGGCCACCATCACCTGAACCAGTTCGAACCACGCGACCTGACCACATGGAAACAGGAGATGGCCGCACTCACCGGGATCCGGTTCGCCGGGGTGGGGTAGGCAAGCAGGGTTTGCGTGTTCGGTCTGGCGTTCCAATGTCGCCGGGTTGGACCGCGTATGGCCGCATCCCCCCCTCCCTAACCCTCCCCCTCCAGGGGGGAGGGCTATCGCATATGAGTCATGAGTTCGATGAGGAATGTATCGTCCCATGCTGCACGTTGTCGTTTCATGTTGAGCGAAGTTTTTTTCGGATGGGCTCGCAATATATTCATGGTCAGATGGCGCAAGGTGGACAGATTTCGCGGTGCGTTGCCTTTGCGGCTGCGCGACAAATCTTCCTGGAAGACGACATCCAGCGCCCGATGCAGATGATTTTCGATTGCCCAATGGGCGCGCACCATCTGCAAGACGGCGCTGGCTGGAAAGCAGCGCGACAAGGCGACCCAATGGGTGTCGTGGCTGGTTTGCCGGCCTCGCCGCGCCAATTGTCGATGCGGGCCACCGCCTGAAGGCCCGTCAGGGGGCTCTTGGCGGTCTTCGGCAACGCCACCACAAGGGCCGTGCGCCGCTCGTGGCGGCCATGGCCGCGATCGACGGTCTCGGCCCGGCTCGCCGTCTCGTCGGCGGCGGCAAGGGCCGCCTTGGCGGTGGCCAGAAGCTTCGGTTGATTGCCCTTCACCTTCAACGCATAATCCCCGCGCGCCTTGCAAATCGCCTGGGTAATCCTGGCGTTGCAATACAACGCGTCGCCGGTCACCACACAGTGTTTCAGGCTCAACAGCGACACGATCTCCAGCGCCGCGTCGCTCTCCCGGCCGCCCGGGGCCTCGGTTTGCGCCAGAACCAACCGGGTTCGCTCGGCAAAGGCGGCAACCATCATCTTCGGCATATGGGCGCGGCCCTTGTCGTAGGCCCGGCGCAGGCTCTTGCCGTCGAGCGCCACGACCCCGCGCGCCGCCGGCAGCTTTGCCGCCGTGCCGAAGGCGGCCGTAAAGCGCATGAAGATGGTGCTGAAGGCGGTTGCATCGAGCAGCCGAAACACCCGGCTGAAGGTGTCGTGGCTGGGAATGCCGTGCTCCAGGGTCAAGAATTGCTCCAGAAGAGGCCGCTTGGCCTTGCCGAATTCCTCCATTTCGGCACAGCTTTGCGCCCCGCACAGGCTGGCTGCCAGGGCAATAAACAGGATCTCGCACAAGTCGTGACGCGCCGTATAATCCCGCGGATCGGGCAAAGCGGAAAAAATGCTAAAAAACGTATCCATCAAGACCTCCTGAAAAATCAGGAAACCTTGAAGAATCCAAACCAAACAAAAACACAAGACATAAATTACTCATGTGCGATTCCCCTGCTCCAGGGGGGAGGGGATGAAATGCGGCCCGGTCGCCAGCTTATCGAGCGCAATAAAATGCTGAAATGATTATGATTTCGGAGCTTGCCTCAATACAAGCACTATTCCCTCCCCCCTTGGAGGGGGAGGGCTAGGGAGGGGGGGATGCGGCGGTGATTTCAATCGACGACCTGACCCCTCAAGGCCGCCAATCCATCCCCACATAGCCCGGCGTTCCCGCGACCCGGCCAAGCCAGCCGCGCACTGCCGGGTAACCGCTCAAATCGAAGTCGCCCTGTTCGGCCACATGGCTGTAGGCATAAAGCGCGATATCGGCGACCCCGTAGCTGCTGCCGGAAAACCAGTCCCAATCCGCAAAGTGGCTCTCCATCACACCGAGCGCCTTGTGCCCCTTCTCGTGCAGGTCAATGAGCCGCTCACCAACTTGATCCCGGCCCCCCGGCATGACATGGAGGAAGGACCGGGCGACCGCGATGTACGGTTCGTGGGAATATTGCTCGAAAAAAAGCCATTGCCAGCAAAGCGCCCGCTCATAGGCATCGTCAGGTACCAAATCCGTGCCTTCGGCCAGATGGACGAGCATGGCATTCGATTCCGCCAGATAGCGGCCATCGGGCAGTTGCAGCAAGGGCACTTTGCCGTTGGGATTTTTCGCCAGATAGTCCGCAGTCCGTGTCGATCCGTCAAAGCTGTCGGTATCCACCAGGCGAAAGGCAATGCCAAGCTGCGCCATCGCCAGGCGCGGCTTGTAGCAATTGCCGGAATCTTGCATCGAATATAGTGTATACACCGGATTCATTGCTCCGTTCATGCAGTCTCTGCCGGGTTTACGACGCAGGCCTCAATCAGGGTCGCCGCATCGGGCCAGATATAGACAAGGGCCGGGACATCGCTTTCCATGCCGCCACAGGTGACCCGGGACTCCACACGGCCGGATAGACGGTCATAGAAGCCGATGGCCGAACGATTTTCTTCCGCCACTTCCAGCCAAATCTTGCCGGCGCCCCGCCGGCCGAGATCGCCGGCAAGGGCGGCCATTAAGGCCTTTCCAAGGCCCGATCCCTTGGCAGATTGCAGGACATGCACCGATGTAATAAATCCGGTCGGCCGACCACCCGGATCACTGGTCGGCGCGTCTTCTCCCGGCTCGATCAGGCGCCCATGGGCGAAACCCACGATTTCGCCGCGCTCGTCCTCGGCGATGAAACAACCCGGTTCGGACCAGCCGAGTATCTCCGTCCACAAGGCCGTCTTGTCGGCGACATCCATGGCATCGAGTTCCTGATCGGGCACGATCCCGCGATAGGTCGCCTGCCAGGATCTCACATGAATGGCGGCAATGGCTTCGGCATCCGAAGGCTGCGCGACACGAACCGGCATGGTCTATCCTTCCTTGCGGAAAGATTACAAAATTCCAGTCCCTCAAACCAACGAAAAGGCGTGATGGATAACGTGTCGATCGCCGATGAATTGGTGCCGGACCGCACGAAACACAGCTAATCCGCGGTCGCCAAAGCTTCCATCTCCCGGCGGATGCTGATCGCCTGATTGTCGGTCATCTCCACGTCATGCCAGCGCACCACCGCGCCTTCTTCCAAGTCGGTGGTCAGCCGCACGTTATGGGCGAGCCCGATCGGCAGCGCGTCTTGGGCCAGGCTCTTTTGCGCCGGCCAGGCCTTGCCCCAGACCATGAAACCGCCCTCGCCATCGAGCATCTCGCCCGCCTTCAACGGTCGCTTGGCGACCGCCACCACGTCGGCATGAAACCCGCTCGGCGCCCCGGTGGGTTCGCCGCGCGCGGCGATCGAGGCAATGGTGAAGCCAAGCTCCAGGCCGATCATGTGGGTCGGCCGGTAAAGCGCCGCATATTGGCCGGTCCTGTCTTCAAGCAGGTGATATTCGCGGAAACATTGCCGGGCATAATCCGTCTCGCCCTCAAACACCACATAGGTGCCCATGACCAGATTGTGCGGCACGTCGGAGCCGTCCCGGTAGAGCGACGACACCACTTCGGTGGTGCCGCTACGGCTGAGCGTTCCGCCATCCTCCTTTGGCTTGCAGATCTCGGCAAGCTCGAACCGGCTCGCCGGGGGAAAGCCGAGACCGTCCGATTGCGGGGTCAGGCCGGTGGCATTGCAGACGGCCGTCATCTCCACGCCGGACTTGGTGCCGTCGAGAAACGAGGTCTGCATTTTCGGATTGATGATCGACAGATCCTCAAACGGCAGGTAGCCATCCAGAACGTCCCAGATGTTGTCGGGGGTCAATTGGTGGTAGCGCGGAACATAACGGGTGCCTTTTCCGGCGGCGACCACCGTGAAGCCACACGACCGCGCCCAATCCACATGCTCGCAAATTAGCGCCGGCTGGTCGCCCCAGGCGAGGCTGTAAATGACGCCGGCCGCCGCCGCGCGCCGCGCCAAAACCGGGCCGGCCAGCGCATCGGTCTCCACATTGACCATCACGATGTGCTTGCCATTGTCGATTGCCGCGAGGCAATGGCGGATGCCGACCATCGGATTGCCCGTGGCTTCAATCACGATATCGATGCGCGGGTCGGAAAACAGGATCTCTGAATCTTCCGTCAGAAACGTACTGCCCCCGGCGATCGCCGCGTCGATTGACGCAGCGCCGAACTGGCTCGTCGGCCAGCCGCATTTGCCAAGCGTCGTGCGCGCCCGATCGAGATCCAAATCAGCGATCGCCGTCACATGGATGCCATCGGTCAGCCGCGCCTGGGTCAGATACATGGAGCCGAACTTGCCAGCGCCGATCAGGCCCACGCGGACCGGGCCGGATTGTTCGACGAGAGTGTTAAGCCGGTTCATCAAGGACATTGCTAATCGCTCTCCGGTTTATTGCGCCGCCTAAGTGACGGCTGCCTTTCTGGTATATTCATCCGCCCGCCACGATCCGCTTTCCAGGATGGCGTGCAGCCGATCGGCCGCCCGCCAGATATCCGCATAACCGATATAGAGCGGTGCAATGCCGAAGCGCATGATGTCCGGCGCCCGAAAATCGCCGACCACATCCGCGGCGATCAAAGCCTGCATGATGGCGTAGCCGCTTGGGTGGCGGAAGGACACCTGGCTGCCGCGCTGATCCGCGTCCCGCGGCCCGTGGTAGGCAAGGTCGAAGCCGGCGCAGCGATCGTCCACCAAATCGATAAACAGCGATGTGAGATCCTGGCTCTTGCGGCGCACCGCATGCATGTCGACGTCTGAGAACATATCGAGCGCCGGTTTCAGCGCCCGCATGGACAAGACCGGCTGGGTGCCGCACAAGAATTTCCGAATTCCCGGATCAGCGCGATAGCCGCGTTCGAACTCAAAGGGTGCCGCGTGGCCCCACCAGCCGCTCAGGGGCTGTTTGGCGCTTTCAAGATGACGCGACGCGGCGAACAAAAACGCCGGCGCGCCCGGTCCGCCATTCAGGTATTTGTAAGTACAGCCGACCGCGAAATCCGCTTGCGCCCCGTTCAGGTCCACCGGCAGGGCGCCGGCCGAATGGCACAGATCCCAAATCACCAGCGCGCCGCATTCATGGGCTTTGGCCGTCAATGCCGCCATGTCGCGCAAGGCACCGCTGCGATAATCCACATGGTTGATCAGCGCCACGGCGACATCCGCGTCGAGCATGTCTTCCAACCGGTCGCCATCGACCCTTTCCAGGCGTATCCTGGTTCCAGGCCGGGTCGCCGCCACGCCTTCGGTCATATAGAGATCGGTCGGGAAGCCGTCTCCCTCGCAGATTATCGTCTTGCGATCCGGCCGCAGGGAAAGCGCGGCATGAAGCAGCTTGAAAATATTGGTCGATACCGTGTCGCAGACCACCATCTCGCCGGCGGCCGCGCCGAGCAATCCGCCCAGTTGGTCGCCAAGCTCGGTGGCCATGGCGAACCAGCCGGCCTTGTTCCACGAGGCGATCAGGTTGTCGCCCCACTCATGCCTGCTGGCCTTTTCGATCTCGGCGAAGACCGCTTTCGGCGGCGGACCCAGCGAATTGCCGTCCAGATAGATCAACCCCGGTCGCAAATGAAACCTGTCGCGCCACCCGCGCAGCGGATCGGCCGCATCGCGGGCCCGGGCTTCTTCCAGGGTCATGGACATGAGCGAAAGGCCTCTTCGCAAAGGTCGGATTGGCGCGGATGAGCCGGTCACCACGCCCGATGATCGGCCCTTCTTGCCGGCAAACTTGGCAATTGTCCATGCCATAGCCAAAAAGCAGGGCTGGGCCCGTCAAAACGGGCTTGTGATTCCCGGGCCATGGGCCTACGGTCCGCGCGATTTTGCCGATCCTGCCCTTGGGAGTTCTCTGATGGGATTCATTGCCGAAGCGCTGTCGCGCATCAAGCCGTCCGCGACGATCGCCGTATCCAGCAAGGCGCGCGAATTGAAGGCTGCCGGCCGCGATGTGATCGGTCTCGGCGCCGGCGAACCGGATTTCGATACCCCGGACAATATCAAGGAAGCGGCGATCCGCGCCATCCGCGACGGCAAGACCAAATATACCGCCGTTGATGGCATCCCTGAATTGAAGGAAGCGATCATTGCCAAGTTCAAGCGCGAGAACGGTCTTGACTATGCCGCGTCGCAAATCACGGTGGGCACCGGTGGCAAGCAGGTGCTCTACAACGCGCTGATGGCGACCCTTAATCCCGGCGACGAGGTGCTGGTGCCGGCACCGTTCTGGGTCAGCTATCCCGACATGGTCCTGCTCGGCGGCGGCACGCCGGTCCCGATCGAAACGACCATCGACAATGGCTTCAAGATGACCCCGGAGGCGCTGGAAGCGGCAATCACGGCGAAGACCAAATGGCTGGTCTTCAATTCACCGTCCAATCCGACCGGGTCCGCCTATACAGGGGCGGAAATCCGGGCGCTCGCTGATGTCCTTGTCCGCCATCCCCAGGTCTGGGTGATGACCGACGACATGTATGAGCACCTGGTCTATGACGATTTCGAATTCACCACCATGGCCCAGATGGCGCCCGAACTCGCCGACCGGACCTTGACCACGAACGGCGTATCCAAGGCCTATGCCATGACCGGCTGGCGCATCGGCTATGCCGGCGGTCCCGAGCCCCTGATCAAGGCAATGGCCAAGATCCAGTCCCAATCGACGTCCAATCCCTGCTCCATCGCCCAATGGGCCTCGGTGGAGGCCTTGAACGGCACCCAGGATTTCATCCCGAAAAACGCCGCGGTCTTCAAGGCGCGGCGCGACCTGGTGGTCTCCATGCTCAATCAGGCCGACGGGATTACCTGTCCGTCGCCTGAAGGCGCCTTCTATGTGTTCCCAACCTGCGCCGGCGCCATCGGCCGCACCGCGCCATCGGGCAACACCATCGCCGACGACGCGGCATTCGCGACGGAACTCCTGGAAGCGGAAGGCGTCGCCGTGGTGCCCGGCTCCGCCTTCGGCATGGAACCCAATTTCCGTGTCTCCTACGCCACATCCAACGAAGCCCTGGAAGAAGCCTGCAGCCGCATCCAGCGGTTCTGCGGTAATTTGCGCTAGGCTGGGCGGGCAGTCAGCATTCCGGCTGCCTCCATCAACCCCGTCGGCGGAACTACGCACCTATTCAGCGTCATCCCGTGCGCTGCGCAGCACGCAGTGATGCGCTGCAGACACGGGATCTGGCGATCGTGTTCGGAATTCTGATGGCGAGATCCCGGTGTCTGCATAGCAGCATTTCATGCTGCAATGCGCACGGGATGACGTGGCTGGGGGCGAATGAAATTCGACAAGTGATCGTTAAGTCCGATCGAAGGTCCACCAGATCCGGTCTCATGCCACCCATATCCCTCTGCCTATGCTCAGTGTCATCCCGTGTGTCAGACGGGGACTCCATACCTGTGCCCACTCCTCGCTGTCATTGCCCGGCTTGACCGGGCAACCCAGCAATCAGCGCATTATCGGTTTAATAACAAGAGGTTACCATCGTGTTCCGATTGCAGGCCGCGATGTCTACTGGATGCCCCGGTCATGCCGGGGCAAGACAATTGATAAGCGCGGCACTTATGTAGATACCGTAGCGTGCGCGCGGGATGACATCCGGCCGTTTATGGGGCGGAATATAATAGACTTCAAGCAGTCGGCGCGCCGAGCATGCGGCGTAAAATTCCGTCCCGATCGATGACGTGATGTTTCAGCGCCCCTGCGACGTGGATCAGCACCGCCAGGATCAGCAGGCGCCCGCCGAGCCCGTGCATGATGTGGCCAATCCGCTCAAGCGGAGCCAGGCGCTCGCCGGTCGCCGTCATGATCTCTATGCCAAACAGCGTCAGCCCGTTGCCGGACGCAATCTGCATCAGCAGCCCTGACAGGGGCATCAACACCGTGCCGGCAAGGAGCACGATATGGACGATCCTGGCGATGACGTTCTGCCAGTGTGCCTGGTTGCTGGTGACGTCCGGAAAGCCGGTTCTCCAGCGCCATAAAAGGCGCCAGACCGCGAAGACGAACACAGTAATTCCGACCGATCCGTGAATGCCGACCAGCGCGGCTTTCTCGGCTCCCCGCGGCAAGTCTTCCAGATAGAGGCCGAAGCCGAGCATGGCGATCATGGCAAGTCCCACCAGCCAATGCAGGATGATGGTTGTACGGCTGAGGGGAGGAAGGATGTTGGTCATGGAAAATCCCAGATTATATAAGAAGTAAGCCCGCCGGCGGCCGTTTAGCCGTCGGCGGACCGGCAATTTCGCGGCCGGCGGGAACGCGGTCCGGCCGCGAATTACAATGCCCGTCAAGACAACCGGACGCTTATTTCCCCCGGCGCTTGAAATCATCCTTGCTGATGGCGCCGTCGTCATTGCGGTCGGCCCGGGCGACGATCCGGTCGACCACCCGCTTCATTTCCGCGTCGGTCACCTTGCCGTCGCCATCGCGATCGAGGAACTGAAAGCCGCGAACGATGCGCTGTTTGTTGAAGTCGACCCATAACGGCGTGAATTCGTCCAGCGACAGGGCGCCGTCATTGTCAGTGTCATGTTTCGACAACCGGGCTTCCTGGGCGGCGACCAATTCGGCCTTGGTCACTTTGCCGTCGCCATCCGCGTCGGCTTCCTTCATGCGGTCGCGGATCATCTCGCCGCGCATGCCATGGCGGCCCATCATCCGGTGATGGCCGTGATGGCGCATGCCCCAGCCGCCCCAGCCACGTTCGCCCTTGTCCCGACTATCGGCAAAGGCAGAGCCGGCGACCACCGCGGCGGTGATAATGGCGGCGGTCATCGCTAACACTCCTATCGTCATCTTGTTCCGGCTGGTCATGGTCAGGTCTCCTAAATGTTTGTGTCGAGGCTTAATCTAGGTTCGGATTGTCGCGCAAAAATGTCGGGCAAACGGCAAATGTGTCGCGCGCCGTCGCGCCGCGCTGGCCTGATACAATTTGATACACTTTTCTTCGGCCAACGAGCCGGACCGACGATACCTATAGGTCCAGGAATTAGGGTGTGCTGCGTTAAAATGGATCGACAAGTCACAACACACAGTCATTCCCGCGAAAGCGGGAATCCAGGGCCACAAGATGCCGGCCTTTGCCTGCAGCCCTGGATTTCCGTATTCACGGGAATGACCGTTCTATACTTCGTATCGAACCTGATTGAACGCGACACTCACATACACAACGCCTCATGACCGCATCGCCGCATATTCTGGTCGTCGACGACCATCGCGACATCCGCGACCTGCTTGCCAAATACCTGAAGAAGAACGGCATGCGGGTATCCACGGCCGATGGCGGCCGGTCGGCCCGTCAGGTCCTGCAGACCGCGGCGATCGATCTGGCGGTGCTCGATATCATGATGCCCGGCGAGGATGGCCTCGATCTGTGCCGGCATATCCGTGAAAGCTCCGACATGCCGGTGATCTTTCTGACCGCCATGGCCGAGGATACCGATCGCGTCGTCGGCCTGGAACTCGGCGCTGATGACTATGTCACCAAGCCGTTCAATCCGCGCGAATTGCTGGCGCGCATCAAGGCCGTCCTCAGGCGGGCCGGGGGGACCGGCAGGCCGGCCGGCGATCCGGCCCCGCTCTTTCTGTTCGAGGGCTGGACCCTCGATACCGCGCGCCGCGAGCTGATTGATCCCCATAAGGTCACGGTACCGATCAGTGCCGCCGAATATCGCCTGCTGACCACCTTCCTGGAACGGCCCAATATGGTGCTCTCCCGGGATCAACTCCTCGACATGACCGCCGGCCGTGAGGCCAAGGCCTTCGACCGGGCGATCGATAATCAGATCAGCCGGTTGCGCAAGAAGATCGAACCGGATGCCAAGCAGCCGCGCATGATCAAGACCGTGCGCGGCGGTGGCTATGTCTTCGCGGTCCCGGTCGACCGGACCGGCGATCCATGATCCGCCTGTGGCCCCGCTCGATCCTGGGTCAGTTCCTGGCCCTGTTGGTGATCGTTGTCCTGTTGCTGCAAGCGACCACCCTGGTCGTATTGACGGTCCAGCATCGGCTGGTCGTGCGCCGCGCCGCCTATGACCTGATTGCCGAGCGCACGGCCGGTCTCCACCAGATTTTGATCGAGGCACCCGACCGTCTGCATCAACCGCTGCTGGCGGCTGCCAGTCCACCCTTCGCCCGTTACAGCATTACCGAGACGCCACTGGTGGAGCAGAGCAGCGATGCGTCCCTGGTCGCGGATTTCACCCGGCTGCTGCGCCGCCGACTGGCGGGCGACGCGGATATTCGCGTACGCATCGAAGTGTTCGACGAGGATGCCGACCGCGAATGGCAACGCCGCCGGCGCGATCACTGGCGGGATCATAGCGACGACGACCATGACCACTTCTGGCGCCGACCGCGCGACTCTGACGGCGGTCCGTTTCGCCGCTGGCGGCGCCGTGCCCTGCGCAATGTGCGCCATTGGGCGATGTCGGTCTCTCTACCCGACGGCCGCTGGCTCAATCTATCCGGCCGCACCGAGCCGCCCGGATTATGGGCCGGACCGCTGATCGCCTCGCTCGCCTTGGTGATTGTTATTGCGTTGACGGCCGGCTATTTCCTGGCCCGGCGGATCACCAAACCGCTTTTCGCGTTACGCTCCAGCGCCGAACGCTTCGGGCGCGGCGAGCAGGTGGACCCGCTGCCGGAAACCGGCCCGCAGGATGTCCGCCAGGTGGTTGCGACCTTCAACGACATGCAGGAGCGGCTCTCCCGCTTCGTCAGCGACCGCACGCGCATGCTGGCGGCGATCAGCCATGATCTGCGCACACCGATCACCACCTTGCGTCTGCGCGCCGAATTCATCGAGGACGAAGAGATTAAGGCGCGCATCCTGCAGACCCTGGACGAAATGCAGGCCATGATCGAATCCACCCTGTCCTTCGCCCGCGAGGAGGCGACCAGCGAACCGACGACGCCGGTGGATATTGCAAGCCTGTTGCAAAGCCTGGCTGAAGACCACGCCGAACTCGGCGATGACGTGACCTATTCAGGGCCGGACCGCCTGACCTATCCCTGCCGCCACCAATCTCTCGTTCGGGCCATACGTAATCTTATTGAGAACGCGGTTCGTTACGGACAAAGGGCGCGCATCGCCTTGCGCGACACAGAGGCCGGACCGCGCATCACCATCGACGATGATGGCCCGGGTATCCCGCCGGACCGCCTAGACGATGTCTTCGAACCCTTCGTGCGCATCGAAGGTTCGCGCAGCATGGATACCGGCGGTATCGGCCTCGGCCTCTCTATCGCCCGCACCATCATCCGCGCCCATGGCGGCGAAGTGCGCGCCGAAAACCGAGCCGAGGGCGGATTGCGAGTGATAGTGGAATTGCCGTCGGCGAAGTGAGGGCCGATAATGGCGCCGATCCGGGTTGACATAGCAAGTCGAGGGCAAAAAAATTGACCCTGTCCACTCGTAGTACGTCAGCACATTTCATCGAAAACGAATGAACAGGGCCGTTTTCCAATACCCGATGCGGAAAAATGGATTCACCAATCACATCACACAGTCATTCCCGCGAAAGCGGGAATCCAGGGCCAAGAAAGCACCGCCCTTTACTTGTTACTCTGGATTCCCGCTTTCGCGGGAATGACTGTTTCATGGTTCATATCGAGCCCGGTCGAAAACAACTTTTGATAATAATACTTTATATAGGTTGAATCGGTAAACCGGCCAATCAGCATCGGTTCTGACAGGACTAGGTCACCACCGATTCCACAAACACCGCCAGATCATCCGTCACGTGATCCACATGCGGTTCATCGGGGCCATGGGCTTCCCATTCCTCCCGGAATACCGACCGCGTGCCCTGCGGCACCACCAGGACCGTACGCATGCCAAGGTCGAAGGGCACTTCCAGGTTGCGCGCCAGATCCTCGAACATCACCGCCTTTGCCGGCGTGATCGCTGCCTCGGCCACCAGTCTTTCGTAGATTTCCCGGTGTGGTTTAGGCACCAGCTTGGCCCAGATGATGTCGAATATGTCTTCGAAATGGTGGGTGATCCCCAGCCGTTCCGCGACCGCCGTGGCGTGGCCGCGTGAGCCATTGGTGAAGATGAACCGCCGGCCCGGCAAGCGGGCGATCGCGGCACCGAGCCGCGGATCGGGCGCCACCGGCGAATGGTCGATATCATGCACATATTCCAAAAAATCGTCCGGATCGATCCGGTGCTCCAGCATCAGCCCGCGCAACGTGGTGCCGTAGTCGCGATAATAGGCTTTCTGCACTCTGTGCGCCTCGGCCTGGGAAATATCCAAAAGCCGCGCCACATATTTGCGGATTTTCTCGTCCACCTGGGCGAACAGGTTCGAATGGTGCGGATAGAGCGTGTTGTCGAGATCAAAGATCCAGGTATCGATGCCGTGAAAGTCGGCTGGATCGGGGCGGGCTGGTTCGGACAATGTTCTAGCGGTGGATCATGGTGCCGGCGCCGTGCTCGGTAAAGAGCTCCAGCAGCACCGCATGTGGCACCTTGCCGTTCAATATGACCACGCTTTCCACCCCGGCTTCCACAGCCTGAATGCAGTTTTCCACTTTCGGGATCATGCCGCCGGATATGGTGCCGTCGGCGATCAGCCGCCGCGCCGCGCCGACGCTGAGCTCTTCGATCAGCGCGCCGTCGGAATCCAAAACCCCCGGCACATCGGTCAAGAACAAGAGCCGCTTGGCGGTCAGCGCTCCGGCGATCGCTCCGGCCGCACTATCCGCGTTGACGTTGTAGGTCTCTCCGTCCTCGCCGGGCGCCACCGGCGCCACAACCGGGATCAGGTCCTCCCGGGCAATCATTTCCAGGACTTCCGGATTGACCGATTTCGGCTCGCCGACAAAGCCCAGATCGACGATCTGTTCGATCGAGGAATCCGGATCGACCACCGTGCGCGTCAATTTGCTGACCGTGACCATGTTGCCATCCTTGCCGCAGAGCCCGATCGCCCGGCCGCCCTGGGCGTTGATCGCCGACACGATCTCTTTGTTGATCGATCCGGCAAGCACCATTTCGACAACGTCGACGGTCGCCTTGTCGGTCACCCGGAGACCGGCGCGAAACTCGCTTTCGATCCCCAATTTCGCCAGCATCTCGCCGATCTGCGGCCCGCCGCCATGCACCACAACCGGCTTGACACCGGACTGTTTTAGCAATGTCACATCGCCGGCAAAGGCCTTGGCGAGCGCCGCGTCCCCCATGGCATGGCCGCCATATTTGATGACCACGGTCTGCCGGTCGTAGCGCTGCATATAGGGCAGGGCCTCGGAAATGATATTGGCGCGGACGGCGGCATCGGTCATGGGATTTGAGGTCTTTCCGCAGAATTAAGCTCTCTCTCGCTATCAGGTCATCGCACGGGACGCAACGCGCCATCGCAATGTGCCGGTTTCGGCGCTTTGTTTGGCTGCCGTCCTTTGTTATCAAGCGCCTCTGACCGATTCCGGTCGCCCGGCAGAGGCACAACCGACTTGACGGCACCCGATATAATCGCTGAGGGCAGGGGCCGCGCCGCCGAGAAACCCCCGGTGGCGCAGCCGCATCTGGCGGCGATTGACGCCGTGCGCGGCTATGCGATCCTGCTGGTCCTGATGGTCCATGCGCCAGTCGTGTCCGGCGCCGTCGACGTGGCTTTGATCGGTCGCGGTGCCCGCGGCGTGCAGCTTTTTTATATCGTCAGCGCCTTCACGCTCTGCCACTCCATGGCCTGGCGGATCAGCCATGCGGGCGGCCTTTACCGCAATTACTTCATCCGCCGCCTGTTCCGCATCCTGCCCATGTTCTACGTCACGGTCCTGGTCAACTTCCTGTGGCTCGGTTTCGAACCACGCTATTTCGCGCCCAATGGCCTGACCGGACTGGATATCGCCTCCGCCTTGGTCTTCTTAAACGCCTGGATTCCCAATGCCATCACCTCCGTCGTCGATGGCGGCTGGTCGGTGGCGATCGAGATGAATTTTTATGTGCTGTTTCCGCTGCTTTTCATGGCGGTGACGTCGGTCCGCACGGCGGTCATCGCCACGCTCGTACTGTGGGCCGCGGGCTATGGGTTGAGCCAGATCGGGCTCCACTGGGCGCGCGGGCTCACCACCAACGACGCCCATGTCTATATCCACTTCTTCAAGACCTATTGGCTGCCACGGGAATTGTTCGTCTTCGCCGCCGGCTTTCTGCTCTATCACCTCTATGCCGCAGGTCATTTCCAGCGCGCCGTTGCCCATCCCCTGGCCGTCTGGGTGCCGGTCGCGATCGTGCCGGTCTTCTTCGCTTTTGGCCGCAGCATCGAGGTGACCGTGGTCCTCGGCCTGATCTTCGCCGGCTTTCTGCTCGCCCAGCCGGGCCATCCCTTCAACAACCGGGTGGTCGGCCTGATCGGCAGGGTCTCCTATTCCATGTATTTGTTGCATTTCCTGGTCAACCGGGCACTTGGCCCGGTCTTCGGCGCGCCGCATTTCGACTGGATGCCGGATGGGATGAAGTTTGCCTGTGCCTATGCGTTGAGCCTGGCGCTGTCTTTCGCCGTCTCCTGGATCACCTGGACGGCAATCGAAAAACCGGGCATCGCGATCGGCCGGCGATTGTCGAAATGGCTCGACCGGCGGCAGATGAAAGCCGCCTAAGGCACTGTCATGGGTTAATCAACGCCGCGATTTCCGCTTTCAGGTCCTCAAGCCCCACGCCGGTCTCTGACGATGTGACGATCAGCCGGGGATGGGCCGCCGGGCGCTTGGCGATTGCCGCAAGTGTGGTCTCAACGACCGTCGGCAGCGCCCCGGCCTTCAGCTTGTCGGACTTGGTCAGCACTACCTGATAGTTCACGGCCACCTGGTCGAGTTCATTCATCACGGACAAGTCGTTGGCCTTCGGTCCGTGCCGGGCATCGATGAGCAAAAACACCCGGCGTAGCGCCTGGCGGCCGCGCAGATAGTCGTGGATCAGCCGGGTCCAGGCCTCGACCATGGCTTTCGGCGCCTTGGCGTAGCCATAGCCGGGCATGTCGACGATGGTCATCGGGGCATCGCCGACGAAGAAGTTCAGCATTTGGGTGCGGCCCGGCGTGTTCGATGTCCGCGCCAAGCCATTCTGTCCGGTCAACGCATTGATCAGGCTCGATTTGCCTACATTGGACCGCCCGGCAAAGGCGATCTCGATCGCCTCCGTGGCCGTCAATTGATCGAGCCGCGCCACGCTTGTCGCAAAGCGCCAGGGCCGGGCGAACAAAAGCCGGCCGGCCTCGATCTGGTCGTCACTCCAGTCAGGATTGAGAGAGGAAGCAGTCAATGGTCCGTTCCAGTGCTAAGGACCCTTGGCGCAGGACTTTGGCTTGCCACCATTTCGCACAAATCCTCGGCCGTCATCCCGGACGCGGCGCAGCACAAAGTGATGCGCCGCAGAGCCGGGATCTCAAGAAGCCAGCCCGACACTAAGCCGGCGAGATCCCGTGTCTGCGCCGCAGCATTTCATGCTGCAGCGCGCACGGGATGACACTGAACAAAGTCATTATATCCGACTGATACCCACTACGATCCCCGACGGATCCCGGCTAACTCGACGGTTTCTTCGCGCCTCCGATCCCCAGCGATTCCAGGGTGTTCTTCCAGATCTCCACCTTCACGCCCTGGCGCTTCATGATCACCATCTGCTGGATGATCGACAGGAAGTTGTTCCACGCCCAGTAGATCACCAGCCCGGCCGGGAAGGAGGCCAGCATGAAGGTGAAGACGATCGGCATCCAGGTGAAGATCATCGCCTGGGTCTTGTCGGGCGGCGTCGGGTTGAGCCGCATCTGGATGAACATGGTAATGCCCATCAATAGCGGCCACACGCCGATCATCAGGAATTGCGGCGGATCCCACGGAATCAGCCCGAACAGGTTGAAGATCGAGGTCGGGTCCGGTGCGGCCAAATCCTGGATCCAGCCGTAAAACGGCGCATGGCGCATTTCGATGGTGATGAACAGCACCTTGTAGAGCGCGAAGAAAACCGGAATCTGAATGAAGATCGGCAGGCAACCCGACAGCGGATTGATCTTTTCCTTCTTGTAAAGCTCCATCAGCGCCTGCTGCTGCCGGGCCTTGTCATCCTTGTAGCGGTCGCGGATCTCCGTCATCTGCGGCTGCACTTTTTTCATCCGGCTCATGGACACATAGGAGCGGTTGGCGAGCGGGAAGAAGATCAACTTGATGATTACCGTGCAGCCGAGAATGGCGAGCCCGAAATTGCCCAAATGCTTGAACAGCCAGTCGATCAGGTGGAACAGCGGCTTGGTGATGAAGTAAAACCAGCCCCAGTCGATCAGATTGGCGAAATTGGGAATGGCCAGTGATTGCTCGTAGCCTTCCAGGATCGCCACCTGCTTGGCGCCGGCAAAAAAGCGGCTCGTCGTCTGTGCTGTCGCGCCGTCGGCTACGGCCAGGCCGTCGAGTAGATAATCGGCCTGATAGATCTTTTTTTCGCCGGGTTGGCGGAATGAAAATTGTGGCTGGAAGCGGCTGTCATTATCCAGAATAAGCGCGGTCGCCCAGTATTTGTCGGTGATGCCGATCCACCCGCCGACGCTCTTGTCCGGCTTGTTGCGACGCTCCTCCTCGATATCGCCGTAATCGACTTCCACCGTTTTGTGCTCTTCGCCGAACGCCCCGATCAAGCCTTCATGCAAGATGAAGAAACCTTGCGTGACCGGTTCGCCATGGCGAGCCACGAGCCCGTAGGGATAAAGGGTCAATGCGTTGCCCGACGCGTTGGTCACCGTTTGTCGGACGGTGAACATATATTCCTCATCGACGCTGATCGTTCGCCGGAAGGTCAGGCCGGCCCCATTGTCCCATTTCAGCGTCACCGGGCTTTGCGGCGTTAGAGTGCCGGTACCCTCCTGGGTCCATATCGTTTCCTGGTTCGGCAGCGCCGCCGTGGCGGTGCCGTCCCCCACCCATCCGAATTCAGCGTAATAGGGATTGGCGCTTCGCGATGGCGCCAACAGGACGATATTGGCGCTGTCCGGTTCCACGGTTTCGCGGAATTTGGTCAGCTTCAGATCGTCGATGCGCGCGCCTTTCAGGTTGAGCGATCCGGAAAGCTTGACGGTGTCGATGGCAATCCGCGGGCCGGCGGCAATCGTGGCTTCGGCCTTTGCGGGCGCTGCGGTTCCGGGCACGGCGGGTGTTTCCGGTGCGGTGCCGGGAACCGGTTGCGCCGGTGTCGGCGCTGGTACGCCGTCGCCCGGCTGCGGCACCACATTCTCTTTCTGACCGGCCTGTTTTGCGTATTCCTCCGCCAGGCGCTCCTGTTCCACCTTTGGCCCGATCACGAAAAACTGCCAGGCGACAATGACGATTAGCGACAGGACGATCGCGAAAATGAAGTTGGTGTTGTCTGACATCGCGTTCTGCTCGCAATTGCACCGGATCTAACGCCGGTCCACCGCCGAAGATCTGTTCTTGCCCGGCGCCCCGCGCCGCTTGCGGTCTCCGCCCTGGTGAAGCGAACGAAAACCTGTTTCCAGATCCGATATCAGGTCTTCAAATCGGATCGTCAATGCCGCGGGCCGGCCGATAAGCACATAGTCGTAACCGCGAGCCAGGCTACCCCCCGGTAGCCGGCGCACCGCCTCCTTGAACCGCCGGCGAATGCGGTTGCGCTGGACGGCGTTGCCGGTCCGTTTTGTCACCGTGTAGCCGATGCCCGGTTCTGCGTCATCGCATCGGCGACGACCCTGCAACACGAAGGCCCTCCCATGGCGACGCGTTCCACCGGCAACCGTCACGAATTCGGATCTTTTTTTCAGCCGCCGCATCCGGATCGTGCCACATCCCCGTCAGACCATCGAATCGGCCGCGTTTCAGCCTTGGAAACCGAATTCTAGGCGGTGAGTTTCTTGCGACCCCGCCGGCGTCGCTTGGCGATGATCCTGCGGCCGGCGACAGTAGCCATGCGGGCGCGAAAGCCGTGACGCCGTTTGCGTACCAGATTGCTGGGTTGAAATGTCCGTTTCATTGGTTTTCGCCGCCATACCGGCGGCTCCTCGATCGCTTGCCTTGTCCTGGATGCCGCCCCTCTCGTTCGGCCGGCCAATTACCGGTCATCGGGAAGGTTATGAGAGCATATGCCCGCACGTCGCCGGGCTTATACGGTCAAGGCCGGCGCAAGTCAACGCGACCCTATGATTTACCTGCCGAACTCGACCGCTCACGGCTTGGTGAGAACCCGGCCTATGCGGGATCAATTAACGGTGAATCAATGCGAATCGACAATACGACCAACTACATTGAAACGAGGATCAAGTAATACGGCTTTTGAGGTATTGTCGGTTTCGGTGGCTTACCGGATGATTTCAGGGAGGATTGGGCGATCGCTAAAGATAAGGCCGAAAAGGCTACGCAATTCTCCGCCGAACGCGACGTTCTAAACCAACAGCCGTGGCCGGATGTGCGTGACGGACTGGCCGTTCGACGTCGCTCATCCCATTGGAAGCCTTGCCTGCTTTGTGATTGGACACCAGTTGATGCCCGCAATTGAGCCAGAGTCGGAGGCTGGTAACGACGCCGGCAAGATCCCGGCCCAGAAACGGGACGTCAGTTCGTTCGATCGCCTCAAACGCTGGCTGCCGCTTCTTTTCATTGCCGCATTGACGGTGATCGGCCTGGCGCTCGGCTGGCACGAGCATTTGAGCCTGTCCAACCTGATCGCCCGGCGCGAAGACCTCGGGGCATTCGTCGCCGACAATGTGATCGCCGCGCTCCTGGCCTATGGCGGGCTCTATATCGCCATCGTCGCCCTGTCGATCCCGGTTGCCTCCTTCCTGACCATTATCGGCGGCTTTCTGTTCGGCTGGGCCATTTGCGGCCCGGTCACCGTCATTGCCGCCTCGATCGGCGCCTCGATCATCTTTCTCGCCGCCCAGACCTCGATCGGCCATGCCCTTCGTGACAAGGCCGGCCCGTTCATCTCCAAACTCGCCGACGGCTTCCGCCGCGACGCCTTCCATTATCTGTTATTCCTGCGATTGACCCCGATCTTTCCCTTCTGGGTGGTCAATCTGGCGCCGGCCATATTACATGTGCCGCTACGCACCTTCTTCATCGCCACCGCCTTGGGCATCATTCCCGGTACCTTCGCCTATGCCATTGTCGGCGCCGGTCTCGACAGCGTGATTGCCGCCCAGGAACAGGCCAATCCCGGTTGCGCCGCCGCCGGCACCTGTTCCATCGACGCCAAGGCGCTGATCACGCCGGAACTGGTTGCCGCCTTCATCGCTCTGGGTATCGTTTCATTGATGCCGGTGGCGCTGAAGGCCTGGCGCCGCCGCAAGGGTGCTGCGTAATGAGCGCGCCCCTGACCCCGGATTTATGCATTATCGGCGCCGGATCCGGCGGACTGTCGGTGGCCGCCGCCGCCGCCCAGTTCGGTGTCGACGTGGTGCTGATCGAAAAGGGGAAAATGGGCGGCGATTGCCTGAATTATGGCTGCGTCCCGTCAAAGGCGCTGATCGCCGCCGGGAAGCAGGCCCATATCGCCGCCACCGCTCCGGCCTTCGGTGTCGATTACGCCGAACCCGCGATCGATTTCGCCCGCGTCCATGATCACGTTCAGGCGGTCATCGCGTCCATCGCCCCTCACGATTCGGTGGAGCGTTTCACCGGTCTCGGTGTCCAAGTCATTCAGGCGGAAGGCCGCTTCGTCGATGCTGATACGGTGGTCGCCGGCGACCACACCATCAAGGCAAGGCGTTTCGTCATCGCCACCGGATCCTCACCCGTGGCATTGCCGATCCCGGGCCTCGACACGGTCCCCTTCCTGACCAATGAAACCATCTTCGACAACCAGGTCCGGCCCGACCATCTGATCATTATCGGCGGCGGTCCGATCGGCATGGAATTGGCCCAGGCCCATCGCCGGCTCGGCGCACAGGTCACCGTGCTGGAGGCCTTTTCCGTGCTCGCCAACGACGACCCGGACCTGACCGCGATCGTCATCGAGCAGATCCGCGGCGAGGGCGTGGATATCCGCGAAGGCGTCCAGGTCGCCGGGATCACCGGCGAGGCCGGCCACATCAACGTTGCCCTGGGCGAAGGGGAGGGGGCCGAAACGATCGTCGGCAGTCATCTGCTCGTCGCCGCCGGCCGCAAACCCAATACGGATGGCCTCGGCCTGGATGCCGCCGGCATTGCTCACGGCCGGGCCGGCGTTACGGTCGACAAGGGCCTGCGCACCACCAACCGGCGGGTCTATGCCATTGGCGATGTCGCCGGTTCTTATCGCTTCACCCATTGGGCCGGCTATCATGCCGGCCTTGTCATTCGCTCCGCCCTGTTTCGTCTGCCGGTGCGCGAAAACCGCGATCTGGCCGCCTGGGCCACCTATACCGACCCGCAGATCGCCCATTGCGGCCTTACCGAGGCCGAGGCCCGTGACCGCCACGGCACCATCAAGGTGCTGCAGGCGGCGTTCGCCGACAACGACCGGGCCCGCGCCGACCGCCGCACGGACGGCCTGATCAAGGTCTTCACCACCAAGCGGGGGCGCATTCTGGGCGCCGGTATCGTTGGCTCCCATGCCGACGATCTGATCGCGCCATGGGCGCTCGCTATTGCAGCGAAATTGAAGATCGGAGCCGTCGCCGGCACCGTCTTCCCCTATCCAACCCTGTCGGAAATCGGCAAGCGCGCGGCGATCGACTATTATCGCCCGGGTTTGACGAATCCGTGGGTGCGGCGCATCATCGGATTGTTGAGACGATTTGGATAGGGCCCGGCCGTGGCCGATGACGACCAACATAGGATGATCGAACCGGACGCGGTGACCACGCCGACGACAGTGCGCAGGAAACGCCTTGGCGGCCTGTCGGGCAAGCTGTTGGTGCTGACCATCCTGTTCGTCATGGTCGCGGAAGTGCTGATCTACGTGCCGTCGATCGCCAATTTCCGCAATACCTGGCTGCTCGATCGTCTGGCGACCGCGCGGGTCGCCGTGGTGGCGCTCTCCCAGCACGAAATCACCGATGAAGCATTCCAGCGCAAGCTCTTGCATTCGGCCGGTGCCAGGGCGATTGCCATACGCGGCCCGACCCGCAGCCAGATCTGGGCCTTGGATGACATGCCGCCCAAGGTGAGCCATCACGTGACGGTCAACGACATGGTGCCCGTCAGCGCCGTCTGGCAATCCTTCCAGACCCTGATCGGCAGCGGCGACGGCGCCATCCGCATCGTCGGTGTCGGCACCGAGGCCGAGGAACGCCTCGAGATGCTGGTCGACGAGGCGCCGCTGCGGGCGGCAATGCTGGTCTTTTCGCGCAACATCCTGGCCCTGTCGCTGATCATTTCCTTCATCACGGCGACCCTTGTCTATCTGGCCCTGCGCTGGCTGTTCGTGCGCCCCCTGCAGCGCCTGACCCGGTCCATGGATATCTATGGCGAGGATCCTGAAGATGCGGGCCGCATCGTCGTGCCTTCCGGCCGCGGCGACGAGATCGGTGATGCCGAAATCGGCCTCGCCGACATGCAGACCCAATTGGCCCAGACCCTCAAAAGCAAGCAGCATCTGGCTGATCTCGGCCTGGCGGTGAGCAAGATCAACCACGACCTGCGCAATATCCTGGCCTCGGCGCAATTGTTCACCGACCGGATCGGCAGCCTGCCCGATCCCACTGTCCAGCGCCTGGCGCCCAAGCTGGTCGCCGCGCTAGACCGGGCGATCGGCTACACCCGGTCGGTGCTCGCCTATGGCCGCAGCCGGGAGGCGCCGCCGGACCGGCGATTGCTCAACCTGGCCCATATCGTTGAGGACGTGGCTGAGATCCTGGGCCTGCCGGGCAGCGCCGTCACCTTCGAAAACCGGGTGCCGGAAGATCTGGAAATCGACGCCGATTCCGATCAATTGTTCCGGGTGCTCGCCAATCTGTGCCGCAATGCGGTGCAGGCCTTGCACACCGACCGCGATCCGGCCCTGGTGCGCCGCATTTCGGTCGATGCGGAACGGACGGGCTCGGTGGTCACCATTCGCGTGTCCGATACCGGGCCGGGCCTGCCGGCCAAGGCGCGCGAATATCTGTTCCAGCCGTTCCAGGGCTCCGTCCGCAAGGGCGGCACCGGTCTCGGCCTGGCGATCAGCGCCGAATTGGTGCGCGCCCATGGCGGGACCATCGATTTGATTGAGGATCCGGGCGGCACCACCTTCGAGCTTTCCATTCCCGACCGCGCCATCGACCTGGGCACCGCCCGCCGCGCCGCGCGTGCCTGAGCGAGCCCGGGTTCGGCCATCGGCGCAACGCAAGGCGGGTCAACGGACCGCCCGGCCGCCAACGCCTCGGAAGCCGGCGATCCGCCCAACTCACCGCTTGCATTCCGCGCGCTGAGCCATTAGGTGTAGCGCCGGTTCGCGGAACACGGCCGACTGACCAGGGTTCGGTTGACCCGCCCGATAAAATCAATTCCGCAAGCGAACCAGGCGCCGGTAGCTCAGCTGGATAGAGCACCAGACTACGAATCTGGGGGTCGGGGGTTCGAATCCTCCCCGGCGCGCCAATAAAATCAAAGAGTTATACCGAGAAAACTAGTTGTTTAGTCTCTTTTTAGCCGCACAAATACGGGCTGTTTGAGCGTTTGTATGCAGCAAAATCACTTAGTCACTGGTTCTCAAATTTCCGACCGATCGTCTATCCGGCGACGACGAACCTGGTCGCCCTCTACATGCTTCCAGGGATATATCCGCCGCCTGCCGGCGGAAAGGGAAGGAAGACGGCCTGACGCGGCTCGGGGTAGTCCTCAAGATCACCCTTCCGTTGAGCCTGCCGGCGCTCGCTCCGGTGGCGCTTTAAGTGATCATGATCGCCTGGAACGAGTTCCTGTTCGCCTTCATGTTCGTGGACGATCCGGGGATGTTCACTCTGCAGCGGGCGTGGCGTCTTTGAACTCTTCGGAATTGCCGCGCGAACTGATGATCGCCGGCGCCGTAATCGCCACCGTGCCGATCATGGTGATTTTTCTGTGGTTTTAGCGGTTCCTGATACAGGGCCTCGCCGCCGGTGAGGGCCGGTGTAGCGGCCGAATCGACATACGCGAATAGTTGGGGCCGATGTCATGCTCTGTGTCGATTGCGAGGAACACGGCGTCCTGACCGTTCGCCACATCGGCGATGTGGCGGTCTCGGAGGGCGATGCGGTTGGCCTTTCCTTCCGTGAGGGACACCTGCAGTTCTTCGGCGAAGCGGGTCGGCGCATTGCCGGTTAGATCGCCGATACATGGGCAGGTTTTTTGACGGCGCCGTCCGGTTTCGCCGCACGCCATCGACGGGAGCGGGACGCCTCACCGCAATCAATGATTGAGCAAGACGCCTCCGTTCCGATTGCCGATTGGCGACTGCTCCGCGATCTGCTCCTGATCGCGGATACCCGGATCAGGTGTAGCGGTAGGGAACGCCCGCCTTTTCCATGACTTTCTGGTACTTCCTGAAGATTTCGACGACCTTGGCCGCGCGCGGATTGCGGGAAGCCAGTTCAATCCAGAACTCTTCGGCGTCCTTGACGACCTGATCCCATTCCTCGGCCGGGATCGTCGTCAATTCAAGCTTGTCGCCATTGACGCGCAGATCGGCTTCGCCGCCCCAATACCAAACCTGACGATAGTAATGGGACTGGTCAATCGATATCCTGAACAGTTCCTGCAGGTGCGGCGGAACCTTGTTCCAACTGTCGGTGTTGGCGAAGTAAGACCCGCACCAGGCGCCGGTTACGTTGTTGAGGAGCGCGTATTTGCAGATATCCGCCCAGCCGACTTCATAAGCTTCGGTAAAGCCGCACCAGGCAACGCCGTCCAATTCGCCGGTCTGCATGGCCACTTCCACATCTTCCCAGGGAACGGTCACGGGAATGAGGCCATACCGGGCGAGGAAGCGACCGGCAGTCGGCACGCCGAACACGCGTAAGCCGGCCATGTCCTTCACCGAACGGATCGCCTTTTTGGTCGTGAAGATGTGCAGCGGATCCCAGGCGCCGGCCCCGAGCCACTCCACGCCTTCGATTTCGCCATAGGCCTCCGCCCAGATTTCGTTCATGCCATAGCGTTCGAACAATACCGGCAAATCCAGGCTGTAGCGGGTGGAGAACGGGAAATATCCGCCAAAGTCGGAAACGTCCGCCGGCGAGGCCATGGTAGCGTCGTCGGATTGAATGGCGTCCAATGTACCGTTCTGCACTGCGCGGAAAAGCTCACCGGTCGGAACCAACTGGTCGGCATAGAACAGTTCGATTTCCATTTCGCCATTCGCCGCCTTGTTGAAGGCCTCGATCTGCGGCTTGATCACATGGGCACCGAGCGGCGGTCCGGAATAGGTCTGTAGACGCCATTTGATCGGCGCCTGGGCCTTTACGATACCGGGTGCTGCGAGCGTGGCGGCCGTGCCGACGCCGGCTGTTTTCAGGAATTTTCTTCTGGTTGTCACAATTACCTCCCAAGTCAGAAGTTGCTTTCAATTACCTTTCCATTTTTTCCGCGGCATAACCGGGAAACTCACTTTCCGTACACGTAATCGGGGAGCCACATTGCAATGCCGGGAAAGATCATGAGAAGCGCGAGCGCCACGATCATCACCAACACGAAGGGAATGATGGACAAGTAGATATCTTTCAGCCCGATTTGCGGTGGCGCCATCGCGCGCATCAAAAACAGGTTGTAGCCGAATGGCGGTGTCATATAGGCGATCTGCGTCGTGATCGTGTAGAGGACGCCGTACCAGATCAGGTCGAAGCCCAGGAGCTTGACCAACGGGACATAGAGCGGGGCGACGATGACCAGCATTGCCGTGTCATCCAGAAAGGTTCCCATCAGCAGGAACGACAGTTGCATCAGGATCAAGATCGTCCACGGGCTGAGCCCCAATTGCTCGGTGAACAGATTATCGATGGCGCGCACGGCGCCCAGGCCGTCGAACACGGCGCCGAAGCCCAACGCCGCCAGAACGATCAGCATGAACATGCAGGAAATTGCCAGCGTTTGGCGAACCGACACTTCGAAGACTTCCCGCGTCATCCGGCCACGCAATACGGCTGCCAAGAAGGCCGTCAGGGCGCCGATCGCCGAGCTTTCGACCAGGCTTGTCCACCCCTTGATGAACGGGATCATCATGGCGAAAAAAATCGATAGCGGAAGCAGGCCAGCAAGCAGCAATCGATACTTTTCCGCCGGCGGCACATTTCGCGCCTCTTCTCCCAGGGCTGGACCGAGATGGGGCTGAGCGCGGCAGCGGAGATAGATGTAGATGATGAACAGGCCGGCCATCATCAGCCCCGGAAGTATGCCGGCCAACCAAAGCTGGCCGACCGGCTGGCGGGCGATCATGGCATAGAGAACCAGCACCACCGATGGTGGCACCAGGATCCCAAGGGAGGATCCGGCCTGAATGGTGCCCGTCACCATCTGCTTGTCATATCCGCGTCGCAATAGCTCCGGCAGCGCGATCGTCGCGCCAATCGCCATGCCGGCGACCGACAGCCCGTTCATGGCCGATATGAGCACCATCAATCCGATGGTTCCGATTGCCAGCCCACCTTTGACCGGTCCCATCCAGACATGGAACATTCGGTAGAGATCGTCGGCGATCCGGCTCTCCGACAGGACATAACCCATGAAGATGAACATCGGCAGGGTCAGCATCGGGTACCATTTCATGACCTTCATCGCCGCCGCGAAGGGAATGTCGGACCCGCCCGTTCCCCACAATGCAAGTGCCGCGATAGAGGCAATCCCGCCAATGGCACCGAATACACGCTGCCCCGTCATGAGCATGAGCATCATGGACGAGAACATTAATACCGCGATGAGCTCGTAAGACATCAGATGTCGGCCCCGCGGATTTTGGCAATGTCTTTGATGAGTTCCGAGATGGATTGCAGTAGGAGCATGAATATGCCGAAACACATGATCGATTTGATCGGCCACATTAACGGCCGCCACAATGTCGGGCTGCGCTCGCCATATTCGACTGCATAAGTTGTCGATGCGATCCCGCCATAAAGGAGAACGCCGAGGTAAAAGATCAACAGAAGGACGGTAATACAGTCGACATAGGCCTTGGTGCGATCCGACCATGTTCCATAGAACAGATCCATCCGCACGTTGGCCTGCAACTGGATCGAGTACGAGCCGCCAACCAGGTAGTAGGTGACCAGCGCATACTGGGCCATTTCCAAGGTCCAGAAAGCGGGAATCGTGAAGATGGCTTTCGACAATGTGGACCACAGCAGGATCGCGATCATCACAAACAGCCCGTACATCATCAAACGGCCCAACCGATAATTGAAGCGGTCGACGATGCGCACAAAGGCTAGCGCGAATTTCGGCATTCGGACGCCTCCTTGCAGCGACGATTCATCAAAGGACCTCGACATTTGCTACCGCCAAGGCCTCGGACATGGCGGAATTCGGCTGTTTGTCGAGGACAAGCCTGTCGATCTGTTCAAGACCGCAGACCCGGAACGTCGCATGGTGGCCAAGTTTTGAGCCGTCGGCAACCACGATTAATTCGTCCGCGCCCCGGATCATGGCGCGCGCCACCTGTGCTTCCTCCTCCGAATAATCGGTGGCTCCCTGATTATCGAGCGCGCCGATGGTCAAGATCGCATGCTTGGTGCGAAACTGGGTGATATGCGTGACCGTGGCGGGCCCGACGGTCTGGGCGTTGTCGGCGCGATAGGACCCGCCAAGCATGTGAACATCGGCACCGCCGGGTCCGGCCGAAAACACGGCGGCGATCCGCGACGAATTGGTGATCACCGTCAAATTGCGCACCTTCGCCAGGGTTTCGGCGCAGATCAGCGTCGTCGATCCGGTATCGATAAACAGCGACTGATCGGGTAGGACGATCTTGGCCACTTTTTCGGCCACCAATTGCTTGGCCAGGGCATTTTGCGCCATCCGCTCCTCGAACGAACCTTCCACGATCCGGCCGATCCGGCGGGCACCGCCATGGACCTTGCGCAAGCGCCCGGCCTCGGCGAGCCGGTTGAGGTCGCGGCGAACGGTTTCTGGAGAGGTGTCGAATTTCTCGGCGAGTTCGTCGACGCTTGCCCGACCTCGGCGCTCGACAAACTCGATGATCGCAGCCTTGCGAACGCTCGGCCTTGCCGCTGACCGCCGACCCGACATGGCGCCCGGCTCCTCCCTATCGACCTATCATCAGCTTAGGCGCTTTTCGAAATTCTGTCCATTGCAAATCTCTCATTCAGTCATAATGTTATATTTCAATAATAATTTCAGATAGTTAGAAGGCGTATCCAGTCGTATATAAATGACTGCTCAGTCATTATTGGTGTTTTTCACTTGAATGCCGGGCACACATCCGGCTACTAATGACACGCTCAAACTGGCTTGTCGCGGATGGCGAAAACCGAAGATGTCGGCCGAACTGTCCAGCTCGGAATCTTTTGACGTCGCAATTGTCGGAGCCGGTATCGTCGGTTGCGCCGTGGCGCGGCGATTTACGCTCGACGGTGCGCGGGTGATCGTCTTGGAGAAAGCGGCGGACGTACTCGACGGTGCTTCCAAGGCCAACAGCGCCATCCTGCATACCGGTTTCGACGCGCCATCCGGTTCCCTTGAACAGGCCTGCATTGCGCGCGGCTATCGGGAGTTTCTCGACATTCATGCGGCGCTCGGCCTGCCGGTGCTCAAGACCGGCGCCCTGGTGCTCGCCTGGACAAAGGCGCAGTTGGACAGGCTGCCGACGCTGGTCGAAAAGGCACATGCAAATGGTGTCGGCGATGTCGTCATGCGCACAAGGGACGAGATTCGGGGGCGCGAACCGCATCTGTCAGACGCCGTTCTCGGCGGTTTCGAAGTGCCGGGCGAATATCTGATCGATCCCTGGACCACCGGCCATGTCTATCTGCTGCAGGCACTGGCAAACGGCGCGACGCTCAAGCGGGAAACGGAGATAGTGTCCGGGTCCTTTGACAACCGCGTCTGGCAGCTTGAGACAAGCCAGGGGCATGTTCGCGCATCCTGGGTGATTTCCTGCGCCGGGCTTTACGGCGACGAGGTCGACCGCCGGCTGACCGGGGCGTCGCGCTTTACCATCCGGCCGCGCAAGGGCCAGTTCGTGGTGTTCGACAAGGCCGCCTCCGACCTTGCCTCGGCGATACTCTTGCCGGTGCCGACAGAGACCACCAAGGGTGTCGTCGTCTGCCGGACGATCTTCGGCAATCTGCTGGTCGGGCCGACGGCGGAGGATCAGGAAAGCCGCGCCGATGCGGCGACGGATGCGGCCGCGCTCACCCGGCTGCGCGAGACCGGAATGGCGATCCTGCCGGAGCTGGAGCACTACGAGGTGACCGCCGCCTATGCCGGCATCCGGCCGGCATCGGATGACCCGGACTACCAAATTCACCGCCTTGACGACATGAACTACATCTCCGTCGGCGGAATTCGCTCAACCGGGCTCAGCGCGGCGCTGGGCATTGCCCGCCACGTCGCCGACCTGGCCGGGGCGTCGGCATGCCCGTCGCCGCCGCTTGCCGAACCGGCCGTCCCGCCGGCCGATCGCCTGTCCGCCTATCACCGGCGGGACTGGGAGGAACCCGGCAATGGCGGCATCATCTGCCATTGCGAACTGGTGACACGGCGCGAGATCGACCGGGTCCTGAAAGGCTCGATGGCGCCCGCGACGTTGCCGGGACTGAAACGCCGGACCCGCGTGTGCATGGGTCGGTGCCAAGGCTTCTACTGCACCGGAGAACTGGCGGAAATGACGCAAGGACATATCGATCCCCCGTTAGGCCGACGGCAGGCCCTAGCGTGACGTTGAACAGCACATGCGCGGTCGCCATTGTCGGCGGGGGCACTGCGGGCCTTGCCCTGGCCGCCGAACTGCGGCGCCAAAGCGATGTCAGCGTTGTCGTCCTTGAACGCGCCAAGGCGGCCGGCGGTGTGCCCCGGCATTGCGGGCATTATCCGTTTGGGATCTTCGAATATGGCCGTCTGCTCAAAGGCCCCGATTATGCGCGCCGCAATGTCGACATCGCGAAAAACCTTGGTGTGACGATCAGAACGGAATCAACGGTTACCGCGCTGCATCCGAACGGATGCCTGGATATCACGACGCCGGATGGCCCGGCGAAACTGGTGGCCGAGCGCGTCGTGCTGTGCACCGGGGTGCGCGAGGCGAGCCGCGCCCAACGCTTCATCGGCGGCGATCGCCCGCTCGGCATCATATCGACCGGGGCGTTGCAATCGATGGTCTATCTACATGGCATGCGCCCCTTTTCCCGGCCGATCATTTTGGGATCCGAACTCGTTTCGTTTTCCGCGATCAACACCTGTCGCCACCTGGGAATGCGTCCGGTTGCGATGATCGAAGAGTGTGATCGGGTCATCGTGCGCCGCTTCATGCAGCCCTATGTGACGTTGATGGGCGTTCGCCTTCATGTCGGCGCGCAACGGCTTCGCATTTTCGGCAGCGACCATGTTGAGGGGGTCGAGTTCCTATCGAGGGACGGCACCGAAACAACCATCGAAACCGACGGCGTTATCGTATCCGGGCGCTTTCGGCCCGAGGCGGCATTATTGCGTTCCAGCCACATCGACATTGATCCGGGCTCCGGTGGTCCCGCGATCGACCAACATGGCCGCTGTTCCGATCCCGCCTACTATAGCGCCGGCAATGTTCTGCGACCGGCGGAAACGTCGGGTTGGTGCTGGCGCGAGGGCACCGAGACCGCGCGTCGGATCGCACATGACCTGTCGGGCCCGGCCTACCAGGAAACCGGGTCCGTCAGGCTGAGGATCTGCGATCCGGCCGTGAAATTTGTCGTTCCCCAGCGTCTCACATTGTCTAAGCGGCCCGATCCGATGTCGAAACTGCAGATTGGACTGAACGAGGCCGTCGACGGATACCTGACCGCGTCCGTCAACGGGCATGAAATTTACAAACACCGGATCAAAGCGCGACCGGTTCGCCGGATCCTGATGCCGCTGACCGGGATCCTGGACAGCCCGCCGGGCAGCGACGTCGACCTTGCCGTTCAACAGGAGCGATAAATGCGGATCGCAGGCATCGATCAAGGAACAACGAGCACACGGGCGCTGGTCGCAGGCGCCGATGGTCGTCTGGAGGTCGTCAAGTCGGTCGAACACCGCCAGTCCTACCCGCGTGCCGGTTGGGTCGAGCATGACCCGGAAGAACTGATCCGAAACATCCTGGCCTGCGCGGAGGCGTGCGGTCGGGTCGACGCGATCGGCATCGACAATCAGGGCGAGAGCTGTCTGGCCTGGGACGCGTCCACCAAGGAGGCGCTGACGCCGGTTATCGTCTGGCAGGATAACCGCACGACCGGCACAATAGAGCGGCTCAAGTCGGATGGCGTCGAGCCGGACGTATTGCAGCGCGCCGGATTACCCCTGGATCCCTATTTTTCAGCGAGCAAATTGGCCTGGATCATCGAAAACACGCCGCAGGCGCGGCGGGCGCATGCGCGCGGGGACCTGCGTCTGGGCACGACCGATGCGTTTTTCCTCGACCGGCTGACCGGGCGCTTCATCACCGACGTCACCACGGCGAGCCGCACGTCGTTGATGAATCTTGAAACGCTTCAATGGGATACGGAGCTTTGCGAAATCTTCTCCGTGCCCCTGGACGCGCTGCCGCAGATCGTATCGACGACGGGAGACTTCGGCCACGTCAAGACGGACCATGGCCCTGTTCCGGTTACGGCGAGCGTCGTCGACCAACAGGCCGCTCTTTATGGGTTCGGATGCCGCGGCACAGGCGACGTGAAAATCACATTCGGAACCGGCGCCTTTGCGCTGGCTGTGACCGGCGCCGAGATTGTCAGAAGACCTGAGGTCGGGCTGCTGCCCACGGTCGCCTGGCAGAAACACGGAGAGCCGCCAATCTATGCCGTCGATGGCGGTGTCTTTGCCGCCAGTGCGGCGATCAATTGGGCGCAATCGCTCGGATTGTTTTCCGACTATGACGAGATCAATGCCTTCGACGGCGCGCCCATGATCGAGGACCGCCTGGTATTCGTTCCGGCGTTGATGGGCCTTGGATGCCCCTATTGGGAGCCACGCGCGCGCGGCGCCTGGCTGGGACTGTCGCTCAATCACCAGCCGAAACACCTGGTTCAGGCAATTCTGGAAGGCATCGCGTTTCGGACGGCCGAAGTCGTCGAGGCCATGAGCGAATGCATCCCGTTGCGCGACGCGCTTTTGATCGACGGGGGGATGAGTTCGAACCCCTATTTTGTTCAGTTCCTCGCCACCGTCCTCAATCGGGAAATTCACCCGGCCCGCATCCCTGAACAGACGGCCATTGGGACGATCTCACTGGCCTGCGACGCGGCTGAAGGCGACGTCCCGATTTCACAAGAATTCGGTTTGATCCGCCCGGAAGAAAACCGGCGGAATCTCCTAGAACCATTCAAACGCGCTGTCGGCATGGCCCGCAATTGGAACACCGATTGATCAAGTCACCGCCCTTGATATTAAACTGCCGAAAATCGGACGCCTCAAATTCACCCTCTTGACCCTATTCCGACGTTCGGGATCATCATATTCACCCTCCCGACCCGGAAGTGATATCAAAGGTCTTGGCGAAACATCCCTCGGCTCAGTCTGTTAGCAAGCGCAAACCTGCATAGCCGAACACAGCGGCCAAAATACTTTCAACCCAACGCCGCGACTTTGCATATGTCGTCATGGCAACTCGGCTGGCGAACACCGCCGCATAGGTGAAGTGGACCGAAAATGTGATCACCAGGCAGCCCAATAGAGTAAAGACGAGGACAGAAACGGAGCCGGTTTCCGCCTGCGACAACGTGATTACCGCCGCCCAGCCTAAAATGGCCTTTGGATTGGTCAAATGCAGTGCGAGGCCTCGGAAATAGAAGCCCCCGCCCGCGACAAAATTCGAATTGTCGACCAGCTTCTCATCGCCAGTCAGAGCCGACTTGAAAGACTTATAGGCCATCCAGATAAGATAGAGTCCACCAAGAATTTTCAGGATCGCGATACCGTTGGCATAGCTGGTCAACCAAACCGATAGGCCAAGGCCGGCCAACACGGCCCAAGTGGTTGCGCCGGTCATGCAACCGGCCGTGAAGATAAAGCCGGCCGAGCGTCCGCGGGCCATTGAAATGCCCATGATCGCCATGACCGACGGTCCGGGTGCGGCGGCTACCAGCAAAAGCGCGGTCCAGGCCAAAACAATGTTAGGCCAGGCCGCAATTATGTCCGTCCAAATCATTTCCATGAGCCGTGATTTATCACATTCAACGTTCCGGAGCACTAAACTTGAATCAGTTGCGATGATCGCTCATGTGCAGGATTCTCGGACGCCGCGGCACGGCAATTGAGATGTTGCACAGGTTTTCTGGCGTCTGAGAAGCGCCAGGGCACGAAATCGCGGGTATCCTCGACAAAAGAGAGCCGATGGACGGACGGACCTCCAATTGGATGATGAGTTGGGGATCGAAAATTCACCGCCCAACAGATATCGCGTCGGCGATTTAGTGCCATGCACGGCAGCGGACCTGAAACCAGTTGAGATGGCGGCAATTGCGCCTGGTTTCTGCCGGTAGACCGGTTAAGCGAAAGCGGTTTTATGATGTCGATGATCCATTCCTGGATCGGGTCGAGATCACGGCGACGACCAACCGTCTTCGCGAGGAGAAAACGGAAAATCTGCGCACGGCGAAACAGATGCGCAAGGACCGGACGGCGAATGCGTGAATATCGGCGCTACAACCGACGACGGTTGAGCCGGTTGCCGAGCGGTACATGATTGGTTCTATGACCGCCACCGACGCGGGCATAGTCCAGCGGAATCTCTGGGTTAATGGACCAAAACCAGACCAAATTTCGGGCTTGGCAGGGTAAGCCAGATTACCATTCTGGTTTTCCAAAGCGCGTCAAATTGCCACCCCTTCGTAATTTCAATAAGTTATTGCCCGCCGGGCCCGAAATTGGTTTACCTTACTTACACCAAAGGTTGACTTTCTGGCGAAACTACTGATGGAATCAGGTTGGAAAGGTACATATTTGGTTCAAAATCGCCCTGGAGGAGGATTATGGGCTGAAACACATCTCTTTCCGGCAGTTTTGTAACCGGCAATTTTGTAAAATGGGAGGACCAAGATGCCTAACGATCAAGACTCTGACCACGCTTTCCAGATCACCCGACGAAATCTACTGAAATATTCATCAGCGGGTATCGCTGCGGCGGCCGCGGCGTCAGCCGGTACGGTATTTGAAGTTCCTAGCCTTGTCGGCGCCGCCGCGGCGGCTGAAGCCACCGGCGATCCGATCCATATCGGATTTCTCGGCGCGCTTTCGGGACCGGATGCAGGGTGGGGCCTGCCCGGTTTGACCGGCAACCAGATGTTCATCGACAGTGTCAATGCCGAAGGCGGTCTGCTGGTCGGCGAGACGCGGCACCCGCTGAAAATGTTCGCATTCGACGATGAGGCAACCGGCAGCAAGGCACTGCAGGGGGCCAAACAGCTGGTTCTGGAAAATGATGTTAAATTCATCAGCGCGATCGGCGGCAATCCCGCTGACGCCACCCACCCCTTCCTAACCAAGAAGAAGGTTATTTACGCCAGCCTGATCTCCACCGACATCAAGCCGGACCGACCCTACCTGATCGCCGGCGGTGACGTCACCCCGCGGATCGACATGCTGCGCCCCTTCTACCACCGGTTTGTTAATCCGAAGCTGAAACGCTGGGCAGTGATTTCGCAGGACGATACAATCGGTCTGACATCGCAGGCCTGGGAGGTCGGATCGGCCATGTCGGACGGTTGGGATGTGGTCTATGACGAGCACTATGCGCTGGAAACAACCGATTTCGCACCGGTCGTTTCAGCCATGTTGGCGACGAACCCGGAAGTTGCTTCCCTAAACCTGTCCTATCCGACATTCGTCGTCCAGATTATCGAGCAGTTGTTCCTGCAAGGATATAAGGGACTGATTTCGGCCAACTATCTGGATACGGAATCGATATTGCAGAAGGTTCCCAAGGAATATCTTGAAGGCGCGACCGACAGCTTCCCGCTATTCGATGATCCATGGTGGGGAAAACCGTCATGGCAGAACGATTTCGTGGAAGAGTGGAACGCACGGTACGGGCCCGGCGGCCCGGAAGATGTCCACCGCGAAATCACCGGCATCGACTGGGATCACGTGATCACCCTGAAAGTCTGGGCCGAAGGGGTGAAAGAAGCGAAAACGCTCGATCCCGATCGGGTGCTTGAGACCTTGCGCAACCAAGCGTCAATTCCGACCATTCTCGGACCGGGCAAGATGCGCGGCAAGGAGATGTGGGGTATAGATAACATGGTATCGCCGCCGATCCCGATCAACGAAGTTCGTGACGGTACCAAACGCGTTCAGGCGGTTGTTCGCTTTGAAGACTGGTTCGAACACCGCAAGGAGGAAATTATCAAGGTCGTCGATGGCAAGGGCCAGATGTATTATCAACGGTAACCGCACCGGGCGCGGAAGTGCCCGGGCCATAATCGACATTGGCGGGCGCCACCGGCGCCCGCTCTAATCTTCAAGACCGGGACTATCGGGGTAACGTAGTGGATTCAGCGCTCTTCCTCCAAACCATCATCAACTCGGTCGCCGCCGGCTCAGTTTACGCCGTTATTGCCGTTGGGCTGGCCATGGCCTTCGGGGTCATGAAAATGGCCAATTTCGCCCATGGCGAATTCTACATGGTCGGCGCCTATGTGGTCTATTTCTTCTATGCGCTCAACGGCTGGCCGTTCCCGTTGGCGGTCTTGATGGCGATCCCCATCGTTGGCGCGCTTGGCATAGCGACGGAACGCCTGATTTTTCGACCGACACAGTCGAACGTTCTCGCCGGATTTATGGCGACCGCCGGGTTGGCGCTGATCCTGCAGGTTCTTGTTGGTCAGACCTGGGGTGTGGGCCTGATGCGCTCGGTACCAACGCCTTATATGGGTGCCGCCGATATTATGGGGGCCAAGATCGGCTGGCAGCGGGTTCTCATCGTTCCGGCGGCCATAGTCATGCTGACGGCACTGTGGTTTTTCCTGTTCAAGGTCAAGCAGGGCAAGGCACTGCGCGCCTGTGCGCAGGATCCGGACACCGCCCGCCTTCAGGGTATCGGAATCAACCGGATGACCATGCTCGCCATGACCATATCGGGAGCATCGGCCGGGATGGCCGGCGCCCTGATGGCGCCGATCCAGCCGGTCACGCCCTATATGGGTCACAGTGTTATCCTGACGGCGTTCATCGTCGTGGTGATGGGCGGCATGGAAAGCATCGCCGGTGCGGTTCTGGCCTCGTTCATTCTCGGAATCATCCATACCTTCGTAACGACATTGTCTGATGCCGTAACCGCACAGATGGTCGGCGTTGCCTGCATGGCGATCATCCTCATTGTGCGCCCCCAGGGACTGCTCGGGCGGGTCAAGGCATGATCGGTGCGAACTGGAAAACCGGGATATTCGCCCTGCTGGTGCTGGCTATTGCGGTCGTCGCACCTTTCGTCGTGCGCAGCTACATGATCGAAGTCCTCATCCTGTTCCTGATCAACTTGATCCTCGTCTGCAGCTACAGAATTCCGGCAACAACCGGTGACTGGACATTGTCGCATTTCGTGCTCATGGGCGTGGGAGCCTACGCCACGGCACTATTGTCGAAATGGTGGGATCTATCGATCCTCCTGACGGTGCCCCTGGCCGCAATTATCGCCGGGATAGTCGGTTTCATCATGGTCACGCCGTTGATCCGCACGAGGGGCTTCGGCTTTTTTATCGCCTCGTTTGCCTTGGGCGAGCTTGTGCGCCTGGTGTGGATCAAGTTTCGCTATCCATTTGGCGGACCCCGCGGGATGATTGGCATTCCCAATGGCGAATTGGGCTCAATCGATTTCTTCGAACCGGTTCCATATTATTTCTTTGTCCTGACAATTGCCTTTGTCTGCCTGGCGATAATGTGGCGCATTGACCGTTCAAGGATCGGCAAGACGTTCAAGGCGCTGTACACCGACGAGGGGTTGGCCGAAGCGGTGGGCATTGACGTGCCCCGCTATCGGGCGCTGGCCTTCACCGTCGGTGCATTCTTTGCCGGCATTGCAGGAGCATTGCTGGCTCACCGGCTCGGCGCAGTTGACCCGAAGGGTTTCGACATAAACAATATGGTCTACCTGATCATTTGGGTGGTGGTGGGGGGCACCACGACCTTTTGGGGGCCGATTTTGGGTCTCATTTTGATGACCTTCGTGTTCGAATGGTCACGGCCGCTCCTGGAATGGCGCCCGCTCTTGTTCGGTGGAACGTTGATTTTCTTTCTGGTCTTTCTTCCCAACGGATTGGATGATCTGGCGTTGAGAATTCTCGACAAGTACAGGACGAGGAGCCCGATTGGTGCCGAACCCAAAGGATCGGGCGCTTGAATTGGTGCGAACGACGCCTCCAGGCCTGCCACGAAGCAGGAACCGGCATGATCGAGAGTGACGCCAATGGCCTTGCTTGAGATCAACGGCCTGATTAAGCGCTTCGGAGGTTTGGCCGCAGTCAATAATGTTGACATGACGGTCAACGAAGGTGAGATCCGGGGGATCATCGGACCGAACGGCGCCGGCAAGACAACGCTGTTCAACCTCATCAGCGGTGCGCTGCCCGCCACGTCGGGAACGATCCTGTTCGACGGCCAACAAGTCAGCAACCGGCGGCCGAGCCAGATAGCCGCCGCCGGGCTGGTTCGAACCTTCCAGCGCAACGCCATGTTCTCGACCTACAGCGTTTTGGAAAACGTCATGCTGTCGCGGCATACACGGGTCGAAAGCAATCTGCTGCAGATCATATTCGGTCGCAACAAGGAGGAAGAGCAGCACCGGGCGCGGTCCATGGAGATCATTGATTTCCTTGAACTGACGGAGCATCAGGACGAGTTGGCCACCAACTTGCCACATGGCCATCAACGCATATTGGGCATCGCCAATGCGTTAGCCGTTGAACCGAAATTGATCATGCTGGACGAACCCGTGGCGGGCCTCAATCCGACCGAGACCAAGATGGTCACCGATCACATTCGCCGATTGCGGAATGAATGGAACATGACGGTCATCCTTGTCGAGCACGACATGCGAACCGTCATGGGCACCTGTGACTACCTGTCTGTCATCAATTTCGGCGAGTTGCTGACGGAGGGGACGCCCGAAGAAGTGGCCAACGACAAGCGCGTGATTGAAGCCTATCTCGGGTCCGATGATTATGAATTGTAAGTAAATGCTGCGGAGCGGCGTCACATGCTGAAGCTGGACGACATCCACGTTCACTATGGAACCGTTGCCGCGGTCAAGGGTATCTCCTTTGAGGTCGAGGAAAACGAAATCGTCACGCTGATCGGCTCCAACGGCGCGGGCAAGACGACCACGCTTACCGCCATCACCGGGTTGCTTGCGCCCTCCAGCGGTGAGATTCTGTTTGAGGGTGAGCGGATAGACCGTCTTGCGCCGGAAGAGATAAACGCGCGCGGGATCGCCATGGTGCCCGAGGGCCGGCGGGTGTTTCCACAAATGACGGTTTTGGAAAACCTGGAGATGGGCGCCTATCTACGCACCAATATGGCCCGCGTGCATCATGATCTGAATGAGGTTTATCATCATTTCCCGGTTCTGAAGGAGCGAAGCAAACAACTGGCGGGCACGATGAGCGGCGGTCAGCAGCAAATGGTGGCAATGGGGCGGGCATTGATGTCGGGGCCAAAACTCCTGCTGCTTGACGAACCCTCCCTCGGCCTGTCGCCGATCATGACGCAGGAGATCGCCAAGATCATCAAACAGTTGCATCAAGAACACGGACGCACGATCGTTTTGGTGGAGCAGAACGCGCGCATGGCATTGCAACTGGCGAAACACGCCTATGTCATGGAAACCGGCAAAATTGCATTTAGCGGCTTGGCCGAAGACCTCCGCAGCGATCCGAAAATTCAGGAGACCTATTTGGGCGCCTGAGCCGAAAACTCAGCAACCCCTATTATGCCGTCCAGGTCCGGCGCGGAGTGGTCTTCATGTTGCGCAGCGGGGCGGGCTCGCGCTGCCGGCCAATGCACGTTGCGTGCAATCGGGTTCGGTACGAACTTTAAGACAGTCATCAACTCAGTTGATAGCATAGATTTCATCTCTGACTTTAGCGTTTGCGATGACGATTAGGTTTCGAGCGATTGCGATGATTGCTACGATTGGTTTTTTTCCTTTTGCGATGAGGTTTTGATATTTGGCTTTGAGGGTCTTGTTGTGTCGAATTGCGCTCAGGGCGGCCATGAACAGCGCCTTGCGCAGCTGTGGTCGTCCGCCGCGAACGGGTCGGTATCCGCGTCTGGTACCGCTGTCATTGGCGGCCGGTGCGAGGCCGGTGATGCTGGCGGCCTGTTTTCCGGTCATGTCGCCCAATTCGGGCATCAGGGCGATCAGCACGGCTGTGGTCTGCGGGCCGATGCCGGATATGGCACGCAAGACCTTGGCCTTGGCGCGGGTCCGGGCGTCCTGGTCGATCAGCCGGTCGATCTGGGTGTCGATGGTCTTGATCTGGCGTTTCAAGGTTGCCAGCAGCAACCGGCAGCTTTTGACGACCGCGGCATTGCCGGTCGGGGCGGCCAGGCGGTTTTTCTCCTGGGTTTGCATGTCGACCAGGTCGGCGCGGCGCTCCACCAGCGCCTTGAGGGCCAGTTGGTGGGCCGTGTGCGGCTGATAAAGGGCCAGATCGTGCCGTCTGTCGCGGCCGTAAAGGGCCAGCAGGCGGGCATCGATGGTGTCGGTCTTGGCGATCTGGCCGCAGGCGCGGGCAAAGCTCTTGACCCGGTAGGGATGGGCCCGGTGCACGGCAAAGCCGTGCGCCAGAAGAAGGTCGCAGGAAAGTCGCTCGAAGCCACCGGCCATATCGACGGTGATGAAGGCCTCGGCGAGCCGGTCACCGGCGGTCTGCACGAATGTCTTGATCGCACGGGCCGTGTTGGCGACCTGCCAGCGGTCACCGGTCTCGGCCAAGTGGATGTCGAGATGGGCCTTGGCGACGTCAATGCCGAAATGCCATTTGTCTTGGGATGCGCAACAGGTCATACTGATCAGGTCCTTCTGTTTTTAATTGTCTGCGGGCGTCACAGCCCCTTCAACTCATCAAACGGTGGGACCAAGGGATACAGGATCAGGATGACGACAGGCGTCAAAGCCTCATTCCCGCACGATCGCTGCATCCCGCGAGAGGCGGCGCGCGCCGCCTCTCGCAATCCGATAATAACAAAATTTCAACAGACAATTCCCGCGAAAGCGGGAATGACAGCGTGATTTGAATTGAAAATCCGTTTTTCCGCATCACGCACCAGGATGTTCAAGACCACGCCGGCAAATTCGAAATTGTGGGCAGGTGCTTTCGCGCAGGCTGCCTCAACGGCCGATTCAATTGTCAGGCGACCCAGAACGCCTTTTCAAGATCTTCAAACTCTGACGCCGGCCCCTCATATTTGTTGCGGCCGAGTTCCAGCACATAGACGTAGTCGGCGATCTTGAGCGCATGGCGGATTTCCTGGTCGACAAGCAGGATTGTGATGTCATCGCGATCGGTCAGCGCGGTCAACATCTCGTAGACTTCTTCCGACAGCATCTTCGACAGGCCGGCGGTTGGTTCATCGACAAGCAGCATTTTCGGATCGGCCATCAAAGTGCGGCCAATCTCGACCATGCGCTGCTGTCCGCCGGACAGTTCACCGGTGATCTGCTTGCGTTTTTCCTTCAGAATTGGAAAGCGCTCGTAATTGGCCTCGATCTTTTCGCGGACCTGCTTCTTGTCGCGCCGGAAAGTCCAGCCGCCGAGTTCCAGGTTCTCCTGCACCGACATGTCCTTGAACACGCCCGGCTGTTGCGGGATGTAGGCAAGACCCCGCAAAATGCGGTTATATGCCGGGATATCAAGGATGCTCTCGCCCTCAAGCAGGATGTCACCGTGATTGGGGCGCAAGAAGCCGAACGCGGCGCGCAGCGCTGTCGACTTGCCGACGCCGTTGGCGCCCAGCACCGCGGTGATCTTGTTTCGCTGAACCTTGATGTTGAGGCCCTGCAGGATATTGAGATCCTTGTAATAGCCGACATAAAGGTCGCGCATCTCAAGCACCGCGTCGGTATGGGGGTCGCTCATGATGTCTCAGGCTCCAGCCGCTTGCTCATTGCCTTCCTCGGCGCCGAGATAGGCCTCGATCACCACCGGATCGTGCTTGACCTCTTCGGGCGGCCCGTCGGCGATCAGGTCACCGTAATTCAGCACCAGAAGCCGCCGGCTGAGCGAAAAGATCGAATCCATCTGATGCGAGATGATGACAATCGCCTTGCCGTCGTCGTTTACCCGGCGAATGTAATCATAGATGATCTCCATCAACCGCGGATGTACGCCGGCAAACGGCTCGTCAAGGATGATAACATCCGGGTCCAGCATCAACAGCCGACCGAGTTCCAATAACTTCTGCTGGCCGCCCGACAGGGCCTGGGCGAATTCGTTGCGCAGGTGTTTCATGGTCAGGAATTCCAGCACCGACATCGCCTTGTCGTGTACAGCCTTGCGGTGCGCCTCTCGGCCCATCGCCAATGCCGGCACATAAAGGTTCTCCAACACGGTCATGCGCCGGAATGATCGCGTTACCTGAAACGTGCGTCCGAGCCCGGCTGCGGCGACCTGATAGGGTTGCAGTTGGTCGATACGCTCGCCGTTCAGGTAGACTGTGCCGCTATTCGGCTTGATGGCGCCATCGAGGATGTTGGTCAGTGTCGTCTTGCCGGCACCGTTCGGGCCGATCAGTCCGATAAGCTCCGGTCCATTGATTTCGAAGGTCACGCCTTTCAATACGTGCAGGCCGCCGAAGCGCTTGTGCAGGTTGGTGACGACGAGATTGCTCATTGCGCCGCCTCCACACTCTCGTCATCGCGCTGACGTTTCTCCACGGTCTCCCGGCCGACATGGCCGCGCGCGAAATAGTCGATGATCGGCGCAATCAGCCCGTTTCGCGTAAACCGCAGCGTGACCATCAGAAGAATGCCGAAGAAAACCAGCCGCCAGATGGTCATGTCGATCACCACGCCGCCGATGTTGAAGCTGTTGCGGAGCATTTCCAGGAGGAACTGGATGATGATCGCTCCGATCGCGGCGGCAACGAAATTTTCAACTCCGCCGATCACCGCCATCGCCACGACCAGGCTCATCTGCAAAAGAAACAGATTGTTCGGTGTGACGATGCCGACATAATGCGCCTGCACGGCTCCGGCGAGCGCTGCCATCATCGTCGTCACCACGAAGACCAATACTTTGTACCGGGTGGTGTTCACGCCGAGGGCGGCGGCGGCATCCTGGTCTTCGCGCAATGCGCGCACGAACAGGCCGAATTTCGATCTCGCCAGCCAGGCAAGAACCGCCAGGCACACCAGCAGCATGCCGAACATCACGAAGTAGGGCGGCAGTTTATCGGTCTTGGAGAATGTGTGTCCGAAAAGGGTAATGCCGTTTTCGAACAGCGCCGGCGTTTCCATGCCCGCCTGACCACGGGTGATTGCGATTTCGGCGCTGATGGTGGCTTTGAGGATTTCCGCAAAGCCGAGCGTGAACAGCGCCAGATAAGCGGCTCGCAGGCGTAAGACCAAAAGACCGATCAGCAGGCCGGCAATACCGCCCATGATGGACCCCAGAACAATACCCAGCCACACCGGCATGGGCGTTACCTGAACGCTGTCGCCCCAGGTCTGAAGCGCCTGGCGCAGGCAGTCCTGGGTGAGCGTCGTCGATGTCACTCCGATCGGATTGACTATGACGAACCAGGTGTCGCCAAACTGAAACTCCGTGCACAGATTGGTCGGCTCCGGCGAAAGGTAGAAATAATGGCAAAACAGCGCGGTAGTGTAGGCGCCGATCCCCATAAACCCCATATGGCCAAACGAGAACTGACCGGCATAACCGGCCAGCATCGACCAACTCGACGCCAGGATCGCATAGAAGAACGCGATGATGCAGATATGCATAATGTAATCGTAGTCCGCACCCGTATAGATGAACGGGAAGGCGACGAAGAACCCGACGAACAACACACCGAGTATATTGGGGACCTGTTGCCGCATCAGAATTTACCGTGTGTGCCGCTGGCATATTTGCGTCCGAGCAGGCCGGTCGGCCGCAGCAACAGGGTGAGCGTCAGCACCACCATGCCATAGGCTGGAATGTAGGATGCCGCCTTTTGCGCATCCGGAATGCATCCGGTGCCGGCCGCCTCGACCAGTCCGACGATGATGCCGCCGATAAACGCGCCCGGCAACGACCCGAGGCCGCCGAGCACGACGATCACGAATGAGCGCATTGCAGGAATGTTGCCGACCTGCGGCAGCCACGAGAACGCCTGGACCAGGAGCGCGCCGGCAAGCGCCGCGATCATGCCACCAAGCGCGAATGCCAGCATGTTCATCCGGTCCGGATTGATGCCGGCAATGGCCGCCGCCTCACGGTCGAGGCTGACGGCTCTCAGCGCCCTGCCGGTCCAGGTCCGATGCAGGAAGTAAAGCAGCGCCAGCAGAACCATAATACATGCCACCGCCGCTACAAACCTTGGATTGGAGATTGATACTGAATCGAACAGTTCAAGATTGCCGCGGCTGGACTTGATCAGCCATGGGTCTTCACTCGACGGAATTCTGAGACGCGGAAAGTCGAAGAACCGCTTGGCCTTCACCGGATTGGAGCCGGCCATGGCCTGGACGAAATATTGCAAGGTGAAGGCGAGCCCGAAGGTCACCAGAATGCCGTATTCAACCGGGCGGTCGATCTTGCCCGTATACATCGGGGTCAGGAACAACCGCTCAAACACCGCGCCCAGGGTAAAGGCTCCGGCGCAGGCAATCATGACGGCGACAAGCGGATAGATTCCGGGAAACCACACCGCGGTGACATAATAAACCAGCATGCCGCCGATCATGTAAAATTCGCCGTGGGCGAAACTGACGACGCCGAGGATCGAAAAGATCAGCGTCAGTCCCAGTGCCATGAACCCATAGATTATGCCGATGATCAGCCCGTTGGTGATCTGCGAGGCAACGAACGAGCCGTTTACGACACAATTGTTGTCGGGATCGGCAAACGCAAAGGCACCGGCAATCAGCGTCACCGCAAGCAGTGCGGGAAAGATGATGAGCCTGGGTGTCAGTTCAGGTGTGCGCAGATAGAGCGGCGTAAGTCCTATCGGGCCGGTCGATGCGCCGACCATGGCGCCGACGAATGTCGCGTTGGATGTATCCAGGTCACGCTGCAGATAGCGTCGCCGGACCAGTATGCTGCCACCGATCGCCCAGACGACCACCCAGATGATCATGCCCCAGAATATACTTGGGTTTTCCAAACCTCGCCCCCCTGCCGGATGGGCGCCGCCATGGCGGCAGAATCTGTGTACACGGCCGGCCGGAACCAATGTCCGGCCGGCCGCTATCGATCAATTCGTCACTTGACGAATTTCGGATCGCCGTTCTTGTAGGCATCCGGGTACACGATCGGCGCGTCGGCCGAATTCTGACCTTCAGCCTGGTACTGGATCATGGTCAATGCCGGATCCGGCCACTGATGCCACCATTCGTCGCCCTTGCCGCTGTCTGACGGCGCCTTCTTGGTGCCATAGGGGAAATAGATCCGACCAAGCGTGCCATCATGCGAAATGTTCTCCAGCGCGGCGACGATGTCGTCGCCCTTGGTGGACTTCGCCTCATTGATCGCCTGTGCAAGGATGGCAACGGAGTCGTAGGCTTCCATTGCGTAGCTCTCGACCGCGGCCTTGCCGGTCTTTTCCTTGTAGACCTTGGCAAAGTTCTTGGCCTTGTCATTGAACAGGTTCTCCGGCACGCCGATCCGCTGCACAAAGGCCATGTTGCCGTCAGGGACGTTTTCCCAATAGGCCTTACTCTCAAGCGATACCTGGCTGGCGATGAACGGTATGTCCATCGGGCCGATACCGGCGTCAGCCGACTGCTGCGCGAAGTTGTAACCCGCCTCGCCGGTGGCCAGGGTGATGATCATGTCCGGATTCTCGGCCTTGATCCGCTCAACGATGCCGGCATAGTCCTGGGTGCCGATATCGACGCTGAACGTGACCGATTCGACGCCGCCCGACTTCAGGCCCTTGGCGGTCTCCTCGGCCGCCGGTATCCCATAATCGGTATTCTCGGTGAGAATGGCGACTTTCTTGATGTCGGAATTGGTCAGTGCGAACTTCCAGATGGTCGACGAAGCCCATGAACTCAGGGGCGCGATGCGGAAGATATATTTCTGCTTGTCGCCGGTGATCGTATCGTTCCAGGTCTCCGCATAGACGACCGGAACGCCTCGGGCATCGGCAACGTCTTTTGATGCCACGCCGACCGAACTGTGATAACCGCCGCCAACCGCGACGACACCGTCCTGAGTGATCAATTTTTCCATGATCGCCTTGGCCTTTTCGGGCAGGCCTTCACTATCCGCGATCACGACCTCGACTTCGCAGCCCAGGACACCGCCGGCGGCGTTGATATCGTCCTGGGCGATCAGCATGGCGTCGCGCATCGCTTCGCCGCCAACCACGGTGCCCGGTGCCGATAAAGGCGCTATTCCGCCGATCTTGATCGGGCAATCGGCGGCGCTGGCATTGGCCGCAAAAGCAGAGACACCAAAGGCCAGTGCAATGGCAATCAAATTGGGTCTTTTCATGTTTCTCTCCCTTATGAGATGGTCTTCTGTCATGCTGGTTTTAGCAACATTGGCGATGTATTCAGCGATGCACCCGGACCTTACGTTTCCTGAGAGTAAAGCAATTTGCACCGGTCAGCCATAACGCAAGTGCGATGACTCTGGTGCGCCATAATGCTAAAATTGCAGCAAAATGCATAAGCGATCAAGGGCGGTCTCGGCCGCCTGCGGGAGGTGATCAGCATGGACAGCCATTTCAGAAGCAACCTCATCTTTCTGTGCAGCTATCTGCCGTCAATTTCCGAAGTGTGCCGGCGGATCAATATCAACCGCGCACAGTTCAACAAGTATGTGAGCGGCGCCGTGCGACCGAGCCGGCACAATCTGCGCAAGATATGCGACTTTTTCGGCGTCGAGGAATATGAGTTGTTGTTGCCGCCTGATCAGCTCAAAAAACTGATTCAATTGCGCCCGAATTCGATTGCCGACCTGCAGGGCCGGGTCGCCGAACCAATGGCATCACTGGAACGGCTTTTGTCCGCTTCCAGCCAGTCGGAACTGAAGAAATACATTGGCTACTACTACGAGTACTACAACTCGATATCCGAGCCGGGTAAGATCCTCAAGGCGCTGGTCCATGTCGAACAACAGGATGGCAGGACGTTCTACACCAGGCACGAGAGGCTGCAGCCGGTAGACTCCCGGCGGCGCGGCGCGCGCTTTCACTACAGGGGACATTCCCTGTTTCTCAAAGACAAGATCTTCATGACCGACTATGAATCGCTGACCCTGAGCGAGATCTGCCATACGGTGCTTTATACCAACCATTTGACCGTGATCGACTATCTGGAGGGCTTGCGGATCGGTGTCGGTGTCGGCCAGAACAACGGGCCTGCGACAAGTCCGGTCGTTTGGGAATTTCTTGGCCGACATGCCAGCGGCTTCCGCCTGCTCCGAGCGATCGGGCTGCTGGATTCCGACGATCCCTCAATGGACCCGTGGATATCGGGCAAGCTTGCACCGCCTGTCGCTGTCTGATGCTGCAAGCGCATAATGCGGCATAAGAGCCTGGCACGAATGAACATGGACCGTCGGGACGTTCGACACTAGTCTCGTATCTTTGTTCCTCAACAGGCCCCGGCCCACTAGAGCATTGTCCATGCGGCTCGATTTCAAGACAATCTATTTGCCCAAGCGGTTCCCGCTGCGCATCAGCAGGGGCATATCGGCGGGCGGCGATAACCTGTTCGTCAGCCTGACGCATGACGACATCACCGGCATCGGCGAGATGGCGCCTGGCGGCAAAGAAGGTGCCGGGACGCCGGAAGCCGGCCGCCAAGCGTTGAGCGCCTTTTGGCAGGGCGACGTGGTCGGCAGGCCGATCCGGGACGTTTACGCGGCGGGCATTGAAGCGGGCGTCGCTCGCTGTGCCCTGTGTGCCCTCGACATTGCATTGTGGGACTGGTGGGCAAAGAAGGCCGGCCTGCCGCTTTATCGCATGCTCGGTCTCGGCAAGACGACGGTTCCGACTTCGGTCACGGTGGGTATCAATCCGCCGGAAATCGTGCGTGAGCGTGTGCCGCTATTGCTGGACGGCACCGGTATCCGCTCGCTCAAGATCAAGCTTGGCTCGCCGGAGGGCATCGAGGCCGACCAGGCCTTGTTCAGTGCCGTTGTGGAGGCATCCGCGGACTACCACGTGGTTCATCGGGTCGATGCGAATGGCGGCTGGAGCCTGGCCGATGCCCACCGGATGATGAACTGGCTTGCCGGCCATGGGGTGGAATATATAGAACAGCCGCTGGTCGAAGGCGCCGAAGATCAGTTGCCGGAACTCTATCGCGACCGCGCCCTGCCGATCATCGTGGACGAATCCTGCAGATTGGCCAGCGATATCCCGAAATGGGCCCACGCCGTCGACGGCGTCAATCTGAAACTGATGAAATGCGGCGGCATTTCCGGAGCGCTCGACATCGTTGCCGTGGCCCGGGCCTTCGGCCTGCAGACCATGATCGGGTGCATGGGAGAATCGTCGATCTCGATTTCAGCGGGCGCCGCATTGGGAGCCCTGTTCGACCATATCGATCTCGATTCCCATCTCAATCTGAATCCGGATCCCGCGGTCGGCGCGACGTTGGTCGACGGCGTCTTGTTGCCGACCGATGATACCGGCCACGGAGGACGGCTTCGGGATGCTTGAGAAGCACGACAAGTTGGCCATATACGCCGAAGGCGCGATGGGCAGGCTGGACGCCAAGATGGCTGAGGGCGTGCTGCGATATAGCGCCAATCCCATCGTTTGCGTCGTCGATTCCGCATCAGCGGGCAAATTGGTCCGCGATGTTTGCGCGGTACCCAGTGAGGTGCCGATCGTGGTCTCCATCAAGGATGCGATTGCCAGGGGGGCGGACGCGTTGATGCTTGGAACGGCGCCGTCCGGCGGGCTTATCCCTGATACCTGGTGGGCGGCCTTGGATGAGGCGGTTGCCGGCGGTCTGTCGATTATCAACGGCTTGCACGACCGGCTCGGCGAGCGCTATCGGGACCTGCCCCGGCCAGGCCAGTGGATCTGGGACATCCGAGTTCCGGCAACGGCTCCTCCCATCGGCAGCGCCAAGGCCGCCTTGCTTGGCAACAAACGGCTATTGATGGTCGGTTCCGACATGGCGATCGGCAAGATGACCGCCGGCCTCGAAATTCAACGGTGGTTGGTGGCGCAGGGCGTATCGGCCAGCTTTCTCGCCACCGGTCAAACCGGAATCACCATCACCGGGCGCGGCATTCCGCTCGATGCCTACAAGGTGGACCACGCCTGCGGCGCCGTGGAGCAATTGGTGATGTCCGCGGCCGACGATGAGATCGTGATCGTCGAGGGACAGGGTTCGCTGGTTCATCCGGGCAGCACGGCCAGCCTGCCGTTAATTCGCGGGGCCTGTCCGACCCATTTCGTGCTGTGCCATAAAGCGCGTCAGAGCCACCTCGATTCCCAAGGGACCGTGGTGCGAATTCCGCCGCTGCGTTGCCTGATCGATCTGGTCGAAGCGATCGCCAGTGTATGCGATGTGCTGACCCCGGCCGAGACCATCGGCGTCGCCCTCAATACGTCCGGTTTGACCGCAGAGGAGGCGCGGGAGGAGATTGGACAATTGCAGGCGGAATTGGGACTGCCGGTGCAGGACGTGATACGCTTCGGGCCCGAAAAGCTGGCGAAAAAATTGCTGTAACTCCGCCAGGGCTTGTGAAGAAATCGGTGTGGCGCGCTACCGGCGCCAGAAACGGTTTTGCCGCTCTCCCGTTTCGATCGTCAGCGGTGCCCGGCTCACCGCCCGTGGTATGAGTCCGCCGCCTGCCGGGCCCGCCGTTTGCCGGCCCAATCGACGCACCATTGCGAACAAAACAATCCCTCTTCGTCCCTGTCGATGGCCGATGGACGGTCGACCTCGTAGATGAGCGCGCCGCAATTGGCGCATTTGACGTATTCCTCGATGTAAAGGCCGTTGCTTGACATTTTCATGGCTGTATTCCTGATGTATCCGTATCCCTGATCTGCACCATCAAATAATCCCGTGTGGTCGGACAATGCTCTAGGACCTGTTGACAGTCAGGATTGCGGCGCCGGCGTGGCCCCTTTCGTTCCTGGCAAGGCGCGAAATGCGCCGTAGTGCAGGCCACTTCAAGTATTTCGCAACGAAGTCCAGGGGCGAAAGGGGCCGCGTCCCGCAGGGATTTGCCCAGATTTGCCCAGTTACGGCCCATTCGTCGTCGAATATGCACCGCATGTCCTTCCTCCTCATAGACCGAAACTGAACAAATCTGGATAAACCGGCACCACAATCATGACTGTCAACAGGCCCTAGAGATCATAGATATCCCGAGCCGCCCGCGCGCTGACATAGCCTTCGGCCACATCGTTTCGCACCGCGTCACGGTCGCGGTCGGCGGGTTCGCCGTATCCGCCGCCGGCCGGCATGACGAGGCGAACCCGATCGCCCTTTTTCACCGAGATGTTGGAGTACTTGCTAGGCGAGGCCTTGCCATAGGCTTCGACCGCGTTCTGCCATTCATCGGTTCCGTTCTTCATGAACAAGGTCGCGCCCTTGCCGCCGGGCTGCCCGCCTTTCAGGCCCCATGGCTGCGTTTTGTGCCGGTCCGTCATCTGCGACACGATGATTTCGTCATTCAAACAGGTCAGCGTCTTGGTGTAGCCGACACCGCCGCGGAACTTCCCGGCCCCGGCACTGTCGGTGTCGAAAGTCCAGTCCTCCACCCGCCACGGATAACGCACCTCGAACACCTCCACCGGCGTCACCCGGCAGTTTCCGTTTATGGAATCGCAGGCGTCATTTCCGTCGGCGAAGCTGCGTCCGCCCCAGCCGACGACTTCGATGTCGTAACAGGCGAAGTACTCCTTGGTATCGGCATGAATGCCGCCAAACACGAAATTCCCGTGAGTGCAGCCTTCCGCGGCCATCGACAGATGCGGGATCACATTGGCCAGCGCACCGATCACCGTGCCGGCGATGCGCGGATGCGTTTCCGTGTTGCCGCCGACGCTGGGACCGGGAAAGTCGACATTGACGATGCTGCCCGCGGGCGCCACGACCTTTATCGGCCGAAAGCAACCTGAATTCTTCGGAATGGAGGGGTCGGTCATGTGCAGCAGAGCGTTGTAGGTCGCCGACAGGGTCACGCCGCGGGTGGCGCTGATCGGTCCTTTGGCCTGTTTCGAACTGCCGGTGAAGTCGGCAACAATATCGCTTCCGGATTTGTGAACCTCGACGGCGATCTTGTATTGCCGATCCTCGATGCCGTCATCCTCGACGACGTCCTCAAAGGCGTAGATACCGTCCGGGATTTGTTCGATCTCGGCGCGCATGCGGCGCTCGGCGTAATCCATCAGGTCATTGCAGGTCTTGTCGACTTCGTCGGCGCCATACTTGGCATAGATTTCCCGCATACGCCGTTCACCCAAATCGACGGCGCTGATCAAGGCGCGCAGATCACCGAAATTGTAGCGGGGCGTCCGGACATTGGCCAAGAGCAGCCGCCATATATCCTCATTGTCCTTACCCTGATTGACGATCTTCACGGTCGGAATTCTCAGCCCCTCGTGGAAGATCTCCGTCGCCTCGCCGCAAAAACCGCCCGGCACCATGCCGCCCACTTCCGCGATATGGCCGATGGATACCGCAAACGCCTTGATGTCGCCGTCCACGAAAATCGGCTTGAAAAAGGTGTGTTCCGGCGTGTGCAACCCGCCGCGATAGGGGTCGTTGTGAAGGACGACGTCTCCCTCCTTGATGGTGTCGAGGGGAATTTCCTTGACCATCGACTTTGCCATCAGCGGCATCCCGCCAATCTGCGCCGGGCAGAATTCGGCGCAGGCGATCATGTCACCATCCCGGTTGGCGATCGCACAGGTAAAATCCAGCGCCTCGTTGAAAATGGTCGAATAGGACGTCTGCATGAGAGTGATGCCCATTTCACGGCACACCGACACCATGGTCGAGTCCAGGATTTTCATCATGATCGGATCCATGGTCTCAACGTCCTTTCTTGATGATATGCAGATTGCCGTGCGTATCCGCGCTTGCCGTATAGCCCGGGCATAAAACGGTGGTTGAGGCCGTTTCGCGGATCACCGCCGGGCCCTCGACCGACTGGCCGTCAAGGAAGTCGGTTCGGTCATAAATGCCGGCCTCCATGAAGGCGTCATCGAACCAGACTTTGCGGGCTCCCTTTTGTTCCGGCGCTCCGTCGCCTTTTCCCAAAACCGCAAGAGCCGGCTTGCTTGACGGTGCGATCACCGTGACTGAAAGGTTGACGATCTCGATCGTTTCACCGGGTATGTGAAAGTTGAAGCGAGCCTGATGGGCCTGATGGAACCGCTCCCACAGATCGGCAAGGCCCGCCTCGGTGAAACGCTCCTCGCTATAGGGCAATTGCAGTTCGTAATTCTGGCCGAGATAACGCAGGTCGATATTACGATAGATCTCCAAATCTTCGATATTGCCCTGATCGCGCTGCTCGTTGACGGCAAGCTCCACCAGATCTTTCATTTGCGCGTTGGAGGTCTCGATATCGAACCGCGCCGATGTCTGCTGAATTGTGCGCTGCTTGTCGGTGCGCGCATCGGTCATCACGAATCCGAGGGCGGAAAACTGGCCCGGATGGATCGGCACGATGCCGCGATCCATGTTTTCCAGCATCATCAATTCATTGATATGCAGAGGACCGGCACCGCCGAAACCGACCAGTGTGAAATCGCGCGGGTCGTGGCCGCGTTCAAGCAGCACCGAACGCAGCGCGCCGGACATATTGTTGTTTGCGATCTGAACGATGGCGTTGGCGGTCTCTTCAACCCCCATAGTCAACTGATCCGCGATTTTTCTGACGGCGGCACGGGCAAGTTCGGCATCCACTGTCATCTCTCCACCGAGGAACTCGTCCGCATTCAACCGGCCGAGCACCAGATTGGCGTCGGTGACAGTGGGTTCGGTGCCGCCAGTTGCATAGCAGGCCGGACCGGGATCGGCTCCGGCGCTTTGCGGGCCGACCTGTAACAGACCGCCCTTGTCGATCCAGCCGATGGAACCGCCGCCGGCGCCGATGGTACGCACATCGATCATCGGTACCTGGATCGGCAGCCCCCATTCGATTTGGAAATCGGTCGTCAGCCTTTCTTCGCCACCGATGATCGTTGCGCAGTCGGTACTGGTGCCGCCCATGTCGAAGGTGACCAGATTTGGCAACCCGGTTAGTTTCGCCAATGCCCGGGTGGCGACGACGCCCCCGGTGGGACCCGACACGGTCATCTGGACGGGCTGCCCCAGCGCGGCGTCAAACGTGCATTCGCCGCCATTCGATTTCATCACCGCCACACGGCCATCCAGTCCCAGATCGCCGAAACGTTTCTTCATCGAGGCGAAACTGCGCCCGACCAGCGGCTTGACATAAGCATCGGCCAATGTCGTGGAGGCCCGCTCATATTCCTTCCATTTCGGCAACACTTCATAGGAAATCGACACCGGTATGTCGGCCAACTCTTCTGAGAATATCTCCTTCACGCGCAGTTCATGCGCCGGATTGAGATACGAAAACAAGAAGTTGACGGCAATCGCCTCAACGTCACCGTGGGCACGGATTTTTTCGGCCAGCGCGCGAACCTCCGTCTCGTCCAGCGGTTTGAGAACGTTGCCGTCGGCATCCATGCGCTCGTCGAGTTCATAGCAATGGCGACGCTTTACCAGCGGTTTGGCCTTAATCCAGGTCATGTCGTAATGGGCCTTGCGGTTCCCGTGTTGAATAAAGGGAATATCGCGGAAGCCCTTGGTGGTGACATAGGCGACGGTCGCCCCGGCCCGTTGCAAAATTGCATTGGTGGCAATGGTGGTGCCCAGGCGCAGACGTTGCACGCCGCCGAGTTCGTCCATCCTGCTCAAACCGGCCAACACGCCGTCAAAAGAGTCACTCGGTGTGCTGGAGTTCTTCCACACCCGGATTTCGTTTGACACGGTATTCACGGACACGAAATCCGTGAACGTGCCACCCACGTCAACGCCAACCAGATAACTCATATTTCCGTTCTCCCAACATTGCAGGCCCGGCTTTCGCGATTGTCACCGGCGCGCCCGATCCGGGTTGTTTTCCTCTTTATAGGTGCCCAACAATCGCTGGTGGGCATCGTCGATATGCGCTTCCAGTGCCGTGATCGATCGCTCCAGATCGCGGCTTTCAAAGGCCTCGACGACCGGGATATGGTCGGCCGCCGCGTCGTGCAGGCTCTCAAATGTGTGATCGACAAACGCCACCAGCATGCGGATCTCGGAGAACAGGTCGCGGAAAGCGCGTATCGACCGCTGATTGCCACCCAATTCCATGAGTTGAAAATGAAAATCCAGGTCGCTATTGACCAACGCCTCGCCGTCATCGCGCTCGACCGCGGCCAACATTTTGTCGACGGCCTGTTTCATGCCGGCGAGGTCGGCATTGGTCATCCGCGGAAGCGCCCTCGTCAGGGCGAAAACTTCAACGTTCTTGCGGAAATCGAAAATGTCGTTGACATCCCCGACGGAAAACCGGCGCACAAAGGTCCCCTTGTGGGGGACGCTTACCAGAAATCCACGGTCTTCCAGACGCTTGATACCCTCGCGTATCGGGTTGCGGCTGATACCGAGATTCTTGGCCAGCAGCAGTTCGTTAATTCGGTCTCCCTGACGCAATCGGCCATGAATCAACTCCGAATATAAGAAATTGGTGACCTGTTCCGACAGGCTATGTTGCTCGATCGGGATCTCGCGTCCGTCACCGGTATATTCAGTGTTGGTTTTGTCTCGTTCGGCGGTCAATGCGTGTTCTCCTCCCGATCCGTCGTTCCTGGGCGTTGGCGAACGGCCGTGACGGCTCCAATCCACCCGCCATGCGACCCGGCAACCAAGTCGGCCGGGCAAGCATCACACCGGCGAGGATAACCTTTTGCGTATCCGTGGGCACAGCCGATGGGCCAACGCCAAAGCCGTCACCGGCTTAAGGGTTGCCAGCCACGGTACCGGGCTGCCCGACCGGTCCGATTGCGTCCAAGAGCTTCTTTTGTACATTGTGGACAGCATAAGATGTACATTGTGGACAACGCATGTCAATATGTTTTCCTCCGTCGATATCGGCTTGGAGGGTCGCGCCGGTCTGCAATGAAAGACCGCCTGTCTGCGCTGTAAAACCGCCGTCGGATTGGCCGGGCGGGGCGTTGCGTGGCGAACAGGCGTGGCCCTGCGACATTCACACATCTGCAACACACGCCTTACTGTCATTGCCCGACTCGACCGGGCAATCCAGTAATCGGCGTGTTTTATTGACTAATAACAATAGGTTACCATTAATCACAAACTGCTTGCCACGGTGTCTACTGGATCGCCCGGTCGAGCCGGGCGAAGACAAGTACGGTTGATTTGATGTTGGATTCGATAACCAGTCCCGTGAGCGGACCTGGCCTCGCTGGGTGTCAGTTCGGCTCGATAGGGTTCATCTCAGCACCCGCCGGCGCCCTGCCGCATCGGCAATCTCCGCCAAAAGATGTGTGAATACCGTAGGGCTCCGACCGGGGCAGGCGAGAAAGCGGTCAGATGTTCCCGTGTGATCGGACAATACTTCAAGGACTGAGACGGCGGATGATCGTCCCGTGATCGCCCGCCGCAAGGACGCCCTGCGGCGTGTCCGCCGCCACGGCGCGCAAGCCGCCGTCGAAATCGATCGGCTCCCGGTTCCATGCGCGCCCGTCATAGCGCAGCGCGGCGCCCGCGGCGCCGACCGCGAATACGCCGTCGGTCCCGCCGGACACGGCCAACAGATCCGAGCGGGCGCGGACCGGGATCTTCGTCCAACGCCGGCCGTCGAACCGAATGATTGTTCCCGACTGCCCGACAACAAAAATGTTATCCAGCCCGTCGCCCCAGACATCGAAGACGAAATTCTCGGTCCCGGCATGGAATTCGTCCCATTGCCGCCCGTTCCATCTCAGGATCATCCCGAAATCGCCGACGGCAAGAAGGTGGTCGGCATCCTTGCCCCACAGTCCGTAGAGCGCCGACTTGGTGCCGCTGACCTGCCGCTGCCAGGACCTGCCGTCCCAGGCCAGGATAAGGCCTTCGTCGCCGGCCGCGAATACCCGGCTATCACCATCGGACCACAGCGACAGGATCGTGATATCGACATGCAGGTCGAAATGCTTGCGCCAGGCCGTGCCGTCAAAATGGTGGATTTCACCCAATTGCCCGGCCGCGAAGACACCGCCATCGGGGGCCGCGCACAGGGCATGGACGCCGAGGCTGCCGACCGGCGGCAAGGGCTCCCACTGTCCGCCCTCACAGCGAAGGACGGTGCCTTCCTCGCCGCAAGCATAGAGCAGACCGGATCGCGCATCGCTCCACAATCCCCAAAGCTGACGGTCCGTTCCGCTCGCCATGCCCTCCCAGCGAACCGACGAGACGGCCGCTCCCGGATGCGGTGCCGCGACGGACTTGCCGGTATCCGACGGTACGGTGCGCACGGTGCCGAAATCGCCGACCGCGAGCAAGCCGCCGGCCGGCAGCCGGATCAGGCCGAGCAGATCGTGCTGGGTTCCGATGTCGATCCGATCGATCCCGCTATCGCCGACCGAGTAGGCGTCTCCCCGGTCGCCGACGGCAATGAAGCCATCACCACGGGACGCAAGAGCACGAAACCGGGCGAAAGGTTGGTTTGCCGCGACGGTCTCGAAAGTCGCCACCCGCCAACGAACCAATTCGCCTCTAAATCCGTTGTCGCCTATAAAGTACCGGCCGCCGGCCAAAATGAACTCATCATTTGAAACAGGTAGTATCGCCTGGAAGTTCGACCTGAGCGGGCAGTCAAGCGATCGCCAAACACCGTCATGCGCACGCATCAACACGGCGCCATTCGCACCGGCCGCGACAAGGCGGCCGTCGGCCAGGCGCGCAATCGCCCGCAAATGGGATTTGGTACCGCTTTCCTCGACCGTCCATACTCCGTCCTGGCGCCTGCGAATCGTGCCTTTGTCGCCGACCGCCCACAGATTGCCGTCATCGTCGCCGGTAACGGCAAACAGCGGTGTGTTTTCGGGGCAAGCGGTATATTTTCCGGTGTCGCCGACGACACACCCGCTTTCCAGCGCCCATTCCCCGTCCTTGAGGGAAAGCACCGTTCCCATCCATCCGACGGCGACAAGACCGTCCGGCCGCGTTCCCCAAATCCCGTGAATCGGAACCAAAACGGGTGTCGCCATGCGATGCCACACCCGGCCGTCGAAGCGGAGGATCACGCCGCCGTCGCCGACAATGAAAATCTCATCATCGATCGCGCAACCGGACCAGAAGACGTCGCCGGAGCCGGCATCGACATCCGGCACCGATGCCCGGCGGCCGTCTGGGCGCGATCCGTCGGCATCACTGGCAACGAGCCGCTTGAAGAAGTGTCTGCGGCCGGGGTTTTCCAGTTCGTTAAGCGTGGTCATTGCCGGCCTCCACCGCGAAGGCGGGCCGATTCCCGCGACAATATCTCCGTTATGGTATCGCCCATTTCCGCGTCGACGGAGCCGCCCAGTCCCGCCAGCGCGCCGGTCAAGGATTCGGAGGCCAGATTTTCGCGGAAGGCACTGTCAAGCGCGTCGGCGGTAGCCGCCGTGAAATCGTCGCGCCCGACGGCGGCACAGGCGCTCACCACCGGTCCGAAGGCTTCGGCAACCGCGGATTCGGGATTGGATGCAACCATCGGCATTCCATGATCAGAACCGGCTGCAAGGCTCGGCGCCAGCGGAATGCGCGTGAGCAGGGTCACATCCGCCTTGTGCAATGTGGCTTCCAGACCATCGTCTGGAAAGATGGAAATCGCACCGGAGCAGTGGGGGCATACAACGCCTGCCATGTTCGCCACCGCGCCGATTAACGGCAATCCCCGCTCCCGGCAAAACCGGACCGCTTTCATGCTGTCCATGAGCGCCACGGCCTGCGGTGTCGTGACCAGCAAAGCCGATACAGCCGATCCCTCCAGCATATCGCAGAGCGTGATCAACTCGTTGCCGGTGCCCGGCGGCATATCGATGATCAAATAGTCGAGCGGCCCCCAGTCGAAACTGCCGATCAAATGGTGAATAAAATCGTGCTTATAGGCATCGCGCCAGACGACCGGCATATCGTCGCTTTGAAGTAAGAAAGCGAGTGAACCGACCTTGACGGGATGTGCCATGGTCCGATGGCCGAAATCGCATGTCGCCAATCCGTCATCGCCGAGCCGCACCTTTTCTCCGGCAAATCCGAAAAAACGGCTCTGGTTCGGACCGTGAATGTCGGCATCGGCAACGCCGACCCGGAAACCGCGCCGGGCGAGACCGGCCGCCAGATTGGCGGAGACCGTGCTCTTGCCGACGCCGCCCTTGTTGGCAAGCACGACGATTATCTGATCGACGGCCGCAAGCCGGCTCTCAATCAAGGTCTTGTTATGATAAGGCTTGTCGAGGGTGCACAGGGCCTCTTGCGGGCAAAACTGGCAGGCATGTCCGAGACCGCAATCAATGCCTGCCGATCCCATGCCCTGTCCGGGCGTCATTGCTGCTGCTCGCCGAGATCGGCCACGATCCAGTCCTCAGACACGTTTTTTAGCCCATCGCGCTGGGCGGTCGCGCCCTGCCACAGGGCAAATGCCATCGGCACCTTTGAACGGTTCAACGGAACTTGAAACGCGCCGGTGACGGCAATCGGCCGCGACATCACGACAATCCACTGATTGGCGCCGGGTTTCTCGCCGGTCTGATACCGGGCGTCGCCGGTGACCGGCTGATCATCCAATCGGGTGGTGCTGCCCGGTCCGCCCGCGCCAAGGCTCTCCACCGCGTTGCTGTCGGACCGCCAGTACCAGATATTCACCGGGTCTTCCTGGCCCGATCCCATGACATAGGACGTCGAGTCGTCGCCAATGGAAAACTGGACCGCGGCGCCATCGCGAAACCGGTTGGAACCGGTGGCCGTATCCCGGCTGTCGTCGCGCCAGCGCAGGCGCACGTAAAAACGGTCGGATGTTCTGGCGAGCGTGAAATAGACGTCCTGCCCCTGGTCGCCGTCCTTTTGCCGCAACTCGACGGAGGGATGCACCGCCGGCGCCGGCGCCAAATGGACGCGATATTCCGGCAGCCGTTCCCAGATGATGTCATCAGGGTCATTTACGGAGCGCAGATAAATCCCGTCGGGAATGCGCGCGACCGCGACTTCCTCACCCGCCGCAACCACCTTGACATTGGCCTCAACGATCGAGTCACCGGCGGCAATGACGGACGGCACATGGACGCCGGTCACAAGCAGCGCGGCTGACACGAGACGGATCATAGTAAGTTTCATGGTCGTCTCCTATCCCCAGAGATTTTGATCGATGGCGTGTTTGCCGTTTGAACCGGACATTGTTGGCCGGAGACCGGCATCCGCACAGTCGGGATCCCGATACGGCCCCACATGGACTTCCAGTTCGACGGCCTGACCGGCGGAAAAATCGGCCATGTCCTCGACCAGCCCGGCAATGGTCGGGTCGAGGTCTTCGACCTTGTACCGCCGCAGCCTGTCACGGATGGCATGGAGGAGCGGTGTCAGATAACGCTGCAGGAAATCACGCTGCGCCCGGCGGTATGGCGCCGCATCGGCACCGCGTTCCAGCGCCCGGGCCTCCAGATGGGTCAGAACCGCCATGAATTCGAGCATGGAGGCAAGGTGGTCCGGTTCATCGTCACGGCCTTCATCGTCCTTGGCGGCCGCCAGGCCGAAATGGCGGTAGAACGCGGCGATATTGAGCATCAGATTCGGCCGGGTACTGCCGGCGAGAAGATGATGATAATCGCCGGCCAGTAACGAGGAGACGGGCTTGCCTTTGTGACCGTGCAAGAAAGCCGTGATGAAGCCGGCTTCAAGTTCGGCGATGCCGGGCGAGGCGGCCGGTGCCGGCCATCGACTTCCGGTCACGGCCGACCATGCCGCGTCAAAGGCACGATGAAAGGTACCGGCCGTCAGCGCCGCGTGGAATTCCGGCGTCGGATGACCGAAGGCGATCGCGGCCAGCCGATAGACCGTTTCCTTGGCGGTGGCGCGCTCGGGCGCGTCGCGGTCCGGCAAATCAGGGATCGGCGATACGGACATGTTCCACCCGGCCTCAACTCAGCTTGAACATTTCGGCATGGCGATAGCCGATCAGCGTGTCCATCAACTCGCTGCCGCCGCCATCGGCCTTCTTCTGCCGCTCGGTCGACAGCGTCGCCAGTGCCTCACGCACTCCGCTGCCGAACAGGCTTTCCAGATAGTCGATCGGCACACGGGATTCCGTGGTCGAATTGCCGGCGTCATCGATCTTTGGAGGTGATAGCGGCGGAACGTAAAAAACGTTGGGCTTGGTGCCCCATTCGGGATGGAGCGGCAGCGCGACTTTGTACTTCTCCACCAACAGGTGGATCGGTCCGGCTTCGTCGTCACGATAGCCGATCCAGCGGATGCGCCCGACGCATTGCTTTGCGCATGCCGTCGGCAGGCCCTTTTCGATCCGCGGATAGCAGAAGATGCATTTCTCCGACTTGGAGATTTCCTCGTTGAAATAAACCTTCTTGTAGGGACAGGCGCTCACACAATAGCGATACCCGCGACACCGCTCCTGATCGATCAGGACGATGCCGTCTTCCTGGCGCTTATAGATCGCGTTGCGGGAACACGCGGCCAGACAGGCCGGGTTTTCGCAGTGATTGCACAGGCGCGGCAGATAGAAATAGTAGCTGTTGGGATAGTCGCCATCGCCCTGATCCTCGTCCCAGTTGGCACCCCATGTCGGCTTGACATTGGGGCGAAGCCACGGATCCGTTCCGGTCATCAAGGCTTCTTCGTAATTGTATTCCCACGGGATGCCATAATCTTCCATGCCCGGCTCGTTGCCGAGTTTCAGCGCCCCGTCGTCGTCGAAACCGCCGCCCATATCGGCGTAGTTTTTCGGATAGCCGGTGCCGGGCATGGTCTCGACATTGTTCCAATACATGTATTCGCGGCCGTTGCGGTTGGTCCATTGCAGCTTACAGGCCGACGTGCAGGTGTGGCAGCCGATGCATTTGTTCAGGTCCATGACCATGCTGAGCTGACGTTTCACAGCCATTTCGTTCCTCCACCCTTATTGCCTTGAGAAACCGCGCTTGTGCCGATTACGCGGCCTCAATATCGACGCTGCTCTCATGGGCCAGTTGGTTGGCGTTGAATTTGAAGAGCTTGAAGCCGAGATGTCCCCAGCCGCCGACCAGTTCGAGCGGCTGAATGAGGGTCGCAATGGCGTTGTTCATCGGCTTGCCCCCCTCATATTGGTGCGGCTCCCAGCCATGTTCCATCATGATCGCGGTCTCCGATATGCTCGGAAAGAGCTTCGCCTGTGCGAAGAACTCGCCAACGCCGTTGAAGATGCGGACACGTCCGCCGTCCTTGATGCCGCGCTCCGCCGCCAATTTGGGATTGACGTAGATGTTGGGTTCGCCGCGCTGCAGACGCATCATGAATTTGTTGGAGCGCCAGTTGGAATGGATGCCCCAGCGCGTATGCGGCGAATAAAAGGAAAGCGGAAAGTTCGATGCCTCGCGCCCGGCATGATGCCGTGCCGTCGGCGTCGCCGCCCCAAGCTTCATGAAACGCGGATGGTCGCAATAAAATGTGACGCGGCCGGTCAGGGTTTCGTAGGGCTTCTTGTTCTCGGTCTGCGCGACGAACGGATTATAGGGTTCGTCGGGCGGGATCGGCTGGTTCGAGCCGCCCTTTTCATTCATGACGAAAAAGCCTCGTTCCGCGCCCTCTTCGAGGCTGACGCCGCCGAATTCGGGACCGTTATCCACCAGCCATTTGGTCGCGTCATAAGCGGTCAGCACGGTCCCGCCGAGTGTGAAATCATCATAAATCGTATGCAGATCGCGGCTGACATTGCCGTCCTGATAGGCGCCGACCCCGCGGGCCTTGGCGCGCTCCTGTATCTTCTTCGACAGCAACGCCATAATGTCCCAGTCGGGCTTGGCCTCACCGATCGGTTCGACCGGCCGCGAGAACACGTTGACAAAGCGATGGTAGCCGACCGAGCGCAGATCCCATGCCTCATAATGGCTGGCCGCCGGCAGCAGATAGTCCGCCCACTGCGCCGTTGAATCCATGCGCACATTGATGTCGACGAAGAGTTCCTTGACCTCCTCAAGGATGTGGTCGCGGTATTTGTCGGCATTTTTGTTGCGGCGGAATTTGTTGTCGGCGATCGAGATCAGGCCTTTCATGTCCCCGTGATAGGGCATCCAGCCTTCGTCGATCGTTTCCTTGATCATCTCCTCCATTTCATCGATATCGAAACCGACCCGCTCCTTGAGCTTGGCATTGTCGAAATGCTTGCGCGAATGCTCGATCAGGCGACCGCGCATGAATTCTCCGAGCCCACCCGGTTCCAGGCGCGGCAATTTCTTGAAGCCGAATAGCGCCAGTTCCAGCCATTTCGGATGGTTCCAGTCGATCCAGGACGTATCGACCCCGCCGGTCTTGCCGCCATGTCCGGTCAGCGCGACCATCAGCGATTGCGCCCAGCCGGTATAGATGCCGTTCGAATAGCGCCCGACATTGAAGCCCAGCATCAAAATCGCCTTCTTTGCCTTGGCAAGCAGGCGCGCTTCATTGCGAACCGTTTCAGCGGCGATGCCGGTTTCGGACGCGGTGCTTTCCGGGGTGAACTTGGCCGCTTCCGCCTTGACGCGCTCAAACACGGTGGTGACCTTGATGCCATTGACATCGAACACACCTTCAAGCGCCGGATCGACGTCGCCGAGGGCGATCGTCTTTTCTTCCGAACCCATTGAGCCCTTTGTCGCCACGGCGGCGTTGGTTTTCAGATCCCAGTGATAGAATATTTCGGCCGACCCGCCGTCCTTCACATCGGCTTCGCGCAACAGCTTGCCGTCATCGACGCGGACCAGGACCGGCAGATCGGTCTGTTCTTTGACGAAGTCGGCCTTGTATAGGTTTTCCTCGATAATGACGCTGACGAAGGCCATGGCGAGGAAGGGATCGGCTCCCTGTTTGATCGGCAGCCAGAGATCAGCGTGGATCGAGGACGGATTGTAGTCCGGTGCCACGGACACCACCCGCGCGCCGTTGTATTTGGCCTCCCACAAATAATGGGCGTCGGGAATCCGGGTGGCGTTTGGATTGAACAGCGACAGCATGATGTAGTCGGCATCGAACCAGGCATCCGATGTGAAGCTTTCCAGTGGATTCCCATAGGCCAGATGCGTGCCGGTATTGAGGTCGCCGACATCGGTGAAGATGTCGAGCTGCACCCCGCCCACCAGCGAGGCAAACCGATAGGGTGCCGCGAAGCGGACCATCGAGAGATTGCCGGACCCGGTATGGGTCATCAGCTTGCCGGGTCCGTATTTTTCGAAAATGTCAATGACCTTGTCGGCGATCTCGGTGGTGATCTCATCCCAGGAGACCCGCTGCCATTTGCCTTCGCCGCGCGCGCCCACGCGCTTCAGCGGATAGCGCAACCGGTCGCCTTCATACATGGCCGCTGAATGTATGGAGCCCTTCTGGCAGCCCCGCGGATTGGCGTCGGGCACGTTCGGATTGATCTGCGGATATTTGGCCAACTGTTCTTCACGCAGGACGATGCCGTCCTTGACGTACACGTCGAAGGCGCAATTGCCGACGCAATTGATGCAGTGGGCGGCCTTGCCGATCTTGTCCCAGGTGAATTCCTGTCGGTAGAGATCCTCCCAGTCGCGGTACGGATAGTCCTCCGCCAGCGTATCTGCGAGCGGTTCCAGCCGGTTGAGTGCCCAGGCCTTGTTGGATGATAGGACGCCGGCACCGACCAGCGAGGCGCCCTTCAGGAAATCACGACGCTTGACCCGCAGCATGGAAACCCTCCCATTTGATTCGCCAGACCGGTCGCGGAATCCGCACAAACAGGATCGGCCCGCGCCTTCGGAGATTGCGAAAACGGTAGCAGGGCGGCCGGCTAAGAAGGCTGCGGTGATGTTATGATTTGTAATCGAATTGTAATCATTTCCCGGTTTGGGATTGCTGAAATGGTCCGCGGGTGATGTAATTTCAAAAATCAGGGAGGCGGTCTGGCAAACCGATATGCGCCAATGTCAGGTGCTCGTTGTCAAGCAGGCGCCGACAATGTGTCTTCTGCATACAGTTCGGCGGCTTTGTGCAAACTCATAATCGATCGGCGTGACCAACTTGTCGATCGTGCCATCGAAGTGGCCAAGGAGCACGGATATACGCGCTACACGACAACGATCCGCGCCGCCTGGATCGAGGCGGTCGATTCCTTGAGCGAGGCCGTCTGCGCCTTTGTTATGGCGCCGCAGGATGCCGGCCACAAACCGGAGGCGGAGGTCGACTATCTCCGCGATCCGCGCTTCGCGACCATGCGCGCCGTTGCCAGGCGGCACAGATCGCTCGGCGTGACGCTGCAGCTCTATACCGGTCTGTTCAAGCATTTCCGCGACATATTCTTGGATCTCGTCGACGAGTTGCCGGCCCCAAAATCCAATATCCGAGCCGCCCGCAAGACCATGCTCGGCTTCTTCGATGCCGCCGAGCTCAGCGTTTTCGCCGATTGGGCCGGGGAAACCGAGGATGACCTGTTTAAGGAATTGCAAGCCCGGACCCGCAGCATCACGCTTGAAAAAGACCGCTATTTCTCGGTTTTCGAAAGTCTGCGCGATCCGGCCTTCCTGCTCGACCGCGAACGGCGTCTCATCAATGCCAACCAGGCGGCCGCCGAGATCTTCGTCGGCGAGGCCAGCGCCGGAGACATCGTCTATCTCCGGTCCATGCGGTCGCGCCGTATGCCCCTTGAACGGATCTTGCGGGAAGCGTCGCGAAGCCGAAAAAACGACGGTCGGCCCGTCTGGCTTGAAACAAAAAACGGGCAGCGGTGTTTCGACGTCCGGGAGCGGGCCATTCACGACGCGGTCGAAAACACCAAACTCGGCTATGTGGCGATTCTGCATGACGTGACGCAGCATCGGCGGGCGACGGAAGATGCTGAACGGGCCCAGCGCGCAATGTCCAATTTTCTGGCGACGATAAGCCACGAAATCCGCACGCCGCTGCATTCGGTGCTCGGCGCCACCACACTTCTGCACGCCGCCGAGACCGAACGCCGCGAGGCCTATATCGACGTCATCGAAAGCGCCGGTCGGCACTTATTGCAGACCCTCAACAAGGTGTTGGACTATTCCAAGCTGGAAGCCCGCCCGCCGACGCCGACGCCGCAGCGGTGGAAACTCTCCGAGGTTTTCGATGAATATAGACAGGTCGCCTCGGTCTGGGCGCGCCAGGCGGATGTCCCGCTGACGGTGTCGATAGCCCGCAATCTGCCCGAATATATCTCGATCGATTGGGAGATGACGCAGCAGGTTCTGACCAATCTGGTCTCCAACGCGATACGCCATGACACCGGCGGCGGCGTCACCGTGCTCGTTCGCCGCCGAAAAAAAACCGCTGGCGACAAGTATTTGCGGTTCGAAGTGCGCGACACCGGACCAGGCGTTGCGCAACACACCGCCAGCATGCTGTTCGAACCCTTCGGCACCCTTACACCGGCGACGTCGGGCGGATGTGGTACCGGTCTCGGCCTGGCGATCTCCAGACGCCTGGTCGAGGCGATGGGCGGTGAGATCGGTTTCAGCAACCGATCATCGGGCGCATCCTTCTGGTTCGATCTGCCCTATCGCCGCGTGGACGCGAAGATGGCCGCTGACAGCGCAATAGCCCGGCCGGTTTCGCCGACGGCAAATCCCGGCGCCCGGCCGAAATGCCTGGTCATTGATGATGACGTTCTTGGAATAATGATTACCGCCGACCAATTGCGCCGACAGGGGATCGAGGTAACGACGGCATTGTCCGCCAGCGATGCGATCGCCGCGGCGAAACAGGTTTCTTTTGACGGTTACTTCATCGACTATTATCTGGCCGACGGCAACGGCGCATGGCTTGCGGCCGAATTGCGGCGCATGGCGAAAGCCGGCAATCCGTCCAGATACATCGCCCTGACCGCCAACGCCGACATGATCGACACCGGCAGGGGTTTGGATGCTCACATATTTGACGTGGTTCTGTCGAAACCCGTCACCGATATCGACCTCATTTGCGCGCTCGATCCGCACGCGGGAACGTCGACGACCGGCCATGCGCCGACGATAATGTCCGACCCGACAGCGCTTGACGGTGTGTCGCCGCGGGTCATCGGTGCGATGGCAAGCGCATTTGCGAACAAATGGGACAAGGATGTCGCAACCCTGGAAGCGGCATTGAACGCCGGAGAAGCAGTCAAGGTCGCCGACATCGCGCATCGCCTGTCGGGCCGATGCGCGGTGATGGGAATTTGCGATCTTGCCGATCTTCTGCGCGGACTGGAGACGGAATGCCGCCGCCGGCCGGAACTGTCGGATTTCGCCGCCTGGCAAGCGCGGCTGGCGTCTGAGCTTCGCATTGCCCCCGATCGGGCCCGCGCAATGGCGGAGGCGGCGCCGTGATCCCGGCCGCGGCAATGCCGGGACCGACGGCCAGGCGCCGGCACGGGCACGGCCGCATACTTGTCATAGATGATGATCCGGTGGTGCGCGTGTTGCTTCGCGAAACGCTGACCGCGGCCGGCTATATCGTGGACGAGGCCGAAACCGGCAATGAGGCGGAGCGCCTTTTAGCGGAAGATATTTGGGATCTTATTCTTCTCGACCGTCGCCTGCCGGACTGCGACGGTCTGCTTCTGTTGCGGTCGATCCGGGAAAAATATAACAGCCCGGTGATCGTCCTGACCATCATGGACGACGAGCACGATCGGATTCTGGGGCTCGGCCTGGGCGCGCATGACTACATCACAAAACCGTTCAATCCCACCGAAATCAGTCTGCGGATCCGCAACCTGCTGCGGTCGCGCAATCCATCCATTCTGCCCTATCACAACCGCCCGATCACTTTCGGACGCTTTACGCTGGTGCAGACCTCGCGGCGCCTGGTCAGCGGCGGCACCGATCACAAACTGGCGCCGGCCGAAATGCGCCTGATGGCGGCCTTTCTGACCCATCCGGGCCATGTGCTGGAACGCACATTGTTGACGCAGGCCGTTCTGCGGCGCGACTGGTCCTATAATGACCGGTCGATCGACGTTCTCGTGGCGCGGTTGCGAAAACGGATCGAAGACAATCCAAAAAGCCCCAAATGGATTATTACCGTCCACGGCGCCGGCTATCTATTCGCGCCCGACACGGGCGATGAGTAAGACCAGGGGCAGCCAATATTGACCCGTTTCATGCCGATGAGGTAACACCGGATTTCGCTGCCGGTTTCGACGTTTTCACAACGGCGCGGGGCGACCCTGCGTGGCGAAAAAACTCTTGTGATTGAACGATGATTGCACAATCATGTCCCGATCTGAGTCTGCTAACAGACCCGAAAAACCTGATTTAGGAAAAAGCGCTATTTCCCGAGCCTGTCCGCGCGACTTTCTTTCCTGCATCGCCGATCATCCGGTCAACCGGATTGACGAAATGCCGCCGTGGGCCTTGATCGATCATGGGTAAGCTTCCATCCTGGCTCAGAAAGCTCGATGCCGCACTCGATGCCCTTGCCCCGCCGGCCGACCCCATGCTGCTCAGCCAGCTTGACGGCTATCTGGCCGGCATCCTGGTCTGTCCCGAATTGATCATGCCCGACGAATGGCTTCCCGCCGTCTGGGGCCAGGATGGGGACACCGAACTCGTCTTCGAGGATGAACAACAACTGCAAACCGCCGTCGAATCCGTCATGAAGCTCTATAACAGCATCAGCCAAGATCTGGGACGCGGCGACGGCCGGTATGCGCCGCTCTTTGACATCCACATCGAGTCCGGGGAAGTGGTCTGTGTGTTCTGGCTCTTGGGGTTCTCTGCGGCCATGTCGCTGCGGCCGGAAAGCTGGCTCCAGATCGCCATGGGCGACGACGAGAATGCAATAGCGGCATTGTCCATCCTGACGGTCCTTGCCAATGGCGGCGATGCCGAGGCCGACCTACCCGATAAAGAGTTCGCGGAGCTCTTTGCTGAAGCGCCCGACATCATCCCTTTTTGCGTGCAGGATCTCAACGATTGGCGCGTGCGCAACGACGGGGCGCTGACCCCTCCGGCCCAAAAGGTGGGGCGCAATGAGCCGTGCCCCTGCGGATCCGGCAAAAAGTACAAAAAATGTTGCCTCCTGACTGATTATTAGGCTTACCGAACACATATGAAATGCGACGGATTGCGGATGCTATCCCGCAATGCCGATTTTCCGTTCAACCCGGTCAAATGCACGCCGGGCCGGTCTGACGGACGGCGCCCATGGGGCGAAGCGGTCAGATATCCCCTATGTCGGATCAAGTGCCCAGTTTTACCGAAAATCGGAAGCCGGGAGCGTTCAATCCGATACCGGTCCGTAGGACGCCCAGCAATTCGGTGTTTCCCAGACTTTGAGATTGACCAGTCTTGCCTGATCATTTGATCGCTTTGCGACGAAGGGTGAGAGCGTGTCGTACCAATACTTGGCAAGCGCCTCGGCTGTCGGAACAAAGGGCATTACACAGATCTTTGTTCCCTCAGAACATGCGCCGAAGAATGCGCCGGTCGTTCTTACCTGGTCGATAATGGGCTTGCCAAAGTCGTCGTCCTCCAGACCGAACATCCGCCTGCACAGGACGTCATCCACCCAAAACACGAACGCATGATCGAAATGTTCAGCGATATGGTTCTGCATCTCCTCCTTTAGGAAGCCAAAATCCAGAACCATTCCGGTTTGCTCGCCGGCATTGAACAACGGACCTTCGCACCACGCCTGAATTCGATACCGGTGCCCATGCAGATTTCTGCACTTCGACCCGTGATCGGTCACCCGATGGCCGGCATCGATCCCGATTTCCCGACTAATTCGATGAACATCGATAGCCACGCCAATGCTCTCCGGCTAAACGGCCGCTCGGCCTCTTCAATCATGTCCGCTGCAACAGGCCGGTGCGGGTGCTCAGCGAATTGGCGAATTCACGGCGGATCACCGGATCGTCGCGAAAGCAGCCGAGCATCTTGCTTGTTCTTAGGACCGAGTCCCGGTTACGTACGCCGCGCGTCGACATGCAACTGTGCATCCCCTCGATCACCACCGCCACGCCTCGCGGCTTCAGGATATCGTTCAACGCACCCGATATTTCCGCCGTCAGGCGCTCCTGAATTTGCAAACGCCGTGAATACAGTTCCACCAGCCGGGCGAGTTTGGATATTCCCACCACCCTCTGGCGGGGCAGATATCCGATATGGACCCGCCCGATGATGGGAGCCATGTGATGTTCACAATGCGATTCGAAACGAATATCCTTAAGCACCACCATTTCATCATAGCCACCGACTTCATCGAAAGTGCGTTCCAGCAATTTTCGAGGATTGTCGTTGTAGCCGGCAAACCACTCGCCAAAAGCCTTTACGACTCTCCCGGGTGTGTCGCGAAGACCCTCGCGCATCGGATCGTCACCGGCCCACCGCACCAATGTCCTGACCGCGGCCTCGGCGTCAGCGCGGGTTGGTCTGGGATTGGCGTCACGACCTCCATCAGCCGAGCGATCAACTTCAGTTGATAACCGATTGATCAATGGAGAATTCACGCGAATATTCAGAGAGTCTTTCGATTTCATCGTTTTGACACCCGCTTTCCCGTAAAAATTGTAAATTGTTGATTTTATAGTATTGAAACCATAAGTTTTTTATGCATTCTTGGCAAGTAGCTACTTCCGATTGAATGGCGGTGCAGAAATCGAGCGTCTGTCCCCGTGTAACCCGATGAGGTCTGCATAGTGTTGAGTCAGATGAATTCCGAGATTCCACTCGCTTTGGCTTTCGACGATGTCTTGTTGCAGCCAAGGCGTACGCCAGCATCGAGCCGGTCGGAGGTCAGCGTCGCAAGCACGCTGGTGGCGGGGATCGATTTGAAGGTCCCCGTTATTTCGGCAAATACGCCCTGGTGTACCGAAGCGCCGCTGGCAACGGCCATGGCCATGCTCGGCGGTATCGGATTTATTCATCGGATGATACCGGCCGAGCAGCAGGCCGCGGAGGTTCGAAAAACAAAGGAGCACGCATTCGACCCGGCCACCGCCCCCTATGCGACGGTCGATTCCGGCAACCGATTGCGTGTCGGCGCCGCCGTCGGCGTGCGTGGCGACTATCTCGACCGCGCCGAATTGGTGTTGGAAGCCGGCGCCGATATTCTTGTGGTCGATGTCGCCCATGGCCATGCGGATCACGTCCTCAAATCCATGGCCGAATTGCGAAAACGCTTCCAGGATATCCGGCTCATGGTGGGTAACGTGGCGACCGCCGACGGCGTTCGAGACCTCATTGAGGCCGGGGCCGACGCCATAAAGGTCGGCGTTGGCCCAGGCAGCGTCTGTTCCACACGAACCGTCACTGGTGCCGGCGTCCCGCAACTTTCCGCGGTTCTTGAATGCGCCGCCGAAGCCAAGTCGAAGCGCATCCCAGTTGTCGCCGACGGCGGCATTCGCAGTTCCGGTGACATAACAAAAGCCCTGGCGGCGGGAGCGTCGACCGTCATGCTGGGCAAATTGCTCGCCGGCGCCAAGGAAAGTGCCGCCCTGTTGATCGAGGATCCGGACGGCAGGCGGTATAAGATCACCACCGGCTTTGTGACGCTGGGCGTGGAGCTCACCTTGAAGCGTCTTGAAGGCAAGGCGATTACCCAGGAAGAATTCGAACGATACACACCCGAGGGCGTCGAAGCCACATTCGACTATTCGGGCCCGGCGGAGAAGACCGTGTCTCAGTTGATGAACGGGCTGAGATCCGGAATAAGCTATTGCGGCGGTCTCTCTGTGCGCGAACTGCAGGAGAATGCGCGGTTTGTGCGGATTACATCGGCCGGCAAACACGAAAGCCGGCCGCATGTTCAAGACGGCGTTGCCGTCCGTCATCCAGATTACGCCGGCAAATTCATAACCTAGAGCCTTGTCCGATCACACGGAATCGTTTGATGGAGCCAAATTCGTTCATATGGAAGGCGCGGTGCGCGGCGCGATGCCGTCGCTATCCAGGCAAGCGCCGCAACACACCAGATGGGCAAATTCGGCTCCATCAAATGATCCCGTGTGATCGGACAAGGCTCTAGTGGATTGAATCAGACATATGGCAGACAGGCAGGATGCCGGCAAATGACGAATGCTCTCAAACAGCGCGTACACGTCTTCTCGTGGGCCGACATAGACGGCATCGTCAGTAACATAAGCCGGTATCTGGATCGGTTTCCCATCGACCACATCGTCGGCATTTCACGATCCGGGCTGGTTCCCGCGGTCATGCTTTCCCATCATTTGGGCGTCAGGCCGCTTTCTGCAATCAACATCATGCGAACACTCAACGATGAAATATACGCGGAAAAAACCGACCCGCAATACGGCGAAATGCAGGACTTGAAGCATTTACGCGAAAAAAATGTGCTGTTGATTGACGACATTGTCGGCACCGGCCTTACACTTCGTAAGGCGACCGAACTACTCAAGCTGGCAGGGTGCCGGCCGACCACAGCCACGCTCGTCGTAAATCAGGAGAATCTGGGCGACGTCGACCCGGCTCAGGTCGTCGATATTGTCGGATCGATCGTCCATGGCTGGGTGGTTTTTCCCTGGGAGGCGAAGTCATGACCTTACGCCGACCGCAGCAGATAATGACCCATTTGACGGATCCTTATTTGCCGCCGTTGGTATAGGGAGGTGTTCACAACATGCGCAGCGCCATTGCCGCCAGCAAACTAATCGTAGTTCAGTCCGAGATTGATCCATTCTTGGAGGTAACCGAATATTTAAGTCAGTGGATGACGAGATTCAAAACTTATCCCACCTTTCAATTTAATAATATCGGAGATAATTATCAGTTCAAATTGATAATGAATCTTCTAAAGAGAGATATTATACTTTCAAATATCAATACAGACAGAAAGAATTACCTATCCGATTTTTCCGATCGAATACATTCTCCAGGTCAAGTCGTTAATGGCCAATCTCTAGCCGGCAACAAATTGGAAAGCTTGCGAAATCTGCCAATACTAAAGCATCAACCAAAGGATCGCGGTCGGTATATTACCTCATTCGTCGGCTGTTTGGATGACACGGAATTGCATGCGCGCAATCTCGGGTTTTATCGGGCATTTGTTTCTTCGACGGACGAATTGGTCGTCTTCATGGACCCGCGTACCGATGCACACAGAATTGTTCAAGACTCTCTCGCCGCCGCGCGAGAGGTTCCAATCACGTTCTTCAATGGTGGCCCGCTGAACTGCTATCTGGCCGCTGCGGCCAAAATTCCGACGACCATCGACAGCTTCGATGCCGCTTCCCGGTTCCAGGCGGGCCCCCTTGCGGTCGACGCGACGGACTATCCGGGCGCGCCCTGCGCCGCGGAAATTGTAATCCGAGGCGTTATCGACGGCAGGCTCCAACCGGAGGCCCCTTTCGGAGAGTTTAAGGGGTATTATTGCGCACAAACAACGGGATTCGTTGTGAAAATCGACGAAATAACCGCGCGGGACGACCCTTATTTTCTCGGGCTGTTTTGTGGCAAGGAGAGCGGTTTGACCTTGATGTCGCTGCAAAATGAACTGCTTCTTTTTACCCACCTGAAGGATGATGGCTACAACGTCTCGGCCGTCCGGTATCCGTTGCAAGCGTTCGGCGAGTTCCTGACACTCATTGAATCGCCGAACCCCTCCAAGGATATCCTGCTGGCGGCCATGGAATTCGACAAGCGCAGTAAGTATTTCGTGGTTTGCCAGGATCTGTCTCACGTCAGCCGCGACCTCGGCGTGTTTCCCGTTGATTGCATAACGCCGCCTTACCTGAAAAAGGGCGTACACCAAGGCAGCAGGATCGGCGTGATATGCGAGCAGTCGAGGGCATACGACTGGGTCGAACTTTAGGATTGTTCGCCGTTTCCCAAGTGAAGGGGGTCAGTTCAGTGTTCGGACAAAATCCACCGCGAAAACAAGTCAATGACGATGGGCGACGTCTTTGGATTCAGGAAGTGTTCTATACCCTGCAGGGGGAGGGGCCGCTAACGGGACAGGCGGCCGTGTTCGTCAGGCTGGCGGGCTGTAATCTCCGCTGTTTTTGGTGCGACACAGATTTCGAGTCGTCGACCTGGACGCCGACGATCGAGGAATTGCTGTCAAAAATCGAGCGCGTTCGACCGGATGCCTCGGACCTGGTTGTCGTGACCGGCGGTGAGCCGCTTCGCCAGAACATAGTCCCGCTGATCGAAGCGTTGTTGGCGAACAAGCTCAGGGTACAAATTGAGACGAGCGGAACACTCTGGGTCGAACTTCCGGATCATCCCTCGTTAAGTATTGTCTGCAGTCCGAAAACCAAATCAATTCATCCGAAAATTGTTTCAAGAATTACCGCCTACAAATATGTTCTGGCGTCGGGCGCCGTCGATCCCGACGACGGATTGCCAAGCCAATCAACGCAAATGAAACAAAGAACTTTGAAATTGTATCGGCCTCCGCCCGGCGCCGTTGTTTATGTCATGCCTCGAGATGATGTCGACAGCAAAAAAAACAAAGAAAACATGAGGGAATGCGTTAATGTTGCAATGAAATTCGGATATATACTTTCACTTCAGACGCATAAGATACTTGGGCTTGATTGATCGTCCTTGGTATTGTTTGTTCCGTCGGTCTTACCGCCGCCCCCAAAGTTTTGGCCAGACATCGCCAAGATCATTGATCTGTATCGGATCGCTATCGCTTTGGGGATACTGGGATTCCCGGATGAAATCGTCAATATGACGCGGGACGGTTATTCCGAACTTGGTGACGTGCTTGAAGACATAATGGGCGCCGGCAATCAGGTTGTAGGACGTCAAAATATCGACCAATTGTCCAAAACTGGACTGGTCGAGATGCGGTATGAGCCGCACGAGATCAGCGTATTGATATAGTCCCTTGCCATAATTGTGCACGCCCTCCCAATACAGCTTGAAGATGAGATGCGCCGCAAGCCAGGCGTAGCTTGGAACATAAACCTTCTCGCCATCCACCTTTACCGATTGTCTCGTCGCCAATAGCGCATCGAGTTCAATGTCCAATGAAATCTTGTGGTGAATGTCGACCACGACATAGCACCACGGGTGCGTGTCATAGACACCATGCCAGAACTGATGAGCCCATTTTTCATGTCTTATCGCCGCCCTTACCGATTTCGGCAAATTGGTCGGCTGCAATCTGCGTACGAGAAAACCGAGTTCGAAATGGCTTTCCTCCACGATTGCGCGTAGCTCGCGATCAGCACGATAAAATTTCGGCAGTTCCGGGTCTTTTTGCGCCTGATGGAATCCGCACTCCAATGCGACAGCTTCCGCCTGCTCCAGATCCGACCAGGCGACGCCAACATCAACATCCCAGGATGCCCGCAACTTTCGTTCGGGGTAAAGCAAGCACCCGGAGGCCGCGCCCTTTAACAGGGAATAGGCAATGTCTCTCTGTCGCAATTGCTTCAGGAGTTTCCGGTTTCCGTAGATTTGCGCTTGCTGAAATGCCGTGACTGCAAGCTTTGCATTTCTGAGCCTCTCCAAATTGCCCGCACCGAGCGCTTTTGCATAGGACTTGGACAGCGCCTTGTCGGGCAGGGACGGTAGAAGTTGCCAGATCTTAAAAAGTTTCGATATCGTGATATCCGGCGATATCGATGATGCGAGTTTGTCCGGTGACGGCATTTTGCCGGACAACAGCCCCATGACAACGCGGTCTTCCGGCGCTATGGATGCGTCCAGGCCGCCCGATTTTGCTCGCTTGTTTGTTCGCTTTCCGGTACCCAAGTCACACCTCGAACTGCTCCAACGGCAAGTCTTCGTCGTCGTCGGTAGTCATTCTCAAAACAATGGCAGCCGCTATTCTGTCGACCAGATCCTCGCGCCAGCGGTCATGTCGCCCCGCGGACCGCCGAATGGCTGCCGGGCTGGCACTAAGTCGACCCGGCGGGCCGATCTTGAGATCCCTCATGCCGGCCCGACCCGGCCGGCCCATTCGCGAGTGCTGGAATTGACGGCTTGCGATCACGTCGGAAGCCGACCGCATTCGCGGCCCGGTTGTGGGTGGCCGGACGTTCAAACGGCTGACGATTGAGCTTGCTAGAGACTCGACAAACTTACTTCGCATGCTTGAACTCGTTCAATTCTCTGTTCGAGATAGGGTAGTCAAATTCCCGTAAATTAGCAACGGTGGTATCTGCGTTGCATGTTGGTAATGGTGTTAATGATTAAAAATTCGCCTGTTATCGTTCCAGGCAGAAGCAGATTTCATGAAATACTTGATCAATTGCGTCATCTAATTCGTTATTATTGTTAACAAGCACGACATTTGGATAGCTCGCCAATACATTTCTAAGTTCATTCTTCATGCGCGTCAGGTGCTTGAACAGCTGATCTGACCGATGAGCATCCGACCGGCGCTCCGAAATATCGGTCTCCGTTATCGCGTCGCCGACATTATCGACAATACGGGATCCGGCCTCGAAATAACTTACTCCCCTTCCGCGATCAATTATCCGCTTGCAGCATATCTCCAAATCAGACTCAACGAGGAAGATTTTGCGCGGCATCGACAGACCCTTCTCGATCAGGTCCATATAGTGGGTCGGCAAACCTTCCAGAATGCCGCGCACTCTGACGGTCGGGCAGTATCGGTCGAAGAATATCAAGTCCTCCGTGTTGAGATAGGCTCTAACCGAGTTCAATGCCTCATACACGCTTATCCAAACCAGGAGACTGAAGGTCATTGGATTTGAGTTGAGCCATTTCGCTCGCTCAAGGGCATGCGCGGTGACGTCGGATTTTCCCAGCCGTAGGTTGTGCGTTTTTCGTCCGTCTTTTTCAAATCTGTCGATAAGTCTTCTGATGATCGTGGTCTTTCCGGTCCCATCGATGCCCTCAAAGGCAAAAAAATTGTCCGGTGCCAGCAGGTCGGGTGTCAAAAACACGTTTGCCGGTGGAAATTTCGGATAGATTTCCGGCAGGGCACCAGGACTGGGCGTATCATCTTCGAATTTCACGGTGGCGTTCCCGGATTTTTGGTGTGCTGACTGCATGGAACGATCTATAGCTGCAGACGTTAAGCACACCTGAGACCCGTTGACAAACCTCTATCCGGGTATGTCAACGGGTCGATGCCGGCATGTCTCACGGCGCCCTGCGGCCGACGCGAGATGCTCTGGTATAATGGCCCCCCGGAAGCCGGAACTGGATTGAATTGACCGCCTGCCGCTCCTCAACAAGCATCGATTGGATCCGCGATCCGAGAATTGGCAACCTCTTTTGGATAAAGTGCTAAGCCTTCTTGCGTTGTTTTGCGGTTGATTTTTTGGCATCCGCCTTTTTTGTGGCTGCCTTTTTACCTGCTGCTTTAGTACTGGCTGCCTTTTTACCCGCGGCCTTGGTGCTGGCCGCCTTTTTATTCGTTGCCTTTTTGGCGGCTGATTTCTTGGTATCCGCCTTTTTTTTCTTTGCCAGAGCCACTTTGCCTTTATCAGGCTCTTCCTGCGGCTCAGCGGAATCTAATTTCCCGTTTTTTGAATCTTCCTGGTCCTGAATTGCCTCCGCAATCGATCGGGCAATTTCTCGGGTGAATTCCGACCGGTCGTCGGGCGTACCGGTCACTATGGGCAAAGGTATCTTCTCGGCAATCCCATCGACGATTATGTCGTGCATGTTCCCGTGCTGCTCGGCCAATTCCTGTAAACGATCAAGAACGCCATGGGCGATCTTCTCCGTATCCAGGTCAGTCAAGTTCCGGTTGCTCGGATTGGCGGCCCAATGAGCGCCTCGCCCTTTGCCGGTTGTCAGGGAGCCCACGACGTCCTGGACGATGCCATTGACCGCATAGGACCGTTCGGTCCCCGTATCCGGTTTCGGGAGACGGCCAAGTTGACGGACGACGGAACTGCCGATCATGGTGGCGAGATTTCGGGAACTGCGTCTTCGGCCAAATCGCCTGGAACGCGGCCCCCTTCCTCGCGAAGCCCGCGGCGGTGAACCTCTTTCAATCAGTGAGGCGCGTTGCGACCAAGTTGTTCGCAGCGCGATTTCAAGAGCTATTTGCCGCGCTAGATTGTTGAGATAACCGTTCATGCTACTGCTCCCAATAAAGAGCGGGAAAATCAAGCTGCGCCGAAGCGGCCACAAACCGGGTCGGTCGATCCGCTATTGAAGCCGGTCAGGCAACGTTCACGGCACGCTTCGCGCAGCTAGTCTGGCGCTCGGTTTATCGCCGCCGGGCGAGGCGCAGCGCGACGGCACTTGCCACGGCCGCGTTCAACGATTTCCGCGGTTTACGTCTGCGTACCGGCCCGCGCGCAGCAGGGTGGGCAAGCGGACCGCGCTTGGCCTTGGGACGCCCGGCCCGTTTTGGCTTACCGGCCAGTCGACGGACTACCGCGGACGCAACCGCTTGCGCCAGCGGCGCTTTTCTCGATCGACGGGCACGACCGCGTGCAACGGCCGGCCGCCTGGGTTTCGGCTTGCGACGTCGCGGGGTTCGATCCGAGAGAACTCGACGTGCTATTTTGTTGGCTATTGCATTCACTCTGGCGCTCATCGCTAGCTCCTATCCGTTTTGGGAAGCGAAACCGAATTTCCGACTATGCTGCGGAAGCGCTCGAACAACGACGTTGTCCTTTTTTAGCGCTCGCGCGACATCTTCTTGATTAAACGGCATATCTACAGTGAGAATAAGCACGTTTACTTCGTCATTTGGTATCAGGCGACTTATGAAATCTGCACAATGTCCAATCGTCGGCGGACTGGCATAGTAGGCGAACGTGGATTCTCTCCTGGCGTTCATACTCCAAAGCGCAAATACCTTTTTCGACCGGCGCCGACGGCCGTCGTCGTCCAGTCGACGACTCGAACCCTGGCTGATGACGAAGGCCAGTGTCCGTCCCCGCTTCGATCTGGATGGCGCTCTGGAAGACGCCAATTCCGGATTCAGAAAAATAGTTCGCAAGGAACCCGTCGAGAGTTCGGTCAATTGCCGCGGCGGGACAATGTTCCACGATTTCAGATATCGGCTAATCGTCCAACGGGACAGTTCAAGTCCGCATTCATCGAATGCCAATGCTTGAATTGCTCGCCAGTGCCACGGTGTCGGCTCAAGCCCGAACTCTTCCGGAAAACTCTCAACGATATACCGGTGTACCAGTCCGATTTTGCCGGAAGCCCCGTTCAATCTGGGCGGGCGGCCGATTCTGCGGGCGCGCAGCGCGTCCGCACCGCCAATCCTGAACCGCATCGCCCAATTGCTGACGCTTGAACATGTGACGCCGTACTTCCGCGCAACCTCGACCTGGCTCCACCCGCGCTCAAGGTCTCGCATTGCGCGCAACCGCCGTGCCTCCCTTTCCTTCGTTGGCATCCGTGCCATAATTTTCGCTTTTGTTAGACGACCAAGGACGATTGCTCTTTATGTCCGATCCACCGCGGGAGTGCTTTGCATCACGACTGAATTTCAGCCTAAAAATGCATGAGTCGGTGTATTTCAACTCATTTTTGCACAGATCAACAAGCTATTCAATTACTTTCTGCACCGGTTTTCGCACCGACACGGTTCCACGAATTCGCGGTCCGCGGGCGCCGGAACGAAATTCCCATCGGTTCCGGCGTGAACCACTTGAAGCCGAAATTTTGTCGCTAGGGCATGCGGCGGTTCGGTAAAGCTGACAGGGGTGAGCGCGGGACACATTGTTTTCCGGCTCGACCAGCGAGACACGCGCGTCAAGGAGAGCTACCGTCCCGGCATCAACCCGAGAAGCCATGGGGAGTTCCGGGTGGACGCCGGCCGGGAGGTTGACGAGGTGCGCTGAACTACCTTGCCGTTCCGCGCATTGCCCTTAGAATTCCGGCAAAGTCGTTGACGCCGTATTCGCGCCGCCGGATTTGGATGGCCCAATGAAATGACGGTGTGGGAGCAGGGGACCGCCATGAAAACCATATTGATCACCGGCGCCGCCGGCGGGTTGGGGACTATCCTGCGCAGGGAACTGGCCGGCTGGGTCGATTGCCTGCGTCTCTCCGACATTGAGGATTTGGGGGAGGCGGGTCCGGGCGAGGAGATCGTCCAGGGAGATCTCGCCGATCTCGACGCCATGACCGCCCTGGTCGACGGCGTGGACGGCATCGTTCATCTGGGCGGCAAATCGATCGAGGGCCGCTTCGAGACCATCCTCAATGCCAATATCCGCGGCACCTATCACATCTTCGAGGCCTCCCGGCGCTGCGGGGGAAAACGCATCCTGTTTGCCAGCTCCAACCACGCCATCGGCTTCCACGACCGGGAGACCCGGCTCGACGGCACCGCCGCCCATCGTCCCGACAGTCTCTATGGAGTCTCCAAGTGCTTCGGCGAGGATCTGGCACGCTATTACTTTGACAAGTTCGGCGTTGAAAGCGTGTCGATCCGCATCGGCTCCTGCTTCGAAAAACCCCGCGATCGCCGGATGCTCGCCACCTGGCTGAGTCCGAGGGATTTCGCCGAATTCGTCAAATGCGTCTTCGCCGCCGATCGCGTCGGGGCAACGGTGCTTTATGGCGCTTCCGATAATCGCGAGCAATGGTGGGATAACGGCCATGCGGCCTTTCTCGGCTGGCACCCGAAGGACAGCGCTGAGCAATATCGCGCCGAAATCGAGGCCGCCCACCCGCCGCTTGACCCGGATCATCCGGCGGTGCGCTGTCAGGGCGGCGGGTTCGCCGCTGCCGGCCATTTCGAGGATGATGAATAGATGGCCCGGGATCCGGTAAGAGGTTGGCGGTTCCATGATTGAGGACCCAACCGCGCCGAATCCGAGGATCGCCGTAGCCGGCGCCGGCCTGATCGGGCGCAAACATATCGAGATTGTCGCGCGCCACGCGACCCTTGCCGGGATCGTCGATCCGGCACCCCATGCCAAGGAAGTAGCCGGGGAGCAGGGCGTGGTCTGGTCCGACGATCTGGCCCGCTTTCTCAACGATCATCGACCCGATGGCGTGATCGTCGCAACGCCCAACCGGCTTCATGTCTCCCAAGGCATCGTCTGTATCGAGGCCGGCATTCCGGCGCTTATAGAAAAACCGATCGCCGACAGGTCGGACGACGCCCGGCGTCTCGTTGCGACCGCCGAAGCCGCCGATGTGCCGCTGCTCATAGGCCACCACCGGCGCCACAATCCGCTGATCAAAGCCGCCAAGGAGGCGATTCAGTCCGGCCGCCTCGGTGATATTATCGCCGTCAATGCCCAGTTCTGGCTTTATAAGCCCGATGACTATTTCGAAACCGGCTGGCGCACCCGAAAGGGCGCGGGTCCGGTCTTCATCAATCTGATCCACGATGTCGATCTGATCCGGCACCTTGTCGGCGAGATCATGGCCGTCCAGGCCATGGAATCCCGAAAGGCGCGGGGTCACGAGGTGGAGGATACGGCGGCAATCTTATTGGAATTCGCAAATGGTGCCCTCGGCACCGTCGCCGTTTCCGATGCCATCGTCGGGCCATGGAGTTGGGAATTCACGGCGGCCGAGAACCCGGCCTATCCGCATGTGACCGGCGCCTGCTACACGATCGGCGGCAGCAAGGCATCCCTGTCGATCCCCGATATGGCCCTGTGGCACCATCCGGGCAAACGGGGCTGGTGGGAGCCGATTAAGAAGACGATTTTGCCGACTGAAGCACGGGATCCGCTGGTCGCGCAATTTCGCCATTTCCTGGCCGTGATCAACGGTTTAGCCGCGCCGATTGTCAGCGGCCGGGAAGGGTTGCGGACGCTGCAGGTGGTCGAGGCGATCAAGGCGGCGGCCGCGTCCGGCACGCGGCAGGCCCTCGCGCCCGATGACGCGGTGTGACCGGCCGCACCAAGGCTCGTCCAATCGGATCGAGCCCTGAGCCTTCCAGTTCCGGCACCTCACGCCAGGCCGGCATCGGCGTTGAACCGGTCGATCATCCCATCCCAGACCGGCACCATATCCATCAATCCGTCCCAGAATTCCGGCTGCCGGCGGATTTCGAAATCGGCGAGCGACACGCCCTGCTGTTCCACCCAGGTATAGTAGCCCAGATTGAACATCCGCTCCCGATCGCGCCGGGTCGTTTCGATCATATTGTCGGTGGTCGTGCCCAGAAGATAGCGGCCGAAGACTTCAGCTGCTGAAATTTCGTCAAAGCCGCCGTCAAACTGTTCGGCCTCGGTCTTCGCCCGCTCCGTGTGATAGAGATCCGCACCATCCGTGGCAACCGTCAGCACCGCATCGTCGGCACCGAGCCCCATATATTTGGCATATTTGATGGCGCCGAGCACATTGGCGATCGACGACAGGCCGAGATCGCCGAGCCGGCCGACAAGATCCTGGTCGATCTGCTTGCGGGTCGACAGGAAGGTTCGGCCGGTTCCGGAATTGAACAACAGGTTCACGGCATCGGAGGCTTTGTCGGAAACACCGATCACAAAATCCGTGTTCATCACATTGTGGATGAACGGCACATGCTTGTCGCCGATGCCCTGGATATTGTGCTCGCCGAAACCGTTATAGAGCAGGGTGGGGCATTCCAGCGCCTCCACCGCGCAATTCACCGTGCCCCGCTCCTGCTTCAGGTAGTCGCCGGCGGCCAATGTGCCCGCCGATCCGGTCGCCGACACGAAGGCACGCGGTCTGAGGCCGGGCCGGTCTATCGCGACCGCATCGAACACGGCGGCGACCGCCGGCCCGGTAACCGCCCGGTGAATGATGTAATTGCCGAACTCGTTGAACTGGTTGAGGATGACCGTGTCCGGTTCGGCGGCGAGCCGGTGGCATGCGTCATAGATTTCCTTGACATTGCTCTCCGTGCCCGGCGTGCGGATGATGTCCGACGGCTCCTGAACCCAATTCTCCAACCATTGAAAGCGCTCCCGGCTCATGCCTTCCGGCAATACCGCCACACCGCGGCAGCCCAATATGCGCGATATCGCCACGCCTCCGCGACAATAATTGCCGGTCGACGGCCATATCGCCCGGTGGCGGGCCGGGTCGAATTGCCCGGTAATCACCCGCGGCACCAGGCAGCCATAGGCGGCGAGCACCTTGTGGGCGCCGATCATCGGGAAGCGGTTTCCCAGAACGGTGATGATCGTCGCATCGACGCCGGTCAGCGCCGGCGGCAGGACGATATGGTCGGGAACCGCCGCCAAGCGGCTTCGGTCGGCATCATTGTGCCAGTGCACCCGGTACAGATTACGGGCATCCGCGGCGTCCGGGTCCACGTCGTCGAGCGCGGGCAGAGTGTCCGCGTGAGCCAGCGGGTCGGCCAATTGGGCAATCTTGGGCAGGCGGATCTGCGCCGCGCCGAACCGTTTCGCGGTGCGATCGTATAGGCTCCGGTCGATGATCTGATTTTCAAGTCCGATCGGCATGACGTCCGCTCATTTTTCGCAGATATCCGGCGTGCATTAAGGCCCCCAGAGCCCCTCGCTCCCGGGCTTCGACATCCTTAGGCAGTTTGCCGTGTTTGTCCATGTAGGCCGTCAATTTGGCGGGCAGGTCTTCGCAAATGATCGCCTTTGGATCGCCGACCAGTTCCCCTTGTCCGGGCATTCCCGCCGATCCGCCCGAATGTCGAACCGGCATGCTGACATGACATTATGTCATGACAAATTGTTAGCAATATCAAAGCTCTAAACATCAGCCCGCCGTGAACCTGACAAAATGTCAGTAGTTTCTGGCCGTCACGGCGACGCGGCGTTGCGGGTTGATATAAAAGCCTTGTAATAACAATGAGATAGTGCCGACAAAGTCTGTGGCACAGGATTTGCTCACGGTTAATAAACCGTTAACCATGCCGGGAGGCGTGATGAGCATTATCCGTTTTGCCTGCGCCACAAGCGCAGTTCTTCTTTCAGTCATGGGACCGCTGATGGCCGGGGCGCAAGAGGCCGCCGCACCGAGTGCCGCCAGCGAAAGCCGGCAGCAAACGGCATCCACCGCCGCGGTAGAATCCGGTGAATGGTCGGCCTGCGCGACCCGGGGCATTGAAGGCGATGTTCCCCGCAGCGTCACCGCCATGCTCGCCGATCAGGGCGGCTGGTACACGCCATTCACACGCCCCAACGCCACCGGTCCCTACGATATCCGCAATCTTCACCAGCAGGATGGAGATGCGGCCCGACCTCGGTGCTGATGGATTGCCGGGGAGGACATTGCCGGGGGCCGCGGTTCAACCATAGCAAGCCGTCACGGTCCGAATTTGGCGGCGAATTCAAGTAACAAGGACATTGAGAGAGATGAAAAGGAACATTCTTTTGGCGTCGACCATCCTGGCAGCGATGACGGTTGCCGGCGCGGCGGCCGCCGAACAAAAGGGCATGAGTGGTATGTCCGGCATGGGTGGCATGTCCGGTATGGGCGGCATGAGCGGTATGTCCGGCATGGGCGGCATGTCCGGCATGGGTGGCATGAGCGGTATGTCAGGAATGGGCGGCATGCAGGGCATGTCTGGCATGGGTGGATTTGGCCGCGGCTGGGTCTGCACCCAGTATAGCTGGGCACCCCAAATGGCTGGCATGAGTGGCATGTCCGGCATGGGCGGTATGTCCGGCATGGGCGGTATGTCCGGCATGGGCGGTATGTCCGGTATGTCCGGTATGGGCGGTATGTCCGGTATGGGCGGCATGAGCGGTATGTCTGGCATGGGCGGTATGTCCGGCATGGGTGGCATGAGCGGCATGCAGGGCATGGGCGGCATGCAGGGCATGGGCGGTATGTCCGGCATGAAGGGCATGGGCGGCATGCAAGGCATGGGCGGTATGTCCGGCATGAAGGGCATGGGCGGCATGCAAGGCATGGGCGGTATGTCCGGTATGAAGGGCATGAGCGGCATGCAAGGCATGGGCGGCATGCAAGGCATGGGTGGTATGTCTGGCATGGGCGGCATGAGCGGCATGCAGGGCATGGGTGGCATGTCCGGCATGGGCGGCATGTCCGGCATGGGTGGCATGCAAGGCATGTCTGGCATGGGTGGATTTGGCCGCGGCTGGGTCTGCACCCAGTATAGCTGGTCGCCCCAGATGGCAGGCATGAGCGGTATGTCCGGCATGGGCGGTATGTCCGGCATGTCCGGTATGGGCGGCATGGGCGGCATGGGCGGTATGTCAGGCATGGGTGGCATGTCCGGAATGGGTGGCATGTCCGGCATGGGTGGCATGTCCGGTATGGGCGGTATGTCCGGTATGCAGGGGATGTCGGGTGACAAGAAGAAGTCCGACAATTAAGCGCCTGTAATCACGCTCATTTTCAAATCCGAATGGATCGGCTGCGTATCGCCGATCCATTCCTTTCGCCAAAAAAATGCGCCGGTAAACCTCATGCGAATGCATCCAATCCAGACAATCCTGCCCATTCTCCTGGCGCTTGCGATCGCCGCGCCGGTCGCCGCCCAGAGCGGTAAATCCGAAAACGCCGACCGGACAGAGGCCACTGTGGCGAGTGTGAACTATGGCCGTTCCGCCTGGACGCCCCTTCATTTCAAGCCGGCCATCGACACCGCAACGAACGCCGACTGTCTGGCCTGTCATCAGGAAGTCGTCGACCGGCCGGTCCGCGCGAAGACGCCATCGGGCAAGGACGCCGTCGACGCCCTGGCCTGGTACCAGACGCTTGACACCTATACCGGCGACCAGGCCAATTTTCATTGGCGCCACCTCGCCTCCCCCCTTGCCAAGCAGGTGATGGACCTGTCCTGCACCTTCTGTCACCAGGGACACGATCCCCGCGAAGAGGTGCCGACGGTCACCGACACCGCACCACCGGCATTCACCCTGCGCAAAACGGTCAATACCTCAGGAACCTGTTTGCGCTGTCACGGTTCGTTCCCGGTCGAATTCATGGAAGGCCTCGATGATCCCTGGCCGGTGGCCCGCGCCGATTTTGAGGATGACGAGACGCCCAATGGATGTCTCACCTGCCATGAAGATCTGTTCCGCACCGTGCGCCACCAGGTGACGTATCTGAAGGCCGAAAAGATCGAGGAACTGGCCCGGTCCGGTTCCGATGTTTGCTACGGCTGCCACGGCGGCCGCCAATGGTACGGCATCTCCTATCCCTATCCGCGCAATCCCTGGCCGGACATGGACGAAGAGACGCCCGAATGGGCGAAGGGGCGGCCGACCCGGTCCGAAGCCCGGTTCCGCAAGCCGGCCCAATGAGCAATCGATGGACAATTCATCCGCCCGGCACGGTGCCGGGCCGACAACCTGCAGGTAGGACGATGACATTACGGCGCCACGCCCCGGAAGATGACCGCAAGCTTGCCCTCGACCGGCGCGAGTTCCTGAAGACCGCCGCTGCCGGCATATCGGCCGGACTGGTGCCCATCACCCTATCCGACGACGCGGCCGCCTTCGCCTACGAGCCCTATCCACGCGATGACGACCTGACCACCGTGGTCACGTCCTGCGCCCATAATTGCGGCTCCCGCCACATGTTGGTGGCCCACAAGAAGGGCGATGTCATCGTCCGCCTGTCGACCGACAACGGCGCCTATCAGGGCGATGCCTACGGAACGGATACCGAAGAGGTGCCGCAATTGCGCGCCTGCCTGCGCGGCCGCTCGTATCGATCAAGGCTCTATTCCCCTGAGCGTCTGCTCTATCCGATGATCCGGGTCGGCGAGCGCGGCGAGGGCCGGTTCCGCCGCGCTTCCTGGGACGAGGCGCTGACCATGGTCGCCGAAAAGATGGTCCATCTGCGCGACACCTACGGCCCGACCGCGATCCTCGACCAAAGCTATGCGGGTGCTTCTTATGGCGTGCTGCACAAATCCGACCAGATCGAGGGTCTGCTCGGCCGCTTCCTCGGCATGTTCGGCTGCCGTACCAGTTCCTGGTCGGTGCCCTCCTATCAGGGGACGACGTTTTCCTCGCGCATGACCTTCGGCACCATCGAGGACGGCAACGAGGACGACGCCTTCGCCCATTCCAAGCTGATCATCATGTGGGGCTGGAACCCGGCCTATACGTTCCACGGCGGTAACACATTCTACTACATGCGGCTCGCCAAGCAGCGCGGCTGCAAATTCGTCGTCGTCGATCCGCAATATACCGATTCCGCGTCGACCTATGACGCCTGGTGGATCCCAATCAAGCCGAATACGGACGCCGCCATGCTGGCCGCCATGGCTCACGAAATCTTCGACAAGAACCTGCAGGACCAGCAATTCATCAACCGCTTCTGCCAGGGCATGGACCCGGGCACCATGCCCGGCTGGGCCAATGGCCGCGAAAGCTTCCGCGACTATATTTTCGGCAATTATGACGGCCAGCCGAAGACGCCGGAATGGGCCGAGCCGATCTGCGGCGTTTCGGCAGCCGACATCCGCAAACTGGCGCATTTATACGCCACCACCAAGCCGGCGGCGCTGAAGGCGTCCTGGGGCCCCGGCCGCAATGCTTACGGCGAGCAATATAACCGCATGGCGGCCGCCGTGCAGGCAATGACCGGCAATATCGGCGTGCTCGGCGGTTGCGCGGAAGGGGTCGGCAAGGCCTGGCATGCGGAGGGCACCGCCTACCCTTATGATCAATACGCCAATGTCTGGTACGCCTCTATTAAATCGGACCGCTGGGCCCATTGCGTGCTCAATTATCCTGATGTGCAGCGCGAGGAGATCGGCATCTGGCCGCGCAACGACCAGACCGACGGCCAGATCCCAAACATCAAGGCGATCTTCTGGCAGGGCTCCGACTGGCTCAACCAGCTCACGCACGTCAACAAGCAGATCGAGGCGATCAAGAAGCTGGACCTGGTGGTGTGTATGGATTCCACCATCACCCCGTCCGGCATCTGGGCCGACGTGCTGTTGCCGATCTGCACGCACTTCGAGCGCCATGACGTGGCCCTGCCCTGGTATAAGGGCCATTACTACATCCACCGGCCCAAGGTCATCGAGCCCTTGGGCGAAAGCAAGACCGACTTCCAGGTCTTCACCGAACTGGCTTACCGGCTCGGATTCGGTCCGGCCTATAATCCCAAGGCCAACCGCGACTATTTTGAGCACAACGATGCCGTCGACGAGGCCTATCTGACCGACTGGTGGGCCCGGGTGCAAAGCCACCAGGGCGTCCAATGGTCATGGGAGGAGTTCAAAAAGCGCGGCGTCTACAAGTTCCGCCTCGACCGCCCCCATGTCGCCTTCCAGGCGCAGATCGATCAAGGTGTGCCTTTCAACACCCCGTCCGGCAAGATCGAGATCTTCTCCACCTATCTCGGCCAGATCAAGGACTGGAAGAAAACCCAATACGGCTATCCGATCCCGGCGGTGCCCAAATGGATCGAACCTTGGGAAAGTCTGAACAGTCATAAGATCAAGGACTTCCCGTTCCACGTCATCAGCCCGCATCCGCGCTGGCGCACCCATTCGATCTTCAACAACATCCCCTGGCTGCGCGAGACCTACGAGCAGGAGGTCACCATGAACGCCGCCGATGCCCGTGCCCGCGGCATCAAGACCGGTGACACGGTGGTGGTTTGGAACGATCGCGGGTCCTGTATCGTACCGGTCTACGTCACCGAGCGCTGCATGCCCGGCGTTGCCGTGCTGCATGAGGGGGCGTGGATGGATCTGGACGAGAACGGCGTCGACCGTGCCGGTAATCCCGATTTCCTGACCCTCGATGAGCCGAGTCCGGCCGGCGCCTTTGCCTACAACACCGTGTTGGCGGACATCAGAAAGACCGACCTCGACCACCGGCCCGGCTGGGACCAATTGGCCACCGCCCGCAGCCACGTGTTCCGGCGGGACATGTGACTGGAGGCGGCCTCGGGAGATTTTGAACATGGCTACCAAAGATACCAAACAAATTGCCGCCGCCGTGCGCAGGCGCAAGCGGGAAACCTACACCCCGGTCGTGCCCGATATGCAGCTCGGCTTCATCCACAACAATGTCGATTGCATCGGCTGCCGCGCCTGTGAAATTGCCTGCAAGGACAAGAACGGACTGCCGCCGGGGCCACGCTTCCGCCGCGTGCAATATGTGGAAGGCGGCAGCTTTCCGGCCGTCTATGCCTACAAGGTCAACATGTCGTGCAATCACTGCGCCGAGCCGGCATGCCTGCCCACATGCCCCACCGGCGCGATTTTCAAGCGCAAGGATAACGGCGTGGTGGATATCGATTCCACCCTGTGCATCGGTTGCCGGCGCTGCGAGGCCGCCTGTCCCTTCGGCGCGCCGCAATTCGACGTGGAGGAAAATGTCGTCAAGAAGTGCAATATGTGCATTGACGAGCTTGAGGCTGGCCGCAAACCCTATTGCGTCATGGCATGCATGATGCGCGTCTTAGACATCGGGCCGGTCGACCAGTTGCGTGACGGCACCTACGACACCAAGGCGCGCGGCGCGGCCGACCATGTGGTCCGCCAGGTGCGCGGCATGGCGGACCCGGATCTCACCAATCCGTCGATCGTCTTCGTGCCCCATAGCAAGGGGGCGGTCGAATGAGGCGTGGCCGGTCGAAAGCGCCCAAACCGTCCGCCGAGGACCGGGCAATTGCCGAGGACCTGCGGTTTTTGGCACTGCTGCATGACCGCGAACTGACCGATACGCTTGTGCGGCGTTTGCGGGAACTGCCGTTTCAAAAATGCCTGCGCCGCCGGGCCGGCGCCGACACTGTCGTCGACCTGTCCCGGCGGATCGATCAGGCCTTGGCGCGGCTGCCGACGCCGATCGACCAGGCAGTCCTGGACGACCTGGCCGCCGACTATGCGGCGATTTACCTGACCCACGCCTTCGGCACCTCGCCCTGTGCCTCCGTCTGGCTGGACGATGACGGACTGGCCCGTCAGCAGCCGATGTTCGCCATTCGATCGTTCTATCGGCGCTACGCACTGGAAATGGATCACTGGCACGTGCGTTCGGACGATCATCTCGTGCCGGTATTGCAGTTCCTGGCTCATCTTCATGACCTGGGCAATCACCGGGCGCACATGGATGCGGTGCAATTCCTCGACCGTCATGTTCTGACTTGGATCGACGATTTCGCCGATCGCATCGGCCAACGCTCCAGGAGCCCGTTCTATGTGCCGCTGATTGCGTTGACGGCGGCCTACCTGGCGGAGATCCGCGAGCGCCTCTTCGAAAAGACCGGGATCCCGCGGCCGACAGCCATTGACGAAGAGACCGGGGCCATCGAGCCGGCATTGCCGGATGGGTGCCGGATTGCCGATCGGCAGGGTCGGCGGGCGGCACCGTCGCCGCGATGACGAACGACTTGCAACGGGCCGCCGGATGGGGCCTCCGCCGGGCCGTCTTGCGTCTTGCCTCTGCCGGTGGCGACCCGCCCGAGCCCGGAGGGGGCGATCGGATATCCAACACGCCCAGCCGGCGGCGGCGGCAGGATCAGGAGGCGATCACTCTATGGGCTCCGGCCATCGATCCCGTTCGGTGTTCCCATTGCCCGGTATCCACCCGTTTCTGCAATTCCGGGTCTTTGACCTCCTTCAATGCAGGCGCCGAAAAAATCGCTATAAACGTGGATCCAACGGCCCGCGCCGGATGCGGTTTGTGCATGGACGTGTGTGATGACGAGGCCATTTCCGTTGTGATCCTGGATCTTTGCGCGGTTCGGCAAATGGATTTTCATGCCCGTGATCGTGGCGGATGCCGGGCGATCTATCACCGTCCGGCCAGGCAGCGGGAACCGCAATGGGACATGAGTTCCGTCTGCGCGGTTCATCCGCGCCACGTCAATTGCTGGCAGGTCGGTGCCTGACAGGGCCGGAACCGATTGCCTGGCTCCAGAAAGCCCGATGCGGCCCGGCAATCCCGATCATGGCGCCAGGCGGCCAAGGACATAGGCGAAATGGATTGGATTCGGAAAAGCCTGACCCGGCGGCTCGTCTTTTCCCTGATCGTCGTGTTGACGGTGGTTTCGCTGGTCTTCCTGGTCCTTGTCGTGTCCCTGTATCGGGACCGCCTCGTGCGCGCCAAGGCCGAAATCCCCGAACAGGTCACCTCCCTGCTTCAGGCGTCCCTTGAAAATGCGATGCTGAAACGGGACCTCGACGGATTGCGGCAGATTGTCGCCAGGCTCGGCGAACAGCCCGGCATCGAGGCCGCCCTGATCGTCAATCGGCAGCGCGAGGTGCGGTTCGCCTCAGCGTCGGACCAATTGGGCAAGGTGTTCGGTATGCACCGCGAGCCTGATTGCTATTACTGCCTCGGCGATCCGACCACGATCGAGCGCCGTACGGATATGGTCACCCGGCCCGACGGTCACACTGTCTTGCGCAGCGTCGTCCCGGTGCGCAATCGCGAAATCTGTTCCCAATGCCACGGCGCGCCGGCGGACCATCCGGTCAACGGCGTATTGATCGTCGAACACGATGCCGATCGCATCGCCGCCGATGCGCGCTCAACGGCGATCATGCTGGGTGGCGCCGGCAGCGTCGCCTTGTTAATTGCGGCTTTGGCCATTTTTCTGGTGATGCGGCGCAGCGTGTTGGCGCCGGTCGGCGCACTCACGGCCGTGGCCGGCAGATTGTCGACCGGTGACCTGGACTCTCGGGTCTCCGTTGCCGGAGACGATGAACTTGCCGATCTTGGCCGGACGGTCAATTCCATGGCCGACAGCCTGCAGAGCCAGATGCGCGCGCTGGCCACGCGCGAGCAATTCCTGCAGGACCTGATCGACGCCCTGCCGGACGGCCTGCGGGTGATCGACGAGAGCGCGCAGGTCATTCTCGCCAACAAGGAATATGCCGATCAATTGAGAATGGCGCCGGCCCAGGCGGTGGGCCGGCCGTGTTTTTCAGCCCAGGGGCGCACCGCCCGCTGTGTGCCGACCCTGCTCGTCTGCCCCCTGGATACCTTGAATGAAACCGACACCACGGCGAAATACACTCACCGCCATATTCGCGCCGACGGTTCTGAAATGCCGGTGGAAATCACCGCCGGCCTGGTCCGTGCCGGTTCCGATGGCGACACTCGGCGGCTGATCGTCGAGGTCATCCGGGATCTGGAACGTGACATGCATGTTTCCCACCAGCAACGGCTCGCGGAACTCGGCCAGCTTGCTGCGGGCACCGCCCATGAGATCTATAACCCCCTGTCATCGGCCAAACTCGGCCTGCAGTCGCTGGCCCGTCGCGGCGGCAGCGACGGCCGGTCGCCGATCGGTGACTACATCGCCATCGTCGAGCGCGAGATCGACAAATGCATCCACGTCACCAAGCGCCTGCTGGCCCTGGCCACGCCGCCGAGCCGGCGTCCCCAATTGGTCTCCCTCCATGACATCATCCCCGATGTGATTTCGCTGCTGCGTTTCGAGGCCGAGGCAAAAGGCATCGACGTGACTGTCGATCTGGGCACTTCTGATCTGCGCGTGCTGGCGACGGATCCCGAATTGCGCATGGTGTTCCTCAATCTGATACAAAATGCCTACCATGCCATGCCCGATGGCGGCCGGCTGACCATTACCGGCGAGAGATCGGACGGTATTCGGATCCGGGTACAGGATACCGGAGTGGGTATTTCATCGCAGCTGGCGACGAAAATCTTCGATCCGTTTTATTCAAGCCGCGCCGACAATGTGGAAGGAACCGGCCTCGGCCTGACCATTTCGCTGGCCATCGTCAAGCGCTATGGCGGTGACCTGAAGGTGGTACCGGGAACCGGAACCGGTGCCTGTTTCGAAATCGTCCTTCCCGATGCCGACACGGCGCGATCGGAACGACAACCGGCGGACAGCGCCCTTCAGGAGGATTTATGACCGCGCTGCGATCATCCAAATCCATTCTCGTGATCGAGGATGACGATGTGCTCAACCGGTTATTGGCGAGCGAACTGACGGCCATGGGCTTTCATGCCTTGTCCGCGCGAACATGGGCGGAAGCCGAAATTATCGCCAACCGCCAGGGGCCGGATCTGGTGCTGCTCGATATCCGCCTGCCGGATGCCGATGGCCTGGAAATCGTGCCGCAATTGGCGAAGTCGATTCCGGTCATCGTGCTCACCGCCTTCGGAACCATCGAACAGGCGGTCGATGCCATGCGCGCCGGAGCTCTGGAATATCTGACCAAGCCGGTGAATATCGAGGAACTGGAACTGACGCTCAAGCGGGCCTTCGACACGCTCGACCTCAAGCACAGCGTTCAGATCCTGCGCAGCCGTCAGCAAAAACGCGGCCAGCCATTCATGGTCGGCGCCTCGCCGGCCCTTGGCCAGGTCACGAACCTGATCCGGGCCGTGGCCGAGGCCAGCACAACCGTTCTGATCCAGGGCGAATCCGGGGTCGGCAAGGAATTGGTGGCCCGCCAGATCCATGATCTCAGCGACCGCAACGGCGCCAATTTCGTCGCCCTGGATTGCTGCACCCTCCAGGAGAACCTGTTCGAATCGGAACTGTTCGGCCATGAGCGTGGCGCCTTTACCGGTGCGGCGAAACAAAAAAAGGGGCTGATCGAGGGCGCGGCCGGCGGCACGCTGTTTCTCGACGAACTCGGAGAAGTCATGCCCTCCATCCAGGCCAAGCTGCTCCGGGTCATTGAAACCGGCGAGTTTCGCCGGCTCGGCGGCGTGCGCGACCTGACATCGGATGCCCGGATCGTCGCCGCTACCAACCGCAACCTGGAGACCATGGTCCAGGCCGGCGAGTTTCGCGACGACCTTTACTATCGCCTGACCACATTTGTCATCACCGTACCGCCATTGCGCGACCGGATTGAGGATGTGCCGACGATCGCCAGGCATTTTCTCGCCAATCACGATTTTTCCCGGCGTATTTTCAAGGAACTTTCCCCGGCGACGGATCAAGTGCTGACCAACTATCATTGGCCCGGCAATGTGCGCGAATTGCGCAACGTTGTTGAACGGGCGGTCATCCTGTCCGGCGACTTGCCGGTTATCGAGCCGGACCATCTGGGATTGACCGTCAACAGCCGGGCTGCGCCCGAAACCGCGACCGCCGAATTTCAGATCGACGGTGAACCCACCCTGGAGGAACTGAAGAAATCCTACGTGCTTGGCATGGTCGAACGCTATCATGGCCACCGCACCACCATTGCCGAAAAGCTCGGCGTCAGCGAACGCAATCTCTACCGCATGCTGGCGCGTTATGGCGTCAAATAGCGCACCTTGCCTAATGTGTCGTATCTCTGATCCACCACACTAGATCCCTGATATACTGTCGCCGAGAGCCGGACCGGTCCGCCGCCGGCCACCCGCACCTTCGATCGGATACGGATGCCGCCCAAGCATGCGCGAGGCGACCACGAAACGCCGGATCAGCCGTTTTGGCCCATTGGCAATGACAGCCGTTCTTGCCGCCGGCCTGCTCGTTGTCATGGCCGCCGCCTGGCTGTTTGTCGATGCCACCCGCACCGACAAGGCCGACGACCGCAAGGTCTCAGAAAAACCGCCGCAACTGGTTCCGTTCAAGCAGACGGCGCGCGATGTCACGCCACCGGACGTGACGCCGGGCCCCATTCCCACCGGCCCGCTATTCCGGGTGATCGTGCCGGTCCCCGAATTCAAGAAGGTCGACTCTTATGAAAAAGTCCAGGTCGTGAATGTGGCGACACTGCAGGCTGGCGAGAAAATCCTGCGTCTGCGCGGCATCGCCGAAATGGACGCAAGGCGCAAATGCGTTGATGGTGACCTTACCTGGCCCTGCGGCGCGAAGGCGCAGACCGCCCTGCGCCTGTTCATTCGCGGTCGTCCGGTGCGCTGTCTCGCCGATCCGGACGCGCCGGAAGATAGCGACCGCCTGTGGTGCAAGGTCGGCGGGCGCGACATATCGGACTGGATATTGCGGCGCGGCTGGGCCAAGCCATCCCCGGACGCCAACCGGCGGTTCATCAACCTCGCCGACGAAGCCCGCCGCCAAAAGCGCGGATTATGGCGGGTCAGCGACCGCTGGTGACGATTGCTCTATCCGTCCTGGTCCTCCGGCAGCACGAAGCGCAGGCCGTCCAGCAGGCGCGCCGCGTCCAGAAACTGCGCCTCGTGGTGACCGCAATCGGGCAGGTAGATGCGGATCAGGTAATTGTCAGGCCCAAGCGAGATGAACAGGAACTCGTCGGAAATCGTCATTCTGTTTTCCCGACAATCGCCTTTGTCGGCCAATACGTCCACCGGCTCGAACGTGATTTCGAAACTGACATAAAACGCATTCAGCCGCGTTTGCAGCGAGCGGATCGAAAAGGCGACGTCGTCGGAGATGACGGAAAAGATTTCGTAGTTGCCGATCAGCGTATCCAGCAGAAACAACCCCGTCTGATTGGGATCGAGGCTCGCCGATAGCAGCGCCCTCAACCGTTCTTCAAGCCGGTCCTGTCGGGCGCTGTCACGATCTTTGTCCGTTGGCGATGATGTGGCCGCCGGGGGTTGTTCGGCCGCACGCATCTGTCGGGCGATCTGCGAAATCAGCGCACCGCGCAGGGCCGCGGCCTTGGCGTCGGCGGACCCGCTGTTTCCGTCGTCCGCCGGACCCGGTTTGCGCACCGCGATCGCCGGAGCGTCCCTGTTCCAGATCCGTCGTGATCGCGCATCGTCAACAAAAATGGCGGGATCGGCTTTGGCGCCATCGGGCAGATAGATCGACCGCAAGGCCGGCACCGAGGTCATCCGCTTGCGCACCAGAAAATCCGGCGCCACCTTCTGCACGGAAATGAACGGATAGGAGATCGCCCGATAGCGTTGGTTGACCGCTTTCAGCTCGAACTCGTAGCCGGCATTCGACCGCCAGGCCACGCCGTTCGGCTCCAGGATCGCACCGTAATAGGCCCTGAGGTCCCGGCGTATGAAGGCGCTTTCGGCAAGGATATCCGGGTGCTCGGGAATGCCGTTGCCGCGAAAAGTCAGCCGGATCAGGTCCACATCCCGGATTTCGGGCAAAAAGCGCCAGTTGGGTGGCTGGGATCCGGCGATCAGTCGGCCGTCCAGGAGCCGCTTCGCCCCGTCGGCATCGGCCGGCAGGACCGGCAGCAGGCGCACGTCGAAGATTGATTGATAGGTGTGAAACCGGCGCATGATCACCGAGGACAGGCGCTTCAAATTCTCCACCTTGGCCTCGATCCGGGCATCCTTCAGCCGCCGCTCTTCCTGATTGAAGACGCCGCTGATCTCGATGCGGGATCCGGCGAAGATCAACAGGCCGAGTGTACAAACGATGCCGATAATCATGCCCGCCAGCAGGATAACGAGGCGAAGCGTCCAGCTTTCATAGGCAGTCAGATAAGATTTCATTGCCGGCCACGATCTGTCACCGCATCACATACACCAAAAACGCGAAATGTTGCGTAATGCAATGTCTGCTCGGACGTCAATTCCGAGCGAACCTGCGCCGCGCCTGGTATAAGCGGCGGGAGCCCCGCTATGATTGTCCGCCGTTGCGCCATGCTGGCAGGTCCGTGTTGAGACGGGTCTCCACAAAACGGATATCGTCTGAAAACAGGTTTTGCAGCTTTGCTCGATCGTCATTGGACAATGCCAGTGACGGGCGGCCCGGTCGTCCATAAAAAAGCGTCTTCAGTCCCAGGGATTTACCGGTGTTCACAATCCCATGAAAGCCCTTCCGCCGGAAAAATTCGGCCGCCTGCGTCCCCCACCAGGCTAAGCGGCGGGAGCCGCCATCGCCGCCGACATTTACCGGTTTGGCCAATTGGTCCGGCGGGACCTGATGCGGCCGGACCCCGATGAAGGTAGAGACCCGGTCGAGGACCTTCAGCGGTTGCCGCTCGATCTCCTCCGGCATCAGCATCAAGATCTGATTGCTGCCGAAGGCGGTTTCCCACGCGCCGATATAAGTCCCGTAGCGGCTGGCTTCGATAATCTCCGGAAACGCCTCGGCCGCCTGCCAGAAATCGTCGCCGGTCCGTCCCTTGCGGCGGTGGTGCAAGAATAGCGAAAACGCGCGCTCCGCCGGATCGCGCAGGGTTATGATGACTTTGATCTTCGCATTGTGATCATAAAGCCGATCCCGGGCTTCCAGGTTGTGGAAATAGGTTGGCGCGATCTCGATGAAGCGGCCGTTCGACGGGAAATGTGAAAAATACCAGTCGATTCCGCGGTCATAGTACCGGTCCCAGAAGAATGTCTCCTTGACCTGCAGCGGAAAGGAAAGCTGCGGATTGATCCGCAAAGCTTCGTGGAGCCAACTGGTTGCCGTCTTTTGCGGGCCGATGGCGACGACCGATAGCAGCTTGGGCTGATCCATTGGAATACGCCTCGTTCCGGTCACAACCTGTCGCACCGATCCGCATGCACGTTGAATGCCCGTAAATCCTTGTCGAGCAGGATCTGCCATCCTTCGGAAGCCGTATAGCATGCGATAATGTGCGGATTGCCGGTCTGCATCTCAGTCACCATGGTCATGCCTGTATGTGCCGAAGGTTGGTATTGCGGATCTGCTCGCGGAGCATTTGTCGCAAAGGGTTTTGAGGTCGGCCGCGACCGGATGTGGATCATGGTTGCCTCCCGTCCACCGGATCGCCCACCGGTTTCAAATGCCGGAGCGCTTGAAGCACCGCGCGGTCGCGATCGGCATCACCTAAGGAACCGTCGATTGTTGCCACATATATCGTCTGGCGAAGATCCGGGTTTTGCATCAGAATATCGGACACCTCGACCGCCCGCCGGGCAAACCGTTTTGCGCCCAAGTCCCCGCTGATCCGTTTATGCCCGTCATGGACCAGTCGCTCCCGGATGGCCGATTGAGGCAGGGTGATGTGGATGGCCATGTGCGGCCGTGGCACCAGCGAAACAAAAGTTGCAAGCCCATCCAAGTCCGGTTCCCGGTCCTCATGAACGAAGAGATTATGCGCCGCATGCAATGTGCCCTCATCGATCAAAACCATCGACCCGTCGCCATCCCGGGCCGAGATAAAGGCGTGGATCCCCACCTTCTTCAGCACGTTCCGCGCCAGATTGGCCTTGGTCGCCACCGGTGCGGTGAGCGCGCGGATCGCGCCCAGCGCGAAGCTTAGAAAGCGCCGGTAACGGTGCCAATGCGCCAGGCAACTGGCAAGCGCGATCATGTCGATCAACACGGTACGAGCCAACCGGCTGCCGATCCGATTCAAGCCGAACCGGCCGAGAATGAAGGTGTCCGCGCAAACGATGTCGATGCCGTTTTCCCGGCCGAGGGCCTGGATGGAACGGGCCAGCGTCGACTTGCCGGCCATGGTCGGGCCGGTCAGTTCAATCTGCATGGCCGACCGCTTGGTGTTCGGTGTGTGCCGTCCGGTCGCCGGCCACGTCATCGTAGATTTTACCATAGCCGCGCAGCATGGCGGCGACCGAAAAATGTGCCTCGACCGCGTCCCGGCATTGCCGCCCGAGCTCGGAACGCTGCTCCGGCCGAAGCAGCATGATCCGGTTGATCTCCCGGGCGAAACCCGAAATGTCGGAAGGTGCGACCAGGATGACCGCGTCGCAGGCCGCGGCGATCTCCCGATGCGGCGGGATATCCGACAGGATGACCGGGCAACCACAGGCCATTGCCTCCAGGACGGCAATCGGCAAACCCTCGCCGAACGACGTGGAAACGAACAGGTCGGCCTGGTAAAGGGCGCGATAGACATCGGCCCGTGGAATCAGACCGGAAAACGCAACGCGGTCGGACAGTCCATGGGCGGCGGCGGCACGAACCAGGTCATCCCGCAGGGCACCGGCGCCGATGAACCGCAAGTGGCATGTGTTGATCCCGCTTTGGGCAAAAGCGTCGACCAGGCTCTTCGGATTCTTGATCGGGATCAGGCGCCCGACCGAGACGATCGTCGTGCTGCCGGATCCGGGATTGCGGGAAAGCCCGGCGGTGATCCGGTCGACCCGTTCGACATCGACACCATTTTGCACATGGCACAGTCTTTTGCCGGCCAGGCGGCGATAGATCCCCGGAAAGCTGTCGAGGCTGGACGCGCTGCAGCAAACCACCCGGCGAAAAAAAGCGAAGCAGGGCAGAAGCAGCAACTTGTTGCGCGCCTTGAAGCTTGAATAGGAATTGTGAACGGTGAATACCGAGCGCTGCATCAGTCCGCCCGTTCCGATCACGGCGAGCAGCAACATCACCCCCGTATGGGGCGTGTGAACATGGATGATGTCGAAGGATTTCTCCCGCAGGATTGCGCGTACCCGGCGCATGAAACCGGAGATCGTACCGTCGCCGACGCGAAGGTCGATGTCTTCGCGCGCCTGGAACGGGGTTGCAAAATAGGTGCAGATGGTGATGGCATGCCGGTTCGACGCCGGCAGGGAAAACTCGTTATAGGAGGTGCTGGTCTCCGAGACCCTGTTATCCAGGTAAAGGATCGACAATTTCTTCGGCAAGGCCGGCATAATATACTGTCCTGTTACAGTATATTATGATCCTCGCATACGGATTTTCCACTAGAACGATCGACCAATATCCAGAGGGCGGATTGCGGCCGGTGCTGCAACCCGATTGTCTTGGTCAAGGAAGGGTCATATGCGGTCGGCGGCCTCTGCGCCGGAGGCGATCCCGCTGCGATCGGCGATGACTTCGGTTTGCCGGGCGCCGTGCGCCTGACGGTCGGCGGCATCGAGGATCGGCCGCGGCCGCGGCAAAACCGGTCCCTTGAGCTGATCTGAAAATCGGGAACGCCGGCTCAGGCCGGCCGTTGCCGTATCGGTGCGCCCCGGGCGGAGACTGACCCAACGCTTCGGGTTGGTTCGCGATTGGCGTTTGAGCCAGCGATAGGGCAGGGCGCTCCAGGCGGTGACGCCGGTCCGCAAATTGTCGAGCACGTAATCGCCGTCACTTGTATGGACCACCAGAACCGCGTGATTAACGCCGCCGGGAATCCTGGCCGTGGCCAAAAGCAGGGCGCCCGCCGGCCAGCCTCTTTCGATCAATTCATGGCGCTTGGCGATTGCAAAGTCCTCGCAATCTCCATATCGGGCCGCAAGGGACCAGGTATCCACCGCGCCGTCATTGGCCGCATGTATGCGCTGATTGACCCGCCTGTTGACCGTGTCGAGTTCCATGCGGCGGGACCGGGTCAGCACGGGTGCGCGGCGGACCCGCGCCGGCTCCGCGCGGCATTCGCCGGGATGACGCCGGCAGAACACCAGATGGCCGAAGGGGGCCACCGCCGGTCCGGCCTCAACCATCCAGGACGCCGTGGTATTAGTCCGGCCGCCGCCGGCGGTCGGGACGAAGGCCTGACCATCGGACACACTGGCGCACCCGATCCAAATAGCCCCGGCGGCTAGGAGTGCGTCTCTGGCGCTGATCATCAAAAATCTCCCGGTCCCTGTATAAGTGATAAGTAAAACACTTAGAAATTACAGAAATCGAAAAATAACCGGTAAAATAAATCTATTTAAATCATTACACTTATTCTTATTAAATAATTATTAATATTAACAATTTCTTAAATTCACTGAGTAAGTAGAAACGATTATATCTTGTCGAGAAAACCGCCGACGGTGAAAGGCGGCGATTGCCGATTGGTCTTCCGGTTCTACCTATCGGGATGAAGCCCACCTGGCTTGCCTGTATGGTCGGCCTCTTTGGAATTTTGGAATTATTCGGATGCTTCTGCTTCGGCTCAAATCGTTCCTTACGGGATTTTCGGCAAAAGCGCCGCCGGACTTTCAAGTGCCGCCGCACACCCGGATCTACGCAATTGGTGATATACACGGCCGGTCAGACCTCCTGGACCGGGCGACCGACCACATTGACAGTGATATCGCGGCGCGTCCGGCAAGCCATGTCATCGAAATCTATCTTGGCGACTACATCGATCGCGGTCCGGATTCAAAAGGCGTGATCGATCGCTTGGTGGCCCGCATGACCCGGTCCCATACATGCATTTTCCTCATGGGCAATCATGAGGCGACGCTGCTTGATTTTCTGGACGATCCCCGGATTTTGCGCCAATGGCGCCGCTATGGCGGGTTGGAAACCCTGGTCTCATACGGAATCGATTATCCGATGAACATGGCCGAAACGACCCTGGAAACCTGTCGCGCCCAATTGCATCAAAATATGCCCGACGCCCATCTGTCGTTCATCCGCCGGTGCCGTCTCATCTACGAGATCGGCGATTATCTCTTCGTCCATGCGGGGATCCGGCCGGGCGTCAAACTTGAGGGGCAAAGCCGCGACGACCTGTTATGGATCCGCGGCGACTTCACGACCTATACCGGCTCACTCCCCAAACACGTCGTCCACGGACATACGCCGGTCGCCGAACCGGACCTGACGGCCTACCGGTCGAACATCGATACCCGAGCCTACGATTCCGGCCGGTTGACCATGATGAAATTGGATTCGGACGGTCGCCGAATCTGGCAGGCATGCCTTGATAATATAGTGTAAAATACGTATATTCCGTCCGGATGGAGGAAGTCCGATGTTTTCAAAAGCATTTATGATATCCGGCGTGCTTGCGCTTTTTGTACTAGGGCCGGCCAGTGCCCAGAATGCGGCGACCGCCGAGCCGTGCGCAGTTAATTCGGGCGCATGTACCGCCGAACCCCTTCGATCTTCGGCCATCGATCCGGCGGACCAATATTCCCCCGATCAGATCGCCGACATCAAGAATTCGCCGCAGACGATCCTCGATACCTATGGCTATGGCGGGCCGGAGATGGCCAATCACGTGGCCACCGCCGTCACCTCCGATATCGGCACGCTGGACAGTATTTTGAGCATCGTTCCGAATGCCAGGCCAACCCAGAAGGCCGGCATCGGCGCCGGGCTAGCCCAGGCTGCCCAGGCCTATGAAGCCGGCGCCGCGGCATCCACGGAGGAGGAGAAAGCCGCCTCAATCCGCTCAGCCGAACACATCGCCAACAAGGTGGCCGAATCCGGTGACCAAAGGTTGATCGCCTCCTATGCGATGTCATCGCCGGACCAGGCCGTCGCCGCTATCGGTTCGCCGTCACTGGTCGGTGCCGGATCGGCCGGCGGCCCGGCGGGACCAAGTTCCGAACCCGGCAATTTCGGTCCCACCGAGGAACTGCCCGAACCCGGCGCTTCCCAGGAACCGGAGGAATATTTCTCCTCCACGATAACCGGGTCGATCGGCAATAGCGGCCTTGTTCCGGTCAGTCCGACATTCTAGTCGGACGTTGGGGCGGCAAAGCCGTCCGAAGCGGCAATAGTGAAAGTCAGGTTGTGGTCGTCGACGTCCTGGACACCGATTGTGATACCGTGCCAACTCCATCCGGGCACCTGTCCCGAACGCGCCCATGCTGATTTCCGTCAACAAGGATCCCGCTCTTTCCAGAGGTCCGCAGCCGGGCGCTGACCCAGAGTCGGCGTCCGACGATCCCTTTACGATCCGCGCCGTCGCTGAAATCCTGCTCCGCAACAGGTGGACGATCGCGTTGGCGACGGTGATAACGGTCGCCGTGGCACTCGCCTATCTTCTCTTCGCGACCCCGCTTTTTACCGCCACCGCATCCATTCTGATCGATCCGCGCCAGCAGGGCATCGTCTCCGAAAGCCCCCTACAATCGTTGGGCATTCGCGAAAATCTGGTCGTCGACAGCGAAATCGAGATCATCAAGTCCACCGGCCTGCTCAGCCGGGTTGTCAAGCGGGTGAAACTGGACGCCGATCCCGAATATGTCGGCCCGCCGGGCATCGTCGAGATTGTGCGCCAGGTGGCGGTCGATCTTTTGACCCTGTCGTTTCTGCGCGAGAAAGAAATCGAGAGACCCGTCGACCAGACCGGCCTTCTCGCCACGGAATTGCGCGAGCGCCTCGACGCGTCGCGGGTCGACCTGACCTTCGCCATTGATATCAGTTACTATTCCGACCGGCCGCACCGCGCCGCCAAGGTGGCCAACGCGATCGCCGAGGAATACCTCACCGACCAGCTTGAATCCCAGTACGAATCCACCCGTCGTGCCAACGATTGGCTGAAGGACCGCCTGCGTCGGCTGCAGGCCGAAGTCATCGAGGCGGAGCGCGCTGTCGAACTCTACAAGGCTGAAAACGATATTGTCAGCCTGTCCACCGGCCTGGTTTCCGACGAGCAATTGTCGCAGCTCTCCAGTCAGTTGATCGTGGCCCGCGCCGAGACCGCCAAGGCCAAGGCGCGCTACGATCGCATCCAGATCATCGTCGACGAAAACGATGCCACGTCCGCTGTCAACGATGCACTGTCCAACCAGTTGATCACCGACCTGCGCCGGGAATATTCCGATGCCTCCCGCCAGGCCTCGGACATCCAGCGCCGCTATGGCGCCGACCACCTGGCCTACAAGAAAATCGTCCGCCAGCTCGCCGATATCGAAGTCCTGATCATCGAGGAACTGAAGCGGATCGCCAAGAGTTACAAGAGCGATTACGAGATTGCCAAATCCCGGGAGCAGTCCTTGGAGGGCGACCTGCAGTCGCAAAAGGCGGCGGCGGTCTTTTCCAGCCAGACCCAGATCAAACTCCGCGAGCTTGAGCGCCGCGCCACATCCAGCAAGAACCTCTATACGCGGCTTCTCGACAAATATAACGAACTCACCGAACGCCAAACCTCACCGATCACCGGTGCCCGGATTATCAGCCGCGCCCAGGTGCCGACCAAGGCCAGCTCACCGAACAAGAAACTGACCCTGGCGCTCGCCCTGGTGCTCGGCCTGGGGATCGGCGTGGGTATCGCCTTTATGCGCGAGCAGTTCGACAATTATGTGTGGACCGCCGAGGATGTGGAAACGGTCACCTCCTATAGCTGCCTCGGCCTGCTGCCCGATCTCAACCTGGAGCGCCGGCTCAACCGCGCGACCCGCAAGGGCCGCAAGTTGCGCGCGCGGTTGAAGGGGCGTCGGGATCGCGAGGCGATCGAAACCCAATCCTATGACCTGAATGTCCTGAAAGTGGTCACCGAAACCCTGGCCGATTCCGGCAGCGACGTCTCGGAAGTCATGCGCGGGTTGCGCCTGGCCACCAATATCACAAAGACCGATCGCGCCGGCGGTCGCGGCCAGGTCCTGTCCTTCGTCTCGGCCCGCCCAGGCGAGGGCAAATCGCTGCTTTCCTGTCTGTTTGCCACCTATCTGGCGAAGCTCGGCGAGAACGTGCTTTTGATCGACTGCGATTTCCGCCGGCCGCGTCTCACCACCATGTTGGCGCCGGATACCGATGCGGGGCTCTATGAGTTCATCGCCTCGTTGGAGGACAAGACCGCCGAAGAAGACGATGCCGAAGGGCCGCGGTTAACGGATCTGTTCCAACGCGGATTCGACGGCTATCCGAACTTTATCCCAGCCCGTAACGCCAATTGCCAGGCCATCAATCTCGACCATCTTCTGGGCAAGGCGGTCTCGGATCTGTTGCTGCGCCTTCGCGAGAATTTCGATACCATCATCATCGACCTGCCGCCGATCCTCAACATGGTCGACGCACGAATCCTGGCCCACGCCATCGACACATTCGTATTGACCGTGGAATGGGGCAAGACCGACAAGGACACGATCATGGCGTCCTTGCGCAAATGTCCCGAAATCCATGAAAAGATGATTGGCTCAATCATCAACCGTGTGGATTTCAAAAAGGCGGTGTCCTACGGCTATTACGGCTACCGCAAGGGATACCAGGCCGAGCGCTACAGCTATCGCGACTATTGATGGCCGTCCGTCAATGCCCGCCGCATCGCACCTGATCCGCATTTTTTTGACGATTGCCGCCGCGACCTGGATCGCCGCGATCCTGCCGGCGGAGATCGCGCGTTATGGCAGCGCACCGGTCATGCAGGCCGTCCATGACGGAAAACCGGTGTCGCCGGCGGCCCTCGATGCGGCAATCGCCGACATTGAATGGGCGAGCGGCCTGTCTTTGTGTTCGACGGGCCCCCTCACGGATTTGGGAACCCTCCACGCAACCAGGGCTTTCGCTGGGATTCGAGCCGGCGCGCGCAAGGCGGCGGAACGTCACCTGGCGGCTGCGCGAACAGCCTTTGTGGGCGCCGCCCGTTGTTCGCCTTTGCGCTCGGAAGTCTGGCTGAATCTGGCGCAATTGTCCTTGCGTGCTGGCGGTATCAATACCGATGCGGTTCGCTATTACAAGCTCTCCGCCTATACGGCACCGCGCGAGGCCTGGGCGGCCGAACGGCGGATCCGCGCCGCCCTGCATATGGCCGCCCTGTTTGATGAGGAGGCCAGGCAGATCGCCAAACACGATCTGCGCATCCTGGAATCGGCCATGGAACCGCGACGCCGGCGCCTGCTCGATCGGACCGACATGGCCTCGTTCGCCGATTTGCGCGCCTATTTCGATCAATAATGGTTCAGGCCGGTTCGCCGTCGGTTCCCTTCGATTTCACCTTGGAGTGACTTTTGCTTTGACACAGCGCCAACGTGATCACCGCCAGCGTGGTCACTGCGATCGCCGGAATTTGCAACGGAAAATCGACCAGGGAATGCGTGGCGACGAAAATCAGCACCGACAGGCCGATCGCCGGAAAGACATAATGCCGGGTCCGGCGGCGGATACCGCCGACAAGGCGCCAGGTTACGGCGGCAATCGCGATGATCACCAGCGCCAGGCCGATCAGGCCGGTCTCCGCGCCGATCTCCAGATAGGTGCTGTGGGCGCGATCCCACCAGCCGTCCACCGGAAGCGAGGCAGGCCGGTAGATCGGAAAGGCGCTCGGAAAACTGCCGAGGCCCCAGCCGAGCAACGGCCGGTCAAGGATCATGTTGGTCACCGGTCCGTAGACCCGGAAGCGATTGATGTCCGCCAGGCCCTTGCGGGAAATTTCCGTCTCGAACGGTGTGCCCGCATTGCTATAAACCCATATCGCGATCAGGCCGAAGGCGATCAGCAGCACCAGACCGCCGATCGGAAAGGTCCGGCGGCGTCCCAAATCCAAGGCGACAGCGGCCCGGGCCTTGGACATCAAGATGGCCATCAGGATCAAGGCGGCGATGAGACCGACAATCACGCCGGCCCGTGATCCGGTGGATATCAGCGCGAATAGCAGCAATATCACCGCGTAAAGGCGCAGCACCAGGCCGGCAACGACCCGTCCCCGCAGATAGCGCAGATAGCGGATGCTCCAAATCGTCGAGCGTGGCCGATGCAGGCGGATATGGTCGACCAGGTTGCCGAGCGCGCACAGCAACACGATGCCCAGATAGGATGCCGCATTATTGGCATTGACGAAACCGTGGGAATAGGAGGCGAATTTGGTGGTCGCCAATTGCGCGGCCTGGCCGGCCAGTGTCGCCGTCACGAACACGACATTGGCGAAGATAAAGATTTCCAGGGCGGTTTTGGCGTCGCGGCCGCTGGCTCCGATGCCGTGAAACAGCACGTATACCGCCACGAACAACAGGATCAGTCCGATATCCAGGACCAGCAACTCGATATCATATAGTCGCGGCAGATCCAGAGCCGGCGCGGCGCCGGCCTGGAACCAGGCATCGCCGACCGGATAGGCGATATAAAGCGATAGCTGGATCAGCGCGATCGCAAGAAAGCCGCAAAAGATTGCAAGTCCGAACCACAATAGCGGCGCGCCGGCGATTGCCCGGTCGGTGGTGAACCAGCACAGCAGTGTGAAGATTGCCAGCGCCGCCGCGATCAACGGCATGTAAACGCCACCCCACAGCAGGGCGAAGACCGCCAGGGCAATGCTCGATACCCCGGCAAGAACCGGCCGCCGACGCGGGCTGTCCATACCGGAAGCGGTCCGGTCCGGACCGCTCCTGGTATGATGCGATATTGACGGCAAATGAAATCAGTTGACGATGACGTTGTTGTAATTTCCGTCGACCGCGTTGATCGTCGCCGAAATATCCCGGATGATCGCGTTGAGCTTCAAAACCGAAATGATCGGCGCGTTGGAGATGTATAGGACATCGCCGTCCTGGAGCAGGGTTTTCTGGGCCAGCAGGTAACCGGGCGAGTTGCGCAGATTAACCCGATAGACCGTCGGGATACGATATTGCGATGGCGGCCAATCGGTCAGTTTCGCGCCCATCTTCTCAAGGATGTCCCGGTGTTCGTGGCGGTAAAGAACCACCGAATGCGGATCGGCGCGGACGTCGAGCAAGCCACCGGCCCGCCCTAACGCGTCGGCGATCGAAATCGTTTCGCTCACGAACGCGTAGCGCCCGTTCTCCACGCTGGCGCCGAACAGGGTGTAAAACCGCTCTTCTTTCTCCAGCGACACCACGTCTCCGGGAAGCAGATAGATGTTGTTCTTCGGGTGGGCGACGATCGTGCTCAGCCTAACGGTGGCTTCCTCATGGCCGCGCCGTTGTATGGTGACCAGGGTCTCGTAGTCCTGGAACTGTGCCCCGCCGGCATTGCCGATGGCGTCGAGCACCCGGTCGCCGAGCTGGGTCATGTTGAAACGGCCCGGCTTGTTGACATCGCCGCGCACCGTATAGAGGTTCGAGGTCCGGCTGACGATGGTGACCACCGCCTGCGGCTCGATCGCCCGATTGGCAAGCCGTTGCTCAATTTCCCGCTGCACCTCCAACGGTCGCCGGTTATAGACGCGGATTTCCCCGGCATAGGGCACCTTGATGGTCCCGGTCCGGTCGACTTCCTGATCCGGCACGGTGACGAAGTTGCCCTGAGACAAGGTCACGCCGGTCGGCACGAACAGGCCGCCGGCGCCGGCTTCGAACAGGGTAACCCGCACGGTGTCGCCGATGCCGATGCGGATATCGGCCCCGCCGCCACGGGCGGTAAACCGGCCGTCGAACTGAATGATGCCCCGCTGGCGCAGCAATTCAACCGTCCGGGCATCGAGCTCGGCGAACACGAATTTCAGATTGTTCTTCTCGTTTTTGACCCTGCCGGATACGGCGGTGCCGATATGCTCGTTGGCAACCCGGCCGTAATCGCCGCTATAGGGCCCCTCGTTGGGCATCACTCCGCAAGAGGCCACAGCGGCCGAACACATCAACAGCAAGGCGTAATGGTACTTGAACAACGGAATATCCTCGCACACCACCCAACCCAGTTTGCACAATGCAGATAGGGAATTTTACGTAATCTAGGGGAAAGATGAAAAGAATTGTGAAAAATACGGAGCGTGAGATGGATAGATATGCGAGTCCCCAGATAGTGTTGTATTTATGTCACGATCTGTGGGCCGTGCGTCGCGTCGACGCGGGCGCACCTCGAATTACTGTCCGGCGAATACCGCATTGATCGCCGTCATATAGCGATCGATGACGATCCCTTCGTCGAATTTCCGGGCCATCAGTAGGCGGCCTGCCTGTCCCATTGCCCGCCGATCCGACGCCGGCATCTGCCCGATCGTCACCATTTGCCGCGCCAGGTCCTGCGGATCGCGCGGCCGGCAAAGCAGGCCGGTCTCGCCGGCAATAACCGCGTCACGGCAACCGGGCATATCGGTGGCGATCACGGGCTTTTCCAATGCCGCGCCCTCCAACAGGCTGCGCGGAACGCCCTCGCGATAGTAGGACGGCAAGACGATGCAATCGGCGGCGCGAAGGGCCGGGCGAACGTCATCGGTCTCGCCCAGATAGGTGATCAATCCCTCGGCCTGCCAATGGTCCAGCCGCTCTTGTCCCACCGCCGACGGATTGTCCGGTTCCAAGGGCCCCAGGATCTGGAAGCGCAGCGCGGGATAGTGTGGCTGCAGCGTCCGGGCCGCCGCGACATACTCCTCGATCCCCTTCTCGCGGATGAGCCGGGCGACCAACAGGAACGTGATTCGGCCCTCCGCCGCCTCACTGGCCGGCCCGGGAGTGAAATGGGTAAGGTCGATCCCCGAGCCCGGCAGCAGGGCGGTCCTGTCGTCGTCGCCGATCTGCAAGGTGCGGAACAGAGCCTGGTCATCGGCATTTTGAAAAAATATTTGGTGCGCCCGTCGCAGAGCCCGCCGGTAAAGGAAGATGACGAGCGATCGCAACCGTGAGCCGGGGGCGAATGCGGATCCGAGCCCGGTCACGTTGTTGATCGCCGGCACTCGAGCGAGCCTGGCCGCCAGGGATCCGTAGATATTCGGCTTGACCGTAAATCCGAGGAACAGATCCGGACGCCACTCGGCCATCAGCCGCCGGAACCGCAGGAAAAGACGCAAATCGGTGAAGATCGATGTGCCGGTATTGTCGATCGGCAGATCGACATGGCGGCATCCGAGTTCGACCAGCTTCTGCGTGTAGGCATCTGTCGGCGCCGCCGCGATCACCTCGTGACCCATCTGGACGAGCCGCGCGATCAGGTTTCTGCGCACGTTATGGAGCGCCCAGGATGTGCTCGAACATATCAGAATGCGCCGGCGTGTCGGCCGGGTCCGGGCGCTGTCGTCGTCGGCCGCTGCCATTAGGCGAATTTGATGACGATGCCCATCATCGCCGCGCAACCGACATCGATGAAGCGGGTCTGACGGTTGGCGATCTGAAAGGCGCCGAGCAAATGAAACGGCGAAACCAGGGCAACCGCCCGGCTGAAATCCGCAACGACGGGATAGAACAGGAACACCACCCAGATAGTGGCGAAGCTCAAGATATGCATCTTGTTGCGCTCCGCCCCGATCAGGTACAATAAATACGCCATATAGGCGACGAGATATCCGATCGCGAAGAGGTTTTTCCGGTCGCCGGAAAAGAAATAGATGGACTGATCCCTGATAAAATGCAGGCCGCCGTGAGAATAGACGTAGATCATGTAAAGGATCAGCAATAGCGAGAACACCGCGATCGTCGGCACGACGATGCGCAGGCGTTCGCGCGGCACCGTATCGCGCGCGCCGAAGCCGGACGACCTGCGAAAGGCCACGACATCAATCACCACAATGAGCAGCACCGGCAGGACGGCCATGAAATGGCAGGCAATGGCGAGGGCGTAGAGCGGCAATCTTACAACGCCCCGGGCACTCAACGACGCCAGGAAGAAGATCGCGATCGCCGTGCCTTGCCGCAGATATTCCTGGTAATTATGCGATACGGTCGGAATGATCAGCAGCGCGACCGCCGCAAGCACCAATTTATCCGGCGCCCGCGAATTCCAGGCCAGGCCGAAATAAAGACCGCTGACGATAAACAACTTGATAACCAGGAGGGTCGAGTAGGCGTTGCCGGTGAGATCTCCGATCGGCCGGACGAAATAGCCGTACCAGAAGCTCTTAAATACGCTGGTCGGCAGGATGTTGTATTGCAGATTGTAGAGATAGACCGACCAGTCCTCGCCGAGTTTCGGTGCCATCAAGGTGGCCGCGACGAGCAAGGCGATCCACGCGCCAAGAAAGCGGTAGTTTCGAAAAACTCCCGTTATCGGTCGGATCTTGCCATCATTGGGATAGGTCTTGGCGAGGCTCATCTCAAGTCCGGGGTCGGTTTTCCGGCTAATCTCGAAATACTACGTATATTACCATAATTGGCGCCACCATTATGGCGATCCGATTGTCATGTGCTTTTCGACAGGGGGATCATGGTGCGCAGGATCGCCGCGGCATGGACCAGTTCGGCGCTGGAAAACCGGAACAATTCGATCAGCCGGACGCCGCTCTCTCCGACGAACAGCCGGCAAAGGATCATCGTTCTCAGTGTATAGGAAATCACCGAGGCCAGCGCCGCGCCGTAAAGCCCAAAAATCGGGATCAGGACGATATTGCTGGCAATGTTGACGACGAGCGATATGCCCGAAATCCAACTCAGTGTCAGCGGCCGTCCGGATCCCTTCAGCCATACCGCGAGCACCCGGCCGACCGAATCCAACAACAGCCCCGGCGCCAGGACCAGAAAGACGAAATAGGCCTCGATAAACGGCGTGCCATAAAGCAGTTCCACAAGCGGATAACCCGCCACCGCCAGGCCGAGCACGGTCAACAGGTTGGCAAAGAACGTGTATTTGAGAACTTTGGCCGTAAACTGGTTGCGGTCGGCTTCCGTCGTTTCCACCAAATGCGGAAACAGCACATTGTTGATCGAATTGCTGACATACCAGACCACCTGCGCCAGAGCGGCGCCCAGGGAATAGATGCCGACCGCGGCCGCATTGAGAAAATAAAGCAGCAAAAACGCATCCAGCCGGTATTCCATATTGGTCAAGATGGTGCCGATATGCGCCGCGCTGCCAAACCGCACGACCTGGCCCAATTGTGTCCAGGCAACGCGCGGCCGGCGCCGGTCGATAGAGATCATCACCACAGCGTAAAGAAGCGCATTGACGAGCCGGGCCAGAGCATAGGCGGCAAGTCCGGTCCGGAAATCGGCCGACCAAAACAAAAGGGCCACCGCCAGCAGCGCCAGGAGATTGGCCTGGGCGATCACCACCATCCGGTTCGCCGCGCCGAACCGCTTCAATCCCTTCAACGCCGCATGGGACAGGCTTTCGAAGGTCGCTGCCGGCAGGATCAGAAACAGCAAAGGCGCGATATCCATCGGAAAATCGGCGATCAGGGGCCGAAGGATAAAGGTCAGCACGATGGCGAGAGCCGCCGCCAAAAAGACTGAAAACACCAAGGTCATGAAGAGGATTGTGCCGAGCACCTGCCGCGGCGCGATATCGCCAGAGGCGATCCGGTAGATGAGGCCTTCCTCAACGCTCAACGTGCCGACCTCGATGGTCAGCCGCGGCACCTGAACGGAGGTGAAGTAAAGGCCGCGCCCCGCCGGGCCGAGCAGGCGCGCCGTCACCACCCCGGTCCCCAGCTTCAGCGCCACCATGGCAATCCGGGCAAGCAGGGTCGCGGCCGCATCCTTTGCAAAGCGCCGGCCTCTGTTCCGTCTGTCGATGGGTTCAGTCGTGTCCGTCAACCCGCATGCTCCCGGCAATCCGCGGCCGATCGTCGTCAAATTCAATCGAACGCCGGGGCGGTCGCAATGTCCATGGCCGGAGGGGCATTGTTGACCCGTTTCCAGCGGAATCCGGATAGTCGATTAAGCGCAATAACCCTAGTTCAGGCGCCAAATTGACTTATATCCCTAATTAATTGTAAATACGAATGGTAAAATTACGTATAAACGGCATTGCGATTTCCACGATCGTGCCCCTGGTATCCCGGGAGGGGATGGATATTTATGCGTCAGAGGCAATTTCTTGCGTTGGATACCGTTCTGGTATTTGCCGCTGCATTTGGCGCGCTTCTGATTCGTGAAAACTTTTGGGTTTCGGAAGCAAAGCTACTTGCGCTGGTTCCGTATGCCCTGATCAGTTCGGCCGGCGCGATGATCGGCTATTTGGCTTTCGGTACGCACCGCTCGGTGTGGCGTTTCGTGGCGCTTCCCGATCTCATGCGCATCACCAAGGCGATTACCCTCGGACTGGCAATCGCGGTCATCATCGTCTTCATGCTGACCCGCCTGGAAGGCGTGCCCCGATCCCTGCCGATCATTCATTGGGGCCTGTCGATCGTTTTCTTGGTCGCCGTCAGGCACATGGCGCGCCTGCTACGCCGGTCGGTCACCCAACGGCTGCACAAGTCCGACAATACGGTTCAAACCCATGCCCTGGTCGTCGGGCTGACCCAGGTCGCAGAGCTTTATCTGCGCTGCGTCAAGGACCTTGCCGATCAGGACATGTCGGTGGTCGGCATATTGGACGAAGATCCGGCGCTGCGTGGCCGCACGCTCGATGATTGCCGGACAATCGGCGTGCCGGCGGATCTGCCCAGAATTCTGGCCGAATACAATATTCACGGCATCGAGATCAGCAAGGTCGTCCTGGCAATGCCGTTCGAAGACCTGTCCGACCTGTCCAGGCAAGTATTGCTGCGTTATGAGCGCAGCGGGGTGGTGGAACTGGATTTCTTCCACGAGCGTCTGGGATTCAACACCAAACCGCCCACCGATGCCAAACAGCGGCCCGTCGACGGTGCGGACACCACCGTTCAAGCCACCGACGGCGTGAACGACAATTACCGCGGTGTCGGATGGTCGCTGCCATTCCGCGTCGCCAAGCGAACGATCGACACGCTGGGCGCCGCGATGGCCCTGGCCCTGCTGGCGCCGCTTTTTGCCGTGGTCTCGGTTCTGGTACTGATTGATCTCGGGCGGCCCCTGACCTTCTGGCAGATGCGCCCCGGCAAGGGCGGGCGCTCCTTTCGGGTCTATAAATTCCGCACCATGAGCGCCGGTCACGATGAACACGGCCGGGTGCGGCCCGATGACCAGCGGATCTCGCGGATCGGCGCTTTCCTGCGGCGCACCCGGCTGGACGAACTGCCGCAGATCTTCAACATCCTGATCGGCGACATGTCCTTTGTCGGTCCGCGGCCCCTGTTGCCGATTTATCAACCCAGGGAACAGGCTCTGCGTCTGAGCGTCCGCCCGGGCCTCACCGGATGGGCACAGATCAATGGCGGCAACGACCTGTCGGCCGCCGACAAGGCGGCCCTCGACCTCTGGTATTTGAAACGTGCCTCCCTGTGGCTCGATCTGAAGATCATGATCTGGACGGTCGGCTTCCTCGTAGTCGGGGATATCCCGCGCAACGATGTGCTGGCCGACGCCAGGCGCGAAGCGGCCGGCGTGTTGGACGCCGAGGAACAGCCCGAGGCCACCGACGACGGCAAGGTCGTTCCGGTGCATCGCGGCAGGCGGCGAAAGGCAGGTTTGGCTTAGAGCATCGGTCGACCATAGGGGGCTATTTGATGGAGGCAAATTCGTTCTTATGGATGGCGCGGTGCGTGGGCTGCAATGCCGGCGCTATCCCGGCTGGCACGGCAATGGTGAGACGCGTCGAACGGTCGGCGATTTGGCCCGCCGAAGGCCCCGTTCTGGCGCGCGCCGGACTACATTAGGCTCCGCTTATGGCCGGTAATGACTATCACGCGAAGCCTGCCTTGGTGGCAGAGGCGAATATGCGGTCAAATGATCCCGTGTGGTCGCACGATGCTCTAACCGAAAACTCACCCGTCCCGGTCAACTCCGATCGCTCCGATTTTGGGATGCCGGTGCCCCGCACGGACTGCGAGACTTCTCCGGCCGGGCCTCCAAAGGTACTCTTCCTGATACCGTCGCTGCGCGGCGGCGGCGCCGAACGGGTCTTCGTGACCTTGATGCGCCACCTGGACGCCGCCCGCATCGACGCGACGCTTGCCGTGGTTGACGGCTCCGACGCCGTCTATCGCCACGACCTGCCGCGCGGTTTGGAGGTTGTCGACCTTCGGTCGTCCCGGGTGCGTTATGCGCTCCCCGGCATCATCCGGCTGATCTGGACCCGGCGTCCCGATGTGGTGGTGTCCACCCTGGGGCACATGAACCTGGCCTTGGCATCGATGCGCCCTTTTCTGCCCGGTTCGACCCGTCTGATCGGCCGTGAGGCGAGCATCGTCCGGGAGCGCCTCTCGGGTCGGCCGGACCGGGCGTTCTGGAACTGGCTCTACCGTCGCGCTTATCGCCGGCTCGATCACGTCATCAGCCAGTCCCGCTATATGCGCGGCGAATTGATCGAGGCCTATGGCCTCTATCCGGAACGGGTGACGGTGATCAACAATCCGGTCGATTTCGAGGCCATCGCTGCTTTGGCGGGTCACCCGGCCGGCGAGCATGCCGGCATGGAGTTTCCGTGGCGCGACAAGGTCAATATCGTGGCTGCCGGCCGTCTGGTTCCGGCCAAGGGCTTCGATCTCCTGCTTGAAGCCTTGGCCCTGTGCGGCGACGATCGACTGCATGTGACGATTCTCGGCCAGGGGCCGCAATCCCGGTATTTACAGGACCTGGCCACAGAATTGCGGATTGCCAATTCCGTCACATTTGCCGGCTTCCAGGCCAATCCCTATGCGTGGTTCGTTCGTGCCGACCTGTTTGTTCTGTGCTCCCGTCTGGAACCGTTTCCCAATGTCGTCCTGGAAGCGCTGGCCTGTGGGACCCCGGTTATCGCCACCCCGGCGCCCGGCGGTATCGGTGAAATTCTCGATCCGATCCGCCATTGCAGGATCGCCGACGACATGTCCGCGGGAGCCTTGGCGGACGCCCTTCGGCACTGGCTGGACGGCAGTCGCGAGCGCGTGCCGGCGGGTTCGGTGCAAGACTATGCCGCCGAGCGCATCACCAGGCACTATGAAAACCTGATCCTCAAGCTTATCAATCCCTAGACCTATTCCCGACGTTGGATACGCAGCGACAGCGCCGGATCGCGCCGGTATCGCATCCAACCCGATGCCGGGCTACCGGAGATATTGAACACCGACAATAGAAATACTGCTGTGATTGACAACCGCGAGCTTGGTTATCCCCGACTTGTTTATTGTCAACCAGGTTGTTGACGAATTATTAACCAAATAAATACAAAGATAATACATTAGAAAAACGCCTTTATTAAAGCTCAGAATCAATAAAATTTTCATCGAATACACAGGCTGTAGTTCATCGTTATTTGCCGGAGCTTGGTTATTTTGCTCCGTAAATTTCCGGATGGAGTCTGTTGGACATGAAAATCGAAGGGGTGGGCGCTCGAACCAGGGACTGGGCGAGCCGGATCGCGGCAACTTTTCGACGCGACACATGGTTTGCTGTCGCCCTGCTCACGATGGTCGCAGGCGGCAACGCCGTACAGGCGGCCGAAACATGCAAACCGGCCAAGAAGGCCCTGACGACGCCGGCATCCGCCACCACGCTTTTCAATGCCCCGGATTATGGCAGCGACATTGCCGTTCTTGGCGCATTGTCGCGCGCCGCCCATTGCCTGGCCCGCACGGAAGCCGGGGGCGGAAACGTCGCGTCAAGGAGGGCGACGCAAAAGCACTATGCGCGGCTGCAGAAATATCTGCGCCCGCTGACGGCCGGCGACGTGCCGGCGCTGGCAATGATGGGTCGTCGTGCCGGCGCCGGATTTCATGGGCGAACCGGCATCTATACCAACGGCAATGGCGCCGCTTTGCTCATGCGGTCCACCGATGCCCTGTTCATCGCCTTTCGCGGCGTCAATGACGACAAGGGCTGGTTCCCGGCCGCCGGCCGCCGCCTGACCGCCGACAGCCGCCACTGGAATGATCGGGCGGCGCATTTTGCGCTTTTTCAGGACCTCGTTAAGGCGCTACAAATCCGGGCGAGGGGGCCTTTGGAACCGGCCTGGATGAAACGGATTTATGTCACCGGATTCGGCCTCGGAGCCGCCATGGCGCAGGCAATGCTCGCCGCCGACCCGTTTGCCGGCCGCGCGGTTTTGGCGCCGACCGTCGCTTTCGCCAATCCGGGATATGCGGTCAAAAGGGACCGGCTGCCGGACGGCGTGGTTCTGGTAAGCCTTCAAAATGCCTGCGATGCCTTGCGGCACGGCAGCCAGGCCGGGCGGCCGCTTGGCCAAACCGTTGTGGTGACAAGCGATATTGTCCGTCCGTCCAAGAGCCATTCAATGGCGGTCTATGGCGATCTGGCGGAGCGACTTGGAGCCGAAGGGATCGGTATTCGCGATCTCCGTAGCGGCGCCTTCGGTGCCCGTCCCGTCACCGATATCCATGTTCGGTATCGCGGCGCCGGTCTTCTGAGCGATGCACCGGCCCGTTCATGCGCACGGCTACCCAACGGTGCCGCCGCCCGCTACCCCAACCGGACGCCGGAACGGAGCCGGCACACGGTGCTGCTCGGCGGCAGAGCCGCGGAAGACTTCCACGTCACCGGCGACGCCTGGGTATCAGGCGGGGCCGGTTCCGATCGCGTCGTCGGGCGCGGACGCGGTGTAAACCACACGATCGGGTTCACCGGTTCGCCGAATGGCGTCACGGTTGACTTGGATCGGCGCCGGGGCGCCAATGGCGATGCAGCGGGTGATCAGTTTACCGGCAACCGGCCCGCCAATATCATCGGCAGCCCCCATGGCGACAGATTGGTCGGGAATGCCGGCGACAATCATCTGGACGGCCGCGCCGGAGCCGATCGACTGCGTGGCGGCTATGGCGCCGACACGTTTTACTTCGCCAGCGCCGCAGACACCATGGACCGCCGGGGTAACCCCGATGTCATAGAGGACTTCTTCGCCGAGGACCGGATCGACCTGTCGGCGATCGACGCCGATAGCCATGCGCCGGGCCGCCAGGCCTTTACGTTTATCGGCGACCGGTCATTTTCCGGCAAGCCCGGCCAACTGCGCCTCGACCGGTCCGTGTCCGGCGGTGTGGTCCTGGAAGGCAATACCGACCGCGACCGCAAGCCGGAACTCAAGATCGCCCTGTTGGGCCAGCCGGTGATTGCGCGCGCCAGCCTGAAGGGCATCAAGGCCAAGGCACCCGCCGTCAATCAGGCACCGCCGATGCCCGCGGCACCGTCCGGCGGACTGAAAATCCGGCGCCTCGTGCTCAAGCAGGACGGTACCAGCCGTCGGTTCAAAGACAATGACACCATCGACCTGGCACTTGGCGAAGACGTGTCCATTCGCGCCTTCGGCACCGACAAGACGGCAGCGGTCCGCTTTTACTCGAGCGGTGTCCTGCTGCACACGGATACGGCTTCGCCGTTCAAACTGACGATTGCCACCGGCCTGTCGATTGAACCGGGCGACTATGAATTGCGGGTCGTACCGGTTTCCGGCAGCGGCGCCACCGGCAACCCATACGTCGTCCGCTACGACGTTGTCGCCGCGCCGGAGCCGGCACCGGAAACCACTACTTATCCCGATATCTGGGACATCAACACCGTCCCCCTGACAGCGCCCGATAAGCCGGCTTTGTCCTATCTCGGCAATTTCGACGAGAGCTATTTCGGCACCAGGACCACGCGCATCTCGCAAACGGTTGACGATTACCATCACTATTCGAAGAACGGCGCCTGGAATGCCGACATGTCGTTGATCAAGTTGCACAAGTCCTTGCTTGATCCGGAAACCTACCAGGTCATCGATACCATTGATGACGGGTCATGGCGCCACCGCCGCCGGTGGTCGCACACCGATCCGAACATTATCTACTCGACCGCCGGCGCCAGTTCCTCCACCGGCGCCCTGTTCCAGAAATACGACGTGGTGACGAAAATCCGGCAGACAATCGCCGATTATTCCGGGGAGTTCCACGACTGCAATATCGGCATCAATGAAGGCAATCTGTCCAACGATGACCGCTACGCGCCGCTTGCCTGTGCGACCACCAGCACCAGCGGATATGACACCCTCGTCATCGTCGATGCCGCGAATGGCCAGGAGGTCAGTCGCATGGCGCTTGCCGGCCTGGATGTGGACTGGCTGGGCATGAGCCAGTCCGGCCAATATCTGGTGATGAAATTGAACGGCGCGACCCACCAGGTCTACGATCGCAACCTGACTTTGGTCGGCGATGTCGGCAACGGTTCCCACGCCGATCTGGGCATGGATGAAAACGGCACCGACTATCTGGTCTCGGTGAAAGGCAATTCGGTCCACAAGGCGGCGCTGCCCAACGGCGCCAAGGTCGCGGTCCTCACCTTCCCGGCGCAGATCAGCGGCCATATTTCCTGCCGCAATATCCAGCGGCCCGGCTACTGCTATTACTCGCTGCGGAAGAAGGATGACGGCTTCCACGATATCAGCGGCTCGGTCCTGTTGGACGGCGCAAATGCCAGCCTAACGGAAGTGTTCTCCTATACCCGCTCCACCGGCCTGACCTATCGCGGCGAGCCCAAGGGCACGGTGAGCCCGGACGGGTCGCGGATGATTTTCGCTTCCGATTGGATGGATCAATCCGGCTCAGTCTATTCCTACGTGACAGAGATCCCGCAATAGAAGATCGCTATCTCTATAAGCGGTGACGCCAGCGCTGATTGGTAACGCATCTGGCAAGATGAGATTGCGTGTCTGCGGAGCGGCACTTCGCGCCGCGCCGCGCACGCAATGACGGCTGGAAAGCGGAACGGACGATTATACATGATCTAATTGCGGTTGGTCGTTCTCCAGACTGAAACTACGGGATCGAATGATGAGATTCGTCCCATCAGCCATGAGAGGAGAACGACCAACCGCAATTGGATCATGTATTAGGTAAGATTTTCGCTCAAATCCCAGGTTCGATTATGGCCCGAACCACGGTCATCAATTAAACGATGTTGATGACCGAGCCATGTAAAAAATCGGACAATTCCAACCACTTCCACAGCGTCATACCGTGCGCGCTGCATCATGAAATGGTGCTGCGCAGACACGGTATCTCAACGTCGTTCAAGCAAGGTGCCACGTTCGGTAATCGCCTAAGCCACCCGATTTGCATCCAATTAGCCAGGGCTCATCAATCCCACACTGGATACCACCCTGGTCCTGTGTAATATATTGAAACGACTGGCATTGATCGGTGCCGCCCGTCGGATCGGGACGCGTGGATCGTTTCAATGTCGCTGACTTAGGCCCGTCCGCGCTCTTCGCGGCGCGCCGACCGGTGGTCGTAAAACCGATAACCCGCCATGCGTGAGCGCGGGAGACAAACTGGAGGAAACCTGATGAAACCAAGGAAAAAGATCGCGTGGGGCGCCGCTGCCGCGGTTTGCTCCCTGGCCTTGGCAACGGCGCCGGTGACGGCGGCCGAGGTCAAGGTCGGTGTCGTGTTGACCTATTCCGGCGGTGCCGCCCAATTCGGCGAGCAGATCGACCGCGGGATGGAACTTTATATGAAGACCAATCCCGATGCGTTCGGCGGCCACACGGTCGAACTCATCAAGCGGGATTCCAAGCGGCCCGGCGGCGATATCGCCAAGAACGCGGTGCGTGAATTGATCACCCGTGACGGCGTCAAACTGCTTGCCGGCTTCGTCTTTTCCCCCAATGCCATGGCCAGCGCGCCGCTCGCGACCCAGGGCAAGGTGCCGATGATCATCATGAATGCCGGCACCGCCTGGATCCCCAGCCTGTCGCCCTATATCGCCCGTGTCTCCTTCACCATGTGGCATTCCGGCCATCCCATGGGCAAATATGCCGTCGGTGAACTCGGCTGCAAGACGGCCGCCGCCGGATATACCGACTATCCGCCCGGCAAGGACAGCCGTAACGCCTTCAAGACCGGCCTGGAGGAAGCCGGCGGCAAGCTGATTGAGGATATCCCGATGGGCGGCCCGCGCGAGGTGCCCGATTTCACCCCGTTCTTCCAACGGGTCAAAGACGCCAAGCCCGATTGCTTCTATGTCTTCGTGCCCGCCGGCAACCACGCCTCGGCGGTCGTCAAGACCTTCGCCGCCCTCGGCATGGCCGATGCCGGCATCAAGCTGATCGGCCCGGGCGACATCACCCAGGACACCAAGCTTCAGGATATGGGCAAGGACGCGGTCGGCATGGTCACCATGCACCATTATGCGGCCGACTACGACAATCCGCAGAACAAGGAATTCGTGGCCGCCTGGAAAGCCGCCTATGGCGATGATTCCACGCCCGATTTCATGGCCGTCGGCGGCTGGGACGGCATGGCCGCGATCGCCCACGCCATCAAGGCGCAAAATGGTGAGGTGACGGCCGACGGGACCATGACCGCGCTGAAAGGCTGGACCTTCGCCAGCCCGCGCGGCTCGATCACCATCGATCCCGAAACCCGCGACATCATCATGGATGTCAATGTGCACAAGGTGGTCGACAATAACGGCCGCCTGGCGATCGAGGTGATGGGCACCGTTCCCCAGGTCAAGGATGCCTGCAAGGCCCTGAAGATCGGAAAATGCGGTTCATAGGATCGCGTTTCGCCGGGCCCCGTCAATCGCGGGGCCCGGTTTCTTCCCAGGCAACACCCTCATGTTCGGTCACATGAAACGGGTTCAAAATGCCGCCCGCGCTTGAAGCCGCCGTCAGCATTCTGTTCGACGGTCTGGCTTACGCCATGCTTCTCTTCGTCATTTCCATCGGCCTGTCGATCACCATGGGCCTGATGGGCTTCGTCAATCTGGCCCACGGCGCTTTCGCCATGGCCGGCGGCTATGCCACCGTCAGCCTGATGAACACGATCGGGATCCCGTTTATCCCGTCCCTCGTGCTGGCCTTTGTCATTGTCGCGGTCATTTCCGTCCCCATGGAGCAGCTGTTCTACGCCCCGCTCTACAAGACCAACGATCTCGATCAGGTGCTCTTGAGCATCGGCCTGGTGTTCATGGCGATCGGCGCCATCACCTATGTCTACGGCACCAATCCGCCATCGATTCAATTGCCGGACTTCCTGAAAGGTCAGGTCAATCTGGGGTTCCGGGAGTTTCCAAGCTACCGGTTTTTCATGATTGTCGTTGGCGTCGCCATGATCATTCTGTTGTGGCTGGGGTTTGAACGCACCCTGATCGGCGCCAAGATCCGCGCCGCCGCCGACAATCGCGCCATGGCCCAATCCGTGGGCATCGATGTCGATCGATTGTTCGTCTTCACCTTTTCCATCGGCAGCGGCCTTGCCGGCCTTGGCGGCGGCCTGGCAATCGAGATCATCGGCATTTCGCCGACCTTCGCCATCAACTATCTGGTGATATTTTTGATCATCGTCGCCGTTGGCGGTTTGGGCAGCCTGCGCGGCGCCTTCGTCGCCGCAATCGTCCTCGGCGTCATCGACACGGCCGGCAAGTATTTGTGGCCCGAAGGCGGCGCCTTCTTCATTTACGGAGTCACCGTCGCTGTTCTTCTGGCCCGTCCCCAGGGCCTGTTCGGCAAGGAGCATCATTGATGAGTGATGTTCCCGCATCGCGGATCGATCCGATTGCCGTCCTGCGCGGCCGGTCGCGCTGGCATTGGGCGGAGGCTTTGCCCTGGATCATCGCCATTGCCGCCTTCTGGGTATTTCCCGGCTATGTCATCCTGGCTACCCAGATCCTGATCATGATCCTGTTCGCCCTGTCGGTGGACCTTATCCTCGGCTATGCGGGGATTGTGACCTTGGGACATGCCGCTTTTTTCGGCGTCGGCGCCTATACGACCGGCATGCTGTCGGCCCATCTGGGCTGGGGGGAGCCGATTACCGGCCTGCTGGCGGGCGGGGCGGCGGCGGGCATCGTTGGCCTCATTTCCGGCTACATCCTGCTGCGCTATCGCGGCCTGGCGCTGATCCTGTTGACCCTTGCGACCTCGATCATGCTATTCGAACTTGCCAATGTGGCCGAGCACTGGACCGGCGGTTTCGACGGCCTGCAGGGCATCGTCATCGATCCGCTTTTCGGCCTTTTCGAATACGATCTTTGGGGCCATACCTACTACTGGTATTCGCTCGCCGTCCTGTTCCTCGTCTTTCTGGTCGCCCGGCGTATCGTCAATTCCGCCTTTGGCCGCGGCCTGGTCGGTATTCGCGAAAACACCGATCGCATGCATGCCATCGGCTCTCCGGTGCATCGGCGCCTGGTTACCATCTATGTCATCTCCACGATCATGGCCGGCATTGCCGGGGCACTGTTTGCCCAGTCCACGGCCTATGTCACCCTCGACGTTTTGAGCTTCGCCCGATCCGGTGCCGTATTGATCGTCGTCATTCTCGGCGGCACCGGACGGCTCTACGGCGCCTTTATCGGATCCGCCGTCTATATGTTCGTCGAAGATGAGCTCTCCCGCCTCAGCCCAGTCTTCTGGGAATTCGGCCAGGGATTGGTATTGGTTTTCGTCGTCCTGTTCTTCCGCGAAGGCCTTTTAGGTGCGATGGACGCGATCATCGACCGGTTGCGCGGGAGGAAGTTGTGAGCGCGGTCCTGGAGGTGAGGGGGCTTTGCAAGTCCTTCGGCGCACTGGCGGTCACCGACCAGGTGAACCTGGACCTGAAACCCGGCGCCCGCCACGCCCTGATCGGCCCCAATGGCGCCGGCAAGACGACGCTGGTCAACCTGATGACCGGCAAGCTGCGCCCCGATTCCGGATCGATCCTGCTCAATGGCCGCGACGTCACCGGTTACAGCCAGGAAGCCCGGGTCAAGCTCGGCCTTGCCCGGACCTTTCAAATCAACCAGCTCTTCAAGAGCCTCAGCGTCCTGGAAAATGTCGCCCTGTCGATATCCGAGCGCCGTGGACGCGGCCATGTCTTTTGGCGTGCCGCCTGGGCGAAAAGCGATGTCCTGGATGAAGCCATGGCCTTGCTGGAGCAATTTGAGCTGGCTGATGATGCCCTGACGCCGATCACCGACTTGTCCTATGGCCGCCAGCGGCTGGTGGAAATCGCCATCACCCTCGGCCTGCATCCCACGGTTCTGCTGTTGGATGAGCCGGCCGCCGGCGTGCCCTCGGCGGAAAGCCACATCATCCTCGACGCGGTCGACGCGCTTGCCGACCACATCGCGGTTCTGATCATCGAGCACGACATGGACGTGGTGTTCCGCTTCGCCAAGCGCATTACCGTATTGGTCCGCGGTGAGGTTCTGGTGGAGGGTGATCCTGCCGAGATCGCGGCAAACGCGGAAGTGAAGGCGGTCTATCTGGGCGAGAAAGCCCATGTCTGACGTCTTGCTCACCCTGGATGGAATTGCGGCCGGCTATGGCGCAACCGTGGTCGTTGAGGAGATCGACCTGCGGGTCGCAAAGGGCGAAAGCGTCAGCATTATCGGCCGCAACGGGGTCGGCAAGACGTCATTGCTGGCGACCATTATGGGCCACACTGATCGCCATGATGGGGCCATTCATTTCGCCGGGCAGGACCTGTCGGGACAGTCGGTGCACCGGCGAAACCGGGCCGGCATTGGTTACGTGCCTCAGGAGCGCGAGATCTTTCCCTCCCTGACCGTGGAGGAAAATCTTCAAGTGGCCGCCCGCCCAGGCACCTGGACCCTGGACGGGGTCTTCGATCTGTTCCCGCATCTTGCTGCCCGCCGCGCCAATCGCGGCAATCAACTCTCCGGCGGTGAACAGCAGATGTTGGCAATCGGCCGCGCCCTGATGGGCAACCCGATCCTGTTGTTGATGGACGAACCGTCCGAGGGATTGGCGCCGGTCATTGTCGACACGCTTGAGCAATCGATCGGCGCCCTGCGCGACCAGTCCAACCTGGCGATCGTCCTGGTGGAACAGAATATCCGCCTAGCATTGTCATTTTCGCGCCGCTGCATCGTCATGGATCGCGGCCACATCGTCTTCGACGGCGAAAGCAGCGTCCTGGAGGACCATGCGGTTCTCCACGACTATATGGGCCTGGCCGCCGGTTAACGGGTGTTGCCGCAAAAGGATTTACAAATCAAACAGTCATTCCCGCGAAAGCGGGAATCCAGGGCCACAAAACGCTGGCCTGTGCGTGTTACCCTGGATTCCCGCTTTCGCGGGAATGACGATTTTATGTGTCGTACCGAGCCAGATTATACGCAACGGGGCTCTAGAATTTGCGGAAGTCCGGTTTCCGCTTCTCCAGGAAGGCGTTCACCCCTTCTTTCGATTCCGGCGTGTCATAATAAAGGCTCAGCGCCTGCAGGCCGAGACCGCCAATGCCGCGGATAGTGTCGGAATCGGCATTGAAGGAGCGCTTGGCGATGGCCAGCGCGGTCGGGCTCTTCTCCATGATCTCCGCGCACCATTTGGCGACTTCGGCATCCAATTCGTCATGCGGCACGACACAATTGATGAGCCCCATCTCCAGCGCCTGCTGCGCCGTGTAACGCCGGCACAGATACCAGATTTCCCGCGCCTTCTTCTCGCCGACGATCCGCGACAGATAGGCGGTGCCCCAGCCTGGATCGACCGAGCCGACTTTCGGCCCGACCTGACCGAATTGCGCTTTGTCGGAGGCAATCGTCAGGTCGCACAATACCGCGAGCACATTGCCGCCGCCTATGGCGAAACCCTGCACCTTGGCGATCACCGGCTTCGGCACGTCGCGGATCACCGTATGCAATTCCTCCACCGGCATGCCGATGGTGCCGCGGCCGTCATAGGACCCGTCATGGGCGGACTGGTCGCCGCCGGTGCAAAACGCCTTGTCGCCGGAACCGGCAAGCACGATGACGCCGATTTCCTTGTTCCAGCCGGCCTTCAAAAAGGCGTCGATCAGTTCCTCGGCGGTGCGGCCGCGAAAGGCATTATACTTGTCGGGACGGTTGATGGTGATGGTCGCCACGCCGTCCTGTTCGTCAAAGAGAATGTCTTCGTATTGCATGCGCCGTCCTGTCTGATTGGGATTGCCGGATGCCGGCATTGTTATTGATCCCATCCGGCAACACAACCATCGGACCGGCGGCAAACCGTCCTCTCCGTAATTGTCTGGGGTACCGACACATTTTCGTCAGGTCATGGCTCGGACCGCGGGGCGCCGGCAATTCATGGCATGAACCAAATTGAGCCAAACACGATCGGATGCGACCGGCATGCGGCGTAGAAGCCGTTGAAATTGGCACAAAAGCAACAGCAATTGTCTTGCCCCGGCTTGACCGGGGCATCCAGTAAACACCGCATCTTGCGATCGGTGCACAAGGTTAACCTCTCATCTTAAAACAGATAACACATGAACTACTGGCTTGCCCGGTCAGGCCGGGTAATGACAATGGGTGGCGAGGCTATTGTGTAGATATCCTAGCCTAGATGTGGGGTAGACTAGCCGGCGCGGGTGCGCTCCGCCGCGACCAGCGCGTCCACCACCCGGTCGATCTCCCGTTCCAATTGGCCGTCTGGCAGGCCGATGAACCGGGCCTCCACGGTGATGGAGACCAGGCCATGGACCACGGCGAAGAACGTCCGCGCCCGCACGGCGATCGCATCGTCGTTAAGATCCGGGCGCAATACGGCGACCGGCCCGGCCACCTGGGCAATCAGGTCCACATGTTCATCCAGGTGCCATTGCGGCACCTCCGTTCCGGGCGGCATGCGGTGATCGAATAATGCCTTCCAATGATTGGGATGGTCGCGCGCGAAGCCTAAATACGCTTGGGCCAGCGCCCTGAGCTTATCTCCGGGATCGCCCCGTCGCCCGGCGGCCTCTCCAAGCGTGGCGCCAAGATCGGCGATCGTCCGCGAATTGACGTGCAGGATCAGGTCGTCGAGGTCCTCAAAGGCCGTATAGAGCCCGCCAAGGGCGCAGCCGGCCGCCGCGGTGATGTCGCGTGCCCGGAGTGCCGCGACGCCGTGCTCTCCGATTTGTCGGTCGGCGGCTTCCATCAGCCGCCTTTTGAGATCGACCCGTTTGGCTTCTTGTTTGCCGCTCATTAACGCTAACACCCCATTCGCATGAACGATGTTCAAAAAAATATTGAACATCGTTCAATATTACATATATAGGTTTCGTGAACAACGTTCATATAGGGAGCCATATAGATGTTCAAACAATTTTTCGCTCTGTTCCGCGGTCACGCTTACGAATCCGCGGAGCGGGTGGTCGACCAAAATGCGCTGGTCATCCTGCGCCAGCAGATCCGCGATTGCGCCAATGCCATCGCCGCGGCGCGCAAGGCGGTGGCCGTCGCCATCGCCCAAAACGAACAGGAGAATAAACAGCACCAGTCCCTGGTCGCCCGGATCAAGGATCTGGAGGCGCGCACCATTATCGCCCTTGAACAGGGCAATGATGATCTCGCCCGCGAAGCAGCCGAAGCGATCGCCATTTTGGAAGCCGAACGCGACACATCGGAAGCGGCGCAAAAGACTTGTTCCGCCGAAATCGACCGGCTGAAACGCGTCGTCCAGAAATCCGAAGCCCGGTTGCGCGACTTGCAGCGCGGCCAGCGCATCGCCGCCGCCACGGAAAAGACCCAGCGCCTGCGTGAGGCCACGCCGAATTCCGGCCTGTCCGCCCTGAAAGACGCCGAGGCGACGCTCGCCCGATTGCGCGAACGCCAGCAGCATATCGACGCCACCAATGCGGCCATGGATGACATGGACCAGACCAGCGATCCCGCGTCCATAAGCGAAAAACTGGCCGCCGCCGGCTGTGGTGCGCCGATTCGCTCAAGCGCTGACGACGTGCTCGCCCGCTTGGCCAAGAAGGCCAAGAAGAAGTCGGCCTGATTTAGGTCGGCTAAACCCAAACTCCAACCGCGTCAAACCTGCACACGAAAGGCAACGACCATGACCAATACCGACTTCACTCCCAAGGACTCCCCCGCCTGGCGCCTGTTCACCATGGTGAGTTTCGCCGTCGCCGCGGCAATGATGGCCGGCGGCATCTACTTCCTGGAAGCAAGCTTCGCCGCCAAGGGTTTCTACGCCATGTCGGCGATCATGCTGGTCCACACCTCCATCACCATCACCAAGACGTTGCGCGATGCCGAGGAGGCCAACCGCTTCATCAATAAGCTGGAAGACGCCAAGACAGAAAAGCTGCTGATGGACGTCAACCGCGAAGAGCTCTAAGCAACGCTAAAAAAACCAACCGCCGGCATGCAAGTGAACCTTAATCAGTTCATGGTTGTATGTCGGCGATAAGAGCCCTTTTCGATCACACAACATCATTCTGACGGAGCGATTTTGTGACAAGATCAAGGGAAAACGCGCAGCGCATATCCGGTATATGGGCAAGCGGATTCGCGCAGAAATTGGCGCAAAATCGCCTGTCCCTTCGGGCTCGCGATTGGCGGACGCCCGCCGCCGAACCGGCCTCAGCCGATAGGCGGGCATCGCCTTCGACCGTTTCGACGCCGGATCGCCACGCCAATTGCAAGCAGAATGATGTTGTGTGATCGAAAAGGGCTCTAGGGGATTGGAAATGACCGACAATTTGATGAAATCGAGGCGTTTTGCGCCGCTGTTTTGGACCCAGTTTCTCTCCGCCTTCAACGATAACTTCCTGAAGAACAGTCTGGTTTTTCTCATTCTGTTCACTCTGGCTGAGACCGAGGCTGCCTCGCTGGTGACCCTTGCCGGTGCCCTGTTCATGGCGCCGTTTCTGTTATTGTCGGCGCTCGGCGGCGAAATGGCCGACCGCTTCGACAAGGCGGATCTTGCTCAGAAACTGAAACTCGCCGAAATCGGCGGCGCCGCTGTCGCCGTCATCGGCATCGCCTTTTCCTCAATTCCCATACTCATGGCCGCCCTGGTCATATTCGGCATCGTGTCGGCCCTGTTCGGCCCGATCAAATACGGCATCCTGCCCGACCACCTGGAGCAGTCGGACCTGCCGAAGGCCAATGCCTGGATCGAAGGCGCCACCTTCGCCGCCATACTGGGCGGCACCATTGTCGGCGGCATCGCCGCCAATGGCGGCGTCAATGTCTGGATCTTCGGACCGATGATGATGGCCTTCGCCGTCGCCTGCTGGTGGGTCAGCCGGTATATCCCGGCCACCGGATCGGCCGCACCCGATCTGGCGATCGACAAGAATATCCTGCGTTCCACTTGGCGCCTGGTCAATGAATTGCGCGGCGACACCCGCATCTGGCGCACCGCGCTCATGGTCTCCTGGTTCTGGCTGGTCGGCGCCATCATCTTGTCGGTGTTGCCGACGCTGGTCAAAAACATCCTTGGCGGCGACGAAATGGCCGTCACCGCCTATCTCGCCGTGTTTGCCGTCGCCGTCGCCATCGGGTCGGCGATCGCCGCCTGGATGTCGCAAGGGCGGATGGTGCTGCTGCCCGCCCCGGTCGGCACGGCGCTGATGGCGATTTTCGGCCTCGATCTCGCCTGGACCTTGTCCGGACCCGCCGCCGCGCCGGTTGAAGGCCTCTATGCCTTTTTCGGCAATGACAATACCTGGCGCGCGGCGATCGACCTGGCCGGCATGGCCATTGCCGGCGCCTTTCTGGTGGTCCCCACTTTCGCCGCCGTGCAGGCCTGGGCGCCGGAAGACCATCGCGCCCGCGTGGTCGCCGCCGTCAACGTGCTGTCGGCCGGCTTCATCACCATCGGCGGCGGATTTGTCGCCCTGATCCAGGCCCAGGGCGTCTCGCTGACGGCCATTCTCATCGGTCTGGCACTCGCCAACGCCGTCGCCGCCTGGCTGATGCTGCGCTACCTGCCGACAAGCCCGATCCGCGATTTTGTAACGATTTTGTTCCGCGCCTTCCTGCGCCTGGAAATCGAGGGCCTGGAAAACGTCAAGGCGGCGGGCAAGGCACCGATCCTCGCCTTGAACCATGTCAGCTTCCTCGACGCGCCATTGGCCCTGGTGCTTACCGACGAGGAGCCGGTCTTCGCCATCGACCACACGATTGCCAAATCCTGGTGGATCAAGCCGTTTTTGAAGCTCGCCCGCGCCTTGCCGCTCGATCCGGCAAAGCCCATGGCCACCCGCACCCTGATCAAGGCCGTGCAGGAGGGCGATCCGATGGTCATCTTCCCCGAGGGCCGCATCACCGTCACCGGCGGCCTGATGAAGGTCTATGACGGTGCCGCCATGGTCGCCGACAAGACCGGATCGATGGTCGTGCCGATCCGCATCGAGGGCCTGGAGAAAAGCTTCTTCTCGCGCCTCACCTCAATGCATGTGCGCAAGCGCCTGTTCCCGAAGGTCAAGGTGACCATCCTGGAGCCGGTCAAGCTGACGGTGCCCGATACCATGATCGGCCGCGCCCGCCGCGCCGCTGCCGGTGCTGAGCTTTACAAGATCATGTCCGACCTGGTGTTCCGCACCCAGCATATCGATACGACGGTGCTGGAAAAGGTGATCGCCGCGGCGGACGAGCGCGGCATGGGCGAGGTCGCCGTCCAGGACCCGGTCACCGGCAATCTCACCTATGGCAAGCTGCTGACCGGCGCCGCCGTACTCGGCGAGAAGTTCAAGACGCTCTACCCGGATCAGCCGACGCTGGGTGTGATGCTGCCCAATGCCAACGGCACCTGCGCCACGGTGCTCGGCGTCATGTCCGCCGGCAAGGTGGTGGCGATGATCAACTTCACCGCCGGTGCCGCCAATATCCTCTCGGCCTGCAAGGCCGCGGAAATCAAGACAATCCTGACTTCGCGCACGTTCATCGAGCAGGCCAAGCTGCAACCGGTCATCGACGAGATTTGTACCGCCGTCGATATCGTCTGGCTGGACGACCTACGCGAAACCATCGGCGTCAAGGACAAGCTGCTCGGCCTCATCCGTCGGACTACCCCGCGTGCCGCCCGCAAGGCCGACGACCCGGCCGTGATCCTGTTCACGTCCGGATCGGAGGGCACGCCCAAGGGCGTTGTGCTGACCCATCGCAACATCCTGGCAAATGCCGCCCAGGCCGCCTCCCGGATCGACTTCCATTCCGGCGACAAGGTGTTCAATGTGCTGCCGATGTTCCATTCCTTCGGCCTGACCGCGGGCACAATCCTGCCGCTGACTTCCGGCGTGCCGATCTATCTCTATCCGTCGCCGCTGCACTATCGCATCGTTCCCGAATTGATCTATGCCTCAAACGCCACGATCCTGTTCGGCACGGACACCTTCCTGAACGGTTATGCCCGCACGGCCCATGCCTATGATTTCCGGTCGCTGCGCTACTGTTTCGCCGGCGCCGAACCGGTCAAGCCGACGACCCGCGATACCTATATGGAGAAGTTCGGCCTGCGGATCCTGGAAGGTTACGGGGTTACCGAAACGGCCCCTGTGATCTCCATCAACACGCCGATGTATAACAAGGTCGGCACCGTCGGTAAGATCATGCCGGGCATGGAATACCGCCTGGAACCGGTGCCGGGGGTCGATGAGGCCGGCCGGCTGCATGTGCGCGGCGCCAATGTCATGGCCGGCTATCTGCGCGCCGAAAATCCCGGGATCGTCGAACCGCCCGAGGACGGCTGGCACGATACCGGCGACATCGTCACCATCGACGAAGACGGCTACGTGGCCATCAAGGGGCGCGCCAAACGCTTCGCCAAGATCGGCGGCGAAATGGTCTCGTTGGCCGCCGTCGAGGCACTCGCCGGCGATCTCTGGCCGGGCGCGCTATCGGCGGTCGCCTCTGTCGCTGATCCGCGCAAGGGCGAGAAGCTGGTCATGGTCACGGATGCCGAGGGTGCAGACCGCGCCGATTTCCTGGCCTTCGCCAAATCCCGTGGCGCCATGGACCTGATGGTCCCGGCCGAAATACGCGTCGTCGACACTGTGCCGGTACTCGGTTCCGGCAAGATCGACTTTGCCGGCGTCACCAAGCTGGTCCATGAGCAATTGGGACTGGACGGCGCGGCGGCCTGAGCGAAGCCGGTCTCGATGCTTAGCGTAGTCTGCTGTAATCCGGATCTATTCCTGCAGTCATTCCCGCGAAAGCGGGAATCCAGGGTAATCGAACATAGGCCTTAGTTTTTGGCCCTGGATTCCCGCTTTCGCGGGAATGACTGCGGTAAAATATCGGCAAATAGGCAAACGCCGACCTTTTCAAATTGGCCGCGATGCCTCAATCCGAGCCGGTCGCCGATGGGCGGCCGGCTTCCCGCTCCGAAATCAAAAGCGCCATGCGCTGCACGGCCCGTAATTCGGTCTCAGCCCCCGGCGCCGCGCCAATCGACGGCATGGAGAGCACCACGATTGACAACGGTGCCGCGGCGACCAGCATGGCGTGGGTTGCTTCGTATTGCTCGAATAAAAAGGTAAGCTGCTCCCGGGCGTCCTCGTCCAGATTTGCCGCCTGTTTGATATTGCCCGCGGATCGGACGGGGTCGTCGGCAAATATTTGTGTCAGGATCCTCATATCGAAATCCTTCAACTCGGCATCGCCTAATGCCAGCGCCCCATCGACCAGCACATGGTTTTGCAGGCCACGCAGAAAGGCCTTTGTATCGCTGATGTCACCATGAGCGAGATGCCGTAAGAGGGAGTCCCGCCGTTCCTCGTTGCGCAGGCTGGCGCTATCCACATAAATCGCCGCCGCGAGGCTTGCGGAAAGAACGACCGCGACGGCTTGGACGGCACCGATCCAGCCGGTTCCGCTGATGACAGCAATAATGGTACCAGCGGCAGACGCGCCGATGGTCAGGGCAGCGAAGGCGACCAGAATGTCTCGATGCATGCCGTTGCTGCGCTGCAGGCTGACCGCCAGCCAGCACAAAAACAGGATCGCGATGCCACCAAGCCGCACTGGAACGGGAATGAAACCCGACCGGTAATCGGTGATCAACAAGGGAAGGATCAGGATCAAAGACAGGGCAATGCGGTCGACCATCTGGTTTTCCGCCGGCGACAGGCTGTCCCGATCACGCTCAAGCACCATCCAGGCGACGGCGAAGAACATGGCGGCTTGATAGCCAAGCACGAAGATTATACGCCAAGGCTCGACCAAAGAATGCGGCAGGGGCGCCAGCGCCAGTACCAGGATAGTCGCGATCGCCGCGGAGACCTTCATTTCCCGCGGCGCATGCCGGCGCAACAATCCTTCAGTCAGGATCAAGGCGGCGAGAGGGACCAGGCCGGCTGCCGCGATGACCGTCATTTGGAAGAGCCACAAGCCGGTCGTCCAATAGGCGATCCGGGCGGCAAGCAGCACCGCGAGAACCCACAGGCCAAAGGAAAAGCGGCGTGACAGCGGGTCTGGGGTCCGCCGTGAGGCCAGGTCGAAAGCGACGATCAGCACGCCGATAAAAGCGGCCAGCGAAACGAAGACATCGGCGAGGAGAACCGGATCGGTCATGAGCGCCAGGGCCTCAGGCTGCCCCATTGTCTGGACCCATCGAGCCAATACCAAACCGGCAGCACCAGGCGCTGCAGGAAGGCCGTCAATCCAGTGATCGCCAGGCGCGCCCGCGACGCCCGGGGGACCATGTCGACAATGTAGCGCCGCGCCGCCGGAAGGGTCATCCGGCCGATCTGCAAGATGTCGTCCCCGCGTTCATAATCGAGCCGGTCGCGGCAGAATGCATTGACTGCCGCCTCCCGGTGCTTGGCGGTCTCCTCGAACGTCTTTTTCAAGTCATCCGATCCGCCCGTATAGGCGTTTTCGATAACAAAATCGTCCTCGTCGAAACTTGCGTCGGCGCCGACGCCAAAGACATGCCGGTGCTCGGCCATGATCTGCCGGGCAATCAGCCTATGGGTGAGCGAGCGCCGCGCCCGCGGATCCGGTGCCGGATAGACCGCGTCAAAGGCTTCGGCCACCATGCCAACCACCGCCGGCACCTGGGTGACGTTGGACACCCAGATCGGCCGCATCTGGTTACGCAGGAACATCAGGAAGCAGGAAAGCCCGTAAAGCACCCAGCTCAGCCGCTGGTTCCGGTCATCGGGATCGATCATCACCAGGCCGAGATGCATCACATCGACCGGCTTTTTCCCGATCATCAATTCAATGACGGATAGGGCGTTGAAGGCGATCGGCCGCCCATCCTCGCGGCGATAGACGATCGTCATGATGGTCTGTTCAAACCGCGCCCGGTCACCGGAAAAGACACCATAGGCGAGGGCGCCGCCTTCCAGGGTGCTTTCTGCCACAAGGCGCAGATCGGCCACCAGATCATCCAGATCGTCGGCAGACATCCACAGACCCGGCCGCTCGATGACCCGCGCCCGATAGCGGCCGCCAACGCCGATCTCCAGGTCCATGAACCGGCCCGGCAGCAATTGCGAAAGATCCCTCAGCACCGGCTTTCTCTATAAAACACCTCCGCCGATGCTAGTAGCGTGGTTCCCCGTTTTCTATCAGAATTTCTCCGCGTCATCCCGTGCGCTGCGCAGCACGCAGTGATGCGCTGCAGACACGGCAACTGTATTTCATTCATGTTGCATTGGCATTGTAATGTTGTCCGGATTTGATCATTGCGTTGAGGATGACGAGGAGTTTTCTGGCGACGGCTATGATGGCTTGTTTTGGGGTTTTGCCGCGATCTTCCAGGGATTTTCGGAAGGCGCGGAATCGGTGGTTGTGGCGCGACGCCTGCAGGGCGGCCATGTAGAGGACCGATCGCAGCCCTGGCCGGCCGCCGCCGATGTGCCGCTTGCCCTGTCTTTGCCCGCTGTCCCGGGCGATCGGCGCCACGCCGGCCAGGGCTGCGATGGCCCGCCGGTCGACCTGGCCCAGTTCCGGCAGTTCGGCGGCCAGGGTGGCGGCGGCGACCGGGCCGATGCCTGGAACGGAGCGCATCAGGGCGACGATGGGTGCCAGGTCGTCATCGGCCAAGAGGCGGTCGATCTCGGTCTCGACGGCCGCGATCCGCCGGTCCAGGAAGGCGATGAGCTTGCGGCAATCGGCGGCCACCTGGCGGTCGTCGCATTGCTGCAGCCGGGTCTTGTCCTGCTTGCGCATCTCCACCAATTGGCGGCGCCGGGCCACCAGGGCTTTCAGCTTTTGATGCGCCGCCGATTGCCGCCGGCTCGCCGCCAGGCCCAGCTGTTGCCCCATCCGCGCCAAGGCGCGCGCATCGGCCCGGTCGGTCTTGCCGATCATCCCGGTGGCTTGAGCAAAGTGCCGCGCCCGGGCCGGATTGGCGCGATGATAGGCCACGCCGGCCTTCTCCAGCGCCCGCATGACGGGCCGCTCATAGCCCCCCGTCGCCTCCAAAACCACCAGCCCGCCGGAGCCGGCAAGCCGCCGCGCAAACGCCGCCAGGGAGCGGCCGTCGGTCTTCACCCGCGCCGCCCCGGTCTCCGGGTGATGAACGTCAATCCATGCCTTCGATACATCGACACCAATGTAGAAATCTGCCATGATCATTCCTGTTCCTGTCATGCGGGGTCCGGCAACGGCCCCAGTCAACTGTTCAGGTTAACAACCAAAAAGCAGGCGGCTCCCAATCCGTGTCACGGGCTCAAGGCCCAGGGATCTAACGGGATGCCGTCTGCATCCCAAATTAAAGCACATCTGAAAGAGACAGGGATCTGGCGGCTTGCTCATGCCCGGCCGACAGGCAGAGATCCCGGTGTCTGCGGAGCGGCACTTTCGCGCCGCACCGCGCACGGGATGACGGTGTGGTGTGGCCGGGCCGCGCACGGGATGACGGTGTGGTGTGGCCGGGCCGCGCACGGGATGACGGTGTGGTGTGGCCGGGCCGCGCACGGGATGACGGTGTGGTGTAGCTGGGCCGCGCACGGGATGACGGTGTGGTGTAGCTGGGCCGCGCACGGGATGACGGTGTGGTGTGGCCGCGCCGTGCACGGGATGACGGTGTGGTGTAGCTGGGCCGCGCACGGGATGACGGTGTGGTGTAGCTGGGCCGCGCACGGGATGATGGTGTGGTGTGGCTGGGCCGTGCACGGGATGACGGTGCGGTGTAGCTGGGCCGCGCACGGGATGACGGTGTGTTGTGGCCGCGCCGTGCACGGGATGGCGGTTTGGTGTTTCAATCCAGCTGTTTCAGACCACGCCCTCCGCTGGGGTCATCCCGTGCGCCGCGCAGCACGCAGTGATGCGCTGCAGACACGGGATCTGGCGGCAAAATCATCCGTTCCACAGGCGAGATCCCGGTGTCTGCATAGCAGCATTTCATGCTGCTATGCGCACGGGATGACGAGAAATGGTTGGAAGTCACGAGGTCGCGATGCTCTTAATCGCTACGCTTCGACCCCGCCCCAAATCGCCTCCGCCGTCTTCACGACCAGGTCCAGCTTGCGCCGCTGATCGTCGAAAGTGACCGCGTTGCCTTCCTCTGTCGACGCAAAACCGCATTGCGGGGCGATGCCCAGCTGATCGATATCCGCATATTGGCTGGCCTCGTCGAATTTGGATTTCAGCCAGTCGGGATCTTCCAGGTCGCCGGTCTTGGTCGTGATGAAACCCGGCAGCACCCGCTGCTTGCCCTTGGCGAGCAGTTTCAACGGCGCCAGGCCGCCGGCCCGGTCGGTGTCATATTCCATGAAGAAAATATCGACCCCGGTCTTGTTGAACACCGCGTCGGCCGCCGGGTCATAGGCGCCCTCGGCCGCATGGGTGGAGCGGAAATTGCCGCGGCACATATGCATGCCGATCACCATGTCGGCCGGCCGGTCCTTGATCGCCTCATGCATCATCCAGGCATAGCGATCGATCAGCCAGTCCGGATCCTGCCCCTCTGCCTGCTTGTCGGCGCGATGTTTCGGATCGCAAAGATAGGCGAAGAAAATATCGTCCATCTGCAGATAGCGGCAGCCGATATCGTAAAAGGCCTGCACGGCCTTTTTGTAGGTCGCCGCGATATCGGCGAACAGCACATCCGCATCGGCGTAGTCGGCCGGCCCGATATCCGCCGGCGCGGTGCGGAAGTGGCAGCAGCTCGGCCCGGGGATGGAGATTTTCGGCGTCACCTTGGTTTTGGTGGCGACATATTTAAAATGGTCCAGATGCGGATGATCGGCGGGGAAGTCGAGCTTGCCCTTGATTGTCGGGAAGATCGGCCTGAGCTTGATGCCGGCAAATTGCACGCCTTCGTCCCGTTCTTCCAGGTCGAAGCCGGTGAGCCCGCCCATGAAATCATAGTGCCAGAACGAGCGGCGATATTCGCCATCAGTCACCGCCTTCAGGCCCACATCCTCTTGCATGGCGATGGCATCGGATATCGCCGCGTCCTCGACCGCCTTCAGGTCTTCAGCGGATATCGATTCATCCTCGAAAAACCGCTTGCGCGCCGCCTTGACCCTATCGGGGCGCAACAGGCTGCCCACATGGTCGGCGCGATAGGGCGGTGTCTGGGTGGTCATGTGTGTTCCTCCCGGTGCTCTATTTCAAAACGGCAGGCCGACATAGTTCTCAGCCAGCGACGCCAAGGCGTTTTTCGATGAGAACAGGTAGTCCAGGTCGGTTTGCTGCAGCCGATCATCATAAGGAATGGTATCCGGAAAGCGATGCAACAAGGTGGTCATCCACCAGGAGAACCGCTGCGCCTTCCAGATCCGGGCCAGCGCCCGCTGCGAATAGCCGTCAAGCCCGCTGTCGTCGCCCTTTTCATAATGATCGACTAGCGCGTGATAGAGGTAATAGATGTCCGAAGCCGCGCTGTTCAGGCCCCGGGCTCCCGTCGGCGGCACGATATGGGCGGCGTCCCCGGCCAGGAACAGGCGCCCATAACGCATCGGTTCGGCGACGAAGCTGCGCAAAGGCGCCATACTCTTTTCGATCGACGGCCCGGTGATCATCTGCTGCGCCACATCATCCGGCAACCGGGCTCGCAACTCGTCCCAAAACTGTTCGTCGGACCAGTCGTCCGGCGTATCGGTCAAGGGAACCTGGATGTAATAGCGGCTGAGCACCTGGGAGCGCAGGGAGCACAGCGCGAATCCGCGTTTGTGTTTGGCATAAATCAGTTCCGGTGATACCGGCTTGGTGCGCGACAGCACGCCGAGCCAGCCGAATGGATAGACCCGCTCATATTCGCGGATCTTGTCTTTCGGGATCGATTTGCGGCTGACCCCGTGAAATCCGTCGGCGCCGATAATGTAGTCGCAATCGAGCCGCAGAATGTCGTCGCCCTTGCGCCAGGTCAGATAGGGCGCGTCGGTGTCGATGTCGTGCGGCCGCACGTCCTCCGCATTGTGGATCACGGTGCCGCCCAGCCTGTCGCGGGCCTCGTAAAGGTCGCGGGTCAGTTCGGTCTGGCCGTAGACAATCACCGTATTGCCGGTGAGCCCCTTCAGGTCCACCCGGTCGCGGATCCCGTCATGGGCGATATAGAAGCCGTCATGGATCTCGCCCTCGGCATCCATGCGCGCGCCGCATTGGGCTTCCCGCATCAGCTTGGCGAATCCGTGCTCCAACACGCCGGCCCGAATCCGCCCGAGCACATAATCCCGGCTGCGTTTTTCCAGGATTACCGTGTCGATCCCGCGCAAATGCAAAAGCTGCGACAACAGCAGCCCGGACGGACCGCCGCCAATGATGCCGACCTGTGCTCGCTTGTTCATGGCCGCGCGTCTCCCCTTAATACTGGTCTAATAGAAACCAACCAATTTACGCCGTCATCCCGTGCGCATTGCAGCATGAAATGCTGCCATGCAGACGCGGGATCTCACCCGGGAATTTCGGAGCCTGGCCGCCGGGTCCCGTATCTGCAGCGCATCACTGCGTGCTGCGCGGCGCACGGGATGACACGACGTAATCTCGGTGTGTTGGCTAATCTCACCACGTCAGTTCCGACATTCCAGGATCATCGTGCCGGCCGCCGTGTTGGAGATCGGAATGTGATAGCCCCGGTGCTTGACGTCGACCGTCTCCGACAGCGCGCCGCGCATCATCATCCACATGATGAACTCGGTCCCCTGGGCCCCGGCCTCGCGGACCAGTTCCCGGCGCCCGATCGATGTCAGCGATTGCGGATCGGTGACGATCTTTTCCATGCACATTTGATCGAAATCCTTGTTGATGAAACCGGCGCGCTCCCCGTCGAGCTGGTGCGACAGCCCGCCGGTGCCGATCACCACCACCGAGATATCCTTCGGATAGGAGCGTATACCCGCCCCCAAAGCCTTGCCGAAATCGTAGCAGCGCTTCAGGGTCGGGATCGGATGCTGCACCGTATTGGCGGTCACCGGGACCACTGCCGGCATGTCCTTGCGGTCCGGCCACATAAGCTGCATCGGCACCGTAAAACCGTGGTCCACCGCCATTTCCTGGCAGGATGTGATGTCGAATTCGTTCGCCACCATGTGCTCGATCACATGCCATGAAAGCAGCGGATCGCCGGCAAAGGGCGGGATGGTCGGTATCCCCCAGCCTTCATCCTCATTGCGATATTCGGCGGCGGCGCCAATCGCGAAGGTCGGCATCTTGTCGAGGAAGAAATTGAGCCCGTGATCGTTATAGATCACCACGGCCACATCCGGCCGGTGGTCCGCCAGCCAGTCATGAACCGCCGGATAATTGGCGAAAAACGGCTTCCAATAAGGCTCGTCATGGAGGTTTTTGGCAATCGCGTTGCCAATTGCCGGGATGTGGGATGTGGTCAGTCCGCCGAGAATGGTCGCCATTAGTCAATCTCCCGCCCGCACGAGTTTTTCCTTGAAATCATCGACCGACATGCCGGTCTGCTGGGCGCCGATATCCTGCACGCCGAGCCCGAAAATGCCGGCCAGTTTGGCGAGATAGTAGATATTGCCGCCGGCCGCGATCATCTCCAGGACGTTGCGATTGCGCACTGCCTGTTTCTGCTCATCTGTGAGCCCGAATTTGTCGAAATAGGCCTCTTCATCGGCCTTAAACGCCGCGCGGGCCTTGGCGCTGTTGAACGAGTAGCACATCTTGTTCAAGGCATAGCCCTTCATCGCTTGGGCGCCATCGAACAATGTCGTGCCGGGAATTTCCAGGTGAGGGTCAAAATCGCTATCGGGCATCCTTCTTCTCCCGTATCGAGGATCAGCTCATGGCCAATAGAGCCGCATTGGATTATCGACCAGCAGGGCCTGCTGCCGATCGTCGCCCCTCGCGATTTTCGGAATGACATCCACCAGCCGGCCGTCATCCGGCATGTGGGATTTCATGTTTGGATGCGGCCAGTCGGTGCCCCACAGCACCCGGTCGGGAAAAGCCTCGACCAGGGCGCGGGCAAAGGGCACCACATCGTCATAATCGGGGCCCTGCACCGTCAGCCGTTCCGGGCAGGACACCTTGGTCCAAATGGATCCATTACCGTCCATCAGATCCATGAAACGTTGAAAATCCGGATGGTCGACACCCTTCGCGACATCCGGCCGGCCCATATGGTCGACGACGATCGTCGTCGGCAGTTGCGCCAGGAAGGGGGTCAGGTCCTCAAGATCCGGCGCCTCGAAATAGACCACCACATGCCAGGCCAGATCGGCGATCCGGTTGGCAATGCTCAAGAAAACATCCTTCGGCGTGGCGTCGACCAGCCTTTTGACGAAATTGAACCGCACGGCCCGCACGCCCGCCGCGTTGAGCACCGAAATGTCATCATCGCTGATATCCGGCGCGACGGAGGCGACGCCGCGAGCCAGTTCTCCCGCCGCATGCAGGGCATCGACCAGTGCATCATTGTTGCGGCCATGGCAGGTCGCTTGCACGATCACATTGCGCTCAAAGCCCAAGAAGTCCCGCAATTCGAACAGCTTTTCCTTCGGCGCGTCACAGGGCGTGTATTTACGTTCCGGCGCGTAGGGGAACCGGTCCGCCGGGCCGAAGACATGGCAATGGGCATCCACCGCGCCGGCCGGCGGCGTGAAGGCCGGCTTCGACGGATTGGCGTGAAAGGGCAGATAGTCCGGATCCATGTCTTTATCCTATTTTCAGCCCTTTATCGCGGGAAGATTAGCCCGTCGAAGAGTTTCCTGGCGGTGCGCACTATCGCCGCGCCGGCGACCATGCCGGTCTCGTCCAGGGTGGCGATAACGGTCGTTGCGCCGCTTGGATGCTCGATCACGATCTCCTTGGGATTGCCGTCGGGAACCCGCGCCAGTTCCGCCGCCGGCGATCCCGGCTGCAGGCAAGCGGTCGCCACGCTGACGGCGCCGAGCACGCCGATCGAGGCATGGCATCGATGCGGAATGAAGGTACGCGTCGAAATCGCGCCGCCATCGGCCGGTGCGCTGACCATGGTCATTTTCGGCACCGTCTTCTCCCGCACATCGCCCAAATTCATCATCGGCCCGGCCTGCAGGCGGATGGCTTCCAGCCGGGATTTAAGGCCCTCATCAGCGTCCAGGTCCGCCCGGCTTTCGTCGCCGGAAATCCCCATATCGCTCGCCCGCAGCACCACGCAAGGCATGCCATTGTCGATCAGCGTCACTTCGATCCCGTCGATCCGGTCGACCGCCCGACCTGTGGGCAACAGCGCACCGCAGCTCGATCCGGCCGTATCCTGAAAGGTGATCGGGATGGCCCCGGCAGAGCCCGGAACGCCGTCGATATGCGCCGTGCCTTGATAGCTGACGGCCCGGTCCGGCGTATTGACCACGGCCGTCGCCAACTGGCCGGTATTTTCCATGTAGATCGTCACCGGCGTCTGATCCGCATGCGCGGCCACCAGCCCACGCTCGATGGCGAACGGACCGACCCCGGCGAGAATATTGCCGCAATTCTGCGCATCCGTGACGATCGCCTGATCGACCACCACCTGCAGGAACAGATAATCCACATCCGCGCCGTCATGCTGCGATTGCCGGATCACCGCCACTTTCGAGGTCAGCGGATCGGCGCCGCCCATGCCGTCGATCTGGCGCGGATCGGGCGATCCCATGATCGAAAGGAGAAAGGCATCCCGCTCTGCCGGGTCGGCCGGCAGGTCGTCGGCCAGGAAATAGCCGCCCTTCGACGTGCCGCCACGCATCCACATGCAGGGCACGCCGCTAGCCCGCATGTCTCGCGCTCCCTGCGGTCTGCGTTGCGTTTCGGCGCGGTCGCTCTGGGCTAGACATATTTCAGCCCCTTCTCCGCAAGCCGCTCGCGCATGCCGTAAAGATCGAGGCCCAACTCGCCGTTTTGCAGGCGCCGGCGCTTGTCGTCCTCGGCGGTAAGCCGCGCCTGCGCCTTTTCCAGGACGGCCTTCGCCTCCTCGCGGCGCACGATGCACACCCCGTCATCATCGGCCACCACGATATCGCCCGGATTGACCAATTGTCCGGCACAGACCACCGGCACGTTTACCGAGCCGAGCGTTTCCTTGACCGTCCCTTGCGCGCAAACCGCTTTCGACCAGACCGGGAATTGCATCTCCGTCAGATCGGCCACGTCGCGCACCCCGGCATCGATGATCAGCCCCATGCCGCCGCGCGCCTGCATGGAAGTCGCCAACAGATCGCCGAAATAGCCGGCATCGGACGGCGAGGTCGTGGCGAGCACCAGGACGTCGCCCGCCTGCACCTGTTCGATCGCCACATGCACCATCCAATTGTCGCCGGGCGGCGCCAGGATGGTCACCGCCGACGCGCCAAGCCTGGCGCCGGAATAGATCGGCCGCATATAGGAGGCGAGCAACCCGCTGCGCCCCTGGGCCTCATGCACGGTGGCGACGCCACACTCCCCAAGCGCCGTGACCAGGTCGGCCTCCGCTCGGGCGATAGTCTGGACAACCACGCTCATTCCAATTCATCCACGGTGCGCGGATAGACCGCCTGGAAGCCTTCAGCGTATTTCGCCGGCCGCCCCCCCGCCTGGCCGCCGGAATTGCGCCGGAAATGGTTGGCGCGGTTTTCCGCGACATTGGTGTAATAGGCCCATAAATGTTCCTGGCCTTCCATGCACTCGATCGCCGCCCGTTTCCTGTCCCAGACATCGGTAATGTCCAAAAACACATTCGGTTTCCAGTTCATCTGCTCCGTCTGATGCGGCTCGAACAGATAGAGCTGCGGCGCGCCGAGCACTTTTTCGCCCGGATTGTGGCCCCAGGCCTGGGCGATCATCCGGCATTCCATGGCCACTTCGGTGGCATACATGTGATCGGTATTGTAGGGATCGTAGAAGGAATGCGACATCATGAATGTTGGCCGTACCGCGCGGATCACATCGACCAGACGATACTTGGCCTCCCGGTCCATGATCAGCGGATAGTCGCCCAGATCGAAAAACTGAATGTCGTGCACGTTCAAGGCTCTGGCGGCATTTTCCGCCTCCACGCGCCGCGCCGCCTTGACGTCGTCCAGCGCGTATCCGCCCTGTTTCCAAAGCTTCGCCGATTCCCCGCGTTCGCCATAGGACAGGCACACCACGGTAACCTGATAGCCCTTGGCCTGATGCAATGCGATGGCCCCGCCGGCGCGCCACACGAAATCCGCCGCATGGGCGCTGATCACCAGGGCGGTCTTGTTGTCTGCCATGGAAGTCTCATCCTCGATATGGCTGAAGATCCGCCGATATCATCGCGCCGCACGCCGGATAAATCCATTTCAAAGCCATTCCAGTCATATAAGAATTTGCTATATTGCTATTTAGCCGAGAGCCGGATCCACGGTCATGGAAAGCAAAGATCTCAACTTACGCCATCTGCGCGCCCTGGTGGCCGTGGCCGACCACAATTCGATCAGCGTCGCCTCCCGGCACATCTATCTGTCGCAGCCGGCGATCACCCAGGCTTTGGCCAAGCTGGAGGCCGGCCTGCAGGCGCCGCTCTTCGAGCGGCGGCGCAGCGGCATGTTCGTCACCGAGCCCGGCGCCTTGTTGTGCAATCGGGTACGGCGGGCGCTCAATTATTTGGAAATCGGCGCCCGCCAGTCCACCGGATCGCGCGCCAAAGGCCGGGCCCGGGGCTTCCCGCGCATCGATCACCTGATGACCATGGCCCAACTCAGATCGCTATTGGCCGTCGCCGATGCGGGGAACTTTTCTCTCGCCGCGCGGATGATCGGCGTTTCCCAGCCGACTCTGCACCGCACTGCCCGCGATCTGGAACGCCTGTCCGGCGTGCCGCTGTTCAACAAGATCAGCCAGGGCATCGAGCTGACCCCGGCCGCCCGGACCCTTGCCCAATACGCCCGCCTCGCTCTGTCGGAACTCAATCACGGCTTGGAGGAGTTGGCGGCCTGGCGCGGCCTGGATTCAGCGCGCCTGCTGATCGGCACCCTGCCGCTGGCACGCACGCAAGTGCTGCCGCAGGCCATCAATGCCCTGTTCAAGGCGCGGCCGGAAGTCGATATCAGCGTCATCGACGGTCCCTATGACGATCTGCTCCATGCTTTAAGACATGGCGAGATCGATATCCTGACCGGCGCCCTGCGGGATCCGCCGCCAATCGACGACGTGGTCGAGGAGGCTTTGTTCACCGACCGCCTGGCGATCGTCGCGCGCCATGGTCATCCGTTGGCCGATGCACCCAATGTGACCATCGCCGATCTGGCGGAATATCCCTGGATCGTGCCGCGGCCCGGCACCCCGACCCGCCATTTCTTTCAAGACCTGTTCGACCGCGCGGGCCGGCCGGCGCCCGCGCACGTGCTGGAGGCCAGTTCCCTGGTCCTGGTGCGTGGTCTGCTGCTTGGCAGTGATCGGCTGACCATTCTGTCGGCCCACCAGATCGCCCATGAACGAGATCACGGATTGCTCTGTTGCCTGCCCTTCAATATGGCCCATACGGCGCGTCCGATCGGCGTCACCACCCGCCGCGACTGGCAGCCGACAGCCACCCAATCCCAGTTTCTGGATCTGTTACGCGACGCCAGCAATGCCATCTGACGCCATGCGGTGCGAGCTATTCGATTATTGAATAGATGGGTTCATCATTCAATTTCAAATCAGCAAGAATGAATGCTACCACTTGCTCCAAACGACCATGACGGGATCGATGAGCACCCTGGCCGACCAGCAAATCGGATTTATCGGATTTGGCGAAGCCGCCGCCGCCTTTGTAAGCGGGTGGGGCGACCGGCTACCTGTGGCGCCCCGCGCATATGACATAAAAACCAACACGGATGGTCGGGAGGCAGCACGCAAATGGGCCGATTATGAAAAACGCGGCGTCCAAGGCTGTGCCACGGCGGCCGAGATGCTCGACGGTACCGATGTCATCTTCTCCATGGTCACCGCCGGCCAGGCCTCCGTCGCCGCCGAGCAGGCCGCCGATCATGTGCGCCCGGGCAGCTACTATCTCGACTGCAATTCCTGCGCCCCGGATCGCAAGCGCCGGGCCGCGGCGCTGATCGATGGCGCCAGTGCTCATTACGTGGATGTGGCCATTATGTCGCCGGTTTTTCCACGTCTGCACCAGAGTCCGGCGCTGATTTCAGGACCGTCTGCGCAAGCAGCACTCGCCGTCATGCGCGACCTGGATATGGTGGCTGAGATCGTTCCCGGCGATATTGGCGCCGCGGCCTCGGTCAAGATGGTCCGCTCCATCATGATGAAGGGACTTGAGGCCTTGGTCGCCGAATGCGTGCTTGCCGGGCGCCGCGCGGGAGTCGATCACCGGGTGCTGGATTCCCTGGAAAAGACCTATCCGGGATTCGGCTGGACCGACAAGGCCGCCTATATGCTGGAGCGCATGATGGTGCATGGTGTCCGCCGCGCCGAAGAAATGCAGGAAGCCGCGCTGATGGTCGGCCAGCTCGGTCTCGACGGCGCCATGGCCCGGGCCACCGTGGCATGGCAGGAAAAGATCGGCGCCCAAGACTGGGCGATCGCGGGAGAGGATTACGGATCAAGAGCGGACGAAATCCTGGCGCGCCTGACGCCGGGGGAGGGGACCACATGACAGCCGATTATGACGATATTCCAGGGACTTACGTCTTCGACGCTCAAAGATCCCGCAAGGGCTATCACCTGAATATGTTCTGCATGTCCCTGCGCCATGAGAAGAACCGCGAGGCCTTCAAGGCTGACGAGGCCGCCTATCTCGATCGCTTTCCCATGAGCTCCGAACAGCGCCAGGCGGTGCTCGATCGCGATTGGAACGGCATGCTGAGCCTCGGCGGCAATATTTACTACACCTCCAAACTGGCCGCCTCGGACGGCATCACATTCCAGGATCTCGCCGCCATGATGACCGGCATGGAGCGCGACGCCTATCGCAAGATGATGGTCGATGGCGGCCGGCCGATTGATGGCAACCGGTTCAAGGCGGAGTGGAACGATGGCTGAAATTGTTGCCGGATATGCGTCGTCCCATGTGCCGGCGATCGGTGTCGCGATGGACCAGGGCCTGACCGCAGACGAGTATTGGCAACCGGTATTTTCCGGTTTCGAAGCCTCCCGCCAATGGATGGCAGACCTCAATCCTGATGTGGCGATCGTGGTTTATAACGACCACGCGACGGCCTTCTCCCTGGAAATCATCCCGACCTTCGCACTCGGCTGCGCGGCGCAGTTCCAGCCCGCCGACGAAGGCTGGGGTCCACGGCCGGTACCGGTGGTGAAGGGCCATCCCGAACTTGCCTGGCATATCGCCCAATCGGTGATCCTCGACGAATTCGATCTGACCATTGTCAACGACATGGAGGTCGACCACGGCCTGACGGTGCCTCTGTCGCTGGCCTTCGGGCAGCCCGAGCAATGGCCCTGTTCGGTGATCCCGCTCGCGGTCAATGTGGTGCAATATCCGCCGCCCACGGGAAACCGCTGCTATCGGCTCGGCCAGGCGATCCGCCGCGCGGTGGACAGTTTCGATCAGGATCTCAAGGTGGTCATATTCGGCACCGGCGGCATGTCCCATCAATTGCAGGCAGAACGCGCCGGATTGATCAATGCCGATTTCGACAACCGGTTCCTCGACCTGTTGACCAACGATCCGGAAGCCGCCGCCGCCATTCCCCATGTGGACTATCTGCGGGAAGCCGGCTCGGAGGGGATCGAACTGGTGATGTGGCTGGTCATGCGCGGCGCATTGAACGCCGAAGTCACCGAAATTCACCGCCATTATCATGTGCCGGCATCCAACACGGCAGTCGGCCATCTGGTTCTGGAAAACCGTTAAGACAGATAGATCGCGAATTGGGAGACGAACAAATGAGACTTTGCGTTGCCGGCGCGGCCGGCGCGTTCGGCATGAAACACCTCGACGCCTTGAGCGCCATTGAGGATGTCACGGTCACCTCCGTTGTCGGCAGCGGACGCGGCGATATCGATGCCTTTGCCCGCGACCGCGGCATCGGCCACGCTACCACGGATCTTGCCGAAAGCCTGGCGCGGGACGATGTCGACGCGGTGATCTTGGCGACGCCGACCCAGGTCCATGCGGCCCAGGCCATCCAATGCATGAAGGCCGGCAAGCATGTTCTGGTCGAAATCCCGATGGCCGACAGTCTGGCGGATTCGGAGGCCATCGTTCAGGCCCAGGCCGAGACCGGCCTGGTGGCCATGGCCGGCCATGTGCGCCGCTTCAATCCATCCCACCAATGGGTGCACAACAAAATTGTCGCCGGTGAGCTGACCATCCAGCAGATGGATGTACAGACCTATTTCTTCCGCCGCACCAACAAGAACGCCCTTGGCGAGCCGCGCTCGTGGACCGACCACCTGCTGTGGCACCATGCCTGTCACACGGTTGATTTGTTTCAGTATCAGACCGGCGAGGCGCCGTCGGAGGTTTTCGGGCTGCAGGGTCCATCCCATCCCGAACTCGGCATCGCCATGGATATGTCGATCGGCATGAAGGTGCCCTCAGGCGCCATCCTGACGCTCTCTCTGTCCTTCAACAATGACGGACCGTTCGGCACCTTCTTCCGCTATATCTGCGACAACGGCACCTATATCGCCCGCTATGACGACCTGGTCGACGGGCGCGAGGAGCCGGTGGATCTCTCTGGCGTCGCGGTGTCGTCAAACGGGATCGAACTCATCGACCGGGAATTCGTGGCGGCGATCCGCGAGGGCCGGGAGCCAAACGGTTCCGTCGCCCAATGCCTGCCGGCGATGGAGACGCTGGATCGGATCGAGCGGACGATGACCGGGTAGCCCAGGGCGCAGTCAGTCAGCCTCACTGTAACTCTCAATAGTCATTCCCGCGAAAGCGGGAATCCAGTGCGAAAACAGAGGCTTATATTAGCAGCCCTGGATTCCCGCTTTCGCGGGAATGACGTTCATGCTTGGATCTGATTGCGAGCGAACTCCAACCGGAAGCGGGCGGCAACTCCCTCCCGGTCGGCGTGGGGAATGGTGTTGGAAACCGTTGTGAGCGCCGGGCAGGAGTGATCCGCCCGGCGCTTTTGGGTCTTTACGAGAAATCGACACCGTTATCGGCCATCGGCAGGGTGGAGACCATGAGGTCGCCGCTTGCCGCCGCGATGGCATTGGCCAGTGCCGGCGCCGCCGGGGGCACGCCCGGTTCGCCAACCCCGGTCGGCGCTTCCGTCGAATCCAGGATATGGACGTCGATCGCGCCGATATCGCTGATGCGCAGGGGCTCGTAATCCGGGAAATTCGACTGGTCCACCGTTCCGCCGGTCAGCGTGATCTGGTCGCGCATCACATGGCCGATGCCATAGCCGATGCCGCCCTCCATCTGCGCCTTGACGATGTCCGGATTGACCGCGACGCCGCAATCGATGGCACAGGTGACCTTTTCGATCTTCACGCCGTCGCTGGCATTGCCGGAGATTTCGACCACTTCGGCGGCATAGCTGCCAAAGGATTTGTGCACCGCGATGCCTTGCGCGCGGCCGGCCAGCGCCTTGCCCCAATTGCCTTTCTCGGCGGCAAGTTTCAGCACTCCGGCCATGCGCTGCTGGTCCTTGTCGCCGGTCAGATAGTCAAGGCGGAAGGCCAGCGGATCCTTACCCGCGGCCGCCGCCGCAAGATCCATCATGGCTTCCATGACATAGGCGGTGTGGGTGTGTCCGACTGAGCGCCACCATAACAGGCTGGTCGCCTTTTGGGTGTCGGTCAGGCCGACGAACTGTCCCGGAATGCGATAGGGCGTATCGGACACGCCTTCCACCGAACTGTGGTCGACCCCGTCACGGACGGAGAACGCTTCGAAAGCCGTCCCTTTCATAATCGGCTGGCCGGCGATGCGGTGATCCCAGCCGACTATCTTGCCGTCGGCATCGAGCCCGACCCGCACCTTGTGGCCGAATGCCGGCCGGTAATAACCGCCGGTAATATCGTCTTCCCGCGACCAGACCAGTTTCACCGGACGCGAGCGATCGGTGATGATGAAGGCAAGCGCCGCCTCCACCTGGTAATCCGCCGTCGGCGTGGCGCGCCGGCCGAACGAGCCGCCGGCCAGCATGGTGTTGATGCGGATCTTCTCCATCGGCAGTTTGAAGATCTGCGCCAGCGCCATATGCGGTCCGGTTGGGAACTGGCAACCGTCATGCAACAGGATGCCGCCGTCCTCGGTGGCTTCGATCGTGCAGTTCAACGGCTCCATCGGCGCATGGGCGAGTAGCGGGAAGTAGAAGGTTTTCTCCACCACTTTCGCCGCCCCGTCGACCGCCGACTTGGTCGCCGCCCGATCGTTTTTCAGGACGTTATAAGTCGGCTCCGCGTCGAGCGCCGCCAGGATCTCCGCCTTGATGGCATCCGAATCCCGGTTTTCCGCCTTTGCCAAATCCCATTCGACCGTCAGGGCGTCGCGGGCCTTGAACGCCGCCCAGGTATGCTCCGCATAGACCGCGACACCGGCCTTGTTCGGCAAGATGGCGGCGTTGATGAAGCCCGCCACCTTTTTGGCGGCACTATCATCGACGCCGACCGCAAGCGCGCCGATGCGCGGCGGCCGCTTGATCACGGCCACCATCTGGTTTGGCAGATGCAGGTCCATGGCGTATTGCGCCGTGCCATTGCCCTTGATCGCCGAATCCAACCGGCGGACTTCCGGATTGCCGATCAATTTGAACGCGCTTGGATCCTTCAGAGTCGGTTCCGCCGGCGGCTCCATTGTCGCCGCGGCGGCAACGAAATCACCGATCGGCGCGGATTTGCCGCCACCGGTCACCATGCCCTCTTCGATTGACAGAGAACCGGCATCGACGCCCCAATCCTTGGCGGCCGCGGCAATCAGCATCTCGCGGGCGGCCGCGCCGGCCTTGCGATATTGCATGAACGAATTGGCCATGGCGGTCGAGCCGCCGGTGCCCTGGAACTGACCGAAGAGCAGGTTGTTATAGAGCTTCGGATTGGAGGGCGCGAACTCGTAGGCGACCTGGTCCATGCGCAGGCCAAGTTCCTCGGCAATCAGCGTCGGCAGGCCGGTTGCCGGGCCCTGACCCTTCTCAAAATGCTTGACGATGACGGTAACACTGCCATCGGCGCCGATCTTGACGAACGGATTGAGCATCTTGGCATCCGTGCCGGCTGCCAGGACGCCGTCAGCACGGGCGCCGATCACCAATATGGCGGCGGTCGCGGCGCTTCCCTTTAAGAAACCCCGGCGGGAGGTGTGAATGCTCATATCAGGCCTCCATGATCTCGGCGGCACGCTGGATGCCGGCGCGGATCCGTTGATAGGTGGCGCAACGGCAGGCATTGCCCCACATGTAGTCGTGGATTTCGTCGACACTCGGCTTCGGATTTTCGCTCAGCAGTCCGACGGCGGACATGATCTGCCCCGACTGGCAATAGCCACACTGGACCACATCCAGCTCGATCCAAGCCTGCTGCACGGCGGCCGCGACCTTGGACGTCAAACCCTCAACCGTAGTGACATCCGCACCTTTCGCGTCTTCAATCATCGTCTGGCAGGAGCGCACCGGCTCGCCATTCACATGCACGGTGCAGGCGCCGCAAGCCGCAACGCCGCAGCCGAATTTAGTGCCGGTGAGCTTCAATTCATCCCTGAGCACCCACAATAACGGGGTACCCGGTTCGGCCTCGACCATTCGGGTCTCGCCATTCACTCTTAATTCGGTCGTCATTCGACCCTCCCTTGTGATTGACGGCCGATCGGCCCCAACCCATACCGATAGGCACTAATGATACATGGGGATATCACGACATATTATGTCGTCTTGTCTAAATTGACATAACGACGAAAAATGTCAATATGTGTTCTATGGATAAACGCGAAGAGCGAATCGTCGACGCCGCCATCGGCGTTTTCTCACGCTACGGCGTTCAGCGGACGACCATGAACGACATCGCCGCCGAGGCCGGTCTGGTGCGTCAGTCGCTCTATAATGTGTTTGCCAACAAGGACGAAATCCTGCGCGCGGCGATCCGGCTTCACAGCCAGCGGGCCCTCGCGGCAATCGAGCAGGAATGCATGTCGGCGACCGACCTCGGCGAAAAATTGGATATCGCGTTTCGCCATCTGATAGCCGAGCCGTTCCGCATAATTCAGGAATCGCCCCATGCCGACGAGATCCTGACCGGATTTCGCGCCGCCGCGCTGCAGGAAATGGAGGTCGCCGAACGGCATTATCACGACATGCTCAAGACAATGCTCGAGCCCTATGACGACACTATCGGTGCCGCCGGCATCGCCCCGGACGCCCTGGCCGATCTGATCCTGAAATGCTGGTACGGATTTAAGACCAAGGCGGGCAGGGTCGAGCATCTTTGGGCGCTGCAGTCCGATCTTAAGATCCTGGTCCTGTCGGTGGCGCTGGGCCGATAGTCCGGGCGGTGATCGGTGCGCCGGATCGTCATGGCGTCATTCGGGTGCCGGATTTATCCGACGCGGCAACAACCTGAGATATAGGCAGCGCCGGCGCTGGAAGTAGATTGAGCGATACGCGATCGCATCAAGGCACGACCCTATGATGCGCTCCGCTACCGATCGGGTCGGCGCTGAATTCGGAAGCGCCGCGCCCGCTGTTTTGGAGCCAGTATAGACCCGCGTCGGATTTAGCTATCAAGTCTCAAAACAGACCAAATCATAAAAATTGTCTGCTCGGGCAACCCAGCCTGCATAAAAAACTGGAAAAATTATCAGTAATAATACATAGTAATCGATACTCGGAATACCTATGAGGAATTGCGGTTCCAAAATTCTGGGCTTGCATCGTGTTCGGTCGGCAATTGCGAGGGAGTCCGGTTGCCACGGTGGATCGGAACAAAAGGCCGGAATAGGTGCCCGGGCATTTACCGCAACTGTTTTGCGGTCCGTTACGGGCTCGTTGGGAGGGTCGTCATGATACGGTTGGGATTGGCAATCGCTCTGGCCGGCACGGCAACCATGAGTTTAGCAGGTGTTGCGCGTGCGGAACAGGCTGAATCGCTTAAGCCGTCGGCTGGATTTTGCAGCGCCCAGGCGTCGAAATCCGCCGGATCCGTCGGGCGGAATGGCCAATTGTGTACCTCGGGCGTAATCGAGGATGCGGATCCCGTGATCCCGCGATCCACGGGCCTTCCGGCTCCCGATACCGATTCCGTTGCCGGTAATACCGGCCAGACCGATCTGCAGACCGCCCTGGTCAACCGATCTCGCGGCACGCAGGTGGCCTTTGAACTGACAGGTGCCTATTCCCGCATATCGGTACGTATCGGCGGACCGGGCGGCTTTCACACCATCGCCTATTCCGATGCCGGCGTGCCGGTAATCGATCTCGCCAAGTCCGGTATACCGGCGGACGGGATCTACGAATATGAGGTCAAGGCGGCGACCGACGAACGCATGCCGGATGCAATCCGGTTGAACAATGGCCGCGGCGCCGTGGCGCCAAAGCCCGTCTATCGGACCGCCTCCATCAGCGGTTCGTTCATCGTGATCGACGGCGCGATCAAAGCGCTGCCCGACATATCCGAAGATCAATGATTTGAAGTCGGAGGGGAGAAAATGACCACTAAACGACTTGTAACCGCCGGCGCGACGGCGATGCTATGGGGCGTGGTTGGAACCTCGCAAATGGCCGTGGCCGATATCTGCTATGTCGATGACTTGATTGTCGATGGCAGTATGTGCGTCGGATTTGACTGCGTGTGCAATATGTCCTTCGGCTTCGACACGATTGTCCTGAAGGAAAACAACCTGCGCGTTCTTTTCGACGATACCAGTGTAAGCGCCAGTTTCCCCAGGAATGATTGGCGGCTTATCGCCAACGATTCGTCCAATGGCGGCGCCGAGTATTTCGCAATCGAGGATGCCACGGCCGGACGGCAGATCTTTCGGGTGGAAGCCGGGGCGCCGTCAAATTCGCTCTACGTCGACGATGGGGGTCGGGTCGGCCTCAGTACATCGCAGCCGGTCGTCGACCTGCATATCGTCAGCGGCAACACGCCCACCCTACGCCTGGAACAGGACGGGTCCTCCGGTTTTGCGCCGCAGACCTGGGATGTTGCCGGCAACGAAACCAATTTCTTTGTTCGCGATGCATCCAACGGATCGCAACTGCCGTTCAAGATCTTTCCGACGGCGCCGACCAATAGTATCACCATTGAAGGCTCAACCGGTGATGTCGGCATTGGAATATCGTCTCCGACCGCCAACCTCCATGTTCAGTCCAATGATCAGGATGCCCTTCTGGTCGCCGGCAATGGCACCAAGCTGGCCATATTCGAAAGCTCCGACAACAATGCCGTTCAACTCCGGCTTCGTACGAACAGCACCAACAGGCGGATCATTGCCATGGATAGCGGCAGTACGATCAAGTCGCAGATCGAATTCCGCGACAATGATGTGCGAATTGCCGGCATCAATACCAGCGCGGCAAATCGTTGGGCGACGATCAGCGCGAGCGGTATTGTGACCCAGGGTCCGACCTGTAACCCCGGTCCCTGTGACGGTGTGTTCCGCCCTGAGATCTACCAGGTGGAATCGATCGATGAACACGCTGCCTATATGTGGAAGAACAAGCATCTATGGGCGGTCGGCGCCACCAGCCCCGACAAGCCGTTCAACCTGACGGAAAAGACAGCCGGCATCCTCCATGAATTGGAGAAGGCTCACATCTATATCGAGCAGTTGCACAATCGCTTGAAGGTGGTCGAAAAGGCAACCGTGCACTAGTCGCCGGCGTCCCGTTCTGGGCGAATACTAGTAGACGGTGCCGGGTGTCCCGGCGCCGTCCCCATGCCGAAAAGCTGCAGAAACGGTCGGCGTGCACTCAAAGCCCGTTTCCAGTCAAAACCGTCGTTTCCAAAAACCGCTCCGGTCCGATAGACGGATCTGGGCGGTTTTGGTCCCCATGGCGGCAATGGACTTCTCCCCCGGAGAATAGCATACCGCCTTGGGTACTATAAAAACACCGCGGCGCCAAAGGGCGCCACGGTGATACACCGATGGAGAAATTCCCGATACATACTTAGGCAGGCCCTAGTCCGACCTGGTCAGCAGGTCCGACCGCCGTCGGCGTCGATCTGGCAGCGTGATCCGCCGCCGGATTGATTGGATGCCACACTCGATTGAACGACATCGCCGCCCGCACCGGCCGCGCCTTTCGGCCCGCGCGGTCCGGGCACGCCTTGCGGTCCCCGCGGTCCCCGTGGCCCACGCAGGCCCGCTTTCAACAGGGTCGCCCGGTCGATTTTGGCATCGGCGCCGGCCGGTCCCGTCGGCCCGCAATTGGCGACCACCGCCTTGCCGGCGGAGCTGCCGTCCAGGCGCATATTGATGATGCAGTCCGACGGCAGATAGACCAGGGAGAACTCGAACGCACCCTTGCGGTTCGAAGTTTCGCTGAACTGCTTGTCGACGGTCACCACCTGGCGTCCATTCGGTGTCGAGCCGGCGAAAACCAGCCGGCCTTTCTCGATCGCCAATTTGTCGATCGTAATGCCATCGGAACCCGCATAGGCTGATGCGGTTGCGAAGGATAATGTTGCGGCGATCACGGACAACCCGGCGCCGTAGCGGATCAAACGGTTCATGCTGAGACCCTCCCCAATATCCACATGGCCCAGTGTAGTGTGACCGGAGGTGAATTGGCAATGACAATGAGCAGATTCCGGTACATTAAAATACAATTTTTACCGGTAATGCCCGGTTTTTTGCGTTTTTTGGTGGCATGGCGGAAGTATTTTCAGGATTAGACTAAGCCGTGTGGCAATTATTCGGTCTGTCATTGAGTTTCATTTACGATTTCGCTTGATCAAATAGGTGGCGCCAGCGTCGATTGGTCCATTAATTGTCGTTTTGCCGCCATCGGACCAGGAAATTGCCACGCTTTCCACGCCGTCATGATCGCCCAGGCCGAAATGGACGACCGGTGCGTCGAACGACTGGAATCCGCCGCCGGTCTGCAATTCGCGCACCTGTCTGCGGGCACCGTCCTTGCCGTAACGGATCTCGATCTTGTTGCCGATGCCGAACCGGTTGGCCACATGGTCTCGGATCTGGAACCCGATCGCATTGCCGTTCTGTGTGGCATTGATGAACGCGACGACGGGGCCGTTGACGGTCACGGCGATCAGGTCGAGATCCCCGTCATTGTCGAAATCGGCTGCCGTGGCGGCCGGTGTGATCAAATAGTCTTCCAGTCCGTACGGACCGGAACGCTCGTCGAATCCCGATCCATCCCTGTTGCGGAAATAAAGGTTCGACGGTGTCACCTCATTGGGCACCCAGGTGCCGTTGACCACATAGACGTCCTGCCAGGCGTCGTTGTCGAAATCAGCGATTTTCACGTCCCAGGTCCAGCCGCCGATGTCCAGGCCGAGTTGTTCCGCAAGCTCCCGGTAAGTCCCGTCCGGCTGACGCTTCAACAACACGTTGCGACCCTTGATCTGCACGATATTGCTGTCGACTTCCGCTCTGCTCGGTTGGATCGACGGCCAGAAGTGGATATCGCAATAGTGCCGCGCCTGGACCTGATCGGCGGCGATCAGCTTGCAGATCGACGGATCTCTCGCCTGGATCGCCAGATCCTTGACCAGCATGGCCTTGCACTCGGCCTGATAGATGCCCGTCAGTTCCAGGCATTTATGGGCGAAGGTCGGATCGAACTGGTTGCCCGATTTGTACCAGGTCTTGATATCCATGTTTTTCTGGCAGATCCGCCGGTCCCCGTCATCCTCGATAGCCCGGCAGTAAAGCGCGATCGCCTGCATCTTCAGCTTTTGCGAGACACCGGAGGAGCGCCCGGCGATCTGTCCGATATAGAGTTCGACCGTGCCGTCATTGTCGAGATCGGCTGATTTGATAGCCATGGTCGTCGTCGTCGTGAACGGAATGATCCCGTCCTTGCGCCGGACTTGCCGCAATCGGCCCTTGTCATCGCTGAAATAGAAGATATCCGGCTGTTCGAAATCATTGCCGACAACGAGATCAAGTCGGTCATTGCCGGTGACGTCGGAAATGAGCATGCTCAAGGTTTCGCCAGGCATGCCCGGCAGGTCGGCGAATTGGTCACCTGAGAGCCGGCCGCCATCATTGAAGACGATGCGGTTGCGCGATTCTTCGCCCGGAATGCGCCGATACCAGCCGGCCGCCCAGTTGCCCAGCACTGCATCGAGCGTCCCGTCGCGATCAATATCACCAAACGCGACCGCAAGGGTCAGGATCGCCTTGTCTCGATTTCGGACCGGCGTCATGGCGTTGTCGCTGAACCGACCGTTCTTGTTCCAAAGGACGTGATTTCCTTCCCGGTAGGTCGTCAGGAACAGGTCCAGCCAGCCGTCATTGTCGAGATCCACCGGCACCGCATTGAAGACCGGCATCGATCGCACCCGGTCGATCGGATAGTCGACCTCCGAAAACTGGCCGGTGCCGTCATTCAAATAGACGTAAAGGCCGCGCTCCGTAGAGGCGAGCACCAGGTCGGGATCGCCGTCATTGTCGATATCGCCGGAGGCGATGCTGCGGCCTTCCCAAAACGGCGGCCACATATCCTTGAATGAAAACTCCACCGGTTTGGTAATTCCGATCCGCCGTGCTTCCACCCGACGAAACGGCGTTGCCGCTTCGGGCGACCGATCCGCGAAGGGCCGCCTATAGAGCGCAATCTCATGGGATCCGTCCCGGATCACGCGCACGGGGTCGGTGTCCGCGGCCCGGGCGCTCGGCATCATAATGTCGGAGAGCCCGCTCAAGATATCCAGCGCCCGCTGGAACTGCCATTTATGGTAATAATCCGCGCCGGCGCCGACCACGACACCCAGCACCACGGCAACCGCGCCGATCAGGCCCGCCGCGCGCCAGGAGATCGACCGCGCGACGATCATGAACGAATAGATGCTGAACAGGCCCAGTGTGAACAACAGCGCCATGACGAAACCAACCCGCATGCCGCTGTTCAAGAAGGCGCTGGCGATCACCACATCGAAGGCGATGGGCACCGGTACGAAAGTGCCGACGATCGCCACCAGGGTCAGGCTGACAAGTCCCACGGATACGTCTGTCAGCAGGTCCGGCGGCATCAAGGTGGCGACGATAGCGCCAAGCAGACCGGCCAGCAGCATGAGCGGCACTGTGGTCCGGACGATGAACCACAGATCGGTCAGATAATCCCGGCCAACACCGATCAGAGCCTCACCGATGCTTTCCCGCCGGCCGGCCGGCCGGCTAAGTTCCACCGGGCAATTGGCGCGCTCGGAGCCGGCAAGCTGGCGCTGATTGTCCGGCAACAGCCGGCAGATCAGCGGCACCGCCACCAGGATAACCACCAGGCTCGCGGCGATCTTCGCCACCGCCATGTAGAACGGCAACAGCGAAAACAGCATAGTCAAGACTACAATGTTGAAAGTCGGTGACGACAGCATCGCCGCAAGCGTGGTCTCCGCCCGCGCCCCGCCCGAGTAAAGCCCCTTGGCGATCGGCGCGGCGCAATTGACGCACACCCCGAGCGGCGCCCCGATTGCCAGCCCGAAGGCGGAATTGGCGAAGGCGCCCCGAAAGTTGGCGCGCCGTAAATAACGCAGCAATGTCAGAAAGGCGGCGCCGAAAAGCAGGCCGAACGTCATGCCCTGGCGGTTGGTATCGATCCAGTTGATGGTCGTATAGGCAATCTTCTTCCAAAGCGGATAGTCCGGCCGCACCGGCAAAACCGCCTCGAAACTCATCGGGTCCTCAAGCTGGATGGCGCCGCTCATGATCGCCTTGTCGTCAAGCGAGGGATAGCGTGACTGGGTCCAAAACAGGACGGCGATCGCCAGTAGCAATGCCAGCGTAAATAGAAATCGCTTGCCGAAAGGTGCCAACGCTATTGCCGGAAGGGAGGAAGTGCGCAGCATCGTTGCATCACCAGGCCGGAATGAATAGTGTGTCCACAAGTGCTTGTATCACAAAGAACAATAGGGTGATTTCCGGCGCAATCACAAGCATTCTTATAGTGTATCATGTTTCCAGCCGGAATTCTGGTGCCATCGGTTGAGTGAAATTTGAGGAACTCCATGCGGATACTGCTTTGTTGTCTGGCCGTATTGGGCTTTTTGGCCCATTCGGCACGGGCGGGGCCGGCCGAGGACGCCAAGGCGGCCTATGACCGCGCCGACTATGAGACCGCCTTGCGCCTGTTCCTGCCGATCGCCGAACAGGGCGATCCGATTGCCCAACTCCTGGTTGGAACCATGTATGCCGACGGCCAGGGAACCGATGCCGATCCGGCCGCCGCCCGCCGGTGGCTGACCAAAGCCGCCGAACAGGGCGATGCCCACGCGCAGTTGACCCTCGGATTGTTCCTGGCCAAAGGGACCGGCGGACGCAAGGACGTCGCCGCCGCGGCCTCGTGGATCCAGAAGGCCGCCGAAGGCGGGTTCGCCGATGCTCAGGTGAATTTGGGGATTCTTTATCAGGAAGGCCGCGGCGTGGCCCGCGACCTCCCATTGGCCGCCTCCTGGTATCAAAAGGCCGCCGACCAGAAAAACCCGATCGCGCAGAACAATCTCAGCCTGATGTATCTGCGCGGCCAGGGTGTCGACCGTGATATGGACAAGGCGGTCGAACTCATGCTCGCGGCGGCCGAAAACGGTCTGGTCCGCGCCCAAGGCACCGTCGGCTCCATGTATTTGGAAGGCAAGGGCGTCGACCAGGACTATGAAAAGGCGGTCCACTGGTATCGCAAGGCGGCCGGGGAGGGTCATCTGTTGGCCCAGTTCAATCTCGGCATTCTCTATTCCAAGGGGCGCGGTGTCGGACAGGATGATGCCGAGGCGGTCAAGTGGATGACCGCCGCCGCCAAGGCCGACATGGCCGCCGCCCAGCGCGTGCTCGGTTCCTTCTATTTCTCCGGCAAGGGCGTGGACCAGGATGCGGCGGAGGCAGCCCGCTGGTTCCGCAAGGCCGCCGATCGCGGCGATCCCCAGGCGCAGACCAGCCTCGGGCGCTTGCTGGCCACCGGCAATGGCGTCGCGCAGGATCAGGCGGCCGCGGCCGATCTCTACCGCAAGGCGGCGTCACGCGGCTACGCGCCGGCCCAGTTCAATCTGGGCCGTGCCCATTTTCTCGGGCATGGGGTCGACCAGGACTATGCGGCCGCGGTCGATTGGTACCGACGTGCCGCCGACCAGGGATTGGGCTACGCCCAACAGGCCTTGGGCGCGGTTTATGATCAGGGGCAGGGGGTCTTGAAGAACGAACCGGAAGCCGCCCGCTGGTTCACGCTGGCTGCCGCGCAGGGCCTGGTCCTGTCTCAGCGACGCCTTTCAAGGATGTATGCCGACGGCATCGGCGTGGAAAAGGACATGACCGAGGCTATCCGCTGGGCGCACAAGGCGATCGAGGGCGGCGATCGGCAATCGGCGGACTGGGTCAAGGAAACCGCCGGGGCCGGCAATGTGGATGCCCAGGCGGTGTTGGGGGTCATGCTTGCCGACGGCCAGGGTGTCGACAAGGACATTGGCCAAGCCATCACGTGGTTGAACAAGGCCGCCGAGGGCGGCAGTAAAATGGCGCAATACCGGCTCGGGCTCGCCTATGCCAGGGGCGATGGCGTGGCGCAGGATTATGTTGTCGCCCATAAATGGATGAACCTTGCCGCCGTTGGCGGCGACAAGGCGGCTATCGAATCCCGCGATACCTTCGCCAAATTGATGACCGCGGAGCAACTTGCCCAGGCGCAGAAACTGGCCCGCGAATGGGCGGCGAACAATTGATCGGCACAATGCGCTTCGTAGCGGCGGCGGCACTTGTCGTCATCCTCGCCACGCTGGCTCCGGCCGCGGCCGGCCCGCTGGAAGACGCAGACGCCGCCTTTGAGCGCCAGGACTACGCCACCGCCATCCAAATCTGGCTTCCCCTGGCAAAGGAAGGCGATAGTCGCGCCCAGGCCAATCTCGGCTTCATGTTTCAAAACGGCCTCGGCGCCCTTCAAGACTATGCGACGGCCTTTTCGTGGTACCGCCAGGCCGCCGAGGCCGGCGACGTGAAGGCCCAGACCGCCCTCGGCGAGTTGTTTGCCGGTGGCCTGGGCGTTGCCGAAGACCGCGATCAGGCGATTGATTGGCTGCAAAAGGCCGCCCGCCAGGGCGACACCCAGGCGCTTTTCAAACTCGGCACGCTCCATGAGGCGGCCAGGAACATGGAAGCCGCGCTCTCGTTCTATCGCAAGGCGGCCGATGCCGGCCATGCCCGGGCCCAGGCCAGTCTCGGCGTGCTCTACCAGAACGGGACCGGCGTGGACCAGGATTACGCGCAGGCCCTCAAATGGTATGGCCAGGCGGCGCATAAAGGCGAGCCGAGGGCAATGAACAATCTCGGCCAGATGTATGCCAAGGGCCTCGGCACCGACCAGGATTACGAACAGGCGGTCAGATGGTTCCGCCGCGCCGCCGATGCCGGCCTGGCAATGGCCAAGACCAATCTGGGCGTCATGTATGACAACGGCTTCGGCGTCAAACAGGACGACGCGGAAGCCGCGCGGCTCTATCGCGAGGGTTCCGGCGCCAAGGATCAGGATCTATTGCGACAATTCGGATTTCAGGTCGATATCGGCCTGGGCGAGCCGGGCGACCCGCAAGGAGCGGTGGCCTGGTACGCGCCCATCGCCGAGATGGATTATGCCTTCGCGCAAAACAATCTTGGCGTCATGCATGCAAAAGGCATTGGCGCGGCGGAAGACGTGATTGCCGCCGCCCGCTGGATCAAGAAGGCGGCGCGCCAAAACCTGCCGAAGGCCCAGTTCAACATGGCGCTGCTCTATGCCGCCGGCCGCGGCGTGCCGCAAGACTTCGTGCTCGCCCATATGTGGATGAACCTAGCCGCGCAATCGGGGTTGCCACGGGCGGTCGCCGCCCGCGACGAAATCGCCGGGCGCATGACGGTCGAGCAGATCAACGAGGCCCAGAGCCTGGCCCGCAAGCGGCTAATCGCCCGCGGGCGATAGGATTTGGACCGCTTCGGTGTGATCAACAATCACCGCTAACCCGCTGCAGTCATTCCCGCTTTCGCGGGTTTGACATGATTGTACGGATGCAATTGAAGGCAATACGCATAAATGCCTTCGCCCTGAACATCAAAATGCCTATCACACATTTTGATCCCAGTCCGGGTCATTGCTTGGGCTCATCGGTTTGTCGCTCGCGAGCAATCCCTTGCCGGGCACGAAATTGACTTCGATCCGGATGCCGTCCGGGTCTTCGAAGACGATGTAATAATAGCCCGGCGCCCAGTTGCCTTCCAACGGCCCGCGATCGATCGTTGCACCCATGGCCTTAAGCTTCTTGGCCACTTCGTCCACATCCGCCCGCGACCGGGCGCGCAGGCATAGATGATGCAGGCCGATCCGGTTTTGCACGAAACGCTCGTTTTCATGGTCTTCCCCACAACGCTGGATGCCGATCGCCGTGCGCCCGCCCACATGGTAGACGAAATTGTTGCCGTCATAGACCTTTTGCAGACCGAGAAAGGGCAGGAGATCGCTGTAGAATGTTCGCGCGGCGTCGAAATCGCTGACAGTCAAAATGATATGGGCCACCCCGTTGATCTCGATCATTTCCGGTTCCTCCAGTCTTCCTATGTTCACGAACCTTCGGCCACTTCCCTATCCCGGCTGGACTTGGCGAGATTGCCCGGATCGGCCTGGGCCATCAGATATTTGCGGCCTTCCTCATCCCATTCGCCGGTCGGTCGGCCAAGTTCCCGGCCCACATCATAGCCGCGGCGCAAGGCCGGTCGCGTCTGCAGCCCCTTGTACCAGCGCTTGACGTTTGGAAATTCGTCCAGCGGCACCTCCTGGCGCTTATAGGTGATCACCCAGGGCCAGCAGGCCATGTCGGCGATCGAATAGGTGTCGCAGATGAAGTCGCGCCCTTCAAGACGCCGGTCGAGCACGCCGTAAAGCCGGTGCATCTCGTTGTCGTAGCGCTCCCGGGCATAGGCAATCTGCTCCGGCGCGTAGAAGCGGAAATGGCCGGCCTGGCCGAGCATCGGCCCCAGCCCGCCCATCTGCCACATCACCCATTCCAGCACCTGCACCCGGCCCCGCAAGTCTTGCGGCATGAACTGGCCGGTCTTCTCCGCCAGATAAACGAGAATGGCGCCGGATTCGAAGACCGAGATCGGATCTCCGCCATCGGCCGGATCATGGTCGACGATCGCCGGCATGCGATTGTTGGGGCTGATGGCCAGAAAGTCCGGCTCGAACTGGCCGCCGCGATGGATGTTGACCGGGATCACCCGGTAGTCGAGCCCCATCTCCTCAAGAGCGATGGAAATCTTCCAGCCATTCGGCGTCGGCCAGTAATGTAGATCAATCATTCCCCGATATCCTTGTGTCGACGGGTGAACACTGGCATCGGAGCGGACGCCGCGCAACAGTCAGATACCGCCTGTGGGGTCGTCAGGTCAGGCCTGCGAATTCGGGATCAAAGATTAGCCAGGACACCGCTCGCGATAAGGAACAGGCCCGCCATCACCATCGCCACCCCGGCGATACGCCCGAACCAGGCACCGGCCGGGACCAGTTTTTCGGCGAGCACGAAGCCGGCAATGACGGCGATCCAGAGGAGGTTCATCACCCCGGCGGTGAATAACAATAACATCAATGCCCAGCAACAGCCGACGCAGTAAGCCCCATGGCCGGCGCCCATGCGGAAGGCGCCCCAATGGCCCGGCCGCCAGGAAAACAGGAAATAGGAAAGCGGCGCCCGGCATTTCTGCAGACAGGTATCCTTGATCGGAAGCCACTGATAGATCCCCGCCAGGATCAACAGGATGCCGCTCAGCCAGGCACTATTGGAGGCCATCATCGGCGTCACCAGCATGGCTGACTGCAAGGCCGCCTGCAGCAGCGTCGCCGCCACGCTGAATGTAGTCCACACCGCCAGATAGCCGGCGGCGAACAGCCACGCCGGCGCAACGGCCGAGCCGGTCTCGGCATTCTTTTTCACCATGCCCGCATAAAGCAGGATTGCCGGCGCCGCGCTTGGCAGCATCATGCCGACCATCATGATCGCCCACATGGCGAACAGCATGGTGAGCGACCCGGCGCTCCAGAGGTTGTCGGCCATCCCCATGCCCATCGGCATGGCGGCCATCCGCGCCGCGTCGATCCATAAATAGATCCAGGCAAGGGCGGCCACCCCGAGCAGGCTCAAAAGGACCGGGAACCGGCCGCTCCATGCGGCCGGCGGGGCGGAAAGGCTTGTCATGGCGGGTTTAAGCCGACCAGGAAAACGGCGCGAAATGGCCGTTGCGGGTTCCGCTCGCATCCTCCCAGTCGATGCCGAAGGCGTGGAAGGAGGTGTTCTTGGCGTTGGCAAGGGCCAATCTCGCCGACACCGGATGGGCCGTATTGTCGATATACATTGGCTCACCTTCCGCCGACAGGCTCGGCACGCCTTCTATCGACTGGTCGACCAACTCGCCGGCGGTCACCCGATAGGACATGCCGTCTTGCTCAAAGGTGATCGGCCGTTTTTCAACGCCGGCAATATCGGTCACCAGCGGCGCCAGATTGGCCATCGGGCCGCCCTCGGCGCCGGTGGCAATGGCGCCGATCGCCTCGACCTGGGCGTCGCTGGCGCTTTCATCGACGATCAGCCCGACCTTCATATTGCCGTCGCCCATCGCGCCCGGCGAATGGAGCATGACGATGAAGGAGATGCCGTCCAGCGACACACCGTCCTTCTCGCCCTTGTCGATGCGCATGGAAATCGCCGCCTTGCAGTCTCCCTCGGTGGGTTTCGCGGCCAGGTTCGATCCGATACAGGGGCACAGGAAATCGCAATTGCAGGTCTCCATATACTGCCCTTCAATATGCCAAGCCATTTTTATTCCCTCCCGTTTTGTCGTGACACGATCGCGTGGCGTGCCTGATCGGTTGTCGTTTTGGATCTGGAATAAGCAATGTCGAATGCCCATGTGGCGCATCGATCAGGCGCCGAACCGGTCTTCGGCATAGAAACGCATTTAGGGCACGGCCCGAACTCGGCAATCAATCCGGGCCGCGAAATTCCCTCTTTTGATCAGCCGGTTAGGGCTTGATGTATGTGTAGCCCATCTGCTGCAGCCTGGAGAGTTCCGCCACGCCGCTTGGAACGATATCCTCCTCGAATACGTCGAAGAGGTCATTCTCGTAACTGATCTTGCGTCCTCTGAGCGTGTTGGCGCAAACATGCATTTCCACGTTTTGCGATTTCAAACTCACCACCTGGCCCTTCAGAAGATCGTTCGATTTGGCGCTTTTGAGCAGGCCAAGCCCATTACCGTGCAACACCACCTTGATGTCCATATTCTCCGCGCCGACCGCATTGATATGGTTCTGGATATTGCGCATGGCGCCGCGATATTTCTTGTCGTCTTGGCCGCCATTATAATTGATGTGATAGACCACCTTCTGCTTGCCGTAGCGTTCGCCGGCCTGGCTGTCGGTTGAAGGAACGCTTGTTGAGGCGACCAGCATGAACGCCGCCGCCAGGATGCCAAGGAAACGGACCACGATATTCCCTCCCATTGTTGGTATTTACGCATCCCATTATATTCAGATATTTTAATGTGACAATATTTAGCGGTGGCATAAGCAATCACATGCGCGACACGGCGGCGATCAACAGTCCAATTCGGCACCTTTTAAAGACGATAGTCTTTTGGCAAGCTGTTAGGCTTGATGCAGTTTTATCAAAGCCGGATCAGTCGTCCGCCTGTTTGACCTCAAAAAGCGGCCGCATTTCCGCGATCGGCGGATAGTCCCGGTCGGCCTCCACTTCGCGCCGCGGTTCCACCGGCCGCAATCCTTTCAGGCACGCCCGTGCCAGGGCCTGATATCCGGCGGTTCCCGCCCGTTTCCAGGCAAGCTCCTTATCTGACACTTGGCGCAGCACCTTGGCCGGCGCCCCGGCGACCAGGGAACGCGGCGGGATGATGCTGCCGGCCTTGACGAAGGCCTGGGCGCCGACCAGGCTGTCGGCTCCCAGTTCCACCCCATCCATGACTACGGCGTTCATGCCGACGAGACTGTTGGTGCCGATGCGGCAGCCATGCAGCACCGCGCCGTGGCCGATATGGCCGTTTTCCTCCACCACCATCGCCTTGCCGGGGAAGGAATGGGCGATGCAGCCATCCTGGAAATTGGCGCCGTCATGGATCTCGATGCGCCCGAAATCGCCGCGCAGGCTGGCGCACGGCCCGATATAGCAACCATGACCCAGGATCACATCGCCGATCAGCACCGCCTGCGGATGGACGAACGTATCCTCCGGCACGACGGGAATGTAATTGTTGAATTCGTAGATATGGGCCATGGCGCTTGTCGGTACCTCAGCGGTGTTCAGGTCTAATATCAGTTATCAGACATTTAGCCGAAACGGTCATCCCCCGGGCACTACAGCATGCAATGCTGTTATGCGGGCGCAGACCTGTACCACGAAACTCTCCGTCATCCCGTGCGCATTGCAGCATGAAATGCTGCTATGCAGACACCGGGATCTCGCCGTTGAACCTCAGTGCTTCGCTGCCAGATCCCGTGTCTGCAGCGCATCACTGCGTGCTGCGCAGCGCACGGGATGACACGGAGTAGGTCTGAGGAGATTCCAGGACAACATAAGGCGGCACTATTCCTATGATCTGCGCCTGTTCACTTCAGTCCTTGACGAACAGCCGCCGCGGCACGTCGGCCAACAAGTCGTAGCCGGTTTCGGTTATGGCGATGCTCTCGGTGATTTCCAGGCCCCAATCCTCCTGCCACAGGCCCGACATGAAGTGAAAGGTCATGCCCGGCCGCAATTCGGTGGTGTCGCCGGCCCGCAGGCTCATGGTGCGTTCGCCCCAGTCGGGCGGGTAGGAGAGGCCGATCGAATAGCCGGCGCGATTGTCCTTTTCAATGCCATAGCGGGCAAGTGCTGAGAAAAAGGCGGCTGCAATATCCTGGCATCGATTGCCCGGCCGCGCCGCTTCCAATCCGGCCGCCATGCCCTCAAGCACTGCCTGCTCCGCGTCCAGGAATGTCCGGCTCGGCGTTCCAAGATAGACCGTCCGCGACAGCGGGCAGTGATAGCGGCGGTAGCAGCCGGCAACCTCGAAAAACGTCGCCTCGCCGGCGGCCATCGGCTGGTCGTCCCAGGTCAGGTGCGGCGCGGCCGCCTTGGCGCCCGATGGCAGCAGCGGCACGATCGCCGGATAGTCGCCGCCATCGCCGTCCACACCGCGCAGACCGGCATCGTAGATCTCCGCCACCAGGTCGCATTTGCGCATGCCCGGCGTAACCGTCTCCAGGATGCGCTCATGCATCGCCGCAACAATCCGCCCGGCCCGGCGCATATAGGCAAGCTCCGCCGGCGATTTCACCGCCCGTTGCCAATTGACCAGGCCGGTCGCGTCGACCAGTGCGGCATCCGGCAGACCTTGGACCAGGGCGCTGTGGGCCGCGGCCGAATAGTAGTAATTATCCATTTCCACGCCAACCCGGCCGGAGCCCCAGCCACGATGGGTCAGGATCTGGGCCAACAGGTCGAACGGGTGCCGCTCGTCGGACTGCACATAATGGTCGGGATAGGAGAACAGCCGGTCCTCCTCGAGCCAGGCCGTCAGCCGGGCGCCGTTGGCATCCTGCAGCCGGCCATACCACACCGGATCGCCCGACGGCGGCACCACCACGCATTGATGCACGTAAAACGACCAGCCGTCATAGCCGGTCAGCCAGCCCATATTCGACGGATCACTGATAACCAGGCAATCGATAGCCGATCGCTCCATGGCCGCGCGCACCTTATCCAAGCGATCGCGATATTCATTCCGGGAAAAGTTCGGCTCGGGATTGGGCATGGCGCACCAATAATGCTGATAGCGTTTCGAAGCACTCCCCTGCTGGCCCCAGATCCAGTATGAACGGCAATCGCTGCAAAGGGAATGCCGTGATGTACACAATCATTCCGTGCATTGAGCGGCGCTTTACCCGCGATGATGACGATAGCGGAGGTGAAATATGAGCCTTTTCGACCAGGCGGCGGACGAAATCGTCGCCTTCCATGTCTTTCTTGCCGATTTCTTCAACGGCCGCGGTGCCAGCGAACCGGCCGATGTCGCCCGGCATCTGACGGCCTTTCATCCGGCCTTCCAGGTCATCTCACCGACCGGAAACACTCAGTCCCTGGATGGGCTGAGTGGTTGGCTCAACACCGGACGCGGCGGCCAGCCGGGCAAGGAAATTGCCATTGAACACATGACGTTAAGACATGAAAGTCCGGTCTTCGTCGTCGTGACCTATCACGAAGTGCAAGTCTTGCCGGCCGAAACCACCAGGCGTTTGTCCTCGGCGATTTTCATTCCCGAGAAATCGGCGCCGCGCGGCGTCCAATGGCTGCACCTGCATGAATGCTGGCTTTAGGCCATATTGATTTCAAACTGATTCAGTGTGACCCATGAAGCAGTCATTCCGGCGAAAGCGGGAATCCAGGGCGTAAAATTCCGGGCCTGCGCTTGTAACCCTCGTTTCCCGACGCGCTCTAGGCACCGGCTGAAAATGTCAGGTCCGCCGGCGAAATCAGAACGCCGAACTGGCGGCACCAAATGACCACGCTCGGATAGTCTTTCAACGTTATACCGGCCGGGATCTTGTATTTCTGGCTGCCCTTGAAGGCGCGCAACTTGCCGAGATCGACGAACATGGTGTCGGACACATCCGCCGATTGCCGGATCATCGCCTTCGGAACAAGATAGACATGATAGGCCGGTCCGGGACCGACCGCGAAATCACCTTCCAGGAACACCGTCTCGCGATAGACCGAAACCTTGCCGGAGCCATAATGGATTGGATCGGACGGATTGCCGTGAATGAATGTCCCGGTCGCCACCACGCCGGTCTGTTCGGCGGCCGTCAATTGGTCCATGGCGTCCGGCGGCGGAAATACGAAGGGATAAAGAAAGACCGCAAGCGCCACGCCGAAAGCCGTGCCGAGCACGCCGCCAAACAGGAAAATCGCCAATCCGCGCCACATGGTCGCTCTCCTTCTATGCGCCTATCTGCGGCGCTGGCGACCGATGTCAACCGGTCGCCGGCTATTCTTCGCGGAATGTCGGCCGCTCGCGGCGGTAAAGCGCCTTATCCCAGGCCTCACCCTCCAGGCAGCGGGCCGCCAGATGACCGAGATAGACCGCCGATGCCACCGTGCCCGGCGCCAGGCAGTCACCAATGGCTTCCAGCGTCTTGATATGCGGCGCCGCGTCGGCATCCCGCCGGGCGGCTAAGTTCCGGTACAATCCGTCGATCGGATCGCGCGCCGTCACCGGCACGAAAGTCTCACACGGGATCGTGGCCGTTTTGCCAGTAAAGACGCAGGCGATCTGCACCGCGCCATCGGCGATCGCAGCGACATTGTGATTGGCAATGATCTCCACGCCCTTTTGCATAAGCCGCGTTTGGATGCGCATCTGCTCCAGCGTGTTCTCCGTCCAGGCCGAGACCAGGGCCGCCGGCGTCACCAGGGTGACCGGATGCCCGGTGTCAATGAGGTGCTCAGCGATCAGACCGCCCATCAGGTAATGGTCGTCATCGAAGACCACCACGCGGCCATCGGCGCGCTCACCGGCCATGATATCGTCCGGCGTCAGGACCCGGGCGGCGGAAAGGCCGGGTATCGCCTGGTAATGGCTGCGCCCGGTGCCGTCCCGTCGCCAACGGCTGCCGGTAGCGATAAGGACATGGGGCGCGCCAATCTCGAGAACCGCATCGGCATTAAGGGCGCTGTCGAGATAGATCGACACATTGGCCATTTGCCGCAACAGGCCCTCGCGATAATCGCGCACCCGGCCATAACTCGCCATGCCTGGCAGCCCGCTTTCGCCGTTAATGCGGCCGCCGAGCGCCCGCCCGGCTTCGGCAAGGGTCACCTGGTAGCCCCGATTTGCCAATTGCAGGGCGCATTCAAGCCCGGACGGTCCGCCGCCGACCACCAGCACCGGGTCGTCGGAGGCCCGGTCTTCGATCCGTTCCGGGTGCCAGCCGCGGCGCCATTCCTCGCCCATGGTCGGGTTTTGCGTGCAGCGAATGGGCACGCATTGATTGTCGCCCGACACGCAGATATTGCAGCCGATGCATTCGCGAATGTCATCGATCCGGTCGTCCCGGATTTTGTTTGGCAGGAACGGATCGGCGATCGATGGCCGCGCCGCCCCGATCAGGTCGAGCACGCCGCTTTTGATCTTTGCCACCATGGCATCGGGCGAGGTATAGCGGCCGACGCCCACTACCGGTTTTGAGGTCATCGATTTGACGAAGGACGTATACCGGTCCTGATAGCCTTCATTGGGTTCGAACCGGGCCGTGGCGCTGTCATTCGCCCAGCCGGAAATGTTGACGTCCCAAAGATCGGGCAAGTCGGCGAGCAGGCCGACAATATCACGGCCCTCGCCATCGAAGGCGATGCCGTCATCGCCCATCAATTCGTCGACGGCGAACCGGAAGGCGACGGCACAGGTATCGCCGACCGCCTCTTTGACCTCTTCCAGCACCTCACGCGTCAGGCGCACCCGGTTTTTCAGGGAGCCGCCATACTCGTCGGTCCGCTGGTTGTTGCGTTCCTGCATGAAATGCATCAGCGTCGTCATGGAATGGCCGGCATAGACATAGATGATGTCGAACCCGGCCTGTTTCGCCCGGATCGCGGCGTCCCGGTGCCATTGCCGGAAATCACGGATATCGGCCAGATCAAACGCCCGGGCATGGACCGGGTTGACGGAACCCACCGGCCGGGCACTGGGCGCCATTGGCGGCAAGCGGCTTTCTAGATTCGGAGCATGGAATCCGTTATGCACCAATTCGATGCCGGCCAGCGCGCCATGCTCGTGCACCGCATCGGTCATCAGCCGCCAGTCGGCGGTATCGGCATCATCCCAGATGCGCCCCTCGATATAGGGCGAGATTTCCGAGGTCGGGTGAATTTCCACCTCCTCGGTGCAGACAACGCCCCAGCCGCCCTCCGCCTTCATCGCCCGCATCGCCGCCTGGCGGCGCGGATGCCGATGGCCGAGCCCATTGCAATGGGGCACCTGGTAAAACCGGTTCGGCGCCGTTACCGGCCCAATCCGTACCGGCTCAAACAAACTATCGTATCGCGGGTCGCGAGCCATGCCTCGCTCCTTAGTGCACATTGCGTCCAATCGGGTTCGGTGTGAACACCAAAACAGTCATTCCCGCGAAAGCGGGAATCCAGGGTAGCGAGCAAATGCCGATATTTGTGACCCTGGATTCCCACTTTCGCGGGAATGACTGTGTAATGTGATTTGTGAGTCCATTTATCCGCAACGCGCACCCATAGCTTAAGTACCAGTTTGTGGTCGCGGCGCACGGAACGCCGGGAAAGGGTGAAGTGGGGTCGAGACGAATCCCGGCAGCCTAGGACGGCTGGCACCGGCTCACAAGCTCTGTGGTCGTCTCGGGATTGCTAACCTCCCTCAAAACCGCAAGGACCGCACCCGTGCCACTTGCGGCAGGTCTTGCAGGGCGGCGACGATGTCTGCGGCCGGGGTTTCGTCGATTTCGATCAGGCTGCTCGCCGCCCCGCCGGCGGTTCTGCGGCCGAGATGGAACGACGAGATGTTGATGCCCGCATCGCCCAGAAATGTCCCGATGGCGCCGATCACGCCCGGCCGGTCCGTACTTTCCAAAAACAGCATGTTGGGCGCCAGGGCGGCGTCGAGCGGCACGCCTTGAATATCGGCGATCAAGGGTTCGGTATCAAACAGGGTGCCCGAGACGCGAAAGCATTGTTCTTCGGAGCGGACCACAAGCCGGATCAGCGTCTGATAGCCGGTGGCCCGCTCGCGGACGGCCTGCGACACATCGATGCCGCGGTCCCGCGCGGCCATTGGCGCATTGACCGTATTGACCGATTCCATGAAGGGTGACAGTAGACCTGACAGAACCGTCGCGGTCAGTTGCCGCGTATCGACGGACGCCGCGTGGCCGGAATATTCGATTGTCACCGATTTGATCGCGCTCTCCATCACCTGGCCTGCAAACCGGCCGAGCTGTTCGGCGAGGCGTCGATAGGGTTGCAGGCGCAAAGCCTCCTCCGGGCCGATGGACGGCAGGTTGACCGCGTTGGCGACGATCCCGGTCAGCAGGAAATCGGCCATTTGGCCGGCCATCTGTTCGGCAACCTTTTCCTGGGCTTCGCTGGTGGACGCCCCCAGATGCGGGGTGACAATCACCTGCTCATTGCCGAACAGAATGTTCCGGCGCGCCGGCTCCTCCTCAAAGACATCCAGGGCCGCGCCCGCCACATCGCCGGCTTCGATCGCCCGCTTCAGATCCGATTCCACGATCAATCCGCCGCGAGCGCAATTGATCAACAACACACCGGTTTTCATCTTACCGATGGCCGTTTCGTCGATCATATCCCGCGTTTGATCGGTGATCGGCGTGTGCAATGTAATAAAGTCGGAGCGCCGGTAAAGCGCCTCGATGTCGGTCCGTTCCACGCCCAGTTCCGCCGCCCGATCAGGCGTCAGGAAGGGATCGAAGGCAATCACCTTCATCCGCAATCCGAGCGCCCGTTCCGCGACGACTGACCCGATATTGCCGCAGCCGATAATGCCCAACGTCTTTCCGGTCACCTCGATGCCCATATATCGGCTTTTCTGCCATTTGCCGGCATGGGTCGTCGAATTGGCCTGGGGAATGCGGCGGGCGAGAGCAAGGAGCAGGGCGATCGCCAGTTCCGCGGTCGTGACGGCGTTGCCGTGGGGCGTGTTCATCACCACCACCCCCTGGCGGGTGGCCGTCGGCACATCGATATTGTCGACGCCTGTGCCGGCCCGGCCGATGACCTTCAACTTATCGGCCCGCGCCAGAATGCCGGCGCCCACTTTGGTCGCCGACCGCACGCCGAGCCCGTCATAATCGCCAATGAGATCGGCAAGCTCCTGCGTATTGAGGCCGACCTGGACATCCACATCAATGCCCCGGCTTTCCAGGATCCGCTCCGCGATCGGATGCATCTTGTCCGCAATCAAGACTTTGACCATTGGCGCCGCTCCCATAATCACGCGCCCGCTGCTACCGCATCCATGGCCATGAAGGCGCCCAGGGCTTCGCGCAGCGCCATCATCTGCGATTCGGTGCCGATCGTGATGCGCAAATAATCGGTCAGGCCCACCGGGTCCTGGCGCCGGACGATGATCCCGCGCGCCCGCAGATAAGCATCCGCATCGGGGCCGCCGCGGCCGGGACCGCCGGGGAAACCGGCGAGAATGAAATTGCCGACACAATCAGGCACCGTGAGTCCGAGGTTTCGGCATTCCTCGGTCAACCAGCGCCGCCACTTGGCGGCATGAGCCACGCAGCGGGCGGTGTGCTCCCGGTCGGCAAGCGCCGCGATGCCGGCCGCCTGGGCCAGCGCATTGACGTTGAACGGCGTGCGCACCCGGTTCAGCACATCGGCTACTTTCCGGCCACAATGGGCCCAGCCGAGGCGCAGGCCGGCGAGCGCATGAGCCTTTGAGAATGTGCGCGTCACCACCACATTGTCCGCCAAGTCGACGAGGTGATGGCCAATTGCATAGTCCGGTGCCTCGACATACTCCGCATAAGCCGTGTCGATCACCAAAAGCACCGCTTCCGGCAGGCTTGCGTGCAGGCGCTCCAAATCCGGTTTTGAGATGTAAGTACCCGTCGGATTGTTGGGATTGGCGACAAAGACGATGCGGGTGTTGTCGGTCACCTGCGCCAGCATCGCATCGACATCCGTCCGCAGGTTGGTCTCCGCCGCCGCCACCGGTGTCGCGCCAAATGCCGTTGCCGCGATCTTATAAAACATGAATCCGTGGGCGCTGTGCACCACTTCGTCGCCCGGACCGGCATAGGCCTGGCAGAGCATCAAGATGATGTGTTCAGAACCATTGGAGCAGACGATTTTTTCCATATCGAGATCATGATGCGCGGCAATCGCCCGGCGCAGGTCGGCCGCATCCCCGTCGGGATAGATATGCATGGCGGCGCCCTCGGACTTGAGCAGGTCGACCACGTCAGGACTGGGCCCGAGCGCGCCCTCATTGGAGGCAAGCTTGATCACCGTGTCAAAGCCGGGCAGGGCGCTTTCACCGCCCCGATAGGGCCGGACGTTCAAAATGCCGGGGCGTGGCTGCGGGCCTGTCATCGATCATCTCCGTGGCGGTTGTAATCGGCGCATCTCTCCCGTCCGGGCGGCGCGGATGCACCGTCCGGCGGGCGAGATGCGTTCGAATTGGCCTTACTCGGCGGCGACCGGCGGCAGGTCGGAGAGCGACCGTTCCAATTCCGCCGGATCGTAATCGCGATCGTCCAGCGTGCCGGCGAAATAGTCCGTGTAGGCCGCCATATCGAAATGGCCGTGGCCGGACAGATTGAACAGGATCGCCCGCGACGTTCCCTCTTCCTTGCACTTCATCGCTTCCACCTCTGTGTGGCGGACGGCGTGGGAGGATTCCGGCGCCGGAATGATGCCTTCCGACCGGGCAAATCCGACCGCTGATTTGAAGCACGAATTCTGGTGATAGGACGCGGCCTCGATTTCGCCTTCGGCGGCCAGATGGCTGACCAGCGGCGACATGCCATGATAGCGCAAGCCGCCGGCATGGACGGGCGGCGGTACAAAGCCGGATCCCAGCGTATGCATCTTAAACAGCGGCGTCGACTTGGCGGTGTCGCCGAAATCATAGGCGAACCTGCCGCGCGACAGGGTCGGGCAGGCCGCCGGCTCGACGGCGACGATGCGCGGATTGCCCTCGCCACGGAACTTCCTGCCCATGAACGGGAAGGCGATCCCGGCGAAATTGGAACCGCCGCCGGCACAGCCGATCACGATATCCGGATAATCGTCGGCCATGTCCAGTTGTTCCAAAGCTTCCTGGCCGATCACCGTCTGGTGCAGGAGCACGTGATTGAGCACGCTGCCCAGTGAGTACTTGGTGTCGTCGTTTTGCGCCGCGATTTCCACGGCTTCGGAGATGGCGATGCCCAGGCTGCCGGTCGAATTGGGATCCTGTTCCAGGATCGCCCGCCCGGCCGCGGTCTCGGTGCTCGGGCTCGCCACGCAGCGGCCGCCATAAGCCTCCATCAGCGCCCGGCGATAAGGCTTCTGGTCATAGGAAATGCGCACCATATAGACGTCGACTTCCAGACCGAAAAAGGCCGCGGCAAAGGAGATCGACGATCCCCACTGACCGGCTCCGGTCTCGGTGGTCAGCTTGGTGATGCCGGCTTCCTTGTTATAGAAGGCCTGGGCGACCGCGGTATTCGGCTTATGGCTGCCGGCCGGGCTCACGCCTTCATATTTGTAGTAAATGCGCGCCGGCGTATCGAGCGCCTTCTCCCAGCGGCGGGCACGAAACAGGGGAGAGGGGCGCCACTGCTTGTAGACCTCACGCACCGGCTCCGGGATTTCCACCTCCCGCTCGGCGCTGACTTCCTGCATGATCAGGTCCATCGGGAACAAGGGCGCCAGATCGTCCGGCCCGGCGGGTTGCCCGGTGCCCGGATGCAGCGGCGGTGCCGGCGGGCTCTTGACATCCGCCATGATGTTGTACCAGGCGCGGGGAATGCGCTCTTCCGGCAGTAAATATTTTATCGTATCCGACATGTTTCGCTCCCAAGCTAATCGTCGTTAACTGCATTATAACCGCGGTTTATTCGGCTGCCGCGGGGCGTCTTGTCCCATCCTCAAGTTGGTGTATGAGGGCATCGAGCCGGATGCAGGCATCATCCATCGCGGCCTGCTTGACCGGTCCGAAGCCGCGAATCGCCTGTGGCAGGTCGGCAATCGCCACTGCCAGGCCATGGGTGTCGAAAGTCACTGCCTGCAGGATCCGCTCCATGGCGTCCTCGTAGACGGTGATCAGTCGCCGTTCGGCGCGCCGGTCGGCGAAGCCGGCAAACGGGTCCATGCGCGTCCCCCTTAATATCTTGCCCTTGGTCAGCAGTGCTAACGCACCGCCGAACCATTGCCCGAACCGTTTCTTGGCCGGACGCTTTCCGTCCGCCGTGACCCGGCCCAGGATTTCCGGCGCCAGATGAAAGTCCAGCTTCGCGCCCGGTTCAAATCCGGTCAAGAGTGTTTCAATAAAATCCGTACCCGCATGCAGCCGCGCGACCTCGTATTCATCCTTGTAGGCCAGCACTTTCGCGTAGCCGTTGGCGACGGCAAGTGTCAGCGCCTGCGACTCGGGCTTGATCGCCTGTTCCCGCGCCGCAACCCGGTCAACCAATTGCCGGAACCGCCGTCCGTAGGCGGCATCCTGATAGGCTTCCAGATGCCGCTGCAGCCGATCCAGGCATTGTTCGGTTGTTTCCGTTGGCGCCGACCGGTCGGTCAGCGATCCGAAGGCCGCCTCGAAAGCGGTGCGATCATGGGCGGCGAGCCGGCCCCATTCGAACGCCGCCACATTGGCGGCCGCTTCCGTGCCGCCACTTTCAATGGCGTGCAGAAGGGCGCCGTGGGATAGTGGCAGCCAGCCCATCTGAAATGCATGGCCGACCAGAAACACATTCGCCGTCATGGCGTTGCCGGTAATCCGCTCGGCAAGACGGGTGGCATTCAAGAACAAGGCCGACCCTTCCGGCAGCCGGCGCGTCAGATCGTCCTGCAAGCCCTGCCGGTCGATGGCCACATCCGGATTGAGAACCTGCGCCGCCGTCGGCTGCAGATAGGTATTGGCGACCGCTTTGCTGCGCGCCTGCGATAGCAGCGGCCGCACATCGGTCCCGGCACCGACCACCAGGTCGGCGGCAATCAGCAGATCGGCGTCGGCCGCCGGAATGCGCGCACAGGCGAGATCATCCGCATGCGGTGCCAGGCGCACATGGCAGACCACATTGCCGCCCTTTTGCGAGAGGCCGGTAAAATCAAGCACCGAGGCTTCGATCTCGTCAAAGGTCGCCGCGGTGCCGATCAGGTGACCCGTGGTCACCACGCCGGTGCCGCCAATCCCCGCCACGACCGCGTTATAGGCGCCGGTTAGCGGTGGTTGTTCGGGTTGCGGGATCGCCTGGTCCGGCAGCGCCGCCACGGAACGCTGTCTTCGCGTTCCATTGACCACCACGAAGGCTGGGCAGAAACCCTTCAGGCAGCTCAAATCCTTGTTGCACATGGTCTGGTCGACACGCCGCTTGATGCCATTCGGCGTTTCGATCGGCGCGAGCGCGATGCAGTTCGATTGCTTCACACAATCGCCACAGCCCTCGCAGACTTCCGGATTGATGAAGATATGCTGGTCGGGCTCAGGATCGATCCCGCGCCGCCGGCGCCGGCGCACTTCGGTGGCGCAGGTCTGCACATAGAGGATAAGCGTCACGCCTTGCGTCTCGCGCATGGTCCGCTGGACTGCGTCCAATTCGTCCCGCAAATGGAAAGTCGTGCCCGGCGCATAGCTGTCGCGGGCGCCCAGATCGTGGCGATTATCGTGGACCACGGCGATCCGGCGCACGCCTTCGGCCGCCGCCTGACGCGAAATGTCGGACGGTCGGGGCGTTGCCTCCAGCGGCTGGCCGCCGGTCATCGCCACAACGTCGTTATAGAGTAGCTTGAAGGTGATATTGACCCCGGCCGCCACCGCCTGGCGCACCGCCAGCGAGCCGGAATGCACATAAGTGCCGTCGCCGAGATTTTGAAAAATGTGGTCGGTCTTGACGAACGGCGCCTCGCCCACCCAGTTGGCGCCGTCGCCGCCCATCTGGATCAGGCTGGTCGTATTGCGGTCCATGAACGCGGCCATCAGGTGACAGCCGGTGCCGGCATGGGCGCGCGAGCCGTCCGGCAATTGCGTCGACGTGTTGTGCGGACAGCCGGCGCAGAAGAATGGCGGCCGGCCCAGGATCTGCAGGCTGGATGGCTCCGACACACCCGATTCGTTTGGCGCCATAGTCCCGCCGTTCCGCCGCCGCAGCGCCGGAAAGGCCTGTATCAAGGCCGCGGCCACAGCATCGCTGGTGATCTGGCCGAGGGCAGGCACCAGATCGCCGCCGTCCCGATCGGTTTTGCCGAGGATCCGCGGCCGCCGGTCGGCCGGCATGTCATAGAAGATATCCTTGATCTGCGGCTCCACGAAGGCCCGCTTTTCCTCCACCACCAGGAGCGTGTCCAACCCGTCGGAAAAGGCCCGTATGCCTCGCGGTTCCAACGGCCACGGCATGCCCACCTTGTAGACCGCCAGGCCGAGCTCCGCGGCGCGATCTTCGTCAATCCCCAATGTCCGCAGCGCCTGCATGGTATCGCCATGGGCCTTGCCAACGGCGACGATGCCAATCCGATCGCCCGGCCGCCGCCAGATCGTCTGGTCGATTGCATTGGCTCTCGCAAAGGCTTGCGCCGCCTTCAATTTGACCGTGAGGAGGCGCGCCTCCATATCCAATTGCCGGTCAGGCCAGCGGATATGAACGCCGTCCGGGGGCAGGGTGAAGTCCGACGGCAAGACGATCTGCGGATGGGGATCGGCGTCGGGTAGCGTGCAGCCGGTTTCGATTACTTCCGACGCCGCCTTGAAGCCCACATAACATCCTGCATAACGCGACATGGCGAAGCCGATCAGCCCGAAGCGGACGAAGTCGCGCATATGTGCCGGATGCAGCACCGGCATCATCCACGACGCCATCGCCTGTTCGCATTGATGGGCGGTCGCCGACGACACGGCTCCATGATCGTCACCGACCAGCACCAGCACGCCGCCATGTTTCGACGTGCCGATCAGATTGGCGTGTTTGAGAGCATCAGCGGCCCGGTCGGCGCCGACCCCCTTGCCGTACCATAAGGCAAAGACACCGTCATGAACCGCGTCGCCATGCAGCGCCGCCTGCTGGCTGCCGATAATCCCGGTCGCCGCCAGTTCCTCGTTGACCGCCGGCTGAAAATGGATTTGGTCGGCCTTCAGCCGCCCCGCCCCGTGCCACAGGGATTGATCCAGCCCGCCGAGCGGCGAACCACGATAACCGGTAATGAAGCCGGCGGTGTTCAGCCCGGCGACCCGGTCTTGTTCAGCCTGGGCATGGACCAGGCGGACGATCGCATTCACACCGGTGGTGAACGTCCTGGAGGGGGAAGGCGACGACGCGCGGGGCTGGGGCGGTGAAAGTCGTTCCGCGGAGTGTTGGGGGGCGGAAGCCGTCCGGTCCAGCACGAGCATCTCCTTGCACAGGCCGCCGCCGGAGTTCCGTGTTGAGCCGGTTTCACCCGCCTTTCGGCGCAAGTTTCCCGCGTCCCCAATCGTTAGACGTTTTCCCAGTCGGCTTGCCGTTCTTTGGACAAAGGCTATCCCAAGATTTGCGGCAAATCGTTGTGAATTGTTTGCCGAATGGATATAATTCAAGCAATATTGGCCGATAAATATATCGCTGGAGGCAAAATTTGCCGGAACTCGATTCCTACGACCGAGGCATTCTCGCCGCTTTGCAGAACGACGGCCGCCTCTCGCTCAATCAGCTTGCCGAAACGGTCAATCTGACCACGTCGCCCTGTTGGCGGCGCATGAAGCGGCTGGAGGACGAGGGGGTGATCGAGAAATATTCCGCGATTGTCGACCCGGAGGCCCTTGGCCTGAATTTGAGTGTCTTCGTCTATATCACCCTCGACCATCATCAAGGCGGTGCCTTCGAGGAGGCCGTCGCAGCCCACCCGTCGATTATCGATTGTTACGCCATGTCCGGCGATACCGATTACATTTTGCGGGTGGTGGTGCCCGATGTCGCGGCCTTTGACACCTTCTTGCGCAATGACCTTGTGCACATGCCCGGTGTCGACCGTACCAGTTCCAGTTTTGCCTTGCGGGCGATCAAGAAAGGCGCCGGCCTGCCGGTCGAGACTGCCGGCGCGTAAGCGGCTTGCCGCTACATATCCGCCAGCGCCGCTTCGCCCTTTTCCCGCTGCGCCACACAGGCCTTTAATTTGCGCTCCAGTTTTTCGCGCTTCTTTTCGGATGTCGCCTTCTGCAGCTTCTTCATGACACCGGTTTCCTTCTCGCGTAACTTAGCGAGCAGTTTACGAATAGCCTCGGCGCGATTACTGGATTTCTGTTCGCCATCGGTGTCGTTGATCAGATGGCCGATTTGGGCGATGATCTCTTTACGCTTCACTGTACAACCTCTCCCGGGGCAGGCTTCGTTTCCATTAGTGCTTCGACGTCCTCTTCGTCCAGCCGCAGAAGCGCTTCCGCTTCCCGGTCGGCCACATCCTTGGACGCAAACAGAATTTCGCCGGCGCTGGCCAGATTCCAGACAATGTTGCGAGCATAGGCGTAATCGTTCATCAGCGACGTCGCTGATTCGGCGCTGATCTTTCGCTCGCGGATCATTCGATCCAGTTCGCCGTTAGCAACGCTGTGGTCTTCGGCGAGCGCGAGTTTGTATTCGTCAAAATCCAGGATGTCGGTATCCGGATCAGCCGCCCGCAGCCGGTCGATCGTCCGAAGCACCATCGCGATTTGAGTCCTAAGCGCATTATATTCCCGACGCACTTCCGGGTTGGCGGAGGTGATGGATCGGGAAATATTCTTGCGCAAATGTTTCACGTCCTTGACCGCCTGCACGATATTCCGATTGGTGAGCCTGATCCGGTAGAGCTGGTCGGCATATTCGGGCGGCACTTCCGCCTGCGCCCGGCTCAAAAACTCAACGATCGCCGAATGCAGGCTTTTCACCGATTGCGCGTATTTGGCTTCGAGATCGACGTCCATCACTGTGCGATCGCTCTCTAGATAGGCTTCCATGTCGCGATCGGAATGGATGACATGGCGATGCAGGCTAAGGCCATGGGCAATGATCTCCAGTGCGTTGTCGTAAAGATGCAATGTTTCGTTCTGCGCCGCCTCCATCAAGGTTTCGGGAAACTCCAAAACCGAATCATGCAGGAAGGTCGGCTCAACGAAGGCAATGACCGGCGGTGGGATCAGGCGTTCCAACATCCGCACCAGCATACCGATTGTCGGTGACATTATGATGACACCGACCGCGTTGAACAGGGTATGGAAGACAGCGAGCTTCATCGTGTAGTCGTCATCGGCAATTCCCATTTTCACGCTCACCCAATCCACCGCCTGGATAAACTGCTGGATAAAGACGATGGCGATGACACCGGTGGATATGTTGAAGATCAGATGCGCTGCCGCCAGCCGCTTGCCCTGATAATTGGCGCTCAGCGAGCCGATGATCGCAGTGATCGTCGTGCCGATATTGGAGCCGATCGCCAGCGCCAGCGCGTTTTCATAGGAGATCTGACCCACCGCCAGCGCGGTGATAATCAGCACCAAAGTGGCGTGGCTGGATTGCATGACCACGGTCGCCGCAGTGCCGACAAGGATAAACACCAACAAACCGGCAAGTCCGGGAATTCCATACTCGGCAAGGTCGATCGTCTCCTTGAAGGCGTCGAATCCCTCCTTCATGTAGTGGATGCCCAGAAACAGGAGTCCGAGCCCGGACAGCACATAGCCGACACCCTTCAAGGTGCGCGACCTCTGGAACACGAGGATCACGCCGAATACCAGCATGGGCATTGCATAAGCGGCAATTTTGACCTTTAGTCCCAAGCCGGCGACCAGCCAGGCGCCGGTGGTGGTCCCCAGATTGGCGCCGAAGATGATGCCGATCCCCGATGCCAAGGAGATCAGTTCGGCGCTCAAGAACGAGATGGTGATCACCGACACCAGCGAGCTCGATTGCATGATGGTGGTGGTCACCATCCCGAACAGGAAGCTCTTCCAGAACCGATTGGTGAACGCGTTGAGGAGCCGCTCCAAGAGGCCGCCGGTAAAGGCCCGGAACCCGTCCTCCAGGAAGATCATGCCAAACAGAAAGATGGCCACGCCGGCCGCGATTTCCTTGAAGTCAGGACTGATCCAAAAGCCGAAGGCGAGGACGCCGAAAATGACCGGAAGCAGAATACGGCGGAACATTGTTCGGCATTCCTGATTTTGTTACGGCAACATCATACCACGTATGGTGAAATACAGCATGGCGCCCAGGACCGCCGCTAGCGGCACGGTGATCAGCCAGGCCGCAGCGATCTTTAGGAGAATGGACCGCCGAACCAATTCCTCGCGATAGACGCCCTTGAGCACCTTCCGGTCCTGTTTGTCCAAGGCCAAGGGCGACCGCTTTTTCAACTCCTTCAGCATGATGCCTTTCTGCTGCAGGTTTGCCTCTTCGAACGCCGCCAGGAACGCGTCTACCAGTTCCGGTTCATTTTCATGATGCAGCCGGATCTCCTCGATCATCCGCGCATTGTTGGCTTCCAGATATTCGCGCAGGAATCCAACCCCGAATACACCGCCAACCGCGATATGCGTGGAACTGACCGGCAGGCCGAGCTGCGATGCGATAATGACGGTGATCGCCGCGGCCATGGCGATGCAGAAGGCGCGGGTCTTATCGAGTTCGGTGATCTCCGTTCCAACCGTCCGGATTAGTTTCGGGCCGTAAAGGGCCAGGCCGAGCGCTATGCCCAGCGCGCCGACCATCATGACCCAGACCGGGATTTGCGCCTTTTTGACGATACCGCCGCTAAGCACCGCATCGTTAATGGCGGCGAGCGGCCCGACCGCATTCGCCACGTCGTTGGCGCCGTGCGCAAAGGAAAGCAGCGCGGCGGCGAATATCAGCGGCATGGTGAAGAGCTGATTGACGCTTGCCCGGTCATTGTTCATGTGTTCGGCGGCGCGCACGATCACCGGACGCACGATCATGTAGACCACAACCGCCGCGGCGAACCCGATCAGCGACGCGGTAAGAAAGTCCACTTTCCAGATCTTCTTGAGGCCCTTCAAGGTCAGATAGGTGGCAAAGGCCCAGGCCATAATGGAGACCAGATAGGGCACCACTTTTCGGGCAGAGGAAACCTTGTCTGGCTGATAGATCACCATGCGTTTGATGACATAGAGGAAGGCGGCCGCGATGACCCCGCCCATCAGAGGCGATATCACCCAGCTCGCGGCGATCGCGCCCACCGTGTCCCAACTGACGATTTGCCAGCCGGCTGCAGCGATACCGGCCCCCAATACACCGCCGACGATCGAATGGGTCGTCGAGACCGGCGCGCCCATGGCGGTGGCCACATTCAGCCACAGGGCGGCGGACAACAAAGCGGCCATCATCAACCAGATGAAGGTGTCGGAACTGGAGATCAGCGACGGATCGATGATGCCCTTCTTTATTGTCGACACCACATCACCGCCGGCAACCAAGGCACCCGACGCCTCGAATACAGCGGCAATGATGATGGCGCCGGTCAAGGTGATTGCCTGGGAACCGACCGCCGGGCCTACATTATTGGCAACATCGTTGGCGCCGATATTCATCGCCATGTAGCCGCCGATCATGGCTGCGGCAACCAATAACACACCGCTTGGACCGGCATCGACGCGGGCTATGGTGAACAACATGATGCCGACTATGAAGAGTATCGCCGTACCCAGTCGGAACAATTCCGGGCGGCTCACTCCGGTCGCCTTTTCAAGGCTGCGAATACTTTGCAGTTCCATGCTTCCGCTCCGCCCAGTCCTACGAGACCCGCCCCAGCATAAAAGTGTCACAAAATCGCCACAAAGCGTTTTTTTGCCAAGGGCCTGTGTCGCACTGTCTCACCCGGTAAAAAAATGGGCATCCAGTGCGCTTGGGATATGCGAAACACGTATATCGGTCGGCGTAGTGCCCCGGATCGAGTTTGCTTTGACGGTGATTGCCGCCCTCCTCGGGATATGAAAAACTGAGGAAAACCTGCCCCGGGGCCGGGCCCAATTCGATCCCCGCAGGACGGATGACGGTCAACAGGGGAATCACCGCATGCCCTATCGCCAAATGGATGCCGATACGCTGGAGCGCGAATATTCGCCAAGTTCCATGACCGGTGGTGATTACAGTTCCTATCTGGAGGTCTATACCGAACGCAGCGAGACGGCGCGTCGCGAACTGCGGCTTCAGGAAGATCTCGCTTACGGTACCGGCCCTCGCCAGGTGCTCGACTATTTCCCGGCCGGGATCGACCCACCGCTGCATGTCTTCATCCATGGCGGCTATTGGCAGGAATTGTCGCGCAAGGAGTCCGCTATCATGGCCGCCGCGCTGGTTAAGCACGGTGTCGCCTGTGCGGTGATCGACTATACGATCGCGCCCCACGGCACATTGCCGGCCATGGTGCGTGAATGCCGCGACGCCGTCGACTGGCTTTACGACCATGCCCATGTGCTCGACTTCAACCGCGACCGGATCTCGGTCTCCGGCCACAGCGCCGGCGCCCATCTGGCCGCCATGCTGCTCGGAGACGGCGAGGACTGGCCGCCGGTCGTTCATGGCCGCCTAGCCGCGGCGATCCTTGTTTCCGGTATCTACGACCTGGAGCCGATCCGCAGGACGTCAATCAACGACCCGCTGCGGCTTGACCGGGAGGATGTGGCCATGTTCAGCCCACTCGGCCGCTCGCCGCGTGTGGCGTGTCCAGTTCACGTCCTGGTCGCCGACCAGGACACGGCGGAGTTCCGGCGGCAAAGCCGCGATTATGCCGCCCACCTGTCGGCACGGGGTATCGATGCCACGTTCGGCGAGATCCCCGCGCGCAACCATTTCGATATCATTCTCGATCTGTTTGATCACCGCACCGCGCGCGGCCGCGCCATGCTGCGCTTGGTCGGCGCGGAAATTTGATCGCATATCGGCTGAATTTCCTTGATCGATGGATCATTTTATCCCTCATTGGTCGGCTCAGGATCGTCGTCATAGGCAACTGGACCATGTCTGACCTCTCCGGCGTCATCGCCCCGGCAACGACCCCCTTCGACCAGGACGGCGAGATCAATCTCGATGCCGCCGCCAATCAGGTCAGTTGGCTGATCGACAATGGGGTCCACGGCGTCGCGATCGGCGGTAGCACCGGCGAAGGCCACACCCTGGAGCCCGATGAGTTCGCCGACCTGATCGCCGCCGCCTGCGAGGCTGCCGCCGGCCGCATCCCGGTGGTTGCCGGCATCATCACTGACAGTACCCGCGATGCTATTGCCCGCGCCAAGAAGATCGCCGATGCGGATGTCGCCGCCCTGCAGGTGACCCCGGTGCACTATCTGTTCCGTCCCGACGATGAATCCATGATCGCCCATTTCCGCGCGCTTTCGGAGGAAACCGGCCGCGACATCATCATCTATAATGTGGTGCCGTGGACCTATCTGTCGCCGGACCTGCTGTTACGCATCATGGCCGACGTGCCCGGCGTCATTGGCGTCAAGCAGAGCGCCGGCGACTTGAAACTATTCGCAGACCTGATGGCCGACGCCCGACCCGGCAACCTGATCTTCAGCGCCGTCGACGCGCTGATGTATCCGTCCTACATGCTGGGCGCGCACGGCTCCATCGCCGCCATCCTGTCGGCGGCGCCGCGCCCGTCGGTGGCTTTGTGGGACGCGGTCAAGGCCGGCGATCACGCCCAGGCTCACGATCTGCATCTGAAACTTTTGAAGCTCTGGAACGCCATGCTGCACGACAACCTACCGGCCTGCACCAAATTTGCCCAGAGCCTGCAGGGTTGTGATGCCGGCTATCCGCGGCAGCCGATGCCGGAGGCGAACGAGCGCCAGCGTCGCGGCATTACGGCGGCGCTTTCCGGCCTCGGCCTGACCGGCTGAACGCGGATTTGCCCCGTGTCCCCAACGATCAAACTCGGCCTGATTGGCCGCGGCATCGGTCGCTCCCTGGCCCCGCGCCTGCATGAACGGCTCGGAGAGTTGCATGACCTGGCGGTAACCTACGAGCCAATTGACGCCGATGCGCTGAACGCCTTCGATCCGGTCGCCGAAATGGCCAGCCGCCAGGCTGCCGGCTATGCCGGGCTCAACATCACCCATCCGTTCAAGCAGACGATCGCCGAGGCTGTGGACCCGGCCGATGATCGCATCCGCCGGATCGGTGCAGTGAACACCGTAATCTTTCAAGACGACGGGCGGATCGGGTACAACACTGACTTTTCCGGCTTCAAACGCGCCTTCGCCGATCGCATGGAAGGCACCGCGCCCGGGCGGGTGCTGATTTGCGGCTGCGGCGGCGTCGGTCGCGCGGTTGCCTTCGCCCTTGTCGATCTGGGCGCCGATCAATTGTGGCTGTTCGATAAGGATCGCTGGCAAATGCGTCAGGTGGCCGACGACCTGATCGCCGCCGGCGCCGCGGTCAAGACCGTCGCGGAGGAAAACCTCGTCGAAGCCATGGATGCCGCCGATGGATTGTGCAATTGCACGCCGATCGGCATGCACCGTCACCCCGGACTGCCGATGCCCGCCGGCGGCATCGGTCGCCAGGTTTGGGCCTTCGAGGCGATCTATGCGCCGTTGCGGACCGACTTCGTGCGCCATGTCGAAGCCGCCGGCATCCCGCTGATCACCGGCGCCGGCCTGTTCCTGTTCCAGGGCCTCGACGCCTTCGAAATCTTCACCGGGAGAATGACCGAACCAAAGTACATCCGGTCTGAGGTCGAGGCCTGGTTTGCTGCGCGTGAAGAAACATAACCGCGCCACGGAGCGTCGGTGGTCTATGGCAGCAACCAGATCGAGGCAGAACAATGTCCTGCCGTTGGTATCAACCCCATCGGATAGGCCATTGAAATCGACATCGTACCAACCATCCCTGTCTTCGCCCGGCTCGACCGGGCGATCCAGTCGACACCGCGACAGACGCTTTGTGACTGACGGTAACCTATTGTAATGATACAATAAAGCACACCGATTACTGGATTGCCCGGTCAAGCCGGGCAAAGACAGAATGGAGTGAGGTAATCGTATAAATGGCGTGAGGTAATCGTATAGATGTTCTAACGCGGCGCCGGGGTGAACGGGACCTGGGTGTAGATGGCGTTTTCCTGGCTGATCAGATAGCCGGCTTCGGCGCTTCGTTTCAGATAATCGAGCCAGTCCTGGTCGGCCATCATCGCTGCCCGCCGGGTTTCCCGATCGGCTTGGCTGTCATAGGCCCAGACATGAATATACTGGTTCGGATTGCCCACCTCTCCGATCGCGTAAAGGATCGGCACCCCCAAATGCCGCTCCTGCGCCGGATAGCCTTCCGCGGCATAAAGCGCCAATTGCTGGTTAACGGTGCCGGGCCGGCACGTATAGATGCGCACGTCGTAGATCATGGATGGATGTCTCCAAAGAACATGGGTCGGAAGGGCATTGTCTTAGGGACGATAGCAGAGATTTCTTGCTGAGCCAGGGCGACTTTCGCCACGGTGTCAGTTCAATTCCTCTTCATTCCAATAGCCGATCAGGATGCCCAAATCGGCTTCGCTGCCGGCCCGGTCCTCAATGGCCGCGTCCGCAATGGTGACCCGGTTGTGGTGGCGCCGGGCCCAGGCGAAAATCTGCTCGTGCATCCTGGCGCGTCTATCGGCATGGGCCGGATCGGCGCCGAGATCGGTAAACTCGTTCGGGTCTTCCTGCAGGTCGTAGAGCATCGGCCGGAAACCTTCCGCAAGCACGTATTTCCAGCGTTTGTCGGCGGCCATGACCAGCCGGCAATCCGCCGTCGCCGTGCCGAGCGCCGAGCGCGCCGCGGTCATCGAATAATCGTATTCGCTGATGACGACCTCGCGCCAGGCCGCCGGCATCTCCTCGTTGAGGAGCGGCATCAATGACCGGCCCTCCTGGCGATGTGGCTCCGGTTCGCCGCCAAAGGCCTCGACGAAGGTCGGCACCAGGTCGATCGATTCCACCAATTCGTCACAGACCGTGCCCCGGGTTCCGTCCGCATCCTGGCGCGGATCGGCGATGATCAGCGGAACCCGCACCGAGACGTCGTGGAACAGTTCCTTTTCGCCCAGCCAATGGTCGCCCAGATAGTCGCCGTGATCGGAGGTGAACACGATCATCGTGTCATCCATCAGCCCCTTTTGTTCCATGTAGTCGAACAGGATGCCGAGTTGGTCGTCGATCTGTTTGATCAGGCCCATATAGGCCGGGATCACCCGCTGGCGGACCTCCTCGCGGCTGAAGGCCTTCGATACCCGGTTGTTCATGAAGGCTTCGAGCACCGGATGGGCATTCTCCCGTTCGGCCGCGTTGCGCACCACCGGCAGGACTTGATTATGGCCATACATGTCGTGATAGGGGGCAGGCACGATATAGGGCCAGTGGGGCTTGATATAGGATAGGTGCAGGCACCAGGGCGTGTCGCCGGCGTCCTCCATGAAGGCCTTGGCCCGCCGTGTCATATAGGGTGTCTCCGAATCCTCTTCCCGCACCCGCGCCGCCTTGTCGGAATGTTCTAAAAACCAGCCCGACAAGATGGTGCCATCGGCATCCTCGCCCGCATTGGCCCAACTGTTCCAGGGGTTGTCGCCGTCATAACCCTTGTTTTTCAGGTAATCATTATAGACCGGCGCCGGCGCGTAGCCGGAATCGGGATGCAGGCCATCATCGCGTTCAAAGGGTTCGAAGCCGCATTCGGCGGTCCGCACGCCGATAATCGATTCCGGATCGATGCCAAGGCGCATCATACCGTCCACATCCGCCTTCATATGGGTCTTGCCGGCTAGCGCGCAGCGCACCCCGAGCGGTCGCAGATAGTCGCCCAGGGTCAGTTCGCCGACCCGCAGCGGCACGCCGTTCCACGTTGACCCATGGGAGATCACATAGCGGCCGGTATAGTAGCTCATCCGCGCCGGCCCGCAGATCGGCGATTGCACATAGGCGCGGGTGAACCGAACGCCGCGCGCCGCAAGGGCATCGATGTTCGGCGTATGCAGATGCGGATGGCCGTAGCAGGACAGGTAATCCCAGCGCAGTTGGTCACACATAATGAACAGGACATTGCGGACAGGGTCGGTCATGACGAAAGGGTGTACTCCGAAGGGTGGCCGCGAGTTGGAGCGCTAGCGGACGCGCACTCTTGGTATTTGTCTTAATTCGGTTATACAAGAGCCCGAATACGGCATCCGACCGCTCCCGACATTTTCCAGGACACTTCCGCCATGCGCCTTCCCACGCTTGCTGAATTGCAGAATGCCGCCGCCGAGATCGCCGACCGGGTGCCGCCGACGCCGCAATATGCCTGGCCGCTTTTGGCCGAGGAGACCGGCGCCACCGTCTTTGTCAAACATGAAAACCACACCCCGATCGGGGCCTTCAAGGTGCGCGGCGGCCTGGTCTATGTCGGGCGGTTGATGGCCCGCGAGCCCGATTGTCCGGGCATCATCTCCGCCACCCGGGGCAATCACGGCCAGAGCCTGGCCTTCGCCGCCCGCGCCGCCGGCATTCCCTGCGTCATCGTCGCGCCGATCGGCAATTCCAGGGAGAAGAACGCCGCCATGCGCGCTTTCGGCGCCGAGCTGATCGAGCACGGACGAGACTTTGACGAGGCCCGTGTCCGTTGCGAGGAAATTGCCGAGGAACGCGGGCTGCACTACGTGCCGAGCTTTCATGAGGACCTGATCGCCGGTGTCGGCACCTATGGACTGGAATTCCTGCAGGCCGTACCGGATCTGGACACCGTCTATGTGCCGATCGGCATGGGTTCGGGCATGTGCGGCCTGCTGTCGGCGCGCGACGCGCTGGGCCTGGAGACCAAAATCGTCGGCGTGGTGGCTGAAAACGCCGCCGCCTATGCCCTGTCGCTAGAGGCCGGGCGGCCGATGGAGACCAATTCGGCGACGACCTTCGCCGACGGCATGGCCGTGCGCATTCCCCACCCGCGGGCGCTTGATCTGATCACCGCCGGCGGCGGCCGGGTGGTGCGTGTCTCGGACGAGGAAATCGCCGACGCCGTGCGCCTCTACTATCGCACCACCCACAATCTGGCGGAGGGCGCAGGCGCGGCGCCGCTGGCTGCTTTGATGCGGGAAAAGGCGCTGATGGCCGGCCGCCGGATCGGCGTGATCCTGTCGGGCGGCAATATCGACCGCGAATGGTACCAGACCGTTCTCGCCGGCAAGACACCGGTTGCGACCTGACGCCGCACCGGCTCAATTTGGTATAACAATACCGATTTGATTGCCGCAATGCGGCAAACTGGTTACAGACGAAACCATTGAAGTTGCAAACGAATTTCATTCGCACATCCAATTACTTTGGAATTATTCTAACATATTGATTAATAAGCGCCTTTCTATTGACAGCGTGGTATGCGGGAATAAAATGCTATTGAGAATTGTTCGCATCTAGCACCATTGAACAATCCAGGTCCCAAGCATCAATTTCGTGAGACGTATCATGTCTTTGTTAAATCGTAGCACGATCCGGACGGCCGCTTTGGCCGCGATGATCGCCACCACCGCCACCGGCGCCGTAGCCGCCGGCGAGGTCAATATCTATTCCTACCGGCAGCCGTTTCTGATCGAGCCGCTGCTGCGGGCCTTTACCGAAAAGACCGGCATCAAGGCCAATGTCATCTTCGCCAAAAAGGGCCTCACCGAACGCATCGTCGCCGAGGGCGGCAATTCGCCAGCCGACATCCTGCTGACCGTGGATATCGGACGGCTGGACGGCGCCAAGGCCAAGGGCATCACCCAGGCCGTTACCTCCGATGTCCTGAACGCCAACATTCCGGCAAATTACCGCGATCCGGACGGCCATTGGTTCGGCCTCACCACCCGCGCCCGCATCCTCTATGCCTCCAAGGATCGGGTCAAACAGGACACGATCACTTACGAGGAGCTGGCGGATCCCAAATGGAAGGGGCGGATCTGCACCCGGTCCGGCCAGCACGTCTACACGATCGGCCTGATCGCGGCCATGATCGCCCATCACGGCGAAAAGGACACCGAAGCCTGGCTGACCAAAGTGCGCGACAATCTCGCCCGCACGCCCAACGGTAACGATCGTGCCCAGGTCAAGGCCATCTATGCCGGAGAATGCGACATCTCGCTGGGCAACAATTACTACATGGGCAAGATGCTCTCAAACGAGAAGAACCCGGAACAGAAGGACTGGGCGGCCTCGGTGCGCATCCTGTTCCCCAATACCGATGCCCGCGGCACCCACGTCAATTTGTCCGGCGTGGTCATGGCCAGACACGCGCCCAACCGGGAGAATGCGCTGAAGCTGATGGAATTCCTGTCCAGCGACGCGGCGCAGAATATCTATGCCGAGGCCAATTATGAGTATCCGGTGAAGGCCGGCGTTCCGGTCTCCGATCTGGTGGCCAGTTGGGGCGCCTTCAAGGCCGACGACCTGCCGCTCGCCGATGTCGCCAAGAACCGCAAGGCTGCGAGCGAAATGGTCGATCGGGTCGGCTTCAACGACGGGCCGTCCAGTTGACGGATCTGAAGCATCGCGGCTTTTGTCGCGGCGCCCTATTGTCGAAACCGAACGGCCGTGAGTTTAGATCGCGGCCGTTCAGGCGAAAATGCGTGTTGCGGTAAATGAGGTTCACAAACAAATTTCGCCGTCATTCCCGTGAAAGCGGGAAACCAGGGTTACGAAACACCGACCTTTGCCTGTCGCCCTGGATTCCCGCTTTCGCGGGAATGACGGTTACATATTGCGTACCAAACTCGATTGAACGCGACTTGCGTTGGGTGTCATGAGTCTCACGGCGGCAGCGGATCCGGCCCCCTCGGGCGTTTCGATGAAATCGCTGGACGTGCGGTCGGGCGAACGGGGCTGGCTGATCACCGTCGCCGTCATCGCGTTGATCGTCTCCGCACCGCTGATCTCCATGGTCGTGCTGGCGCTCGGGCCGTCCAACGGCTTGTGGCCGCACCTGATCGCCAATGTGCTGCCGCGCGCCAGCTGGACCACAATCGAGCTGATGATCGGGGTCGGATTATTGACGATTTCCATCGGCGTCGTCTCCGCCTGGCTCGTCACCATGTGCGTCTTTCCCGGCCGCCAAGTGCTCGACTGGCTGCTCTTGGCGCCGCTCGCGGTCCCCACCTATATCGTCGCTTACGCCTATGCCGACCTGCTCGACGTCACCGGCCCGATCCAGACGGCGGTCCGCTATTCTTTCGGGTTTACCTCCGCCCGCGATTATTGGTTTCCCGAAATCCGGTCCCTGGGCGGCGCTGCCTTCGTCATGGGCTTCGTGCTTTACCCTTACGTCTACCTGACGACCCGCGCCATGTTCCTCATGCAATCGGCCTGCCTGCTCGACGTCTCGCGCACGCTCGGCGCCGGCCCGCTGCGTCTGTTCTTCCGCGTCGCGGTACCGCTCGCCCGCCCGGCGATCGCCGTCGGTGCCACGCTGGTATTGATGGAGACCTTGAACGATATCGGCGCGGTGGAGTTTCTCGGCGTCAATACGCTGACCTTTTCCGTCTATGACACTTGGCTTAATCGCGGCAGCCTGTCCGGCGCCGCCCAGATCGCCACCGTGCTTCTGGCCATCGTCATCGGGCTGATCTGGCTTGAGCGCTATGCCCGCCGCCATCAGCGCTATCACCTGACCACGTCGCGCTACCGGTCATTGCCGTCCTATCGCCTTGCCGGCTGGCGGGCTTGGCTCGCCTTGGGCGCCTGCACCATGCCGGTCTTGCTCGGCTTTGTCGTTCCAGCCCTGGTCTTGGTCGACCAGACCCTGCGCCGGCTGGACCTGATCGCCACGTCGAAATTCCTTGGCGCCATCGGCAACAGCCTGGGCCTGGCGGTGGCCGCCGCCTGTGTCACGGTCATTCTCGGCACCATCATGGCCTATGCGGTGCGCACACAGAAATCGCGGCTTGTCTCCGCCTTCACGCGGGTTGCCTCGATCGGCTACGCCATTCCCGGCACGGTACTCGCCGTCGGTATCCTGGTGCCGCTCGCCGCGCTCGACAACGCGGTCGATTTGGCCATGCGCGGTGTTTTCGGCATCAGCACCGGCCTGTTGATTTCCGCCTCCGGCCTCGCCCTGGTCTATGCCTATGCGGTGCGCTTTCTCACCGTCTCCTTCGGCTCCATCGATACCGGCCTCACCAAGATCTCGCCGAGCCTCGACATGGCCGCGCGGGCCCTCGGTCGCGGCACCTTTGCGACGTTGCGTGAGGTGCATCTGCCGTTATTGAAACCGATCCTGCTATCGGCCGCATTGCTGGTCTTCGTCGATTGCATGAAGGAATTGCCGGCGACCATTTTGTTGCGCCCGTTCAACTTCGACACGCTCTCCACCCTGGTCTATGAGGCCGCCTCCCTGGAGGCCTTCGAGGACGGCGCCCCGGCGGCGCTGGCAATCGTGCTCGTCGGATTGTTGCCGGTCATCGCGCTCGCCCGCATGAGCGCGCTCTCCTTCCGCTCCGTCGCCAAGGAACCGACCGCGCCCTGACGCCGCATTGCCGCGCGGTTCATCGCCTATGATATGGTAGTCGTAGTTATGCGGATCTTCTGGGCTGTGTCGTATTCCATTGGCGTCATCCCGTGCGCGATGCGGCGCGAAGTGCCGCTTCGCAGACACGGGATCTCATCGCGGCAAGGCATTGGTATCCTTGCGAGATCCCGGATCAGCAGCGCATCACTGCGTGCTGCGCCGCATCCGGGATGACGCGCCGAGGGTTCGCGGGTCGTTGCCGTTTGACCGCAAGGAACTGACCGCACGCTGCCATCACTGGACCATGCAAATGGACAAAAAATTCCAGATCAATCTGTGGTACGCGATCGCCGCCATCTTCCTGATCGTCCTGTTCCAGGGCTGGTGGGCCGCCTCCCAATCGGTTGAGCCGATCCCCTATAGCCGCTTCGAGGAATTGCTGCGCGATGGCGGCATCGCCGAGGTGACGGTGAAGCAAAACACGCTGGAGGGCCGCTTCACCCAGCCGCAAAACAACAAGCAATATTTCGTCACCAACCGGGTCGACAAGGATATCGCCGAGGAACTGGCGAAATACAACGTGCCCTATGGCGGCAAATTGGAATCCACGCTCCTGCGCGATCTGCTCTCCTGGATCCTGCCGGTCGCCTTCTTCTTCGGCATCTGGATGTTCGTCATCCGCCGCATGGCCGAAAAGCAGGGCTTCGGCGGCTTCATGACTGTCGGCAAGTCGAAGGCCAAGGTCTATGTGGAGACCGATATCGATGTCACCTTCGCCGATGTCGCCGGCGTCGACGAGGCCAAGCGCGAGCTTCAGGAAATCGTCGCTTTCCTGCAGAACCCTAAAGATTATGGCCGCCTCGGCGCCCATGTACCCAAGGGCATCCTGCTCGTCGGGCCGCCGGGCACCGGCAAGACCTTGCTCGCCCGCGCCGTTGCCGGCGAGGCCGGCGTGCCGTTCTTTTCCATTTCCGGGTCCGAATTCGTCGAAATGTTCGTCGGCGTCGGCGCCGCCCGCGTCCGCGACCTCTTCGAACAGGCCCGCCAGGCCGCACCGGCGATCATCTTCATCGATGAGCTCGACGCGCTCGGCCGCACCCGCGGCGCCGGCATGACCGGCGGTAACGATGAAAAGGAACAGACCCTCAACCAGCTTCTGTCCGAACTCGACGGCTTCGATCCGTCATCGGGCATTATCCTGCTGGCGGCCACCAATCGCCCGGAAATCCTCGATCCGGCCCTGTTGCGCGCCGGCCGCTTCGACCGCCAGGTGCTGGTCGACCGCCCCGACAAGGACGGCCGCCGCGCCATTCTTGACGTGCATATCGGCGGAATCGTGCTCGGCGAGGATGTCGATCTCGACCATATCGCCCAATTGACCGCCGGCTTTTCCGGCGCCGATCTGGCGAACCTGATCAACGAGGCGGCGTTGCTCGCCACCCGTCGTGGCGGCGATGCGGTGATGATGGAGGATTTCAACGAGGCGATCGAGCGCGTCGTCGCCGGCCTGGAAAAGAAAAGCCGCCGCCTCAACGACGCGGAACGGGAAATCGTCGCCCACCACGAAATGGGCCACGCTTTGGTCGCCGCCAGCCTGGCAGGCGTCGACCCGGTGCACAAGGTCTCCATCATCCCGCGCGGCATTGGCGCGCTGGGCTATACCATTCAGCGCCCGACCGAAGACCGCTTCCTATTATCGACCGCCGACCTGGAAAACCGCATGGCCGTGCTGCTCGGCGGCCGCGCCTCGGAAGTCCTCGCCTTTGAGGAGATCTCAACGGGCGCGGCCGACGACCTGCAAAGGGCCACCGAAATCGCCCGCGAAATGGTCACCCGCTACGGCATGTCAAAAGACCTGGGCAACCGCGTCTACGCCGCCCCACAGCAATCGTTTTTAGGCACCGTGCAATTCGAGCCGAAGGAGATCTCGGAAGAAACGGCGCGGGAAATCGACATAGCAGTGAAGGATCTGGTGGAGGCGGCGTTCGACAAGGCCAAGGGGATCCTGACAGAGCGGCGAGCGGATCTGGAGGAGGGCGCGCGGCTGCTCCTGGAGCGCGAGACGCTGACGGACGAGGACTTTCCGGCGATTATTGGCGCGCGCGGCGGGAGTGGGCACCGAGATATTTAATTCGCAAGTAGCTACATAGGGCTAAAACAATACAACGCCCACTTCTAACATTCCCAAACCGCTATTCACTGCCAATGCTTGTTACTAACCTTGAATATATCCCATTCGGAAATATTTTGGTGTCTAGTGCGCAAGTGGCGTCAAATATTTCGGCAATTATGCACCTAAAATACGCAAATTCTGTGTATCATATTGATTGTCCGCCTAAGCTGTGCTAAGAGCAAAGTGCAACCCACCTAGGAGGCGTAAAATGGCTTCAGATAATGGAGTTAGAATAGTCGCCCCGAAGGGGAGCCCCAGCGACATTGTCGTTGTCGTCAGACCAAATTCATGGAAGGAATGGTTGATCGCAGCGACTGCAGGCGCCGCTGGAGCTCTCGTGGGCGGCGGTGGTATCATCTTGATTCAATACTTGTTTTGAATCAAGATAGTACTAATGGTCGTTGTCCGAGCGTGAGCTCGGACAACGATTTATCGGCGCACATCAATCATCAGCTTGATCGGAACGAATTGATCACTACCAGATTGCTTTAAATATAACTCAGAACCTTCTTGTAACCATTCAACTAACGCTTCATAAGTTAATAAAGCATATTTTATTACTTCTGTATTTGAACCAGCGCTTGTTGCCTCACGAACAGCATCTATTCGATCAATAGTTTTTTCTGGAAGGGCCAAGTTTAGTCGCTTGACAGTTGTTGACATGCGATCCTCGCTAAGCCTTTTTGCAGAGAACGTACAAAAATAGGTAACGAACTTTGCAGGGAATTGATGTGTTGCGTGTGTCGAAGGATACATATTGAGTACATGCTCAACAAGCCAAATTATTATTAGCAAATTATAAACAAACATTGTTATATGCGGCAAATTGCCGCGAGAAATTAAATTGACAGAAAAAAACGATAAAAAACAATTGGTTAACCGGATGATTGGATGCGGTGATGACGGAAAAATAATATTCGAAAAATTATTGAGTTACCTCTTGACTTTTGGTAAAAAATCATTATCGCGAACCAAAATAAACTGACCTAGCGGTAAAGCATTGAAAAATAAAGAGAAATTGTGACGCGTTTTGATTCTTATTCAATATAGCGCTGTTGAAATTATCGCTTGACAGTTTTATTGTTAAATATCAAAAGGTTGTAGGGAGTCCGTGTTGTATTTATATAAGTGAGGTAGCGAATTCAGATACAATACTGCTCCTAATGGTTGTGAAACATTTTCTTTGCATACCAATTATGGAGTCCACGAGTTTATAGATGGGTATAATTTGCTTACCGACACATGTCGCAACTTCAATTCGGGGCAAAGTGGTGTTGTAGTGAATTTCGGTATGCGGACAGTTGATAATAAGTGATTTTCAGACCTATTTAGATATACGAGTATGCGCATTCTTAAAAATGTTGTCGATTTCCCTTAATATTATTCCTCCTGACGGCAAAGCTCAGACATCCACTGCGGCGCAAACAACATCGCCCCGGACCGAAACGCATCCCGCGGCACCCGCACCACGCCATCCCGCAATCGATACCGGTCAACGCGCCGTTCCGCGCGGCGAACCAGCGGTTCGATCGCCGCGGCATTGATGCCCGCCCGCTTGGCCTGCTGGGTGATGTAGAGCAATTCTTCATAGCCAAGATACAGCACGCCCAGATCGGCTTGCAGATAAACAAGGTCACCATAGGCCGGTTCGTATTGGTCGCACACAGCGAGGCTGAGGAAGGTGGCCGCGATTCGTTCCATCCGCGCCAAGTCCGGATGCGCATCACTGCGCCGGCTTAGGAGGAAGACGGAGGGCAGGGAGCCTCTGCCGAACCCGACCAGGTTCCACCGTCGCTTCTCCGTCTCCACCACCGCAATCAGGTCCGCCCATGCCCGGCAGCGTTTATAGTCCGGCGAGACCGCTGGCACGATCTCGGTTTCGAAAACCCGTTTGGTGTCCGGATCGAGCAGGTTGATTTTCACATTCGGATAAAGCGCCAGGAATCCCTTCAACTCCAAGGTCAGCACGGTCTCGCATTCGCCGACCGCCTGGCGCGACCGGGAAAGCTGGCGGTCCTCGGTTGACAAGCCGTCCTCGAAACGCCGCTTCAGATAGGGATGCCAGGGGCTGTCCGGCTCAAGCCATTTTGACTTGGGGCGATGGATGTCGGCAAAGCGGCTCAAGTCCACCCCGTAGTCGTCGTGCACGATCTCCGCTGAGCGCACCGCATTCGCCGGCGCCAGGACGAAACCGATAATGGTCGCGAAAAGGAAAAGTCGTCGAAACACGATCATGCCGCCAACCCTTGAAAGAATGTGGTCGCGGGATCGGCCCTTTGATAGCCGGAGCCGATCGGAGGCCGCACCCTGGCGTGACAATGCGGCCGGGTCATGGCCGTGAATCTTGGCCATCTGCAACCCTAATTCAATGCGGCCGCCATCCCGGAGCGCAGGCAAGGGTATCTACACATCGGCCGCGGGTCATGGTTCGGGCCGCAGAGCGCCGGCAATTCTTGGCTTGAACCAAATCGGGCCAAAATACGATCGGGCGCGACGGGATGTGCGGCGTAAGAAGCCGTTGAAAGTGGCACAAAAGCAGCAGCAATTGTCTTGCCCCGGCTTGACCGGGGCATCCAGTAAACAGCGCGGTTGGCGACCGGAGTACAGCGGTAACCTCTTGTTTTAAAATCGATAACCCGCCGATTGCTGGTTTGCCCGGTCGAGCCGGGCAATGACAATGGGCAGCGAGACGGTGGTGTGGATACCCTGACGGAGAAAAACGGGAGCGTTTTAAGGAGGTAACTTTAGTCGGGATACCACCCCAAAAAATTCAGGCCGCGGCGTCATCCGCCGCGGCCTTTTCTTCGCCGGCCCTTGCGCTGAGCCTAGTCTGCCCGCAGGCGCACCAGGTCGTTCATCAGGCCGTCAGTGCCGTTATGCACCGTGATGCGGTCGACCCGTTCGGCGATCGCCTCCAGAGCTTCCAGCTCCTTCAGCCGCAGCATCACCGGGTTTTCCGCCATCACCTTCGCCGTGTTCAACAGCGAGCGGGTGGCGTTGGTTTCCTCGCGGCGGCGGATGACGTTGGCTTCCGCCTCCTTTTCGGCCGCCACCACCGTGTTGAGGATCTCGCGCATGTCGCCCGGAAGGATCACGTCCTTTAAGGTGATCTCCGCGACCTCGATGCCGATCTCGGCCATGTCGGCGACCACCTTGCCGGCGGCTTCCGCGTCGACCGTCACCTTCTGCTCCAGGATCTGGTCGAGTGTCATGGCGCCGAGCGTCTTGCGGAACGCATATTGCAGCGCCCGATAGAAGGCATCGGCGAAGTCGGCGACCGCCGTCGCCGCCTTGACCGGGTCGACGACCCGGTATTCGGCGGCCACATTGATGCGGATCGTCACCCGGTCCCGCGTCAGCACTTCCTGGCCGTTGACGTCCATCGCCTGGCGCTTCAGGTCGATGAGCTTGGTCTGCACCATGCGGCCGGGCGTCCAGAAGGCATGCACGCCGGGCTCAAGCACCCGGTCGAACGCGCCATCGACGAACATCAACCCGGCCTGGCCGTCGGCCACCGCGATCGTGGTCGCCTGGTCCAACTTGCGGGCCTGGCCGAGCCGCCGCATCAGCGCCGGTTCGACCGCTGGCATCTCGGCGGCGTCGATGATTTCGACCGCCCACGGGCCGGCATCGGTCCACACAACCAGCTTGGCGTCCGGGCCGAGCACCTGATAGACATGCCCATCCCGCTCGATCACCGCCACCTGCGCGCGTCCGGTCCGGAACACGGTCAGGTGCCGTTCGGCGACATTCGGGAGCTTGTTGAAGAGTGCCTTCTCATAGGGCGAATTGAAATGCGCCCGGCCGAGATCATGGACCTCGATCGTCAGACGGTCCTTCCGGGCCTTGAGCATGTATTCGCCTGGTCCCAGAATATTGCGGATTTCACCCTTATAAAGGTGCAAAGCACGCTCGTTTTCATGGATCTGGACGCGCTGGCGTCCCATCACTCGGTCAAACATCTTCAACATATCAAACTCCTTGTCGCGCTACGTCACGGCGATCGTCCTTTCTGTTTGCAGTTTCGTTTCCCTCAAGGCCGGAAAAGACCCGGAGACCGGTATCATGGCGTCGAAGCGGACCACCGGGAGCGGATATCGGCGGCGTGGCGGCGGATCGGGATCGTTCGAAAACAATCCGTCTCGGCCGCCGCGCGGCGTCATCATCATCGCCGGCCGGCTAAGCCGTCATGGCATCGGACGGTCCGCCCGCTTTGGCCGCAGCCGCCGCGCGCTTTCCATCCTCCGCAAAACCGGTCCCCGGACCGTATATTGGATCCCTTTTTCGAAAGGGTACTGGCGTAATGGCCAATTGGAGCGGGATTCGAACCCGCAACATTCGGGTTAACAGTCCGATGCTCTACCCTTGAGCTATCCAGCGTACACATGACGGGATTCGCACCCACGACCTCCGGCGAAAGCCGGTGCTCTCCTGCTGAGCTACATGTGCCAACACGGTCCCGAAGAAGCATCCATACGCGGAAACTGGCAGAGCCGACCGCGCGGGCGGGCATTCAAGAAGCCCTGACCGTTGACATCAGCTTCGATTATCCGACCGGGGAGCGGGCTTTTAGGGCGTTGGACCGCGGGAGGCAAGAGGAAAAATCAGGAGTTCGTGTTTTGATTGAAGCACTGTTGCCAAAACGCATCAGTATGCGCATGAAGCGGACGGCGACGGCACACATATGCCTGTTGAACGAAGTACAAAGCTGACTGACGACCCGTCCATTGTCATTCCCGCGAAAGCGGGAATCCAGGGCGACAAACAACAGCCGAGATAAGCAACCCTGGATTCCCGCTTTCGCGGGAATGACGTTTGAAATGAATAGCTTAAGCCAGAAAACCGCAGTAATCTAATCCCGCAACGCCGCCAGATCCGCGAACAAAGCGAGCGCTTCCGGATTGGCCAACGCCTCCTTGTTTTTCACCGGCCGTCCGTGCACCACGTCGCGGACCGCGAGCTCGGTGATCTTGCCGGATTTGGTGCGCGGAATATCGGCGACCTGGATGACTTTCGCCGGCATATGGCGCGGCGAGGCGCCGGTGCGGATCTTGGTGCGGATCTTCTGTGTCAGGGCCTCGTCGAGCGCAAGCCCCTCGGCAAGGCGAACGAAGAGCACCACCCGCACATCGTCGTCCCAGTCCTGGCCGATGGCGATCCCTTCCAGCACTTCGTCGAGCTGTTCCACCTGGTTATAGATCTCCGCCGTGCCAATCCGCACCCCGCCCGGATTGAGCGTGGCGTCGGAGCGGCCATGGATGATCATGCCGCCGTTATCCGTCCATTCGGCAAAGTCGCCATGGCACCAGATGTTCTCGAAGCGGTCGAAATAGGCGCTGTGATATTTGGCGCCATCGGGATCGTTCCAGAACCTGATCGGCATGGACGGAAAGGGCCTGGTGCAGACCAACTCGCCTTTTTCGCCGGTCACCGGATGGCCGTCCTCATCCCACACATCGACCGCCATGCCGAGGCCCGGCCCCTGGATCTCGCCCTTGAATACCGGTTTCACCGGTATCCCGAGCACGAAGCAGGAGACGATATCGGTGCCCCCTGAAATCGATGCCAGATGCATATCCGGCTTGATGCCGTCGCGCACGAAGTCGAAATTTTCCGGCGCCAAGGGCGAACCGGTGGAGGCCATCAGCCGCACCGATGAGAGATCATGACTGTCGCGCGGCGTCAGCCCCGCCTTGCGCACCGCGTCAATGAACTTCGCCGAGGTGCCGAAGACGGTCATCCGTTCGGCATCCGCGAGGTCGAACAACACATTACCATCAGGATAAAACGGCGAACCATCGTAAAGCAGCAAGGTCGCCTCGCTGGCGAGGCCTGAAGCCAGCCAGTTCCACATCATCCAGCCGCATGTGGTGAAATAAAACAGCCGATCGTCCGGCCGAATGTCACTCTGAAGCTGATGCTCCTTCATATGCTGCAGTAGGGTGCCGCCGGCCGAGTGGACGATGCATTTCGGCACACCGGTCGTGCCTGACGAAAACAGGATATAGAGCGGATGGGAAAAGGGCAGGCGGGTATAGCCGACCGACTTTGCCGAATAGGGCGCGATGAATTCGTTCAGGGCGGTAGCACGCGGCAATCCGGCGGCAACCGTTTCTGCCGTCTTCAAATAGGGCACGACAACAATGTGCTCCGCCGACGATAATTGCGCGGCGATCTTGCCGAGTTTCTCCGCCACGTCGATCTGCTTGCCATTATACCAATAGCCGTCACAGGCGATGAACACCTTTGGTTCAATCTGACCGAACCGGTCGAGCACACCCCGTTCGCCGAAATCCGGCGAGCATGACGACCAGATGGCACCCAATGAAGTGGCCGCGAGCATCGCGGCGATTGTCTCGGGCATATTCGGCATCATCGCCGCGATCCGGTCCCCGGGCTCGACACCAGCGGCGCGGAAAGCCTGCTGCAGCCTCGACACTAAAGCGGTGAGGTCCGCCCATGTGAGCCGCCGCTCCACCTTGTCCTCGCCGCGAAACACCATCGCCCCGCTGTGGTCATCGCGGCGCAGGAGATTTTCGGCAAAATTCAACCTCGCATCGGGAAAGAAGGCGGCGCCAGGCATCCGGTCGCCGTTTTCCAGGACACGCCCGCCCTTGTCGCCGATAACGCCGCAATGATCCCAGATCAGGTCCCAAAAGCCGGCACGGTCGTCGATCGACCAAGCATGTAACGCGTCATAATCACTGAGCGGCATGCCGGCGCGCTTTTGCGCTTCCATCCTCAAGCGCGTGAGATTGGCGCGCGCGATCCGGTCTTCATCCGGCGTCCAAAGCGGTGAATTGGCTACCATGGCGCTTGCTCCGTGAGTTTTGCGGGGCGTTGGATGGCGATGCCCGGCATTTGCGTTCGTTGCCTTCGTATCTGCCACAAGCGCGGCGTCGGCGCCACCCGTCGATTGTGCGCCGGCTTCAACACTGTGCCGCGCCTGTGTACACTGCACCGCGCCAGCGAATCAGGCGCTGCCCGCCGGGTGCGCCAAACCGCAAGGGATGTCGGGTGTTTCGGCTCATATCAACGGTCGTCAAGATCGCGATCGCGTCGCTGCTCGCCGGAGCGGTGCTGTCATCATTGGAAATTTCGGCCGCCGACATTCTGGCTGAGCTGGGGCTGACGCCGGAGGCGGTCTTACTGTGGCTGCAAAAGGGTGCCGAATGGGCGATCCCCAACATTATTCTGGGCTCCATGGTGATCGTGCCCGTATGGCTGGTGATATTCCTGTTTCGTCCACCGCGTGGTTAGCGGCCGCATGCGCCGGGAACGATTGCGCCATCGTCATGCCGCGCCATGTGCGATCGCGGCACCGGGAGCCCGGCGCGCCGGGGCGATTGTGGCGATGAAGACCGGCCCCAAGGCGCATGTCGGTCGCCAAAGCCGCCAAGCCGGAACAGCAGGTCGGACCGGATGGACCGCAAAACCGCGCTGAAATGACCCAACGGTATACGGTTTCTCTCGTATTGATTGTTAAGGAATGTCTATTTAAGTCTGAAGGGTGGCGTGGATGCGGTCCCCGCTCTGCGGATTTTTATTGCCGAGAAGTTTGCGATTATCCGGTCGATTGTCTGCGCCTTGATTGTTTGCGCCACAAATTGCGGATTATTGGGCCGCATCTGAATTGAGAAAGGAGGGATTGCGAAGTCCGACGCCCCCTTTTGACACCATTCCTTTAGCGACGCCTTTGATCGGGTTCGGCTGAATTCGGAAGCCGGCTGCGGTTTTGTTTGCTGGCATCTGCCCCGGGAACCCGGTGACGGCCGGCATTTGGGCCGGGAGGGATGGGGCAATCGGCCCTGTGTCGGCTTGGGATCGGGCCTGGGCATTTCATTTCGCAAGTCCGTACCGCCGTTCCGTCGCGGCACGTGCATTTAACCTGGATGATTATTTTGTATTTTGAAAAGACATTTCCATGAGCCGGCTTAAATTTTCGAACGCCCAAATCGAAGCGCTTCTGCGGCGCGTCGAGGCCGGCGGCATCACGGTGACCGATGCCTGCAAGGAAGCGGGAATCAGTCGGGTGACCTATTACAATTGGCAACGGAAATTTGCCGCCGACGGTGAACCGGCTGCGCATGTCGATCCGGACCTGGAGGCCGAAGTGACCGCCCTGAGCAAGCAGATTGCCGAAATAAGATTGGACATTGCCCAGCTCAAAGAGGCGATCAGGAACAATCCCCGCCGGTCTTGACGGCGAATCGATGGGCTCCGGTCCGCTTTTGTTAGCACCCTGTTAAGGCTCATTTCCGATCCGGCCCGCATGGGTGACACCATCGACCGCCGCCGCGGCCCGAAGCGGCCTCCGGTCGGCGGATGCGAGTCGCCGAATTGATCACATAGATCGCCGCCGCCCGCCCATGCCCTGCGCGGCCCGGTATATCGTTGAAATAAAACATGGTTTTTAAGTCATCGGCGGTCGCTGAATTCCACCAAATTGGCATGCGCACCCGATGCACGCCCGGGCCTGCGCGGCGCGACAATTCAGGCCTGTTGCACGAAAGCCACATCGCGTTCCAATTCGCCGCCCGTCCCTGCCGGCAGCTGTTTACAAAATCAATACGCAAAAATCCTTTATTTGTATATTATTGTATAATAAAGAGTATTTTTGATAAACAAATTGTAAATATATGTATATATTAGATAAGTACTTAATATTATTTCGAAAAACTATGTATAAAATATCATATTATTGATTTATGCAGCCCGGTTTGTAATACAAAACAGGCATTCAGCGTGGTTTGGATGCGAATAACGGACCGGTTGGTCTGACGTTGTTTGTCGAAGCGCTTCACCGTTGAGAACTTGGCGTGGCGGGCAGCACAACCAAAACTAGGAAAAAGAGATGAGATTGAACAAGCATATTTTGGGCCTTGCAGCCGGTGCCGTCATGGTCACTGGTGCCCAAGCTGCGGACCTGCCGGCGGCGCCTGAGCCTGTCGACTATGTCCGCATCTGCGATGCGTTCGGCTCCGGGTTCTACTACATCCCCGGCACCGAAACCTGCATCCGCGTATTCGGCCGCGTCCGCGCCGACTACAACTACGTAACCGGTGATACCGCGTTTTGGGGCGGTTTTCCCGGTGATTCGAACGCTTGGCGTTTTCGTGCCCGTGCCTATGTCCGCATGGATACCCGCACCAATACGGAATACGGCCTGCTGCGCACCTTCTTTGACATCTGGGTGACCAACGACTATCGCGTTGGCAATCTCGTAGGATCAAACGGTGGAAGTGGCGTTACATTGTTCCAGGCCTTCATACAATTTGGTGGCTTAACCGCTGGTGCTACAGCGTCGTTCTTCGACACCGGTTTCGGCACGACCTATGGGGCATATTTCAGTGCTCAGCGGTCGCAGACCTGGACCAACGTTCTCGCCTATACTTTTGCCTTTGGCAACGGTGTGTCCGCGTCCATTTCGCTGGAAGCTGTGGGCGGGGTCTTCAGCGGAGGCAAAGGGCGTGATTTGGGTGCAATGGCACATCCGGCGTTTCTCCTTCCCATCTCCATCTACAACGGCATGAAGTTCCCGGACATCGTTGCCAATATCCGTGTTGACCAGGGTTGGGGTTCAGCGCAGTTCTCTGTCATCGCCCATCACAATCGGTTGGCTTTCAATCCTTGGCTCGGTCCGATTGGCGCAGTTGATAAGTGGGGTTGGGGCGCTAATCTCGGCGTGAACTTCAACATCCCGTCAGTGAATGCCAACGCCTTCATCCAGGGTGCCTATGGCAAGGGTGTCGTTGCCGCTACGCAGGCCTCATGGGACTGCGGCGCCTGTATGGACTTTAATCCCTACACGGGCGCGCAAACAACCGCTTGGTCGATTTCCGGTGGTATCGGCTTCTCCTTCTCGCCGACCGTGTCGGCCGGGATCGAAGTCGGTTATATGGATCACGACTACGCGGCGTTCGCCAATATCGGCGACTTCACGCGGTGGGATATCCAGGCTCAACTCAGCGTCCGTCCGGTTCGCGGGCTACTGTTTGGCTTCGCGGTTGAGTATCGCGACGTCGACTTTAAGCCAGTTTTTGCCAACGACGTTCAGGACTTGGCGCTTCTGTTCCGGATCCAGCGCGACTTCTGAGCCAGCGCTTGGTTTGACAAATCGTCGATTGGGGGCATGCTCCCAATCGACAGACCAGAAGGAGTTTCTTCGGCACGCAATGTCCTCCTGAGCCCATCTTTCGCTTCAATCTTTGGATTGTTGGGGCCGGTCGGACAGACATTTTGATCTCTAATCTCTCATATTTGCGAACCGAAGATAGAGGGCCCGGCGGAAATCTCCGCCGGGCCTTTCCTTTGGCCGGAGAATGATAATGGATCAATAAGGGGAGCGCTCGATCGCAGTTTAATCAGGCAGTCATTCCCGCGAAAGCGGGAATCCAGGGCCAAATATATGGGCCTTCGTTTGTAACCCTGGATTCCCGCTTTCGCGGGAATGACTGCAATATGTTATACCAAGGGCCACTACTGTCCGGGAAAATAGTTTGATACCTTTAAAAAGGTCCATTGTTTGAGGAGTTTATGGTAGAATCGAAGTTGCAAGACAGCGATTCAAAAACGCCGCGCACAATGGACCCGAAGATGACCATAAGCCTTTTTCAGCAGATCATAAAGAGCCTTCCCCGTCGTCGGATCAACACGCTCGTTGCAACTCACAAGAGCGATAAATGGTGCAAGCGGTTTTCCACCTTCGACCATCTTGTGGTGATGATTTATGCGCAATTGTCCGGTCAGACGAGCCTGCGCGATCTTGAAGCCTCCTTCAATGCCTCGCCGGCGCGCCATTATCATCTGCGTGCGGCCGGGATGAAGCGGTCAACACTTTCCGACGCCAACGCAGCACGCCCGATAGGTGTCTTTGAAGACATTTTGTCCCTGCTCATCAACGAGACCGCGCCGCAAACCGGCAAGGGGGTCGGTAAGTTGGTGAAAATCCTGGATTCAACAACCCTGGCCCTGTTCGCCAAAACCCACAAGGCCATGCGCTATCGCTTCAACAATAGCGCCATCAAGCTGCATCTGATTTATGATCCCGACAGCCAGTGCCCAACCTGGTTCCAGATCACTCCGGCACGACTGCATGACAGCCGCATGTGTGAGCAGTTGCCGGTTGCCGCCGGGCAGACCTATGTGTTTGATCGGGCTTATAATAATGCCCAATTCTGGGCCGACATCGAGGCCGCCGGAGCCGTCTTCGTCACCCGGCCGAAGTCAAACCTGGCCTATGACGTGCAGGCCGCAACCCCCCACTACAATTCCTTGGTCGTCGCCGACCAGACCGTCATTCTGGCCGGCCAGCCGGGCCGCAAATATCCCAAACCACTACGCCGCATCGAGATCTTCGACGAAGACAAGGGCCGCGAACTGGCCTTCATCACCAATGACTTCGAGCGCTCCGCCGAAGACATCGCCGACCTCTACAAACGCCGCTGGCAGATCGAACTGTTCTTCAAGTGGATCAAGCAGAACCTCAAGATCAAACGCTTCCTGGCCAAACATCCAAAGGCCATCATGGTCCAGATCATCACCGCCCTGATCGCCTATGTGCTGCTCAAAAAACTACACCAGAAAAACCGCATCAAAATCCCCCTCAAACGCATCGCCGCACTAACAACAAATTACATCTTCAATCTATGCGAGATAAACCATCTCATCAAACCAGCCAACAAGCCGCCCCCACAAACCAGCCAATATCAACTCACCCTAAATTTTCCCGGACAGTAGTGACCAAGGGCGGTGACTTTTGACCCATTTGACCGGGATTGATTTGGTCTCCTGACGGCCATGCGGTTCGCGCAGTGGTGCTTGTGTACCATAAGCGGAGCGCATGGCCGTCAGGAGGCCAAAGCAACCCGGCCCATCAAATGGGTCAAAAGTCGCCGCCCTTGGTATTATTTGTTTGGAGTACCCGGACGCCATCTCATGCACAAGTAACGCACTGTTCTGCTCCGATCGGCCCTTCTCAGGCGCACATCCTACTTCCGGATCCGCACATAAGAACCCACCCGCTGGCCCTGATGAAAGCGCACCAGGCCGCCTTTGCGGTCGAGGGCCAGTGTCAGGCGCTTGAAGGTGGGATTGCCGTCATTGGCCTGGATCTTGGTCGGCACCAGGACAATGTTCTGACCCGTGCGGTGCCAGCATCCTTCCGCCACTTCGTCGAAGGCGCCGACGGTCAGCATGTATTGAAACCGTCCGTCCGCGGCGAGCCCGATCGCTGATCCGGTCTCCATCACGCCCTGTAATTCATAAAGGCCGGCCAGGCTCGCATCCTGCCTGTCACAGGCCGCGGCGCCGCCGCGGATCAACAGGAGGCAACTCCCAGCGAATATCATGATTTTCGCAACGGTCATAGTCGCGCCCCTCCGTATGTTGGTTCACGCTCATACTCGCGCATGACTAAAGCGTATTGCGACAAAGTGGATTCACCAATCACATCACACAAACAATTCCCGCGAGAGCGGGAATCCAGGGCCAAATACATGAGCCTTCGTTTGTAACCCTGGATTCCCGCTTTCGCGGGAATGACTGTTTCATAATTCGTAGCGAGCCCGATTGATCGCAACGTGCAATAAAAGGAAAACATAGCCGCCAAGGGCGGCGTGGCAAGTTCAGCACCGCCACACCATGACAATCAGGCCGTGGCAACCGCCATCCGCTCCGCCTTCTGCCGTTCCACCTCCTGGCGTTTCATGACGATGGAGGCCGTCAGCACGCCGACCGTGACGATCGCGATCAAAACGGTGCAGACCGCATTGATTTCCGGCGTCACGCCAAGGCGCACTTGGGAATAGATCTTCATCGGCAAGGTGGTGGCGCCGGGCCCGGTGGTGAAGGATGCAATCACCAGATCATCCAGCGACAGGGTAAAGGCGAGCATCCAGCCGGAAATCACCGCCGGGCTGATGATCGGCAGCGTGATCTGAAAGAATGTTGAGAGCGGCGGCGCGCCCAGATCCATGGCCGCCTCCTCCAGGCTGCGGTCGAATGTGATGAGCCGCGACTGCACCACGACGGCGACAAAACACATGGAAAAGGTGACATGGGCAATCAACACGGTCCAGAAACCGCGGGCAAATCCCATGGCCACGAACAAAAGCAGCATGGAAAGCCCGGTAATCACATCCGGCATCACCAGCGGGGCATAGACCATGCCGGAAAACAGCGTGCGGCCATAAAACCGGCCGGAACGCACCAGCACGATTGCCGCCAGAGTGCCGAAGATTGTGGCGATCGTCGCGGAAAGCAGCGCCACCCGAAACGTCACCCAGGCGGCGTCGATCAGCCCCTGATTGCTCAGCATCTCCACATACCATTTCGTGGAAAATCCGGCCCAGACCGTGACCAGGCGGGACTTGTTGAAGGAATAGAGGATCAACAGAAGGATCGGCAGATACAGGAACGAAAATCCCAGCACCACCGAAACGATATTGAACCAGCTTTGACCGCGTCGCATGGTCCGGTTCCCCTAGCGGTCCGCCTCCGCCTGCCGGGCCTGCTGGTTCTGGAAGAACACGATCGGCAGGACGAGGATCAACAGAAGGATGACGGCGACAGCGGACGACACCGGCCAGTCGCGGTTGGAGAAGAATTCCGACCACAGCGTCTTGCCGATCATGATCGTTTCCGAACCGCCGAGCAGGTCGGGTATGACGAACTCTCCGACGGCCGGAATGAAGACCAGGAAACAGCCGGCAATGACGCCCGGTATCGACAGCGGAAAGGTGATCGCCCAAAACGCCTTGATCGGCTTGCAGCCCAGATCCGCCGCCGCTTCCAGCAGCGTCTCATCCATCTTCTCAAGCGCCGAATAGAGCGGCAACACCATGAATGGCAGGTAGGAATAGACGATGCCGATATAGACAGCGACATTGGTGTTCAGAATCGTCAGCGGGTCATCGATGATCCCGATCGACAACAGCAACTGGTTGAGCAGCCCCTCTTTCTTCAGGATGCCGATCCACGCATAGACCCGGATCAGGAAGCTGGTCCAGAACGGCAGGATGATCAGCATCAACAGGGTCGGCCGCCATTCCTTGGCCGCCCGGGCCATGCCATAGGCGATCGGATAGCCGATGATCAACGACAATAGTGTCGAAACAAACGCCACGCGGACGCTGGCCAGGTAGGACTTCCAATAAAGATCGTCCGCCATCAGCCAGCTATAGTTTTCAAACGACAATTCGCCGATCCGCCGCCAGATCTCCGCCAGTCCGGCACTCAGGTCGAAAGTCGGCACATAGGGCGGCTGGGCGACCGCCACTTCCGAGAAGGAGATCTTGAGGACGATCGCAAACGGCGCCAGGAAAAAGATGAACAGCCACAGATAGGGGATCGCGATCAGGACGATCCGCCCGAATTTCCCGCCCCATTGCGTCCGTTCCGTTGCCTGATCGCTCATCGGTCGAGCACCACGCCGGCATCGTCGGTCCAAGTCATCCACACCTGGTCGTTCCAGGTGATCGGCCGCTCCACCATGCGCGTGGAATTGGTGATCGACACGCGGATCGTCTGGCCGCTTTCCAGGTGAACGTGATAGATCGAAATATCTCCAAGATAGGCAATGTCCCAGACGGCGCCGGTCAGCCGGTTGGTCTTGACGTCCTTCGGTTCTTCCAGGCTGAGCGACATTTTTTCAGGCCGAATGGCGAACCACACCGTGTCGCCCACATTGACCCCGCCATCCTGGGCGACGACGATCGGCGCATCGATCCCCTGGGCCTCGATTGTGATCGCACCGCTCGTCCGTTCTGCCACACTGCCTTCGACCATATTGATATCGCCAATGAAATCAGCCACATAACGTGACGACGGTTCCTCGTAGATTTCCGTCGGCGTGCCGATTTGGATGATCTCGCCGTGATCCATCACCGCGATCCGGTCGGCGACCGTCATCGCCTCCTCCTGGTCGTGCGTGACGATCATGAAGGTGAGCCCCAGTTCCTGCTGCAGGTCGGTCAATTCGAACTGGGTTTCTTCCCGCAATTTGCGATCAAGCGCGCCCAACGGCTCGTCCAGCAACAGCACCTTCGGACGTTTCGCCAGCGAGCGGGCGAGCGCGACCCGTTGCCGTTGCCCGCCTGATAATTGATGCGGCTTGCGGCTGGCGAACGGCTCCAGCTTGACCAGCTTCAGCATGTCCTGCACCCGGTCGCTGATCTCGCTCTTGGCCATGCCGTCCTGCTTCAGGCCGAACCCGATATTCTTGGCCACGCTCATATGCGGGAACAGGGCGTAAGACTGGAACATCATATTGACCGGTCGGTGATAGGGCGGCACGCCCGCCAGGTCTTGCCCGTCCAGGAGCACGCGGCCCGACGTCGGCTCCTCGAAGCCGGCAACCATGCGCATCATCGTCGTCTTGCCGCACCCGGACGGCCCAAGCAGCGCAAAGAACTCCCGCTCATAGATGGTCAACGACAGGTCGGCGACGGCGGTGAACTCGCCGAATTTCTTCGTCACATCCACGAATTCGATAAAGCCGGGCGCGTCCGGGTCGGTCCAGGGCGCGAAGGAGCGGCGCACGCTGCCGAGAGCTTTTTTCTCCACGATGTCCTCGTTGACCCGGGAAGGGAAGGGGCGTCCTCGTCCAACACTCGCGGTTGCGCGAGGGCCGGCGGCGCGGCCCCCGCGAAGGGCCCGCTTACTGGCCGCTTTTCACCTTGGTCCACATCCGGGTCACGACCCGTTGAACCTTCGGCGGATAGGATGTGGTGGTGTAGAGGTTCTTCACCGATTCAGCGGTTGGATAAATCGCTGGATCATCGATCACTTCCTTGTCCAGGAGCGGCTGGGACGCCTTGTTGCCATTGGCGTAGTAGACATAGTTCGATGCCTTGGCGATGACCTCCGGGCGCATCATGTAGTCCAGGAAGATGTGCGCTTCCTCCGCATGCGGCGCGTCGGAGGGTATGGCCATCTGGTCGAACCACATCATGGCTCCTTCCTTGGGAATGGTATATTCAACGGTCACGCCCTTGTCGGCTTCGGCCGCCCGATCGCGGGCCTGCAGCACGTCGCCGGACCAGCCCATGGCCAGGCAGATATCGCCATTGGCGAGCGCGTTGATATATTCAGACGAGTGGAATTTCTGAACATTCGGCCGTATGGCGGAAAGCACCGCCTCGGCTTTCGCGATCACGTCCGGATCATGGCTGTCGGGATCGAGGCCGAGATAGTTCAAGGCGGCCGGAACCAGTTCGGTCGGCGCGTCGAGAATATGGACGCCGCAATCCTTGAATTTCGATACCACCTCCGGCTTGAACAGCATGTCCCAGGAATCAAGCGGCGCATCCGGCATGATGTCCTTGATCTTGTCCACATTGTAGCCGATCGCAGTCGTGCCCCACATGTAATTGATGGCGTATTCGTTCCCGGGGTCGTATTTGGCGACCCGCTCCTCGATATCCGGCCACATATGTTTCAGGTTGGGCAGTTTCGATTTGTCCAGCTTCTGGAACACGCCGGCTTGGATCTGCCTGGACAGGAACGTGCCGGATGGGACGACCACGTCGTAACCGGTGCCGCCGGCAAGCAGCTTGGTCTCCAGGATTTCGTTGGAATCAAAGACGTCATAGACGACCTTGATGCCGGTCTCCTTGGTGAAGTCCTCCAGGATCGATTCATCGATATAGTCGGACCAATTATAAACGTTGACGACCTTGTCCTGGGCCATCACCGGCGCCGATACGACCAATGCGGCAAACGCGACCGCGGTAAACAATGTCTTGCGCATGCTTGTCTCTCCTGTGGATGGATTTAGCCGGCAGCCTGCGCTCGGCCTGCCCGGCATTTTGTTTTCAAAGTGTGTTTGCGTGTTTCGGTCCATAGCGACCGGGTATTCATTGGATTGCTGTGCGCATCATGAGACGACATCCACAGTCCCGCGTCAAAGAATTGTTCGTTGCGACTATGCATTGAATTCAATGGGACGCGCGGTCAGGTCTTCCGCCCGGTAGGAACACGCGGACAGTGCATTGCGGATGTGTTCGCAAGGATATCGGGTCGCTTGGCCGTTATGCGACATCAGCACCCCCCATTTGCCTTTTGCTCGTTTAATACTTGCTTTTTTTGTTATTGTGATCACAATTTAATGCAATGTCAATACGACCGGCAAATGGCCAAGGCGACACAATGCTCCCTCAGGATTTGGAACAGATTGAACGATCCGACACGGTGCCGCGCCGGTCGGTTCGCGATCGTGTGCTCGCCGATATCCGCCAGGCATTGCTGACCGGGCGGATCGTTCCCGGCGAGCCGGTCACCTTGCGCGGCCTGGCGGCCTCACTCGGCGTAAGCTCCACCCCGGTGCGCGAGGCGGTGCATCAACTGGTGGCCGACAATGCCCTTGAAATTCGGCCAAACGGCGGGATTCATATCCCGCAGATGAATCACGGCAGGTTGGCTGAGATCGCTCATGCCCGCAAGCTCCTGGAGGCAGACGCAGCCTGCCTGGCTCTTCCGAATGTTAGCGACAAGATGCTGAAAAAACTGCGTAAAATTGATAATGATCTGGACCGGACGATCGAAACCGGGGATGTGGATGGCTATATGCGCCACAATTATCTGTTTCATTTCACCCTCTACAGGGCGCCCGGCACGTCGGTCCTGGTGTCGATGATCGAAAGCCTGTGGCTGCAATTCGGCCCGTTCATGCGGATGGTTTGCGGCCGCGTCGGCACGGCCAATCTGGTCGACCATCATCAGCGCGCCCTGGCGGCGATCGAGCGTCGGGATCCAAAGGCCCTGGCGGATGCCGTTCGTGGTGATATCGAAGACGGATACCTGCTGCTGCGCGAAGAACTGGCCGGCAATTGATCTCCAAAGGTGGCGAACAGGCTCCTGTCCCAATCGGGAGATTAGGTCCCAAATGGGATATTGTGATCACAATTATTGACAAACAGCCGGCGATCGGAAATTGTGCGGGGAGGGGGGTCAATTCGGACCCGGCACGTCATCATGCGGGTAAACAATGTCAGACAAGACCAAAGCCGATACCGGCAATGACATGCGTGGCGTGTCGGCCATGGACGAGGCGCGCGATTGGCTGCGCGCCCGTACTATCGATGATATCGAATGCATGGTTCCCGACCAGGCCGGTGTGGCGCGCGGCAAGATGATGCCGACGGAAAAATTCTTTTCCGGACCGGTCATGACCATGCCGAGCTCCATTTTCAGCCAGACCATATCCGGCGACTATCCGCCCGAGGACGACGATTTCCAACACGACCCGACCGACAGCGACCTGTTCTTCAAGCCCGACCTGTCGACGCTGACCAGCGTGCCCTGGGAGACCGACCCCACGGCACAGATCATCCATGACGCCTTTGATCGCGACGGCAATCCGGTGGACGTGGCGCCGCGCCAGGTGCTCAAGCGCATTGTCGGTCTTTATGCCGAGCAGGGCTGGGTGCCGGTGGTCGCCCCGGAAATCGAATTCTACCTGGTCAAGCCGAATACCGACCCGGATTATCCCCTGGAGCCGCCGATCGGCCGCTCCGGCCGCCCGGAAATTGGCCGCCAGTCGTTCTCCATCGCCGCCATGAACGAGTTCGACGATCTGATCGACGACATCTACGATTTCTCCGAGGCCCAGGGACTGGAAATCGACACCCTGATCCACGAAGAGGGGGCGGCGCAGATGGAAATCAATCTGCGTCACGGCGATCCGGTGCAACTCGCCGACCAGGTATTCCTGTTCAAGCGCACCATCCGTGAGGCGGCCCTGCGTCACAATATGTATGCCACCTTCATGGCCAAGCCGATGTCGCAGGAGCCCGGCTCCGCTCTGCACATCCATCAATCGATCGTCGATAAAAAGACCGGCCGCAACATTTTTTCCGATACCGAAGGCGAACCGACCCCGGCCTTCTTCTCCTTCATTGCCGGCCAGCAGCGCTACATCCCCAACGTCATGTGCATCATGGCGCCCTATGTGAATTCCTATCGTCGGCTTGCCCGGTTTTCCGCCGCCCCCATCAATCTGCATTGGGGTTACGACAACCGCACGGTCGGCCTGCGCGTGCCCTATTCGCCGCCGCAAGCCAGACGGGTCGAAAACCGGGTGCCGTCATCGGACGCCAACCCCTACCTCACCATCGCCGCGTCGCTGGCTTGCGGGCTGCTCGGCATGCGCAAGTCGTTGACGCCGGAAGCTCCGATCGAAGGCTCGGCTCGTGATCTGCCTTTTTCGGTTCCCCGTGGGCTGCTGGAAGCGGTGGAATTGTTCACCGAGGATGGCGATCTGGTCGACCTTCTCGGCCGCGACTTCGTCGCCACCTATCGTGCCGTCAAGCAAAGCGAATTCGAAACCTTCATGCGGGTGATCAGCTCCTGGGAGCGCGAATACCTGCTGTTGAATGTGTGAGGGACGAATGGGAATCGAACTCTGGCTGGCTTTTGTCGCCGCCTCGTCCATCCTGCTGATCATACCCGGGCCGACCGTCTTGCTGGTCATCTCGTATGCGCTCGGCCACGGGCGGCGCACCGCCGCCTGGACGGTGCCCGGCGTGGCGCTCGGCGATTTGTCAGCCATGGTGTTGTCGATCGGCGGTCTAGGCGCGCTCCTTGCCGCGTCGGCGGAATTGTTTCTGGTCATCAAATGGGCTGGCGCGGCCTATTTGGTCTGGCTCGGCATCTCCATGTGGCGATCGACCGGGTCCGTGGACCTGCGCGCCGTGTCAGACCGGTTTGACGGCCGAAAGATGTTTTGGAACAGCTTCGCCATCACCACCTTGAATCCCAAAGGCATCGTCTTTTTCGTCGCCTTCCTGCCGCAATTTATCGACCCGGCCGGCGCTGCCATGCCGCAACTGATCCTGCTCGGATCGACCTTCCTGGTCCTGGCCACCATCAACGCGGCCCTGTTCGCTGTGATTGCCGGATCGGCGAACGAAGCGCTCAGCCAGCCCCGTCATATGCGCATCGCCAACCGCGTCGGCGGTTCCATGCTGATCGGCGCCGCGGCCCTCATGGCCGGCTATAACCGCGTCCATTGACCACAAATACGAGGCTTTCATGCGCCAAAACCTGTCCACCGCCGATCTGCAACAAGCCGACGCCGCCCACCACCTGCACCCCTTTACCGATCATGACGATCTGCATCAAACCGGCGTCCGCGTCATCGTTCGCGCCGAAGGCGCGTATTTTTGGGATTCTGACGGCAATCGCCTGCTCGACGGCATGGCCGGATTGTGGTGCGTCAATGTCGGCCACGGTCGTCACGAAATCGCCGAAGCCGTGCGTCGGCAGATGCTGGAATTGAGCTATTGCAACACCTTCTTCAAGACCACCCATCCGCCGGCGGTGATGTTGTCGCAGGAGCTCGCCCGCCTGGCGCCGGACGGCATCAATCATGTGTTCTTCACCAATTCCGGTTCGGAGGCCAACGACACCGTCTTGCGGATGGCCCGCTATTATTGGCAGGTGAAGGGCAAGCCGGAAAAAACCACCATCATCAGCCGTCACAACGCCTATCACGGCTCCACATTGGCCGCCGTCAGCCTGGGCGGCATGGCCGGCATGCAAGCCCAGGGCGGTCCACCAGTACCGGGCATCCATCACATCGCACAGCCCTATTGGTTCGGCGAGGGCGGTGACACGGATCCTGACACGTTCGGCCTTTGGGCGGCGCGCGAACTGGAACGGGCCATCGATCAGCTCGGCGAGGATAATGTCGCCGCCTTCATCGCCGAGCCGATCCAGGGCGCCGGCGGTGTGATCATCCCCCCGGACACCTATTGGCCCGAAATCAGCCGCATCTGCGCCGAGCGCGACATTTTATTGGTAGCCGATGAGGTGATCTGCGGCTTCGGCCGGCTGGGTACCTGGTTCGGCACCGATTATTACGGCCTGAAGCCGGATCTGATGCCGATCGCCAAGGGCCTGTCATCGGGCTACCTGCCGATCGGCGGCGTCCTGGTCGCCGACCGCGTCGCCGACACCTTGATCGACGAGGGCGGGGAATTCGTCCACGGTTTCACCTATTCCGGCCATCCGGTGGCCTGCGCCGCGGCCCTGGAAAATCTGCGCATCATGAAAGACGAAAAGGTGATCGACCATGTCGCCAATGTCGCCGCGCCGTATCTAAAGGAGAAATGGCTGCAACTGGGCGACCATCCGCTGGTCGGCGAGGCCCGGATCACCGGTATGGTCGGGGCTTTGGAACTGGTCCCGGACAAGCCGAGCCGCCGCCGCTTTGATGGCGATGGCGCGGTCGGCACCATGTGCCGCGATCTGTCGTTTAAGAACGGCCTGATCATGCGTGCCGTGCGCGATACCATGATCATCTCGCCGCCGCTGACCTTGCAACCGGCGGAAATCGACGAACTCATCGACCTTGCAGCACGGACCTTGGACGAGACGCTCCAAAACCTGCAAAGCCGTGGACTGATCGCCGCCTGACACGGATCGATATGCTCTCATGATTTATCAGTCCGCCGATACCCGCGACTATCCGCCGTCCTATTACCATGCGACCGCCAATGCGCACCCTGAACGGCCGGCGCTCCAAGGCGAAGTCGCCGCGGATATCTGCGTCATCGGCGGCGGATTTACCGGCCTGTCAGCGGCACTGCATTTGGCCGAACGCGGCTATTCGGTGGCCTTGGTGGAAGCCAACAAAATCGGCTGGGGAGCATCGGGTCGCAATGGCGGACAATTGCATAGCGGCCAGCGCCGCGACCAATATTATCTGGAACGGACCTACGGCAAGGACCAGGCCAAGCGCCTTTGGAATTTGGGCATGGAGGCCCGGGAACTCTGCAAGACCCTGATCAAAAAACATCAGATTGACTGCGCCTTCGCCGACGGCCTCGTGCACGGCATTCACAAGCGCCGCTATCTCGACGAGGAGCGGGCCTATGTGGACCATCTCCATAAAGTCTATGGCTATGATGATATCATAACCTTCGATGCGGCAGAGACGGCGGATGCACTTGGAACCGATCACTATCATGGCGGCTGGCGGGATGGTGGTGCCGGCCATCTGCATCCCTTGAACTATGCGCTGGGGCTGGCGGACGCGGCTGAGCGCGCCGGCGCCACGCTTTACGAAAACACCACGGCCCGACAGATCGAACATGGCAATCCGTCCACAATCGTTACTGAATCCGGCAGCATAAGAGCAGGCATTGTCGTATTGGCAGGCAACGGTTACATGGCCGGCTTCGACGTCGAAACCGAATCCCGGGTCATGCCGATCAACAATTTCGTACTCGCCACCGAACCCCTCGGCGAGGATCGCGCCAAGGCGCTGATCCCCGGCAACGAGGCCGCGAGCGACACCCGCTTCGTGGTCAATTATTGGCGGTTATCGGCGGATCGGCGGATGCTGTTCGGGGGCGGCGAGAATTACTCATCGACGTTCCCGGCGGACCTTAAAGGCTTCGTCCGCAAATACATGCTGAAGATCTACCCGCAATTGGCCGATGCGCGCATCGACTATGCCTGGGGTGGCACGCTCGCCGTCACCATGACGCGGCTGCCCTTCATCCGCCGCCTGTCGCCGACCTGCTATTGTGCCGCCGGTTATTCCGGTCAAGGCGTCGGCACTGCGGCATTCGCCGGCAAGGTGATCGCCGAGGCGATTGCCGGTGACCAGGAACGCCTGGATGTCTTTGCCGGCCTGAAAACACCGAAGTTTCCAGGCGGCACTTGGTTGCGCTGGCCAACCATGGTGTTGGCTATGACCTGGTACAGTTTGCGCGATCGATTATGAGACTCGCGCGACGAATCCAGGCTATTCCCCAGCATGTGCGACCTTAAATCGGCATCAAATAACACAGTCATTCCCGCGAAAGCGGGAATCCAGTGCGATAAAATATCGGCATTTGTCTGTTACCCTGGATTCCCGCTTTCGCGGGAATGACTGTGTAGAATGTGGGCGAACTCGGGCAATGTGAACCGCTTTAAGAGATAACTGGGGCGGCAACGGTTTTCTCGCGGCTCGTAGGTTGTGTGGCAATATCCTTGACCTGAAACTCCAGCGATACATTGGTACGGGTCGTCAGCCGGCAAACCGGCTTGATCTCGCCTTCCGTTTTCAGCTCCAGGTCAAAGCGCCGGAACAGGCTTGCCAGGATCAGCGACCCCTCCAGCATGGCAAACGATGCGCCGGAGCAAACGCGCGGCCCCATGCCGAAGGGCAGATAGACCTTGCGCGCCGAGATCTTGCCCTCCGGCGTGTCGAACCGGTCCGGATCGAAAATGTTCGGCCGATGCCAGTGAAATCTGTGCCGGTGAATGATCCATGGGGAAATCACCATCAGCGATCCGGGTTTGATCTCCTGGTCGCCCAACCTGTCTGCGGCAATCGCATCGCGGGATATGAACGAGACCGGCGGGTAGAGGCGCAACGTCTCCCGCAGGAGATTGCGGGCGAATTTCAGTTTGGCAATGTCCCCATAGGCGATCCCCCGGTCGCCGAGCACGGTCTCGCACTCCGCCCTGAGCCGCCGGATATGGCGCGGTTGCTTGGTTAGCAGATAGATCGCCCAAGTCAGCGCGCTGGCGCTGGTTTCGTGGCCGGCCAGGAACAGGACGCCGGTTTCATCCACCAGTTCCTCCAGTGTGAACGGTTCGCCGCTTCCCGGCTTGCGGGCGGCAATCAAGACGTCGAGGATATCCCGCTTGGCCTCCGGATCCACCGGAGAGGACGGAGCCGCCAGCCGCGCCTCGATCTTGGCGCGCAGCACGTCGCGGATCTTGGCGCCGGCCGCCTTCGCCTTGCCCATGCGCCGCCGCGGCACCCAGTCGGGAAAGCCCAGCAACTCCACCATGTCGAATTGCGGCAGCGCCTGTTGGTATTCGTCGAAGGCGTCGAATATGTACCGGGATTCGGCCGCCGTCAGCGGCGCGCTGAAAATGGTGCGGAAGATGATATCCGCCGTCACATGGGCAAGCTCCGCATTGATCTCCACCGGCGTCCCGTCCACGCGGGTGGCGAGACGGTCGAGAAAATCGTCAACGGCAGCGACCATGGCCGGATAGGCGAGGGTCAATTGGATTTTTTCGAACGCCGGATCGATCATCTGGCGCTGCTCTTTCCACAATTCGCCGTTGGAAATGAAAATGCCGTCGCCGATAAGCGGATTGAGCGCCTTATACATGGGCCGGCTTTTCGGGTAGTTCTCGTAATTGTCCACCATGATGTGGCGCACGAGGTCCGGATCGGTAACCAGGAAGAAATCCCGCCGGCCGAACTTTGCATGATCGAAATCCGCGTAATAGGCGGCTTCGGGAAACACCGACAAAAGGTCTTTGCGGCCGCGCAACACCGCCTGCGGAATGGTCAGTTTCTTCGGCGGCGGAACCGGCGCCGGCGGCCGGAACCCCTGGCCAAGCTTGCGGAAATGCTCGATCCGCCGTCGCAGCGGGCGAGGATCGGTCAAGATCTCGAACAGGCCGTATTCGCCGGCGCGCTCGACGGCCCTCAGATAGAGACTGTGTAGATGCCAAAGATCGTAGGACCGGGCATCCAGTTCCTGCGGATCGAATACCGCGCCGAAGTGACAGGCGCGAACCGCCGGCCGGCGCGCCTTGCTATCTTCCGCCAGACCGAGAACACGAACCGGATTTTGCCAGGCAAAGCTGAGACGGTCGCGCCGGTCGCCATAATCGACCCAGAAGATATGTTTGGCGCCGTGAATGAGGGCGATATCCTGGCGCGATGCCGTATCTCGTGGATCCGTGGCCGGATGCAGGATCAGATTGCCCAGCGTCATCAGGGCGATCTTGGCACCGCGTTTGCCGAATTCGGGATCGAGCGCCAGGGCCCGGCCGACCACCCGCACCGCATGAATGGCGCCGATCGAATGGCCGACAACCAGTATTTCATCACTGTCTGCGGTCCTGTCCGTCGCAATCAATCGGCCGGCCTGGCGTGCGACCATCTGTTCCACGGCCGCGTCGTCTCGGCCCGCCAGGCGATCCAGATAGATACCGATATCCAGCAGCCAGGTGACAAAGGTGCGCCGCGGCAAGGATAGGCCGGCCAATAAGCCGGCCATGGCACCGGCAAGGTAAAGGATCGTCGCCGTAAAGACCGATAACGGACCGAAGGCCGCATTTGAGAACGCATGGATGATGCCGCCGGCAATCAGCCCGGCGAGACTGCAAAGAACCAGCGCCACAATCGGATAAAGGGTCACCATTCCATACTGGGAAGAGATCTTGAACAGCCGAACGATATGCCCGCTGGCGACCATACGGACCGCATATCTTGCGGCACTGACCATCCGCTCCCACGGACCGGTCGCGGCATGGGATCGAAAAATCGGGGCCCACGGCGCCAACTCGATCGAGCAGCGCACGTCCCGTTGGCTCGGACCGTCGATAATGGCTGACAGGCTATCGGCCGACATGTCGATCTCGAAACGCAGATCCGGTCCGGTTTCACCGGAAATCTGTTGAAATTTTTGAAACTGGTCCTGAAGAAATTCCAGGTCGGGTTGCGCGCCTGAGGGATCGAACCCGGTGAACAAAAAAACCTGACGATTCATCGCCGATACCATCACTTAATAATTGTATACCCGGACCGCCTTACCATGAATTGCGGACCGACGACATGCAACACCTCGACGCTGCCCGGCGGCCCGTCGCGATGGCGGTAACCACGTTCGCGATCTTTGCGCCTGTTGGCCGGATCCGATGATAATCTGCGCACAACACGGTATCGGCACGCGCCGGCCATTGCCAACGTCATAGTGCATCGGCGCGGTCGAAATCGGATGCCGATGACTGGGGGCGAGGGGGAGCCACAAGCAAATCTCGCCAATCTCATGGCGGAAAATCAACGTCCGCCGGGAATAGCCCGCCGGGGATTCCGGTTTTTATTTGGGACAACGGCACCAATTTACCAAGAGGTGGCAATTGTTTTGACAAAATCTCACGATCATCCTGTTGTATACAGTGAATACAAAGATTATTATATTGGATACTGACCGGTCCGCCCGGTGGCATTGATCGCGGCGCGACGCCTTTAAACCAAACGCTTTCTAAGCCGGGTCCGGTCCGAGAATAGGCAACCCGATCATGCGTAAGCCGAAACCCGATGCGATTGCCCGCGAGATCACCCGCGATATTCATGCCGGCCGGATCGCCGCCGGCGCGCCGCTGATCCAGGAAGAGCTTGCCCGTCGGTTCGGCGTCAGCCGGATCCCGATCCGGGAAGCGCTGAAACAGTTGGAAAGCGAAAACGTGGTCACCGTTCGGGCCGGAGAGGGGACTTTCGTCAGCGTTCCGACCGTCGACGAAGTGGCCGAAATATTCGAAATTCGCCTGCAGCTTGAGCCTTACCTCCTGCGCGCCTCCGTGCCGCGCCTTGGTCCGCGCGATTTCGAGACCGCCGGCCGGCTGCTGCGCGACCTCGATCTGCCGCCGGAGGGCGCCTTGCGAAGCGATCTCGACCGGGCCTTTCACAACGCCCTTTATGCCGGCGCCGAGCGCCCGTTGCACATCGCCCTGATCGGCAATTTGCGAACCCGCCTGGCGCCCCTTTATGCCGGGCCGGGCCGATCGATCATCCGCTCCGGCACCGCCTTGCGCGAACACGAGGCCTTGCTCGCGGCTGCCCGAAGCGGCGACGAGCGCGACGCGTCGAGCCTTCTGGTCCGCCATTTGATCCGCGCCCGCGACGCCTTGCATGATGCCCTGGTCGACGACCCCCAATCCGTCGAACTGGATATGCAATTTTGAAGTCCACCGACCTAACCGTCGACATCGCGCCGCGCCTGGCCGACGAACCGATCTGGCCCATCAAATAATTCCATGTGATCGGACAATGCTCTAAATACAGCGCCCGCCATCCACCTCGAAGGCCACGCCGGTGATGAATTCCGCCTCGTCGGAGGCGAGATAGAGCGCCGCGTTGGCGATGTCCCGTGGCGTTGACAGGCGGCCGATCGGCACCGAGGCCTCGAACTGCGCCCGTTTCTCCGGCGTGTCCTCGCCCATGAACAATTCCAGCATGGCGGTTTCCCCGGCCACCGGGCACAGGCAATTGACGCGGATCTTGTCCGGCGCCAGTTCAACGGCCATCGACTTGGTGGCCGTGATCGCCCATCCCTTCGACGCATTATACCAGGCAAGGCCCGGCCGCGGCCGCAATCCGGCGGTCGACGCGGTATTGATGATCACGCCGCCGCCCTGCGCCTTCATGATCGGCACCGCCACCTGCGCCGCCAGATAGATCGCCTTGGCATTGACGGCTAAGATCCGGTCGAAGGTCGGCTCGTCGACCTCCGTCATCGGTCCGTTGCGATGGGTGAAACCCGCATTGTTGATCAAAATATCAAGCCGTCCGAACCCGCCGGTCGCCGCGTCGATCATCGCCCGCGTGTCGTCCATGCGCGTCACGTCGGCGGTCACCGCGACCGCCGCGTCGCCGATTTCGCCGGCGACCCGCGCCGCCCCGTCGCCGTTTAGATCGGCAACCACGACCCGCGCGCCTTCCGCGGCGAACCGTTTGGCCATGCCCTCTCCAAACCCGGCCGCAGCCCCGGTAATGACGGCGACTTTGTCTTTCAAACGCATCGAAACTCTCCCGATAAATCAGTTCACCCGTGATTAATCACAATGGTCTTGGCGGCGGAAAACTCGTACAAAGCCTCGAAACCCTTTTCCCGCCCGTGCCCCGACTTGCGGAAACCGCCGAACGGCAATTCGACACCGCCGCCGGCCCCATAGGCGTTGATATAGACCTGGCCGGAGCGCACCGCCTTGGCGACCCGCATGGCGCGGCTGCCATCGGCGGTCCACACGCCGGCAACCAGGCCGTAATCGGTATCATTGGCGAGCGCCACGGCGTCCGCCTCGTCGGTGAACGGGATCGCCGAAAGCACCGGACCGAACACTTCGTCGCGGGCCAGCGCATCGTCGCGGCCGACCGGGCCATAAAGCACCGGCGCCGCATAATATCCGTTCGTGGGGGCATCCTGCGCGATCGCGCCCCGCGCCAGGACGGGAATGCCCCGCTCCTCCGCGCGCGTCGTGAACCCGTCAACCCGGTCCTTCTGCGCCGGATTGATCAACGGCCCCAGATCCGCGTCGCGATCATGCGGCGCGGCGACCAGGGCTTTAAACCGGTCGGCGAGGGCGCCGATGACGTCATCCCAAATCGCTTCGTGTACCAAGACCCGGCTGCCGGCCGAGCAGGTCTGCCCGCCATTTTGAATGATTGCATTGACCACGACGGGAATTGCCGCGTCCAGATCCGCGTCGGCGAACAGGATCTGCGGCGACTTGCCGCCGAGTTCCAGGGTGCAGCCGATATGGTTGTCGGCGGCCGCCTTCTGGATCAGCGCGCCGACATCCGGTGAGCCGGTAAAAGTCACGTAGTCGATGCCGGGATGTCCGGACAATGCGGCGCCGGCTTCTTCCCCGTAACCGGTGACCACATTCAAGGCGCCGGCCGGCAATCCGGCCTCATGGGCAAGCTCGGCGAGCCGCAACGGAGTGAGGCAGGCATCCTCCGCCGGTTTCAGGACAATCGCATTGCCCATCGCCAGACCGGCGCCGACGATCCGGCCCATGATCTGCGAGGGATAGTTCCACGGAATGACCGCGCCGATCACCCCATGCGGTTCGCGCACGGTCATCGCATGAAAGCCATCGATAAACGGGATCGTCGCTCCGTGCACCTTGTCGGCGGCGCCGGCATAAAATTCGAAATAGCGCGACGCGGCGGTGATATCGGCCACCCCCTGGCGCAGGGGCTTGCCCGTATCGCGGCTTTCCAAGGCCGCCAGTTCGTCCAGATTTTCGGTGACGAGTTGCGAAAACCGTTGCAGCACCCGTCCACGCTCGAAGGCCGCCATGCGCCCCCAATCGCCCGCCTCCAGAGCGTTTCGCGCCGCGGAAACCGCTTGATCGATATCCGCCTTGCCGCTCCGCGACAGCGAGGCGAAGACGGCGCCGTCGGACGGACAGATCACATCGATGCGCCGGCCATCGGCCGCCTCCACCTGCTGCCCATCGATCAGATTCATAAAGGCCCGGCCCTGGGCGACGGTCGTGGCGAGCGGAGTGCCCATCATTGTCCTCCCGAAAGTACCAACGCGCGACTGCGGCGTCCGCGACACGAACCAAGGATAGTTCCTAAGATGGCCGACCAACAGACCCTTTTTGGCATTGGGTCGATGCGCGGCGCGCATGGTGTGCAATGCACGGCGGATCAGCGCACGGCATCATCAAACAACTCCGGCCGCTCCAACCGGAGCGCCTGTAACAGGATCAGCGTCTTGGCGTCTGACAGCCCCGCCCCGGCGACATGGCGCCAGGCGTCCGCAATCGGCCATTCCAGGACCTCGATATCTTCCGATTCATGGGTCAGCCCGCCGCCATCGCCGATGCGGTCAGCCGGCGTGTAGCTGGCGAGATAAAGATACATCTTTTCCGTCAGCGTGCCCGGCGAGGAATAGGCCGCCGCGACCTCTTTCAGGCCGTGAATGCGATAGCCCAATTCCTCGATCGCCTCCCGTTTGGCGGTTTCCACCGGATCGTCGTCATTCGCATCGATGAGACCAGCGCAGGCCTCCACGATCCAGCCCGACGGTTCCTGCAAAGCCACCGGCACCCGCAATTGCCGGGCGAGCAGCACCATGCGCCGCGCCGCGTCGACCGGGAGCACGGCGACCCCATTGCCGTGATCGTGGATCTCCCGGGTGATCGTCGCCATCTCCCCCGACAGCGACCGGTAGGAAACAGTCAGCACATCCAGGCTGACAAAGCCGGAATGCGCCTTTCGGCGTCTGTCGATTTGAAAATCGCCGGCATGGGGCGCCGGCCGGTCCTCGTCCATGGCAATCTCCTGATTGCCGAACTGATGGCGCAAGCGCGGGCCGATGGCAACCGTCGAGCGGACCAAAAATGGGCCGGACGGATCTTCCTGTCGAAGTCCGTCCGGCCCAGTTGGACCTCTTCAATCAAAAGAGGCCGTCGCCTGGGAGGCGTCAGTGAAGTGAGATCAGGGAATGCTGCGGCGCGCCCAGGGGCGGCTTTCGTCAACGGCCTCGCCACGCTCCAAGGCGGGCTGCAGGAAGAGCCCGATATCCGCCGGTTCATCAGCCGACAGGGCATTCAAAGTGGGTTCATGAGTAAGTTCAAAGGCATCGAATCCGACACGCCGCATGAAGGACATCTGATCGAGCAGGACATCGCCGACCGCGCGCAACTCGCCCTTATATCCATAACGCTCACGGATCAGCCGGGCGGTGGAATAGGCGCGGCCATCGGTAAAGGTGGGAAAGTCCAGGGCGATGACGGCGAACCGCGCCAGATCGCCGGCGATCGCATCGGCATCCTCTCCCGGTCGGATGAGCAGACCGAGCTGTATTTTGGTCCCGATGAGATCATGCCGCGCCTCAAGCCACCGCTCCAGCGGAATGATCGCGAATCCGTCAGAAGGAATATCCGCATCCGCCGCCAAATGGCGCCAACGGTCGGTCATGAAGTCGCCGTTCTTGTAGAAAGCCATCGCGTCAGTGTCCTGATTGCGTAAATACCATCAAACCATCCACCGTCATCCCGTGCGCGCTGCACCATGATAATGGTGCGGCGCAGACACGGGATCTCGCCCCGAAAACGCGGAGGATAGTCGCCGGATCCCGTGTCTGCAGCGCATCACTGCGTGCTGCGCGGCGCACGGGATGACGCCCATATAGGGAGATCGGAGGTTCGCCAACACAATACTAAATCCCGCTTCCGTCCTGTTCCAGGCCAAGGGTCCCACTATGAATGCCGCACTCGGTGCGGTCGCTGCCGGCCCAGCGGCCCGACCGTTCCGCGCCGTTCCGCGCCGGTTCGGTACACGGCATGCAGCCGATCGACAAGAAACCTTGGGCAAGCAGCGGATGATCGGGCAGGGCGTGGGCGCGGCGATAGGTTTCGATATCGTCAGCGCTCCACGCAGCCAACGGATTGATCTTGATCCGCCCGCCATCCGCCTCGAACACGGCAATGTCGGACCGTGCGCCCCCTTGAAACCGCTTGCGGCCGGAAAGCCAGGCATCGAAACTGGTAAGGGCCTGCGCCAAGGGCGCCACCTTGCGGATATGGCAGCATCGGTCTGAATCGCGCAGCCATAAGGATCCGTCGCCGTCGGCCTCGGCGATGCGGACCGGATCGGGCTCAAGCGAGCGCACGGTCTTGAGGCCAAACAGATCAGTTAAATGATCGCGATAGGCTTTGGTTTCCCCGAAATGCTTGCCCGTATCCAGGAACAGCACCGGCAGATCCGCCTTCACCCGGCTGATCAGATGCAACAACACCGCCGATTGCGCGCCGAAGCTCGAGACCAGGGCAATCCGGCCGGCAAACCGGTCATGGATCACGGCATCCAATAGATCGAGTGTGCGCAGCCGGCCGAACTGCCGGTTGAGCCGGCCCGCGTCCTGCTCGGCGATAAGGGTCGGGTCGATGCTGGCATCGATCGCGTCAAGCAGCGCCATATAGCGCCTCCTTGAACGGTTTCTGGCCGACACGGCGATAGGTCGCCAGGAAATCTTCATCCGGACGGGCCCGCACGGTGACATAAGTGTCCAGAACGGTCTCCACAGCATCGACCACGGTATCGGCGGAAAATCCGCGGCCGATAATGGTGCCGATCTCCGCCGTCTCGTCCGCCGAACCACCCAGCGTGATCTGGTAGACTTCCTCGCCTTTCTTATCGACACCGAGAATGCCGATATGGCCCACATGGTGATGGCCGCAGGCATTGATGCAGCCGGAAATCTTGATCTTCACGTCGCCCACATCGCGTTGCCGGTCCAGATCGGCGAAGCGCTCGGAGATGTCCTGGGCGATCGGGATCGAGCGGGCATTGGCGAGCGCGCAATAATCCAGGCCCGGACAGGCGATCATGTCGCCGACCAGCCCCACATTGGCGGTCGCCAGGCCCGCCTCGGCCAAGGCCGCATGGATCGCCGGCAGATCGTCGCGGCGCACATGGGGCAGGATTACGTTCTGCTCATGGCTGATGCGGATTTCGTCGTAACCATAGCGCTCGGCGAGATCGGCGATGAGGTCCATCTCGTCCGCCGTGGCATCGCCCGGCACGCCGCCGACCGGTTTCATGGAAATGGTTACCGACGTATAGCCAGGGACCCGATGGGCATGCAGGTTGCGGTCGGCCCATGAGGCGAAGGCCGCGTTGTTGGTCCGTGCCCGCTCAAAGGCCAGGCTTTCCGCCGGCAATGTCTCGAAGGCCGGCGGCGCGAAATAGGCTTCGATGCGCCGGATTTCGGTATCCGGCAGCGTCAGGGCGCCATCCTTGATGGCCTCGAATTCCCGCTCGATATCCCGCTTCAGGTCGTCGAGCCCGGTTTCGTGGATCAGGATCTTGATCCGCGCCTTGTATTTATTGTCACGCCGGCCATAGAGATTGTAGACCCGCAAAATCGCCTCGCAATAGGCCAACAGGTCGGCCTCCGGCAGGAATTCGCGCACCCGCCGCGCCAGCATCGGCGTGCGCCCCTGACCGCCGCCGACATAGACTTCGAAGCCGAGCGCACCGGTCTCGTCGCGCACCACCTGCAGGCCGATATCGTGAACCCGGATCGCGGCCCGGTCGGTGATCGATCCCGACACCGCGACCTTGAATTTGCGCGGCAGATAGGTGAATTCAGGATGCAGCGACGACCATTGCCGCAAGATCTCCGCGTATGGCCGGGGATCGGCGATTTCGTCGGCCGCGGCACCGGCGAAATGGTCTGCCGTCACGTTGCGGATGCAATTGCCCGACGTTTGAATGGCATGCATCTCCACATCGGCCAGGTCGTCCAACAAATCCGGCACCTCGCCAAGCTTCGGCCAGTTGAACTGAATGTTCTGCCGGGTCGTGAAATGGCCATAGCCACGATCGTATTTGCGGGCGATCTCGGCGAGTTTGCGCATCTGCCGGCTGTCGAGCGTGCCATAGGGAATGGCCACCCGGAGCATGTAGGCATGCAATTGCAGGTAAAGCCCGTTCATCAGCCGGAGCGGCTTGAACTGGTCTTCGGTCAGGTCGCCCGCAAGGCGCCGGGCCACCTGGCCGCGGAACTGGCGCACGCGTGCGCGCACGAATTCGGCGTCAAACTCGTCGTAGCGATACATGGTCAGGTTTCCTGTGCTTCAAAGCTCTGCAACATGCCACTGGAGTTAATACGAGGGAGACCGTCATTCCCGCGAAAGCGGGAATCCAGGGTTACATAAACAGACCTTCGTATTTGGCCCTGGATTCCCGCTTTCGCGGGAATGACTGAGTGGATTGATAAGGGAATGCATATCAATCCACTCAGGATTACGCGGCGTCCCGTTGCGGTTCCGGCAGATCGACGATCAGATTGGCCGCCGGAACCGCATAGGCGATCGACGGCCCCGAGGCGCGAATGCGCTCCCGAAGGCGCACCGGCACGGGCCGGCCCTCATGGGGAGCGACTTCCACTTTATAGGGGTCGAGGATGATGCGCGCGGCCACATCGCGCTCCGCAACGGTCACTTCCGTATCGGCGGCTTGCTGGTCTCCATAGAGGCGGGCCGCAGCAATTTCGCCAGTCCAGCCGCCGTCTTCGGTGAAAAACACCACGGTACCGTGGGCCAGCGAATTCGCGGTAATCACATACATCCTGGTTCTCCTCCGACAAGCCGGCACCCAAGACGGGGCCATGGTGAAAGAGGTAAGCGACATAGGCCCGGATTGCGTGGCATGGCGTTTCAAATTCCGGCGCCTTTGGAGAAAAGAAATCCGTTTCTATGAGGTCGAAGGGAATTGGAATAGGGTGCTCCAAAAGGCGATGATGACGAGTGTCGCGTTTGGTTTTTCGGCAAACCGTGGGCATGGCGGACGGGCCAAGACCCGCGTCCGGGAAGGGGCGGGGCTATTTAGGAAGGCGATTCATGACGGCGAAGAACCTGGATATTGTGCTGGACACTCTCGATTGCGACCGCAGGGATTGGGTTTGCGCGGCGATCGGGCGCATTCAAGCCGATTTCAATCGCTCCGCCGACACCCATCTGATCAAGGTGGATTTGCCCAGCGTTAAGGGGATCGACTTTTATCTGAAGGACGAATCCACCCATCCCTCCGGCAGCCTCAAGCATCGATTGGCCCGGTCGCTGTTCCTCTATGGCCTGTGCAACGGCCGGATCGGGCCGGACACGCCGATTATTGAATCCTCGTCTGGATCGACGGCCATATCGGAAGCCTATTTCGCCAAGCTTTTGGGGCTTCCCTTCATTGCCGTGGTGCCCAACACGACGGCCCGCGACAAGATCGCCCAGATCGCGTTTTATGGCGGCGAATGCCGCGAGGTCGAGCCGCCGCAGATCTATGCCGCCGCTTCGGATCTCGCACGCGAGCTCGACGGTCACTACATGGATCAGTTCACCTATGCCGAACGGGCGACCGATTGGCGCGGCAACAACAATATCGCCGAAAGCCTGTTCGCCCAATTGGCCGGCGAACCGCATCCGGTTCCTGCTTGGGTGGTCATGAGCGCGGGCACCGGCGGCACATCGGCGACCCTCGGCCGCTATATCCGCTATCAGCCCGAACTCCATGCCCGCACCCGCCTATGCGTGGTCGATCCGGAACGCTCCGTGTTCTACGACTATTTTCGCTCCGGCGACAAATCGATCACGTCCAAGCAGGCCTCCCGCATCGAAGGGATCGGCCGGCCGCGCGTCGAGCCCTCCTTCTTGCCAGAGGTCATCGATACCATGATGCGCGTGCCGGACGCGGCAAGCATCGCCACATTATGGTGGCTGGAATCCCTGCTCGGGCGCAAATGCGGCGGCTCCACCGGCACCAATGTCTATGGGGCGTTGCAGGTGATCGACCACATGGTGCGGCGCGGCGAGACCGGCAGCGTGGTCACCATGATCTGCGATCCCGGCGAGCGCTATCTGGATAGCTACTACAATACCGAATGGCTGGACGCTGAATGCATTGACATCACCCCCCACAGCCAGGCGTTGGCCGGCTTCCTGCATCACGGCCGCCTGGACGCCGCCGAGGGCATTTGGGTTTGAAGATGTCCGGCCGTTCCGGATTTTGCTACTTGTTCAAAAAGTTCAGGGCCAATCCGGAGCGCGGCCAGTCCACCGCGATCAGCGAACCGAGCCACGATTGAGTGATATAGGCCGTCTTCAGGTCGGCACCACCGAAGCAGATATTGGTTACGTAGTAAGGATCGGGCATTGGCACATGCTCGATTGCCGATCCGTCTGGTGTGAAAACAGTGATCCCCCCATCCATCAAGGTGGCGACGCAGATCCGGCCGTCCGCCTCCACCGCCAGACTGTCGAAATTGCGAAATCCCGTCGAGTTGCCGACGAGCCGCCCGCCATGGGGGGAGGGGAAGGGGTGTCGCCGGATGACGCCCGGACTTTCGATATCGAACGCCCAAAGCCGTCCGGTCTGGGTCTCCGCCGCATAGAGCGTCTTCTCGTCCGGCGACAGGCCGATGCCGTTGGGGGTGATCAGCGGATGGGCGATTTCGCGGATGTGACCGCCGTCGATAGTCGCGTAGTAAAGCCCGGTTCGGTCCCAGTCGCGGGCGCGCACCTTGCCCAGATCGGTGAAATAGAACCCGCCCTGCGCGTCGAAGACGATATCATTGGGACCCTTCAACAGATGGCCGTCGCACTCGGTGTAAAGCACGTCCACCGCGCCGGTCTGAAGATCGACCGCCTCGATCCGGCCACCGGAATAATCCTCCGACTGGCCCACCGGTCGCATGCCCGGACCGTTCTCCTCATAGGCCCAGGCGAAGCCGCCATTGTTACAAAGATAGCAGCGCCCGTCCGGCCCGATCGCCGCCCCGTTGGGCGCGCCGCCGGGCGCCGCTATGACCGTCACCGATCCGTCAGATTCTACGCGTGACAGGGTCCCGCGCTCGATCTCCACCAGAAGAACCGAGCCGTCGGGCATGGCGATCGGGCCTTCGGGAAAGCGCAGGCCTGCGGCGATGATGTGGTGCTCGATCATGGATGTCCTCGTTGACTTACTGGCAACTTGTCTAATGCGTGTTGTGGAAAACTGGATTCACGGAACTGATCAAACAGACAATTCCCGCGAAGGCGGGAATCCAGGGTTACCAACGAAGGCCTCAGTATTTCGCCCTGGATTCCCGCTGTCGCGGCAATGACTTCGCCGCAGCTTGTCAAATCAGCATACTGCAATATGCAACACGGGCGCATCTCCGATTTTCCAGTTGGATTGGCGCCCCGCCCGTGATAGCAAGCCGCCGGGCTCGCGATCCGCCTGCCGCCCGCGGCCAGTTCGGCTTGGTGAAGGATCGTGTATTCGTCGTAGCGAATCGTTTCAGCTCGTGCATCGACGGTCGGATCAGCAATGCGGGCACCTGTTCGTTTCAGCCGTTCGACAAGCGAGACGACGAAATGACGAAAACAATTGATGCCTACAAGGCGCAGGCCAAGCGCCTGCGAACCGCCTTGGCAGAGCGGGATATCACGCTCAGCCACGGCCACGCCCTGGAAGCGGTGGCCCGCCAGCACGGCTTTCGCGACTGGAACACGTTGACGGCCGCCGGACCGGCCGGAACCGGCCGACCCTTGCAGGTCGGCGATCGGGTAACCGGCACTTTCATGAAACGGCCCTTTACCGGCACGGTGATCGGCGTGCAATTGCGTGCCAAGGCGCCATTGCGGCGCACCACGCTAAAATTCGACGCGCCGGTGGATATTGCCGACAGCGACCGGTTTCACGTCTGGCGCCACCGGGTGACTGTGACGCTTCATCCTGACGGCCAGTCAACTAATGCCATAGGCCGCCGCGACGGCCGCATGGCCGTGGAACGGGAAGGCAATGGATAGCGGGATAGTGGCGCGGGATTTCCAAGTAATGCTCAACCTGCCATTCGGTCTCGTCCGGCCTGACCCTACGAGATACACACATCTGCCACGCGCCTTACTGTCATTGCCCGGCTTGACCGGGCAAGCCAGTAATCGATGTGTTTTGTTATATAAAAACAACCGGTGACCAAGGGACACAAACCGCTTGTCGCAGTGTCTACCGGATCGCCCGGTCAAGCCGGGCGAAGACATGAATGGGTATGCTTGATCTGGTGACACTGCGCATAACTGGCTGTCGAGCACGCCAACACCGCCATTTCTTGGCGTCATCCCGGACGCGGTGCAGCATGAAATGATGCGCCGCAGATCCGGGATCTTGCAGAGAAACCAAGGCCTTGCAAGAAGAAGATCCCGTGTCTGCATGGCAGCATTTCATGCTGCAATGCGCACGGGATGACGCGCAGTTGTTCGACGCGGTGGCGATGCCTCTGGCAGGAATGTCAGGACTCATACCAAGGGCGCGCGCGAGGGAATTGACCCTATTCCGCCAACACCCGCGTCGAGGGGAAGGCCACGGAAACGATGGTCCCCTGATTGACGTTGGATTCAATCGCGAACGCCGCCCGGTTGGCCTCCGCGAGCGCCTTCGTCAACGGCAGACCAAGACCGGATCCGGATAGTCCCGACCGTGCCGTGTGCAATTGCCGGAACGGTTCCAGCGCCGTCTTGATGTCCTTGTCCGACATGCCGACGCCGGTGTCACGCACCCGGATGATGACCTCGCCGTTTTCTTCCAGCGATGTCGAGATAATCACTTGTCCGCCGGTGACGTTGAACTTGATGGCGTTGGACAAAAGGTTGAGCACGATCTGGCGCACGCTGCGCGCGTCGGCGACGACTTTCGGCACGGTTTCCGACAGGCTTGAACGGATGATCACGCGCTCCTGATTGGCCTGCGGTTCCACCAAAGCCAGGCATTCGCTGATCACATCGGCAAGCACCACCGCCTCGAACGACATCTCCATCTTGCCGGCCTCGACCTTGGACAGATCCAGAAGGTCGTTGATCAGGCTCATGATATGCATGCCGGATGTGTGGATGTCCTGCAGATATTCCTTGTAGCGATCGGTGCCAATCTTGCCGAAACGCTCGTCCATCATCACTTCGGAAAAGCCGATAATGGCGTTCAAAGGCGTGCGGATTTCATGGCTGATCCGGGCCAGGAAGTCGGATTTTTGGGTGCTTGCCGTTTCCGCCTGGTGCTTGGCGGATGTAAGGTCCTCCTCCGCCTTCTTCCATTGGGTGATATCCCGCAGAACGGCGCAGAATTTCATGTGTTCGCCGGCGCCCATCTGGCCGATGGTCATGAACAGCGGTATCCGCCCGCCGGCCGGGGGGCGGCCAATGACTTCACGCCCGTCATTGAGCACACTGGCGACCCCGCTATTGGCCAGGCCGTCCAGATAATCGAGCGTCGCCCGTTTGCTTTCCCGGGCCATGAATTCACTGATATTGGCGCCGATCATCGCGTCCTGTTCGGCATCGAACAGGGCCTGGGCGCTGCGATTGACTGACAGGATCTTGCCGTCACGGGTCAAGACGATCACCCCGTCGGTCGCCGTTTCCAGGATTGATTCCAGTTCCTCGGCGCGCTCCTCGGCCGCCTGGCGCCCGGCAGCCGCCGCTGTCGCCGCATCGATCGTGTCGGAATCGGCTTCCTGCGACAGAGAGATCATCAAGGCGGAGCCGTCATCCCACGGTACCCGGAACATCCGCGCCTGCACCGCGATCGTTGAGCCGGTCCGGTGCCGCGCGCCGACGGTCCGGTCGCTCGGCGCGTCCGCATAAGGTACCCGGGGCAGGGCGTTCGACTGGGTGAAGACCGCATCAAGGCCGCCCGCATCGCGCAGGTCGCCCAGGCCGCCATAACCCAAAAGATCGAGCACGGTCTCGTTGGCGTAGAGCAATTGGTCGCCGCGGCAGATCAGCACGCCGATCGGCAGCCGGTCGATCAGGCGCGGGTCGATACGCGGCGCCGCCGGCGCGAAGGCCGACGGCAGGCGGACAACCACATCCTCATCGTCTTCGCGGTCGCCGGGCGCGACACCGGACGCCTCATCGCCTGCCGCTGCCGCCGCATCCTCTTCGACCGTCGGTTCATCGACAGGTTCGGCCGGCGCCGACTGCCGGTCGGACGTCACGGATTTTGCCGTTGCGCCATCGTCTTCCCGATCGATTGCCGTTTCCGCGGCCGGCGCCGTCTCATCCGCCTCGATCCGCGCACCGAGCGCACTGGCGATCTTCTCGAAGGCCTCCCGATCCGGTTTGGAGAGGGGTGCATCGTCCGGCGCGCCCGGGTCCGGTTTCCCATGCAGGGAAACGACATTTTCCGTTTCGGTTTTGACATTGCCATAGGGCACCGGAATCACATGGACTCCGCGATCTGAACGCGCTCTCTCCAGGCTTTCGGCCATCTCGGAATCGGCGTCCTGCCGGTCTGTCAAATCCGCCGGATTTGGAGCGGAACCGAAGACTTGCGGCGGTTCGATATCATAGAATTCCGGTTCTTCCCCCAAAATGCCTTCGCCGATCTCCAAAGTATCATCCACGGTCATATCGGCCGGCGCGCCTGGCCCGCCACGGGTGCCGTCATCGGCGGCCGGTGTCGCCACCGCCGAATCCGTCGGCGCATAAAGCACCGTGCCACGGATGAAATCGGCGGTACGGCAAACACCGAAGCCGCGGAATCCCTTGAAATCACGGTTGCGATCGTAATTCGGCAATGCCGCCAGGTCGACCGGCACCCGATAGACCGTACCGGCCACAGGCCAGTCGACGGTGATGCCGCTCCAGGTATCGCCCCGGCGCAACAATTCGCCGATAACGCCGTCCGGGTCGATCCCCAATTCGCTCGATATTGCGGCCCAATCCCGGCCGATCAGATTGGCGGCCTCCCGACCCACGGCCTCGGCCAAACCCTCCGACAATGCGGTGAAGACCCGGTTTTCGTCCATCTGCCAGACGAACCGGTCCGGATGGTTCTTTGGCGTGAACGCATCATCGGTATCCGATGGCCGGTCCGGAGAGATCTCGGATGCCGCCGCTACGCTATGCGCCGCCGCGTCACCTTCGGTGTCGGAAGTCGTTGCCTGTTCCGCCTCGGTATCATCCGGGTCCGCCAAGTCCGGGGATGCCACCGCCGATACTGCCGTGTTTTCCCGCCAGTCCGCCATGTCATCGTCGGGTTCGGGCGCCACGCCGGACTCAGCCGCTTCAGCCGCTTCAGCGGGGTCCATCGCCATGGATGGCGGATCGGTGTCCACGCTGTCAGCCTCTCGATCCGGATGTTGAGGCTCGGCGTCGGCTTCCGGTCCGCCCATGGCCATCGGCGTTTCGGTGGCGGAAACACGACGCCATCGCAGGAGGAAGGCCGGTATGTCGGAGATCTGCGTGGCAATGGCGTCGATTTCGAAAGCGCCGTCGTCGGTCGTGACCGTTACCGGATCGGCCGCGGTGGTGAGCGACGACACAAGGTCCTGATGCCCCGCAAGCGGTGCCGGCAGGGCGCCGGCCGCGGCGGCGCCACCTTCATCGACCACCGCCATGGATCCAAGATCGCCGCCCAGGAATGTCAACAACTGCGCCGCGCCGGCCTCAAGATCGGCGGGTTGTCCGGCGTCCGGCGCGATCGCTACGGCGAGCACGCCGTGCAGGTCGCCGATGCGCAAGACCCGGCATTGACAGGGCAGGGCGATCGACCGGACGCCGAACTGAAACCGCAGCAATCCGAGCTGAGCCGGCGTGCCCGGCGCCTGCCTGCCGATCCGAGCAAGGTGACCGGCCGCCGCGCTGCGCCCGGAAAACCGAATATCCTGGCACGCGTTGAAACCGCCCAGGGCAAATACCTGCGCTCCGGCCGGATTGCACCACAAAATACGGTCGCCGCCGGCATTCCACAGCCAGGCCGGCCGCGGATCCGCCAGCAGCGGCGCAATGTCCTCCTCCCGGGCAAGGTCGAAATAAGATGCCATGTCACTCTATGTCGTTATCCTGAACTGTCCCCTGGTCCAGGATGATTAACAAGTCGTTAATACCGGTTTGCGGCAACCGCGTCCATGATCGCCCGGCAATTCCAGGCAACTGCTTGTCCGGTTGGTTAATCGCGGATTTTGGCGATCTTGCGAGCCCGCGCGGCCATATATTGTTTGACCTCGCCGTCCGGATTCTAATAATTCACACTCTGCACAAATTACCCCGCAAGGAAGGCGACCATGTCCGAAAATGACAAAGACGGCCTCGAAATTCCCGAACAGATTCGCGAATTCGCGGAAAAAAGCGTCGAACAGGCACGCCAGGCTTTCGACGATGTCATGGCCGCGGCACAACAGGCGGTATCATCGGCGGAGGAATCTTCCGAATCCTTTCAATCCGGCGCCGCCAGTCTTGGCAAACAGGCGCTCGATTATGCCGAAGAGAACATGGCCTCGGCCTTCGATTTCGCCCAGAAGATCGTCAATGTCTCCGATCCGCAGGAAATCATGCGCATGCAGACCGAGTATCTGAAGACGCAGATGACCGCTCTTGGCGAACAAGCCCGGGGATTGACCGATACGGCCGCCAAGACCGCCAACGATATCGGCAAACCGAAAAAATAGATCCGGCCGTACCTGGCAAATAGAATATGTTGCAGTGCAAAATTTTGTTGCGTTGCAGCATACATCTCCTATATAACAAGCTGCATCAGCATGCATGGCGGCTTTTGTATCGTCGGTATGCCATGCCGGACCGTAGGTGCAGGTCCTCCTCCCGGCCTATTGCACCGCCAACACATTCGATCGATGGAGCTCGACAATGACCGAGGCAAAGAAGCCAGCCGCCCGCGCCAAGGCCAAAAAACCGGCCAAGAAAATCGCCGACAAGCCGGAAGCGGCCCCGTTCACGCTCGCCGAAAAAGATATCCCGGAGGCTTTCCGCGAATTCACCGACAAGGGCATCGCCAATGCCAAGGAAACCTATTCCAAATTCCGCGACGCCGCCGAGGATGCGACCGACGTGGTCGAGGAAACGATCAATACGACCCGTCGGGGGGTTGTTGATTGGAACCTCTTGGTGATCGACAACGCCAAGACCTCCACCGACGCGACCTTCGCCCTTTTGCGCGATATGTGCATGGTCACGTCCGTCGCCGAGGCCGTGGAACTGCAATCGACCTATGCCCGCGCCCAGTTCGACCTGTTCAATGAACAGAGCAGGGAATTGCGGGAACTGGGATCGAGCTTCGCCAACGAAGTTGCCAAGCCGGCCAAATCCGCCTTTTCGAAAGCGTTCGATACGGTAAAGGCCGCCTGATCCCGACCGGGTATCCCTGATCCACCACGCTGATACACGGTGCTTTTGGTCGGGTTCGGTACGAACAATGAACCAGTCATCCCGCGAAAGCGGGAATGACTGCGTGGCTGATTTGTGTATCCAAGTATCGGCAACTCGCATTGGAAGCCCGGGCTCGGGTCCGGGCTGACGCATAGTGCGAAAAACTGGATTCACAATTCGGTTCACCATTGCCCCTTTCGCAGGAATGACGATCTCACAGGTCGCCCTGAGTCCGTTTGAACGCAACGTGCAATAGTCTTGCAAATTGCGCGGTTTGCACCTAGTTTCGCCGGCATATCCTGTGCAGCTGTAGCTCAGTTGGTTAGAGCGTCGGATTGTGGCTCCGAAGGTCGGTAGTTCGAATCTACCCAGCTGTACCATTCCCCTTTGAATTCGACAGGTGTGGCCTCCCCCGCGGCACGGGCCGGTTGCGGTGACCGGGCGTAGCCGAGTGCGCGCAAAGGCCGCTCGATGGAGAACGTGCTACGATTGTCGCGCCGTGGGCCATCGAGTTGCTCGAACAATTGAACGGAAATAAGTAATAAAACGTATAATTTTTTGTGGCACAAGGGGATCGGTTACGGCCGCCGGCCCGTCGATAGGACGCAAGCCGCCCGGTACAGGATCCATGTTGGCGCAAACCCGATTCCCACCGTACCCATTGCGGTCGGCGCCAAATCGGACCCCCGGGTAACAATAAGATCCTGTCCATTCGATGGGTCGGCGGCGGCCATCGGTCCGCAGCGGCACCGTGAAGCCTGCCGAACAAAGCCCTTGTGCGCCGCCTAAAACCAGCGCCGAACCCTGGCTCGGTAATCGACGTAGTCCTTTCCGAACATTTCAGACATTTGCCGTTCTTCGGGCATGATCTGAAACCGGGTTATGAAGGCGGCAAAGAGGACCGGCCCTAAAAACGCGAACCCGTTGGATAGATATATCGCCAGCCCAAAAAGAAGAATCGCCAGTCCCAAATACATGGGATTGCGGCTCGCCGTGTAGATGCCGTCTGTCACTAATGTCGACGCCCGATCGATCCTGATCGAATGCACCGAGGTTTTTGCCCGGCGAAAGGCAAGGATCCCGAACCCGGATACCACCACGCCGGCAACGGCGAAGAAGACCGCCGGAAGGCTGGTAAAGCCAATCGGCAGTTCCGCCTGCGGCACCCATCGGTCGACCGCCACCATCGCCGCGGCCAGAAGTGCGAACACGATCGGCGGCGGGATCTTCAATTCGAGCGCGGACAGCATGGCATCACCCACGGGATCGTTCGACTGGACAATACCTTAAGATAGGAAGTCGCGGCGGCCGCTTCACCTGTCAATCGCGAGTGTCTTCGGCGGGCAGAGGAGAGGCGGGTGCACAATCGGCCGTCTCGAAATGTCCATCGACCTCAACCCGGTCGCGTCCGCTGTTTTTTGCCGCATAGAGCGCGGTATCCGCCCGTCTGAGCGCGGGATTGATATCGTATTCCTCATCTTCCATTTGCGCCACGCCGAAACTGGCGGTCACGAAAAAGCCCTCGCGATCGTCTCCGATCCGGGTATCGGCGATTTGCCGGCGCAATCGTTCGGCGACGGCGGCGGCGGCGCTGCGGTTGGTTTCCGGGAGCAGGATGGCAAATTCCTCGCCACCCATTCGGCCCACCACGTCAACCCCATCGCGGCCACCGCATCGGCAGACCTCGCAGACCGACATGATCGCCTGATCCCCCAGCGAATGGCCGTATGTATCATTGATCGTCTTGAAATGGTCGATATCAAGCATGATCACCGACAGCGCGTGGCCGTAGCGCCGCGAGCGGCGGGTTTCCGCGGTCGCGCGTTCCAGGAAGTGGCGCCGATTGGCGACCCCGGTCAGCGGATCGGTTTCCGCCTGCCGGCGCAATTCGTGCTCCAGTTCCTGGCGCCGCGCGATTTCAGCGTTCAGCGATTGGTGGGTGTTTTCCAGATTGGTAGCCAAAGCCGCCAGTTCCAGAGCCTGTTCCTCCAGGTTCTGATTGGCTTCGATCAGTTCGGCCTGGCGCTCCTCAAGATCCCGTTTTGCCTTGATCAGATCCGAAATGTCGTAGAAGGACACCGTTAGACCGTCGCCCAGCCTGGTTAGACCGGCACGAAAGGTCCGACCGGCGCCCGAGACGACGCGTTTTACCTCGTAGTAGGCGCTCTGTCCGGTCTCGATGACCGTGCGATAGGTGTCCCAGCGCCGGCTTTCGACCAGATCGGGAACGAGCTTCGACAGGCGCCCGCCTAACAGGGTTTCCCGTGGGATTGCCAGCAATCGTGCGGCCGCCGGATTGGCCGACAGGATTATCGCGTCGATGATCGATCCGTCCTCGTCGCGCACGGCGCGTATCGACACCACACCGTCCGGGTTGGCGTCCAGGACGGCTTCCAAGAACTCATGATGAAATTGCAACGGATAGGCATAGACGAACAGGTCGATGTCCTTCGCCGCCCTTCGAACCGGCAGCGCCAGCAACTCCCAGGTCTGGATGGTCACCACGAATTCGGAACGGTGCATCGAGTAAATCGGCTCTTCGCTGTGCAACGCCTGTTCCAGGACGGACGTCAAATAGGGCCCGACATTCGGCCCGATATCGCTGATGTAGCAGCCGCCCAACCGTCGCTTCACCAGGCCTTCGACATGCGCCGCCGCCTGCGCGATCTGGAACATCCCGTTGTCCGTCTTGCGCACGATCATCAAATTGTCGGCGAAATCTTGCAGTGCGGCTGTATCGAATTGTGCCAGTTCCGGCAAATCGTCGCAGTTGCGGGTCTCATACCATCGGTCGAGCAGGCGGCCGATCTCGCGCGCCTTGGCTACAGCGGCGATGTCGCGCTGATATTGCTCACCAACTCGTTCCATTGTTTCCCACCGCATCTCATGACCGACGTGTTAAGCCCAAGACGTAAACATTGTGCGAATGCCGCAACCGATATAGTGAAATTCCGGCGTTTTTCGGCACCTGTCCGAACAGTCCTTAGTAGATAAACTGGATGATAAGCAGCATTACTGACAGTAAAAACCCGATCAGCGGCACAATGCTCGGCACCGAAAATTCCGGCGTGTCATCGTTGCGCCGTTTGATGCGGATCAGCGCCGCGTTGACCAGAGCGAAGACCGCCAGCGTGATGGTCGACGTACCCGCCGCCAGCCGCTCCAACGGGAACAGGAGAGCGAAGATCAGGACCAGGACGACAACACTTGACGTGGCGTTGATCGGCGTGCCCGTCGTGGCATTGACGATGCCGAACCAGGCAGGCAGGCGCCGCCGCCGGGACAGTCCGTAGAGGATCCGCGAGGCCATGATGATCTGCACCAATATGCCGTTGATACCGGCCAGGACCGCGATCACCGCCAGCACCTGCGGCGACAGGATACCGGTACGCGCGGCGACCAGCGCCAGCGGCGCATCCGATTGGGCCAGGGCGTCCGGCCCCACCGCCAGCAACGCCACCGAGGAAACGAGCAGATAAAGCACCGTCGTGATGATCAATGTGATGATGATGGCGATCGGGATTGTCCGCGACGGCTTTTTCACCTCTTCGGCAACATTGACCATGTCTTCAAAGCCGATAAAGGCGAAAAAGGCGATTACGGCAGCCGACAGAACGCTGCCAAGGACCGCCTGATCCGGCATCCGCCACATATCATTGAGGGCGGTCATCTGATGCGGTTCGATTGTGACGATGCCGGCACAGACCAGGAGCAGTCCGCCAATCTCGATCGCCGTCAAGATGCTGGCGAAGACCACTGATTCTACAATACCTCGAGCGGCGAACAGGCCGAGGCCGATTACGATGATGGCCATCCCCGCCAGCTTCGGCAGCGCCACGATCTCGCTCAGATAACCGGCCGCCCCCAGGCTGACCGTGGCCGCCGACAACAGGCCGGCCATCGCCACCGCCAGTCCGGTGGCCAAGGCGAGCGGGCCGAATTGGAACCCTTCTTCCACATAAACCGCCTCGCCGGCGCTTTCAGGATACCGTACCGCCAATTCCGCGAAGGACAGCGCCGAACAGGCGGTGACCAGAGACGCGATCATGAACGCCATGGGCGCATAGATACCGGCAATGCCGGCGACCGCGCCGACCAGCACGTAGATGCCGGCACCGACGGTCACGCCGAGACCGTAGAGCACCAGGAGCGGCAGATTGAGCCGCCGTTTCAGGGTGCCTTGGCCGGGCCGCGCCAATTGATCCATTCCGCTCATCCTTCTGCGTCGCCCGCCGCCGGCCGTGACCTGACCGCCGCGCGGGCACGATCTGCCGATTGCGCCGGCGTGCCGGACGCGTCGATGATATGCCAGGATATAGGGCCGACATCGGCGGAGGTCTGATTGTGGACCACCTGGGCGTCCGCGTCGGAGGCGTCACCCTCGCGCACCGTCACCCGCCGCGCCAGCACCGCCTCCGGTGCTTCGAGCCACAGGCCATCGAACGGTACGCCGATGGATCGCGCCACCGCCTCGATGGCATCCCGTTCCTGTGGCAGCGAAAACACCGCGTCGGCGATCGCCGAATGGCCGGTTTTCAAAATCCGGGCAATGGTCGCGTAGAGTTTTTCATAGACCGCCTCTGTAACTTCGGGACCATAGCCGTGCGGCGGCAGATGCTCGGTCTCGGCGACGCCGAACAATTGCTTGCGAAGCACGTCGCTGCGGACCACAACGGCGCCCGGCGCCCGGCCGATTTCCGCGGCGATGTCTGCGGCCGCGGTCGATTTGCCCGAGCCCGACAGCCCGCCGACGGCAACCAGCCGCGGCGATGTCGGCTCCAAGAACGCCTGGGCCGCATCGAAATAGGCGCGGGCCTCTACGGCCATCCGCGACGCTTCGGCTTCGTCACGATAAAGCCGCCCGGCCGCCGTCACCTTGGCGCGGATCGCCGCGCGCATCATCAGGAAGAAGGGCAGGGCGGCAAGCCCGTCATAATGGTCGTCGCGGCGGCTTTCCACCAGATACCGGTTCAGTGTCCGGTTGGCCTCGAAGGCGTGGCCCCGCTCCCACAGATCCATCAGCAGGAAGGCCAGATCGTAGAGCAGGTCGGACGTGGCAATCACGTCGTCGAACTCGATGGCGTCGAACAGGACCGGCTGGCCGGCGATCAGGACGATATTGCCCAAATGGGCGTCGCCATGGCACAGGCGGATATAACCCGCCGCGCCACGCGCTTCCAGGAGCGGGCGGATGCAGTCGTATTCGGCGATGGAACTATCGATCAGCCGCCGCGCCTGGCCGCGGTCGAACACTGCCGCATGCTCATCAAATGCGACGGCGTTCTGATCCACATAATGGCGCAGATCGGCGATCCATGGCGCCGGATCGCGCCGCGGCGCCCGTTCATGGGCCCGCACCAGTTCGTGGGCCAGCGCGTCGATCAGGTCGGTCGCGAGCGGCCCCTGATCGGCGATCCGGTCGAGCGTTCTTGTGTGGTCGAAGCGGACCATGTGCACCAGCCAGTCGACCGGCGTACCGTCACCGTCGATTGCCAGGTCGCCATCCGCGTCACGGGTGACCGGGACCACGCCTAAATAGATTTGCGGCGCATTCGCCTGGTTGACCTCGATTTCATGCAGGCAGGTCGTGCGGCGCTTTTCCAGGGTGGAGAAGTCCAAAAACGGATAGCGCACCGCCCGTTTCAGCTTGTAGGCATCGTTGCCGGCCAGAAACACGATTGCCGCATGGGTATCGATCCGTGTCACCGTGTCGGCGCCCGGATGGCTCGCCGGATCGGATAAAAACGCGATGACGGCCGCCTGGTCATCGGCCGATCCGAGGCTTTTCGGGCCTGCAGCCATGATCTGTTCCATTTTGGGCTTGGCAATGGTGGCCCGCTGGGGACGCCGCACCGTACCTTGGTCGTATCGCGTGGTCCGGGGCCTTTGCCGTATGATGCGCAGGCACCGTCCAGTTGAGTGCAATCAATGCCATTTGCATTGACGGATATCAATGTCAGCGACGCTGATCGCCATGCACCATTGGCTATCCTGATACACAATAGGCCCTGGACCGCCATGACAGAACATTTGGGACTGAAACGCATTCGCCTCAACCTAGCCCGCACCAAGGAATTTCCCGGCGGCAGCGCCCGTCACGGCTACGAATTCGTGGCGCCCCTCGATGACACCGGCCATATCGATGCCGAAAGCTGGCGCAAGGACCGCGACCATTGCCGCGTGCGCCGCTTTTGGGGCGACGAGGAGGAGGATATCGGCCATCTGGTACACCGCCCCGGCGGCAGTTGGGCCTTCCGCTACGACATTGCCGGCGACGAAGACGACGAGGCCGGCTACAAATTCGGCCAACACGCCTTCGCCCCGGGCGAATATGTCTCCATCCGCGACGAGGACGGTGAATTGCATACTTTTCAGGTGGTCACGGTGATCGATGTGTGAGGGGACGACGCGCACTTGTTGGCTCTGAATGGTCCATCAAGGCCGCATGCTTCGAAGACATTCACCGGCCGCCCGGCGAACCTATAAGTGTTTTCTCCTATTTGTTGACCTGTCTCAATGCGCCCGCGCGGCGTTCGCGATAGTATCCGTCCGCGATCTTCAGAGATCGGAATGCATCGTTTAGGAGGTGATATCATGACATCGCTTCTGCCGTCGCTTCTGCGTGACACGGGCGATCCCTTCCGTTCAATCCAAAAGGAAATCGATCGGGTCTTCGAGTCATTTTCCGGCGCCATGCCCGACACGGTGCGTGCCTTTGCCGGCGGCCGGTTTCCGGCCGTGGACGTGGCCGAAACCGGGGAAGCCATTGGTGTGACTGCCGAGCTTCCCGGGATGATCGAAGCCGATATCGACGTCTCGATCGCCGATAGGGCGGCGACCATTCAAGGCGAGAAGGTCACCGAAAGCGAAAGCGAGGAGAAGGAATTCCACGTGGTCGAGCGCGCCTCGGGCAAGTTCAGGAGAACGATCCCGCTGGCCTTCGTGCCCGACCCGGACCAAGTCGAGGCGGTTTTCGAGAATGGTGTGTTGACGTTGCACATTCCGAAACCCCCCGAGCAGGCCGCGCAACCGCGCAAGATTGCGGTCAACGCGGCCAAGTAAACGAAACCTAGTTTCGTTTTCCCTGTCTTGCCCAACCTTGTCGCGCTCTTCGGAGCGCGACTTTTTTGGTACGCCGGAGTAAAAAACGGCCGCATTGATAAAAGCGGCCGTTTCAACTCACTTGAGGGTTTCGTTTGCCGCTAATGGGCCATCAATATGGGCGCCGTCATGGCTTCCAGAATGCCGCGCGTGGCGCCGCCGAGCACGAATTCGCGCATCCGGCTATGGCCGTAACCACCCATGACAACCAGGTCGACACCGTTATCCGACACATAATTGAGCAGCGCATCGGCGACACCGGTCGTGCCGCGCGGCACCCGGCGGATCTCCACCTTCAGGCCGTGCCGCGCCAGATAGAGCGCGATATCGGCGCCCGGCTCGCCGGCAAGCGCGCTCGGATTGCCGGCGATCACCAGATCGATCGTGTCGGCCATGGCCAGGACCGGCAATGCCGCGTGCACCGCCCGTGCCGCCGTGCGGCTGCCGTCCCAGGCGACCATGACCTTCTTGGCGGTGAAGCCGCCATGATTAACGTAAGGAACCAGCAGCATCGGCGCGCTGCCGTCGAACAGGGCGGCTTCGATCAGCGCCGTACGCATCACCTGCGGCGTGTCGGGATTGTCCTGGCCGATAATCACCAGATCGGTCATCCGGCAGTGATTGGTAAAGGCGTGGGTTCCGCCGCCGGTGGTCATTGAGACGATCCGCGATTCGACCGCGATGCCCATTTTCTCCGCTTTCTCCTTGAAAGCGTCGCGGGCGACCTCCGCCGCGCCCACCGCCTGGTCGCGGGCATGGTCGAGCACTTCGGTCGGGATCGGACCGGCCACATAACCCGGCAATGCCGGTTCGATGATCGGTGCCAAACCGGTGATATGGGCGCCGGTCTGTTTCGCCAGGTCAAGGGCTACGGGAGCCGCCGGCATGTCACCCGACAGGTCAAGCAGAGTAAGGATGTCTTTGATCATGGTCGTCTCCCCTGTTTCTCTACCTCGAGACCGTTGGATTCTAGATTATGGGTCGCTCTAAGGCGTTGACCAGTATCAAGTTTTAAATGCGGCATTTCGACCGTTACGTGTTATTACTAGGAATATGGGCCGCTGAAACCTGCACCCCAGGCGGCCACCTGTTCCTATTCGGTGACCTAATACCAAGGGCCACTACTGTCCGGGAAAATTTAGGGTGAGTTGATATTGGCTGGTTTGTGGGGGCGGCTTGTTGGTTGGTTTGATGAGATGGTTTATCTCGCATAGATTGAAGATGTAATTTGTTGTTAGTGCGGCGATGCGTTTGAGGGGGATTTTGATGCGGTTTTTCTGGTGTAGTTTTTTGAGCAGCACATAGGCGATCAGGGCGGTGATGATCTGGACCATGATGGCCTTTGGATGTTTGGCCAGGAAGCGTTTGATCTTGAGGTTCTGCTTGATCCACTTGAAGAACAGTTCGATCTGCCAGCGGCGTTTGTAGAGGTCGGCGATGTCTTCGGCGGAGCGCTCGAAGTCATTGGTGATGAAGGCCAGTTCGCGGCCCTTGTCTTCGTCGAAGATCTCGATGCGGCGTAGTGGTTTGGGATATTTGCGGCCCGGCTGGCCGGCCAGAATGACGGTCTGGTCGGCGACGACCAAGGAATTGTAGTGGGGGGTTGCGGCCTGCACGTCATAGGCCAGGTTTGACTTCGGCCGGGTGACGAAGACGGCTCCGGCGGCCTCGATGTCGGCCCAGAATTGGGCGTTATTATAAGCCCGATCAAACACATAGGTCTGCCCGGCGGCAACCGGCAACTGCTCACACATGCGGCTGTCATGCAGTCGTGCCGGAGTGATCTGGAACCAGGTTGGGCACTGGCTGTCGGGATCATAAATCAGATGCAGCTTGATGGCGCTATTGTTGAAGCGATAGCGCATGGCCTTGTGGGTTTTGGCGAACAGGGCCAGGGTTGTTGAATCCAGGATTTTCACCAACTTACCGACCCCCTTGCCGGTTTGCGGCGCGGTCTCGTTGATAAGCAGGGACAAAATGTCTTCAAAGACACCTATCGGGCGTGCTGCATTGGCGTCGGAAAGTGTTGACCGCTTCATCCCGGCCGCACGCAGATGATAATGGCGCGCCGGCGAGGCATTGAAGGAGGCTTCAAGATCGCGCAGGCTCGTCTGACCGGACAATTGCGCATAAATCATCACCACAAGATGGTCGAAGGTGGAAAACCGCTTGCACCATTTATCGCTCTTGTGAGTTGCAACGAGCGTGTTGATCCGACGACGGGGAAGGCTCTTTATGATCTGCTGAAAAAGGCTTATGGTCATCTTCGGGTCCATTGTGCGCGGCGTTTTTGAATCGCTGTCTTGCAACTTCGATTCTACCATAAACTCCTCAAACAATGGACCTTTTTAAAGGTATCAAACTATTTTCCCGGACAGTAGTGACCAAGGGCGGTGACTTTTGACCCATTTGATGGGCCAGATCGGTTCGTCGGCAAGGCGCGGCGCGAAGCGCGATACCGGCTATCGGGCGAGCGGCGCAACGCCGTCCGACGGGCCGATCTGGCCCATCAAATGGGTCAAAAGTCACCGCCCTTGGTATAAATACTTGAGAGAGCCCGCATATGAATGATCATTTCTGTTTCCGCGTCGGTTTTTTGTCAGTCACACTGATGGCCGCCATATCGGTTGCGGCACCGGTCGCCGCGCAGCAACAGCCCGCGGTCAGCTACGAGCTCACGGCGGGGGTGATCTATGGCAACGGCGTGGTCACGCGGAACGGAATGCCGGTGTCACGCGATCTGTGGATGGATATTTATCAACCGGTCGAAATACCGTCGATGCCGCGCCCGGCGATCATCCTGTCATTCGGCGGCGCATTCCACCGTGGCAATCCGCGCCTGACGATCCACTCGGGCGGCGCGCAGGACACGTCGATGGGCAATTACTGCCGCCGGTTTGCCGCACGCGGATATACTTGTTTCGCGATCGACTACCGGTTGATGCCCGAAGGTCCGGTGATTTCGGGGGACGGCTACCGTCGGGAATGGGTCGACCCGAACAGCCTTTTGCCGCTCCTGCCTCAGGCCAACCACATCCGACACGGCATGAACCTGCCACCCCTCGATCTCCAAATACCCGACGAAAGAACGGCCATCGTCAATGGCGTGATGGCCGCCGCTGAAGACCTGCGCGAAGCCATCTTTCATATTCGCGAACACGCCACAAACTACCAAATCGATCCCGGGCGCATTGTGATAGGCGGATTTTCCGCAGGTGCGGTGACATCCTGGAACGTGGCTCACGGCATGGGCGTTCCGGTTGCCGGCGTCTTTCTGCTGTCCGGATCGGATGCCGGCTTCAACGCGAAGAAAACCGTTACGGCGGCATCGAACAGGCCTCCGATCCTTCTGTTTATGGGCCAGTACGATCTGCCGGGAGCATTGGATACCGTGCCGGCGTTGCTCGAACATTATGGAAATACCGGCGTCAATTACGAATTTGCCTGGGTGCCGGGTCACGGCCATTTCTATCCCGCCGGTGCCGCCAGTCTTGGCGCCGACGGCAAGAGACTGTCAGTTGAGGAACGGATTGTGGAATTCGTCAAGCGGGTAATTGGCGAAGATAGGTGACGATCTGTTGGATTCCTAAGCGCCGTGTCCGTCACCGACCGGTTGGCACTCCGTGGTTCGAAGCGATAAGCGCAAGCCGAATTTGTGACTGCCGTGGCCGAATGATCGAGAGTGTTTACACGGCAAGCACGGTGGAAACCTGCTTCTCGATTGCCTCCTTGGAGGCACGCGTCAGGTCCTTGTCGATCTCGCCGTGAATGCATTTGGCCAGGGCCGCGGGGATCACCTTGCGCAGCATGCCGAGCGCCCGCGGCGCCGCCACCAGCACCAACCGGTCATAACGGCCGGCCGCAGCCGCGCTGCTCAATTCATCCATCAAATCCGATAGAAATTCAGCCTCCGCGCGATCCTGCCGGTCAGTCTCCTCGAAGGCGTGGCGACCGTGACCGGCACTGTCGAAGGCGCGGCCCGGCCGATCCGGTCCGATCTCCCGGTCCCGCCCTCGGGGTCCGCTCGCCGACATGTCGCTCACCGGGTGAATACCCCGCGAGGGGCCGTCATTTTCGTAGACCCGAGCCCGCGCGCCATCGGCGATAACGATCCAGGTGGTGATTTTGCGGATCATGGTGATGTCCTTTTGTTCGCCGCCCTGTCCGGACGGGCCTTGGCGCCGGTCGCCTGGTCAGAACAATTGACCCTGTTTGCCGTCGGACTTGGCGCCACCGCGTGGCGGCTTCGGTCGTGACCGTGTCGCAGGTGTCGCGGATGCGGTGTTGCCGGCGACCGCGTCCACATGGCCGTCATGGAACTCGATATCCAGCCGATTGCCGCTGCCGACGGACGCCGCCGAACGGATCGGTACTCCCGTGTCATCTCGCACCAGGGCAAATCCGCGACCGAGCACGCTGCGATAAGAGAGGGTGCCAAGCAGTTTTTCCGCGGACCGATACCGTGTCGCGGCCTTGTCCAATTGCCCTGCCATCTGCCGGACCAGCGCCTGCCCGGCCTGGTCGGCGCGATTTGCACCCTGGCGCAGGCCGGGTTTCAAGAGAGCCGGCCGCAGCCGGTCGGTCCGTGAAGTCAGCGCCTGCCGGAATTGCGCCAGGCTGACGGCCGCTGCCCGGTCCTGCCGGACGGCGAGCGCGTCGAGCCTTTGGCGGGACAGGTTCAGACCGCGGGCCAGATTTGGCGTCGACAATCGCGCCGCCGCTCTGTCAAACCGGGCGCGATGGCCGGTGGTGGCCGCCCGCAGGGCTTGGGGCAAACGGATTGCCAGGTCATCGAAGCGCTGACGCGGGAAGTTGAGCAGGTCGCGCAGGCGCGGCAGGCCACGCTCGGCGGAGCGCATGGCCGCGCGCTTGGTTTCAAAGCCGCGCTGCATCCCGGCCCGGTGCCGGCGAACCAGATCATCGACCGTCGCCAGCAGGTCGGAGCGCACCGGAACGGCAAGTTCCGCCGCCGCCGTCGGTGTCGGCGCTCTCAGATCGGCCGCGTGGTCGATCAATGTCCAATCGGTCTCATGGCCGACCGCGGAAATCAGCGGAATTTGGGACTCCGCCGCGGCCCGGACCACGGCCTCTTCGTTAAAGCCCCACAGGTCTTCCAGGCTGCCGCCGCCGCGGGCAACGATGATCAGGTCCGGCCGGGGCGCGGATCCATCATCGGCAAGCCCATTGAAGCCGCGGATCGCCGCCGCCACTTCCGCAGCCGACGTCTCCCCCTGGACCCGGACCGGCCAGACAAGGGTGCGTACGGCGAACCGATCGTTCAGCCGGTGCAGGATATCGCGAATCACCGCCCCGGTCGGGGAGGTGACCACGCCGATCGTCCGGGGCAGGAAGGGGATCTTCTGCTTGCGCGCCTCATCGAACAGGCCCTCGGCCGCCAATTTGCGGCGTCGTTCCTCCAACAGCGCCATCAAGGCGCCGATCCCCGCCGGTTCCAGCCGCTCAATCACGATTTGGTATTTCGATGAGCCCGGATAGGTGGTCAGCTTGCCGGTGGCAATCACCTCCAGGCCTTCTTCCGGTTTGACCCTCAACCGGTTATAGACACCGCGCCAAATCACCGATTCCAGCCGGGCTTTTTCATCCTTCAGCGCGAAATAGCAATGACCGGAGGAATGCGGTCCGCGAAACCCGGAAATTTCGCCGCGCACCCGCACCTGGCCGAACGCGTCCTCCACCGTGCGTTTGACGGCAAAGGCGATCTCGGAGACGGTGAACTCGGCAATATTGGATGGCGAATCGGTCACGGGCGGCGAATGTCCTGATCTCAGCCTCCACTATAACGTCGCAAACGCCAACCTCAACCGGACCCGGCGCATCGGAGACGCCAATGGCAAAATACGATTTCCGCATGCCGCGCCTTTATGTCGATTGCACGCTTGCGCCGGAGGCCCCGATCGACCTTGATCAAAAACAGGCCCATTACCTGAGAAATGTCCTGCGCATGCGCGCCGGCGATACTCTGTTGGTCTTCAACGGTCGCGACGGCGAATGGCGGGCCGCGATTGGCGACGTTGCGAAGAAAACCGTCCAGCTTGCCGCTGTCGAATGCGTCCGCTCGCAGACTGCACCCTACAATCTGCACTATCTCTTCGCGCCCCTGAAACAGGCCCGGCTCGACTATATGGTGCAAAAGGCGGTGGAGATGGGTGCCGGCGTGCTTCAGCCGGTAGTGACGGAGTTTACACAAGTCAGGCATCTGAAATCGGCGCGCATGGCCGCCAATGCCATCGAGGCCGCCGAGCAATGTGGCATTTTGAGCCTGCCGCAGATCCGCGACCCGATGCCCCTGGATATGTGCCTGGGGCAATGGCCGGATCAGAACCCGGAGCGCCATATCGTCTTTTGCGACGAGGATGCCGGGGTTGGGCCGGTCGATCAACTTGCCGGTCTCGGCGGTCGCAAGCTCGCGATCCTGATCGGCCCGGAAGGCGGTTTCTCCGATGCCGAGCGGGCGCGGCTGCTGGCATTGGACTTTGTCACGGCAATTTCGCTCGGACCGCGTATTTTGCGAGCGGATACCGCGGCCGTCGCGGCATTGGCCGTTCTCCAGGCCGTTTGCGGCGACTGGCGGCCGGCCGTCGGCGCCGGTTAGACGGGATTGTGGCCGTGCCCTTTAGACATCCATCCTAGAAATCCCATTTGTCGGCGGGCAATCGCACCGCTATGGTGCGCCGCTGTTCCGGCGGCAAGATGAAATGCGCAGGGATCATATTCGATGCGACCGCGATACTCGGTCGGCTGAGCTTGGGGCAAGTCTGGATGGCGCGCGATACCACCGATTCCACACCGATTGAGAGTCAGGAAGACCTGGCGGCCTGCCTCGCCGCCGGGTGCAAGCCGAAGGACGCCTGGCGGATCGGCACTGAGCACGAAAAGTTCGGCTTCAACCGCGCCGACAACACGCCGATCCCCTATGAGGGGTCGCGCGGGATCAGGGCGATCCTGGAAGGCATGGAAGCCCTGCTCGGCTGGGAGCCGATCATGGATGACGGCAACATTATCGGCCTCGTCGACGCCACGGGCGGCGGTGCGATCAGCCTGGAGCCCGGCGGCCAGTTCGAATTGTCCGGCGCGCCCCTTGAGACGCTGCATCAGACCTGCCGGGAGGCCAACGCCCATCTGGCCCAGGTTCGCGAGATCGGCGAACCGCTCGGCATCGGGTTTCTCGGCGTCGGCGTATCGCCGAAATGGGCCTTCGACGAAACCCCGCGCATGCCCAAGTCGCGTTACAACATCATGACCAACTACATGCCCAAGGTCGGCACGCGCGGCCTGGACATGATGTACCGCACCTCGACCATCCAGGTGAATCTCGACTTTTCCGACGAGGCGGACATGGTCAAGAAAATGCGCGTCGGCCTGGCCCTGCAGCCGATTGCCACGGCCCTGTTCGCCAATTCGCCGTTTCTGGATGGCAAGCCCAATGGCTATCTGTCCTACCGCTCCCACGCCTGGCTCGATACCGACAACGACCGTTCCGGCATGTTGCCCTTCGTCTTCGACGACGATTTCGGATTTGCCCGCTATGTGCAATGGGCGCTCGATATGCCCATGTATTTCTTAAAACGCGGCGATACCTATCACGATGTCACCGAAGTCACGTTCCGCCAGTTCTGGAATGGCGGTCTGGAGGAGCGGTTCCCCGGCGAACGTCCGACCGTCGGCGACTGGAACAATCACCTGTCGACCCTGTTTCCGGAAGTGCGGTTGAAGACATTCCTGGAAATGCGCGGCGCCGATGGCGGGCCCTGGCGGCGGATCTGCGCGCTGCCCGCCTTCTGGGTCGGCCTGCTCTATGACGACCAGTCGCTCGCCGATGCCGGCGACTTCATCGCCGACTGGACCGTGGCGGACATGCAATATCTGCGCGACATGGTGCCGCAATCGGCCTTCAAGGTGGAGTTCAAGGGGCGCTCCGTGCTCGACCTCGCACGCGAGGCGGTGGAACTGTCTCGAGCCGGACTGCGCCGCCGCGGATGCCTCAATCAAGCCGGTTTCGACGAAACCCAGTTTTTAGCGCCGGTGGAGGAAGCGATCGCCGCCGGCATGACCCCGGCGGAAATGATGCTCGCCAAATATCATGGTGCTTGGGAGCAGGATATCGACAGGGTGTTTGAGGAATACGCGTTTTAGGCTATCCGGTCGGCGTTGGGTGGCCGCACCTACTACGGGGACAACGGCCATGTTTGATATCCACGACATGTTTCGCCAGGCACAGGGCGGCCAGGCCATCGATAATTTCGCCCGCCAGTTCGGCCTGAATACAGAAGCCGCCCAAGCCGCCATGCGCGCCCTGGCTCCGGCTTTTGCCGCCGGTGCCGCGCGCAATATGGCGGATCCCTTCGGCATGCAGAAACTCATGTCGACCCTGCAGTCCCAGCGTCACCAGGCCTATTTCACCGATCCCATGGCCGTGTTCACTCCGGCCGGACGAATGGATGGCAACGATATTCTGGGCCAGCTTTTCGGTTCCAAGGATTTTTCCCGCGCCCTGGCCGACCAGGTGGCCGGGATGACCGGTGTCGGTGCCGACATTTTGCGCGACATGCTGCCGGCCATGGCGGCCATGTTCATGGGCGGACTTGAACAATATTCGGCGACCAATCCGGCGGCTGGCGCCATGCAGGCCTTCTTCGAAGGCTTCGCCCGCGGTCGGCCTGAACCCAGGGCGGAGCCGAAAATGCCGGCGATGAGCGACCTCATGGAGGCCTTTTTCAGCGGTTTTTCAAATGCGGCTTCCGGTGACGATAAAGCCGATAACATCCGGGCCGATAATCCAATGGTCGACCTGATGCGGGCCGGCGAAAGTGCCCAGGCCGACTATCTGCGCGCCTATGAGGATCTCTTCAATCGCTTCTGGTCACCGCCGCGTTAGACAGAATTTCCCAGTATGGCTTAGTCGGATATGTCCATTCGCCGACGTTGTTTGTTGCCACCGGTTTTGGCGATCCAGGACCGTACATCATCGGATTCCAATTGGTCGAGTTGGTCCTTGATTTCCCTCAGCAGGCTGAAATGGCCATCGCCGAAATAGTCGAACGTACAAGTAGAATCTTCGAAAAGTTGTTTTTCGTTCGGATTGATGATCAATTCGCCATATTGCTTATATAATCTATTGTTGTATCGTCGAAGAATATTGTTAGTATTTGTAATTTCCAATGTTTGTTTATTTTCCTGAAACACATCTTTCAGTTCATCAAGTTTCATTGCAAGTAATTTGTTCCTTCCGATTTCGGTGTAGACCCAGCGCAGATATCGCGCTGCCTTTCGCTGGTTCTCAAATGGCCGGTTTTCGTTTAGATAGCGGGACAACTCGGTTCTGTGCGCCGGATTCGAGACATTGGTATTCTGGCTTGGATCAAAGAAGGTATCGGGATCATCGACATCGAGATTTAGGATGTTCGAAACAAAGAATGTAAATATATCATAATTAGATTTCTTAAGATTATCATATAGGACAATCTTAACATTATCGCTCCCAAAACACTGTTTATAGCGTTTTATCACCCTGCCGAAATTTATCCATTCTGACTGTTTGTGATTGGCCAAGGCCGCGTCCACAAATTGCGGCAATGTTTGTGACAGACCACGTTTCACTAGTTGCTGCCAAGCCGAATAGAGCAGGCCAGTCCAGTCGCGAAGGACGATCACGACCGTTACGTCGCGTGGTTCGAGCACTGCGCGAAGATAATCAACCGCCCTCGCCGATAGCCGGCACAAATTCTCATGAGACAACACCACATGGCGTGGGTTAGCAATCAACTGGTCAATATCGAAGGATTTGTCGGGCGACTGGCCGCAGCGCTTAAGATGTGTAATTAGCCCGTTGCGCCCATGCCCGTAGGCATGGCCATCCAGTGGAAAGTAGATGCCGAACCGTTCCAGCTTATCGCGGTTCGATAACAGCCGCGATTGAATATAGGTGGATCCGGTCTTGTGCAATCCAATATGCAGCGTCAGCGGCGGTTTTCGGGTCGTCATGTGCGCGGTCATCGATCGGTCTGGAGAGTGACGGTCGGAACGAGCGGTGGACTACCATATCCTCATGCACCCGACCACCCGACTTTCGCGCAATCTCGACAAAAAATGACGCATGATTGCATAAAAAAAGACCCGCCGCGGGGGGGCGGCGGGTCAGGTTGGACCCAGGCAGGTCCAATCCCCTTTGGGGGGCATCGCAATCGGGTGATCAGGGATATTTCACGGCCCGGTTGCCGGTCCGCTTGCGCCGGGCGATCTGCTGCAACACCAGCGTCGCGTCCGACGAGGCGCCGCGATGATAGGCATAGTCCAGATCAGCGCGGTTGACGCCGATATCGGCAAGCATGCGGTCATCCAGTTCCATCAACCGGAATACCTGGCGACGGCGCCCATAGCGAACGGCCCAGGCCTTGATCCTGTCGAACAGGGATTTCACAAGTGAGCGCGGCGCGTCCCCGGCGGTAAGGGTCGAGGAATCCGCGATGATGGTATGGTTTTTCATGGCGCCCTCCTGCGTCAGCGATTGATGGAACAGCAGGAAACCTGGCACCGACTTGCGGTGCGCCGGCCTGCTGGTGTTGCATATGCGCTTTTGCTATTGATTTATCAAACGAATGTTTTAAATAGAAATAATCACAAATGTGAATGGATCAAAATCATGCCCGCCGCCCTTGATATCGATCAGCTCCGCACCTTCGTGGCCATTGCCGAGGTCGGCAGTTTTACACGTGCCGCCGAAAGCGTGCACAAGACCCAGTCGGCCGTATCCATGCAGATGCGCCGTCTGGAGGAACGGATCGGCCGCCCGATTTTTGTCCGGGAAGGCCGGACGAGCCGCTTGTCCGGGGAGGGGCAGCGTCTGTTGGATTTTGCCCGCCGCATGGTTCGTCTCAATGACGAGACCATGACGGCCTTCGCCGAAACCGATATGAACGGCACCATCAAGCTGGGGCTGCCCGACGATTATGCCGATCGGCTGCTGCCGCAGGTCCTGGCCGGGTTCGCGCGGATATTTCCCTCCGTGGAGATCGACGTCCATTGTTCGGCGAGTTCGAACGTGACGGAGCGGATCCGCATCGGCGAACTGGATCTCGGCATTGTCACCTCCAGCGATACCGGCGGCATCGGCCGGATCATCCGCCGCGAGCCGCTCTTATGGGTCATGTCATCCGGCCATTGCGTCGACCAGATCGACCCTTTGCCGCTGGCGATCGGACCGCCCGATTGTGCCTGGCGGACCTCGGCGACGACGGCCTTGGATTCCGTTGGCAGGTCTTATCGCATCGCCTATTCCAGCGCCGCCGCCGCCGCCATTTCCGGCGCCGTCCTGGCGGGATTGGCGGTCTCGGTTCTGCCCGAAAGCGCGGTACGCGCCGCCATGCGGGTGCTCGGCGACCGCGACGGGTTCCCCGAACTGCCGCCCTGCGATATTTCGCTCTTGCGCGCCGATCATGCCAACAATCCGGTGCACCTGGCGCTTGCCGATCATATCAAAGTTTCCCTTGGCAATCTGCCGGTGGCCAAGGCCGCGTAATGTCAGTCGGTTGCTGAATCATGCCAAAGCGGACGATATCCGGCCCGCAACGCGCCGACCATGCCCGCCGGTGTGACGATGAAAGCCGGCGGAAAACCTTGCCGGGATTGCCGACGCCTATACCCGGCCGGCGACCACAGTATGAGATGACGGTCCTTGATGGCCCAAAACTCGCCGTTCGAATCCGGGTCACCAATCTGCACGATCACCCCATCGGGCAAGTCCGCCTTGGCCAGGTCGACCCGGTCGCCGGCCTGCCGGTTCACGCGCTGCCCGTGCAGGATCGCATCCATTTGCGGCGCCCGCAATTCTTCCGGCGCGCCATGCGCTTCGGAGAAGGCCACGGCAAAGGCACGGGCATCCCGGCGCCGGCATTCATAACAGGGCCGATGACCAGCGGCGAGCGCGGTCACTTCGTCGAGAAAAAACAACTCGGTATAACTGTGCCCCATCACAGTCCGATGGCGTCCCTTGAACGCAGTTACGCAGCAGATCCAGGCCTTCGAGGTCCAGCGCCGCCGGGTCAGACGCCGGGTCGCGGGATCATGGATGCGGCCGCCGCGATTGCCCATCAGCAGGCCGCGCGCCGAATCGGCGATGATACGTCCGTCGGGGGTGACACGATTTTGCAGAGGCATGGGCGAAATCAACAAGTATTGGCGATAGCGGGTTGCGATCCCAGAGTCCCATAATCTGGTTCATCAAGGCAAGGCGCACTTATGTCCGATCCCAAACCCTCGTACAACAGGCCGGCGCCGATCTGAGATGACTGCCGGTCGTTGGCGGCGCGGGTGCCCTAGAATAAAGCCGCGATTCACATTTTGATGGTATTCCGTTCGACTTATGGATGAGTCACAAAGACCGACGATCGTTCTTCTGCCCGGGCTCGATGGTTCGGCTGATCTTCGACAAGACATTCACCGGGCCCTTGCCCGCAATTGGCCGGTGATGACGATCGCCTATCCCCCCGACCGGCCGATGGGATATGACGAATTGCCGGATTTCGTCGAAGAGCGCCTGCCTTCCGGACCGATCGTGCTTTTAGGCGAATCCTTCTCCGGCCCGGTCGCAATGGATTTGGCGACGGCCCTCCCGGACCGGGTCGTCGGATTGGTGTTGGCCGCCACGTTCGCCGACCCGCCCATGCCGCGCGTCCTTTATCATGTGGCGCGAATGATCGATCACACCTGGATACCGAAGCGCGTGATCAACGCATTCGTTCTTGAATTTACCGGCCGGTCGGAGATCGGCACGCAATTGTTTCAGATCCTGACCGCCTTGCCGCGCGAAGTCGTTCGGGTGCGGACAACCGAAACCCTGCGCGTCGACAAGACTGCCGAACTGGCATCCATCACTTGCCCCACGCTGTGCTTGTTCGGCAGCCGCGACCGGCTCGTGCGTCGCGGCCGAACCGAAGTGATCCTGGATGGGGTGCAAAATTGCCAAAAGGCGGAATTCGACGCCCCCCACATGCTGCTGCAAACCCATCCGGACCACGCGGCAAAAGCGGTCGATCGGTTTTGTTCGACGCTTGTATGACAAGTAACAATCGGGTTATCGGCAGCCTCGTACGGCCGAATTTTTGGCAAAACTGAAGTATTTACGCACGTTGCGTTCAAATCGGTTCAGTACGAATCATGCATCAGTCATTCCCGCTTTCGCGGGAATGACTGTGCGATTTAGATTTTGATTTCATTTTTCGGCAACACGCGTAATGCAATCGCATGGACTACTGATCCACCACGATCACATGCAGCGACCGCGGCCCGTGGGCTCCAAGCAGCAAGGTCTGTTCGATATCTCCGGATCGCGACGGGCCGGTGATCATGTTCACCGTTCGCGGCAATGTATCGCCGTCCCGCGCTCGCAATTGATCAAACACGGTCTCGTAGGTGTCGGTAATGTCTGAAGCCTCGATGACGATGATCTGGGTTTCCGGCAGGAAACTGTTGGTGGTCGGATTGGCGGCTCCCGATGTCAGGACCAGCGTACCGGTCTCGGCGACGCCGCTGATCGCGGCCGCCAGGCCGACCGTATCGGACCCGTCGCTCGGACCGGTTCTGCGTTCCAGATTAGGCGCCTCCTGCCAGGGCAGGGCGGCCAGACGCCGGTCATCGCCCATGCATAACGATTGCGGCAGATTGCGCGAGCGCAGGTAATCGGCGATCGCCGACGGTACATCATCGGCGGTATTAACCCGCGTCACGGTCGCCTGCACCTGTTCCGCCATGGCGCAGAAGAGATCCACCTGGTCCTGATGCTCGATCTGCGCCCGCGCCGGTATCACCCCGCGCGGCGGCGCGCGCAGGCGTTCATCGACGACCTGCTGCCGCGCCGCCTGATCCAGCCCCACTTTCAGGCCGGCGCGCAGCCGGTTCAAGATCGCCTCCCGACCGCTCATTGCCGGTTCCTCCGCTCTGCCCATAAATGCTGAAATGTCTTGCCGGCCGGCGCCGGCAGGTCGCGATGCCTGGTCCAGCCGCCGGCAAGGGGCAGAGATTTCAGCCGGCCGGATGTGCCGGCCATCATGGATATCAGCCGCATGGCAATCCCGGTGCCGAACTGATAGAGCCGCGGTCGTTTGGCGGCGAATGCCCACAGGCTCAATCCCCAGCGCATGGTGGCCGGCGACAGATGGCGCTCGAATTCCTTCTCCCGCCAATGGCGCATCATTTTCGGCAGCGGAATGCGCATCGGACACACCGCCTCGCAGCGGCCGCAAAAGGTGGACGCGTTCGGCAGGTGGCCGGCATTTTCCACGCCCGTCAGCCAGGGCGTCAGCACCGAGCCGATCGGGCCGGGATAGACCCAGCCATAGGCATGGCCGCCCACCGCCTGATAGACCGGGCAATGGTTCATGCAGGCGCCGCAGCGTATGCAGCGCAGCATCTCCTGGAACTCGGTTCCAAGTACGCTTGACCGGCCATTATCCAACAGGACAACGTGATATTCCTCAGGCCCGTCCGGATCCTCCGGCCGCTTCGGACCGGTGGAAAAAGTGGTGTAGACGGCGGTATCCTGGCCGGTCGCCGAGCGTGCCAGAAGCCGCAGGATCTGGCCGACATCCTCCAATGTCGGCGTGATTTTCTCCAGCGACGCCAAGACGATATGCACTTTCGGCAGGATTTGCGTCAGGTCGCCATTGCCCTCATTGGTAACGATCACCGACGTGCCGGTTTCGGCGATCAGGAAATTGGCGCCGGTAATCCCCACATCGGCGGCCAGGAACTTGTCGCGCAACACCTGCCGGGCCTCGTTGAGCAGGGACGTGGGCTCCTGAAGGTTGCGCGCGTCATCCAGATGGGTATGCACGCGGCGGAATTCCGCCTCCACCTGCTCCTTGTTGACATGAAATGCCGGGGCGATGATGTGGCTCGGGGTTTCTCCCCGCAATTGGATGATATATTCGCCGAGATCGGTCTCGATCGGCGCAATGCCGTTTTCCTCCAGGAAGCCGTTGATGCCGACTTCCTCCGAGATCATCGACTTGCCCTTGGTGACCGTTTTGGCGCCGACCTTTCGACAGATATCAAGCGCGATCGCCCGGGCATCCGCCGCCGTTTCCGCCCAGTGCACATGGCCGCCGGCTTCCTGCACTTTCTGCTCGTAGGCCTGCAAATAGAGGTCCAGATGTTGCAGGGTGTGGTTCTTGATATCCCGGCCACTATCGCGCAAGGCCTCGAATTCCGGCAGCGCGGCGGCGGCATTGGCGCGTTTTTCAATGAAACCGGTCTGCGCCCGGCCGAGCGCCTTTTGCAGGTTGCGGTCGGCGAGCGCCTTGACCGCGTTCTGCTTGAAATTCTGGGATTCCTGCCTCATGTGGTGCCGTCCGCCTCGCCGATTGCCGGGCAATCGGTCATGCCGGCCAGAACTTCGGCCACATGGCGCGCCTTGATTGCCGATCCCTGGCGTTTCAATTTACCGGCCATGTTCATCAGGCAGCCGAGATCGCCGGCAAGCAGCGTCGTCGCCGCGGTCTCGGCAATGCGCCCGGTCTTGCGTTCCACGATGGCGTTGGACACATCGGGATATTTGACGCAGAACGTGCCACCAAAGCCGCAGCACACATCCGCATCCGGTAACTCGGTCATGGATAACCCATCGACGCTTTGCAGCAGTTTGCGCGGCTGGTCGCGCACCCCCAACTCGCGTAAGCCCGCGCAGGAATCATGATAGGTCACGGTTTCATTCAGCCGGCTTTCCACGTGATCGACCTCCAAAACGTCGACGAGGAAGCTGACCAGTTCGAACGTTTTACCGGCGAGCGCGTCGGCCCGTTGCCGCCATGGCGTATCCGGCTCGAAAAGCGCCGGATAGTGGTGCTTGATCATGCCGGCGCAGGAGCCCGACGGCGCGACCACGTAATCGAACGGCTCGAACGCCGTGATCACTTGCCGAGCTATGGCGGTGGTATCCTTGCGGTCGCCCGAATTGTAGGCCGGCTGGCCGCAGCAGGTCTGGGACGACGGCACCGCCACCGTGCAGCCGGCCGCTTCCAACAGCTTGACGGCCGCGAACCCGACCGATGGCCGGAACAGGTCGACCAGACAGGTCACGAACAGGCCCACGCGGGGGGCCCCTGCAAGCGCCGATGAGGTCACGTCCTTGTCCCTTTCTCCAAACTGGCCGCGCCCGACCGGATCAGGCCCGGCGTCCGCGCGATCGTGCGCCCGCCTTGTCGCCGAACCGTTGCAGGCGCATGCGCGAGACCTCCTGCCGATGATCCGTCAGTTCCATGTCGTGCAAAACCGTTTCGACATACGCAATATGGGCCCGGGCCGCCGCCGAGGCGGTATCCGCATCGCCCTTGATGATCGCATTGAAAATGGCCCGGTGCTGGTCCAGCAACTGGTCGCGCGCGCCCGGCCGCCGATAGAGTTCCGACCGGTTGTAGACCACACCTTCGGCCAGCAATTGATAGCAGGACCGCAGAATATGCAACAGGACGATATTGTGCGCCGCCTCGCAGATGGCGGTATGAAATTCCACGTCGATCGCCGCCTCTTCGGCCGGGTCGTCCCCGTCGTGGGCCGCCTCCATGGCGTGGAAGATTTGCGTCAGGATTTCCCGGTCTTCCGGCGTCGCCCGATGCGCCGCCAGACCTGCCGTCAGGCTTTCCAGTTCGCGGCGAAATTCCAGGTAGTCGGCGGCCGCGCGGGTGCTGCGGCGGAACAGATCGACGATCGGGTCGGAAAAAACGGTGCCGATGACGTCGGCGACAAAGGTCCCGCCGCCCCTTTTTGATACCAGCAGGCCGCCGGCTTCCATGGATTTGATTGCCTCGCGTAGAATCGGTCGCGAGACATCAACTTTTTTGGCCAAATCCCGCTCGGCCGGTAATCGGTCACCCGGACGAAGGATCCCCTCAAGAACCAGGTCTTCGATTTGCCCGATGACTTCGTCAGCCGTCCTGTTGTGGCTTATTTTCTGAAAAACCATTACCAATCAGGCCAATTTCAGTATCGATCGAAATTATACGTTCGATCGTGCCCGGTGTCGGCGCCTTCTGTTCACTATAGATTTAAGTCTACAATCACTTGCTTTTTTTGGTCAACTTTTCTATCCAATTTGGCGGCTCGATAAAAAATTCAGGCGCATGACCCTGTAAAACAAAATCTACGCGGGTCATTCTGGCCATTGACGAATGGAGTCGGAACTTGCTTTGATGTGCGCCGTAAGCGGTTCCGAATGTTGTTACCGATCGGGAGAATGCTAAAGACCCTGGAAAATCCGTTGCGTTCGAAGGGAGAGGCGGACGAGGCGGACCGGGCAACGGGAGCCCGACAATCAAAACCAACAGTGTTTGACGGCGTCGTCCATCTCAAGTGGCGCCATATGACGCGCAAAGGGAGGATTTTATGAGATTTGCGCTTAAGACCCTGGCATGTTCGGTAGCCGCCGTCGCGGTTGCCGCCACCGTGTTCACAAGCGACGCGGAAGCCAAAAAAGTTCGCTGGAAAATGCACTCCGCCTTCGGCAAAAATCTGGCGGTGATCGGACCGGTCGCATATCGCGTTGCCGAATGGGTCAACAAAATGTCCGGCGGGGATTTCGATATCAAGGTATTCGAACCCGGCGCGTTGGCCGGCGGTTATGCCTATTATGATCCGGTCAGCCAGGGGGCCTTCGAAGCCGCCTATGGCACGCCGGGCGCCAATCAGGGCAAGAATTCGGCGTTCGCATTCCTGTCGACTTGGCCCTTTGGTCCGGGCGCTCTGGAATTCAATGCATGGATGCAGCATGGCGGTGGCGTTGAACTCGCCCGCGAACTCTATGCCAAAGACAACATCATGTATTTCTATTGCGGCATGATCCCACCGGAGACGTCGGGCTGGTTCCGCGAGGAAATCACGTCGCTCGATCAGCTCAAGGGCTTCAAGATGAGGTTCTTCGGCATGGGCGCCAAAGTGATGCAGAAATTCGGTGTTGCCACCCAGCAATTGGCTGCCGGCGATATTTATCCGGCTCTGGAACTGGGTACGATTGACGCGACGGAATTCTCCATGCCGGCGATCGACCGGTCTTTGGGCTTCTACCAGATCGCCAAATACAACTACTTCCCGGGCTGGCACCAGCAATCGACCACCAACGAGTTTCTGGTCAACATGGACAAGTGGAACGCCTTGTCCGACGAGTATAAAGCAATGTTTGAAGTGGCTTGCACCGCCAATATCGCCGTCGAAATGGCGGACGGTGAAGCGTTGCAGGCCGCTGCCATGGCCGCAAATGAAAAAGATGGCGTCAAGAACCTGACTTGGCCGGATTCGGTTCTCGCAGAGTTCCGTGCCAAGTGGGACGAGGTTCTGGCGGAGGAAATTGCCGCCAATCCTGATGTGAAGCGGCTCTGGGACAGCTACCAGGCATTCCATGAGGAATACAAGGTTTGGGGTGAGCGCGGCTACTTGAAGTAAATATGCGCGATTTCGGGCGATGCCCGAACCATCCTGGAAACTCCGGTGACCGGCGCTTTCGCGCCGGTTGCCCTATTTTCGGCGCTGCCAATCCTGCACCAAATCTGAGACAACGGGCGGCTTGTAACAGTCATCAAATTCAAATCACAGGCGGGGGATGATGGGAGCGCTGTTAAGACTTGCCGATCATCTTGATAAAGTATCAAGATCCGTTGGCGCCGTGGCAAGTTGGCTAATTTTGCCGCTCATTTTTGTGATCATGTTTGATGTGATCACGCGCAAGGTGGAGTTTATCAAAAACTGGTCGGCGCAAATTACAATAAATTATGGGTATTCACTAAGTTTTATATTTCAGGATTTTGAGTGGCATCTGCATGGGGTTTTACTTTTACTGACTTTCGGATTTGGGTATCTGTATAATTCCCATGTCCGGGTCGATATATTTCGCGAATTGGCGCCCCGGCGCGGCCAGGTATGGGTTGAGGTGCTCGGTCTTATAATCTGCGCCATCCCCTTCTTGCTCGTCATGCTGAAATTCTCCTGGGATATGACCTACGCCTCCTATACCCAGGGCGAGGGCTCCGAAAGCCAGGTCGGCATCGGCATGCGTTTCATCATCAAGTCGTTCCTGATTTGGGGTTTTCTCGTTGCCCTGCTGGCTTGCATCGCCACGCTTATCCGGTGTCTGGCGTTTTTGTTCGGTAGCGGCGAACGCAGGCTTATTGCGGAAGATCGATTGCAGTTTTTCACTGACGTTGAAGTGCTGCCGAAAGTAACTCTGGATGATGACAGCGAAGATCCGTTCGTGCATCACGACAATCCGCCCGGCGATACCCGATCCGGCGACAAGGAGGGGGCGTGATCCATGGTCGAATTCTGGGAATGGCTGATCCACGATCATCTATATGAATATATCGGCGCCTATATGTTCCTGGCGCTTGCCCTGACCCTGTTTACCGGCCTGCCGGTCGCGTTTGCCCTAGGCGGGGTTTCGTTGATATTCGGGGGGATCGCAGTATGGCTGGAAGTCGTTGATTTTCAAGTATTTTTTGCGGTGGTGAACCGTATCTGGGGCGGTGACGGCGCCTCCGGCGCGGTGCAAAATCCAATCCTTGTGGCGATTCCATGTTTCGTTTTCATGGGGACGATGCTGGAAAAGTCCCGCGTGGCGGCCGACCTGTTGCACATTCTGCAGATCATGCTGAAGCGTGTGCCGGGCGGATTGGCGCTATCGGTCACGGCCATGGGCACGATCATGGCGGCGACCACCGGTATCATCGGCGCCTCTGTCGTCATGATGACGCTGCTCGCCCTGCCGACCATGCTGAAGCGCGGCTATGATCCGGCCCTGGCGACCGGCACGATCGCCGCATCGGCGACCCTCGGGATCCTGATTCCCCCATCCATCATGCTTGTTCTGATGGCCAATTTGCTGGGGGTTTCGGTCGGTAACTTGTTTATCGGCGCGGTGTTTCCGGGCCTGGTCTTGTCCGGTCTCTACTTTCTCTACATCATGATACGGGCGACGCTCAATCCCTCCATTGCGCCGCCGATCCACGAGGACGAGATTGACCTCAGTCCAACCAATTCCACCAATATTCTGATCCTGGTGGCCGCGACAATCGGTTTTATCGCTCTGGTGTTCGTCGCCGAGGGCGCGAACTTGGTACCCTGGTTGAATTGGAAGATGATCGCCTTTCTGGGCATTTTCTTCACCTGCCTTTGGATCGGTAAGCGCGAGGGTGAATCGCTTCTGGGCGGTATCATGAAGGGCTTTATTCCGCCGATCTTCTTGATCATCATGGTTCTGGGATCCATTTTCGCCGGATGGGCGACGCCAACCGAAGCCGCCGGCGTCGGCGCGTTTGGTTCCATGTTCCTGGCTTGGACCAACGGCACCCTGACACGGCAGGTTTTAGGCGAGGTCTGTCACCGAACGGGCCTTACCACGGCGATGATCTTCTTCATCTTCGTCGGCGCAACGGCTTTTTCCACGATCTTTCGCAATGTCTACGGCGAGGATCTGATCATCGAATTTATCGAATGGCTGAACCTCGGTCCGTGGCCATTGCTGATCATGCTGATGGCGGTGATATTCCTGCTTGGCTTCTTCTTTGATTTTCTCGAAATCACATTGATCATCCTGCCGGTGTTCTCGCCGGTTATCCGGTCGCTGGCCCCTGTATTTGCCGGCCATTTGGGGATCGGTGAACTATCCAACGCGACGCAGATACAATTTGCGGAAGCGCAGGTGATTTACTGGTTCGCGATCGTTGTCGCCGTCAACCTGCAAACCTCCTTCCTGACACCGCCCTTCGGTTTCGCCTTGTTCTACATGAAAGGGGTGTCGCCGCCGGAAGTGAAGATGCAGGAGATTTATCGCGGCATCATCCCGTTCGTCATCCTGCAATTGATCGGCCTTGGCATCGTGCTCTACTGGCCGCAAATCGCCCTGTGGCTGCCCAATTACATGCTCGATTAGTGCCCGCTTTTGTCGGTCAATGGCGGAAAATGAAACGGGCCGGAAATCCGGCCCGCTCCAATCACCAAAATGCCGGCGATGCCTACTGGCTGCCGTCTTCCTTGAATGAGGAAATGTAGCCGATGACATTGGCGCGCTGATCTTCCTTTTTCAGCTTGAAGGTCATCTTACCCTTCTTGCCGAGATATTTCTTCGGATTGGTCAAATACCCGTCCAGGCTTTCGGCATCCCACACCAGGCCGCCTTCGCCCTTTTCCTTCATGACCGCGGAATATTTGAAACCGTCGACGCTGCCGGCGGCGCGGCCGAGGATGCCGTTGAGATGCGGACCGACCTTGTTCTTCGCGCCGTCGCCGACGGCATGACAGGCCTTGCACTTCTTAAACACCTTCTCGCCCTTGGCCATGTCGAAGGCCGGCATTGCGGCCGCCGTGTCTTCGGCCGGCTTCTCGGCGGCTGTGTCATCGCCGGAATTCGAGGCTGCGGTATCGTCGGCCGGTTTCTCCGCTGCAGTATCCGCCGGTTGTTCCTCGGCCGGTTTCGCGGCGTCTGCGGTCTGCGCCTCGTCTGAGGTCTGCTCGTCGTCCGTCTTGACCTGCATGCCGGCCGCGTCAAAGGAGGAAATATAGGCAATGACGTTGAGCCGCTGATTGTCGTTTTTCAGCTTGAAGGTCATTTTGCCCTTCTTGCCCAGATATTTCTTCGGATTGGTCAGATAACCGTTTAGGGATTCAAAATCCCACACCAGGCCGCCTTCGCCCTTTTCCTTCATGATCGCCGAATATTTGAAGCCTTCGACGCTGCCGGCGGCGCGGCCCAGTATGCCGTTGAGATGCGGACCGACCTTGTTTTTGGCACCCTCGCCAAGGGCATGGCAGGCCTTGCATTTCTTAAACACCTTTTCGCCTTTGGCCATCTGGTCGGCAAGAGCGGTTCCGGTCATTGCAAGAGCTGCGATTCCGGTCGCAACGAGTAGTGAACGCATTCTGTCAAACTCCTATGGATGATCGTCTCGTCATATTTCCTAACGGCAAGCGGTATCTGCCCTGTCATGACCGCCCGGGGTAAGCGGCTCGCAAAGTGCACGCGCAATGTGCCGCGGCTGATAATAGTGCCCCATTGAACTGGTTGTTATCCATACCCTTGGTACGAGTTGGGTGTTGGTAAAACACTTTAGACCAATTTTAATATGCGGCAAAATGACTACTCGGCTGTGGCGGGCATCGGGACAGCCTGGCCCAACACTGTGTCAAGACCGTGGTCCCAATAGGGCTCCGGCCCATAGAGCTGCGCCAGATAGTCGATGAACAGGCGCACTTTCGCCGGCAGGAACCGGCGGCTCGGATAGACCGCATGGACGCCGACCCGTTCCGATCCCCTGTAGGCGGGCAGGAGGATTTGCAGGCGTCCTGCCGACAGTTCCGGACCGACGTCCCAAGTCGAGCGCAGCGCGATACCGTATCCGGCCAACACGGCCTCACGCACCACTTCCGATGAATTGGTCCGGATCGGTCCCGAGGCCCGGACCGTGACCGGGCCCTGCGGACCTTCGAGCCGCCACGGATCCTGTTGCGCCGCGGCCAGGCAGACATGATGTTGCAGGTCGTCGATATCCATCGGTTCGCCGGCGCGTGCCAGATAGTCCGGTGCCGCGCACAGCACCCGGTGGATCGGCGCCAGGCGCCGCGCCACCATGCTGGAATCGGTCAATTCGGCGATACGGATCGCCAGATCGAACCCGTCGCCGACCACATCGACGAATTCATCTGACAGGATCAGGTTGATCGACAGGTCCGGATTGTCGTCGATGAACGGCCCCAGATGCGGCGCGATATGCATGCGCCCAAACGAGGTGGGCGCCGAGACCCGCAATGTGCCGCGCGCCAGCGAGGAACGCCGGGTGACGAAGGACTCAGCCTCCTCGATCGCTGCTAAAATCGCCACGGCACGCTCATAAAATCCCTGGCCGGCCTCGGTCAGCGAAATCTGCCTTGTGGTGCGCTGCAATAGGCGGGTACCCAGCTTGTCTTCCAGGCGGCGCATGCGTTTCGACACGACCGCCGGCGACAGGCCCATCTCGCGCCCCGCCGCCGACATGCTGCCGGCGGTCACCACACGGGCGAATATTTCGATGTCGAGAAAACTGCTCAATGCACGGGCCTGAATGCGATCATCACAGTCAACGGGCATTTGCCCATCGGGATCAAGTGCTTTTCTTTATCGCGGCATCGGAACATGCCACAATCGGGATTAGAGCATTGTCTGCCCACACGGGATCATTTGACCGTTTTCTCGCGTCTTAAGGCAAGGCAGGCTTCGCGCGGTGGTCTAAACGTCCATAAGCGGAGCCTAACGCCGTCCAGCGGGCGAGAAAACGGCCTTCGGTGGGCCGAATTCGCCCATCTGGCGCGTTGCGATGCTTGCTTGGATAGCACCAGCATCGCGCTGCGCACCGCGCCTTCCATATGAACGAATTTGGCTCCATCAAATAATTCCGTGTGGGCAGACAATGCTCTAACATAGAGCAGTTGACCGTATGATCCAGCAACCCGGTTACCTGACCTCCATAGCGCGGAGCATGCCATGTCCGGCCTGAAAATGCCCGAACCCAAGGCGGAGACCCTGCATCGGCGATCGCGCATTGTCGCCGACCTGGAGGCCATCGTTCCCGGCGGCGTGGTCGCCGATGATACAAGCATGCGGGCCTATGAAACCGACGGCCTGACTGCCTACCGGCAATTGCCGTTGGTCGTCGTCCTGCCCGAAACTATTGATCAGGTCAGCCGGGTCCTGCGCTATTGCCACGACAATGGCATCCGCGTCGTCCCGCGCGGCGCCGGCACGTCACTCTCTGGCGGTGCCCTGCCGCTTGTTGACGGCGTCTTGCTGTCGATGATGAAGTTCAACCGCATTCTTGATATCGATTTTGCCAATCGCGCGGTTGTCGCCCAACCGGGCGTGACCAATCTGGCGATCACCCATGCGGTGCAGCATGAAGGCTTTTATTATGCCCCGGACCCGTCGTCGCAGATCGCCTGTTCGATCGGCGGCAATATCGCGGAAAATTCCGGCGGCGTGCATAGCCTGAAATACGGCCTGACGACCAATAATGTGCTCGGCCTGGAAATGGTCCTGGTGACCGGTGAGGTGGTTCGCCTGGGCGGCCGCCATCTGGACGCGGACGGCTATGACCTGCTCGGCCTGATGACCGGGTCAGAAGGCCTGCTCGCGGTGATCACCGAGGTCACCGTGCGCATCTTAAAAAGCCCGGAGACGGCGCGCGCCTTGCTGGTCGGCTTCGCCTCCAGCGAGGATGCCGGCCAATGCGTCGCCGAGATTATCGGCGCCGGCATCATTCCAGGCGGCATGGAAATGATGGACCGGCCGGCGGTCAACGCGGCGGAGGATTTCGTCCAAGCCGGCTATCCGCGCGACGCCGAGGCCCTGCTGATCGTCGAACTGGACGGACCGGAAGCGGAGGTCGATTACCTGCTGGAACGGGTCGAGAAATTAGCCGGCGAAAATAATGCCACATCGGTCAGCGTGTCTGAGACCGAAGATCAACGTCTGGCCTTCTGGGCCGGTCGCAAGGCCGCATTCCCCGCGGTCGGACGCATTTCGCCGGATTATTATTGCATGGACGGCACCATTCCGCGCAAGCAATTGCCCAAGGTTCTTGCCCGCATGCGCGAATTGTCCGAAATCTACGACTTGCGGGTCGCCAATGTCTTCCATGCCGGCGACGGCAATCTGCACCCGCTGATCCTTTATGACGCCAACAAGCCCGGCGAGTTGGAGCGTGCGGAGGCGTTCGGCGCCGATATTCTACGCCTGTGCGTCGAAGTCGGCGGGGTGCTTACCGGCGAACATGGTGTCGGCGTGGAAAAGCGCGACCTGATGCCGGATATGTTTTCCGAAGCTGATCTGGAACAACAGCAGCGGATCAAATGCGCCTTCGATAATCAGCACTTGCTCAATCCGGGCAAAATGTTTCCGGTGCTCAATTCCTGCGCTGAACTCGGCCGCATGCATGTATCCGGCGGTCAATTGCCGTTTCCCGACATCCCGCGGTTTTGAGCGTTGCGATCATGAGCGACCATTTCAAACCGCGCGACGAAACCGACTTGGTGGAGGTCATCGCCTGGGCCGCGGACCGGCAGACGCCGTTGGAACTCGTCGGCGGCGGCAGCAAGCGCGGCATCGGCCGGCCGCTACAGACCGCCCATACCCTGGATCTCTCCGGGCTGACCGGCATCACGCTCTACGAGCCGGACGAGCTTGTGCTGACCGCCAAGGCCGGAACCCCCGTCGCGGAAATCGAAGCCGCCTTGGAAGCTCAGGATCAGGAACTTGCCTTCGAGCCGATGGATTACGGCCCCTTATTGGGCTCTGAAGCGGGCGCCACAATTGGCGGCCTGGTCGCCGGCAACGTCTCCGGCCCGCGGCGGATCAAAGCCGGCGCCGCCCGCGATCATGTGCTGGGGATCCATGCGGTCTCCGGCCGTGGCGAGGCCTTTAAATCCGGCGGCCGGGTGGTCAAGAACGTCACCGGCTACGACCTGTCGAAGGGCTTGTCGGGCTCTTGGGGCACGTTGGCGGCCTTCAGCGAGATCACGGTCAAGGTGCTGCCAAGGGCGGAAGCCGAGGTGACAATCCTGATTGCCGGCCTGAGCGAGGCCGAGGCCGCCGCCGCCATGAACGCGGCCATGGGATCCTCGGCGGACGTGTCCGGGGCCGCCCACCTGCCGGCGACCCTTGCCACGCGTTCGGGCGTCGAGGCCGTCTCTGCCGCCGGCCTTTCCGTTACCGCTTTGCGCATCGAGGGGATCGGTCCGTCGGTCGCCTATCGCGCCCGGCATTTGGTGGCCCTGTTTGACGGCCCTGGTACGATAAGCCGGCTTGAAACAGAGGAATCCCGCGCCCTCTGGCGAGGTCTCCGCGACGTGCGCCCCTTTGCCGGCGAGGATCGCCGGCCCGTCTGGAAGATCTCGGTCGCTCCCGACACCGGTCATCATTTGGTCGAAACCTTAGCCGGCTCAATGGATGGAGATGCCTATTATGACTGGTCCGGCGGCCTGGTCTGGCTCGCTGTCGAGCCCGGCGAGGACGGCGGCGCGGCGGCAATCCGCGCCGCGATTGCCGACGAAGGCGGGGGCCACGCCACTTTGATCCGCGGCGCGCCGGACCTGCGCGCCCGCATTCCGGTCTTCCAGCCCCAGGCCGTGCCGCTTGGCGCGCTGACCCGACGGCTGAAGGAGAGCTTCGATCCGCGCGGCATCCTCAATCCCGGCCGCATGTATGCGGGGGTGTGACCGGGAACCATGCAGACCAGTTTCACGCCCAGGCAGCTTGAAGATCCGGCCATCGCGGAAGCGGAATCGATCCTGCGCAATTGCGTCCACTGCGGCTTTTGCACCGCCACCTGCCCGACTTTTACGCTACTCGGTGACGAACGCGATTCGCCCCGCGGCCGCATCTATCTGATCAAGGACATGCTGGAAAACGACCGGCCGGCGGGCCGCCAGGTGACGACCCATATCGATCGCTGCCTGTCGTGTCTGTCCTGCATGACCACCTGTCCGTCCGGTGTCCACTACATGCATCTGGTGGATCTCGCCCGCGCGCATATTCACGACACCCACCGCCGGCCGCCGACCGACCGGCTGATGCGCCAGCTTCTGGCCCTTGTGTTACCCTATCCGGGTCGCTTCCGCCTCGCCGTGCTCGGCGCCTTTTACAACAAGCCCTTTGCCGGCTTGTTAAAGCGCATGGGCGGGCCGTTCAAGCGCCTCGGCGCCATGCTTGCCTTGGCGCCGTCGCGCCTGCCGCCGCGCTCGGTGCATGAAGGCGCGCGGGTGCTTGCGGCCCACGGCCGGCGCCGGGGCCGTGTCGCACTGATGGCCGGCTGCGCCCAGCCGGTTCTGCAGCCATCGATCAACGACGCCACGATCCGGCTCCTGACCCGCAACGGCATCGAGATCGTGCAGGCCGAAGGGGAGGGGTGTTGCGGCGCCCTGGTCCACCATATGGGCCGCGAGGCGGCGGCCCTCGACCAGGCCCGCGCCAATGTCGATGCCTGGACTGCGAAGATCGATTCCGGCGGCCTTGACGCCATTTTGATCACCGCGTCCGGCTGCGGCACCACGGTCAAGGATTACGGCTTCATGCTGCGCCACGACCCGGCCTATCGGGAGAAGGCGGCCCGGGTTTCGGCGCTCACAAAGGACATTTCCGAATATCTCGCCATGCTCGATCTCGGGGCGCCGGTCCGGTCTTTGGACCTGACGATCGCCTACCATTCCGCCTGTTCCATGCAGCACGGCCAGAAGATCACGACCACGCCCAAAACCCTGCTCGCCCAGGCCGGCTTCACCGTCCGCGATGTTCCGGAGGGCCATTTATGCTGCGGCTCGGCCGGGGTCTACAATATCCTGCAATCAGACATCGCCGACCGGCTCTTACAGCGCAAGGTCGCCAACATCGACAAGACCGGCGCCACCATCATCGCCACCGGCAATATCGGCTGCATCACCCAAATCGCCACCGCCACCGACCGGCCGATTGTCCACACGGTGGAACTGATCGACTGGGCCCATGGCGGCCCGCTGCCGGCAGCACTTGAGGAGACGGGGATCGGGGTCGGGGAAGGGGCGAAAGCGGTGGAGACTGTGCGGTAGGACTTGTGGCGCGGTGGTGGAGGTCTTGGGCGTAAAACTGGTCGCGGTATTTGGCCAAATTGGTCTCGGCGCCAACGAAAACGATCAAGCCGGCGCGGGTGCGTCGTGCGATGCAGCACTATTCAAGCAAGCGCCGCAACAGTCACACCCGCACTTTCAAACGGTCCAGCGGACTATTTGGCGGATCGAACGATGGGCCGATATCCGATCGGGGTCGGGCACACGCTTGGCCCGCCGAAAATCGGGTAATGTGAATCCTACTAAAGACGGCAGGCTTTGGTTTCGGGGCCAGATCGGCCGTCACATGCGCACCAATCATCAATCCATCGGTTTTCGGCCGCGGATAAGTTGACTGACCGCCACGGCGACGACCAGGCCACCACCGTAAAACAGGTTTTGGACAAAGCTGTCGACGCCTAGGAAATTCAGGCCCATGATGCCCGTGGATAAAAAGAACACCGCGACGAATGCACCTGGTGCGTTGAAGCGCCCCGGGTAGATGGCGGTGGAGCCGAGAAACGCCGCGGCAAAAGCTGGAAGCAGGAACGCGAGCGCCGAGGAAGGATCGGCAACACCGCGCATGCCGGTATAGAGCACACCGGCGAAGGCGGCCATAGTCGACGATGCGACGAGCGCTCCGGCGCGCACCCGGTCCACATTGACGCCGGAGAGCCGCGCAACCTCGCGGCCGCGCCCGACAAACAGCATGCGTCGCCCAAGGGCGGTGTGCTGAAAGATGTACCAGATGACGATGGTCAAAATCAGCGCGTAGTAGAAGCCGACCGGAATGCCAAGAAACCGGGTCAGGATCACCGCGCGCACCAAGCTCATCGACACGCCTGCGATGGTGGCACTGTCTGAAATCCAAAGGATCAGCCCGGAAATGAAATATCCCGTGCCGAGGGTAACGATGAGCGAAAAAACGCGAAAATAGAGGATAAAAAACGCGTTCACCGCACCAACGATCGAGCCGATCAACAGTGCTACGACGATCGCAGCCCCTATCGAGTATCCAAGCTTCGCATTCAACACCGCGATCACCATGGAAGCCAGGCCCATGGTCGCCGCTACGGACAGATCGAAATCGCCAGTGGTCAACGGGACAGTCAGCGCAAGCGTCAGCACAACCACCATCGCGTTCGAACCGAGCATTGTGGCGTAGGAATTCCAAGCAAACATTTGCACCGGCTTAAAGTAGCCGAGGACAAGGATCACCGCGATCCAGGCCAGAAACAGGCCGTATTTTTCAAACCACCCCTTCCAGCGGAATTGAGCGCGGTCCGCCTCGCGCCGTCCAAGCGATGCCTCAAGCAGTTGAATCTTTTCTTCCAGCGCCGAAATGCGCTGGCGGTAATCGCGATCAGACATCGGTTCAGGCAACCTTGGTCATTGAGCGATAGCAGCTTTCTGCGATGGACTCTTTCGTGAGCGTTGACCCTGACAATTCTTCGACAATCATGCCGCGGGCGAAAATCAGAACTCTGTGGCAGACCTGAGCCAGTTGCTCATAATCGGTCGAGCCGATCAAGACGCTGGCGCCCGACCGCGCGGTCCGGTCCATCGCATCCCATATCTGTTGGCGCGCTCCGACGTCGACGCCCTGCGTGGGTTCATCGAGCAAAAGCAGATCCGGCTCGATCTGCAGCCATTTGGCCATCAGCGCTTTCTGGGCGTTTCCGCCTGACAGGGCCGACAGTGGTAAGGACGGACGGTTGGGCTTGACCTGCGCCGCGGTGACGAGTGTGCCGGTGTGCGCATCAATCTGGGCGGCTGTCAGCCCCAACGTCCCGGCAATTTCGGCGAAAACCGGCATCGCCACATTATCGCCAACCGACAGCGATCCGATACCGGCCTGTGTTTGCCGGTCAGCCGGCAGGTAGGCGATCCCGTGGCCGAGAGCCTGATCGGGGCGCAGTTGGGCGAGCGAAATATCGACACCGTTCAGGGTCATTTTTCCGGACGCGTCGGGCCGCGCCCCATACAACAATGCAGGCACTGTGTCGAAGCCGGAACCGATAAGGCCGGTCAGTCCGACTATTTCGCCGTCGGCGACGTCAAGGTCGATTGGTCCCACACCCGGCGCCGTCAAGCCGCGGACCGAGATTTTCAGCTCGCCGCTGCCGGTTTCCTTCGCCTGGCCGCCATAGCCTTCCAATGTTCTGCCGATAATGCGCTTGACGAATGCTTCATGAGAGGTTTCGGAGGTGACGACCGTATCGATCAGTTTTCCGTCTCGCAACACCGTCGCACGATCGGTGATTTCCAGCACCTCGTCGACATCGTGGCTGACGAAAATCACGCTGGCGCCAAGGGCTCTGCACCGCCGGATCAGATCGAATAGCTGCTCGACACCGGCACGAGGAAGGAACGGGGTCGGTTCATCCAAGACCAGAACACCTGGTCTGTCGGCATGATTTTCCCGGGCATGAGTCAGATCCTCATAGGCGCGCACGATCGCCAGCAACGCCTGCTGTACGGCCGACAGAGAACCGACTTCGGCGTGCGGATCAATTGTCAAGGCGAACTGGCTGAAAGTGTCAGCGGCCCGATCATGGGCGTCACGCCAGTTGATCGCCCAGGCGTTGTCAATCGCAAGGTCGCCGAGAAGAAGATTTTCGGTCACTGACAGCGACGGAATAAGGCCGAGATGTTGATGCACAAATGCCAGCCCGAGCGCCCGGACCTGCGGACCGGGTATCGGCAGCGGTACCTTGTCGCCGTAAAGCCTTATCTCAGCTCCGGGTTCCGGTTCGTGAAAGCCCGCGAGAACCTTGATCAAGGTCGACTTGCCGGACCCATTGGAGCCAAGAAGCCCATGAACTTCGCCGGAGGCCACGCCCATGGATACGTTATCCAGCGCTACGGCACCGCCAAAATGCTTGGAGAGATTTTTGATCTCCAGGGCGGCGGCGGTGTCACCCCCGCCACCCCGTGTCTGTGATGGGTTCACTCGATGCCCCAGAGTGCTTTGAACCCGGCGATGTGCACGTCGCCATATCCATCGTTAAACGTGGCGGGATTGCCCGCCGTGGCCACGTTTTCGTCCGTAAAGATATAGGCTGGCGTGTTCAGTGCGGTCACGGGATCAAGGCCGCACAAAAGACGCATATCGGCATCCATACCGGCCATGCCGACCCAGCCCAGGCTTTCACCTACATTCATTTCGACGATATCGCCATCGCGCATCATGTCGAGCACGAAAGGCGTACCATTGTAGCTGACGATCTTGGCGCTTGAGCCGGCGATCTGGATTGCCGGCACAATGAACTGGCTCATTGAATCGTAGACCGGCAAAACGTAGTTGATGGTCGGGTCGGCAAGAAGAGCATTCTGGACCGCTGGTTGACCTTTGGTCGCCCATTCGTTGACCGGAACGTTAATATATTTCGTTTTGCAGTCCGGGCAATTGTCCTTCAGATAATTGAGGATCGCATCGCGCAGCGGCGCCGTCGGTGTGATTTCATCCGGACCCAGAACCAGCGCGTTCACCTTGCCATCGGTTTTCACGATGGACCATGCGGCAATGATCTTGCCGACCGTCACATAGTCGGTGTTGGCCGCCCCATCCATGAAATCCGGGGTCTGCTGGGTTGTCGCGTCCCAGTTGTGGGTCGCCGTCACCTTAACGCCTTTCTCGCGCGCCTCGGTAATTTGCGGCTTGACGAATTCCGGCGGCAGTCCGCCTTGCAGATCTATCAAATTGTAGCCTTCGGCCACAGCGGTGTTGATCCCCTGGATCCAGCCGGCCGGATCCAGCTGTGTTTCCCAGTCCCGCAGTTCAACCCCCACGATCTTCGCGGCATCAACAAAGCCATTCGATATCGCCGCGTTAAACGGATTGGCGTTGGTTAGCGGGATGACAAAGATCTTCTTGTCGGCCATGCAGGCCTTGGCGTCGAAAGCCGGCCCCGGCGCAGTGAATTCGGGAAGTTTGCTGTATTTTTCAATCAATGCTTTGGCCGCATCCATATCTGCATTTGCTGGTATGGTCAGCGCCCCCATGACGAAGGCGGTAGCAAACAATTTTCTCATCGAGTTTCCTCCTAGTTTAGACTTGAACCTAATGTGTACCGATCGTGTCGAAGTAACCGATCGCCGTTTCGGTGCACAGCAGATCAGCGTATTTGGCGCTCATGTCATACAAGTTGGCTTGGTGCGGACCATCGGCCCGGTCGCCGACGGCGTCTTCAATCACCAGCGTAACAAGGCCGTGACTGATACTGTCGACGCATGTGGCGCGAACACAGCCGGAGGTCGTAACGCCGGCCAGAAGCAATGTGTCGATCTTCAGCCATCGCAGCGTTGCCGCCAGGGACGTGCCGAAAAACCCGCTTGGATATTGCTTGGTGATCAGGACGTCGTCCTGCTCCACGTTTAGCGGTTCGGCGAGCTTCTGGGTCGCAGCACCGGCGTCAAAACAACTAAGAGCGGGCACCTTGGCGTAGAACGCGCCGCCATCGGCGCCCCCGGGTTGATATTTGACCTCGGTGAAGATGACCGGAATTCCCGCAAGTCTGGCCTCCGGCGCCAGGCGCGCCGCGTTTCCGAGTGCGATACGACATCCCTCGCCCCCGAAAAGCGGCGAATCGGGATCGAAGTAAGCATTCGCGAAATCGATCATCAACAACGCCGGCCGGCTCCCCCACGACTGTTTCGCGTGATAGCCCGCGCGAGCGTAGTTGACATCCAGCGTTTCACCCATCACTCGGCGGCCTCGGCATAGGTGCCTCGGAATACCGGCGTTTCAGGTGGCTTGAAGCCGGTTTCGGCTTCGCAGCGCCCTTTCAGTTCTTCCAGTGACTTAAAGCCCCTGTCGAACAGCGGGGTCTTGCCGCGTTTTTTGGCGATATTTGCGCGCAATCTCTCCGTCGCCTTGGTGTCGACCGATCCCGAACCAATAACGACACCGTAGCGTTTGGCACCTTCTAACGTGACCAAGCCTCTCTTCACGTCGGCCAGTACGAGTTCGGGGTCGCGTTCGAGCGGATCCCCCCAGCCGCCGCCTCCCCAGGTGTTGAAATACAGAATGTCGCCGGGCTGAACTTCGATCCGATCACATTTGGAGGGAATGTTTTCTTCCGACCCGTCGGTACGTAACAGTCGTTTCGTTGACCTCATTCCGGGTTCGCCGCCGTTGACGCCCCAGGGGTATGTCAGCCAACGGTCATCATGGACCGAGATCTGTCCGGCCTCCGTCATCTCGTAGGCAATGGTGATGCCGTTGCCGCCTCTGTGCAGACCGGCGCCGCCACTGTCTGCGATGGTGGCATATTCGCGGATGCGCAATGGAAAGTAGGCTTCGAGAAACTCGTTTGGCACATTGGTAAAAGCCGGCCACATGGAATGACCATCCGGTCCGTCGCCAACAGGGCGTCCGGGAACGCCACCAAAGCCGATCTGAAAGAGCTGATACCACTCGCCGTTTCGGTCAAACCCCGAATACATGAAGTGAGGTGAATCCGAGAAACCGGCCGCATTCAGCGCATCCGGGGCGCCTTGACCCAGCAGTCCGCCCATCAAATCGAAAATCCGGCCCAGCATATGCGTGCGGCAGGATAGCGCCGCCGGCTTTTTCGGTTTCAGAATGCACCCTTCGGGAATATGCACTTCGACCAAGTCATAGAAACCGTCATTGAATAGAATTTGCGGGTCGAAAAGATTGATTGTGAAGGCGCCGACGAACATCTTGAACATTTCTTCGTTCAACAGGAAGTTGATCGATGAATCGCTCTGGGGATCGCTGCCGGAAAAGTCGAAATGCGCCACATCGCCCTCGCGATGCAGGGTGCAGGCGATCTTGTAGGGACCGTTGCCCATGCCGTCGTCGCAGATCCAGTCCTCGAAATAGGCCTTGTGATCGCCTTCCGGTATAATCATTTGAATTATCGCGCTCATCGCCGCCCGGTTGCGGTCGAGCATATCCTGCATCGCGCTGATATAGGTGTCGGCCCCGAAGCGCTCGATGTTCTCCCGCACCCGCCGCTCGGCCAACCGAAGCGCGGCGATAATCGCGAAAAAATCCGACTTGTTCCAGTCGGGCATGCGGGTGTTGTGAAGCATGATGTTGAGGATGTCCTCAACCAATTCTCCTTTGCGGAAAATCTTTGTCGGCGGGATGATCGTTCCTTCTTCGTAGATCATTTTGGCGTCAGTCGGCAGAGAGCCCGGCACCTTGCCGCCGACATCGGTCATATGCCCAAACATGGCGGCCCAGCTAATCAGTTTGCCGTCGTGGAAAATCGGCATCATCATCAGCCAGTCGTTCAGGTGGCTGACGGCTCCATTGCAGCTATAGGGATCGTTGGTAATGAAGATATCACCGTCCTCGATCGTGCCGTCGTAGCCGTTGATGAAACCGTAGAGGAACGAGCCAAACTGACCGACGACCATTTTTCCTTCCTCATTGGCGATCATCGGAAAGGCGTCATGCTGCTCGCGGATGCCGGGGCTCATCGCGGTGCGAAACAGCACTGCATCCATTTCGTTGCGGGCATTGCGCAACGCGTTCTCAACGATGTCCAGCGTGATCGAGTCGACCGGGATCCGGGAGAATGGCCTGGTGTCAGATTCGATAATTTTTGCAACCATATTACCGCTCCCTACCGCAGTTTCTCGTGATCCGCCGGCCAGATTAGAATATTACCGACATCGTCGATGACGCCGACATGGTCCGGCAAAATCAGCGTGGTTGAATCCATTTCGGTCACGACAGCCGGGCCCGGAACCCGGTTGCCGGGCTGAAGTTTGGTGCGGTCGTAGATGTGGCCTTCCCGCCATTGGCCATCGGCGTACAGCCGCGTTGACTTGATCCGGGCTGCTGAAGCTTCCTGTCCGCCACGGGTTTTAACCGGATTGACGAACGTTTTTTCCGCTCCCTGCACGACGGCGCGTAGCCCGACGATTTCGTGCTCGGCGTCAAGGGCGAACGTAAACAATTGCTCGTGCTCACTGTCGAATTTGGACGTGACGCCAGCCAACCCGTTGTTCGAGAAATCCTCCGGGGTCAGGTCGACGGTCAGCTTCATGCCCTGGCCGTGGTAGCGAATGTCGATCTGATAAAGAACGTCCTGCTCCGCATCCGAAATGCCTTCAGACATCAGATCCGCGGCTGCCTGTTCGTGCAGGTCATGAAGCATTCTCGCGATTTCGGCATCGGACGTATCGGCGACCCGCGTTACATAAGTCTGGCTTGCCTCGTTGCGCAGCCGCGTGGTGGCATCGCCATAGGCGCACAAAACGCCGGGGCCCGGCGGCACAATGGCCGGCCAGGCACTCATTACTTTGGCAAGTGCGTTGGCGTGCAGCGGCCCGGCGCCGCCGAAGCCGATCAGAGCAAAATCTCTGGGATCATAACCTTGTTCGACAGACACCAGGCGCAGGGCACCGACCATGTTTTCGTTAACAATGCGGACAACCCCTTCGGCTGCATCTTCAGGCGATAACCCCAATGGTTCAGCGATCTTGGCAATTGCCTTGCTTGCCAGATCACTGGAAATGTCCATATCCCCACCCAGCTTCGCATCGCTCGGCAGATATCCCAAAACAACATTGGCGTCGGTGACCGTCGGTTCCTCGCCACCTCTTTGATATGCTGCAGGGCCCGGATCCGCTCCCGCGGATTGGGGGCCGACCCGCAATGCTTTCGTAAGTTCGGGAACATAGGCGATCGATCCGCCGCCCGCGCCGACCGTGCGAACATCAATCGAGGGGGCGCGAACCGTTACATCGGCGACGCGGGTCTCGCGTCGCGTGCGTGCGACCGAATTTTCGATTAACGCGACGTCGGTCGACGTTCCCCCCATGTCGAAGGTGAGCAGGTTTTTGAATTTTGCCTGCTTGGCGATCCACAGCGCGCCGGATACGCCGCCGGCAGGTCCGGACATCAGCATGTTCACCGGCTGGTCCATGGCCGATTGCGCCGAGCTCAATCCTCCGTCGGAGCGCAAGATCTGCAGCATCACATCGTCGCCCATCCGCCGCTTTAATTCGGACTGCAGATTGTCGACATATTTCGATACGACGGGCCGCACGTAAGAATTCACAACTGTGGTTTCCGTGCGTTCGTATTCATACATTTCCGGCATGATACTGGCGGATGTTGATACCGGAATATTTGGGGCAATTTCCTGAGCGATCTCGGCGATCCGCTTCTCGTGCGCATCATTGGCATAGGAGTTAAACAGCGCCACAGTCAGCGCCTCGATACCGCTGCCAAGAAGTGTGGTCAGTTCACGTCCGATTGCCGCTTCATCAAGCCGAACTAGTACCTCGCCCCGCGCGTCCATCCGCTCATTGGCCTCGATGGTCAGTTCCAAGGGTGCAAGTGGCGGGGTTTTGTTCCAGATCACCCATCCACCCAGGCCGCCGGGAACATAGGACCGGGCGATTTGCAGCGTGTCCTTGTAACCTTTCGTCGTTACCAACCCTACCCGTGCGCCGGAACTCGTTAGCACCGTATTGGTCGCCACAGTCGTACCGTGCATCACCTCGCCGATGTCGGTCGGATCGATACCGGCGGTATCGCAGATTTTCTTGATGCCGTTGAGGACGCCTATGGAACTATCGGCCGGCGTAGACGGAACCTTCGCTACGAACGTGCGCCCGTTTCGCTCGTCAAGCAGCAGCAGATCGGTGAAGGTTCCGCCCACGTCGACGCCAAGGCGCAGGCCGGAATCGCCTCTGCCGGCCTTGAACGGCGACGGCTCCGCCATTTGACCTGCCTGGCCCGACTCAATGCGCTGCAGCCGATCTTCGAAGGCCGCCAGCCGGCTTTCGTACTTTTTGATGAAATCATCCGTTACCGACATTCTCAACCTCGCTGAGATGAGGCGGGGACGGCCTTCGCAGGACCGGCCGCTCCACTATCTCCGAAAATCCACCGCAATAGTCCCCGGCGTCGTTTGGGCGCCGTATCAATGTCTGCGGCGGTGGCGACCGCCCGCTCGGATAGTTCCAGAGCCGTCTCTATCGTTTCGGCTTGTTGTTTGATCCGGGTCTGGTGCCCGGTAATCTCCACCTGCATGCGCTCACCCGCCGCAAGCGCCCGGTCCAGCATCTGCGCGGTGCGATCACCCGCCTCTGCCTCCGCTTCGGCGCGGGCCACTGCCTGTTCGAGCAAACCGAATGCGCGGTCGGCGGTGCTTTGCAGGGCTGTGCGGTCGTTGCCGCCGCGACCTTCCGCGACGGTCATCGCCCGTGCGAGCAAATCGTCGAAGCGGGCGTTGAGTTCGACGCTCCGCCGCAGATCGTTACCCGGCGTCACGTCGTTTTCCAGATGATCCAGTGCCCTCTCCAGCAATTCGGCAAGACGGGCCTGCCGTTTTTCACTGCGGTTCAGCGCTTTTTCCGCCCGGTCAAGTGCGGCAGCCTGCCGGTCCACCAATTCTCTCAGCGCGTTGATCTCGCCGACCTTTTCTTCAGTCGCAGCCCCAAGTTCTTCGACTTCGTCAAACAGAAACCCAATTATGGCATCCGGTTCGAGATCGACCTTGCCCTTGGGATCAGACAATTTGTCCGATCCTTCAGGGAGATCCACGCGCAGGCGCCCCTGATTGTCGAAGCGGCCATTCAGCAGTCCCCGGGCAACAGCCTCGCGAACCCTGACCCGGCTCTTGCCGAGCTTCTCCGCGGCCTCTTCGACCGTCAGAAACTGGTTTCCCTCGCTGTGGCGCTTGGTTGCCATATTACCGAACAATGCGGGCCATCAGATGATGCCCTTCTCCTGCATTTTTGACTGCGCGTCCTGTGACATGCCGAGCAACTCGCTAAACACGTATGTGTTGTGTTCGCCCAGTTCGGGACCCACATGCAGCACCTGTCCGGGAGTTTCGGAAAGCTTTGGCGCAACGTTCTGCATGGTGATCGGGCCGAATTCGGGATGCTCGACCTTCACCAACGCGTCCCGCGCCTGAAAATGGTGGTCGTCGATCATGTCTTGCGCCTTGTAAATCAGACCGCAAGGTACGCCGTTTTCATTCAGCAGTTTTTCCAATTCATCAAGCGTGACGGTTTTCGTCCATTCGTTGATGAGATCGTCCAATTCTTCCTGATGTTCGCCACGGGTGGCATGAGTGGCGTAGCGTTTTTTTTCCGCCAACTCCGGCTGCCCCATCGCATTGGCCAGACGCCTAAACACCGTGTCCTGGTTGGCGGCAATCAACAAAAGCTTGCCGTCGGCCGTTTCGAACACGTTAGAAGGCGAGACATTCGGCAAGATGGCCCCGGTGCGCTCGCGCACATAACCGGCGACATCATATTCGGTGACCAGGCTCTCCATCATGTTGAGCACCGATTCGTAAATGGCGCTGTCGACGATCTGCCCTCTACCCGATTTCTGGCGCGCGTGAAGGGCCATCAGCGCGCCCATGCATGCATGCATCGCAGCCAACTCGTCGCCGATCGATATACCGACACGGCTCGGCTGGCTGGCCGGGTCGCCGACCACGTACCGCAAGCCGCCCATCGCCTCGCCAATGGCGCCGTAGCCCGCTCTGGAGGCATAAGGCCCGGTCTGCCCGAAACCGGTCACCCGCACCATGATCAGCCGCGGATTGATTCCGGAGAGCTCGTCATAACCAAGGTTCCATCGTTCCATGGTCCCGGGTCGAAAGTTTTCGATGAGAATATCCGCGTCCTTAACCAGTTCGCGTACGATCTCCTGCCCTTCTTTGGTGCGCAGATTCAGTGTGATGGATTTTTTGTTGCGTGCGACAACTGGCCACCAGAGCGATTTGCCATGCGGTTTTTCGCGCCCCCATTGGCGCATCGGGTCGCCGACGACAGGTTGTTCACACTTGATAACCTCAGCGCCAAAATCGGCAAGCAATTGTCCGCAAAACGGCCCGGCCAGGAGTTGTCCCATTTCGATCACACGCAGATCGGTGAGAGGTCCCTGCCTTTGAGCCTGATCGGCCATACGATACACCACACGTTATTGACGATTCGCCAAACCTGATATTTGGTATACCAAAATCACAGGAATGATAAGAATGTCCAGAGAATTTTGCGAAATTGTCGAAGTTTCTCCCCGAGATGGGATACAGAATGAACAATGCATCCTGTCGACAGATGCCAAGTTGAAGTTGATCGACATGGCGATGGATGCCGGGATTGTGCGGCTCGAGGTAACCAGTTTCGTCAATCCAAAGCGGGTTCCGCAGATGGCCGACGCCGATGCGGTCGCCGCGCAACTCGCCAACCGGTCCGCGGGCCGCTTCATCGGACTGGTTGTGAACAAACGGGGAATTGAGCGCGCGGCCGCAGCCGGCATCCGTGAAGTGAATTTCGTCGTTGTCGCATCGGACAGTTTCAACCGGCGCAATCAGGGCGTCGGTACCATGGAGAGCGTGGCAACGTTCACCGACATCCGCCAGGCAATGCCGGACGTCGCTATCGGCCTGACGATCGGTGCGGCGTTCGGCTGTCCGTTTGAGGGGGAAGTGCCATTGGCCAGGCTGATGGATGTCGTTGAGGCCTGTATGGAACACCAGCCTTCCGAACTGACCCTTGCCGACACGATAGGCGTGGCGGTCCCGCGCGCCGTTACCGAACGCATTGGCGCGGTGCGCCGGGCTTTTCCCGATGTCCCGCTCCGACTGCATCTACACAATACCCGCAATACCGGCATCGCCAATGCCTGGGCCGGGCTGGAAGCAGGGGTGCGCAGCCTCGACGCTAGTCTCGGCGGGGCCGGCGGTTGCCCGTTTGCGCCGCGTGCGACGGGAAACATCGCCACCGAAGATCTGGTCTACATGCTCGACCGATCGGGCGTGCAAACCAACATTTCGCTGGACAAGGCCATTGCCGCCGCTACCTGGCTAGAGGAACGGCTCGGCAAAACGGTCCCGGGCATGGTAATGAAAGCTGGCGGATTTCCCGGGAGGATGGAGCCAGATGGACGGTGACGGTAAGCTGCCAATGGCGGAACTGGCCTACAAGGTCATCCGTGACCGCATTATGTCGGGAGAACTGAGCGACGGTGAGCGGCTCAAGGAACACTCGCTGGCGCGGGAGATCGGGTTGAGCCGGACACCGGTGCGCGAGGCAATCACGCGGCTGGTTCACGAAGGCTTCGCCGTACGTGGCGACGGTTATTCGACGCGGGTGGCGCGGTTTCCAGAGCATGAACTCGATCAGATATTCGAAATACGCCGGCGTATCGAGTGTTACGCGGCCGAACGGGCGGCGGTGCTCGCATCCGACGAGCAGGTGGACGAGTTGGACCGGTTGACATCGGAAATGGAAGCCCAGATGCCGCCGAAGGCGACACCGGATATCGGCCGTATCTCGATGATCAACGCGGCTTTCCATCGCATTATTTCAGAAGCGGCGAACTCGCCACGCCTCATGGCGGTTTTATCCATGGCGGTCGATGTGGGTATCTCTTCGCGAACTTATCACAGTTATTCCGACGGCGAACTGGTTCGCTCGGTTCGTCATCATCGCGAACTGGTGGATGCGATCCGGGCCCGGTCGCCCGACTGGGCGGCCAGTGTGATGTCCAGTCACATCCTCGCCGGCGCGATTTCGGCGGCAAGAGTGGTCGGCAAGCCATCGAACCGGATTCCGAATGACGATGTGACTGACGAGGCATGCGAAAAGAAATCCAAACGTGCTTCGTCGCGATAGCGCTGTTCGGCGACGTGTGTCAATCTCGTCCGTCTTTGTAATGTGCGACCATCCCGAATTCGACTTGCAATCCACGACCGACTTGCAATTCAGGCCGGCCATTCAAACCTTTCCGCCCTCCGATCACGTCCCTTGTCGAAACCCCGAGCGCCAATTCTATTTATTCCATTTCGGAACAAGTCCTCCTCACAAACACCAATTTTTTTGAAAATCAAATTCGTCCATAATCATTCGAGACCATCAACCAGTCCCGGATGCCAGTCATGTCGCCAGCCGAAACCAGCGCCGCGTTAGTCGAAATCCGCGGTCTCCTTGACGATCGTTATTCGGAGGTCCTGACCGACGACGCGCTTGCTTTCGTCGCCAGCCTGCATCGGCGGTTCGAGGAACAGCGCCGCCGGTTGTTGAAGCTGCGGGAAGAGCGCCAGAAGGCCTTTGATGGCGGCGCCTTGCCGAATTTCCTGGAGGAGACGGGGCATGTTCGGGATGGCCAGTGGACCGTGGCGCCGATCCCCGCCGATTTGCAGGACCGGCGGGTGGAAATCACCGGCCCGGTCGACCGCAAGATGATCATCAATGCCTTGAATTCCGGCGCCAAGGTGTTCATGGCCGATTTCGAGGATGCCTCCTCGCCCACCTGGGCGAATATGATCGACGGCCAGATCAATCTTCGGGACCGCTGGCGCGACGAGATTGATTTCACCGATCCCGTCTCCGGCAAATCCTACGCACTCTCCGCCAATCCGGCCGTCCTCATCGTCCGCCCGCGCGGCTGGCATTTGGTCGAGGATCACCTGACCGTGGACGGCGATCCGGTCTCCGGCTCCCTGTTCGATTTCGGCCTCTACCTGTTCCACAACGCCAGGAACCAGATCGCCGCCGGCACCGGCCCCTATTTTTACCTGCCGAAACTGGAAAGCCACCTTGAGGCGCGGCTTTGGAACGACGTCTTCGTGTTTGCACAAGAGCAGTTGGGCCTCGCCAACGGCACCATCAAGGCCACCGTCTTGATCGAAACCCTGCCGGCCGCCTTCGAGATGGACGAGATCCTTTACGAATTGAAGGATCATATCGTCGGCCTCAATTGCGGCCGCTGGGATTACATCTTCTCCTTCATCAAGACCTTCCGCAACAATCCCGATTTCGTGCTGCCCGATCGCGGTCAGGTGGTCATGGGATCGGCCTTCCTGCGCGCCTACTCCCTGCTTCTCATCCGTACCTGCCATCGTCGGGGTGCCTTCGCCATGGGCGGCATGGCGGCCGCCATCCCCAATCGCCGCGACCCGCAAGCCAATGCGGCAGCATTGGCGAACGTTCGCGCCGACAAGGAGCGGGAGGCCAATGACGGCCATGACGGCACCTGGGTCGCCCATCCGGATCTGGTGCCGGTCGCGGCGGAGGTCTTCGACCGGGTGATGCCTGAGGCGAACCAACTCGACAAGATGCGCCAGGACGTTGAGATCGGCCAGGCGGACCTGCTGGAACTCCATCAAGGCACCAAGACCGAGGCCGGCATGCGCCTCAATATCCGCGTCGGCGTGCAATATATCGAGGCCTGGCTGCGTGGCCGCGGCGCGGTCCCTCTCTACAATTTGATGGAAGATGCGGCGACGGCGGAAATCTCCCGCGCCCAGATCTGGCAGCAGCTCAATTTCGGCGCCGACCTGGACGACGGCACCAAAGTGACGGCTGAATTGTTCGAAACCTGCCTGGAAGAGGAAATGAACCGGGTCAAGGGAGAAATCGGCACCGACGCCTATGCTGCCGGCCGCTTTCCCGAAGCGATCGCACTGTTCCGGGAACTCTCCACCGCCGAACGTTTCGAACCGTTCTTGACGATCTCGGCGTATCAACTGATCGATTGAGAGGAGGGCGACCGGCCTCACCCATGCCAACCGGCCCGGTCGGCTCGTGGGACCACGCAATCGGCCTCCAGTTCCACCAGCCAGTCGGGATCAATGAAGCCGGAAACCTGAACGAACGTGCAGGCCGGTCGGATTTCGGCGAAATACCGGCCATGGGCCCGCGCCGCCTCGTTCCAGGTGCTGATGTCGACCAACATCACCCGGACGCGCACCACGTTTTCCATTTTGCCGCCGGCCTGCGTGATCGCCGCTTCGATGATCTCCAGACAACGCAAGGTCTGCCCGTACACGTCGCCCGGTGCCGCCGTTGCGCCGCCCGGCGCGATCGGCGCGGTTCCTGAGACCGCGATGACCGGCCCGTGACGCACGGCGCGGCTGAAACCGATTTCCGGCTCCAAAGGCGAACCCGATGATACGGTCTGTCTGGCCATGGTTCCCCCTGGGTCACCATGCTTGTGAGACCCGGACGGGCCTCATTCCAGGATCTTCAAGCCGGTGCTCAAGTCTCGGCGGCTGCCACCGACGCCATCGTACCTAATTGAAAAATGCGAAGCCGCTGCTTTCCTTGACGATCACCTTCGAGCCGACCTTCACCTTCTCGTAAAGGTCGATCACGTCGTCATTGACCATGCGGATACAGCCCGACGACACATTGTGTCCGATAGTCCACGGCTCATTGGTGCCATGGATGCGATAAAGCGTGTCCTTGCGACCCTCAAACAGGTAGATGGCCCGGGCGCCGAGCGGATTTTTCGGGCCGCCGGCCATGAATTTCGGCAGGTCCGGCTGCCGCTTCAGCATGTCCTTGGGCGGCACCCAGCTCGGCCATTGCTTTTTCGCGCCGACCTTCACCACGCCCGACCAGCCAAAACCTTCCCGGCCGACGCCGACACCGTAGCGGATCGCCCGGTTGCGGCTCGTCACATAGTAAAGATATTTCTTGCGCGTATCGATGATCACCGTGCCCGGCTCCTCGCCGCTGCGATAGGACACCGACTGCCGTCGATAGCGGGGCGAGGGTTTGAACGTTTTGCCGGCTTTGCCGCCCCAGTGGGACGCCTTGTAGGTGATCCATTTCTTGGATACCGGATCGAAATATTGCTCCGCCATGGCCGGCGTCGAACAAACTGATCCGATGGCGAAAAGTGCCAGGCCGGACAAGATCAGACAAACACGCAAATACATCGGCAAAAGCCTCCCAATCATTCAGCACCCAACAATGCCCGAACCGAAGGTCTGTGAAATAGGGCCCGATTCGAGGGGAACTTTAGGGCGGTCGCCCGGCATTCTCAAGATGATGGTCGGCAACTCACCCGAACTTGATTGCCCGGCGGCGGCTTCGGCAATGAAAAAGGCCGGCCCGGCATGGCGCCGGCCGGCCTTTTGAAGACTGCGGTCGCAGGCTGGTTCGCGCGGGTGGCTTAAAGGACCACCACCTTCGACCCCACCGGCACCCGCTGATAGAGATCGATCACGTCCTCGTTGCGCATGCGGATACAGCCCGACGACACCGCATGACCGATGGTCCAGGGTTCATTGGTCCCGTGGATCCGGTAAAGCGTGTCGCGATTGCCCTCATAAAGATACATCGCCCGGGCGCCGAGCGGATTGCGCGGTCCGCCTTCCATGTATTTGGGCAGGTTCGGTTGCCGCTTGCGCATGGCCGCCGGCGGCCGCCAACTGGGCCATTCCTTTTTGCGCGCGATGCGTACATTGCCCGACCAGATGAAGCCTGGACGGCCGACGCCGATCCCGTAGCGCCGCGCCTGGCCGCCGCTGCCGACCAGGGTCAAGAAGCGGCTTTTGGTGTCGATGATCACGGTTCCCGGACCATGCGGACCGTCATAGGAAACCGATTGCGGCAGGTATTTGGGATCGATCCGGCGGCGCGGCTGCGCCATTCGGCTACGCCGCGGCTCGGCGTTACGCCGGCTGGCCCGGCGCTCTGGCATTGCGCGAACCCGCTGTTGCGGCATGCGGATACTGCGTCTTTCGGTATTGTAGCGGCCGGTGGTCCGTTGCGACGGACGCAATTGCAACAGCCAGGGCTCGGTCAGATTGGGACTGAGCACCACAGGCGGGCTTATTCGATAGCGGTTGATTTGGTCGGCCTGGCCGGGCATGGACCAAGCAACCACCCCAAGGAGCGCGCTAAGCGCGCTGATCGCGGCGCGTTTCATCAGACGTACTCTCTACATTTCGTCACACAAAAAGCGGATAACCGGTTCGCCACGGCAAACCGATATGAGCTCCACCCCTGCCGACACGATAACGCCCGCCATGCCAGCGAATAGTGAATCCGCGTATGGCAAAGTCGCTTTGCCGGCGATTCCTTGCCCGATTGGTTAGCAGAACGTTTCCCCGCCCGATCCTGCGGCCTTGATCACCGCAACCGGCGGCGCACGTCCCGAATGACCGCCGGCAACACCTGGCGTGCTTCCTTTCGGTTCATGCCCGGGCGGATCCTCCGGTCATAGAGCATGTTCAGGATATAGCGGTCGAACGGGGTGAAGCCGGCGTGCCGGGACCGATCGTTGAAGACACTGTGGACCAGCCGCGAATCGTCATTCATCGGTCCAAGCCCTTGCAGGATCTCCTCATAGAGACAGCGCCGAAACAGGAATTCGCCCTCGTCGGCAACGATCACCGCGGCCGACCGGCGGATGCCGGAGCGCGATGCTTCGACATGTACCAGGCACCGGCCCGGCACATGTGCCGCCCGGTTCTTGAAGACCCGTTCGCGCACCGTGTTCTTGTAGTGCCGGCGGTCGACAATATAGAGGTGGAAATTGGCGGTCGAGGCCGATTTGGCGTTGACCAGGTTCAGGCCGCGGATTTGCCGGTTGAGCAGTCGTATGGCCTGCCTGGCCGACCGCGCCCGGTTGCGGCGGGACTTGCTATGCACATAGATGCGCACGGTCCGCGTATACTTCTTCACCTGGTTGGCATTGAAGCCCCAGGATCCATATTCCAGGCCGAATACGGTGCGCATGAAGCCGTCCGCCAATTCCATGTCGGAAAACCGGGACGGACTTGCCAAGGCGCCTTGCGCGAGCGCCAACAGGGCCAAACCGGCAAGCAAGGCCAATAGTCTTGAGCGCAGCGTTGTGCCCGGCGGTGTCGGCATCGTGGCATATCTCATTTCGATCTTCTTAAGGTGGCAAAGCACGCCTATCCGGTCAATCCACAACTGTGCGTCATCGTAAATAACCGAGCTGTGGCAATTTCATGCCGCAATTGGCAGAGCGGAAGGGTTTCGTTAATGGTGCCGCGGCTACACTCCGGTTTGTAGTAGCAAGGGGGTGAATATCCGATGGTGGCGACGCGTAAACGCTTCCGTATCGAATCATTTCTCGATGAGGCCGAACCTGCAGACGGGCCCGGCAACGGATCCGGTGGCGGGAATGCCGACTTTCGGCACCAGCAAATCCTGCGGGAAATCGGAGAGGTGCGCAAGCTTATCAAACCCACCCAGGAAATCAGCGGATCGGTGCTCTCTGATTACAAGCAGGAACTGCGCGAGGCCCTTAAGCTGAAAACCGAACTGGAAGAGATGTACGAGGCGATCAACAAAACCAAGACCGAGATCGCGACGTTGCATCATTCCGGGTTCGAAGGCGAACAGATGCTCCGGGTGACCGATGAACTCGACGCCATCGTGATCGGCACCGAACAGGCGACCGAAACCATACTGCACGCCGCCGAAACCATTGACGACAAGGCCGGTGTGCTCACCGCGCAACTGACCGGTAATCAGGCCGACACGGTTTCGGAGATCAGCGACAGTGTGGTCGGTATTTTCGAGGCCTGCAATTTCCAGGATCTGACCGGACAGCGGATCTCGAAAGTCGTCGGCACCTTGAAGTTCATCGAAGAACGCATTGTACGCATGATGGAGATCTGGGGCGGCATCGATGCCTTTGACGGCCTCAACATTGATTCGATGCCCGTTGCCGAGGGCGATGCCGCGTTGCTCAACGGTCCGGCCCTGGAAACCGATCAGAACATCGCCTCCCAGGATGACATCGACGCGCTGTTTGCCTGACGCGGCCGGGGGTTTGCAGACGATCGGCCGACGCCGACTATAACTGGGACGCCGCCTCCAGGGCTTCCCGGTCTTCGATGCAATAATAGCCAGAAATGCGCGAAATTATGCCGCCGCGCCGCCATTGATTGAGCACCCGGCTGACATTTTCCCGCGCCGCCCCGGCCATATTCGCCAGATCCGCCTGGCTCATCTTGTAATGGATCAAGGTGCGGTCGCCGTCGACCGGTTTCCCGAACGTATCGGCAAGTTGCAACAGGGTCTGAGCCACACGGCCGGGCAACGGCAGGAAATTGCGCGCCGCCAGGACGTCATTGGCCTGGCGCAGGCGCGAGCCGAGGATACTGAGCATGTGCCGGTAGATCGCCGGATTGTCGTCGCCGAAGCCTTCAAAGCCGAAGCGGTCGATAAAGGCGAGCTTGGTCGGCTTCATGGCGGTCACCGTCGCAGAGCGGGTGCGGGCATCGAACAGGGCGAGTTCGCCGACGATCGATCCCGGTCCCAATACCGCCAGTAATTGCTCATCCCCCTCGCCGGATATGATGCTGACCTTCAGTGAACCGTCGATGACCGAGTAAAAACCGTTCCCCGGATCGCCGGCGACGAACAGCACCTGGCCGGCATCCAGATTAACCGGTCTTGCCAGTTTCACCAGTCCGGCCGCCAGGTCTTGCGGCAGCCCGGAAAGCGAGAAGCTCTTTTCCAGAAACGTGTCGTCGATCCACATCCGTCCGCCCCCTGGGGCCACATGCGGGTAAATCGGCACATCGCCCGCTGTTCAACGACCGGAAACAATGTGTCCACGATCCGGCATCTACCGGTCGTGTCGCACCGTCCCCATTTCGGCCGGAACAGCAGCCTTGTCCCGAATTCCACAACCGAGGAGCCAATAATGGACGGATTATCACCCTATGCCAACCTTGCCGGGCGGATTCTTCTTGCCCTGATCTTCATCTTGTCCGGTATCGGCAAGATTTTCGACTATGGCGCCACGTCAGGCTACATGGAGGCCTTCGGTGTTCCCGGCATATTGTTACCCCTGGTCATTGTGGTCGAGGTGGTCGGCGGCATCCTGATCGCCATCGGCTTCCTTACCCGTCCCGCGGCCCTGGCGTTGGCCGGCTTTACCCTGGTCGCCGCGGTGATCTTCCACAGCAATCTCGGCGAACAGATCGAGATGATCATGTTCATGAAGAACCTGTCGATTACAGGCGGCCTGCTGCTGCTTGTCGCTCGCGGCGCCGGGGCCTTGGCGCTCGACAACCGCCGCACGGCGTCCAATCTTCAATCGGCCGGGGCATAAGCCTCAATGGACACTTTCTAATACAGGAACATGTCGTGTTCGCGCAGCACCAGCGCGAAATCCGGCCCGGTTAGAAACCTGTAGACGGCCTCACGATGACCGGCCTGAGGATCGAGTTTCCTCAGCCGGTCATCGATTTCCGCCGGGCGGCATAACACCACGGCGCCTTCTTGCAGGGTCCCGGCCTGCCGGAAAAACCCTTCGTGCATATCCGCGCCGCCTTGGCCGGCGGCGATCGTGATCACCTGTCGGCTGACCGAAATGCCTACCGGGGCCGCTCGGTCGGCGAAGCGCCGCCAGCTCCAATGGTCGCGATTGTCGGCTCGATACCAGGCATCGGGCGCCCAGGCGAGTTGCGATGCGACCGACAGGAAGGCCTTGCGAACGCGCAAGGCCAAATGGCAGTTCTGCCAGCCGTCGACAAAATGCGGCGGCTCGCCGAACTGGTCGATGAAGGCGGCATGCTGCGCGCGGATTTCCTCCGCCAGCACCCGGCGTGGGATCAGGCCGGCCCGTAATCGCAAGGACCAGGCGCGGATTGTGGGGAACACCTCCCCGAACTTGTTTTTGCCGGCGTCGCTGAGCGGTGCGAAAGGGGCCGTCAACGCCAGCTCCAGGCCAAGGCACGGCCGGTTCCGCCGAACCTGCACGCAATCATAAAGGGGCTTTGCTTCCCGGCCCATCATTTCGGACGCGGCAATGACGCCGATGCCCGTCAGGGCGTCGCAATCCACCAGATCCCGGATCGCTCTGTCGATGCCGAAGGTAAGTCCGTAATCAAGGGCAATGACTTTGATGCGCTTCATGCAATTGTTCCAGAACATACGGCTGCTGTCTAAACGGTAATGGTCGATATTTGTCAACGGTGCCCCGCTCGGCCGGATGACGGCTTTGCCGAACCGCCGGATTGATGGCCCGCCGCCTTGCTCTCCCAGGCGCGTTGGTCTAGGAAACCGGCGATCATTTACAAGGTTTCTCGTTTCGATGGGCAAGCAGGATCAGAAAAACCGGATCAAGGCCCGGTTGCCACGCGGATTTTCCGATAACCGCCCGGCCGACATAAAGGCCGTGGAGGCCATGCTTGCGACCATCAGGCAGGTCTTCGAGCTCTATGGTTTTGAACCGGTGGAGACGCCGGCGATTGAATTTACAGAGGCTCTGGGCAAATTCCTGCCGGATCAGGACCGGCCCAATGAGGGGGTTTTTTCCTTTCAGGACGACGACGAGCAATGGCTCAGCCTGCGCTATGACCTGACGGCGCCGCTCGCCCGTTTCGTGGCCGAGAATTTCGAGCGCCTGCCCAAGCCCTACCGGTCCTATCGCCTGGGCTATGTGTTCCGCAACGAAAAACCGGGCCCCGGCCGGTTTCGCCAGTTCATGCAGTTCGACGCCGATACGGTGGGCTCGCCAAATGTGACCGGCGATGCGGAAATTTGCATGATGGCCGCCGACACGATGGAACGGCTGGGCATCGAACGCGGCGACTTCGCGATCCGGGTCAACAATCGCAAGGTGCTGGACGGGGTCATGGATGTCATCGGGCTCGCCGAAGAGCGCAATACACAGACCCGGCTGACCGTGCTGCGGGCGATCGACAAGCTGGACCGGCTCGGACCGGAAGGCGTGTCGGCGCTGCTTCAGGACGGGCGGTTGGACGAATCCGGTGCCTTCACCAAGGGCGCCGGCCTCGAGGCGTCGTCGGTGGAAACCGTGATGCGATTTGTCAGCGCCCGCGGAGACAGTGCCGAAGCGACGATCGCTAATCTGCGTGCCCTTGTCGGTGACAGCGAGCGCGGCCTGGAGGGGGTCGATGAATTGGCACAGATGGCGGATCTGTTCACCGCTGCCGGCTATGATGACGGCCGGGCGGTCATCGATCCGTCGGTGGTGCGCGGATTGGAATATTACACCGGACCGGTCTACGAAGCCGACCTGACATTCGAGGTCACCAATGAGGATGGCGACACCGTGCGCTTCGGCTCGGTCGCAGGCGGTGGTCGATATGACGGCCTGGTTGGGCGATTCCGTAGCCAGGAAGTGCCGGCGACCGGTTTTTCCATCGGTGTCTCCCGGCTTGCCGCCGCCTTGAAGGTGCTTGGCAAGCTCGATGACAAGCCGGATGTCGGGCCGGTCGTGGTGCTGGTCATGGATCGCGACCAGGTGCCGGCCTATCAGTCGATGGTCTCTGAACTGAGGCGCGCCGGCATCCGGTCTGAGATGTATCTGGGCGGATCCGGCATGAAGGCGCAGATGAAATATGCCGACCGCCGCGACGCTCCCTGCGTGGTCATCCAAGGGTCCGACGAACGGGAAGCCGGCGAGGTCCAGATCAAGGACCTGATCGAGGGCAAGCGCCTATCGCAGGAGATTGCCGATAACAAGACCTGGCGGGAGAGCCGTCCGGCGCAGGTGACCGTGAAGCAAGGCGACCTGGTATCGGCCATACAGGGGATCTTGACAGCCCAGGCCGCCGATCGGGACGGCGCGTGAGGCGGTGATGAGCGCCACCTTTCCCACCGGTGACCAGGACAGATTGCTGCGATGCTTCGCCGATGCGGGATACCAATTCGTCGAACCGGCGGTCCTGCAGCCCGCGGATATCTTTCTCGACCTTGCCGGTGAGGAATTGCGGCGGCGGCTGTTCCTGACCGCCGCACGCGACGGTGTCGAATTGTGTCTGCGACCCGATTTCACGATTCCCGTCTGCCGCCGCCATGTGCAGACGGGGCAGGCGGACCGCATCGCCTCCTATGCCTATTTCGGCCCCGTCTTTCGCCAGCGCGCCGGAAAGGGCGGTGAATTTCCCCAGGCCGGCATCGAATCGATCGGGCGGACCGATCGCATCAAGGCTGACGCTGAAACCCTGGCCCTTGCCCGTGACAGCCTGGCGGTGCTCGGCCAGGCGGACACGCGGATCCGGATCGGCGATATCGGCCTGTTCACGGCAGTGCTCGACGCCTTGAACCTGACAGCGGCCTGGCGACGCCGTTTACGCGATGCGCTCGATGACGATGTGCGGATGGACCAGTGGCTGAAGCGCATGGCCGGGACTGACAGCGGCGATCGGGTCACCTATCCCGGCATTGCGGCGGCGCTGGAAAATGATGATCCCGAAACCGCCGGCCGGCTGGTGCAGGACTTCATGGCGATCGCCGGATTGTCGGTGGTCGGCGGGCGGACGGCTGCTGAAATTGCCGAGCGCTTCGTCGAACAGACCGAATTATCGATCAGCCGGCCGGAAATCCGCCAGGCGGCGGCGTTCCTGCGTCGTTATCTTGCAGTGAGCGGAGCCCCGCGCCAGGCAGCCGCGGATATTGCGCGCATGGCGTCCGATTCCGGGCTGGACATCGCCACTGCCCTTGACCGGTTCGCCGAGCGGATCGATGGTCTCGAGGCCGGCGGCTTCGACCCTGATAAATTGGAGTTCCGCACCGATTTCGGTCGCCGCCTCGGCTATTATACCGGCTTCGTGTTTGAGATTTACGGCAGCAGACCGGGCGCATCCCAACCGTTGGTGGGCGGCGGACGATATGACGGTCTACTGACCCTTCTGGGGGCGCCGTCCGAAGTGCCGGCGGTCGGATTTTCCATGTGGATCGACCGACTGGCGGGAGGCGGCCAATGACCGGTCCGCTGATCATCGCCGTGCCCTCCAAGGGCCGCCTGCAGGATAACAGCGACGCCTTCTTCAGCCGCGCCGGGCTGACCATCGTCCGGCCCGGCGGGCGGCGTAATTATCGCGGCGCCATCGATGGCATTGCCGGCGTTGAGATCGCCTTCCTGTCGGCCTCCGAGATCAGCCGGGAACTGGCCGCCGGTACCGTGCATCTTGGCGTCACCGGGCTCGACCAGGTGCGCGAAACCATTCCCGATCCTGAGTCAAGCGTCCATGTCGTGGCGCCGCTCGGCTTCGGCCATGCGGATCTGGTGGTTGCCGTGCCCGATGCCTGGATCGACGTCACCTCGATGACCGATCTTTATGATGTCAGTTCCGATTTTCGCCATCGCCACGGACGCCGGCTGAGCATCGCCACCAAATATGTCCACCTGACCCGTGATTTCTTCGCCGAACACGGCATCGCCGATTACCGCATCGTCGAAAGCCAGGGCGCGACCGAGGGCGCGCCGGCCTCCGGCGCGGCGGAACTGATCGTCGATATCACGACCACCGGGTCAACGCTGGCGGCGAACAATCTGAAAGTGCTCAGTGACGGCGTGATCCTGCGGTCGCAAGCCTGCCTGATGGCGTCGCTAAACACCGCCTGGCGGGGCGATCACCTGAACAGCCTGCGTGATATCCTGGACCGGGTATCGGCGGAAGAACTGGCGCGCACCAGCCGCCAGGTCGCCGCCGGGATCGACCTTGACGACGGGCAGGTAGCGGAGGCCCGCGAGCGGTTCGACTGCATCGATATCAAGCGGTCGGATGGCGGGGCAGTTCTGCTTTGCCCGCAGTCCCGGGCCTATGGCTGCGCCGCCTGGCTGCGCGACCAGGGCGCGGATACCGTGACCGTGACCGGGCACGATTACATCTTCCAGGCGCGCAACCCCCTCTACGAGGCACTGGCCGCCAAGGTCGTCAATAAGTAACGCGTATTGCGTTTAATCGGGTTCATTACGAAATATGAAGTTGTCATCAACTCAGTTGATAGCATAGATTTCATCTCTGACTTTAGCGTTTGCGATGACGATTAGGTTTCGTGCGATTGCGATGATTGCGACGATGGGTTTTTTTCCTTTTTCGATGAGGTTTTGATATTTGGCTTTGAGGGTTTCGTTGTGGCGAATTGCGCTCAGGGCGGCCATGAAGAGGGCCTTGCGCAACTGTGGTCGTCCGCCGCGAACGGGTCGGTATCCGCGTCTGGTACCGCTGTCATTGGCGGCCGGTGCGAGGCCGGTGATGCTGGCGGCCTGTTTTCCGGTCATGTCGCCCAATTCGGGCATCAGGGCGATCAGCACGGCTGTGGTCTGCGGGCCGATGCCGGATATGGCACGCAAGACCTTGGCCTTGGCGCGGGTCCGGGCGTCCTGGTCGATCAGCCGGTCGATCTGGGTGTCGATGGTCTTGATCTGGCGTTTCAAGGTTGCCAGCAGCAACCGGCAGCTTTTGACGACCGCGGCATTGCCGGTCGGGGCGGCCAGGCGGTTTTTCTCCTGGGTTTGCATGTCGACCAGGTCGGCGCGGCGCTCCACCAGCGCCTTGAGGGCCAGTTGGTGGGCCGTGTGCGGCTGATAAAGGGCCAGATCGTGCCGTCTGTCGCGGCCGTAAAGGGCCAGCAGGCGGGCATCGATGGTGTCGGTCTTGGCGATCTGGCCGCAGGCGCGGGCAAAGCTCTTGACCCGGTAGGGATGGGCCCGGTGCACGGCAAAGCCGTGCGCCAGAAGAAGGTCGCAGGAAAGTCGCTCGAAGCCACCGGCCATATCGACGGTGATGAAGGCCTCGGCGAGCCGGTCACCGGCGGTCTGCACGAATGTCTTGATCGCACGGGCCGTGTTGGCGACCTGCCAGCGGTCACCGGTCTCGGCCAAGTGGATGTCGAGATGGGCCTTGGCCACGTCAATGCCGAAATGCCATTTGTCTTGGGATGCGCAACAGGTCATACTGATCAGGTCCTTCTGTTTTTAATTGTCTGCGGGCGTCACAGCCCCTTCAACTCATCAAACGGTGGGACCAAGGGATACAGGATCAGGATGACGACAGGCGTCAAAGCCTCATTCCCGCACGATCGCTGCATCCCGCGAGAGGCGGCGCGCGCCGCCTCTCGCAATCCGATAATAACAAAATTTCAACAGACAATTCCCGCGAAAGCGGGAATCCAAGGCAGCAGGCATAGGCCGATGTCTTGTGGCCCTGGATTCCCACTTTCGTGGGAATGACTGTGTGATTGGATTCGTGAATCCGTTTTCCTGCAACTCGAGTTAGCTGGATGACTTAGCCTGTGGGCGGGTGAAGGCGGCGCGGTCGGCCTCCACCGCATCGCGGATGCAGCAACCCTCGATATGGTCGTTGACCATGCCCATGGCCTGCATGAAGGCATAGACTGTGGTCGGACCGACAAACGACCAGCCGCGACGTTTCAGGTCTTTCGACAACCGGGTCGACGTTTCCGTCTTGGCCAGCGTCATCAATGTGGCGTGGTCCAGCACCTTTGGCCGGTCGTCCGGACCCGGCTCGTAGCTCCAGAAATAGGCGGCCAAAGATCCGAATTCATCGGCAAGATCCAGAGCCCGGGCCGCATTGTTGATGGTCGATACGATCTTGCCGCGATGGCGGACGATGCCCGCATCCCCCAACAGGCGCTCGATATCGGCGTCACCGAACGCCGCAACGGTCGAAAAATCGAAGCCGGCAAAGGCGGCGCGGAAATTCTCCCGTTTGCGTAAAATGGTGAGCCAGGAGAGGCCCGACTGAAATCCTTCCAGGCAGATCTTCTCAAACAGACGGCGATCATCGGCCACCGGCCGGCCCCATTCCTCGTCGTGATAGGCCTGGTAGTCGGTCTGGCCGCCGTGCCACCAACAGCGCTTGCGACCGTCTTCGGCGACGATCAGTCCGCTTTCGTCCATCATGCTTCCCCGTAAAGATCGCCACTGTGCATCATTGCCGGCCAATTGCAATATTCGGCCTGACCGTCTGTCAGTAAGGCGTACGCCGCCCGCTCAAGTCCTCGCGCACCAGTTTCGGCACCACGATGGTGCGGTTCAGGCACATGCGGAAGATCATGAAATGAAACACCAGGAATCCGATGCCGAGCGTGACGAAACCGATGACGATCCAGATCACGATATGGCCGATGATCTCGGTCAGTTGAAGGTCGCATTCCAGCCGCGCGATCGGTTCGCCGTTGCGGTCGGTGACATAGGTCTTGTCGATAATCGCGTTGTAGAAATAGTAGAACGCGAACACGGTACCGATGCCGAGCGTGACGACAGCGATCACCAGCCAGACAAGAACGAACAAAATGGCGTCAAACACGCCGATCTCGCATTTCAAGCGGATATTGCGCAGGTAACCATAGGACGGCATGGATCGGGTCTCCCGGTGGCGGCAGGAAGGACTTTTATGACACCGATAATGACCGATTAGGATGGTATTTGTCAGGTCACATTCGGTCCGCGCCGCAATTTTCGGGCGATCCGGCGGGCAAGCGCCGGCCGGCGGGCGATGGCGTCGGCCAACAATACTTCGTCGACAATCGACGGGTGGCCGAGATCCCACAAGCGCTGTTGGTCGCTCCGCCTGGTCTGGCGCAGGTGAGCCGGCAAAGTGCTGCAGGCCCGGCCGGCACTCAGCAAGCCGATCGTCGCCCGGCTTCGCAACCCGGCAACGAGCAGCCGGTAGTCGAATTCGCGGCCGTCATGGTCGCGGCCGTGCGGATCGTCGGCAGGCGGGACAGGGTCGGTGAGGGCGTCTTCGAACATAAAAAATCCTCCATCAGCAGGTGCCGAGGAGGACTGGCGCGGACCGCTTTGTTTGCTGATCCATGATCAGCCGCATCCCGCTCGTCTCGAACGGAGGCCACCTTGCCGCGGTCGGCAGGTTGGCGAGGGCGCCAGCCCTTCTCTTGATGTATGAAAAAGCTGTGCCACGTTCCGGCAGGCCGGTCAAGTCACGCCGCGTCGGCCTCGGCGGTGCCATCGTTCTGCCGTCCCGATCGCAGGGCGGACAGGTAATCATGCACCTCCTGGGACAGTCGGGACGCCTGTTCGGAGAGGTCGCCGGCGGAACCGGTGACGGTCTCGGCCAGCAACTGGTTCTGCGCCGCCGTCGTCTTGACGTCCTCCACATTGGCGCTGACCTGGGATGTCCCGGTAAACGCCAACTCGACACTGCCCGATATCCTGTCGGCGGCGCCGGCCTGGAAGTCGATCGCCGAGGCGATGGCGTCGGTCGCCTGGCTGATATCGCTGATCGTCGACGTGATGTCGGTAATCGCCGTGACAGCCTGGCGGGTCGTTTTTTGCACATCGGCGACCTGGCTGGCGATTTCGTCGGTGGCCTGCGCCGTCTGCCCGGCAAGCGTCTTGACCTCGTTGGCGACGACCGAGAAGCCCTTGCCCGCTTCGCCGGCCCGGGCCGCCTCTATCGTGGCGTTCAAGGCCAACAGGTTGGTCTGCGTGGCGATGTCGTTGATCATTTCCACCACCTGGCCGATCCGTTCTGCCGAATTGCTCAGTCCGGTGACGATGGCGCTGGTTTCCTCCGCCATTTTCACCGCCTGTTGCGATACGCTCGACGAATGCTCGATCTGGGTGCCGACCTCCGCGACTGATTCGCGTAGTTCCCGGGCGGCGACGGAGACCGATTCGACCCCGCCGGTTGCCTGTTCGGCGGCCGCGCTGACCTGTTCGGCCCGGTCTTCGGAAATATCTGCGCCGGCCTTCATCTGTTGCGCCGCGCTACCCATGTCGGTCGAAGTTTGCGACAGGGTTTCCACGACATCGCCGATGGCGTCTTCGAAATGCTCGGTTGACTGGTTGAAGGTCTGCATGCGATCGCGGATCACACTGGTCGCCTCGTTGATCGACTCGCTGGCATCGCGAAATGCGCCATGCAGTCCATCGGGCAGGATCCGCCGGTAGAACCGGGAATGGCGCACTGCGTCCATGGCCGCCTGGGATTCACGAATATAGGCATCGGTGCGGTCGATCAGGTCATTGATGCCATCCTGGAGGTCGCGCATCTCGCCGCCATCGACGACGCCGACAATGCGCGCCTCGAAGTCGCCCATCGTCAGAGCCCGGCAGGTCTCCGCGACACTCGTGATCGTATGCCGGCAAGCCGAGACCTGGCGAAGGGCGAACACCCCGCCGACCATCGCGACTGTTGATGCCATCAGCGCGGGAATTGCAAACCCGAAATAAGCCGACCCCGCGGCGATCGGGCAGGCGGCAATGGTCAGGCAAAGGGCGGCGGCGGCTTTAGAGAGAGAAGATGAATTCGTCATAGCTGATCCCCTTGGACGACAGGATCCCCGACAGGGTATCAAAGGCTTTGTTCATACCGGTCTTGCGGCTGGATTCGGCGTTTTCCTGTCGAACCAGATCCGCATAAAGAGGTTCGAACACCGTGCGCACGATTTCCGGATCCGGCACGCGGCGATTGGAATGGTATCCGATCGGCCGGCGGGCCCCGTCGTAAGACGGCGTGACGTGAGCCAGGACCCAGTAGTAGTCGCCGGTCCTGGTTAGATTTTTCACGTACGCGAAGACTTCGTTACCGGTAGTCAGGCGGTCCCAAAGCAGCTTGAAGACGCAACGCGGCATATCCGGATGTCGGATGATGCTGTGCGGTTGGCCTATCAGGTCTGCCTCGCAAAAGCCGGCAATTTTTTGAAAGGTCGCGTTGGCATAGGTGATGCGACCTTTTAAATCGGTTTTGCTGACTATGATGTCGCCTTTGTCAAAAAATATCTGCTTGTCGGTAGGATTAACATCAATACGCATCATTTTTTCGCATGTCCCTAGCAATGAAAATGTGCATGGGATAAATGAGTTAGTATCGATAGGTTGAAATTTTATAAATGCTAACTCCAATTAGAGTATCGTCTCAATTATTGCGAATAATTCTCATTATCATTCTATTATTGGCTAAGTATTGGCGGGCCCAGATGAAGTTTCCCGTGTTTTAGGTTTAGTGCGAAAAAAAGCGGCAACGGCCGGACCCGTCGATTGGAGCATTGTCCGACCAATGGGTTTCAGGTGGCCGTTGGTGTTGCGCGGGCGCCTTGACGGCGCCTTGCGGGCCGGACCACCGCCGGGATAATCCGGCCCGCAGCGCTGAGGGAGGTGTTTGACGCCGGCGGTTACCTTCGGGCCTCGTAGATATCAAGCCCGCCATGTCCACCGGGCCTGTCCGATACCAATGTCATCAGCCGTCCGTCCGTTGTCGCCGACGGCATATGCTCTTCGTGTTCGGTATTGATGGGTGACCCCAGATTTTTCGGGGATCGCCAAAGTGCCGGATCGTCGGCGGACGCGGCGTTTTCGAAGATCCAGATGTCGCTGCCGCCGATCCCGCCGGTCGGATATCCGGCCCAAATATATCCGTGATACGGGTCGAAATGGGCATCCATGAACGCCGTGCTCATTTGCAGTTTTACCGCCGTCGACCCCTTTAATGTGGCCGCTGTAAACTCCGACACCTTGAAATCCAGCGTCATCGGATCAGGGGTCGTTGAGGCGGTGAAGTAAACCCGGCCGTCGCGAAGAACGGGGCACGATTCGATCGCCCGTCCGTTCGGTCCGCCGTCGGCGACACAGCCCAGATTCCGCGGTGCCTGCCACGCCGTATCGTCTTCTATGTCGTCGCGATAACTGACATAAAGATCCAGGTCGCCACAGCCGCCCGGCCGGTCGCTGGCAAAGAAAAGGTAATGCCCGTCGGCCGAAATCGAGGCGCTGTGATCGTTAGCCGTGCTGTTGATCGGCTCCGGCAGCAGCGCCGGTTTCGACCATGGATCGCCGCGCCTTTTCCGGTGGGCAACATAGATGTCGTAGCGGGTGGGTTTGCCGTCCTTGCCGATGACCCAGTGATCGTCGATATTGGCCGGATGAAATCCGCCGGGCCGGTTGGATCCGAAATAAAGCGTCAATCCGTCGGCCGCCAGCGTCGCCCACCCTTCGTGATACTCGGTATTGATTGTCGGTCCGGCATTTTTCAACTGCCACGGACTATCCGAGTTCGCCGAACTTACCGGTCCGGCCCACAGGATCGATAAACTCGGGCCGATCACAAGCGACGACCATGTCTCGCCTCTTGGTCCATTGGTTCTCATTGCGCTGCCTCCGGAACATCCTCCGCGTCGAATGCAGGGTCGGCGATACCGCCCTCCGCATCCTCGCCGAATTCCACGACCGGCCGAGCCGCTCTGCGGTTGATCAAAAGGCGGGTCACATCGGGCCGGCTGTAATGCCCGGCCGGATCCGCCGCGGCCTTGGCAAGCGAAATCATGCCCAGGTCAATTTCGGCGATCACCAGACCCTCTTCGGTTTCTGAGAGATTTTCGCCGAGCGGCGAGCCGTCCGGTCCATAGATACGGGAGAAACCGCCGCCGGCTTGCAACATCTGCCTCTTGTCCTCCCCGTCGCATAACATCTCGATCATCTCCGGGGATACGACGCCGCAGGACGCCAGCACGAAGCATTGGCCCTCCACCGCATAGGTCTGGCTGGCGGCGCCGGCATTGACCTCCGGGCCAAGCGCGTAAGCGCCGCCGCGATAGAGCGACAGGGCAGGCCACGCGGCCACATGGATCTGCTCGCCCTGGGCATACATGGCGTATTTTGTCAAAGGCTGCAGATGTTCCCAGCAGCACAGGGCGCCGATCTTGCCGAACTCGGTTTCGTGAACCGCAAGGTCACTGCCGTCGCCTTCGCCGAACACGGTCCGTTCCACATGGGTGGGTTTCAGTTTGCGGCGGCGGGCAATCATCTCGCCATCCGGCCCGATGATCCACTGAGCCATATAGAGGCTGCTGCCGATCCGCTCGCTCAGTCCCATGATCACGGTCATCCCGTGACGCCGCGCCGCATCCCGCAGGTCATGCTCTTCCGGACCCTCCGCCACCGGCGAATTGTCGTAGTAACGTTGAACGAACTGCATGCCCCAGGCCGGCGCGCCGAGCCAGATCCAATAGGGATAGCCGCTGATCCAGGTCTCCGGGAAGGCGATCACCTTCACCCCTTGCGCGCCTGCCTCGGCGATGAGATCGATTGCCTTTCTTGTCGTGGCATGCTTGTCGAGAAACACCGGCGCCGCCTGAACGGCGGCAATGGCGAATTGTCTGTTGGGCATTGTCGCATCCTCCTTGATTTGCCGGAGGCTACGCTTTCACCGCGCGGTTTCCGGCACCCTACTGTCGCGACTTTTGAATTCGCTAGCTTGACGGAGCGGGACAATTGATGATGAAATTTGGGCCAATATGGTGAGGATTTTGATCCCCCTTTGGCCATGGAAATCTTTTCAACAGACCATCTGCCCAGAAATGACCGGCTTGCATATTGGTCGGATCTCATCTGCGACGTCTATGTCGGTCTCGATTGCCGGAGCGACCGAAAAAACCGGTTCCAGGGGAGAATCTCCCGCGCCGACCTGGGGCAAATCCAGGTCTCAACCGTTACCGCCGACATGCAGGACGTCACCCGCAGCCGGCATCGCCTGGCAACGATGCCCAGCGACGATTTGCTGGTGTCGCTCCAAATGCGCGGCACCGGGCGGGTCATTCAGGAAGGTCGCGTTGCCCAATTGCAGGAAGGCGACATGGCGCTTTACGACGCCGCGAGGCAGTATCGGCTGGAATTCGCCGCCGGTTTCGAACAGATCGTCTTTCAAATTCCAAGAGAGCAGATTGCGCAGCGTCTGCCGCATCCCCATGTTGCCGCGGCGCGCCGGATCGACGGAACGCGGGGCGTGGGCCTGGCCGTTTCCCGGTATCTGTCAAGCCTGCCCGCGGCCGTCGATGCATGTAACCAAAGTGAAAATGCCCTTGCCGTCCACAGTTTGGATCTGATCGCGACGGCGCTGGCCGACAGGCTCGACCGGGATGTCGTGAACTTGGCGGATCCGGGATTTTTGATGTTGCTGCGGGCGAAGAGGATCGTTGACATGAATATGCGCGATCCGGAGTTCGACCGTGCCCGACTGGCGGAAATTATGGGCGTATCGGCGCGCCAGCTAAGCCGCGTCTTCGGCCGTGACAGCCTCTCGCCGGCCGCCTATATCCGGCACGCCCGGCTGGGTGCCATCGCCGCGGCTCTTGCCGATCGGCGAAACACATGCCTATCCCTGACGCAGATCGCATTCGCGCACGGCTATACGGATATGGCCCATTTCAGTCGCCAGTTCCGCAGCCGGTACGCTGTGAGCCCCTCCGATTACCGGATTTTCGCAAATGCGAAGTGATCGAAATGAAAAAGGGCGGCCCACCGGGCCGCCCTAATTTTTCGCCTAATCGGCGGGTCGCATGACCTTACATCATGCCGCCCATGCCGCCCATGTCGGGCATCGCCGGGGCCGGCGCGTCCTTCTTCGGCAGTTCGGCGACCATGGCTTCCGTGGTCACCAACAGGCCGGCCACCGAAGCGGCGTCCTGCAGCGCGGTGCGCACGACCTTGGTCGGGTCGATAATGCCGGACTGGACGAGATCGACATATTTTTCCTCCTGCGCGTCGAAGCCGATGCTGTCTTTCGATTCCATCAGCTTGCCGACGACGATGGAGCCTTCCACGCCGGCATTTTCAACGATCTGCCGCAGCGGCGATTCCAGTGCCTTGGAGATGATGTTGATGCCGGCCTGAATGTCGGCATTGTCGGACTTGATCTTGCCGACGGCCTTCTTGGCCCGCAGCAGCGCGGCGCCGCCGCCTGGCACGATGCCTTCCTCGACCGCGGCGCGGGTCGAGTTCAACGCGTCGTCGACCCGGTCCTTGCGCTCTTTCACTTCGATCTCGGTGGCACCGCCGACCCGGATCACCGCAACACCGCCGGCAAGCTTGGCCAGGCGCTCCTGCAGCTTTTCGCGATCGTAGTCCGACGTGGTCTCCTCGATCTGCGCGCGGATCTGGGCGACCCGGCCCTGGATCTCTTTCTTCTTGCCGGCGCCATCGACGATGGTGGTGTTTTCCTTGGTGATCGACACCCGCTTCGCCTTGCCGAGCATGTCGACAGTGACGTTTTCAAGCTTGATGCCGAGATCTTCAGAAATCACCTGGCCACCGGTCAGGATGGCGATGTCTTCCAGCATCGCCTTGCGGCGATCGCCGAAGCCCGGTGCCTTGACGGCGGCGACCTTCAGGCCGCCACGCAGCTTGTTGACCACCAGGGTGGCAAGGGCCTCGCCTTCCACGTCTTCCGCGATGATCAGAAGCGGCCGGCTCGCCTGAACAACCGATTCCAGGATCGGCAGCATGGCCTGCAGGTTGGAGAGCTTCTTCTCATGCAGGAGGATATAGGGATCCTCCAGCTCGGTGGTCATCTTGTCGGAATTGGTGATGAAGTACGGCGACAGATAGCCGCGATCGAACTGCATGCCCTCCACGGTGTCGAGCTCGAATTCGAGCGCTTTGGATTCTTCCACCGTGATGACGCCGTCATTGCCGACGGTCTGCATGGCCTCGGCGATCTTTTCGCCGATGATCGTCTCGCCATTGGCCGAGATCGTGCCGACCTGCGCCACTTCCTGGGAGGTCTTGATCTTCTTCGACCGCTTTTCAAGATCGGCGATCGCGGCGGCCACGGCCAGGTCGATGCCGCGCTTGACGTCCATCGGGTTCATGCCGGCGGCAACCGACTTGGCGCCCTCGCGCACGATGGACTGAGCCAGAACCGTGGCGGTGGTGGTGCCGTCGCCGGCCACGTCATTGGTCTTGGAGGCGACTTCGCGCAGCATCTGCGCGCCCATATTTTCGAACTTGTCCTCAAGTTCGATTTCCTTGGCCACCGTCACGCCGTCCTTGGTGGTGCGTGGCGCGCCGAAGGACTTGTCGATGACCACATTGCGGCCTTTCGGGCCGAGGGTCACTTTGACGGCGTTGGCCAGGGTGTCGACGCCGGCAAGCATTTTCTCCCGGGCGTCTCCGGAAAACTTTACGTCTTTCGCAGCCATGTTGCGAAACTCCTGTTAGTGCGAGTGAAGGAATGAAAGGGGTGTCGGATCGGGATCAGCCGATGACACCCATGATGTCGGATTCCTTCATGATAAGAAGGTCAAGACCATCGATCTTGACTTCGGTGCCGGACCATTTGCCGAACAGCACCCGGTCGCCGGCCTTGACATCAAGAGCCACGATCTTGCCGGTCTCATCACGGGCACCGTTACCGACGGCGACGATTTCGCCTTCCATCGGTTTTTCCTGTGCCGTGTCTGGAATGATAATGCCGCCGGCGGTCTTCTCCTCCGAGTCAACCCGGCGAACGACCACGCGGTCGTGCAGTGGACGAAACTTCATGTTTTGCTTTTCCTCTGCGGATATGGCTGAGTGCGCCAATATTGGTACTTGCAAGAAAAGCTGTTAGCACTCTGTGTCAGCGAGTGCTAACAGTCGGCGTTCATTTATGAGCGGGGGGAGGAATTGTCAACAGCAAGGTCGCAAAAACGATCAAATTGGACTGGTTTGGTTACCGAGCCGGCCGCGATCCTGCGCCACAATGGCCGATACCGTGTCGTCACCCGATCCGGAATTTGCGCCGACCCCATGATCTGATTGCCTTTCATGCTGCCCGTTTATGCCATTATCGGCATGGCCAGTGCCTTTACCTTCTCCGTCGGTTTCACCTATCCGGCGCTGGCGTTGCTTCTTGAGGCGCGGGGCTATAGCGCCAGCACGATCGGCCTGTTGGGCGCCATGGCCGGCAGCGGCGTCCTTGTCGGATCGCTGATCGTGACAAGGCTGGCCCAGGCGATCGGCCCGTGGCCACTTGGTTTCGCCGCCTTGTTGATCGGAACCCTGTCGATCGTCAGTTTCGGTATCGGCGAATCCCTGGTCGCGATCTTCATCGCCCGCGGCGTGCTGGGTCTGTCCATGAGCATGCTCTTCGTGCTGTCTGAAACATGGGTCAACCAGCTTGCGCCGCCAGCCCTGCGCGGCCGCGCGATCGGCCTTTATACGTCCGCTGTCGCCGGCGCCTTTGCCCTGGGACCGGCCTTGATCCCGTTGGTCGGTTACCAGGGGATCACCCCTTATGCGGTTGCCGCGGCCGCGTTCCTGGCCATGGGCCTGCCGATGATCACCGTGCGCCGCCTGATCGGCCCGCTCCATGGCAGCCCGGGAAATCTGTTTTCCATCTTTCCCGTTGTCCCGGTCCTGCTATTGGCGGTGGCCGCCTTTGCCTATATGGACGGGTCGACCATGGGGCTGTGGGTGATCTATGCATTGGACCATGGCATTGGCGAGGACCGGGCGTCGCTCACCCTGACGGCCCTGATCATCGGCAATGTGGTGCTGCAGATCCCGATCGGCTGGCTGGCCGACCGATTGTCACGCAAATTTGCCTTGATCGTCTGCGCCGCCGCCGGTTGTCTGGGCGCATTGTGGCTGCCCTATATCGATCTAAGCGGCCTATTCATCTGGCCGTTCCTGTTCATCTGGGGCGCCTTGATGTTCGGGGTCTATACAATTGCCCTGACCATCGTTGGCGATCACCTTGAGGGAGCGGATCTGATGCGCGCCAATGCCGCCTTTGGTATCATGTGGGGGGTTGGTGCCCTGGCCGGCGCCAGCCTCACCGGCTGGATGATGGACCTGTTCGGCCTCTTCATGCTGCCGCTCGGCATCGCCCTCATCTATGCGGCGCTGTTCGCGGCCATCCTGCTCATCGCACCGGTTCGCCAGAGAAAGACCGTTTGAGCCATGAAAGAATCCAGCCTGTTGAAAGTCGGGGTTATCGGAACGCTGGTCACGGCGATCTGCTGTTTCACGCCGGTTCTGGTCATCGCTCTCGGCGCGGTCGGTCTCGGCGGCCTGATCGTGTGGCTTGATGTAGTCCTGCTGCCGGCCCTGGCTGTGTTTATCGCCATTTTGGCCTATGCCCTCTATCGCCATTGGCGCGGTTGACGCAGTTGCCGATGTCGGTTTTGCTGTATGAAACGCGCTATCGGCAAAGGAGGGGAGGGGATGAGGACGCCGGGACCGGATCACCCGATCACCGTCAACGCCTATCAGGGCCGTGTCACCGTTTCATTTGCCGACAAAATCGTTGCCAACACGGCCAATGCCCTGGTGATGCACGAGGCGAATTATGACCCGGTTTATTACGTTCCGCGGGTGGATGCGGATATGACGCTTCTACAGCCCACCGACCATGCCACCTATTGCCCGTTCAAGGGCGACGCCGCCTACTATTCGATCGTTGCCGGCGGTGCCATGGCCGAGAACGCGGTCTGGACTTACGAGGCGGCCTATTCGGCGGTTGCTGCGATCGCCGGTCACCTGGCCTTTTATCGCGAACACGTGACGCTCATTTGCCAACCGGACGAAATCCCTAATTCGTCAGCCTGACGCTTTCATCGGTCCGCGGTTGCATGGGCGGGATACCGGCCAGCGTGTGATCGACGCTCAGCGTGGTGTTTTGATTGCCGGCAAAATCGATGCGGTACGATATGAAGGAGACCGCTGGTGACAGGGCGCCAAACTCACCGCCACCGGAAACCCGCAGGCTCTGTGTCGGCATATGCACGATACCCATAATATCCATGCCGCCGCCGCCTTCAAGCAGGCTCAAATAACCTGGATTGGACTCCTCCTCCTGGTGGATCACGATGCCGGCATAGGGGCCGGTCTGCGGCGCCGAGACATCGAAGATCGTTCCGGATCTGACGATCATGCCCGTATTCGATCCGGTCAAGTAGAAGGTGACGCCGTCACCGGCCACCTGCGACCAGGATTCCAGGACGAACGGGCCGTCCTGCATGACATAGACCCCCGGTTCCAACGTCACGTTCGAATGGGCCTTCACCGTCAATCCGCCGCAATAGACGCCAGGATAAAGCGTGATGGTCGACTTACTAATCAGTGTGTTTGTGTAGTCGCAGGATGTCGGTTCCAGCGTTTCCAGATTGGCATACGGGTCGGTAACCGCGCTGCAATTCGTTCGTGGCATCGGATCGTAGTTGAGGCCCGAATAATAGCCGCGAACGCAAAAGGCATCGGCCACCGGCGTCTGGCCGCCATCCGATGCCAGCGCGTTGACATGCTGGGAATTGACGTGGATCGCGCAGCCTTTGGCGAGGAATGTACCCGTGCCCCGGAAATTGACGGCCTTTTCGCCTTCCGGGTCAAGCGCCAGGACGCAGACCGTCGATCCTTTCACCAATCGTGCGATCGACGATTGGGTCGCCGGCATCGTATCGATGCGCGCAACGCTCATGAAGGTCGTCTTGATCTGGGCCGACGTTGTCACTTGCACCACTTCCTTGTTGGCAACGACCGTCGGCGTCGGAATTGTCTCCAAAAAAGCGATCTTGGCGGCATTGGCGGCAAACACATCAGCGGCGATCTGTTGCTTCTCCGCGTCCGTGCGATCCTGCGCCAACGCGCCGGCAAGCGCCGCCGCATCGGCCGCATCCTGCAACAGCGCGTCGGTGTGGCTGAGGCGGCTATAGTCGATGGACGCCCCGACGACGAAAATCGTCGGGATCAACATGAATGCCATGAAGGTGGATAATCCGCCGCTTTTATCGTGCAGGAATTTTTCAAGAAAAGTCATCGCCGCCTCTGTCGCACGCTGGGACCAACTCAATCGTGTTGACAGGCGGAGTGTGGCGCCAATCTCTGAAAACGAGGTTCACCGGCCGGCGACAATTTTATGAAAAGGCGGGATGTCGAGGCGGCAGCGGACCCGGGCATCCGCGCAACAAGGCCGGATTGCCCGGCGACGGCAGGTTAGTCCCCTGTGAAGAATTCCCATGCTGCTGACTTGGTTGGTGTTTTTCACCGGTTGCAGTATTCGGTTTTGCAAGGATTGTTGGTTTTGACGGTTGGTTTCTTGCGTTTTTGGGTTCGTTTTTGTGAGCGAATATGATTCCCTGGTCGTTGTGATTTTGGGGGATTTCGATGCGCCCGAAGAAGCCGAAGACAACCGACCACGGCGACCTTTTCAAAGCCCGTCTCGATCAGATCATCAACATGAAGCACGAACTGGTTCTGTTGGCTGACCGGGTCGATTGGGACTGGATCGACGAAGAACTGGCGCCGTTTTTCTCCGACTGGGGCCGGCCGGGGGAACCGGTCCGGTTCATGATCGGCATGTTCCTGTTGAAGGCCACCTACGGCTTGTCGGATGAACAAGTCTGGGAACGCTGGGTGCACGATCCGTATTTTCAGTACTTCACCGGCGAGGCATTCTTCCAGCATGAACTCAGGCACGAGCGCTCAGGCATGAGCCATTGGCGCAAGCGCATCGGTGACAAGCTGGATATTCTGCTCGCCGAGACGTTGCGCATTGCCCACGATGTCGGCGCTCTGAAGAAGAGCGACCTGGCGCGGGTGACCGTGGATACCACGGTGCAGCCGAAGGCAATCACCTTCCCGACCGACGCCAAGCTCATGCTGGTGGCGATCGAGCAGTTGAACCGGCTTGCCAAGGCGCATGGGGTCGAGGTGCGCCAGTCCTATCTTCGGGTCGCCAAAAAGGCCGCAATCATGGCCGGACGCTATGCCCATGCCAAGCAGTTCAAGCGCCACAACCGGCAGCTCAAGTTCCTGCGCACCCGGCTCGGGCGGCTGATCCGCGATATCCGTCGCAAAACCGAAGCGCACGAGGATCTGAGAGCCGTCTTCGCCTTGCCGCTGTCAAAGGCCGACCAGATCCGAGGACAGAAGCAGCGCCAGCGGGGCTGGAAGCTCTATTCATGGCATGCGCCGGAGACCGAGTGCATCGGCAAAGGCAAGGCGCACAAGCCGTACGAATTTGGCTGCAAGGTCTCAATCACCACCACCAACAAGCGCTGCAAGGGCGGCCAGTTCATCCTTCATGCCAAGGCGTTCCATGGAAACCCATATGACGGCCATACCTTGGGGAATGTGATCGAGGAAACGGAGTTGCTGACCGGCCGCCAGATTGAACGGATCTATGTCGATAAAGGGTATCGGGGCCACAACGCGCCGCATCCCAACCGCGTCTTCAGATCCGGCCAGAAACGTGGCGTGCACGGCCAGATCAAACGCGAACTCAGACGGCGATCCGCTGTCGAGGCCGTCATTGGCCATTGCAAGACCGACGGCCATCTGGGACGAAACTACTTGCATGGCCGTCTCGGGGATCGCATCAATGCCACAATGAGCGCCGTCGGATACAACATCCGACTCATCCTCAGGTGGTTGAGGATACTCTTAAGCAAAATCATCAACGACATCCTGGCAGCAATCGCCGGTCAATCAGCCCTCAAAGCCGCTTCTTAACGCTCGACAGGTTATACCAAGGGCCACTACTGTCCGGGAAAATAGTTTGATACCTTTAAAAAGGTCCATTGTTTGAGGAGTTTATGGTAGAATCGAAGTTGCAAGACAGCGATTCAAAAACGCCGCGCACAATGGACCCGAAGATGACCATAAGCCTTTTTCAGCAGATCATAAAGAGCCTTCCCCGTCGTCGGATCAACACGCTCGTTGCAACTCACAAGAGCGATAAATGGTGCAAGCGGTTTTCCACCTTCGACCATCTTGTGGTGATGATTTATGCGCAATTGTCCGGTCAGACGAGCCTGCGCGATCTTGAAGCCTCCTTCAATGCCTCGCCGGCGCGCCATTATCATCTGCGTGCGGCCGGGATGAAGCGGTCAACACTTTCCGACGCCAACGCAGCACGCCCGATAGGTGTCTTTGAAGACATTTTGTCCCTGCTTATCAACGAGACCGCGCCGCAAACCGGCAAGGGGGTCGGTCAGTTGGTGAAAATCCTGGATTCAACAACCCTGGCCCTGTTCGCCAAAACCCACAAGGCCATGCGCTATCGCTTCAACAATAGCGCCATCAAGCTGCATCTGATTTATGATCCCGACAGCCAGTGCCCAACCTGGTTCCAGATCACTCCGGCACGACTGCATGACAGCCGCATGTGTGAGCAGTTGCCGGTTGCCGCCGGGCAGACCTATGTGTTTGATCGGGCTTATAATAATGCCCAATTCTGGGCCGACATCGAGGCCGCCGGAGCCGTCTTCGTCACCCGGCCGAAGTCAAACCTGGCCTATGACGTGCAGGCCGCAACCCCCCACTACAATTCCTTGGTCGTCGCCGACCAGACCGTCATTCTGGCCGGCCAGCCGGGCCGCAAATATCCCAAACCACTACGCCGCATCGAGATCTTCGACGAAGACAAGGGCCGCGAACTGGCCTTCATCACCAATGACTTCGAGCGCTCCGCCGAAGACATCGCCGACCTCTACAAACGCCGCTGGCAGATCGAACTGTTCTTCAAGTGGATCAAGCAGAACCTCAAGATCAAACGCTTCCTGGCCAAACATCCAAAGGCCATCATGGTCCAGATCATCACCGCCCTGATCGCCTATGTGCTGCTCAAAAAACTACACCAGAAAAACCGCATCAAAATCCCCCTCAAACGCATCGCCGCACTAACAACAAATTACATCTTCAACCAATGCGAGATAAACCATCTCATCAAACCAACCAACAAGCCGCCCCCACAAACCAGCCAATATCAACTCACCCTAAATTTTCCCGGACAGTAGTGGCCCTTGGTATTACTGCGTTGCCGCGACCACGAACGGCAGGGTGAACCGGGCGGATTTGTTTGAATATTGATCGCGAAAGGTGACGATGAGCCGGTATTCACCCGCCCGCAGGTCGCTGAAGCCGTAGATCAGCACGGCGCGAAATTCCCGGTTAGGCGTTTTCGACCGCAGCCCCACCTCGGCAAAATCCTGCTTGGCGACAATGATCTGCCCGGTCGGGTTTTGCAGTTCCACATCGGTGTGGAAGCCGATCAGCCAATCGCCGCCATCCGACCCATAGCCGTAGCCCACCGGCTCCGCGTAGACGATCAGCCGTTCGCCCGGAGAAAAGATATTGGTTTGCCGCGGCGAATACTGACCGTAAGCCGGCGAAGAACTGGCAATGAACAGACTTTTGGTAAAACCCATGGGCGCCGCCGACCAGGCCGCGTCCAATGTCTGTTTGGCGGATATCAATGCCTGTTCGAGCGGATCCACGGATGTATCGACCGTGCGGTCTTCGGCGACCGCCCATGTGGAGGTCAAGAGCAGGCCGGCCAACAAGACCGGCAATGTCCTTAGTGAAATCATGCTGCGTTAGTCAGGATTGGAACAGGTCGGAACACTTCCGTGTGGCGGCGCTATATAGCCCGCGCGCTCGGCCAACACAACATATTGATGACACTATCGTTACCGGCAAAGTGGCGCACCCGGCGGTAATTCGCCGCCTGTTACTGTCCTTGCCTGCGAAAATGGTGGCCGAAACTTTCGAAATCCCGGTAAAATCAATATTTTAACTGTCGATTTCGACCTTTCGGCGGATACCGTGGCGCGAAACTGCCTTTACGAACCACCAGGAGTGTGATCGGGCAGGCCGGAGCATCCTTCGATCGCGATCGTCATGGGACTGCGAGACACGTCCGGCGGTGGACAAGCCGGAGTGCGGATTTACCTCCGCAGATATGCAAGCCTAGAATGCGCCGGTCTGAGGTGATTCGGTTTCGTTAAAGGATGCTGATTCATGGCCCGCATCGCCGGGTTCTTTATCTTTGTGTGTATGATAACCATCGCCGCGTCGCTGGGGGTGGTGCTTCATTTGCGCTTCGGATTCGATATCGGATCGGCGGCATCGGTGGCCATGTCCGTTCTGGTCTTGCTGGTGGTTATTCATTTTCAGTCCCTGCGCCACCGTGACCGCGGCTTCGTGGTGCGCCGGACCAATGAAGTCGGCGACCGCCTGCATGCGGCATCCCAGGAACTGGCGAGCATCGAAACCCGGCTCGCCGGTTTCGAGGACGGCCTGCCGCACCGCACCCGCGAGGAACTGGAGCCGGTGGTCGCCGAAATCGAGGTGCTCGGGACCCTGGTCAAACAGCTCGCCGAGACCATGTCTGAATTCGAGGTGAAGGTGCAGGACCTGTCGGTACGGGCGGTGCCGCGGCCTCCTCCGTCGCCGCAAATCCGGTCTTCGGATCCGGCCGGCTCGAACCCGACGCCGGCCGCCGGCAATCACCCAGGGGCCGCCGACAACCGTCAACTGACCGAGACGATACGACAAGCGGTCGAGGCCAGTCGGATCGACCTCTTCCTGCAGCCGGTGGTAACCCTGCCCCAGCGCAAGACCCGTTACTATGAGGCTCTGACCCGCCTGCGGGCGGCCGATGGCGAATTGATCATGCCGGCCGATTATATCCCGATCGCGGAGCAGGCCGGCATCATGCCGTCGATTGACAACGTTCTGGTGCTCAGAGCCGTCCAGATCGTCCGCCGCATGTCGAGCCGCAATCGGAAGATCGGCGTGTTCTGCAATATGTCGCCGGCAAGTCTGATCGATGCCGGGTTCTTCGACAATGTTGTTGAATTCCTGGAAAAGAACAGCGAACTCTCCGACAGCGTGTTCCTGGAATTTTCGCAGCAGACCATGCGCGATCTCGGGCCGGTTGAAGTGGAAAGCCTGGGGGCCTTGCGGGATCTCGGCTTCGGCTTTTCCGTCGATCAGGTGGGCGATCTGAATATCGAGTTCGACGCGCTCGCCGATCTCGGCGTGCGCTTCTTGAAAGTCCCGGCCGATTTGATGCTGACGAATGCCGACGGGATCGGCGGCGCCATCCACACGGCGGATCTCGCCAAAATGCTCGACCGCTACGGCGTGACCCTGATTGTCGATCACATCGAGACCGAAACCCAGGTGGTCGACGTGCTCGACTACGATGTGACCCTTGGCCAGGGCTTCCTGTTCTCGCCGCCCCGCCCGGTGCGCGCCGAGGTGATCACAGGTACCGGTGCACCGCCGGCCGCCGCCGTCGGCTGACGCGTTCCGGTCCGTCCGTCGCGAATTTCTCCGCCGTCCTCGACTTTGACCCAATTGCCGGACAGGATGATGGCATCCAATATCGGGTTGCCTGATCCACTTTGCGTTCAAACGGGTTCGGTACAAAATATGCTACAGTCATCAACTCAGTTGATGGCATAGATTTCATCTCTGACTTTAGCGTTTGCGATGACGATTAGGTTTCGTGCGATTGCGATGATTGCGACGATGGGTTTTTTTCCTTTTGCGATGAGGTTTTGATATTTGGCTTTGAGGGTTTCGTTGTGTCGAATTGCGCTCAGGGCGGCCATGAAGAGGGCCTTGCGCAACTGTGGTCGTCCGCCGCGAACGGGTCGGTATCCGCGTCTGGTACCGCTGTCATTGGCGGCCGGTGCGAGGCCGGTGATGCTGGCGGCCTGTTTTCCGGTCATGTCGCCCAATTCGGGCATCAGGGCGATCAGCACGGCTGTGGTCTGCGGGCCGATGCCGGATATGGCACGCAAGACCTTGGCCTTGGCGCGGGTCCGGGCGTCCTGGTCGATCAGCCGGTCGATCTGGGTGTCGATGGTCTTGATCTGGCGTTTCAAGGTTGCCAGCAGCAACCGGCAGCTTTTGACGACCGCGGCATTGCCGGTCGGGGCGGCCAGGCGGTTTTTCTCCTGGGTTTGCATGTCGACCAGGTCGGCGCGGCGCTCCACCAGCGCCTTGAGGGCCAGTTGGTGGGCCGTGTGCGGCTGATAAAGGGCCAGATCGTGCCGTCTGTCGCGGCCGTAAAGGGCCAGCAGGCGGGCATCGATGGTGTCGGTCTTGGCGATCTGGCCGCAGGCGCGGGCAAAGCTCTTGACCCGGTAGGGATGGGCCCGGTGCACGGCAAAGCCGTGCGCCAGAAGAAGGTCGCAGGAAAGTCGCTCGAAGCCACCGGCCATATCGACGGTGATGAAGGCCTCGGCGAGCCGGTCACCGGCGGTCTGCACGAATGTCTTGATCGCACGGGCCGTGTTGGCGACCTGCCAGCGGTCGCCGGTCTCGGCCAAGTGGATGTCGAGATGGGCCTTGGCGACGTCAATGCCGAAATGCCATTTGTCTTGGGATGCGCAACAGGTCATACTGATCAGGTCCTTCTGTTTTTAATTGTCTGCGGGCGTCACAGCCCCTTCAACTCATCAAACGGTGGGACCAAGGGATACAGGATCAGGATGACGACAGGCGTCAAAGCCTCATTCCCGCACGATCGCTGCATCCCGCGAGAGGCGGCGCGCGCCGCCTCTCGCAATCCGATAATAACAAAATTTCAACAGACAATTCCCGCGAAAGCGGGAATCCAGGGTAGCAAGCAAAGGCCGGTGTTATGTGGCCCTGGATTCCCGCTTTCGCGGGAATGACTGTGTGAATTTTTTATGAATTCATTATTCCGCAACGCGCCTTAGCTGCTTGGGAGGGCTGCGGTGAGCGACACGGGCGTCAAGACGCGCACCAAGGCGAAGCCGAAGACCGAGCGGCCGCGCATGCACAAGGTCATCCTGCTCAATGACGATTACACGCCCCGCGAATTCGTCACCATCGTCTTGAAGGCGGTATTCAAACTGAGCCGCGATCAGGCCTACCGGGTCATGATCACCGCCCATCGATTGGGCGCCTGCGTGGTCGCCGTCTACACCAAGGATGTGGCGGAAACCAAGGCCACCGAAGCCACCGATTTCGGCCGCAAGGAGGGCTATCCGCTGATGTTCACCACCGAGCCGGAGGAATAATTCCAAGCGTGGCGGCTTCGTATCACCCGCCGATCTTGCCGACGGTGGAAATGACCAGGCCTGCCTGGCCGAGCAGCCGTTGCGCTGCCCGTCGCACGTCATCGATGGTCACCGCGGCGATCAGGTCATTGCGGTTCTTGATGTAATCGATCCCCAGGCCCTCGACCTGGATGCTCACCAATTGATTGGCGATTTTTGAGGACGAATCAAAGCGCAAGGGATAGGAGCCGATCAGAAAGGCTTTCGCCTTTTCCAGTTCGTCCGCCGTCGGGCCGTCCTTGGCCATGCGTTTGACTTCCGAACGGATCAGCTCGATCGCCGCTTTCGCTTGGTCGGCGCGGGTTGCCAGACCGCCCAGAAAGACCGGGCCGAAATCGAGCGGCGCCAGATAGGTATAGACCGAATAGGCAAGGCCGCGCTTTTCCCGGACTTCCTGGTAGAGCCGCGAGGAAAACGACCCGCCGCCCAGAATATGGTTCATGATATAGGCGGCGATGAAGTCGGGATCCTTGCGACCGATGCCCGGTCCGCCGAAGCGGATCACCGTCTGCGGCACCGGCAATTCTTGATTTTGGGAGATGCCGTCGCGCGGTTCCACGGCTGCAACCGGCCTCAGATCAGCCTTGTCCGGCAATCCGCTGAACGTCTGGTCGAGCACGTTTTTAAGCGTGGCTGCGTCGATGTCACCGACCACCGCGATTTTCAGGTTGTCACGGGCAAAAACGCCCGTGTGGAAGGCGACCAGATCCGCCCGGGTAATCGACGATACCGATGATTCATCGCCTTTCGACGGCCGCCCATAGGGGTGACTCGGAAAGGCGGTTCGGAACCACAATTTCGCGGCGATTTTTTCCGGATCGCGGGATTCCCGGCGCAATCCGGATATGATCTGCGCCCGAATGCGCTCCACCGGCTCGGCATCGAAGCGCGGACTGGTGATCGCCAGTCGCAACAGCTCGATCGCCTCCGCCCGGTTTCCCGTGAGTGTTTTGAAACTGCCGTAAAATCCGTCGCGCCCGGCGGTAAAGGACAGGCGCACGGACAAGTCCTGCAGCTTGGCCTGGAACGCCGAACTGTCCATCTCGCCGGCGCCCTCGTCAAGCAGTCCGCTCACCAGATTGGCCACGCCTTCCTTGCCGTCCGGGTCCTGGATGGCGCCGCCCTTGAAGGCGAATTCGATGGAGAGGATGGGCAGGGAATGCTCCTCCACCAGCCAGGCTTCGATACCGCTTTCAGACACGACCTTTTGGATCTCCGTCGCCCGCGCGGCCTGCGCGAAGGCGATCAGAAGCGCCGCGGTCATGAGGAACGGCACCAACAGGTCGGTCGCCCGCCGCCGCACCGCCATGACGCGAATACCGCGCGCTATACGACGGGCCGGTCTCATTGTTGGCTCACGATGCATCGTCGTCCCCCTTCGGCGCCGTCAGGTAACCGACAACGGCGCGCATGATCTCAAGGTGTTTCTTGCCGGCGTCCCGGATTTGCGCCGCCTTGACGGCTATCAGCTTCTGCGGCCAGGTCTGCACATCCTCAATGGTCGATCCGGTGGTCAACGCATCGCCGAACATGCGCGCCAGCCGCGACTGGCTGTCCTGGGCATAGATCGTCTGGGCGATCAGCCGGTTGCGCGCCCGATTGATCTCATCGTTACTGAATTGCTCGGCGATCGTATCCTTGATCACCTTGACGACCTTGCGCCGCAATTCATCAAGGCTGATGTCGCCGCGCGGCACCGCATAGACCACCATTCTGGCCGAATCGAGCCCTGAACTGGAGAACCATGAGCCGGCGCTCGTCGCCACCTTCTCCTCCACGACCAATTTCCGATAAAGCCGGCTGGTGGTTCCGCCGCCGAGAATTTCCGACAACAGATCCAAGGACTCCGCTTCGCCCGGTTCCGCGCGGCTGTAACTTGGCACGACCCAGGCAAGCCGCAGGGAAGGCTGCTTCACCTGGTCGCTTTCCAGTTGCACGAGCCGCTGGGAGAGGGGAGAGGGCTCCCTGGGCCGCAGCCGGGGGCCCGGTTCCGCCCGCCGCTTGACCTTGCCATAGGTCGCAAGCGCAAGGTCCTTGACGGTGGCGGTATCCACATCGCCGGCAACGATCAGGATGGCGTTGTTGGGCGTGTAATAGGTGTCGTAGAAATCCAGGGCGTCCTGATAGGTCAGCGCATCGATTTCATGCGGCCAGCCGATAATGGGAATGCCATAGGGATGCTGGAGGTACAGCGCCGCATCCACGGACTGGCTCAGTTGCGCCGATGGATTGTTGTCGATCCGCGACCGGCGCTCCTCCTGCACCACCTTTAATTCCGGCTTGGAGTTCTCCTCCGTCAGCACCAGATTGGCCATGCGGTCGGCCTCGAACTCCATCATCAGCCGCAAATGCTGCTTGGCGACCCGTTGGAAATAGGCGGTGTAGTCGGCCGAAGTGAAAGCGTTTTCCTGGCCACCCACCTTGGCGATCACTTTGGAGAATTCGCCTTCGGGATGGTCCTTGGTGCCCTTGAACATCAGGTGCTCAAGATAATGGGCGATGCCCGATTTGCCCGGCGGCTCGTCGGCCGCGCCGACCCGGTACCATACCATGTGGGTGACCACCGGCGAACGGCGGTCGGGGATCACCACCACTTGCAGACCGTTGTCCAGCCAGAATGTTTCGATCTGCGGCGCGAGTACCGGCGAAGCCGGTTGCGTCGCATGGAGCGGCCCGGATCCCCAGGCCAAAACGGCAAGGAGACCGGGTAGCAGAAGGCGGAGCGTGTTCATCGGTTCAAGCAGCCTCGCACATCGGTGAACGAATCCTGCGCAAGGATATAGGCATGCCGCTGACCGGCAGCCACTTAACTTTTTGTCATATTCGCGCCACTGTGGATCAACTGCTGACGCGCGTTGCGTTCAATCGGGTTCGATACGAACCATGAAACAGTCATTCCCGGTTTCGCGGAAATGACTGTATGAATTCTCTGTAAATCCGCTTTGCCGCAACACGCGCTGGTCCCAGCCTAAAAGCGAAATTCTCACCTCTCTAAAGCCGCCGCTGGATCATTTCCTCGCGCGACATCGGCTTCTTCTTCTTGCGCGCCTCGTCTTCGATATAGCTCGGCGCATCGACCATTGGCGCGTCGGAGGACGGCAGGCGATAGTCGGATGGGGGTTCCACCAGATAGCGGCGCACCGGAATGCCGTTCTCATCCATTGCCACCGCGTCCGGTGTTTCAACCCGCTGTGTCCGCAATTGATCGGGCGTCATGACATTGTTGCGCGCTTCCATGACATCGTTGCCCGCGGTGGGAGCCGCTGTTGTCCCGGAAATGCCGCCGCCGGGAATCCGCTGCCGGGCGATTTCCTCAGGCGTCGATCGGTCGTTATTGGTGGTCTTCAATTTCGAATAGATCGACGTTTCTTCCCGTTTCGCCCACTCATCGCGCAATTTGGCCTCCGCGACATCCGGATCGTTCGGCCAGTCACCGGCGCTATTGGTGGCGATTTCCTGCTCCGTCGGCGGCAATTCGCGGGTCGGCGGGATCACCAGTGGCGAACGCGGATCGTATTTGAGGCCCTTGTTCTTGCTGGAATCGACGCCGCCCAGTCCGGTCATCAGGCTTTTGATGACCGCCACGTCCGGCGCGTCATCCTCGCCCGTGCCATCGTCGAAATAATCATTGCCGCTCAGCGCGCCGCCACAGCCGGCAAGGCCCAGCGACAACAGGGTCACAATGGCGAAGTTCTTGATCGGTCGGCACTCGGTCTGCACGTGACCACTCCAATTCATTCCCGCGGTTCCTCAGGAGAAGAGGAATTACCGATATTTGTGGCGTTTCCGGGGCGATAGACAATGCTGTCATACAACAGCCCGACGACACCCGCAACGATCCAGATATCGGCGAGGTTAAACACATACCACGAAAAGCTGCCGATATGGAAATGAAAGAAATCGGCAACCGCACCATAGATCACCCGGTCGATACCGTTTCCGATGGCGCCGCCGATGATCAAGCCGAGCGAAAGTGCGGGGATCGGCCGCGTCGTACGAACCAGCCAATAGGCAAGGGCGATTGCCGCAAGTGCTGCGATCGCCACCAACAACCAGCGGCCGGTTCCCGATAAGAGGCCGTAGCTGATCCCCCGGTTCCACACCAGCACCAGGTCGAAAAACGGCGCCAACCGGATCGGCTGACGGATACCGATATCGAGGCCCGTCAGCATCCACCATTTATGCGCCTGGTCGGCGACCAGCGCCAGGATGGCGACGATTAACCCTAACCGAACCGGATATGCGGCCATCAACATCGGACCTAAGCCGTTTGCAACCTAGCCTCATATTCGCGCAGGGCCGCCGCATCCCGGGGCGACAGATCCGGATAGTCCGTATCCGATCCGACGTCCGGCAGGATCTTCCACGACCGGGCGCATTTGCGGCCCTCCGCAAGCGCCGGCACCACGGCGACCCCGGTTATTTCGTCCAGGCGGAAGGCGTCGGCCGGGCCGTCTTCGGCGACCAACTCTGCCTGGCTGGTAATGCCGATTTCGGCCAGATCGACGCCGGATACCGCCTCATGCAGGGCCGGATCGCTGACATGCACCACGGGTGCGGCTTCCAGCGACGACCCGATGCGCTTCTCCCGCCGCTCGATCTCCAGCGCACCGGTGATCACCCGGCGCACCCGGCGGATCTTGGTCCATTTGGCGGCAAGGGCGTCGTCACGCCATTCGGTCGGCACGTTTACGAATTGCTGCAAATGCACCGATCCATCCTCCGACGGGAAACGCTCCAGCCAGGCTTCCTCCATGGTGAAAGGCAGCATCGGCGCAAGCCACAGGATCAGGCAGTGATAGAGCCGGTCGAGCACGGTCAGCGACGCCTTGCGGGTAACGCTGGAATAGGGATCGCAATAAAGCGCGTCCTTGCGGATGTCGAAATAAAACGCCGACAGATCCACCGTCATGAAATTGAACAAGGCGGCGAAGACGCGCTTATAGTCGAAATCGTGATAGCCCTGGCGTACAATGTCGTCGAGTTCGGCGAGCCGGTGCAGCATGTAGCGCTCCAGTTCCGGCATGTCGGCGACCGGCACATCGTCGCCCTCGTAATGGGACAGCGAGCCGAGCATCCAGCGGATCGTGTTACGCAGCTTGCGATAGGCGTCCACATTGGTTTTCAGGATTTCCGGGCCGATGCGCAGGTCTTCCCAATAATCCGACGACACCACCCAAAGCCTTAAAATATCCGCACCCGATGTCTTGATAACGTCCTGCGGCTCCACCGTATTGCGTAAGCTCTTCGACATCTTGCGGCCATCCTCGGCCATCACGAAGCCATGGGTCAGCACCGCCTCATAGGGCGCCCGGCCCCGGGTGCCGCACGATTCCAACAGCGAGGAATGAAACCAGCCGCGATGCTGGTCGGAGCCTTCCAGATAGAGCGAGGCCGGCCATTTGAGATCGTCGCGCTCCTCCAGGCAGAAAGCATGGGTGGACCCGGAATCGAACCAGACATCGAGAATGTCGTCGACCTTCTCCCAATCGGCCGGGTCGTGATCTGCGCCGAGAAACCGCTCCTTGGCGCCGTCCTCGAACCAGGCATCGGCGCCCTCCGCCTCGAAGGCCTCGAAGATGCGTGCATTTACGGCATCGTCCTTCAGGACCTCGCCGGCCGAATTGACGAACACGGCGATCGGCACGCCCCAGGCGCGCTGCCGAGACAGCACCCAATCCGGCCGCGCCTCGATCATGGAGCGCAACCGTGCCTGGCCCTGGGGCGGCACGAAGCGGGTGTCGTCGATAGCCTTAAGCGAGCGTTTGCGCAAGGTGTCGCGCGGACCGTCTATATCGAGGTCCATATAGACGAACCATTGCGGCGTATTGCGGAAGATCACCGGCTTTTTTGAGCGCCAGGAATGGGGATATTGGTGTTTCAGGCGGTTGCGCCCAATTAGAGCGTTGGTGCCACGTTCCGAGAGGGCTTTGATAACGGCTTGGTTGGCATCGCCCTTCTTGCCTTTATCAGTGATGATCCGTTTGCCCTTGAAACCGGGGGCAGCGTCAGTGAAATAACCATCGTCGTCGACGGTGAAAGGGATTTCCGTCGGGATCTTTCGAGCTTCTAGTTCCCGCTTATGCTCCATCCAGGCGTCAAAGTCCTCGCGGCCATGACCCGGCGCCGTATGCACGAAACCCGTGCCGTCCTCGTCCGTGACGTGGTCGCCTTCGAGGAGGGGGACATCAAAGGGATAACCGAGTGCTCGGAGCGGGTGGTGGCATACGAGTGCCGCCAGCTCTCCCGTTGAAACCGTGCGTAGTTTTTCATATCCGTCGACCCGGCATGACTCCATCACTCTGGCAGCGAGTGAATCGGCTATGATCAATCGGTCTCCGACCTTCGCCCAGTTCTCGTCAGCCGCTTCCGTGACCTCAAACAATCCGTATGTGAATTTGCCGGAGTAGCTGATGGCACGATTGCCGGGTATGGTCCAAGGTGTTGTTGTCCAGATGACTATTGACGCAGACCACAAATCATCTGCGGTTCTTTGCGGATGCGGCGCGGGAGGTACAGCGCCCGGGACGACGTCCTGAACGATATTTTGAGGGACAACCGGAAACTTCACCCAGATCGTATCCGATTCATAATCGTGATACTCCACCTCCGCTTCCGCCAGCGCCGTCTTCTCCACCACTGACCACATCACCGGCTTCGAGCCGCGGTAAAGCTGGCCGCTCATGGCGAATTTGTGCAATTCGGCGGCGATCCGCGCTTCGGCCGCGAAGCTGATGGTGGTGTATGGATTTTCGAAATCGCCTTCCACGCCGAGCCGGCGGAATTCTTCCGTCTGCACCTTGATCCAGTGCTCGGCGAAGTCCCGGCATTCGGCGCGGAACTCGTTGATCGGCACCTGGTCCTTGTCCTTGCCCTTGGCGCGATATTGCTCCTCGATCTTCCATTCGATCGGCAGGCCGTGGCAATCCCAGCCGGGCACGTAGTTTGAATCATAGCCCTGCATCTGGAACGAGCGGGTGACCACGTCTTTGAGCACCTTGTTCAGGCCGGTGCCGATATGGATATTACCATTGGCATAGGGCGGGCCGTCATGAAGCACATATTTCTCCCGGCCGGCCGATTGTTTGCGCAGGGTCTTATAGAGTTCCAGCCGGTCCCAACGGGCGATGATTTCCGGCTCCTTCTTCGGCAATCCGGCGCGCATGGGAAAGTCGGTTTTCGGCAGGTTCAGCGTCTTGGAATAGTCGCGGCTGTCGGTCTTGACGTCGTTGGTCATGGTTCGATCCGATATGATCGCAAACTTGAAAGGACAAGCATGCCCGGTACTGAATGAGGAATTCGGGTCGCGGCGCGGAGTATGCTCCAAGCGGCGGTCAGATCCCGGTCCCTTGCGCGCGAAAATACACCGCGTCAGGCAAGAGCCGGGCCGGTAATTCGTATGCTGATGCGGATGGCGCGCATCCGCGAAGTGTAGGTGTCGTATCGCATGGCCGGCTTTTAGCAGTACATGGGTTTCATGAAAAGAAATTTAAAAGGATGGAGGCCGCGTCCTGTGCCAGGACCAGCATTTGTCAGTGTATTTTGCCGAGGCAAGTGTCCTCCGAGCGACGGCGCCACGGTTGAAATCAGAGCCCTTTAATGCCATATTGTAGTCAATCAATGACAATTTGGCACTGCAATGGTTCATGTACAGGATAGTCCAATCACCGCCTCCGGCAATTACATCCGCCGGTCGGTCGATGAATTGAAGACTGCCGGCCGGTTGATCAAGTTGAAAGCCGACGTGATCGGCGTTCTGGAATCCCTGGGCTTCGCGCTTGATGAGATTTATGCCTTGGTGATCCCCCAGCGCACGCTTGCCCGCCGCCGCAAGTCGGGCGCCACATTGACGGTCGATGAAAGCGACAAGGCGCTGCGTCTGATGCGCGTCATGGAGGAGGGCATGCGGGTGTTCGCGGACCAGAACAAAGCCCAAGGCTGGCTGCGGCGGCCATGCCGCGCGCTCGGCGGCAAGAAGCCGATCGATTTGCTGCAATCTGAAACCGGTGCCCGGCTGGTGGAAAACGAGTTGATGCGCATCGACCATGGCATCTTTGCCTGACGGCATCCGTGAAGCTGTGGCGGATATCCAATTATGTCGACCTGAGCGGTCATGGCGGGCGGCTGGTGTCAGGGCGCTGGCACCATAAGGGCCGTCCGGTCGTGTATTGTGCCGACCACCCGTCAACCGCCATGCTTGAAGCGCTGGTCCATGTCGACCCGGACCTCATCCCGGATACCTACACGCTGATTACCGTGCATGTTCCAGACGACATCGCGATCATCGATATCGCCGAAACCGATCTTCCACCTGACTGGCGCGACAATGGTCGGGCGACGCGTGATATCGGAACCGCGCTGTTGGACGAGGCTAGGGCGGCGGTCATCCGCGTCCCCTCGGCGATCGTACCGGCAGTATCAAATTATCTGCTTAATCCGGCACATGACGATCATGCCAGGATAACGGTCGAGGGCTCAGCGGCTCATCCGCTCGACAGCCGCCTATTCGCCGGTTGACAGGCCGGATCCCGCTATCGCCGCGTCTCCGGCGATATGCGCGGCAATCGCCTGATCGAGCGCGTTGCCGGCGCCGACAGCGGTGAGCACGGCCCGTGCCTCGTCGCAGTCTTTGTGCATTTGTGTGATCAGGGCATCCGCGGAATTGAATTTTTCCTCCGGTCGCAGGAAGCCGACCAGGGCCACGGTCGCCGATTTGCCGTAAAGGTCGCCGTCGAAATCGAACACGAAGGTCTCTAGAAGCTCCGCGCCGTTGTCGAAGGTCGGCCGGCGGCCGAAATTGGCGACACCGCCATGGACTTTGCCATCGACCAGGAAACGCACCGCATAGATGCCGTGACGCAGCCGGCAATTGTCGGCGAGCCTGATATTGGCCGTTGGAAAGCCGAGATCGCGGCCGCGCCGATCCCCCGGCACCACATCGCCCTGCACCAGCCATGAATAACCGAGCAGACCGGCGGCCATCGCCACGTCACCCTCTTCCAGGGCGGACCGGATGCGGCTTGATGAAACCGGCGCGCCGCCCTCGTCGGAAAAGGCGCCGATAATCGACACGCCAAAGCCGTTCTTCAGGCCGGCCTCATGCAGGAATTGTGGTGATCCCTCCCGGCCTCTGCCGAAATGAAAGTCGTAGCCGGTGACCGCGTGACGGATTGCCAGCCGGTCGATCAGGATCGAGTGCACGAAATCTTCCGCACTATGGGCGGCGAAATCCTTGTCGAAGGTCATGACCAGCATGCCGTCGAGCCCCAATCCGTGCATCACCAGCGCCTTGGTACCGGCCGGCGTCAGCCGAAAAACCGGATTGTCCGGATTGAACACCGTGCGAGGATGTGGCTCGAAGGTCATGGCATAGACCGGCCGGCCGAGTTCCGCCCCGGTCGCGATCGCCGCGTCGAGCACCGCCTGGTGGCCCCGATGCACGCCGTCGAAATTGCCGATCGCCACAATGCCGTCGCGCAGATGATCGCCATGGGCGGCCAGGCCGACCATGAGGTCGAATGGGCGCGATGCGTCCCCCGCCGGTTGATGCATGATTTGCGCCCTGTTTCCTGGTGGCTGGTTTCGGCGGCGCGACCCTGCCGGACCGGCCTTGCAAGGTCAAGAACGGAAATACTTTGACCATCCGGTCGTGCCATTGATTAGAAAGGCGGCCTGACGTACACCCCTCGCAAATGGGCGGCAGACCACCGGTAATCGAATGGCGCTGGGCTATAGACCGGATATTGACGGCTTGCGGGCGGTGGCCGTGTTGCCGGTCGTCGCCTTTCATCTGGGCATCGGTGCCTTCAGCGGCGGCTATGTGGGGGTCGACGTTTTTTTCGTCATATCCGGCTATCTGATCACAAGCTTGATCATGACGGATTTGCGCGCCGGCACATTCTCCTACCGGGTTTTCTACTTCCGCCGCATCAGGCGGATCGCGCCGGCCTTTTTCGTCGTGATCGCCGCCACCACCATCGCCGCCTGGATCGTCTTTTTTCCATCCGACATGACCGATTTCGCCCAATCGCTAGTCGCCTCGACCATGTTCCTCGCGAATGTGCACTTTGCTGATCAATTCGGTTATTTCGATCGCGGCGCCGAATTCGCGCCCCTGCTGCACACTTGGTCGCTGTCGATTGAGGAGCAGTATTATCTGATCTTCCCGCTGCTGCTTGCTCTTGCCTGGCGGACCGGCGCGGGCCGGGCGATTATCCTGGTCGCTGTCCTGGGCGCCCTGTCGTTCTTCTATAGCGTCTTCCTGGTCGCATCAGGTCCGCCGGAATCCGCCTTCTTTTCCTCCTTCGGCCGGTTTTGGGAAATCTTCGCCGGCGCCTTGCTCGCTCTCGCCGGCCGGCGCGTCCGGCTACCGGATCGGTTGGCGAATAGCACGGCCACGCTCGGCCTCGCCCTGATTGCGGTACCCGTCTTTCTCTATCGCGCCGAGACGCCGTTTCCCGGATTGGCGGCCCTTGTCCCAGTAATTGGCACTGGACTGATCATTGCGGCCGGCGCCGCCGGTACCAATCGGGTCGGCCGCGTCTTGTCTCTACCACCCGTCGTGGCGGTCGGCCGCATCTCCTACAGTCTTTATCTGTGGCACTGGCCGATCATTGTCCTGCATCGCCATTTGATGATCCCGCTCGACAATAAACAGCGCCTCTTGATCTTTGCCGTCTCCCTGGGGCTGGCCTGGCTCACCTGGCGCTTCGTCGAGCGCCCGGCGCGGCGGCTGGAATTTCGCGATTGGTGGCCGCGTGCCGCTTCGGCGTTTGCGGCTTCCGTCGTGCTGACCGTCGGTCTCGGCCTGTTCGTGGTCCATCAGGATGGTGCCCCCTGGCGCCTTCACGAGCCCGGACTTACCGAAGGAATTCTTGAGGCCCGGCATGTTCATCCGCGCTGGCGCGACTGCATCATCAAGCCGGGCAAGGATCCCCATGATGCCTGGTGCGCCTTGCCGGAAGATGCGGATCGCCGCCGGCCGGACTTCCTGGTCTGGGGCGACAGCCATGCCACCGCCCTGCTGCCGGCGGTCGACAGACTGTCATCCGCGCACGGGACCAAAGGATTCATGGCGACCGCGCCGGGCTGCGCGCCGCTTCTGGGCGTTTGGCCGGATAACGGCTTTACCGCCTGTCGCACCTTCAACGACGACATGATTGCCCATCTGAAGACCGCGCCGCCCATACCGGTGATCTTGGTCGGCCACTGGTCGATCTATGCGGAAGGCACCAAGGCCGTGCTTCAGACCCCGGCGCCGCCTATCTTCCTGACGGACGATGCGGCGACCAAGGGCGATCGCGCCCGGTCCCGGCGGCTGTTTCGCGACGGACTGGCGCGCACGCTTGCCGCGTTGACGCCGCGCCATGAGGTCTACGTGGTCAAGCAGGTGCATGGCTATCGCGATCCGGTCCCCGCCGCCATGGCCGCCGAAATCCGGTTTGGATCAAAATTTGAAAAGACCAGCCGGGCCGATTACGACTCACTGGTCGGTTATACCAGCACCACGATTGACGCCCTTGCCGACGAATTCGGGGTCACCGTGATCGACCCGGCAAGCCTGCTCTGCCCGCAAGGTCAATGTCTCTATGCACAATCCGGCACGCCGCTCTTCTTCGACGGCAATCATCTGTCGACTGCCGGTGCCCTGTTCATAAAGCCTTTACTGATGCAGCCCCTTCGCCGCCGGTCCGCCGATGGAAGCGACGGGAAGAGCGTCACACGAACCGGGTCTCCCGCCGGTGCTCCGGCCGCGGCGGAACCTTGATGATCGCTTCCCCGTCAAGCACCACCGTGTCGCCCACCAGGCATTCGCAATGCAGCCGCGCCCGCCGGCCCTTGTCGGTCAGTTCCACCACCTCGACCACCACATCCACGGTGTCGCCGATGCGCACCGGAGCCTTGAAGTTGAGCGTCTGCGACAGATAGATCGCGCCAGGGCCGGGCAGGCGGGTGCCAAGGACCGCTGAAATCAGGCTTGCGGTATAGAGGCCGTGAGCAATCCGGCCGCCAAACGGCGTCTTGGCGGCAAAATGCTCCGACAAATGGATCGGATTGCGGTCGCCGGAGACTTCGGCGAAGCCGACCACATCCGCCGAATCGATTGTCTTGCTCATGGTTTCTTTGAGCCCGACGTGGAGGTCTTCATAATAAAGGGTCTGCAATGGCGGCACGGTCATCGGTATCTCCAGCGGCTCAAATCTGCGAGACTCTATAAAAAATATATCGGCGCGGCACCCCAGTAGCAGGTCTGATCGGCGATACCTATGACAGATGGTTCCGGTTATATCACTACGTATAATTGCTGAGCAGACAAATTTTTATCGATTAACGGTCTTTTCAGGGACACGGGCTATGCTGCCTGTCTTTAGGGGAGAGCGGGGCTGATGATACACGCCCCTCCCAGTGAGTAACGCGTAGTGGCGCCGGCGAGTCTGGGTCAGGATCGTCGGGCCGTGTGGAGTGGACGATGGCGCTTGATCTTTCAATGCCGGTTCTTGTGGTCGACGACTACAAGACGATGATCCGGATCATCCGGAATCTGTTGAAACAGCTTGGATTCGAAAATGTCGACGATGCCGCCGATGGCACCGAGGCTTTCGAAAAGATGAAGGAACGCAAATACGGACTGGTCATTTCCGACTGGAACATGGAGCCGATGACCGGATACGAGCTGTTGAAGCATGTCCGTGGCGATTCCGAATTGTGTAAGACGCCGTTCATCATGGTGACGGCCGAATCGAAGACCGAAAACGTGATCGCCGCCAAAAAGGCCGGCGTCAACAATTATATCGTCAAGCCGTTCAACGCACAGACGCTGAAGGGCAAGATCGAGGCGGTTTTCGGGATCTAACTTAGCACATATTGGGAACAGCGATTGCGCGAATCCGGTTCGCGCCACGGCCGAACTCGGCCAAGGGGAGCCAAATGGCACATTTAACGGCCCAGGACATCCAAAGCGTAATCAGTGTCCTGGAAGCGAAAAAGGGACGCTCCGACGATGTGTCCCTGGGCGACGTCATGCATCTGGCCGAAGCCATGGCCGACAGCCTGACCGACTTCATGCAGAACTTGGATTCGGCGATCTATCGCGACTTCGCCGATATTGCCGGCCACATCTCGGCCATGAAGCATGAGATCGGCAATCTTCGGGCCGCGGACATGAAACACAACCGGGTGCCCGAAGCCGGTCGTGAACTGGATGCGATCGTCGAGGCCACGGAAGAGGCAACCCATACGATCATGGAATCGGCGGAAGCGATCATGGCCGCCGATCCCGGTGACACCGAAGCCTATAACGCGGCGGTCAACGACAATATCATGCGCATTTTCGAGGCCTGTTCCTTCCAGGACATTACCGGCCAGCGCATTTCGAAAGTGGTCGACACGCTGGCCTATATCGACGAGCGGGTGTCTACATTCGTTGAGCGCCTGAAACTCATCGATTTCGACGCCGAAGCGGCCGAGGAGACCGAGGCCGACCGGCGCAAGCGCGAACTGATCCTGCATGGACCCCAGCACAAAGGCGAGGGCGTCACCCAGGACGATATCGACGCCATGCTTGCCGAAGACGGCGCCGCCGTCGATGACGCCAGCCAGGACGACATCGACAAATTGTTCGATTGATCGGCGTTCGCCGCCATCCAATCGTCACCTGTCCGGGCGAAACGGCACGCCGCCGGTTTCTGCGGCGCGCAAATCCGGCGCCGCCGCCCAGGTTTGCGGATCGCGGATCAGCGCGGCGATGGCGTCCGAGGCCACCTCCAGGATCTTCTCGCCTTTTTCAGCGGTCGCCTTTTTCGGGATGCCGACGACGCCGTTATGCGATATCGCCGAAAATGGGCGCCAGCGATAGGATGATTTGCCGGCCGACAGGAAGGGGGCTTCCGTGTCGCAGGCCAATCCGGCCGGATCGGACATGTCCACCAGATCCGGCTCGCAGGCCATCATCATCGCCGTCTCGCCCTCGCAGGCATGGCGAATGCCATCCTGGTCTTCCAACAATGCCCCGATCTCCGCTTCGGCCTCGGTGACATAGGTCGTCGCCACAAGGGTCGCGTCGGTCTGGCTGGTCAATTCGTCGACGATCTGCCGCATGGCAATTTCGTTGCCGCCATGGGAATTGGCGATCACGATTTTTCGAAAGCCATGGCGGGTCAGCGAGGTGATCAGGTCGCCGATCACCCGGCGAAACGTATCGTGGCTCAAGATCAGCGTCCCGCCATAGGGCATGTGATGCTCCGACAATCCGCACCAGACCACCGGTGTGACCACGGTCGGCTGGCTGTCATAGGCCTTGCGCGCCGCCCGCAGGGCCACCTCGTGACCGAGCCGGGTATCGGTCATCACCGGCAAATGCGGACCATGCTGCTCGATCGAGGCGATCGGCAAAATAACCGCCGCATCGGCGGCGGCAAGTGCCCGCAATTCATGAGCTTTTAGGCGGGACCAATCGACTTCGGGCATGATAGTACCTCGTGTTTTGGATGCATTCCGCGTTGCGGCGCAGCGCATCGCAGCCGAGGTTAACACGATAGCCTGGAAATTTATCCTGCCGTTTGCCTACCACGTCAGCCGCGGCAGTGCCGCGGTCACTGCCAGGCCTTCCTTGTCAAGCGTTTCAGCGATTCGTTCCGCCTCCGGCGCTTCCGCGTCACCGAATTCGGCGGCATGGATGCCGGCCGTGACGAACAGGGCGTCCAAGCCCTGGTTCACCGCGCCGCGTATATCGGTCGGCAGGCCGTCGCCGATCGCCAGGATCCGCCCCGGCTCCACCGCCCGTCCGGCCGTGGCATCGATATGCCGCCGCGCCAGCGCATAGACCGGGGCATGCGGCTTACCGATGATCTGCGTCCGGCCCCCCATTTTGCCGTAAAGTTCAGCGAGCGCTCCTGCGCAATAGACCAGCTTGTAGCCTCGTTCCACCACCAGGTCCGGATTGGCGCAGACTAGCGGCACGTCCCGCTCGATTAGGGCCGCGAATCGGTTGGCGTAGTCCTCCGGCGTCTCGTTTTCATCGTCATAAAGACCGGTGCACACCACCACTTCACCATCCGCATCGTCGGAAAATCGGCCATCCAGATCCTCAAACAGCGTGTGATCCCGGGGCGGCCCGATATGGATCAAGCGCTCATAGCCGGCATTTTTAAGATAGGCGAGGGTGGCGTCGCCGGAGGTCACGATATGGTCATAGGCGCTGCGCTGCACGCCGAAGCCGTCGAGCTGGATCTGAATGGGTCCGTTCGGCCGCGGCGCGTTGGTCAATAGCACCACCGGCCCGCCGGTCTCGGCCCGGAAGGCTTCCAGCGCGTCGCAGGCCGCCGCATGGGCGGCGACCCCATTGTGAACGACCCCCCACACATCGCTTATAATGGCATCATAATCGGCATAAATCGCCGAAAGGCCGGATATCATTGCCGGAAGGGGAGCGGTTGTCATGAATCGGGAACTGCGATAGCGAAAGAATGGCAAATCCCTAAAAGATCAATGCCGGTGCGGTCAACCCTTCACTGGCCGGCAAACGGAGCTCCGCATTTTGGTCATCCGGCAATTGTCAGAACCGGTCATCAACCGTATCGCCGCCGGCGAGGTCATCGAGCGCCCGGCAAGCGTGGTCAAGGAACTGGTCGAAAACGCCATCGATGCCGGCGCCGGGCGGATCGAAATCGTCACGGCGAGCGGCGGAAAATCGCTGATCCGGGTGATCGATGACGGCCACGGCATGACCAGGGCCGACCTGGAACTCGCCGTGCGCCGCCACTGCACCTCCAAGCTCAAGGACGACGATCTCGCCGATATCCGAACCCTCGGTTTTCGCGGTGAGGCCCTGCCGTCGATCGGCGCCGTCGGCCGATTGACCATTGCAAGCCGCCATGCCGATGACGATAACGGCTGGCAGATCACCGTGGAAGGCGACCGGATCGGCACGGCCGCGCCGGCGGCTTTGTCCGGCGGAACCCAGGTGGAATTGCGCGACCTCTTCTTTTCCACGCCGGCACGGCTGAAATTCCTGAAGTCCGACCGCGCGGAGACCAATGCGATCACCACGATTGTGCGCCGCATCGCGCTCGCCCATCCGGGAATCGCCTTCCTGCTCACCGGCACCGATCGCAGCCGCACCGACCTGCCGGCCTGCGCCGGCGATGATGCGCTATTGCAGCGGATCGGTCAGGTGCTCGGACGGGACTTTGCCGGCAATGCCATGGCGATCGATGCGACACGCGAGGGTGTACGGCTTTCCGGCCATGCCGGCCTGCCCACCTTCAACCGCGCCAATTCCCTGCACCAGTATCTGTTCGTCAACGGCCGGCCCGTCGCCGACCGGCTGCTGATCGGCGCCCTGCGCGCCGCCTATTCCGACGTGCTCGCACGCGACCGTTATCCGGTCGCCGTCCTGTTCATCGACCTTGATCCCCATGAGGTCGACGTCAATGTGCATCCGACCAAGGCCGATGTGCGCTTCCGCGACCCCGGTCTCATACGGGCTCTGCTGATCCGCGCCATTCGCGATGCGCTCAATACCGCCGGCTTCCGCGCATCCGATACGGTCGGACGGGCGGCACTTTCGGCATTTGCGGACCGGCCGCCCACGCCGACCGATGCCCGATACGATTGGCGCCAATCCGACTATCGCCCGGTCGGCGGCTTTCAAGATACCGCCGGACCCGCATACGATCCGCCGCCCGGCAACCAGGCGATCGGGTTTTTGGATCGCCCTTCCGCCGATACCAGCGCCCACGTCGCTCCGATCGATGATACCGGATTGTCCCGGCCGCTCGGTGCCCCGCGGGCGCAGGTGCACGAGACCTTCATCATCTCACAGACCCGCGACGGCCTGGTGATCGTCGACCAGCATGCCGCCCATGAGCGCCTGGTCTATGAGCGCATGAAGGCCGCACTCGCCGAAACCGGCATCGCCCGTCAGATCCTTTTGATCCCCGATATCGTCGACCTGCCGGAAGACGATGTCGGCCGTATCACCGGCCGCGCCGACGAATTGGCCGAGGTCGGTCTGGTGGTGGAACCCTTCGGGCCCGGCGCCGTCGCCGTCCGCGAGACCCCGGCCTTGCTCGGCGAGATCGACGTCAAGGGCCTGATCCGCGACCTCGCCGACGATATCGCCGAATGGGACAGCGCCACCCGCCTGCGCGAGCGTCTCCATGCGGTGGCCTCCACCATGGCCTGCCACGGCTCCGTGCGCGCCGGCCGCCGGCTGAAGGCCGATGAAATGGATGCCTTGTTGCGGGACATGGAGGCGACGCCGCGCTCCGGCCAATGCAATCACGGCCGGCCGACCTATATCGAATTGAGCCTGAAGGATATCGAGCGCCTGTTCGGGCGGCGATGAGCGGTCAAGGCCGCCTATGCAGACCTATGACACGCTGCGTCAATCGGGTTCGATACCAGATCTAGGATCGTCATTCCCGCGAAAGCGAGAATCCAGAGCCATAAACACCCGAATTTGCTCGCTGCCCTGGATTCCCGCTTGCGCTGGAATGACTATGTGGTGTGACTTGTGATTCCTATTTTGCGACACGAATAATTCCTCGCGCGGCACCGCCTGGTAGCGGACCAACAATCCTGGAAGACGGGCCGGACCGATTGGCGCTGTTGCGACCAATCCGGCGAGTTGTCAAAAATCGAAATCCAACCAGATCGGCTCAGCCGAAACCGGTCGGGACTGGCAGGCCAGCACATGCCCCCGCTCCAGATTGCGCTTGGAGAGCGCTTTTGTCGAGGCCATCGCCACCTTTCCTTCACGCAACTGCGCCATGCATGCGCCGCAATGCCCTTCCGTGCAGGAACTGGGTGCGTCGATGCCGGCCGAAAGGGCCGCCTGCAACAGGGTCTGGTTCGGCGATAGGGGTACGGTGTGGTCCGCGCCGTCCAGCGTGAGCCGGAACGAGGCCGGCAAGAGCCGGTCCCGCGACGGCTGCGGTTCGGGGTTCTCGGCGTCGCCGGGATCGTCGGGAGAAACAAACTGTTCGGTCAAGATCGTCGCGCCGTCGCCGAGCAATTCGCGAAGGGTTTCTTCGGCCATGTCCATCATGAGAGCGGGGCCGCAGATATAGCAGTCGGGCACCTCGGCGCCCACCACGTCCGCGATATCCGCCCGGGTCATCAATCCGTGCCTGTCGTCGAGCCAGTGCCGGCAATCGAAACGGTTCTGGAAACGCACCGTCAGCTTATCCAAATCGGCCCGGTAGATCACCGATGCCGCGTCGCGATTGGCGTAAATGAGCCGCACGGACCGGCCGGTTGCGAACAAGGCCTGTTTGATCAGCGACAGGCAAGGCGTGATGCCGCTGCCACCGGCAATGAACAGTAACGGCGCATCTGTGTCACTCAGGACGAAACGGCCCGCCGGCCGCGATGCCGCGATCCTGTCGCCGTCGCGCAGGTGGTCGTTCATCCAGTTCGACCCGCGCCCTCCGGTAACCCGTTTTACGCAGACCGCTAGGTCAGGATCCGTGCAGGGCGCGCTCGACAGCGAGTAGCTGCGCAAGATCGTGCCATCGGGATGCGGAATGCGAAAGGTCAGGAACTGCCCCGGCACATAGCGAAATAGCGCTACCTCCCCCGGTTCCGGCACCAGGACGAAATGGTGGGCGTCGGCGGTTTCCCGATTCCGGGCATCGACCGTCAGCCAATGATATGGCGGCTTGGACCCTTCGTCACCGGTGTCGCTCATACCAGATGGATCGGGTCGCCCTTCTTGACACGCCCTTCTTGGAGCACCGCCGCAAATACGCCCGCGTCACCGCCATGGTTGCGGGTCACATGCTGAAGCAGCTTGGGCGATTCCTCCGACGTGTCCGGATCCAGCGTGATCATCTTGCAGCGCGGATCGCGCTCAATGACGGAAATCGTCAGCTTGTCGCCGATTTTCAGCGTCTTGCCGATCAGCGAGAATTCGTAATAGGGGTCGCTCCGATCGTCCCAATCGACATAGAAATTTGCGCGGAAGCGGCGCTTGTCGACCGCCATGCCGGTTTCTTCCGAAAGCGCGGCCGCCGCCGACAGAGAGAACAGCGAAAGCGGCCGGCAATCATGCTGGCCCTTCTGAGTCACATGGACCCTCAGCTTGCGGTCGGTTTTCTTTTCCAGCACCGATAGGAACTCCGCGCTCTCGATATCGTAAGTCTCGCCCTGGGGTGTTTCGACATCGACCTTGAAGGATTCGGCGTTTGGATAGATCGGCGCGATACCGGGCGCCAATCCCTCGAACGCATCCAGGTTCTCCGGCAACAGCAGATCGTCGCCGGAACGGTATCTGGCCGTGTAGAGAACGAACTCTTCCTGATCGCGGCCCGTATGCCAGGGAAAGGCAGGATCGCCATCGGCGGCGATGACCCCGTAGATGCGATCGCCCATCAATCCGGCGAAACCCGAATAGACATGCGACACCTCCTCGCCACGCATGCCCTTGCATGGGTAGCGCCAGATGCTCTCGACCGATCCGATCTTCATGGAACCTCTCCCCCTTCTGGTGTGCCTTCTGGTGTGCCTTCTGGTTGAATTTAACCTGTAGTCCACCCGCGGTCCAGTTTCGCCCGACCATCCGGCGGGCCGCGTATTTAACCGCCTCACGCTCGTTTCGAACTTTTGAAGGACACATTCCACCAGCCGGATTTGACACATGCCGTGCCGCTGTCTGATGTCGCAGGCGGGATTGTTATGGAAAAGGACGCTTGCCTGCCGGGGCCAGGCCGCGAGCATGTCATCGACCTGCATACAGCCTCATGCCCTCAATCCACCACCAAAAACAAAACCTGACTGTCCCCGACCACCCGCCGATCTACTATCCGCAGCCCGTCCGGTGCCTCGAACCCGGCGGCCGTCCGGTCCTCCACGACGATCACTGCATCATGGGCGATCCAGCCGCCAGCGCGTGCCGAGACCAACGCGGCTTCCCCAAGTCCCCGGCCATAGGGCGGATCGCAGAAGACGACATCGAACGTACCGATCGTGCCGGCCGGGCCGAGCCGGGTCGCGTCGCGGCGGAAGATCCGTGTGGCGCCGGTCAGGCCCAGCGCCTCCACATTGCGGCGGATCAGGGCGCGGGCCTCCGCCGCCTGTTCCACGAACAGGCAGTGGGCGGCGCCGCGCGACAGGGCTTCCAGGCCCAGCGCTCCGGTGCCGGCGAAAAGGTCCAACGCGCGACCGCCGCTGACCGGATCGTCGAAGCCATGGGCGAGGATGTTGAAGATCGTTTCCCGCAGGCGGTCCGATGTCGGTCGGATACGGTCCGTTTTCGGGCCGGCAAGGGCGGCGCCGCGGACCTTACCGCCGACGATGCGCATTGTCGGCCTCCTGGCGCCGGGGCCGTTTCGGCTTACCACCGCCGGCGCCTGACTTACCGCGCTTCGGTCTGGCCGCCGCGCGGTCTTCCGGCGGCGCGACCAGGATACCGGCCTGGTCGGCGAGCTTCTTGCCCAATTGGTCGCGCAACACCCGGCCGCGCACCTCCTTCACCGCGCCGGGCTTCAGGTCGCCGAGCTGAAATGGTCCATAGGACACCCGGATCAGCCGCGTCACCGCCAGACCGAGATGGGAGAGCACGTTTTTCACCTCCCGGTTCTTGCCCTCCCGCAATCCAAGCGTAATCCAGGCATTGGCACCCTGTTGCCGATCGAGTTGCGCCTCGATGGCGCCGTAAATTACACCGTCGAAGACGATACCCGCGGCGAGCCCGGCAAGCGCCTTTTCGTCGACCCGGCCATGCACACGCACCCGGTAGCGGCGCAGCCAGCCGGTTGCCGGCAGTTCCAACACCCGCGCCAGCCCGCCATCATTGGTCAGAAGCAGCAGGCCTTCCGTGTTGATGTCGAGCCGCCCGACGGCGACCACGCGCGGCAGGTCGGCAGGCAGGGCATCGAACACGGTCGGCCGCCCCTCCGGATCCCGATTGGTGGTCACCTGGCCCTTCGGCTTGTGATAAAGCCATAGCCGGGTCGGTTCGGCTGAGGGCAGGGGCTTGCCGTCGACGAAAATGGTGTCGTCAGCGCCGACCGTGACCGCCGGGGAGGTGAGCACCTTGCCATTAAGCCGCACCCGGCCGGCGGCGATCCAGGTTTCCGCCTCGCGCCGCGAACAGAGGCCCGCGCGGGCCATCACCTTGGCGATCCGCTCGCCCTTTTGCCCGTCATTCGGGGCCTTGGGGGACTTGCCTGATCGGGATTTGTCTTTCATTTTCGCGTATGTAGCAGCTAACGACCGGTTCGACGAGATGGCGGCTGTAAATTTCATGGATGAAGCCCTGGCCGAGGCACGCAAGGCTGCCGCGGGCGGCGAAGTGCCGGTGGGCGCGGTGCTGGTGCGCGACGGCCGGATCCTGGCGCGGGCCGGCAACGCCCCAATCGCGCGCCATGATCCGACGGCCCATGCGGAGATCCTGGCAATCCGCCAGGCCTGCGCGGCTCTGCAAAGCGAGCGCCTGCCCGATTGCGATCTCTACGTCACCCTGGAACCCTGCGCCATGTGCGCCGCGGCAATCTCATTCGCCCGCATCCGCCGCCTCTATTATGGCGCGGGGGACGTCAAAGGCGGCGCCGTGGAGCATGGCCCGCGCTTCTTTAGCGCGCCGACCTGCCACCACGCACCGGACGTCTATTCAGGCATCGCCGAACAGGACGCTGAGCAACTGTTGAAGGCGTTTTTTCGCGAGCGGCGGGGTTAGGCCGGTGCACGGATAATGCGGATATTGACGGCTGCTCATTCATCAAGGACATCCGCCGCGTCACAATCACGCTCGTAGCTATGCATGACCGGAAACGACGGCAACCAGGATTCGCGACGGATGGTCCAACTTTCATAGGTCGGAACGAGTTGGTCGGGCGCATCGAGGGTCCCCAGATGGACTTCGATTTCGTCTCCGGTGCGCGCGAACACCGACGACCCGCATCGCGGACAGAAATGCCGACCGGCATAGTCACGTGTCTCGCCGTCGACCGACACCGCATTTTCCGGGAACATCGCGGCGGCATAAAAGAGCGCGCCATGATGCTTGCGGCAATCGAGGCAGTGGCAAATGCCGACGCGAAGAGGGCGCCCCGAGGCCACAATGCGAACCTTACCGCATAGGCAACCGCCAGTGAAACGGTCCATCTTAAGTTTACTCCAATCAAGGCGATAACTGGCACTGCTCATTGACCATACTCCGTGTTCGGGCGGAGCAGGTGCCGCAGCTAGGTCAACTCCTTCAATCCGGTTTGTGTCTCGATCTGTGCCCGGTAGCGAATTCTGGGGCCGTGGACGATCTCCGGTGGGCGGTCGACTTCAAGGTCGCAATAGAGTTTGCCGATGGCGGATGGGTCGGGATGCTCAAGGGTGAGCGATTGCAATCGCGCCCCAAGATCGGGAATTTCGACCATCGATGTGGGATCATCCCGGTGGTCTATAAGCGACGGGGCGGCGCCGTCGAGCGGCAGCGAGCCATCTTTGGGAATCGAAAAGTCGAAGGCTGGGCAGGCGGGCGGCAGCGCTACGGTATCGCCAAATACATCCGGGTAGGTCGCAATCTTAGACGCAATATCAACAGTACTTGCGACCCATCCGCGTAAACACCGGCCTTCATTCCAGACCGACCTGACAAAGTCTTGATTGTCGAGCCCAAACCATCGCGGCCTATCAGGCGCTATACCACTTGGGTCGAGCGCAACGATTTCAAGATAAACATTGTTGCCCAGTTGAAGCCGGTGATTGTGGGTGCCCATGTAATCATGCCGTGTCCCGAAAGGCACATCGAGGGCGAGGCAATTTCGCACATGCGATACACCTTCAATCAATGTGGGAGCGACTACGGTAATATGGTCCAGTTTCAGCACGGTTTAGGTACTCCAAGACCGCCCAAGAGAGCATTCTATGAACCGGTCTGGCAAGAATGGCAAAGCCAGATTGGGACACTCTTCAGACGCTCGCACATTTCCAACTACGGTCCCGAAACTAACTGAATTGCCCCCTACACCGCCAAAAACGTCTGCCACAGCGCCCCGCTGGTAAAGGCGCCGATAATAGCGAAGGCGATGTAGAGCAGGAAGGTCGGGATGCGGGCGAGCGCGAAGACGGCGATCGCCGCTGGGATGGAGGTGACGCCGCCGGCGATCAGGAAGGCCATGCCGGCGCCCGGCGCCATGCCCTGTTCGATCAGGCCGGAGACCAGAGGCAGAGCCGCATAGCCGTTGAGATAGGCCGGAATGCCGACCAATGTCGCTCCAAGCACGGTCAGGAAGCCGCCGGAACCGGCAACCGATTTCACGAAATCAGCCGGCACATAGGTCAGCATGACCCCTTCAAGGACGAAGGCAAGCAGCAGCCATTTGCCTAAAAAGAACGTGTTGGAGAGCGCGGATGTGCTGAATTTTTCCCGCCGCTCGGCTTCCGGCCAGAATTTCCAGACGACCGGGCTCGGCGCCCGCACCTTGCCGCCGCCGCCGCAGCCGCCATTGCCAACTTCCGGGCGCAGAGGATTGCTCAGGCCGCCATTGATGGTCACCAGCCAAGTGCCGTAGCCGCCCAGCAGCCCGATGCCGATCGCCGCGATCGTCTTGGCAATGGCGAAATCAGTGCCCAAAGTGCCGGCCGTCAGCATGAACATGGACGGGTCCATGATCGGCGAGGCGAGCCAGAAGGCCATGACCGGCGCCAGCGGCACCCCCATGGCAAGCAGGGCGGCAATCAGCGGGATCACGCCGCATGAGCAGAATGGCGACAGCGCTCCGACCAGGGCGGCGGCCAGGATCATCATCGCCTCGCGGCCCTGGAAGGCGCGGGCGATCAGGTTGTCGGCGCCGCTCGCCGATGCATAGGCGGCGATCAGGATCGACGCGGCAAGCCACGGCGCCACGCCGATCGCGGCCTTCAGCGCGAAGACGACGATATGGCCAACTTCGCCCGGATCAAGCGCGGCGATCAAGGCCAGCACGACGACGATCGCCGTCAGGGCCGGATCGAGTCGGCGAAGCCCCTTCGGCAGGGCGGCGACAAGAGCAGTCATCGGGTGTTCCTTTCCTACGATATTACCAAGAATATCGAAATTGTAAATATGATGATCCGGGGTTTCATCGGTGTTTCGGTGTTGTGCGCCAGGCGGTGGCGCGAAATTTAAATGGGGCACCCTCAGGCGTCACTCCGATTTAGGTACCCTCAGGCGTCACTCCGATTTAGGTGCCCTCAGGCGTCATCCCGGATGCTGTGCGGCATGAAATGCCGCGCTGCTGATCCGGGATCTCGGCGTTGAAGCCTTGCGTTGCACGGAATCGCCGGGATCCCGTGTCTGCAGCGCATCACTACGTGCTGCGCAGCGCACGGGATGACGTCCAGTATGATTGGCCGTATGATTCGTGGAATCAATCTCATAGCGCTTTCCAATCCTATTGATGGCGCCGGCCGCCACCATCACGCCACATCGCTCTCCGATCCCTCCGCCGCCCCGGGCTCCATGCAGCATTCGTCGGTCAGATAGGCCAACAGGTCATTCATCAGCGGATAATTGGCCCGGCAGACCAATGTCGTTCCCCGGCGCTCCTGCTGCACCAGGCCGGCCAGAATCAGCCGGTGCAGGTGGTGCGACAGGGTCGACAGGGCACCGCCGACCCGCTCGCGCAACTGGCTGACGGACAAGCCCGGCTCGCCGGCGCGGACCAGGGTGCGGAAGATCTTAAGCCGGGTCGGATTGCCCAAGGCTTCCAGATGGGTGGCGGCATCGTCAAGGGTCATGACCGCAATTTAGGTGACGCCGCCGGCAATGTCAATCGATATTTCTAGGAATATCGAAATAAAACGATATTGAAGACGGATGACGGTGCGGTCTTGCGCGATTTGCCCTAGACTGGCGCCATCGCACACCGATGGGGAGGGCGCCATGGGGGCCATATCGGTAATGTGGATTTCTGTCCGGTCTCGCCGGTTTGATCGCCGGATCGCAGGGCATGCGATTGCGGATCGGACGATTTCAGATGCACGTCCGGCATCGGCCAAGCCATGTCGGCGGGATGTGACCGGTCACCCTACACGCCGCGCCGGGCCGGTCCGTGGCCCATGGCGCGCCCTCGCCATCCTGCCATTGGCACTCGGATTGATGGCTTCACTGCACCTGCCGGCCAAGGCCGAGGAGATCCGCGTCAGCCAATGCATGGCGATTGCCGGCGCGCCGCCCGTGGTACGCCTGGCATCGCTTCAGCCGATCGCCTTGAAGCGCGGCGAGGTGGAGATCCGCTATGTCACCCATTCCACCTATCGCATCCGCGGTGCCGACGGGGTAACCATCGCCACCGACTATGCCGGCTATGCCGGGCAGGGCAAGACGCCGGACGTGGTGACCATGAACCACGCCCACGAAACCCATTTCACCAATTATCCCGACATGGCCATCCGCCATGTGTTGCGCGGCTGGAATCCGGAGGGCGGACCGGCCAAGCATTGGCTCAAGGTCGGCGACGTCCTGATCCGCAACGTGACCACCGACATCCGCGCCTGGGGCGGCATGGAGGCGGACGGCAATTCGATCTTCATATTCGAGATCGACGGCCTGTGCATCGGCCATCTCGGCCACCTGCACCATCATTTGACGCCGGAGCATTATGCCCAGATCGGCCGTCTCGATGTTGTCATGGTCCCGGTGGATGGCAGCTATACGATGAGCCAGGCCGGCATGGTCGAACTATTAAAGCGCGTGCGGGCCAGCGTCATCCTGCCCATGCATGCCTTCGGACAGAGCACGCTCGCCCGGTTCCTCGGCGAAATGGGGAAGTCCTTCAAGGTCGACTATGTGGACAGTCCGTCGGTCACGCTGTCGCTTGCCACCTTGCCCGACCGGCCGACGGTGATGGTGCTGCAAGGCTTGTAAGCACCGGTGCCGTGGCGATTACTGGGCATCGGCGGGCACCGGCGTTGCCGCCCGCCGGCCCTGCTCCAGGGTGTGGATCGCCGCCTCCAGCTTGTATTTCACTTCGTCCTTGACCGGTGCGTTGACCGTCAGGATCTTTTCCGCCTTTAAAAAATCGAACACCCGATAGGCGTTGATATCCGGCCGGATCAGAAGGCTCGGCTGGCTGATCTGCAGCTTCGACTTGATGATCGACTGCATCAGCAACTGGGTCGCCCCGAATAGTACATCCATGGAACCGGGCATGTCCTTGCCGTGGCGCGGTTCCGGTCCGGCAATCACATCCACCGCCAGCGTCAGGTCGCAATCTTGCGGCAGCACGTCGAAGGGCAGGGGATTGACGATGCCCCCGTCGATCAGCAGGCGGTCGTTAATGGTCACCGGCCGGAACACGCTCGGCAGGGCCATCGAGGCGGCCACCGCCTGGCGCAGCGGTCCGCTGGTGAATGTGGTTTCGTGCCAGCCGTAATAATCGGTGGTGAGCACGGTCAGCGGGATTTTCAGCTTGGCGAACTCATCGGGCACCGCATCTGCAAGAAACGCATTGAGGACTTTTTCAGCATCCATCTGACCGATGGCCAGTCCGCCGGCAAAGACATCGCCGATTTTACGCGGAAACAATTTCCATAAGCGCGATATCACCTGGCTGCGATCGGAGAAAATCGACACAACGTGATCGCGAATATCGCCGCCGCTCATGCCGGCGGCATAGCCGGCACCGAGTATGGCGCCGATCGAGGATCCGGAAATCGCGGCCGGTTTCAGACCCAGTTCATCGAGCGCTTCCAGGACCGGAATATGCGCCAGTCCACGGGCGCCGCCGCCGCCGAGAGCCAGGCCGAACTTGATGTCGCAGGAGGTGGTCATGCGCCCGCCCGTTCCGCGAAGGCCCAGGCCTTTTGCGCCAGCGGCGTGACCAGGGCGGCCATGGCCGGCGCATTCTCGTTAGACGCGGTGCCGTCGCGCACCCGGCCCACAATGCCCTGCAGGATGGCGCCGAGCCGGAAGAAATTATAGGCGAAATAAAAGTTCAAATGGCCGCCGACATCGAAACCGGTTCGCTTTTCGTAGGCCGCGATATAGGCGTCGAGGGGCGGGATTCCGAGCCCATCCAGATCCAGGCCCACCAACGATCCGGTCCCGGCGCCGCTGCCCGTATCGGGCATGTGCCATTGCATGCAATGATAGGTGAAGTCGGCCACCGGATCGCCCAAAGTCGACAATTCCCAGTCCAGCACCGCCAGGATCTCCGGCCGTTCGGGATGCAGGATCATATTGTCGAGGCGAAAGTCTCCATGCACCACCCGGGTCGGATTTTCCGGTGGCAGGTTGTCGGGCAGCCAGTCCATCAGCCGGTCCATTTCCGGCACGTCCTGGGTCTGCGAGGCGCGATACTGCTTCGACCAGATGCCCACCTGCCGACCGACGTAATTAGCCGGCTTGCCGAAATCGCCGAGGCCGATCGCCTGCGGGTCGAAGGAATGCAATTGGGCAAGCGCGGCATTCATGGCGTCGAAGGTCGCCGAGCGTTCCACAGGATCGGCATCGGGCATGTAGGAGATCCAGATAATGCGCCCGTCGACGCAATCCATCAAATAAAACGCCGTGCCCACCACGGCGTCGTCCTCGCACAGGCAATGCACCTTTGGCACGGGAAAGCCCTGGCGTCCAAGCGCCTCCATGACCCGGTGTTCGCGCTCGATCATATGCGCCGATCGCAACAGTTTGCCCGGCGGCTTGCGGCGCAGGACATAAACCCCCGACTGCGCCTCGATCCGATAGGTCGGGTTGGACTGCCCGCCCTTGAATTGGCGCGCGGTCAGCGGGCCGTCAAATCCCGCCACATTAGTTTCCAGCCAGGCCGACAACCGCCCCTCGTCGAAGCGCAAGGCATCGGCAACATCCTTGGTGCCGGAAAACGCGGTCTGTCGGTCAATGATTTCGGCCATCAATCACACCCGTAATTGTCTTAAAGGATACGATGGCGATGCGCGTCGTCGTTTGCAAGACCGCAGGATGCCACGCGAGCGCGGATTACGCGCCGTGGCGTTCGCGGGCGATCGCCCGGTGGCCGATATCGCGCCGGCAAAAGCCGTCCGGCCAGTCGATCCGGTCGACGGCCTGATAGGCCAGGTCCCGCGCCGCGCCGACCGTCGGTCCGGTGGCGCAGACATTGAGAACCCGGCCGCCATTGGCAACCACTTGATCGCCATCGGCCTTTGTTCCGGCATGGAAGATGGTAACCGCATCGTCCGCCACCGCCGGCGCCAGATTGCCGATTCGCGTGCCCTTGTCGTAGGAACCGGGATAGCCCGTCGCCGCCATCACCACGGTCAAAGCCTTGTCGTCCGACCACGCGATCGCGTGATTCGCAAGCTGACCGGTGGCCGCCGCATGCAAGACCGGCAACAGGTCGTTCTCAAGCCGCAACATCAGCACCTGACATTCCGGATCCCCGAAACGGATATTGTATTCAATCAGTTGTGGTCCGCTCTCGGTAATCATCAGCCCGGCATAGAGCACTCCGCGATAGGTGAGCCCCTGGTCTTTCAGCGCCCGCACGGTCGGCACGATGATGCGCTCCATCACCGTTTGGCAGAGCGCGTCATCAAGGACCGGGGCCGGGGAATAGGCGCCCATGCCGCCCGTATTCGGACCCGTATCGCCGTCGCCGACCTGCTTGTGATCCTGCGCCGTGCCGAAGGGCAGGACGGTGGTTCCGTCGGTCAGGGCAAAAAAACTTGCCTCTTCGCCTTTAAGAAAGGCTTCGATCACCACCTCCGCGCCCGCCGCCCCGAACGCGCCGTCGAAACAGGCATCGACCGCCGCTTCCGCCTCGGCCATCGTTGCCGCGACCGTGACCCCCTTGCCGGCGGCCAGACCATCGGCCTTGATCACGATCGGTACTGATTGCCGGGCGAGATAGGCCTTGGCGGACGCGGCGTCCGAGAACCGCCCATAGGCCGCCGTCGGAATGTCGTAGCGCGCGCACAGATCCTTGGTAAACCCTTTCGAGCCTTCCAGTTGCGCGGCCTCCCTGCCCGGGCCGAACACGGCGATCCCGGCATCCCGCAGGGCGTCGGCGAGCCCGGCGACCAGGGGCGCTTCCGGTCCGACCACCACAAGGTCGATGGCCTGCTCGCGGCAGAATTCAATTACGCCGTCATGATCGTCGGCGCCGACCAGGACGATCTCGGCCACCTCCGCAATGCCGGCATTGCCCGGTGTCACGAACAAGTGACCAAGCCGTGACGATTGCGCCAGTTTCCAGGCCAGCGCGTGCTCGCGCCCCCCCGAACCGATGAGCAGCACATTCATGTTGGACGCCCGCGAAAGGAGATCATTGGCGCGGCTCTAGCATGATTCCGGCAGCGCCAGAAGCGATCGCGGCCGGTGTTCTGGCGATCGGCGCGAAAAAATGTGAACCGCGCCCGCGATAAAATGTCTCGCCACGGCATCGGTCATCAAATATTAACTATGGAAACTTTTTATTGATCCAAGCCAGCACAATTCCGCTGGCCCTTTCTTGGACGCATAGCGAGAGGTCGAGATGCCGGACCACCGTGATGATTTTGATTATTCGATTGACGGTTCCACCGATATTGCCGTGTCGGAAACCGCCATGTCCGCGCATCGCCTGAGCCGTCGCGCCCTGATTGTCGGCGCGCCGCTGATCCTGGCGGGCTGCCAGACCAACAGCCAGTCCGGTGCATCGTCCGGCCAAGCCGGCGGATCGTCGACATTGTCTTTTGCAAGCCGCGCTTTCGATTATGACCGCATCTATCGGCCGATCCGCGATGGCGGCTATTCCCTGCCGGCCATTCCCTATCAGAAGATCGATCCGCAATTCTTACGCCAGCGTGTCTTCTATCCGACCCGCCATGAGCCGGGTACCATCGTCGTCGATCCCGGAAATCGGTTTTTATATCACTTACGCTCCCGTGGCCGGGCCGTCCGCTATGGCATCGGCGTCGGGCGCGCCGGCTTTGCCTGGTCCGGCGACGCCTATGTCAAGTTCAAGCGCGAATGGCCGAAATGGTTCCCGCCGGCCGAAATGATCGACCGCGAACCGCGCCTGGAAAAATATCGCAATGGCATGGATGGCGGCCCATCCAATCCGATCGGCTCCCGCGGCCTCTATCTGTGGCAGGGCAACAAGGACACCCTCTACCGCATCCACGGCACCAACGAGCCGCTCAGCATCGGCAAGAATGTCTCCTCGGGCTGCATCCGCATGTGGCACCAGGACGTCATCCATCTCTATAACAAGGTGGAAATCGGCTCCCAGGTGGTGGTGCTCGGCTGACCGATCAGACGGCCGCATTTGCTTCCGCCTGCCTCCCGGCTCCGTCGGCGAACCCCAGGGGCCTTGACGCCGCCTGATTTCTGGTGGACCACCGGGCCATGACTTCGAAGTCCCATACGCCGCATGATGCGGTGGCCGATGCGGTACGCGGCAATTGGGTCGACCGCCTGGCGCCGGAATGGCTGAAGCCCTATGGCCGGCTGGCGCGCTGGGACCGGCCGATCGGCTGGTGGCTGCTTTTATGGCCCTGCTGGTGGTCGGCCGCCATGGCGGCGATCGCCGCCCGCTGGCACTTTCCCGATCCGCTGCACATCATCCTGTTTCTGATCGGCGCAATCGCCATGCGCGGCGCCGGCTGCACCTATAACGACATTGTCGACCGGGACTATGACGCCAAAGTCGCCCGGACCGCCTCGCGGCCAATCCCGTCCGGCCAGGTCAGCGTGGTCCAGGCGCTGATTTTTCTGGTCCTGCAGGCCCTGGTCGGCCTGGCGGTGTTGCTGTGCTTCAACAGCTTCGCCGTCATGCTCGGCATCGCCTCCCTGGCCGTAGTCGCGTTTTACCCGTTCATGAAACGGATTACCGACTGGCCGCAACTGGTGCTCGGCATGGCGTTTTCCTGGGGTGCCTTGATGGGCTGGGCGGCAGCCTTTGGCCGGCTCGATGTCGCCCCGGTGCTGCTTTATGCCGGCAGCATCTGCTGGACCATCGCCTACGACACCATTTATGCCCATCAGGACAAGGAGGACGACGCCATGATCGGCGTGCGCTCCACGGCCTTGCTGTTCGGCACCCGGACCCGCCCGGCCTTGGCCTGTTTTGATGTCGTGACGGTGGCTTTGTTCTTCACAGCTTTTGTGTTTGCCGATGCCGGGCCGGCGGCCTTTGCCGGATTGCTCGCCTTTGCCGGCCATCTCGCCTGGCAGGTGCTGGTGATCGACACCGATGATCCCGACCAGTGCCTGCGCCTGTTCAAGTCAAACAGCACGGCGGGCTGGATATTATTCGTGGGATTGCTGATCGACGCCCTGATCGGCGCCTAGAGCGTGTTGCATTGAATCGGGTTCAGTAGGAAATATGAAATTGTCATCAACTCAGTTGATAGCATAGATTTCATCTCTGACTTTAGCGTTTGCGATGACGATTAGGTTTCGAGCGATTGCGATGATTGCGACGATGGGTTTTTTTCCTTTTTCGATGAGGTTTTGATATTTGGCTTTGAGGGTTTCGTTGTGGCGAATTGCGCTCAGGGCGGCCATGAAGAGGGCCTTGCGCAACTGTGGTCGTCCGCCGCGAACGGGTCGGTATCCGCGTCTGGTACCGCTGTCATTGGCGGCCGGTGCGAGGCCGGTGATGCTGGCGGCCTGTTTTCCGGTCATGTCGCCCAATTCGGGCATCAGGGCGATCAGCACGGCTGTGGTCTGCGGGCCGATGCCGGATATGGCACGCAAGACCTTGGCCTTGGCGCGGGTCCGGGCGTCCTGGTCGATCAGCCGGTCGATCTGGGTGTCGATGGTCTTGATCTGGCGTTTCAAGGTTGCCAGCAGCAACCGGCAGCTTTTGACGACCGCGGCATTGCCGGTCGGGGCGGCCAGGCGGTTTTTCTCCTGGGTTTGCATGTCGACCAGGTCGGCGCGGCGCTCCACCAGCGCCTTGAGGGCCAGTTGGTGGGCCGTGTGCGGCTGATAAAGGGCCAGATCGTGCCGTCTGTCGCGGCCGTAAAGGGCCAGCAGGCGGGCATCGATGGTGTCGGTCTTGGCGATCTGGCCGCAGGCGCGGGCAAAGCTCTTGACCCGGTAGGGATGGGCCCGGTGCACGGCAAAGCCGTGCGCCAGAAGAAGGTCGCAGGAAAGTCGCTCGAAGCCACCGGCCATATCGACGGTGATGAAGGCCTCGGCGAGCCGGTCACCGGCGGTCTGCACGAATGTCTTGATCGCACGGGCCGTGTTGGCGACCTGCCAGCGGTCACCGGTCTCGGCCAAGTGGATGTCGAGATGGGCCTTGGCGACGTCAATGCCGAAATGCCATTTGTCTTGGGATGCGCAACAGGTCATACTGATCAGGTCCTTCTGTTTTTAATTGTCTGCGGGCGTCACAGCCCCTTCAACTCATCAAACGGTGGGACCAAGGGATACAGGATCAGGATGACGACAGGCGTCAAAGCCTCATTCCCGCACGATCGCTGCATCCCGCGAGAGGCGGCGCGCGCCGCCTCTCGCAATCCGATAATAACAAAATTTCAACAGACAATTCCCGCGAAAGCGGGAATCCAGGGCAGCAGGCAAAGGCCGATATTTTGTGGCCCTGGATTCCCGCTTTCGCGGGAATTGTCTGTGTGATTGGATTGTGAATTCGTGTTTCCGCAACACGCATTAGCTGCGCGCGATGATCTCCCGACCGGCAGTCGCCGCGATCATTGATGATCGGCCGACCTTGCGGCGGACGAGAAAGCGCGGACGCCGGCTGGTGACCGAGGCGGGCATGCGCCGCGGCATCGCATCGCATATCTGCAGCCGCCCGAGCAAACGGTTGACCGGACGGACCGTACCGTCGGTATTGACGATCACCATGGGCAGACCCAGATAACACGACCAGGCCCGCCAGTCGGCGACGATATCCTCCATCCCCTCATCGACCAGGAGCGGCAGGCATAATTGCGGATCGCGGTGTCGCAGGACAAGACGCGCAGCCATTTCCTGTTCGGCTCCCGGTTCGCCGATCTCCGCGGCAATCCCATCGAACTGGCGGGTCGGGATGATGACGGTCAACGGAATATCGTCGGCGATCCGACGTTTGACGATGACCTGTTGTTTATCGATATAGACGGATTGGGTCGCTGCCTGCCGGTTCCGATCGCAGATCTGGAACCGAGCAGGCAGCGAAAAGGGATCTAGCCGTGCCGAACGGCCATCCCGGACGGGAGTTTCCCCGTCAGGTTTTTGTTGACGCCTCAATGTGCCTCTCCGGCGGGCCGCTTTTGTTTTTGTCCCGCGTTTGATGGACACAATAGCGCCAACGGCTTTTGAACGCCTTAAGAAGGCTGGTTAAATAATTCTGATCTGTATAAAGGTTAGCGGAATCTCACCGGCCTGTTGCCGCCGGTTCGAAGCCCGACTATGGAACCAAGGCCCATGACCGACACCGTCGACCAATCGACCCTTCTCGACAATGCCGCGTCGCTCGTCGCGGCGGCGCTCGCCGCCGGTGCCGATGCCGCCGATGCGGTGGTCGTCAGTTCCGTGTCCATGGGCGTTGATGTGCGTCTTGGAAAGGTCGAGGAGACCGAACGCGCCGAATCCGATGATTTCGCCCTGCGCGTCTTCGTCGGCCGTAAGACCGCCTCCGTTTCCGCCAATACCATTGCCGAGCGGACCGCACTGGCCGAGCGCGCCGTCGCCACCGCCCGCGCCGCGCCGGAGGAACCCTTCGCGCGTCTGGCCGATCCCGACCGCCTGGCGGCGGATTGGCAGGACCTGGACATGCTCGATCCGGTGCAGCCGGAGATCGGCCGCCTCACCGACACGGCCCTCGCCGCGGAGGAGGCCGCCTTGGCGGTGAAAGGTGTCACCAATTCCAGCGGCGCGTCGGCCGGCTGGCGCCTGGGCGGGCTGGTGCTTGCCACCTCCCACGGCTTTGTCGGTTCCCATCTGTCCTCGCATCATTCGATCTCCACGGCGGTCATTGCGGGGGAGGGGACGGCCATGGAACAGGATTACGATTATTGCCTCAGGGTCCATGGCGAGGACCTGGACGCCCCCGACCAGATCGGCCGCAATGCCGGCGAATGGGCGGTCCGCCGCCTCAATCCGACGAAATTGCCCTCCGGCACCGGCACCATCGTCTTCGACCGGCGGGTTTCCGGCGGTCTGATTGGCCACCTGGCGGGGGCCATCAATGGCGCCGGCATCGCCCGCGGCACCAGTTTCTTGAAAGACAGTCTTGATCAGCAGGTCTTCGCCTCGGGCATTATGATATCAGACGATCCGCATCGGCCGCGCGGCCTGGGGTCCCGGCCCTTCGATGGGGAAGGTGTCGCCAATCCGCCGCTCACCGTCATCGAGGACGGTGTCTTGACCACCTGGCTGCTCGACACGGCCACCGCCGCCGAATTGGAGCTTGTCACCAATGGCCGGGCAAAAAGAGGCGGCGCGTCTCCGTCGCCGGGCACCAGCAATTTCACGCTCGCCCCCGGATCGATCACCGCCGATGACATTATTGCCGGTGTCGATCATGGCGTCTATGTCACAGACCTGATCGGCCATGGGGTGAATATGGTCACCGGCGACTATAGCCGCGGCGCCGCCGGCTTCGTGATCAGGAATGGCAAACTGGAAGAGCCGGTCAGCGAAATTACTATTGCCGGCAATCTGAAGGACATGTTCCAGGCGCTCACACCGGCCGACGATCTGCAATACCGCTATGCCACCAACGCGCCGACAATTGCGGTCGAGGGGATGACCATTGCCGGAGCCTGACCCGGAGGAGACCGGTCCCGCCGCTTTCGGCGACACGGCAATGATCGACCTGATGACCGATGTCGCCCGCGAGGCCGGCGAGATTGCCCTGTCCTACTTCCGCAATGATCCCGAGACCTGGACCAAAGGCGCTGATTCGCCGGTCACCGAAGCGGATATCGCCGCCGACCGGCACATTCAGGGCCGCCTGCTGTCGGCCTATCCACAGATTGGTTGGCTGTCGGAGGAGACCACCGACAATGCCGAACGGCTGCAATGCGAGCAGGTGTTCATCGTCGATCCGATAGACGGCACCCGGTCCTTCATCGCCGGCGGCGACGATTGGACGATCAGCCTGGCCTTGGTCAAGGACCATCGGCCGGTCGCGGCGGTTCTTTTCAGGCCGGTCACGGATGATATTTATGTGGCCGCCGCGGGCGCCGGGACCCGCCTCAACAGCCGGCCGTTGCAGGTAACCGACCGCGACAATCTGAGCGGTGCCCGCATCGCCGGTCCCAAGGTGCTTTTGGAGAATCCGCCGCTTGCGCGCCACGGCATGGTCAATGCCGGTTACATCCGTTCGCTCGCCCTGCGCCTGGCCCGCGTCGCTGACGGTTCGATCGATGCCGCCGCCGCCCGCGGCCGGTCGCGGGACTGGGATCTTGCCGCCGCCGATCTGATCGTCCATGAGGCCGGCGGCCGCATGAGTGACACGGCCGGAGCGCCGCTGCGCTATAACCGCGCCGAAACCCGCCAGCCCCTATTGTTGGCCGCCGCGCCGAACGTCCACGAAACCCTGTGTTCCATCGTCGCCGATATGGTAGATATTGATTAAGAACCGCTGCGTTGCCAACAGCGCGCGGGCGTCCCGAACATCGCGATCGCCGGATCGCCGGTTTTTCAAAAAGGTGACTGATTATCCATGACGCAAGATTCCGAACAGCAACAGCTTTTGCACCTCGTTTTCGGTGGCGAACTGGAGGAACTCGACGATGTCGAATTCCGCGATCTCGATGCCTTGGACATTGTCGGCATCTACCCAAACTACAAGAAGGCATACGATGCCTGGAAGGCAAGGGCGCAGGCGACGGTCGACAATGCCCATATGCGCTACTTCATCGTCCATATGCACAAACTGTTGGATCCCGATCACCCGGACGATTGATTTGGGCTTGGATGCGGATATCCGCGCCGACAGTGAAACCAGGGAATTGAAGCGGTTTGGCTGACCGGATCTTCATCGATAATCGCGCCAAGGACCGCGAACACGACAGCCTGCATGCGCCGATTATGAGCGTCCGTCAGGTGGTCGCCCGGCTGTTTCGCGACTTTATCCTGCCCCGTTGGCGGCTATTGGCCTTTGCCGTCGTCACCATGACCTTTGTCGCCGCCACCACCGGCGCCTTGCCGTTTCTGATCCAGAATGCGGCCGATGAGATCTTCGTCGGCAAGGATCCGGCAATGCTCTATGTGGTGCCGCTCGCCGTCCTACTGGTCATGGTGGTCCGCTCCGCCGCCGAATATGGATCCCGGGTCGCCGAAAGCTATATCGGCGCCCGCATCATCGCCGAACTGCGGGTATCGCTATTCCGCAAACTGGTTGCCGCCGATCTCGGCTGGCTGCAATCGGTGCATACGGGGCGCTTCGTGTCGCTGTTCATGAACGACGTCATGGTGGTCAATGCCGCCGCCGCCTCCACCTTGACCGCGATGTTCAAGAACAGCCTGCAGGTGATCTTCCTGGCAGCATCCATGGTGTATATGGACTGGGCCCTGTCGATCCTGGTGCTCGCCGCCTTGCCGTTTGGCGCCTGGTTGATCCGTCAGCAGCGCCGGCGCATGCGTCGCTCCGTCAGCCAGACTTTGCAGGAGACCGGCGATCTCGGCAGCATCATCACCCAGATGTTGCAGAATGTGCGCGCGGTAAAGGCTTATCGCCAGGAGGCGCACGAGACCGATCGCGCCGCCGCCTCCGTCGACCGGGCCACCGAATATATCATGCAGACCGCCCGCACCCGGGCCGCCACCGGCCCGGTCACCGAGGCCATTTCCGGGATCGGCCTGGCCGGCGCCATTTTCTATGGCGGCTGGCAGGGGATTGAGGGCACCCTGACGCTGGGCGAATTCATGGGCTTCCTGACCGCGGCCATGCTGATGTATCAGCCGGTCAAGTCGCTCGCCAATCTAAACAACGTGCTGATGGAAGGGGTGACGGCTGCCTCCCGCGTCTTCGGCATTCTCGATCGCCAGGAAATGATCGTGAACGGCGCCGGCGCCGCGCCGCTCACCGTGTCGCAAGGCGCTGTCAGGTTCGATGGCGTTACCTTCGGCTATGACGGCGATCAAGACGTTCTGGTGGATTTCGATCTCGACGTGGCGCCCGGCAGCCGGGTGGCCCTGGTCGGGCCCAGCGGCGCCGGCAAGACCACCGTTATCAACTTGGTTTTGCGGTTCTTCGATCCGCAACAGGGCCGCGTTCTGATCGACGGCCAGGACCTGCGACAGGCAACGATCGAAAGCATCCGCGCGGCAAGCGCGTTATTGACTCAAGATCCGGTATTGTTCGACGACACCGTGCGCGCCAACATCAAGTACGGCTCCGACGGCGCCAGCGCCGCCGCGGTGGTTGACGCAGCCCGGGCCGCCGCCGCCGATGGTTTCATCAACGATCTCGCCAATGGATACGACACCAAGGTGGGGGAAGCCGGCAACCGCCTGTCCGGCGGCCAGAAGCAGCGCATCGCCTTTGCCCGCGCGATCCTGCGGAACGCCCCGATCATCCTGCTCGACGAGCCGACCAGCGCCCTGGACGCCGAGGCGGAGGCCAAGGTGCAACTGGCCCTCGACACCTTGTTGCAGGGGCGCACGGTTCTCATGATCGCCCATCGGCTATCCACCGTGAAGCAAGCCGACTGTATTTGCGTCATGGACAAGGGGCGGATCGTGGAATCGGGAACCCACGATGAACTGATCGCCCGTGACGGGCTCTATAGGCGGCTTTACCGCAGCCAGTTTTCCGATGCCGAGACCGCGCGCATGGCTGAAGCTGCGCCATCCGGTGCTGGTCTTACCCTCCGGGAGCACTGACCGGTGGGCATCCTCAAGACGATTGGCCGTTCCAGCACCGTGCAGACCATCGGCGGTGAGATGATCGCGCAATATCTGAAGCTCATCTGGCATACCAATCGCATGATCGCGCGATCGGACGACTACCCGAAACGCCTGCGGGATCAGGTACCGTTTATCGTTGCCAGTTGGCACGGCCAGCATTTCCTGGTGCCGTTCGCCCGGCCGCCGGGTTCGGTCATGAAGGCGATGGTCTCGCGTAGCGCCGACGGTGAGTTCAATGCCATCGCATTGCAACGAATGGGGGTCGACTTGATCCGTGCGTCCGGCGGCAAGCATGCGCACCAGATCAAGAAACGCGGCGGTGTTCGCGGCTTCCTGGAGGCGGTACGCGCTCTGCGCGAGGGCCAGTCCATCGCCATGACCGCCGACGTACCCAAGGGGCCGGCCCGGGTCTGCGGCGAAGGCGTTATCGCGCTTGCCAAAAAGTCCGGCCGTCCGATCGTGCCCATGGCTTCGGCCACCAGCCTCGGCTTCAACCTGCCGACTTGGGACCGGGCAACGATCAGCTTGCCCTTCGGCCGTATGGCGGTGACGCTTGGCCGGTCGATCTATGTGCCCGCCGATGCCGACGAAGCCGAATTCGAGGCGCGGCGTCTGGAAGTCGAACAGGAAATAAACGATACCATCGCCCGGGCCCGGCGATTGGTAAACGGCAAATGACGGCGTGGCTGACACTCTACCGCAGTCTTGGCCGGGCATCCGGCCCGCTCATGCGCGCCTATCTTCGCCGGCGGGCGCACCGTGGCAAGGAAGATCCGGCGCGCCTGGCGGAACGCTTCGGCAAGGCCTCGGCAGCACGGCCGGACGGCTCCTGCATTTGGGTCCACTGTGCCAGCGTGGGCGAACTCAATGCCATCCTGCCGATCGTGCGGCGCCTCCATGAAACCGGCTCCAACTCCGTGGTGACCACCGGCACCGTCACCTCCGCGGATCTCGCCGGCAAACGCCTCCCGGCAAGCGCGGTCCACCAATTCGTGCCCTTGGATGTGGTACCGTGGATCGACCGCTTCCTGAGCCATTGGCGGCCGCAACTGATCATTTTGACGGAATCGGAGGTCTGGCCGGCACTGGTCGAGCAGGCGGGCCGCCGCAACATTCCGGTGATCGTCGTCAACGGCCGCATGTCGCCACGCTCCTTCGCCAAGTGGTCGCGCGCAAAAGAAACGGCTCGGCGGATATTTTCCGGGATCTCGGTATGCCTGGCCGCCAGTGACGATGACGCCGATCGATTTCGCCGTCTCGGCTGCCCGACCGTCCACACCACTGGAAACATCAAATATGACGGCGCCGATCTTCCCGCCAATGACGCGGACTTGGCGGCCTTGGCCGCCGCCATCGGCGACCGGCCGGTCTGGATCGCCGCCAGCACTCATGCCGGCGAGGAGGCCATTATCGCGGATTGCCACATGCAATTGGCGGAGCGTCAATCAGGTCTGTTGACGATCATCGTGCCGCGCCATCCCGAGCGGGGCGCCGACATTGCCGCCGACCTGGCGGCGCGCGGCGTCACGATCGCCCGGCGGTTTCAAAAGGATGAATTGACGCCGGCGACCGATATCCTGCTTGCCGATACGATCGGCGAATTGGGGCTGTTTTATCGGCTGGCGTCCATCGCCTTTATCGGCAAATCGCTCACCGGGGATGGCGGCCAGAATCCTATCGAGGCGATCCGTCTGGATTGCGCCATCATCCATGGTCCCGGGGTCAGTAATTTCAGCGCCCTTTATGACCACCTGGACGCCGCCGGTGGCGCCGAACTTGTATCCGATGGTGCTGCCTTGCAGGCGGCCGTGGAGCGCCTTTTGCGGGATCCGGCAGCGCGTTTGGCGATGGCCGAAGCCGCCAATACGGTTATCCAAGACGCTGCCGGCGCCGTTGAAAGAACCTGGTCTCATCTTCACGATATCCTGCAGCCAATGGAGGCGTCCGTCGGATGCGCAAAAGGAGCGGACGAATGAGGCGGGCGCCGGACTTTTGGTGGCAAAAGGGCAGCCTGAAGGCGGCCGCCTTTTGGCCCGCCGCCGCGCTCTATCGAGTGGTCGCCGACCGCCGCCTGCGCGGACCGAGCCGATACCAGGCCCCGGTCCCGGTTCTATGCGTCGGCAATCTCGTTGCTGGCGGAGCCGGAAAGACGCCGACTGTTTTGGCCATGGTAGACGCCGCCCGCCGGACCGGCCGCGAACCGGTGGCCTTGGCGCGCGGCTATGGCGGCCGCCACCACGGTCCCTTGACGGTCGACCTGGACCATCACGATGCCGCGGATGTGGGCGACGAGCCGGTCCTGTTGGCGGCTGCCGTCCCCACCGTCATCGCCCGGGATCGCACCGCCGCGGCGCGTCACGCGGTCGAGGAGTTGGCGCCTGATCTTCTGATTGTCGACGACAATTTCCAAAATCCGGCGCTCGCCAAGGACTACACTATCCTCGTGGTCGACGGCGAGCAGGGGATCGGCAACGGAATGTGCCTGCCCGCGGGTCCCTTGCGGGCATCGCTGCGCGCACAGGTCATGGCGGCCCAAATGGTGCTCGTCATCGGCGACGGCGACAAGGCCGAACCGGCGATCCGCGCCGCGGCCCGGCAGGGCAAGCCGGTTCGCTTCGCGGTCATGGAGCCAGCGGAGCAACAGGCCCTGGCGGGCCAGTCGGTGCTCGCCTTTGCCGGCATCGGGCGCCCGGAAAAGTTCTTCAACTCGCTGCAAGAGATCGGGGTCGATGTGGTCGAACACCGCTCGTTTCCCGATCACCATCCCTATTCGGCGCTTGAGGCCCACGATCTGATGCGCTTCGCCGCGGAACAAGACCTGCATTTGGTGACCACGACCAAGGACATGGCCCGCATGCGGGCAAGCCAGATCGATGCGGTGGAGCGCCTGGCCCTGCGCACCGAGACCTTGGAGATCTCGATCGCCTTCCAGGATGTCGATACGCCGAAGTGGATAATCGAGAAGGTTTTCGCCGCGTTCGCCGCGCGGAAATAGGGCCCTATGTGTCGGCGCTTTGAAAACGCTTCAATGCCACGGCCGCATCCAGATAGGGCTCCTGCCGGTCGACGCTCCAATAGCGCAATTCGTCGAGCGGGATTGGCCTGCCGGTCACCGCGCACCGCACGAACGTGCCCGGCTTGATGACCTGGAAATCGCCATCGAGATAGCGCACTGTCGCTTCCTGTTGGGCGCCGGGCCCCTCGAACCGGTTCATGGATGGATCCTGATCTGTGATCGATTTCCGATTTTCTACGTGTTTCGGCGCCGCTTGCCAATATGATGTCGCGGTATCGTGATATAGGGCCTGTTAAGGATCAGGATTGCGGCGCCGCGATGACGGTCATTACTCGGCGGCGTCCTTGGAGGTGTCTTTTTCAGCAGCCTCTTCCTCTTCTTGTTCTTCTTCTTCTTCTTCCTGTTCGGCGATTTCGCGGGTCTGTTCGGTCAGCGCTTCCGCTTCCCGCCGTGGCCGCGTTAGTGGTTCCGGTTTCAACGGTTCCGGCGCCGCATGCAGGTCGGTCGGATGCAGCATGTCCATGCCGCCATAGATGCCTTCCGCCTGTTGGATTGCCAACCGCATCTGGTCGCGGTGGCGCACATCGGCGTCCACCTCGAGCGCCCGTTCCGGATCCAGGCCCAGCGCTTCCAGCAAGGCCCGCCCGAACACCATGCCCGATTCGAATGTTTCCCGGATCTGGTAGTCGACGTCCAGCGCCAACAGCTCCAATGTATGGGTGCGGTCATAGGAGCGCACATAGAGCCGGGCCATCGGGAAGGCCCCCCGGCACAATTCGATGATCCGGTTGGTGACCGGCTTGTTGCGGGTGCAGATCGCGATCACCTGCGCGTTTTCCGCGCCGGCGGAGCGCAGTACCTGAACGCTGGTACCGTCGCCGTAGAAGATGCGGAAGCCGAACTTTCGGGCGCTGCGGATGCGTTGCGGATCGTCGTCGATGATCGTCACGTTGACGCCTTCGGCGAGCAGCATCTGCGCTGCGATTTGCCCGAAACGCCCGAACCCGATGAACAGGATGGATCCGGATGCACCGTCGAAGCTTTCCTCCATTTCCTCCTTGGCCGGTGCCCTGACGAGCAATTGTCCCAGCGCCACGGTCGCCGGTGTCAAGGCCATCGACAAGGTGATGATGGCGGCCAGCACGGAGGCCTCGCGAGCGACCATCACGGAGGCCACGGTCGCCGCGGAAAACAACACGAACCCGAATTCGCCGGCCTGGGGCAACAAAAGGCCGATGCGCAGGGCATCGTCGACATCGTTGCCGAAAATCCGAGCCACCAGGAAGGTCGCGGTGATCTTCACCACGAGCAAAATGACGACCGCGATTAGGATAGTCGACAGTTCCGCAAGCACCAGGTCGAGGTCGATAATCATGCCGACGGCTATGAAGAACAATCCCATCATGATGCCGCGAAACGGTTCGATATCCGCTTCCAATTGATGGCGGAACGCCGATTCGGCAAGCAGCACCCCGGCCAGGAAGGCGCCCATCGCCATCGACATGCCTGAAACCTGCATGAGGGCGGCGGCGCCGAGCACCACGAGCAGCGCGGCGGCGGTCATGATTTCCCGCGCCCGTGACTGGGCGAGAATGCGAAACAGCGGATTGAGCAGATAGCGACCGGCAAGCACGATCGACACCAGCGCGCCGGTTATGATTGCAAGCTCAATCCAGGCCGACCGGCCACTCGGTGCGGCCTCCGCCGGCGACAACAGTGCCACCAGGGCCAGCATCGGCACGATCGCCAGGTCCTGGAACAACAGGATCGAGAACGCCCGTTGGCCGTGGAGTGAATTGGTTTCGCCGCGTTCCGACAGGATTTGCAGCGCAAAGGCGGTCGACGACAGGGCGAGCCCGAACCCGGCAACCAACGCCGTGCGCGGCTGCAGGCCGGCCAGATGCGCCAATGCGGTCAAGACCAGGCCGCTGAGCAAGACCTGAGCCAATCCCAGGCCGAATATGTCGTGGCGCATGGACCAAAGCCGCGACGGCTTCAGCTCCAATCCAATGACGAATAAAAGGAGCACCACCCCGATTTCGGCAAAGTGCAACACGGCATCTGCATCGGAGAATACGTTGAGACCGAAAGGACCGACCGCAATGCCCGCTGCGAGATAGCCAAGAACGGAGCCCAGGCCCAAGCGTTTGAACACCGGCACGGTCACTACCGCCGCGCTGAGAAGAATCAAAGCCTGGGTAAAAAGCGGGGCCGATTGCGCCATATTGATCGTGACGTGAGGGGGATGCCGGCCGTCGAGGCGACATCGTCGCCGAGGCCACGCGGATTATCCGGTTCCCGTCACACGCCTGCCCCTCCTTTCCATGCCTTCCATATGAATGAATTTGGCTCCATCAAATAATTCCGTGTGATCGACCGATGCTCTAGGCATCGATCACCCGCATCAGCGCATCGAAATGGACCCGCGCCATATAGTCGAATTGTTGCGCGATCTGACCAGCCGTCCGGCGCACTACCTCGTCCGGTAACAGTTTGAGAGGCAAACCGGTGGATTGGGCCAGCACCTGTTGCCGGCATGCCCGCTCCAGGTAATAGAGGTCGTCAAAGGCGTGGGCGACGCTGGGGCCGCCGACCACCACCCCGTGATGGGCGAGGAAGATGATATCCGCGTCCGGATTGGCCCGCGCTTCCCCGGCGACCTGATCGCCCTCCGCCTCGTCCAGCACCACCCCGCCGAAATGGCTTTGATACTCGGTGCGGCCAAAGAATTTGCAGGCCGTCTGATGGGCCATTTCCAACCGCCCGCCATCCAATAATGTCAGCGCCGTGGCATAGGGCATATGGGTGTGCAGCAGGCATTGGTGGCGCGGATTGGCGCGATGGCCGCAGACATGCACGAAGCGGGCGGACTGTTCCACCTCGCCGTCGCCCTCCAGCACATTGCCGTCGCCGTCGATCAGCAGCAATTGATCCGGGCCGATCTCCGACCAATGCAGGCCATGAGCGTTGATCAGGTAGCGTTCGCCGTCGCCGGGCACGACGACGGAAAAATGGTTGCAAATGGCCTCGTTGAAGCCAAATCGGTCGGCCAAACGCAGGGCCGCCGACAATTCCCGCCGCAGGGCCTTGATGTCGGTCTGGGTCGAAGTGTCCACTGGTTTGCGTCCTGTCTGCTTAACCTGATTTCACAAGGGCATGCGAAAAGTCCACCGGCCGGAGCACGCAATCGGAAATCTCACCGACAATCCGCCCGGACTTCGGCGCGGTCTTGCGCTTGATGTCCCGCCATTCCTTATCGGCCATGAATGCCTCCCAGCATGTGGTCATTTGCATGTCCGATTCCCATGCCAGGAGGTAGGCGAATGCCGGCTTGTCGTCCCTGCGCGTCTCCCACATCGCTAAGATACGGAATCCATGATGCTCCATAATTCGAGCGGCATGGTCGCGAAACCGATTTAGAAATGCGTCCCGCGTTTCATCGAATAGTTCATAGATCCTGAGTTGGTTTATCAATACATCACCCTTATTTGACAATCCGCCCGCTTGGCGCCGTCACATCACCAATTCGCCGAGCTTGATCAGGGCATAGACGATTGCCAGTCCGGCGACAAAGGCCAATCCGTATCGTGCCCGGATATCCAGGCCGCCCCAAAAGTCCAACGCCCGCTCAACCGGGCTGCGTATGCCCTTGTCGTCGCTCATGGCGGTCTCCGGTTCGTGTTCCACCGATGCGGCATCTGCTATCGTAGCGGGCAGCGCGGTGGCGGATCAACTGGGAACTTCCGATGCTCCGGCTTCATATCCGCCCGCGATTGCGCACGAACAGCGCCACGATCACCGCCAAAGCCAGCGCCAGGCCGAACCAGGTCAGGGCATATTGCAGGTGACTGTTGGTGAAGGCGAGGCGGGTTTCGCCGGCTTGCGGCAATCCGCCATCGGGCGTCATCGCCGCCACGGCGTCGATGGAATAGGGTGCGATCCGGTCGCTCGGCGCACCGGCATTGAGCGCGATTTTCACCGGATCGCGTGTATACCAGATATTGCCGGAAATGTCGTCCTGCGGCGTGAACGCATTGCGCGGCTGGGGTGGCCGGAAGAGGCCCACCATGGTCACGGTTTCGTCCGTATTGCCGTCGGCGCGGCTTGCGGCATCCTTGCGGTTCGCCGGCACGAAGCCGCGATTGACCACCAATGTCCAGCCGGTTTCGGTTTCAAACGGCGTCATGATCAGGTAGCCGATGCCCGAATGCGAACCCTTGGCCGGCCGCAACGAGGTGTAGACATGCGCTTCCCCCGAATGGCGAAAGCGGCCGGTGACGTGCACCGGCCGATAGCGTAAGGCGGCCATGTCCAGCGTCGCCCACTCATCCGGGCCCGGTGCGGCGACCGGTGTCGAGGTGACCCGCCCGGTGGCATCGGCGATGATCGCGTTCTTCCAGGCCAGGCGCTGCAATTGCCAGATGCCCAAGCCGCACAACATGCAAAACAGGATGGACGCGGCGACGATCAGGCGGATGATCGGCGGCCGTCGCTCGCTGTCCACGTTAGCGGCCATCTTAGCTTGACGGGTCGTCGAGCCGGCCGGGAGCCGCCCCGTTGGCATATTGCAGGGCGATCAGGATCCCCTTGAGCGGCCGCAACAGGGCCAGCGACAGAACCAGCGTCAGCGGGATCCATAACGCCATGTGGATCCAGATCGCCGGCCGGATCGCCAACTCCACCCACAAGGCCGCGCCGACCACCACGAAGCCGACAATCATCATGGCGAAGACCGCCGGGCCGTCGGCGGAATCGACGAAACCATAGTCGAGATCGCAGGTGTCGCAGCTGTCTGAGACGGCCAGATATCCCGAAAACATCCGGCCCGTGCCGCAGCGCGGGCAGCGCCCCTTCAATCCTGCCGACCAGGGCGAAACTGCGCGACCGTCAACCGAACTTGCCATTGGAACGGATCCCGTGTGATCGAACAACGCATTAAGTGTGTGCGCGGGCGCGCATTTCAAGAACCGGTATCGCCGGCCGGTCGCCGGACAATCCAATAGATGCCACGATGGCCGTAACGCCTGGACGAATCGCCCGGTCGGGAAAGGGCCGCGCCGCCGCGACCCGGCAGATACCTAATGTGCGGCCGACGTGCCGGCGCCCCAAACGTAGATCGAGGCAAACAGGAACAGCCACACCACGTCGACGAAGTGCCAATACCAGGCCGCCGCCTCGAACCCAAAATGCTGTTCCGGCGTGAAATGGCCCCTGATCGCCCTGAGCAGGCATACCAGCAGGAAGATGGTGCCGATAATCACATGAAAGCCGTGAAATCCGGTCGCCATGAAGAATGTCGAGCCATAGATGTGGCCGGAAAACGAGAAGCCCGCATGGGCATATTCATAGGCCTGCACGCAGGTGAACAACACGCCAAGCGCCACCGTGACCACCAGTCCCCAAACCAGGCCGCGCCGATCGTTGTGCAACAAAGCATGATGCGCCCAGGTGACCGTGGTGCCCGACGTCAGCAGGATCAGCGTGTTCAGCAGCGGCAGGTGCCATGGATCGAAGGTTTCGATGCCGTCCGGCGGCCAATGGCCACCGGTCAGTTCCGTACGGCCGAATTGCTTCAATTCGCCGGGAAACAGGGCGGCATCGAAATAGGCCCAGAACCAGGCCAGGAAGAACATCACTTCCGATGCGATGAACAGGATCATGCCGTAGCGCAGATGGATCTGCACCACGCGTGTATGGTCACCCCCATGGGCCTCGCGTATTACGTCGCGCCACCAGGCGAACATGGTGTAGGCGATCACCACCAAGCCGACCGCGAACAGGCCCCAGCCGGTGAGGTTGATGCCGAACAGGGTCAGGCTGTCGTCATTCAGCCAGCGCATCAGGCCGACCGCGCCGACGGCCGACAGGAAGGCGCCGGCGGAGCCGATCACCGGCCACGGGCTGGGATCGACGAGATGATAATCATGATGTTTGGCGTGTGCGTCTGCCATATTCGTATCCCCGATGCTTCATCGCGTCTCGACGTCGTGCCGCCGCCGGTAAGACTAAAGATTATCCCGTGACTGTCCGCTCCCGCCGGCCGCCGCCACCGGTTTCTCCGGCGGTTCGGTGGCGAACATGGTGTAGGACAGGGTGATCGTGTTGATGCGGTCGAACAGCGGATCGGACGCCAGATCCGGATCCACGTAGAAGACGACGGGCATCTCGACCCGTTCGCCGGCCGCAAGCTTCTGCTCGGTAAAGCAGAAGCATTCGACCTTGTTGAAATAGACGCCGGCTATGTCCGGCGTGACGTTGAAATTCGCCGTTCCCCAGCGTTCGCCGTCGCCGTAGTTTTCAGCGACATAGAAGGCCGTTGCCGTTTCGCCGAGGCGCACCTTGATGCTCTTTTGCACCGGCTTGAAACGCCATTGAAGGTCGCGCCGCGCATTGGCGTCGAAGCGCACGACGATGGTGCGGTCGAGAACGGTGCCGGCCGGCGCGTCGGCCCGCTGTGTGGTGCCGCCAAACCCGGTGACCGAGCAGAACAGCTCGTAGAGCGGGACCGCCGCATAGGATGCGCCGACCATGGCGACGACGGTGCCGGCGCAGGCAAGGGCGATCATCCGGTTGCCGCGTTCGCGCTGTGTCTGTCGCCGGTCGCGCCGTTCAGCCAATGGTCCAAACTCCCTCATAATGGCCGGTCGAGAATGCCGGGCCCAAATTTGGCGACAGTGATCAAATAGACCAGCACCACCAGGGCGCCGAGCGCCAGCCCGATCGCCACCGACCGGCGCCGCCGGCGCCGCGCCTGCTCTTCCGTCAGCTTGATACCGTTCTCGTCCATTACCCGATCCATGGTCGAAGTCCTGCCAGATGAAATCCATGCTCTAACACCAGCGACATCACCCGCGGTTTCAAGAGGGCGATGAAATCGGACACCTCGGCACCGTCTCCGGCAAGCCCGAAAGCGGAGAGCCCCGGGCAGATCGGACTTTCGGTTCTGTGGTCAGCCAGTGTCACAACGGTGGTTCCGTCCAATTGACGGCCGGCCCGGACTGCTGTTCCAGGCCGGCACGATTACTTGATCTGAGGCAGTGTCTCGAATTCGTGGAACTTCGGTGGCGAGGTGAGCGTCCATTCCAGCGTCGTCGCCCCTTCGCCCCACGGATTTTCGCCGGCCGGGACCTTGCGGGCAAATGCCTGCCAGACCCCGTAGAAGAAAATCAGGACGCCGAGCGTCGACAGATAGGAGCCATAGGAGGAGATCAGGTTCCAACCGGCAAAGGCGTCCGGATAGTCGACGATGCGCCGCGGCATGCCGGCTATGCCCATGAAATGTTGCGGGAAGAAAATCATGTTGACGCCGATGAACGACACCCAGAAATGCAGCTTCCCGATCGTTTCGGAATACATGTAGCCGCTCATTTTCGGGAACCAGTAATACCAGGCCGCGAAAATACCGAACGTGGCGCCCATGGACATGGTGTAGTGGAAGTGGGCGACCACGTAATAGGTATCATGAAATGCCCGGTCGAGACCGGCATTGGCGATCTGCACGCCGGTCACGCCGCCGATCGTGAACAGGAAGATGAAGCCGATCGCCCATACCATCGGTGTTTTGAACTCGATCGAACCACCCCACATGGTGGCGATCCAGGAGAAGATCTTCACCCCCGTCGGCACCGCGATCACCATGGTGGCAAACACGAAATAGGCCTGGGTGTTGACGTCGAGCCCGACCGTATACATGTGATGCGCCCACACGATGAAGCCGACGAAACCGATGGCAATCATGGCGTAGCACATGCCGATATAGCCGAAGATCGGCTTTTTGGAGAAGGTCGACACGATGTGGCTGATCGTACCGAAGGCCGGCAGGATCAGGATGTAAACCTCCGGATGGCCGAAGAACCAGAACAGATGCTGGAACAGGATCGGATCGCCGCCGCCTTCCGGTGAGAAGAAAGTGGTGCCGAAATTGCGGTCCGTTAAGAGCATGGTGATGGCACCGGCCAGCACCGGCAGCGACAGCAGCAGCAGGAACGCGGTGATCAGCACCGACCAGGCAAAGAGCGGCATCTTGTGCAGTGTCATGCCCGGCGCACGCATGTTGAAAATCGTGGTGATGAAGTTGATGGCGCCGAGAATCGAGGCCGCACCGGCCAGATGCAGGGACAGGATGGCGAAGTCCATGGCCGGTCCCGGCGTGCCCTCGGTCGACAGCGGCGCGTAGACGGTCCATCCGGCGCCGACGCCGTTGCCGCCGGACGGCCCTTCCACGAACAGGGAGAGCACCAACAGGGTCAGGGACGACGGCAGCAGCCAGAACGAGATATTGTTCATGCGCGGGAACGCCATGTCCGGCGCGCCGATCATCAACGGCACGAACCAGTTGCCGAACCCGCCGATCAGGGCCGGCATGACCATGAAGAACACCATGATCAGGCCATGGGCCGTGGTGAACGCGTTGAACATATGCCCGTCGCCGAAAATCTGCAGTCCCGGCGATTGCAATTCTATGCGCATGGCCACCGACAACAGCAGCCCGACCACGCCGCCGACGATGGAGAACACCAGATACATGGTGCCGATATCTTTGTGATTGGTCGAATAAAGGTACCGCCGCCATCCTCTGGGATGATCGTGGTCGTGCTGGGTCGCAGTCGTTGCCATTATCCCCGCATCCTTTCCGTGATTGTCACGTTACGCGCCGCTTCTCGTCGACCGGCCCGCGAAATTCCAGTTCTCTGCCGCGCCTCAGCGTGCCGCCAGTTTCTTTGCGGATTGTTCGTCCCTGATCATCGACATCAGCAGCTTGTTGGCTTCTTCCACATCCGATTGCGCCGCTTCGAGCCAGGCCGCATATTGCTCCGGCGTCACCACGCGCACCGTGATCGGCATGAAGGCGTGATCCTTGCCGCACAATTCGGAGCATTGGCCGTAGTAAACGCCGGTCTTCTCGGCCTTGAACCAGGTGGTGTTCAGCCGGTCGGGCAGGGCGTCGATTTTCACCCCGAACGCGGGAATCGCCCAGGCGTGGATCACCGTTTCGGCGGTGACTTCGAGCCACACGACCTTGCCGACCGGCACCACCACCGGATTGTCGGTGGCCAGCAGACGCGGAATGTCCTCAGGCTTGGTGCCCGCCGCTATCGCCGCCTCCCGATCTTCGTCGGTGAGCATCAGCGCGTCGAAGGAAAGGTCCTCGGCGTCCTTGTACTCATAGGCCCAATACCATTGATTGCCGGTGGCCTTGATGGTCACCTCCGCCTCCGGCAGTTCCACCTGCTTGTAAAGCAGCCGGAACGACGGAACCGCAATAACGATCAAGGTGATGATCGGGATCACCGTCCAGATCACCTCGATCAGGGAATTATGCGTGGTTTTCGACGGCACCGGATTGGCGCGGGCATTGAACCGGACCATGCAGATCAGCAGCAGCCCGAGCACCAAGACGACAATGAAGGTCGCGATACCGAGCGTGAAATTGTTGAACCACCCGATATCCCCCATCACGTCGGTATTGGCGGGCTGAAAGGTGGCCTGCCATGGCTGCGGCTGCACCGCGAAGGCGGTGTCCGCCGACCCCGCCATGCCGGCGAAAAGGCCGGCAAGGGCAAAAACCGGGCAACCCGAAAGACGCTTCAAAAATGAAGTCACGTCCCAACTCCTTCCCGTCCCGCTATGCGGGATCTGATTCCCGTCGGTCGCATTGCGGAGAGATACCGCATCGACCGCGTTCTTCAATACAATTCATGCGGCCGGCTGACCGGCCGTGTCGCGCTTTTCGTTCTGCGCCACGTTACTGTTACGATTGTGGGACGCGGGCGAGAAAGGGACGCATTGACGCAGTCCGGGCAAATGCTTGCTTTTCAGGCTTTTTAATCATCAAATAATTTGCGTTTCCAACAGGCGAGTGGGCCGATCCGCCCGGCATTGGACAAAATGCCGCCAAATTCACCGGCGCTGATGCAATTTGGATTCGATTCTGGCATCTTCTGCCCATCGATTCGCAAGTATTCATCTGTTGCCTGCCCTGGAGGACCTACGTGACAATCCGCCGACTGCCGCCGACCTTGGTCCTTGCGCTCGGCCTTTTGGCCGCGGGGATCCTCGCCTGCGCGCAGATATCGCCGGTGATGGCCCAGGGTGCCTTGAAGTCCAGCCATGGGGATTGGCAGATACGCTGCGAGACGCCGGCCGGCGCGAAATCCGAACAATGCGCCCTGATCCAGAACGTCACCGCGGAGGATCGCGACAATATCGGCCTGTCGGTCATTGTGTTGAAGACGGCCGATCAAAAGGCGCAATTGTTGCGGGTCCTGGCTCCCTTGGGCATCTTGCTGCCCTCTGGGCTCGGCCTGCGCGTCGACGCCAGCGACATGGGTCGCGCCGCCTTCATCCGCTGCCTGCCGGCCGGTTGCGTCGCCGAAGTCATCCTCGACGCCAAACTGATCAAGGCCCTGCGCGACGGCAAGACCGCCACGTTCATCATCTTCCAGACCCCGGAAGAGGGCATTGGCATCCCGATCTCGCTGACCGGTTTCGGCAAGGGCTACGACGCGCTTCCCTAAGCGCTTGCGACGCGAGTGTATTGGACGGATTCGATGACTATGCGCCCGCAGATTCAAAATCCGGCGGTAAAGGCCGTCTTTGACGCATATCCGGTCGGTCTGCGCAAAAACCTGCTCCGGCTACGGGATCTCATCTTCGATACCGCCGCCGGCATGAATTCAGTCGGCCCGGTTCATGAGTGCTTGAAATGGGGGCAGCCCTCTTATCACCCGACGAAGTCCAGGGTTGGAACGACGGTCCGTATCGGCGCGATGAAAGGGAGCCGGACCGCATATGCCCTGTTCGTGCCGTGTCAGACGACCCTGATCGACGAATTCACCGATCTGTATCCGCACCGATTTCACTTCGAGGGCAAGCGGGCCATTACCTTCGACCACGACCGCCAACCGCCGATCGAAGAGCTGCGCCATTGCATCGGTCTCGCGCTGACCTATCACGCGCGAAAGCGGTCAAATAATCCCGTGTGATCCACCACACTTGGTCGTCGCCTTTATGGATCAACGGTTATTTGGCCGGCGTCGTCCGCCTTTGTCGTGCAACGGTCGAATTGGCCCTATATAAGGATCGATCAAAGATGCCGTTTGCGATTCCTTGAGGAGGGCACGCACCGTGGACCAGGCCAAGATTGATCTGCTGCAATCCGCCGAAATCACCGCCGAGGAGGCCGAGGGTGTCGTCACCGATGCCCTGGCCGGCGCCGATGATGGCGAATTGTTTCTGGAATACACCCAGTCGGAAATGCTCGCCTGGGACAATGGCCGGCTGAAGACCGCGACCTTCGACACCCATCAGGGCTTCGGCATGCGCGCCGTTGCCGGCGAGGCGGCGGGATACGCCCATTCCGGTGATATCTCCGTTGCCGCCCTGAAACGCGCCGCCGATGCGGTGAAGATGGTCAAGCAGGGCCATTCCGGAACGTACGCGGCGCCGCCGGCGCGCACCAACAAAAGGCTTTACGAGGATCTCAATCCCCTCGACGGGCCGGACTTCGCCGACAAGGTCAAGCTTTTGCAAGAAGTCGACGCCTATGCCCGCGGCAAGGACGACCGGGTGCGCCAGGTATCGGCATCGCTGGCGGCCTCCTGGCAGGCGGTGGAGATCCTGCGCGCCGATGGTCATCGGGTCCGCGATTTCCGCCCATTGGTGCGGTTCAACGTGTCGGTGGTGGTCGGCGACGGCGACCGCCAGGAATCGGGCTCCTACGGAACCGGCGGCCGCGAAGCCTATGGCCGCTTCATCGCCGAGCCTTCGTGGCACAAAGTGGCCGACGAAGCCCTGCGCCAGGCCCTTGTCAATCTGGAGGCGGTTCCGGCACCGGCCGGTGAATTCGACGTGGTGCTGGGCTCTGGCTGGCCGGGCATCCTGCTGCACGAGGCGGTCGGCCACGGCCTGGAAGGCGACTTCAATCGCAAAAAGACCTCCGCCTTTGCCGGTCTGGTCGGCGAGCGGGTGGCCGCGCCGGGGGTCACCGTGATCGACGATGGCACGATCGACAAACGCCGCGGCTCCCTATCGGTCGACGACGAAGGCACCCCGACCCGCGCCACGACGCTGATCGAGGATGGCATCCTGGTCGGCTACATGCAGGATCGGCAGAACGCCCGGCTGATGGGCGTGGAGGCGACCGGCAACGGCCGCCGGCAGTCTTATGCCCATATCCCGATGCCGCGCATGACCAACACTTACATGCTCAGCGGTGAGCACCAGCCCGATGAAATCCTGGCCTCGGTCAAGGACGGCATCTACGCGGTCTCCTTCGGCGGTGGCCAGGTGGATATCACATCCGGCAAGTTCGTCTTCAATTGCACCGAAGCCTACCGCATCGAGAACGGTGTCATCGGCGCGCCGCTGAAAGGCGCCATGCTGATCGGCAACGGCCCCGACGCGCTGACTAGGGTGAAGATGATCGGCAACGACATGGCGCTCGATCCGGGCATCGGCACCTGCGGCAAGAACGGCCAGGGCGTCCCGGTCGGCGTCGGCCAGCCAACCATGCGCATCGACGCGGTGACGGTCGGCGGCACGGAGGTTTGACGCCGGGAGCGCCTAATGCGTTTTGCGGTAAAATGAAATCACCAGACAAATCAATCAGTCATTCCCGCGAAAGCGGGAATCCAGGGCGGCCGACATAGTCCGTGCAATTCGGCCCTGGATTCCCGCTTTCGCGGGAATGACTGATTCATAAGTTGGATTGAATCCGATAGAACGCAACACGCTCTACCAGTTCAGATTGACCGACAGGCATTGCGGGCGGACGATATGCATGCGTTCGGTCCGGTCGAATTGGCTGTAGGCCCAGTCCTGGTTCTTATAGCGGGAGACAATTCCCTCGGTTAGTTTTCTAACCACGATCAAATATCAGGCAGCTTCGTAGAAACGAATTCGGTGCCGCCACACCCAATCAATTTCCAATCAATTCACCGCCAAGCCGATCTGGTGTTCCAGCAATTGGCTGGCCTCGGCTTCCGTCATGGCCTGGCCGAATAGGTAGCCCTGCGCGTATTCGCAGCCGAGTTGCAGCAGTTCCAGGGCATCGGATTCCGATTCCGCGCCCTCCGCCACCACTTCCATGGCCAGATCGTGGGCCAGCGCTACGATGGAGCGTAGAATGACCGGCCGGTGCGGCTTGTCGTTGGTGCGCACGAAGCTCTGGTCGATCTTGATCGTGTCGAAGGGGAAGCGCTGCAGATAGCTCAGCGATGAATAACCGGTGCCGAAATCGTCCAGAGACAGGCCGGCGCCCAGATCGCGCACCCGCTCCAGGACCTGTGAGGCATATTCCGGGTTCTCCATCACCAGGCTCTCGGTGATTTCCAGTTTCAGCGTGCCGCGCATCACGTCGTTGCGGGTGAGCACCGACTTGACGTCGTTGATCAGGTCGTGGCGCAGCAATTGCCGGCTCGAGACGTTGACACTGGCGAAGATCGGCACCGCGCCGCCGAAGCGTTGTTGCCAGGCGGAAAGCTGCCGCGCGGTTTGCTCCAGTACGAACAGGCCGAGTTGGATGATCAGGCCGGACCGTTCCGCCACCGGTATGAATTCCAGCGGACTGATATGCCCCTTCTTCGGATGCTCCCAGCGCAACAGGGCCTCGAAGCCGGCAACCGACTTGTCGTCGAGCCGCACGATCGGTTGAAACAGCACCCGCACTTCATTGCGTTCCAACGCCCGGCGCAGATCCGATTCCATCTCCAATTCGTCGACCCCGTGCTGGCGCAGTGCATCATGGAAGAATTCGATGCGGTCGCCGCCCAGGCGTTTGGCGTGGAACATGGCCATTTCCGCGTCCTTGACAAACTCCTCCCGGCGCCGGTCCAGTGCCTCATAGGCGGCGACGCCGATCGACGCCGTGAGGAAGATTTCCCGCTCGCCAAAGGTGATCGGCGCCCGGAGCGCCCGGCGCACCGATTCGGCGAAAGCGGCGATGCGTTCAGTCGACTGTTCGGAAATCAGCAGCACGGCGAACTGGTCGCCGTCATAGCGGGCAAGCGTGTCCTGCGGCCGTAGCAGGCGCGCCAGGCGCCGCGTCATGGTCAACAGGATGCTGTCGCCGACCGAAATCCCCAGACTGTCATTGACCTGCTTGAACCGGTCCAGATCAATCAGCACCACGGAGGGCCGGGCGGCGTCCTCAGTCCGCGCCCTGGTCATGGCCGTGTCCAGTCGGTCGAAAAACAGTTCCCGGTTGGGCAGGCCTGTCAAATTGTCGTGCACCGCGTCGTGCAAAAGCCGCTCTTCCGCGGTTTTGACATCGGTCACGTCGAGCATCGATCCGACGCAGCGGATCACCTCGCCATCCGATCCCAGGATCGGCCGCGCCCGCAATTGGAACCAGCGATAATGCCCGTCCTCGGAACGCAGCCGGAAGACCTGCGATACCCGTCCGCGGCGCTGGTCGATCACCGCATCCAGGGTGACCCGGAAGCGATCGCGGTCCTGCGGGTGCAGGATTTCCAGCCAGTCCCGCGCCGGGCCTTCCAGGGCGCCGCGCTTCAGGCCCAGAAGGTCTTCGGTTTCCGGGCTGGTAAAGATGCGGTCGCGGGTGACGTCCCAATCCCAGATACTGTCGCCGGAGCCGGTCATGGCGAGCGCCCGTCGCTCCACGTCGTTGATCAGCCCCTGCGCCACCGCGCCACCGGCGAAGGCGTGCTGCATCACCGTGAAGCCGATCAGCAGGACGATCAGCACCATGCCGCCAGCCAGTGCCGGCTGGGCGATGTCGTTGGAAAGCCGCCCGGTCACCGTCAGCGCCGCGCCGAGCAGCCAGGCCAGCAACAGGATCCAGGTGGGAATGAGCAGGATCGCCCGGTCATAGCCCTGCATGGCCAGATAGACGATCAGGCTGAAGCCGGCGACGCCGATGGCGCCAAGGGAAATCCGGGCAATGCCGGCAGCAATGGGCGGGCTAGCGACGGCGACGCCGAGCAGGCCCAACAGCACGATCAGCGCGGCGATCGCCAGATGGCTGAAGCGAATGTGCCAGCGATTGAGACTGAGATAGGCATAAAGAAACAGCACCAGGGAGGCCGCCAGCATCACCTCCGCGCCGGCCCGGTAAAGCTGGTCGTCGGCGACCGCGATGCGAAACACCTTGTTCAGGAAGTTGAAGTCGATGCACAAATAGGCCAGCACCGCCCAGGCCAGCGCCGCCGTCGCCGGAAACATGATCGTCCCCTTGACCACGAAGAGGATCGTCAGAAAGACCGCGAGCAGGCCGGAAATCCCAAGCACGATGCCCCGATAGAGTGTATAGGCGTTGACGCTGTCCTTGTAGGCGTCGGGCTCCCACAGGCGCAGTTCCGGAATTTCCGGTGTCCTCAGTTCAACGACGAAAGTCACGATGGCTCCCGGATCCAGCGTGATCAGGAAGGCATCGACACCGGAGGCTTTCTGCCGGTCGGGCGCAAAACCCTGGCTCGGCGTTATCGTGGCGATTCGCGATGCGCCGAGGTCCGGCCACACCAGGCCGGATCCGGCGAGCCGGTAATGTGGCGCCACCAACAGGCGGTCTATCTGCAAGTCGCTCGTATTGGAAAGCGCGAAGACCAGCCAATTGACATTCGCCTCTTCCCGTGAATGCACCTCGATGCGGCGCACGATGCCGTCGGCGCCGGCAGCGGTCGACACCTGGAAGCGATCGCCGACCTGGCGATGCAGTTCCGCCGATTGCGCAAGCTCAATGGCATCCACGTCCAACGGCACCACGACCGCATCCACCGCGGCCGCCGGCCTGATCAGGATCGCAGCCAAGACCGTAAGCCAGGCAATGAAACGGCCGATATGCAAAAACTTCCTCCGCCCGCTGCGATGGGGCAACGCCTTATGGCCACTCAATATACTAATCTCCAACACGCCCGACTAGAGTATCGATCGATCACACGGGACCATTTGATAGAGCCGAATTCGCCCATCGTTCGACAAGTCTCACCATTGCGGCGCTTGCCCGATGCTCAAGCATCGCACTGCGCACCGCGCCTTCCATATGAACGAATTTGGCTCCATCAAATGGTCCCGTGTGATCGATCGATACTCTGGTAAGCCGTTGTCGGTAGCCTCACAAGCTGTCATTCCTGACAATAGATTTGGCTAAACCGATTTCGCGCGGCTTATCGCGCATATCCTCCGCCAACAATCCGAACAAAATGTGGTCGCGCCATTTGCCGTTAATGCACAGATATTCCCGGGCAAATCCCTCGCGCTGAAACCCGATCCCTTCCAAAAGCCGGATTGACGCCGCATTGTCGGGCAGGCAGGCCGCTTCAATCCGATGCAGGCCCAGCCTGTTGAAGATGAACGGAATGACCGTCTCCACGGCATCTTTCATAAATCCCTTCCCGGCAAATGGTTCGCCCATCCAATAGCCGATCGAACAGGACTGGGTGACGCCGCGCCGCACATTTGTCAGGGTCACCCCGCCGAGCAATGCATCGGTCTCCTTCCCGAAGATCAAGAAGGCATAACCACGGCCCTCCCGGATTTCCTGGTGATACCGTCGAATGCGCCGGCGAAAGGAGGCCCGTGTCAAGTCGCCGGGTTGCCAGACCGGTTCCCATGGCGTCAGGAATGCCCGGCTGCGTTCTCGCAGCGCCGCCCATTCGGAAAAATCCTCCAGGTTCGGGGTCCGCAGGAACACGCGCCGGCCGTTGAGAAGGGGCGGAAGCTTGACGCCGGAGCCGGTTTTTAGAAACGAAATCAAAGGCCTTACCCCGTGGACTACGGCTTCGGGGCGCCAAGGCCGTCGGCGATCTCTCCGGCCGTCGCCAATCCGTCGACCGGGCCAACCGCGGCAAGTGTAGGCGGGCTGTCGGTGAAAATATCGCCTGCCATGGCGCGAATGTCCTGCGCGCTGATGGCATCTATTTTTTTGACGATTTCGGCGCGGTCCAGCGGCCGGCCATGGATCAGGATCTGGCGGGCGATTTGTCCCGCCCGGGCCGACGGGCTTTCCAGCGCCATCAACAATCCGGCCCGCATTTGCGCCTTGGAGCGCTCCAGTTCCCCGTCCGCCAAATCGGTCGAAACCCGGCCCAATTCCGCCGTGACTACCGGCATCAATTCCTCGATATCCGCCGGCTCCGTCGCCGCATGAATGCCGAAGACGCCGCAATCGGAAAAGGCCCAGTGAAAGGCATAGACCGAGTAGCACAGCCCGCGCTTTTCGCGCACTTCCTGGAACAGTCGCGACGACATGCCGCCGCCCAGCACCGAGGCGAGCATTTGCGCCTTGTAGTGCTCGCCGGTCGAATAGCCGCGGCCCCGGAAGCCGAGCATGATCTGGACTTCCATCAGGTCGCGATGCTCGCGCCGGTCGCCGCCCAGATAGTTCGAATGCGCCGTGGCCGGCGGCAGTCCGCCGCCGATGGCGGCAAGCCGGTCGGCGGTGCGGGCGACCATCTCGTCATGGTCGACGGCGCCCGACGCGGCAACCACCATGCGCCCGCCGCGATAATGCTTCGCCAGATAGTCTTTCAGCGTTTGCGGATCGAAGCCGCTGACCGTCTGTTTGGTCCCCAGGATCGACCGGCCGATCGGCTGGTCGGGAAAGGCGGTGCTTTGAAACAGGTCGAACACACGGTCCTCCGGCGTATCGAAGGCGGCGCCGATTTCCTGCAGCACCACATGCTGTTCGCGGCTCAGTTCGCCGGCGTCGAACACCGATTCAATCAGGATATCGCTCAATATATCGATTGCCAGCGGCACGTCGGACTTCAAAACCCGGGCGTAGTAGGCCGTGTTCTCCACGCTGGTCGCCGCATTCAGTTCACCGCCCACCGCTTCGATTTCCTCCGCGATCTGCCGCGCCGAGCGGTGCTTGGTGCCCTTGAAGGCCATATGTTCCAGAAAGTGCGAGATGCCGTGTTCGTTAGGCAGTTCCGACCGCGACCCGACACCGACCCACACGCCGAGCGCGGCGCTTTCCAGGTTGGGCATGGCGTCGGTGACCACCGTGACGCCATTATTAAGATTGGAGACGCGGACCACCATGACGGTCAGGCGTCCTGTGCGACCGCGCCGCTGCGCGCGCTGATAAACGCTTCCACGGCAGCAAGATCGTTGGAGAGTTCGCTGAACCGTTCCGGGCGGTCCATCAACCGCGCCAGGGCCGGCGGTACCGGTGGTTCGATCCCGACCGCCGCCGACACCGCATCGGGAAATTTTGCCGGATGCGCGGTCGCCAGTGTCACCATCGGCGTCGATGCGTCGGTGAGTTGCCCGGCCACCGATAATCCGACCGCCGTATGCGGATCCGCCAGATAGCCATTATCCCGATAGAGCCGGTCGATGGTCGCGGCCGTTTGCGCCTCGTCTGTCGTGCCGGCTGAGAACACGGCACGGATTTCCCGGAGCGGACGGTCGGCGATGGAAAAACTGCCCGATTGCTGCAACCGGTCCATCAGCGATTTGACGAGCCCGCCGTCGCGGCCATGGGCATCGAACAACAGCCGCTCGAAATTGGAGGAGATCTGGATATCGATGGACGGCGAGACGGTGGGCTGCACGCCACGCACTTCGTAAGTGCCGGTATCGATGGTGCGCGCCAGGATGTCATTGACATTGGTGGCGATCACCAGCCGTTCGATCGGCAGGCCCATGCGCTTGGCGGCGTAGCCGGCGAAGATATCGCCGAAATTGCCGGTTGGTACAGTGAAGGACACCGGCCGGTGCGGCGCGCCGAGCGCCGTCGCCGCGACGAAGTAATAAACGATCTGGGCGACGATCCGCGCCCAATTGATGGAATTCACGCCGGATAAGTGCACCGTGTCGCGGAAGGTCGTGTGGTTGAACATCGCCTTCACCAGCGCCTGGCAATCGTCGAACGTGCCGTCAATGGCGATGGCATGCACGTTTTTCTCGTCGACGCAGGTCATTTGCCGCTGCTGCACCGGCGATACGCGGCCTTTGGGAAACAGGATGAAGATTTCGATCGCCTGGCGGCCGCGAAACGCCTCGACTGCCGCCCCGCCCGTATCGCCGGACGTGGCGCCGACAATGGTCGCCCGCCGGCCGCGCTGCGCCAACGCATCGTCCATCATGCGTGCCAGAAGCTGCATGGCGACATCCTTGAAGGCGAAGGTCGGCCCGTGAAACAGTTCCAGGAGAAAATGATTGCTGTCGATCTGGACAAGCGGCGTGACGGTCCGGTGATCGAAGGTCGCGTAGGCTTCCAGGATCATCGCCGACAGCCGGTCCGCGGCAATGGCGTCGCCCACGAATGGCGCGATCACCTGCTCGGCCACTTGCGCATAGGGCCGTCCGGCAAGATCGGCGATTTTGTCCTTTGACCAGCGCGGCCAGGATTGCGGCACATAGAGCCCGCTGTCAGGAGCGAGCCCGGTCAGCAGCACGTCCCCAAAATCCGCGATCGGCGCTCCACCCCGTGTACTGATATATTGCACGCTCGATTGTCCCGGTCGTTCTCTTCCGTATCCGCCGGCGGGACCCTACAGAGATCGGATCGTGCGGACAAGTGCGACAGCTGGCGCCCACCGTTACGGCTCAATCCACTAGGCCCGTCCGGCCTCCGATGACAGCATACTCAGGTCGATCCCCAGCGTATTGACCGCGCGCTCATATTTGTCGTCCAAAGCGGCGTCGAAAATCAGATCCGGCGGCGCGTCGCAGGTCAGCCAGCCATTGGCCTGGATTTCCCCTTCCAGTTGGCCGGGCCCCCAGCCCGCATAGCCGAGTGCCAGCAGCGCGTCCCGCGGACCGTCACCGCCGGCAATCGCCTTCAGGATCTCCAGGGTCGCCGTCAGATAAACGCCGCCATCGATCGGCAACGTGGAATTCTCAACATAATAGTCGGGAGAGTGCAGGACGAAACCGCGTCCGGTCTCCACCGGACCGCCCCGATGCACCCGCATATCCGCCGTGCTCTCCGGCAGACGGATCTGCTCCTCATCGGGGATGATCTGCAATTGGACGAGGAGTTCGGGAAACGTGATATTCGACGCCAATTGATTGATGACGATCCCCATGGCGCCGCCGGCTGAATGGGCGCACATATAAACCACCGAGCGCGCGAAACGCGGATCCTCGGTCGTCGGCATGGCAATCAGCAATTGCCCGTCGAGGAAGTGACCGTCCTGTTCGTTGGTCTCCATAGGTGGTCCCGTCTTGCGATTCCGACCAAAGCCGAAGCCTGAGCCTAACCCGTAATGCCGCGATTTGGAACCGGAACCGGCTGCTAGGATTAATCACGTGAATATGACCGGATTCGAACGGCGATCCACGAATGTATGATGTAAAAGGGCGGCCATGATGACACTTGGTTCGATTTCGCGGCTTGCCGCCGCATGCGCATTCCTCCTCTCCGTCATCGGACCGGCCGGCGCCGCTTCGTCGTCCTGGGCCGATGCCATGGGCGGCCGTCTGCGCCTGATCGCACCGGGTGGCGCCCTGTCACAATCCGGCAATCTGCAGGCTGGCATTGAAATCGATCTGGAAGATGGTTGGAAGACCTATTGGCGGTCGCCAGGGGATGCGGGCATCCCGCCGGAATTCGATTTTTCCGGTTCGATCAACCTGAAGAAGGCGGACGTCCATTTTCCCTATCCGAAGCGCGACAAGGATGGCGATGCGGTATCCATCGTCTATAAGCGGGATGTGGTCTTTCCGGTTGATATCACGCCGCTGGATCCGGCCCTGCCGGTGATCCTGCGCCTCTCCGCGCTTTACGGCGTGTGCGAGGAAATCTGCGTTCCGGCGGACGGCAAGGTGTCCCTGATCCTGTCGGCGGTCACGGCGCGCGACGAGGCGATCGCAAGCCGCATTGCTGCGGCCCGCGACAAGGTGCCGGTCAGGACCGATAGCGGCGAGCAATTGTCGGTCCGCTCGGTGCTCGCCGCCACCGATGACAAGACCGGCAAGCCGGCGCTCGATGTAACAATCCGTTTGCCTGACCCGTCGGCAATGCACGACATGTTTGTCGAAGGTCCGCTCGATTGGTTCCTTCCGGCGCCCACCCGGCTTGGCGACGCGCCCGGCGGCGCCCGTTATCGGGTCGACCTGAGCGAGCTTCCCAAGGGCGCCGAACTGGCCGGCACGGAATTACGGTTCACGCTGCTGAACGAGGGCCGGGCGGCCGAACAGATCTGGCGCCTGACCGGCGCATTCTGATCTCGACCGGTCCCGGCAAGTATATTAAAGCTTTAGCGTATGCCTCGAATACGGCCTCCCAAAACCAGTCTAGTGAAAAAGGAATTCTCCAAATGGCGATCAATGTTGGCGACAAATTGCCCGCGGCCACCTTCAAATTCATGTCGGCGGACGGACCGGCGGAAATCACCACCGACGAATTGTGTGCTGGCAGGAAAGTGGTGCTGTTCGGCCTGCCGGGCGCCTTCACCCCGACCTGCCACCGCAATCATCTGCCGGGATTCCTGGAAAACCTGCAGGCGATCAAAGACAAGGGCGTCGATACGGTGGCCGTGGTTTCCGTCAACGATGTCTTCGTAATGGGCGCCTGGGCCCGCGACACCGGCGGCCAGGGCAAGATCGACTATCTCGCCGACGGCAGCGCCGATTTCGCCAAGGCTATCGGTCTCGATGTCGACCTGTCGGCGGTCGGCATGGGCGTTCGCTCGGCCCGCTATTCCATGATCGTTGACGATGGCGTGGTCAAATCCCTGAATATCGAAGAGGCCCCGGGCCAGGCGGTCGCCTCCGGCGCGGCGCGGATTTTGGAGCAGTTGTAGGGCGCTATCGGTCCCCACCCATCTCTCCGGCATCGATCTCCTGGTAGGGTGCCATGCCCTGGCGGGCGAGCGCGTCGGCGCGCTCGTTGCCCGGATGGCCCGCATGACCCTTCACCCAATGCCAGGTGATGTCGTGACGGGCCTGGGCGTCATCCAGCCGCTGCCACAGATCGGCGTTTTTCACCGGCTTTTTCGCCGATGTCCGCCAGCCGTTCTTTTTCCAGTTGTTCAGCCAATCGGTGATGCCGCCGCGCACATATTGGGAATCGGTATAAAGGTCGATTGCCGCCGGCTTCTTGAAGGCCTCCAGCGCCTCGATCGCCGCCGTCAATTCCATGCGGTTATTGGTGGTTTCGGCCGCGCCGCCGGTCAGTTCCTTTTCATGGTCGCCCCAGATCAACAATGCCCCCCAGCCGCCCGGGCCAGGATTACCCGAACAGGCGCCGTCGGTATAGACGGTTGCGCGTTTTTCGCTCATGGGTCCAATCCGTAGTCGCGGGCCGATTCCACGGTCTGGTGGAAGCGGAGTTTGCGCCAGAATTCCAAGGGATCGTGCGGCGTCACCAAAGCGCCCGGGGGCACCGTCAGCCAGTCATAGAGCCGGGTCAGCAGAAACCGCAAGGCCGATCCGCGTGCCAACAGGGGCAGGGCGGCGAATTCCTCCGGCGAGAATGGCCGGACCTCGGTATAGCCGCGCAACAATGCCCGCGCCTTGGTGACATTGAACGCCAGGTCCGGCTCGAAACACCAGGCATTCAGACAAATCGCCACGTCATAGGCGAACCAGTCATTGCAGGCGAAGTAAAAATCGATAATGCCCGACAGCTTGTTATGCAGGAAAAAGACGTTGTCTGGAAACATATCCGCATGAATGACGCCTGCCGGCAGGGCCTCCGGCCATTGTGCCGCGATGACGTCGAGTTCGTTCTGGATACCGTCCGCGAGGCCCGCCTGCACGGTGTCGGCCTGGTCGCGCGACTGATCGAATAAAGGTTGCCAGCCGTCCACCGACAAGGCGTTCTTGCGGGTTATGGCGAAGTCCTGGCCGGCCAGATGCATGCCTGCCAGCGCCGCGCCCGTTTCGCCACAATGCTCCACTTTTGGTCGCCGGACCCACATACCGTCCAGAAACGAAATCACAGCCGCCGGCCGGCCGGCAAGCGTCCCGAGCATCGCGCCGGCGCGGTCATGGATGGGCGTCGGACAGGATATGCCGCGTTGCGCCAAATGCTCCATCAGCCCGAGAAAGAACGGCAGGTCCGCCGGATCGACCCGTTTTTCGTAAAGTGTCAGGATGTAATGGCCGCGTTCGGTGTGCAGCAGGTAGTTGGAATTTTCCACACCCTCCGCGATGCCCTTCAAGGACATGACGCCGCCAAGATCATAGCCGCCGACAAAGGCCTCCAGCGCGTCGTCCGGTACTTCGGTATAGACCGCCATCAGGCCGCATCCGGCGGTTCGCGCAACTGGCGCGGCAGGCCGAACGCGACTGTCTCGGCGGTCGTGCGCAATGTTTCGGTCGTCACGTCGAAACGCTCTTCAAACGCGGCGATTACTTCCTCCACCAGAACTTCCGGTGCCGAGGCGCCGGCCGTGATGCCCACAGATTCGATGTCGGCGAACAGGTCGAAATCGAGATCGGATGCCCGCTGCAACAGCACCGAGTGGCGGCAGCCGCTACGTTCCGCCACTTCGCGCAGCCTCTGCGAGTTGGAGGAGTTCGGCGCTCCGACGACGATCAGCGCGTCCACCTTGCCGGCCACCGCTTTGGCCGCCTCCTGGCGGTTGGTGGTGGCGTAGCAGATGTCAGACTTGTGCGGTCCGGAAATCGACGGAAACCGGCGGCGCAGTTCCGCCAGGATATCCGCGGTGTCATCCACGGACAGGGTCGTCTGGGTGATCCAGGCAAGCCGCTCCGGGTCTTTCGGTTGGAAAGTGCGCACGTCGCGCAGGGTTTCGATCAGCGTCACCGCGCCGTCCGGCAACTGCCCCATCGTGCCGACCACTTCGGGATGGCCGGCATGACCGATCAGCACGATCTCTTTGCCCTTGCGCTGGTGGATGACCGCCTCCCGATGCACTTTGGACACCAATGGGCAGGTCGCGTCGAGATAAAACAGATTGCGGGCCTTCGCGGTATCGGGCACGGATTTCGGGACACCATGGGCGGAAAAGATCACCGGCTGTCTGGTCTCCGGGATCTCATCCAGTTCCTCCACGAACACGGCGCCCTTGTCGCGCAGGCCCTCGACCACGAACTTGTTGTGGACGATTTCGTGGCGCACATAAACCGGTGCCCCATAGCGCTCCAGTGCCAGTTCCACGATTTGGATGGCCCGGTCCACGCCGGCGCAAAAGCCGCGGGGCGCGCAGATGACGATGTGCAGTTTCGGCGCCTTGGTCATGCCATAATGCGATTGCTGAAGTTCACCGCGCTATTGACGCGCGTCGCCCCGCCGTGTCAAGGGGACATCGGCTTGCCGCCGTGTCGGCGACTGCAAGTCGCTTTGGCGACGGAGTCCTGTTATATACCGCGACTGTCGGCGAACCCGGCACGGCACAGTTCAAAATTTAGTCACTTGTTATGAACCAACGATCCCTTTTCACCGCCCTTGTCCTGGCTGCTTCTGTCGGATTTTCCGGCTGCAGTTCCATCGGCGTCAGCGCGCCGTCGGCCGACAGCCCGTTAGGCATCGCCCTGCGCGGAACGGCCGAGGAACCGCAGCAATTGGATATGGAGCAATTTAGAAAGCGCGGATTCTGCCCGAAGGTGATCGTGCGCGACGGCACCCAGACCTTCCGTGTCTTCACCCGCGGCAATGATGGCGTGCCGCAGGAACTGGTCTATCAGGCAACCATTTCAAAAACCGCCCGCGAATGCCAGGAAGCGGGCGACAGCCTGGCCATCAAGGTCGGTGTCGCCGGCCGGCTCATCCCCGGACCGAAAGGCAAGACAGGCCGTGTCGTCCTGCCCCTGCGGGTCGCCGTGACCAGCGGCGGCGGAGCGGGACCGGCCTATTCCAAGCTGCACAATGTGCCACTCGACATTCAGGAATCGACCAGTTCCACCGTCTGGACGAAAATCGACCCGGAAGTCTTCGTCGTAAACTCCCCGGACCTTGTCATCTATGTCGGCTTCGACGACCAGGCGACGGGTCGGCGCGGATAGGGCTCCGCGGAGAAACCGGCCCCCCCTCGCTAACCCTCCCCCACCAGGGGGGAGGGGATTATGCTCGAGTGGTTTCGACGGTCGTTGGAGCGAATAGAAATGCCTGACGAGTAATTCGGACAGTCAATTTTGGCATGGCCCGATTCCCTCCCCCCTGGAGGGAGAGGGTTAGGGAGGCGGGATGCGTCACCATCCGCACCCCGGGTTTGAGTATTCGGTTTTCGCCGTTGCAGGGACCGTGACGGGCCCGTCGAAAATCGAACAATTTCTCAGATCCCGTTAAATCGGATCACCGAACGCGGTCCCGATCACCGATTGACATTGGCGGGCCCTCCTCGCCATAATGCCGGCGTTCCGGGCGGATCGTGGCGGTCCGGAATACGTCGCGGCTAATCGCGGCGCAAAGTCGACGCGGGAGAGACCGGTCATTTGATGCCGGCGCCGAAGGAGCAACCGCCCCGGAAACTCTCAGGCACCCGGACCGCGCGGCAAGCCACGCTCTGGAAAGCAGTCTGGATAAAACGCAATTCCAGGCTCACCGAAGGGGTAACCGGCCACCACTGCCGGGAAATCTCTCAGGTCCTGCGACAGAGGGGGCGCGGCCGGGTTTGAAAGACCCTGGGTCGCGTGTCAACTCGAAGGCGGGATCATTAGACCAATGACTGCTTCCGACCCCTCAAACTTTTCAGACCTCAAGGCGACCGCGCTGCATGGACTGCATGTGGAACTGGGCGCCAAGATGGTACCGTTTGCCGGCTATGACATGCCCGTCCAATACCCGCTCGGTATCCTGAAGGAGCACCTTCACACCCGTGCGGCCGCCGGCCTGTTCGATGTCTCCCATATGGGCCAGGCCTTCCTGATCGCCGAGGATCATCAATCGGCCGCCGCCGCGCTGGAAATGCTGACGCCTGGGGACTTTCAAAATCTCGGCCTTGGCCGCGTTCGCTACACGTTGCTGATGAACAATGACGGCGGCATCATCGACGATCTCATGGTCACCCGGTCGGTCGACGAAGCCGCCGACGGCCATCTCTATCTGGTGGTCAACGCGGCGCGCAAGGATGTCGATATCCCCCATATCCAGGCGGCTTTGCCCGACGGCATCAGCCTGAAACTATCCGATGATTATGCGCTCTTGGCACTGCAAGGGCCGGCCGCCGCCGAAGTGCTCGCACGCCATTGCGACCAGTTGGCGCAGATGGGATTCATGACGGCCCGGTCGGCGAATGTGGCCGGTATCGACTGTCATGTCAGCCGCTCAGGCTATACAGGCGAGGACGGCTATGAGATTTCCGTCGCCAATGACCGCGCGGAAGAACTCGCAAGAATCTTGCTGAATGAGCAGGACGTCGAACCGATCGGCCTTGGCGCCCGCGATTCCCTGCGCCTGGAGGCCGGTCTGTGCCTCTATGGCCACGATATCGACGAGACCACCTCGCCGGTCGAAGCCGACCTGATCTTTGCCCTGTCGAAGCGTCGCCGGGAGGAGGGCGGCTTTCCGGGCGCCGGCCGGGTGCAACGGGAACTGCGCGATGGACCCGCCCGGCGACGGGTCGGCATCGCGCCCGATGGTCGCGCCCCGGCCCGTGAGGGAACGGCGATCGTCGACGATGCCGGCCGCCAGATCGGCGCAATCACCTCCGGAGGCTTCGGCCCCACCAAGGAGGGACCGGTGGCCATGGGCTATGTGGAAACCGCCTTTGCCGAACCCGGCACCGCGCTCGGTCTTGAAATCCGCGGCAAGGTGCAGCCGGCAACCGTCGCGTCACTGCCCTTCGTGCCTAATCGCTATTACAGAAAACCAAATAACAACTGAGGGGAATCCCATGAGCAGAATCTATTCCGAAGACCATGAATGGATCGATATCGCCGGTGACATCGCCACGGTCGGCATTTCCGATTACGCCCAGGAGCAACTCGGCGATGTGGTTTTCGTCGAGCTGCCAGACGTCGGCAAGACCGTCGCCAAGGGTGACGAGGCGGCCGTCGTGGAATCGGTCAAGGCGGCAAGCGAGGTCTATGCGCCGGCATCCGGTGAAGTGGTGGAAACCAATGGCGCGCTGGAAGACGATCCGGCGCTCGTCAATTCCGGTGCTGAAACCAATGGCTGGTTCTTCAAAATCAAGCTGTCCGATGCGAGTGAATTGAACGGTCTGATGTCGAAGGACGATTACGCGACTTTCATTGAGTCCCTGTAGCTGATCGGAAGAGCCCAACCCACCATGCGCTACCTGCCACTCACCGACACCGACCGCTCTGATATGCTGCTGCGTATCGGTGTCGATTCGATCGATGATCTGTTCGCCGATATTCCGGCCGATGCCCGCCTGTCCGGTTTGGTCGACTTGCCGCGCCATCGGTCCGAGGCCGAAGTCGAGGCTAAAATGGCGTCTCTGGCCGGCCGCAACATGGCCGCCGGATCGGTGCCCTGCTTCGTCGGCGCCGGCGCCTATCGCCACCATGTGCCGGCGACCGTTGACCACCTGATCCAACGATCGGAATTCCTGACCGCCTATACGCCCTATCAGCCGGAGGTCAGCCAGGGCACCTTGCAGATGCTCTTTGAGTTCCAGACCCAGGTCGCCAATCTGACCGCCATGGATGTCGCCAATGCCTCCATGTATGACGGCTCGACAGCGACGGCGGAAGCGGTGTTGATGGCCCACCGGGCGACCCGCCGCAACAAGGCGGTGCTGTCAGGCGGCCTGCATCCGCACTATGGCGCGGTGGTGGAGACCGTATCGCGCATGGCCGAGGACGAGGTGGTCGCGCTGCCGCCCGATCCGACGGGCACCGAAGATATTCTGGCGCAAATCGACGACACAGTTTCCTGCGTGGTGGTGCAGTCGCCGTCCTTCTTCGGACAGTTGATCGATCTGAAACCGATCGCCGAAAAGGCCCATGCCCATGGCGCCGTACTGATCGCCGTGTTCACGGAAGTTCTATCACTGGCACTCCTGGAACCGCCGGGTGCGCAGGGCGCCGATATTGTCGTCGGTGAGGGCCAGAGCCTTGGTGTCGGGCTTAATTTCGGCGGGCCCTATGTGGGTCTGTTCGCCACAAGACAAAAGCTTTTGCGCCAGATGCCCGGCCGGGTTTGCGGTGAGACCGTGGATGCCGCCGGCCGCCGGGGTTTCGTGCTGACCTTGTCGACCCGCGAACAGCATATCCGCCGGGAAAAGGCGACTTCCAATATCTGCACCAATTCCGGCCTGTGCTGCCTGGCCTTTTCCATCCACACGACCCTGCTGGGCGAGGCAGGCTTGCGCCACTTGGCGCAGCTTAACCACGAGGGCACTTGTAAGTTGGTCGACCAACTCACAGCGATTAATGGCGTGGAGGTCCTGAACGAGGCGTTCTTCAATGAAGTGACGATCCGGATCGACGGGGACGCGGTGCAGGTGGTGGACGCATTGGCGCAAAAGGGCATTCTCGGCGGCGTACCGGTCTCGCGCTTGATCCCCGGCGACGTGACGGTCCGCGACCTGATCGTCCTTGCCAACACCGAAACCAATTCCGATGACGACCGCGCCGCGTTGTGCGCCGCCCTGGAGGCGAGCTTATGAGCATGAACACCCAAGGCCGGCCCACCGGCACCGGCTCGGCGGCCTCCGGCGACGCCCATGAGACCTTCACCGGAAACCGGGCGCTGCAGATCGAGGAGCCGCTGATCTTCGAAATCGGCCGCGCTGAAACCTGCGGCGTCGATCTTGCCGAGCCGAGCGGCGGGCAATCGCGATTGGGCGGCCACCACCGCCAGGCGCCGATCGATCTGCCCGGCCTCTCGGAACCGGAGACCATGCGCCATTATGTGCGCCTGTCGCAAAAGAACTACGCCATCGATGCCGGCCTCTATCCCCTTGGCTCGTGCACCATGAAACACAATCCGCGCCTCAACGAGAAAATGGCGCGGCTGCCGGGCTTCGCCGACATTCATCCCCTGCAGCCGCTATCCACGGTTCCCGGCGCGCTGCGACTGATCGCCGATCTCGGCCATTGGCTGATGACCGTCAACGGCATGGCCGCCGTCGCCATGAGCCCGAAGGCCGGCGCCCATGGCGAACTCTGCGGCATGATGGCCATCAAGGCCGCCCTGGAGGCCCGCGGCGAGACACGCTCCAAAGTGCTGGTGCCCGAATCCGCCCACGGCACCAATCCGGCGACGGCGGCCCTGCTCGGCTATTCCGTGGTCTCCATTCCCGCCCGCGACGACGGCACGGTGGCGCCGGAAGCGGTGATCGAGCGCCTCGATGAGGATGTCGCCGGGCTGATGCTCACCAATCCCAATACCTGCGGCCTGTTTGAGCGCGACGTCATCGCGATTGCCGATGCCGTGCACGAGGCCGGCGCCTATTTCTACGCCGATGGCGCCAATTTGAACGCCATCATGGGCAAGGCACGGCCGGGCGATCTCGGCGTCGACTGCATGCATATCAACCTGCACAAGACGTTCTCCACCCCCCATGGCGGCGGCGGGCCGGGCGCCGGCCCGGTTGTGTTCTCAGGCCGGCTTTCGGCCTTCGTGCCATTGCCCTATATGCGTCTTGATGGCGATGCGGTCGCGTGGATCGAAACCGCCGATCAGGTCGAAGCCGACGAGCAGCCCTTCGGCCGGCTCACCGCCTTTCACGGCCAGATGGGCATGTTCACTCGCGCTTATGCCTGGATGCTCTCCCACGGCGCCGACGGCATGCGCCAGGCCGCCGAGGACGCGGTGTTGAACGCCAATTACATCCGCGCCGGCCTTTCCGACGTGATGACGCTCCCCTTCGGCGACCGCCCGTGCATGCATGAAGTGCTGTTCGACGATACCTTCCTTGACGGCTCCGATGTCACGACGCTCGATTTCTCCAAGGCGATGATCGACGAGGGTTTCCACCCGATGACCATGTATTTCCCTCTGGTCGTCCATGGAGCCTTATTGATCGAGCCCACGGAATCAGAATCAAAAGCCAGCCTCGACCTCTTCATCGCCACCCTGCGCGACCTTGTCATGGCCGCCAGGAACGGCGACAAGGACCGCTTCACCGGCGCCCCCTGGCACGCCCCCCGCCGCCGCCTAGACGAAACCCGCGCCGCCCGCAAGCCGAAGCTGAAATGGGTCAGGCCGGAGCCGAGGGAGGCGGAGCCGGGGTAGAGACATCTGGTCGTCGGCGTGCGGCGCCCGCGCGATATCGGGAGGTGCGCGAGGAATTGAATGACTTATGGTCATATGGTCCCGTGTGATCAATCCGCTAGCATCTACAAAGCCGCGATTTGAGCTGGCTTTTGGTGGGATGAAAGTCTTTCGAAATCACGAAACCGCCGCGACACAATCATTCAATCATGATTTCGTCACTCTTCAGGTCCGGCGCCGGTGCAGACAAAAATTGATGAAGCCGTTCAAGACAAGCTGGCTTCGTACAGCGAAAATGGAAGCCCGTTTTGTCGATGACGTGAACAAAAGTGTCGAAACCCCGAGCCACGTCCCGGGCGTTTTCCGGTGGGGTTTTGTAGTCCAGCCAACCGCTAAAGGCCAAGACCGGGACAGTCGATCGAACGTCCGCTCTGAACGTGTCGTCCAGTTTTTTGTGAACGACAGACGCGCAAATATCGGGGAAAGGATAATTGGTACTACTCCCTAACATCGTGTCAGAGGCATTGTTTATACGATCAAGTCGTTCTACCGACGCGCCCGATGCGCAGTCGGTGACATAGTATATGAGAGAAAGGCTTTGCCAGCTTCTCCAATTCCGTAGCCAAGTATTGATAGAGTGGTAGTTCTGGCCACGGAGGGTGGCATAAAGTCCTCGTATTCCACCGCGAAAGGCGAGATTTCTAATAAACAGACCGAGTTCGAACCGTGAAATTTTTCCGGCAACCATCCGGTTTTGCTCGATGTCATAGGTTTCGTAGTCGAGATTGCCATGTTTGGCCTTGTCCAACACTTCGTCGATCAGCGGTCGGACGGCGGGAAGATCGAGACCGGCCCGGTAGGCATCAATGCGTTCCAATGCCCGATCGAACTGTTGCGGCAATTTCCATGTGTGATCCGGCCCTTCCACGGAAACCAGGATCGCCCGCTCCACATGCGCTCCGAATTCTCGAATATAGGAAAGCGCCAGATGCGAGCCGTAACTTTCGCCGAACAGGATGATCTTGTCGACACCGATATGGTTCCTTAGCGCTTCAAGGTCATGGGTACTTTGCAAGGTGGTGAGAGAGCGAAGATCATCATGCCGTGATTTCAGGCTGGCCATGCAGGTATCGATGATCGTCCGGGCAAGTCGGTCATAGTCTTCCTTTGCTCCGTTCGACTTGAATGTGGGTTGAACCTCTGGTGTGCAGCGCAGTTTTGGCTCCGACCCACCGGTACCGCGTTGATCCAAAAAGTAGACTGGTCCGTGGTTGAGAAGTATCCTGAAATACCGGCGCAGTCGGCCGCGCTTTTCGTAGAACCGGGCAAGCCGGGTCGCGGACTGGCCCGGTCCGCCGGCAAGATAGATTATCACCGTATTGGGTGACATAGACCGCTTCTTTAGCACCGCGTATTTTAGCGTGTGTGTGCCCCGGTCTTCTTCACCGTGAAACTTTGGAACAACAAGACTGTCGTAGGTCACACGAACATCATTTGATTTCGCGTAAGAAAAATCTGGAACTGCCACAATTAGTAAACTTGGTATAATACAATATAAATAACGATCTGGCGAAATCATATGTATTTCTCTGTAGTTTATTTCAAGAAACAGTTTTAGTCCGAAAATTAATATTCCCAACAAGGGATCGTCGTCCGAAATTATGTTGATTATGAGACCGGGGACTATCCAATCCGGCTCTCGCACTAAATGCAATTGGGCCAAGGCGCCGCTGGTTTCGTTCAAATCCACGCCCGAACACCCCGCATTCACCCGCTCCGCATTCGCCACAATCTGCTGCATTTACCGCTTTCTCGGGAACGGCGAATTCACTATTCGCATCGAACCCGATTGACCGCGACCTACATTGATGGGTGACGCGGTCGAAATTCCGGCCTATCGATATCCGAACGGCCGACCAAATTGAGCGGGCGGAGCGACGACAATAGACGGGGAGAGTGACCATGACATGGACGGGCGGGTGCCTATGCGGATCGGTTCGCTATGAGGCGCATGCGCCGCCGATCTATGCCAGCTATTGCCATTGCGCCATGTGCCGCAAGAGCTCCGGGGCGCCGTTCACCGGCTTCGTCCAATTTGCCGACGGAACTCTGCACTGGACGGCGGGCGAAGCCCGCGAATATCACTCATCGCCCGGCGTGACCCGCCGCTTCTGCGGTCAATGCGGCAGCAATCTGACCTTCGAGGCCGAGGGCATCGCATTCGTGACTTTGGGCAGTCTGGACACGCCCGAGCTGGTTGACGTCAAGTGCCACACCTATACGGCGTCGCGCCTTCCGGGTATGGAAGCAGCGGATGGATTACCGCATTTTCAGGGCCCTGCCGGCGGCAAGGGTGGCCGGCCGATTGAATGAGGCTATACCGGTCCAAATAACGCGATCTTGATATATCATGAAGTAATAAGATTATGGTATTCTCTTCGACAAGAGGTCACCAAATGTCTGAAACTCGACAAAAATTCGCAACACAGCTCCATTCGCACCTACTGGAAGATCTGCGCTCGCTCGCTCGCCGCGAAGGGCGGCAAATCCAAACGCTCGTTGAAGAGGCCATCGCGGCCCTGTTGGAGGCGAGGCGTCTGGAACAGCCGCGTCCGCACGTGATGGCTGCCTATCGAAGGAGCCTGGTGCGCTATTCGGAGCTTTATAAGAAGCTTGCCGAATGAGCCGTGATTATCTGACGATGGCTGACGTCCTGGCCATCCACGCCGACCAAATCAGACAATTCGGTGGATCGGCGGGCATTCGCGATGCCGGCCAATTGGAGGCTGCCTTGTACCGACCACAATCCGGCTACTATCGCGATACCATTGCCGAAGCGGCCGCCTTGTGGGAAAGCCTATCGCAAAACCATCCGTTCATTGACGGCAACAAGCGGACCGCCTTTGCGGCCATGTTCGTGTTTCTTGCGATCAATGAGGTCGAACTCACCGCCGAAGCCGATCAGGCATGGACGTTTTTGTCGAAGATTTATGAAAGTGGTGAGTTCGATTTTGATCGTATCGAGACCTGGATTCGCCAAAATACACGATAGGGCGCCGACACCGACCACATCACCGTTTCTTCCGATAAGTCCGGGTCCCCGGCCGTCCACCTGAGCTGCGCCCACTCCGTTTCGGTGTCGGCATGTCCGTGCCCGGGCCCATCTCGTCGAGCCCCGGCTTGCGCACTTTCGATTTGCCAGACCCTGCCGGCAGGTTCGCGGCGCTTCCGTATTTTCGGCTTCCCCCATAGCGACCGGCGCGGTCTTCGATCATTTGCTGACGGGCGAGCGGATCGTCGGCGACGGCGAGTTCGGTTTCCTGCAGGCGCTTGATTTCGTCGCGCAGCCGCGCCGCTTCTTCGAATTCCAGGTCGGCAGCCGCCTCGCGCATGCGCTTTTCCAGATCCTCGATATGGGCCTTCAGATTGTGACCGACCAGCGCCCCGGCATCCTCGGCAAAGCCGGTTTCAACGGTCACATGATCCTGCTCGTAAACCGATTCCAGGATATCCCCGATCGCCTTTTTGACGCTTTCGGGCGTGATTCCGTGCGTTTCGTTATAGGCGACCTGCTTCTCCCGCCGGCGGCTGGTCTCCGCCATTGCTCGTTCGATCGAGCCGGTGATCTGATCGGCATAGAGGATCACGCGCCCGTCCACATTGCGCGCCGCCCGGCCGATCGTCTGTACCAGAGAGGTTTCAGACCGCAGAAAGCCCTCCTTGTCCGCATCCAGGATCGCGACCAGAGCGCATTCTGGAATGTCCAAACCCTCCCGCAACAGGTTGATCCCGACCAGGACGTCGAAGGCGCCAAGCCGCAAGTCACGGATGATCTCGATCCGCTCGATCGTGTCGATGTCGGAATGCATGTAACGCACCCGCACGCCGGATTCGTGCAAATATTCGGTCAGGTCCTCCGCCATCCGCTTGGTCAGCGTGGTCACCAGCGTGCGATAGCCGGCCGCCGCCACTTCGCGGACTTCTCCAAGCAGATCGTCGACCTGTGTCTTCGCCGGCCGGATCTCCACTACCGGATCGATCAGCCCGGTCGGCCGGATCACCTGCTCGACGAACACGCCGCCGGTTTCCTCCAATTCCCAGCCGCCCGGCGTCGCCGAAACGCAGACCGTTTGCGGCCGCATGGCGTTCCATTCCTCGAAACGCAGCGGCCGGTTATCCATGCAGGAGGGTAGCCGGAAGCCATATTCGGCGAGCGTCGCCTTGCGCCGGAAGTCGCCGCGATACATGCCGCCAAGCTGCGGGATCGTGACATGGCTTTCATCGACGAAAACCAATGCGTTGTCAGGGAGATATTCAAACAGCGTCGGCGGCGGCTCGCCCGGCTTGCGGCCGGTCAGATAGCGCGAATAGTTTTCAATACCGGCGCAAGACCCGGTCGCCTCCAGCATTTCCAGGTCGAACATGCACCTCTGGTCGAGCCTTTGCGCCTCCAAAAGCCGCCCCGCATCGTTGAGTTCCACAAGGCGGTGTTTGAGCTCCTCTTTGATCGACTTGACCGCCTGCTGCAGGGTCGGACGCGGCGTCACGTAATGCGAATTGGCGTAGATCTTCACCTTCTGCAATTGGTCGGTCTTCTTGCCGGTCAGCGGATCGAATTCGGTGATCCCCTCGATCTCGTCGCCGAACAGGGAGATCCGCCAGGCCCGGTCTTCATAATGGGCCGGAAACACCTCGATCGTGTCGCCGCGCACCCGAAACGTGCCGCGCTGGAAAGCCGCGTCGTTGCGCCGATATTGCAGGGCCACCAGATCGGCCAGCAATTGCCGCTGGTCGATGCGTTCGCCTTCCTCCAGCGCGAAGGCCATCTCCGTATAGGTCTCCACGGAGCCGATACCGTAAATGCAGGATACGGAGGCGACGATGATGACATCGTCCCGTTCCAACAACGCCCGCGTCGCCGAATGCCGCATGCGGTCGATCTGCTCGTTGATGGAGCTCTCCTTCTCGATGAACGTGTCCGTGCGCGGCACATAGGCTTCCGGTTGGTAATAGTCGTAATAGGAGACGAAATACTCCACCGCATTATCGGGGAAGAAGGTCTTGAACTCACCATAAAGCTGGGCGGCAAGCGTCTTGTTGGGGGCCAGAACCAGGGCCGGGCGCTGGGTCTGCTCGATCACCTTGGCCATGGTGAAGGTCTTGCCCGAACCGGTGACGCCAAGCAGCACCTGCGACGTCTCGTGTTCTTTGACGCCATCGACCAGTTCGGCAATCGCCTGCGGCTGATCGCCCCTGGGTTCGAAATCGGATTCTATTCTCAGCGCGATCCCGCCTTCCGACTTGGCCGGGCGCTCCGGCCGATGCGGGATCCAGGTCTTGTCGCGAAATTCCGGCCGGCCATGCTCGATCAGGTCCGACAGGGCGGCAACTGTCGCCGTGGCACCGCCGGCGCCCTTGGCGAGCGCTTCCTCCGCCTCCTCCAGGGTCACGTCCAGGCCGGCGACCGGCATCAGGCCGGCGGCTGCGCGCTTATCCGGCGACGCCTTGCCGCCGATCGAGGTGCCCCGCGCGGTCTTCTGGAACTTTTCCGCCGCCTTGGCGGACTTTGCCGATTTGGCCGGCGGCGGGCCGTCCGCCTGGTCGGCAATGTCCCGCGCCCAATCCGCGACGGACCCGGAAAGCGGCGATCCGCTCAACGGTGCCTGCGGCGCCTCTTCCATTCCGGTCGGCGCGGCATCGGACTTGCTATCGACCGGGCGCTTCTTGCGCCGGCTGGCGGGCTTTGCGGGTGAATCGGACATGATCCCACTATGGCGGAATGAAATGGTCGACAAAAGAGGCAATGCGACCCCTGCTGACAGCAGGTGTCAGTAGGGGCCAAGTGCAGACCGATCCTATCTCCGGTTCAGATAAAACGGCGGGTCGACACAGATGTAACCGACCTGGCATTGCGGCGTATCCGCGGCCTGGGCATAGGCCGGCCGGATATGTTCCCACCGGTCGCAATAGCGCAATTGCGACACGAAGCGCCGATAGGTTCGCGGGCCGGTATTGAGAACGATCGCTCCGTGCCGCGCCACGGTCGACTGCGCGTCGGCACAGCGCATGGACGGGATATCGCGACCGGCCTGCGCGGTACCGATCGGGAATGTCACGGCTATGGTCAGCGCAAGTGCGAGAACGGATTTCATGAGCGCGTCTCCCATTGTCTGCGGATCGCCGATACTGGATGCGGCGATCCTCCTCTATCTAAAGTATCAGCGACCGCCCGTGAACCGCTGGGGGTCGTAGCATTCATAAGCCACCTGGCACTGCCTGGCATCGGCGGCCGGCGCATAGGACGGGCGAATGCGCTGGGTGCGGTCGCAGTAGCCCACATTGGCGACGAAGCGCCGGAATGTCCGCGGCCCGGTATTCATCACCACGGCACCCCCTTGTGCGACCAGCGCCTGAGCGTCGGCGCAGCGCATCGCGGTCGTATTCGGACGGGCCTGCGCCGCCGTAACCGTCAACAACGGCAAGGCCAGGGTAAGCGAAAGGACTTTGATCATCGCCGGTATCCGTGGGTTCAGTGAATCTTCGGCCGGTTATGGCCGACCCATCAAACAGATATAGTGGCCCACGGACGAAATGCAGCGCCGCCCGATCACTTTGTGGCGATGGCGCGGTTTGAACTCAGTCGGTCATCTCGCTCGAGGCTACATGCCCAGGCTTTCCAGCCCTTCTTCCAGGTAATCGGACAGAAGCGGCATGCCGAGCAGATAGGCGGATGTCGGCCCCACGGCGCGGGATTTGGCTTCCGCCACCGAGCCTTCCCAATCGCTGGCGTCCAGATCGCCGCGGCCGATCCAGGCAATGGCCACCACTTCGGCCGCCTCGTCGACATTCAAATCATCGATCAGTTCGATCAATTCTTCGCGGGTGAGGTCTTCCGATTCCTCTTCCTGCAGTCCGTCATGGCTGTGCCGGTCGGCAAGCGTATCGGGATCGAAGTCGGTTTCGGCCTCGCCGCCGTCCTCGTAGGAATCCGCGCCGATCATGGCATTGATCGCGCGCGCCTTTTCTGCGAACAACCGCACGGTATCGGGATCAATTGTCATGTTTACTGCCATCTTGGCCGTCCTGCCTTGCCCTTCCTGCCGCCCGCTTGACCCGCGCGGTCCTTCCAACCGGCGCGCCACATTGTAAGAAGCTCTGGGATCTTATTTTTACTTCCCTGGCAATGCCAATATCAAGCAGCAAAAATGCGGCAATCGGGCCCGCCATGAAATTGACATGCGCTCCGGGCAATCTAGTTATCGACCATGAATTGTCGTATCGTCCGGATTTCCGGTCGGCACTTCCCGAAGTGTTGAAAACCGGTGACATGCGCCAATTTCCGCCGATGCTATAATGGCCTCAGCTAACGGGGAGTTTCTCCATGTCGTTCCGATATCTGCTTTCAGCGTTGCTTGCCGGCGCCTTCGCCATGGGTCTGCAAGTTGAGGTCGCCCGATCCGCGGGCGGTGGCGGCGGTGGTGGCGGCGGCGGCGACGGGCCGATCCGCCCGACCACGCAGAAATGTCCGCGCGGCCAGGTTTGGGACGACGAAGAGAACAAGTGTGTCAAGGTCAAGGTCTTTAACGGCACCCAGGAAGACCGCATTCAATTGGCGCGCGACAAGGCCTATGGCGGCGCCTACGAAGATACGATCGCGCTGCTCGAACCGGTCGCCCATCGCCGCGACCCACGGGTCCTCAATTTTCTTGGTTTTGCCCACCGCAAGCTCGGCCTGATCGATACCGGCCTGGCTTATTATCGGCGTGCGCTTGCTATCGATCCCGACTTCACGCTGGCGCGCTCCTATTTGGGCGAGGGCTACCTGCAGATCGGCCGACTGGACCTGGCGCGCGCGCAATTGCGCGAGATCGCCATCCGCTGCGGCAGTTCCTGCCGCGAATACCGGATCCTGGAAACCGAAATCGACACCTATCTCAAGGCCAGGACCTAATGCGCTTAGCGTTCAGCCGGATGCGAAAGATACAATTAGACAGTCATTCCCGCGAAAGCGGGAATCCAGGGCCAAAACGAAAGCTGATATGTGCGGCACTGGATTCCCGCTTTCGCGGGAATGACTGTCGGTTCTGATTGCGAATCCGATTGTCTGCAACACACACTACGCCAAACATTGTGACCAATCGCGACGGCATCCGGGGCTTCCGGGTGCCGTTACTTTTTGCGCATCAGGTCCAAGGCGATTTCCGATAGGTCCGCCCAGCGGTCGGCCTGCCCGGATCCGACGATGATCCAGTCCTTCATCGGCGGCTTGGTCTTGAAGGGCGCAAGATAGGCCCAATCGGTAAGGCCGAGACTGTCAATATCGTAGTCGCGGCCGAGCCTGATGCCGAGCCCCTGCATACCCTCTTTGCCGGAATAGAACGCAAAGACCTTGCCACCGCAGGTCACCGCCGGCGCCGACATCATGCGCCCATGGGCAACGTCCTGATGGGCGTCAACCAGGCGCTCTGCCAGGTGTGTCCAGACGTGCTGTCCGTCAATAGATTTTGTCACTGAGATAGCCTCCGGCAATAGATATGGCAGACCGGCAATTTAAGCCCCGTCAGTCCGTCGAGGACGGTTTGGCGATGGGATGCATGTCGGCCAGCCGACGGATCCAGGAAGCCACCCGCGCCCCGTTGACACCGAAATCGGAGCGGCCGATCTGGCTGCGCGAATATATGGCAAGCGTCGACAGACCGTCACCGGCATCCAGCACATGAATGCTCACCGTATCGGGATAACGCATGAGCTTGGTGCGTACGACCGCGCGGATTTCGCCGCCATTTTCAACCATTTGAGCATCTGGCATCTTTTCGATCAGGCCGGTCACCGCGTGTTTGAGCTGCGCCGCATCGGCCTTGAAGACTGGCGCCGGCATATCGGAGCCTTCCGATGCGCAATAGCCGGCCGGGCACACGAGAAACTGGTTCGGACGATCGGTTTTTCTCAAGGTCTTGAAGTCCGCCGGTCCCAGATCCGCCGGGCCGAAAAACCGGATCCAGAAGCCGTCCCGGTCGTACGCGAACCAGCCGACAACGGCCAGGACGACAAGGGCAAGAACGGCAAGGATCATTTTCATGGCATTATCCGCGACTATCGGGCTTCGCGGTCATGTTCGCATTCATGCGCCCATTGGTCAAAAGCGCGATAGTTGGTAACGGCGTCTCCACGCCCGGGCTTGGACAGCCGTCGCCGCCGCAGTAGGTTTCGCCATGGGCAACGTAGCGAATCGCCAGGCCAAGACGGGTTCCGATATTCAGGCAGACGCCACGTTCGGCGCCCATTGGAGCCTGTTCGTTCCGACACTGGCGATTGCGATTCTTTATCTGGGATGTTGGCTCGCCCTGGCGCTGTTCGGCACATCCGGCGGCGCCCTGGCGCGGTTTTCATTGATTGTCGGGCTGGCGGCACCGCCGATCCTGCTGGTTTTGGCGCTGTTGCGCTATCGCGCCGTCCGTCTGGTTGTCCAGCCGGCGGGCCTGTTGATCCGATCCGGGCCGGGGGCCGACTGGCAGGCCATCGCCTGGGACCAGATCGGCGCCATCCAGGTGCGGCGTGGCGTGGCCGGGCGCCTCTTTGCCACCGGAACTTTGATCATCGACCGACGCGATGCCGGTTCGCTCGTCATCCGCGATCTGGCCGAGCCGGATCGGGTCGTCGCTTTGGTGGAACGTCACCTGCCATGAAATGAGAGGTCGGGCGTCGGTCGCCCACGACGTAAATTTCCGGCCCGCCTATTGTCGGCGTGGCGCCATGACGGGCCGCATTCACCTTGATCGCCAGACCATCACCGACAAACCAGAGGCCGATCCCAATAAGCGCGGCGATCACGATCGCCAACAATCGCTCCAGTGCCGATAAACCGGTGAGATAGTCCGCGATCCTTTGCCGGCCATTGCCGACCATGCGCTTCATCGAAGCCAGTCCGGGCTCGGCCGGCCACCGGCCGTCGCGGCCTGCGACACGCTGCGCCACAGCATGCCGACCATGCCGAGCATCGCGGCGAAGGTAAGGGTCAGTAGTCCGATCAGCACTTTGCGTTCCGCGACTGCCGCTGCCGGTTCCGGTTCGGATCGGGCAGAAAACCGCACGCCGTGGGAAATCATGATCGGTCGCGAGATCGCGACACGGACCGGGGAGACGGCAATCGGTGCGCCAGCGGAGTGCCCGGGCACCGCCGGCTGCAGGTCGAACTCATTGCCAGGATCCGTCGCCGAATTGGCATAAGCGTCGATCACAAGCACCGATCCGACCAACATGGAAATCGCCAGGAGCACGCCACGGCGCAAGGTCCCGGCCAACAGCGTTCCGATTGTCCCGGTCTGTGATGGTATTGTCCGGCGGGGCATGGGCGTTACTCCGTTTGTTTCTTCTGTCATCCCATTGGCCTTTCGAATACGACCAGCATGCGCCCGCATTGGGGCAATTGCTGTGTGATTTGAAGGCCAAATTGTGGTTCTTTATCGGGATGAATGCGGCAACAGTGGATGCGGGCATTGACGGCGGTGCGCCCAGGCTATGATCAGGGTGGATTTTTCGACGGGCAGGTCGGGCATCTGGCCGCTGTCCTGGTACTGCTCGCCGGGGTCTATCTTGCGCTGGATATTCCGGGAGCGACGCAAGGTCGGTTTCTCAGCGTGACGTCGCTCACCTGGCTGGTCGTCGCCGTCGCCGACACCATCGCCCACCAGGTCTATGTCTGGCTCTGCTGGCGCGCCGAGCTTTACCGGAAGTCCCTGTCGCGTCGCTTCGGGGAGCGTGCCTTCACCCTCTATGCGGCCGGCTTCACGGTCCTGTTTGTCGCCCGGGCGGTGTTCGCCTTTGCCTTGGGCTATGCCAATCGCGGCACGTTGCCGATTGCCCCCTGGCTCGGCTACCTGATCGCGTTGCTCTTGGTGCCGCCGGCCGGCTATCTGTTTTATTCGGTGAAAGCTTATTTCACGTTCCGCCGCGCTTTCGGTATCGACCATTTCGAACCGCAGGCCTTCAAGGATGCGCCGCTGGTGCGTGGCGGCATATTCCGATTTTCACCCAATGCCATGTATGTCTTCGGCTTCTTCACCTTGTGGATCCCGGCGTTCCTGTTCCAATCCGCCGCGGCCCTGATCTTCGCCGCCTTCAGCCACGTCTATATCTGGGTGCATTATTTCTGCACGGAAAAGCCGGATATGCGGCGCATCTATGGACCGTGAAGACGGCTCATCCATGGACGCCATAGACGGCGCCGAAGACCGTGATCAGGCTGACGGTCAATAAGATCACATGCAGCCGGGCGATCAGCGCCAACGTCTTCACCGGGTCGCGGCCGGTTGCCGCCTCGAACCAGCGGTGCAGGAAGAGCGGCTCGGCGATAAACACCACGAAGGAGAAGATCGCCCACACCGCGACCATGGCATGCATCCACCAATGGCCGACATCTAAAAACCGGTCCCACATGTCGTAACGATACACCATCCAGAAGCCGGTAATGCCGGCAAGCCCGATCGTAATTTTGGCCTGCAGCGCAAAGCGCCGCTCCATCGCCTCGAACGTATCGACCGCGTTTTCGGGCGGCAGGTCGGCGCGGATATAGGGCAGGAGTGACAGGGTGACGAAGGACACGCCGCCGATCCATAAAACGATCGACAAGACATGCAGGGCGCGGGCGATTTCGGCATCCACCATGCCCCGTCCTTACACCGATTCCCGGATACCCGCCTGTCTGCTCACAAAACGAAATGCCGCAGGAACAGCCGCGCGTAATGGTCCAGGAGTAGGAAACCGAACAGCAGCGACAGATAGGAGATCGAATAGGCGAAAGTCTTCATAGCATGGGCGTCGGTCTCGCCCCGGTAAAGCTTGATCGCATGCCATAAAAAAACGATACCTAAAGCCACCGCGCCGGCAAGATAGATCAGGCCGCTCATCTGGATCACCGCCGGCATGATGGAGACGACGATCAGCACCGCCACGTAAAGCACGATCCGGGTTTTGGTGAAGGCCACGCCATGGGTCACCGGCAGCATCGGCACGCCGGCCTTGGCATAGTCGTCGCGCCGCTTGATCGCCAAGGCCCAAAAATGCGGCGGCGTCCACACGAAGATGATCAGGAACAGTAAGAGGGCCTCGGTGTGCACCGCCCCGGTCACCGCCGCCCAGCCAAGCAAAGGCGGTGCCGCGCCGGCCGCGCCGCCAAGCACGATATTATAGGGCGTGGCGTGCTTCAAATAGACCGTGTAGATCACCGCATAGCCGATCAGCGACAGGAAGGTGAGCGCTGCGGTCAGCACGTTCACTTCCACGATTAGGATCGCAAGGCCCGTGACCCCAATTGCAAGCGCAAAGGCCAGAGCCCGTTGCGGCGGGATCTCGCCGCGCACCAATGGCCGGCCGCTGGTCCGCGCCATCAGCCGATCGATGCGCCGGTCGACCCAATGATTGATCGCCGCGCCCGAGGCCGCCGCCAGTCCGATCCCGAGCAGCCCGAACAGCACGACCCGCCAAGGCGGAATGCCCGGTTCGGCAAGCAACATCCCCACCAGGGCGGTAAACACGATCAGCGCCACCACTTTCGGTTTGCAGAGCGCCAGATAGGCCCGCCATCCGGCCGTCGTTCCCGCCGGTTCCTGAATAACTTGATCAGTCCGCATCAACTCCCCCCCAACGCCGCAGACACCGTCGCACCGTGATTGACAGGACAACGCTAGCACAGGTCGGCGCAAAGAGCCGAGTGCCAAATTTGGTAATTCTGAAGACGGCGCGCATTTCGCCGATCTTCCGACCGCCAGCCCCGATCGATCCCGTAGCCGCCCAAACAGCGGTTGAAATACCCCGTCACTTTGTGGCAAGGCCCGGCATCGCGGCGTCCCGGGGTCGATCGGCGCCGCGTGATCTGACCGGCGGCGGTACGCATGGCGGTCGAATCTTGAACCGGAACGGCCCCAGGAGACCCACCTGATGGCGCTGTTGTTCAAGTGTGACAAATCGAACCCCGAAATCTGGCTGGCCGCGCTTCAAAAGCATTTGCCGGATGTGCCGGTGCGCATCTATCCCGATATCGGGCCGCCAAAGGATATCGATTACGCCCTGGTCTATGCGCCTCCGGCCGGCATGCTGGCAACTTTGCCCAATCTGAAGGCCATATTTTCGCTGTGGGCCGGCGTCGACCATTTTGCCTCCGACCCGGACCTGCCGTCGCTCCCCGTGGTGCGCATGGTGGAGGACAGCATGACCGCCAGCATGACCGCCCATGTGGTGCAACAGGTGCTGGCGCGCCACGGCAATGCCATGGCCTATCGCCAGCAACAGGCGGACCGCCAATGGCGGCAATTGGAGACCCTTGCCCCGTGGCAGCGCCGGGTCGGCGTTCTGGGGCTCGGCGAATTGGGGCGCGATGCGGCGCAAAGGCTGGTCGCCATGCGCTTCGATGTCGCCGGCTGGTCGCGGTCGCCGAAGGAGATCACCGGCGTCGATTGCTTCAGTGGCGATGACGGGCTGGATCGATTCCTGGCGACGACCGAAATCCTGGTCTGCCTGTTGCCGCTGACCCCGGCGACTACCGGGATCATCAACGCCAAGCTCCTTGCCCGGCTGCCGCGCGGCGCGTCGATCATCAATTGCGCCCGCGGCGGTCATGTGGTGGACGATGATCTGCTCGCCGCCCTGGACGATGGCCAGATTGCCGAGGCGGCTCTTGACGTTTTCCATGACGAACCGTTGCCCGCCAACCATCCTTATTGGATCCATCCCCGGGTCACGGTCACCCCCCATATCGCCGCAATTTCGGTGCCCGATACGGCCATCAAGTCGGTGGCGGACAATATCCGCCGCATGGAGGCCGGACGCCCGCCGCTGAACGTGGTCGATTTCAATCGGGGCTATTGACCGGTTTGCGTTTCACCGGCGCCAAAACCGGCACCGGATTGCGCTTCGGCAAGGGGTCTGCCGTTTGCGCTTGAGCCGGTATGGCTCCTTCATTAGGCTGACGGGCAATACGGCGCCGGCCGGATATTCGTTGGAAATGGGAGTATATCGGCATCATGAGCCTGTTCGATATGACCGGTAAAACGGCCCTGATTACCGGTTCCACCAAAGGAATCGGCAAGGCGATCGCCGAGGAAATGGCCGCCCATGGCGCGCATGTGGTCATCTCCTCGCGCCGCGCCGATGCCTGCCAGGAGGTGGCCGGCGCCATCCGCGACAAGGGCGGTGAAGCGACCGCCATTGCGTGCAATATTTCCCACAAGGAGCAATTGGCGGATCTCGTGGCGGAGACCCGCAAGGCCCTTGGCCGGATCGACGTTCTGGTCTGCAATGCCGCGGTCAATCCTCATTACGGTCCGGCATTGACGACCCCCGATGAGGCGTTTGAAAAGACCATGGACGTCAACATCAAGTCCAATCATTGGCTGATCCAGATGGTGGCGCCTGAAATGGTCGACCGACGTGACGGCGCGATCATTATTGTCTCGTCCATCGGCGGTCTGCGCGGGAGTACGGCGATCGGCGCCTATTGCATTTCCAAGGCCGCAGACATGCAGATGGCCCGCAATCTGGCGGTCGAACTGGGCCCCGCCAATATACGCGTCAATTGCATCGCGCCCGGCCTGGTGAAGACCGATTTTGCCCGCGCCTTGTGGGAGAACCCGGACCTGTCGCAAAAGCGTGTCGACCAAACGCCGCTGCGGCGTTTGGGCGAGCCGCGCGATATTGCCGGTATCGCGGTTTATCTGGGATCGGCGGCCGGCAACTGGACCACCGGCCAGACCTTCGTCGTCGATGGCGGCGTAACCGGCGCCGGCGGTTGAGATCAGGGTGGCTCTGCCGGGCACCGTTAAAACCACTGAAATACGGGACGCCCATCGGTTCGACGGACGGGCGCTCGCCGATTGCCTGCGCGCCTGTATCGACCGCTGTTCCGGCCCACTCCCCGTGCGGCGGAAGCAATTCCACATTCCAGCATTCGGTCAGCGGTTGGTGGAGGCACACTTCTAACTGCGACCTAAAGTAATTTCGCGGTCGTTAGGGCGACCGGCCAGATTGTGCTATGATTTGCAGAATCGGAAATATCAGGATCTGGATCGATGGTGACGACAACACCGCAACCGGTCGAGTACAGCGTTTCCGGTACGAAAATCTTCGAAGGCCCCATGGCGCCCGGCTTCGGCATGAAAATGGGTAAATGGGACTTTGCCAAACTCTGCTACGTCAGATGCGGGCGCGGGTTGCTTGCCCGGCCGGGGCAAAGCACGCCGATTGCCGCCGATCAGGTGCTCTATCTGCCGGCCGGCGCCGAGCATCGCTTCGCCGACGATCCCGATGAACCTCTAGCCCTGATCATGGCCGGCTTCGACCCGGCCGCCCTTGCCGCCCTGCCCGGGGTCGATACGGTATTGGCGGACTTTGCAACTGATTTTCCGGTGATGACGCCTTTCCGGCTTGGGCGCACCCATCGATATCGGGCGATCGTCGCCAATTTCAGCCGCATGGCGTTTGAGCAGACCGCCGGCGGTACCGGAAGTGCTGCGGTGATCAGCGCATTGCTGGTTGACACGATCGTCCTGCTCGCCCGGTCAGCGGCCGAAATCGCCGCCCACGGCACCCTGTCGGACCGCAACGAGGCATTCGCCGAAACGCTCGATTTCCTGGATGAATGTTTCGCCGACCCGATCCACATCAAGGATCTGGCAGCGATGGCCGGCCTGAGCTATCGCCGCTACACGGCCCGCTTCAAACAGGCCCGCGGCGAAACCGTCAACGCCTACCTGACCCGCAAGCGGCTCGATTTCGCCAAGAAACGCCTCGCCAAAACCGGCGACGTGGCGGCATCGGCCCACGAAGCCGGCTTCGGCGACCTCTCCCACTTCTACCGCGTCTTCAAACAGGCAACCGGCGAAACACCCCGGCAATTCATCAGGGAACAGGCCGAACCAGGCTTTGATTTCGGCACGCGGCATTAGGGGGGTTGTTTGATGCTAGAAAGCTACGCAGCGTGCATTTTGAAGCGGACAATCCGTCGGCGCGAGCCCAGCTTGAATTCGGTATTGCAGCGGAGAAATTAGGGGGCGATGCATGCTCAATTAATCTGCGTCTCCTGACACCTCGGATCACATGTTTGAGTTGTGATTACAAAAATGTTACTAAATGATTTCGACAATTTATTAACATCGACCTTAGGGCGCGGGTGAGTTGGGCGACGGGATGGTTAAGGCTCCAACAGGCGGATTTACCCTTGGCAGGATGATCGAGAGCATCGCGAGTGAATTAAAAGCGGTGCGGGATAAGACCCCCAAAGACCCGGTCATTCAATTTAATGGTTGCACACTGGAATTGGCAGTGAAAGTGACGGCCGAAGGAGGAGGTAAATTCAAGTTCTGGTTGGTGGATGTATCAGCCGAAGCCTCCGGCGAGCTTATCAGCAAGGTAACACTCACTTTCGGTGCCGTACCCGGTGCACCGTTGCAAGCCGTAGCTTTGGTCGATGTGGACGAAAAAGGTCCCAGTCCGCACACACTCAAAGGAATGCGTAAATAGTCATGGCTACGGAAGAAGACGCCAGCTCCCTCCGGGCCCTATGGGATGACAAATCCATGGAATCCTATGAGGGACAGTGGATCGCTTACCGCGCCGGGTCGGGTGTAGTGGGTCAAAGTGAATACCTGGAAATATTGTTGGAACGATATTCGAATGAAATTGAGATTGGAGAAGGTCCTTTGTTTGCGTTTGTCACCTTTAAGGCGCTCGCGTAATGACAGTCACAGTTGACTACACGGCACGCATAAATTGGGGCACTCAGAACACAAATAACTCAAATCGCCCATTCGTAATGGTTACTATTCATGGATTGAGAAATAGTAAAATTTCAGAATACTGTTTAATGGATACTGGCGCGGATTACTTGATGCTGGATAGCGCGCTCTTGACACCTCTCGGACTAAGTCTGAACGGATGTATGAAAGCGCAAGTAAACTTCGCCGATGGCAGAACAGTGCGATATCCGATTTGCACGGTTGATATTTCGATTTTTGGAGAAACCATGTCCGTAGATGCTCTGTTCGGAACCGTCGGAACGCCAATTCTGGGCAGAACAGCCATACAGCGCATGATGGAATTTGGAATTGACCTGCAGGGCTGGCTTTACTGCATGCGCGACCCGATGACTAGCACCTCGTCGCCTTAGGGAGCCGGACCGGCATCCGGTCGCTCTGCATAAACCCGTCCGTTGCCTGTTGTTCTGGCCTCTCCAGAGACCAGCACATGCCCACCGACGATCGCATTGCCGGCAAGCTGAGCCCGGTCGCATAAATGCGCGCTGCCAAAGAGCAAAGCGCCCTCTGAAACGCGTGCTTCGTCGCGTGCGATTGCGTCATCCCTTACCCAGGCGTCCCCCTCGTGTGAGAGGTTCTTTTCACTTTGTATGTAGCCGCCCAGGTCCCCGGCTTTCACAGCGCCGTCTCGGAAGTTGCGAAGTGCGCGAATTCGATAGAGCCTGGAGGGCGGCCAATCAATGAAGTCGTCCTTCAGAAGCTCGTACTTTTTTTGCTTAGCCATTTTCGCTGTCGGTCCCAATCACTGAGCTTGTGTTGAGGTGATCGCCCGACAACGAATCTTGATTTGTTACAAATGTCTGGACAGCGATCCCGCTGGAATCTCCATGCCAATTTATGGTTAACAACCAGTTAAATTCAGTTTTCGATCTTATTCGGAAAACAGCGTTTTGTGACGGCGCTTGCCACTTCTGACAGTTACTCCTCCCTATCCCGCCAAACCCTGGCCGCGCAGCGCTGGAACCCTATCTACGTGCAGCAAGGACCGCGATCACCAAAATGCCGGAGGGCGTCGATATGCTGACAACAAATGGCCGCACCGTTCAACTTCTCGCAGCAATGCTGCTATCGGCCCTGTTTGCCGTCCATCCCGCCGCCGCCCAGTATTTCGAACATGATCCCGACAATCCGGCCCACAACAAGCCGTTCAAGGAAGGCGAGAAGGCGGTTATTCCGCTGGATACCAAGGATCCCGGATACAATATCTGGCAGACCCCGCGGGAGAACCTCACCGAGGGCCGCGAACCTGGTCTCATCCAGATCCAGCGGTTTCCCGGCGGACCGGGCTATATGGGCATTCCCTCGTTCTTCAAGTTGCCCCTGGCGCTGACGCCGGAAGATCTGACCGCCGGCGATGTGGATGTGGCGATTTTCGGCGGCTATACGGATATGGGCGGCGGCTATCGCGGCGGCTCCTGGGGGCCGCAGGCGATGCGGGCATCACCCAGTACCGTCGGCTGGGGCGCCTTTTCCATGGATCATATGCTGACCCTGGTCAATCCGTTCAAGGACCTGACCATCGTCGATTATGGCGACGCCCCCAATGACATGTTGAGCACCGAGCGCACCATGCATGCGGTGCGCGCCTTCATGAAGGAGGTTGCCGGCACCAAGAACAAGAAGGGCAAGAATGTCTTCCCGATCGTCATTGGCGGTGATCATTCGCTGATGTATGCCGATGTCGCCGGCCTTGCCGATGTCTATGGCAAGGGCAATGTGGGGGTGATCCATTTCGATGCCCATTACGATGCCTCGAAACGCCTGTTCGGCCACCTGATCAGCCACGGCCAGCCGGTCTACCGCCTGATCGAGGAGGGCCATGTTCCGGGCAAGAATTTCATTCAGGTGGGCCTGCGCGGTTACTATCCCGACGCCGACTCGTTCGAATGGATGCGCGAGCAGGGTTTCCGCTATCACACCATGGCCGAGGTGGAAAAACGCGGCTGGGGTCCGGTGATGGAAGACATCATCAAGGAAGCCAATGACGGCCCGGAAAATATCTTCATCTCCTTCGATATCGATGTCATGGACCCGGCCTATATGCCGGCCACCGGAACGCCGGAAAGCAACGGCCTGACGCCGCGCGAAACCTTTCCGCTGATCCGCCGACTGTGCGCTGAATCCAACGTGGTCGGCTTCGAACTGGTTGAATTCCTGCCCTACAGAGATCCCGGCTACATTACCGGCCTCAACTCGGAGCGGATTGTCCGCGAATGCCTGGTCGGCCTGGCGCTTCGTAAGAAGGGCATCGATGCGAAGCACTATCTGAGCCCGATTACATCCGACGACGGGCGCTGAATTAATCCGCTAATACCGGTTTGCATGGATGCAAACCTATCGGCGTTCAAGCGCCACGCAGGCTTCACGCGTCATCAGAGGCGGCGCCCGTTCGGGCTTGCGCAATTGCGATGAGTCATACTCATTGCAATTGCGTATAACGCGTGTTGCGGTCAAATGAATTCACAAGTCACACCACACAGTCATTCCCGCGCAAGCGGGAATCCAGGGCGGCGCGTAAATGCCGGTGTTTGTGGCTCCGGATTCCCGGTTTCGCGGGAATGACCAAATCATCGTTCATAGTGAACCCGATTGAACGCAACGTGCATCAGACCCAACAAACAACCGGCGCGGCCGTCATGGGCGATCCGGCCGCGCCGCGCCCGATGAACTCCGCACGATCAACCGGCCGGGAAAGCGCGCGCTGCTCAGCGGTTCGCCATCGTTCATGATCGCCGCAACCGCGGCCTCGGCGAGCCGCGGCACCGATTGGCGCACCGTGGTCAGGCGCGGGATGATCAATGCGGCCAACGGGATGTCGTCGAAGCCGACGACGGATACGTCGCCGGGCACGGCGATATCCAGGTCGCGCGCCGCACGCACGATCCCGATCGCCTGCTGGTCGCTGGCCGCCGCAATCCCTGTCGGCCGTTCCTCCGGTGGCAGGGTCAAAAGGGCCTTGCCCAGTTTTTCGCCGGAGGTGAAGTCGAAGGAACCATGCAGCACCTGGCAATCGGCGGCGGCGCCTAGGTCCCTGGCCCGCAAGTCCAGGCCGGCCAGGAAGCCGCGCTCCCGCGCCCGCGCCACCTCGATTTCCGGTGGTCCGGCCACATAGGCGATGCGCCGGTGGCCATTGTCGATGAGATGGGCCGCGGCCAGGCCGGCGCTCGCTTCATGGTCGGTGGCAATGCACGGATAGGCGCCGCACGGCCGGTCCAGGGCGAGGATCTTGACGTCGGTGTCGAAGCTGCGTTGCGGCGCGTTGAGAGCCGAGACGAGCACAATGCCGAGCGGCGACCGGTCGAGCAGGGTATAGACCTGCTGCTCCTCATAGGCCGGGTCGTCATTGGTGTTGGCCAGGATAACCGAAATGCCCAGCTTGGCGGTCTCCAACTCGATCTGCTTGACCAGTTGGGCGAAGAACGGATTTGTGATGTCGGGCACCACCAGGCCGATAATATCGGCGCGTCGACGGCGCAGGGCGCGCGCCACGAAATTCGGCTTGTAGCCCAACTCGGCGACCGCGGCCTCCACCTTGTGCCGCATCTTGTCGCTGACGGTTTCATTGCGCGCCAGGACGCGCGATACGGTGCCGACCGATACGCCGGCTTTTTGGGCAACATCTTTAATCGTCGTCATAGGAATCCGGTCTGTTCGTCAATTCTGCCGGTCTTATACGCAATCGGCGCGTGGCGCATCCGTGCTTTTGCCGGCGCTGGAGCATCGTTCGACCCCGAGTGATCGAACGATGTCCTGTGTAACGACGATCGCCGAATGGCCATGCGGTATCTGTCACCGGATGATAGGGCACCGGTCGGACGGCTCCAAGTCTAATCGCGATCCGGGTAAACATCAATATGAAACGTTTCATATGAAAATGATGAAACGTTTCATATTTCCTTGTCTGAAACCCGCGCAGCGGGTATTTGGAGCGTCGGAGCCGAGCCCCGCAATTGTGTGGTCAGGATATCGTTGCATGTCTGAAATCAAATCTCCATAGTGCGGGCGGATTGGCGCTACACTGTAATTGGAACCGTGTTTTCATGCCGGGTCGGATGGTGCTCATTGGGGCGGGCGTCGTGATCTTGTTCACGGTCGCATCATGGGGCGCGGCGACCGGCAACGACCTGCCGCGACCCGAGGCGCGCTTCCGGTCCGCGCCCCCGGCGGCGGTGACACTCGGCCGGCTGCTTTTCTATGATCCGATCCTGAGCGGCAACAAGTCGGTCTCCTGCGCCACCTGCCACCATCCGAATTTCGCCACGTCCGACGGCGTCTCCCTGTCGATCGGCGACGGCGGGGTCGGGCTCGGGCCGCGGCGCCGGGTCGATCCGCAAAATCCGCCCGAGCAGCGGGTGCCGCGCAACGCCCCGGCTCTGTTTAATCTCGGCGCCCTCCAGTTCACCCGCTTGTTTCACGACGGGCGCCTGGAAGTTGATGCCGGCCGCCCCTCCGGCCTGCGCACCCCGCTTGAGGACGAGATGGTGCACGGTTTTGCCTCCGCCCTTGCTGCCCAGGCCATGTTCCCGGTGCTCTCCGCCGACGAAATGGCTGGCCATTACAGCGAGAATTCCATTTCCAAGGCGGTCCGCATGGGCCGCCTGACCGGCCCCGGCGGCGCCTGGGACCAGATCGCCCGCCGGGTTTCGGGGATTGCCGAATACCGCCAACGTTTCGCGGCGCTCCTGGGATCAACCAGACCGCTCGCCTTTACCGATATCGCCAATGCGATCGCCGATTTCATCGCCTTCGAATGGCGCGCCGATGACAGTGCCTTCGATCGATATCTGAAAGGCGAGGGCGACCTCCCGGCGCCGGCCTTGGACGGGCTGCGCCTGTTCTACGGCAAGGCCGGATGCGCCGCCTGCCACAGCGGGCAATTCCAGACCGACCACGATTTTCACGCCATCGCCATGCCGCAATTGGGGCCCGGCAAAGCGGCCCGCTTCGAGACCCACCGCCGCGACACCGGCCGCCAGCGGGTCACCGGCCGCGCCGAGGATGCCTACCGCTTCCGCACTCCCAGCCTGCGCAATGTGGCGAAGACCGCGCCTTATGGCCATTCCGGCGCTTATGCCACATTGGATTCAGTCATCCACCATCATTTGAACCCGGTCGCCGCCTTGATGGCCTATGACCGGGCGCAGGCAATATTGCCGGACCTTCCCGGTGCCGACGATTGGGCGGTGCTCGACGATCCAGTCGAATTGCAGGCAATTGCCGATTCCAATGAATTGGCGCCGAAAATGCTATCGGACGAGGAGGTCAAGGCGCTGGTCGCTTTCCTGGAAAGCTTAACGGACGATGTAAGTATCAACGGGCGCTTAGGCGTACCGAAGTCCGTACCAAGTGGACTGCCGGTGGAATAGATCGTTGGTGACGTCCTGACCGATGGCGTCTCCCTTAGCGGCATGCCCACCAGCGGCGTCATCCCGGATGCTGCGCAGCATGAAATGCTGCGCTGCTGATCCGGGATCTCGCGTGGACCTTGTGATCACGCAACCTTTGGGATCCCGTGTCTGCGTCGCAGCATTGTATGCTGCAACGCGCACGGGATGACGCGAATTCAAAAACGATAACAGGGTGCGGATTTGGCGTTCGATTAGACCAGAAGGCCAGCATCAAAGCGGCGATACGGCTAATACCTTCCCGTCCCGCACAATCTTCAGGATCTGATTGGTCGTGACCTCCCGCCACTCTGAAGAAACACCGTCCGGCCAGATCACTCGAAGCCGCGCCCGCACCTGTGTTCCCAATCCAAAATGGTGAAAGGTCGCCTGGCCGCTGGCATGTCCGCCGCCGACCGTCACCTCGCGATGCCAAACGCGCTCGCCGGCCCGCACTTCAATCCAGGCGCCGACGGCCCGCGTGTTGAGGCCCCGCCGGCGCAGATCGATCAGCAGCCAATTGCCGGCCTTGGCGGTCTGGTTTTGCAGGATTTCGATCGGCGCCCGGCGGTTGACCACCACCAGATCGAGCCGGCCATCGAGGTTCAGATCCGCCAACGCGCCGCCGCGACCGCGCGCCGTGCTTCCGATGCCGGCCACATCACCCATTTCGCGGAACCGGCCGTCCGAGTGTTGAATGAGCAGGGTGTTCGGATCGTGAATCGCCGCCGACGGCATTTGTTCCACATTCCCCTTGACGACGAATATGTCGTCAAGCCCGTCATTTTGAACATCGCCGAATGCCGCATGCCAGCCCGTCGATGGCCGTCCGTCATCGCCCATATAAGGTCGATGCGCCGTGGTACCGCGATCATAAGTGGCGTCCGAAAAGGCCGGCCCATTGGCGCCGGTTTCCAGGCTCTGCAGCTTTTGGTCGCCCATGCTGGTGAGGTAAATTTCTGCAATCCCGTCCCCGGTAATGTCGCGGCTTGCAATCCCCATGCCCCAGATCATGAAGCGGCGCCAACCGTCTTCGGCGTCGTAAAGCCGTGGGTTCGGTTCCATCGCCCAAAGCTGTTCCGATCCGCCGCGCACGTAGTAATGCCGGTCATTGCTGACCCTGAGGTCCTGGCGGCCCTTGCGCCCCCAATCGGAAAAAAGCATCGACAGAGTGCAGTAACCGGGCGCCAGGGCGAGTGGCGGTCCGTATCGGTCCCCCTGCGGACGATGCAGGACGTTGATGTCGCAGGTGCCGAAGGGGCCATCCGGATTGTCACGGTCCACATAATTCCCGATCGCCAGCGTCGGCAACAGGTTCCCAGGTTCGAACGTCGCCGAAAACGCCGTGCTCCAGCGATCGCCTCCATCAAATCCAAGCTCAGGTGAAAACGGCCTGAACCGGCAATCCGGCCCGCCTTTGAACAATCGGTTTTCGCCGACCCGCAAGATTGCCAGATCCAGAATTCCGTCGCTGTCGATATCGAGCGGATAGGCGCCGATCACGCCCGATAGGGCGAGCGCCTCCGGTGTCTCGGCTTCATAGACGATGGCGCCCCCGCGCCGCCCGGTTCGGTTGCGCAACAACACGGCCGGATTGCTGCCGCCGGCGACATAGAGGTCGGCGAAATGGTCGCCATCGCAATCGAATGTGGCGACACCGCCGCCAACGAAATGCTCCCAGCCGCCCTGATAGGAATGAGTGAGGCCGAGCGCGCGGGACCGATCGGTAAAGTGCGGCTCGGCCAGCCCCACCGATGGCCACAGCAAAACCGCCAAGACCAGGCTGCCGCGTCTACTGCCCATTGACGGACATCCGTGACAGGGCCAGTTCCGTGACGCCTTCCATGGCGTAGGCGGCAGCCCCCTTCGCCCACATCAGGTCGCCCCATTTATGGATCCGCACCTCCGGCTGCGGCGCATCCACCTCGACCAGCGAATTCTGCATGCTTTCAATCACATCATCCGCATAGAGATAATCAAACTGCATGCGCTCGCCAGACAGGATGATCAGCGCCGGATCGATGACGTTGACGATATTGGCAAGTCCCATGGCGAACATGCGGCCGGCGCGATGAAAGATCGATTGGGCGATATGATTGCCCGCCTGGGCCTGTTCGAACAGGGCCATGAGACGCTTTTCAGGATCCTCTTCGCCGATCGTGTCGGTCATGATATCGGCCTCTCTCAAAAGCGCGTAGTCGGCCACATAAGCTTCCAGGCAACCGCGCTGACCGCAACGGCAAAGGGCACCGTCCAACTGCACCTTGGTGTGGCCGAATTCGGCACCGCAGCCCCGCGTGCCCCGATAGATCTCGTTATTGATGACGATCCCCATGCCGACGCCGCGCTCGATGGTGATCACGATGAAATTCGCCACTTTGCGTCCGAGACCGAACCATTGCTCCGCCTTGGCCACCAGATTGGCATCGTTGTCGAGAAAGACCGGCAGGGGAAGATTGTCGGATAACAAGTCCCGCAGCGGCACATTGCGCTCTGTCAGCGACGGCGACCAATGGACAGTGCCCCGCGGCGCGTCGACAAAGCCGGCAATGCCGATCCCGATGCCCGAAATGGCGTCGACACCGAGCCCCGCGCGACCGGCGGCCTCGGCCAGCAGTTCGCCGATAAAGGCAACGAATTCCGGCGGCCGCATGACCGGGTGGGGGACGGTTCGGGTGCACTCGCCCACCTGGCCGCCCTCAAAATCCAGGATTGCCACCGTGCCCTGCCGGTCCGATACCTTGATCCCGGCCAAGAGATGCGCAGCACCTCGGACTTTCAGGTCGACCCTAGGCCGGCCGCGCTTGGCATCGGACGTTTCCGGGTCGCGGGCGATTTCCTCGATCAGTCCGGCGTCGATCAGTTCCGCCGTGATCCCGGTAACGGTCGCCGGGCTCATGCCCGTTTCCTGGGCGATATCGATCCGCGCCACCCGCTCCTCGCGCCGGATGGTTGAAAACACGGCCCGCCGTCCGCTTTCCTTCTGTTCGACGATCAATGCCGGCTTGCGTTTGGTCACGAGAGTGCCGCCCTTCAAATGCGGAATTTGGGTATTTTATAATTCAATATCTAAAAAAAATCACGGTGCTAATCAGCTAATTAGGAAGCATTCAAGAAAGTTCGACCAATTTTCCGCAATTTGTCAATTATTTAATTAGACAGAAAAATTAAATAATGCTATTCATGGCGCTCTATTGGGAAGCCGCGTTCGCTGGCGGCCGCGGCGGCTGTTTTCGTGGGAGGAAGTGATGAAGAAACTAACGGTCGTAGCGGCGGCAATCGTCGGCGCCGTGATGGCAACGAGCGCCGTAGCGCAGGACTTGGTCGTCGGAGTGAGCTGGTCGAATTTCCAGGAAGAGCGCTGGAAGACCGACGAAGCGGCGATCAAGGCGGCTCTGGACGCGGCGGGCGCCAAATATGTCTCCGCCGATGCGCAAAGTTCGTCAGCCAAGCAGCTTTCCGATATTGAAAGCCTGATCGCCCGCGGCGCCAATGCGCTCATCATCCTGGCGCAGGACGCCTCCGCCGTCGGCCCGGCCGTCAATGCCGCGTCGGATGAGGGGATCCCGGTGATTGCCTATGACCGGCTGATCGAAGATCCCCGCGCCTTCTATTTGACGTTCGATAATGTGGAAGTCGGCCGCATGCAGGCCCGCGCCGTCTATGCGGTTCAGCCCAAGGGCCGCTATGTCATGATCAAGGGCTCGCCCACCGATCCCAATGCCGATTTCCTGCGCGGCGGCCAGCAGGAAGTGCTGCAGGCGGCGATCGATTCCGGCGACATCACCATCGTCGCGGAAGCCTATACCGATGGCTGGCTTCCGGCCAATGCCCAGCGCAACATGGAGCAGATCCTGACCGCCCAGGACAACAAGGTCGATGCCGTGGTCGCCTCCAATGACGGCACTGCCGGCGGCGTCGTTGCCGCGCTGACCGCCCAGGGCATGGAAGGCCTGCCGGTATCCGGCCAGGACGGTGACCATGCTGCCCTCAACCGCGTCGCCCTCGGCACCCAGACAGTATCTGTATGGAAGGACGCCAGGGAACTCGGCAAGGCAGCCGGCGAAATCGCCGTGGCGCTTGCCGGCGGCACCAAGATGGACGCCGTCGCCGGGGCCACTAAGTGGAAATCCCCGGCCGGCACCGAAATGACCGCCCGCTTCCTGGCGCCCGTGCCGATCACCCAGGAAAATCTGAACGTGGTGGTCGAGGCTGGCTGGATCGCCAAGGATGCCCTATGCGCCGGCGTCTCCGGCGGTAAGGTCCCGGCCTGCAAGTAGGCTGACGGCGTCTCCTGGCTCCGATGTTGCGGGAACACATACCTGCCACATGCCTCGCTGTCTTTGCCCGGCTTGACCGGGCAATCCAGTAACCGGCGCGGTACATTATAGGCTACAAGGGCTTACCGTCGCGCACCAACCGCTGAACACGGTGATTACTGGATCGCCCGGTCAAGCCGGGCGAAGACAGGTAGGTGAAACCTGGAGATATGTGAATGTGTCGCAGCCGGGGCCTTGGGCATTCATTCTTCGATCATACGTTTTATGGTGACCACAATTCACTCGCTGCGTTCGCCGACTGCGGGTTAGATAATATCATTCGCGCCGACCGGGCTTTGGGAGTGGATCAGTGAACGGCGGTATCAAGACATTCATTGATGATCTGGAGCTCGATGTCCGGCTCTTGGGCATGATCGGCGCCTTGATCGTCCTGTGGATCCTGTTCGATGTGGTGACGGGCGGGCGTTTCCTGACGCCCCGCAACCTGTTCAATTTGTCGGTTCAAACCGCCTCCGTCGCGGTGATGGCCACCGGCATGGTCTTCGTCATCGTCGCCCGGCACATCGATCTTTCCGTCGGATCCCTGCTCGGTTTCATCGGCATGCTCATGGGGGCGCTGCAACTGCACATCCTGCCGGACTATCTGGGCGTCGGCCATTGGAGCATCTGGATCATTACCGTCATCTTCGGCATCGCGCTCGGCGCCGCCGTCGGGGCGTTTCAAGGCTGGATCATCGGCTACCTCACCGTGCCCGCCTTCATTGTTACCTTGGGCGGGTTGTTGGTCTGGCGCGGCGCCGCATGGTGGGTCACCCAGGGCCAGACCGTCGCGCCACTCGACCAGACCTTCCGAACCCTGGGCGGCGGTACTGAAGGCACGCTCGGCGCCACTTTGAGCTGGGCGGTCGGAGTGATCGCGGTCGTTGCCGCCGTCGTGCTGATGGCCGCGAGCCGCCGCCGCAAGTCAAGCCATGGCTTCACCGTCAAGCCGGTCTGGGCCGAGGTGACGCTCGGCGGCATCATTACATTGTTGATTTTAGGCTTTGTCTACCTGATGAACGCCTATCCGCTGCCCAAACGCGCCGCCGCCCGCGTTGCCGAGGCCAAGGGCATGGAAGTGCCGGCGGAAGGATTGTTCATTTCCCACGGCATCGCCATTCCGGTGATGATCGTGCTCGCCATTACGATTCTAATGACCGTCGTCGCCCGCCGGACCCGCTTCGGCCGTTATGTCTTCGCCATGGGCGGCAATCCGGATGCTGCCGAATTGTCGGGCATCAATACCAGGCTTTTGACCGTGCGCATCTTCGCCCTGATGGGCGGCCTGACCGCGATTGCCGCGGTCATCGCCTCGGCGCGCCTGGGCGCGGTCGGCAATGATCTGGGCACGCTGGACGAATTGCGGGTGATCGCCGCCGCAGTGATCGGCGGAACGGCCTTGTCGGGCGGCATCGGCACCATTTACGGCGCCATATTGGGTGCTCTGATCATGCAATCCCTGCAATCGGGCATGGCCATGGTCGGGGTCGACGCGCCGCTGCAATCGATCGTCGTCGGCGTGGTCCTGGTCTTGGCCGTTTTAGTCGACATCATCTACCGCCGTCGGGCCGGCATATAGGGGAGGGGCTCATGAGCGAACATCAGCCACTCGTTGAACTGAAGGACATTCAGATCTCCTTTGGCGGCATCCGCGCCGTCGATCATGTCAGCGTCGATCTTAATCCGGGCGAAGTGGTCGGCATTCTCGGCCATAACGGCGCCGGCAAATCGACCTTGATCAAGATCCTGTCCGGCGCCTACCAGGCCGATGGCGGCGAAATCTTCATCAATGGCGAAAAGGCGACCATCAACAATCCCCGCGACGCCCGCCACTATAATGTGGAGACGATCTATCAGACCTTGGCACTCGCCGATAATCTCGACGCCGCCTCCAACCTGTTTTTGGGCCGCGAGATCGTCAACGCCTTCGGCATGGTCGACGATGACGCCATGGAGGCGGAGACCCGCAAGATCATGCAGCGCCTCAATCCGAATTTCGATAATTTCTCCACGCCGGTCGCCGCATTGTCCGGCGGGCAACGGCAATCTGTGGCGATCGCCCGGGCGGTCTATTTCAACGCCCGCATCCTCATCATGGACGAGCCGACCGCCGCATTGGGCCCCCGGGAAACCCAGATGGTCGCCGAGTTGATCAATCAGCTCAAAGCAGAGGGGATCGGCATCTTCCTGATCAGCCACGACATTCACGATGTCATGGAACTCTGCGACCGGGTTTCGGTCATGAAGAACGGCAAGCTGGTCGGAACGGTCCGCGTCGAGGACGTCACCGATGACGACATCCTCGGCATGATCATTCTCGGCAAGCAGCCGGAGAAGAAGCACTGAGCGGCCAGGACGCATCGGTCCTGGGACAACGGCAACCACACCGGGGCGCATCGGTCTTGGGATAACGGCAATCACACCGGGGCGCATCGGTCCTGGGAAAACGGCAACCACAGATGTCATCGCCCGGCTTGACCGGGCGACCCAGTACACTCCGCGCCTTGCGGTTCTTACCCGGCGATAAGCCTTTGTTATTCCTAATGAAACGCGTCGTTTACTGGATTGCACGGTCAAGCCGGGCAATGACAGTGGGGCGTGTTTCACAAGTTCAGCCAATCATCACTGTGTGAAATCATAATTGAGGCGGTCACAGCAGACTGATCATAAGAATCTGTCGGCTACACCGCTCTGGCTCAACGCCTACGGGGTCGGCGCGTCGGCGCGCATCAGGCCGGCTTCCTTCAAGGCCGCCCACACCGATGCCGGAATTTCGGCATCCAGATTGGCCAGGTTATTGTGCACTTGGCTGACCGACTGGCCGCCGGGGATCACCGAAACCACGTTTGGATGATGCAGCGGGAAACGCAGGGCCGCCTCGATCAGCGCACAGCCATGGTCCGCGCAGATGCCTTGGATCCGGCCGACCCGATCACGGATGTCCTGCGGTGCGACCTCGTAATTGTAAAACGCCCCGGGCGTCGGCCCCGATGCCAGGATGCCCGAATTATAGGGCCCGCCGAGGGCGATACCGATACCCCGGCGCTCACATAGGGGCAGAAACGTTTCCAGCGCCTCCTGTTCGAGCAGCGTATAGCGCCCGGCCAACAGGAACAGATCGACATCGCCGCGCTCGGCCATGACCTGACATGTCTCCCACTCATTGAGCCCAGCGCCGAAAGCAGTGATCACCCCCTGGTCGCGCAGGGACAGGAGCGCGTAATAGCCGGACCGGAAGAACTGGTCGAGATAATGATCCACCGTCGCCTGGTCACCGTGATTGGCGATATCGAGATCGTGGACGAACAGGATGTCCACCCGGTCGGCGCCGAGCCGTTCCAGCGACGTCTCGAATGACCGCAGGATACCGTCATACGTGTAGTCATAGACCTCGCGCCGGCTCGGCGTTTCGAAAAACTTGCCGATGCCGGTGCGCGCATCGGGCGGACAAGGCTCCAGGAGCCGCCCGACCTTGGTCGATAAGACGTAATCGTCGCGCGTTTTGCCGCGCAGGAACCGGTTGAGCCGCGTTTCGGCGAGGCCAAGCCCGTAGAGCGGTGCCGTGTCATAATAGCGGCAGCCAGTTTCCCAGGCGGCTTCCAGGGTCGCATGGGCGTCGTCATCGCTGATCGCGCGATAAAGGTTGCCGAGCGGCGCGGTACCGAAGCCAAGCTCGGTGAAACTGAGGCCGCCATTGTCGATCCGGTCCCAATGTCGGGTTTGCATTATGCTCCTCCTTCAGCCTTATGTGCCCATCATGGAATGCCGGGACCGGATGATGCAAGTGCCTGAATGGACACCCCGAATCGCCGGTGTTAACGTGACCTCCCCATTGGAGGCATTCGGGATCATGACCGACAATTTTCGCCGCGTCTTCGGCAATAAAAAGCCGATCATCGCCATGGTCCATCTGAACGCATTGCCGGGCGCCCCATTTTATGATGCGGCGGGTGGGCCGGAAGCCATTGTCGAGGCCGCGCAATGGGATTTGACGTCACTTCAGTCGGCCGGTGTCGATGCAATCATGTTCGGCAATGAAAACGACCGCCCCTATGAATTGTCCGTCGATACCGCATCGACCGCCGCCATGGCCTTCGTCATCGGCCGCTTGAAGGAGCAGGTCCAGGTGCCGTTCGGCGTTAATGTCTTATGGGATCCGATGGCGACCATGGCGCTTGCCGCTGCGACAGGCGCGGATTTTGCCCGGGAAATCCTGACCGGCGTCTATGCCTCCGACATGGGCATCTGGGCGCCCGATGCGGGCAAGGCGATCCGCTACCGCAACAGCCTCAGCCGGCCGGACCTGGCGGTCCTGTTCAACATCTCCGCCGAATTCGCCGGCTCCCTCGACCACAGGCCGCTCGCCGACCGCGCCCGGTCCACGGTATTTTCCAGCCTGCCGGACGCAGTTCTGGTGTCCGGGCAGATCACCGGGGAGGCGGCCGAAATGGGCGAATTGGAGGCGGTGAAACGGGCGCTTCCGGATGTGCCAGTACTCGCGAATACCGGGGTCAAGCATGACACCGTGGCCGATGTGCTTGCCGTCGCCGATGGATGCATTGTCGGGTCGTCCTTGAAGGTCGATGGTGATACCTGGAACCCGGTGGATGCCGATCGTGCCGCCGATTTCATGGATCGCGCGCGCCGGGCGCGGGGCGGGTGAGCATGGCTGACGAGATCTCGCTGGCCCGCCTGAAGGACGACCTCGCCCGCCTGATGCTAATCCCCGGCCTGTGCGGCTATGAAGGTCGCGTGCGCGCTGCGCTGAAACGGTCCCTTGAGGATCTCGGCCTGCAAACGACGACCGACCGCCTGGGCAATCTGATAACCACGATCGAAGGCGATGATACGGCCCCGTCGGTCATGCTCTTTACCCATATGGACCAACTCGGTTTCGTTGTCCGCAAGATTGAGCCCGATGGGTTTGTCCGGGTGGAGCGGGTTGGCGGTGTGCCGGAGCGGGCGCTGGCGTCGCAAGCTGTGATGTTCCAGATCGGGGAGGGAAGGGACATCCCCGGCGTGATCGCCAATAAAAGCCACCACGCGACAACGCCGGATGAGAAATACCAGGTCCTGCCCTATGCGAACCTCTATATCGATACCGGTCTCGATAGCGCCGAGGCGGTGCGCGCGGCGGGCATCGAGATCGGCACGCCGCTGGTTTACCGCCCGCAGGTGATCGAATTGGCAAATGGCCGCATCGCCGGACCGTCGGTCGACGACCGCGCCGGCTGCGCGGTGATCGTGGAAACCGTCCGCCACCTAATCGGCGCTGAAACCCGGCCGACAATCCACATCGTTTTCTCCGTTCAGGAGGAATTCAATCTACGCGGCGCGGTGACGGCGGCCCAGATCCTTCGACCCGATATTGCCATCCAGCTTGATCTCGTGCTCGCCTGCGATACGCCGGATATGGGCGGGCGCGGCGAGGTGGTCCTTGGCGGCGGTCCGGCCATGAGCCTTTATTCCTTTCACGGACGCGGCACGTTGAACGGCGCCATCCCTCATCCCGCTCTCGTGCGCCTCTTCGACGCCGCCGCATCCCGGTCCGGCTTGCCCTTGCAGCGTAGTGCCCATATCGGCGCGCTCACTGAGACCTCTTACGTGCAACTTGTCGGCGGCGGCGTCGCGGTGATCGATATGGGCTTTCCCTGCCGCTACACCCATTCATCATTGGAAGTCTGCGATCTCGGCGATCTCGCCGGCCTGACCCGGCTACTGGTCGAGGCGATCCCGATGATTGACGGCGATTTCAGCCTCGACAGAGACGACTATCCCCAATGAGCTATTATCTCGGCATCGATATTGGCACCTATGAATCCAAGGGCGTCCTGGTCGATGCCGGCGGTGACATTGTCGCCAGCGCCGCGCGGCCGCACAAAATGCTGATCCCGCAACCGGGCTGGGCCGAACATCGTGCCGACGAGGATTGGTGGGGCGACTTCGTCTACTTGTCCAACGCTCTATTGCGCGACAGCCGCATCGATCCGAAAGCGATCCGGGCGGTCGCCTGCAGCGCCATCGGTCCGTGCATGTTACCCGTCGACGGCGACGGCAATCCCCTATGCAATGCGGTCCTTTATGGCGTCGACAACCGGGCCGCGGCGGAAGTCACCGAACTGACTGAGCATTATGGCGAAGCGACCTTGGTCGAGGAATGCGGCAACGCCCTGACGGCCCAATCGGTCGGCCCGAAGATCCTGTGGCTGAAACGCCAGCGACCGGACCTATACCAAAAGGCAGCCCATATCCTGACATCCACGTCATTCCTGGTGCAGAAACTGACCGGAAAGGTGGTTGTCGATCACTACACGGCCGCCAATTTCAACCCCCTCTACAGCCTCGCTGAGAGTGGCTGGAGCGAGCGGTTTAATCGAGACATTATCGACCTTGATCGACTACCAAAAATCTTGTGGAGCACCGAAGTCGCCGGCACTGTGACGGCCGGAGCCGCGGCTGAAACCGGTCTGGCCGAAGGCACGCCGGTGACCACCGGCACCATCGATGCCGCGGCTGAGGCGATCAGCGTCGGCGTCCGCCACGACGGCGACATGATGGTCATGTATGGTTCGACAATCTTCATCATCATGACCACCGCCGAACGGGTCACCGATCCGCGCCTATGGTACGCGCCTTGGCTGTTTGAAGGCCGCCACGCCTCCATGGCCGGCCAGGCGACGAGCGGCACATTGACCCATTGGTTCCGCGATCAATTGGCGCGCGACCTGACCCGTGAGGAGGCCTTTCCGATCCTCGCAGAAGAAGCCGCGGCCTCGCCGCCCGGCGCCAACGGATTGGTTCACCTGCCCTATTTTTCCGGCGAGCGCACCCCGATCCATGATTCTGACGCCAAGGGCTGCTGGTTCGGCCTCAACCTGACCCACACAAGGGGCGATATGTTCCGCGCCCTGCTTGAAGGGGTCGCCTATGGGACCGGCCATATCATCGAGACCTATCGCGATATCGGACATCCGCCGGCGGCGATCTATGCGGTCGGCGGCGGCACCAAGAACCCGGTCTGGACCGGCGCCATGTCGGATGTGACCGGGGAGAAGCAAGTCCTGCGCCGCCGCACTATCGGCGCCTCCTATGGCGACGCCTTCCTGGCGGCATTGGCAATCGGCGATGTCGGTCCGGACGATATCGATAATTGGAACCCGGTGGCGACGACAATCGAACCCAATCGGGCAAATGAGGCGGTCTATGCCAGGCGATACGCCGCGTTCAGGGCTTTATACGAGCAGACGAAAGATCTGATGGCCGAGTTGTAAGCGATGTGATCGGATAATTACCATTTGCATGTTGTATTCAATCAGATTCAATAGATTAGAATAGATTGTCATTCCCACGAAAGTGGGAATCCAGGGCCGCAATACGCAGACCTTGCTTGGAACCCTGGATTCCCGCTTTCGCGGGAATGACTGTGCAGGGCCGTAAATTCTGAATGCGGTACTGCGCACCAACTGAGTTCAAGTTGAGTCCGAGCATGGAATCGTAGCCGGCACCCCTACTTCACCGCCCCGGCGGTCATCCCCTTGATGATATGCCGTTCCAAAAAGATGCCGACAAAGATCAGCGGCAGGATTCCGGCCGAGGATAAGGCGGCCATCGACCACCAATTGATGCCCTGAGAACCGGTTTGGCTGGCGATCATCACCGGCATGGTCTTGGCGTCGGTGCTGGTGAGCAGGGCGGCGAAGAAATATTCGTTCCAGCACAAGACAAGCGACAGGATGAAGGCCGCCACCATGCCCGGCAGCGCCAGGGGCACGATGATGCGCATGAACGCGCCCCAAATCGACAGGCCGTCGACAAGGGCGGCCTCCTCCAGTTCCACGGGTATGGCGCTGAACTGATCGCGCATGATCCAGATGACGATCGGCAACACCGTCAGCGTATAGATCAAGATCATGCCGATGCGCGAATCGAGCAGTGCGAGTTGCTTGTAAAGCACCAAGAATGGCAGCGCCAAAACCACCGGCGGCAGGATCAATTGCGACAAGAAGAAAAAAGAGATGTCGGAATTGCGCATGAAGCCGAAACGGTAGGAAAACCGCGACAGCCCATAGGCCGCCAGCGAGCCGAGCATGACGGCGAGCGCCGAGGACGACACAGAGATAATGACGGAATTGGTGAACCGCTTCAGGAACTCCTCACGGACTGTGGAGGTATTGAAGATCGTGTTCGGCGACAGCCCCAGCGACTGCCAGCCCCGCCAACGCGGCCCGAAATCGTACCAGGGCACCAGATTGCCCTTCATGACGTCGGGCGCGATTTTGAACGACGTGGTCAGCGTCCAATAGATCGGAAACAGGCAAATCACCGCCCAGACGATCAACAGGCCATAAATGACCAGCCGGGAGACCAGCCACCGGATGCGCTGGCGGCGGTCGAAATCGTCATGGGTGAAAGTCTGGTCGCTGGCCATGGGCGCGTCAATTCATCGTCGTCGGCCGCCGCAGCAACCGGTCGGCAAGCTTCAGGATGATCGTCATGAAAATGACGATCAGCACCAGATAGACCATCGCCAGCAGCGTCCCATAGCCCACATTGGAGCGGTCGCGATATTCCCGGAAAATGAAGCTCGTCACCGAATCGGTAGCGCCGCCCGGCCCGCCGGACGTGACATTGATGATGATATCGGCAAGTTTTAATTTGAAGATGATGCGGATCATCACCGCGGTCACCGAGACCGGCAGCATCAGCGGAAACGTCACCCGCCAGAAACTCTGCCACGGGCTCGCCCCGTCCACCTTGGCCGCCTCCAACACCTCCTTGGGCAATGCCTGCAGGCCGGCGAGCATCATGATCATCATGAAGGGTATGAACGTCCAGGCATCCATCATCATGATGGTCATCTTGGCGATTTCCGGCGTGCCGAAAAAGGATGGCGATTCCCAGCCAAGCCAGCGGGCAAGCCGGGCCAGCGGGCCGAAGCGGATCTCCATCATCGACTTGCCGATCATCCAGCTCACCGCCACCGGCGACAACATCAGCGGCAGCAGGAAGGTGACCCGCCAGAATTTGCGCGCCCGGATGTCCGCATTGAGAAGAAGCGCCAGGCCGAACGCAATGGCATACTCTACCAGAATGGCGAGCACGTAGAGCACCATGTTGTAGAGCGCGTTCCAATAGAACGGATCGCCCATCATCTGCCGCACATTGTCGAGGCCATTGAATTTTCGCCCGGTCAGCGAGCTCAGGTTCCAGTCGGAAAAAGAGATCCAAAGACCGAACAGCAGCGGAAAGACGACGATCGATATGACGAACAACACCGCCGGCAGCAGGAATAAGGCCCGCTTGCCCTGTTCGCCGCGGATCAGCACCTGCGACACACACAAGGCCAGCCCCCAGGCGAAATAGGCATAAAGCGTCGGCCGCCAGGTTTCGAACCCGATATCGAGGAGGCCGGCCTCGTCAAATGCCTGCAGGCCGGCAATGGCAAACAACAAGGCGGCGCTGCCCCAAAGCAGAACCCGGCCGAGAAGGACCCGTTGCGGCGACGGGGCGTCGGCGCTGACCGTGTGTAGGAGATCGCCCTCGGCCGTGCTCATGATCGCCTTGATAACAAACGGGCGGGGTAAGGAAAACCGGCGGCGAGTATTGCCGCCGCCGCCGGTCGTCGATGAATGGGCCTAGATTCCCAGGCTCGCCTTGTAGAGCTTGATCTGGCTGTCGCGCCCGATCTGGTCGGTGATCTTCTCCCACGCCGCGGCGATGGCGTCGGCGGTCTCCTGGGCCGACTTGTATTGCCCGGCATAGCCCTTGGCGAGTTCGTCTTCGGCCACCGAATAATACTGAAAAATCCCGGGAATGCGCGGCTCGATCGCCGCGTTGGCATGGTTGTAGCTATCGGCGTTGGAACCCAGATAGTCCTCGATAAAGGCCCTGTCGTAGCCGGCCTCTTCCCATTCGTCGAAGTTGAAATGGGAATTTCGATAGGGCTGGAAGCCGGACGGATAGGCCGATGCCCACAGCGACAGATCCTTGCCGCCTAGATGGGCCGCCGCCGACCAGGCCGCCTTCTGCTTCTTGGCATCGCCGTCGACCCGGGCCATCACATAAACCCCCCAGCCGATATACGCCATGTTCGGCGCCTCGTTGGCCTTTTGCTCCCATTGGCCCGACTTGGAATTGTAAACCGCCTCGGAGCCGGGGATGATGTCGAAGCCGACCACATCGCCGACCACGGAAGTATCGGACGTGCGCGCATTGGAGCCCACATCGCCCCACCAGGTGAGCGCGGAACCAGTGCCGGCCAGGAACTGCTGGAATGCCGTCGTACCCGGATCCGCATTGATCTGGTCGGCCGGGAAGGTGCTCATGATGTCCATCACTTCCTGGATCGCGCGGACAAAGGCCGGATTGTTGACCCGCGGCTTCATGGTGTCCGGATCGAACAGCCATGCCGGATCGTCCGGATGCTTGGCATAGGCCGTCGCCCGGTCCTCCAGGAAATAGAAGCCGAAACCACCCCAGCCCTTCAGCGGGTCGAGGAAGCCATGGGCATCGAGCCCGGTCAGCGGATCCTTCTTGCCCTTCAAGAACTTGGCATGAGCGTTGACCTGCTTCCAGGTCTTCGGCGGCGCCCAGTCGCCTTCGCCGCCGGCCTCCTTCCAGGCCTTGGCGAAGTCGGCATTGTCGTAATAGTCGGTGCGATAGGCGAAGGTATGGCAGTCGCCGTCGATGGAAATGCGATAGGTCTTGCCGTCCCAGGTGCCGACAGGGGCTTTGAGATAGCCCACATAATCGTCCATATCGATCAGCTTGGCGACCCAGTCTGGCATGACCGATGCCAGGCCTTTGCCACAGACATCGCCTTCGAAGGGGGCACCCATTTCGATGATGTCGAAATCGACGGTGCCGGTGGCGATCGATTGCTGCAGCCGGGCATTGTAGTCGGCCTGGGCGAGATCGATCCAGTTCAGCTTGGCACCCGTATAGGCCTCCCAAGGCTTCAGGAAGCCGCGGAACAGGAAGTTGTGAAGGTTCTGGTTGTTCAGGCCCATGAAGGTCAGTTCGACCCCGGCGAATTCGCCCTGCTGCACGGTTTCCTTGGTGCCGCCGAGACACATCTCGCCGACCTTCTGCCATTCCGCGTCGCCCGGAGAGCCGACCCCGACGCCGGGAATTTTCAAAATTTCGGCGCGCAGGCCGCCTTGCGCGGCGGCCGGAGACGACAAACCGTCGATCAGGTTCGACGTACCCAATGCCGCCGCCGTTGCGGCGGTTCCCTTCAGCAGCGTTCGGCGGCTGGCCTGCATGGCCATCAGTTTCTCATAAACACCAGCTTTCATTTTTTTCATCCTCCCGAGGATACGATTTTTGGATTTCGATTGTACGTCCGGTCGACCTGGTTGATTTTGAGCAGGAAGAGCTCCGATCGGACCATCGGGGCGGTCCCGCGTCGCCCCTGCCCGGATAAATGTAAGGACACCTGGAAAGCAGTATGGATAGCAACTGCAATCTCTGTCAATAATGCGATTGAATCGTTTCATTTGCGCCGGCAGACGGATACCGAATGCCGGTGCGAAGAGCGAAAACAAGGCGCGCCCGGCCATGTTGGACAGGGTTGAAACCGTCGGATACCCTTCGCCGCCGGTCGCCCGGTTGTCGCACAGGGAGCACGAATGGCTGAAGTTACTATTCGCGATGTCCGCAAGTCCTTCGGGGAAACGGAGGTCATTCATGGCGTCGACATCACCATCGGCGATGCCGAGTTCGTGGTCCTGGTCGGCCCATCCGGTTGCGGCAAGTCGACGCTCCTGCGCATGATCGCCGGATTGGAAAGCATCACCGAGGGAACCATCGCCATCGGCGACCGGGTGGTCAACAATGTACCGCCCAAGGATCGCGACATCGCCATGGTGTTCCAAAGCTACGCGCTCTATCCGCATATGACCGTGGAAGCCAATATGGCCTTCGCCCTGCGACTGCGCAGACTGGATGCCGCGACGGTCCGTGAGCGGGTCGAAAATGCCGCCGAAATTCTCGGCCTGACCGATTATTTGAAACGCTATCCGCGGCAACTCTCTGGCGGCCAGCGCCAGCGGGTGGCCATGGGTCGGGCGATCGTCCGCGATCCCCAGGTCTTCCTGTTCGACGAGCCCTTGTCCAATCTCGACGCCAAATTGCGGGTGCAGATGCGCACCGAGATCAAGGAATTGCATCAGCGCCTGAAGACGACGACGGTCTTCGTCACCCACGACCAGGTGGAGGCGATGACCATGGCCGACAAGATCGTGGTGATGAATGACGGCAATGTCGAACAGGTCGGTGCGCCCCTCGACCTGTTCGACGCGCCGCGCAACCTGTTCGTCGCCACCTTCATCGGCTCGCCGGCGATGAACTTGATCCGAGGCACCGTGAAGAATGGCGCCGCCACCGGGATTGACACGGCCGGCGGCCATGTGGCGGTCGATGACGCGCTGCTATCGGGCCAAGACGGCAAGGAGATTGTCTACGGCGTCCGCCCTGAACATCTGGACCTCGCGGAATCCGGCCTGGAGGCCACCATTTCCGTAGTCGAACCGACCGGGTCTGAGATGCTCGTGTTCCTGCGATGCGCCGACCAGGATATGGTCGCCCTGTTCCACGACCGGCATGATTTTCGACCGGGCCAAGCGATCCACCTGAAACCGCGCCCGGGGCTTGCCCATCTGTTCGACCCGCAATCCGGGCAGCGGATTTCGCCCCCATCGTGATGGCGCCCGCCGTGCGGAGACCCTGACATGAAGACACTGGTTTGCTTCGGAGATTCCAACACCCACGGGTCCGTCCCCATGCGTTTTGTCGGCGATCTGCGGCGCTATCCGCCGGCGGTCCGCTGGCCGGGCATTGCCGCAGGCATTCTGGGGGATGATTGGCAGGTGATCGAGGAGGGGCATCCCGGCCGTACCACCGTCCATGACGACCCGATCGAAGGCCTCTACAAGAACGGTCTGCCGGCGCTGTCGGTGGCCATGGAGTCCCACCGGCCGATCGATGTGGTCGTCATCATGCTCGGCACCAATGATCTCAAGCTGCGCTATTCCCTCTCGGCCTTTGATATCGCCTTGTCGGCGGAAAAGCTGGTCGGCGTCGCCCGCGACAGCGGCGGCGGACCCGATACCGGCGCGCCGGCGATCCTGCTGGTGGCCCCGCCGCCGATCCTGGAGGCCGGCTTTTTGGCGCCGATATTTACCGGCGGAGCGGCGAAATCGGCGGAATTCGGTGCTTTCTACGCCGACGCGGCCAAACGCCAGGACGTACCGTTTTTCGATGCCGGGGCGATTGTCCAGTCGAGCGCCGTCGACGGTATCCATTGGGAGGAATCCGCGCATCAAGCGTTAGGCGAAGCGATCGCCGGCAAGGTGCTTGAGGAATGGGGGGCGTAAGGGCTCACGCATAGATACCTAGACCGGAATCAACCATGCTCGAAGACGTTCATCCGCTCCTCAACGCCGACGTGCTCCTGGCCTTGCGCGCCATGGGGTACGGCGATAACTTGATCATCGCGGACACCAATTTTTCGCTCGGTCCGGTGGCCCGCCAGACTATGATCGGCCCCGCATCCCCCGGCGCCGACAATTAGGATTCGATGAAAGAATAAGTGTTTGTGCTTATAGTAATATATAGTATATCCTATAGAACTATAGGTGATCCAAACACAAAACTTCAAGTAGATATTTTTACTTTTGACACCGCGAAAACGGGTCAATGCGGCCATTGTGGTGCAGTTTCGTGATGCAGGCCATGCCAGGTGGCTTCATTTTGGTTGCCTGGCGGCCGTCGATCGAACGGAAAAACTCCTTTGTTATCAGAAGCATAATGATTTTCTGGATTTTCATAATGGAAATCTGAGAATTTGATTCACATTTTGCTAACTGCACCGTAACCCCCGTGCTGCGGAGTTAACTCTTTATTGGCGGGGTCAAGTTTAGATACTAGTCGAAATCTATAATCCGTCGCTGAGTATCATACATGTATAAACACTTATATCAGAATTGTGCTCTTCAACTTCGAAGATACTTATCTGACTTTTGCAAGTCGCGGTCGGCAGGCGTCGCCGTGACTGCAGCCATTGCCATCGTGCCTTTAATTCTAGCTGTCGGCACGGCCATAGATTTTGCTAACGCATTTCGGGTCAAATCGCATTTGAGGCTCGCGCTCGATACCGCCATTGTTTCCGCGGCGGCGGAAATCCGCATGGCCAAAATTAGTGAAACCGAGGCCAAAGCGCGCGCCGAGGCATTTTTCTGGTCCAATGCGAAAAACCTGATCCCCGATGACGCGGCAATTCAACAATTTGATATTAACCAGAGCGGGAGCCGCTACACCGTCGATGTCACCGCCACCGCCTCGTCGGAAACGGCGTTCATGCATCTGGCCGGAATAAAAAGCATTCCAGTGTCGGTGACCGCGCAATCGACCTTCACCAAGAACAAGGTGGAAATCGCGCTTGTCTTGGATGGGACCGCATCGATGCAGCAGAACGGCCGCGCTGATGCCTTGCGGGCGGCCGCCGAAAACATGATCAACGTCCTATTTGCGGACCCTGAAAACGCTGATCTTATCCGGGTGTCGATCGTACCCTATGGTTCCGGCGTATATTTGCAACCCTATACGAAGCAGGTCACCGACGGGCTTGGCAAGAACTGTGCGACGGAACGCATGGAGAACAGATTGACGGATGCCTATTACACGGTCGAGCCCGTTGGAAATGACCGGGATGGGTATTATTACTACGACTACTGTACCACGATGCCGATTGTTCCGCTGACATCCGATAAAGACCAACTCATCAATGCCATTCGAGAATACGATCCAACCGGGGATCTGACCAATGGAGCCGCCGGTGTCGCCTGGGGATGGTATACATTGTCTCCCAATTGGAATCCGCTCTGGCCGGCGGACAGCCAGGCGGCGGATTACAATTCCGATACGCTGAAAATCATGGTCGTCATGACCGACGGGTCGTTCAACCAGTTCTGGCGTCGCCGAACTGACGGCACCGGCCACTACTTTCAATCAAGCCATTTGTCAGCGGCCAGGGCTCGCGGCAAGGAAATTTGCGCGGCGGTGAAGGACGCATCAATCAGGCTGTATTCCGTCGCTTTCCAGGCGCCGGCTACGGGCAAGGAGGTCATGTTGGACTGTGCCTCGAAACCGGATCTTTACTACGAGGCCGAAGACCAGAACGAGATTCGCAACGCATTTCAAGAAATTGCCGACAACATTTTTTCACTTTATATATCGATGTGAACGGGCCAGTGCGATCTGGCCCCATATAATGACCGGCCTGAGGGCCCCTGCTCCGGCGGGGGCCTTTTCTTTTTGGGGTCGAAACTTCGGTGAGTATGGTTAGAGTATCTATCCGGAGCGTCGATTGATCCCGCGTGATCGAACGATGCTCCGACAACAAAAATGGGATCGGCCATGCTCAAAAACGTTCATCCGCTCCTCAACGCCGACGTGCTCTATGCCTTGCGCGCCATGGGACATGGTGATGATCTGATCATCGCGGACACCAATTTTCCATCCGATTCCGTCGCCCGCCAGACCACCCTCGGCCGGGTGTTGCGGATCGACCGCCCCGCCGCCGAAGTGGTCGAGGCGGTGTTGTCGGTGTTTCCCCTGGACACCTTCGTCAACGACGCCGCGGCGCGCATGGAAATCGTCGATGCGCCGGACGACATTCCGCCTGTGCAACGGGAGGTCCAGGCCGTGATCGATGCCGCCGAGGGGAGAAGCTGGCCGATGATCGGCGTTGAACGCTATGCCTTCTATGACCGGTCGAAACAGGCCTATTGCGTGATCCAGACCGGGGAGCGCCGATTCTATGGCTGCTTCGCCTTCCGCAAGGGGGTCGTTCCGCCCGATGAGGCGTAGAAAGCTGGCGCGGAGGACACGGGCGTGACCCAAACCAAACCGATCACGATTCTGGGCGTTTTCGTCGCCGACACGGCCTATCGCGCCGACCGGGCGCCGCGCATGGGCGAGACCATCATGGGCAACAGCTTCGCGCTGGGTCCCGGCGGCAAGGGCTCCAATCAGGCGGTTGCCGCGGCGCGGCTCGGGGCTGAGGTCCAATTCATCACCAAGCTCGGTGACGACGCCTTCGCCGATCTGGCGATGCGCACCTGGCAGGAGGCCGGGGTCACGCCGGCCGTGACCCGGGATCCAACGAGCTATACCGGCGCCGCCTATATCTTCGTCGAGGAATCCTCCGGCGACAATGCCATTATCGTCTGCCCCGGCGCGGCGCTGACCATCTCGCCATCCGACATCGAAGAGAGCGCCAAACGCATCCGCTCGGCATCCGTGTTCATAACCCAATTGGAACAACCAATCGACGCCGCGACCCGCGCCTTGCAGATCGCCAAGGAGGCGGGCGTCACCACCATCCTCAATCCGGCCCCGGCGGCGCCGCTCGACGATGGCATCTTTCCCTTGTGCGATTATGTCACGCCGAACGAGACCGAAGCCGCCGAGCTCACCGGCGTCGCGGTCAATACCGTCGATGAAGCCCGCGCCGCTGCCGACCGCTTCCTGGCCAAAGGTGTCGCTGCCGCCCTGATCACGCTTGGCGAAAACGGCGCGCTGTTGCACGGCAAGGGGCAATCGGTGCATGTGCCGGCGGTCGATGCCGGCCCGGTGGTCGAAACAACCGGCGCCGGCGACGCCTTCAATGGCGGTTTCGCCGCAGGCCTCGCCGCCGGCATGGCCCCGGCCGACGCGACGCGCTTCGGCTGCACGGTCGCCGGCATTTCCGTCACCCGCCCCGGCACGGCTCCCTCCATGCCCAGCCTGGACGAGGCGATGGCGTTGTTTAATGCCGATTAGCGTTGTGAGGGTTGAAAAACCATTCAGAACATTTTTGCGTCACCGCACATGGCGCAGCCCGCCCCGGCGCGGCGAGCCACTTCGGCACCCCCCTTTCTGTACACTGTACCTCACAATAGCACCGTGTCATCCCGTGCGCCGCGCAGCACGCAGTGATGCGCTGCAGACACGGGATCCGGCGGCAATACGCTGCGTTCCCGGGCGAGGTCCCGTGTCTGCATAGCAGCATTACATGCTGCAATGCGCACGGGATGACAGCGTGGGTTCCAGCGCGTGTTGCAAGATCTGGTCCTTAGGAATTGCAGTTTCCATGAGCAATAACAACGCAGTGAGTGCAACGGCGGAGAATCCCCACCGCGGCATCGTGGTGATCGATGTCGGGTCCACCAACGTCAAGGCGCTGCTGTTCGATGCCGGTCTGACCTTGATCGCTGAAGAGGGGATTGCGACCACCCGCCATGAGGGTCCGCCCTATCTGGCGATCGACATGGAGCCAGTCGTCGCCTTTGCCCGCCAATGCCTGCCGGCTTTCGATGCTCTTTTACCGGTCGATGTTATCGTGCCATGCTCCCATGGGTCCTCGGCGGTCCTGCTCGACGAGGCGGGAAATCTCGCGCTCCCGATCATGAGCTATGAAGCCGAGCCGCCACAATCCATTGTCGATGGATATTCGGAAATCGAACCGGATTTTTCTGAGGTCTTTGCGCCCACCAATCCAGGCGCCTTGACTCTGGCGCGCCAATTCTTCTGGCTGGAAACGGATTTTGCGGCCGCCTTCGCCACGGTTCGCACCATCATGCCGCTCGCTCAATATCTGGCCTACCGGCTCACCGGCATCGCCGCCAACGAAGTCAGCGCCATGGGTGCTCAGACCCATCTATGGGCCCCCTTACGGCGCGATTATTCCGAACTGGCGAAGCTGCGCGGCTGGGCGTGCCGTTTTGCACCGCTACGTAAGGCCTGGGAAGACCTCGGCCCGGTTGCGGGTTTGGCCTTGCGCGGTCGCGCCAGGGTATTGACGGGCGTGCATGATTCCAACGCCAATCTCCTGCTCTATCTCGGCGCGCGGCCTTTCACGCTTTTATCCACCGGCACCTGGATCATCGGATTTGCCACCGATATCGATATCCGCGCCCTCGATCCGGCGCGCGACCAGGTGTCGAATACGACAATCTTCGGTGATCCCATCGCATCCTGCCGCTTCATGGGCGGTCGGGAATTCGAAGCGGTCGCCGCCGGCGCGTCCCCTGATCTCGCCGACACGGAAACCGTGATCGACCTTTTGTCTCGCGGCGTCGCCGCCTGGCCGTCTTTCAGCCGTTCTGGCGGTCCGCTGCCGGCAACCAACGGATACGGCCATATCGAGGGCGATATTGACGGGCCGAAAGAACAGGCCAGCCTGGCCGCGCTCTATTGCGCGCAGATGTCCGCATTGTCCCTGCAAGCGCTTGGCGTTACCGGCCAGGTCATCGTCGACGGACCCTTCGCCGTCAACCGCGCCTATCTGGAGTGCCTGGCGGCCTGCCTACCGAAATGCGCCGTCCATGCCTCCGGCGCGAAACAGGGGACCGCTACAGGCGCTGCAATGCTGGCATTGGGTGCTGATGGTACGGCGGAAATGCCGCCCATGAACCGGATCCGCCCGCCCGGGACCCTGGCGGACCATGACGGGTTGCGCCGTTGGTTCAGCGCCGTCCAACAATCATAGAAAACTGAATCGCGGCGGCCGGGCGCCGCCGCCTATGCGGTAAAGCCCCTAATTCCGGGGCCTTCCCGACAAATCAAGCCTCCAATTATACTCCGTCATCCCGTGCGCATTGCGGCATGAAATGCTGCTATGCAGACACGGGATCTGGCCCCTGATACGCCGAACACAACCGCCAGATCCCGTATCTGCAGCGCATCACTGCGTGCTGCGCCGCGCACGGGATGACGCGGAGTGTTGACCACGCTTCGCGATGTGCACGGGCTAACAAGCTGTATTTCTGTTAGGGTATGCAAAACAACTGCATTGGGAATAGCCGAGGAGGGGACCATGCTGCGCATTCTCGTTTTGCTGAGCGTCCTGGCGGCCCCGGCTGCGATCGCCAAGACCAAGGTGGATCTGGAACTGGTGCTCGCCGTCGACATCTCCCATTCCATGGACGCCGAGGAGCAGCGCATCCAGCGCGACGGCTATGTCGCGGCGCTGAAACACCCGGCCGTCCTGGCGGCGGTCGGCGCCGGCTATCACCGGCGGATCGCGGTCACCTATGTGGAGTGGAGCGGCCCCTGGACCATCCGCCAGGTGCTCGACTGGACTCTTCTGGCCACGCCGGAAGACGCCGAGCGGGCCTCGCGCCTCCTGGCGCGCCGCCCGGTCAATGTCGCCGGCGAGACCTCCATTTCCTCCGTGCTGGTGGCCGCCGCGGATATGATGGACAACAACGACTTCGACGGTACCCGGCGGGTGATCGATATATCCGGCGACGGGCCCAACAATGTCGGACCGACGGTCTTGTCCGCCCGCGCCAATGTGCTTGCCCGTGGCATCGAGATAAACGGCCTGCCGATCCTGGTGAAAAAGGGCGGGGCCGGATTCCAGATCGACAATCTGGATTTCTACTACGAAGACTGTGTGGTCGGAGGCCCAAGCGCCTTCGTCATTCCCGTCTACGACGTGGACAAGATGGCGGCGGCGATCCGGTACAAGCTCTATCTGGAAGTCGCCGGCCTGGCGCCGGACCGGCCGGTGCTGCACAAGGCCTCGACCCGGACCGACTGCATGGTCGGCGAAAAGCAACGGCGGGATTACATGCGGTCCCTGGGTTTTCAGTAGAGCCGCGACCCGCCTATCTGGAATCCGCTATTTTCTCATTGCTTTTAAAATTGTATTCCCTTCAGGAAAATCGGCCTGTGAACCCGTCAGGCAACAAAGGATGGCCTCCATGACAGCGACCCAATCGGCAATACCCCTGCAGGCGCGTATCGAAGGCGGCGGCACGCCGGAAATGACCGACTGGTATCTCAGGTCCGAAACCGGACCGCTGAAGGATGTGCTGCTCGGCCCGGCGGAGAGTTTTCGCTGGCTGGGCCATGAAAACGCTGAATACAGTTCCCTGGTCCGGGACACCTTGCGGCGCGGCTATCGGTTCGACAAGCAAGTGGCCATGCGTCAGCACCGGGAAATGGTCGACGCCTATCAAAGCGCTGGCGTGACCTGCCATTTCCTGCCCCTCGATGACAACGTTCCTTATCAGGTCTATGCCCGCGATTCCTCCTTCATGACCCCTTATGGCGCCGTCATCTGCCAGCTCGCCAATCCGCGCCGGCGCGGCGAATATGCAAGCGTGCTGCGCTTCTACCTGGCGCGCGGCATTCCGATCTACGACATGGTCTCCGCCGGCAATTTCGAGGGCGGCGACTTCAATATCATTCGCCCGGGTGTCGCCCTTGTCGGTTATACCGATCACCGCTCGGAAAAGGTCGCCGTCGATCAACTGGCCGATTGGTTCACCAAGGAAGGCTGGGAGATCAAATACGCCCCGATCGACCCCTTCTACGTGCATATCGATCTCATGGTCTGCATGCTCAACGAACACTGCGCCGCCGTCTGCCTTGAGACCACCGACGACGAGATAGTCGCCTGGCTGAAGGGCAAAGGGATCGAGATCATCCCGGCCAGTTTCAAGGAGACCATGGCGCTCGGCTGCAACGTAGTCGCGCTCGGTAACGACCGGGTGCTGTCAACGGAAGGCGCGACAGATTTGAACGGCAAAATGCGCGCCAATGGTTTCGAAGTCTACGATCCGGACATGACGATGTTCACCCGCGCCGGCGGCGGCGTCCACTGCATGTGCCAGCCGCTGAGGCGGGAAGCGGCGTGAAATGCGGGGCGGATTCAGGTTGCGCCCGTTAGCTGCACGCCGGCAAACCCGTTGGAGGTTTGAATAGGTGCCGGAGAAGTTGACTTTCGTCCATTACCCGTTTAACTAACCAAGCGCTTGCTCAGTTAATGGATGGCGGAACGATATCGTGGCATTTGCATCGCCGAAGGTTACAGTGAACGCGAATTCAGGTCCGCCGCGTTCATTGACCAAGAAACGCCGCACCAACAACCGGCTCGACCCCCTATTGGATGCCGCGGCCAGGCAGTTTGCCGACAAGGGTTATCGGGCGACCACCACCCGCGATATTTCCGCCGCCGCGCACATGCAGTCCGGCTCGGTCTATTATCATTTCAAGTCGAAAGGCGCCCTGTTGCTCGCGGTCTACGAGGCCGGCGTCGACCGCATTTCGCAACATGTACGCCAGGCCATCGCCGGTAGGGTCGATCCGCTGGACCGATTGACAACGGCCCTTGAGGCGCATCTGGACGTGCTGCTCGATGAGACCGCCTATGCGCGGGTGATCACAACGGTGCGGCCCGCCGACGTTCCCGAATTCGAAGGGCGCATCGTTGCCTGCCGGGACGCCTACGAGGCGATCTTCATCGAGCTTATGGATGCCTTGGATTTTGCGCCGGCCGCCGATCCGCAAATTCTGCGCATGCTTCTGATCGGCGCCGCTAACTCCACGCAGGGCTGGTATCGCCCCGGGCGCGTCGACCCGGCGCAACTGGCGCAACAACTCACCCTGCTTCTGACTGGCGCATTGAGGTTAGAGGGCGATCGGGAGGATCAACCGTCATGACAGCCGACACCCAACCCGATCCGATGGCCTATCCGATCCGTGCCCTGATCACCAAGATCGGCTTCGACGGCCATGATCGCGGCAGCCGGCTGGTGGCGTCCTTTCTGCGCGATGCCGGCATGGAAGTGATCTACACGCCGCCCTGGCAGCAGGTTCCCGCGGTCGTCAAGCTGGCGATCGAGGAGGATATCGACGTGATCGGCATCAGTTCGCTGGCCACTGATCACCTGATCGTGCCGCAATTGACGGCAGCCCTGGCCGAGGCAGATCTGGCGCATGTTCCCGTTCTCGTCGGCGGTATCGTTCCAGAACCGGAGCACCAGGCGCTCTATGACGCCGGCGTTGGCGCGATCTTCGGGCCCGGCGCCGGGCGCGATGATATCGTCGCCGCTTTTCGCAAACACGCCGAAGCCGCCCGCGCGGCAAAATTCGCCGAGACCGGATGAGGGGGAAATAATGGTAAGCTCGCACACTCTGAAGAAAGCCTATGCCGACTGGCAAATGGCTTATGACACCCAGGTCGGCGATGCGCAGCCGATCCGCAACCGCTCCGGCATCGAGATTGATCCTCTTTACATGCCGTCGGCCGGCGTCGACGACGATTACGTTCAGTCCCTCGGCATGCCAGGCGCCTATCCCTATACACGCGGCATCTATGCCAGCATGCATCGCGGCCGCACCTGGACCCAGCGACAGCTCATCGGCCTCGGCACGCCGCGGGACTATAATTCCCGGGTCAAGAAAATCCTCCAGATGGGCGGTAATGCCATCAGCCTGATCCCCTGCAATTCCGGCTTTCGCGGCTATGATTGCGACACGGTGCCAGCGGCCTTGCTGGGCACCTGCGGCACGGTGGTCAACAGCGTGGACCACATGGAGACCTGCCTGGCCGACGTACCGATCGATCGCATTTCGACGGCCTTGAACGATCCGAGCCCGTTCACCCTGTTTGCCTTCCTGCTGGCAGTCGCCAAAAGGCGCGACGTGCCCTGGCATCAAATCACCGGCACCGCAAACCAGAGCGACTACATCTCCCACTTCGTCGCCAATCACATGTTCTACCGCCTGTCGCTTCCGGGCTCCCGGCGGGTGCTTCTGGATTACATCGCCTTTTGCCGCGAGCAGGTGCCGAACTGGAATCCGCTCTCCGTCGTCGGCCAGCACATGCAGCAGGCCGGCGCGACGCCGGCCGAGACCATGGGATTTACCTTGTCATCGGCCATTCAATATGCCGAAGACTGCATCGGCCGGGGCATGGATCCCGATAGTTTCCTGCCGCGTTTCACCTTTTTCTTCGATATCTCCATCAGCTTCTTCGAGGAGATCGCCAAGTTCCGCGCCGGCCGGCGCATTTGGGCGCGCATTGCCCGTGAGCGCCTCGGCGCCAAGGATCCCCGCTCCTGGCGATTCAAATTCCATGGCCAGACCTCGGGCGCGGACCTGACCCGCCAACATCCCCTGAACAACATTGCCCGCGTCACTAGCCAGGCCATGGCCGGCATCTTAAGCGGCCTGCAATCCATGCATACCGACAGCTACGATGAAGCAATCAGCACGCCCACCGAGGAACCGGCCAAGATCGCCATCGCCACCCAGAACATTCTGCGCGAAGAGGCCCATCTGTGCGATGTCATCGATCCCCTGGGCGGCTCCTATTATGTGGAGCGGCTGACCGATCAAATGGAGGAAAAGATCCTTCAGGTCATGGATCAGATCGAAGAGCAGGGCGGCATGTATCGGGCCGTGGAAAACGGCACCGTGCAGCGCATGATCGGTCTCTCCGCCCGGGACCATCAGCAGCGGATCGAGACTGGCGAAGAAAAGGTCATCGGCGTCAACTGCTATACCGAGGACGACACCGCGATCGAACCGGACCCCTATCGCCCCGATCCGGCCGCCATGACCGGCCTGGTTGCGGATTTTCGCGACTACAAGGCGGCGCGTAGCCCGGCGGCAATATCCAAGGCGCTCGCCGATCTCGCCCGCGCCGCCAATTCGGAGCACGAAAATGTCTTTGCCAAGGTCGTCGCCGCGGCCGAAATCGGCGTCTCCCATGGCGAGATCATTCAATGCCTGCGCGACGAACTCGGATTCGGCCAGCCGTTGATTGCCGCGTGAAGGCAATTATGGACTATCGCCCACGGTGTTGTATCGTCCGCGAACAGGGGATTTCGCCAAGAGGCCGATAAATGGATCACGAACCCGAACATGCCACAATCGGCGACCTCTTTTTCGAGCGCGCCGGCCAATTTGCCGACCATGCCTTCATCGCCGCGCCGGCCCGCGCCGGACGGGATTATCATCCGGACGGCTATGAAATCACCTATGCCCAGGCCGAACGGGAGGTGCGTCGCCTGATCGACGCCTATCGGGATGCCGGTTTCGGCCACGGGCACCGTATCGCGCTGAGCCTGGAAAGCAGGCCCGAATATCTCCTCCATCGCCTGGCGCTCAATCATCTGGGCGTATCGGCCGTGCCCATCAACCCGGCCTATCGGGCCGCGGAAATATCCCATCTGTTCGACAATTCCCGTGCCGATTTGGTGATCGGTCTCAACAAGTATCGTGAGATCATCGAGGTGGGTGCCGCCGAGGCCGACCATGATCCGATCGTCATCGATTTTGAGGACTTCGAGACCGGTATCCCGCGCCCGCTCAACCCGCCGCCGGTCGACGGGCTACCCGGGCCAGAGACCGAATCGAGCCTGCTCTATACGTCCGGCACCACCGGCAAGCCGAAAGGCTGCATGCTCAGCCATAATTACGAACTTTGGGTCGGCAAGACCTATGCCGAAACCGGCGGCTACATGACGCAGGGAGTGGGCACCGAACGCATCTTCAATCCGCTGCCCCTGTTCCATTGCAATTCAGCGACCGTGTCGTTCTACGGCGCGCTCTATAAGGGCAACTGCCAGATCCAACCGGATCAATTCCACGCCTCCACCTGGTGGCAGGACGTGGTCGATACCCGGGCGACGATCATCCACTATCTAGGCATCATCGCGCCGGCGCTTTTGAAGCGGGAAGAAACCGAGATCGAGAAGCAACACCGGGTCCGCTTCGGCATGGGCGCCGGTGTCGAGCCGGATCTTCACGGACCCTTCGAGGACCGCTTCGGCTTTCCGCTGATCGAAGGCTGGGGCATGACGGAAATCGTGCGCATCCTCACCGCCCACGAGGATCCCCGCAAGCGCGGCACCCGCGCCTTCGGCCGCGCCCGGCCGACCATGGAAATCCGTGTCGTCGACGATGACGGCAATGACGTGCCCGACGATCAGCCGGGCGAAATGGTCCTGCGCCATTCCGCTGAAACCCCGCGCAAGGGCTTCTTTTCCGGCTATCTGCGCAATGAGGCGGCGACCGAGGAGGCCTGGCGCGGTGGCTGGTTTCACACCGGCGACCTGGTCTATCGGGCCCCCGACGGCATGCTGCATTTCGTCGATCGCAAGAAGCACATCATCCGCCGGTCCGGCGAGAATATCGCCGCGGCCGAGGTCGAGGCCGAATTGCTCAACGACCCGGGCGTTCAGGAAGTCGCCGTGGTGCCGGCGCCCGATGAAATGCGCCAGGAGGAAGTCTGCGCCTTTGTCAGCCTGCGCGACAAGGGCGAGGCCGGTGCCGACAAGGCGGAGACCCTGTTCAGCCATTGCTTCGACCGGCTTGCCGACTATAAGGCGCCGGGCTGGATCTACTTCATCGACGACATCCCGAAGACGCCGACGCAAAAAATCCAGAAGCATCTATTGCTGGAATGGTTCTCCGATCCCGACAAACATGGCGATTTCCACGATTTCCGGGACCGGAAAAAGCGGGTGAGGCGGGCCTGAATTGTTAACCGCAAGTCACGATCAACCTACGTGCAGTCAGCGACAGATCGAAAGACAGGAACACAATGCGCAAACTTGCAGGCAAAGTCGCCTATGTCACCGGGTCCGGGCGCGGCATCGGCCGGGCTGTGGCCTTGAAGCTGGCCGCCGAGGGGGCTCGTCTTGTCGTCAACGATCTCGACCAGGAGCCGGCGGATGAGGTGGTCGCCGCGATCACCGGGTCTGGCGGTGAGGCCGTCGCCGTTGTCGGCAGTGTCAACGAAGCGGGATTTGCCGACCGTTTCATCCAGACCGGCATCGACGCGTTCGATGGCATCGACATCATCGTCAACAATGCCGGCTACACCTGGGACGCGCTGATCGGCAAGATGTCGGACGAGCAATGGGACGCCATTCTCGATGTTCATCTGAAGGCGCCGTTTCAGATCCTGCGCGCCGCCTCCGAGCCAATCCGCATCCGCGCCAATGAAGAGGCGGCGAAAGGCGAGGAGGTGTTCCGCAAAGTGGTCAATATCTCCTCCATCGCCGGCACCGGCGGTAATATGGGTCAGGCCAATTATTCGGCCGCCAAGTCCGGTATCATCGGGCTGACCAAGACCATGGCCAAGGAATGGGGGCGCTTCAAGGTCAACGTCAATTGCGTCGCCTTCGGCTTTATCGAAACCCGGCTGACCCAGGCGACCGATGAAAAGAAGACCATCGTCGTGGAAGGCAACGAAGTGGGCATCGGCGTTCCGTCGAAGCTGATAGCCGGCATGGCGGCGATGATCCCGCTCGGCCGTCCCGGCACGCCGGCGGAGGCCGCCGACGGCGTCTATCTCTTCTGCGCGCCCGAATCCAATTATGTCAGCGGCCAGACATTGATTGTCGGCGGCGGTCTGACTGCCTGACTTATCGCAAAGGAGGTGACGATGGGCCCGCTGCAAGGCATCAAGATCATCGAGATGGCCGGCATTGGACCCGGTCCGTTCTGCGCCATGTTGCTATCCGACTTGGGCGCCGATGTGGTGCGGGTCGACCGGCCGGCCGGCACCAATGTACTGGGCATTGCCTATGACGTGCTCAATCGCGGCCGCCGTTCGATCGCCGTCGACCTGAAAACGCTTGAAGGCGTTGAAACGGTCTTGAAGCTCGTCGACAAGGCCGACGCCCTGATCGAAGGCTATCGCCCCGGAGTCATGGAACGGCTCGGGCTCGGCCCCGATACCTGCCTGGAGCGCAATCCGAAACTGGTCTTTGGCCGCATGACCGGATGGGGGCAGGAAGGGCCGCTTTCCCGGGCGGCCGGCCACGACATCAACTATATCGCGCTGACCGGGGCGCTGCATGCGATCGGCACCGGCGACAGCGGCCCGGTACCGCCGCTCAATCTGGTCGGTGATTTCGGTGGCGGCGCGCTCTATCTGGCGGTCGGCGTGCTCAGCGGCCTGCTGGAGGCGCGGTCGTCGGGCCGCGGCCAGGTTGTCGACGCGGCGATGACCGATGGCTCCGCCCATCTGATGGCCATGATGTACGGCCTGAAGCACCAGGGCCTGTGGACCGATACACGCGCGTCAAATATCGTCGATGGCGGCGCCCATTTTTACGGCACCTATGAATGCGCCGACGGCAAGTGGATTTCCGTCGGTGCCATCGAGCCGCAATTCTACGCGCTGTTGTTGGAAAAGGCGGAGATCACCGATCCCGCCTTTCAGGCGCAACTCGACGCCAAGCAGTGGCCGGCCCTGAAGGAGAAACTCGCCGCGCTCTTTAAAACCCGCAGCCGCGATGAGTGGTGCGCCGTGATGGAGGGCACCGATATCTGCTTCGCGCCGGTACTTGATCTCGGCGAGGCGCCCGAACACCCGCACAACAAGGCCCGCAACACCTTCGTCGAGGCGGATGGCGTCTTGCAACCGGCCCCGGCGCCACGCTTCAGCCGGACAAGGTCCGAAATCCAGGGCCCGCCGCCGCAACCCGGCGCGCATAACGAGGAGGTCCTGAAGGATTGGGGGATTGAGGGATAGCGGGCTCATATAGCGCCATTGGCATGCAGCTTGCGGATTTCGCGGCCAAGATCCGTAGCCAGAGCGAATTGGACATATAAAGGGTCCCCCACAACACATCTGTCATCATCCGGCTTGACCGGATGACCCAGTAAACGCCGTTCGAATTAAGGACACCGAGCGGTGCGTTCGCTGGATCTGGGGTGTCTACTGGATTGGCCGGTCGAGCCGGCCAATGACAGTCGTGGCGAAGCCGCGTCTATCAGGCCAACAGCCCTGCGGTCATTCCAAGCCAACAGAAGCACCGCTCACGGCTCGACTGGCTCCAAATCATTCTCAACCACCGCGCCGCTGCGCGCATCAAGCTCCATCAGCGTGTCGAAATAGGCAATTTGCGGCCGGTTGCCCCAATGGGCCTCCGCCTGTCGGAGCCAGGCCTCGTCATGGCCGGCCAGCGCGGCGCTCTTGGTCTCCCATAAATAGATGCCCATCGCCGTTTCAGGATCGGCCATCACAAAGGTCTTGCGGATCAGGCCGGGAAATCCGGTCCAGCGGGCCACAGTGCCGTGGGCGTCGTGCAACACGTCGTCTCGCGTCATGCCGGACTTGATGCGAAAGCTGACGGTCTCGGTGATCATGAATGGGGCACTCCCGCGGCAATGTGGCGTAGATGGTCCATGAACGGCCGCCCGTTAAAAATGGTCCGGTCGGAGATGACTTTTGTGGTCAAGTGGTCGAAATGGGCGTCGAACACGGTCTCCCGTTCATGAGCCAGCGGTGTCGGACAAAAGCACATTTCGCTCCAAACCACCATGCCGTCCGGCTGCACCCGGGCCCGCTCCATGGCGGCGACGATTTCCGTCCCATCCGGACGCTGGGCTGCAATGCTGCCGTCGGTGAGCCGGGCCAGAAAGGCATCGGCTGTCTCATCCTTGAAGCGGGCGCATACGCGGTAGATTGTCATGGCTCCTCCGATCGCGTTTATTGTCGCTGCTGCCATTATGCTGTCAGCAGGCCTTTGTTAGACGGTTTGGTGAGGCCGGCGCCCCGGCCGACCGATCGCCAAACCATGAGGACACATCATGAGCACACTATACCACAATCCCTTCTCCCAGCACGGCCGTCGGGTCGTCTCCCTGCTCGAAGAGGCCGGCATCGACTACGACCTGCGCACCATCCGCTTCGATGAGGGCGAGCACATGTCCGCCGATTATCTGCAGATCAATCCCAACCACCAGGTGCCGACCCTGGTCGATGGCGACATCAAGATCCACGAATCCAACGCCATCCTGCGCTATGTATGCCAGAAACATGGGCTGACCGAGTGGTATCCGGAAGACCCGAAAGCCAGAGCCCGTGTGGATCAATGGCTGGACTGGAACCAGTGCCGCCTGTCGCCGTCGGTGGTCGATATCGTGCTCAACAAGGTCTTCATGGGCGAAGATGGTGACAAGGCTGCGATCGCGCGCGGCGAGGCCAAGATGCCGGAACTCATGGCGATCCTGGAGGCCGGTCTTGAGGCAAGTCCGTGCCTTGCCGGCGCCGGGCCGACCATTGCCGACCTGTCGGTGGCCTCCAATATATTCCACTTGACCTTTGCCGGCATCGAGCCGGAATTGCCGAACACCAAAACCTGGTTCGGCCGCATCAGTGCCCTGGACGGCTTTAAAAAGTCCCTGCCGCAAGCCTGATCAGAGCCGGGAGTAAGGTTGCCGTATCTGACTTTACTGCCATACTGCTGACAATTTCACGAAAACGAGACTGCCCGTGCGCCGCGCCGATCGCCTGTTTCAAATCATCCAGATCCTGCGCGGCGCGCGGGCGCCGGTGACCGGCGGCGAACTGGCTGAGGAACTGGAGACGTCGCTCAGGACCATTTACCGGGATATTGCCGAATTGATGGCCCAGCGCGTGCCGATCCGTGGCGAGGCCGGCATCGGATATGTGCTGGAGCGCGGTTACGACATGCCGCCGCTCATGCTGACCCCCGACGAGATCGAGGCTGCCGTACTCGGCGCTTTGTGGGTGCGCACCCAGGGCGATCCGGCGCTGGATCGCGGCGCCCGCGATCTGATCACCAAGATCAACGCGGTGATCCCGGAAGACCTGCGCCCCCTGGTGCTGGACGACAGCGTCATGGTGCCCCGATCGGACCCGCTTCATCCCGACGCCATCGACATGCGCCAGGTCCGCGCCTGGATCCGCCGCCGCGGTAAGATCCGCATCACCTATCGCACCGAGGGCACACGAACCAACGACCGGGTTATCTGGCCGATCGCCATCGCCTATTTTTCAACCGCCAGGCTGATCGTCGCCTGGTGCGAACTACGCCAGGATTTCCGCAATTTCCGCACTGACCGGATCGCGCAAGCGACGTTCCTGGACGACACCCATTCCGAACGTATCCGGGTTCTGCGGGCGCAATGGCGGCAGCGTGAAGGAGAGCGATCAAAGGACTATTTGGGCGAATAGGGAGAGCAGGGTGGTCGGAGGAATCTTCCGTCATCCCGTGCGCATTGCAGCATGAAATGCTGCTATGCAGACACCGGGATCTCACCAAGGAACATAAAGCATTGCGGCCAGATCCCGTGTCTGCAGCGCATCACTGCGTGCTGCGCAGCGCACGGGATGACGCAGAGAAAGAATGGTAGGACACTCTTCAATCAACTCATCCCATCAACGCGCACGGCTGATGTGATCGATCCACGCCTCGCAGAGCGCCACGCCTTCCTCCGGGCGTAGATTGTCGGGCTGCAGGCACCAGTTCAGCCACAACCCGTCGATCAGTGACGACAGCCCGAGTGCCGCCTGCTCCGTGTCGAAGTCGCAGATCTGGTCGCTTGCCAAGTCGTCGAACAACTGACCCATCAGGTCCAGAAGCCGCCCATGGGTGGCCCGATGCGCGTTCTGGACCGGTACTGAATCTTCCGCCATGCCCCAAAAGACCGACCACGCGCGGAGCGCCCCCCGGTCCATGTTCTGGGCGCTGAATGCGTGGCGGACGAGGGCCGAAAGCCGCGTTCGCGCCGGCCCGGCCGCAGCCGCGATTTCAGCTTGCGACGCGGTCAGATAGTCGGTCGCCAGATTGACATAGGCGGCCGCCAGGAGATGCTCCACGCTATCGAAATGGTGGTTGATGAGGCCGACGGAGACATTGGCTTTTGCGGCGATATTGCGCGCCGTCGCACCGGCGGCGCCGTCGGCCATCAAGGCATCGGTGGCCGCCTGGACCAGGTGCTGTCGGCTTTCCGCCGCGGTCAGGCGACGGCGGCGCGGTTGGGCGGTGCTATCGGCCATGAGCGATTTTTCCAAAGGCGTGTCGCGTATTCTTGATTTTTCAACTTTTAGCGGATATATTCTTATTGAACAAGTGTTCAATAGTGAATGGATATTGAGCGATGCGCTATTCGGTATTGACCCGGCGGATTTCAGGCGACACGGCGGCCGCCTGGGACGTACATAACCGCGCCTCACAGGCCAGGGCCCGTGGTGAGGATGTCATCCTCATGAGTATCGGCGAAAGCGATGTCGATACGCCCGAACCGATTGTCGAGGCGGCAATCGATGCGCTCAGAGCCGGCGACACCCATTATATGCCGGTGATCGGCCGCGATTCGTTGCGCCGGGCGGTCGCCGAGGACGCCAGTTCGGTCCATGGCATTGCCTGCGGCAAGGACAATGTGGCAATCACGCTGGGCTGCCAGAATGCGCTTTACGCGACGGCCGCGCTGCTGCTCGACGAGGGCAGCGAAGCGTTGGTGCTTGAGCCCATGTATATCACCTATGAGGCGAGCATCCGGGCCGCCGGCGCCGATCTGGTCCCGATTCCCTGTCCCGCCGACCGCGATTTTCATCCCGATGTCGCGGCCATGGAGCGCCTGGTCACCAATCGCACGCGGGCGATTTTTCTGGCGACCCCGGTCAATCCGACCGGTGTCGTCCTGCGGCGCTCAGAACTGCAGGCAATTGCTGATCTCGCCAAGCGACACGACCTGTGGGTGGTCGCCGACGAGGTCTATTGCGAGCTGATCTATGAAGGCCGGCACGTGCCGATCGCCACATTGCCGGACATGGCCCAACGGACTGTCACCCTCGGCAGCCTGTCGAAATCCCATGCCATGACCGGTTGGCGGGTCGGCTGGATGATCGGACCGGAAACGCTGATCGGGCATATGGACCGGCTGGCTCTCGCCATGACCTATGGTATTCCCGGCTTTATTCAGCAGGCCGCAGTGACGGCGATCGAAGCCGATATCGGCATCGTCGCCCAAATGCTTGACGATATGCGCGGCAAGCGTGACCTGGTCTATGGGACGCTCGCCGGCACACCGGGACTGCATGTCTGGAATGCCAGCGCCGGCATGTTTTTGTTGGTCGGTGTCTCCGGCACCGGTCTGACCAGTGATGAATTTTCCAAACGGCTCTACGACCAGGAAGGGGTTTCCGTCCTTGACGGCGGCACATTCGGTGCCAGCGCCCGCAACACGATCCGCATCTCCTTTGCCGGCGACCGTGACGATGTCCTGGAAGGCGTTGCGCGCATCAAACGCTTCACGGAGCGTTTGATGACCAAGGCCAGCGCCGCATGAGGACCCTGGGCGAACGGCTGATCGATCTGCTGCAGGTCTATCGCGTCGATACCGTTTTCGGCATTCCGGGCGTCCACACGGTGGAGCTTTATCGCGGCCTGGCAACCAGCGCCATCCGCCATGTGACGCCGCGCCACGAACAGGGCGCCGGTTTCATGGCCGATGGCTATGCCCGTGTCACCGGGCGCCCCGGCGTTGCTTTCGTCATTACCGGTCCGGGGCTGACCAATATCGCCACGGCCATGGCCCAGGCCCATGCCGATTCCGTCCCGATGCTGGTCATCTCCTCTGTGAACGCCACCGGCCGCCTCGGCCTGGAGGCCGGCGACTTGCATGAAGTGCGTCGCCAGGGCCTGATCGCCCAGCAATGCGCGGCTTTCAGCCAGACCGTTTTCACCGCCGAACAACTTCAGGCGGCGCTGGCCCGGGCTTTCGCGTTGTTTGAGGCCGGCCGGCCGCGCCCGGTTCATATCGAGATTCCAGTCGACTTATTGAGCGCCGATGCCGCCGAAACTCCGATCGTCCGACCGGCCCCGTTGCGCCCGGCATGTCCGGGTCCGGATTTGGTCAATCAGGCCGCCGATATGTTGATGCGCGCCGAGCGCCCGCTAATCCTGGCCGGCGGCGGTGTGCGGGCCGGCTCCCGGAAGTTGTCCCAATTGGCAGAGCGCCTCGACGCACCGGTCGTTCAGACGACCAATGGCCGTGGGTTGATGCCGGCGGGCCATCCGCTGTCGGTACCGGCAAGCCCGACCTTGCAGGCGGTGCGGGACCTGATCGGCGATGCGGATGCCGCCTTGATGATCGGCACTGAGGTCGGACCCACTGACTACGACATGTACGCCACTGGCGCGGTCCGCTTTCCGCCTGCCGTGATTCGCATCGAGATTGACGCCGAACAGATGCGCAAGGGTGTCCTACCGACATTGCCGTTGCTCGGCGGCGCGGCGGAAACGGTGGATGCATTACTGGATGCAGTCGGACATGGGCCGCAATCGAAGTCCGGCGAAGGCCGCGCCGAGGCCGCACGCCGCGCCGCATATGAAGAACTCGGCGACACGAGCCGCCGCGACGTGGCGTTCCTCGATCGCCTGCGCCGGGCCCTGCCGGAAACCCCGATCGTCGGCGATTCAACGCAGGCCGTTTACGCCGGTAATCTGTATCACGAGGCGGATGCACTCGGGACCTGGTTCAATGCGGCGACCGGCTACGGCACTCTCGGATACGCCGTGCCGGCAGCAATTGGCGCGGCGATTGCGCAGGATAGCCCGGTCGTCTGCCTTGCCGGAGACGGCGGATTTCAGTTCACGCTGAATGAAATCGCGGTCGCTGTCCAGGAACGGGCGCCGGTCCTGTTCGTCCTTTGGAACAATGACGGCTACGGCGAGATCAAGTCCTATATGGTCGAAACCGGGGTCACTCCGGTCGGTGTCGACCTGCACAATCCTGACTTCACCGCCCTCGGCCGTGCCTATGGCCTGCGGGCCGACAAGGCTGAGACCCTCGATACCCTTGATCGCCTGGTCCGGGACTTCGCCGACAACCCGTCGCCCACCCTCATCGAGGTCGACGAGCAGGTCGCGCGGGGATTGGCGTATTAGACCATCCCCGCGCCGGGAAATCCGTCAGCGCCGTCGCCGCCGGTGCTGGGCGCGCCTTGAATTGAGGTAGCGCTGATAGGCCTTGCGCTTGCGGTGTTGTTTGGCGGCGCCGACTGCCGTCCCGGCGATGCCGCCGACCACCGCTCCGGCCACGGCACCCCGGCCGCCTCCCAAGAGGCCGCCGATCACGCCACCGCCGAGAGCGCCGAGGAGACCACCACGTAGCGGATTGGCTTGTACGGACTGGACGGGCACGATCGTCAATGCCAGGGCGAAAGCTGCCGCGATACCGGTGGCGCGGACGCTCCGCGAATTGGTCAGGACTGCAATGCTCATTTCACCTTCTCCCCGTTCTTCCAGGTTTCGACGGTCTGCTTGCCGTCTTGTGTCCTTAGGACCATGCCATCCAGTTCGCCGCCCTTGAATCGGCCCTGATAGAGGCTGCCATCGGCTGCGCGATAAAGCCCGGCTCCGTCGGGGAGGCCGCTCTTGAAGGCGCCCTCATAGACCGATCCGTCGATCGCCTCGACCAGTCCGAAGCCCTCCGCCTTGCCGTTGGCAAAGGCGCCCAGATAGGAGTCCCCGTCATCGGCGAGCAGGATGCCATGGCCATGGCGCTCACCGTTGCGGAAATCGCCGAAATACTCCTCGCCATCGGCGGTTTTCGAATAGCCGACGCCGTCGGGCAGGCCGTTTTTGAACACGCCCTCATAGGAATTGCCCGCTGTATCCTCATAGACCCCCTCGCCATGGGGATCGCCATTGGCGACGGCGCCTTCATAGCGCTCGCCGGCCGCGGTCACCGCGACGACCGATCCTTCCGGCGCCCCGTTGACGAACGCGCCGGTGATGGTGTCGAAACCCTTGCCCGAATCCGACCAGATGACGAGAACACCATCGCCATGCAGTTTGCCGTCCTTCATCGCGCCCACATAGCGCCCCAGAAGGGCGCCGTTCTCGATCCAGACCAGAACGCCGTCGCCGCTCGCCTTACCGCCCGCGCAATCGCCGGTCCAGGTTGCGGTCTCTTTGGTGCCCTCCGGCGCGTCGGACCACATTTGGCAGCCGGTAATCGGGTCGGTGACCCAGCTTTCGGCCTGCGCGGAGAAGGGTGCGGCGACGATCGGCAACAAGACCGCCCCGCGAATAATCCAATGCATACTCATTCCTCCTGAAATATCGGTTGCCTGGAAGTATGTAGAGCGATCGCCGGCGAAGTTGACCGCCGCGCGCGATTCTCTTTTCAAGGTCGCGATGATGCCGGACGTGAGGGTGGGTACCGTGGGACCGACGATGCGCTGACGATGGACGATCGAGATACCGACCGTGCCAATCAGTCCCATCGGCAGGTAATATTAACTTTTTGAATGTGTAATCGAGTTTTGGCAGCAGGTTATCTTGCTTAATGGATTGCCGCCCGGTACCGGTAGTATTTAATTATCCGTTTTCCAACGATCCGCCCATGGATAAACACGAATTTCAATTCTGGTCACGATCGCAATCGCAGATCCCGCGGGGCGATCGATCCCACAGCTACAACGGTATCGCCGCGATCGTCATCGTCATCGCGACTTTGGTGATGATCTGGAGCGTATCCGGATAGGCCGCTTGCCGGCGAAGCAAGACGGTCGGACTTAGCGGTGGTCGGCGACCGACTGGTCCGCTTCGTCATGCAACGACCGCTGGCTCGGCTCGCGGCAATTGTCCGACAGGTTCGGATAATAGCGATCGAAATCGGCGATGATCGCCTCCGCCGGAACATCCCCGTAGACGCCTCGATCGCTGACATATTCCATATGCCGACGGTTCTGCCGGTCATAAGGCTGGAACAGGGAATCTTGCCGGCCGTCGAAATCAAGCGCGATCACCCCGAACCGGTCGCACAGCGCCTTGTCGAAAGCCGGTGTCGCCTTCACCCATTGTCCGTTCAGGTAGAGCTCCGCATAGCCGTGCCAGTAGAACAGGTCGGTTCCCATGGCCTCGATCAGCTTCTCGCTGGCCAGGTGGTTGCGCACATCCGCGTAGCCGACGCGCGCCGGAATGCCCGCCGCCCGCGCCGCCGCCGCCATCAGCGCCGCCTTGCCGACACAGAAGCCATAGCCTCGCGTCACGCAGGCGCTTGCGCGATACGTGTCGTGATCGTGGTAGTCGAGATAAACGTGATACCGGATGCCGTCACGGATCGCGTAATAGAGCTTCAGGGCGATGTCCATCGGCTCCGTCAGGTCGCCGATCGTCTTTTCGACAAAGGTGACAATCGCCGGATGGTCGCTGTCCAGATAGCTGCCCGGTTGCACAAAGGCGTCGGGATCATCGGTCGCTGTGGTCATGGCCGACCCTTCATATCGTCCTTCAAGCGCCACCGGGGAGGGGGGTTTGGTAGGCGCAAATTCTAACAAACGTTAGACATGGTGTCCGACCGCGTCAACTGCGGACCAGTCAGCCCTCCGGCCGCCCGCGCATCATCCGCAGGGGCGTATAGACAAGGGCAGTTTCACCATTTTGATTGATCACCGCATTGCGGGTGCGCACCAGGCCGCGATTGCCTTTCGAAGCCGCCCGGGCCTCGATCACCTCGATCTCCACATGGATCGTGTCGCCCACATAGCTCGGCCCCTTGATGTCGAGTTCCATATTGAGAAACGCCATGCCCGTGCCCTCCATGGTCGGCGTGCACAGGCCCTCGGCGAACACATAAAGCAGGGAACCGGGCACCAGTCGGCCCGTATAATGCGCCTGCGCCTCGATATAGTCGGCATCGGTGAACAATTGTTCGGTGAGCCAGGACATATTGACGAACTGCACCAGGTCGGCCTCGGTGATCGTCCGCGCCCGCGTGCAGATCGTCCTGCCGACCGTCATGTCCTGCCAAAAATAACCGCCGCCGTGACACTCCATATCCAAGACCTCCGCGTTTGCGCTCCAACTGAATTCGCCGGTTATCTATCGGACGGAGAGAGGAAAAGGAATGGCCGGCTGCAACGATACACGAAATAGGCTGAATGGCCGAGCGCGGTTTACTTTAGGCCAGAGCCAGTACGCCTGTGACCGATTGGGGCTCGGCGATCCCCCTCCCTTAATCCCTCCCCCTCCAGGGGGAAATTCAGGCGGCACCGCCGATCACGTTTCAACTGCCTTCGTATACGGATAGTGTGCGGTTGGTGTATCCGTGCCGATCGGCAGTCCATTCCCTCCCCCCTGGACGGGGAGGGATTAAGGGTGGGGGGATACGGTGATGGGTTTTGTGCCGCGGCCTGTTTGCGTTTGCCGGTCGGGCCGAACAATGCGATCGGTCTTGGCTGGGGCTTCCTCTCCGCGACCTATCGTTCCGGCCGCAGCGCCTTCAGCCAGCGCGACCAGTCGTTGCCGTTGCCCGCATAGACATTGCGGTCCACCTCGCCCTTGATGCCCTTTACCGTGCCGGTGCCGGTGAACTGCCAGAACAGCCATGGCCGGTCCGGATAGGTCTCGCGGGGATGGGCGGCTACCGAGCGCAGCCAGAAGGCGTTTTGCTTGAACTCGCCCCGCAAAACTTCCCGATGAAAATCCACCGATGTGTAGATGATGGCCCGGCGGCCATAATGGCGCTCGACCTTGTCCAGGAAAATTCGCATTTCCGACAACACCTTGGCCCGCGGTTTCTTCTTCGGGCAGGTCGGTGAATGGCCGTTCCATTCCATGTCGAGCACCGGCGGCAGGGCGTTCGGGTCCTTCGGCACGTGGCGGATGAACCATCGCGCCTGCTCACTGGCCTTGCGGCAGAAATAATAGAAATGGTAGGCGCCGCGGGGAATACCCGCTTTGGCCGCGCCCTTCCAGTTCTGGGTGAAGCGCTCGTCGAACCGGTCGCCGCCCTCCGTCGCCTTGATGAAGGCGAATTTGACGCCGGCGGACCGCACCTGCCGCCAGTTGATGTCGCCCTGGTACTTTGAGATGTCGATGCCATGGACCGGATATCCGTCCGGCGACGGGGTGGCGAGCGGTGTCGGCAGCGGTTCGGCGCCGCAGGCGGCAAGTGCCAGAGCCGCGGCTGCCGGAATGATCAAGCGGACCAGTCTCTTCGCGCCCCCCATCGTCATAGCGATCAATCCCCCGATAAAATCCGTCCAATGCGCACTATCTGGTGCGGCCGGGCGCTGCAATCAAGCGCCGGCCGATATCCAGCCATTATCGCCCGATCGTCTTACCAGTGTGTTGACCGTCGACCATGGACTTGATCGGCGCGAAGCTTCGCCGGTGGATCGGCGACGGTCCGAGCGCGGCGAGCGCCGCCCGATGCGCCTTCGTGCCGTAGCCCATATGGCTTTCGAAACCATAGCCGGTGTAGTGGGCCGCAAGCCGGGTCATCATATGATCGCGAAACACTTTGGCGATGATCGACGCCGCGGCGATCGACAGCGCCCGGCCATCGCCTTTGATCACCGCCTTGGCCGGGCAGGCGAGCCCGGGCGGGCAATCGCGGCCATCGATCAGTGCGAATGCGGGGCGCGCATGCAGCGCCGCCACCGCCCGGCCCATGGCCCACAGGGTCGCCTGTCGGATGTCGGTGGCATCGATGCGCTTCGGGCTCGCCATGCCGATCCCGATCGTCGCGTCGAGGATCAGTTGATCGGCGAGATGCTGCCGTTGTTCGGCATTGAGTTTTTTGGAATCGTTCAGGCCATCGGGAATGCGCTCAGGATCAAGAATCACCGCCGCTGCGACCACCGGACCGGCAAGCGGCCCGCGCCCGGCCTCGTCGACGCCGGCGACCGGGGCGAGGCCTTCCGCCTGCAATCCGGATTCCAAGGCATAATCCGGCGCCGGCGGCGGCAGGTCGAACATAAGGGGCGAATCGGCGGGAGCATCGGCCATGACCGGGCGATGGTCGCGCGATAGCGCGTCTCAGGCAAGGTGGGATCGCCGGGTGATGCGGCCGAACCATGCGTTACCTGTCGATTGATTGGTCTTGCAGTATGCTTGATTGGTCTTGCAGTATGAATGTTGTGATCAGTCACTCCATAATCACAATGTCTCCGTGTCATCCCGTGCGCTGCGCAGCACGCAGTGATGCGCTGCAGACACGGGATCCAGCGACAATACTCAGTGCCGTCGGCGAAGTCCCGTGTCTGCATAGCAGCATTTCATGCTGCAATGCGCACGGGATGACGGTGAATATTGTCGGCGGCGGGTTCGCACAATGTCATTGCGCCTGGCCAAACAAATCCAACTGATCGCCGGTGCGTTTCGGCCGGTTGAACTGGTTCACATCGAGCGCCACCCGATTGGCATTCAAGCCAAACTTCTTCGCAGCGACCTCGAAGCGCCGGCCGATCGTCCACGCAAAGGGGCCGGTACCGCGCATGCGCCGCCCCCAGGCCGATCGATAGGACTTGCCCTCGCGCATGGATTTCAGCAATGACAAGACGTGGCGGAAGCGGTCGGGATAGTGCTCCAGCAGCCATTCCTTGAAAATCTGGTCGACCTCCAGGGGAAGCCGCAACAATATATAGCCGGCTTCGGTCGCGCCCAGGGCGGCGGCCCGCTCGAGGATACGTTCGATCTCCGGATCGTTCAGCGCCGGAATGACCGGCGCCACCATGACACAGCTTGGAATCCCGGCCTTGGAGAGAGTTTCAAGCGCCTCCAGGCGCTTCTCAGGCGTTGCCGCGCGCGGTTCCATGGTCCGCGCCAGGCGCCGGTCCAAGGTGGTCACCGAAAGCGCCACCTTGACCAGGTTCCGCGCTGCCATGCCTTCCAGGATATCGATGTCGCGCAGCACCAGGGTCGATTTTGTGACAATGCCCACCGGATGGTTGGCGCGCTCCAAAACCTCCAGGATCGAGCGGGTGATGCGGTATTCCTTCTCGATTGGTTGATAGGGATCGGTATTGGTGCCCATCGCGATCGTCCGCGGCTTGTAGCCCGGCGCCGCGAGTTCCGCCTCCAGAAGGCTCGCGGCCTCCGGCTTGGCAAACAGCCGGCTTTCGAAATCAAGCCCCGGCGACAGGCCCATATAGGCATGGGTCGGCCGGGCAAAACAATAAGAACAGCCGTGCTCGCAACCGCGATAGGGATTGATGGAGCGGTCGAAGGAAAGATCGGGCGACTCATTGCGGGTGATGATCTTGTTGGGACGCTCCACCTGCACCTCGGTCTTGAACGCCGGCAGGTCCTCAATCGTCTGCCAGCCATCGTCGAACAGTTCCACGCCGAGCCGCTCATAGCGCCCCGACCGGTTGCTGCGCGCCGACCGTCCCCGCCGCCGCTCCGGATCGATGCGCAATCCGGGCGAGCCGTCGATCAGCCGCTCTTGCGCGGCCGGCATTGTCCGTCGCCTGGTTTCCGCATTCTGTCCCATAGGCTCAAATGTAGGTGCACCATTGGAACAAATCAAGAACAATCATTGATGCCCGGGCGCGCATTTGGACGTTATTTGGGGCGCAACCGATCTCCGCCGGCCGCCGCCTGAAACGCCCGCGCTTCCGCCCTCAGCCAGGTGCCGAGCGCGGCGATGGCCGGGCTGTCGGCATTGGCCTTTGGATAGACGAAGTAATAGGCAAGGTCGGAGCGTACCGTGCGGTCGAAAACCGGCACGAGGCGGCCATTGGCGAGTTCCTCGGCGATCAGGAAATCGGGCAGGATGGCGATTCCCAAGCCGGCAATCGCCGCCTGCGAGGCCATGGAGAATTGCTCGAACGACATGCCGGCCGTGTCGCCGGCTTCGGCGCCGTTTTCCACCAGCCATTTACGCCAGGCGGTCGCGCGCGTGCGCAAGTGCAACAGCGGATGGCCGATGACGTCGCCGGGTGCGGTGATCGCCGCGGAAGCCAAATAGTCGGGGCTGGCCACCGGCAACAGATCTTCGTCGAGAAGCCGCTCGGCCTCGCAATTCGGCCACGTGCCGTCTCCGATCAGGATCGCCGCGTCGAGGCCGTCCTGCACCAGATCGCGGCTTTCCAGGCGGGTCATGAAATTGATGGCGATGTCGGGATGGGCCTCGAAGAACCGCGGCAGCCGGGGCATCAGCCAGCGGGTGCCCAGGGTCGGCAGGATGCCGAGCACGATCGATCCGCCATGGCCGCCCGTGGTCAGCATGTTCAGCGTCGCCGACGAAATGCGCCGCAGCGCCGGGCCGATATCGGCGGCATAGGCGGCGCCGGCACGGGTCAGCTTGGCGCCGTCGCGGCCGCGGTCGAACAGTGTGATGTCCAGATTATCCTCAAGCGCCAAGACCTGCCGGCTGATCGCGCCTTGGGTCAGCCCGAGTTCGTCCGCGGCACAGGTAAAGCTGCCGGTGCGGGCCACGGCCTCAAAGGCCGCCAAGGCGCTGATCGAGGGGAGGAGGCGTCTACTCATGAATTATTATTACCATAAGTAATGGTTGAATGACCTGAATTCGTTTGTCTCACCGCCGCGCCGTGGTGTATCACCACGCTATCGTAATAACTGATGGTGGTCCATTTGACGTTCATCGGCGAGATGGCCGCCGATAACGGGCCCCGATATCATCCATGAGGAAATCTCAATGAGCTTGGCATTGGAAACCAAAAGCCAGCCGGCCGGTGGCGGCACGTTCGACTGGGCCGATCCCTTTTTATTGGACGACCAATTGACCGAGGACGAGCGCATTATCCGCGACATGGCCCGCGATTATGCGCAAGACAAGCTGCAGCCGCGGGTGCTGACCGCCTATCGCGAGGAGCGCTTCGACCGGGAGATCATGGAGGAAATGGGCGCGCTGGGCCTGCTCGGCTCCACGATACCGGAAGACTATGGCGGCGCCGGCGCCTCCTACACCGCCTATGGCCTGGTCGCCCGCGAGGTGGAGCGGGTCGATTCCGGCTATCGCTCGGCGATGAGCGTGCAATCGTCCCTGGTCATGTATCCGATCTATGCCTATGGCGACGAGACCCAGCGCAAGAAATACCTGCCCAAGCTCGCATCAGGCGAATGGGTCGGCTGTTTCGGGCTGACGGAGCCCGATCACGGCTCCGATCCCGGCGGCATGGTCACCAGGGCGGAAAAGGTCGCCGACGGCTATCGCCTGACCGGCGCCAAAATGTGGATCTCCAATTCGCCGATTGCCGATGTTTTCGTGGTCTGGGCGAAATCCGATGCCCATGACGGCAAGATCCGCGGCTTTGTTCTCGAAAAGGGCATGGCCGGCCTGTCAGCACCGAAAATCGAGGGCAAGCTGTCGCTGCGCGCCTCCATCACTGGCGAAGTGGTCATGGACAGCGTCGTCGTCCCGGAAGAAAACCTGCTCCCCAATGTGTCCGGCCTGAAGGGCCCGTTCGGCTGCCTCAACCGCGCCCGCTACGGTATTTCCTGGGGCGCGCTGGGTGCCGCCGAATTCTGCTGGCACGCGGCCCGGCAATATACGCTCGACCGCAAGCAGTTCGGCCGGCCGCTCGCCGCCACCCAATTAATCCAGAAGAAGCTCGCCGACATGCAGACGGAAATCTCCCTCGGCCTGCAGGCAAGCCTGCGCGTTGGTCGTCTGTTCGACGAGGGCCGTGTGGCGCCGGAAATGGTGTCCCTTGTCAAGCGCAACAATTGCGGCAAGGCGCTCGACATCGCGCGCCAGGCCCGCGACATGCATGGCGGCAACGGCATCGCCGATGAGTTCCACGTCATGCGCCACATGGTCAACCTGGAAACCGTCAACACTTATGAGGGCACCCACGACGTCCACGCGCTGATCCTGGGCCGTGCCCAGACCGGCCTGCAGGCGTTTTTCTGATCCAGTTTGAGCGCGCGCGATTGACCCGCGCCATCCGGAGACAATGATCATGAGCAACGCGCCCCATGCGGGCCTGCGCGTCTTGGAACTGGCCCGCATTCTCGCTGGGCCCTGGGCCGGGCAAATGTTCGCCGATATGGGTGCCGACGTCATCAAGGTGGAAAGCCCGACCGGCGACGATACCCGAAAATGGGGCCCACCCTTTGTCGAAAATGACGACGGCAGCGCGGGCGACGCCGCCTATTTTTATTCCTGCAACCGCGGCAAACGCTCCGTCGCGGTCGATTTCAGCCAGGAATCCGGCCGCGAGATCCTGCGCCGGCTGGCCGCCCGCTCCGATGTCATGATCGAGAACTTCAAGACCGGCGGCCTTAAAAAATACGGCCTGGATTACGACAGCCTGAAGGCCATCAATCCACGCCTCATCTATTGCTCCATTACCGGGTTCGGCCAGACCGGCCCCTATGCCACCCGCCCAGGATACGACTTCATTATCCAGGCCATGGGCGGCATCATGGATCTCACCGGCGAGCCCGACGGCGAACCGCAAAAGGCCGGCGTTGCCTTTGCCGATATTTTCACCGGCACCTATTCCGTCATCGCCATCCAGGCGGCGCTGGCGGTGCGTGAGAATACCGGCATGGGCCAATATATCGATATGTCGCTGCTCGATACCCAGGCCGGCGTGCTCGCCAATCAGGCCATGAATTATCTGGTCTCCGGGACTGTGCCGAAACGCATGGGCAACGGGCATCTAAATCTGGTTCCCTACCAGGCCTTCCAGGTCGCCGACGGCCATCTGGTCATCGCCGTCGGCAACGATCGCCAGTTCCGCAAATTTTGCGATATGATCGGCGCGCCTGACCTGCCTGATGATCCGGCCTATGCCACGAATGCCGATCGCATCCGCAATCGCGACGCGCTGATCGCGCTGATATCTGAAGGCGTCGCCGGCTTCACCCGCGCCGACCTGCAGGCAAAGCTGGATGAATTGGGGATCCCGGCCGGGCCGATCAATCCGGTCGACGACGTCTTCGCCGATCCGCAGATCATCCATCGCGGGATGCAGGTGGACCTGCCGGCCCCAGGGCTCCGGGGTGGCACCTTGCCGAATGTCCGCTCGCCGCTGAAATTCTCCGAATCCGAACTATCGCTGAAACACGCGGCGCCGAAGCTCGGCGAACATACGGACGAAGTGCTGGCGGAACTCGGATTAGGCGCGGCAGCGGAATAGGGTGGCTGTTTTGGCAATCATGCCACGCAGTTGATCAAATCCGCCTGCAACACCTATCATGGCCGCATTATAATTCTGCCCGGCAGCGGGAATCGCGGATACGGTCATGAAACTCATCTTCCGGGTATTTCTCTATATCTTCGTCGTCCCCATTCTTGTTAGCGGCGTTTGGTCCTACGCCAAAGGATGGCCGCCGAGTTGGCACGAGGCGGATTGGTCTTCCACCGGCATAGCGCCTCCTGTTGCGCAGACCCCGGAAGCGGTCATCCAGGTCTATGCGGCCCGGGCCGGTCGATGGAAGGGGATCGTCGCCGTCCATACGTGGATCATTATGAAACCCGCCGGCGCGGCGCACTACGATCGCTACGAAGTCGTCGGCTGGGGATCGCCGGTGCGCCGTCGCTCCGACAATCCTGATGGATATTGGTATGGCAACGCCCCTGAAATCATCCGCGATATTCGCGGTCGGGAGGCCGCCGATCTGATTCCGAGGATTACCGCGGCCATCGATCGCTATCCGCATCGGGACCACGGAACTTATCAGGTCTGGCCGGGTCCGAATTCCAATACATTCATCGCCTGGATCGGCCGGGCGGTGCCGGATTTACAATTGGAAATGCCGCCAACGGCGATCGGCAAGGACTTTCTAGGCGATGGTCCGCAATTCGGATTGACCCCCTCCGGGACCGGCTATCAGGCCTCGATCCACGGAATTTTCGGCCTCGCGGTCGCCGTCAAGGAGGGCTTGGAAGTCCACCTCTTCGGCACGACATTCGGCATTGATCCGAATAATTTGGCGATAAAGATACCCGGCATAGGCAGGCTCGGATTGATGTGACTGGCTGTTGATTTTGCCGAAAAGCGATTCGGTGTTTCTAGTTTAAATCGATTTAGAAATGGGTTATTCCTGAGCTTCGGACGCTAAACTGCCCCGGGAACCCCATGCCCGATCTGTTGCTCGGCGTGATTGCTGATGATTTTACCGGTGCCACCGACATTGCCGGTATTCTGGTCAATGGCGGTCTGCGGGTCGTGCAGGCGATCGGCGTGCCGGCGGCCAATGCGGATTTTGGCGACGCGGAGGCAGTCGTGGTTGCCTTGAAATCCCGTACTGCGCCGGTCGCAGAAGCCGTGTCGCAATCGCTCGCCGCGCTCGAATGGCTGCAAGCGCGCGGCGCCGGCCAGATCTTCTTCAAATATTGCTCCACATTTGATTCCACCACCGACGGCAATATCGGTCCGGTCGCCGACGCCCTGATGGATCGCCTGGCCGCAAAGCTGGCGATCGTCTGTCCCGCATTTCCCGAAAACGGCCGAACCATTTTCAAGGGACACTTGTTTGTTGGCGATCAATTGCTGAGCGCATCGCCGATGCGCGACCATCCCCTGACACCGATGACCGATTCCGATCTGGTGCGCCTCATGGCCGCGCAATCCGCCTATCCGGTCGGCCTGGTTACCCAGGATCGCGTGGCCCGCGGTTCACAAGTGATAAGGGCCGCCTTTGACGATCTGGCCGGGCAGGGGACCCGCTACGCGGTCGTCGATGCCATTGCCGATGACGATCTGATGGCGATCGGTGAGGCGGTTGCCGACCATAAACTGGTGACCGGTGGCTCCGGCGTCGCCCTCGGCCTGCCGGCCAATCTTCTGCCGGCGGGCCGTGTCAAGACAGCGGGCGGACCGATCCCGGACGTTAGCGGACCGGCCCTGGTGCTCGCCGGATCCTGTTCGGCAATGACTTGGCTGCAGGTGCGCCGGTTTTCCGCCGATCATCCCGCTTTAACGCTTGACGCCCTGGCCATTGCCGACGGCGCGACCACGGTCGACAGCGTGTGCGCCTGGCTGGAGGAAGCGGGCGACCGGCCGGCCCTCATTTATTCCACCGCCGAGCCGGAGACAGTGCGCGCGGTGCAAGACAAGCTCGGTCGCGACGCCGCCGGCAAGCTGGTGGAGACCCTGATGGGAGAGATTGCCCGGAAGGCGGTTGCCGGCGGCATCCGCCGCCTGGTCGTCGCCGGCGGAGAGACGTCCGGTGCCGTGGTCCAGGCGCTTAATATATCGGCGCTACATATCGGCGCTGAGATCGCCCCCGGCGTGCCATGGACCACCACAATAAGTGCGCCGCAACTGGCTCTGGCCTTGAAATCGGGCAATTTCGGCGGTCCGGATTTCTTTGCCGATGCCCTGGATATGCTGCCATGAGCGAAACCAGGCTCCGCGACCGGATTGTCTCCGGCTTTATGACGATGAAGCGGCCTTCCAGGCGCACTTGCAGCCCGACCATATTGTCGATTTCGACACAAGGACCCGTGATTGGGTAGTATCGAAAACGGTAACGACCTGGCCGAGGCTTCGATCGCCGCGTGGTGGCCATTGATCACAATCCGCGGCCCCGCACTTGCTCTTGCTGCCATTCGGGACCATTTTGAGGGTTCGGGAACGCTACGGACGCGGAGTGGATAGCCCTTGGCTGAAAATGACAAGGCGCGTAGCGCGAAAAATCGGATATGGCCCGTCCCCATGGCGGTGGTCCTTGCGGGCGTATTCGGCACGTTGACGGCTTTGGCCGTCGTGATCGTTCTGGTCCTGTCCGGCCAGGCCAATCTGACCAACACCATGTCGCTGCTCAACGACAAGTCGGTCCTCATGGTGCGGACCGTGCGCGGCGCGTTGCACAGTCAGCTCGAACCGGCCACCCGCATGATCGACCGCTTTGCGAGCCTCTATAGCCAGGGCCGGCTGTCGATCGATGACCGCGATGCTCTTGATGCCTATTTAATCGGCGCCCTGGTCGGCAGCTCCGCCGTCGACGCATTGATCGTCTATGACAGAAATCTAGGCAAGCGCGGCCTCTATCTCGGCGAGGGGGAGAATATCGGTGAAATTGCCGAACGGATCGAAACCGACAAAGTGATCCTGAGCTATATGAAGACCGTCAAACCGGACGATCCGGCGCGCTGGGGGCCGCTGGTCTATGTCAAGGACGACCTGTTCGCCAATGTCTCCGCGCCGCTCACCCGCAACGGCAAGATCGAGGGCTTCGTGGTGGCGGCGATCGGTACCGGTCGCCTGTCGCGGATCGTTCATCGGCTCGCTGACAAGAACAACGTCACCGTCTTCCTGGCGACAACCGACCATCGGCTGATCGCCCATTCGGGCACCGGCGCCCTCAAGGCGGTGCGGGAAAGAAGCGCCCTGCGCCCGAATATCCGCCTGGCGGAATTGGACGACCCGGTGCTCGCCAACTATGCCGACAGGCGTGTCCTCCCCCGGGGATTCGCGGAAGCCGCGAAGGAAGGTGTCGAGGTCGCGGAGGTCGATCTCGACGACAAGAATTATGTGGTCATGACCGGCCGTATGCCCGGCTTCGGGTCGACCCCGTGGCTTGTCGGCGCTTATGTGCCGACCCGCGAGGTCGGTGACGAATTCATGCGCATGATGGTATCGATCGCCGCCGGTATCGCCGTACTCATCATCGCCGTCCTGCTGGCCATCTGGCTCGGCCGGCGCATTTCCCGCTCGCTGAAGGCCTTGTCGATCCAGACCGCCAACCTGGCGGATCTCGATTTCGAGCATGTACACACGCTGCCGAGCAGCGCGATCCGGGAGATCGATAACAGCGCCCGCGCCTTCAACGCCTTGCTTGCGGGCCTGCGCGCCTTCACCGTCTATGTGCCGCGCTCGCTGGTCAACAAATTGATCAGGGCCGGCTTCGAGACGGCCGGCCGCTCCCATGAACAGGAACTGACGGTGCTGTTCACCGATATCGAGGGTTTCACGGCCCTATCGGAAAAGCTGCCGGCAGCCAAAACCGCGGAACTGCTGAACCATCATTTCGAGATCCTCGTGCAGTGCATCGATGGCGAAGGGGGCACGGTCGACAAATTCATGGGCGACGGATTGCTGGCATTTTGGGGTGCCCCCGACCAGATGGCCGATCACGCCAGTGCCGCCATGCGCGCCGCGGCGGCCATCGCCGATGCCGTGCGCGCCGACAATGCCCGGGCCGAGGCCGAGGGCCGGCCGCCGATCCGCCTGCGTGTGGGCCTCCATACGGGCCCGGTAATCGTCGGCAATATCGGCGCCTATGACCGGGTCAACTACACCATTGTCGGCGATACGGTGAATGTCTGCCAGCGGCTGCAGACCCTCGGCAAGGAGCGCCACAACGGCGATCCGGTCTGCGTTCTGGTCAGTGGCCCGACCCGCGATCTGGTCGAGGGCGACTTCGACTTCGCGCCGATCGGGACGCAGCGGGTCCGCGGCCGATCAGCGCAGATCGACGTCTGGCGGTTGGTCCAGGATGGATCCGCCAAGGCCAGGCCGCAGACCGCCAAACCGGCGAGTGAACGAACGCCGGTGCCGCAACATCCGGCCGAGTGAGATGCACCAATTCGATCCGGCCGCCGTCCTGCGGAAGTCGGACCGGCCGATCGATGCCGGTTCGGTGGGCTTTCGTCTCGATGAAATCGCCAGGCAGGTGGCGGGCAAACTGCAGATCCAGCCGCTTTTTTACTTGCAGATCGACGGCAGGGATATCGGTTTTGCCCGGGGAGAATTCGTGCCCGATACCGATTGCGTGGCCCTGCATGTCAAGATCCTCAACGCCTTGCAGCACAGCTATCGTGGCCGCGGTATCGGCACCGTCGTAACCATGGCCTTCGCCCACTATATGTGGACTACACGGTCGCGGGTTCTGGCCTCCTCGCGGTCCAATTCCGCCGCCGCGATGGCGGTTTGGGAAAGGCTGGTCCGGGGCGGCTATGCCGTCAGACCGCCCCATGCGGATTTGACGTATCTGTTGTCGAATTCCGAACGCGCCGCGCGCGGCCTGCCGGACAAGTTCATAACCGAAAGCCGTCGCCTGTCCGCAATGGCCGACCGCTATCGCGTTCGCATCGAGGCGATTGAAGCGCAGCGGCTGTTGTCTGACTTCTATCGATCGCGCCTGGTCGATTGACGCGGGCCGGCCGGTCACCGAGGCGATGGTCAATCCGGCGGAATTCGGCCAGACCGGCCTCTGTCAACGTCTCCAGTTGGCTGCCGTTGGTATTGGGCTATTATTCACCCGAATTCCGGGTTAAAACGGTTACCATAACCGTGATGATATCGACCAATTTGGACAATTTATGAATTGAGATGCAGTTGAAACAGACGAAATTGATTGCGTGAAATTTATCGGTGGCACGCTCCGCCGTTTGAAACGGGACGAACCTGTAAGTCCCGTGTGATCGACCGATGCTCTGGACTAACGAAATTCCGGCATTTGAGTGCGGCTGATCGTGTCAACACCAGATCGGATAACCGGTTCGGCGGCAGTCCGCGAGGGCTGATTGCCGTATTGAGGCACTGAATACTCAAGAGATTAAACAGGAGATAATAGTGATGAAACAACTGATTTTCGCAAGCACCGTGGCGCTGTCACTCCTTGCCGTGGGTGGCTGTGACGACAGCGCTAAAAAGGCCGAATCCGACGCCGCCGAAAAGGCAAAGGCGGCGCAGGGGGAAGCCACCAAGGCGGCTGAATCGGCAAAGAAGGCCGAGGAGGAGGCCAAGGCCGCGGCCGAAAAAGCCAAAAAGGAGGCTGAAGAGGCAGCCAAGGCAGCCGAAGAAAAAGCTGAAGAGGCGGCGAAGGCCGCAGAACAAAAAGCCGAAGAGGCGGCAAAGGCTGCCGAAGAAAAAGCCGAAGAGGCCGCAAAGGCCGCCGAAGAAAAGGCCAAGGCGGCGGCCGAAGAGGCCAAGATGAAGGCCGAGGAAGAGGCCAAAAAGGCTGAGGAAGAAGCTAAAAAAGCCGCTGAGGAGGCCAAGACGGCGGCTGAAGAAGAGGCCAAGAAGGCCGCCGAGGAAGCCAAGGCAAAGGCCGAAGAGGAGGCCAAGAAGGCCGAAGAACAGGCGGCCGAAGCGAAAAAGTCCACCGAGGACAAGGTGATCGACGCCGCAAAGGACGTGGTCAAGGATGCGGTCAAGGCAGTGACCGAGTAATCGCCGGTCGTGTCGTCGCGACCGGGGCATTCGCCGAATGCAGACCGGTCGCGACGGCGATCCGTGGCCCGTTGATCGCGGATGGCTATCGTGTCCGGCGCCTCGCCGATGCCGAAAGGCCAAGGGCCGGGCGAGGCGCCCCAATCTCGGTATCGGCCGACCGATGCTCAAGGTTTAAAACCCGGTTGTTGAGACCCGCACGCAGACAATACTCCCGATCATAAATTTTTCACGTCACCTGGACGTAACCCCTCTTTCGTATATTGACGCGCCCTCTATAATCTCCTGCAAAGCGGTGGCCGAACACCGCGCGGGAGGGATACCTTTTGGATATTGTTTCCATTTCGGATCTGACGATCGAATTCGCCAGCGACGAAGGCCGTATCCGCGCCGTCGACGGGGTGACCATGGCCCTGCCGCAGAACAAGACGGTGGCCCTGGTCGGCGAATCGGGCTCCGGAAAATCGGTTATCTCCCAGGCGATCATGGGCCTGTTACCGGATGCCGGCAGGATCACCGGCGGCAGCATCATATTTCGCGATCCCGCGGAAAACGGCAAGGAGGTCGATATTGCCGCGCTTGACCGCCGCGGCCAGAAAATGCGGGCTTTGCGCGGCAATCGGGTGGCGATCATTTTCCAGGAGCCCATGACGTCGCTGTCGCCGTTGCACACGATCGGCGACCAGATTGGCGAGGCCGCCCGCCTGCATCGCGCCATGAGCGCCGCCGATGCCCGGACCGTGACCCGCGAGATGCTTGGCCTGGTGCACTTTCCCGATCCGGACCGGGCGCTCGACACCTATCCGTTCGAATTGTCCGGCGGCCTGCGCCAGCGGGCGATGATCGCCATGGCGCTGATCTGCCGGCCGGCGCTGCTGATCGCCGATGAGCCGACCACTGCCCTTGATGTCACGATCCAGGCCGAGATCCTGAAGCTGATCAAGGAGGTTCAAGGCGAGCTTCACATGTCGGTCTTGATGATCACCCATGATTTCGGCGTGGTCGCCAATGTCGCCGATGAGGTCGTCGTGATCTATCACGGCCAGATCATGGAATCTGGCACGTCGGAGCAATTGTTCAAAGATCCGCGCCACGACTATCTGAAAGCTTTGCTGCGCGCTGTCCCCCGTTTCGACATGGAGCCCGATGAGCGATTGGTCCCGATCCGGCCGATCGAGGCCAAGCCCGGCGGATTTTTATCCGAACCGGTCAGCGCCGCCGATGATGTCGGCAACACGGTCCTGGAGTTCCAGGACGTCTCCAAGGTGTTCCGCCTGCGCTCCGGCGCCTTCCTCGGCGGCAGGCCGCGCTTTGTTAAGGCACTCGACGCGGTGACCTTCTCCGTCAAGCGCGGCGAATGTCTGGGCCTGGTCGGTGAATCCGGGTCCGGCAAGACCACGACGGCGAAAGCCATTCTGCGCGGCATCGATATCGATGCTGGCCACATCAAGTTCGATATGGGCGATGGCTTGGAGGATGTTGAGGCCCTGGAAGGCGAGCGGTTGATGGATTATCGCCGCAAGGTGCAATTGATCTTCCAGGATCCGTTCTCCTCGCTCAATCCACGCATGACGGTCAACGACATTCTGATGGAACCGTTGATCATCCATGAAATCGGCGATCACGCCGAGCGCGCTGAACGGGTGCGCGAATTGGTGCGTCTCGTTGGCCTGGAAGTGCGCTTCCTGCGCCGCTATCCCCATTCCTTTTCCGGCGGCCAACGCCAGCGCATCGGCATCGCCCGCGCGCTCGCCTTGCGGCCGGAATTGATTTTATGCGACGAGCCGGTCTCCGCGCTCGACGTGTCCGTCCAGGCCCAGATCCTTAATCTCTTGCGCGATCTGAAATCGAAACTGGGCCTTACCTATATCTTCGTCAGCCACAATCTGGCCGTCGTCGACTATATCGCCGATCGCATCGCCGTCATGTGCAAGGGACGGTTGGTCGAATTGGCGGAAAAGGCGGCGCTGGTCGCCGATCCCATTCATCCCTATACCCGCGCCCTGCTGGAAGCGGTGCCGGAACCGAGCCTGGACGACCGGCTCGATTTCGACGCCCTGTCCGCCAGCCGGGCATCCGATCCCGCGTCCTGGCCCGATCCCTATCGGATTGGAGAGGGCACCGAACCGGTCATGGTCGAAATGCGCCCCGGCCATTTCGTCTGCGCCCCCGGTCACCAGGCGGGGCAATTGCAGGAGGCAGTTTGAGCATGCGTAACATCTGCTTGTCGTCGGCGGTCGCCGCCGGATTGGTTGCCCTGTCGCTCGCGCCGGCAGGCGCCGTCGACTTGAAGGAAATCCCGACCCTGTCGGTCACCCATCCCGATGGCGGACTGCCGCCGGTCGCCGAGCGCGTGCCGAGCGAACCGCTGGTCGTCGACATGGCCGCCAAGAAACGGGAGACCGGCAAACACGGTGGTGAATTGCGCACCCTGATCGGTCGCACCAAGGACCGCCGGCTGATCAATGTCTGGGGCTATGCCCGCCTGGTCGGTTACAACGACAAGCTGGAACTTGTGCCCGATATCCTGAAAGCGGTCGACGTCCAAGAGGGCCGCATCTTCACGCTGACCCTGCGCAAGGGCCACAAATGGTCAAACGGCAAGCCGTTCACGTCGGAGGATATCCGCTATTGGTGGGAAGACATCGCCAATAACGAGGAATTGTCGCCCACCGGCGTGCCGAAATTCATGGAAGTCGAGGGCAAGACGCCGGCCTTCGAAGTGGTCGACGAACAGACCGTGCGCTTCACCTGGGAGAAACCCAATCCGAGCTTCCTGCCGACGCTCGCCAAGGCGCGGCCGCCCTTCATCTATCGCCCGGCCCATTACCTGAAGCAATTCCACGAAAAATACGGGGACGCGGATTTCATCGCCGAACAGGCCAAGAAGGCCAAGAAACGCAACTGGGCGTCGCTGCACAACAAGAAAGACGAAATGTATAGCGCCAAGAACACCAAGAACCCGACGCTGCAGCCATGGGTGGTCACCAAGGAGGGCAGCGACCGGCGCTATATTATGGAGCGCAATCCCTATTATCACCGGGTCGACTCAACCGGCCAGCAACTGCCCTATATCGACCGGATTATCATGACCGTGTCGGATGGCGGTCTGATCCCGGCCAAGTCGCAGGCCGGCGAGGCCGACCTGCAGGCCCGCAACCTGTCATTCTCAGACATCACGATTCTAAAGCAGGGCGAACTCAATGCCGGCTACAAGACCAACCTTTGGCCAATTTCCAAAGGCTCGCAGATGGCGATCTTTCCGAACTTGACCGTCAAGGATCCGGTGTGGCGCAAGGTCATGCGCGATGTACGCTTCCGCCGAGCCCTGTCGCTGGCGGTCGACCGCAAGGCGATCAACAACACTCTATTTTACGGCTTTGCCAAGAACGGCAACAATACCATTTTGCCGCAAAGCCCGCTGCACAAGGCCGACTATGCCACCAAATGGGCCGAGCTCGATATCGACAAGGCCAACGCGCTGCTCGACGAGATGGGGCTGACGGAAAAACGCGGTGACGGCGTTCGCCTACTGCCCGACGGCCGGCCGCTGGAAATCATCGTCGAGACCGCCGGCGAGAGCCAGGAGCAATTGGATATCCTGGAGCTGATCGGCGAGACCTGGGGCAAGATCGGTGTCAAGCTGTTCCCCAAACCCTCCGATCGCGACGCCCTGCGCAAGCGGCTCTTGTCCGGTGCCACGGTCATGTCGGTCTGGCAGGGATACGACAACGGCATCCCGACCGCCGATATGAGCCCCAACGAGTTCGCGCCGGTTTCCGTCGACGTCCTGTGGGGCGTCGGCTGGGGCGACCATTATCTGTCCCATGGCACGAGAGGCGAAGCGGTCGACTATCCGCCGGCCCAGGAACTGACGAAGCTCTACGAGGAATGGCAATCCTCGACCAGTCACGAACAGCGCACCGGGATCTGGGGCAAGATGCTCGACATCCTGGCTGACCAGACCTTGAGCATTGGCACAGTGACGGGCGTGAGCCAGCCGGTTGTCGTGTCGAACAAGCTGCACAATGTACCCGGTAACGCGATTTACGGCTGGGATCCCGGAGCCCATTACGGCCTGCATCGCATGGATGAATTCTGGTTCGAATAAGAAGGAAGCGCGGACTGACATTCGATAGACCCTAAGCTTATGTGGCGGTACATCATCCGGCGGTTTTTCACCATGATCCCAACATTGTTGGTGATCAGCTTCCTGGTGTTTTTGATCATCGAATTACCGCCGGGTGATTACCTGTCCAACCAGATTGCCCAATTGCGGTCCCAGGGCGAGACCGCGTCCGTTGGCAAGCTGGAATTCCTGCGCCGGGAATATGCTCTCGATCGGCCGTTTCTGGAGCGCTACCTGATCTGGCTCGGCGCCTGGCCGGGGCCGAACGGGTTCGACGGCCTGCTGCAGGGCTATTGGGGTTGGTCCTTCGAGTTCGAAAAGCCGGTCTCCGAAGTCGTCGGCTCCTCTTTGTGGCTGACCATCGTGCTCAATCTGGCCGTCATCCTGTTCGTCTATATCATGGCCTTTCCGATCGGCATCTATTCGGCCACCAATCAATATAGCTGGGGCGATTACGGCGTGACCTTTGTCGGCTATATCGGCCTTGCCACGCCGAATTTCCTGCTCGGCCTGATCCTGCTCTATCTCGCCAACCGCTGGTTCGGCCTGGCGATCGGCGGCCTGATGGACCCCGAATATATCGGCAAGGATTGGAGCTGGGGCAAGTTCCAGTCGGTGATGGCCCATCTGGTGGTGCCGACGATCGTGATCGGGACATCGGGCACCGCCGGCATGATCCGACGCCTGCGTGCCAATCTGCTGGACGAACTCAACAAGCAATATGTGACGACCGCCCGCGCCAAGGGCCTGTCGGAATCGACCCTGCTCGTCAAATATCCCCTGCGCATGGCGCTCAATCCGTTCATCGCCGATATCGGCAACCTGATCCCGTCGCTGGTCTCCGGTTCGGTGATCGTGTCGGTGGTGCTCAACCTGCCGACGGTCGGGCCGATCCTGTTGCAGGCGCTCAGGGCCCAGGATCAGTTTCTCGCCGGCTTCGTCCTGCTCTTCGTCGCGGTATTGACCCTGATCGGCATGCTGATTTCAGATTTGGCTTTAGCCGTTCTTGATCCGCGCATTCGGCTGGGAGGCGCGGCGAAGTCATGACCGACCGTCCCGAACACGACCACTACGTCAATCCCGAACCGTTCAACCCGATGTCGGCGGAGACCCTGACACCGGAGCAGGAGCGCTACTTCCAGGCCTCCCAATGGCAGATCATGTGGTGGAAGCTGAAGCGCCACAAACTGGCGGTCTGGTCCGGGGTGGTGCTGATCATCTTCTATCTGACGGTGCCGTTTGCCGAGATCATCGCCCCGCACACCACCAGTTTCCGCGATTCCGATCACATCTACGCGCCGCCCCAGGGAATCCATCTGTTTCATGAGGGCCGCTTCATCGGTCCGTTCGTTTATGGCTATGAAAGCCGGATGAACCTGGAAAAATTCGTCCGCGAATATTCGCCGGACACCTCCAAGGTCTATCCGATCCGCTTTTTCTGCACCGGCGAAAGCTACAATTTCTGGGGCCTCTTCAAGGCGAGTTTCCACCTCTTCTGCCCGGCCGAGGGGGGCGTGCTCTACCTGCTTGGTACCGATCGGCTGGGCCATGACATGTTGTCAGGCCTGATCTATGGGGCCCGAATATCGCTCACTGTCGGCCTGGTCGGGGTGGCCATCGGCATGGTCATCGGCATCGCGCTCGGCGGCATCGCCGGCTATTTCGGCGGCCTGGTCGATGCCATTGTCCAGCGCATGATCGAGATCCTGCGCTCCCTGCCGGAATTGCCGTTATGGATGGCCTTGTCGGCGGCGTTGCCGGTGACCTGGAGCCCGGTCTGGATCTATTTCGGCATCACCATAATCCTGGGCCTGATCGACTGGCCGGGCCTCGCCCGCGCGGTGCGGTCGAAGCTGTTATCCCTGCGCGAGGAAGAATACGCCAAGGCCGCCGTCTATATGGGCGCCGGCCCGTCACGGGTCATCCGCCGGCATTTGTTGCCCGGTTTCACCAGCCACATCATCGCCAGCGCAACGTTATCGATCCCCGGCATGATCCTCGGCGAGACCGCCCTGTCATTCCTCAATCTCGGGCTGAGGCGCCCGGCGGTGAGCTGGGGCGTGCTTTTAAACGAAGCGCAAAACATCACCGCCGTCACCGTCTATCCCTGGCTGATGGCGCCGATCATCCCGGTCATCATCGTCGTCCTTGCCTACAATTTCCTGGGCGACGGGCTGAGGGATGCGGCCGATCCTTATAAGTAGGTGGGATCGAGCGGATAGGCCGCGATCCCCCCCTCCCTAGCCCTCCCCCTCCAGGGGGGAGGGGATCACGCCGTGCACGGACTGTCGTCCCAATTCCCAATCCTGGAAAGGCGCGAATATAGGCTCTTGAGCGAGCGCCACCGGTTTCCCTCCCCCCTGGAGCAGGGGAATCGCACATGAGTAATTTATGTCTTGTGTTTTTGTTTGGTTTGGATTCTTCAAGGTTTCCTGATTTTTCAGGAGGTCTTCATGGATACGTTTTTCAGCATTTTTTCCGCTTTGCCCGATCCGCGGGATTATACGGCGCGTCACGACTTGTGCGAGATCCTGTTTATTGCCCTGGCAGCCAGCCTGTGCGGGGCGCAAAGCTGTGCCGAAATGGAGGAATTCGGCAAGGCCAAGCGGCCTCTTCTGGAGCAATTCTTGACCCTGGAGCACGGCATTCCCAGCCACGACACCTTCAGCCGGGTGTTTCGGCTGCTCGATGCAACCGCCTTCAGCACCATCTTCATGCGCTTTACGGCCGCCTTCGGCACGGCGGCGAAGCTGCCGGCGGCGCGCGGGGTCGTGGCGCTCGACGGCAAGAGCCTGCGGCGGGCCTACGACAAGGGCCGCGCCCATATGCCGAAGATGATGGTTGCCGCCTTTGCCGAGCGAACCCGGTTGGTTCTGGCGCAAACCGAAGCCCCGGGCGGCCGGGAGAGCGACGCGGCGCTGGAGATCGTGTCGCTGTTGAGCCTGAAACACTGTGTGGTGACCGGCGACGCGTTGTATTGCAACGCCAAGATCGCACAGGCGATTTGCAAGGCGGGCGGGGATTATGCGTTGAAGGTGAAGGGCAATCAACCGAAGCTTCTGGCCACCGCCAAGGCGGCCCTTGCCGCCGCCGACGAGACGGCGAGCCGGGCCGAGACCGTCGATCGCGGCCATGGCCGCCACGAGCGGCGCACGGCCCTTGTGGTGGCGTTGCCGAAGACCGCCAAGAGCCCCCTGACGGGCCTTCAGGCGGTGGCCCGCATCGACAATTGGCGCGGCGAGGCCGGCAAAACCAGCCACGACACCCATTGGGTCGCCTTGTCGCGCTGCTTTCCAGCCAGCGCCGTCTTGCAGATGGTGCGCGCCCATTGGGCAATCGAAAATCATCTGCATCGGGCGCTGGATGTCGTCTTCCAGGAAGATTTGTCGCGCAGCCGCAAAGGCAACGCACCGCGAAATCTGTCCACCTTGCGCCATCTGACCATGAATATATTGCGAGCCCATCCGAAAAAAACTTCGCTCAACATGAAACGACAACGTGCAGCATGGGACGATACATTCCTCATCGAACTCATGACTCATATGCGATAGCCCTGCCCCCTGGAGGGGGAGGGATCAAGGGAGGGGGGGTGCGGCTTTTGCAGATGAGAACGAGTGGTCGCGTCACCCCGGCGCGAACAGCGCGCCCGGCGGTGTCCAACGCGCCGCCGGGTGATTACTGCTCAGCGCCAGAAATGTCTCCAGGAACCGCCAGCATTCGGCATCGTGCACGAGATGGTGGCTCAAAATCCCGATCGGTTCTGACGAGCCGGTTCCGACACGCCGGTCGATCTCCGCGAACAACCGGTCGCGCAATTTTTCGTAGCCGATAAAGCCGCGTCCGGACCGCCAGGCGATCAGGTCCACATGGGTGTTGACGACCTGGATGTCCTCCGGATCAGCGGCGCCGAAGACCGATAATCCCTGCAGGCCGACCTCGCGTCGCCGCCCGGCGATCGCCGGCGCGATACGGTTCCAGGGCGGTACCAGCACCGGCAGGAAGCGCTTCGGGAACAATTCCGCCAGCCGATCGAAGCCGCGCTGCAATTCCGCCAAGACCCGGCCGGGCGGGCGCGCATCGCCCAGTTCCGCCGATTTCATGTCTTTCGGCTGATGATTGTGATGGGCATAGCCGTGCTGCAGCACGAAAACTCCCGATAGATCCGCAACGGCGCCGGCAAGGCCATCCTCAACCGGTTTCGGAATGACCGCCAGCGCCAGCGGGACGGAGAAATGATCAACCAGGCTTAAGAGTTGCGTCAATGCCGGCGTCGGCGCGACCGCATCGTCATCGCGCCACCAAAACGTCAGGCAATGGCCATCGGCCGCGACCTGATCGAGCCTGGCCATCACATCGGTGGCGAAATCATGCGCTTCATAGGCGCTCATTGGCTGGCGGCCTTTCGACGGGCGCTGTCCAACAGGAGTTCACCGCTGGTCTCCGCCCCGTCGATGCGCACGGCAATATCGGTCCGCTCGGCGGCCAAGGCCTGATCGACGGCCGCCGCAAGGCGCGCTGCCGTCAAGTCTGGCTCTTCGACCACGACGGCGAAACCCCGTTGCTCCAATAGGCGTGCCCGCTGCAATTGCTCGGTCTGGCCCTGTTCCTGGAACGGCACGAAGACGGAACGGCAGCCGGCCACCAGGAGATCCATCACCGTGTTGTAACCGGCCTGGCTCACCGAGCAGCGGCAACGCTTGAGCAGGGCCGGAAAGTCCCGCCGCGCCCGCTCCACGATGACGCCGTCCGGTGCTAGCGCGGCCAGCCTGGCGACCGTCGTATCGTCATGATCATGGCCGACCAGGAGCCGCCAGACCGTGTCGCCGGCCCGTTTCGACATGGCTCGCGCCTGCAGCGCTTCATCGAGCAGTTTCTGTCCGACCGCGCCGCCGCCGCATGAAACGATCACCTCATCGTCCCCGCTGTTGTCCAACAGCCTTACCCGTTTGTTTTCATAGATATAGCCGGTGTAATGAAGAATTTGATTCAAGTCGCCGGCAAAGGGAAAGCTGTCCTCCAGTCGGACGAAATTCGGGTCCGCATGCACCAATACCAGGTCATAACAGGCGCGGGCCTGGTCCGCCATCCAGCGTTCCTTGCTCAGCTTGTCCTTGCGCACCAGGATATCGCGCACCGAGGCGGCGATGAGCGGTGCCGGATTCTGGTTGCGAGCAAAGTCCAGTAAGGGGTTCAGTTCAAAAATGAATTGCCGCCGGCCGAACGGATAAGTCTCGGTGAGCAGGATATCCGGGTCGAAATCCCGAAAGACTTCCATCAACCGCGAAGCCCGCCGATCCCGCCAGGCCGCGTCGATCGGGGCGCCGGATTTGTCGACCAGATTGGTGAAGCTCGCATCAATTGCCCGCACATGGGGCAGGTCGACAATATCCATGCCGCCCGCATCGACGGTCGGCGGCATGCGGTTGCCGGTCGCGATCCGCACTGTCGCCCCACGCGCCGTCAAGGCCCGCCCCAAAGCCGCCGCACGAACCGCATGGCCGGAGCCGAGAAGATGTTGGACATAGATGAGGGTTTTCAAGATGGACCCCGTACAATTGACGCTTTGCGTTCCTAAAGGCGTTGGGGCCGACGTTCAACGCCTGATTGGATCGGATGGCGTAACCGACAATGGCCGCACGATGCAAGTCTCGGGGAGGGAGTATATCGGCGACGCCGCAGCGTGCCCAATTCTCGCCTTTCGATCAGTCTAGCAAACGCCATTACATCCGCTTTGCCGCTGGAATCGGACGGTGCCGGAATGGCTCTAGAATTCTTTTTTCGGAGAGTAGGCCGAATTGGCCTTCCAGCGGTATTCACGCTCACGGCAATCATCCCGGCTTTGGCGCAATATCCCGATCGGGAGCGGATCACCGCTTCAGCGACGGATCAGGAAATTCAGACCGAACGAATATCCTTCAACGTTGGCGACGAGAAAATCGTTGGCGTCCTGACACGTCCGTCGAACGACGGGCAAATCCCCGTGGTTCTCATTTTACACGGCCGTAGCGGCAATCGAGACGGACCCAAGATCACGAATTCCGACCACAACTTGCTAACGCGGACAGCCATGCTTCTCGCCAGGTCGGATTTCGCAAACCTGCGCATCAGCACCCGCGGCAAGGGTGGCTCCGACGGCGACTTTACGAAAGTGACCATCGAACGCCGCGTTGAGGAGGTCGATGCGGCAATCGGATGGCTTGCCAACAAGGAGGGGATCGATCGGGCTCGCATTAATATTCTGGGCTTCAGCCAAGGTGCGATCGTCGCGGCGGCCATAGCCGGTAGCAGTCGTAATTCACCCAAGATCGCATCGGTAACACTATGGGCGCCAAACATTCACCGTGTCGGCGGCATCAAGACTTATAGAGGGCCGCTGCTGGGTGTCATGGGCCGCTACGATAGCTTCCGCCGCGGTCAAAGAATTGAAGCGCTGGCAACCTATCACCAAGGGCCGCATGTATTCTGGACGATTGATACCGGACATCGGCTCGGCGCACAGCAAGGTCTGCCTGTCGTCGATGCGCTGATTTGGCGGTGCGCCCAATGGATGCGGACCCAAAATCACAACTAGGTTTCACCCGACGGCCATGTTCCGATCGCGGCGCCGAGTACGATAAAGGCCGCACCGGCAACCAACATGGGCGTAAGATCCGCTAACCCGAGCAGTACCAGGAGCAAGGCGGCGACGAGCGGCGTTCCATAGGCGAGGATCGACATGGTCCTTGCATCGCCCTTTGCAACGCCGTGGTCCCAAAAGGCATTGGCCAATCCCATCGGTGCCAGTCCAAGTGCAATCACGGCAAGGATTTGCGGAATGGTCATCGGTAGTGTGGTTTCAAACTGGAAATGAACAATCCCGCAAACAATAGCCGCCACGAGACTATAGATACCGACCGCATCGGACGGAGAGCGGTCGTCGATCATGCGATAGGTGGTGTAGGTCGCAAAAGACAGTCCCGCTAGAAATGCGCACGCTACCCCGATGGCATCGAAGTCAGCCGGCCCGAACGGATCGATCACCAGCATCGCGCCGAAAAATCCCGAAACGATCGCCAGATAATGGCGGGCCGTGAGCACCTTCAGCCGTAGCGCTCCGGCCAGCAATAAAGCTAACATCGGCCACAAATAGGCAATGACACTTGCACTGGCCGGCGAAATCCGGGTCACGGCAATGAAATTGAAGGCGTTGGTGCCTAAAATTCCGATAACCCCGGCAACCAGTAGACCCATTGAATTCGGCAGCATATCGAGGAGATGCCCACCACGCATGACCCGTATTGCCGCCAAAGTGAGAAACCCGATGGTCATGCCGATCGCCAGGATCTGAAAGGTCGGTGTCGGCGCGGCAAAGACCGCAAGCGACGGCCAGACAGCCCACAAGAAGATGGAGAACGAACCAATCAAAGTGGCCCGGGGACGGCCGCCAATGGGGATCCGGCCAAATGCCGGTTCGTTATTCTGCGAAAAATGGACTGCAACCGAATTCAATGGAAACACGCCGTAAACAATCAATATGGATGGTCAACAGTAGCAAGTATTGACCATCCACACCAATTGGCATGATCGGCTCAATCTCCGCTTCCAGCCAAACACCGCCCCACAATCGTCGTCAGCGTCTCCCGGCCCACCGCAATATCATGCCGTTTCACCACATGCTCCGTGGCTGCGCGGCCGATTGCCGCTGTTCGCACCGGATCCGCGAGCAAGGCGCGGACCGCGCCGGCAAACGCGTCGATGTCGCCTTCCGGCGTGATCAGTCCGGTCTCGCCATCGCGGATGATTTCCGGCACGCCGCCGGCATCGGAGCCGACCACCGGCAATCCGCTCGCCTGCGCCTCCAGGAAGACCAGGCCATAGGCCTCCTTGACCGCCGTCCATATGAAAAGGTCGCCGGCGAGATAAACACTTTCCATGTCATCGGCCGGTTTGACGCCGAGATAGGAGATGCGATTCGTATCGAACCGCGCAAGGACCGCGTCCCGCATGTCACCATCGCCGGCGATCGTGAGGCGGCCGGGATAATCGTCAAGCCGCGCCATCACTTCTGCAAGCGCCGCGTAGGACCGGTCCTTCTGGCCTGGCCGCATCATGGCGACGGTGAGCAGCCGCGGCGGATCGTGGGGCGTGGCCGGCCGTTTTTTTGCGATCTTTGCAAAAGGCGCCGTGTCGATGAACGGCACCAGATGCATCAGTCGCTCCTCCGGCAGCACCGCCGCCAGCCCGCGCCGGTCCTTGTGATGCATATAGACGACGAGATCGGCGCGCTTGAGCGCCGCTTCTGCCGCGGCGAAACCGAAAGACCAGGAACCGTGCTGCCGCCGTGCTGCCCGGCTCGCCTCGATCACCACATAGGGAATGTGCAGCGCGTCGCAAACGCTTGGACCGATCCAGTCCGGCGCCCGGTGATAGAGATGGTAGGTGATCCAAAGGTCCGGGCGATATCCCCGGCCATTCCAATCGGCCAGCAGGCGGTCCACTTCCTGGCGGCTTCGCCCGGCGAGATCGCTTTGCGCCGCGCGATCCGGGTCGCGCAGCCAGGTGCGCAAGGTCGAGGCGATCTCGACGTCGACATCGATCTCGCCGAGCGCCCGGATGATCAGGCGCGCCACCTGCCGGTCACCGGAGGGCACCGGATGGTCGACCGGCTTCATAGGCGCATAGAAGGCAGCCTTCATAACCATTGGCGCAGCCGTTCGGCGACCCGGTCGATGCCCGGCTCGCAGGAGAAGTCGCGTTTCAACAAGTCAGCCGCCCGGCGCCCCAGGTCTTCGCGTCGCTTCGGCGACCGGATCAGGCTTTCGATGGCCTCAGCCAGCGCCGCCCGGTCGCGCGGCGCGACCAGGAGCCCGGTCTTGCCGTCGACCACCAGCTCTGGAATCGCCGAAACCCGGGTCGAAATCACCGGCAGGCCGAGCGCCGCCGCTTCCATCAGTACATTCGGGATGCCGTCCCGGTCGCCGGATTTGGTGATCTTGCTCGGCAGGACGAACAGATCGGCCGTCAGGCAGGCATCGATGACATCCGGCCGGGGCAGGGCGCCGAGCCAGGTGATGCGGGAGGCCATCTCCAGCCTGTCGGCTTGCATCTTAAGTTTCTTCAACAATCCGCCACCACCAATATGGGTGAAGGTCCAATTGATCTCGGCGGGCAGCATGGCCAGCGCCGCCAGCAGATCATCATAACCCTTCTTTTCCACTGCCCGGCCGACCGAAAGCAGCCGCACCGGCTCCGTGCCCCGGCCATCGGCGCCGGAATAGGTGGCCTTGGGCGGCGGAAAGCGGGTAAGATCCAGACCGTGGTGAATGAGATCCACCGGCGTCGCACAATTGCCGATCTGGCGCAAATGATCGGCATTGACACCGGTACAGGTGGCGCCCCATCGGGCATCGGCGATCTTTTCGGCAAGCTCCCAGTCCGGGCTCGTCCAGATATCCTTGGCGTGGGCCGAAAACGACCAGGTGAGCCCGCGCAGCTTTGCGGCATAGCGCGTGACCGAGGCCGGCGTGTGCAGGAAATGGCTGTGCAGATGGGTCACGTCATCGGGCAATTCCCGCGCCAGCACACAGGCCTGCCCCCAGCGCCGCCAGCGATTGACTGTTCTGTCGCGCTTAAGATCGCGGTCGAACACGGCCCGCGCCGCTTCATGGCCCGGCAATGCCTGCGCCAACCGCCGCCCGGCGCGCACCCGTTTGGGATCATCCTTCAAATATTCCGGCAGATAGAGAATGTCGGCCCGGATCTCCCGATGCATATCGTGGCAGAACGGGTCATAGGGTTTGCGCAGCGACACGATCAATTGGTCGATCCCCCGCCGTTCCAGGCCAAGAATTTCCTGGGCAATGAAGGTCTCCGACAATCGCGGATACCCCTTCAGCACGACAGCAATGCGCGACATGGAGAGATGATCTATCGGACAGAGTGAACGCGCCCAGACTTAGGCGCGAATGGCGGTGTCGGTCAACATGTCTTCCGGCGCCGCGTCCGGGCTCTTCTCCTCCAGGATCGCCGCCACGCGCTCGTTGATGGCATCGAGCCCGCCGAGCAGGCCCGATAATCCGGCCGCGGAAGGCGGCGGCGTCATCGGCAGCGTTCTGAGCGCCTCGATCATCAGGGCCGTATCGGGAAAGCGGTCGATCGGTAGAACGCGGACCATGTTGGCGGCTTCCGCATTGGCGGCGCGGATTGCCTGTTCACGGCGCGGCACCACGCGCGGCACCAGCAAGGTCGGTTTGTCGAAGGATAGGATCTCGCAGAAAATATTGTAACCGCCCATGCCGACGATCGCCGTTGCCCGGCTCATATATTCCTCAATATGCGCGGTAAAGCGGATCACCCGCGCATTGGGTAACTTTTCCGCCCGTTTGCTGAAATCGTGCTGGTGTTCCACGTCCATGAACGGGCCGAGCACGAACAAGACCGGATAGAGCGGTTCCTTGCGCGCCTCATAGGCGCGCATCACCCATTCTACCAGTTCCACGCCGTCACCACCGCCGCCCGGTGTCACCAGAATGAACGGATCGTCGCCGAAGGGCATCGGCGCCACTTTCTGCAGGCCCTGCGACCGGCTGCGCCGCAGGTAGCCCATATAGCGGGTCTTGTCCCGCGTCGCCCCGCTCACCGGCATGCCTTGATAGGGATCATGGATGCCTTGATGACCATAGACCCAGATTTCGTCATAGAGCGTGTCGAAGGCCGGATAGACCTCCTTGCGCGCCCATTCCTCGCGCAGGGTCTCCGGATCGTCCATCACGTCGCGCAGGCCGAGGATGAGCCGGGTGCCGAACCGTTTCAGGGTTTCCAGCGTCGGCTTGACCTCGCCGCGCAGGCCCAGCGGTTCCTTGTCCACCAGAAAGATATCCGGCTTGAACACCCGGGCCGTGTGCTCGATGATCGAGGCACGGATCGCCAAAGTGTGTTCGATGTCGAGATGCAGGTTCGACGACGTATATTCGCCATTGCGTTTCTTGATCACGCCGGGAACGCGTACGAAATCGACCCGGCTGCGGAAATCGAAACTGCCGATGATCGGCGATCCCGACAGGATCAGGACCGACATGTCGCCGAAATGAGACGCCAGCGAATGGCCGATCGCCCGGCAGCGCCGTAAATGGCCGAGGCCGAAGGAATCGTGGCTATAGATCAGGATGCGCGGTTTGTCGGGGAACATGGTACTTGCAACACTACCTCAAGGATCGATGTTTTTGCTTTTTCCGTCGACTATCAGGTCGATATCCCTGCCGCTCTGTATGATAAGTATTTTCACGTATTTTCCAAAACCGGTCCAGCCTCAATTTGCCATCATCTGGTCCATGGAACCGATTGATTAACCCACTGGCAAATAGATAGTCCTCGCGGAACATGACCACAAGGGGGAATTCGCTCCCCGCCTTGCCGAAGACCCTGCAAACCCGTCCTAAATGTATCGTATCCCTGATTCAATCCACTAGCATAAGGTGGCGAAAACAATACATATTCGATATGACAACGGGGCAACGGTTCGAGGACGCGCTGCGGGTCGGGGTCGCGGCCGCGCGAAAAATCCGCCCGGATTTGGGATTATGAGGGGCTGAGAATGGATAAAAGCCTGTTCCGGTATATCTGGAAATACAGCAGGTCCCGCCAGATCGTCATTCTGTTTATTACCGTCCTGTCGTTCCCGATCCTGTATTACACCCTGGAACTGCCCAAGATGATCGTCAACGACGCCATCCAGGGCACCGATTTCCCGCGAGAGATCTTCGGCGCGGAGTTCGGCCAGGTGGAATTTCTGATCCTGCTCTGCTTCGGCTTCCTGGCCCTGGTGATCCTCAATAACGGCGTCAAATACACGCTCAACATCTATAAGGGCATCACCGGCGAGCGCATGCTCCGCCGCCTGCGCTATGACCTTTACGAGCGGGTCCTGCGGTTCCGCCTGCCGCATTTCCGCAATATCAGTTCCGGCGAAATCATCCCGATGATCACCGCCGAGGTAGAGCCGCTCGGCGGCTTCATCGGCGACGCCATCGCCTTGCCGGCCTTCCAAGGCGGGACCCTGCTGGTCTATATATCCTTCATCTTTGTCCAGGATCCCTATCTCGGCGCCGCGGCGATCGCGCTTTATCCGGTGCAGGCCGTACTGATCCCGCGTCTGCAGGCCAAGGTGATCCGTCTGGCCCGCGAACGGGTCAAGAATATCCGTCAGATGTCCGACCGCATCGGCGAAAGCATTACCGCAGTCGGCGAAATTCACGGCAACGATACGTCGGTCTGGCATTTGGCCGACATTTCCGACCGCCTGCTGACCAACTTCCAAATCCGCCTGGAGATTTTCAAGCGGAAATACATGATCAAGTTCGTCAACAATTTCCTCAATCAGTTGACTCCCTTCTTCTTCTATTCGGTCGGCGGCTATCTGGTGATCGAGGGCGAGATCAGCTTCGGCGCCTTGGTCGCTGTGCTTGCCGCATACAAGGATCTCGCCGGCCCGTGGAAGGAACTATTGTCCTACTACCAGCAATTCGCCGACGTGCAGGTCAAGTATCAGACTGTGATCGAAAACTTCGATCCGCCAGACCTTTATCCGCGCGAGCGCCTGCTCGACGATGCCGAGGGCGCCGAGCCGCTGTCCGGCGAGATCGTTTTGAAAAACGTCAGTTTCTCCGGCGGCACCGGCCAGGAATTGAGCGGCATCTCCTTCACCATACCGTCGTCGGGCGCCGTGGCCGTGGTGGGCGGCGACGGCAGCGGGCGCTCGGAGCTATTGCAGATCATGGCCGGCCTGATATCCGCCGATTCCGGCAAGGTGACCGTCGGCGGTCGTGACGTGGACGACCTGCCCGAAGCCGTGCTGGGGCGTTCGATCGCCCACGTGCCCGGCGCGCCGCACATTTTCACCGACACCATTCGCGGCAATCTGCGCTACGGCCTGCGGCATCGGCCGCAGGCGTCGGACGACCCGGTCCGGCCGAGCGATGAAGTCCATTTGCGCCAGGTGGAAGCCGAGGCGACCGCCAATACGCCGCTTGACATTCTGGATCGCTGGGAGAATTTCGCCGAAGCCGGTGTCGCCGACGCCGACGAACTCGACGGCGAGGGGATCGGCCTCATCGATGTCTTCGGCATGGGCGACGATGTCTATCGCATGGGACTGCAATCGCGGGTCGATGTCGTTGGCGGCCTTGCCGAACGCGTGCTCTCCGTGCGCAAAGCGATCAACGAGCGCGTGACCTCCGATCCGGAACTGGACGATCTGATCGACCTGTGGGCCATGGATCGCTACAACCGCAGCGCCACGCTGGTGGAAAATCTGCTGTTCGCGCTGCCCGCCGATCCGAATATGGAGTTGGAGCATATCCCCGACCATCCGGCGGTCACCCGCTTTCTCCAGGAAACCGAAATGGAAGCGGAACTGGTGGAGATCGGCCTGATCATCTCCGAAACCATGATCGAACTGTTTTCCACCATTACCGACGACAATTCGCTGCTCGGCGAATTCAGCTTCATCACCGTCGACGAATTGCCGACTTTTGAAAAGATTGTGCGCAAGGCAAAAGCCGATGCCGGCAAGCTGAACTATACCGAAAAACGCATGCTGATCGGTGTTGCCTTCAAGCTGATCCCGACACGCCACCGTCTGGGCATCATGAACGAGGAGCGCGAGCGCAAGGTGCTTGCCGCCCGGGCCAGGTTCCGGGACTTCGCCACCGACGAGTTCGTGTTGTTCGACATCGATCACTACATCCCGCCGTTGACGATCGAAGACAATCTGATTTTCGGCAAGCCGCGGCTCGATCGGCGCGGCGCCCGCGAGCGAATCGACATGCTGATCGGCGACACCGTGGCCGAAATGGACCTGCGCACGCCAATCGCGCTCGCCGGCCTGGATTTCCACGTTGGCGTGGCCGGTTCGCGCCTGTCCGCCGGCCAGCGCCAGAAGGTCGGGCTCGCCCGGGCATTGTTAAAACGCCCGGCAATCACCATTCTCAATGGTATAGCCGATACGACAAGTGAAGAAGACCAACACATACTCAATGTGATAAAAGAGCGCACAAAAGACCGTATTCTGGTATTTGGTGCGTCAAGGCTGGAACTTGTTAAGGATTTTGAGCAGATATTCGTTATCAAGGACGGCAAACTTGCGGCACAGGGCACCTACGCCGAGGTCAGCGGGGGAAAGTGATCATCGCGGGTGTCAAATGTAACTAGGAGGGCTTGAGTTGTGAGCCTGGATGTTGAGGTCGATGCGCTACGGCGCGTTCCGATCTTCAAAGAGATCGATCCGGCCAAGTTGCGTATTCTGGCGTTCATTAGCGAGCGCGTCAGTTTCAAGCCCGGTGAACACCTGTTTCACGAGGGCGAGCCCGGTGATGCCGCCTATATCATCATGGAAGGTGTCGCCGATGTGGTCAAAAGCACGGATCAGGGCAATTTGACGGTTGCCTCCCTGGGCGAGAGCGACATGGTCGGTGAAATCGCCATCATCTGTGACGTACCACGCACGGCGACGGTCGTCGCCGCCTCGGACCTCAATGTGCTGACGATCTCGAAGGAGAATTTCCTGAAATTCATGACCGATTTCCCCGACATGGCCCTGGAGGTCATGCGGGTTCTTGCCTTGCGGCTTGAGCGCACCACGCGCGACCTCGCCGATCTTCAGGCGCGGCATCCGGAAGCCGCGTCGTCCTGATGTCCGCCGGCGACAAGTCCGGTCTGAAGCTCCGCTTTTGGGGCGTGCGCGGCTCGCTGCCGGCGCCGGGCCCCGACACGGTCAAATATGGCGGCAACACAACGTGCATCACCGTGGAAGTCGGCGAGGAACTGATCATCTTCGACGCCGGATCAGGCGCCCGTGCCCTGGGCGTCTGGATGCACGAGACCGGGCGCAAGGCCGCCAATCTGTATTTCACCCATTTTCACCTGGACCATATTTGCGGCCTGCCGTTTTTCCGCCCGGGCATGATGCCCGGTTTCGATATCACATTGTGGGCCGGCCATGTGCCCGATCCGGCGGCCTTCATTGAATCCATCGAACGGCTGATGGCGCCGCCGGTCTTTCCGGTGAGTACCGAGATCCTGCAAAGCATCACATTCCGCACCTTCAAGCAGGGCGACACTCTGCGGCCGGCGGACGGCATTACCTTGCGCACCATGGCGCTGAACCATCCCGGCGGCTGCACCGGCTATCGCCTTGAGGCCGGCGGCAAGTCCATCTGCATTATCACCGATTACGAACACGGCACGCCGGAATTCGACGACCGGCTTGCCGATTTCGTCCGTGACGCCGAAATCATGGTCTATGACGCCATGTTCAACGACGAGGAATTCGCCAAGTGTCGCGGCTGGGGCCATTCCACCTGGGACAATTGCCTGGCGGTCGCCAAGGCCTGCAATGTGGCCAAACCGGTGATCTTTCATCATGATCCCGGGCGCACCGACGCCCAACTCGACCGCATCGCCAAGGATGCGGATCGCCGATATCCGGGTACGATCGTGGCCCGGGAAGGTGTCGAGTTGCACGTTGAAACCGCCTGAGACGGGTCACGCGCGGTCACCTTTGAGTGCATATTCTTGCAACCGGCCGAACGAGCTCCAAATTTACCTCGACACTCTGTCGGTGCTCATCGGACAATGCAGTCGCCCGGCATTTGTGATTTCTGCGCCGTGCCGGGCCGGCACACCCAACTGACCCATCACATGGGCCGTATTTGAGGACCACTGGTAGTCATGCTGGCAAATCTGCTTGGTTGGCTGATCGGCGACAAGGATGTGGACTTGCCGCGGGCCAGGCTGCCCGACCGGGTGAACCGGGAGGTGCGTGATCGCGAATCCTCGTCGGAGATCCTGATCGGCTGGGCCCAACTGGCGATCGTTGTGACATTCGCCGTCCTCTATGCCCTGGTGCCGCGGGCGCAAGGCTCGCAAGGCTTCAATTTCGTTCCGATCGCGCTCACCGCCTATTTCGCATTCACGCTGATCCGGCTGCTCCTGTCCTACCGATACCGGTTGCCGGACTGGTACCTGTTTCTGTCCATCGTCACCGACGTGGCCTTGCTGTTCGGCATTATTTTCAGTTTCCACATTCAATACGACCAGCACCCCACCTTCTACCTGAAGTCGCCGACGGCAATGTACATATTTCTGTTCATCGCCTTGCGGGCCCTGCGTTTCGACCCGCGCTATGTGCTGTTGAGCGGTCTGGTCGCCATTGCCGGCTGGATCGCCCTGGTCGGCTATGCGGTAATCTCCGACCCGAGCCACATGTATGTTACCCGCAACTACGTTGAATACTTGACCATGAACGCGATCCTGATCGGCGCCGAGGTCGACAAGATCATGATCATTTTCGCGGTCACCGTCATCCTGTCGCTGGCCCTTATCCGCGGCCGCAGGCTGCTCGTCGCCGCCGTTCGCGAACATGCGGCGGCGACCGATTTGAAGCGGTTTTTCGCGCCCGAAGTCGCCCGGTCCATCGCCGAGGCGGACGAGGACATTCACGTCGGCGAAGGGCAATCCCGCGACGCGGCGGTGCTCATGGTCGATGTGCGCGATTTCACCAGGACCTCGGCGACCTTGCAGCCCGAAACGGTCTTTGCCGTCCTAAGCTGCTACCAGTCTACCGTCGTGCCGATCATCCAGGCCCATGGCGGCAGGGTCGACAAGTTTCTCGGCGATGGCATCTTGGCGACCTTCGGTGCTGTCGAACCCTCCGATACCCATGCAGCCGACGCATTGCGGGCGGCAAGGGCGATCGTCGACACCATTTCGGACGCTCAGTCGACTTTCACCGACAAGGGCTGGCCGCGCGATTTCCGTATCGGTTGCGCCGTTGCCTGTGGACGCGTGACGGTGGGTGTGGTCGGCGTCGAGGATCGACTGGAATTCACGGTCATCGGCGATCCGGTCAATCTCGCCGCCAAATTGGAAAGCCACAACAAGGTGCTAAAAACGCGGGCGCTGTCCACCGCATCATGTCTGGACGTGGCGCGCGGACAAGGGTACACCGAGGCCGACTCGGCGACTATCCGCCGTGATATGTCCATTTCAGGAACATCGCATCCGATTGATGTGGCAATTCTGGCGCCATAACGGCTCTCAACAGCGGTGAAATTCACAATCCGGCAGTCCGGATCAGATGGCGCCGTTCCACCATAGGGAGACAATAAACCATGAAGCTTGATGGATCAGTCAGCGCCGTTGTGACCGGTGGCGCCTCCGGCCTGGGCGAGGCCTGCGCGCGTGCATTGGCGGAGGAGGGGGTCAGGGTGGCCCTGTTCGACGTCAATGCGGAGCGCGGCGAGACGGTCGCCGCGGATATCGGCGGCATTTTCTGCACTGTCGACGTCACCGCCGATGACAGCGTCGATGCAGGCTTCGAAAAGGCCCGCTCCGCCCATGGCCAGGAGCGCATCCTGGTCAATTGCGCCGGCATCGGCCCGGCGGCGAAAACCGTGTCGCGCGGACTGCCCCACGATATGGGCATGTACCAAAAGACCATCGACATCAACCTGGTCGGCTCCTTTCGCTGCCTGTCCCGGTCGGCCGCCGGCATGATCACCATCGACCCGGCGACCGATGACGGCGAGCGCGGATTGATCGTTTCAACGGCCTCCGTCGCCGCCTTTGATGGCCAGATCGGGCAGGCCGCCTATTCGTCCTCTAAAGGGGGGATCGTCGGCATGACCCTGCCGGCCGCCCGCGATCTGTCCCAATACGGTATCCGCGTCCTGGCGATCGCGCCGGGCATCTTCCTGACGCCGATGCTGGAGACGTTGCCACAGGACGTGCAGGACTCGCTCGGAAAGCAGGTGCCGTTCCCGTCCCGCCTCGGCGACCCGGCGGAATTTGCCGGACTTGTGCGCCATATGTGCGAGAACCGCATGCTCAACGGCGAAGTGATCCGCCTGGACGGTGCGATCCGCATGGCGCCGCGTTAGGCAAATCAAAGGGCGGGGGCTATCAGGTTCGCGCCCAAATCGCCAATATTCGATATGAATTTATCAGGATATTACTTCGGTTAAACAGTTAACAGTCGAATTCACCTGCCTCTTCTATAAACTTGTAAAAAACGAATCAAGGGAGGGGCACGAATGAACGCAATCGCGAAATGGTTTTTCTATACGGCTGTTGTCTATGGCCTGCTCGGCATGCTGCTCGGCCTGCATATGGCGATCTCCACCAATCACGCCCAAATGCCGACCCACGCCCATATCATGGTCATCGGTTGGCTCAGTTTTTTCGTCTTCGGTTTTTTCTATGACCGGTTCGCCGAGGCAGCCACCGGCCTGCTGGCCCGTGTCCATTTCTGGCTCGCCCAGGTCTCGCTGGCCGGCATCATTATCGGCCTCGCCTTGATCTATTCCGGCAACATCCAATACGAGCCGATCGCCGCCATCTCCTCGATCGCCTATGCGGTATCCTTCCTGCTCTTCGCGGTCGTCACGGTGCAGGCGCTGAACGCAAAGGCGGCCTGATTGCCGCCGTCTGCGTGACGGGCACGGCAATCAATCCGGATTTGTCAACGCGTCGACGGTCCGGTCGAGCTCTTTCAAAGAACGGTCGATCGGTCCTTTCCAACCGGCCTTGCCTTGTCGAATTGCGCTGTCAAGGGCATCGGAAATCGCCCAACGGTCGGACCGCGCGAGGATATCGATCAGCGCCCGGGCCTGCCGCAGGTCTTTGTCACGCTTTGACCGGTCGAAGGCCCTTTTTTGCGCGATGATCAGTTTATGAACGGCGAATCGAGCCGGTGAGGGCACATGGAGCCCGACGCCGGACCCATGCAGTGCGACGGCCTGAAGCGGGCTCTCAATCAACCAGCGCAGATATTGCAGGGGCGTCGCGCCGGCATTCAGTCCGTCAAGTGGCATCGGATTGCGGTCGTCGCGTCGCATCCGCGGCGTCAGCAGGTCGACAACAAAGTTGTCCGTCGAACGAAAGGAGGAGGGCGGCGCGCGGGGGTCGAGGCCGGGAACGGGTCGGAAGCTCTTGTCGGCGCGCCTTAGGATTGCCTCCATGGTGTCTTCGGCATCCACGCTGGTGATCGTCAACGATGCGGTCGCCAGATCCGCGTCCTGGGTCATGAGCGACGATTGAGGAAGCGCCTCGCCGACAATCGGCGCGTAGCATTGATAGGCGGCGGTACCGACAACAACGGTTTGCCGAAGAATCCCGGCATCGGCCAGGGCATCCAGCACCTGTCCGAGCGCCCGTGTCGGCGCCGGGATCCCGGCCGATTTCAGCATTCCGATGAGTTTTCTTCGCCCCTTTGCCTGCTCGGTAGCCTCGCGAACGTCTTCTATTCGCGTCAAAACGGCATCGTCGTCGGTGCGGCCGAGAAAAATGTCCCGGCGCTTGGATCCGACTTGCTGTTTGATATAGGCGTATTCTATCCCTTTGATAGTGCGTTTGAAAATCGATCCGTACCGGTCGGTGGCGGCGTGAACCTGCTGAACAAGATCCTGATATACGGTCAATATGGTCGGCGAATAGGGGGACATAGTTACAGACATTTTTCAGTATTTCGTCTGTAACTTTATCAGTTACAGACAGAAAAAGCAATTCCGTCTGTAACTATCGCGCCGCGCCGACCAGCCGCTCTACCACGTTTTCCAGCATATGCAGGCCCGCATGGTCGGCGAGCGACATGATGGATTCGGGGTGAAATTGCACCGCCGCCACCGGCAGGCTTTCATGCTCGATCGCCATGACGACGCCGTCATCGGTTTCCGCGGTCACCCGCAGCGCGTCGGGCAGGGCGGTCCGGTCGGCATAAAGCGAGTGATAGCGGCCGACGGTGGCCAACTCGCCCATGCCGTCGAAGATCACGCTCGGTGCATGTAGCCGGATCACTGATGGCTTGCCGTGCATCGGCGTGTCGAGTTGCTGCAAAGCACCACCGAAATATTCGGTGATTGCCTGCAATCCGAGGCAGACGCCGAACAGCGGCAAGTGCCGTTCGAGCACCAGGCCGATGGTCGTCGCGCAATCGAAATCCGACGGCCGCCCCGGCCCCGGCGACAGTACCACCAAATCAGGTTTCGCCGCGTCCAGTTCCGCACCGGTAACCGGCGAACGAATGGTGGTCACATCAGCGCCGATCTGGCGGAAGTAGTTGGCAAGCGTGTGCACGAAACTGTCCTGGTGATCAACGAGCAGGATCCGCATGCCGGCGCCCACATGGCCCCTGTCGGCCGCGCCATCGTCTTCGGTCGCCTTGCCGGCATCGCGGATCGCGCCGAGCAAGGCCGAGGCTTTAAGCTCGGTTTCCTTCTCCTCTTCCTCCGGATCGCTGTCGAACAACAGGGTCGCTCCGGCGCGCACTTCGGCGATACCGTCCTTGATGCGGATGGTGCGCAGGATCAGCCCGGTATTCATATTGCCGTTGAAGGGCAGCATGCCGATGGCGCCGCCATACCAGGCCCGCGGGCTCTTTTCATGCCGCTCGATGAAATCCATCGCCCAGGCCTTCGGCGCTCCGGTCACGGTCACCGCCCAGGCATGCGACAGGAACGCGTCCAGTGCATCCATGTCGTCACGCAAGATGCCCTCGATGTGATCGACGGTGTGGATCAGCCGGGAATACATCTCGATCTGCCGCCGGCCGATCACCCTGACCGAGCCGGGCAGGCAGATCCGGCTCTTGTCGTTGCGGTCGACATCGGAACACATGGTCAGCTCCGCCTCGTCCTTCGCCGAATTCAGGAGCTTGCGGATCTGCTGTTCGTCCTCGATCGCATCCTTGCCGCGGCGGATGGTGCCCGATATCGGGCATGTCTCGATGCGCCGCTGATTGGTTACCCGCACATACATTTCCGGCGACGCACCGACCAGATATTCGCTGTCTCCCAGATTGATCATGAAACTGTAGGGCGACGGATTGACCGCCTGGAGACGGCGGCTGATCGCCGAGGGCTGCGTCCGGCAGCGCTCATAGAAGACCTGGCCGGGAACCACCTCGAACAGATCGCCGCGGCGAAAATAATCCTTGGCGACCTTGACCGAGGCGGCATATTCGCCCGGTTGATGGTCACCGCGGCCCGGATCCCGGTCCGGGGCCTGGAAGGGGACTTCCAAGCCTTCGCGAGGCATGCCGACGGTCGAATTTTCTCCGACCTCAAAATCGAATTCGATCACCGTCGCCTGGCGCCCGTAATGGTCGACCACCAACACCTCGTCCGGCAGGTAGAGCACCAGGTCGCGCTGCCAGGCGGGCCGCGCAAGGCGCTGTTCGATCGGCTCGAACTGGAATGCCAGGTCATAACCGAAGGCGCCGTAAAGGCCGAGTGTTTCGTCGTCGGAGGCGAACAATCCGATGATCGCGCGGATCACCGAAAACACCGATGGCTGCCGGCTGCGCTGTTCCTCGGCGAACCGGCCTTCCAACGGTTTGACGTCGATCTCGATGCATTGATCGTCAATCTCGCAGCGCGCTAGGTCTGGCGACAAACGGAGGACATCATGGATCGGCGCCAACAGTATTGCACCCCGATCGTTAAGCGCCTCGATGGTCACCCGCCGACCGCGCGCGGTCACCGCCAGCGGCGGGTTGGCCAGGCCGACATCCCAGCGTTGATAGCGGCCCGGATATTCATAATTGGAGGAAAACACCGCGCCGCGCTGGCTGTCGAGCCGCCGCAACCAAGAATGGGTGGCGTCGTCATAGGCAATGCCCCGGCTTGACCGGATGACATTTATGTCGCCCGCGGTTCGGAATTTCTCGGTCTTGGTCATCTTTGCGCGTCCTGCTACCCGCCCCGACATTCGGACAGCCGCCAAACAAAACAGGCCGCCCGACGATCGAGCGGCCTGGTTTCAATTAAGTCGAAGGAAAATGAATCGGCCGCCCGTTAAGCGGTCCACCACCAATCCCCAAAATGACGACAATTGCTCATCTTTCTTGCAATAGCCCAAATGACTGATCGTTTCAAGCCGACCGCCCGAATTCCTGACTGATAATCGGGATTTCGCTAAATTGCGGAAAGTTAATACAGTTTTCGATTGATATGTCTCTCTCCGAAATGTTTGAATGCGCAATTCGTCGGCGGAGCGGTTGATGCACTGGATCAATTTGTTCCGCCGGTCTATGGTCCCGTACAATGGACAACGCCAATCATGGCTCATCCCCGCCGCAATGTCCGTCCTTTCGGTTCGTCCGACGACGGCGTACGACAAGGGGACAAAGCTTGACGATCCGGCTAATGGATCGCGACCGCCATGACCGGTAATGTCTGTTGACGGGTAGCAAGAGGGAGGACCCTATGTTCAAGAAAGCACTCGGCATCGCATCGGTGGCCGTGATGGTGGCGTTCGGCGCACAGGCCGCCGACCAGCGATTTATCTCCATCGGTACCGGTGGCGTGACCGGCGTCTATTATCCCACCGGCGGCGCGATCTGCCGACTGGTCAATAAAAACCGCAAGGAGCATGGCATTCGCTGCTCGGCCGAATCCACCGGCGGCTCCATCTACAACATCAACACCATCCGCATCGGCGACCTGGAATTCGGCGTTGCCCAGTCCGACTGGCAGTACCATGCCTATAACGGCACGTCGAAATTCGAGGACAAAGGCAAGTTCGACAAGCTGCGGGCGGTCTTCTCCGTGCATCCCGAACCGGTCACCATCATCGCCAGCGACGCCTCCGGCGTGATGAACATTACCGACCTGAAAGGCAAGCGCCTGAATATCGGCAATCCGGGTTCGGGTACCCGCGGCACCTGGGAAGTGTTGGAAGGTGCGCTTGGCTGGAAGCGCGAGGATCTGAAGCTCGCCGCCGAAATGAAATCGGCTGAAACCGGTCAGGCGGTCTGTGACGGCAAGATCGATGCCTACTTCTGGCTGGTCGGCCATCCGTCCGCCCTGACCCAGGAATCGCTCGCCACCTGCGCCGCGCATCTGGTCAATGCCACCGGCCCGGAAATCGACAAGCTGGTCGCCGACAATTCCTATTATCGCAAGGCGACCATTCCTGCCGGCATGTACAACAACAAGGAAGACGTCAACACGTTCGGCGTCGGCGCCACATTCGTGACCTCCGCCGACGTGCCCGACGACGTCGTGTACGTGGTCGTCAAGGCGGTGTTTGAAAATTTCGATCAGTTCAAGAAACTGCATCCGGCTTTCGCCAATTTGAAGCCGGAGGAAATGATCAAGGATTCACTTTCGGCGCCGCTGCATCCGGGCGCGGAAAAATATTACAAGGAAAAAGGCTGGCTGTAGGTCGGCCCACCGTGCGGGGCGGCCCGGCCGCCCCGTTCGTACAATAAATTGTTGTGAGGCGACAGTCGGGGAAGCTGTCGTCCGGGGGGAGGATTATGGCCGAGCGAGAACTCACGGCTGAGAATATTGACGATTTGGTCGCCCAAGTAGATACCGGCGCCCGCAATCCGGACAATTGGCAGGGCAAGCTGATCGTAACCACCGCGTTCCTGTGGGCCGTGTTTCAGCTTTATATCGCTTCCAACCTGCCGTTTTTTCTGACCGATGTGACCGGCATCAGCGTCATCGTCACCAATTCCAACGCCCGCCTCATTCACCTGGCCTTCGCCCTGTTTTTGGCGGCGCTCGCCTATCCCCTGTTCAAGACGAGTTCGCGTCGGAACATCCCGTGGTACGACTGGGTGCTCGCCATTCTCGGCATTGTCGTCTGCCTTTATACGGTGATCCTGCGTGAGGAAATCGCCGTCCGCGCCGGCCTGCCGACCACCGGCGACCTGATCATTTCGTCAATCGGCATGATCGTGCTTGCCATCGCCGTCTACCGGGCGCTCGGCCTGCCCTTGGTGATCGTCGCCAGCGTCTTCGTCTGCTACGTCTTCTTCGGCCACGCCAGTTGGCTGCCGGACGCCATTCAGTGGAAGGGTGCCTCCTTCGGCAAGGCCATGTGGCATTATTGGATGCAGAATGAGGGCGTGTTCGGCGTCGCACTCGGCGTCTCCGCGTCGCTGATCTTCCTGTTCGTCCTGTTCGGCGCCATTCTGGAAAAGGCCGGCGCCGGCAACTTCTTCATTAAGATCGCCTTCGCCCTGCTCGGCCATCTGCGCGGCGGTCCGGCCAAAGCCGCCGTGGTTGCCTCGGCCATGAGCGGGCTTTATTCCGGTTCCTCGATCGCCAATACGGTGACCACCGGCACCTTCACCATTCCCCTGATGAAAAAGACCGGCTTTTCGCCCGAAAAGGCCGGCGCCGTGGAGGTGGCGTCGTCCACCAACGGTCAATTGACCCCGCCGGTCATGGGCGCCGCCGCCTTCCTGATCTCCGAATTCACCGGCGTCCCCTATACCGAGATCATCAAGCATGCCCTGGTTCCGGCGCTGGTCTCCTATATCGCGCTGGTCTACATCGTCCACCTGGAAGCCTTGAAAATGGATCTGAAGGGCATGCAGAAGCCGCCCTCCACGGTGACCATCGGCGCCAAGCTGATTGGCGTATTGACGGGCTTTATCGGCATCGCCTTGCTGGGAATAGCGGTCTATTACGGCATCGGCTGGATAAAGGTGGCGGCCCCGGCCATCGCCTTCTACGTCGTCGTGCTCGGCTGCTTCATCGCCTATCTGGTGCTTTTATGGTTCGCCGCCAAGCATCCCGACCTTGAGGTCGATGATCCCGACGCGCCGATCACCGAACTGCCGAAGGCCGGCGAGACGGCGATCACCGGGCTCTACTACATCCTGCCGATCGTCATCCTCATCTGGTGCATCATGCTGGAACGCCTGTCGCCGGCTTTGTCGGCCTTCTGGGCGACCATGGCGATGATCTTCGTGGCGCTCACCCAGCATCCCATCAAGGCCATGTTCCGTGGCGCCGGCAATCTTGGCGGCGCCTTCCGCCGTGGCGTCGGCGAATGGGTCGAGGGCATGATCTCCGGCTCCCGCAATATGATCGGCATCGGCGTGGCGACCGGCGCCGCCGGCATCATTGTCGGCACGATCTCGCTCACCGGCGCCCATCAGGTGGTCGGTGAATTCGTCGAGTTCCTGTCCGGCGGCAACCTGATCGTCATGCTCATCCTGGTGGCGATCATGAGCCTGATCCTGGGCATGGGCCTGCCGACCACGGCGAATTACATCGTCGTCTCGTCGCTGATGGCCCCGGTCATCGTCGCGCTTGGCGCCAAGAGCGGCCTCATCGTGCCGCTGATCGCCGTCCATATGTTCGTGTTCTATTTCGGCATCCTGGCCGACGACACGCCGCCGGTGGGGCTAGCCGCCTTCGCCGCGGCGGCGATCTCCCGTGGTGATCCGATCAAGACCGGTCTGCAGGGCTTCGCCTATGATATCCGTACGGCGCTGCTGCCGTTCCTGTTCCTGTTCAACACGGAGTTGCTGCTGATCGATGTCACCTTGGCCAAAGGCATATTCGTGTTCATTGTGGCTGTGATCGCCATGCTGCTCTTTGCGGCGGCCACCCAGCGCTATTTCCTGACCCGCAACCATATTTGGGAAAGCGTGGCGCTGCTCCTGGTCGCCTTCACCCTGTTCCGGCCGGGCTTCTGGCTCGACTACATTCAGTCGCCCTACGAGACCCGGCCGGGGTCGGAAATCGTGGAAATCGCCGGCCAACTGCCGGAGGGGGCCGATCTCAGGGTCAATATCACCGGACCGGATTTCGACGACGCCGACGTGATCACCAAGGAGACGCTGATCATACCGCTCGGCAAGGCCGGTCCCGGCGATAAACGCCTGGAAGCCAACGGCCTCGTCGTCGTATCCGAGGACGGCAAGACCAAGATGGAGGAGCCGTTCCCGGGTACCAAGTTCGAGGATCTGGGCAAGAAGCTGGATTTCTACGGCGACACCCCGGTGGAAGTTGTCGGCATTAATCTGCCCGCCGATCGCATGATCAAGGAAATCTTCTATATTCCGGCTTTGATCCTGCTCGTCATCGTCATCTTATTCCAGCGCCGCCGCCAGACGAAGCCGGCATTTTAGTTCTAGGGAGATTATGATGTTTACTGCGATCCTGCTCCCGGTCGACCTTGCCGACGAAAGCTCATGGCGCAAGGCGTTGCCGGCGGCCCTTCGTTTTGCCAGCGATAATGGCGCCCAATTGCATGTCCTCAATGTCGTGCCCGATTTCGGCATGTCCATCGTCGGCGGTTTCTTTCCCGATGACTTTGAGAAGAAGGCACTGGAAAGCGCCAAGCAGGCGCTCGCCAAGTTCATGACCGATCACGTCCCCAAGGATGCCGGCGCCAAGGGCCATGTCGCCCATGGCGTGATTTACGAGGAGGTGCTGCACGCGGCCGATACGCTGAAATGCGATCTGATCGTCATCGGCGCCGGCCGCCCGGAGCTGAAAGACTACCTGCTCGGTCCCAACGCCGCCCGCATCGTCCGCCACGCGGACCAGTCGGTGATGGTGGTGCGGGAATAGGGGCTCGTGTCGACCGGCAAATTGTCAATTTTCGATGCTTCCTGCGCAGACTAATCAGGCGCGCGATTCCGTTAGGTCGGCAGCGTTGGCGATGTTTGGTGGATTTGGAAATTCTTTTGAAGATCCGCCGCGTCATCCCGTGCGCCGCGCAGCACGCAGTGATGCGCTGCAGATACGGGATCTTGCGGTTAATCTCTGAGCTTCGGTTTAAAGGTCCCGGTGTCTGCGGAGCGGCACTTCGCGCCGCACCGCGCACGGGATGACGGTGTATTTGACGACACTCTCGCGTTAATAGCCAAATCCAGGGGAGCTTCTATTCCAGAACCTCTTTCCAAATCCCCAATATTTGATAAAACACATAATTACACTCCTGACGGAATGGGCAGGACTGAGGAGCATATGAGTAACGCTCCCGCAATTACTACGATCGCGTCCCGGTGGACGGCAATCGGGCTTGTCGTCATCGGACTGGCGGCCTGTGCGGTCCGGCCTGAGGAATCGGTCGAAATCCGGTCGATCCTGCCCATGGAGGCCGTGGATCCCCATTCGCCCCTTGGAAAGACCGGCGGCGGTCAGCAGACTGCGCGCGCCGAAAATGATGGCGTCCACACGATTTTGGCCTTGTCGGCCGGCGGCGCGGAGGGGGCTTATGGTGCCGGCGTGCTGGCCGGTTGGACGGCAAGCGGAAAGCGGCCGACCTTCGATGTGGTCACCGGGGTTTCCACCGGCGCTCTGCAGGCGGTGCTCGCCTTTCTCGGTCCGCGATACGACCCGCTTTTGAAGCAGTTCTACACCACCCTGGACAGCGAGGACGTGTTCCGCGACAAGGGGATCGGAGGGATATTCGGCGACAGCCTCTACGACAATGAGCCGCTGAAAAGGCAGATCGAAAAGGTCGTGACGCCGAAATTGTTGCAGGAAGTCGCCGCCGAACACGACAAGGGGCGGCGTCTTTATGTGGCGACCACCAATCTGGATGCCGGCGAATTGACCGTCTGGGATATGGGAAGGATCGCCAAGGGCGGCCGCACCAACACCTTGCTGCATTTCCAGAAAGTGTTGCGTGCTTCGGCCGCCGTGCCCGGCTTTTTCGAGCCGGTCTATATCAAGCCGCAAAGGGGCGTTCAATTGCGTCAGGCCCATGTGGATGGCGGCGTCAAGGCGCCGGTGCTGGTGACCAGGTTCATGTTTCAGTCGAAGGCGGGAAAAAAGGCGCTCTACATGGTCATCAACGGCACGACCGCGCGGCTCAATGATGCCAATCCGATCAAGCCCAACCTTGCCGACATTTCCCGAAAGACGATTGTCGAACTGATGCGCCAGGTCCAGAAGGGTGCGATCTATCGGGACTATGTGCTTGCCAGAAAATCCGGTGCGACGTTCCGCATCACATCCGTCCCCGATTCCTTTCCGATCTCCAACGCCATGTTGGAATTCGATCCGGAGCGCATGCGGCAACTCTATGAGGTCGGCTACCAGGTGGGCGCAAAAGGGCCGTCGGCCTGGAGCGCCACGCCGCGCGATATCAATGCCGAGGAACGAGTGGCCAGTCGCTGACAGGTTCACCCCGGCGCCGTAGTCCTGATCATCGTTGGGATCACGGGCTGGCCAAGGCCTGCCGGCCGCCTTCCGCCAGATACCGTTCTTTGATTTTCCGCACGTCGCCGCTGCCGATCACCTTCATGGTCGCGTAAAGATCCCGGTCCTGGGCACCGAGGCCATAAAACTGATCATCCATCGCTGTCCTTTTGAAGACCCAGCAATTGGCCCATCCCTGTTGGAAGCAGACCTGACGGCCGGCGATCACGACCTTGGACTTGATGATCGGCATATCCTCGCCGAATGCGTCCTCATTGCCGTTCATATCGACATAATTCGTGCCGTCAGCCTCGGTATACATATAGGCCGAAAAGGCGCCATAATCGTATTCAACGGTGGTATTCTCGTAAATGTTTTCCAATTCTTTTGTTTTTAGAAGGTCATCCGCATGTCCAATTCCAAGAATAACTAGGCTGCCAATAAATGCGGCGCACAATAATATTGTTCGCTTCATACCATTTTGTTTCCCAATCAATTGAGCCTAACAATACATGCGCCCCAAGAAAACATAGCCTGAGACGTTCGTAGAAATATGACTCACCAACCCATAATACCGGCAATCTAACGGCGCATCCGGTCCGAGGCAACAGCGCATGGCAGGAATGCCTAACGCCGCACGCCACCGTGTCTTTCAGGGCACAGTCGCGGTGGTCATTGCCGCATTCCGCTTTAATCCCACCGGGTGGCATTGGTGTCGAAATCCGGTCGCTGCCTGCCGACAATGCAGAAGCGATGGCCGCTCGGCGCCTCCAAAATCGTCCAACGCGGATGCACGCCGACCTGCTTGGCCCCCAATGCTTTCAATCGCGCCACTTCCGCCGCCTGATCGTCGGTTTCGATATCCAGATGCACCCGCGGCTCGTGATCGACCGATTGCAATAACACCCGCATTTCGCCATCCGGCCCGTCCAGTTCGATATAGGTCGGGCTCTCCGGATCGCGTTTCACCGCATAACCCAGAGCCTGCGACCAGAAGTCGGCTTCGCGCTGCAAATCGTCGGTCCGGCAATCGATGATGATGACGCCCAATCTGCTTTTATGCATTGCAATACCCTCCATTCGCTGGCACAAAATTTCTGCTGAAGAAACACCATGCCGCCGGGTCCGGCCGATGCGCAAGAGCCACGTCTTTCCCCGTCACACCAGAGCAGAGTTGCCGACCGCTGTCACCGGAGACGGTCCTTACATTATCGATGCCGACGGCAGGCGCTATCTCGATGCCTGCGGCGGCGCCGCCGTATCGTGCCTCGGCCATTCGGACCGTACGGTGACCGACGCCATTGCCGCGCAGTTGAACGCTCTGCCTTTCGCCCATACCAGCTTTTTCACGTCCGAACCGGCCGAACGCCTGGCCGACCGCTTGATCGCCGGCGCGCCGGAGGGCATCGACCGGGTCTATTTCGTGACCGGCGGGTCGGAGGCGATCGAAGCATCGATTAAGCTTGCCCGGCAATATTTCCTGGAAAAGGGCGAGCCGGAACGCCGCCACGTCATCGCCCGCTGGCAGAGTTATCATGGCAACACGCTCGGCGCGCTGTCCGCCGGTGGCAACCGTTGGCGGCGCAGCCAATTCGAGCCGATGCTGGTCGGCGCCATGCACCATGTCGCGCCCTGCCATCCGTGGCGCTGGAAGGAGCCCGGCGAAACCGGCGAAGATTATGGCCGCCGGGTCGCCGACGATCTGGAACGTAAAATCCTGGAACTCGGCCCCGAAACCGTCGCCGCCTTCATCGCCGAACCGGTGGTCGGCGCCACCATGGGCGCGGTGCCGCCGGTGCCGGGCTACTTCAAGCGCATTCGTGACATCTGCGACAAATATGGCGTGCTTCTCATTCTCGATGAGATCATGTGCGGCATGGGACGCACCGGCACCCTGTTCGCCTGCGAGCAGGACCAGGTCCGGCCGGACATGGTGACCATCGCCAAGGGTCTTGGTGCGGGATACCAGCCGATCGGTGCGCTGCTCGTCTCCGCCGATATCTATGGCGCGATCGAGGCCGGCTCCGGCTTCTTCCAGCACGGCCACACCTATCTCGGCCATCCGGCCGCCTGCGCCGCCGGCGTCGCGGTCTTGCAGGCGATGGATGAGCGCGATCTGCTCGCCAATGTGCGGGCCATGGGCGCGCGGCTGATGGAAGTGCTGACCGCCCGCTTCGGTAACCATCCCAACATCGGCGATATCCGCGGCCGCGGTCTGTTCATCGGCCTGGAACTGGTCGAGGACCGGGGCACCAAGGTGCCCTTCGATCCGGCTTTGCGCCTGCACGCCCGCATCAAGCAGGCGGCGATGGGCGAGGGGTTGATGTGCTATCCGATGGGCGGCACCGTCGATGGCCGGACCGGCGATCATATCCTGCTCGCCCCGCCCTTCATAATCGGGCCAGACCATGTCGATGAAATCGTCGACAAGCTCGATGGCGCGGTCGCCGCGGGGCTGGACGCGGTGAGGGCGGCATGAGCCGGCCAATTGTTCATGGCGCCGATTACAGCGTCTATGTGCGCATCGTCCGACTGGCGCTGGAGGAAAAGGGCGTATCTTACGAATTGCAGCCGGTCGATGTGTTCGCCGAAGGCGGCCCGCCGGCCGATTATCTGGCGCTGCATCCCTTCGGCCGCATTCCGACCCTGTGGCACGACCATTTCGTCCTCTACGAAACATCGGCGATCGTGCATTACATCAACGATGCCTTTGAGGGACCGCCGCTTGCACCTGAAGCCGCCCGCCCGCTGGCGCGCATGAACCAGATCATCGCCCTTCTCGATCACTACGCCTATCGGGCCATGGTCTGGGACGTTTATGTGGAAAGCCGGCATGGCCGGTCCGCCGACGGCGCGCCGGAACCGCAGGGCATATCCCAGGGACTGGCGACCTCCGCCCGCTGCCTGGGCGCCATCAACCGCATCCGCGATGTCGATGACTGGCTGGTCGGCGACGCTCTCAGCCTGGCCGATCTTTATGCCCTGCCGATGATCGATCTGTTTTGCCGAACCCCGCAGGGCCGGACGATGATCGATAACGATCACCGGTGGCGCGACTGGTATCAGGCGATGACCGATCGGCCGAGCTACGCGGCGACGGCGCCGACAATCCGGGACGATTGATGCCGGCGCCGGCCCTCATCATGGTCGCGCCCAATGGCGCCCGGCGCATCAAGGACGACCATCCGGCCATCCCATTGACCCCGCAAGAGATTGGTTGCACGGCCGCCGAATGCCGCGAAGCCGGCGCCGATGCCATTCACCTGCATGTGCGCGATGGAGACGGCGCCCATATTCTCGACACCGATCTCTATCGCCAGGCGATCGCCGAAATCCGAAGCCAGGCCGGCCCGGACATTGTGAACCAAGTGACCACCGAGGCAGTCGGGCGCTATCAGCCGGATCAGCAAATGGCGCTGATCCGAGACTTGCGGCCGGAAGCCTTCAGCGTCGCCGTACGCGAGATCCTGCCCGAAGGCGGCGCGGAAGCCCCGGCGGCGGACTTTCTCGCCTGGTGCCATGATCAATCGATCGCCGCCCAATATATTCTTTACGATCCCGCGGATTTGCAGCGTTTCGCGGCTTTCGCCCAGCGCGGCGTCATTCCAGGCGACCGGCTCTCGGTGCTTTTCGTGCTCGGCCGCTATGCGGTCAACCAGGAAAGCGATCCCAACGATTTGCGGCCCTTTCTTACCACGCTTGAGGATCTGGAAGTCGCCGAACGGACCGACTGGATGGTCTGCGCCTTCGGGCGCGGCGAAACCGCCTCCGCCACCGCCGCCGTTGCGCTCGGCGGTCATACACGGGTCGGCTTTGAGAACAGCTTATGGCGCCCGGATGGCGCCCTGCGCCCATCGAATGCCGATGCGGTCGGCCAGATAAGGGCCGCCGCCGATATTCTGGCACGGTCCCGGCCGGATCGGCAAACAGCCTTACGCCTGCTCGGTGGCCGGTAATCAGGAGCGCACCTCTGTCTGCTTGACCGGCCCCGGAGCCGTCAGTAGTGTCCGCCCCGCTCGCTCCCGGCCGACCGCATCAAGATTCGGACCAATTCAACGCGTGTTGCGGAAAAATGGAATCACCAGTCACATCACATCGTCATTCCCGCAAAAGCGGGAATCCAGGGCCAAGAAAACACCGGCCTTTGCTTGTTACCCCAGATTCCCGCTTTCGCGGGAATGACTGTTTCATAGTTCATATCGAGTTCGATTGAGCGCAACGTTCACTAGATCCGCCATGACCGATGACCGATTGCCGCCGCATATGCGGCCCCAACAATCCTTCCAGGGCCTGATTCTGGGCCTGCAGCGCTACTGGGCGGATTACGGCTGTGTGATCCTGCAGCCCTACGACATGGAGGTCGGCGCCGGCACCTTTCATCCGGCCACCACCCTGCGGTCGCTTGGCCCCCGCGAGTGGAACGCCGCTTACGTGCAGCCGTCACGCCGGCCGACCGACGGCCGCTACGGCGAAAACCCGAACCGGATGCAGCATTATTATCAGTTTCAGGTCATCTTGAAGCCGTCGCCGGACGATATTCAGGACCTTTATCTAAACTCGCTCTATGCCATCGGCATTGATCCCAAGATCCACGATATCCGCTTCGTCGAGGACGATTGGGAAAGCCCGACGCTTGGCGCCTGGGGGCTCGGCTGGGAATGCTGGTGCGACGGAATGGAGGTCTCCCAGTTCACCTATTTCCAGCAGGTCGCCGGCTTCGAATGCGCCCCGGTCTCCGGCGAATTGACCTATGGCCTGGAGCGCCTCGCCATGTATGTGCAAGGCGTCGACAATGTCTACGATCTCAATTTCAACGGCCGCGAGGACAATCACAAAGTCACTTATGGCGACGTCTTCCTGCAGGCGGAACAGGAATATTCCCGCTACAATTTCGAGCATGCCGATACGGAATTGTTATTCCGCCATTTCCGCGACGCCGAAACCCTGTGCAAGGACCTCCTGGAAAAAGGCGATGCCGGAGAACACCATTTGATGGCTCTGCCGGCCTATGATCAATGCATCAAGGCGAGCCACATTTTCAATCTGCTGGATGCGCGCGGTGTGATCTCGGTGACCGAGCGCCAGTCCTACATTCTGCGTGTCCGCGAACTCTCACGGGCCTGCGGCGAGGCCTGGCTGAAGACGGCCGGCGGCGGGGCTGTCGCATAGACTGCGAGATCCCGGATCAGCGGCGCATCACTGCGTGCTGCGCAGCATCCGGGATGACCAGACTGGTTGGGAGGATTGATTCCTAACCTGCCCGACGACCGGCAAGGCTGGGGAGTGATCTCACGATCCTCGGCATCTCATCCCGCTGTTTGTCTCCAAGTCTTACCCACCGTGTCATCCCGGGCGCATTGCGGCATGAAATGCCGCTGTGCAGACCCGGGACCTCTACCGAGTAGGGCTCATTTCATTGAGCAGATTATCCATTTGCAGCATCCTTGCCGCCCCGCGCAGCGCCCGGATTTTTGAATTGTCGCACCGGACAATCCACCAAACCGCCCAATTTCCATTGGACCTTGAAGACAGACTCAGTGAAAAGGAGACACCCACCAAATCGGACGGATCTCGTGATCGATTACGAAGCCGAATACAACAATCGTGCGCGGGTGCCCGAGCATCCCGACATTTTCGCCCGCTGGGAACGGGATGCCGCGGCCTATCGCGCCTCCGGCGATTGCCTGGTCGACCAGGCCTACGATCTCGGCCCCAATTTGACCTTTGACCTGTTCGGTACCGCGGCTCTCGCCAAGGACGGCCCGATCGCTTTGTTCATCCACGGCGGCTATTGGCAGTCGCTCAATCCGAAGCTGTTCAGCCATGTAGCGCGCGGTCTCAATCGCCATGACATTCCGGTCATCGTCGCCGGTTATGATCTATGCCCCGATGTGCGCATGGCCGATATCATCGAGGATATCCGGAAATTGTGCCAGCATGTCTGGACCAATTTCCGACGCCCCATTGTCGCCTTCGGCCACTCCGCCGGGGGGCATTTGACCGGCGCGGTCTTGACCACCGACTGGCCGGCGCGGGGCATGCCGTCCCGCCTGGTCCTCGCCGGTTTGTCGCTGTCCGGCCTGTTCGACCTGGTACCGATCACCTTTACCAGCATCAATGACAAGCTGGGCCTGGACGAGGCGGAAGCCTTACGCATGTCGCCGGTCGGCATGCCGACCCCCTATGGCACCCGGTTCGTGGCAACGGTGGGGGAGGCCGAATCCGCCGAATTTCACCGGCAAAGTACGATCATGGTCGACATCTGGAACCGCGCCGGCGTGGAGACCGATTTGCGCAGCGAACCGCAGGCGAATCATTTCACGGTAATCGACCCCCTTACCGACCCGGATAGCAGCCTCACGTCAGTGATGGTCGACCTGGTGAACCAAACCGGTTAAACCGCAATCCGTTTGTTTCTCGGAGGCCGTCCAAACATGTCCGATTCTGCGCCCGTCATCCGCCTGCGGGACTACCAGCCCACCCCATACGCGATCGATCGGGTGGATCTTGACGTGCGTCTCAACCCGCAAATGACCCGGGTCGTCTCTCGCCTGCACTTGAACCGCCGGGATGGGATTCCGGCCGGCATGCCCTTGGTCCTCGATGGCGACGGTCTCGCCCTGCAATCCCTGCATATCGACGGTGTGCCGGTTTCCGAAACTGCCTATACGGTGACACCGGACCGGCTGGAGCTTGCCGCGCCGCCGGTCGAACCCTTCGTACTGGAAATCACCACGCTCACCGATCCGTCGGCCAACACCCAGTTGATGGGGCTCTACCGGTCGAACGGCACCTATTGCACTCAATGCGAGGCGGAAGGGTTTCGCCGCATCACCTATTTCCTCGACCGGCCGGACGTACTTGCCCGCTACACCACCCGCATCGAGGCCGATCGCGGCGAAGCGCCAGTGCTTCTATCCAATGGCAATTGCATCGAAAGCGGTGCGATCGCCGACACCGGCCGGCACTATGCGGTCTGGCAAGACCCGTTTCCCAAACCGTCTTACCTGTTCGCCCTGGTAGCTGGTGATCTCGCCTGTGTCAGCGATACCTTCACCACGATGAGCGGCCGGGTCGTCGATCTGCGCATCTACGTGGAACACGGCAAGGAAGCCCGCTGCGCCTACGCCATGGATTCCTTGAAGCGGGCGATGGCCTGGGATGAAAAAACCTATGGCCGCGAATACGATCTCGATATTTTCATGATCGTTGCCGTCTCGGATTTCAATATGGGCGCGATGGAAAACAAGGGCCTCAATATCTTCAACGACAAATTCGTGCTCGCCGATGCCGATACGGCCACCGACCAGGATTATGCCCGCATCGAGGCGATCATCGCCCACGAATATTTTCACAACTGGACCGGTAACCGGATCACCTGCCGCGACTGGTTTCAACTATGCCTGAAGGAAGGCCTGACCGTATTCCGCGACCAGGAATTCTCATCCGACGAACGCTCCCGCGCCGTCAAAAGAGTGACCGATGCCCGGCTATTGAAGGCGCATCAATTCCCCGAGGATGCGGGGCCTTTAGCGCATCCAGTGCGCCCGGATAATTATAAGGAAATCAACAATTTCTACACGGCGACCGTCTACGAGAAGGGCGCCGAACTGGTCCGCATGCTGACCGCCATTCTCGGCGAGGACGGTTTTCGCAAGGGCCTCGACCACTATTTCGATCGCCACGATGGTGACGCCGCGACGGTCGAGGATTTCCTCACCTGCTTCTCGGACGCCACCGGCGCGGATCTCGATCATTTCATGGCCTGGTATCGCCAGGCCGGCACCCCCAGCCTGGTCGCCAATGGCGCTTATGACGCCGCCGCCAAGACCTATACTTTGGCGTTCGAGCAATCGACGGCGCCGACCCCCGGCCAGGACCGCAAGGAGCCCTTGCACATCCCGGCACGCTTCGGCCTGCTCGACCACAATGGACAGGCGATCGCCTACGACTCGGTGACCGGCGCCGAGGTTGAAGGTGATGTCATCCATATTCGCGACCGGCGCCACGCGGTCACCTTTACCGGCGTCGCCTCCCGTCCGGTGCCATCCTTGCTGCGCGGCTATTCGGCTCCGGTCGCCTTGACCACCAATCTGACCGATGCCGACCAAATGCTTTTATTACGCGCCGATCCGGACCCGTTCAATCGCTGGCAGGCAGCCCAGGTTCTGGCGACCGGCGCCCTGAAAAAGGCCGTCGCCGCCATACGCCAGGGCAGCACCCCGTCCTTCGAACCGTCCTTGGTCCGTGCCTTGGGATCCTGCGCATCCGACGAGACATTGGATCCGGCCTTTCGCGCCCTGCTTCTGCAAATGCCCACGGAGACCGACATTGCCCGCGAAATCGGCGCCGATATCGATCCGGACGCAATTTACGGGGCCCGCCAGGGGCTGCTCGAAGCGATTGCGACTGCCAATCGCGACGCCTTCGCCGAGCTTTATGACAGAAGTGGCGGGGAGGGCGCCTACAGCCCGGATGCCGCGTCCGCCGGCCGCCGCGACCTGCGCAACACGCTGCTTGCGCTGCGCATGCATGACGGGTCCGGCGAAACAGCCGCTATCGCCCAGTTCGACACCGCCGGCAATATGACGGATCGCATGGCGGCGCTAGCGGCCCTGGTCATGGCCGGCAGCGCGGAAGCGCCGACGCGTCTCGAAGCCTTCCATGATCGCCATGCGGACGATCCGCTGGTCGTCGACAAATGGCTGACGGTGCAGGCGATGGCGCCGGGGACTCAGACCTTGAAAAGAGTGCGGGCGCTGCTCGACCATCCGTCCTTCTCCATGGCCAATCCGAACCGCCTGCGCGCCCTTGTCGGCGCCTTCATCATGGGCAATCCCACCGGCTTCAACAGTGCTGACGGGGCCGGTTATGACTTCGCCGCCGACATGATTTTGAAAATCGATCCCGACATCGCCCAGGTGGCCGCCCGCCTTGCCAATGCCTTTCGCTCCTGGCGCATGCTGGAACCCGGCCGCCGGCAAATGGCGCAGGCAGCGTTGCAACGTATCGCGGCCGCGGAGCGCCTGTCCCGGGATACCCGTGACATCGTGGAACGGTGTCTGGATCGGTAACAATAGGCAGTCGTTTCCGTCTTCTTTTTTGCAAAACCCTGTGTCATCCCGTGCGCTGCGCAGCACGGAGTGATGCGCTGCAGATACGGGATCTGGCGGCAAAATCATGTGTTCCATCGGCGAGATCCCGGTGTCTGCATTGCATCATTGCATGCTGCAATGCGCACGGGATGACGCGGAGGGTTTTGACAATTATTCGTCGCCCACGACATCAGCGCCGACTAAGCCTCGCCATCCCGGTCTTTTGGCCGGTACACCCCCGTTTCCGGGTCCTTTTCCAGCGTATCGGCGGGCGTTTTCTTGACCTCGTCCTCACGCACTTTGTTCAACGTATCGTCGACCTGGCGCATCTGCCGTCGGATCAGCTTGGGCACGAAAAAGACGGCGAGAATGACAAGGATGATGATGAGGATCTGCGACATGGGCCTAAACTTACATCAATCGGCGCTCTACACCACGCCTCAAAGCCCGTATCGCGACCATAGGGAACGCTCTTCAAGCGCTGAAATCAGGTCACGGGAGAGGCCCGTCGTAAGGTCGGCAAGGGGCGCATTGATGCCGGATGGCCGGCGGAACAGGAAACTGCGCTCGCTGGATACGAGTTTTAGCTGTGCCTTTTCTCCAAACCGCTCCTTCACCGTCGCGCGCATGTCACCCAGCCCATCGACCAGGCCATAATCATGGGCTCTGAGGCCGGTCCAAAACAGGCCAGTGAAGAGGTCCTCGTCGTCGGCGAGCGCATCGCCGCGGCGTCGTTTGACCAGATCGATGAAGCCCTGATGGATTTCCTGCTGCAGGGACTTCAGATGATCGATATCCTCGCCGACTTCCGGCTGGAAGGGATCGAGGATCGCCTTGCGCTCCCCGGACGTATAGACCCGGCGGCTGACACCTAATTTGTCGATCGCCTTGTCGAAGCCGAACCCGGCGGCGACCACGCCGATCGATCCGACGATCGATGACGGATTGGCGAAAATCTCATCGCCGGCAAGCGCGATCAGGTAACCGCCCGACGCCGCCACGTCCTCGATGAAGACCAGAACCGGCTTGTCGTTTTCCGCCGCCAGGGCCCGGATGCGGTCATGGATCTGATAGGACTGCACCGGCGAGCCGCCTGGCGAATTAACCAGGATCGCCACGGCCGGTGCCTTCTTCATGGCGAAGGCCTTTTTCAAGGCGCCGGAAACCGCGGCCAGCGACAATCCCGGCCGTAGCGGCGTCGCCATGCCGATCGGTCCGCTCATCCGCACTACCGGGATCACAGGTCCGCGATTGCGCCATTTTTCAGGAATCCAGGACGTCAAGCGATCAAATTCCATGAAAGGTCCAATATGTTGTTCCGATGGTCGTGGGTAACCGGTCCGTTAGCGCCCACGGCTGCACGGTAGATGGGAGTTAAAACTGATAACGCCAAGGGGCAGGGGCCGGCAAGACCGCAGAACCGCCTCAATGGTTCAAACCGGTAGTTGACCCGAGACGCCAAGCCTTTCATCCTGAGCGCAAACGACAATCAACAGGCCCTAGGTCGGCCTGGAGGTGGATCATGCGTATGTTCGGGCGGATTATCGGCTATTTGATTATTTTATTGATCGTCGCGGCGGGGGTCGCCTATTGGGCGTTGGCGTCATCATTGCCCGCCTATGACGGGACGGTGACCGTAAAGGGCACCAAGGCGGAGATCCGGATTGTCCGCGATGCCCATGCCATTCCCCATATCGAGGCCCAATCGATCGCCGACGCGGCCTTCGGTCTCGGTTATGTCCATGCCCAGGACCGCCTGTGGCAGATGGAGATGAACCGGCGCATCGCCCAGGGCCGCATGTCGGAGATTTTCGGCGAAAGAACCCTCAAAACCGACAAATTCCTGCGCACGCTGGGCATCGACCGCAAAGCCCGCGCGGCGTTGAACGTGCTCGGCGACGACACCAAGGCCCTGCTTCAGGCCTATGCCGATGGGGTCAATGCCTATCTTGAGACCCGATCCGGCCTGTTGCCGCCGGAATTTTTAATTCTCAGCGTGACACCGGAACCCTGGGAGCCGCGCCATTCCATCGGTTGGCTGAAAATGATGGCCTGGGATCTCGGTGCCAATTGGAACAACGAACTGACCCGCCTGGAACTGGCCGGCAAGCTGACGCCGAAACAGATCGCCCAGTTTTTCGCGCCCTATCCCGGCAAGGCTCCGATCGCGCTCGCCGGCCATCAGGATCTCTACCGCGATGTCGCCAAAAAAATCGATATTGCCGCCCTGCGCGACGCCCTGCCGGAGCCGCCTGGTGACGGCATCGGATCCAACAACTGGGTCGTCTCCGGCGACCGCTCGTCAAGCGGCAAACCGCTGCTCGCCAACGATCCCCATCTCAGCCTGCAGGCCCCGGCGGTCTGGTACTTTGCCCATCTGAAGACCCCGCAAGGCGAGGCCATCGGCGCCAGCCTGCCCGGCGTTCCCGGCATCGTGCTCGGCCATAACGGCAAGCTGGCCTGGGGGTTCACCAATACCGGTCCCGATGTGCAGGACCTCTATCTGGAAAAGGTCGATCCGGCCAAATCCGATCATTATCTGACGCCGGACGGCGCCGCGCCCTTTGTCACCCTGAAGGAAGTGATCACGGTCAAGGATGCCGAACCGGTTACACTGACCGTGCGCGAAACCCGCCACGGTCCGGTCATTTCCGACGTGCACGAACGGTCATCCAATCTGGCCGGAGACTATCTCATCGCCTTTCGCTGGACGGCGCTCGATGATGACGACACGTCGGCCGATCTGTTCTTGAAATTCATCACCGCCGACGGGCCGGGTGAGTTTGTCGCCGCCACAAGAGGCTTCGTCGCACCGCAGCAAAATATGGTCTTTGCCGATACCGACGGCAATATCGGCTATATCGCGCCTGGCCGCATTCCGGTCCGCCGGCCCGACAACGATATCGGCGGCAAGGCGCCGTCCCCCGGCTGGGACGCAAAATACGACTGGCAGGGATCGATACCCTTTAACGGGCTGCCGAAAACCCTCAATCCCGAAAGCGGGGTGGTCATCACCGCCAACAACCGGGTGGTCCCCTGGGACTATCCCTATTTCCTCACCGACGAATGGGCCGCGCCCTATCGCGCCGCGCGCATCGAGGAGATGATGGCCGAAACGGTCAAGCATTCGGTCGGCAGCTTCCAGGCCATGCAGACTGATGCCAATTCCGTCTATTCCCGCGATCTCCTGCCGTTTCTGACCGGTGCGGCCAAACCCAAGGATCAGCGCGGTAAGGCCGTGTTGCAGGCCATGAAGGCCTGGGACGGCGTCATGGATGCCGGGCGTCCCGAACCGCTCGTCTTTTCCGCATGGTACCGCGAATTGTCGCGGGCGATCGCCGGCGACGAGCTTGGCGAGTCTTTTGAGCGCAATTGGCGAATGCGGCCGGTTTTCATCGCCAATATCCTGGCGAATGTGGACGGCGCCGCCACATGGTGTGCCCGCAATGGCGACCAGAGCACATGCGCCGACATGATCGACCAGGCTTTCGACGTCGCCTTGGAGACGCTCGCCAAGGCCCATGGGGAGGACTGGCAGTCATGGCAGTGGGGCAGTGTGCACAAATGGGTCGGCAAGCATCGCCCGTTCAGTGACGTGGCGCAATTGGCGTCGTTTTTCAACATCGTCCATCAGGCGCCCGGCGATACGGTGACGGTCAATGTCGCCCGCACCAATATCAAGGACGAAAACGCGCCCTATATCTCCAATCACGGGCCGAGCCTGCGCGCGATCTATGATCTGGATGACCTCAACCGCTCGGTTTTCATACATTCATCCGGCCAATCGGGACATATCCTGTCCGACCATTATGCCGATCTGTCGAAGAAATGGGCCGCAGGCGCGTATGTTCCGATGTACCACGATGCGGATGATTACGGTAAGGGAGCGATCGGTATTCTCACCCTCACTCCCCCATGACCGAATGGCCGAATTTGTCGGTTTTGTAACAGATAATTGCTAATTTTGACGATATAATAGGTTGCAACTGGCATAAATACATATATCATCAAAGTCGCATTAGGCTGGGTCAGGTGCAATCGATCCTCATCGCAGACACTTGAAGCCTCGTCCCGCGCACGGCGCGTTTTCCGGTCCTATTGCTAACAACGTGACCCGACATCTGGCCCGGATTTTTCCGGGCCTTTTTTTGCGCCCGATATGTCGGCTAGAGCGGCGGGGCGTTCAACCATTAGCCTCAATTCCAGGCTGAAATGGATCAGGTTGCAACCTGATTATCCGATTTTCCGACCGCTGCCTTAATATAAAAATGGAAATACCATTTTGGGCTGTTTTCACCCTTGTAAAAATTTATTAATGTCGTCTATTATTGTGTGATTCTAACTAATGTGTTTTTTCTGTGGGAGGCCACAAAAAATGGAATTGTTGCCGCTTATTATAAACTTGGTATCCGGAGCCGTCGGCGGAAATCTTGCCGGCGCGTTGTTGAAGAATTTCAGTCTCGGCACGCTCTGGAATTCGGTGGTCGGTATTATCGGCGGGGGACTGGGCGCCCAGGTTCTTGGTGCAGTCGGTATGGGCGTTGCAAATAGCGGTACCGATATCGCCTCAATCATCGGGCAGATCGCGTCCGGCGGCGTGGGCGGCGGTGTTTTGATGGTTATCGTCGGTATTATCAAACGCTTAATCGCCAAATAATTACGGCACATTCCACTCCGCGGCCCGGCGCCCAGTGCGCCGGGCCGTCGTTTGCGCCATCGCGGATAAAAGCATCGGTCGATCCCGTGTGACCGTCGATGCTTTAATGCACGTTGCGTTCAATCGGGCTCGGCACGAATTATAAAACAGTCATTCCCGCGAAAGCGGGAATCCAGGGCTAAGAATAAAAGCTGTCGTTTGTGGCCCTGGATTCCCGCCTTAGTTGGAATGACCGCGTGATGTGACGTGGGCATCCAATTTACCGCAACCTGCTTTGATACCAAGGGCGGCAATACCTATTGCGCCGCAACCCGCAGCCTGGCCTTGATCGCCAGCATGTCCCGCCAGGCCATGCGTTTTTGCGCCGGCTGCCGCAACAAATAGGCCGGGTGCAGGGTCGCCATGGCATCGATCGCCTTGCCGGCGGCCTCATAGGTCATCCACTTGCCCCTCAGCCGAAGGATGCCTTCCGACCGTCGCAGCAACTGCTTTGCCGACGCACCGCCTAAAAACACGATGACCTGCGGCTCGACAAGTGCGATCTGGCGCTGGATGAACGGCTTGCAGATTTCTGTTTCAAGCGGGCTCGGCGTGCGGTTTCCCGGCGGCCGCCAGGGCACCACATTGGCAATGTAGACCCCGTCGCGATCCAGCCCGATGGCCTTCAGCATCCGATCGAGCAATTGCCCGGAGCGGCCGACGAACGGCAGGCCCTGAATGTCCTCTTCGCGCCCCGGCGCTTCACCGATCAGCATCAAGGGAGCCGCCGGATTGCCATCGGAGAAGACCAGGTTCTTCGCCGTCTTGCGCAGGTTGCAGCCCTCGAAGCGGCTTAGTATGTCACGCAGTTCATCCAGGGTTTTTGCCGCCTCCGCCTGACCGCGGGCAGCCATTACAGCCGCGTCATCAGGCAGCGAAGCGCCGCGGGCCGGCTGCGGGTTGCCGGAGGCAGCGTGGCTCTGTCGGGCGGGCGGCGACGCTTTCGGCGTCATCTTGCGTTGCGCGGCCTCGGCAAAATGATCGCGCGGCGTTTCCTGCAACGGCGCATCGGCGCCGACGGCGTCATACCAGTCGAGCAGGCCGTAAAGCAGGTCGTCGCGTTCGGTTCCCGGATGCATGACCTCATCATGTCTGACAGCGGCGGAAAAGGCCAGATCCGACATCCCGGCGCCCATACTCGGTGGAAAACGAGGCGCGACCGGCCCCAGGATCGACGAAGCGCGGCAAAAAAACGCGATTGCGGGTGGCGCCCCGGTGGATTATGACCATGCGGATTTCATCCGCGCAGTGCCGATGGCGGCAAATGCCCTACCGGCCAACGACCATGCTGGAGGCAAGTATGAGTGAAGCGGCGACCGACCTTCCCGAGCGGGAGAGCATGGAATTCGATGTGGTTATCGTCGGTGCCGGGCCCGCCGGCCTGGCCGCCGCCATTCGTTTGAAGCAATTGGCCGCAAAGGCCGATACCGAGCTCTCCGTCGTGGTCCTGGAAAAAGGGGCCGAGGTCGGCGCCCATATCCTGTCCGGCGCGGTGATCGATCCGATCGCCATCGACAAGCTGATCCCCGATTGGCGCACGGAGGATAATACGCCGATCAAGACCCCGGTGACGGCCGACAGGTTTTACTATCTGGGACCGGCCGGTTCGATCCGTCTGCCCAATTTCCTCTTGCCGCCATTGATGAACAATCACGGAAACTACATTGTCTCGCTTGGCAATGTTTGCCGCTGGCTTGCCGAAAAGGCCGAGGCGCTCGGGGTTGAGATCTATCCTGGTTTTGCCGCATCGGAAGTGCTTTACGGCGACAATGGCGAGGTGATCGGCGTCGCCACCGGCGACATGGGCGTCGGCCGCGATGGTGGCCAGAAGGACACCTTTATGCGCGGCATGGCGCTGCTCGGTAAATACACCTTTATCGGCGAAGGCGCACGCGGCTCGCTGGCCAAGCAACTCATAGCGAAGTTCGGCCTCGACAACGATAGCGATGCCGCGAAGTTCAGCATCGGTGTGAAGGAATTGTGGGAAGTCGATCCCGCCAAACATCAGCCCGGCTATGTGCAGCATACATTCGGCTGGCCGCTGGATTCCAAGACCGGCGGCGGTTCGTTCCTCTATCACCTGGAAGACAATCAGGTCTCGGTTGGTTTCGTCTTGTATCTGAACTACGAAAATCCATACATCTCGCCGTTTGAGGAATTCCAACGCTTCAAGACCCATCCGGCCGTCAAGGACCTGTTTGAAGGTGGCAAAAGGGTCGCATATGGGGCCCGCGCGCTGACATCGGGCGGCTGGCAATCGGTCCCGAAATTGTGCTTTCCCGGCGGTGCGTTGATCGGCTGCTCCGCCGGCTTCATGAACGTGCCGCGCATCAAGGGATCGCACAATGCCATGTTGTCGGGCATGCAGGCTGCCGAAAGCGTCTTCGCGGCGCTTCAGGCCGGCCGTTCGGGCGACGAGCTTACCGATTATGATGCCGGTTGGCGCACGAGCGTGGTCGGCACGGACTTGAAAAAAGTCCGCAATGCCAAACCGTTCTGGTCGAAGTTCGGGACCTATTTCGGCTTTATGCTCGCCGGCATCGATATGTGGACAAACACATTCGGATTTTCTCTGTTCGGCACCCTGAAACACGGCAAGCCGGATTCGAAAACCCTGAAACCGGCGACCCGGTTCAAGCCGATCGACTATCCCAAACCCGACGGAAAGCTGACCTTCGATCGCCTCTCCTCGGTGTTTTTGTCGAATACCAATCACGAGGAGGACCAGCCGGTCCACCTGAAGATCGCCGATGACGGCCTTCAAAAATCCTCCGAACTGCAGGTCTTTGCCGGCCCGTCCGGCCGCTATTGCCCCGCCGGGGTCTATGAATGGGTGACGGACGAACAGACAGGCGAACAATCCTACGTCATCAACGCCCAGAACTGCGTCCACTGCAAGACCTGCGACATCAAGGATCCCAACGGCAATATCAACTGGACCACGCCGGAAGGCGGCGGCGGCCCGGTCTATCCGAATATGTGATCGGATATTGCCCGGACACCGCGGTCCCATGTCCGCATGTCACGATGCCGGCAGGTCCAGATTGGCCACCGGCACCCAGCCTTCCCGCCCGTCGCCGCTCCGGCACCATACCCAGCCGTGATTGACCGTGCCCGCCTCCACGATTTCGCCGGCCTGGACCGACAATTCCAGCGCCGAATAGCCATAGGCGGCGACCGTTTCGGCGCCCCGGATCTTCGGCAGGTCGGACGGTATCCAGCCTTCCTTGCCGGCCGGATTGATCGCCCACAGCCAGCGATGCCCATCCCAATTGTCGACTTTGCCGGTCAGATGCAGGTGTTCGCCGGCAGCAACCGATATGGGATCGTCATAGGTGGCGGCATGGGCGGTGGTAACGCGACATTTCATGGTTGGTAACCTATCCCCGCCAGCGGAATTTGATAAGATCGGCGCGCCGTCCGTTCCGCATGAATCGGGCGGCCCTTGCTACCGAACCGCATGAAGGGATTGCAATGGTCTGGCTCATCCTCGGGGTCCTCCTCTGGGCCGTCGTCCATCTGTCCGTCAGCCTCGCCCGGGGTCTTCGGCAAAGGCTGATCGCAGCGATGGGGGAGGGACCCTATAAGGGTGTTTTCTCCCTGGCAATGCTGGCATCCATCGTCTTGATGGTCATCGGTTGGCGCGCTGCGGGCCCCGAATTCGTCTATGAGCCGCCGGCCTGGGGGGCGCTCGCCGCCGCACCTTTGATGTTGATCGCCATCATCCTGGCCGCCGTTGCCCAAGGCAAATCGAATATCCGCCGTTTCCTGCGCCATCCGCAACTCACCGGTGTCGTCGTCTGGGGCGTCGCCCACCTGCTTGCCAATGGCGATTTACGGTCGATCGTTCTGTTCGGCGGCCTGGCGGTCTGGGCATTGATCGAAATCCCGATCATCAATGCCCGGGCGGGCGCCTGGGAGAAACCGCCGAAATCTCCGATCATGGCCGACATTCGACCGATCGTGATTTCAATCGTGCTTTATGCGGTCCTCGTCTTCGCCCATCCGTATCTGTTCGGCGTTTCTCCGATTCCAGGCTAATTGAACGCAACGTGCATGGTTTCGCCGATCATTCCGCGCGTGGATGGCTGGACATCGGCCTAACGTGCCAGTGAGGATCCCGTAGCGGCGATTTTCGAGAACGCGTCAATAAAGGCGTCGAGCCCGTCCCAGTCGGTGAATTCCGTATCGCCGGATGGATCCGGTTCCACGCCCTTCTGCCACAAAATTGCATGGATGATGAGACGCTCGATAAAGTTCATTTCCCGGTCATGCACCGCGCCGGCGACACAGGCAAGCATATCGGGTCGCCAATCGATTTCCGTGCAGAACCGTCGGGCGATCGCCCGGGCGACGTCCCGTTCGTCGGGATCGTCCGAGCCGGCGGACAGACTGACGGAGATAAAGGCCGACGGGATATCGCCCAATTGACCACTGATGCGGGCAGCGAAGTCACCAAGCTCTCTTTGGTGCGCCCCCCGGTGCAGGGAGCCCGCCAGAACCGCCGCGTCATAATCAGGGATCGGCCGGTCGTCCTGGTGATCGCCGAGATCGATCAGATAGGTTGTATGGCCCCGCCGCTCCAGGCGCGCGGCGACATGATGCGCAATATGCTCCGTCTGCCCCTCGCTGGTGGCAAAGGCAACCAAGACCCGAGACATGGGCTTCCCTCTGCCCGGAAAACTGCTCCAGGCGGTACTTAGTGCATATGCCTATCCTAGACGGCTGGTGCCAGCGGCTCCACCACCAAATATGCCGGATAATTCGCAACACGGGCGATCAGGCGGGCCGGCACAAGGCGGCCGGAGCGCTAACGCCGGGCAGGTCGCGACGCCGGGGGCAGGGCGTCGCTCTTCCTCGGCCTGCTGGCCAAGAGGCGGCGGAGACCGTCGACGAATTCAGCGACGCCTTGGTCGACGGCACGTGGGTCGGCCCGTCGTTGGTCACCATTGCGCCGGCTCAGCTCAGCCGCTTGCTGCGCCAGTTCCTCGTCCCGCAACCGGATCTGATGTGAGAAATCTGCAAAATCGAAACTCATCCCGCCCCTTCCTGTGTCGCGCCGCCCGACGTCGGTGATCCGGAGCGCAAGGGCCGCCGTTCCGGCGATCGGCCGCCGGTGGTCGAAGGTCAGTTGCGCTATGATGTGCGAGCGGTATAGCAGAGGCCTGCTGACAGCCGTCTGTCAGTAGTCACGACAGGGATCAAATTGCAGATTATCCGCTGCCGGCCTGTGCTTCCACCGCGGCGAGCGCCGACATGTTGACCACACCGCGTGAGGTCACCGACGGCGTCAGGATATGCGCCGGCGAGCGGGCGCCGAGCAGGATCGGCCCAACATGCAGGGCGTCGGTCGCCACCTTGACCAGGTTCAAGGCGATATTCGCCGATTCCAGGTTCGGAAAGACCAGGAGATTGGCCGCGCCGGACAGCCGCGACCCCGGCATCACCCGTTTGCGCAACAGGTCCGACAGGGCGGCGTCGGAATGCATTTCGCCATCGACTTCCAGGTCCGGCGCCGTGTCCCACAAGATCTCCACCGCCTTGCGCATCTTGCGCGCCGTCGCGCTGTCGCGGGAGCCGAAATTGGACGCCGACAGCAAAGCCGCCTTGGGCGTGATGCCGAACCGGCGGATATGGTGGGCGGCAAGCTCCGTCATCTCCGCCAGTTCCTCCGCGGTCGGATCAGGCGTGACATAGGTGTCGGTCAGGAAATAGTCGCCGGCAGATGTAATCAGCAGGGACAGCGCGGAAAAATCGCGTACGCCGTCCGACAGTCCGATCACCTGCGATACGGTGCGCAGATGGCGCACGAACCGGCCGTCGAGCCCGCAAATCAGAGCGTCGGCCTCGCCGCGCTTGACAGCCAGCGCGCCGATAACAGTCGAATTTGTACGCACGATGGTGCGCGCCGCGTTCGGGGTGACGCCGCGCCGCCCGACGCAGTTGAAATAAAGGTCCACATAGTCGCGATACCGCGGATCCTGCTCCGGATTGATGAATTCGAAATCCGCATTCGGCCGGATCTTCAAGCCGAAGCGTTGGCATCGCTCCTCCAGGATATCCGGACGCCCGATCAGGATCGGTCGACCGATCCCGTCCTCCAAGACCACCTGGGCGGCGCGCAGGACCCGCTCGTCCTCGCCGTCGGCATAGATGATCCGCTTGGTCTCCGCTTTCGCCCTGGCAACGATCGGCTTCATTAACAATCCGGAGCGGAAGACGAACCGATTGAGCCGGTCCAGATAGGCGTCGAAATCCTCAATAGGCCGGGTGGCGACGCCGGTTGCGATCGCCGCCCGCGCCACGGCCGGCGCGATACGCAGGATCAGCCGCTGGTCGAATGGCGACGGGATCAGATATTGCGCCCCGAAAATATGCGAGACCCCGCCATAGGCCTTGGCGGCGACATCGGACGGCTCTTCCCGCGCCAATTCGGCGATCGCGGCCACCGCGGCGAGCTTCATCTCTTCGTTGATGGTCGTCGCGCCCACATCGAGCGCGCCGCGGAAGATATAGGGAAAGCACAAGACGTTGTTGACCTGGTTCGGATAGTCCGACCGGCCGGTGCAGATCATAGCGTCGTCGCGCACCGCCAGCGCCTCCTCCGGCATGATTTCCGGTGTTGGATTGGCAAGCGCCAGGATCAACGGCGTCGGCGCCATGGCGGCGACCATATCCGGCTTCAACACGCCGCCGGCGGACAGGCCGAGAAACACGTCCGCGCCACCGATCACGTCGGAAAGCCCGCGTGCATCAGTGTCCTGCGCGAAGGCCGATTTCCATTCATCCATCAGCGCTTCCCGGCCTTCATAGACCACGCCCTCGATATCGGTGACCCAGATATTCTCCCGCCGGGCGCCAAGCGAAATCAGTAGGTTAAGACAGGCGAGCGCCGCCGCGCCGGCGCCGGAAGCGACGATCTTGGCATCGGCGATGGCCTTGCCGGCAAGCTCAAGACCATTCTTCACCGCCGCCGCGACGATGATTGCCGTACCGTGCTGGTCGTCATGGAACACCGGAATGTTCATCCGCGTCCGCAACTGGCCTTCGATGCGGAAGCATTCCGGCGCCTTGATGTCCTCCAGATTGATGCCGCCGAAGGTCGGTTCCAGAGCCGCAACAACGTTGCAAAACCGATCGACATCGGTTTCGTCCACTTCGATATCGAACACATCGATGCCGGCGAATTTCTTGAACAGGACCGCCTTGCCCTCCATCACCGGCTTCGAAGCCAGCGGCCCGATATTGCCGAGCCCCAAGACGGCGGTACCGTTGGAGATGACCGCCACAAGGTTGGACCGGGCGGTGAAGTCGCCGGCCGTCGCCGCGTCATCGGCGATCGCCAGGCAGGGAGCCGCGACGCCTGGCGAATAGGCCAATGCCAGATCGCGCTGGTTGCCGAGCGGCTTGGTCGCCTGGATCTGCAGCTTGCCGGGATTGGGATAGCGGTGAAAGAACAGGGCGGCTTCCTGTAGGTCGCCGCCATCGGCCTGTTTATCGCTCATGAAGGGTCCGTCCGGATGGTCATTCAATCATCGGAACGTTACCACGGCTGACTGGTTGGGAAAGCAGATATTCGGGTTTGGAGACGACGCAACAATTTGCAAGTTGTCGGCGTCGCCGTACTAATACGGGGTCCGGTCACAACCCAGTCGTACCAATTCAGTTGGTTTACACTACATGGCGTCATTCCGCGCGCACTGCAGCATGAAATGCTGCTGCGCAGACGCGGAATCTCCTACTGAGCGCATATAATCTGTTTGAATTCTGAGATTGCGTGTCTGCGCAGCATCACTTCGTGCTGCAGCGCGCACGCAATGACGCCGAGAATTGGAAGCCGATGCTGTAGCTTGTTTATTGCCGCTATCCAGCCGGCCGATGGATGATCATCGCGCGGACCAGGATATAAAGCAGCGTTGCGTTCAGGCAGTGCCACAGAAAGTGCGTGCCGAACGGCAAGGCCGAACATAGAGGCAGATCGGTCATGCGCAAGGCGATGGAAATGGCGAAAACGGCCGCGCCGATCGCCAGGTCGCGCCAGGCCGGATGGCCCTTGCCGTGCAGAAAAACCGAAACAGCGGCAATCGCCAACAGCGCCGGCAGGTAGCCCGACGAACTGCCAAAGATCGGTTGCGTCAACGGCGCCACGGCCGCCGACAAGATGAAAAATGCGATGGTCGCCGCCAGGCTAACCAACCGTGCCAGGCCGACGAAACGGCGCATGGCCCCATAGAAATAGACCAGGATGAAGACTGCGATCGGCGCCACATCCGCCAATGCCGCCCAGCGCGTGGCGAGCGTATGGAACAAAAACGAACCGATGCCGATGGCAGCGACGATGGCGATCAGGAGGCCGCAATAGCGGTCGCGGGTCCCCTGCTGTTGTAAAAGCCGATAGGCGACAATGGCGGCAATCAGAAACGCCGCATTGGTGACCGCGTTCAGTGGTTCGGCCCAGAAATCCGGGCTCAAGCGTTCGCAATAGCCGTCGACGGAAGCCGTCCAATCCATGATCCTTGATCCGGTCGATTTGCCGCAGGCAGTCCCTGATGCACTTTTGTAGATCAGGAAACGCCACAGGAAAATGGATTATCCAATCTCGCTTGCTATAACGGATCGATACCGGCAAGGACCCGAACCATGAACCGCATTGACGACAGCCGCCCCTTCATTCCCGTCACCATGGCCGTGCTGACGGTCTCAGACAGCCGGTCGCTGGACGAAGACAAGTCCGGCAAGACGCTCGCTGATCGGATCGAGGCGGCCGGCCATATCCTGAAGGACCGCAGGATCGTTCGCGACGAGGTGCCAGAGATACGAGACATCGTGTCCGGCTGGATCGAGGATACCGGTATCGACGTGGTGATCACCACCGGCGGCACCGGTTTCACCGGCCGCGACGTGACGCCGGAGGCGATCGAACCGCTGTTCGAAAAGCGTATGGACGGGTTCTCCGAAGTCTTCCACCGCATCAGCTACGACAAGATTGGGACGTCGACGATCCAGTCGCGCGCCACCGGCGGCGTCGCCAACGCCACCTATATCTTCGTACTGCCGGGCTCACCTGGCGCCTGCAAGGATGCCTGGGACGGGATCCTGCAGGCTCAGCTCGACTACCGGCACATGCCGTGTAATTTTGTGGAAATCATGCCCCGCCTCGACGAGCACCTAAAACGTTAGTTGCGCATGGATCATTCCGGCACTGGGCTATTTTTGTTGAACACAGCGTTCAAGGACCAGCGATGGCAAAATCACCCTGGTGATGGCATGATGGCCATTCTGAAATCATAGTCTCCAGGAGATCATCAATATGGCGGACCCGGTTATCGCGCAAAAATCCCCTTTTCCGGTCGAAGTGGAAGCCGGCAAATCCTATTTCTGGTGCTCTTGCGGTCGCTCCGGCAACCAGCCGTTTTGCGATGGCAGCCACAAGGATACCGGGATGACCCCGGTCAAATGGGAGGCCGATCAGTCCGGGCGCAAATTCTTCTGCGGCTGCAAAATGTCCGAAGGCCAGCCGTTCTGCGACGGCACCCACAAGGACCTTTAGGACCGGCGAACCACGGCCGCTAACATCCGCCAGGCGGCCTTGATCATGGCCGCCGGCGCTCCATAACACCATGAAGGCACGCGCCGTTGCGGCGCGTTCGGTATCACGTGATCCCGGACCTTCATGAATATCGACGGCTTCATCTCCTTCAATCTCGGCATCATCGTCTACTTCATCGGGGTGCGGTTGAACCGTCGTTCGGATTTCCTGCAGCGGTTCAACATACCCGAGCCCGTCTCCGGCGGCCTGTTTGTCGCCGTGGTGGTCTTTTTCGTGCATCTGGCGCTTGACGCCGACATCACCTTCGATCTCGCCGCGCGCGATTTCCTTCTGCTTTATTTCTTTACCGCCATCGGCCTCAATGCGCGCATTTCCGACTTAATCGACGGCGGCAAGCCGCTGCTCATCCTGCTTGTGCTGACATTGGGCTACATGGTGGTGCAGAATGTCACCGGCGTCGCGGTCATGGCCGCGCTCGGCCTGCCGACGGCCATGGGCCTGCTCGGCGGCACGGTTTCGCTGATCGGCGGTCACGGCACGGCGATCGCCTGGGCGCCGGTCTTCCAGGACGACTATGCCATTGCCGGCGCGGCGGAGATCGGCGTTGCCGCGGCCACGCTGGGCCTGATCATGGCGAGCGTGATCGGCGGTCCCATCGCCGCCTATCTGATCGGCAAGAAGGGTGCTGAACCGTCCCCGAATGCTGTCGAGGAGGAGCCACCGAGTATCGGCGTCGAAACCAGCCAGGAAGAGGCAACCGTCATCACCCACGTCAATTTGATGCGTGCCATGCTGGTGCTCAATATCGCCATCGGGCTGGGCTGGGTGCTCAACGAGGCCTTGGGGGAGGCCGGGCTGAAGCTGCCGCTCTTCGTCACCTGCCTGATGATGGGGATCGTGCTCTCCAATTCCGTTCCAAAGATCCTGCCACGCATCATTTGGCCGGCGCATACCAATGCGCTCGCGGTGATTTCCGACCTGGCGCTCGGTGTGTTTTTATGCATGTCGCTGATGAGCTTGAAATTGTGGACCATTGCCGGGCTCGCCGCGCCGATCCTGGTGCTGATCGGCGTGCAGGCGGTGATCGCCTTCATCTTCATCGTCTTTTTGTTGTTCCCGCTGATGGGCCGCGACTATCAGGCGGCCGTGTTGAGCGCCGGCTTCGGCGGCTTTGCTCTGGGCGCCACGCCGACGGCGATCGCCAATATGACCGCGGTGACCAAGCAGCACGGCCCGGCGACCAAGGCCTTCCTCATCCTGCCCCTGGTTTCTGCCTTTTTTGTCGACCTCGCCAATGCCGGACTGATCCGCGCGTTTTTATCGATCGGTTAGCCGGCCGGACAAGCAAACGGGGCCGCCAGGGGCGGCCCCGAAAATCAGGCAATTAGATCGGCGTCTATTGAGCGTTTTCATAGGCCACGCGCAACATGCCACAGGCCGACCAGCCATTGGCGGATTTCGAGTTGGTGATCAGGCCGATCTCCACATTGCCGGGCTCGATAATCATCTGGCAGGTATGGATCTGGTTCTTGCCCACTCTGTCGCCGCCATGGCGGAATATGCCCGTATAGGATCCCTGGTTGGAGGATGACTGCCAGCCGAGCTTAAATTCGTTCATCCGCTCGCAATTGGCCTTAGACAATAGCGGAGAGGATTCGCCACGGCAGCGCAAAGCGGTCATGAATTTCGCCAATTCCTTGGCGGAAAGCTGAAAATTCGAATGGCCGCCGCAATCCGACATACTGCCCTCCGCCAGTGCGCCCGGGCTGGTCGGATCGTTGAGATCATAGGCGTTGGCGTGGGGCCGAAACCCGATTCGCTTGCAAGTCAGTAAGGTAACTCCGGCCGGCAAGGCCACGTTTTGGCGCATATACTTCACATATTGGTCCGAATAGTTCCACTTGCGAACGAATGTATGCCCGGCAAGCCGGGGGATCAGAACCCGCAATAGGGCGAAGTTCATGTTCTTGTAACTCGCCGACTTGTCGTCATGGGTGCCCTTGCGCACCACGAACTTGATGCCGTCCCAGGCATTGCTCCACGGCCCGTGCTCGCCGGCCGCTTTCAGTTCCTGGAATTTTTGGTTGAGGCCGGACGTATGGGTCAGCAATTGCCGGAAGGTCAGGCTGTCGGAATTGCGAAATCCCGGCCCGCGCAGGAACCAGTTTTTCGGCAGCCATTTGCTGATCTTTTCGTCGATCGTCAGGCCGCGCTGTTCCAGAAGCTGCAAAACCGCCACGGCAGACCAGGTCTTGGTGGCGCTCATCACGTTAATACGTGTCCGCGCCCGCATCGGCTTGTTGCCGTCATTGGGCCGTTGGGCCCAGCCGCCGGCGCCCTGGCGGCGGATCTTGCCGTTCCGGGCGATCGCGTAACCATAGCCGACCACATTGTCGTCGAGCACATCCTTGATGGATTGCTCCAGGGCGTTGAGATTGACGATGTTGCTGGTGAAGCCGCCGGCATTGACAGGCGTGGCCATCAAGGCAATGGCGGCCACGAGGCCGCAACGGGGCAGGATCGAGCGTGTCGGATGACTGCAGGGCATGGACCATATCTCCGGTTTGAATGGCAGTACCGGATGTGTCGCGCCGGCAGCGGCAAAGGTTCGACCGATCGTGAAATTCGGTCCATGCAGCCGCCGGCTGCCCGATGATCCTGGTCGTGACAAAGCGCTTCGGACCGGCTACCAAGGCCGTCCTTGAACGAGCCTAAGGCCTGTTGACAGTGATGATAGCGGTGCCGGTTTGTCTGGCGCTGAGGATAAATGCGATGCCCGACCTATTGCTGGAACTCTTCTGCGAAGAAATCCCCGCGCGCATGCAGCGCCGTGCCGCCGAAGACCTGAAAAAACTCGTCACCGAGGGCCTGCAGTCCGGCGGTCTCGACCATGACGGCGCCCGCGCCTTTGCCACGCCGCGGCGTCTGGCGCTGGTGGTCACCGGCGTGCCCGCCCGGTCGCCGGATATCCGCGATGAACGCAAGGGTCCCAGGGTCGGAGCCCCCGACAAGGCGGTTGCCGGGTTCCTGCGCGGCGCGGGCCTGCAATCCATTGAAGAGGCGGAAATCCGATCCGATCCGAAAAAAGGCGATTTCTATGTCGCCGTGGTCAACAAGCCGGGCAGGGCGGCGGAAGACTTGATTGCCGATGTGGTTCCCGACGCTGTGCGCAAATTTCCATGGCCGAAGGCGATGCGCTGGGGCGAAGCCTCCGCGCAACCTGGCGCCCTGAAATGGGTGCGGCCGCTACACTCGGTCCTGTGCACGTTTGGGCCGGAAACTGAGGATCCGATCATCGTTGATATGGCCATTGACGGCCTGCGGGCGACGAACCGGACTTTTGGCCACCGCTTCCATGCCCCTGAACCAATCACCGTCCGCCGGTTCGACGATTACGTGAAGAGCCTGGAAGCCGCCAGGGTGGTGCTCGACGCCGATCGCCGCCGCGACATCATCGCCCATGACGCCCGCGACCGGGCCTTGGCGATCGGCCTGGAACTGGTGGAGGATGCCGGCCTCCTGGAAGAGGTCGCCGGCCTGGTCGAATGGCCGGTCGTGCTCACCGGCGCCTTCGACGAACAATTCCTGGACCTGCCGACCGAGGTCATCCAGACCACGATCCGCTCGCACCAAAAATGCTTCGTGCTGCGGGATCCGAGGACTGGACGCCTCGCTAATCGCTTCGTGATGGTGGCCAATCTGGAGGCCGACGACGATGGCCGGGCGATCGTCGCCGGCAATGAACGCGTCATCCGCGCCCGCCTGGCGGATGCGCGATTCTTCTGGCAGACGGACCTGAAGACGCCGCTTGGCGACCGCGTTGACCGTTTGGACGACGTGGTCTTTCACGAAAAGCTCGGCAGCCAGAAGGACCGGGTCGACCGCCTGACCGCGCTCGCCCGCGAAATCGCCTCCGGACTTGGCGCGGACCCTGATCAGGCGGTGCGCGCGGCGCGGCTCGCCAAGGCCGATCTGGTCACCGAAATGGTCGGCGAATTTCCCGAATTGCAGGGCCTGATGGGTCGCTACTACGCCGAAAAGCAGGGCGAGGAGGGCGCCATCACCCAGGCGATCGAGGATCACTACAAGCCCCAGGGACGGGCCGATAGCGTGCCCGATGCGCCTGTGGCGATTTCGGTCGCGCTCGCCGACAAGCTCGACATGTTGATGAGTTTCTGGGCGATCTCGGAAAAGCCGACAGGCTCCAAGGATCCCTATGCGCTGCGCCGGGCCGCCCTAGGCGTCATCCGCATCGTGCTCGCCAATGATCTGCGCTTGCCGCTGACGCCTTATCTCGTTCAGGCCCAGCGCCGCGCCTGGGGCGACATGGCGACCACCCGCGGCGAACAGGTGCTGGAGGACCTGCCCTATTTCCAGCACGGCGCCGGACGCGCGACCTTGGACGAAATCTCGCGCGTGATCGACAACACCAAAAATGCCGTCCTCGACCGCATCGGCGACGCTATCCCGGCGCTCGACTGGGAGCGCACGACCATCAACGATCTGCTCGCCTTCCTCGCCGACCGGCTGACGGTGCACCTGCGCGATGAGGGCGCCCGCCATGATTTGATCGACGCGGTCTTCGCGCTCGATGGACAGGACGACTTGCTGATGGTCGTCAAACGGGTGGAAGCCCTGGGCCAATTGCTGGCGACCGATGACGGGGAAAACCTGCTCGCCGGCCATCGCCGCGCCGTCAACATCCTGCGCATCGAGGAGAAGAAGGATGGCCGCGCCTACGACCGGCCGGCGCATACGGATCTCCTGTCCGAACCGGCCGAGATCGCCCTGAAGGACGCCATCGCCGCGGCTCGCGCGGCAGCATCGACGGCGATCGAACAGGAGGATTTTCAGGCCGCCATGAGCGCGCTGGCAACGTTGCGGGCGCCGGTCGATACATTTTTCGACGACATACTGGTCAATGTCGAGGACGCGGCCTTGCGCGAAAACCGCCTGAACCTGCTGAACGAAATCCGCACGGCGACCCTGGCCGTCGCCGATTTTTCGAGGATTGGCGGCTAGGCGACGGGGGCGGGCGGCGCAGGCTTGGATTGACATTCAGCGCCGCACCCCCCCTCCCTAACCCTCCCCCTCCAGGGGGGAGGGAAACAGTTCGGCATTTGCCCAGATTAATACTGAGTTTAGTGCGGACCGCACGCTAATCGGCAATCCGTGAAATTGGCCGCAAACATTCCCTCCCCCCTGGAGGGGGAGGGCCAGGGAGGGGGGGATTACAGCTTTTCCAATTGGAGCGCGGCCTCTGCCAGCATCGATGGTCAACACCTCGCCATGTCGCCTCAAAGGCGCACGCCGCCCCCATGGCGCAATACGGTCTCCACTTCCGTCGTGAACCCGTTCCCCGTCTCTCCATGCAGCACCATGCCCGGCAGCAGGACCAGCGGCGCCCGACTGCCTTTCGTTGCCCTTAGCAGGACCCGGGACGCCGGCCGGCCGGGTCGCGGGTGCAGGGGCAGGATGCGGGTGCCGCCGAAGGTCCTCTCGGTCGCGCGCAGCAAATCGGCAAGACCGTCGGCGCGGAAGATCATGGTCAGGGTTCCACCGGTCTCAAGATGGGTCGCCGCGCATTTGATCCACGGCGCCAGGCCGCCATCGCCAAGCACATGAGCCTCCCGCCGATGCGCATCGGGGGAGGGGCGCACGCTGCCGGATTGGTGAAATGGCGGATTGATCAGGACATGGCCGGCCATCGCCGCCGACAGTCCGGCCCGTTCGCGCACAACCATCGGCGCGGCGATGTCGGCGATGGCCACCGTCAGGCTCGCCGCCGGGTCGCGATCGGTAAAATTGGCGGCGATGTTGCGGTCCGCCAAGGCGGCGAGGACCGGGTCGCGCTCGACAAGTATAACCGGCGCGTTCGGCGCCCGCGCGGCGGCGACAAGCCCGGCAACCCCCACACCGGCGCCGAGATCGAGGATCGGCCCGGTTTCCTCGTCACCGATTGTCGCCCCCAGAAACACCGCGTCGAGCCCGGCCCGGTGCGGCCGTCCTTTCGGCTGCTCGATGACCAAGCGGCCGCCGAGAAAGGCGTCCCTGCTGGTCTCGCCGTCGATGATGGAGGCCTCCGTCATCAGACGCGCCGGGTACCGGCATCCGGCTCTATCTCTTCGCCGATCCCGGCATCGGTCAGGATCCGGCGCGCCTGGTCCAACTGCTCGCTATCGACCATCACCCGCCGCGGCAGGATCCCCAGCGTGCCCTCCAGAACGCTCATATTCTGATCGGCAACGAAATAAGCAATTCCCGCCTCGCGCAACAGGGCCTCCACGAAGCTGATCAGAACGACGTCATTGGTGCGAATGAGAATGTCCATGCCGGGCGGTTCGCGATTTTTTGTGCCTGGATTTATAGCAAAGTTTCATGGCGCAGCAGCAAACGATTCAGGGCCATATCTGGAATTGTGATTAGTCGGATGTATTATACCGGCAAGAGATAATTGCGCGGTAATCAGCCGTTAGCCGCGACAAAGCGGCACTTTTCTTTGACTTGCCCATCCCGACCGCACCCCCTATGGTCCGCCCGGATTTTGCGGTTACAAGGGAGCGTGAATGTGGGCGTCGTGGTGCCGTTGGGCGAACAGCCCGAGCCGGGGATCGAGGGGCTGGTTGACCTGGTTGCCGGCGACATGGAGCGGGTCAATCATTTGATCCTCTCCAAGGCCGGGTCCGATGTTGAGATGATCCCGGAAGTCGCCAACCACTTGATCTCCTCGGGTGGCAAGCGCCTGCGGCCAATGCTGACGCTCGCCGCCGCCCAGATGTTCGGCTATCGCGGCGAAGGCCATGTCAAGCTCGCGGCAAGCGTGGAATTCATGCATACCGCAACGTTGCTCCACGACGACGTGGTCGACGAAAGCGAATTGCGCCGCGGCCGGCCGGCGCCGCGCATGGTCTGGGGCAATCAGGCAAGCGTGCTCGTCGGCGATTTCCTGCTCGGCCAGGCCTTCAAGATGATGGTCGAGGTCGGGGTCATGGACGCGCTTGCGATCCTGTCCGATGCGGCCGCGGTGATCGCCGAAGGCGAGGTCATGCAATTGGCGGCCGCCAAGAATGTGGAGACCACCGAGGACGATTATCTTGCCGTTATCCGCGCCAAGACGGCGGCCTTGTTCTCCGCCGCCTGCGAGGTCGGCCCGGTGATCGCCGATCAGGGACGCGCCGAACGCGCCGCCTTCCGCTCCTACGGCACCAATCTTGGCCTGGCCTTCCAATTGATCGACGACGCCCTCGATTATGGCGGCACAAGCGAGGCGCTCGGCAAGCGGGTCGGCGACGATTTCCGCGAGGGCAAGATTACCCTGCCGGTGGTTCTATGCTACCGCCGCGGCACCGACGACGAACGGGCCTTTTGGAAGCGCAGCCTGGAACAGGGCAACAGCGACGATAGCGATCTGGACCGGGCGATGGCCCTGATCCGGCGCTACAACGCCATTGAAGAAACCATCGACCGGGCCCGCCACTACGGCGGCATCGCCCGCGACGCGCTGGCCCCGTTCCCCGAATGCGCCCACAAGCAGGCGCTTCTTGATGTGGTGGAATTTTGTATCAGCCGCGTGCATTGATCGCGGCGCTGATGCCGGCCGATTTGACAAGTTAGCGGCAGCGCGAATTACCGACCTCACGAGCTCCCGCAGTCATTCCCGCGAAAGCGGGAATCCAGGGCCAAAACATAGGCTTATGCTCGTTACCTGGATTCCCGCTTTCGCGGGAATGACTGTCGGATATCATGTCAATGCAGTATCTTTTGCATTTTATCACCCCGCACCCGCCAACCCGCAACGCGCCAGATGCGCCAATGTCACCTCGGCGACGTGGTCCGGCGCCTCCAGTTGCATCATATGGCCGAGCCCATCCAACGAGGCGACAGGAATACCGAACGTGTCGGGGATCACCCGAAGCACATTTGACGGAAACTCCGATACCGAGGCCGCCGGGTCGGCGGCGAGGAGGAGGATCCGCTCCGCATGGGCCGCCGCCGCCGGCAATTTCTCCCACAGACCGGCATCCAGATTGCTTTCGAAAATGTAACGCTCAAGCTCTTTCGGGCAGGCGAGCACAAAGCCGTTGATCTCGTCCTCGCGCAACACCGCCCGGGCGACCAGGTCATGGGTGCCCGGCACCCAGCGCGCGAGGTTCTTGGTGCCACGATAGGCTTCGGCGAGATCCTCCGGACGCTTGTAGATTTCGGAACGCCGCGCCGCCCAGCGCGCGATCATCGCGCCTTCCTCGACCGCCGATTGCCTCAACTTGTGACCCGGCGCCGGCGCGACCGGCGGGTCGAACAACACCAGCGCGTCCCAATGCCAGCCATGGGCATGGATGTGATGCAGCGCCGCGAGACCCGATGCCGAATGGTAAAGTCCGGCTGTCGGCTTCTCGCCGAAGAGCTTCGGAACGGCCATCCGCAAAGCCTCGTAGTCGTCGACAAAGCCGTCATAAGTATGCCGCTCGCCGCCGCAAAACGGGTTTTGCCCGTGATTGCGCAGGTCATGCAGCACCACTTCGTAACGATCGAGAAACAGCCGCCAGAAAGCGTAATACCCGTCGATCGCCAGGCCGTTGCCATGGCTCATCATCAGCCGCGGCCCATCCAGATTACCGTATTGTCGCACCCGAATGATCGCCCCGTCGCGTGCAGTCACGTCGTCCACGCGATGGGGGTCGGGCAGGGTCAGGATGGTCATCTTGCCGGCAGGTCCGCAAAGAGGAGCAAAAGCCGGCCTATACCATCAACGGGCCCCGGCCTCCAGCGGCTATCAAGCAAACGGAGGACCGGGCAAGCGTCATGTTTCAGGGCCTAAAACACAGGTCAATCAGCGTTATCCGGCTCCACCCGACATTGAAAGCAATTGTTCGACGCCGACCGGATGTGGACGAATTTGGTGTCCGGCTGGTCGAGCAGATCCGAGACTGCTGCCTGGAGATCGGCCGTCGCGACCGCCCGTCCGGTGCCGTATCGAATACGCTCGTCCGCGCCGTAACCGCGAATAAGAACCGCGTCACGGCTCTGGAAGATTTGCGGCAGGCCGTCGCCGCCTTCGAACCTCTGGCAATCCTCCGCATGCAGGAATATCGGCCCCACTTCGGCATAGGGCTGCGTGGTCTCAAAGGGTCGATGGGCGAGGATCAGATAGTCCTCGCCGGCGGCGATATCGCATAGGCAATGGCGGCAAGGCCGGCCGTCGCCGTCGCTGACATGAACCTCCGGGATCTGGCCATTGGCATCGGGCTTTCCGGCGCGATAGGCGCGGGCGATTTCCGTCGGCAGGGCGTGAAAAGCGAACCGGGTCATGTTTGTCTCCTCGTTTGTGATTTTGAAGCGAATAGAAGACGGACTGCCGGCGCGCCACCCGATCCTTGCGGTGAGCATGGATCGATGGTGAATTGGTCCTGGCGGACAAAAAAATGTCGATTCGGCGGCAAGGACCGCTTGGCGTCTGGCCACATGAAATCGCAGAGGAAGGCCATGAAGAAAATCAGCATTATCGGTGGTTTGAGCTGGGTCTCCACCGCCGACTATTACAAACGGTTGAACGAGATCATGCAGCAGCGCCTCGGCGGCGTGGCGTCGGCCCGGATCGCCCTGGAAAGCGTCAACCGGCAGGATTACGTCGATGCGGTGATTGAGCGCGGCGACGAAGCAGCGGCTTGTGCGCAGATCCTAAGGGCTGCCCGATCCTTGGAACGCGCCGGCGCCGAGTTCATCGTCATCGCCTGCAATGATGTCCATCGCTTCGTCCCCGACATCGCGCCCCGGATCGCCATTCCGTTCCTGCATATCGCGGAGGCGACGGCGGCGGCGATCAAGGCGCGGGGGCTGAGCACGGTTGCGCTGCTGGGCGTGCGCAAGACCATGGAGGGGACGTTTTACCCGGAAATCTTTGAAACATGGAACATCCACGCCCTCATCCCGGACGAGCCGGACCGTACCTATATTCACGACAGGATCTATGACGAACTCGTCCACAATATCTTCACCGGCGAGACGCGGGACGGCTATCTCGACATTATCGACACACTGGCCAGTAAGGGCGCCGAGGGCGTCGTCCTGGGCTGCACCGAAATCCCGCTACTCCTAAGCGCCGATCAAATCCCGATCCCGTCCTTTTCGACCACCGAACTGCACTGCGAGGCGGCAATAGACCGGGCGCTGAGAGACGATTGATCGACCGGGTGCGGAGGTGATTGGAACATTGCCGCGTCTATGATGCGGTTTCAATCTATGGCCCCCGGAGAGCCAACGCCAAGTCTTCGATTTTGTGCTCCGCGAAGACGCGAATTCCGTTGGCCGCAAGCAGGGCCGCCACGACACCCTGACCGGCTTTCGTCCCGCCATCAAAGGATCCGTTATATTGATAGGTCGATCCGCAGGACGGGCTGCCATCGGTCAATAGCGCAAACCGGCAATTATGCGCCAGTGCGGTCGTCAGTGCCAGGCGGGCGCCGCGAAGGAAGAGTTCGGTGACATCCGTACCGGTATTCTCAAAGACCCGGCCCACGCCAGCAAGAACGTCATGGGCGATCTTATCCGGTTCGATTTCGGCCGGCGCGCGCGGCGTCTGAAATCCGGCGGCAATTTCCGGACAGAACGGGACGATCCGGCCGGCTTCGCGCCACTGCGTTAGAAGCGAATGCTCCACCAAATTGTTGCTGCCATCGTACCGGACAGGCTGGCCGAGAATACAGGCGCTGACGAGGATCTTCTTAAGCAAATTGGTCGCCTCCGCAACCGGTCCTATTCCTTCGATTTTTCCGCATCGAAAATATCCTTTACCATCGGCCGGCTTTTCCACACAGGATCGGGCGGCGTATAGTCTTCGCGCGGCGCATATTCGGATGCGTGCGTCAACGCCATCGTCGGGATATAGCGCGGGCAATTGGGAAAAATGTGATCGGCAGTGACGCGGATAATGCGCTTCGCGCCGGGCAGGGTCTTGATTGATTGAGCGGTTTCATCGATTTCCGCCCGACCATTGATCCGCAATCGCGCCGCATAACCATCAAAGAGATGCCCGTCGAACCTGAGGAACAACAACCCCACTTGCGGATTGCAGGCGATATTTCCGAGGCTGCGATACATGCGGTTCCCATCGTAATCGGGCCATTCCAGTGTTTTCGGGCCGGTTACCCTCACGAAGCCCGGATTTCCGCCCTTGAAGGAGCAATCGACGCAGCCATTGCCCGCGGTCGCCAGAAAGAAGAATGGAACGCTTTCAATCAGATCGCGGTCGGCATCCTCAAATATGTCATGAACCCGATTTTGACTGAGGCGGTCAGCAACGGCGCGGCCCTCATACCGATCCTGCAAGGCCCGCATGTCGTCATGATAGAAATCCATATCGCACCCCCCAATATCGGCAAGTCAGTGATTGGCTCGTTATGAATATATCACAGAGGATCATGTGTTCGGGGAGGTGTCGTCAGGTGTTCCTCGGACTATCGCCACGCCTGATATCGGATCAAGCTCCCAGTCAATGGGTCATTGTGGCGACTATGCGCTGTCGAAACAGCAATGGAAGAGCGGCGGGTACGCCTCCTACGTCAAGCCGAGCTTGATTCGTATGGCGGTTCCCGGCCCCGGATAAAACTCCGCTTGGATATTCAGTTTCCGAGTTTTCCGGCTCTGTCCTGGGCGGATGTTTCATACTCCACTCGGGTTCGTGGTCCACTGCTTAAGATACCGATAAATTTCCATATTCAGCGCCCCAGCCACATCTTCCTTGCCACATATCATTGGCAAACGACCGCAGCGGTATCCGACCGCATCCGACCACTTCCACCACGGTCAATGTCTACCCCCATCCAATGCACTAAATCGCTGGCGCGATAGAGCTGGGCGTGGCTCGGTGATTTTCCTGCCTACCAATTCGACAACCCACAGATAGAGCGGTCGCAAGCGCATCGACGGCCTTTGGTCGAGGATAGAGGTCTCATCAACCTCGTCCTGACCAAGGAGATTAGCCATGACCATGAGTACGCGTACCGACACCTCTTCGAGCATTTCTGCCCCGACACCGCTGCGCGAGCGGATGATCGAGGACATGACGGCGCGGGGACTGCACCCGCTGACGCAGAAGGGTCATATCCGCGCCTGCCGGCGGTTTGCCGCCTTCCTGAAGCGCTCACCTGACACGGCGACCTGCGAGGATATTCGCCGTTTCCAGCTGCACCTTGCAGAGACCGGCATGAGCATCTGCAACCGCAATCGCACCATGACCGGCATCCGCTTCCTGTTCCGCGTGACCTTGCGCCAGCTCGATCTGGCGGCTCAGATTTATCACCTCAAGGAGCCGGAGAGACTGCCGCAGGTGATGAGCCCCGACGAAGTCAAGCGCCTGCTGGTGATGGCAAAGAGCCTGCAGCCGCGTATTCTGCTGTCTCTGGCCTATGGCTGCGGCCTGCGCGCCAGCGAAGTGGTGCGCCTCAAGGTCGGCGACATCGATAGCGAGCAGAACATCATCCGCATCAAACAGTCGAAGGGGCGCAAGGATCGCAATGTGATGCTGCCGCCGGAAGTATTGAAGTTGCTGCGGCAATGGTGGACGGAGCGTCCAACACGCTATGACGCCGGTGTTCCACTCGCCGAGCGCTGGCTGTTTCCGGGGCGACGGCCGGGCCTGCACCTGACAGCGCGCCAGTTCTCCCGTATTTTCGGGGAGACGGCGGCGGCGGCCGGCATCAGGAAGAAGGTGACCCTGCACACGCTGCGCCACAGCTTCGCCACCCATCTTTTGGAAGCCGGCACCGACATCCGTACCATCCAAGCGCTGCTCGGCCACACCAAGCTGGACACGACGGCACTCTATACCCGCATTGCCACCGGGCGTATCGCCGCGACCGACAGTCCTCTCGACCGGCTGACTGAGAAGAAAGCAAGGCGTAAGAAGACCAAGGCCTGAACAGGCTCTCGGTCATGGCCCGTCCGGTCTTGGAGGTCGCGGATATCTTCCGCGATCACGGTCCGGCATGGCGCCGGTCACAAGCCGGCCATGTCAGTCTCGATCAGTTGAAGGTGATGAGCGCCATCGAGCGCTGCCGCACCGCGGCACTCGGTGGCCATGTGGAGCAGTGTGAAGACTGCCGCCACACGACCATCGCCTACAATTCCTGCCGAAACCGACATTGCCCGAAGTGTCAGGGCGTGGCGGCACGGGACTGGCTGGCCAATCGGCAGGCGGAGCTGTTGCCCGTCGGCTATTTCCATATGGTCTTCACGCTGCCCCGCCCGATCGCCGATATCGCCTATCACAACAAGGCGGTGATCTACGACCTCTTGTTCAAAGCCAGCGCCGAGACGATGCTGACGATTGCCGCCGATGCAAAGTATCTCGGTGCCCGGATCGGCATCACATCCGTGCTCCACACATGGGGCTCGGCCATGACCCATCATCCCCATGTGCACATGATCGTGCCCAGCGGTGGAATATCACCGGATGGCACCAAGTGGGTCTCCTGCCGGCCGACCTTCTTCCTGCCGGTACGGGTGCTGTCGCGCCTGTTCCGCCGACTGCTCCTGGCGATGCTCGCCGCCGCTCACGAGCAGGGACGGCTGGCCTTCTTCGGTGATCATCAACACCTGGTCGAATCCAGGGCGTTCAAGGCTTTCCTCAAACCGCTCAACAAAGCCGAATGGGTTGTCTATGCCAAGGAGCCGTTCGGCGGACCGAAGGCGGTGCTTTCCTATCTGTCGCGCTACACCCACCGGGTCGCGATATCCAACAGCCGGCTGATCCGGGCCGACGATACCGGCGTCACCTTCAAGGTCAAGGATTACAGGGTCGACGGGCCGGGCCGCTACACGACCATGACACTACCAGCCGGCGAGTTCATCTGCCGGTTCCTGATCCACGTCCTGCCCAAGGGCTTCCACCGCATCCGGCACTATGGGCTTCTAGCAAATGGTAACCGCGCCGCCAATATCGCAAAGGCGCGGCAATTGCTCGCCGCGCCGGACCCGCAAGAACATCAAGAACAAGGCGCCGATCAACAACCGTCTGGCCAGGACGAACCGGATGCAGCACGGCATCCCTGTCCGCACTGCGGCGGCCGCATGATCACCATCGAGGTCTTCCAAGCCGGCCAAACGCCGCGCTACCAGCCGCCGCCCGAGGGGATCGACAGCTCATGACCACGCCGATGAACCTTCCCGATACCAGCAAGACGCAGAACCACCGCAGGTCCAGTTCCGGCAATGCCCGCCCATGGTCGTGCGCCCAAAATCAGCGCCGTCAGCGCCCGATATCGTCATCCAAAGTACCAGCACGGCGGCGTTTGATACGTGCCACCAATCGGACTTCGGCAATCAGGCATGGCTTGAACCGCCCACCACGATGCCATCACCCGATCGCCAACGGCGGCGCAAACCTCAAATCCCCATAGAGCCCGCGACAAGTCCCTGCTTCACATCCCGCGATTTCCTGCCTTGGCGCTTCTCCGACGCCAGCACCCCAGCGCGCCACCATCAGCGCCATGCCACGGCGTCCGAGAAACCTGCACATAACTCCCCCTTGCGCCGCCGACCATATTTCGATAAGTCCCGACATATGGACATGACATCCGCCCTTGCCGCCTTTTCCGCGCTGTCTCAGGAGACCCGGTTGCAGGTCTTTCGCCTGTTGATGACTGCCGGGCCTGATGGCATGGGCGCCGGGGCGATCGCCGAGCGGACCGGGGTGTTGCACAATACGCTTTCCAGCCATCTGGCCGTCCTGACCCGCGCCGGCCTGCTGCGGCAGACGCGCCGCGGCCGGGCAATCAATTATGCGGTTGATATCGACGGCGTTCAGTCGCTGATCGCCTATCTGGTCGATGAATGTTGCGGCGGCAACCCGGAAATCTGCGGGCCATGGGCCGCGTTGCAAACCGCCGGCGCGCGGGGCAGGGGATCGCTCAAGTCATGAATGTCCTGTTTTTATGCACCGGCAATTCCGCCCGGTCGATCCTTGCCGAGGCGATCCTCAACCGGGTCGGCGCCGGCCGGTTCAAAGCCTATTCCGCGGGCAGCCAACCCAAGGACCGGCCCAATCCTGCGGCGATCGCCCTGTTGCAATGGCTCGGCCACCCGACCGATGGCCTGCGCTCCAAGACATGGGACGAATTCTCCACGCCGGGCGCGCCGGAAATGGATCTGATCGTGACGGTGTGCGACAGCGCCGCCGGTGAATCCTGCCCGGTCTGGCTCGGCCACCCGGCTACTGTCCATTGGGGCATCCCCGATCCGGCCGGCGTCGGCGAGACCGACCAGGACCGCCAGTTCGCCTTCCTGCAGGCCTATGCCCTGCTGTCCGACCGCATCGGCAGCCTGGTCGCGTTGCCGCAGATCGATCCGGGCGACCCATTGACGCGTGACAAACTCATCGAAATCGGCCGTCTGCCCGGCGGCAGCGAAGGAGCCCAAGCCCATGGATAAGTCCCTGTCGCGCCGTCTGGCCGCTGAAGCCCTGGGCACCGGGTTTCTGCTGGCGACCGTGGTCGGATCCGGCATCATGGCCGAGCGCCTCGCCGACGGCAATGTGGCGATCGCCCTGATGGGGAACACAATTCCCACCGGCGCCATCCTGATGGTGATTATCCTCACGCTCGGACCCATTTCAGGCGCCCATTTCAATCCGGCGGTCACCTTCGCCTTCGCCTTGCGCCGGGATATCGCGACCGGCGAGGCGGGCGCCTATATCGTCGCCCAGATCATTGGCGGCCTGATCGGCACCTGGCTCGCCCACTTCATGTTCGAGGCGGCGATCTTCCAGGCGTCGGCCACCGCGCGCACCGGATCGGCCCAATGGGGGGCGGAAATCATTGCCACCTTCGGCCTGGTTTTTACGATATTCGCCACGCTCCGCGCCCGGCCGGACGCCGTGCCCTTCATGGTCGGGCTCTATATCACCGCCGCCTATTGGTTCACTGCGTCGACGTCCTTCGCCAATCCGGCAGTCACTATTGCCCGCGCCTTCACCGACACCTTTTCCGGCATCCGGCCGATCGACGCGCCCGGATTCGTCATCGCCCAATTCATCGGCGCCGCGATCGCCACCGGCTTATGCGCCTGGCTCTTGCGCCTGAAACGGCAGGCGGCCTGACGCGGAAACCGCCCTCCGCCGGCAATTACATCATGACCATTGCCGCAATCCGCGATAAGGAAACGGCGTCCGCAATCATCACCGGCTGGCCTTCCCATGACGGCACGTGCCGCTCCCTGGACCGAAGATCGGGTTCCCTGGAGCCGAATTTTCCCCCTTGGCTGCGCCCAGATCATTTCCTGGGGCACGCTCTATTATTCCTTCACCCTGCTGCTCGCGCCGCTTGAGGCGGAACTGGGCTGGACCAAGACCGAACTGACGGCGGCCTTTTCCTTGGCCCTGGTGGTCGGCGGCCTGGCATCGCTTCCCTTTGGCCGGTGGATCGATCTTCATGGCGGCCGCGGTCTGATGACAATTGGCTCCGTCTGGTGCGCGCTCCTGGTGGCCGCGTTGTCGCTGGTGGAGAGCCAGGTCCTGTTCTACGTGATTTGGGCCGGGCTTGGCCTTGCCATGGCGAGCACATTCTACGAACCGGCTTTCGCCATTTTATTGATCAATCTGAGGACCAGCGCCCGCCAGTCGATCACCGCGCTGACCCTGCTCGGCGGCTTTGCCGGCGCCATATTCGTGCCGTTCAGCAATCTGTTGATCGACACGCTTGGCTGGCGCGAGGCCTTGCTCGTGCTCGCGGCGATTAATCTTGCGGTCTGCGCGCCGATCCATTTATGGGCCCTTAAGGGCACGACCGGCGGCGACGCGGACCCCGGCGACGAGACGCGGCCGAAATCCTGGGCGCCGTTTTTCCGGGCCCTCGGTCTGCCGGTCTTTTGGATGTTGATGCTCGCCTTTATCTGCCACGCCTTCGCGTTCTCCGCGCTACCCATCCACTTCATTCCCATGCTCGGGGATCGCGGCGTTTCCAAGGATGCCGCCGTGGCGGTCTTCGCCCTGATCGGCCCATCACAGGTGGCCGGTCGGGTGATGATGGCCACGGCCGAGCGCTGGTTGTCGCCGCGCGTCACCGGATTGCTGTCCTTCGTGCTGTTGGTCGCAAGCTTTGTCATCCTGGTCTTGGGCGGCGGCAATGTCATCGGCTTTGCGGCATTCGCCATCGCCTATGGCCTGGCAAACGGCATGATCACCATCGTCCGCGCCACCGCGGCCGCCGAATTGATCGGCCGCGACGGGATCGGCGCCATTCAGGGCGGCATGGCCTTCGTAGTGGTGATGGTGCTGGCGGCAGCCCCATTCGCTGCGGCGTTGGTGGAGCGGTCCGCCGGCGGCTATAGCCCGGTTATCCAGATCTGGCTGGTCCTGTCCTTCATCGCATTCGCCGCATATGGCGCCGCATTGCGTCTTGCAAAGCCGGTTTGAATGCAATGTATACAATGGATATAGCGATCTGAGTTGCACCCCCATTCCGAATTTACAAATGATCCTTATGCGTTTCGCGGGAATGACTGTGTGACCTGTGGATCCGTTTTCCGCAACACGCGTCAGCCGCCGCCTGTGCGCAACATGGAGCCCCGCCAGACCCACCACTCCGGGTGCCGGTCCGCGAGGGCAGCGGCGGCGGCATCGCAGTCCGCCTGGCCGCCAAACAGGCCAAAACAGGTGGCGCCGGAGCCGCTCATGCGCGCCAACGCGCAGCCCGGTTGGTCTGCGAGGTCTTTGAGCACCGTGTCAATGACCGGTGCCCTGTGTCCCGCCGGCTGTTGTAGATCGTTACACCCGGTCTGAAGCCAGGCGACAAGTGCCGCCCGGTCTTCAAAATGCGTTGGCGGGGTCGGGATGGGTTCGGCGAATGGCGGTTCGAGCGCCCTAAATACGGTAGCCGTCGCCAATTCGATCCCTGGATTGACCAGCACCATGGGAACCGGTCCGGTGATCGCCACAGGACGCAATTGTTCGCCGGTGCCTGTCATCCAGGTGCCACGGCTTTCCACGCAGGCCGGGACGTCGGCGCCCAACGACTGCGCGAGCGCCGACAACCGCTCAAGGGGCCAATCCAGCGACCATAAGCGATTGAGGGCACGCAGGGTCGCCGCCGCGTCGGCGGAGCCACCGCCGAGACCGGCAGCGACCGGTATGCGCTTGTCGATTTTGATATGCACCGCGGATTTCCCGATCGCCAAGCCGGCGGATTTCCGCATCAGGTCGCGCGCCCGCTCGGCGATGTTCGGCTCCTGGTCGTCAAGCGCCGAAGCGAATGCGCCAACCACAACGAAGCCATCGGCGGCGGCACGACGAACCGCGACCGTCTCACCGACGTCACAGAAAACGACTAGGGACTCAAGATCATGATAGCTGTCCGGTCGACGCCCGACTATGCGTAATGTCAGATTGATCTTGGCGAGCGCGGGCTCCACCACTTCCGATATCTCGGCCATGGTCGACCGATGCTCTAAAGCCTATTTCTCGTCTTCCTTGGACACCGCCGCCGCATCCACCACCGGGTCCTGCAAGCCGTTTTCCAGCTTGTCCTTGATGCGCACCAGGTCCTTCGGCTCCGGCTTCAGGTCGCGGGCATGGCTCCATTGAAACCGCGCCTCCAGCTTGCGTCCGACCTGCCAATAGGCATCGCCCAAATGATCGTTGATCACCGGATCATGGGGCCGCAATTCCACGGCCCGCTCCAGTTCCTTGACCGCGTCTTCCATCCGCCCGAGCTTGTAGTAAACCCAGCCCAAACTGTCGACGATGTAGCCGTCATTGGGCCGCTGATCGACGGCCTTTTTGATCATGCCGAGCGCCGTGTCGAGATTGCGCCCCATATCAACCCAGGAATATCCCAGATAATTGAGCACCATGGGCTGATCCGGAAAAAGGTCCAGGGCCTTCTTGAAATCGGCTTCCGCCAGGGGCCACTGTTTGGTCTGCTCATAGCAGATGCCGCGATAATAAAACAGCGTCCAATGACGCTTCATCGGAGTGTCGACGGCGGCGACGGCCATTGAGTAGATTTCCGCCGCTTCGGTGTAGATCTTTCGGTCGCGCAACAAGTTGGCGAGCGCCCGGATCGCCACCAGGTCGCTTGGGTCCTTTTCCACCAGCGCTCGCAAGTGCTTACGCGCCTCGTCCACCTGATCGAGCGCGTTGTAGTTGAGGGCAATCTGGATCTCCGCCGAGCGTTTGACCGCCGATCCCTCCTGAACCGAAGCAAGCAGCGCATTCGCCCGGTCGTAATTCTTGGTCTTCTCGTAGACCTCCGACAACTCGAATTTCGCCAGATCGCTGCCTGGATCGGCGTGCAGGGCAAGTTGCAGATAAATCGCCGACATCTCTTCGCCGCCGTCCTGGCGGATCGCCGTACCCAGGCTGTAAAGGATCTCGCCGATCCCTTCTTGCGCCGATTTGATCATCAGCGCCGGCCGGTTGCCTGCCTTCAGGGTTTCCATGGCATTGGTCAGCATGGGATGGGAACCGCGCCGGGACATATAGTCGGCGAGCGTCTCCATGGCCATTTCGTTGCGGCCCCTATGGGCAAGCGCGATCGCATAGGCTACCGCCGTGCGCATGGCGTTGTCATCGAGCCGATAGGCTTCGGCGAGATAGGTTTCCGCAAGATCGTGCCGGCCGGCGACCGAGTGCATCAGGCCGGCGTGAAAGGCCTTGAACACGGCGAACCATTCCGGGCCGGTCAGGGAGTCCAGATGTTTGACCGCGCCCGACGTGTCGCCCGATCCGTGCTTGGCCCACCCCAGCAACACCCCTGTCGTCAGCCGCTCAAGCGGACCCAATGCATTCGGCTTCAGGCGGTCCGAAACCGCAGCAAAATCTCCTTTGCGGGCGTCATCGACGGCCAGCGCCAAGCGCGAAATCGGGCCGGACGTAGCCTTTTCGCTGATCCGCTGGGCCAGCTCCAGGGCAGTGTCCAGCTGCCCGTCGGCAAGGGTTAGGGCGAACGTCCTGTCGAGCAGGTGGGAATTGTCGGGATCAGCGCGCAGGGTTTCCAAATAATAGGCCGATGCCTTGCTCAGGTCACGGCGTTTGCCGGCAAACCGCGCCGCCAGGAAATTGCCGGCGAAGGACGCCGAATAGGGCGTGTGCTCGTCGGAGCCCGACGACATGCCCGCGGTCGGCGCAACTGTCGCCGCCACGGCGACGGCCAGAGCCGTCTTGATCAGGCCGGCAAACGGGGTGGGGCGGCGCTTTTGCGCCCGCTGCAGATTCGGCATCAGCTTCATTACTCGCAGTTTCCGGAAAAGGCCGGCGAACGGCACTAATGACGGCACAATGGCTAATTTATGGAGGCTCGGCAAGACATGGCCGCAAAACTGATCGTGATTTGGGGACCATGGTGAACAAATTATGGTCGCGATCGGCAATAACCCCGTTGAAATTACAGGTTTTTTGACGATCACTAGAAGCGCTCGACCCAGGGTCGCAATTCAATTTCCCAGGCCCATGCACTGCGGTCCTGGCTCAGAAAATGCCAATAACTCTCGGCAATGGAATCGGGGTCGAGCATGGAATCAGGATTGTCCGGCCCGTCCATTCGTCCACTGCGCGCCGGGTTTCGAATGCCGCCATCGATCACGAAATGGCCGATATGAATGCCCTTCGGATGCAGTTCCCGGGCCATCGACTGGGCAAGGCCCCGCAGCGCGAACTTGCCCATGGCGAAGGATGCCGATTGCGGATAGCCCTTGACCCCGGCCGAGGCGCCGGTGAACAGGATCGCGCCGTGACCGGCCGGCACCATGCGCTTGGCCGCCTCCTGAGCACAATAAAACGCGCCGATCGCCGTCACCTGCACCGCCTTGGCGACCGCCTCCGGGTCGAGATCGACAAAGGGACCACGCACGCGTGCTGACGGATTGTAGACGACGACATCCGGCGCTCTGCCGTTGTCGAGTTGGCCGAACAGCGCCTGTACCGAGCCGAGATCGGCCGCGTCGCAGGCAATGGTCGTTGCTGAGCATTGGGCGGTCAGGTCGCCGAGATCGTCTACCGACCGTGCGGCCAGCGAAACTTTTAGGCCGTTTTCATGAAACAGGCGGGCAAGGGACGCGGACAATCCGGAACCGGCACCGACGATCAGGGCGTGGGCATATGTGGGACGCATGAAACACTCCGCCGATCAGTAAAAGGGATGCGACCTATTTGGGGTTAGCCACACGCGACGTCAATCCTAACAAAATCAAGGCGCCGGCGGACCCCAGTCGTTTTCAAATAGATAGGTTACTCTATCTTTAGTGCATGTATTGCTTTGGGAGGCGAGTATTCACGGAGGATATCGCATGACGCAGAGAGTTTGGTCGACATTGGCTGGCATTGGGCTGGTAGCCTTGATATTCAGTGTCGGATGGTATGCCGGACAATCCGACAATGCCCTCATCGTCGATGCCCAGGCCGCCGGCGGCGTGGTTAAATCGCCGACCGGGGCGGCGCCCGATCGCTATGTTTACTATCCCGGCACTGAAGACCTCGCCAAAGACGAAGTGCGCGTTGTCGCCTGCGGCACCGGCATGCCCGATCAGCGTCGTGGCCAGGCTTCGGCCTGTTTCCTCTTCGAATTCGGCAACGGTGAGAAGTTCATTTTCGATATCGGTACCGGCTCGATGCGCAATATCAATGCGCTGATGATACCGTCTGAATTCCTGACCAAGGTCTTCATCAGCCATCTGCACACCGATCACTGGGGCGATCTCGACGGCCTGTGGGCCGGCGGCTGGACGTCCGGACGCCCGGCTCCGCTGGAGGTTTGGGGTCCGAGCGGGCAGACACCGGAAATGGGCACGGCCTATGCCATTGACGGCTTCATGCGCGCCTTCAACTGGGATTTCCAGACCCGCTCATTTAAAATCACACCAATCCCCGGCAAGATCACCGTGCACGAATTTGACTACCGGCAGGAAAACAAGGTGGTCTATGACGATGGCGAGATTGTCGTGCGGTCGATTCCGGCCATTCACACCGGCGACGGCCCGGTCAGCTATCTGATCGAATATGCCGGGCTGAAGCTCGTTTTCGGCGGCGACAGCGCCCCCAACAAATGGTTCATCGAGCACGCCAAGGACGCGGATTTCGTGATCCACGAAGCTTTTGCCGGCCCTGAATATTTCGTCAAGGATTATGGCCAACCGGCGCAGCTTGCCTGGCGGGCCTGCTGCGAATTCCACACGTCGGGCCCGTCCTTCGGCAAGATCATGAGCGAGATCAAGCCCGGCCACGCCGTAGCCTATCACACGATGGAAGAAGCCCATCAGCAGTTGCTGCTCGATATCCGCTCAACCTATGACGGGCCGCTGTCGATCGCCATGGACATGATGACCTGGAACATCACCAAGGACGGCGTGACGGAACGCATGGCGGTGTCTCCCGAACGCGCCAGCGCGGTACCCGGGCCGACCCCGCAACCCGGCCCGGATGCTTCCGTCCCCGACCCGATGAGCGACTTCACCTATTCCGGCGAATGGGGACCCGGATTCAACGCACAAAACGACATGCTCGACAAATTCGCGCAGGAGAACAACCTCCAGGACGTCGACTGGCGCCCATCGAAAAAGTGGTACGATAAGAAATAGGGCAAGCGCAGCGGCTCCGATTGACGATCGGGGCCGCCTTCGGTCCATTTTTGTTCGTGCTCGTGCCAGAAGGGGGCGGCCAATCCTCAAACAATCCGGCTTTTGCGGTCCCCCCAATAGTGATCCCGAAGCACCCGTTTATAGAGCTTGCCCGTCGGCAGACGCGGCATTTTCTCGATGAAATCGACCGACTTCGGACACTTTTGGGGCGACAGATTGTCCATGCAGAACCCGATCAGTTCTTCTTCCAGCGCCGCATCGGCCGTCTCGCCAGGCATCGGTTCAATTACGGCCTTCACTTCTTCTCCCAGATCCTCGTTGGGCACGCCGAACACGGCGGCATCCGCAACTTTCGGATGGGTGATAAGCAGGTTCTCGCATTCCTGGGGATAGATATTGACGCCGCCAGACACGATCATGAATGTCGCCCGGTCAGTGAGGAATAGATAGCCGTCTTCATCGACAAAGCCCATATCGCCGACGGTGCTTTTGGTTCCGTCCGGCGACCGTGATTCCGCCGTGCGTTCAGGATCGTTGAAATATTCGAAATCCGTCGCCGTGGTAAACCACACCGTGCCGGTCTTGCCGGGCGGGCAGGGGCGCATCTCCTCGTCGAGAATATGCAGATCGCCCAACAGCACCTTGCCGACCGTGCCGGGCCGCGCCAGCCATTCCTCGCTGTCGCAGGCGGTGAAGCCGAGCCCTTCCGTGGCGCCGTAATATTCGTGGATGATCGGCCCCCACCAGTCGATCATCTCCTGTTTGACCTGAACCGGGCAGGGGGCGGCGGCATGGACCACGAATTCAAGACTGGACAGATCCGCCGCGGCGCGCACCGCCTCCGGCAGCTTGAGCATGCGCGAAAACATGGTCGGCACCAATTGGCTGTGGGTCACCCGGTAGCGGCCGATAAGGTCCAGATAGGTCTCCGGATCGAACCGCTCCATGATGATCACCGTGCCGCCGAACCGGATGGTGAAATTAACCGCCGCCTGGGGGGCCGAATGATAAAGCGGCGCCGGCGACAGATAGATCATGTCCTCCCTGTATTGCCACAGGCCCTGCAGAAACTGATAGAGCGGCGTGTTGAAGCCGGGCTTTTCATTCTGCATCGGCCGCAAGATGCCCTTCGGCCGACCGGTGGTGCCGGACGAATAAAGCATCGCCGTGCCGAATTGTTCGTCAGCAATCGGCGTCGTCGGCAGCCCGGCCACCGCCGCCTCCAGATTGACGACCCGGTCCCCGTCGCCCGGCCCGTCGACAATCACGCACAATTCGATATTCGGGCAGTCATTGAGCGCCGCCAGTGCCACATCCCGCTTATCCTCAGACGTGATCAGGATCCGGCTTTCGGAATTGTTGACGATATAGGCAAGCTCGGGCGCGGTCAGATAGGAGTTGACGCAGGTATAGTAGAGCCCGGCCCGCTCCCCGCCGCCGCAGCTTTCCAGGTAGCGGTCGTTGTTTTCCATGAACACCGAATAATGGTCGCCCGCCGCCAGGCCGCGCCGCCGGAACAGATGGGCGAGCCGGTTACAGCGGGCCTCAAAGTCCCGATAGGACACCGCCACGCCGCTACCGGCCATGATGAAGGCCGGCCGGTCCGGATGAATGTCCGCATATTTGCCAGGATACATGCCCGTCCCCTTGCTGCAGATCCATCTATTAGATTGCCGATTTTATCGCTTAGACAACCCGAAAGGCGGGCTACTGTCACGGATTACCGGCCACACGCGGCGCATGGCATGATGAAAAACGTTCAGGCGCCAAATCCGGCGGTCCGGTGGCCATTGGATCTAGTCGAAATTCAGGTGGGAAAACCGCCCGCGACACCCCTCATTATTGTACTGAAAAAAGAATCCTTGTAGGGGTTCGCCCAACCGGCACCAACGAGGCCCGCGCGCCGCCATGCCGCCACGCGGCCTTGATATCCGCACCTGCAGGAAGGGCTGATCGATGGCGAAATGGGTCTATTTGTTCGGCGACGGAAAGGCCGAGGGCGCTGCAGACATGCGCAATTTGCTCGGCGGCAAGGGCGCCAATCTGGCGGAGATGTCGAGCCTCGGCCTGCCGGTGCCGCCGGGCTTCACCATCACCACGGAAGCCTGTTCCCATTATTATGCCCACGACAACGACTATCCGGCTGATCTGAAGTCCCAGGTCCAGGCGGCGCTGACAAAAGTCGGCGCGATCACCGGTCGCGGGTTCGGCGACAACGCCAGGCCGATGCTGGTATCGGTACGGTCCGGCGCCCGCGCGTCCATGCCCGGCATGATGGATACGGTGCTCAATCTCGGCCTCAATGATGAGACCGTGGAGACCTTCACCCGCCTGTCCGGTGATCGCCGCTTCGTGCTCGATTCCTACCGCCGCTTCATTCAGATGTATTGCGACGTTGTGCTCGACGTGCCCCACGAATTGTTCGAGGAGTTCCTGGAAGTCTACAAGCACGACAAGGGATACCTGCTGGACACCGATCTGACTGCCGAGGACTGGGATAGCGTGCTGCAGCGTTACCATGCGCTGGTTGTCGAGGAGACCGGCAAGCCGTTTCCCCAAGACCCGGTCGAACAATTATGGGGCGCTATCGGCGCCGTCTTCAGAAGCTGGATGAACGCCCGCGCCATCACCTATCGGCGGCTGCACAACATCCCCGCCGATTGGGGCACCGCTGTCAATGTCCAGGCCATGGTGTTCGGCAATATCGGCGACGATTCGGCGACCGGCGTCGCCTTTACCCGCGACCCGTCAAATGGCGAATCGGCCCTTTATGGCGAGTTTCTGCTCAACGCCCAGGGCGAGGACGTGGTCGCCGGCATCCGAACGCCGCAGCCGCTGACGGAAGCCGCGCGGGCGGCCAACGGGTCCGACCTGCCATCGCTGGAAACGCTGATGCCGCAGGCCTTCTCCGAATTCGACGGCATCTGCAAGACCCTGGAGCGCCATTACCGCGACATGCAGGACGTGGAATTCACCATCGAGCGCGGCAAATTGTGGATGCTGCAGACCCGCTCCGGCAAGCGCACCGCCAAGGCGGCCCTGAAAATTGCCGTGGATATGGCCGAAGAGGAACTGATCACCAAAGCCGAGGCGGTGCAGCGGGTGGAACCGGCGTCGCTCGACCAATTGTTGCATCCGACCATCGATCCCGATGCCGAGCGCGACATCGTCGCCACCGGATTGCCGGCTTCGCCCGGTGCCGCCTCGGGCGAGATCGTTTTTACCTCCGAGGAGGCCGAACGGGTCGCGGCCCAGGGTCGCGATGTCATCCTGGTGCGGGTGGAAACCAGCCCGGAGGATATCCACGGCATGCACGCGGCGGAAGGGATCCTTACCACGCGGGGCGGCATGACCTCTCACGCCGCCGTGGTCGCCCGCGGCATGGGCACGCCCTGCGTGTCGGGTGCCGGGGCCATCCGCGTCGACTACAAGCAGGCGACCATGACCGTTGCCGGTCGGACCTTTACCAGGGGCGATGTAATCACCCTTGATGGCGCCAACGGGCATGTGCTCGCCGGCCGCGTGGCCATGCGCCAGCCGGAACTTTCCGGCGATTTCGGCACCCTGATGGCCTGGGCGGACGATATTCGCCGCATGCGCGTGCGGACCAATGCCGAGACGCCGGCCGATGCCCGCGCCGCACGCAAATTCGGTGCCGATGGTATCGGCCTGTGCCGCACCGAGCACATGTTTTTTGAAGGCGACCGGATCCTCGCCGTGCGCGAAATGATCCTCGCCGATACCGAATCCGGCCGCCGCACCGCGTTGGACAAGCTCCTTCCCATGCAGCGCGCCGATTTTGTCGATCTGTTCGAATGCATGCAGGGCCTGCCGGTGACGATCCGTCTGCTCGATCCGCCGTTACACGAATTCCTGCCCAAATCGGATGCCGAAATCCACGCAGTGGCCGAGGCCATGGAGATCGACGAGACCCGCCTGCGGGATCGTTTGTCCGAATTGGACGAGTTCAATCCGATGCTTGGCCATCGCGGCTGCCGGCTCGCCGTGAGTTATCCCGAAATCGCCGAGATGCAGGCCCGGGCCATCTTCGAAGCGGCCATCCAGGCAGCCGCCGATACGGGCGCTCCGGTGGTGCCGGAAGTGATGGTGCCGCTGGTCGGCATCAAGGCGGAACTGGATCTGGTCAAGGCGCGCATCGATGACACCGCCAAGGCGGTGATGAGCGAAGCCGGGCAGGAGATTGCCTATCAGGTCGGCACCATGATCGAACTGCCGCGCGCCGCCCTGCGTGCCGCCGATATCGCGGAGGCCGCTGAGTTCTTTTCCTTCGGCACCAATGATCTCACGCAGACCACATTTGGCATCTCCCGCGACGATGCGGCCGGATTTCTGGGCGCCTATACGGCGCGCGGCATCCTGGAAACCGATCCCTTCGTTTCCCTGGACCAGGAAGGGGTCGGCGAGTTGGTGCGCATCGCCTGTGAGCGCGGCCGAGCGACCCGGCCGGATATCAAGCTCGGCATTTGCGGCGAACACGGCGGTGATCCCGATTCCATCGACTTTTGCGAGCGCACCGGACTGGACTACGTTTCCTGCTCGCCATTCCGTGTCCCCATCGCCCGCCTGGCGGCAGCGCGGGCGACGCTACGCCACGGCGAAACCGGCGGCGGGCAATAGAATTCGCGGCGGCCGCATTTCGGCTAATTAACTCAATTGAAAGGGTAATCGACGATAACCGGTTGACTGATTCGCGTTACGTTGCCGCTAAATGGGGCAGCGTGACGTGGGTCCGACCGTTTGGCCGGCGTATTTCGACGGCGAAGTTTGAGTGGAGTTGTGTCGATGTCCCGCGTAAGGATCGGGCGAATTGCGCGCCTGGGAACACGGTCAGCCGCCGTCGTGTTTCTCGCAGCAATTTTCTCTCTGTTTCTTGTTGACCGTGTCGCCTATCAGGACGTTGCGGCGATGCTGATCGAAGGCAATGACCCGACCGCCCGCGCTCGCATGACACTCGTCGCCGCTCACGGCAACTCCGAGCACAAGCCCAGTTTCACATTCCGCCACAACGCCGGGGGCAAGACCATGGCCGCGGCCGTTCGCCGGCCGGACGGCGCAGTGTCGACGATCGATGGTCTCTCGACGAAATTCCGCGCCGCCACCGGCGGCACCGACACCGATAACGTCCATGCGCGCATCAACCGCGGCAGCAAGGGCGACCGGCTGATCACCATTACACGCATCGGCAAGGTTCCCGAAATCGCCTCAGGCGAGGCCTATCGCATGGCCAGCCTGCTCGACACCGGGTCGCGCCGGGATACGCCGCGCGTGGCCTTCGTCAAACCGAAGAAGAAGAAGCTCAGCGACGAGCAGATGATCGCTGCGGAAAACAATCCGGGCGCCGACGATCCCCATGTGATGCTGACCCGCAACGCCATGATCGTCAGCGCCTCTATGGTATCCGCCTACGCGCCGGAAATCACCGACGACAAGAATTCGCCCTTCGCCCTGCTGCTCGGCAACCGGACCGAGATGGAGACCATCCAATATGCCGCGACCAGCAAAAAGAAGGACAAGCTGTTCGCCATGCGGTCTCTGCCGACCCATGTGGTCAAGGCGAGCCAGCAAAAATGCCTCGCCGAGGCAATCTATTTCGAAGCCCGCTCCGAACCCTGGCTTGGGCAGGTTTCCGTCGCCCAGGTTGTGCTCAACCGGGTGCGGAGTAAACACTATCCGAACACCATTTGCGGCGTTGTCTACCAGAACAAGCACCGGCGCAATCGCTGTCAGTTTTCCTTTGCCTGCGACGGCAAGCGGGAACGGGTGCGCAACCAGAAATCATGGGACGTGGCGCAGAATATCGCCCGGGAAATCGTCACCGGCCAGCACTGGCAAAAGGATATCGGGCCGGCCACCCACTACCATGCGACCTATGTCAGGCCGCGTTGGGCGCGCAGCCTGAAGCGGCAGAAACGCATCGGCCGGCACATCTTCTACAAGTTCCCCTGGGCGACCTAAGAACGGACGCTTGTCAACACCGAATTCCGGGTTCTTGCCCGCGCGAACGGTTGGGAGCGACACCGGTCCCATTGTAGTGTAGGATTGGTTGCACACGAATCATCGGGATTGGACCATTGGCGCGGTTCACGCTGCTCAAAACCGTGGCGGCACTTACCGGCCTTGCTTTGACAGGGGCGGTTGCCGTTGAGGCCGCGCCATTGCAACCCTGCAACGGCGGTGACATCGCCGGAATCTGGCACTTCACCTATCAGGATCGCGGCGCGTCGGCCTATTGCACTTTCGCAATCGGCGCCGGCGGCGATATCTCCGATGGTGCCTGTTTCCGCCGCAACAACGCCAAGGCCTATGCATCCGTTGCCGGAGTTCTGGCCGTCGGGCCGGCCTGCTCGGTCACCGGCAGGTTGGAATTTTCCACCGGCGAAAAGAAGAGCGCCGGCAAAAAGGGCAAGCGCAATTCAGCGTCCCGCGGCGTGTCCGCCCAGATCAGTCAGGATAAGTCGGTCATTATCGGCTTTTTGAAGTCGAAACGAAGCTTCTTCAATTTCCTGGCGATCCGAACCAAATAGCCGATATTCAGGCTGGTTCGGCCGACCATCCCCCAAAAGAATGGACCGCCGATCCTTCGATCGGCGGTCCTTGTATTTCCGTCTCTCGTCAGTCGTCAGCGCGGTGCCATGTTGAAGCTGCCGCCTTCCGTTGGTTCCGATTGGGTGGCGATTTCGGTGGCCCGTTGGTCGGCGGTGACATTGGCGGTCGGCGTTGTCTTTATCTTGGCCCAGTCGGCAGACAATTTGCCCGGATCCTCGCCGTCGCGATAAAAACCGATGCCCACTTCGCCGACCCGCAGCGTGTCGTCGGAGCCGGTCCACACCAACGTCCCGTTGATGATGAACTTGATCTCCTTGCCGACCGCGACGACCTTCAAAGTGTTCCAATTCTGCTTCAGCGCCGAGCAGGACCGCCATGACAACAGGGCGATGAACGAGCCGCCCTCGGTCACTTCATAGACCGAGCAGGAGCCGGTATTGGAATACTGGAACGCATAGGTCGGTCGCGGCCAGTTGGTGTGCGCCAGGGCTGCCGCGCTGCCGCGAATGAAGATGCGGTTGGCGCAGGTCTCGCAGTCGCCGGTCCGTTTCATGCGCACCGTATAGGTCACATCGCCGAACGTGCCCTTATGCGCCGCCCAGGCACCGGTGCCGGCCAGGCCCTTGGAACAGTAATAGGCGCTCTTGCAGATTTTCCAGCTTCCGCTCTTGGCCCGCCAGCCCCGCTTGCCCCTGCGGTTGTTGAACGAACTCCTGACGTCCTCATGGATTTTTCGCTTGCGGTAATTGGCGACCGTGTTGTCCGTATTGTTGAGCACCCGGTAATTCTTGGTGTTGCTGGTGCCCGTCGCCCGGTTGTTGTACGTCTTGTTCGGATTGGACCAGTGATCCTTGCGAACGCAGTTTTTCCCCTTGGAACTGCACTTGTTGTTATAGGCCATCACGGTCCGCCACGGCGATGGTGCCCGCCAATCCGTATAGCCGTGGCCATAGGCATAGGGCGTGTCGTTGCCGTCGACGAACCTGTCGTGCCGCGCACCCTGCAAATGGCCGAATTCGTGGCCGAACGAATAATAGCCGGTCGCACAATCCCGCGCCGTTGTCTGGTAGGCCTTTGCCGCCCCCGGATAGATGCCGGCGGCCAGGCCGCAATAGGACCCGCCATCCTCGACGATCAGGCCGAGCATGTCGGCGCCGTAAAGGTTGCGCAGGTCACCGATATTGCCGAACGGGGCGTTTTTCTTGCGAAACTTGTTAAGGTCCGTTTCCAGATCGCCGGATTCCGCATAAACATATTCTTCCACATGCAGAAGGCGCAGGCGGGTTTGCACGGCGGATTTGCGATACGACGTATTGGTCTCCGAGACCGCCAGCTTGATCAGCGCCTTGATCTGTTTGAGACCGCCGGCCGCATCCTTGGCGGCCTTCGTGAAGGCGACGAAGATGTCGAGTGGGCTGCTTGGATCGGCGGTTGCCGATTCGATTGCCCGACCGTCCGGTCCGGGCTTCGGGCCAAACGGCAGGAACGAGCCTTCCGGGTGATCGCGGAACTTGGAATGATCCAGTTCGACGATGCGGTAGACGCCGTCGGCCACCCATTTCACTTCGTAGACGCCATTGGTCGAGGCGATATGCGCCATATAGACGTCACCCACCCGGACGATGGTAAAGGAACTGCCGGCCACCCCCTTCAGCGTGCCGATCCACGTCCTGTCGTCCGCATCGCCCTGCACGTCGTCGACGACGCCGGTGAAGCTGGCATCGTAGAACAACGGCAAGTCCAATTCAGGCCGCGCCGAACCTTGACGAACCCTGCTTGGCAGGGCCGTGCTGTTGATATCCACATAGCGAAAGCGCTTCACCTTCGCCGGCTTGGTGTAGCCTCTGGTTTCCGAAGAAGCAGCATCGCGAAACAGACTGCCCGCCTGCGCCGAAACCACGCCGCCAAAGCAGACAATCGGCGCAACGATCGCCAGGGTGAACAGCACACGACCAAAAGACAAATTCTGCATCACGTCCTCCGTGAACTAGTGCAATTGAATAAGCATCAAAACTCTGCGTAGCCTCAATGCGCAGACCGGCAACACGGCCGGTAACCGCGGCAACAGAGAATCTGGTTTTCTAGCCGCATGGGGAGCCTTCCACAGAAATATTGCTGATCCACGAGACCGTCCGTGCGAATACTCTGCCAAATATGCGTGTTTCGGCATTTGCCGGATCACGGCCAACATTCACGTTTGTCCACAGCGCCGTTTTTCAATTGGATCGGCAAAAGGCACGAATTCGTAATTTGCGTTAATATCTCGAACCCGGCAGTCTCACATTCTTGGCTGAGCAACTGTTTGCAAACATTACACGCCGAACCAAGAAGTGAAATTGGCAACACTGCCGAAAAATTAGGTACGATTGCCTATTTCCTTTCCGCATCCGGCATGGTTTGGACGACGTGGATGTTATTTGCAGGCTGTAATTTGGAATTTGCATTGACGACGTTTGTATTGTTCAGGAATACGGGATCGTACAAACGAACGAACTGGCACCTATTCAGTTTCTACGCCACGTTCGGTCTTTGCCTTTTGTCGCTCGTCTGCGTTCTGGCGCAGACCGCGGATGCGGGGGCCTCACCTTCCAACGATCAGGGCTTGCGGTTTCAAGCCTTGTTGAACGTTCCGGCTGAGGTGGGAATCTCGGAGATCTGTTGCAGCGGGACTTATACGTTCCGGTCTCCGCCGGTCACCCAATTGCGAACAGGATACGCCAATCACATCATCTGGCTGAAAGTTCATGTCGATGATGCGCGGGATATTATCCAGCTTAAGCCAACACTCGACGACGTGACGCTTTATGCAAGATCTGAATCTCAAAACGGCTGGATCGTCGCGCGCACCGGCGATATGATCCCGATCGCCGAGAAAACGTTGCGGTCGCCATTCATGGCGCTGCCTTTGCCGGAGACCGGGTCGGATCCGGCCGTCTACATTCGAGTTGATCAACAGACCGCGGTCGCGATCAGCATATACCAGTGGTCAGCGGCAGATTTCCAGGCCTTCCAGGATGATGACTGGGCGATGAAAAGCTATCTGTATGGCTTCATCAGCGCCATGATATTATACAATATCTTCGTCTCGTTGGCCGTCCGCGACGCCGCATTTCTCGCCAACGCCCTTGCCGTCGGATCCCTATTGACGGCGTCATTGTACCTGTCGGGATACGGCGCCACTTATGTCTGGCATGCATGGCCGGGCTGGAGCAACGCAATCCAGATGGCGGCATTCTTTTTCACTGTTAATTTCGGCTCGCTATTCATGTGGCTTTTCGTACGCCACGCTGACGACCGGTTGATGGATCATGGCCTTCTTATGGTCGCACCGGCCATAGCGGTTTTTGCGGCCCTGTGTGCTATGTTCTTTCCTGTGTGGGTGGTCCAGATTTTCATGTTGGCGGGCAGTGCCGTTTTTATAGTGATGACCACAATTCACATGGTCCGCCTGGCGCTGAAAGGTGACGAGAAAGCGAAGATCATGCTGATCCCGATGATTGCCGCGGTCTATCCGGGTGTGATGTTGGTTGCGCTTGAAAAGATCGCGGGCCTGCAATCTCGGTATTCGGGCGCCAACGTGCTTGAAATCACGCTCTGCGTTGAGGCGTTGTTATTCTCGCTTGCCCTGGCCTGGCGGATCAGAGTTACCGAGCGTGACGCCCAGGCTGCAAAGGCCGATTTAGTATCGGTGCGCAATGAAAGCCTGGCCCGGACCATCGCCGCGCAGGATGCGGAACGTCATCGAATGGCCAAGGAACTGCACGACGGGGTGGCTCAGGACTTTCTCGTGGTCGTTGGCAGTTTGAAGCGGCTGGCCCACGACGATCAGATTGCGAAATGGCGGTCGGCGGTCCCGGCTTTGATCAATTCGGCAAATTCGGCGCTCGACGAAGTGCGCCGTATCTCCAGGGACATGTATCCGGCCTCCATTGTCCATTTGGGGCTTGGCGATGCGCTTCAAGCCTTGTTCGAGGCTCTGGAATCTGCCTACCAGATCGAAACCGAAGTCCACCTTTCCTTTGATGACTCGCGCTTGGATACGGATGCCAGGCTCCACATTTACAGGATCGTGCAAGAATGCCTGTCAAACATCAGCCGCCATTCCGGTGCATCCGTGTGCCGGGCCATCGCTATTGAACGCGGCTCCAAATTGCACCTGTCTATTGAGGACGACGGCACGGGTCTTGACCGGGAAACAGGCCATCAGACGCAGCAATCCGGACTGGGCTTCACGTCCATCGGAGAACGGGTTAGAGCGCTGAAAGGCGACTGGAAAATGGGCTCCGGGGATCTCGGCGGCTTGAAGATCGAATTCGTGTTGCCGTTGACGGCGATAAAAACTGCCACGGCGCATGGAGCAATGTCATGACCGTCGTCAAAACCGCGGTAGTTTGTGACGATCACCCATTGTTTAGAAGCGGTGTGGTCAACTGCTTAACTGAGAATCCACGCATCAACATTGTCGGTGAGGCCTCCGATGGCGAAGCCTGTATCGCTAAGCTCGGCCTGTTCAAACCGGACATATTGATCATCGATCTTTCAATGCCGGTTCTCGACGGCTTTCAAGTTCTAAAATGGGTTACGGAAAATCAGCCGAAGATGCGGGTCTTCATCTTGTCCATGCACGCGGATCTATCCTTTGTGAAGAAAGCCATGGCACTTGGTGCCTCCGGCTTCGTAGCGAAGGAAGACGCGCAATCCGAACTGCTTGCCGCGATCGAGAGCGCGCCGGGCCAATTCTATACCAGTGAATCCGTCGGCCGCCCCCCGCGGGACTACATGCCAGAATTCACGGTCGGGGACTTGGCGAACAATCTGCGACTGGTTTCAGCGGCGGAGATGAAAGTTCTTTCCCTCTTGACCCGGTCTTTGACTAGCCGCGAGATCGCCGACAAACTGAATCTGAGCGTGCGCACCGTTCAGGCGCACCGGGTAAACATTGCCAACAAGCTAAAGGTCAAGGGTCCCAACAAATTGCTCGATTTAGCGATCCGACATCGCAAAACCATCCTAGAACGGTACAACGCGCAATAAGGAAAACCGCCCCGAAGGGGCGGCGTCAAATCGGTGCTCTCAAATCCGGACCATCCCCTAAAAAGAATGGACCGCCGATCCTTCGATCGGCGGTCCTTGTATTTCCGTCTCTCGCCCTTGGTATCAGTCGTCAGCGCGGTGCCATGTTGAAGCTGCCGCCTTCCGTTGGTTCCGATTGGGTGGCGATTTCGGTGGCCCGTTGGTCGGCGGTGACATTGGCGGTCGGCGTTGTCTTTATCTTGGCCCAGTCGGCGGACAATTTGCCCGGATCCTCGCCGTCGCGATAAAAACCGATGCCCACTTCGCCGACCCGCAGCGTGTCGTCGGAGCCGGTCCACACCAACGTCCCGTTGATGATGAACTTGATCTCCTTGCCGACCGCGACGACCTTCAAAGTGTTCCAATTCTGCTTCAGCGCCGAGCAGGACCGCCATGACAACAGGGCGATGAACGAGCCGCCCTCGGTCACTTCGTAGACCGAGCAGGAGCCGGTATTGGAATACTGGAACGCATAGGTCGGTCGCGGCCAGTTGGTGTGCGCCAGGGCTGCCGCGCTGCCGCGAATGAAGATGCGGTTGGCGCAGGTCTCGCAGTCGCCGGTCCGTTTCATGCGCACCGTATAGGTCACATCGCCGAACGTGCCCTTATGCGCCGCCCAGGCGCCGGTGCCGGCCAGGCCCTTGGAACAGTAATAGGCGCTCTTGCAGATTTTCCAGCTTCCGCTCTTGGCCCGCCAGCCCCGCTTGCCCCTGCGGTTGTTGAACGAACTCCTGACGTCCTCATGGATTTTTCGCTTGCGGTAATTGGCGACCGTGTTGTCCGTATTGTTGAGCACCCGGTAATTCTTGGTGTTGCTGGTGCCCGTCGCCCGGTTGTTGTACGTCTTGTTCGGATTGGACCAGTGATCCTTGCGAACGCAGTTTTTCCCCTTGGAACTGCACTTGTTGTTATAGGCCATCACGGTCCGCCACGGCGATGGTGCCCGCCAATCCGTATAGCCGTGGCCATAGGCATAGGGCGTGTCGTTGCCGTCGACGAACCTGTCGTGCCGCGCACCCTGCAAATGGCCGAATTCGTGGCCGAACGAATAATAGCCGGTCGCACAATCCCGCGCCGTTGTCTGGTAGGCCTTTGCCGCCCCCGGATAGATGCCGGCGGCCAGGCCGCAATAGGACCCGCCATCCTCGACGATCAGGCCGAGCATGTCGGCGCCGTAAAGGTTGCGCAGGTCACCGATATTGCCGAACGGGGCGTTTTTCTTGCGAAACTTGTTAAGGTCCGTTTCCAGATCGCCGGATTCCGCATAAACATATTCTTCCACATGCAGAAGGCGCAGGCGGGTTTGCACGGCGGATTTGCGATACGACGTATTGGTCTCCGAGACCGCCAGCTTGATCAGCGCCTTGATCTGTTTGAGACCGCCGGCCGCATCCTTGGCGGCCTTCGTGAAGGCGACGAAGATGTCGAGTGGGCTGCTTGGATCGGCGGTTGCCGATTCGATTGCCCGACCGTCCGGTCCGGGCTTCGGGCCAAACGGCAGGAACGAGCCTTCCGGGTGATCGCGGAACTTGGAATGATCCAGTTCGACGATGCGGTAGACGCCGTCGGCCACCCATTTCACTTCGTAGACGCCATTGGTCGAGGCGATATGCGCCATATAGACGTCACCCACCCGGACGATGGTAAAGGAACTGCCGGCCACCCCCTTCAGCGTGCCGATCCACGTCCTGTCGTCCGCATCGCCCTGCACGTCGTCGACGACGCCGGTGAAGCTGGCATCGAAGAACAACGGCAAGTCCAATTCAGGCCGCGCCGAACCTTGACGAACCCTGCTTGGCAGGGCCGTGCTGTTGATATCCACATAGCGAAAGCGCTTCACCTTCGCCGGCTTGGTGTAGCCTCTGGTTTCCGAAGAAGCAGCATCGCGAAACAGACTGCCCGCCTGCGCCGAAACCACGCCGCCAAAGCAGACAATCGGCGCAACGATCGCCAGGGTGAACAGCACACGACCAAAAGACAAATTCTGCATCACGTCCTCCACCAATACCAAAGTAATGAGTAACTATAACTAATTTAACCATTGCTTGGAATTGGGCAACTAGGACCAGATGACACAGGCCCTAATCGGGAGCGCCTTCCTGGCCGAATACGGCGGCGAGCGTCGCTTCTATGACCGTCAGGGCCTCGGCAAGCCAGCCCTCGGCTGGCGCATGGATCAGCCACGGCGCCAATTGCGGGCGAAAGCCATCGACCGTAACGATTCGCACCCGATTCGCCCATTCGGGCTGTTGGCAGGCACGCCGGGGCACCAGGCCGAGGCCCGCGCCATCGGCAATCAGGGCCAATTGCTGCGGCGTGCCCCAGATGGATGCCGAAACCAGCATCGGTTGGCCGGCCGCGTTCAGCCGGTTTTCCAGTTGCGTGCGGAACATGCAGCCGTCCGGATTGATGATCCAGGACTGGCCACCCAGCGCCTGCAGCGCCACATGGTCGGCGAGTGGGGCTCCGGCGGCCGCCACAACGTCGACGGGTTCCACGCCGAGCGCCACCGGATTGTCCCGCGGATCGGGCCGACCCTGCATCACCGTGAAGATGACCGCCGCATCGAGTTTGCCCGCCGCCAATTGCTCGCGCAGCGAAGGCGACCGGCCGGTCACCAGGTCGATCGTCAGGTCCCGATCATGGCGCTTCAGGGCGGTAAACAGGGGCTGCAGGACGGCATCGGCAAGGCCGAGGGATATGCCCAGCCGGATGGCGCTCGGCCGGTGGCCGGCGCCCACGGCGCCGCGCAGGGCGTCGGTGGCATGGAGCACCTGCAGGCAGGCCTTGTAGGCCCGTTGCCCCGCCGCGGTCGGCCGGGCAGGCTTTTGCTCCCGGTCGAGCAGGTTCGCCTCCAGGCTTTCTTCCAGATGCTGGATACGCCGGGTCACCGCCGGCTGCGTGAGCCCCAGGCGCAAGGCGGCGCCGGCGAGCGAGCCTTCCTCCACCACCGCCACCAGGGCCCGCATGTCGTCGATATTCATCGATCACGCGGCCGCAAACGTAACCGAGACCGAGCCGCTGGCGCCGTAATCGCCGGTAATGGTGTGACCGGGATGAATCGGAATGATGCCCAGACAGGTGCCCGTTGAGATGATGTCGCCTGCGGCAAGCCCGGATCCGGCTTCCGCCAAGGCGCCGGCAAGCCAGGCAAGCGCGTTCAGCGGACTGCCCAGCACATTGGCGCCGATGCCTGAATTGGTTTCCCGGCCGTCGACCAGGCCGCGAACTTCGTGCTGTGCAAGGTCCAGGTCGCGCCAATTGTTGATTGCGGCTCCCGGTATGAAGCCTGCATTGGCGCCGAAATCGGCCACGGCGCTGCGGAGGCCGGGCAGGGGAGTGCCGCCGATGCGGTTGCCAATGATTTCCAGCGCCGGATGGCAGGCGGCGACCGCCTCCGCTGCCGCCTCCGGCGTTGCTTGCTCTCCGGGCCCGGGAAAATCGCGGGCCATCTTGAACGCAAATTCGCATTCGATCGCCCGATAGTCCGGCCTTATCGGGATCACCGCGCCCGGCGCTTGCACATCGCCGGCAAAAAGCGGCGCGAAAAACGGCGCGTCACAGCCGATCTTCGCCTGGACTTCGGCACTGGTGGCGCCGATTTTATAGCCGATGCGCCGGTCCCCATAGGCGGCGACGGCCGCCGCCTGCACCGCCCATGCGGTTTGCAGATCCTGGATTTCCGCTTCCAGATCCAGGTCGACCAGGGTGCCATCCCGACGCGCGGCGGCAAGGCGTTCGGCAATTTGGATGATAGGATCGGCGGTCGCGGTCATGGTGGTCAGGCTCCTTGGCTTGGATATCATAACTATTTCGCATATTTTCGATAATTATAATTCATTGTTATTATGATGCGAAGAGGGCTACACACAGTGCAACCAATTGTAAGAAGCCGGGATTCCCACTGATGGCCGAGCAAGCCGCTCCGAGACCGTTTCTTCCCTATTCGGTGATCATCGCCATCGGCTGCTTGATCGCGTTACTGACCTTCGGGCCGCGGGCCACGATGGGCCTGTTCCTGGCACCGATGACCATTGCCAATGACTGGAGCCGTGAGGCGTTCTCCCTGGCGATTGCCCTGCAAAACCTGATGTGGGGCCTCGGCCAGCCCCTCGCCGGCATGATTGCCGACCGTTATGGCACCGCCAAGGTGCTTTCCATCGGCGCCGTGCTCTATGCCGCCGGCCTGGTCATGATGGCCTACGCCACGGATCCCCTGACCCTGCAATTGAGCGCCGGCGTGCTGATCGGTCTGGGCATTTCCGGCAGCGCCTTGTTCCTGGTATTGGCCGCCTTTGCCCGGCTATTGCCGGAGCATCTGCGCTCCATCGCTTTCGGGCTCGGCACCGCCGCCGGTTCCGCCGGTCAACTGGTCTTTGCGCCGATCGGCCGCGCCTTCATCGATGCCTATGGCTTTCAGACGGCCCTTGTGCTGTTGGCCCTGTTTGTCGTCGTGGTGCCGCTTCTGTCGATCCCGTTTCGCGGCAAGCCGAAAACCGGGCCCGACGCCGATGGCCACGACCAATCGGTGCGCGAGGCGCTGAGCGAGGCTTTCGGCCATCGCAGCTACAACCTGTTGACCGCCGGCTTCTTCGTTTGCGGCTTCCACGTTGCCTTCATCACCGTGCACCTGCCGCCCTATATCCAGGATCTCGGCCTGGATCCGAGTTGGGGCGCTTGGGCGATCGCCGCGATCGGCCTGTTCAACATTGCCGGCGCCATTCTGTCGGGCTATCTCGGCGGCATTTTCGCCAAGCGCAAGGTCCTGAGCCTGATCTATCTCGGCCGCGCCATCGTCATCGCCATCTTCCTGATGCTGCCGCCGACACCGGCGACCATCATCGCCTTCTCGGCCGCCATGGGCCTGTTGTGGCTGTCGACCATTCCGCTGACCCAAGGCCTGGTGATGGTCATGTTCGGTCCGCGCTATATGGCGACCCTGTTCGGCTTCGTTTTCCTGTCCCACCAGGTGGGATCGTTTCTGGGCATTTGGCTCGGCGGCGTGCTTTACGACCAGACCGGCTCCTACGACCCGATCTGGTGGATCGGCATCGCGCTGGGCATCTTCGCCGCCCTGGTCCACTGGCCGATCAAGGAGGCACCCGTGGAGCGCCCGGCGACGGCGTGAGGGGTTGACGCCGGGCGCGGCGGCACCACCGACCCCCCCCTCAGCAACCGGCGGATTTGTGGCTTCGCCTCCCACCCCTACCTGTCATGCCCCGGCTTGACCGGGGCACCCAGTAAACACCGCGTTTGGCGGCCGGCATGCGAACCGTGCCCAAGGCGCCGCCCGCACACACCGTTCCCGAGCCGTATACTGGGTCGCCCGGTCAAGCCGGGCGATGACACGATGGGGGAGGCGCGGATTGGCGGAACACAGTCTCTGACGCTCCCAATCCCTTCCTCTAGGGCGAGGGGCCACGTCCCCCTCACCCTTGTGAGAGGAGGGATTAAGGGAGGGGGATGCAGCCGCTCCACCCACTCCAGGCACGGCAATCCGCACACCGACCACCCACTCCAAACATCACACGCCGCATGCCCGCCAAGCCCAGCAAACCCGCGCCAAATCCCCGTCGACCCCCGCATTTCCTCTTGCGACGCCGCCCGCTTCAAGGCATTGAAAGCGGACCGATCATCCCGCTCGTTCCGCAAGCCCGCGAAGGAGGCAGCCCGTGACCGCATTCAAGGCCGTTCAAATCACCCGCGACGAGGACACCAAGGAACAATCGGTGGCGCTTGTGGAGCTCACCGAGGACGATCTCATGGAGGGCGACGTCACCGTGCGGGTCGACCATTCCTGCGTCAATTACAAGGACGGCCTGGCGATCACCGGCACAAGCCCGGTGGTGCGCCGCTTCCCGATGATCCCCGGTATCGATCTCGCCGGCGAGGTGGTCGCCTCCGACCATGCCGACTTCAAGCCCGGCGATAATGTGATCCTCAACGGCTGGGGCACCGGCGAGACCCATCTTGGCGCCTATGCGGGCATGGCGCGGGTCAAGGGCGACTGGCTGATCCCCCGGCCGGCGGGTTTTTCCAGCGCCCAGGCCATGGCCATCGGCACGGCCGGCTATACGGCCATGCTATGCGTGCTCGCCCTGGAGCGCCACGGCATCACGCCCGATCGCGGCCCGGTCATCGTCACCGGCGCGGCCGGCGGCGTCGGTTCGGTGGCGACCGCCATTTTGGGCAAGCTCGGCTATCACGTGATCGCCTCCACCGGTCGCCCGACGGAATCGGCCTATCTGAAGGTGCTCGGCGCCTCGGAAGTCATCGACCGGGCGGAACTCTCCGAAAAGGGCCGCCCGCTCGGCAAGGAGCGCTGGATCGGCGGCGTCGACGCGGTGGGTAGCCACACGCTTGCCAATGTGCTCGCCCAAACCAAATATGGCGGCGCCGTCGCCGCCTGCGGCCTCGCCCAGGGCTTCGACCTGCCGGCAACGGTCATGCCCTTCATCCTGCGCGGCGTCTCCCTGCTCGGCGTCGATTCCGTCATGGCCCCCAAAGCCATCCGCCTGGAAGCCTGGCAAAGGCTGGTGCAAGACCTCGACGTGCGCAAGCTGGAAGCCATGACCACAACCGTGCCCCTATCAGGCGCGATCGACGCGGCGCGGGATATTATCGCCGGCAAGGTGCGCGGGCGGGTTGTCGTGGATGTCGCGGAGAGAGAGGGGATTTGGGAACTCAATTAGGGGATCGGGCGGTAGGCGGCCATGGCGGCCATATCGCAATTTGAACAGGTTTGTCACGGGAGGATGTACGCGTAGATCCGGAGCGGTCAGGCATGCCTCGCGACAGATCGGGTGCTTCGATCAGTTCCTGACGCTCGGCAATCAAGTTGATAGGCATCGCGAAAGCACCAAAACAGCCACGCGTATGCCGTCATTATAAGGACATCTTCTTTGCTAAATTGATACCACTTTTAACCTACACCGGCGTTCAACCGATGACGGAGATTATAGAAATCGAGCGTTACTTGATGCAGCTCAGTGGTTTCGCGAGCCCGTTACGGTCGACAGCGATGCGCGCACAAAATCAGCAGCGGCCTTTATTCGAGCAAGATGAATGTATTGCTTGGGTTGGACGAGCCAAGCCTCCAAAACCATTTGCCGCTCGTGGCTTCTTAACCGTATAAGTCGAGCGTCCCCATTTCCTAGGGCACAGGGAATATGTGCAATTCCGAGACCGGATCGCGCCGCTTCAACTTGGCCATGAAGTGTTGGAATGTTTGCCGCCGGCCTTCCTTTTGGAAACGACCTCAATGTTGAGCGGGCGACCGTGATATCATCGACGGGCGGAGCCCACCCAATAAAAGGTTCATTGCCCCGTACATAGTCCTCTTCCGATAAGTCAAGCTCACTTGCTTTCGATTTTGCGATATAGAACCCCCAGAATACTTCGCCGATTTTGCTGATCAGATAAGGTCCTTGCTCCGGACGCTGAAAGCGCAGTGCCAGGCTAGGATTGGGCTGCGTGAGATCGAGATGTTCCGGCGAAACGTGCAGCGTAAGCGTTAGGTTAGGGTAGCGGTTGGCGAAATCCGGCAATTTGGGACCGAGCACGAAATCAGCACCGAATTCGGTGGTTGCAATCAATACATTGCCGGACAATGCATCGTCATCACCGGCAAGGTCGTGCCAGATTTTGTCTGCATTGTTTTCCATCTCCCTTGCAGCCGGTAAAAACTGCTGTCCACTTGGCGTAAGCATGTGCCCCTTACGGGTTCGCACAAACAACGTCGTTTTGAGACTGGCCTCCAACGATTGAATGTGCCGCATCACCGTTGCGTCACTGACTCCAAGTGAAAAAGCGGCGTCTGCCAAGGTCGGAGTTTCAACCAAGGCGAGGTAGTAACGGATATAATCCCAGTTCATGGCCAGATCGCTTCATTTTTGAAGTACATGACTTCAATATAGTTGTTTGATTTTATCGCTTCTTGTCCGATAACAGCGCTACAGCGGGTTGTATAGCCCAACTTATTGGCTTTGCAATTCACCGCAACGGGTATCTTGTATCTCAAAATTGAAGCGAAAGGATCACCGATGTTCACCGACACCGGAAGGATGGCTGTTATTGTCAGCGCAGTTGTTGTTGCCGCCTGCACGGTCACAACCATGCCTGTCTCCGCACAAGGTGACCCCATAGCCACTGTACAGGTGGTCGAGTATCAAGCCGGCCCCAACTGGCAACAGGGGACACCGCCAGATAAGCAGAACCTTGGCGGTCATTTCAAAATGGTGGCGAACAATTATAAAACCGGGAAGTTGTTGGCCAATGGCCCGACTTTGGACGACTTCCATGGTTTTTACATCTTCAATGTGGGCGACGAAGCCGCTGTTCGCGGAATTCTGAAAGATGATCAGGGGTTGAAATCCGGTATTTTAACAAAAGTAAAGATCGAAAGCTGGCACCTCTTTATGGAAAACCTGGATGCTGATACCGGAAAAAAAATGCTCTTTGTTCTCAACTATAATCCTGGGCCAGCTTGGGTGCGGGGCAAGTCGCTTGTTCAACAGGATATCGCGCAGCACATGCAGCATGTGAGCAAACTCATGCGTGAGGGAAATCTGCTTGCCGGCGGTCCGGTGACCGACGTGCAAGGACGGTACATCATAGCGGCGGACAACACCGCGTCTGCGTATAAATTCGTCGGCGATGATCCGGCCGTTCGAGCCAATACTTTTATTGTACAAGTCAAACCATGGATGCCGTTCAATCGGCAAGGGTTGAAATAGATTTATCTCTTTTCTCTTTTCTCTTTTCTCTTTACTAATATAACAGATCGGCGGCTGTTGTCGCCGGTCTGTTATTGGCATTTTCTTTACTAAACCGGCGACCGACCTTGCGACCACCCGATGCCTGAGGTGGGAACGGCGAGCAAGCGGCAAACCGCCGGCTGGTCGGCGCAAAAGAACATGGAAGGACTCAGCTATCCTTGCGAGGAATCCGTGAAACGTTTCGCCGCTCGCACTTTCGAAAATGACCCCGAACTGCCTAACTCGAGCGCCGGGCATGGATATCAGATCAACGGTCGACCGTAGATGGCACTTAGCGCCCTCACTGTTCCAGGCGCTAAATGGATATAGTTCAGGCCCAGCGATGGCGGCAATTGGGCCGAACGTGTTCGGACTAGGATTGGTGCATCCGATTGACCACTATCATTATCGAAATTTAGTCAGCCAACTAACATCTCTGCCAGCGCCTGCCCAATAATCTCCGCCGTCCATATCATCCGCATTCGGCGCCCAATCACTGCCAACCCAATCTCACACCCATCCACCATCATCCACCCTTGCTTCAGCGCCCGATGCACCATATGTCGGGTGGGTCGGGGAGGGGGAAGGATTGACGATGCAAATCATGTGGACGCGGCTGACCGATCGGGCGGTTTTGCTTGTGGGCGGCGCTGATGCGCGGGACTTCCTGCAGGGCCTGATCACCGTCGACATGGCGACCGTGGATCATCGCGGCGCCGCCTATGCGGCCTTGCTGACGCCCCAGGGCAAGGTGCAATTCGATTTTCTGATCTCCGCGGTGGCCGACGGCGCCTATCGGCTGGATCTGCCGGCCGAGACGGCGGCGGATCTGTTAAAGCGCCTGACCTTCTATCGCCTGCGCGCCGCCGTCGATCTGGCCGATATCTCCGCCGATTGCCCGGCTCATGTGGCCTGGAATGCCGATGGCGCGCCGGTCGACCGGCCGGGCGCCGTCGCCGATCCGCGCTTGGCCGCGCTCGGCTGCCGCTGGTATGGCGGCGATGCGCCCGATGGCGAACCCGCCGACGCGGCGAAATGGCACGCCCACCGCATCCGGCTCGGCGTACCCGAGGCGCCCCGGGACTTCGCCTATGGCGAGGTCTTTCCCCACGATATCGATATGGACGATCTTTCCGGCGTCGATTTCGACAAGGGCTGTTTCGTCGGCCAGGAAGTGGTCTCGCGCATGCGCCATCGCGGCTCGGCCCGCAAGCGGGTGATCACGGTCAGCGCCGATGCGCCGTTGCCGGCGGCCGGCGCCGATATTCTCGCCGGCGACCGCGTGATCGGGCGTCTCGCCTCCCATGATGGCGTGCGGGGCCTGGCCTTGATCCGCCTCGACCGCCTGGCGGCCGGGCTGCAGGCCGGCGCCGCGATCACCGTGGACGGCGTTTCCCTCGAAGCAGGCATCCAGGACTGGGCAACCTTTTCGTTGACCCCCGACGACGCGGAGCCGGCGGCCTGATGGCGGCAAAGGCCGGACGACCGGCGGGCGGTGCCCGCAAATCCGGGGCCCGGGCCTGGCAGCGCATGCTGTCGGGCCGGCGGCTTGACCTGCTCGATCCGTCGCCGCTCGACGTGGAACTCACCGACATCGCCCATGGCCTGGCGCGGGTGGCGCGCTGGAACGGCCAGACGATCGGCGATCACGCCTATTCGGTGGCCCAGCACAGCCTGCTCGTCGATGCCATCGCGCGCGCCCTCAACCCCAAACTGGACCTGAAATGGCAATTGGCGGCTTTGTTGCACGATGCCGCCGAATATGTGATCGGCGACCTGATTTCGCCGTTCAAGGCGATGATCGGCACCGACTACAAAGCGGTGGAACACCGCCTGGCCGCGGCGATCCATATCCGCTTCGGCCTGCCGCCGACGCCGCCGGAATTGGTGATAACAAAAATCAAACAGGCCGACAGGGTCGCCGCCTATTTCGAATCGGTTAGTCTTGCCGGCTTCAACGATGCCGAGGCCCGGCAATATTTCGGCCGCCCGCGCGGCTTGCACGCGGCGGCGTTTGAGAGCCTTTTGACGCCGATGACGGTCACCGAGGCGCAAGAGGCCTTCATGGGCCGCGCGGCGGAGATCGATCCGCAGATCCGGGCATGAGCGGACGGCCGCCCGGAATCCAGGAGGAGAGTTGAGATCATGCCGGCAGTCTATGTGTGTCCCCTGTCGCAGCTTGACACGACGGTTGAAGAAAGCGGTGCCGAGCATGTCATCACGCTGATCGACGCCCTGACACCGGTCGAGCGGCCGACGCGGATCGCCGCCGACAATCATCTGTTTCTCGGCTTCAACGACATCAACCAGCCGATGGAGGGGATGATCCCGCCCGGTGAGGATCATGTGCGCCAATTGCTGGATTATGTGCGCGGATGGGACCGCCAGGCGCCGATCGTCATTCACTGCTGGGCCGGCATCAGCCGCTCCACTGCGGGCGCCTTCATCACCCTGTGCGCCCTGGCGCCGGAGCACGACGAATTCGAGATGGCCGCCGAACTCAGAAACCGCTCGCCAATCGCCACGCCCAATGCGCGCCTGGTGGCGCTCGCCGATAATGTGCTGCGGCGCGACGGCCGCATGCGCGAGGCCATTGCCGGCATCGGCCGCGGGCGCAACGCCTTCGAAGGCGAGCCGTTTCACATCCCGGTGCGCTGAGCGTGGGATGTTTCTGTCGACCGATCCGAAAGGTATCGTATCGGTGATCGACCACAGTCCTGATGTTCAACAGGCCACAATGTCCGTCGCGGATAATTGAAATGATAAATCAGATCAAACAGTCAGTCCCGCGAAAGCGGGAATCCAGTGCTAAAACAAAGACTTGCGCTTGTAGCCCCGGACTCCCGCATTCGCGGGAGCGTTGAATTCATTGTTTGTATCGAACCCGAATGGAGGCGACGCGCTCTAGCTCACGCCAGCCGAATCCGGGGCGTTTACGTTGATTTGCCCCTCCGCGTCCATGGGCTGAATACCCAGCTTGGCGAAAAGCATCATGTCGTCGACCGCCTCAGGATTGTCCGCGGTCAGCAGCGTGTCACCGACAAAGATCGAATTTGCGCCAGCAAAAAAACACATGGCCTGCATTTCGTGGCTCATCTCGCTGCGGCCGGCAGAAAGACGGACATGTGACTGCGGCATCATGATCCGGGCGACCGCGATAATACGCACAAATTCGATCGGATCGATGGGAACGGCATCGGCCAGCGGCGTGTCGGCCTGGGGCATCAGCATATTGATCGGCACGGATTCCGGCGGCGACGACAGATTGGCCAAGGTGACTAGCATATCGATGCGGTCGCCGATTTCCTCCCCCATGCCCAGGATACCGCCGGAACAGACCTTGATGCCCGCCTTTTGCACGCGGCTTAGCGTATCGAGACGGTCGGCAAAGGTGCGTGTGGTGATGATCTCGGGATAATAACGCTCCGAGGTGTCGATATTGTGGTTGTAGTAGTCAAGCCCGGCCTCGCGCAGTCGGACCACCTGCGTGTCATCCAGCATCCCCAGCGTCATGCAGGTCTCCATGCCCAGTGCCTTGACACCCTCGACCATCGCGACAAGCGCATCCACATCCCGCTCCTTGGGCTCCCGCCAGGCGGCTCCCATGCAAAACCGGGTCGCTCCCGCGTCGCGGGCGCTGCGGGCCTGGCTCACGACACGCTCGACCTCGACCAGCTTGGTCGCCGATAGCTTGGAGCCGTTGCGTGCGGATTGAGAGCAATAGGCGCAGTCTTCCGCACAGCCGCCCGTTTTGATCGACAACAGGCGCGACAATTGAACTTTGTTCGGATCAAAGTTCGCCCGATGGACGGTCTGTGCCTGATAGAGCAGGTCCATTAAAGGCAGGTCATGGAGGGTCCTTGCGGCCGCGCGGGTCCACGTGGTCTTTGCATCAGTCATATTTATCGGTTTCTGTGAAATGAGGAGCAGCCAAGCATGTAAAACAGGATGGGGGAGGCGGTATCCGTGGTTATCGGCAGGATGGTCAGGTGTCTTGGGTTCAATTAGCCAGTTCGAGGCCCGGATGATCCCGATTATCATGAAACCAGATCGGCCCGCAACAGCGGCAATTCCGTTTGAGCTGCCGGGGATTTCACACGGTATCGGCCACCAAACGGTCCCGTGGGACCCCATGGCCCTCGCGCGGATGCCGGTGGGCAAGGTGTCGGCCCGCTGATCCGGTATCTGTAGGGCGGTTCCGATAATTCCCGCGTCGCGAGCCGAAGTCGCCGCAACCCGGCGTCACCAAGTTTGCTGTTGCGAGTATAAATTCCCGGCTGGATCTAAAATGTATTCAAACCACAGGGTGGTGGACGCGCAAACCGGGATGGATTTGTCAGGAAATCCTTTCGCTGATGTCGCGATACGGTGTCAGCCGTTAACAATTGATTCATCGCGACGGGGGAATTCGGTGGTCGCGGGAAGGCCGCGGCGGCGCTTCAATACCATCTTTAGGTTTGCCGGCTAGGGTCGCAATCGGGTGGAATTGCGCCCGGTTTCTCGAGCGGTTAAATGGTTGCGCAAAACGAATTTAATCAACCGGCAATGGGGCTGTCGGGAAAGATTGAGGGGATACGCGAACTCTTTTTCCGCGTTCTTCAAGATCAATCCGAAGAAGGGCATGCCAAGCGCATCGGGCTGACGGCGCTGGCGATCCGCGTTATTGCAGCCGCGATCGCCTATGGATCCCACGTGCTATTGGCACGCTTCCTGGGCTCCTTCGAATACGGCATCTTCGCTTATGTCTGGGTTTGGGCGACCATATTGGGGCCGACAACCTCACTTGGCCTGAGCCATGCCACTTATCGGTTCGTGCCCCATTATCGCGAGACCGGCGAACATGACATGGCCCGTGGTTACATCCATGGCGGCACGATTTTCGTGCTGATCATGGCACTGACGGTCAGTATTTTGGGAGCACTCGGCCTCTATGTGTTCCGCGATTCAATTCAATCCTATTACCTGGTCCCGTTCCTGATCGGCGCGATCCTGCTGCCGCTGATTACCATCCAGGACTACGTGGAGGGCATTGCCCGGGCCTATTCCTGGATCGCCACCGCCATCGGCCCGCCTTTCGTCTTGCGCCAGGCGCTCATCGTGATCGGTGTTATCGCCGTGATCCTGGCGGATCTGAAGGCCGACGCCATCACCGCGGTGACGATCGCGGTGATCGCCACGGCGATTTCCCTGATCGTCCATATCCTGATTTTGCGTCATCGCCTGAAAAAGGTCCTGGAGAAAGGTGACCGCCGGTATGCATTCGCTGAATGGATCAAGACGTCGATCCACATTCTGGCCGTCGATCTCTCGCATGTGCTGTTTGCCTATGCCGACATTATCGTCCTGAGCCTTTACTGGCCGCCCGACGTGATCGCCGTTTACTTCGCCGCCACCCGTATCCTGCAATTGGTTCACTTCGTGCGCTACGCCGCGACGGCGGCGACCGCCCAGCGGTTTTCCGCCAACAATGCCAACGGCAATCATGCGCAGCTCAGATCGCTCGCCCAGGTCGCCGTCCGCTGGACGTTTTGGGTTTCCTTCGCTGGCGCCTGCTGCGTGGCCGTCGCCGGCCAGCAACTGCTTGGCATGTTCGGGTCGGACTTTACCGCCGGATATTCGGCACTCGTTCTGTTGGCCAGCGGTGTCGTGATCCAGTCGACCGCGGCCTCCGGCGAAGACCTGCTCAATATGACCGGCCATGAACGCATATCGGCGAAAATCTCCGTGGTCGCGGTGGCGGTCAACTTCGCCCTCAATTTCGCCCTTGTACCCGAACACGGCGTTCTCGGCGCGGCTATTGCGACGGTGCTGTCGATGGCCCTGCGCAACCTTCTTTTGGGGATTGCCGCCCGCAAGCATCTGGGGATCGAGGTCTTTATCTGGAATTTGCGCCGCGGGGACAATCCCGGCTAAGCCGGATGAGCGATTGAACGAGGATCCTGCTGCGGTCAGTCGCCGGCCACGAAATAGTGCCAGGTGCCGTCGGGACCGATTCCCACCCGATAAAAGATATAGGCCCCATAGGTCTGCATATCTTCGTAGTCACCCGCGGTCACGATTTTAAACAATTCCACGAATTGCCGCGGCGATAATTTGTGCAGCGGGTATTGGGCGAAGTAGGGCCAGATATACATTTCCTGGGCCGTTCCCTTTTCCACATGCACCCAGCCGGCTTCCAGGATCTCGGTCAGTATCGCCAGCATTTCCCGGCCTTCCGCATCGCCGGACACTGTTTTCAGATACTCGATCGGATCGTCGATGCCACTGAATGACAGGGTGGGCGGCATCTCGTTGGATTCCAGAACCGGCCGCAGGTTTTCGATGATCCCCGTTTTCGCCGCATTCAGGATCTCCGTCCGGGTCCTCAAGACCGCATCCGGCAGACCGTCCTCGCCGTAATGAACCATCGGCGTCGACGATTGATCGTCCGATCCCTTGCCGGTTGTTTCGGGGCCGGTATCCGGCGGCGCTGTCTCCGGGTCGCCTTTGTCCGGGTCGGTAAGTTGCGGCGGGTTTTCAATGGCGGAGGGCGGAATGGCCGGAACGCCGGTCTTGGGCGCCGGATCATCGGTTTGCGGTATCTCGATGCGCTCGGTGCGCACCTTTGCGGCGATTGCCGATTGCGGCGTGCCAAGGCAGGCCAGCGCCAAAACGGAAAACACGATACCGTGCCGGAATGTGTTCATGCGCAACGGTCTCTGAAAGCCCCACCAATCCTGCTTTACCGGATCAGTATAAGCGCAAAGCCATCAATTTCCGAGATTAAAGCGGCGATGCTGCGATGGGTCGCGGACGCCCGGTCCGTGCCGGCTTTACTGCATTGTACGGTCTAAAGTGAACTCGCCGCTTTCGACGCGTTCGGCAAGGGAGGACGCCATATGCGCCACCGCCGGCTCGCCGTAGATCGTTACCAGATCGCTGAGCGCGGCAAACAGTGCGGCATGGGCCACGATCTCCGATTCAATGCCATCGGCCTCGGCCTCCGACCAGGCTTCGGATAAATAATCCAACGCGGCCTGCTTCTTCTCGAAGATCGCGTCATCATTTTCAATTGGAGGCCGGGAAGCCATGATAATAGTCCGATCTAACCGCCCGCCCCGAGCGGTCGCGGATAACAATTCTTTACAACGACGAGAAACTAACACCATTGCACGCCGCAACAACCAACTTTGTGAGGAGATCGTTAACGCAAAGCTTACAATGTGAATAAACCGGTGGACTGTCGATTACCGGCCATATCGGGCGTTGATTTTTCCGGACAGATCGGCGCCCTCACGGATATAGCGGTTGGCGGCCTCGATCGCCTGATCCGTACAGCTTAGATGGATCTGCTCGAATGACCGGTAGCCGAGATTGAAACGGGCGATAAACTGCCGGCGGCGCAGCGGCGGCGGGTCTTCCGCCTTGATGAGATCGTCCATTTTCTGCCGCCAGATCGCCCCATCCTCCGCATCGCACAAGGTACGCAGATAATGCACGGCGCCCAGAATTTCCGATAATCGCAACAGGTCCTTGTCGTAGGGCGGGCGCGCGGCATGCGCGTATCCATGCAACAAGGCGGCCGCAACACCGGACACAAGGGCGGCACGGGAGAAGTAGCGTCGTTGGAACCCGAATATCTGCATAAAACCCTCAAGTGCGGCATCGGCCGCACGTCAAGCTTACTGTGGGTTCGTTGCCAGCCGGTTACAACCGCCGGGCCATGATAAATTCGAACGCCGCTACATTTTGATTTTCAGATCCGGATAAAAGGCGTGCACGACGAAAGCGAATGTGATGTCGTGCACCACCGGCTCCGCACCCTTGGCGCCCTGCCGTGTGGCCACCACGTTGCCGACGTCGCGTCCCTTGGCAATGACACCGGTATCAAGGGCCGAATTTTGCCCTTTCGACCAGGTCAGGGTCACGTCGCCGACCTTGATCGACTGCCTGTCCCGCAGCAATTGCAAGGACACTGCCGCAGGCTGGCCATCCTCCTTGATCACCACCACGCGGGCCATCGGATTGATGTCGTCCGGCAGGCTGCCCCTGTAGAGCGGATAGGGGGCCGACCGGCTGTCATACTGGATATAGGGATTGCGGCCGTAGCTGCGCATTTTCGGATTGTTTGGGATCAACACCTTGCCATCGGGATGCGCCGCCTTGAAGCGCCCATAAGCCTCCACCCGGGCCGGCAGCATCTTCAGGCTGCTCCCCGTATACATGCCGACAATGCCCTTGCCGATAAATTGCTGCCACCAGCTTTGCGTCTGCCGGTCATACATCACCAGATCGGAATTTCGCAAAAGACCGGTGGTGCCGAATTCCAGCGTCTTGCCGTCGACCCGGCGGTCGAACACGATCGCCGAATTGCATAACGGGCAATAGGTGACGGCGACCGGAATGCCGGCGACCACGTCATTGACGATTTCATGCCAGGTCAGGACCTGCAGCGGATAGGCCCGTATGTCGCCATTCAGGTCCAGGCGGATCACCGGTTCCATGTCGCCCAGATTCGTGATCTTCGCCGGCGCGACGAAAACCGGATCATCGATCGACGGTATGCCGTCCCGCGGCGGTCCCCCTGAGAATATCTCCCCATAGGGAACTGAATGTTTGGAGAAATCCGTTTGCCAGCCATGGATTTTCCAAAGCTCCGGATCGGCGGCGGCCGGCGTGCTCAGCCCGACCGCAATGATCAAAGCGGCGAATTTTTGATGAAAGGACAACGGCATCGTCCTCCTGTTTCCCGACATTGCCCAACCATCGCCCGCGAACCGGTGGCGACAAAATCAATTGCGCTCACGCAGTCGTGACGCGGGCCAAAAAGTCGGCGCTGCGGCGGATCATATCCGGCGTGCGGTCGGTGAACGGCAGGCTGTCCAGATCCCCAGGCTCAATCCACCGGGCGCCGATCGCATCGTCCCCGGCGACCGGCGTCCCCGACAGATAGCGGCCCACATGCACGAGGATCGTAAAATGGGTGCGCACCCGGTCGTCCGCGTCCCGATGCACCACTTCCACCGTGTCCATCAGGCCGAGAATCTCCGCGGCGATCGCGGTCTCCTCCATGATCTCGCGGGCTGCCGCGTCCGCCAGCGTTTCGCCGATCTCCACAAGCCCGCCCGGCAGGCTCCAGATACCGCGCAGGGGCGGCTTGCCCCGCTGGGCGATCAACACCCGGCCCTCATGCCATACGGCCGTACTGACGCCGAGCAGCGGGCGGGCCGGATAGAGGCGGTCATCCATGGCAGGTTTCCGGCGGTGGGAGCGACAGCCACGAGTAGGTCACATCGGGCGCGCCAGCGCAAGGATGGCGGTAGGCGGGCCGCATTTGCAGTTGAACTTGACGCCGGAATTGGCGACCATCCGCGGTGAGTACCGGAGGCGATATTGGGGGAGATCGATGATGTCCGTCGCGAGACGAAACCGCCTGATTGCCGCAATCGCGTTTGCAGTGCTTCTGATGCCCCTTCAGGCCTCAGCGCAATCCTCCGCCCTTGACTGGATCATCGGCGATATTCCCGCCCGCGGATGGTTCGATGGCACGGTGACCCATGTTGTCGGTGGCGACCGGCTCGTCGTCGGCACCCATCGGGTTCGGCTCTGGGGCATTCAAGAGGGCGGCTCGGCGGCCCGCGCCTATCTTGCGAAGCTGGTTGCCGGGCGGTCCGTATCCTGCCGCCCCCTGGCGACCGACCAGCACGGCGTGACGATCGCCGAATGCATCAACCGGTCGACGCGCCAGGATCTCGCCTCAGCGCTGGTGTGGACCGGTCACGCGCTCGATTGCCCGCGCATTTCGGGCGGCCGCTATGCCCGTTTCGAAGGCCGTTGGTCCAAGGCCTTGCTGCCGCGGATCAGGGCCTGTGGCGGATAATCGGAGCGGCACGGAAGTCACGCCCCGAACACGTCGTGTTCGCAAGCCCGTCCGGGCGCCGCGCGGTCAGCGCGCCCCCTCGGAGGCCCGAGCGCAGCGAGGAATAGCCGTGAGATCTATAAATCCGCGTCAGCGGTTCAATCGAACATGGCGTCGATTGCCGCCTGGGCGGCGGCCAGGCCATCGCCGGAATCGTGCAATTCCTTGGCGGTGCCGTGAATGATCGCGCTCGCTTGGTCGAGCCGTGGCCGCAATTCCTCGGCAATGCGCGTATTTAAGTCATATTGCACGGCCGGATCGGCGAGGTCGGCGGAGGCGACAAGCGCCTGGATGCTGATGATCTGGCCATCGATATCATGCACCAGGCTTTCGAAATGCCGCTTCACGTCCGCTTTGGCGTTCCGATAGGCTTCGACGGCCAGGTCGCGGTCGGCAAAGACGCTGTGTTCAAAATGCTCCGTATAGGAGAGTGGTCCCCATTCCAAAACGTCATCCATGCAGTCGGGCATGGTCGGCAGCAATTCCAACATCATGATGATTTCATTGAAATGGTTGAGATAATCCGTCGCCAAACCGGTCTGCGGATTGATATTGGCGGCCTGCAGCCGGTCCGGGCACAATCCCAAAGGCCAATTCGCCTGGTCATTACTCACATTACTGGCGACAGACATACCGCATCACACCACTGACTATCCCGAATCTGAGGCTACCATTGACACCCTTGCCATTTCATTACCTTGTATTCCTTCAAATACTACGGATGAACGCTTATGTGCGGCCGATATAGCCTGACCGCGTCCCCCGACGAGGTGCGCGAGCTGTTCGAATATCTGGAACAGCCGAATTTCCCGCCGCGTTACAACATCGCGCCCACCCAACCGATCGCCGTGGTCCGCCGGGGGCCGGCCGGGCGCCAATTCGCTCTGGTGCGCTGGGGGCTGATCCCGTCCTGGGTCAAGGATCCGCAAAGCTTCACCCTGTTGATCAATGCCCGCTCCGAAACCGCCGCCGCCAAGCCCTCCTTCCGCTCCGCCTTCAAGCGCCGCCGGTGCCTGGTGCCGGCAAGCGGTTTCTATGAATGGCAGCGCCGCTCCGGGAGCAAGAAGCAGCCCTATTGGGTGCGCCCGCGCCATGGCGGCCCGATCGGTTTCGCGGGTTTATGGGAGACCTGGATGGGCGCCGACGGTTCCGAAATGGACTCCGCGGCCATCCTGACCACCGAGGCCAATGCCGCGATCCGCCACATCCACCACCGCATGCCGGTGGTCATTCAGCCCCAGGATTTCGCCCGCTGGCTGGACACCAACGAAACTGAGGCCGGCGACCTCAGTGACCTCCTCACCGCGCCCGATGACGACTTTTTCGAGGCAATCCCGGTCAGCAGCCGGGTCAACGCGGTGCGTAATGACGACGCTGATAATCAAGAGCCGGTGGACATGGCGGACGAAGAGGGGGGCGAGGCTAAGGATCGCCCGGCCAAGGCGCCGGACAAAAAGCCGGATAGCGACGACGGTCAGATGTCGTTGTTGTGAGGACCCAGGTCTACTTCACCCAAAACCTTCCCTGGGTTCAACACCCCATTCGGATCGAACAGCGCCTTCAGCCGCCGCATCATATCCATCTCCACCGGCGATTTGACGCCCGGCAACAGGTCGCGCTTTTGGACGCCGATGCCGTGTTCGGCGGAAATCGAGCCGTTGAATTCCGCCACGATGCCGTGGACCACTGCGTTCACCTCCGACCACCGGGCGAGAAACGCGTCCTTGTCGGCCCCCACCGGCTGGGAAATGTTGAAGTGAATATTGCCGTCGCCCAGATGACCGAAGGGCACCGGCCGGCAGCCGGGGATCATCGTTTCCACCGCCTCCATCGCCCGGTCGAGGAAATCGGGAACCGCGGCGACCGGCACCGAGACGTCATGCTTGATCGACCCGCCCTCCGGTTTCTGCGCATGGGACAGCGTGTGCCGCATGTGCCAGATCGCCTCCGCCTGCTGCAGCGAACTGGCGATCACCGCATCGTCAAGCGCCTCGTCTTCCATGGCCTCGCCCAGGATCGCCTCCATCAAGGCCCGCCCATCGGCGGCAAGCCCCGACACAGAGACCTCCATCAGGACGTACCAGGGATGGGAAGAAGGCAGGGGATCGCGCACCCCGTCCATATGGCGGACCGCGAACTCCACGGCAATGCGCGGTATCAGTTCAAAGCCGGTCAGCCAGGCCCCCGCATGGCGCTCTGCTTTGTTCAAGAGAGCGAGCGCCGCACGGGGCGACTGCAGGCCGATAAAGGCGACCTCCTGGCTCGCCGGCTTGGCAAAAAGCTTCAAGACCGCCGCCGTGATCACCCCGAGCGTGCCCTCCGCGCCGATAAAGAGCTGCTTCAGGTCGTAGCCCGTATTGTCCTTGCGCAGCCGCCGCAATCCGTCCCAGATCTCGCCGGTCGGCAACACCACTTCCAGCCCAAGCACCAGGTCCCGCGCATTGCCATAGGCAAGCACGGCCGTGCCGCCGGCATTGGTGGAGAGATTGCCGCCGATCTGACACGAGCCGATGGCACCGAGGGTTAAGGGAAACATGCGGTCGACATCGGCCGCCGCTTCGTGGATCGCCTGCAGCACGACCCCGGATTCGGCAATCATGGTATTGCCCGCCGGGTCCACGTCGCGGATCCGGTTCAACCGCGCCAGGCTGAGCACCACCTGGTGCCCGTCGCCATCGGGCACCTGGCCGCCGACCAGGCCCGTATTGCCGCCCTGGGGCACGATCGCCGTGCCGGTCTCGTTGGCAAGCGTCAGGATCTGCGCCACTTCGCCGGCATCCGATGGCCGCAGCACCAGGGGCGTGGCGCCGCGATAAAGACCGCGCTGCTCCTCCACGAAGGGCGCCGTATCGGCCGGATCGCAAAAGGCGTTGGCCTCGCCCACGATGGCGGCGAACCGGCAAAGGGTCTCAGGCGTGGGCGCGGTGGTCATGGAATTGTCATTTATGCTCGATAGGGGATCGCTGGCTGCGCCGGATGGTCCGACCGGCGCACCTTGGCCGAATGTGCGCATGTTTTAAACCCGTGAGCGGTAAAAACGCCAGTGCCCATGCAACGCCTTGATGGGGCCGCGGCGCTGTGCCATTAGAAGCGACCCAATCTTGTCCGTCGGGCTGGAGGAAAATCATGTCGAACACCGGCGGTCTGTTGGCCGGAAAACGCGGTCTCATCATGGGGCTCGCCAATAACCGGTCGATCGCCTGGGGTATCGCCAAAGCCTGCGCCGACGCCGGTGCCCGATTGGCGCTCACCTATCAGGGCGACGCCATGAAGAAACGGGTCGAGCCGCTGGCCGATTCCATTGGCGCCACCGTGATCGGCCATTGCGACGTCACCGATCCGGCGACCATCGACGCCGTCTTCGACGCCATCAAAGATCAATGGGGCGGGCTCGACTTCCTGGTCCACGCCATCGCCTTTTCCGACAAGGAGGAGCTGACCGGCCGGTTCGTCGACACATCGGTCGGCAATTTCAATCGCACCCTGGAGATCTCCTGCTATTCGCTGACGGCGGTCATCCAGCGGGCGGAGAAGCTGATGGGCGAGGGCGGATCGATCCTCACGCTGACCTATTACGGTGCGGAACGGGTCATGCCCCACTACAATGTCATGGGTGTCGCCAAGGCGGCCCTGGAGGCGAGCGTGCGCTATCTCGCCGCCGATCTGGGCAAGGACGGCATCCGCGTCAACGCGGTCTCCGCCGGCCCCATCAAGACGCTGGCGGCATCGGGTATCGGCGACTTCCGCTATATCCTGAAATGGAACGAGTTCAATTCCCCCATGCGCCGCACGGTCTCCATTGAAGATGTCGGCAATGCGGCCTTGTACCTGCTCTCGGACCTGTCCCGCGGCGTCACCGGCGAGGTCCACCACGTCGATTCCGGCTACCACGTGGTCGGTATGAAGGTGGTCGACGCGCCGGATATCTCGGTGGTGAAGGACTGATTCACACGCTCATTTGATTGGCCCCGCAACCGATAGGCACCCAGTTGACCTCCCCACTGGAGGCGGAGGTCGCCGCCCTTGGTACAATATGGTCGTTCTCGGCGATAGCCAGTTTCATGTGCATCCGACCGGCAGCTACAAAGCGTATTTGGAACGCCGCATCGCCGGTCCCTGACCCTCCTCCTCCAGGCTTCGGTATTCACACAGCTTCTGGCGGACATAACTCACTCGGCAGGGCCAAGTCCGCTTACGGGACCGGTTGTCGATTTCGCCATCAAACCAACCGTACCTGTCTTCGCCCGGCTCGACCGGGCGATCCAGTAGACACCGCGGTAAGCGCTTTGTGACCAATGGCAACCTATTGTTATTATACAACAAAACATGCCGATTACTGGGTTGCCCGGTCAGGCCGGGCAATGACAGAGGGGCGCGTGGCAGATGTGTGATTGTTGTAGCCCTCCATGGGGGATGGAACAAGAATTCGGCCAGTCCTGGCCATCCAAATTGAGGTTTGGATTTATCCTCGCCTACGCAATTGATCGAAACCGATTCCCCTCGACATAACCCACCGATCCCTTACAGTCGCCCTCAACCGCGTTTTCTGAGGAGATCCGCCGCAATGAACCGCCAATGCCGCCTTGCCGCCCGTCCGGTGGGCATGACCAAGCGTACTGATTTCGAGATTGCCGACGCGCCGCTGCCGGAGCCCGGCGATGGCCAGTTTCGCGTCAAGGTCAGCCATATTTCCATCGATCCGGCCATGCGCGGCTGGCTCGCCGAGGGGCGCTCTTATGTGCCGCCGGTGCAGATCGGCGAGGTCATGCGGGCCATCGGGGTGGGCACCGTCGACTCCAGCAACCATCCCGATTACGCGGTCGGAGACACCGTGGTTGGTATGCACGGCGTGCAGCAATTTGCGTTGTCCGATGGCCAATTGGTCAACAAGGTCGATCCCAATCTGGCGCCGCCGGAACGCTGGATCGGTGGTCTCGGCATGCCTGGCATCACCGCTTATTTCGGCCTGTTGGAAATCGGCAAGCCCCGGGAAGGCGAGACCGTGGTCGTCTCCGCCGCGTCGGGCGCCGTCGGCTCCGTGGTCGGCCAGATCGCCAAATTGAAAGGCTGCCGCGTGGTCGGCATTGCCGGCGGACCGGAAAAATGCGCCTATGTGGTCGACGAACTGGGCTTCGACGCCTGCGTTGACTATAAGGCCGGCAATCTGGCGGCTGATCTGAAAGCCGCCTGCCCGAAGCGTATCGACGTCTATTTCGAAAATGTCGGCGGCGAGATCTTCGACACCGTGCTTGCCCAGATGAACACGTTCGGCCGTATTCCCGTCTGCGGCATGATCTCCATGTATAACGCCACCGAACTGACCCCCGGTCCGGCCAATATCCGCTCCGTGCTGGTCAATCGCCTGACCATGCGCGGCTTCATCGTCTTCGACTTCATCGAAAAATACCCGGAGGCAATCGCCGATCTGGGCAAGTGGCACGCGGAGGGCAGGTTGAAGCTGCGCGAGGACGTGCGTCCGGGCGGCATCGACGCCTATCCCGACGTCTTGAACCTTCTCTATACCGGCGGCAACCAGGGCAAGCTGGTCTTGCAGGTTTAGTGGGACAACAGGCTGGACACAGTGCCTCCGACGATCATTTTCATCCGCCACGGCGAAACCGATTGGAACGTCGAGGGGCGCCTGCAGGGCCATGTGGATGTTCCCATCAACGCCAAGGGCCGGGACCAGGCGCGCCGCAATGGCCGCACCCTGCGGTCCTATCTTCGCAAGATCGGTCGGTCGCCGGACGATTTCGATTGGGTGTCGTCTCCGATGGCCCGCTGCACCGAAACCATGGATCTGGTGCTCGCCGAACTGGGCTGCCCGGACCGCCCCTACCGGCTGTCAGAAACGCTGCTGGAAATGTCATTCGGCACCATGGAGGGTCTAACCAAGGACGAATTGAAGCTGCGCGACCGGGACATGATGCGCCGCCGGCGCGACTTCAAATGGTCCTTCGTGCCGACCGGCGGCGAAAGCTACGCCCAATTGTTTGAGCGCATCAAGGCCTGGTACCACACCGTCGACCGGGACACCGTGGCCGTCTCCCATGGCGGGGTAAGCCGGGTGCTGCGCGGCTGTCTGCAAAACACCGAGCCGAATGACATTCCGTTTCTAGAAGTTCCGCAGGACCGGATTCATGTGCTGCGGGGCTCGAAAATGGAGACCGTTTGATCGGGCACTGTTTTTATTTTCCAAGCCCTGGGTTAGAGCCCCTGTTCAGACGGGCCCTTCCGGAGTGACCCCAGTGTCCCGCAATACGAAAAGGGCAAACAACCCGTTTACTTTCGGCTAAATTCTTCCGCTGACTTGGCGACGGGAAAACCACGGATGGGAAATAGAAGCGGAATATGCGAGATTCACCGGATCGATCAACCTCATCTTGGAGAATACAGGCAGAAAAATCGTTTGGGCGATCCTCGGACGCTCACTGAAATGACAGTTGCAGAACAAAACAAAATTTGCTTTTGCCCACCAAATTGGGAGAGTTGGAATGGAAAAGTTGGACCTCCTCAAGATTGTTGCCGCCACAATTATTGTAACCGCTTCGGCGCAATCGGTTCACGCGCAGGCGGCAAGGGACCTGAAATGCAAAGGGTGTGTTGGTACGCGCGACATCGGAAATGGCGTCATCACAAACAAGAAAATAAAGGATGGGGCGATCAAGGCCAAGAAGTTGAGGACGCCAGCCGGAGGGGCGTATAAACTGGGTGCGAATGCGCCAAACATCGTCACCGATACAACAGTAGTATCACTCGCGGTTACAATTCCAGGTCCAGGCGTGGTCATAATCAACACTTCCGGTTATGTCCGGTTCGATGGGGACAACGGACAATTAACATGCGCAATTACGAAGGTAACAAGCCCTTCTAGTGCGGATCCTATTGTCCGCGCCAACGGTTCGAGTTTGAAACTTGCCGACAGACGCCAAGTGATTTCCGCCACCCGTGGATACACTGAGACGGCGGCAGGATCATATACGTATCGATTCGTTTGTAACGCCGATACAAATGGTGTTCATGACATTTATGATCCCTATATGACGGCAATCTATGTACCGGTGTCCATTCAACAGTAAACCGGTCCGTTCACGTTCAATATCTGCGCGTCATCGAGTTCGATAGCGCGCAGATATGCCCGGCGATTGTTGCTGGCGATTTATTTGATGCGGCCGCAACCCGACACCCGATATTAAATCAGAGGATGTTTCGCGCGCGGCAACGAACCGACAAAGATCCGTCGTCGCTCAGTGCGAACTGCTATTCGGCCCGCCGGATTCGGCGGCCTGGCGCAACTCGTTGATCGCCAGGTGAATGCAAAGGGCCGCCGTCGGGCTCACTTTCGGCACATCGATTTCGCCCAGGCAATATTGCAGCAGGCTGATGACGCCGTTGAGATTGCGTTCTTGTTCAAGCGACACGATTTTCGCCGATGTGCTCATGTTTTTTATGCTCCAATCTCGGCCGAGAACAAGGCGTCGTCGCGATGCCACTGGCCTTCGGGTTTCAACAGGATGTACTCGCCCGAATATGGCGTGATGGGTTCGGCGACCGGATCGGTGATCATATCGCCCTCAACATAGGTTCGATCTGTTTGATAATTGATCCCGTCGCCCGGCCGCAGCACGAAACCGAACCGCTTCCAGATTGGAAAGACATGGCGCTCTGTTTGCCCGTAGAACCGGCAATAGCCCTTGGCGCGGGCATAGTCGATACCGGCGCGGACGATGCGCGTGGCGATCGGGGTCTTGCGGAAATGCGGCAGAACGGCGAGCCGCTCCAGCTTCACGAAATTGGAAAAGAAACGCAGACGCAAACAGGCCGCCGGTTCCCGCCCGACATAGCCGATCAGATGGGCGGCGCAGAAGTCGTTGCCATCCACGTCTTCCGACCACGGAATGGCTTGTTCTCCGATATAGGCGGCGCCGCGGATCATAAAGACCTGGGACAGTTCCTCGATCGTGTGGACGACTTTCAGGCCGATCGCTCCAGGTTCCGCATCGGCGGCCGGAAAACTGTCGTAAGCTGGCCGCTGTTCGTGTGATTGCTGATCGCTTCCGGAGCTGTCTTCGATATCCTCCGAATGCGTGAACACCATCAAGTCGTCGTGCCAATAGCCACCGATCATGGCGCCCTGTGCAAAGCCCAATGTCAGAAACAGCCGCTCCGCCTTTTCATTGGCCGGACGGCAATAAAGCGGCACATTGGCATATTTCCGGCTCTCCATGAGCCGCATGCCGTGTGCAATTCCGCCGGCGGTTGAATGGTTGATGCCGATGGCCCAGATGTAAATGCTGTTCGGTCGTCTGTTTTGTTGACACAGGAAATCAGTCTGCGGGTCGATCGTCGACAGGCGACCATCGGCAAGGGCAATTGTCCCGGCTTTGTTGAGCGGTAATATCGCGATAAAACCGATAGCGCCCGTGCTCTTGTTGCGAAAAGTAAGAAAGGCCTCCGGATTGTGGTGGAAGACCCGTAATACGGCATCCTTGTCGGCGGAGTTTGGTACTTCGGCGGAAAACCTTTCCGACAGAGTCAGCAGCAGTTCTCCATCGGACGGAATAACTTCTACCCGTTTCCCATGGCCACCGGAAGCAATCAGATCAAGCCGTCTTTCTGATTTCCGTAGCATCATAGGTAAAACCCTTGTAGTCTACGCGTTTATCGCGAAAACTGGGTCTATATTTACGAGTAACGCGCAATGGCTGGGGAGTCACACAATACGAAACCGGTAGATCAAAAATCCGAACACCAATCTATTCTGTTCGGAAAATCCCATTCGGAAAATCTGGATTGGAATGATCTGAGGTTCTTTCTTGCCGTCGCCGATGCCGGCAGTTTCCGCGGGGCCGCGCAGGATCTGGGCTCCTCCATTAACGCCGTGCGCAAGCGCATCGACGACCTGGAATACGAGCTCAATTGCATCCTGTTCGCCCGATCACCCTCCGGCACGTCGCTCACCACCGATGGCCGGTCGGTCTATTCGGTCGCCGTCGAAATTCGCGATCGCGTGGGTTTGCTCGACACGATCGGTGGCATGAAGGGCGTGTCCGGGGAGGGCATTGTGCGCCTGGCCATGACCGAAGGGCTCGGCACTTTCTGGATCATGCCCAAACTGTCGGAATTATCCACGCTTCACCCGAAGATCAAAGTGGATCTGCGGTGTGAGATGAAGATACCCGATATTTCACGGCTGGAATGCGATCTCGCCGTGCAACTCGAAAAGCCCCGCGATGAATCCCTGGTCATCCGAAAGATCGCTACCCTGCACCTCCTGCTCTACGCATCGGATGATTACATCCGGCTCCATGGCACACCGAAATCGGTGAGCGATCATGAAGATCACAGTTTCGTCCATTTGGTCGCCGACCAGATACCGAGCCACCTGCTGGCCGAAAAGGTGAAAACCGACCCGCAATTCCGCTTCGTACGGATATTGACCAATTCGTCGAGCGCCCAGGTCATGGCCATTGCCGAAAGTGCCGGCATCGGCGTATTGCCGTCATATGCGACGGTCCTGTCGCCGCGGCTCGTGCCGATCAATGCCAATTTCTACCTCAAGCGGCCCGTCTGGCTGGTCTATCATCCCGGCGTTATAAAACTGAGGCGGGTGCGGGTGGTCGCAGATTGGATCATCGAGGCCTTCGATCCGAAGAAGTATCCATGGTTTCGCGACGAATACATTCCGCCGGAGGATTTCGCCGCGGAAGCCGCGGATATCCAACTGTTTCACAGGGCGCTCGACTGGCGATCACCGGCAGAGTGACGCCATTCGCACCGGCCAGCCGAGACACCGAAGTTCGCAAAGGCCGAACCGCCGCCGCACCATCGGATGCCAGGCCGCGACAAGGAATGGCCGTGAGATTTGGAAAGTTGGAGGCCCGGGCAGAACTTGAACCTGCATGCGAGGATCTTGCGGGATCCCCGGCGTCGCCGTTTCCGCCACCGAGCCAGCGGCTGAAATCTGTTCAGCCGGTCCGGTATAACGTCATATCGTAAAGAATTCGGAAAACGCCCATCGGGCGCGGCCCGCCCGGCCGAAACCGAGGGGGTGAATCGCGCCCGGACCCACCGCCCGGACCCGTTCAGATCGGCAGGCGTGTCGACCGCTTCACAGTTCTCAGCGTCAGCGTGGAATGCACGCGCACCACGCCCGGCAACTGTGTCAGTATTTCCGAATGCAGGTGTTCCAGGTGCTCGGCGTCGCGATAGGCGATTTTGATGATGTAATCATATTGCCCGGCGAGCAGGTAGCACTCCAGGACCTCCGGCACCCGCTCGATAGCCCGTTCGAATCGTTCCAGGTCGGCGCGGCCCTGGCTCTCAAGCTGGATGGACACGAAGGCGGTGCCTGGCAGACCCGCGGATTTCGGATCGAGCAGCATGGCATAGCCGGCAATCAGGCCGGATGTTTCCAATAATCGTGTGCGCCGCAGGCAGGCCGACGGGGAGAGATTGACCTTCTCGGCGAGGTCGGCATTCGACAGACGGCCATTGTCCTGAAGGGCGTCGATTATGGCCCGGTCAAGGGCGTCGAGATGGATCGGCACGATAATCTTTCACTTTTTCCTAGATTGTTCGAATTTTCTTCTGCAACCCTATTGGATTATCCGCAAGAAAGCGATGAAATTGCGCGCTTTTCGGCACATTATAGAAGAAACATTCAGCCAATCTCGAGGAGGCTCTCATGCGCATCGGCGTGCCGCGTGAAATCAAGGATCACGAAGACCGCATCGCGCTCATTCCGGCCAGCGTCGCGGAATTGACCGCCCACGGACACGAAGTGCTTATCGAAAACGATGGCGGGCTCGGTGCGGGCCTGTCCAACGACGAATTCGTTTCGGCCGGGGCGACGATCGTCGATACCGCCGATGAGGTGTTCGCTGAGGCGGATATGGTCGTCAAGGTCAAGGAACCACAGGCCGTCGAGCGCGCCAAATTGCGCCCCGGCCAACTCCTCTTCACCTATCTGCATTTGGCCCCCGATCCGGATCAGGCTCATGATCTAATGCGCTCCGGTGCCACCTGCATCGCTTACGAGACCGTGACGTCGCCGACCGGCGGCCTGCCGCTCTTAATGCCCATGTCGGAAGTGGCCGGCCGTATGTCGGTGCAGGCCGGCGCCCATTGCCTGGAAAATGCCGCCGGCGGCTCCGGCACCCTGCTCGGTGGCGTTCCTGGCGTTCTGCCGGCCGAAGTGGTGATTTTGGGCGGTGGTGTCGCCGGCACCAATGCTGCCCTGATTGCGCTCGGCATGGGCGCGTCGGTGACGGTGATCGACCGCTCCGGCGACGTGCTGCGCCGCCATGCCAGCCAGTTCGGCACCACGGTCAAGACCGCCTATTCGACCCGGCGGATGGTTGCTGAGTGTGTTGCCCGGGCCGACTTGGTGATCGGCACCGTGCTGATCCCCGGCGCCGCCGCGCCGAAATTGGTCACCCGGGAATTGCTGCAGACCATGAAACCGGGCTCGGTAATCGTTGACGTGGCGATCGACCAGGGCGGCTGCACCGAAACCAGCCGGCCGACCACCCATTCCGATCCCACCTATATCGTTGACGACGTGGTGCATTATTGCGTCGCCAACATGCCCGGGGGCGTCGCCCGCACCTCCACGTTCGCCCTGGCCAATGCCACATTGCCCTTCGTGCTGGCGCTGGCCGACAAGGGCTGGCGCGAAGCGCTTGCCGGGGACCCGCATTTGCGGGCCGGGCTCAACGTTCATGATGGCCGCATAACCCATGCCGCCGTCGCCCACGCGCTCGGCGAAAGCCTCTACGATCCCGACCAGGCGCTCGCCGCCTGATTCCGCCTGCCGAGTCGTCCGATGCCGCGATCACAAATTCGTGCATCGGACGGTTCACCGCATGGCCAAAACGGGAAAATTCGACTAGTCATCCGCCCATGACCGGCGGATTGCAGTCACTTCGGCGCATCAAAGACCTGCGGGCATTGTCTGCCGGCTTCGCGCTTGCGCTTGTCATTCAGCTTTTTGCCGGCGCGATGCTGACCGGAGCGCTCGCCGCGCCTTCGGCCGACAATCCCATCTGCGCGGTTTTGATCGGTGGTGATGGCGGCGACCTGGACGGCCACGACCATTCCGGTATCGCCCATGTGGTCTGCTGCATAACCGGCTGCAAGGCCGGCTGTGGTTCCGGCGCCCCGGCACGGATCGCTCTGCCTTCCACCTTGCCGACAATCGACGGCGAGCCGGTTGCCGCGGTCATTCAGGCCGACCACACCAGCGCCCTGCCTTATTTCGGCCGTCCCGTTTCGCGCGGACCGCCCCCTACCTGACCCCACTTGAGATTCGACAAGACAGTGCCGGCGCTCAGGCCCGGCCAATGCATTTTCGTGGAGTCAATCATGATACGTTTCCTAGCGGCCGCAATTGCGGTCTTCACCTTGGTCGGCGGTGCCGCCGCCGAACCGGTTACCATCGGCTCGATCACCATCGACCAGGCCTGGTCGCGGGCCACGCCGAAAAGCGCCAAAGTGGGCGCCGGCTATATGACCATCACCAATAACGGCGCCGAGGCCGACCGTCTGGTCAGCGCTGAGTCCGAGGCGGCCGATAAGGTCGAAATCCACCAGATGACCATGAAAGACGGGGTCATGCATATGGCGCCGGTCGACGGCGGCCTTGAAATCAAGCCCGGCGAGACCGTGCACCTGAAGCCCGGCGGCTACCACCTCATGTTCATGGGCCTGAAGGCACCGTTTGAGGAAGGACGCATGGTGATGGCGACCGTGACCTTGCAAAAGGCGGGCGCGGCGACCGTGATGCTGCCGGTCGGTGCCATGGGCGCCAAATCCATGGACCATTCCGGCCATTCCAACTGATCGAACAATGCTCTAGGGGCCGGCGAAGCCCTGCCGGTCCCCGCCCGACCCATGTTGAGACAAGGATCAAACGATGACACCGTTGCAAATCATTCGTTACACGATTTGGGGTCTCCTGATTATCGTGATCGCCGGCAGCGGCGGACTGTTCTACATGTGGAACCGTGGCGACTTTCAAGCAAGCAGCCTCGTCGCGCCGCAAGCCGCGATCGGCGGCGATTTCACGCTGATCGACACCGACGGCAAAACGGTCACCCAGAAATCCCTGAAAGGGAAGGTCTCCGGCCTGTTCTTCGGCTTCACCCATTGCCCGGAAGTCTGCCCGACGACGATTACCGACATTGAAGGCTGGTTGAAGGAATTGGGGCCGCTTTCCCAGGAGATCGAATTCTATTTCATCTCCGTCGATCCCGAGCGTGATACAAAGGACTTCCTGAAGCAATACATGGAAGCCTTCGACCCGCGCATCAACGGGCTCACCGGCACGAAGGAACAGGTCAAGGAGATCATCAAGGCCTATCGGGTCTTCGCCAAGAAGGTCTACGACACCGAGGGCGACTACACCGTCACCCACACCGCAAGCGTCTATCTGCTTGATCGCGACGGCCGGTTCTCCGGCACCATCGCCTATCAGGAGAATTCGGATATCGCCATGAAGAAGCTGAAACGCCTGATCGCCGACGGATAGGAGGCAATGCCCGGTACCACGCGCATCCGGCTCGATCGCGTGTTGGTCGAGCGGCACTTGACGGCGACCCGCGCCCGGGCCCGTGATGCGGTCCGACGTGGTTGCGTGACCGTGGAGGGTTTGGTTGTTACCAAGCCGGCGGCCCTCGTCGAGCCGAGTGCCCGGATAGTCATCGATGATGCGGCCGGCCGCTATGTCTCCCGTGCCGCCCTGAAGCTGATCGCCGGGCTCGACCGGTTTGGTTATTCCGCCGATGGCCGCGTTGCTCTCGATCTCGGTGCCTCGACCGGCGGCTTCACCCAGGTCCTTTTGCAGCGTGGCGCCGATCATGTCTTCGCCGTCGATGTCGGCCACGACCAGTTCGATCCGTCGATTGCGGCCGACGCGAAAGTCACGGTCATGGAGGGCATAAATGCCCGTGATCTTGGGCCGGAAAGCTTCGACTGCCCGATCACGGCCATCACCTGCGACGTCAGCTTCATTTCGCTGAAACTGGCACTGCCGCCGGCTCTCGCGCTCGCCGCGCCGGGTGCCTGGGGCCTGTTTCTCATCAAGCCGCAATTCGAGGCCGGCCGCGATGCCCTCGGCAAGGACGGCGTGATCCGCGATCCGGCGGTCGTCGATCGGGTGGTCGACGACATCGTCGATTGGATAGACGGCCGCGACGGATGGGCGGTCGACGGCACGGTGCCTTCGCCGATCGAGGGCGGCACCGGCAACCGCGAGGTTCTAATCGGAGCCCGCCGTGACTGACGTGGTCGCCATAGCCGCTCTGGGTCATCGCGGTGACGGCATTGCCAAGGCCGGCGGCGAACCGCTTTACGTGCCCCAAACCCTGCCCGGCGAGGTCGTGCGGGTAATCGTCTCCGGCAATCGGGCGGCCGTGACGGAGATCATCAAACCGGCGGCTGATCGCATTCTGCCGGTCTGTGGCCATTTCGGTACCTGCGGCGGCTGCGCCCTGCAACACGTCGCCGCCGATACGGTCGCCACGTGGAAACGGGATCAGGTCGTTGCGGCCCTGAAAAACCGCGGCCTCGCCATGGATGTCGATCCGACGATCACGACCACGCTCCGGTCCCGTCGGCGCGCTGTCTTCACCGCGTGCAAAACCGCTTCGGGCATCCTTATTGGCTTTCACGGCCAACGCACTAACCGCATTATTCCGATCGATCAGTGCCCGGTCCTGCGCCCATCCATTGTCGATGCCCTGCCGGCCCTGCGCATGGTCGCCGACCGGCTGTTGGCCGCACCCGGGCAGAAGGCTCGGCTCACGGTAACCGACACGGATAACGGTCTCGATGTCTCCATCAACGAGGCCCCGAAATCGGCCTTGGAGGCGACGCTGGTTGCGGCATCAGAAGGGATCGACGCGACGATCATCCGCCTCTCGGTTGCTGGCGAAACCGTCTATGAGCGCGCGCCGGCCACAATCCGATTTGGCCCGGCATCGGTTAATGTTCCGCCGGGCGGTTTCGTGCAAGCGACCGCCGACGGAGAGAATGCCCTGGCTAATCTTGTCGTCCAGGCGCTCGGATTGACTCGAAAGGCCGCCGACCTGTTCTGCGGCGCCGGTACATTCACCTTTCCAATCGCAGAATGCGCCGCCGTGCACGCGGTGGAATATGATGCGGCCGCCCTGGACGCCCTTCAATCGGCGGCGCGCCGGGCGACCGGCCTGAAGCCGATCACGACCGAACACCGCGACCTTTTCAAGCGCCCGCTCATGGCGACCGAACTTGGCGCCTTCGACGCCGTGATATTCGATCCGCCGCGCGCCGGCGCTGCGGAGCAGGCCACGGAGATCGCAAAGTCGACCGTTAGAACCGTCATCGCCATATCTTGCAACCCGGCGACCTTCGCCCGCGATCTTAAGTCCCTGGTGGACGCTGGCTACGCTATTGAGCGGATCGTGCCGGTTGACCAATTCCTGTGGTCCCCCCATGTTGAGGTCATTGCCATCTGCCGCAGGAATTGACCATGGCCGGACCGTCGCCGATCGCTGCCTTGCCGGGACGCCTGGAATATGGCCTCAAGGCCGCGATGCGCCTGACCTGGTATTCCTCGCAAGCCGCCGCCATCCGCCGCGCGGTCGGGCGCCTCGATCCGGACCAGGTCAGGCCGCGCGATCGATCACCGGACAATGATGAGACCGAGGCACCCTCCGCCGATCGCGGCTTCATGCTGCGCGATATTGCCGGCCTGTTTGCCCGCGATCTCGCCAATGTTGAGGCCGGCCTCTATCCGATGCCTGACGATGATCCCGGCGGTCTGCCGGCCATGATCCGCCGGTCCCGCATGGTCATGGCGGATCTGCCGGCGGTGGCTAAACGCCGCCGCGACGGCGACCATCAATTGCCGGAAATCGGCGAGGATGCGGCGCATTTACCGCGCTATTACCGGCAGAACTTTCATTTCCAGTCCGACGGCTGGCTGTCGGAAAAATCCGCCGAGCTCTACGATACCCAGGTCGAGATCCTGTTTTCCGGCGCCGCCGCGGCCATGCGCCGGCAGGTACTCGTCCCGATCGCGGATATGTTGCATGGTATCGACCAGCGAGGATGCGTCGCAGCCGACATTGCCTGCGGCTCCGGCCTGCTCTTGCGCGACATCAAGCGCGCCTGGCCGCGGCTGCCGGCCTTTGGCCTCGACCTGTCGGAACCTTACCTGCGCCGCGCCGGCCATCGCCTGCGCAACCGGGCGCGCACCGGCCTGACAGTTGCCAATGCCGAAACGCTGCCGCTCGCCGACAACAGCCTGGACTGCGCCACCATGGCCTATTTGCTCCACGAATTGCCGGCCAGCGCACGGGCGAACGTTGCCCGCGAAGCAGCGCGGGTCCTCAAACCCGGCGGCCTGCTGATCGTCCTCGATTCCCTGCAGACCGACGACGAGCCGCTCTATAACCGCCACCTGCAATCCTTCCCCCGCCTGATGCACGAACCCTATTACGGCGGCTATTTGCGGACAGATCTTAAAGCGCTGTTCGGCGGTGCGGGATTGACGCTTGAAAGCACCAAGCGCGCCTTTTTGTCGAAGGTCATAGTGTTTCAAAATCGCTAGCCGGTATCTGCCAGATCCCGGATCCGGACGATTTGCGGTAAACACCGCGCGATAATCACTTGCCTCTTTCCGATCCTGCCACAAATACCACCGGGCGGTATTTCCGGCCGGATGGCAACCATCGACCTCCGGTCATGAATTGAGCCGCGGCAATATTGTTCGTGCAATCTGGAGGATTAGGCAGATGCAAGCGTTTCAGCGCGCGCGTTCCGGGTGGTTGCGACCCGCAATAACCGGACTGGCCCTCGGGCTTTTTGCTGTATCGATGCCCTTTGCGTCGCCGGCCGGCGCCCAGGATAAGCCCAACATCCTGGTCATTTGGGGCGACGATATCGGCATCACCAATATCAGCGCCTACACATTCGGCCTGGTCGGCTATCAAACGCCGAATATCGACCGGGTGGCCAAGGAAGGCATGATGTTCACCGACTATTACGGCGAGCAATCCTGCACCGCCGGCCGCGCCGCCTACATCATGGGCCAGAGCGTGTTCCGCACCGGTCTCTCCAAGGTCGGTCTGCCGGGTGCCGAGCAGGGCATGCGGGAGGAAGATCCGACCATTGCCGGCCTTTTGAAGGCGCAGGGCTACGTCACCGGCCAGTTCGGCAAGAACCATCTCGGCGACAAGGACAGCCACCTGCCGACCAATCACGGCTTCGACGAGTTCTTCGGCAATCTCTATCACCTGAACGCCGAGGAAGAGCCGGAAAACGAGGACTATCCAAAAGATCCCGCATTCCGCAAGCGCTTCGGCCCGCGCGGCGTGATCCATTCCCGGGCTCAGGCCGACGGCACCCAGAAGATCGAAGATACCGGCCCGCTGACCAAAAAGCGCATGGAAGTGGTGGACGACGAGACCCTCGCCGGAGCCCTGCGCTTCATCGAGGATTCCCACAAGGCCGGCAAGCCGTTCTACGTCTGGTGGAACGGCACGCGGATGCATTTCCGCACCCATGTGAAGGCCGAATTGCGTGGCATTTCGGGCCAGGACGAATATGCCGACGGCATGGTCGAGCACGACATGCATGTGGGTAAACTGTTGGACAAGCTCGACGAATTGGGCATCACCGATAATACGATCGTGCATTATTCGACCGACAACGGCCCGCATATGAACACCTGGCCCGACGCCGCCTGGTCGCCGTTCCGCGGCGAGAAGAACACTAACTGGGAAGGCGGCTGGCGGGTGCCGTCCATGGTCCGTTGGCCGGGCAAGGTCAAGGCCGGCTCGGTGTCCAACGAGATCATGCACCACATGGACTGGCTGCCGACCCTGCTCGCCGCTGCCGGTGTCTCGGACATCAAGGAGCAGCTTAAAAAGGGTGGCGTCGAGGCGATCGGCCGCCAATACAAGGTGCATTTGGATGGCTACAACTTCCTGCCCTACCTGACCGGCCAGTCCGACGAGAGCCCGCGCAGGGAAGTCTTCTATTTCTCCGACGAGGGGGACCTCACCGCCTTGCGCTATAACGATTGGAAGGCGATCTTCCTGGAGCAGCGGGCCGAGACCACGTTGCGCGCCTGGGCCGAGCCCTGGACGCCGTTGCGCGTGCCGCTGCTCTTCAATCTGCGCCGCGATCCCTATGAGCGCGGATACTCGACCTCCAACACCTATTACGATTGGCTGATCGACCGGGTGTTCCTGCTGGTCCCGGCACAGGCCTTTGTCGGCCAGTTCCTGGCGACCTTCAAGGAGTTCCCACCGCGCCAGAAAGCGGCCTCCTTCACCATCGACCAGGTGATGGACAAGCTGAACGAGGCCGTCGGCTCGCAATAGGCGGCTCGATTGCGAACAGGTCCACGCGCCGTGCGCGGCGCGTGGGCCGCATTTTCCGGTGGACGAGGGGCATGTGGGCCTGAAATGATCAACGGCCCCTCGATCCGATTTGGTGCTCAACGATGGCCCGAGACACCCACCGCGACCGCGTCCTGCATTTCTACGACACCCATCCGATCAATGAGCGGCAGATCCTGGAAAAGCTCGCCGAGGACGGGATCGACCTTGCCGCTCTCAGCGAGGACGACCTGCAGAACCACGACCAGGATCATTATGGCGGGTTGGCGGCCAATGACGAATTGGCGCGCCTTGCCGGACTGGATGCGGCCTGCCGCGTGCTTGATGTCTGCAGCGGCATGGGCGGTCCGGCCCGCTATCTGGCCCATAATTACCGCTGCCGGGTCACCGGCATCGACCTGACCCAAAGCCGGGTCGATGGCGCCAATAAGTTGACCAAGGCGGCCGGCCTGGATCACCTGGTCGATTTCCACTGCGCCAATGCCCTGGACAATCCGTTCGCCGGGGGAACATTCGATGTGGTCATCAGCCAGGAGGCCTTCTGCCATGTGCCCGACAAGCCGCGGCTGATCGCCGAATGCGTCCGGGTTTTAAAGACCGGCGGCCGCATGGCGTTCACCGACATCGTGGCCCGCGGCGCCCTGACGGACGGGGACCGCCAACGCCTGCAGAAGGAGATGGCGCAAACGGATCTCATTACCCGTGCGGACTATCGTGATCTGCTAGAGCGGCAAGGGTGCTCGATCCTCGAAGCCGCCGATCTCAGCGACGCGTGGACGACGATCCTGGTCGACCGCCTGGCCATGTATCGCGGCCTGAAAGACCAGACGATCGCCCAATTCGGCACCGACCATTTCCGCCAATGGGACGCCGCTTACAGCTTCTTCGTCGGCCTGTTCCAAAACGGCGCGCTCGGCGGCGGCCGCTTCCTGGCGAGGAAAGGTTAGTAATGAATTTGGCGGCGTTAAGGGTACGTTGCGGTCGACCTGGTTCAGAGTGAAAGAAGAAACCGTCATTCCCGCGAAAGCGGGAATCCAGGGCAGCAAGCAAAGGACGGTAACATGTCGCCCTGGATTCCCGCTTTCGCGGGAATGACTGTATGAATTGAACTGTGACACCAGCCATAGTCGCCGCCCTTGGTATTACCCGTCCATGATCTCCGTATCCACGATCTCGATGCCGAAGCCGTCCAGGCCCACATAATGGCGCTCGCGAGAGGCCATCAGGCGGATGGAGGCGACGCCGAGATCATTGAGGATCTGCGCGCCGAGGCCGATTTCACGCCATTGTTCGGAGCGGGCCACCGCCGAATCGTGGTCTTCCTCGCCGTGTTGTAGCTGTTCGCGCGTTCGATCCGTGGCCTGCACGACGCCCACCGATCCTTCGCGCAGATAGACGATCACGCCCCGGCCGCCCTTGCCGACCCGCTCCAGGAAGTCTTCCAGGGGCGGCCGGGTGCCGAAGACATCGTCGACCACCGATTCCAGATGCAGCCGCACCAGCACGTCCTGGCCATCCCGGATATCGCCGTAGACCACCGCCAGGTGATGCATCGGATCGTAAGGCGTGGAATAGGTAATCGCCGTCGCCGGCCCGATCGTCGTTTGGATCTGAAACTCCTCGATCCGCTCCACCAGGCGCTCCTGGCGCTGGCGCCAGGCGATCAGGTCTTCCACCGAGACCATGGCCAGGCCGTGCTGGCGGGCGAAATCGGCCACTTCCTCGCCGCGTTTGACCGTGCCGTCATCATTGACCAGTTCGCAGATCACCCCCACCGGAGGCAGGTCGGCAAGCCTGCACAGATCGATCGCCGCCTCGGTATGGCCGGAGCGCATCAACACGCCGCCCTCCTTGGCGACCAGCGGGAAAATGTGCCCCGGCCGCACGAAATCGGCGGCGCCGGCGTTCGGATTGGCGAGCCCGCGCACAGTCGCCGTACGGTCTTCCGCCGAAATGCCCGTGGTTGTGCCGTGGCGATAGTCCACCGTAACCGTGAACGCGGTTCCATGCGGCGCATCATTGAGCGCCACCATCGGGTTGAGATTAAGCCGCTGCGCGTCCTCCGGCGTCATCGGTGCGCAGACAATGCCGCAGGTATTGCGCACGATAAAGGCCATCTTCTCCGGTGTCGCATGGGCGGCGGCGAGGATCAGGTCGCCTTCATTTTCGCGATCGTCGTCGTCGGTGACCACGACGATCTCGCCACGCTCAAAGGCGCGGATCGCTTCCGCCACGCGTGTCATGTCCGTGGTCATCTGCCTCATTCCTTGTTACCCTCTCCGCCGATCTGCGCGCGATGCCGCAGGTAGTGGTCGGCAAGCACGCAGGCCATCATGGCCTCGCCCACCGGGACCGCGCGAATGCCGACGCAGGGATCGTGCCGGCCCTTCGTGACGATATCCGTATCCTCACCCGATGTCGTGATGGTTCGCCGCGGCGTCAAGATCGACGAGGTCGGCTTGACGGCGAACCGGGCGATGATCTGCTGGCCGCTGGAAATGCCGCCCAAAATGCCGCCCGCATTGTTGGACAGGAAAATCGGCCGCCCGTCATTGCCCATGCGCATCTCGTCGGCATTCTCCTCGCCGGTAATCTCAGCCGCCTGGAAGCCGTTGCCGATTTCCACGCCCTTGACCGCGTTGATCGACATGAATGCAGCGGCAATATCCTGATCGAGTTTGCCGTAAACCGGCGCGCCCCAGCCTGCTGGAACCCCATCGGCGACGACTTCGACAACACCGCCGACCGACGAGCCGGCCTTGCGAATTCCGTCCAGATAGCCTTCCCATTCCGCGGCCGCTTCGACGTCCGGGCAAAAGAACGGATTGTCGTCGATCGCCCGCCAGTCCCAGTTCGACCGGTCGATGGAGTGAGCACCGATTTGGATCAGGGCGCCACGCACGGTGATGCCGGTCAGTACCTTGCGTGCGATCGCCCCGGCGGCGACCCGCATCGCCGTTTCCCGCGCCGATGACCGCCCGCCGCCGCGATAGTCGCGAATGCCGTATTTGGCGTCGTAGGTATAGTCGGCGTGCCCTGGGCGGTAGCGTTGGCGAATTTGCGAATAGTCCTTCGACCGCTGATCCACATTGTCGATCTGCAGGGCGATCGGTGTCCCGGTGGTCATCAGATCGCCGGTCTCGTCATCGGCCATGACCCCTGACAGAATCCGCACCTGGTCCGGCTCCTTGCGTTGTGTGGTGAACCGCGATTGCCCGGGCCGGCGTTTGTCCAGCCAGGCCTGGACTTCGGCCTCCGAAATCGCGATATTCGGCGGGCAGCCGTCGACCACGCAGCCGATCGCCGCCCCATGGCTTTCTCCCCACGTGGTGACGCGAAACATATGGCCGAATGTGTTGTGCGACATGAAGCCGGTCCGAATGACGATTGGAAAGCCCCGCTGGGGCGTTCATAAGTCGCTTTCGCCCGCCCGTCAAACCGCGCGCCATATCAGGGTTTTATTTCCGCATCCATCGCTTCCGGCATCGACCCGATCACCGCATCGGCCGGAGTCTCGACCACCGGATCGTCGTCTTCGGGCGGTTGCCAGGGTTCGGGAACAATGACGTCGGGATCGCTTTCCTCCAAAGGATCCGGCGTCACGACCACGCCCGCGGGCGCGGTGGAATAAAGGTCGAAATCCGTCTTTTCCTTTTCCGCAACAGCCGGCCGCATGGAGATCCGCAGGACCGTAAAGACGGTCATTGACAATAGCACGGCGCTGATGGTGACGAACATGCCGCTCATGCCCAACCAGGCAATCACCGCTGCGGCCGCGAACGGCCCGATCACTGCGCCCAGACTGTTGATCAAAATGATGCCCGAGGCCGCCTCCACATAGCCGTCCTCCTCTACAAAATCGTAAGTGTGCGCGGTGACCACCGAATACATCGGCAGCAGGAAGGCGCCGAACATCGCTCCGGCCGCCAACAGCCATTCGATCGGTAATGTCAATGCGGCAAGCAGGATTGAGAAGGCGGCCGCGCCGATCATCAATCCGACAAGCACGAAGCGCCGGTCCATGGAATCCGATAGCCGCCCCACCGGCCATTGCATCAGCGCGCCGCCGGCCACCATGGCGCTGACGAAATAGACCGCGCCGTCGGTGTCGAAGCCGGATCGGGTGGCGAAAACCGCGCCATAGGCCCAGAAAACGCCGATCGACATGCCGGTCGCCGCCGCGCCGACAAAGCCCACCGGCGAGGTTCGGAACAGGCCGAGAAAGCGCAGCCGCACCACCGTGATCGGTGCCGGTTGGGCCGAGCGGGTCATGGCCACCGGGATCACCGCCAGCGACACCAGGATCGAGGCGAACACGAAGAGCGGAAAGCCCTGAGGATCGGCCAGGGACACGATCAGTTGGCCGGCCGTCTGCAGGCCGAAATAGACAAAAATATAGGCCGACATGACGATGCCGCGATTTTCGTTGGTGGCCCGGTCGTTAAGCCAGCTTTCGACCACCAGAAAGATGCCGGCCAGACACAGTCCCGACAGCGCACGGGCGGCGATCCAGGCCGCCGGTTCCGGGACCAGCGGATGCGCCAAGGCGGCGGCCGATGCCAGCGAAACCAATGCGGTGAAGGCGCGGATATGCCCGGCAATCAGGATCGCATAGGGTCCCACCAGGCACCCGATCGCATAGCCGCCGTAAAAGGCGGACGCCATCAGGCCCAATGTGAGCGAGGAAAAGCCCTCCAGTTCCGCACGGATCGGCACCAGGGCCATCTGCAGGCCGGTGCCGGCGATCAGCAGGCCGACACTGAACAATAACGCGGCAACGGAACCAAGCATGCGGGCCATGACCGATCTCCCGATACGGAATACCGCGCCCCGTTCCTCAGTCGGCTTGCTGACAAGTGCGGCGAACAGCCAGATACAGATCCTGACAATATTCAATCATTTCCGCGAAAGCGGAAATCCAGGGAATATCAACACCGCCTTTCGGTCCAGCCCTGGATTCCCGCTTTCGCGGGAATGACGAATTGTGGAGCCTTAATGAACAGAATTCACCGCAATTTCATCTCAAGCGAACGCATGAATGGGCGCTATCGACACGCCTATCATGGCCCGAATCGCACCTGGAATGCAGAATCCGACATGGTAAAAGCACAATTCAGACATCGGCCAGCGGATGGCTCACGCTAGGCCCGGCGCAAATCCGTCCCGTCCGCCCGCTGTTCGGTCAGCCGATAGGCCTGGGCGGCGATATCGGCGGCGACAAGGCCGGCCTCGCCATACATGGCGTCCGGCTTGTCCTGGTCGATAAACCGGTCGGGCAGGGCGAGCGTGCGCACCTTCAAGCCGTTTTCCAGAAGTCCCTTATCCGACAGGAACTCCAAGACGTGGCTGCCGAACCCGCCGACCGACCCTTCCTCCACGGTGATCAGGACATCGTGGTTCGCTGCCAGATCGGCGATCAGGTCTTCATCGATCGGCTTGGCGAACCGCGCATCGGCGACCGTTGTCGACAATCCGTGGGCGTCCAATTCGTCGGCTGCCGTCAGGCACTCGCCAAGCCGCGTGCCGAGCGACAACAGCGCCACCCGGCTGCCGGTCCGCAGCACCCGGCCCTTGCCGATCGGCAGGATCTCGCCGGTTTCCGGCAGGTCCACGCCCACGCCCTCGCCGCGTGGATAGCGAAAGGCGATCGGGCCGTCATCATGGGCCGCCGCGGTCGCCACCATATGCACCAGCTCCGCCTCGTCCGCCGCCGCCATCACCACCATGTTCGGCAGGCAGGACAGATAGGTGATATCGAATGCACCGGCATGGGTCGGGCCATCGGCGCCCACCAGGCCGGCCCGGTCGATGGCGAACCGTACCGGCAGGTTCTGGATTGCAACGTCATGCACGATCTGGTCATAAGCGCGTTGCAGGAACGTCGAATAGATCGCCACGAACGGCTTGTAGCCCTCGGTCGCCAGGCCGCCGGCAAAGGTCACCGCATGCTGTTCGGCAATGCCGGTGTCGAAAATATGATCCGGATAGATGGTCGCGAATTTGTCGAGACCGGTCCCGGACGGCATGGCCGCGGTAATGGCGACGATTTTGTCGTCCTTTTCCGCCTCCTTGATCAGGCTTCCGGCGAACACGCTAGTATAGGATGGCGCGTTCGATGTCGCCTTCACCTGATCGCCGGTCACCACGTCGAAGCGCGACACGCCATGATACTTGTCCGCCGATTGCTCGGCCGGCGCGTAGCCCTTGCCTTTCTGTGTGACCACATGCACCAGCACCGGGCCCTGGTCGAGATCGCGCACATTGCGCAGGACCGGCAGCAGATGATCCAGATTGTGGCCGTCGATCGGGCCCACATAATAGAACCCCATCTCCTCAAACAGGGTGCCGCCGGTCCAGAACGAGCGGGCGAATTCTTCCGTTTTGGCCGCCTTGTCATGGAAGAATTTCGGCAACCGCCGGGCAAGCTGCTTGCCGAAATCACGCAAGGTCAGATAGGTGCGCCCGGAGACCAGCCGGGCCAGATAGGCGCTCATGGCGCCGACCGGCGGCGCGATCGACATGTCGTTGTCGTTTAGGATCACGATCAGCCGCGAGTTCAACGCGCCGGCATTGTTCATCGCCTCGTAGGCCATGCCCGCCGACATGGCGCCGTCGCCGATGACACAGATCACATGATTGTCGCCATCGCCCAGATCCCGCGCCACCGCCATGCCCAGGCCGGCGGAAATCGAGGTCGAGGAATGGGCGGCGCCGAACGGGTCGTATTCCGATTCCGCCCGCTTGGTGAAGCCCGACAGGCCGCCGCCCTGGCGCAGGGTACGGATGCGGTCGCGGCGCCCGGTCAGGATCTTGTGCGGATAGCATTGATGGCCGACATCCCAGATCAGCCGGTCGCGCGGCGTCTCGAACACGCTGTGGATCGCGACGGTCAATTCGACCACGCCCAGTCCGGCGCCCAGATGGCCACCGGTGACGGCAACGGTGTCGATGGTTTCCTGGCGCACTTCATCGGCCAGCATGCGCAGGTCCCCGTCTTCGAATACGCGCAGGTCGGCGGGGGAGGCGACTTGATCAAGGAACGGTGTGCGGGACACGGGCAGCGGTGCTTTCGGTCAACGATTGATAAGATTGCGCTTTTATCAGATGCGCAGCGAAAGGCAAAAGCAAGGCAAGCCGGCGTGATCGGTCCGGTATTCAGACAAAACCCGCTGACCGAGCTTTTTATCGCGGCCCACGCGATCTGGTGGCTATGCGGCGTGGATTCGGCCCCGTTGCAAAATGTAGTAATTTACAAAACAAACATTTCCCAAGCGAGACCAGATATCTAACCAGCGCATTCGATACCGTGAGTCGAATTGCCGGATCCAACTTGTCATCTTGATTCAAGATATGAAGAAAAATAATTTATAATAATAATTACAGATAGATAAAAGGAGAAATGAAGATATTGATTCATGGAGGTTGAAAGGCGGTTTAGGAATTGGTTGATCCGATTACTATTTAAACCAATGATATATAAGTGAAAATACTAAATCGAAAAGTGTTTCCGGAGTTCCATACGGTAATGATTTCGAATTGCCTGCGGTCTGCATGGGAGGGGACCTTGGCTGTTATCCAAAACAACAATTTCTTCGGATCGAAGGACAAGCTGATCGGCACGGCGCCGCAAGGCTTCCTCCATGAAGATCACCGATTTCGAATCGAGACCCTCAATGTCGTCAATCCGGTTTGGCAGGACGAGCCAAAGATCGGCGACATCGTGACGGCCACCGCCCTTGGTATGACTGGCGGCTGACGGTCTATTGGGTCGACGCGGCGGATTACCGGTTCGATCCGTGAGGGATCACAGATCGACGAAAAACTTGTTCACGATCCGCCACGTGTCGTCCATCTTGACCATCTGGAACGTGTCGAGAAAGACGCCGCCGCAATCGAAGACCACGGTCGCGCCGTCATCGCTGAACTGGTGGACCGACAGGATCTTGCCTTCGCCGAAGGGCATGAGGGCGTAGTCCGGGTCGGTCCAGGTATCGATCACCTCACGCATCGGTTTCGACCGCAGGTCCTTGACCCCGTCCTGATCCGTCCAGTAGCCCATCATCTGCGCCACATCGAGGGCGAAAGCACCCTCCAATTTCGCTCGGTCCTTGGCGTTGTAGCCATCAAAATAGTCGAATACCGCGACATTGATGCCGTCATAGTCGGTCATGGGGAGTCCTCCGAAAGGTTGATCGTGTTCCAAGCCAGAGGCTCGAAACCGGGTATCATGCGCTCGGTAGTGTTTCTCACATTCTGAACGATCTCAGGGTCATCCCGTGCGCTGCGCAGCACGTAGTGATGCGCTGCAGACACGGCAACTGTATTTCATTCATGTTGCATTGGCATTGTAATGTTGTCCGGATTTGATCATTGCGTTGAGGATGACGAGGAGTTTTCTGGCGACGGCTATGATGGCTTGTTTTGGGGTTTTGCCGCGATCTTCCAGGGATTTTCGGAAGGCGCGGAATCGGTGGTTGTGGCGCGACGCCTGCAGGGCGGCCATGTAGAGGACCGATCGCAGCCCTGGCCGGCCGCCGCCGATGTGCCGCTTGCCCTGTCTTTGCCCGCTGTCCCGGGCGATCGGCGCCACGCCGGCCAGGGCTGCGATGGCCCGCCGGTCGACCTGGCCCAGTTCCGGCAGTTCGGCGGCCAGGGTGGCGGCGGCGACCGGGCCGATGCCTGGAACGGAGCGCATCAGGGCGACGATGGGTGCCAGGTCGTCATCGGCCAAGAGGCGGTCGATCTCGGTCTCGACGGCCGCGATCCGCCGGTCCAGGAAGGCGATGAGCTTGCGGCAATCGGCGGCCACCTGGCGGTCGTCGCATTGCTGCAGCCGGGTCTTGTCCTGCTTGCGCATCTCCACCAATTGGCGGCGCCGGGCCACCAGGGCTTTCAGCTTTTGATGCGCCGCCGATTGCCGCCGGCTCGCCGCCAGGCCCAGCTGTTGCCCCATCCGCGCCAAGGCGCGCGCATCGGCCCGGTCGGTCTTGCCGATCATCCCGGTGGCTTGAGCAAAGTGCCGCGCCCGGGCCGGATTGGCGCGATGATAGGCCACGCCGACCCTCTCCAGCGCCCGCATGACGGGCCGCTCATAGCCCCCCGTCGCCTCCAAAACCACCAGCCCGCCGGAGCCGGCAAGCCGCCGCGCAAACGCCGCCAGGGAGCGGCCGTCGGTCTTCACCCGCGCCGCCCCGGTCTCCGGGTGATGAACGTCAATCCATGCCTTCGATACATCGACACCAATGTAGAAATCTGCCATGATCATTCCTGTTCCTGTCATGCGGGGTCCGGCAACGGCCCCAGTCAACTGTTCAGGTTAACAACCAAAAAGCAGGCGGCTCCCAATCCGTGTCACGGGCTCAAGGCCCAGGGATCTAACGGGATGCCGTCTGCACCCCAAATTAAAGCACATCTGAAAGAGACAGGGATCTCCGCGTAATGCATCCGACTTTCATAGGTCCCGTGTCTGCGCCGCAGCATTTCATGCTGCAGCGCGCACGGGATGACGGAGCGTGGTTCGAAGGTGGGAGTATTGTCACCGCCCTAAACCTCCGCCGCGAACGCGCCCAGCGCCTCGTCCAGCAGGCCGGCAATCTCCAGGCATTCGGCTTCCGTCACGATCAGCGGCGGCGAGATCAGGAACTGGTCGGGCCGCAATCCGCCGAACATGCGCCGTGTATAGATGATCAGACCGCGATCATAGGCGGCCTGGGTGATCTTTTCATGGGCCATCAGGTCCGGGGGCAGGGCGGCGCCGGTCTTGCGGTCGGCGACCACGTCGAAGCCGAGTAACAGGCCTTCGCCCTTCACCTCGCCGATGAACGCGTATTTATCCCTCAGCTTGGCCATCTCCGCCTTTAATACGGCGCCCATGGCCGCCGCATTGGCCATTAGGTCGTGCTCCCGCATTTCCGCCATCACCGCCCGGCCGACGGCGCAGGACAGCGGATTGGCGCAATAGGTGTGGCCATGCATGAAGCCGCCATTGGCCTCCACGGCCTCCAGGAGCCGCGACGAGGTTAGCGTCGCCCCGAGCGGGGTGTAGCCGGCGCCGAGCCCCTTGGCGAGCGCGGCGATATCCGGCCGCATATCCCAGAGTTCGGAGGCCAAAAAGGTCCCCGCCCGGCCGGCGCCGCTCATGATTTCGTCGGCAATTAAGAGCACCCCATATTGGTCGCAGATCTCCCGAACGCGCGTGTAATAGATCTTCGGCGCCGTCAACGCCCCGGTCGCCGCGCCGCCGATCGGCTCGAAAATGAAGGCGAGCACCGTTTCCGGCCCCTGATTGAGGATCATCGTCTCCAATTCGTTGGCGAACCGCAATGCCGCCTCGTCCGCGCTCTCGCCCTCGGGCCGATAGGCGCAAAACGGCGCCGGGATCTTCGGCTGGTTGACGATCATCGGCGCGAACGGGCCGAAACCGGCCGGATCGCCGGTCAGCGACAGGGCGCCAAGGGTGAAGCCATGAAAGGAGGGCAGGCGGGAGATCACCTTGTATCGCGCCGTCTCGCCAACCGCCAAGGCGTGGAAGCGGGCAAGTTTCACCGCCGCTTCCACCGCCTCCGACCCGCCGGAACAGAAATAGACCCGGTCGAGATCGTAAGGCGCCGCCGCCGCGATATCCCGCGCCAGGCCCTCCGCCGGCTCGTTGCGGAAGTGATTGCGAAAGGCATAAGCGACCTTCTGCACTTGCGCGTGCATGGCTTCGGCAACGCGCGGATTGGCATGGCCGATATGCGCCGTTTGCGGGCCGGACGAGGCGTCGATATAGCGTCGGCCGTGAATGTCATAAAGGTAGATACCCTCGCCATGGCTGACAAATTCGCGCTCCGGCGCCGGCCAGAAAAACATCGCCGATTGATTATCGCCCCTGCGCAAAGCCTCGTTCATGGTTCATCTGCCTTTCGAGTTTCGATGGCTGGCTGCCCGTTGACATGGACACGCGGCCACTATTCATGGAACGCCGTCCCGGCGCAATGGGGCGCGGCCGCCTATCTGGCGCCGGCGCATAGCGGCCTCCCGCCGATCGGTCTTGATAATCGCTTGGCGGAATGGGAAGAAGGCCCGGTCGCCGACCTCCGGCCGAATGTTCTTTCGAGGGTTCATGGCAGATCACGTCCTCGCCGACGCCGCCCGGCGGCCGACCATGGCCGTCCTTGTCGTCATGACCATGGCGGCGCATACGGCCATGAATATCATCCTGCCGTCATTGCCGGCGATCCAGGATTCCTATCAGACCGACTATGCCACCGTGCAGCTCACGCTCAGCCTGTTTCTCGCCGGCGTGGCGGTGGCGCAGCTCGTCTACGGACCCCTATCCGACCGCTATGGACGCCGGCCGGTCGTGCTTGCCGGCATGGCGATCCTGGTTATCGGCACGGCGATCTGCCTGGTCGCGCCGACGATAGAGGTGATGATTGCCGGACGCATCATCCAGGCAGCCGGCGGCTGCGCCGGCATGGTCATCGGCCGGGCCATGGTGCGCGATCTCCACGCCACCGACCGGGCCGCCCAGATGATCGCTTATCTGACCATGGCCGCGGTCATCGCCCCCACCATCGCGCCGCTGGTCGGTGGCGTTTTGCAGCAATTTTATTCCTGGCAAGCGAATTTCGCCGTGATCCTGGTTCTGGCAATCGCCAGCCTGGCCTACATCTATGGCGCCGGCCACGAGACCTTGCCCACGGAGCGGCGCCATGCCATGCATTTCGGCACCCTGTTCCGCTCGTTCGGCATCCTGTCGAAAAACCCGTTATTCAACGGCTACGCCCTGCAATCTGCCTGTTCGATCGCGGCCTATTTCGCCTTTCTCGGCGGCTCGCCCTATGTGGCGATCAACCTGATGGGCGAGACGCCAAGCATGCTCGGCGTCTATTATTTCCTGATCACCGGAACCTATATTTGCGGCAATTTCGGCACTGCGCGCCTGGCCGAAAGCCTCGGCGTCGCGCGCATGGTGACCATTGGCACCCTGATCGCCCTATGCGGCGCCCTGCTGCTCCTAGCCGTTGCGCTCACGATCGGCCTCACACCGATTTCCTTTTTTGCCATCACCGCGATACTGACCTTCGGCAACGGCTTCTGCATCTCAGCCGGCACGGCGGGCGCCATTGGCGCTGATCCGGAGCGCGTCGGTGCAGCGTCGGGCCTTGCCGGATCCATTCAGATCGGCTTCAGCGCTATCGCCACATTCCTGGTCGGTCTTCTGTTGCAGGCTTATGCGACAACCCCGGTACCCATGGTGGCCGTCATGACGGGATTTGCGCTCTGCGCGGCGATCAGTCCGGTGATCGGGCGGCGGCTTGCGCCGGTCCCTTGAGGGCAAATACCCTCAGCGCCACCACATTTGCGGTTTCGGCGCCACGCCGGCGGCATCCTCGATTACCTGGCCAACGGTAAACAATGTCGCCTCATCGAACGGCCGGCCGATCAATTGCAGGCCGAGCGGCAGTCCCTGGCCGTCGAACCCGGCAGGCACCGAAATGCCCGGCAGGCCGGCCATGTTCACCGTCACGGTAAAGATATCGTTCAAATACATCTCCACCGGATCGCCACCGGCCTTCTCGCCGATGCCGAAAGCCGCCGACGGCGTTGCCGGTGTCAGGATGGCATCGATGCCCGCCCGGTAGGCGTCCTCGAAATCCTTCTTGATCAGGGTCCGCACCTTCTGGGCGCGCAAGTAATAGGCGTCGTAATAACCGGCCGACAGCACATAGGTGCCGATCAGCACCCGACGCTTGACCTCCGCGCCGAAGCCTTCCCGCCGGGTCTTCTCATACATGTCGATAATGTCGTCGCCATCGACTCTCAGCCCATAGCGCACCCCGTCATAGCGGGCGAGATTGGAGGATGCTTCCGCCGGCGCCACGATATAATAGGCGGGCAGGGCGTATTTCGTATGCGGCAGGGAAATGTCGACGAGTTCCGCGCCAGCCGCCTTCAGCCAGTCCTTGCCCTGATCCCACAAGGCCTGGATCTCCGCCGGCATGCCGTCGATCGTATATTCGGCCGGAATGCCGATTTTCATGCCTTTCACCGAGCCGCCGATCGCCGCCTCGTAATCCGGGATCTCCCGGTCCACCGATGTCGTGTCCTTCGGGTCCACGGAGGCCATGGATTTCAGCATGATCGCGGCGTCGCGCACCGTCCGGGTTATCGGGCCCGCCTGATCCAGCGACGAGGCGAAGGCGACAATCCCCCAGCGCGAGCAGCGCCCATAAGTAGGCTTCAGGCCGACAGTTCCCGTAAACGCCGCCGGCTGGCGGATCGAGCCGCCCGTGTCGGTCGCCGTGGCGGCAAGGGCGATGCGCGCGGCGACCGCCGACGCCGAGCCGCCGGATGAGCCGCCAGGCACCAGCGGCGTGTCTTCGCCATCGCGGCGCCAGGGATTGACGCAATCGCCGTAATGGGACGTCTCGTTGGATGATCCCATGGCGAATTCGTCGCAATTCAGCTTGCCGAGCATGACCGCGCCGTCAGTCCAAAGGTTTGCCGTCACCGTTGATTCGTAACGCGGCGTGAAATCATCGAGGATATGGCTGCAGGCCGTCGAGCGCACGCCTTCGGTGCAGAACAGGTCCTTGATGCCGAGCGGAATCCCCTCCAGCGGCCGCGCGGCGCCGGCCGCGATCGTCGCATCCGATGCCGCCGCCATCTGCCGTGCCTTGTCCGGCGTTTCCAAAATGAACGCATTGAGCGGCCGCGCTGCCTCCAGCGCCGCGATATAGGCCTCCGTCAGCTCCACGGCGGAGATTTCTTTTGCCATCAGCCGGTCGCGGGCCTCAGCAAGGGTCAGGTCGGTCAACTCGGTCATCGGGGCCTGGTCTTAGTCTAATTTAGAACGAGAATTCAATTCGCTATGTCATTCCCGCGAAAGCGGGAATCCAGGGTTACACGGGAAAGACTTTATTTTGTCGCCCTGGATTCCCGCTTTCGCGGGAATGACGGATGTCCTTATTGCGAAGAATTCAGTGAAGTGCAACGCGGATTAGAGCCTCGGCCGATTACACGGGACCATTTGATTGTTCGACGCTCTAATCAACATCCAGCGGCTCGGTCCCCGCCGCCTCGCCGCTCGCATTGAGGCGGATTTTTTCCACCCGTGCCTCCGCGTTGCGCAACAGCGAGTCGCAATGGGCCTTCAGCGCCTCGCCGCGTTCGTAATAGGCGATCGATTCCTCAAGCGGCACGTCGCCGCTCTCAAGCTTGCCGACGATTGCTTCCAATTGCTCCAGCGCCGCCTCAAAGTTCAACGCGGCGATGTCGGCCAGGCTGTCATCGGATTTTTCGGTCAAGGGGCTGTCCTTTTTGATTTAGCGGCCCATCAGCGTGTCCACATGTGTGGCGACCGAATGGCCGAGGCCGACCAGGTCATAACCGCCTTCCAACAGCGACACGACCCGACCATCGCAACATTGTTCGGCAACGTCCATGAGCTTGCCGGTTATCCACCGGAAATCGTCTTCCACCAGGTTGATATGGGCCAGCGGATCGCGCTGGTGGGCGTCGAAGCCGGCGGAGATGATCACCAGATCCGGCCGGAACGCGGCCAAAGCCGGCAACACCCGGCTTTCCATGGCCTCCTGAAACGCCGAGCCGCCGTCGCCGGGGCTCAACGGCGCATTGACGATGTTGCCGACACCGGTCTCGCCGACTTCGCCGGTCCCTGGATAAAGCGGGATCTGGTGGGTGGAGGCGTAGAACACCGTTTCATCCTGCCAGAAGATCTCCTGGCTGCCATTGCCGTGATGGACATCGAAATCGATGATGGCCGCCCGTTCGGCGCCGTGTTCCGCCTGGGCGTGGCGGGCGGCGACCGCTGCGTTGTTGAACAGGCAAAAGCCCATCGCCTTGTCGGTCTCGGCGTGATGCCCCGGCGGCCTGACGCCGCAAAAGGCGTTATCCGTTTCCCCTGTCATTACAGCGTCCACCGCCGCGCAGGCCGCGCCGACCGCATGCAAGGCCGCCGTCCATGATCCCGGCGACATCGAGGTATCGGGATCAAGCTGCACCGATCCGGTTTGCGGGGCCGCCGCCTGAATGGCGGCAATATGGGCGGTCGGATGGGCGCGGGCGACCTGCGCCTCGGTGCCGAGCGGCGCCGGATGCCGCGACAGCGCTTCGAAACGGTCATCGGCAAGTGCTGCCTCAACCGCACGAATGCGGTCGGGCCGTTCCGGATGCCCCACGGGCGTCACATGGTCGGCAAAGGACGGGTGATGATAGTAGCGGGTGGCCACGGGCCTGATCCTCCGCGCCGATCGGCAGGTTATGATCGAATTGCGTTCTAATGAGCGCCGTCGCGGCCGCCGTGTCAACGGTTGGATCGACCGATCTGGATAATTCGAAGAGGAAAATGCGGCGGGACGTGGCCCGCCGCTAGTTGATTGCAGGTGATCGGGAGGATACATCACCTACTTTGCAGAGCACCAATCGGGCTGCAAACCAGAGAAAACGAATCACTTCACAATTGATATATACCTTATATCCCGGTGGAAATCGAAATTTTCTCGCCAGGCGGACAATTTTTCAACGTAATAACGAATTCACTATTACATTGTTTCAAATCGATGCACCGAAGCGTCCGATCTGTTGATCCGACACGCGACGGAACCATCGTCGGAAGCGAATCTAAATTGCAATTGCGGCACCTTCTACAAGCGATCATCATTTTTGGATCACGTCACGCCCGGCAATGGTGTAAAAATGCGCTACTACGCGTAAATACTAATATATATTATCAAAACTGAACCCGAGATGAATTCTCCGATCGCCCTTTCGAAAGACTCTGCGATCGAATCGGGACGGCTCGAAATCAATTGATAATCACCGGCTGTATAGTCCGGTACCTCTAGTAAGGGTCCATGTACAAGACGGCCCGTATTCCTGCCACCGTCGCGATTCGACACGCAAAATGTAATATTGATAAGGCAACCGATTGGCGATTATTTCTCGTCCGGCAATGTCCGTGGAGCGGCGGCCCGGGTCAGGCGATCGTTGATGGCTTCGCCGAGATCGTGCGCCGGAATTGGCTGCACGGCGATACGCACCGGCCTGTGGGCGTCCAATTCCCGAAGATAGCGGAACAGATTGGCGGCCGCTTCCACCAGATTGGCGCTGCGGCTCAAATGCCGAACCGCAACCGCTTGGTCCAGGCCGGGCACCGGACCATCGCCGAACGTCAATAAAGCCTCCCCGACGCGCACGTCGGTCACGTTCAGTCGTACCGGTGAGGCCGGCGCATAATGGGAGGCAAGCATGCCCGGTGCCAGGGGGCGATCAGCCACCGTTTCCGGGCGCTGCAATGGTGCTCCGATCACGGCCTCGATATCCGCGCTTGCCAGTCCGCCCGGTCGCAACAAACTGGCCGCATCGCCGTCGACGGCGACGATCGTCGATTCCAATCCGATGGGCGTCGGCCCGGTATCCAGGATCAGATCGATCTCCTCATCCAGGTCCTGCACAACGTCATGGCCGCTGGTCGGGCTGATATGGCCGGACCGGTTGGCGCTCGGCGCCGCGATCGGTGCCCCGAGCATGGTGCACAGGCGCTGCACGAGCGGCGCGTCGGGAACCCGGAGCGCCAAGGTGTCCAATCCGGCGCTCACCAGGTCGCAGGTCGCGCATTGGCCCCCTTTCGGCACCACGAGGGTCAGCGGTCCCGGCCAGAACCGCTCCGCCAGCCGCCGCGCCATGGCGGAGAAGGCGCCGTATTGCAGCGCCGCCTCAAGATCGGCGACATGACAGATCAGCGGATTGAATGTCGGCCGGCCCTTTACCTGAAAAATCCGCGCGCAGGCTCGGTCGTTGGTGGCGTCGGCCGCCAACCCGTAAACGGTCTCGGTGGGGATGGCCACCAGCCCGCCGCCCGCAAGCACTGAACGAGCTTCGGCCAACGCCGCCCGAACGGCGTCCTGATTGTCGGTATCGGTGATTTTGAGAATGCGGGTCAAAATATTGAACGATCTGGAGCCGGTGGCACGAATGCAGTTGACGTAAGCGTTATCTTCGCGATACGGACCGCAGTATAGTCTATCGGTAGCCTTTCTTTCACAGAGCGGCAACGGTCCAATCCGGCCCGCCGACGCCCTATCGTTTTGGCTACCGACGAATAATCCTGGGAGGCGCAAATGACCTATCGCGCACCGGTCGCCACGATCAGTACCACCCTAAAGCATGTTGCCGGCATGGCGCTGATGATGGACGACGGCAAGCTTGGCGACCTGTCGGGCGACCTCGTCGACGCAATTCTGACCGAGGCCGGGCGTTTCGCCGGCGAGGAACTGGCGCCGCTGAACACGGTCGGCGACGAGCACGGCGCCACGCTCGACAATGGCAATGTCACCACCGCGCCCGGCTGGAAGGAAGTCTACGACAATTGGGCGGCCGGCGGCTGGAATGCGCTTGTGGGACCGGAGGAATTCGGCGGCCAGGGTCTGCCGGTCATGCTGCTGGCGGCCACCTTCGAGATGTGGAACTCCGCGGCCTGCGCCTTCGGCATCGGCCCGACACTGACCATCGGCGCCGTCGAGGCGATCGAGGCGCATGGGTCCGACGCGTTGAAGCAGACCTATTTGGAAAAGATGGTGTCCGGCGAATGGATGGGCACCATGAACCTGACCGAGCCCCAGGCCGGCTCCGATCTTAACGCGTTGCGCGCCCGGGCCAAGCCCATGGGCGACGGCACCTACAAGATTTTCGGACAGAAGATTTTCATCACCTATGGCGACCACGACCTGACCGAAAACATTATCCATCTGGTGCTCGCCCGGCTGCCTGATGCACCACCGGGAACCCGCGGCATATCGTTGTTCGTGGTGCCCAAAGTCCTCGTCAATGAGGATGGCTCGCTTGGTGACCGTAACGATGTTGTCTGTGGCGGCCTGGAGCATAAGCTCGGCATCCACGGATCGCCAACCTGCACCATGTTGTTCGGCGATAATGGCGGCGCTGTCGGCTATCTGCTCGGCGAGGAGAACAAGGGCCTGCGCTGCATGTTCACCATGATGAACAACGCGCGCCTGGCAATCGGCGTCCAGGGCCTAGCGGTTGCCGAACGCGCCTATCAGCAGGCTGTCGCCTATGCCGCGGAACGGCGCCAGGGCAGGGCGCCCGGCTGGAGCGGGGAGGGCATGAGCCCGATCGTCGAGCATCCCGATATCCGCCGCACATTGCTCAGCATGAAGTCGCTGACCCAGGCCGCCCGGTCGATCGCCTATGCCTGCGCCCATGCCATCGACATGGCCCGCGCTTCGGATGGTGATGACAAGCTATTCTGGCAGGAGCGCGCCAATCTGCTAACCCCGCTCGCCAAGGCCTTTTCCACCGATGTCGGTGTGGATGTGGCGTCCATGGGTGTCCAGGTCCATGGCGGCATGGGCTATATTGAGGAAACCGGGGCCGCCCAGCATCTGCGCGATGCGCGCATCACTCCGATCTATGAAGGCACGAACGGCATTCAGGCGATCGACCTCGTCACCCGCAAGCTGCCCCAATCCGGCGGTAACTGCATCGCCACTTACATCGGCGAATTGCGGCGTATCAGCGAGGATGCCTGCGCCTCCAACCAGCCGGAGATGGGCGTGGTGGGCGATCGGTTGGCGGAGGCCATTGACGACATGCAATCAGCCACCGACTGGATGTTAAAGGCCGTCGCATCCGGTAAAATGCCAGAGGCACTGAGCGGCGCCACACCCTATTTGCGGCTGGTCTCGCTGGCCGCCGGCGGCGCCTATCTGACAAAGCTCGCCATCCATCACGGCCGCGCCGGCGATGATCCGGCGGCGACGAAACTGTCCGAAACCGTTGCCCGGTTCTTCGCCGAGCACCATTTATCGGAAACCACCGGCCTGTTGCGGACCGTCACCGCCGGCGCCGAGCCCGTGCTATCCGTCGACCTGGACGCGTTGGAAGCTTGAATATAAGTGCCAAGGGAGTGAAACAGAGCCATGAGTGAGTTCATCCAAGTCACGGTCGCCGACGGCATTCAGACCATCCGGTTCAATCGGCCGGACAAGAAGAACGCCATAACATCAGAGATGTACCAGGCGATCGTCGACGCCATGGCCCGCGCCGACGCGGTTGACGACATTCGGGCCAACCTGTTTGTCGGCCAGGCGGGATCCTTCACCGCCGGCAACGATATTGCCGATTTCCTGGCCGTTTCGAAGAGCGCCGGCGGATTGGGCCGCCCGGTCAGCGATTTCCTGGTAGCCCTTGCCACCACGCAAACACCGATGGTCGCCGCGGTCGATGGCCTGGCGATCGGGGTCGGCACCACCATGCTGTTTCATTGTGACATGGTCTATGCCTCACCGCAGGCCATGTTCAAAACGCCGTTCCTCGACCTGGCGGTCTTGCCGGAAGCCGGTTCGTCACTGCTCGGCCCGCGCCGCATGGGCTATGCGAGGGCCTTCGAAATGCTGGCGCTCGGCGAGACCTTCAATGCCGAGCGCGCCCGTGAGGCCGGCTTCGTCAATGCTGTTGTCGAGTCTGAAGCGCTGGAGGAAACCGCCCGCGCCACGGCGCTTAAAATCGCCGCCAAGCCACCCAAGGCCCTGGCGCTCGCCCGCAAGCTTTTGCGCGGTGACGGCGCGGACGTACTGGAACGCATCCGTCTGGAAGGCGATATGTTCGTCGAGCGTCTGTCCTCGGCCGAGGCCCGCGAGGCCTTCACCGCCTTTATGGAAAAACGCAAGCCGGACTTTTCGAAACTGGCCGGATGAACTCGGAAGACCGGAACACAAGAGCGGAGACCTGACATGGCCGATCTAAACGGCAAGACCTTGTTCATCACCGGCGCCTCCCGCGGTATCGGCCTGGCGATCGCGCTCAGAGCCGCCCGCGACGGCGCCAATATCGCTATCGCCGCCAAGACCGCCGAACCGCATCCCAAGCTGGAGGGCACCATCTATACGGCGGCGCAAGAGATCGAGGCCGCCGGCGGCAAGGCCCTGCCGCTGATTGTCGATGTCCGCGATGAAGAAAGCGTCGTCAATGGCATCGCCAAGACCGTGGAGACCTTCGGCGGCCTGGATATCGCCGTCAACAATGCCTCCGCCATCCAACTGACGCCGACCACCGCCACCGACATGAAGCGCTATGATCTGATGCACCAGGTCAATGCGCGCGGCACGTTCATGGTCTCCAAATACGCCATCCCGCATCTGCAAAACGCCGAAAATCCGCACATCCTGATGTTGTCGCCGCCGCTCGATATGCGCCAGGGCTGGTTCGCGCCCCATGTGGCCTACACCATGGCCAAATACGGCATGAGCATGTGTGTGCTCGGCATGTCCGGCGAACTGAAAAAGGCCGGCATTGCTGTCAACGCCCTCTGGCCACGCACCACCATCGCCACCGCCGCCGTCAACAACCTGCTTGGCGGAGACGCCATGATGCGCGCCTCCCGCAAGCCGGAAATCATGGGCGAGGCGGCCCATATTGTCTTCACCAGGCCGTCCCGGGAATTCACCGGCAATTTCTGTATCGACGACACGCTGCTTGTCGAAAACGGCATCACCGACCTCGATCACTATCGCGTCGATCCGACGGTCGACCTGCAGCCCGATTTCTTCGTTCCGGCGGAGTCGGAGCCGCCGCAATCGCTGACGGCGATCGCCTAGTGTGTCGTATCTTTGAACCTTTCGTGCGCCTGCACAGCCGCAGCGAGATCGCCGGGTCCGGTCTCGGCCTGGCCATCTGCAAGGCCGTCGCCGATACCCATGGCTGGACGATCACCCCGTCATCGACCCCAGGCGAGGGATCCAGATTTGCCGTCGAAATGACACCCCTGGAGCCGGCAATGGGTAGCGCTTCTGACCATTGACCTGGTTTGTTAGTTTGCTGACTCACAAATGTTGATCGAATACCATCCGTAATGCACGAGTTGCGGAAGTGATTTCCCGCTCGTCGAATGCCGCGTAGCCCAGAAGCAGGCCCTGTCGGCTTGGTAATTCGATCGCGGATTGCGACAACGGACGCATATGAATTCCCGACCGTCCCGCAAGCTGTGATAGTTCGACGTCTAAATACCGCTCGGCCAGCACTGGGCCGATTGCGGCCACCAGATGAATTCCCGCATCCAGGGGCGTAACGGTTAGAAAGCCGTCTAAATGCCGGGAAACAGCGTCCACGAGGGCCTCCTGGCGCCGCCGGTAGAGCCGTCTGGTGCGCCGGATATGGCGCGCGAATGCGCCCGAACGGATGAATTCGGCGAGCCCGATCTGCGGCACGATGGAGGCCTGCGGGCCGAACACGCGCTGGGTGTCCAGGATCCGCTCGACTATTCCCGGTGCGGCCACCAGATAGGCAAGCCGTAAGCCGGCAAACATCACCTTGGAAAAGCTGCCGATATGAACGATGCGGTCGCTGGCGACACGACCGAATAGCGGCGCCAGCGGCCGCCCGCGATAGCGATATTCCGAATCGTAATCGTCCTCGATGATATAGCGGTCACCAGCCTCCGCCCAGGTCACCAAGGCCGTCCTGCGCTCGGCCGACAAGGTGACGCCCAGTGGAAAGTGCCAGGCCGGCGTCACCAGGACGGCACGCATATCGGCGAACCGATGCCGCGACGTAAGGCGCAGTCCCGCCGCGTCGACCGGGGCGCCGACCGTCCGCAATCCAGTATCCCTAAGTGCCCGCCGGGCGATCGGGTAGCCCGGATCTTCCACGACCACCGTGTCGCCGGGATTTAGCAAAGTGTGAGCGATCAACGACAGAGTTTCCCGCATCCCCGACGTGACCACGATATCCGTCCAGGCCACCTGAAGCCCGCGCGCGATCTCCAGGTGATCGGCGATCGCCTGGCGCAGGCCGGGGTCGCCGCCGGGCGGCGCCACCAAACTGCCCGGACCATGCCGCCGCCAGGCGCGGGCCATGGCGCGCGCCCATTGCTCGGCGGGAAAGGAGCGATAATCGGGGATCCCCATATCAAATGGCTTGGGATGCAGTGCCGTCTCCGGCCAAACGATTGGATTAAAATCCGCCCGCCGCCGGATTGGCGCTGCCCGCTCGGCCGCCGGAGCCGTGACGAATGCACCGGATCCCCGGCGCTGCTCGATCAACCCCTCCGCCGCCAATTGGTCATAGGCTGCGAGCGTCGTCGTGCGCGACACCGACAAATCGGCCGCTAAGCCGCGGGTGGAGGGCAGGCGAGCGCCATCGCGCAACCGCCCGCCGGCGATCAGGCGACGCATCTGCCGATAGAGCTGGATCTGCAGCGGTTCCGGCAAACTCCGATCCAGGCCGATCGATGCCAGGAATGGCTCGTCCATGAGCGCCTCTAAGTGGTTATCTTAAAATATGAAAAATTGGATATTACTCAATACCCAATTATCGGCTATGTCCGGCCGATCGATAGGAGTGCCGACCATGACGACAAAACCGCCCAGCGATCGCGCCCGCCTGCGCCGGGTCCATGAACGGGGCCAATATGACCGGGACAGCATCGACGCCGTCCTCGATGCCGGCCTTCTATGCCATGTCGGCTATGTCGCCGACGGCCTGCCCTATGTCACGCCCACATTGCATTGGCGCATCGACGACAAGGTCTACTGGCATGGATCTTCGGCGAGCCGCGCATTGCGCGCCGGTGAAAGCGCCGAGGTCTGCTTGACGGTATCGTTTCTCGACGGCCTGGTGCTGGCGCGCTCCGGCTTTCACCATTCGGTCAATTATCGCTCCGCCATGGTCTTCGGCAAGGCGCAGATCGTCGACGATGCCGAAGAAAAGACCCGCGTCCTCGACAATCTGATCGACCGCATCGCGCCGGGCCGGGTCGCCGAAATCCGCCGGCCGACGGACCAGGAACTAAAAGCGACGACGGTGCTGTGGCTGCCCCTCGACAATGCCTCCGCCAAGGTCCGCAACGGTCCGCCGGTGGATGACGAGGAAGATTATGCCCTGCCGGTCTGGGCCGGCATTTTGCCGGTTACCGGCCAGGTCGGCGCTCCGATCGCCGATCCACGCTTGACCGCCGGCATTGACCCCCCGGCCTACCTGGCGCATTCAGCCAAACTGTTGAGTGGCGAGGGCGCTTGAGCGGCGGTGCCGCACTCCGCGCCTGCCGTACGAACGAGTTTGATACCACGGAATGATCCGGTGTGGTTGCATGATGCTTTGGCGCGTGTTGCGCTAAACTGGATCCACAAGCCACATCATGGTGTCATTCCTTTGAGTCACGCGCGAAGTGCAACACCTGCTATGGTGTTGTTGCGATGGGAACACATTACAGTCACCTCAGTCTTGAGGAGCGGATTGAGCTTTACGCGCTGATGCGTTTGGGTCGATCCATTCGCGCTGCGGCCGATCATCTTGGCCGGTCGCCGTCGACGATCAGTCGGGAATTGCGGCGCAACTCGAATGCGACGAAGCAGTTTTGCGGCGGCTATCGGCCCGAGCGCGCGCATGGGCTTGCGGCGCGGCGGCGGCGTTGGGACGCCCGCTTCAAGCTGGCGCGCCAGCCGGCCCTGCGGGCTCTGGTGCGCGACCGCCTTGCGATGGGATGGTCGCCGCAACAGATCGCCGGGCGGCTGGCGCGCCAGCACGCTCCCATGCGCATCAGCCACGAGTCAATCTACCGCTACATCTATCACCGCAGCGCCCAGAAGGACTATTGGCACAAACTGTTGGCCAAGGCCAAGCATCGGCGTGGCCGCCTTGGCCCGCGTGGCGGCAGTGCCAAAACGCTGATCGCCCACCGGGTGAGCCTCGACAAACGGCCCAAATCAGCCAACCAGCGCCGCCAGTTCGGCCATTGGGAGGCCGATCTGATGCTGTTTTCCAGATACGGCCAGGCGGTGTTGGTCGCCCATGAGCGCAAGTCCCGCCTGACATGGATCTGGCGCCAGCCCAACAAGGCCGCGCGGCCCGTCGTGGAGCGGCTCAAGGCCGCCTTCGCCACCCTGCCGCCGGCGCTCAGGCGCTCAATCACCTTCGACAACGGATCGGAATTCTATCTGCATCATGAGCTCAACCAGTCCCCCGGCATGGCCACCTATTTCTGTGACACCCATTCCCCCTGGCAGAAAGGCGGCATCGAAAACGCCATCCACAGACTGCGCCGCGTCCTGCCGCGCAAATCCGACCTGGCCACAATCGATCAGGCCGAGTTGGACCGCCTCGTCACCCAATACAACCAAACGCCAAGAAAATGCCTGGACTACAGAACACCCCAAGAGGTATTCACTCAAATCTCAAACCGTGTTGCACTTCAAACGTGAACCCACCTTCCCGCTTTCGCGGGAATGACTGTTTCATAAGTCGCACCGAGCCCAATTGAACGCGACGTGCATAAGCTCTTACCCGAACTCCTTGCCGCGCACCGAATAGGGCGCCGTGTCGCGCCAGCGGTGCATCAGGCCTTCCAGGTCCTTGCGCTGATCATCGGGCAGGACGATGCGCGGCGTGACCAGCAAGTCGCCGCGGCCGCCGCCCGATTTCGGCAGGCCCTTGCCCTTGACCCGAAGCACCTGGCCGCCGGTGGAGCCGGCCGGCACCGACAAATTCACGGCGCCGTCGAGGGTCGCGACCCGGATCTTGGCGCCGAGCACCGCCTCGTCGAGCGACACCGGCAGGTCGAGCCGCAGGTTTGATCCGTGAATGGAAAACAGGGGATGCGGCGCGATGGTGACCGTAACGATGGCGTCCCCCGGCCGCGATCCCATAATGCCGCTTTCGCCCTGGCCCTTCAGCCGGATCTGCTGCCCGGAGGTCAGTCCGGCCGGCAGCTTGATATCCAGTGTCTTGCCGTTGGGCATGGAGACGCGCACCGGTTCGCCGCCGACAATGTCACCGAGCGTGACCGTCAATTCGACATCGATATCATTGCTGGAGCCGGGATGGGCATGGGCGGTGGAGCGCCGCGCCTGGCCGCCCGCGCCGGCGCTGCCGAAGCCGCCGAACATTTCCTTCAAAATCTCGTCGATACCGCCCGAGCCGCCGGTGGAAAAGCCGAAACCCCCGGCCCCGGGATGGGCGCCCTGGCGGCGGCGAAAGCCGCCCATATCGCCGAAACCCTCGAAGTCCTGATAGCGCGGCTTGCCTTCCGCATCGATCTCGCCGCGATCAAATTTGCGGCGCTTGTCGGCATCGCCAAGGATTTCATAGGCCGAGTTGACCTCGGCGAAGCGTTCCTGCGCCTTCGGGTCGCCGGCATTTTGATCCGGATGATGCGTCTTCGCGAGCCGCCGAAACGCCTTTTTGATGTCCGCTTCGCTGGCCGATTTGGCGACGCCGAGAATGTCGTATGGGTTACGCATGGATGCCATCATTTTGGTGAGGAGCGTAGCAAGATACGCCGAATTCTCAACCAATATGGGAACTGCAGGAAAATAATGCCAACCGTGTTGATAATTGCCAGCCCATAAATAGGGGGTCGTGCAATCGCCCGGCGTGACCTATTGCGCGTTGCGTCAAAACGGATTTGGTATGACATATGAGACAGTCATTCCCGCGAAAGCGGGAATCCAGGGCCTAAAACCGAAGCATTCGTCAACAACCCTGGATTCCCGCTTTCGCGGGAATGACTGCGTAAATTGATTTGTGAATCCGCCTTTTTCGCAGCACGCTGCAATATTACTCGTCGAGTTCCTTGTCGAGGGCGCGGATCTCAAAAAGCGCCCATTGACCGTTCGCCAACCGGCAGGCCTCGCCGCGATATTTGCGCACCCCGTCGAATTTGGTCATGGTCGCTTCGAAAGTGCGGCAGGGCTGGCCGTCCCGAGGCTGGACGTAAGATAGCGGCTGAATGGTGCCTGTGGTGCCGGTGGCCGGATTGGCCCAGTCGACTGCGTCGGCGCCTTCTTGCGCCGGGCTAGCGGCAACCACGTCGCGCACCATCTTCCAATCCGACGGTTCGATGGTGTCTTCTCCGTCGGCAACGGTCGATGATCCGCCCAGGAATCCGCCCGCGCTCGCCAAGTCGTCAAGCGGCATGGATACGCCGCAGCCGCCAAGCGCGATTGCCGAAACAAAGACGAATGCAATACTGATATGTCGAACTAATTCTTGCACAAATCCGATATAGTGTTGCAATGCGATATCAATGTGGACCCGCAACCAGAATCCGCCGATATGCCAAAGATTGAGTTAACGCAAACAGACTTCACGCTCGCCGAGGAGCCGCTGGCCCTGTTCCGCGAATGGCTGGCCGAGGCCGAGCAGTCGGAGATCAACGATCCGACCGCCTTTTCGCTGGCCACCGCCAATGCCGACGGCCTGCCGAATGTGCGCATGGTGCTGTTGAAGAGACACGACGAGAACGGCTTCGTGTTCTACACCAATTTCGAAAGCGACAAGGGCCGCGAACTGCTCGCCAACCGCCAGGCGGCCATGGGCTTCCATTGGAAGAGCCTGCGCCGCCAGGTGCGGGTGCGCGGGCCGGTGGAAATCGTCAGCGACGCGGAGGCGGATGCCTATTACCGGTCGCGCCCGCGCGGCAGCCGGCTCGGCGCCTGGGCCTCCAAACAGTCGCGCCCCCTGGAAAGCAAGTTCGCCCTGGAAAAGGAGGTCGCCCGCTACACGGCCAAATATCCGGTCGGCGAGATCCCGCGGCCGGACTACTGGTCGGGATTTCGTATCCGTCCGATTTCCATCGAATTCTGGAAGGATGGCGCTTTCCGGCTGCACGACCGCATCCGGTTCTACCGCGATTCAGAAGCTGACGGCTGGGCCAAGGAACGGCTTTATCCATGACGACCGCGCTCCGGGTGATCGGGTTGGCGGCGGCATTGGCGCTGCCTTATGGAGCAAGTGCCAATGATTGGCGACTTGGCATCGCGACCAGCGAATTGTCGTTTGAGGAGCTCCACTCGCAGAATCGGACGTATACGGACACGGAGGACCGCAGGTCATCGGCTGTTTTCGTTCGATCGGGGCCGAAATGGTTTCGTGTCACGCTGTCGGGGAGTGGATTGTGCCTGGCGCCATCATCCAATCCCATCGCGGACCAACCATTCGCGAATGACAAACTGACCGATGGCGAGGTGGTCCGGTCGAGCCATACAGGCGGGATAAGAACGGCCTGGCTTGCCGAGCCGACACGGCGTTATCGCCACGGCGTGATTGGCGATGATGTCGAGGCCGCGGGCCTCCGCGCCATCGATGGCGCTGGCAAAGTCCATGCCTACACCCTATCTGGTGAGGCCGTCTTCGAAGATCGCTATCCCCGCCTTGCCGATATTGATGGCCGTCCGGGCGATGAAGCGGTCGTGGTCCAGTCTGATCCCCATAACGGGGCCCGTATTGTCGTCTTCGGCCTGCGCGACGGCACGCTCCAAAGGCTCGCCGCTTCCGAGCCAATCGGCCAAGGCTATCGATGGCTCAATCCGGTCGGTATCGCGGATTTCGATGGCGACGGCGCGGTGGATATTGCAATCGTGCGCACGCCGCATATCGGCGGCATCCTGGAAATCTGGAGCTTTCGCGATGGCAAGCTGAAGCGCACCCGGTCGAAGTCCGGCTATTCCAATCACTGGATTGGTTCCAGGGATCTGGCAGTATCCGCGATCGGAGATGTGGACGGCGACGGGCGAGCGGAGATCATCGTTCCCGATCAAGGCCGGTGGGAGTTGCGATTCTTAAAAGTCGGCAATCAAATTGAAGAGTTTCACAGAGTTGGGTTACCCTCCAAGATCGGCTCGGATATGGCGGTTTTGTTTGACGCCGGCATAGATCCGTTCGTCGTTGCCTTCGTCCTCGTGGATGGCCGCCTCGCTTATCTATCGAAGACCAAATTAAGGCCGCCCTCGGCCGACTGCATGCCGTAATCCGGCATGTTCCTAATGCGCTTGGCATGACCGAAATATCCGACCCGGCAAATCTTTCCGCCTTTGCCTCCGGCTTCCTGCTCGGCGCCAGCCTGATCATCGCCATTGGCGCGCAGAACGCCTATGTGCTGCGGCTCGGCCTGTTGCGCGAGCACGTCTTCGTCGTTGCCACCATCTGCGCGGTATCGGACATGATCTTGATCGTGCTCGGGGTTGCCGGTGTCGGCACTTTGGTCAGTTCGTCTCCGGTGCTGCTGACCGTCGCCGCGGTCGGCGGCGCCATATTCCTGTTCCTCTACGGCCTGATTTCGTTCTATCGGGCATTGAAACCGGAGGTGTTGAAGGCGGCGGAGGACGGCGCCGGCCTGGCTTTATGGACGGTGATCGCCACCAGCCTGTTATTCACCTGGGCGAACCCGCATGTCTATCTCGACACAATCGTCCTGCTCGGCAGCATTTCCGGCCGCTATCCAACGGAAAGCCGCGTTTTCTTTGCTGTCGGAGCCTCGCTGGCATCCGTCGTCTGGTTCTACGGATTGGGCTATGGGGCGCGCCTGCTGGCGCCGCTGTTTCGCAAGCCGATCGCCTGGCGGGTGCTCGATGTCTTGATCGGTATCGTCATGTGGGGGATCGCCGCACGGCTCGTCGCCGACGTCATCTGATACAACCCACGGGCGGTCGGACGCTCCCGACGCGCCATCGGTGTGATTGCAAGCCGCGAAAACAACCGGTCGGCGTCAGGACGCCGGCTTCGTTTTCTTAATGCCGGTACCCTTGCAAATAGCGGCGGCAGTTATGGCCTGGATGCCTACGGGTTTGTAAAGGCTGTCCAGATCCGGCTTTTCCGTTTCCGGTTTCACGTCTGTTTTGGTCGATTTTTCATCACTCATCCGACCTACTCCGATCAAGCGTCTCATTGATCGCCACCATGCAGGGAATGTGCCAGTTTCATGACACAACCACACAAATCCTAATCCAATTCGGTTATCGGCGTATTGCCGATAATCATTAACCATAATCACATTCAATAACGGCCTGTGATCATTCGTGAGGCCGGTTGTCGTGACCAAACGCCCAGTTGGTGCGCGATTGAGGCCGGATTGTGGTGGCCGACTGTTTCATTGTGAAAAACCGGTGATAAGGGTGCGACCCCTGGTCGCCGGCATTCTTACGCATGAGTGATCGCAGGATCGAGAAAGGTTCAAAGGGTCGCTGAAAGTTCCCTCAGGCCGCCCGCATATCGTTCTTCGCCACCCAGGCCTCCGTGTCGTCGAGCGCCTTTTCAAGTCGGTCGAACAACGCGTTGAGCTCGCTTTCCGATATGATCATCGGCGGGCAGACGGCGATCGTGTCACCGATAGCGCGGGAAATCAGGCCGTGTTTCTCGGCAAAGCCGGAACAGGTCAGGCCCACCGTCCGGCCCGGATCGAAGGGCTGCTTTGTTGCCTTGTTCGCAACCAGTTCGACCCCGCCGACAAGACCGATACAGCGCGCTTCCCCGACCAACGGATGGTCTCCGATCCGTGCCATTCGCTCCGCGAAGAGCGGCGTCAGCGCCCGCACCTTGCCGACAATGTCGCGTTTTTCGTAAATCTCCAGCGCCTTGACCCCGACAGCCGTTCCCAGTGGATGGCCGCCATAGGTGAAGCCGTGGCCGAATGTCCCGACTTTTGCCGCATTGGCCTCGAACGCGTCCATCATGTATTGCGGCACCATCACCGCCGATAAAGGCGCATAGGCCGCCGTCAACTGCTTGGCGCACGACACCGTGTCCGGTTCCATGCCCAATGATTGCGCGCCCCACATATTGCCGGTGCGCCCGAAGCCGCAGATCACCTCGTCGTCAATCAGCAGAATATCGTGTTCTTTAAGGATCGGCTGGATCGCCTCGAAATAACCGGCCGGCGGGATCAGTACGCCGCCGGCGCCCATCACCGGTTCGGCGATCATCGCCGCAATGGTGTCCGGATCCTCACGCTCGATCAGCGTCCTCAAATTGTCGGCCAGCCGGGTGACGAATTCCTGTTCCGTCTCGCCGTCCTCGGCGAAGCGGTAATGATGCGGGCAGTCGGTATGCAATACACCGTCGACCGGCAGGTCGAACTCCCGGTGGTTGGGCGGCAAGCCGGTCAGCGACGCGGAGACGATGGTCACGCCGTGATAGGCCTTCATCCGGCTGATGATCTTCTTCTTCTTCGGCCGGCCGAGCGCATTGTTGTAGTACCAGGCAAGCTTGACCTGGGTATCGTTGGCCTCCGAACCGGAGCACGCGAAGAACACCCGTCCGATCGGCGCCGGCGCGATCTCTTTCAGCTTTTCGGCAAGTGCGATTGCCGGCTCCGTGCTCTTGGCGCCGAACAAATGGTAATAGGGTAGTTTGTGTAACTGCTCGGTCGCCGCCTCGATCAGTTCCTCATCGCCAAATCCGAGGCCGGCGCACCACAAACCGGAAAGACCCTCGATATATTCATTGCCCTGGCTGTCATAGACGAATACACCCTTGCCGTCTTCAAGCACCAACGTGCCGGTTTCGCGCAGCTTGTGCAGCGGTGTATAGGGATGCAATACGGACTCAATATCCCGGACTTGCTGATTGGTGAGGGGCATTTGGAACTCCTGCGATGCGCCGGATGAATAACCATTTTCAGATATGGCCGGGAACCGTCCGGGAAGTAAAGGGGGAAGGTGATGTGATCCGGGCCATTTTGTTTGATCGCGATGGCACGCTGATCGACTTCAATCCCACTTGGGGCGCTTGCGGCGATCACGTCATCCGGCGCATGTGCGACAATGATCCCGAGCGGGTCCAAATGGTCGCCGCGATTGCCGGCTTCGACCTGCAAACCCGGACCTATGCGGCCGATTCGGTGGTCCTGACCGGATCCCTCGCCGATTACGGGCCGCAATGGGCCGACATCCTGGGTCGCCCCTTCGACGATGCCTTCACCGGTGAGGTCGATGCCTTGCTGTTGGAAGGCTGCGCCTTGTCGGTGACACCGTTTCCGGGCGTCATCGCCACGCTGCGGCATCTCGCCGGGTGCGGCCTGCCCATGGGCATTGCCACCAACGGCACCGAATCCTCCGCCCGCAAGCAGATTGCGGCCATGTCGGTGGACGATTGCTTTTCTTTTGTCGCCGGTTACGATTCCGGGTTCGGCCAAAAACCCGGTCCGGGCCAGATCCACGCTTTCGCCGACCATTGCGGCGTGGTGCCGCAACAGGTCGCGCTGGTCGGCGATTCCCTGCACGATATGCATGCCGCGAAAGCCGCAGGCGCCCGGGCAATTGCCGTCACCACCGGTACTCTCGGGATCGACCGGCTGGACCCCCATGCTGACGCCGTCATCGACAGTCTGGCCGAATTGCCGGGCCTCCTGTATGGCGGTCGGGATCTGCGCCCATGATTGCCGAACGGGCCAGGGCGGTGCTGTTCGACAAGGACGGGACCCTGTTCGATTTTTTCGCCACTTTCGGCCCGGCGCTTTGTGTGGTGCTGACTGACCTTGCCGCCGGCGACCGGGATCTCCTGCGGCAAATGTCCGCCTATTCCGGTTTTGACCTGGAAACAAAAACCATCGCGCCGCATTCGGTGGTTATATCCGATTCGACAGACCATTTCGGCCGCGCCCTTGCGCAAATGATCGGCATCGAGTTCGACCGGTCATTCGCCGCCCGTATCGACCGGCTGTTCCAGGATCATTCCCGGCGCCACTTGGCCCCGTTCAAATCTACGCGGTCGGTCTTAGATCATCTTTCGAATGCCGGTTACCCGCTGGGCCTGGCCACGAACGATTCAGAATCAGGCGCAAGAGACCACCTGCAAGTCAGCGGCTTCGACCCGTTCTTTGCTTTCGTCGCCGGCTACGATTCCGGCCATGGATCGAAACCGGAGCCGGGACAGGTTTCGGCTTTCGCGGACTTTTTGGGCATTGATGCCGGATCGGTTGTCATGGTCGGCGATTCGTCCCACGACCTGATCGCCGCCAAGGCCGCCGGAGCACTTGCCATTGGAGTAACCACCGGCGCCATGGGACCGGACGACCTTGCGCCCCATGCCGATGCGATCATTTCCAGACTGGACGAGTTGCCATCGTTGCTCGGCACTCAGGCTGACTGATCGGGCGCGGTTGGTGATGGCGGGCTTCGGCAAGGATATTCTGGTAATCGGCATGAGCCATATCGAATGCCTGCGCCAGGCCATGACCGATGAGGAAAAGCGGCGCTATCACTTCGTCAATCTCAATCGGTCGCGTATCTACCGGCTCGGCCGGCCGAAAGCGGTGTTGTTTCGGTACCTTGCCCTGAGCCGGCCGAAGCTGGTGGTGTTGTCGATCGACGGCAATGCCCACAACATCGTCGGTTTGATAGAAAATCCGGTCACATTTGCCGTCGGTAGTGCGGATAACGGCCTGGTTCCAGATGGCGGCAAACGCCGCTTCATTCCCCGCGACATGATGCGCCTTCACCTGGAGACCGCTCACGAGCGAACGACCTTTACATTGAACCAGCTTGCCTCCCATTTCCGCGGGACCGCCAAATATCATATTCTGGCGCCTCCGCCGACCGCGAACCGGCAGCGGATCACCAAGCAGCCGGGCGTGTTTCAAAGCAAAATTCATCTTGGTTTGGCGCCGGATCGCTTGCGAATGGATATTTACCGCCTGCAATGCGACATCTATGCGGATATCTGCGGTAAGCTCGATATCGCGCTCCTGGAGCCCCCCGAAGCCGCACTTGATCGCCGGGGTTTGCTGGCGCGGGGATTCATCGGCAACGCCACCCATGGCAACCGCGCCTATGGCCGGCTGGTTCTCGACCAGATCAACGCCGTCGCCGACACGGTGATTGATTAAATTCGAAGATTCTGAATCAGCCACGGCGGCTCAACCCCACCGCGTTGTCACTGCGGGGCAGATACCATATCTTTGGGCCGACATCTAAAGAGCAAGGTACTATCGCGGATCAAAACACCTCATTGGAAATACTCCGCGTCATCCCGTGCGCTGCGCAGCACGCAGTGATGCGCCGCAGACAGGGGATCTGTCGAATGCGGCCTAAGGTCTTTAAGAGATCCCGTATCTGCATAGCAGCATTCCATGCTGCAATGCGCACGGGATGACGCAGAGTGATGTGATACACGCTCATCGATCACAGTCATAGGACAAATCCCAGCAATGAGCGGACCGTCTTTCAATCTCGAATTCGATGCCAACCACGGCGAGCCGGTCCGTGTGTCCGATCAGGTGCGCCGTGTGACAGCGCGCAATACCGGCCCGTTCACATTTCATGGCACAAATACCTTCATCATCGGTACCGACGCGGTGGCGATCATCGATCCGGGGCCCGATGATGCCGAGCACGTGGATGCCGTCATGCGCGCGGTCGGCGACGCCCAGGTGACCCATATCCTGGTCACCCACACCCATCGCGACCATTCGCCTGCGGCCGCGGCCATCAAGGACATGACCGGCGCGACCACCTATGGCGAAGGCGCGCATCGTCCGGCGCGGGATCTCTTCATCGGCGAAATCAATCCCTTCGACGCCTCCAGTGATTCCGATTTTGCGCCCGATGTCGTTCTCGCCGACGGCGACCGGATCGACGGTGCCGGTTGGTCGCTGGAAGCCGTGGCCACCCCGGGCCACACCGCAAACCATATGTGCTTTGCTTTCGAAGATGAGGAAGTCCTCTTCAGCGGCGATCACGTCATGGGTTGGTCGACCTCCATCGTCGCCCCGCCGGACGGCTCCATGTCCGATTATATGGCCTCCCTTGAGCGGCTGATGACCCGATCGGACGGGCGGTTGATCCCGGCCCATGGCGGGCCCGTCGACCGGGTATCGCACTATCTTGAGGAACTCAAAGCCCATCGCCTCGGCCGCGAACAGGCGATCCGCGACCGTCTCGCCGCCGGCGAACAGGGCATCGTCGAGATGGTCAAGGTGATCTACGCCGAAATCCCCGAAACCCTGCACCCGGCGGCCGGCCTGTCCATGCTTGCGCATCTTGAGGACCTGGTGGCTCGCGGCGAAGTGCTGACCCATGGCGCGCCGTCGATTTCGGGCACCTACAAACTGGCCTGACGGTCGGCCCGCTACCTATTCCGACTGCCCGTTGGAAGCCGGTTCGGATTCCCCAAGTGATTCGATGAGCACCGCGTCAAGCTCCGTCAGGAATGCGCGGACCTGCCGGGCATTCTCGCCCAAATCATGCTTGCCGACCCGTGATCTCGATCGGATGTCCAACCGCGACCCCAAGGGATCGGCGGTTATCCGCACGGTCACGTCGTCGACAAAGGCAAACAACAAGGACCGTCGGATGGCGGTCATGGTCGCCGGCTCGTCCTCCGCTGACGGGTGTTCAGCCCGCCCGATCGTCCAACCGACCCGTGGCATGGTTTTCAGCACCGCGTCGGCGAGTTCCACGGTATCGGCGGTAAACCGGCGCGGCACAATATCCGGATAGGCCACCTGCTGCAGGTCGACCGTCGTCGCGTCATAGTTGGCAGCGCCGCTGATTGCCGGCGGATCGATCGCGTCGGTGGTTATGTCGGTAATTCTTGGATAAAGGAAGACGCCGATCGCCCCGGCGCATGCGGGCGCCAATGCGATGAGCGCCAGTAGGCCACCACGCAAAGCGGCCGAAAATCCGCGATAGCCCTCATTCCAGATCGCTACCAGCGCCGAAATCGACAATATCAACGACGCGAAGGCCAGCCCAAAGCCCACGATCAGCAATCCGAACAGGGCATTGGTGTCGAAATACCCGTACCGGTGGCCGAGCCCGGCCAGGGTCAGAACGGGAACGGCCACGGTCGACAGCCGCAGGCTCCAAACCGCACGCCGCAAATCCTGTTCCGAATAGGGGTCGGGGAACGCCACGAAATCAGGATCCGCACCCATTCACGGCGACGCCGAAGGTCGCAATCATAATCCTCAATCCGCTCTAGGCCGTCGGCAGCTTGTAATCTTTGAATTGTTCGCGCAGGGCCATTTTTTGAATTTTGCCGGTCGCCGTATGAGGTATTTCGTCGACAAATGCCACGTCGTCGGGCATCCACCATTTGGCGATTCTGCCGTCCATGAAGGTCAAGATGTCCTGCGGTGCCGGATCGGCGCCGTCCTTGCGCACCACGATCAATAGCGGCCGTTCATCCCATTTAGGATGGTAAACACCGATCACCGCGGCCTCGGCGACGTCAGGATGGCCGACGGCAAGATTTTCCAGGTCGATGGAGGAAATCCACTCGCCGCCGGACTTGATGACGTCCTTGGAGCGGTCGGTGATCTGCATGTACCCATACGGATCGACGGTGGCCACGTCTCCGGTGTCGAAAAAGCCGTCGTCGCCCAGAATGTCCCCGCCGTCATCCTTGAAATACGATCCGGCAACCGCCGGTCCGCGCACTTTCAGGCGGCCGAACACGGTGCCGTCCCAGGCAAGCGGCTGATCGTCATCGTCGGTGATCTTCATTTCCACCGAGAATGGCGGATGGCCCTGTTTCCCCTGCAGGTCGAGCTTGGCATCGCCCTCCAGGTCCGCATATTCCGGTTTGATGGTGCAAACCGTGCCGAGCGGGCTCATCTCGGTCATGCCCCAGGCATGGATCACCTCCACCCCGTACTTGTCCTGGAAGGTCTGGGTCATGGCCCGCGGGCAGGCCGACCCGCCGATCACCACTTTCTTAAGATGGGGCAGGGTCAGTTCCGCGCTTTCCAGATGTTGCAACAGCATCAGCCAGACGGTGGGGACCGCGGCAGTGACGTTGACCTGCTCCTCGTTCAACAATTGATAGATCGATGCCCCATCCATCAGCGCGCCGGGCATTACGATCTTGCTGCCGGCCATGGGCGCCGAAAAAGCGATCGACCAGCCATTGGCATGGAACAGTGGCACGACGGGCATAATCACATCGCGCGCGCCAAGCCCCAGCATGTCCGGCTGCAGGACCGCCATGGAGTGGATGACGTTCGATCGATGCGAGTAAAGCACGCCCTTCGGATTGCCCGTGGTCCCGGATGTGTAGCACATGCCGGCGGCGGTGTTCTCGTCGAATTCATGCCAGGCGAAATCGTCGTCGACCTCGTTGATCCAATCTTCATAGGCGACCGCGTTGGGCAAATTGGTTTCCGGCATGTGCGCGCCGTCGGTCAGCACCACCACCTGTTCCAATGTCGGCATCTGGTCGGCGATCTTTTCGACCAACGGTACGAAAGTCAGGTCGACGAACAGCATCCGGTCTTCGGCGTGATTGAAGATCCAGACGATCTGTTCGGGAAATAGCCGTGGATTGATCGTGTGATAGATGGCGCCGATCCCCAACAGCCCATACCACACCTCCATATGCCGCCAGGTATTCCAGGCGATGGTGCCGATGCGGTCGCCGATGCCGATACCGGCCGCATCGAGCCGCTTGGCCACCCGCAATGCATTCTGCCGCACGTCGCTATAGGTCGTCCGGTATACCGGGCCCTCGACCGAGCGCGAGACAATTTCCCGGCCCCCGTGATAGGTTGCCGCGTGATCGATAATCTTGTGGCACAGAAGCGGCCAATCCTGCATTCGGCCCAGCATTTATGTCCTCCCGGGAAATGATGCGTGCTATGTTGCTGAAAATGTAGCGCTGACCGGCTGCGCCCTCAATGGGGGATTGCAAACACGATTGATCGGTTGGCGGAACCCGCACATAATCTGGTTCAACCAAACAAAGCGTCAGGATTCGAAAAGGTCCGCGGCCGGAATTTCGACGGTGAAGGTCGATCCCGTGCCCTCGATGCTGTCGGCCGACAGCCGCCAGCCGAGGCGGTCCGCCACCCGCGCGCAAATCGCCAGGCCGATGCCGGTCCCCGGATACTCGGTGCGTGTATGCAGGCGTTTGAAGGGCTCGAACACGGTCTCGCTGAAACTCGGGTCGAACCCGATGCCGTTGTCGGCAATGTCCAATAAGCCATTGCCCGAAGCATCGCGTCGACAGCGGATTTCAATAATCGGCGCCCGGTCCGGATGGCGGTATTTGATGGCATTGGAGATCAGGTTCAACAGCAATTGCTCGATCGCCGTACGATCGCCCCTGACGATGGTCGGATCCATTTCGATGGCGAACGTCGCATCATTTTCCTTGATCGCCATCATCAAGGTGGACAAGACCATATCGATCGATTGCCGTAAATCCACCTTTCCGCGGTCGAATTCGCGGTTCGAGGTGCGCGAGTAAATCAACAGGTCCTTAACCAGACGGCTCGCCCGCTCCGACGCGCTGGTCATAACGTTCAAGGCCAGGTCGATATCGTCCCGGTCGCCTTCTTCCAGGGCCTCTTTGAGCAATTCACCGAAGGATCGGATCTTGCGCAAAGGCTCCTGCAGATCATGGGAGGCGACATAGGCGAATTGCCGCAAATTCTCGTTGGCGCGTTCCAGGTCGCCATTCATGTCCTCCACCGCCTGGGCCTGTATTTTGATCTCCTGATTGGCCTCGTAGAGGTCGGTCAGGTCGCGGCCGATTGAGAGCACTTCGTACGGATCGCCGGCCTTGGTGAACAAGACCGTGTTCGACCATTGGAACCAATACAGATTGCCCGCCCGATCGATATTTTTCTGTTCGGAGATCACGGTCGGATTTTCCGGCGTGCACCCGGCAATCCGCTCGACGATCGCGTCCCGCTCCTCCTCGGGAACCAGATCGAGAAACGAGACCCCGTGAAGCTCCTCAGGCCGCCTGTCATGGAATCGTGCAAAGTGATCGTTGACGAAGAACAAGGTGCAGTCCGGCAGGGCGCGGGTCAGCATGTCGGGAATACGGCTCACCAGCAGCCGATAGTCCTGTTCGCGCTTGGAGATTTCGAATTGCGCCCGATTGCGCGCCGTCACATCGACACAGGCCACGTGAATGGACGGCTCCAATTCCGGGTCGGAAGGCTCCTCAAGTACCGCCGACAGTTCGATCTCAATCCTTTTGCCGGCCGTGGTAATGAATTCATAGGGCTCGTCGACAATATATCCCGCATGCCAAAAGCGCGGCAGAATATCATTCTCCGTCTGGCGCAGGGAGGACGGTGTCAGAAACTCGCCCATGTCGCGGCCTATCATTTCCTCGCGGCTATAGCCAAGACGATCGAAAAACCGGTCGCTGGCATCGATCAGCTCCCGTGACCGGGTTATGGAAAAAATTGCCGCCGGCGAACGCCGGAACAGCATCCGGAAATGCCCGCGCTCGGCCGACAACGCATCGTTGACCCGCGCCAGTTCCTCCTGCTGCCGGCAAAACTCTGTAATGTCCGAATAGGTGATCGTGACCGCGTCGCCAGATTTGATGGCCGTGACACGAAACCAGTGGGAGGTGCCGGTCGAAGCCACATATTCCAAGTCGAACCGGGCCGGAACACCCGTTGCGACCACCCTGCCATATATATCGACAACATCGGTTTTGGCGGTGCTGGGAAATGTTTTAGTCAGGCTTGTACCAATAACCTCCTCGCGCCGTTTCTTCGTAAACCGCAACGCCGACTGGTTGATCTCGGCGATGATGAAATCGCGGATCTCACCGTCGCTATTGCGGACAGGGTCAAGCTTCATGACGCTGTCCATAGTCAGTTCGAGGACTGATTCCCGCGGCGTGGAAGCCGCCATAAGTTGCTTTTTGAAGGACTGCGTCTCCTGTTCGGCAGCGTTGATCTCCGTTTGGCGTCGACCGAGCTCCGTGTCCAGGCGGTGACGATCCAAAATGTCCGGCACCAGTTCGGCAAGCGATTGCAGCAGATCGACGAAATGGTCGTCTGCCTGCCGCGGCGCGTAGTCGAACACACATAACGTTCCGACCGCACATCCGCTTTCGGTTGTGACCGGCGCACCGGCATAGAACCGGAAGCCATTTTTCTGCCGGACAAGGGGATTGGTGTTGAAACGCGGGTCCTGCGCGGCGTTTTCGACCACCAGAGTCGTGCCCTGTTCCACGGTCGTTGCGCAAAATCCATGCTTGCGCGGCACTTCGTCAACCGCGCTGACGCCGAAGGCGGACTTGATCCAGATCCGGTCGCGATCGACCATGGAAATCATGGCAACCGGAACGTCCAGGACCTTAGCGGCCGTCTTGGTCAGACGATCGAAACGGGGGTCGGCGGCTGTATCCAAAATCGATAGCCGCTTCAACTCCCTGATACGTCTTTCTTCAACTTGTAGATCTGCTAGCATAATACAGATTTAGAATTGAGTAGGTAAAAGACAACTTTTAACCAGTGTATCCATCGACACGGTTCAGGTATTGACCAATCGATCAACAATCGAACGGACGCATTGTTCTACACACTTGTGTTATTCGGAATGGATGTTTAATCAATTTTTCGTGTGCCCCTTTGGTAAAATATTTTACAGAATAATGTCCGTTTTTCAAAAGCCATTATTGGCGATTGACCGGGATCAGAAGATATCCGGTTCTTTTACCGGATTTCCGAACGCCGTTGTCAGAAAATCGAAATCACACCCCTGTGGCGCCTGGTTGATGTGCCGGGAGAACATATATCCGTAACCCCGTTCGTAGCGTTTGGCCGGCGGCGACCAGTCGGCCAGCCGCTGCTGCAATTGCGCATCGCTGACCGCGACCTGTAAAAGCCGTCGTTCCACGTCGATCGTCACCACATCTCCGGTTTCCACCACCGCCAGCGGACCGCCAATATAGGCCTCCGGCGCCACATGCAGCACACAGGCGCCGTAGCTGGTGCCGCTCATGCGCGCATCGGAAATGCGCAACATGTCGCGCACGCCCTGTTTCACGAGCTTTTTCGGGATCGGCAGCATGCCCCATTCCGGCATGCCCGGGCCGCCCAGGGGTCCGGCATTACGCAGGATCAATACCGTATCGGCGGTCGCGTCGAGGTCTTCGTCCTCGATCGCCGCCTTCATCGACGGATAATCGTCGAACACCATGGCCGGTCCGGAATGTTTCAAGAACCGCTCGTCGAGGGCCGAAACCTTCATCACGCATCCGTCCGGGGCGATATTGCCGCGCAAAACCACAAGCGCGCCCGATTGGCAGATCGGGTTTTCAAGTGGGCGAATGACATCGTCGTCATAGACATCGGCGCCGGCGATATTTGCGCCAAGCGTCTGGCCGTTTACAGTCAGGCAGGCTTGGTCCAGATGGACGTCCATGCGCCGCAGCATGGCCGGCAGACCGCCGGCATAATAGAAATCCTCCATCAGATAGGTGTCGCCATTGGGACGGATATTGGCGATAACCGGAACTTCCCGGCCGATTGCGTCGAAATCCTCCAGTCCGATGTCGAAGCCCGCCCGTCGCGCCAGCGCCACCACGTGGATAATGGCATTGGTGGAACAGCCCATCGCCATGGCAGCGGCAATCGCGTTCCGGAAAGAGCCCGCGCTCAGAAAATCGCTCGGCTTCAGGTCTTCCCACACCATGTCGACGATCCGCCGGCCGCTGGCCTTTGCCAGGCGGATATGATTGGCATCGGCCGCCGGAATGGAGGATCCGCCGGGCAGGCAGAATCCCAATGTCTCCGCGACCGCCGTCATGGTGCTCGCCGTGCCCATCGTCATGCAATGGCCGTAGCTGCGGGCGATGCCCTGTTCCATGTCCCGCCAATCGTCCCGGCTGATCGTGCCGGCGCGCAGTTCGTCCCAATATTTCCAAACGTCGGAGCCACTGCCGAGCACCTTGCCCTTCCAATTGCCGCGCAGCATCGGTCCGGCCGGAAAGAAGATCACCGGCAGGTCCATGGAGATGGCACCCATCAGCAGACCCGGCGTGGTCTTGTCGCAGCCGCCCATCAGCACCGCCCCGTCGATCGGATGGCTGCGCAGCAATTCCTCGCATTCGATTGCAAGCAGATTGCGGTAAAGCATCGTTGTCGGCTTGACGATCGGCTCCGATAGCGACAAAGCCGGCAATTCGACCGGAAAGCCGCCGGCCTGCAGGATCCCGTTCTTGACCTGCTCCACCCGCTCCTTGAAATGGGCATGGCAGGGATTGAGATCCGACCAGGTATTGATGAGCCCGATGATCGGTTTGCCTTGCCAGTCCTCGGCATCGTAGCCCATTTGCATGGCCCGCGACCGATGGCCGAAGGAACGCAGGTCGTCAACCCCGAACCATCGATGGCTGCGCAGATCCTGATAGGATTTTTTCGAAGGCTTCATGAAGCGCCCTAACCGCCGACTCGCCGCCCATCATAGTGCAAGCGGCAAAGCGCGGCCGCAAGAGCCGACAACAAAGAAGGTTACCTGTTGGAGATCATCTCCTCGTCGCACAATACTTCGACGATCTCCTCCATTTGTTTCATATGCTGCTGCGCCGCCTGGTCCCGCTTTTGCGGCGCCGTCGGATGCGCCGCCGTCCCGTCGCCGAAATGCTTGAAGAACAACCGCATCACATGCGCCACGCCCGTCTCGGTTACCGCCCGCCGGTCCGGACCGAAATAAAGCCCGCGCGTATGCGGGCTCGTGATGATTTCATAGGACGGGAAATAGGCGCAGTCGGCGAATACATTCTGCGCTTCCTCCGCCGCCAGCCGCAGCACCGCCTTGGACCAGGTGGTCGACACGAAGACATGGCGCGGCACCATGGTCGCATTCAGCGGCACGGGTGAAACCGTCACAATGAAGCGTACGCCGGGATTTTTTTCGCGAATGAAATTCAGCGAAAACAGGAGGTCGTCCAACGTTTCGTCGAGGCCGAAATTCAAAAACTCCACTATCGCCGGATCATAGGTGCCGCCGGCAACACCGGGGGCGAGCGGAAACACCGCGCCGTCGCGCGTATCGGCCCAGCATTCGGTGAGCCCCAGGGTGAAGACGAAGACGGACATGTCTTCCACCGCCCGGCGGATTGCCGCGAAATGATGGCGTCGATCGGCCTGCAATTCCTTGTCAGACACGAAGCCGTCGGGCTGGATCTGCGGCCTGAACGGATCGACCACCCGGCCGTCATCGCCCCGCGGCCAGGCCTGTTCGATCGGCTCGAACAGGCCGTAAGCGCGCAGGAGCAACTGCTTGAGTTGGCGGGCGGTATAGAGGTTGCCATAGCGCGCGGAAAAAGCGCCGTAATTGAACAATTGCGCGGTCTTGTCATCGAAAATCGGATGCGCCGGCTCGGTGATATGGTGGTTGAATCCGAGCTTGGTGAGGTAACGGGCGACATGCTGGGCGAAGCAACTGCCGGCCGTGACCACCGGATCGGCCCGCCCGATCTTGAAGGGCGTTTCGCCGACCGGATCGAATTGGCCGGGCGTCTCGATCCCCGGATCGTTTGTCCAGAACTGGGTGTCCGGCAGACCGACATAGGGGTGTCGTTTCATCGTTGGAACCTGTTTTCGCTTGCATGGATCCGATCCGGGACAGGAAACCGGTCGGCAGCCTTGCCGGGGACCGGATCGTCCACCTGGTAATCCCGTGCCAAAAATGCGTCCGTGTCAATCACCCGCTCCAGCGGCGGCATGCGGAATTTCGGCGGCGAAGCAGCACTGTCCACCGGCTGAATCGCGCCCAGGCAGGCGCGGCCGCGGACCCGCGTCGCATATTACCGGCCATGGTCCGTTCTCGCCGGAGGAATTATTCTATACACTGCCTGGAGCATCAGTGAAAAAATTGGAGGACCGATGCCGATTGCCGAAAAGGATCGTGATCCGCGCCTTGACGGGCCGCTCGCCGGCTTGCGCGTGATTGAAATGGGCCAATTGCTGGCCGGACCGTTCACAGCCGCGCGCATGGCCGATTTCGGCGCCGAGGTGATCAAGGTCGAAGCGCCGGTCACCGGCGACCCCATGCGCGAATGGGGGCATCATCGTTACAAGGGCAAGGGCCTGTGGTGGCCGGTTCTGGCCCGCAACAAGAAATCGGTCACGGCCAATCTGCGTGATCCCCGCGGTCAGGACCTGGTTCGCCGGCTGCTCATGCGGGCCGATGTATTGATCGAGAACTTCAAGCCGGGGACTCTGGAAAAATGGGGCCTCGGCCCGGATGACCTCCATGCCGAAAATCCCGGTCTCGTCGTGGCACGCGTGTCGGGATTCGGCCAGACCGGGCCTTATTCGGACCGTCCGGGTTTTGCCAGCGTCGGCGAGGCCATGGGAGGCCTGCGTCATATCAACGGCTATCCGGACCAGCCGCCGCCGCGCACCGGCGTATCGCTGGGTGATACCCTGACCGGCCTGTTCACCGTGCAGGGCATCCTGATGGCCCTTTATTGGCGCCAGGCCAATGGCGGCAAAGGCCAGGTGGTCGACGCCTCCATCACGGAATCCTGCTTTTCCATGATGGAAAGCGCGCTGCCGGAATATGACAAGCTCGGCGTGGTGCGGGCTCCGAGCGGCACCGGGCTTGCCAATGTCTCGCCGTCGAACATCTTTCCCACCAAGGATGGCAAATGGGTGGTGATCGCCGCCAATCTGGACACCATGTTCCGCCGTCTCTGCGCCGCCATGGGTGACCCGGACCTGGCCGACAACCCGCTCTACGCCACCCACAAGGCGCGCGGCGAAAACGCCGAGCAACTGGACAATCTGGTCGCCGACTGGACGAAAACACTGACGGCGAACGACCTCGACGAGACCTTGGACAGCCATGGCGTCGTTGTCGGCCCGATTTACTCCATCGCCGACATTGCAGAGGACCCGCAATTCCAGGCCCGCGGCATGATAAAGCGCATGGAGGACGGGTTCTTCGGGTCCATCGCAGTCCCCGGCATTGCTCCGAAGTTGAGCACAACCCCCGGCGATGTCGCCTGGCTCGGCCCCGCCGAACCCGGTCAACATAATGATGAGGTCTACGGGTCGCTACTCGGCCTATCAGGTGCCGAAATCGAAGCCCTGGCTGCGGAGGGAGTGGTATGACCATGACGAAATCCATCGAAATCTGCGAGGTCGGCCCGCGCGACGGCTTGCAAAGCGAAAAGCGTATGTGGAGCGTCGCCGAGCGCATCGACCTGATCGACCGCTTGACCGCTACCGGCGTCAAGCGTTTGGAAGCCGTCAGTTTCGTCAATCCGAAACGGGTGCCGCAAATGGCCGATGCGGAACAGGTAATGGCCGGGATCACCCGTCGCCCGGGCTGCCGGTTCGTCGGCTTGGCGCTGAATGGCCGTGGGGTTGAAAGAGCGATTGCCACAGGGGTCGACGAGGTGCGCTATGTGGTCGTGGCCAGCGAAACCTTCAATCAGCGCAACCAGGGCCGTGAGATTGCAGAAACCTTGCGCGAACTGCAGATGATGACACCCCAAGTCCAAGCGGCCGGGCCGGTCTTGTCGGTTGTTATCGCAGCCAGTTTTGGCTGCCCGTTTGAGGGCCGTGTACCGCTTTCCAAGGTCGTCGAGATCGCCCGCCGGGTTGTCGATATGGGCGCGTCCGATCTCAGCCTCGCCGACACCATCGGAGCCGGCGTGCCGACCCAGATCACCGAACGCCTTCATGCCGTGACAGACGCGGTTGGCGACGGCATCACCCTCGGCTGCCACCTGCACAATACCCGCAATACCGGCTTTGCCAACGCGGCGGCGGCGGCGCAGGCGGGCGCAGACTATCTGGATGCCTCAATCGGCGGCATTGGCGGCTGCCCTTTCGCGCCGCGCGCCACCGGCAACGTGGCCACGGAGGATCTGTGTTTCATGTTGCGCAATATGGGCTATGAAACGGGTATCGATCTCGATGCTTTGATCGATGTCGCCATTTGGGCGGAATCCTTCTTCGACGCGCCACTGCCGGGCCAGGTCATGAAGGCCGGACTGTTTCCCGAGGCCGCTCGGCCGGCGGCTGCCGAATGATGCTGGTCAGCGGTCCAGGGTCCAGCCCCGCAAAATCGTTCTGGTCGCCGTCGCGCTGGTCCTGGTCTTCCTTTTTTTGGCTTCCAGCAAGGCCTGCTTGATCAGCGGCTCATTCTTCAAGTTGCGCGCTTCCTTCTTGTCGAAGGCGACATGCTTGGCATTGCATTTGTCGAATTCCTTGTTGACCACCGCGCCCAATTGCCTCTCGAAGCGTGAGCAATAGCGCGTGGATTTCATCGACCGGACCGCCCGCACCGCCTTGCCGGGTTGCGACTATGCGTTCGGAAATTTGATGCCGCCCCGGCGGCAATGGTCAGATCGTCTGCAGGCACTTCATCAGGGCGATACCCACGGCTTCGCGCAGGGCATCCTCTTCGCTTACCGACCGTCTCGCGCCGCCGTCCGCCGGGGCCGGATCGAATTCGAACGGCCTGCCGTTGATCGATCCGGCGATCGCCGTTGCGCCGGCGGCCGATCCACCGAGCCGTGCCGAACCCCTTTGCGGCGTGACGTCATCCATATCGTCGACAATCAAGCGGCAGGTGACGGAAAGCTCGTCCCCCTGCCGTGTGCGTTCCAGGATTTCGTGGCGCCAGGAATGGCCGAAACGCTCAAACAATGATTTGGCGACCGCTGGCGAAATGGTGGCATCTTCCGCACGGCCGACGGATCTGGCCGGTTCTGATGACGTGCTCGCGGGCGGCGCCGGCCGATCCAAGTCGGTTGGCGGCGCAGATCGTGGCAGCGCGCTGTCACCCACCAGCGCGTCAAATTGCCGCCGGGTTTCCGTCAGCATGGCATCGAATGCCGATATCGATTCCTTGTCGCGGCTGCCCATGGCCTGACTCCCAAATCCGTTCAGCCGGTCTTCTCGTTCCACCATCCGGTGATCGACGCCGCCGCGGCCGCCGCCTTGCCGTTACCCGATCCCGACAGGCCGTCAATATACGCCAGTACCGCCTCCGATGGCACCACGTCGCCATATTTGGCGTCGATGTCGAACAGATTGGCCTCATGCGGCCCCTGCGCCCGGTCGCCCACCCCGTCGCGCACTACGATCGTCTGGTAACCCGATTGCAGGGAATCCACGGCCGATGCGCGCACGCAGCCGCTGGTCGTGCAGCCGGTTATCACCAGCGTATCGACGCCCTGGTTCTTCAAATGGGTATCCAGATTGGTGCCGAAAAACGAACTGGCGTATTTTTTCGTTACGATATAGTCGCCGGCCGCCGGACGGATGCGCTCGTCGATGTCACACATCGGCGAGCCGCGCACCAACACCGACAATGACGGCACCTTCTTGATAAATACACCCGCATCGCGGAAATCGGGCTCATACTCAATCACCGTATAGACGATCGGCAAGGACGCGGCGCGGAAGGCGTCGATAATCCGGCCGGTCACTTTCAGTTCGGATGAAAAGTCCCCGCCGAGCGGCGACGACGGATCGGTGAAGCCGACGATGAAATCGACGATCAACAGGGCAGGGCGCTTGCCATAGCCCGAACGCGCGGCGAATCCCTTTTCCTGATATTGAGCAAGTGTCCGGTCCTGCCAGTCGTGCACCATCACCACCTCCTGTCTTTTGGTCGCCCGGGATCATAAGCCATTGTGGCGCTCCGGCAAATCTGTGACAGTTCGGAAAATCTAACCTGCGGGCAGATATTGCGCTTTTGTCGCGACATTGGCACGATCGGGAAGAGGCAGTTAACGCCGAGGGAGGCGCTCCAGTGACATCCGACGACCGCTATCATGCGACACCGAACACGATTGGCGAACGCTATCGGCCGCGCCCAATTGAATCACGCACCAATCTGGCCATGCGGTCGCGCATGCCGAAACGGCCGGCGATCAGCAGCGGCAGGAAGGAGATTTTCTGCGCCTTCGGCATCGATGTGGACGCGGTTGCCGGCTGGCTTGGCTCTTATGGCGGGGAGGACTCGCCCTGCGACATTTCGCGCGGCCTGTTCGCCGGCGAGGTCGGCGTGCCGCGCCTGGTCGACCTGTTCAGGAAGTTCGACATCCAAACCACCTGGTTCATTCCCGGCCATTCCATCGAAACCTTTCCCGACACTACCCGCATGGTCGTCGATGCCGGTCACGAAATCGGCATGCACGGCTATTCCCACGAAAATCCCATCGCCATGACTCCGGAACAGGAAGAGCGGGTGATGGATAAATGCATCGAACTGATCGAGAAGGTCGCCGGCCGCCGACCCACCGGCTATGTGGCGCCGTGGTGGGAGTTCTCGCCGGTTTCCAATGAACTGCTCCTGAAAAAGGGCATCAAATACGACCACAGCCTGATGAATGACGATTTCCATCCGTTCTATGTGCGGGTCGGCGACAGCTGGACGCCGATCGACTATTCCAAGCATCCCGACGAATGGATGACGCCCCTGGTGCGCGGCGTGGAAACCGACCTGATCGACATTCCCGGAAGCTGGTATCTCGATGACCTGCCCCCCATGATGTTCATCAAGAGCGCGCCGAACAGTTTCGGCTTCGTCAATCCGCGCGATATCGAGGACCTGTGGCGCGACCAGTTCGACTGGGTCTATCGCGAATACGATTACGCGGTCTTTACCATGACCATCCATCCCGACGTCTCCGGCCGGCCCCAGGTGCTTTTGATGCTGGAACGCATCTTCGACTACATTTCCGGCCATGACGGCGTCCGCTTCACCACCTTCGACGATATTGCCGACGATTTCGCCCGGCGTTGCCCGCGAGAGAAAACCAGTGTAGTCACCGCCGGTTAACGGAGGCGGTCATGTGCAGTTTATGCGGCATTCTTGGCGGTCAGAGCCATTGGGTTGACCCGGCCAGTAACCCGGCGGTCTTTACGCGCCGCGCCGACACCCGCACGTGGCATCGCGAACGCCAGGACCAGACCCGGCTCGTCAACAAAGTGCTCGCCCATTACCGCCTGAAGGCCAGCGATTGGACCGGCAACGCCTTCATCATCCGATCGCCAACCGGCAAGACGGCAATCGCGGAGAACATCTCTGAGGTCTGGGCGGCGGCGGAGACGATCCTCGGCCGCCCCTTAAATCCATTGGATGACGGCCTGCTTGACGATCTTAAGGCCTAGGTTATGAACGCCCGAACACAAGAACCCCGCGTCATCCCGTGCGCTGCGCAGCACACAGTGATGCGCAGCGCACGGGATGACGCACAGACGCGTGGAGTTACGTATTACGCACTGCTCACGAGGCCATGAGCGCCTATCCGTCCAGCATTCCGGTCAATATCGTCACCGGCTTTCTCGGCAGTGGCAAGACGTCCATAATCCAGCGATTGCTGGCCTCGCCGCGCCTTGAGGAGACCGCGGTTCTGGTCAACGAATTCGGCGAAATCGGCCTTGATCATCACCTCTATCAGGGCCTGGCGGAATCCACGCTGCTCATGGAAAATGGCTGCGTGTGCTGTGCCATTCGCGGCGACCTCAAAGACGGTCTGCGCGACCTGTTCTCGCAATTGACTCGCGGCGAAATTCCGCCCTTTCGCCGGGTGATCGTAGAAACGTCAGGGCTCGCCGACCCGGTCCCGATCGCCTACACGGTGCAATCGGAGCCGGTGATCCGCCACCATTTCCGCCTCGGCAATATCGTCACGGCGGTCGACGCCGTGAGCGGCGAAAGTCAACTCCAACACTATGCCGAATCGGTCAAACAGGCGGCCATTGCCGATCGTCTGATCGTCACCAAATCCGACATTGCCACGGATGACCAAGTCGCTCGCCTGCATGCCGCCTTGCGACGCCTGAACGGCGCGGCGCAGATCATCGACGGTGCCCGTGACCCGTTGGACCCGGACATCCTGTTCGCCGCAGAAAGCACCCGTGAAGGCATGGATCAATCGGCGGCCTCGGCTTGGATTGCTGATGATCACGAGGCTGTCGACACCGGTTCGGCGGCCGCCCTGGACCATAGCCACACCGGTTCCGTTACATCCTTCACTGTGACCTATGACCGGCCACTGGACTGGACCGCCTTCGGCGTCTGGATGACCATGCTACTGCATTGCCATGGCGACCGGGTGCTGCGCATCAAGGGCCTATTGAACGTCGAGGGCCTACCGGCCCCGGTCCTCATTAACGGCGTCCAGCACGTCGTCCATGCCCCCGATCACCTCGCGGCTTGGCCCAACGAAGACCGTCGGTCGCGCCTGATTTTCATCGCCGACGGGATCGAGCAGGACCGCATCGAACGCTCGCTGGACGCATTTAATTTGCTGGTGGATTACAGTTGAACTGGAATTTTATTGTGTAGGGTACAACCATACTTTTTATATTATGCGCATTCTTCACTGTGGACGGCGTAGGCATGATCTAGAAATGTTTGCACTGTCTGAGAGGCTGACCGGTCTGACCGACATGAAAGCGAGACCTGGTTTGTGGATCGCGTGGTCGCTTATGTGCGCTGGATGCTCTGGCAGTATTCGTATATCTGGTATTCAGTTTCCCAATATTTGCGCAAGTTCCGGACTGCCAATTCTGAAAGCGAAATTCGGTTCGCGCTCTTGTGGCGCTTCGGATTCGGCGGCATCTCACACTGTTCTACGCCTAGGTTGCGCATTACCTCTGGCAGCAACCGATCAAGGTCCTTTAAATCTACACAGCAGCGAATCCGGCTATCTTCCTGGCGTAACTGGCGAACGCTGCCGAGGTAGAATTTGTAACCGCGTCTCAGGTGACGGACGTTCTCCATCGTGAAGATTGCTGCTGAGCGCAACCGTTCGTCTTCGCTGTAAAGAGCCTCTGCCAATGTATTGGGTGAAGCGAACCACAGATAAGCGATCGCCTCCTCTGCAGACCAAGGGCTCTGGTATGTGGGACGGCCTTGGCGCATACGGCTGTCGAACCCGGATATGAAACGCTCGGTCGGGTCCCGAAACACAAATGCGATCTGCCGTTTAGCGCCGAACTTCCTGCGTGTGCTCCGTAACGTGTTGCCATGGCCCAGCAAGCGCAACGTTGCCGGCAGCATCGACTGATTGTGCTTAAGGACGGATTTCAAATAAGTGCCGCCAGTCTTGCCGATATGCAGCAAGCAAACATCTTTGGCCATTCGTTTTGGTTCCTTTTGCCGCGTAATTAGTCAGCTATAAATCAATTGAGATTGCAGACAACCGACCGCGGATCCTTCTTAGGTTGGTAGTTTCCAACGCACTCAGTTCATGCGCTCAGGCTTGGCCTCGGGTGAGAACGGTCGATCATCGATTTCCTCTCCTCCTGGCTTTATGCATGGGCGCTTTCGATAAAAAATCGTTCTGCACCTTCAACCCGCCGATCTTGGCGTGCAGGTCGCGAACCTCGCGCTCACGATCATCGCCGAGACCGGCACCGCTCTCGAAGATCAAATCCTACCCTTCCAGAGCTTGGTTCTTCCAAACGCCAACCTGGCTTGGGTGAGCCCATGCCGGGACGCGATCTCCAGGATCGTCTTGTCGCCACGCAGCGCTTCAAGCGCTACATATGCCTTGAAATCAGCTGTGGATGGGCGTCGCATCACCATTCGGTATCCCTCCCTTGCCCGAGGAACACACCTTAACATCCTGTCCAATTGCCCGGGACTAGCTCAACATGCATAGTTGTCGCCGATAGAAAACTTGTTGCCAAGAGCGCCTTGGCGACCTAACGCACGCTCGGCGGTGGCCGCCTTGTGTGCCAGCCGTCGCGAAAGGCGCGCACGACGTAGTGCAGCAGGTAGAAGAGCACCGTCAGGATCACCAGGATCACGATCGACACCAAGGTGCTGCCGAAAGCGCCGTCGATAATATTGCCGTGCCCCATTAAGTGCTCCGCCAGCATTTCGACGGCCTGCAACGTCGCGCCGGCGCAGAAGATCACCGCCACCAGGATTGCGGTCTGCAATGTGTCGAAGACCAGCCCGTTGACGTCCAGCTCGCTGCCGCTGCCGAAAATATGTTGCCGGAAGGACTGCCAATGGGCGACGATGAAGGCCAGAATGCCGATCAGGGAGGCGAACCAGAACAGCACATTCGAAAAGTGAATATTGGGAATGCTGGCCACCAGATACTTTTCGAACGGCGCATAGAAATAAAGAAAAATCAAAAAGATAACGATGGCGATCAGCCAGAACCAGAAGCGATAGCGGACCGGTCGCGCACCCTCTTGAGCCATATCGGCCTTGCCCCTTCTTGGTGAGTGTTTGCCGAGCGGAGCCCGGCACCATTGATCGGATCGTATAGAAAAATGGTCGCCGGTCAAATCGCCATTCGACGCATTTGCCGGCGCACGGGGATTGATTCACCACGCGATACGGATAGGCTGTCGAAAACGACAGGGAAGGGGGCGAACGGCCCATGTCCAAGCGGCTCGGCATCGATGTCGGCGGAACATTCACCGATCTGTTGCTGTTCGACAGCACCACCGGTGATATGCAGCTCCTGAAAACACCGTCCACTCCGGAGGACCAGTCGGTGGGAATTCTGACCGGGACGGAAGCGATTATCGCCCAATCGGCCACCGCGCCGTCACAAATCGAAGCGGTGCTCCATGGCACGACGGTCTCCACCAATATCGTCTTGGAGGAAAAGGGCGCCAAGGTCGGCCTTCTGGTGACCGAGAATTTCGAACAGGTGTTGCATCTCGCCCGCTCGCAGACCCCCGGGCCACTCGCCGGCTGGATCATCATGGAAAAGCCCGATCCGCTCGCCGACCTGGAATTCACCCGGGGCATCGGCGAACGCATCAACGCCCGCGGCGAGGTGATCACGGCACTAGATGAGGACGGTGCGCGGGCCGCCATCCGCGATCTTGTCGAGGCCGGCGCCGAGTCGATCACCATCTCGCTCCTGCATTCCTATGCCAATCCGGATCATGAGCGCCGCCTGCGCGATTTGGTGCACGAAATCGACCCGGCGATTCCGGTTTCGCTCTCCTCCGATATCCTGCCGGAATTCCGCGAATATGAACGCGCTCTGGTGACGGTCATGAACGCCTATGTCAGTCCCTTGATGCGCCGCTACCTGCAGGGCTTTGAGGAAAAGCTGCACAACATCCAGTTCGACCCGCACGTCAATATCATCCGCTCCGACGGCGGCCTGATGAGCGTGGCGCGGGCATCGGAGTCGCCGGTCTACACAATGCTTTCCGGACCCGCCGGCGGCGTTTCCGGCGCCGCTTTCCTCGCCGGGCTTGCCGGCCACCCGGACGCGCTCGGCTTTGATATGGGCGGCACGTCCACCGATGTCTCGCTGATACAGGACGGCCAGCCGACGATTTCAAGAGAGACCGCACTCGGCTATTACCCGATCAAGATACCGTCCGTGGAGGTCCATTCGGTCGGCGCCGGCGGCGGGTCCGTCGCCCATGTGCCGATGACCGGTGCGCTCCGTGTCGGGCCCGAAAGTGCCGGCGCCGTCCCGGGCCCGGCCTGCTATGGCCGCGGCGGTGATCAACCGACGGTGACCGATGCAAATGTGGTGCTCGGCCGCCTGCCGCCGAGCCTCTTGGGCGGCACCATGCAGCTTGACGTGGCGGCGTCTGAGCACGCCGTCTCCAAGATCGGCACCGCGCTCGGCCTCGATGTCTACCAGGCGGCGGAAGGCATTCTCGATATCGTCAACGAGAACATGTTCGGCGCCCTGCGCCTGGTCACCGTGCAAAAGGGCCTCGATCCGCGCGACTTCGCCATTGTCGCCTTTGGCGGCGCCGGGCCGTTGCATGGCAATGCAATGGCCATCCTCGCCGGATGCTACCCGGTGATCGTGCCGCCGACCCCGGGCGTCCTGTCGGCGCTTGGCTTCCTCTATTCCGACGTCAAGAACGAGTTTGCCCAAACCCTCGCCCGCACGCTCGACGAGGTCACGCCGCAACAGGTCGCCGAAATCGTGGAGCGGCTGGCCCGCGAGGCCCGCGCCTGGCTGCAGGAGGAGGGGATCGACGCCGCCGACCAGGATTTGCGCTTCCAGGCCGATGTCCGCTATTTCCGCCAGGGCTACGAATTCACGCTCGATATGCAGCCCGAATCGTTGGGCCAGGGAGGCTTGCGGGCGCTCGCCGAGCAATTCGGCGCCGCCCATCAGCGTCAATATGGGTTCAGGCTCGACCAGCCGGTAGAACTGGTCAATGTTCGCGCCGTCGGCACCGGCCGGGTGCCCAAGGTCCAGTTCCCCCGCTTCGACCGCGAGGGCCCGGACGCATCACCGGCGGTAATCGACCGCCATCAAGTCTATTTCGGCGGCACGTTCGTCAACACCAATATTTACGACCGGGATCTTTTGAAGGCCGGCAACCGCATTCCAGGCCCGGCAATCGTGACGCAAAAAGATTCCACCACCGTCATCCACACCGGCCATGTGGGCGAGGTGGACGAGTATTTGAACATTCTCATCCATCCGGAAACGGGGCGCTAGTGTCGTGATTGTCGAATCTCTCTTGACTCCCTTGCCGCGTCATCCCGTGCGCCGCGCAGCACGAAGTGATGCGCTGCAGACACGGGATCTCACGGTTACACACGGGTTAACCGAGGTCGAGATCCCGTGTCTGCACAGCAGCATTGCATGCTGCAGCGCGCACGGGATGACGGAGCATGTGTTGGTTTCTACTGGCCAAACTGGACGTAAGCAGCGGATCGAACCATGACCGAAGGAACGACCTCAAAACCGGTATCCCTGGACGACCTGCTGGCCGCCAACAAGGCTCAGTTCGATTCCCTGTTTGAAACCCAGCTTGGCCGATCGCGTGGCTTTGAGACGCCACAGCCGAGCCCCGCCACCGAGCGCCGGCCGGCCACTGTTGCTGCGCCGCCCGTGTCGGCCGCCGACATTCTCGGCGCCCGGTTCGGCGCCGATTGGTCGAGCGAAATCGTCGAACACGGGATTGAGCGCGGCCGGGCCCGGGTGCTGTGCAAATTGACGGTCGGATCAGCTTCGACCATGCAATTCGGGACCGCCCGCATCAATGGCGACGAAGGCGAGGCCCTGCAGATCGCCACCGATCGGGCGCTCTTAAAATGCGCGGAACAATTGAACGGGTCCGCGACGACCGGCGAGGCGCCGGCGGTAGCAAAAACGGCGCCCGCCGTCGAGAGGCCGGCCCCGGCCGAAGCGAAAGTCCAAAGTCCCGAGCGTGCCCCCGCGCCGGCACCGGCGGCCCAGCGCGCGCCGTCCGCCTCCGGCAAGCTCGACCCGATCACCCTCGACCTTATCGAAAACGCCTTGCGCAATGCCCGTCACGAGATGGACGCGGTGCTGTTCCGGTCCGCCATGTCGCCGGTGATCCGTGAACAGCATGACGAATTCCCGATGATCACCGATGCAAAGGGGCGCATGATCGTCGGCCAATTCGGCTCGTACATCGCGGAGATGCTGAAAGATGCCGATTTCGATGTCGAGCCCGGCGATGTGATCCTGCAATCGGATCCCTATAAATGCGGCGGCGCCATTTCTCACATCAATGACTGGATGGTGATGGTGCCGATCTTCTACGGCGACGAACTGATCGGCTTCACCTCCATGTTCGGCCATATGATGGATGTGGGCGGGCCGGTTCCCGGATCCATGCCGACGGCGGCGACCTCCATTTTCGGCGAGGGCATCCGCATTCCGCCGATCAAGATCTTTGCCCGCGGGACCCTCAACCAGGCCGCTCTCGACCTGTTGATGAACAATACCCGCACCCCGGAAATGAACTATTCCGACATGATGGCGATCATTGCCGGCTGCCGTGCCGGCGAAAAGCGGGTCATCGAAATCTGCGACCGCTTCGGCGCGCCCACCTATCACCGGGCCTGCGAAGCCTTGCTGGAGCGCACCAATCGCGCCATGCGCCAACTGATCGTCCAGAACCTGCCGGAGGAGCCGCAATATTTTGAGGATTATCTCGATGATGATGGTCTCGGCAACGGCCCGTTCAAGATGAAACTGACGGTCTGGCGGGAAGGGGATCACGCCTATTTCGACTGGACCGGCACATCCGATCAGGCGCCCGGGCCGATCAATTTCTATCTCCATGAAGGCATGTTCAAGATGTTCATCGGCGTCTACATGATCATGGTCTTCGATCCGCAGATCCTGTTCAACGACGGCTTCTATGATTTGATCCACGTCACCATGCCCAAAGGGTCGCTGGTGCATCCGGAATTTCCGGCCGCCCTCGGCTGCCGCACTCATGCATTGTCACGGCAATTCGACGTGCTCGGCGGCGCGCTCAGCCACAATGCGCCCGAAATGGCGACCGCCGCCGGTTATGGGTCGAGCCCCTATTTCCTGTATTCCGGCGTCGATCCGGAGGGCCGGCCCTATCAGCTTATGGAGATCCTTTATGGCGGCATTCCCGGCCGCCCGGTCGGCGATGGCATGGACGGCCATTCCTGGTGGCCGCTCTTTGAGAATATTCCCACCGAATACCTGGAGAGCTTTTACCCGATGATCGTGGAAAGCTATGCCAGTATTGCCGATTCCGGCGGCGCCGGACTGCATCGCGGCGGCAACGGGGTGGAGAAGGTCTATCGGTTGCTCGCCGATGGTACCGTGTCGATCCACGACGATCGCGGCGTCACCCAACCCTGGGGCATTCTCGGCGGCAAGCCCGGCGCCTGTTCCGATAAATGGATCCGCCGCGGCAATGGCCAACCGGAGCCGCTGCCCTCCAAGATCGACGGCATCAAGGTGCAACCCGGCGACCGCATCATCTTTCGCACCGCAGGCGGCGGCGGCTGGGGCGATCCCCTGGAACGGGAGCCGATGCGCGTGCGCAACGATGTCGCCCGGCGCCTGTTGACGATTGATAAGGCCCGCGAGGATTATGGCGTCGTGCTGATGGGGGCGGAAATCGCCTTGGACCAACGGGCAACCCAGGACCTGCGGCAATCGCTGCTTTCGACGAGAAAACCGCCCGACCTGTTCGATTTCGGCGATCAGCGCGGCCGGCGCCGCGCGGTTCCGTCAAATGATACGGTGTGATCGGACAATGCTTTTGACCCGGCCTTGCGCCGGTGCACCGGGAAGATTTTAGATACTGCTCAATGGCAGATGCGTTAGAGGATGGAACAAAAATCATGCTTGAAGTTTGGATCGGATTGATCATCACCGCGATCGTCATCATCGCGATCCTCTACATCATTTCCATATGGATTTACAAAAGGGCGCCGGCCAATATGGGCTTCATCCGCACCGGCTGGCGGGGCACCAAGGTCTGTCTCGGACGCGGCGCGATCGTGTTGCCGGTCTTCCACGAGGTCTCCTGGATTTCTTTGGAATCGATCAAGCTGATCGTCGGCCGCACCCGCGACCAGGCGGTGCTGACCGCCGACAATATCCGCGTCGATGTGGTCACCGAACTCTACACCCATGTGGGTCGCACCGAGGACGATCTGTTAACGGCAAGCCGCAGTCTCGGCGAAAAGACGTTCGACGCGGAAAAGGTCCGCAACCTCCTGGAAGCCAAGGTGGTCAGCGCCATCCGCTCCTATGCCGCCACCAAGACGCTGAAGGAACTGCACGAAAACCGCGACGCCTTCGCCGGGCAGATCAAGGAGACCGTCAAGGACAGTTTCAAGGCCAACGGCCTGGAACTGGAAGAGGCGACCATCGTCACCCTGGAACAGACCGCCAAGGAATTCTTCCGCACCGACAACGTGTTCGACGCCGAGGGCCTGAAGATCATCACCGAGATCACGTCGGATGCCCGCAAGAAGGTGCACGATACCGAAAAACGCACCGCCGTCGCCATCCGCCAGAAGGATCTGGATACCGAACTGGAAATGTTGGACATCGAGCGCACCGAGGCGGTCGCCCGGGTGACTCAGGACAAGGAGATCTCCAACGAACAGGCCCGCCAATTGGGCGAGAAACAGAAATACATGCTCGACCAGCGCAAGGATGTGGAAGAAAAGGAACTTGCCAACGAGGTCGAATTGGAGCGCATGCGCACCGAGCGCGAGGTGGCCATCACCGAGGAAGCAAAAAAGCGCGAATCCACCGACATCCAGCGGGAACTGGCACTTGAACAGGAGCGCCGCGACAAGGAGATCGCACTGATCGGCAAGGCCCGCGAAGAGGAACTGGCCGAAGTGCAACGCCGGCTGGCGCTCGAAAAGGCCGAAAAAGACAAGGAAATCGAGCTCATCGAGAAATCCAAGCAGGAAGCGCTCGCCGAAACGAATAAGCGCCTCGCGGTGGAACAGGCCGATAAGCAGCGCGAGGCTGAACTTGCCGCCGCCGAACGCGATCGCCGCCGCGCCGAGATCGCCCGCGAAACCGAAGTCGCCGCGGCCGAGGAGGAGGCCCGAGACCTGCGCCATGAGGCCGCCGAAAAAGCAGCCGTCGCCGTGCGCAAACGGGCGTTGGAAACCAAACTCGCCATGCTGAATATCGAAAAGGACGAGGCCTTCGCCGTGGTCCGCCACGACAAGGAAGTGTCCGACGAAAAAGCCATTGTCTTAAGCGAGCGCCAGAAGATCATCCTGGAGCGGCGCCTGGAAATCCAGAACGAGGAAATTCAAAAGGAACTGGAACTGGAAAAAAGCCGCATCCAGAAGGATGCCGAAGTCGCCAACACCATGCGTCTGCGCGAGGCCGCCGAGATCAAACGCCAACTCGCCCGCGAGCAGGAGGAACGCGACCGCCGGATCGCGCTGGCCGAAAAAGACGAGGCGGTGCGCCAGGCCGAGATCAAGCGCGATACGGTCGTCGAACTGGAAGAGCGCGACCGCGAAATCGCCATCATTGCCAAAGAGCAGGAGCGCGAAAAGGCCGATATTATCCGCTTCCGCTCCCGCGAGGCGGAGGAACGCGACCGCGAAATCGCCTATGCGCAAAAGACCAAGGAACTGGAGGAGGCCGAAGCCGATCGCCTGAAGGCCAGCCGGCAAATGGCCAAGGCGGAACAGGACGTGGTTTCCGTGGTGCCGATCTCGGAGGCCGAGCAGCAGAAGGAAGTCGCCCGCATCGGCGCGGAAGAGGCCGCCGACGCCGCCCGCATCAACGAACAGGCGCAGGCCGATATCGCCCGTCTGCACCTGGTCGTGCAATCGGAAGCGCGCAAGGAATCGGCGGAGAACGAATCGGAAGCCGTGCTCACCCGCGCCCGCGCCAATTCGGAGGCCCAGAAGATCTCCGCCGAGGGCATCGAACGCGAGGCCGGCGCCCGCGGCCGCGCCGAAATGGAAATTGAATCTTTGCGCGTGAAAAACACCCAGCGCATGCTGGAGGCCGAAGCATCGGGCATCGAGGCGAAGGCCGAGGCGCTGAAGAAATACAACGAAGCGGCCACCTTCCTGGAACTCGCCAAGATGCAGATCGAGGCCGAGCGCGACGTCCATATCGACCAGGCCAAGGCCATGGGCCACGCCCTGTCGGAGGCCCAGATCCGCATGTATGGCGGCGGCGACGGCACGGTCGACACCATTCGCGGCATGTTCACCTCCGGCTTCGCCATGGGCGAGATCCTGGAAGGTGTCGCCCAATCGCTGCCGGCGGGCCTGCGCGAACGCTTCGCCAAGAACGGCATTCGCGGCATTTTCGGCCGGCCCTATCGCTCCGGCGAATTCAAGCAGATGGCCGATACGCTGGCCGCCCTGGTACGCCAGCAGATGGGCTCCAAAAAGGCCCGCGAAATCCCCTTCGGCGAGGCGGTTGGCCTTCTGGAGGATGCCGCCAAGGGCAACGAGACCCAGGAATCAGCGCTCGCCTTACTGCGCGACGCCAATGAAGGCGGCGTGTTCGACGCGGTCGAGTTCGACAAGGTCTGGTCGCTCTTGCAGGCGACGGCCAAGGCGGCGGATTAGGACGCGTCGTGGTCGACAAGGACCGCACCATCACGCGCCAGTCATTCCCGCGAAAGCGGGAATCCAGGGCCGCGAACGATAGGTCGTCGCCTGGAACCCCGGATTCCCGCTTTCGCGGGAATGACGGAGGGGTTGAGGCGATCTTGTCCGAAGCGCGCGTGGCGACCGCCCATTTGACGCTGACCTTAGTTCGCGACCAATACACGGAGACGGGCGCAACCGCCGATCCCCCCCTCCCGTCGCTACGCGCCGGCCTCCCCCTCCAGGGGGGAGGCGAAAAGAATTGTCGCCGCTGGCTGCAAGATTCCCACCTGGCGGGTGGGGGAGCGCCATCACCCCGTTATTCCCACCTGGCGGGTGAGGGAGGGCCATCACCCCGTTATTCCCACCTGGCGGGTGAGGGAGGGCCATCGCCCCATTATTCCCACCTGGCGGGTGAGGGAGGGCCATCGCCCCACAATTCCCTCCCCCCTGGAGGGGGAGGGTTAGGGAGGGGGGGATGCGCCACATTCCATCGGCTGAATTCGAGCCTCGACCCTACCATGGACCCCGCCCATGGACGACTATGATGTGGTCCTGGAAAACGTCAACAAGACCTTTCCCGGCGGCGTCCGGGCGGTGATTGATTTCAATGCCGAGATCAAGCACGGCGATTTCGTCGCCATGCTCGGGCCGTCCGGTTGTGGCAAGACCACCACCTTGCGCATGATCGGCGGCCTGGAGGAGGTCACCGAGGGCAAGATCTACATCAAGGGCAACGACGTCACCGACCTGCCGCCGTCCCAGCGCGACACGGCGATGATGTTCCAGAGCTTCGCCCTCTTCCCCCACCGCACGGTCACCCAGAATGTGGAATTCAGCCTGAAAATGAAGGGCATCGACAAGGCGATTCGCGACCGCCAGGTGGCCGAGATGATCGAGATGGTGGGATTGACCGAACTTGCCGACCGCCGGCCCCACGATCTGTCGGGCGGCCAGCAGCAGCGTGTGGCGCTCGCCCGCGCCCTGATCTCCAAGCCGACGCTGCTGCTCTTGGACGAGCCGCTCGGCGCGCTGGACTTCAACCTGCGCCAGACCATGATGGTGGAGCTGAAAAAGATCCAGCGCGACCTCGGCATCACCTTCATCATGGTCACCCATTCCCAGCAGGAGGCCATGTCCATGGCCGATATGGTGGTGGTCATGAGCGACGCCCTGGTCCAGCAGATCGGCCCGAGCCGCGAGATCCACGAAAATCCGCGCACCAAATTCGTCGCCGAATTCATCGGCAACAACAACCTCTTCAAGGGCCGCATCAAGTCCCAATCCGGCTCCATCGTCTTCGTGGAATCCGAAGAAGGCCTGTTCTATGTCCGCAAACCGGCGGATATCGCCCGGGTGCGCTTGCATGAAGACGTCTACTTCTCCGTCCGCGCCGATTTAATGCATACCGGCCGCCACCCGGACATGGCCAACCAGATCGAGGGCGCCTACATCACGACCGAATTCCTGGGCACGCTGGAAACGGATGTGTTTGAGGTGGCCGACGGCCACTACGTCAAGGTCGAGCAGCACCGGAAATTATCGGACCGGGTCTATGGGGCAGGCGAGCGGGAAATGATCAGCTGGACGGCGGAAGCGGCGATCTTGCTGGATCGGCCTTGAGGGGGGCCAGCACCAAGACCCGCATTCAATTGGATCACCAGGCCGAGTAATACGCAATGGGCACTGCAAATACAGACCTTTCCGGATCTCAGTGGTTTTACCGATTCGTGTTGCCGGATGGCCGCGAAACGGTGCCCTATGGTCCTCAGAAACTGCATGATGACCGCCTGAACATGGTCGTTTCGGACATCGAGCGGACCTTAGGCGCTGATTGGGCAACCTTGTCCTGTCTCGATATCGCCTGCCATCAGGGCTGGTACGCTTATGAACTGGCGCGGCGCGGCATGGGCGATGTGCTCGGCGTCGACGCCCGCAATGAGAACCTAAGCCAGGCCAGGATAATCCAGGAGGCCGCCAACCTTGAGCATCTGAGCTTCCAGCAGATGGACATCAACGACACCATCACCGATGAACTCGACGCCCGCGATATCGTCTTGATGCTGGGCTTGATCTACCACCTGGAAGATCCGATCGGTGCATTGCGCAAGGCCGCCCGGCTGACGCGACGGGCATTGTTCGTCGAAACCCAGGTGATGAATTTCGACGTCACGGCGGGCATCGACTGGGGCAGCCATTCAAGCGTCAAGCCCATTGAGGGCGTGTTCGGCCTGATCGACGAATCAGGCGGCTCCGACAGGGAAACCGGCGTCACCGGCCTGGCGCTGGTCCCCAGCCGAAACGGCCTGGTCTGGCTGCTCAAAAGGCTTGGATTCCACGAGGTCAAGGTCCTCCCAACGCCGGACGGCGCGTATGAGCAACTGGCGACGGGAAAGCGGATCGTCGTCGCCGCCTATAAGTGACGGCGCCAGGCAGGGCAATTCGCCACCATCCCCCCAAATCACTCCGCAATCCGCACCGGCACATCGGTAAACCCCATCACGAAATTCGATCGGGTGCGTACCGGCTCGCCGACCACTTCGATCCGGTCGGAGCGTTTCAGGATCTCTTCCCATAAAATGCGCAATTGCATTTCCCCCACACGGTTGCCCATGCAGCGATGGATGCCGAAGCCGAAGGATATGTGGTTGCGGGCGTTGTCGCGGGTGATATTGAAGGCGTAGGGGGCGTCGAACTTGTCGCTGTCGCGGTTTGCGGAAATGTACCACATCACCACCTTGTCGCCGGCGCGGATGGTCTTGCCGCCAAGTTCGAAGTCTGTCGTACAGGTGCGGCGCATATGGGCGAGTGGCGTCTGCCAGCGGATGATCTCCGACACCATGGTCGGGATGATCGACGGATCATCACGCAGCTTTTGATATTGGTCGGGATTGTCATTCAGCGCCACCAGGCCGCCGGAGATGGAATTGCGGGTCGTGTCGTTGCCGCCGACGATCAGGAGCAGGAGATTGCCCAGGAGCTTGTAGGGCTTTTCCATCAATTCCTGGGTGTCCTCGTGATGCGCCATCAGGGACAGGAAATCGAAGGCGGGCTTGGCGGCCTTGCGCTCGTGCCATAGCGTGGTGAAGTATTCCAGGCATTCAAATAGGATCGCGCGGCGCTCGTCCTCCGGCATTACCGCCGCACCGGCCCCCGGTGCCGCCGTCGTCATGTCCGACCAATAGGTGAGCAGATGGCGGTCCTCGAAAGGAAAGTCGAACAGGGTGGCCAGCATCTGCGTCGTCAATTCGATCGACACACGCTCCACCCAGTTGAAGGTCTCGCCGCGCGGCAAATCGTCGAGGATCCGCCCGACCCGTAAGCGAATGAGCGAACTCAGTTCGTCGAGACGATCCGGGCCGACCGCCGGCTGGACCGGCTTGCGCCAGCGCGAATGCCAGGGCTCGTCGGCGGCGATGAAACTGGGCAGCCGCATATTGTCGTCGGCGTCGCCGATCAGGATATTGGGAAAGGAGGAGAAAACCTTGGGATTGGTCTCCACCGTCATGATGTCATTCCATTTGGTGACCGACCAGTAAGGGCCGAACGCGCTATTAGCGCAATAATGAACCGGATCCTCGACGCGCAGGCGGTCGAAATAGGGCCAATGGACGTTCTTTTGAAAAAGCATGGAATCGGAGACGTCGATTTGATCAATCGGCATCGCCAGCGCTTCGGCTCGGGCGGCGTCGAGGGCGGGACTGGTCGGCAACATCGGGATCTCGTAGTCATCGATATTCGGTCGGCGAAATCCTACAGGCTTTTTCGCCGATTGGCAGGGGTGTTCGGTGTCTCTCGCAAGGCCAATGCACATTACGTTCAATGCGGTTCAATTCGAACCATGAACCAGTCATTCCCGCGAAAGCGGGAATGATTGAATGGCTGACTTGTAAATCCATCTATCCGCCATACGCATCAGGAGTCCAATCGCTACTTTTAGGCAAATGACACGCCGCTACCGCGAGCGCCGGTATAATATCGTGTAGATCACCAGGAACAGCCCGATCATGAACAGCGAAAAGATGGTCGACGCGGTGCCGAGCGCGAACAGCGTCGGCCGCACCCGCTGGGTCATCGAGGCATTGATGTCGAGCGGCAGCGTGTTGTATTCGCCGGCAAGCAGGGTGGTGCGGGCGAATTCGTCATAGGAGAGCGTGAAACCGAACAGGCCGGCGGCGACGATGCCCGGCGTGATCAGGGGCAGGGTCACCTCCTTGAACACCACCCATTCGGTGGCGCCCATGTCGCGGGCCGCCTCCTCAAGGCTGGAATCGAAGCGGTTGAAGACGGCCATCATCACCAGAAAGCCGAAGGGCAGGGTCCACACCACATGGACGCCCAACGCCGAGGAATACCAGGCCGGGGTGATGTTGAGCTGTTTTAGCAGCGTCGCAAGCCCCAGGCTGAGCAGGATGCCCGGCACCATCAGCCCGGACATGATCGTATAAAATAACACGTTGGAGCCGCGGAATTTCTGCCGGAAGGCCATGGCGAGCATGGTGGAAAAGATCGCCGTGATCACCATGACGATCAGCGCGAGCACGATCGAGCGGCCGATGGCGCCCTGCATGTCGCCCACCGTCGACGGCTCGATCAGCTTGTTCCACCAATAAAGGCTGACCCCGCGCATGGGAAACGACGTGCCGCCCCGCCGTCCCTGGAACGACAGGATGAACATGGCGATCATCGGCCCGTAGATAAACACGATGAAAATCGCGTAATAGATCGAAAATCCGGTCTTCACCGCGGCATTGCGTCGCCGTTCCGGGGTCCAGCGCCGTTTCATGGCCGACCCGCCACTGGCCGAAAATACACGGAAGGCCGTCTAAGATATTTACTGTCATTCCCGCGAAAGCGGGAATCCAGGGCGACGAAGCAACTCGGTGCCAATTGGCCCTGGATTCCCGCTTTCGCGGGAATGACTGCCGATGGCCTATTGAGGTCAATTACTGGCACCATCGTCACAATTCCTTTCGGATATCGACGATGCGCAGGATGATGATGACGCCGATCATCATGGCCACCATCAGCATCAGCGCGTTGACTGCCGCGAACGGGTAATTGGCAATGGCATAGTAATTGAGGATCACCGTGCCGACCGTGCTGGTCTTGCCGCCATAGACAACGACGGCGGTGGCGAATTCGCCCATCAGCATGACGAAGATGAAGATCATGCCGATCGCCACGCCCGGCAGCGACAGCGGCCCGATGATTTCGCGGAAGATCTGAAACGGCGTTGCCCCCATATCCTTCGCCGCCTCGATAATCCCCCGGTCGATCTTGGCGAGCGAGAAGAAGATCGGCCCGATCGACAGCACAACATAGAGCTGAACCAGGGCCATCACATAACCGAATTCCGAATAGAGCAGGAATTGCATGGGCTTATCGATTATGCCCATGCTGACCAGCGCCTTGTTGAGCAGTCCGCGCCGCCCGAGCATCGGCAGCCAGGCCACCGCGCGGATCAGGTAGCTCGTCCAGAACGGTACCATGGCAAGCAGAAACAGCGACATCTGCCACTTGAAGGACTGCACCTGCATGGCCAGGAAATAGGCGATCGGATAGCCGATCAGCAGGCACAGGATCATCACCAGGCCGGTGAAGTAGATCGTGCTGCCGAGCGTGCGCATGAACACGCTCAAGGTCAGGAAGCGGCGGGATTCGGGATCGAAAAAGCCCTCATTGGTGAAGTATTCTGCATAAAAGGAAAGCGTGAACTGTCGCCCCTCGCCGCCGCTCGAAACCTCCACCAGGCTGAATACCACGATCGACACCAGCGGAATGACCAGGAAGACCAACAGCCAAAGCGCGGCCGGCGCGATCAGCCAGCCGGCGGAGAAGCCCTGGTCCCGGTTGGAGGCCTTCCCGCCGGATACCTGGCCGGACGGGATCGGCTGATCGCCGATTAGTCCGGGGTGATAATGCTCGGTCGTCTCCGCCATGCCCCCCTCTTCGCCGCTATTGGGTCCCTTGATCGCAGTCCGCATTATGGCAAAGCGGGCCGGGATTGACAGGCTAAAATCTGTACCGCCGGGCCGGCCGGTAAAGTGCCCGACGAGCCGCTGAGGCATCGCCCCGTCCCGAACGCCTTCGCGTTGCCCCGGCTTGTGTTGAGTGACATCGCTATGAGGCGTATAGTCGTCCGGCAATCCAACTTAACCGCGATTTATCGATTATTCATTGCGTAACCGGGCGGGTTCAACCCGCTCCATTTCAGGAGAGCCAGCCATGACCCCGTTTTGGCGACCCATGATCGCGCTGCCGATTTGCCTCACCATGGCAACCGCGCCTGGCGTTGCGGCGGACCTGTCCTGCAACGGCCTGGTACCGCCGGGCACGACCATGATTTGCGCCGGTTTCGAACCCAACTGGGCGGTCGAATTCACCTGTGGCGGCGCCGGCATGCAGTCGACTTTCATTGATGCATTTTCCGGCGATGCGATCACCCGGACCCCGGGCAGCGTGGAATTTTCCGGCGAGGACCCATGGCGCTACCGGACCAGCCACGGCATTGCCGGTACGATCACTCACACACCCGGCGGCTGCCAGGACGAAAGTGATCGCATGTTCGATTTCCACCATGTCACGCAATCCGTTCCGGGTTTCGACGGCCGGGTCGCCGATTTTTGCTGTCGGTTCCGTTGACGCTATTTTGACCGAATCCGAAGTGTAGACATGGTGGTCCAACCGGTCGAATGATTGCGGCCGTGAAATTTTTGAAAACCGATGATGCCGGTCCCGCCCGAACATGGTTGCCGTCATGGATCGGGTCTCGCCCGGTTCCGACGGAATTGCGATCTGTGCCGATCACACAGTCCATGACCCGTAGCGACCCCCGGCCGGTGGCCTTGTTGCCGGTCATCGCAGCCATGGCGATCATGCTTATGCCGGTGGCCGAAGGCCATGCCGCACCCGGCGGGACCAGCCACGATTCCATCGCCAACCGCGATACCATTCCGCATCCGGAGAAATCGGCGAAAAAACGGCCCTTCATCCACCGGGTTTGCACAATGTTGGAGCAGGAGGCGGTGCGGACCGGCCTTCCGAAAGGTTTTCTGGCGCGCCTCATCTGGAAGGAAAGCCGCTTCAATCCGAACGCGGTAAGCCCCAAAGGGGCACAAGGGATTGCCCAGTTCATGCCCGGCACGGCGAAGTTGCGCGGCCTGGAAAATCCGTTCGATCCGCAGACGGCGATCGCCGCCTCGGCGCGTTATCTGGCCGACCTGAAGGCGCAATTCGGCAATCTCGGCTTTGCCGCCGCCGCCTACAATGCCGGGGAAAACCGGGTCAGCCGCTGGCTTGCCGGCGCCACCGGTCTGCCCTACGAGACCCGCGACTATGTGGCCTCAATCACCGGATTCACCGCGGAGGACTGGAAGGCCAAAAAGGCTGAAAAGCCCGATTACCGCCTCGATAAAAAGGCCTCGTTCCAGGCCGCCTGCCGCAAGCTGCCGGTGCGCCCGGCGGGCTTCAAGGTGGCGGCCAAGCCGACGGCGAACTGGCAGCCCTGGGGCGTCCAGGTGGCGGCGAATTTCCGCCGCGGCGTCGCCCTGAAGCTCTATGCCCGCATCCGCGCCAGACACCGGGCAATCATAAAAAACCGTGCTCCCATGATCGTCCGCAAAGTCAACAAGAGCCGCGGCCGCCGGCCGATCTACACCGTAAGACTGGGCGCCCCGAGCCGGGCCAAGGCCCTTGCGCTGTGCAAGCGGCTCAGAGCGCGGGGGGCGGCGTGTGTGGTGGTGAAGAATTGAAGCGTAACCAGCGAATTCGACAGGCCAGGACATCCTGGTTTTCCTCAACAGACGGAATCCCCCAGTAAAAAACAGCGGCCGCGAAATGCCGCGGCCGCTGCTCCGTTTGGTCCGCTCAAGTGGTCCTCAGGCGCTCAGGAACTCCGTCCAGCGTTTGACCAGATAGTCGTTTTCGTCCATCAGCGAGTTCCACACCGCGATATTCTTGAAGCGGTCCCAATAGGAGCCGCCGTCGCGGGTTTCGCCTTTTTCGACGATGATGGTGCCGAACGGGTCGGGCAGTTCCTTCGCTGCCGGCTTGCCCATATACCAGAAGTCCCATTCCTCCGGCTCCAGCGCCGTCTTCACGTTGTCGGGCACCGACATGTAATAGCCCTGCCGGGCGACGAAGGCGCCGGGCCAGCCGGAGAGCCACCAGTTGATGTAGTCATAACACTGGTCGAGCATCTTGCCCGAAACCTTGGCGGAAATCGCCAGGCCGCCATGCCAGCCGCGCATGCCCTCTTTCGGGCTCGCATAGACGCACGGCACACCTTCCGCCTTCACCGCGGTCACCGCCGGCGACCACATGCTTTCCAGCGCCACCTCGCCGGAGACCATCAGATTGACCGACTGCCCGAAGGTTTCCCAGAAGGCCCGGAAATAGCCTTCCTGCTTCTTTTCGATCAGGAAGTTGATCAGGAAATCGATCTCCTCGCGGGTCATGTTGCCCTTGTCTTTGAACTTGTAAAGCCCGAGGCCCTCCACGGCGAGCGCGGCATCCATGGTGCCGACCTGCGGCACGTTCAACAGCGCGATGCGGCCCTTGAAGTCCTCGTGGAACAGATCCGCCCAGCTCTCGATCCGCCGGCCGGTCTCGTCCGGATTGTAGCCGATGGAATCCGCATTGTGCCATCCGGGCACCATGGAGATATATTTCGACGGACCGTCGGTCTTGTTGCCGTTCTCGTCCACCCACAGATGATGCACCGGTGCGTCGCCCTGGCCGATATTGGATTCCGGCGTCAGCCGCCCGGTCTTGCACAGATCGGAGACTTTGTCCCAGTCCTTGATACGGCTCGTGTCGATCGGCTGCCACACCTTCGCCGGGCCCATCACGTCCATGTCGTTGTAATAGCCTTCGGCGACCTCATATTGATCGTTCTGGTTCAGCATCTTGCCGAACATGGCGCCATAGCCGAGCGCCTGGCCGCGCACCGGAAAGCCGAGATCGGTGGAGGCCTGGCCCTGGATCTCGTTGATGATGCTCACCCCGAGGCCGACTGTGCGCACCGGATCGGCCGCCCGCACGATATTCGGAAATCCGGTGACCGCGCCTGCCGCAGCCAGGCTCGCCGACCCGGCCACGAATGCGCGGCGGGATACCCCGTTTTTGAGATTTACCTTGATCGATTTGGCCATGCTTATGCTCCCGTTTTATGCTGTCTCGCAAGTGTGCGGATCACATTCAGTCCTTATTGTTTTCATCATGCAATCGGGAAAATGATACATTAAGCTTTGAAACGAGGGAACAGGGGATCACCCGGGAGGGACAATTGAGCGTCTTGATCAAGAATGGCCGCATCGTTACGGCCGCCGATGACTATATTGCCGATATCTTTATCAACACGTCCGAGGTCGATCTGATCGGCCGCAACCTGGATATCCCGGCCGACACGGTCATCGATGCCGCCGGCAAGCTGGTCATTCCCGGCGGCGTCGACCCGCACACCCATCTGGAACTGCCATTCGGCGGCACGGTCACCTCCGATACGTTCGAGACCGGCACCCGCGCCGCGGCCCATGGCGGCACCACCTGCATCATCGATTTCGCGGTGCAGACCCGCGGCACCTCGACGTTGGAAACCCTCGACACCTGGCACGCCAAGGCGGCCGGCAAGACGGCGATCGACTACGCCTTTCACATGATCATCACCGACATGCCGGAAGACCGCACCAACGAAATGCGCATGCTCGCCGATGCCGGCGTGACCTCCTACAAGCTGTTCATGGCCTATCCGGGCGCCATGCTCTCCGACGACGCCACCATCTTCCGCACCATGCGCAAGGCCGGCGAGGACGGCACCCTGGTCTGCATGCATGCCGAAAACGGCATCGTCATCGACGAATTGATCAAGATCGCCCTGGCTGAGGGCCATATCGAACCGAAATACCACGCGCTCACCCGGCCGACGCGGCTTGAAGCCGAGGGCACGCACCGGGCGCTGGCCATCGCCGAGGTTGCCAAGTCACCGGTCTATATCGTGCACTTGAGCTGCTACGACGCCTTGCAGGAATTGCGGCTTGCCCAGGCGCGCGGCGTCATGGCCCATGGCGAGACCTGCCCGCAATATCTGCTGCTCGACGTCAAGGCCTATGACGAGCCCGGCTTCGACGGCGCCAAATATGTGCTGACGCCGCCGCTGCGGGAAAAGTGGAACCAGGATCACTTATGGAACGGCCTGCGCGGCGACGCGCTCAATTCCATCTCCACCGACCATTGCCCGTTCTGCCTGAAGGAGCAGAAGGAGATCGGCAAGAACGACTTTTCCAAGATCCCCAATGGCGGGCCGGGCATCGAAAACCGCATGAGCCTGATCTATCACTATGGCGTCGGCGGCGGCCATTTCGACATCAACCGTTTCGTCGACCTGACCTCCACCGCGCCGGCCAAGATTTTCGGCCTGTTCCCGAAAAAAGGCACAATCGCGGTCGGCTCCGACGCCGATATCGTCATCTTCGATACCGAGCGCGAGGAAACGATAAGCTACTATAATTCCCACACCCACCACATGAATATCGACTACAACGCCTTTGAGGGCATGCCGGTGAAAGGCATGACGGAGACGGTCTTAAGCCGCGGCAAGGTGGTCATCGACAAGGGCAATTATATAGGCCAGGCCGGCGACGGAGAATTCGTCAAGCGCGGCGCCTATGGGGGCATGTATCGGGGCGCACGGTGAGGGGCGCGCGTGCAGTTGATTTGCGCAGAGATGCGCGTATGAGACCGCCTTAAGTCGTGCAAACTATTGCGAGCATTCGTTGGTCGGTTTCCAATTTCTAATAGGAATGGAATTGTTGCGCGCGAACAGTGATCGATAATAACCCATCTTGAATTGGAATTGAGATTTGAAAATAAGGATGACTTGGTGATTGACAAAAACAGCGATCAATCTGAATGCAAATTGAGAATTGAAGGATCAATAAGCAAAAATCATATAGATGAATTCTCCAAGTATCCACATTTTGATGAGATATACATAAGAAATGAAAAATTGATCACCGAAAGAGTTGCAAAAAAATTCAATACAATTCATTCGGTTCATAGCATGGAATTGTGGTGCGATATAACTCGTGCGGCAGCGCGGTATGTGATTTCTCTGCCCAATTTACAAAAACTATTCATATTTGGGCTCAAGCCCCCTGGGAAATTAGCAGGTTGCAAGGATGCAGAGTGTTTGACCGATCTGCGCTGCGACTTCGACTTACGTGAAGCTGATTTAATTGAATTGGCTAAGCTTCCAGTTCTTACAACACTTGGAGCACAATATGCCGAAATCACAGTAAAAGCGCTTGAACTGCTCCTTGAAATGCCTTCATTGACCAGCCTCGATTTCGAAAGTTCGAATTTCAATGACGAGTTTGCGTATGTCGTCTCACAATCAAAAAGAATTACCAAACTGGAGATTGGTGGAACCGAAATTACAAGAAAGGGGCTGAAGAATATCTGCTCAATGAAGCAGCTCAAGGAATTGGATATCTGGGCCACCTCCACCGGGGAACAGGAAATTGACATGTTGTCATCACTCCCCAATTTGGAATACTTGTCGATTGGCGGGCATGAGGAGCAAACAAAGTTTACAGCCGAGGGAACGCTGCCAAGGTTGCAAAAAATCAAATCACTCAAGCGGATTTGGCTGGATGGCCTTCGTGTAACAAAGGATGAGTGGGAGTACCTTAACAGCCGCTATGAGCATGTAAGGGTAACTGAGGTGTTGGACTAAGTAATGCGGCAAACTTAGCTCGAAAACACCACCGCTGCCGTCAAAAGAATGACCGATCTGGATAAATACCTCCCAATCCGCTTCCCCGCGCCACCCCCAATCCCCACCTACCCAGCCGCATCCGCCACGCCGCGCCGCCCTCCGTCCGCCGGCCGTTCCAGTGCAGCAACGCCTTCCGCAGCCGGGAGTTCCACCGGGCTGCCATTGCCTGGATGCATGAACCGGCGCAGGGTGCCGTCCGGAGCGCGTTGGACGGAATAGACCAGGGGGCAGGCCGGATCGGGCGGGTCGGTTAAGCGGTCTCCGGCCGTTTTGTCGCCGCGCCTTTGGCCGAAGGCGAGCCAGGCGAGACCCATCAGCACCGCCGACGGCGCGGCGAAGGCGAGAATGACGGCAAGCCCCTTGATCCAGTCCGGCGAGGCGAGATAGGCGTTGAACAATGATGTCTAGAAATCGGCGGTCTCCATGGCGCGCTCCCGTGGCCGGAAAAGAAAACGGCCACCAGGGCTTAACCCTGGTAGCCGGGGAGCTGATAGACCGCCAACAGTCGGCCGCAATGACCTTTAGGCCGGGGCCCTGGACATACGCCATTGCCTCCCCGACCGAAAGGTGCGAGGAGGCATCAATGCGTCTGATGCCAAACGCTGTTGGTGGGGCTATCAGACCCCGAGGACCGACGGCTGCCGGTCCGGCGGCTACCATAGCCGGCGCCGGTCAAATGTAAATGCCGGCGGAGCGGAGAGGCGGGATGCAGGATCATCCCGGTTATATAGTCGAATGTTAAGAAGCGGCTTTGAGGGCTGATTGACCGGCGATTGCTCCCAGGATTGTTTTGAGGGTTTTGCTTAAGAGTATCCTCAACCACCTGAGGATGCGTCGGATGTTGTATCCGACGGCGCTCATTGTGGCATTGATGCGATCCCCGAGACGGCCATGCAAGTAGTTTCGTCCCAGATGGCCGTCGGTCTTGCAATGGCCAATGACGGCCTCGACAGCGGATCGCCGTCTGAGTTCGCGTTTGATCTGGCCATGGACGCCGCGTTTTTGTCCGGATCTGAAGACCCGGCGCGGATGCGGTGCGTCGTGGCCTCGATACCCTTTATCGACGTAGACCCGTTCGATTTCCCTGCCGGTCAGCAACTCCGTTTCCTCGATCACATTCCCCAAGGTATGGCCGTCATATGGGTTTCCATGGAACGCCTTGGCATGAAGGATGAACTGGCCGCCCTTGCAGCGCTTGTTGGTGGTGGTGATTGAGACCTTGCAGCCAAATTCGTACGGCTTGTGCGCCTTGCCTTTGCCGATGCACTCGGTCTCCGGCGCATGCCATGAATAGAGCTTCCAGCCCCGCTGGCGCTGCTTCTGTCCTCGGATCTGGTCGGCCTTTGACAGCGGCAAGGCGAAGACGGCTCTCAGATCCTCGTGCGCTTCGGTTTTGCGACGGATATCGCGGATCAGCCGCCCGAGCCGGGTGCGCAGGAACTTGAGCTGCCGGTTGTGGCGCTTGAACTGCTTGGCATGGGCATAGCGTCCGGCCATGATTGCGGCCTTTTTGGCGACCCGAAGATAGGACTGGCGCACCTCGACCCCATGCGCCTTGGCAAGCCGGTTCAACTGCTCGATCGCCACCAGCATGAGCTTGGCGTCGGTCGGGAAGGTGATTGCCTTCGGCTGCACGGTGGTGTCAACGGTCACCCGCGCCAGGTCGCTCTTCTTCAGAGCGCCGACATCGTGGGCAATGCGCAACGTCTCGGCGAGCAGAATATCCAGCTTGTCACCGATGCGCTTGCGCCAATGGCTCATGCCTGAGCGCTCGTGCCTGAGTTCATGCTGGAAGAATGCCTCGCCGGTAAAGTACTGAAAATACGGATCGTGCACCCAGCGTTCCCAGACTTGTTCATCCGACAAGCCGTAGGTGGCCTTCAACAGGAACATGCCGATCATGAACCGGACCGGTTCCCCCGGCCGGCCCCAGTCGGAGAAAAACGGCGCCAGTTCTTCGTCGATCCAGTCCCAATCGACCCGGTCAGCCAGCAGAACCAGTTCGTGCTTCATGTTGATGATCTGATCGAGACGGGCTTTGAAAAGGTCGCCGTGGTCGGTTGTCTTCGGCTTCTTCGGGCGCATCGAAATCCCCCAAAATCACAACGACCAGGGAATCATATTCGCTCACAAAAACGAACCCAAAAACGCAAGAAACCGACCGTCAAAACCAACAATCCTTGCAAAACCGAATACTGCAACCGGTGAAAAACACCAATCCAGGCAGCAGCATGGGAATTCTTCACAGGGGACTATATAAGAAAATATACGTAGTTACCAAGACCCGCCCCGGCGCCAACGACAGGCGATGCCCCGGTGCGTAGCCGGGCCGCCGATGGACCACCCGAATGAATCGGGTGGTGACGGATGAGTGGGGGATTACGGTCCGTGTCCAAATTGAGTTGGATGCAAAGAAGGGGCCGTATTTCAATGTGTTATGCCGCACGGGCTAATCTAAACCGTGCAGTCATTCCCGCGAAAGCGGGAATCCAGGGTTACAAAAATAGGCTTCTGTAATTGGCCCCGGATTCCCGCTTTCGCGGGAATTGTCTGTTGAAATTTTGTTATTATCGGATTGCGAGAGGCGGCGCGCGCCGCCTCTCGCGGGATGCAGCGATCGTGCGGGAATGAGGCTTTGACGCCTGTCGTCATCCTGATCCTGTATCCCTTGGTCCCACCGTTTGATGAGTTGAAGGGGCTGTGACGCCCGCAGACAATTAAAAACAGAAGGACCTGATCAGTATGACCTGTTGCGCATCCCAAGACAAATGGCATTTCGGCATTGACGTCGCCAAGGCCCATCTCGACATCCACTTGGCCGAGACCGGTGACCGCTGGCAGGTCGCCAACACGGCCCGTGCGATCAAGACATTCGTGCAGACCGCCGGTGACCGGCTCGCCGAGGCCTTCATCACCGTCGATATGGCCGGTGGCTTCGAGCGACTTTCCTGCGACCTTCTTCTGGCGCACGGCTTTGCCGTGCACCGGGCCCATCCCTACCGGGTCAAGAGCTTTGCCCGCGCCTGCGGCCAGATCGCCAAGACCGACACCATCGATGCCCGCCTGCTGGCCCTTTACGGCCGCGACAGACGGCACGATCTGGCCCTTTATCAGCCGCACACGGCCCACCAACTGGCCCTCAAGGCGCTGGTGGAGCGCCGCGCCGACCTGGTCGACATGCAAACCCAGGAGAAAAACCGCCTGGCCGCCCCGACCGGCAATGCCGCGGTCGTCAAAAGCTGCCGGTTGCTGCTGGCAACCTTGAAACGCCAGATCAAGACCATCGACACCCAGATCGACCGGCTGATCGACCAGGACGCCCGGACCCGCGCCAAGGCCAAGGTCTTGCGTGCCATATCCGGCATCGGCCCGCAGACCACAGCCGTGCTGATCGCCCTGATGCCCGAATTGGGCGACATGACCGGAAAACAGGCCGCCAGCATCACCGGCCTCGCACCGGCCGCCAATGACAGCGGTACCAGACGCGGATACCGACCCGTTCGCGGCGGACGACCACAGTTGCGCAAGGCCCTCTTCATGGCCGCCCTGAGCGCAATTCGCCACAACGAAACCCTCAAAGCCAAATATCAAAACCTCATCGAAAAAGGAAAAAAACCCATCGTCGCAATCATCGCAATCGCACGAAACCTAATCGTCATCGCAAACGCTAAAGTCAGAGATGAAATCTATGCTATCAACTGAGTTGATGACTGTGTGGTTTTTTGTGACTCCATTTTATGGCAACAAGCTTTGGCCGTGGCAGGTCAGCGGGCTTTGCGGACCGAATGCAGGACATGCCCAACCACCGCCGCGCCGCTATCATGATGCGACCCGGCGTCTATGCGCCGTGCGCTATCGTCCGAGCCCCGTTACGACGACCCCTAATTGGCCGTATGGACCTCCTCGCCGGCAAACAGCGTGCGCAGCACCTTGGTATCCTTGATGTCGACCGGCGGGATTGCCGTGATGTCGCGATCGAGCACGATCATGTCGGCGAACTTGCCGACAGCGATCGAGCCAGTCTCGTTTTCAACGCCGATGACATGCGCCGCACCCAGTGTCGAGGCCCGGATCGCTTCCTGGGGCGTTATCGCGCTATCGGGCAGGAATGGCCCGCTTTCGGGATCCTCCGGACGAATGCGGGATACCAGAAAACTGATGCGCTGCCAGGGACTCAAAGGGCCGACCGACCAATCGCTGGCGACGGCAATATTAAGGCCGGCGTCAAGGAGGCGGCGGGGATTGGTGTAGTTGGCGACTGTGGAGCGGCCCATAATTTGCTCAAACGACGCAACCGTGTCGGCGGGAAACCACGCGATCGGCGAGAGTTCGACGGTCAGCTCCAGGTCCTTGAACATTTGAAGATCGTCATCGTGGACCAGGCCATTATGGGTCGGATGATGCCGCAAGGGCGAATCCGGATAGGTCTTCCGCGCCGTTTTGATGGCATTGAGCACTTCCCGGACGGACCGGTCGCCGGTGGCATGGGCCATGACGACCCGGTTCATCTGCGTGGCCATGGAATAGATCACCGCCAGGTCCGGCGGCGAATAGTAATGGACCCCGTAATTGTCGGTACCGGGATAGGGATCGACCACCCATCCCTCGCGGGTCGGCGGCGTGCCATCCATGAATATCTTGAAACCGCGCGGGTCGAAGAATTCAAGAACATACTTGTCGGCGGACTTTATGGCATCGATCTGCTCCTGAAGGGTGCTGCCGGCGTCATAGTAATTGTAGCTCATGGCCATGTGCATTCTGAGCTTCCACTCGCCGGCCTTGTCCAGGGCGTGGACGGCGTCTATATGCGACTGATAGCCGGCGGCGGTCTTGACAGTCGTCAGTCCGAGACTGTGAAACAGCTTTTGGAAACCGCGCGCCGTTCCGATCATCTCTTCGGCCGGGAATGGCGGCATCGAACGGCGGGCATAGCCGATGGCGAATTCGCGGATCGTGCCCGATGGCACGCCGTTGGCGTCTCGCACCACCACCGATCCTTCCGGCAAATCCGCGTCTTTTGCCTCCATGAAGCCGGCGAGTTCAAGGGCCTTGGTGTTCATCCAGACACTATGGGCGCTTTGGTCCTGCAAAAAGACCGGCCGGTCCGGGAGGATTTCATCGAGCATTTGCCGTGTCGGCGCTTCGTCGGCAAACATTCCCGGCGGCCATGAGCCTCCGATGATCCACTCCTTCTCAGGATTGGCATCCGCATAGGCCTTCACCGCGGCGAGAATGGCTTCAGGTGTGCTGTTGTCCTCGATTCCCAACAGATAGGTATCGCGATGAAAGTCTTCGAACGGATGCATGTGGACGTCGACGATGCCCGGCATGGCGAATGCGCCAGCAAGATCGATCACCTTGGTTTGCGGTCCCTTATGCGCCGCGACGTCCGCGGCCGAGCCGACAGCGATAAACTTGCGGTCCGCGATCGCGACCGCCTCCACGACGGGCTGACCCGGATCAACCGTGACGATTTTTCCGTTTGTGTAGATCGTGTCGGCGGTTTGCGCATTGGCATCGGTTGCGATGCCGATCATGAATATGGTGACGAAGGCGAGGCTATAGGTAAGACGGATCATAATAACGACCAGATTGTATAGGTGTGTCGGAGTGGCGATCACCGAATATGTAGATCAGCGATGGGACGAGTCCAGGGCACCGGTCGCTCACACGATCCGCCAAATCAGGGCCTGTTGCGGTAAAATGGGTTCACACGTCACACCACACAGTCGTTCCCGCGAAAGCGGGAATCCAGGGCAGCGAGCAAATGCCGGTATTTGTGGCTCCGGATTCCCGCTTTCGCGGGAACGACGACGTCACCATTCGTATCGAATTCAATCGAGTGATCCGACACTCTATCCGAAGGTTCCGGTCGCCGGCACGGTGCGCCAACGCTCCACGGAGCGCCGCGGTCTTTCGACCCCCAGTTCGACCCGGTTTTTCCCCTGCCGCTTCGCCACATAAAGTGCCGCATCCGCCCTGGCCAGCAACGTTTCGTAGGTGTCGTAGATTTCCAGTTTCGAGATACCGAAGCTGGCGGTCACCGATTCGCGGGTCGGAAGCCCGGAAATCCTTTCCGCCTCGAGCTTACCCCGCGACTTCTCGGCGATTTCGAACGCCGTATCGAGATTTGCCGTCGGCAGAATGATGCAGAATTCCTCGCCGCCCAACCGGCCGACACAATCCGTCTGGCGGCATGACAGTTTGAGAATGTCCGCGAAGGCGACAATCACCTGATCGCCCATTGCGTGACCATGGGTGTCGTTCACTCTCTTAAAATCGTCGATATCACACATTATTAGGGATAATGGACGTTTTGACTGTCTTGCCGAGTCAATACTGCGGCGCGCGGCGGCCTCGAAGCCGCGCCGGTTCAAAACGCGGGTCAGCACGTCAATATCCAACCGGTTTTCCAGTTCGAGAATGATCTCCATTCCGAATGCCAAAAATAAAGACACGGCCAATGACAGCGATATTATTGCAGATATGAAATGCAGAGCCAATGCATGGGATGTATTGGCGTAGTTCTCTGGCGTCATTGATTCACTTGTGAAATAATTTACAAGCGGAGTTCTCACCACACATTGTAGAATCATCGCAGCCAGACAAAGAAAAATTATCCTGTCCATAACGTATTTTAATCTGCCGAAGAATAATGGTAAACCTAACGCGAACATCAAGCCGATACCGATATTTATTACATATGTTCGGCCAAGAATATCCGGATCGACAAACCAAAACCAGGTCAATCCGAACTCCGTCAGGATCAACAAAGCAATGCTTCCTGCCAGTGGTGGTGTTTTGTTGTAGCGTTTTGCAATAGCTATAACAAAAAATATCGGAACGAGCATAAAAATCGTGTTTATCAGATAGCTGATTCTGATTTCATCAAAATTATTTCTATATATATCCAAGACAAAAGCCAATGCGCCGAATGAATAGGACGTACCCCACCATGCGGCTGCTTCCAATTTTTTGAATTGGAAGTAAATTATAAAAAACCCGATGGAGAACAACATCATAACCATCGGATTTAATAGTTGAAATAGGGAATTCTGTCCCATGAGTGGCCTTGATACGCAACATTGACTTGGCCATTAGGGTGCCAGATATTTATTGAAATATATTTAGGAACCCGGCCGGTTCGGCCGTCGCTAACAGGTTGCGGCGCATATCCGCGTCACGACGCCCGCGCCGCGCTGCCGGCGGTCTTAATCACCCTGAGTAACCAGAAAATGATGCAGAACAGGCCTGTCAGCAGGATCAGCGCGACAATTGCCACAAGCCGCTTGCCGAAGTCGGCATCGAGCCCCCGGGCCGGATCGAGCAGGTAGACACACAGGATCTGCAGCGCCTGCAAGGCCGCGCCGCCGGTCAGCAGGATCGCCACATAGGTCGACCCGCGCAGGGAACTGAGAACCATCGCCTCCACGGAGCGCTGCTGCACGATATGCAGCCTGTAGGCCCGCCAGTGATAGATGCAAAAGCCGACAATGCCGATCACCAGGGCCGTCCAGAATATGGCATTGGAGTAGCTGAGACCGTAGACGACGATCTCGAACAGCGTTTCAAAGGGTTGATAGAAATAAAGAAAAATCAGAACGATCAGGTAGATTACCAACCCGACCAGCGTCCAAAACCACTGCCACCCCGTCATCGCCGTTTCCATCACACTCAAAAATTGGCACCGGCGGTCGGGACGCGTCCGCCGGACAGATTATGATTTGCCGCAGCCTAGAACATGTTGTCCTCAATAGGAACCATCTTGACCGGCTTTTGCCGTCTGCCGACATTGCCTGCATCGTGTCGCATCCGATCGGAAGGGCATATAGACCGCCCCCCGGGATCTCCCTATCAGTCATCTGATACCGGGCCGGCGTCACCGGTCAGGAGTTCCACCGGGCTGCCATTGCCTGGATGCAAGTAGCGCCGCAAGGTGCCGTCCGGAGCGCGGTGGACGGAGAAGACCAGGGGGTCGGCCGGATCGGGCGGGTCCGGCAACCGATCCCCGGCCGTGTCTCGGACGCGCCGGCCAAGGAGAAGCCAGGCGAGGCCGATCAGCACCGTTGCCGGCGCGGCGAAGGCGAGAATGACGGCAAGCCCCTTGATCCAGTCTGGCGAGGCCAGATAGGCGTTGAAAAATTGCGTCCAGAAATCAACGGTCTCCATGGCGTGCACCCGTGGCCGGAAAAGAAAACGGCCACCAGGGATTACCCTGGTAGCCGGGGAGCTGATAGACCGCCAACAGTCGGCCGCAATGACCTTTAGGCCGGGGCCCTGGACATACGCCATTGCCTCCCCGACCGAAAGGTGCGAGGAGGCATCAATGCGTCTGATGCCAAACGCTGTTGGTGGGGCTATCAGACCCCGAGGACCGACGGCTGCCGGTCCGGCGGCTACCATAACGGGCGCCGGTCAAATGTAAATGCCGGCGGAGCGGAGAGGCGGGATGCAGGATCATACCGGTTATATAAGGAATTATACGTAGTTACCAAGACCCGCGGCGGCGCCAACGACAGGCGATGCCCCGGTGCGTAGCCGGGCGGACAATGCGCTAATCCGGTGCGCCGCATTGATGTGTGGTGCGAAAAAACGGGATCTCAAATCAAACAGACAATTCCCGCGAAAGCGCAGTGCTGTCCGGCTCGGCCAATCGCCGCCACGCCGACACTCTCTCCATCGTCATAACCCGCTTCATGCGGGTTATCCATTGGCGGTTTAGCGGGTTGATAGGGTGGGGATTTTGCCACGGACCGAGCCACAAGCCGGGCCGCCGATGGACCACCCGAATGAATCGGGTGGTGACGGATGAGTAGGGGATCACGGTCCGTGTCCGAATTGAGTTGGATGAAGGGAAGGGGCTGTATTTCAACGTGTTATGCCGCACGGGTTAATCTAAACCGTGCAATCATTCCCGCTTTCACGGGAATGACTGCTGACGATATGGATGAGGCCGGTCGACGGGAACACGCGCTCCCTGGCCCGCCGGGCGTTTGTTTGTGCGCGCCGTTAAATCAGGCCGGCTCGATCGGCTTTGCCGCCGGTGCCTGCTGATCCGGGGTCGCCGCCGATGCATCGGCGACGAAATCGCCGGCGCCGACCGGCGCATAGTCGGTGGCGTCCTCCGTCAGTGCCGGCGCCGTATCGTCGGCCGCCGCCGGCGCCTGGTCCTGTGCCTCCGACCTTGCCGCCGCGGCGAGGCCTGCCAGATCGGCGCCCGACAGGCCGACTTCCTTCATCAGCGCGTCGACCAAGGGCGCCTGGCTGCGGTAACGCAACGCGCTTGCCACCACCTGGTCGGCAAGATTGCCGCCGCCGCCATTGACCGCGCCTCCGCTGCCATTGCCGCCATGTCCGCCGCCACCGCCGGTCAACCCGTCCACCTGGATGATCTTGATACCGTCGATATTCTCCATCGGTTTGACGGATTCGCGCACGATCCCCTGCAGGTGTTCGATGGCCGCCAGACGGACCTTCATGGCGACGATTTCCTGGCTGAGCACATTGTCGGCCTCGTTGATGGCCAGGCGGCCGGCCGCGTCGACCGTGTAGCGAGCCTCCGCCGCCTCCGCGGCGAGTTTTTCCGCTTCCGCGGCGCCTTCGGCCGTTATGCGGACACGGGAGGCCTCCGCATTGGCCAGGGTATTGATGGATTCCGCCTCGTCCTCGGCGGCCAGTTTCTTGGCTTCTGCCGCCACCTGGATGGCGATCGCCTCCCGCTCGGCCTGTCGGCGGGCCTCCACCAAGTCAACTGATTTTTGCCGTTCGGCGATTTCGGTTTCGCGCACGGTCGCCACCAGTTCCTCCGCCTTTACCGCTTCCGACCGGGCCCGCGACGCTTCCGCCTGCGCCAGCGATTGCTCGCGCGACTTCTCAGCAATGGCGATGGACCGTTCCTGATTGGCGATCTCGACGGTCTTCTCGCGGCTGATGTCCTGCTCGCGAATGGTGCGTTCCTTTTCGATGCGCTGTTCCTCGATCTGCCGGCTGGCTTCGATCTCGGCGGTCTTCACCTGCTGCTCGGCGAGGATTTCAGCCTGCTTGGCTTCCCGCTCCTTGGCCGATTGCTCGCTGGCCACTTCCGCCATCTGCGACGCCCGGCGTATGGAGATTTCCCGTTCCTGCTGCAGCCGCGCATATTCCACGTCGCGGGCGATCTCCAGCTTCTGGCGATCGGCTTCCAGGTTCTTTTGCTCGATCGCCACCTGGGTGTCCTGTTCGATCTCGTTGCGCCGTTGGCGCTTTTCCTCGATTTCCGAGGTCAGCCGGGTCAGGCCGGCAGCGTCAAACGCGTTATCGGGATTGAAGTATTCCTTGCTCGTCTGGTCGAGCCCGGTAAGCGACACGGTTTCCAGTTCCAGGCCGTTCTTCAAGAGATCTTCCGTGACGGCCACCTGGACCTTCTGCACGAAATCGACCCGCCGTTCGTGCAGTTCCTCCATGGTCATTTCCGCGGCGACGGCCCGCAAGGCGTCGACGAACTTGCCTTCCACCAGATCACGCAGGGCATCGGGCACCATGGTCCGCTGGCCGAGTGTCTGCGCGGCGCTGGCGATGGCATCGGCGGTCGGCTTGACGCGGGTATAGAACTCCGCCAGCACATCGACCCGCATGCGGTCGCGGGTGATCAGCGCCTGATCATTCGACCGGCGCACTTCCAGGCGCATGGTGTTCAAATTGACCGGGATGATCTCGTGCAACACCGGCAATACGATTGCGCCGCCATTGAGAATGACTTTCTGCCCGCCGAGGCCGGTGCGGACAAAGGCCACTTCCTTCGACGAGCGCTTGTAGAGCCGGGAGAAGATCAAGCCGATCGTCAGAAGTGCCAGGAGGATGATTCCGACAATGATTAGAATGGTAAAGAGTGACGAACTCATGGTTTTTCTCCTCTAATTATTGTTGATATCAACAGTGTTTGCCCGTTACCGGCGCGGGGTCGGATCATTGCCCGGGTCCCCGGTGGTCCCACGGATCAAGTCAGTCGTCGACCAGATGCGGATTGGTGTTCGCGATCGCCCGGAAATTCGGCCCGTCCTTTGAGACAAGCAGCACTGCCGAGCCGGTCTCCAGGCTGTCTTCCGCCTTGTCCGGCACCACCATCACGTAGTGGACCTGGCCGTGTTGGTCGGTCAGCCGGGCCTCCGCAGGTTGCCCGGTTTTTGCCGTGCCGATCGTGATCGTCGCGATCCGCCCGATGAAACTGCCGCTGGCAACCGCCGAGGTTTCGTCCTTGGGGATCAGCTTCGCCAGCCCGCCGCCGATGACGCGGATCGATGGAATGGCCACCGCGAGCGCCGGGATTGCCGCCAGCACCGACGGCAGCAATCCGCCGGTTACCATCTGCACCAGGTTCTGGATGATGAACCCGGCCAGACCGAACACGGCCAGGAAGCAGACCAGGAGAACCAAGAACGGCACCTTACCGATCTGCAACCAGCCGAGCACCTTGGTTAGCGGGGTAAGCCCGCCGTCTTGCGCCTCCACGCCGCCGGCATCAGGACCGTCGGCGTCCGCCAAATCACCGGCGGACGGGCCGTCACCGATATCAAGATCGGCGTCGAATTCCGGCCCGTCGGCGATATCTAAATCGGCATCCAAGTCCGGCGCGCCGGGCAGCATGTTGTCGATGGCCTCCGACAGGCCGGCCCCGACCAGGGTCATCGCGCCTTCCAGGACGGCGATGGCCAGCATCAGCCCGAGCGCCACGGCAAAGGGCAGATTTTCCGGTGCGAGGATAAAATCAATCACAGTCAGTCGATCTCCTTTCGTATGGCCGCCAGCCGATCGGTGATTTTCTTTTGATGGGCGAGATCATCAAGCTCCGCCTGCTTGGCGGCGGTGTCCGGATCGGGCAGGGGCGTTCCGGCGATGCCGCCACCGCCCTCCATGGCCCGTTCGAAAGCCCGTTCCGCGTCGCGCACCGTGCCGGCCACGCCGCCCGAGGCCGCTGGCGTCGCGCTCCCCGCGCTCTCGGAGCGCGCGGATGCGGTTTGCGCGGCACGAAAGGCGCCAAGCTCGTCCTTCATTTCCCGCCGCCGGCCCTGAAGCGCCACGATATAGCTTTCAAGCTTGGCTTCCTCATCCTTGGTCTCCGAAATCGTCGCTTCCAGGATCGGGATCTGGCCTTCGATATCCAGGATTTGGGACACGGCGGTCTTGGCCAGGTCCTCCCGGCCTTCATAGAGCGCCAGTTTGGTCTTTTCGGTCAGGTCGCCATGCTTGCGGTTTTCGTCCACCAGCCGGCGTGTCGCCATGTGATTTCGCGCAACGACGGTGCCCAATTCGGCCCGCACGTCGTCGATCGCCTGATCGATCTCGCGCAGTGCCTGTTCCATCACGATTTCCGGCGCCGCATTCTCAATTGCATCGACCAGACTGTTGGCGGTACCGCTGATCAGGCGTCCGACCCGGGAGGCAAGTGTCTCAGCCATGTTTCTCTCCTTCTTCTTCGTATGAGCGTTTCAACAATGATGCCACGTCCGCAACCCGCCGCGCCTTGCGGTTGACGACACCGGGATCATAACAGGGTCCCTCGCGGGTAATGCCCATGCGCAGGACCTGATCCATGAGCGATAGGATGCGGTCGACGATGACCGCCTCCAACGCCTTCAGGTCTTCGGTCGCCTCGTCGCTGTCCGGCTGGGGAATGCGCGCCATCAACAGGGCGGCCGCATCCGGCAGCCAATGCCCGAACTGGGTCATCAATTCGGAATGAACATCGTTTTCCGCTTCCGCCTCGCGCAACTGGTGCATCGGCCCGGAAAGCGTGTTTTCCCAGAAGCTTAGAAGCTCCGAATACCCCGCCGTTCCCGATTGCCGTTGGGCGGCCTCCTTGATGATCATGCGCACTTTCTCGCTAAGTGACGTGACGCCGGACGGATTCCAGGTGGCAAGAAACGAGGCTTCCTCCTGCGACAGGCGAACACTCAGCGCGACCGATTTTCCAGGCATGAGGCGGCAACTCCGCGAAATCATCCATGTGTCATTTGTATTTATATGTAATACATATGAATCACATTTTCAATATTTGAGCTACGAAAAATCGCAAAAATCGATCTGTGGCCGCGCATTGCCGCCACGGAATCAACGCCAACGATACAACCCATTCTATATAAGATCGGAATTTTAACCATCAAAGGCATGCATGGCGTGCCGCGCCGATAAGCAGGCGGTCAGGGAATGGCGATCAACAGTAAAATCGCGTAAAGGGCGACAAAGATGGCATCTTTTGCCGCCGGAAGCCCGTGATTGTCATTGCCGCGGGCGGCAATCAGGGCGATGACCTCCAGTACCGCGAATATGATCGACAGGAAAAAGACCGGCCATGCCGTCTCCCACCACGACCCCGCCTCCACCGGCGCCTCGGCGTCGTCGCTCACATGGACCATCTGCCAGATGATCAAGAGGATCGGTAATGCGATGAGGTAGAGATAGGCGAGCAGAAAGCGCAGCCGGGCGCGGCTGCGGTCGACCGCCAGAAACACCAGCACAAAACCGGCGACGACGATCATATCCACGATCAGCGCCCGATAGGCGGCCGCCGGCGCGAAGGCGATCAGATTGAGATGGGCGAGCACCAGGAGAAACACGATGCCGTCGCAAAACAGCCACTCGCGGAAGCTTTCGGCCGCCCCCTTCTGGCTCCAGGCGCGGGTCGCCTTGTCGAACAACAACACCACCGCCACGGCAAACGCCGCCGGATAGACCAGGCCGGCAAGCACCGCGTATTGCCGGTCATGGGATAACGCCGTCCAACCCAGGATGAGAATGGCCACGGGGATGGCCAACAAGCCGATCACCCGCAGCCTGGCGGGGCTGTGCCGTGCCGGAGCCGGCTGCGCGGATGGTTCAGGAGGCGGCTCGCCGGTCGCAACCGGGCCGCCGAAACCGGATGGGTCTCGGTCCTTTCCGCCATAGACCAGGGCGGCAAGGCCGATCGCGAAGCCGACGATCCCCAAAACCGCGATCACCAACATGACCGCCAGGAACGTCGCCGACTTTGAATCGCCCGCCAGGGATCCCCCCATACCGGACCGGAAGAAGATCCACATCACCACTGCGACCGCCACCGCCAGGGCGATCCCGGCAATCAGGAACACGGCCCAATGGGGTTCCGCCGGGTGCCCGGTCTCAGATCCATCGGACGGCTGCCGTCGCATCAAGTGGCGGGACACCAGGTAGACCAGGAACGCGGCCGCGCCAATGGCCCCGATCACGGCCATGGTTTCCAGGAATTGGAGAGACCGGTCGTCCATGGTCAACCGCGCTGACGACAGCGCCGGAGCGCCTCGCGACCGGTCTGAACCGGGCCATCAACCGACAATGGCGCCACCCTAACTTCCCCCAATTCGCCGGACCCTGTTTCGTCACATCAAGCCGTTTCCCGGCCGATCCATATCCAAGGGCTTGGCGGCGGCGTTGTCAATCGACCTTGCCGCACTGCCGATCCCGGGCTGCCGATACAGCGATTCACGGTCCCGACCGGGCCGAATCAGGTTCACTTACAAACGCCTGGAAAATGCCACCACTACAATTGGATACTGTAAATTTCTACAATAGTATTATCTGGCATCCGTAAGTGTATTGTGGACAAGGCGCAACGTAAATTTCGTATTAAAGATTGAACAAAACACAACTCCCATTACCTTAAGAAGAAATTACATTGTATTCGAAAGGTTCCATGCGTCATTTTGCGTACAAAACGAATTAATCCGCGAAATTGAATTGCAATTCGGTTTTTACTTACATATAACTTTGTAAGCGGCGATTTGGCGAGGGTATTAGTAGTCGCGGCTTTCCAATGATAGTTTTTCCACGGTGACCGCCGGGCTAGGTGTGGCAATCAGCTCCGGAAAACCCCGGGAAACCTTTAGTTCGAGTTCGAGATACGACGTTCTACCGGTGTCCGGGATCTGAGGCCATCTTGGAATACCATCGGTAACGTGCGAATTCGATCGCATTGGATTGATGCCGGGACTACACCGCACGCACCCTCGCTATCGATACATCAATGGCCTCGACTGGCATGAGGAGGTGCATGATGTACCAGTCGATTCTTTCTTCCATCAAAATCACGACGATAGCAGCGGCGGTCGGGCTCGCATGCGTAACCGCGGCACAGGCGTTTCCGCCCCATCGCGCGGCAGTGCCGCAGCAGCAGGAGGCTCAACCGGTTCGTCCGCTCAATGAGGCCGACCGGCGAGAAATCTCGTTCATCACGCGGGCCCATGTCGCGGCCATGTCGTCCCGCAATGCCGACATCCTCTATCGCCTCGCGGCACCGGAGATCCGGTCGAAATTCCAGGATGCCGGGCACATGCTCAAAGTCTATTCCGTGCTGCAGGGACCGTTCACCATCGCCAAGGACATGCGCATGGACGGCCTGAGCGTCAAGAACCCGCAAGAGCCAATCCAATATGCCTACATCACCGACCGCAAGGGGCGGCTTTGGTGGGCGGCATTGCTGGTCAAAAAGGCCGCGGACGGCACCTGGCATGTGCGCAACTGCCTGATCGTTCCGGCGCCCGGCATTATCTCCTGATTTCCAACGCGCAATGCGTGCACACGGCATCTCGCCCGCCCCGCGGACGCGCGGCCTGATCGATGATCGCGCATCGACACGCGGCCGCTGCGGACGGAAAGCGGGTTCATCCGGACCAGTCCGATCGCCGTCAGCACGCCTTGCCCCAACAATCCCGGCGCAACGACCGCCGGTATCGTTCATGAGGACAAAATGACCAAACAACTCTATTGGTGGCTGTGGACGTGGATCACCATTCTCGCCTTCGCGGTCGCCGCCTATTTCGACCTGCATTACCACCTCTACCAGGCCGATATCACCTTCATCTCCTTCGGCATCATCGCGCTCTACTTTCTGACCACGCTGCATCAGGGCAAGCTCTATTTCCGCACGGCAACGGTTCGTCATGACCTGATCGAGTTCATTGCCGGCCTGATGCAGCAACTGGGCATGCTTGGCACGCTGATCGGCTTCGTCTATCTCCTAGGCTCCGTCGCCACCAACGGCGTCGACATCACCAGTCCGTCGGAGACCAAGAAGCTGGTCTTGATCCTGGCGACCGGCATGGGCACCGCGCTCTCGACCACCGCCGTCGGCCTGGTCTGCTCCATGTTCCTGACCGTCCAGGGGCGGATCCTCAAATGAGCCGGCTCTTCACGTCCTATCTGGACTTTCTGTGGATCGTCCTGATGACCTTCGTCGTCCTGTTCTTCCTGGTGCTTTTGCACATGAACCCGGTGGCGAAGAAGGCGGAAGTGGAGCGCAAGGCGGAATTTCTGATCGTCGTGGAATGGGACGCCAAGAGCCGGGACGACGTGGATTCCTGGCTGCGCACACCGTCGGGACGGCTGTTGTCGTTCCGCAATCGGGAGGTCGAGATCTATCATCTGGATCGCGATGATACGGGCGCCATTTCCGACACGATCAAACTGCCCGACGGGTCTTCAAAGACCGTCTACATCAACAAGGAAGTCACCACCTTCCGCGGCTGGCAGAAGGGCGAATACGTGTTCAATCTGCATATGTATTCCAAGCGCGACAGCGCCCTGACCGACGTCAATGTGCAGATGATGAAGCTCAATCCGTTCAAGGTCGTCTACGACAAGACCATACCGTTGAGCGAGGCCGGCCAGGAGCGCACGTTTCTCGCCTTCACCATCGATGAGGGAGGCGATGTGGTCGACTTGGATGAATCGGAAATCATGATCGCTCAAAACCAACCGCCGAACACCAATGGGAACAACGGACAATGATTGCCATCTACACGATAGCCGGTGTGCTGTTCACCATCTTCGCCCTGATCCTGGCAATCCGGGTCTGGCAGCGCGAGCGCCGCTGGCTGTTCGCGGTGATCCCGGCCGCGCTGACCCTGGCTCTGACCACCTGGTTCGGCCTGAACGACGTCCTTGGATATCCAACCGGCATGCTTGACCGGCTGCAGGAAAAGTTCCGCTACGTCCATCATGTGGAAATCGGCAAGACGGTCTATCTCACGGTGTTGCACAAGGACGAGCGGGAACCGCGGATTTACGCCATCGACGATCCGACCCAGGAGCAGAAAAAAGCTCTGCGCGGCGCCCAGAAACGGGCGCAGAAAGGGATCGGCCAGATGGGCGAAGCCAAGAAACAGCGCGGCGGCATCAGCCGCAACGATTTCGTGTTCTACGATTTCAAGCCCAACGAACTCGGCCGAAAGACGGCCGGTCAGTGATCCGATGCCCACTCGCGGCTGTGCTGGGATGCCCGGCAACCGGCGCATCGCCAGCCGCCGCCGGCATCGGATGAAGGGTATAAGCTATTGAGGGATAACGGGCAATTCTGGTCGGAGTGGCAGGATTTGAACCTGCGACCCCCTCGTCCCGAACGAGGTGCGCTACCAGGCTGCGCTACACTCCGCCGTGATTGCCGGCGGTTTATACCGCCACCCTTGCGGCCCTGCAAGGCAGAATCGTGCCGCCCGGCGCCCGACCGGCCGCCGCTTGCGGCCGTTTTTCTCCGGCGGTGATCCGGCAAGGTCGAGCCGGCGCTTGCCGACCATCGCCGAAGGCGCTATAGGAAGCGCCGCGACCGGTCTCCGACCGCTGATCTTGGGGCGTGGCCAAGTGGTAAGGCAGCGGCTTTTGGTGCCGCCATTCGCAGGTTCGAATCCTGCCGCCCCAGCCAAACGGTCAGCCGGGAAACGGGGATTACCCGGCCGCCTGTGCTTCCTGCTGTGTTTTTCCGTAGTCTAACCCCCATGTCCCGCATTCCCCGCGGTCCATGATCTTTTGCCCGCCCTTGGTATTAATGCCCGTTGCGTTTAGTCGGGTTCACTATGAACAATGACTGTGTGGTGTGAATTGTGGCTCCATTTTACCGCTAAACGCGCTAGGAGATACCCTCAAGGTCGCGCTTCATTTGGGTATACTTGGCGACGGCTTGCGTCCGGTTGGAGACGCCGAGCTGCTTGAATATCCTGGAAGTGTGCATTTTCACCGTACCCGCCGTTAGCCCCAGTTCGGCAGCGATCTGCTTGTTCGACTTACCGGTGGACAACAGGTCGAGCACATCCTTTTGACGGCGCGTCACGCCGAGTGCCTTGGCATCCGGCTCGGTCGGCCGCGGACCGCCCGCGGGGGTGAGGAACATGTCGTCGCCGGCTTCGCCTCGCGGCGGTTCGCCCAAGACGTGGGGCGGTACGTAAATCCCGCCCGATACGATCAGTTGGATCGCACCCGTGGTGACATTTGGCGAGGAGGTCTTCGGAATGTACCCGACAGCGCCCATGGCGAGGGCCGCGCGGATGGTGCGGGCATCTTCTTCAACCGAAATCACCGCCACCGGAATTTCCGGGTGGGATTCGCATATATATTTGAGCCCCTCCAGCCCTTTGACGCCCGGCATTTTCAGGTCCAGCAAAAGCAGGTCCAGGTTCGGATCGGCCGACAGGCGCTCCATTGTCTCCCGATAGTCGCTCGCTTCAATGATCTCGGAGCCAACGAGCGCTGATTTGATGACCAAAGATAAGCCGCCGCGGACCAGGGCATGGTCATCGGCCAGGAGAATGCGTAGCGGTTCGTTGGAGGGCGTCAGAACTTGCAACCTTTCTAGTCAGGGTTTCAAAATTCTTGATCCTACACTTCCCCTTATATTGTTTGGCACCAGGCAATGTCAACCGGCGGCCGGTTGCCTGATCATGTTTTTTTGTTTGATAACAATAGCATAGATATAAATTTGCAGGCTAGTTGCCGGTATGGCCGGACGGCAGTCATAGCTATGCTCGCGGCGACTTCGGCTCTTCTAACACACGAGCCGGCATTGGCTTTAAATATACCGCCAACTAGCATAAACTGGCTGTGTTTATTGTGCCAGAAGTATAGGTGAGTTCGGCCTGTACTTCCGGTTGACAGGGTCGAATCCAGGCTCTTTCAACCGCTGAACCAGGCAAAGCAATTCGGTATGAGTGGAGCAGCGACCAGGCGACAGGTTCTCTTTGGTACTGCTGCGTCCGTCGCCACCGCCGGCTTTCCGTCGATTGTGCGATCGGATAATGGCGGCCAAATCCCGCCCATGCGATGGATGAACGATCGCGGGCAACTGAAAATCGGCCTGCTTTGGTCGTTGACCGGAGAATTTTCCCTTACCGAGCGGACCTGTCGCGATGTTGCGCTGTTTAGCATCGACAAGATCAATCGCGACGGCGGTATTGCCGGCCTCAAGGTCGCCCCGGTCCTTGTGGACGCCAAGTCCGACATCAAGGCCTATCGTGAAGGCGCGTTGCATCTTTTGCGCGATGAGGGCGTGCTCGCCATTTTCGGCGGTTACACGTCGGCCAGTCGCCGGGCCATCATGCCGTTGATCGAGCTGAATGGCGGGCTCCTCTTCTATCCGGCGGGATACGAGGGGCGAGAGTGCTGGCAAAGCATCGTCTGCACCGGGCCGATCCCCAACCAACAACCGTCCGTTCTGATTCCGTTCATGTGCGAGCGGTTCGGAAACAGGGTCTACTTCGTCGGTACCAACAATGTTCGCTCACAGGAAGCGCACCGCCATGCCAGGCGCGGCCTGTTCGAACTGGGCGGGCAGATCGTCGGCGAGACCCTGGTGCCGGTCGGCCAGGGCGATTTTTCAGCGTCGATGTCGCAGATCAGGTCACTGTCCCCGGACTGGATTTTTTCGACGGTCATCGGCCGCTCCGACATCCGGTTCCGAAAGGCCTATGCCGCCGCCGGCTTCACGCCCGACCGGTTGCCGACCGCGTCGATTACGACCTCGGAACTGGAGGTCGGCGAAATTGGACACGCCCTGGGCGAAGGGCATTTCGTTTCCGCACCCTATTTCCAGAGCATCGCGTCGCAATGTAACCGGCAATTCGTCGACGAGTTCCTGGGGTCGGCCTATGGTCGCAGCGGCGTTACGCATTTCAATATGGAAGGGGCGTATCTGTGCTTTCTCTACTTCAAGAAATCCATCGAGCAGATCGTGGCGCGGAGCGGTCTTTCCGGGCTCGGCGCGCGGGCGGTTCGGGATGTCTGCGGTGGCATATCCCTTTCATCTGACGAATCGCCGGAAGGTTCGGTCAGGATCGATCCGCAAAACTTCAACAGTTGGCTCGTGCCGAAAATCGGCCGCTTCAACGGGCGCGGGCAGGTCGACATTCTCTATCAGAGCGCGGCGGCGGTGCCCCCGCAGCCCTTCATCCTCTATCCAAGTCGTGGCACCTGCCAGTCGGACGGGCTGCATTTGCCACACGGACAGGTGGTCAAATCCGCATCCTGACCGCCCGTGTCTGTGCATCCGGGGAAGGTAACGCAATGAAATTCAGGACGCTGATCAACCAGATGACCGTCGGCCAGAAGGTGATGACGATCATATTTGTCGAGATCATCTCCTACTCGCTGATCACTGCGATCGCCGTTTCCCAGATCAGCTCGCTGGGCACCGAAGTCAGGCGGATGTCCGACCTGTACTTGCCGTTGTTTTCGGCCACCGAGGCGGTGCGTCAGCATATTCAGGATATGCGCTTGAGCCTGAAGGAGATCATTTTTATCGGCGACCGGGTCGTTTACGACAAGGAAACGGAGGCCAAATACGTCAAGGAGCGGGCGCGCTACACGCTGAAGAACATCCAGATCCACAACGAAATCGATAGCGCGGTGGCGTTGATCAACAGCTCCGTTTACGCGGAGGCGGATAAGTTCGACGTTATCGGAGGGTATCGCAATGACGTCCTGGAACAGCTCGATGTGATCAAGTCGACGAGCAAGTCCTACAACCAGACCGTCGAACAGCTCCTGCTTCACATCGAGTTCGGTTCTTATTTGATGGGCAAGGAAACAATCGGTGAAGCGGCAAATGGCGAGAAGCAACTCAACGCGGAACTGGACCGCCTTCTGGTCATCCTGTTCGCCCTGAAACAGGCGTCGGTAAGTTTTGCCAGCGAGGTGGAGGAAAGGGCACGCTACTTCACCATCGCGTCTTCCGCGCTCACAATTTGCATCGTCATTCTCATCTTCTTCTTCGTCGTTAAACGCAATATCACGAAGCCGTTCCATGTCCTCACCGACACGATCAACACATTCGATCCCTCCACCGAGCGGGAGGATTCCCGGCGGGAGAGAGCGATCATGGACAGGGGCGATGAGCTCGGCGTGGTCGCACAGAGTTTCAACAACCTGAAGCACGTGATCTGGGAGCAGCGCAAAGCGCTGGAACGCGCCATAGAAGAGGCGCGGCGTGCCAATAAGGCGAAGTCGGAATTTCTCGCCGCGGCAAGTCACGACCTGCGCCAACCGATGCACGCCATGCAGATGTTCATCGCCGCTTTGCGGGAACGGATCGAGGATCCGGAAAAACAGAAAATTCTTTCCAATATCGACGCCGTCTCCGTGACCACCGGCCGGCTCCTGAATGCGTTGCTCGACGTCTCCCAACTGGACGCGGGCGAGGTTCAGCCGCAGATGGAGAACTTTTCGGTCCAGGAAGTGCTTCGCCGGGTGGCCCGTTCCTTCGAGACCCTGGCCCAGACCAAGGGCCTGGAATGCCGGGTCGTGCCGTCCACCCTGGTGGTGCACAGTGATCCCGTGCTGCTTGAACGCATCCTCCAGAACCTGGTCTCCAACGCGATCCGTTACACCACCAGCGGCAAGGTGCTGGTAGGCTGCCGCCGTCGCGGGGATCAGGTCTCGATCGAAGTGTGGGACACAGGTCCGGGCATCCCGGCGGAGCAGGCCGACGCAATTTACGAAGAGTTCCACCAACTGGGTAACAAGGAACGGGACCGTGGCCGCGGTCTTGGGCTCGGCCTGGCCATCGTCCGCCGTCTTGCCGCCTGCCTGTCGCATCCGGTGGACCATCGTTCGGAACTGGGAAAGGGGTCCGGCTTTTCGGTCACGGTGCCGCTGGCCAATCCGATGGATGCGCCGGCACTGAGACTAGACGATGTGGCTTCCACCGGCGAACTGACCGGGCTTCGGGTGCTTCTGGTCGAGGACGACGTGACCGTGTTGCAGGCAACCTGCGGGTTGCTTGAGAGCTGGGGGTTGGAAACGATCTGTTCCCGGTCCACGGATGAGGCGGTGAAGGTGGTTGCCACCGCGGAACCGAAGCCCAACTTCATCATTGCCGATTTTCGCCTGCCGGGCGGATCTGATGGCGTTGACGCCATTACCAAGGTCCAGATGCTGATTGGCGAACCGGTACCCTCGCTGCTGATCACCGGAGACATCGAAACCGGGCGCCACAACGTCATGTCGGAGCACGGCTTCCGGATCCTGAAGAAGCCGGTTCGGCCGGCCAAACTGCGCAGCCTCATGACCCATTTGGTCAAACAGCACCGAAACACCGCGCAATCCTCCGATCCGGCCGGCAGCGTGCCGAAGTTGCTGGAAGAGTTCGAGGTGTCTTGAGGCGGACAGGGCGCGCCGCCGCCCGGCACGGCCGAGACAGCCGAATTCCGGATACCCCTCGAGCCGGGGCCGATATCCCTGACTCATCAGTCTGTTATGACATATGGCACCAAATTGGCGAAGGTCTCATGATATTTGGCACTATTCGGCGGTTGACTAAGCCGGATCGGCCTGTAATCCTTCCAGGACACCGTGTTGTAGCCGCCGTTTGATAAAAGAGCAGGAAAAACATGGTGCCAGATGGGATATACAGGAGACGTCAAATGAGATGGATGGGAATTGCGGTCGCTGCATTGGCGTGGCCGTTGATGTGGCCGACCATGGGTGCTGCCGAAGGGTTGGACGAGATCCCGGAGGAAACCCGCGCGAAAGTCTACAATCCGGATCTGATGGATCCGGCGCAGCCGCTGGGAGTGAGTGTCTACCGGAACTGGAAGAGCGAGCGGAAGCCCCCCTGGACGATCGGTTATGCCAGCACCTATGCGGGCAATACCTGGCGCAAGGGTGCGATGAAGCGATTGCTCAGCGAAGTTCTGCCCAAGTGGCAGAAACTCGGCCTGGTAAAGGATATCATCATCACCCAGTCGAACCTGCGGGACTCCCTGCAGATTCAGCAGATGCGGCAGCTCGTCGACCAGGGTGTCGACGCGATCATCATTTGCTGCTCCAACCCGACGGCTCTGAACCAGACGATCAAATATGCCTATGACAAAGGTGTGCCGACCTTCTCCTTCACCGGATATGTGACGTCACCCTACGCGATCAATTCGTCTGTGAACTACCATCAGGCAGGCTATGAAATCGGCCGCTGGATGGCCAAGGAGATCGGCGAAGAAGGCAACGTGCTGGTTATTGAGGGCATCCCAGGCTCCTCGGCATCTGATTCTCAGAACGCCGGCGTTCTCGATGGGCTCAAACAGTCGCCGAAAATTAAACTGGTCGGCAATATCGCGCATATGTGGACGTCGCAGGTCGGCCAGGCTGAAACCCAGAAATGGCTGGCCACCCATCCGCAAAAACTGGATGGCATCGCGGTGCAATCGTCCGGTGAAACCGGCGTGTTGCAGGCCTTGCTGCAATCCGGGCGTGACATTCCGCCGATTTCGATTGGCGGCGAGTTGGGCGCGCTCTGCTACTGGCGGAACAATCCCGAATACATCAGTGCCGCGATCCAGACATGGCCTCCCGGTGACGACATTGAGCTCGGCTGGAACATCATGATGCGGACCATGCAGGGTCAGGGGCCGAAGATCCAATCGATCCTGGTTCCGACCGTGACCGCCAGTTTCGACGACATCAAAAAGGTGTTGGACGAGAACTGCGACCGCAATTCCACCGACTGGCTGCATGTCGGCATCGATGCCTGGGGTGGGACCGACTATCTGAATCAGTTTTTTGACAATCCGGCTGATCCGGAAAGTTACGATCCTGCCAAGCACTAGGCGCGGAGGCTTGACCCTGTCGGGTCGACACGGCCATGAACGTGCATAGTGACGCGGCATCACGGATGGAGATCGACGGTGCTGCCGGCCGCGAGCCGGCGGCGCTGCCGATCTTTGCCGGCGAACTCTATGTGAAGAACGCCTTCAAATCGTTCGATGTCACCAAGGCGCTGGACGATTGCTCGTTTTCCGCACGCTTTGGGGAGATCCATGCGATTGTCGGCGGCAATGGCTGCGGCAAGAGCACGCTCGCCAAGGTGCTGTCCGGGGTGCTGCCGCTCGATTCCGGCCGGGTGTCGATCCTCGATCATCATCCCACATCGCCGGTGGAGGCGCGTGAGCTTGGTATCGCCACCGTCTTCCAGGAGGTGATGATCGCCGACGAAGCCAGCGTGGTCGACAACCTGTTCACCGGGGCGGATGGATTCTGGGTCAAGGCCATGTCCGCCCGGGAAAAGGTCGAAAAAGCGCGCTCGATCATGTTGGAATTGGCCGGCGAGGATGTGGACCCGTTTCAGCCGGCCGGAAATCTGCCGCTCAGCACCAAGGCCTGGATTACCATTGCGCGAGCCCTGCTGACGGACCCGAAGGTGCTGATTCTGGACGAGTCTTCAGCCGCGCTCGATTACGATTCGACCGAGCGCCTGTTTGCCAAGATGCGCGAACTGCGGGATCGCGGCGCCGCGGTGCTCATCGTCACCCACCGCATCGCCGAACTCATTCGCATCAGCGACCGCGCAACCGTCATGCGCGACGGCCGGGACGTCGGTGTGCTGGAAAAAGAGGAAATTACGGAGCAAAACCTGCTCAGCCTGATGACCGGGCGAACGGCGGAAGCGCTGTCGACCCGTGCCGATGCACACAAGACGAGCAGTCGGGACGTGGTCATGCGGACCAGGGACATGACGGTCTGGCCGAGCGGCGAACCGGTCGATTTTGAACTGCTCAGGGGGGAAATCGTCGGGGTCACCGGTCTCGACGGCCACGGCCAGGACGACTTTGTTCGCATTCTGGCGGGCGTGGCGCCGGCGGTCGAAGGGGCGCCGGAAACCCGCGGTATCGGCGCCAACGGGTTCACGCCGATCAAGGACCTCATGGATGCCAAGGCGCGCGGTATCGCCTTTGTTTCGGGCGACCGCAAGCGCGAGGGCATTCTGCCTAATCTCAGCATTTTCGAAAACCTTCTCTTCGCCTTGTACCGAACCAATACCCGCGTTCCGATCGCCCGGTTCATCGATTGGCTGGCGCTGTCGGACGTGTTCGACTGGGAGGTCGAGCGCCTGGCCATCAAGACCGGCCCGAAGTCCAACCTGATCACGTCGCTCAGCGGCGGCAATCAGCAGAAAGTGATGATCGCGCGCGCCTTCGCGCTGCATCCGAAGATCCTCGTGCTCAACGATCCGGCCCGCGGCATCGATGTGGACACCAAGCGCGACCTCTACGGATATCTGAGGGACTACGCGGCGGAAGGGAACTCGGTCGTCTACATGTCGAGCGAATTGGAGGAGTTCATCGGCTTTTGCTCTCGGGTCGTCGTCTTCCGCAATGGTTGGATCTTCGACGAGTTTGTCGATGACGACGTGGAGCCGGTCGGCATTCTGGAGGGCATGTTCGGACGTGGACGCAATGGCCCCAGCGCAGCTATGCGCACCGGAGCCGCCTCCGCGCCGGACGGGCCGACGGAATTCAAACCGCACGACAACACCAGGACGGACCACACACAGCCGCGGCCGTTGCGGGGTGAAGATGTCCGCCATGTCAAGGTGGTGGATTTCGACGACGTGGATCCGAAGCGCAGCGAGCGTGAGAAAAAGATCAAGGTTTCGTATTTCGACTAGCCCGACGGGGAACAAACAGGGGAGCCGACTTTTGGTCGACACGGGAAAAATCAAACCGGAGCATCCGCGGCGCGACGGCGTCGACCGGGATCCTGCCGAACGCCGTGCCGACGGCCGCGCCTACACGGCCGACGATGTGGTCCACTTCGATCGTCTGAACGATGGCGTCAGGGTTTCCGCGGGGCTCGCTAGATCAGTCATCGCACCTGACAAGGACACACCTTCGGGGTCTGCATTCACTTATACCGAAAGCGATGATCGGGCCTTCGACCGTCTGTTGAACGCGCTCTGCGATGTCCGCGCAGGCCAGCAGGGGCAAACCGCAAGCCAAAGGATTCCCGGCCAGGGCTTCGGCTATACGGAGGAGGACGATAAGGCGTTTTCCAGGCTGATGCCGGCTGAACGCTCTCCGGCCGGCCATGACAACGCCACCACTGACCGGGCAAGACCACCTGCCGCTGAGGATCGTGTCTTCCAATTCACGTCACGGGATGACGAGGCCTTTGGCAGGATCATCGCGGGCACGCCGCTCGGACCGCCGGCCGGCGCGGCGGACGCTCGTGATCGCACCGGCAAGAGGGATCGCGACGTTGGGCCAATTCGCATTGTCGAATTCGACAAGGAGCGGGCGCGGGCGCGTGAGACCGGGCTGGATGACGGTCGCGGCATCAAAATTCGATATTTCGACTAGGGGGCAGGCGAAGACCGCAAAGCTATGTATGGACCGACCGAAAGACGGAAAGAATGCGCACACAGTATCGTCTAGGCGTCGATGCCGGTGGCACGTTCACCGATTTCGTCCTCGCCAACCGGGCGACGGGCACGGTCGACATATACAAGGCGCTGTCGACCCCGCATGACCCGACCGAGGCGATCAAGAACGGTCTGCAACTGATCGCGAACGATCTCAATGTCAGTGAGACGGACATCATTTCCCAGTGCGATCTGTGCATCAACGGCACCACGGTCGGTCTCAACGCGTTGATTCAGCACAAGGGTGCCAAAGTCGGACTGATCTGCACGGCGGGGCATGAAGACTCCATCGAAATCAGGCTGGGCCACAAGGAAGACGGATACCGCTACGACCAGACCTATCCGCCGGCCGTCATGCTGGTGCCGCGATATCTGCGCCGGGGCGTGCGCGAGCGGGTGATCTCCGATGGCTCGATCAGGACGGAGATGGTCGAAGAGGATGTGCGGGAGGCCTGTCGCCTGTTCCTGGAGGAAGGGGTGGAGGCCGTCGCCGTCTCCTTCCTTTGGTCGGTGCTAAATCCAAAACACGAGCAGCGCGCGGCGCAAATCGTCGCCGAGATGATGCCGGACGTGATCCTCACGGTTGGCAGCGAACTCTATCCTCAGATACGCGAATACACCCGCACATCGACGGCGGTGACGAACGCGTATCTCGCGCCGACCCTGCGCCGCTACGTCGATTCCATCGATGCCTATTTCGACCGGCTCGGAGCCGAGAACCCGGTCCGCTACTTCCAGTCCAATGGCGGCTTGGCCCTGGGCCAGGTTATGACCGACAGATCGGTCTACGCGATCAATTCCGGGCCGGCCTCCGCGCCGCAGGCCGCTCTGGCCGTTTGCGAGCCCTTCGGACACCTCAATGTCATCACCGTCGACATGGGCGGAACATCCTTCGACATCACCTTGGCCCGGGACGGTGTCACCAATCTCAACAAGAATATCGACTTCCTGCGCTATCGCATCGGCGTACCGATGATCCAGGTGGAAACTCTCGGCGCCGGTGGCGGGTCCATCGGCTGGATCGATGAGATGGGCCTGCTGCAAGTGGGACCGCAAAGCGCCGGCTCCGATCCGGGACCGGCATGCTACGGCCAGGGTGGAACGGAACCGACCGTGTCCGACGCGAACCTGGTCCTTGGCTACCTCAATCCGGACGGGCTGGTCGGCGGCAGCCTGCCGCTCGACTACAAGAGGTCCTACGACGCCATCAGCGAGAAGATTGCCCGGCCGCTGGGCATTTCGGTCGAAAAGGCGGCCCATGGCATCTTCACCATCGTCAACAACAACATGGTCAACGGGATCCGCCGGGTCACCGTCGAACGGGGCTATGACCCACGCGACTTTGTCCTGGTGGCCGCGGGCGGCGCAACCGGGGCCCATGTCACCGCGCTGGCCGCCGAGATGGGCATCGACACGGTGATTGCCTCGAAACTGAGTTCCGGTCTGTGCGCCTACGGGCAGATCATCTCGGACGTCAAATACAATTACATGGCGGCCATACCCGTGCGGCTTGAGGGTGATGCGGCCTACGCCCGGATCAATGCGCTCTATAACGAGATCGAGGCAAGGGGCGTCGCGGACCTGAAATCGGATGGCTTTGCCGATCGCGACATCGACATCCGCCGCAGCATGGAGCTTCGCTATGTCGGTCAGATCCACGACTGCACCGTTGACATAGACACGTTCGAGATAAGTTCGCAGACGATTGAGCAGGTCAAGGAGGCGTTCCACGCCCGTCACGAGCAGCTCTACACCTATTCGGAGCGGGAAAACCAAATCGAACTGGTGAATATCGAGAGCACGCTCTATGGCCGTGTCGAGCGCCCCAATCCGGCATCGATTACCGGCGATCGGCGTCTCGACGAAGCGGTTAAGGGCCGGCGCAACCTGATTTTTTCCGACGACGGCAGCGCGACATCGGTGCCGCTCTATGACGGCGCGAAGATTGGCGCCGGGCATGAGATCACCGGTCCGGCGGTGATTGAGGAAGTCACCGCCACTTTGGTGATCCAGCCCGGTTGGAAGGCCGTCCTGCATGACAGCGCCTCATACGTGATGACGAGGGTGACGTGACCGAGATCGATCCCATCACTCTTTCCGTCGTCCGTGGGGTCCTGGAGACCACCCAGCGGGAAATGACCATGACCGTGGAGAAATCCGGTCACTCCACGGTGTTCAATCTTGCGCGCGACTATTCAACGGCGATCTTCAACGCCACGCCTGAGATGGTGATGCAGGGACAGGACATACCGATCCACCTCGGTTCCCTGATGCCGGCCATGAAGGCCGTACAGGGCTACTTTGAAGGGGATATTCACGAAGGTGACCTGATCCTGCACAACGACCCCGACTATATGGGCAGCCATATCATCGATATGTGCTTCTACAGGCCGATATTCTTCGAGGGCGAGCACATATTCTGGACGGTGTGCAAGGGCCATCTGACGGATATCGGAGGGCCCATGCCGGCGGGATACAATCCCGACGCCACGGAGATCTATGGCGAAGGACTTCGGGTTCCGCCGATCAAGCTGTGGGACCGGGGCGTCCCGCGCAAGGACATCCTCAACCTGGTGCTGACCAACATGCGGGCGAGGCGCGATCAGGAAGGTGATTTCGCCGCCCTGATCGGGGCCTGCCAGGTGGGCGAACGTAACCTCATCAACATGCTGAAGAAGTATGGCGCGGAACAGGTCAAGGCCTGCATCGAAGAGCTCATGACAATGGCCGACCGCCATCTGCGGTCGCTCATCAAGACCGTGCCGAACGGCAGCTACCGCGGCGTCGCGATCCTGGAGGACGCCGGTCACGGCTACGGCGATCTTGAAATTTCCGCCGATCTGAAGATCGAGGATGAGAGTTGCCACATCCGCATCTCCAGCCCGCCGCAAATTCCCTACTTCATCAACTCCTACGAGGGGAACTCCTATTCGGGCGTCTATCTGGGCATCATGATGTTTGCCCAACTGCCGCCACCATACAATGAGGGCCTCTATCGCTGTGTCACCGTGGACATGGGCGAGAAGGGCTCCCTGTGCAACGCCAAGGAACCGGCGCCTCACGTCAATTGCACGACGACGCCGATGGAGACGCTCACCGATGCGGTGCGCCTGGCCTTCGAGCAGGCTGCGCCCGACAAGGTCAGCGCCTCCTGGGGGCATACCAACGGGTGCAATATTGCCGGCTGGGATACCCGGACGGATGAAGAATACGTGACCATGGTGCTCGCCACCCTGATCTCCGGGGCGGGGGCAAGTCCGGGCATGGACGGCTGGCACGCCTGCGGACCGCAGTGCTGTTTCGGTGCGTTGACGTCGGGTGATGTGGAACTGCTGGAACATTCTTATCCGATCATCATTCACCGCTACAGCCTGATGACGGATTCCGGCGGCGCCGGAAAGTTCCGCGGCGGCTCAGGCACCTGCTGGGAAGTCGAACCGATCGACAGGCCGATGACATTCGTCATGTTCGGCGAGGGACGGCGAATTCCGGCAATGGGTGCGGCCGGTGCCGTGTCCGGCGACCTCAATCCGAAAGTGGGACGGGTCGAGTTCAACCGGGGCGGCGAGATCGAAGAGGTGCGCCAGAACGTGGTGGCGACCATCAATCCGGGCGAAACGGCGGCCAACAAGGCTCCAGGCGGCGGCGGCTATGGCAATCCATTCGAGCGTCCGATCGAAAAGGTTGTCTGGGACGTAAAAAACGATGTGGTCTCACTCGCCGGCGCCCGTGAGGATTACGGCGTCGTCATCACCGACGCGCGGACCCTGACGGTCGATCAGGCCGCGACACAACAGCTTCGCGGCGGCCGGGCGAATTCCTTGCCGGCGGCGGCAAGTCCCATCGAAGTGCCGCCTGCGGCCAACACCGACCATCCGCGCCGTGTACCCGAACCGGCGGCGGCATCGGGTGCCGGGAAGGACCCGTCAACACCCGCCGAACCGTTCGCGGCTCCCCGTTACGAGCCGCCGCCGCCGATCTCCGGCGCCGATGTCGGGCACATCAAGATCATCGATTTCGACAAGCAGACCGACCGGGACAAGGAAACAGGAAAGGGCATGAAGATCCGCTACTTCTAAACGATCGCAAATGATCGTTTGACAGTTCGGAACACTGACGACGACCGAGCATGACAACCGACGCGAAACCCACCACCGGCAGATCTAGCGGCAACACCTATCTGATGGTGCCGATACTGATCTTTTTCGCCCTGTTGATCTTTGCGGTGATACGGGGGCCGAACCTGATCTCATCGGCGGGCATCGGCAGTGCGGTGATCGTTGTCGCACCTCTGGTTTTGGCCACCTACGCTCTGACCATTATCTGCATCGCCGGGCGCGCCAGCGTCGATCTTTCGATTGGCCCGCTGATCGGTTTCATCAATGTCAGTCTGATCCAGCTGCACGCCTTCGGATACCTGGAATCGCCGATCGCGGTCTTCCTCTATGCCATGGGCGTCGGTATCGCCTATCAGATTTTGCAGGGTCTGATCATCATCTTCGTAAGGGTGCAGCCGATCATCGTATCGCTGAGCGGCTATCTGGCGCTCGTCGGCCTCAACCTGGTCATTCTCCCCAGACCAGGCGGTGTCGCTCCGCCCTGGATGTTCGACTGGGGCAGCGGCACCTCAATATTTTCCGCGGTACTGGTGATCCTGGCGCTCGCGACGGCGGCTTGGTACATCCTCGCGCGGACGTCGTTTTTCGGGCATCTCAAGATGATGGGGGCGGATGAGCGGGCGGCCTACACGAGCGGCGTGCGCATCAATTTCGTGCGGCTCGGCGCCCATGCGATCGGCGGCCTGTTTGCCGGTCTGGCGGCGATCACATTCACCTCCCTGATCAGTTCCGGCGATCCCACCCAGGGCACCACCTATTCGCTGATGGCGGTCACCGCGCTGGTGCTTGGCGGTGCCAATCTCGCCGGCGGCCGCGGCGGCGCGTTCGGGTCGCTGCTTGGCGCACTCAACATCTACCTCATCACCTACGCCCTCTCGACATTCAGCTTCGGCATGGTGCAGAGCTTCGTCACCGATTTGGCTTACGGGGTGATGCTGGTGCTGTCGCTCCTTATAAGCGTGGCGCTGCCGCATATCCAAAAATACATTCGCGGCCTCTCGCCGCTGGTGTTTTTCGTCATCATGTCGGTCATCGCGCTCGGTGTGATCATGCACACCACCGTCGACCAGACGGTCGCACCGCTGCAGGCGGCATCCGCCTCGGCCATCGTGGTTTTAGAGGACGGGGGTGTCGCACAGGTCTCCGGCACCGGCGGTCCGCTCTATTCGGCCGGAACCTACATTTTGTTCATCATCATCGCCGTGGTCGGCGTGATCTATCTGTTCCGGACCCTGTTCCGGCATCCCAGCGCACCGATGGTCGGTTTGGTGGCGGTGATCGCCGTCACCGCCCTTGGCCTGATCTTCTCGCCCGGCGACAAACCGGAGGGCAAGGAGGAGACTGTCAAACTTGAGGAAACGGCGCCGGCCGGTCTCGACGCCTATTCGCCGAAATTCTTCGCCATGGAGACGGTCAACGGCGCCGGGAGCGTCAGCCCGGCGGTGGTCGACGTCTACCGGATGCTCGCCATCGGCGGCGGCATCATTCTGTTCTCGTCGCTATTGATTCTGGTGGCGCTGCCGCAGGTGAGCGTGCGCAGCAAGACAATTGCGATGTTCCTGTTTGCAGCGGCCGCGGCGGTTATTGCTGCGGGCTCGCTGTTCTTTGACGGATTGTCCGGGGACTACCTGCCGAGCAACCTTTCCGGTGAAGTCTACGCCGCGATGCTGGTCGGGCTGGGCCTGTTCATCGTCACCGCTCCCTTCGTGCACACACGCCTAAGCCAGATTTCGCACGTGTTCATCGTATCCATGGGTGTCGTGGCCCTCGTCGCGGTTTATTTCGGCGCGGCGCCGGTTGCCGACGACAGGGCGTCCACGGACACGATCTATGCGGACCAGGTGATCCCGACCAAGGCGACGCCCAAACCGCGAGCCGAAATGACCTACGCCGGACCGAAGCGTGTCAATGTCGATTCGGAGGGCTTGATGATCATCGGCAAGCTCGCCTATTGCGCCATTATCGTGGTGCTGCTGCACATCGCGCTCCGCATAGCCATGGAAGGGACCAATTGGCGCAGTTTCTGGCGCTATTGGCATGTGGTCACCGGCGCCGGGCTCTTATGGAGCGCCGTGTTCTACGCCATCGGCGTGCCGCTCTGGCAAATCATCGCCGTCATATTGGTCGCCATGTTCGCGGCACCGAACGTCATGCACATCATCATGACCTATTGGATCAGGCAACACCGCGACGATGCAATCAGTCAGTGGGGCGGATGATGAACGCGGTCGGCAACATGAGGAGCTATGGATAAATGAAGAGAGCTGCCTTCTCTTTCTACAAATGGCTCGGGTTCCTTATCGGTGCCGCGGTTGCCATCGTCAGCATGATCCTGGGCGCCGTCGAGGACGTGCCCATGCAGTACATCCTGTTCTACGCCCTGGCGATCTTCGCCTTGATCCTCTGGGGATGGCACCATTGTTCGGTGGCGTGGATCTACCGGGATGACGCTGTTGCCGTGCGCAACACGGCCAGCCGCAACCAGCCGGAGACGGAATCCAAATTGGCGGAGGACGAGGTCGAGGTCGGCTATCTCCGCGCCCTGATCAGCAACAACAAGGGCGGCTTCATCGGTCTGTTGATCCTGGCGGCGATCTTCATCGGCTGCGCCTTCGCCATCGACAACTTTTTCGAGTGGCGCACATTCGTCTCCGCCCTGGTCTTCGTTGCTCTGCTCATCATTGCGTTCCTGCTCAACAAGTATGCCAAGACCAACAAGAGCGTCTTCATCGGCCTCACGGTGCTCATCGGCCTGTTCATCGTCGGCTCATTGGTGGTCGACGGGTTCCTGTCGATCCTCAACATCAAGTCGATGCTGGTATTTGCCGCCTTCCTGGGGCTGGCCTGCATCGGGCAGACCCTGGTGGTGCTGCTGGCCGGGCTTGATCTATCCATACCGTTCGTGATCGGCTCGGCGAATATCGGCCTGATGTATCTGTTCACCCTCGGCGTGCCGCCGTGGATTGCCTTCGTCGCCATCATTCTGATCGGCGCCGGCATCGGCTTCATCAACGGTTTTCTGAGCTACCGGGTGCAGGGCCAGGCCTTGATCCTCACGCTCGGCATGGGGTTTGCCGTTTCGGGGGGAACGCAGATCCTCACCAGTATCGGCACGGCGTTCGGCGGAAACGTGTTCGGCACCGTCCCGGCATGGCTTTCCAATATCGCGTCGATCAACGGCATATTCTTCGGGCTGCAGTTTCCGCCGGTCGTCGTCATCTGGATCGCCGCTTCGATCATTTTGATCGTGGGATTGCGCACCACCACCTGGGGACGGAACCTCTACGCGCTTGGCGGCAGCCGCACGTCCGCGGCGCGGCTATCGATCTCCGAACGTTTTTACTGGGTCGGTGCATACACCATCAGCGGCGCCGTTTCCGCCTTCACCGGCGCGCTGCTGCTTGGCTGGAGTGGCGGCGGCTTCATCGGTGTCGGCGATCAGTACCTGTTCATGACCTTGGCCGCTGTCGTCGTCGGCGGCACATCGCTGTTGGGAGGGTGGGGCGGCTACGGATTTACCGTCATCGGTGTCCTGGTGCTCCAGGTCTTGACCTCGTTCCTGGTCGGCATCGGCCTGCAGTTCGAGGGCCAGCAATTCATATTCGGACTGCTGATCCTGCCGATGGTCGCCTTGTATGCGCGCTCAGCGCACATTCGAACGCAGATTTAGGGGTGGAGCTGAGGGAAATGAGACTTCTGTGGACCAGACATAGCAAATTGTCCGGGCGGGAAAGCAAATGAACGAAAAACTGTTGCCAACGGATGTCGTGGGAGGGTCGTTTTGGCTGGTATCGATGGCGATGATTGGCGCCGCCATTTTCTTCCTGCTGGAACGCAACAAGGCGGCGGCCAGATGGCACACCACGATGACGCTGCTCGGCGTGGTGATGCTGATATCCGCGGCCCACTATTATTACAGCAAGGAAATGTGGGCGAGCACCGGTGCGGCGCCGATCATCATCCGGTATCTGGACTGGGTTCTTACCCACCCGATGCAGATCATTCTGTTCTACGTCATCTTGACGGCGGTGACCAAAGTCTCCACGGCCTTGTTCTGGCGGCTGTTGGTTGGGTCCGTGGTGATGGTCATCGGGGAGTTCCTGGGAGCCGCGGGCTACATGAGTCCGACCCTCGGATTCCTGATCGGGTTGGTCGGCTGGCTCTACATTCTCGGCGAGGTCTATATGGGCGAGGCGGGCCGCGTGAACGCCGAGAACGGGAACGCCGCCACCCACCTGGCCTTCAATGGTCTCCGGCTCATCATCACTATCGGCTGGGCGATCTATCCGCTTGGATACTTTATCGAGCATCTCGGTGGCGGCGTCGACACCAACAGTTTGAACATCATCTACAACCTCGCGGAATTCCTCAACAAAATCATTTTCGGTTTCGTGATCTACCGGGCCGTGATGAACGACACGAGTGCAAAGCAATGACGAAGCCATCGATATGCACCGAGATCACCCAGGGTGACAAGCACGCGGATAACGAGGGTATGGAACAATGACTGGCGCTGACATCATTGCCGTAATCATTCTGATCGGGCTTGCGATCGCGATTGGCGTTTATCTGCTGCACTGGCTTTACCGACGCTCATCGAAGGAGGTCTCCTTCGTGCGCACCGGACTGGGCGGCGAGAAGGTCGTGATCAGCGGGGGCGCATTCGTCCTCCCGATCATTCACAACGTCACGACGGTGGGCATGCGCACGCTGCGCATTGAAGTGCGCCAGGCCGGTGACAAGGCGCTCATCACGTCCAACCGCATGCGGGTCGAAGTCACCGCGGAGTTCTATGTTCGGGTGACGCCGACCAGGGAAGCGGTGTCGACGGCGGCGCAATCTCTCGGCAAGCGCACCCTTGATCCGGAGGCCCTTCGAGAATTGGTGCAGGGCCGTTTCGTCGACGCGCTCGCCAATGTTGCGGCGAAAATGAGCATGGACGAAATGCAGGAAAACCGCGGCGAATACATCAAGAATGTCAAGGCCCTGGTGGAGGATACGCTGCGCGAGACCGGTCTGGAGCTGGAGGCGGTTTCGTTGACCGGTTTCGATCAGGCGGCGCTCGAAGTGTTTAATCCGTCCAACGCCTTCGACGCGGAGGGTCTTACTCAGCTCACCGAACAGATCGAAACGCGCAAGAAGAAGCGTAACGACATCGAACAGGACACCGCGATCAGCATCCGCAACAAGAACCTGGAAGCCGAAAAGATGGCTCTGGAGATCGATCGGGAGAGCGAATATTCCAGGCTCGCCCAGGAGCGCGAAATCGCCAAACAAAGAGCCAGGGAAACAGCCGATATCACGGCCGAACGGGCGGCCCGCGACAAGGAAGCCAAAGAGGCGCAAATCAGATCCGAGGAAGCGATCGAGATCACCCGCATTTCAAGCGATCAAGCCATCGAAGTGGAGCGGTCGCTTCGCGAACACAAGCTGACGCTTGAGATCGAAGAGCGCCGCCGCAAGCGCAACGACGTGGAAAAGGATACGGAGATCGAGATCGAACGCAAGAACCTGGAGGCGGAGATCGAATCTCTCACCATCGCCAGAGATGCCGAATATGCGCGGCTCAAGCAGCAGGAGGAAATCGCCGTCCAGCGTGCACAGCAAAAAGCGGATGTGACGAAGGAGGAGATGGACCGCTATCGCAAGGCGGAAAGCTCGCGCATCTCGGCACACGAAGACGTCAAGAAGCTGGAGATCGCCCAACAGCGGGTCATCGAACAGGCCCGCATCGAGAGCGAGGAAAAGGTCAAAGCGCGCGACATCGAGAAGCGCAAGCAGCTTGACCTTGAGGAAAAGCAGCGCGAAATCGCCGTGACCGAAAAATCCTTGGAGGTGCTGAAGAAACACGAAGAGGAAGAGAAGGTCCGCGCCAAGGCGGTCGAGGCCGAGGAAAAGGTGCAGTCGACCAGGGAACTGGAAGTGGCCGAGCGTGCCAAGCGCATCGAACTGGTTCGCGCCCGGCAGCAGTCGGAGCGGGAGGCGATCCAGCTCACGACCATCGCCAAGGCCGAGCGGGAGGCGGCCGAGGAGCGGGAGATCGCGGAGAAGCATGCGTCCCTCGCCGCCAAGCTGCGCTACGAAATCGACGCGGCCGGCAAGCAGATGCTCAACGAAGCCGAGAACGCCCGCAGCACCGAGAGCCGCCGGAGCGCGTTGCGCATGGAACTGGCGCGCAAGCTCGATTCCATCATCCGCGAGGCGGTGAAGCCGATGCAGAGCATCGACGGTATCAAGATCCTCGAAGTGAACGGACTGCCGGGCTTCAGCCAGGCTGGGCCGGGCGGCGATGGCGGCGGCGGCATCGCCACCGGAGGCTCGGGCGAAGGTGGCGCGGACGGTGGCGGCAAACCCGGTGGAAACGGTTCGGCCACGCTTGCCGACAGCGTCGTCAACTCGGCGCTTCGCTATCGGGCCCAGATGCCCTTCATCGACAATCTGTTGCATGAGATCGGCATGTCACCAGGCGAGATCAGCAACATCAGCAACATTTTCGGTGGATTCGAGAAAGAGGTCGTCGAGGCCACCGTGGAGGATCCGCCGCCGTCGCGGGGGCGCAAGAGTAAGGGACGAGAGGCACGGTGAGCCGAGCCGAACAGATCACTCAGCCGATTGAAGAGAGTTGGGCATGAAGCAAGACATCAACAGTTGGGCGACCAAGTATGAAAGCCTGACCAACAGCGACGAAACTATCGCGGCGATGGCCAGGTACTACACCTGCTCGTTCATGTTCGACATGGAGGAGTGCAAGGTCATCATCGAGATGCATGACGGCAAGGTCAAAAGCATCAATACCGATCCGGGGCCCCTGGAGCCCTATGACTTTGCCCTGCGCGCCTCGGCGGCGAGCTGGCGTGAATTCTCGCAGCCGGTGCCGAGACCGATGTTTCACGGCATCTGGGCGGCGAGTTTCTGCGAGGACTTGAAGATCGAGGGAAACCACCTGGTTCTGATGAAGAACCTGCGCAATTTCACGGTTCAGTTCGAACTGTTGCGCAAGAGCGGTGTGCCGGTCTGACGGCTTGGGCATGCCTGGTTGGGATTAGGACAGGGTCAAGACAGTGGCAAAGCATTCACCAGTTACCGGTCGCTACGTGACAATCGAAGTGGACGGCAAGGAATACAAGGTCTTCTACCTGCACAATGGCAAGGGGCAGCCGTTAATCTGTCAGCACACGGCCGGCTGCCACAACCATCAATGGCGCGGGTTGCTCGAAGACGATGAAATTACCGAGCACTACAATGTGATCGCCTACGACCTGCCGCGTCACGGCAAGTCGGATCCGCCGCATAACACCGAATGGTGGAAGGAGGAGTACAAGCTGACGGCGGACCACTACTGCAATTTCATCGTCGAATTGTGCGATGCGTTGGAACTCAAGAACCCGATCTTCATGGGGTCGTCCTTCGGCGGCAATGTGGCGTTGCAACTGGCGCTACGTCATCCCGACCGCTTCAAGGCGGTGATCCCGGTCGAGGCGGCCGACTATGCGCCCGGTTTTTATCTCGACTGGTGGCGCCACCCGCATGCCAACGCCGCGCAGGTATGTGGCAGCGGCGTCTGGGACCTGATGGCTCCGCAGTCACCTGAAATGGACCGCTGGCTCACCTGGCACTACTACACGCAGGGTTCGGAGGCCTTTAAGGGCGACCTCTACTTCTATTCCGTCGATCACGATCTGCGCAACGATCTGCGCAACATCGATGGCCGCAGGTGTCCGGTGATCATGATGACCGGCACCTACGACTATCTCACTCCGCCGGAAGCAACGGAGAACACGGCGCGCCAGATCCGCGGCGGCGTTTACATCGAGATGACCGACATCGGTCATTTTCCGATGAGCGAGAACCACGATGTGTTCCGGGTCTATCTCAAGGAGGCGCTACGCATCATCCGCGAACGCACGGACAATGACTAACCCGCCTGTTTCATACGTCCTGCGATTTGCGCCGGCCGAAGCGCGCAATAGCGTGCGACCAAGCGCTCGACCCGACACCACGAAGGCCGCGGTGGGTGGACGATGCCCGCATAAGTCCGACGGGCAGGTCCGGGTTTTGCGGTTCATGCGGCAATTCCCGTTTAGCGGCAGCCGGCCGATTGCCCGGACTCTACCGCAAAAATCCGTCAGTTCCGGACCGGTCAAATCCCGATCGCAATGCGCCAACAGGTCGAAGCCCCCTTTGATCGCGTTTTGCCCCGGACGGAGCAAAGAGGACGACACGCCGTGTCCGTAAAGATATACGCAATGACATGCGGCTGGATGACCTCGGACCTCATCATGATGCTGGGGGGCAAGGAGGGGACTATCCGCTTCCCGGTGCCGGCCTACCTGATCGACCACCCGCAAGGGCTGGTGCTGTTTGATACGGGCATGCACCCGGATTGCGAGCACGATGCGCCGGGCCGCATCGGTGGCATGGCCGATCTGTTCACTGTCCACATGCGCGAAGGCGAAAATATAGGATCGAGGCTCGAACAGCTCGACGTCGACCCGACCCGCATCGAGTTTCTCATCAACTCGCACCTGCATTTCGATCATACCGGCGGCAACGAACTGGTGCCCAACGCCAGGGTCATCATTCAGGAAAAGGAATGGGAAGCCGGTCAACTCCCCGAAATGATCAATGCCAACGGCTACCAGAAGGCGGACTACGACCACGGCCATCTGATCTGTGCCGTCAATGGCGAGCATGACCTTTTCGGTGATGGCCGGATCATCACCATTCCGACCCCCGGACACACGCCGGGGCATCAGTCGCTCATGGTGCGGCTCGATTCGGGGGATATCATTCTGACGGCGGATGCCTGTTATCTCCGCGAAACGTTGACCAACCTCCATTTGCCGCATCTGGTCTATGACCGGATGCAGATGATCAATTCGCTGCTTCTGCTGCGCCGGCTTCAAAGGGCCGGCGCCCGGCTTTACTACGGACACGATCCCGAGTTCTGGGCTCAGGTGCCGCAGGCGCCTCGCGAGATTACGTCAACCCGAACCGCGCCGGTGGCGCGGGTCGGTTAGGGGAGCGAGGCGACCATGCCCGGAAGTGTGAGCTGGCTCTTCATATTCTTGATACTCTATTGGGCATTCTGCTTCTTCTGGGGTATCCGCGCCCTGCGGCGTGCCCACACCGCGAGCGACTTCTTCATCTATAGCGGCGGTCTGTCACCATGGGTGTTCGCTCTTGCCGCGACCGCGGTGAGCTTCGGGGGATGGGCATTCATCGGCCATCCCGGGCTCGTCTTCCGGGACGGCTTTCAATATGTCAACGCTTCGTTCTTTGCGGTGGCCGTGCCGCTGGCCGGCGTCATTCTACTCAAGCGGCAGTGGATACTGGGCAAGCGGTTCGGCTACATGACGGCCGGCGAAATGCTGGAAGATTATTTCGGCGGACATGGTCTGCGCCTGATCTCGGTCGGTATCGCATTATTGTTCGGCATTCCGTTTGTCGGCATGTTCTTCAGCGCGTCCGGTTTTCTTGTCGCGCATCTGTCGGGCGGGTTCGTCAGCCATGAGTTTGCCATGTGGGCGCTATCGGCTTTCGTGCTGCTTTATGCGGTGACCGGCGGCATGCAGGCCGTGGCCAAGGTCGCTGTCGTCCAATGCGTCATGTTCTTCATCGGCGCGGTCGCCCTGGGGTTCTATGCCCTGGACATAGTGGGCGGCTTCGATTCGCTTAATTCCGGCCTTGCCAAGATGGCTCAGAACCAAGGCGGCCTGTGGGGCAACACGAACGGCTCGGGCGGCGGCAGCTATCCCGGATACTTCGCCATACCCGGCGTGATCCAGTTCACCGCCGGGCTCGGCATCGAGGCGCCAGACGGCGGCCCCTGGACGGCGGTGATGTGCCTCAGCTTCATGATGGCGGCAATGGGACTTCAAGCCTCGCCGTCCTTTTCCATGTGGGGGTTTGCCAGCAAGTCGCCGCGCGGCTTCGCCATTCAGCAGGTCTGGGGCGCCGCCGCCTGCGTCGGGGCGATCATGCTGATCTTTGCGACAATAGTCGGCGTCAGCGCACACCTTCTGGGCGCCAATGCGACCGTCAACGAGGCCGGGTTCGGCGTGTCCAAGGTTCTGCCGGTCCTCGGCGACGGCGAGCAGAATCAGTTGGTCGCCAACTACATCATGCTGATTGGACAGCAATTCCCGTGGCTGGTGGGTGTTCTGGCCGTTTGCGCGATCGCCGCCCTGCAGGCCACCGGCGCCGCGTTCTTGTTCACGGCCGGCGGGATACTGACCCGGGATATCTTCGTCAGATACCTGCAGCCCAATGCGGACGATCGCCGTCAGATGCTGGCCGGTCGGATCTGCACCGGGCTGGTATTCCTGGCGGGAATGCTGCTCGCGACCTTTTCGACGGAATCGATGATCGTCTTTGCCGGGCTGGCAATCGCCTGCAGCTTTCAGCTTTGGCCGACCCTGCTGGCCGTGACCTGGTTCCCGTGGATCACCCGGCAGGCGGCAATTCTCGGTCTCGTGGCGGGTCTGGTCGCCGTGGGCATGACCGAATTGTTGGGTCAGAAAGTGACCGGTCAAACCCTGCCATGGGGCCGCTGGCCATGGACGATCCATTCCGCGGCCTGGGGCATGTTCTTCAATGTGATCGTCTGCCTTCTGGTATCCGCCTTGACCCGGCTCGATTCCGATCGCCCCCGCCGCGACCGATTTCACTCGGTCATCGCGGAGTTCGCGGCACCGGTCATCCGCCGCCGCTGGTCGACGGCCATTGCCGCCATCATCGTCATGGTGTGGCTGTTTTTCGCCATCGGACCGGGCTCGGTGATCGGCAATTTCCTCTTTGGCGAGCCCCTGGGCGACTACGAGGCGTGGCATCTTGGCATGCCGTCGTTATGGGCCTGGCAGATCATTTGGTGGGCCTTGGGTGTCGGCATGATCTGGTACCTCGCCGAGCGCATGGAAATGTCGACCGCGCCGCAAAAAGACATGACGAAACTGAGAGGTGACGCGGGCCGATGAAGCCCGGCCACAGGTATGGGGAATGAACTGTGCTTCGGATTACCGGTTATAGCGACAAGTATTCATTGTGTCCCGGGGACACGATCAGGTTCTATGTCAACTCGCAACACAATGAAGACTATGATGCGCAGATGGTGCGCCTGATCCATGGCGACACCAATCCGGAAGGGCCGGGCTACAAGGAAGAAGAGATCAACGCCCCCTGCAACGGAGCCTACAGGGGCAAGGAACAGCGCATCCATGGCGGATCCTATGTGATCATCCCGCAGGATGAGCGCCTCAACGTCGACAGTTTTACCCTCCAGGCCTACATCTTCCCGACCACCCCGGAAAAGGGTCGCCAGGGCATTCTCACCAAATGGGTCGAGGACCGTGAATGCGGCTACGGCCTGTTCATTGATGACGATGCCTGCCTGTGTGTCCAGATCGGTGACGGCAGCGGACTTGCCGTGAAGCTGTCGAGCGGCAAGAAATTGATGCGCAAAGTTTGGTATCTGGCGGCGGCAACCTATGACGCCGCGTCCGGCCGGGTCACGCTGTACCAGCAACCGGTGGTCACCCCGACGAATGGCGGGTTGGGCATGTCGCTGTTGCATCCCGCCGATGAGACCAGCGCCGTGGTCGAAACCGTCAACAGCATGGGGCCCGGACCGAACGACGCGCCGCTCCTGATGGCCGCTTCCACGCTGGTAGAGCGCTGCGGCCGGTCCATTTTCGGCGGCCATTTCAAGGACGCCGCGCGCCCGGTCGAACTCCCCGAACAAGGCCGCACCTATAATGGCAAGATCGACCGTCCGCGGCTGGCGCGCCGGGCCCTGTCGAAGGCCGAAATCGAGGCGTTGGCCAGGGGTTTCCTCGGATGCCCCGCCGAATTGCGTAACGACGTTGTCGGCGCCTGGGATTTTCATGCCAACATAACGAACAACATCGCGTCGACCTTGATTGTCGATACGTCGCCGAACGAACAGAACGGTTTCATCATCAACCTGCCGTGCCGCGGCATGACCGGGTTCAACTGGACCGCGGACGAGATCGTCTACCATCACAGGCCCGAAGAGTACGGCGCGATACACTTCCACGATGATGATATCGATGATGCGCGCTGGCAAGTCGGCTTCGAATTCGAGGTACCCGACAATCTCCGCAGCGGCGTCTATGCGGCGCGGTTGCGAATTGGTGGTGACGATTCGCCGGAAACCGAAGACTACATCCCCTTCGTCATCCGTCCGCCACGCGGCCGCACCACCTCGAAACTGGCGCTTATCCTGCCGACCAACAGCTACATGGCTTATTCCAACGACAATCTGGGCACCAATTCGGTGGTGGCACAATTGCTGGCGGGCAAGGTGCCGGTGCTGAATGCGTCCGACCTTTATCTCAACGAGCACCGCGAATACGGCTTGTCTACCTATTCGCTGCATTCCGACGGCAGCGGCGTGTGTTATTCGTCGCGGCTGCGGCCGATCCTCAATATGCGACCGAAATACCGCCACTGGCTGTCGCCGTCGCTGTGGCAGCTCAACGGCGACCTGCATCTGACCGACTGGCTGGAGCAACTGGGCTTCGACTTCGACGTTCACACGGATGAGGACCTGCACCGGGAGGGGGTTGGGCTGCTCAATCGATATCGGTGTGTCCTCACCGGCAGTCATCCCGAATACACGTCGGAGAAAATGATGGCGGCCTTCGAATCCTATCAGTTGGAGGGCGGCCGCTGGATCTATCTGGGCGCTGACGGCTTCTACTGGGTCAGCGAGTATCATCCCGACAACCACAATATTATCGAAGTGCGCAAAGGCGAGGCAGGGACCCGCGCCTGGACAGCGAATCCGGGCGAATACAACAATGCCTTCGACGGCAAGTTTGGCGGCATGTGGCGCGCGCGCGGCCGCATCCCAAGCAAGGTCTGCGGTCTGACCTTTACCGCCTACGGTTTCGATGTGTCATCCTATTACCGCCGGGAAGACGACAGCAAACGTCCCGAATGCGCATGGATCTTCGACGGGGTCGGTGAGGATGAGATCATCGGTGATTTCGGCCTCGTGGGCGGCGGTGCCGCGGGGCTCGAACTCGACCGCTACGATCTGGAGTTTGGTACCCCGCACAACGCCTATCTGCTGGCCCGTTCGGAAGGCCACACCAATCTGATGCTGCAGGTGAACGAGGAAATCCACTTCGCGGTGCGTGGCTATTACGGCGGCGGAACCGAGAACCCGCAGGTCCGCGCCGATATGATCTATTACAAGACCCCCAACGACGGCGCCGTGTTCGCGCCGGGATCCCTGTCCTGGTGCGGCAGCCTGTCCCACAACAACTACGACAACAACGTGTCGAAGATCCTCGAAAACGCCATCCGTGGATTTTTGAAGGACGGACCACTGCCGTAATAAAGGTGACCAGGACCATGAAGCATCCCGAAAACATGATGGAGCGGCCCGACGGCAAGGACGTCCTCGGCGCCAGCCTCACTCCGCCCAACGATCTTGAGAAAGTGATCCTCAAACAACTCGACATCGACAAGGTCAATGATCTGGCGGAATGTCTTTTTGTGCTCAACAACCGCCGTTACGGACCGATTGCCGGCGCCTATATGGTGGTCTGCACCAAACCCGGCGAGGAGTGGTGTGTCGGTCAGCTCAACGCGGACCGGCTGAAGCCGATTATTTTGTTCGAGGACAAGGTCTTTCCAAGCCCGGAATTGGCGCAGGCCGAGGCGCTACGGATCAAGGAGGAGCGCGGCGAGGCGGCACCGTGCCGGTGTACGTGAGTGGCGATCGCCTTGCTGTGAGCAATAGGAGATCCAATCTATGATGGACAAACCGACCGGTGTGCAGACCAATCAGGGCCATGCCAGCACCGACGACTACATCACGCGGACCTACGTTCTGCCTCTGCTGTTTGACGAGGAATCCCGCCGCCGCCTGATCGCCGAGCACAAGGCCAACCCGGTGGGCACGCCGGCCATGAACGGCCGCCCGGCAATCGAGCACAGCAAGGATCTGCAGACGGTTCTCGACAAGCTGCGCCGTCAGCCGATGGCCGGAAAATACATGACCATCTGCAAGCGCATGCACCAGGACTACAGGATCGGCATTGTCTCAGGCGTGCGCGGCGAGCCGGTGGACATTCTCGACGAGTCGTTCTCCTCCGAGGAGGCTTGCGAGCACGCCATCTTTCTGAAACGAATCGCGGACCTGATGACCGCCTATAGCTGACGGACAATGCCCTTGGTGTTAGTCGTCGCGATTCCAACGATCGAATGCCCAGACCGCACCGTCGACTGAAACACAATAGAGATAGAGGGACGGACCGGAATAATTGTCGCCTTTGTCGTAGATCTCTTTTGCCGCTGCTTGGCACGCCGCCATGGACTGCATCGTGATGTTATCAAGCCCACCCTGGTTTGTACTGATTAATAGGTGGGTGACAACATCGGGTTTTTCTTCTTCTTCTTTCTTGTCGGCCCCGGCGGGAAACACGGATGCAAGGAGCAGCACGATGGCGAAGAGACACGCGGGTCGGGACATTTCGATACTCCGGTTGGGTCTGGGGAGTCTACTGCAAATCAAGGTTCTGGGCACTGTACAGTTGCACGCTGATCGAATGGTCGATGTGCATGATCGCCACCCGGTCGCGGTTCGCCGGGAGGGTGAACGGAATTCCCGCGAACGCATTCAAGCGCGTTTGCGAGACCGGCTTTAACCGAAAGGACGTATGGAACATGGTTTCGATCAACTGCGATATGGGAGAGAGCTACGGTTTGTACACGATGGGTGACGACACCGCCCTGATGCCGCTCATCTCGCTGGCCAACGTGGCCTGCGGGTTTCATGGATCGGACCCGAACCATATGCGTGCCACCGTGCAGCGCGCGAAGCGAGCCGATGTCAAGGTCGGAGCACATCCGTCTTTCCCGGACTTGCAGGGATTCGGGAGGCGCGAGATGAAAATCGATCGCGAGGAACTTGCCAACATCCTCATCTACCAGATCGGCGCATTGGCGGGCTTCTTGCGCGCCGAAGGGATGGAACTCAATCACATCAAGCCGCACGGAGCGCTCTACGGCATGGCATCAAGGGAAGAGGAAACCGCGCACGCAATTTGCGATGCCGCCGATGTCTTCGATGTTCCGCTCCTGGGTATGATCAACACGCTGCACGAAACGGTGTATCAGAATCGCGGCCACACCTTTATCGCCGAATATTATGCGGACCTTTTCTATCGCGATGACGGCAGCCTGATCATCACGCGGCAGCATGATCCGGTGGATCCGGAAGACGCCGCAGAGCGGGCACTCAGAGCGGTGGAGGAGGGCAAAACCAGATCGGTCGACGGCAATGACATTGAGGTACGGGCGGACTGCATCTGCATTCATTCCGACACCCCGAATGCGGTCGAAGTGGCACACGCCGTACGTGCCGCCGTGAAGGACCATCTTGCGACGGCCACATAGTCACCGGCCACCGCGCGCTGCCATCCCGGTGGCCAGCCGATCCACGCCGGTTTCCGGCTTCCAATTTCCCGCCGCGTGTCCCATGGTGCGCCCATGCGATATCTGGTGACGGGCAGCTCCGGGCATTTGGGGGAGGCATTGTTGCGCGACCTTCGCGCGCGGGCCGCCGATCTCGTGGCAATCGATATCAAGGCAGGCGCCACGGCGACCCATGTCGGTTCCATAGTAGACCGCGACTTTGTTGCCGGCGCCATGGCCGGCGTCGACGTGGTGTTGCATACCGCGGCACTGCACAAGCCGCATATCGCCACCCATAGCCGCCGACAATTTGTGGACATCAACATCACCGGTACCCTCAACCTTTTGGAGGCGGCGGCCGCGGCCGGCGTTGGCGCATTCGTTTTTACCAGCACCACGAGCACGTTCGGCGACGCCATGGCTCCGCGTCCCGACGCCCCGGCTGCCTGGATTACCGAGGATGTTGTGCCGCAGCCGAAGAACATCTACGGCGCCACCAAGCTGGCGGCCGAAAGCCTGTGCCGGCTCGCCCACCGCAATGACGGTCTCAACTGCCTGATCCTGCGCACGTCCCGTTTCTTCCCCGAAGGCGACGACAACAAACAGGTGCGCGATGCCTATCCAAACGACAATGCCAAGGTCAACGAACTGCTCTACCGGCGCGCCGATATCGAGGATATCGCATCGGCCCATTTCGCCGCCGCCGCGCGGGCCGCCAAGATCGGCTTCGGCTGTTACATCATCAGCGCCACCACGCCGTTTACCCGCGCTGACCTTGCGGACCTGCGCACCGACGCGCCGGCCGCCGTGCGCCGCCATGTTTCATTTGATGATATCTATTCGGATCTCGGCTGGACCATGTTCCCGTCGATCGACCGGGTCTATGTGAACGCCCGCGCACGGGCCGATCTCCATTGGCAGCCAAAGCACGATTTCGCCGCCGTGCTCGACCGGTTGCGCGCCGGCGGTGCGGCCATGAGCGCGCTGACCACAACGATCGGACGCAAGGGCTATCACGACATCATCTATCCCGACGGTGTCTATCCGGTGGAATAGGGCGACCGTCACCGCGGTTGTCTATGTTCACAATATGTTCTAAAAGCGAATCCCCGCTATTGCCGTCCCATCCGCCCGGTCCGTCATGCCCCTTGTCATTCCCAACCGCGCCGCGCGCCATTTGTGGCTCTCCGCCCAGGGGCTCGCTGCGACGCCGACCGGGCCGCTCGATGTCATCGGCATGATCCGCGACCTCGGCCTGGTGCAGCTCGACACGATCCGGAATGTCACCCGCGCCCACCACCACATCCTGTGGAGCCGCAACCAGAATTATCGTGAGCCGATGCTGAACCGGCTGCTTGCCGACGAGCGCGCCGTATTTGAGCATTTCACCCACGACGCCTCCGTGTTGCCCATGGAACTTTATCCCTATTGGACCCGGCAATTCCGGCGCATGACGGAAAAGATCGACCGCTCGGGCTGGTATACGTCCATGTGCGATGCCGGCGAACGAGCGGCCATCAAGGCGCGCATTGCCGCGGAAGGGCCATTGTCCACCCAAGCCTTCGACACCAAAATCGTTGGCGAAAAGCGCATGTGGTCGCGCCCGCCCCATAAACTGGCCCTCGATTACATGTGGTATGGCGGCGAACTGGCGACGGCCCATCGCGAGGATTTCAGGAAGTTCTATGGCCTTGCCGAGCATGTCATTCCGCCGGAGATGCGGGCGCAGGAGCGCTCCGACCAGGACCAGATCGACCATTTATGCGCCGCCGCCCTTGATCGTCTGGCCTTCGGCACCGACGGCGAGATCCGCCGCTTCTACGACGCAACCTCCGTCGCCGAGGTGAAATCCTGGATCGAGCGAATACGCGGCGACCTGGTGCCGGTGGAGGTCGAGGACGCGACCGGCGAGCGCATCAAGGCGCTGGCGCCCGGCAATATCGAAACCCGTCTGGCAAACCTCGCGCCGCCCACCACCCGCCTGCGCATCATCAATCCGTTTGATCCGGCGGTGCGCGACCGGACACGCCTGAAACGCCTGTTCGGCTTCGATTACCAGATCGAAATCTTCGTACCCGAGGCGAAGCGCCGCTACGGCTACTATGTCTATCCGCTGCTCGAAGGCGATCGCTTCGTCGGCCGCATGGAAATCAAGGCCGACCGCGGGGCAGGGCGGCTAGCGGTACACGGTTTTTGGCCGGAGCCGGGGGTGCGGTGGACGCAGCGGCGCCGGGAGAGGCTGGAGGCCGAACTGGCGCGCATGGCGCGATTTGTGGGGGCGGAAGATGTGCGGTGGCCGTGATCGCCGCTGACAAACCTGCCCTTCCGCCTGGTCACCAATTCGATTGCGTTCGCCTACAGGCCGTACGAAATTCCCCGTCGGCAAGGCTGGCCACGGTATCTTGCAAATAGGCGATATGTATTGGGTGTGTCATTTCCCAATGCAACTGAGATCAAAGCAGGAAACGGTTGGCACTATTTACCTAAATATACGTGTATTCCTCAAGTAGAAGGTAGAATGACAATCAATTAATGTTTGCAGGTATTCAACCAAAGAAGTGTAAAACAAAAAGTGGATAGGGAAGATGATGAAATCACTATCTATGTTGCGATCTCGACCAACCAGAAAGTGGCGGCGTGCAGTCTTAACTGGCACCCTTGGAGTTGGTTTCGCATTGGCGGTGCAACAGCCCGCCCACGCCCTAACGGTCAAGACGGCAAAAATAAAGGGCGGCGTCTTGATCGTCGCCGGGACAACCAAAAAGCCCGGGCAACTTGTGAAGCTGGATCGAAGGTTTGAGATGACCTCCGCCGGAGACAAGACCTACAGATTCGAAGTCGTCCACACGCCGTTCGACTGCATTGTCCGGGTCAAGCGCGGAAAAAGAATCATCGATGCCGTCGTCGGCAATTGCGGTGTCCGGGGTCCGAAGGGCGCCAAGGGTGCGAAAGGTGACAAGGGCGATACCGGCGCACGGGGGCCGCGGGGCGCTCAAGGGCCAGAGGGATCTCAAGGACCGACCGGGCCGCAAGGTCCTCAAGGGTCTCAAGGCCCGCGGGGCCTGCGGGGGCCAAAGGGTGATCCCGGTGCCGATGCGCCGAATGCGGACAAGTTCTGGTACAAAGACTTCGTCCTGCCTCATAACACTCCGGTGATACTGACGACAATTGGCGGCGCAAACCTGTCCACCACCAAGCCCTATGTTTTGGGAATCGCCTGTTGGGAGAAATCAGGTACTGTCGGTGTCGGCGTTCATGGGGTCATCGCCCACGGTTCGGGGATTCCCAGTCCGGTTCGAACCGCGCTTGGTTTTGACAGTGACGGCAGCAATACCGGCCTCGATATGTTGTTGTCGATCGACAGGTCGGAAGTGATCCTTACCCATGATGGGACCACGCCCGGCTCCTATACCGCCAGGTGCCGGTTCGAGGATCTGTTCACACAATAAAGGCGGCCCAAGCGGTGCAGCCGCCAGTCTGAGCCTGAGAGTCGCTCAATTCAATAGCCGGCCGGGACCATTCGCTCCCGGCCGTTTTCGCTGGTCTTGCCAAAGCTCGGTGGACCGAACGGGGATTACCCATTCAGCATCTCGAATTTTTCCATCAATTGCTCTTCCGTCTCCTCCCAGTCCGGGTTGGGGACGATGCACGCTTCCGGGCAGACCAGCTTGCATTGCGGCTCGTCCTCGGCGCCGACGCATTCGGTGCATTTCATCGGGTCGATCGTATAGATCAAGTCGCCGGCGCTGATCGCCTCGTTCGGGCAGACCGGCTCGCATGCATCGCACGCGGTGCACGGTTCGACAATCATCAAGGCCATGGATACTAATTCCCTCTCTCGTTGATCCGGCTTTTAAGACGCCAGTTTGAAATCGCCCTGTGCGGCCAGTTTCTCATGGCGGAACGCGCCCCACAAGGCGGCGCCGATGGCCCCGGCATAGATGGAATCAGGATGCGACCGCACTTCAGTCTCCATGCCGCGCATTTTCTCGATTTCCTCTTCCAGCGCCGCGCTCAGGCCCGTATCGAGAGCCAGGCCGCCCGTCAGCAGCACCGCGCCGTCTTTGGTGCCGATTGACTTTAAAAGCTTCGCCAGCCGGCCGGCCATCGACAAATGGATGCCTTTCAGGATGTTCGGCGTCGAGATCTGCCGCGACACCATGTTAATGACATCGGTCTCCGCAAGCACGGCGCAGATCGATGACACCACTTCCGGATCATCCGCCTGTTTCGACAACATGCCGATCTCGTCCTGGGCGATGCCCAGATAGCGGGCGATGTTTTCCAGGAACTGCCCGGATCCCGACGCACATTGGCTGGTCATCTTGTAGGTCAGCACCTTGCCGCGCTCGTCGATGCGGATCGCCCGGCCATGCAGCGCCCCGCAATCGAGCGCCGCGGTGACGCCCGGATCGAGATAGATGGCGCCGCGCGCATGGGTGGTCATGGAATAAAAGTGGCCGGTGTGAAACGGCACGCTCTCGCCTTCGCCGGTCGTGGCGCAATAATTGATGTCTTCGCGCGTCACTCCGGCTTGTTTCAACGCCGCGTCATAGGCTTCGCCGGCGAGCTCGATCGGATCGCGCTGGCGCAGGCGAATAGTCTCGCGTCCGAGCCACTTGGTGTCGCCGTCGGTCACTTCGAACACGGCCGCCTTGATGGCGCCGGTGCCCACATCGATGCCTGCTGCAAGGGTCATGCTGCTTCTCCCTTCAACGCCTGTTCGCCGGCCCGGCGGGCGAATTCGGCGCCGCCAAGCGCGCCGGTATAGATGGAATTGGGGTCGATATTGATGGTCACGTCGCCGTAATTCTCCTGCACCAGCTTGCGCAATTCGCGCACCGCCGCCTCGTTCTTGGCGACGCCGCCGGTAAAGGTGAATTCATCAGTGATACCGCCCGACCGGGAAATGATCGACATGGCGCGCAGGATGATCGCCCGGTGCAGGCCGGCAAGAATATCCTCCCGGTTTTCGCCGAGCGAAAGACGGTCGCGCAACTCGGCGCCGGCAAACACGGTGCAGGTGGAGTTAATGCGCGCGGGCCGGCTCGATTTCATGGCGAGCGGTCCAAGCTCATGCAGGCCCATATTCATTTCATCGGCGATGTAGCCAAGATAGCGGCCGCACCCGGCGGCGCAGCGGTCGTTCATCTGGAAATTTTCCACGATGCCCGCCGGATCGACCTGAATGCCCTTGGTATCCTGGCCGCCAATATCGAGCACGGTCCGGGTCTTCGGATACATCATATGCGCGCCGAGCCCATGGCACAGGATTTCAGAGCGAATGTGATCCTTGGAGAAGGGTAGCGTCACCCGGCCATAGCCAGTACCGACCAGATAGGTTTCTTCCAATTCCACGCCGAGCGCCCGGGCAATCGGTTCGTGCACATCGCCATCGCCGGCGGTCACGTCCGGCTCGTCGCGGATGATGCGGTCAAGGGCGGTATTGAACTTGGCGCGCATGTCGCCGGCCGGCGGCCGGTTTTCCACTTCGATGATCGACTTGTCATAGACATGCAGCAGCAGGTCGAACGGCACCTTGCGCGCGACCGCCACCTCCTCGGCGATCGACAGGAACAGGGAGCCGGCAATATCGCGGAAGAAGTCGGACTTGCGTTCCGCGCCAGGTTTGTAGAGCGCCGGTGCTTCGGCACGCAATTTCTCGAACACCTCGGCGATCGCATCTTTGATCGCCGTTTCCTTGCCGGCGAAGCGGTCGCCCTCGACCTTTTCCGAGCAGGTCCGTTCCAGGTCGCCCAACTGTTCGATGAATTGCTCAAGACGGAATGCCCGCTCCAATGCCGCCAGGAATTCATCGATATTCGCCGTGCCCCCATTGCCGCTCAATTCGCGGCGAAACAGCGTAAAGCGGGCATCGATCATGGCTTCCTGGCTGGAGACGTCGCTGGCGGTCTTGTAATTGGAGCGCGAATTGGTGATGCCGCGGCCCAGCACGTCGCCATTCTCGTCCATCAGGACGGCCTTGGTGGTGGTCGACCCGAGGTCGATACCGATAAATGTGCGCATCAGGCTGCTCCTGCGATCGGTTGGATGCCGGCCCGTTTCTGGTCGATCATCTGGAAATAGCTGTCGAGCCGGTTCTTGACGTTGGAGGCGGAGAAATAGCGCGGATCGACCAGATCGGTTTCCACGAAGGCCGCCGGCTTGCCGGTGCGTTTTTCCACTTCGCGCATGATCAGAAGCTGGCCGGCGGAGAACGAGTTGCAGCTCTTGATCGAGTTGATCAACAGCCCGTCTGCCTCATACTCGTTGACATAATTGGCGAGCATGTCGACCCGCTGCGGCAGCGAGCGGTTGGTATAGACGCCGAGGCAATACTCGGCGAGCGTTTCCAGCGGCCGGTCCGGATCATGGCGGAAGCCCAGATCATAGACGCCACCCACCTTGGTGTAGGAGGAGGCGACGACGACCGCGCCCTCGTCATAGAACATCTTCCAGAACTGGCGGAAGTTGGTGTAGTTGGGCGGCCCCTCGGTCACCAGGCGGTATTTTTCCTCGCCCATATCGCCGTCGGGCGTCACCGGACCCTTGCCCTGGCGGATCCGTTCTTCCACTTCCTGGCGCAGGAATTTGTAATATTCGATGGCGTCGTCGGTGCCGCGGAAGGCGCCGAAGATCGGGCCGATATAATAGATGCCGCCGAAATAGGCATCGATCGGGGAGGGCTTGTTCTTGGCGCTCTGCAAGACCGCCACCAGGTCGTCTTCCGCTTTCACGGATCTCTTGAGGTTCTCCCGCAGCCGGTCGATGTCGAACTTGACCCCGGATACCCGCTCCAGCGTCGGGATCACCTCTTCCTTCAACTGCTTGACCATATATTCGATCATGTTCGGCGTGATCTCGCCGTCGCCTGTATAGGGCGTGTGCAGCATGATCGTTTCGCAATCATATTGCTCGCGCAGAAGCTCGAACCACTTCATGAAGGTAAAGCAGCCCGTATAGGACAGAAGCAGCACGTCCGGATCGGGCAGGGCGCGGCCATGCGGGCCGATATTGCCGCGGGCCATCATGCCGATATCCGACTTCACATAGGTGCACACATCCTCCGAGTGCCCCATCTTTTCGGCCTCCATCACATAGGCGCCCGATTTCTTGCGCAGGCCCGATTGGATGGCGTTGACTTCCGGCAGGTTATTGACGAGATCGAAGCACATGATCAGTTCGTTCAGGTTACCCGGAACGAATGTGGCGGCGACCTTCTTGCCGGCCTCGGGCGCATCCGACAACCGATTGAAGTGATCGGCCATCATCTGCTTCTGCTTGATCATCGAGGCGTCTTTTTGGACGTCCGTATTGGCGGCTTTCCCGGTCATGATGCTTCGCTCCACAATTTGATTGAATCGGCGAATGTGCCGGCCTGCTCGCGAATGGGCTGCATTTGGCCGGAATTCTCCGCGTATTTGAATGCGATATAGGGGATGCCGGCCTTGCTCAGCGTGCTTTGCAGCATCGGCCGGTCGAGCAGGGCCGGATCGCAGAAGCTCGGCGAGGCGAAGATCACGCCTTCCGCATTGCTTTGCTTCACCGCGCGCACCAGGAATTGTCCTTTCTCCTCCTGGTTTGGCTCGTATTTTGCGGCAGTACTTTCCGATTGATGCAGGAAGGCGTCGGCAAGATTGCGCACCGGATCGCCGATCGGCGTCACGTCGCCGATCAGCCAGCGGGTCACCAGCATCAGGTCATCATTGACCACGTAGCAGCCGGCAAGTTCCAGCGACTTGATCAGGTTCAACGGCGGCTGCTCGCAGAACAGGCCGGTAACGACAATGCGGCAATTGTCCTTGCGCGGCCGCTCTTCCTGTTCGGCCGCCGCCACGTAGTCGTTGATAAGCTCGGTGTGTTCTTCCACCGGCAGCACCAGGCCGGCGCGCACCACCAGATAGGATTCGGCCGCCGGCACTTTCCAGGGTTCCCGCGCCCGAAGGTCATAGAGCTTGCGGATCGCCCGGCGGTTTTCGTTATAGACCATGATGGAATTGCGGATGTCGTCATCAGTGATCTTGCGGCCGGATATCTTCTCCAGCCCGTCCATCAGTTCCCGCAATTCGGCCACGTAATAGTTGCCGCCGATCTCGTCATTGTAGTTTTGCGGCACGTCGAAATAGCGCGCATAGACCTCCGGAAACATCAGTTTCCACATGCCTGAAAGATTGCGGATCACGTCGCAGATCGACGGGAACAGCATGCCATCGACGAAATCGAGCTTGCCGGAAACGCCGAGTTCGATGGTCGAGCGCGGGATGCGGCAGATATAGGATTGGTAGTAGGCGTCGCCGTGGATCACTTCCATCTGGTCGCCGCCGCCGAGCACGCCAAGCGGCAGCATACCCGCGGCATGAATGATTTCCCGCGGCACATAAATCGGCAGATAGCCGACCACATGGCGCCCGGGCTCAGCCGCCTTCCAGTCTCGCGCCGCGGTAAAGTCGAGGTCCTGGTAGAGGTCCTCGCAGCGGGCAACGATGTCTTGCGTTGTCGTCATCACTTGTTCTCCCATCGTGCCGGACGCTTTTCGATGAAAGCGTTCAGCCCCTCTACGGCATCCTTGGTGGACATGAGTTCATCGAGATAAAGCGCCTCCACCTGATCGAGCTTGGTTTTGACCCGGTCATTGAAGCCGAGCCGTGCCGCTTTGGTGGCATGGCGCAGGCTGGAAGCGCTTTTCGGCGCCAGATATTTGGTGAAATAGGCCAGCGCCGCCGCCGCCGGGTCGTCAGCCGCCTGGTTGGCAAGGCCGAAAGCCACCGCCTCAGCGCCGGACATGGAGCGCCCGGAATAAAGCAGGTCTTCCGCCGCCGTCGGGCTGATCCGCTCCGGCAGGATGCACGACGCCGCCGGCGCGAAGACACCGAGCTGCATTTCCGGCTGGCCAAGTGCGGCATCCGGGGCGACAAACATCAGGTGACCGGCCATCGCCACTTCCAGCCCGCCACCCAGACATTGGCCATGCACGGCGACCAGGATCGGCACCGGGCAGTCAAGCATGGATTTCAAAAGCGCATGCAGGCCGCGGATCATGGCGGCGCAGTGTTCCGGCAGATGCTCTTCCACACTGGCGCCGAAGGAAAAATGCGGACCGTCCGCATCGAGCAACACACCAGCAATATCCGCCTGCGCGGCAAGCGTGGAAAAGGCCTCGTCAAGCGCGGCGATCATCGCCGCGTCGATGATATTCGCCTTCGGTCTTGCAAGGCGCAGACGCAGCAATGTGCCGTCGCACTCGACCCATTGTTTGAGTGGCGCCGTCATCAGCTTTGATCCGCGCCGGGCATCAGGCTGTCGGTGAAGTCCTCCGACCAGGTCGCGCCGTTGGCCACAGCCTGGCGCACCGAGACGAAATCAACCTCTCGGCCGACATCCCGGTTGCCCTCGTTGAAAGCGCGGAAGCCGGCGCGGGCTTCCGTCATCATGTTCAAGGACAGCCAGGCGCGGGAATTTTCCTTATTGGCGTTCCAGGCATTGAGCTTCGGCTTGCGCAATTCCTCGATCGTCTTGGTGGTGCAATCGGGGAATGTTTCCAGGAGCTTGGTGCACAAGTCCTCGACCTTCTGATCAAGCAGCGACAGGTCGATCTCGCCCTGCTTCATCAGCGCCTTGCCGGCCGCCAACGCCTCGCCGGTCTTCGGTTCGCCGTGGATGACACGGCCGTAATCGTCGAACATTTGGTCGGTGATCACCAGCGGATTGGCGATGAATTCACCATCCACCTTCAGGGCCGGCACGATCTCGCAGACGATGCCGAGCCGCGCCGCCTTGTGGGCGGAGAAGGGCTCGCAGAGCACGCCGGACACCATCGCCTGTTCGCAGCCGATCATCACGGGAAGGAAGTCGGTGGAGCCGCCGATCGGCGCCGATCCATGTTTCGGGCCGGCCTGGCCGAAGCGCGCCATGTCCTGGGCAACGGAGAAGTCGCAGGCCATGCCGATCTCCTGGCCGCCGCCGATCCGCATGCCGTTGACCCGGCAGATCACCGGCTTGTCGCAGCCCAAAATCGCCGACACCATGTCGTTGAAGAGCCGCATATATTGCCGGTATTCCAGTGGCCGCCCGGCATAATATTCGGCATATTCCTTGGTGTTGCCGCCGGTGCAGAAGGAAATGTCGCCGACGCTGGTAAACACCACCGCGTTGACGTCCCGGGCCGCCGAGGCCTCGCGAAAGGCCAGGATCACCGCCTTGGTCATGTCGGTGGTGTAGGAATTGTATTGCTTGGGATTGTTGAGAATGATCCAGGCATTGTAGATGCCCTCGGCCACCGATCCGTCGGCGCGATAGGCCGGGCGCTTTTCATAGATAACGCCCTCGCGCTCGGCATGGGGGACCAGAGTGTGCTCCACCAAATGGTCTTCGCCGGATCCATTATGTTTGTTGCTGGCCATGGATGGGTTCCTTCAAACTCGTTTTGAGCGTTACGGCACGAGGACGACGCGCCGGTTTATGGTTCCGTGGTGGACGGAGTCGAAGATCGCATTGATCTCACTCAGCGGATGCCGCTCGACAAACGGCGCGACTTTCACCTTACCGTCGAGAACAAGATCGAGCGCCGCCGGGTAATGGTCGGGCCGGCAGCCCCAATTGCCGAGGGCCCGGGCATGAAAGGCCATCAGGTTGGAAAGCCGCACTTCCACCTTGTCCATGGTGAAGCCGACGACACACAATGTGGCGCCGTGATTGAGCAGGGAATATGCGGTCGTCTGGCCGGCCGCGGTGCCGGAGCATTCGAAGATGATCCATTCCGTCGCCCGATGGCCATGGGCCTTGGCAAATTCCCGGATCGCCGTTTTCAATGCGCGCGCATCGTAATCGCGGGCATTCAGCGTCAGGGCGGCGCCGTAACCTTCCAAGGCATCGAGCTTTTGCGGATTGACATCGATGGCGACCACCGTCGCGCCCATGGCGGCTGCCACCTGCACCGTATAGCCGCCGACGCCGCCGGCGCCGATCACCACGGCGAGATCGCCTTCCGTGACGCCCGCTTGCACGACCGATTGATAGGGCGTGGTCAGGGCATCGGCGACGACCGAGACATCGGCCAGGTCCAGGCCCGCATCGGCGAGCCGGGCTTCATCGACCAGGCACAGGCCGGCGGCCGGCACGACGATATGGCTGGCGAAGCCGCCCTGGATGTCATTGCCGGGCATTTTCTGGTTCGGGCAGATCGTTTCCTTGCCGCGCCGGCAGGCATCGCAGGTGCCGCAGGGCATGACGGCCGGAATGATCACCGCTTTGCCGAGCCAGTCTTCGGCACCGGCGCCGGCGGCAATGACGCGCCCGGAAATCTCATGTCCCAAGGCAAGCGGAAGGGCATGCTTGGTGCGCACGCCGTCATAATAATACCCGAGATCCGTATGGCAGACGCCGCAGCCGGCGATCTCGACCGTGACATCGCTGTCGCCGGGGGCGGATGCGTCAAATTGTACCGGCTCCATGGGCGCTCCGGGGGCGGTCATGACCCATCGTGTGGCAGCCTGTGACATCAACGATCGTTCCTTTTCTTAACCCTGCGCCGACATTGCGGTAAGCGGTCCCGTGGTCGGGCGTTTATTTTTCTTACATGTAAGATACCGTGGCATATTGACCATCATCCGCTTCGTTGCGTTTCCTAAGGTTGACAACGGTTTCGACCTGTTATTATGTAATTCAGTACTTGAATACGGAATTAGCGTCAAGCCATATCGGCCGGCGGCACCTGAGACAAAATGTACCGCCCGGCAACGATGAGGGAAATGACATGGCTCAAGGGCAAAGCGCGATTGACAGCCTGCAATTCGCGATCATCGGATCCGGCGGCGCAGGCGCCATCACCACCGGCACAATGATCCTCGATATCGCCGCACGGGAGGGCTGGTACGGCCTGCTTGGGCGTTCCGCCGGTCCACAGATCCGCGGCGGCGAGGCGGCGGCCTTGGTACGGCTTGCCGCCAGTCAGGTGGATTGTCTGAAGGAAACCTTCGACCTTTACATCGCCATCGATTGGAACAATGCCGATCGTTTCGATGCGGAGATCGAGATGGGACCGGACAGCCTGGTGATCGGCGATACAGCGAATGGCGAACCGCCGCGATCGATCCTGGAATCCGGCGCCACCATCCTCGATATCCCGCTCAAGGAGATTGCCGAATCAATTCCCCAAGGGCGACAGAATATGGTCGCCGTCGGCATGGCTTTGGGCCTGATCGGCCTGTCCCCGGATACCGCTGGCGCCGTCATCGAAGGTAAGCTTGCCGACAAGGGTTCAGCGGCGATTGAAGCCAGCAAGGCCGGGCTCGCCGCTGGCATGGCCGAAGCGGAAAAGATCGAATTTCCGTTCTCCCTGACGGAGCCGAGCGGCAACGGCAAGGATCGCTGGCTGGTCTCGGGCAACGAGGCCGCCGGCATGGGCGCCGTGCGCGGCGGTGTCCGCTTCGCCGCTGCCTATCCGATTACTCCGGCGACCGAGATCCTGGAATGGCTCGCCCCGGCACTCGCCAAGGTCGGCGGCACCCTGGTGCAGGCGGAGGATGAACTGGCCTCCATCAACATGGTGATCGGCGCCGCGTTTGGCGGCAAGCCGTCAATCACCGCGACCTCCGGTCCGGGCCTCGCATTGATGATCGAATCCCTGGGCCTTGCCACCGCCTCCGAAATCCCGATCGTGGTGGTCGATGTGATGCGCGGCGGCCCGTCGACCGGGATCCCCACCAAGTCGGAACAATCGGATCTCAACGCCGCCATCTATGGCTGCCACGGGGACGCCCCGCATATCGTGGTGGCGCCGTTATCGGTCGCCGATTGCCTGTTTACCACCCAATGGGCGACCCATCTCGCCGAACAATTGCAGGGTCCGTCGATCGTGCTCTCCGACCAGTTTCTCGGTCAGACCAAGGCGGTGATCGACCGGCCGGCCGATGTCGCCTTCTTCACCCGCCGCGACGTCGCCGAAGACGCTGATGAGAGCTACCGGCGCTATGCGGTCACCGCCGACGGCGTTTCCCCGATGGCGCTACCGGGCACCGCCGGTGGCCAATATACGGCTGACGGCCTGACCCATGCCCCGTCTGGAACGCCATCGTCGCGCGGCGAGGACCACATCGCCCAACTCGACAAACGCCAGAAGAAGATCGACACTTTCAATTACGGCGATCACTGGGCGGATATTGAAGGGGAGGGCGCAACCTGCATCCTCACCTGGGGATCGCTGACCGGCGCCGCCCGTGAAGCGATCGCGCGCATGAAGGCCGACGGTGAAGAGTTCAAGCTGGTCGCCATGCGCCTATTGTCGCCGTTGCTGCCCGACCAGGTCGCGACCGCTTTGGCGGGAACGGAACGTCTTCTGATTGTTGAGCAATCCCATTCCGGCCAGTTCCATCGCCACCTGCGCGGCACTCTTGATCTGCCGGGGGATGTAGAGGTCCTGAACCGGCCCGGACCGCTGCCGATCCAGCCCGCCGAAATCATCCAGAAAATCCGTGATTGGAGGTCCTGATGTCCGCTCCGTTAAAAGCGCCCGCGCCGAAGGCGTCCGATTACAAGTCCGACGTCAAACCGGTCTGGTGTCCGGGCTGCGGCGACTATCACGTCCTTCTGTCGCTGACCCGGGCTTTCGCCAAGCTCAAGCTGGTTCCCGAAGAGATCGCCGTTATCTCCGGCATCGGCTGTTCCTCGCGCATCCCCGCCTACACCAATTGCTATGGCTTTCATGGTGTCCACGGTCGCGGGCTGCCGCTGGCAACCGGACTGAAGGTGGCGCGGCCGGACCTCACCGTGTTGGCCATGAGCGGCGACGGCGATGGTTTTTCCATCGGCGGCAATCACTTCCTCCATGCCTGCCGGCGCAATATCGACCTGACCTATGTGGTCATGGACAATCGGGTCTACGGCATGACCAAGGGCCAGCCGTCACCGACCACCGAGCCCGATTGGGACAGCGCCCTGTCGCCGGGCGGCACGGGCCTGCGGCCGTTTCATCCGCTGGTCATCGCGCTTGCATCGGGTGCCAATTTTGTCGCCCGCGGCTTTTCCGGCGACGTCAATGGCACGGCCCGGCTGCTGGTGGAAGCCATCGAGCATCCCGGCTTTTCCTTCGTCGAGATCTTGAGCCCCTGCGTCACCTTCCGCCCGGACGAGCGCGACTGGAAGAAACAGGCCCACAAGGCCATGGTCGACGAGACCACCGATCCGGCCCGCGCCGCGCGCCGCCTGATGAGCGATGACGGCTTCAATACCGGCGTGCTTTATCGCGGCGATCGCATCCCCTACCGGCTGGCGAACAATCCCGATCCGGTCGAACCGGCGGATCTGGAACAGGAGTTTGTGCTGTGAGCGCGGCGAAAAACCCGATCGATCATATCGCGAATGTCAGGGACCTCCTGGCGATCGCCTATCAGATCGAGGTTGACGCCGTGGACCGCTATGATCTGCTCGCCGACCAAATGGATGTTTGCAACAACAACGAACTGGCGGAACTGTTCCGAAAGCTGTCCCATATCGAGGGCCTGCACGCCAAGCACATCCTGGAACAGGCGGGCGCGGAGGGCCTGCCGGATATCGACCTGATCTCCATCGAATGGGAGGGCGGCGATTCCCCCGAAGCGCTTGATCTCTCCCAAGTCCACTACCTGATGAAACCCTGGCACGCGGTCAAGCTGGCGCTCGCCGGAGAGCAAAGGGCCCAGGAATTCTTCGAAGGCCTGCGTGACAGGGTCGAAGGCGCGGAGCTAATAGCGCTGGTCGAGGAGTTCGCCGAGGAAGAGCGGGAACATGTGGAAATGATGCAAGCCGAACTCGCCAAATATCCCGAACCTAAGCCCGGTTGGGACGAGGATCCCGATCCGGCGAATTATCAGGAATAGGGGCAGGGCCGCATTGGCCCGATACAGATCAACCTTCTGCTCACACACCGAGCCAGCGCTTCTGCACCTCGTGGTCGGCACGGATATCGTCCGCCGAGCCATGCCAGCGGATCTGCCCCTTGCCAAGCACGAAGACCGTGTCGGCAAGCGTGGTGGCGAAATGAAAATTCTGCTCCACCAGTAGGATCGTCAAGCCTTCGCCCTTCAGGCGATGCAGGTGGTCGCGGATATCCTTCACGATGATCGGTGCCAGCCCTTCGGTCGGCTCGTCGAGGAGCAAAATATCCGGGTTCATCAACAAGGCCCGTGCCAGGGCCAGCATCTGTTGTTCGCCGCCGGAAAGCTGCTGCCCGCCATTGTCGCGCCGTTCGGCAAGGCGGGGGAAGAGATCGAAGACCCGGTCCACGGTCCACGCGCCCGGCCGCCGGCCCACCACCAATGTCAGGTGCTCCAACACGCTCAAGGAGGGAAAGATGCCCCGGGTTTCCGGCATATAAACAATGCCGCGCCGCGCAATCTCATGGGGCCGTGATCCGGTGATGGTTTCGCCCCGGCAGATAATCTCCCCGCGCTGTGGCGGCACCAGCCCCATGATCGATTTCAATGTCGTCGTCTTGCCGGCCCCGTTGCGGCCAAGCAGCGCCACCACATGCCCTTCCGGCACGTCCAGGGACAGGCCGTGCAGGATGTGGCTCGGGCCGTAATAGGTATGGATGTCGTTGACGGTCAGCATCGCCCATCGTCCGGTTCGAAGACACCCATCAATCCACCCTCCGTCATCCCGTGCGCGGCGCGGCGCGAAGTGCCGCTCCGCAGACACCGGGATCTCAGCGCCGGCACGCCGCGCATTGTCGCCCGATCCCGTGTCTGCGCAGCAACATTCCATGTTGCAGCGCGCACGGGATGACGCGGGGATGGATGTGATAGGCGATCCAGAACCATCCTATTGCACCTCGCCACCGAGATAGGTTTCCCGCACCACGTCTGAATTCTGGACCTCTTCTGGCGTGCCCTCCATTAGCACCTCGCCGTAATTGAGCACCGTGATGCGGTCCGCATTGTCGAATACCAGATCCATGTCGTGTTCGATGATGACCACCGCCAATGTGCGCGGCAGGTCGTGCATCAATTGCAACACCCGGCCGGTCTCTTCCGGGCTCATGCCCGATGTCGGTTCGTCGAGAAGAAGCACTTTCGGCTTGATTGCCAGCGCCATGCCCACTTCCAATTGCCGCTGCACGCCATAGGATAATTCATCGACCCGGTGGTCGATCGCGTCAGCGATCCCAACTGTTTCGGCGATCTCTTCCGCGTGGCCGTCAAGGTCCCTGTGCCGCGACAGCGGACGCAGGAACCGATGGCCGTAACCCTTGTGCATGACGCCGGCCAGATAGAGGTTCTGCCGCACGGTCAGACCGCCGAACAGATTGTTGCGCTGGAACGATCGCGACAGGCCGAGCCGGGCGCGCTTGTCGGGCGTCATGCGCGTAATGTCGGTGTCGCCGAGATAAATGCGGCCCGATGTCGGCGCCAATTCGCCGGTCAAAAGATTGAACAGGGTCGTCTTGCCGGCCCCGTTCGGACCGATAATGGCCTGGCGGATGCCGGTCTCCACATGCAGCGACACGTCGCGGGTCACCTGCAGCGCGCCGAAGGATTTGTTGAGGCCGTCAGCTTTCAGCATCAGCCGCCTCCTGCGCCCGCGGCCGGCGAAACGCCATCCTCAACACGTCTTCGATCGCGCCGATGATGCCGTTGCGGCCGGACACCACAACGATGATCAAAAACAGGCCGAGCCACAGCGCCCAGTAATCGGTGAAATTGGAAAGCTCGTGGCGCAGCAAGGTCACCGTCGCCGCGCCGACGATCGGACCGACCAGTGTGCCAAGCCCCCCCAGAATGACCATGATCAGCGTCTCGCCCGAGGTCGTCCAGTGCAGCAATTGCGGCGTGATGAACTGGGTATGCTGCGCCGACAGCGTGCCGGCGAAACCGGCGACAGCCCCCGACAGCACGAACGCGCTCACCTTATAGGCATTGACCGAATAGCCGAGCGCCCGCATGCGCTGCGGATTTTCATGGATGCCCACCAGCACCAGGCCGTAGGGTGAACGCAGGATCGCCAGAAGCAGGAGATAGACCACCGCCACCATCAGGATCAAGGCCAGCGCGAACTGGCCGGGATCGGTCAGGTTCACGCCGATGGCCGATAGATCGAGCCGGGGCAGGCCGGCCAAACCGTCATCGCCGCCAAGCGCCCGATTGTGGAAGAAATACTCATAGCCCATCTCGCCGATGGCCAGCGTGATCATGATGAAGAAGATGCCGTGGGCGCGCACTACCAGCAATGCCACAAGGAGAGACAGCACCGCCGTCGCCCCGACGGCTGCAACCATGGCGACCGCAGTCGGCATGCCCAGCTTCAGCGTGAAGGCGGCGAACATATAGGCTCCGAAGCCAAGCAGTGCCCCATGCCCCAGCGACACCATGCCCGTATAGCCGGCCATCAGGTCCAGGCTCATGGCGAGGATTGCAAACACCGCGATTTCGGCAATGATTTCATAGCCGAAATAGTCCGCATTCAACCAATAAACGAACAGGATCGCCAACGTGACGATTGCCAGAAATGCACGGATGCGGATGGCAAATCCGTTCATTACGAACGCACCGGAAACAGGCCTTCCGGCTTCACCAGGAGCACGGCAACGAGGAGGGCATACATAATGATGCTGGCAAAGTCGGGTACGATGATTTGGCCGAATGTCAATGTCACGCCGATCAGGATCGACCCGACTATCGCCCCGGTCAGGCTGCCGAGACCGCCGACCACGACCACCACCAGGGTCGGGATCAGGATGGCGATCCCCATGCCCTGTTCGGCGGAAAATTCCGGTAGCGCCACCACGCCGGCGAGCCCGGCCAACGCGCAGCCGATCAGGAAGACGCTGAAGAAGGTGCGTTCAACGTTGATGCCCATGCAGCTCGCCGTCTCCGCGTCGTCGACGCCGGCCCGCACCTCGGCGCCAAGGCGGGTATAGTCGAGCAGGATCTTCAAGGCCAGATAGATGACCAGACCGACGACGATGATGAACAGGCGGTAGGCCGGATAGGTCTGGCCGAGCACTTCGATGCTGCCGGAAAACGGCACGCCCTCGGTGATGCCCAATTGGTCGAGGCCCCACACATAGCGCATGATGTCGAGCAGCACGAAGATCAGACCGAAGGTTACCAGCACCTGGTTCATCGGCCCGGCGGAGCGCATGCGCTCGATCAAAAGCTTGTAGAGGAGCGCGCCGATCACCATCACCGCGATCGGCGCCCCGATCAGCGCCAGCCAGAACGAACCGCTGAAGACGGCGATCGAATAGCCGATAAACGCGCCCAGCGCATAGAGCGAGCCATGGGCCAGATTGACGAAGTTGAGGAGCCCGAAGATTACCGTCAATCCGACCGACAGCAGGAACAACAGCATGGCAAGCTGCAGGCTGTTCAGGATCTGGGTAACCCAAAAGCCGGGATCGGCGAACACGAGCCGTTCTCCGCAAACTGGACGTCAAGGAGAGGAGAAGTGTAGCACGGGACGGCCGATATCGAACGCCCCGTGCGGCTTCGCTGCTACATCTTGCAGCCGTTTACGTCATCTTGAACGTTCTCGACCACATCCAAAATGGTCTGGGCGACTTTGCCGTCCTTCCATTCGTTCTTGTAGATGTAGATGTTCTGGATGACGTTGTTGGTTGCCGGATCGATCTTCAAGGGGCCGCGCGGACCGTTGAAGCTGACCTTGGACAAGGCGTCCTTGAATTTGGCCTTGTCGCCGCCCGACGCCTTGATGGCTTCCACCACCATGCGCGCCGCGTCATAGCCTTGGGCGGCGAATTCGGAGCCGAGCTTGCCTTCATGGGCGGCCTGATAGCCTTCCTGGAAGCGCTTGTTTTCCGCAGTGTCGATGCTTGGCACGTAGTGCAGGGCAACCACGGTTCCGTCGGCGGCCTCGCCTTCCACATGCACATAGGCGGCGGATGTCAGGAAGCCCGAGCCATAAAGTGGAATTTCCTCTTTCAGGCCGAAGGCGTGATATTGCTTGACGAAGGTGATCGCCCCGCCGCCGGCGAAGAACACATAAATGGCGTCAGGCTTGGCGGCCTTGGCCGCGGTCAGGAACGGGCCGAAATCCTTGGTGCCGCGCAACGGCGGATAGGCCTCGCCGACGATCTTGCCGCCATTGGCTTCAAAACCGGCCTTGAACGTGTCGATCATCTGATGCCCGGCCGCATAGTCGAAGGCCATCACATAGGCGGTCTTATGACCCTGCGCCGCTACATAAGGCCCCATCGGCCGGTTGATCTGGGAATTGGAGAACGAGACACGGATCATATAGGGGCTGCATCGCTCGCCGGTCATCAGGTCGTTGCCCGCATTGGCGACGATCAACGGTACCTTCGCATTGTGCACGAAATCGCGCATGCCGCCGAGCACCGCCGAGGAAACGATACCGGTCAATACGTCGACCTTGTCCTGCAGCACCATCTTCTTGGCCTTGGCGAGGCCCGTTGCCGGCTTGGCTTCGGTGTCGTCACGCACGATCGCGACCGTATGGTCACCCAAATCGTCCTTGAAATGCTCCAATCCGAGCTTGAATCCGTTCTCGATATGCGCGCCGAGGGCGGCGAACACGCCGGAAAACGGCAGCAACAGGCCGACCTTGAACTCTTCGGCCTGGGCGGACGTTGCCACCAGTGCCGACATCGCCGTTGCGGCGATGAGTGATTTGGAATGGGTGAATGTCATCTGTGGGCTCCTCCCTGGCGTCGGACGATGGCGTGTTCGGCCACCGCGGACATTTGCGGATCTTGGCCATTCGATCGGCGTCACCCTCCATCGGCCAATTCGAACGGGCATTACACGTGCCGGCACGGACCGGCAGTCTTGGGAACCGCCTTATGTTGCGTCCGAAATTTCACTCCGGTCCCCGGTATTTACAGTGTATGATGCATATCGGAAAACCCGCAAAACGGCAATATAATTCTTTTATTGCCGTTTTATCGGCGATATGGTGCATTTTAGGATATAAAATGCCTATCGCCACGGCGGCGCGACGTCCTGGCGACCGAAACAACAAGCCGCTAAAATGGCCGAAAACTGGGGTTTCATTGTGACTAGGGACGCGTTTAACGCTTTGATGTCGGAAATTTCCGAAACCATGGCCGGGCGGCCGATCGACGACGCATTGACCGACCATCTCAATGCGACCTACCCGCCCTCCGGTGAGACGTTCCGCCGCATGACGGCACTGTGCCATGCGGCAATCAACGAAGGCTGGATGTGCGCTGACGGCGCCGGCAACCGGCGGTTCGGCCGGGTCGCCGAACCGGACGAACAAACCAACGGCATGAGCGTCGACGTCGTTGCACTGGATACCGTCGTCGGCCCCCATCATGTGCATCCGACGGGTGAGGTCGGCGCCGTCATGCCGCTTGATCCCGATGCCCGGTTCGACAAATGGGGGGAGGGCTGGTTCGCCTATCCGCCCGGCAGCGCCCACTGGCCCACCGCGCGCGGCGGCAAGGTACTCGTGCTATATTTCCTCCCTGATGGCAAGATCGAGTTCACCGGCAAGGAACCGCCAAGAGCCTGATCAGGCAATGCATCGGCTGGGGAGCCCGGCGGACAGGACGATCGGATCGGCCGGGGCATCTGGAGCAACATCAATGGACTTTCCTCGCAACTACAACGCCGCCGTGGATCTGGTCGACCGCAATGTCGATCGAGGGCGCGGCGCCAAGCCCGCCTTTATCGATCCGGCGCGGTCAATCACCTATGGCCAGTTGAAGGCCAGGACCAACCAGGTTGCCCACATGCTGGAAGGGCTGGGCGTCAAACGGGAAACCCGCGTCGCCATGCTGATGCTCGACACCGTCGATTTTCCCGCTGTCTTTTGGGGCGCCATCAAGGCCGGGGTGATTCCGGTGGCGATCAATACGCTGCTGACCGCCGAGCAGTATCATTACATCTTGTCCGATTCCCGGTCCCGAATGCTGTTCGTATCGCCGGAACTGTATCCAACCGTGGCGCCCATCCTGGGCGACCTTCCGGATCTGGAAAAGGTCGTCATCGCTGGCGAGGCGGTTGATGGATATGACAGCCTGTCGGCCCTGATCGATGGCCAGCCAGAAGACTACACACCAGTTGACACCAGCGCCGACGAAGTTGCGTTCTGGCTTTATTCGTCGGGCTCGACCGGCATGCCCAAGGGCGTCGGCCACATGCATACCAGCCCCATGAACACGGCGGTGCATTTCGGGCAGGGCATCCTGGGCATCCAGGAATCCGATATCGTCTATTCCGCCGCCAAGCTGTTCTTCGCCTATGGCCTGGGCAACGGCATGACCTTTCCCATGTCGGTGGGCGCCACCACTATCCTGCTGCCCGGTCGGCCGACGCCACAATCGGTCTTCGACGTTCTGAACAAGCACCAGCCGACCCTTTATTTCGGCGTGCCGACCCTCTACGCCGCCATCCTGGCCGATGAGGCCTGTTCCCCCGAAGCCGGGTCGCGGGCATTGCGCATGTGCGTCTCGGCCGGCGAAGCGCTGCCGGAAGAAGTCGGCAATGCCTGGCGCGAGAAATTCGGCGTCGACATCATCGATGCGGTCGGCTCCACCGAAATGCTCCACTGCTTCCTGTCCAACATCCCCGGCAACGTGCGCTATGGCACCTCCGGCAAGCCGGTGCCCGGATATGAGGTGCGCCTTGTCGACGAACACGACGCCGCCGTCGAGACCGGCGAAATCGGGGAACTCCTGGTCAATGGTTCATCCTCCGCGGACGCCTACTGGAACCAGCGGGAGAAGTCGCGCAACACGTTCCAGGGTCTGTGGACCCGCACCGGCGACAAATATTATTGCGACGACGAGGGCTTCTATCATTATTGCGGCCGCACCGACGACATGTTCAAGGTGAGCGGCATCTGGGTGTCGCCCTTCGAGGTGGAATCAGCCCTGATTTCCCATCAATCGGTGCTCGAGGCGGCCGTGGTTCCGAAAGATGACGGTGAGGGATTATTGAAGCCGAAAGCCTTCGTCATTCTCAATAGCGGCTTCGACGGCGACGGCCTCTATGACACGTTGAAGGATCACGTAAAGAACCAGATCGGCGCCTGGAAATATCCCCGCTGGATCGAATTCGTCGACGACCTGCCGAAAACCGCCACCGGCAAGATCCAGCGGTTCAAATTGCGGGAATGACAATCATACTCTTCTTCACGTGCAATTGGAATCGACAGGCCCTAATCCAAATCGATTGCGCCCAAAATGTTGCCGTCATCGTCGAAGACGCAGTCGAAGGGATCCGATGTCACTTGCAGATCCGGATTGCCCTCGATCTGCGCAATCATCGCCACGCTGGCCCATAGATTGGTCATCTCCAGGCTGTTGCGGATGCGCACGATCCGCGCGTCTTCCGGGTGAACGCCCGCGCATCCGCGTATCGCGATCCCGATCGCGTCCCGGTCGTTGTCGGCCACCAGCGGCAGCTTGGCGCCCGAAAGCGATCCGGACGTGACGATGTTCACATAGGTCTTCGTCCAGTCGATCTTGGCGGCAAATTTCTGCGTGGTGACGTCGCCGATACCGAGCCCGGTGGCATTGCCCTCCGTCTTGTCGGTAAGGTCGCGTAAGACGATGCGGTTGATTGATGGACAGCCGTCGAACGTGCCGCCTTCGGCCGTCCGGCCAGTCACGTTCGGATCAAGCCCGGCACCGGAAATATCCTTGCCGATCTGATCGACGATCAACACGTCCATGGCGTCGAAGAAGAGGCGCGGAATGCTGGCCTTGGCAATCTCCAAAAGCGCTGCGTCGCGTTCGAAAATGGCCTCCGGCCCCACGAATTCCAAATGCCGCATGTCTTCCCGGGCATTCTCAACCATGGCCACGCCGAAGAGCACGTTCGCCCGGTCCAAAAACATTCCGGCCGCCGCCGGCAGATAGCGATCGAAATTCTCCATGCCGTGGAAATGCAACGCCGTGGCGCCCGCATGTTTGGCGGCGCCGATCGCCAACATCTTGACCAGGCCGCTTTCATGTTCGGCGCGGAAACTGGTATGCGGCTTGACCCGGTTGCACACCACGATCCAGTCCGCCTCCGACGCCAGTTTGTCGCAGTAGACCGGGGTCCCGTCGTCGAGTGTGTCGAGTTCGACGACCTCCAGGGACGAGCGGACGGGCGCGCCCATCGTCGCTTCCGTAAAGCCATAACTGGCGAGCACCGCCTCCTGGCCCTCGGCACTGCCGCCGCCATGGCTGCCCATGGCCGGAAACAGGAACGGGTCAGCACCGGCCGCCTTCAAATGGCCGATCAACGCCTTGACCACTATCGGCTGCTGTCGAATGCCCCGGCTGCCGACCCCGACGGCGACTGTTTTCCCGGCAAGATCCACATGGCTGAAACGCCGGAACTGCTCCGCGACGGCGCCATCGATATCCGCAAGAGTCTCAAGGGAAAAGTTCTGCCTGACGGTCACGAATTGCGGCAACGGGCTGGCAAGGCCACCTGGAATGGGAATGGGAACGGATTTCGGCACCATGATCGCGGTCTCCAGCGGGGCGGGGAGGGCGGCAGGATTGCGAGCCTAACCGGAGACGGCCCTGAAGTCGATCAACGGCAAAGTCCCCGGGCGGCCACCTCGACGGTTTCGATACCGCCGTCACCATCCACGAAATGCACCTGATCGAACAGATTGGATACCGGGCAGGCATGGTTCGGAATGATTGCCACCTGCTCGCCAACCTCCGGCCGCCAGGTACTGTCGGAAAGATCGATAACGCCGTGCTCTTCGCTGAGACTGACAATCCGCGCGCCCGGGGCTTTGGCGATCAGGCCATAATCGGTCATTCCCAAGAGGTCCGAGGTCAAGGCCTTGGAGCCGGCATCGATCACCGCCCGCGTTTCCGTCGGCCGGCTGACCACGGTTGCCGCGACAGTGAGCGCGCAATCCTCAACGGCGCAGGCGCCGGCCTCCACCATCGAGCGGTCATTATAGATATAGGTGCCGGCCCGATGCTCCGTGGCGATCGTCAGGTCGCCCGCATGGCGCATATTCGGCGTTCCGCCGCCGCTGATGCGCCGACAGGTCAGGCCGTTTTCGGCGAGCAGGGCTCGTGCCGCGCGCATCCATTCGTCAACAGGTCCCATGTCATCGGACGGGGGAAAGGTCATCAAGCCGTCAAAGCTCAACCCCGGCGCCGCGTCGATCCGCCGGGCAAGATCCAGGGCTTCCTCCGATGTCTGCACGCCGCAACGCCCATGGCCGGTATCGCATTCAACCAGCACCGGCAATGGTGCAGCCGCATCCCCGAAGGATCGGGACAGGCCTTCAATGACGGCCGCATTGTCCGCCGTCACCGACAGCCGGCAGCGATCTGCAAGCGCCCGTAAGCGGCGCAACTTGCTTGCTCCGACGATGTTATAGGTGATCAGGATATCGTCGATCCCGGCATCGGCCATGACCTCAGCTTCGCCGATTTTCTGGCAAGTGATACCGCGGGCGCCGGCCGCCAACTGTCGGATGGCGAGACGCGGGATTTTATGCGTCTTGATATGCGGGCGGAGCGCGATGCCGAGCGCATCGAAATGCTTCTGCGTCCGCGCGATATTGCGCGCCACCACGGCCATGTCGATGACCACCGCCGGTGTGTCGATTTCCATATCTGTCCCCATTTGAAGGCATGCTCACAAGGCTGACAGACCCCCGCCTAGCCCTATTGCCGGCGGATGAACCGTCCGGCTCTGCCACCCGTATGCTGACCGGCCGACCAGCCGATCTTGCCATTGACGATCACATGGTCGATGCCCGCTGCCGGCTGCGCCGGGTCTTCGAATGTCGCCGTGTCGCTGATCGCCTCCTCGTCGAAGATCACCAGGTCCGCATAGGCGCCGGCGCGGATCTCACCACGATCGGCGATGTTGAAATTGCCCGCCGACAGGCCGGTCATTTTGTGCACTGCCTGTTCCAGGGAAAATAGCTTCTCCTCGCGGCAAAACCGGCCGAGTACCCGGGGGAACGTGCCCCAAAGCCTCGGATGCGGATGGGTATCATGGGGCAGGCCGTCGGAGCCGACCATCGAGGGCGGAAAGCGCAGAATGGCGCGCATATCGTCTTCATCGATCTGGAAGTAGATCGCGCCTGCCGGCGACAGACGCCGTGCCGCGTCGACCTGGGAACAATTCCATTCGGCCGCAATTTCGGCGAGATCGCGCCCGGTCATTCTTGGAAAGGGCTGCGACCAGGTTACCATGATGCGGATTTCCGGATCGACCATTTCCGGTTCCAGGACCGTCGATCCGGCGGCATAGGGATAGACGTCCAGCGACACCGGCTGCTTGGCCCGCGCCGCGTCGATCACCGGCAGGGTTTCCTTGCTGCGACCCCAGTTACGCGGACCGGCGCATTTGTGGTGCGAAATGACGATCGGCACCTGGGCGCGGTTCGCCGTTTCAAAGGATTCGGCCAACGAATCAAGGACCCCGTCGGCCTCATCGCGCATATGGGTGGCATAGATGCCGCCCACATCCGACAACAATTCGGCGAGCGCCGTCACCTCCTCGATGTCTGCGGCGGCATTGGGCTTGTACCACAGTCCAGTGCTGAAGCCGGTGGCGCCGGCCTCCAGGCAGCGGGCGAGCCGGCTCCGCATGAGATCGATTTCGATTGTGCTCGCCTTGCGGCTGAGATCGTCCATGGCACCGGTCCGCAAAGTCGAATGGCCGACCAGGGCGACTACATTGACCGAAGGTGCGACCGCATCCACCGCCGCGGCGTAGTCGGACATGGAATTGAACCGGAACGCCGCCCGGTCGCCGAGCAGGTTCATCGGCGGTGGCGGGTCGGCGGCGATCGCCGGCACCAGGCTGACGCCGCAATTGCCGGTGACGACGGTGGTGACCCCCTGGCTGATCTTTGCCGCCATGTCCGGATCGACCAGGACCGCATTGTCGTCATGGGTATGCACATCGATGAAACCCGGCGTCACGATGCGTCCGTCCGCCCTGACCACCGATTTGGCGTTTTCATCGAAGGATCCCGGCGGCCCGACTTCCACGATCCTGTCATCGTTGATCGCCACGTCGGCCGCCTGGCGATCGGCGCCGGTGCCGTCGATCACCGTGCCTCCTGCGATTACCAGATCCACCTGTGTGTCTGCTTCCTGGGTCTGTTCAGTCACCGAGCGGCTCCAATATTTCGCCTTCGCGCAGATTCATCAGATTGTATTTGATGCGTCGCAGGGTCTCCTGCGCGCCAAGCCCCAGTCGATAGGCGATGCCGGTGGCCAGAAGGTCGATCGTGACCAGGAAGGCAAACCGCGACGCGGTCGGTTTCATGATGTCGTCGATCTCCGGCACCGACAAGGTCAGCGCCACATCCACCGCCGCCGACAGGGCGGTGTCAGGGCCGGTAATGGCCACCACCTTGGTATGATAGTGACCGGCCAGGCGTACCGCATCCAATACCTCCGTGGACCGGCCGGTGGCCGATAGCGCAATCACCGCGTCCTCCGGGCCCAGCGTCGCCGCCACCATGCGCATCAACAGGGCGTCGCTATAGGCGGTAACGCTGAGCCCATAGCGGAACAGTCGATATTGAGTGTCCTGGGCGAGGGCGGTCGAGCCGCCTCCGGTGCCGAAAACCAGGATCCGCCGGGCGCCTGCCAGGATGTCGACAGCGGCTGCGACCGCGGTCTCGTCGAGTTGCTGCTCGGCGAGCCGAATGGCGTGTCCGGCATTGTGGAACACGCTGCGCCAATAGGGCAGGGACGCCGAATCGGAGACCTGCGGCGGCTCCCGGAAATAACTCTTCCCGACCACCAGGCTCTGCGCCAGCCGCAGTTTGAAGTCGCGCACGCCGTCGCAGCCCAGTGCCCGACAGAAGCGGGTGACCGTGGGTTCGCTGACACCGGCCATTTCCGCCAACCGCGTATTGCTGGCACGAACCGCAAATTCCACATCGTCGAGGACGACGTCGGCGACCCGCTGTTCCGCCGGCCGCAGATCCGGGCGTATTTCCCGCAGGCGGGAAATCAGATCATCGAACTCGGCCGGGCGGCGATCGGAGCCGGAAGATGCGGCCGCCGGCCCGCCGTCGGGCGACGACGGTTCGTCCGCGGCGTGTGCGGTCGTGTCGTCAGCCATCGCAGTCGCCCAACCTTTTCCCCTGGCTCGCCATGTTTTAAAACCGCTCCATAGTCACTTCCCGGGCCATTTGGATGTTCCCGGCCGACAAGCCGCAATCCACGGTTATGACCGCGCCGGTAATCGCCGCCGCTTCGTCGGACGCCAGAAATGCCGCCGTCCGGGCGATATCGATCGGATCGGCGACACGGCGCAACGGATACCACTTCAAAAGCTCGATGAAGATCTCCGGATTACGCGCGATCCGGTGGTCCCAGATCGGCGTGCGCACGGTGCCGGGGCAGATAATATTCGCCCGAATGCCGTAGCGCCCATATTCCGTCGCCAATGCCTTGGTGTAGCTGATCAGGCCGGCCTTGGCGGCGCTATAGGCCGGGTCGCCATAGGTGGAGAGCCCATTGACCGAGCCGATATTGACGATCGCGCCGGCGTTTGCGCGCTTCATGTCGCCCAGAACGAGACGCGTGCAATGATAGGCGCCGTTGAGATTGCCGTTGATATCGTCGTGCCAGATCTCCAGGTCCGTGCTCTCAAGTGTGCTGGCGCCGGAAAAGCCCGCATTATTGACGAGAATGTCGACGGTTTTGAACTGTTGGTGCACCTTGTCCAGCGCGTCGGCTACCTCTTCAGCGGAGCCGATATCGGCAAGCACGCCCATCGCCGTGTGCCCGGCGCCGGACAAGGCTTCCACAACCGAATACACCGATTCGTTCTTGTCGAGCGCGGCGATGCGCGCGCCGCGTTCGGCGAACAGTTCCGCCACCACTTGGCCAATGCCGCCGGCGGCGCCGGTAATCAGGGCGGTCTTGCCGGCAAATGCGCTCATGGCGATCTCTCCAATTGGGCAAGGGCATCCCCCATCCAGTCCAGGCTCGCCGGGCGCAGATGACCCCAATTATAGAAGGAAATGTCCTCAATGCCGCCGTCAGACAGCGCCGTCACGGCGGCCGCCACGCTGGCGCGGTCGGTGAGATCGGGATGCCCGGGTCGTAAGATGCCGCGCAAGCGCTCGTTTCCGCCGACCCGGCGCGCCACGTCATGAAGATCGCTTTTGATCCGCTCCGGCCCGGGCTCGTAGAAGCAGACTTCCAGGCGGTCGGCAACGCCGAGCAGGCCATTCAGGTCGCTGCCCTCATACCAGGCGCCGGCGGTCGGCCGGGCCACCGACGGGATAACGGATAATACGGCATCGGCGCGGATCGCCGCGCGAATGTCACCGATCAGGCTCTCCACCACCCGGCAGCGCCAGCGCAGGAAGGCACCAAGATCGGGATCGGTCATGGTCTCGGCGAGCCAGAAAGCGTCGGCCATGTCGTCGGGATGATCGACCTCTGAAGCGAAATAATCCTCGATCGCCGCCCGGACCCGCGCCTTCAGGGCATCGGCGTCGATACCGGCCGCCCGTGCGCCGGTCATGCAATCTTCGCAAAAGCACAGTCCCAGCAGATTGTTCAGCCAGGAATTCTGCCGCAGAAGCGCGAATTCGTGATGATAGCCGTGTTCGAAGGGCAGAAAGCCGGGCGTCTCCAGCGACAGGCCGAGCACCGGATAACGGTCGGTGATATCGGCGCATAAAGCCACCGCATAAGCGCGCGCATCCGGTGAAGAGGGGCAAAGATTATAGATGTAACGGTCGCCGAACGCGTTCTGCACGCAGGCATCGGGGTGCGCTTCGCCGAGCCGGGAATTGTGCATCAGCACCATCCAGGCATTGACGGCCATGCCGTCGAGCGCGCAGCACTGGTCCAGGATATCGCCGTCGCGCATCAGGCTGTTTTCGATCGGCTTTATTGCGCCGTAGCGGTCCGGCCTGGTCCGGAAATAGGCGGTGCCGTCCTCGGGAAAATAGACCTTGCCGGCGGTGCCATGCGGCCGCAGGAACTTGCCGGCATGATAGGACCCGGCAAGCGTTATCGTATTGATATGGCGCGCCTTGAGCGCTTCGGCGACCGGCCCGACGCCGGCTTCCGCAAGGTCCCAGCCGTAGCAGAACATGGACCGATAGGCCAATGTATCAACTCCCGTCTGCCGACGCCTTTGGCGTGTTGTTCATGTAGGTAACCTATATCATATTGTCTGAAAATTCCAATTTCTGCGCAATTATCGAAAAGGATTTCCAAACAGCAATTGCAAATATAATACATATGTAAGATACTTACCAACCTAATCCGGCGGTATTGGGAATCTTGAATTGCCTGATCGGACCATGCTTCTTTGTACTCAACAGGCCCTCGGTCAGAATATCGTGCCAGTTCGATGGATAGGGCAGACTTGGGGATTGGCGGCATGAGCGTAACGCCCGTCGGCAAGGACAAACTCGTCGTCGACAACGCGACCAAGTTCTACGACACCAAATCCGGACCGCTGCACGCGGTCGACAACTTTTCCATGTCGGTGAACGAAGGCGAATTCACCTGCGTGGTCGGGCCGTCAGGCTGCGGCAAGACGACGTTGTTGTGGTCGATCGCCGGCCTGCACAGTCTGACCAGTGGCACGGTGCGCCTCGATGACGACATCATTAAGGAGCCGCATCCGCAGATCGGCATGGTATTCCAGGAGGCCAACCTGCTGCCCTGGCGCACCTTGAGCCGCAATATTCAACTCCCCTTCGAGATCAAGGGGCAAAAACCCGATCATGAGCGCATCGCCCATCTGATTGAGCGTGTCGGCCTGACCGGCTTCGACAACAAATATCCGCGCGAATTGTCCGGCGGCATGCAGCAACGCGCGGCGATCGTGCGTGCCCTGTCCTTCAACCCGTCGGTCTTGCTAATGGACGAGCCGTTCGGCGCCCTTGACGCCTTCACCCGCGACGAGATGAACTTGCTGGTGGAGGAGATCTGGCTGGAGACGCGCAAGACCATCGTCTTCATCACCCACAATATCGCCGAGGCGGTGTTCCTGTCGGACCGGGTCTTCGTCATGTCCGCCCGTCCCGGCCGTCTGGCCAAGGTGTTCGACATACCCTTTAAAAGACCGCGCGCCCTCGATCTCCTGGCGACCAAGGAGGTGTTTGATTTGGTCAACGAAATCAAGTCGGAAATCGAGCACGTGCCGTCTCAGGACGGCGCCGGAAAGGGGACTGAACCCGTCGCCGCGTCAACCGGAGACCGGGCTCATGGTTGATCGAGAACTGGGCGATCGGATCCCCGAATTCGGCAAGAAGGCCGATACCGGCGACCAGTCGGTCGGCATCACCAATCTGTCGGCATTCGCCTCCGGTCCGGGCATTCGGACATTTTGGGAAGTGCTCGCGATCATCCTGGTCGCGGTGGTCATAATCGGAGGCGCCGAAATCGCCATCCGCGGATTTGAAGTGCCGCAATATGTCATGCCGCCGCCAGGCGCCATCATCGCGGCTTTGTTTACCGATTTCGAGTTCATCGGCCCGCATCTTGGCCACACTCTGGTGGAGCTTTTCGCAGGCTATGCGGTCGGCGCATCGATCGGCCTGATCCTGGCGGCGGTGATCACCCAGTTTCCGTTCGTCGAAAAAATCGTCGCCCCGTACATCCTGATGCTGGTGACGACGCCCATGCTCGCCCTGGTGCCGCTATTGATTCTGCGTTTTGGTTTCGGTTACGAACCGCGCATCATCGCCGTGGCGCTCGCATCCGGGCCGATGGTGATGATCAACGCCGCCACCGGATTCCGCCGGGTCGACCTCGCCAAGATCGCCCTTGCCCGCTCATTCGGGGCAAGCACCTTCCAGATCTTCACCAAGATCCGCGTCCCCATGGCCTTGCCGATGATCATCGTCGGCTTGATGATCGGCGCCATATTCGGACTATTGACGGCGGTCGGCGCGGAAATGGTCGGCGGCGGCTTCGGCCTCGGCAACCGGCTGACCACCTTCTCTGCAACCTTGCAGATGCCGCAATTTTTCGCCGTCATCCTGATTTTGTCGATCCTCGGAATTCTCATCTATGTCACCTTTTTCCTGATCGGCAAGAAGTGGGCGAGTTGGGAATCCTGATGCAGTGGAGAAAGCCAGAGTTCTATCGGTAAATTATTGTTCTCAATACGAAAATTCGGCGCCTGACCTCGCTTCGGGCAGTCGAGGAAAGGGAGGAAGCATGACTAAGGAAATTACGAGCGCATCACGCCGGATCAACCCCATGAACCGCCGCAAATTCCTGCAGGTGACAAGCTCCGGCGCGGTGATGGCGACGACTTTGGGCGCAACGTCCTTGTTCCCGAGCCCGGCGCAGGCCAAGACATTCACCTGGATCTCGCCGCGCGGTACGCTGGAAGTGCTCGACGACTACCCCTATTGGGTGGGCAAGGCCATGGGCTATTTCGGCGATCTCGACACGACGATGGAGCCCGGCCCCTCGGACGGCACCGCGACCGTGAAATTCGTCGCCGTCGGCCAGGCCGATATGGGCTTCCCGTCTCCCGGCGTGTTCTCCTTTGCATTGGAAAACGATATGGACCTGGTCTCGGTCTTTAATATGGGCGCCGTCGACGTGTTCGACTTCGCCTTCCGGCCGGGCGAGGGCGTGAAGGACCTGAAGGAACTGGAAGGCAAGACCGTCATGCTCGGCAGCGCCGCATGGCAGGCGATCACCGATCCCATGTTCGCGGCCGCCGGCGCCGATCCGAAGAAGATCAAATATCTGGAAGGCGGCTGGCCGCAATGGGGCACGGTGCTGGCCTCCGGCCAGGGCGACGCGGCTTTGGCCTGGGAGGGCCTGCGCGCCGACTGGGAAGGCAAGGGCCTGAAATTCGAATATTGGCTCGGCGTCGACCATTCCAACTTCCCGGCCAATTCCTTCGTCGTTCGCCGTGATGATGTCGCCGACGCGGAGCGGCACAAATTCCTGGAGGCCTACTTGCGCGGCTGGGCCATGGGCCTGGAATTCGGTTATCATAATCCGCGCGCGGCAACGGAAATCGTGTTCAAGCAATTCCCGATCGTGAAGAAGAATCTGGGAACCGAACTCGGTACCGAATCCATGATGCAGCTCGCCAATGTGTTCCGCGGCGACATGTCGAAGCGGGAAGGCTGGGGCTGGCACGAAATGGCCCGCTGGGAATTGTTCTTCAAGACCCTGCACGATATCGGCCAGGTCAAGTCGCCGGTCGACGTCTCCAAGGCGGTCACCAACGAATTCGTCGGCCCGGCCAATGATTTCGACCATGCCAAGGTCAAGGCCGATGCCGAGGGCTACACGCTCTCTGACGACATGGCCGCCGTCGATATCGACGCCATCAAGGAACGGTTCTTCGCCAACGCCGTGCGCTGAGGGCGCTCAACGGGGCGGGCGCTTCGGCGCCCGTCCTCGCCTTTTTGAGCGCCGTCCGTCGTAACGGCGATCCAAGCCAACAGTGCGTTGGAGCATAATCATGTCTGAACCAGTTAAGATGCTTGTTGTCGGCGTCGGCAATATGGGCATCTCTCATGCCAAGGCCTATCACAAGCTCGACGGATTTGAGATCGTCGGCCTGATGAGCCGGACGATCAAAAGCCGCACCGACCTGCCCGAGGAATTGTCAAACTATCCGCGTTTTGAGGATTTCGGCGCGGCCATGGCCGAGACCCGGCCTGACGCCGTCTCCATCAATACCTGGCCGAACACCCATGCCGAGTATGCATTAAAGGCGTTCGACGCCGGTTGCCACGTCTTCATGGAAAAGCCGATCGCCACCAATATCGAGGATGCCGAAAAGGTGGTTGCCGCGGCGCGTGCCGCCGACCGCAAATTGGTGCTCGGCTATATCCTGCGGGTCCATCCCTCCTGGATGAAATTCATTGAGGTCGGCAAAACCCTCGGCAAGCCGCTGGTCATGCGCCTCAACCTCAATCAGCAAAGCTCCGGCCCGGCCTGGATGTGGCACAAGAACCTGATCGATTCACTGATCCCCATCGTTGATTGCGGGGTGCATTATGTGGATGTCATGTGCCAGTTGACCGGCGCCAAACCGGTCCGCGTCCATGGCATTGGCGCCGCCTTGTGGGCCGACGCGGCGAAGCAGAATTACGGCCATCTCCATGTCACCTTCGATGACGGATCGGTGGGCTGGTACGAGGCCGGCTGGGGTCCGATGATGAGTGAAGAGGCCTTCTTCGTCAAAGACGTGGTCGGCCCCAATGGCGCGGTCACGATCGTGCCGGATCAGACGGCGCGGGAAGACACCGAACTTTCCGATTCGGCCAATATCGACAAGCACACCAAGACCGATGCGATCCGCCTGCACCACGCCAAGGTAGACCCGGACACCAAGGAATTCCAGGCACCTGACGAAGTCATGAGCATGGAAGATGAGCCGGATCATCAGGAATTGTGCGACCGGGAACAGGCCTATTTCCTCAAAGCCATTCAGGAAAATCTGGACCTGTCGGAATCCATGGACGCGGCCGTCAACAGCCTGCGCATCGTATTGGCGGCCGAAGAAAGCATTGAAACTGAACAGGCGGTTCGCCTCGGTTAGTACCCGGCACCGTCTGTATCGCCCCGATCCTCCCCTCGATCGCGACGCCTGGTTTAAGGCAGGCGATCGAGCGGGGCGATTTATACCAAGGGCGGTGACTTTTAACCCATTTGACCGGGATTGACTTGTCTTGAGACGGCCATGCGGTTCGCGCGGCGGTACTCATGTACCATAAGCGGAGCGCATGGAGGGAATAGATATGCCGGTCTATTGGTGAACCGAAACCGGCAGGTCAGGCAAAATCGAAGCCGAGTTCCGCAAGCTGCGCCCGCAAACCTGCCCGGGGCTGCGGATTGAATTTCCTGGCGACTTCATCGGTCCACGACGCATCCGTTGTTGTCTTGCCGGTCGATCGGTAATGGGCCGCCAACGATGCATCGTAATCCGATAGGGCCGCCTCGGCGCTCTCAATACCCGGCTGCCGGCCATATTGATCGTCATGCACCATGGCATCAAAAGCCATGCGCGGCTTCTGCTGTGGGGCCTCCGCCGGATAGCCCAGGCACATGCCGAAGACGCAATAGACCCCGCGCGGCAGGTTGAGTATCCGCGCCGTCTCGACCGCATTATTGCGCACCGCGCCGATCATAACCCCCTTCAGGCCGATCGAATCGGCGGCAAGATAAGCGGACATGCCAACCAGTGCGGCATCGATCGACGAGACCAGGCCGGTCTCCAGATTGGTTTCCTCAAAGGCAACATCATTGCGCCGCGCGGCGTCGGCGATCCGTGTCAGGTCCGCACAAAAGGCCAGGAATACCGGCGTTACCTTGACATGAGCCTGGTTGCCGGTGACCACCGAAAGTCGCTCCTTGATATCGGAATCGCGCACGATGATCACCGAATAGGCTTGAATGTTCGACGAGGTCGGCGCGCGGAAGGCGGCCTTAAGAACCGATCGTATTGCTGCCTCGGAAACGGGCTGGTCGGAATAGCGGCGTACGCTGACGCGGTTCTGCAAGACGCTGATAGTCTCGCTCGTCAGGGCGGGAGCGGGCGAGGCGGTGTCGTTCATCGGAGGCGGGCCTTTCCTGGTGCCGTCGAGCGGATGTCAGCCAAGTATACAAAGCAGTCATTCCCGCGAAAGCGGGAAGGTGGGTTCACGTTTGAAGTGCAACACGGTTTGAGATTTGAGTGAATACCTCTTGGGGTGTTCTGTAGTCCAGGCATTTTCTTGGCGTTTGGTTGTATTGGGTGACGAGGCGGTCCAACTCGGCCTGATCGATTGTGGCCAGGTCGGATTTGCGCGGCAGGACGCGGCGCAGTCTGTGGATGGCGTTTTCGATGCCGCCTTTCTGCCAGGGGGAATGGGTGTCACAGAAATAGGTGGCCATGCCGGGGGACTGGTTGAGCTCATGATGCAGATAGAATTCCGATCCGTTGTCGAAGGTGATTGAGCGCCTGAGCGCCGGCGGCAGGGTGGCGAAGGCGGCCTTGAGCCGCTCCACGACGGGCCGCGCGGCCTTGTTGGGCTGGCGCCAGATCCATGTCAGGCGGGACTTGCGCTCATGGGCGACCAACACCGCCTGGCCGTATCTGGAAAACAGCATCAGATCGGCCTCCCAATGGCCGAACTGGCGGCGCTGGTTGGCTGATTTGGGCCGTTTGTCGAGGCTCACCCGGTGGGCGATCAGCGTTTTGGCACTGCCGCCACGCGGGCCAAGGCGGCCACGCCGATGCTTGGCCTTGGCCAACAGTTTGTGCCAATAGTCCTTCTGGGCGCTGCGGTGATAGATGTAGCGGTAGATTGACTCGTGGCTGATGCGCATGGGAGCGTGCTGGCGCGCCAGCCGCCCGGCGATCTGTTGCGGCGACCATCCCATCGCAAGGCGGTCGCGCACCAGAGCCCGCAGGGCCGGCTGGCGCGCCAGCTTGAAGCGGGCGTCCCAACGCCGCCGCCGCGCCGCAAGCCCATGCGCGCGCTCGGGCCGATAGCCGCCGCAAAACTGCTTCGTCGCATTCGAGTTGCGCCGCAATTCCCGACTGATCGTCGACGGCGACCGGCCAAGATGATCGGCCGCAGCGCGAATGGATCGACCCAAACGCATCAGCGCGTAAAGCTCAATCCGCTCCTCAAGACTGAGGTGACTGTAATGTGTTCCCATCGCAACAACACCATAGCAGGTGTTGCACTTCGCGCGTGACTCAAAGGAATCCAGGGCGGTAAACACCGGCTTATCTTTTTGGCCGTGGATTCTCGCTTTCGCGGGAATGACTTTAGGCGTGTTTGTGAACCTTATGCGCCACGACTAACCATCTACGATAGGCTTGGTTGGTTTGCCGTGCCTATCCCCGCACCCAACCCGGCTTGATTCCTGGCCCGGCGGTACCCGAACCACGCGCGGGCGTGCGCTCGATAGCGAAGCCCTGATCGAAGGCGGCTTGCGTGACGAGCACGATCTTGAACCACCACCCGACGATAAAGGCGACAATCCCAGCGACCGCGATCATCAACGCACCGGCCGGCGGCGCGAACAGGCCGAGCGCGGCGAGGGCAACCGGGATAGCCAGACCGGCCCAAAGCATGATCGGCGCCAGCCGGTCGAGGGAGTCCATGGCACCTTCCGGCAGGCCGCTGATAAGGGTTGCATGGCGATAGAAAAGCCAGGTCAAATGACGGATGGCGGCAAGGCCGATCAGGACGACGGCCCCATGAAGATAGAGCGCCCCGCGCGCGTTGGCCCAGTCGGCCAGGAACAAGAATAGGCCGACACCTTCCGTCAATCCGGTCAGAATGATCAGCGGCAACACTTTCGGCTCCCGCCAGGCAGGCACACCCTTGGAAGCGGTCAATATTCGGCCCTGGCAATAAAGGAACGCCATGCCGATCGCCGCGGCGACCAATCCCAGCCCAGTGTGATCGAGCAGGATCGCGAGGAATCCGGCGCCCATGAAAACAACAGAGACAAAGGCCTCCCGCGTCATCCAGGACGTGTTCGGATTGCGGAATACATTAAGAAACCGCCATGGCCGGCCGATTTCCAACCACACGCACAACAGGCCGAGACCAACCAAGACCAAGCCCAGAAATGCGAGCGGTCTGAACGTGGCCAGTCCGAACGACGCGGCGACCGCCGCCGCCAGATATAGGCCGGTCCCAGCGCCGCCACCCATGAAATTACCGGCGGCGCGCAGGTCCCAATGCGATTGCAACTTCGGCGCCACGCCGATCGTGTGGGCGCCCGTATCGGCCTCCAGTTCCGATCCCGGAGCGATCGATTTCGGGGCCGATCCGTCCAGCCCGCTACGCCACAGATAATAGAAGCGCGGACCCGTCTCCACTTCTTCATGCATGCGGAAATTCTCGTTTTCCGCCAGCAGTTTAGAGACATTGCTTGAAGGATCTTCGACGTCCCCGAAATGCAGCGCGTCGGCGATACAGGAATTGACGCAGGCCGGCGTCGCGTCCGGATCGATGCCCGGTGTCAGGCCGGCGGCGCGTCCGGCATCGACTTTGTCCGTGCAAAATGTGCATTTCTGCGCCACTCCGAGCCGGGCCGGATCGTCGCGCAGTTTCTCATGCGCCATCTGCTTGCCCTTGCCATAGGCGAAGCGTGGCTGCTGCACCTTGTAGCGCGCCTGATAGGGACAGGCGACCGCGCAATAGGCGCAGCCGATGCAGATATCGTAATCGATGGTGACAATGCCGTCGTCGCGCTTTCGGGTCGCCGTCGACGGGCACACATGCATGCAGGGCGGCTCGTCGCAATGCATGCAGCCCACCGGGACGAAGGTGCGCCGAACATCGGGATAGACCCCGGATTCGATATCCAACACCTTGCGCCATTGCACATCAGGATGGGTGTTGTTGGCGTGTTTGCACGACGCCGTGCAGGTCTGGCAGCCGACGCAGCGATTGAGGTCCGCGACCATGGCATAGCGGGTCATGCGGCGCCTCCGATTTTACGGATCTTGATGCGCGTCAGGTCGGCCGACGAACCGGTGGAATCGGTGAGCTGCAGGAGCATCGGCACCAGTTTATTAAGGCTCGGCACGTCGAAATCCTTGGCAAACGGCGTCTTCCAGTGATTGAACTGGCCGATCATAAGCAGCGTGTCCGGCCGGATGCCCTGGCGCAGGAACACCTTGCCCTTGGTCGCGTTTGACGGCGAGATGAGTTCAATGACATCGCCGTCGGCAATGCCCATCTCCGCCGCCCGCCCCGCATTCATGATCACGCCAGCATGACCGGCGACGTTTTCGGCGACTTCCCTGATGATCTGAATGGCGACATTGCCGCCCCAGGAATATTGCATTGACCGCGAAGTGATGCCCCAGAACGGATATTCGGCAATATCCACCTGGTAGTGCTCCGCAAGTACGGTCTCCCACATGCCCGGCAGGTCCCGCCAATGGGGCAGGGTCTCGTATTCGGTGAGCTGGGTATCCCACCATTCGATGCCCTGTTCATGCAGCCGGGATGCGAGTTCTTGCCCCGACCGGAAGAGGCGTTCCTGATAGGGGATTTCAAAGCGCAGCTTGTTCGCCACCATATGCGGATAGAGATACCACATCTGCCGGCTGAACGGCTTCACCCGGTGCCCGTGCTCCCGGTAATAGTCAAGCCCGCCGGTCTCTTCGCCGTCGGTAATTTCCGCGCTCGCCGCCCGGCATGTGGCATCCCAAATCGTTTCCACGTCGTGGACCTCCTCGACGGGAAGCGTGAAGTCATAATTGTCGCCGGAAAGCCCGAACCCATGGGCGCCGGAATTGATCTTCGCGTTATAGGCTTCGAGCAGACCGGAGCGCCGGGCGATTTCGGTGGTGATCCAGGTAAAGTCCCGCGCCTCGCCCTGCGGCTTGGCCGCCGGATCGCGCAGGGCCGCGCCCTGATAGTCCCAGAATTGCTCGATATATTTCGAACCGCCGATGCGGATCAGTTGCAGCCCTTCCAGGTCCGTGCAATCGGGCAGCAGGATATCGGCGGTATGGTTGGTTTCGTCCAGCGTATAGGCGAAGCAGATGGTGAACGGAAATTTGGCGATCATCTTGGAGACAAAATCGCTGTCCCAGGCGGAGATCGCCGGATTGGTGCGATAGACCAGCCACACATCCGGCGGCGTCGCTTCCGGCAGATGCTCCAGCGTCTCGTCCTGCATCATCCACGCCATATGGGTCGGGCCAAGGGCCTGGCTCCAGGCGGAATCGGCCGACAACGGCACCAGGGTCTTGTGGGCGGAACGCACGCTCGGCCGCTCCTGCCATTGCCCCTTCTTGGTCGGGTTCATGGGATAGTTCATGAAGCCGTCCTCGCCCGGATGGATCGAGGCCCAGCGGTCGCTGGCCGGCCGGTTGAGGCGCACCGTGGTGCCTAGCGTACCGCCCGGCGTTTCCAGGGCGCCTGCAAGGCAGCCGAGCAGGGTGCGGGCCCAGCAGCATTCATAGCCGCCCCAGCCATTATTGACCGTTTTGCCGAGCGTTACCGAGACCGGCCTGAGCGGCATCTCCATCCCATCGATCTCGATGGTTTCCCCGATCCGCGCGTGGTCCAGATAGTCATGCGCCAGGCGGCGCACCGTATCGGCGGGCACGTCGCAAATTTCCGCCGCCCATTCCGGCGTGTAAGCCGCCATGTGGTCGGTAAGCGCGGTGAAGGCGGTCTTGGTTTCGATGTTTTTGTGGGTCCATTCCCGGTCGTCGGGGCCGATTTCGATGCCGCTCGCCGTCACCGTGCCATCGAGCAGGATATCGATATCCGGCGTGTCATGGCGCACCGCCTTGCCTGATGCCTGATCCCAGACCAGCGGTTCGCGGCTTTCCGGGTCACGCAGGAAATACCCATTCGGCGCCACCAGATAGGGCGACGATGTTAAGTCCTTCAAGAATGGCAGATCGAGCTTCTCCCGCTCGATCTCGTGCAGCATGACGTGGATCAGGCCGAACATGAAGGCCGGATCGGTCTTCGGCCTGATCGGCACCCATTCCGCCGAACAGGCGCCGGTAACCGACAGATGCGGCTCGATCTGTACCCGCTTGACACCCCGCGCGCGGGCCTCCGCGTGGCGATGCACGCCGCACACCCCGCCCGATGCCTCGATATTGGCGCCGAAGGACAGAATGTATTCAGCAAGCGGCGTGTCCGAGGCGACCGTGAAGGCGCGGTGCCAGAACTCGCCGTAAAAATGCTCCGAATGGGTGCATTTGACGCCCTGACCGGAGCCGAAACTCATATCCACCGGGCCCCAGGCGGCAAGAAAGGCCGGCAGGGTACCCATATAGGAGGTTGGCGTGCCGCCGCCGCCGAAGCTCGCCGCCAGCCGCGGATAGCCGGAACTGTCGGTCAGACCGTCCGCCCGCACCGCCTTTAATTTGTCGGCAATGGTGTCCAGCGCCTCATCCCAGGAGATCGGCACGAATCCGGGATCCTGATCCTTGCCCTTCTTCGGATTGGTCCGCTTCATGGGCGTGAGCACGCGGTTCGGATTATAGGTTTTCTGGATCAGCCCATAGGCCTTGACGCAGACCTTGCCGCCGGCTGGATGCACCTTGGCCGCCGCGAAATCCGGCTGCACCATCGTTGCCACGTCATCCTCGACCGTCACCGACAACAGATCGGGCCCGGCGACGCATTGATAGCAATAGGTGTGAACCTGACGCGTGCTCGACGTACCACCTTCGCCCATGGTTTCCTCCTCGAAGGTTTGACGGGATCGCTTTACTGCGCTTCGAATATGGCGCGTTTGCCGCGCAGGCGCTCCGCTGTCTGTTCCACGCCGACCACGAAGCGGTCGTGTTCGCCCTTGCCGATCGGATCGAGGTCGTCGTGGCCGGTAAAGGATATCTTGATCTTTCGTCCGTCGACGCTTTCAACGGTCGCGGTCAAGGTGACAGTCATGCCCAGTAAGGTAGGGGCCGTATGGGCGATGGAAACCGACATGCCGACCGAGTCGTCGCCCGCATCCACATGCTCCTTGATGAAATCCCGGCACAGATGTTCCATGTCGCGCACGAAAGACGGCGTCGCATAGACCCGGCAATCGTCGCCCATGAAGGAAATCGTTCGTTCTTCATCGACCGTGATCGTGCGGGATTTGCTCATTCCCGGCTCAAGCGTAATGCCCATGGCGCGCCTCCAAAATGTGGGAAAAGACCGGTTGGCCCGGTCGGTATTTGAACCGGAGGCGGTTATAACATGTTACATAAATCCAATCAACACGAAGATTTCTGTAACATTATAGGGCCGGCCGAAGAGATGGCCGCCCCGGGTGGGGATCCCGCCCACGATCAGGAACCGGCAGTCAACTGGCGCCCGCCGCGGAAAAATGGATCCACAACTCAATTCACGCAGTCCCGCGAAAGCGGGAATCCAGGGCCAAGAACACGCCGGCATTTGCTTGTCGCGCTGGAGTCCCACTTTCGCGGGAATGACAATTTCACATTCGCAATGGGCCCAACGTGCGTCAGCGCGCTAGCCGCCCTGGTGCGCCCGGTAGCGCTCGATATTGGCGCGGAAATTCGCCGGGATGGGGATCGACTTCAGAACCATCGATTCCACGAGGACGGAAACGAAATCGCCCGTGAAGCAAAGCCGATCGGCCGGTTGCCGGCCCTCAAGCCGGTAGCGCAGCGAAGAGGTTCCGATTTCCGCGATCAGCACATGGATCAAAAGGTCCGACCGCGGCGTGATCGGCGCCACGAAATCGCAGTCCAGATGCACGAACGGCGAGCCGATGCCGTGGTCCAGGTTCAATTCATACCAGTTGACCCCAAGACAAGCCTTGAACCAAGCCTCGATCGCCTGCAAGGCCATGATCGGGATCTGGCCGGTATAAACAATCTGAGCCGGATCCGTCTCCCCCCAGCCAACGGCACGAGCATGGACAAACGGCCCGGGCGGGAGCGTGTGACGGAAGTCGGTGTCGCGGGGGGATGGCGGGGAGGGCGAACATTCAGCCATAATATGCCCTCAATACGTCTCCACGTGATACCGGCCCGAACCTCGCATCTCCGGCTTCACCGCCGCCCAGTCGAGCCCGGCCTTGCGGCAGATCGCGGCGAAGGCTTCGTCGACGCCGGTTTCCATGCCTTTCAGGCCGCAGATGAAGACGTGGGTGTTGTCGTCCTTCAAAAGGTCGGCGAGATCGTCGGTCCGGGTCAGCATGCGATCCTGGACATATTCCTTCGGCCGGTCAGGCAGGCGGGAAAAGACCAGGTGCTTTTCGAGCAGCCGTTCAGGCACCTTTTTCAGCGGCCCGAAATAGGGCAGCTCCTCCGGCAGCCTGGCGCCGAAAAAGATGATCAGCCGCCCCGGCGCGTCGGGCATTGCCCGTCGCCGGCGTTCGGTGAAGGCGCGGAACGGCGCCGAGCCGGTGCCCGTGCACACCATGATGATATTGGCGTTCGGATCCTGGGGCATCAGAAAGGTGCCGCCGAACGGCCCGGTCACCGTCACCTTGGCGCCTTTTTCCAGGTCGCAAACATAATTGGAGCCGGTGCCGCCCGGCACCCGCTTGACCGTCAGCGACAGGTTGTTCGTATTCGGCCGCTCGCCGTCGCGGGAACTAGAGACCGAATAGAGGCGGACCGCGTGCGGATTGCCGTTCTCATCGGTGCCCGGCGGGATGATGCCGATCGACTGGCCCTCAAGCACGGGAAACACCGCTTCGTCCATAGTCAGGATGATGTGCCGGATGTCGTTGTCGGAACTGTCGGCGGTCAGCCGGAAATTGCCCTGTACGGTGGCCGTCGCCGGCCGGTCGCGATTGTAGAGATTGACGCTCGGTTGGGTGGCCGAGGCCGGCGCCACCGGCTTGCCGCCGGTGCCCGCATGGGCTTCCGCCAGCATCGCCTCGATCTCGTCCTCGATCGCCTCAAAGGCGGTGCCGCCGCCGCCGTCCTCGAACTCCTCCTGCTCCGGCAATTCGTCAAAGGAGAATTGTTCGTCGAGGGAATAGGCGGATTTCACCACCCGCCAATTGTCGATGGCGCCGGTGGGGCAGGGGGCAATGCAATCCATGCAATAGCCGCACTTTTCCACGTCGACCACGTAATTGTCGTCATTGTGGCTCACCGCGTCGACCGAGCAGGTCTCCTCGCAGGTGCCGCAGCGAATGCAGATTTCGGGATCGATGAGATGCTGTTTGATGAGAGCCGTCATGTCCGTCCGTTTCGGGCTGCTGGAAGTCAGCAATCCCCCCCTCCCTGGCCCTCCCCCTCCAAGGGGGAGGGAATGATAAAGTCAACCGCTCGGACCAAATTACGCCGGATTGATCCTCTTGTAAGGTCTGTCGATCGTGCAAGGCCGACCCATTGCTATTCCCTCCCCCTGGAGGGGGAGGGCTAGGGAGGGGGGGACGCAGCGGTTCAATCTATCTCAGCCGACTAGGCGGGACCCACACTCTCCAAGCCCGTCCCTCCGCACACCGCTCAATGCTCCATCGCCTCCGGGATCTGCACATATTCGAAATCGCCGGGCTTGTTGTCGATGCCCACGCGCGGCGGCGCGATCCATTTGGCGAATTTGCCGATCTCCCGCTCCGTCTGCATCAGGCTGGCGATAAAGTCGCCGTCGTCCGTCGACGGCAGCCATTTGTCGCGACTGGCTTCCCAGTCGCCGTTTTGCAGCACATCACCGTCCGGCGTCGTATTGATATTGGCGAACGCGCCGATCTGACGGTGGAATGCCTGATGCGGCAGTTGCAGTTGAAAGTCCACGCCGGTCTTGTCGATCACCTTGTTCCAGCGCTGCACGCCCTTGGCGCAGTCGGCGATATAGTCGTCACGCAGGCGCATATTGATCGCCGACAGGGCCGGTTCGTCGCGGGTGACGATTTTGCCGTCCTCAAGCCCCATCACAGGATAGGTGTCGTTGGTGAGCACGTGATCGTCCTCGATCTTCGTCTCGTGGAACCGCCCCTTCAGACCGGCCGTATAGGCGTTGGCGGCATTGGTGGAGATTTCGGAGCCGAACAGATCAAGCGACAGGGTGAAGTGCAGATTGGCTTTCTTCTGGATCGTCGGCAGGTCGATAACGCCGAGCGCGCGCACCGCATCCACGTCATTGGGATCGCTGATCCCGGCCTCGTTCATCACCTCGCAGGTGCGTTGCAAGGTGCGCGCCACGCCGGTCTCGCCGACGAACATGTGATGGGCTTCCTCGGTCAGCATGAAGCGGCAGGTGCGCGACAGGGGATCGAAGCCCGATTGCGCCAGGCTCTCAAGCTGCATCTTGCCGTCCCGGTCGGTGAAGAAGGTGAACATGAAGAACGACAGCCAGTCCGGTGTCGCCTCGTTGAAGGCGCCGAGCATGCGCGGCTTGTCGGCGTCGCCCGAGCGGCGGTTCAAGAGTTCCTCCGCTTCCTCGCGGCCGTCGCGGCCAAAATATTTCTGCAACAGATAGACCATCGCCCATAAATGCCGCGCTTCCTCCACGTTCACCTGGAACAGGTTGCGCATGTCATAGAGCGACGGGGCGGTGGCGCCCAGATGGCGCTGCTGCTCGACAGAAGCCGGCTCCGTGTCGCCTTGAATGACGATCAGCCGGCGCAGCATGGCGCGATGCTCGCCGGGCACTTCCTGCCAGGCCGGCTCGCCCTTATGCTCGCCGAAATTGACCTGGCGGCCGTCCTCCTGCGGCGCCAAAAGGACGCCCCAGCGATATTCGGGCATGCGCACATAATCGAATTTCGCCCAGCCCTTCGGGTCGACGCTGACGGCGGTGCGCAGATAGACCAGGGCCTCCTGGAAGCCTTCCGGTCCCATCTCGTTCCACCAGTTGAGATAGCCCGGATGCCAGCGCTCCAGCGCTTTCAGGATGCGCTTATCCTCCACCAGGCCGACATTGTTCGGAATGCGCGTGGAATAATCCACGTTCAGATTGTCCATCATGGTTTGTCCTCGTAATTTCGAATTGCTCGCGCCGATCGTCGGTTAGACGCGGCCTGTGTCGTAGTTCGGTTTCACGCCGGTGCCGTAACGTCTGAGCGCGCCCGTCTCGCCGACCGCGTTCGGGCGCTGGAAGATCCAGTTCTGCCAGGCGGTCAGCCGCCCGAAGATCTTGGTCTCCATGGTTTCCGGTCCGGCGAAGCGCAGATTGGCCTCCATGCCGGTCAGGCCGTCCGGCGAGAAGCTGGAGCGCTCCTCCAGGAAGATGCGCACTTCGTCCTCCCAGTCGATATCGTCGAAGGCGAAGGTGACGAGGCCCAGTTCCTCGGCCTCGTCGGCGTCGAGTGCGTCTCCGATCCGCTCCTTTGCCCTGCCGACCGAGTCCGGCTCGCCAAGAAACCGGGTTTCCAGTCGCGACAGATCGTTGGACATCGGATAGGCATCGAAATTGAAATCATTGAGGGTCACCGTGGCTTCCGGCCGGTTGTCGCCCTCAAACTGGCCGACGGCCATATAGGACCGGTCGGCGGCGAAGATCAGTTCCGCCAGCGTGCCGGCGAAACAACTGCCCGGTTCGACCAGGGTCACCAGCGACCGGGAGGTGAGGTCGACGCGTTTCAAGACCCGCTTCCAGTAATGCAGGATTTCGTTGGCGAGCCAATGGTCGCCATGCTCCTTTAAGAAAGCATCGAAAGCGAGAACGGCATTCGGATCGCCCTGCGACTTGAATTGGATGACCGCCATATTCTCTTCATTTGAGCGAATATGCAGGATCGCGTCATCCAATTCGCGGGCAAGCTTCAACGGATAGAATTCGGCGCCCAGATCAGCCATGGCCTCGGCCGATGCAGGCACGTCCTGATCGGGACCGTTGATGGTGACGGTGACGATCCGCCGGTCGCGATCGAACTCCACCGTTACCGTGTCATAGCGCACGTGATCGTCGCCGAAGTCCCGATTGAGCGGTGTCAGGGCAATGCCCTTGGCGTCCCCCGGCCGGTCCGATTGCGCCGCCCATTCGTCGATCTTGGCGTCGAGCGTGTCCTCCATGCGCGAATTGGGTACCACCGCGTCAACCAGCCGCCAATCGACGGCGCGCTTGCCCTTGATGCCTTCCTCGATGGAGCAGAACACGTCCGCGTGGTCGCGCCGCACCTTGCGCTTATCGGTGACCCGGGTGAGGCCGCCGGTACCCGGCAGCACCGCCAGAAGGGGTACTTCGGGAAGGGACACGGAGGATGATCCGTCGTCAGTGAGCATGATATAGTCGGTGGCCAGCGCCAGTTCGTAGCCGCCGCCGGCGGCCGTGCCGTTGATCAGGCTGACATATTTCTGGCCGGAATGGGCGCTCGCATCCTCGATCGAATTGCGGGTTTCGTTGGTAAACTTGCAAAAATTCACCTTATGAGCGTGCGGCGAGCCGGCCAGCATGCGGATATTGGCCCCGGCGCAGAACACCCGGTCCTTGCCGGATCGAATAACCACCACCTTGACTTCGGGATGTTCAAAGCGCAGCCGCTGGATGGCGTCGTTAAGCTCGATATCGACGCCCAGATCGTAGGAATTGAGCTTCAACTCATAGGTGTCGAGCAAGCCGCCATTTTCGTCGACATCCAGGATCAGGTTGGCCGTCTCCCCGTCGGTTTCCAATCGCCAATGGCGATAGCGCGACGGATCGGTTTGAAAATCGATGCGCATTGATGTGCCGTCCTTCCGGTTCGATGGGCCAGCCGGGGCCGGGACCGAAATCGCCGTCGCATGCCCCTTACGCTCACGGGAATTCGATCAACAGGAATTATATTTCCTGTTATCAGGAAATTTGAACTGTCAAGTATTATAGATCATTTTACCCAACCGTCCAGCCCTGATTTTGGCAACTTTCACGCCGGCGATGGGATTTTTTATGCCATTTTTCGGATTCTCGTGCATAATATGAACTATATTTCGTGTCAGGTCGATGGGCGTGGCGTTCGCCTGTGTCTGGGAAACCGGCCGTGACCGGGTTCGGATTGGTTGATGAGCGAAGCTAACAAGAATGACGGCGGCCCGGCGGTCGACCTCCTGTTGTTCCAGGTCGGGCAGAATGTTCGCGGCTTGCGCCGGCAGCACGACCTGACCCGCCGGGACCTGGCGGCGGCGGCGCGCATTTCGGAACGTTATCTGGGGCAATTGGAAAACGGCCAGGCCAATGTATCGCTGAACATCCTGCAACGCCTGATAGGGTATTTCGGCGTACCGATGTCCGATATTCTGCCCGTCAGCGGCGACTTCAAGACCGCCTACGAACCGCTGGGCACGTTCATCTCCGATCTGTCCAAACGCGAGCAGGAAGAAGCCTGCAAGTTACTCCAGGAACGCTTCGGCAAGACCCGCCGACAACGCAAGGGCATCGCGCTGGTCGGCCTGCGTGGCGCCGGCAAGACCACCCACGGGGCTAAACTGTCAGACCTGATCGGATTGCCCTTCGTATCCTTGAGCCGTCTGGTCGCCGAGCGGGTCGGCATGGACATGGCCGAATTGATGGAACTCAGTGGCCAGGACGGATTCCGACGCTTCGAATTGGAAACCCTGACCAGCCTGATCGACCAGCCGGGCCAGGTGATCCTGGAAACCAGCGGCGGCATCGCGGCGGCCGACGAAACCTATGATCTTCTCCTCAATCACTTCTTCACCATCTGGATCAAGGCCCGCCCGGAAGAGCACATGCAGCGGGTAATTGGCCAAAACGACCTGCGCCCCATAACCGGCAGGCGGGAGGCCATGAAGGATCTGGTCGGCATTCTTAATGAACGCAACACCGCCTATGCGCGCGCCGATTACGTGCTTGATACGTCTGACCGGTCGGTCCGGGAATGCCTGGCCGAGCTGGTGGAGATTGGCGTCCGCGTCGTTGATGGCGCCGCCCAGGTTGCTGTCCCGGCGCAGGGTTGATCGGCGGTCGAGTATAGCCGCCTCCGCCGGTTACTTAGTGAATTCCGGATTGAACTTTCTCGGATTGTTACCAATTGTTATTCGTTCACGCTTAGATATGTGAATACCGCGTGTATGTATACGCATTGACAAGCGTGGCATCAAAAGCGCACAATTATTGCGCTCGTTGGATCGGCCGTTGTGGGTCGAGCGATCGATTGTGATCCCAGCGGGCGACTAGAGCAGCCCCCAAGTGGGGCTGTTCGTATTTGAAGTGGGATGAATTGCTGTGCCGATGTGGGCACTTTACCTTGATGAATCCGGAAGCACTGATCCGCATGGCATACCGCTAGCCGCGCATGAAACACCGGTGTTTACCGTGGCCGGGGTTGCGTTGCCTTTAAAGCATTGGCGCGAATATGATCGTTCGTATTTAGCTTTGAAATGCAACTTTTTCGATAATGAAATTGATAAGTCTTCCAAATCAGCTCCACAGTGGGAATTCAAAGGTAACCGAGCGATCGCACCTAGAAACGCCGATTCCAACAGGATAAAGAACTTCTGCTATAAAGTATTAGATCTAGTCGGCGATTTTGAGGGTAAGATATTTTCGGTCACATATTTAAAGAATCCCGACAATCCGACGCCCGGTAGAATGATGTATACGCTTGCATTACAAGTTCTTGCGGAATCATTTGATATATTTTTGCGTGAAAAATCGAGTGCTGACCGTGGGTTGATAATATTGGACTCACGAACTGCCCACCTAAAAAAGGGTGGCGGATTAGACTACGCTGTTGCCCATAGTTATCTGTCCTTTATTTTTGGCAATGATCAAGGCCGGCAACTAAAACGATTGCGGGAGGCCCCACTTTTCGCGGACTCCGCTCTTACATCTGGAATTCAAATTGCCGATGTTGTAGCGGCTTTGATGTATGCCAATTCCTATTGTTATCACATTGCGCCCAGCGGTCGTGATGAATCCATGGGATATTTGAACTATACGCCGTGCCGTCGGTACTGGAATTTGCTCAGTGAATTGCGCTTTCGAAGCACCAATAAATATGAAGGATTTACAAGATATGGAGTACGCGTGTTCGATCATAGACCAGCGCCATCAACTGCCACGTCTTAAGCTCCAATTGTAAAATAGTCCCCTGTGAAGAATTCCCATGCTGCTGCCTGGATTGGTGTTTTTCACCGGTTGCAGTATTCGGTTTTGCAAGGATTGTTGGTTTTGACGGTTGGTTTCTTGCGTTTTTGGGTTCGTTTTTGTGAGCGAATATGATTCCCTGGTCGTTGTGATTTTGGGGGATTTCGATGCGCCCGAAGAAGCCGAAGACAACCGACCACGGCGACCTTTTCAAAGCCCGTCTCGATCAGATCATCAACATGAAGCACGAACTGGTTCTGTTGGCTGACCGGGTCGATTGGGACTGGATCGACGAAGAACTGGCGCCGTTTTTCTCCGACTGGGGCCGGCCGGGGGAACCGGTCCGGTTCATGATCGGCATGTTCCTGTTGAAGGCCACCTACGGCTTGTCGGATGAACAAGTCTGGGAACGCTGGGTGCACGATCCGTATTTTCAGTACTTCACCGGCGAGGCATTCTTCCAGCATGAACTCAGGCACGAGCGCTCAGGCATGAGCCATTGGCGCAAGCGCATCGGTGACAAGCTGGATATTCTGCTCGCCGAGACGTTGCGCATTGCCCACGATGTCGGCGCTCTGAAGAAGAGCGACCTGGCGCGGGTGACCGTTGACACCACCGTGCAGCCGAAGGCAATCACCTTCCCGACCGACGCCAAGCTCATGCTGGTGGCGATCGAGCAGTTGAACCGGCTTGCCAAGGCGCATGGGGTCGAGGTGCGCCAGTCCTATCTTCGGGTCGCCAAAAAGGCCGCAATCATGGCCGGACGCTATGCCCATGCCAAGCAGTTCAAGCGTTATAACCGGCGGCTCAAGTTCCTGCGCACCCGGCTCGGGCGGTTGATCCGCGACATTCGCCGCAAGACGGACGCGGATGAGGTCCTGAGAACCGTCTTCGCCATGCCGCTGTCAAAGGCCGACCAGATCCGAGGACAGAAGCAGCGCCAGCGGGGCTGGAAGCTCTATTCATGGCATGCGCCGGAGACCGAGTGCATCGGCAAAGGCAAGGCGCACAAGCCGTACGAATTTGGCTGCAAGGTCTCAATCACCACCACCAACAAGCGCTGCAAGGGCGGCCAGTTCATCCTGCATGCCAAGGCGTTCCACGGGAACCCATATGATGGGCATACCTTAAGAAGTGTGATCGAAGAGACCCAGACACTGACCGGCAGGGAAATCGAACGGGTCTACGTCGATAAAGGGTATCGAGGCCACGACGCACCGCATCCGCGCCGGGTCTTCAGATCCGGACAAAAACGCGGCGTCCATGGCCAGATCAAACGGGAGCTCAGACGACGATCCGCGGTCGAGGCCGTCATTGGCCATTGCAAGACCGACGGCCATCTGGGACGCAACTACTTGCATGGCCGTCTCGGGGATCGCATCAACGCCATAATGAGCGCCGTCGGATACAACATCCGACGCATCCTCAAATGGCTGAGGATACTCTTAAGCAAAATCATCAACGACATCCTGGCAGCAATCGCCGGTCAGTCAGCCCTCAAAGCCGCTTCTTAACATTCGACAAAATATTAATGCTGCCAAATTAGTGTCCCATACCTAGTGGATCCCTAATCCCGCAATCGCAGATGCGGCGAAACGATCGTCGCGAACCGCTTCATGGCCCGCTGCAATGCTTGCGGATCTTCCGAAAACCGCTCCTGGATCAATAGACCGCGAATGAAGGTACGGCAGATGCTCCAGATCAGCATGACGTCATCGTCATCGCCGGTTGGCGAGGCGAAGACTTCCAGGATCGATTTGGACAATCTGCCGTCCCAGTAAACCAGCCGATCGGCGAGGTCCCGATGCAGCTTGGTGTCGGTCCGAGTGGCGATCAGGATTTCGATCAGCGCACGCCCTTCCGGCGTGTTGACCACCTTGTCCCAAGTATCCGTCAGATACGCTTCCACGGTGGGGGCCGGATTGTCGTCCGGTGGTCCGGTCCGCCTGCGACCGACCCGCAGGGCGGTCTGTAACAGGCGGTCGGCGGTGGCCGTCACAAGGGCCTGCTTGGTGGGGAAATGATGGGTCAGCGCGCCGCGCGATACTCCCGCCGCCTCCTGTACCCGGGCGATCGACGTGTCGGCATAGCCGTAGCGGTCCAGGCAGCGGATGACCGCCTTGCAGATCTTGTCCCGCGCGGCCTCGGCCTGCCGCTCCTTCTTGTGCACCGTGGGCGCGTCTGCCTGCATCGTTACGATCCAATCGTCGCCGTCGATAAGCGATCCGCAGTTTTTTCCGTCGCTGCGGATCAATGGTCGACAGTCCTGACAAGCAGCCTTGCATCTAACACAGGCACCGGATATAAACAAGCAGAACGTTCGGTCTGTATATCTTGTATAAAGCATTGTATTGATTGACGTTCATACAATGATAAACTGATAAGCTAGGGTTGATTACATCGTGGCGGGCACAATCTTCATCGGCGGGGCGAGCGGCTATTGGGGCGATGCCGCCTCGGCGACACGGCAGTTACTGACCGCTCCGACACTCGATTATCTGGTCTACGACTATCTTGCCGAGATCACCATGTCGATCATGGCCCGTGCCCGTGCCAAGGACCCGCAATCGGGTTATGCCACCGACTTCGTGACCGTCGCGCTGAAGCCCGATCTGGGGGAAATCGCTGCCCGCCGCATCCGCGTCGTTTCCAATGCCGGCGGCGTCAATCCGGAAGCCTGTGCCGCGGCCGTGCGCGGCCTGATCGACGTGGCCGGCCTTGATCTGAACGTGGCCGTCGTCACCGGCGATGACCTGTCCGACCGCGCCGCCGAGTTCGCCGACGGGCCGGTCACCGAAATGTTTTCAGGCGAGGCCTTCCCCGACCCGGAAAAGATCGCCTCCATCAACGCCTATCTCGGCGCCTTTCCAATCGCCGAGGCCCTGTCACGCGGCGCCGATATCGTGATCACCGGCCGCTGTGTCGACAGCGCGGTGACGCTCGGCGCCTGCATCCACGCTTTCGGCTGGTCGGCGGACGATTATGACCGGCTGTCCGCCGGTTCGCTCGCCGGGCATATCCTGGAATGCGGACCCCAGGCGACCGGCGGCAATTTCACCGATTGGCGCCTTGCCGGCGATATCGCCGAGATCGGCTATCCAATCGCCGAGATCTCGCCGGACGGCCGCTTCGTCGTCTCCAAGCCGGAGGGGACGGAAGGTCTTGTCTCCCCGGCGACAGTCGGCGAACAGATGCTCTATGAGATCGGAGATCCGCAGGCCTACCTATTACCCGACGTCACCTGCGATTTCTCGCAAGTCACGCTGGCAAGCGTCGGCGAGGACCGGGTCGAAGTCGCCGGCGCCACCGGCCGCCCGCCCACTGCCACATATAAGGTCAGTGCCACCTATGCCGACGGCTACCGCGCCGGGCAATTGGCCTCCTTCAACGGATTTGAGGCCCGCGAAAAAGCCGAAACCCTGGCCGAGGCCGCCTTCGCCCGTGCCCGCAAGGTGCTCAGGGCCATGAACGCCCCCGATTTCGACGAAACCGCGGTCGAAGTCACCGGTGGCGATACGGCTGCGACGCCCGGCTATCAGGAAGTCACCGTGAAGGTCGCGGTGCGCCATCGTGATGCCCGCGCCGTCGGCCTGTTCTTGAAGGAACTTACCGGCCTCGGTCTGGCGACGCCGGCCGGCCAGAGCATCTTCACCGGTGCCGGCAGGCCGCGCCCGTCGCCGGTCATCCGGCTGTTCTCGTTTCTGATCGACAAGGCGAGCGTCCCCGTAAGCATCGATCTGGGGGAGGGGGCCGACGCCTACCGCAATCCGGAAATCACCGACAGCCCTGCCGAACCCGTTCGGCCCGCGCCGCCGGCAGATGCAGCGCCCGTATCCGCCATGACGACCGTTCCGCTCATCGAACTTGCCGTGGCGCGCTCCGGTGATAAGGGTGACAAGGCCAATATCGGCGTCATCGCCCGCCGGCCGGACTATTTGCCCTGGATCTGGGCGGCTTTGACGGAAGAAGCGGTCGCCGGCCAATTTGCAGCCTTTTTGAAAGGGGATGTGCAGCGCTACTATTTGCCGGGCGGCCACGCCATCAATTTCGTTCTCGACGCGGTATTGGGCGGCGGCGGCATCGCCAGCCTGCGCAACGATGCCCAAGGCAAGGGGTATGGCCAGATGCTGCTGGCCCACCCGATCCCGGTGCCGGCTGGCCTGGTTCGGGATTAATGCGTGCTGCGGAAAAATGGAAGTTCAAGTCAAACAGTCATTCCGCCTTCGCGGGTATGACGATTTCATATTTCGTTTCGAACCCGATTGAACGGAACGTAGACTAGCGGCGCCAGGCAAAAAAGGGGAGCCCATGGCCGTCTTTCGATCGAAGGTGGATGCCGGGTCCGATGCGTTCGCCCGACACCGGACCGACATGTTGGCGCTGATCGGCCGCATGCGGGACTTGGAACGACGCGCCGCGACGACCTCGGAAAAGCGCCGCGAGCGGTTTCATCAGCGCGGCCAACTGACCCCGCGCGAACGGCTGTCGCAACTCCTCGATCCCGGCCTGCCGTTCCTGGAACTCTATAACATGGCCAATTACCTGGCCGAGGATCCCGATCCCGATACCAGCATTCCCGGCGGCAGTTCCATCGCCGGCATCGGTTTCATCAATGGCGTGCGCAGTCTGGTGCTCGTTAATGACAGCGGCATCAATGCCGGCGCCATCACCAACAAGTCGGTGGAAAAGGCGCTTGGCTGCCTGACGGTGGCCAATCGGCAGAAACTGCCCTTCATTCAGCTCGTCGAAAGCGCCGGCGCCAATCTGGTCACCTATAAACTCGAGCTTTGGGCCCAGGGCGGCGGCATGTTCTACGGGCTCGCCAAATTGAGCGCCAAGGGCATCCCCACCTTCGTCGTCCTGCACGGTCCTTCGACGGCAGGCGGCGCCTATCAGCCAGGCATGAGCGATTACGTGATCGGCGTTAAAAAGAACGGCATGGCCGCCCTGGCCGGCGCCGCATTGACCCGGGCCGCCACCGGCGAGATCGCCGACGAGGAGCAACTGGGCGGCGCGGAAATGCATTCCACAATCTCCGGCCTGGTGGAATATCTCGCCGACGACGATGCGCACGGTCTGGCGATTGCCCGCGACCTGTTCACCCGTCTGGATTGGAATGCCGGCTGCCCCGAGCCCGACACGAAGCCCTATGTTGAACCCCTCTACGACGCCGACGAAATCGCCGGCATTGTCCCCATAGACTACCACATCCCCTATGATGTGCGCGAAGTCGTCGCCCGCTTCGTCGACGGTTCCGACTTCGTGGAATTCAAGCCGCGCTATGGTCCGGCCACGGTTTGCCTGCACGCGGAGATCTATGGCCGCCGTTGTGCCATCATCGGCAACAACGGCCCGATCGATCCCAATGGCGCCACCAAGGCCGCGCAATTCTTCCAACTGGCCGATCAGTCGAACCTGCCGTTGATCTTCCTCAACAACACCACCGGCTACATGGTCGGTACGGAAGTCGAGCAGGCGGGCATGATCAAGCACGGCTCGAAAATGATCCAGGCGGTATCCAATGTCCGGGTGCCCCGCATCTCGCTCTATATCGGTGCCAGTTTCGGCGCCGGCAATTACGGCATGTGCGGTTATGCCTACGAGCCGGATTTCCTGTTCACCTGGCCCAATGCGCAGACCGGCGTCATGGGCGGCGCCCAGGCGGCCAAGACGATGGATCAGGTCGCCCGTGTCGCTGCCAAGCGTCGCGGCATCGAGATCGACGAGGATCAATTATCGGCGCAGCGCGAGAAGATCACCGCCCATTACGACCGCCAGCACACGGCGTTCTACTCGTCCGGCCAATGCCTCGATCATGGCATGATCGACCCACGCGATACCCGCAAGGTGCTCGGCTTCGCTTTGCAGACGTGCTGGGAAGCCCGCAATCGCACCCTGCAGCCGAACAGTTTCGGCGTCGGTCGGATGTGATGGACAGGGTGCGGCGCGATGATTGGGGTAGGGCAGTGACGGCGATGGGGCGGTATTTGGAAGTCGACTATTCGGCACGGGAGCGGATCGCCGCTATCCCCCCCTCCCTAGCCCTCCCCCTCCAGGGGGGAGGGGATAGATTTCCGCTCCGTTTTCCGTGTCATTTCTTCACCTCCCCCCAGGAGGGGGAGGTCGGCGCGCCAGCGCCGGGAGGGGGGGACACGGCGGTTGCGGCTAAACCATCCCCCTCCCGATTTCCACTGACGCATCACGCCGCAATCGGCCGCCCGCCCTGCTTTATTAAAAGGCCGCAACGGCGGCCTGAAACTCGCGACTCCACTTATCGAAGAAGTGATTGAACCCATGCCCACGCAAACCCTCATCATCGATCGCGCCGACGACTGGATGACGATCTGGCTGAACCGGCCGGAAGTCCGCAACGCGCTGAGCCCGGAAGTCATCGTCGAACTGACCGACCTTTTGACGCCCCTGCGGGACGACCGGTCGTTGCGCGGCATGACCATGCGCGGCAAGGGCGGTGTGTTCTGCGCCGGCGGCGACATCAAGAATTTCAAGACAGCATTTCAGGGTGGCCAGTCGCCGGAAGACGTCGCGAAATCCAATCGCCACGCCGGCGCGTTATTCAATCTTATCAATACGATGCCGCAAGTCGTGGTGATGCTCGTTGAGGGTGCGGCGATCGCCGGCGGGCTCGGCATGATGTGCACCGGCGATGTCATCGTCGTTACTGAAGATGCCAAATTCGCCATCACCGAAACCTCGATCGGCCTGCCGCCGGCGCAGATCGCCCCCTTCGTGGTCAAGCGCATCGGCCTGCCGGCCGCTCGCCGCTACATGCTGACCGGGATCCGCTTCGATGGCCGCATTGCCGGCGAGATTGGTCTTGCCGATATCGTCGTCGCCGACGCGGCCGGTCTCGATGATGCGGAGGCGGAAATCAGGCGCGGCGTCAAACGCTGCGCGCCCGGCGCCAATGCGGTCACCAAGGAACTGGCGCTCGCCGCCCCCCATCTCGACAGCGAGGCGATGATGCAAATGGCCGGCGAGCGCTTCGCCCAATGCATGCTCTCCGACGAAGGCCGCGAGGGCGTCGCCTCCTTCCTGGAAAAACGCAAACCGAGATGGGCCGAATAGATCGGTATACGGAATTCGAACATGACTGCCCTGAAACGTATCCTGGTTGCCAATCGCGGTGAAATCGCCGTCCGGGTGATGCGCACCGCCTCGAGCCTCGGCTATGAAACCGTCGCCGTCTATTCCGATGCCGACGCCGACGCACCCCATGTGAAGCGCGCCGACCAGGCGGTCCATATCGGCGCGGCGCCGGTCGGCGATTCCTATCTCGATCCGCAAAAGATCCTCGCCGCGGCCGCCGCCAGTAGCGCCGATGCGATCCATCCGGGATATGGCTTTTTATCGGAAAATGCCGATTTCGCCGCCGCCGTGAGCGAGGCCGGCCTGACCTTCATCGGCCCGCCCGCCGAAGCCATCGCCCTGATGGGCAACAAGGCGGAGGCCAAACGACGCATGATCGCGGCCGGTGTCCCCTGCGTGCCCGGCTATGAGGGCAAGGACCAGGCAGACGAAACTTTCGTCGCCGCGGCGGCCGATATCGGTTATCCGATCATGGTCAAGGCGGCGGCCGGCGGTGGTGGGCGCGGCATGCGCCTGGTCGAGGATGCGGATGGCCTTGTCGACGCTCTACGGGCCGCCCGCTCCGAAGCCCTGAATGCCTTCGGTTCAGACGAACTGATTTTGGAAAAGGCGATCCAGCGCCCCCGCCATGTGGAGATCCAGGTCTTCGCCGACGATCACGGTAACGTCGTCCACATGGGCGAGCGCGATTGCTCCGTGCAGCGGCGCCACCAGAAGGTGGTCGAGGAGGCGCCCTGTCCGGTCATGACCGAGGACCTGCGGCAACGCATGGGTGCCGCGGCGGTCGACGCCGCGCGCTCCATCGGTTACCGGTCCGCAGGCACCGTGGAATTTCTGCTCGATGCCGACGGCGCCTTTTACTTCCTGGAGATGAACACGCGTCTGCAGGTGGAGCACCCGGTGACTGAATTGGTGACCGGTCTCGATCTCGTTGCCCTGCAGATCCAGGTCGCCGAAGGCCGGGAACTGGGCATGGCCCAGGACGACATCGCGCTGGCCGGCCACACCATCGAGGTCCGCCTCTATGCGGAGGATCCGGCGCAGGATTTCCTGCCCTGCACCGGTCCGGTCGATCTGTGGCGCCCGGCGACCGGCGACGGCATTCGCATTGACGCCGGCATCGAAAGCGGCGGCCAGGTGTCGCCGTTCTACGATCCGATGATCGCCAAGGTGATCGCCGCCGGTCCGACCCGTGAGATTGCCCGCCGCCGGCTGATCGATGCCCTGAAGGATACGGTATTGTTCGGTCTGCAGACCAACAAGGCCTTCCTGATCGACGTGCTCGCCGATCCGGTTTTCGCCGATGGAGGCGCCACCACCGCCTTCATAGCCGAGCAATTCGGCGACGGCCTGTATGCGGCCGGCGAGCCGACCGCCAGCGAGGCCGCGATCGCCGCGGTTCTGCATTACCGCCTCGACGCCGAGGCCGCCCGGTCGCGGGCTTTGTCGATCCCTGAACCGCTGATGAACTGGTCGAGCGGCGGCACCCTGGTCACCCATTATCACTTCCAGTGTGGCGATGACGGCACCGCGCTCGCCGTTTCCCCGCAAGGCCCGGACGCCTACCGAGTGGAAGGCGGCGAGGAGACCTGGGAGTTCGCCGTTCGGCCGAACGGCGACGGCAGCCTGCTCCTGGCCACAGGCGACGACCAGATACGCGCTTTCGGGCGGCATGCCGGCGACGGATATCTGGACGTGAATATTGACGGTCGTACCTTCCGCCTGCGCAATATGATCGGCCTGTCCGCCGCCGATGACCAGGCGGGTGGCGGCGGTCGGGTTGTGGCGCCCATGCATGGCCGGATCGTGGACGTGTTGGCGAAGCCGGGTGATGCCGTTACATCCGGCGCACGGCTGGTCGTGCTCGAAGCCATGAAAATGCAGCACGAAATCCTGGCCGAGGTCGATGGCACCGTTGCCAATGTCGCCTGCGCCGTCGACGATCAGGTGGCCGCGGACGACCTCCTGGTGGAAATTGAGGAAGCAAGCGAAGAGGGTTAGGTCAATGTTCCAGCAACCGATCGATTTCCGCGATGAAAGCGCGGCCCTGCATACTCTTGTCGCGGATTTGGACGATCCCGATTTCGCGCGTAAGACCGCCTTCAAGGAATGGACGATCAACGACGTCCTGACCCACCTGCATTTCTGGAATCAGGCCGCCGACCTGTCGCTGACCGACGAGGAGAAATTCGGCGAATTCCTCGCCGAAGTCATGGGCGCCATGCCTAAGACCGGTCTGCGCGCCTTTGAGGACGAATGGTATGGCGGGCTCGCCGGCCGGGACCTTCTGCACACCTGGCGCGCCTTTTACGAGGATATGGCCGAACGCTGGGCAAATGAGGACCCACAACGGCGCCTGAAATGGGCCGGGCCGGAAATGAGCGTGCGGTCTTCGATCACCGCGCGACTGATGGAGACCTGGGCTCATGGCCAGGCGGTCTATGATCTTATGGGCGTTAGGCGGCAAAATGCCGACCGCATCAAGAATATTGCCCATTTGGGCGTCGCCACCTATGGCTGGACCTTCGCCAATCGCAAATTGGCCGAACCGGGTCCTGCGCCATACGTAAAGCTGACCGCACCGTCCGGCGCACAATGGGAATGGAACGCAGCCGACGAGAGTAACAAGGTGAGCGGTTCAGCCGAAGAATTCTGCCAGGTGGTCACCCAGACCCGCAATATCACCGACACAGACCTCATCGTCACCGGCGCCCCGGCCGGGCAATGGATGGCGATCGCCCAGTGCTTCGCCGGTCCGCCTGAGGACCCGCCGGCGCCGGGAGCGCGGCGAAGGGTGGAAAGAACCGCTTAGGGCCCTGGTCGGAAAACAGGGGAGAGGAGCCTTCAGCCCTATCCGGCCTCGTCCGGAGCGAAAACATAGCGCTTTTGGCGCACCCCCACATCGGGCGGCAGGTGGCCGTCTTCGAAGAAATCGTGGCCCTCCTTGAGGTTCTTCCAGAACCCGATCCACTTCGATTTCTCATGCTCTTTCATGTTCTCGTCCGTCATCCGGAACGGGAACGCATGGACCCGGATGAACGGCTGGCCCTTGGCAAAGGCCGCTGTCATCAGGGTCCAGATCTCTTCGATCGGCCGTTCCCGTCCGGTCATGAAGGGGATCGCCGACGATGCCATGGCGTAACAGCCGATGGAGGCGCAATTGCCATGGACCATCAAATAGCTGCCGGTGCGCCGGTGAGCCCGGTCATAGGCATTGGGAAAGCCGAGATTGAAGGACAGGTGATAGCGGCTGTTCGGATTGAGTTGATCCGGGGTGACGGCGTAGAAACCCTCCGGCGCCTGGAAATCGCCCTCCTTCAGTTTCGGCCCCAGATCGCCGGAATATTTGCAAATGTCGTACGTGCGGAACAGGTCGAAGGATTCTTCACCGCGCAGCCAGACCTCCAGTTTGGCCTCCTTCTTGAAAATGCGGATGAATACCGCGCTGCCGAGTTCAAGCCCAGCTTTCTTGAGCGCGAAATTCAGGTCGACCGTGCTGCGCTCGACAGCGGCCAGAGACCGATTGCTTGACGGGATCTCATTCGCCTGCAATGGGGCAGTCATGCTCACCATGGCCAACAAGGCCACCATCGCCGCTGGCCGGCAAGGCTGAAATTTGTGCCGCATCGTCAATGTCCAAAATCAGTATGTTCAGTGTCGGCTGCCCAATGTGCCGAACAATAAGGATTATAATGCGACTGTCAGACCAAAACCAGGCTGAGCGCCGGAAACACGATCAACAAGATGAGAACGAGGACCATGATCGCCGCGAAGGGGGCGGCGCCGATAAAGATGTCGCCCAGCGCGATATCATCGTCCTGTAGAGTGCTCTTGATGACATAAACCGAAATGCCGAGTGGCGGTGTGATCAGACCGACTTCGACGGCCAGGATGGTCACCACACCCCACCACACCAGATCGGCACCGAAAGCACTCGCCATGGGCAATGTCAGGGGGCAGACGATGAGCAGGATCGACGTGGAATCAAGGATCGTCCCCATCAGCAGGATGACGATCACATAAAGCGCGATGAAGCCGGCAAATCCGAGCCCCGCCTGCTGGATGCCGTCGACCATGAATTGCGGCACGCCCGACAGCGCCAGCATGCGCGTATAGATGCTTGCCGCGATGATCAGGAACGAGATCGAGACGGTGATATGCCCGGTCTCGACCAGCACACGCCATAGGTCCCGACCGCCCAGCTTGCGGCGCGCGATCGCCAAAATCAGGGCCCCCAAGGCACCCACCGCACCGGCCTCTGTCGGCGTGAAGAAACCGCCATAAATGCCGCCAAGCACCAGGGCGATCAACAAAGTGATCGGCACCACGCGGCGCACCATTTCACCGCCGCTCGAATCGGCGTCAGCGCCGTCGGGCGTATCCTGCCCGCCGACAAATCCGGGATGCCGATGGGCCAAATAGAGAATGCCGCCGGCAAAGGCGAGCGCCAGCAGGATGCCTGGAATGACCCCGGCGACGAACAGGGCGCCGACCGATTGCTCGGCTAAAAACGCATAGACGATCATCAACAGGCTCGGCGGGATCAGCATGCCGAGCACCGAGGAACCGGCCACCACGCCGACCGAAAAGCGCGGCGTGAATCCGAGTCGCCGCATTTCGGGAACCGCGATCCGGGTGAACACCGCCGCCGATGCGATGGAAATGCCGGTGACGGCGGCGAACAGGGCATTGGCGGCCACGGTCGCTATCCCTAGCCCGCCCTTGACACGGCGGAACAACTGATTGGCGACGGCAAAGGTATCGCGCCCGATATCGGCGACCGAGACCAATAATCCCATCAAGACGAAGAGCGGCACCACGCCGAACAGGTGGCTGTTGATCGATTCATAAGTCGCCAATGCCAGCAGGCGACCGGCGATCTCCACACTGTCGCGGATCAGCCAAACACCGACAAACGACAATAGCGTCAGCGCCACGGCCACATGCATGCCCGACCAGATCAGCACCAGCATCAGGGCAAGCGACAGGAAACCGATCTCCAGGCCGCTCACGAGCCGGCTCCCAATGCCTTGCGCAGATCCCGAACGGCAAAGAGCCCGAACTGGATCACCGTTGCCGCACAGCCGATCAGGATGATCAGTTTGATCGGCCAGGTCGGCGCCGTGAAATCGCCGATGGCGCCGACATATTCATCCGTTTGCCAGGCATCGAGAAAATAGGGCAGGCTGAACCGGAAGATCACCGCCATCAGGAAGCCGCCGACCAGGTGATGTACGGCGCTGAGCAAGGCTGCGAGCCGTGGTTTCCGCTTTTGCAAGGCGTCCACCAGCGCATCCGACCGGGTGAGCCGACCGGCGCGCAGCGTATGCGCCAATTGCAGATAGACGATGCCGACGATCGACAGGCCGGTCAGTTCGGTGGTCCCGCGCACCGGCGCGTCAAGAAAATCACGGCCGAAAATATCGGCATTGACCAGCACCATGATGGCGAAAATCCACACCGTGCCGACTGCGTTCATGACGCCGGTCACAAGGGAAAAGCCACCATCGGCGGCAGGGTCGCTGCCGCCGGCCACCGGATCAGTCAGGCTCAACCGGGCTTACTCTTTCGACCAGTCGCGCGGCACTGTGGCGCCGGCCTTCTGGATCCCTGCCATGAAGCCGTTCAAAACCTCCGTGCCGGGCATGCCTTTCCCATCCAGCGTCGACGCCCAGGTCTTGGCCGCATTGGGAATGGTCGTCGCCCATCGGGTCCGCTCCGCGTCCTCCATCTCCGCGACTTTCAATCCGCTTTCGACTAGTTTTTCCAGCATGGTTTTCGCCTTTTCGGCCTGCGCTTCGGCGAATTTCTTGGCGAATTCGGCGCCGACATCGCGAAAGATCTGCTGCACTTCGGGCGAGAAGGATTCAAAACGCTGCTTGTTGATCGAAACGCCGCCGGCGAATTGCGAGCCGAAATTGACCTTGGTCATATGCGGTGCCACTTCATGCAGCTTGATCGGGAAGGCGCCGGTGACGAAGGTCACGACCCCGTCGGCCACGCCGGTCTTGATATTGTTGTAATATTGCGGCAGCGCAGCCGCCACGGCCACGGCGCCGGTGCCCTTGATCCAGTTCGCTGATGGTCCCGGCGCCATGATCTTCTTGCCTTTCAGGTCGTCGATCGATGTGACCGGGAAGGTGGTGAACAGGTGATAAGTGTCGAGCGCCGCGCCACCCAGATAGACCTGGTTGTTCTTCTCCCAGGCATCGTTCATGCCGGCGATCGAGCCTTGCAGGTCGGAGACGACCGCGGTCACGGTCGCAATATCCGGCGATCCGAAGGGCGTGAAATAGGAGATGTTCTGCAGCGGCATTTGCGGACCCTGGAAGATGGTGCCGACAAAGCCCATATCCGACAGTCCGTCGCGGATCGCCTGCATCTCGCCGCCGATCTTGGCGACCGTGCCGCCATAAGCCTTGGTCCATTCGATCCGCACCTCATCGCCGGCCGCCTTCAGCCGGGCATCGATTTCCGGCAGCATGAAACCGTCAAGCAGTTGCACCCATAAAAAGACCGGCGGATGGCCCGCCGTCACCGTCATCTTGACCACCTTCTGCGCCGCGGCGGGCATCGCCGTTACCACGATGGCGGCGGCCAGGATTGCGCCTCTCAATGTCCGTTTCATTTGCATGTCCTTTATTTTGGTTTTGTTTTGATTGGAACGAAACTCGTTGCGTAATCGCACCCGTTCAATGGAGGCGCGTCAAGGAAAAATCAGAAAGATATCGGGATTTTCCGGCTGTCCACGACCGATGGACGGCTGGACACTTGTCACGTTCGGATGGAAAGTGATGTCCGTCAGGCATCGACGATCGCTATTGCACAGTTCCTGCTGACGGCCATTGTGGTGGTGGTGCTGACGCGCCAGGGTGCACGCAAGGAAATGCCGTAGGAGCAGCCTGAAGACGCCCGATCGGTCCGCGACCCGCTGACCGTCACTTGGATCGTTTTTTAAACCGCTGCCGCAGCAGGTCGCACTGGTCTTCCCGTTCCGCACGCGGCGTGAACCAGACAAAATCGGCCGCCGGCTTGCCGTCCTTATCGGAGACCGCCAGGCTTTCAACCGTATCGGTCGCGTGCTCGATTTCGACAAGCATGACTGTCGCGATACTCTTGTCAGCCGCCCGCCGCTTCAGGAAAAACGGGACGCCGCGATCCTTGCGCACATGGTCATTGCCGGCGATCAGGATGGCACCGTCGCCATCACGGGAGGCGAGCATCGCATCGGCCATCGCCGCATCGCGCAATGTCTGCACCTTGGTCATTGGCGCGATCGCGCTGTCCGGCATCAGATCGCAATGCGCCGCCTTGATCTCGACGGCCAGATCCTTAGCCAGAGGCGCCGGCAGGGGGCGATCCAGCGTCAGGCGCTGCGTCTCGCCCGCCGGCAGGGCATCAAGGCCCCGTCGGGATACCGCCCGCACCGTCTCACGCGGCGGCACACCTGAGCGCAACGCCAGGCCATGGTCGAACACCGCCTCGCCGATCGGGCGGTATAGCGGCCAATCGGGCCAGCCGCTGCTATGCCACGACAGGGCGGCGCCGAGACCGGCGGCATCGGCCTCCGGCTTAGCGCGATACGCGTCGAGCGCCTGCTGCCGATCGCTGGCGATCATTTCCATCACCACTGCCGGTCGCCGTCCATCGGCGATGCGCCCGATCAGCCAGGCCTGCAACTGATGGTGATCCCCATTGTCATGGGTTTCGCCGATCAGGACCAGATCGCGGGTTGCGAGCGTCTCGGCCAAGTCGCCGGCCGGGATGAACGTACCCGTACCCGTCGACCAAATCTTGCCCACCAGTCCATGGTCGCGAAAATGCGGCGACTGCCACGTTTCAAAAGGCGGCGTCTCGCCCGCCATTACCGGCATTGCAATGAGGAAAAGGAGAAATCCGATAAGGATCCGGCCTACAAACGACAGCCTGAATGACATGCGAAAGACGACGTTGGTTTCCAATAGCAAAGACCGGGTGCGTTTAGTCATGGGAAACAAGCAGATCGGCATACATGACATGCCGGTCAGCCCGACAGCAAGCCCCAGTATCCGCGGATGTCGCCGGGACCCCGATTATCGAGCCCCGGCCCCAGCCATGCCCGCTTGTATCAACGCCGCCGGCCGCCGCCGCGCCCACCGCGTCCACCACGCCCGCCGCCCCGGCTGCGATGCGACATGCTGCGATTGCCGCGACTGTAATTGTGGTTACGAACCGTCCGCTGATTGCCATATTGGCGATTGCGGTGATGGCGGTTGAGATTATTGTAATTCGACCGCGGCTGCGCCTTCCGCTGGCGCTGTTGGGCTCGCGGCTGCTGGCGTTTTTGCGTCGGCTGTTTGCGCGCCTGCCTTTGTTGTGTCTTCTGCCGCTGCTGCCGTTGTTGCGCCTTTGGTTTCTGGCGATTGCCGTCGGTCCGCCGGGCCTGTTTCTGCTCCCGCTTGCGATTGTTCCCGGCCTTGCCGTCGCGCGTCCCCGGTCGGTTGACATCCGACCATCCGCCGTCGCCACGCTTCTGCCACTGGCCGTCCTGGCGCCGATAGACATTGCCGTTGCGGCCGGCATAAAGGTCGCCGCCGCGACCACGAATGACCGCGCCCTGATCGCCGGCAGACGTGTTCCAACGCATGGCGCCACCGCCCCGATTGCCCGACACGCCCTGGGCCCGCGCCCAGTCCGAGCCACGCCGGACGCCGGCCGAACCCCAGGATCCGTAGATGTTGCTGCCGCCGCGGGCCGCGGCACGTGTCCCGGTACGCGGATTATAGGCAGAGACGAATCCCCGGCTGCCGCGCGGCGTCGTTACCCGGCCTGCCCGCACATAACGGCCCGTACGCGGATTGTAACGCGCCCCGACACCGATACCGCGATAGGGGCCATAGGCATAGCCATAGCGCCCGAACGTGCCGCGGATCGGATTGTAATAGGCGCCCATGCCGTAATGCACCGGTCGCGGATAATAGATCGGATAACGCCAGCCCGGCCGGTTGTACCAATAGGGCCGGTAATACCAACCGGTGCCATAGGCGATGGCCCCCCAGGCGAGAAAGCCCCACAGATAGCCGGATGTATAACCGCACCAGACATGGCTCGGCGAGGATTCATAGACCCGCACATAGGTCACATTGTAGACCGGCGAGGAGGGCGGGATCTTATAGACTTCGTCAGGCACCGAGGTCGCCACCTCGAACGGGCCTTTCGGGCTGTCGCCGACGAACCAGATGCCGTCCTTCACGACATAATATTTGCCGCCGACCTGGATCACCGTCTCGCTGGCATTGGCCGCGTAGGACACCGACGTGCCCTCGATCGGCTTGAATTCCGGGTCGCCGCCATAACTGACATCGACCTTCACCGATCCGATCTCCACGCGCGCCAGTTCCGGAATTGAAGCCCTTAAGCGCGCCTCCGCGCTTTCCGAGGTGCCCGGGATCGATGCCCGGACCGACGAATATTCCGCCCCCTCGGGAATGTTAAGAAACGCTTCCGGCAGGTCTGTGGAGGCGAAATCCCATGGACCCTCCAGCGATCCGGCGCGGAACCAGCGACCGGACGTCAGAAAATACCATTTCTTGTCCGTGTCGTAGAAGAACAGGTCGCTTTCCGAATTGCTGACCCATTGCAGGCCCGTATCGGCCACTGCTTCCAGTTTCGGCGGGCCGTCGGTCTGAATGAGTTCTGCGGGAGTATCGGAATAAAAGACTTTCGGCGCGCCCTTTTCGAAGGGCTGCGCGGGGACGGCCGCACGAGCGTCGGTCCAGTTGTCGTCGTCGCCGGGCAGCTTCTTGAACGCCGCCGGCAGGGCTTCCGCCGCCTGCCAGCCCGAAGCCAGTTCGGCCGATTGCATCCACGACTTTTCGACCCGCAGATACCAGGTGCCGGTGTCTTCCGTCTTCAGGATGTCCCAGTTGGAATTGATGACGAAGGAAAGTTCCGGCAGGCTGTCATCCACCGGCCCCGTCACCGCCTCGCCATTGGTTTGCACCAGGATCGCCGGTTGCTCGCTGACCAGGATCGGCGGCGCTTCGGCTTTCAGGTCCACATCCTCGCCCGCCTTGACGAAGCCTTCCAGGCTGGCGGCCATGCGCGAGAACGACATGGTCACCGGTTCGGTCGGCACCGCTTCGCCGAGCCGCAGGGCCACTTCGGACAACTGATCGCGGTCCAGTGTCGAAAAGGTCAGCTTGGTGACCTTCAAATTGCTGACAACCACACTATCTTCCGTCTTGTCCACATGCGTGTCGGCCTTGATCTCGATCACGCCGAATTCGGACTCCGCCTTTTCTTCCTTCTTGTATTCGGTGGCGATCATGCCGGTGGCGACCCGGAAATCTTCCCATTCGGTGATCTGCGGCTGATGCAGGATGATCACCGCACCCGAATCCGTCACGTAACCGCGCGGCCAGGCGGCGATCTCTTCCGTCGGCTCCAGATATTGCCCGGACACGAAGCCGCTTTGACCGTTCACCTCTACCGCACACCAACTGGCCGCCTCGTCGCAATCGGCCACTTCCACCGCTTCGCCCTTGGAGAGCGTCCGGATGACCGCATTGCCGGTGCCTGGGCCGCTGCGCATATTGACATTGGTCGTGGTCGTCGCCGGCCAGGCGAGCGCGCTGGTCGTGACCACATATTGGACGGCGATGGTGGTGGCGATGACTTTGCTAAATCTTGACATGGACGCATATCCTCAAAGGGAACGGCACGAGCGGAACACGGGGCGGGCAATCGGCGGCCGTGGCGGCAATCCGCGACGACGCCCGTCTTGACTTGGTTATAGGGTCGATGGTTCAACCAGCAATCTGTCGGGAGACGCGAAAATGGCCAAAGCTGCTTTCATGGGATTGGGCAAGATGGGATCGGGCATGGCAGGCCGTCTGGTGGCCGCCGGCCACACGGTCTCCGTTTGGAACCGCACGGCGGAGCGCGCCGCGCCGCTGGTTGCCGCCGGGGCCATCGCCGCAAGCTCCCCGGCCGAGGCCGCGCGGGACGCCGATCTGGTGATATCCATGGTCTCCGACGACGAGGCCTCCGCCCGCGCCTGGCAGGCCGAAGATGGCGCGCTTAAGACCGCGCCGGCCGGCGCTCTGGCGATTGAATGCTCGACCTTGTCGCATGGCCATGTGGCCACTCTCGCCGCCGACGCTAGCGAAAAGGGCCTTGCCTATATCGATTGCCCGGTCAACGGCCCGCCATCCGCCGCCGCGACCGGCGATTTGATCCTGCTGGTCGGTGCCGAGGCCGACGATCTCGACCGCGCCCGGCCTTATCTGAAGCAATTGGCCACCTCGATCCTGCATTTCGGCCCGGTCGGCACCGGCACCGCCTTCAAGCTCATCAACAACCTGCTCGGCGCCGTGCACGTCTCCTCGCTCGCCGAGGCGATCGCCCTGGCCAATCATATCGGCCTCGACAAGGAGGTCTTCATCGCCGCCACCGAAAGCGGCCCCTGCGCCAGTCCCCACGTCAAACGCCTGGTGCGCCCGATGGTCGAAGGCCGGCTCTCCGACCAATTCGGCCTGTCCATCGGCCTGCGCGAAAAGGATTCCCGCTATTGCCTCGCCATGGCCGGCCAAAATCACCGCGCCATGCCCGTCGGCGAAAAGGCCTATGCCTGGTACGACGAAGCCGCCAAGACATTGGGCGCGGAGGATGACTCAGCACTGGTGCAACTGGTGGCGAAGGGCAGGGAGACGGGCGAGGGATAGGCGGGTTCGGCGCCGCCCTGCCTTTGGCGGTGGTCAAGGACGCCCATCTGCCGGCCACGCGGGAGCTGTTCTACGTCCATGCCGACCACCTCGACCGGCCGATCATGATGACCGGTGCCGGGGCCGTGGTTCGGCAAGCCGGCTACCTGCCCTATAGCGGCGTCCACCAGATCACCGGCCTGGAAACCCAGGCCGGCCCTAGCCGGTATTGACCCTGTCGCCATTTCCCGGCGACACTATCTCTGGAATCAATGAAGAAACGCGAGCGCGCGATAAAGACGCCCGCGCCGGGGGAGGGGAGCCGATGACCGCACTTGCTGAACCGCAGGACCCATATGCGCCGCTTGACGGCCTGTCCCATGTCAAGGGGCGGACCGATCTGCCGCTTTGGCAAAAGACGATTCCGGCGCTGCTTGCCGAGACCGTTGCACGTCATGGCGCCCGAGAAGCCTGCATTTTTTCCGAAACCGGCCTGCGGTGGACCTATGCGGATCTTGCCGCGATCGCCGATGATCTTGCCGCCGGCCTGCTGGCGCTCGGCCTGGAAAAGGGTGATCGCATCGGCATCTGGGCGCCCAACCGGCCCGAATGGATCGCCCTGCAATATGCGTCGGCCAAGATCGGCCTGGTTTTGGTCAATATCAATCCGGCCTACCGGCTGAGCGAGCTGGAATACGCGTTGAACAAGGTGGAATGCAAGGCCCTGCTCCTGGCCGACCGCTTCAAGACGTCGGATTATCTGGGCATGGTGCGGACCCTGGCGCCGGAACTGGCCGACTGCGCTCCGGGCGACCTGCGCTCTGAGCGCCTGCCGCATTTAAGATCAGTAATCCGGACCGGATCGGAAACGACACCGGGCATGGTCAACTACGACGCCGTGGTCGCCATGGCGACGCCGGATCTGAGGGCCCGCGCCGATGCCATCGAAGCGACGCTGCAACCCGATGATCCGATCAACATCCAGTTCACCTCTGGCACCACCGGCGCGCCCAAAGGCGCAACGCTCAGCCATGCCGGCATCGTCAATAATGGCCGCTTCGTCGCCCACACAATGGCGCTTACCCAAGACGACCGGCTGTGCATTCCGGTGCCGCTTTATCATTGCTTCGGCATGGTGATGGGATCGCTCGGCTGCGTGTCGACCGGCGCCACCATGGTCTTCCCGGCCGAGGCCTTCGAACCGACAAGCACGTTGCAGGCTGTCGCTGACGAACATTGCACGGCGCTCTATGGCGTGCCGACCATGTTCGTCGCCATGCTGCAGAATCCCGATTTCGCGACGTTCGACTGCTCCACGCTGCGCACCGGCATCATGGCCGGCGCTCCGTGCCCGGTGGAAGTGATGAAGCAGGTGGTCGACGCCATGAACATGCGGGAAGTGACGATCGCCTACGGTATGACCGAGACCAGCCCGGTCTCCTTCCAAAGTCACACCGATGATACCCTGGAACGGCGGGTCTCGACCGTCGGCCGCATCCATCCGCACGTTGAGGTCAAGGTGATCGACGAGACCGGCGCCATGGTTCCGGTCAATGTTCAGGGCGAATTGTGCACCCGCGGCTATTCGGTCATGCGCGGCTATTGGAACGACGACGACAGGACTGCCGAATCGATCGATGCCAACGGCTGGATGCATACCGGCGATCTCGGTGTCATCGACGATGCCGGCTACGGCAATATTGTCGGCCGGGTGAAGGATATGGTGATCCGGGGCGGTGAAAACGTCTATCCCCGCGAAGTGGAGGAATATCTGTTCCGCCATCCCAAGGTCCAGGAGGTGCAGGTCTTCGGCGTGCCGGACGACAAATACGGCGAGGAACTCTGCGCCTGGATCGTGCTGAAAGAGGGGGAGACGGCGCAGGAAGAGGAGATCAAGGCCTTCTGCCGCGACCAGATCGCCCATTACAAGATCCCGCGCTATATCCGCTTCAAGGACGTGCTGCCAATGACCGTCACCGGCAAGCCGCAGAAGTTCCTCATGCGCGAAGCGATGGTGGCGGAATTGGGCCTGGCGGAAGCGGAAACGGCGTGAGGGCGCGGTCCAATTGACGAAAGGCCGAAATATCGGACGGGCTTGGTATGCGCCAGTCCGATCCAAACCCGTCGACTTCGCCAAGGGCGAGTTATTAGGATTGTATTGCCGTTAGCGAGCCAACCCACTCCCAATTGTCATGCCCCGGCTACGACCGGGGCATCCAGTAACCGCCGAATCTGATGATGATGAAATCGCCATAAGCTGATGTTGATAAAGGGATAATGCGGTGATTACTGGCTTGCCCGGTCAAGCCGGGCAATGACATTTGAGGGGTGTAACAAGTAGAGCGATTCATGTGCCACGCTATGCATCACGCACCGAACCATCTGGCGATGCGGAATGACCGTGACCGATTGCCAAGTCGGTCCATTCGCCCATAATGGGTCTCAATGACAGCATCCCGAGCACCAAATCCATGACCGCATCCGCTTTCAAACTCCCCGCCCGCGCCGATCATGTCGGCAGTCTTCTACGCCCGCCGGAACTGACCCAGGCATTTAAGCAGCATCATACCGGCGCCATCGATGATGCCGCGTTTCAGGCGGTGCAGGATGCGGCGATCCGCGACGTCATCGCGCTCCAGGAGGCGGCGGGATTGCAGGCAATCACCGATGGCGAGTTCCGCCGCGCCTCCTACTGGGCGCGCTTCGTGGAACGGGTCGATGGGCTGGAAGTGCGCGACGCGGTCTTCACCTTCCACGACGATTGCGGCCACGAATCCGCCTTTACCGCGCCTCATGTCGCGGCTCCGGTGCGCCGCTCCCGGCCGATCGCGGCGGATGAATTCCTGTTCGTGCGCGACCATACCGGCCGCACGCCGAAGATCACCCTGCCATCGCCGCCGACCATGCATTTCTGGCGCCTGGATAAAAGCATCGAGCCCGGCATCTATGCCGATACCGCCGCCTATTTCGTCGATCTGGCGGCAGTCTTCAGGCAGGAGATCGCCCATCTGGCCGGTCTCGGCTGCACTTATGTGCAATGCGATGACGTGCCGATCGCCATGCTGTGCGATCCGGCGATCCGCGTCCGGGTCGCCGAGGCCGGCCTCGATCCGGCCAAGCTGCTTGACGACTATATCGCCCTGTTCGCGGACTGCCTCGCCGACCGACCGGACGGCATGATCGCCGCCATTCATCTGTGCCGTGGCAACTTCAAGGGGCAGTTCCTGTCGGAGGGCGGTTATGAGGATGTGGCGGCGAAACTCTTCAACGACATTCCGGCCGATGCCTTCTTCCTGGAATATGACACCGATCGGGCCGGCGACTTCGCGCCGCTCCGCCTGGTACCCGAGGGGAGGGCGGTGGTGCTCGGCTTGGTCAGCTCCAAGTCGCCGGAATTGGAGGACGAGAACGACCTCATCCGCCGTATCGACCAGGCGGCGGACTATATCGACCGTGACCAATTGGCGATCAGCCCGCAATGCGGCTTCGCCTCCACGGTCGGCGGCAATCCGGTGACCATCGATGACGAAAAAGCCAAGCTGGACCTGATCGTCCGTGTCGCGGACCGGGTCTGGGGTTAGGGAATCCTCAGGCGATCATGCGCAATGCCAGATAGGGCGCCAGATTGAACACCAGAACCGCGATCTTGTAGTAGGCGAGATACTTGAAATAGATCGCCGGCAGTTCCGCTGGATCGATGCCGAACATCCGCGCATGCATCCGCTTGGCGAAATCGCCCATCGCGTAAATGCCGATCGTCGCCAGGATCAGAATCGCGAAATTGATCACCGTGCACCAGGCAAAGAATTGGGTGAGTAGCGGCAGGGTCATGGCGGCGGTCCTTGGTTCGGTCGGTGAATTCTGGATATCGGCATCGTTGAATGTCGTCGGGCTGATGCCCAATTCGTGGGTCATCCCGTGCGCATTGCGGCATGAAATGCCGTTATGCAGACACGGGATCTCTTCCCGCTAGAGCCCCGGCTCCCCAGCGAGATCCCGGATCTGCGGTGCATCATTTCATGCTGCACCGCGTCCGGGATGACGTCTGAATATGTGGTCGAGGAAGTGTTTTCGACAATGGGCTCACACCACTAGATAGTCATCGCGTCAGCCGATATCACCTCTCAAACGTCCCGCCCTCCAATGTCGTGCGATCGATAATCTCCGACCGGCTGCCGAGCGATAGGCCAAGCAAGCGATCTCACTCGTCGTCATCCCGCACGCGCTGCAGCATGAAATGCTGCCGCGCAGATGCGGGATCTCTTTCTAGCAGGGTTACGGTATCCTCGCGAGATCCCGGATCAGCAGTGCATCACTGCGTGCTGCACAGCATCCGGGATGACGTTTCTAGGTATGGCCAATGTCGTGTCGAATTAGCGGCCATAATTCAAAACCGGAGAAGAATTGGAAGCGTGGCGATCATGCCTCATTGCCCCCCGTCCTCCAATGTCGTGCGATCGATGATCTCCGACCGGCTGCCGAGTGACAGGCCAAGCAGGCGGCTGCCGCCGTCAATGTCGATCTCCGCGCCGTTGATATAGCCGGCCTTATCCGACGCCAAGAACGCCACCAGATCGGCAACCTCCTCGACCCGGCCGAGGCGCCGTGCGGCGCTTGCCTTGATTGCTGCCTGGCGGATCAGGGCAGGCATGCCTTTAACGACTTCGGTTTCGATGATGCCGGGCAGCACCGCGTTGCAGGTTACGCCGTATCGGGCATATTCCAGGGTCACATTGTGGGTCAGCCCGAGGAGGCCTTTCTTGGAGGCCGCGTAGCCGGCCTGATAGTGCAGGCCGCCCCGGGCAGCCACGGATGAAATATTGACGATACGGCCGAAACCGCGCTCGGCCATGCCGGGCACCAGGGCGTTGATCAGATTGAACGGGCCGGTGAGATTGACCGCCAATTCGCGCTGCCAATCGTCATGCGCCATGCGCCCGACCGGCGCGATATTCTTGGTAAGCCCGGCATTGTTCACCAGACTATCGATCGGGCCGAGCGCCTCGGTGAGCGCGGACAGCGCCGCAGCGACCGCATCGGCCTGGCTGACATCCGCCGCCGCCGAGGCGACCCGCTGACCATGAGCGCGAATGGCGGCTTCTGTCTCGGCCATCTCGGCGTTGACATCGATCAGCGCCAGGTCGGCCCCGTCCGCGGCGAGTTTTTCCGCGATTCCCCGGCCGATCCCCTGTGCCGCGCCGGTAACCAGCGCGACCCTGCCCTGAAGGCTCATCGTATCGGCCCCCAACGATCACACATCGCCCGACAGGGCCTCGACCATCACCCCATTGGCGTCCTTCGGATGCACCAGCCAGCGGCGCGAGGCGCGCGCGTCGATCGGATCGCGCATCATGACGGTCATGCCGCGTTTCCGCAGTGCGGCGCCGCTCGCCTCCACATCGTCCACCTCAATGCACAAATGGTAGAAGCCTTCGCCCACCGTCGCCAGGCGCTTCGACAGGGCATTGTCCATATTCGATTTGTCGAGCGGTTCCATGATCTCGATGACCATCTCGTCAAAGGTGCCGCCCACCGAGATAAAGACGCTGCGGATGCCCTCCACCTCGATCCGCCGGTCGTCGAATTTCGTCAGTCCGAATGTCTCCGTCCAGTGTTTCACCGCCGCATCGGCGTCGTGGACGAGCACGCCGATATGACTGATTTTCTTGGTGTTCATGAGCGGGCTCCCCGTTCGGCCATCGCCGTTTCGATCCGCCAGCATCGGCCAGTCGTCCGGCATCGACAAGAAAAAACACGGATCCGCCCGCCGGTTTCCCGTTGACGACGGCCAAAAATTGCTTGCGCTTGGCGGCAAATATCCCGACTTTCCGGTTCGATCGCGGCAACAACGGGAGAATTATCGTGGCGCGGCCGGTCATTGGCATTGTCGGAAATCATTTCCTGTTGCACGACGTTTATCCGGCGCAGGTGGTGGGCGAAATGTATGTGCGCGCCGTCGCCGACGTTTCCGACGCCGTGCCCGTTGTCATCCCCTCCATGTTCGACGTTCATGATGTCGCCGAGCTTTTGGCACTCTGCCACGGTATCCTGCTCACCGGCGGCCGGCCGAACGTGCATCCGTCCCGCTATGGCCACGATGAAACGGAAAAGCACGGGCCCTTCGACGATGCCCGCGACGAAGTGGCCCTCAGCCTGACCGAAGCCTGCGTTGAAAAGGGCGTGCCCTTGTTCGGCACCTGTCGCGGCTTTCAGGAGATAAACGTCGCCTTCGGCGGCACGCTGCATCCCGAAATTTCCGAAATTCCAGGCCGTGACAATCACCGCATGCCGCCCGACGGCTCCCTGGAGGAACGCTTCGCCATCCGCCAGAAAGTGAACCTCACCCCCGGCAGCACCTTCGCCAAGCTGCTCGGCACGGAGGAAATCTCCGTCAACACGCTCCACGGCCAGGGCATCCTCGACACCGCAAATCGCATCGTCATCGAAGGCTGGGCCGAAGACGGCACCCCGGAGGCGCTCCGCGTCGACGGCGCCGAAGCCTTCGCCCTCGGCGTCCAATGGCACCCGGAGGCAAACGCCGCGCAAGATCCAGTATCGGTAAAGCTGTTCAAGGCGTTCGGCGACGCGGCGCGGGCTCTTAGTCACACGGGGATCGTTTGATCCGCATTCCCGCGTCTGCCGGCAAAACCCATCCACCTGCCTGCGGGCAGCGCAGTATCAGTCACGCCTACAGCGCGGCGGCCGCAGCCCCGGTTCCACAATAGATCCGTCGACAGCAAATACCGAGATCAATTCTGCTGCAGCAGGAATGTCGCAATCAGAATGGCCGCGAAACCTTGTGACGGTCGTGATTGACCCGGAGGTGCCGTTCTAAAAATAACCGCAGCGCTCATTAGGTCCCGGGCCTGATTTGATATGCCTGGGAAAAGGGGTGATTGGAGTTGGCCGGAATTTTGGTCCGGCTTAGCCGGGTAAACGGTTGTTGCTCATTTCCTTCCCGACCCAAGCGGCGCCGAAGGGCGGCAGGTCAATCTTCACTTCGCCGCGAGCGGTGTGGACCGGTTGGCGGTTGATCAAATCAACCAGATAATCCTGCGGTTGGAAACCGAGGCTGGCGTGCTGAGTACGTACCGTCACCGCTTGGCCCGACACATTGACTAATGCCCAAATACGATCGCCTACGCCGATGCGCAGAATGCTGAATACCTGATCGCAGACCGGATGGGCATGCTGGCTGGCATTGGGATGAAACGCCGGCCGCTGTTGCCGAGTTTCGATAAGTCGCCGATGACCATCAAGAACCCGGCGGCGAAATCCGCGCGGATCGGAGAGTTCCGCCTGCAGCGTGTGAAGGTCTAGTTTCGTACGGTTTATCGACCGCTTGCGGCCGGTTTGTGCTATACGTCCATGGTCGTTGCGCGTGCCGAGAAAGCTGTGCAGGTAAATCGCCGGCACGCCCACGACCGACAGCAGGATTGTTTCTGCCGCCAGGAATTTCTGCAGGCATTCGGCCTGACTGTCGCCGGCGGAGCAAACGGCATCGAGAAAGGTCGTGTTCAGTTCATAAGGCGCAGCTCCGCCCTCCGCCAACGTCCGCATCGTCACGTAGCCACCGTTGGCTTCGACACGCGCGGCCATTTTCGCAATATCGCCGTCGGACAGAATTCCCTCCAGTGGCCGCAGGCCGATGCCATCATGCGATGCCAGGAAATTCAGATATGCAGTGCCCGCCGGTATCGGTTCAAGCGTTGCAATCCAGTTCATCAGGGTGCACGCATTGCCGGTTTGAAACGCATGTAGCGTCAAGGGCGGCAGCGGAAATTGATAGACAAGATGCGCCTCGTCATGACCGTTGCCGAGATAACTGACATTGTCGGCCTGCGGAACATTCGTTTCTGTGACCAGGGATAAATGTGGCGCGACTGCCTCCACGACAAGGCGCATTAGCCGAATGAGCGCGTGGGTTTGCGGCAAATGCATGCTGGACGTACCAAGCTGCTTCCAAAGGAAACCGACCGCGTCCAGGCGCAGGAAGCTGGCGCCTTTGCTGGAATAGAACAGCAGAACATCGAGGATCTCGAGCAGCACCTGCGGATTGGCGAAGTTCAGATCGATCTGGTCATCGCCGAATGTTGTCCATAAATGCTTGGTGCCGTCGACCGTCTCGACCGGCGTCAGCAGCGGCAGATCGCGCGGCCGCGTTACGGCGCTGTAGTCGAGCGTTGGGTCGCAAACATGAAAGAAGTCTTCATAGCCCGGCCGGCCTGCCGCAAACGCTGCGAACCACGCGCTTCGCCGTGAGACATGGTTGATGACGGCATCGACCATGACATCGTAACGCGCCGAAATCCTCTCAATGTCACCCCAATTTCCCAGGGCCGGATCAACGGATCGATAGTCAATGACCGAAAATCCGTCATCGGAGGAATAGGGATAGAACGGCAGAATGTGAATGCTGGAGATCGTCTCGGCCAGGGTGTCATCGAGGAATCCCTTGAGGACGGCCAATGGTTTTTTTTCCGCGCTTCGGATCGCATCGGCATAAGTGATAAGCATTACATCCAATTGATCCGGGTGCCGCGCCACCGCCGGCTGCGGTTTTGGTCCATAGCGATTGACCAGTGCGAGAATATCCAGAGACAGGGCGTTGGACGTCTTCTTGTCGTAGATCTGACGAAGACACGACCGCAACGCGTCACCCAGACGCAGATGCGGGTCCCGCCGGTCCGTAAACATGGCAATGCGCTCCTTAGCCAATTTCGAGCGTTCCAGTCCTCCTTTCTAGGCAATCACACGCAAGATTGAAAGTTTGCAAATACGGTTTCGGAAAGTTTCGTTGCGATGCGATGCAGTTCGCGGTTAATGTTGTTCGCGAGTTGTAGAAAACACCGGGGAAATGCAATGCGACCTCGGGCAAAAATTACGATTGATCAGCTTGCCCGAAAGCTGGAACTTGCCAAGAGCACCGTGTCACGCGCGCTGAACGGCTATCCGGATATTTCCGAAGAGACCCGCGAACGCGTACAGAAGGCGGCGCTTGAGAGCGGTTACGTGGCGTCCAGCATGGCGCGAAATCTGAAGCGCGGCCGGGTCGATACGGTCGGTATCGTTCTGGCCGGTGAAGCGCTTGATATTTCCAACCCGTTCATTGTGCAGTTCCTCAGCGGAACGACGCACATTCTGCAAAATCGCGGCATTGATCTGCTCGTTGCCAACGCATCCGAACCGCAGCTCTGGCAGGAGACCTATGATCGCCTGATCGTCAGTCGCAAGGTCGATGGTTTCATTGTCATGCGCACGGAGTCCGATGATCCGCGCATCTCCTACCTTCTTGAAAAAAACGTGCCCTTTGTCGCGTTTGGACGCACCGAATCGGCACAGAACTTCGCCTGGCTCGACATCGACTGCGGCGGTGCGGCCGCCGATGCGGTTCGCCATTTGGCTGCACTAGGCCATCAGCGGATTGGTCATATTACCGCCTCGAGAAAGGTTAATTTTGCCCGTCTCAGACACCATGCGATCAAACAGGCGATAACCGAATTGGGGTGGCAATACGACCCGTCCCTGGTGGTCAATGCCGGTTTGACCGCCGAAGACGGCCAACGCGCATCATGCCAATTGATGGCGCTCGAGCATCCGCCGACGGCGTTGATTTGCGATCTGGATTTGCTTGCCTTTGGCGCCATTGCAGCTTTGCGTGACCTTGGGCTGCAGGCTGGGCGCCATGTCTCCGTAATCGGTTATGGGGACGTGCCGTTTGCCGGCTTGCATTCGCCGGCGCTCAGCACCTATTCGCAAGATGCCGAAATGGCTGGCCGGTGGATCGCCGAGATGTTGCTTGCACTGGTCAACGGCACGGCGCCGGAAATTCTCCAGCGGCTGCGGCCTGCAACATTCGTGCAGCGCGCTTCGGACGGTCCGCCGGCGCTTGGTTCGAAGGCACTCCGGCAACTGCTCGATCAGTCGCCGTCCACTTGCACTGCAGAAAGTTGATTGCTTCTGGGAGGAAGAAACCATGACTTTATCAAGACTGGCCAGTTTAACCGGTGCGGCAACCTTGGCATTCATGTCGTACGCGGTCGCGGCGGAGCCCATCCGTTTTTGGACCACCGAAGAACAGCCGGAGCGACTTGCCAAGCAGCAGGCGTTGGCTGCGGAATTCAAGGCTAAATCGGGCATCGGCGTCCAGGTTATTCCGGTTACGGAATCGGACCTTGGCAAACGTGCGACCGCAGCGTTTGCGGCCAATGATCTGCCGGACGTGATCTATCTCAGCCTGCAATATGTCCAGCCCTGGGCGGAAGCGGGCATTCTCGACATTGACGCCAACACCGAGGCGGTGGAGGAGCTTGGCCGTGATACGTTTGCTCCTGGCGCGTTGGCCATGGCCAATGTCGACGGCGACGCGGCCGCTGTTCCGTTCGATGGCTGGACACAGATGGTCGTTTACAGAAAGGACCTTTTCGAAGCCGCCGGACTGGCCGCGCCCGACAGCTATGCAAATATTCTGGCGGCGATCGAAAAACTGCACAATCCGCCGGAAGTCTACGGATTTGTCGCAGCAACGAAAATCGATGAGAACTTCATGAGCCAAGTTCTCGAACACGTCATGCTTGCCAATGGGGCAACGCCTGTCGGCAAGGATGGCTTGACCGGATTCGACAAGGCCAAGCTTGTGGAGGCATTGACCTTCTACAAGGCGATCGCCAAGGCGTCACCGCCGGGTGAGCTTTACTGGAAACAGTCGCGCGAGCTCTATTTCGCCGGCAAAGCGGCAATGATCATCTGGTCGCCGTTCATTCTTGACGAATTGGCCGGCTTGCGCGACAGCGCGCCACCGACCATTAACGACGATCTGACCTCGCGCGAACTCGCCTCCAAAACCGGTATCGTGACGACGTTTGCCGGGCCTTCCAACCCCGATGGTGCCGCCTGGGCGGAATTGCGTTACATGGGGGTAACGACGTCGGCAAACTCCGATGCGGCCATCGAGTTCATTAAATTCTCGATGAGCGACGGATATGGGCAAACATTGTCGATCGCACCGGAAGGTAAATTTCCGGTGCGGCGCGGTGACGCCTCCGATCCAGAAAAATTTAAGACGCTGTGGTCGTCATTGCCGGTCGGTGTCGACCGCAAGGCTGCGTTGACGGAAATATACCCGGCCGAGATTATATCGGAAATCATTTCGGGGCTCGACAAAGCTCAGCGTTGGGGTGTCGCGGAAGGCCAGCTTGCCGCCGCCTCTAAAGTCGTCAACAGCCAAATCGTCAATCAAATCACCAGGCGGTTCATCGACGACGAAATGACGGCGGAAGAGGCGGCCGATGCCATGAACGAGGCAATTTCGAAGCTTTGAATTCGCTGGCGTGCGGGCTGGAGATCGGCCCGCATTCCTTGCCTAAGGATTAGGGGAACGCCATGGATATCCAGGCCGGCCCGGTTCCGCCAAAGGGCAGCGGACCACTGCAAAAACGCGAAGCTCGTTTGGCATGGCTGATGCTCGCGCCGACATTTCTGATCGTTGCGTTGATCGTGGCGCTGCCGCTGGTCGCCAATTTCTGGATCAGCGCAAAACCGGTGCTGTTGGCTGATTTGCGTCCACCACAGCCGACGGTCAATGAGCGGGTGCGCAACGGCGCCGTGGCAGCTGGGGAAGAATTTAACGTCATCTACACGGTTCGCAATACCTCGCCGAGCCTGCCGCTGAGCGATGTTTCGTTTTCCGATACCGTGCCGGACGGCGTCACGCTCAAGATCACCGATGATCGCTGCGGTATAAATGGGAATTCGTTGACCTGTGGCATTGGTGAAATGGCTCCCCGGGGACGCGAACGCCTGAAATTTCAGGCTGCGAGTGATCGGCCGGTGGACGATGCCGAAGCCTTTTTGGAAACGTCCAAACCGGCCGCGATCGGACGCGGCGAAAATCCGCTCACCAATTTGACGTTCTCCGCCGACAATTTCGCAAAAGTCTTCAATGGAACGGAATTCTGGTCCGTTCTTTGGACGTCGATTGTATACACCGTCTTCGGCACCGCCGGCGCCCTGATTTTGGGTTTGTTCGCGGCGCTTCTTCTCAATCACGCGTTTCGCGGGCGCACTATCCTGCGCGGTCTTTTTCTGTTTCCCTATGTCGCTCCGGTTATCGCCGTCGCCTATACCTGGGTGACGCTGCTCGACCCCAATTCCGGCGCCTTCAACGCCATTCTCGTGCAGACCGGCGCCACCGATGCGCCAATCAATTTTCTCGGCCAACGTACCGCCGGATCGATTTCGCTGCTCGGCTTCACGGTCGAATTCCCGCTTGCCCTGACGACAGTGATCGTGTTCGAGGCATGGCGTTATTTCCCACTGTCATTTCTATTCATTCTGGCCCGAATGCAGTCGATCAATACCGACATGTATGAAGCAGCGGAGATCGACGGTGCGACACCGTTGCAGCAGTTCTGGCATCTGTCACTGCCCCAGCTTGCGACCATTCTTGCAATCCTGTTTCTGCTTCGGTTCATTTGGACGTTCAACAAGTTCGACGACATTTTTCTGCTCACCGGAGGCGCCGCGGGGACGCGAACGCTGACCGTCAATGTCTATGAGCAGGCGATCGGGCTCTCCAATATCGGCGCCGGCGCGGCGGTCGCCGTAGTGGTCTTTGTGGTGCTTCTCGTCTTCGCGCTTGTGTTTTTCCGGTTTTCTCCGAAGGAGGAGTGAATATGGCGGCGATTGCACATATCGGCGGCCACGGCATACGATCCGGCCTGGTTGCAGCGGCGATCTGCGGGATCGTCTTCGGTTTTTTGTTCATCGTCATTGTCGGCGTCTTGCTGGCGTTGGTGTCGGGCGCGCCGGCAACACCGCCATCACTGGCTGGGGCGCTTGCCGGCCTGGCAAGCGCGATCGCAATTCTATTGCGCCCGGCGGCCGCGCGCGGAAGTCTCGATTTTGCGGTTTCGGCCGGCCTATTGCTTGCGGTCCTCATTGTTGCGACCCTCGGCGCACCGTTCGGCTTGCCGATTGCCACACAAACGGTCTGGCAGATTATTGCGCTTGCTTTCTTCATCGGCTTGACGGCCACCGCCAACTGGCTCTGCCTGCGCGACGCCCCGGCGGGCTCGGTCCGGCGTTATGATTTTGAGCGGCTGTTGATCCGTGTGGCCAAAGGTTCCGGATATATCTTCTTCACCGTAATCGTCGCCTTGCCGTTCTACATCATGGTGATGACCAGCTTCAAAAGCCAGGCCGCGCTGCTGGCCAATCCGCTTGATTTTTCGATCGACTTGTCGCGTGACAATCTGTTTTCCAGCTACACCGATCTGATGACGAAATTCAATTTCGGTACATACATTTTCAATTCGGCATTGGTGTCGGTGACCACCGTTTTGTTGACGCTGCTGATTGCCATCCCCGGCGCCTATGCGGTGGCGCGGCTTCGCTTTGCCGGGCGAGAGATGTTCTCCCGCTCGATCCTGCTGATCTACATGGTGCCGGCAATCGTCCTGGTGCTTCCGCTCTACGCAGTGTTCAGCCAGTTGGAGCTGCGCAACACTCTGACCGGATTGCTGATCGTCTATCCGGCAACGACGATTCCGGTCGCCCTCTACATGCTGCAGGGATATTTCCGCGGCCTGCCGGCGGAAATGGAGGAAGCCGGCCTGATGGACGGCCTGACGCGGTTCGGGGTTATCCTCAAGATCACCCTGCCGCTAAGCCTGCCGGCGCTCGCCTCGGTGGCACTTTATGTGTTCATGATCGCGTGGAACGAGTTCCTGTTTGCGTTCATGTTCCTGGACGATCCGGGGATATTCACCCTGCCGCGGGGCGTTGCCTCTCTCAACTCATCGGAACTGCCGCGCGAACTGATGATGGCTGGCGCCGTAATCGCAACCGTGCCGATCATGGTGATTTTCCTGTGGCTGGAGCGGTTTATGGTGCAGGGGCTCGCCGCCGGCGCGGTAAAGGGCTGAGGCGGGAAGTCCGGCCAGAGCGCGGTCGAAACATAGGACACCGCCGCAAACCGGCGGACTGGAAAGGATAGCGGGATGGGAGCGATACAGCTCGAAGGCATCGAAAAGTGGTTCGGACCGGCGCAGGTCATCAAAGGCGTCGACCTCGATATTGCCGACGGCGAATTCGTAATCTTTGTCGGCCCGTCGGGCTGCGGCAAGTCCACGCTCCTGCGTCTGATATCGGGCCTTGAGGAAATCAGCCGCGGCGACCTGCTGATCGACGGCCGCAACGTCACCGCGGAACCGCCATCGGGCCGAGGGCTGGCCATGGTTTTCCAATCATATGCGCTTTATCCGCATATGACGGTGCGGGAAAACATGGGGTTTGGACTGAAAATCTCCGGTGCGGCGAAACAGGAGATCAGCGAAAAGGTCTCGCAAGCCGCCGAAATACTCAAGCTGGATCAAATGCTTGACCGGCGGCCGAAGGATCTTTCCGGCGGCCAGCGCCAACGTGTGGCGATCGGACGCTCCATCGTGCGCCAACCGACCGCGTTCCTGTTTGACGAACCGCTGTCAAATCTGGATGCCGCACTGCGTGTGGATATGCGTTTCCAAATCGCAAAACTGCATCGGTCGCTGGAAGCGACCATGATCTATGTCACCCATGATCAGGTCGAGGCGATGACGCTGGCCGACAAGATCGTCGTGCTTGAGGCAGGTGAGATCGAACAAGTCGGCTCGCCGCGTGAACTCTACGAGCGACCGCAAAATCTGTTCGTCGCCCAGTTTATCGGCAGCCCGAAGATGAACATCGTGCCGTGCTCGGTCAATGACGGCCGATTCCTGCTTGCCGGACATAGTAGCGGGCCGGCACCGCGGGAAGCAGCCGCGGCGACACAGCTTGGCATTCGGCCCGAGCATATATCCACGACAATCGCGGGAGAGGGCCACTGCAGCGGCCGGATAGACGTGCTCGAATATCTCGGTGCCGACGTCATGCTCTATGTCGATTGCGGCGAACTCGGCGTCCTGACCGTCCGCCACATCGGTGATGTCGCCGTTACCGAGGACGACGTGGTCGGCCTTTCCTTCGATGAAGGACATTTGCATTTCTTCGGCGAAAAAGGCCGACGCATCGCCGGTTAGATCGGCAATTATTGGCACATCCCAGTCATTTGGTCTTTGTCGTAAACAAAATACGAGTTCCGTGATCGAATGCCGCGCCGCCTAGCGTCCCTCAAACACCGCCTTGCGCTTTTCGATGAACGCCGTCACTCCCTCGTAGAAGTCGCGGCCGCCGGCGCTTTCTGAGAAGGCTTCTTCCTCCGCCGCCAATTGTTCGTCGAGCGTGGCGGCGTGGGAGGCGTTGATTAGGCGTTTGGTACGGCCGAGCGCCAGTGTCGGGCCGGCGGCGAGGCGGGCGGCGAGCTTGGCGGTTTCGGATTTCAGGTCGGTGGCCGGCACCAGCCGGTTGATCAGCCCGGCGTCACTGGCTTGTTCGGCCGTGATGTTATCGCCGAGCATGGCCAGTTCCATCGCCTTGCGGGTGCCGACAATGCGCGGCAGCGAATGGGTCGAGCCGCCATCAGGGCTGGTGCCGATGCGGATATAGGCGAGCGTCAGCGCCGCATTGTCGGCGGCGATCGTCAGGTCGCAGGCGAGCATCAGGCTCAATCCGAAACCGGCCACCGCGCCTTCCACACTGGCGATCACCGGCTTGTCCATGGTTTTCAGTTGCCGGATCACGTCGTGTACGGCATGGAACGTGCCCTCCAGATTGGCCTGCGCGGTCTCCATGCTTTCGTCGAGCCAGCCCTTGAACATCACCAGGTCGCCACCGGCCATGAAGTGATTGCTTGTACTGGTGATCACCACGCAGCGCGCCGCCGGATCGGCGGCCGCCTTGGCGACACTGTCGACCAGGCCCTGGGTCAGGTCGACATTGAGCGCGTTCAGCGCCTTCGGCCGGTTCAAGGCGATGGTGGCGATCCCGTCATCGACGGAATAAAGAACGGCATCGTTGCTCATGACTGCTCTGCTTTCTCTTCCAAGTGGTTGGGGGGAGCCTCGCGGTCGGTCGCCAGCCGGGCGGCCTGGCGCGCCGCGTCCTCCAGGTCCAGTTCGCCGGTCAGCACCGACCGGCATAATTCGTCGATCGCCGCGCCGTTGACCGCGTCCATCCAGCGGCGCAGGAAGTGGCCGGCCGAGGTGGTGATCACCTTGCGCATGCGCCGCGTGGCCGCATCCTTGCGATCGTCCGGATCGAGCGTGGCCAGATGATCTTCCGCCTTGTCGGCCAGGGCGTCGACCCCGGTTCCGTCGGTGGCGATGGTCTTCAGGATCGGCACGTCCCAGTCGCGCACCGGTCCGAAATGGGTGGCATCGAAAAGCTGGCGCTCGGTGCGCTCCACATGGGGCATGTCTGCCTTGTTGACGACCAGGATATCCGCGATTTCCAGGATCCCGGCCTTCACCGCCTGGATCTCGTCGCCGAGGCCGGGCGCGCAGACCACGATCACCGTATCGGCGATCTCCATGATCTCCACTTCCGACTGGCCGGTGCCCACGGTCTCAACGATGATCACGTCCATGCGCGCCGCATCCATGATGTCGACGACCCGCGTCGTCGCCCGCGACAGGCCGCCCAGATGGCCGCGCGAGGCCAGCGAGCGCACGAACACGTTCTCGTCGCTGCCATGGTCGGTCATGCGGATGCGGTCACCCAATATGGCGCCGCCGGAAAACGGGCTCGACGGATCGACGGCGATCACGCCGACCCGCTTGTCGCGCTGGCGCAATTCGCGCACATAGGCATTGACGAGGGTCGACTTGCCGGCACCCGGCGCACCGGTAATGCCGATCACATGGGCGCCGCTTAAATGGCCGTCGATCGCCTTGAAGACATTGCGGGCATCCGGCCGGTTGTTCTCCACCGCCGTAATGGCCCGGGCCAGCGCCACGCGGTCGCCTTCCAGCAGCGCCTGGCGGTAGTAATCAGTAGTTCGCCCGGCCTTTCTCATGGGATGGTCAGTCGCCCTTGTCGAGTTGGTTCTTCAGGAAATCAACGAATTTCAAGGCGAGCATCTTAGGGGTTTCGCGGCCGGGGCGGTACCAGGAAAACGACCAGTTCATGGCGCCGAGCAGCATCAATCTGAGGTCATGGCGGTCGGTCCCGACCGGCAGGTCGATATCGTCCAGGAGCCGGGAGAAGATCGCCTCATAGGCGTCGCGATAGACGATCAGCCGTTGCCGTTCCTGTGCTTCGTAGTGGCGCGGCATTTCCCGCATCACCGCCCGGAAGAAGATGTCGCCCTCAAGCAGTGTTTCCAAATGCACAATGCAGGCCGTCTCCAGCCGCTCCCAAGCGCCGGTCACGCCGTCAAGCGCTTGCTCCACATTGTCGCGAATCCGTTCCAGGCCCACTTTGTGCACCTCGACGAAGAGATCCGCCTTGGAGGGAAAGTGATAATAGATGGAGGCCGGCTTCATGGCCGCTTCCGCCGCGATGTCGCGCATGGAGGTGGCGGCATAGCCGGTCTTTAAGAACTGCGCCGCCGCGGCTTCCAGGAGCGCCTGGCGCCGGTTGATGCCCGGTCGCGCGATTGCCGTGCCGGCCTCTGGGAGGGTGGCCGTCGTCATTTTCTCTTTTCCGGTTTTTCCGCGCCCAAAAATTCATACCAGCCGCCGCGGCTGCCGGGCTTTAGCTTCGGATTGCCCCGATAGCCGGCCTTGAACACTTTGCGCGCCAGGGGCGGGATCGCGTAGCGCTCGCCACAGGTCTCGAACAGATATTCCTGGGCGTGATAGAAACTGTCGAAGCTCGCGGTATCGTCCAATAGCTCGAATACGCCCATCGGCCAGCCAAGCCCGGTCTTGCACATTTCATCGACCTCCGCCGGCCCGGCAATGCCCAGTTCCACAAGCCGGATTGCCTCAGCGAGGTAATTGTTGATGAAGCGGGTCATGAAGAAGCCCGGCGAATCCTTTACCACCACAGGCTTTTTCCGAATGGCCGACAGATAGGCCACCACTCTGTCCAGTGCGTCCTGATCGGTGAGCTCGCTGCGCCCCACCTCGATCAGCGGCATCACATTGGCGGGATAAAACCAATGGGTTCCGACCAGCCGGCCCGGATTGGCCAGCGGCGCGGAGAGTTCTGAAATCATGATCGACGACGTGTTGGAGGCAAACACCGCGTCATCGGCCGCATGCTCCTCGGCGGTCTTCAAGGCATCGTGCTTCAGGCTCACCACTTCCGGGATCGTTTCGAAAACCAGATCGGCGCCGGCCAATCCTTTCGCATAGTCGGTGGTGCCGGAAAGGCGGGTCTCGATCTCCGCTTTCTGTTCGTCCGTCAACTTGCCCCGCTCCACGGCGCGGGAGAGGCCGAATGGTCCATTGGCGATCAGGTCGAGGCCGTGGTCGACGGTTTCCTGACGCCGCGAAATGATTGTCACATCGCAGCCGCTGCCCTGCAGGCAGGCCAGCGCGATGCCATGGCCCATCAGGCCGCCGCCGCCGAGTATGGCGACTTTGGTGAAAGGGGCAGGGGTTTCGGTCATGGTTTTAGTGTCCCAATGGAGGAGAACTTGTCTTACTATTTACCCGTCATCCCGTGCGCGGTGCGCCATGACAATGGTGCGGCGCAGACGCGGGATCTCACCTTTGAAATGCAGTGCATGACAGTTCAGATCCCGTGTCTGCAGCGCATCACTGCGTGCTGCGCAGCGCACGGGATGACGCCGAGATATTCTGATTGCAAATGCAGGTTCATCGCATCAGCCTCCGACTTCCGAACGGATCATGTCGATCGCCGCTTCCGGCGAGGCCCCCGGGCCGAAAATCGCCTTGATCCCCATCCCCGACAAGGTCTCCACATCCTCCGCCGGGATGACGCCGCCGCCGATCAGGACCACATCGTCCAGACCGTTCTCCTTCAGGCCGGCCACCACATCCTCGAAAATCGGCATATGGCCCCCGGCGGATACCGAGATGCCGACCACGTCCACATCTTCTTCCACCGCCGTGTTGATGATTTCGTCTGGCATCAGGAAGTTGGAGAAAATCACCTCGAAGCCGGCATCCCGCATGCGCCTTGCCACCAGTCGTACGCCGCGATCATGCACATCATGGGTTGGTTTCGACAACAACACCCGGATCGGATTGCCGCCATCGGCCGCTTGCTCAGTATTCATGGGGGGCTCTCCATCCAAGGGCATCCTTCAACACGCCCATCATCTCGCCGGTAGTGGCATCGGCGCGGGCAGCCTCGATCGCCGCTTCGATCAGGCCGCTGTCGCCGAGCTCGTCGTGGCTCATCGCGGCGAATGCTTCCGCCCGGTCCTTGAAGGCGGCCATCGCCCGGTCATAGCGCGCGCCGTCGCGGCTTTCGCGCAAGGCCTGCACCCGCTCAATGGCGATACGTTCGGCTTCGTGATCGACTTTGAAAATCTCCGGCGCGGTTTCCTCTTCCTCTTCATAGCAATTGAGGCCGACGACCTTGCGCTCGCCCTTTTCCACCATCGTCCGCCAACGATCGGCTGAAGCCTCGACCTCACGCCGCAGCCAGCCGGAGCGCTGGGCCTCAATGTAACCGCCCAATTCCTCAATCCGCTCAACCAGTTTCAAGGCTTCATTGGCGATCTGGTCGGTGAGCGCTTCCACATAATAGGAGCCGGCGAGGGGGTCCGATACGCAGGTGATATTGGTCTCTTCCTGGATCACCTGCTGGATGCGCAGGGCAAGCGTCGCCGATTCCTCGCTGGGGATCGACAGGGCTTCGTCATAGGCCGACACCTCCATCGCCTGAACCCCGGACAAGGCCGCGCCGAAGGCGTGCAACGTGGTGCGGATCAGGTTTACGAGCGGCTGTTGCGCCGTCAGCATGGCGCCGGATGTGTGGGTATGGATGCGCACATGCATGGAGCGCGGATCTTCCGCTCCGTGGATGTCGTGCATCGCCGTCGCCCAGATCCGCCGCAGCGCCCGGATCTTGCAGATCTCCTCGAAGAAATCGTTGGACTGGGCGATCTGGAAACCGAAGCGCGGTAGCGCCTGATCAGCGGTCAGCCCGGATTTTTTGCACGCCCGCACCAGATCGATGCCATAGGCGAGCATCAGGCCGATTTCCTGGATCGCCGTACCGCCGGCCTCTTCCACCCCGTAGCCGAACAGGTTGGTCGTGTTCCAGCGCGGCATGTTCTTGGAGCAGTAATTGATCAGTTCCACCGCAAGCTTGTGGCCCTGCTCCGGAGTGAAGGCGCTCATCCCCACATAGGCCGACTGGTGGTACCAGTTCATGGAATTGCCGCGCAGGTCCTCCGGCGGAACGCCGCGCTCTTCCGCATAGGCGATATATTGGGCGAGCGCCGGGATCACCTGGTAGTAGGTGATGTGGATGACGTTGATCTTGCGCAGGTCCAGGCCGTCGAACAGCCGCGCCATGTCCTGCTTCGAATAGACCGCCATGCCGCATTGGCCGATCCGGCCGCGCGATGCCGGGTGGTCGGGGTCGAGCCCTTCATGGGAGACCAGGTCATAGACCAGATTGTAAAAGGTCTGGCCGAAATAGCCGGTCATCCCCTGATCCGACAGATGGTCCATGCGCGATCTTGTATCTTCCGGAAGGCCGTAACCGATCACCGGCTGATTGGCCCAGTTCATGAGCTGGTACTGAGCCGCCAGATTGCCGCGGGTGAACGGATACTGCCCCGGCGCGCCGATTGTGCCGTAATCCAGGTGCGCCGTGTCATGGGGAAAATAGGCCGACTTGATGGGAATGCCCGATTGGGTTTCCGGCGCGGTCGCCCGGGTCGGCGCCCGATTGCCGAACCGGTCCACGATCTTCTTATAGGCGCCGTCCCAGGTCGCCTCCATGTCTCGTGACCGGGCCAATGTGCGCTCATCATACATCTGCATGTCCTCCCGAAGCCGGTTCCGCCCGCGTGATCAGCGATCCGGCCGGTTGCCTGAAATTTAAGGCAATCAACCGAACGATCGTTAGCTAATAGGCAGTGGCTGGCGCCGAGTCAAACAGTTTTCCTGTGCGAAACATATCAAAATTTAGCAGTATTGTTGGTCTTTCACCAATATTGCATTTGGCGGCCGAATGTGGCATTCATCTAACGATCGTTAGGTAAATGATTGTGGGCGGGAATTCCCGCGGCGATTTATCGGACCCATGACAGGGAGCGGATGATGGCGCAGGATGTGTATTTGGCGGCGGGATTGCGGAGCCCGATCGGCAATTTCGGCGGCGCGTTGGCTCCCTTGCGGGCAACCGAGGTCGGATCCGTCGTCGCTGGTCAACTTCTCAAATCGAGCGGGTTGAAAGCGGCCGATATCGAAATGGTCATTGGCGGCATGGTTTTGCAGGACATGACCGAATCCAATCCGGCGCGCATTGTCTCGCAGCGTATCGGCGTCCCCGACGCTACACCCGCCTACACCATCAACATGCAATGCTGTTCCTCCATGGCCGCCCTGATCGACGCCGCCAAGGCGGTGAAGCTCGACGAGGTGGATATCGCCATGGCGCTCGGCACCGAATCCATGTCCAACGCCCCGCATATGGTGCCCGGCTCCCGCTGGGGCCACCGGCTGAACCATGGCGAATTCATCGACACGTTGAAGGAATGCACCCTCGCCGGATCGAAAATGTGGGGCGACCCCTGGTACATGATCGACGTCGCCGAGCACCACGCCGCCGAGGACGGCGTCAGCCGTGAGGAGATGGATGCCTATGCCATCGTCTCCCACAACCGGGCGCTGGATGCCATCGAGGCCGGCCGGCTGGACGACGAAATCGTCCCGATCGACGTGCCGCAGCGCAAGGGCGGGAAGAAGCATTTCGATCGCGATGAAAATCCGCGCCCAAACATGACCGTGGAGGGCCTCGGCCAATTGCCGCCGGTGAAGAAGGGCGGGGTGATCACCGCCGGTAATGCGGCAAGCATCAATGACGGATCGGCAGCGGCCATTGTCTGCAACGAAAAGGGGCTCGCCAAGCTCGGCGCCGCGCCCTTGGCGAAAATCCTCATGCCGGGCACCGCCATGGCGGGCTGCGACCCGCATTTCATGGGCTATTCCTGTGTCGAGGCCCTGAACAGGGCCTTGTCGGCAGCCGACAAGACGGTCGACGATCTCGATCTGATCGAATGCAATGAAGGCTTTGCCGTACAGCTTGTCGCCTGCCGGGACATGGGCGGCTGGCCGTCGGACCGGTTGAACGTCGATGGCGGATCCGTGGGGCTTGGCCATCCGGTCGGCATGTCCGGCCTGCGCATCACCATTCACCTGGCCCGCGCCCTGAAGCAGCGCGGCCTGAAATTGGGTGGTGCAACGATTCCCGCCGGAAGCGGCCTCGGCGCCGCCGTCCTGTTGCAAGCCGCCTAGGCCGACATTTGGAAGCATAACACATTGAAAGGATTGGTGAGATTTTCAAGTCGCCCAAATGCGGTCATGCGTATGTATGATTGTGAAAAATCCGACTACACAGCTTTAACCCCTTGATGATCGCTGATGAAGATGATCTCTTGTCGAAAGCGATTAGCCAATTAAATTCAATTGCATCTACTATCGACAAGAACGGTTTCGGCGGTTGTGGGGGGAGTAGGAAAATAGAAGCAGTTCTCGCGGTCGACGACCTTAAAACCGTATTTCATACCCAGGATGGCACCGTACATGCCGTGAACGGCGTGAGCTTCAGGCTTGGCGCCGGGGAATTATTGGCCGTGGTCGGCGAGAGTGGCTCCGGCAAAAGCGTGACAATGATGTCGCTGCTGCAATTGCTGCCCAGCCCGCCGGCAGACATCGTTTCCGGCACCGCCGTGTTCAACGGCAAGGACCTGATTACCCTCGGCGATCAGGAGTTGCGTGAAATCCGTGGCGGTCAGATCGGCTTCGTGTTTCAGGATCCGATGACCTCCCTCAATCCGGTCTTCACCGTCGGTTTCCAGATCATCGAGCCGTTGCGCGAGCATCTCGGCCTGAGCGCCGGGAAGGCGCGCAAACGGGCCATTGAACTGTTGGAACTCGTCGGCATTCCATCGCCGGAAAAGCGCCTGAACGATTATCCGCATCAATTTTCCGGCGGCATGCGCCAGCGGGTCATGATCGCCATCGCGCTTGCCTGCGATCCCAAAGTGCTGATTGCCGACGAGCCGACCACGGCTCTGGACGTCACCGTGCAGGCCCAGTTTCTGGAACTGATCCGCGAATTCAAGCACAAGCTCGGCATGGGAATCATCTGGATCACCCACGATCTGGGTGTCGCCGCCGGCATCGCCGATCGGATCATTGTCATGTATGGCGGCCTGATCGTCGAGCACGCGGCGGTGCGCGACCTGTATGAACGGCCCCTGCATCCCTATACCCGCGCGCTTCTGCAAACATTGCCGAGGACCGACGAAACCGGGCACGGGCGCCTGCGCAGCATAGCCGGCCAGCCGCCGATCCTGGCGGAATTTCCGGCAGCCTGCCCGTTCGGGCCGCGCTGCGCCCACAGGCTCGACCGCTGCCTGGAGGAAAATCCACCATTGGCGGCGGTTGCCGATGGCCACGACGTGGCCTGTTGGTGGGACCCTGAAACGGATGCCGCCCGCGATGTCTGACGCTGCCCTTGCGACCGACCGGCCCGAAACCGGACCCGAACCGGCGGAAGTCCTGCTCCGGGTGAAGAACCTGCAAATGCATTTCCCGGTCTACAAGGGCGTTTTGCGTCGTCAGGTCGGAGCGGTGCGCGCCGTCGATGGATTGGATTTCGAAATATTCCGCGGCGAGACGCTGGGACTGGTCGGCGAGAGCGGCTGCGGCAAATCAACGGCCGGCCGTGCCATCCTGCGCCTCTACGATCCCACCGACGGCAGCATCGAGTTTCACGGGCGGGATATCACCAGGCTCTCCGGCGAGAAACTGCGCCAGATCCGCCCGCGCATGCAGATGATTTTTCAAGATCCCCAGGCGAGCCTCAATCCGCGTATGACTGTCGGCTCCATCATCGCCGAGCCCCTCGATGAGCACGGTGTCGTCAGCGGCCAGGAAAAACGCGCCCGGGTTCGCGAATTGCTGATCGCGGTCGGCATGAACCCGGATTTCGCCAACCGCTATCCGCACGAATTTTCCGGCGGCCAGCGCCAGCGCATCGGCATCGCGCGGGCATTGGCGCTGCAGCCGGATTTCATCGTCTGCGACGAGCCGATCGCCGCCCTCGATGTGTCCATTCAGGCGCAGGTGGTCAATCTCTTGGAGGATCTGCAGGACGAATTCGGCCTGACCTATCTGTTCATCAGCCATGATTTGAGCATGATCCGCCACATCGCCGACAGGGTCGCCGTCATGTATCTGGGCAAGATCGTCGAACTGGCGCCGGTCGATCGTCTGTTCGCCGAGCCCAAGCACCCTTACACCAAGGCGTTGCTGTCGGCGGTGCCGATCCCCAATCCGGCAGTGGAAGCGCGGCGGGAGCGCATCATCCTCACCGGTGACCTGCCGAGCCCGGCCAATCCGCCGGCCGGTTGTCGATTCTGCACCCGATGTCCCGACGTCATCGACACATGTCTCACCGAGCCGCCCGAATACCGGGATGTCGGCGACGGCCGCTTCGTCGCCTGCCATCGGGTGGAGTAGACAGGGCATGGGAAATTGGGGTTAAGTGACGGTTAGAGTTCCTGAAAAGGAGGGAGAGTTAAGAAAAGACGATCGCAAGAAGAAGTCGGTCGCAAGCGATAATCAAAATCAACAAGCACTATAAAACATCTAGGGAGACTATCCATGCGTAGACTGAAACCCATCCTGTTGACGGCGGCCGCCGTGGCCTTGATGACCACCGCCGCCGATGCCCAGCGGGGGCGTGACGGCCAATTGAACATCATCTATTGGCAGGCTGCCTCCATCCTCAACCCGTTCCTGTCTGGCGGCACAAAGGACGTGGAATCCTCGTCCATGATCATCGAGCCGTTGGCCCATTATGATGAAAACGGCAATATGGTGCCGACCCTGGTCGACGAGATCCCGACCGTCGAGAATGGCGGCGTCGCCGAGGATCTGAAAAGCATTACCTGGAAATTGTCCGAGGGCTTGAAATGGTCCGACGGTTCACCGGTGACGGCGGCCGACGTGGCCTTTACCGCCGAATATTGCATGCATCCAGAAGGCGGCTGCGCACAGGTCTCCAACTTCACCGACGTGGAGAGCGTGGTGGCGGTCGATGAACGCACGGTGAAGGTCAACTTCTCCGTCGCCAAGCCTTATCCCTATGGCCCTTTTGTCGGCGCCCAGTCGCCGATTATTCAAAAGGCCCAGTTCCAGGATTGCCTGGGCGCCAAGGCTCCTGAATGCACCGCCCAGAATTTCGGCCCGGTCGGCACCGGTCCGTTCAAGGTGGTCGAATTCAAGGCCAATGACGTGATCACGCTGGAAGCCAATCCGAACTATCGCGACCCCGACAAGCCGGCTTTCGCGACGGCCGTGTTCAAAGGTGGCGGCGATGCCGCTTCGGCCGCCCGTTCGGTGCTCGAAACCGGCGAGTTCGACTATGCCTGGAACCTGCAGATCGAACCGGAAGTGCTCGCGCAGATGGCTGACGCCGGCAAGGGAACCGTGGTCACCGCGTTCGGGACCTCCGTTGAACGACTGATGGTCAATCTCTCCAATTCCACGGCCGCGGCCGGTGACAAGCGCTCGACCCTGGAGGCCGGACCGCATCCGTTCCTCGGCGACCCCGCCGTTCGTCGCGCTCTGTCCATGGCGATTGACCGCGCGATCCTGGTGGAAGCCGGTTACGGCAAGGCCGGCAAAGTAACCTGCAACGTGCTGCCGGCCCCGGCGATCTATGCCTCGACGGCCAATGACTGGTGCAAGACCCAGGATGTCGCCGCTGCCAACAAGCTGCTCGACGATGCCGGATGGGCGAAGGGCGGCGACGGCGTGCGCGCCAAGGATGGCGTGCGCCTGTCGATCCTCTACCAAACCTCGACCAACTCCGTGCGCCAGGGCACCCAGGCTCTGGTCAAACAGATGTGGCAGCAGATTGGCGTCGAAACCGAATTGCGCAATATCGACGCCGCGGTATTCTTCGGTGGCGACCAGTCAAGCCCGGACACCTACCAGAAGTTCTTCGCCGACATCGAGATGTACACCAACAACTTCGATGGCACCGATCCGGAGAAATACATGGCGGGCTGGCGTTGCAGCGAAATTCCGTCTCCGGCCAATCAGTGGCAGGGCAACAACATGCCGCGCTATTGCAACAAGGATTATGACGCCTTGGTGGCCGAGATGGGCAAGACCGCCTCGCTCGAAAAGCGCGCCGAACTGGCCAAGAAGATGAACGACATGCTCATGGACGAGGGCGCCATGATCCCGCTCATCCATCGCGGCGACGTCTCCGCCCATTCCAACGCGCTTGAGGGCGTGCGGATGAATTCCTGGGATTCGGAGCTTTGGAACGTGGCCGACTGGACACGCAAGAAGTAACCGCACGATAAATCCCGGCCGGCGGAAAATGCCGGCCGGGTAATTCGCTGATGCTTTAGGTCGGTGGGCGGACCATGCTCAGATACACCACACGGCGGCTTTTGTTCGCCATTCCGACATTGCTGATCATCAGCTTCATTATCTTCATCATTCTCGACCTGGCGCCGAACGACCCGACCGGCAACTTGCCGCTGACCATCCCGCCGGAAGTCCGCGAAAAGATCCGCCTGGCCCTCGGGCTCGGCGAACCGTTCCACATCCGCTATCTGAAATGGTTGGAGCAGTTTTTCATCAACGAACCGCTCAATGTCATTGAAAACTGGTGGGGAATTGAGATCGGCAATTCCGAGGAACGGCTGCGGGTGCGGTCCTGGGCGACCCGCGGTCCGGTCGTCGACCTGATCGTCGAGCGCCTGCCGCAGACGCTGTGGGTCGTCGGCATGTCCTATATCGTCGGCATCATCATCGCCGTGCCGATCGGCGTCATTTCCGCCTACAAGCAATATTCCATCTTCGACCAGATCGGCACTTTCATTTCCATGGTCGGTTTCTCGGTCCCCACATTCTTCACCGGCATCGTCCTGATCGTCATCTTCAGCGCCCAGTTGGGATGGTTGCCGTCGATCTACGACACCACCCACGAAGTCACCGATTGGGCGAGCTTCGGGTTCCAGGTCAAGCAGATGATCATGCCGGTCATGGTGCTGGCGCTCTATAACGCGTCCCAGATCAGTCGCTTCATGCGCGCCTCCATGCTCGACAACCTGAACCAGGACTATGTGCGCACCGCCCGCGCCAAGGGCATGCGCGAACGCACCGTGGTCCTCATTCACGTGCTTCGCAACAGCCTGATCCCGGTGGTCACGGTGCTCGCGCTCGGCGTGCCGCAGATTTTTTCCGGCGCCATTATCACCGAGCAGATCTTCCGGGTGAACGGTCTCGGTCAATTGCTGATCATCGCCATCCAGGGTGCCGATATCCCGCTGGTGCAGACGCTCACCTTCCTGTTCGCCATCCTGATCGTCCTGTTCAACCTGATTGCCGACCTGATCTACGGCATTCTCGACCCGAGGATCCGCTATGACTGACCGGGCCATCGACAACGGCGTATCCGAGCCGATCGGTGCCCATCGCTCCCTTTGGGCCGATGTCTGGCGTCAGTTCCGCAAGCATACCGGCGGGGTCATCGGCGTCGGCGTCTTCACCTTCATCGTCCTGGCGGTGGTCTTCGGACCCTACCTCTACGACGTGGACCCGCAATTCCTCGATATCCGCAACAAGAATCTCGGCCCCTCCTGGGACCGGCCCTTCGGCACCGACAATCTGGGCCGCGACATGTTCGCGCAAGTGCTTGCCGGCGGCCGGGTGTCGCTGGCAGTCGGCGTCACGGCCATGTTGCTGTCACTGCTGCTCGGCACCCTGATCGGCATTCTCGCCGGCTTCATCAAGGTGCTCGATGGACCGCTGATGCGCCTGACCGACCTGTTCCTGGCCTTGCCGCTATTGCCGCTTCTCCTGGTGATCATCCTGCTGTTCCGCGAAACGTTGCGCGCCGCCTTCGGGCCGGAAGTGGGCATCTTCCTGCTCATCGTCTTTGTCATCGGTATCACGTCGTGGATGCAGACCGCACGGATCGTGCGCGGCGACGTGCTTGCGCTGAAAGAGCAGGAATTCGTGCTTGCCGCGCGGTCGATCGGCACCCGGCAATACCGTATTATCGGCCGTCACATTTTCCCCAATGTCTTGAGCCCGATCATGGTGTCGGCGACCCTCGGCGTGGCCAATGCGATCATTACTGAATCAGCACTCAGTTTCCTCGGCCTGGGCTTCCCGTCCGATTTCCCGACCTGGGGCCGGTTGCTCTATGACGGGGCCAATTTCCTGTCCATCACCCCGTCGCGGGTTATCTGGCCGGGCCTTGCCATTTCCTTGACGGTGCTCTCCGTCAACTATATTGGCGACGGTATGCGCGACGCCCTCGATCCGAGGATCCGAGGCCGATAGAGGCACGGTCCGATCATTGAGTGTCGATACAGGCAAACGGCCAGGGACACCGGATTACGTGTCTAACAACGAAATCAGCGCCATCCTCGACGAGTTGTCGGAGGCCATCTTCGTGGTCGACGACGACCGCCGGGTCGTGCTTGCCAACACGGTGGCGCAACAGCGATTTGGAGACGTCGATGCGGGCCAGGACCTGGTGCGCTATATACGCCATCCCGATTGCCTGGCCGCGGTCGATGACGTGTTCGCCGGCGCCAACCGGTCAACCAGGGTGATCGCGTTCGACACGCCGGTCAGGGCCCTGCTTGAGGTCGCGGTCGCCGGTCTGCCGGCCGGCCGCAGCGACGGCGCCCGGGCGGTGCTCAGCCTCACCGATATATCCGAAAAGCACGAAGTGGAGAAAATGCGCAGCGATTTCGTCGCCAATGTCAGCCACGAACTTCGCTCGCCGCTCACCGCCATGGCCGGCTTCATCGAAACCCTGAAGAACGCCGCCCGGGATGACCCGGCGGCCCGGGCCCGGTTTCTCGATCTGATGGAACACGAGGCGTCGCGCATGGTACGCCTGGTCGCCGACCTGTTGTCGCTCTCTAAGGTGGAGGTCAATGAACGCCTGCGCCCGACCACGGCGGTGGATCTGGCGGCAGTCGTCGGACGGGCCGTCGCCGTGTTGGCGGACACCGCCGATCGGGACGGAAAGCTGATCCATGTGGACAAGCCGTCGGCTCCCCAACGCGTATCCGGCGACGAGGACGAGTTACTCCAGGTCTTTCACAATCTGATCGAGAACGCCCTGAAATATGGCGGCCAGGGGACGGATATTCGGGTATGTATCGCGCCGCGTGACGATGCCGTGGGCTTTCGCCAGCCGATCGTCGCCGTCGATATCCATGACCACGGCCCCGGTATCGCCGCCCATCACATTCCCCGCCTGACGGAGCGATTCTACCGTGTCGACAATAGCCGCTCCCGGGAATTGGGCGGGACCGGCCTCGGTCTGGCGATCGTCAAGCACATCCTCAACCGCCATCGCGGAAGGCTGCAAATCAAGAGCGAACCGAATGTCGGCAGTACCTTTACCGTCCTCTTGCCGGGGGCCGCACCGGACGGTTGACCACGGCGGTCGAGATATCCACACCTGTCACATAGCTGTAACATAACCGTCATATTTATGAATCCTGACCGGATTAAACCGGTCCCGCCGTGGCGCAACGGGCGCCACTTCGGATGACAAGGATCTCTATACAATGACTTTCAAAACGACATGGGCCGTTATTGCCGTTGGCGCCATGGCGATGAGCATGGCCTCTACCGCCGAGGCCGCCCGTAAACATATCACCATCGTTGGGTCATCGACGGTTTTCCCGTTTGCCACCACGGTTGCGGAGCGCTTCGGCAAGAAGACCGATTTCAAAACACCGGTTGTCGAAAGTACCGGTTCGGGCGGCGGTCTGAAGCTGTTCTGCTCCGGCATCGGCGAGAAACATCCCGACATCACCAATGCGTCCCGGCGCATCAAGGCCTCCGAGGTGGAAAAATGCGCTAAGAACGGAATCGACGAAATCGTCGAGGTAAAGATCGGCTATGACGGTATCGTGCTTGCCAATTCCCGCAAGGCCGATCCGTTCAAAATGACCCTCGGCGACATTTTCCTGGCCCTTGCCAAGGATGTGCCCGACGGCGAAGGCAAGACCAAGCCCAATCCCTATAAGACCTGGAAGGACGTCAATCCGGACCTGCCGGACATTAAAATCGAGGTTCTTGGCCCGCCGCCCACCTCCGGCACCCGCGACGCCTTTGTGGAACTGGCCATGGAAGGCGGTTGCAAGACGGTCGACTGGATCAAGGCCCTGAAGAAATCTGACAAAAATGCCTACAAGGCCCTGTGCCACACCATCCGGGAAGACGGCGCATTCCTGGAGGCCGGCGAAAACGACAACCTGATCGTCAAGAAGCTCGACGCCAACCCCAATGCGCTCGGCATCTTCGGCTTCAGCTTCCTCGACCAGAATGCCGATCTGGTGCAAGGCTCCATCATCGACGGCGAAGCCCCGGAATTCGAGATGATCGCCGATGGTTCCTATCCGATTTCCCGGTCGCTCTACTTCTATGTCAAGAAGGCTCATATCGGCAAAATTCCCGGCCTGAAGGAATATCTCGCCGAATTCACCAGCGACGCGGCGACGGGTCCGGAAGGCTATCTGGCCGAAAAGGGTTTGATCCCGATGTCCGACGAAGAGGCCGCCGAGTGGAAGGCCAAGGTCGACGGACTGCAAAACCTGTCGATGTAAGCATAGCCGTGCCGGTGGAGCCTAAGTCATGACCGCAATCGATCTGACACGCTCCACCGGCACGCGCCGGGCGGTCGAACGGGCGATCATGGCCGTTCTGATCGCCTGTTCCCTTGCCGCGGTCCTGACGACCATCGGCATCGTCTTTTCCCTGGTCTTCGAAGCTTATCGGTTCTTCCAGAAGATCCCGGTCACCGAATTCCTGTTCGGCCTGTCCTGGAGCCCGCAGACGGCGCTCCGCGCCGACCAGGTCGGCTCTTCCGGTGCCTTTGGCGCCATTCCCCTGGTCTACGGCACCTTGATGATCAGCTCTATCGCCATGGCGCTGGCGACACCGCTCGGCTTGTTTTCCGCCATTTATCTTGCTGAATATGCCGGCCCCAAGACCCGGGGGATCGTCAAGCCGCTGTTGGAAATGCTCGCCGGCGTGCCGACGGTGGTCTACGGGTTTTTCGCCGCGTTGATCATTGCCCCCTTCTTCCGCGACTCAGGAACCGCATTGGGTTTCGAAGTGTCTTCAGAGAGCGCCTTGGCAGCCGGTTTGGCCATGGGCATCATGATCATGCCTTTGGTCTGTTCGTTATCCGATGACGTGATCAACGCCGTCCCCCAGTCTCTCCGCGATGCCTCTTATGGACTGGGCGCGACACAGGCTGAGACGATCCGTAAGGTCATATTGCCCGCGGCCATTCCCGGGATTGCCGGCAGTCTACTGCTCGCCGCATCGCGGGCCATCGGCGAGACCATGATCGTGGTCATGGCCGCCGGGCTCGCGGCCAACTTAACGCTCAATCCGCTTCAGGCGGTGACCACGATTACCGTCCAGATCGTGACCCTGCTCACCGGCGACCAGGAATTCGACAGCGCCAAGACATTGTCGGCATTCGCGCTGGGTCTGCTTTTGTTCATCGCAACCTTGTGCCTCAACATTGTGGCCCTGAAAATCGTCGAACGGTTCCAGGAAAAATATGATTGATCTGGTTTCGGATAATTCTGCCGACCGCAGGCGCCGCCGGCGCGCGGAGATGCGTTTTCAGACCTATGGCATCATTGCAATCGCCATTTCCATCGGCTTCCTGGCGCTCATGGTGACGTCGATCCTGGTTTCGGGCCTGCCGGCATTTCAGCACACTCTGGTCAGTCTGGATATTTATCTCGACGAAACGGTGATCGACCCGGACGCAACCCGCGACCCGAAGGTCCTGCGCCAAGCCAATTACGCCAAGCTGGTTCGAAGGTCCCTGACGACACAGTTTCCCGACGTGAAAAAGCGGCGCGACAAGCGCAAGCTTTATGGCGTGCTCAGCGCGGATGCCGGTTATGAAGTGCAGCGATTCGTTGCCGCCGATCCCGACCTGATCGGTACAACTCAGAGGATCTGGCTGACCGGATCGGACGATACCGATATGTATGTCAAGGGCAATATCCGCCTCGACCAACCGTCCGATCAGCGCCGCCTGAGCGACACTCAGATCGGTTGGCTGGAAACCCTGAAGTCGGCCGGCATGGTCGACATACGGTTCAACGCGCCGTTCTTTACCAGCGGCGATTCCCGCGAACCGGAACTTGCCGGCATCCTGGGCGCGGTTTTGGGTTCGTTCTACACGCTTTTGGTCTGTTTCTTTCTGTCGTTTCCGGTCGGCGTTCTGGCGGCGATTTACCTGGAGGAATTCGCGCCGAAAAACGCGTTCTTTCAATTGATCGAAGTGAACATCAACAATCTGGCGGCCGTACCGTCGATCGTCTTCGGTCTGCTGGGCCTGGCCGTATTGCTGAACACGTTCGAATTACCGCGGTCGACGCCCCTTGTCGGCGGCGCGGTTCTGGCGCTCATGACCCTGCCGACGATCATCATCGCCTCCCGCGCCGCATTACGCGCGGTGCCGCCCTCGATCCGCGAGGCGGCGCTCGGCCTCGGGGCCAGCCACTTGCAGGCGACCTTTCATCATGTGGCGCCGTTGGCGATGCCGGGCATGCTGACCGGCGCCATTATCGGCATGGCCCAGGCGCTCGGCGAAACGGCGCCATTGCTGATGATCGGCATGGTCGCCTTCATCGCCGACATGCCGACCGGCATCACCGATGCCGCCACGGCGTTGCCGGTGCAGGTATTTCTGTGGGCCGACAGCCCGGAACGGGCCTTTCTTGAAAAAACATCGGCGGCGATCATTGTGCTGCTGATCTTTTTGGTGATCATGAACCTGACGGCAATTCTGCTGCGCAAGAGATTGGAAATTCGCTGGTGAAGGATGTGGAGAAAATGGGCATTCTTGCCGCCGTGCCGATGGTCGATGAATGCCAGGAACCGGAGCCGAGCAAGGTCAAAATGTCGTCAAAGAACGTCAATGTGTTCTATGGCGAGAAGCAGGCGTTGTTCGACATCACATTGGATATCCTGGAAAACCAGGTGACGGCGCTCATCGGACCGTCGGGATGCGGCAAGAGCACCTATCTACGCTGCCTGAACCGCATGAATGACGTGATCCCCATCTGCCGGGTGGAAGGGGACATCGATCTGGACGGCCAGGATATCTATCATCCGGCGGTCGATGTGGTAGCGCTGCGGGCGCGGGTCGGCATGGTGTTCCAAAAACCGAACCCGTTTCCAAAATCGATTTATGACAATGTGGCCTATGGACCGCGCATCCATGGGATGGCGAAGTCAAAGAAGGAATTGAATGACATCGTCGAATACAATCTGGAACGGGCCGGCCTCATCGATGAAGTGCATGACCGCCTCTCCGAGCCCGGCACCGGCCTGTCCGGTGGTCAGCAGCAACGGCTGTGTATTGCCCGGGCCATGGCCGTCCGGCCGGATGTCATTCTAATGGACGAACCCTGTTCCGCCCTCGACCCCATCGCCACGGCGAAAATCGAGGAATTGATCGACGAACTGAAGGACCAGTTCACCATCGTCATCGTCACCCATTCCATGCAGCAGGCCGCCCGTGTATCGCAGCGGACGGCGTTCTTTCACTTAGGTTATCTGGTGGAAATGGGTGAAACAGGGCAAATATTCACCAACCCGGCCGATGAACGCACCGAGAGCTATGTGTCCGGCCGAATTGGCTAAAGATCATCAACAAGGCCTGATGGGAACAACCCATGGATAATGTTCATATCGTCAAGTCCTTCGACGAAGACCTGGCCGCGATCGAAAACAAGATCATGGAAATGGGCGGCCTCGCGGAAACGCAAATCGCTGATGCTGTCACCGCCTTGATCGCCCGCGATACCGATCTCAGCGCCGAAGTACGGTCCAACGACAAGGCGCTCGACGCCTTGGAAAATGATATCGGTGAGGCGGTGGTGCGGGTCATTGCGCTGCGCCAACCGGTCGCTGAGGACCTGCGCCGGGTCATGGCCGCCATGAAAATCTCCGCCAATCTTGAACGCATCGGCGATTACGCCAAGAACATCGCCAAGCGAACCAGCGTGCTCGCCCAGGTCCAGCCCGTCGGATCCTCCGCCTATACGATCAAGGCCATGTGCCGTCTGGTTCAGCAGATGCTTCACGATGTTCTGGAGGCCTATCTGCGCGGCGATGTGGCCACCGCCGACGATGTACGCCGGCGCGACGAGGATGTCGACCGGATGCACAACACTTTGTTCCGCGAATTGCTGACGCATATGATGGAGGATGCGCGCAATATTACCCCGTGCATGCACCTCCTGTTCGTCGCCAAGAACGTGGAACGCATGGGCGACCACGCAACCAGCATCGCCGAACAGGTGCATTACACGATTGTCGGCGCCGCGCCGGACGAAAAACGCCCCAAAAGCGATGCGACGAGCTACACGATGATCGATCCCGATGGCGAGGAGGACGGACGGAACCAAACCGATGACGACAGCAAATGATCCGATGGTGCTGGTCATTGAAGATGAGCCGGCGCAATTGGAACTTCTCTCCTACAATCTGCAAACCGAAGGGTTTCGAGTTCACGGCGCCGACGACGGCGAGGAAGGCTTGCTGCAGGCGGCAGAGCTTCAGCCCGACCTGATCATTCTCGACTGGATGCTGCCGAAAGTATCGGGCATCGAGGTGTGCCGCCAGCTCAAGCGGCAGCCGGACACCAGGCATATCCCGATCATCATGCTGACGGCCCGCGGCGAAGAGGCAGATCGCGTGCGCGGTCTCGATACCGGCGCCGATGACTACATGGTCAAGCCCTATTCGGTGAAGGAGTTTCTGGCCCGTGCCCGGGCGCTGCTGCGCCGGGCCCGGCCCGGCAGCATGGGCGAAGTCCTGACCTATGGCGACATCATTCTCGATGCCGAAAAGCACAGGGTGCTCAGGGACGGCAAGCCGGTGCGCCTCGGCCCCACTGAATTCCGGCTTTTATCCACCCTCATGGAGCGGCCGGGGCGGGTGTTCGATCGCGAGCAGTTGCTCGACCGGATCTGGGGGCGCGACGCCGATATTGATCCAAGAACCGTCGACGTCCATGTCGGCCGATTGCGCAAGGCGTTGAAGCATTCCAGCCTGCGCAATCCGATCCGCACCGTAAGAGGAACCGGCTATTCATTGGATTATGACGGCTGAACGGCATGGGTCGACGGCTTGACGGTACCGGCAGTACCTATTGCGTCATGATCTCGCAAACCCGGATGCTTGCGACAAACGGATTGGTCGCGGCAAGTTTCTCCGCGTCTTCCAGGCTTTCCGCCTTGATGATGGAATAGCCAGTTATGGAATCCATGTTCATCGGCAGGTCTGTTGTACCATTGCCGGATATCTCCCGAACCTGACGGAAGCCGCCATGTTCTTCGGTGCAATCGGCCACCGAGGCAAACCATTGGTTCCAGGCTTCCATGATCTGCGGCGTCGGCTTCTCAAATCCGAAATGTAAAAGCATAAATCGTTTCACACCGTCCTCCTCGTGATGCGGGCAAGAAAAAAGGTGATCCACGGCCGCCTTTGGTATCAATCCATCAGGACTGATAGCTCACCACTTCGAACTCGATCCCGTCATTGTCATAAAAGTAGAACCGCCGGCCGGGCTCGTAGTCGGCATGGCTATGCGGCTCATAACCGGCGGCGATCACTTTCTTCTCCACCGCGTCCAAATCGTCGACGACCACGCCGACATGATTGAGGCCGCCGCGGATCCCATAGCTGCTTGGGCCGCCGGATGTGTCGTTTGCCGGTGTGTAGACCGCCAGATAGTCGGCATCTGTTCCCACATGAACCGTATAGCCGCTATCCTTGGCCTCACCCTGCCAACGGATCTTCCAGCCGAAAAGATCGCACAATTGCTCCGCTGTCTTGTCCGGGTCGCTAACGGTGAAATTGACATGTTCCAAGGTCGCCTGGCTCATCGGATTGTCCTTTCCTGATCTACGGGGCTGGTGATCGTATTGACATCGTAATTCCTCAAGTTAACTTGAGGTCAAGCACTTTTTTCATGCCTGTGTGAGGGGCGCCAATATGGACAAACACGACCGCCTGGCGATCGGCGAACTGGCCCGGCGCACCGGGCTCGCCGTGTCCGCCATCCGCTATTACGAGGACCAGGGACTGATCGCGCCGGAGCGCAATCGCGGCGGCCAGCGGCGTTTCTTCCGCTCCGATATCCGCCGGCTCTCCTACATTCTGATCGCCCGCGAATTCGGGTTCACCCTGGCCGAGATCCGCGCTCAGCTCGACGCGATGCCTGATGGCCGCACACCGACCAAGAAAGATTGGACCCGCATCAGCCGCCAGTTCCGCCGCGAACTGGATGCCCGGATCGAAGCCTTGAAGACGCTGCGCGGTCGCCTGGACGGCTGCATCGGCTGTGGCTGCCTGTCGCTAAAGGCCTGCGCTCTTTATAATCCGGGCGACAGGGCCCGGTCGCTCGGCGCCGGTCCGCGCTACGCCACCGGCAACGATCCTTCCGACGCCAACGGCGGTTAACGAAATCGGTTCAAGAAGCCGATCGCCGCCGGAAGCCCGCCTTCGACTTTGATATCGCCGGCGGCATACGCGGCGGCAATATTGCGTTTGCCGCTGACGATCCGCTTCCATGTCGTCGCATCGACTGTAAAGCGGATATCCGGATTGTCGGCTTGGCGTTCCCGCACCTCCGCCACGCCGCGCCTTATATGGACCGTGAAGGTCCGCGCCACATCGGCAAAGTCGAAAACCGCGACGAGATCGTCGTCGAGGCAGTTTTCCGCGGCCAGCCGAACGGGGAGGGCGCGCATCACCCGATCGATGGGCAGATCGTTGATGAAGCCGTCCGCGGTGCGGCTCGGATCCGGCCGCGTCACCGCGATCGCGCCGCGCAATTCTTGCGCCTGGGTCTGGCAATAATAGCGGGCATTCGGATTGGCCTGGCGCGCCGCGAGCGCCTCAAGCGCCGTGGCGAGCGCTTTTTTTGGCGCCTCGGCTTGCGGCTCGATGCGCATCCAATGACGGGCAAGTTCCGCCGCCCATTGCCAATCATTGCGCGTCTTCGCCCGGTCGATAGCCTGTTGCGCCTGGTCGGCGAGCGGTTTGCCGGCGGCGACGGTTTTGGCGAGCCGCTTCGAAAACGCGGCCGGCGGCAGCGGGTCGAGATCCACCGCATCGCCGGAAAACCAGCCCAGATAGCCATCGCAGATGGCCCGCACCGACCAGGCGACCGTGCCGTACAGTTCCGTCAGCCATGGATGCCCTGAAAGATGCGGCGGCAGGGAGACCGCCCGTACGATCTGATCCGGTGTAAGCCCCGCATTCAGCCGGCGCACGGTCTGGTCGTGCACATATTGAATAGCATCGCGATAGGCGGTCAGGCGTTCCTTCACGTCATCGCCGCCGATCACCGGCCTGGTATGAGAGGGCACCAGCACCTCGGCATTCAAATCGCGCATGCTGTCGAGCGACGCCACCCAGTCCATGACGTCGCGATAGGCGGTGCCGCGGATCGTGTAAAGGTTCGGGAAGGCTTGATAGATATTGTCGGCAGGCAGAAGCACCGCCTGTTCCGGCAGATGGATAAAGATCTGATCCGGCGTTTCCCCCGGCGCATGAACGAGCCGGAGCTTGACCCCGGCAATGGCCACCTCCAATTCTTCGTCGAAGACTGCGGTGGGGCGCAACAGCGCGATATCCGCCGGCTCGACCGCAAGGTCCGGCCCGATCCCCAAATTGATCACGTCATCCGGCGAAAGCAGGCTGCCGAACATTCGCGCCGCCCGCATATGGAGCACGTCACGCGCCACGTTCACCGTCCGGTCGATCTCCATGGTGGTCGTCGCATGGGCATGGACCGGCACGTCGCGCCCCTCCGCGAATACGGCGCCGCCGAAAACATGGTCCGGGTGGCCGTGGGTCAGGATGATCGCCGCGACCGGCTTGTCGGTGATGGCGCGAAAGGCGGCGAGAACCTGTCTCGCCCGCGTCGCGCTTTCCATCGTATCGACGATGATGATCCCGTCATCCCCCTCGATCATGATGCAATTGGCAAGGCCGTAACCGACCGCCACATGGATGCCATCGGCGGGATTGAGGATTTCCCGCTCAAACAATGCGCTATGGTCGGCAAGATTGGATGGTGTCGCCGCCTTGATCGGCGCCGCGCGCCTTTGGTCCGACTTTGTCTTTGATGCCGGCAGGCCCAAACGATTGAGAAGGTTTTTCACGTCCGGTCTCCCGTCATCCGGCCGCTGAGTTTCCGATGAGTAATGTGGGTTGTGACAAATGATTCACAATTCACATCACACGGTCGTTCCTGCGCAAGCGGGAATCTAGGGCCACAAAACATCGGCCCTTGCTTTTTTACCCTGGATTCCCGCTTTCGCGGGAATGACGATTTCATACTTCGTATCGTTTCCAAAACAACGCTACTTGCGGTGATCAAACCGCCTTTGCCGCCTCGCACAAGACCGACAATTTTGCCATCGCCAGGTCGCGACCGAGCAGGCCAAGGCCGCAATCGGGTGCTGCGATCAGCCGCTCACGGTCGATATGGTTCAAGGCCGCATTCAGCCGGTCGACCACCGCGTCCACCGGCTCCACCGCGCTTTTGGCGATCGCCACGGCGCCGAAGATCACCCGCGACCGGCTGAAGCGCTCAAGCAGCGCCAGATCGTTGTGGCGATGGGCGTCCTCGATCGACACCTCATCGACCGCCGCCCGGTCGATCTCCTCGGCGAGCCGGAAATAGGACCCCGGATCGGCTTTGTGATACTCGGTGTCGTCCAGGTGGTTGGGATAGCCGCAGCACATATGCATCACCCGGACGGTCTCGGCGGGCACTTTGTGAAAGCAGCGGTCCAGACACTCGATGCCGAATTCCAGCGCCTCATCCACATTGCGGGCAAACAGCGGTTCATCGACCTGGATATAACGGCAACCGGCCTCCGCCAAGGCCCGGATCTCAAAATTCAACGCATCGCCCAGATCGCGGGCAAGCGCCGCCCTGTCGCCATAATGGTCGTCGGCGCAAGTATCGATAATCGTCAGCGGTCCGGGCACGGTCAGCTTCACCGGCCGATCGGTCTTGCCCTGGGCGCTTGCAAAATCGTCGGTTAGGAAATGCCGGCCGGTCGGCCGGATCGCGCCGCGGATCGTTGGCAGTTCCGTTTCATAGGCCCCGTCGCGCAACACCCGCGCGGTCAGATTGTCGAAATCGAAGCCGGTCAGATGCCGGCAATGATAGTGGATATAGTTCTCCCGCCGCTGCTCGCCATCGGTCGGAACATCGATGCCGCAGGCCACCTGGTCGGCCACCGCCTCCGCCGTCGCCCGGTCGAACAGGGCCGCGGTCTGAGCATCCGCCACCTTCATGGCCGCCGTATAGTCGCGCGTCACCGTACCCCCGGCATCAGTCATCCCATGATCGACGGTAAACCAATCACGGATCGGCAGATAATCGGGCTTCGGATAGGCACCGATAGTGGTGGCTTGAAGGGGCATTGAGCTTACTTTGTACGATGCGGAATCAAAAGCCGATCATTTGAGGAATGAGAACCAAATTGTATGGCCCATGAAGGATGCATACAATGGAGTTAAGGCTAGTCCACGCACAATATTGGCGAGAAATCAGGCCATTTGAAATCGAATTCATCCAAAGCTCTCAGATTCGATTTCGAAATCCTAACTCTTAATGCTTGCTCGCGCTCCGGCAAGTCAGAAAACTCGACGCTCTTCGCGCGAAAGTAGTAGATCAAACAGAGTTTTGATATAGACGGCAAGTCCAAATTTCCACCGGGTTGCGCTCGCTGAAACAATGCTCTAGCCGCCCCGATATGGTTCGCCCCCATGAGACGCACCAAATCGGCAAACGCTTTGTCACGCATTTTAACGCTGTCATCAGTTGCAGTAATACCCTTCTCCACATAGTGGGTATAGGAAAAATCATCAACATCCAAATTGCTTTTCGAAATTATTGCCTCTGCATTGCTTAATTTTTCAATAGATATGCAATAACCTATGTCCGAGAATGTCGAATATAAGAAATGATTTCTCCAACTTCGGATAATTCTTTTATATGATTTCATAGATGCAAGCATTGGATATTTTACGAAAAAACTATTATAAGCAATTTCGAAAGCTTGATGGCAATCTGAATTTTTCAGTGCCGCCCTATACGTCCTATATTCATCTGTCCGGAAATAATCATTGAGGGGAACAATGTCAAATGGTTCCCAAATATCAAGTTTAATCAAGTCATCATCTTGAAATGAGTTTTGTAGATTTTGAACAGCGGTGTCGAAGCTGTTCTCCACATCCTCAGCTATGGTCGGTGAAACATGGAATACAAAAAACGAGATCACGAAATAGGAAAGCATGTTGCGCATAGTTGACCTCGATACGAGATTAGGTCCGATCATTGAAGCCCTAAGTTGGGCATGTTGGAAAAGACAATTTCCAGCGATTTTCTCGCTATTCTGCGTCCTGATCCTGCCTCAAGGAGTGCAGCCAAAAAAAGTAATCCCCGGTGGTAAATAGGATGATATTCTTATTTCTCCATTACCATGAGGTGAAACGATGAACGAGAATATCGATTGTGTCCATTTCCACAACGAGGCAATTCGCAATAACAAAGAACGAAATGCCATTCAACGTCGCATGGGGGAACTGAAATCACAAATCAACGACTTAGAGGCCGAGCAAGCCGAATTACGCGACCATGAGTTACGAGATGATGGTGGATTGCAGGGCAGCAGCCCGCTCGGCGGAAAGCGGCGTTTCCATTCTACATTTGGCTCCGCTCTGCAGGTTGGCCAAATATACAGTGCCGTACGCAACAGCCAAAAGCGTAGTATCAGAATTGGCCGGATCGCCAATAGGATTCGCAGTTTGAACGCCGAACACTCCAAACTAGACGCTGACCACCGGAGGCTGGTCGAGGAGGATCGAAGAGCCGCCAAGCTAGCGGTGCGAGCCGGTTGTCAACGATGGTATTATCCGTGATGCAAGGCGGGCGAGGCCGGCCCCGCCGGCCAACCCACCCTTGCCCCCGCAGCCTGCCTCGCATAGGGTCCGCCCGACATTTCCCATGCATTCGGAGGCAATGATGACCGCTTGTATCGTCGGTTGGGCCCATTCCAAATTTGGCCGCCTGGAAGAGCACACGATAGAAAGCCTGATCGTCGACGTGGCGTCGGGCGCCATTGCCGATGCGGGTATCGCGCCGGCGGATATCGACGAGATCGTGCTCGGCCATTTCAATGCCGGCTTCAGCCCCCAGGATTTTACCGCATCCCTGGTGCTCCAGGCCTCCGACGATCTGCGCTTCAAGCCGACCGTGCGGGTGGAAAATGCCTGCGCCACCGGCTCCGCCGCCGTGCATCAGGGGCTGAAATCGATCGCCGCCAGAACCGCGCGCACGGTGCTCGTGGTCGGCGTTGAGCAGATGACCAAGACGCCAGGCCCGGAAATCGGCAAGAACCTGCTCAAGGCCTCCTATCTGCCGGAAGACGGCGACACGCCGGCCGGATTCGCCGGAGTCTTCGGCAAGATCGCCCATGCCTATTTCCAAAAATACGGCGACCAATCCGACGCGCTCGCAAAAATCGCCGCCAAGAACCACAAGAACGGCGTCGACAATCCGTATGCCCAAATGCGCAAGGATCTGGGCTTCGAATTCTGCCGGGCCGAAAGCGAGAAGAACCCCTTCGTCGCCGGGCCGCTGAAGCGCACCGATTGCTCGCTGGTCTCCGATGGCGCGGCGGCTCTGGTGCTGACCGACGTGCAGACGGCCTTGCGGATGGATAAGGCGGTCGCCTTCCGCGGCACCGGTCATGCCCAGGACTTCCTGCCCATGTCGAAGCGCGACATTTTGAAGTTCGAGGGCTGCACCGAAGGCTGGAGCCGGGCTCTGGCGGCGGCCGGCGTCACCCTTGATGACCTGTCCTTTGTGGAAACCCACGACTGCTTCACCATCGCCGAATTGATCGAATATGAAGCCATGGGCCTGGCGCCGGAGGGCGAGGGCGCGAGGATTGCCCTTTCCGGCGAAACCGAGAAGGATGGCCGGTTGCCGGTCAATCCCTCCGGCGGACTGAAGTCCAAGGGCCACCCGATCGGTGCCACCGGCGTGTCCATGCATGTCCTGTCCGCCATGCAGCTCACCGAGACCGCCGGCGGCATTCAGGTCAAGGATCCCAAGCTCGGCGGCATTTTCAATATGGGCGGCGCCGCGGTCGCCAACTATGTATCGATTCTTGAACGCCTCAAATAGGCGGCCGGCGATCGTCCCGGGCTGTCCATTTCCGGTCCATCATGCTGAACTGATGGGACAATTGCGTTATTGAAGTGATCCCGCATTGTAAAATCGTACATACCCACAATGTTTGCCTCTGGGAGCATTTGCAAATGACCGAAATCAATACGTATGAAGGTGGCTGCCTGTGTGGCGCCATCCGCTACGCGGTGACCGCCGAGCCGGTAGTGCCGCATATTTGCTCTTGTACCATGTGCAGTAAATGGACCGGCGCGCCAACGGTCGGCTGGGTGGAGTTTCCGATCGCGGCCCTTCGCTGGACCGGCGAGGCCGGCAAGCCGCGCTGTTATCGCTCGTCTCCGGTGACCCGGCGTTGCAACTGCCCGACCTGCGGCAGCGCCATTTGCGCCTATGACGATGATTATGAAAACATTTCCATCGTGCTCGGCAGCCTGGACGATCCCAACCTGATCGTCCCGGACGAAAACCACAGCTACGACTGGTCGGTGCCCAATTGGTGGTATCCGGAGGTCAAGGCGCCTATCGACAGATAGCGGATTGCATTAAGGTTGCTGATCGATGGTGGAAAAGGTGGCTCTCGTTACTGGCGCCGGTTCGGGTATCGGACTGGCCATTGCCAAGCGGCTGGCCGCCGACGGCTGGCGGGTGGCGGCGCTGGACAGGGATGGCGCGGCGGCATCAGCAGCCGCGGAAAGCCTTGGACCGGAGGCGGCCATGGCGCTCTCCGCCGACATAAGCGACCTCGATGCGGTCGAGATGGCCGTCGACGAAATTATCGCGCGGTGGGGGCGGATCGACGGTCTGGTCAACAATGCGGGCATCGGAATTGAACGAAGCTTTGAGCGTACCGAACTCGCCGCGATGCGGCAGGTTCTGGACGTCAATGTCGTCGGCACATTCATCGTCACCAAGGTGGTTCTTGACCACATGCGCCCGGGCGGCGCCATCGTCAATATCGCTTCAGTTGCCGGCCATCGGGGCAGCGTCGGGCGCACCGCTTACGGCGCGTCGAAGGCCGCGGTGTCGCATTTGACCCGGATCTGGGCATCGGAATTCGGCGCCAGGAATATTCGCGTCAATGCCGTGTCGCCCGCCGCGGTGGACACGGCCATGGCCCGGTCCATGCATTCACCCGAAAACCGCGCCGAGTGGATCGACAAGATCCCGTTGGGGCGGTACGGCCTGACGGAGGAGGTTGCCGATGCGGTGGCCTATTTGCTCTCCGACGCGGCGAGCTTTATCACCGGCCACGATCTGCCGGTGGATGGCGGCTTCTTGGCGGCCGGACTATCGATATTCGCCAATAAGGAGTAATTGTGGTGCCAAATCCGGTCCTTGTGGAGGTCACCCGAGGTTCCCGTGTCGAAAGCCGCCATTGTGGCGCGGTTGCTATCGTCGATGGCGACGGCGCGGTCGTGGCATCGCTCGGCGATATCGGCGCGCCCGTTTTCCCGCGCTCGGCGGTCAAGGCGCTGCAGGCGATCCGGCTTGTCGAAGGCGGTGCCGCCAAGGCTTTGGGCCTGACCAATGCCGAATTGGCGCTGGCCTGCTCCTCCCACAATGGCGAGGCCCGCCACGTGGCCGCCGCCCGGCGCATGCTAGCCGCCGCCGGTCTCGATGATACGGCGCTCGAATGCGGTGCCCAATGGCCGGCCCTGGAAGATGATGTGGCCGCCCTCAATCGGGCCGGCCAGCGGCCGGCGGCGGTCCATAACAATTGCTCCGGCAAGCATGCGGGTTTTCTGTGCCTCGCTCATCACGAAGGTCATGCGACGCGCGGCTATGTCGCCCCCGATCATCCGGTCCAGCGGGAGGTCCGTGACGTTCTGGCGGCGATGACCGGCGCGACGCTCGATGAAAATATGTGCGGGACGGACGGCTGCTCGATCCCCACTTACGCCACGCCGCTCAAAAACCTGGCGCAGGGATTCGCCCGCTTCGCCACCGGCAACGGCCTGTCTCCGGCGCGTACCGAAGCCTGCCGGACCTTATACGCGGCCTGCACGTCGGAACCGACCATGGTTGCCGGCACCGGCCGCTTCTGCACCCGGCTGATGACCGCCATGTCGGGCGACGTCTTTGCCAAGACCGGGGCGGAAGGCGTTTTCTGCGGCGCCATTCCATCCCTTGGCCTCGGCATCGCGCTGAAATGCGATGACGGCGCCACCCGGGCGGCCGAGATCATGATGGCCAATGTGTTGGCACGGTTGCTGCCGGATGACCGGCGCCTGGTTGAATTTACCGCGACGCGGGTTCTCAACCGCAATGCCTGGCATGTCGGCGATATCCGATCGGCGGACGGCGCCTTTGACGGCATAAGGAGTTAAACAGTCGGGGGCGATGGCCGAACGATCCTTCCGGTTTACCGATGCAATCGTCCGCAGGCCCGGACCCAATGTGGTCTGCGGCCTTCGGGCGCACGATGCGGGCGATCCCGATCCGCGGGCCTTTGCCGAGGAGCATGCCGCCTATGTGGCGGCGTTGCGCCGCGCCGGATTGCAGGTCACCGAACTCGACCCGGATCCTGCCCATGCCGATTCGGTCTTCGTGGAAGACCCGGCGCTCTGCCTGCGCGAAGGTGCTGTGCTTCTGCATCCGGGCGCCCCGAGCCGCCAGGGCGAGGTGGCGGCGACCGCCCCGACGCTCACCGCCTTCTTTCTCGACGTGCAATCAATCGGCGAAGCCGGTTTCGTTGACGGTGGTGATATTCTGGTAACCGAGCGGGAGGTCATTGTCGGCCTGTCGGAACGCACTGACATGGCCGGCTTCGAGGCCCTCGACGAAATCCTATGGCATTGGGGCTACAAAACCCGAATCGTCGAAACCCCGGCCGATATCCTGCATTTCAAAACCGCCTGCTCGCTACTCGACGGCAACACGGTGCTCGCGACGGAAACGATGGCCGAAAGCGGCCTGTTCGATGACTACGCCATCGTCCTGGTACCGGACGGCGAGGAGCCCGCCGCCAACGCCATCCGCGTCAACGATGTAGTGCTCATGTCGAACGGATTTCCAAATACCGTCGAAGCGGTGCGGGCGGCGGGTTTCGACGTAGAGACAATCGCGACGTCACAAGCCGCACTGCTGGATGGCGGTTTGTCGTGTATGTCGTTGCGGTTTTGGCGGGGATAGAGCACGCGCAGGTTGCGCTGATGCAATCCGGGTAAGGTTCTCGATGCGACTTGGGAGGCTGGCAGGTGTTGAGCCACTACGGAAGTTCTCTGCCAAACGGTTTTCGCTCAAACGCTGGACATATGAATTTCCACAACTTACCATTGTTGATCGCAAGCGTCTCGCGATTCACTCTGATAAAGGGACGAGTGGACTTTAAATGATTTCGGTTCGACCGTTTATAAATAGTCGTCTCGCCTTCCCTTTTTTGGCGGCGCTACAAATTTTGTTTTTTTCGTGTCTCTATGGTGCAAATGCACAGAATCAGAATAATAAAACACCAGCTCAGCCAGACATAAAGCCATTCGTGGAGCTAGGAGATAGTGCCACACATGTGAATTCCAATGAAGTAGATGCGTTACATTTCAATGGAAACAACAATCAAGTCTATGTTATCTTCAGTAATGGCACAACAATTAGTCTTCGATTGATAGATACTTCGACTGCCATTAGCAAAATAAAGTCATCTATAACAACTAATAAGATATTTATTTCAGCGGGGAAAAAACAAGGCCAGCCTGTATATATTGACGTCAGTAAAGTGAACGCCGTAAGAATAAATCCAGGATTCAAACATCAAATAGACATTATTCTAGAATCCGGAGTGCGTCTGTACGTCGACAGCGCATCTTCAAATCCATATGATCTTATTAAAAGAATTTCCAGTTTAAGGTAATATTTTTTCTAAAGAAATAGGTGCAACACCGGATGAAATGTATAAACCTAACGCAATTGTATATCATTCCATTTTCACTGATTGCATTGTTAATTTGGTGTAATATTTGCTATTCTCAAAATTGGGAGAAAAGCACAGAAATATATACTAACCAATATGATTCGAAATCTCCTATTGTTGTTTTTGTGAACACCTATACACAGGACGGACTCATAGAATTTCCACCGGAACGCTGGATTACAGTTGATCTAACAAAATACGGTGTGGCGAGCAATGCAAAGTGGGCTTTTCTGTCGGGCTTGCTTATAATCACACACGGTGCCGCAATTGAAATTGCAGACTTGACGGTAGCTTTGCAAGCTCCCGGCAGCAGATTGACATGTAAAGATTATATTGGCCAGACAATTGAAGCACATAGAGGCGGCGGTCAAAGATCTTCTTTTGCTTCATACGTTCCCCTCAATGAAGGTAAGTTTCAGCTTTGTTGGACAAAATCGAATGATTTGATGTGGCCAAATACAGCTGCGTTCGGAATAAATCTGACACTTCAGGCGTGGGGTCGCTGATGGCAAACTAAATTATTAAACTTGAACGAGCTGATCTTTAGAGAACGGGGAGATGGTACCATGAATGGATTGGAGAATACAAAGCGACCGAATATAGCGAGGGCGTCGGGGGTGAATCCTGAATATTTATCTGTGAAGAAATATCATGGCAATCCTACTGTATTTCCACATCTCACCAAACTAATATGGAAGCAAATAGATTTCGATACATTTAATTTATTTTCTACAAACCGCGATGTTCCAGACGGAGACATTCTAATACCGGAAATTGGATATTATAGATTCTCCTCACAAATAAGTTTTTCTCCGGATTCAGATAGAAAATCAATGTATTATTTACTACATTTTCACGATGATGCACGAAATGACAACCATGTTTGCTTTTCTAATATAGATCAACACCCGGGAATGCATCCAACAATTAGTTTAGATACAATATTGTATGTGAACAACACCAACTACATATTTAGTTTTTCCGCTTATTCGTACGTCGGTGTTCTTGATTCCACTATCAATGCGGGCACCCAATATGCGTGGGCATGTGTGGAATTCATCGGAAGGTAGTCGCTCTTTCAGCCTAAAATTGTTGGTTTTGTGTCACGATATTCACTACAAGCACTGCAGTGCAGAAAGACGAGCGAGCGAGAATCCTTCGCGATTGGCTGCCAAAAGCTAAATCCGGATTGCTGTGGAGTGCCGCTTATCGCCGACTCGATGTCGCCTATTGGCACAAACTCGCCAATACTCCGGCGCAAAGACTACCGTGCTACACCCGATACTCGGCGGCCGCTCTTCAACTCGTCCGATTGCGCTCAATCGACAAATGCGCCCAATCCTTGGCGCCGCTGACGGCCAGGTCGCGGGTGACTGGTTTGTGCCAGCGATAGCCGACGATGGCGCCGGCCTTGGCGCCTTCGATGATGTTGTCGACGATCACCGTAGAGCGGGCGCCTTCCACCACTGACACCGATATGCCCACCTTGGCATCGCGGATCACGTTGCCGGTTGCCGAGACGTTGCGCAGGTAGGGTCCCCAGCCGAGCAGCATGCCGGTGCGCGGCGCCGTTTCGATCACGTTGCCGGTGACCGTCGTATCGGCTTCCACCGAAATGCCGACGCCGAACACTTCATGTTCCAGGAAATAGGGTGCTGTCGTCACCATGTTGCGGATGATGTTTCCCGACACCACGCTCATCCGGCCGCCCTGCATGAAATTGGCGACCGAGATGCCGGTGGTGCCGCCGTCGACGATATTGTTGGAAATGACCGCACCCTGGAACCCGAATTCCGAGTAAATGCCGGTCTCCCCGGAGCGCATGCAGTTATTGCCGAGGATCTGAATGTTCGATCCCGCATTGGAGCGCACGGCCGTGAAGGCGCAATCGGCGACACGATTGTTGGAGACCATCACATTGTTGGCGCGGAAGATATTGATGCCGTTGCCCCATTGGCCGGTGCCGCCGAGGCGCGCGTGAATGCGTTCGATGCGGTTGCCGGTGACGATGGTACCGTCTTCCCCATGGCGCCAGCGATGCACCAGGATGCCGCCATTGCCGCAATCGGTGATCGTGTTGCCGGTGATTTCCAGGCCGGTCGCCTCGACCGAATAGATGGCCGCGTCCCCGGCGCCGGTAATGTGGGCATGGTCGATCCGGCCGCCGACCCGCTCCAGCGTCAGCCCGTGCTTGGTGCTGCCGGTGATCTCGCAATCCTCGATTTTAACCCGCTTCGACTGGCGGATATGGATCAGGCCGCTGACATGGTCGCCGATCGGCCGGTTGACGCCGTCGAAGGTGATGCCCTGCAGCGACAGGCGCTGCGCCCCCTCGGCGAATAGCAGATGACCGCGGCCGCCATAAACGATCCGCGTGGCTCCGGGAATGCCGACGAGGCGGGTTCCAGACGGCAGCGCGAGGTTCGAAACCGTATAGGTGCCTGGCGGCAGAAAGAGCGGCCGCTCGTCGCGAACCGCCTGGCGGATCGCCTTTTGCAGGGTCCGGCTCTGGTCGTCGACCGCGCTCGGCCTGAGGCCCAGATGGCTGGCATCGATCGTGCCGCGCAGACCGGAGGCCGCAAAAGCTTTGGCAGATGGTGCAAAAGCAGAGGCAAGCGCCGCGCCGCCGAGAAGGAAGGTCCGTCGATTCATGAACGAGGCTCGTCTGTTCGGTATACCGTCGATCAAGATGCAATCGGCGGGCCGGCCGTGCTGTCCCGAAATGAAACACCGCTCCCAGGCCGTCAGCGCGGCTCTAATACCAAGGGCGTCGGGGTATGAATCTCGGGGGGATTCCCAAATCAGCGGTTTTCTGATTCAAGGTTGGCAAAGGAGATTTCCGATGTCAGCAGCCTTGCCTTTGCGAACTGATTTTGATGCTGCCCGGCTTCGTGCGCTTTCGCGCCGGTGTGGCGATGCCAACCAGAGCCGGCGGATGCTGTCGATTGCCGCGGTGTACGACGGGATGAGCCGGGCGGAGGCGGCAAAGATCGGCGGCATGGAGCGCCAGAGCCTGCGCCGTTGGGTCATCCGCTTCAACGCGAAGGGTCCCGATGGTCTCACCGACCATTGGTCGTCCGGTCCGGCCCGCCGGCTGAGCGCGGCGCAATTGCGGGAGCTTGCAACGATCGTTGAGACCGGCCCTGACCCGGCGGGCGACGGTGTCGTGCGCTGGCGCCGGGTTGATCTTCAGGCAGTGATCAAGGAGCGCTTCGAGGTCGCGTACTGCGAACGCTGGGTGTCGCAGATCCTGCACGATCTCGGTTTTTCCCATATGAGCGCGCGTCCGCAACATCCCAAACAGGATCAACGCGTGCTTAAGGCGTTTAAAAAAACTGGCCGGCAACACTCGCCGCCCACATAGCCGACCTGCCCGAGGCAACGCCTATCGAGATTTGGTGGCAGGACGAGGCCAGGCTCGGGCAAAAGAACGGCCGGACACGCATTTGGGCACGCAAGGGAACCCGCCCCCGTCTGCCCGCCGACCAGCGCTATAAAAGCGCCTATCTGTTCGGCGCCATTTGCCCGGCGCGTGGCGTCGGCGCCGCGCTGATGCTGCCCAGGGCCAATACCGGCGCCATGCAATTACATCTGGATGAAATCAGCCAGTGCATTGTACCCGAGGCTCACGGCATGGTCCTGATGGACCGGGCCGGCTGGCATACCACCGGCAATCTCAACATCCCGGCTAATATGACAATCATTTTGCTGCCATCGCGGTCACCGGAGCTCAACCCGGTGGAGAACATCTGGCAGTACATGCGCCAGAACTGGCTCTCCAACAGCGTCTTCGACAGCTATGAGGCCATCCTCGACGCAGGATGCACGGCATGGAAAAAGCTGACAGACAATCCCCAAACAATCAAATCAATCGGTATGAGAAAATGGGCCCACAACGTTTAAACTCCGACTCCTCTGGTATAAGTCGTGTATTGGCTACAGGCCGCGCATCAGCGCCAGGATCGTGGTCTCCGTTGCCCGTTTGATGGCGCGATAGGTCAGCCGGTGCGCCGGACCGACCGGCTGCCATCCGGCGATCGGCCGCCAGTCGGCCGGGTAGGGGATGTGAATGAAGACCGCGTCGGCGCCGGTTTCCTCAGCAGCCCATTGCAGAGATCGGTAATAAAGGTAGTTGCACAAATATCCGCCCGCATCGTCCGACAGGTCCACCGGTACGCCGCGGCGGCGCAATCCGTCGACCAGGCGTTCGACCGGATATCCGGTGTGCCGGACATCGGGTCCTTGGGGATCGATTGACGACATGGACGGGCAATAACCGTCAAAATCCTCAAGGCCTGTATCCTGGTAATTGCGTCCGTATCGCTCGATCCGCAATCGCGTCGCCGATTCGGCAACGCCGATATGGACTGCCAAATCCGGCTTGAAACCGCTCAAGAACGCACGCGCGACGTAGTCCACGCTGCCGTAGCTGGTCATCAGCGTGCAGCCACCGAATTCGATATCGGGCGGCCAGCGGCGATCGCCGAGACTGAGCACAATCCGCTCGGAGGGATTGTCCGGCATGCCGGGAAAGGCGGAAAATCCCGTGACGAAGACGCGTTTTGCGGTCATCAATGCGCCACGCCCAGTGCGTCGGCGATCTCGTCGGCGGCGATCGAAGCTGCGACCGTCCCCTCGCGGACACCGGCCTCAAGCGCCGCCATCCGGTCGCGAATGTCCTTCCGGTGGCGCAGGCTGGCATGGATCCGGTCGTCGACCATCGCCCACATCCATTTGACCTGCTGCTCCCGACGCTTTTGGGAGAGCTCTCCGGTTTCCGCGAGCTTGTCGCGATGGTCCCGAATGTGATCCCAAAGGGTGTCGAGCCCCTCATTGGCGAGGCCGGAAATGGTGATCACCGGCGGCGGCCAGGTCGGGCTTTGCGGGGTCAGGATGTGCAAGGCCGCCCGGTATTCCGCGGCCGCCGCCTGAGCCCGCTCCAGGCCCTTGCCGTCGGCTTTGTTGACGGCGATCATGTCGGCAATCTCCACCACGCCCTTTTTGATCCCCTGCAATTCGTCGCCGGCGCCCGGCAGCATGAGGGCGAGAAAGAAATCGACCATGTCGGCAACCGCCGTTTCCGACTGGCCGATCCCCACCGTTTCCACCAGGATGACGTCGAAGCCGGCGGCCTCGCATAACAGCATGGTTTCCCGGGTTTTGGCCGCGACACCGCCCAGGGTGCCGGAAGATGGCGACGGCCGAATGAAGGCGGCCGGATCGACGGCCAGCCGGGCCATGCGGGTCTTGTCGCCCAAGATCGAACCGCCGGTCCGGGTCGACGACGGATCGACGGCGAGCACGGCGACCTTGTGGCCGGCCGCCGTTAAGTTTGAGCCCAATGTATCAATGGTCGTCGACTTGCCGACGCCCGGCACGCCGGTAATGCCGATACGCCAGGCTTTTCCGGTGCTTGGCAGAAGATGCTGAATCAATCCATGGGCCGTCTTCCGGTGGTCGGCGCGCTTCGATTCCACCAATGTGATCGCCCGCGCGAGTGCCGCGCGATCATCCCCCGTGATCCGGGCGGCTAAGGCGTCGATTGTTGAATCAGTGCTTGAACTCATGGCGCCATCATAGCGATTTGATGGCCGGATTGCCTGCGGTTTTGCGACGGTGGATAAGTCGCTTCGCCGTTCACGCCGGCGGCGTCCACACGATCCGCTGCAGGGTCGCCTGGTCCAGCAGTTCAGATGGTGGCAGGCGGTCGAACGGACCGGTGAATTTCGGCACGGCGAAGACCAGTTGCACATTGGACGCGCCCGCCGCCCGGCAGATCGCCATGCCGCGCCAAAGGTTGCGACCGACCCGGCAATTGCCGGAATTCAGGCGCGCCTGGCGGAAGGTCATGCCGATGCGTTCGCCATTCGGGCCGGCCAGATGATGGGTGACGCCGTGCACGGCGCCGACTTTGCCGCCGCGTCCCTTGTAGATCTGGGCGACCTGCATGCCGTCGGAAAAAGCCGCGATCGTCCACACGGTCCGGTTTTCCACCGCCGCGTTGATGGTGTCGGTGGTAAAGCCGGGCAGGGCCTGTTCGATCGCTTTCTTCGAATAGGCGGTGTCCGGCGTAATGGACCCGGCACTGGCCGACGTGATCGTCATCAGCGTCATCAAGGACGACGACGTGCCGACGAGTTCGTCATTCGACGTGTCACCGGCGCAGGCCGCCAGCAGGAAAACTCCGGAAAGGACGGCCGCCAGGCCGGCAATTACACGTGTCATCGTTAAAAAATTTCCCTCAAAACAAACTACCCGTTTGCCGGCCCCGGATCAGCCGGTCTCGTGTTGGCGGCGCTCAATAGCCGCTTCCGGCCTATCCGACAACCACCGCGGTGCCGGTGGCGCTGACCATCAGCATCGACCCGTTGGAACCTATGGTTTCGTAGTCGATATCGATCCCGATCACTGCATTGGCACCCATCATTTCGGCTTTGGCGCACATTTCGTCGACGGCAATTGTCCGCGCCCGCTGCAATTCCGCCTCATAGGCGCCCGCCCGGCCACCGACAATGTCGCGGATGCCGGCGAACAGGTCCTTGAAAATATTGGCTCCGAGGATCGCCTCGCCCATGACCAGCCCGCGATACTGGCTGATCGTGTGCCCTTCGAGGCTGTGGGTGGTGGTGGTGAGCATGAATTCGACCCCTCTTCATTCCGCCGCTTGTTTTGGTTCGTAACCGAGCCGTCTGTTCAGTTCATCAAGCAGCTTGACGGCCGCTTCGGCGATCACCGTGCCTGGCGGAAAGATCGCCGAGGCGCCGGCCTTGACCAGCGCGTCATGGTCCTGCGGCGGCACCACGCCGCCGACGACGATCATGATATCCGGCCGGCCTTGCTCCTCCAAGGCCGCCTTCAATTGCGGCACCAATGTCAGGTGCCCGGCGGCCAGCGAAGACACACCGACAATATGCACGTCGTTTTCCACCGCTTGCCGCGCCGCCTCCGCCGGCGTCGCGAAAAGCGGCCCGATATCCACGTCGAAGCCCAGATCGGCGAAGGCCGAGGCAATCACCTTCTGACCACGGTCATGGCCATCCTGGCCCATCTTGGCGACCAGGAGCCGCGGCCGGCGGCCGTCATGTTCTTCGAATGTCTCAACCAGCGCCTGGACCCGTTTCACAGGTTCCGACATCTGACCGACCTCCTGTTTGTAAATCCCGGAAATTGCCTTGATTTCCGCCACGTGGCGACCGAACACCCGTTCAAGCGCCTCCGTCATTTCGCCTACGGTCGCCCGCGCCCGGGCGGCTTGGACCGACAGGTCGAGCAGGTTTCCATCGCCGGTTTCGGCACATTCCGTCAGTGCCGCGAGCGCATGGTCCACGGCATCTTGGTCGCGTTCGGCCCGTAACCGTTCCAGCTTGGCGATCTGCTGGGCCCGCACTTGCGAATTATCGACCTTGAGCACGTCGATCACGTCTTCCTGCTCCGGCAGATGCTTGTTGACGCCGACAACGGTCTGCGCACCGGAATCGATCCGCGCCTGCGTCTTGGCGGCGGCTTCCTCGATCCGCAGCTTGGGAATACCCGCCTCGATCGCCTTCGCCATGCCGCCAAGTTCTTCCACTTCGGCGATATGGTCCATCGCCTTGGCGGCGAGATCATGGGTCAACCGCTCCACATAGAACGATCCGCCCCATGGATCGATGACCCGTGTTGTGCCGGATTCCTGCTGCAGGAATAGCTGGGTATTGCGGGCAATGCGCGCGGAAAAATCAGTCGGCAGGGCCAGGGCTTCATCGAGCGCATTGGTATGCAGGGATTGGGTATGCCCTTGGGTCGCCGCCATCGCCTCCAGGCAGGTGCGGGTTACATTGTTGAACACGTCCTGCGCCGTCAACGACCAGCCCGAGGTCTGCGAATGGGTGCGCAGGCTCATGGAGCGTGCATCCTTGGGCGCAAATTGCTCCTTCATCAGTTTCGCCCAGATCAACCGCGCCGCCCGTAATTTCGCGACCTCCATGAAGAAGTTCATGCCGATCGCCCAGAAGAACGAAAGCCGCGGCGCGAAGGCATCGACATTGAGGCCGGTCGCCACCCCGGCACGCACATATTCGATACCGTCAGCGATCGTGTAGGCCAGTTCCAGATCCGCCGTCGCACCGGCCTCCTGCATGTGATAGCCGGAAATGGAGATTGAGTTGAATTTCGGCATGTGGTCCGACGTATAGGCGAAAATGTCGGAAATGATGCGCATCGACGGCGCCGGCGGGAATATATAGGTGTTGCGGACCATGAACTCCTTCAAGATGTCGTTCTGGATGGTCCCCGCCAGTTTCCGCCGGTCGACGCCCTGTTCCTCCGCGGCGATGATATAAAGCGCCATGGTCGGCAAAACGGCGCCGTTCATGGTCATCGACACGCTCATCTTGTCGAGGGGAATGCCGCTGAACAGGGTCTCCATGTCGAGGATGGAATCGATCGCCACTCCGGCCATGCCCACATCGCCGCCGACCCGGGGATGATCGGAATCGTAGCCGCGATGGGTCGCCAGATCGAAGGCGATGGACAGGCCCTTTTGCCCGGCCGCCAGGTTGCGCCGATAAAACGCGTTGGAATCCTCAGCCGTCGAAAACCCGGCATATTGGCGGACCGTCCACGGCCGTTGCACATACATGGTCGGATAGGGGCCGCGCAGGAATGGCGGCAGGCCGGGCCACGTCTCCAGAAAATCGAGCCCCGCGCTGTCGGCCGCCTGATAGGCGGATTTGACGTCAATGCCTTCCGGCGTCGTCCACGGCGCGGCGCCGCCGTCAGCCGATCCGGCGGCGGGCTCATACTCGATCTTTGTAAAATCCGGAATGCGGCTCATCGCCGAAAATCTCCGTTTGTCGTCTTGTCGACCGCCGGACCTGCAGGCCTATTCTCAGGGTCAGCGGCCTGCCAGGCAATCATGCACAAGTCGCAGACTATCAAGGGCGTCGCAGCCTTCATAGATGAACAGATCGATCCCGGCTGCCCGCAACGCCTCAGCATTGTCTCCGGGACGCCCGGCCATGGCAACCAGTTCCGCGCCGGCCTGTGTCAGCGATGCGGCTGCGGTTTTCGCCTGATCGTCATAGGCCTGATCGGTGCCGCACAGAACGGCAATGCGCGCGCCCGAGGCCGCAAAACCGGCCGCCAGCGCATCAAGGCCCTGGAACCCGTCATTGGACGGTGCCGCAAGGCCGCCGATCTCAAAGAAGTTCTTGGCCCAGGACGCCCGGGCGGTGAAATCCGACAGGTGTCCGAGATTGGCCAGGAACACCGTCGGCCCGGACCCATCGGCGCCGGGTAGCGACCGCGCGGCGTCCCGCAATGTTTCGAACGGTGCGCTCATGCGCTGGGGCCGGATAGGCGTAATCGCGGTGTCCGCGTTGTCCGACCCGGCCCGGTCGTCCACCGGAATCAACACCGATGCCGGCGCCTCGTCGATATTCGGAAATGCACTGGTTCCGGTCAGCCGGTGCTTGCGTTTGGCAATTTCGGCGTCTTCGCGATCCCGGTTTTTTCCGACCAGGGATTGGACGTAACCGTCCTGAAGGGCCTGAACGATGCCACCGCGCCCTTCAATTTTCCGCAGCAGCGCCCAGGCCCGCTCGGATATCTCCCTGGTGAGGCTTTCCACATAGCCCGATCCCGCGCCGGCATCGGTCACCCGGTGCAGATTGGATTCTTCGAGCAGGATGACCTGCATGTTGCGTGCGATACGGCGGGCGTGGCCGTCCGGCAATCCGATCGCTTGCGTATAGGGCAGGGCGGTTACGCTGTCGGCCCCGCCAAGCCCCGCCGCAAAGGCCGCAACCGTGGTACGCAGGATATTCACATGGGGATCGGTGCGGGTCATCATGCGCCAGGAACTCTGCCCATGAAGATAGATGTTATCCGCATCCAGTCCGCTGGCATCAAGCACCCGCCGCCAAAGGCCGCGTAGCGCGCGGAACTTGGCAAGGGTGAGAAACTGGTCCGCATCCGCGATCGCGGAAAGCCCGATGGCGGCGCCGAGATCGGCACCGTCGGCGCCGGCATGGTCCAGCACCCGAAGATAATGAATGCCCGTGGCAAGGATTGCCGCAAGCTCGGTCGCCGCCGAAGCCCCGGCGGCCGCATAGGGCCGTCCGTCCGCCTCGAACAGGCGCCACGGTAATCCCGATGCCAATGCGCCGGCGGCAAGGTCCGCAAGCCGGCCATCGGGGGCCTGCCAGTCGGCCGGGGTCTCGCCGACCGCCGCGGCACCACCGATGGGATCGAGACCCAGCGAGCCGGTGGTTTGCGCCATATCGAGGCCGGTATCCGTAATCACCGCCGCAACTTGATCTGCAAGGCCGCTACACGCGACGCCGGGCGCAATCCGTAAGGCGATCCGCCCCGGGGGCAATGCGCGAATCACCCGCCCGAGCGCATCCGTGGTCAGGTTCAATCCAAATCCATAGGCATTGGGGGATGCTGCATCGACGATTTCCAAGGCGCCGGCACCGCCGTCAATATCGGTAAGCGCCTGCGCGGCGGCGTGATCGGGATCCGGATGATCGACCCGTTGGACGATCGTCCAGGGGCTGCCCGCCGGGCGCATCGTCAACGCCTCGGCGTCCGGTTGCCGCGCGTAAAGCGGCTCGACGGCGATACTGTCACCGATTTCCGTCACCAACCGGCCAAAGTCAACGCCCTTGAGGGTTTTCAACACCGCATCACGCCAGTCCGGCTCGCCGACCGGGGGGAAATTTTTCGTAAAATCTACGATTTCAGCCGCCATGCTCGATCACATCAAAACAGGTTCGCCACCTTATAATACCAGCGGTGCGGCAACCGCAACACGGCCGGGTTACGCAGCCGGGACGGGCATGGCGATTATCTGGGATACCGCGCCGGAATCTTCCGCAAGTGTAGATGTACGATTTGACGCGGACGCGAGTTTCCGTCAAAAATTCACCGGGGCTTGGGGGTTGAACCCACGTATAAATGAAGCAGTTAAAGGGCAGTCGCCGATTTCCAGAGCGATAACGATTTCGCATGCGGTCAAATGACGAAAGTTGATGAACTGTTTGACAGCCTTCGAGAGATCACGTCGATAAATGATCCCGAAGCTGTGATTGATATGATTGAGCGCCCGGCGCAGTCGCGCGGAGCGACCCATATCATCGTTACCGGTCTGCCGATGCCCAACCGGCCGATCGAGAAGCTGCTTTTGCGTGTGCGATGGAGCGATGAACGGACCGGCGGCGGAACGATAACCGAAGTGCCGGCCAACGATCCGGTGCTCAACATGTGCTATACCGGCCGGCGGCCCGTGAACTGGCATTTGGAAGCCGGACGTGAACGCGAAGGGTTTTTAACGTCCGAGTTGATGCATGCGGCGGCCGGCGACGGTCGCATTCGTCTCGTGGCGGTTCCAATCCGCGAGATCAATCCCTACCAGGGCTGCGTGATCTGCGCCGGCACCGATCTCGGTTTCACCGATCGGGAATTGGTGGCCTATGATCATCTGTGCCAGGCCGCCATGCGCCGCCTCATGATCATCGGCAAGATCGGCCAGTCGCGGCCCGGTGATTTATCGGCCCGCGAACGCCGGGTTCTGGAATTGACGGCAATCGGCAAAACGGCGAGCGAAATCGCCCAATTGCTGCAGATCTCGCAACGCACCGTGCATGCCCATCTGCAAAATGCCAGCGAAAAGCTCAACGCCTCCAACAAGACCCATACGGTCGTCGAAGCACTACGCCACGCTCAGATCGAACTCTGAGATGCGCCATATCTGTTTGAATTGCGGTTGGAGGTCGGGACGCGAAGCGCGCCCCGACGCCGCCACTTAATAGGTCATCATCGCCTTGAGCGTTTTCGCCTGTTTGATCCACTTGGTGGTGGATTTCTCGCTCGGCACCAGGCGCACCAGCTTTTTCTTTTCGTTCACCTCGGCCATCTTGGCCGCCAAATTGGCCGCGTTGCGATGCTTGAGCTCCTTGACCGTGTCGACACCGGCCGCTTCCAGCAGCTCCGAATATTCTTCCCCGACCCCATTGATACGCATCAAGTCGGCCATATTGGCCCATTTGAGAACGTATTTTTCGTCGATTCCCGCATCGGCCGCCAGTTGCTTGCGTCCTTTCGGATCCTTGGCCCGGTCCAGCAGCGATTTGGTTGTTTTGACCCCGATCTTGGCCAGCTTCTTCCCGTATTTCGGTCCGATACCTTCGATTTTTTCTATCGGATACGACGACATGTTTGAACTTCCTTCTGTTCGTTGGGTGCAATTCTAAGGTTAGAAAATGGATGCCGGTTTTGGCTTGTTTAAACGATCTGATTTAATCCCGGAATTGAGCGAACCACGTCGTTGACGGTTTCCTCACCCGCTTTCTGACGAGCGAAGTCGACCACCTCCCTGGCGACACTTTGTACCTGGTCGAAATTGAGACCGGCCGATGTCAATTGATTGAGTGCACTCATGGCGCCCATGCCTCCGACAAGTCCCGAAAGCATGCCGCCGCCCGCTTTTCCGCCCTGTTCCAAAAACGCGTTGGCCTCCGGGAGGGCGGACAGCATCTGATCGACTTTGTCTTGGGGGCCATCCTTGGCCAGGAACCGCACGATTATCCCGATCGCATTGGTGGCGACCTCTTCCGACAGTCCGGTTTTCATCACCAGCCTGGCGATCAGTTCTTCCATGTCGTAGCGTTCCCTGAGCGGCGAATCTCCCCTTTCTAATTTGACAATAGGTCGCTGCGTAAAACAAGCACCGTCGGAAAATTATACCAAAGGTAGCAAATACTGACCAGTTTGACGGGTCATTGTTTGCCGCCGTCAACATAAAACACACATAGAAATCGCCGTGCTGATTGCGGTCCGGCTGGGCCGTGCCTATAACCGGTCGGCACATTTGGCAATCAATCTGGCTGGAGTTACCGGCATGCGCAATCCCGATGGGGTATTCCTGGGCAAAAGCGACAAGGCGGAATATCTGCCCCTGAAATACGCCAACCGCCATGGATTGATCACCGGCGCCACCGGCACCGGCAAGACGGTATCCTTGCAGATTCTCGCGGAGGGATTGTCCCGCGCCGGGGTGCCGGTGTTCTGCGCCGACGTGAAGGGGGACCTGTCCGGGTTGGCGGTCGCCGGAACCGCCAAGGACTTTCTCCTGGAACGGGCCCGTACCATCGACTTCGCCGACGCGTACAAGTTCCAGGCCGCCCCAACGGTGTTCTGGGATTTATTCGGCAAAAAGGGACACCCGATCCGCACCAACATGACCGATATGGGTCCGCTGTTGTTGTCCCGGCTGATGGATCTGTCGGAGGCCCAGGAGGGGATCCTCAACATCGCCTTTCGTCTGGCCGACGACGAGGGCCTGCTTCTGCTCGACATGGCCGACCTGCGGGCGCTGTTGAAGCATATCGGCGACAACTACAAGGAGATATCGGTCGCTTACGGCAATGTGTCGAGGGCCTCTGTCGGCGCCATCCAGCGGCGGCTCCTGGTCTTGGAAGAGCAGGGCGGCGACAAGTTTTTCGGCGAACCGGCCATGAACATTTCCGATCTCATGCGCCGCGACGAAGACGGCAACGGCATGGTCAACGTACTGGCCGCCGATACCCTGATGATGGCGCCCCGGCTCTATGCCACATTCCTGTTGTGGCTGTTGTCGGAACTGTTTGAGGAACTGCCGGAGGTCGGCGATTCAGACAAGCCGAAGCTGGTCTTCTTTTTCGATGAAGCCCATCTGCTGTTTGACGAAGCCCCGAAGATCCTGGTCGATCGGGTTGAACAGGTGGTCAAGCTGATCCGCTCCAAGGGGGTCGGCGTCTTTTTCGTCACCCAGAATCCCCTGGACGTGCCTGAAAGCGTTCTGGCGCAACTTGGCAATCGCATCCAGCATGCGCTCAGGGCCTATACGCCCCGCGAGCGCAAGGCGGTAAAGACGGCCGCCGACACCTTTCGGCCTAATCCCGATTTCGACACATTCGAAGTCATTACCCAACTCGGTGTCGGCGAGGCCCTGGTTTCCGTGCTGCAAAAGAAGGGCGTCCCGTCGGTCGTGCAGCGTACATTGATCCGGCCACCGTCATCGCGTCTTGGCCCGCTCACCGACAGGGAGCGCAAAGCGATCATCCGCGACAGCCCGCTGCACGGCGAATATGACACCACCATCAATCGCCGGTCGGCCGAGGAAATGTTGCAGGCCCGGGCGGAGGAGAAGGCCCGCCAGGAAGAATTGCAGCGCCGGCGCGAGGACCTGGAGCGCGAAATGGCCGGCCGTATGCGCCGCTCCCGGACAGGCTACCAACTGCCGGAAATCGGCCGCGACGACCGGCCGACCAGTTCAAGCCGTAAACGCTCCACCACAAGCCGCAGCCGCCGCAAGACGACCACCGGCGGGATCTTGGAATCAGTGGTCCGCGACGTCGGTTTTTCACTCGGTCGCGCCCTGGTGCGCGGCATTCTGGGCAACATGAAACGCGGCTTTTAAAGCATCGGCCGATACTGAGCAGACTGGAGACAGCCCATGGCTTTGCAGGACCGGGTCCTCGACCGCATTGACGCGTCCCTCGACGACAGCGTGGCGACATTGTTCGACCTGTTGCGCATCAAAAGCATATCCACCGACCCGGCCTATGCGGATGAGTGTCGTCGAGCGGCGAAATGGCTGGCTGACTATCTGGGCAGGCTAGGGATCGACAGCGCCGTACGCGACACCGACGGCCATCCGATGGTGGTCGGACATCGCAAGAACGGCGCGTCTCGGCCCCATGTCCTGTTCTATGGCCATTACGACGTACAGCCGGTTGACCCGCTGGACCTGTGGGAGACCGCGCCTTTCGAACCTGGGATCGAAACCCGCGAAGATGGAACCAAGGCAATCCGGGCCCGCGGCGCCGCCGACGACAAGGGTCAGTTGATGACCTTCGTCGAGGCCTGTCGCGCATGGATCGAAGAAACCGGTGATCTCCCCATCGATGTGACATTCCTGCTGGAGGGCGAGGAAGAAAGCGGCAGCCCGTCCCTTCAGCCGTTCCTGGAGGCTCATGCGGAGGAATTGAAGGCGGACATGGCCCTGGTCTGCGACACCGCCATGTGGGATGCCAAGACACCGGCGATCACCACCATGCTGCGCGGCATGGTGGGCGAGGAGGTGTTCGTTCGCGGGCCGTCGATCGATCTGCATTCGGGCATATACGGCTCAGCCGCCCGCAACCCGATCCACGTTCTGGTCAAGGCGCTTTCCCATCTGCGCGACGATGACGGCCGCATATGCGTCCCCGGCTTCTATGACGGCGTTGAGGAAATGCCGGATCATGTCATGGAAAATTGGGACGCCTTGAATTTCTCCTCTGACGCGTTTCTCGGTGCAATCGGCTTGAAGATCCCGGCCGGCGAGAAGGGACGCAGCGCATTGGAGCAGATCTGGTCGCGGCCGACCTGCGAAATCAACGGCATTGTCGGCGGCTATATCGGTGATGGGTCGAAAACCGTTATTCCCTCCGTCGCCTCCGCCAAGATCACGTTCCGCCTCGTCGCCGGCCAGGACCCGGAAGCGGTACGGACCGGATTTCGCGACCTGATCCGCCAACACATTCCCGATGATTGCGCCGTCGATTTCATCAGACACGGCTCCGGGCCCGCCTTGCAGGTGCCGCTTGACAGTCCGGCCCTGGCCGCCGGTCAGGCTGCATTGGAGGCGGAGTGGGGCGTGCCGACGGCGATCATCGGCTGCGGCGGATCGATCCCCATTGTCGGTGAATTCAAGGACCGTCTTGGCATGGATTCCCTGCTTGTCGGCTTCGGTCTCGACGACGATCGAGTGCATAGCCCGAACGAGAAATACGAGATGACCAGCTATCACGGCGGCATCCGGTCTTGGGCGCGGATATTGGGCGGGTTGGCCGAATGAACATCACACCGCGGCGCATCTGCATCTATTGCGGCTCCAGCCCCGGCCGCTTGCCCGAATACGCCGACGCGGCTCGGGCCTTGGGCCGGGCGATGGTGCAACGCGGCGTCGGATTGGTCTATGGCGGCGCCAAGGTCGGACTGATGGGCTGCATCGCCAATGCTGTGCTCGACGCCGGCGGCGAGGCCCACGGCATAATTCCGAAATCCCTGGTTGACAAGGAACTGGCCCACGACCGCCTGACCGAACTCCACGTGGTTGGCTCCATGCATGAGCGCAAGATGATGATGGCCGACCTGTCCGGCGGCTTCATCGCCATGCCCGGCGGCATCGGCACATTGGAGGAAATTTTCGAGATCTGGACCTGGGCGCAACTCGGTTACCACGCCAAGCCCTATGCGTTCTTGAATGTCGCCGGCTACTATGACCAGCTTTCCGCGTTCCTGGATCATCAGGCCTCGGAAGGATTTGTGCGCAAGGCCCTGCGTGACGATCTGATTTTCGACAGTGATCCCGATCGCATACTCGACGCCTTCGAGCGCTATCAGCCGGTCAAGGTCGAAAAATGGGTGGATCGTTCCGAATTGTAGCGTGAGAACGTTGTTCTATTCGCGGTGACCGAACGACACTCTAACACGCGCTTCCAAAAAGTGGATTCACAAATCAGGTCCCGCAGTCATTCCCGCGCAAGCGGGAATCCAGGGTCGCTAACATAGGCCTTTGTTTTAGCCCTGGATTCCCGCTTTCGCGGGAATGACTATTTCATATGTTGTACAAGACCCGATTGAACGAAACGTGCGATAGTCAGGGCAACGCCGCCAGCCCCTCCAGCGATGGCAGCACCGCCGCCGGCGACAGGTCGCCATATTCATCGGGCATACCGGCGCGGTTGATCCACACGGTGCGGAATCCGAAAGCGGTGGCGCCGGCAATATCCCAGCGATTGGACGATTGGAACGACACCGCGTCCGGGAATATCCGGTAGCTGGTCGTCACCATGTCATAGACCTCCGGATTGGACTTGTAAGTGCGCAGGTCATCGACGGAAAACACGTCGTCGAGTACATCCTGCAGACCGGCGGACCGCACCGCACCGTCGAGCATGTTCGGCGACCCGTTGGACAGGATCGCCAGCCGCGCGCCCGATTGCTTCAACCCTTTCAGGACTTCCGGCACTTCCGGATAGGCATCAAGCCGCATATAGGCGGCCAGAAGGTCGGCCCGTTTGGACTTGTCGGCTGACGGAACGGCGGCAAATGCATAGTCGAGCGCCTGCTCGGTCAACGCCCAGAAATCTGCATAGCGCGCCATCAAGGCCCGGGTCCACGAATATTCGAGCTGCTTGGCCCGCCAGATATCGGAAAACCGTTGCGCCTCCGGCCCCATTGCCTCCTGGTGCCGCCGCACGGCGGCATGCACATCGAACAAGGTCCCATAGGCATCGAAAACGAAGGTGGAATACGCCATGTCTCGATCTCAAAAACAAAATTGCCGATTGAATCGCGGCGCACAATGAACCTTTTTTCAGGCCGGGAAAAGTGAACAATTGGCGCAGGGTCAACCCAAATAGATATGCCCGTTTTTGTCGATCTCCCAAAACGGATTATGGGCGATCTCGATCAGATGGCCATCCGGATCGGCGATATAGCCCGAATAGCCGCCCCAAAACACTTCCTGTGCCGCTTTCACCAGCCGCGCTCCGGCTGCGACGGCCTGGTCGATCAGTTGATCGACATCCACGCGCGACCGGGCATTATGCGCCAGCGTGATCGGCCCCGGCGCCGGCGGCAGGTCGACGCCGGCATCCTTGGCCAGTTCGGTGCGCGGATAAAGCCCGAGCACCATGCCGGCAATGGCAAAGAACACGATCGTCTCGTTTGAGCCCGGCGCCGCCGACCAGCCGAGCCCGGCCTCGTAAAACCGCCGGGACCGTTTCAAATCATCCACGCCAAGGCTGATCATGCTCAATCGTTGTTCCATGGAGTGCCACCGGAAATAAAACCATCAAAAAAGGAATTTCCGTATCGGAACAAAACATGAACTTCATGTCAAGGCATCAAAATTCTTTCTGATTGACCTCTTTATCGAGATGAGGTGTTGACCTGACGGCCGGTTCGGCGTTCGATCCGCCTCCGATTTTATTTCCTTCCAAATCTGCTTCGGAGGACGACCCATGACCGAATGGTCGAAGACCTGGACCTGGCTGGACGGCACCTGGCACGAGGGCAATCCGCCGATTATGGGCCCCAGGGACCATGGCGCCTGGCTCGGATCGTCGGTATTTGATGGCGCCCGCGCATTCGAGGGGGTGACCCCGGATCTCGATCATCATTGCCAGCGGGTCAACAATTCAGCCCGTGCCCTGGGCCTGAAACCGACCATGGACTGGCAGGAGATCCACGACCTGTCGAAAGAAGGCGTCGGCAGGTTCGCCTCCGATTCCGCCCTCTATATCCGTCCCATGTATTGGGCGCAGGACGGCGGCTATATGGCGGTTGCCCCCAATCCGGAGACCACCAAATTCTGCCTCTGCCTCTATGAGACGCCGATGCCCGAGCCGACGGGATTTTCCGTCACGTTGGGCAAGTTTCGCCGGCCCACCATCGAGACCATGCCCGTCAACGCCAAGGCCGGTTGCCTTTACCCCAACAACGCGCGGGCGCTGCAGGAGGCCCGCGATCGCGGCTTCGACAACGCGCTGGTCATGGACATGCTCGGCAATGTGGCCGAACTGGCGACGGCGAATATTTTCATGGCCCGGGATGGCGCGGTGTTCACCCCCCAGGCCAACGGCACCTTCCTCGCCGGCGTGACCCGCCGCCGGGTGATCAAGCTGTTGCGCCGGGCCGGCTACACCGTGCACGAAGCCACGCTGTGTATCGATGACTTCCTGTCCGCCGACGAGATTTTCTCCACCGGCAATTATTCCAAAGTCACGCCGATCAACCGCATTGAAGACCGCGACCTGCAACCCGGTCCGATCGGTGCGCGGGCCCGGGAACTCTATTGGGAATGGGCCCACGCCTAAGCGGCTGAATCTGGAACCGCCGGCGGCCGCCACAAATCGCGATTGACCGCTTTCGGACGTTGCCGCGCGCCGGTCTTGGTTCTATGTTGCATGGAAAGACGTTTAAACCGCGTCCGGCCGTTCTTAGTTCGGCGCGCTGGATAACTGGATTGAGGAGAGTGTGATCCATGGCCCTTGAATTGCCAGAACTGCCTTATGCGATGGATGCATTGGCGCCGTATATGTCAGCCGAGACCCTGGAATACCATCACGGCAAACATCACCAGGCCTATGTGACCAACGGCAACAACCTGCTCTCCGGGACGGACCTGGAAGGTAAGAGCGTCGAGGAAATCGTCGTCGCCAGCCACGGCGCCAATCCGGGCATCTTCAACAATGTGGCGCAGCACTATAACCACGTGCACTTCTGGAAATGGATGAAGGGCGGCGGCGGCGGACGGGCCGTTCCGGGCGCGCTTGCATCCAGGATCGACAGCGACCTCGGCGGCTACGACAAGTTCCGCGAGGACTTCATCCAGGCCGGAATCACCCAGTTCGGCTCAGGCTGGGCCTGGCTCGCCATCAAGGACGGCAAGCTTGAAATCATGAAGACCCCGAACGGCGAAAACCCGCTGATCCACGGCGCCACGCCGCTGCTCGGCTGCGACGTCTGGGAGCACTCCTACTATATCGACTACCGTAACCTGCGCCCGAAATACCTGGAAGCCTTCGTCGATAATCTGGTGAACTGGGACTACGTCCTGGAACTTTACGAAGGCGTGTCCTGAGAACACCGCGATAGCGAAAAAAGGCGGAGCCCGATCGGCTCCGCCTTTTTAGTTGGCCCCGCCATTGATCGCGGTTTTGGGCAATGCCCATTTTCAAAGCCGCGCAGCACACGGTGATTCTACGTTGCCTTCAATCGGGTTCGGTGCGAACCGTGTGATTGCACGAATCTTTAGACCCGAAGATCCTCAAATCAGGTCCGGGGCTTGCTCCCGTTGATCGCCGACTAAAATCAACCGTTCGATTTTTTGAACGGCCGATCCAATTTCGGCGGCTATTTTGTACCCTTAATTTCTCATAGGCTGCCGCGAAATTAAGGAGGGGCTCATTATGAACATTCAGCATCCCTTGGTCGGCGATCAGTCCTATCTGCGGCATTTCTGGCACCCGGTCTGCACGGTCAAGGAGCTTGATGAATCCGGTGACGGTGAAGGCGGGCCGATTGGCCGGGTCTTGCTGGACGAGCAGATCGTCGTCGCCCGGCTCGGCGAAAAACTGGTTGCCATGCGTGACCGCTGCGTGCACCGCTTCGCCAAATTGTCAGGCGGCGAGGTAGTCGACGGCGATTCGATCCAATGCCCTTATCACGGCTGGCGCTACGGCGCCGACGGCAAATGCAAACACATACCCGCCTGCCCCAATGATCCGATTCCGAAGAAGGCATTTGTTCCGGCCTTTGAGGCCAGGGAAGAATACGGCCTCGTCTGGGTTCGGCTCGACGGCACGTGGGACTGCACGGACATCCCCTATTGCGAGGCCTGGGAGAATCCAGAATACAAGCGCATCATTGTGGCCGAACCCTATGATTGGGATAGTTCGGCGGAACGCCGCTGGGAGAACTTCACCGACTTCTCGCATTTCGCCTATGTCCATCCCGGAACGCTCTACGATCCCGCCTATTCGGAGCCGGCGATCGTCCCCATCGACCGCGTCGGCGGGGAACTGCGGTTCTATTTGGAGCCGGGCAAGGACATGTTGGAGAATTTGCCCGAAGACAGTCCTCTGGGGAGCTTTACCTATCGGGCGACGATGCCCTATTCGATCAATCTTTCAATTCGTCTTTACAGAAACGACAATCCTTTTCTGCTCTGGACCACGTCGAGCCCGGTATCTGCCGAACGCTGCCGCAACTTCATGATCATCGCGCATACCGATGAGGACATGCCCGATGAGCAACCGCTCGACTTTCAGAAGATCGTGCTTTCCGAGGATCAACCGGTCATTGAAAGCCAACCGGGTGGATTGTCGTTGGAAGAGATTTCTCTTCCGACCGACAAGGTTTCCAATCAGTACCGCAAATGGCTGCGCGAACTCGGGACCGCCGCCACAATGGGCAAGGAAGCGTTCAAGAAAGCGCTGCTGACGGACATCATCGAAAGCCACTGATCGAATGGACGCCAAAGACGATACCACCGTGTGGAACGCGTGGTATGTGGTCGGCTCGCCCACGGATATTCGTCGTCAGGGCCGACGCGCCACACAGCTTCTTGACCGCCGGGTCGACCTGACGGTGCGCCGGACCTGGATTTCGGCGGAATGCGATGGCCGACCGCTCCCGGTCGTGGAACGGCTGGGCTATGTCTGGACAACCCTCGGCGACCCGTCCGGTCTGCGCGTCGTCGACAATGTGATCGACAATGCCCACTTCCCCTTCGTCCACCCGGGGATTTTGGGGGATGCGGATCATCTGGAGCTTGTCGGCTCCAAGTCCTATACGGCCGAGGACGGCACATTGTGGTTGCCGTGATGTTCGAGGTCACAATCGCCCATTTATGGGATGATACGCCGGAGATCCGCTGCTTCGAACTGGAAGGCTCCGACGGCGCCCTGCCTCCCTTTAGCGCCGGCGCCCACATCGAGGTGCATTTGGCGGACGATCTCATACGTCACTATTCATTGTGGAACGGACCGTGGGATACCGACCGTTATCTGATCGGCGTCAAACGGGAGCCGGAAAGCCGTGGCGGTTCGGCCAGAATGCACCAGTTCGAACCGGGCGACAGGCTCACGATCAGTGAACCGCGCAACAATTTCAAACTGTTAGACAGTGACGGCCCGGCGCTTATGCTCGCCGGCGGTATCGGCGTTACGCCCCTCCTCGCCATGGCGCGGTTGCGCCAGGCGCAAGGTCGCGCCGCGACGCTGCATGTATTTGCCCGTGACAGGGATAATATTCCATTGGCGCCGCAACTCGCAGACCTTGAACGTGCTCCCGTCCATCTCGGTCTGCTACCGCCGGCCTTAGACGGCGTCCTGAAAGGTATCCTGTCGGATCCCGATCCGCGGGCCCATCTCTATATGTGCGGACCTGGTCCGTTCATGGCGCTTGTAAAGAACGTGGCCGGCCTTGCCGGTTGGCCCCCGGACCACGTTCATCTTGAGTATTTTTCGGTCGACGCCAACGCCTTCGACACAAGCGGCGGTGCATTCAAAGTTGAGCTGCGCCAGAGCGGAAGGATACTGACTGTCGCTGCCGATCAAACGATCATCGAGGCGATGGAGATGGCCGGTATTACGCCTCTGACCTCCTGCGAACAGGGTGTATGCGGCACCTGCATGACCACGGTTATCGAGGGTCAGCCCGACCATCGTGACCATTATCTCAATGATCTGGAAAAGGATGGCGGCAAGGTCATCATGCCCTGCGTGTCGCGTTGCAAGGGCAAAAGACTGGTATTGGATCTGTAGTGGCGTTTGTTTCCCTCTTCCGTTGTAGGTGTGGACGGTCGGTATGAACGGTCCCCTGACGGTCAGGCTCCGGATCCGAGGAGACTTTGACAGCCACGAATTCCTCGAATTCGCGGCGCGTTTTGCCGACCGACTTGATCTTGCCGGCGAATGTACTGTTGGACCCCATGGGATAACCATTCTGGCGCGCGGCCAGTCGGATTTGATCGACATGTTTGAGGTTGCCCTGTGGCTCGGCCCTCGACAAGCGCGGGTCAGCCGAATTGACGTCGAGCCCCTATCAGGCTCAGGCTACGGACCCTAGGGCATCGTCTTTCGGTAATTTGCTCTCCGGCATCTGCGACGTCAGATGATATCCAGGATAAAGGATAAATTCGTCGAAATTTTCGCACAGCGCGTCCACGACCATTTTGATGCGCGGGTTGCCGTGGCGGGATCGGGGATAGATGACCCAGGCGGCGATGCTCTCTGATCGCCAATCCGGCAGAACCGGAACGAGATTGCCCTGGTTAACTTCGTAATGAACGAAGAAATCGGGCAGATAGGCCATCGCGACCCCGGACACGGCAAAGTACTTCGCCATCCAGTAATCGTTGGCGTTGAATCTGCCGGAAAACGAAATGCAGCGCTCCTTTTTTCCGTCGTTCAGAATCCAGGCTTCGGGAATCCCACTTCGGGTATATTGCACGCCGGGCTTGGAACTGACGGTGGTCGGATTGGACAGGTCACCATTGCGCGCGAGGAAGTCTGGGCTGGCGTAGATCCGGTAGGATACATCCCCCATCTTGCGACATAAAAAGCTGGAATCCGGCGCCTGGCCCACATGGATAAGGCAATCGAAATCGCGCTGGTCAACCAACAGCGTATCACTGGGATACATCCTCACTTCGAAATCGATCCCCGGCATTTCATGGGAAAGATGCAAAACCGCGGCTCCGAGAATGGATGTTCCGAATTCGGCGGCGGCAGTGAGACGAATCTTGCCACCGATGGATGAATGGGCCCGTTTTGCGGCGCTTACGGCCACTTCGCAGCTATCGAATATCCGATTGCAATGGTCATGAAGCGCCTTGCCCGCATCGGTCAGTTTCAATCCACGTGCACCACGGATAAAAAGTTCAACGCCAATCGCATCTTCCAGTCGGCGCAAATTGTGGCTCAATGTCGCCTTTGGTATGTTTGCCTCCCTGGCCGCCCGCGTCAGGCTACCTGAGCGGGCAATCTGCACGAAACCGCTAATATCCTTCAGTTCGACATTTTTCAGCATCTGGAGTGTCCAATTTATTGAACGTCGAGTTTCAATTGTTCGACTATGTTAGCGGAGGATTGCCTGTTATCAAGTTCAAAGCCGTGATGACAAGCGGTACCAAATGGAGGGGAATTGGATGTCGGACGGTTGGACAGCCGTTGGGCTGGTCAATACGGTTCCGCCACATTCGGCGGTCCGTGTGATCGTCGACGATCATGATATCGTGTTATGGCGCGGCCAGGACGGCATTGTCCGGGCCTGGGAAAACCGGTGCCCGCACCGGGGAATGCGGCTCTCCTTCGGCAGGGTCCGGGGCAACAGGCTATCCTGTCTCTATCATGGCTGGGCGTTTGATGGAGACGGTGGCTGCGCGGCCATTCCGGCGCATCCCGATCTGGAACCGCCAAAGACAATTCAGGCGGTATGGTATGACTGCCGCGAGGCGGCGGGCATGATCTGGGTGTCGCCGGATGGCGCCGCCGACGCGTCATCGCTTCCCGACGGCTCCTGGGTACCGTGCCGCTCTCTGCATTTTCGCTCCGAGGAAGCGCAAAGCGGATTGCTGGAATCGATCACCGGTGAGGATGAAGTATCCGGCCGGAATCGGATTGTCTTTCGACCGGATGCCTTGGATACCGACCTCCTGCTGGCGGTCCAACCCATGCGGGCACGCGGATCCATGGTGCATGTTGCAGCCCGTGCGGACAACGCCCCGGGAGCCGAACACCTTCAAGCGGCAAGCCGTTGGATAGTCCACGAACGCGCGGCAACGGAGTCGGCTTTACTGGTTTGAGCCCAAGAGGGGAGGCACAAAAAATTGGCACTTGACGATTTCACCCGCTCACACTGCTACGCAATCGGTCGGCTGGAAGATTTCGCGGAAGGGGTCAAAAAGCGCACACGCTTGCTCGGCACCGACATTACGGCCTGTCGCGCAAACGGAGACGTCGTCGTTACCGACCTGTCCGAGCGGCGGCTCCCCGTACAAGAACGCTATGGCCATGTTTGGACGTCGCTCGACGATAATCCACGCCCGCTCTACGACATGCCGGAGTTCGAGGATGAGGGCCGTCGCCTGGTGACCGCCGGTAGCGTCACCGTCAGGTGTTCCGGTCAGCGTGCAGTCGAGAATTTCCTTGATATGGCGCATTTTCCCTTCGTCCATACCGGATTCCTTGGATTGGAGGAGCGTCCCGCGGTCGAGCAGTATAAAGTTGAAATGGATGCCGACCGGGATGAAATCTGGGCGACGAAGTGTCGGTTTTTCCAACCGATCGCGGCTGCGGCGGCCACGACGACAGGCGGCCAGATCACCGAATACAAATACCGGGTGCCGCATCCCTTTTCGACCATCCTTTACAAGACCTGTCCCATCCGGGAGGGCGTTTGGGACCTTGTCGGCCTGTTCATCCAGCCTGTCGAGGAAGACCTATGCGACGTCCACTCCTTCGTGCTGGTGTTCGACGAGGATAATTCCGACACCGATCTTTTGCATTTTCAGCAGAATATCTTCCTTCAGGACCGGATCATTCTGGAAAACCAGGTACCCGCGCTTCTACCGCTGGATCCCCGGCGCGAATTGCCGACCCGCGCGGACACGTCGTCGATCGCCTACCGTCGGTGGCTCAAGGCCAACGGGGTGACTTACGGGGTAGAACCGTCGCGGGAGGCCGCATGAAATGAAGCTTTACGACTATGTGCTTTCCGGCAATTGTTACAAAGTTCGGCTTCTGGTGAGTATATTGGGACTGAAATGCAAGAATCGGCCGGTGGACTTCTATCCCGGAGCGGAGCATCACGGAGTTGAATTCAAAAAGATAAACCCGTTGGGCCAACTTCCCGTTCTCGAAGATGAAGGTCTGGTCATTCGCGACGCCCAAGCCATCCTTCTATACCTCGCCAATCGCTATGACGGCAGCCGTCAGTGGTGGCCGTCCGACGATCCGTGCATGGTAGGCAATGTGATGCAATGGCTGACTTTCGCCGACCAGATCACGGCGACGGCGTCGGCGGCCCGGCTGCATGATGTGCTCGGTTATGAACTCGACATTGACGCAGCACGTGCCGGGGCTCATCGCCTGTTCCGTATCGCCGAAGATCATCTGGCCGAACAGGAATTTCACGGGCGCGACTGGTTCGTGGGCAGCCGGCCGACAATCGCCGACATTGCCTGTTTTCCCTATACCGCCTTGGCGGGAGAAGGGGGCGTTGACCTTTTCTACTATCCGGCGATCCAGAGATGGATCGGCAGAATTGCGAAGCTGCCCGGATTTGTCGACATGCCTGGGATAAAAGTCTTTTCGTGACTGGGAACGCGACAAAAGGAAACGGCACCCCTCTTCTCCAACTGCATCGGATCACCAAGCGGTTCGGAAATTTTGTTGCAAATGACGCGATCGACCTGACGATTTCGCCCGGTGAAATCCATGCGATCCTCGGTGAGAACGGCGCCGGAAAATCGACCCTGATGAAGGCGATATTCGGTGTCCATCAGCCGGACGGAGGCGAAATCCGCTGGAACGGCAAACCGGTGGAGATCCAGAACCCGGGACAAGCGCGCAACCTGGGGATCGGCATGGTCTTCCAGCATTTTTCCCTATTCGAAACGATCAGTGTCGTGGAGAACATCTCGTTGACGGTTCCCGCGCCGTTGCCGGAACTGGCGGAGCGTATCCGATCGAAAAGCAGGGAATTCGGACTCCCGGTCAATCCGCAGGCGTTGGTTCATGGTCTGTCAGTCGGAGAACGCCAGCGGGTGGAGATCATTCGTTGCCTCTTGCAGGAACCCAAGCTGTTGATCCTCGACGAGCCGACATCGGTTCTGCCACCGCCCAGTATTGAACAGCTTTTTGAGACCTTGCGTCTGCTGTCAAAAAACGGCATCGCGATTTTGTACATCAGTCACAAGCTCGACGAAATCCGGGCGCTCTGCCATGCGGCGACCATCCTTCGTCACGGTCAGGTGACCGGCGAAGTCGATCCGGCGGCCGTTTCTTCCCACGAGCTTGCGACATTGATGATTGGCCGTGATATTCCGCATGCCGATCACCCACCGGCCTCGGACGACGGGGAGGTTCGCCTTGCGGTCCATGATCTCAGCTTTCCCAGCCCTGATCCGCATGCCGTCAGTTTGAAGAACATCGAACTGGAGGTGCGCTCGGGCGAAATTGTCGGCGTGGCCGGCGTGTCCGGCAATGGCCAGTCCGCCCTTTCGCGGTTGCTTTCGGGAGAACAGGAATTGCCGCCGGCCCAAGCGGAGAAAATTCTCCTGCTGGGCAATCCCGCCGGCCATCTCAATCCGGAACATCGGCGAAAAATCGGTCTGTCCTTTGTGCCCGAGGAGAGGCTGGGCCGGGGCGCCGCGCCGCCGATGACCCTTTCCGACAACAGCCTCCTGACCGCCCATAGGCGCGGCATGGTCAAACACGGTCTGATCCGCCGCGCCGAGCAGAACGCCTTCACCGATCGCTGCATCGAGGAAATGGATGTGCGGACCCGCGGGCGGCATTCGCTCGCATCGAGCCTGTCTGGCGGCAATTTGCAGAAATACATCGTCGCCCGTGAAATGCAGCTTGAGCCCAAGGTTTTGATCGTATCCCAGCCGACTTGGGGCATTGATGTCGGGGCGGCGGCCTTGGTCAGACAGAAACTGGTCGATCTGAGACAGGCCGGTACCGCCATACTCGTCATTTCCGAAGAACTGGAGGAGCTTTTCGAAATCTCCGACCGGCTGGTCGTCATGTATGACGGCCGGCTATCGCCGCCGATCCGCACCCGGCAAACCAATGCCGAAAGGATTGGTCGGATGATGATCGGGGAGTTTGGCGTCGGCCTTCTCGAACCCGAATCGGAGGCAATTTCATGAGGTGGTTGGGGTTCGAAATCACTCCAAGACAAGCGCCCTCGAAAACCGCCTTGTTCGCCTTGCCGTTCGTTACGATCGGACTGTCGACGATCTGCGCCGTGATCCTGTTCGGTCTGATGGGAAAGTCGCCCGGTATTGTTCTATACAGCTTTTTTATCGAGCCTCTGCTGGACAGCTACAACATCAGTGAGATCCTCGTGAAGGCGAGCCCCCTCATTCTGATCGCACAGGGGCTGGCAATCGGATTTCGGGCCCGTGTATGGAATATCGGAGCCGAGGGGCAACTGACCATCGGCGCGATCGCCGCTAGCCTCATCCCGATTCTGTGGACCGGCAGTGAAAATGTGCTGATGCTGCCGGCGATGATCGTCATCGGCGCGCTCGCCGGTGCCGCGTGGGCAGGTATCGCCGCCTGGATGCGCACATCCTTCAATGCCAGCGAAATCATCGTCACCTTGATGCTGAATCAGATCGCGCTCCAGATCCTCTACTATCTGGTCACCGGCCCCTTGAAGGATCCGCGCGGCTACAATTTCCCGCAATCGGTGCCGTTTCCCGATGCCGCGATGTTTCCATTGTTTTCCAGTTCCGGATTGCTGCGTGTGAACCTGTCGATACTGATCACGCTCTTTGTCTCGGTATTGGCCTGGATCTATGTCACGAAAAGCCTGTCCGGGTTTCGGTTGCTGGTTGGCGGCATTGCGCCCAGCGCGGCCCGCTACGCAGGCTTTTCGGCCAATCGCGCCGTCTGGATATCGCTTCTGTGCGGCGGTGTCGTGGCCGGACTGGCCGGCGTCGGCGAAATTTCCGGACCGATTGGAAAGCTGCAGCCCATTCTGTCCCCCGGATATGGCTTTGCCGCCATTATCGTGGCCTTCCTCGGCGCGCTCAATCCGATTGGCATCGTGCTCGCCGGCCTGTTCATGGCGGTCATCTATGTCGGGGCGGACGGCGCGGTTCTGTCGGCCGGAATACCCAGTTCGGCGCCCATCGTGTTTCAGGGGTTCATCTTGGTCTTCTATCTGGCGGCCTACGCCATGGTGAACCTCGAATTCCGACGGCGGCCAAGGCACGGAGAAGCCTAGATGGATACACTCATCTTCGTTCTCGCCGGCGCTTTCGGCACGGCAACGCCGCTTCTGCTCGCCGCCCTTGGAGAGGTCGTCGCCGAAAAGTCCGGTGTTATCAATCTGAGCGTGGAGGGCATGATGGCGATCGCCGCGGCGATAGCCTTTATCACCTGCTACGAAACCGGGTCCCACATGCTCGGCTTTATCGCCGGCGCAGTATCGGCAATGGCCGTGTCGCTCATATTTGCGATGCTGGTCCTTGTGTTTTCCGCCAATCAGGTTGCCGCCGGACTGGCCGTGGGCATTCTGGGACTTGGTCTTTCGGCATTGCTCGGACGCGCCTATGAGAGTTTCACATTCGCCGCGCTCGCAAAGCTCGACATTCCGTTCCTGACCGGAATTCCGGTTATCGGGCCGATCCTGTTCGGGCAGGATGTCGCCGTCTACCTGACAATCGCCATCGGTTTGGTTCTTGCCTGGATGTTTGCCAAGAGCCGAACCGGCTTGATTGTGAAGGTGGTCGGCGAGGATCCGCACATCGCACAAAATCTCGGGATCAATGTGCTGTTAGTACGGTTTCTGGCCATCGTGTTTGGCGGATTGATGGCCGGGCTCGCGGGCGCTTACGCATCCACCGTCCTCACGCCGGTCTGGTCGCAGGGAATGATCGTCGGACGGGGATGGATCGCCCTGGCCCTTGTCGTCTTCGGCACTTGGCGCGTTTTGCGGATCATGATCGGCGCCTACTTATTTGGCGCCGCCCTGTTGGCGGAATTGGCCGTTCAGTCCCTGGGCCTGCCCATTCCGTCGCAGATCATGACCTGCATGCCCTACGCCATGACCATCGTGGTTCTTGCCGTCGTGTCGCGAGACGCGCTGCGGATCAAGCTCAACGCGCCCGTGGCACTCGGCGAAAATTATCAACCAAGCAACTGAGCGGAAACCCAACCTTGGAGGAGGAAATAAGGATGTTCAACAAGGCAATTATCGTTGCAACCGCGGCCATATTGGCCGGACCCGCAATCGCAGCCGATCCACTAAAAATCGGATTTATCGTTCCAAATCCGATTGGTGAAATCGGCTGGGACCATGAACTGGATCGCGGCCGAAAAGTCATGGAGGAGCACTTCGGCGACAAGATCGAGGTTCAGGCGGTCGACAGCGTTGGCGAAGGACCGGATTCAACCCGCGTTATGAACAAGATGGCGGCGCAGGGAGCCAAGGTAATCTTTCTGGGATCGTTCGGCCATATGAACGATGGCCTCAAGCTGGCCAAGCAACGCCCGGATCTCGCCGTCATTCACGCCGGTGGCTATCTCAATGCCGAGAATTTCGCCACCTATGCCCCGCGCCACTATGAAACATCCTATTTGTGCGGAATGGCGGCCGGATATGCGACGAAGAACGGCCAGCTTGGAATCATCGCGGCATTTCCGCTGCCGGAAGTCGTCGGCATGATGAACGCCTATGTTCTGGGCGCCCAATCCGTCAATCCGGACTTGAAGTCCGTCAAGGTCGTCTGGATGAATTCCTGGTTCGATCCGGCCAAGAACAGGGCATCCGCCGAATCGCTGATCGCCCAGGGCAGCGACGTGCTCTATTCATTGTTCCCCGGTACGCCGTCGGCGATTTCGGCGGCCGAAGAAAAGGGTGTCTATGTCGTGGCGACCTTGAGCGACAGCACAAAGTTTGCGCCCAGCAAGCATCTTTGCGCCGGCCAAGCCCATTTTGGCGCGATCTATATCGACCAGATCAACAAGGTCATGGATGGCTCGTTCGAAGGAGCAGATACATTCGCCGGCGTCGCCGACGGCGCTGTCGAGGTGGCCGGCCTGTCAAAGGACCTGAGTGACGAGCAACGCAAGGCCATTCTTGCCAAGCAGGACGAAATCCGTAGCGGAGCGTTCAAGCCGTTTACCGGGCCGATCGCGGACAATACGGGCAAGGAGGCCGTGGCTGAGGGCGCCTCTCTCGACACAGGTGCGATCAAGGGAATGAAGTTCCTGGTACGCGGCATCGATACGACCTTGCCGAATTAACGTCCGGGAATGCCAATTCTGGCGGGCCGCTGTCGTTAGCGGCGGCCCGCCGATCCGCCCGACTGGTAGGGTCGAAGGGAACGGTCCCTGCGGAGATGGCGGACTGGTCTCTCCGCCCTTGGTGTGATTTACCGACGGCAGCGGAGTTGCCAAGCGAGGGCTCCCGGGTCCCGGCAACCAAGGACCGGCAAAAAGGATGTAATCGCGAAGCGAGTGTTCCGTGCGACATTGCCGAAACCGCCGTATCGAAAATCGACGCTGCCGTTCCTGGAGGTAACCGTAACCTCAATCCGTCCCGCACTCCGTCACCGCCAACGCAAACATCCACCCCACCGCCACGTCCTTCAGCCGTTCAAACCGGCCGGCCTGGCCGCCATGGCCGGCATGCATTTCGGTTTTCAGGAAGACCGGATTGTCGCTTGCCGACATGACGCGCAATCGGGCGACCCATTTCGCCGGCTCCCAATAGGTGACCCGCGGGTCGGTCAATCCGGCCATTGCCAGGATCGACGGATAGGCGAGGGCGGCGACGTTGTCATACGGTGAGTAGCCGGCAATGCGCTTATAGGCGGCCTGGTCAGCGATTGGATTGCCCCATTCGGGCCATTCCGGCGGTGTCAGCGGCAATGTGTCGTCGAGCATGGTGCCGAGCACATCGACGAAGGGCACTTCGGCAATGATCCCGGCGAACAGGTCCGGCGCCATATTGGCGACCGCGCCCATCAGCATGCCGCCCGCGGAGCCGCCTTGCGCCACGATGCGACCTCGGGCCGTGTAACCGGATTGCGCCAGATAGTCTCCGGCGGCGATGAAGTCGCGGAAGGTGTTTTCCTTGTGCTCCCGCCGGCCATTGCGATACCAGGCATAGCCCTTGTCCTTGCCGCCGCGAATATGGGCGACCGCATAGATGAAACCGCGATCGACCAGAGATAGCGGCGAAACGCTGAAGGCCGCCGGGATCGAAATGCCATAGGAGCCATAGCCATAAAGCAGGCAGGGGGCCGTGCCATCGAGCGGGGTGCTCCGCCGATATAGTACGGTGATCGGAACCAGCTCTCCGTCATGGCTCGGCGCATGCAGCCGCCTTGTCACATAATCCGCCGGATCATGGCCTGACGGCACCTCCTGAGTCTTGCGCAAGGCGCGGGTCCGCGTCGCCATATCATAGTCAAAGACCTGCGAGGGCGTGGTATGAGAGGAATAGGTGAACCGCAGTACCGTAGTGTCAAATTCGTAACCGCTTTGGATGCCCAGCGAATAGGCTTCCTCGTCGAAGGCGATCGCGTGGCTGTCGCCACTGCTCAATTGGCGTACCACAATGCGCGGCAGGCCGTTTCGCCGCTCCAGCCAGACCAGGTGATCGGCGAATATTTCGTGGCACAGGATCAGTCGGCCGGGCTCGTGGTCGATCAGATCCGTCCAGGAACCCCGACCCGGATTATCGACCGGCGCGGTGACGATTTTGAAATCCTCCGCCCCGTCCCGGTTCGTCAGGATGTAAAACTGGTTTTGATGATGCTCGACAGAGTAGATTTCCTCTTCGATCCGCGGCGCCAGGCAAATCAATTTGCCGTCTTCGGCGGCGGTGTCGATCACATGCACCTCCGAGGTCTGGTGATCGTGGCAGTCGATGACGATGAACCGCCCCGATCGGGTCTTGCCAACGGAGACGAAGAAACCGGGATCCGGTTCCTCATAGATTAATGTGTCGTCGGCGGCCGGCGTTTCCATGACATGACGATAGACCCGGCTGGGCCGGTGATTGTCGTCCAGGCGGATATAGAAGATCGACCGGTTGTCTGGCGACCAGACCATGCCGCCGCCCGTCTGCTCAATGACATCGTCAAGGTCCCGCCCGTCTTCGATCGCTCGAAAGCGGATCGTGCAGAATTCGCCGCCCGTATCGTCATAGGCCCAGGCCAAGGTGCTGTGATCGGGGGAATGATCGGCGCCCTGCAGGCGGAAATAGTCGAGATCGGCGGCGATTTTATCGGCATCGAGCATCACAATTTCCGCGCCGCCGTCGCGCGGCGTGCGCACCAGGCGCGGATGCTGGGCGCCTTCCAGATAGCGGGACGCATAGGCATAGGGGCCATCGGGGGCCGGTACCGAGGAATCGTCCTCTTTGATCCGGCCGCGCATTTCCTTGACCAGCGCTTCCTGCAGCGTCTCCGACTGGGCTGTCGCCTGCTCGAAATAGGCGTTCTCCGCTTCCAGATGGGCGCGGATATCGTCGGCGAGCAGCGCCGGATCCTGCATCACATCGCGCCAATTCTCCGCCCGCATCCAGGCATAGTCGTCGACCCGGGTAATCCCATGATGGGTGGATTGCTCCGGCGCAATTTTGGCGACCGGGGGATCGGCGGATAGATCAAATGGCATTTCAGTATCAGTCCTCATCAGGCTGGAAGGTCATGGCGACGCCGTTCATGCAATAGCGCAGCCCGGTCGGTTGCGGACCGTCATTAAAGACATGGCCCAAATGCGCTTCACATTTGGCGCAGCGAATTTCGGTACGTCGCATGAACAACGATCGGTCGGCATGCTCGCTCACCGCGTCTTCCGTGGCCGGCTGGTAGTAGCTGGGCCATCCGGTGCCAGAATCGTATTTGGCATCAGAATGAAATAATGGCGCACCGCAACACACGCAGGAAAAGGTCCCGTCGCGTTTTTCGTCGTTTAACGGGCTGGTGAAGGGGCGCTCGGTACCGTGCTGGCGGGCGACGTGATATTGGTCCGGCGTCAGTTGGTCCCGCCATTCCTGGTCTGATTTGGTAATTTTATGTTGATCGTTGCTCAATGGATCGGATCCTGTGTGTTTCCGCGGTTCCCTCCACACATAGAAACCGCTAGTCTTGCTGGCAAGTTGGTCGATTTCGCCTTGTCAGTAGATGATTCCGCTGTTCTTCATCCCCGATACCGGTTTCACGCGACATATTTTCGCCCGCCATCCCGACCGATCGCTCTACATTCCTAAGCGAATCGCCAATATTGGCGACGACAGAAAATAAAACGGCTTAACAGGGATACTTCATGGTATCGGGCCATCTTGATTGGGTCTTTGCAGCGGCCGCCGCGCCATTCTTGGCTGCGGCAGTGGCACCCGTTATCCATCGCCTGTTCGGCGCTGCCGCCGGTTGGGTTCTAGCCGTCGTTCCAGCAGCGATGTTTGCCTACTTCCTGTCATTGACCGGCGCGGTTTCGACAAATGAGCAGGGATTCGTTGTCTCCGCCGCCTGGGTGCCGGCCTATGGCGTCGAACTCTCCTACCTGCTCGACGGGTTGTCGGTGCTATTTGCGCTTCTGATCACCGGGATCGGCACGTTCATCATCATCTATGCCGGCGGTTACCTGAAGGGCCATCCCCATCAGGGTCGCTTTCTGTCGTTCATGTTCCTGTTCATGGGCGCCATGCTCGGCGTGGTGATCGCCGACAATCTGATCACCCTCTTTATCTATTGGGAACTGACCTCGATCACCTCGTTCCTGCTGATCGGCTTCGATCATGCGCGCACCGCGTCGCGTCGGGCTGCCTTGCAGGCCTTGGTCGTCACCGGCGCCGGCGGATTGGCTTTGTTGGCCGGCTTTCTCCTGATCATGGGCGTCACCGATCAAGCGAGCATGTCCGGCCTTATCGGCCTTGACGGCGCGCTTCGCGACCATGCGCTTTACATGCCGATCCTGATCCTGGTGCTCGGCGGCGCTTTCACCAAATCGGCCCAGTTTCCATTGCATTTCTGGTTGCCCAACGCCATGGAGGCGCCGACCCCGGTCTCCGCCTATCTGCACTCGGCGACCATGGTGAAGGCCGGCGTCTATCTCCTCATGCGCATGCATCCGATTTTGGGGGAGACCGAGGCCTGGACGACGATCCTGCCGCTATTCGGCGGCGCCACGCTGATTGTCGGCACCACGCTCGCTTTGCGCCAAACGGACCTGAAACTGATCCTGGCCTATACCACAGTCGCTTCCCTCGGGCTCTTGGTCATGCTCACCGGCACCAGCCTGCATCACGCCATCGAGGGCGCGGTGCTCTACCTGTTTGCCCATTCCCTGTTCAAGGGTGGCCTGTTCATGGTCGCCGGCGCCGTGGACCATGAATCAGGAACGCGGGATATCACCAAGCTCGGCGGATTGCGCACCGCCATGCCGGTGACCTTTGTCGCCGCCTTTGTCGCCGCCTGGTCCATGGGCGGCCTGCCGCTGACCATCGGCTTCTTCGCTAAGGAAACGCTATATCATGCGCTGATCGCCGATGGCTGGTGGATCACGCTTGTCCTGTTGGTGGCAATTGCCGGCAATGCCATGATGTTCGCCGCCGGTTTCGCTGTTGCCACCAAACCGTTCTTCGGCGCGCGCAAGCCGACGCCGAAATCGCCCCATGAGGGACCGGTTTCACTATGGATCGGACCTTTGACTTTGGCGATCCTCGGTGTCGTGGCGATTGTCGCCGGCCAATGGGTATCGACCCGGCTTTTAAGCCCCATGGCCTTCAGCATTTCCCGCATCAGCGCCGAGATCCCGGTCAGCATTGCCATTCATTTCAATCTGGCGCTGGCCCTGTCGGTGGTGACGGTTGCCCTCGGCTTGCTGATCCTGTGGCAGCTCGACCGGGCCCGTGCCTTGATGGCCAGCCTATTACGCGCGATCGGCTGGGGACCCGATCACGGCTTCGACCAGTTCATCCGAACCACCATCCGCCTTGCCACCCTGGTCACCCGGATCATCCAGCCCGGCCGCATGGAGTATTATCTGTCTGCGACGTTTCTGGTCACCGCGGCCGTCTTGTTGGTGCCGCTCTTCGCCTTTGAGGAGCTTCCGCAATGGCCGCAATGGCCGCACTTGTTCTTCTACGAATGGACCGTGCTGGTCATCGCGGTTCTCGGTCTGATCGCCGTGATCATCGCCCGCACCCGGCTGGTGGCCATCGTGTCCCTGGGCATCCAGGGCTTTGCCGTGGCCATGATCTTCATGCTTTTCGGCGCGCCGGACCTGTCGTTCACCCAATTCATGGTGGAGACATTATCGGTGGTGATCCTGGCGCTGGTCATGACCCGATTGCGGTTGGTTTATAGCGATCACCGCGCCGTTCGCGAGGTGCTGAAAGACGGCGTCATTGCCATCGCCTGCGGCGCCGGATTTGCCCTGTTGTTGTTGTCGGTCACCCAAGGGACGTTCGACCCGCGGCTTTCGGAATTCTTTGCCGCAAACAGCCGCGTCATCGCCCATGGCCGCAACATCGTCAATGTTATCATTGTTGACTATCGCGGTCTCGACACGCTTGGCGAGATCGCCGTGGTGATGGTTGCCGGTTTGGCCATTCTGGCGCTGATCCGCGTCCGCTCCGGCGGCCGGCGGCCGGTGCCGGTCGAGGAGGGCAGGGGGGACGACACATGAGGACGGTGATCTTTCGCACCATTGCGCCCTATCTGACGAGCCTGATGGTGGTGTTCTCGGTTTTCGTGCTGTTGCGCGGTCATAACGAGCCCGGCGGCGGCTTCATCGGCGGCCTGATCGCCGCATCGGCCTTTGCCATTTACGGCATTGCCTGCGGTGTGGCGCCGGTGCGCCGGGCGCTGCGCTTTCATCCCATGTCTCTGTCCGCCTTCGGCTTGTTTATCGCCGGGCTGGCCGGCCTGCCGTCCCTGTTTGAGCGGGTTCCGTTCCTGACGGGGCTGTGGTGGTCGCCGACTTTCTTCGGCGTGCAGGTCGACCTGTCGACGCCGCTTGTCTTCGATATCGGAGTTTACTTCGTCGTCGTGGGATCGATCACCTCGATCGCCCTCGCCCTGGAAGAGCCGGACAGGAGTTGATGGCAATGGAAGCGGCCTTGTGCATCTTGATCGGCATATTCTTCACCGTCAGCATCTACCTGATGTTGTCGCGCCAGGTGATCCGTATCCTGTTGGGCGTGGCGATCCTGTCGAACGCCGTCAATATGCTGATCTTCACAGCCGGTCGGTTGACCCGCGAGGTGCCGCCGATCATCGCCATCGAGAACCAGGTGCCGGCAACCGTGACCGCCAATCCGCTGCCCCAGGCGCTGATCCTGACGGCGATCGTCATTTCCTTTTCCTTCTTCGCCTTTCTGATGGTGCTTGGCTACCGCGCCTATCAGGAATTGGGCACCGACGACACCGACGAAATGCGTCTTGCCGAACCACCTGCCAGCGGTCCGCCGCCGATGGGGTATTGATATGGCGGCACAGTCCAAACCGGTCGATATTTCCCACGCCATGGTCACCGAGCCTGTGGCCACCGGTGATTGGCTGGTCATCCTTCCGATCATCGTCACCCTTCTCGGCGGCGCCTTGTGCCTGATGCTGCGCAAGCGCGTCGACATGCAGCCGCGCCTCGGTATCGTCTTTCTGGGCTTTCTCGTCCTGGCGGATATCGGCCTGTTGATCCGGATTGTCGAGACCGGGCCGATCACCATGGTCATGGGGCGCTGGCTGCCGCCCTTCGGCATCGCCTTTTCGGTCGATATCGTCGGCGCGTCGCTGACACTTGTCTCCGGTATCGTCGCCTTCCTGGCGGCGATCTATGCCATCGTCGATATCGAAGCCTCCAGCCGGCGTTACGGCTTCTATCCGTTCTTACTGTTATTGATGACCGGCGTGTCCGGCGCCTTTCTGACCGGCGATATCTTCAATCTCTATGTGTGGTTCGAGGTCCTGCTGATCGCCTCGTTCGGGATGATCATTCTCGGCTCGACCAAGCGCCAGTTCGACGGCGCCATCCGCTACACATTTCTCAACCTGGTGGCCACCACCTTGTTTCTGGTGGCGACCGGGTATCTTTACGGGGTGCTCGGCACATTGAACATGGCCGATGTCGCCCTCAAGGTGAAGGAAGTCGGGCCGACGGCGCCCATCGGCACGATCGCCGCGCTCTATCTCCTGGCCTTCGCCATGAAGGCGGCGGCCTTTCCGCTGAATTTCTGGCTGCCGGCCTCCTATCACACGCCGAATATCGTGGTCTCCGCGGTGTTCGGCGGCCTCCTGACCAAGGTCGGCGTCTACGCCCTGATCAGAACCCTGGTCATGCTGCTGCCCGACTACCGGTTGGCCATGGCCGACGTCGTTCTGTGGCTGGCAGCGATCACCATGCTGGCCGGCGCGCTCGGCGCCCTGGCGCAGACCGACATTCGCCGGCTGACCGGCTATCTGGTCATTTCCGGCATCGGATCGATGCTTGTCGGCGTCGCCCTGGGCACCAGCCTGGCTTTGAGCGGATCGATCCTCTATGCCATCCATTCGATCATCGTCATGACCGCACTCTACCTGGTAGTCGGCATCATGGGACGGCTGTGCCAAGCCTACGACTTGCCGGGGATCGGGGGGCTTTATACCCGGGATCCGTTATTGTCCGGCATGTTTTTGGTGCTGGCGCTCGCCGTATCCGGATTGCCGCCATTTTCCGGATTTTGGCCGAAAGTCATGCTGGTCGATGCTTCGCTCAATAGCGGGCAGGGCTGGCTGGCCGCCGCCATATTGGTGACCGGGCTCTTGACCACCATGGCGGTCGGTCGCGTCTGGCTCCACGGATTCTGGCGCGGCGGACCCCAGGGCGTACCCGACGGCACGGTGCGGCCGCTTACGGCGACGCTGGACCGGTCCGAACGCACGGCCATGGTCTTGCCGGTGCTCGGATTGATTGCCGTGGTCGTCATCATCGGCCTGTGGCCCAATCCCTTTATCGCGGCCGCCGGAATCGGCGCCGAAGGCATGATCGATCCGGCCGCCTATATCGGGTCGGTCTTCGGAGGTGCCCCATGACCAGCCTGTTACTGGTCAATATCATGATGGCGCTGGTTTGGGGCGCCGTGACCGGATCGTTTTCCGAAGTCAATCTGCTCTTCGGATTCACGCTCTCCGCCTTGGCGCTCTACCTGATCCGCGAGCAGGTCGGCACGATCGGCTATTTCACCCGTTTCTACCGGGTGACGAGCCTGGCGGCGCTTTTCTTCTATGAATTGGTCTTGTCGGCGGTCCGTGTGGCCCTGATGGTGACCCAGCCGCGCAGGATTGCCGTGGAACCGGCCATTATCGCCTATCCCCTGACCGTCGATCGCGATTTTGAAATCACCCTGCTGGCCAACCTGATCACCCTGACCCCGGGGACCTTGAGCGTCGATGTGTCGGAAGATCGCAAGACACTTTATGTCCATTGTATCGACGCCCCGGATCACGACCAGGTCATCGCCGATATCCAGTCCGGGTTTGAGCGCAAGATCATGGAGGCGTTTCGATGATCGGTTCGATGACCTTTCTGGACCTGTGTGTCCTCATCGCGCTGGCAATGCTCGGCATTGCGTTGCTGGTAACGGTGGTGCGCATTTTTCGCGGCCCCACCTTGCCCGATCGGATCCTGGCCCTCGACATGCTGGTCGCGATCGGCATCGGCTTCATCGCCGCGATCGGCGTCAAGACCCGGTATTATCTCTATATCGACATCGCCATCGCCCTGGGATTGGTCGGTTTCCTGGCGACGATTGCATTCGCCCGCTATGTGCTCAGTCGCGGTGTTGCCGAAGAGGAGCCGCTGGAATCCCCGTCCGGTGTTGGTAGGCGTACTATGCAAAATAGGAATGGCAGCTATGACTGAAATGCATGAAGCTATTGTCGGTCTTCTGCTGGTGATCGGCGCCGTTTTTGCCCTGGCCGCATCCATCGGCTTGTTAAGATTGCCGGATCTTTACACCCGCATGCACGCAGCCAGCAAAGCCGGCACGCTGGGATCGGGTGTCATGCTGCTTGCGCTTGCCTTGTTCTCCCTGGAACTGGCGGTAGTAACCCGTGCATTGGCAGGCGTGATGTTCTTTTTGCTTACCGCGCCGGTCTCCGCCCACCTCCTGGCAAAAGCCGCTTATGAGGTGGGTTATAACCCCGGACCGGAGACCAAGTCCGACGCGTTGGCCGATCGTCATGGCCGTGATGAGGGTTGATGTAGAGGCACGCAAAGTCGCCGCAATCTACGGAATCGTCGATGATCAGTAAAAACACCAATTGACGAAATTGAGCAAGACACCCCGTTTATACTAAAACAAAATCAGATCCTATTTGCGACTTATTGTCCCGAAAATTGTAACCGCAATTTTGAATTATAGTAATCTACAATAAGTGCATATTTGAAGGTTGATTTTTATCTGAAATCTTTTATACACGTCGGCTATACGGATCGTTTATATCAGCTTAGTTCCAAATAAGTTGATAAGCGGTTATGTGTGACATTGAAATTGATGTTCCTTAGTCGGGCTGGCCATTGCCATATTCAATTGTTGGTTCGACACCACAAAGACGGTTTGAAAATGAGCGAAGACGCAACGAATACCAACCTTATCGACCTTACTGCAGATATCGTGTCAGCCTATGTAAGCAACAACATGGTAGCTTCCTCGGATCTGTCCGGGCTGATTTCGGAAGTTTTTACCGCATTGAAAACGACGAGCGAAGCATCCAGCGAACCGGAACCGGAGCCGTTGAAGCCAGCAGTATCCATCAAGAAATCGGTGACCCCGGACCACATTATCTGTTTGGAAGACGGCAAGAAATTCAAGTCCTTAAAGCGGCATCTGCGCACTCACTACGATCTTACGCCTGAGGAGTACCGCGAAAAATGGGGTTTGTCGCCCGACTACCCCATGGTAGCACCGAACTACGCCGCGGCGCGTTCGGCTCTGGCCAAGAAAATGGGGCTGGGCCAACAGCGCCGCAAATCCAAATAAGTGTTCCCATGGCGGAATAGATCAAATCCTTAGTAAAAATTGGCCGCGGTTTCCGCGGCTTTTTTTTGCCCGTCAAAGCCGTGGGTGACGACGGATTTTCGGGCTTGCCGCCGGCGTCGCTCAGGAAGTCCGAAGCGGTGTGTTTGGGGCCTATCTGAATTTGTCCCCGCTTCCGGCCGTCGAACCATCAACGCACCGAACCCGATTCGCATGCGAATCAGGGCTTCAAGATCTTCGGTCTCAACTGCTCAAACGTGAATAACTCGACCAAGCGATTCGCGGGACCGGCGTCCGGCGGATCGAAGTCCTGCAAATAAACCGGTCAAATACCGGTTTCGCGTCGCCGTCGGCGCCGTATTGCCAAAATAGCCTCGTAAAGCTCACGCATTCGACCGAGGATTTCCGGCCAAGTTCTGTCGAGCGTTTCGCAACAACCTTAATCAATTATAAGTAGTAAATTGTTTTTCCCCGATTTTATCAAAAAACTTATCCCCGGGTGTCGGAATTCGTTTAATAATTACCAGGTATATATTCCTATGATGTGCTGATATTGGCGGTCCGTCCGGAGGTATTTTATGGAATCAGTGACAGTTATTTCGCAGGCTAAAAGACGCCGACATCGCCTCGGGGATCGCATACCGGATGCCAATGCGGCCTGTCAGATTCTTGAGGCCACGGTTGCCGCCGCCTTTCGGTTGCCGGTTTCGGAATTGCGGGCATCAACCCGTCAGCGAGCCCGGGTCGCCTTTGCCAGGCAGATTGCAATGTATGTTGCCCATGTTGAATTGGGCATGTCTCTCACCGAAGTCGGCCGATGGTTTCGCCGGGACCGCACCACTGCCGCCCATGCCTGTCGCGTTGTCGAGGAATGCCGCGACAGATCCGATGTCGATCAAGTCCTCAACCGGGTGGTCACCGCACTCTCTGAATGGAATGCGGCAATGTGCACCGGGCAGGAGGACGACTGATGGCGGGGAAAGATAACACCAAACGCAATGAAGACCGGATCGCCCGCCTCCTGAAACGCCTCGGTAAACGAACGCTCGCGGTGCAGCCCGTTGCGGAAACCGACGGATACCGGCTGGTCGCGGATGAGCAATCGGCCGGCCACGGTCACATGGTCGATCGTCAAATCCTGGATTTGGCCCGTCGGCGGGATCTCATCGCGGCGCCCGACAACAGCACGGTCCGGGCCACGCCGGCCGGCATTGCCTGGCTGCGCCGTCGGCTCTCCGGTGCCGATGGTTTCCAAAACCAGCACCGCGATCTGCAGATCAGGAATGATCTATCCGCGCTGCCGGTGACCGAGAACGAACGCGAAAGCCCCTTGGTGCGGATGCGCAGGCGGCGGGGGTCCGGTGGCGAACCGATGATCGATGACATGCAATTCACCGCCGGCGAACGCTTACGTCAGGATTTCACGAAAGCGCATCTCAATCCCCGGGTAACGTCCAATTGGGCGGCGCCGATCCACAAATCTGGCCGCCGAAGCGGCGATCCGGGAGGATTGGAAGACGCCACCCACGCCGCGTTGGCTGCCCGCGATCGGTTCAACGCCGCGCTGGCCGCCGTGGGAACGGACCTGTCCGGCCTCCTTGTCGATGTCTGTTGCTTCCTCAAGGGTCTGGAAGAGGTCGAAAAGGAACGGCAATGGCCCGCCCGGTCGGCGAAAGTGGTCATTGCGATCGCCTTGAACCGCCTGGCCGATTATTATGGCCTGTCGCCAACCGGCGGTGCGCCGCGGCGCGGACAGATCGACCATTGGGGCAGCGACGACTTCCGTCCACCCTTGGTATAACTAGGCCGCCTGCAACGCCGCTTCGGCCTCATGGCGCATGCGCATCACCAAGGCGTTCAGACCATTGGATCGCTGCGGCGTCAAATGTTCGTTGAGCCCGAGCCTTGCAAGCAGCGGCCCCGCATCGGTATCGGCGACCTGTTTGGCTGGCCGCCCGGAATAATAGGCGATCATGATCGCCACAAGGCCGCGCACGATATGGGCGTCGCTGTCGCCGACAAAATAGAGCACGGGCGTACCGTCGTCACCGGCTTCGACCCGCGTTTGCAGCCAGACCTGGGAGACGCAGCCGCGCACCTTGTTGGCATCGGTGTAGGCATCCTCCGGCAGAGGTTCCAGCGATCTTCCAAGCTCGATGATATAGCGATACCGGTCTTCCCAATCGTCGAGAAGTTCAAAATCGTCAACAATATCGTCAATAGACATGGGCCGCGCTGCACCGTTTGTTCGGGTATCGCCGCCTTTCTTAGTCCAAGGCGGGTGAAAAGGAAATCATCAATACCCGAACGATGCTCTAAGCCTGCTTTTCAGTGTCGGATCCCTGCCATTCGGCTTTTCTGTCCTCGGTGGTCAGAGTATCGGTGGTCGTCGGCGTTCCGCCGAATTGCTCGTCCAGAAACTCATAGAGCAGGCGCGCCCCGTGCCGTGCCTTGTTGCCGAACGTGGCGAGCGCGGCACCACCGGTATCGCAGGCTTCTGGCTGGCGGGCGCAGAATCCCGCAAAGTCGGATATCGCCGATTGGGCGGCTCCATAGGCTTCGTAGGCGGAGATGGGCTGGCCAGCCTGATCACCGGCATCCGTCTTTTGATCGGCCGGGATCAAAAGAATGACGAGTGACAGCCAAAACGCTGATCGAATAAGAAACATAAGCCTGCCTGCCGTGTTCGGTCATTTAGGTGTTTGTCGTGAACTGCAGAAACTATACATGGAACATTTGAAAAATATGACACAAAATACCAACATTATTGAGCAAAATTTTCGACTTATTTAAATCAAATTGCATTCAAATTTGAATAAAATTGCGCTCTTCATATTAATCAACAAGTAACTATATTTGATGCCAATTCGATTTATTATGACGTGTCTCCAGGCGCTGAGACCGGCAACTCATAAGAGCCTGTTAACCCTGGCGCCAGCTTTTTCACGGAATACCGCGTAATTTTCGCTGATTCCTGCGGTTTCGCCGATTCCCGACGGCCGGTTGACGACCGGCTTTAGCGTTCTTTAATGGCCGCATGGATTAATGGACGCGAGTGGCGGGACACAGTAATTCCTGACCAGAGTACAAGTACCAATAATGGGGAGACGAAAATGGTTGTTTTGACCGTGATACCGTCAATCCCTGATAAGAAAATGGGGTGACGTGGTTTTGGAAGCGGCACGGGCGATCAATCGGTTTATCGATGGGCTGGTTCATCAGGAAGCTGCCGCGGATTCGGTTATTGCGGCCCGTCATCGGCTGTTCATCGGCAATGCCCTTTCTGCGGGCCTGTTCGGTGTCATCGGCGTCCCGGCCTATCTTGCGATCGGCGGACAGCCGACCGGCACGGCACTTTTGGTTTTTGCCTGGCTTGCCGCCCAGGCTCCCATCGGGTTGTTCTTATCTCGGGTGGGGCATCTGACGGCGGCCCACCTCCTGAACGCCTTCGCCTTGACGATGATGATCGTTCTGATCGCCCTGCAAACCGGCGGGTTGAGCTCACCGGCAATGCTCGGATTGGTTCTGCTTCCCGCCGAAGCCGCGCTCCATGGCGCCCGCCGCGTCATCGCCTATGTCCTGTCAATCGCCGTTTGCGGATTGCTCGCGGTCTTTGTTCTGGCCCCCACGGGCGGTCAGATGCCTGGCGTGTATGTAACCGCCGGCATAGTCGCCATCGCCCTTGCCTATGGCGCGCTGGTGGCCGTTCGTGTGGAAACGTTGTCGAAACGTGTCTACGAACAGACCCGGTCCGCGGAAGCCCGGTACCGGCTGGTTGCCGAGAACATTACCGACATCGTCTTGGTGATTGACGCCGAGGGCGATGTTCGCACGGCCACACCTTCGGTGCGTTCCATTTTGGCCACCGAGCCGGCGGATCTCTTGGGAACCGGGTTGTTTCGCCGCATCCATGTGACCGACCGGCCGGCTTATCTGACGGCCCTGAGCAATACGCGAGCCGCAAGTCAGTCAAGCATTGTCGATTTCCGCGTCCGGGCCGGCGATGCGGAGGAAAACAGCGGCCGGTTCATCTGGCTGGAAATGCGCTGTGACGCCATACTCGACGCCCATAGCGGCGTTGGCGATGGACGCGTCGTGGCTGTGTTGCGCGATGTTACCCGCCGCAAGCAGCAGGAAGAGGAACTGCGCTGCGCTCACGAGTCGGCGGAAAACGCCAACCAGACCAAAACCCGGTTTCTCGCCAGCGTCAGTCACGAATTGCGTACACCGCTCAATGCCATCATTGGCTTCTCGGAGCTGTTGCAGAGCGATGTCGCCGGCAAACTGGAAAATGAACGCCACGTGGAATATGTGCAGCTTATCCACGAATCCGGCGAGCATTTGTTGCAGGTCGTCAACGATATTCTCGACATGTCGAAGATTGAATCCGGCAATTTCAAAATCATGCCGGAAGCCTTTAACCTGCCGCTATTGTTGAAAAATTGCCGGCAGATGACGATCCCGCAGGCCGAAAACGGCGAAATAAAGGTTGTCTGCCGCCCGGATCCGCGTGTGCCCGAATTCCATGCCGATCCGCGCGCCTGCCGCCAGATCATGATCAATCTGTTGTCCAACGCGATCAAGTTTTCCAAGCCGGGAGACCGGGTCCAACTGGGTTCGCGACTGACCGACAGGGGTGTCGTGCTTTATGTTGAAGATACCGGCATTGGGATCGCCGAAGACGATATCCCGATGCTCGGCCATGCCTTCTTCCAGGCCGATAGCGGCTACGACCGGCGCAGCGAAGGAACCGGATTGGGACTGTCCATGGTCAAGGGCCTGGCCGAATTGCATGGCGGAACAATGCAAGTCGAAAGCCGCCTTGGAGAAGGAACGCGCGTCGAAGTGTGCTTGCCGATCAAGGGCGACGTGGTCAGTATCGACGCCAGGAAACCGGCCGCGCAGTCGATTGGCACCGATATTGAACCAAAAAAACGGCAGGCATCCTTGGGGGGATGAGTTGATGGCGGGAAGAGCGACCATATCACGGCGAGATAACCGCGCCGAGGACGAACGCCACATGAGTGGCACCAATCCGCTGATGATCGGAGTGGTCCTTGTGGTCGCGCTGACCATAGCGACCATCGTGGTCAACGCCACCATGTTGCAGGACGGCCGGCATCCGGCGCCGTTATTTCCTGAATCCCTTTTATCTCTGGCACCTCAAGTGACCGGACAACATACCGGATCGGTGCGCAAAGACGCTACCGGGACAGAACGACCGAAGGTCCCCGCCGAAAGCGCTCTTGTCGCCGATTTGCAGCAGGCGCTGATCGAGCGCGGTCAGTTCAGCGGGCCCGCTGACGGGCGGGTTACGCCGTTGACCGTCGCGGCCATTCGGAAGTTTCAGCAGACAAACGGCATGACCGTTGATGGCCGTATTTCGGCTGATCTTTTGGCGCGGGTTCAACTGACATCTTCCGAGGCGGTTCCCGTACCCCGCGCCTCACCCTTCTCGCCGCCGGCCAGGCGCGAACGCGTGCGCCAGTCACGGCTTCAGGATATTCAAGAAGCACTGTCGAAACTCGGTTACGGTCCGGTCCGCGCCGATGGGGTGATGGGCGAGGAAACCGCCGGAGCCATTCGTCGGTTCGAACTGGATCGGGGCATGATGATTACCGGGCAAGTCAACAAGGCTCTGGTTAACGAACTCATCCGCATCGGCGGAATGTAGTTCGGTTCATCGCCCTAGGTATGATCCATCCGTCAAGCGCCGTTCGCGCCGGAGACTGATGATGCGCCTAACCTCGGAACTTTGGGTCAAGGCCTATCTCCGCCGGTGCATGGTGGAAGGGATACCGGCGGTTATCGTTCGTCGGGGAGCAGCAGAGGCTGGCGCCATATTCATCAAGGTCAATCGCCTTGACGCCACTGCGGATCTGGTCACACCCGCTCCGCAAACGGCATTCGATCAGGGTTCGGTCGTCGATAGAAAGTTCGAACTGGCCCTTGAAACCGCGGATGAAGCCAAGATCGACAAACGGCTTGCGCGAGAAATGGAGTTCGATCCGGACATCTGGATCGTCGAATCAGAAGACCGCGCCGGCCGTCATCTCGTCGACATTGTCCGGGCCGACCGTTCAAGCCCGTTTTAGGAGCGAGGATGGGGCGTGTCGAGGCCGGCGTATGGGGTCGCGGACCGGTTGATCGATCCGCCGGTCGCCGCGGTCGGGGCGGACCGCCTGGTCGTGGATCGGAACGTGGTCCGCCTGCGGCTTCTCCGTCTGCCAGGCGGCGATGAACTGTTCGGCCGCCAAGACGGTGAGCGTCTCGTAAAGGCGGCATAGCTGCCGCAAGGCATCCAGCGAGACGCTGGCCGGCGAAGCCAATTGCAGCATGATCGTCGTTGCGTCGCGGTCCGGTATCCACAGCGCCTTCAGCGCGATTGCAAACGGCTCGCGCCCGTCATCGATGATTGCTCGGGCGAATTCCGGGCTCAGACCCAGATGTTCGGCCATCAGGCCGCCAAGGGCAGCACGATCGCGAGCGGCGGCCATGCCGACCAGTGTTCGCGCCAGGGCCGGATCAGGTGCCCGCCGGCGTATCGCGGCACCGGACGCCTGGAGGGCCAATGCGGCCTGCTTGGCAATGTTGACGAGGGATTGCCGGCCGTCGGAGTCAAGACTGAGGATCGCGGAAGCCAAGGCGGCGAAGGGTATGTCGTCGCGGCGCGCCAGGATCGCCGCCACCGAACTGTGGTGCCGCGCAAATTCCGAAATGAATTCCAACTGATCTGAATTCAGTTTCAGATCGCTTCGGCTGCCGATGATACTGACGACATTGGCGTCGCCCAAATTCAACAGGGCATTGATGAGACCGGAATCCAAGTCATCGCGACCGGCAATCGCCGCTGCATGTTCCGAACCGGCGGTGTCGATGATCGAAAGCAGGTCCGCCGCTGCGAGAACAGGTGTTTTGGTCAGGATCAAGGCGGCAACGGTAATGTCGTCCTTGGCCAATTTCTGGATCAGGCTCTTCGGCGCGCCCGGGTGGTTGGCGAGCAAGGCGGCGACCAGTCGCCGGTCCTGCAATTCAAGGTCCGGCAGCAGATTGGTCATCAATTCGCGGAATTGCGCGATATCGCCCGGCGTCGGATTTGGCCGGTTCGAGAAGAGCTCGGCAGCCGCGCGCGCCAAGGCGGAATTCCTTGTATCTTGATCGGTAAATGGAAGCGCCAACAGACTGTCCTGTTCTGGATGAATGACCATGTTTCGCGACGCAGTACAAATGTGGGCGAAAGTCGGAACAGAAGGCATGCTTGCCGCAAACCGTTAGGAAAGAATTAACCCTGCTTGCTTCTTAAATAGATTTGCAATTGAACAGACACCGGCTCGCCAGAATGTATTGCGGCGATGGGCGAGGCGGCCAAGGAGGGTACTGATGGGCATTGTGGTTAGAATGTCCGGTAAGCGTCGTAAGCCAGATACGGATCCAGTCGACAATTCTGGTGGCGCGCAGATCATAATCTTTCCCGGAATTCGTATTGAAAGACATACTGTCGACCTGTCGAAACGGATACGCGACGTGTCGGGATCTCCCGGCACACCGCGCAAACGGTCCTAGCTTGTGGACAATTCCCCGGATAGGCATCCGGATAGACGCGGCTCGCATTCGATCGCCAAGGCTGTGCTTGCGGCAACGGCTGTTGCCGTGATTGCTTTCGGGGTCGCAGCGTGCGGCCGTCCGACCGGTGACTTCGGCCGACCCAAGGCCAGCGTGCTCCACGACCAATGGATGCCCGCCATCGGCAAGTATCGGGCACGGCAGCGCAAGGAACTGGTGTCCGACTTCAATCTGACCGACCTGGAAAGGGAACTGCGGGACCGATCCTGGAATCTGGTCATGCCGCCCCATGTCAAGGATTGGAAAGCCCGGCACCGCGCCGAACTTCAGCGCACGGGCTGGACAGCGGCGCAGGATCAAAAGGTCGATCCGGCCAAGTATTACCAGTATCTGGCGGGCCGTTCCTTCCGCTCCAGCGAAACCCGTTATGAGCGGGTCATCACCGATATGGCGGTCGACGCCGGATTGGTGGGCCAGTTTTATGGTGTGGCGCGCCGCGTGGAGCGCGTGGACAGGCAGCGCCTGAATGCCGTTCGGCGCCGGAAGGATGCCGGGGTCGATATCCTGCATAATGCTCATGCCAGGGTCGATGAAAATCTGCGCGTCATGCAATGGACGTGGCGGGCCCTGCGCAATCGGACAGACGCCTATCGCCACGCCATAGATCAATTGGAAATCGAAACACCATCCGACCGGCTCGATGACGCCCGCCGCGGCTTCAACGAACTGGCCGATGCGATCGAGGCCGCTGAATCGCATACCGCGACGGCGTCGACCCGGCGGGCAAGCGTGGTCCGCAGGTCACGCCATGCCAGCGGTTGGGCGTCCGATGACGTCGTCCCGCAAAAATAGCGGATCAGTCCTCAATCGTATCGCAAGTCGCATCGCTCAATATCTGGCGCATGGCGGTCCGTTGCGCGGGATTGCGGACAAATGCCCGAATGACGACAAATCCCAGCGATCTGTTGGTCTCAACGACAATGGTTGATTCCAGATCATCGGGCGGATTTTCGCGCAATTGGCTGATCTGCTCCGGCGTTGCGATTATGAGTTTCATGTCGCGGGTGCCGGCGGTTCGGTCGTTGAGGCTGAACAGGGACTGGCCGAATCGGTTGAACACCCCCAGCGACCAGAAGTCAGCCGGCATGCGGTTTTCCACAAGTTTCAAGCCGTCATCCAGCGAATATCGGCAAACGGCCTGCTCAAAGGATGCATCGACCACCGGCAGGTCCACCGTGTCGGGTGCCGGACTTGGCAGCACCTGGAACAAATCCTCTTCGCCGAAGGTCGCCATCCGCGTCCAAGCATCCCGCGGCGCCAATTGCGGCAGCGCCAGGACAGTGGATATGTGGATGATGCCGCCCAGCATCAGGCCGCCGATCAGCCAAAGGGCAAGGCGCAGGATCACTGGCAATCCCCTTTTTCGATCACCGGCATGGTGACCTCCGCCAGATCCGAACCGCTGGCTACGGGTGAATCGTAGAGATGGATCACCAGCGTCAGCGCCGGGGCCGTGCCGGTCGGCAACCAATTTCCCGATTTTGGCCGACGCGACAGGGACAGCCGAAACGTGTTGTCCTTGTTGAACAACATTTCCCGGCTATGCATGCCATATCGTGCGGATGGATTGGCGATCGGCTGTCCGTTTTGATCGAGCACCGTCAGCGTCCAAAGCCGGGCCGGCAAGGATCGGCCGGATATCACATAGTCACAGGTGCCCAGCAGCGGCTCACCCGCGCCATCCCTATCAGCCTGGAAAGTCAGGCCTTCGCCGGTACCGAGCGGAATATGATGGGAGCGGGTGCGTCTGGCCTGTTCGTAAGGATCGGCATCCGGGCTGCCGGATCCCGGCCGCGCGATCCAGCCATTCGACCGGATGGCATGAAATCCGCCGAACTCCTGCACGGCCAGATAGGCCGAGCCGAGCCCGGTCGAAACGCCGACCGCAATGGCGATCAGCAGAAAGACGACCGAGTGCATTGGGATCCGTCCCTGGCGGCGCCGATATCGGCCGTATGATCGCCTGCCGCGCCGTGACTGCCGGAGTGTCCCGCCGACAGGTCAACGCCGGTTGTCTTGGCCAATATGTCAGCCCTCCCTGATCATGGGTTTCGATGGGAATCAGGTTTGCCGCCATCCAACCATACCGGTCGAGGACGTCAAGCGGCGTCGAACGGCGCTCTAATTGCGCTCCAGATGATGGCGGTTGGAAAAGACGGCCGAAGACCGATTGCCGCCGATCACGGTTACCCGGCCGGGTTTGGATCGCTTCAGCCGCGCACCTTGCACAGTGCCGGGCTTCGACGTAAGCGGCCGGGCTTTGCGGAAGGCCTTCTCAATCTCGATGACCACCCGCGTCGCCGGACCGGTTAGAATGCGCGGCTGGGCGCTCTGGGCATTCAACTCGGTGATCGCGCCCGAAGTGCTGGCGACGGCACTGGCGGTGAGCGACGGATCCTCGGTCGGCGACGGGTCGACGCCGGGCAATGCCTTCAGGTCGATATTGGCGTGGGCATAGCTCATGAATTTTTGCCAGGTCATCGCCGGCAAACGCCCGCCGGTGAGCCGCCTGGTCGATTTGTAGTCGTCGTTTCCGAACCACACCGCGGCGACGAAATTCCCCGTATAGCCGACGAACCAGGCGTCGCGATAGGCCTGCGTGGTTCCGGTCTTGCCGGCGGCGGCGACACCGGGCAGCCGCGCCCGCCGGCCGGTCCCGTTTTCGACCACATTGTGAAGCATCTGGTTGAGTTCGGCGACCTTTTGCGGCGGCAGGACCCGCTTCAGGCCGGAATGGACCTTCCGCCGGTCATAGAGTGGTTCTCCGGTGCTTGTATGGATTTGCTGGATCGCGAAAGGCACCGTCTTGCCGCCGCCCGCGGCGAGCGTTCCATAGGAGCCGGCCATGTCCAGCACGGTCACTTCGGAAGAGCCGAGCGGCAGCGACCGGGTAATCCGCATTTCGGTGCGCAGACCCATCGCTTTGGCGGTCGTTACGATCTTATCGCGGCCAATCGCCTGGGCAAGGCGCACCGGCACCGTATTGATGGATTTCGTCAGCGCAGTTGTCAGCGTCACCGGACCGCGATAGCCGCGTGTGTAATTGCGCGGCGACCAGTTGCCGATGGTGATCGGCGCGTCGCGGACCACGCTGCGCGGCGAATAGCCGTTCATCAACGCCGTCATATAGACGAAAGGCTTGAACGAGGACCCGGGCTGGCGCAGGGCACCGGTGGCCCGATTGAACTGACTGGCGCCGTAGTCGCGCCCGCCGACCATGGCCCGCACCGAGCCGTCGGTCTCCATCGCCACCATGGCCGCCTGCTTAACGCCATAGCCCTCGCCGAATTGGCGCAAATGCGATTCTACCGCTTCCTCGGCCTGCTTTTGCAGGTTCAAATCAAGGGTGGTGCGCACAACGAAGACGTGATCCGGCCCTTTCAGCAGCGGTTTCACCTCGTCGAAGGCCCAGTCAAGATAGTAGTCCGGTGTGTATTGCGCGCTCAGATCCACCGGTTCGGCCGGGCTGCGCCGGGCGCCGATCACCTGGCCTTCGGTCATGAAACCGCTTTCCACCATGTTCGTCAGCACCGTGTTGGCCCGCCCACGGGCCGCCGGCAGGTCGATATGGGGGGCATATTTTGTCGGTGCCTTGAAGAGGCCCGCGAGCATCGCAGATTCCGCCAACGACACATCCTTGACCGATTTGCCGAAATAAAACTCGGCAGCCGCCGCCACACCGAACGTGCCGCCGCCCATATAGGCGCGGTCGAGATAAAGCTTCAGGATTTCCCGTTTGCTCAAATTGGCTTCCAGCCAGAGCGCCAGGAACGCCTCCTTGATCTTACGTTCCAGGGTCCGCTCGCTGGTCAGAAACAGGTTCTTCGCCAATTGCTGGGTGATCGACGAGCCGCCCTGGACCACCGACCTGGCCCGCATATTGGCGATCATGGCACGGACGGTACCGGGAATGTCGATCCCGAAATGCTGGAAAAACCGGCGGTCCTCGGTCGCCAGAACCGCCTTGATCAGATGGTCCGGCAACTCATCGAGCGGAACGGCATCGTTTAGGAGAATGCCCCGCTTGCCGATTTCGTTGCCGTAGCGGTCGAGAAACGTCACCGAAACGTCCACATTGGCACGCAGGCCCTGGTCGGTCTCGTCAAAGGCGGGCAGGGCGAAGGCCAGCGCGACTATCAGGCCGATGACACCGAATGTCAGTCCGTCACAAGCCAGTTCCACGGACCAGCGGCCGACGCCGCGAACCCGGAACCGGCGCATGAACACCGTATAGCTTTCGAAACCCGATCGGAGCGACTGCGCGGCGCGAAAAAGCGTTGAATCGACCCATGCATCGACTTCCAACAGCCGGTTCCAGCCGCGTTCCTTGCGGCCCGGATCCGGATCTTCGCTGTTACTGGGCGACGGGTTGACCAATGTACTCATCCGTTCCAAGACTGATCCCGCATCCTGGCAAAAAGGATGCCAACACCCCCGGTCTCTTGCCTTGGTTACCATACGTGGCGGCAAGGTCCATACCGGAAGGTCAACAATTAGTTAATTCGCGGGAACGGCAATTCCATGGCCAATCCGGATAAAAATGGCGGGACCGATCGGTTTTGGCTGACGACGCCCATGGAAGAGATGACCAACCGGCAATGGGAATCCCTGTGCGACGGGTGTGCCCGGTGCTGCCTGAACAAGCTTGAAGACTGGGATACCGGCGACATTACCTGGACGGATATCGCTTGCGCGCTTCTGGATCATGGGACATGCCGCTGCACGGATTATGACCGGCGTGCCGACCAGATCCCTGACTGTATTCAACTGACCCCCGATGACGTGCGTTCACTGACCTGGCTGCCAGCCACTTGCGCCTATCGTCGGATCGCCGAGGGGCGGGACCTGCACTGGTGGCACCCGCTGGTCTCCGGTGACCCCGAAACCGTCCATTTGGCTGGAATTTCCGTGCGCGGTCGCGTGGTGTCGGAAACCGAAATCCCGGTTGAACGCTATGAGGACCGGATCGTGCGATGGCCGGCCGTCGATCCCCTGTCGGGGATATCCGCCAAGTGATCCGCCTAAATGTTTGATTTCACCACACGATCGGTCGCCATAACAGTGAATAAGAAAAAAATCCTGAAAATAGGAAAAAAATGATTGACGACCGTACGGTCATTTGTTAGGGTTTTGCCATCGTCGGACACATGCGGTTGAGGCAGACGGACCGGCGCACCGAATTCAACAACGCATAGCAGGCAGCCGGCGCATCCCGCCGGTTTTTTTATGGCCAATAAACCAAAGAAATCGGCAGCCACGATCGATTGGCGGGACATCCGGCGACTATACGAGGACGGCGCCATGACCGTCACCGAAATCTGCCGGCTGGGTCGCATCTCGCGGACCGCCCTTTATCGCCGATCGGCGAAAGAGGGATGGCGCGGCCGTAAGAAGGACGCGGCAAAACCGGCCGCCAAGTCCGGGAAGTCGAAAAAGCCGGCAAAGGAGCCCCATCGCGCGGATCTGGTTGGACGCCTCTATCGGGCTTTCGAACGCCAGGTGGCCGATGCGGAGGCCCGGCTGTCGGACGCCGCCCTGGAAGGCGCGGCCGGCGAAAAGGAGGCGCGCACGCTCGGCACCCTGGCGCGCACTCTTGAAAAACTGATCGAACTGCAAGGCGAACTTGAGGACAAGAAACCGGATGACAGCGGCGAACGGGTCGACATCTTACGCTTGCGTCGAAAACTTGCGCGCCGCATTGCTCGAATGCGCGGCTCCGGAGACGCTTGATGCCCTGCTCGCCGATTTTACACCGGCCGAACTCGATGCCTGTCTCCATGACTGGCTGTTATGGGCGCGGCCGGACCAGTTGCCGCCGCCCGGCGATTGGACGGTTTGGCTGCTGATCGGCGGACGTGGCTCCGGCAAGACGCGTGCCGGTGCGGAATGGGTGCGCGGCATGGCCCTCGGCCTGCAGCCCTTCGCTGATCGTCCCGTCGGTCGCATCGCACTGGTCGGTGAAACACAAGGCGACATTCGCGATGTCATGATTGAAGGCGTGTCCGGCATCCTGGCGGTGCACCCCAAAAGCGAACGGCCCCAATGGCGGCCCTCGCGCCGCCGGTTGGAATGGCCGAACGGAGCGATTGGACAAGTCTTTTCGGCCGAAGACCCCAAAGGCCTGCGCGGTCCGCAATTCGATGCTGCCTGGTCTGATGAATTGGCCAAATGGCACTACGCGGAGGCGACCTGGGACATGCTGCAATTCGGATTGCGCCTGGGCGACCGGCCGCGCCAGGTGGTGACCACCACGCCGCGCCCGATCCCGCTGGTCAAGCGCCTGATGAAGGATAAGAGAACCGTCGTGAGCCACGCCTCGACCCGTATGAACGCCGCCAATCTGGCGCCCGGTTTTCTCGACCAGATCGTCGGCCGCTATGCCGGCACCCGATTGGGCCGACAGGAACTCGATGGCGAAGTGATCGAAGACCGCGTCGATGCCCTGTGGCGCCGCCCGGCATTGGATGCTTTACGCATTGACCATGTTCCGGAATTGCGACGGGTTGTCGTCGCCGTCGACCCGCCGGCCAGTTCGTCAAAGACGGCCGATGCCTGCGGCATTATCGTTGCCGGGCTGGATTCAGGCGGGGTTGGATACGTTCTGAAGGACGGTTCGGTAAGCTCCGTCAGTCCGTCGGTCTGGGCCAAACGGGTCGTCGGCCTCTACCGCCGTTTTGAGGCTGATACCGTAGTTGCCGAAGTCAACCAGGGCGGCGAAATGGTCACCCAGGTTCTGCGCGAAGTGGAAGCGACGGTCCCGGTAATCGCCGTGCGTGCCACGCGCGGCAAGTGGCTGCGCGCCGAACCGGTCGCCGCCCTTTATGAGCAGGGCAGGGTGCGCCATATCGGCGCCTTCCCGGACCTGGAAGACGAAATGTGCGACTTCGGGCCGGACGGCTTGTCATCGGGCTCTTCGCCAGACCGGCTCGACGCCCTGGTTTGGGCACTCACCGCGCTGATGATCAAGGGCGGCGGCGAGCCTCAGGTGCGGGTGGTCTGACCCGCATAACGGCACCCATTAGAACTTCGAAACGAGAAAACAATGCCATTGATGGATTTATTCAAGCGGCGCCAGCCGGCGATCGACACCAAGGCGTCGCGCACCGGCGCCGTCGTCGCCTGGCACAATCAGGGCAGGCCGGTCTGGACGCCGCGTGACTATGCGGCGCTCGCCCGGGAAGGCTATGCCCGCAATCCGATCGTCTACCGGTCGATCCGCATGATCGCCGAATCCGCCGCATCGGTACCCTGGCTGCTTTATGAAAAGGCCGAAGAGCATAACGCCCACCCGCTGCTCGACCTCCTGAGACGCCCCAATCCGAGGCAGTCCGGCAGGACGTTGATGGAGGCGGTTTATGGTCATCTCCTGGTCTCGGGAAATGCCTATATCGAGGCGGTCGACCTGAACGGCGCCGTCCGCGAACTCTACGCCCTGCGGCCCGACCGCATGAAGATCGTGCCGGGCCCCCAAGGGTGGCCGGAAGCCTTCGACTATACCGCGTCCGGCCGCACGATCCGGTTTGCCCAAACTGACGAGCGGACGGTATCGCCGATCCTGCATCTGGCTTTGTTCCATCCGCTCAACGATCATTATGGATTGCCGCCATTGGAAGCCGCCCAGGTGAGCCTCGACGTGCACAATGCGGCGGCCGGCTGGAACAAGGCCCTGCTGGACAATTCCGCCCGCCCGTCCGGCGCCCTGGTCTATGCCGGCCGCGAGGGCGGCAACCTGACCGAGGACCAATTCGAACGCCTGAAGCAGGAACTGGAGGACGGTTTCGCCGGCGCCCGCAATGCCGGGCGGCCTTTACTGCTGGAAGGCGGCCTAGACTGGCGGCCGATCGGCATGACCCCGCGCGACATGGACTTCATCGAGGCCAAGAACGCCGCGGCGCGGGAAATCGCGCTCGCATTCGGCGTGCCGCCCATGTTGCTCGGCATTCCCGGCGACAACACCTACTCCAACTACCAGGAAGCCAATCGCGCCTTCTGGCGGCAGACCGTGCTGCCATTGATCGGTCGCACGGCCCAGTCGCTGAGCCATTGGTTGCAGCCGGCCTTCGAAGAGGATCTGCGGCTGTGGTTCGATGCCGATCGCATTGAAGCCCTGGCGTCCGAACGCGAGAAATTGTGGACCCGGATCGGTACCGCCGATTTCCTGACCGTCAACGAAAAGCGCGAGGCCGTAGGCTACGGCGCGATCGATGGCGGCGACCGCGCCCCCGACGCCATCTCCTGACCCAAGCGGATGCCTGGTGTGGATGAAGTGACACGCGCGTTTTCGGAACGCGGCGACTTGGCCCATTTGGCGTTGTTCCTTTGGGCCAGCGGTGCCAGCGGCCTGCTGGTCTGGGCGCTCAAGGAACTGGCCGGATCGAACCGAAGGTTCAACGATTTCGTCGCCGAGATCGCACGGTTGAACAGGTTATTTGGTGATATTGACTAAGAAGGATTGAGACTGATGATTAGAGGTGAATTGTTTCGGACGCTCCGTCGCGAGCCAAGGCTACGGCATCGCCAAGTCTTCAATCAATTTGCCAACTCACTGGCCCGCATGATTGAGCCGTCACCTGGCAAGGCGCGGGTCCGGTTGCTGCCATCCTGATGCCGCTTCGTTGCTGTCACGACTGAACTCAACACCGATGAAAATGCAGAAATCTTTGACCGCGCGCCGGCGCCAACCGGTCGCTGCGCCGCTGGATCATGTCGATTCCAACGGCGTGTTTTCCGGCTATGCCACCCTGTTCAACGAACCGGATCTCAGCCGGGATGTGGTTGCGCCCGGTGCCTTTGCCAAAACATTGGCGAAACGCGGTGCTGCGGGCATCAAGCTGCTCTACCAGCACAATCCCGCCGAGCCGATCGGCTCCTGGCTCACCGTGAAGGAAGACCATAGGGGCCTGTTCGTCCGCGGCAAATTGATGACCGACGTGGCCCGCGCCCGAGAGACCCTGTCGCTGATGCGGGCCGGGATCCTGGATGGCCTGTCCATCGGCTTCCGCACCGTCCGCGGACGCACCGAGCGCAAGTCGGGCCTTCGCCGATTGTTGGAAGTCGATCTGTGGGAAATCTCCATCGTCACCTTTCCGATGCTGCCCAATGCCCGGGTCGCTTCGGTCAAGGATGCGGGATTGATGGGATTCCAAGCCGATAGCCGGCCCGACCCCGTCGGCTCAAAGGATGACGAACTTGCGCGGGTCATTCGCTCTGCAGCGCGAACCATGAAACTGAGAGGACGACATGAGTACTTATGACGACACTGCGACCAGCCCGGAAAACAAGGCGGCGACGCCCAATATGCCCGAGGTCGCCCATGCATTTGGCGACTTCATGGAGGCTTTCGAGGCCTTCAAGGACAGCAACGACCAGCGGATTGCCGAGCTGGAGCACCGCTCGGCCGCCGATACGGTGACCCTCGACAAGCTCGACCGCATCAACCAGGCCCTCGACCAGCACAAGAAAGTGGTCGACGATTTGCTCCTCAAGGCCAACCGGCCTTCGATCGGCGGTGCCGGTCGCTCGCCGGTGAACTTGGAGCACCGCGCCGCCTTTGATGCCTATATCCGCAACGGTCAGGAAGACGGTTTGCACGGGCTGGAGGAAAAGGCCCTGTCGGTCGGCTCCGATCCCGATGGCGGTTATCTGGTGCCTGACGAGACCGAAACGGAAATCATGCGCCGCTTGGCGGTTGTCTCACCGATCCGCACCATTGCCGGTATTCGTCAGGTTTCTTCGTCGGTCTACAAGAAGCCGTTTTCCACCACCGGCCCGTCGGTCGGCTGGGTCGGCGAGACCGCCGCGCGGCCGGAAACCACGGCCATGACCCTTGCCGAATTGTCGTTCCCGACCATGGAACTCTATGCCATGCCGGCGGCAACGGCGACGCTGCTCGATGATTCCGCCGTCAATATCGACGAATGGATTGCCGAGGAAGTGGAAACCGCCTTCGCTGAGCAGGAAGGGACCGCTTTCGTCGCCGGTGACGGCGTCAACAAACCGCGCGGCTTCCTCGACTACACCACGGTCGCCGAGGGATCCTGGTCCTGGGGCAATCTGGGCTACGTGGTCACTGGCGTCGACGGTGCCTTTCCGGCGGCCGACGAATCCGATGTGCTGATCGACCTGATCTACACGCTGAAGGCCGGCTACCGCCAGAACTGCCACTGGGTCATGAACCGCAGCACACAGGCCGACATTCGCAAGCTCAAGGACGCCGACGGCAATTACATCTGGCAGCCGCCGGCTTCTGCCGACGCGGCTGCGAGCCTGATGGGCTTCCCGGTAGTCGAGGCCGAAGACATGCCCGACATCGCCTCCAACAGCCTGTCGATCGCGTTCGGCGATTTCCGGCGCGGCTACCTGATCGTCGACCGGTTGGGCATTCGCGTCCTGCGCGACCCCTATTCGTCGAAACCCTACGTGCTGTTCTACACCACCAAGCGTGTCGGCGGCGGCGTCCAGGATTTCGACGCCATCAAGTTCCTGAAATTCGGCACGGCATAGGGGCCTGTCCCCCATTCCTCCCACCCCAGCCGTGTCCACGCGACCCCGGCCCGCCAGTAAGCCGGGGTCGCCCAGCGTTCCGATGGTGCCATGACCAAAATTCGAATATCCGATCCGGCCGTCAATCCGGTGTCGCTGATCGATGCAAAAAGCCATTTGCGTGTCGATATATCCGATGATGATGACCTGATCACCGAATTGATCGGCGCCGCTACGCAACAGGTGGAATCGGTCACCGGACTGGCATTAATCCGGCAAACTTGGCGTCTCTACCGCGATACCTGGCCGGCCAATCTGATGATCGAACTTGGACCGACCCCGATCCTGTCGGTCGACAACGTTGTCGTTTACGACGCCGATGGATCGCCGTCATCGCTTGCGGCCGCCAACTATGTTGTCGACCGCCATTCACAGCCGGCAAGATTGCAGATCATCGGTTCCATCACCGGACCCGGGGTCGCCATCAATGGTATCGAGGTCGACTTTACCGCCGGATACGGATCGGCCGGTGATGACGTACCGCCACCCTTGCGCCAGGCGATCCTGATGCTCGTCGCCCATTGGTATGAGCACCGCGAGGCGGTGGCCGCCGCCGGCGGTGCCCCGGTTCCAAAGGGACTTGAAGCCCTGATCGCGCCCTATCGGGAACCGCGGTTATGACATACAGCCCGCCGCAAATCGGCCAGCTACGCGAAAGGCTGGCGCTGGAAAAACCGGTCAGCGTGTCCGATGGTGCCGGTGGCGTGACGACCACATGGACCTTGACCGCCACATTGTGGGCCCACATGGCCCCGTCCGGTGGCAACGAGAGCCAGATCGCCGATCATCTGGACGGGGTCGTCACCCACACCGTGACGATGCGCTACCGCGACGATATCCGCAACGGCGATCGACTACGCCTGGGACCCCGTATTTTCCGTGTCCTGGCTGCCCATGATGCCGACGAGACAGGCCGGTTTCTGATCTGCCGGGTCGAGGAGGAGGGACGATGACCCACCCGTCCTGGGCCTTGCAGAAGGCGATCTATGAACGCCTGACGGGCGACGCACCGCTGATGGGGCAACTTGCCGGTGACGGCATTTACGACATTCCACCGCGATCGGCCGCCTTCCCCTATCTAGTTCTGGGGCCGATCACGACCCGCGAGCCGGTGATTCCGGTGGAGGACGGTACCGAGCACCGATTGCAGATGACTGTCTGGTCGCGTGTCGAAGGCAAGAAGGAGGCCTTGGAAATTTCCGAGGCCATCGAGGCTTTGCTGCACGACGCGGACCTCGCCTTGGACGGCCATCAATTGGTCAATTTGCGACTGGTCACCCGCGAGACGCTGACGGCGCGGGACCACCGCTCCATCGAAGCCCGCCTGGTCTTTCGCGCCGTTACCGAACCTTCACCATAATCGAAGGAGATTAGGATAAATGACTGTACAAAAAGGCAAAGACCTCCTGTTGAAGGTCGATCAGACCGGCGGCGGCTCATTTGTCACCGTCGGAGGTCTAAGGAGCCGCCGCCTGGCATTCAATGCCGAACCGGTGGATATTACCGATTCTGAATCCGTCGGTCGCTGGCGCGAATTGTTGGCCGGAGCCGGCGTCCGGCGCGCCGGACTATCCGGTGCCGGATTGTTCAAGGACAGCGCCGCCGACGAGAGCGTTCGCAAGATTTTCTTCGACGGCGACATTCGCGACTGGCAGATCGTCGTGCCGGACTTCGGCACTTTGCAGGGGCCGTTCCAGATCTCGTCGCTGGAATATGCCGGCGAGCACAATGGAGAAATCACCTACGAGCTCTCCATGGATTCCGCCGGCGTCATCACCTTTACGGCGGCATAGATCCATGGCCAACAAACGACGCGGCGAGATCAGCGCCGAACTCGACGGCAAGACCTACACCCTGTGCTTGACCCTAGGCGCCCTTGCCGAGTTGGAGGACGCCTTTTCGGCAACGGACATGATAGCCCTGACGGAACGTTTCGCCACCGGCCGGCTATCGGCGAAGGACGCGGTCAAGATCATCGGCGCCGGCATGCGCGGTGGCGGTCATGACGTCAGCGACGCCGACATCGCGGCCATGCATGCAACCGGAGGCGCCAAGGCTTTCGCCGAAATCGTGGTGCGACTGCTGACAGCCACATTTGCCGGACAGGGGGAGGCGGAACCGGATCCCGTCCGCCCTACGAAACGCCGGCCGAAACCGGGCCGGCCGTCTTCCCGTGGGACCAGGTAATACAATTCGCGATCGGCGTGCTGCGTGTGCCACCGCGGGATATTTGGCAATTGACGCCAATGGAAATCGCCATGGCCGCGCAGGCGCTGCAAAGTCCAGGCAGCGGGCCGATGACGCGAGAATCACTGACACGATTGCAAGAGGCGTATCCGGACAATGACCCAATGTGAACCGACGACCAAGCCCAAACGCGACGGGCCGCTTGACCTGACCGCCTACCTCGGTTTTGCCGGTCGGGTCAGGAAGGCGCTCGAGGAGTTGAAAACGCTCTCCTCCGATTTCGCACAGTCCATGGTCGGCGCCTTGCAGTCCATCGTCATCGAGGGTCAGCGCGTCGACAAGGTGTTGCGGGATATGGTCTTGAGCATGTCGTCCAAGATATTGGAACAGTCGCTGGCCAAGCTGTCGAGCGCGCTGAAGAAGATCCTCGACCAGTTGATCGACATCATGGCCCAGGGGGCGGGAAGTCTCCTTAGATCGCTGTTTTCCGGTGGTTCGCCAATCCCCTTTGCCCGCGGCGGTGTCGTTGCGTCGCCGACCTATTTCCCGATGCCGGCGCAGGGGGTCGGGCTGGCCGGCGAAGCCGGGGCGGAAGCCATTTTGCCCCTGGCGCGCGGTCCGGACGGGTCACTTGGCGTGAAAGCCGGCGGCGGCGAAACGACGACCGTCAACGTGTCCATCGCCACGCAGGATGTGGAGAGCTTCCGAAGATCCGAATCGCAGGTTTCGGCAATGTTAGCCCGCGCCGTCGGACGGGGACGACGCGGGCTATAACGCCGGGCCCACGAGGAGGGGCTTTAGGCGCCGGCGAAATCGGATCCGGGCTTGGCCGGATAACGGAACGCGGTTCGTTCACCAATTCAACGCGTGATCTGCCTTTGGATTATCTCCGCCGGCAATCGCGGCACAGGAATCGTGGATTGCCGCCTCCCTTCACCGCGGAGGATGGATCAAGATTCTCTACCGGACATTGACTCACATCAAATTTAACGTTCGTAGCGGAGAAAAGGATGCCCGATCCCACATCATTTCACGAGGTGCGATTTCCCATCGACATTGCGCTAGGTTCGACCGGTGGGCCCGAGCGGCGCACCGAGATCGTGGCACTCGGCTCAGGCCACGAGGAACGCAATACTCGGTGGGCCGATTCGAGGCGGCGGTTCAATGCCGGTTTCGGTATCAAGACTTTGGCCGACCTGCACCAGGTTATCGATTTTTTCGAGGAGCGGCGCGGCCGGCTCTATGGTTTTCGCTATCGCGATCCTGCCGACCACCGGTCCGGGGCGCCGGGCTTGGACCCGGCGCCTGACGATCAGGAGATCGGAACCGGGGACGGCGCAAACAAGCAGTTTCAACTGGTAAAGACTTACGGGTCGGTCCACGCGCCCTATGCCAGGACCATCTCAAAACCCGTAGCCGGGACTGTTGTGATCGGGCTCGACGGCGTTGAGCAGGTCTCTGGATGGTCCGTCGTCAGCCAGACCGGGCTGGTCACCTTCGATACCGCCCCAGGATCCGGTGTCGTCGTCAGCGCCGGCTTTGAATTCGACGTGCCGGTTCGTTTCGACAACGACCAGTTGGACATCAATCTGGTCGCATTCAAGGCCGGATCCATACCCGCGATCCCAATCGTTGAGATCAGAATATGAAAACCCTGCCCTCAGATCTCGCCGATCATCTGGCGAGCGGTGCGACAACCCTGTGCCAATGCTGGAAGCTCACGCGCACCGATGGTGCGGAATTCGGCTTCACCGACCACGACCGGCCGTTGACATTCGGCGGTAAGACATTCGAGGCGATCGGCGGCCTGGAGGCCTCTGAATCGACCGAGAATACCGGTTTCGCCATCGGCGGGCTGGAAGTCTTCGGCGCCATCCAATCGGACACATTGGACGAAGCCGACCTTGCGGCCGGATATTTCGACGGCGCCGAGATCATCATGTGGCTCGTCAATTGGAATGATGTTGGTCAGCGGGTGAAGTTGCGGATCGGCCATCTTGGCGAAATCACCCGCGCCGACGGCGCCTTTCGCGCCGAAATCAGAGGCCTTGCCCACCAACTCGACCAGATCCAGGGGCGGACTTTTAGTCATGTTTGCGATGCGTTGCTTGGCGACAGCCGTTGCGGCGTCGAATTGACCGCCGCGCCAAACAAAGCCACCGGCGCGGTGTTGGATCAGGTCGACGACTACTTGATCAGGGTCTCCGGCCTGGACGGATTCGCGACCGGCTGGTTTTCCCAGGGGCTTCTGACCTGGTCTACTGGTGACAATGGTGGCGTTTCGATCGAGGTTCGATTTCACCAGGCGAGCGATACCGGCGCGCTGCTGCAGCTTTGGCAGGCACCGGCCCGCGCAATTCAGGTGGGCGATACGTTCGCCGTGACCGCCGGTTGTGACAAGCAATTCGCGACCTGTCGGCAAAAGTTCCAGAATGCCGTCAACTTCCGCGGCTTTCCGCACATGCCCGGTGACGACTTCTCGTTGACTTATCCAAAACGCGACACCGGAAAGAATGACGGCTCGCCGCTGGTCGAATGATGATCCACCGCGACGACATTGTTGCCGAGGCGCTAACCTGGTGCGGCACGCCGTACCGCCACCAGGGATCGATCAAAGGCGTGGGTTGCGATTGCCTCGGTCTGGTGCGCGGCGTGTGGCGCAATGTGATCGGTCCAGAACCGGCGCCCGTGCCGGCCTATACCGCCGATTGGGCCGAAAGTTGCGGCATCGAGCAGCTTGCCGAGGCTGGCCGGCGATATCTTGTTGCAAAGGCCGTTGAAGAGGCCGAATCCGGCGACGTGGTGCTGTTTCGCCTACGTCGCGGCCTGCCGGCCAAACATGCCGCGATCCTGGTTTCGACGGACCATTTCGTCCACGCCTATGACCGCGCGGATGTGGTCGTCAGTCCGATGTCCAATTGGTGGCGACGGCGCATCGCCTACATGTTTGCATTTCCTGGAGTGATCGACTGATGGCTGTTTTGGTCCTGTCCGTGGCCGGCCAGGCGCTGGGTGGATTTCTCGGCGGTTCGCTGGGTGCCATCATCGGCAACGCCGCCGGTGCGCTCGCCGGACACCTGATCGATCAGGCGCTGTTCGGCGAAGACATCGTCAGGGAAGGCAACCGCCTTGAGCATCTGACCATCCAATCCTCGACCGAGGGGACGTCGATTGCCAAGGTCTATGGGCGCACTCGGATCACCGGTCAGTTGATTTGGGCGACCAATTTCGAGGAAGTCGTCACCCAACGGAAGGAGGGCGGCAAGGGTGGTCCGTCGGTCACCGTTCGCGATTACGAGTATTTTGCCAATTTCGCAATCGGGCTCTGCGAAGGACCGATCACCAGGGTCGGGCGCGTTTGGGCCGATGGGCACCTTCTCGATCTGACGGAATTTCCCTTTCGCCTCTATCACGGCGATGAGAACCAGGTCGTCGATTCTCTGATTGACGCCAAGCAGGGCGCGGACAATGCGCCGGCCTATCGCGGGCTGGCTTACATGGTGTTCGACCGCATATCGCTGCAGGACTTCGGCAATCGGATCCCGCAAATTTCCGTGGAGGTCATCCGCGAAGTCGAGCCCGTGGAGCAGATGATCCGCGCTGTCACGGTAATCCCTGGTACGACAGAATTTGGATATCTGACATCCACCCTAACCCACCAACTCCTGCCGGGGGTCGAGGAACCGGTAAACCGCCATGTGACCACTGCGGCGTCCGACTGGGAAGCCGCCATCGACGAACTGGTCGACCTGTGCCCGCAGCTTGAAAGCGTCGGCCTGGTGGTCGCCTGGTTCGGCACCGATTTGCGATGTGGCCATTGTCAGATCAAACCCGGCGTCGAAAACCATGCCGTGATCACGCCGCAGGCGGTCTGGCTGGTTTCCGGCCAATATCGGTCGACTGCCTATCTGGTCAGTCAGATCGACGGTCGTCCCGCCTATGGCGGCACCCCGTCGGATCAGTCGGTCGTGTCGGCGATCACGGATTTGAAGTCCCGCGGCCTGAGGGTCATGCTCTATCCGTTTATCGTCATGGATATCGAAGACGGCAACAGCCTGCCGGATCCTTATGGCGGCACCGGTCAGGCCGCCTATCCCTGGCGCGGCCGGATCACCTGCAATCCGGCGCCGGGCCAGCCGTCAAGTGCCGACATGACCGCCGCGGCCGGGAGCCAGATCGATAATTTCGTGGGCACTGCTGGTCCGAGCCACTTCAGTGTCACCGGGCAGTCGGTGTTCTATACCGGTCCGGCCGAATGGTCCTATCGGCGCATGATCCTGCACTATGCGCATCTGGCCCAGGCCGCCGGCGGCGTTGACGGCTTTCTCATCGGATCGGAAATGATCGGGCTGACGACGGTCCGCGACGACAATGGTGATTTCCCATTCGTGACCGCCTTGCGCGGCATTCTCGGCGACGTGCGCTCCGTGGTCGGTGCCCAGACCCAATTGTCCTATGCCGCCGACTGGTCGGAATATTTCGGCTATCACCCGCAGGACGGATCCGGTGACGTCTATTTCCACCTCGATCCGCTCTGGGCCGATCCCGATACCGATTTCATCGGTATCGACAATTACATGCCGCTCGCCGATTGGCGGGACGGTGACCACGTTGATGCGCAATATTGGCCGGCAATCACCGATCTCGACTATCTGCGATCCAACATTGCCGGTGGCGAGGGCTTCGACTGGTACTATGAGACACCAGCAAAGCGCCAGTCAGGTGACAGAACCCCGATCACCGACGGTGCTTATTCCAAGCCATGGGTGTTTCGCTACAAGGACCTCGTCGCCTGGTGGTCGAATGACCATTATGACCGGCCAGGCGGCATCGAATCGGCCACGCCGACCGGCTGGGCGCCGCAATCGAAACCGATCCGCTTCACGGAAATCGGCTGCCCGGCCATTGATCGCGGCGCCAATCAACCGAACGTTTTCGTCGATCCCAAATCGAGCGAATCCAATGTCCCTTACTTCTCCAATGGCGGCCGGGACGATCGGATGCAGCGGCGGTTCCTGGAAGCCGTTTTGAGCTTTTGGGATCCGGATCATCCAGACCATGTTACCGGATCGAATCCCACGTCGACAGGCTATGGCACGCCGATGGTCGACATTGCCAATAGTCATGTATGGACCTGGGACGCCCGGCCATTCCCGATTTTTCCCTATGCGGTCGATCTATGGTCCGATGGTCCGAACTGGCAGGTCGGACATTGGGTCAACGGCCGCATGGGCGCCATCAGCATGCACAGCCTGGTAACCGCATTGTTGCAAGACTTTCAGTTCGATGACGCCGACATCGTGGATCTTGATGGCGTGGTCGATGGATTGGCGATCGGTGGTGTGGTGTCGCCGCGATCGATCCTCGAACCCTTGGCGCAGCTCTTTGCATTTGAAGCCGTCGATGCGGGGACCCGAATCCGTTTCCAGCGGCGCGGCGGTAGACCGCTCGCCACCTTGAACAGCGACCAGTTCGTCGACGTCGGCAAGGACGATGCGCCGCTGGCCAGTATTATCCGCGCCCAGGAAAGCGAATTGCCCAACCGCGTGCAGGTCACGTTCCGCCGCACCGGACGAGAATTCGGGGCCTCTGCCATCTCCGTGAGCCGCAATGTCGGGCGGTCGCTGCGTGTAAGCACCCAATCGCTGCCGATTTTCGCGCCCGCTTCGGCCGTCGAACAGGCGGCGGAGGTCTTGCTCGCCGACCTGTGGGCAGGCCGCGACCGGGTGCAGTTCGCGCTGCCGCCCAGCGCCCGTGCATTCGAAGTCGGCGATGTGGTGACTGTTGAGGATATCGGCCCGCGGCAACCGATCCTGATTCAGAAAATCACCGATGCCGGTTCGCGACGCGTTGAGGGACGGACCCTGTCAGCGGAAGCGTTCCGACCGACACCGAGGACCGATACCGGCCGCTCAAGCGCGCGACCCTCCGCCAAGGCGAAGCCGGCCGTGGCGCTTCTGGATTTACCGGTTCTGCGGACGGCGGAGGAACCGCACAGACCGTGGATCGCTTGTTTCGCACGTCCATGGCCCGGCTCCCAGCATGTTTTGAGTTCCACTTCCGGCGAGAGTTTCGCATATCTTGCGACCGTGGCCCGACCGGCTTTGTTGGGCATTCTGCAAACCAATCTTGCCAGCGGTCCCGTCCATCGCTGGGATTTGGTCAACAAAGTGACCGTCATCACCGCCGGCACCTTGCAGTCGCGCAATGATTTGGACGTCTTTTCCGGAAGCAACACGATCGCGGTGCGGTGCAATGACGGCGACTGGGAAATCCTGCAGTTTGGCGAAGCGACACTGATTGCCGCCAATACCTACCAATTGTCCCGCCTGTTGCGTGCCCAGGTCGGCAGCGAGGCGGCGATGATGTCGGGTATTGATGCCGGGGCGGAGTTCGTGCTGCTCGATCGGTCCCTGGAGCGGCTTGATATTCCCCGTGATTTGATTGGCGTTGATTTATCGCTTCGTGTCGGACCGCCGAAGACCGGCATCAGCGAGCCACAATATCATGCTCTCAACACGATCTTCAAAGCGGTCGGCGAGCGCCCCTATTCGCCGGTGCATGTGACGGCCGATAAAGATGCCGGTTCCGGCGATATTACGCTGTCTTGGATACGGCGCAGCCGGGTCGGCGGCGATACTTGGCGGCAGCGGGAGGTGCCGCTGGCGGAAGAATCGGAAGCCTATGAGGTGGATATCCTGGACGGCGAGACCGTGATGCGCACCGCGTCCGTGTCGTCGCCGAGTTGGACCTATTCGGAAGCCAAACAGACCACCGATTTCGGTGCGCCGCCATCGACCTTCGACGTGATCGTCTACCAAATTTCAGCAAGCTATGGCCGGGGCACCGGCAGAAGGACCACCCTCCATGTCTGATACTCCCCGCTTCATGATGCCGATGATCGCGGCGTCGCAGGCGCAAAAGCACGTCACACACAACGAGGCGCTGATCCAGTTGGACGCGCTCGCCAGTCTCTACATTCTCGACCGCGACCGGACCACGCCTCCGGGCAGCCCGGCCGATGGCGATACCTATCTGGTTGCCGGATCGGCAAGCGGCGACTGGGCCGGCAAGGACGGCAAGATCGCCTTTGCCTTGGATGGCAGTTGGCGCTTCTTTGTTCCGTTCGGGGGCTTGCGCGCCTATGTCGATGACGAGCAGGTCGTCCTGATCTATGACGGATCGGCTTGGATTGACCTAGCATCGGTCCTGTCCCATCAAAACGTGCCCATGGTCGGCATCAACACCACTGCCGATGCCACCAACAAGCTTGCCGTCAAGTCGAATGCCATCCTGTTCGATGCCTGGCGCACGGCTGATGGCGGTAACGGCGATGTGCAAATGAAGCTTTCCAAGCAGGCATCGGCAGATACCGCGTCTCTGCTCTACCAGACCAATTATTCCGGCCGCGCCGAAATGGGCCTGACCGGAGACAACGACTTTCACGTCAAGGTGAGCCCCAACGGGTCGACCTGGTACGAGGCGCTGGTCGTCGACAAGGACAATGGCGAAGCCGCCTTCGACCCGGGGATCAAGCTTGGCGGCGGGTCGGATGTGCTCGATGCTTACGAGGAGGGCACTTTTACCCCCGTTGCAACATGCGAGACACCCGGCGATCTGTCGGTTTCCTATGCCACTCAGTTCGGCAAATATACACGTATCGGCAACCTTGTCTTTTTCAAGTACGCATTGGGGTTCACGCCCACCTACAGCACGGCCGCCGGCTTGTTTCGTGCCGGCGGACTGCCCTTCACCAGCGCCAATGACGGTAATGCGATGCCGGCGCTGGCCACCGGTGTTGATTCTGACTGGGTCTGGGGTGTCTCCGGCCAAACGCAACTAACGGCAATGGTCAAGAACAACAACACCTTCCTCTATTTCAAGGGGACCCGGGATCAGGCCAACAGCGTGAACGTGTTTATCACCGACCTGACATCGGGCAACCAGACCATCGTTCGCGCCGCCGGATATTACCCAATCTAAGGAGCAACCCCATGGCCATAACCGAACGCACCATCGTCAAACAGCTTGAATTGCTGGACGACGGCCCGGTACAGCTTGTTTCCATCACAATCGTGGAGCGCGACGGGGTCGAAATCGCCCGGTCGCCGAACCATCGCGTTGTTCTGACGCCAAGTGACGATATCGCCGAATTGCCGGCGGATATCCAAGCCGCCATCAAGGCGCATTGGACACCGGAACGGTGCGGCCGATTTCAACAGCTGCAATTGGCATCGCCGACTGAATAATACCAAGGGCGGTGACTTTTAACCCATTTGATGGGCCAGATCGGTTTGTCGGCAAGGCGCTCCGCTTATGGTACGCAAGCACCACCGCGCGAACCGCATGGCCGTCAGGAGACCAAAGCAATCCCGGTCAAATGGGTCAAAAGTCACCGCCCTTGGTATGAACTGATCCCGCACGTTCAAATCCGCACCCGCCCATCGAGGCGGGTTTTTTCATGGGAGAATCGATAATGAACCGACGGATATTCTTTGACGCCGCGCGCAAGGTGCCGTTCGGCGGTCGGCTGATCCGTGCCCAGGTCGAGGGCATGACCTTGATCCTGGACGAATGGGAGCGGCGCGGTCTGCAGGATTGGCGGTGGCTCGCCTATATTCTGGCCACCACGTTCCACGAAACCGCGCGCACCATGCAGCCGATTTGCGAGCGTGGCACGCGATCCTATTTTACCCGCTATGACGGCCGCAGAACACTCGGCAACAGCCTGCCCGGCGACGGCTATCGGTTCAGGGGGCGCGGCTTCGTGCAAATCACCGGCCGGCGCAATTACTCCGTCATGGGCAAGCGCCTGGGCGTCGACCTGGTCGCCGACCCGGACCAGGCCCTGGTTCCCGAAATCGCCGTCAAAACCCTGATCACCGGAATGACTGAGGGCCTGTTCACCGGCCGCAAGCTGGCCCATTACTTCACCGCCGGTGACACGGACTGGATCAATGCCCGCCAAATCGTCAACGGCAATGATTGCGACGACCGGATCGCCGGTTACGCCAAGGCGCTCCACAATGCGCTGGCAAAGGCCGCCAAGGCCGCGCCGGTTACGTCGGAGCCGATCCGCGATGGCCGGCATCCCGAACCAGTAGGAACAAGTAAGCCGGGGGCGCCCCTCATGAGCCGTATCGCCGCACTGCTTGCTGTCGTGATTGTTGCCGGTGTCGTGGCCTGGCTCGGATTGGGGGGATAAGGGCCATGGTCGCGAACCTGATCGCCCTTTTGCTGCCGAAGGCCATCGATATCATTGGCCGGGTGGTCACCGACAAGGCGCAATTGGCGAAGATCGAGGCCGATCTCCGCCTCATGATCGCCCGCCAGAATTTCGAAGTGCAAAAACTGGCGAATGAAATCGTCCTTACCGAGACCGCAGGTACAAAAATTCAGCGCATGGTGCGCCCTGTCGGCTTGCTATTGATATATTTCCTCCTCATATGGCTGGTGGCCATAGCGCCTTTACTCGGCGTCCAGGAGGCAACCATAGCGGCCATGGAGCGTGTGCCGACCTACGTTTGGGTGCTGATGATGGTCGGTTGGGGCGGCTATACCGCGTCGCGTGGGGTGGAAAAGGTCGCCGATATAATTATGAAGGGTGGGCGAGACCCGTAATCGATAGCCTTTCCAAGCCGTTAAAGAGATATTCATCATCCGTTCAGGTGCTGCCCGTTACAGATTTCGCAATGTTTCGTGTCAATAGCAAAATTGTCGGCCTCATCGCCGTATTGTCTCTGAGTGTGGCTGTGTCCAGCGCCGCGGCCGCACCCGATTGCCTATCCGACGCTGAGGCGCGCAAGGCCGTTCAGTCCGGAGTCGCGATCCGCGCCAGTGCCATTCGGCATATCGTCAAGGGGGAAATCCTCCGCATCCGTTTGTGTCGGACCAGACGCGGACTGGTTTACCGGGTCACAGTTCACAGACCCAATGGCAAGGTCAAACGTGTCAGGATCGAGGCCCATTCCGGAAAAATCCTTAAGAGTAAAAGGAAAAAGAAGAACCAGTGACTGTGCGTTGATCCGAGGGGGACGGTTTTCAGTCGTTGTTGGTGGAAGCGGGACGATTGCGTAATGTGCGGCATCATAAGGATTGGCAGGAACAATCGGTCGGGATAAAACGCCGATTACCCGATACGCCGCACATCCTGGTTGATTCCGATTGCCAATTTCTCGATAGCGGGATCCCGATGGCCTGCAATTTGGAGACTGGACATGCGCCTCTTGATTGTCGAAGACGATCCGGATCTCAATCGCCAACTGGAAGATGCTTTTGTGGAAGCCGGCTACGTGGTCGACAAGGCCTTCGATGGTGAGGAAGGTCATTTTCTCGGCGATACCGAACCTTACGATGCGGTCGTCCTCGACATCGGCCTGCCCAAGCTAGACGGGGTTAGTGTGTTGGAACAGTGGCGCCGGGACAATCGGACGATGCCGGTGCTTATCTTGACGGCCCGTGACCGCTGGAGCGACAAGGTCGCCGGCATCGATGCCGGGGCCGATGACTATGTTGCCAAGCCGTTTCACTTGGAAGAGGTGCTGGCACGGATCCGGGCTCTGGTGCGCCGCGCGGCCGGCCTTGCGTCGAACGAGATCGAATGCGGCCCGGTGCGCCTTGATGTCAAGACAAGCCGGGTCACGGTGGAGGGAGCGCCCGTCAAGCTGACCTCCCACGAATACCGGGTTATCGCCTATCTTATGCATCACATGGACGAGGTGGTGTCGCGCACCGAGCTCATCGAGCATCTCTACGATCAGGATTTCGACCGGGATTCCAACACCGTGGAGGTGTTTATCGGCCGACTACGCAAAAAACTCGGCGTCGATATTATCGAAACCGTGCGCGGATTGGGGTACCGGGTCTCAAAGGCTGCCGATGGGTAACCGGTCACTGGGATTTCGCTTATTCGTCTCCGCGGTTGCTTGGAGCATCGTCGCCCTGGCCATTGCCGGCTATATCCTAGTGAAGCTCCATGAGCAGTCCATATTGCGGAATTTCGATCGCCAGCTTGATGTCTATTCAAAAGTCATAATTGGCTCGATAGCCGATGATCTCGACGAATCCGGGTCTTTGAAAACGCCGGAAAATCTGGGGGAAGGGCGATTTGAACTGCCGATTTCTGGTTGGTACTGGCAGGTGATCGGCGGTGATCCCGCTGCAATTCTCATGTCGTCGCGTTCCCTGTTCGGTGAAAACCAGCCGCTGGTTTCCGGAGACAATCGCAAGTTTATCGACGGTATCTGGCGCGGTTCGATCATCGGACCGGCCAACAAGATGCTGAGGGTCGTCGACCGTCGTGTGTCCTTGTCTGACACCGACACTTATCGGGTTGTCGTCTCCGGCAATGCCGACGAGGTCGCGGAGGACATTCAGTCATTCGGCACCCGTGTTGCCTTGACTTTGGCGGTCTTCGGAATCGGCCTGATCCTGACCACACTCCTGCAGGTGCGGTTCGGCCTGCGTCCCCTGGAAAGAATGCGCCAGGCGCTGTTTGCCATTCGCTCGGGAAAAACCGAAAGCTTGGAGGGGACCTATCCGGCGGAAATCACCCCTTTGGTGACGGAAATGAACTCCCTGATCGAGGCCAATCGCGAAATCGTCGATCGATCGAGAACCCATGTAGGCAATCTTGCTCATGCCCTAAAGACGCCACTGAGCGTTATCGGCAATGAGGCCGGCAACCGCGACAATGAATTTGCCGACAAGATAACCGAACAGACGGACATCATGCGCCGACAGATTACCCATCATCTGGAGCGCGCACGTGCCGCGGCCAGCCGTCGTGTTATCGGGGCGGTGACGGATATATTGCCGGTCGCCGAGCGGTTGGTCCGGGTAATGCAGCGTATCTACCAAGAGCGCGACCTGGAGATTTCGCTGCAATGTGCCGCCGGTATTCGCTTTCTCGGCGAACAACAGGATCTTGAAGAGATGCTCGGCAACCTTGCCGACAATGCCTGCAAGTGGGCCGCATCGACGGTTAAGATTATCGTTGAACCGGATGGCAGCACCCTGGAATCCGGTCGCCTGGCGGTTCGCATCCGTGTTGAGGATGACGGATCTGGATTGTCGCAATCGGAGGCGGCGCTCGCACTGGAGCGTGGCGAGCGCCTTGACGAGACCGTTGTCGGCTCCGGGCTTGGCCTGTCGATCGTCAATGAACTTGCCGTATTATACGGGGGTGCGCTCGAGTTGCATCGGTCGGACATGGGCGGTATGCAAGCCAGACTGATCCTGCCCATCCTATGAAAATCGATTGGTAGGCACGCGGGATTAAACTTTTTGCCAAAAAGATCGAATTGGCATACCCATATTGCCATATTGTTATGCGTCGTTGATTTTGGACAGGCCGAAGCGGTTCCTTTTGGACAGTCGACGGCATTTTGCATAAGGCTAAATTTGAAATGAAGATCAAGCTCGCACCCCTGTTTGTTTGTGCCGCGCTAATGGTCGGCGCCTGCGCCGAGACCGGGATGGGACGCAAGCAGGGTGCCGGAACGATTGTCGGCGCCGCTGCCGGCGGGATCATCGGCAATCAGTTCGGCGGTGGAACCGGTCGGGTCCTAACCACGGCCACCGGCGCTGTGATCGGCGGATTCATCGGCAATCAAATCGGCCGGTCCCTCGACGAGGCGGACCGCCGTCGCGCCTCTGAGGCCGAGTATGCCGCTTTGGAACATGGGCGGGCTGGAGCGCCGGTAAAATGGCAGAGCCCGAGCAATGGGAACAATGGCGAAGTGATCCCCGGGCCCGCTTACACGGTCAATAGTTCCACCTGTCGTGATTACATGCATACAGTTTACATCGACGGCCGCGAGCAGCGGATGCGCGGAACAGCCTGCCGTGAGGAAGACGGAACCTGGCGGGCCATTACTTGAAACTGGCAGCGATCGGACTGTGATGTATTGGGTGGTGTGGCCAAAGTGCGGTCGCAAATATCGCTCAGCACGCGGTGTCGTTGCGGCTTGAAAACCAATATTTAATCAATTTCCGTTGTCATGACCGGGTTGTGGGGATGCGGCCTGCGAACCCGGTCGGGACGACGAAAATGGTGAATTCGCTTGCTGTTACGCGCAAGGTCAGGGCTTACCTGAAGGCGCTATCGCCTGACGCATGCAACATGCTTGTCCGTGCCCTGGAAGCTGATAGTCGGCGCGGGAACACCGATCCCAAGTTCAACATTATCTTGAAGGCCGCGCGCTCGCTGTTGCGTGAGGGCGGCACCACATTGCCCCGGAAGGATCTTCTGCGGCGTGAGTTTTTTGCACCGGGCGCACACTATCTGCGGGATGGCCCCCTACCGCCCAAACACAAGGGGATAATCGCCCGCGCATCGCTGCTCAGCATTTGGACCTGGTGCTGCCGCGACGTTTCTCCGGATTTGTTTGCAGCGGCCGAAGACGAGGTCAACGCGATCGAAGACCTTGACGACCAGACATTACAGCGGATCGGAACCGCGCTTCGCAATCAGGTATCTGTAACCCTACGCAGCCACTTGGACGCTATCTGGCAATCGGTCAAAGCCCGCCAGCGGCTGGCGGCGCAGCTTGGTGGAGAACGGGTCCTGGAGGATGCTGTCGACCTGATTGAAATCTTTGAAAAACAGGACATCCTTTCCGATCTGCGCAAACACATTCCTTTGGTCACTCGGTTGGAGGATGTCCGCGATGACCACAATATTGCCGAGGCGATAAGCGCATTCGTCGCTTCACGGCCGGACGATGGCGTATGGGCGGCCGCGACACTCGCCGGCAGCGGCCAAACGCCGAAGGTGCTCATCGGCATTCTTCAGCCGCTGATCGAATCTGACGATGCCAAGCTGATCTGGAATTCCCCCTACCGCGTCTTTGTTGATCTCTATCTCTATGAGATCGAACGGCAAATCGTATTGCTTCGAGAGCAATTGGAAGTCCGCTCAGATGCTCAAAGCAGTGTGGCAACCATTGATCGCTACCATGATCTGATGCGTTACATTCATGTTGAGATTGATTTTGACGAAGGGTCGGGATGGCAGCCGAAACTCAATGATCTCGTCCGGCAGATGTCGGCGGCGGTGTCGGGTGAACTCGAAAACGTTGCCGGTCTTCTCCGCCGCGCGTTGAAAATCCGATCCGGTCGCGATGGTGGATCGACCGGGATCGACGACAATGCGGTCGATGACGCCGCGCGGGGTCTCCTGCATCTGGTAGCGGCCAGCCGGTCCACCGATAGCCTCGCCATCAACGAGCTGATCGCGCGCTGTACTCGGGAAACGGAGCAAACTCTTGACCTCCTGACGAAAACGGCATTTGACGATTTTCTCGGTTGTGATGACGAGGACCGGATGCAGCGCCTGCAGGTCGTCAACGCCGCCATCCGGCTATCGGCGATTATGTTCGGCGATGACTACGCTGCGCATCTTCAACGATCCCGCGATAATGCGCTGAACCCGAAGTCCGCGAAGGCCCATTCAGGAAATTGACCAGGGTCATTTAATTCCGACAAAGCTTGTGCCACTCACGAGTGGGCGCCTTGCTGCAAGCACTTGCACCCAAACCATTGCGCACCGTGGAAACCAAAACAAATGCCAATAGCGCATTGTTGACCGTCCGCGTCATATTCCAGCCATTGTCGTGATGGCGAAGCTGAACTATGACCAGTAAACGCGGTTTATCGTTTGTAATGGATAAGCATTGTCGCCGCAGGTAATGCACAGACGGCCGCGCCGCGGGTAAGGACACCATGAACATTGTCGAGTTGACACGTTTGACCGTTCGGCCGTCGCTTAGCCGGTTTTTGAAAACGCCGCGGCGGTTACAGTTGCCTGAGCGCCGCCGGGCGGAGTGAACGAATGGGTTTTTGGGTAATCCTGGCGGCAATCACGGCAAGCGTGACCGCCATTGCGCTATGGCCCCTTTACAGGTCCGCCGAGCCATCCAGCTTGTCGGATGGCCAGGATATCGAGATCTACAAGGACCAGATGCGCGGCGTCGAGGCGGACCTGGCCGGCGGCCTGATCGCCGATGCGGAAGCAGACGCCGCACGGGCCGAGATCGGCCGGCGTCTTCTGGCGGCAAGCCAACCCAATTCGGCGGCGGATGGAAACACTAGTTCGGGACGCAATCGTTTGGTCGCCGGAATTGCCGCTGTCGGTATCGCCGCATTCGGCCTCGGCCTTTATCATTTGCTGGGCGCCCCGGAACTGCCCGATCAACCGCTCGCCGCACGCATGCAAGCACCGTTGCAAAATCAGCGCATCGAAGCTCTGATCGCCCAGGTCGAAGCGCATTTGGACAAAAATCCGGAGGACGGCAAGGGCTGGGAAGTGCTTGGCCCGGTCTATTACCGGATCGGTCGCTATGCGGAAGCGCGGACCGCCTATCGCAACACAATCCGCTTGCTGGGCGCGACGGCTGAACGGGAGGCGGATCTCGCCGAAGCGATTGTCGCGCAAAATGACGGCATGGTCACGGCGGAAGCGCGCTCGGGATTTGAGCGGTCATTGAAAATGGAGCCGGACGCCATCCGCCCGCGCTTTTTCCTGGCCATGGCGCTGTCGCAGGAAACCCGCCACCAGGAGGCTGCGGATGCCTGGCGCGCTCTATTGAAGGAAGCGCGGGGCGACGAGCCCTGGGCGGCGGTGGCAAAATCTCAATTGGACCGCAGCCGAAAAGCCTTAGGCGAGGACATGTCCGAACCCGATCCCGCGATAGCGTCCCGCGCCGCCCCCCCGTCACCTGAGACTGCCATGGAAAGCATGTCGCCGGCAGATCGCCAGCAAATGATCGAGGGGATGGTGTCCGGATTGGCCGAGCGGCTGAACACCGAGGGCGGTTCGATTGACGAATGGTTGAAGCTGGTGCGCTCCTATTCGGTGCTCGGTAACAAGGACGGGGCACGGTCGGCCGCTCAGCGGGCGAAATCGCAATTTGCCGACAATACGGATGCATTGAAACAGATCGACAATCTGATCGACAAGCTCGGGCTGGCGCTTTAGACCCCCCTTGTGCAGGGAGAAATTGGGGTTCCGACAATGGCGATGACACGCAAACAAAGACGCCTGACCATGATCGGTGCCGCCGGCGCGGTGCTCGCATTGGCAGCCGGCCTGATCCTCTTTGCCCTGTCCGACGAGATCGTGTTCTTCAAGTCGCCCACCGACATCGTGGAGCAAAAGGTTTCGACCGGCCAGCGGGTGCGCCTTGGCGGCCTGGTCAAGGAAGGCACGGTGGTGCGCGGGGAGGGGACCACGGTCCGTTTCGAGGTCACTGACACCGAACACGCCATCCCGGTGTCCTTTACCGGGATCCTGCCGGACCTGTTTCGTGAGGGTCAGGGCGTGGTCACCGAAGGGGTTTTGGGGGACGATGGGGTGTTCGTGGCCGATTCCGTGCTTGCCAAGCATGACGAGAATTATATGCCGAAGGAAGTCGCCGACGTTCTGAAGGAAAAAGGCGTATGGCAGGGCAGCGAGGGCAAATAGGATCGCTTCGATGATCACTGAGATCGGCCATTTTACCCTGGTCCTCGCTCTGGCTCTGGCGCTGGTGCAATCGGTTCTGCCGCTGTGGGGCGCGCAAACCGGCAATCGCCGGATGATGGCGGTGGCCGGTCCGGTCGCTCATCTTCAGTTTCTAGCCGTGGCGGCAGCCTTCGCGGCGCTCACGCTGGCTTACATTGCTTCCGATTTCTCCGTCGAGAATGTGTGGCAAAACTCCCATTCCGCGAAGCCGATGCTCTACAAGATCACCGGCGTTTGGGGCAATCATGAAGGCTCCATGCTTCTGTGGGTGCTGATCCTGGTTCTGTTCGGCTCCCTGGTCGCCCTGTTTGGCGGCAACATCCCCGTGACCCTGCGCTCCACGGTGATCGCCGTGCAGGGATGGATCGGGGCCGCATTCCTGCTGTTTATCCTGGTGACCTCCAATCCGTTTGCCCGCATTCCCTCGCCGCCGATCGAGGGCCGCGACCTCAACCCAATTCTCCAGGATATCGGCCTCGCCATACATCCACCCTTGCTCTATCTCGGCTATGTGGGCCTGTCGGTGGCCTTTTCGTTTGCCATTGCCGCCTTGATCGAAGGCCGCATCAACGCGGCCTGGGCGCGTTGGGTGCGCCCATGGACACTGGCCGCCTGGATCTTTCTCACCCTGGGCATCTCCATGGGCTCCTACTGGGCCTATTACGAGCTCGGCTGGGGCGGCTGGTGGTTCTGGGATCCGGTTGAAAACGCCTCCTTCATGCCTTGGCTCGCCGCCACCGCCCTGCTGCATTCGGCGATCGTCATGGAAAAGCGCGATGCGTTGAAGGTGTGGACCGTGCTCCTGGCGATCCTGTCCTTCTCCCTGTCGCTGCTCGGGACATTTCTGGTGCGCTCGGGCGTCCTGACCTCGGTTCACACTTTCGCCTCCAATCCGGCGCGCGGTGTCTTTATCCTCATTCTGCTGATCGTCTTTATCGGTGGGGCTCTGGCTCTATTTGCCTGGCGGGCCGGCAATTTGCGCCAAGGCGGTATTTTCGCACCGATCAGCCGGGAAGGGGCATTGATCCTCAACAATCTCTTCCTGACCGCCGCCTGCGCGACGGTGCTGATCGGAACGCTCTACCCGCTGGTCCTGGAAGCGGTCACCGGCGACAAGATTTCCGTCGGTGCACCATTCTATAATCTAACCTTCGTGCCCCTGATCCTACCGGTCCTGATCGCCATACCGTTTGGTCCGTTCCTGGCCTGGAAGCGCGGCGACTTGGCGGCTGTGTCCCAACGGTTGATCGCTGCCCTCGTTTTATCTGCTGTCATTGCCCTGGCTGTCTGGATTTGGCGGGGTGATGGTCCCAGCCTCGCCCCGCTCGGCATCGGCATCGGGTTTTGGTTGATTGCCGGGGCGATATCCGAAATTGCCTGGCGCGGCGGACTGTTCCGCGTCCCATTGAAGACCGCATTAAAGCGCCTGGCCGGATTGCCCGGTTCCGCGTGGGGAACGATGATCGCCCATGCCGGCATCGGCGTCAGCGTGCTTGGTATCGTCGCGGTGACAGCCTGGGAATCGGAAAAGATCATCGTCATGCAGACCGGTATGACGACCGATCTCGCCGGCTATGACATCACCTATCAGGGAACGATCCCGCGCCGCGGGCCCAACTATCAAGAGGAAATCGGACGCTTCCTGCTGAGCCGCGACGGCCGTGACCTCGCCGTCATGAATTCCGCCAAACGACTTTATACGGCACGCCGTATGCCGACGACCGAGGCCGCCATCCACACGATCGGCGCCAGCCAGGTCTATATCTCCATGGGCGACGCCACAAATGATGGCGGATTAACCGTGCGCCTCTATCACAAGCCCTGGGTGACGCTGATCTGGATCGGGACACTGGTGATGGTCGTTGGCGGCACGATCTCGCTCGCCGATCGCCGCCTGCGTGTCGGCGCGCCGCGCCCGGCCCGCGGCCGGTTGGCCCCGGCGGAGTAGGAACCATGCGCCGTCTCAGCGTCCTCTTGGCGTTTCTCATCTGCCTGACCCTTCCGACGACGGTTTCGGCTGTCCAGCCGGATGAAGTCTTATCCGATCCGGTTCTGGAGGAACGCGCCCGCGAATTGTCGGCCCGCATCCGCTGCATGGTCTGCCAGAACCAGTCGATCGACGATTCCGATGCACCGTTGGCTCGCGATCTGCGCATCCTGGTGCGTGAGCGTTTGACCAAGGGCGATAGCGATGACCAAGTCATCGACTATCTGGTTGATCGTTATGGTGAATTCGTGCTTCTGCGGCCGGTATTCGCGGTCCATACACTGGTGCTTTGGCTGAGCCCTATCCTCTTGCTGATCGTCGGTGGCCTGGCAATCTGGTTGACCCGCCGCAGGCCGACCCCTACCACGCCAACGGGTGCGGTGCCCCTGAGCGACGACGAGCAGGCGGCCATCAATAAGATTTTATCGACCGACGATTGATCTGCGGTCCCCCGCGCCCGACCTATGGAACCGGACCATGGGCGCGAAAAACGGGGGATCATCATGGCATCAAAGACCCAACGACTGACATTTACCGGCAGTCACGGTGCTCAATTGGCGGCACGGCTCGATTTGCCGCCGGGGCCTGTACGCGCCTATGCGCTCTTCGCCCATTGCTTTACCTGCTCCAAGGACCTGGCCGCCGCCCGGGCGATTGCCGCTGCCTTGGCGCGCCGGGATATCGCCGTCCTGCGGTTTGACTTCACCGGCCTCGGATCTTCCGACGGCGAGTTCGCCCACACCAACTTTTCCTCCAATGTCGCCGATATTCGTCATGCCGCCGATTACCTGCGCGATCACTATGCGGCGCCGTCCATCCTGATCGGCCATTCGCTCGGCGGTGCCGCGGTGCTTGCCGTGGCGGGCGACATTGCCGAAGTCAAGGCGGTGGCGACGGTCGGCGCACCGGCTGACGTGGACCATGTGCTGCACAATTTTTCCGCCGATATCGACCGCATCGAGGAAACCGGTGCCGCCGAAGTCAGCCTTGGCGGTCGGCCGTTCACCATCGAAAAGCAGTTCATCGATGATGCTCGCGGCCAAAACCTAACCGATCGAATCGCCACCATGCGCAAGGCGCTGATGGTGCTGCATTCACCGATCGACAACACGGTCGGTATCGACAATGCCGGCGCCATCTTCCAGGCCGCCAGGCACCCAAAGAGCTTCGTGTCCCTCGATACCGCTGACCATCTGCTGTCGAACCGAGCAGACGCCGAATATGCGGCCGAGATCATCGCTGCTTGGGCCGGACGTTTCGTTGCGGCACCGGCTAAAACGCAAACCGAGGTTCCCACCGGCATTCGCGTGGAGGAAACCGGCAATGGCCTGTTTCAAAATCGCGTCCAGTCCGGTCGTCATGGCCTGTTCGCCGACGAGCCGGCCTCGGTCGGCGGTGATGATACTGGGCCTACGCCCTATGACTTCCTGTCGATCGCGCTCGGTGCCTGCACGTCTATGACCCTGCGCCTTTATGCCCGCCACAAGAAACTGGCCGTCGACCGCATCCGCGTCGATGTCGACCACGCCAAGGTGCATGCTAAGGACTGCCTGGATTGTGCCGAGGAACTCAGTGATCGCCCCGGCAAGATCGACCGCTTCGAGCGCGTCATTCAGATTGAAGGCGACCTCGACGAATCGACCCGTCAAAGAATGCTGCAAATCGCCGATCGCTGTCCGGTCCACAAGACACTGGAGGCCGGTGCTGCCGTCGTCAGCCGGTTGGATGAGCCGGGCTGACTGAATTGGAGTGAACCGAGGGTCGCCACACACACCGACAGTTATTCCCGCGAAAGCGGGAACCCAGGGTAACAGGCAAAGGTTGGTGTTTTGAGACCCTGGATTCCCGCTTTCGCGGGAATGACTGGCACCGGTAATCGGTCAAATGGTGCACCGGTTTAATAAAGGCTCCGCCAGAACATTACGAAGAATTAATCCGCCTGTCAGGCGGCTGTAAGGCGACAGGTCTCATATAGAACGCCAGCCGACGGACTAGAGCATCGGTCGATCACACGGGACCATTTGATGGCGCCAAATTCGTTCATATGGAAGGCGCGGTGCGCAGCGCGATGCTGGTGCATCGGGCAAGCGCCGCAACGCGCCAGATGGGCGAATTCGGCCCACCGAAGGCCGCTTTCTCGCGCCCGCTGGACGGCGTTAGGCTCCGCTTATGGTCGGTCAAGACCACCGCGCGAAGCCTGCCTTGCCAGCAGACGCGAGAAAACGGTCAAATGATCCCGTGTGATCGACCGATGCTCCAGCCCCCGTCACGGATCTGGATTGTTTAAGGAGACCTTCGCACATGAAATTCCCTTCTCCCGATAAGGCGACCAAAGGCGGCCTGATCCGCCGCCATCGCAATGCATTGCTTGCCGGTGCATTGGCGGTTGGGTCGATGGGCCTGGCCGCTGGTTATGCCGGTTTCGCGCCGGCCACGCCGGCCTTTGCCGAGACCCAAGCCAACCAGGCTCGCATGGCCGCCCATCCGGCGAGCTTTGCCGATGTGGTGGAAAAGGTGCGCCCGGCCGTGGTGTCTGTGCGCGTCAAGGCCAAGGCCAGTCCGCAGCTTTCCGATTTCGAAGGCCTGCCGTTCGGGAACGGCCATCCCCTGGAGCGGTTCTTCAAGCGTTTCGGTGAGGAATTCGGCCCGAATTTCAATCGGCCCCGTACTCCGGGCGGCCGCGGTCCGGCAATCACCGGGCAGGGCTCCGGGTTCTTCATCTCCAAGGACGGCTATGTGGTCACCAATAATCACGTGATCCAGAGGGCTGAATCCGTTTCCGTCATCCTGCAGGGTGGTCGGGAGTTGAAGGCCAAGATCGTCGGTCGCGACGAGAAAACGGACCTGGCGCTTCTGAAAGTCGATGCTGACGAAGACTTTTCCTTCGTCAAATTCGCCGACAAGGACATTCGCGTCGGCGATTGGGTGGTCGCGGTCGGCAATCCGTTCGGCCTTGGCGGCACCGTCACGGCGGGCATCGTCTCGGCCCGCGGCCGCGAAATCGGTGCCGGCCTTTATGACGATTTCATCCAGATCGACGCGCCGATCAACAAGGGCAATTCCGGCGGCCCGGCCTTCGACCTCGACGGCAATGTGGTGGGCGTCAACACGGCGATATTTTCGCCGTCGGGCGGCTCCGTCGGTATCGGCTTTGCCATTCCGGCGGCCACAGCCAAGGTGATTATCGACGACCTGAGGGACGACGGTAACGTCACCCGCGGCTGGCTCGGCGTGCAGATCCAGCCTGTCAGCGAGGATATCGCCGACAGCCTTGGCCTGCAAAAACCTGCCGGCGCCCTGGTGACCGAGGCCATGCCCGGTAGCCCGGCCGCCAAGGCCGGCATCCGCTCCGGCGACACGGTTCTGATGGTTGACGGCAAGACGGTCAAGTCACCCCGCGAGCTGGCCCGCCGCATCGCTGCCCTCGATCCCGGTAAGACGGTGACCATCCAGGTCTGGCGGGACGGTAAGACCCGCGACATCTCCGTCAAGCTCGGCACCATGAAGCGCCAGGCTGCATCCGCTGACAGCCCGTCCGGCTCTGCCGATGCCGATGTGGAAACCATGCTCGGCCTGAAGCTGGCCCCCGGTAGCGACGATGGCGGCGTGTCCATTGCCGCGGTCGATCCAGGTAGTGTTGCCGCCCGCAAGGGCCTGCGGCGCGGCGACGTGATCCTTGAGGTCGCCAACGAACCGGTGACCGACCCGGCCGATGTCGATGACCAGGTCGCCGCCGCCCGTGACGCCGGCCGCAAGGCGGTTCTCATGCGCGTGCAGTCGCGACAGGGCACCCGCTATATCGCCCTGCCGCTCGACAAGGGCTGATATCAGGAGCTGAGGCAGTGAAGAGCGGTCCCGGATACCAAAGTGCAGTTCCCCGGTATTCGGGACCCTCGACATTCGCCACCGCCCGCGCTTTCATTTGCCCACCCGAATCACCGGATAATGGGTCCATGCGCATCCTGATCATCGAGGACGACAAGGAAGCGGCCGCCTATCTGGTCAAGGCCTTGAAGGAATCCGGCCATGTCGCCGATCACGCCGCTGACGGTGACGACGGCCGAACCATGGCCCTGCAGGGCGGCTACGATGTGCTGGTGGTCGATCGCATGCTGCCGAAGCGCGACGGCCTGTCGATCATCGAGGACCTGCGCGCCACCGGCGACGAAACCCCGGTGCTCATATTATCGGCGCTCGGCCAGGTCGATGACCGGGTGACCGGTTTGCGCTCCGGCGGTGACGACTACCTCACCAAACCCTATGCCTATTCCGAGCTTCTGGCCCGTGTTGAGGCCTTGACCCGGCGCGCCAGGCCCGGTGAGGCGGAGACCAGTTACCGGGTTGGTGATCTGGTTCTCGACCGCCTGTCGCACACCGTCAGTCGTGGCGGTCAGGGGATTACCTTGCAGCCTCGGGAGTTCCGATTGCTGGAATTCCTGATGAAGAATGCCGGTCAGGTGGTCACCCGGACGATGTTGCTTGAACATGTCTGGGACTATCATTTCGATCCGCAGACCAATGTCATCGACGTACACATTTCCAGATTGCGCGGCAAGATCGACAAGGGCTTCGACCGGCCGCTTCTGCACACGGTCCGCGGTGCCGGATATGTGATCCGTGACGGCGCCGGGTAAGCTCTTCAAAACCACGGCGTTCAAGCTGTCGGTGCTCTATCTGGCGGTTTTCACCGCCCTTGCCGCATTCCTGATCCTCTATATCGCCCGGAACACCAACGATTTGCTGCGCCAGGAAATCAACGGCGCCATCGATGCCGAACTGAAGGGCCTATCGGAACAATATCGCCTCGGCGGCATCCGCCGGCTTGTCGACGTGATCGGCAATCGCAGCCGCCGGCCAGGCGCCAGCCTTTATCTGGTGACCGATTTCGCCGGCAACAATCTCACCGGCAACATCGCCGCCATATCCCAGCAGGTCATGGTGGTCGCCGATGGGACGGCGCAGCCGGTTCTCTACGAGCCCCTGGCGCGATTGGCGGACGACCCGGCCGCCGAAGGATCGGCGCAGAACCAGGCGCTGGCGCGGGTCTTCGTATTGCCCGGCGGCTTCCGGCTGCTAGTCGGACGGGATCTCGGCGAAAGCCGCCATTTTCGCGCCGTGATTACCGACGCCTTTCGCCTGACGGCGGTCGTCGTTGTCCTGCTCGGACTGATCAGTTGGGTATTCGTCTCGCGGCGGGTCTTGAAGCGCATCGACTCCGTGTCTGAAACCACCAGCCGCATCATGGCCGGCGACCTCTCCGGCCGCCTCGAAATTACCGGTACCGACGACGAGTTCGACCGGCTGGCGATCAACCTCAACGGCATGCTGGCGCGTATCGAGGAATTGATGCAGGGCCTGAAAGACGTCTCCGACAATATCGCCCACGACCTGAAAACGCCGCTCACACGCCTGCGCAACCGGGTCGATGCCGCTCTGCATCAGGATATGACGCAAGACGATTACCGGGAGGTGCTCGAAGCAACGATCGCCGAATCCGATACCCTGATCCGCACCTTTGACGCCCTGCTAATGATCGCCCGCGCGGAGGCCAGGTCGTCGGGCCTGGCAATGGCGCCGATCGACCTTGCCGAGATCGCCCGGACCATGGGCGAACTTTACGAGCCGGTGGCCGAGGATGCCGGTTTCGAATTCTCCGTTGCCGCCGATGCGCCGGCAACGGTAACGGCCAATCGCGAGCTCATCGGTCAGGCAATCGCCAACCTGATCGACAATGCCATCAAATATGGCGCCGATGGTAACGATCGCCGGATTTCGATTGTCGCCGAGCCGATTGAAGCCGGTGGCGCGCGGATTATTGTTGCCGACACCGGCACTGGCATTCCCGAAGGCGATCGCGAGCGCGTGCGCCAGCGTTTCGTGCGCCTGGACGAAAGCCGGTCGGCACCCGGATCCGGTCTTGGCCTGTCCCTGGTCCAGGCGGTCACCCGGCTACACGATGGCAAGCTGATTCTTGAAGACAACAACCCCGGTTTGAAGGTAGTTCTAGAGCTTCCCGAGGCTCAGACAGGACCCACCGCCAATGACCAGCAGGGCGCAAAAGCCGGCGATCGCTGATAAGGCCATTGCGGCCATGGCGCCGAAGCTCCCCGACCCGGTCGATACCGAACGCGCGTCGCTGATCGATGAGCAGTTGGACGAACGGTTGCAAGACGCCGATTTGGCGGCGTTGTTCGAAGCCAATGAGGCATTGCGCCCCTTCGTTGTTTCCCTATGCGCCGAAGCACCGCATCTGCAAGAGCTTGCTTTGCGCGATGGCGACCGTCTGGCACGCTGCCTGGCCACGGATCTAAAGAGCCAGATCGACCGGCTGTGCGCCGAGGCGCTGGCGCTGGATCAGACCGAGGAAGCGGTGCTGATGCAAACGCTCAGGGCGATCAAGCAGGAGGCGGCCCTGGCAATCGCGCTCGCCGATCTGGCGTCTGCATGCACGACGGAAGCCGTTATTCAGGCCTTGTCGGATATCGCCGACGCCACCGTCCGCGCCTGCATTCGCTTCGTCCTGCGCCGGGCCGCGGCGCGCGGCAAGCTGTCGCTCGCCGATCCCGATGACCCGGAACGGGGCTGCGGCTACTTCGTCATCGCCATGGGCAAGCACGGGGCAGGGGAACTCAACTATTCCAGCGATATTGACGTCATCGTCTTTTATGATCCAGATCGGGCGCCGCTCGACGATCCCCTGGACGCCTCACCGCTCTTCGTCCGCCTGACCCAGCAGTGGGTCAAGATCATGCAGGAGCGCACCCATGACGGCTATGTGTTCCGCACCGATCTGCGCCTGCGCCCCGATCCGGCGGCGACCCCGGTCGCCATGTCCGTCATCGCCGCGCTGCAATATTATGAATCCATGGGACAGAATTGGGAGCGTGCCGCCCTCATCAAGGCCCGGCCGATCGCCGGTGACATCGAGGCCGGGCTTGCCTTTCTCGCCGAATTGCGGCCCTTCATCTGGCGCAAATATCTTGACTACGCGGCGATTGCGGACGTGCAGTCCATTAAGCGGCAGATCCATGCCCATAAGGGCCATGGCGAGATCGCGCTGGCCGGTCACAATATCAAACTCGGCCGCGGCGGCATCCGTGAGATCGAATTTTTCGTCCAAACCCAGCAACTGATCGCCGGCGGCCGCAACGCCAATCTGCGTGGCCTGAAAACCCTCCACATGCTCGATGCGCTGGTCGATGAGGGCTGGATCGTCGCCGACGCCCGGGACGAACTGGCCGACGCCTACCGCTTCCTGCGCTCCGTCGAACACCGCATCCAGATGGTCCATGACGAGCAGACCCACATCCTGCCCGACGATGTGGAAGGTTTCGCCCGCATCGGCCGCATGATGGGCTATGGCGAGCCGGAGGAATTCAAGGCGGCCCTCCTGGGCCATCTGCAGGCGGTCCAGGGCCACTACGCGCAATTGTTCGAAGACGAACCCGAACTCGCCTCGGAACTGGGCAACCTGGTCTTTACCGGCGACGAGGACGATCCAGGTACCCTGGAAACGTTGATGGAACATGGGTTCAAGCGGCCGAAGGAGGTGACCCGCGCGGTACGCGCCTGGCATTTCGGCCGCTATCCGGCAACCCGGTCGACCCAGGCGCGGGAACGGCTCACTGAGCTGACGCCCGCCTTGATCGACGCTTTGGCCAAGACCGACAATGCGGATGCGGCGCTGGCCGCATTCGATGGCTTTTTGCGCAAATTGCCGGCCGGCGTGCAGCTCTTCTCGTTGTTACGCTCCAATCCCGGCCTGATGCACTTATTGGCAACCATTATGGGCGTGGCGCCGCGCCTCGCCGATACGGTGGTCCGCCGGGCCCATGTGCTCGATTCCGTTCTTGATCCGGCTTTTTTCAATGTCGGCCAGGAGGAGGAGTTGGAGGGCCGCTTCGAGGCCATGTTGGACGAAGCCGGTTACTACGAGGATATTCTCGACCGGGCGCGCATCTTTGGCCAGGAGCAGATGTTCCTGATCGGCACCCGTCTCTTGTCCGGCGCCATTTCGGCGGCCCAGGCCGGCCATGCCTATGCGCAATTGGCCGAAGTCGTGGTCAGGGCATTGCTGGCCCGCGTGCGATCCGAGTTCGAGCGTATCCACGGTACGATCCCCGGAACCCGCCTCGCCCTGGTGGCGATGGGCAAGCTGGGCGGCCGTGAGACGACGGCGACATCCGATCTCGATCTGATCATCCTTTACGATTTCGACGGTAAGGCGAACCAGTCGGACGGTGACAAGCCGCTTAGCGGCAGCCAGTATTTCATTCGGCTGACCCAGCGGCTCGTCGCGGCGCTATCCGCGCCGACGGCGGAGGGCAGTCTTTACGAAGTGGATTTCCGCCTGCGCCCGTCAGGCAATTCCGGGCCACTTGCCACCCATATCGAGAGCTTTCGGTCGTATCAGGCCGACCAGGCCTGGACCTGGGAACGCATGGCGCTGACCCGGGCCCGGGTGATTGCCGGCGAACCGGATTTCCGCCTGCGCATCGACGAGACCATAACGGCCGGTCTCGACCGTGCGGCGGATCCCGCGACCCTGCGCGACGATGTCCTGACCATGCGCCGGCGCATCGAAAAGGAAAAGGGCAGCGACGATCTTTGGGATATCAAGACCATGCCCGGTGGTTTCATCGATGTGGAATTCATCGCCCAATATCTGGTTTTGGCCCATGGCCGCGACCATGCGGCGATCCGCCAGACGACCACCGAGACGGTGCTGACACGGGCCAGCGAGGCGGGCGTGCTGGCACCGCGGGACGCCGACATCCTGGTGCCGGCGATCCGCCTCTATCACGACGTGTCGCAGGTCCTCAGATTGGCGGTCGACGGCGCCTTCAAGTCGCAAGAGGCGCCCCGGGGGTTATGTGATCTGTTGGCATCAGCGACAGGTCAGCCGAGTATTGCCGCCCTGGAGGCCGAACTGATGCGCACGCGCACCGATGTCAGAACCGTTTTTGAGCGCCTGATCGGGCCGGTTGCTGTGGAAACTGCGGAGTAAGGATCGCCGTTTCCCGTCAGGCAACGAACGTTGCCGGGTCGGCAAGCGGTTGCAGCGGCAATACGATGGTGATCGACGTGCCCTCGCCGGGCGTTGAGCGGATATCCATGTCGCCGCCATGCATCTGCGCCAGCGAACCGGAAATCGCGAGCCCCAGGCCGGATCCCTTGTGGCTCTTGGTGAACTGGTTTTCCACCTGGAAGAAGGGTCGCCCGATTTTGCCCAGGGCCTCAGCGGGAATGCCGATCCCCGTATCGGTGATCTCGATGCGCGCATGGCTTCTGGTCGCGTTGGCGCGCACGGTCACGCAGCCGCCTTTCGGCGTGAATTTCACGGCATTGGAAATCAGATTGAGCAGGATTTGCTTGACCGCCCGCCGGTCGGCGACCACTTCAAGCCCCGCATCGACGGTCGCCGAAATGTAGAGTTCCTTCTCGGTGACCTGTGGCATCACGATGCGGGTCGTCTCCGACACCATGGCATCGAGATCGATCGTCTCCATATCCAGTGCGAAGCGGCCGGCTTCGATTTTCGACATGTCGAGCACATCATTGATCACGCCAAGCAGATAGTCGCCGCTTTCATAGATATCCCTGCAATATTCGCGGTATTTGTTCGATCCCAGCGAACCGAACAATTCCTGCTGCATGATTTCCGAGAAGCCGATGATGGCGTTGAGCGGAGTGCGCAATTCGTGGGAGATGTTGGCCAGGAATTCCGACTTCGCCTTGTTGGCTTCCTCCGCGCGGTGCTTCTCGTCCTGATGTTTTTCCGCCAGTTCCACCAATTGCTGCGCCTGGAATTCCGCCTTTTGCCGGGACTGGCGTAGATCGGCGACCGTGGCGATCAGTTGCCGCTCGCTTTCCACCAGCTTTTCTTCGTGCAGCTTGATGGCGGTGATGTCGGTTCCCACCGACACATAGCCGCCATCCTTGGTGCGGCGTTCCGAAATCTGCAGCCAACGCCCATCCTCCAACTGCGCTTCGTAACTGCGCTCGCGTCCTTCCGGTCCGCCTTCCGGATCGATCTGGCTGCGGATGACCGGCTGGCGCGCCGCCGTCATTACCCGGCTATAGGGCATGCCTGGTCGGATCGCCTTGACCGGCAGATTGTGGAACTGCTGGTATTTGGAATTGCACATGACCAGCCGATTGTCGGAATCCCACAAGACGAAGGCTTCCGAAATTGTCTCGATGGCGTCCCTGAGCCGCATATCGGCGGTGTCGGTGCGTTCGGCGAGCTTCTTCTGCTCAGTCACGTCCACACCGATGCCGATCAGATGCGGCGTGCCGCCGGCCTGGTGCACCAGTTCCGCCCGCGCCCTCAGCCACACCCAATGCCCATTGTGGTGGCGCATGCGGAATTCCTGGTCGATGGTCGAAATGCCCGATTCCAGGACGCCTTCGGCCACCGTGAAAAGGTCCGCGTCGTCAGGATGCACCAGGTCGCGCACTTCGGCGAACCCGATCACGTCATCCCGTGGGTCCATGCCCAAAAGCTGATACATGGAGCGCGACCAGAACATGCGGCCCCGGCCGATATCCCAATCCCACAATCCGCATCTGCCGCGCTTTAAGGCGGTTTCGATACGGTTATGGGCTTCCTCGTAGATCTGGTCGGCGTCGCGTGCACGGGTGGACTGGGTATAGAAGGCATAGGTGATCACGATCAGCACGACGCTGGTCATGGAGAACATTGTCACGGTGAAGGCGAATTTGGCCCGCCATTGCGCGAAGACATTATCACTGGACTGGATCACCGTGACGGCGCCGAGGCCGTTGGTCAGATGATGAACCGCCGCATAGGCGGCGCGGCCGTCGGCGAGCGTGATTTCCATTACCCCGGCCCGGGCCCCAAAGGTCGAAAGCGGTTGGCTGGCGCCGATGATATTGACCAGCGGCCGGTCTTCAAAATGCGGCGCGCTGGGCGCCGTCGTCAGCACCGTTCCGGCTTTGCCAGACAGCAGGATCTGCCGGCCATCGGCGATCATTTCAGGCGGAATATGTTTTGACAGCGCGTCGACGAAATGCATGGCCAGCGTTTGGTCACCGGCCGTCGCCGGCATTTTACCGAGCGCCGACGCCAGCGCAGAGGCGGTAATGCCGATCGTCGCCCGCGCCCGGCGTTCCACGGAATCGAATTCATTGACCAGCGTGACCGTCCGAGCGATCGCCAATATAATAATGAAAAGAATAATCAGGATTGGAATTGCGGTCTTGAAAATAAGTTCCGCATTGACAAGTCGTTGATAAGCTGGATTGGCAAGAAGCTTTATATGGCCGGCAAGATGATTGCCGCCGATTAGCCAATTTATAATCGGCAAACGCTTCAAGTTGGACGCACCGGCAGTATTCGCCCGCGCCATTGCCACCCCCTGGAAGTTCGTGCTGAGTACTGGAACCGATTACCCGAATCGCTTTCCATTTGAATCGACCCGAATCCGCTTGGCAAGAGTCTGCCGGCAAAAAAATTGTTAAAAAGATCCGGTTTGTCACAACGATCGATCAAACGGCGCTAAGCCCCTGGCAAAAATACGAATAATCGAAACTGCGGATTTGAATCGGCGGTAAAAGTCAAGCGTGCTGGTGGATTAAATCAGACATATGGTACCCCTACGATCCCTTCTCCTGATCTCTTGGCAAGGAGAGGCCCCGTCGGCGATGCTGGCGCATCGTCAAGGGGGCTCGACGCCGCCACAGGTCAGGAGAAGGGACCCGAAGGGCAGCGTCCAAGGCCCACCGGTCACGTTGCCCGATGCTTGGGATGGCCGGGGTTGGTGACGACCCATCGGAGCCGGTCTGTGGATTGCCGGACCTGTCGGGCCCCGCTCGCGTCACTGCCTGGAACAGGAGCGCTCCCCGAACCCGCCAAGAAGAATTGGGCCTGGGCAAGACCGGTAAATAATGTAATAGGTCCTTACATGAGTTGGTCGAAACGCGGGCGCGGCAAGTCGCGCCGCGGCTATCATCACGGCGACCTGCGCGAGGCGCTGGTGCAGGCCGCACTCGGCCTGATCGCCGACAAGGGTCCCGCCGGCTTCACCTTTGCCGAGGCCGCCCGGGAGACCGGTGTCAGCGCCGCGGCCCCCTATCGCCATTTCCGCGACCGCGACGACCTGCTTGCCGATGTGGCGCGCCGCGGCTTTGAGCAATTGCAGGGCGAGATGAGCGAAGCCTGGAATGGCGGCAAGCCGAACACGTTCGCCGCCTTCAAGGCGATCGGCGCCGCCTATCTGTCCTTTGCGCGCCGGGAGCCGGCCTATTACGCGGCCATGTTCGAGGCCGGCCTGCCGCCGGATATTTCGCCGGACCTGTCGCGCGCCAGCGACGCCGCACTGGGCGTGTTGCGCGAGGCGGCGGAGGAGCTTTCCGCCGATCTGCCGCGCGATGAGCGCCCGCCGGCCATGATGATGGCCCTGCATATTTGGTCACTCTCCCACGGCATCGCGTCGCTCTTCGCCCGCGGCGACGCCGCCCGCCGCAAACTGCCCATGCCGCCGGAGGACCTCATGGAGGCGGCAGTACTGATCTATCTGCGCGGCCTGGGCATCGGCGCCGGGTGAGGGCGGTTTTGGATTCTGAAGCGATCCCCCTCCCTAACCCTCCCCCTCCAGGGGGGAGGGAATTGAGCCGCGCTGATTCAGAGTTCTCGAACGATCCCCAAGACGGTTCCGATCGCACTCTGGGCAGCCAATCCACCATGAGCACCATTCCCTCCCCCCTGGAGGGGGAGGGCTAGGGAGGGGGGGGCGGCGGCGCCTTAGGACTCAGGGCTGAGCCGCTCATTGGAAAGGCATCATTCTGTTGATCAATCGGTCAGGTTTGTGCATTGTTTTCGACCCCGATACTGACAAAAAATCGCCCCGCTACCCGGGCCCAAAGCCGCCAAGCGCCCCACCGCGACCCCCAAAACACCGCACAAACCCGCCATTTCGCCCCGTCCGTCCGATTATCCCTTGACAAGCGCTGCGCACCATCCCAGATATGTAAATGTAAAACACATTAACATGAGGCTCTGATGGAACTTGCTCAACGCATAGACGACTATGGCAAACCGGCTTGGATCGCGCTGACGATCTTCGCATTCATCGTCTTCTGGCCCATTGGCCTCGCCCTCTTGGCCTATCTGATATGGAGCGGACGCATGGGATGTCGCAGTATGAAGAGCGCTGGACGCTGGCACTATTATGACGAGGCGCGCAAGGCCTCAAGCCGCGGCTGGTCGCGGTCGGGCAAGCGGTCGCGCTCCAGCGGCAACACCGCCTTCGACGAATACCGCGAACAAACCCTGCGCCGCCTGGAACAGGAGCAGGACGACTTCCAGGACTACCTGGACCGCCTGCGCCAGGCCAAGGACAAGGCCGAGTTCGACGCCTTCATGGCCGAACAGGAAGCCAAGGCGCGGCAAGCCAAGGACGAAGACGGCCCGATCATCGACAACGGCGATGATAAAGGGGCGGAGGATCGCCCGCAGGCGTAAGGCGGGATGATAAGGGTGAGAGTTGCGCCGCCGGGCTCGCAAGGGCCCGGCGGTGGGTTTATGGCTTTCAACGCCAGACCCTAGGGTGATTTGACTATCAGACCGTCGAAAACCAGCCCTGATCGACCATCGTCATGCTCACGCCCGGCCGGTTGGACTTTGCGCGACCACAACTGCCGAAACGCTACTGCCACAAAACGAGAAGCGAATAGTTCATTACCGCTTGGTCGCGTTTACCGAATTCCAGGATGACTTCGCCGCTTGGCACGCGCTCGAAAGCATAACGCCCGTTTTTGTAAGTCCGTTTGATGCGCGCCCGCGCTCTGGCATTATCCACGAAAAAATTCGGATCCTGGATTGTACTGATCGCATCGATGACATGCGGTTTTGATCCACCGGAATTGACCAGCCGCAATCGGGCGATGTCGGACGTTGCCGGAAACCGACCACGAATTCGATAGTATTTCGCGTTCCGATAGAATTTTGCCTCGGTCAAGTCCCGAATCCTCACCGGCGGGTTGCAGGGTCTGAAGTCCTGGTTCAGAAATGACTCGATCGACTTTCTAAACTCCGCCTCAGGTAAGTTGTTTGATGCCGCGGCTATCGCCTTGAGATTGTCGGCTGCATTGTCGCCCAACGACCGTCTCACACCGGCCACGGTTTCATCGCCGGGGTCTCCGTCGATAAAGCCAAGATAGCAATTCGCTTCCTGCAACTTCGCTTGGATTCCGTGGACACCTGCGGTGCGGTCGGCCGGCTTCACCCAGCCGGGTCCGAATTTCATCAGTTCCTGCAATTGAACCGATGATTGTCGCAGGTCCGCTATTTCGCTGTTCTGCTTCTCGTAGAGTTCTTTGGTTTTTTTCAATTCTTGTCTCGCAGCATCCCGTGCCGAGATGGCAAAGGACAATTTTGTGTTGAGAAAGTCCGCGTTGGTTCTGGCGGCGCTTATTGCTTTGTCATAGTCAGTTTGAAGGCGCCCCAGTTCAGCCTTCCTGTGCGTGAGTGCGTTTTGCAATAGGGAAATCTGCTTCGATTGCCCTATCTCCGCCTCGGATGCGGCCACCAATGCATCTTCGGCCGCCTTCAATTGCTTGGACAGCCGGTTCTTCGTTTCTGCCGCGTAGTCCAAAGTAACCTTGATTTTTTTCGCAGCGTCTCCAAGCGCCGCATTCTTATCGGCCAACAAAGAATTTAATGTTTGAGAATTGCCAGTCAGTGAGGAGATCAGAGTGTCCTTGGAAAACGATCTTTTCTTCAGGTCTGTAATCGCCACCAACAGCGAACTTTCCTTCTTCTCCGCTTTGGCAAGAGAGGACTTCACATCCGACAGGTCGCTACTGAGCTTCGCGCTGGCCTTCTCGCCGATGAACTTCAGCGTTGCAAGGTCTTCCAGTGCCTTTTCGAGTTTACCCGATTTCAATTTAAGGTCTTCGCCCAGGCGTGCGGAACTGTCCTGCAATTGTGTTGTTTTGTCGATTTCGGCTTGCAATGATGTCTGTAACGCTTTTGCTTGATCGCTAAGGCCGCTGATTTTGGTCTTGAGGTCTTTTTCCCGCGCTTCCGATGCCGTCTTGTGCTGCTGGTATTCGTTTCTTGTCGTATCCAGTGACGTTCGGCTCGCATTGAGGTCTTGTGTCAAGGCTGCGATTTTCTGTTCGCTGCTCTCATACAGTTTGTTGAACGGCCAAGGGCGGCCGTCTTCGCCGAACAGGGTCGCCGAAATGACGGCGATCAACACCGCAGCGGCGATCTGAACGAACAGCCGACGGGGGATGCTCTCTTCATCATTCGCAGGATCACCGTCATTTCCCGAAGGTGGGCCCTCTTGCCGCCATTCGGAGATTGCTTCCGAGGGCCGACCGTCTCCGGCGGCCATGTTGTGAAGGATGGTCCACTTCCGGTTCTGGTCCGGGTCAACCCATTTCTCGCTGTCGGCCGCATATTCGTCGCAAAAGTGTTTCCATTCATCGAGAAGCTTGGTGTGGATGAATTTGTTGAGATAAAGCTCGGAGATTTTCTCGACGATGAACTCGCGCTGAAACTCGATAATTTGCGACCGGATTGCCGCGATAATCAAACTGCGTCCCGATACGTTTAATTCCAGGGAATCGGGCTTTTGGATTGCTGTATCGCCGATATTGTTGGCAACATACTCATCCAACTCGGAGATAGAAATATAGCCGTCTCCATTTATGTCCGCGCGCCCGGTTCGCAATCCCTCCACGATGTGATGGGTGAAAACGCCGCCCTTCAGATGATCCGATTCCTGGGCGATCTCACCGGCACCGGCGGCGGCGAGCCAATACTGGCCCCGTCCGCTGCTGATTGCCGGAATTTTTATCGTGGAAAGGGATTTGGCTAGATCCTTACTGGCGCTTGCGGCGTTGCAGCAGTCGAGGATCGCGATAAGCTTTTCGCATTTACTGTTCTTTTGGTTTTGGACGATGTCGTTAATCGAAACCGAAGTCGCGACGAGATTGTTCTTTCTGGTATCGCTGGCGGCAAGATATAGGTTGCCCTCAATGTCTTCTATACCGTGGCCGGAATAGTAAAATAGCGCGGTATCATCCGGCGATAGCGATTGAAAAAACTCACCGATTTTGATTTGGATGTTCGCGAATTCGCCATCGACGATCGTATCGAAAATCTCGAAATTTCCGATATTCGCGTCACCCAGAACATCAGTGATTTTCTTGGCATCGTTTCCAGTGTGTTTCAATTCGCCGATATTGTCGTCCTCAAAAATTCGATTAGCGATGATTAATGCGCGGCGGCGTTCGATTTTATCTTCAGGATTTTTTCCAGGACCAAAAGTGCTTCTAATGTTTCTTCTGATATCCGCTAAAATTGCTTGGTCTTGCGCCGCGTCCGACTCGATTAAAACTTCGTTATTTCTTCTGCCGGAAATTAGATGATCCTGGGAAAAGACGACCTTGATGCGATCGTCCTTTTTCAGGATATCGAGAATTGAATCCAGAATGCCGTCGATCGCCCGTTCAAGAACAACTTGAGCGCTGATCGATACAACAATAGGAACAAGAAATTCCAATCCCTTGTCGCGGATGTCTTCTTGAGTGTCTTCCAGATTCGCGCCAAATCCATTCTCCACGAGCCCTTTGGATAGCTCATTCGAATAGGCTTTGATTTCATCCGGCGCCAATCCATCGGCGCCGACCAGAAGCTTGAGTGACATTCGGATGACCCCCCGTGTACTCGCGCCCAAAGCATCTTCAGATTGTAGTAGTCAAACACCGCATATTGCAATCCTTCCCGATTCATCCAGACAATTCGGATAGTTCAATCCGGATTGATCCGGGATAAGGACTGTTATGCGGATCGATTTCGATTGGTCGCGATCAATTTACGCAGAAAATAATTTTTCCAACGCTCCAACGTCGCCCCATCCCCCAAATCCGTCGCATTCCCATCCTTTCCCATGAAAATTTCCCTGCTATTTTCACGCCCATAAAATTTTCCAGCCTTTGTTTGGGAGGCGAGGGTGGCTGGGTCGGAATTTTCTGTTTTGGATGCCAAGGCCCCGGCGGGGGGCGCCGCCGCGCCGCCGGCTCGGGCCGCCGGGCTCGGGGCTGATCTGCGCGCCTTGCGCAAGTCGCGCGGGCTGACGCTCGCCGATCTTGCCGTCCGGCTCGGCCGCTCCGTCGGTTACTTAAGCCAGGTGGAGCGCGGGCTTTCCGACATCTCCATTTCCGATCTCGGGCGCGTTGCCGGCTTGCTTGACGTGCCGATCAGCTGGTTTTTCGCTCAAGGCGCGGCGCCCGAGGCCGAGCGCGGCCATATCGTGCGTGGTCCCGCCCGCCGGCGTCTCGGCAGCGCCGAAAGCGGTCTCACCGAAGAATTGCTGTCGCCGGATCTCGGCGGCTCCTTTGAAATCATCCGGTCGCAATTCGAGCCCGGCGCTGAACTCGCCCAAGACAATCACCGGCGGACGGAAGAGGCCGGTTATGTGGTCTCCGGCGCGCTGGAATTATGGATCAGCGGCCGGCATTTCACATTGCAGGCCGGCGACAGCTTCCGCTTTCACGACGAACCCTACCGCTGGCGCAATCCCGGCCCCGAAAGCTGCGTGGTCATCTGGGTCATCGCGCCGCCGGTCTATTGAGGCGGGGAGGGGATGATGATCGGTCGGATTTTGGACAACGGTATTGCCATTAGTCTTGGCACTTTCCCCCCCTCCCTAACCCTCCCCCTCCAAGGGGGAGGGAATGGTTCGCCGCCCCGTTTTGTGTGCCGTCTCTTCACCTCCCCCCTGGAGGGGGAGGTCGGCGCGGCAGCGCCGGGAGGGGGGGATGCGGCGGACCGATCAGCCCTGATCATCCGCCAAACCCACCGCCCGCCAGCATCCCGCCAAACCCACCGCCCGCCGGCAGCCCCGCCAATCCGCGCCCATCAGCGATCGCGGCCGCCGCATTGCGCGTCACCCGCCCCTCCATCCGCATCGTAGGAGCCTGAACTATGCCAGACCTTCCCTCTCACGCCCGCGTGGTCGTTATCGGCGGCGGCGTCATGGGCGTCAGCGTGCTCTATCATCTGGCCAAGGAGGGCTGGCAGGACCTCCTGTTGATCGAAAAGGGCGAGCTGACATCAGGTTCCACCTGGCATGCCGCCGGCCAGTGCCCGCATTTCATCGGCTCGCTCAATATGGCCAAGATCCACCATTACGGCACCGAGCTCTATCCGGCGCTCGAAGCCGAAACCGGCCAGGCCACCGGCTGGCATGGCTGCGGCGGCATCCGCCTGGCGCTGACGGATGAGGAGGTCAATTGGTTCCATTATGTGAAGGGCATCATGGACCAGATCGGCGCTGAAATGCATGTCATCGGCCCGGATGAAATCCGTCAGCATCATCCGATGTTGGAAAACTTCGACGTCAAGGCCGGGGCGCTGACCATCACCGACGGCCATGTGGACCCGACCAGCGGTACCAATGCCATGGCCGCCGGCGCCCGCCAGCGCGGGGCAAAAATCGCCCGCCATGTGCGGGTCACCGATACGAAGCGCCTGGATGACGGCCAGTGGAAAGTGTTCACCGACCATGGCGATGTCACCTGTGATCATATCGTCAATGCCGCCGGCTCCTATTCCGATGTCGTCGGCTCCTGGGTGGGCCTGACGGTCCCGATCACCAACATGGTGCACCAATATGTGGTGACGGAGCCGCTGGATGAGGTGAAGGGCCTCGACAAGGAACTGCCCGTTGTCCGCGACCCCTATTCCCATTCCTATCTGCGCCAGGAACAGGCGGGCCTGCTGATCGGGCCCTACGAGACGGTGGGCGCGCAGACCTGTTTCGATGACGGCGTGCCCTGGGACTTCGACATGGAATTGCTGCCGCCTGATCTCGACCGGCTATTGCCGTTTTTCGAGCGCGCGAGCGAGCGACTGCCGCTATTTGGCAAGGCAGGCATCCGCCGGGTCATTTCCGGCGCCATCACCCATACGCCGGATTCCAATTTCCTGCTCGGTCCGGCACCGGGCCTGGAAAATTACTGGATGGCCTGCGGCGCCTCAATCGGCATCTGCCAGGGGCCGGGCGCCGGTAAATATCTCGCCCAATGGATGGTCCACGGCCAGGCGGAAATCAATATGCTGGAATTCGATCCGCGCCGCTTCGGCGGCTATGCGGATGCCGACTACACCAGGAAAATGTCGATCGCCGATTACCAGCACATGTATCACTGCTATCCGCCGGGCGAGCAGCTGGAAGAGTGCCGGCCGATCAAGACCACACCGCTTTATGACGTGCTTGATAAAAAGGGCGCCCAATGGTCGGAAACCTTCGGTTGGGAACGGCCGAGCTGGTTCAGCCCGACCGGGGAGGCGGAGGTCTATTCCTTCCGCCGGTCCAACTGGTTCGGCCCGGTGGCGGAGGAGTGCAGGGCGGTCCGCGAGCGGGTCGGCATTCTCGATCTGTCCGGCTTTGCCAAATTCGATGTCGAGGGTTCCGGCGCCACCGATTTCCTGAACCGTCTCTTCGCCAATGCCATGCCGAAAACGGTCGGCCGCGTGGTGCTCGCCCATTGGCTGACGGAAGACGGGGTAATCGAAGGCGAGGCGACGATCACCCGCCTTGGCGAGGAGCGCTACTACATCGCCTCCGCGGCCACGGCCGAATTGCGCGACCAGGATATGCTGACCCAGCGCCTGCGCGCCGATGATGACGTGACGATCACCAACATCACCGCCGATCGCGGCGTCATCGTCCTGTCCGGTCCGAAGGCGCGGGATGTTCTCGCCCAGGCGACCGACGCCGATCTCACAACGCCCGCCTTTCCCTGGATGACGGCGCAGGAGATCGACGTCGCCGGCGTGCCGGTACGGGCGCTGCGGGTTTCCTATGTCGGCGAACTCGGCTGGGAATTGCATGCGCCCATGGAGAGCCTTCCGACCCTTTACGAGGCCCTATGGTCGGCCGGCGAGGCCCATGGCATCGCTGATTTCGGCCTTTACGCCATGAACTCATTGCGCATGGAAAAAGCCTATCGCGGCTGGGGCTCTGAACTCACCAACGAACTGACGCCCTATGAAGCCGGGCTCGACCGCTTCGTATCGACAAAGAAGGCCTATATCGGGTCGCCGGCTCTCGCCGCCAAGCGCGACAGCGGCGACCTGCTCTATAAGCTGGTCTATTTGGATGTCGATGTGGAGGATGCCGATGTCCGCGGCAATGAACCGGTCTATGCCAATGGCGACATTGTCGGCGTCACCACATCGGGCGCTTATGGCCACGCGGTCGGCAAGAGCCTCGCCTTTGCCTATGTGCCGCCGGACATGATTGCGCCGGGCACCGGATTCGAGATCGATATCCTCGGCAGCCGGCGTGCGGCGACGATTATCGACGAGCCGGCCTACGATCCGGACAACACAAGACTGCGCGCATAAGGGTGTGCGGGGCCTGATGAATCTGAAACCGGCTTATAGAGACTGTCTGTCACATCACCTCTCCCCTGGAGGGAGAGGTCGGCGCGTATGCGCCGGGAGGGGGATGCGGCGGTGCCGCGAATGCCGAACCGCTTGAACCCCCCCTCCCTAACCCTGCCCCTCCAGGGGGGAGGGGACCAACCAATGTGGTTCCGTCCCGCCCAATTCCAAGAGGTAACTACGATGTCCGATCTCCCCACCCATGCCCGTGCCGTCATCATCGGCGGTGGCGTCGTAGGTTGTTCGGTCGCTTATCACCTGGCAAAGCTTGGCTGGTCCGATGTGGTGCTGCTGGAGCGCAAACAACTCACCTGCGGCACCACCTGGCACGCCGCCGGCCTGATCGGTCAATTGCGCGCCACTTCCAACATGACCAAATTGGCCAAGTATTCCGCGGAGTTATATACCGGTCTGGAATCAGAAACTGAGGTCGCCACCGGCTTCAAGCAGAACGGTTCGCTCGGCCTGGCACTGTCAGCCGATCGCCTGGAGGAGCTGAAACGCGGCGCCTCGATGGCCAAGACGTTCGGCCTGGAGGTCGAGGTCCTGACGCCCGCCGAATGCCTGGACATGTATCCATTGATCAATATTGACGGCGTCGAGGGTGGCGTCTTTCTGCCCAAGGATGGTCAGGCCGATCCGGCCAATATCACCCTGGCCCTGGCAAAGGGCGCCCGCATGGCCGGCGCCAAGGTAATTGAAAACGTCAAGGTCACCGGCATTCATAAGACGGATGGTCGCGTCACCGGCGTCGCCACCGAACAGGGCGATATCACTGCCGATTATGTGGTCAATTGCGCCGGCATGTGGGGCAGGCAGGTCGGCGCCATGGCCGGCGTACCGACGCCGCTTCAGGCCTGCGAGCATTTCTATATCGTAACCGAAGGCATTCCAGACCTGCCGCGCGACCTGCCGGTGCTGCGGGTTCCGGACGAATGCGCCTATTACAAGGAAGATGCCGGCAAGATCCTGCTCGGCGCCTTCGAGCCGCAATCGAAACCCTGGGCTGTCGATGGCATCCCGGAGGACTTCTGCTTCGATCAACTGCCGGAGGATGTCGACCATTTCGCCCCGGTGCTTGAAAAGGCGGTCAACCGTTTCCCGGCGCTTGAAACGGCCGGTATCCACACCTTCTTCAATGGCCCGGAAAGCTTCACACCGGACGATCGCTATCTGCTCGGCGAAGCGCCAAACGTCAAAAACTTCTACATGGCCTGTGGCTTCAACTCGATCGGCATCCAATCCGCCGGTGGCGCCGGCAAGGCCTTGGCGGAATGGATGGATGCGGGCGAACCCCCATTCGATCTTTGGGATGTCGATATCCGCCGCACTTTCCCCTATCAGTCGAACCGTACCTATCTGGCGAACCGGGTCAGCGAGACGCTGGGCCTGCTCTACGCCGATCATTTCCCCTACCGCCAATTTGAAACCTCCCGTGGCATCAAGAAATCACCCTTGCATGAACGGCTCGAAGCGCACGGCGCCTGTTTCGGTGAGGTGGCCGGCTGGGAGCGGCCGAATTGGTACGTCCCGGCCGCCGACCGGCAAGCCGGAATCAAGGCCGAATATGCCTATAGCTGGAAGCGGCAAAACTGGTTCGATTACGCGGCGCAAGAGCATAAGGCAGTCCGCGAGGCGGTCGGCCTGTTCGACATGACCTCCTTCGCCAAGATCCGCGTCGAGGGCCGAGACGCGGAGGCCGTGCTTCAGCGCATCAGCGCCAACGACATTGCCGTAGAGCCCGGGCGCATCGTCTATACCCAATGGCTCAATGGACGCGGTGGCATCGAAGCGGACCTGACCATAACCCGCCTGTCGGAAACCGCCTTCCTGGTGGTGACTGCCGGCGCCAACCGGGTCCGCGATCTGAGCTGGCTGCGCCGCCATACTCCCGACGATGCCCATTGCATTGCGACCGATATCACGGGCGGTGAAGCTTGCATCGCCGTCATGGGACCCAACGCCCGGAACTTGTTGCAGCCGCTGACGCCAAATGATCTGTCGACCGAAGTCTTCCCCTTCGGCCGTGCACGGGAAATTGAACTCGGCATGGCCATGGTCCGCGCCCACCGCATCACCTATGTCGGCGAACTGGGTTGGGAGCTTTATGTGCCGACCGAGACCGCCCGCCTGGTCTTCGATACGATCATGGATGCTGGCGATGATCACGGCTTGCGACTTTGCGGCATGCACGTGCTTGATTCCTGCCGTCTCGAAAAGGCCTATCGCCATTTCGGTCACGATGTCACGGACGAGGACCATGTGCTCGAAGCCGGCCTCGGGTTCGCCGTCAAACCGGACAAGCCGGCCTCGAAATATGGCGATTTTATCGGTCGCGCCGCGGTATTGAAGAAGAAACAGGCCGGTCTGTCCGCGCGGCTGCTGCAATTCAGGCTTACCGACCCGGAACCGCTGACCTATCACAACGAACCGATCTGGCGGAACGGCGAGATTGTCGGCTATTTGAGCTCCGGCAATTACGGACACCATTTGGGCGCCGCGATCGGGCTCGGCTATGTCAGTTGCGCGCCCGGCGCCGACGCCGCGGAAGTCCTGGCGTCCGGCTACGAAATCGAGATCGCCGGCGAGCGCTTCGAGGCAGAAGCGAGCCTCAGGCCGATGTATGATCCGAAGTCGGAGCGGGTAAGAATATAAGACCGTCAATTACGGCCGAATTTCATCGTAACATGATGCCAGGTCAGGCTTGTGTTTGTGTCTATGAACTGGTCATATGTGTGTAGTCCAAATCGGGATGTGATTAGGGAGGATTTATGCTCGGACTGCGGCCAGTTGGTTGCCGCATGTCACCAAAAGTCCAAAAACGGAATCTAAAACGGGGTTGAGCCGGTGGTTCGCAACCCCGACCACCAAAGTTTTCTGGGAGTCCATTCAGGGAGTTCAACAATGACAACAACCAGAGTTTCAAATTCAAGTCTGTTGGCGGCCATAGATCGCCGCAAAGTCCTCAAGGGCGTGGGTGCTGCGTCCGTTGCGATCGCCGCGCCAGCGATCATCAGCCCCAAAGCCCTGGCATCGTCCGGAGAAGTCGACATCCTAATGTGGTCGGACTACCTCCCGGAAGGTTTTCTTGCTGAGTTCAACAAGGAAACCGGCATCAAGGTCAATTATACGGGCATCGGCTCCAACGAAGAAATCATCAACAAGATGAAGGCCAATAAGGGCCAGGGCGCCGATATCTGCTCGCCGACGAATAACCGCAATCTGCAATGGAAACCGCTGGAACTCCTGCAGCCGATCGATATGAGCCGCGTGCCGATCGACAAGGTCAATCCGGCGATGGCCAAAATCGGACCGGACGGTTGGAATTTCAACGGCAAGGGGTCTCACTGGCTTCCGCATATCTGGGGAACGGAAGGCATTGGCTGGCGCACCGACAAATGGGCGCCTGACGGCGACGCGCCGTCTTACGGCGATGTGTGGAAGGACGACAATGCCGGCAAGACTATGGGCCGCCCCCATTCCATGATGCTCGGCGCCGGCATGTACATGGAAACCATCGGCGAACTGGAAACCGGCGATGTTTGGCGGGCCTACGAATCGGAAGCAAATATGCGCAAGATTTGGGGCAAGATCACCGAATGGTGCATTGCCCGCAAGAAGAACATCAAGCTTTTGTGGAACGACGCCGACACCCAGAAGAACGGCCTGCTCAAGGAAGGCGTCATTGTCGGCCAGACCTGGGACGGCCCGCCGCTGGCGCTCAAAAATGCCGGCGAGCCGGTCATGTATCAGGCGCCGAAGGAAGGTTCCTTGGCCTGGGTCGACGGCATGTCGATCCCGATCGGCGCCAAGAATATCGATCAGATCTACGCCTTCATCGAGTTTGCCTATCGCGCCGAACCGGCTGGCAAGGCGATCGATTCCCACGGCTACAATTCGCCGGTTCTGGGCGCCGACCAGCACACCGGTGATCAATACAAGAAGAACTTCGCCGAAGCCTATCCAGGAGATTCGCTCGCCAATCTCAATCCGTGGCCGGCGGAAGCGCCTTGGTATGCCGATGTGCGCACCGAGCACGTGAACAAATTCAAGAGCGCGTAACGGCTCTTTGACACGATCTTTCTCCGCGGGGTGCTATGCTCCGCGGAGATAAGTTTCAAATGACCAATCACAGCTCCGGCTAACGGACGGATTGAATGATGAACGGGCGCGGCGGCGCGACAGGCTCGTTCGGGGGGACACTATGAGCGCAGGTGTGGGCGTCGATCTGCAGAATCTGTGGATCCGATTCGGCGATTTCGTCGCCGTCCGTGAAGCAAACGTCAATATCAAGGGCGGCGAGTTCTTTTCCTTTCTGGGCCCCTCCGGTTGCGGCAAAACGACGATTTTGCGCGCCGTATCCGGATTCCTGGAGCCGAGCGAAGGTAAGGTGCTGATCGGCGGCAACGACATGGCCGGCAAGGGCCCGAACGTCCGGCCCACGGCGTTGATCTTCCAGAATCTCGCCTTGTTCCCGCTGATGAAAATCTGGGAAAACATCACCTTCTCCATGGAGGTGAAGGGCGCAAGCAAGGCTGAGCGGCAAAAACGCGCCGATGAGCTTTTGGACATGATCGCTCTTCCGGGACAGGGCGAGAAGTTGCCGTCCGAACTGTCGGGCGGCCAGAAGCAGCGGGTGGCGATAGCCCGTGCCCTGTGCGCCGAACCCGATGTCTTGTTGCTCGACGAGCCGCTGTCCGCGCTCGATCTGAAACTGCGCCAACATATGCGCACGGAATTGCGCGAGATCCAGCAGCGCGTGGGCATCACCTTCATCTACATTACCCACGACCAGGGCGAGGCCCTGACCATGTCTGACAGCGTTGCGGTCATGAAGGCGGGGGTCATCGACCAGATCTCCGACGGCAAGTCGATCTACGATGATCCGTCGACCCCATTCGTCGCCACCTTCGTCGGCGAAAACAATGTGTTCCAAGGCAAGATCAAGTCCGTATCCGGCGAAACCGCCATCGTCGACACCAATCGGTCGGGCACGCTCAAGGCGCGGCTCTCCGGCGCCGCGGTCGGCAAGATGTCGGAAGGCGATCAGATGATGATGTTCATCCGGCCGGAAGCCTTTCAAATCGCGGAAGACGGCGGCGATCCGGACACCCAGGTCAAGGCCAAGGTCCGCCATTCCGAATTCGAGGGCCAGTCCTACAACGTTTTCCTGGAAGGCGATGCCGGCAAGGAAATCAAGATGTCGCTCATCAACCGCGGCGAGACCCGGCTTTACGAACCGGGCGTGGATCTGACCATGCAATACGATGCCAACCAGGCCGTCGTGATGCCGGCCGGCGAACTGGCCACCGAGTAGCGCCATGAAGAACGGATTCATGTCGGACTATTTCCGCCGCAACGGCCAGTTCATGGGCTGGACATTGCTTATCCTGGTCTTCTTCTGGGTTGTGGTGCTGATTATCCTGCCGCAGATCTCGATGCTCGATTTCTCGTTTCGGCATCACCTGCCGCCGCCGGAAATGGGCGGGCCGAAAGATGTCTATACCCTGAAGAATTACACCTACCTGATCTTCGGCGCGGAGAACAATCCCGATCCCTATAACCGCGTCGACCTGATGGTCTTCGTCAGGACCCTGATAGCGGCCGCTTTGGTCACTATCCTCGATCTGATCCTGTGTTATCCGATTGCCTATTATCTGGGGCAATCGAAGGGCGGCGGCTTCCTTCGGGTCCTGGTGTTGCTTCTGATCATTCCCTATTGGATCAATGAAATTCTGCGCGCCTTCGCCTTCCGCATCATCTTCGGCGATAGCGGTGTCATCAACGAATTCATGATGCTCTTCGGACTGATAGACCATCCGATCGACTTCATCAGAGCCAATGTGGCGCTCTATGCCGGGCTCGGCTACGCCTACATCCTGTTGATGATCTTCCCAATGTACAACGTCATCGAGAGCCTCGACAGGAACCAGATCGAGGCGGCGCGGGATTTGGGCGCCTCCTGGTTCACGATTCATCGGCGTGTTGTGATCCCGTTCGCCAAGCCGGGCATCTCCTCAGGCTGCACCATGGTCTTCATGCTCACGGCCGGGGCGCTGGCGGCACCGCAGATCCTGGGCGGGCCGTCCAGCCTGTGGTTCACGCAGTTGATTTATCAATGGTTCAATTCCGGCGGTAACTGGCCGCAGGGATCGGCCTACGCGGTCGTGTTGTTGGTGACCTGCATTATCATCGTCTTGACCGTCATGCGGATCTTCAAGGTCAATATGGGGGATATCGGCAAATGAAAACCGATTCACCCCTCATCCGCATCGGCCTGGCCGTCTACCTGGTCATGTTCTTCACCTATCTGCTCGGGCCGCTGGTCCTGATGAGCATCACGGCCTTCAATTCGGCGCAGTTCCCGCAGGTGACGCCCTGGGAAGTCCTGTCATTTGAATGGTTCGGCGTGTTGTTCAACGACGAACGGATCCTGAACGGTCTCAGGAACAGCTTCATCGTCGGCTTCTTCACGGTCATCCTGTCGGTGGCCATCGGGCTGGCCGGCGCGCTGATGCTGACTCAGATCTGGCCGAAAATCAGGGCCACCTACTATACGATCATCATTGCTCCGATCCTCATTCCCGGTGTCGTTCTGGGTATCTCAACCCTGGTGTTCTGGGATCGGATCAACGTTATGCTCGGGTTGTCCGGAGACAGCTTCCTGCATAACGGTATTTTCCTCACAGTGTTGGGGCATTCCACCTTCATCTCCTCCTATTGCATGCTGGTCTTCGTCGCCCGGCTGCAGCGCTACGATGTCGGCCTGACGGAAGCGGCCCTCGATTTGGGTGCCAGCCATGTGCAGGCCTTTCGCAAGATCCAGTTGCCGTTTCTCTATCCGGCGATGGGTTCCGCCGCCGTGCTGGCATTCCTGGCGTCGTTTGAGAACTACAACACGACCACATTCACTTTTCAGAAATATCCGACCCTGACCATCGAACTGGCGCAGAAGGTCCGCTACGGCATCAATCCCTCGATCTCGGCACTCGCTTTCATCATCGTTTGCCTGACCGTGTTCTTCGCATTGGCGCATGAAGTCCGGACCCGGCGGGCGCAATTGGCGATCGCCAACGGCGCACCGGTCGGTGCGGTCAAGGGTGGTTTCGAACTGCCGAAATTCTTCTCACGCAACCCGGCGGCGGTGGCTTTGACCCTGTTCGTTCTACTGGCCGGCACGACGCTCGTGTTCTCGCGGATTTACGATCCCGAACCGGCCAAGGAGGCCTTGCTGAAGCAAAAGCGGGCCGAACAGGCAATCGCCATCAAGCGGCTGCAGGAAGAGCGGCGCATGAAACGCCTGCAGAAATCGTTCAAGGGTCCGGATATATTCGGGTCCGGGCAATCCAAGGTCCCGCAACCGCCGAGCAAGACCGGCTTCGGCGACGTCTTCAAGCCGGGCAATCTCCAACAGGCCGAGCCCACATCGACACCCGCGCCGCAAAGCCCCGGCAAGAGCACATTCGGTGATGTCTTCAAGCCCGGCAACCTGGACGAAGCCGACGCGAAATCGGACGCCAAGAAGCCGCCGCAGAGCCCGGGTAAGGGAACATTCGGCAACGTGTTCGATCCGAACAATCTGAACAAGGCCGGTCCGAAGGACGAGTAGCAGCGGAACACCGGTTCGAGTACACAGGGCACCACCGTATAGAATTTCACCTGATTTATATTCAGTCATTCCCGCGAAAGCGGGAATCCAGGGCCAAAAACAAAGGTTTATATTGCAGCCCTGGATTCCCGCTTTCGCGGGAATTGTCTGTTGAAATTTTGTTATTATCGGATTGCGAGAGGCGGCGCGCGCCGCCTCTCGCGGGATGCAGCGATCGTGCGGGAATGAGGCTTTGACGCCTGTCGTCATCCTGATCCTGTATCCCTTGGTCCCACCGTTTGATGAGTTGAAGGGGCTGTGACGCCCGCAGACAATTAAAAACAGAAGGACCTGATCAGTATGACCTGTTGCGCATCCCAAGACAAATGGCATTTCGGCATTGACGTCGCCAAGGCCCATCTCGACATCCACTTGGCCGAGACCGGTGACCGCTGGCAGGTCGCCAACACGGCCCGTGCGATCAAGACATTCGTGCAGACCGCCGGTGACCGGCTCGCCGAGGCCTTCATCACCGTCGATATGGCCGGTGGCTTCGAGCGACTTTCCTGCGACCTTCTTCTGGCGCACGGCTTTGCCGTGCACCGGGCCCATCCCTACCGGGTCAAGAGCTTTGCCCGCGCCTGCGGCCAGATCGCCAAGACCGACACCATCGATGCCCGCCTGCTGGCCCTTTACGGCCGCGACAGACGGCACGATCTGGCCCTTTATCAGCCGCACACGGCCCACCAACTGGCCCTCAAGGCGCTGGTGGAGCGCCGCGCCGACCTGGTCGACATGCAAACCCAGGAGAAAAACCGCCTGGCCGCCCCGACCGGCAATGCCGCGGTCGTCAAAAGCTGCCGGTTGCTGCTGGCAACCTTGAAACGCCAGATCAAGACCATCGACACCCAGATCGACCGGCTGATCGACCAGGACGCCCGGACCCGCGCCAAGGCCAAGGTCTTGCGTGCCATATCCGGCATCGGCCCGCAGACCACAGCCGTGCTGATCGCCCTGATGCCCGAATTGGGCGACATGACCGGAAAACAGGCCGCCAGCATCACCGGCCTCGCACCGGCCGCCAATGACAGCGGTACCAGACGCGGATACCGACCCGTTCGCGGCGGACGACCACAGTTGCGCAAGGCCCTCTTCATGGCCGCCCTGAGCGCAATTCGCCACAACGAAACCCTCAAAGCCAAATATCAAAACCTCATCGAAAAAGGAAAAAAACCCATCGTCGCAATCATCGCAATCGCTCGAAACCTAATCGTCATCGCAAACGCTAAAGTCAGAGATGAAATCTATGCTATCAACTGAGTTGATGACAGTCTTTGTTGATTCCGATTGCGCCCAACGCGAAGCCGTTTGCCGAATCTGAGAGTAATGGGCGTTTGGCGGATGCCTGTCCGGGTCGAAAATCAAATATGCCGTGCCGTCAGATGGTTAGAAGTACCGCCGGATTCGATCTCTGACAATGTTGAATCAATGTTTCAAGACCGGCCGAACCGCAAGTCTTTTGAATGCATTGGGACGACATCATGTCAGCGCGATAAACGGTTCCAGGTCGTTGCCCTCGAAATTTGAATCGAAGTCTGAGGCTCGCCGCTCAACCGGCCGCCGTGCGCACGAACAAAAGCGCCGCCAATATCACCAGCAGAATATGCACGAAGGTGCGAAAGCGCGCCGGGTCGACGCGGTGGAAGCCGTGCGTGCCCACATAGACGCCGGCGGCGACGACGGGGATGGCGGCGGCGGATCGGATGAACAAAGTCGTATCCACCAGTCCGGCCTGGTACACGAGCCCCAGCCCGTAAATATCGAGCGCGAAGAAATAGGCGATCAGGCTTGCCCGCATGACCACGGGCGCCATGCGCGATCCGGCAAGGGCGACGGCAACCACCAGGCCGCCGAGCGCCGAAATTCCGTTGGCGACCCCCGACGCGACGCCGGTGACCAGGAAACCCGGCGCCTTCAGCGGTGGAAACAATTGGATGCCGGACAGAAAGATGACCGCGGCAAGCGCCACCAGCGCACAGATCACATAGCGCACGACCACCGGGTCGAGCACCGCCAGCAACTGCACCCCGGCGATGCTGCCGATCGCGGCCCCGGCAAGCATTAGCCCGACCATCTTCCAATGAATATCCCGCCATACGCCGCGTGCCTGCAGCACGCTGGTCAACACTTCAAGCACCAGCGCCAGCGGCACCACGGCGCCCGGCGGCAGATAGAGCGTCAGCGTGGCGACCACCACCGCCGAAAGCCCGAAACCGGCAAAGCCGCGCGCCAGGCCGGCAAAGAACAAGGCGGCCGCGCCGATTGCGAGGCCGCCCGCTCCAAGATCTGTAAATGCGGCGTCGATCTGTTCGAATCCTCAAACCGGTTGGCAGAGTCGGAATCACTGTCTCGACCACACAGCCATTCCCGCGAAAGCGGGAATGACGAAAAATGTTTGGCAGCGAACCTGTATCGGCGCAATGCCGTTAGTCAACATTCGTGTGGGCGTACTTATCCAGGATTCGCTGGGGCTTTTTCAAGGCGTCGCGCCGGAACGGGTCGCCGAGTTCCTGGGTGCACATGGCCTCGATGACGGTCATCCGATCGCTGTTGGTGGCTGTAGCAAGCGCATCGCCCACCTGGTCGGGATGATCGACGCGGATTCCTTCCGCGCCCATCGCCTTGGCGATTTCGGCGAAGGATGGGTTCTCCAGATTGGTGCCCACATAGCGGTCGGCGTAGAAATCGACTTGGTTTTTCTTTTCCGCGCCCCATTGGCCGTTATTGAAAACCACCGCCGTCACCGGGATGTTCTCCCGCACGCAGGTCAGCGTTTCCAGCAAGCTCATGCCCCAGGCCCCGTCACCCACATAGGCGATCGCCGGCCGGTCAGGTGCCGCCAGCTTGGCGCCCATCGCCGTCGGGAACGCGTAGCCGCAATTGCCGAAGCTCATGGCGGCGAAGAACGAGCGTGGCTGCCTGAACCGCAGATAGGAGTTGGAGACCGAGCATATATTGCCGATATCGGTGCTGACCATGGCATTGTCGGGCATCGCCTTTTCCAGTTCGCGCAACAGGCGCCGCGGCGCGATCGGCCCGCCATCGTCCTGGCCCCACTGATTGAGTTCGTCCTCCCAGGCCTTTTTCTGGGACGCGATTTCAGCCTTGCGTCCGTCTCGGTTGCCATGGGCCGTGATCACCCGGTTGCCTTCCTGCAGCCGCGACAGGATCGCGTCCGCGGAAGCTTTGGCATCGCCGCAAATGCCGACTTCCACCGGCTTCACCAGACCGATCTTGCGGGCATTGGTATCCACCTGGATCAGCTTGGCATTTTGCGGCCAGTAGTCGAGGTCATGCTGGGGCAGGGTGCCGAAGGGTCCAAGCCGCGTCCCGAGCGCTACCACCACATCCGCCTGGGCGAGCAGCTTCATCGCCGCCTTTGAGCCCTGATAGCCGATCGGGCCGGCCCACAATTCATGATCGCACGGGAAGGAATCATTATGCAGGTATGTGTTGATCACCGGCGCGGACAAATGTTCGGCAAGCGCCATCACTTCGCCAACACCATCGGCCATCACGATGCCGCCGCCCGACAGGATGACCGGGAATTCCGCGTCTGCGATCAGCGCCGCTGCCTGGTCGAGGCTGTCGGGTCCGCCGGCGCCGCGTTCGATACGGATCGGTTTCGGGATCGCATAATCGGCCTCGCCGTAGAACAGGTCGCGCGGAATGTTGAATTGGGTCGGCCCGCGCTCCAGCAGCGCATAGTCGAAGCATCGCGACAATTGCTCGGCAATCCGGCCCTGATGGGCGCAATGGACCTGATATTTTGTGATGTTTTCAAAGAACGGCAATTGTTCCGTTTCCTGGAAACCACCCAATCCTTGCGTGTTCGATCCGGTCTCCGGCGTAATCACGACCACAGGTGTGTGAGCCCAATAAGCGGCGGCCACGCCCGTCACGAAATTGGTGATGCCCGGGCCGTTTTGGGCTATGCAGACACCGGGGCGCCCGGACACCCGGGAATAGCCGTCGGCCATATGCGCGCCGCCCTGTTCGTGGGCGACCGAAATGAAGCGGATGCCCGCCGTTGGAAACAAATCAAGCGCGTCCATATAGGCTGAGCCGACGATACCGAAGACGTCGGTCACGCCTTGCTTCACAAGAACTTCGACAAAAGCTTCCGAAGGGGTCATACGGGTCATAAAGGGATCTCCTGTCAACAAAGTGCGCGTCGCGATTTCGATTGAATTGTGCCAGATGGGGGCCGGGAAGGCGAGCCCGTGGAGGCGCTGGAACCGTCCATATATGCATAGCCGCTGTGGTCGATTTCGGCAACATGACGGGCACGGCGGCACCGGTTGGAATCTGCGCTGTAATTGCATGTCAAACGGGATATCGGTCGAACGGTAATTGCGTATTTAAATTGTATTATTAAATCTTATTTTGACTTGAATAATAATCAGAAGCTCTTGCCCCTATAGATTGCCACTATATTTTTATACTTATCGATCACGCCTCGATCGATTCAATCAATGCTGTAAATAGGGGGGAATGGCATGAGAAGGATTGCAAGTATTGTGGTGGTCTCCGTTGCGCTTTTGATCGCAGCCGATGGTATGGCGCAGACAAACCAGTCGAGCCAGTCGAGCGGAGCCACCCAAGGCAAGGCTCCGCCGAATTCAGCCGGGATCATGTCGACCACCATGGTAATCGGCGGTAAGCCGGCAAATATCGCGATCGCCAATCAGAAGCTGCTGCGCGACACCCTTCTGTCCTATCGGGTGCGCGACCAGGGCGCGCCGCCCAATCCCACATTGGGCCAGCTTATCACCGAGATCGAGACCGCCAACAGCGATAGCTCCAAGCAGGCTCCGGGCATGTCGGGATTTGCCGGCGTGATGGGCCATGCCTTTTTGGATGCTGCAAAACAGGCCATCCTCAACGGCAACTACAATCGCCAGACCCGGGTTGAATTGTCATTCCACGGCCAGATCGAAAAGTACGTATACAACACGGACGGAAGCGGCGAACTGACCGCCGTGACCTATATCACCCGCACCATTATCCCTGCCGGTAACGGCACGCCGAACGGAAAAACGGAAGCCTTCAAGTGGGAATTGACCATTCAGGCGGGCGGCTTCAGCGTCGTTGCCAAGGGCAACAATCCGGCAAGTCCCTTTCCGGGCACATTGTCGTTCACGCCGGAAATGCGCCAACGCATCGATTCTCTCGGCTTCATGTACAAATTGTGGGCCAAGGGCACGAAGATCAAAATCGACAGGATCTGGCATGTTGCCAATACCAACAATATGAACTGGATCGAACTGAAAGACACGAACCCGAAATACGCCAAGCTGTTCGATGAAAACGCCGAGAATTGCATCGATATGCTGTTCGTCGATTCCCCGCCGCCCGACCTCAACGGCATGGGCCCGCCACTCTACTGTCTCGGCCGCTGCGCCAACCCGCTCCTGGTGAACACCGGTCTTTAGGGGAGGCCGGCTCCAGTTCCGATCCCGGTCTTGACGAACCGGGCTTCGTGGATGACCCTCGCTCGCCCGCGGCTGATGGTGCTGTCAGCCAAAACGAGAAAGGGTCGTCCATGCAATCGGCAATTTTGGTCTTCAATGCCGGATCGTCAAGCCTGAAATGTGCCGTTTATCCGGTCGGCGGCGGGGATCCGCTACGGCGCATTACCATCGACGGTATCGGCGGTGATGTGCCGTGCCGGCTCAATGACACGGATTTGCCCGAAGACGCCAATGCGCCTATCGAGGCGAGCGATGGCGCCAGCCATACCGTGGCGATCGACTGGCTGCTCGACCGCCTGACCGCCTCTCCCGAATTGGAGATTGTCGCCGCCGGCCACCGCGTGGTGCATGGCGGCGTGTCGTTCTCCAAATCGGTGCGTCTGGATGCGGCGATCCTGTCCGAATTACGGGCCCTGATCCCGCTCGCTCGCACCCATCAGCCCTATAATCTGGCTGCGATCGATGCAGTCGCCAAAGCCTGGCCCGACCTGCCGCAACATGCCTGCTTTGACACCGCCTTCCATCGCACCCAGCCCGAGATTGCCCAGACCCTCGCATTGCCGCAAGAGCTGACCGATACCGGCATCCGGCGCTACGGATTTCACGGCCTGTCCTATCGGTCGATTGCGGAGCGGCTGCCGGACTATGCCGGTAACGCCGCCGACGGCCGGGTGATCGTCGCCCATCTGGGCAACGGGGCCAGTCTATGCGCCATGGTGAACCGGGAATCCCAGGCGACCACCATGGGCTTCACTCCCCTGGACGGGCTGGTGATGGGCAGCCGGCCTGGCCTGCTTGATCCGGGCGTGCTGTTGCACCTGATCAATGAGCGTGGCATGAGCGGCGAGGCGCTTAACGACCTGCTGTATAACCGCTCCGGCCTTGCCGGTATGTCCGGACGATCCAACGATATGCGGACCCTGCTGGCTTCATCCGACACCGCTTCTGAGCGCGCTGTCGATCTGTTCATCTATCGGGCGGTGCGCGAGATCGGGTCGCTCGCAGCGGCCATTGGCGGCCTCGATTGCCTGGTCTTTACCGGCGGCATCGGGGAGCACGCCGCCGAAATACGGGCCCGGATTGTAGCCGGCTGCGGCTGGCTCGGCGCCGCCTTGGACACGGATGCCAATATACGGGGCGACGACCGCATTTCCGCGACGCATAGCCGGATCGCCGTCTATCGCATTGCAACGGACGAAGAGGCCGTGATTGCCGATGACGTGCGCAAATTGATGTCCGCGCATGTTGCGAATGTGGTTGAGGAAGCGGAATCAGAATAACAGTTGGCTGGCACAACGCTTTGTAATTGTGGGTGGAATCTTAGGTGCCTCGATTTGACCTGAGGATGATCGTTGGTATCGCTGTTTCCTCACATCAATCGCCAACCCATAATCCTGCGTCTGATTTTCTCCGAATTGCCACGCAATCTGCTTGGCACCGGGCGTTCGACCGATTTAACTCGACCCCTCGATCACTTGAGCCGCCGCAGGACATCATGCCCCTTGCTCCAACGCCGACTGAAACCCTTCCCGCCGATGCCGACACGGCCTGCCTGGCCGGTCGCGTCTGGCGCCCGGACAAAAACGGTCCAAGCGTCGTCGCCCTGCGTGATGGCCGGGTCCTAGACATCACCTCGGCCGAGCAGCCGACCATGCGCGATCTCCTGGAGCGATCCGACCGGGTCGACCGGATCCGGACGGCTGCCGGCGCGGATCTCGGTTCGATCGAGGATTTGCTCGCCAATACCGGCGCTCGCGCGACGGATGCGCCAACCTTGCTTGCCCCGATCGACCTGCAGGTCATCAAGGCGGCCGGCGTCACCTTCGTCGTCAGTCTCCTGGAGCGGGTGATTGAGGAACAGGCCCGCGGTGCGCCGGACATGGCCGCCAAGATCCGCACGGAAATCGACACCATGATTGGCGATGATTTGTCGAAACTGGTACCGGGCTCCGACGAGGCCATGGCGCTCAAGGACCTGCTCATCGACAAGGGGATCTGGTCGCAATATCTGGAGGTGGGCATCGGCCCGGATGTGGAGATCTTTACCAAGGCGCCATGTCTGGCCGCAGTCGGCACCGGCGCCGATATTGGGATTCATCCCGTGTCGTCCTGGAACAACCCGGAACCCGAAATCGTCCTTGTCGTTACCGCCGCCGGCGAGATTGTCGGGGCGGCCTTGGGAAATGATGTCAACCTGCGCGACGTGGAAGGGCGCTCCGCGCTGCTACTGGGCAAGGCCAAGGACAACAATGCAAGCTGCGCCATCGGCCCGTTCTTTCGCCTGTTTGATGATGCGTTCACGTTGGACGATGTCCGCGCCGCCGAGGTCTCCCTGGAAGTCACTGGCGAGGACGGATTCCGCCTCGATGGCGCAAGTTCCATGGCTATGATCAGCCGCGACCCGGCCGACATGGTCGCCGCCATGATCGGGCCGCATCACCAATATCCCGACGGCGTGGTGTTGTTTCTGGGCACCATGTTTGCCCCGGTGAAGGACCGTGATGCACCAGGTGAGGGCTTCACCCACAAGACCGGCGACATCGTGAAGATCGCGACAGATCGGCTGGGTACGCTCGTCAACCGGGTTGACCGCACCGATGCCTGCCCGCCCTGGACCTACGGCATCGCCGACCTGATGCGCAACTTGGCGGCCCGGGGCCTGCTATAGTCGACTGGGCGGCCGCCACCTCCTGACCGATCGAAGCCTGTCAAGACCATCGCTGCCCGGTCCTCTTACGGGGTCTGGTAATTTCAGTTGCAATTCAATCGTGCGCTATCGGGTCGCAGATTTGGCCCGTATATCGGGGCCTGGCAAAAAATCTATAAGTATTTCAAAGAGTACTCCGAGTCTATCGAGTCTAATTTCGGGAAAATTGCTGAATATCTGAGTTCCTTTAGTGTCATATTTTTGCAATTTAAGAAATATTTACTACACGTTAACCCAATTGAATCAAAGCTCGGCGCGCTCACTGATGACAATAGTTGTATGCCGGTGGTTTCGTTTGATGACGCGATGCCGCGGGTCCAAAGAGGAAACATCCAATGGGTCGTAAATTTCCGCGCGTTCGGTTCGGACGCGCCATGTCCGTAGGCATCAAGGTCCTGGCCGTTGTCGGATTTTGTCTCGGACTGCTTGTCGTAGTAGCCGTCTCCGGTGTCTGGCAGATGCACCGGATCGGTGCGGAAATAGAAGGTATTTCCGAGCGCGACATACCACTGACCAGTCTTCTGACAAAAATTACCATTCACCGGAATGAGCAGGCGATCGTGTTCGAGCGCGCCTTGCGCCTGGGCATGGAGATGCAAAGCCATCCCGCCTCTCGTGAGGAGTTCAAGGGTTCGATCGAGCACTTCGCGCGTCTGACGGACAAAGTGGCCGGCGAAATGGCTGCGGCGGAAAAACTTGTCGAACACAACATCGAGACGGCAGCGAACGTTGCCGAAAAAACGGAATTCGAAAAGCTGCACAAGGGGTTGAAGGCAGTCGAACTCGAACATGCTGAATTCGACAAGACGGCGAAACAGGCATTCGTGTTCATGGAGGCCTATGAGACCGGGCAGGCCATGACGCTCGTTCCCAAAATCGAGGGCGAGATCGAACAACTCGATCACGAACTGGCCGCAATGCTGGAGGAAATCGAGAGCTTCACCGAGCGTGCGGTCGTGGCGACCGTCGAGCACGAGCAACTTGCCCTGCGAATCATGGTGATCTTATCCCTGATCGCCATCGCGGCCGGCATGCTTGCGGCGTTCCTTATCGTCAGGCGGAGCATTTCTCGGCCGTTGCGGGAAATCGTGACCGGACTGGACGCGCTGACCTCCGGTGATACTGATGTGGAGGTCAAGGTTTATGCCAATGACGAGATCGGTGCCGTTGCCCGGGCTTTCGGAAATTTCAAGGACGCCACCATCCGCTCCCAGGAACTGGAGGCTGAGCAGGAACGGCAGAAGCAGCGTGCGGAAGAAGAACGACAGCAACTGACCAAACAACTGGCCGATCAGTTCGAGAGCGTGGTCGGCGGTATCGTCACGTCCGTATCGGCCGCCGCATCGCAACTGCAAACGTCCGCGCAATCGCTATCTGATACCTCGGAGGAAGCGGAGAAAAACTCCCATGCTGTCGCCTCTGCTGCCGAAGAGACATCCAGCAACGTACAGACCGTCTCCAGCGCCGCGGAGGAATTGTCCGCCTCCATAGCCGAAATCGCCAACCGGATGGGTGAATCGACCAACGTTGCCGAAAACGCGGTATCCAATGTGAATCTGACCAATGAAAAGGTTCAGGACCTCATGCAGGCCGCCGAAAAGATCGGGACGGTGGTGTCGCTCATTACCGATATCGCGGAGCAGACCAACCTGCTGGCGCTGAATGCCACGATCGAGGCGGCGCGTGCCGGTGAAGCAGGGCGTGGATTTGCCGTTGTTGCGAACGAAGTCAAGGACCTGGCAAGCCAAACGGCGAAGGCGACAGAAGAGATCGGGACGCAGGTTCGCGGCATTCAGACCTCCACAGAAGATACGGTGTCGGCGATAGAAGCAATCGGCGGGACCATCCAAAGCATCCGCGAAATCTCCGCCACGATATCGGCGGCGGTTGAGGAGCAGGGCACCGCGACAGCGGAAATCGCTCGCAACATAGAGCAGGCCGCCAACGGCACCGTCGAGGTTGCATCCAACATTGCCGGGGTGAACGAGGCCGCAACACAGACCGGCCAGTCCACCAGTCAGGTGCTCGACGCCTCGAACGAACTGTCAAAGCAATCGGACTATCTTCGCGTGGAGGTCGACAAATTCCTGGCCCGCATTCGCGCCGGGTAATGGCGGCCACGCGGCCCGTGCTCAGAGGGTCCGGCCACGGCCGGCCCTCACTTGCGAATGAGTAAATAGCGCTCCGATTGATCTTCGTACTCAAAGTAACCAAGCCGCCCAGGAATGCAGGACAAAAAGGTACCCGAACCCCAACCGACGCAATCGCCAAGCGCTTCTTGCAAGCTCCGAACCCGGCCATCGGGCTCCTAGAGTATCCACCCTATAGTCTCGCTGCCTACTGTCATTGCCCGGCTCGACCGGGCAAACCAGTAATCGGCGGTTTATCCATTAAAAACAAGACTTTACCAACGTGCACCGATCGCCAACCGCGATGTCTACTGGATGCCCCGGTCAAGCCGGGGCAAGACAATTGCTGTTGCCATTATGCCGATCTTGACGGCTTTTTTTGGTCGCGCACCCAGTCGCGGCCGATCGTATCTTGGCCCGATTTGGTTCATGCCAAGAATTGCCGGCGCTCAGCGGCCCGGACCATGACCTGCAGAAGATGTATAGATACCCCGGCATCGGGCTCCGAAGACGAAAGGCATATAACATGTAAGCCCGGCGCCCATTGCCCTCAGCGATTGGCTGTCTTTACAACGGGTCAAGATGTTTCAATAGTGTACGGCCTTTGCCTGCCTCGAAAAACGAGCTGGAGGGACTACCTCTACGAATTAGATGGTTAACCTAAATTCTGACTGATTCCATTCTGTTGGAAGGGGCACGCGAACCGCCGCGCTTAGCATATGGATCGCATAAGGTTGAGGGGCCTGATGCTCAAATTCGACGCCGAGACCAGCCGCATTCTCGAAATCGCCTATCAGGGGGCCGATATCACCCGGCGCCGTCAGGCATCCTTCGATGTTCTGCAGCCCGGGCCGGGCGACCGCGTCGCCGATATTGGCTGTGGCAATGGCCTGCTGACATCGGAATTGGCACGCGCGGTCGGGGACGGCGGCGTGGTTTTCGGCATCGATCCGAGCGACGACATGCGCAATCTGGCGATCGAACGGTGCGCGGACTTTGCCTGTGTGCAAATCATCGACGGTACCGCTCACGACCTGCCGCTGCCTGACAAGTTCCTGGACGGCGCGGTATCGGTCCAGGTTCTTAATTATCTGGACGACCTGCCGGCGGTGGCCGCCGAATCCGGCCGTGTCCTGAAGCCGGGCGGGCGCCTCGTTGTCGGCGACAATCACTGGGACACGCTCGCCTGGTTCAGCGACGATCCCGTCCGGATGACCAAAATGGCCAAGGTCTGGGACCATCACCTGAAGGAACGCTGTGTGCCGGCAGTTCTGCCCGCCCTTCTCCAGGACGCCGGATTTGTCGTCGACGGGGTGCATCCCCTGACGTGCTGCGATACGGTGCTGCGGCCGGACGGGCTTGCCCAGATGTTGTTGCTTCTCATCGAAAACTATGCGGTGCAGAACGATCTGGCAAACCGGGAGGAAGCGCGTCTTTGGGCAGAAGAGCAAAGGTCTTTGGCCGCCGCTGGTCGGTTTTTCTTCTCGCTCACCCATTTCGTCGTGAGTGCACGGAAAGCGTGACGACCACTGCTATCCGTGTCGGTCCGTTGAGCCCGGCACGGATTATATGGTTTGATGGGCCTCTGTTGAAGTCATTGATTGGCGAAGTCCATGTCGTCAGAACGATCCGGCAGCGAGAGCGTGACCAAATCCCGGACGCCCGGTCCACGGCCCGACGATCCGCCAGGCCGCGTTTCCAGTAACCGCCCAGACGGCGAACGGGCGGACGGAATTGATCATCCGACCTTCGCGGAAATCGGCCTCGACCGTTTCGCGCCCTACCTGATGAACCGCATTGCCACCCGATGGAATGCCAACAATCAGGTCGCGCTGAGGGAATTGGGGCTGACGACCACGCAGATGCGCACCCTTGCCACTTTATCGATTGCCGACAGTCATTCGATCAGCGAACTCTCCGCACTGACGGTCACCGAGCAATCCACCCTGAGCCGGGCGCTGGATAACATGGAACGCGGCGGGTTGATCCGCCGCACGGCGCGATCCGGCGATAATCGCTTCGTCGATATCGCATTGACCGACGAGGGCAGGGCGGTCTTCGACCAGATTTGGCCGACCATGCGCGGCGAATACCGGAATATGCTCCAAGGGATTGGCGAAGAAGAATATGAGCAGTTCCTGAGCACATTACATAAAATATTGAAAAATATCAAGAAAACAGAGTTTTGATCAATTTCTTGCGGTTTGGACAGGGGAGTTATATGAATATGCATATAATCATCTATAGACTGTCACTGGTGCCGGATTTGGACACCGTTCAAGAAGTGCCGCCGATCCGCGGTCGGCGCCTGCAGGGAGCTCATCATGGCTGAACGGTCATTTGCCAAGGAAGTCAAGGACTTGCGGCTCGGCGCCGGCGAGACGTTTCGCGGCGAGGGCATTCTGGCGATCACCAAGGCGCTCCTGCAAAGCGGCGTCTCCTATATCGGCGGCTATCAAGGCGCACCGATTTCCCATCTGGTCGATGTCATGAGCGACGCACAGGACATTCGCGACGAATACGGCGTTCATTTTGAAAGCTGTGCCAGCGAGGCCGGCGCGGCGGCAATGCTGGCGGCATCGATCCACTATCCGATGCGTGGCGCCGTGACCTGGAAGTCCACCGTCGGCACCAATGTCGCGTCCGACGCGCTCGCCAATATCGCGTCATCGGGCGTTAATGGCGGAGCACTGGTCGTCGTCGGCGAAGATTATGGTGAGGGCTCGTCGATCATGCAGGAGCGTTCTCATGCCTTTGCCATGAAGTCGCAAATCTGGCTGCTCGATCCGCGTCCGGACCTGCCGGTGATCGTCGACATGGTGGAAAAGGGCTTTGAGCTGTCGGAGGCGAGTAATACGCCGGTCATGCTGATGGTCCGCATCCGCGCTTGTCACGTCTACGGGTCGTTCACCGCCAAGGACAATGTCAAAGCGGCGATCAACACGCAAAATGGAGTGCAGGACGCAGTCTACGATTATTCGCGTATCATCCTGCCGCCCTCCAGCTATGCTCAGGAACAGGACAAGATCGACCAGCGCTGGCCGGCGGCCGAAAAGTTTGTCGCCGAGCATAAGCTCAATGAAGTCTTCGACGGCGACACCGACGAAGTGGGCATCATCGTTCAGGGCGGCATCTACAATAATCTGATTCGCGCCCTGGAACTCGCCGGCCTCTCCGACGCGTTCGGCCGGTCGAAGATCCCGATCTATGTCATGAACGTCGCCTATCCGATGATCCCCGATGAGATCATAGCCTTCTGTGCCGGCAAGAAAGCGGTACTGATGGTCGAGGAGGGGCAGCCAAACTACATCGAACAGGCGTTGAACACGGTCCTGCGCCAGGCTGATATCAACACCAAGGTTCACGGCAAGGACATGGTGGCGCCGGCCGGCGAACTGAAATCCAACCTGATCCTGTCGGCGATCGAAAAATTCATCGGTGAGACCAGGCCGTCCGGCCTCGACCTTGAAACCGTCGACGAAAAATTCACCACCCATAATGCGGTTGTCGGCGCTTCCAAGGGATCGCTGAGCTTCGTCGTTCCCGGCCGCCCGCCGGGCTTCTGCACCGGCTGCCCGGAACGGCCGCTTTTTGCCGCAATCAAAATCCTGGAACAGGAAATCGGCCCAACCCATGTCTGCGGTGATATCGGCTGCAATCTGTTCGGCGCCCTGCCGCCATTTCATATTGGCCAGCACACGATGGGCTATGGCCTGGGCCTTGCAAGTTCCTCCGGCATTGGACCGAATTTCGGCAAGCGGGTTTTGACCATCATGGGCGATGGCGGCTTCTGGCATAACGGCCTGACCAGTGGCTTCGCCAATGCGGTTTTCAACAAGGATGACGGCGTCGTCTGCGTGGTCGATAATGGTTATTCGGCCGCCACCGGACACCAGGCTGTTCCGTCCACCGGCCGCAATCCGCGCGGCGAGGAAGTCGACATGACCATCGAGGCGGCCCTGCGCGGCGTCGGCGTCAAGTGGATCCGCGAAGTCAACAATTACGACATGGACGACATGATCGACGCCCTGCGCGAGGCGCTGACATCGCCAAAAAAAGGCCTGAAGGTGATCATCGCCCGGGCTGAATGCCAACTCGCCCGCCAACGCCGGGTAAAGAAAGAGACTGCGGCGACCCTCGCTCGGGGCGGCCGTCATGTGCGCACCCGCTTCGGCGTCGATGACGATGTATGCACCGGCGATCACGCCTGCATGCGGCTCTCCGGTTGCCCGTCGCTGACGCTGAAAGACAGCCCGGACCCGCTGATGGTCGATCCGGTCGCCCATATCGACAATACCTGCGTCGGCTGCGGCAATTGCGGTTCCGTGGTCCATGAAGCCGGCCTGTGCCCATCCTTCTTCAAGGCCGATGTCATCTCCAATCCGAGTTGGTTCGACAAGGCGCTGGCCAGGTTGCGAACAAGTGTCATCGGCAGATTACAGGCGCGGAGGGCGGCCTCATGAACACCGAATGGACCCGGCCCATGAAGATCCTGATCGCGGCCATGGGCGGCGAGGGCGGCGGCGTGCTGTCCAAATGGCTGGTCGATGTCGCGGAAGCGGAAGATTTCCTGGTGCAATACACCTATATTCCAGGCGTCGCCCAGCGCACCGGCGCGACCACTTATTACCTGGAGATCTTTCCGAAATCCGCTTTGCCCGATGACGGTCAAATGCCCGTGCGCGCACTGATGGCCTGTCCCGGCGATGTCGATGTCTTCATTTCCACTGAGATCGTCGAGGCCGGACGCGCGCTGCAGACCGGCCTGATCACCGCCGATCGCACCAAGGTGATCACCTCCACCCACCGCACCTATTCGGTCGCTGAAAAGGTCGGCATGGGCGACGGTCGAGTGGCCCACGAGGAAATCATAACCGCGCTCGAAACCTGCGCCGCCGACTGCCACCGCTTTAACATGGCCGCCTGCGCCGATGCTGCCGGCAGCATCATCAATGCGGTGATATTCGGCGCGCTTTCAGCGTCCGGCTACCTGCCGTTCCCCAAGGAGACGTTCGAAAAGGCAATCGCGGCCGGCAAGGCGTCAGATTCCAACAAGCGCTGTTTCGACATTGGCTACGCGATCGTCTCTGGCGAGGCCGCCGAAGAAGAGACCGGCAAGGCCGAGCCCACGCCAGCCCGTCTGGCCGCCGAACTGCATGCGCGTCTGGAGCAGGACTTCCCGGTCGTGACCCACGACATTCTGGGCCTCGGCCTCGATAAGGTCACCGGTTATCAGGACGCCGATTACGGCTCTGTCTATCTGGAGCGCCTCGCCACGTTGCATGAGGCCGATAAAGCCGCCGGCGGGGCCGAGCGCGGCTACGAACTGACCCGCGAGGGCGGCCGTTGGCTGTCCCGCCTGATGGCCTATGATGATGTCATTCGCGTCGCCGATCTGAAGACCCGGGAAAGCCGCTTCGATCGGGTGAAGGGGGAAGTACGCGCGGATGATGAACAGCTGGTTCGGGTGACCGATTACCTCAAACCGCGCGCTGAAGAGATCGCCACCATCTTGCCGGAACGCTTGGCCAAGGCCCTGACGGCATTCTCCGAGCGCACCGGGTTCCTGAAAAAAGGCATGCGGCTCAAACTGAACACGACCGGGATCATCGGCTTTAGCGCCATGTGGATGCTCGCCGGCATGAAGTCCCGGCGGCGGCAGTCGCAGCGCTTCGTCCAGGAGCAGCTATCGGTGGAGACCTGGCTTGCCCGGATCCGTGCCGCCGCCAAGAACGACTACGACCTGGCATTGGAGATCGCCGCCTGCGCCTGCCTGATCAAGGGCTACGGCCCGACCCATTGCCGCGGTACGGAAAACCTGGACGCCGTGCTCGCCTATGCCGAGGGCCCGGATGCGGCGGCCAAGGTCCGCCGCCTGCGGGAAGCGGCGCTCGCCGATGAACACGGCAAGGCATTGGCGGCGGAGATCGCCGCCGCGGAGGTGGACGCACCGCGCGTGGCGGCGGAGTAGACGTCGGGACGATAAATCGATGGAGGAGCGCGAATGCCGGTTTTATCGGCCGGCTGATACTGCTCTATACACCCCCATGCCGATAAACATGCCGGCGAGCGATAGTGCAGTGACCATATTCATCGAGTAATCCGGGACTGCAAGGCAATAGAGTGCCGGCAGAACGACTGCGCCGGCGAGCGCGGAAATCACATAGTCTATTCGACGAATTATAATGTCCAGTCCAGTAAGCAGCGAAAACAACAATAAATCAAATAATGTTGAGATAATAATAAGTGAAACTTCCATGAATGGACGCTCAATATTTCTCGACCGAAATTATTATACTGTATATAAGAAATTTAATAATATTACGTTTGCAGTTTGAGTTAATAGTTGACTAAGTGAAAATAGTAGCTCGAATATTAACACCGCTCCCAAACCGGCGCGATTGTCCGCCGCTTGCCGTCCGGGGTTCGCCGCACATCCGTCGCGTCCAGGTCCATCCGGTCCCATAGTTTGCACGTCACCATTTTATGGCCCTGGTCGAGTCCCTCGCAATAATTGGTGTATTGGCAAAGGCGGACATCGGCGCCGTGGCCGGTCCGCACCTTTTCAAACCAATCCGGATCGGAGAGCGCCTGGCGGGCGAAGCCGATAATATCGGCCTTGCCGTCACGCAACAGGCCCTCAGCCTGTTCGAAGCTGTGAATACCGCCCGCGAGCACCACCGGGACCTGGTGTCCCGCCGCCCGCAAACTGTCACGGATTGCCGCCACCGGTTCGACATTGCGGCCAAAGGGTCCGAACGCGTCGGAGATGTAGCCCGGCATGCACTCATAGCCGCTCGGACCGGTATAGGGGTAGGCGGCGGCGCCGACCTTCGGCTGTTTGGCATCGTCGAACTTGCCGCCGCGGGAAAAAGACAGGAAATCCATGCCGGCCTCGGCGAAACGGCCAGCGAAATAGGCGGCGTCCTCCACCGTGCTGCCACCCTCAATGCATTCATCGGCAAGCATCCGGCAACCGACCGCGAATTGATCGCCGACCCGCGCCTTGACCCGCTTGAAGACATCGATGGCGAGCCTCGCCCGGTTCTCAAGGTTCCCGCCGTAATCGTCGTCCCGCGTATTGGTCGCTGAAAGGAACGACGCCATGGTGTAGGCATGGGCGTAATGCAGTTCCACCCCGTCAAACCCCGCCGCCCCCGCCCGCGCCGCTGCATCGGCGAAGAGATCCGGCAGCACCTGCGGCAGGCCCCGGATATGGGGCTGATCCATGTCGGTGACCCGTTCCCGGAAACCCATGGTCAGCGCTTCATATTCACGGGCGGAGAGCACCGGGCGCAGCGCTGCATCATCCAGCCTATCGAGCCGCGCACGGACCACGTCCTCGTCCGCGCCAGCCATGTCCAAGGCCCGCCGATGATCGTCCGTTATCGTCAGAAACCGATCGAGAAACTTCGCCGGATCCGGCCGCCGGCGGATCTGCAGAAAATCGATCAATTGGATGAAAAGCCTGGTCCGCCCGCCACTCGCCGTTTTGACGGTGTCTGTCAAGCGCCGCAGGCCGTCGATGTAGCGATCATGGCCGATACGCAGCAGCGGCCCCGACGAAATGTCGCGAATGCCGGTCGCCTCGACGACAATCGCGGCCGGCCCGCCTTCCGCGAACCGGCGATACCAGTCGAGCACGTCTTGCGTGACCAGACCGTCCTCGGAGGCCCGCCACGGCACCATGGCCGGCACCCAGGTCCGCGCCTTCAATGTCACCGGCCCGATATCGACCGGGCTGAACAACAGCGACGCCGCGGCCTTGTCGCGATTCGGCCAAGTCCCCGGATCGGTCGAATGGCGAATACGTTCGGGTGGTTTCCACATAAAAGTATTTTAGACTTAAAATAAATTGGAGGCAATGGGAAAGCTGCGGAATGCGGAGGGCGTTTAATGGTAACCGGGGAGGGGGAGTGGATGAATTGAGTGCTAAGGCATGGGGCCGATACTGATGGTTGAGAAATCCGATTATTGCGAAAAGCGGCGACCAAGTGAAGAGATCCCTGTCTCTTTCAGATGTGCTTTAATTTGGGGTGCAGACGGCATCCCGTTAGATCCCTGGGCCTTGAGCCCGTGACACGGATTGGGAGCCGCCTGCTTTTTGGTTGTTAACCTGAACAGTTGACTGGGGCCGTTGCCGGACCCCGCATGACAGGAACAGGAATGATCATGGCAGATTTCTACATTGGTGTCGATGTATCGAAGGCATGGATTGACGTTCATCACCCTGAGGCCGGCGATTGGCGAGTGCCCGCCGACGGCCGCTCCCTGGCGGCGTTTGCGCGGCGGCTTGCCGGCTCCGGCGGGCTGGTGGTTTTGGAGGCGACGGGGGGCTATGAGCGGCCCGTCATGCGGGCGCTGGAGAAGGCCGGCGTGGCCTATCATCGCGCCAATCCGGCCCGGGCGCGGCACTTTGCTCAAGCCACCGGGATGATCGGCAAGACCGACCGGGCCGATGCGCGCGCCTTGGCGCGGATGGGGCAACAGCTGGGCCTGGCGGCGAGCCGGCGGCAATCGGCGGCGCATCAAAAGCTGAAAGCCCTGGTGGCCCGGCGCCGCCAATTGGTGGAGATGCGCAAGCAGGACAAGACCCGGCTGCAGCAATGCGACGACCGCCAGGTGGCCGCCGATTGCCGCAAGCTCATCGCCTTCCTGGACCGGCGGATCGCGGCCGTCGAGACCGAGATCGACCGCCTCTTGGCCGATGACGACCTGGCACCCATCGTCGCCCTGATGCGCTCCGTTCCAGGCATCGGCCCGGTCGCCGCCGCCACCCTGGCCGCCGAACTGCCGGAACTGGGCCAGGTCGACCGGCGGGCCGTCGCAGCCCTGGCCGGCGTGGCGCCGATCGCCCGGGACAGCGGGCAAAGACAGGGCAAGCGGCACATCGGCGGCGGCCGGCCAGGGCTGCGATCGGTCCTCTACATGGCCGCCCTGCAGGCCTCCCGCCACAACCACCGATTCCGCGCCTTCCGAAAATCCCTGGAAGATCGCGGCAAAACCCCAAAACAAGCCATCATAGCCGTCGCCAGAAAACTCCTCGTCATCCTCAACGCAATGATCAAATCCGGACAACATTACAATGCCAATGCAACATGAATGAAATACAGTTGCCGTGTCTGCAGCGCATCACTACGTGCCGCACCGCGCACGGGATGACGGAGGGTGCCGCCGCGCAAACTTTGCTGCCCGGTAGGAAATTCAGATCAGATCGTCATGAGAGCTCGTCCAATGATAGTCTGGACCTTCGGCTGATCCTCAGCGTCATCCCGCACGCGCCGCAGCATGAAATGCTGCTGCGCAGATGCGGGATCTCCGATTGCGCTTGCCTCTAGTTCATGGACAGGGGTCCAGTATCAAAAACGCCGAAACATATCCCCTGCCTTGCCGCCCATTCCGCTATCCCGGCGGCGCGGCCGCCTCCCGCACCGATTCCCCGGCATTGCCCTGCGCCGCGGATTGCCGGTCGACCAGTTTCAGCATCGTCGCCAGCGTGATCGAGCCGAGTGTCGCCCGGGCAATGTCATCGATTTCTTCCAGCACCAGGCCGAAAGCCTCGCTGACATTTGTGGCGTGGTCGTCATCGGTCGGACCGGTTTCGGAGATCTGCTCGAACAACTCGATCACGTCGAGCAGGGTGGTGCGCCGGGCATTGCCGCAGAACTTGTAGCCGCCGCCGGCACCGCGCACCGAGCGCACCAGCTTGGCGCGGCCGAGCGTATGCATGACTTTCGCCAGATGATGCGCCGAGACGCCATATTTCTCGCCGATCTCGGCGACCGATACCTGGCGGTCTGGCTCGCTGGCCAATTCGACGAGCGCATAGACCGCCAGCCGGCTGGCAATTTGCAGCTTCATCGCAGCCCCTCAATCGGTCGCAAGGTCAATGCACCCTCCGCATCGCTCACTCCAGATCCTTTTCCAACTGGATATACGGTCCGGCCATCATCCCCTCGCTGCGAAAAAACGCCATGTGGAGCTTGTTGGACCGTGGAACCATGGTCCGCATGGTGCCGATGCCCAGATCTTTGAATTTGCCGGATATGGCCTCAAATAATTGTTCGCCAATGCCCTTTTCCCGGGCATTCGGGTCAACGGAAAAGCCGAACACCCAGCCGCATGGCTCGGAGCCGAACTCCCAGGCGCGCACTTCGCCGATAATGTAGCCAAGGATTTCAGACGACCCGGCGCGCTCTGATTCGGCGACCAGAAACACCCGTTCACGCAGCCTGCGCTTGCCGTAGCGATCGAAAATATCGTCCCAGTAATCGACCTTTTCAATTCCGGTAATGCGCCGGTCGAGACTGATGATCCGCGCCAGATCCTCAGCTTTCACATTGCGTACTGCGCAACGATCAACACCATCCGTTTGCGTCCCGCTATCCACGCTCCTCATCGATATAGGTCCGCCTTCCGATGCTGCATGTTGTCGCATGGCGCCGCACCATGGCTTGTTCTGAACGTCCGATCAAGCGCCAAATCGGCCGGTTTCCGCGCCATCACCACGGCTTGCATATGCCGGATAACCGCCATGGCCGGGCGCGGCCCGTTTGACAGACGCCACGCCTGATCCGTTAAATAAATATAATGGTACCGAAATATGGATTTAGGCAAGTGCCCGGTGGAAAAAAGATGAAGCGGCCGTGAAACGTCTCCTCCGGCGGCAGGTCAAGTCGATACGTGCCAGGCTCGCGGCCGGCGATTGCCGGCACCTGGCTGCTGCCGACCTGGCGCGGCGGCTGGCGAAAAGCCTGATTGCCGGTTAGCATTTCGTGCCATGAACCACTCGGATCGGAAAACTCTGCCCCTGGCCACGGCCCTGGACGCTGATCCGGACCTGAAAACCCGGCTGAAGCGGCATCCGAAATTGCGTGTACTCTCAATCCCGGTATTCGGCGGACTTCTCGCCCGCCGTCTGACGCTTGGCAAAGTCAGCAGCCTGACCGGAATTCCGATCGAGGAGCTTACGGCAGATGTTTCGCCGGCCGGCCAACCCGAAATGCCGAATTCAAATGCGGTCCATATCGATGTCCGCTCCTATCTCGCCGATGGCCAATCGCCGCTTGTGCCGGTGATGGAAGCCGCCAAGGTGATCCCGCCGGGCGGTGAATTGGTGGTTGATGCGCCGTTCGATCCGGTTCCCCTGCGCAATCGCGTGGTCGAACTCGGTTTTGAGGCCGACACGCAACAAATCGATGAAATCCTGTGGCGTATCCGGTTTACACGGACCGCCGCTCAGGCGCCCGGTCGCGCAACCCCGGATACCGGACCGCGCATCTGGCAACAGGACGGAGAAACCCATATCGACGTGCGCAATCTGGAGCCACCGCGGCCGCTCGTTGCCATCTGCGCGCTATTGGAGGCCTCGACCACGGGCGATGTGGTCATTGTCCATCATGACCGCGAGCCGCATCTGCTTTACCCGGAACTGGAGGCACGCGCCTGGCATTGGGAACCATTATCGGCCGGACCGGATGGTCTTGACCTGCGTCTGACGCGGGGGGCGGCCGGCTGATGCTTGCGACCGGTTTCCTGGGCGGTGCGAAGGGTCGGTTGCTGCCGGCCTCCATACCCTTTCGGTTTTTTATCAGCGCCGCGGTGTTGCATCTGGTTGCCTGGCTGGTTGTGCTCATCTTCGCCGATGACTTTCCAGGATTCACCGGTGGATTGGGACCGCCGCTCGCCGCACTCCACCTCATTACCCTCGGCGTCTTGGCCATGACCGCCATGGGCGCGGCCTTGCAGCTCCTGCCGGTCTCCACCCGCCAGGGTATCGTTGCCGTTTGGCCGGCTAAGCTGGCCTATTGGCTGTTCATGCCCGGTGTGGTGATTTTTTCCGGCGCGTCCGTCGCCTATGATCCGATCGGCGTTGCGGTCGGCGCCGGCCTGGCCGGGGCGGCTTTATCGATCTTCGCTGTGCTGATTGCCGACAATCTGCGCCGGGCACGCAGCCTGCCTTTGGTCGCCGCCCATGGCTGGGCAGCGGTCATGTCGTTGCTGGTTCTGCTGGCGCTGGGCCTTGGCGCGGCTTTCGATTTCGCTGCACCCTTTCTCCCCGATCATCAGGCGGTCGCCGGCGCCCATTTGGTTGCCGCGGTCTTCGGCTTCATGGGCATGCTGGCTGTCGGCTTTTCTTATGTGCTCGTCCCCATGTTCGCCCTGTCGCGATCGCCGTCGCCATACCTTGCCTGGACCGGGTTTGGATTAGGATGTTGCGCGCTTGTCGCCGGCATTGCCGGTTTTTTCGTCGATCATGTTTACCTGCTTGCCGGCGCCGCGATCATCGGCCTGTGGGCCGCCACGCTCTATCTGGCGGCCATGGCGCAAGTGATGAAGAAGCGCATGCGCAAGCGTCTCGGCCGGTCTTTTTTTCTCATTCGCATCGCCTGGGTTCTGCTGCCGGTGAGCCTGATCACCGCCTTGGCGGTCTTGATCGGCGAGCCGATCCCCGACGGACCGGCGATTGTCGTGGTCCTTGTGCTTCTCGGCTGGCAACTGACCTTCGTGCTCGGCATCCTTCAGCGCATCATGCCGTTTTTGGGATCCATGCACGTCTCCCAGCAACCGGGCGGGCAATCGCTGGTATCCCGCTTCACCGATATCTGGGAGCTGAAATACAGCGCCTATTGCCATCTGACTGCGCTGGTGTTGCTGTGTATCGGACTGATAACGGAGTGGCCCCTGATCATACGCGGCGCCGGACTATGCGGTGTCGTGGGTGCGATATTGTTTCTGCGGTTTGCCGCCGCGGTCACGCGGGCGGTCTTTGCCCACAAGGCCGATAGCAACAATGGCGGCGGGCAACGCCCCAACCGATAGATCGGCGATTTTCGCAATCGGAACACCCTCCGGTTCTCTGCGAGGCCGGCTCTGACGGCCCGCCGGTGTGGCCGTTCACCGCACCTTGTCGACTTGTCTTACATGTAAATAAGTATTATCGTACTGAATTATTGATTTAGGGCCTTTCCGCCGGGAGAGACGGTCATGGAATTCGAGCGCCACATTGCGCGTATCCTGCACGAGGAGCACCGCGCGACCATTGCCGCCATGGAGCAGTTGGACGAACTGGTTTCCGGCCGCCGTGCCGCGAACATCCCCGATATGTCCGATCCCGGCGTGGCCGCCAAGCTGAAGTCGGTACTTGCGGTTCTCGATACCGATATCCGCGGCCATTTCGGTTTTGAGGAAAATGAACTCTTCACCCGGCTTGCCGACTATGGTGACGAGGCGATCGGCGCCCATCTGACGGAGGAGCACGCCGTCTTGCTGCCGGCCAGCGAGCAAATCGCCGCATTGGCCAATTTGGCCTTGGCCGACGGGTTCACCGAAGACACATGGCGCCAATTCCGTGTCGTCGCCACCGATCTGGTTGAACGGATGATGACCCATATCCAGAAGGAGGAAATGGGTCTGCTACCGCTCTTGGAGGATGTGCTCGACGCCGATACCGATTTCGCCCTGACGCAGATCTATTCCGAAAGCTTATGACCGGCGGGAGGACCACCTATCATGACTGACACTCCGAATTCCATTCGGCCGCTGACCGCCGCCGACCTGGATAATGTGGTGGCCATTGACCGTACCATCACCGGCGGCGCCCGCCGGGGCTTTTTCCAAAAGCGCCTGGATGCGGCTTTGGCCGAACCGAAAGACTTTATCTATGTCGGCCACCAGGAAGGCGGCAAGCTGGATGGCTTCGCCCTGGCGCGCATCGTTGCCGGCGAGTTCGGCCGCGATGAACCGATCGTCGCTTTCGACGCGATGGGCGTCGATCCGGCCGCTGTCGGTCACGGTGTCGGACAAAGCCTGATCGCCGGCATCGAGGCGGTGATGCGGCAAAAGAATATCGCCGACATGCTGACCCAGGTTTCCTGGGACAATGCGGACCTCATTCATTTTTTAAATGCCACCGGGTTTGACCTGGCGCCGCGTATCGTCCTGGAGCGCGGCACGGAGCAACGCATTGCCACGCCGGACGACGATGAAGACGGAGAGGAGCCGACCGAACTCGATTTCAGCGCCCCTGAATCCGACGATTTCCAGGCCCTGTCCCATGACCGGGTCCCCGTGCGCTCCATGCGCGAGGACGATCTCGACGCCATCGTCCGCATCGACCGGCGCTCCACCAGCGGCAGTCACCGGGATTATCTCGCCGCCAAGCTGAAGGAAGCGCTGACGGAATCCGGTGTCCGCGTCTCCCTGATCGCCGAGCAGGACGGCCAGCCTGTCGGCTTCATCATGGCGCGGGTCGATTTCGGCGAATTCGGCCGTACCGAGCCGACGGCGGTCATGGATACGGTCGGCGTCGATCCCGGCGAACGCCATCATGGCGTCGGCCTGGCGTTGATGTCCCAGCTTATCACCAATCTGGCCTCGCTTCGGGTCGAGACGGTGCGCACCGAGGTCGATTGGAACGGCTTTGAGATCCTCGCCTATCTCGATCGCATCGGCTTCAGGCCGTCGCAGCAGGTCACATTGAAACGGACTATCGGGTAACGAATAACGGCCGGATCACACAGGAGAACAACCGCATGCAGCACTTGCAGCCGCCCGGCTGGCCGCGCGCCAAGGGTTATGCCAACGGCATCATCGCCGAAGGCAAAATGATCTTCGTCGCCGGTCAGGTCGGCTGGGACGAAACCGAAACCGTGGTCAGCGACAATTTCGCCGCCCAGGCCGAGCAGGCCCTGAAGAACATCGTGGCAATCCTCGCCGAGGCCGGTGCCGGGCCGGAGCATATCGTTCGCATGACCTGGTTCGTCGCCGCCAGGGATGAATATCTGGCTGAGCAGAAGGAAATCGGCGCCGCCTATCGCGCCGTCATCGGCCGCCATTTCCCAGCCATGAGCGTGATCGGCATTGAGGGCCTGATCGAAGACGGCGCCAAGCTGGAGATCGAGGCGACGGCGGTGATTTCTGATTAGCCGTTGGTTCCTGAAAGTGCGACTAGACCTCCGTCGCATCGTCTGAAATGCGTTGTAACCTCTACCGTGTCATCCCGTGCGCCTTGCAACATGAAATGTTGCCACGCAGACACGGATCTCGACTGGTCACCAATTGCTCGGCAATGTGCCGGAGATCCCGGATCAGCAGCGCATCACTACGTGCTGCGCGGCATCCGGGATGACACCACGGTTGGTTTGCCGATGGCGGAACCTGGCGTCCCGTCCGCAGGCCATGTGTGTGTCATCCCGTGCGCATTGCAGCACGATATGCTGCCATGCAGACCCGGGGCCTGGAAGGTGCAATGCCCCGGAATCCTCGAGAGAGATCCCGGACCAGCAGCGCATCACTACGTGCAGCGCCGCATCCGGAATGACACCACGGTTGTTTGCCGATGGCGGAACCTGGTGCCCCGTCCGCAGGCCATGTGCGTGTCATCCCGTGCGCATTGCAGCACGATATGCTGCCATGCAGAGCTGGGGCCTGGAAGGTGCAATGCCCCGGAATCCTCGAGAGAGATCCCGGATCAGCAGCGCATCACTACGTGCTGCGCGGCATCCGGGATGACACCACGGTTGGTTTGCCGATGGCGGAACCTGGTGCCCCGTCCGCAGGCCATGTACGCGTCATCCCGTGCGCATTGCAGCATGAAATGCTGCTATGCAGACACGGGATCTCAACGGACCGCACCGGGCATGCCGAACATGAAGAGATCCCCTATCTGCGGAGCGGCACTTCGCGCCGCACCGCGCACGGGATGACCGTTTTCCCCGATAGGGCAAATGGCTTCCGCAAATGACTGGCGCCGGATCACCCCTCCGGATTGTACCAGATCGGCGACGTATAGGCGCGTTCCTGGGTGATCATCGGGATCTCGTCGGCCATCTTGATGCCGTAGCGCTTGGCCTCGTAAGCCGTCCAGCGCGGCGTCGGGATTTCAAGCACCCGAGCGTAGTAGACGGCCCGCTGCGCCGGGTCGAAATCCGGATCGGTCCACACCGTGATCAGTTCCGGTTCGCCGATCGTGTTGGTCCAGGTCGCATTGGCGACGTCGACCGTGTTGCCGACCGGTGGCAATTTGCCGTCAGATCCGATCGACCGGTCGCCGGACCAGGCGACGTTGTAGATCTTTTCCTGGCGCTTGCCGTCGCTATCCACCCAGCCCTTGATAATCTGGATGCGGTCCAGATTGCCGCTCAGGGAATCTTTCAAGGCCGCCACCAGAAATGAGGGCGCGTTGTCGCCGGACCGAGCGGGCAGGGTGCCGCCCATCGGAACGCCCTTGGAATAGCCGATCTGTCCGGGGAACCGGTTCTTGGCATCGGCTTCCGTATAGGTCCAGCCGCCGAAAAAGCGCACGATCATGCGCGGCCCGGTGGTGGCATAGGTCTCCTTGCGCATCATGGCGTCGAAGATCGCCTCGCGGGTATTTTCCCGCGCCCACACGCCCGCGTAGCCGGACGCGACCATCGACCAGCCCGGATATTCCTTGTCGCCAACCTTGGCCATCGGGTGGTCGACCCGTTTCGGACCGGGTTCGGAACCGGAATGCTTGCCGAAGAAATTGTCCTCACCGGCGGTCGCCAGACCTGTGTGACTGTCAGTGGCGCCAATCATGCCGAAGGCATAGGGATTGGTGCCGAGCTTGTTTTGCAGATCCAGGCCGACAATGAGGGCGCTGCGGGCATATTCATATTGCAGCATTTCCGGCTTTTTCACCGCGCTCAGATCCAGGTTGCCCTGGTCCCAGGTTTCGTAATCGGCGAATTCATCATTGGGCGACAAGAACGGATGGGCCTCGCCATCGCCTTTGATCTGGGTCGCCTCGTAAAGCGGTTCCCAACGGGCGCGGGCCTTGGCATAGACTTCATCCACCGGTTTGCCGGTAAAGGATTCAATTTCCGGGAACATGATGCCGTTCGACAGGTTGCCGTTATGGGCGATCGCCAGCGCCTGTCCGCCGGTCTTGTCCTCATAGGCCTGCATCCAGTTCCACAAATCGACCGGATTGTCGCTGCCTTCCGGCCTCAATGTGGTGAAGGGCTCGATGCGGCTGGCCTTGTCGGCGCCGTCGCGCAGGATCACCACCCGGTGCAGGTTGTTGCCGGCCGTGTTGGACGTCCATTCATAGCCGATAAAGCTGGTGAAGCGGCCCGGATCGTTGAATTTTTCAGCCGCCTTGTAGGTGTCCTCCCATGCCGAACGATAGGCCGGTGTGCCAGGCCGCGATTCCAGGGCCTTCGGGAATTTGTCCTGCGAAAACGCGATGATGATCTCGACAGCCGCCTCGACCCCCTCCTGGCCGCCGGCCTGCACCATGTCGTACCATTTGCGGCCGGTCGGATCGGCAAGCATGTCCGGATCGCCGTCATAGAGCCGGGGGAAGAAGCCCATATTGTCGGAATGGTCGGCGACCACCAGGAAATCCAACGGCCGGTCCATCCTGACTTTCAATCCGGTGGAGGAGGTCAGTTCCTCGCCGCGGGCAAAGCGATAGGCATCCTCCGGCGTCAGCCGCGCGCCGAAGGCGCCGGCATCCATCGACATGCCGGTATGCAGATGCGTGTCGCCCCAATAGACCTGCGTCGGAAAATTACGCCCCGCATAGGGCGAAAAGTGTTTCTGAGCCGGGAACGCGCCGGCGGCTTCCGCTGTCGGTGCCGGCAGGCCGACGGCATCGCCGGCCCCGGCGCTTATGGTCGTAAGCGACAGTAAGCTCGTGGCCAGGCAAAGACTGGTAATCGTGGACGGCAGGGACTGTATGGACAACATGGCCTCCTTCGATGGCGGCATAAAGCGGGTCTGTTTCTGCCGGTACGGACCGGCAGGATGCTGGTGGTAAAGATAGAGGAGGTAGGAACGAAAACTAGGTAATAATACGTAGTATTTTCGATTGGTAAGGTTTCAACCGAAAGAGGTGATGGCGCCCGCCATTTCAATCGTGACTTGATCGCCGGTCCTGAGGTCCAATGGATCGAGCCTGAGGACCGGAATGGTCGGATAACCCATTTCCCGGCCGACAATGACGCCCAGGGCCAAGATGGCGTCGACCTTCGATAAAATCAGTGCCGCGGGCGCTTTGCCGAGCCGAAGGAACTCCAGCATCACCGCGCTCGACGAACTCGATCCGATGGTCTCGGCAACCGCCAGAATGGTGCCCGAAATGTCGGCGCCGAAATCGGGATGATCCGGTTGAATGATCCGCGCGGTCTTCGGATCGACGCCCCCCCAGAAGCTGATCGGCGCCGCGAGCCGGAATACCCGGCCACAAGCGGCGCCCGCGATGAGCGGTGTGCCGTTGCGGGTCATCGCCATGACCCCGCGTCACGCACCACTTTGCCGGCCGCCGCCGAAGCCGCGCAATCGGCGAGCGAACCGAAGACGGGCCGGTAGCCGGTATTGGGACGGGCATAATGGGCGAATTTGGCGGAATTGGTCATCAGCACCCCGTCGATCTCTCTCAGGATCGGCGTCACCACAACGCAGGTGTCGACGACGAATTGCACACCGCGTCCGGTCAGCGGCTCCAGAAGTCCCGCCTCCGATAGCCGATCGTAAACATGGCGGCCGGTGCACACATAGACGGGCACCTGAAACCGCATCCCGGCCGATAAGTCCGCCAGAGCCTGGCATTCGGCAAGCGAGAAGTGCGGACTGCCCAAAGCCACGCAATCGATCGGCTCTCCGGTTTTGGCGGCGCCAAGGGACTCTCGTGCCCCATTCATCATGTCAGGGGAAACGACAATTGTTTCTTCAGGCTGGTGGCCCTGCAACGCGGCGTCCAGATCAACCGCCTCCGGGGTCACGCCGACAATGTGAAACAGGCCGACCGCACCGGATGAGGCGGCGGCAGCACCCAGCGCCTTCAAGTCGTCTTCGGTCAATTGCTGATCAAGACCGCTGACCACGGCCACGCTATCGCCGGCGACACGGCCGATCAGGGCGCCCAGAACGGCCGGGAATGTGGGATCAGTCTTGATCTGCCGTGACAATCCGGAGACATCGATCACCATCCGGGCGCGGCGGTTTTCCTGTTTGTGCAGACCATAGTAAGGCGCCCGGCCGGTGATCGCGCAGGCGAGATCGAGAAAATCGCCATAGCGATTGGTGCGGGCGCCGAGAACCGAATTGACGAAGCAGATGGCGTTGCTCTCGCCCCAGGCGACCTGAGCGCCAAGGGACGGGCGGTGCCCGGCCTGATAGGGGGCACAGGTCCAGGTCGGCCGGCAGCCGACCGCCACATGCGCCTCCATCAGCCGCCGCGCCATGCTTCGGGTATGCCGGTCCGCGGTGACGATCTGCGGATGGATCAGGTCGAGCGCCCCCACATTGCACGTCGTCGGCACGCGAACCCGCGCGCCATGGCCGGAAAGTCGTTCGGCGAAATGCACGGCGCTGTCGCCGTGATAGAGGCAACCGTCAATATGCGCCGATTCAATCTCAATCAGCCGCTCCGCGCCGAGCAGGCGCCCGGCCTCGGCAACGATCCGCATGGCCATGGCGGTACCCGGCTCGCTCTCATCGGACGCGATCAGCCGCTGTTCCTCATCGGTGAGTTGCAAGGGCATGGCCGGCCCCGATCCTGTTGCCGCTGGAGGAGATGAAACCAATACGCTACCGGAGCGGTCGCGTCGACCATCTGCGGACAGATGGCATCGTGCTGGGCCTCGTTCGCCAATTCTACCCAGGCGATCTTGCCTTGCGGGCGGTCTTCTATGGTCAAATTTGTCTGTGCTCTGGTCATGGGGCGGAATAATCTCACTGACTTAGCGCCACGACGGGATATCCGCACCAGCGCGATCGGCCGATCGACTTTCCACTATCGCCCGGCCTTCGGATTTCGTAAACAGGCACCACATTGCCAGCAACCGAAACGCCCGGATTTTATCGAAGATGACCAAGCCCGCCCGATCCGCCGCCACACCGCGACCCGTTGTGCTGTGCATTCTCGATGGCTGGGGCGAAAATGCGAGCCGCGAAAACAACGCCATCGCGCTCGGCGACACCCCGAACTGGGATCGCATGGTCCGTCAATGGCCGAAGGCGACGCTTGATGCCTCGGCGGAAGATGTCGGCCTGCCTGCCGGTCAAATGGGCAATTCCGAAGTCGGGCACTTAAATATCGGCGCCGGGCGGGTGGTGCTCCAGGACCTGCCGCGCATCAATGCGGCGGTCGCGGCCGGCGAGGTCGCCGATGCGCCGGCGCTTGCTGCATTCATCGACGCCCTGAAGGCATCGGGCGGGGCCTGCCATCTTCTGGGCCTGGTCTCGCCGGGCGGTGTCCATTCCCATCAGGACCACATACTGGCCCTGGCCGGCCTGGTCGCCGCGGCCGGCATTCCGGTCGTCATCCACGCCTTTCTTGACGGCCGCGACACGCCGCCGAAAAGTGCCGACGGTTATATGGCGGATTTCGTTGCCGGTCTGGCGACCGCGCCCGGCGCCCGGGTCGCCACCGTCTGCGGCCGCTATTATGCCATGGACCGGGACAGGAACTGGGATCGAATAGCGAAAGCCTATGATGCGCTAATGCTTGGCGACGGCGCGCCGGCGGTCGATCCCGTCGAGGCGATCCGGGCGAGCTATGACGCCGATATCAGCGATGAATTCATGGTGCCGGCGATCATCGGCGACTATGCGGGCATGGCCGATGGCGACGGATTGCTGATGGCCAATTTCCGCGCCGATCGTGCCCGCCAGATCCTGACCGCCCTGGTCGATCCCGATTTCGACGGCTTCGACCGCGGCAAAACGGTCTCGTTTTCAGCCCGGCTTGGAATGGTCGACTATTCCGATCACTTGAACACGTTCTTCCAGACATTGTTCGCGCCCGACGATCTTGTCGATACGCTGGGGCAGGTGGTCGCCGATGCCGGCTTGAAGCAATTGCGCATGGCCGAGACGGAGAAATACGCCCACGTCACCTTCTTTTTCAATGGCGGCCGGGAGGCGGTGTTCGACGGCGAGGAGCGCATCTTGGTGCCCTCCCCGAAGGTGGCCACCTACGACCTGCAGCCGCAAATGTCGGCCCCCGAAGTTACCGATAAGCTCGTTGCGGCGATTGAAAGCGGCCGGTTCGACCTGGTCATCATCAATTACGCCAATGGCGACATGGTCGGCCATACCGGCAGCCTGCCGGCGGCCATGGAAGCCGCGGCCACCGTCGATCAATGTCTCGGACGCGTGGAACAGGCGGTGATCGAGGCCGGCGGCGCCATGATCGTCACCGCCGACCACGGCAATTGCGAAATGATGGTCGATCCCGAAACCGGCGGCCCACATACCGCCCACACCTTGAACGAAGTCCCGATCCTCCTCGTCAACGCGCCTCAATCAGCCATGAGCATCACCAAGGGCCGCCTGGCCGACCTGGCGCCGACCCTCCTGCAATTGATGGACCTGCCCCGGCCGTCGGCGATGACCGGCCGCTCGTTGATCAAGATCGACGAACTGGAAACGGTCGCCGGGGAATAGGGGGAAGGCAGGTTTATTAATCCGACCTTGTGGCCTCCTGAGTCATTCCCGCGCAGGCCGGGATCCGGGGCCACAAACTGAGGCTTTTCCGTGTAACCCTGGATTCCCGCTTTCGCGGGAATGACTGTGAAGCGGCGGTGAATCCAGCGGACGGCCATACGCGGCGGGGCGCGCGTTGCAGGACGGTGATAAACCTCCAGATAACCACCCCACCGGCGCCTAAGAACAATCCCGCTCTTCCGTTCAGCGCCCCTTCCGCATAATGTGATCGCCAAGACCGGTGTCATGCCGGTCCCGGGGCTTAGATACCCCCGCAGAGCGGCTGGTGTTGGCCGCAACAACACCTCCTCGTGCCTAGGGCCGGGGAGGCCGTGGCGCATGTCCAGGGCTCCGGCCTAAAGGTCATGGCGGTCGTCTCTGTGCGGCTATCTAACTCCCCGGTCACCAGAGGGTTCCCCTCCGGTGGCCGTTTTCATGAGCGGTAACGCGGGGAGCGGGCCATGGACGAGATCGGATTCTGGCAGGACTTTTTCGACACCTACCAATCCCTGTCGGACTGGATCAAGGCCCTATGGCTGATCGTCCCACCGGCCTTTGTGCTCGCCGCGCTGGCGCTGGTGCTGCGCTATCGGCTGCGGGCGCGGGGCGCCGATGCGCCGGAACGCGGCGAAGTGATCTGCACGATCCACGCGGATGAGGCGGGGGTTGTTCGGATCTACGGCCATGCCACGGCTGGTGTGACCGACGCGCGCCCATCACTTGCCAGGACCGAGGCGATCCTTTCGGCCCCTCAACCGAACAAACAATTGCCGCCGTCGCGGGAATGACCATTTGAGACGTTTGGCTAAAACTTGTCTCAGTCAGACGGCTCCATTGGCCCGCCGATTTTCATCCGCCCTGCAATTTCGGCAGAATGAACACTTCAGCGTCGGCGTCCAATGGCACGAACCAGGCGTCTCGGTAGACTTGGCCGTTGACCGCCACCGAGACGTTGTTTTCCAGTTCCCATTCGAGCCCGGGATGGTCCTTGATCAATTGATCGAACACCGCGCGGATGGTCGGCGCGGCCAGGTCGAAATCCGACTGGCCCTCCGCCATATCGCGCAGCGAACCCCAAAGAACGACCTTGACCATGATTACAATGCCAAACGTGTTGCTTTCGATTGATCTCAGAATAAAAAACATAACCGTCATTCCCGCGAAAGCGGGAATGACTGCGAAAGTAGCCTCAAATATTGTTCTGTGTGACCCTATTTATCCTTCCGCCGACTTCTCCTCCAGCGCCTTCAGAACGACCGGCGGGGCCATCGGGATCTCCGTCATCCGCACACCGGCCGCCGAATGTATGGCATTGGCGACCGTCGCCAGCGGCGGCACGATCGACGTCTCGCCGACTCCGCGCACTCCATAGGGATGGCCCTTATTGGGGATCTCGATGATCTTGGCATCGATCATCGGCAAGTCGGAGCAGACCGGCATGCGATAGTCCAGGAAGCCCGGATTCTGCATGATCCCGTCATCGCCATAGACATAGCCCTCATTGAGTGCCCAGCCGATGCCCTGCGCCGCGCCGCCCTGATACTGGCCTTCCACATAGTCGGGATGGATCGCCTTGCCGGCATCCTGCACCACCGAATAGCGGCAGACCTTGGTCAGTCCGGTTTCCTCGTCGACTTCCACATCGGCGATATGCACCGCGAAGCTGACGCCGGCGCCGTCCGCATTGACCTCGAAATGCCCGGCAATCGGGCCGCCGGTATTCGGCGACTTGCGGGCGATTTCCGCGATCCCCATCGGTTCGAACTCGCCGGCATTGGGACCGCAGGGCCGCGCCGCGCCGTCGACCCACTCGACCGCTTCTTCCGGGATGCCCCAGGTCTTTGCCGCACGGGCACACATATCCGATTTCGCCTGACGCGCCGCCTGGATGATGGCAAGCCCGTTGGCGAATGTGGTCCGGCTGCCGTCGGTCGTGTCGTTGAAGCCGAGCGCCGATGTGTCGGCAATGATGGTCCGCACATTGTCGTAAGGAATGCCAAGCTCTTCCGCCGCCATCTGGCACATCGCAGCGCGGCTGCCGCCGATATCCGGCCGACCGACGGAGACGGCCACGGTGCCATCGGAATTGACGTTCAGCGAAATCGCCGTCAGGCCGCCGAAATTGAACCAGAAACCGACCGCCACACCGCGCCCGTGACCATCCTTCAAGGCCGATTGGTAATGGGGATGGTCGCGCGCCGTCTCCAGCGTCTTGACCAGGCCGATCTGGTCGTATTTCGGCCCGTAGGACGACTTGTCGCCCTCCTTGGCCGCGTTCAGCAGCCGGAACGCGATCGGATCCATGCCGATCTTGGCCGCCAATTCATCGATCACGCTTTCCACCGCGAAATTGATGATCGGCGCCCCCGGTGCTCGGTAAGAGGCCTGGGTCGGCCGGTTGGTCATGACCTCGTTGCCGATCGCCCGCACATTGCTCAGCGAGTAACAGGCGAAAGCGCTCATGGCGCCGAGCATGGCGATGAAGCCGCCAAAGGCACCGCTTTGGTAATTGAGCAGCGCATCGCCGGCCGTCATGCGGCCATCCTTGGTGATGCCGATCTTGACGTTCATGCTCGATGACGAGGTCGGCCCGGTCGCCCGGAACACTTCCGACCGGCTCATGACCATCTTCACCGGCCGGCCGGACTTGCGCGACAGTGCGAGGGCCAGCGGCTCCAAATAGATCACCGTTTTGCCGCCGAAGCCGCCGCCGATCTCCGAGGCCGTGACCCGTAGGCGGGACACCTGCATGCCCAAGACGGCGGCGCAGGTATCGCGGACCAGGAAATGCCCCTGCGTGGTGCACCAAAGCTCAGAATTGCCGTCTTCGCTATAAGTCGCCAGACAGGCATGGGGCTCGATATAGCCCTGATGCGCCGCCTCGGTCTTGAACGACCGCTCGATAATGATATCGGCTTCGGCGAATCCCGCCTCCAGGTCGCCATGGCCGAATTCCGACCGGGTGGCGATATTCGACGGTTTCTCCGGTTTCGGATCGACACCGCTCGGGAAATTGTTTTCATGAACCAGCGGCGCGTCGTCCGCCAGGGCGGCATCTACGTCGGTCACATGGGGCAGGACCTCGTAATCGACCTTGATCAGTTTCAGCGCCTTGCGCGCCGTCGCATTATCGATTGCCGCGACCGCGGCCACCGCATGCCCCTCATAGAGCGCCTTGCCATGGGCCATGACATTATGCAGCGTCGGAATGTCCCGGCGATGGACGTGAGGAAAATCATCCTCTGTAATCACCGCTTTGACGCCGGAAAGGGTGAGCGCCTCGGAAGCATCGATCGAGCGAATACGCGCATGCGGATGCGGGCTGCGCAGCACCTTGCCGATCAGCATGCCCGGCGCATAGGCATCGGCGCCGTATTTCGCCCGACCGGTCACCTTGTCGATGCCGTCCGGGCGCGGCGGCCTTGTTCCGACGACCTTGAAACCGTCCGTCTTTTCCAATCTGTCGATTGCAGCCATGATTATCCCGTCCTCATTTCTTTGGCCGTATCCAGGACGGCGCGTACGATCTTGTCATACCCGGTGCAACGGCACAGATTGCCGGCGAGCCAGAAGCGCACTTCGGTTTCGCTCGGGTCCGGGTTCTTGTCCAATAATGCCTTGGCGGCAATCAGGAAGCCCGGCGTGCAGACGCCGCATTGCAGGGCGGCATGATCGATGAATTTCTGCTGCAGCGGGTGCAATTCGCCGCCATTCGCCATGCCCTCGATGGTTTCCACCGATTTGCCCTGCGCCTCTGCCGCCAGCACCAGGCAGGAACAGACCACCCGGTCGTCAAGCATGACCGAGCAGGCGCCGCAATCCCCCGACCCGCACCCTTCCTTGGCGCCGGTCAGGCCGAGGCGGTCGCGCAGGGCATCGAGCAGGGTTTCGTCCGGCCGGCAGAGGAACTCCCGTTCGTCGCCGTTTATCGTCGTGTTGACTGGGATACTGGACATCAATTTTCCTTCGCTCGTTCGGCGGCGATTTTTGCAGCCCGTTTGGCCAGCACGCCCGCGATCCTAATCCGAAATTCCTTGGTTCCCCGCTTGTCGTCGATCGGCCGGCAGGCGGCCGATGCCGCGGCGGCCAGCCGCTCTAGCGCCGCGTCGTCGACCGAAGAGCCGATCAGCGCGTTCGCGGCTTCATCGACCAGGAGCACCCGTTCCGCAACCGCGCCGAGCGCCACCCGGGCGGCCGTGCAGGTGCCACCGGCGTCAAGGGTGAGATTGATCCCGGCGCCGACCACGGCGATATCCATTTCCGTGCGCGGAATGAACCGCAGATAGGCATCGCCGGACTGCGCCGCCTGAGCCGGCAGGAAGATCGATTCGATCATCTCGTCGCCGGCAAGGCCGGTCTCACCGGGGCCGGTCGGAACGTCTGCCACAGTCACATCGCGGCTGCCACCGGGCCCGACGATCCGTGCCGTGGCCCCGGCTGCAACCAGGGCCGGCACGCTGTCGGCTGCCGGCGAGGCGTTGCACAGATTGCCGGCAATCGTCGCCCGGTTCTGGATTTGCGTCGATCCGATCAGATTCGCCGCTTCCACAACGCCGGGCCACATGGCGGCGAGGCCCGCATGTTCACCCATCGCCGCGCAGGACACGGCGGCGCCGATACGATAGCCGCCATCTTCCTCCGCAATCTCATGCAAACCGGCGATTTGCTTGATGTCCACAACCAGATCCGGTTCCACGAATCCGCCATTCATCTGCACGATGACGTCGGTTCCCCCGGCGAGAATGCGCTTAACGCCCGATTCCTCGGACAACAACTGAACGGCGGCGGCCGTCGTTGTCGGTACTTCATACCGCATGAATAGTGTCCACCTTCATTTTAATGAAGCCGTTCGCAGCTTCGGCAGGCGCCGAACGAACAGCGACTTTCGCGGCCAATCTCGCAAATAACCCTCCCGCATTGCAATATGCCAAGTGAGATAATTTTGTAATCGGCATGATGGTGCCGGGGAGGGGGGGGTCGACGGGATTAGGCGATGGTTCTGGAGTGTAACGCGATGCAGCAATCCCCCCCCTCCCTAACCCTCCCCCTCCAGGGGGGAGGGAAATATGCCCAGGTTGGATTGACTGCCTGGGGACCAATCAGAATTGCCTTAGAGGCATCCCGGGCGGTTCAATCTTGGCACGGCTCAATTCCCTCCCTCCTGGAGGGGGAGGGCTAGGGAGGGGGGGATGCAGCCGATTCAAGTGTCCGAACCCGTCCAATTCAGCGCCGCGTCGCTGCGCCCTCCACGACCCCCTACCACAAATCCGGCTTTTTCCCCTGCTTCTCCAACTCCTCGAAGCGGTGTTGCAGGAACTTTTGGAATTGCTGGTCCTTATAGGCGCCGGCGGCCACATATTCGAACATGGAGGCGAAGTGAAACGGCTTGAAGTAGCCGGGCATGCGCATGACTTCCATAGATGCCTTGGTCGTGCCTTCTGGCACTTGATCGTCGATGAATACGATGGTCGGCGTGAACACGACCCGCCATTTCTTGGCAAGATCCCGCTCTTCCAGTTCCTCGCCGTCAAAATCCGTGACCGCGCGCGATCCCCAAATATTGAGCTGCAGAACCCCGAACCTCTCCCTGATCATCTTGACGGTGTCTTCATCCGCCAGATTGACATCATGCATTTCCCGGCAATAGGGGCAGCCGCGTTGTTCAAAGATGATCGCCAGCCGCTTGCCCTCGGCACGCACCTCCGCAAGGTCTTCGCGCAGGTCGAGGAAGGTCTCCATGAACCACGGCTGGGTATGCAGGCCGTCATCGTTAAGCTCGGCCGCTTGCGCGCCGAAGGTGGCGCTTGCCACGACAAGGGCTACTGCGAAGGCTCTTACCGGTAGAAATGTCTTGATCATCGGACCTCTCCCTTCGGTTTCGCAGTCTATGGGCGCCGAAGCCGCCACGCTTGCCTAATATTTACGGGGCGCATTCAAAAATCCGAGAGCCCGTTTGATCGTTACAGGCCGGCGATCTTGATCTTGTCATTGGGCGCGATGTTCACCGGGCCGGCGGACTTTAGATAAGTCTCCACCACATCCCAGATTGGCGGCCCCTCGGTTCCCTCATTGACGCTCGCCCAGCCGGCGACCACATAGTCGCGCCCCGGATCGATCGGCGTCCCGGTTTTCAAATGCACCATGTCGGTAATCCGCCCGCCGATCGGCTTCGCCGGGTCGATGGCATAACCGAGCCCGCCGACGCGCACCATGTCGCCGCCCTGCTGCAGGTAAGGATCCGGATTGAACAGATTATCGGCGACATCCTCCAATATGTCCTTGATGAGCTTGCCGCCCATGGTCGTCCGATAGGCCGCCGGATAGCTCATGGCGCAGGTATTATAGACATCCTCCACCGTGATCTCCTGGCCGGGCACCATGCACGGACCCCACCGGAAGCCGGGCGACAGGGCAATTTCCGCGTCCCGCTCCTGCAACAAGGCATCGCAGATGAGGTCGTCCATGGTGCCGTTGAGGCTGCCGCGCCGATAGAGCGTGCTGTCGGTCCGTCCGACCACCCGTTGAAGCTCCTGCGCGTAGGGCTCGCGGATCTTGTCGATCAGAGCAGCCATCTCCTTGTCCGGCGTGATCGCATCGGCGAAGACCGGGATCAGCTTGTGGCGAAAGCCGCGCAGGGCGCCGTTCTGCACGTCGAGATCCAGGCGGGTCACGAATTTGCCGCTCGATCCCGATCCGATCAGCAAGGTTTTGCCCACCTGGACCGGCTCCGGAATGGCGTCATGGGTATGCGCGGTCAGGATGACGTCTATTCCGGGGACTCGCGACGCCAGCTTGGCGTCCACGTCAAAACCGTTATGGGATAATAAGACGACAAGGCCGGCGCCGTCAGCCCTGGCGGCTTCCACATGCTCGCGCAACCCGTCCTCGCGGATGCCAAACGACCAGTCCGGGAACATCCAACTCGGATTGGCGATCGGCGTATAGGGAAAGGCCTGGCCGATCACGGCGATTTTGACGCCGCCGCGCTCGAATGTCTTGACTGCTTCGAAAGCCGGCTCGTCCCATTCGTTGTCGAAGATATTGGCGCCCAGAAAGGCGAAGGGCAGGGCGTCGACGATCTCCTTGACCCGCTCCGCGCCGAGCGTGAACTCCCAGTGCCCGGTCATGGCGTCGGGCTTCAGCGCATTCATCGCGTCCACCATGTCGCCGCCATTGGTCTTCAGCGACGTGTAGCTGCCCTGCCAGGTATCGCCGCCATCGAGCAGCAGCATGGTGTCGCCACGGGCCGCGCGGATCGACTTGATCACCGTCGCCACCCGGTCCAGGCCGCCCATGCGTCCATATTGCTTGGCGAGCGCGTCGAAATCTTCCGAGCTCAGCGCATAGGCCTGCGCCGACCCGCGGGGAATTCCGAACATCTCCAAAAAGGCGCTGCCGGTCACATGCGGCGGTTTGCCGGTCCGGTCGCCGACTCCGATATTGACCGACGGTTCGCGATACCAGATCGGCTTCAACTGACCATGGATGTCGGTTACATGGACCAGGGTTATGTTGCCGTAATCCTCGAAAGCAAGAAGATCGGCCTGGTCGATTTTCTGCTGCGCCGCGAGCCGGGCAAGCGGCGCACCGGCCCCGTAGATCGCTGCCGTGGCCGCTGTGACCTGGAGGAATTCACGCCGCGAAATCATTTCGTCGATCCTTTAGGAAGTTCGACGTCAGCCTATTTGTTCACCGGGGATTCTGGATCCAAAAGATAGGCCATGATGTCTGCAATCTTCTCCTGGGTAAGCAGTCCATTGGCGCCGAAACGCGGCATGTTGGTACATGGGAAGAGCACATGGGGATTGTAGATCATTTCGTAGGTATGCTTCTTCGCATCATCATCCATGCCACGCGACTGGCCGTACCCGATAAGACTCGGTCCGAGGGTGCCGGATTTGTCCACCATTGCCTCTTCGAGCTGGTGGCAGTTCATGCAAAAGCCGCCGGTTTCACGGTTGCTATGATTATCCACCTTGTTGCCGACCCGGAAGCCAAACGCGTTTTGCACCAGCTTTTGACCTTTCTTCCAGTCGCCGAGTTTTATGCCGCCTTCCGGATAGACCATTGATTTGGCGGCCATTTCAGTCACTTTATCCGCCGTATCGTCGTCGATCGCTTCGTTTTTTAGCTTGGAACAGATTTTCTGGAGTTCGTCCTGCTTCAAGCGGTCGCGCACAGTGCCGCCTTCTTGGGTTTTCGCATCGATATCGTAACCCTTTGCCTCGAAGATCAGGTGCTCGGCGAGTTCCTCGGCGCTCATGGCTGTGTAATCGGCTTTCTTGCCCGACCCGGCCATGGCATATCCGCCGGCAAATGCGCATAAAAACAGCGAGACAAGAGCAATTTGTCCCGGCTTACGTATAGTCTTGCGGTCCATGATTCAGTGCTCCCTGGCTTTATTCTATTATGATTAGCGCTTCAGATCGGGCAGTATTGCCGGTTCGCCGCGAGCCGCGTCAGTCCAGAAACTGAACATGGCGACGGCGGCGTCCGAACGGCCATTGATCTTGCCGTGGCGCATCTGCCAGTTACAGCCGTAAAGCCGTTGGGACGGGGTGCGTGCATTTGTACCCCGCCCGACCCGTTTGGCTGGCCAGGATACCGCCTTGGTCCATTCCTTGGGCTCATTCACACTGGGGAGCACCGACGCGCGGATCCTCTTACCGGGCTCGCCGTGGCAGCTATTGCAGCTGAAGTCGAGCAGGCTCGCGCGACGGTAGAACATGACCTCGCCGGCGTCGCGCATCGCCTTCTCCAGGGGGTGGTCCATCGGCGGATTCCATGTGTAACCGTTGGACCGGGCGCCGACATAAGCCATCAAGGCTCGTATTTCCGCCTTCTTTTTCATTTCCGGGTCATCTTTGGCGAAGCCCTGGATGGTCTTCATGCAGTGCACCAGGCGAGTCTCAAGGTGCATGACCTTGCCGGTATCCTCAAAATAGCGCGGCATTTCCGCATAGGCGCCATCGAGCACGCCGGGTCCCTTGCCGAAGTCGCACTGCTCCAGCGATACGTTCTTCGGTCCGCGTTGTTCCTCGAACAAATCCTTCCCGTCGTCGACCACGAAATAGGCCGGATTGTCCTCCATCATCATGATATTCTGTTGACTCTGGGTAAGATACGGGGAATCGAGCTTGTCGATAAGCCCGAGCAGAATCTGTTTAGGGTCTTCGTTGCTGCAATTATCGCACTGGGCCCACGCGGTACCCGTTACGGCGAATGTGGCAATGGGCACCACGAAAAGCAGCTTCTTGCCTACCGACAGCAGTTTACTGGCCTTATGCATCGCGTTCCTCCCTGATCTCCGAGATTTTCGGAAATCTCGGCTATCAGTTTACAACAAGCTTCTTTTTAGTTGAGTAGGTTTCGCCGTTGTCATCAACCCAGATAAATTCCAGCGTTCCGCTTTTCGTCGCCCGCATGGGGAACTTGAAATAGGGATTGGCCGAGATTGCCGGATCCATATTGACGGAAAAGACTTCCTCGCCGTCGAATGTAACCGTGAATTTATTGATGATCTGGCGGGGAATCGGCTCGCCGGTCTTCTTATCCTTGCGCTGGCCGGTTTCCATTTTGTGCGAAATCAGCGTCTTGATCTCAATGACGTCGCCCGCTTTCGCCGATTTGGGGACTTTCACCCGTGGTTTTGTCTTAGCCATGATGTGCTCCAAATTCTGGCGATTAGCCGCCGCAGCCGCCGATGGTCACTTTGACCTGGCGCTGGCCGGAGAAGAATGACCCGTCCGACATTTCCGCGACCGCGATGACGTTTTGGGTTTTGCCAAGGCGCATACGCGTCGCCGCTTCGGCAACGCCGCTATGCTTGGTGAAATTGAACACCGCCACTTCGGCGCGTGGATTGCCGTCGGCGACCACCAGCACACGCTTGACGTGATCGTCATCCGACATCGGGCTTTCGACGGCAATCCCCAAGGGCACCGTGCTGCCGTTTTCGGCGATTTCCGGCAGGGTCAGTTTGACCTTGCCCTCGGTCGGCTCTTTGCCGCCGGTAAACTTCATGACCAGGGCCATGGCGTCTTCCGGTTTGGCGAATGCCATGGGCGGCAGCAAGGTGCTACCGGCCGCCGCTACCGCAAGCGTCAGAGCCTGGCGTCGTGTTAAGTCTTGCATGATTTGGTCCTCATTCGGTGAGGGTCGTCAGATTGGCGATGATATCTTGGATTTTCCGTGCGGAAAGGTTCGTCTTGCCCTGGAATGTCCTGGTGGTTCGGCTGCCGACGCCGACCCTGTAGCGGTCGCCGAGGCGAGCGCTGTCGGCGCCAGAAGTAATTGTGACAAACGCATTGACGTCACCTTCCCACCCTCCAGGCCGCCCTGGTTGTTGGCGGAGGGAGATTGTTTCCAAGGCGACCGACAAGTGTTTTAAAGTGTGCCCAAATTTCCGGTGTAAATCAATAGTAATATATGAATGTTTGAATTCATTAAGATGAATTCCGGTAGTTGCGAAAGCTGTCATTTTCGTAAGCCCTCATCATAACATATTGAAATATCATTCAAAAAATGATCCGGCATCAGATAACGGCGCGCGCGTGCGACTTCCCGTTTCCTCGGCTCCAGCGCGCCCAATCTGTCCGCGGAGGCCGCGAAAAATTGCACGGTCGGCGTGAATCGCACACCATATTTTTGCGCCAGCGCTGTCGATTGGCTTCTTTGCTTACGGTACCGGTAAAAGCCGTCCCGCCAGGACCGAGTAGACGTCGGTCCACTTTGAACGGCCTTTATCCGACCCGCCCCAATCCCGGCGACAGTTCCAGGATCCAATAGGCGATCGTGTTCATGCCTCCGGTTATGAACAGAATGCCGGTGGCGATCAGGAAGACGCCCATCACCTTTTCGATTTTGCCCATATGGCGGCGGAAGCCGGTCATCCAGCGCATGAAGGCGCCGGCGAAAATCGCCGCCACCAGGAACGGCAGGCCGATGCCGAGCGCATAAGCCGTGAGCAGGCGCACGCCTTCGCCGATGCTGTCCTCCGCGCTTGCCGCGAACAGGATCGCCGCAAGGACCGGCCCGACACAGGGCGTCCAACCGAAGGCAAAGGCGAGGCCCATGACAAAGGCGCCGATCAGCCCTGCGGGTTTGCGCACCACATTGACCCGGGCTTCCCGATAGAGCAGGCCGATGCGAAACACGCCCAGGAAATGCAGTCCCATGATGATGATGACGATGCCGGCGGCGACCGACAGCCAATACATGTGCTCCTGAACGGTCTGGCCGATGGCGCTGGCACTGGCCCCAAGCGCGACGAAAACCACGGTGAACCCGGCGACAAAGGCGAGCGCCGACAGGATGACCCGGCGGCCGGCTCGTGATTGCATATCGGAGGATGAGAATTCCTCCATCGTGATCCCGGCCAGATAGCACAGATACGGCGGAACCAGCGGCAGCACGCACGGTGACACAAAGGAAAGCAGGCCCGCTAGAAACGCTCCGGCCAAGCCGACATCAAACACGGACCGGCCCGATCGGCAGGGGGCGGGGGGACTGTACGGTCATCGCGTCGCGGCGCCGCAACTTGTCGCGGTCCCCGGTTCCGCCTATTGTAACCCGCCCAGTTTCAACCACCGCGCGGTGATCGCCAGGCCGACCCATCCTTGCAAAATCCCTCATGGTCCCATATCCCGGCATTACATATTTAAATATTCAAACTATATGATATGAATAAGCGGTGGGGTTCGCAAGCCATGCGCAAGACACTATTGATCATCTGGCTGCTTGGGACTGTTTTGGCTGCCGCGCCGGCGGCGGCGCAACAATTGCTGATGTTCGACAGCCCCAATTGCGAATGGTGTGAGGCCTGGGAACAGGACGTGGGGGTGATCTATGACAAGACACCCCAGGGGCGGAGTTTACCCTTGCGCCGCCTGCCGCTGGCCGATGGACTTCCCGCCGATGTGGCCGTCAATCGCCCGGTCATCTATACGCCGACCTTCATATTGGTTGAATCAGGACGAGAAGTCGGCCGCATAACCGGTTATCCCGGCGAGGATTTCTTCTGGAGCCTGCTGGATGAACTTCTCGCCGAATCCGACTAAAACAAAATCGTCCTCCTCATGACACCGACTGAAAGAAGACTTGGTGGAGCCTGATCGAATGAATACCGACACGCAAATAATCGACTATATGTCGATTTCCGATAGCGCCAAGGATGCCTGCGACCTGTTGAAGGGCCTCGCCAACGAAACCCGACTGATGATCCTGTGCATGCTGGCGGAGGGCGAAAAGACGGTCGGCCAGTTGGAAGCGCTGCTGGAATTGCGCCAGCCGGCGATTTCCCAGCAATTGGCCCGCCTGCGCGGCGACCGTCTGGTCAAGGCCCGGCGCGATGGCAAGGCGATCTATTATTCGCTGACCTCCAGCGAAGCGCGCAAGGTCATCAATGTGCTCTATGCCATATATTGCCAGGACAAAGTCGCCTGCGGATAGAGGATCGATCGACGCTCTAAGGCCTGAAACGCATCATGGACGAATGGACCGCAGCGCAGATCGTCACGCTATGCGGTTTCGGCCTGGGCCTGGCGATGGGCGCAACCGCCCGGGGCGCCCGCTTTTGCACATTCGGCGCCCTTGAAGACTGGGTGTTGGCCGACAGGACCGAGCGGATTCGATCTTTTGTACTGGCGATCGCCGTGGCCGTCATCGCCGTCCAGGCCATGCGCCAAGCCGGCATCGCTCGGATCGACCAAAGCATCTACCTGGCGCCGCAATTCGGCTGGTTCGGAGCGGCAATCGGCGGTCTGCTATTTGGTTTCGGCATGGCGCTCGCGGGCACCTGCGGCTATGGTATTTTGGTGCGCATCGGCGGCGGCGACCTGAAGGCCATGGCCGATGTGCTGGTGCTTGGCCTGACCGCCTATATGACGGCCCGCGGCCTGACCGGTCTTTTGCGCGTCGCGGTGATTGAGCCGTTCGCAATTGATATGACGGATCTGCGGGCGCTCGGATTGCCTGATGTGGTCGGCGCGGCTTTTGGTATGGCTCCAACACATCTCTTCATGGCGCTCGGCCTAATTGTCGGCGGGATCCTCATCGCCTGGTGTTTTACAAATCGTGATTTCCGTCGATCCCGGCGCGATATTGTTGCCGGCCTGATCATCGGGGTCGCCGTCGCCGCGGGGTTTTTGGCGACCGGTACACTGGGTGACGACCCGTTTGAGCCGGTCGGTGTCGCCTCGCTGACCTTTGCTTTGCCGCCGGGCGAGACCCTGATCTGGCTTGCCACATTTTCCGGCGCGACCGCCGATTTCGGCATCGGCGCGGTGCTCGGCACCATATGCGGATCCTTCATAGTCGCCTTTGCCAAAAAAGAACTACGCTGGGAAGCTTTCGATGACGACCGCGAAATGCGACGCCATCTCCTCGGCGCCTTTCTCATGGGGTTCGGCGGCGTCACCGCGCTGGGCTGCACCATCGGCCAGGGGATCTCCGGCATGTCGACTCTGTCGCTCACCGCCCCAATCGCGCTTGCTTCAATCGTCATTGGCGCCGTATTCGGACTGCACTACATCCTGACCGGCAGCATCCGCGAGGCGGCCGAGCGGTTTATCCCAGGGCGGTAGGTCCGGCATGCCATCTTTTAAACTCCGTCATCCCGTGCGCATTGCAGCATGAAATGCTGCGATGCAGACACGGGATCTGCGACTTTGTCAGGCATGTGGAAGGAGCTGAGGCCCCGTGTCTGCGGAGCGGCACTTCGCGCCGCACCGCGCACGGGGTGACGGAACCGGATTGGAAAATATGGGTTGAATATTCTGATGAGTTGACCGCCGATTCGAACTATGTTCCAACCTTATATATCCATCGCCCATTCAAGATATTTCAGACCGATCACCCCGCCGGCGACGATTGCCGCCAATACCAGGGCCGAGCCAAGCGCCAGCGTCGACATGCCGGAGATCCCCTGGCCGATCGTGCAGCCCAGCGCCGACACGCCGCCGATCCCCATGAAAGCGCCACCGATCATATGCCGGATCGTGTCTGATTTGTCGGAAAAGGCCGTGATATTGAATCGCCCAAGCATGAAAGCGACGATCATGGCGCCCAGAATGGCGCCGCCGACGGCCGCGATGCCGAAATTGATCGTCGCCCCGGTATAGGTCATCAGATATTGCAGACTGTTGCCGGCCGGCGCGGCGAAGGTCAGGGATTCCAACTGGGTCGGCTCGAATTCGTCAGCGCCCAGAACTCCGGTCGCCCACCAGCCGGCGGTGATCAGCACACCAATGCCGATACCCGCCGCGACCAGGCGCGGGGAGGAGCGGAATTCCGCATCCTTGAAACAGAACCACAACAGGCCGGCGACCACCAGCACGGCGGCGGTCAGGCGGATTGTCGCTTCCGGAGCCCCGGTGATCGCCGCGCCGATCGCGCCGATTCCCGTGTCCTCGAGCCCAAGCGGTTGAAGGTCGATCGCCAGCGCCTGTTCAACCGCCTGTCGCGGCACGCCCAATATGCCGCGCAGGGTCATATAGGAGAACAGGCCGATCAGGATCAGCACCACCAGGGCCTTCAGGTCGCCGCCACCGACCCGGGCGAGATTGCGGCCCGGACAACCGCTCGCAAGCACCATGCCGACGCCGAAAATCAAACCGCCGGCCACCGCGCCAAACCAATTGAAGGAGGCACCCAGATAGATCGACTGGCCAAGGTCGATGAGCCCCAGGGCGCTGAGCGCCTGAGCACCGACAATGGCGCTGGCAATGGCCAGGGCCCAGGCCCGGGCGCGGCCATAATCCTCCATCGACACCACATCGGCGACGGCGCCCATGGTGCAGAAATTGCTCCATTGGGTGAGCCCGCCAAAGCCCAATCCGATGACGAAACCGGCCAGTCCGACGAGCGTTGTGATCGACATCTCGTCCATTAGGATTGACCCGCATGGAATTCGGCGCGCAAAGGCCGGTCATCGCTGTTCGGCAGTTCCACTGTTCCCTCGGCCCGCTTCAAAGCAATTATCGGTGGTGTATACCCGAGTGTCCGACACCCACGGGATAACATATATTCACATAGGAATATGTAGAGGTAAACCCATTCCGCCGCCTGTCTGCCCCTGCGCGCGGATATAGCGCATCCGCGCTGAGCTGGAGCGCGGAGCCGGATCCATCACCCGATTGAGGCGGATCTGACGTTGACGGTCGACCGTTGCTGCCGGCGGACCCGGTCGACGAAGCGGTCGACCCAGCGACATTGCTCGGTATCGTGCAGATGGCAGAATCCGGCGACCAGATTGCCGGCCACGATCGCATCATGCGCGCCATCGATGCCGTGTCCGCGCTCCATTGAACGGGCAAAACGGGTATTGGTGGGCAGGTCCTCGATAGACGTATAATGAAATTCGTGCGCCGCGATGCCGCTATCGGAACTCGCGCCGGATGCCATTGCCACATCATCCGCTGATGACCGAAAGCGCACATAACCGCGGCCCTGCGGCCGCGCATGCATCACGGCATGGCCGTCGATCACGCCCACCATATCACAGGTCTTGCCGCGCCATGTCAGGGAGTGGCACAGATAGGCGAGGCCGCCACATTCCGCATAAGTCGGCAATCCGGCCTCGATCGCAGACTTAATCTCCTGGCGCAAGGACCGGTTGGCCGCCAGCGCCTGCATCTGGCATTCGGGAAATCCGCCGCCGATGAACAGGCCGTCAATATCCGGCAGGTGCGGATCGGTGAGCGTATCGATGTCGATGAGTTCGGCGCCGGCCGCGGCGAATGCTTCCAGATCGTCGGGATAGTAGAAGCGGAAGGCGGCGTCCATGGCGATACCGATCCGGACTTGTCGGCCGGCGGTATGCCGAGGCTTGGACAGGGGCAGGGGGCCGGCCACCTTTGGCCGGTCCGCAATGGCCAACAACCGGTCGATATCGACACCGTCTTCCACCGCCCGCCGCATCCGTGCCACGCGATCGGCGGCGCAGGATTTTTCGACCGGCATGGTTAGGCCCAAATGCCGTTCGCCGATATCGAGCATCGGGTCACGCGCCACCGCGCCCAGGATCGGTAAGTCGCTATAGCGCTCAATCGCCGCTCTCAGCTTGCTTTCATGGCGCGGCCCGCCGACCTTGTTGAGAATAATCCCGGCGAACCGGACCTGCGGGTCGAACCGCTCATAGCCGTAAAGTAATGGCGCCACGCCGCGCGTAATGCCCGTCGTGTCCACCACCAGGACCACCGGGGATGCCAGCAGCTTCGCCAAAGCCGCGTTGCTGTCGGCACCATCCACATCGACGCCGTCGAACAGCCCCTTATTCGCCTCGATCAAACCGACATCCGCACCCGCCAGGCGCCGCAGAAAGATCGAACGGATCTCCGCCTCGGTCATGGTGTGAAAATCGAGATTGAAGCAGGGCCGGCCGGCCGCCAGCGTCAGCCACATCGGATCGATGTAATCCGGCCCCTTCTTGAACGGCTGCACTTCGACCCCACGGGCCCCGATTGCCGCGGCCAATCCCGTGGAAAGCGTCGTCTTTCCGGAGGATTTATGAGCGGCTGCGATCAGGAAATGGGTCATGGCAGGTCACGCCGCGCCGCGCAGATCGGTGCGATTGCGATTGCGCCACAGGCGCTCCGCCTGCGCTTCGGCGTCGTCGATCGTGTCCGCATGGCCGAGGGTCTTAAGCGCGATTGCCAGCGTGCCGATAACGGCGGCCCGGCCGTAAATATCTTCCTGCTCACCACGCCACAACGCGCCGAGATCGCCGACATCCATGTCTTCGTCCGCCGGCTGATAGGGTTCCGGCAGCAGGGCCGGCCAGCGGTCGGTGAAAGACTGCCCGTTAATGACCGACCGGACCTCGCAGGGCTTGTTCGGCCGCCGTTCGATTTCCCCGCCTTCTCCGCGAAACACCGCCGCCCGCGGCTGACCCAGGATCTCCGCCGCCCCGGCATGGATATCGATAAATCCCCGATGGAAGATGCCCTGCATCATGGCCGGCGCGGAAAACGGATTGAGCATGCGCGAGAAGCTGTGAACCGGGGAGCGCAATCCGAGGATCGGCCGCAATTCGATCAGGTCTTTCAGCCGTGGGCTCAAAACCTCCAGCGGCACATAGGCGAAATTGTTCTGCTCGATATGACGGGCCGCTTCGGAAAGATCATTGGCGATCGGCAGTCCGAGATAATCCAGGCATTCGCGGGTATATTTGCGCCCCGGCGTATGGCCCTCCGTGCCATGCATGAAGACCTTGATGCCATGTTGCGCCAAGGTCAGCGCCGACAGGATGAACCACGGCAATTGCCGCCGTTTGCCGGCATAAGACGACCAGTCGAGATCGACCGCGGGGATCGTCGGCGGCAGGGGCAGGGTCGCCCGCGTGCCCAAGGTGAAGCCGGCGATTTCCTCCGGGCTTTCCTCCTTCAGGCGCAAAAGCATCAAGAAGGCGCCGATCTGCTCCGGCAAGGCTTCGCCGCGCAGGATCATGGCCATCGAATCTTGCGCCTCGTCAAGCGTCAGCGATCGCACATGGGTTTTGCCCCGGGCAAGGATGGCAACGAATTTGGCGAATGGATGCGGTTCCATAAGTTTTGGCGCCCTTATGTTGTATCGACGGCGGTATCGGCCAGACTTGTCGGCAGGATCCGCAGCACCTTGACCCCGATCCAGGCGATGATCAGCGCCATGGCGATACCACCGATGCCGAGGCCCAGTTCGGCAAGGCTCGGCGCATAGGCCGCGACCGCGCCATCGTGGAAGGAACTGGCCTCCTTCAGGCCCGGGAACAGGATCAGCGGATAGGCCTGACCGCCGATAATGATAACATAAATCTGCGCCAGCCCGCCGAGCACCACCAAGGCCGCGGCAAGTAGCAGGTTCGCGCAGCTGCGGCTCAAGGGCTCGTAGAAGATGATCACAAGCGGCACCAGGCTGCCGAACAGGATCTGGCCGATCCAGAACAAAAGCGGGTAGGGGCCGCCGGTCATGAGCAGGAAGCGCTCCACGCCTGCATGCTCGCTGGCATAAAGATTGGTCAGATGCTGCACGGCGGTGAAATAGAGCACCGCGCCGACAAAGATGCCGAGCAGGCGGGCCATCCGCCGCAGCAGGCGATCGCCCAGTTCAAGCCCGCCGACCCGGCACATCAGGGTGGTCACAAGCATGAACACCGCCAGGCCGAGCGAGAAGGAAAGCGCGATGAATAACGGCGCCATCACCGCCGCGTCATAGGCCTGCCGCGCCACCAGCCAGCCGAAAATGGAGCCGGTACCGGTCGTCAGCACCAGACGCCAGACGAAGGCGAACCAGCCGACTGGCTTGATGAATGCGCTGGTGCCGCGCGCCATATGCACGAACAAATAGGCCCCGACAACCACCATGAAGCCGGTATACAAAAAGATGTTCCAGGCGAAGATCGATTGGAAATTGTAACGCGTCATGGCGACGATCAGCCGGTCCGGTCGCCCCAGATCGAGCACCAGAACCGCCAATCCGCCAACCAGCAGGGCCACCGCCAGCAGCCCGGATAGCCGCGCCATCGGCTTATAGGCCGCCTTGCCGAACACCGAGCCGATTGATGCCACATTGAGCGCACCGGAGGCGGCGACGATCAAGAACACGGCCACCACATGCGGCGTGCCCCAGACCACCTGGTTGGTCATGCCGGTGATCACATGGCCGTAATGTTCCATGGTCCAGGCGGACAGCAATCCGACCAGACACAAGGCGGCCAAACCAAACAGCAACGCCGAATAGGCGGTGTTCATCGGTAGTTCGCGATAGACCGTTCGCTTCATGTCGATACCGGCCTTTCTCGTCTCACAAATTGCTGTAGCGCACGCCCGGATCGAGCCCGAGATCGACACGGATCCGGGTCGACGGATAGGCGGCGATACGCTTGGATATCTCGCTCGACGGGTCGTTCAGGTCGCCGAAAATCATGGCGCCGTGGCCCGCCTCGCCACACGCTTCCACGCAGGCCGGCATCCGGTCTTCATCGATGCGATGGACACACAAAGTGCAGCTTTCCACCGTGCCCTTGCCCCGAGGCGCATGCTCTTTCTGGTCGCGCACCGGCTCGTGGATGAATGACCGGGCCTTATAGGGGCAGGCCATCATGCAATAGCGGCAGCCGATGCAGATATGCTTGTCGACAAGCACGATTCCGTCCGCCCGCTTGAACGATGCGCCAGTGGGGCAGACATCGACACAGGGCGGCTCGGCGCAATGCTGGCACATCACCGGCAGGGAGCGTTCCGCGCCGCTTGTCCGATCACGCAGGGTGACCTTGCGGATCCATTGCGCATCGGTCAGCGGCCGGCCGGTGTCGTGCCAGCCATTTTCTTTCGAACAGGCCGCGACACAGGCCGTGCAATCGGGCGTGCACTTATTGACGTCGATCAGCAGACCCCAGCGTACCGAAGAAGAGACCGGCTCCTCCGGCGACCGCGCGGCGGCCTGAGCGACGCCGAATGCATGAAGCGTGACGCCCGGCGCCAATGTCGCGGTAAAGGCGGCCGCCGTACCGCGCAGGAACGAACGGCGCGGCTGTGATACCGCCTCCGGCCGGTCGGACATGGCGCGGTGATCGGTCATGGGCGCAAGCTCCTGGCGAAGTCGCGCAGCGCCAGTTCCGCCGCGTGACCGGGCGGCAGAGCCGATTTCATCTCATCATCCGGCCGCGAGGCATGGCAGTCGAAACAATCGATCCGCACCGCCGCGTAATCGTGGCATACGCGGCAGAAATGGTCCGGGCTGTCGGCGGTGACCGGCCGCGCGTCCGGTCCCTCGACCGCGTGGCAGGCCAGGCATTCCTTGAGGCTGAACCGCTCGGTGCGGACACCCTCATGCACGGTCTCGTCGCGTTGATGCTTTAAAAACTCCATATGGTCGCGGCGCATAATCGCCGTATCGGCGACGCAACGGTCGCCCTTGGCTTTCGGGATCTGCGGCGTCAGCGAACTGGCGGCGGATTGCGTCTCTTGCGCGGCGGATGGTCCGGCAAAGGCCATTCCGCCGGTCCCCAGTGCAAGGACCGCGCAAACGACCATAATGCTCCGCCGAAGATCCATCTATTCGCCAAGCCCCATCTGGATATAGCCGGACGGGCAGACATCTTCACAGATATGGCAGCCGATACACTTATTATAGTCGGTGTCCACGTAGCGGCCCATGGTCGACTTGTCCTTCTTGACCTTGAAGATCGCGTCCTGGGGACAGAAGACCACGCAATTGTCGCACTCAAAGCACATGCCGCAGCTCATGCATCGATCGGCTTCCTTCTGCGCGTCCTCCTCAGACAACCGGTGCAGACGCTCCCCGAAATGACCGAGCACCGCCTGGTCGTCGATCACCTCCTCGCCGCGGATGTGGCGTGCCGTATAGGCGAAATGCCCGAGGAACAGTTCATCAGCCGGGACGATCTGCGTGCGCGAGCGGTCTTCATAATTGTGCACCGCGAATCCCGCATCGTCGGTGCCGCGGATTTCCTGGTGTTCGTAGTCGCTCGGTTGCAGGCCGGCTTCCCGCAGCTTGTTCAACAGGTTGAAGTGATGCACGTTGACCTTCGGCTGGCGCGGCTGATCCTCGCCACGCAGATAGCGATCGATCCCGCGCGCGGCGATCGAGGCATGGCCGATGGCTGTCGTCAGAAGATGCGGACGGATAATGTCGCCGCCGACAAAGACGCCCTCCATGTTCGTGCAACGGAAATTCGGATCCGCATCGATCAGGCCCCTGCCATTATCGAGAGCCTCCATGCCGGTTAAGTCGCCCACCTGGCCGATCGCCGGCACGATCAGGTCGCATTCGATATCGAACTCGCTGCCCTCGATCACCTCCATCTTGCCGCTCGACCAGTCGACCTCGATCACGCGTAACGCCGTCGCCCGGTCGCCATCGAGCACGACTTCCACCGGCGCCAGCGAACTGCGGATTTGCACGCCTTCCTGCTGCACGTGTTTGATTTCCATTTCCGCCGCCGGCATTTTTTCCACCGGACGCCGGTAGACGATGGTCACATCCGCGCCTTCACGCTGCGCCGCCGTGGCGACGTCATGTTCGGTGTGTCCCAGCACGACGAATTCAGGCCGGTCCTTCTCGTGGCTTTGCGTGATATGTCCGAGCCGTCGGGCCACGGCCGCCACGTCCATCGCCGTGTCGCCGCCGCCGATCACCAGGACCCGCTGGGCCGCGTGTTGCAGCCGGCCGTCATTGAAGGCATCGAGAAAGGCGATGCCGGAAATCACATTGGTTGCCTTGTCCGCACCGGGGACGGGCAGGGCGCTGCCGGCCTGGGCGCCAAGTCCGAGAAAGACCGCGTCGAAATCCCGTTGCAAGTCTTCAATCGAGATATCGCTGCCGATTTTCGTTTCGGTGCGCACTTCCACGCCCATATCCAGAATGCGTTGGATCTCCGCATCCATGACCGCGCGCGGGGTGCGATAGCCGGGAATGCCGTAGCGCACCATGCCGCCAAGTTCCTTCTTGGCCTCGAAGATCGTACAGGCATGGCCCATGCGACGCAATTGGTAGGCACAGGTGAGGCCGGCGACACCGGAGCCGACAACCGCGACCTTGTAGCCGGTATCCGGCCCCGGTTCGTCGAGCTTCAGATTGTTCTCGATCGCCCAGTCGCCGAGAAAGTGCTCCACCGAATTGATGCCCACATGGTCCTCGACCTCGTTGCGGTTGCAGCCGTCCTCGCAGGGCGCCGGACACACCCGGCCCATGATTGCCGGGAACGGATTGGCGTCGGTGACCCGCCGGAAACCGTAATCCTGCCATGACATGTCGGCGGGCGGCTTTTCGATGCCGCGGGCAATATTCAGCCAGCCGCGGATATCCTCGCCGGCCGGGCAACTGCCCTGGCAGGGCGGCGTGCGGTGCACATAAGTCGGACACTTATAAGACGTGTCGGCGACGAATATGCGCTCCTGCAGGTCGTCCCATTCTGTGTCGCCGTCCTTGTACCGGCGATAGGAGAGCTTGCGTTTCTTGGTGCCGCCAACCGGCTGATCATCGGCTTTCGCAACGTCATTCATCACACGTCCTCCGCGGCATCGTCATCGCCGTCATCGGCATCTGACGAGGCGTCATCTTCGGCGCCATCCAAGAGGATGGCATTGGAAACCAGTTGGTGGACGCTCACGACCGCGTCCATCTCGAAGCCGTAATCCGGCAGCACTTTGGAAAATTGCGATTTGCAGATGGCGCAGATCGCGGCCATGTGGGTCACCCCATGGTCGTCGGCGACCTGTTGCAGGGCCGCCATGCGCGGCGCCGCACCTTTCTTGCGCAATTCCATCAGGTCGTCGGTCAGCAATCCGCCGCCACCGCCGCAACACAGGGTGCCCTCGCGGATGGTGTCCGCGGGCATGTCGTAGAAGTGGTTGCAAACGCTGCGCAAAATGGCGCGTGGAATGTCGAATTGCCCGCCGGCCCAATCCCCCATGCGGGAGCCGCGGGCGATGTTGCACGAATCGTGGAATGTCAGCCGGATATGGTCATTCTTCGACTTGTCGAATTTCAACTCGCCCTTCTGGATCAGGTCGTATGTATATTCGCAAATGTGCTGCGGGATCGGATAATTCTGGTCCAGGAAGTCGAATGGTCCGGCAAGCGTGTTCAAGAAGGAATAGGCGACCCGCCAGGCGTGACCGCATTCACCGAAGATAATCCGCTTCACACCAAGATCGAGCGCGGCCTTGCGGATTCTCAACGACACTTCGCGCATATTCTCATAAGAGCCGATAAACATGCCGAAATTGGCCGCTTCCGAGGCGTAGGAACTGAGCGTCCAACTGGCGCCTACCTGGTGAAAGACCTTGGCGTACCCCAACAGCCCGTCAATATGCGGCTCGGCGAAGAAATCGGCGCTCGGCGTGACGAGCATGATGTCGGCGCCTTTTTCATCCACCGGCAGGCGGATCTCAAGGCCGGTCTCGTCTTCCAAGTCCTCTTCCAGATCCTCAAGCGTCGCCCGCAGCGCCTTTTCCTGGAGGCCGAGATTGTTGCCGATCTTTTGGACCTTGCCGATGATCTCGTTGCAATATTTCTGCCCCTTGCCGATGCTGTCCATGATCTCCCGGGCGGCCATGGAGACTTCCGCCGTGTCGATGCCATAGGGGCAATAGACCGAGCAGCGGCGACATTGGGAGCATTGATGGAAATAGGAATACCACTCGTCGAGCACGTCTTCCGTCAGATCGACGGCGCCGACCAGCCAGGGAACGTATTTGCCGGCAAATGTGAAGTAGCGCCGATAGACCTTGCGCAACAGATCCTGGCGTGCCACCGGCATGTTGTTCGGATCGCCGGTACCCAGGAAATAGTGGCACTTGTCGGTGCAGGCCCCGCACTTGACACACGTGTCCAGATAAACCCGCAAGGCCCGTGACCGGTTGGACAATTCGCCGAGCTTGGCGATCGCCTTGTCCTTCCAGTCGTCAACCAGTTCGCCGGGAAAACCGAGACCCTCTTGATGCTCCGGTGCCGCCACGAACGGCGCCGACGCTGCCATCGCCCCCGGACAGATCGGCGGCATGGCCAGCGGATCGTCGGCATTGGCAACAGGCGGGAGCGTGTCGGCATTGGCCATGGATCGACGCTCCTATTGCCCTTCGGCGGCCGAACCGCGTTGTTCCATTGCCGCCGCCCACGGCGCCAGATGCCGCCTTTCGCGCGGATTGTCGACCTGGTTCCGCGTCGGCGAGAAGAACACGCCGGGCGCATGCAAAAGCTTCGATATGGGAAAGACCAACATCAGCACGATCACCGAGGTCAGGTGAATGAGCAGCGGCGGATCGGCCGGCAATGGCTGCCAATTGAACGTCATCAGGCCGAGAAAGAAGGCCTTGACGGCGACAATATCGGTGTGCGCCACATACTTCATCGCCAGCCCGCTGCCGACGATCGTGATCAACAGGGCAAGCATGAGATGGTCGGACGGGGCGCTGATATAACGGACTCTCGGCACCAGAATGCGCCGCGCCCACAGGCCTGCCAGGCCAGCAAGCATGGCAAATCCGGCATAGACCCCGAAAGGCTGGATCAACACGATGACGGTCCATACCGGGTCGATGAAATAACGCACATGCCGGAGCAGAACGAGCACCAGACCGGCATGAAAGATCCAGCCGAAGGCCCAGATCCACTTGTTGGATTTATAGAGGCTCTCAAACAGGATCACTTCGCGCGCCATGCGCATCACGACGCCGCTCCGGGTGACCGGCGCCGGGGTGGTCGGGATCTTCAAAGGCGCCGGCGTCGTGGCATACTGCCAGACGCGGTAGCCGACGCCGCCCACTAACACCAATGTGGCCAGATAGAATCCAAGCGCGAAGACGACGGTACTCACGTACGTCTCCTGTCAATCTCGCCTACCCCCGGACACATCCATTCTGCACCAGCCATCCCTTGCATTGTCATGCCCCGGCTCTGACCGGGGCATCCAGTAAACGGCGCGGTTGCCTGTAGGAACAAGGTGCCGCTCCCGTGTTCGCACGGTGAATTCCGGCGGTTACTGGGTTGCCCGGTCAAGCCGGGCAATGACAGAGAGGGAAAGATCAAGGCGCAATTTCCCTGTTTGGACGGCAAATCCAGCGGTTACTGGGTTGCCCGGTCAGGCCGGGCAATGACGGCAAGGGGAGGGGCCGAACTCGATCGCCGACGAGGAGTGGCCGCGATACCCGCCGGCCGCTCCGGTCAGATACAGCCGGTCGGTTTCGGCAGGCCGGCGATCTTGCAGGCCTGTTTAGCCGGGCCGTAGGGGAACAGCGTGTAAAGATACTTGTTGTTGCCCTTTTCCTTGCCCATCGATTTCTTGATCGCCTTAATGAGCACGCGAACGGCTGGCGCGATCTGGTATTCCTCGTAGTAATCGCGCAGGAACTGAACGACCTCCCAATGTTCGTCGGTCATGTCGATATTCTCGTCCTCGGCGATCAGTTCGGCCAATTCCCGGCTCCAGTCGGACAACTCGGTGATATAGCCTTCCTCGTCGTGCTCGACACTCGTTCCGTTCAGTTGATAGCTCATGATCAGTCTCCAGGGTCTTGCGTTGGGTTCGCTAGCCGTGACCCAACGGGTTTCGTTGGCCTAAAGCCAAGATTGGGTTGCGCTATGTTCGGTCACCAGGTCGACGAATCCGCCATAATCGGTTCGCGACAAGCCGTCGGCTAATTCGGCATCCGCAAGGCCGCGCGCGGCCAGATCCGGTTCCAGAATGAACACGCTGATATCGTCGTCCAGGCCGGCCAACAGGTTGGCGGCATCCGTCCCCGCGATCGCCCCATAGACCGCGTCCTCCATCAACAGGATCGCGTCGCCGCCCCGCGCATGGGCAATGCAGCTCTCCAGGGACCTGGTTTCAAACGGTGACTTGTTAATGGTGTGCAGCAATGACATCGTGGTGTCCTAAAAGCTCAAAATCACATCCTGCTCGGCCATGATCGCCGCCATTTCGTCTCGGCCGATGACGCGGATCGACGGCTTTTCTTCCCAATCGTCATCCTCGTCCTCATAGGTGATCTCCATCAGATCGTCGGCAGTCAGGCCGCGTTCTGCAAGGGATTCCCGCTCCACGTAAAGCTTGGTGACGTCGTAGTCGCCAAGCGCCCGATAGGCCGGCGAGAAATTCTTCACACCGATACCGTCGGTGTCCTGACCTTTCTTCAACTGAAACACGCCGTCGTCGAAAAACGCCAGGCTCACATCCTGGTCGAAGGCGGCACCGATCAACACCACTTCCAAGGATTCCAGGGCATAGATCGTTCCATAAGGCGCCTTGCGGTTCACATAGAGAAATTTTTTCACAACGCCTTCGGTGTCATGATCGCCGTTTGCGTCAGTCATCGTCACTTATCCATCAGTCGCCGAACTCAAATGGCCAGACCAAACTTCACCGTCATCCCGTGCGCGCTGCCGCGCCGACACGGGATCTCTCGCCCGGCGATCCTGGAGGCGTTTGCAGGGATACCGTGAATTGTATCCTGCAAACACAATCACAGTCATTCCCACGAAAGCGGGAATCCAGGGCGACAAACAACAGCCGAGATCAGCAACCCTGGATTCCCGCTTTCGCGGGAATGACAATCCGGTGAGGGACTGAAAGAGTGCCTCAAGCGTCCGGAATGACGCCGGAACGTGTGATTGGTGTTGTGCCAATAACATCATACAACCACTCTAATCTCCAAACACCACCAGCCGGTCGGAGGCGATGCCCGCTTCGATCAACTGGCCAAGTCCGGATATCCGGAAGCCCGGAGCGATATTGTCGACATCCTTACCGTGCCGCTTGGCTTCCGCCTCGTCGAGCACGCCGCGTCTTTGGGCCGCCGCGACGCACACAACCAGGTCGAGATCGTATTGTTCGCCGAGCTCCGACCAATTGCGCTGGATATGCCGTTCGTCCTGGGGCGGCACGGTCAGCCGCGTGCCGTTATTGACCCCGTCGTGATAGAAGAACACCCGATAGATCTCGTGGCCCTTTTCCAGGGCCGCCTTGGTGAAATGATAGGCCGTGTCCGAGGACTGATGCGTGTAGGGGCCCTCATTGACGACAATTCCGAATTTCACGGGCGTTCTCCGTTTCCGTCGCTGCTCTAGAACCGCACGTGGCTCGACATGTTCATGTTGTGCCGGGCACCGGTCCACGTATCCAGGTGATGCTTGGTGAAGGCGAGCTCAGTCATCTCGAAGAACCGCGGCCAGCCGATTCGCTCGATCCATTCGCCGACCCGTTCCCAATGCTTCGCGTCACGCTTATAGGCATAGAGGATCTTGGTCACCACCTCCTCGACTTCCGGCCAGCGCGGCGGATTGTTGGGCAGGTTGGCGGCGACCAGTTTGTGGAAGGTCGGCTTGGAGCGGGCATTGGAATGCTTGCCGCCGACCCAGATGGCGATCTTGGTGGATTCAGCGCTGTTGATCTGCATCGGCGGGCAGGGCGGATAACAGGCACCGCAGCACACGCATTTGCGCTCGTCAACTTCCAGCGACGGTTTGCCGTCGACCATGGCCGGACGAATGGCGGCTACCGGGCAGCGGGCGATCACCGCCGGCCGCTCGCACACATTGGCCACCAGGTCATGGTTGATCTTCGGCGGCTTGGTATATTGCACATTGATGGCAATATCGCCCTGGCCGCCGCAATTGATCTGGCAGCACGACGTGGTAATGCGCACCCGGTTGGGCATCTGCTCGTTGACGAATTCCTTGTGCAGGGTATCCATCAGGCTTTTAACCACACCCGACGCATCGGTGCCGGGAATGTCGCAATGCAGCCAGCCTTGCGTATGCGAGATCATCGACACCGAACCGCCGGTGCCGCCAACCGGAAAGCCTTCGGCCGTCAGCCGCTCGATCAGCGGCTCCACCTGCTCGGCGGTAGAGACCATGAATTCGATATTGGCCCGGGTGGTGAAGCGCACATGACCCTCGGCCATTTCATCGGCAATGTCGCACAGCCTGCGGATCGTATAGACGTCCATCTGCCGCTGGGTGCCGGCGCGCACGGTGAAGATTTCATCCCCGTTCTTGGCAACGTGCCGCAACACGCCCGGACGCGGCCGCTCGTGCCAGTCCCAATTGCCGTAATTCTTCTTCATGATCGGGTGCATGTATTGGAAGGGATCGGGAACCCCGGTCTCGTCCGGCATGCGCGGTTGTGCTTGGGCTTGGCTCATCTTTGCAATCCTCCCCGACCTATTCGGCGGCGACCGTCAGGCCGGCTTCGGTGGCCTTGCGCTCGAAATAGCGTTCCGATTCCTCGGTGAAGTCGTCGGTGCGCACATAGCTCGATGTGCGCGGATGGTTGACCATGTTCGGGTCCGGCTCCACGCCAATTGCCTCCAGGAAGGCCGGCAGACCGATCCGGTCGATAGTCTCGCCGACCCGTTCATGCTCCAGCGCATTGTCGGCAAAGAATTCCAGCACCGTTTCGGCGAACTCTTCCAGCTTCTCGAAATCCTCGTCCGTCTCCAGCTTCATGAACGGAACGATCATCGTCCCCATCAGGTCGCCGATCTTCAACGAGCGCTTGCCGCCGATCAGGATCGAGATGCCGCGGTCGTCACCCGGCGACAGCGCCTTGGTCATGACGTTGATGCAATGCATGCAGCGCACGCAGCTCTTGTTGTCGATGTCCAGCGTGTCGTCGTCATTGAGGCTCAAGGCCCGGGTCGGGCACATGGAGATCACCGTGTCGATCATGTATTTGCGACCGACTTTCTCAATGTGCTTCTTCACTTCATCCTGGTTGACCTTAATGTCGTCGCGCCAGGTGCCGATCACCGCGAAGTCGGCGCGGTGGATGGCGTTGACGCAATCATTGGCGCAACCGGAAAACTTGAACTTGAACTTATAGGGCAGGGCAGGCCGGTGCATTTCATCGAGAAATGCATTGATGAGCGTCCGATGGGCCCGCACCTCGTCATAGCAGGACTGCTCGCAACGGGCATGACCGACACAGCTCATGGCGGTCCGGAGCGCCGGGCCGGCGCCGCCGAGGTCGAAACCGACCTCGTTCAGGTCATCGAACGCCTTCTGAGTGTTCTCAGTGGTGCAGCCCTGGAACATGATGTCGCCGCTCTGGCCGTGAAAGGCGATCAGGCCGGAGCCGTGGCGTTCCCAGATATCGCAAAGCTTGCGCAGGATGTCCGTGTCGTAGTGGAATCCGGCGGGGGGCTGGACACGCAGGGTATGGAACTCTTTCGATTCAGGATATTTCTCGGCCACTTCGGAAAAGCGTGGAATGATGCCGCCGCCATAGCCGAATACCGAGACCGTGCCGCCCTTCCAGAAGCCGAGCCGCTCCTCGTAGGAATGCTCAAGCTGGCCGAGCAGGTCATTCATCATCGGCGCATAGCTTTTGTCGTCGGAATCGCGCAGCCGCTTCAGGCCGGTGACAAAGCTCGGCCACGGTCCGTCCTCAAGCCCGTCGAGCATGGGCGTCGCGTGCTTGCCGTCTGCCTTGGTGCTACCGTTGGTCTTCGAATGATCGTCTTGTGACATGGTTGCCCACCTGGATTACCGGTTTTCCTCTATCGGCTTGGTCGCCGACATCCCAATGTCTCACCGCTTCGGAAGCGGTTTTATCGGCCCCGCCGATACCCGATTCGGAGCCCGAACTTTCTGCTTCTGCGCCATAGGATATCCCTATATATTAGTAAATTCAAATATTTCTATATGGTGCGACGATAACGCCGGAATCCGCGGAGGTTGGCGCCAGGTAAGCGGGCCGAATCAAAATCGGAAGATGAGCAGGTAGGGGATTGAAAACTATAGAAAAAAATATGAAGGCCTCTCCGTTTCATCTTGGCGATGACGCGGTTTATCGCGATTGGCGCGCCGCCAAGCTGGCCGCCTATCCCAAGGACCTTCCGGCACTCCAGGTGCCAATTCGCTCCCTTGTCGAGCCCACCGCGTCCGAGCGCCAGGCGATCCGCGAGCGCTGTGCGGTCGCCAATATGGCGCTCTATACATGCGCCGATCCGGCGGCCACGGATCCGCCACCGGCGCATATCGCGGTATTTGCCGGTTGGTTCGCCATGACCGACCTGGAGACCCATCGCTCAGCCGGTGATGCCGGTGTCGTGTCTTTAGAGGTTTCCGACACCGGGACCCGGCGCGGCTATATCCCCTATACCGACAAGCCCCTCGGCTGGCACACGGATGGCTATTACAACGCAATCGACCGTCCGATCCGCTCCTTCGTGCTGCACTGCGTGCGCCCGGCCGAACGCGGTGGAGAAAGCGCTCTGCTTGATCCGGAGATCGCCTATATCCGACTGCGCGACCGGGATCCGGCCTTTATCTCGGCCCTGATGCATCCGAGCGCCATGATCATACCGCCGAATACCGAACCCGACGGCACCATCCGGCCGGAACGGGTCGGCCCGGTCTTCGCTGTCGATTCCCAATCGGGAGCTTTGCACATGCGCTACTCCGCCCGGCCACGCAACATCATCTGGCGTGACGATCCGGTGACCACGGCGGCCCGGCATGCCCTGCTCGACCTGCTCGATGGTGCCGAGCCGCTGGTCCACCGTCTCACCCTGCAGGCCGGGCAGGGCCTGATCTGCAACAATGTCCTGCACCGCAGGAGCGGATTTTCCGATCAGGCACCGGGCGGCGGGCGCCTGTTATACCGGCTGCGCTGCCGGGACCGGGTCGCCCGTGACCGGCTGCCCGCCCACACCGCCGATGGAGGAGGGGAGTAAACCAATGGCCAGATTAAGCGATCTCATCATCCAGCATCCCGAGGTCAGCTCATTCGCCGAACTGGAACGCCTGGTGGCCGCCGCCGCCGATGACGGCATGATCCATCTGGAATTCGACGTCAAACCGGATTACCGCGACACACCGCGCCAATGGGCATGGCGCCTGGAGGCGGTCTTTAACCGGGGCACCAAATATGACTGAGCCCAAGGAAACGCCGCTTGGACAGATCGACTTGCCCTATGGCCGGCTGGTGATGCTGAAAGCAACCGACCACGAAAGCGGCCTCCGCCTCCTGCGCCTCACCTTCCGCGAAGGTCGCCGCTTCACGACCATCGATGTCGACGCGGTGACGGCGCGTAGCCTGGCGGATGCTCTGACCGATTGGGCGGGGGGTGTGCCGGAGAATTAGGGGCGGTTTTAGGCGATCGGTTAGAGGCGAAAACGACGGCCCTAACGTCAGCGCAACATGCGCCGCGCACTTTTTTATCCGCCGTCAATTCATACACCACCGTGTCATCCCGGGTCTGCGGAGCGGTACTGCGCACCGCACCGCGCCCGGGATGACACCCGATGGTGCTGAGAAATAGGCAATGAGGTACTTGCCGCACGCACAAAACCGCCGCCTAGATGTATTCCAGACGGCGGCTTGGTGCTTATCAATGCCGGCACGGCCGTGAAACCGCGCCGGCGTCGCCATTATGGCCTAGCTGAAAATGTCGGCGGTGATCCCCGAATACCAGCCTTCCGATTCCTCATAAGTCGCCTTGCGCAGGGAATCGTCCTCTCCGGTCTTGGAGATGAACTTGTCGACCACCTCGATCTTTTCATCGCCCGCCTTGTAGCTGGCCCCGACCTTGACCCCGTCATTGGTGGCGATCAGGCTCCAGCAGGTATTGGCGAAGCGGGCGTCGAACACTTTCGAGCCGGTCAGTTCGCCGCGCACCGCATTGGCGCATACCTTGGCCTGGCTGTTGGCGGAGAAGCCCGATTTCGGCATCGCCGAAGCCACCGAGGCATCGCCCAGCACATGGATGTTCGGATCGGCGCGCGACGCCATGGTCGCCGGCACGATCGGCGCCCAGTCGCCCTTGGTGACGCCGGCCAGTTCGGCAATGGTGCCGGCCTTCTGCGCCGGAACCACGCAGGCCGCGTCGGCCTTGAAGGTTTCCAGGTCGGTGACGATTTCCATGGTGTCGGGATTGACGCTCTTGATGCCGCCGTGAATGTCCGGCGACAGCCATTCGATCATACCGGAATAGTGCCTCTCCCAGCCCTCCATGAACAGGCCCTGCTTGGAGAATTTCGGCTTCGGGTCGACAACGATGATTTTGGCCGTCGGATTGTTCTGCTTCAATAGATGGGCGATCATTGAAATCCGCTCATAGGGCCCGGGCGGACAGCGGAACGGATTGGGCGGTGCGACGAACACGAACACGCCGCCCTGCTTCATGTTCATCACGTTGTGCTTGATGATCTGCGCCTGGGTGCCCGACTTCCAGCCATGGGGCATCTTGGTCTGCGCCTCCACGGAATAGCCCGGCACGCTGTCATATTTTATGTCGATGCCCGGCGACAGGATCAGTTTGTCATAGGGCACCGAGGCGCCGGATGCCAGTGAGACGGCCTTGGCGCCGCCATCGACCCCGGTCGCCCAATCATGCACCACATTGATCCCGTGATTGATGGCCAGGCTGTCATAGCCGTGACCGATCGAGGCATAGTCATGGAAGCCACCAATGTAGAGATTGGAAAAGAAGCAGGTGAAGTAGCGCTTATTGGCCTCGATCAGCGTGACGTCGATCCCGCCTTTGGAATCCTTGGCGATGTACCGCGCCGCGGTTCCTCCGCCCGCACCGCCGCCAATGACGACGACCTTCGGGTTGGCGCCACGGGCGATGCTCGGCATGGCCAACGCACCGGTCGAAGCGGTCGCGCCCAGGAGGGCGTTGAACTGGCGTCTGTTGAGTTTGGGCGTCGTTTTGGTCATATGACTGTCCTTTTTATCGTCTTGTTGATGCCCCTCTTGAGAATCCGTCCTTGATTATCAATCCCAACCCGCCCCTCTGGCGGGCAGGGATCCGAAATAAAGCGCCAGGGAGGCGATTTGCTCGTCATCGAGCCGTCCGGCGATGAGCTGCATGGCCGGATTGTCCAAATCCTTGGCCTTGTAGGCCTTGATCACCGAAATGAAGGAATCCACGTGCCAGCCGGTGATTGACGGGATTCCCTTGTCGGCACCGCTGGCCTGGTGGCAGGTGACGCATTCCGACGATAGATATTCCCCGTACTCGATATCGCCCTTCGGCATGCTTTCGGTCTGCGCAAAGGAAAACTCGGTAGTGGCTGCGATCAGAACCAAAATCAAAAGAACGCGCCGCATCGTCTCGCCTTGTCGACTTGGGCGGCCGGTAACCAACGGCCTCGACCCGGGAAACCGGGTTTGGGCGCCGATCGGCCGCGCATCGGGATCACGGTTTTGGGAAAGGTGATGGACGGCTCCGCTACCGGCTATCCAAGACAAGGCGGGCCTCATGCTCAACGGCCCATATTGGTCTTCCACCCTCGTTACCCGTGTGCCGTTATGCCCCGACACAGTGTATTTTGATCCGATTGTATCTAAAACATGCGCACTTTGGAATGTTTTTCTGTGCGACCAAAGGGCCGTGCGACTTTCGTCTTAGGATCCGGTCACGGTCCGAGCGCGATGTCGACGCCGATCAGGTCAACGAGTTCGGTCCCCGCCACCAGGTCGGCGACAAGATCGATATCCGGCGCCAGCGGCCGGTCTTCCTTCAGCGGTGGCACGCTGCGCCGCAATCGGGCGATGATCTTGCGCAACGGTGCCGACGTTTCCAACGGTGCCCGCGCTTCCACGCCCTGGGCGGCGCAGAGCAGCTCCACGGCGATAATCTTGGACAAATTGGCATTCATCTGCGCCAGCCGGTAGGCACCATGGGCGGACATCGACACGTGGTCTTCCTGGTTGGCGCTGGTCGGCGTGGAATCGGTGACGCACGGATTGGCCAGATGCTTGTTCTCGCTCATCAACGCCGCCGTGGTCACCTCGGCGATCATGAAACCGGAATTCAATCCCGGATCCGGCGTCAGAAACGGCGGCAGGTCGAAGCTCAGGGTCGGATCGACCAGCAGAGCCACACGGCGCTGGGCGATCGCGCCGATTTCGGCGAGCGCCAGCGCCATCTGGTCGGCGGCGAACCCGATCGGCTCGCCATGAAAGTTTCCGCCGGAAACGATCCGTCCGAGATCGGTCAGCACCAATGGATTGTCGGTAACCGCGTTGGCCTCCGTCTCCAGCGTCGCCGCCGCCATGCGCAAGATGTCGACCGCAGCCCCCAACACTTGCGGCTGGCAGCGGATGCAATAGGGATCCTGCACCCGGACATCGTCCTCGCGATGGCTCTCCCGGATCTTCGACCCGGCCATGATATCCGCCATGATCGCCGCCACGTCGATCTGGCCGCGATGGCCGCGCAGGGCGTGAATACCGGCCCTAAGCGGCGCGGTGGAGCCCATAATGGCATCGGTCGTCAGGGCCGACGTGATCAAAGACGACAGAACCAGACGCTTGGCATCGAACAGGGCGGCAAGGGCATTGGCGGTGGAAAACTGGGTGCCGTTGATCAGCGCCAGGCCCTCCTTCGGACCGAGCACGACCGGCGCGATGCCGGCCCGCTTCAGTGCCTCACCGCCCGCCAGGCGGTCGCCCGCATACCAGGCCTCGCCTTCACCGATCATCACCGCCGTCATATGGGCGAGCGGCGCCAGGTCGCCGGACGCGCCCACCGATCCCTGGCAGGGAATGACCGGGATCACCTGCTTCTCCAGCAAGGCCTCTAACTGTTCGATGATCACCCAGCGCACGCCAGAGGCGCCCCGACCGAGTGATATCAGCTTCAACACCATCATCAGGCGTGTCAGCGGCTGCGATAGGGCCGGACCGACGCCGCAACAATGGCTCAGGATCAGGTTGCGCTGCAGGGCTTCCGTATCGGCGGGTTGGATCTTGGTGCTGGCGAGCTTGCCGAAACCGGTATTGACCCCATAGACCGCGTCGGTTCCCTCCGCGGCAGCCGCCACGATCCCGGCCGCCGCCTCAACCTGCTGCCTGGCCGACCGGTCGATGGAAACCGGCCCATCCGACCGATAAATCGCCTCCAGGGCTTCGAGCGGCACGGAACCAGGCTGGACGATGATCATCGTTGTGCCCTCTGCATTGACTTGGTGACGACCATTTCGTGCGCCGGTGTTTTCATAATCAAATCCAGTGCGATGAATGGAAAACTAGCATTGAATAGAACTCCGTCATCCCGTGCGCATTGCAGCATGAAATGCTGCGATGCAGACACGGGACCCCGGCTGCGGAACCCAAGCCGGCGGCGCGGGATCCCGTGTCTGCGGAGCGGCACTTCGCGCCGCGCCGCGCACGGGATGACGCCGAGTTTTGCCTTTTGTCATTTGTGATCATGGCGCGGTTCCAGCCGGTCTTTGCCGAACTGATTTTCATGGATGAGCCGCCGGGGTCAAGCGTCGAAATCGGCGCGGCGAGTGCTGCTGGCGCAGCTTAAGCTCGGGCGCGTCCTCCTGGCGCAGTTATGCTCGACCGACCATCTCAACATTATGCGGCCGGTGGACACCAACCGGGGCGCCGCCTATTTTGCCGGTCACTTAACCGGCCGCCGGGCGACCGCCCAGATCCCGCCGCGACCGGCAATCGATTTTGAGTGAAGACACCATGCAAATCGAACTCACCCTCCATGCGCCCTCCGGCAGCGATTATTCCGCCCGCGACCTGGGCTATTTGCTGCACAAAAATCCCGACCGCCTGCATGTCCGCCAGACCGCCCAGGGCGAATTGACGATCCTTTATTCGGAAGCATCGGAGGAAGGCACTTGCGCGGTGATGCATTTGGCCGTCGATCCGGTGGCGTTGGTCCGCGGCAAGCATGACAAGTCCTCCGGCCTGCTCGCCCAATATGTCAACGACCGCCCCTATGCGGCGAATTCGTTTTTGTCCGTGGCGCTCGGCCGCGCAGTGGGCCAGAGCCTGTCCGGCCGGTCCAAGGAGCGGCAGGATCTCGCCGACCGGGCATTGCCCTTTGCGGTCCGTGTCACGCCGGTCGCCGTCGCCGGCGGTCTGGAGGTGATCGAGGCTCTGTTCGAACCGCTGGGCTACACGATCGAAGCCACCCCATTGGAGCAAGCCGGATACCGGGCAATTTATGACGTGACCCTATCGGCCACGATCCGCCTCGCCGACCTGTTGAACCACATCTATGTGCTCGTTCCTGTGCTCGACAACGCCAAGCACTACTGGATCGACCGCGACGAAATCGAGAACCTGCTCGCCAAGGGCGGCGACTGGCTGCCGACCCATCCGGCCAAGGAACTGATCGCAGCACGCGCCCTCAAGCACCGGCGCAGCCTGATTAACCAGGCCCTGGACCGGCTGAGCGAAACCCTGGTCGATCCGGACGAGGAGGAGGCGCCCCAAGAGGAGACGGAGGAGGAACTGGAGAAACCGATCCGGCTTCACGATCTCAGGCTCGACACGGTCTGCGCGGAACTCGTCAAGCGACGGGTCCGGTCCGTGCTCGATCTGGGTTGCGGCGAGGGAAAACTGCTGCGCCGATTGGTCAAGGAGCGCGGTTTCGACCGCATTGTCGGCGTCGACCCGTCGGTGCGCGCGCTCGAGGTCGCCGAGCGCCGGCTCTACCTGAAGGAGGCAGGAGAGGCCAAGCAGGAGCGCATATCGCTACAGATGGGCAGCCTGACCTATGGCGACCGCCGCTGGCAGGGCTTCGATGCGGCGACCCTGGTTGAAGTGATCGAACATGTGGACCCGCCGCGCTTGTCGGCGCTGGAATTGTCGGTCTTCGGCGATGCGCGGCCCGGCCTGGTGATCGTGACCACCCCGAACCGCGAATATAATGTGTTGTTTGAGGGCATGCCCGAGGATCGCCTGCGCCACGGTGACCATCGCTTCGAATGGACCCGCGCCGAATTTATAGATTGGGCGGATTCGGTTTCTGAAACCTACGGATACACAGTCGACCTCCAGCCGCTCGGCGAGTTGGACGAAACTCATGGGGCGCCGTCGCAAATGGCCATATTCGAGCGCCGGGAGCCGGCGTGATGCTGCCCGATCTGTTCCACCGGATCGTCAGGGGGGACATTTGAATGAAGATTGAGATCCCCGATTTCGCCCTTGTTGTCCTGATCGGTCCGACCGGCTCCGGCAAGTCGAGCTTTGCCCGGAAGCATTTCCTGGAGACCGAGATTGTCTCCTCCGATACCTGCCGGGCGCTGGTCAGCGATGACGAGACGGACCAGGGGGCCACTGGCGACGCTTTTGACCTGTTGCGCCATACGGCCGGCCTGCGCTTGAAACGCCGCAAGCTGACCGTCATCGACGCCACCTCCGTGCACCGCGAGGATCGGGCGGAGCTCGTTCGGCTTGCCCGCGCTCATCACGCCCTGCCGGTGGCGCTGGTCTTGAACCTCGATCCGACGCTTTGCCATGAACGCAATGCCGATCGCGCCAACCGCGATTTCGGACCTCACGTGGCGCGCAACCATTCCCGCGCTTTGCGTCGTGGTCTGCGCGGCCTTCAAAAGGAAGGTTTCCGGCAGGTCCACATAATGAAGACGCCGGAAGAAGTCGATGCACTCGAAATCGAGCGCCAGCCGTTATGGACCGACCTGCGCGGCGATCACGGCCCCTTCGACATTATCGGCGACATTCATGGCTGTTTCGACGAACTGACGGCGTTGTTGACGTCGCTCGGCTATGAGACCGATCCCTATTCGGCCGGCGAAACCCCACTCAGCGCCCGCCATCCCGAAGGCCGCCGCGTCTTCTTTGTCGGCGATATTGCCGATCGCGGACCGCGCAACCGGGATTGCCTGCGCCTGGTCATGGGCATGTGCGCGGAAGGCTCGGCCCGCTGCGTCATCGGCAACCACGATTTCAAGCTGTCGAAATGGCTGAAAGGCCGCAAGGTCCAACTGACCCACGGTCTCGACCTGACTGTCGGCGAATTGGAATCCTGTTCAACGGAGTTCCGCAACACGTTGAAGGAATTTATCTATAATCTGCGCTCCCATGCCTGGCTGGCGGGCGGTGCCTTGGTCGTCGCCCATGCCGGTCTGAAGGAGACCATGCATGGTCGCGGCTCCGGCGCGGTGCGCAATTTTGCCATGTTCGGCGAGACAACCGGCGAGATCGACGAATTCGGCCTGCCCGTGCGTCTGGAATGGGCGCGCGACTATCGCGGCTCTGCCGACGTGGTCTATGGCCACACGCCGACCCCGGAGGCGGAATGGCTGAACAATACGATCTGCATTGATACCGGCTGCGTCTTTGGCGGCAAGCTCACCGCATTGCGCTGGCCGGAGCGGGAATTGGTTTCTGTGCCCGCGGCAAAACAATATTGTGAGCCGGCCAAACCGCTCGAACAGGGATCCGGGCGCAGCGCCCAGCAGGATCACGACCGACTGCTCTATTTCGACGATTATGCCACCAAGCTGCGGATCGAGACCCGGTTCAAAAGCACGATCCAGGTTCCGGTGCAAAACAGTCTGGCCGCCTTGGAGATCATGAGCCGTTTCGCTGTCGATCCCCGTTGGCTGATCTATCTGCCGCCAACCATGGCCGCCTGTCCAACCGCGCCGGAGGGGCCGTTTCTGGAGCATCCGGACCAGGCCTTGGACTTCTACGCCGAACGCGGCGTCACCGACATCGTGGTGGAAGAAAAGCATATGGGCTCGCGGGCATTGATCGTATTGGCGCGCTGCCAAGAAGCGGCAGTGGCGCGTTTCGGTGTCGAAGATGGCAAAGCCGGTATTGTCTATACACGCACCGGACGCCCCTTCTTCCGCGACGAGGCACAGGAGGCGGCGATCATCGCTCGCATGATCGCTGCCGCTGAAAGGACCGGGCTCTTCGACACCCTGAACAGCGACTGGATGCTGCTTGACGCGGAGATCATGCCCTGGTCCGCCAAGGCCCAGGAATTGCTGCAGAAACAGTATCTGCCGACCGTCGCTGCCGCCCGCACATCGGCCGAGGCTTGGCTCGCGGTACTCAAACGGGCAAAGACCGATGACGATCTGTCTGCTCAAATGGCGCAGGCTGAAATACAGCGGAACAATACTGTCCGCATGGGCGAGACCATCGATGGCTATTGCTGGCAGGCGGATAGGATCGACGACTACCGGATTGCCCCGTTCCACCTGCTCGCGGCCGAAGGCCAGGTCTTCGCTGACAGGCCCCATACCTGGCATATGGAGACCCTAGAGCGTTTATGTGGCGGCGACCTGATCCTACAGACCACCGGATGGCGCCAGGTCGACCTCACGGATGCGTCAGCTCGTCAGACAGTCACAGATTGGTGGCTCGATCACACCGGTCGCGGAGGGGAGGGCATGGTGGTCAAGCCGAATGCATTCATTGCCCGCGGGGAACGCGGCTTGATCCAGCCGGCAATGAAAGTCCGCGGCCGCGACTATCTGCGCATCATCTACGGTCCCGACTACGATCTGCCTGAAAACATCGAACGCCTGCGCCGGCGCGGTCTCGGGCGTAAGTTTTCGCTCGCCGATCGGGAATTCAAGGTCGGCTTGGAAGGATTGCATCGGTTCGTCGAGAACAAGCCCCTGCACCAGGTCCATGCCTGCGCCATCGGCGTCCTCGGCCTGGAGAGCGAGCCGGTGGATCCCCGATTGTAACTTCCGGTTACAATTATTGCAGGCTGCGATCTGTTGTCCGAAAGCCGGCGTCACGGTTCGCGATCGATCTTCCTTTAGCTCCGATGAACAGGGGCTTGACGGCGCGATGATCCCCTGTCTTAATTGTTTGTATACTAATGAAAGGGTCGGCGATGGATTACGCAAGGCCGAACAGGGTCGAGGATGCGCTTGCGCTGCTGTCGCAAAGCCCACGGACTGTGCTTGCCGGCGGAACCGACTTCTATCCCGGTCTGCAGAATCAAGTTCCCCGGACGTCGATCCTGGACATCACGGCAATCGAAGAATTTCGCCACATCGACCGCGCCGACGGCTTCTGGTCGATCGGCGCCACGGTCACCTGGAGCGACCTGATTGCCGCCGACCTGCCATCCGCCTTCGACGGCTTGAAACTGGCGGCCCGCGAAGTCGGCTCGGTTCAGATCCAGAACCGGGCGACGATCGCCGGCAATCTGTGCAACGCGTCACCGGCGGCCGATGGCGTACCGCCACTCTTGACCTTGGATGCACGGGTGGAAGTCGTCAGCGCCACGGATACGCGGCAGGTACCGCTTGCCGCCTTTATCACCGGCAACCGCGAAACGGATCTGGCAACCGATGAGATGGTGAGCCGAATATTGGTGCCTGAACGGTCCGCGCGCGGCGTGTCGTCCTTCGTCAAGCTTGGCGCCCGCAAATATTTGGTGATTTCCATTTCCATGGTCGCCGCGCGGCTGGCCTGCGAGGCCGACGGCCGGATAGCCGATGCCGCCGTCTCCGTGGGTGCCTGTTCCCTCGTCGCCAAGCGCCTAAACTCCCTGGAAACCGATCTCATTGGGACCGAATCGACCAGCAGCCTGGCCGATCGCGTAACCGCCGCGCATCTTGAACTGTTGCAGCCCATCGACGATGTGCGCGCCACGGCTGATTATCGCCGCGCGGCGTCCCTGGAACTCATCCGCCGGGCCCTGACCGATGCGGCCGAAAAGGTGCGGCCATGACTTTGGCATTCATGGTCAATGGCAGCCCGGTCTCCGTCGATGCGCCACCCGCTGGGCGCTTGTCCGACGTGCTGCGCGGCGCCCTCGGCCTGACCGGGACCAAGGTCGGCTGCGACGCCGGCGATTGCGGCGCCTGCACCGTGCTCATCGATGGCGCACCGTCCTGTGCCTGCCTGACTGCGGCAGCGCAAGTCGCAGGCTGCGACGTGGTGACCGTCGAAGGCCTTGGCGACGATGGCGTCTTGTCGGACCTGCAACAATCCTTCCTGCAGCATGGTGCCGCCCAATGCGGGATTTGCACGCCCGGCATGCTGATTGCCGCCGCCGCTCTCTTGCGGCGCGTTCCCCATCCGACCCGCGGCCAAGTCGAGGATGCGCTCGGCGGTGTTCTGTGCCGCTGCACCGGCTATCGAAAGATCGTCGATGCGGTCCTGCATGCTACGGACCTCCAGGCGAACGGGGCGGATGCCCCTACCGGCGCCAGTGTCGGCGCATCGGTGCTCAGGCTTGACGGCGCGCCGAAAGTGCTCGGCCGCGATCGCTTCGGGGCCGATGACAGACCCGACGACGCCGTCCTGGTTCGCATCATCCGCAGTCCGCACCACCATGCCCGTTTTACGATCGGTGATGTCGACGCATTCATTACCGGTCACCCGGATGTGCTGGCGGTGTTCACCGCCGAAAACGTGCTGTCTTCAGCGCCTTATGGCGTCATTCCGGCCCACGCGGACCAACCGGTCTTCGCCGTAGATACAGTGCGATTCCGCGGCGAAGCGATCGCCGCGGTCGCCGGAGAACCGGCGGCCATCACCGCGCTGGATCCGGCGACCTTTCCCGTGCAATGGGAGCCGCTGCCGGCCATGTTGACCCCGGCCGATGCCCGCGCCGACCAGGCTGCCCAACTCCATGACCACCGGACCGGCAACGTACTGGTGCGCGGTTATGTGGAGCGCGGCGACATTGATGCCGCGTTCGCTGCCGCTGAGCACCAGGCGGAAGCCCGGTTTTCAACGCCGTTCATCGAGCATGCCTATATCGAGCCGGAAGCCGGGGTGGCGGTGCGGGTCGATGACCGCATCGAAATCTTCGGCTGCACCCAGGCGCCGCATATGGACCGGACCGCGATTGCCGCGATCATGGATGTGGAAGAGGAGGCCGTGCGGATCCGGCCGAGCGCCTGCGGCGGCGGCTTCGGCTCCAAGCTCGATCTCTCCGTGCAACCCTATATCGCGCTCGCCGCCTGGCAATTGAAACGACCGGCGGCGATCGCCTATACCCGTACTGAGTCGATGCAGTCGACGACCAAGCGCCATCCGTCGGAAATCAGCCTGCGGATCGGCTGCGACGCCGACGGCCGCATCACGGCATTCGATTTCGACGGAATATTCAATACCGGCGCCTATGCAAGCTGGGGCCCAACGGTCGCCGACCGCGTGCCCATCCATGCGTCCGGTCCCTATTACACGCCGAATTATCGGGCTCGCAGCACTGCCGTACTCACCAATTGCCCGCCATCCGGCGCCTTTCGCGGATTCGGCGTGCCGCAATCGGCGGTCGCCCAGGAATCCGTTTACGACATGCTGGCTGACCAGGTTGGTCTAGACCGCCTGGATTTCCGCCTGCTCAACGCCCTCGATAACGGCAAACCCACCGTGACCGGGCAGATATTCGAAACCGGCGTCGGCATCCGGGAGTGCCTGGAAGCGCTCAAGCCGGCTTGGCGGCGGGCCATATCCGCGGCGGAGGACCACAACGCTCAAGGAAACGGCGCCGCCACCCGCCGTGGCGTTGGCATCGCCAGTTGCTGGTATGGCTGCGGCAACACCTCCATGCCCAATCCTTCGACCATCCGCATGGGGATTACCGGCGATGGCCGGATCGTCCTGCATCAGGGCGCGACGGATATCGGCCAGGGGTCCAACACGGTGATTGCCCAAATCGCCGCCGACGCGCTCGGAGTCGGTGTCCGCGAATTGTCGCTGGTCGACAGCGATACGGACCGCACCCCCGATGCCGGCAAGACATCGGCCTCCCGCCAGACCTTTGTCACCGGATCGGCTGCCAAGCGTGCCGGTGAGGCATTGCGGGCGGCAATCCTGCGCCACGCCAACGTCTCTGCAACCGCCCGGATCGAGGTCGCCCGACCTGCAATAATCCTCACTGACGAGGCCACCCGGGCGACGATCGATCTTTCTGAACTGTCCGAAAACCGGTTCGGCTATGTGTTCATGGTCGAAGAGGTCTATGATCCGTCGACAAAGCCGCTCGATGACAGGGGGCAGGGCGCGCCCTACGCAGTCTATGGATACGGAGCACAGATCGTCGAGCTGACCGTCGACACGGCGCTTGGCACGGTCAAACTCGATCGCATCACCGCCGCGCACGATGTCGGCCGGGCGATCAATCCGCTGCTCGTCGAGGGACAAATCGAGGGCGGCATCGCGCAGGGGATCGGGATGGCGCTGATGGAGACTTACATTCCCGGCCGAACCGAAAACCTGCATGATTACTTGATCCCCACCATGGGCGATGTGCCGGAGATCGAAAGCATCATCGTCGAGGTCGCCGATCCGGTCGGCCCCTATGGCGCCAAGGGTCTTGGAGAGCACGTACTGATCCCGACGGCACCGGCGATCCTGAACGCCATCCGGCACGCCACCGGTGCCGCGGTCCGGCATCTGCCGGCGACCCCGGACACGGTCTATGCGGCGATTTGCGAAGGTGAAGCCAATGACTGACCCGCAGACCACGGCAAGTGAGCAGGCCAAGGCCAGCGAAAAAATCCGCTGCGACGCCTGTCCGGTGATGTGCTACATCGCCGACGGCCGTTCCGGCGCCTGCGACCGCTACGCCAATGAAGACGGCCGGCTGGTGCGGGTCGATCCGCTGACCATTCTGGAACGCCGCGCCGGGGATGGCGGCAAGGTGGTTCCGTTCCTGGACCCGACGAAGGATTGGGACGGCGAGCTGATCACCTCGGGCGACAGTTTCATCACCGCCGTCGGCGCCGGCACCACCTATCCGGACTACAAGCCGGCCCCCTTCATCGTCTCCAGCGAAGTGGACGGTGTCGATATGGTCACAGTGGTGACCGAAGGCATATTCAGCTATTGCGGCGTCAAGGTGAAAATCGACACCGACCGCCATTTGGGGCCGGAACGCAATCTGGTGCGGGCGGAAGGCGAGCCGATCGGACATGTGACAACCGGCGAATATGGTTCCCAAATGCTGTCGCTGGGCGGCGTCCATCACCTGACCGGCGGCGGCAAGAAGGAAGGGCGCGTCACCTGTGCCGCGCTGCTGGCCTTGTGCAACGGCGAAGCGGTGGACCTGGCCATCGATGACGGCTCGGAAGTTGTCATCCAGGCGGGCAGGGCACCCATCATCAACGGCGTGACCGAGGAACGCATGAGAGTCGGTTGCGGCTCGGCGACCGTCGGCATGTTCGCCTCCCAATGGAAGGACCTGGTCGACGAGGTGGTGGTGGTCGACGACCACATAACTGGCGTCATGTCGGAGCACCAGGCCGGCAAGGTCATCGGCTGGACGCCGACCGGGATTCGCATCAAGGGGCGCCGATCGACTCCGGGCCGGTATTTCCAAGTCGCCGATCCCGGCACCGGCTGGGGCGGCACAAATCTGACGGACCCGCTGGTGATCCTCGGCGACTTCAATTCGAAGGTCGCCAAGCCCGGCCAGTCCCTGTTAATGGTATCGACCACCGGCGAGCATGCCGCCTATTACGAGCTCGATGACAGCCTCGCCCCGGTCGAACAAGACATGCCGGACCGCCTGCAGCCCTCCATCCTGCGGATTGAGGAAAATTGTGAGCCGGCCCTTTGCTCGGTTCTCTTCATGGGCGGCGCCGGCGGGTCTTTGCGCGCTGGCGTCACCGAAAATCCGGTAAAGCTCACATTGTCGGTCAAGGACGCCCTGACTTACGTCACCTGCGGTGGTGCTCCATGCTATGTCTGGCCCGGCGGCGGCATCACGGTCATGGCCGACGTCTTGCGCATGCCCGACAACGCCTTCGGCTATGTGCCGACACCGGCCCTGGTGGCGCCAATTGAATTTACATTGCGGCTGGAGGATTACAGGGAACTCGGTGGCCATATGGACCACGTCATTCCGATCGGCGATGCGGTCGACGGCATGACAGGGCCGCAAAACGATCACATATTGGCCGGTAAGCGGCAGGTGCCGCAGGACGATGACAATCCGTGGCCCGTCAACGCGATCACGGAACGCGAAAAGGCGGGGACGCCCGGAAAGGGCGTGGCATGAACCACAGGCCGGCGACCGAAGTCAGGGAAGGGGACGGATTGAAATGAGTGGCGCCAATATCCGCAAGATCGTGACAATTGTTGAAGAAACCTGCAAGGAAATGGACCGCCAGATTAGTCCGCCCACCCGTCGTGCCGCGGCGATTGCGGTGATCGAAAATCCCTTTGCCGGCCGTTACCAGGAAGACCTGGAGGACTTGATGGCGATCGGCGAGGAACTGGGCGATCTTCTCGGCCGAAAATGCGTCGCCGCTTTGGGGATCGAACCGGCTGCCGCAGAAAGCTACGGCAAGGCGGCCATGGTCGGCGAAAACGGCGAACTGGAACATGCCGCGGCGATCCTGCATCCGCGCCTCGGCAAACCCTTGCGCGCTGCGGTGGAGAAGGGCGCCGCCCTGGTGCCCTCGTCGAAGAAAATGGGCTCCATGGGCCAGCCGCTCGACGTGCCGCTCGGCCACAAGGACGCGGCCTATGTGCGTTCTCATTTCGACGGCATGGAAGTGCGCATCAATGACGCGCCGCGCGCCAATGAAATCATGGTCGCCATATCGGTGACCGATTCCGGGCGCCCGCTGCCCCGTGTCGGCCTCACGGCTGACGAAGCCAAAGGGGAAGACGGCCTAAGGTAGAAGGTGATGGGAATGGATTACGTACGCAACGCTTGGTATGTCGCCGGTTGGTCGCGTGAATTCGATCACGAACTCAGCCGGGTGACGATCCTGGAAACCGACATGGCTATGTATCGGACGTCGGATGGTCGGGTGGTGGCCTTGCAGGATCGTTGTCCGCATAAATTTCTACCCCTGTCGAAAGGCAGACTGATCGGCGACGACGTGCAGTGCGGTTATCACGGCCTGACATTTGATTGCGACGGCGCCTGTGTGCGGGTGCCCGGTCAGGACAATATCCCCGCCTCCGCGACCGTGCGGTCCTTCCCGGTTCACGAACGCCACCGCATCGTCTGGGTGTGGATGGGCGATCCCGAACAGGCCGATACATCGAAGATCTTCGACCTACCGCAATTCACCATGCCCGGCTGGGCGGCGCATCAGGGAGACGCCTTGCACCTGAAGGCCAATTATCTAAGCGTCGCCGACAATCTGTGCGATCCGGCCCATGTGAGCTTCGTGCACCCGACGACGCTCGGCAATCCCGAAAGCGAGGACGTACCCATCGACAGCCGGCAATTCGACGACGGCACGGTGATGACCTGGCGCTGGGTGCGCGACGCCCCGCCGGTCGGCTTCTTTCAGAAATACGGTGGATTTGCCGGCAATGTCGACCGCTGGCACTACTATTACCTGCACCTGCCGAGCACCGCAGTGATCGATTTCGGCTCCGGCGACGTGGCCGACCAACTGGATGAGGACAAGCGAGACCAGGGCGTGCGCATTTTCGCTTTGCATTTCCTGACCCCCGTCAATGGCAGCTATACGATCGACCGATGGATGCATCTGCGCAATCGCCAGACCGAGGACGAAGGAACCGGCGATCAGATGAACGACTTGTTCCGTGTCGCCTTCGCCGAGGACAAGGAGATCCTGGAGGCGGTCGAAGAAGAGGAACAAAAGGCGGTGGATGTCCGCCAGGTTCGCCTGGCAATCGACAAGGGATCCAATCTATACCGTTTATCGATCAAGCGGCTGATTGCAGCCGAACAAAACCGGGCCGATGGCCCTGAACCAATTTCAAAAGCCCCGAACATGGAAATGGAGGGAGGACTATGAGTTTGATACCAGGATTACGATCCGGTCTTGCCGCGCTGGCGGTTGCCGCATTTACGGCCACCGCCGTCGCCGATACGATCAAGATCGGAGACATCAACAGCTATAAGCGCCTGCCGGCGCATACGATCCCCTATAAGCACGGCGTGGATCTGGCTGTCGAAAAGATCAATGCCGCCGGTGGCGTGCTCGGCAAGCAATTGGAAATCATCTCCCGCGACGACCAGGGCAAGCCTGGTGAGGCGGTGAAGATCGCCGAGGAACTGTTCTCCAGCGACGGCGTGGTGATGATTTCCGGCTCCCTGTTCAGCCATATCGGGCTGGCGCTGACCTCCTATGCCGGCGAAAAGAAGCGTCTCTATCTTGCCGCAGAACCACTCGCGGACGCCTTAGTCTGGGCGAAGGGCAACCGCTATACATTCCGCCTGCGCCCGTCGACCTACATGCAGGCGGCCATGCTCGCCAAGCAGGCCGCCAGTTCGGGTGCCAAGAAATGGGCGACGATTGCGCCGAACTATGCCTATGGCAAGGACGCCGTGGCCGCGTTCAAGAAAGTGCTGACGGCGGTCAATCCGGATGTGGAATTCGTCGCCGAACAATGGCCCGGCCTGTTCAAGATTGACGCCGCGGCCGAAGTGCAGGCCATCGAGGCGGCCAAACCGGATGCCATCTACAACGTTACCTTTGGCGGCGACCTCGCCAAATTCGTGCGCGAGGGCACCTTGCGCGGGCTCTTCGAGGGTCGCACGGTGCTCGGTCTGTTGACCGGCGAACCGGAATATCTCGATCCCCTGAAGGACGAGGCGCCCGAAGGCTGGATCGTCACCGGCTATCCCTGGTATGCGATCGAAGATCCGGCGCACAAGGAGTTCGTCGCCGCCTATCAGGCCAAATTCGACGATTATCCGCGCATCGGCTCGATCGTCGGCTACAACACCATGCTATCGATCGCCGCGGCGATCAAGAAGGCCGGCAGGACCGAGACCGAAGCGCTGGTGGATGCCTTCAAGGGCCTGGAACTGGACACCCCGGTCGGACCGATCACGTATCGCGCCATCGACCATCAATCGACAATGGGCGCCTATGTCGGCAAGACCGCCCTGAAGGACGGCAAGGGCATCATGGTCGATTGGACCTACGAAGAGGGCGCCAACTATCTGCCCTCCGATGAGGAGGTCATGAAGTTACGTCCGGCGGCCCAGTAACGCCGGATCCGGGGGGAAGATACCGGCCGGGCCTGATTCGGCCGGTATCAAAGTACAATTCATAAGGACCATCGATGGCGCTGTTATTCGCGCAACTGCTCGCCGGGTTATCCAACGCGGCAGCCCTGTTCCTGGTCGCGTCCGGCCTGTCTTTGATTTTCGGCGTGACGCGGATCGTCAATTTCTCCCACGGTTCGTTTTATATGCTCGGCGCGTATATCGGCTATTCGGCCATGCAGGTCCTGCCGGGCGCGATTGGTTTCTGGGCAGCCTGTCTCGTCGCCGGCCTGGCCGTCGGGCTTATCGGTGTCATCGTCGAAGTGGTCATTTTGCGCCAGGTCTATCGGGCGCCGGAATTGTTTCAACTCGTCGCCACCTTCGGCGTCATTCTTGTGGTGCAGGATCTGGCCCTGATCATTTGGGGCCCGGAAGATCTGCTCGGCCCTCGCGCGCCGGGGCTGAAAGGCATCGTGCGCATATTCGGCGAGCCGATCCCGCAATATGATCTGGCGCTGATCGCCATCACGCCGGTGGTGTTGTTTGCGCTTTGGTACCTGATCTCAAAGACCCGCCTCGGCGTGCTGGTTCGCGCCGCCACCCAGGACCGGGAAATGGTCGGCGCGCTTGGGGTCAACCAGGCCTGGCTGTTCACTGGCGTGTTCTTTCTCGGCTCCATGCTCGCCGGGCTTGGCGGCGCATTACAACTGCCCAAAGGCGGTGCCGACCTGTTGATGGATTTCAGCATTCTCGCATCAATCTTCGTCGTTGTGGTGATTGGGGGCATGGGTTCTATCCCCGGTGCCTTCATTGCCGCGGTTCTGGTTTCGGTTATCAACGTCTTCGGCGTCCGTTTCATGCCGCAAAGCACGCTCGTTCTGATGTTCGTGGTCATGGCCATCGTCCTGATGGTCCGTCCCTATGGCCTTTTGGGACGCGAGGAGGCGCCGGGCGAACACGGCCAGGTCGGTGAGCCGGAAGAGCCGATCGCGCCGCTCGGCCACAGGGGCAAGATTGCCGTCGCCGTGCTTCTGGCACTGCTGTGCGCCCTGCCATTCGTCGGTGGCACCTTCGCCACGGTTTTAATGACCGACGTCATCATCGTCTGTCTGTTTGCCGCCAGCCTGCATTTCATGCTCTCCCTGGGCGGGCTGGTCTCGTTCGGCCACGCGGCGTTTTTCGGCGGCGGCGCCTATGCGGCGGCCTTACTCGTGCATTACGCCAATTCGCCGATGGAATTGGCGATGCTGCTGGCGCCGATCGCCGCCGGTTTTCTTGCTCTCATCATCGGCTGGTTCTGCCTGCGGCTTACCGGGGTCTATTTCGCCATGCTGACCCTGGCCTTTGCCCAATTACTGTGGTCGATCGTCTTCCAATGGGGCGAGGTCACCGGCGGCGATGACGGCATCATTTCCATCTGGCCGTCATCCTGGGCGTCGGACGGCATTGTTTATTATTTCCTGACCCTGGTTCTGGGTGTCGGCGGCATTATCGTGTTGCGGCATCTGGCCCATTCGCCCTTCGGCTATGCGATCCGGGCGGCACGGGATTCCGCCCGCCGCGCGGAGGCGACCGGCATGAATGTCAAGCGCATTCAGTGGTCGGCAATGATCGTCGCCGGCGCCATGGCCGGCCTGTCCGGTGGACTGTTCGTCTTTTCAAAGGGCAGCATATTTCCCACCGAATTGGAAATCGCCAAATCCTTCGACGCCCTGATCATGGTGTTTCTCGGCGGCGTGAAGACCCTTGAGGGCCCGCTGGTCGGCGCCAGCGCCTTCACGATCCTCCAGGACTGGCTGTCCCGGTTTGAATATTGGCGCCTGCTTCTGGGTCTGCTGATCATCGCCATCGTCATTTTGGCGCCGGAGGGCATTGCCGGTTCGGCGCGGCGTCTTGCCGCGAAAATGGGCTGGAGCGACCGGTCGGAGGCGGCGCGATGACGGCGGTCTTGGAGGTTCGTGACCTGTCGAAGAGCTTTGGCGGCATCCAGGCCGTCAACAATGTCAATTTCGATCTCGCGAAGGGCGAAATGCTGGCGCTAATCGGCCCCAATGGTGCCGGCAAGTCGACCTGCTTCAATATGCTGATGGGCCAGCTTCGCGCCGATACCGGATCGATCCGTTTCGGCGGCCGCGACCTGATCGGCATGGCGACCCGCGATATCTGGCGTCTGGGCATCGGCCGCACCTTTCAGATCACCGCCACCTATCCGTCGATGACAGTGATCGAAAACGTGCAATGCGCCTTGATATCACACGAGCGCGGCAGTTTCTCCCTGGCGAAACGCGCCCGCGACCAGCATGCCGATAAGGCGCGCGAGCTGCTTGAATTGGTGGCCATGGCCGACCAGGCGGCGCGGCCCGCCGCCGTGCTTGCCTATGGTGACTTGAAGCGCTTGGAACTGGCGATCGCGCTCGCCAACCAGCCGAGCCTGCTCTTGATGGATGAGCCGACCGCCGGCATGGCACCCAGGGAGCGCGGCGAATTGATGAGCCTGACTGCCGCAATCGTCGATGAGCGCGGCATCAGCGTTCTGTTCACCGAACACGACATGGATGTGGTCTTCGCCCATGCCCACCGGCTGATGGTGTTAAATCGCGGTGTGTTGATCGCCGAGGGCACGGTTGAGGACGTGCGGAACAATCCTCAGGTCCAGGAAGTCTATCTCGGCGGCGGCACGACCTATGCCGGGGAGGATGGCCATGCTTGAGCTTCAAGGCATCAACAGCCTCTATGGCAAGGCGCATATTCTCCACGACGTCACCTTTAGCGTCGAGGAGGGCGATGTGGTCGCCTTGCTTGGCCGCAACGGAGCTGGCAAGTCGACCACCTTCAAGTCGATTATGCAGCTTGTCCGCCCGGCCACCGGATCGGTGCGCTTTCTCGGCAAGGACATCACCGGCTGGCAACCCTATCGCGTCGCCCGCGCCGGCCTCGGCTATGTGCCGGAGGAGCGGCGTATCTTCACCGATCTGACGATTGAGGAAAATCTCGAAGTCGGCCGTCAGGCAGAACGCGACGGCATTCGCCGCTGGACCCGTGAGGAATTGTTCGAGCTCTTTCCCAATCTGCTCGAACGCCGAACCAATCTCGGCAAGGCCTTGTCCGGCGGCGAACAGCAAATGCTGACCATCGCCCGCACGCTGATGGGCAATCCCAGGCTGCTGTTACTCGACGAGCCGTCGGAGGGCATCGCGCCGGTGATCGTGGAGCAGATGGCGAAAACCATTCTGAAACTCAAGGAACAGCGGATAACGGTCTTGATTTCAGAACAAAACCTGCATTTCGCCCGGTTGGTCGCCGATCGGGCGCTAATCATTGAAGGCGGTGAAATCCGCTATGACGGCACCTTCGCCGACCTGGAGGAAAACGCGGATATCCGCGATCAGTATCTTTCGGTTTGATAGGCTGAAAAAGGGCGCCGGTCAGGTTTCCGGAACCGGGCCGCCGTTATAACCCAACCCAATAAGGACAGTCATTCCCGCGAAAGCGGGAATCCAGGGCAGCGAGCAAATGCCGGTGTTTGTGGCCCTGGATTCCCGCTTTTGAGGGAATTGTCTGTTGAAATTTTGTTATTATCGGATTGCGAGAGGCGGCGCGCGCCGCCTCTCGCTGGATGCGGCGATCGTGCGAGAATCCTTCGGTGACCTGGGAACTCTACATTGTCTTCGTTTTGGCCTCGGCATTGCTGATTTTGACGCCGGGGCCGAATATCGCACTGATTGTCGGCACCAGCATCCGCCACGGCACGGGCATCGGCGTCGCCACGGTTGCCGGCGTCAATGCCGGTTTGACCGTGCAATTGGTGATGGTCGCGTTGGGCCTGGCTTCGGTCGCCGAATTCTATGCCCGCTGGTTCGATATTCTGCGCTATGTGGGCGCCGGCTATTTGATCGCCCTTGCCATCGTGCAGCTTTTGAAATCGGCACGGACGGATGAGCGGGCCGCCGAGCTTCCGGCCCTGCCGCGCCGGCGGGCCATCGTGCGCGGCTTTGCCGTGGCCATGGCCAACCCGAAGACGCTGTTGTTTCATGCTGCCTTTCTGCCGCAATTCATTCCGGCAAGCGGCGCGCAGTACTGGATCTGGATTCTTGCCGCGACCTTTGCCGTGATCGCCTATATTTTCGATACCGGTTATGCGATCATCGCCGCGAAAACCGGATCGGCATTATCCCGGCAATATACCAAACTGGCCGATCGCCTCAGCGCCGTCGCGCTGCTGGGCGGTGCCGTTACATTACTGGTTCTGCGCCGCCAGTAGAAGCGCAGTGGCACGCGCGAATTGCGCGGCTTGGCCTTTCCGTTTTCCTTAGCCGCCATATTCTCTTGCCCATACGCCCATTCAGACCGGAGAATTCCGCATGGCCCATCCCTTGTCCACCCGCCTGAACCAAATGCTCCTGGGTTTGGTCTTTTTCCTCTTAGCCTCCAGCCACGCCCTGGCGGGCACCATCGTCGTCACCTCGCGGGTCAGTGGCGGCATTTGCGAGTTCGAAGTAACCATGGGCGATAACGCGCCGAATTCGAAGATCCAGAAATTCGGCAATGTACCCGCCGGTTCCTGGGCGAAATTCGAAACCAGCAAGTTCTGCTACCGCCGGTCCATCAATGGCCGCGCCTGCGGCCTCGGACTGACCGAGTGGAAATGTTGCGAGGCCAAGGGCGACGGCGAAACGAATTGCTTTGTTCAGTAACACCACAATCGCAATCCGAAATACGAAAACGGCGCCCCGAGAGGCGCCGTCTTCGCGAGAGAGCAGAGGAAGAGAGAGGAGATATCTGAGAGGTAATCCGTGTTTGCGTTTTACCTGTCTGCCTTGATTATGAATATAGGGGCGGTTGGCGGATATGAATGTGATGTAGATCACACTTTGGCCGGTTCGATAAAAAAATGCTTTTTCCGCCTGGGCATGGACCCGTCGGCTCAATCCGCGTCTGTCGGGCCGCTGCGCAGCCGCTTGACCTGCGACCGCCGGCCTTTTGCGTCGAGCCGGCGTTTCTTGACCGCGCGGCTCGGCCGGGTCGCGATGCGCGGCCGGCGCGGTCTGTTGGCCTCGCGGATCATGGATACCAACCGGTCGATCGCATCGCGGCGATTGGCGTCCTGCGTGCGGAAGCGATCGGCGGTGAGTACGATGACCCCGTCATTGGTCAGTCTGGATCCGGCAAGTTCTTCCAACCGATGCCGCGTCGCCTCGGGCAGGGAGGGCGAATGACGGGCATCGAACCGCAATTGCACTGCGGTGGACACTTTGTTGACGTTTTGGCCACCCGGTCCGCTGGCACGGATAAAGGTCAGGCTGACTTCATCGTCTTCGATGGTGAGCGTGTCGTCGATGCGGATCATGGGCCGACCCTACTGCAACGCGCCGCCGCCGGCCACAGGTGACCGGGCCCAAAAATCAAAACCGCGGCACTCCGGAGAGCGCCGCGGTGACCAGTGAGAGATGAGAGATAGAGAGAGAAAGTTTGAGATTTGTCCTCGCTGGAACGGGCTATTGTGCTGCGACTTGCGACACGGGCACTCGAACCAGCGTTGATGTCTGATTTTCCGCATCCCGGCGTTCCAGGGTGATGGTGCGCGGCGCCGGGCGCTCGGCGCGGGCATTGATCCAGGCCATGCAGGCGCTGTCATAATTCGGCCAGGCTTGATTTTCGCAGGCTGATTCCTGGGCTGCGAAGCCCGAAACCGTCAACTTGTCGCCCTTCGCGGCGGCCGAAACGGTGGATTGGGCGGCGCCGGACAATACCACGAACCCGATAACGGCCGCGGCGCCGACGATGGTCAAGATCTTGCGGAATGAATGTGTCTTCAAAGTCATCAGGCTGCTCCCCTGGGTCAATTTCTTGTCTGTCGCCTGACACAACAGATAGGTTCAAATGGACTTCCCCGATGTGACGCACATCACATAATCGGCGTTTGGCAATACGCGGATCGTTTATATGCGGCTATTTGGATTGCCGATGCCGGACTGAATTGTTGCCTCTGTCCGTGATTCCGGCGTCCAAACTGCACAAGTTTGCCCTGTCATACCGACTGAAACACAACGGCGATGAACGTATACTGAACGAACTCTACTGGTGATTCTCGACCGTCGGTCCTAACGCGCCGCGACCTGAGTCTGCGGCATGCGTACGAGTGTCGAAGTTCGATTTTTTTCGTCGCGAAATTCGACGGTTACCGTGGTTTCGTCTTGCTGAACACGGTCGGTATCGGCCTTGATCGCCGCCACACAATCGGAATTGAAAATCGACGACGACTGTCCTTTGCAGGAGCCGACGCCCTCGGTCGAGGTTGATACAACTAATTTATCGGATTTTCCGGTCTTATGGACCGCCGACGAAGATTGATAGGCGTCAATCAACAATGCGCCGCCCAGACCGAGCATCACGACTGCCAATGCCGCAGACGCAATCTGTCTTCCATTGATATCCATGACGTTCCCTTATTTTCGCTTTTTTTCTAATTCAGCAATTTGGTGATAAAAAATGAAAAATGCAAGGGCAATCATTACAATTTTATGTGTTTGGCCCGCATCGGCCACATTGCGCGCCGAATCCGAAACCCCTGTTTCAGATCACTTGGAGGGGTAAAAAGTATTATATTTCAAAATGTTTCCCGCATCTGGGCCAGTGAAATCGACAAGCGCGTTATAACGACAAATGAAACAAAAAAAATTCGCCGGCCACGGCCGACATCAGCCCCACTTGCCCTCCGTCGCCGCCAATTGTATGGGGTGCGGATGAAAAAAATCGCGCTTTATTCCGGATCGTTCGATCCGCCGACCAACGGCCATGTGGACGTTTTACGGAAAAGTCTGGCTCTGGCGGACCACATAATCATTGCCATCGGCATCCAACCGACGAAGACGGGCCTGTTCACCTTTGATGAGCGTGTCGAGATGTTTTCCGAGATCGCCCAGTCCCTGGATGGCGGCGCGGCGGACAGAATCGACGTCGTCTCTTTTGACGGTTTGGTGGTGGATGCCGCCAGAAAGGCCAAAGCATCTTTCATCCTTCGCGGATTGCGCAATGGCAGTGATTTGGACTACGAAATGCAAATGGCCGGCATGAACGGCGAGATGGCGCCGGACATTCCGACCGTATTCATCCCCGCGAGTCCGGGGGTCGGCCACATCACGGCCACGTTGGTCCGGCAAATCGCCGGGATGCAGGGCAATGTCGAGCCGTTTGTTCCCAATTGCGTCAATCGACGCCTGTTTGAAAAATTTGCACCGTAACGGCGAAACCCAAAAGGAGCCCACCGTGCCCAACACTTTCTCCCGCCTTGTCATGGCGATTGCATTCGTCTGCGCGGGCGCTTTCCCGGCGCTTGCGGCGGACAAGGAAAACACCCTTTATCTGGACTTGAAGGACGGACGGGTGGTGATCGAATTGCGGCCGGATCTGGCGCCGCAACATGTCAAGCGGATCAAGACGCTTGCCCGTGAAGGCTTCTATGACGGTATCGTCTTTCACCGGGTCATCGACGGCTTCATGGCCCAGACCGGCGATCCGACCGGCACCGGCACCGGCGGATCCAAATATGCCGATCTGAAGGCGGAGTTTTCGGCGGCCAAGTTCAAGCGCGGCACGCTCGGCATGGCCCGTTCGCAAAGCCCGAACAGCGCCAATTCGCAATTCTTCATCATGTATGCCGATGGTTCCTGGCTGGACGGCCAGTACACCGTGTTCGGTCAGGTGGTCGACGGCATGGACCATGTCGATGCCATCAAGAAAGGCGCGCAGGCCCAGAACGGCCTGGTCACGAATCCCGACAAGATCGTGCGCATGCAGGTGGCCGCCGACGCCGAATAGCCGCTGATGGAAAACACAATAAAAGGAGTTCGCAGTTGAGCGACTATCAAAATCCCGAAAACACCCTGATCCTGGATACCAGCAAGGGCCAGGTGGTGATTGAAATGCGTGACGACCTGGCGCCCAATCACGTTACCCGCATCAAGGAATTGGTGCGCCAGAAGTTCTACGACGGCATCGTCTTTCACCGGGTTATCGACGGCTTCATGGCCCAGACCGGCTGCCCCCAGGGGACCGGGACCGGCGGATCGGGCCAGAACCTGAAGGCCGAGTTCTCGAAGGAACCGCATGTGCGCGGCACCTGTTCCATGGCCCGGGCCATGAGCCCGGATTCGGCGGATTCCCAATTCTTCATCTGTTTTGAGGATTCGGAATGGCTGAACGGCCAATATACGGTCTGGGGTCAGGTGGTCGAGGGCATGGAAAATGTCGACCAGATCAAGCGCGGCGAACCGGTGGCCGATCCCGACAAGATCGTTTCCGCGGTCATGGCTGCCGACCTCTAGGACCAGCCGTCGCCGCCGAATATCTCGGCCTCGCCCATGCGCGTTGATCAGTTCGATTTCGATTTGCCCGCCGACCGGATCGCCCTGCGGCCGGTGGTTCCCAGGGATTCTGCGCGCCTTTTAGTGGTTCGCCCGGAGGCGGCGCCGGTCTTGCAGGACCACGCTATTGGCGATCTGGTTCGCTCCATCGAGCCCGGCGATGCCCTGGTCTTCAACCAGACCAAGGTGATCCCGGCCGAATTGAACGGCGAACGCATTCGCGGTCCCCATCGCTCGGCGATCTCGATCACCCTGCATCAGCGCGTCGCAGACAATCGCTGGCAGGCCTTTGCCCGCCCGGCCAAGCGGCTGAAGCCCGACGATCGTGTCATCTTCGGAACCGCCGGCACCGCCTGCGCGGCCGCCGCTTTGGAAGGGACCGTTGTTGATCGCCTGGAGGGCGGTCTGGCGGAAATCGCGTTCGATCTTGCCGGCGCTGCACTCGATCAGTCCATCGCCGAACACGGCCATATGCCGCTGCCGCCCTATATCGCCTCCAGGCGGGCCGAAGATAACCGCGACAGGCGGGATTATCAGACCGTCTATGCCCGGGAAACCGGCGCCGTCGCCGCGCCGACCGCCGGCCTGCATTTTACCGAAGACCTGCTCGCCACTCTCAGAAATCGCGGTATTGAAACCCATTTCGTCACCTTGCATGTGGGCGCCGGCACCTTCCTGCCGGTCAAGGCCGACGACACGGATGACCATCGCATGCATGCCGAATGGGGCCATGTGAGTGCAGAAACCGCCGCGGCGCTGAATGCGGTGCGCGCCCGCGGCGGGCATATCGTCGCCGTCGGCACTACATCGCTGCGCCTGTTGGAAAGCGCGGCCGACGCGGGTGGAACTCTAAGGGCATTTGAAGGAAACACGGATATCTTCATCACCCCCGGCTACACGTTTCGCGCAGTCGACCGCCTGCTGACCAATTTCCACCTGCCGCGCTCAACCCTGTTCATGTTGGTGAGCGCCTTCAGCGGCCTGGACGCCATGCACGCCGCCTATCGCCACGCCATCGACAACGATTATCGGTTCTACTCCTATGGCGACGCCTGCCTGCTCTATCCGAAGGCCGCCGAGAATGAGTGAGTTCGCGTTCAAACTTTTGGCGCGGGACGGCGACGCCCGGCGCGGCGAAGTTACCACCCCCCATGGAGTAGTCCGCACGCCGGCCTTCATGCCGGTCGGCACCCAGGCCACCGTCAAGGCCATGTATCCAGACCAGGTGGCGGAACTGGGTGCCGATGTGGTGCTCGGCAACACCTATCACCTGATGCTGCGGCCTGGCGCCGAACGCGTGGCGGCACTTGGCGGTCTGCACACCTTCATGAACTGGCCGCATACCATCCTGACCGATAGTGGCGGGTTCCAGGTCATGTCGCTCGCTCAGTTGCGCAAGCTCACCGAAGACGGCGTGACGTTCAAAAGCCATGTCGACGGCTCCGAGCACGCGCTGACGCCGGAACGCGCGGTGGAAATCCAAGGGCTCCTCGGATCGGACATCCAAATGCAACTCGACGAATGCGTGAGGCTGCCCGCGGATCGCGACGATATCGAACGAGCCATGCTGCTATCCCTGCGGTGGGCTGAACGATCCCGCCGCGCCTTCGAAACATTGGGCGGGCCGCAAAAAGGGCAGGGGCTGTTTGGGATCGTCCAGGGCGGCGATGACCCGGATCTGCGCCGGCAATCGGCGCAAAGTCTCGCCGCCATGCCCTTTGAAGGCTATTCGGTCGGCGGCCTGGCCGTCGGCGAAACCCAGGATGTGATGCTCGGGATCCTGGACGTCACCACGCCGCTCCTGCCAGCCGACAAGCCACGCTATCTCATGGGAGTCGGGACACCCGATGACATTGTGGAAGCCGTCGCACGGGGCATCGACATGTTCGATTGCGTCATGCCCACCCGGGCCGGCCGCCACGGGCTCGCCTATACAAGCCGCGGCCGGGTCAATCTGCGCAACGCCCGCCACGCCGATGATCCGCGCCCCTTGGACGAGGAAAGCCACTGCCCGGCGGCCCGCAACTATAGCCGCGCCTATCTGCATCATCTCACCCGCACCGGCGAAACCCTGGGCGCCATGCTGCTCACATGGAACAATCTGCACTACTACCAGGACCTGATGGCCGGCCTGCGCGAGGCGGTGGAAGCGGGCGGTTTCGAAGACTACCGCCAGCAATGCCGCCACGGCTGGGCGGCCGGCGACATCGCACCGATCACCTGACCGGGCCGCAGCACCGCAAAGCGATTTCACCGCCGACTTCGGCAGCCATTTCCACGCAAAGGCACGATTGTCCGGCCCGGCCGGATCAGATATGTGGCGATACCCTGCATTTGACGTTCAGGTGACGGCAGTTTTGAGATCATATGCGAGCTATAGCTGAAAGTTGGTGATGGTACTTTCCGTCATGTGGCATATCCTTTTCTCTCATAGAGAACCGCGGCGCGTGAACAACGCCATGATATGCCGCCCCTCAGGGGCCATCACCAACTTTCAGCTATAGCTCAGCGAGGCGGAAATCGCCGCTGTATGCTCCCCTAAATCATACATCGCCTAATGGCACTCCCCGGTCGCCGATCGGATGTCGCGGGTGAGATAGTTTTGTCGAAACTTAATGGCAGCTTTTCACCGCTAGTCGACAATCTTGCATTCCACGTTCCCGAAGTTCGCGGCGTTGGCAAATGGCGATGGCCGCCGCTCTGCGCCCGTTCTTCGACCTTAACCCGCCTTCGACCAATCCGCGGTCACCAGACCCTCCGCGCCGGACGACCCGAGGTGCCTAAATCTTCCCGAGCAGCTTCAGCCGTGCCGCGATTTGCTGGTCGCAATTGGTTTTTGGATCGCGGACGATTTCCTCGGTGGCGAAGGAGAGGATCTCGTGCTCCATGTTGCTCATCTGCGCCACGGTGACGCCCGCGTGGAAACGCTGGAGCACGGCATAATCGCCGCCGGCATCGGTCAGGAAGGCGACCGGCACGCCGTCTTTCAGGATGCCGAGGCGCCCGACCCGAACCGGCCGAACCTCGACATTTTCACTATTGCCGTCGATCGTCAGGTTGTTTTGCGAGACGGTCAGTTTCTTGAACGTTGACTTGCTGGTGCCGACCCAGGTGCCGTAGAGCCGTTCGCCCTTATTTTCCACCGACAGGCAGGAATTTTTGTAATTGGGCTGTGAGAGCCGCTTCGACGGATTGGTCACCGGCGTCTGACCCCTTTGGGTCACGGTATATTTCATTTCGTGCTCACCGGTACGGTAAACCTGCAAGGCCACTGGCGCGAAGGCGGATTCGCCCATATTGCGGATCACGAAATCGAACTGGTTCTCATCGTTTGTGCCTGATTTGCGGTAGATCCACCGGCTCGGCAGTCCGTCGTCGAAAATCAGCCAGTCGCTGACCACCAGTCCGACCGGTCCGGATTCCGTGTTGACCTGCCAAACGCCTGTGTGAAACGGCGATTCCGCGCGCGCCGGATCTGCCGCGCCGTAACCATATAGGGCAGCCATGGCCGCGGCGAATGTCGCCAATCGGCGGGTCGAAGTAAACCTTGTCCTTGTCGTCATCATACGCCCCCGAAATACCAACAGCGCCATGCGCATGCCGATTCCAAGATCACACCGTCGTGTCGACCCTGCCGGCCCTTATCACAACGATCACTCTACAGAGAGTGGCAAGTATCCATGGCCGGGTCAACGCGGCATAAGTGGTTTTGGCGCAGTTATCTGTTTCAGAATATAACTAATACCAAAGGCGGTGACTTTTGACCTATTTGACCGGGATTGATTTGGTCTCCTGACGGCCATGCGGTTCGCGCGGTGGTGCTGGCGTACCATAAGCGGAGCGCATGGCCGTCAGGAGGCCAAAGCAACCCGGCCTTCGGTGGGCCAGACCTGTCCTCGACCCCGATCGGGGATCGGCCCGTCGGACGGCGTTGCGCCGCTTGCCCGATAGCCGGTATCGCGCTGCGCGACGCGCCTTGCCGACAAACCGATCCCCGATCGGGGTCGAGGACAGGTCTGGCCCATCAAATGGGTCAAAAGTCACCGCCCTTGGTATAAACCGCAGATAACGACAAGATTGGCAGCCGGAATGACTCGATTTTACGTAGCCGATCGGAGGAAATGGTGTGCGCCCCGGACCAGGCGACGGGCTAGTGGATTCAATCCACTAGCCGCCGGTATTGTGGTGGCTGTCATGCTGCTTGGCGTGGTATGGCTGCGACGCGTTGATATCGCCCACGGCAACTGATCCGAACACCGCATCGTCCGGCACGTCCTGTAACTGCATCACCCGGCCGCCATATTGTCGGCGATAGGTGTCGGCGTCGTCTCTGTTGGCAAACGGGACGGTCTCGGGCGCGCCCATGCCGCCGTGCTGCTTGCCGCCGACGACGAAGAAGGCATCTTCCAGAGCGATCCAATTATCGGCACCCGGCCTCTGCCAGCTCGGTGCCTTGCCCATGTCGCTGACATAGATCGCGGCGATCTCCTTCGGCTCCTCCGGCATTCGGGTAAAGGCGATGGCATCGCGCACCTGGGAGAACCAGACCGGGTTCGGATTGCCCGCAAGATGGATCTGCGCCTTTGGACCGGGATGATCGAGCACGATCATCTGGCAATAATGTCCGGCGGCCTCCCGGGTCAGTTCCACCCAATCCGGCCGCGCCAGTTCCTCTTCCGGCCCGCAAGCTGTTAGGAAACCAGCAGCGGCGGCGATGATGAATATCCTCCTCATGGTTCCATCCTCGAAAAACGCCACCCGGCAAAGGCAATCGACAGGCCGCTCCACAAAAGCAGCAACACCATGGCGACCGACAAGGGCAGGGGGAACGTGTTGCCGATTCCCGACATGCCGGATGTCACCATGGCCCCGTCCAGAGCCAACAGATTGTAGAGCCGGAAACCATCGGCCGGATTGGCGGCGAGCAGCCAGGGAAACACCGATTTGGTGAAGAACCCGCCGTCATCGAGCACCAGGGCACCGAGCAGGCCGATATCGTAAAGCACGACCATGATCAGCCAGATGGCGATCGCCAGTCCGGCGGCGGAACGCGACTGGCGGACGCTTGTGCTGATCGCGTAGCCGATGCCTAAAAAGGCGGCGCCGAGCAGGATCGACGTCCAGATCAATCGAATAAGATCGGGCAGGGCGGCCGTGCCGGCAGCGGTCAGCGCGATCAACGCCAGGCCGACACCGCCGAAGCCGCCGGCAATGGCGATTGTCAGAACGCCAAGATGTGCCAGAAACTTGCCGGCGATGATTTCCAGGCGGCGGACCGGATAGGTCATCAGGAGGAGCAGGGTGCCCTGGTCGGATTCGCCGCTGACGGAATCGAAAGACAGCAGCAAGCCGAGCAACGGCACCAGATAAACACTCAGGCTCGCCAGGCTGACGACGGTGATCGTCAGCCGGTCGACCCCAAGCGTGCCCGTCGGCGCGGAGCCGGCAAATGCAAGCACGAAGGCGAAGAGACCCAAAATGCCGACGGCCAGGATCACCCAGCGATTGCGTGCAGCGATCTTTAATTCAGCAATCGTAATGGCTGCGATGCGGGATATCATGATGCGGCTTCCTTGTCGGGCCGGGAACTTGAGAAATGCCGATAGATGTCATCGAGGCTTGGCAACACCACGTCGACATCGGTCACCAGGTCATCCATGCCGGCGATCATGCCGAGCCGGGCCAATTTGTCGTCCGGCTGGCACAACAATTCCACGGCGCGCCCATTGATGCGTTTCGCGCCCAGGCGCCGGGCGACCTCATCGGCCATCTGCGGCTTGGCGATCACTTTCAACCTGGCCGGCAGGCCCGCCCGGGCGCGCAGAGCCGCCAGGCTGTCATCGGCGATCAGCGCGCCGCGGCGCATGATGACGATCCGGTCGGTGCGCGCTTCGACCTCGGTGAGCGCGTGGGAGGACAGGATTACCGCGACGCCGGCCTCGGCCAGTTCGGCGACGATATCGTAGAACGTTTGGCGGGAAACGGGATCGAGGCCGCTGGTCGGCTCGTCGAGAAGGACCAGGCGCGGATTGCCGATCAACACCTGGGCGAGGCCAAGCCTTTGCCGCATGCCCTTCGAATAGATGCCGACGGGCCGACCGCGTGCATCAGCGAGATCGACCCGCTCCAGCAAATGCGCCACATCCGCCGGCCGGATACCCTTCAGGCGCGCATACATGGCGATATGTTCATCGCCGGTGAGCGCCTTGTGAAAGGCAACATTTTCCGGCAGATAGGCAATGTGCTTTCGCGCCGCCATGGTACCGGCCGGGCCGCCGAAGACTTGCAATGTCCCGGTGGTCGGGCGCAAGACGCCGAGCACCATTTTCATCAGCGTGGTTTTGCCGGCGCCGTTATGGCCTAAAAGCGCGACACGCTCGCCGGCATGAACCGAAAGATCGATCGCATCCACCGCCTGGTGGTCGCCAAAGCGTTTGCAAAGCGTGCTTAACTGCAAGACCGGATCGCTCATCCGTCTGCTCCCTCCAATAAGGCTGACAGATCCGGCCCGCGCATCAGAGGCGCCGGATCGAAAACGCCGCCGGGCAGCAGGGCCGGAAACTGTGATTGCGACCAGCGCATGATCTGCATCGCCGGACTGCCCAGCAGTAGCTTCGCCGCAGGTTGCGTCCACAAGATGTGGTCGATCAGGTCATTCGGCCGATAGAGACTGTCGGCGATGCCGTCCCCATTCAGGTCGAATGCTGAATGGTCGCTCCAATAATTGCCGCGACCGCCGACGCTCCAGTCGAGCCATCGTGAGCCTACATATTTGACCTGGGTACGATTGGCGATGAACCCGTTGCCGGTGATCCGGTTGCGCTCCGATCCGGCGGTGAAGTGGATACCGATCTTGCAGCCCTGGAACCGGTTGCCGGTAATCGCATTCTTGTTGGCGTTATACATGAACAGGCATTTGGTACCGCCGTCGCGGATCAGGTTGCCGGCAATCTCCGCCTGGTTGGCGTAGTTGAGCATGATGCCGTGATCGCGGTCGCCGATCGACACGTTGTCGCGCACCGTCAGCTTGCTGGAGAACATCAACGCGTAGCCGATGTGATTTCGAATAGAGACATTGCCGGTCACCACGCCTTCATTGGTATACATGTAGTGGACGGCGAACCGCAGATCGCGGAACCGATTGTCGCGGAAGATGTTGTTGCGGCTGGTATTGACGAAGATGCCATCCCGGCCGTGGCGAATGTCGTTGCCTTCCACGATCAGGCCGGGGGAATTCCACACATAGACGCCATTGCCGCGATCGTTCATGCGCAGATCATTGCGGCCGATGATCGTGTTGCCGCGGATGCGGGCGTCTTTCGGGCCTTTGACATCCACGCCAATCAGATTGCCGATGAGCCGGTTATCCTCGACCAGCGCCCGATGGGCGCTTTTGGCGAGGCTGATCCCGGCATCCATGGTCTCCTGCTTCAACCCGGATCCGGTGATTTCCAGGCCGTGGATCGTCACGTCGGCGGCTGTGACTGTGACCACGCTGCCGGATCCGGTGCCGACAATGCGCGCGCCAGGCTCGCCGACCACGATAAGCGGCCGGTCGATGACGACCGGTCCAGGATGATCGCCGGAGCGCAGGCGAAGGCTATCGCCCGCCCGTGCCTCGGCGACCGCTTTTGTGAGAGCGCCCGGTGCCGCGGGTACGATCCGTTCGGTAGCCGCCGCCACCGTCGACAGGAGAGCCACGACGGCGAGGGTCATGCAACCGATCAGATTATTGAGACCGCGGCACCGCATGGCGTCAGCTCGCTCTGGGTTCAACCAGCATACGGCCCCGCATTTCCATGTGCAGGGCATGACAGAACCACTGGCAATAGAACCAGTGGACCCCCGGCCGGTCGGCGATGAAAGTGGCTGACGCCGTGGCCTGCGGTCCGACCTCGAAGCAGATGCCATGGTTGCACAGGGTGAAGCCATGGGTCAGGTCGTCGATATCGTCCGCATTGGTGACAATGACCGTGACCTCGTCGCCCTGTTTGACCGTGAACGTCTCCAGCGAGAAGGTCGGCGCGATCGAGTGCATGTAGACGCGCACCTTGTTGCCATCGCGGATCACGTCGGCGGCACTTTCCAACTCCACGCCGTCCGCCTTGGCCTGCTCGGTCACGTCGGCCCAGATCGGATCGTTGCGGTCATAGACCGATTTCGGATTGACCTTGGACCGGTGGACGATGATGCAGTCATGGGGCTCGGCGAAGGTCGGGCCGTCATGGACCACCTTCATTTCGTCACCGGAAATATCGATCAACTGCTCGTTCTCCGGCTTTAGCGGACCCACATTGAGATAGCGGTCCTTGGAGAACTTGTTGAGCGATACCAGCCACTTGCCATCGGCCTCGTTGGTTTCGCCCATGGTCGTGTGGTTATGGCCGGGCTGGTATTGCACATCGACCTTGCCCAGAATCGGATCGACATCCTGGCCGGCATATTTGGCGATCGCCTTTTCCATGTTCCATTTGACCATCTGGCTGTCGAGGAACACGGTGGTGTAGCAATTGCCCCTGCCGTCGAAGGCCGTATGCAGCGGGCCGAGGCCGATTTGCGGTTCGGCGACGACGCAGGAGCGCGGATCGGCACCGTCGAACACCGCGTCGACCTTGGTGACATCAAGCACGGTGACGGTCGGTGACAATTTGCCGTTGATGACGACGTGCTTGCCGTCCGGCGCCGTGTTGCAGCCATGGGGCGAATTGGCGATCGGCACATAGGCGGTATATTTCGATCCCTTGCGGCCATCGACCACCGGTACCCCGTTCATCTCCTTGAAGTCGCCGTTCTTGACCGCGTCTTCGATGCGCTTGATGTTGAAGATCACCGCCCAGTCGGTTTCCGACGCTGTCATTTCCGCAAGCGTCACGCCGCCCTCTGAATTGTAGCAGGTGGAGAAGGCGTATTTGCCCTGATAGTCGGCATCGCAATTGTCCAGATTGCCGTCGACCAGAACCTGCCAGGCGATCTTCATCGTGTCGCCGTCGATCGCCGTGAAGATGGCGCCGTATTTCGCCGGTTCATCGAGCACCGAACCATCATTGGGCAGCGGAACCCGGTGTTCGCCATTGGCGAAGACATAGCCGGTGCGCGGATATTTTTGCGGCCTCAGCCCATGAATATCGGCGGCATTGGGGATCTCGATCACCTTGTCGCATTTCATGATGTCGCAGCGAATGCGGGCGACACGGGTATTGGCCTTGTCATTGGCGAACAGATAGCGGCCGTCATAGGTGCCGTCGGTGAACGACATATGCGGATGATGCAGGTCGCCGTTCAGGTAGGTGCCGCCTTGATCGGCGAGCAATTCCTTGGTCTCGGGCATCAGGCCTTCGGTCAGGATCTTCTTGCTCTCATTGGTCTGGCCCCAGCCGGTGGCGCTGCACCGGTTGAATACCGGAATGCGCATCAGTTCGCGCATGGAGGGCACGCCGAGCACCCGCACTTCGCCGGTCTGGCCGCTTGACCAGAAGCCGTAATATTCATCCAGTTCGCCCGGATGGACCAGGTGGTCGCCTTCGGCGGCCATGGCCGCGGAAAGCCCACCATCTGCGACAATCGCCGTGCTTCCGGCAACCGCGGCCGCGGTGCCGGCGACAATGGCCGTCTTGGCCGTCCCGCCCAGCAGATCCCGCCGAGACAGCTTGGTATCTTGGGTATCAGACATGGTTTTCTCCTTCATGTCGCCTCCCGGCGTCACGACACGGTTTCCGGCCGGCGGACCGGCTTGGTGTCGGGACTGAGTGTGAGGCCGATTTGCCGTTCGAAACGGGCACGTTTCTCACGGCGTTTGATGCACACCGGACATTTCCGGTCGTGCTGGTACAGAACCTGGCAATGCAGGCAGTAAAGACATTCATTGGGGTTGATATTGCCTTCCGGATGAATGGCCTGGACCATGCATTCCTTGGCGCAGCGGGCGCAGGGCGAACCGCAATCGCGATACCGCTTCAGCCAATCGATGGTCCTCAGCCGCGCCGGTATGGCGAGCGCCGCCCCGAGCGGGCACAAATAGCGACAATAGAACCGCTCGACGAACAGGCCGATGCCGAGCAATACGACGACGAACAGCACATAGGGCCAGGCGCGCATGAATTTCAGCACGATCGCCGTCTTGAACGGCTCCACTTCCGCATAGGTTTCGGCCAATTCGATCGACTGCAGGGACAGACCGAATAGCGCCAGGAAGATCATGTATTTCAGCGGCCAAAGACGCTCATGCAAGCCCCAGGGAATAGCCAATTGCGGGATACGGGCGAGCTTGGCGAGGCGATTGGTCAGTTCCTGCAACGCACCGAACGTACACAGCCAGCCGCAATAGGCGCCGCGTCCCCAGAAGATCATGGAAACCGCCACCGAGGACCACAGGATGAACACCAGCGGGTCCATCAAGAACGTGTCCCACCGGAAGCCATCGATCAGCGCGCCGGTAAAGGCGAAGACATTGACGACTGATAATTGCGCGTTGGCATACCAGCCGATCCACACCAGCGTGAATGTCAGGAACACGATCCGGAACCAGAAGGTGAAGCGCTCGTTTCGGGTGACCACCATCTGGAAGAAGAAGACCGCGGTGAGCACGCCGATCGCTGCCACGAGGATGACAATGTCGAGTTTGCGATCGTTCCATATGCGCTGCCAAAGGGCGGTCTGGGTATGCTCGCTATCTTCAGCCGCCGCCGCATCGCCATCGCTCGCCGATGTCGGTTCAATGAGCATCGTGTATTTTTGCGGTAGCGAGTAATCGAGGTCGAAGGTCAGGTAGGCCCGATCGACGGGCCCGGTCGGGCGCTGCGCCAGAAGCTGGATGCGAAACGGCTTGACCGGATCGAACCCCATATCGGCGGGGATGGTGAACTGGTCGATCTCCGACATACGCGGCGCGCCATCGGCGGCAATGGCGCCGATCCGCCGCTGATCGCGATCCCGGAAGCGCACATTGATGTCGCCCTGGATCAGTTGAATGCGATCGAAGATACCGCCGCGCACATAGCCGGAGCCCTTGAAGGAATAATGCCCACGCCCTGCGATCAGCAGGGCATGCTCGCCCTCCTTCAGACCATTGACCAGATTGCCGTATTCCGCCTTGCCGAGCAGGCTGTGGCCAATCGTCGGCACGGAGGCGAGGCCGACATAAAGATCGATGAACGTATCCGCCGGATCGCTCGATTCTGGCCGGCTTGCGGCGATCGTCTGCCCGGCCCGCTGAAAGGCGTCGGTGACCTGGCCCACATCGAGGGACAGGCGGGATACCGACCGGTCGCCGGTCAGTTCCAGCCAGGCGCGGCTCGATTGCGTCTCCATGTCCACGACCCGCCGTGGACCCGTGTCCCGAGCGATCGGCTCTAATCCGCCGAGCCCCAGGGCGCGCGCCACTTTCAGGCCGGCGCGGACGATGGAATCGTCGATCACCATGATCGTCACGGTGGCGCCGGAAATGATGTCGAGGTCGTGGGCGAGCCCTTCAGCCGCGGCTTCCGCTTTCAAATCGAGGCCGGCATAGCTTTCCGTCAACGCGATGATCCGTTTATCCGGGATGCCGATCAGCACGATCGGTTCGTAGTGCTTGACCAGCCGGACGCCGGTGACCACCGCGTCCTGATTGACACCGGCGACAATATGGATCGGCTTGCCCGAATAGCCGTTGGTCGGCACGAAATCGGTGGTCAGGAAGGCGTAGCCGACGGTTTCGCCGGCCTTCAGGATCGGCGCCACGGGCAGGTCGTCCCGGATCGGGCCGAATCCGTCCGCTCCGGCGACCAGATCAGCCGGCGTGACGTCCTTCAAGTAACGCGCCAGAAGCGGCTCTTTCGCAGTGCCTGGGGTGGCGGTCACAATGGCAGTGAACAACAGCCAAAGAAAGAGCGTTCCGACGCGGGCGACCAGGCCCGGCCAGTTGGGATTTGACATCCATGTCCCTCGAATAAGCTTCGCGCCGACGCTAGCGGAATTGCGCCAATAGTCTTTGACTTTTGTTAAGTGGGGACGGGGAGATCAACGATGAACCCGGTTTGAATTGCGCGCGGATCGACCAATGCCGGCCGTGTCCGCCGGCGGGCTACTTGACGTGAAAAAACCCGCCCGTCTCGGTTGCCAGAAACCGGTCCAGTGGGATGTCTTCCTGCCTTAGAAATCCGTGATCGGGCAGGTGGCCGTCGCGCACCATTTCAATCACGGCGACGACCGAGCCGGCGGTGGTCCAGGCAATGGCCGTATGCTGCGCGCCGGCAATGGCAACCGGCTTGTAGCCGCGTACGAATTCCCTGCGCTGCAATCGTCCGTCGACCGTGCCCTCCGCGGAAACGTGCAGATAGACCACGTCATCGTCGACCGGTGGTTTGGCATGGGTGAGGATGGCACCGGCAATCTCCCGGCGTTCGCGCATCAGCAACTCGTGGAAGAAGAAGTTCATCAACTGCATATGGCCGGGATAGCGCATCGTCTTGTAGTCGATATTGTCGACCCGGCCGAGATAAGTGTCGCACATTGTGCCGAGACCGCCGGAGGTGGTGAAGGCCTCCAGTTTCACACCGTCGATGTAGATCGTTTCCAGCCATTCCATCGGCGAGACCCACTTTTGCACCCCTTCCTCGATCACCTCGCAGTCGTTGAGATATTCGTTGACGACTCCCTCAGGCGACCAGTTGAAAGCGTATCCCAGGAGACCAGACGGATGTTGTGGCAGTGCGCCAACCCGCATCCGGCAGGCCCGGCACTCGTCGAATTGCGAAATCAGGTCGGCGCCCACAATGCCGACAAATCCGGGCGCCAGCCCGCATTGCGGTGCCATCAGGCCTTTCGCCGTCGTGCTCAAGCCGATGATGGCCTGGGTGGTCTGGACATCCTCGGTCAAGTCAAAGTAATGGAGGCCGGCTTGGTGGGCCGCCTTTGCGACACCCTCATTCAAGTGGTAGGGCAGGCAGGACAGCACGGCCTGGGCATCGGCAAAATCCCGAAGCAAGGCGTCATGATCGGTCAGATCGGCCTGTTTGACGGCAAAGGGCAGGGTCTCCCGCGGAATACGGATATCCAGTCCAGTCACCGCGAAACCCGAGTGATGAAGCAGCTTCGCAGCCAGCCGGCCGACTTTGCCAAGTCCCAGAACGATGACCGATTCAAATGCCATGGGCCGGTCCTTTCAGCGAGCTATCGAATCTGGCGCCGCTGCCGTAAAGACGTGTACGAAGACAGTTCGCGCGTGAGGGCCAATCTATGAATCATGGAGCCTGTCCGAATGCGGCATATTCCACGATTCGATTGTTGCAAAGATTATAGAAGTGGACGCTGATGGCCATCGAATTGTGGGTTTGTGAACAGCGGCAAACGGAGCCCCGCCGGCAGATCGAAACCGTATCATGGCGCCCGGTGCGGCGTCCCGGTCACCATCCCGTCTCATGTTACAACAGCAGGTGGATGCCGGAACAAAAAACGTCTGATTTTTCCAAATTGCCGGCCATACCTTTTTCAAAAGGCTGGGCGCATTTGCCGTAAGTTATTGAAAAATTTGGCGGGAGTGACGGGACTCGAACCCGCGACCTCCGGCGTGACAGGCCGGCACTCTAACCAACTGAGCTACACCCCCGGACGCCGCCGGTTGGCCCCGGCGGCACGGTGTCGGGTACTTATGCCAGGGGGCTGGTGAAGTCAAGCAGCATTGCGCCAATCTCGGTTCGAGATCAGGAGCCGATGACCGGCCTCAGACGTGGCGGTCACACCGGCCCGATATGACCGCATCACAGGGCCGGAAACTAACGGCCGGCCGTCTTGACTTCGACCCGTAGCAGATCCGGAAGCTTCGACGGATCGGACGAAATGGCTTGCATGACCTGCATCAACGGCACCGGCGCATCCGGACGGGCCGTGATTGTCAAAGTCCCCGGATTACTGATGAAGGATGCCAGCTCCGGTCCGGCTTTCTTGGCGAATTCCGGATTGTTGATCTGAGCCAGCATGATCGGCACCGTGGCCGCCAATTGCGCCTGCAATTGCTCGCTGGTGACTTGCATCTTCTGCGCTTGCGACTTGAGAAGGCGCTCGGCGAGCGAATCATCGCGAATGACGATTTCGGCGGACTTGAACCCGACCGCCAGGGCCGCCATTGGCGCCAGTTCCGGATTTTCGAAAAGTGTCCGCGGGACGCCGGTGACCACTGCCGAAAGCTCCGCGCTGCCGCCGTTTTCGAAGTCAACGATCAGGCGGTCCAGCGTCAGTTCCTCGGTATCCTCGTTCCAGCGAATATCGATGTCCTGGGATAGGGTAATTTCATCATAACCAAGCGCCTCAAACGTCTTGCGTGCCCGGTCGTCTTCGGCAAAGGCAACCGACATCCGCAGCCGCTCCACGGCGTTGCGCAGTTCCGTCGGGATCGGATCGATGAACCGGTCCATGACCAGCCGGTAGGATTGCAACGAGGCCGCCCGTCCGAGGGGATCGGTAAAAGCCAGATCGGTCGTCTCAATACGATTGATCATCGGGATGACATTGAGGACCTCACGCGGCGTCGGTTCACGGCCGGATTGGGATGCCATGACCGCCGCCGCGACCGCCGCGAAGGCCGGAAATTCTACCTCCTCTATGGAGAATTCACCGATATTCGCGGTGACGGCACCGGCATCGACTTTCAGCCGGTCAATCAGGAAGCGGCCGATGCCCTCCCGACTGACCTTGTCGATGCGGATTGATTTCACGGAGCCACCCATATTCTCGATGCCCTGGACGGTGGTTCCGGTAATCTCCAACCGGCCGAAATCGTAGATATTGACCGCCGAATCGATCAGTGCGGTGATTGTCGCCGGGTCCGGCTGCCCACCTGAAAGAAGGCTGTCGATCATCGGCAACAACCGGTTCATCGGCCGCACCCGCCAGTCGGTCAGGGCCATTTCCTCGACCTTGAACTTGATCACGCCGGGCAGGTCGACCTGGAAATCCCTGACGCTGATTTCGTCGACAACACTGGAGGTTTTCTTGGCCGCCTGGGGGGATACCAGGTTCTCCGGGTCGATAGCGTCGATAAAGGCCCCGATATCGTAGTTTCTTGCCGCCTGCCGGCCGGTGGAGAAGGTGATGGGCATCATTTGGCCGCCTTCGATCGGCGCGGTCATATTGAGCTGCATGCTGGCCAGCGAGTAGCTGCCGATTCGACCATTGACCATGCCCGCCAGTTCGATATCGGAATAGGTCGTCGTCACGGCTGCCTGGTCCTTGCCGTCCTGATAGGCGGTCAACCGCGCGATCCTCGCCCGGCCCAGCGCCGTATCCCGGAACACGCGAAGGATCGGGAAGTAGCGCGAAACCGGTTTTTGCGGATCGGTCGACAAAACCGGCAGGCGCGGCCAGCTTCCGTTCTCCGCGACATAGCCGTCAAATGTATATTTGATGTTCGCGTTGGCCTCGGCGCCCGTGATCACCGAGAATGTCATTTGCGAACCGTCGGAAAACGCTAATTTCCGGTATTGGAAACCTTCCGAGTCGGCCTGCAGCCCATCAATCGTCACCTGCTCAGAACGGGCTTTGATCTCAATTTTGGCCGCGGCCGGCCCGATGGACAGGTCCATCGGAAGACGGATGCGCATGCCCCGCACCACAAGCTGATCGCTGCCGGCGGTGTAATCGAGGCTGTCATAGTCCGCCTCGGTAGCCCCCCATTCGCGCAGATCCGCGAACCATTGCTTGAAAATCGATTCCGCTTCCGACTGTGCCGAAGCCGGCGCCACCGAAAAGAGCACGCAGATGGCGCCAATCAGTGCTGCCCGATAGACGGATACCGCCAAGCCATTACCATTTCGCATCGTCTCAACGCCTTTGTCGCAAAGATATTTATCAAAAGCGGCCGGATCGTCCCGCCAGATGAGCGGCCACTCATGCAGGTTCCGCAGGAAGGCGTTATTGAACACCATCGACGGGCCGCTGGCTACCGGTCGTGCAATGGAAAGTTCGTGAAGCGACCACGGACACCGCGCGCAGTGCCCGTGGATTTCGGCCCGATCAGTCGTTGGCGGTAATCTTGACCGAAAGCAGATCGGCGATCGATCCCGGCGCCATCATCGCCGCGCCCATGATCGCGCCGGCGGCCACCGGCTGCGCCGGCGCGGCGACGGCGGTAATCGATTTGGGGTCGTTCAGAAATTTGGTCGCCGCGGCGGTCACCATGTCCTGAAGCGCCTTATTGTCGAGCATTGCCAGCATGATGGGCATGGATGCGGTGAGCTGGGCAACGAGCTGGTCTTTCGTCACGTTCATTTGCTTGGCCTGCATATCGAGCATGCGTTCGGCCAGCGAATTGTTGTCGTAGCGGATTTTCAGGCCGTCGAGTTTCAGGACCTCCATCGCCGCCATGGGATCGGTCTTTTGAGCACCGGATTGGATGTCGCGCATCATCTCCGCCGACATCCCGCTGACATCGCCGGAAAGGGTCAAGGTGCCGGCATTTTGGATAACGAGCTGAAGCGGATTCAACGTGACTTTTTCGCTGCCGGAATCCCAGTTTGCCTTGAACTGCAGATCCAGGACCAGTTGTTCATATCCCAGCGCCTGCATTTGTCCGGCAAATTCGGGGTCTTTCATATCGGCCCGGTTCAGCGTGATGCCGGTGACATTCAGATCCGCATCCGGATAGATGCCGTCAACCGGCGCGGAGCCGTCGAAGCGCAATCCGTTGACCGGAACAACCGTTCCGTCATCGGCATTGACCACCAATTGTTCGACGACAAAACTTTGAAAACTCGCTGTCTGTCCGGCGGCGGTCTGGTCCGCCTTGATGGCCGCGGCGCCGGGTAGCGACACGGCGCGGACCGATGCGTTCTTAACGCTGATCACCGCGCCGTCGCCATCGATCATGACATCGGCAAACTTCATCTCGTCGGCGGTTATGCCGCCGTCGCCGTTGACCGCGCCATTGACGAACTCGATCGAGCCGATTGTCGTCTTGGTGGTCTCGCCGTCCTCCGTGGAGGCGCCTGACAGGCCGGTAATACGGGCATTGCCGCCACTGCCGGTCACCGCCTCCACCTTGAGATCGGTAACACCGCCCGCCTCAATGGCGGACAAAAGTGCATCGGCGACCGGATTGCCCGTGGCATCGAAGGCGGATGCCGGACCGGAAAGAAGAATGGCCGCCGCGCAGAATGCGGCGAGGCTTGTGTGGCGCAGAAGGTTTCCCATGGATCGTAGTCCCTGTTTGCGATCGCTAAACTTAATCTCCTTCCGGCGACAGTCCCATTGTCGCCGGATCGGAACCGAAGTGTGGAGTGTTGAAACGGTTTCGGCAAGGCAAAGCCGTGTCGATGGGTAAATAGCGCGGCCGACCCCGTCTGTCAGCATCATGCGGCCGGTGACAAGTCGGCGATGGCCCGTTCCACATCGGCGCGTGTCGGCAGGCTGTCTTCGTTTCCCAAATGCTGTATTGCATGAGCGGAGGCGCCGCGCGAAAAGGCGAAATGCTCAGTCCAGGTCAGGTCCGGTCTGTTGAGACAGGACCAGATATAGGCGCCGTGAAAAATATCACCGGCTCCGTTGGTATCGATCACCTTGTCGGCGGCAACGGGCAGGGCGGCCATCTCGCGGATCTCGCCGTCGGTATCGAAATAGACCACGCCGCGCTCGCCAAGGGTTACCCCGCCGGCCCGGCAGCCTCTGGACTTCAAGTAGGCCAGCATGTCGTTGGGTGACAGGTCCAATTGCGAACACATCAATTCGGAGACCACGGCGACATCGATAAATTCCAGCAATTCATGGGTATTGGCGCGCACCGAGCCGCCATCCAGGGATGTCAATATCCCGGCCTCGCGGCATGATTTTGCATAATGCATGGCCGCATGGGGCTGGTGCCCGTCCAAATGCAGAGCGCGGCAATTCGTCAGCGTAAGAGTGGGAAACGGATGCAGATAATCGTTGTCGCGGCAGCGCACGATGGCCCGCTTGCCGTCCTTGGGCATGATGAAAGACAGCGACGATTGCCGCACCTTGCGAGCGTGAACGGAGATGCCGTATTTGGCCGCCATATCCAAGAACATTCTGGCAAGCCAGTCGTCGGCGAGCGAGCATAGAATGTCCGGCGCGGTTCCCAGCCTGGCGCAGCAGAAGCCGGCGGTCACGGCATTGCCGCCAAAACTCACGGCAAAATCCTGTGCCACATACTTTTCGTCGCCCGTCGGCATATGGTCGGTCAGGAAGGTGACGTCAATATAGGCCTGCCCGATAAACAGTGCATCCATTCCGGCTTTTCTCCCGGATTTCTTAAAGCTGCGAACAGGTACGCAGGTCCGCGGTTCGTTGCAAGGCCCCGTTCGCGGCCGATCATCGGCGAATACACCGATTTCGCGACCGCCGGATCTTTAGGGCTCCTTTACCGGCTTGGTGCACAGTCGGCCTGTCGAAGGGGAATCGCCGGGTCTTGTCGAAACGCGCTATCATTTTGGTTCGGCATATCGTCATCGCCATCTTCCTGGCGGTGGGTCCGCTCATGGTGGCCGAATACACAATACAATCCCATGCGGTGCAATACAGCCGCACGGAAATGAAAGCGGCAGCCGAACGGTACGTTGCCCGCGGCGATGAACTGATCGGGGAATCGCTGTCCCTGCTGCGCGCCCTTCATCGACAGGAGCATGTAACCTGCCGCGCCGAAGCCCGTCATGCATTCATGGAAGCGTCCCATGAGCACGCCGAGATCAACCGTATCGGACTTTTGGATGCCAACGGCAATGTGATGTGCACCGAACCCGCGCGGGCCAAGAATATGACAGGCCTGCTTCCAAGGCACCAGGCCGACGCGCCGGCCGTGTCGCTGGGACTGCTGGAAGGGAGGTCCCTCGGCGCGCATGCGGCCATTGTCGGCTGGCATGTCGGCGACGGTGTTCGTCTGGTCGCCTATTTGGACCCGGAGGCCATTCACCTTGATATCGGGCCGGAATTTCTGCGGCCCTACCGGCGGGTCAGCGTAACCCTGGGATCCAGCGACAGATGGTTCGTCATGGGGCAATTGGAGGACAATTCCGATCAACCGTCCGATATCGTGACGGAAATAGCCCAATCCGATCGCTATCCGATCATGGCGGAAATTTCCGTGCCCGCCAGCGCGGTGCTGAAACTGGTGGAATCCCTGGAATTCCTGGTGAATATCGCCGCGGGCCTTTTCGGCACCCTGTTTGTCCTTATGGCAATCTGGATGAACCGCCGACCGGAAGTCGACGATGAATTCGCATTGGCCATCCGCAACAGCGAGTTCTTCCCCTATTACCAGCCGGTCATGGATTTGGCGACCGGACAACTCAGGGGCTGCGAGGTGTTGGTGCGCTGGATTCGAAAAGATGGCACCGTCGTGCCGCCGGGAATGTTCATGCATTACGCTGAGAACTCCGGACACATATTTGAAATAACGAAACAATTAATGGAGAAAACAGTCGCGGAAGTCGGCAAGCTATACGCCGACCATCCGTCATTCAAACTGTCTGTCAACCTGTTTGCCGGTCACTTTGACGACCGCGAAATCGTTGATGATGTCCAACACATCTATGGCGACGGTCCGATTTCCTATCATCAACTGGTGTTTGAAGTCACCGAACGCCAACCGCTGAGGGATATCGACAAGGCGCGGCGGATCATGGCCGAACTGCGTTCCCTGGGGGCTAAGGTCGCCCTTGATGATGCCGGGACCGGCCATGGCGGCCTGGCATATCTGCAGCAATTGGGCATTGATATTATCAAGATCGACAAGATGTTCATCGATGCGCTCGGGTCGGATCATTCCTCCACCACCATTGTCGACACCTTGGTGGAACTTGCCGGCAATCTCGGCATGGGCATTATCGCCGAGGGTGTTGAGACCATGGAGCAGATCGAAAAGCTGCGCGAAATGGGCGTCACCACCGCCCAGGGTTACATCTTCGCGCCGCCGCTGCCGGGCAAATTATATATAGAGCTGGCGAATGCCTTGGCGCATACCGAGGCCGAAGCGGCGAGCGAACTGGATGATTCCATGCGCCCGATAAACAATGGGATACCGGCCGAATCCGCCGCCTAGCGTTGTGGGTCACGGCGTCGACCAATCGGCTGATCGTACGTGAATGTAGGATGAATAGGCTCCTAAGGGGCAGTTCAGCGTCGAATTCGTACAACTTGGTTCGACCTTATCTATGGAATCACGCAATCATGGAGACGACCATGTTGAAAATGGCGATGATCGCCGTTACGGCGGCCTCCCTCATCGGATCAACGGCGCTGATGGCGACCCCGGCTGCCGCCGGCCAATATCAAGGCAACCAGAAGTCCTCTGCCCATGTCGGCAAACACAAGACCAAACAACACGGATGGAAAAAGCACTCTAAAAACCGCAAAGCCGTGCGTAAGCGCGCTAAAAACCGCAAGCATGCGCACAAGCGCCGTACCAAACGGTCGGACCTGGCCAGGTCCAAGTATCACCGCAAGTCGCGCCATGGCGGCAAGGCGATGCACCAGCGCAATACGACGCGGTTTGCGGCGACGAAAAGGGGTCGTCATTACCATCCCTATCCGCGTCCGCATTACCGGCCCCATTATCGCCCGCGTTATCGCGCCTATTACCGCCACCATCGCCATTACTGGCGTCCCGGTTGGGGTCCGCGCCGATACTACACTTGGTACCGTCCTGGATATAGCTGCCGCTATGTCTGGCGTACGAAACGGGTCTACAAGCCTCACTGGGGCTGGAAACTCGTGCGCTACCGCGCTCCGTATTGCTATCGGGCCTATATTTGGTAGATCCTATTTCCCAACCGCCCGAACCGACGGACTGCCGTCCCGGTTCGGGCGGTTTTGTCTGTCGAAGAAAAATCGCTGTCCAACCTTGACATTCCGCCAGGTCCATTTAATTTAACTGAAAGGTTAAATGAAGCGAGGAGGGCACCATGCGGGACTTTGTCTTGGACCGGGCGTCGGAGGATTACCGGGCTTTGCGCGCCGAACTGCTGATCGCCGAAGACGACCTCAAGCAGCAGCGCGAGCGGGTTGCCGCCCTGCGTCGCCGGTTGCCCATGTCGACCCCGGTCGATGATTACGCCTTCACCGAAATCGATGCGCCAATCGGCCGGTCCGGTGAGCAGAGATCGGTCAAATTGTCCGAACTCTTCACTGATCCGGCAAAACCGCTCATCGTCATTCACTTCATGTGGAATCCAGCCGACCAGTCGCCATGTCCCATGTGCACCATGTGGGCCGACGGCTATGACGCGGTGGCACCGCATCTGCGGCAGAACGCCAACGTGGTCTGTATCGCCAAGCAGTCGGTTGCCGAATTTCGCGATTTCGCCGCCAGCCGCAATTGGCGCAATCTGCGCCTGGTCTCAAGCGGCGGAACGACGTTCAACCGCGACTTCGGCATGGAGAATGAGGCGGGCAACCAGATGCCTGGCCTCAGCGTTTTTTTATGCGATGCCGACGGTAATCTGTCTCACACATACACAACGACGGCGTTGATCGGGCCGGATAAACGCCGCGGGCTCGATCTCTATTCGCCGGTTTGGAACATGCTTGACCTGTTGCCCGAGGGCCGGGGCGAGTGGTGGCCGCGTTTGAGCTACTGATGCACGTTGCGTTCCATCGGGCTCGGTACGACTGATGAAACAGTCATTCCCGCTTTCGCCGGAATGACTACATGATGTGACTTGCGATCCACTTTGTCGCAACACGCATTAGGTGGATTTGTGTGGTGGACGGTTAGGCGATTGGTAACACGGCGGATGAAAAAACCCGCCGGCCCGATTGCGGCGCCGCCGGTCATGCCTTAAGTAAGGCCGCAGCGAATCGACGAACAGCCGACCCGCATCCTGCGGTGCCGGCCACCACCATGCGAGCGACCAAATGACCGGACCTTTCAAGCCCGCTTCCGTGCGGTTTGACGACGACGAAGACGAAGAAGACAAAAGCAAGCTGCCGCATTCCACACCGGTCGACAAGAACCTGTTTGACTCCCGCACGGTCCTCGTGACCGGCCAGATCACCATGGACCTGGCGCGCGATGTGACAGCACGGTTGCTCGCGCTTGCCCATGCATCCGAGGACCCGATCAACGTGCTGGTGTCCTCGCCGGGCGGCCATGTGGAATCCGGCGACATGATCCACGATATGATCCGCTTCATCGGCCCCAATATACGCATCATCGGCACCGGCTGGGTCGCAAGCGCCGGGGCGCTGATCTATGTCTCGGTGCCGGTCGAAAAACGCCTATGCACGCCCAATACCCGGTTCCTGCTGCATCAACCGTCGGGCGGTGCCGGCGGTGCGGCGACGGATATTGAAATCCAGGCCCGCGAAATGCTGAAGATGCGCGATCGGCTGAACCAGATTTTCGCCGACGCCACGGGTCAGCCATTGGAGCGTATTGAAAAGGATACCGATCGCGACTACTGGATGTCGCCCGAAGAGGCGATCGAGTACGGCCTTGTCGGCCGGGTCGTGAATTCGATGGCCGACCTGGGCTAACCGGCCAAACCGGATCGCACATTTTCCGCTTCAACCACGTCGCGGTTTCGGCCATCATCCAGACGGTAACTGGAGGATGAAAGATGCGGCTGTCCCGACGCCTTGTCCTGGCTTCCATCGGCGTGGCGCTTCCCGTGGCTGCTGCGATGGCGCAGTCGGCAAGCCCTTATGACATGACCTATACCGCGCGGTCCGACGCCGCCTTGCGCGCCGCGCCGGAAGCCGGATCGGCCGCCAAGGGTGAGGTCAAGCGCGGCACGACCGGAATCGTACTGCGCTGGTGCCGCCCGGAAATCCCGTTTGGCACCTGGCAGTTCGGGCGCCGGGTTACCTGGCGCAAACTGCTGGACGAGCGTGTCTGTGAGGTCTCGGCCGGCGGACAGGTCGGCTTTGTGGACGGCACGGTGCTTGATCCGGTTCCCTGATCTTGCGCCCGGTTCTGCAGCCACCATCTAATCCGAATCAACAACCGGGGACCGCCAATGCTCACGGTGACACATAACGACACGACCATTCCGCAATTGGGTTTCGGCACCTGGCCCATGAAGGGTGCCGAATGCCAGCGCGCGGTCGAAGCCGCGTTGCAGGTCGGATATCGCCATCTCGATACGGCGCAGATGTATGAAAACGAAGAGGCGGTGGGCGCCGGTTTGCGCGCCAGCGGTCTTGATCGCGACCAGGTCTTCCTCACCACCAAGATCTGGCCCGACCATTTCCAGGCGGATGCGTTCCGCCGGGCGGTGGACCAGCGGCTGGAAAAATTGGGCGTGGACGCCGTTGACCTGCTGCTTCTCCATTGGCCGAGCCGCGACGTGCCGCTTGCCGAAACCATCGGCGTGCTGAACGAGGCCCATCGGCAAGGCAAGGCCCGCGCTATCGGCATTTCAAATTTCACCGTTGCGCTGATCGACGAGGCGGTCGCTTTGTCCGATGCCCCCCTTGCGGTCAATCAGGTTGAATTCCATCCATTCCTCGATCAACGGCCGGTCCTTGAGGCCTGTCGGCGCCACGGTCTTGGTGTCACCGCCTATTGTCCGATCGCCAAGGGCAAGGTGAACGACAATCCGGTCATCCAGCGGATTGCCGACGCTCATAACTGCACGCCGGTACAGGTGACATTGCGCTGGATCCTGCAACAGGGCGTGATCGCCATCCCGAAATCGGCGACGCCGGAGCGGATTAAGGCCAATTTCGAAGCCGAGACGATTGACCTCAAAGCCGACGAAATGGCCGCGATTTCCGGATTGCACGAGCCCGGCGGGCGGATGGTGAACATGTATGCCGACTGGCTGACATTCGATACGTGATATCAGCAATTGGGGGCGGCGAGGACTGCCTCGATTTCACGGTGATCGGTCCGTCGGTCAAACCCGGCGGGCCGCATCGAAGGATCGGCTGGGCAATTGGGGTTCTGCTCCTGATTGCGGTTTATCACAGTTTTTCCACAAACCGAGCCGGCGCATGTATTTGGCCGGATCGAAATTGCTATTTTATCTCAGAGAGATGCAGCGCTAACAAGGGATCTGTGTTCGGCACGTCAAAACCTAGGTAATTTTGTCACTTGCGTGACAATTAACAATTCATTAATCAGGCCGCCAATCCGGGGGCGCCGGTGAAATACCGGTGTGCCCCGCGGCTTTGTAGCAAGTCGATATAGGACCCTTAATGGAACAACAGGTACAGAAATCCTGCTGGAGCACCATGGCCTGGACGGTTGTGGCACTCGGCAGCGTGCTTGCGCTGGTCTATTTGTTTGGTGGTTTTGACGCATCCGTGGTGGCGTCCCGGTAAACATCCCGCGAGTTTGGAAATTGAGGGCGTGCCTAGTTCGGCGCGCCCTTGTTTTTTTTCCGCGCTATGGTCTAAGTCATGGTTCCTGGAGCGTCGGCCGATCCCGTGTGGTCGGACAATGCTCCAAGCAGTGAGGAGCGCCATGTCTCAGTCAATCACCGTCGGCTGCAAAGACCTTGTCGAGGCGGCAGAGGCCGAAATCGAAACCTTGACGGTGGAAGACGCGATCGCCCGCCATGGCGCCGATGATGTGGTGTTCGTCGATATCCGCGATATTCGCGAACTGAAACGGGAAGGGCGCGTGCCCGGAGCGGTCCATGCGCCGCGGGGCATGCTGGAATTCTGGGTCGACCCGGAAAGCCCCTATTTCCGCGAGGTATTTGGCGAAGACAAACGCTTCATCTTCTTCTGCGCCGCCGGCTGGCGCTCTGCGCTTGCAACCCAGCAGATGCAGCGCATGGGCCTGAAACCGGTCTGTCACATTGCCGGTGGTTTCACCGCCTGGAAGGACAATGACGGGCCGGTGGAGATGCCCGAATAGGCCGGGGCGTCCTGAACATAACAACCACAGACGACGACAGTCTCCAAGAGGATCCATTTCCATGTCCGATGCCTATATTGTCGACTATATCCGCACGCCGATCGGTCGGTTTGGCGGCGCTCTTTCCGCCGTTCGGGCGGACGATCTGGGAGCGATCCCGATCAAGGCGTTGATGGAACGCAATCCGGGCGTTGATTGGGAGCGGGTCGACGACGTGATCTTTGGCTGCGCCAACCAGGCCGGTGAGGACAATCGTAACGTTGCGCGGATGGCGGCATTGCTGGCCGGACTGCCGACCGCCGTATCGGGCACGACCGTCAATCGGCTGTGCGGATCCGGCATGGACGCGATCGCCATGGGATCCCGGACGATCAAGACCGCGGAAGCGGATTTGATCATTGCCGGCGGCGTGGAATCCATGTCGCGCGCACCCTTCGTCATGCCCAAGGCCTCGACAGCGTTTTCCCGCAATGCGGAGATCCACGATACGACCATCGGCTGGCGCTTCGTCAATCCGCTGATGAAAAAGCAATATGGCGTCGATTCCATGCCCGAGACCGGCGAGAACGTGGCCGAGGATTATCAAGTCAGCCGAGCGGACCAGGATGCATTCGCCCATCGCTCCCAGCAGCGGGCCGGTGCCGCCCGTGACGGCGGCAGGCTGGCCCGGGAAATCGTGCCGGTAACGATCCCCCAACGGCGCGGCGATCCAATCGTGGTGGAGCACGACGAACATCCGCGCCCGGAAACGACCCTGGAACGGCTAGCCGGCCTGCCGACACCGTTTCGCGAGGGCGGCACGGTGACCGCCGGCAACGCATCGGGGGTCAATGACGGCGCCGCGGCCCTGTTGCTCGCCTCTGAGCGGGCGGTCAATACCTACGGCCTGACACCGATTGCCCGTATACTGGGCGCCGCCACCGCCGGTGTGCCACCGCGGATCATGGGTTTCGGGCCGGCGCCCGCGACCCGCAAGCTGCTCGACCGGCTGGGCCTGAAGATCACCGACATCGATATTGCCGAGTTGAACGAGGCCTTCGCCGCCCAGGCGCTGGCGGTGATGCGTGAGCTTGGACTGGCCGATGATGCCGATTACGTCAATCCCAATGGCGGCGCCATCGCGCTCGGTCATCCTCTGGGCATGTCCGGTGCGCGGATCCTGGGCACTGCGGCCCTGGAACTGAAGGACAAAGGCCAGAAGCGGGCGCTCGCGACCATGTGCATCGGCGTCGGGCAGGGGATTGCAACGGCAATCGAAGCGGTCTGACTTGATGATCGAATTGTGATTGGTATCGGCCCAACCAATCACTAAGTCTCCGAAGTGCCACTCGATCGGAGAGAGAGTTAATCGTGGACGCATCGGAACAACTTGCCCTGTTCAAATGGATCGCCCAGGCCGGACCGGCCGGTATCGATGAATGCGACATCGTGGGCGAGGTAGGCCGGCGTTTAAATGCCGGCGGAATCTCGGTCGCCCGGGTCGGGGTCGGCTTTCCAACCTTACATCCCACTGTCGCCGGCTTCGATATCAGTTGGTATCGTGACGAAGACCGGATCGAGCGCGGGTCTTGGAGCCGTGCGTTGAAAAAAGACGATACGGTCGATTTCGACGCTATCCCATTTGCTTATCTTAGTCGAAATGACTTGCCGGAAGTGGTGGAAGATCTGACCGGCGACGAACCATCGCGGTTTCCCCTCGTGCAGCGGCTGAAAAAGGAGGGCGCGACCGGATATCTGGCGACGTCCGATGCCAAGAATCCCGGGCTCGGCACCGGACCGCTCAGCACGTTCTTCACGTCATGGGCGACCGATCGCCAGGGTGGCTTCACCAATTACGACCTGGACGTGATCCGCGCGCTGATCCCGGCGCTGGGCACGACGATCCGGGCGATCATGGCCGCCGATGTGACCTACGATCTTCTGCGCACCTATCTGGGCAATGACGCCGCGCGTAAAGTCATCGAGGGTTCGGTACTGCGCGGCGAAGTGGAGGTGATCGACGCGGTGATCGTCTTTGCCGATCTCGCCGGTTTCACCCAAGCCTCGGATCGCGAGACCAAGGAGGACCTGGCGGATCTCCTGAACGATTACTTCGACGTATTGGTCGACACGTTGCGCGATCACGGCGGCGAGGTCTTGAAATTTATCGGCGACGGGTTGCTCGCCATATTCCGTCTCGACCAGCCGAAAGATGTGGTCAAGGCGGCGCTTGATGCGAGCGCGCTCTGCCTGACAAACGTCGATGCATTGAGTGCCGAGCGGGCCGAGGCCGGTAAGATCACCAGCGATGTCTCGATCGCGCTCCATCGCGGCGAATTGCTGTTCGGCAATGTCGGGGCAGAAGACCGGCTCGATTTCACCGTGATCGGTCCGGCGGTCAATGAAGCAAGCCGGATCGAGGCCCTGTGTCGTGGCGAACAGCGGCGGCTGATCATCTCGTCAGCCTTCGCCGACAGTGCCGGCAGGGAGGTTGTCCGGCTGATATCGCTCGGCAAATTCGCCCTGCGGGGCGTCCGCAAGCCGCAGCGGCTCTATACCCTCGATATGGAGGCGGAATGACTGTAACAATTCGGTACTATGCACCTAAATTGAATTGCTATTTCTTTTAACAGTTGCTGATCAACACCAACTTCACCCCGTCAACACCTTGCTCAATATCGATCCAGTCTGCCGATAGTGGGAGATCAGGCGCTCCGCCGCCAGGTCGGCGTTGCGATCGAGGGTCGCCTGCATGATCTCTTCGTGTTCCTTTTGGGTGTCGCGTTTCGGATAGGCGGCGGGGCCGGTGAGTTGGCGATAGCGGATACTCTGATCATAGAGCTGATCGCAGAAGCGCAATAGCAATGACGCGCCGCAGGCGGAAATCAGCGCCATATGGAATCGTTTGTGCAATTGCTCCCAGTCCTTGTTGGCAACGAAATGATCGGCATCAGACGAGCGCGGGACGCGGGACAGGCGGTAAAAGGCGAGCACGACCGCCTCTTCCCATTGCGTGTCGCCATGGGCGATTGATTCCCGGAGTGCCCGGTCCTCCAGCCAGCAACGGGTTTTCAAGAGTTCGTCGAACTCCCCGGCACTGGCCGCCGATACCCGGAAGCCGCGTTGATCCAGCCGTTCCACCAGGCCGTCGGACGTCAACAGGCTGAGCGCCTCGCGAAGGGGGCTCGACCCGATCGCGTAATCGCGGCGCAATTCGTCGATTTTCAGCTTTTTGTCCGGCGGCAAATCGCCCGACAGGATATCGTCGCGCAGCCTTGTATAGACACGCCGGGTCAGGGATTCGTGGCCGCCGCCATTGCCGCCGGATTCGGACAGGTTCGCGACCGGGTCGGCCTTGGTGGTCATCGGGCGGATCCTGGATCGTCAGCGTAGAGGCCCTGATAAGTCTGCCGCAGGGCGTTCTTCTGGATTTTGCCCATGGTATTGCGGGGCAGGGCGTCGACGATCATCACCCGCTTCGGGATCTTGAATTTCGCCAATTTTGCCGCAAGCGCCGCCTGCACTGCGCTTTCGCTGACATCGCCGCTGCCATCCGGTGCGATCACGGCGGTCACACCCTCGCCGAAATCCCCGTGGGGAACGCCGATCACGGCGTTTTCGGCGACCCCTGGAATTTCGTCGATAGCCGCTTCGACTTCCGCCGGATAGATATTAAATCCCCCGGATATGATCAGGTCCTTGTCCCGGCCGACAATACTGACGTAGCCCCGATCGTCGACCATGCCCATATCGCCGGTAATGAAGAACCCGTCGTCGCGAAATTCTTCAGCGGTTTTTTCCGGCATTTGCCAATAGCCGGAAAACACATTCGGCCCGCGCACCTCAATGATGCCGATTTCACCATCCGGTAGCGGAGCACCGGTTTCGGCATCAACGATACGCAGGTCGACGCCCGGCAGGGGGAACCCCACTGTGCCGGCGCGGCGGTCACCGTCATACGGATTGGAGGTGTTCATGTTGGTTTCCGTCATGCCATAACGCTCCAGGATGGCATGGCCGGTGCGGGCGCTGAACCGGCGATGGGTTTCCGCCGAAAGCGGCGCGGAACCGGATATGAAGAGCCGCATATGGCCGACCAGGTCTTTGTCGAATTCGTCATGGGCGAGGAGGCGGGCATAGAAGGTCGGCACGCCCATCATCATGGTCGCCGCCGGCAGTTGCCGGACCACCGTGTCGGCGTCGAATTTGGCGAGAAACAACAACGATCCGCCGGCCACCATCAGGGTATTGGTGGCGACGAACAGGCCATGGGTGTGAAAGATCGGCAGGGCGTGGAGCAATTTGTCCGCCGACGTCACCTGCCAGTAATCGCGCAAAATGCGTGCATTGGAGGCCAGGTTCTCGTGGCTCAGCATGGCCCCCTTGGAGCGGCCGGTGGTGCCGGACGTGTATAAGATGGCGGCGAGATCGTCGGGCCCACGGGCCACATTGTCGAACGTGGTCGCCTGATGGTCCGCCATCTCCGTGAGGCTGCCCTTGCCGGACCTGTCGAGCGTGACTACCTGTGCCGGCCGCGCCAGTCCGTGAGCGATCGCCGTCATCGCTTCCACGCCTGCCGGATCGCACACCACCACCGCCGGCTCCGCATCGCCGATGAAATAGGCGACCTCGGTTGCCGTGTAGGCGGTGTTCAAGGGAATAAAGACAGCGCCGGCGCGCACGCAGCCCAGATAGAGCAGCAAGGCTTCCACGCTCTTCGCCACCTGGACGATCACGCGGTCGCCGGGACTGGCGCCCAACTCGACCAGGGCATGGGCAATTTGCGCTGAACGCGCGGCGGCATCGGCATAGGTGATCTTGGCGCCGTCCGGTCTCTCGATGAACACCTTGCCGGGATCGACATCGGCAACAAACAATTGATGAAAAAGATGGTTGTCATGCATTGGCGGCGACCGGCGGTTTGATGCCGGCAAGCGCCTTGGCCTGGCGTAGGACGGCATTGGAGGCGGCAATGACGCCGTCATTGGCAAAGGCGTCGTGATTGCGTTCGATATCTTTCAGTTCATATTGGTAATTGACCATGAAGCCGAATGACTGGTGCAGGCCCTTGCTCGACGTATCGGCAAGCCAATTGATGCGCTCCAGGCGGGCGCCGTTGCCCAAGTGAAATCGGGCGACGGGATCAGCGGTGCGATGGGCAAGGGTCGTTTCATGGATCAGGTAATGGGCAAGAAGACTGGTCAGCGTTTTCGTCAATTGCCCATCGACCGGATCGGCGATCGGCCAGTCCGGATGATCGTCCATCCAATTGGTGACGGCGGCGCCGATATCATGCCACCGATCATTGTGGCGTTCGGACAATTGGCGCAGCCACCGGCCGAATCCGGGGACCGGCGACAGGGTGACGAAGGTTTTCAGTTTCGGATAGTCCCGGGCCAGTTCCTCCACCACCTGCTTGATCAGGAAATGGCCAAAGGATATGCCGCGTAGCCCGGACTGGCAGTTCGAAATGGAGTAGAAGACCGCGGTCGACGCGTCGCGAAAATCGGTCTCCTTATGGTCAGATGCCAAAATAGGCTCGATGGCGTCGGGAATGCCCGTGTCCAGGGCGACCTCGACGAAGATCAGCGGTTCGTCGACCAGGGCCGGATGGAAAAAGGCGTAGAGCCGGCGATCGGCGGGATCGATGCGCCGGCGCAGGTCGTCCCAATCTCCGATGGCGTGCACGGCCTCGTATTCGATAATCTTTTCCAGAATTGCCGCGGGCGTCTGCCAGTCGATGCGCCGCAACACCAGGAAGCCGCGATTGAACCACGAGCGGAACAGGTGCTGGAAATCCCGGTCGAGTGCCTCCCAGCGGCGTTGCTTGTCCAGGGCCAGCATCTCACCGCGCATGGCCACCAGGGCGCCGGTGCCGCCGGGGGCCAGGTTCAGCCGCCGGATCAGTTCCTGCCGCCGCGGCTCGGTGGCGTCATGCAGGGTATTGGCGGTCACCACGCCGGGTGTCGACTGGTAGCTGTCGATCGCCGACTTAATCGCCGCGTCGTCTGGTCCGAATGAATCGGTCAAATAGTCGAAGAATGCAATTTTTTCGTCGCCATCGGCGGCCCCATAGGCGTCCAGGATGTCCGCCGCGAGTGCAACGCCGGACGCCTCGCCGCGCTCCGACAAAAGGGCATCGCACAAGCCGAGCAGTTCCGAGGTGCCGCCGGTCCGGACGCGGCGGCTGTCGATCAACTCCCGCCCGCGATCCGCGATCGTCGTCAACAAGTCGCTGAAAAACGATGAATTCATGGTATCTTCAAAATTATCGATGACCTGACACGGCGTCAAACCTGATCCGAACATTGACGCTAGCATAAGCCGGAAACAATTTCTCTTGCCACGCATCCAGTGGACCGGCTGCAGGGCGGTCGGTTGCGCGGCGCGCGGTCAGTCCGCCGCGTCGGATGTCGCCGGTTCGGTCTGGTACTGCGCCTCTTCCGCCTTTTGCGCCGCCGCCTGGCGGAAGGCCGAGGCCAGATTTCCGGCATCCTGGGCGCCCATTACTGCGTATTTATTGTCGATGATGAAGCAGGGAACGCCGGTGACGCCAATGCGCTGGGCGAGGGCGATTTCTTCTTCAACCGCCTCCCGGTCCGATCCATCTTCCAGCAGTTCACGGGTCAACGCACCGTCCATACCCACGGCCTCGGCCGCCTCGACGAGCGTATCGATATCGGTCAGATCAGCACCTTCCAAAAAATAGAGTTCGAACAGGCGTTCCACCATGGCGTCCTGAAGGTCCTGGCCGCCGGCCCAGCGGATCAGCCGGTGGGCGTCAAGCGTATTGGGCGACTTTTCGATCAAATCGAAGGCGAAGGCGATGCCTTCTTCGAATCCTGCATCCTTGACCTGCTGATAAATCTCCCGGGCCCGGTCTTCGCCGCCGAATTTCTCCCGCAGATATTGCCGCCGGTCCTTGCCCTCGCGCGGCAATGTATTGTCGAGCTGGAACGGCCGCCAGCGTATGTCCACCGCAAGGTCAGGCACCATGGCAAGTGCTGATTCCAGGCGCCTTTTGCCGATGAAACACCAGGGACACATGACGTCGGACACGACATCGACTTGAAGGATGTCTTCGCTTTGTTGCATGGCGGTTCCGGTTGGTTCGCAGTGGCAGGGTATGGTCTGATAGCATGTAATACCAAGGGCGGTGACTTTTAACCCATTTGACCGGGATTGATTTGGTCTCCTGACGGCCATGCGGTTCGCGCAGTGGTGCTTGTGTACCATAAGCGGAGCGCATGGCCGTCAGGAGGCCAAAGCAACCCGGCCTTCGGTGGGCCATATCGGCCCGTCGGACGGCGTTGCGCCGCTCGCACGATAGCCGGTATCGCGCTTCGCGACGCGCCTTGCCGACGAACCGATCTGGCCCATCAAATGGGTCAAAAGTCACCACCCTTGGTACAAGCCCGGCCGGCGTCAGTTCAACAGCGGGTGAAACGGATCCCATTCCCCCTTGCCATTCCGCGCGAATAAGGCGATGCTTGAAACAACGTCAACAAACGAAAGGAGGTGATCCAATGTCTAATGAGAATTCGCTGTGGTCAAAGGACCTTGGATTGTGTGTGGCGGTGTCGGAGCAGCCTCCGGCTTAGACCACCCCTCCGTCGAACAGGACCATCGTCCGTCGAAAGGTCCGTGACACACGAACTCATGGAGGGCCGCATTCGTGCGGCCCTTTTGAGTCTTCGCATCAAAAGTTGGGCTTACGCCGCCCGCGCCTTCGGCGTTGCATCCATGATGAAATAAAGCGGCGTATCATGGTCGGCCAAGGTGGCGATGCCCCAATCGATATCGGCGAGGATTGCCGAGCGGTCCTGATCGGCCTTCAGCGGCGTATTGGTCATAATCGCCGAAATCCGCCGTGCCACGACTTCCGCTTCGGCATGTTCCGTCATCGGCATGACCGCCAGGAACAGGGTTTCGTCAAGCCGCGCGACCATGTCTTCACCGCGCAAGACCAATTGCAACATGCTGCCGACCTTTTCAGCGATCACCGTATCGAGCGCGGCTTTGGTCACCGTAAGGTCGTCGTAAAGCGTCGCTCCGATCCGCAGGGCGATGATACTCAGTGGATCGCCGGTCTGTCGCGCATCGTTCATGGCCAGCCGCAAATGGGTCATGGCGAATTCCCGGCTATAGACGCCGGTCGCATCGTCCACCAATTCGTCATAGTGGAGGCTCGCCCAGAACCGGCGGATCCGGTCGGCCTGCATGGATTCGGCGGTCAGACGATCGATCTGCCGGTTTATGGTCGCATCGTACAAGGGGTCGGTGACCACGTCGGTGGCGCCGGCGGCATGCAAATCGGCAATCTGCCCGGCATCCGCATTGTTCGCGATCGCCAACATCGGCGTCAGCGCGAAGTCCGGATTACGCCGCCAGGTCTCGATCAATGCGGCGTTCATTTCGCAGCTATAGCCGAGCACGATCAGGTCAAACGGGACGGTTCCCATATAGGTTTCGGCGTTGATCGGGGTGAGGGCGGCGACCAGATCGATCTGCGTCGGAATGGCGGCCTGCAGCCCGATCGTATGAATCGGCTCACCGACATAAAGCGTTCTCGGCCGGCTGGTATCCGGTTGCGTGTCGTTCAATTGGCAGCCGAACTTCCGGGCGACCGCCAGGCGTCGGTCATGCTCGGCGGCAATGGCATTGCGTCGCCTCAGCGACCGAATGCCGGTGACCAGCGACGATGCCGAGACCGGGCCATTGAGCACCAGGTCCGCTTGCGCCAAGGCATCCGACGGACCGTTTTCGTCGGCGCCGATCGCGACAATCGGAACATAGGCCTGCGGATGGCGTCTGCGGGCAAGTGTTATCAGATCCTGTGGTGACAGGGTTACGCGGTCATCGGCCGCGCTCGCGTCGACCACGATGGCGCGCGGCGCCACCAGGCTGCCGTTGCGGTCGACATCATCCCCAAGGGCGGCTTCAATATCGGCCACATATCCCAGATCAGCCAATTCGCGGCCGAATTCAGGATCTGCTGACCGGTGATCGGCTTCGATCACCAGGATTCGGTTCGGTGTTGCCATGAATACCCAACATCAGCCATTCGTCGCCCCATCATCCATGTTTCAGGTTAACGGCGGCTGAAGGAATTCACCGGGTGCCGGTCAAAGTTTCCAACAGCTTACTGCGATGCACTGCTCCGTTCGCGCTCCGCGGTATAGAGGCAACCGAAACCACGGCGCCGGGAAACTTGTGCATGCCGGTTTGGCTATCGGCGAGATAGGCGCGAAATGCCTGCTCGTCGAACGGCAATTGCTTGGGGACGATCGCCGCGTAAAGACGCGACCCCAGCACGCGATCGGGCACCGCGAAGGCCGCCGCGTCCTTGGCGTCCGGATAGTTCTTGAACAGATCGTCAAGAGATTTCAAGGGGATCGGTAATCCGCCGACAACGATGACATCAGCCAACCGGCCGAGCGGTCGCGCCAAATCACGTGCCCGCGATTCCAATTTGAAACCGAAGCCGGTGCGGATGTAACCCTGCCGATCACGTTTCAGAGTCACCTTGGCGGCAGGCTGGCGGCCAACAGCCGCGGTGGCGCAAGGAGTCATGGCGCCGCGTACCCGCAATTCGCCCGATTGTAACTTGCTCGATTGGTCGTCTGGCACCTTGACGGACAGATCCAACAACACCGCGCCGGCATCGTCACCGATGGTGATCGGCAAAAGCGGGATCAAGTGGCTCGAATTGTGCGGATCCCGCCGGCGGACAATTGCCGCAAATTCGTCAATGAGGACCAGTTCCAGAGGGGTGCCGTCGGACTGTTGTTGTGAATCGGCCTCAAGCTCGCGGATCGACCGCACCGCAAGCAGGGTCGGGCCGCCGGCGCTGTCCAGCGCCGCTGCAAGGGGATCGACCAGCGACAACGGCACGGGAACCAGATCCGGCCCTACGGCGTTGATATGGTCCGCCAGGCGCCCGACGGTCTGGAATGCGTGAAGATGCAGGGTGCCGCCACTGAGGATCCAGGGAATGAGGGCGCCGGCAAATCCGGCCATGCCGGACATCCCATAGGCGCAGACGATGCTGGCGCCGTTCTCAATATCAGTTTCTACATAGGTTGAGCGACCGGCTGCAAGCCATTGATTATGTGTTCGAAAAATTCCGAAATTTTCCTGGTCTTCATGGGTGGTCCAGGTGATCGTCGCCACGTGATTGGCGGCGTTATCTGCACGCGGAACCCGCACTAGCGGTTCCAGATTGTCATCACCGACCATGGTACCGAGATCGATCACGCCCTCGGGAAGGTTGTCGCCGGAGCCGAAGACATAGCGGATATTGAACAGATTGACCGCGACGTCCCGCAGATCCTCGGCCTTACTCATATCCGCGCTCATGGCCGCCAGCGCCCGTGTTGATTGCCCTTCCAGCGCCGGTGTGATTTCCCCGGCTCGCCAGACGGCCGGTAACGGCGCGACGATCAGACCGGCGCGCCAACAGGCCAAGCAGAACAGAACGCAGTCGATCGTTTGGCTGATTTGAACGCCGATCACCGCGTCGGGTTTCAGATCCAGCAATTGCAGACCGGCGGCGGTGCGACCGATCGACGATTCCGCCTGGCCGTAGGTAATTGATGTCTCGCCGGTGCCCGCGTCGCTCCAATCGCCGGTCAGCGCGATCCGCTCCGGATGCGATTCGGCGGTATGGCGAAACAGGGCGTCAATTGACGCACCGCCCCAAGCGCCGCCGTCTTCATAAAGCCTGGCTTCCGCCTCATCGCACAGGATCATGGTCGATCTCGCAAATTAGTGGATTGGTTCAGACATATGGCGCCCCTAAGACAGCTTTTAAGGCCATCGGCTACACGCCCTGTGGCAGCCTAGTTCATTTCGTGCCACCACGTTTCGGGACGATAACCGTATATTGACTGATTCTGCGGCCAGCGTATGTAATTCCAGCGCGCGATCCACTGATCCGGCAAGTGAAACAGCGGAATGACGTAGAATCCGGACAATAAAGCCCGGTCGAGGGCGCGAACGGCGGACACGAAGCCGGCCCGGTCGCGTGCGGCAAGCAGGGCGTCGATAAGGGCATCGATGGCCGGCGAATTCGCGCCGGCGTAGTTGAACGCGCTCGGCGCATCGGCGCTGAGTGAACTCCAGCGGTTATATTGTTCGTTGCCCGGCGACAGCGAACTGTACCAGGTGTTCATGATCATGTCGTAGTCAAAGGACAACAGCCGCTGGCGGTATTGTGCCGAATCCACAAGCCGGATCGTCACATCGATGCCGATCAGGGTGAGATTGCGCTTGAAGGCCAGGGCCAAGCGCTCGTCGTCGCGCCGGACCACTAGGATCTCAAAGACAAAGGGTTCCCCCGTCTTCGCATTGGTCAATATGCGGTCCCTGATCTGCCAACCGGCTTCGGCCAACAGCTTGACTGCTTGGCGCAAGGCCTTGCGATCGCGGCCGCTGCCGTCGCTTGCCGGCGGTTGCCACCGGCCCGCCAGGATATCCGCCCGGACGGCGTTCGGAAATGGTGACAACAGGGCGGTTTCCGCGGCATCCGCCGGGCGGCCCCGGGCCGACAGTTCCGATCCTTCAAAAAAGCTCCCGGTGCGCTTGTAGAGACCGTGATAGAGGTTTTTGTTGACCCAGTTGAAGTCGAACAGGAACGACAGTGCCTCGCGGGTCCGAACATCGGAAAACAGCGCCCGCCGCGTGTTGTACACGAAGCCGAACATGCCTTTCGGGCGTCCGGTCGCCACCTCTTCCTTGACGATCCGGCCGTCCTTGACCGCCGGAAAGGCGTAGGCCGTCGCCCAGCGTCCGGGATCGCCTTCCGGATTGACGTCGTAGATCCCCTTCTTGAACGCCTCGAACTTGGTGTTTTGATCGCGGTAATATTCGATGCGGATCTCGTCGAAATTGTCCTGTCCGCGCTTCACCGCCAGGTCGCGACCCCAGTAATTCGGGTCACGGCGCAGGATGATGCGGTTGCCTACGTCGATCTCCGCGACCCTATAGGGCCCGCTGCCCACCGGCGGCTCCAGCGATGTCGCTTCGAACGTATCGGGGTCGGTGAGATGTTTCGGCAGGATCGGCATCAGACCGAGGATCAGTGGGAACTCCCGATCGTCGCCGTCGGCGAACTTGAACCGTACGCCACGCTCCCCGACCTTCACCACCTCCACCACCTTCTTGTAGTAGATCCGGTAATTGCCGCGGCCCTTGGTCTTCAAAATGTGGTGGGAGAAAATCACGTCGTCGACGGTTACGGGCTCGCCATCGGAAAATTTGGCGTTGGCGCGCAGATGAAATTCCACCCAACTCCGGTCGTCTGGTACCTCCACCGTTTCCGCCAACAGGCCATAGAGTGTGAACGGCTCGTCATGGCCGCGGGTCAACAGGCTTTCATAGACATTGTTGCCGAATACGGGATCACGCAGGCCGCGTACCGCACGCCCCTTGATGATAAACGGCTTGGTGCTGTCGAATTTGCCGATCACACCCCAGGTCAGGCTGCCACCCTTGGGCGCATTCGGATTGACGTAGTTGAAATGGGTGAAATCGGCCGGATAAAGCGGCTCGCCATGCATGGCCAAGGCGTGCTGCGGCGCGGCATCGGCAGGTTCTGCCAAGGTGCACAATCCGGTCAATGCCGCGACCAATCCGGCAACAAGTTTTGAAACGGCATGGCGACCAATTCGATCGGTCATGGGGAGGGTGGCGCGCCGCGCCCTTTTATAACCCATATTGCTGTCATCCAAGCGGCAATGATTCGCGTGGGGCAGACTATCACAGCGTTCTGACAGCAAATCGCCCAATTTCCATGCAAAACGGCTGGAAATATGAGGCCGAGCGAGCTATGCATGCGCACCCTAGAGCATTGTCCGACCACACGGGATTATTTGATGGTGCCAAATTCGTTCATATGGAAGGCGCGGTGCGCGGCGCGATGCTTAAGCATCGGGCAAGCGCCGCAACGCACCAGATGGGCGAATTTGGCCCACCGAAGGCCGCTTTCTCGCGCCCGCTGGACGGCGTTAGGCTCCGCTTTTGGTCAGTTAAGACCACCGCGCGAAGCCTGCCTTGCCAGCAGACGCGAGAAGGCGGTCAAATGATCCCGTGTGATCGGACAATGCTCTAGTGTCGCAACAGAATGCGCACGGCCTTTAGGTCACCGAAGTGCCTGATCTACGATCCACGACGGAAGGTCCCCGAATCAAGGTCGTGAAGCCCCGATTGGCGTTTGGATCAAAACGGGCCCGGGGGCAGCGAATGGCGAATGACGAACAAAGCTAAGGCGAAACAAACAATGATTTATCAGAAGCTCGTTGCGATTGCCGGGGCAGCCCTGCTGGGGATATCCGCGGCGCATGCGGCCTCGGAAGACACCAAGAAGGAAGCGGAGAAGAAACCGGAGACGAAACAGGCCCAGGCGGTGTGGTCCAAGGCCTGCAATACCGATCCGAAATCGAAAAAGGAGATTTGCCTGATCGGTCAGCAGTTGCAGACGAATACCGGTCAGTTCCTCGCTTCGGTGGCGGTTCGCGAAATCACCGGCGAATCGCGCAAATTGCTGATCATCTCCGTACCCCCCGGCATGCTCATCCTGCCCGGCATGCGGGTGCAGGTCGACAAAAGCAAGCACAAGGAAGCCAAATACACCATCTGCTTCCCCAATGCCTGTTATGCCGAGCTGGTGGTCGACAAAGGTTTCATCGGTCAGTTGAAGAAGGGCAACCAGTTACAGTTGACCACCTTGAACCAGCAGGCCAAGCCCGTGCCCTTCAAACTGTCATTGGCCGGCTTCACCAAGACTTATGACGGTCCCGGCATGAAGCCGGAAGTAATGGAGCGCCAGAACCGGGAACTGCAGAAAGAGCTGCAAAAGCGTGCGGAGGAAGCGCGCAAGAAGCTGATCGAAAAACAGCGCGAAGCCGTCGAAGAACAGTAAGCCGAGAGTTCAAATTGATAAGGCGCGTCCGCTTGGGCGCGCCTTTTTGTATCCGCCGGTATCGGCCGGCATCAGTTAAACCGCGATTCTCCGCGGGTTCTATAGAATCCATCCTCGATCGAACCGAAGAACTCCGAAACCTGCGGATGGCGTACCGGCTCGCCGGTTTCGTCAGGCAACAGGTTCTGCTCCGAAACGTAGGCGATATACTCGGTTTCCTCGTTCTCGGCGAGCAGATGATAGTAGGGCTGATCCTTGGCCGGACGGATATCCTCCGGGATCGACAGCCACCATTCCTCGGTATTGTCGAAGGTCGGGTCGACATCGAAGATAACGCCGCGAAACGGAAAAATCCGGTGCTGCACGATCTGCCCGATGCGATATTTCGCTGTTTTAAATTTCGTCATGGCGATCAACGCGTTACTTTGATTGGCCCCCCGGTCCTTCCTATGGGTGTATAGTCCATGGCAACGGAGTCAAGTCACAAGTCACCGGCCATTGTGATACGCATTTCCTTTATAACGCGTAGATTTTGGCGAAATCCGGATCTTTTTTTGCGACCAGGCGGGCCAGGTCGACGATCACCTTGGCCTGTTTCCATGTCGCGTCGTCCTGCATCTTGCCGTCGATCATGACGGCGCCGGTCCCGTCGGGCATGGCCTCCAATATCCGGGCTGCAAAAGCGACTTCCTCCTGATCCGGGCTGAAAACTTCCTTGGCGATATCGATCTGGCTTGGATGCAGCGACCAGGCGCCAAGGCATCCCTGCAAAAAGGCGTTGCGGAACTGCGCCCGGCAGGCGTCAGGATCGGAAAAGTCGCCGAACGGGCCGTAAAACGCCTTGATACCCACCGCCATGCAGGCATCGACCATCTTGCCCACGGTATAATGCCACAAATCCTGCTGATAACCGGTCCGTGGGCCACCTGCATCATCGGCATCGGCGAGCACCGCATAGTCGGGATGGCCGCCGCCGACCCGGGTGGTCTTCATGCCGCGCGAAGCCGCCAGATCGGCGGGTCCGAGGCTCATGCCGTGCATGCGCGGGCTGGCCGTGGCGATCGTCTCGACGTTCTTCACGCCTTCGGCGGTCTCCAGGATGGCATGGATCATGATCGGCCGGCCGATGCCATGGCGCGCCTCCAATTGCGCCAATAGTTGGTCTAGATAGTGGATATCCCAAGGTCCTTCCACCTTCGGCAGCATGACCACATCGAGTTTGTCGCCGACCGCGGCCACGATGTTGGTTATGTCGTCGAGAACCCAGGGACTGTTCAGGCAGTTTATACGCGTCCACAACCCGGTTTCCCGGAAGTCATTGTCGCGCGCCATCTGGATAAAGCCGGCCCGCGCCGCGTCCTTGGCATCGGCGGGAATGGCGTCTTCCAGATTGCCGAGCACCACGTCCACTTTCGAGATCAGATCCGGTACCTTGGCGCGCAGCTTCTCCACATGCGGCGGCACGAAATGGATCATGCGCTCCAACCGTACGGGACGGTCGCGAAACGGCGCCGGCGCGCCGATGGCCAGCGGCGAATAAAAGGCCCGGGGGGATTTCATCTGACGCCTCCAAAAACAATGGTCGGCGCTGTTTTAGCGGATTTTTTGCGCTGCACAACTATTGTCCGTCGGCCGGCTCCCGATGATCGTGGCCGACCCATTTGCGATGGATCCACATCCACTGACCGGGATAGTCGCGGATCCAGCGTTCGAATACGGCATGATAGGCCGTCGTCGCGTCGGCGATATCCTGTTTGCGGTCTTCGGTAACGGGTACCGGAACGGGCTCCACGTCGAGCTTGAATCGGACCGGTCCGGTCCGGATCAATCGCGCGGCGATAATCGGTACATCGTAATTGCGCGCCAGGCTGGCCGGGATCGGCGTGCTGTAGGCGGCGCGGCCGAAAAAGGGAACCTGGATGCCACGCAGGTCGCGATGATCGGCCAGAAATGCCAGGCTGCCGCCGCGTTTCAGAATTGCGATCAGTTCCCGCGCCGTACCGTGGCCCTTGGCGAGCAGGCCTTCGCGGTAATAGGGCGCGCGCAGGGATACGGACAGCCGCTCGACGCTTGGATTGGTCATCGATTGATAGATCCCGGCAAGCTTGAAGCCGGCCAGGCCGGCAGTCACCCCGAGCAGTTCCCAATTGCCCGTATGCAGGGAAACGAAAATGCAGGGCCGGGCCTTGAACCGATCCAGCATGGCCGCCGTGTCGGCGGAAATTTCAATCCGTTCCGGTTGCCGGGCGATGCGGTGGATGTTGACGGTTTCAGCCAGAATGCAGCCAAGGTTGCGCCAGGATTGCCGGGCGATCTTATCCCTGTGATCGGCGCTCAGATCCGGAAGGGCGGCCGCCAGATGATCGAGCGCCCGCCGGTGACGCCGGTTCATCGGGCCAAGCCAGGCCCAAAGACCGCCCATCCATCGCGAGGCCGCTTCCACCGGCAAGAGGCGCACCAGTCCCATGGCACAGCGCACCGCGGCGAATTCAAGCGGATGCCAGAGGCGCTTAGGCAGAGAGCGGCGGTCGACTTTCAACGAAAATTATCCAATGGTAACAGGAGCCTCGGTATCATACCGGCGCGCCGGTCATGGCGGACCGGCCCGACCAGTGTGCATTACCGAAGCTCAATCGACAGCGCAACGATTGCTTTGCCGGATGAAAGGGGTGGGGGACAACGCCGAATGCAGGACATTATCGCACTGTCCTTGCCGTTTTTCGGCCTGATCTTTCTCGGCTTCGGGGCCGGCAAGATCTCCGACATTCCAGAATCCGGCCTGGCATGGCTCAATTTCTTCGTCTTCTACCTGGCCCTGCCGGCCCTGTTTTTTCAGCTTTTGTCGAAAACACCGATCCACGAAATCGCCAATTGGTCATTCGTCTTCGGGACAACGTTCGCAAGTTACACAACCTTCGCGATCGCCTTCTGCCTGGGTATCGTGATCACGTCCGGCCGCATACCCGAGGCAACCATGCAGGGCTTGAGCGGCGCCTATGCCAATGTCGGCTATATGGGGCCAGGGCTGACGCTTGCCGCATTCGGGCCACATGCCATTGTGCCGGCCGCCCTGATCTTCTGTTTCGATGTGGCCTTGTTTTTCCTTCTCGCGCCGTTGCTGATGGCGATTGGCGGTTCCGAGCCGGGCCATCCCTTGGTAGCCGGACTGCGCATCCTGCGGGGCATATTGTTGCATCCCTTTATCCTCGCGGCGATCGGCGGCATTGCAGCGGCCGCGACCGGAATTCGCCCGCCGGCGGCGATCGATCAATTGCTTGATTTTCTCAAGGCGGCCGCCGCGCCTTGCGCGCTGTTCGCCATGGGCGTGACCATCGCGGCGCGTCCGACCAAGCGGGTGGCCGCCGAATTGCCGCTGCTTCTGGCGATCAAGCTCGTCCTCCATCCGGTGATCGCCTATTTTGTCCTGACCTGGATCGGTGGAATCGATCGGGTGTGGATTTATACAGCAATCCTAATGGCCAGCCTGCCGCCGGCGGCCACATCCTTCATTATCGCCCAGCAATACGACACCTATGTGGAGCGGACCTCCAGCGCCATCATGATCGGCACCATCGCCTCAGTGGTGACGGTGACCGCGATCCTCTACCTGATTTCGGCTGACTTGATCCCGGTTTAACCGAGCGGCAATCCGCGGGTCAGGCGCGGACCGCTGATCATCGGCGCCAGGCTCTGGCGCATCAACAGGCGGCGCAATACGCCGATCCGGTTGCTCAAGTATAGCCCCAATCCCCTTGCCATCTGCACGGGCAGGATATCGGACAAGAGCGTGCGATTGAGCATGTCGACCGCCGCGGTCCGCGTCCAGACGTCCAAATTGCGCGACCTGTTGTAGGGGGCAAGGGTCGATGCCGCACCGATCGGCTTGTTGTCGCGGCGGGCATAGACGAGCGTCTCCACCAGGGCGGCGGCGTCGCGAAATCCGAGATTGAGCCCCTGGGCCCCGATCGGTGGGAAGACATGAGCCGCTTCGCCGATCAGCGCCACCTGTGGGCCGGAAAAATCCGCGGCCAGTTGACAGCCCAGCGGGAAGACCTGCGGATCGGAGGCAATGGTCATGTGTCCGAGTATGGAATGCGCCCGCCGTTCCAGGTCCCGGTTCAGGTCCGGGCGGGGGAGGGCGAGCATTGTCTCCGCTTCCGCCGCCTTCACCACGCAGACCAGACTGGATTGCCGTCCGTCGCCGGGCAGCGGGACCAGCGTGAAGGGGCCGGTCGGGGTGTGGAATTCCGTCGACATCCAGTGGTGGTCGGCCTGGTGATCGAGATTGCAGACGATCGCCACCTGATCATAGCGCCACGAGCGCGTCTTGATGTCCGCTGCCTTGCGAACCATCGAATTGCGTCCATCGGCGCCGATCACCAGATCGGCAACGACATCGGGTTCGCGGGCAATCCCGACAACAGCGTGATCGGCCTCGAAGGTCACCGTGCGGGCATTGGAATTCAGGATTTGCAAATTGTTCTTGTGGCGCGCCGCCGTCTTTAGCCTGGACGTGATGTCGATGTTGGTGACGTTGAAGCCGAAGGCCTCCAGTTCGAGCTCGCTGGCATGGAAAACCGCCTCCGGTGCGCGAACCAGGCGGCCGGTATCGTCGATGATGCGCATCGACCGCAGGGGTGCTGCTTGCTCGGCGAGCCCGGACCACAATCCAAGTTGTTGAAGCAGGGCGATGGACGGAGCGAGCAGGGCGGTCGTTCGCCCGTCCTCGACGGTATCCGAGCCAGCGACCAGCACCGTGTCGAAGCCGTGCTTTGCGCAGGCGATTGCGGCGACAAGACCCGCCGGCCCACCACCGATGACGGCCACGTCCTTGCGCGAATTGATACTTGATTGCCCGGTCATAACGCCAACATCCATGGACCCCTTGTCCGGTGGCGACCCCGGCAGGATTCGAACCTGCGACCGTCGGATTAGAAATCCGATGCTCTATCCGGCTGAGCTACGGGGCCGTTATTCGCGGCTCAATGGGTCCAGGTGCCGACCCGATTGAAGCGGAAATTGTCCGAATAGGAGTGGCTTTTCGGCTTGCGCTCCCTCGGCTCGATGACACGATAGTCGAGGCCTTCGCGTTGTGCAAAGGCGATCGCATCGTCTTTCGTGGCAAAATACATGCGGATCTGCGACTGCATGTCGCTCGACGATGTCCAGCCCATCAACGGCTCCACCGAGCGGGCACTCTGCGGGTCGTAGTCAAGCACCCATCTGCGGGTTTTGCCGCGACCTGATTGCATGGCGGTTTTGGCTGGTCTGTAGATGCGCGCGGTCATGGTTGAGTCAATCCACTAGTCATCGCTTCAATTCTCGGCGCCGGCTGGTCGGGGCAGCAGGATTTGAACCTGCGACCCCCTGCTCCCAAAGCAGGTGCGCTACCAGGCTGCGCTATGCCCCGTCGGTACCGGTCCGGGCTTCGACCGCGAAGGACGAAGGCCGGAGCCGTTCGATACACAGTCTTGCCAAGGGGCGCAATGCCTATCGTCGCCGACCGGCCGAAAGCGCTTACGGTTTGATGCGCGCATGTTCGATCCGGTCGCCGGCCTCTAGCCCGATATGGCGGCTCTGCCCGGCATTGAGTTCCAGGACAAAGCGGACCGCGCCGCGCGACGGTACGCTCTTTTCGCTCAAGGGGACCGTATCGGTGGCGATGCGGTGCACGATGCCGTCCGCCCGGATGAAGATCATATCCAACGAAATATAGGTATTGCGCATCCAGAAGCCGACTTCCTGCTCGTCGATGAAATCGAACAGCATGCCGTGGTCGTCGGCCATATGGCGGCGAAACATCAGCCCCTTGGCCCGGCTCTCGTCGGTGTCGACCACCTCGACCAGGAAGTCATGGCTGCCGGATTGGGTGATGATCCGCAGGGGCTCGGTCCTTGCCGAACGCGCCGCATGGGAGAACACGGCGAGCAACAGAACAAGGGCGACGGCCAGAATCCGGGCGGTCGGATAGCGAAAAGCGTTCACCATGGTCGGTGTGATCGACCGACGCCCTAGTGCGACGAGGGGATATGGCCGCCGCCGTCGGGGCGGATTTCCGCCGCCATCAGGCCCTTCGGTCCTTCGCCGAAGCGCACCAGCACCGTCTGTCCGGGCCGCAATTCGGTAATGCCGAACCGGCGAATGGTTTCCATGTGGACGAAGATGTCCTCGGTGCCTTCGCCGCGGGTCAGGAAGCCGTAGCCGCGCACCCGGTTGAACCATTTCACCCGCGCCCGCTCCAGGCCGCTGGTCGGGGTGACCTGTACATGGGTGCGGGACGGCGGCATTTGCGACGGGTGGACGGCGGTCGATTCATCCATCGACAGGATGCGGAAGGCCTGCAGCCCGCGCGGCCGGTCGAGCACCTCGCAAACCACGCGCGCCCCTTCATAAGCGGTCTGATAGCCGTCGCGCCTCAAGCAGGTGACATGCAGCAAAACATCCGCCGCGCCATTGTCCGGGACAATGAAGCCGTAACCCTTTGCCACGTCGAACCATTTAATCGTGCCGGCGATTTCCAAAACATCGACGGCGGCCTCATCGGAAATGTCTTCGATTGCAAGCGTTTCGGGTGAATATTTGTCCCCCATAATGCCCTTGCCCCGCACTGATCAATTACATCCAAGCGGCCTGCGCCACTGATTCTGCCGACTAAGATACCATTGCCGACCCACCGATCGGCAAGGAAAAAGCTGTTTTCCTGGGGAAATCGCTGAATAACTTGCAACTATAGGGGCCTAGGGGATCGTTTACCCGGCAAAAGGCTCCAGAACCTCGCCGATCCCGGCATGAATGGTGTGATCGGCGAAGCGGTCGAGTTCGGTTTCCTCGCGGTTCAAAATCACCAGCGTCGCACCGTTGCGTTTGGCAAGCAGCGGCAGGCCGGCCGCCGGATGGACCACAAGGGATGTGCCGATGGCGATGAACAGGTCGGCCTCCAGGCTCGCGCGCTCTGCCGCCCGCATGGCGTCCTCCGGCATCTGCTCGCCGAACATGATCACCGAATTCTTGACGATGGCGCCGCAGGAAACGCAGCGCGGGCTCTGGCCGGTCTCCTCGAAGTCGGCGCGAATGGCATCCAGGTCATGGACCAGTTCACAGGCCACGCAATGGGCGCGTGTGGCATTGCCGTGCAACTCGATCACCTTTTCCGCAGGCACCCCCGATTTTTGGTGCAGGGCATCGATATTCTGTGTGATCACATGGGTGATCACGCCGCGCCGCACCAGGTTGGCGAGCGCCTCATGCCCGGCATTCGGCTCTGCCGATCCGAACTGGTCCTCCATGTCGAAACGCCGCTGCCAGTCATGTTGGCGGGCCTCTTCGGAGGTGATGAATTCGCCGTATTCGATGATCCGGTATTTCGACCAGATGCCGCCGGGGCTGCGGAAATCGGGAATGCCCGATTCGGTGGATATGCCGGCGCCGGTGAGCACGACCGCCTGTCGACAGTCGTCGAACAATCGATGAAGCAGTTGATGATAGGTATTGAGATTGTCCATGAGGTGCATATTGTGGTCTCGATCAAGACGTCTGGGGATCGGCAGGGAGGATAGCCAGTGCGCTTTCTACATACCATGGTGCGCGTGCGCGATCTGGATGAATCGCTCGCTTTTTATGTCAACAAGCTGGGCATGCGGGAAGTTCGGCGCATCGACCGGCCGGAGGGGCGCTACACTTTGGTGTTTCTGGCGGCTGGCGATGACGACGCCAATGAGGACAATCACTACGCCCCGAGCATCGAGCTGACCTATAATTGGGACCCGGAGGATTACGGTGAGGGGCGCAATTTCGGTCATCTGGCCTATCAGGTCGACGATATCTATGGCCTGTGCCGGAAGCTGATGGATGCCGGCGTGACCATCAACCGGCCGCCGCGCGACGGCCGAATGGCTTTCATCCGCTCGCCGGACAATATCTCCATCGAACTGCTGCAGAAAGGGGATGCCCTGCCACCGGCCGAACCCTGGGCCTCGATGGAAAATAGCGGACACTGGTAGGCCGCCGGCGCATAAGTGTACCCACTGCGGCCGACGTCGCCGCGAGGCCGTAATGATTGATCCGGGACCGATCCCGAATTCGGCCCTGATAGAGTTGGAGACTTATCATGGCAGCAACACCGCCACCGCCGGAACTCGGTCTGAAAGCGCCTGACTTCTCTCTGCCGGCGACCGACGGCAAGACCTATGCACTTGCCGACATTGCCGGCGAAAGGGGAACGCTGATCGTCTTCATCTGCAATCACTGCCCGTATGTAAAGGCGGTGATTGACCGGCTGTGCGACGATGCCCGCAGCCTGCGGGAGGAGGGGATTGGCATTGCCGCGATTTGCGCCAACGATGCCCAGTCCTATCCGGACGATTCCTTCGACAAGATGGCCGAATTCGCCGACTTCCACGGCTTTCCCTTCCCCTATTTGCATGACGAGAGCCAGCACATCGCCCGCGCCTATGACGCGGTGTGTACGCCGGACTATTTCGGTTTCAATGGCGATCTGGCGCTGCAATATCGCGGTCGCCTGGACGAGGGCCGGATCGATCCGCCGCCGGCTGGCGCCCGCCGCGAACTCCTGGAGGCCATGCGGCAGATCGCGGCCACGGGAACCGGCCCGCCCGAGCAGATTCCCTCCATGGGCTGCTCGATCAAGTGGAAGGGGTAGGGGGCGGCGCGCCAATCGGCGCCGGCAATGCCGACCGGCAACGGAGCGCCGCTGAACCGATCTGACCGGCGAAACCGCAAGGAATGATGCTCCAATCGCGGCTGGAAAAGAGAAGTTACGTATTATTACGTATTTTGTTAGTAATTTTCCGGCAAGTTGCTTCGATCGGCATGGCTTGTGCGGGTAGTGGCGCAGGATGACGGTCCTGTTATAAAATAAGACACATGAGGACGTTGTGGTTAAGGCGTTACTGTTATTTGGGGTCCTGATCGTCGGGTATATGGTTCTAAATGGGACACTGGACGTCTCCAATGTGCCCATTCCGATGGCGTTGTTTGCGCTGTTTTCTGCCGGATTGATCTACGGAGTGCGGAAAATCTAGTCCGCCGGCTCCGGCATCTTGTCCGCATCACGGCTAGCGGTGGCAGGTCCGCCTGTGATCGGGCCGTATTTTTCCTTTGAAGCCCAGAATTCGAGTGATATAGAAGCGGCGCTCCAAAGTCGGCCTGCTTGGCCGGCCAATGCGGACGTGGCGGAACTGGTAGACGCACTAGGTTTAGGTCCTAGCGGAGATAATCCGTGGGGGTTCGAGTCCCTCCGTCCGCACCATGTACGGAATTGAACCGGACCTCTCTTTCAGCGAACGGCAATAATCCGCGCGACCGAATCAAGGACGATGCACAGGACAATGCAGGTAAACGAAATTCTCTCCGAAGGGCTGAAGCGCGAAGTGGAAGTCGTCATTCCGATCGCCGATCTGGCAACCAAGCTCGACGATTATCTGGCCGATATCAAAGACCGGGTGCAAATCCGCGGGTTCCGGCCTGGCAAGGTGCCGGTCGCACATCTGAAAAAGCTCTATGGGCGCTCGGCGATGGGCGAGATCGTCAACAACACCGTGACGGAATCCATGCAGCAGGTGTTCGACGACCGCAACGAAAAGCCCGCCCTGCAGCCGGATTTGGATGTGGATTCCAAGATCGTCGAAGCGGCGGTGGAGGGCACCGGCGATCTCAAATTTTCCATGAAATACGACATCTTGCCGGATGTGGAACTTGGCGATTTCAATTCGATTGAGATCGAGCGTCCGGTCGCCGAGGTGACGGACGAGGAGATCCAGGAGCGGCTCGAACAGATCGTCCTGGTCAACCGGCCTTACGAAAACCGCCCGGAGGACGGCGCCGCCGAGGATGGCGATCGCGTGACCATCGGCTATGTGGGCAAAATCGACGGCGAGCCCTTCGAGGGCGGCAGCGACGAAAACTCCCATCTGGTGCTCGGATCCGGCCATTTCATTCCCGGCTTCGAGGACCAATTGATCGGCGCCAAAGCCGGCGAGGACCGGGTGATCAAGCTGACCTTCCCGGAGGAATACCAGGCGGAACATCTTGCCGGCAAGGACGCGGAATTCGAGGTTCAGGTCAAGGAGGTCGCGGCGCCGGGCGAAGTGGAACTTAACGACGAGTTCGCCCAGCAACTGGGTGTCGAATCCCTCGACAAGCTCAAGGAAACGCTGACCGGGCAGATTGAACAGGAATTCGGGCAGATCACCCGGCATAAAGTCAAACGCCAGCTTCTCGACCAGCTCGACGAGATGCACAAATTCGACCTGCCTGCGAGCATGGTCGATTCGGAATTCGAAGGCATATGGGAGCAGCTCGAATCAGAGATGGAGCGCGACGGCCGCACCTGGGAAACCGAGAAATCCACCGAGGAGGAGACCCGGGCGGATTATAGAAAAATAGCCGAACGCCGTGTTCGGCTCGGCCTGGTGCTGTCTGAGGTCGGCAAAAAGAACAAGATCGAGGTCAAGGATGAAGAGGTCCAGCGGGCGCTGTTTGAACGCATGCGCCAGTTTCCCGGGCAGGAGCGGGAAATCATGGAGTTCTATCGAGAAAGTCCGGAGGCCATGGCCAGCCTGCGCGCCCCGATCTTTGAAGAAAAAGCGGTCGATTTCATCGTCGAACTTGCCAATGTCACCGACAAGAAAGTCAGCAAGGACGAACTGATCGCGGCGATGGAAGAAGACGAGGAAAACGACATCGTTTAGGTCGGTCGAACCACACGGAGACGCCATTGTGAATATTGGGGTCTTTCGAAAATGTATCGGCTACAATATGTAAGTGGCCGCACGATTCGACGATGGGCTGATCGGATCTGTTGATTTCCGGTTTGGCCGAACCAACACGGCGATAGCAAGAAGGTGTTAGATGAAAGAGCCGCTCGACGTCTATATGAACAGGTACATGCCCTCGGTAATCGAGCAGTCGAACCGGGGAGAACGGGTCTACGATATCTTCTCGCGACTGCTCAAGGAACGAATCATATTCATCACCGGACCGATCGAAGACACGGTCGCGACGCTGGTTTGCGCGCAGCTTCTGTTCCTGGAAGCGGAAAATCCCAACAAGGAGATTGCGCTCTACATCAATTCGCCGGGCGGCATCGTGACGTCGGGACTGGCGATCTACGACACGATGCAGTTCATCCGACCCGAGATCTCCACCCTGTGTATCGGCCAGGCCGCGTCGATGGGATCGATGCTGTTGGCGGCCGGCCACAAGGATATGCGTTTTGCGCTGCCCAATGCGCGGATCATGGTGCATCAGCCTTCGGGCGGGTTCCGCGGCCAGGCTTCCGATATCCAGTTGCACGCACAGGAGATTTTGAACCTGAAGAAGCGCCTCAACGAGATCTACGGCAAGCATACGGGCCAGGATGTCGAGGCCATCGAAGAGGCCCTGGAGCGGGACAATTTCATGACAGCGGATGCGGCCAAGGACTTCGGAATTGTCGACGATGTGATCACCAGCCGGGCGGCCCTCGGTGGCGATGAAAATGCCTAACACATCCGAAATCGGGCGTCGGCGCGGTCCGGCGGTACCGGTTGTTAATGCATTTGGCAGTTTCGGTATCGTCAATGGCCAAAGATGACATTAAGTTTATCTTGATTATTGTATCGATAGCATGATTGCATCATGGCGATGTGGAGTGCCGGTTAAACGAATGCCTAAGGGTCACTATGTAAGGCTTCTGCGAAACGGCAGTTCTCGACACAGGGGGAACCTTGTGAGAGGAAAGTATACGGGGTTGAACGAATGACGAAAGCCAGCGGCGGCGACAGCAAAAACACGCTCTACTGCTCATTCTGCGGTAAGAGCCAACATGAAGTTCGCAAGCTGATCGCCGGCCCGACGGTCTTTATTTGCGATGAATGCGTTGAATTGTGCATGGATATCATTCGCGAGGAATCGAAATCCTCGCTGGTGAAGTCCAAGGACGGCGTGCCGAGCCCGCAGGAGATTCTCGACGTTCTTGACGATTATGTGATCGGCCAGGGCCGCGCCAAAAAGGTGCTGTCGGTCGCCGTCCACAATCACTACAAGCGGCTGAACCACGCCACCAAGAACAACGATGTGGAGCTTGCCAAGTCGAACATCCTGCTGATCGGGCCGACCGGTTGCGGCAAGACATTGCTGGCACAGACCTTGGCGCGTATTCTCGATGTGCCGTTCACCATGGCTGATGCGACGACGCTGACCGAGGCGGGCTATGTGGGCGAGGATGTCGAAAACATCATCCTGAAGCTTCTGCAATCGGCCGACTACAACGTGGAGCGCGCGCAGCGTGGCATCGTCTATATCGACGAGGTCGACAAGATCAGCCGCAAATCGGACAATCCGTCGATCACCCGCGACGTGTCGGGCGAGGGCGTGCAGCAGGCGCTTTTGAAGATCATGGAAGGCACGGTTGCCAGCGTGCCGCCGCAGGGTGGCCGCAAGCATCCGCAGCAGGAATTCCTGCAGGTCGACACGACCAACATCCTGTTTATCTGCGGCGGTGCCTTTGCCGGGCTTGAAAAGATTATTTCCGACCGCGGCCGCTCCACCTCGATCGGGTTCGGCGCGACCGTATCGGCTCCCGAGGATCTGAAGACCGGCGAGGTTTTCAAGGAGGTCGAGCCGGAAGATCTCCTGAAATTCGGCCTGATCCCGGAATTCGTCGGCCGGCTGCCGGTTCTGGCGACCCTGGAAGACCTGGACGAGGACGCCCTGGTCACCATTCAGACAGAACCGAAGAACGCTCTGGTCAAGCAATATCAGCGGCTGTTCGAAATGGAAAATGTCGATCTCACCTTCCACGAGGATGCCCTGAGGGCGATTTCGCGCAAGGCCATCGAGCGCAAGACCGGCGCCCGTGGATTGCGGTCGATCATGGAGGAGATCCTGCTCGAAACCATGTTCGAGTTGCCCGGGTTGAAGGGCGTGAAAGAAGTGGTGATTTCCGGTGAAGTGGTGGAAGGCGACGCCCGGCCCCTCTATATCTACGAGGACAGAGGCGAAGACACCGCGCAGTCGGCGACCTCGGCGTAGATCCAAACCAGTACCAGTACGCGTATCGTATAGGCAATAGCCGAACGCGCTGCCTTGACTATGGCTCGTTCGGTCGCCACCTAAGGACAAAGTTGGCGGGTGGCAGGGCCCGGTGTGCCATACGGGCGCCGGCCTTGGCTTGAAGGCGACGAGATGCATCGCCGCCTACCGCCGCCGCACCGTCCGGAGATGGGCGCGGGATGCCGGCCTGTCGCGGACTTGGATGGAAAGGACCACCTAATGAGCTTAGACGATCCTTCGGGAAAGCTGACGACCGGGGAAGCGGAGATTTATCCGGTTCTGCCGTTGCGGGACATCGTCGTCTTTCCGCACATGATCGTACCCCTCTTCGTCGGCCGCGAGAAATCGATCCGCGCGCTCGAAGAGGTGATGCAGGCCGACAAGCAGATATTGCTGGCCACCCAAATGGATGCCAGCGACAACGATCCGGCGACCGATCAGATCTATGAGGTCGGCACGCTGGCCACCGTGCTGCAATTACTGAAACTGCCCGACCAGACCGTCAAGGTGCTGGTGGAAGGCGGCAGCCGGGCGATGATCAGGCGTTATACGGATCGCGAGGACCTCTATGAGGCCGAGGCGGTCATCATGGACGAACATGATGGCGAGGCGATCGAGGTCGAAGCCCTGGCGCGGTCGGTGGTTTCCGAATTCGAAAACTACGTCAAACTGAACAAGAAAGTCTCCCCGGAAGTGCTTGGGGCGGTGAACAAGGTCGACGATTACTCCAAACTCGCCGACACCATCGCGTCGCATCTGGCGGTGAAGATCCCGGACAAACAGGAAATACTGGCCATCACCTCGGTGACCGGGCGCCTGGAGACCGTTCTCGGCCTCATGGAGAGCGAGATATCGGTGCTGCAGGTCGAAAAGCGCATCCGCTCGCGGGTCAAGCGGCAGATGGAGAAGACCCAGCGCGAGTATTATTTGAATGAGCAGATGAAAGCCATTCAAAAGGAGCTTGGCGACACTGAAGACGGCCGCGACGAACTCGCCGAACTGGAAGAGCGTATCCGCAAGACAAGGCTGTCGAAGGAAGCCCGCGAAAAGGCAACATCTGAGCTGAAGAAGCTGCGCCAGATGAGCCCGATGTCAGCGGAAGCAACCGTTGTTCGCAACTATCTGGACTGGCTGCTCGGTATTCCGTGGGGCAAGAAGTCCCGCATCAAGAATGATCTGACCTTCGCCGAGGACGTGCTCGATTCCGATCATTACGGCCTGGAAAAGGTCAAGGAACGGATCATCGAGTATCTGGCCGTTCAACTGCGCACCAACAAGCTCAAGGGGCCGATCCTGTGCCTGGTCGGTCCGCCCGGTGTCGGCAAGACGTCGCTCGGCAAGTCGATCGCCAAGGCCACGGGCCGCGAATTCGTTCGCATGTCGCTCGGCGGTGTGCGCGACGAGGCGGAAATCCGCGGTCATCGGCGCACTTATATCGGCTCCATGCCCGGCAAGGTCATCCAATCGATGCGCAAGGCGAAGAAGAGCAATCCGTTGTTCCTGCTCGATGAAATCGACAAGATGGGCATGGATTTCCGTGGCGATCCGTCGTCGGCCCTGCTGGAAGTGCTCGATCCGGAACAAAACAACACGTTCATGGATCACTATCTGGAGGTCGAATACGACCTTTCCAACGTGATGTTCGTGACGACGGCGAACACGCTGAACATTCCACCGCCCTTGATGGACCGCATGGAAATCATCCGCATTGCCGGCTACACCGAGGATGAAAAGGTGGAGATCGCCCGCCGGCACCTGATCCCCAAGACCACTGAGGATCATGGGCTGAAAGATGGTGAATTCGTGCTCAACGAAGAGGCACTCAGGACCACGATCCGCCGGTATACCCGTGAAGCCGGAGTGCGTAACCTTGAACGCGAAATGGCCAAGCTGGCCCGCAAGGCGGTGAAGGAACTGCTGACGTCGAAATCCAAGAAGTCGATTAAGATCACGCCGAAAAATCTGGACGACTTTCTGGGCGTTCCGCGTTATCGCTATGGCGAGATCGAGCAGGAAAACCAGGTCGGCGTGGTGACCGGGCTTGCCTGGACGGAAGTCGGCGGCGAGTTGCTGACCGTGGAAGGGGTGATGATGCCCGGCAAGGGCAAGATGACCGTCACCGGCAATCTGCGGGATGTGATGAAGGAATCGATATCCGCCGCGGCATCCTATGTGCGCAGCCGGTCGGTCGATTTCGGCATCGAGCCGCCGATGTTCGAAAAGCGTGACATCCACGTCCATGTTCCCGAAGGTGCGACACCGAAGGACGGTCCGTCGGCGGGCATCGCCATGGTCACCTCGATCGTGTCGATCATGACCGGCATTCCGGTCCGCAAGAACGTCGCCATGACCGGCGAGATCACCCTGCGGGGCAGGGTGCTGCCGATCGGCGGCCTGAAGGAAAAGCTGCTCGCGGCATTGCGCGGCGGCATCGACAAGGTGCTCATTCCGGAAGAAAACGCCAAGGATCTGGCGGAGATTCCCGACAGCGTCAAAAATGGTCTGGAGATCATTCCGGTGTCCAGAATGGGCGAGGTGTTGCAACATGCCTTGACCAAGATGCCCGAACCGATCGACTGGGAGGACGATCAATCGGAGACCAAATCTCCGGTCGCCTCGGACGACGATGGCGCGGTTGTAACGGCGCACTGATCGGGCATTTGAAACAACCTGTGGATAACCATGAGGGCGCCGCCGTGTTGGCGGCGCTTTTTTTTCCGAAAAAGCGTGTATTTCTGCGATTTTTGACGCAATAATCCTTGCGTTTCCGGGTGAGTCGAACACATTAACTGCGAACCGCCGGATCGGTGATTCCGCCGGAAGGCGTTGACCAGAGGAAAGGAATACAAATGAACAAGAACGATCTGATTGCACAAGTAGCTGACAAAGCGGACCTGACCAAGGCGTCCGCCGGAGCGGCGGTCGACGCGGTGTTCGACACCATTGCCGGCGCCCTGAAATCCGGTGATGAAGTGAAGGTTATCGGCTTTGGCAATTTTTCTGTAACAAAGCGTGCCGCCAGCGAGGGTCGCAACCCGCGCACCGGCGAGAAAATCAAGATCCCGGCCTCCAAGGCCCCGAAATTCAAGGCGGGCAAGGGCCTGAAGGACGCGGTCAACGGCTGACCGGATTCGGTTATGGTCCAATGGACAACGCCCCGTGCCGTTCGGCGCGGGGCGTTTTTGTTTGGTGTAATACCAAGGGCGGTGACTTTTAACCCATTTGATGGGCCAGATCGGTTCGTCGGCAAGGCGCGTCGCGAAGCGCGATACCGGCTATCGGGCAAGCGACGCAACGCCGTCCGACGGGCCGATATGGCCCACCGAAGGCCGGGTTGCTTTGGCCTCCTGACGGCCATGCGCTCCGCTTATGGTACGCCAGCACCACCGCGCGAACCGCATGGCCGTCAGGAGACCAAATCAATCCCGGTCAAATGGATCAAAAGTCACCGCCCTTGGTCATTGCTGTCCGGGAAAATAGTTTGATACCTTTAAAAAGGTCCGTTTTCTGAGGGGTTTATGGTAGAATCACAGTGTCAAAACAACGATTCAGCCAACCTCGAAAAACGGACCCGAAGATGACCATAAGCCTTTTTCAGCAGATCATAAAGAGCCTTCCCCGTCGTCGGATCAACACGCTCGTTGCAACTCACAAGAGCGATAAATGGTGCAAGCGGTTTTCCACCTTCGACCATCTTGTGGTGATGATTTATGCGCAATTGTCCGGTCAGACGAGCCTGCGCGATCTTGAAGCCTCCTTCAATGCCTCGCCGGCGCGCCATTATCATCTGCGTGCGGCCGGGATGAAGCGGTCAACACTTTCCGACGCCAACGCAGCACGCCCGATAGGTGTCTTTGAAGACATTTTGTCCCTGCTCATCAACGAGACCGCGCCGCAAACCGGCAAGGGGGTCGGTCAGTTGGTGAAAATCCTGGATTCAACAACCCTGGCCCTGTTCGCCAAAACCCACAAGGCCATGCGCTATCGCTTCAACAATAGCGCCATCAAGCTGCATCTGATTTATGATCCCGACAGCCAGTGCCCAACTTGGTTCCAGATCACTCCGGCACGACTGCATGACAGCCGCATGTGTGAGCAGTTGCCGGTTGCCGCCGGGCAGACCTATGTGTTTGATCGGGCTTATAATAATGCCCAATTCTGGGCCGACATCGAGGCCGCCGGAGCCGTCTTCGTCACCCGGCCGAAGTCAAACCTGGCCTATGACGTGCAGGCCGCAACCCCCCACTACAATTCCTTGGTCGTCGCCGACCAGACCGTCATTCTGGCCGGCCAGCCGGGCCGCAAATATCCCAAACCACTACGCCGCATCGAGATCTTCGACGAAGACAAGGGCCGCGAACTGGCCTTCATCACCAATGACTTCGAGCGCTCCGCCGAAGACATCGCCGACCTCTACAAACGCCGCTGGCAGATCGAACTGTTCTTCAAGTGGATCAAGCAGAACCTCAAGATCAAACGCTTCCTGGCCAAACATCCAAAGGCCATCATGGTCCAGATCATCACCGCCCTGATCGCCTATGTGCTGCTCAAAAAACTACACCAGAAAAACCGCATCAAAATCCCCCTCAAACGCATCGCCGCACTAACAACAAATTACATCTTCAATCTATGCGAGATAAACCATCTCATCAAACCAGCCAACAAGCCGCCCCCACAAACCAGCCAATATCAACTCACCCTAAATTTTCCCGGACAGTAGTGGCCCTTGGTATAATATGATGACCGGCGTTCCGGCGGCAGGTGATCATGAGTGAAGTTATACCGGCCCGAGGCTTTGACCGATCCGAGTTCGAACGGCGAACGGAACGGGCGCAGGCGGCGATGGCTGGTGGCCGGCTTGATGCCATTGTCGTCACGACGCCCGCCAATGTGCGCTATTTCTCCGGCTTCGCCAGCGAATTCTGGCAGAGCCCGACCCGTCCATGGTTCGTGATCGTGCCCCGTGACGGTGTGCCGATCGCAGTCGTTCCCGAGATTGGCGGCCCGGCCTTCGCCGAGACCTGGATCGCCGATATCCGAACCTGGCCGGCGCCCCGTCCGGCGGATGACGGGGTCAGTCTTCTTCATTCGACCCTGGAGGGCCTTCCATCGCGCCACGGGCAAATTGGCTGGGAGATGGGGCGTGAGATGAGCCTGCGCATGCCGGTCAGCGATTTCGACCGGCTGCGCGAGACGACCGCAAGCACGTTTGTCGATGCCGCGCCACTCCTGTGGTCGTTGCGGATGATCAAATCGCCGGCGGAGATCGCGTGTATCGAGCGATCATGCGCGCTTGCCTGCGACGCATTTGATGCCCTGGTGGGTGATTTGCACATCGGGATGACCGAGCGCCAGGCGGCGAATGCACTGCGCCGCGCCCTGGCGGTTGCGGAGGTCGATGCGGTTCCCTTCATCGCTGCCTGTTCCGGGGCGGGCGGTTACGGCCAGATTATTGTCGGATCCCGCGACCGGCCGTTGGGCGACGGCGATGTGCTGTTTATCGATCTTGGTGTCATCTGGGACGGATATTTTTGCGATTTCGATCGTAATTTCGGCTTCGGCCATGTTTCTGACACGACACTGCGCGCCCATGACGCTGTATGGGAGGCCACCGAAGCGGGCATCGCCGCCGCCCGACCGGGGTTGACCATGGCCGGGCTTTACGTGGCGATGATGGACATATTGCGCAATCATGGGGCAAGCGACCTGAATGTCGGCCGGATGGGCCACGGCCTCGGATTGCAACTCACCGAGCCGCCGTCGCTCATGCCGGGCGATGACACGGTGCTTCAGCCTGGTATGGTGATCACGATCGAGCCGGGATTGGAGTTCGAACCGGGCAAGATGATCGTGCATGAGGAAAATGTGGTGATTACCGAGACCGGTTGCCGGCTGCTGACCCGCCGCGCATCCCGGCGGTTGCCGATTATAGACCGGTAATCCGCGATGACCGGCCATATCGTGCCCATCCCGTTTGAATTGGTCCCCGACGCCGCCGGCAAGACGGCATTGGGACTGATCGTGCTGCAGGCGGACGAGACCATAGAGACCGAGTTTCGACGGCTTTTCGGCGGCCTGGACCTGGCGCTCTATCACACGAGAATACCCAGCGCCGAGACGGTAACGCCGGAAACGCTGGTGCGCATGGAACAGGAGATAGCTGCCAGCGCGGCAATGCTGCCCGTGAGCGCCGACCTGTCGGTTATCGGCTATGGCTGCACATCCGGGGCGACGATTATCGGCGCGGACCGGGTCGCCGAACGCGTGAACTCCATTCGTCCGGGCGCCGCGGTGACCGATCCGCTGACCGCGGTGAAGGCCGCCTGCCGGGCGCTGGGTGCTCGCCGTTTGGCGATGATCACGCCTTACATTGTCGATGTTTCAGCGGCGATGCGGGACAATCTGCGGCAGTCGGGGATCGACGTCCCGTTGCTCGCCACATTCGGGCAGGAAGAGGAGCGGGTGGTGGCGCGGATTACCTCACGGTCGGTATTGGCGGCCATTGAGGTGGCGGCCGAGGCCCCCTGTGACGCCCTATTCCTCTCGTGTACGAACCTGCCGACGCTCGATATTCTGGAGGCCGCCGAGACCAGCCTCGGCAAGCCGCTGATCACCAGCAATCAGGCGCTCGCCTGGCACATGCTGCGTCTCGCCGGGCTCGATGATCACTGTCCCGGAGGGGGCATCCTCTTTACAAAGTCGCTTTCGGTTTGAGATGCCGTTCAGGCCATGGCCGCCGCCGGTGGACGGGTGCGGATGACGACGATCAGCATCATGATGATGTTTAGAAGGTTCCAGGCGATACCGTTGATGAAGGCCGCCTGATAGGATCCGGTCAGGTCGTAGATCCAGCCCGACATCCAGCCGCCGAGCGCCATGCCGGCAATGGTTGCGAAGATGATCGTGCCGATGCGCTGGCCGGCTTCCGCCGCCGGCAGGTATTCGCGCACGATCACCGCATAACACGGCACGATGCCGCCCTGGGACAGGCCGAAGATCAGCGACACCATGTAAAGCGAGGCCAGGCCGTTAAAGGGCATATAGAGGAACAGGGCGGCGCCCTGCAGAACCGAGCCCAGAAGCAGGGTATAGACGCCGCCAATATAATCGGCGAGAAAACCTGAAAAGATCCGGCTCACCACACCGCCGGCCAACATCAGCGACAGCATCTGCGCGCCCGCGCCGGATCCGTAACCCAGGTCGACGCAGTAAGCGACGATATGCACCTGTGGCATCGACATGGCGACACAGCAGGCCAATCCGGCAACGATCAGGATCAATTGCAGCGCCCGCGGCGACAGCGAAATGGATTTTAGTTGATGCGGAGTATAGCCGCTCGACAGCGCCGGATCATGGTCGATCTTCGGTTTCCTGCGCCGCAGGACCAGGGCCAGCGGTATCATGACCGCCACGCAGATAAGGCCGATGCCCATATAGGTCGCCCGCCATCCCTGATCGGCGACGAAATTCTGCATTACCAGGGGCCACAGGACGCCGGCCAGGTAGTTGCCGGTCGCGGTCACCGCCACGGCCAGGCCGCGGCGGCGATAGAACCAATGAGAAATATCGGCAATCAGCGGGCCGAACGTGGCCGAGGTGCCGGCGCCGAGCAAGGCCCCCTGGATCAGGGCGAACTGCCAAAGCGCCGTGGAAAGGGCCGCCAGGACGAAGCCGGCGCCGAGCATCAAGGCGGCGCAGATGACCGGGATCATGATGCCCACCCGGTCCACGTAGCGGCCAATGACGATGTTGCCGGCGGCAAAGCCGATCATGGTCAAGGTATAGGGCAGGGAGGCATCGGCCCGATCGGCGCCAAATTCCGCCTGCACTTCCGGCAAGATCACCACAACCGCCCACATGCCGACGCTGCCGACGGTGCCCAGCGTCAGGCTGACGGCTAACCGGATCCAGGCCGCCAGCCCATCGATATCGCCCGTCGGCGAGGCCGGTGGGGTCGCGCTTTCGGTGGTCACGGAGGGGATCCTTGTGAGAGGCGCCGACAGTCCGACGGACCGTGGCGTCGGCGCAGATATGGCGGAATGCGGACTTGACCGGACCCGGCGCAGGCGAACTGGCAAATCGAGACCCTGCGCCGATCCGGTCCATCCTGAAAGAGTTAAAAGAATGGGAGCATTATCTCAAGTCGGAATTGGAATCGGCGTACCCGCTGCGGCGGGCAATGAGGCTGCAGTGGGTCTGCAGACAAACCGGAGCAATCGGCGACCCGGCCGGCGTGGCCGCAAGACCCTCGCCTGGATGGCCGGATTGTGGTTTCAGGACATCGCGGCCGGAACCGCCGCACGCTCTTGCCGGGAATTCAGGCACCGACGCGGGAGATGAAAAACAACATAACCGGTGCTGAATTCGAAGGACCTAGGTGCGAATGACTATGGACACTTTCAATTGGATGCCAATATATTGAGGTATAAACCGGAATTTGCCCTCTTATTGGGTAAAACCTGGAGGACGGGTCCAGGTCTGGTGTATTTTTACGGTAAATCCTGTTCGCCGGCGGTCCGCCTGCGGCACAGGTGTGGCCGCATAATGCCTCATTGTTGGACCCGTCAAACCCCTATCTTGCAGTTTGCCAACGGGTCCAAATCAAACACAATACCTTATGAAAGATTCAGCTTCACCGGGAGAGTTCGTTCCGATCAATCTGGGAAACCGCATTTTCCATCGGCTTTATCAGTGCGCAAATCTGATGCACAAAACCGGAACCAAAGCGGTGGAGGATTACGGAGTCACGACACAGCAATGGGCTGTTCTGGGGGCCCTGTCAGGCGACAGGACCAGCCAAGGGATAACGGTCGGTGAACTTGCGGAATTTCTGCTTGTCAGCCGCCAAAATCTTGCAGGCGTTCTTACGCGGCTTGAAAAGCAGGGATATATCGAGCGGGTTCGGGACTTGAAAGACGCCCGGTCGCGTAGCGTCCGATTGACGCCAAAAGGGCGCCATATCTGGGATGCGGCACTCACCCCAAAGATATGGGAATATTATGACAAGGCCCTGCATGGCATCCCGGTGAACGATCAGGCAAGCATCCTGCACTATTTCAACAAGCTTCTCGACAATATGATCGAGATCGAAAAATCAAACGGTTCTTAGGCGGACATTATCCGCCGCTTCTGCCTGAAACCTGGTAATTGGCCCACCGAAGGCCACAATCCTGATACTCAACCGGCCCCAACCACCGCGCGAAGCCTGCCTTGTCTTATGACGCGAGAGTGCGGTCGAACGATCCCGAGTGATCGGACAACGCGCTAACCGCCGGCCAAATCCTTCAACAAATAGCCGATGAGATAAGCCATGCCGGCGGCGGCGAGACCGATGGCCGTGGTTTCCAGCCCTGAATTCACCCAATGCTGGGTCGACCAGCGGCTCTTGATCGATCCGATGATAAAAAACGTGACCGCCGTCATGAGCGTGGCCATGACCGTCGTCGCCGACAGTCCGAAAAGATAGGGAAGCAGCGGAACGAGGCCGCAGAGCACGAAGGCCAGAAATGTCGCCGCCGCCGCCTTGATTGGCGAGCGTTGGAGATTGGCGAGCCCATATTCCTCGCTCATCATGGTGTCGAGCCACAGGTTCTTCTGCGACGTGACCGTGTCTACAAGATTGTCCAGCGCGGCGCCCGACATGCCCTTGGCCTGGAAGATCTGCCGAACTTCTTCCCGCTCGCCGTCGGGATGCTCCAGGATATGCCGTTCCTCGACCCGGCGGATGCGCCGGTAATCGTCGTTTTCCGCCTTGGTGCCGGAAAAATTTGCCGCGGCCATGGAAAACCCGTCGGCGAGCAGGTTGGCGGCGCCGAGGATCAATACAACATTGGTCGAAAGGTTCGCGCCGACCACGCCGGCGACGATGGCGAAGGTGGTCACCGCCCCGTCAATGCCGCCATAGACCCAGTCGCGCAGGTAATTGACCTCCGGCCCCCGGGCGACCCGGACGGCGATCGCCTCCGGCGTATGGTCGTGATTTGGATCAAGTGGCATGGTAAGCTCGTTAAACAAGGATGGCGGTGGCGGCTGGCGGGATGCTCGCGAAATGTGTATAACCCGGCGCCTGACCGGGGCGAAACCGCAACTTCTTAAATCTGCATATCCGGTTCTAATTCAGGACGAAGAAAGACGAGTGGCGTTATGACGGCAAATTGGTCTCCGCAGACCTGGCGAGATAAACCGATCGTTCAGGTTCCTGACTATCCAGATACGGAAAAATTGGCCGAAATAGAAGGACGTTTGGCGACTTATCCGCCGCTCGTATTTGCAGGGGAGGCCAGACGGCTCCGCCGGCAATTGGCCGACGTGGTGGAGGGTAAGGCATTTCTGCTCCAGGGCGGCGACTGCGCCGAGGCCTTCGCAGAGCATCACCCCGACAATATCCGCGATTTCTTCCGCGTGCTGTTGCAAATGGCGGTCGTGTTGACATTCGCAGCCGCCTCGCCGGTGGTCAAGGTGGGCCGCATTGCCGGCCAGTTCGCCAAGCCGCGATCGGCGCCGACGGAAAAGCAGGGTGACCTTGAACTCCCCAGTTATCGCGGTGATATCATCAACGATATCAATTTCGAGGAGGGTCCGAGGCAGCCTGATCCGGAGCGCCTGGTCTCCGCCTACCGGCAGGCTGCTGCGACCTTGAACCTGTTGCGCGCCTTCGCCCAGGGCGGCTATGCCAATCTGGACAACGTGCATCAATGGATGCTCGGCTTCGTCAAGGACAGTCCGCAGAGCCACCGCTATCAGGAACTCGCCGATCGCATTTCCGAATCCTTGGCCTTCATGCATGCCTGTGGGGTTAATCCGGACCGGGCCAATGCCTTGCGGTCGACTGATTTTTTCACCAGCCATGAGGCCTTGTTGCTCGGCTACGAGCAGGCCCTCACGCGCGTCGATTCGACCACCGGCGAATGGTACGCCACGTCCGGCCACATGGTGTGGATCGGTGACCGGACCCGCCAGCCCGATCATGCGCATGTGGAATTCTGCCGCGGCATTCACAATCCGATCGGCATGAAATGCGGCCCGTCCCTGGATGCCGATGAGTTGCTGGAACTGATCGACATTTTGAACCCGCATAATGATCCGGGCCGCCTAACCCTGATTGCCCGTTTCGGCGCGGACAAGGTGTTTGACTACCTGCCGAAACTGGTGCGCGCTGTCGAACGGGAGGGCAAGAAGGTGGTGTGGTCGTGCGACCCCATGCACGGCAATACGATCAAGGCGGCGACCGGATTCAAGACCCGGCCGTTCGATCGGATCATGCGCGAGGTGGAGGCCTTCTTCGCCGTACATCGCGCCGAGGGCACCCATGCCGGCGGCATCCATATCGAGATGACCGGCAAGAATGTCACCGAGTGCACCGGTGGCGCCAAGGCGATCACCGAGGAGGACCTGTCGGATCGCTACCATACCCATTGCGATCCGCGGCTCAATGCCGACCAGGCGATCGAGTTGGCCTTTCTGATCGCCGAGAACTTGAAGAAGGAGCGTACGGAACGGCAGGCCCAGACAACGGCCGCCAGTGCCTGATTGAGGATTTTTATGAGTGATACCCAGGAAAGAAAGGGTTCGTGCCTGTGCGGTGCGGTGCGTTACCGCATCACCGGACCGGTGCGGACCATATTGGCTTGCCATTGCAGTCAATGCCGCAAACAGACCGGCCACTATTATGCCGCCACGGAGGCCAAGGTTGCCGATGTGGACTTCCAAGGCGCCGAAAATGTTACCTGGTACGCCGCCTCCGATGAAGCCCGCCGCGGCTTTTGCAGCATCTGTGGTTCAGCACTGTTCTGGCAGCGAAATGACAGCGATCACATTTCAATCGGCGCCGGATCTTTAGACGGGCATACCGGTTTGGAATTGGGCGGGCATATATTTGTTGCCGACAAAGGCGACTACTACGAAATCGCCGATGGCAAGCTGCAGCACCGCGGTTCATCACGGTCCGCCTAGAACAGCTATTCGGCCAAATGATTTCAGCCGGCCGGCAGAGCCATAGCCATTGCGGCACTGAACCGGCCGCGATAAACCCACACCATGACCGAGTTTATCACAGACACGCTGCGCATCGCCGTGGCTCAGCTCAATCCGGTTGTCGGCGATGTCAACGGCAATTTGGAAAAGGCCCGGGCGGCCTATGCGGAGGCGGCAAGGCAGGGCGCCGACCTTCTGGTGCTCACCGAATTGTTCATTGCCGGCTATCCGCCGGAGGACCTGGTCTTGAAGCCGGCCTTCCAGGAGGATTGCCGGGAAGCGGTCGGAACCCTGGCGAGGGAAACGGCGGGAGGCGGACCGGGTATTCTGATCGGCTCGCCCTGGGCGATCGACGGCAAGCTCTATAACGCCGTATGCCTGCTCGACGCCGGCAAGGTGGCGGCGGTGCGCACCAAGGTCGAACTGCCGAATACCGGCGTCTTCGACGAGGTCCGCGTCTTCGAACCCGGCCCGCTGCCGGGCCCGATCGACTTCCGTGGCGTGCGCCTGGGCGTGCCAATTTGCGAGGACACCTGGCACGAACAGGTCTGTGAATGCCTCGCCGAGACCGGCGCGGAACTGCTCATCGTGCCGAATGGCTCGCCTTATTGGCGCGACAAGTCCGATGAGCGCCTGCAGATCATGGTGCGCCGGGTCGTCGAAACGGACCTGCCGCTGATCTATGCCAACCAGCTCGGCGGTCAGGATGAACTGGTCTTTGATGGCGCCTCATTCGCCTTGGGCGCGGACCGGTCGCTGGCCTTCCAGATGCCGCAATTTACGCCGGCCATCACCACGACCACATGGAAGAAGTCGGACGACGATATCTGGCATTGCATCGACGGCCGTGTGGAGCGGCTGCCTGAAAGCGAGGCCGCGGACTGGCAGGCCTGCATGCTGGGCCTGCGGGACTATGTGAACAAGAACCGCTTTCCCGGCATCGTGCTCGGTCTGTCGGGCGGCATCGATTCAGCGATCTGCGCGGCGATCGCCGTTGATGCATTGGGCGCCGACCGGGTGCATTGCGTCATGCTGCCCTACCGCTACACGTCCAACGAAAGCCTGAGCGACGCGGCCGATTGCGCCGAAAGGCTGGGCGTGCGCTACGACATCATCCCGATCGCTGATCCCGTGGACGGATTTGAAGCCGTCTTGAAGCCGATGTTTGATGGCCGCCCGCCGGATACGACCGAGGAAAACCTGCAATCGCGGGCCCGCGGCACGCTGCTGATGGCGATCTCCAACAAGTTCGGTCCGATGGTCGTCACCACCGGCAACAAATCGGAAGTCTCGGTCGGCTACGCCACCCTTTATGGCGACATGAACGGTGGGTTCAATCCGATCAAGGATCTTTACAAGACGGAAGTCTTCCGCCTGTCGGCCTGGCGCAATGCCAACAAACCCGAAGGCGCACTCGGCCCCGGCGGCATCGTGATCCCGGAAAACATCATCACCAAGCCTCCGACCGCGGAATTGCGGGAAGGGCAGACCGACCAGGATTCCCTGCCGCCTTACGACGTCTTGGATGACATTCTGGAATGTCTGGTGGAAGATGAAATGTCGGTGCCCGATATCGTCGCCCGCGGCCATGACGAGGCGGTCGTGCACCGGATCGAACATCTGCTCTATATCGCCGAATATAAACGCCGCCAGGCGGCCCCGGGTGTGAAAATCTCGCGGCGCAATTTCGGCCGTGACCGGCGCTATCCGATCACTAATGGCTTCCGCGACCGATAATCGGCTTGCTCCGATCCATGCGGGGGACTAAACCGGCGCCATGACCGTCACCGTTCGCTTCGCCCCATCGCCCACCGGCTATTTGCATATCGGCAATGCCCGGACCGCCCTGTTCAACTGGCTTTACGCCACCGCCCATGATGGACAGTTCATCCTGCGCCTCGATGATACGGATCGGGAGCGATCGCGTGACGAATATGCCGAGGCGATCGAGGCCGATCTCACCTGGCTCGAGATCAAGCCGCATCGCATCGAACGCCAGTCGAGCCGGTTCGATCGCTATGACGCCGTCGCCGAAATGCTGAAAGAGCGCGGTCTGCTCTATCACTGTTTTGAAACACCCGACGAGCTTGAACGCCGCCGCCGTCGGCGCCGGGCACGCGGCCTGCCGCCGATCTACGACCGGGCGGCCCTGGCTCTGACCGCCGAGCGGCGACAGGCCCTGGCGGCCGAGGGCCGGACACCCCATTGGCGGTTTCTGTTGCCCAATTTCGCCGACAATCCGGGTGAGACCCGGCGCACCGATGTGGTCTGGCGAGATCTCTGCCGTGGCGAGCAGACCGTCGATCTCGCCTCCCTGTCGGATCCGGTCCTGATCCGCGCCGACGGTACCTATCTCTATACGTTGCCCTCCGTTGTGGACGATATCGACATGGGCGTCAGCCATGTCATTCGCGGCGACGACCATGTCACCAATACGGCCGTTCAGATCGCATTGGCGAAAGCGCTCGATGCCGAACCGCCGCATTTCGCCCACCACAACCTGCTGACCACCGTGGGCGGGGAGGGCCTGTCAAAGCGCTCCGGCGCTTTATCCCTCAAGTCGCTGCGCGAGGATGGTTTTGAGGCCGGCGCCGTCGCCTCGTTGGCGACATTGATCGGAACGGCCCACCCGGTGGAGCCTTTTGCCAGTCTCGATCATTTGTCACAGGCATTTGACCTTTCCACCGTCTCCCGCTCCCCAGCGAAATTCGACGCCCACGACCTCGATCATCTCAACAGCCGGATCGTGCATGGCTACGCCTATGGCGATATTGCGGAGCGCCTGACGGCCATGGGGATCGCCGACGGCGAAGCATTCTGGCTTGCCGTGCGCGATAACCTGGAAAAGATCGAAGATGCCGCGACCTGGTGGAAATTGGTCGCCGAACCGGTGGATCCGGCGATCGACGCCGGCGACCGTCCGGACTTGGCGATCGCCGCCGATTTACTGCCGGCCGAGCCGTGGACGGAGGATACCTGGTCGGCATGGACTGCCGAGGTCAAGGCCCGCACTGGCCGCAAGGGCAGGGCGCTGTTTCAGCCCTTGCGCAAGGCGCTCACCGGCCTCGATCACGGACCGGAATTAAAGCGTCTCTTGCCGCTGATCGGTCGGCAGAAGGCCGATGCCAGGCTGCGCGGCGGAACCGCCTGATCGGGCCGCCTCGCTGCAATTTCATCGGCCGCTCAAATGATCCCGTGTGATCGGACGATGCTCAAGACGGCGAGCCCTGACGCACATATTGTTCAACCGGATTCAATTTTAACGGTGAAAAAGTCATTCCCGCGAAAGCGGGAATCCAGGATAACAAGCAGGGGCTGGCGTTCGTGGCCCTGGATTCCCGCTTTCGCGGGAATGACTGCGATGAAATTTGTGAAACCGGTTTTTCGCACCACGCTCTAAAGAACCAAATCCAATGGAAATGTATCGAGCACCCGCGCGCCATCCGCCGTGACCAGGACCTGGACTTCGAGCTTCACCCCCTCCGCGCCGCCGTCTTCGCCGATATAGCTTTCCACGCATACGGTCATGTTTTCCTCAAAACCGATCCCATAGTCGGGATTGAAGTCAGGCTGTGTCGCGATGGTCGGGAACTCATCGCACAGGCCGACCCCATGGAGAGCACAGGAATAGCGGTTGTTGATATATTTGTCGGGGATCACCCAGGCCTGATCGTTGAAGTCTGAGAAGCTGAGCCCGGCCCTGATCAGCGACTTGTTGTGCTCGATCTGTTCGATCGCGTGCGCATGCAGCGTTGCCTGCGCATTGGTCGGTGTCTCATGGCCCACCGTCCAGGCACGGGAAATATCGGCGCAATAGCCGTAAGGCCCGATCAGGTCGGTATCGAAGGACAGGATATCGCCGGCCTCGATCACCCGATCACTGCATTCCTGGAACCACGGATTGGTGCGCGGCCCGGAGGCCAACAAACGGGTTTCGATCCAGTCGCCGCCATTGATGATATTTTCATGATGCAGTTCGGCCCAGACCTGCTGTTCCGTATAGCCCGGCTCGCACAAGTCATACATGCGCCGCATGCCGGACTGGCAGACTTCCAGGGTCCAATCGACCAGCTTCAATTCGTCGTCGGACTTGATGATCCGCGCCAGCTCGCAGATTTTCTGCCCCTCGACTATGTCGATGCCGCGCTCGGTCAATGCGAAAGTGCCGGCCGGATCGCATTTGTCGATGGCCAATCGCATATTGCCGCCGCCATGGGCGCGAACCATATCGGCGATCTCGTCTGCCCATATCGCGACCCGGTCGGGGGCCGAATGCCCGGCACCGAAAAAGAACCAGGACGTGGCCGGCCGCACGTCGTCGACGATCGGCGAGGATTCCGCCAGATGGGCGCTGCCGTGAAACTCGAATACGATGACCGGCCCGTCGGTCATCACCAGGGCGTAGCGAGCCGCATTATGCAGGATCCAGACCTGCATGTTGGTGGTGTCGGTGGCGTAACGGATATTGATCGGGTCGAACAACAAGATGCCGGCGCAGTCGGCTTCCGCGAGTTTGTCGCGCACTCGCCCCAGGCGATAACGCCTGACCCGGTCGAGCGTGTTGTCCGATACCGGATTTTTCAGGGGCGTGTGGTGGCCGGCTTCGTTGACATAGCGCCGTTTGTGATCATCGAGCATAGCCGGTTTCCCCGCTGCCAAGCCAAGAAAGCTTTCACCATGAAGTGTGCGGGCAATCGCGCTCCGGCCATGAAACCGAGGCGACGAAGAAACGGTGGAATGCGACCTACTTGGTATTTTGGTCTTACTCGGTGGATTTCTCGGCTTCGTCCCGCGGTGCCGATTGGGCCAGCGCGCCGCGTTTATAGAGATAGGCCGGTCCGACCTGGCGGATCTTGCGCTTGGTTGGCTTGTCTTTCTTCACCAGCACCGCGACCTCGTCGTCGAAAGGATCGAAATCACCCTTCATATTGGCAACGGTTTCGGGGTCTTCTCCAAGCGGAAAGCGCGGAACGGGCAGGGCGATCGATTTGCCGATCCCTCTCAGCGCCACCGGTTCGGCACGTTTCGGCCGATCCGTTTCGTCTTCATAGAGGCCGACGACTTCGAAGGTCGTCCCGGATCGTTTGCAACTGCAGTTTTCGTCGTAGTTCGTGCGGTAACGATAGGCGGCCGGGTGCTCCGAATAAAGCTCGCCGGCCAACGACATCATGTTTTTGGAATCCGGATCGGAACTGCGGTGGAAATAAAGTTCCGCCCCGGCGCTCGGACAGAGCGACTGGCAGATCATTTCGTCGCGTTCCAGATCGGACTGGGTGGCATCAAAACTGATCGGGAAATAAAATCCGTCGCACGACCGCACGCACAAGGTACGGTAGCTGCCGCCGCCGCTGAACCGACGATATTTTTCCGTCCGTTTCGGCGTATTGGTTTCATGCGGCATTTTGAGAGCATAGCGTTTGATGCGCCGTCTTTTGGTGTCGCGCTTGGCCGATTGCACTTTTGAACTGCCGCGTAGCAGGGCGAACAGACCGCCGGATCCTTTGGTCGAGGCCCGTTTGACCCGCTGTGTCGCGGCCTGTTTAACTTGCCGTGTCGCGGCCCGTTTAACCTGCCGTGTCGCGGCCGAAGATCGCTGTTGACTGCGGTCAGGCGCAACAGTCGGCCGCCTTTTTTTGCGTACGACCGCGACCTGATGGCTTTTCTTGCCGCAATTCAGGCGCGCCATTTTCGCTTGAATGCTGCGCCGGCTCTGTGCCGATTTACCCGATGTGCCGGCATACCTGTTGCGCTTGCCCTGCAGCTTGGCCAGGTTGCGCTTCATGCGCCCGATCTTTTTTTCCAGGCCGTCGCAGGATGCATGCCGCTTCCTCTTGAACAAGGAGAAGCCGCCCGAACATCCCCGTCTGCGGGCATCGGCCTTGGCCCGGTTCAGGGCCGCCTGCTGCTTGCGCGCATAGGAGTCATATTTTTTGTATTTTTTCGATGTTGTTCGCGTCGGCGTGCGTCCGAGCTTGGCGAGCTGCGCTTTCAGGGTTCGGCATTGGCGGGATTCAGCGGACACCTCGGCGGTCGCGGCGAAACCGGCGCCGGCGATCAGCAAGGCCATTAAAATTGCTTTCGGTCCAAGACCCATGGTCCCGGGCACTCCCACCCACGATCTGCGAACGGCGGTTCCGTTCGGCGCAATAGCGAACCCAATCCCCAGGGTTCTCGACTATCTATTATGCGGCGCGATTCCAGCGGTTTCAAACAATGTCGCTGATCGCGGTGAATGAAGTGTTAGGCCGGCTTAAACCGAAAAAATCGGGTTCAATACACTCTAGCAGCAAGTTCCTTGCAATTAAGCTACAACGCCTGTCCTTGAAATCGGGCGCATAATCAATCACTTGCCGTCTATTCACGCGGGTTTACAAACATCCTCCAATGTCACGCCGCGGCAATCAATCGCCACATTTATTCACATTGTCGGCCTCTATATAACGCTCATCGATTATCTTTGTCCATGTTTGTTATTGATTGAATTCCTGGGCGATTTCGTCGGCAAGGGCGATTGACCGATCGCTGAGCTTGGTCAGTATGGCATCCAAATTGCGCCGCTCGTCGTCACTCAAGGTGCCGATGAGGCGGTCGGAAAAAGCCTTCGCCGCCGGCAGGACCTGTTGGTAAATGGCGCGTCCGTCATCGGTGAGACTGAGCATGACTTCCCGCAAGTCCCGCACATTCGTGGTACCGGCCACGAGCCCTCTTGCCGTCAGCGCGGATACGGCGCGGCTGACCTTGGTCTTGTGCATCCGACTATGATCGCCGATCTGTTTTGCGGTCATCGTGTCAAACTGTCCGAGTGTCGCCAGGACCCGCCACTCGGGAATGCCGATGCCGTATTGCCGTGAATAGATCCGGGCGAGGCTCCGGCTGACCAGTTCCGCCAGGACATTCAGCCGGTACGGCAAGAACCGCTCAAGCTGCAACGTTTCGGACATGATTTCGCCTTTGGGTCCTTTTGGTGTCCAACAAGAATGCGAGTTAGTTGCATTCGCAACCATTATTCCATAGAACGGGCTGACGCGGCAATTCCGGTCGGCGGGATATCCGAAATTGCGACCGGTATGATTCCGCGCAGTTGGACGAGGACAGATCATGGCCGGATCGAATTACATTGCCTTTCCGAGGATCGAGGGCAGGGCGTCCCGTCAGGCCCATGCCGACTTGCCGGAGGGAACTTTCGAGCGCGAACTGGGCAAGGAGGGGTTTTTCGGACCCGCCACCATGATGTACCACACCCATCCGCCCACGGGCTGGACATCATGGTCCGGACCGCTGCGGCCCCGAGCCTTCGATCTGAAAAGCCTCGCCGACTGGGGCGATACCGTGTGGTCGGCGCCGTCGGTCCTGCACAATGCGGCCTGCAAGATGCGCTATTGGCATCTGGACGGTAAGATGGACTATCTCGCCCGTAACGGCGACGGCGACGAATTGATGTTCATCCATACCGGCGCCGGGCATTTATTCTGCGATTACGGCCATCTCTCCCTGTCAAAGGGCGATTATGTGATCCTGCCGCGCTCCACCATGTGGCGGATCGAGGCCACTGAGCCGATCACCCTGTTGATGATCGAATGCACCGGCGGCACCTACCGCACGCCGGATCGCGGCATGGTCGGCCGTCACGCGCTTTATGACGAGGCGATGCTGGAGGCCCCGGCGATCGATGCGGCGTTCAAGGAGCAGCAGGGCGAAACCGAATGGCCGGTATTGATCAAACGGCGCGATGAGGTCTCGACTGTCATTTATCCGTTCAATCCGCTCGACGCGGTCGGCTGGCACGGTGATCTCAGCGTAGTGCGCCTCAATGTCAAGGATATCCGGCCGCTGATGTCCCATCGCTATCATTTGCCGCCTTCGGCCCACACGACATGGGTTGGCAATCGCTTCGTCATTTGCACATTCGTGCCGCGCCCCTTCGAGATGGATCCCGGTGCCCTGAAGGTGCCTTTCTTTCACAACAATGACGATTACGACGAGGTGATCTTCTATCACGACGGCGATTTTTTCAGCCGCGACAATATCCATCCCGGCATGATGACCTGGCATCCCTGCGGCTTCACCCATGGCCCCCATCCCAAGGCATTGACCCGTATGTACGAACAGCCCAAGGCCTTCACCGAGGAATATGCGGTGATGATCGATACCCGCGATCCGCTGGAGGCCGGCGCCGGCGCCAGTTCGGTGGAGGTTGCCGACTATGCGGAAAGCTGGCGGGTCGCGGGTCCGCCCGTCGTGGCGCCGTCCATCCGCAAGGACGCGGCCGAATAGGGCAAACTGTTGAATTTATCAGGTTTCGCGGTCGGCCCCATGGGGCCGGCCATCCCTTATGTGCAAAATGCCGCCGCATTTGCACTGTCAGTTGAGATTCGCAAACGATGAAACTCGCAACATTGGATAACAGCACCCGTGACGGCCGGTTGGTGGTCGTGAACCGCGACTTGACCCGGTTTTGTCCCGCTGAGAGCATTGCCGAGACCTTGCAAGGGGCGCTCGACAATTGGGATGCGGCGGAGCCGGCCTTGCGCGCCCTTGCCGCGCACCTGGATGGCGGCGATGTCGCCGGTGATCCTTTCGATGAAACCGCCTGTCTGTCGCCCTTGCCGCGCGCTTATCAATGGGCCGACGGCTCGGCTTATGTCAATCACGTGGAACTGGTGCGCCGGGCCCGCGGCGTCGCGCTGCCGGAGAGTTTCTGGACTGATCCATTGATGTATCAGGGCGGTTCCGACACCTTCTACCGCCCCCGGGGCAATATCGCGCTCGCCGACGAGGCCTGGGGCATCGACATGGAAGGGGAAGTCGCCGTCATCACCGACGATGTCCCCATGGGCACAACGACCGACGCTGCGGGCGATCACATCAAGCTGGTCATGCTGGTCAACGATGTCAGCCTGCGCGGCCTGATCCCGGGCGAACTCGCCAAGGGTTTCGGCTTCTTCCATGGCAAGCCGTCCACCGCCTTTTCACCGGTGGCCGTCACGCCGGACGAACTCGGCGCGGCCTGGGACGGCGCCAAGGTGCATCTGCCTTTGATGGTCGATCTCAACGGCGAGCCCTTCGGCCGTGCCCGCTGCGAGCAGGACATGACCTTCGATTTCAGACAATTGATTGCCCATGCCGCCGAGTCGCGGGCCCTTGGTGCCGGGACAATCATCGGTTCGGGAACCGTTTCCAACAAGATGGACGGCGCACCGGGCAAGCCCATCGCCGAGGGCGGCGTCGGGTATTCCTGTATTGCCGAGATCCGCATGATCGAGACCATTCGCGATGGCAGGCCGGCGACCCCGTTCATGCGCTTCGGTGATACTGTGCGCATCGAAATGCGCGACGGCGATGGTCGGTCCGTTTTCGGTGCCATCGAGCAGACGGTTACGAGGTTTGTTTCATCCCGATAGGAGTGTAGGCCATGGCCCGGAAATCCACCGCGTCCGGCAAACCCCCCGAACTGAAGGGATCCCTGGTCCAAGTCGGCCGCGACTGCTTCGCCATGCGGGGACATGACGGGCCCAATTGCGGGGTCATTGTTGGCGGCGACAGTGTCCTGGTGGTCGGCGCCCGGCCGACACCGATCATGGCCGCGCATCTGGTGGCGCTGATTGCCGAAAAGACCGACAAGCCGATCAAGCATGTAGTGCTCACCCATTATCACGCTGAGCACACGCTTGGCGCCTCGGGTTACCATGCCAGCGACATCATTGCCTCCGACCTGACCCGCAACATGATCAAGGAGCGCGGCGAGCAGGACCGGGACTGCGCGATGGCCCGCCGTCCGAAAATGTTCGTCGATCCGGATTCGATCCACGGACTGACCTGGCCCTCCCTGACATTCGCCACGGCCATGTCGGTAGGGCTCGGCAGGCGCGAGGCGCGGCTCATGCATCTGGGCCGCGGCCATACAATGGGCGACATTGTCGTGTGGGTGCCCGACGCCGATGTGATGTATTGCGGCGACCTGGTGGCTCCCCGCGGAGCCGCCTATTGCGGCGATGCCCATTTAAAGGACTGGCCGGCGACACTGGAGCGCTTCGGGGCCTTCAACATTCAGACCCTGGTACCGGCGACCGGCGATATCCTGCGCGGGGCGGATAAGGTGGCCGCCGCGGTCGCGATCACTACCGAATACGTCCAGGATCTGGCCCAGACCGCTTCGCAGGTGGTCGACCGCAATGGCGGTCTGCGCAGCGCCTATTCCGCGGTGCGGCGGCAACTTGATCCGAAATATGGTGATGAGGAGGGCTATGAGCGTCACCTGGCCCACAATGTCGCCCGTGCCTTCGACGAGGCCTCGGGGATCGATCATCCGAAGATCTGGACGCTGGAGCGGGACAGGGAACTGATGACGAAAATCGCGGATGTCGTTCAAAGCTAGCAATGCGTTGGCTAATCATTAGATTTACTCCGCGTCATCCCGTGCGCTGCGCAGCACGAAGTGATGCGCTGCAGACACGGGATCCGGCCTCTTGGCGCTGCCTTCCCTCACAGGGATCCCGTGTCTGCGCAGCAGCATTCCATGCTGCAACGCGCACGGGAAGACGGAGATGATCTAATAGTTGCGAAACACTCATGGCGATTTCGCACGACCGGATGCAATCTGGTGCGTCATCAAAACGGACTTGCCGAAACCGCCGGCGCCGCGCTACCACCATCACGACATTTCAACCCATCCGAAAACCGACAAGGATTTGCAATGGCCAAGGATAATGAAGGCGCCGTCAAGCTGTTCACGCCGTTGACCATTCGCGGTGTGACCCTGCCGAACCGGATCGTGCTGTCGCCGCTTTGCATGTATTCGGCGATCGACGGCATGGCGACCGACTGGCAATTCGCCCATCTGAGCACCTTCGCCCGCGGCCGCGTCGGCGTTGTGTTCACCGAGGCAACAGCCGTCGAACCGCGCGGCCGCATCACGCCGCAATGTCTGGGGATCTGGAGCGACGCCCATGCCGAGGCCCTGCGCCCGATCGTCCGGTTTATCGACGATATGGGATCGATTCCGGCCATGCAATTGGCCCATGCAGGCCGCAAGGCGTCCACCCAGCGGCCATGGCTCGGCGGCAAGCCCTTGACGTCGGAAAACTGCCAGGAGGGCGAAGAGCCCTGGCCGGTGGTCGGGCCGTCCGCCGATGCGGTCGGGGAGGGGTGGCCGACACCCCATGCCCTCGACACATCGGAAATCGCCGACACGGTGCGCGCCTTCGCCGATGCCGCCCGCCGCGCCCTGGAGGTCGGCTTCAAGATCGTCGAAATCCATGCCGCCCATGGCTATCTGATCCATTCCTTCCTGTCGCCCCTCGCCAATCGGCGCAACGACGCTTATGGCGGCGATTTGCAGGGGCGCATGCGGTTTGCTTTGGAGGTCGCCGAAGCGGTGCGCGCGGTCTGGCCGGAGGATCTGCCGCTGTTCTGCCGCCTGTCGGCGATTGACGGACCGCCGAAGGGCTGGATGATCGAGGATTCGGTGGTGCTTGCCCGGGAACTGGCGGCACGCGGCGTCGACGTCATCGATTGTTCGTCCGGCGGCATTGCCGGTCCGCCGCGGTTTCGGGTCTCCGATGCCGGCAAGCCGATGAAGGCGATCACCGATCGCGGCCTGGGCTTCCAGGTACCGCTTGCCGACCAGATCCGTCGCGAAGCCGACGTCAAGACCATGGCCGTCGGCGTGATCATCAACCCGCAGCAGGCGGAAGATATCCTGCAGGATGGCCGGGCCGACCTGGTCGCCATGGGCCGGGAGTTGATGTACGACCCGTTCTGGCCACTGCGTGCCGCCCAGGCGCTCGGCGTCGACGAAGACTACAGCCTATGGCCGAACCAGTATCGCTGGGCCGTCTATCGCCGGGCGCAATTGGCCGATTACTCCGGACTTCAGGACAAGGCACCGGCTGACTAGAGTGTGTTGCGGTAGAATGGATTCACAAATCAAACCACCGCAAAACAACTACTCGACCACGCTTGGAAGAGACTCCGCCGGTGGCGTGTTGCGGCTGCGGGTGGAGCGCACAATGCCGTCGATGATGGTCATGCCGACGCCGGGTAGATTGCCCTGATGGATGCTGTCGAGCATGTCCTTGCCTGGCGCGTGCTGCGCTCTGTCGATCAGGATCATGTCCGCCGCCCGGCCTGGCTCGATGATGCCGCAATTCAAGTCCCGCATGCGGGCTGTATTGCCGGTGGCGAAGCAGAACGCGGTCTCCGCCGGTATGTCGCCCAGGCTCGACAGCATGGCGATCATGCGCAGGATGCCGAGCGGCTGCACGCCGGAGCCAGCCGGGGCGTCGGTGCCCAGAATGATGCGCTCCGGCTGATTGATCTCATAGGCCGTGCGCACGGCGAGCAGGGCGGCCCGCTCATTGCCGTTATGCACCACTTCGATGCCCCGCTGGCATTGTTCGCACAGGCAGGTGATCTGGTCGTCGGGCAGGGCGGTGTGGCCGCCATTGATGTGGCCGATAATGTCCGCATCGGCTTCCAGCACCACATCCTTGTCGATGAGCCCGGAACCGGGAATTGACGGTCCGCCCGTATGGATCGTGCTTTGGATGCCGTATTTGCGCGCCCAGGCGACCATTTCCTTGGCCGTTTCCCCGGCCTTGACGGAGCCGAGGCCAACCTCGCCGAGCAGCGTTACCCCGGCTTCGGCAAGCTCCTTGAAGTCGCTTTCCACCATGCCTTCTTCAAGCACCGGCGCGCCGGCCAGCACTTTGACACCGGACGGGCGCAAATTGTCGTACCAGCGCTGCGAGGCGATCGCCAGGGCCTTCAGCCCGACAATGTCCTTCGGCCGTCCGGGCATGTGCACTTCGCCCGCGGAAATCATGCTGGTGACGCCGCCATGCAGGCAGGAATCGATCCAATGCAATTGCTGTTGCCGGGGCGTGTAGTCGCCGATCACCGGATGGACATGGCTGTCGATCAGGCCGGGCGCCAGGGCCACGCCGTTGGCATCAACCACCGTATCCGCATTGTCGGTGTCCAGGTCCCGTTCAAAACCAACGGCCGCGATCCTGCCGTCTTCGGCGACCACGCAATCGCCGTCCAGGATCGGGTCCTCCAGCTTGCCCGACAAAATCAGGCCGATATTGCGAATGACGAGCCGTGTGGGATTTTGCACTCTTCCACCTCCAATGGGACTTTTGACCGTCGGCGAATGGGTTGTTGGCAAGGGGTATTCTTGTTTGTATGCTAACGATCAAGATGCGCCAATGCAACGGCATTGAACGAGTTGGAAGGGGCGAGTGTCGATTATGTATCGTGCCCGTCCGGCCGATTGATCCGCCGCAGGCGGCGCGTTCAAGTTAGACTGGAAGACCTTTGAGTGAACCGACCAAACCTTTGTCGTCAGGTCAGGTGAGTACCTACAGGGTGACCGAGCAGATCGGCCATATACTCCGCCGGGCCGCGCAGAAGCATGCGACGATCTTTTCCGAGCACATGGCGCCGACTCTGACACCGACACGATTTGCCGCCATGTGTATGCTTTATGAACGCGGGCCGCTGTCGCAAAACGAACTTGGTCGCCTGACGGCGATGGATAGCGCGACCATCAAGGGGGTCGTCGACCGCCTGTCGCAACGCGGCCTCGCAACCCGCCGCGCCGACCCCGATGACGCCCGCCGGTCGCTGATCGAGCTCACCGAACCCGGCCGCGACCTGCTGATCGAGGCCATCCCGATAGGCATCGAAATTACCGAAAAAAACCTAAAGCCCCTGACCGACGACGAGCGGCAGATGTTAATCAAGCTTTTAAAGAAGATCTCATAACGCATTCTATAATAATACGGAATCACAAGTCACACCAAACAGTCATTCCCGCGAAAGCGGGAATCCAGGGCAGCGAGCAAATGCCGGTGTTTGTGGCTCTGGATTCCCGCTTCGCGGGAATGACTGAGTGATCGTTTATATTAAACCCGATTGAACGCAAAGCGCATTAGGACCTTCAAAAGACTCAGATGACTTGTCCGCCGGTATAGACCCGCCGGCGGTGGAACTGCGTCTACGGAGATGCCCCTTGTTTCTTAAAGAATTCCCAGCGGTATCGTGCCCAACGATAAGCATCCATTATGGAAACAGCATAGATGAAGAGGCCGCCGGCATAGCGGCCAATGAACGAGTGGTCCGGCGTCGTGGTGTAGTAGGTCACCCAACCGAGCAGGATCATGAAGGAGACCATCGCCAATCCCCGCAGCGGGGTGTTGTTGATGACCTGGCCGATGCCCGGCAGAACAATCGCCAGGACCAAGACCAGATAGGGATGCATTAACCGGGCTTTTTTTTGTTGAGATGGATTTGACGCCGGATCAGCCATCTGCGGTGATCCTGTTCGGCGTGGACGATACATTTTGGAGATCCTCGGCAACGCCGATCGCCAATCCCAGCAGGTGTTCGGCCAGTTGTGGATCGATGATGAAATTTTCAAACCGCAATTGCCGCAACACCATGTAGTAGGACCGGGCCGCCTGGTCCAGTTGATAGACCACCCGGACCCCACGCGGCGTAATGAGCAGTTCTTTCATCTTCGGCTCGTCGAACATGCCGATATGTGCGCCGACAATATCGAGCGGCGGCATCTGGCGGACGGAATTTGTGCGTAAGACGGCGTGCTGCGGCCAGGTAGGCGGTATATCGACGGCGGTCATCAATTGCGATGCCGGCGAGTAGAATTCGATATTTTGCGGACGGACGAGATAATCAAGCGAACCCTTGTGGGGAATGGGCGTTTTTACCGTGACCATCAGCCACAAGGAGGGGATCTTGCGCACGGCGATATGGTCGACCAATGGTTCGAGTTTAACGTCCAGGTCGCCATAACGGCCCGTCAGTACCGGGAAATTGATGTGATCCTGTGTGATCTCTATGTCGGAGAACAGCGTGACGCAATCATCGAATATCCTCGCCCGGTCATCGCGCACCCTGTTGCGATTGCGCACATACATCCACGCAAGAACCGCGGCAAAGGCGATGGCCAGAAGGGTTGCGTCCAGTCTCATCGACACCCCTTGATACGACAAACGCCGGCACCGACGCGCGGTGCCGACGATATCTACTGTCCGGCCGAGGTCGTTAGCGGACCACCGTCACCGGGCAATGGGCCCGCGCGACAATGTCCTGGGCCACCGATCCGATCAATACGCGGCTAATGCCGGTTCGTCCGGTGGACCCCACGACGATATGGCCGTAACCGTGCTCCTCCGCGTAGGAGACAATGGCGCTTGCTATACTGTCTCCATGAACAACGGCGCAGGAGTAGTTTTCAACCGCTTTGCTCGTCGCGATTTTTTCCGCCTGATACAGGTCCTTGCGTTCCTGCTCGTCAATAGCCTCAAGGACCACGACACTCCATCCCTTTGTCGTGGCCAGGCGTTCCTTGGTGATCATATCGACAACCACGAACACCAGTTCGGCGCCCACTTTGTTGGCGAAATCACAGGCGAACTCGACTGCTTTTTCCGATGCTTTAGAGCCGTCCGTGGCACAAAGCAGTTTTTCAAACATCTTTGTCACTCCCTAGGCTGGCGGCTCAATAGCCACGAGGTTTCGGCCACGGCATCGTGAATTGATCAGCCCTGTGGACATATTTGTAGCGATGAAAGTGGAACCACAGAGAGACCACGATGTAGAAGGCCATGATCGCGAGCAACGAGTTGCCGTATCCAAGGAAGGTCGCGAAATAGGTCAAAGCACACAGCAGAAGCAACGAGAGCGCCGGCAGTGGATGGAACGGATGGATATATCCGCGCTTGATGCTTCCAAGCGGCCAACTCTTGCGGAACTTCATGACGTTCAGCGACATGAAGGTGTAGCCGAGCAGTCCGGACAGGATCGAGAATGTAATGACCTGGTCAAGCAATCCGGTAAAGCCGAACGAAATCGCAACCGGGATCAGGAAGATGATTGCCCGATAGGGTGTGCGGTAGCGCGGATGGACCGCGGCAAACCACACCGGCAGGTAACGGTCGCGCCCCATCGAGAACCATGACCGCGAGGCATCGTTGATACAGCCGTTGGCCGATGCGATAGCGGAAAACAGCGTACCGACGAACAACAGGACCTGGAGTTCCACACGCCCGGTCATGCGCGCCGTGTCGTATAGCGGAACGGCTGCCTGGCCGAGATACTCCCAAGGCAGCAGGCCCGATGCCAGCCACCAGGTCAAGGTTGCCGCGATCAGCAGCGTGATCATGCCGCTCATCGTTCCAAGCGGGATCGCCCGGCCGGCCGAGCGGACCTCTTCGGCCGCCTGACACGTTCCCTCGATTCCGAGATAGTACCACATCCCGAATTGCAGAGCCGCTATCACTCCGATCCATCCGTATGGGAGATCGGTCAGCAGGTCCTTGTGGAGCATGATCTTGCCCGGGTCCCACGGCTGAACGCCGATGAACAGGATAATGATGGCCAGGAAAGCGATGGCCGTGATGATGAAGTTGACCGTCAACGTCATATAGACGCCGCGATAATTGAGCCAGGCCAGGAAGGCGATGGTCAACACCACGAACGGTTTGGGATCAAGGTCCGGATGACCGAACTCCTCGGCGACGATCGCCAGCAGGTCACCGACAACCAGGGCGTCGGCGGCCTCGAGCATGGTGTAGGCCATGACAAGGTAAAGACCGACATTGAAGGCCATCAAGGGGCCGATAATGTGCTTGGCCTGGGCATATTGTCCGCCGGCGGCGGCCACGGTCGATGTCACTTCCGAATCGATCATCGCGACGCAGGTATAAAGCAGCCCGATGAACCAGCAGGCAATCAGCGAACCATAAGCACCGCCTTTGCCGACAGAAAAGTTCCAGCCCATATATTCGCCGACCAACACGATGCCGACGCCCAATGCCCAGACGTGGACAGGGCCGAGGACTTTCAAAAGGTTGATACGGTCAGGGGCCGCGGTGCCGTCGCCCGCGACAACGGTTGCGCCGCCATTAGCGGTGTTTGCGCTCTCGCTCATCGTCAACGGCCCTCATCTTTATCCAGAAGTTCATCAGCGCCTTCACGAGAACTGATCAAAAGTTCCTCGTCGTACTCTGCATTGACGCGGATGGTGTCGTATAGCGTCCATAACAGCAGCAGGGCTGAAATGCCCCAGGCCGCATATGTCAGTAGTGTCCAAAAATCCATGGTCCCCAAGCCTCCCTAGTCTTAACACGAGCGGTGGTCGCTCGATGGCCGGCGCGGGGCCGGCAATTCCCGTCAACTGCTATTTATTGTTGAATTTTTCATCCAACACGTCGCGGTATTCGTTGTCGGACACTTTGAGTAGAAACACGAAGTATCCGATGATGACCGCGGCCGTGAGAGCCAAACTCACCGGCTCGATCGTATAGTCGAACCGATTTGTAATGATTTCCGCCGCCTGGTTGGCGTCCATTCCAAGCTTCTCCCATTGAGCCTGCATGGTCGCGTTCTGGCCGAGGGATTCCCAAGTATGGCTTGCTGCCTCGCCGGCGGCTTCCTCGCCGCCGTCGCCTCCAAAGTCCACGACAATCGGCAGAAGCAGGCTGACATATACGCAGATCAACAAAAAGACGCTGTCAAAGAGCTGGCCCATTCCGGACTGTTTGGGTGGTTTGTAAATCGACATCGCTGTCCTCCTTTAAGCTAGCGGCGGCCTTGCTCGCGCATTTCGTCCAAATGGCGAATGTCGATCCCGTAGATCGCCTCCTTGTCCTCTTTATAGTGCTTGATCATCGAGGTGATCGAAGCGGTGTTGTAGAGAAGAACGAGAGCGCCGCCGATCAAGAGTGCAATTCGAATACCGCTATCCGTGATGATCGGATTGATCGCGTACAACACGTAGGCATACGTGCACCACAGCAAAACAACGAATGCCCAAGCCCACATTCGGTCCTTCGAATACATGCTTTCGATCCGCTGATTCATATTGTCAGACATGCAAAATCTCTCCCTTGGAAGTCTCTCCATAAGGGTTTGAACATGCGAGGCTATGACGGTCGGTTCGCGGACCGATCGATCATCAGGATGGGATCTATTGTTTTTGATAATCCGAGTGTCGCAGCTTCATGATTGTCATCTGCCACATCGTCAGTTTCCCACAAACCTGCATTTTCAAGCCACCCCGATCAGGATGCTAGCCACCAGTAACTATCATTTCAAGAAAAATATTTTCATGGAGGAAATATAATCGTATTCTAATATACATATAGCTGCGGATTGATTATGCCATATCGGCAAACTGATTTCTTCTTCTTTTATCTGTTGTGGAAAACCGTGTCATATAACGTAATACTGAATAATATTTGTTAAATATATTTGCCAAATTAAGTATTGTCTCTATTTTAATCTATTAACTTTCAATAGAAAATCCCAACCTCTGATAGTTTTCACTTGAATTCAGGAAGTACACAGAGGGGAATGAATTGAAACTAGTTTACATATATTTGCGGCCTGAGACACCGGTTCGCCCGGTTTGCGGACAGGGCACCCGGCCATCAAAATGGTGAAGCGATTTTCACGCTTACGGTCCTTGATGGCCGGTGCGGCCCCTGGGTCCCTGTCGGGGATCATTCGGTCTTGGCGTGGCAGCGCCGACGCCGCGCGGATATCGGCGTTTCTCCGAAGACCGGATGATCAGCCCCTGAGAATCCACCGGGACGTCTTGCTGGCCGTGACACCGGCGATGACATCGCGTCGCGCTTCGGCGCGGTTTCTGTGGGCTCAGGAGACGAAAAGCGTATCGCGCCATACGATCGAAGCCCACGAGCCCATGGATGCCCGCCACGAGGCAACCCTACGGGCCGGAGCGGGCCGTTGGGCGTGTGAGACAAGCGCGCTAGACATCGAGGCCGTTCATGCGCTCCCATTCGGAGAAATGATGGCAGAAATCATCCCATTCCAGGCCCTTCAGTTTCAGCAGCGACGCACATAGTTCGTCACCGAGAATTTTCGGCAGGGTTTTGGAGCCTTTGAACAACCGCATGGCATCGAGCATGTTGAGCGGAAGTTTCGGTGCATCGGTCACCGTGTGGCCGTCCGCATACATGTCGATATCGTACCGCTTACCGGGATCGGTCTTGTTTGCCACGCCGTGCAATCCGGCACCGGTAATGCCGGCCTGCAGGAGATAGGGATTGGCCGCGCCGTCGGCGAGCCGGACCTCAATGCGGTCATTTGACGGAATGCGAATCAAGTGGGTGCGGTTGTTACCGGAATAGGTCACCGTGTTCGGCGCCCAAGTGGCGCCGGATGTCGTTCTTGGCGCGTTGATCCGCTTGTAGCTGTTGACGATTGGATTTGTGATGATTGCCAGTTCCGCGGCATGATTGAGCAAACCACCGATAAAGTTGTAGGCAAGCGACGACAGCCCGAGTTCGCCTTTTTTGTCGGACATCAGGTTTCTCTTGCCGGTCCTGTTCCAGATCGAGATGTGGCAATGGGTGCCGTTGCCCGTCAGATTTGCGAATGGTTTCGGCATGAACGTGGCACGAAAGCCATGTTTCTCGGCCACGGTCTTGACCATGTATTTATAGAACACGTGCCGGTCCGCCGTCGTCAGGGCGTCGGCCGGTCCCCAATTCTGTTCGAACTGGCCGTTTGCGTCCTCATGGTCGTTCTGATAGGGCCCCCAGCCCAGAGTTTCCATATGGTCACAAAGTTCGGCGATGAAGTCGAAACGGCGCATCACCGCCTGCTGGTCGTAGCAGGGTTTGGGTCGCGTATCGAATTCATCGCTGATTGCTGTTCCATCGGGGTTTAAGAGGAAGAATTCGCACTCGACGCCCGTCAGGACCGAGTAACCGGACTTGGTCGCATCCGCGAGAACTGTTTTCAAAACCGTGCGCGGGCAATGGTCTACCTTGTTGTCCCCCAAAAAGACGTCGCTCGGCAGCCAACCGACCTCGGGCTGCCACGGGAGTTGGATCATCGCATCCGCGTCCGGCATTGCAAACATGTCGGTGTCCGCCGGTGTCATGTCCATATGCGCGGCAAAACCGGCAAACCCGGCGCCATCGGACTGCATCGCGGCGATTGCCGAACGCGGCACCAGTTTCGAACGTGTGACGCCGAACAGGTCGGTGAAACTGACCAAGAAGTAGCGGATGCCTCTTTTTTTCGCGGCATCCTCAAGTTTGATTGTCATGGATATCCCCCGGTGACGGTAATCGTTCTTGATGGCATCCGCCCGATTGCCATCGTGCCCCCGATAAACTTCAATCGTCGGATATCCCCGGTATCCAATTCGTGCCGGCAAGCGGAACACCGGCCATTGCCGCGGCCTCGACGGTCAACGCGACCATGTCCTCAGGTTCCAGATTATGGACATGGCTCTTGCCGCAGGCCCGCGCGACCGTCTGAACCTCAAGGGTCAAAACTCTGAGATAATTCGCCAGCCGGTGGCCGGCCTTGACCGGATCCAACCGCTTCTGCAGCTCAGGATCCTGTGTCGTGATACCGGCCGGATCGGTGCCGTCCTGATAATCTTCCCAGGCACCCGCCGTTGTCCCAAGTTTATTATATTCCTGTTCCCATTTGGGGTCCTGGTCGCCAAGGGCGATAAGGGCGGCGGAGCCGATCGAACAGGCATCGGCCCCCATGGCCAGTGCCTTGGCGACATCGGCGCCGGTGCGGACGCCGCCGCCGACGACCAGCTGAACCTTTCGGTGCATGTTCAGGTCTTTCAGCGCCTGGACGGCTTCCTTGACCGCCACCAAAGTCGGCTGGCCGATATGCTCGACGAAAACGTCCTGCGTCGCCGCGGTCCCGCCCTGCATGCCGTCGATAACGACAACATCGGCTCCGGCTTTGACGGAAAGGGCGGTATCGTAATACGGCCGTGCCGCGCCGACCTTGATGTAGATGGGTTTTTCCCAATTGGTAATTTCCCGAAGCTCCAGAATCTTGATCGCCAGATCATCCGGACCGGTCCAGTCGGGATGCCGGCAGGCTGAGCGCTGGTCGATACCGACCGGAAGCGTTCGCATTTCGCCGACCCGTTCGGTGATTTTCTGCCCGAGCAGCATACCGCCGCCGCCGGGCTTCGCCCCCTGGCCGACGACGATTTCAATGCCGTCCGCCTGGCGCAGGTCATCCGGGTTCATCCCATAGCGTGAGGGAAGATATTGATAGATGAGCTTGGTCGAATGGCCGCGTTCTTCTTGTGTCATGCCACCGTCGCCGGTGGTTGTTGAGGTTCCGACCTCGCTCGCGCCCCGGCCAAGGGCTTCCTTGGCATTGGCGGACAGGGATCCGAAGCTCATTCCGGCAATGGTTATGGGAATGCTGAGTTCGATCGGTTTTTTCGAAAATCGCGTGCCGAGCGTGACGCTTGTGGTGCACTTCTCCCGATAGCCTTCCAGCGGGTAACGCGATATCGAGGCGCCCTTCATCAGCAAGTCGTCAAATGTGGGCAGGTATCGCTTGGCTCCGAAACCCCGGATCCGGTAAAGCCCGGTTTTCGCCGCGCTTTGAATGTAGTCGATGGCATAGTCGTCAAATGTTGAGGACCGCCGGTTTTTCATGGTGTTTCTTGAAGCCACGGGTTCCGTCCTCAATAGGCGTCCACGTTTTCGACCTTGAAATTGTAAAGCTGGCGCGCCGACCCGTAGCGACGAAATTCGTCGGCGCTGACGCCATTGCATTCGGCCGCGTCCAAAAGGGTCTGGAGTTCCGCGCGGTGCTCGGGCGTCATTTCCTTTTCGACGCAATCCGCACCCAGGCTTTTCACGTCGCCGCGCACATAGATTCGGGTTTCATAAAGAGAATCGCCGAGCGCATCGCCTGTGTCGCCGCACACCACGACCGCGCCGGCCTGGGCCATGAAGCAACTCATGTGGCCCACATTGCCCTTGACGACGATATCGCCACCCTTCAACGAGATACCGCACCGCGCGGAGGCATTCCCGTCGATGACGAGCAGACCGCCATGAGCGGTGGCCCCCGCCGATTGGCTGGCGTCACCCTTAACATGCACCGTTCCCGACATCATGTTCTCGGCGACACCCTGGCCGGCATTGCCGTTGATGACGATCCTGGCATGCTTGTTCATGCCGGCGCAGTAATAGCCCACATGGCCGTCGATCTCGATATCCGCCGGCGCATCGATCCCGCAAGCAAGCGCATGGGATCCTTTCGGATTGTAAACCCGGTAGACCCTTTTTTCGTCGCTTCCATTACCGTCCTGCAATGCCATATTGACCTGGCGGAGCGATGCCGATTGCAGGTCGAGTTCCCTGATATTCGCCACAGGCATCAGACATGACCTCCCCAGCTATAGACAGTTGCCGGTTCCGGCTCCCAGACGGAAGCCTGTTCGATGCCCGGTAGATTGACCAGCGCGCGATACTCCGAGCCAAAGACGACATAGTCGTCGGTTTCGGCCAGGACCGCGGGCTTGCAGGCGATCGGATCACGCATGACGGCGAAACCGTCCCGGGTGCCGGCGACGAAGGTGTAGAATCCATCCAGCGCATCCAGGCAGTCTTGCAAGGCCTCGTGAAGCGACCTGCCTTCCCTCATGCGGGTGGCGATGAAGGCGGCACCGACTTCCGTGTCGTTATCGGTTTGGATGCGCGCCCCTTTATGCGTGCAAAGGTATTCCCGCAAGCGGTTGTGGTTTGACAGCGATCCGTTGTGAACCAGGCACAGGTCGGCTCCCGTGGAATAGGGATGCGAGCCCGCTGTGGTGACCGCGCTCTCGGTCGCCATTCGCGTATGCCCGATTGCATGGGTGCCGAACATGTCGGCAAGACCGAATTGCTTGGCGACGTCCTCCGGAAGACCCTTTTCCTTGAAGATCTCTATCGTCGTTCCGAAACTCATCACTTGAAGGGGAGAGCCTTGCGCATCGATCGCCGCAATAACCGATTGCGGGTCCGCGGTCGTGGTTATGACGCAATGGGACGTATTAACGCGATACGAGAACTCGCTATTAAAACGCTCCTTCAATCCGTCAATGAGACGCTCCCAATCAAAGTCTTCGTCGGGATGGAAAACGGTTATCTTCGTGGCGTCTTCCGGTGCCGGATCGTGGTAGATCGCGACGCCGGCACTGTCCGGTCCGCGATCGGTCATCTCCACGAGCATCGGCGTGAACAAACGCCCAAGTTCGTCCTCAAGGTTGGAGTTTTTCAGAAAGAGCCCGACAATTCCGCACATGGCGTGGCCTCCTTTCGAGATTTAATCAAAGTAATATTATTTTCATATAGTGAAAACGTCAAGCATGAACAACGTTGTCGGTAAATTTGTTTGCGTCGGCCGGCCGAGGACGCCGAAATGCGGTCTGGCGATGCGCATTCGTCCTAAAATATGAGGCCCGCCGAACGGAGAAATTCGACAATTGGAATAGGTTGTATATTTTTGAGCGCGGGAGCGTTGCCCGGCTGAGGGAAACACAAGGGGAAGTTAAAGTGACCACGGGTCCAGACGACGGTGCGAAGAGCCCCTTGCTGGTTCGGTCCAAGCTGGAGCCGCCGCGAGTATACGGCTCATCCCTGGACCGTTCGCGTATTCATAAATTGCTGCGGACCGACAAGGCCGCACATGTCAATCTCGTTTTCGGGCCGGCCGGCTTCGGCAAGTCGACCGTATTGCGTCAGGTTTATCTGGCCCAACCTGACGGCCATGCCGCGTGGCTGACGCTGGATGCCGGCGACAATGACCCGGGTCGTCTGCTGTTTCACCTCAAGGCGGCACTCGGCGGAGCCGACACCGAACAGACACGGCGCCTCGAAAGCCAGACCGGCAATTTCTCCTCGGTGGCCAAGCAACTGTTGGAACTGCAAAACCTTCTTTTCGAACTGCCCAAAGGCTTTTGCCTGATCCTTGATGACGTGCATGCGCTGACGACTGACCGGGCGCTAGAGGTCCTGAGCCAGATCACCGAAAATCTGCCCAACCACATCAGCATCATCCTCGGCAGCCGGGGCATACCCGACATTCCGTTGGGCCGATTGCGGATGCACGGTCGTCTGCAGGAGATCGACGCGAACACCCTGCGCTTCACGCGCACCGAGGTTGAAGAGATGTTGCGATGTGAACTGCCGGACAAGCGGATTTCACGCACTCTCGTCGACCATTTGTGGGAGGCCACCGAAGGATGGGTCGGCGCCATTCAAATGGCGGTCCTGAGCCTCAGATCGGCCGGCAGTCACGAGGATATTCTGTTGAGTTTCAGCGGCTCCAACACGGAGCTTGCCGATTACCTGGCCGAAGACATGCTTGCCCGGCTTCCGACGAATGTGCGGCGTTTCCTGGAATCGACATCGGTGTTGGACCAACTCTCCGCGGAGCTTTGCGATGACATGTTGGCCCGCGATGACAGCGCCGAGATGCTTCAGCATCTGTCGCGCGCGAACATGTTCCTGTTTTCCTACCAGACCGAGGCCTCTTGGTTCCGCTATCACAATCTTTTCCGGACATTCCTGCTTGAGCGTGCCGAGGCATCCGGTCGGGAGCGGTTGCGCGAATTGCGTAAACGGGCGGCACATTGGTTCGCGCAAAATGACCGTCCCTCGACGGCTGTGTCCTATGGCCTGGCTTCCGGTGACTTCGAGTTCGCGGCCGAATTGATCAACGACACCGTGATGGATTTGTTCATGAGCGGACACCTGCCGACGATCGTCGATTGGGTGCGGCCGCTGCCGCCGGAAATCCGCAACCGGTACCCGCAAGTGGTTATTGCCTATGCCTGGAGCCTGATCGCTCTGCAGATCGAGCCCGAAACCATCACCGAACTGGTCGCCAATCTCAATAGCCGGGAGGATCTCAGTCGCGAATTGCGCAACGAAACGATCTATATAGGCCCGTTTCATCAGGCACTGCAGGATGAGTTGGAACGGCTCGACGCGACTTGTTTGGCGGCCCTCGACAGCGATGCGGAAGCCTCGCCCTTCGCGCGCGGCGTACTGTTAAACATTGCCAGCTACGCAAGGATCCATAAACAGGATTTCACCGGCGCGATGACCGCGGCCCGCGCCGCGCGAAGGGCCCATATCGAATCCGGCTCAGCCTATGGCCTGGGATATTCGGAAAGTTTCGCCGGACGCGTTGAACTGGCGAGCGGACGACTGAGCAGTGCCCGCACTCAAGCCGAGGCGGCGAGCGCGATCGCCAATGAAAATACCGGAGAAACGGCGGCACGGGTCACCGCCGCGGCCCTGTCGATCCGGCTGGACTATGAGGCCGGCAACGACGCCGAGTGCCGCGAGACCATAGCGCGCTACGGTTCGCTCATCGCCCAGTTCGCACCGCCGCACGAGTGGATCGAGTTGCACGTCATTCCGGCAAATATCGCCTTTGACCGGGGCGACCACGCGGAGGCTCTGCGCATTTTGAACAAGCTGCGCCAGTTGGCGCGCGGCCGTGGACATGAGCGTGCGATCGCGACCGCATGGGCCATTCAGTCCCAAATCGCGGCGCGGCGAAACGATATACCCGGCGCGAAAGATTATTTTGAACAGGCCCGCGCCTGCGATGATCTCGGAAAATTTGGCGGATCGCTTCTGCAGGAAACCGAGGCGCTTATTGCCATGATGGACGGGCAACTGGACAAGGCGCGCGACATTTTGGAATCCGCCAGGCGCCACGGGCAGGCGGTCGGCAACATGCTTGCGGTTATGGAACTCGACGTTCTGCTGATCGAGCTTCACTCACAGGCCGGTCGGTCGGACAAAGCGGAAGCCGCGATGGCCGGGCTTTTGGACCGGGTTGCACGCGAGGGCATCATCCGGCCTCTTCTTCGCGCCCCCGATGCCGTGCGTCAGGAGTTTTCCCGTTTCGCCATCGGCAAAGGGTCACCGCTTTCCCGCGACATGCTGAACCGGATCGATCCGGCCTATCCGGGTCGGGTAAATCAGTCCGCACGGTCGGAACTGCCCATCGAGCCGCTCAGCCGCCGGGAGACCGAGGTTCTTCAGGAAATGGCCAAGGGGTTGAGCAACCGGGAAATCGCCGACCGGCTGTGTATCTCGCTGCCGACCGTTAAGACCCATCTGCGCAATGTGAACAGCAAATTGCTTGCGGTAAATCGCACCGAGGCGGCCATTACGGCACGCAGGTTGGGTCTGATTTCCAACCCCTGATGTGGCCTTTCGCCGCGAATTCAGCCCGAAAATCATCCTTTCCCTCATCCCTTCGAACGATCCGAGCCTGAAAAACGCGCTCTAGAGTCGCTCGCAGAATGCGCATCAAGGCGCGGGGGAAATGCAATGCCGATTGAGGCAATCCGACTTTGTATCGGGCAGGGGTTTAAAGGCCGGCCGCGCGCCGGAAAATCTCACGGCATAGGCCGGCCGGCTCAGGCGATCCGCGACAGCGAACGGCATACGACCGACATGATCGCGAATGGCGTCGGGACGCACGCTGCTTGCGGTGCGGTTGACGGGTGTCTCCGCAGGACCCGCCCGCTGCCATCACGGTTTTGCGATTCTGAATCCAACATTCCGAGGGCACGATGTTAATCAATGTCGACAATGGCGGAACGTTCACCGATTTCTGGACCTTCGATACCGATCGCAAGGTTCGGGTCAAGACGCGGACGACTCCGCATGACCTGTCCGAATGTCTCTTTGAAGGTCTCCGGCTTCTCAGCGAGGATATTTATCGCAAGGCCGATATCGGGCGGCTTCTGGCCGAAACCAAATACATCCGCTACTCGACGACCCAGGGCACCAACGCACTGGTCCAGCGAAAAGGTCCGCGGATCGGGCTGATATTGTCGTCAAAATCCGTGTTCGAGGAAATGTTCGGCGGCGACGAGCAGTCGGAACTGCTGAAAACACTCATCGGTTCGCGGGTTGAGGAGATCGAGCCCGAGGTCCTCAAAGGGGCTGATCCAAGCGATGAGGCGGCGGGCGACCGGGTCATGCAGGTGGTGAACAATCTGACCGCGAGCGGCGCTAACCGGATCGTGATCAGTCTGGGCTCGCCGGAGGCCGAGCAATCATTGCAACGTTTCGCCGCGGCCCGGTTCCCGAAGCATCTTCTGGGCACCGTTCCCATCCTGAAAACGTCCGACGTGACCGCCGATGCCAATCAGGCGCGCGCGACCTGGACGGCCGTATTCAATGCCTTCCTGCATCCGGCGATCGAGCGGTTCCTCTACAACACCGACAATCGATTGAAGGCCATGAACCTCAGCGCGCCGCTTTTGGTGTTCCGCAATGACGGATTGGCCGGGCGGGTTGCCAAAACGCCGGCGATCAAGACTTACGGATCGGGACCCGAAGGCGGCGTCTATGGCGCGGCAGCCCTGGCGCACAGGTACGACTACGATCATCTGGTCACGATCGATGTCGGCGGCACGACCACTGATTTCGCGGTAATCGAAAAGGGCAGTCCGTCCAGACATCTATTCGGCAAAATCGAATCCGTCGAAATATCGATGCCGATGTCCGAACTCCGCTCCATCGGTGTCGGTGGCGGTTCGATCATCAAGATCGAAAATGGGGCGATCAAGGTCGGCCCCGACAGTGTCGGCGCGGCGCCTGGGCCCGCCTGTTTCGGCTATGGCGGCACCCAGGCGACGATAACGGATGTCAAGCTTCTCAAGGGTGTCATCGACCCGGATCGCTATTTCGGCGGACGCATGTCGCTTGACGCCGATCGGGCGGCAAATGCGCTTCAAAGGAACATTGCCGAGCCCCTGGGCATCGACCTGGAATCGGCGATCGACATGACAGAGGACGCCTGGGTCGGCGCCATTGCCGAACAACTGCGCGGCTACGTTCTTGAAGACACCGTCCTCGGCGCCTTTGGCGGCGCCGGACCGTTTTCAATCTGCGCCATCGCGGACGCGGTCGCAATTCACAAAATCATAGTGCCCGCAGCGGCCGCGGTCTTCTCCGCCTCCGGTATTGGCGAAAGCGATATCGGCCATCGTTACGATGACATGCTGAGCGGGCCGGACGATCCCGATGCCGCGGCCGAACGGGTTTCGGCGCTCCTGGCGCGGGCGCGGCAGGACATGTTTGCCGAGGGATTTGAGCTGGCGGATTGCAAGCTGGAATGGACCCTGCGCGACGCCGACGGCAAGAAAACCCACCTTGCAGGAAATGACGTGGCCGCCGCGCTTGGCAAATTGAAGCCCGGCATATCGGTTCTCGATCTGACCGTATCCCATGCGATCCGCTACGACCGGCGCGATACGGCCCGCAACGGTTCTGGCAATGGCGCGGCCAGAATGGCCACCCGCACGGTGCGGTTCCGCGCCGGCAAGGAACGCGACGTGCCCGTCCATGCGGTCGACGCATTGGCGCCCGGCACGGCCGGCCGAGGCCCGGCGATTATCGAAGACGCCTATTTCACGCTGCCGGTTCCCGACGGTTGGTCGTTCGCCGTAACCGACGCCGGCGATATCGAACTGAAGCGCAAGTGATCAGGAGGACAGCATGAAAATCCAGGTTACGGAATATCTGGTCATCGATCTCGATCACGAGAACTGGCATTGCCGTGTCTGTGATCACACGCTCATTTCCGCGCACGAGAATTACAAGAAAGGAACGCTGGTCCACGCCCGCGACCCGCGCGAGATCCACCGTCCGCTGATCGACGAGAAGGATTTCGACTACACCTTCGCGCCGGATCCGGAACTGTGCGTGATCTACGAGTTCTACTGCCCGGGATGCGGCACGATGATCGAGACCGAATACCAGGTCCCCGGTCATATGCCCGTGCACGACATCGAATTCGATATCAGCGCACTGAAGAAGCAGTGGGCGGAGCGCGGCCCGCAGGTTCTGGACAAAGGCCTGGAGACCGACTTCATGCCCGACCGGCATCTGCATCACCACCACCACCATTGACGCGCCGAACCGGAGACAGCACATGAACCGTATTGCGGTGGATATCGGCGGAACCTTCACCGACTGCCTTGTGATCCATGACCGAGAGATCATCCAGTCGAAAGCGTTGACGACGCATTTCAACCTGGCGCTCGGTTTCAATGAAGCGGTCAAGAATGCCTGCGGGAAACTGGGCATCGATCCGGCCGCGCTTTTTGGCTCGGTCGATTCGATCCGCTACGCGACCACTTTGGGCACCAACGCGATCATCGAGCGCACCGGACCGAAAATGGGCCTGTTGATGACCCACGGGTTCGAGGGCACGGTGTCGGTTTCACGCGGGCGCGGTTACGGCGAAGGCCTCGACATCGAATCCGTCCGTAACCTGTCGGACGCAGATCGGCCCGAACCGCTGATCCCGCAGTCGCTTGTACGCGGCGTATATGAACGTGTCGATACCTACGGCAACGTCATCTATCCGCTGGACGAAGATCGCCTGCGCCGCCAGATCAACGAACTGACGGATGAGGGCGTCCAGGTGCTGGTCGTATGCCTGGCGCACGCCACCTCCAATCCGGTGCACGAATTGCGCATTCAGGAGATCGTCGCCGAAGAATATCCGGGCCACCTTTTGGGCTCGATCCCGGTAATCCTGTCGCATCAGGTTTCGGGCCGCAAGGGCGAATATGTCCGCGCGTCATCGGCGATCATGGACGCATATTTACACAGCGTCATGTACCATGCGATGGCCGATCTGGAGGTCAATCTGGGGGATCAGGGCTACGCCAAGCCGATGCTTCTGGTGCACAATACCGGCGGCATGGCGCAGCTGAATTCGACGGATGCGCTGCAAACGGTGCATTCAGGCCCGGTGGCCGGTATTCACGCCTCGGAAAACCTGTCCAAATCCTCAGGCCTGGGCAACATCGTCGCCACCGATATGGGCGGAACATCCTTCGACATCGGCATCATTATCGAAGGCGGCTTCAAGCATTACGACTTCCAGCCTGTTATCGGCCGTTGGCTCGTGACCACGCCGATGGTGCATCTGGTGACGCTGGGATCCGGCGGCGGGTCGATCGCCACCTATGACCGGGTCTACAAGGCGATCAAGGTCGGACCGAAATCGGCCGGTTCTCAGCCCGGCCCGGCCTGCTACGACCGTGGCGGTCTCAATCCCACTGTGACCGACGCAGATCTGCTTTTGGGTTACCTCGATCCGGAGAACTACGCCTCCGGCAAGATCCCGTTGCGTCGGGTCCGGTCGCTGATGGCGATGGAAGATATTGCCGACGACATGGATATCGAGGAAATCGAGGTGGCGAAGTTGATCAAGGCGACCGCCGACCGCGATATGGCCACCGGGGTCCAGCGCGAGTTGCGCTCCAAGGGCTACATGCCGGAGGAGTTCACCATGTTGGCCTATGGCGGCAACGGGCCGCTGCATGCTTGCGGCATCGCGCGCCAGGCCGGCATCGAAAAGGTGCTTGTGCCGCCCTATTCATCGGTTTTCTCCGCGGCGGGGGGCGCGTCGATGAGCCCGCTGCATTTCCACGAGCACACTCAGATGATTCCGATCTGCAACCAGCGGAAAATCGGCACCAAGCCCAAGCAGATGGTGTTCTGGGACGATTTCGCCGCCCTCAACAAGATTGTTGCCGACCTTGAGGAGCGCGGCAAGGCGGAACTGGCCCGCCAGGGGATTTCGGGCAGCCGCGCCAAACACCGGCTCGAGGTCGACATGCGCTATGGCAGCCAGAAGATGGAAGCGGCTATCGCGGTCGACAAGAGCCGCTTCGAAGGCATCCGCGACCTGTTGGAACTTGTCGGCAAGCTCGGCACCAATTTCGAACAGCGCTTCGGAAAGGGCACTCCGGCCCCCGAGAGCGGCGTGTGGATCATCAATTTCCGTGTGGCGACCTATGTAGAGGACGCGGGCGTCGAGATGGGCAACGTGATCCCGCCGAAGAAGAAAATCACCGCACCTGCCGAAGTGGGCACCCGTCGATGCTATTTCGCCGGCCATGACGGGGCCATCGAAACGCCCTGTTTCGACGGCCGCGCGCTGACGCCCGGTGTCGTCATTGAAGGACCGGCGATCATCAATCCGGGCGATACGACCTACCTGGTCGAACCCGGCTGGCGCATGGAAGCGGCCGCGAACGGAGCCGTCTGGCTGCTGCACGATCGGCACGGAAATTAGGGGAGGATCGAAGGATGCGGACTATCAACAACATCACGGATGCCCCCTTGCGCGAAGCCAGCGGATTGGGGTCGATGCCCGGCGGTTTTGGCCCGGAAGACCAAAAACTCGTCGATGAGTTTCTGACCACCAATGCCGGGTTTATCGGCCCCGATCCCGACATCATCTATGACCACAAAATGGCGCCGCGCAGTGCACGCGAAGAGCGGATTCTGTCGGATGAGATCGACCTGAACCTGTTCCAGGAAATCCGCACGCGCCTGACATCCGTCCTCGATGAGAACTTCGAGATTTCCGAACAGACCGTTGCCGCGCCGGCCGCGAAATTCGCCGATCTCGCAACCGCATACATGACCTCGGTCGGCGACGTGGCGCTGTTGTCGAACCGCGGTGTTGCCGCGTTCGCGGTGGTCATGCATTACCCGGTTCGCCATATCCTGAAATACTGGAAGGACGACCCCACCGTTCAGATCAATCCCGGCGATGCATTCCTGGTGAACGATGCACGTTTCGGCGGTATCCACGCCCCGGACCAGTCGATGGTCATGCCGCATTTCGTCGATGGTGAATTGGTGGCCTGGACCGTCTGCGCGATGCACGAAGGTGAAGTCGGCGCCCGCGCCCCTGGCGGCATGGGGCCGTCGATCGAAAGCCCCTACGAAGAGGGTTTTCGCGGGTCACCCATCAAGCTCGCCGAGAACTACCAGCTCAAATCCGATCTGGTAACGCTTGTTCAGAATTCGGTGCGCGAGAAGGAGATCATGCTGGTCGATCTGCGCGCGCGTCTGGCGACCTGCATAAGGCTGGCCGAGGAATTCGACAAGGCAGTGGCCGATTACGGGCTCGACCCGGTGGTCGGCACGCTGCGCCACACGCTGGAACTGGTGGCCGACGAGACGCAGAACCGGATCAAAGAGCTGCCGCCGGGCACCGCCAGGACCTGCATTTATGTCGATTCGACCTCGCGTGAGTCGGCGATCCTGAAGGTCAATGTCGCAATGACCGTCAAACCGGGCGGCACCATTGAGATGGACTTCCGCGGGTCTTCGCCCGAACTGCATAACCGCTCCATCAATTCGACCATCGTGTCGACCAAGGTCGGCATTATGGTCTCGCTGATGAGCTTTGTCTGGCCTGACCTGCCCAAGGCACCCTCGATCATACAGCATTTCGACATCGTGACCGATCCGAAGAGCCTGATGGACGGCTCATACGACGTGCCGAATTCGCAGAACGTTTCGATTGCGTTCAAGGCCATCACGGCGATCGAAATCCTGATGACGAAGCTGATGTTTCAGGTGCCGGAAAAATACGCCGAAATCAAAGCCTGCTGGTACAACCAGCCTGCCGGCATGATGTATGGCGGCACCACCCAGCACGGTCATGAAGTGGGCAATATCTGCGCCGACCTCAACGGTATGGCGGGCGGGGCGCGCTGGAACCGGGATGGTGAACACTCCATGTGCGCCAACTTCGCCCAGATGTGCGATGTCGGCGATAGCGAGCAGACCGAGGAAGATCTGCCGGTGATCATGTTCTCCTCCAAGAAGTTCAACCCCGACCTGGCCACCTTCGGCAAGTATCGCGGCGGTTCCGGCTATCAATGCATGTATTCGCGATACGGCCGCGCCAATTTCGGTTTCCAGGCGATTACCAGCGGCTCGAAATTCCCGTCCAGTCTTGGCCTCTTCGGCGGCTATTCCTCGCCCTGTTATCCGATCACCAAGATCAAGGGCCTGAACATTTTCGAGGAACTGCAGGAAGGCACGAAGGGCTACGACGCGGACGTCATCGAACTGCTGAACAAACGTCCGCTGAAAGGGGCGACCTATGAAACCGTTTCCGGGGCGCTGGAATTCGAACTGGCCTATGAGGGCGAGCTTTACGTCATTCATCAGGGCGCGGCCGGGGCCTATGGTGATTGTCTGGAGCGCGAACCGGCGCTCATCATCAGGGATCTGCGTGAGGGCCTGATTTCGGAGTGGACAGCGCGCAATATCTATTTCCTCGCTTTCGATCCGGCGACGATGCTGGTCGATCACGAAAAGACCGACGAACTGCGCCGGGCCGAACGAGCGGCCAGGATCAGCCGCGGCAAGACCTGGGACCGGTTCGTGGAGGACCACGTCAAACCCTCGCCGCCGGTGGGTCTGCTGTATTTCGGGCGCTGGAACGAGGATACCGAAATCTATGGCGGTATGTACAAGGACCTGCCGGGAGAGTTCCCGCGCGAGATCATGCTGCCCGATCCCAAGATGGTCTATGAGGCGGTCTTGAACCGCAAGGTGGTCTCGGGCGTCTCGACCGATGACGAGATCGAATATGATCCAATTACCGAGGAAATGAAGAAGCCGTGGACGGTTTCGTCCTTCCTCAAATTCCTGCGGATGGAAGGGCTGATGTTCTCGATGATCGGGAAGATCCTGGTCTCGGGCCTATTCTCGCTCTTTGCCAAAGGCGGTACGCGCATGTCGCGCTGGCAGGACAGGATGGGCAAGCATTTAGTCAGTTATCTGGTGAATTGCGGGCCCACATTCGTGAAACTGGGGCAGGTATTGTCGACCCGGCCGGACCTGTTGGGCGTGCGGGTAGCCGAGCAGCTAAGAAATCTGCAGGACAACGTGCCGCCGATGAAATCCGGCATGTCACGCCAGATCATCGAGAAAAGCCTGGGCAAGCCAATCGATGAAATCTTTGCCGAGTTCCCCGATGATCCGATCGCATCGGCGTCGGTGGCGCAGGTCCACAAGGCCCGTCTCAAGGACGGTCGTTTGGTGGCCGTCAAGGTCAAGCGGCCGAACCTCGAAGCGGGCGTGTCCGACGACTTGAAGGCGCTGGGCACCATGACGGGCATCCTCCGCGCCATTGTCCCCGGTTATTCAGGCATGAATCCGCGTGAAATGCTGACCGAGCTTGGCTCGGCGGTGCGCGGCCAGATGAACTTTCTTCTGGAAATCAAAAACAATCGCCGTTTTGCCCAGGACTTCCAAAAGCATGATTGGCTGCGGCTGCCGGAGATCTATGACGAGTATTCATCCAATGAGGTCATCACGATGGAGTTCATCCATGGTGACAAAGCGCTCGACTATGTCCGCAAGCGCGGCAAACACGACCTCGATCTGGCGACGAAGATCTATTCGATGTACTTCGATATGGCCTTCTCCAACAAGTTCTTCCACGCCGACCTGCATTCGGGCAACATCCTCATCGAGGGCGAGGGCAAGGCCGTTCTGCTCGATACGGGCCTCGCCCATGAATTTCCGAACTATTACATCAAGCGGCAGCTTCGCGCCTATCTCTGCGTCGCGGCCGTGGACGGCTGGCTGCAGGGCGACAACTATCTCGGCGACCGCCCCTGGATGGCGGACGACAAGACCCGTGAAGCCTTCAGCCATGACATGCACCTGATGTACCAGCGTTGGGACAAGACCCGCGAAAAGGGTCACACCAAGGACCTCACCACCTTGTGGCTGCAGATCATGCTGATCCTGCGCAAGCACCGCATCCCGCTCGACCGGGAACTGGTCATGCTGATGGTCGGTGACATCACCATCTCGGGTCTGGTGCACGAAATCGACCCCGAATTCGATGTGGTCGAATACACGAGACACGAACTGCCGCGGCTGATTTTCCGCGACGGCAAATTGCCGCTCAATGATCCGTACCTGCTGGCGGCTTCGCGCCGAGATCTGCTGCGCGAAATTCGCCGCACGATCGGTGTCGATGTTGACGACGACGAATATATCTGAGGGCAGGAACCATGACACGCGATCTGAGCGAAAAATTCCCCGACCTTGAAAGCCCGCTGGTCTGGCTGGATTTCTGGGACTATGCGGAGCGGTTGTTCTTGAAGGGCGGCAAGGTGCCGTGGCTCGATGCGGGCGAATTCGACGGGTTCTACCGCCAGAGTCTCGGCCTTCTGGACCCGGCGGTCGCCCCGATCGATATCGATCGGGTGATCGAGGCATATCTCACCCACAATCCGCATATGAAGGACAATATGGTCCGCCGCGCGCGGTCGAGCTATCCGCTCAAAACGCTGCTGGGCGATCGCGGGCTGCGGGTGTTGGTGGCAAAGCTCTGCAACGCCACCGCGGATGCGCGCAAGTCCAGGCCGCTGGCATTGACCGTGTCTTCGCCGCTGGAACTGATGAACCGGGCACATGAATTTGCCCATGGCAAGCCGTTGCCGCAAGTGGGCGAGGACGACTGCGAACGCGCGGCGGTGTACCTGACCGATTTTCTGGGTTCGCTGGCCCAGCCGCAGGGGGCGTTCGTCATGCTTGTCGACCGGCAGGAGGAGGCGGCGGACAGGAACTTCAAGCACGCCCTTAATCCGCTATCGAATTTGTGCGGCCATATGCGCTGGCACCTTGCATTGGCGACGCGGGCCGACATCAAGGCCCCGATGAGCGCCGCGATCGTGTTCACACCGGCCGGGCTCGACGGCATTTGGGACGCCGATGGGCTGGATGCCGATCCGGTCAACGGCGCGATATACGCTGAAATTCCCGCCCGCGCCGATCCGGAAACGGTCCTGGAGCGCCTGAGACTGCATCGGGGCCATTGAAGGATGCATGGTCAATGCAGTTGATCGAACATTTCGACCGCGGCGCGCGTATTTCGCCGGACAAACCGGTCTTCATCTATGAATGCCGGGAGTGGACCTATCGCCAGGCGGAAGAGGAAAACCTGAAGATCGCCAATGCGTTGCGTTCATTGGGGCTGAAGCCCGGCGACAAATGCGCGGTCCTTTCCGACAATCACCCCGTTGCGTTCAATTGCGTATTGGGGACGTTGCGCGCCGGTGGGATCTGGGTGCCGGTCAATGCCAAGAACGCGATCCAGGCGCATGTCGATCTGCTGGACCTTCTGGCGTGCGACTACCTGTTTTTCAGTAAGGCATACGAGGACAGGCTGGCGCGGCTGACCGCCGGTGTGCCAAGCATCCGTCGGGCGATCTGTACGGACGGCGTGAGTGATTTTGGGCCGGCGTTGGCCGATCTGATCGCCGAGGCGGGTACCGATCCGATCGCGCTTGCCGATGACAACGAGGCGCCGGTGGTCATCGCCGGTACCGGCGGTACCACGGGGCGGCCCAAGGGCGTGGTCCTGTCCAACCGCAATTGGGACTGTTTCATCGCCAACATGTTGGCGACGCTCACCTTCGATCGGGATTCGGTTTATCTGGCTGCGGCGCCAATGACCCATGCCGCGGGGGCCTATGCCTTTCCGGTACTGACGTCAGGCGGCACGATCCTGTTCCACAACGGCGTCAATCCGCCCCTGTTCATCTCCGATATCGAGAAGTACCGGGTGACCGAGACATTTCTGCCGCCCACGGCGACGCTGGCCGTCATGGCGCAGCCGAATGTGCGCGCGGCGGATTTCTCCTCCCTGCGAAGCTACATGTCCACCGGCGCGCCGATGGCCCCCGACCGGGCGGTCGAGGCCGCCGAGATCTTCGGCAGGACCTGGGTTCAGCTCTATGGCCAGACCGAGGCGCTGGCGATCATGACCGTGCTGACGCCGGCCGATTGCTACGATGCACAAGGCGATATCATTGTCGATCGGTTCGAGACGGTGGGCCGCCAGTCACCCTTTGCCCGCGTCGGGATCATGGATGAGGCGGGCAACATTCTGGCTCCCGGCGAAAAAGGTGAGATCGTCTGCCAGTCGGACCTGGTGATGAACGGCTACTACGACGATCCCGATGCCACGGCCGAGGTCTCCAAATACGGTTGGCACCATACCGGCGACGTCGGTGCGATCGACGAGGACGGCTTTCTCAGGATAATGGACCGGACCAGGGACATGATCATTACCGGCGGGATGAATGTGTTTCCCTCCGAGGTCGAGAACCGGCTTTCCGCCCATCCGGCGGTGCACGAAGCCGCCGTGATCGGCGTGCCCGACGAGAAATGGGGCGAGGCGGTCAAGGCGGTCGTTCAATTGAAAGAGGGCGCGGAGGCGAGCGATGCGGAACTCATCGCCTTCTGTAAGACGGAGCTCGGCAGCGTCAAGTCTCCCAAGTCGGTGGACTATGTCACATCTTTCCCCAAAAGCCCCGTCGGCAAATTGCTGAAAAAGGACCTGCGGGCCAAGTATTGGGAAAGATCCGGTCGACAGGTTTGACACCCCTTCCTTCAAGGCGGGTCATTGATCGACATGCCTTCGCCGCATCCCACAAGAGCGGCAATGTCGGATCAGGCCTCGTGTTCCGTTGGTCAGGCGCAAACCAGGCGCATTATGGTCTCGATGTTGAATTCCAAGCGCGCATCCAATGCCTCTGAATCCATGAGATCGCGCTCAAAAATAATCGAACCGGTATATCGATTGGTCAGGTAGTAATATCCAATCGCGGCAATGGTGATGTTCAGTTGAACCGGATCGATGCCATCGCGGAAAACACCTTCTTTTACGCCGCGATCCAAAAGGCCATTCACCATGTCCACAAACTTGCGGCTGACATCCTGAATAATCTTCGACTTTTTCAAATGCCGCGCTTTATGGAGGTTTTCACTGTTTACGAAGGTTAGAAATTCCGGGTGCTTCAAATAATATTGCCAAGTGAAGCGGACGAGAGTTTTCAGCGCTTCCTTCGGCTCCAGATGATCGAGATCCAGTTTCTGTTCGGCGCTTCGTATATCGGAATATGCGTTCTCCAATACACACTGGAAGAGTTTCTCCTTGCTTTCGAAATAATGATAGATCATCCGCTTGTTCGCTTTTGCCCGCTCGGCGATCTCATCGACGCGGGCACCGCTCAGTCCCTTCTTTGCGAACTCCCGTTTTGCTGCGGCCAAAATTCGTTTTTGTGTCGCTTCGGCATCTCGGATACGCGGTTTTTTTTGTGTCATAACGGCCATGATTTTTCCCGATCCGTTGCCTGTGACGGGCGCAGTGCCGGATTGCGAATTCCCGGACCCAGGCGCCGCGCAGGAAGGAGTTCCCAAATGCAGCCCTTGCCGAAAGCACCTGATTTTGCCGGTGAGAAATCAGATGGAATGTCCAAAGGCGGTAGGTTTATGGCGTGCAAATTCATAGGAAAGTCTTTCAAATGATCCCCTGTCTATGCCAATGCTCCGGCACGCGGCTGCCGGCTGATAATTCAATCTCTCCAAATACGGCAAATCCGCAAATAATAAAATAACCACATAGTTATCTTCCGCAAAATTTCCATTCGCAAATCGCTTATTTTTCTCCTGGAATTTCACCGCTTTTCGGATTTGCCGGCGAATCCCGGAAGCCGCTTGCATGCCATTGACAAGCGATCAGCAATAAAGTAACTAGTTAGTGCGTTATAGCAAGACACGGGTTGTCGCTTTTTGTGGAGTTGATTGCTTTTTACCGCTGTTTTCCGGCTGTTGATTTGAGATGACGCCGGAAACGAATGCGAGGAACCAGGGAGATAGGGATGTCCTTCATCAAGAAATTCATTGAGCAGGAAACCGCCAGTCGGCGAGACTTTCTGCTTGCATCAGCAATGGGGCTTGGCGGTGCGGCGGCAATTGGCGCTTTCGGCTCCGGTGTCGCCAAAGCGGCAATCGAGAATCCGACGATTGCCTGGAGCTACCGCAATCGCACGAATCCGTACTGGAACGAAATCGTTTCCGGCGGCGAAGCGTTTGTTGAAAGCCTTGGAATGCCGAAAAGCGAACTGGTGCATCTGATCAACGAGGGATCGAGCGAAAAGTCATTGGCCGATGTGAAGGCCATCCTCTCCAAGACCGATGGGAAGCTCGCTCTTGCGATTGACACCAATGATGCGCCCAACTGTCGCCCGGTAGTGGAGGCCGTGGCCAAGGCCGGCGGCTATGTGTCGACGCTTTGGAACAAAACCGATGACCTGCACCCGTGGGATTTTGGTGACAATTATGTCTCCCATATGAGCTGGTCCGATGAAAAGCCGGCGGAAAAAACAGCCCGGATCCTCTTGGATGCCATCGGCGGCAAGGGCGGTGTGGTCCATCTGGGCGGGATTGCGTCCAACAACCCGGCGATTGAAAGACTGCAAGGACTGAAGAATGCGCTGAAGGATTATCCGGATGTCGAACTCCTTGACGCCCAGCCGGCCGATTGGGACACCCAGAAAGCCAACCAGATCATGTCGAGTTTCCTGACCCGCTATGGGGATGGCATCAAGGGCGTGCACTGCGCAAACGACACGATCGGCTACGGAGTGCTGGAGGCCCTTAGGGCCGAGGGCATCAAAATCCCGATCGTCACCTATGACGGCAATCCGCAAGCGGTCGACCTGGTTATGAAGGGAGAGATCCTCGCGACCGTGTTCACCAATCCCCACTGGGGTGGCGGCATAACGGCATCGCTCGCCTATCATGCGGCAACCGGGTCATTCAAGCCGTCGGACGAGCCTCACGAGCATCGCGAATTCTACGGTCCGACGATCTTCATCACGCCGCAGGATGCAGCCGACTTCAAGGCAAAGTACATTTCCGGCGTGCCGAAATATGACTGGAAAGATTTCTGGGGTCCGAGCAACGGCCAGATCAAGTACAAATAAGCGTGTATTGTTGAAGCCTCCGTGCGCCCGCTTGGCGCACGGACCGTCCGACACCGTCGACGGGTAGCCGGGGGGAGGCGTGGCTGATTTGGTTACCAGGGAGAAACTACAGAAGTGGGCGCCGGTTCTGGTGCTGATCGCCCTGGTTCTGTTCTTCACCATCGCCAATCCGAACTTTTTTTCCCTGCGGAACTTTGCCCGGATCGCAATGGCGGCAACCCCCGCCCTGATGATCTCCACCGGCGTGACATTCATCATCCTGATGGGGTCCATCGATCTGTCAATGGAAGGATCGGTGGCCGTCTGCGCCGTGGTGTTTGCGACTATATTCATCGCGCTTGGGGGCACCTTGGCCGGGTGGGGTTGGGTCGCGGTCCCGGCTAGTCTTGCGGTCGGGGCTGTATTCGGCCTGATCAACGGCCTTGTTCACGTGAAGTTGCGAATACCGTCGTTCATGGCCAGCCTGTCCATGGGTTTCGTCGGCATTGGGCTTTCCTTGCTCATGACCGGTGGCGACCGCATTCGGGTTGAAGACGAGATTTTCCGCTCGCTGCTGACCGAGCGCTATTTCCGGTTTCCCTTGATGGTCTATTTCGCCGGGCTGGCATTGCTGCTGGCGTGGTTTGTTCAAGGCCGCACCACGATCGGCCGCAATTTCTATGCCGTCGGCGGCGATGAGGAGTTGGCTCACGCCTCCGGCCTCAACGTAAACCGGGTCCGTGTGATCGGATTCATGATCGCCGGCGTTTTCTATGCGCTTGGCGCGCTGTTTGCCGTCGCCCGTATCGGCATTGCCGAGACAGCGACCGGCTACAACCTGATGTTCATTTCCATCACTTCCGTCGTCGTCGGCGGCACGGCGTTGTGGGGCGGTATTGGTGGCGTCTGGAACACGCTGGTGGGGGTGCTGATCGTGAACGTGATCGCCAACGGAATGATCGTCATTGGCCTGCCCCGCTATATTCAAGACGGCGTGCTTGGAATTCTTGTGATTGCCGCCGTTTACCTGTCGACCGACCGAAAATCCCTTGCTTTCGTGAAGTAGTCGCCATGTTCGAACTGAAGAAGGTCGACAAGAAATTTCCCGGCGTGCATGCCCTCAAGGCGATTGATTTCAAAATCAATCGTGGCGAGATCGTCGGTCTCGTCGGCGAAAACGGCGCCGGAAAATCGACATTGATGAAAATCATCTATGGCACCTATCAGCATGATGGCGGCGAGGTTCTGGTCGACGGCAAACTTGTGCGGTTTCAAAATCCGCGGCAGGCCATGGATATGGGCGTCGGGATGGTGTTTCAGGAGCAATCGCTGATTCCCAACCTGACGGTCATGGAGAACGTCTTTCTCGGCTTTGAGAAGCAGTTCGTCCATTTCGGGGTTATCGACTGGAAGAAAATGGCTGCGGCCGCCCGCCGTCAGCTCGACAAGGTCCATCTCGACATCGACCCGGCTGAAACGACATCGCATCTCTCCTTTGCGCAGCGGCAATTGGTCGAATTGGCCAAGGTTTTGACCCTTGAGGAGCGCATCCACGGCGACTTGGTCATCTTGCTCGATGAGCCGACTTCCGTCCTGGCAAAAGAGGAAATAGAGATCCTTTTCGGCCTCGTGCGCGATCTGCGGTCCCGCGCCTCGTTCATATTCGTCTCCCACAGGCTTGATGAGGTGATCGAACTGTCTGACCGGATTTACGTTCTCAAAGACGGTGAAGTCGTCGATGTGATCGATGCCGATCAGGCCGATGTCGACAATATTCAACACAAGATGGTCGGTCGCGATGTGAACAAGGAATACTATCGCGAGGGAAAACAGCAGCCTTATGACGAAGGCAAAGTACTGCTCGATCTTCAGTCGGTGAGCCGGAACGGGAGCTATCGGGATATTTCGCTGAAATTACGCGCCGGCGAGGTGCTGTCGCTGGTGGGAACGGAAGGGTCCGGTCGCGAGGCGGTTCTGCGGACGGTCTACGGCCTGCAGAAACCGAAAACGGGAACCATTGAAATCCACGGGCGGAAGGTAACCGGCTTTAGCGCAAACAAGGGCGTGGAAGCCGGCATCGGCTACGTCCCGCGCGAGCGAAAGACCGAAGGCATTGTCGGCGGTATGAGCGTCTATGAAAATATGACGCTTTCCCAAATGGGCAAATATAGCAGTGCCGGCGTGTTGAAAATCTCCGCGGAAAAGGCGCTGGCGCGCGAATGGATCGACAAGCTTTCGATCAAAGCCTCATCGGAAAACGCCGATTGCGGCAACCTGTCCGGCGGCAATCAGCAGAAGGTGGTGCTGGCGAAATGGCGCAGCGGCGGCTCCGACATTATTCTGCTCGACCACCCGACACGCGGCCTCGATATTGGTGCAAAGGAAGATGTCTATGAAATGATCCGGGAAATGTCCGCCGCGGGTATCGGCATCATTCTGGTCGCCGATACCCTGGAGGAGGCGATCGGCCTGAGCCATACCATCGCCGTCATCAAGGATGGCGAAGTCCGGAAATGGTATGACTGCGAGCCCGGCAACAAGCCGTCCCTGTACGATCTCATTCACTACATGATTTAGGGGCAGGCGATGCGGATTGAAAAGCTCAAAACCCACTTTCCCTGGATCACATTGGTCGTCCTTACACTGCTTGTCGGAGCCATGGATCCCAACTTCCTGAGGCCGCTCAATCTCATTCAATTGGCGGGCGACATATCCACCTTGTTCATCATGGCCTTGGGCATGACGTTCGTCATCTATATTGGCGGCATCGATCTGTCCGCCCAGTCCGTTGCGAACATGATCACCGTGATCGCAACCTTGACCGTGCCGGTATTTGGGATTTGGGCGGGGTTGCTTTGTGTTGCCATCGGCTTTCTGTTCGGAACGGTATCCGGCATTGTTACCACCAAGCTCAAGGTTCCCTCCTTTATCGCCACTTTGGCCGTTGGCGGGGTCGCGTTGTCGGTGGGTCAATATGCATCCGGTCAGCGGGCGTTGTTCATGGATGCCCAGTTGCGGGACGCCGCGTTTGGATGGATGATCGATACGACCGCCGGTATTCCCCATGAATTGGTTCTGGCGCTGGTACTTCTTGCGTTCGCACTGTTTCTTGAACGCAGAACGACGATCGGCCGCGCGCTGAAGGCAATCGGCGCCGGCGAATTGGGCGCGATCGCATCGGGGATCAAAGTCGATCGGTTCAAAATCCTCGCAATTGCCCTGTCCGGCATGTTCGCGGCGATCGCGGGCCTATTGTTTTCGGTCAAACTGGCCGGCGGGTCGCCAACGATCGCCAATGGCTTCCTGTTGCCGGCCATTGTCGCCGTCCTGGTGGGTGGAACACCGCTGACCGGCGGTGTCGGTGGCGTTTTGAACACGCTGATCGGCGCCCTTATCGTTGCCGTCGTCAGAACTAGTATGTTGTACCTGGAGATACCGGCGACCGATCAGCAGATCTTCTTCGGCATTGTCCTGATCATCGCGATTGCACTGACGATCGACCGGAGCAAGATGCGTATTGTCAAGTAGGTTGTACCAACGGGCACCGCTATGAACCACATGAAAGCGGCGGTTTTATTGGAGCCGGGAAAATTCGATGTCCAAGACGTCGCCTTGCCGGCGGTTGGCCCGGACGAGGCGTTGATCAAGGTCGAGCGTTGCGGCATCTGCGGCACCGACATCCACATATTCAATGGTCACTACGCGGCCGATATGCTTCCCCTTATTCCCGGCCACGAACTTGCCGGTACGATCGTCGACCTTGGCACCAATGTCGGTCACTTGAGAACCGGCGCCAAGGCGGTGGTGGATATCAACATCGGCTGCGGGCGTTGCTACTACTGCCGGCGCAACGAGATTTTGAACTGTCCCGATGCCAGGCAGGTCGGGATTACGAGGGAAGGGGCGTTTGCCGAATATGTGTCTGTTCCCGCGCGGCTTGTCATACCGGCGCCGGATGACGCGCCGTTGGAGACATTGGCCTTAACCGAACCGGTCGCCTGCGTCGTCCGTGCGGCCCGCAAATCGGAAATCGGTTTTGCTCAGTCGGTTGTCGTCATCGGTGGCGGGCCGATCGGCAATCTGCACATCCAACTGCTTCGCCTGATCGGTGCCGCACCCATCATTGTCGCCGAACTCTCTTCGCAGAGGGCGGAATTGGCGCAACTGGCAGGCGCTGATGCCGTAGTCCGCGATCCGGCCAAGCTAAAGGAGACCGTGCTGGCGATGACCGATGGCCGCGGCACGGATATTGTTATTGAGAGCGTCGGCTTGCCGCAGCTCTATTGTGAGGCGCTGGAATTGATGCGGCCGGGCGGACATTTGGCGGCATTTGGCATCGCCGGATCTGAAGATACGATCCCGCTCGGGCTACTGAACACGGTGCTTCGGGAAACCTCGATAAAAGGCTCCGTTGCCGGAATGGGCGAGGATATGCATGACGCCATGACGCTCTTGCTGCACGACCGATTTGACACCAGGCCTTTTACCAGCCGCACCGTCGCTCTTGATGATATCCAGGAGGCATTCGACACACTTTCAAGTCATCCGGAGATCTTGAAAACACAGATTGTGATGTAGGGGCAGGGCTGGACATAATGTCGCGGAATTCGTTATTTAAATAACTAACTAGATAGTTATTATATCAGCGATATACGGGAGCGTGAAATGGGCAAGATCCTAATTATCTACGACAGCGAAAGCGACCGGCGATTCACCGAGACGATGGTACCCTTGGTCAAGGAGGGGGTCGAAATGGTCGACGGTATGGATATCCGGGTGCGCCATGTCGATGAAGCGGAAACGGAGGATGTGTTTTGGGCCGATGGAATTGCGATCGGATGCCCGACGCATCTTGGTGGCGTTTCTTGGAAAATGAAAAAATGGTGGGATGAGCGGACGCCCGACATCTGGTTCAAGACCGACGGTAAGTTCGCGGCGCCCTTTACTTCCGCCGGTAGTCTGGGCGGCGGCGGCGAACTCGCTTGTCAGGCGCTTTCCATCATGATGATGAATATGGGTTATTTCGTTTTCGGGATTACCGACTACGTTGCCAAGAAGGAGAGCCTTCATTACGGCGCTGTGGTTGCCGGTGAGCCGCGGGTTGATCATGCCAAGGATGCATGCCGCCGGATCGGCACGCGGCTTGCCGAATGGGTCGGGTACTACATGGAAGGCCGCAAGGACTTGCATCCCCTTGAGGCGAAGTACACCCGGTTTTGGGAGTTAGCGGATTGAGCAAGGCACGACTTTTGGTGGAGCTCGATGTCAAGCCGGATGCGGTTTCCCGGTTCATCGACATGTTTCGCCGTGAATTCATCTCTCGGTCTCGCGCCGAGGAAGGGTGCGAGCAATATGAACTCTGGCGGGATCCGAAGGCACCGGAAAAGATGACGATCATCGAGGTTTGGTCGAGCACCGAAGCCCTGGACGCACATCTGGCCCAGGATTGGTTCGCCGAATGGGCGCCGAAACTGGAGGCAGCCCAGGCGACGCCTCCGGTGATCCGCACGATGAAATCCATTGAGGACTGATTGATCGCAAAGGGTCTGAGTTGGAACTAGACCAGGCCGCTGGAGGCTAAAACCATGGACGCCGCTAACCGTTTGATGCCGCCAAATCCTCCGCGGGAATTCGGCGTCTTCGACAAAGCCGTCAGACCATCGCCTCCGGTGCGGGCCGTGCGGGTATGGGAGAATTGGACCATTACCGGCGGCCCTGAACTGCCCAAGGGCGGTTTCATTCGGTCCCGCCGGGGCCGGGGCACCGGATTGTGTGGTGCGGAAGGCCGTACCCGGATCACGTCTGGTCAAATCGAACCGGGCGAGAGAGCGCATTGGATCACGTGATGTCCGAACCCGGATACGATTATATCATCGTCGGCGGCGGTTCCGCCGGATGCGTTCTGGCCAATCGGCTGACCGAGAATCCGGATGCCCGCGTTCTTCTCCTGGAGGCCGGCGGCAAGGACAACCATCCCTATATCCACATGCCGGTCGGGTTCGCCAAACTCACCGCGGGCCCCCTGACCTGGGGGCTCGAAACCGCGCCGCAAAAACATGCCAACAACCGAAAGATTCCTTATGCTCAGGGCAGGGTGCTCGGTGGCGGCAGTTCGATCAACGCCGAGGTGTTTACCCGCGGCAATCCGGCCGACTACGATCGCTGGGCCAATGAGGAAGGATGCAAGGGCTGGTCCTTCAAGGAGATCCAGCCCTACTATATCCGCTCCGAGGGAAACACGATCCTGGCGACCGACTATCACGGGACTGACGGTCCGCTCGGGGTTTCGAACATTCAAAGCCCGCAACCCCTGACGCTCGCCTTCGTGCAGTCCTGCCAGCAATACGGCATGCCGTACAATCCGGATTTCAATGGCCGAGTTCAGGAAGGCGCCGGCGTCTATCAAACAACGATCAAGAATGCCAGGCGCTGTTCTGCTTCGGTCGGATATTTAAGGCCGGTCCTAAATCGTCCCAACCTGACCGTTGAAACCGGCTGCCTGGTCACGCGCATTGTCTTTCACGGCAATCGAGCCGTCGGCGTCGAATACAGACGGGGCGGGTCCATGCGGGCAGACCGGGCGGATTGTGAAATCATTGTCGCGTCCGGAGCGATCGGATCGCCGAAAATCATGATGTTGTCGGGCGTCGGACCGGCGGCGCATCTACAAAATCACGGCATCGACGTGGTTCACGACCTCCCGGGCGTCGGCCAGAATCTCAACGACCATTACGGCATTGATATTGTCTATGAACTGCAAGGCCCGACGAGCCTGGACAAATACAACAAGCTTCACTGGATGCTATGGGCGGGACTGCAATACACGCTCTTCAAATCCGGGCCGGTGACATCGAATGTCGTCGAAGGCGGCGCTTTTTGGTATGCGGATAAATCGCTGGACTACCCGGATCTTCAATTCCACTTCCTCGCCGGGGCCGGCGTCGAGGAAGGCGTGTCTGCGATACCTTCAGGATCCGGTTGTACGATGAACTCCTACACGCTACGTCCGAGAAGCCGCGGCAGCGTGACCCTGCGATCCGCCAATCCGGACGACAATCCGATCATCGATCCGAATTTCATAGCCGATCCCTATGACCTGAAAACCTCGGCAGAAGGCGTGAAGATCAGCCGCGAAATCATGAATCAACCGGCCTTTGCGAAATATATCAAACGCGAGCATTTCCCAGGCAAGGACGTTAAAACCCAGTCCGCCTTTGAGCAATATGCGCGACAATACGGCCGCACCTCCTATCATCCCACCTGCACATGCAAGATGGGTGTCGACGAGATGGCGGTCGTCGATCCTCAGTTGCGGGTACACGGCCTGGACGGCATTCGGATCTGTGATTCCTCCATCATGCCGAGCCTGATCGGCTCAAATACGAATGCGCCCACGATAATGATCGCGGAGAAGGCGAGCGATCTGATCCGCGGCAACCAATAACCCGATGCCCTGCCGGAGAAATTTCGACGATCCCTTTGGGCGACCATGTCTTAAGGCGGATGCCAATCCCAGAACACCGGGAAATCGGTCGCGGTCATAGCGGCGATCCGTGTCATTTGATACTCGAAAGCATGCCGAAGTATCGCTGACAGATATTCGCGAAACATCCGTTTGTCCCGGCCGGCTATAGGGGATCTCCAATAATTCACCAATCGGTTACTTATTCGGTATTCTTCGCGGCTCAGATTTGGCCGGCATCTATTGAAAACACGGCAAAAATCAGCACGATGACAAAAAATACAACCGGCATTGATGATTATGGACTAGCTGGATTATTTCCTTGAAAAATCTGATTTATCATGCTTATTAATAACCAACTGGTTACTTACTAAAAAAATTTGCGTCAAACTGGAAACTGGGCATGTCGAAGATCACAACAGCGGCCGATGCTGCGAAACTCATTGGTGACGGCGCTGTCGTTGCGGTGAATTCTTCAAGCGGTTTGTGCTGTCCCGATGCCGTGCTTGCTGCGATCGGCGAGCGGTTTCGACAGACCCGCAAACCGTCCAATATCACCACCATCCACCCGATCGCCGCCGGCGACTTTTTCGGCACCAAAGGGGTGGAGCACATTGCATTGCCTGGCCTGATTTCGACGATCATCGGCGGATCCTATCCCTCCGGGCCGTCTTCGGCCGAGCCACCGGAAATCTGGCAGATGCTCGGCCGCAATGAAATTGCCGCCTACAATGTGCCGAGCGGCGTGATTTTCGATATTCTCCGTGAAGCTTCCGGCCTCAGACCCGGTGTGTTGACCAAGGTCGGCATGGACACCTTCGTCGACCCGGATCTCGACGGATGCGCCATGAATGATCTCGCCAGAGAGCGCCCCATTGTCCGCAAGGTGGTGTTCGAAGGCGAAGAATGGCTCTTTTTTCCGACTATCAAGCCGGATATCGCCATTATCAGGGCGACCACGGCGGATGAGCGCGGCAATCTGACGTTCGAGCAGGAGGGCGCTTATCTCGGCGCCATGGAAATGGCGTTGGCGGCCCACAATTGCGGCGGCACGGTAATCGCACAGGTCAAGCGCATCGCCCAGTCTGGCACGTTGAGACCGCACGATGTCCGTGTCCCGGGAATACTGGTCGACTGCATTGTCGAGGCGCCCGACCAGCTCCAGACGACCGCCACCGAATACGATCCGGCGATTTCCGGCGAATTGTTCAGATCGTTGAGTTCGTTCACCATGCCCGAATTCAACGTCGCGAAGGTCATCGCCCGGCGTGTGGCGATGGAACTGAAGCCCGGATGGGCGGTGAATATCGGGTTTGGCATCTCCGCCAACGTTCCGCGCATCTTCCTGGAAGAGGGCAGGCATGGAGACGTGACCTGGGTGATCGAGCAGGGCGCCGTCGGCGGAATTCCGCTTCTTGGCTTCAAGTTCGGCTGTTCCTCGAATGCCGAAGCCTTTGTACCGTCACCTCATCAGTTCGCCTATTTCCAGGCCGCCGGATTCGATGCGTCGCTTCTGTCTTTTCTGCAGATCGACAAACGCGGCTCGGTCAATGTGTCGAAGCTTCCCGCCCGACCCCACGTGACCGCCGGCGCCGGCGGATTTGTCGATATCACCACCCATGCAAAGAAAATCGTGTTCTCCGGATACTTCAGCGCCGGGGCCAAGCTGTCGATTTGCGACGGTAATCTGGTGATCGACAAGGAGGGCAAGATCGTCAAGGTCGTCGATGAAGTCGATCAGGTTTCATTTTCCGGCAAGCGCGCGGTCGCACAAGGCCAGGATGTCGCCTACGTCACGGAGCGCTGCGTCATGCGCTTGACGAATGACGGCCTTGTCGTGACCGAAATCGCCCCAGGTGTCGATCTGGACCGTGATATACTCGGTCAGGCGGGCATTCCATTGGCCGTCTCGCCGGATATGCGGCAAATGGATGCGCGAATTTTCCGGCCACAGCCATTCGGTCTCGGATCGAATTGATTGGCTATGTCCTGAACGTCTGGTCTCCGCTTCGACGGGCAAACAGCCCTGCCGACGATCGACCGATGCTTTAGCGGCCCGTAACCGGTAATTGATGCGGTAGACGACCGGATCCCATCCGGGCCGACAGCTACGAGTTTCACAAATCTGCCGCATACCCCGCTGTCATTGCCCGGCTTGACCGGGCAAGCCAGTAGTCGACGCGTTTTATTGCTAAATAACAATAGGTTACCATCGTGTGCCGATCACCGACCGCGGTGTCTACTGGATCGCCCGGTCAAGCCGGGCGAAGACAGATGTTATTGGTATGGTGGCCGAAACAAGGACCCGTGCGGTGAGCATGCCTTATCGACCGATGCCATTGCGTCGTATCTCTGAACCACAACGCCAGCGCATCCTATCCTGGCGTCGGCGCATCCTCGCGGAGCAATCCCTTGGATTTCAGCTCTATCCAAAATTCGGAGGAAATTGGATGGGAGAACCATTCCAGATTTTGCTGCAATTGGCCTACCGTCCGCGTTCCGGCGCAAAATGCCGGGATGGCCGGATGGGCGACAACGAATTGCAGGGCCGCCGCCGGCAAGGGTACGTCGTGGTCGCGGCAGACGGCCTCGATGGCGCGCACCTTATCCAGGATCTCCGCCGGCGCTGGGGCATAGTTATATTTCGCGCCCGCCACGGCTCCGGTTGCCAGAATTCCTGAATTAAAACCGCCCCCTACGACAACGGCGGCGTTGCGCTCCTCGCAAAGCGGCAAAAACAGATCCAGCGAATCCTGTTCAAGCAGCGTATAGCGCCCGGCCAGGAGAAAGCCGTCAAAGTCGCGCTGCTTGAGCGCCTCATGGCAGACTTCCCATTCGTTGACGCCGACGCCAATTGCCTTGACGACGCCTTCGTCACGCAGCCGCGAGAGTGCCTTCCAGGCACCGTCCATGGCCTGTTTGAAGACATCCGGCTGTTCGTCGCCGCGGGTAAAAACATCGATATCGTGAATGAAGCAAATATCCATGCGTTCGAGGGCGAGCCGCTGCAGCGAATCCTCAAAGGCGCGCATGGTGCCGTCGTAGGAATAGTCGAAAACCATGTCGAACGGCGCGGCATTGACCCAGGGGTCGAAATCGATTTTGGAGCGTTTTTCCGGTTTCAGCACGCGCCCGACCTTTGATGCGAGTACGAAATCGTCCCGGTCTTTCCAGCGAAGCGAGTGGCCGACCCTCAATTCCGACAGGCCGTGTCCGTACATGGGAGCCGTATCATAAAACCGCACGCCGGCATCCCAGGCATGTTGGATCATGGCATCGGATGTGTGTTCGTCGATCTCGCGAAAGATGTTTCCGATCGGCGCCGCACCAAATGCAAACGCCGTCACCTCCAGGTCGGTACGACCGAACTTGCGTCTCTCGAAGGGTTTCATCATCATTCCTGTAAGTAACCAGATAGTTAATAATTTATCGAATTTGCATGAAACTGCAAGCCCTTTGATGCGGGATTTTTCCTGATCTGGGGATTCGGTTCGTTGTGTCCGGGGATTGACCGGAACGAGTCGTTTTGCTAGTTAGTAACTAACTGGTTACATATTGTGAGTGATTTGGTGTATATGACCGAAACCCATAGACATGTTCAGGACATGGCCCGGCAATTTGCCGATGATGTCGTTCGGCCGGCGGCTGAATCTCTTGACCAGGAGGAGCGATTTCCAGCCGAGATTTACGCGCAGATGGCTGAATTGGGCCTGTTCGGGATCGGAGTTCCCGAAGACATGGGAGGGCCGGGTTTCGACACTTTGACCTATGCGATCGTGATGGAGGAATTGTCCCGCGGTTACGCTTCAATCGCCGACCAATGCGGTCTTGTTGAGCTGATTACCACTTTGCTTGTGCGCCACGGTACGGAAAGTCAGCGGAAAAAATGGATTGCTCCGGTGATGGGTCTGAAAACCAAGGTAGCCTATTGCATTACCGAACCGGAGGCGGGAACCGATGTGTCGGGTATCCGCACGACGGCCACACGCGACGGATCCGGATGGCGGCTTAACGGCGGCAAGATTTGGATCCACAATGCGCCGGTCGCCGATATCGGATTCGTGCTCGCCCGGACGGATAAGGACGCCGGCCACCGTGGCATGAGCATCTTCATCGTCGATTTACACGCCGAGGGCGTTGAGCGCGGCCCGAAGGAACACAAGATGGGCCAGCGGGCGAGCCCGGTCGGGGCCCTGACTTTCACCGACGTGGCATTGCCGGCAGACGCGCTTTTAGGTGAGGAGGGCCGGGGATTTCATATGATGATGAGCGTTCTCGACAAGGGTCGGGTCGGCATAGCGGCACTTGCCGTCGGGATCGCGCAGGCCGGATTGGAGGCTGCCGTCGACTACGCCGTGCAGCGCAAGCAGTTCGGGCAGGCGATCGCCGATTTTCAGGGCGTTCAATGGCTGCTGGCCGATATGGCCAAGGATATCGAGGCCGCTCGGCTTCTGGTTCACAGCGCGGCGACCAAAATCGATGCCGGAGACGACGCCACCAAAGCCTGTTCCATGGCCAAATGTTTTGCCGCAGATACCGCCGTTGCCAGAACCGCGGACGCTGTTCAGGTCTTCGGCGGCAGCGGATATATCCGCGGCTTTGAGGTCGAACGTCTCTACCGCGATGCCAAGATCACGCAGATCTACGAGGGCACCAACCAGATCCAGCGGATGATCATCGCCCGGGAACTGATCAAGAATGGGGCTGCGGGATGACCGGCACTGCCAGGCCCGCTGTGCTGATCACCGGGGCAAGCAGGGGGATCGGCCTGGCAGCCGCAATTGAACTTGCCGGTTCCAGTTTCGATGTCGCGCTTAACGGGCCGACGGACGACGAGGAACTGGATAACGCTGCGCGGAAAGTCGCCGCGACCGGCGCAAAGGTTGTCAAAATCGTCGCTGACGTCGCCGATACTGCAAGTCATGATCGGATGCTTGACGAGGCCGAACGAAAAATCGGACCGTTATCGGCCTTGGTCAACAATGCCGGCGTTTCGGTGGCAAGCCGCGGCGATCTGCTGGATGTGACCGAGGAAAGCTATGACCGGTGCATGGCAATCAACGCCAGGGCGCCGTTTTTCCTCTCTCAGGCCTTTGCCCGCCGGTTGATTTCCCGCGACCGGGACGATGGCCGATTTTATTGTCTCATCAACGTCACGTCATCCAATGCCAATGCTGTCGCCGTGCAACGCTCCGAATATTGCGCGTCCAAGGCCGCGGCGGCAATGATTTCGAAAGCCTTCTCGGTTCGTCTGGGCGCCGAAAACATCGCCGTTTATGATATCCAGCCGGGCCTCATCGAAACTGCGATGACCAGGCCGGTCGTCGACATGTATCAACGGCGAATCGATGACGATGCATTGACCCTCCTCCCAAGGCTCGGCCAGCCCGAAGATGTCGGCCGGATCATTGCGACGCTTGCAACCGGCGGGCTGCCCTACACTACCGGCCATGTCATTTCAGCCGATGCCGGCCTGCTTGTATCCCGATTTTGAGGAGGCGAATCCATGACCATTCGCCTTCCCGATGAAAACGGCAGGCTGGCGGACTATCGGCTCGTCGGAACGCCTATCCGGCCTTCGGCCCTGGGTGAGGATCCGGCGCGGATCGTCTTTTCCGCGGCCCATGTTGTTGCAAATCCCTTTTCGACCAGTGATCCCTCCGGCAAACCGGCAATCGATTGGGACGCCACCCTGGCCTTCCGTCGTTATTTATCCGGTCTGGGACTGGGTATCGCCGAGGCGATGGACACCGCACAGCGCGGCATGGGTCTCGATTGGGACGGCGCGCTGGAACTGATCACCCGGACGGCCGGCGAACTCCCTGATGCACTGGTTTTCAACGGGGTCGGAACGGATCATCTGCATCCGTCCGAAGCCCGGTCGCTCGACGACGTTCAGCGCGCCTATGGCGACCAGATCGAATCCGTGCAGGCGGTCGGTGGTCGGATCATTTTGATGGCAAGCCGGGCCCTGGCCCAGGTGGCAAGCGGCCCCGACGACTACATTTCCGTCTACCGGGCAGCACTTCAACGGTGCGACCAACCGGTCATTCTGCATTGGCTCGGCGACATGTTCGATCCGGCGCTGGCCGGCTATTGGGGTGCGTTTGAATTTGAGCCGGCGCTCGAAACATGTCTGGCGATTATCGAAGAGAATACCGCGAAGGTGGACGGCATCAAGATCTCCCTCCTCGACAAGGACAAGGAAATCGCGATGCGCCGCCGGCTGCCGTCCGGCGTGCGCATGTATACCGGCGACGACTTCAACTACCCGGAACTGATCGCAGGGGATGGCCACGGATTTTCCCACGCGCTTTTGGGGATATTCGATCCCCTGGCACCCGCCGTGGCTGATGCTGTTGCCAAGCTTGGAGCCGGCGACGAAGCAGGTTTTCGGGCGGTGCTGGATCCGACAGTGCCGTTGGCAAGGCGAATATTTCGTGCGCCGACACAATATTACAAAACCGGCATTGTGTTTTTGGCCTGGTTGAACGGATTTCAGGACCACTTCATCATGTTGGGTGGCGCCCAAGCGATGCGGCCGTTGCCCGATTTTATCGACATATTCAAGAAAGCCGACGCCTGCGGTTTGCTGCGGGACCCCGAACTCGCTGTCGCTCGCATGAAATCCCTTCTCGTTGTCTATGGTGTTTGACAAAAAATGCGCGACTTCACCAATGACATCTCGGCTTTGGCGCTCAACACAGCCACTTTGGGCCACAACTTGGAGGGATACGGGGCCGGCTGGTCGCCGGAACAGGTGATCGATGCCTGTGCGGAGAGGGGGTATGGCGCCATAACCTTCTGGCGCCGCGAAATCGGAACGCGGGCCATATCCATAGGCGAACGAGTTCGCGGGGCCCGGATGCAGGTTAGCGGACTGTGCCGTTCGCCATTCCTGGTCGGTCCCCTGGCGCCGCCGACCCGCCAGGCCGTGATCGATGATTTCACAGCCTCGATTGAAATGGCGGCTGGTCTTCAGGCGCAGGTTCTAACGATCGTTGTCGGCGGGGTGATCGAGGGAACGCATTCCCCGTCGGAGAGCCTGAAGGAAGCGACATCGATCATCGCCGACATGGTGCCGATGGCTCGGCAGGCGGGGATCGTGTTGGCGCTGGAGCCGCTTAATCCGGTTTTTGGGGGAGACCGATCCTGTCTGGTGACTGTTCGCGATGCGGTTGATATGTGCGACGCCATTGGCGATCCGGTGGTGGGCATTGCCGTCGACGTCAATCACGTATGGTGGGATCTCACCTTGCCGCGCGAGCTCGACCGTGCCGGTCGCGAACGAATTGCCGGATTTCATTTATGCGACTGGCTCGCCGATACCCGGGACATTCTCTTGGACCGTGGGATGATGGGAGACGGCGTTGCAGATTTGAAGGCAATTCGAAAGGCCGTCGAGGATGCCGGATACGACGGTTATTGCGAGGTGGAGATATTTTCAAAGGACAATTGGTGGAAACGCCAACCGGAAGAGGTCCTGGATATTTGCATCGAACGATTTCGCACCGTTGTCTGAGGCGCTTACAGAAGACGTTGCCGCGGTGATTACGGGCCGCCGCCACCCGGAATTTGTTCCAATCGAATCATCGACACTGTAGTATCAACCCCCAGGGGAAGAGCTTTCAGAATCTAGTCGGTTGTGGTGATTGAGATGGAGAATGATCAAAGCTCGGATTCAATTGATCTTGAACGAGATACATTTCGCTATACGCCGGGTCAAAGCATCGGGTATTTGTTACGCGATACATATCGGTATTTCTCAAAAAGCCTTGAACAGAAGATCGCGCCGTACGGGGTCACGCTCGGTCAATGGTACTTCCTGCGCGAGTTGTGGGAAGAGGACGGCCTGAGCCAGCGGGAGTTGGCCAAGCGAACAAGTCGAATGGAATCGACGACCGTAGTCGCCATCAACGGCCTGGTGAAAAGTGGTTTTGCCAAACGGGCGCGGGATAAAAAGGACAAACGCAAGTACCGCATCCGTCTGACGAAAAAGGGACATGGTCTAAAAAGCGAGCTCCTGCCGTTTGCCAAAGCTGTCAATGAGGAAGCGGCATCCAATCTGTCGGCGGAAGAAATTGCTCTCTTCCGCGATATCATCTCGCGTATGAAAAAAGGCCTCAACGCGACGGAGGAATTGCCGGACCGGCGGGCCGATAAAAGAAAATAGCTGCGACTATATAGAGCGTATGAGCTTTTTATAAGCTGTTGGATTCAGAGCCGTTTTCTGAGAATTCCAACATTTGAGGCAATCGCTCTAGAATACTCTGGACAAATACTTCGATATCGAATAAATTTTGTTTGTCCGGTGATGCAACAAACAACAGCCGCGCGTCGGTGATGTGGTCAGGGAGAGGCAGGCATTGGCAGGCGATAAGAAACGTTTGATCGTTGCAATAACGGGTGCGACCGGCGCGATATTCGGAGTGAGATTGCTTGAAACCCTGCGCGAAACAGACATCGAAACCCATCTGGTGATATCGAAGTGGGCGCAACAAACCATTGAACATGAGACCGACTGGCGCATTGAGGACGTGCGCGCTTTGGCCGATGCTTCTTACAGCCCCGGCGATATGGGGGCGGCGATTTCATCGGGATCATTCCTGACCGAGGGCATGATCATCACGCCTTGCTCAATGCATTCTGTGTCGGCGATCGCCAACGGGACCGGAAGCCATCTGGTCCACCGGGCAGCGGATGTTATTTTGAAGGAGCGGCGCAAGCTGGTGATCGTCGCCCGGGAGACGCCGCTCAATGACATTCATTTGGAAAATCTGCTGAAGCTGTCACGCATGGGCGTGTCAATTCTGCCGCCCGTTCCAGCGTTTTACAATCATCCTCGATCCGTCGATGACATCGTTGATCACATCGTGATGCGGTCGCTCGACCAGTTTCATATTGCCCACGACCTAGGCCGTCGATGGGATGGAAATATGAAAACCGGAACCAGTCACATCAAGCCGGTGACGTAACACGATACTGAAAATCAAACCGCACATTGTCCGTATGAAATAAGAGAGAGATCCATGCAAAAATCCGTTGAAAAGACAGTCGCCACAACTGAGGAAATTCGCAGTTTGCGTGCGACGATTGAATGGTTGCGATCCAACGGCGATCTCATGGAGACCGACCGGGAAGTCAATCCTGATCTTGAAATTACGGGATTGCAGAAGATTTTCGACGGCGCACAGCCCATGCTTTTCAACAACGTCAAAGACAAGCCCCACGCCCGGGCGATAACCAATTTGTTCTCAGACATCGATATCATCGACCGCATGTTCGGATTTGACGGGCCGGTTGATCGGACCCGCAAGATTGCCCATGCGCTGAATAATCCGACCAAGCCAAATATCGTGTCCGCCGCTGAAGCGCCCTGCCAGGAACACGTAATCACCGATGACCTCGATGTTAACAAATGGATCACAGCCATTCGCCATACCGAACTCGAGTCGGAGCTGACAATCGGGTCAGGGATCCGGTGCGTTGTCGGCGACTATTTCGACGGCGGAACCGACCTTGGCTACAACCGGATGAATTTCCGCTGGGGCAATGTCGGGACCTTCCAGATCTCGCCGGGCTCGCATATGTGGCAGGTCTATACCGAACACTATCACGACGAAGAACCCATTCCGATTACCATGTGCTTCGGAGTGCCGGCGGCCTGTACGTTACTGGCCGGCGCCGGTTTCGATTATGTCATTCTGCCCAAGGGGTGCGATGAAATCGGCGTCGCCGGAGCCATCCAGGGAGAGCCGATCAATCTGGTGAAAGCTCAAACGGTCGATGCTTACGCGATTGCGGAATCGGAATACGTCCTAGAAGGATTTATCCAGCCCCGGGACAAGCGCTACGAGACCAAGGAATCGGAAGACAACGATACCCAGGGGCGCTATCATTTCCACCCTGAATGGGCAGGCTATATGGGCAAGGCCTACAAGGCGCCGACATTCCATGTCACCGCCATCACCATGCGCAAGCCGGATTCAAAACCGGTCATATTCCCGCTTGGTGTGCATACGTCCGATGACAGCAATATCGACACGACGGTACGTGAAGCGGCAATTTTCGAACTCTGCGAGCGGCTGCAGCCGGGCATCATACAGGACGCCCATATTCCCTATTCAATGACCGATTGGGGCGGCTGTATCATTCAGGTTAAGAAGCGCAATCGAATTGAGGAAGGTTGGCAGCGCAATTTCCTGTCGGCAATTTTGTCGTGCTCGCAAGGGATGAGGCTGGCGATTGCTGTTAGTGAGGATGTCGACATATATTCCATGGACGACATCATGTGGTGTCTGACAACACGGGTTAACCCTCGCGCCGACATCCTCAATCCATTACCGGGTGGCCGAGGGCAGACCTTCATGCCATCGGAACGTTTAACGGCTGGGGACAAGGCCTGGACCGCCTCCAATACCGATTTTGAAGGCGGCATGGGCATCGATGCTACTGTCCCGTTTGGCTACGAGAGCGACTTCCATCGTCCGGTCTATCCGGTCGACAAAGTCGATCCGGCCGACTTTTTCTCGGCAGAGGATATCGAGAACGCCAAATCGCGTATGCACGGTTGGTTCCTGTCCTTGGCCCGGACCGGCCGGTGATAGCGGGCGTATGAGGATGTAATCAATCCCGGCATCTGTGCCATGTTATCAGGCATTACCGTCCTTGATTGCAGCGGAAGGATCGGCTGGTTGGCTGGCAGGCTGCTAGCCGATCTCGGTGCTGATGTAGTGCGGATCGAAACGGGAAGCCCAAACCGCGATGACGCGGACTGGCAGGCCGCGCATGTCAATAATCGTTGCCTGGCAGTTTCCCTTCAGGAAGCCGTTGAAAGCGGACTGTTCGATCGTCTGGCCGCCGGTGCCGATATTTTGATCGATACCGAACAGCCACCCGTGCCAGTGGGTACGACATTCGACGGGCGGCGTTTAAGTCGGTTGAACAGCGCGTTAATTCATGTGCGCGTTTCGCCATTTGGAAATTCCGGCCCAAAATCCTCGTGGAGGGCATCCGACCTGGAGATCATGGCCAGCGGCGGCGCCATGTCGCTGGCCGGCGAGCCTGGCGGCGAGCCAATGCGAATTTCCTCTCCGCAGTCACCGGGTTGGGCCGGCGCCCACGCAGCTGCCGGCGCGCTGACTGCCCTCTTCGAGCGCAATCGTTCCGGGAGCGGGCAATTCGTCGATATTTCGGCGCAGCGCTCGGTACTTGCCGCATTGGCTCACGCGCCGACCTTTGTAGATCTACTGGGGATCTGTCCGACACGATGCGGTGCTTTCATGACGGGTCGAACGGTAACCGGCGGAACCTATCGCGCGTTTTGGCCCTGTGCCGATGGTTATCTCAACTTCACCTTATATGGCGGTCCGGCCGGACGGCGAACAGGACGTCAGCTTCTTCGGTGGATGAAGGAGCGTGGTGCAGACCCCGGGCCATTGGCGAACATTGATTGGTCCGAATTTGACCCCACGGCATTGACGCAAACTGAAATAGACCAATACGAAGCGCCAATTTCGACCTTTTTCGAAACGTTGACCAAATCGGAATTTCTGGAGCAGGCAAGCCGGCGTGAAATGCTCGGTTATCCCGTTTCCGATGTCTCCGACATCGCTACAGATCCGCAGCTATCAGCCCGCGATTTTTGGCAAGATGTTACAGGCCCAGATGGAACATTAAGCCGCCACTGCGCCCCCTTTGTGATGGTTGACGGAAAGCGTCCGCCCATTCGGTATTCATCGGGGGCGACGATTTCCGAGGTGGAGGCTGAAAAACTTTTCGATCTCGATAAAGCGGTGCCGGTATCGAAGGACAAGGGATCTGATCCCGGTGCACTGGCTGGTCTGAAAGTTCTGGAATTCGGCGGCTATGCGGCCGGGCCGCATATCGGCAAGTTGCTGGCTAATTTTGGCGCCACTGTCGTCCATGTGGAAAGTAGAGCCCGGCCGGACGGGTTCCGACTGGAATACCCGCCATTCAAGGACAATGAACCGGGTGCGGACCGGGGAGGGTGCTTCACCTATTTCAACGATTCCAAATACGGTATCACGTTGGATCTCAAGCACGAGGCCGGTCTTCGTCTGGCAATTGACCTGTCTGGCTGGGCGGATGTCATTGTCGAAAATATGCGGCCCGGCGTCATGGCGCGGCTTGGTCTCGGCTTTGAGAAACTGAAAACAATCAATCCGCGGCTGGTCATGCTGTCCACCTGCAATATGGGGCAGAGCGGCCCGCGGGCCAATACACCGGGATTTGGGTCGCAGCTTTCCGCCCATGCCGGGTTTTGCGGATTGACGGGTGAGGCCGAAGGCCTGCCCATGTTGCTGTACGGGCCTTACATTGATTTTGTCGCATCAGTGATGGGATCGGCTGCCGTATTGGCCGGGCTTGAACATCGCCGGCGAACCGGCATGGGCGTGCTGATTGATCAATCTCAGTTTGAAAGCGGCCTGCACTTTATCTCCGGTGCACTCTTTGAATTCTCGCAGACCGGGCGGGTTGCCGTGCGGCGCGGTAATTGCGATCCAATTGCCGCGCCGCACGGCGCCTATCGATGTAAGAATGATGCCTGGATTGCCCTGTCGTGTTGGTCGGACACCGAATTTGAACGCCTGTGCATTGAACTTGGTGCCCCCGGTCTGGCGGCTGACGCAAAGTTCCAATATGCGCAGGCACGCCGGAACAATCGGCCGGAGCTAAACACGGCTCTTAGTCAATTGACAGAAAATCTCGATTGCGCGGCCTTGATGAGCAGCCTGCAGTCTGCGGGCGTCCATGCCCACATGGTCAACACGATCGTTGATTTGTTTGATGACGCTCAATTGGCGCATGACCGGGCCTGGCGCCGGCGGCCGCATCCGGTGATCGGCCCTCAGAGCTATTGTTTTCCCGGATTTGATCTGTCCCGGACACCCGGTGACATCGTGCGCGCCGGACCAATGTTGGGGGCCGACAATGAAACTGTGATCTGCGAAATGCTCGGCAAGACCCGAGAAGAATTCAAAATATTGAAGACCATGGGAGCATTCGATTGACGGTCCGAGAGGAAGATCCCCGGACGGCATATCGATTGGGCAGGTAAGGCTGATATGTGCGATCGCGCGCTGCGAGAACAGATGGGAGTTTTTGGCCGAGTATGCGGTCACCGCCATTGGTATTGTCGGTTTGCTGGGTATCCGATCCGACGACCAGGCATTCCAATCATCGACGCGAAAGAAGTGTCTGCGTCATCGCTAACGCCGGCCAATTTGATGACCCTCAAGAGAACCACGGACTGCAAATGCATGACGAAGCGGTAAGTGTTGACCACGATACGGACCAGCAAGAAATTCCGAGCAATCTTGGTGGCGGTTTTGATGTTTTCAGGAATTTCAAGCCGTGCCCCGGCCATTTGCTGGGCCGTTATCCAAGGCGGCTACCTATCGGTTCGTTCGCAAAGCCTGATCCATAAAGAAAGTTTCCGTGTTCGGCCAACCCGTGTTGCGCCGTTCATCACCAAGCGCTCTTGGGATGGATCCCAAGGCAATATAGGGAGGCTGATATGAAGAAAATACCCCTGCTAGCCATCGCATCGATTGTTGCCGTCGGATTAGCCGGCCCGGCGACCGCCCAGTCGAAATATAACCTGACACTCAGCGGAGCCAGCCCGAAAGGGCTATGGTCATTGTTGGGAGCCGGGATAGACAGCGCCCTGGCCACGGCCCATCCCGGATCGACGGTCACCTATCAAACCTCCGGCGGCGGCCTTGCAAATGTCATGCTGGTCAGCACCGGAAAGGCCAATCTCGGCATTGTTCACAACATTGAACTGAAAGTGGCCAAGGCTGGTGCCGCGCCATTTAAAGCGCCGGTCACCAATTTGCGTGTCATAGCCTACATGTACAATTGGGCACCGATGCAACTGGTGATGAGCAAGGCTTTCGCCAGTAAGCATGGCATTGAGAGTGTTGCTGACTTGAAAGCAAAAAAAGCTCCGGTCCGTTTTGCCGTCAATCAACGCGGCAACATGGTGCAAGAGGTCAATAAGCAGATCCTCGCAGCCTATGGCATAACTTATGAAGACATCGGATCATGGGGCGGCCAGGTCGTTTACGCGGCCTCCAAGGAAATGACGTCCTTGATGTCGGATCGCCGGATCGACATGCTTGGAAATGGTGTTTTCGCGCCGCATAAGTCCATTCTGGCGGCGGCAAAATCCCAGGATGTCGTCATGTTGCCGCTAACCGAGGTGGCAATTGAAAAGGTCGCGGCGGCGACCGGCGCGGAGCCCTATTTGGTCAAAGCCGGTTCGTATGACTGGCTGTCGGCGGATGTACCGACCATTGCCTTGGGTGCCGTGCTTGTGGCGTCCGATGCCATGAGCGAAGAAGATGCCTATAATCTGACGAAGGCCTTGATCGACAATATCGCCAAGGTTCAAGGCGTCCACCGGTCGATGAAGGCTCTGAGCCTGGAATTGATGGCCTCCGAACAGGTGATCCCGCATCATCCCGGTGCTGCGCGTGCTTACAAGGAAGCAGGGCTGATGTAGTCCGAACGTGTTGTCCAAATTACAAACCAGTTTGGGGGGTGGCGAGGCCTTGCGCCGATGATCCGCCCGCCAAGCTGGACAAGGATCTTCTTTGCCGTTTCCAGTCGACGGCAACCACGCGGCTGGTGGCGCCATGTCATTCGGCTCTACTCCGCCGCCCTGGCGCTTTGGGTCGTCTATGCAGCCGTCATTGCCATTGTCGCCCCGCTGGCGCTGACGGCGATCTTCCTCAGTTTTATCATGGTGCCATTGTTTTTGTTGACCCAGCCGGGTTGGCGTGACCGGGGCCAGACGCCCACCCTTGTTGATATCGCACTCGCGCTTTCTGCATTGGGTTGCGGGCTCTACTTCGTGATCAACACCGAGGTTATCGTTTCGCGCATTTCATTGTTAGACCCGCTGACGTCAGCAGATCTTTTTTTCGGCACGCTTTTGATGGTGCTGGCGATTGAGGCGACAAGGCGGACGGTGGGCGGCGCGCTGACGATCATTACCATCATATTCATTATCTATAATCTTGGCGGCCACCAGCTTCCGGGCGTACTTGGTCATGGTCGCATTGACTATGAACACTTTATCGATCAGTCAGTATTCACCACCAACGGGATATTCGGTGCTCCGGTTCGGGTTGCCGCCACATATGCGTTTCTGTTCGTTCTATTCGGAACATTGTTGGAAAAATCAGGCGGAAGTGCCTTCTTTTTCAATCTTGCGGCAATCATCAGCGGGCGCCGGCCGGGCGGGCCGGCAAAGGTCGCGGTTTTCTCCTCAGCCCTTTTCGGGACGATTTCGGGAAGTCCGACATCTGACGTGGTGACAACCGGTGCGGTGACAATTCCGCTCATGCGGCGCCTGGGATATTCGCGCGCCATGGCCGGCGGCGTCGAGGTGGCGGCGTCCACCAGCGGCGGTATTCTTCCACCAGTCATGGGGTCGGCGGCATTTATCATGGTCGAGTTTACCGGCATCGACTACCGCACGATCGCCGTGGCGGCCTTAATCCCGGCGATCCTGTATCTTCTCGGCGTCTATACCCAGGTACACCTGCGCGCATTGCGCCAGGGCCTGAAAGGGATGAGTTCCGAAGAAATTCCAAAACTGCGCGAGGTTATCGCCGAGGGCGGTTTGTTCTTCGTGCCGTTGGCGGCAATCATTTATGCGCTCCTGCAAGGATATTCGGTGAGCTATGTTGCCATCCACGGAATAGGAGCCGTTCTTGCCGTCTCAATGATGCGGTCAAAAACCCGGCTAAGCCCGGGCCAGTTACTGGAAACCCTGGCAATTACATGCCAGAGGATGATCCCGGTGGCCGCGGCCTGTGCGGCGGCCGGGCTCGTGGTCGGCGGTATTTCCATGACCGGTCTCTCCGGAAAGTTCGCCCATTTGATCTACCTGTTGTCGGGCGACAACATGCTCGTCGCCCTGGCGGTTGCCGGCCTTGTCGCAATCCTGCTGGGTATGGGTATGCCGACACCGAGTGCCTACATCATGGCCGCGGTTCTGGTTGCGCCGACACTGGTTGAAATGGGATTTGAGCTTTTGCCGGTTCACATGTTTGTTTTGTTCTTCGCCGTATTGTCGGCCATTACGCCTCCGGTCGCCGTCGCTGCTTTTGCGGCATCGTCGATTGCCGAGGAAAACCCGATGTTGATCGCCATAACGGCGGTGCGCCTGGCTTCGGTGGCATTCATCCTTCCGTTTGTTTTTGCGTTTTATCCTTTATTACTGGCATCCGGTCCGCTTTTGCCGGTGCTATACGCCGCGATAACGGCCGGCCTGGGCGTCATATTGCTGGCGGCGGCAAGCGAGGGGTATGCAAGGAATGCGCTCGGGAGTTGGCAGCGGATTGCCTTCGCCATTGCCGGGATATTTCTTGTTGTTCCAGGACTAACAACGGATGCCATAGCGATTTTACTGGTCGGTCTGGTGATATTCATTGACCACCTGAAAAATCCTTCATCGCAAGTTCACTGAACCGCAATCCTGACATTTGCGTATTTCATCGCGGAGGCCTTGCAGGTCGCGGAAGCTCACGGTCGAAATAAATCCAAGAACTGAAGCGCGTCCGACGGCTGCCACATAGTTGGCATCCGCCAGCCCTTGAAGCCCTCCCGCAATGATGGGGACCTTGAGCCCAATGGTCTTGGTCAGTTTCGTTCCAATCATTTGATAGGTCCGGGTTCTCCTTGATAATCAATTTTTCGGTCAGGCAATTCCGGCTCGCATTCAGTCGGTCTCGATATCGAAGATGTCTTTGCGTTTCAGCCAATCCAGAATGATCGCCACGGCTTCATCAAGTTTATCGGGTTGACCGACGTAATAATGGGTGGCGCCCTTGATCAGATGCATTTCCTTGTCGTCGTGTCCAATAGCATTGAAAATCCGGTTGGTCTGGCTTGGAAGACAGGCGTCGTCTGCGGTGTTTCCAATCACCAAAGCCGGCGCTTTTATTCGAGCGGCGTGGACGAGGCCGTTGGCATTGGACAGGTCGTAACTCCATTGGGATAGCCAACTGCGCAATGTGCAAAACCGCGCAATACCGGCTGGTCCATTATTTGCGGCGCGCGGGTCTCCTAGAAAACAACTGCCGGGAAGGCGCTCATTGGCATCAATTGTTGTATCGAGCCAGCATGGTGCTGCCATTGTTCCATGAACGACAAAGCCCCGCTCCACCGTCCCATCGGCACGTTTTTGAATTTCGTCCAGTTCATTTCTTACCCAGTCGGTAATACGTCGGTTGCGGGCAATCTGTGCCTGCGCATACCGTTCCTGGAACTCGCGGGAGTAGGGCGGTTGATTTGGATTGCCAGGATTGTACAAATCCAATTCCGGATCGCGGTCCGAAGGATTCAACTCGTCACGAATGGACGCATCGAGCCACTCAGTCAAGGTTTGGGCACGCCCGGTGTGAGCGGCCAGTTGCAAAATAGCGGCGGCAGGTATCAGCCCGGCTTTGGTCAGATCCGGCGGATCGCCTGCGGGCGTCGATGTAATCGTCGGATCTTCGGCCTGGCTCTGGTAGGTCATCGATAACGACCCGCCACCGCTCCACCCGCACAATATGATTGTCTCGTATCCCAGTTTTTCGCGTGCATGGCGAATACATGCGCCTAAATCCACAATCACTTTTTCCATGATCAAGGCGCTGTCATTGTTCGGATAGCGAGAGGCGGCACTCAACACATGACAGCCGGCGGCCGCAAGGGCTCGCGGCATCGGTAAATAGTGCATGGTACCGGTCGGATGCATAAATACAAAAAGGGTTTTTGACGGCTTGTTTTCGCGCCGCAAAAGATGACACTCCAGCAGAACTCGTCCATGGGATTGTCCGTAAACCTCTGTAAACGAGACGTGCTCCTCGAACAAAACAGTTATGAGTTCCCGCCCGTATCTGTGTTTTTTTTGCTGTGCGCTGTATGTCATTTTCATCCTCATGCCGCCCTTGGTATTATACCGTCATTAGAATAATTCAAACCCAAATATAGCCAGAACATCCGAATAAATTTTGAATACCGTCACATCTACTATGTTGTATACTATAATTTGTGATAATAATAATTTCTATTATACATATTTTATGATGAATAAAACAAAATCTATTTCGCTAAATCGCAGAATTCACCATGATTGTTCATGCTGTATATAGAGTGATGGAAGTTTCATAAGCGGTATCACTTATTCACAAGTTTCTCCGAATGTGGCTATTTTAACGATTATTCTTAGATATCGAAGGTATTTGCAGATCGCAACGCAAAATGGTATCTGCAAATTGAAAACGTAAAATATTGGAAGGTGCTTTGGAAGAAGCTCTGGGACATTTCGTGCAGGCAATCATCAGCGGTATCGCAGTCGGCTGTGTCTATGCCCTCGTAGCCTTGGGCTTTGTGCTGATTTACAAGGCCACCGAAGTGATCAATTTCGCCCAGGGTGAATTGATGATGCTTGGGGCGTTCGTCGCCTATTCGTTCATTGAGCTCTTCAGATTCCCGTTTTTTATGGGATTATTCGCAACCGTTATCACCATGGCGATTTTTGCGGCGGCGCTGAACCATGTGGTTATGCGCCGGTTGGTCGGACAATCGCCTTTTTCCATTGTCCTGGCTACGTTGGCACTTGGAATTCTTTTGCGATCCGTTGTCAGTATGACACCGGGTTGGGGCGTTGAAACCTACGGGATAACAAGCCCGGTCTCGGGCGGCATCGTTTCCTTCGGCGCCATCGTCATAAGCCTGGAGCATTTGACGATCATATTCGTCACGGCGGCACTCGTGGCCGTATTGTTTTTGTTTTTCACGTTCACAAAGTTGGGTGTCGCGCTACAGGCCACCTCGCAGAACCAACTTGCAGCCAGCTATGTCGGTATTCCGATCAGGAGCATGTTTTCACTGATTTGGGGAATCAGCGCGGCTGTCGCGGCTATTGCAGGCATATTGCTGGCTCCAATCGCCTTCGTTCACGTCAATATGGGTTTTATCGGACTAAAGGCCTTTCCAGCCGCCGTGCTTGGTGGTTTCGGCAGTATTCCGGGCGCGATTTTGGGCGGGCTCATCATTGGCGTAGTGGAGGAATTGGCGGGATTTTATTTCCCTGAAGGGTTTAAGGACGTCGCCGCCTACGTGGTCTTGTTGGCCGTATTGTTCATTCGTCCCCAAGGCCTATTCGGTGTTTCGCTCAAGGAACGGGTTTAGGGGGATACATGCGGTTCGTGCGTAAAACCGATTACGATATCGATGTTCGCCTATTCAGATATTCCGACACCGTTTTTTGGTATTCGATGTTGGCAATACTATTGTTGGCCACACCATTCTTCGTGGAAGAATATCTTGTCAGCCAGGCCGTATTCGTCGGGATCTATGTCATAGTCGGCGCTGGCGTGATGTTGCTCTCCGGCTATTGCGGCCAGATTTCCCTCGGGCATGCGGCATTTTTTGCCTTGGGCGCCTATTCGGTTGCCATTGCCGAAAAGGCCGGGGTGCCATTTCCCTTGGCTTTGGTGGCTGCGGCTCTTGTCTCAGCTTTTGTCGGCGCATTTGTCGGCCTGGCTGCCGTACGTCTATCAGGAATTTATTTGGCCATCGCCACATTGGCTTTCGCCTTTATCGTCGAGGAAATTTTGCACCGTTGGGAATCGTTGACCCGGGGATCATCAGGGATGCTGCTCGATCCAATTGCATTCGGTTCCTATGAGATGGAATCCGATATCGAGTTCTATTACCTGGTCCTTGGCCTGGTGATACTGATTATTCTGGGCCTGAAAAATATCATTCGAACATCGGCCGGCCTGGCAATGATGGCGGTCAGGGATAGCGAAACTGCGGCACAAAGCGTAGGCATAGATGTCGCCCGTACCAAACTTACCGCATTTTTATTGAGCGCCGGATTGGCCGGAATCGCCGGAGCATTGTATGCGCATAAGATTTTGTTCATCAGCCCGGAACAGTTCAATGTTTTCCTGTCTATCGAATTCGTCGTCCTGATCTTCATCGGCGGTATCGGATCCATTCATGGCATCATTTTTGGATCTATATTCATCATCGTGCTGCCGCAGGCGATTTCGATCCTCAAAGATAATCTTCCTGCATCCATTGCCGATGTGCCAAATATCCAATCGACGGCCTACGGACTGATACTATTCGCGTTCATTTTATTCGAGCCCGACGGTATTTATGGGATCTGGCTCAAGATAAAACACTATTTTTCCTGGTTTCCGCTTTACAAGAAAGGCGAGCTCAGCCGGCAAAAAACCTACTCAAAGTCGGAAAGCTGGTAATGGCCCTGCTGGAAGTGGATAATTTGTCGGTCAGTTTCGGCGGCATTCGGGCAGTTGCCGGAATATCCTTCGAAGTCAACGAAGGGGAAGTCGTCTCAATTATTGGCCCTAATGGAGCCGGTAAGACGTCGATTTTAAACCTGATCAGCCGGTTTTTCGACGCGGCAACCGGACAGATCAATTTTAACGGTACCAACATTACGAATATCACGCCAGATAAGGTGGTTGGTCACGGGATTGCCAGGACGTTTCAAAACCTCAATCTGTTCGACCGATCGACCGTCCTCGAAAACTTGATGCTCGGCCGGTATCGCCACAGGAAAACAAACCTCCTACAGCAGATTTTCTTTAGCGGTAAAGTCTACCGGCAGTACCTGGACGATCGGATACTGGTCGAAAAAGTGATCGAGTTTCTCGAAATCGAGAAGTACCGGGATTCGGTTGTCATGAACCTTCCCTACGGAATCGCCAAGGTCGTGGAACTGGCGCGTGCACTTGTCTCGCAACCTAAACTCCTTCTCCTGGATGAGCCGTCCTCGGGGCTGAACAACGAGGAAACCGATGATCTTACATTCTGGATCGAGGACATTCGAGCAGAGTTGGGCATTTCCGTTTTGATGGTGGAACACGACATGAAACTGGTGTCCGCCGTTTCCGACCGAGTGATCGCGGTAAATGCGGGGACCATCATTGCGGAGGGAAAACCTGAGGAAATTCAACAGAACAAGCAGGTCGTAACCGCCTATCTGGGAACGGATGCATGAGCAGTATTCTCCGATTGGGCAACATCGAAACCTATTATGGCCCCGTCAATGCCATTCGGGGTGTCAGCCTGGAGGTGCACCGGGGAAGCGTAACGGCCGTGTTAGGGGCAAACGGCGCCGGCAAGACCACCATTTTGAAAACAATCTCCGGGGCAATGGATCCGCGAAAGGGCACTATCGAGTTCATGGGCCGGCGGATCGATGGACTGGAAGCTTCCGCTGTTACCCGCCTGGGGATCTCGCACGTACCGGAAGGGCGCGAAGTCTTCCGGCATTTGTCGGTAGACGACAATCTGACGATCGGTGCATTTACCCGCAGCAACCGGGGGGAAATCCGGCAGGACCTTGAAGCCGTCTACGATCTGTTTCCCAATCTGAAGGAACGCCGCCGCAATCATGCCGGCGTTCTCTCAGGGGGCGAGCAGCAAATGCTGGCAATCGGGCGCGCTATGATGGCGCGTCCCAAATTGCTGCTGTTGGACGAACCCTCTTTGGGGCTGTCGCCTAAGCTTGTCAAAGAGATCTTTTCGGTTGTTTCACGTCTAAACACGGAATTTGGGATCACGATCCTGCTGGTCGAACAGAATGCCCACATGGCCCTGGCAACAGCAAGCTTTGGATATGTTTTGGAAATTGGCCGCGTCGTTTTGGAGGGACCATCGGAAAAACTACGGGAAAACGAGGATATTCAAGAATTCTACCTTGGATTCAAGGACCGCGGTGTACGGGGACCGCAGCGCTGGAAGCGAAAGAAGATGTGGCGGTAGCGGCCATGCAAGGTCATCTGAAACGCCAAAAGCCAATTCAACAGGGGATAAAGTTACCGCCTGATTGCACCACCCTGTCGCGGCTGTTCAGGCATGCCGTGTCTGAGCGAAGCTCTTCGGTTGCCATGGCGAGCAAAGTGCTTGGCGTATGGAAGGAAATCACCTGGCAGGAGTATGGAGAACAGGTTCGATTGATCGCCCTTGCCTTGGACCATATGGGCATGAAGATCGCGGACCGTGTTGCGATTCTGGCCGAAACCATCCCCGAATGGCTGTTTTGGGATATGGGAATCCTAACCTGCGGCGGCACGTCGGTCGGTATTTACCCCACATCATCATCGCAACAAGTGGAGCATGTTCTCGATGATAGCGGTAGTCGTTTTGTCTTTGTTGAGGACGAAGAGCAACTGGACAAGGTGTTAGCCTGCAGGGAAAACCTGCCGGATTTGGAAAAAACTTTCGTTTTTGACTTGAAAGGATTGCGCGACTTCAACGACCCGGATGTCATGACCGTCGATGATCTGCTTGAGATTGGACGCCGACAGGCGGCCGAAAATCCGGAACGTTGGAACCAACTGGTGGAAGGAGCGGCGCCGGATACGATAGCCGTTCTGGTATATACGTCCGGCACGACGGGTCTGCCCAAAGGCGCCATGCTGAGCCACGATAACCTCCTGTTCCAGATTGAACGATGGGGCGAGGTGATCCATACGTTCGATGGCGATCAATTCCTTTCATTTCTTCCCTTGTGTCATATGGCCGAGCGGATGATGACGTCGCTTCGATCGCTCGGATATGGCGGGACGGTGAACTTTGCCGAGAGCCCCGAAACGGTTCTTGAGAACCTTCGGGAAATTCAGCCCACGGTATATCTCGGCGTGCCGCGTATTTGGGAGAAACTGCAGTCGATCATCTCCGTTGCCATTCGCGACGCGACTTGGTTCGAGCAGACTATGTACAGGTTTGCTCTACAGATCGGCTATAAAATTGCCGATCGACGCCTTGCCGCGGAAAAAGTACCGGTTTGGCTGCGTGCGGTTTACCTTCCACTTGACCTGATCATCTTACGCAATATTCGCAAGATGATCGGATTGAGCCGGGCTCGCTTCCTGGCTAGTGGCGCCGCATCGATTTCGCCGGAAGTAATTCGCTGGTTCCTGGCGCTCAATTTACGAATGGTGGAACTCTATGGCCTGACAGAATGCTCCGGCATCGCCACGGTCTACCGATACGATCAGATAAAACTCGGTACGGTGGGGCGGCCCCTTCTGGATACGCAATTGCGCATCTCGCCGGAAGGGGAAGTTTTGATATCCGGGAAACATGTTTTTAAGGGTTATCACAATAAGCCTCAAAAGACCGCCGAAACCATCGTCGACGGATGGTTGCACACCGGTGATGTCGGCAGCATCGACAATGATGGATATCTGATTATTTCCGATCGGATGAAGGACATAATAGTAACGTCCGGCGGTAAGAACATCACCCCGTCCGAAATCGAAAACAAGCTCAAATTCAGCCCGTTCATCAATGACGCCATTGTCGTCGGAGACGGTCGAAAGTTCATCAGCTCGCTGATCATGATCGACCACGACAACGTGGCCAAATTTGCTCAAGACTACAGTGTTCCGTTCACGAACTATGCCAGCCTGACTCGCGCTCAGGACGTGGTGGATTTGATCGGCAAAGAGATCTCAAAGGTCAACAGGGAACTTTCGAATGTAGAAACGATTAAGAAATTCCGGTTGTTGGATGTTCAACTGACCGTAGAAGATGAGGAAATGACTCCAACATTGAAGCTCAAAAGGAAACTCATCAACGAGAAATATCAAGATGTTATTGCCGAGATGTACTCTGAGGTCGACTAAGGCCTGAGACCGTCACGACTGCGGCTGCACCATTGAGGAGCAGCTTTGCGGTGAATGAGAAACAAACAAAAACGAGCCTGGATTAAACAGGACAATTGAAAATGAAACATGGAAGGAAACGATATGAAGTCCAATTGGCTCACAGGAGCATTGGTAACCCTTGGCAGCTTGGGCCTGATAGCATCAGCCCAGGCTCAAACATCCGGTATCTCAGATACTGAAATCCGCATAGGCACACATCTTGACCTTAGCGGTCCGATATCATTCTGGGGAGTTCCCCAACGCAATGGTCACATCATGCGGATCGAGGAGGCGAATGCTGCCGGAGGTGTGCACGGGCGCAAGATCAAGCTGATTGTGGAAGACAATGGCTACGATCCCAAAAAAGGAGTTCTAGCGTCACAGAAACTCGTGAAACGGGATAAAGTCTTCGCAATGGTCGGAGTGCTTGGCACCCCTGTCGTGATCGCGTCCATGCCGATCGCCCTGGAAGCCGGGATACCTCACTTGTTCCCCGGGTCGCCCTCCCGATTGATGTTTGAACCATTACACAAGCTCAAGTTCTCCCTTGCTGCCCCCTATTACGAGAGTATGCGGTCCGGTCTGGAGTATCTTGTCGAAAAAAAGGGCACCAAGACGGTGGGCGTCCTCTACCAGGACGATGATTTTGGTAAGGAGCTTTTGGACGCCGTGACCGACCAGGCGAAGGCAGGCGGTATCGAGTTGGTCGAAGCCGTTAGCTACAAACGCGGTGCGACGTCATTTTCTTCGCAAATTGCACGGCTGAAAAAAGCCAATCCCGATCTTGTCGTAATGGTCACCGTGGTTCGTGAAACTGTTGGCGCGGCGGCGGAAATCAGGAAATTGGGCTGGGACGTGGACATCCTCGCACCGCATTCGGCCTGCAATAGCGCGGTTCCCCATTTCGGTAAAAAGGTTGTCGATGGTATCCATGTATTGTGTCAGTACATACCATTCGACCCGGAAGTGGTGACTCCTGAGGTTAAGGATTGGATGGCTCGTTATCAGAAGCGGTTCAATGCCCGGCCGAATATTGCGTCAGCGATGGCCTATAACATGCAGGACATCGTTCTTAACATCCTGGAGAAGGTCGGGCGGGATGTCACCGTCGATAAGTTTGTTGCTGAACTTGAAAACTTGAAAAACTACCAGGATATTTTTGGCACCCCGCCATTGTCTTTTGGGCCACAGCAACATCTTGGAACAACTTCGGTCTTCCTGACCAGGATAGAGGAAGGAAAATTCAAGAAAATTGCCGGTCCGCTGAATACGCAATAGAGCACCGGCAGTCGGCAAGAAGATAGCCTGAATTGTAAAACTCGGCACTTGATCTGACGGACATGGGCTATCTGACTGCTTCGCTATATGAGGCTTCGCTGTCAGATAGGTCTGGCGCCGAGATATTCTTTTCCACGGCGATGTGCAGCGTTTCGCGGAACGTTTGCATGGGCGTCTTGCCATAGCAATAGCGTCCTGAATGCGGCCGCTGCTCATTGTACTTGGCGAGCCATTGGTCGAGATCCGTCTGTAACGCCTCCACCGAGCGATAGAGCTTCTTGCGGAAGGCAATGTCGTAGAACTCGTCCTTGATGGTTCTGTGGAAGCGTTCGCAGATGCCGTTGGTCTGCGGAGAGTTGGCCTTGGTCTTGGAATGGTCGATGTCCTCGACCGCCAGATAGAGCTGGTAGGCGTGGTTCTCCACCTTGCCGCAATATTCCGTGCCCCGGTCGGTGAGCATGCGCAAAAGGCTGATTCCGTGCTCGCCAAAGAAGGGCAGAACCCGGTCGTTGAGCAGGTCGGCGGCGGTGATCGCCGTCTTTTCCGTGTACAGCTTGGCAAATGCCACCCGGGCATAGGTGTCAATGAAGGTCTGCTGGTAAATCCGCCCCACGCCCTTCATGGTGCCCACATAATAGGTGTCCTGGCTGCCCAGATAACCCGGATGGTGGCTCTCGATCTCACCATGGGCTTCCTTCTTCTGTTTGGCTTTTTCCAACGCCGCAAGCTGTTCCTCCGTCAGAAGGATGCCCTCCTGGGCCGATTTGGCTTCCAAGGCCCTCAGGCGCTTCTTCATGGTTTCCAGATCATGACGCAGCCAGATCGAGCGAATGCCCGACGACGACACCATGACGCCGCGCTGCTGCAGCTCCTAGGCCGCCCGCTTCTGGCCCAAAGCCGGGTTCTCAATGGCCAGATCAACCACCGCCTTCTCCACATGTTCCGGCACCCGGTTCTTCACACAAGGCTTCCGGCGCGACAAATCCATCAGCGCCGCTTCGCCGCCTTGTTCGTAAAGCTCCTTGAACCGGTAAAAGCTATCCCGTGAATAGCCCATCACCTTGCACGCCTGGCTGACACTGCCAAGCTGCTTGGCCAACTCCAATAGGCCCAGTTTCGGTTTGATGATCTTCTCTTCAATGCTGGTCATTGATCGACACTCCTATAGTCGCGCTCCATTAGAGCAGATATGTCAGATCAAGTCGCGTGTATTACACCTGAATGAAACTAACGGCCCCATCCGGTATCGGGTGGGGCCGATTTAGAATTTTTTGTTAAAGCGCGACGTCGCCAAGCCGTGCCAGCTTTTTCGGTCGGGTCCGCTCGTTCCAAGCGGCCAGGGTCTCATCTACCGTCGTCGACTTCCCCGATATCACCTGATCATAATTGTCATCCTTGCAGGTAATTTCACATTGGATGCCGTTTGGATCGTAGAAATAAATGGAGGTCACAAATCCATGCTCTATCAGGATCACCCTGCGGCCGGTCTTTTCTTCGATGTGGCGCTTCCAGTCTTCCAGTTCGGTCCGTGAATCGCACTCGAACGCAATGTGAAAATCAAGACCGTTTTTACGCTTGAACATTTTCTCCTCAACCTCGTCGGGTATATCAAAGAAAGCAACGAAATTGCCGTCGCCCAATTGGAAAAACAGGTGCATGTAGTCCAGTTCATTGCTCGTTCCCGACTGCTCCTTGAAATCAAGCGCGGCGCCCAGCGGCAAACCAAGAATTCCTTCCCAGAAATCTCTCGTCTGTTGAGCATCGCGGCAACGGAATCCGGTATGATGAACGTGCTTTAAATTTGTCGGTGTGGTCATGGCCTCATTCCTTTAGTTCGTGGTTGTCGGATGATGGTGGTTTTCATTTTCGAAATTCGAAATTCCGTCAAAAATCAAGTCAACGACCATATCTGCCACTGAATTGAGATCTGATCCTCGGGAAACGTCCTGGTTCCATACCTGCTTGATGATTGGAGCCATGTTAAACAAACTGGCGGCGGCGGCAGTGACGATCAAAGTCAGATACCCAACAGGGTAGGGTTTGATTTTCCCCTCCGCCTGGGCCTCTTTGATGAGCTTGTCAAAACTTTCATAGCTGTGGCGAAAGTGCTTTTGCACCAGCCAATTCAGCCTGGGTCCGCCGCCGGGGCCTTCATGCATTACCAGCCGCCCCAATTCCGGATACTTGGCGGCGATAAAGACAAACCGGCGTACAAGGGTCTTTAGCTGCTCAAGCGGTGTTGCCTGCTGATCCAATTGAAGCAGTGTCAATTCCGCTTTGTTCACCTTGTCAAAGAGATGATCGACCGCGGCCCGCCACAACGTTTCCTTATCGCGAAAATGATAGTGAACGACGGACTGCGCAACATTGGCGCATTCGGCTATCTCGCTGGTCGATACGCCGCCGTAGCCTTTCGCAGCAAAAGCCTTGGTTGCCGCATCCAAAATACGCTGGTCACCGCCTCGTCGGTGGCCGTCCAGTCGCGGACGCCCGACACGCCGCCCGACCTTGCTTAGATCGTTTGGCAATACAAACCCCCATCTGCCCACACTGTATTATATGCTTGAAACTAGTATAATATTTATCGATAAAAAAATCTATAAATTAATTCGTTTCGCACCTCGAATAGGTTGATTTTGAGCTGAGAATTTGCTGAATGTCGAAAAAAAGGCGCTCAAGAATGAGGTGCCGATTGCGGCGGGTTTGCGCCGGATTCTGCCGCAAGGATGGAGGAGCGGTGCAAACTGACTGGTGGCTGCCGGGGCCTCAGCGGAACTCCAGGCTGCCCAAACCAGGCCGCAAATCGCACGCGACGAAATCGAGGAGTTGCAGGAGACCAATTTTGGTTTCGCAAACCTGCCCGCCAATTCCCCTCCTTTGCCCGAACGATTGTGGCCATGCCCGGGCAGTCTTCCAAGTCCATGCAAATTCCGTGCGCAGAGAGATAAAAATATGCCAAGGTGCGAGGAAGAAATGTGCCAAGTCGCTCTGTTTTGGCATTGGGATTGCAACCGATTTTCGGCCAAGCGTCGTAAATCAGAAAGTATTTCTGTGGCCCGGTTGGCTTGTTGAATTGCCCAAATGTGCCGTCTGAATTCTGCCGGGATCGCGCTCTGACGGTCTTTGCAAAATTTTTAGCCCAGTTTCCAAGGTTCGCACCAGACGGCGCGATGGTGCCCGGATGGCGTTGAAAAAACTGGTAAAAGGTTTCAGTGCTCGACGAAAAACCCGAAAGATCGCAAGCGGATAGGCAATTGGTCGTTGACAGAGACAACAAAGATAGTGTCATTCGATTGCCGGTATCGCCTTAAACGTTTAAATGGTCAGTTTGACGAATTCGGGAAGCGGTTCGGGAGAATTTCGGCCAATGCCCGACTAATACGATCCGGCGATTTAGCCGGTCGATGAAATCAAGATGTGAGGACTAATTGAGCACCTATCGATTTGGCGCGGATCTCGCGGTATCGGCCAGCCTGCCAAAACTGGGCGTCAAGGCGAAGGAAGCCGTTCGCATCGGTGTGCTCACATCGTTGACCGGTGATGCTGCTGCCTGGGGTCGGCCTGGATTGGAGGGCTGCCAGATTTGGGCCGATTGGCTCAACGCCCAAGGCGGTCTCAAAATCGGCGATCAACGCCGTTTTGTCGAGATCGTCGGGTATGACGACCAGTACGACCCCGCACGTGCGGTTCTTGGTGCCAAACATCTGGTGTTGGAACAGGACGTCAAGATCATTCTTATGCTTGGCGGCGACACGGTGCCGGCAATCAGCGATTTTCTCCAGCGAAGCAGAATGCTGGCAACGACGTTGTTGCCAAGTGACCTTTCGCCGGACACACCCTATCTCATTGCCCCTTGCGAAGTACATCCTATTTACGTGGTCACCGGAGTCGATTGGCTGGCCAAAAACAGCCCTGAGTCGAAGACCGTTGCAATATGTGCGCAAAAGGACGCGTTGGGCCTGCCATCGCTTGCCACTTATCGCGCCGCCTTCGAGGCCGCGGGCATCGAAATCGTGAAGGAGATCCTTTATCCCGGCGCGCCCGAGGACCCGGATGCCATGGTCGATGTTCTGCTTGACGCCAATCCGGACATTTTATGCTGGGATACGGCCTATGAACCTTTCGTTCACGAACTGACCGTGGCAGCCTACCGGAAGAACTTCAAGGGTCAGATACTGTCATGCACCTGTGACAATTACCCAACATTGATTGAAAAGACGAGCCGGGAATTTATGGAGGGGCTGGTGTTTCAGTTTCCCGATTTTGACGATCCGGCACTGAACGATCCGCGCGTCAGTTTCCCGCGCCCGAACGAATTCTATTCGGAGTTTCTACGCCGTTTTCCTGGCGAATGGAGCGCGGTCTCCTGGCAGTATTACGCCATTTTGGAAATGTGGCGCAAAGCGGTGGAACGTATCCAGACAGTGGAGCCCGTTGCCGTGTTGTCAGCGATGAAAATGGGCGGAATTAGCCGCAATGTCTTTGGCGAAGCACGATGGTGGGGACGTGAACTTTTTGGTATCGACCATGCCCTGGTCGGCTACTGGCCCGTTGTCCGCATTCAAAATGGGCGGGCGCGGATTGTCGAGTTTCGCTCAGTGCTCGACTGGTGGGACAAAAACTCTGAACTGCTTCTGCGCCATATGCGCATGTGCGGACAGATGTGGGACCAGCGACTGGAAAGGCGGGCGGGCGGTGGAGCCGCCCTGGTGGATCAGGCGCCGCGCATTAAATCCTGATGAAAATCGGCAAGGGCCAGTTTTAAGTATTCAACGGTAGCCTGAATGTCGCGGGACTGGATTGCATCGCACAAGGAGCGGTTTTGCAGCCGGTACTCCTTTATACGGCTCGGTGTCAGAGCCTTCCGGCGCTGAGCCGACCAATGGGCGTTGCGGTTGATGTGGTTGACCATTGTGTAAACGGCGATCAGCAATGGATTGTGTGTCCCGCGCGCAATCTGCATGCGCAACTCATCATCGAGCGCGGAGTATTTCTCGCCATCAACGGAGATCTTGTCAATCTCGCCTTGAATTTCGTTAAGCCTTTGAATGTCGCGCGATGTCATGTTGAGGACGGCCAAGCGGGCGATTTCCGGTTCCACGATCGATCGTACGACGCCGAATTCAAGCGGACTGGTAATCTCACTGAGTTCGCTCAGATCAAGTTTCGACGACGATGTCTCCGACGGGTCGGCCGCGGGCGGTATATTTTCATCTTTGATCCGATAACATACGATCGAACCGCTTCCGACCCGCCTGCGGATCACCCCGTAATGTTCCATGAGGCTCAATGCCTGACGGATTGTATTTCGTGACAGGCCATGTTCCTCTGAAAGCGCGCGTTCGGCCGGAAGACGCGTACCGTAATTATGAACGCCGTTGGCGATTTCCAAAAAAAGCGTATCAGCGAGCTTGCGTGTACTCGATGTAACGGGCTTTTCGATTTTGTTGTCCAATTCCCAAGGTGGGCGCGGTGGGGCATTCATGATCCGGTGGTCTCTCCACTAGGCGATAAATCGCACTTGGTCATTGCCAGACTCGTAGACAACCGTACGTTCATCCCGAGCAAGTGGCGGGAATACCCGCGAGTATTTGTTTTTACATCTATAGATACATATTTCAAAACGCGAACATTCCATAGATTGCAATACAGTCTGTACGGCTAAATCAGCTAAAAACCGGTCGATATTGTTCTATGTCTACTGCTTTCGAATTCAATAGAATTGAGCAGAAAACAACCAAATATAACCAAATATGACCATTAGTCAAGAAAAATTGTGCGTATTAACAAAATCGCTTGAAATTGGTTATTTTTTGGACTAGTTTTATACCACAAAAATCAATAAGACCGCGATTTGGTACATATTTGGGCCAACCAATTTATGCCGCGGTAACCAGTAATGTCTTGGTTTGGCGGAACCTGCATTGATTGGCCGAGATTAGGGAGAAAGAGACGTGATCAGCAAATACCTCAAGAACGGCCTGACGAGGCGCAAGCTCCTGGGTGGAACGGCAGCAGTCATGGGCTCGGCAGCGACTGCGCAGTTGTTACCGAGGCCGGCTTTTGCGGCCGACAAGGTCATAAAAATCGGATTTCTTGCACCTTTAACCGGAGCCGTTGCAGCCTGGGGCAAACCAGGCCTGGACGGGTGTCAAATCTGGGCTGAGTGGACAAATGCCGCCGGTGGCATAAAGCTCGGCGATGGCAACTACAAAATTGAATTTGTCGGCTATGACAACGAATATGATCCTGCCAAGGCCCGCACCGGCGCCACCAAACTCGTGCGCGAAGACGGCGTCAAGTTTATCATGATGTTGGGCGGTGATACATGGCCGGGCGCACAACCGGTGGCCGATAAGACAGGCATGCTGTTCTCGACGCTGCTGCCGTCAGATCTTTCGCCGGACACTGGAACACTATTGGCGCCCGCCGAAGTGCATCCAGTCTACAATGTTACCGGTGTCGAGTGGCTCGCCGAAAACAAGCCTGACCTCAAAACCGCGGTCATGTGCGCCCAGGACGATTCGCTAGGCCTGCCTTCGGTTGCTACATATCTTGCCGCTTTCGAGGCTGCAGGTATCACCATGCAGGGCGATCCGCTGTTGTTTGATCCAGCGACGACGGACTTCGCGCCGGTGGTCACCAAACTGATCGCCAACAACCCGGACATCGTTTGCCTCGATACCTGCTATTCCGACTATGTGCATCCAATCTGCGAGCAGCTCTTCCAGCAAGGCTACAAAGGGCAGATCATTTCCTGTACAGCCGACTTCTACGACCAGATCATCGAAAAAACGTCGAAGGAATTTATGGAAGGCTTCGTTTTCCAGTTCCCCGATTTTGACGATCCGGCGCTGGAATCGGAAGGCATAAACTTTAGTAATCCGAACAAGTTCTTTGCCGAATATAATAAACGCTTCCCGGGCGAGTGGGGTGCAGTGAGCTGGGAATACGCGTCCATTATGGATTTGTGGAAGGCTGCTGCTGAAAAAGCCGGTTCGGCGGAACCCGACGCTGTCCTGGCGGCCATGAAAGATGGCGACAGCGGTTTGCATGCGTTTGGCGAGGCGAAATGGTGGGGCAAGGACCTCTTCGGCATCGATAACGCGCTGGTTGGAAATTGGCCCGTGGTCGTGATCGAAGACGGCAAGGCCCGCATCAAGGCCATGAAGTCGATTCCGCAGTGGTATGACAAGCATGGCGAACTGCTCAAGAAGCACATGACGGCCTACAAGCAGATGTGGAACCAGCGCGGTTAACGCGGCAGAAACTCGTTGCGGCGCGGAGCCAGTCGGCCCGCGCCGTGCTCTTCTGACAAAAGTCTGTCTGGTGAGTCGATGCTGGAACTTCTAGCTCAGACCGGCCTGAATGCGATCTACGCTGCAAGCTACATGTCCCTTGTTGCAGTGGGGTTGGTGTTGATATTCGGCGTCATGGGCGTCATTAACTTTGCCCACGGTGAACTTTTCATGCTTGGGGCCTATGCAGTCGTTGCGCTTTATGCCGACCTGCAAATGCCCTTTCTGTTCGCCGTTGCCGTCGGCCTCCTCTTCGTCGGACTGGTTGGCCTGGGCATGGAACGGGTCATGTTTCGACCGCTGCGCGACAATCCGCTCGGCGGTTTGGTCGCGTCCATTGGATTTTTGATGGTCCTGCAGGCCCTGGCCGTACTCGGGTTCGGTGTGCGCATGGAACACGTGCCGCCGGTGACACAGGAAGTAATCGTCTTTTCCGAAAAGGTTCGTCTGGCCGTTCCGCGGCTTTTTGTAATCGTGGCGGCCATCGTTTTGCTAACGGGGCTGTGGCTGTTTTTAACCCGCACCAGGTTTGGTTGGGCGTTGCGGGCAAGCGCCCAAGATCCCGAGGCAGCGGCCTTGCAGGGCATATCTATTAACCAGACGTCTCGCATCGCCATGTTCATCGGGGCGGGCCTCGCTGGAATCGCCGGAGCGCTGACCGCCCCATTGGTGTCGGTCAATCCGCATATGGGACACTCCGTCATTGTCACGGCCTTCATTGTCATCATCGTCGGCGGGGTGGGTTCATTAGAAGGTGCGGTGGTCGCCGCCGTTGCTTACGCTTTCGTCCACACGATAGTCACCACATTCTGGGACGGCGTCGTCGCCGACATTGTCGGCCTGTCATTGATGTTGCTTGTATTGATCGTCAAGCCGACGGGTCTATTTGGGACGGCCGATCGTGCTTAAGTACCTTGTTTGGTCTCTCTTTACCGTCGCTCTTATCGCTCTTCCGCATGGTTTGAGCTTCTCACAGCAGGAAATATTGGTGTTTTTGACCATCAATGTCCTGCTGGTCGCTTCTTACCGATTGTTGACACTAACCGGCGAATGGTCGCTTGGCCACGTGGTGATCATGGGCGTGGGCGCCTATGCCTCGGCGCTCTACACAAAGCAATTTGGTGTTTACGTTCCCCTATCCATGATGCTCGGCGCCGGGACCGCCGCTTTGGTTGCTTTTGGGCTGAGTTATCCCCTGTTCCGGATGAAGGGGTTTTACTTTCTGATCGGATCTTTCGCGGCAGGCGAGATTATTCGGCTTTTATGGAAGCGTTTCCGGGATCCTTTCGGCGGGCCGAAGGGCATCAAGAAAATCGATCCGATGCCGGATTTCGACATTGGTATTTGGAATTTCGATTTCTTTGAACCGGTCAGCTATTACTACTTTGCTCTTGCTGTGGTCGGGTTTTGTCTTTGGATCATGTGGCGGATTGAACGGTCGCCGGTTGGCCTGACTTTTCATGCCGTCCACTGGCAGGACAAGCTTGCGGAGGCTGCCGGCATAAACGTGCGTAACTACCGCACGCTTGCCTTCGTCATTGCATCAGGATTTGCCGGATTGTCCGGGGCCTTGCTGGCCCATTATATCGGCACCATCAACCCGCACAGTTTTGACGTGGAGTTGATGGTGTTCGTGCTGACCTGGGCCATTGTCGGCGGCACGGCAACATTTTACGGCCCGATACTGGGCTGTATGGTTTTGACCATCCTCAACGAAATCGTTCTGCGCGAACTTGGCTTGGAACAGACCCGGCCGCTGATCTACGGCCTGGTGATGATTTGCTCGGTCTTGTTCCTCCCCAGGGGTCTGGAAAGCGTGGTGCAGGGAATTGCCGCGCGCTGGGACCGCGGCAATACAGCGGCCGGAAACAAATCCGGCCATAGTCCTGTCCGAAGGGAGAAAGAGGCATGAACAGTCCCTTCCTCCAAATCGATCAGTTGACCATGCATTTCGGTGGATTGGTGGCCGTGGACCATCTTGATTTCGCTGTCGAGAAGGGGGCAATCCACGGATTGATCGGACCGAACGGCGCCGGCAAAACCACGACCTTCAACATGATTTCCGGTTTCTACCGGCCGACTTCCGGAAAGGTTCGGCTGCGCGGTGAAGTCATTTCCGGACTGCGCATGCACGAAGTAGCGCGGCGCGGCGTTGTCCGCACTTTCCAACATTCAACATTGTTTGCCGAGTTGTCGGTAATTGAGAATGTCCTGGTCGGCACGCATATGCGGTTCAAGCCCAACATCATAGCGGCCATTGCAGGCCGCGACGCGGAAGACCGGCGCCACGCGCGGAAGCGGGCTGAGGAGGCGCTCGAGTTCTTTGGTCTTCTGGAGCATGCCGAGGAACCGGCCGGTGATCTTTCTCACGGTCACCAACGCGCACTTGGCATGGCGGTCGCCATGGCCGCCGGGCCGGAAGTGGTACTGCTCGACGAGCCCTTTACCGGCATGAACCCGGAAGAGACCAAAGGGATGATGGAGCTCATGCTCCAACTCCGCGATTCCGGCATCACGATTTTATTGGTTGAGCACGACATGCACGCAATCATGGGATTGTGCGACCGCATTACAGTAATGAATTTCGGCAAATTGCTGGCCGAAGGCGTACCAACCGAAATACGTGCCCATCCGGACGTCATCGAAGCTTACCTCGGAGGCGCCCGCCATGTTGCTTGAGGTTCGTGACGCCAGTGTGAATTTCGGCAAGGTCTCGGCGATCCGCGACGTCTCCATAAATGTGCCCGACGGCGGTATTGTGACCATAATTGGCGGCAACGGCGCCGGCAAGACCACCACGTTGCGGGCGATTTCCGGCTTGGAGCCGCTCAAGGGCGGTGAGATTTGTTTCGACGGTCAACGCATCGACGGGCTTCCGGCCGATCGCATAGTCGCTCAAGGCATCGCCCATGTGCCTGAAGGGCGCCGCATATTTCCCGATCTGACCGTTGAGGAAAATCTGCGTACCGGAGCATTCCTGCGCCGCGACCAGGATGAGGTCGAAGCAGATCTGTCTGCCGTGTACGAGCGATTTCCAAGATTGCGGGAACGGCGGCGCCAGATGGCCAAAACCATGTCGGGCGGCGAACAGCAGATGTTGGCCATCGGCAGGGCACTGATGTCCAAACCACGCCTCTTGCTGATGGATGAGCCGTCCATGGGATTAGCGCCCATCGTAGTGGAGGAAATCGCCAACATTGTTGAGGAAATCAGCGCCAACGGAGTGCCGGTGGTGCTCGTGGAGCAGAATGCTGAACTGGCGCTTGATCTTGCCGACTACGCCTACGTCCTTGAGACCGGCGATCTGGCGCTAGAGGGACCCGCAAAGGAGTTGCATGATAATGAGCATGTCCGTGCCGCATATTTGGGCGTCTGAGATCGACCCGCATTGGATGATGGCTCGGCAAGCCGGTTGGCGAAGGTCCGATCTTGCCTGGGAGCAGTTGCAGGAAAAAGGTAACGATCACTTCAACTCCGGCGATGCGGACGCAGCAGTCCGGGCCTGGCGAAAAGCCGGTTGGATCGCCCTATTTTGCTTTCGCCGATCCGACCCGCGCCGCTCGACGACACTTGCCAACCTGGCCTTGGCGGACCGCCTGTCGGGGCGCGAGGCTCGGGCACGGCGGCGGTATGCAAGAGCGCGCAGGGTTTGGCACGGTGTCGACGTCTTTATCGCCGACATGCAGATCGCCCGGCGCGCCCGTTCGTCCCTTTTCCATCTGCGCATGGAAGCCCGCCATTGGGACACATATCAAAACAATATTCGAACCCGCATGACGGCCTTTGCCTCTGAGACTGCAGAGGCGTTGCGTGCGCTAGAGCACGGCAAGCAGCCTGAATGCCGGCTTTACGGACGCTGGCGGGCGGAAAAACCAGCCGTCTTCGATGACACCCGAAAACTCCTCGCCGCCGCTTTGATGATCGGCGCTGGCGAAACCCGACACCCTGAGATCAAACACGTGGATGGCACCACGCTAAGTGCGGCCAAGTCAAAGGAGAAGTGAGATGGCAAACGCGCGACCGGAAAAATACGACATCTTGTTCGAGCCCATTCAGGTTGGCCCGAAGGTAATGAAAAACCGGTTTCATCAAAGCCCGCACTGCATCGGTGCCGGCTCAGACAAGCCCGGTTTCCAGGCGGCACACCGAGGCGTCAAGGCTGAAGGCGGTTGGGGTGCCATTAACACCGAATACTGCTCCATCCATCCTGAATCCGATGACATCCATCGGGTTTCGGCCCGCATCTGGGACGAGGGCGATGTCAGAAATCTGCGAGCAATGTGCGACGAGATCCACAAGCACGGGGCGCTCGCCGGTGTTGAAATGTGGTACGGCTCCTCTCACGCGCCCTGCATGGAAACCCGCTGCACGCCCCGCGGCCCGAGCCAGTATGCCTCTGAATTCGAAACGCAGACCTTCTGTCATGAGATGGACCACGACGACATCCGCCAGGTCCAGCAATATTATGTCGACGCCGCCCTGCGCTCCCGCGATGCCGGCTTTGATATCGTCAACGTTTATGGCGGCCACGCCTATCTACCGGTGCAGTTTCTGTCACCCTATCACAACAAGCGCACCGATAAGTATGGCGGCTCGTTTGAAAACCGCGCCCGCTTCTGGGTCGAAACACTGGAACAGGTGAAGAACGCCGTCGGCGACGATTGCGCGATCGCCTCGCGATTTGCCATTGATTCCCTCTATGGTACTGCCGGCGTCGAAGTTGAAGTCGACGGAATAAAATTTATTCAGCTCGCAGACGATCTGGTCGACATCTGGGACATCAAAATCGGTGACATTGCCGAATGGGGCGAAGATGCCGGTCCGTCACGGTTCTACCGTCAGGGGCATCAGATCCCTTGGCAGAAATTCGTCAAACAGCACTCCAAGAAAGCCGTACTCGGCGTTGGCCGATTCACCGATCCGGAGAAAATGGCCGAGGTCATCCGCAACGGTGAGTTGGATATCATCTCCGCTGCCCGGCCATCGATATCCGATCCCTTCATGCCCCAGAAGATCTACGAGGGTCGCATGGACGACGTGCGCACCTGTATCGGCTGCAATGTCTGTATTTCGCGTTGGGAAATCGGCGGTCCGCCGATGATCTGCACCCAGAATGCGACAGCCGGCGAGGAATACCGGCGCGGCTGGCATCCGGAAAAATTCGAATCATCGAAATCCGACGACACCATTCTGGTGGTCGGTGCCGGTCCCGCCGGCGGCGAGGCCGCGCGTGTATTGATGGAACGCGGATATGTCGTCCATCTAGCCGATAGCGCCGACAAGGTCGGCGGCCATGTGAACAACGTCGCGACCCTGCCGGGCCTCGGCGAGTGGGGCTATCATCGCGATTATCGCGAAGTCCAACTCGATAAACTGGTCAAGAAGAACCGCGACAGCCAACTGGCTTTGGGCCGTGCTGCGCTCACCGCCGATGAGGTGATGGGTTACGGCGCCGACAAGGTCATCATCGCGACCGGCGCCTCGTGGAACGCAGACGGCACCAATCCGTTGACGCATGATCCAATCCCGGGGATCGATGCCTCCAAGCCGAACCATGTCACACCAGAACAGATTTTTGCCGGAACAGCCGATATCGGCAAACGCGTCACCGTTCTCAACGGCGATCCCTATTTTATGGGGCCGTCTTTGGCTGAAATGCTTGCCGCCAACGGTCACGAAGTGTCGGTCATCGACGGTGTCGGATTCGGCAATTACATGCACTTCACCCTCGAAGCGCCGAACATGCACCGGCGTCTGCACGAGTTGAAGATCAACGTCATCGGCGACACCTGGGCCAGCAAGGTCGAGGACGGCCGGATGGAGATCTACAATATCTGGGGCGACGGCTCGCGGCGCGAATACCGCGGTCCCGGCGTTTTGCCGCGCGAGGAAAACCGGCACACCGAGTGGCATGAATATGACACCCTGGTCCTGGTTACCGGGCGCAACTCCAATGACGGATTGTTCCGCCAATTGAAGGCACGCAAAGATGAATGGGCGTCAAACGAAATCAAGGGTGTCTACGTCATTGGTGATGCCTGGGCGCCGAAGCTGATCGCCGACGCTACTTTCGACGGCCACCGCATCGCCCGTGAGATCGAAGATGATAATCCGCAATTGCCGATCGCCTTCAAGCGCGAAGCCTCCGTCTGGGGCGCCGCCTATCTGCCGGGTGGTGAATACCAACAGGAATGGCGCGTCTGACGGCCACTGAATCATGGGACCTCCCGGGCTGATTGTCCGGGACGTCCTAAGAACTTGATGAAACCAGGCGCCAACTGAATTGACCAACTGGCCCGCGAGACGAATGCCATGATCGGTACCGAACATGAAGCTGCCGAAGTGACCCGCATCCTTTTCCGGGATTTCCCGACCTGGATGCTGGCGGCATTTTATGTCGCGGCAATCGCGGCGATCGTCTCCTTTATTTACGGGTGTTACGTCCAAATCCGTAAATACCGCCGCGGTGCGCGATCAGGTGCCTGGACGCCCTTCTGGCCGAAATTCGCCCATATGATCTGGACGGTCTTGAGCCATCGAACGGTGAACCGCCGCGCGGCCGATGCCGGCCTTGCCCATAGCAGCATCTTCTTCGGCTTTGCGCTTTTGTTCATCGGCACCAGCATCATTACGTTAGAATACGACATCCTGCAGCCGCTGACCGGGTTCACCTTTTGGAACGGATCGTTTTATCTGGTGTTCTCGCTGGCTGTCGATTTGGCCGGCGTGGGCCTGATTGTGGGTTTGCTCTACATGATGGTTCGTCGTGGTTGGCTCGCCCCGCCGCGTCTCGATTACGCGCGGCCTGACCGTGCGACCAGCGATCCCGACTTCGACCGCTCCGACTACCGGCGGGAGGACTGGGCATTTTTGTGGTCGCTGGTCCTGATCGCGGTCACAGGCTATTTCCTGGAGGCCGCGCGGCTGGTGTGGTTGCAAGGTGATCCGACGGTCTGGGACTATCGTTGGTGGTCGCCGATTGGCGCGGCGACGACCTACATATTGAAAGGTCTCGGTGTCACGGCCGAGTCCGCGGCTGGCCTACGTATGGGGCTTTGGTGGGTCCATGGTTTGCTGGCGCTCGCCTTTATCGGCCTCATTCCCTACACCAAGGTCAAACACATTTTCACCGCCATGGGATCGCTAATGGCGGCCGATCCGCAGGCGAAAAGCCGGCTTCCCAGGGCCGATATAGATCAAGAAGAAATCGGCTTTTCGGCGCTCACCCACTTCGCCGATAAATATCTTCTTCAGGCCGATGCCTGCACCAAGTGCGGCCGCTGCCACGAAGCCTGTCCGGCAAATGCGTCCGGCTTCCCGCTGTCGCCGCGCGATGTCGTTTTGAGCCTGCGCGAGCGGGCCAACCAGACCCTGTCCGGTGGGCGAATGCCGCAACAGCCGATCGCGGTTGCTGGGCAGGGGCTTCATCAAATCCGCCCCGAAACCCTGTGGTCCTGCCGCACTTGTGGTGCCTGTACAGAAATCTGCCCTGTCGGTGTCGAACACTTGCCGATGATCGTCGAAATGCGTCGCGCTCTGATCGAGGAGGGGGAATTCGATCCGATGCTGCAGCCCACGCTAAAAAGCCTGCAGAAATCGGGCAATTCGCTTTCGGAATCAAAACGCAAGCGCCCACGCTGGAGTAAAAAGCTCGATTTCAAGATCAAGGATGCCCGCGCCGAGCCGGTGAACGTACTTTGGTATATCGGCGACTATGCCTCCTTCGACCCGCGTTCGCAGAAGGTGACGCTTGCATTTGCGGAACTTCTTCACGCGGCCGGTGTTGATTTCGGCATCCTCTACGAGGATGAGCAGACCGCCGGCAACGATGTCCGCAGGGTCGGCGAGGAGGGGCTTTATCAAGAACTCGCAGAGACCAATGTCGAACTCCTTAGAGGATGCGAATTCAATTCGATCGTCACCACCGACCCGCACACCTACAACACAATTAAGAACGAATATCCGGATTTCGGCGGCAAGTATGACATCGTTCATGCCAGTGCGTTTTTGCGGCAGCTATTGAGCGATGGCCGGCTCGTCGCCGATCGCAAACTGTCCTACACGGTCACCTATCACGATCCCTGCCACCTTGGCCGCCTGAATTCAGGGTTTGAACCACCACGTCAAGTGTTAGCGGATCTGGGCACCAGGTTGATTGAGATGCCGCGGACACTGCGTAACTCCTTCTGCTGCGGTGCCGGTGGCGGCCGGATCTGGTTGCCCGATCCGCCGGAACTGAAAAAACCGGCCGAGCTGCGTGCCGCCGAGGCTGCCGAAATCGATGGCCTTGAGGTATTGGTGGTCAATTGCCCGAAATGCCTCAATATGCTGGAAGACGGCGTTAAGGGCACCGGAAACGAAAACAATTTCAAGGTTATGGAACTGATTGAGCTGGTCGCTGAGACGGTTGCCAGGCCGGTTCCCGTTGGCAGGGCGGAGGATGTAACCGATCAGACGGTGGGGGTTGGAACCATATGATCTCACCCAGCGGAAACGAGGCCGTGTCTTTCAAAGACAAATACCGGGAACTGGTGGATCGCGTGATCCATTCCGGTGATGCTTATGCCGCTCTTGGCCTATATCCGCATGCGAACGAAAATGATCAGAAGGCACTGGAAGAGATTATTCTGGCAACGTCCCGATTGCGGTTGAAGGTGGCCGAAGCTCATTATGCGCCGGCGGAATTGCTCGAAGTCCTGTCCCAAAACGCCACCCAATCGATCCAGGTTCGGTTAGCGAAAAATGCATCCACGCCGGCAGTGGCATTGCACGGGTTGCTTAGGGATGATTCACCGGACCGCATTCGCCGCGTCGTCGCATCTCATCCGAATGCCGATGCAGCCTTGCTTGCCAGCCTTGCCAGAGACTCTTCCATTGAGGTGCGCAGAGCTGTTGCCGGAAACCGCAATACTCCGGTCGATATACTGGCCTGCCTTATCAAGACGGACGATATCGTTCTCCGGGGCAATGCCGCGCGGGCGCCGAAGGCCGATACCACCGTTCTGCGGACGCTTTGGAACGAAGGTGATTTCTCAGTACGGACGGAAATCGCGGCCCATCCGCGTTGCCCGGATGAGATACTGCAACGTGCCGGGGCAATGGACGACCCGGTGGTGCGCCGCAGGCTCGCCGTCAACCCGATGCTTGGGGCCGAGGCGCTCAACCGCCTCCTTGGCGATGCCGATCACAGGGTTCGCGCCGCAGCAGTTCGAAACCCGGCCTTGTCTGGTGCCTATTTCGCCGACACGGAGGATGAACCCTCGCCGAAGGTACGGCGGCTGTTTGCCCGCCATCACGATCTTCCTGCGGATTTGGTCACGGCTTTGGCCGCCGACAGCGATGCCTGGGTGCGCCGTTGGATTGCCAGGAACCCGATCCTCCCGTCGGCACTTTTGGAAATCATGGCGGAAGATGCCCATATGGAGGTGCGCCGCAGTGTGGCCCGCAATCCATCTTCGCCGGCCGGAGTTCTTATCCGACTTGCCGGTGATACTGCATCCTGGGTCCGCGCCGGTGTTGCCCTGCGCGACGATATACCGCCGGCAGCGATTGCGGCACTTGTCACAGATACCTCAGCCGACGTCTTGGCCGCACTGGGCCGCAATCCGCTCACACCGCATGAAACACTGAGCGCCATTTCCGTCCATCGGGATAAGGATGTGCGTCGTGCGATTGCGTTTAACCCGGCCGCACCTGCCGCATTGATTACAAGCTTGGCCGAAGACGCCTATCCGATAAACCGGGTGACCGTCATCAACCATCCTAATCTCGGTTTCAAAACCTTGGCGCGGTTGCTTGATGACCCCGAACCACAGGTTCGATATGCCGCCGCCCGCCGATTGGCGCGGAATCTGGCGCCGCCGATGCCCAACGACACCCTAAAACTCGCCTTCAATGATGAGCAAGCTTCATGAAGATATTGGTTCCTGTAAAACAAGTCGCCGTTCTGGACGACGAATTCGAAATGCGCGACGACGGTCGTGATGTCGATGAGGATTTCTTTGAAAAAGACCTCAACGAATTCGATCACTTTTCGGTCGAGGAAGCCTTGATAGTCAAAGAAGCCGCGGGCGGCGAACCGGAAGTTGTCATCGTCACCGCCGGCGATGATGAGGCCGACGATGCGTTGCGCACCGCGCTCGCCAAAGGCGCGGACCGTGGTATCCGGATCTGGGACGAGGCGCTTGCGGAGGCCGACAGCATCACGATCGCCAAAATCCTTGCCAAGGTCGTCGAGCGTGAAGCGCCGGACATGGTGTTTTGTGGAGCGCAATCGGCTGATTTCGGCCACGCCACGACCGGAATGGCGCTTGCCGGCCTGCTCGGCTGGCCACATGTGGCGGTGGTCTCCAAACTGGATTATCAGCCGGGTGCGGCTTCCGCCACCGTGAACCGCGAGTTGGAAGGCGGGCTGGAAGAGATCATGACCGTGCAATGCCCGGCGGTCCTGTCGATCCAACTCGGTATCAATCAGCCGCGCTACGCCTCACTGCGGGGAATCCGCCAGGCCCGCCAAAAGCAGGTCGACGAATTGTCACCCGACGATCTTGGCCTTTCCGAAGCTGACGTGATCAACGCCTCACGTGTCCGCCGCATGTATGCACCACAAAAGGGCCAGGCGGAAATCATCGAGGGTTCGGTTGCCGAACAGGCGGCCAGGCTTGCTGAAATCATTAAAGAAGCCAGGGGGATGTGACCAGTTATGGCTGAAATCCTTGTCATAGCCGGACAACGCGACGGCATGCTGCAGCCGCAGTCTTTGGAAGCAATTACAGCAGCCAATGGCATCAAGGCCGGCGGCGACGCACTTACCGTGGTCATACTTGCCGCCGAAGCGGAGAGTTTTGCCGGAGCGCTCTCAGTGGACGGAGTAGATGAGGTCGTTGCGGTTGATACTGAAACGAATGACTTTCAACCCGATTTGATCGAAGCGGTGATTGCAGCTCTCGTCGAAGAGCGCAACCCGGAAATCATTTTGACGGCGCACGGCGTCGATGCCTGGTCATATGCTCCGGCCGTCGCGGCTTGTCTCGGCCTTGGTTTCGCCAGCGACGTACAGCGGATCAGCCGCGAAGATGGCGCGCTGATCGCGACGCGAGCCGGTTATGCCGAAAAGGTACTCGTCGATCTGGAATTCCCGGGCAAGCAGACCGTGTTTTTGACGATTCGAACCAATGTGTTCGAGCCCGCAAGCGGTCAAGCCTCACCGACCATTATCAAGATGCCCGCGCCCGATTGTGCGGTGGTGACATCACACCAAGGCTGGCAGCCGCCGGCCGATGCGGGGGGCATCGACATCGCGGGTGCCGAATTTATCCTCTCCATTGGTCGCGGCGTTGCCGACGAAAGCAATGTCGAGGAGTTCCTCGAGCTTTCCGACGAGCTTGGAGCAACGCTCGGCTGTTCGCGGCCAATTGCCGATAATGGCTGGCTGCCGAAGGCGCGGCAAGTCGGCCAATCCGGCCAGCTCGCGGCCAATTGCAGACTTTACATCGCGATGGGCATTTCAGGCTCGGTGCAACACCAATGGGGCATGAAGCATGTGGAAACCATCATCGCTGTCAACACCGACCTGGAGGCCTCGATTTTCTCGATTGCCCACTACGGCATCGTCGCCGACATGTTCGAGATAGCCGAGGAACTGGAAACCCATTTTTAGACATTTTTCAATCTCGAGAGGGAGTAGTCACAATGACCAGACGCGTATCCGCACTTGAACCTCAACTCCGCTCACTTGGTGCTGGGCTTGATGACTGGAACGGGATGGATGTGGCCTGGAGCTTCGCCACCAGCGATGAGGACGAGCACGACGCGGTGCGCGAAGCCGCCGGTCTGTTCGATGTCTCGGCTTTAAAGAAGGTCTGGATCTCCGGGCCGGATGCAATTGAGGTTGTCGACCGGATTTCCACCCGTGAAATGAATAGGGTTTATGTCGGCAAATCGGTCTATTGTCCACTGCTCACCGATGAAGGAACGATCTGCGACGACAACATCATCTTCCATGTTGAAGAGGGCAAATACCTCTATGTCCATGGCTCCGGTCAGAGTATGGCTCGCATCGAGGAAGCCGCCAGCGGCAAGAATGCCGAGGTGCGCTTCGATGACGAACTGCACGATATCTCGCTGCAGGGGCCGAAGGCTGTAAGCCTGTTGAACGCGCACACGCCGATGGACCTGAACAGCCTGAAATATTTCCATCAGGAAAAGACGACACTGTTCGGCAGAGACGCCGTCATATCCAGGACCGGTTACTCTGGTGAGCGCGGATATGAAATATTCACCGACCAAGCCGATGTCGGCCACATCTGGGACCGGATCCTCGATGCCGGCCAAAATGATGGCGTCATGGCGTGCTCCTTCAACTGCCTGGACAAGATCCGCGTTGAAGCCGCTCTTTTGTTCTACCCCTATGATATGACGGAAGAAAACACGCCCTGGGAAGTGGGGCTCGGCTGGTCAATTTCCCGCAAGAAGGCTGATTATATGGGCCGGGATGCCTTGTTCGCCGCCGAGGGCAAGGACAAGGTCAAAATCGCAGGTGTGTCATCTTCGGCTACCACGGAACTGCTTGAGGCCGAAGCCAAGCTCTATATGGATGGTGAGGCGGTCGGCGTCGTCAACAGCCCGGCCTATTCGCACCGGATGAAGAAATCGCTGGCGCTCGTCCACTTGCGGCCCGATGTTGCCGAAGGAACGGTGCTGCAATTGAAAGGCGCGGAGCAGTCGATAGATGTCACGGTCGAAGCGATACCGTTCCACGATCCGCAAAAAGCCCGGACCCATGCATGAAACCATTACGCACTAGGTGTTTTACCGGGTAGGCTGGGTCGGTTTCATCGGAGCCCGGCCTATTCGGTAGCAGGTGAATGGTCACCGTTTTTCGTCCCGCCATCGAACTCGATTCATGGTGGAGAGGCAGCACCTTGGAATGCGGTATCACCTCTTGCTACGGCACCAAACACGGGATGACAACGCCAACTGAATACCTCGCGTTTAAGTCAGGCTGTTAATGACAATTGGACTGACCGTTACCGGTCGGCCATCTCAATTGTGGAGGTTTCGGTGTTGCAGGCGCGTTTGTTTCGGTCCGCGTCCACTATGCAGGCCTCCGTCGTTGTCGCCTTTTCGGCCTTTGTCTGGGGGTGTTGGTGGTACCCTTTGCGTATCATTGATGGTTACGGCCTGAGGGGGGACTGGACAAGCGTCGCTGTACTCACAATTGCCGCTATGTGCCTTATGCCGCTATTGCGCGGCCGCTTTTCCAGGCTTGTCAAAGCAGGTCCCGCTGTTTGGGCAACCGGCTTCTTTTTCGGTGCCATGTTTTCCACTTATCAACACGGGCTGATAACTGCGGACATCGTCCGGGTTACGCTTCTGTTTTATCTCGCGCCTGTGTGGGGCAGCATTTTGGGTGTCCTATTTCTCGGCATGCGGTTCAGTCCCTTGCGCGCGCTGGCCATCGTGCTCGGTTTTGCCGGCGCTGCAATCATCCTGGATTTCGGGCAGGGTGTTCCCATGCCGCGAAATCTTGGGGAATGGATGGGCCTGGCGTCAGGCATGGTCTTTGCGGTCGGCGCGACCTTCGCGCACAAAGTGGACGGTGACTTCGAGTTGGAAAAAACCTGGCTCAGCGTCGTTTTCGGCGCTTTTCTCTCGCTTATTCTCGCGCTGCTCAATCCGGTTTTTCAGGCGCCGCCGATAGATCAAGTTTTCGACGCTGTTCCCTTCACGATCGCTGTGGTTGTCATCGTATTGATCCCGATCACATGGACCATGGTTTGGGGCGCCAAACGCCTCGATCCGGGGCGGGTGTCACTACTGCTCATGTTCGAGGTGATTGCAGCTTCGTTGTCTGCGACGCTGATTGCCGGCGAGCTGTATGGTGTGGAAAAACTGCTTGGTACGATGATGATCCTGACTGCCGGGGCGGTTGAAGTCTTTGCCGAACGAAAACTGCTTGTGAGGCCGTGAATCATATTGAGTTTGAAATGCTCCCCTTGTTTTGTCCACACGGCTGGGGATTTTCCGGGGTGTTGCTCGCGGCAGCGGTAGCATCGGTGAGCGGCACAAAAACGCCGGACCATTGCCGCAATTACGACCTCAGCGAGGGCCAGGTACCTTTTTTGGTTTTGACTATGGTTGCCATGATCCGTACAGCTTCTAAAATCCGTACAAATTCCGTACACCGAGAGATCAAAACCGGTACAAACCCGTACAAAATGATCCAATTCCGTACAATCCGTACACGGTTTGAGCCTTTGAAAGGTATCATAAATCATTGAAAAATAAAGAGAAAATATTCTCAGTCGCACCCATGATGGAGTGGACGGACCGCCATTGCCGGGCCTTTCATCGGCTGCTGACCCGTCGCGCCTTGCTCTATACCGAAATGGTGACCACCGGCGCGGTGATCCATGGCGACCGGCCGCGGTTGCTTGGATTTAGTGATTTGGAACATCCCGTGGCCGTGCAGCTCGGTGGGGCCGACCCGGCCGACCTTGCCGAGGCGGCGCGTATTGCCGAGGCGTTCGGCTATGACGAGATCAATCTGAATGTCGGCTGCCCCTCCGACAGGGTTCAGTCTGGACGCTTCGGTGCCTGCCTGATGCGCGAGCCGGGACTTGTCGGCGGCTGCGTGGCGGCCATGAAGGCGGCGGTTTCGGTTCCCGTCACCGTCAAATGCCGGCTTGGCGTCGACGAGCAGGACCCGGAAACCGCGCTCGATGCGCTGGCGAACGCGGTGATAAGCGCCGGCTGCGATGCGGTTATCGTCCATGCCCGTAAAGCCTGGCTTGAGGGCCTGAGCCCGCGGCAGAACCGCGACGTGCCGCCGCTCGACCATGAGCGCGTTTACCGGCTGAAAGCCACGCATCCCGAAATCCCGATCGGCATCAATGGCGGTATCACCGATCTCGATGACGCCGAACGGCACCTGCGATCGGTCGACATGGTGATGATGGGGCGCGCCGCCTATCAGTCGCCCTGGCGTCTGGCGGCCGTCGACCGGCGGGTCTATGGCTGCCACGACGCCGAACCGGACCTGCGCCAGGTGGTGATCGATTATCTGCCCTATATGGAGGATGTGCTCACGGCCGGAGGCCGGCTGTCACATATGACCCGCCATATGCTCGGCCTGTTCCAGGGCGTGCCCGGTGCCCGCGCCTGGCGGCGCATTCTGACCGTGGACGGGGTCAAGGAGGGGGCGGGTCCCGAAGTTATTCTCAGGGCTCTTACCGCGGTCGACAGCCCGCCCGCCCGGCCGGGTTGTGAAGCAAAGTCGAAGCTGCGGGCGACCCCGGAGCCCGCGTGAGCGTCAGGGCGTCAGCACCAGCCGGTCGCCGCGAACGTGCCAGCTCGACAATGTGTCGAGGAAGTTCATGCCCAAAAGGCTCTGGCCGAGTTGGCCCGGTTGGGCGACGAACCCGTCCAGTCCGTCGACCCGGAAATCGCCGACGGCCAACCGGTCCAGGGTGACCGGCGCGACCACAGTGCGGCCATTGGCCGTTGAGACCGGGACCGAGAAATTGAGCGATCCAAGGTCATATCCGGCACGACGCGCATCCGCTGCAGTCAACGTCACCACGCTGGCGCCGGTATCGACCATGAACGGGACGGTCGCGCTGTTGACCGTCGCTGAAAGACGGAAATGATTGTCGCCGGATCGGACCACCGACACCGAGCCGCCGCCGCCCGGCTCGCTCACCACCATGCCCGGTACGAGTGCCGCAAGCGTCCTGAGGCCGACCGCCTGCAATTCGCCGCGATAGGCGTAGCCGGCGACCAAAACCGCCGCCAGGCCACCCCAAAGCAGCACCGCCCGGCCGACCTCGCCCATGGATGGCCGTGCCGCGATCAGGGCACCGAGAAAAACCACCAACAAAATGATGTGGTGGACGGCGACCGGGCCGCTGCGGTCGAAGCTCCCCGTGGCGGTTTCGGAGCCGAGAAAATACCGGCCGACCGCGAAGGCGCCAATCGCGATGAGGATCCAGATCGCCCAGGTTTTCAGGCTGCGCATGGAGAACAGTTCTATTTTTACGGTGACGACCCCGATGTCGGCCGTTTCCGGTTGCAGTTAAAAAAACACCATGAGGCCGAGCAGAAAGCCGATTTCGCTGACTTGCTGCGTCGCGCCCAGAACGTCGCCGGTCTGGCCGCCGATCTGGTCGTCGGCCAGATACCGAATTGCCGCCGACACCAGGCCGGTGAGGAGCAATGCGCCAATCGTGGCCAACAGACCCAGTTTGGGAACCACAAGCAACAACACCAGGGCCAGTGCCAGTACGGCCGCGAAATATAATGATCGCCGGGTTGGCTGGCCTGCCGAATGGGACAGGCCGTCGCCACGCGCCGGCGGCAGGGTTGCCCAGGGCCACAGGATCGCCGCACGGGAGGCCACGGCGGCCGAAAGAATGACGGCGCCCGCGGTCATCGGCCCGAACATCATCAAGATCCAGGCCAGCGCGGCGATGCGCAAGGTCAGGCTGAGAATCAGGGCAGTCACGCCATAGGTCCCAATGGCGCTGTCATGCATGATCGTCAGCTTGGCCGCCCGGTCCCAGCCGCCGCCAAAGCCGTCGGCCGTGTCGGCCAGCCCGTCTTCGTGCAGCCCGCCGGTGGCCAGGACCAATGCCGCTATCGCCAGCGTCGCCAGTACCGGATTTGGCAGCGCCGTCCAGCCGAGCGCCATGACGATTGCCGCCGCCGGCGCCGCGATCACCAGGGCGGCGAGCGGAAGGATATCGACGGCGCGGCTCAAGGCCTCGGCAGTTGCTGTCTGCCGGGCGCCATGCCGTGATAGCGGCAGCCGGGAAAAGAAGCTCAGGCAGACGAGAAAGTCGGAGGCCGACCGGCCAAAGGCCTGATAGCCCCGTTCCACGATCCTGTTGGTGTCACCAATTTTCATGTTCATATTGCCGAAAGTTCGTAACTCGATATAAGGTCTGCCGCTCAAATCGCCAAATATCAGATAAATTCGACACATGCATTCCCGAGGATCCCCATGCCGCCAACGACAACCGACCGGCCGCTCAACGATATTCGCAATCTGATCGCCACCATGCCGACCGCCGACGAACAGGCGGCCGGTGCCGCCCGGTTGCGCGACGCCCAGTTGACGAAGCCGCCCGGGTCACTCGGCCGCCTTGAGGATATCGCCGCCTGGCTGGCCGCATGGCAGGGCATCAGCCCGCCGAACGTGGATCATCCGCTTGTCGCCGTGTTCGCCGCCAATCACGGCGTGACCGACAAGGGCATTTCCGCCTATCCGGCCGCCGTCACCCATCAGATGGTGGCCAATTTCACGGCAGGCGGCGCGGCCATCAATCAGATTTGCACGGGCAACGATATCAGCCTCCGGGTTTTCGAACTGGCATTGGACATTCCGACCCCCGACATATCGGAGGAGGACGCGTTTTCCGAAAGCGATTTGGCCGCCACAATGGCGTTCGGCATGGAAGCGATTGCCGCCGATACCGATCTCCTGTGCCTGGGCGAGATGGGCATCGGCAACACCACGGTCGCCTCGACGATCTATCACGCTCTCTATGGCGGCGAGGCGGCCGACTGGGTCGGTCCGGGTACCGGTGTCGACACGGAAGGGCTGAGGCGCAAGGCATCGGTCGTCGCCGAGGCGGTGGCCCGCATCGGCGGGCCGGGCCAGGATCCGCTCGACATTTTGCGCCGCGTCGGCGGCCGTGAAATCGCCGCCATGGCCGGCGCCATTCTCGCCGCCCGCCACGACCGCATTCCGGTCATCATCGATGGTTTCGTGGTCACCGCGGCGGCGGCGGTCCTGCAGGCCATGGACGCCACGGCCCTGGATCACTGCCTGATGGCGCACAAATCCGCCGAGCCCGCCCACATCAAGGTCATCGAGCGGCTGAACAAGACACCGCTCCTTGATCTCGGCATGCGCCTGGGAGAGGGGACGGGGGCGGCGATCGCCGCCACCATCGTGCGCACGGCAGCGCAAATCCACACCGGGATGGCGACGTTCGACGAAGCCGGCGTGTCCGGCCCCGCCGATGAATAGCCGGCCGGCCGTATCGGATTGCTTTTGACGGCGGAATTAGGCGACTGCTCGGCGTTTTTTCGGCCGGGTCTCCTGTTCGAATGCCGGCATCGGTTCCATCACCCGTGCTCTCGGGAACGACACGGTGACCGTCGTGCCTTCGCGCAATTTCGAATAAATGTCGAATTTGCCTTCATGCATATAGACGAGCGCCTGGACGATTGACAGGCCGAGCCCGGTCCCGGCTTCGGCGCTATTGTGAGCGATCGCCCCCTGGCCAAATGCCGACAGGACGATTGGGATTTCATCCTCCGGAATTCCCGGACCGTTATCGGAGACCGACACATATTGGCCGCCGCCCGCGGTCCAGCCGACCCGAATGAGGATGGTACCGCCGGTGGGCGTGAACTTCACCGCGTTGGATAACAGATTCAGGATGACCTGGCGGATCGACCGTTCATCGGCCCAGATCTTCGGCAGGTCCGGTTCCACCTGGTCGTAGATCGTAATGTCCTTGCTGTTGGCCTTCAGCTTCATAAGATGCCGGCACTCATCGGCGAGATAGGGAAGGCTGACGGCCTCCTCGGAAAGGTCATAGCGTCCCGCCTCGATGCGCGACAGGTCGAGAATTTCATTGATCAGCGTCAGCAGGTGTTTTCCCGATGAGTGGATGTCGTTGACATATTCTTTGTAGGAATTGTTTTCCAACGGCCCCAGCACCTCCGACTTCATGACCTCCGAAAATCCGAGAATGGCGTTCAGCGGCGTCCGCAATTCATGGCTCATGGTCGCCAGGAAGCGCGACTTGGCCAGATTGGCTTCCTCTGCCCGGCGCCGGGAATCGTCGGAGATCGCATTGGCCTGTTCCAGTTCGGCGATCAGTGAGTCTTTTTCTGTCTGGAATTCAAGGGACATCAGCGTGTTTGTGAACAACCGATGACCCAACGTCAGGAAAAAGGCTTCCGAACCTATCGTGACCACCGCCATGGCGTAGCCGAGAATATCCAGTTTGCTCGTGAAGGCGATCGCCGTGGCGATCACGATCGGCAGGGTACCTGCCAGCATGGCATTGGGGATATTCGATGACAGCATGGTGCCGACGGCGACTACGATCAACATGACCGCGAACTGAAATACGTCCAGCGCCGCGTCGCCGCGCGCGAGGGCGATGATCAGCAGGGCCAGCGCCGAGCCGACAAAGCCCTCAGCGATGATGAAACGTTGTTGCCAACGTCGCATGTCATCGTCCGCGACGTCCCGGTCGAGGTAGCGCTTTGCCAATATATACTGGGCCGTCCGAGCCATCAGGACGATGAACACCCAACCGGCGACCAGGCGCGGATCGATCCACAAACAGCCGATGACCCCGAAAGCGACGGTCATCAACATGAAGGCCAGCACCGACGCAACGTTGTTGCGTGCATACATGGTGGTCAGTTCATGATCGAAAACAAGACGGATGCCGCTGATAGACGACATCTGCTCGCGCAAGGCGCCGATCGTGCGCGAGACCCGGCGCCGTTGTTCGGCGCGGATGCTGTTACGCTTCGTCTTGTTTTGGCCGCTTCTGTCCGCCATTCCGGGAGAAGTCCCCAAGGCTCCGGATTAGATGCAATATGCAGTCGAAAAATAGGCGCACTTAGTTAAGAACGGGCTCAGTAGCATGGTTAATGGACGGTAAATACGACCGCGGATCCAGACGTTGGCTCCACCTCTTGCGACGGCGAGGCGCTTGTGATTTCGTGGCGCGACGATCGCCGGACAGGCGGCGAAACCTTGATTCCCGGAGACCAGTTGATGAAGCTTTATGACGGCAAACATGCCCCCAATCCGCGCCGCGTGCGCATTTTTCTGGCGGAAAAAGGCATAGAGGTGCCAAAGGAGGCCGTCGACATCACGGTCTTCGAGCACAAAACGGATGCCTTTACGGCGCTCAATCCCATGCAGCGCATTCCGGTCCTGGTACTGGACGACGGCACGGCATTATCGGAATCCGTCGCCATCTGCCGTTATTTTGAGGAAATGCAGCCCGAACCGCCGCTTATGGGTACCGGCGCCCTCGACAAGGCGCAGGTGGAAATGTGGAACCGGCGCATGGAATGGAACCTGCTGTTGCCGATTGCCCAGGTCTTTCGTCACACCCATCCGGCCATGTCGGACTTGGAAGTGCCGCAATTGTCGGAATGGGCGGAGGTCAACCGTCCACGGGTGGCGGAAACCTTGAAGGTTCTCAACGACCGGCTCGGCGAGGCGCCCTACATTGCCGGTGACAGGTTTACGATTGCCGATATCTCCGCGCTCGTGGGCATCGATTTCATGCGTCCGGCAAGGCTCGCCATTCCTGATGATCATACCAATTTGAAGCGTTGGCACGAGGAAGTCGGCGCCCGGCCGAGCGCCAAGGCGTAGCCGACCTCCCGCAATGCCAGCGGACAACCTTCAAAGCCTGTTGACCGATATCCGCGCCTGCCGCCATTGCCGCGATGCTCCCGGCGGTGCAGCCCTGCCGCATGCGCCACGGCCGGTGATCCAGGCCTCGGCGGCAGCGCGGTTATGCATCGCCGGACAGGCGCCCGGAACCCGGGTTCACGAAACAGGATTGCCGTTCAACGATCCGTCCGGCGATCGCCTGCGTGGCTGGATGGGGATCGATCGCGAGGCCTTCTACGATCCGGCGCGGCTCGCCATCGTGCCCATGGGCTTCTGCTTTCCGGGGCAGGATGCAAGGGGCGCCGACCTGCCGCCGCGGGCCGAATGCCGGAGCCTCTGGCACGACAGGGTATTCGCCGCATTGCCGAACCTGTCTCTAATACTGGTCATTGGCATATATGCCCAAGCCTACCATTTGGGGGACCGGCGCCATGGATCGTTGACCGAGACTGTCCGTGCCTGGCGGCAAATCCTCGATCAGCCGTCATGCCCGCGCTGCCTGCCGCTGCCCCATCCATCCTGGCGCAACAATGCCTGGCTGAAGCGCAATCCATGGTTCGAAGCGGACCTACTGCCGGTACTGCGTCACGAAGTTGCTTATCTAATAGTGGAATGATTTTCTATAATTCTGGATTTCTTTCTTGAAAATCGTAATATGATGCTGCACAAAAGCTCGAAATAGAAATCAAATTTTAACATGCTGAGACATGATTGATCGACTGGACCGCAAGATCCTGGCCATCCTGCAGGAGGACAGCACCGTACCTGTCGCTGAAATCGGCCGCCGGGTCGGCCTGTCGACCACGCCTTGCTGGCGGCGCATTCAGAAATTGGAGGAAGACGGCGTCATAAACCGCCGCGTCGCCGTCCTCGATGCCAAGAAGGTCAATGCCGGCGTTACCGCCTTCGTCGCCATCACCACCAACCAGCATACCGAAGACTGGCTCGCCCGCTTCGCCGACGTGATTACCGGATTCCCGGAGGTGGTCGAGTTTTATCGTATGGCCGGTCAGGTTGACTATTTGTTGCGGGTCGCGGTGCCGGATATCGAGGCCTATGATGCGTTCTACAAAAAACTGATCGCGCGCATCGACATTGCCGACGTGTCGACCACATTCGCCATGGAGCAGATCAAATACACCACCGAATTGCCGCTGGATTTCGTCCCGCTGGAAAAGGCAAAAAACGGCGGCACTTAGAACCGATTGCCGGTTTTGGCTGAATCAAATTATCAGCGCTTTGTCGCTGCCTTTCGCGCTTTGTCCTGCAAGCGCGCCATCACATCATCCTTCTCCAATTCCTTCACCGCACCCCAGCCGACCCACCGTTCCGCTTTGTCTTCGGACGCGGCGAGCCGGCGCGCCACCGCCAGTGCCGGTCCGTGCAGCGACAGCGACCGCTTGCCGATTTGCCGCAAGGCCCAGTTCACCGCTTTCTTGACGAAGTTCCGCGGATCGCCAGCCTTGTCCTCGATCAGCCGCAGATAGGCCAGGAATGGTTCGTCGCCGGACTTCTTGTCGTGAACGGCGGCCCAGGCAATGGTGGCGAAGCCGGCGCGCTTGACGAATTCCCGCTCATCCGCCGTCCAGGCATCGATCAGGTCGCCGCTATAGGGCACCCGTTCGAAAACATGGGAGCAGGCCTGGTCGCACAGATCCCAGGAATCGATGTCGGCGACCCAGCGGTCGACCACGCCCCGATCGATCTTTTTCGGTTCCGCGGTGAGCGCGGCCAGGATCCGCACTTCATGGAACCCGGTCTCCCAGAGCGCTTCCGCCCGCGCCTGATCACGGCCGATTTTGCGGGCGTAAGGCCGTGTTTCGGCCATTGGAACGCCAAAGGCGCGGTCGACGGCAATCCCGAAACGCGCCATGCCCTGCCGGTTGTCCTCGGAACCGAGGGATCGCATATGCGCCACGATCTCATCGACGGCCGGATCTGTTTTGGTCGCCATCGATACCTGCTATGTGTCGGCCTTTTCCAACCGCGCCAGCAATGACGACGTGTCATAGCGATTGCCGCCCATGGCCTGCACCTCGGCGTAGAACTGGTCGACCAAGGCGGTGACCGGCAACCGGGCGCCGACCTCGTTGGCCTGGGCCAGGCAGATACCCAGATCCTTGCGCATCCAGTCGACCGCGAAACCGAACTCGAACTCGCTGGCGACCATGGTTTCCCAGCGGTTTTCCATCTGCCAGGATTGCGCGGCGCCCTTGGAGATGACGCCGATCACCTTGGCGATGTCGAGGTCCGCTTTCTTGGCGAAGTGGATCGCCTCCGATAATCCCTGAACCAGGCCGGCGATGCAGATCTGGTTGACCATCTTGGCCATCTGGCCTGCGCCGCACGGTCCCATCAGGTCGACCATCTTGGCATAGCAGTCGATCACCGGCTTGGCGCGGTCATAAACCGCCTGGTCGCCGCCGACCATGACGGTCAATGCGCCGTTTTCCGCGCCTGCCTGGCCGCCGGACACCGGTGCGTCGAGGAAGCCAAAACCGCCGGCCTTTGCCGCTGCTTCCAATTCCTGTGCCACGATTGCCGAGGAGGTGGTGTTATCCACATAGATCGCGCCGGCCTTCATGGCCTGGAACGCACCGTCCGGTCCAATCGTGACGGAACGAAGATCGTCATCATTGCCGACGCAGGAAAAGACAAAGTCGCATCCCGACGCCGCTTCCGCAGGGGTCGGCGCATGAGACCCGCCATATTCAGCAACCCATTTCTCCGCCTTGGCACCGGTGCGGTTATAGACGGTCACATCGTGTCCGCCCCGGCTGACCAGATAGCCAGCCATTGGATATCCCATGACCCCAAGACCGATGAACGCGACTTTTGCCATCAATAGCTCCCTTATTGTTGAATTGCCCGGCAGCGTTGCATCGGCGCGGGACTTGGATGCACGATTGTTAGTTCCGTTTTAGACCAACCGGGCGCATCTGTCAGCGGGCATTACCATGGCATTTATCGGTCCGCCGGCAAGGCATTTCACAGCCATTCCCTGGATCTGTTAAAGAAACAATCGACAGGAGTTATGCACCGTCATCCCGTGCGCATTGCAGCATGAAATGCTGCCATGCAGACACGGCAACTGTATTTCATTCATGTTGCATTTGCGTTGTAATGTTGTCCGGATTTGAGCATTGCGTTGAGGATGACGAGGAGTTTTCTGGCCACTGCGATGATGGCTTGTTTTGGGGTTTTGCCGCGGTCTTCCAGGGATTTTCGGAAGGCGCGGAATCGGTGGTTGTGGCGCGACGCCTGCAGGGCGGCCATGTAGAGGACCGATCGCAGCCCTGGCCGGCCGCCGCCGATGTGCCGCTTGCCCTGTCTTTGCCCGCTGTCCCGGGCGATCGGCGCCACGCCGGCCAGGGCTGCGATGGCCCGCCGGTCGACCTGGCCCAGTTCCGGCAGTTCGGCGGCCAGGGTGGCGGCGGCGACCGGGCCGATGCCTGGAACGGAGCGCATCAGGGCGACGATGGGTGCCAGGTCGTCATCGGCCAAGAGGCGGTCGATCTCGGTCTCGACGGCCGCGATCCGCCGGTCCAGGAAGGCGATGAGCTTGCGGCAATCGGCGGCCACCTGGCGGTCGTCGCATTGCTGCAGCCGGGTCTTGTCCTGCTTGCGCATCTCCACCAATTGGCGGCGCCGGGCCACCAGGGCTTTCAGCTTTTGATGCGCCGCCGATTGCCGCCGGCTCGCCGCCAGGCCCAGCTGTTGCCCCATCCGCGCCAAGGCGCGCGCATCGGCCCGGTCGGTCTTGCCGATCATCCCGGTGGCTTGAGCAAAGTGCCGCGCCCGGGCCGGATTGGCGCGATGATAGGCCACGCCGGCCTTCTCCAGCGCCCGCATGACGGGCCGCTCATAGCCCCCCGTCGCCTCCAAAACCACCAGCCCGCCGGAGCCGGCAAGCCGCCGCGCAAACGCCGCCAGGGAGCGGCCGTCGGTCTTCACCCGCGCCGCCCCGGTCTCCGGGTGATGAACGTCAATCCATGCCTTCGATACATCGACACCAATGTAGAAATCTGCCATGATCATTCCTGTTCCTGTCATGCGGGGTCCGGCAACGGCCCCAGTCAACTGTTCAGGTTAACAACCAAAAAGCAGGCGGCTCCCAATCCGTGTCACGGGCTCAAGGCCCAGGGATCTAACGGGATGCCGTCTGCACCCCAAATTAAAGCACATCTGAAAGAGACAGGGACCTCACCGGCAAACATCTGCCATCATTCCCGCCGCCGCTTGACCTTGCGACCTAAATCGGTCATGACAGCGCCCATGGAAACGGCGACGCGTTTACGCGCTCTTTGCATTATTTGGATCATTATCTGCCGCTAGCGAACCCGCTGGCTGTGGCCGTTCCTGTCTCAAACTCTCCGACATAACGAACGCCCCGGCCAGCCGGTGGGTGCATCGGTCCGTCAAACAAGCCCGTGCGATCGACCGATGTTCAAAGGGATGACGTTGGGATGACACTTTCGCTTTACAACACGCTGACCCGGCAAAAGGCGCCGTTTCAGCCGATCGATCCGTCCAATGTGCGCATGTATGTCTGCGGCCCGACGGTCTACGATTATGCCCATATCGGCAATGCCCGGCCGATCATCGTCTTCGACGTCTTGTTTCGGCTGCTGCGGCATCTGTATGGCGCGGAGCACGTGACCTATGTGCGCAACATCACCGATATCGAGGACAAAATCTGTGATCGCGCGGCGGAAGAGGGGATCGAAATCGCGGAACTCACCGCGCGCACGACGGCGCAGTTCCATGAAGACATCCGGCAGTTGGGCGTATTAATGCCGGAATACGTCAATGCAGCGGGGGAAACGAAAGTCTTCCACGAGCCACGTGCCACCCAATACGTTGAAGAAATGATCGCCATGATCCAGCGGCTGATCGACCGTGGCCACGCCTATGCCGCCGAAGGTCATGTCCTGTTCGATGTCAAGTCCATGCCCGACTACGGGCAACTCGCCCGGCGTTCGCTGGATGACATGGTGGCCGGTGCCCGCGTCGAAGTCGCGCCTTACAAGAAGGACCCGATGGACTTCGTGCTGTGGAAGCCGTCGGATGCCGACACGCCCGGTTGGCCGAGCCCGTGGGGCAGGGGCCGGCCGGGCTGGCATATCGAGTGCTCGGCCATGAGCGCCGCCCATCTGGGCGAAGTCTTCGATATCCATGGCGGTGGCATCGATCTGGTCTTTCCGCATCACGAAAACGAAGTTGCCCAATCACGCTGCGCCCATGGCACGGACGCCATGGCCCGAGTGTGGATGCATAACGGTATGCTGCAAGTGGAGGGCGACAAAATGGCGAAGTCGCTCGGCAACTTCTTCACCATCCACGATTTGTTGGAGACATGGCCCGGTGAAGTCCTCCGGCTGAACATGCTGAAGACCCATTACCGCCAGCCGCTGGATTGGACGGAACGCGGGCTGGAAGAAGCGCGAGCCGAAATCCGGCGATGGGATGACCTGCTGATGGCTTCAAGTATGAGCTTTGAAGAGCAAAACCGAGATTACTATGTCATCCGGGATAGAACGTCATCTTTGGCTTCCGACGATGGGCGCCCGATGCCGTCCGAAAGGTTCATCCAGGCCTTGAGCGACGATCTGAATACGCCGGCCGCCTTGGCGGAGATGCGTCGGCTTGCGAAGTCCCGTGACGACAAAGATCACCGGACCTTGTATGCCTGTGCCGCGATGCTCGGGATATTTTCCTTCGACCGGATGCTGAAATCCAAGGATTGGTCAAAGGAGAGGGTTGGTTTCGACAGTACTCACATAGACAGTCTGATCGCCGCCCGCGCCGATGCCCGCGCCGCCAAGGACTTCGCCGAGGCCGACCGCATCCGCGACGAACTTGACGCCATGGGCGTGGCCCTGATGGACGGGCCGGAAGGCACTACCTGGGAGTTGAAACGATGAGAAACGGCGCCAGGGTTTTGGATTGTACGCTCGATGCCGGCCCCCCCTTCCTAACCCTCCCCCTCACAGGGGGGAGGGAATTAGGCCGTGATCTGAATTGCGGCCAAATCAAAAATAAAGCGGAAATCTTCTCTTCACCTCCCCCCTGGAGGGGGAGGTCGGCGCAACTGCGCCGGGAGGGGGGGCTACGGCGGTTGCCGTCTGACATTCGCCGATATTGCGTAGTCCCACCAAAAAACCTGCAAAACCGTGCTGCGCAATCGGGTTTGATGGACCGCGCAAGCGCCCGGCAAAGTCCGTACACTATTCGTCCATCAAGGATGTTGCCATGACCTGCCATCCGCCACGCCTGACCGGCGGCTGCCAATGCGGTGCCGTGCGCTACCGGCTGCATTCCGAGCCCACCAAGCCGCATCTGTGTCACTGCCGCATGTGCCAGAAGGCCTTCGGCTCCTATTTCGCTGCGCTCGCCCTGGTGCCTGACGGTGACCTGGAATGGACGCGCGGGCGGCCGAAGATCTATGCCTCGTCGTCGCATACGGATCGCGGCTTTTGCGGTGAATGCGGCACGCCACTCACCTTCCACGCCCGCGGATCCGGCCGCGTCAACTTCTCGCTCGGCAGCCTCGATGATCCGACCGCATTGCCGCCGGAAATCCAGATCGGCATCGAAAGCCGCATGCCCTGGTTCGGCGATCTCGCCGGGCTCAATGAACAGACCACCGAGCAGGCCCTGCCGGCGGAGCGCCTGGCGCAGATCGTCAATCGCCAGCATCCCGACCACGACACGGCCGAATGGCCACCATCGGACGTACAATCATGAGCAAGGAACGCCTCTACCTTTTCGATACCACTCTGCGTGACGGGGCGCAGACCAACGGCATCGATTTTTCCGTTGAGGATAAGATCCTGATCGCGGGCCTGCTCGATGATTTGGGCGTTGACTATGTGGAGGGCGGCTATCCCGGCGCCAATCCGACCGACACGGAATTCTTTTCCAAAAAGCGCACCAAGAAGTCCGGCTTTACCGCCTTCGGCATGACCAAGCGCGCCGGCGTCAGCGCCTCCAACGATCCCGGATTGCGGGCGATTCTGGATGCCGATGTGGACGCCATTTGCTATGTCGCCAAGAGCTGGGACTATCATGTGGATATCGCGCTTGGCTGCACGTTGGCGGAAAATCTCGACTGTATACGCCAATCCGTCGAAGCGGCCCGCGATGCCGGCCGCGAGGCCATGGTCGATTGCGAACACTTCTTCGACGGCTACAAGGCCAATCGCGACCATGCCCTCGATTGTGCGAAAACGGCCCATGAGGCCGGCGCCCGCTGGGTGATCTTATGCGACACCAATGGCGGCACCATGCCCGAAGAGGTGGAGCGCATCGTCGCCGATGTTGCAAAGCATGTACCGGGTGACCATCTGGGCATCCACGCCCACAATGACACCGAGCAGGCGGTCGCCAACACGCTGGCGGCGGTGCGTGCCGGCGTGCGCCAGGTCCAGGGCACGCTCAACGGCATTGGCGAGCGCTGCGGCAATGCCAATCTGGTCTCGCTGATCCCCACCTTGATGCTGAAGGATGACTATGCCGGCAAGTTCGAAATCGGCATAGACCAGGATGGTCTGAAAGCGCTTAGCCACGTCTCCCACATGCTTGACGAGACTTTGAATCGGGCGCCCGACCGCCATGCGCCCTATGTCGGCCAGACCGCTTTCGCCACCAAGGCCGGCATTCATGCGTCAGCGATCCTAAAGGACCCGAAAACATACGAACATGTGCGGCCGGAACTGGTCGGCAATCGCCGCCGTGTGCTCGTCTCCGACCAGGCGGGCAAATCCAATCTGATCGGTGAATTGGAGCGCCTCGGCATTCCGGTCGAAAAGTCGGACCCGCGCCTTGATTCCCTGCTGCGCGAGGTCAAGGACAGAGAGGCCCAAGGCTATGCCTATGAGGGCGCGGACGCGTCATTTGAGCTTCTTGCCCGGCGCCGGCTCGGCTCGGTGCCGAAATATTTCGAGGTGCTCGGCTTTCGCACCGGCGTGGAACGCCGCTACAACGCCATCGGCGATCTGGTCACCGTATCGGAGGCCGTGGTCAAGGTTCAGGTCAATGGCGACACGCTGATGTCGGTCGCCGAGGGCAACGGCCCGGTCAATGCGCTCGATATCGCCCTGCGCAAGGACCTTGGCATCTACCAGGATTACATCGACGATCTGGAACTGGTGGACTTCAAGGTGCGCATCCTCAATGGCGGCACCGGCGCCATCACCCGGGTGCTGATTGAAAGCCGCGACAAGAAGACCGGCGATCGCTGGTTCACGGTCGGCGTCTCCACCAATATCGTCGACGCGTCTTTCAATGCGCTACTGGATTCCATGACCTACAAGCTGATCCGCGCCGACGCTCCGGCGCCCTAGGGCACTATTCATCGATTGTATCAGCAGTCATTCCCGCGAAAGCGGGAAGGTGGGTTCACGTTTGAAGTGCAACACGGTTTGAGATTTGAGTGAATACCTCTTGGGGTGTTCTGTAGTCCAGGCATTTTCTTGGCGTTTGGTTGTATTGGGTGACGAGGCGGTCCAACTCGGCCTGATCGATTGTGGCCAGGTCGGATTTGCGCGGCAGGACGCGGCGCAGTCTGTGGATGGCGTTTTCGATGCCGCCTTTCTGCCAGGGGGAATGGGTGTCACAGAAATAGGTGGCCATGCCGGGGGACTGGTTGAGCTCATGATGCAGATAGAATTCCGATCCGTTGTCGAAGGTGATTGAGCGCCTGAGCGCCGGCGGCAGGGTGGCGAAGGCGGCCTTGAGCCGCTCCACGACGGGCCGCGCGGCCTTGTTGGGCTGGCGCCAGATCCATGTCAGGCGGGACTTGCGCTCATGGGCGACCAACACCGCCTGGCCGTATCTGGAAAACAGCATCAGATCGGCCTCCCAATGGCCGAACTGGCGGCGCTGGTTGGCTGATTTGGGCCGTTTGTCGAGGCTCACCCGGTGGGCGATCAGCGTTTTGGCACTGCCGCCACGCGGGCCAAGGCGGCCACGCCGATGCTTGGCCTTGGCCAACAGTTTGTGCCAATAGTCCTTCTGGGCGCTGCGGTGATAGATGTAGCGGTAGATTGACTCGTGGCTGATGCGCATGGGAGCGTGCTGGCGCGCCAGCCGCCCGGCGATCTGTTGCGGCGACCATCCCATCGCAAGGCGGTCGCGCACCAGAGCCCGCAGGGCCGGCTGGCGCGCCAGCTTGAAGCGGGCGTCCCAACGCCGCCGCCGCGCCGCAAGCCCATGCGCGCGCTCGGGCCGATAGCCGCCGCAAAACTGCTTCGTCGCATTCGAGTTGCGCCGCAATTCCCGACTGATCGTCGACGGCGACCGGCCAAGATGATCGGCCGCAGCGCGAATGGATCGACCCAAACGCATCAGCGCGTAAAGCTCAATCCGCTCCTCAAGACTGAGGTGACTGTAATGTGTTCCCATCGCAACAACACCATAGCAGGTGTTGCACTTCGCGCGTGACTCAAAGGAATCTAGGGCCAAATACAAAGGCCATTATTTGATTGCCCTGGATTCCCGCTTTCGCGGGAATAACAATCGGTAGTAATTTCGTAATGGGTGAAGATCATCGACGATGCCCATCGTCGTCATTTGTTTTGGTTTTCAACGACACCACATCCGCCGATGGCGTGTCCTGTTCGTCACCCGCCACTGTATCGTCATCAAGCGCTGCTTCGTTTTCAATCTCCCGCCGCTTCCGCAATCGCCACCACGACAGCAATCCGAGCGGCAATGCTGCGATGTAAGCCAGCGCACTGAGTGTCAGCAATTCGAACGGATAGGAAATAAGCAGCGCGACGATCGCCACGGAGCCGATCAACAGCCAGACCACCATGTCCGTCGGAACGCGCTTGCCCACATTCTTGCCCGACCAGGTGGGCAGCCGGCTGATCATGAGATAGGCGACGATGAGGACGTAGACCAGAACCGCCCAGGCGGGGATCCCGGATTTTGCTACGCCAAGCTGAGCCAGATAGACCGGCAGTAAGACGATGATCGCGCCCGCCGGAGCCGGAACGCCGATGAAAAAATCTCCCGACTGCTTGACCGCGTCCGGATCGTCCAGCGCCACATTGAACCGGGCAAGCCGCAAGCCCGCCGAAATGGCGAAGACAAGCGCCGCGATCCAGCCGAGCGACTTGATGTCATGGAGCGTCCAGGTATAGAGCAGGATTGCCGGAGCGACGCCGAAATTGACGAAATCAGTGAGCGAATCCAGTTCCGCACCGAAGCGGGACGACGATTTCAACAGCCGCGCCACCCGGCCGTCGAGGCCATCCAGAATGGCGGCGAATACTACCGCGCCGATCGCCAGACGGTAATCCCCTTCGATCGCCAGGCGAATACTGGTCAGCCCGAAACACAGGGCCATCAACGTCACCAGATTGGGCGCCATCAAACGCAGCGGTATGCGCTTGAAGCGCCGCCTGCGTTTCGCGGTGATCGTATCGTCGATGCCAGCCATGCCGGGTTCCGTCAATTCTTGCGGGTTTGCGGACCAAATCCATTGCCGGCGCCGATATGGCCGATGATGGTTTCGCCGGCAATCGCCATCTGGCCCACCGCCACCGCCGGCGCGGTGCCGTCCGGTAGATATACATCAAGCCGAGAGCCAAAGCGAATGAGGCCGAAACGCTGCCCGGCGGCCAGGTCATCGCCCTCCTTGGTCCAGCAGACGATGCGCCGTGCCACCAGGCCGGCAATCTGGACCACCGCCAGCGGGCCGGCATCGGTATCGATCACCAGGCCGTTGCGCTCGTTATCCTCACTGGCCTTGTCCAGTTCCGCATTCAGGAATTTACCGGGTTTGTAAGCAACCTTCGACACCGGGCCGGCCACCGGCGCCCGGTTCACGTGGCAATTGAACACATTCATGAAAATCGACACCCGCATGCGCGGCACCGGCGGCAGGCCCAGTTCGGGCGGCGGGATCGTGCTCACCACATGGGAGACCTTGCCGTCGGCGGGGCTGATGACCAGGTCATCGCCAAGAGGCGTCACCCGATCCGGATCGCGGAAGAAATAAGCGATCCAGGCGGTAATCAGCGCGCCGATCCAGGCGAGCGGTGTCCAAACCAATCCCAAAAGGATTGTCGCCACTGCGCTGATAATAAGAAATTTGTGCCCCTCCGGATGGATCGGCACAAGGGTTGATCGGATTGTGTCCACCAATCCCAAAGCCATAATTGTGTCCCTGCAATGTATCTCGTATAAAGCCCGCCTAGAATGTACTCAGGTTGGGCCGCGTCAGCGGTTGCCGATCGGTTTCGTCGGTATTTGGCGACAGAAAACCGCGCTCGTCGGCTTCGAATGTGCGTCGGATCCGGTCACGGGCCTCGTCGACCTCGCGCTGCCGTTCCCACATGGAGGCATAGAGGCCGCGCTGATCGAGCAGGGCCTGATGGTGCCCCCGTTCGACGATCCGACCGGCGTCAAGCACGATGATTTCGTCCGCATTGATCACCGTCGACAGCCGATGGGCGATCACCAATGTGGTTCGGTTCTGGGATACCAAGTCGAGCGCGGCCTGGATCTCCCGTTCCGTATGGGTGTCCAGCGCCGAGGTCGCCTCGTCCAAGACCAGGATCGGCGGCGCCTTGAGGATGGTGCGGGCAATGGCCACCCGCTGTTTCTCGCCGCCCGAAAGTTTCAGTCCGCGCTCGCCGACCTCCGTATCGAAGCCATGCGGCAGGCCTTCGATGAAGTCTGAGATTTGCGCCAGCCGTGCGGCTTCCTCCACTTCCGCGTCGCTGGCCGATGGCCGGCCGTAGCGGATGTTGTAGGCGATCGTGTCGTTAAACAGCACCGTGTCCTGCGGCACCATGCCGATGGACGTTCTCAGGCTGTCCTGGGTGACATCGCGCACATCCTGATCGTCGATGACAATACGCCCGCCGGTCACGTCGTAGAACCGGTAGAGCAGGCGCGAAATGGTCGATTTGCCGGCGCCTGACGGCCCGACAATGGCGATCGTCTTGCCGGCTGGCACCTCGAAACTCACATCGTGCAGGATCGGCCGATCGGCATCGTAATGAAAGCGCACATTCTCAAAGCGCACGCAGCCATCGGTAATCGCAACCGGTTCGGCGCCCGGACGATCGGTAATTTCGCCCGGCACATCCAGCAACTCGAACATGTTCTCGATATCGGCAAGGCCCTGGCGGATTTCGCGATAGACGAAACCGATAAAGTTGAGCGGCCGGTAGAGCTGCATCAAGAATGCGTTGACGAGCACGAAATCGCCCACCGTCAATTGACCGGACAGGACGCCCGAGGCGGCCATCACCATGCACAGGATCATCCCCGACCAGAAGATGACCGACTGGCCGCAATTCAGCCAGGCAAGCGAGGTCCATGTGCGCACCGCCGCGTTCTCATAACCCGCCATGGAACGATCGTAACGGGCGGCTTCCATCCGCTCGTTGTTGAAATATTTGACGGTCTCGAAATTGAGCAGGGAATCGATTGCCTTGGAATTGGCGTCCGTGTCGGATTCGTTCATCTCCCGACGGATGCCGATGCGCCAGTTCGATGCGCGCACCGTGAACCAGATGTAAGCGCACACGGTGACGACCAGAACCGCCAGATAGCGCACGTCGAAATAGAACGCGAAGATTGCTCCGACAACGGAGAATTCGATGATGGTCGGCACGGTCGACAGGATCGTGAACCGGACGATGGTCTCGATCCCCTTGACGCCGCGCTCGATCACCCGGGACAGGCCGCCCGTGCGCCGCTGTAAGTGAAATCGCAGGCTCAGATTGTGGATATGCACGAAGGTTCGATAGGCGAGCTGGCGTACCGCGTGCTGGCCGACGCTGGCAAAAAGCGCGTCCCGCAACTGCATGAAAGTCTGCTCGACGATCTGGCCCAGGCCATAGGCGATCGCCAGGAGGATCGGCAGGGCGACAATCAGATTGGTCGCCGTCAGCCCCTCGCCGGACAGGGCGTCCACGGCCATCTTATAGAGAAAGGGAACGAAGGTCGATGTCGCCTTGGCCGCTACCAGGGCCACCATTGCGAGCACCACCCGCATCTTCAGGTCGCGCCGATCCGCCGGCCACAAATAGGGCCACAGATTCTTGATGGTGCTCAGCGTGGAGCCGGAATCGGCCGAGACCTTCGGCCGTGCGCCTTGAACGACAGCATCTGTCATGCGGATTGCTTTACATCTTTTGCCGGAAGGGAATGGGGCTTTACAAGGTCGCCCAGCAGACCGTCGATGACCGTCTGCAAGGCCCGAATGCGGTTGGTGTCCAAACTGTAGTTGAACCGTGGACCGTCCGCGTCGCCGCGGATCAGCCCGGCATCCTTGAGAATTTTAAGGTGCTGGGAAACGGTCGATTGAGCGACCGGCAGATCGCAGACAAGGTCGCCGCAACATTGCCGGCCGTTATCGGCAAGCGCGCGCAGAATCCCCAAGCGCATCGGATGGGCAAGCGCCTTGAACAGCTTGGCCGTTTCCGGATCGTCTACACAGCAAAAGGACATGGACTGCCCCCGAAATTTCATCGTTGATCGTCGATATACGATCAATTCGTGAAACTTCAAGGGCTGGGCGGGTAAAATTGTATGCGCCTCTACCGGGGGGTCAGGTTTTTATAACGAAGACAATATGCACAGCCGGATTTGTACCATATGTCTGATTCAATCCACGAGATGACGACCTACCCCTCCGGGAGGTCCGTTGTCCGATCGACACGCCGGAGGGTCGCTTGGCGCCCTGACGGGTCGTCGTCTTTGTCATCCGCGCCCCGGGTCGGGGTGTTGTCGGCCTCGGCCGGGTCATGGCGCGCCGCATCGTTTTGTTGCTGCGGCGGATTGGTTTCGGCTGTTGCTTCCTTGGCACGGCGCCTTGTTTCGTTCACATCGGAGCCGGCCTTTGCTGCTCTGACTACCCGGTCGATGATCGTGTAATCCTCATCGTAGTCGTTGAGGCCGTCGAGATTGGCGAAGACCGGGTCGCTGGTCCAAAGCCTCCGCAGCGCCGCCCGTGCCAGGTCCGCCGGCACGCCTTCAGCCAGGAACGGGCGATAGTCGGATTCCTTGTCCAAGGATTCAATGGGCGGCAGATCCGGAAGTTCGGCCGGTTCCGTCTCGTTGATGGAGGGATCAACCCCATCAGCGTCATCCTGCCCGGCCGTCACATCGTCATCCGACGCGCCTTGCGGGTCTCCCGCGTGACGGGCCTTCAGCTTGCGTTGCGACCAGCGCGACAAGCGGCCTTGATCGTCGGTACCCATCAGCCGCTCTCCGCCGAGCGCCGGCCGCGCGGTCGTGTATAGGCGGGTCGGGCGCCGTTGCGTGTATTCTTACGCTTTTTGAAGGGCTCCTCCACGTGGAATTCCTCCACGAATTGCCGGACCATGGCCAAGACCTCCCCGGGCATGGCCACGCCCTCCACGATCTCGTCGCCGCTTTCGGTATAGCCGAGTGCTTCGTACGGGCAGGCGGTGACCAAAAACGGCTCCATGTCCGCATCATCCGCATCCTCGCCGGGGCGCATGACCACAAAAATGCGGGGCGGATCCTGGGCAAGGTTCGACCGGTACCCGTCGCATTCGCCCCTGAAGAGTTCCAGGGGCAGGGTGCCCGCGAAGTAATGCACCCGATCGCCGAGATCCCGCAAAACCCGCCAGTTATCGCCGTCCACCACATCGGCGGTCACCGCGACGGGCAGCCATACATGGTCCTGCCATGGATGGCCCGATCGGCGGCGTTCCACGATGATACCCAGGGGCATGGCCCGGTCGGCCATCGTCCGGCGTCTCCCATTTTCCTGCTTCGATTATAGGGCAAACCCTGATTAAACTGAAAGATGAACAACAAGAACCGCGCAATGGCGGCGGCCGCGGCCCGAAACGGGGCGGCTGGAAACAAGGCGAGGGGCGCCATGGCGACATCGGATCGCAAAATTCTGCTCTGCGATTGCGGCAGCGGCAGTCCGATTGACGAGGCGGCGATCGCTAAAGCACTGGACCGTGCGATCGACACACCGTCCACCGGATTGTGCCGCCGCCAAATCGGGACCTTCGAGACGGCCCTCATAGGCGGCGATCTTTTGGTCGGCTGCACCCAGGAGGCGCCCCTGTTCCTGGAACTGGCGACGGAGAGTGCCCCCGAAGTGGATCTGCGCTTCGTCAATATCCGCGAAAAGGCGGGCTGGTCGGCGGACGGGCAGGGCGCAGCCGCCAAGATGGCGGCGCTGATCGCCGAGGCCGCGCTCGATGTCCCCGGCCATCAATCGGTTGCGCTAGAAAGCAACGGCGCGGTGGCGATGATCGGCGAGGACGCGGTCGCCGTCGATGCGGCCGGTAAGCTGGCCGCCCATTTGCCGGTGACGCTGCTTCTGACCGCCGATCCACATTCCACGCCGCCGCGGATTTCCGACTTCATCATCCATCGCGCCGGCGCCATCACTGCCACCGGCCATCTGGGTGCCTTCGAAATGACCGTGCAGGGCCGGGCTGATCGCGATCCCACCGCCCGCCAACTGATTTTCGGCACGCCCGCAACCGATGCGGTGACCATGGCCGCCGATGTGATTGTCGACCTGCGCCGAAGCATCACCCTGTTTGCGGCTGCCGATAAGCGCGACGGCTATCTGCACGCCGATCCGGCGAGCCCCGCCCTGGTCTCCGATGCCCTTTTGGACGCACTTGGCCTGGTCGGCGAATTCGAGAAACCGCGCTACATCGCCTACGATCCGGCCATTTGCGCCCATGGTCGAAATGGCATTGCCGGCTGCACGCTTTGCGTCGATCATTGCCCGGCTGGCGCTATCGTTTCAGCCGGCGAACGGGTGGCGATCGATCCCTTTGCCTGTGCCGGATGCGGTACCTGCGGCGCGCTGTGTCCGACCGGCGCGGCTACCTATCAATTGCCGGCAGGCGAGGGGCTGGCCCAGCGGATGAAAACCCTGCTTCAGGTCTACCGCAAGGCCGGCGGCCGTGCTCCGGTTCTTTTGTTTCATGACGGCGATCATGGCGAGGCGATGATCGATGCCATGGCCCGGCATTGTGACGGCCTGCCGGCCAATGTACTGCCGGTTGCCGTCAATGCGGTCGGCCAGATCGGCCTTGACGATATTCTGACCGCTGAAGCCCTTGGCGCTTCCGCCATTGTCGTCCTGGCGCCGCCCGGCAAGGAGGATGACCAGCAAGGCCTGCGCCGGGCCCAGGCGTTGGCAGGGGACATTCTAACCGGCCTCGGCTATGAGCCGGGATCAATCACGATCTTTGACGACACCGATCCCCAATCCTTGTGCCGCAGCCTTTACACAGTGGCCGCCGCTTCAACCGACAGTCCGGCAGACGGTGTCGACGTCATGCCCGTCGCCGGCAAGCGCCAGCGGCTCGATCTGGCGCTCGCGGCCCTGCATCAAAACGCACCGGCGCCGGTGGACGCCTTGCCGCTTGATGACGGCGCTCCGTTCGGCACCGTCGAGGTGCATGTCGAAAAATGCACCTTGTGCCTTGCCTGCGTCGGTGCCTGTCCGGCCAATGCCCTGCGCGACAGCCCGGACCATCCGCGCCTGTCCTTTCTGGAGACGGCCTGTGTGCAATGCGGCCTGTGCGTCCGGACCTGCCCGGAAAAGGTCATCACGTTGCGGCCGCGCATCCTCTTCACGGCCGAGGCCCGCACGCCGCGCGTCATCAAGGAGGATGAACCGTTCAAATGCATTCGCTGCGGCAATCCCTTCGGCGCCACGTCGTCGGTCGAAGCCGTCGTCGCGCGCCTGACCGGCCTCAGCCAATTCGCCAACGAGGCGGCCCTCGACCGGTTGCGCATGTGCGCCGATTGCCGGGTCATCGATATGTCGGAATCCCCCGGCGATCCCTTCGCCATCGGCGCGCGGCCAAGGGTGCGAACCACCGATGATTACCTGGCCGACCGAACGCAAAACGGCGGCGGTAACGACGAAGACAGCTGAACAAGCAAGAGTAACAGAAGCAAGTATTGCAGCCTGCCGGGCCTCGCGATCCGGCATCCGCAGTCCGGGCCGCGGAGATCCGCATGATAGTCCACGACGGGCTCCGCTCTGCTATTCGTGCCGGTCGGTCTCGTCCTGGTCCACGCGGCTGAGAGCGATCTGGGTCATGATCGGGCCGGTCAGTTCGAAGATAATGGTGGTGCCGATGGCCGTTGCCAGGATCTCGTTTGCCAGTTCGGGGAACGATCCGGCGGCAATCAGTGCCATGCCCATGGCGACGCCGGCTTGGGGCATCAAGGCCATGCCGATCCAGCGGGTGTAAGATTGCGGCATGCCGCTCGCCGCGCCGCCCAGATAGCCGCCGATGATCCGGCCGACAAAGCGCAAAACGAAATAGGCGGCGCCGATCACGCCGATCGATCGCAGGGCCGAAACCTCCAGCGAGGCCCCCGCAAGTACGAAGAACAACACCATGAACGGCCATTCGATATGCTCGATCTCGTGGAACGCGCGCCGGTGATGGCTCGCCAGATTGGCGACCACCAGGCCGCAGATCATCGCCGCCAGCAGGAACGAGGCATGGATGGCAAGCGCCAGCCCGCCGCACAAAAACACCACGCCCAAAGCCTCAACTTGCGTCGGCTCGCCCGGTTGCAGTCGGCCGGTCAGATAGGCCGCCGGCAGGCCGACGAGAAACCCGATCAGCACCGCGCCGCCGATCTCCGTCGCCGCCAACAGGATTGACCCGGCCGGATTACTGCCCAGCAAGGCATGGCCCCAGGCCAGGAGCAGGCTGAAAACGATCAATCCCCAGGCATCGTCGATCGCCACGATACCCAACAACATCCGCGCGAAGGGGCCTTTCGCACCGCTGCGGTGCACCACATCGCTGGTCGCCGCCGGCGCCGTGGCGGTGGAAATACCGGCAAGCACAAGGCACAGGATCGGATCGACCCCGATCGCCCAAAGGCCGAGCCCGACAATCGCCGCGGTCACCAGCACGGTGCCGGCCGATACGCTCAAAATGTGCCGGCCGTCCGCCGCAATCACGCTCCGAGTGAGCCGCCCGCCGAGCAGGAAGGCCACCATCACCAAGGCGATCACGGCGATAGTCGGATACCAGCCATTGACGGCAACCGGCAACAGATCGAACCCCGACGGCCCGGCAACAATGCCGAATAGCACCAGCAGCGTCACCCGCGGCAGCTTGGTCCGCGTACCAAGCTCATCAAGGGCCAGACCGGCAAGCAGCAATCCGCCAATGGTGATGAGAACGATATGGTCGGGCATTTCCCGGCTGCCGGTCGATTTGCATTGCGGCAATCCTGGCAGGAGAATACGGGGTGGGGAAGGGTTAGTTGTAACGCGAAGTGGCTGGTTGGCAGCAGCGGCGGGGCATCGACCGGGCGCCAGGGTGACGCGTTTGGCCGGATAGTATCGGAATGTTCTGCCGGCCGGACGGCGAGAGAATTGGCGAAATGAGCATAGCCCAAACGCTCACCGCGCCGCGCCCGGTCCCGGCGCACACTCGATCAGCCGTGCCACTTCCTCCGGCTGAGCACCACGGCGGCTTGCGCGCCCGACGCACGAACTGGGTGCAGTGGTCGATGTCATTGCGGCCGAGCGTCACCTTGAAGAAGAACCGCAAGGCCGAGACGGTGCCATTGATCGTCGGTGCGCCGACGCCGGTCTCGGTTAGATGCAACTGGAAACGGCGGATATCCTCAGCCGTCGCCGTGTCGGGCGAGCAGTCGAGAAACGCGGCAAGCCTCTTGACGTTGCGCACATAGTCGGCTTGGGTCTTGGCGCCAAACCCGCGGATCGTCATGTCTTCGATCATGCGGGAGCGCAATGGGCTGATGGTCCTATCAGCCATGGGTCGGATCCTGCCTTGAACTGAGGTTGAAAACCCTGCAGGCCGCCGGCTATGCCGGTCTTGAAGACGAAGTCAATTTCCATACGTGGCGGCTGATCAAAGGTGTCGCGCTCTCAACCCTTCTCGGTGTCTCCACCGAACTCACCTTCGGAGACAGCGAGAGCGATACCCGATCGGGGTCGGGCACAAGCCTCGTGAAGGCCTTGCGCGAATCGTCCCAGGACAGTGCCAACCAGGCGGGCCAGAGCCTCACCGAGCGCAATCTCAACCTCCAGCCGACCATCACCATCCGCCCCGGCTGGCCGCTCCGCATCATCGTCAACAAGGACATCGTGCTGAAGCCCTACCAGATCGCTGGAGTAGTCCGATAACCTTGAAGCTCGGCCGACTCCCCGACCGCGAAACGGTGAAGATTACTTTCGTTGCCGGCGCCGAGCTTAATGCTGCGCTCAAGGATTACGCTGAGCTCTACCAGCGCACGTACGGCCGCAAGGAAGCGGTCTCTGAGCTGATCCCGCACATGCTCACCGCCTTTATGTACGCCGATCCTTCGTTCAAGCGCGCCCGCAAGGACCTCGGCAAGACCCGCGCTGACACCCCATCTCACAAACCGCAGGAACAATGACCCATGGCCACCATTGGCAGCTTCACCCTCGACAAGGACGGCTATACCGGTACCATCCGAACCCTCACCATCAACATCAAGGCCCGGATCGTCCCCAATGATCAGAAAGCGAGCGACAACGCCCCCGACTTCCGCGTCTATGCCGGCCGCACCGAACTCGGCGCCGCATGGTGGGCCAAAACCAGCGGCGAGGAGCCACGCGATTACATCAGGGTCCTGCTAGACGATCCCTGCTTCCCAGACCCCATCCGTGCGGCGCTGTTCGAAGACGATGGTGCGGCGTATCTTGAGTGGAATAGGCGGGAGGTTTAACCGCTCGCAATGCCTGGCTGTCCAAAACATCAAGCACCGCAAACGTTCGCTTCCGAAACAAAGAAATCCGACATCCGCACGAGAACCTACAGTTCGGATTTGATCGAGCGGACGATTGAAGTGTGGCAACCGCGCTGTGATGTCGAGATCACGGACGCTCGGGCGATCGAGATATTGGACAACACGGTTGGCTTCTTGGATGTCCTTGGCGAATGGGTGAAAGCGGAAAAGGAAGATTGACGTGGAGAAACGATAGACGGGCGAACTCATGGGATTCTCAACCGGTGGTGATGGTGTTAGAATCGCGCGATCGACGACGGCGGCCAGCTCCGGCGGGAATTTCGATGTCCAGACGCGGTGTTCATCAATCGGAAATTCGGCAATCGATCCCGCGGGCGGTCTTGTACGCTCGCGTGTCTTCAAAGGAGCAAGAGAGGGAGGGGTATTCCATCCCGGCGCAGGTTGGCCTTTTGCACGATTATGCAGCCTCCCAGAACCTACAGATCGTCGAAGAATATATTGACATTGAGACCGCCAAGCAGAGTGGCCGTGCCAACTTCGACAAGATGATCCGATATCTGAAACGAAGCGCGTCTTGCCGTACGCTGTTGGTCGAGAAAACCGACCGCCTTTACCGAAATCTGAAGGATTGGGTGACGGTCGACGAACTCGACATCGACATCCACTTCGCCAAGGAAGGGACGATACTCTCCCCCGATTCCCGTTCATCCGAAAAGTTCATGCATGGCATCAAAGTGTTGATGGCAAAGAACTATATCGACAATCTGTCGGAGGAAACGCGGAAGGGGATGATCGAGAAGGCCCAGCAGGGCATTTGGCCGTCCGTCGCGCCGTTGGGCTATCTGAATGTCGCCGGCCCCGACGGCAAGAAAATCATTGAAATTGATCCGGAACTCGGGCCGCTGGTCACCGATTTGTTCAGATGGTACGCGACCGGACGCTATTCGCTGAAGGATATTGGCAAAAAGGCGAAGGCCGCCGGCTTTCGGTTTCGAAAGAGCCGCAAGCCCGTACCGGTCAGTTCCATCCACAAGGTCCTACGCAACCGCCTCTATACGGGCGAGTTCGAGTGGAGGGGCAATCTCTATCAAGGCAGTCATGAACCGCTTGTGCCGCTCGATTTGTGGCTGCGCGTGTAGGGCGTGCTTGACGGTCGCAAGGCGGAAAATATTCGCGGTTCGAGCTACGATTTCGCCTTTAGCGGCCTGATCAAATGCGGCCATTGCGGGTGCGCGATGGTCGGGGAAATCAAGAAAAAGAAGTACGTCTATTATCATTGCTCCGGATTCAAGGGGAAATGCGACGAGCCCTATACCCGCGAGGAGGTGCTGGAAGAGCAGTTCGCCGAACTCTTGCGCCAACTGCGCATCGATGACGATGTCTTCGATTGGATGCGCCGGGCGTTGAAGGAGAGCTGGAGCGCCAAGAAGCGGGATCAGGAGGAAGCGATCGCGCGGCTTGAAAAGGAGGTCTCCCGGCTCACCAACCGCCTTGAGACCCTCTATGTCGATCGCGTCGACGGCCGCGTGTCGGAAGCCTTTTATGACCGCACGCATCGTCAGTGGTCAGACGAGCAGAAACGGTGTCTGGCCGAGATCGCCAATCATCGCCACGCTGATTTTGAGTACATGGACCAGGGCATCGATTTGCTGGAACTGGCCAATAATGCGCATCGATTGTTCGAAAAACAGTCACCAGGCGAGAAAGCGCGACTCCTAAATTACGTACTATCGAACTCGGTTTGGAAGCATGGCGAGCTTCATGCCGAATTCAGGCAACCCTTTGATATGCTTGCGGAAACGGCCGCCATCGCCGCGCGCAACGAGGCGTCGGAGAAAGGAGGAATCGGGCGTTTTGAAAAATGGCTCCCCGGGCCGGACTCGAACCAGCGACCCAGCGGTTAACAGCCGCTTGCTCTACCAACTGAGCTACCGGGGATCAGAGACATGATCTCCAAGGGCGTGGCTATACCAGAGCCGAAATGGTCTGCCAAGCCCGTCCGGCCGCATTTGTCGATAGCCTTTGAAATTGACCGGTTTTGCGGGTAAATCCCGTTATGCGGCCGCTTTGCGCTGCCACATTCGAGTCCTACATGCGGCCTTTACGAATCAGAGATTAAGATCAGGTGGTCGGATGGCGCGCGTGGATGCCGGTTCGCGGCGCGCCGGCGGAACCTGGATTGAACGGACATCATGTCAGTCATTCGTTTTGGCGATCGGCGCATCAAGATCCCCGGACCGCGGCCGGTGCGGATCGCTGCCGGGCTCGTTTTGATTGTCGGCGGCCTGCTCGGATTCCTACCTGTCCTTGGATTTTGGATGATCCCGCTCGGCCTTTTGGTCCTGTCGATCGACCTGCCGACCGTCCGCCGCTGGCGCCGTCGCCTGGAGGTCTGGTGGCATCGAAAGCGCAATGGCAGGGCGAACGGCAACACGCCTCAATGACCGTCCCCGGGCAATAAAGACTTGTCGGCCTTGCCGATTATTGCAACAATGCGTTCAGCGTTGGTTCCCCATACATCGGGCAAAGCCTGAGGGGATGAAATGGGAATGCGGTGAGGAATGACCCATCTCGGGATTTCGAAGCCGCAGCTGCCCCCGCAACTGTGAGCGGCGAGCCGGCCTGCACAAGCCACTGGACCGAACTGAATAGTCCGGCCCGGGAAGGCGCAGGCGCGGCGGCGACCCGCAAGCCAGGAGACCGGCCGGCGTGAGATAGGCTCAAAAACCCGTCGGGTGGACGGAAGGAGAAACAACCATGACCACGCAATCATTTTCCAAGTCGCAGGCCCATGTCAGCGTCAATTCGCGGTCGGCAGCCCTGCTTGCCCTGCTATTCGGGGCCTTTTTGGTCATCGGCGCGGGCCTTGCCCAATCCGAGACCCTGCACAATGCGGCCCATGACACGCGGCATGCCTTCGGATTTCCCTGCCATTAATTTGTAGATTAGCGATTTGCTCGGGCGTCTGCTTCGGCGGCGCCTTTTTCGCATTGGGCTTGAGCCGGCATGCCTATTGCCGGTACGGCCCGGGCAGGGGATTTGACGATGATTTCACGGATATTCCTGAGCGCCATCGGCGCCGGCGTGATGGCCGGGCTGATTGCCGCGGTAATCGGCCACCTGACAACGACGCCGCTGATTGTTGAAGCGGAGAAATACGAAAATGCCGGCGGCCACCATTCCATGGCGCCGGCCGGAATTGAGCGGGCGACCTATCGACCGCAATCGGCATCCGAACAAATTTGGCGGGTTCACTCCGACGTGTCTGCGGAGACCGACGACCAGGCAGCCTGGGCGCCCACTGACGGCCTTGAGCGGACGGCCTATACCGCGCTGACCACGGCGATTATCGGCATCGGATTCGCGCTCATTGTAGTGGCCTTGATGGTGCTGCGTGGAGATCCGGTCACTGCACGTCGCGGCCTGATGTGGGGTATTGCCGGCTTCGCCGCCGTCAGCCTGGCGCCAGCGCTCGGGCTGCCGCCGGAACTGCCCGGCGCGGCGACGGCGGATGTCTACGGTCGGCAGATTTGGTGGTTTGCCTGCATTGTGGCGACCGGCGGCGGCATCGCCATCATGGCATTCACCTCCGGCTGGGCCTGGCGCGCGGGGGCGATCGTATTGATCCTGGCGCCCCATGTGATCGGCGCGCCGCATCCGCCGAGCTATACCAGTGCCGTACCGTCCGAACTGACCGGCCATTTCGTGGCTGCCACATTGGTCGTGGCGGCGGTGTTCTGGGCGGTGCTCGGCTGGGCCGCGGGCACGTTCTATGCGCGGCTCGGCGGCGAACCGTCGGGGTAAAACGCCTCGATGTCAGAAGCCCTGTCCACATTGGTGATCGGCGCCGCCCGGTCCGGTAAGAGCGCTTTCGCCGAGCGGCTTGCCGCCGAAAGCGGCCTGGCGCCGGCCTATGTGGCGACGGCGACGGCCGGTGACGATCCGGAAATGCAGCGCCGGGTGGCGTTGCATCGGGCCCGGCGGCCGGAGGATTGGGTGACGATTGAGGCGCCGGTCGATCTTGCATCCGTCATCATGTCGGAAGCCGGACCGGGCAGGGTCCTGCTGGTGGATTGCCTGACCCTTTGGCTCGCCAATCTGATGCATGCAGATCGCGACCTGGAGCACGATATCGATCACCTGGCCGGCCGCATCCGGCACTTAGCCGGGCCGGTCATCCTGGTCAGCAACGAAGTCGGCGCCGGGATCGTGCCGGAAAATGCACTCGCCCGACGCTATCGCGACTGGCATGGGCGCATGAACCAGATAATCGCGGCGGCCTGCCAGCGGGTCGTGCTCGTGGCCGCCGGCCTGCCAATGATCATCAAACCTACCAGCCATCCGGAGATCCGCCTGTGAGCACACCCTCCCGCATACCGGCCACCATCGTCACGGGCTTTCTCGGTGCCGGTAAAACGACTCTGATCCGCAACCTGATCGAGACGTCAAACGGCCGCCGCATCGCGCTGATCGTCAATGAATTCGGTGATCTCGGCTTTGACGGTGACCTTTTGGCTGATTGCGGCGATGAGGCCTGCAAAGCCGATGAGGTGGTGGAACTGACCAATGGCTGCATCTGCTGCACAGTGGCTGACGATTTTCTGCCGACCATGGAAATGCTGATCGAGCGCGATCCGATGCCCGATCACATCGTCATTGAAACTTCCGGCCTGGCCCTGCCGCAGCCGCTGGTGCGGGCCTTTCAATGGCCGAGCGTGCGCAATCGCGTGACTGTTGACGGGGTGGTGACCGTGGTCGATGCGGCAGCGGTGTCCGAAGGGCGCTTTGCCAGCGACGAGGCGGCGGTCGACCGCCAGCGCCAGGCCGACGAGGCCTTGGATCACGAAAGCCCGATTGAGGAATTGTTCGAAGACCAGTTGCGCTGTGCCGACCTGGTGGTGATCAACAAGGCGGATTTGGTCGACGGCCCGCGCATGACCGGTGTGATGCGCCGGGTCTCGGAAGATATTCGTCCCTCGGTCAAGTCGGTCGAGGCACGGCACGGGGCGCTTTCCGGCGACATCCTGCTCGGCCTCGACAGCGCGGCTGAAGCAGACATGGAGTCACGGCGCAGTCACCACGATGACGAGGATGAGCCCCACGATCATGACGATTTCGACAGCATCGTGGTTGAAACACCGGCGGTTGCCTCGGCGGATGAAGCCCGTGCCCGAATCGGCCGGGTCATGGCTTTGCCTGGTCTATTGCGAGTCAAGGGATCGGTACGGATCGATGGCAAGCCGGCGCCGCTGATGGTGCAGGCGGTTGGTCCGCGCGTCGAAACCTGGTTCAATCCGGCGGGCAATGCCGATAGGACCGGGCTGATCGTCATCGGCGAAACCGGATTTGACGCAGCCGAAATCGCGGCGATCCTGTCGGGCGCGGAGGTCTGATCCATGCACCTGCTCGCCGCCCAGCCAAGAGGCGTGGACGATGACGGCGACGCGGTCGATCTTGATATCGCGCCCGGCGATATCCTGTTCTTGTCCGCCGCGGACACGGAATTGTCGGCGCTGGCGGCCTGTCACAAGGCCGGCACTGGCGATCTATCCTTGCGGCTCGCCAATCTCATGGCGCTGTCCCATCCTTATTCGATCGATCTCTTCGTCGAAAAGACGCTTGCTCATTCCAAGCTTGTGATCATCCGGCTGCTGGGCGGTGCCGGCTATTGGCAATATGGACTGGATCGCGCAGTCGAGACGGCACGGGGGCAGGGGACGAAACTGATTGTCGTCCCTGGCGATGGCCGTTGGGATGCGGAATTGGCTGCTCATTCGACGGTCGACGAACATACCGCCCGCCGGCTCTGGTCCTATTTCGCCGAGGGCGGTTCGGCCAATGTGACGGCGGCGGTAGGTTATTGCCGTCACTTGCTTGTTGGCGCCCCGGAACCCGATCCGGCGCGGCCGATCGCGCCGGCGGGGCTTCATTGGCCGGGCTTGGTCACGCCAAGCCTTGCCGATATTGCCGGTCGATGGTCTGAGGCGGACCGGCCGGTGGCGGCGATCACGTTCTATCGTTCCCTAGTCCAGGGTGCCGCGCTGGCCCCCGTGGATGCACTGATTGGCGCCCTCGACAAGGTCGGTATCAACGCCCTGCCGATCTATGTGACCAGCCTGAAGGAGACGGTCTCCGCGGCCATGGTCGCTGAGATATTTGCCGCCCATCCGCCGGCCGTGGTGCTGAACGCCACCGCATTCGCGGTTTCGAAAATCGGCGCGCGTCATGAACCGACCCCGCTCGACGCGCCGGGTCGGCCGGTCCTTCAGGTGGTGTTTTCCGGCTCCGACGAGGCAGGCTGGCAGGAAAGCCTGCGCGGGCTCTCAATCCGCGATCTGACGATGAATGTTGTCTTGCCGGAAATCGACGGCAGGGTGCTGACCCGGGCGGTCTCGTTTAAGGAAGAGGGAAGGCCGGATCCGCAGACCGGTTATGCGCCGATCACCTATGCGCCGCGAGCCGATCGGGTGGATTTCGTTGCCGAACTGGCGGTGGCCTGGGCCCGGATCGGGCGGACGCCGGTCGCCGACCGACGGTTGGCGCTAATCCTCGCCAACTATCCCAACAAAGACGGCCGATTGGCGAATGGCGTCGGACTGGATACACCGGCGAGCGTCGTGACTGTGATCGAGGCTCTGGCCGAGGATGGTTATGATACTGCAGCTGCGCCGGGCTCTTCGGCTGAACTGATGGCACTTCTCCAGGCCGGGCCGACAAATGCGTTGAACCATAGGGCAGGGCGGGATAGCGGGATCTCCATCGACATTGCCGCCTATGAAACCTTTCTGGCGGACCTGCCGTCTGAAGTCGGTGACCAAATTACCGGGCGCTGGGGCCCGCCGCGGGACGATCCCCATGTGGCGAACGGCGCCTTCCAACTGGCGTTACACCGGTTCGGCAATGTGGTCGTCGGCATCCAGCCGGCGCGCGGTTACAATATCGATCCGAAGGACACCTATCACGATCCGGCGCTCGTGCCGCCGCACCATTATCTGGCGTTCTATGCCTGGCTGCGGCGGGACTTCGGCGCCCAGGCGATCGTCCATATGGGCAAGCACGGCAATCTGGAATGGCTGCCCGGCAAGGCGCTCGCTTTGTCGGAAACCTGTTTCCCGGATGCGATTTTCGGTCCGGTGCCGCACCTTTATCCCTTCATCGTCAATGATCCGGGCGAGGGCAGCCAGGCCAAACGGCGCACCGGCGGCGTGATCATCGACCACCTGACGCCACCGATGACCCGCGCGGAGACCTATGGGCCGCTCGCCGAACTGGAAACGCTGATCGACGAATATTACCTCGCTTCGGGCATTGACCAGCGGCGCATGGCGGTTCTGGAAGAGGATATTTTCGACCTGGTGCACCGCCACGGCCTGGACGCGGATCTAAACATAGGCGTTTCGGACAATAAGGACGCCTCGCTGGCGGCGATTGATGCCCATTTGTGCGATCTGAAGGAACTGCAGATCCGCGACGGCTTGCATATCCTGGGCGTGAGCCCGGCAAACCAACAGCGGACCGACCTGATCGTGGCCCTGGCCCGATTGCCGCGCGGTCCCGCTCCGGGCGATCAATCCCTGCACCGGGCAATCGCGGCCGATCTCGGTCTCGGCGAATTCGATCCGCTCGATTGTGACTTGGGCGATGCTTATGAGGGGCCTAAGCCGGCTGAATTAGCGCTTGCCCTTGACGCGCCCTGGCGCACCAATGGCGACACGGTGGAGCGCATTGAATTGCTGGCTGCGGCCCTGGTCGACGGACGACAAGGTCTCGATGGCAATTGGTTGGCGACCAGCGCTGTGATGGCGGCGATTGAGAGCGACATTGCCCCGTCCATCGATCAATCCGGATCCCAGGAACGCGCCGCCATGCTGGCCGGGCTCAATGGCCGGTTCGTTCCGCCCGGCCCATCCGGCGCGCCGAGCCGCGGCCGGCCGGACGTATTGCCGACCGGGCGCAACTTCTATTCGGTCGACGTGCGTTCGGTTCCGACCGATGCCGCCTGGCGGCTCGGCTGGAAGTCGGCGGAGCGGCTGATGGAGCGCCATTTCCAGGACGAGGGCGAATGGCTCACGGCAATCGTGCTCACGGTCTGGGGTACGTCCAACATGCGCACCGGCGGCGACGATCTTGCTCAAGCCTTGGCGCTGATCGGCGCGCGGCCGGTCTGGGAGAGCGGCTCCGGCCGGGTGACCGGATTTGAGGTGATCCCGCTCGGTGAACTGGGCCGGCCCCGGGTCGACGTCACCTTACGTATTTCCGGCTTTTTCCGAGATGCCTTTCCCTACCAAATTGATCTCTTCGACAGTGCCGTCAGGGCGATCGCCGATCTCGACGAACCCGAAGATGCCAATCCGATCGCCGCAAGGGTGAAGCGGGAGTCAGCCGAACACCGACAGGCGGGCCTTGATGCGGCCGCCGCCCTGCGCGCTGCGACACATCGGGTCTTCGGCGCCCGGCCCGGAGCCTATGGCGCCGGCCTGCAAACCCTCATCGATGAGGGCATTTGGGAGGAGCGCGGCGATTTTGCTGATGCCTTCCTGACCTGGGGCGGCTATGCCTATGGGGGCGGGGTCGAAGGCGACCAGGCCCGGTCCCAATTGGAAACCCGTCTGGCTAAAGTCGATGCGGTGGTTCACAACCAGGACAACCGCGAACACGATCTGCTTGATTCTGACGATTATTATCAGTTCGAGGGCGGATTGGCGGCGACTGTCGCGACATTGTCGGGCCGCGATCCGAACGTTTATCACAATGACCATTCGCGGCCGGAGCGGCCGGTGGTGCGCACGCTGGACGAAGAGATCGCCCGCGTCGTCCGCGGTCGTGCCGCCAATCCGAAATGGATCGCCGGCATCATGCGCCATGGCTATAAGGGCGCTTTCGAAATGGCGGCGACGCTCGATTATCTATTCGCCTTTGCCGCAACGACCCGCGCCGTCAAGGACCACCATTTCGACCAATTGTTCGATGCCTATATTGATGACGCCGCCGTTCGAGACTTTGTCGAACGCGAAAACCCGGCGGCGTTGCAGGAAATGATCGACCGTTTCCGCGAGGCCATCGATCGCGGCCTCTGGTCACCAAGGCGCAACAGCACTTATGATCGGTTGGAAACATTGAGCAGAACGGAACGGGACGAGGAGACCGTGTGACATGGCCCGCGACATGACCGAAGAGGAACTAAATGCCCGCCACGCGGAGAAAATGCGCAAGAAGAAAGCCGCGCGCGACAAGATCATCGCCACCAAGACCATCGAGAAAGGCCTGCTGATCGTCCATACCGGCAAGGGCAAGGGCAAGTCGACGGCCGCGTTCGGTATCGTCTTTCGCGCCTTGGGTCACGGAATGAAGGTGGGCGTCGTGCAATTCGTCAAGGGCAAATGGGAGACTGGCGAGCGGGTGGTGCTGGAACGTTTTCCCGATCTTGTCACCATGCACACGATGGGCGAGGGCTTTACCTGGGAAACCCAGGACCGCCAACGCGACATCGCCGCCGCCCGCGCCGCATGGGAAAAGGCCAAGGCTCTGATCGCCGATGACGAGCACAAGGTGGTCCTGCTCGACGAACTGAACATCGTGCTGCGCTACGACTATCTGCCGATCGAGGAAATCGTCGAAACGCTGAAGGCCCGGCCGGAGGGCAAGCACGTCATCGTCACCGGCCGCAACGCCAAGGACGATCTCATCGAGGCGGCGGACCTGGTCACCGACATGACCCAAATCAAGCACCCGTTCCGATCGGGCGTGAAGGCGCAGGTGGGGATTGAGTTTTGAGCGATTGACGGGGGTGCTGGTGTGCCCGTAGCTCCTCCTTTGTCACCATTGCCAGTACGCACCGCGTCATCCCGGACGCCGCGCAGCACGAAGTGGTGCGCTGCAGATCCGGGATCTCCAACCTGTATTTGTCCTCGTCGAATCCATACCCAGCAGTTATTCCCGCGAAAGCGGGAATTTAGGGTTGCTAATTCAGGTCGTTGTGTTTGGCCCTGGATTCCCGCTTTCGCGGGAATAACTGCCAGTTGGGTCGGAGGACGCAGATCATGGAGAGGCTGCTTACACCTGTTCGACCAATTGAATAGAGATCCCGTGTCTGCGCAGCAGCATTCCATGCTGCAGCGCGCACGGGATGACGCCGTAGCGTATTCGGATTGGATTAAATCGCGGTCAACAACACCCATGCCAGGTCCCGCCCCATGACCGCCGCGATCATGGTCCAGGGGACCGGCTCCAATGTCGGCAAGTCGCTGATTGTCGCCGGGCTGTGTCGGGCCTTTACGCGGCGCGGCCTGACTGTGCGTCCGTTCAAACCGCAGAACATGTCGAACAATGCCGCCGCCACTGCCGATGGCGGCGAGATCGGCCGGGCTCAAGCCTTGCAGGCTCTGGCTTGTGGCGTGGCGCCGAGCGTGCATATGAATCCGATCCTCCTGAAGCCGGAATCGGAAGCCGGCGCTCAGGTTATCGTCCAAGGCAAACGGGTTGCGACGTTGAAAGCCCGCGCCTATGCCGCGCAACGCTCGCAATACTTAGCTCCGGTCCTGGAAAGTTATCGGAGCCTCTCCGCAGAAGCTGATCTGGTGATTGTCGAGGGTGCCGGCAGTCCGGCGGAAACCAATCTGCGGCAGGACGATATTGCCAATATGGGCTTTGCCATTGCCGCCGGAGTGCCTGTGGTGCTGATCGGCGATATTGATCGCGGCGGGGTTATTGCCAGCCTGGTCGGCACCCACACGGTCTTGGACGATAGCGACCGGGCGCAGGTCGCGGCTTTTCTCATCAACCGCTTTCGCGGCGACCCGAGCCTGTTCGATGACGGTCTGACGGAGATTGAGCGGCGGACCGGATGGCCATCGCTCGGCGTGGTGCCAGGGTTCGCTGATGCCGGCCTGCTCCCGGCGGAGGATACGCTCGGACTGGTGAGCGGCCCGCGACGGGAGCAGGCGGCGGTCAGGATCGTCGTGCCGCAAATCGGGCGCATCGCCAATTTCGACGATCTCGATCCGCTGCGCCTGGAACCGGGCGTGGCGATCGAAATCATCAAACCCGGGCAACCGTTGCCCGGTGACGCCGATATCGTGCTGCTACCGGGATCGAAATCGACCATTGCCGATCTCGCCGATCTGCGCGCCCAGGGCTGGGACATCGACATTGCCGCCCATTATCGCCGCGGCGGCGGGGTGATCGGCATTTGCGGCGGTTATCAGATGCTCGGCGCGACGATCGCCGATCCGGACGGCATCGAGGGGCCGCCATGCCGGGTCGACGGCCTGGGATTGCTCGATATCCAAACCGTGCTTGGCGGCGACAAGACCACGCGGCCAGCCGCCGGCACGCATCGGGCTTCCGGATTGCCCATTCGCGGTTACGAAATCCATCTCGGCCGCACCGAAGGCGACGATTGCGCGCGGCCCTTCGCGACCATCGAGGGCCAGGCCGACGGCGCGACATCGCCGGACGGCCGCGTCATCGGGACCTATCTGCACGGCATGTTCGCCGATGACCGCTTTCGCGCCTGGTTCCTAAGGGAACGCGGCGGCCGGTCCGGCCTTAGTTACGATCACAAGATGGACACCGTCCTTGACGACCTTGCCGATCATCTGCAAGAGCACCTAGATCTAAACCGCCTCCTGCAGATCGCCGGCACCGCATCGTCATAGTCCGGACCAACCGTTACGAAAATGCCGCAATGGCCGGAATTGGGACGCTGAGCGGCAGTCGCGGTGCCGATTAGGTCTTGTCTGGGCAACGGCCTTCCTGTAAATGCAGCCGCTGATTTTATTTGGAGATCGTCCCATGTTCGCATTCTTCTACCATAGGATCGCGACCGGACATTTCCCCGGTTACCGGGCGCCAGCCTAACGCGCCTTTCGATCGGGGCCGCCGGTCGCTGATTCATGACAAGACCCTTTAAGTGACGCGCTGAGTCGCCCGGCGATTGGCGTGCGCCATTCGGGCGTCTTGGTTTTCTCATTTTAACTGAATGACCCCCGCCGCGTTTATGCGCGGCGGACAGTAGGGCTCGTTTGTCGAGCAAAGACCCATGCGCAAAGACCTTGCAAAGGAAATCATTGCCTGCCTGCCGCGCGGGCGCACATTGTTCCCCTATTTCGAGGACCGTTACGCGGCCTATTTGTTGGGGCGCCATGTCGGTGACGGCATGCCGATTGCCGACGTCAAGCGGGGCCGGTTTGCCAAATTGCTGGCCCGTCCGATTGTATCCGATACTGTCGCAAGAAAAGGCGACGGCCGGCTCTGCGCCGCCGATCTGGATTACACCTGGCCGCTTGATCCGCGCTTTTATCGCCTGACCTTAGGCATCTGGGGCAAGGGTAAAAGAGATACCTGGCAGCAGACCTCCCGCGACGGCTTCAATCTGGTGCTGCACCTGAACTTTTCGACCGACCACGACGAGGCGTTCCGAAAGGTGTTTAAAGACAATCCGTTTTCATACAACAGCCATCCGAATGCGCGCACGGGCTTTCTCACCCTTGCCTGGGCACGGATGGACATTGATCTGGATCGCGATGTGGCCTTGATCGAGGAAATTCAGACGGACTGGATCAGACGCGCCGCCTGGATAAAGAACGAATTGTCCGATTGCGTGAGCAGCAAGGGGCGGCGTCAAGTGATCCGCCGGTGGTGTGGCGGTGATGTGAACCCGGAAAAGGCCGCCATCTACACCCAAAAGGTGCTGTCGGCTCACGGTCGCATCTGGGATCAAGCCTTGCTGACCGCGGCGATTTGGTTCCTGTTCGAAGAGATCGGCATTTCGACGATCTACCATCACGACGCCGATTTCGGCGGCCGTATGAAGAACCTTTCCGCCGGATACGGTCTGCCGCCGCGTTCGCTCTATCGCGATCTGCCGCGCAAATTCTGCTTTGAGAAGACCGAACGGGCGCCGGATTTCTTGCAGGCGGATTCGCCGCGCGTGCTCAAGGCGATCGGGCGCAAATGCCCGGTCTCGTTCTGGCGTCTTGATGCCTGAATGCGGCGATCGGTTAGAACACCAGTGCGATCAGCGCATATAGGAAGCCATGCAAGAAACAGGCGCCGGCGAGGACCCGCAAAGCCGCGGAGATTTCGTCGGCGCCGATCGCGAGCCGTCCGCCGGCATTGAGATAGGGATCGTCGGCGACACCGTCGGCATAGATGCGCGGTCCGGCGAGCGCCACTTGCACGGCGCCAGCCATCGCCGCTTCCGGCCAGCCCGCATTGGGCGAGCGATGGATCGGCGCGTCGCGGACCATGATCGCCAAGGCATGTCGTATACGGCCACCGGCCAGCGGCGCCGCGCAGGCGATCAGCAGGCCCGACAGGCGGGCCGGCAGCCAGCTGAGGAGATCATCGAACCGTGCCGCCGCCCAGCCGAAATGCTGGTGGCGCTCAGTCTTATAACCGATCATGGAATCAGCCGTATTGATCGCCTTGTAAACGAGCAGGCCGGGCAGGCCGAACAGGACGAACCAGAAGGCCGGGGCTACCACGCCATCAGAGAAATTCTCCGCCGTCGACTCGATTGCCGCGCGGGCAATGCCGGGTTCGTCGAGGCGGTCCGGATCGCGGCCGACAATATGGGCGACCGCGGCGCGGCCGCCGTCGATGCCACCATCGCGCAAACCGGCGGCGACGGCGTTGACATGCTCATACAGGCTGCGCTGGGCAATCAGGATCGATGCGAGCAGGGCGACGACGGTCGATCCCGCCGGCAACGCTATCAGGAGTGTCTGCACCAGCCAGCCGAGAATAGCCGCCAAGACAACCAATTGAATAACTAGGACGACACCACGGCGCCGACGTTGGGCGGCGGTTAGATCCGCGCCGTTCAGCACCCGATCCTGAAACCCGATATAGCGCCCTGCCAATGCGACGGGATGGGGGATCTTGTCCCAAATCGGCCGTGGATCACCGATCAGGGCATCGAGAATCAGCGCCAGAACCAGGATCGCCGGCTGCGACAGCGCTCCGATCATCCGCCAATCGCCATGGTGCCGGAATACGAGGCGAGGGCAGCCTGCAGCCGCTGAAATGCCGTATCCGATCCTGGCAATCCGAAGCGGATCCAGGTTGGTTGTTCATCGAATATCCGGGTCCAGATGTGTTGCGCCGCCAGATGCCGGTGGATCTCTCGCGCCTGCTCCGACCGCGTCAGTCGAAAGAGTGCCGTGCCGCCCATATCGGCCATTCCGCCGGCTTCTAGGATCATGGTCAGGCGGGTGGCGTCGGATTGAAGCCTCCGGCGGGTCGCGGCGATCCACTCGTCATCGGCCAGTGCCTGCCGGCCGACCTGGATTGCCGGGCCGGACACGGCCCAAGGCCCAAGCGCGGCAAGCAGTCGATCGGCTGTCGCCGGCTGGGCGATGGCAAATCCAAGCCTCACACCAGCCAGGCCGAAAAACTTGCCGAACGAACGCAATATGACCACCGGCAGACCGGTCATATGGGGAGCGAGGCTGCAGTCGGGATCAAGATCGGCAAAGGCCTCATCGACGATCAGGCGGCCGCCGCGCGTGGCAATGGTTTCCGCCGCGTCCAACAAGGCATCGACCGGTATCAGCCGCCCGTCGGGGTTGTTCGGATTGGCAAGCACCACATTCGGCGCGGCCGACAAGGCCTCATCCAAGGTTGAAGCAGCGAAGACGGTCCTGCCGGCGGCCTGCCAGACATCCAAATGCTCGCCATAGGTGGGAACGAGGACGGCCACCGGTCCGTCGGGCGCGATGCGTGGCAGCCACTGAATGATCGCCTGGGTTCCCGGCGCCGCGACAATGCCGCAAGCCTGCGGCACCCGATAGGACTTGCACGCCTGTTCGAGCAGGCCTGTCAATTCCGCCTGAGCCGGCAGCCGGGTCCAGATATCCAGTTCCAGGCGTTCGACAACCGGCCACGGCACGGGATTGATGCCGGTGGAAAGATCCAGCCAATCCGCCGCGCAGCCACCAAACCGCGCCATAGCATCCGTCAAGTCGCCGCCATGTTTCATGGATGCTAGAAATGCCCGCATTGGAATGACGTTGCAATCCTGAATGTTATTACCGCCGGCTGGATCCGCAGGTCGACATTGAACAACGTCTTGTCCTTTCAACGTCCGGTCAGTTGACGGTCCAGGAATATATGCATAAGAACGTATAGTGAACAAAAGGAGCGATCATGACATCGAGACGTACCAGTCGCCCGAGAACCTTCGATCATCAACAACTGCTCGCGGCCCTGGGAGATTGCCGGCGGCGGGTTATCGACGCCCGGCGTGGCATGCGCCAGAAATCGGGAATCATTCGTTGCGCCGACGCGATCATCGCGGAGATCGACGAAATGGCCCTGGTGGTCACCGGCCGGCGCGATTATTTCCACGCCGCCCATCACGCCGCGCAATTTCGCGGTGCCGACGAGCGGTCGCAATCATGATGCGCCGGGCGATGCGGCGGCCTGCTCGCGGCGGGCAAGGGCCCGGGCGAGATCGGGCGCGGCCGCGACGAGCCGTTGTGTATAGGCATGTTGCGGATCGTCGAAGACCGTGTCCGTCGGCCCGCGTTCGACTATCTGACCTTCGTACATGACCAACACCTCGTCGGTGACCGCGCGAACCACCGACAGGTCGTGGGAAATGAACAGGTAGGAGACGCCGAGCCGGTCACGCAGTTCGGCGAGCAGGTCGAGCACCTGGGCGCGGATCGACACGTCAAGTGCTGATACCGGCTCGTCGGCGACGATCAGCTTCGGCTCCGTGATCAAGGCGCGGGCAATTGCCAGGCGCTGGCGCTGTCCGCCGGAAAATTCATGGGGAAACTTGTCGGCGTCATCCGGCGACAGGCCCACATCGACCAGCGACCGCGCCACCTTTTCCGCCCGCTCCCGCGCCGTCATTTCGCTGCCAAGCAAATGCAACGGTTCGGCAATCAGCCGGGCCACTTTATGGCGCGGATTGAAGCTGCCATAGGGGTCCTGGAACACCACCTGCATGTTGCGCCGAAGCGCCATCAGGTCCTTGTGGGGCAGGCCGAACGGATCGGTATCCATGATCCGGATGCCGCCGCCATTTGGGGCGTCAAGCGCCAGCAGCGTCCGCGCAAGCGTCGACTTGCCGCAGCCGGATTCGCCGACCAGGCCGAGGCTCTGTCCCGGATAGATGTCGAACGACACATCATTGACGGCCCGAAATCGCGGCGCCGGCTTGAACAGGGATTGCTTCGGCAGAATATATTCACGGACCAGGCTGTCGACCTTGGCGACCGCCGGCTGTCCGGCCATGTCCTTTGAGAAGACCGGTGGGCGGGTACTGACCGGCACATGGGACGAGGCTTCCAGGAGTTGCTTCGAATAGGGATGCTGCATGGTGCGGAACAGGTCCGCCGTCTCGCCGTGTTCCACGATCTCACCCTTGCGCATGATGGTGATGTGGTCGGCCATATCGGCGACCACCGCCAGGTCGTGGGTGATCAGCAACAATGCCATCTGGTTTTCATCCACCAGGCCGCGCAGCAATTCCAGGATCTGCCGCTGGATGGTGACATCAAGCGCAGTCGTCGGCTCATCGGCGATCAGCAATTGTGGGCGCAGGGCCACGGCGATGGCGATCACCACCCGTTGCCGCTGTCCGCCGGAAAGCTGATGGGGGAACCGATTGGGCGAAAAACGGGCGGCCGGCAGGCCGACCCGGTCGAGTGCCGTCAGCGCCTGTTCCTCTGCTTCCGCGCGGCTTACATTCAAGTGCCAGCGGATTCCTTCCGCCACCTGCTCGCCGATCGTTTTCACCGGATTGAGCGCGGTCATCGGTTCCTGGAACACCATGCCGATGGTCTGGCCGCGCAGGTCGCACATCTGTGCCTCGGTCCGGCTTAGAATATCGGTATCGCCGACGCGGATCGAGCCGGTCACGCTGCTGCCGGTCGGCAAGAGCTGCATGGTGGCAAGGGCGGTCATCGACTTGCCGGAGCCGGATTCGCCCACCAGGCCCAGGGTCCGGCCGCGATCGATGGTCAACGACACGTCGCGCAGGATCGATGTCTCGCCGATATCCAGGTTCAGATTGTCGATCTGGAGAAGTGTGCCGGTCATCTGAGCCTCCTCAGCCTCGGATCGAGGACGTCTCGCAGACCGTCGCCCAGGAGATTGAGGCCAAGGACCGTGATGACGATGGCAAGACCCGGAAACAGCGCCAGATGCGGCGCGAAGGTCATCATCGTTTGGGCTTCGTTGAGCATCTTCCCCCAACTGACCATCGGCGGCTGGGTGCCAAGCCCCACATAACTCAGACCGGCTTCGGCCAGGATGCCGAGCGAGAATTGGATGGTTCCTTGAACGATCAGGATATTCAGGATGTTCGGAATGATGTGCTCGATGGTGATCCTTGCCTGGTTCTTGCCGGACACCCGGGCGGCGAGAATGAATTCGCGCTGCCAAAGGCTCAGCGCGCCGCCGCGGGCGATACGCGCAAAGACCGGGATGTTGAAGATGCCGATGGCGACGATGGCGTTTATTGCGCCTGGTCCGAAAATCGCCGTGATCATCACCGCTGACAACAGGGCCGGAAAGGCGAAGACGAAATCGTTGAAGCGCATCAGCGCCTCGTCCACCAGGCCGCCGCGCGCCGCCGCAAGGGTGCCGAGCGGCACGCCGATGCCGATGCCGATGCCAACGGCGACAAAGGCGACGGCGATGGAATTGCGCGCGCCGACCATAATCATGGAGAAGACGTCGCGTCCGAAATGATCGGTACCGAACCAATGGGCGCCGCTGGGCGCTTTCAGCTTGCGGGCGATCTCCAGTTCCGTGATCGGATAGGGGGTCCAGAACAGGGAGATGGCGGCCATCAGGACAAGGACAACGGTAACAATGCCGCCGACGACAAAGCTCCTGTTGCGCAGGCATTTGCCTAGGATATCGCCAATGGATTCGCGTTCGCCGACAAATTCATCCGCACTCATGCGCTACGCCTCCTCAATCGCGGATCGACGAGGGCATATGTCAGATCGACAATGAAATTGACGAAAATAACCGTGGCCACCAGCAGGACGATCAGGCCTTTGACGACAATCAGGTCGCGTTGGACGATGCCCTGGAAGATCAGCCGCCCCAGCCCCGGCAGGAAAAACACGTTTTCAATGATGATCGTGCCGGCCAGCAGGAAGGCGAATTGCAGGCCGAGTATGGTGAGCACCGGGATCAGCGCGTTGCGCACCGCGTGTCGCCACAAGGTCACATGGCGCGGCAATCCCTTGGCGCGGGCGGTGCGCACATAATCCTCGTGCATGACATCGAGCAGCGAGGAGCGCATGACCCGGGCCAGGATGGACGCTTGGGGCAGAGCCAGCGCCACCGCCGGCAGGAACAGGGATTTCAGCGCCGGCCAGATGCCACTTTCCCAGCCGGCAAAGCCGCCGGACGGGAACCATCTGAGCGTAATGGAAAAGACCAAGACCAAAAGCAGGGCGAACCAGAAATTGGGCACCGCGATGCCGATCTGGGTGAGCCCCATGACGCTGACATCGGTCAGTTTGTTGTGGCGCGAGGCGGCCAGCACGCCGACGGGAATGGAAATCGCGGTGGACAGGAGCAGCGCGATCATCGCCAGCGGCAGGCTCACCCACATGCGCTCTGCGATCAACTCGGTGACCGGAACGTCATAGGTATAGCTCTTGCCGAAATCCCCGACCACCATGCCGGAAATCCAGTCGAAATAGCGAACCGGAATTGGCTTATCGAGCCCCATTTGCGATCTGAGCGCCGCCAGCGTGTCCTCCTGGGCATTGATGCCGAGCATCAATTCCGCCGGATCGCCAGGCAGCACTTCCATGACCGCGAACACGACCAAAGTGGCCACCAGCAAGGTAATGGCGAGCGACAAAAGCCGCCTCAAAGCGTAAACGAGCATTCCGATAGCCTGCGCCGCATCAACAGGGAAATGCCCGCGGCAGCGACAGCCGCCGCAGGCGGGAGCGTGGAAGTCAGATCAGTCTTCCCAATGGACCTCGGTAAGGTCGAGGGATTGTGTGGGCATGTTTTCCCACAGGCCTTTCAGCTTGGCGTTCCAGGCGCCGGCCTTGGCGAGTTGGAACAGGAAACCGTTCACGGCGTCATCGGCCAGGATTGTCTGCGCCTTTTTCATCAATTCCGTGCGCTTATCTGGGTCAGATGTGACGTCCAGTTCCTTGATCACTGCCTTGTAGTCAGCGCTGTCGTAATTGAAGTAGTACTTATCGCGGGCATAGATTTCGATATCCATCGGCTCGGTATGCGACACGATCGTCAAATCGTAGTCGGTCGCCTTGAAGACCTCCTTCAACCATTGCGCCCATTCCACCGGAATGATCTCCAGTTCGATACCGACCTTGCGCAGGTCAGCCGCGATGATTTCGCCGCCACGCCGGGCATAGGAGGGCGGCGGCAGTTTCAGCGTCGCCTTGAAACCGTTCGGATGACCGGCTTCCGCCAGCAAAGCCTTGGCCTTTTCCGGATCATGGGGATATTGGCCGGTCAGATCCACATAGGCCGGATGATGCGGCGCGAAATGCGATCCGATCGGCGTACCGTATCCGAACATGGCGCCGTCAATGATCGACTGACGGTTGATGGCGTGGGCGATCGCCCGGCGTACCCGAACGTCGTCGAAAGGCGGCTTGGCATTGTTGGTCGACAGGATCGTTTCACCTTCGGTGGACCCGACGACAACAGAGAACCGGGGATCGGACTTTAGCTGGTCGAGGTTTTCGGGAGCCGGAAAGATCGGAAATCCATCCACGTCGCCCGCCAACAAAGCCGACAAGGCGGCCGCCGGATCACTGATGATTTTGAAGGTCGCTTTCTCAAGCTTGGCCGGCGTACCCCAATAATCCGGGTTCCTGACAAGCTGGATGTTGTCGCCCTTCACCCATTTGGAGAATTTGAATGGGCCGGTGCCGACCGGACTGGTCTTGTTGTTGTCGGCGCTGTTCGGCGACAGGATAACGGCGTCGCCCCAACCCATATTGAACAGGAAACTGCCCTGCGGATTTTTCAGCGTCACCTTAACCGTGTTGGCGTCGACCGCCTCGACCGTGTCGATCGCCGAGAACAGGCCCTTTTGCGCATTGACGCTATCGTCCGCGCGGGCGCGGTCGTAGGAAAACACAACATCGGCCGAACTGAAATCCGAACCGTCATGGAATTTGACGCCCTGGCGGAGCTTGAAGGTGTATTCCTTGCCGTCGTCGGAAATGGTCCAGCTTTCGGCGAGTGCCGGTTTGACGGCGCCGTTGCGATCGATGCGGGTCAGGCCCTCGAATACGTTCGCATAGACGATCCAGTCGATGGCGCCCGCCGCGCCTGCGGTTGGGTCCAGATGCGGCGGTTCCAGGCGGATACCGAGCGTCACGTCGGTCTTGGCCGCCTGCGCCACCCCGACCGTTGCCGCAAAAGCAACGGCCGCGGCAGCGAACAGGTGTTTGAGGGGTTTGTTCATGGTTTCGACGTCCTCCGTTTAAATGCTCTTCAGGGTGTTCATATTTATCTCACGCGGTCGCAAGGTCGGGCCCATGCAACAGGGCATGAATGGCGCTGGCCATCACTTTCGCCGATTGGACCATGTCTTCGATGCCGACATATTCGTCGACCTGGTGGGCGAGGTCCAGAATACCGGGCCCATAGGCCACGCAATCATGAAGGTGGCCAATGCGGGCGATATGTTTCTGGTCATAGGTGCCAGGCGAAATGACATAATCCGCCGGTTTGCCGAGGACGCGGTCGATCCCTTCGGCAACCGCACGGGCGACCGGGGCGTCGCGCTCCGTCATCGTCGGCTCCACTTCCATGATATCGGTCAGGTCATAGCGAAAATCATCGCGTTCGGCTGCCAGGCGATCGAGGATCGACCGTACCTCGTCCTTGACGTCGTCCAGGGATTCTTCGATCAGGAACCGCCGATCGATCACCATCCGGCAGGAATCCGGCACGCACGGTGACGGCAATCCGTCAAAACCCTCCGGCTGGCCGCCGTGAAAGGCGTTGATGTTCATGGTCGATTGCCGGGCCCCGTCCGGGACCACCGGCATCTGGGTACGCTTGTTGGCGAGCAGCGGATAAAGCTCATTCTCGAAGGCCGACAGCACAGCGCCCATATGGCGCACCGCGCAATCTCCCAGAAACGGCATCGATCCGTGAGCGATGCGGCCATGGGTTTTGATTTCGGCCCACCAGACGCCCCGGTGACCGAGGCAGATCCGGTCCTTGTTCAATGGTTCGGGAATGATCACATGATCAACCCGCGGCGGCGAGAACAGGCCTTTGCCGGCAAGATAGGCAACCCCGCCGAAGCCGCCGGATTCTTCGTCTACTGTCCCGGAAATCTCGATGGCGCCGGGAAAATCCGGGTTCACTTCCAGATAGGCCTCCGCGGCAATGACCGACGCCGCCAGGCCGCCTTTCATGTCGCAGGCGCCCCGGCCATAGACCTTGCCGTCGACCACCTCGCCGCCAAACGGATCACGGCTCCAGCCAAACCCGACTTCCACCACGTCAATATGGGAATTGAAATGGACGCATGGTCCCGGTCGCCGGCCTTCCTTGCGGGCGATCACGTTGGTGCGCGGATAGATATCGCTGTCTCCCGGCGTATCTTCGCCGCGTATATAGCTGACTTCAAAACCCCGTCGCCGCAGCCGCTCGCCAAGCAGTTCCGCGCAGGGTGTGTAGGCATCGCCGGGGGGATTGATGGTCGGGATGCGAATGAGGGCCTGGGTCAGGTCGACCAGGTCGTCGATCTTGTCGTCGATACGCGAGAACAGATGATCTGATTTGTCCGACGCCAACACCGTGTTGCCCACACCCCTTCTTCCCTCTAACCCGCCTATGATTTCACAATGCGCCGGCCACTTCCACTCCCGAATGATAGGTATCTGGCGCACATGCCATTCGATCAGGACATGGCTAGATTCTAGGATTGGCTTTTGGCGGCAAAACCCAGGGCCATGAACGAAACGCCGCTTGATATCAGGCCGATACCGGCCATCAAGCCGAGCGCCCAGCCGGCTGAAACCGGCAATCTTTGCCATATCATGAGGCCGACGATTACCGAAATGACGCCGCTGGAAACGACCCAGCCCCAGCCGGGCATGGGTCTTGCGCGGATCCCCAAAATGGCCTCGAAGACGCCCTGGGCGACGAAACTGGCGGCCAGGATGATCGTCAACGTGATCAGGCCGGCAAATGTGTCGGTCAACAGCACTCCGCCGGCAATGACGAAGACCGCTCCCATAAGCAGGCCCCATAGAAATCCGCCCCAGCCTTGAACGCGAAAGGCCTGGAAGATCTGGACGACGCCGGTAATCAGGAAAATCACCGCGATGACGGTCTTCACCGCAATACTCGATGCCAACGGCATGAGGATTGCGAATCCGCCGCCGACAAGGAAGAACAGTCCGAGAAGAACGAACCACAGCCAATTGTCCCGCACGCTTTGCGGTAGTTCGGGCATGCCTGCAGTGTTTGTGTCTGTGTTGGTCATGGGGTAGCCCTCCCTGGTCGATAATTTGAATATGTATAAACACGTAATTCAAGTCTAAGATTTTCTTTGACTTTGGAACAGCGTGCGGAATGCATCCTCCAATAACGGCGACATATTGGCACGCTGGACGGAATTACCGCCGCCTGAGGATGTTTCGGCCGGGCGCCCGCCACCAAAGGACTTGTCACACTGGCATGGGTGGGATAAGCGTGCCCCGTCTTCGGCCGTGCGGTGAATCGGGGCAATGGATTGACCCTACGGCAGATCGGACTAAGCTGCGCCTTTGCGCGTGGCAACATCCACCCGGCATCCGCCGAATCGACATGGGGCCAGCCATCCGTGATCGAACTCTTGAAAGACTATGTGCCGATCATCGTCTTCCTGGGCGTTGCGATGGCGCTTGGTTTGGTTCTGTTGATCGTGCCGTTCATCATCGCCTATCAGAAGCCGGATCCGGAGAAGCTGTCGGCCTATGAGTGCGGATTCAATGCCTTCGACGATGCGCGGATGAAATTCGATGTCCGGTTCTATCTGGTGTCGATCCTGTTCATCATCTTCGACCTGGAAGTGGCGTTCCTGTTCCCCTGGGCGGTGGCCTTCAAATCAATCGGCTGGTTCGGCTTCTGGTCGATGATGATCTTTCTGGCGGTCCTGACCATCGGCTTTATCTATGAATGGCGCAAGGGAGCCTTGGAATGGGATTAGAAACGCCGACAAGACCGGAGTTGGCCCCGGCCGCGACCGGCGTCATCGATCCGAACACCGGACGCCCTGTCGGCGAGGCTGATCCCTATTTCCTTGAAATCAATGATGAATTAGCCGACAAGGGGTTCATCGTCACATCCACCGACTCGCTGATCCAATGGGCGCGCACCGGATCCTTGATGTGGATGACCTTTGGCTTGGCCTGCTGTGCGGTGGAAATGATCCAGGGGGTCATGCCGCGCTATGATTTCGAGCGCTTCGGTTATGCGCCGCGCGCCAGTCCGCGCCAGTCGGACGTGATGATGGTCGCCGGAACCTTGACCAACAAGATGGCCCCGGCCATGCGCAAGGTCTACGACCAGATGCCGGAACCGCGCTATGTGATCTCCATGGGATCGTGCGCCAATGGCGGGGGCTACTACCATTATTCCTATTCGGTGGTGCGCGGCTGCGACCGGGTGGTGCCGGTTGATATTTATGTGCCGGGCTGTCCGCCGAGCGCAGAAGCCCTGCTTTATGGTGTGATGCTGTTGCAAAAGAAGATCCGCCGCACGGGCACGATAGAGCGTTAGGAACAGGCCGGGCAGGGACATGGACGAAACACTCACCGAATTGGGCGACTATATTGCCCAGGCCCTTGGTGATGCGGTGGCCGATTGGGCGGTGACCAACGGCGAATTGACCATGACCGTGGCGACCCATACGGTCACCGACGTCGCCCGCTATCTTCGCGACGACATTCGCTGCCAGTTCATCAGCTTGATCGACATTTGCGGCGTCGATTGGCCGGCCCGCGAAAAGCGGTTCGACGTGGTCTATCATCTGCTGAGCCCGAAGCAGAATCTGCGCATCCGCCTTAAGGTGGAAACCGACGACACCACCCAGGTGCCGTCGGTTGCCGGCATCTTCCCCGCCGCCACCTGGTATGAGCGCGAAGCCTATGACATGTACGGCGTCCTGTTTGCGGGCAATCCGGATCTGCGCCGGATCTTGACCGACTACGGGTTTGACGGCCATCCGCTGCGCAAGGACTTCCCCTTAACCGGCTTCGTCGAGGTGCGTTACGACGACGAAAAGAAGCGGATCGTCTATGAGCCGGTCCGCCTCAATCAGGAATACCGTAATTTCGATTTTCTCAGTCCCTGGGAGGGCACCGAATACGCACTGCCGGGCGACGAGAAGGCTGACGGCAACTGACGGCGGCGTGATGGCAGAAGCACAGGTTCGCAATTTCAACGTCAATTTCGGTCCGCAGCATCCGGCCGCGCACGGCGTGCTGCGCCTGGTCCTGGAACTCGATGGCGAGGTGGTAACCCGCGCCGATCCCCATGTCGGGCTCCTGCATCGCGGCACCGAAAAGCTGATCGAGCATAAGACCTATCTGCAGGCAGTACCCTATTTCGATCGCCTCGATTACGTGGCGCCGATGAACCAGGAGCACGCTTTTGCATTGGCGGTCGAAAAACTGACCGGCGTGGAGGTTCCGGTCCGCGGGCAGTTGATCCGGGTGCTTTATTGCGAGATCGGCCGCATATTAAACCATCTTCTCAACGTCATCTCACAAGCTGTTGATGTTGGAGCATTAACGCCGCCATTCTGGGGCTATGAAGAGCGCGAAAAGCTGATGGTCTTTTATGAGCGTGCAAGCGGCGCACGCCTGCACGCGGCCTATTTCCGGCCCGGCGGGGTGCATCAAGACCTGCCGCGCCGTCTGCTCGACGACATCTGGGATTTCTGCGATCCGTTTCTGACGGTCCTCGACGATATCGAGGGCCTCTTGACCGGCAACCGCATCTTCAAGCAGCGCAATGTGGATATCGGCGTCGTCAAGCTGGAAGACGCCTGGGCCTGGGGCTTTTCCGGCGTCATGGTGCGCGGCTCCGGCGCGGCCTGGGACTTGCGACGGGCACAGCCCTATGAATGCTATTCGGACCTGGAATTCGACATCCCGATCGGCAAGAACGGCGACTGCTACGACCGCTATTTGATCCGTATGCACGAAATGCGGCAATCGGTGCGTATCATGAAGCAATGCCTGGAGCGCCTGACGACCGAGGAGGGTCCGGTTTCGGCCATCGCCGGCAAGATCGTGCCGCCGAAGCGCGCCGAGATGAAGCGCTCCATGGAAGCGCTGATCCATCACTTCAAGCTTTATACCGAGGGGTATCATGTGCCCGAGGGCGAAGTCTATGCGGCGGTCGAGGCGCCGAAGGGCGAGTTTGGTGTCTATCTGATCGCCGACGGCACCAACAAACCCTATCGCTGCAAGATCCGCGCTCCGGGATTTGCGCATCTGCAGGCAATCGACTTCCTGTCCAAGGGGCACATGCTGGCCGATATTGCCGCCGTCCTCGGCACCATCGACATCGTTTTCGGAGAGATTGACAGATAATGGCCAATCGCCGTCTCCATCACGACCAACCCGACGCGTTCGCGTTTTCCGATGACAATCAGTCATGGGCCAAGGCGCAGATCGGCAAATTTCCCGAAGATCGCGCCGCCTCGGCCGTCATCCCGCTGCTGTGGCGGGCCCAGGAACAGGAAGGCTGGGTGACCGAGCCGGCGATCCGGGCGGTCGCCGACATGTTGGATATGCCGTATATCCGCGTGCTTGAAGTGGCCACATTCTACACGATGTTCCAGCTCGCGCCGGTCGGCAAGAAAGCGCATGTCCAGGTTTGCGGCACCACCCCGTGCCGCCTGCGCGGCGCCGAAGATATCATCAAGGTGTGCAGGAAGCGTATCGCCGAGCACCCGCATACGCTCTCCGACGATGGCGATTTCTCCTGGGAAGAGGTCGAATGCCTGGGCGCTTGCGTCAATGCACCGATGGTCGAGATATTCAGCGATACCTACGAGGACCTGACGGACGATACCTTCAACAAGCTGCTCGACGGTTTCGCAAACGGCTCCGTGCCCAAACCCGGGCCGCAGAACGGTCGCCACTATTCCGTACCCGAGGGCGGTGCAACCACCTTGCAGGATCCCACGCTTTATGACGGCTCGCGGGCCGACGCGGTACCCGCCGGCTTGGCGGCAGCAAAGGTTGCGCTGAAGGGCCAACAAGAAACATTCGACGAGGAAGCTGCACCGGTAGCCGAAGAGCCGGTTGTCAAGAAACCGGCGGCCGCAACGGATAAGGCGGAAAAGACTGAAAAACCGGCGGAATCGCCTGAAAAAACGATCGAAGCCCCCAAATCAACACCCGCGGCGGTGGCGCAAGTGCCTGGCAAATCCGATGATGATGCCGGAGTCGGTTCGGTGTCGAAAGGCGACCGGCCCGCTCAGGCCAAGCCATCCGAGCAGGAGGCGGACGCCGGCTCGGGCCAAAAATCGCTATTTGACGACACAGGGAACGAAGCCGATGAGGGCGGGCAGGACGACGGCCGGCCCGCCGGTCTCGCCGAACCCGCCGGTGGCATCGCCGATGACTTGAAAAAGATCTCCGGCATCGGGCCGAAAATCGAAGGCACCTTGAACGGATTGGGCATCTTTCATTTCCGCCAGATCGCCGATTGGACCGAAGCCAACAAAGTGTGGGTGGACGGCTATTTGAAATTCAAGGGCCGGATCGATCGAGAGAATTGGATCAGCCAGGCGGTCGTATTGGCGGAAGGCGAAGACACCAGTTTCTCAAAACGGGTGGATAAGGGCGAAGTGCCCTCCAGCCAGGACGACGGGGAGGCGTGATCCATGCTTTCGGATAAGGATCGCATCTTCACCAATATTTACGGCTTGCATGATTGGGGCCTGGATGGTGCCCTGAAGCGCGGCCAGTGGAACGGGACCAAGACCTTCATCGACCTTGGCCGCGACTGGATCATCGAACAGATGAAAGCCTCCGGCTTGCGCGGTCGTGGCGGCGCCGGCTTCCCGACCGGACTAAAATGGTCGTTCATGCCGAAGGAAAATGACGGTCGGCCGCATTATTTGGTCGTCAATGCCGATGAATCGGAACCGGGGACGTGCAAGGACCGCGAGATCCTGCGCCACGATCCCCATCACCTGGTGGAGGGCTGCCTGATCGCCGGTTTCGCCATGGGTGCCCACGTGGCTTACATCTATGTGCGCGGCGAGTTCATTCGCGAGCGCGAGCGCCTGCAGGCGGCGATCGACCAGGCCTATGACGCCAATCTGATCGGCAAGAACAACAAGCACGGCTGGGACATGGATATCTATGTCCATCACGGCGCCGGCGCTTATATTTGCGGTGAGGAGACGGCACTTCTGGAAAGCCTGGAAGGCAAGAAGGGCCAGCCGCGCATGAAGCCGCCATTCCCGGCAAATGTCGGTCTTTATGGCTGCCCGACTACAGTCAATAACGTGGAATCGATCGCTGTCGCACCGGAAATCCTGCGCCGCGGCGCGGCCTGGTTTTCCGCGCTCGGCAAGCCCAACAATACCGGCACCAAGCTGTTTTGCGTCTCCGGCCATGTCAACAAACCGTGCACGGTCGAAGAGGAAATGGGCGTGCCGTTTCGCGAACTGATCGACCGCCATTGCGGCGGCATTCGCGGCGGTTGGGACAATCTCCTGGCGGTGATTCCGGGGGGCTCGTCAGTTCCCTGCCTGCCTGCCGATACCTGCGCCGAAATGCCGATGGATTTCGATACATTGCGTGATTTGCGCTCCGGCCTCGGAACCGCGGCCGTCATCGTTATGGACAAGTCCACCGACATCGTCCGGGCGATCGCGCGCATATCCTATTTCTACAAGCATGAGAGCTGCGGCCAGTGCACGCCTTGCCGGGAAGGGACGGGCTGGATGTGGCGGGTGCTGGAGCGGATGGCGCGCGGCGAGGCGGAAAAACGCGAAATCGACATGCTGCTGGAAGTATCAACCCAGATCGAAGGCCATACGATCTGCGCGCTCGGCGACGCGGCGGCCTGGCCGGTCCAGGGACTGATCCGGCATTTCCGGCACGTCATCGAAGAGCGCATCGACCAATATGCGGCGAACCCGAAACCGGACGAAGCGCCGGTCATGGTTGCGGCGGAGTAACGGACAGGACTGAAGATCGATGCCAAAGATCATCGTCGACGGAAACGAGGTTGAGGTCCCGGCCGACTACACATTGCTCCAGGCATGTGAGGAGGCGGGCGCCGAAATTCCGCGGTTTTGTTTCCATGAGCGGTTGTCGGTCGCCGGCAATTGCCGCATGTGCCTGGTTGACCTGAAGGGCGCGCCGAAGCCGGTTGCTTCCTGCGCCTGGGCCGTGCGCGACTGCCGGCCGGGGCCGAACGGCGAATTGCCGGAAGTGCTGACGAAATCGCCGCGCGTGAAGAAAGCGCGCGAGGGAACCATGGAGTTCCTGCTGATCAATCACCCGCTCGATTGCCCGATCTGCGATCAGGGCGGCGAATGCGACCTGCAGGATCAGGCCATGGCCTATGGCGTGGACGGGTCGCGATTTGCCGAGAACAAGCGGGCGGTGGAAGACAAATATATCGGCCCGCTGGTGAAGACGATCATGACCCGGTGTATCCATTGCACCCGCTGCGTCCGCTTCACCACGGAAGTGGCCGGCGTCACGGATCTTGGCCTCATTGGCCGCGGCGAGGATGCCGAGATCACGACCTATCTCGAAGGCGCCATGACGTCGGAATTGCAGGGCAATGTGATCGATCTATGCCCGGTGGGCGCTCTGACATCAAAACCCTATGCCTTCGCGGCTCGGCCCTGGGAACTGACCAAGACCGAATCCATTGACGTCATGGACGCCGTCGGCAGCAATATCCGCGTTGATACCCGCGGCCGCGAAGTCATGCGCATCATGCCGCGCCTCAACGAAGCCGTGAACGAGGAGTGGATTTCCGACAAGGCGCGGTTCATCTGGGACGGTCTGAAGACCCAGCGCCTGGACAAGCCCTATGTCAAGCGGGACGGCCGATTGCAGCCCGCTTCCTGGACCGAGGCCCTCACGGTGATCGCCGAGAAAGCAAGCGGCCTGGACGGAGAGAAAATCGGCGCGGTCGCCGGCGACCTAGCGACCGTGGAAGAGATGTTCGCGCTCCAGGATTTGATGGGCCGGCTTTGCTCGGCGAATATCGATTGCCGCCAGGACGGCGCCAAGCTGGATCCGGCAAACGGTCGGGCCAGCTACATTTTCAATCCGACGATCGAGGCGATTGAGGATGCCGATGCGCTGATGATTATCGGCGCCAATCCGCGTCACGAAGCACCGGTCTTGAATGCCCGCATCCGCAAACGCTGGTTGCGCGGCAATTTCCCGATTGCGACGATCGGGGAGCCGGTGGATCTCACCTATGACACGCTGCATCTGGGCAATGGACCCGATGCCATAAGCCAGTTCCTGAACCATCCGCCGGCCAAGGCGGAACGGCCGATGATCCTGGTCGGGCAGGGGGCGTTGGCCCGTCCCGACGGCGCGGCGATCCTGTCGACGATCGCCAGGGCGGCTCAGTCCCTCGGCGTCGTCAAGGACGACTGGAATGGCCTTGGAATTCTGCACAATGCAGCCGCGCGGGTCGGCGGCCTCGATATCGGCTTCGTTCCGGGCGCGGGCGGTCTTGATGTTGGCGGCATGGTATCGGCGGCCGGCAACGGCAATCTCGATATGCTGTTCCTGCTCGGCGCCGACGAGATCGACATGGCGGCGCTTGGCAATGCCTTCGTGGTCTATATCGGCACTCATGGCGACGCCGGCGCGCACCGGGCGGACGTGATCCTGCCGGGGGCGGCCTACACGGAAAAATCGGGCACCTATGTCAATACCGAGGGGCGGGTGCAGGTCGGCAATCGTGCCGGCTTCCCACCGGGCGATGCGCGTGATGATTGGGCAATTCTCAGGGCACTTTCGGCGGCAATGGGGCACCAGCTTCCCTATGACTCTCTGGGGGAACTGAGGGCCGCATTGCACGAAGCCCACCCGCACATGGCCGGTATCGACGACATCGCGGCTGGCGACCCGGCGGATATCGGGGCCTTGGCGAAGGCCGGCGGATCGATGGGGTCCGACCCCTTCGAGCCGGTCATTTCGGACTACTACATGACCAACCCCATCGCCCGCGCATCGGCCATCATGGCCGAATGCTCGGCGCTCGCATCGGGACGGTTGGCACAAGCGGCGGAATAGGCGGGCATGTTACAGACACTGTGGACCGATTATCTGCTGCCGGCGATCATCATGGCCGCGCAAAGCCTGTTATTGATCGTCGTGTTGTTGATGATCATCGCCTATATCCTATACGCCGACCGCAAGATCTGGGCGGCGGTGATGATGCGCCGGGGACCGAACGTGGTCGGGCCCTGGGGCCTGCTGCAGTCCTTCGCCGACTTCATCAAATTCGCACTGAAGGAACCGGTCATTCCCTCGGGCGCCAATAAGGGTGTTTTCCTGCTTGCGCCTCTGGTCGCGGTGACCCTGTCGCTCGCCGCCTGGGCGGTGATGCCGGTTGCCGAGGGGTGGGTGATTGCCGATATCAATGTCGGGATACTCTATATCTTCGCCATATCCTCGCTCGGCGTTTACGGCGTCATCATGGGCGGCTGGGCATCGAATTCGAAATATGCGTTTCTCGGCGCGTTGCGCTCGGCGGCGCAGATGGTGTCCTACGAGGTTTCGATCGGCTTCGTGCTGATCACGGTTCTGTTGTGCGTCGGCTCGCTGAACCTGACCGACATCGTACATTCGCAAAAAACTGGCCTTGCCGACATGCTGGGCGTGCCGTGGCTAGCCTTCCTGAACTGGTACTGGCTGCCTCTGTTCCCCATGTTCGTGGTGTTTTTCATTTCGGCCCTGGCGGAGACCAACCGCCCGCCATTCGACCTGCCGGAAGCGGAATCGGAATTGGTAGCCGGCTTCATGGTCGAATACGGATCCATTCCGTATATGCTGTTCATGCTCGCCGAATATGTGGCGATCTCCATGATGTGCGGCTTGACCACGATCCTGTTCATGGGGGGTTGGCTGCCACCCTTCGACTTCCCGCCATTCACCTGGATCCCGGGCGTGATCTGGTTCCTCGGCAAGGCTTTGGCGGTGTTCTTCATGTTTGCGATGGTCAAGGCGATGGTGCCGCGCTACCGCTACGACCAGTTAATGCGCCTTGGCTGGAAAGTGTTCCTGCCGATATCGCTGTTCATGGTGGCCGCGGTCGCGGCGGTTCTGCAATTGACGGGATGGGGGTCATGATCGATGTCGGTGCATCTAGCCGGTCTGGTCGGTGGGATGATCGGGTTTGCGCTGGGATTGGTCCAGTACCGAGCCTTATCCGGCTTGTACAGGTCGAGGCGGGCCTGGCGCATGGCGCCACCACGACACGGCAAAGTGATGCCGGAGTGGATATTCAAGATACTGTTGGGAATCATGTTTGTCTTTATCGTGGGCCTGATAACCGCTATCGGACATCAGTTGGGATACGAGATCGCCAACGGTCAATTCTACTGATTGGCAGCAAGAGGGCGCTGACATGAGGCTCGATCAGGCCGCCAAGTCGATCTTTCTGACGGAATTCGTGTCGGCGTTTTTCCTGGCCATGCGCTATTTCTTCAAGGCCAAGCCGACGATCAATTACCCGTTCGAGAAAAGCCACGTATCGCCACGTTTTCGCGGCGAGCATGCCTTGCGCCGCTATCCCAACGGCGAGGAGCGGTGCATCGCCTGCAAGCTGTGCGAGGCGATCTGCCCGGCCCAGGCGATCACCATCGAGGCCGGCCCGCGGCGCAATGACGGCTCGCGGCGCACCACGCGCTACGATATCGACATGCTCAAATGCATCTATTGCGGCTTCTGCCAGGAAGCCTGTCCGGTGGATGCCATCGTCGAGGGTCCGAATTTCGAATACGCCACGGAGACCCGCGAAGAGCTTTACTACAACAAGGAAAAACTGCTGGCCAACGGCGAGCGCTGGGAGCGGGAAATCGCCCGCAATCTGGAACTGGATGCGCCGTATCGATGACGGCGGGACAAAGAAGCACCCCCGAGCAAGGGGATAGGGACCGATGATACTGACCAGTCTGTTCTTCTACCTGTTTTCGGCGATCATGGTCGCCGCTGCGATCATGGTGATCTCTGCCCGCAATCCGGTCCACTCGGTGCTCTTCCTGATCCTCACCTTCTTCGAAGGCGCTGCTCTATTCATGATCGTCGGCGCGGAATTTCTCGCCATGATCCTGCTCGTCGTCTATGTGGGAGCGGTGGCGGTGTTGTTCCTGTTCGTGGTGATGATGCTGGATGTCGACTTCGTGGAGCTGCGCCAGGGCTTCCTGCAATACCTGCCGGTTGGCGCGCTGGTCGGCATTATCATCCTGGTGGAACTGTTCATCGTTCTCGGTGCCTGGGTGATTTCGCCAGAACTGACCGCCAATCCGGTGCAACCGATCCCGGATATCGCGGAGAAGAGCAATATCGAGGCTTTGGGCGAATTGCTCTACACCCGATACATCTACTTCTTCCAGGCGGCCGGGATGATCCTTCTCGTGGCCATGGTCGGCGCCATCGTCTTGACCTTACGCCACAAGGAAGGCGTCAAGCGCCAGAACATCTCCGACCAGATCGCACGCACGCCGGCAACGGCCATCGAGATAAAAACCGTCGAGCCGGGCAAGGGGATTTAGATCATGGAGATCGGCCTTTCTCATTATCTGACCGTCGCCGCGATCTTGTTCACCATCGGCGTCTTCGGAATTTTCCTGAACCGCAAGAATGTCATTGTCATTCTGATGTCGGTCGAACTGATCCTGCTCGCCGTCAACCTGAATTTCGTGGCCTTTTCAGCCTTTATGGGCGATCTGGTGGGTCAGGTCTTCACGCTTCTCATTCTCACCGTCGCGGCCGCGGAAGCCGCGATCGGGCTTGCCATACTCGTTGTCTTCCACCGCAATCGCGGCACCATCGCCGTGGAAGACATCAACATGATGAAAGGCTGACGCCGGCATGTATACGGCCATTGTCTTCCTGCCCCTGATTGGCTTTTTGATTGCCGGATTGTTCGGCCGGATGATCGGCGACAAGGCATCTGAATATGTCACCAGCGGCTTGGTAAGCCTCTCGGCGCTGCTGTCGTGGATTGCGTTTTTCTCCGTCGGCTATTCCGATGCGCAGACCCAGATCGTGCCGCTGTTCACATGGATCCAATCGGGCAATTTCGCGGTCGAATGGGCGATCCGCGTCGATACCCTGACCGTCGTCATGCTGGTGGTCGTCAACACCGTGTCGGCCCTGGTGCATGTCTATTCCATCGGCTACATGCACCACGATCCTCACAAATCCCGGTTCTTTGCCTATCTGTCGCTGTTCACCTTCGCCATGCTGATGCTGGTAACGGCTGAAAACCTGTTGCAGATGTTCTTCGGCTGGGAGGGTGTCGGTCTGGCCTCCTATCTCTTAATCGGCTTCTGGTACACTAGGCCATCGGCCAACGCGGCGGCGATCAAGGCCTTCGTTGTCAATCGCGTCGGCGACTTTGGCTTCGCGCTCGGCATTATGGGCGTGTTTCTGCTGTTCAACACCATCGACCTGAGTATCGTCTTCGCCAATGCGTCGTCGGTCGCGGAAATGAAGATACATTTCCTGAGCTGGGAATTCGATGCGCTGACGATCATTTGCCTGCTGCTCTTCATGGGCGCTATGGGCAAGTCGGCGCAATTCCTCCTGCATACCTGGCTGCCCGATGCCATGGAGGGCCCGACGCCGGTCTCCGCGCTGATCCATGCCGCGACCATGGTGACCGCCGGTGTCTTCATGGTGGCCCGCCTGTCGCCGCTCTTTGAACTGAGCCCGGTGGCGCTCACGGTAGTCACCGTGATCGGCGCGATCACCGCCTTTTTCGCCGCGACCGTCGGTCTGGTCCAGAACGATATCAAACGGGTCGTTGCCTATTCGACCTGTTCGCAGCTTGGCTATATGTTCGTGGCTCTGGGTGTCGGCGCTTACTCGGCCGGCATCTTCCACCTGTTCACCCACGCCTTCTTCAAGGCTTTATTGTTCCTTGGAGCGGGCGCGGTCATTCATGCGGTCGCCGACGAGCAGGACATGCGCAAGATGGGTGGCCTGCGCAAGCATATCCCGATCACCTATTGGATGATGATCATCGGCACCCTGGCGCTCACCGGTTTCCCGCTGACCGCCGGTTTCTTCTCCAAGGACGCAGTGATCGAGGCCGCCTTTGCCAGCAATTCCGGTTTTGGCATTGACGGCTTTGCCTTCTGGCTGACCGTTATCGCCGCCCTGTTCACCTCTTTCTATTCCTGGCGCCTGATCTTCATGACTTTCCACGGCCGGCCGCGTGCCTCCGCCGATGTCATGAGCCATGTGCATGAATCCCCGCCGGTGATGACGGTACCGCTGGCCATCCTGGCCATCGGCGCCCTGTTCGCAGGCATGATCTTTGCCGGCGTGTTCATCGGCGACGGCTATGCGGGCTTCTGGAAGGGGGCGCTGTTCACGGCGGACGACAACCACATCCTGGAAGCCCTGCATCATGTGCCTTTCTGGGTGAAGCTCTCGCCGTTCATCGCCATGCTGATCGGTTTCGCCGTTGCCTACTACTTCTACATCGTCTCGCCTGATACGCCGAAGCAACTCGCCGCTCGCCACGACAGCCTCTACAGGTTCCTCCTGAACAAGTGGTATTTTGACGAGATCTACGACTTCCTGCTCGTCCGCCCGGCGAAATGGCTCGGCACCTTCTTCTGGAAGAAGGGCGACGGCTGGTTCATCGACGGCTTCGGTCCGGACGGCGTATCGGCGCGCGTGCTTGACGTCACCCAGCGGGTGGTGCGGCTGCAATCGGGATATGTCTATCACTATGCATTCGCCATGATGATCGGCGTCGCCGCCTTGATCACCTGGTCCATGTTCGCCGGCGGAGGAGCGCATTAATGCAAGACTGGCCGGTCCTTTCCATCGTCACCTTCCTGCCCCTGATCGGGGTTCTGTTCGTGCTCCTGGTGCGCGGCGATGATGACGACGCGAAGAACAATATCCGCTATGTGGCCCTGGCGACCACTTTGGCAACTTTCATCGTGTCGCTGTTCATCTGGATCGCCTACGACAATGCCAATCCGCAATTCCAGTTCACCGAGCGGGTCGATTGGCTCGGCGGCGCCATTTCCTATCAGGTGGGCGTCGACGGCATATCGCTGCTCTTCATCATTCTGACCACGTTCCTGATGCCGTTCTGCATCCTGGCAAGCTGGAAGGCGATCGAGAGCCGGGTCAAGGAATACATGGTCGCCTTCCTGGTGCTGGAAACGCTGATGATCGGCGTTTTCTGCGCCCTCGATCTGGTGGTCTTCTACGTCTTTTTCGAGGGCGGCCTGATCCCGATGTTCGTCATTATCGGGGTGTGGGGCGGCAAGCGCCGGGTCTATGCCAGCTTCAAGTTTTTCCTCTATACGCTGCTCGGTTCCGTGCTCATGCTCCTGGCGATCATGGCCATGTATTGGGATGCCGGCACCACTGATATTATCAAGCTGCTCGATGATCATAAGTTCCCGGCGGCCATGCAGACCTGGCTGTGGCTTGCCTTCTTTGCATCGTTCGCGGTCAAGATGCCCATGTGGCCGGTCCATACCTGGCTGCCCGATGCCCATGTGGAGGCGCCGACGGCCGGTTCGGTGATCCTGGCAGCCATTTTGTTGAAAATGGGCGGTTATGGGTTCCTGCGGTTCTCCGTGCCCATGTTCCCGATCGCCTCCGACATGTTCGCGCCGTTCGTCTTCACCCTGTCGATCGTGGCGATCATTTACACCTCACTGGTCGCCCTGATGCAGGAGGACATGAAGAAGCTGATTGCCTATTCGTCAGTCGCCCATATGGGTTTCGTGACCATGGGCATTTTCACCATGACCACGCAGGGTATTCAGGGGGGCATATTCCAGATGCTCTCCCACGGTATCGTGTCCGGCGCCCTGTTCCTATGTGTGGGCGTGGTCTATGACCGCATGCATTCCCGGCAGATCGCCGACTATGGCGGGCTCGTGAACCTGATGCCGTGGTATGCGGTGGTCTTCATGGTGTTCACGCTCGCCAATGTGGGCCTGCCCGGGACCAGCGGCTTTGTCGGCGAATTCCTGACCCTGGTCGGCGCCTTCCAGGTCAATACGTGGGTGGCCGCCCTGGCGACGACCGGCGTCGTCCTGTCGGCCTGCTATGCGCTGTGGCTTTATAGAAAGATCATCTTCGGCGCCCTGGAAAAGGAAAGCCTGAAATCGATGCTCGACCTGTCGACCCGGGAGAAAGTGGTCTTCGTGCCGCTGATCGCGGTGACCATCTTTTTCGGCGTCTATCCGTTCCCGATCCTCGATTTGACCGCGGTGTCTGTTGAGAACCTTTTGGACACCTATCGGGCCGCGATCGAAACGGCGGACAAGACCGCTCTGCTGGCGAAATAGGACACGGCCGATTATGCAAAACGAGCTTCACATGATCCCGGACCTGATGCCCGCCCTGCCGGAAATCCTGCTCGCCGTCGGCGCCATGGTCCTCTTGATGGTCGGTGCGTTTTCATCCGACCGGTCGACACCGGCGGTCACCGGCATTTCCGTGGCCTTGCTGGCGATCGCCGCCGCCATTTTGATATTCGTGCCGAAAACCGGCGAGACCTTCGGCGGCGCCTTCATCATGGATTCCTTTGCCCGCTATCTGAAGGTGTTGACCCTCATCGGCTCCGGGTTGGCCATCGCCATGTCGGTCGCTTATGCCAGGCGGGAGAAGTTCGAGCGCTTCGAATATCCGATCCTCATCGTGCTTGCCACTTTGGGCATGATGATGATGATTTCGGCCAACGATCTGATCGCGCTATATCTGGGTATCGAAATGCAGAGCCTGTCGCTTTATGTGGTGGCGGCGATTAACCGGGATTCGGTGCGTTCGACCGAGGCGGGGCTGAAATATTTCGTCCTCGGCGCGCTGTCGTCCGGTATGCTGCTCTACGGCATGTCCATGGTCTATGGCTTTACCGGACATACCAGCTTTGCCGGCATCAGTGAGGCCTTGGCCGGCCATGGATCCTCGCTCGGGCTTGTCTTCGGCCTGGTCTTCATGATCGCCGGTCTGGCCTTCAAGGTCTCCGCGGTGCCGTTCCACATGTGGACGCCGGATGTCTATGAAGGCGCGCCGACGCCGGTGACCGCCTTTTTCGCCGCCGCCCCAAAAATCGCCGGCATGGCCGTATTCCTGCGGGTGATCATGACCGCGTTCGAGCCGGTGACCCATGACTGGCAGCAGATCGTCGTTTTCGTCGCCATCGCCTCCATGGTGCTTGGCGCTTTCGCGGCGATCGGGCAGAACAACATCAAGCGGCTGATGGCCTATTCGTCGATCGGCCATATGGGCTTCGCGCTGGTCGGCCTGGCGGCCGGGACGTCGGCCGGCGTCAAGGGCGTCATCATCTACATGTCGATCTATCTGGCAATGACGCTGGGTGCATTCGCCTGCATCCTGGCCATGCGGCGCAAGGATGGCATGGTCGAGGACATTTCTGAACTCGCCGGCATGGCGCGCACCCACCCGGTGGTTGCCTTCCTGCTGGCCATGATCCTGTTTTCCCTTGCCGGCATCCCGCCGCTTGCCGGTTTTTTCGCCAAGTTCTATGTCTTCCTGGCGGCGATAGAGGCAAACCTTTACATGTTGGCGGTGATCGGCGTTTTGGCCAGCGTTGTCGGCGCCTATTATTATCTGCGCATCATCAAGATCATGTATTTCGACGAGCCCGCCGGTGCCTTCGAGCCGATGCCCGGCGAGTTGCGCCTGATTCTGGGCGTCAGCGGCGCCTTTGTTCTGGCCTTCATCCTGTTTGCCGGTGTTATCGACACCGCGGCCGGGACCGCGGCGGCGGCGTTTTTCTAGGACCTTGTCTGCACATCGGAAATGGACGATCCACCATTTCGACACGGTCGATTCGACGAATACACGCGCCTTCGAATTGGCCGGCGGCAACACCGTAGCCCCTTTCTGGGTGCGGGCCGACCGCCAGGTCGCGGGGAGAGGGCGGCGCGACCGTCACTGGGTATCGGAACCGGGCAATCTGTTTGCCTCGATCTACCTGCCACAGGTGGCCGCGGTCGAACGGCTTCACGAACTGCCTTTTCTAACCACCGTCGCCCTTTACGAAGCGGTCTCTGCAAAGCTTGGCGGACTTGGCCCGCAATTGACGATCAAATGGCCGAATGACCTGCTCTATGCCGGCGCCAAGATTTCCGGCATTTTGATCGAGAGCCGGTCCGGGCAGGACGGGAAAGCCGATATCGTCATCGGTTTTGGCGTCAATTGCCGCCATCACCCGCCGACGACCGACTATCCAGCGACGGATCTGACCGAAATCACCGGTCGGCCGGTCAATCCGGATGACGTCTTCACCGCGCTTGGCGAAGCACTCGGTGATCGGCTGGCGGACTGGCGCCACGGCAACGGTTTTGCCGAGATCCGACAACGCTGGCTGCGCGCCGCCCATCCGATCGGCACTGCGTTGACCATCCACCTCTCCGGGTCGTCCCTGTCGGGCAGGTTCGGCGGCCTTGACGATGCAGGACAATTGATCTTGCGCCAACCCGACGGTCGGTCGATGATCATCGCCGCCGGAGATGTTGCCATCGTCGGGCAATTTAACGAATAGGGTCCAGCACGTGCCAAAGAAATTTCAGGACGAACTTGTCTTCCTGCCCCTGGGCGGTGTCGGCGAGATCGGCATGAATCTTGGCCTCTACGGATTGGGGCCTGCCTTCGACCGCACCTGGCTGATGGTCGATTGCGGCCTGACCTTCGGCGGATCGCAGACCCCGGGCGTGGACCTGATCTTTCCCGATATCCGGTTCATCGAAGAAGAACGCGACAATCTCGCAGGCATCATCATCACGCATGCCCATGAAGACCATTATGGCGCGCTCGCCGAGTTGTGGCCACGCTTGCGGGCGCCGGTTTACATGTCGCCGTTCACCCACGGACTGTTCTCGGCGAAGACAGCCGAAAGAAGCGACGTTGAAGATATCCCGATGACCATCATTCGCGGCGGCGATCGCGTGGAGATCGGGCCGTTCGATGTGGAGTTTGCATCCGTATCCCATTCGCTGCCCGAACCGTTGGCGCTGGTTCTGCGTACCACCCTCGGCACGATAGTCCATACCGGCGACTGGAAGCTCGATCCGTCGCCCGGCTTTGACAGCGCGACGGACATGGATCGGTTCGCTCAATTGGGCGAGGATGGCGTACGCGCCCTGGTCAGCGATTCCACCAGCGTGCTGACCCATGGATTCAGCCCCAGCGAGGCCGACGTCGCCGCCAGCTTGAAGAGGTTGATCGCGGAAGCGCCGCACCGGGTCGCGGTCACGACATTCGCGTCCCATGTGGCTCGCATCCGCGCCGTTGCGGAAGCCGCGGCCAATGCCGGGCGCGACGTGGTCGTCTGCGGCCGGTCCATGCACCGCATGATCGGCGTTGCGCGGGAGGTGGGATTGCTCGAGGGGCTGCCGCCACTACGCGACGAGGACATGTTCCAACAATTGCCGCGTGACAAGGTGGTGCTGTTATGCACCGGCAGCCAGGGTGAGGGCAGGGCGGCGCTGGCGCGGATCGCCGCCGATGACTACCGCAACGTCTCGCTCGCCGCCGGCGACAGAGTGATCTTTTCCTCGCGCACCATTCCCGGCAACGAGAAGGACGTGAATGCGGTGATCAATGCGCTGTCGGATCGCGCCATCGACGTAGTGACCGATCGCGATGCCCTGGTCCATGTCTCCGGACATCCGCGCCGCGACGAGGTGATCGAGCTCTATAAGGCGGTCCGGCCGCAAGTGGCCCTGCCGGTTCACGGTGAGGGATTGCACCTTGCCGCCCATGCGCGCCTGGCAAAAGAGCAGGGCGTGCCTCAGGTGGTCTCGGCCCGCAATGGCCATATCGTTCGGCTGGCGCCGGACCCGGCCGGCGTCATCGACGAAGCCTTTGCCGGGCGCCTGCATATGGACGGCAGGCTGCTGGTGGAGCCGGAATTGAGCGGCCTCAGGGAGCGCCGCAGGATGGCATTCGCCGGCCATGTCAGCGTCGCGGTTGCTCTTGACGGCAAGGGCAATCTGCTTGGCGAGCCGCAGGTCGCACTGTCCGGCCTGCCCGAAATGGACGACCATGGCGAACCGTTTTTCGAGATCGTCGTGGAAGCCGTGACCGGCGCCGTCGACAGCATTCCCAGACCGCGCCGGCGGAACCCGGACCTGGTTCGGGATTCTGCCCGCCGCGCGGCGCGCGCCGCCGTCAACCAGCGCTGGGGGAAGAAACCGCTTTGCCGGGTGCTGGTCACCGTTTTATAGCATTCCCTCGATCGACCAACTTCGGAGCCCCATCATGATCGGCCGTCTCAATCACGTCGCCATCGCCGTCAATGACCTGGATGCCGCCAGCGCCACCTATCGCGATACGTTGGGTGCGGTCGTCTCCGACCCGGTGCCCCAACCGGACCATGGCGTGACGGTCGTCTTCGTGGAATTGCCGAACACCAAGGTGGAATTGTTGGAGCCGCTGGATCAATCATCACCGATCGCCGGTTTCCTGAAACGCAATCCGTCGGGCGGCATTCATCATATGTGTTACGAGGTTGACGATATTCTGGCGGCGCGGGATCAACTGATCGCCCAGGGCGCCCGCATACTCGGCGACGGAGAGCCGAAGATCGGTGCCCACGGAAAACCCGTCGTGTTCCTGCATCCGAAGGATTTTCTGGGCACCCTGGTCGAACTGGAAGAGGCATAGTCGTCACCCTATGTCGGTCATCACGGCAATCGCCATCTATGTGGTCATCTGGTGGGTCGTCCTTTTCGCCGTATTGCCGATCGGGATCAAAACCCAGGAGGAACAGGGGGAAGTGACGCCCGGAACCATATCCAGCGCCCCGCATCGACCGAGGTTGTTGTTGAAATTGATCGCGACGACGATCACGGCCGGTGTCATATTCGCGATATTATGGGGTCTCCAGGCCGCCGGTTACACCCTCGACGACATTCCGTTCCTGCCGCGATTTTGAGACCAAATTCCGGACAAAAAAATAGCAAGGCCGGTTGGCCTTGCTGATTAGTTCCGCGTCCACGATCTCATGTCGGAATTGGCAAGTTTTGAAACTTGTCCATTCAGACGGCTGCGACCTCTCGGCGCGCCAGAGATCTATCCTCCCAAGACTCAGACCGCGATGCCTCTTTTGGAATTCAGCGCCGAAACGCTGCATCCCTTATTGTTATAGGCAACACCCTAACCCATTGGAACGGCTTTGTCATCCCCATGTGCAACCATTCAACGAATTATTATAAGTAATTTTACCTAGCAGCGGAAAATCGGCCGGGCGGCGGTGATCTGACCGGTGGCAATCCACGGCCGACCCTTTGACCTGACCGGCCGAATCGCGTCAACACCGCACTTGTAATTTGCCGGCCGATACGGTTTGACTGGCGCCATCATCAACCCGCACCTTGTGCCCCTTTCGGATCGTCATCCATGCACCTGACCCGGTATTTTCTCCCCATCCTCCGCGAGACCCCGAAGGAGGCGGAGATCGTTTCCCATCGGCTGATGTTGCGCGCCGGCATGATCCGCCAACAATTGGCCGGCATCTATTCCTGGCTGCCCATGGGATACACGGTGATGAAAAAGATCGAGCAGATCGTGCGCGAAGAACAAAACCGTTCAGGCGCGCTCGAACTCCTGATGCCGACCATCCAGCCCGCCGACCTGTGGCGCGAAAGCGGCCGCTATGATGATTACGGCAAGGAAATGCTGCGGATCGAAGACCGCCACGAACGCGATATGCTGTTCGGGCCGACAAACGAGGAGATGATCACCGACATCTTCCGCGGTTATGTGCGCTCCTATCGGGACCTGCCGCTTAACCTTTATCATATCCAGTGGAAGTTCCGTGACGAGGTGCGGCCGCGTTTCGGGATCATGCGCGGCCGGGAGTTCCTGATGAAGGATGCCTATTCCTTCGATATCGACACCGAACGGGCCCGCCATTCTTACAACAAAATGTTCATCGCATATCTGCGCACCTTCGAGCGACTGGGGTTGAAGGCCATTCCCATGCAGGCGGAATCCGGGCCGATTGGCGGCGATATGAGCCACGAATTCATCATTTTGGCCTCTACCGGCGAGAGCATGGTCTATTGCGATTCCAACATGCTCGATCTTCCCGTGCCCGGAGCGGATGTGGATTTCGATGACGACCTGTCGCCGGTCGTCGACCAGTGGACGGCACCCTACGCGGCAACAGACGACATGCACGACGAGGCCGCCTATGCCGCACTGCCGGCCGAGCGCCAGGTCTCCGCGCGCGGCATCGAGGTCGGGCACATCTTCTACTTCGACACCAAATATTCAAAGCCGATGAACGCCGTCGTCGCCGGGCCGGACGGCGAGGAGATACCGGTATGCATGGGGTCCTACGGCATCGGCGTGTCGCGCCTGGTCGGCGGGATCATCGAGGCGAGCCACGACGATGACGGTATCATCTGGCCGGATTCAGTGGCGCCATTCGATGTCGGGCTGATCAATCTGAAACAGGGTGACAAGGACACCGATGGGGCCTGTGACCAACTCTATAGGCAGCTTCAGGCGGCCGGACGCAGCGTGCTTTATGACGACCGGGACCAAAGGGCCGGCGCCAAATTCGCCACCATGGACCTGATCGGCCTGCCCTGGCAGTTGATTGTCGGCCCGCGCGGTCTGAAGTCCGGCGAAGTGGAACTGAAGCGCCGGGCCACCGGCGCGCGCCAGACCCTGTCGCCGGAAGCCGCCTTGAACCAACTGACCGAGGCCGCCTGAATGGACGCTGCCGAAGAGCCGACGGGCACCAAGCCGTTTTCCGCATTCGAGTGGATGCTGGCCCTGCGTTATCTGCGTTCCCGTCGCAAGGAGGCCTTCATATCCGTCATCGCCGGTTTTTCCTTCCTCGGCATCATGCTTGGCGTGGCGACGCTGATCATCGTCATGGCGGTGATGAACGGCTTTCGCGGCGAACTCCTGGGCAAGATTCTCGGCGTCAACGGCCATATGCTGATCCAACCGATCGACGGAGCCCTGACCGACTACGCGGATGTGTCGGCACGGGTGAACATGGTCGAGGGCGTGCGCCTTGCCATGCCCTTTGTCGAGGGCCAGGCCCTGGTTTCCGGTTCCGCCGGCGCGTTCGGCGCCTTGGTGCGCGGGGTGCGTACGGAAGACCTGAACCAGATCAAGCACGTGGCGAACAATGTGCGCTCCGGGTCGCTGGATAAATTCGACACCAGCGGCGGCGTGGCGATCGGTACCCGGTTAGCCCGCGGTCTCGGCGTCAATGTCGGCGACAAGGTGACCATCGTCACCCCGCGCGGCAATGTCACGCCCTTGGGCGTTACGCCGCGGGTCAAGGCCTATCCACTGGTGGCGATCTTCGAGATCGGCATGTCGGAATATGACAATACGCTGGTCTTCATGCCGCTGGAACAGGCACAGCTTTATTTCAATTCCGAGAACAAGGCGACGGCGATCGATATCTTCATCGACGATCCCGACGCCGTCCCTGAAATGCGCAAGCCGGTGGAGGACGCGACAATCCGCCCGGCCTTGATCAGCGATTGGCGCCATCGCAACGTGACCTTCTTCTCCGCCCTGGAGGTGGAGCGCAATGTCATGTTCCTGATCCTGACCCTGATCGTCATCGTCGCCGCGCTGAACATCATTTCCGGCCTGACCATGCTGGTGAAGGACAAGGGCCGCGACATCGCCATTTTGCGCACCATCGGCGCCACCCGCGGATCGATCATGCGCGTCTTTTTCATCACCGGTGCCAGTATCGGCGCCGTCGGCACCATTGCCGGGCTGCTTTTGGGGATCGTCGTCTGCGCCAATATTGAATCCATCCGTCAGTTCATTTCCTGGATCACGCGGACGCAATTGTTCTCTCCGGAGCTCTACTTCCTAAGCCGGATGCCGGCCGACATGAATGTCGGTGAGACCACGTCCGTGGTACTGATGGCCTTGATCCTGTCGTTCCTGGCGACCATCTATCCGGCCTGGCGCGCCGCAAGGCTTGATCCGGTGGAGGCGCTGCGATACGAATGAGCGCCGACATCCGATCCATGCCGCAGACCGATGCCGCACCCGCCGCAAGCGCGACTGACGCACCGCTGCACCTGGAAAATATCAGCCGTCACTTCCGGGAGGGAGAGGCGCGGCTCGATGTTCTCAAGAGCGCGAGCCTGACGATCAATAGCGGAGAAATGGTGGCGCTGATCGCCCCGTCGGGCGCCGGCAAATCGACGCTCCTGCATATTGCCGGCCTGCTGGAGCGACCCGATGAGGGCGAAGTCTATATGGCCGGGCGGCCCTGCGGCCGGTTGCCTGACGCGGAACGCACCCGCATCCGGCGTATGGATGTCGGTTTCGTCTACCAGTTTCACCACCTGCTGCCGGAATTCAGCGCGCTCGACAACCTCGTGCTGCCGCAAATGATCCGCGGGCTGGACCGCGCAACCGCCGGGGAGCGGGGGCGGGAGTTGCTCGCCTATTTGAAACTCCAGGATCGCGCCGACCATCTGCCGTCGCAGCTTTCGGGCGGTGAACAGCAGCGGGTGGCGATCGCCCGCGCCGTCGTCAACGCCCCGCGCATCCTGTTCGCCGACGAGCCGACCGGCAATCTGGACCCGAACACCGCCGACCACGTCTTCGACGCGCTCGCCGCCCTGGTGCGCGCCTCCCAGCTCGCCGCCCTGATCGCCACCCACAATCTGGAGCTGGCCGCCCGCATGGACCGGCGGGTCACTTTGCGCGACGGCGCGGTGATGGAACTGGAATAAGGGCGGACGCGCCGGACGGCCCACCCCATCCGAATTTGAAGATGGCCATTCCGTAGATCCGATCGGTTTACCGACACATGGCCAAAACCGATAACTCAAAACGCAATCCTGCGCCATCCGGCTGAAGCAGTATTGCCGATTCTTCCATTCCCGTGGTGTCGCTTCTTAGTTGCTGTCCCGCGATCTGAAAATTCGAAACTTTCGTTGTGAAGTATCCGGGAAAGTCCAAAAGCGTTCCTTTCGGGCAGGTGGCTCTCAGTTCTACTTTTTTACCCGATACCATCCCATTGGATCCGTACTGACAGGATACCTGCATGCCGTTCGGCAATATGTTTATCGACGATCCCCTGAGCTCCACGCCAGCGTCAATCGCTGCCTTCGTCAATACGCATTGGTCGGCGGGATCTCGCGGTACCGTAGGATTAGCCGGGACTGCAGGCGTGCTTGGCAGTTTCACGCAGGTGCCGCTTATGCGTGCCGACACCATTGGATGAGCGCCGCCACCATAGGGCAGAGCGTGGCTGAGTTTCACGTGATATCGATTGTTCGGAACATCAACGGTGGAGGCCAATACTTTCACATTCGCTCGGTTACCCCCCTCAATACCCAGAATTTCATAGCCGCCGGAAACAATTTGAAACCCAGGTGAGCAGACATAGTCAAATGGAACATCTTCCCCAGCAACTATTCGTCGATCAATTTCTTTGTATGATGGTCGTTCTATCTGCCAACCCTGCGCATTGGACGGGGCGGATGAAATAATGGACATAGTAAGCGCTAGACTTGCCATGCGGTAGCACACTGATTTCATAATTTTCCTCAAAACAAGTGTTCATTTTTCTAATTAAAATTGCACAACCGCTCCATTATCGTCAAGTCAACCGGCGACATTCAAACTGATACACCGCCGAAGGGATCGGAGTCTTGACAAAAAGAACAAAACATGAACATTATGAATCGCAACCAAGGAGGAAACCCATGATTGACCTGTTGAAAGATACCGTTGCCTTCGCGTCCGTGAGCGTCTTTTCCGTCTGCGTGATGATTTGGGGCGACGCCGTTTTGAGCCTTGTGTAAAGCTTGGATAAACCGCGTGATGATCCCGTGGCGCATGGACTCGAATCGTCTCCTGGCCGACACTTGCCGACCCATTTCATCGAGGCGGCGAGGCGGGCCATGGCCGAAGTCGGATTTGTTCATTTGCGGGTCCATTCCGCCTATTCGCTGCTGGAAGGCGCGCTGCCGCTCGGCAAGGTGATCGACCTGGCCGCGGCCGATCGCCAGCCGGCCTTGGCGATCACCGATACCGGCAATCTGTTCGGTGCCCTGGAATTTTCCGAAAAAGCCGCCAAAGCCGGCCTGCAACCGATCATCGGCTGTTCCGTCGCCGTCGATTTCGATGATCGCCAGGGTAATGAGCCGGCAACCAGGGCGACGCCATTACCGCGCATCTGCCTGCTGGCGGGCACACAGGCCGGCTATGGCAATCTGGTCGACTTGGTAAGCCGGTCCTGGCTGCTGTCGGACGGAACCGGCGAAGCGCAGATCCATATTGATGACATCGGCGGTCGGGCGGATGGCATCATCGCCTTGACCGGTGGTCCGGATGGGCCGATCGACCAGGCCCTTGCGATCGGTGAACAAAAACAGGCTGAGGCCCGGCTGCGCGTGCTGGCCGATTTGTTTCCCGGGTCGCTTTATGTGGAATTGCAGCGCCATGACCTGCCCGCCGAGATCGCCACGGAGCCGATGCTCCTCGATCTCGCCTATACGCTGGACCTGCCGCTGGTCGCCACCAATCAGGCCTATTTCCCAAGCCGTGACGATTTCGAGGCCCATGACGCGCTGATCTGCATTGCCGAAGGCAAGGTGATCGCCGAGGACGAGCGGCGCCACCTGACGGCGGAGCATTATTTCAAGAGCCGCAACGAAATGGCGGCTTTGTTCGCCGACCTGCCTGAAGCGCTCAACAATACGATCGAAATCGCCATGCGCTGCGTCTTCCGGCCGCGTACCCGGCCGCCGATCCTGCCGCGTTTCACCGGTGGATCGGATAGTGTCGATGGCACCGAGACCGCGGATTTGGAGGCGGGAGAATTGCGGCGCCAGGCGGTTGAAGGCCTGGAGGCGCGGTTGAAGGACGGCACCGCGCCGGGCATCGATCGCGCCGATTACGACGCTCGGCTCGAGCACGAACTGTCCGTCATCGCCAAGATGCAATATGCCGGCTACTTCCTGATCGTCGCCGACTTCATCAAATGGGCCAAGGCGCAGGGCATTCCCGTCGGCCCGGGGCGCGGTTCCGGCGCCGGATCGCTGGTCGCCTATTCTCTGACGATCACCGATCTCGATCCCATGCGCTTCCAACTCCTGTTTGAGCGCTTCCTCAACCCGGAGCGGGTCTCGATGCCGGATTTCGACGTCGATTTCTGCCAGGACCGGCGCGACGAGGTGATCCGCTACGTTCAAGACCGCTATGGCGCCGAGCAGGTTGCCCAGATCATCACATTTGGAACCCTGCAGGCACGCGCGGTACTGCGCGACGTTGGCCGGGTCCTGCAAATGCCCTACGGCCAGGTCGATCGGCTGTGCAAGATGGTGCCGTCCAACCCGGCCAATCCGGTGACGCTGCCGGAGGCGATCAGGGAAGAGCCCCGCCTGCAGGAGGCCATCAAGGGAGAAGAAATTGTCGGCCGCCTGACCAATATCGCCCAGCGCCTGGAGGGGCTTTATCGCCACGCCTCCACCCACGCTGCGGGCATTGTCATCGGCGACCGGCCATTGCAGCAATTGGTGCCGCTCTACCGCGATCCGCGCTCCGACATGCCGGTGACCCAGTTCAACATGAAATGGGTGGAACCGGCCGGCCTGGTGAAGTTCGACTTTCTCGGTCTCAAGACCCTGACGGTGCTGGAAACCGCGGCCCGGTTGATCGGGGAGGGCGGCACGCCGATCGATCTCGATACCCTGCCGCTCGATGATCAACGCACCTATGACATGATCTCCCGCGGCGAAACCGTCGGCGTGTTCCAGTTGGAAAGCACCGGCATGCGCAAGGCGCTGATCGACATGCGCCCCGACCGCTTCGAGGACATTATCGCGCTGGTCGCTCTTTATCGTCCAGGCCCGATGGCCTCCATCCCCACCTATTGCGCGCGAAAGCACGGCAAGGAACCGGTCGAATTCCTGCACCCGGCCCTGGAGCCGATCCTTGAGGAGACATTCGGCGTCATCGTCTACCAGGAACAGGTGATGCAGATCGCCCAGGAACTCTCCGGATATTCCCTTGGCGAAGCCGACCTCCTGCGCCGCGCCATGGGCAAGAAGATCAAGGCGGAAATGGATGTCCAGCGCAAACGCTTCGTCGATGGTTGCGAGGACCATGGGGTGGAAAAGTCCCTTGCCAACGCGATTTTTGATTTATGCGCCAAATTCGCCGATTACGGCTTCAACAAGTGCCACTCCGCGCCCTATGCGCTGCTTGCCTATAAAACCGCCTATCTGAAAGCCAATTTCCCCGCCGAATTCCTGGCCGCGTCGATGACCCTGGACATGGGCAATACCGACAAGCTCGGCGAGTTCCATCGCGAGGCGCAGCGCCTGGAGATTACCGTCGAACCGCCCTCGGTCAATCGCTCCGCGGCGCCGTTTTACGTGCGCGACGGCCGCATCGTCTATTCGCTCGCCGCCATCAAGGGCGTCGGCCGGCAGGCCGTCGACGACATGGTGGCCGCCCGCGCCGGCAAGCCGTTCGCCGATATCAGCGAATTCGCTCACCGGGTCAGTTCCGGCCAGATCAACAAGCGCACCCTGGAAAGCCTGGTGGCCGCCGGCGCCTTCGATGAACTGGACCCGAACCGGGCACGATTGGCGAATGGTCTTGATACGATCGTCAACCTGTCGGCAAGCCAGGCCGAACGGCGCGCCAGCGACCAAAGCGACATGTTCGGCGGCGCCGACAAGCCGGAACCGGTCCGCCTGCAAGCCGTTCCCGACTGGCTGCCCGACGAGCGCCTGCACCGGGAGTTCCAGGCTGTCGGCTTCTATTTATCGTCCCATCCGTTGAATGAATATGAAGCGGTCTTGAAGCGTGCCGGCGCCCAGTTCTGGGCGGAGTTCGAAACGGCGGTCAAGGCCGGCGCCGAGGCCGGCAGGCTCGCCGGCACCATCACCCAGCGCCAGGAGCGCAAGACCCGCACCGGCAACCGCATGGGCATCCTGCGCATATCCGATCCGACCGGCCAATATGAGGCGGTGATCTTTTCGGAAGGCCTCAACCAGTATCGCGACGACCTGGAGCCCGGACAGTCCGTGATCATGACCGTCAGCGGCGAAAATCGGGAGGAGGGGGTCAATGTGCGCATTCAATCGGTGGAGCCGATCGACATGGTGGCCGGGCGCAACCAGACCGACATGCGCGTCTTTGTCGGCGACCGGTCCTGCCTCGACAGTCTGGCCGCCTTTCTGGAGCCCCACCGGGGTGCTGCGGCCGTAATTTTGACCATGCAGTCCGAAGACGGGCACAGCGAATACGACATCAAACTGCCCCAGCAATACAAAGTGTCGCCGCAGATCGCGAGCGCCCTGAAGGCGGTGCCCGGTATCCGCCAGGTGGAACTGCATTAAAGCGGGGGCTTGTCTGTCCCGCATAACTGCATCCGCGGATCGCCGTGCGCGGAATTCGCCGCTTGCAATGGTGCGGCGCCGGTCCTATAAGGCGGCCCATCCCACACACGGGGGCGGGCGACGATCCAGTTTCGTCGTCCATCCGGTGTCAGACGGTCGAAAGGCCGCGCCCCCGTGGAGGCATAACCGGAAAAGGAGAGATAGGGCCATGGCTCTGCCTGATTTCACTATGCGCCAGCTCTTGGAGGCCGGCGTCCATTTCGGACATCAAAAGCATCGCTGGAACCCGAAGATGGGACAGTTCATCTTTGGCGTCCGCAACAATATCCACATCATCGACCTCGCCCAGACCGTTCCGCTCCTGCATCAGGCGTTGAAGACGGTCAGCGACACGGTGGCCGGTGGCGGCCGGGTCCTGTTCGTCGGCACCAAGCGCCAGGCCCAGGAACCGATCGCCGAATATGCCCGTAAAAGCGCCCAATATTTCGTCAATGCCCGCTGGCTTGGCGGCATGTTGACCAACTGGAAGACCATTTCCAACTCGATCACCCGCCTGCGCAAGCTGGAAGAAATGCTGGTCGGCGAGGCAATGGGTCTGACCAAGAAGGAACGGCTCAATCTGGACCGGGAGCGCGAGAAGCTGGAGCGTAATCTCGGCGGTATCAAGGATATGGGTGGTCTTCCGGACCTGGTCTTCGTGGTGGATTCAAACCGGGAATCCAACGCGATTTTGGAAGCCCGCCGGTTGAGTATCCCGGTAATCGCCGTGCTCGACACCAATTCCGATCCAGACGGCATCGACCTGCCGATCCCGGGCAACGACGATGCCGGACGGGCGATCACGCTTTACTGCGATCTGGTTTCGCGCGCGGCCATTGACGGCATCTCCCGCGCTTCGGCGGATATGGGGGTCGATCTGGGCGCCGCGGAAGAGTTCGCCGACGAACCGGCGCTTGCTGCCGAGGAAGAGGCGGCCGCTGAAAAGCAGGTTGCCGCCGAGCCGGCGCCGGAGGCCGAGGCTGAAGAACCGGCCGCCGCCGAAGAATCTCCGGCGGAAGCGGAAGCTCCCGAGAAAGGCGACGCCGAAGCGCCTGTCGACGACGCGGAAGAAAAAACCGCGGAGGCCGAACCCGCCGAGGCCGAACCCGCCGTTGAGGCCGAAGAGAAACCGGCAGAGGCCGAAGCACCGCCGGCAAAATCGGAGGAACCTGCCGAGGAGAAATCTGAGGAAGCGCCGCTATTCGTGGCACCGGAAGGCGAGCCGGACGACTTGAAAAAGATCTCCGGTGTCGGCGCGGTCCTTGAAGGAAAGCTCAATTCCCTGGGTATAACAAAGCTCGAGCAAATTGCGAACTTTACCCCAGAAGATGTTGAAAAAGTCGATGAAACTTTGAATTTCAAGGGTCGAGTTGAGCGCGAAGACTGGATCGAGCAGGCAAAAAAATTGATCGCATGACGACAAGCGACATGTCCGCTACGGGTCACATATGAACGTTCAATACCTGTCGAGCCGGCCGTGTCACGGGCCGGCGGGCGGGACCGGCCATCGGAGCGCTTCCGATTGCCGGACACACCAACACCTACAATAGAGGCGATAATGAGCATTACCGCTAGCATGGTGAAAGAGCTGCGCGACAAGACCGGCGCCGGCATGATGGACTGCAAGACGGCATTGACGGAGGCTGGCGGCGACCTGGAAGCCGCGGTCGACTGGCTGCGCACCAAGGGGCTCGCCAAGGCCGCGAAAAAGGCCGGCCGTGTCGCGGCCGAAGGCCTGATCGGCATTGCGTCGAAGGACAACAAGGCGGCGATCGTGGAGGTCAATTCGGAGACCGACTTCGTGTCGCGCAATGAGACGTTCCAGGACCTGGTGCGAACCATCGCCGAGACGGCGTTGACCGTCGATGGCGATGTGGAAGCGCTGGCCGCGGCGACCTATCCCGGTAAAGCCCAATCGGTGGCCGACGAACTGCAGGAAGCGATCGCCACGATCGGTGAAAACATGTCGCTCCGCCGGTCCGCGGCTTTCACCGCCGATCCGGGCGCGGTCGCCACTTATATGCATAACGCCGTGGCGCCTGGTCTGGGTAAGATCGGCGTCTTGGTTTCCTTGGAATCGAGCGGAGACCCTGCTGTTCTCATGGCGATCGGCAAGCAGATCGCCATGCATGTCGCGGCCACCAACCCGATCGCAGTCACCGAAGACGCGATTCCCGCCGACGTGGTGGAACGCGAGCGGGCCGTCTATTTCGAGCAGGCCAGGGAATCCGGCAAACCGGACAACATCATCGAAAAGATGGTCGAGGGACGGCTGCGCAAATATTTCGAGGAAGTGGCGCTGGTCAAACAGGCCTTTGTGGTCGATCCCGATAAAACCGTGGAACAGGCGCTCAAAGCGGCGGAATCGGAAGCCGGTGCGCCGATCGCCATTGCCGGCTTTGTTCGCTACGCCCTAGGCGAGGGGATCGAAAAAGAAGAAAGCGACTTTGCCGCCGAAGTCGCCGCCGCAACCGGCGGGTCTTGACCGGCAATCGGAATTTTCAACATTTCTGTCGCAAATCAAGGGGCGTCGGGTGACATTCCGGCGCCCTTCGTGTATCCGCAATTCCAACAATGGTTTGAGAATCGTCGCCCATGGCCGATCGACTGCATTATCACCGCGTCTTGTTGAAGCTCTCCGGGGAAGCCCTGATGGGCGACCAGGGATTTGGCATCGATCCCAAAATCGTATCCGCAATCGCCGGGGCAATTACCCGGTCAGTCGCTTTAGGCGCCAAGATGGCTGTCGTCGTCGGCGGCGGGAACATTTTCCGCGGCGTGCAGGTTGCCGCGCGGGGCGGCGATCGGGTGACCGGCGACCACATGGGCATGATGGCGACCGTCATGAACTGCCTGGCGTTGAAATCCGCGCTCATGCAAAATGGCACGGACGCGCAAGTGCTTTCCGCGCTGACGATGCCGGAAATCTGCGACCGGTTCACCCAGCGCGGCGCCACCGCGGCGTTTGAAAGCGGGCAGGTGCTGCTTTTGGGCGGCGGCACCGGCAACCCGTTCTTCACGACCGATACCGGTGCCGCGTTGCGTGCCGTCGAGTTGGGCTGCGACGTGTTGATGAAGGCGACACAGGTCGACGGCATCTACTCCGCGGATCCGAAAACCGATCCGGCGGCCGAGCGCTACGACCGGCTTACGCATGAACAGGTGTTGAAGCGGGATCTGAAAGTCATGGATGCAACGGCAATTGCCCTTGCCCGCGACAATCGAATACCGATAATCGTATTTTCCATAGCCGATCCCAATGCCGTTATCGACGTTCTTGAAGGAGGAGGGATGGCGACCCTGGTGGAGTAGTAAGGATCCTGTGCGGTGATCGTGTTGGGACACCGCCGGCGCCAGGGCCTAGATAAGAGGTTCCACATGTCACAGACTGAATTGGACTACAAAGATCTCAAACGGCGCATGACCGGCGCGGTTTCGGTGCTGAAGTCGGAATTTGGCGGTCTGCGTACGGGTCGGGCGTCGACCAGTCTTTTGGACCCGATCATGGCGGATGCCTACGGCCAACAGATGCCGCTGAACCAATTGGCGACCGTCAGCGTGCCGGAGCCGCGGATGATATCCGTCCAGGTCTGGGACAAGTCGATGGTGCCGATGGTCGACAAGGCCATACGCGAATCCAATCTCGGCCTCAATCCGGTGGTCGAGGGCACGCTACTTCGAATTCCCATTCCCGAACTCAACGAGGAGCGCCGCCAAGAACTGGTCAAAATCGCGCATAAATATGCCGAGCAAGCGCGAATCGCTGTACGCAATATCCGTCGCGACGGCATGGAAACCCTGAAGCAGATGGAAAAGGACAGCGAAATCAGCCAGGACGAACACCGGCATATGTCAGACGAGGTGCAACAATTTACCAACGAGACAATCGCCGAAATCGACGAGGTTCTGGCCACCAAGGAAGAAGAAATCACCCAAGTCTAGCTCATGAAAGCGTGCAAAACGCGCAGTTCCGGTTTGGTGATCCGGCGCAGATACGACCAAAGGCTTCCCGCATGACGATTGCCTCGGAATCTCCAGCAGACGTATCACAGGACAAGACCCCGGACCTGGCGCCGATGCCAGGCCACGTGGCCATTATCATGGATGGCAACGGACGATGGGCGACCGCGCGCGGATTGAGCCGGACCGAAGGCCATCGCCAAGGCGTCAAGGCGCTGCGCAAGGCGGTGCGCCATGCCGGCAAGGTCGGTATCAAATATCTGACATTGTTCAGCTTCAGCTCCGAAAACTGGTCACGGCCGCAAGCGGAAATCAATGATCTCATGGCCTTGCTGCGGCTCTTCGTACGTCGCGACCTGGCGGATCTGCACCGCAACAATATCCGAGTTTGCGTGGTCGGCGACCGATCGGACCTGTCACCGGATATCCGCGCCCTGATCGAGCACTCTGAAACGCTGACAAAAGGCAATACCGGCCTGACCCTGATCATGGCGTTCAATTACGGTGGCCGCGATGAGATCTTGCGCGCCATCCGGTGTATCGCCAGGCGAACGGCGACCGGCGATCTGGCGCCCGAGACGATCGACGCGGAAACCGTGGCCCAACATCTTGATACCGCATCCTTTCCCGATCCGGATCTGATCATCCGCACCAGCGGCGAGCAGCGGCTCTCCAACTTCCTGCTTTGGCAGGCAGCCTATTCGGAGTTCGTGTTTCTTGATGAATACTGGCCGGAATTCGATGCCGAATTGTTCGATACGGCGATCATGCAATACCGGTGCCGTGATCGCCGTTTCGGCGGCGTGGTGCCGGAGCGGGCGTCGTGAACGATCCCGACGGCCCGACACCGCCGGACACGGCGCCTGGATCTGCCGGGAAATCGGAATTGTTGGTGCGCACTGTGTCGGCATTGGTGCTCGCCGCGGCAGTGTTGGCCATTACCTGGTACGGCGAATGGCCCTTCAGCCTCTTGATCCTTCTCGTCGCCATCCTGATCCAGCATGAATGGGCGCGAATCACCGGCATAGCGGGGGAACAATGGACGTTTGTTGCCCAAACCCTTGCGTTCACCGGGCTGATCCTTGTCTTATTCTTTAATCCGGCGAGTGGTTTTGCCTGTCTGGGTATCGCTGTGCTGGCTTCCGTCGGACAGGGCGTTTATTTGCGCCGTTTCCCCTGGCTTGCGATTGGTGTGCTTTATGCCGCGCTGCCGGCATTGGCCCTTTTTGTGTTGCGCAGCGATCCGTTCGCCGGGCTGATCGCAATCCTGTACCTTTTCGCCGTCGTGTGGGGCACCGATATCGGCGCCTATCTGGTCGGACGCACCTTGGGCGGACCGAAATTGTGGCCGGCGGTATCGCCTGGCAAGACCTGGTCCGGTGCGATCGGCGGGCTGTCGGCCGCCGTGTTCGCCGGTATTGCCGTATTGTGGGCGTTCGATGTTCGCCTGACAGCCGCAATCGTGGTGATATGCATCTTCTTGTCGGTTGCCTCCCAGGCCGGAGACCTGTTTGAATCGGCGATGAAGCGGCGGTTCGGCGTAAAGGATTCCGGGACCATCATTCCCGGCCATGGCGGGATAATGGATCGGGTCGACGGGCTTGTCGTTGCGTCGGTGGCGGCAACCGCCGTCGGTATCGCGCGTGCCGGCACGATAAGCGCTGGAACGGGGCTCTTGGTGTGGTGATTGCAAGCGATCAGAGGACGGAATTCGCCGAAAGGCAGCCGCCGCGCCGGGTGACCGTACTTGGTTCCACCGGTTCGATCGGCGTCAGCACCCTGGACCTGATCGCCCGGAATCCGGACCGTTTCGATACGGTTGCCCTGGTCGCCAACGCCAATTGGCAGCGCCTTGCCGAGCAGGCACTTGCCGTGCGTCCCGATATTGCCGTCCTTGCCGACGAGACCCGGCACGGTGCCTTGCAATCCGCGCTCGCCGGCTCCGGAATTGCGACGGCGGCCGGTCAATCCGCGGTCCTGGAGGCGGTCGAACGGCCATGCGACCTGGTGATGGCCGCCGTCGTCGGCACGGCTGGACTGGCCCCCACGCTCGCCGCCCTGCAGCGGGGGCGCATTGTCGCGTTGGCCAACAAGGAATGCCTGGTCTCGGCCGGACGCCTGTTCATGGATACCGCGCGGACCCGCGGCGCCGTCGTGCTGCCCGTCGATTCAGAACACAATGCCATATTCCAGGTGCTCGATGACCGCCCGGCCGACAAATTGGACAAAATTATCCTGACCGCGTCCGGTGGACCATTTCGCACCTGGTCGCTGGACGATATGGCACAGGCGAGCCCCGAACAGGCCCTAAACCACCCCAACTGGACAATGGGCGCCAAAGTGACCATTGATTCGGCTACCTTGATGAACAAGGGCCTGGAACTTATCGAAGCCTACCACCTGTTTCCGGTCGCCGACTCCCAACTCGACGTTTTGATCCACCGGCAATCCGTAGTCCACGGCATCGTCACCTTCCAGGACGGGTCGATGTTGGCGCAGATGGGGGCGGCGGATATGCGCATTCCGATATCCTATTGCCTGGACTGGCCCCGTCGTCTGGCGAATGGCTGCCACCGTCTGGACCTGGCCGACATCGGGCGCCTGGATTTCGAGCCGCCCGATCTGGCGAGATTTCCGGCCCTGGCTCTTGCCTGGCAATGTCTCCGGGCCGGGCAGGGTGCCAGCACCGTCCTCAACGCGACCAATGAAGTGGCCGTTGAAGCCTTTTTGAATGGAAAAATCGGTTTTCTCGAAATTGCGGCGACTATCGAACGAATCCTCGAGCGGGCCGAGGCCAGCCGATTACTGTGCGAACCGGGGTCCATGGAAGCCGTCTTCGAGTTGGATCGAGAAACGCGAAAATTAACTGAATCGGAAATCCATGGTGTTGCCGCAAACGTTTCTTAATCTGTTAAGGGTGTGCTACCGGCAAGATTCGACTCGCGTCTAATGTGAAGGGACATCCATGGAAATATTTACGGGAATTGGAACCCTGACGATCAACTATATCGTCCCGTTTCTGTTTGTCCTCACAATCGTGGTGTTCTTCCACGAACTGGGCCATTTCCTTGTTGCCCGCTGGTGCGGCATTGGCGTCAAGGTTTTTTCGGTTGGATTTGGACCGGAGATCATCGGCTTCAACGACAAGCACAAGACCCGTTGGCGGTTTTCCGCAATTCCGCTCGGTGGCTATGTCAAGTTCGAAGGGGATGATTCGGCGGCGAGCACACCCGACCATGAGTCCATTGAGCAGATGACCGAGGCGCAGCGCGAGCGCTCCTTTCACGGCAAGTCCGTCGGCCGCCGGGCGGCGGTGGTCGCCGCCGGCCCGGTCGCCAATTTCATCCTCGCCATCATCATTTTCGCCGCCACATTCGCCATATACGGTCGGCCGGTAACCAGCCCGGTCATCGATCAGGTGGTGGCTGAAAGCGCCGCCGAGGCTGCCGGCTTCCAGTCCGGGGATATTATCCGCGTCATAGACGGCACGGAAATCGAGAGTTTTTCCGATGTTCAGCGGATTGTTTCGGTCAGCGCGGATGTCGAGTTGCAGATCCGGGTCGAACGGGATGGACAATTTGTGGATCTCAAGGCGACGCCGCAATGGAAGGAACAAACCGATCGTTTCGGCAATTCCTACCGCGTCGGATTGCTTGGCGTCAGCCGCCGTACCACTGCCGATACCGTGGTCATCGAGCGCTATTCGCCTCCGGCCGCATTGTGGGAGGGGGCAAAGGAAACCTGGTTTATTATCGATCGAACCCTGGCCTATGTCGGGAATATTATCATAGGCCGCGAGGACGCCGATCAATTGGGCGGCCCGATTCGGGTGGCGCAGGTTTCCGGCCAGCTTGCGACAATCGGAATTGGCGCCTTGATCAATCTGGCGGCGATCCTGTCCGTCAGCATCGGATTGCTGAATTTGTTCCCGGTCCCCCTGCTTGACGGAGGGCATCTTGTTTTCTACGCCATCGAGGCTGCGCGTGGCCGGCCATTAAGCGATCAAGCGCAGGATATCGGGTTCAAAATAGGGTTTGCCCTGGTAATCATGCTGATGGTTTTCGTCACCTGGAATGATATCGTCAGACTAACCCAGTTTTAGCGGCAGTGGCAGTTGCGCAACGGTGGCCGACAAAATTATGGGAGGCGGGAACTTAGCGCCTTGCGCGAACGGAAAAACCTTGTAAAACATCAAACTGATAGTCTAGGAATCCCGCGATTCCGCGACACTGGGGATATTTGATTAGGAAATGGCTTTTTTCGGTATGCGAGCATTTGAGAATGTAGCGCGGGGCCTGGCAATCGCTCTCTTTTTGAGCCTGATAGCGCCGGTGGCGGTCACCAATGTGACGCCGTTTGGCGCGACGCGGGCGGAGGCGGCCATCGTCAGCCGAATCGTCGTACAGGGAAATACCCGGGTCGAAGCGGAAACCATCCGCACCTATCTGACGATCAAGCCGGGATCATCCTACGGGCCGTTTGATATCGATGAATCGATTCGCGCATTGTTCGCCACTGGACTGTTTTCCGATGTCAGCATCGTCCGGCGCGGATCAAGCCTTGTCGTTTCGGTGACGGAAAATCCGGTCATCAACCGGGTGTCGTTCGAGGGCAACGATAAAGTCAAGGACGAGGTTCTGCTGGGGGCGGTGCAATCCCAGCCACGATCGGTTCTGACGCAGGCGCGCGTTCAGTCTGACGTCCAGAAGATCCTGTCGATCTATCGCAGCAGCGGCCGCTATCAGGCGAGCGTCGAACCGAAAATCATCGAGCTTGGCGATAATCGTGTAAATCTGGTCTTTGAAATCAATGAGGGCGGCAAGACTGCGGTCACCAGGATTTCCTTCATCGGCAACCGTGCTTTTTCCGATCGCCGGCTGCGTGACGTGATCAAGACCCGCGAGGCCGGCATTCTCAGTTGGCTGCGCTCCACGGATGTTTACGACCCCGACCGTCTGAATGCCGACCTGGAATTGCTTCGTCGGTACTATTTCAAATACGGATATGCCGATTTCCGCATCGTGTCGGCGGTTGCGGATTTGGACCGGGAACGCAATGTCTTTTTCATTACCGTGCATTTGGCCGAGGGTGATCAATACACGTTCGGCGATGTGGAAATCGAGACCAGCCTGCTGAATGTCGATCCGGAGCAATTGCGGCACGTGCTGCATACCCATCCGGGCGATGTCTACAACGCCGAAGCAATCGAAAAGACCATGGAAGACCTGGTCATTGAGGTCTCCAAATGGGGTTATGCCTTTGCGCAGATCCGTCCGCGCGGCAGCCGGGATTATGACGCCAAGACGATTTCGATCACCTATTTCGTCGACGAAGGCGCACGCGCCTATGTGGAGCGGATCAATATCCGCGGCAATACGCGCACCCGCGACTATGTCATCCGCCGCGAGTTTGATTTTGCCGAGGGCGACGCCTTCAATCGGGCGCTGTTGAACAAGGCGGAACGCAGGCTGAACGATCTGGGCTTCTTCAAATCGGTAAACGTCTCCGTCCGCCAGGGATCCGCCGCCGACAAGGTTCAGGTCGACGTGGCCGTGGAGGAAGAGCCGACCGGTGCGGTGTCGTTTGGTGCCGGTTACTCGTTAACCGATGGCTTTATCGGTGACATATCGATCTCCGAAAAGAACTTCCTGGGCCGCGGCCAGTTCGTGCGCCTGCAGTTTGGCTTCGGCACCACGAAGCAGAATTTCGAATTCTCGTTCAACGAACCCCGCTTCCTCGGTCGGGAGATGTCGGCCGGCTTCAGCATATTCCGTCGCAAGTACGACGCGACCGACTACCGGCTGTACAATCAGGAATCCACCGGTTTCACAATTGGACTTGGCTTCCCTCTCTATGGCGACATCGTGACCGGCGGCCTGCGTTATGAATTCTCAACCGAGGAGTTTGACGCGCCGGGGGTCGAGGAAATCCCCGACGGGATCAATCCGCGGCCGATCTTTACCTCGACATTGCCGCCATCATTCCCGACCACCGGACAAACCATTTCCGCTCTTGGCTACTCGATCACCTACGATACGCGCGACAATACCCGGTCGCCGAGTGCCGGGATTCTTGCGACTTGGGATCAGTCGGTGGCCGGATTGGGCGGCGATGCTCAATATGTGCGCAGTACGATCGATTTCCGCTACTATCGGGAGCTTCATCCCGAATGGGGTCTCACCGGGTACTTGCGGGCGCGCGGCGGCGTGGTCTGGGGCTACGGCAACGATCCGCTTTATTCGTCGTACAATTTCTTCCTGGGTGGCGAAAAGGTGCGCGGCTTCCAGAATATGGGCATCGGGCCGCGCATGGCTCCTGAAACCGGGTTCAGGGGGCAGGCAGTCGGCGGCCGGCTCTACTACGCTCTGACCGCCGAGGCGACCATGCCGATGCCGATCATCCCGGAGGATATGGGATTTGAGCTGTCATTCTTCGCCGATGCCGGATCGCTGTGGGATCCGGATCCGGCGGCCTTTGTCGACAAGGGCGTTCGCTACAGGATTGTCGGCAATGATGCCAGTATTCGGGCGTCGGTCGGTGTCGGCTTTGGATGGCGGTCACCGATGGGACCGTTGCGGCTTGACATCGCCTATGCCGTACTGAAAGACAAGTGGGACAAAACCGAGATCGTCCGGTTCGGCGGCGGCACGCGCTTCTAGTGTCGTATCTCTGATCCACCACACTAGAGCATCGGTCTTTAAGCCCCAATCATGTCGCCGCGTCCATGCGGCGATATGCGTTTCATGAGCCGACCAATGTCGCAACAGCGGTTCTTTCCACCTCCCGAGGCACGCACGCTTGCCGAAATCGCGGACCATATCGGAGCGCAGGTTCACCGTGGTGACGGGAACCTGAAGATTTCGAACGTGGCACCGCTCGATCTGGCGGCTTCGGGAGATATCTCGTTCATCGACAACCCGCGATATCTCGACCATCTGGCCGAAACCCGGGCGACGGCCTGCCTGGCGCCGAAGAAGTTCGTCGATCGCGTGCCCGAGAATACGGCAATTATTCTTTGCCAGGCCCCATATCTGGCCTTCGCCGAGACCCTGAAACTCTTTTATCCCGACGGCTTCCAACTCACCGGTCTCTACGGCGAAGGCCGGCTTCATGACACCGCCGTCGTTCATCCCTCGGCGCAACTGGAAGATGGCGTCATAGTGGAGCCCGGCGCGGTGATCGGCGCCGAAGCGAAGATCGGTTCCGGGTCAGTCATCGGAGCCAATACCGTCATTGGGCACCATGTTTGCATCGGCCGCCAATGCTATATCGGCGCCAATGTAACGATCCAGCACGCGCTGATCGGCGACCGGGTCAATATTCATCCGGGAACCCGGATCGGGCAGGACGGCTATGGCTTCGCGATGACCCCCTTCGGCCATCGAAAGGTACCCCAGATCGGGCGGGTGATCATCCAGGACGACGTGGAAATCGGCGCCAACACCACCATCGATCGCGGCGCCATCCGCGATACGCTCATCGGCGAAGGCACCAAGATCGACAATCAGGTCCAGATCGGCCATAACGTGGAAATCGGGCGCCATTGTCTTTTGGTGGCCCAGGCGGGTATATCCGGCAGCACCAAACTTGAGGATTTCGTCGTTCTTGCGGGCAAGGTCGGATTGTCCGGTCACCTAACGATCGGCAAGGGCGCGCAGATTGCCGGCGGAGCCAACGTGGCCGACGACATTCCGCCAGGTGAAAAATGGGCCGGTACCCCGGCGCGGCCGATCCGCCAGTTCATGCGCGAAGACCGAAAGCTGAGAAGCCTGGTCGCACAGAGGCAGTCCGATACCGGGCGGGACGGCAGCAAATGACCGGGATAGATGAGAACGAACGGGACTGACGGAATGGCGGAAACAGAATTGGAAACGCTCGAGTGCATTGACATCATGCAAATGATGCAGTTGATGCCCCATCGCTACCCGTTTCTCCTTGTTGACCGAATTATTGAAATCGACGGCGACAATTCGGCCATCGGCATCAAGAATGTCACCATCAACGAGCCTTTTTTCCAGGGTCATTTTCCGGCGCAACCGATCATGCCCGGCGTTCTGCTGATTGAGGGCATGGCACAGACAGCCGGCGCGATTTGCCAATTGTCACAGCCTGACCGCCCGGCCTCGTCAGTGGTCTACTTCATGACAATCGACAAGGCGAAATTCAGAAAGCCGGTCCAGCCGGGCGACCGGATCGAATATCATGTGAACAAGCTGCGCAATCGCGGAGCAATGTGGAAATTTCGCGCGGTGGCGATGGTCGATGGCGCCAAAGTCGCCGAGGCCGAAATCGGCGCCATGCTGGGTGGTGAGTAACAAATATGACGACTATTCACCCAACCAGCATTGTCGAAGATGGGGCGTCGATCGGCGAGGGCGTCACGATCGGCCCCTATTGTGTCATCGGGCCCGAAGTGGTGTTAAAGGACGGCGTCACCCTGGAGCCGCATATCGTCATAACCGGTATGACGGAGTTGGGGCGCAATTGCCACGTCTATCCTTTCACCAGCCTCGGCTACAAGCCGCAGGACCTTAAATATCGCGGTGAAAAAAGCCGCCTGGTGATCGGCGACAACACCACGATCCGTGAACATGTGACCATGAATCCGGGTACCGAGGGCGGCGGAATGCTGACGTCCATCGGCACCAATTGCCTGATCATGGGCGGCGTCCACATCGCCCACGATTGCCATCTCGGCAACAACGTGATCATGGTCAACAATTCCGGCTGTGCCGGCCATGTCACAATCGGTGACAATGCCATCTTCAGCGGCAGCTCCGGTGCCCATCAATACACCAGGATCGGCGAGGGCGCCTTTATCGGCGGCATGACCGGCGTCGAAAACGATGTCATTCCCTTCGGCTTGGTGATCGGCAATCGCGGCCATCTGGCGGGCCTGAACATCGTCGGCCTGAAACGCGCCGGCGTCGGCCATGAGCAGATTCACGCCCTGCGCAAGGCCTATAAGATGTTGTTTGACAAAAGCGGCACCTTTGCCGAACGGGTCGACAACGTTGCCGACCAGTTTGCCGATGTTGCGTTGGTAATGAAAATCGTCGACTTCATCCGTACCGATTCCGACCGCAGGCTGGTCCTGCCGGCCGGTGATCCGGATTGACATCCGGCCGGCCGATACCCGTCGTGGCGCCCACATCCAGACAGTCCCCGGTCGCGATCGTCGCCGGTGGTGGTCGTTTGCCGATTGACCTGGCCGCCAGCCTGAAGCGCGCCGGCCGGGGCCCTGTGGTCTTCGCCATTGACGGAGAGGCCGCACCGGAAATCCGGGAATTTAAGCCATATTGGATCGGCTGGGGCCATATCGGCCGCATCTTGACGTTGCTCAAACAGCATCAGTGCCGCGATCTGGTGTTGATCGGCAGCATTACCAGGCGCCCGGACTATCGGTCGGTCGTCGGCGATCTGGGGACATTGAAACGGCTGCCGCGCATTCTGGCGGCGCTGGTCGGTGGCGACAACACCGTTCTGGAAGGGGTCATCGGGTTGATCGAGCAGGACGGGTTTCGCGTGGTCGGAGCTCATGAATTGGCGCCTGACCTGTTAGCCCCACCGGGAACGCTGACCAAAATCAAGCCAAGTCGTAAGACAATGAAAGATGCCGAATTCGGTCTTTTGGCGGTGCATCGGCTGGGCGAATTCGATATCGGGCAAAGCGTCGTCGTGATCGGCCGGCGGATCGCCGCGGTTGAGGCCGCCGAAGGGACTGACGATATGCTCGCCCGCATCGCCACGCTGCGTGAGGCCGGCCGGATCTACCGAAAGACCGGGGAGGGCGTGTTCGTCAAGGCGACGAAGCCCGGTCAAGACCTCAGGGTCGACCTGCCGACCATTGGACCCGATACCATCGACCGGGTCCACAAGGCCGGCCTGGCCGGCCTTGTTATCGAAGCCAACCGGGTTTTGATTGCCGAACGAGATCGGGTGATCGATCGCGCCAACGCCCTGGGCCTTTTCCTTCACGGCATTGCAAGCGGGGGCCATTCCAGCGGCGAGCCCGGCCAATGAGTGGCTGGCGATCCGGGTTAACGTCCGGCGGTCCGTCAATCTATCTGATTGCCGGCGAAGAATCCGGCGACCAATTGGGCGGCGCCCTGATGCAGGCGCTCCGCCGCCGCGATCCGACCATCCGGTTTTCCGGGATCGGCGGACGCGAGATGGAAGCGGCCGGCATAACGAGCCCGTTCCCGATCGCCGATATTGCGGTAATGGGTCTGACCGCGGTTGCCGCGCGGCTGCCTCTGATTTTGCGCCGGATCCGTCATGCCGTCGATGATGTGCTGGCCGCATCCCCGGACATTCTCATTGTGATAGACAGTCCGGATTTCACCCACCGCGTGGCCCGCCGGGTGCGCCGGCACCGGCCGGATATTGTGATCGTCAATTATGTATCGCCGTCCGTCTGGGTGTGGCGATCCCGCCGCGCGGCGAAGATGGCCGGCTATATCGATCATGTGCTTGCAATTCTGCCCTTCGAGCCGGAGGTTCACAAACGTCTTGGCGGTCCGCCCTGCAGCTATGTCGGCCATCCGGTTATCGAAAAACGCCGCCTGTTGCGGCCGGATGCCGGCGAGCGCGCGGACTTGCCGCCGAATGGCCGCCCGGTGCTGCTGATCCTGCCGGGCAGCCGCGCCGTCGAGGTATCGCGCCTGCTGGCACCGTTTGGGGATGCGGCGGGCCAAGTCATCGATCGTCTCGGCCCGCTGGACGTCATTATCCCGGCCGTGTCCCATCTGGAGGCGGAGATCCGGCGCGAATGCGGCTCATGGCCGTATCCCGTGGAGATCGTGACCGGGGAGGAGAATAAATTCGCCGCCTTTAGGAAGGCCCATGCGGCGCTCGCCGCATCGGGAACCGCGACCCTGGAACTGGCCCTTGCCGGTGTGCCGATGGTGGCCGCCTATGGCCTGGACTGGTTCTTAAGACTGATGCGCCCGGTGGTCGGACTGTTCCCGAAACTCTTCGGCGTGTCCTCAATCCTGCTGCCGAACATCATATTGGGCGAGAATGTCGTCCCCGAATTCATCGATAAGGACGCCACCAGCGATGCGTTGGCGCGCCAACTTACGCCACTGCTTACCGAATCCGCCGAGCGGAAGCGTCAGGTCGACGCCTTTGCCCGTCTCGACGAGATCATGATGCTCGATAGCGATCGGCCACCGTCGGAGCGTGCCGCCGATGTCGTGCTGGACGTTTTCCACGAATTGCGGGGCAGCGCCGGCTGATCGCCGCCGGCTTTAGCTACGCTCGGATATCTGCACGTAGTCCCGTTGCCCGCTGCCGGTATATTGCTGGCGCGGCCGACCGATCCGCTGGGACGGATCCTCGACCATTTCCTTCCATTGGGCGATCCAGCCCACCGTGCGCGCGAGCGCGAACAGCACCGTGAACATTGTGGTTGGAAATCCAAGCGCGCGCAGCGTGATTCCGGAATAAAAGTCGATATTCGGATAAAGCCGCTTCTCGATGAAATAGTCATCGTTCAGGGCGATCTTTTCCAGTTCGATCGCCACGTCGAGCAGCGGATCGTCCTTGATCCCCAATTCGCCGAGTACTTCATGGCAGGTGCGCTGCATGATCCGGGCCCGCGGATCGTAGTTTTTGTACACCCGGTGCCCGAAGCCCATCAGCCGGAATGGATCATTGCGGTCCTTGGCGCGGGCCACAAATTCGGGAATGTGTTCTGTCGTGCCGATTTCCTGCAGCATGTTCAACGCCGCTTCGTTGGCGCCGCCATGGGCGGGCCCCCACAGACAGGCAATACCGGCGGCGATGCAGGCGAAGGGATTTGCGCCGGACGATCCGGCGAGCCTCACCGTCGACGTGGACGCGTTCTGCTCATGATCGGCATGAAGGATGAAAATGCGGTCGAGCGCCCTAGCGAGCACCGGATTGGCCTTATAGTCCTCCGCCGGCACCGCGAAGCACATGCGCAGGAAATTCGCCGAGTAGTCGAGATCGTTACGCGGATAGATAAACGGCTGACCGATGTGATATTTATAGGCCATTGCCGCGATCGTCGGCATTTTGGCGATCATCCGCAGGCTCGCCACCATGCGCTGATGCGGATCTGTGATATCGGTTGAATCGTGGTAGAAGGCCGACAATGCGCCGACCACGCCGCACATAATGGCCATGGGATGCGCATCGCGGCGGAATCCGGCAAAGAACCGTGACATCTGCTCGTGGATCATCGTGTGATAAGTGACCCGATGATCGAAATCCAGTTTCTGAGCCTTGGTCGGCAGTTCGCCGTAGAGAAGCAGGTAACAGGTTTCCAGAAAGTCGCCATGCTCCGCCAACTGCTCTATCGGATAGCCGCGATACAGCAATATCCCTTCATTGCCGTCGATAAAGGTGATTTTGGATTCGCAAGCCGCGGTCGAGGTGAAACCCGGATCGAGCGTGAAACGATTGGCGGCACGATAGAGCGATCCGATATCGACCACATCTGGCCCGAGCGTGGCTTTGTAGACCGGAAAGTCCCAGCTGTCGTTGCCAATCGTTAGTTTCGCGGTCTGGTCGCTCATAAAGCTTACCCCTTTCAATGAGAAGCCACGGTCCGCGGACAGCCGGTTTTGCTTTTTATTGATATGATGGCTGACCCGGGAGCAGGCCGAACTGATGTCGGTATGTGCTATCCGATTTAGAGCGCGCTCGCAAGGTTTGGCGCTACGGGCTGGCAGCAGCATCCGGCGGTGCGGACGGATAAAACATCTTAGATGTCAAGCCCATGACAGGTCAGGAAATGGCCTGATCCCGCAGCCGTGCCAGGCTTTCTTCACGCCCCAGAACCGCCAGAACATCGAATACTCCCGGTGATGTCGTTCGGCCGGTCAGGGCCGCCCTCAAGGGTTGGGCCACCTTGCCGAGTTTCAAGTCGTTGGCCTCGGCAAAGGCGCGGATGCAGGCTTCCAGCGTATCGACAGTCCACGGGGTCGTGGCTTCCAGTTCGACGATCAGCCGGGCAAGATCCGCCCGTGCCTCTTCACTGAGAATCTTTGCCGCCTTCGGCTCCAGGCCCAACGGTCGCTCATCGAAAATAAATCTTGCTCCGTCAATAAGTTCAAGAAGGTTTTTAGCACGTTCCTTTAAACCGGGCATGGCGAGAAGCAACTTATCTCGCGTCTCTCCGTTCAATGTCGCCGCCAGCGCGTCGCCGCCCTCCAAATGCGGCAGCAGGTCGACCATCCGCCACAGCAACTCATCATCCGCGGTGGTGCGCATGTAGTGACCGTTGATGCTGTTCAACTTGTCGAAATCGAATCGCGCCGCCGATTTGCCGATATCGGCCAGGTCGAACCATCGGATCATGTCATCGGTGGAGAATATTTCGTCATCCCCATGGCTCCAACCGAGCCGCGCCAGGTAATTGCGCATGGCGGCCGGCAGGTAGCCCATGTCACGATAGGCATCGACGCCCAACGCACCGTGGCGCTTGGAGAGCTTGGCGCCATCCGCGCCATGAATGAGCGGGATATGGGCCATTTCCGGCACCGGCCAGTCCATGGCCTGGAAAATGAGGGTTTGCCGCGCCGCGTTGGTCAAGTGATCGTCGCCGCGAATGATATGGGTCACGCCCATATCGTGGTCGTCCACGACGACCGACAACATATAGGTCGGCGAACCGTCCGACCGTAGAATGACGAAATCATCCAGGTCCTTGTTGGCGAACACCACCCGGCCTTGCACCTGGTCGTCGATAATCGTTTCGCCGTCCCGCGGTGCCTTGAGCCGAATGACCGGATCGACACCCGGTGGTGCGTCCGCCGGATCCCGGTCGCGCCAGCGCCCGTCATAGATCGGCGGGCGGCCCTCGGCACGCGCCTGCTCACGCATCTGCGTCAATTCCTCCGCCGACGCGTAACAGGGATAGGCATGGCCGGCGTCGAGCAGAGCCTCGGCGACCGCGCGATGGCCGTCGGCCCGCGCGAATTGGTGTACCGCATCGCCATCCCAATCGAGTTCCAACCAGTGCAGTCCGTCCTTGATCGCCTCGATCGCTTCCGGCGTCGACCGCTGCCGATCGGTATCTTCGATGCGCAACAGCATCGTGCCGCCCTTGGCCCGCGCATAGAGCCAATTAAACAAGGCGGTGCGGGCGCCGCCGATATGCAGGAAACCTGTCGGCGAGGGAGCAAAGCGGGTGACGACGGCATCGGGCATCAAAACGTCCTGGGCAGGTTCGACGAGGCGTATCGCGTGACGCCGGCATTTGCTTGCATAACCAACGAAGGCTGGCGCATCGGCCGCGGTGATGTAGCATATCGACTTTCATTGACCAATGGCATTGGACGCCCGTGATCACCGATCCGACAAAACAGGGACAAAGCCGGCAGCGGGACCGGCAGCGTCGACGATTGCCGTTCGGTCCCGTCGGCGCATCTCCGACACGTCTCGCCTATGCGATGGCCGAACGCGCCGTAATGTGGTCGGGGACCTGCTTTGTCCGCGACCGGGATGCCGGCCGCGTCTTTTTGTGGCTTCCCGTGATCCTTGGGCTCGGGATCGGCGGCTATTTCGCCCTTCCGCGCGAGCCCAGCCTGATCGCCCTGTGCGCCCTCGCGATTGTGGCGACCGGGCTTGCCATCCGGCTACGCAACAATGCCAATTGGTTTGCGCCGCTGATCGCCGCATCGGCGATCGCCTGCGGGGCGACAATCGCCAAGGTCGAGACCGACGCCAAGATTGCGGTCAAATTGGATCGGCCGCTTACGGCAAAAATGTCTGGCAACGTAGTCGCGATTGAAAGCCGGCCGGGCGGCGCCAAGCGTTTGTTTCTGGAGGAGATTACCTTTCGCCGTGGCTCGACACCGCCGCCCGACCGGGTCGCCGTCAGTGTCCGCAATGCCGGCGACGAAATCCAGATCGGACAGACGGTCTCCCTGACGGCGCGCCTGATCCCGCCATCGGGACCGGCACAGCCAGGGTCCTTTGATTTTGCCCGCTCGGCCTTCTTCAAGGGCATCGGGGCCTATGGTTTCGCCTATGGTCGTGTCACCGTCACCGGCACGGCCAATCCGACGATCTGGCGCGCCATGGCCTTCTCGGTCGCCGATTTCCGGGCGCGCCTGTCTGACAGGCTGCGCGGCACGCTGGGCGGGGAGGCGGGTGCCATCGCCGCGGCTTTGATCGTCGGCGATCGCGGCGGCATCTCCAAAGAGACCGAACAGGATCTGCGCCGCTCCGGCCTGGCCCATATTCTGGCGATATCCGGCCTGCATATGGCACTGGTCGCCGGAACGTTGTTCTGGGTTCTGCGGGCGATCCTGGCATTGGTACCGAGTTTGGCCCTGTCCTATCCGATCAAGAAGTGGTCGGCCGCCGCCGCGCTTATCGTCGCCGCGCTCTATCTGCTCGTATCCGGGGCCGGTATCGCGACCCAGCGCGCCTTTATCATGACCGCCGTTGCCTTTATCGCAATTCTGTTCGATCGGCCGGCCCTGCGTCTGCGCAACGTCGCTGTTGCCGCCCTGGTGGTCATGGTGCTTGCGCCCCATTCCGTTCTGGAGCCGGGATTTCAGATGTCCTTCGCCGCCGCGGTCTCGCTGATCGCAGCCTATGAATGGCTGGCCTTGCGGCGATGGCGACCGCCGCAACCGCAATCCGCATTGCCGCGCCTTGCAGTCTATCCGCTGTTCTATATCGGCGGCATTCTGCTCACCACCTTAATTGCCGGTATGGCGACCGCGCCCTTCGCGGCCTATCACTTCCAGCAATTCGCGCCCTATGGTCTTGTCGCCAATGCGCTCGCCATGCCGATCGTCTCCTTGATCGTGATGCCGCTCGGATTGCTGGCAATGCTGGTTGCGCCGTTCGGTCTGGATCCGCCCGTTCTCGCCGCCATGGGGACGGGTATCGAGGGTGTGGTCTCGATTGCCGGGCTGGTCGCCAACTGGACGGGCGAGGGCGGTCAGACCGGCCTGATCGCCGCTGCCGTACCAATCCTGATCACAGCCGGATTGTTGTGGACCGCCCTATGGACCGCCCCTTGGCGGCGGCTTGGATGGATTGCCATTCTTGCCGGCCTGGTTGTCGCGCCCTTCAAGACACCGCCTCACGTGATCGTCGATCCATCCGGATCGATGGTTGCCTTTCGCACCGAAGACGGCGAACTCAAACTGTTTCCCGGCCGGACCGACCGCCTGGTTCGGGATATCTGGCAACGGGCCGAAGGCGTCGGCGCGCCGCTTGAAAAGGCCAAGCCGCCCGGGGACTTGCGGTGCGACGCGCTGGGTTGCGCCACCGTCATCCGGTCATCGGACGGGCAGGGGCCATCCTTGACGGTCGCCCATATACGGGATCCGCTGGCCTTCCGCGAGGATTGTCGGCTAGCCGATATCGTGATCTCGCGTCACGTGGCGCCTAAGGATTGCGGCTACAATGGTGCCGTGGTTCTCGACCGGTCGGTTCTGCGCGCCCGCGGTTCGGCAGCACTTTATCTTGACCGCCGCCAGATGCCGCCTGCCATCACGGTCGAGCATGCACGCGGCCGGTTTCCGCGACCATGGCATTGACCATATGCGTTCAATGGGATTCAAAATAAACTACGAAATCGTCATTCCCGCGACAGCGGGAATCCGGGGCAATAAAACACCGGCCTTTACTTGTTACCCTGGATTCCCGCTTTCATGGGAATGAGTGTTTGTTGTGACTTGCCAATCTCTTTCTACCGCAACACGCGTTAGCGCATCCGGCGTTCAATAAGTCCGGATCAAACCGACCAGTCGGCCCTGAATGCGAACCCGGTCCGGCCCGAATATACGCGTCTCATAGGCCGGATTGGCCGCTTCCAGCGCCACCGAGGCGCCTTTCTTGCGCAGCCGCTTCAAGGTCGCTTCCTCATCATCGATCAAGGCCACCACGATGTCACCGGAATCGGCGGAATCGCTGCGCCGGCAGACCACGGTATCACCGTCGAGAATGCCAGCATCGATCATCGAATCGCCGCGCACCTCAAGGGCGAAATGTTCGCCGCGGCCGACCATGTCCGGCGGGATGGAAACCGTATGGCTCTGATTCTGAATTGCCGAAATCGGCGTACCGGCGGCAATCCGCCCCATCACGGGCACAAGAACATTGCCACCTTCCTCGCCGCTTTCCTTAAGTTTCGGCGCCTTGCCGAGACTGCCCTCGATAACGCTCGGCGAAAATCCGCGCCCGCGCTGCGCCGCCGCCAGGCTGGGGGCCACCGATTCGGGCAGCTTGATGACTTCAAGAGCCCGTGCCCGATTGGGCAATCGGCGTATGAATCCACGCTCTTCCAGTGCTGTGATCAATCGGTGAATGCCCGATTTGGAGCGCAGGTCCAAGGCGTCCTTCATCTCGTCGAAAGACGGCGGCACACCGGTTTCCTTTAACCGCTCATGGATGAACATCAGCAGTTCATTTTGTTTATGCGTGAGCATTTTCCACCGGCCCCCATTTGCCGAAGAATCGTGGGACAAAACACGAACAGACATTACATGTTCTATTTGTGTTCCACAAGGGTAAAGATTCAATTACCCGCTATGTGTTCTTTAGTGGAAGGATCCGGCAGGGATCGCCCGCGGCGGCTTCCGGCGCGTGGGGTGCGCGAATGATCAGGGCATCGGCCCGGCTGAAAACGCTCAGCATGGACGAATCCTGCTTGTCGAATGCGGTTGCCACCAAATGTCCGTCTCCGGCCCGTGTCAGCGTGGCCCGCAGAAAGTCCTGGCGCTGGTCGTTAGGCGGCAGCGCGGCGCCCAAAACGGCGTCGACTTCGCGGGCCGCACCCGGTTTCAGACCCAACAGGCCGTCGAGCAGCGGCCGCAGGAACAACAGGCCGCAAACGAGGCTGGACACGGGATTTCCCGGCAGACCTAGAACCCGCGTCTTTCCAAGCCGCCCAAACATCAGCGGTTTGCCCGGCCGCATGGCGATGCGCCAGAAATCGAGATCCATCCCTGCATCGCCAAGCGTTGGCAGGATGAGATCATGGTCGCCGACCGATGCGCCGCCAAGCGTGATCAGGATATCGGCTTCGGCGTCCAAAGCCGGCCGAATATGACGGGCAATATCGGCCTGGTCGTCCTGGGCGAGCCCCAGATCCATCACCGCGCCGCCGCAATCGGCCACCAGTCCGGCGATGCCGAAGCTGTTGGAGGCGACAATCTGATCCGGCCCGGGCTCGTTTCCGGGCATGACGAGTTCGTCACCGGTCGCCAGGATGGCGACAACCGGCTTGCGGCGAACCGGCAGGGCGGCGTGGTTCATGGCGGCAGCAAGGGATATATCACGAAAGTCCAGCCGGCGCGGCGCCTTTATCAGGATTTCACCGGTCGCGAAATCGAGCCCGGCCTTGCGAATATAACGCCCCGTTTCGACCGGTTTCAGCGCGGTGACGATGCCGTTGCCGGCCTGTGTATTCTCCTGAATGAGGATGGCATCGGCGCCATCGGGAACCGGCGCGCCGGTGAATATGCGCACAGCCTCGCCAGGCCCGACCGTGCCGGAAAAGGCGGCGCCGGCCGGTGCTTCTCCGATAACGCTCAAGGTGGTCGGCGGCGACGCGATATCGGCCGCCCGCACCGCATAGCCATCCATCGCCGAGGCATCGAACGGCGGCTGGGTGCGTTTTGCCGTAAGATCCGCGCCAAGCACCCGGCCGTTGCAGGCACCGATATCGACCGTCTCCAGATCGACCGGCCGGACACCGGCAAGCAGCCGGTCGAGCGCCTCAGCGACCGGGATCAGGGGTTTCAGGTCAGCCGCCATCATCCGCCCGGTAGGTGCCCGATATGCCGCCGGATTTCTCCAGGAGCCGGATCTCGCCGATGACCATGCCGCGATCGACCGCCTTGGCCATGTCGTAAATGGTCAGACAGGTGACGGACGCCGCCGTCAGCGCCTCCATTTCAACACCGGTCTTGCCGTTGACCTTGGCGGTGGCCCGCACAACCAGGCCCGGAAGAGACGGATCCGGCTCAATGTCCACCGCGATTTTCGTCAGGGCCAGCGGATGGCACAGCGGAATGAGATCGTGGGTGCGTTTGGCAGCCATGATGCCGGCAATCCGCGCCGTGGCGATCACGTCGCCTTTCTTGGCATTGCCCGACAGGATCATGTCCAGCGTTGCCTGCTGCATGGTCACGGTGCCACCGGCAACGGCGATGCGCTCGGTAATGGCCTTGTCGGCGACATCCACCATATTGGCGGCGCCGCTTTCATCGAGATGGGTGAGACGGTCACGGATTGACATGGCATCCACTATTCGGCGGCTTCAGAATTCGCACCATCGGACAAAAGCGCGCGGGTGGCGGCCGCGACATCGTCCTGGCGCATCAGGCTCTCGCCGATCAGGAAGGCGCGCACCCCGACTTTTTCCAGGCGCTGCAGATCGGCATGGGTGAACAGGCCGCTTTCACCGACCACCAGCCGATCATCGGGGACCAGCGGTGCCAAACGCTCGGTGGTCGCAAGCGTTGTTTCGAAGGTTCGCAGATTGCGGTTGTTGATGCCGATCAGCGGACTGGGCAAGGCAAGCGCCCGTTGCAGTTCCGCCTCGTCATGCACTTCGATCAAAACGTCGAGATCCAATGCTTCAGCCGCATCGGACAGGTCGCGCGCCGTTCGATCGTCGACGGCAGCCATGATGATCAAAATGCAGTCGCCGCCCCAGGCACGCGCCTGGTAAACCTGATAGGGATCGAACAGAAAATCCTTGCGCAAGGCAGGCAGGGACACCGCCGCCCGCGCCTCGGTCAGATAGTCGGGCTTGCCCTGAAAGGACGGCCCGTCGGTCAGGACGGACAGGCACGCTGCTCCGCCGTTCTCGTAGGCGCGCGCCAGGGCAGGGGGATCGAAATCGGCGCGGATCAAACCCTTGGACGGGCTGGCTTTCTTGATTTCGGCAATCAATGCATAAGCGCCGTCCGCGATCTTTTGACGTAACGCCCGTGCAAAGCCTCGGGTGGGCGGCAGGTCGGCAATTTGCGCGCCGAGTTCCACGACCGGGACCCCTGCTTTCGCGGCGGCGATTTCCTCGCGTTTATAGGCTTCGATCTTTTGCAGGATATCGGACATCGCCGAATTCACCGGTTGGAAACTTGCACCAGGCGATCCAGGCAGGCCATGGCCTTGCCGTTATCGATCGCCTCGGCGGCCATGGCCACACCGTCGGCCAATGTGCCGACCTTGCCGGCAACCAGCAATGCCGCAGCCGCATTCATCAAGACGACATCACGCAACGGTCCTTTTTCGCCGGCAAGAACGCCTTTCAGCATCGTCGCATTGGCCGCCGCATCACCGCCTTTCAGGTCCTCGAACCGGGCGGACGGCAAACCGACATCCTGAGGCGATACTTCAAACACCGTCACGTCGCCGCCGTCAAAAGAGGCGACCTTTGTCGTTCCGGTCGTGGTGATCTCATCCAATCCGTCGCCATGCACCACCCAGACCCGTTCGGATCCGAGACTGGCAAGCACATGGGCGATCGGCTCGACCCATTCTTCGGCGAATACGCCGATCATCTGCCGTTTCACCCCCGCCGGATTGGATAAGGGTCCCAACAGATTGAAGATGGTCCGGGTGCCCAGTTCCACCCTGGCCGGGCCGACATGCTTCATCGCCGAATGATGGGCCGGCGCGAACATGAAGCCGAGGCCGGTTTCATCGATGCAGCGTGATATCTGCGCGGGCGCCAATTCGATATTGATGCCGAGCGCCATCAAAACGTCGGCAGCGCCCGATTTCGACGACAGGGCGCGGTTGCCGTGTTTGGCGACCGGGACGCCGCAACCGGCAATTACGAAAGCCGAGCAAGTGGAAATGTTGAAGCTGCCCGACGCATCGCCGCCAGTGCCGACAATATCGATCGCATCAGCGGGGGCGGAGACCGGCAACATGCGCTCCCGCATGGTCGTGACGGCGCCGACAATTTCATCGACCGTTTCGCCGCGTACCCGGAGGGCCATCAGAAAGCCGCCGATCTGTGCCGGCGTTGCATCTCCGGACATCATGACGGAAAAGGCCGTGCGCGCCTCGTCTCGCGACAGCGACGCCCCCGACGCCGCCTTGGCGATCAGTTCCTTGAAATCAGACATGGCGCGCGCCCCCGTCGCATCGTCAGCCCATAGGTCTTATTGGTTGGACGGTGGATTGACAATACGGTCGAGCAATTGCTGGTTGACGCTGATACCCAGATCCGATTGCTGCTTGGTGATGTATTGTACCAGGATCGTGTCGCTGATCTGTTCGGCGAGCGCCTGGGCCGCTTCATCCATGCCTTCGGCTTCGGCGAACAGCGCCGGCTGGAAGATCTCTGAAACGACGAACACGACCCGCTCGTTGTCGGATTCCTGGGCACTGGCGACCGTTCCCTCCGGGCCGGAGAAGGCGGCGGTCACGACGGTGCTCGACACCCCTTGATTCTGCCCCTGACGGCGCAAACGGCCCGATGTCTTGACCTCCAGTCCCATGTCGGCGGCGACCGTTTCTATTGATTCCCCGGATTTCAGGCGTTTCGTCGCGTCGGTGGCCTTGATGCCCAGGGACTTCTGCACTTGGTCGTCTTTGTACGCGGCAATCACCTTATCGCGAATCTCGTCGAGCGTACGATCCCGCGACGGGGTGACGCCGGCCACTTCGAACCACACATAGCCACGATTGCCGATCCGGATGGGATCGTTTTCGATGCCCACATCGCTTTCAAACGCCTTGCTCAACACCGCGTTGCGTTCGGGGATCGACGTGACCTGTTCGTCTTTCGGGTCCAGGCCGGCCGCACTGACCGCGTCAACGGTCCAGACATTGAGCTTGAACCGGTCGGCAGCCTCGCTCAATGTGGCACCCCCGGCGCGGGTATCCTCGATTTCGTTCAACAGATCGCGAATTTCCTCCTCCGCCTTGGCAATCGCCAAGTCCTTGCGGATGGCGTCGGCCACGTCCTCGAAGGGCTTGCGCACTTCCGGCTGGATGCGAGCGGCGCGGGCGAGCACGAAACCGAAGCGTCCTTCAATGACTTCGCTGACCTTGCCTTCCTCAAGGGTGAACACGGCCTCGCCGACCGCTTTGTCGATTACTGCCGACTTCTCGACAAGGCCCAGGCTATAGTCGCTCTCTTTCAGGCCGCGGTCGGTGGCAATGTCGATGAAGGTCGCGCCTTCGGTAATCTTTTTGCGCGCGGCGTCGGCTTCATCGCGCGAGGGGAACACGATCTGCTGCACCTCGCGTTTTTCCGCTTCGACATATTTGGTGCCGTCGGCAAAGGCCTTCTTGACGTCGTCCTCGGCGACATCTTCCGGCTTGATGATATCCTCCGGCTCCACTTTCATCAGCACCAGTTTGCGATATTCGGGCGCCTTGAAATCGGCCTTGCGTTCCTGAAAGAAGGCATCGAGATCGCCGGCGCTGGGATCGGCGGTCTCGCCGGCCTGATCGCGGCTGATGGAGATATAGCTGATCACCCGTTCTTCGTTGCGATACTGATTGACCGCGTCGAGATAGGTGTTGGAGACGCCCATGCCGCCGATCAACCCCTCGGCGACCTGGTTGCGCAGGGCGGTATTGCGCTGATCGGCGAGGAAAATATCCTCGTTGATGCCATTTTCGCGCAACAGCATGTTGAAATAGTTGCGGTCGAACCGCCCCGTCGGATCGTGAAAGCGCTCGTCCTTGGCCAGCGCTTTTGCCATTTCCTCGTCGGACACACCCAGTTTCAGGTTCTTTGCCGTGTCGTTGAGCGTTGCCTCGGTCACCAATTGGCTGAGAATGCGGCTCGGCAGCCCGAGAGACGCCGCCTCTTGCGGTGTGAGCGCCCGCCCCATACGACGCCCCAACTGGCGCATTTGGGTCAGATAGGCGCGTTCGAACCGATAGCCTGGAATATCGGTGTCGCCCACGGTCGCCACGGAGCTGGTGTTCTCGCCGACGACCATGTCGGCCACGCCCCAAATGGCGAAACTGAGAACGAGAAGACCGATGAAGATTTTGGCAACCCAGGTGCCTGCCCCTTTTCTAAGAGCGTCGAGCATTGTCAGTGTCCGGTTCGAATGATTTTTGTGGTTCTGCACCTGGCCGGCCTGGCCATGCGGAGCCGGCGGATAATAGAAAGGGCGACGGCAGGTCGCAAGGTGTCAGGCTTTGATAAACCTACAAATTCTGTTACCGAGCCGGTCTAACATCATACTTTTTCGTGAAGACCGAGACATCGAGGCGGAGATACACATGGTTGGGGCGATACGGCCGCTGGTAGCCGGTAACTGGAAAATGAACGGTACGAAGATATCGACCGATGAGCTAGGCGCGATAATAAAAGGATATGGCCCGGAATTGAAGACCGGTGTCGACGCCATGATCTGTCCGCCGGCTACATTGCTGACAATCTTTGCCGACGCGGCCCTGGGGTCGGGAGTAGCGATCGGCGCGCAGGACTGCCATGCCGCCGCCTCCGGCGCCCATACCGGCGATATCTCGGCGGAAATGATCGCCGATATCGGCGCCACGGCGGTCATTGTCGGCCATTCCGAACGCCGTGCCGATCACGGCGAAACCGATGCCGATGTTCTGGCAAAGGCTGAAGCCGCCGCACGCGCCGGATTGACCGCGATCGTCTGTGTCGGCGAAACCGAGGCGGAGCGCAAGGCCGGCAAGACCCTTGATGTGGTCGGTGGCCAGGTTGCCGGCTCCTTACCCGAAACGGTGCCGGCATCGGGGCTTGTTGTCGCCTATGAGCCGGTTTGGGCGATTGGTACCGGGCTGACCCCGACGCCCGATGACGTTGCGGACGTTCACGCCTTCATTCGCGGCAAGCTGTTTGAACGTTACACCGATGTAGGCAACGGCATCCCGATCCTCTATGGCGGTTCGGTCAAGCCGGCCAATGCCGCCGAATTGATGGCCGTCGACAATGTCAACGGTGCCCTGGTCGGGGGCGCCAGCCTTAAGGCCGGCGACTTTTTGGGAATCCTGGCCGCCTATAAAAATTAAGGCCTTCAAATCGACATGGTGACCGCCCACCTTAATGGTGGAAACCGAAACCGTGTTGGTGTAAAAGGCGCCAGCTTCTAGGACATTAAAAAGACAAGCGGACCGATGGAAACCGTTCTCATCGTCATTCATCTCATGGTCGTTATCGCCATGGTCGTCGTCGTTCTCCTGCAGCGCTCCGAAGGTGGCGCGCTTGGCATTGGCGGCGGCGGCGCGGGCGGCGGCGGCCTGTTTTCAAGCCGCGGCACCGCCAATGTGCTGACCCGGACGACCGCCATATTGGCCGTGACGTTTTTCGCCACGTCCATTCTTTTAACCGTGCTCGCCCGCAACGCCAACAACGCGGCGACGATCCTCGACACGATCGGCAGCGAGGCGCCGGCATCGGGTTCGACCCCGATCGGGGAAAACCTACTGGATTCGTTGAAGAAACCGGAGCAGCCATCCGGTCCACAGGTGCCGGCCTCCGAGTAATGGCGTGACCGTTACAAGCTCATCAGGCGCCCCGTCTTATCCACGGGGCGTTTTTTGTTGTGAAGTGCGTAATTTTTTACTCTACGAATCGCCGTTGACGCGATTAGGGTGAGGGTCCATGGCGCGGTACATATTCATCACCGGCGGCGTGGTTTCCTCACTCGGAAAAGGGCTCGCCTCCGCGGCGTTGGGAGCGTTGCTCCAGGCGCGCGGCTACAAAGTTCGCTTGCGAAAGCTGGACCCCTATCTCAATGTCGATCCAGGCACCATGTCGCCCTATCAGCATGGCGAAGTGTATGTCACGGACGACGGCGCGGAGACCGATCTGGATCTCGGCCATTATGAACGCTTCACCGGGCGGCCCTGTAACCAGCAGGACAATGTTACCACGGGCCGGCTTTATCAAAACATCATCGCCAAGGAACGGCGCGGCAATTATCTGGGTGCCACGGTGCAGGTCATTCCCCATGTGACCGACGCCATCAAGGATTTCATCAAGGACGGCAACGAGGAATTCGACTTCGTCTTATGCGAAATCGGTGGCACCGTCGGCGACATTGAAGCGCTGCCGTTTTTCGAGGCGATCCGCCAGTTCGGCAATGACATGCCGCGCGGCGATGTCATCTATATTCACCTGACCTTGATGCCGTACATCCCGTCAGCCGGCGAGTTGAAGACCAAACCGACCCAGCATTCGGTCAAGGAATTGCGCTCAATCGGCATCCAGCCGGACATTCTGCTGGTGCGCTGCGACCGTCCAATCCCGGACAACGAGCGACGGAAAATGGCGTTGTTTTGCAACGTTCGGCACTCCGCGGTCATCCCCGCGCTTGACGTCAAGTCGATCTACGATGTGCCGGTTGCCTATCATGAGCAGGGCCTCGACAAAGAGGTGTTGGAAGCCTTCGGAATTTCCGGCGCGCCGGGCCTCGATCTGGAGAAATGGCGAGCAGTCTCCCACACGATCGCCAATCCGGAAGGCGCTGTGACGATTGCCGTCGTCGGAAAATACACCGAACTGAAGGACGCCTATAAGTCGCTCATCGAAGCGCTCGGCCATGGCGGCATCGCCAATAAAGTGCGGGTCAACCTGGAATGGATCGAAAGCGAGATTTTCGAGGGCGCCGACCCGACCGCGCATCTGGCCCATGTCAACGGTATTCTGGTGCCCGGCGGCTTCGGCGAGCGCGGCTCGGAAGGCAAGATCGCCGCCGCTGGCTTCGCCCGCCAACGCAAGGTGCCGTATTTCGGCATCTGTTTCGGCATGCAGATGGCGGTCATCGAGGCGGCGCGGTCGCTTGCCGGTGTCGCAGATGCCGGATCGACGGAATTCGGCGAAACACCGGAACCGGTGGTCGGCCTGATGACCGAATGGCTGAAGGGCAACGAACTGGAAAAACGGGCCAAGGAGGGAGACCTGGGTGGCACCATGCGCCTTGGCGCCTATGCCGCCTGGCTTCGCAACGATACACGGATCGCCGATATCTATGGCGACACCGAAATCTCCGAACGGCACCGGCATCGCTATGAAGTCAATATCGCCTATCGCGAACGGCTGGAGGCGGCCGGCATGGTTTTTTCCGGCATGTCGCCGGACGGATTGCTGCCCGAAACCATTGAACTGAAAGACCATCCCTGGTTTATCGGCGTGCAATATCACCCGGAACTGAAATCGCGGCCATTCGAGCCGCATCCGCTCTTTGCGTCTTTCATCGAAGCTGCGGTCGAACAGAGCCGGTTGGTGTAGGATCATTGCGATGGCCCGCGGCATCGATCATTTGGTTCTGGTGGTGCACGACCTGGAGGCGGCGCGGGAGACCTATCGGCGCCTCGGTTTCACCCTGACCCCGATCGCCCACCATCCCTGGGGAACCAGCAATTCGCTGGTGCAGCTTGACGGCAATTTTTTGGAACTGCTGGCAATTCACGACGCGGACCGGATCAAGGACGGACCGGCGGGCGCATTTTCCTTTGGTACATTTTGCCAACGCTTCGCGGAGCAACGCGAAGGCTTCGCCATGCTGGTCCTGGAAAGTCACGATCCCGATCAGGACCGGGCCGACTTCGAGGCAGCAGGCCTGCAGGTCTATCGCCCCTTTTCCTTCGAGCGCGATGCTGCTTTACCTGACGGATCCGTCGAGCGGATCGGTTTTTCCCTGACATTCACCAGCCATCCGGGTATCGCGGAGGCCGGCTTCTTCACCTGTTATCAGCACAATCCGGCCGCCTTCTGGAAGCCGCAATACCAAGTGCACGAGAATACCGGCCAGCAAATATCCGAAGTCATAATGGTCGCCGACGATCCCGATCGGTTCGCCGCATTCTATCAAGGCTTCAGCGGTAGCAATCGTGTGGAAACGCGTCCTGGAGAATGGACGGTTTCAACGCCGCGAGGCCGGATATCTGTGATGACGCCCGACACCTGCTCCGCGCGTATCGGCGCAGATTACGGCAACGGCGATATTGCCGGCCCGCATTTTGCGGCCTACAAGGTCAGGGTCAGCGACTTGAGGGCTACCGAAAGGGCGCTCTCGTCCGAGGCGCTTGATGTCGACAGGATCGACGGGCGCATCGTCGTCGGCGCCGCGCAAGCCCATGGCGCGACGATCCTATTTGAGGAATGAGAACCGGTCATGGACACCAAGGCCGCATCGCCGGAAGCCCGGGTCACCGTCGGTGGCGTGACCTTTGCCAATGATGCACCCTTGTCGGTGATTGCCGGCCCGTGCCAAATGGAGAGCCGGGCCCATGCGCTGGACATGGCCGCCGCGCTCAAGGAGATTGCCGGGCGGCTGCGGATCGGGCTCGTCTACAAGTCTTCCTTCGACAAGGCAAACCGCACCAGTTTATCCGGGCGGCGCGGTATCGGCCTGGCGGAAGCCCTGCCGATCTTCGCCGAGATTCGGGAGATTATCGGCCTGCCGGTCCTGACCGACATACACGAACCCGGCCAATGCGCGCCGGTGGCCGAAGTGGTCGACATCCTTCAGATCCCGGCCTTTCTGTGTCGGCAGACCGACCTGCTTGTCACCGCCGCCCAAACCGGCCGGGTGGTGAACGTCAAGAAAGGCCAGTTCCTCGCCCCCTGGGACATGGCGCATGTCGTCAACAAACTGACCGGGTCGGGAACGGGGCGCGTCCTGGTAACAGAGCGCGGGGCGTCGTTCGGCTATAACACCCTCGTCAGTGATATGCGATCGCTACCGATTTTGGCGGCGACCGGCGCGCCGGTCATCTTCGACGCCACCCATTCGGTGCAACAGCCGGGCGGGCAGGGAGCCGCATCGGGGGGGCAGCGGGAATTCGTGCCGGTGCTTGCGCGCGCCGCGGTCGCGGTCGGTGTCGCCGGCCTGTTCATCGAAACCCATGAGGATCCGGATAACGCACCGAGCGACGGACCGAACATGGTTCCGCTGACGGACCTGGAAGCCTTGCTTGCGCGCCTGCAGGCCTTTGACAAGATCGCAAAATCCTGATCAGCGACGGCGTATCCAGCCGCGTAACATCGCCAGGAACGGCGCCACACTGCCCCGGCGGCTGCGTATCGACCATGCCGGGCGCCATGCGAGGCGGATGACCTCATCCCACGAGGGGCCGGTTGGCTGTTCTTTTCGATAATCCGGCAAATTTTCTTTAGGCATAGGCAAGCGTCGTATTTTCCAAAAGCGTTGTTCGACCCCGCGGCCTTGCTCGGCTGGTTCATACCAAGAGCGGGACCACACATAATGGCACCAGCCGGCCAACCGACTTCCCGAAAATGCCGCCACAAACGGCGCGCCGGGATATGATCGCTAAAGGCCCGATCACCGCCCACGATAGGCCGGCACGCCCTGGTCGGGGATCCACAGATCATCCGGCGCTTTGCCGTTCTGCCAAAAGACATCGATCGGAATGCCGCCGCGCGGATACCAGTAGCCGCCGATCCTGAGCCAATGGGGTTCAAGCAGGTCGACGAGCCGCCGACCGATCGCCACGGTACAATCTTCATGAAAGGCGCCGTGATTGCGGAACGATTGCAGATAGAGCTTCAGCGATTTCGATTCCACCAGCCATTGGTCGGGCACGTAGTCGATCACCAGATGGCCGAAATCCGGTTGTCCGGTCACCGGGCAAATGGAGGTGAATTCCGGGCAGGCGAACCGCGCCACATAGCGGGTATCCGCATGGGGATTGGGCACCCGATCGAGCCTGGCGTCGTCGGGAGATTGGGGCAACGGCGTTGCCTTGCCGAGTTGCAGGTCGTGATCGTCCATCGGACGCGTGCTTTCCTTGTCGAATGGCTGGCGGAGACATTTTCGCGGGCAACCATGTCAGAAGCGCTTTGCATCAACAAGCCGGGAATAGGCCTTTTCTCCGGCAAGTCTGTCGGCTAGAAGCTCTCTCGACATTATACCGCCACTTATTAGCCAGCAGGGACACCGCAATGACCGGGATCATCGACATTATCGGACGTGAAATTCTGGATAGCCGGGGCAACCCCACCGTCGAAGTGGATGTGGTGCTTGAAGATGGCTCGCTGGGCCGCGCCGCGGTGCCGTCGGGCGCCTCCACCGGCGCCCACGAGGCCGTGGAACTGCGCGATGGCGGCGGGCGTTATCTCGGCAAGGGCGTCAGCCAGGCGGTCGATGCGGTCAATGGCGAGATCTACGACGCCGTCGGCGGCATGGATGCGGAAAACCAGATACTGATTGACCGCGCCATGATCGCGCTCGACGGCACTGACAATAAGGGCCGGCTCGGCGCCAATGCCATTCTCGGGGTCAGCCTGGCGACAGCCAAGGCGGCGGCGGATTCGGCCGGATTGCCGCTTTACGCCTATCTCGGCGGACCGAACGCCCATCTTCTGCCGGTGCCGATGATGAATATCGTCAATGGCGGCGCCCATGCGGACAACCCGATCGACGTGCAGGAATTCATGATCATGCCGGTCGGCGCGGCGACTTTCGCCGATGCGGTGCGCATGGGATCGGAAGTCTTCCACACTCTCGGCAAGGCGCTCAAGGATGCCGGCCACAACACAAATGTGGGCGATGAGGGCGGCTTCGCGCCGGCGCTCGGTTCCACCAAGGAGGCGCTGGACTTCGTCATGCAGGCGATCGAGGCCGCCGGCTATAAGCCCGCCGACGATATCTGCCTGGCCCTTGACTGCGCCTCAACGGAATATTTCAAGGACGGCGCTTATCACATGGACGGCGAGGGCAAGGTGCTCAATAGTACCGACATGGCCGCCTATCTGGCGGAACTGGTCGCCGGCTATCCGATCGTCTCCATCGAGGACGGCATGGCGGAAGACGATTGGGACGGTTGGAAGGCGCTGACGGAATTGATCGGCGACAATTGCCAGCTTGTGGGCGACGACCTGTTCGTCACCAATTCCGCCCGCCTGCGTGACGGCATCAAGCGCGGTGTGGCCAACTCAATCCTCGTCAAGGTCAACCAGATCGGCACTTTGTCAGAAACCCTGGATGCGGTGGAGACGGCCCACAAGGCGCGCTACACGGCGGTCATGTCCCACCGCTCCGGCGAGACCGAGGACGCAACCATCGCCGATCTCGCCGTCGCCACCAATTGCGGCCAGATCAAAACCGGCTCTGTGTCCCGCTCCGACCGCATCGCCAAATACAACCAACTGATCCGCATCGAGGAGGAACTCGGACCCGCGGCCTCTTATGCCGGCCGGGAAGCCGTGATCGGGTAGGGCCGGGCGGCCGCGCAGCCATCGGCTGTGGTCAGCCCGCTGCGCCAAACCCATTGATGCCGGTGAGCGCCTGGCACCGGCGATAGGCCCGGGAATGATTCGGCACCACCACCGAATTGAAATGGGCGAGCACGGTCTCGTTGTCGAAGATCGTTCTGAGTTTGGGATAAAGCGCGACGAAACCGAGCCGCTCCCACATCAGCAGGGCATCGCACCGCCATTGCTTGCCGTCCCGCAGTGCTTCGGAACGTTGCGCAGGGTTCAATCCGAGCTGAAATTGTAGGCCCAGATAGTCGAACCAGGGGCTTGCCGGCGAATTCCAGCGGACATTCGCTCCCGTCTCGCTGCCTTCAATGAATCTCTCGAAACTGGCGATGAATTGGCTGGCATCCATTTTCGCAGTATTTCCCGGTAATGGACCGATGGAGAAAACGGAAAGGACGACCACGACAGTCCAAACCGCATGTTTCGATATTGCGGGCGAATTCGACCCCACGATGGCATTCCCGGAATACACGTCGATAAAACCTAAAGGTGCAGATCAATCATGTGGAAATTTGGGCAATGCGAATTTGCCTCCATACCGGATCAAGCTTCCGATATCCGGCCGATGCTCCTGGCAAATGCGGAACTGATACCACAACACGCGGCGGGCGCCGTCCAGATCTCCTGTGGCAAAGGACCGCTCGATATAGTTGATAATATTGTGGTTATAAGGCACGCCGCCGCGCTTCAGTGTTGCAAGGTAGAGCGGATTATCGTCAGCGATCTCCAACCCCATTTGGCGCATGCGTAGCGTCAGATACCGCGCCAGTGCGTCGCCAAAGAAGGTTTCGCGAAATCGTCGATGGAGCCGCTGAAAATCTTCATATGCCGGAATGTATTCATGGCAGACCAGGAGCCGGCCCAACTCACGAACTCCCTTTGCAAATGCCTTTTGGTGGGGCGCAACATGGTGGTGCGACGTGGTAATGTTGACGGGCAAAAACCCGCCGCGAAAATCCAGATCAAGGGGAAACTCCCGCTGCTTGCGATGAAGATATCGGTTGATTTCAACCAACGCCCTGCACCGGCGATAGGCAAGAGAATGATTGGGAACGACCACGGTTTCGAAGTGATTGCGTGCTTTTGCACTGCCGAAAACCGCGATTAAATCCGGATAGAGCCCGATAAACCCCCACTGCTCCCAAGTCTGCACCGCCTCGCAGTTCATCTGCCCGGCTTCGCGGCGGGCTTCCGCGCGCTGCTTTTCCGTCAATCCGGCCTCGAACTGCCGGCCAAGATAGGGATACCAGGGGCTCTCCGGAGTATTCCAGGATGGGGACTTGGTCATGACCTGTGTCCGCTCAAAGAACGGTATCGCCTGACGCATGAACCGCTCATAGAGCGGATCATCCGCCCGGGCATAGTCTGTGCCGAAAGCGACAAACAGCGCCCAAAGCCCTACGCCCACCAGCATGCGCACAAGTCTGCTCCCTAGATTCGCCTCGATAAAACCCAAGGCTGCATATCCATTGAGCCGAAAATGGGGCGGGGGATCGGCAGACTGATCAATCCCGCTGCAAATCACAAAGAGCCGTTGCGCCCGGTTTTCAACGCGGCCCCCATCGGGAGCTGGTCGGCAAGTCCGCTTTCAATGTTCAAACCCGCCATGCCGACGCCTGTATGAGTGTCGGGAAGAACCGCTCAGCATCGCCCCTGATCACGCCGCGCGAACCCGATATCGCGGGCCACAGGATCCAATCCGCAAACAGTGGTCCTTGTGGGTTGATTCGACAGATTGTTTCATTGTCAGGCGTCCGGGATCGATCAATACGCGTTCAACAAACAGCGACTTTTCTAGTGATTGCAGAAAAACTGAACTCAGGGGGTCGATAACTAAGCTCATCAAGTAACCTGAAGTAGAATTTTCTCCGTATACTCTTTCTGATGTTTTAATTAAATGAATTACTGTATAAAATTCCCCAGTCCAATTCATCTGATCATCCGAACATCATCGATGAATAACCCACAGCCGGCAAAAACAATTTCCGCTGATAACGCGACGGCGCTTGAATTTAGCCGCCGTCAATTTATTTACACCTATCCCGATCCGGACCATACTTACTATGATGGTCTCAATATTAACCCGATCCAGTTTGGCAGCGGACCTTTTTACTCAAGGGTCGACGTCCTGCAGTTCAAGGATCTCGGCTTCTGTGATGCGACATCAAATCGCAGACTGGCTGGAACCACCGCCCAGAAATCGGGATGGCATTGCTTTTCCGTCCAGCGAAGGCCAATCCTTCATTGCGGCTACGATGTTCAGGCGGGCCAAATGGTTGGATTTTTTCCCGACGACCGCGACTATCACTATGTAACCGGCGATGATGCTTGGTCCTTCGATATCTCCATCCATGATAGTTTGCTGCAAGAGTTGGGATTGCAGTTGCCCGAACAGCGCAACAGAACACCGGAATTGGCGGTTTATCCGACTTCTGCAAATACGATCCGAGAGCTGGAATTGGTGTCGGCGGCGGCCTTTGGTCCAAATAGCATGCTGGATTCTCAGCAATTCGGCACACAAATGGCCCTGGCCGTGCGTGAAAATTTGTTGGACCTAATGAGGCGCCTATTGTCGGGCTTGGACTATCCCAAAATCGAACACCCCCCGGTCAAAAAGATTGCGCGATTTGATCTGGTCATGGCGGCCATGGAGCTGATCGAATTCGGCGACCACGAGTCGATGACCGTGGAAACAATCGCCCGGACGCTCGGGGTGACACCTCGAGCCATTCAATATGCATTCCGGAATTCCGGGCTCGCCGGGCCGGCCCAATACATTCTGGCGCACAAACTCAATCGATCACGCCGGGATCTTGTCACCGCAGGCCAGTTTGATATCACCGTCACCCAGGCGGCAATGGATAGCGGCTTCACCAATCTGGGCCGATTTTCGGGCCACTACCGCAGGCTTTTCGGCGAATTGCCGTCACAAACATTGCGCAACGCCGCGGCGCTGAACCTAGTGGATTGAATCAGACATATGGTGCCCCTATGACAGCGTCCAATGTCCATCCGGCAAGGCGATTGATGCGCGATGATGCCGGCCATCCCAAGCATCGGTCAACGTAGCCGGTGGGCCTTGGACGCTGCCCTTCGGGTCCCTTCTCCTGACCTGTGGCGGCGTCGAGCCCCCTTGACGATGCGCCAGCATCGCCGGCGGGGCCTCTCCTTGCCAAGAGATCAGGAGAAGGGATCGTAGGGGTACCATATGTCTGATTTAATCCACTAGTGGATTGAATTGGAGCGCGGCCGGCATTGCGAGGGACCGATCGGATTCGAAAAACGCAAGGACTTCCTTTTCAAGGAATATCCAGACCGGATTCGGATAAAGCTCCGCAAAACCGCGCCGCGCCCACGTCGTCGCCGTCCTTGGTATTACTTCGGCGCCCTGATCATCACCCCGGCGAGCGAGAAGCGTCCATCAACAAGGTCGTCGTTATCGGGCGGATCGTTGTAGTTGCCGATACCGGCCAGGGTTTTGCGGTCAATCGATAGCTGAGCGTTCTTCACCTGATACTTCCCGTCGCCGACAAAAATCGGCCCCCTGAATTCACAATTCCGCTTAATTGAGAAGTAACCGGATGCGGTCGTCACCGATTCATCCGACCGGGTGCATTCGGAGGTATTCTTGATCGTTCCATCACGCAGAACGATCAGCATGCAATGGATCCATTCTCCGTTGGTTTTGCTGAGATAGGCCTTCCAAAGACCCTGCAGGTGCTGTGGATGACACGCGGCCGACGCCCATGTCGTGGAGAAGGCAAGGCAAATAACGGCGACAATGTACTTCATCGTGGTGCCTCCTTTTATGGTGTTACCAATCTCAACTAGAGTTTTATTCGGGTGTGACCAGAAGGTTTTCCGGCAATCGCCTGAATTCACTTTCAGGACGAAACATAATTTCGTGTTTTTAATATACGGGATCCGAATTCAGTGGATAATCTCAAATCCTCGACGTCCATGCGTGGAATGCGAACAATTTGACGCCGCCCGTAACCGCTCCTTAACGCTGACCAGGCACACTGCATTCAGTTCCTTGTGTATCCGTGTTTGTATCTGCGTATCCCTCATGGCCACCCGCCAGCGTAAACAGTCCCGGTTGAAGCGTTTCGTGATGCCCGTCATCACCATCGCGTTCCTGACATATTTTGGATATCACGCGCTGCATGGCGAATATGGACTGGTCGGCCGGGTGCGGCTGGAACGCCAGGCCATCCAATTGGAGGATGAATTGCGGGTGCTCAATGACAGGCGGGATCAACTTCAGCGACGGGTCAACCTTCTAAAACCGGACAGCCTCGATCAGGACATGCTGGACGAGCGCGCGCGCCTTAATCTCAATCTTGCCCACCGCAACGAAATCACGATCTTTCTCGATCCCCACACTCCGAGCAAAAATAACTGATTTCCGATTAATTCGCCCGATTTAATCTGATTTCAGTTAATCACCTATTCCACAACAAAATCAAGTTGTTTATGTTGGTTTGACTGAATCCATTTTTGCATTGGATTGGTCGGCCGCATTTTGTACTTTCCTCCGGTACATCATTTAAGAATTCGGTATTGAGACCCGCTTTCGCGATCGCAATCCGTATCCGATACCCGACGATAGTCTTCGCCCGGAGATCTCCGCCCATGGCAGCAACCAAACCGAAAACCACCGGCAAGCGCACCAGCACCGGGGGCCGCGCGCGCGCCAGCCGAAAACAGAAGTCGAAGCCCGTCGACTTCACCAAGGAAGAGGATCTCGCCGCCTATCGTGACATGCTCCTGATCCGCCGGTTCGAGGAAAAGGCCGGCCAGATGTACGGCATGGGCCTGATCGGCGGATTTTGTCACCTTTATATCGGCCAGGAGGCCGTGGTCACCGGCATGCAGATGGCGATCGGCGAGGGGGACAAGGTCATAACGGGTTACCGGGATCATGGTCACATGCTGGCTTGCGGCATGGACGCCAAAGGCGTGATGGCCGAGCTCACCGGGCGCCGGTCGGGCCTGTCGAAGGGCAAGGGCGGGTCCATGCACATGTTTTCAGCGGAAAAGAACTTCTATGGCGGCCACGGAATTGTCGCCGCCCAGGTCTCGCTCGGCACTGGCCTCGCCTTTTCCAACAAGTATCGCAAGACCGACCGTGTCTGCCTGACCTATTTCGGGGATGGCGCGGCCAATCAGGGCCAGGTCTATGAAAGCTTCAACATGGCCGAACTCTGGAAGCTGCCGGTGGTCTATGTGATCGAAAATAATCGCTATGCGATGGGCACGGCGGTCACCCGCGCATCGGCCCAGACAGACTTCTCCCAGCGCGGCGTCTCCTTCGCCATTCCCGGCGAACAGGTCGACGGCATGGATGTGCGGGCGGTTCGTGCCGCCGGTGAGAAAGCGGTCCAATGGTGCCGCGACGGCAAAGGTCCTTACATCCTGGAAATGATGACTTACCGCTACCGTGGTCATTCCATGTCCGATCCGGCCAAATACCGTACCAAGGAAGAAGTGCAGAAAATGCGCACCGAACACGACCCGATCGAACAGGTGCGGGTGCGGTTGATGGACAAGGGTTGGGCCAGCGAGGACGAACTGAAGCAGACGGATCGCGAGATCCGTCAAATTGTCGCCGAAGCGGCCGAATTCGCCCAAGCCGACCCGGAACCCGATCCGTCGGAATTGTGGACCGATGTGGTCCGTTAGACGCGCAGGAGTGAGCAATGCCGATTGAAATCCTCATGCCCGCCCTGTCGCCGACGATGGAGGAGGGCAATCTCGCCAAATGGCTGGTCAATGAAGGAGACAGCGTCTCCTCCGGTGACGTGATCGCCGAAATCGAAACCGACAAGGCGACCATGGAAGTGGAGGCGGTCGACGAGGGCACCGTGGGCAAGATCCTGGTCCCGGCGGGCACCGAAGCCGTGAAGGTGAATACCGCGATTGCCGTCCTGCTGGTCGACGGCGAGGACGCCTCGGCGATCTCGGACACCCCCGCCGCGGCGCCAGCACCGGAGCCGCAACCGGCGCCGGTCGAAGCACCCGTTCCGCCGACACCACCGGCCGCCGCAGCACCGGTCACATCGGAGCCGGCATCCGATCCCGACATTCCGGCGGGCACTGAAATGGTCAATCTGACCGTCCGCGAGGCCCTTCGCGATGCCATGGCGGAGGAAATGCGCGCCGATCAGGATGTCTTCGTCATGGGCGAGGAGGTCGCCGAATATCAGGGCGCCTATAAGATAACGCAAGGCCTGCTTGACGAGTTCGGCGCTGACCGGGTGATCGATACGCCGATCACCGAACATGGCTTTGCCGGCCTCGGCGTCGGCGCGGCCATGGGCGGCCTGAAGCCGATCGTTGAATTCATGACCTTCAACTTCGCCATGCAGGCCATGGACCACATCATCAATTCCGCCGCTAAGACCCTTTATATGTCTGGCGGCCAAATGCAGGCGCCGATCGTCTTTCGCGGTCCCAACGGAGCCGCGGCCCGGGTCGGAGCCCAGCACAGCCAGGATTATGCGGCCTGGTACAGCCATGTACCCGGTCTCACAGTCATCCAGCCTTACACGGCAACGGATGCCAAGGGCCTGCTCAAGGCGGCGATCCGCAGCCCCAATCCGGTGGTGTTCCTGGAAAATGAAATCCTTTATGGCCAATCCTTCGAGGTGCCGGATCTGGCGGATTTCGTTTTGCCGATCGGCAAGGCGCGCATTGCCCGCGCCGGCAATGACGTCACGATTGTCTCCTTCGGCATCGGCATGACCTATGCGGAAAAGGCGGCCGACGAACTGGCCGGCATGGGCATCGAGGCGGAAGTCATCGATCTGCGGACGCTGAGGCCGATGGATATCGGAACGGTGATCGCCTCCGTCCAAAAGACCGGGCGTTGTGTCACCGTCGAGGAAGGCTGGCCGCAAAACTCGATCAGTTCCGAAATCGCCGCCCAACTGCAGGAAAAAGCCTTCGACTATCTCGACGCGCCGGTGCTGAAGGTGACCGGCAAGGACGTGCCGATGCCCTATGCGGCCAACCTGGAAAAACTCGCCCTGCCATCGGTCAGCGAGGTGATCGAGGCGGTGAAGGCGGTGACTTATGCGGCATGATCCAGCAACGCAGATCGGCCGTATAACGGGGCTTGATCACAGGTATCTTGTTGATCCGATGAGGCCCAACAACCGTCCTTCCCGCGAAAGCATGAATCCAGGGCAATTTAAATTGCTTTTCCGTGCTGCTCTGGATTCCCGCTTTCGCGGGAATGACAGTTGCGGGCGGTGGTGCGGGCGACTGTTCAACGATGCAGGCGCCAAGGCGCCAGATTTTCAATCTGGAAGGAACCAGAATTCGGTTGCAGGAGCTATTCCATGCCCGTCAATATCCTGATGCCCGCTTTGTCGCCGACTATGGAAGTCGGCAATCTGGCCAAATGGCTGGTCAAGGAAGGGGATAGCGTCTCCTCCGGCGACATCATCGCTGAAATCGAGACCGACAAGGCGACGATGGAAGTGGAAGCGGTCGACGAGGGAACGGTCGGCAAGATCCTGGTGGCCGAAGGGGCAACCGATGTCGCCGTCAACACGGTAATCGCCATGCTGCTGGAGGAGGGCGAGGATGCGAGCGCCCTCGACGCAGCAGCAGCGGCGGCGCCCGCAGAGCCGACCGCTCCAGCCCAACCTGCGGCCCAGGCGCAATTGACGACCAATGGCGGTGCCCCCCAAGCCGCGCCCGCAGCATCATCAGTTTCGGCGGCACCGATCCCGGCATCCACCGGACCAGATGGCAGCCGCATATTCGCTTCGCCCCTGGCGCGCCGCCTGGCCAAGATGGAAGGCCTGGATCTGTCCCTTCTCAGCGGCAGCGGGCCGCATGGCCGTGTAATCAAGCGCGATATCGAGGCGGCTGTGTCCGCCGGCACCGGCAAAGTCGCTCCGGCGCCCGCAGCGGCAGCGCCGGCGCCAGCCGCAACTCCGACGGCCATGCCCGACGATCAGGTGCTGAACCTTTACGAAGAGGGGACCTACGAGGTCATCCCCCATGACACTATGCGCAAGGTCATCGCCCGGCGCCTGACCGAGGCCAAGTCGACGATCCCGCATTTCTATCTGACGATCGATTGCGACCTCGATGCGCTGTTGGCTCTGCGCAAGGAGTTGAACGGCGCCGCGCCCAAGGATGCCGAGGGCAAACCGGCCTACAAGATTTCCGTCAACGACATGGTGATCAAGGCGATGGCGCTAGCCCTGCGCGCAGTGCCCGATGCCAATGTCACCTGGACCGATGGCGGCATGCTGAAGCATGCCAAATCCGATGTCGGCGTCGCCGTCGCTATTCCGGGCGGTTTGATCACGCCGGTGGTCCGCGATGCCGACATCAAGCGCTTGTCCGAGATTTCCAGCGACATGAAGGACTTTGCCGCACGGGCGCGGGACCGCAAATTACTGCCCCACGAATATCAGGGCGGCACCACGGCGATCTCCAATCTCGGCATGATGGGCATCCGCGACTTTTCCGCCGTCATCAATCCGCCGCACGCCACCATTTTGGCCGTCGGCACCGGCGAACAACGGCCGGTCGTGCGCGACGGCGCGGTGCAGATCGTGACCCAAATGACGGTCACATTGTCGACCGACCACCGGGCCGTCGACGGCGCGCTGGGCTCCGAGTTGCTCGGCGCCTTCAAGGGCTACATCGAAAAGCCAATGAGCATGCTGGTTTAAAAGGTCAGGCGAATGATACGCCCGTGCGTCTATGTCGCAGCAAGCCAGCGAAATGGTACGTTGTATGTCGGTGTTACCAGCAATCTTGAAGAACGGATTTTGCAACACAAGAATAAGCACTCAGGCGGTTTCACCGCAAAATACGACGTTGGCATTTTGGTTTGGTACGAATTTTACGCAAGAATGGAAGACGCAATTCTGCGAGAAAAACAGATCAAAAAATGGAACCGTCAATGGAAAATAGAATTGATCGAGAAAATGAACCCGCGATGGGAAGATCTTTACGAGACTCTGAACACCTAACCCTGGATTCCCGCTTTCGCGGGAATGACTGAATGATGAGAATATACTGATGATAGCCAGGTCATCAGTTCGGCTGTTCTCGACAATTGAAACTCCGAACCAAACCCCACGCAGTCATTCCCGCGAAAGCGGGAATCCAGGGCGACCATACTCTGTCTACCATCGGTCAATCATGCAGGCAGCTAATCTGAAACCAGAAACTACCATGTCCGGAATTCATAACAAACACATCGGCTCAAATGCGCAGTGCGTGCAATTGCTCGCCGCCTTCAAGGGCTATATCTAGAAACCCATGAGCATGCTGGTTTAACGCCGATGTCGCCTCCCGTCGCCATTCGGCCCGCGCGCGCCACGGATGCCGCCGATCTCGCAATCCTTGAGGACATGGCCTCCCGCGGCCTGACGGCGCATATCTGGTGCCATGCCAAGGTGGAGAGCGGCGTGATGACGGCCCATGAATTCGGCAGAGCCCGGGCGCTTGATCCGGCGGTCGGCACCAACTTCCGCAATGCGTTGATCGCCGAGGCTGACGGAATGGCGGCCGGCGCGAGCATCAGCTATCCGATTGTCCGGGAGCGGGTGGATATGAACAGATTGCCGGACATTATGAAGCCGATCATGGAACTGCGCGCCCTGCTCGACGACGTCTGGTACATCGACACGCTCGCCGTCTACCACCACAATCGCGGCGCAGGGATTGGCCGCGCCCTGTTGGAAGCGGAATTCGCCCGGGGCACGAAAGCCGGCAAGGCGCGAACGGCGCTGACCGTGGAAGATGCCAACGAACCGGCGCTGAGACTTTATCGCGGCATGGGCTTTGAACCGGTCGACCGGCGAGGCTACACCCCAATCCAGGACGGCTCGCCGGCCCGCAAATTCTGGCTGATGGACCGAAAACTGTGACCAATCGAGTAACGGACCACGCCTAAGCCAACGGTGTATGGTGATCGGCCTAACCATAGGAATACCGCCCATGTCCGAATCCTACGACGTGATCATTATCGGCGCCGGTCCGGGCGGCTATGTCACGGCCATCCGCGCCGCGCAACTGGGCTTCAAGACCGCGATCGTCGAAGCCAAGCATCTGGGCGGCATCTGCCTCAATTGGGGCTGCATCCCCACCAAGGCGCTGCTGCGGTCGGCGGAGATATACCACTATATGGAACATGCCGGCGATTACGGCCTGTCGGCATCCGGTGTCGGCTTCGATATGGCGGCGGTCGTCAAACGGTCGCGCGGCGTCTCGAGTCAGCTCAATACCGGCGTCGGATTTTTGATGAAAAAGAACAAGATCGACGTCATCTGGGGCCGGGCGAAGATCGATGCGCCGGGCGCGCTGACAGTGTCCGCCGCCGATAATCCGCCGAAGGGCGCAAAGGGGGCGGGAACCTATTCGGCGAAACACATCATCGTCGCCACCGGTACCCGGCCACGGGTGTTGCCGGGCCTGGAACCCGACGGCAAACTGGTCTGGACCTATTTCGAGGCCATGGTACCCGACACCATGCCGAAATCGCTGCTGGTCGTCGGCTCAGGCGCCATCGGCATCGAGTTCGCCTCCTTCTATCGCACCATGGGTGCTGACGTGACTGTGGTCGAGGTGCTGCCACAGATCTTGCCGGTCGAGGACCACGAAATCGCCGCCCATGCCCATAAGCGGTTCGAAAAAGCCGGCATCAAGATCATGACCGAGACCAAGGTCACGAGCTTGAAAAAGGGAACCGGCAATGTCACGGCGACCATCGAAACGAAGGACGGCAAGAGCCAATCAATGACCGTCGACCGGGTGATTTCCGCGGTCGGCGTCGTCGGCAATATCGAGGACCTCGGCCTGGAGGCATTGGGCGTCAAAACCGATCGTGGATGCATCGTCACCGACGGCTTCGGCGCTACCAACGTCAAGGGTGTCTATGCCATTGGTGACGTCGCCGGGCCGCCGATGCTCGCCCACAAGGCGGAGCATGAAGGGGTCATCTGCATCGAAAAGATCGCCGGCCAGCCGGGCGTCCATCCCATGGATAAACTGAAAATCCCCGGCTGCACCTATTGTCATCCGCAAGTCGCTTCCGTGGGTCTGACCGAGAAGGCGGCGAAAGAGGCCGGTCACGAGATCCGCGTCGGGCGCTTTCCCTTCATGGGCAACGGCAAGGCGATTGCGCTCGGCGAATCCGACGGCCTGGTGAAGACGATCTTCGACAGGAAGACCGGACAATTGCTCGGCGCGCACATGATCGGCGCCGAGGTGACCGAACTCATTCAGGGATTCGTCGTCGCCATGAACCTGGAAACCACTGAGGAAGACCTGATGCACACCATCTTCCCGCATCCCACTTTGTCGGAAATGATGAAGGAAAGCGTGCTCGATGCCTATGACCGGGTATTGAATATTTGAAATTGGACCTTGCAATGAATTCCTGGTTGGTAGTTTCTGAGGTCGTGAGAAATCTTGGGTTAGTTGCCGTTGCAATGATCGGTATCTACCTGGCCTGGAAGAGGGTGAATGCGGCCAACGCGCAGGCCGACGCGGCATTGTACCAATCGGAGCTTGCAAGGCGGGATCATGTCGCAGAATTGTTTAATAGAGCTGTGGGTCAACTGAAAGACCCGAATCTGGAAATAAGACTTGGCGCCATCTACACTCTGCGTCAGATATCTAGTGATTTTCCAGATCTAGCTGAACCCACTCTCCAGTTATTGAGTGCATATTTACGAGAAAATCCGTTAGATTATGGTGACGACGTGCCACCGACGGATATCCAGGAGATTGTGAACACATTGCGAATGAGGCTCACGGACAAATGAACAAACATAGTGCGCACCCAACAGGAAGTACATTTTCTCTTGATTTACACGGTGCAATCGTTCGCCGAACTAGTCTTAGAAATGCCAATCTTAAGAACGCTGATTTACGCAACGCTGATTGTACAAATGTTGATTTTCGCGGAGCGGATTTCGAAGGAGCGCGATTGGACAATGCGATCCTCCGGGGGGCTTTCCTCCAGGAGGCGACCAATCTTACCGTGGAGCAGATCAAGTCTGCGATTATTGACACGACAACTGAGCTTCCTGCCTATATCTCTCGCGACGAGCTTAAATAGGAGTTTTGGCGGGGGCACTATCGGAGAAGCATTATGGACGCGAAAGTCATTCTTGTTTGGGTCGTCATCGGCGTTATTGCCGGCTGGATCGCCAGTTTCTTCGGCGGCAGTTCAGGCATCCTCGTTTACCTGATCAGCGGCCTGATCGGCTCCTTTGTCGGCGGTTTCCTGGCGCATAAATTCAACATGCGCCCCAATCTCGGCAACGCCTTTCTCGACCAGATCGTGGTCTCGACCGTCGGCGCGATCATCGTCGTCATCATCGCCCGCATAATCGTTTGACATTGAGGAGCGCCGTCCGGCGGGCATGAACCATGGTAACGGTTTTTAACGCACTGGACGGTAGGGGTAAAATGCGGCCGCGGCATCCCGAAAAGGCGCACAAGCCCGACAATCCGGTTCAGCGCAAACCGGCCTGGATCCGCGCCAAGGCGCCCGGCTCGCCGGTTTATCGGCAGACCCGGGACGTGGTCCGCGCCAATAATCTGGTGACGGTTTGCGAAGAGGCCGGCTGCCCGAATATCGGCGAGTGTTGGTCGCAACGCCATGCCAGCTTCATTATCCTGGGCGACACCTGCACACGCGCCTGTGCCTTCTGCAATGTGCGCACGGGCCTGCCGGGGCCGGTCGATCCGGCCGAGCCGGACAACGTCGCCGAGGCGGTCGCTCGCATGGAGTTGCAGCATGTGGTCGTCACTTCCGTCGACCGCGATGACCTGGCCGACGGCGGGGCAGGGCACTTCGCCGCCGTCATCGCCGCCATCCGCCGCCGGGCGCCGGCGACCACGATCGAAGTCTTGACGCCGGATTTCCTGCGCAAGGACGGTGCTCTGGAGGTCGTTGTCGATGCCCGCCCGGATGTCTTCAACCACAATCTTGAGACGGTCCCGTCCAATTATCTGACGGTGCGTCCGGGCGCCCGCTACTTCCATTCCATCCGACTGCTGCAGCGGGTCAAGGAGCGTAATCCGGCCATGTTCACCAAGTCCGGCATCATGGTCGGGCTCGGCGAAACCCGCAACGAAGTGCTGCAATTGATGGACGACCTGCGCACCGCCGATGTCGATTTTCTGACCATCGGCCAGTATTTGCAGCCGTCCCGCAAGCACCATCCGGTGGAGGACTTCATTACGCCGGAGGACTTCAAGGCTTATGAGACCGTGGCCTATGCCAAGGGCTTCTTGATGGTCTCGGCCAGCCCCCTCACGCGCTCCTCGCACCATGCCGGAGATGATTTTGCCAGGCTGAAGGCCGCCAAAGAGGCGAAAGCATCGACGTCGTGAGCCTCGGCCATGCATGATTTCGAGACCATCCACCAGGTGGGTCATTCCGCGGAAAAGATGTTCGCCCTGGTGGCCGATGTCGAAAACTATCCGAAATTCGTTCCTTTGTGCGAATCATTGAAAGTGCGCGCTCGACGGGCGGCTGAAGGCAATCGGGAAACCCTGATCGCCGACATGACCGTGGCCTACAAAGTGTTCCGCGAAACCTTCACAAGCAAGGTCGTGCTCGACCCGGATTACGGGCGCATTCTGGTGGATTACCTTGACGGCCCTTTTACCCGGTTGGAAAATCACTGGGCCTTCACCGCACAAGGGGAAAATGCTTGCGACGTGGAGTTTTTCATCTCCTATGAATTTCGCAGCCGGACGCTCGGAACATTGATGGGCGCCGTGTTTGATCACGCCTTTCGGCGCTTCGTGCATGCCTTCGAGACCCGCGCCGACACGGTTTATGGCGCGCCTCGCTGAATTCGCATTTTGCTGCCGTGCCGCACAAAGGCGATTGCAATTTGAAATTAAGGCACTAGTCTCACAACTCTTTGAAGTACCAGCCACTTTGAAGGCGAGCGCCTTGCACGACGCCTCTGCCATTGACTACCGTCCCCCCCTGTTGGCCGTTCCGGCTGCCCTTATTCTGTTGTTCGGGCTGTTGATTGCCGGCCTTCCGCAAATGGCTTCGGCTCAGGAATCGCCCCATGCGAAACGCGGCACGGCTATCAACGACTATATCTTCTTTCATGACCTGACGGCGCCATGCACCGGGGAATGCGGTGTCCATATTTACACGGGACGATTCCTGAATACCTCCATGCGCTCGGTCTTCGGCATCGACCCGATTACCCCGATCTGGAACTGGGACTGGCTCGATTCGGGCATACTCGCCGTGGCGCTGTCGCGGCCGGTCGTCTCGTTTCGCGACAAGGCGGAGATCGAGTTGGAAGTGGGCGTGGCCAAGCGCTTCGGCCAATTGAAATCCGCGGAGGCCTGGGCTGCTCTATTCGTGCGTTGGAAGTACTTCCCCTGGAACAAGTATCTAAGGACGAGCATCGGCGTGTCGACGGGTCTGAACTACGCCTTCTCCAACGACTTTCAGGAAGTCGTGCGCACCGACACGTCCGGCGGCTCGAAACTGCTCCACTTCCTGACCCCGGAAATCGCTTTCTCCCTGCCGGAATATCCCAATGCGGAATTGGTGTTTCGGTTGCATCACCGGTCGGGCAGCCGGGGATTCCTGATCGGCAATACCGGTATCTTCAAGGGCGCGTCCGGCGGTGCCCAATATGGAACCGTCGGCATGCGGTTCCGGTTTTGAACCGGCGCGCGGTTCAACCCATCTGATCGAAAAGCAATTGCAGCGCGTCGATCACCGTTGCGCGGCGCACCCGATCCCGGCCGAGGTCGCCGTATCGCCGCTCCAGATGGCGGATCGAATGACCCTGCCGGCAGACGGCCAGATGGACCAGCCCAACGGGCTTGTCGGCGCTGCCGCCGCCGGGTCCGGCAATTCCGGTGACCGCGACCGCTAAGGCCGCTCCAGAGGACTGCAAGGCGCCGTCGCACATTGCCCGCGCCACCGCTTCACTCACCGCGCCATGGGCCGCGATCAGCGGCGCCGGGATGCCGAGCATGCGGGTCTTGGCGGCATTGGAATAGGTGACGAAGCCGCAATCGACCACATCCGACGAGCCGGCAATGTCGGTCAAGGCACCGGCGATCAGCCCTCCGGTGCAGGATTCTGCCGTAGCTATTGTCAACCCTTGATCCCGAGCGCGGTCGATGACCCGGCGGGCAAGGGCGTTGAGGTCCTCATCGTTGTCCATCGTGTTAATCCGAGGTATCGGCCGGGTCGGCCGGCAAAGCGATCGCAACCGTTGCCATGGCCGCAATGCCTTCACCGCGGCCGGCGAAGCCAAGACGTTCCGTCGTCGTCGCCTTGACGCTGACCCGCGCCGGGCCCATGCTGCAGATGTCGGCGATTGTCTCGCGCATGACCGCCCGGTGGGGGCCGACTTTCGGACGTTCGCAAATCACGGTCAAATCGATATTCACGATGCGCCCGCCGCGCTCCTCGACCTGGCGCACGGCCGCCTCCAGAAAGATCCGCGAGGCCGCCCCGTGCCATTGTGGGTCGCTTGGCGGAAAATGGCTGCCGATATCGCCGGAACCGAGCGCGCCGAACAACGCATCGGTCAGTGCATGCAACACCACGTCGGCATCGGAATGACCGCTCAGGCCCCGGTCATGATCGATTTTGATTCCGCCCAGCATGACATGGTCGCCGGCGGTGAAGGCGTGCACGTCAAATCCATTACCAATGCGGGTTTCCATGGCTGGTTTCACTTGGTGCGAGGTTGCGACAAGGCGCTCGGCCCGATCGAGATCCGCCGCCGTGGTAATCTTGAAATTATCCACGCCGCCGGCGACCAAAGCCACGGGCAAGCCGGCCCATTCCGCGGCCGCGGCGTCGTCAGTCAGTCCGGTCACCGCCCGGGCTTCGGCCTGCTGATGCGCGTCAAGGATCCGCTCATAGCGAAATCCTTGCGGTGTCTGCGCCGCCCACAAGCCGTCGCGGGAAACCGTCTTGGCGATTATCCGGTCATCATCGGTTGTTTTGAGTGTGTCGACAACGGGGAGAGCGCAAATCGCTGCGTCAGCCGTTTGCAGGGCGTCGATCAGCCGATCAATGCTCGCAGCGTCGACAAAAGGCCGTGCGGCGTCATGAATGAGAACAAAATCCGGCGCCTCATCTTGCAGGGCGCGCAGACCGAGGCGCACGGAGTCTTGCCGCGTGGCGCCGCCGGGTGTCGGAGGTCGTAGCTTTGGTGTTTCCGATATCGCGGCCTCATAGAGCGCCCGGTCATCGGTGTGAATCACCGTTTGGACAACATCGATCCTTGGATGATCGACGAAGGCCGCCAGTGTCCGGGTGAGCACCGGCACTCCGCCGACCGGCAGATACTGCTTCGGACGATCGCCGGCATCGCCAACACGCATGCCGCGTCCGGCGGCAACGATCAGCGCGGCGATGGTTTTCGACCCGAGCATGCGATCACAATTTGCTGGCGCCGATCATGTCAGATACGCCAGGCAACCGGTTTCCGACAGGATCGGATCCAATTCCGATTTGTCGGCAACAGACGCATAGCGGTCGCGCAGCGCCTTCAACGACCGGGCATGGTATTTCTGCGGCCCCTGGCTATAGGCATCCCCGTCCAGATCAACAGTGAAACGGTCTTCCCCGGCCATCAGCGCCTTGGCATTCGCGGTTGACCAGGGCAGGAAGTGCGACCCGATGGTTATCAGGATGGGCATCAAAGTGGGTCGCAAACTGTCCCAGGTTTCGAACGGGCCGTCATTGTGAGGTTCCAGCATGCGATAGGCCCAGGCGAGCACATGCGGCGTGCGGGCCTGGAGAATGGCGCCGGAGGTCGGATCGCGGGCCATCTCGTAAAGCTGCGGCGCCAGGCCGAAATCGGCGAAAGCAGGCCGATCGCCAAACAAGTATTTGCGCGCCGATAGATGGCTTTCAAGGATCGCGATGAGATGATCGAAATAGCGCTCGATGAGTGGCGCGGTTTCTTTACTGGAACCGACGAAATGGCCGCGGCCGGTCATGCGTTCGCGCACCTGTGCGGCGATCGCTTCGACATCCTCCGTCGATCCATCGGGTGAGATGCTGCGGGCAAGGCCCCGCGCGCAGGCATTCTGGTCGACCGGATCCCACCATCGGAAATGGAACATCAGCTTGTTGCCCCATTCATCGCCGAATTCCTCGATCAGGGCGGAGAGAAAGCCTAATAGATCCCCGTCGGGATGGATTGTGGGATCGGGATATTTCGCCTCGAAGGCGTCAATGATCGGCGTGGAATCCTGCATCGCCGATCCGTCCGGCAGGATAACCAACGGGATCAGCGGCAGCCGCGCATGCTTCTTATACTCGTCCTGATTTTGAAACCGGGAGCCCCAGATATGGTCGATCCCCTTGTAGCGAAAATACGCGCGGACCTTGACGGAATAGGGCGACATTTCCGCCCCGATAAGTTTGATGATCGAGCTCATGATAGGGACTACCGTTCGACAGGCGAAGCTAAAGACCGGTAAGCCCTATCAGGAATTACCCACTAAGACGACCACTGGTGAGCCACGAGGCAAAATTCTCTTTGATTTCCAGTTGGCCATAATATAGGCAACACTCAAAGCTGCACATCAATTAAGCAACTGATCGCGTTCATGCCCCGCTTGACAATTTCGATAGACGGCCTGAAACCGCTGGATCCGGCGTTCCTGGCGCCCATGTCCGGGGTGACCGACTTGCCGTTTCGCCGCATCGCCCATGATTTCGGGGCCGGACTGGTGGTCTCCGAGATGGTGGCAAGCGAAGCGCTGACCCACGGCAATCCGGACATGGCCTTGAAGGTCGAGGGCATCGGCATCCGGCCCCATGTGGTGCAATTGGCCGGCCGGGAAGCCTATTGGATGGCTGAAGGCGCGCGTATCGCCGAAGCCAATGGCGCCGCCCTCATCGACATCAATATGGGATGCCCGGCAAAACGGGTGACATCCGGCTATTCCGGCGCGGCGTTGATGCGCGATTTGGACGAGGCCTTGCGCCTGATCGAAGCGACGATCAGGGCGGTGCAGGTCCCAGTATCGCTGAAAATGCGCCTTGGTTGGGATGAGGCCACTATCAACGCGCCCGACCTTGCGCGCCGCGCGGAACATGCCGGCATCCGCATGATCACCGTCCATGCCCGTACCCGATGCCAATTCTATAAAGGCCAGGCCAATTGGGACGCCGTCAGGGCCGTCAAATCCGCGGTCGGTGTACCGGTCATCATCAATGGCGACATTACCGATCCGGATGCGGCCGAAACCGCGCTGGAAGTGTCCGGTGCTGATGGGGTGATGATCGGCCGTGGCGCCTATGGCCGGCCCTGGCTACCCGGTCAAATTGCCGCCGAATTGACGGGATCGCCGGTGCCATCGACACCAAAAGGCGGTGACCTTCTGGATCTCATCCTGGATCACCACGACCAGATACTCGGCCATTACGGCGCCGAGATCGGACTGCGCGCGGCGCGCAAGCATTTGGATTGGTACATGGCGGCTGCCGTGGCCGCCGGACACCAGGCAAACGGCGATCTGCGGCGTAGGATCTTGACGGCAACGGACGTCAAGGTGGTTCACCACGGCCTGCATCGCTGGTTCGATGGCGACGGCCTGGAGGCGGCGGCATGAGTGCTGACGCAGCTGTTGATACCGCCACGCCATCAGGGCAGGGGGCGGCCCATGGGGATGTCACCGACGCCCTGCCGCATGCAATCCTGTCGATCGATCCGTCACTGCGGATCCTGACGGCCAACAGCGCCGCCGAGGCCTTTTTCCAGGCGAGTTCGTCTTATCTTACGCGGCACCTTCTGCCGGATTTCGTGCCGTTCGGTAGCCCGCTCCTGACCCTCATCGACCAGGTGCGCGAACGCCGGGCCCCGGTGAATGAATATCGCGTGGATATCGGCTCACCGCGCATTGGTACCGAGCGCATTGTCGATATCTACGCCGCGCCGGCCGCCGGCGACAGCGAAACCGTGGTGGTGATGCTGCAGGAACGCACCATGGCCGACAAGATCGACCGCCAACTGACCCATCGCGGTGCGGCCCGCACCGTTACCGGCCTGGCCGCCATGCTGGCCCATGAAATCAAGAACCCTTTATCCGGCATTCGCGGCGCGGCGCAGCTTCTGGAGCAGTCGGTCGACAGCGACGACCGCACATTGACCCAATTGATCACCAATGAAGCCGACCGTATCGTCAAGCTGGTCGATCGCATGGAAGTATTCTCCGACGAGCGGCCGCTTGAGCGCGAACCGGTGAATATCCATGTGGTTCTGGAACACGTCAAACGGCTCGCCACCAATGGATTTGCGCAGAATATCCCGATCCGCGAACACTATGATCCGTCCCTGCCGGCGGTTTATGCCAACCGTGACCAGTTGGTTCAGGTGTTCTTAAACTTGGTGAAGAACGCGGCGGAAGCCGTTTGCGACCAGCCGGACGGGGAAATTCTGCTGACAACCGCCTATCGGCCCGGCATCCGGCTCTCGGTCCCCGGCAGTTCCGATCGGGTGACGCTGCCGCTTGAATTCTGCGTCACTGACAACGGTCCCGGCGTGCCTGATGACATGGTGGCGCATCTGTTCGATCCGTTCGTCACCACGAAGATCAATGGCACCGGCCTTGGCCTTGCCCTTGTCGCCAAAATCATCGGCGACCATGGCGGCGTGATCGAATGCCGCTCAAACAAGGGCAGCACAACATTCCGAATATTGCTGCCGGCCTTTGAGCCGCCGGCGGCGGAGGCCTGACGCCATGGACCAGGGGACAATCCTCGTCGCCGATGACGACGCTGCCATTCGCACGGTCTTGAACCAGGCCCTGTCGCGGGCCGGCTATGCGGTGCGACTGACATCGAATGCCGGCACGCTCTGGAAATGGGTCAGTCGCGGGGAGGGCGATCTGGTCATCACCGACGTCGTGATGCCGGACGAAAACGCATTCGATCTCTTACCGAAAATTCGCAAGGCGCGGCCAAGCCTTCCGGTCATCGTCATGAGCGCGCAAAACACGTTCATGACAGCGATCAAGGCATCCGAACGGGGCGCCTATGAGTACCTGCCGAAGCCGTTCGACCTGAAGGAATTAATCGCCATTGTCGGACGCGCTTTGGCGGAGCCGAAGATCGAACCCGGTGAAACCACCCGTGACGAGGCCGGCGAGAATATTCCGCTGGTCGGACGCTCGGCCGCCATGCAGGAGATTTATCGTGTGCTCGCACGGCTGATGCAGACCGATCTCACCGTTATGATCACCGGGGAATCGGGCACCGGCAAGGAACTGGTGGCGCGCGCGCTTCATGATTACGGCAAACGCCAGAAGGGGCCGTTCGTGGCGGTCAACATGGCGGCGATCCCTCGGGATCTGATCGAATCGGAATTGTTCGGCCATGAGAAGGGGGCCTTTACCGGTGCCATGGCCCGTGGCTCCGGCCGTTTCGAACAGGCCGAGGGCGGAACGCTCTTCCTCGACGAAATCGGCGACATGCCGATGGATGCGCAGACCAGGCTGCTCAGAGTGTTGCAGCAAGGCGAATATACCACCGTCGGCGGCCGCACGCCGATCAAGACCGACGTGCGCATTGTCGCCGCCACCAACAAAGATTTGCAGCAACTGATCAATCAGGGCCTGTTCCGCGAGGACCTGTTCTATCGGCTGAACGTGGTTCCGATCCGACTGCCAGCCTTGCGCGAGCGGATTGAGGACATTCCCGACCTGGTCCGCCACTTCTTCGCCCGCGCCGAACAGGAGGGGCTTCCGGTCAAGCAGATTGACGGCGCTGCCCTGGACCGCCTCAAGGCCTATCCCTGGCCGGGAAATATCCGCGAACTGGAAAATCTGATCCGCCGGCTGACGGCCCTTTATCCGCAGGAGACCATTACGGCGGCGCAGATTGACGCGGAATTGACGGCCGCCGATCTGCCGCAAAACCTCCAGGATGTGGATGACAGTGACCTGTCGGGCGCCGTGGAACGATATCTGGCCGGCTATTTTTCTGGATTTCCGAGCGATCTGCCGCCGGCCGGACTTTATGGACGGGTGCTTCGCGACGTCGAGGCACCGCTGATTACGGCAACCCTGGCGGCCACGCGCGGCAACCAGATCAAGGCGGCGGAACTTCTCGGCCTCAATCGCAACACATTGCGCAAGAAGATCAGGGACCTGGATATCCAGGTGGTGCGCGGCGCTCAGTAAAAAACCACGGACGCCGACTGTCTCAATTTGGCAACAATGTTGTAGGATTGCGACACAAAAGCCATTACTAACCGAATGCACTTGAACAACTGATCCGCAGTGGGAATTGCTCGGTGAGCACCATCACAGATCAAAAGCTGCCCGACCTGCCGCCGGCACCGGCCGCCGCGCCCTTGAGCGAACCCAGCCGGTTGGTTCGTCGGATCGGATATTTTGCGGTGATCTGCGCCATTATCGGCGTGACGCTCACCTATTTGGTGTTGACCGGGTTGACGCCGGTTCAGCCGACCAATGACGTTTTGGCGGTAGCGTTGGTCATCAATGTGGTCCTCGTGCTCATTCTCGTCGGCGCGCTGGGCTGGGAAGTAGCCGGCATTTGGAATGCCCGTCGCAAGGGTCGCGCCGCCGCGCGGCTGCATGTGCGCACCGTGGCCATGTTCTCCGTCATTGCCACAATCCCGGCCTTGCTGGTCGCCGCCGTCGCCTCGATCACGCTCAATCAGGGTCTCGACCGGTGGTTTTCGGATCGCACCCGGCAGATTGTCGGCAATGCGCGAACCGTGGCCCAGGCTTACGTCGAGGAGCACGGCAAGGTGCTGCGCGGCGACCTGATCGCCATGGCCGCCGATCTCGATCGGGCGCAGCAGATCTATCAGCACAATCCGACCCAGTTCGACCGTTTCATGGAAACCCAGGCGCAATTGCGGCTCATCCCGGCGGCCTTCCTTTTGAACGGCGATGGCAGCGTGGTCATGCGGGTGATCGTCGACCACGACCTGGAGACGGTCATGCCGCCAGCCGAATCCTTCAAACACGCCGATGGCGGCGAACCGATCATGATCGCCCCGGGCCGGACCGCCCAGGTCGGCGGCGTGATGAAGTTGAAAGCCTATGACGATATTTATCTCTATATCACCCGCAGCATGGACCAGCGGGTCGCCGATTATACGCGGCTAATCGCCGAATCCGGCAAGGACTATCAGGCCCTCGAAGACAGTCGGTTTGGCGTCCAGGTGGCGTTTGCACTGGTCTATGTGGGGATCGCCCTGGTGCTGTTGTTATGCGCCATTTGGATCGGCATCGGATTCGCCAACGGGCTGGTCGCCCCGATCCGCCGCCTGATCTACGCCGCCGACCAGATCTCCATTGGCAATTTGAACGTCCAGGTGCCGCTGGACAAAAGGGAAGGGGACCTCGCCAATCTGGGCTCCACGTTCAACAACATGTCGACGCAGTTGCGCCAGCAGCGGGAAGACCTTTTGGACGCCAGCGAGCAGATCGACAAGCGCCGGCGCTTCACCGAGGCGGTTCTATCCGGGGTCACGGCCGGCGTTGTGGGTATCGAGGCGGACGGGCGAATTTCCTTGATCAACCGGTCGGCGGAACGGCTGCTGGGCATCGCTCAATCGGATCTGCTCGGACGGACGATCGATGACGCGATCCCCGAATTCGCGGAGTGTTACCGCCGTGCGGCGGCCTCCGAAGGCCGCCCGGTGCAAGACCAGCTCACCGTGATCAGGAACGAGCGGGAACGCAGCTTCAATGTGCGCATCACCACCGAAGCATCCATGACTCATGAGCACGGTTTCGTCATGACATTGGATGACATTACCGACCTCGTGTCGGCACAGCGCAAGTCGGCCTGGGCGGATGTGGCGCGGCGTATCGCCCATGAGATCAAAAACCCGTTAACGCCCATTCAACTATCGGCCGAACGCATCCGTCGCCGCTATGGCAAACGCATCGAGGACGATCGCTCGGTGTTCGATCAATGCGTCGACACCATCATTCGCCAGGTCGGTGATATCGGGCGCATGGTCGATGAATTCTCGTCCTTTGCCCGCATGCCCAAGCCCACATTTGAAAAGAAGGACCTGGTGGAAGTGGTGCGTGAGGCCACGTTCCTGCACACGGTCGCCCATCCGGATATTGTTTACGCAACCGAATTCCCGGACGCCCCGCTGGTGAGCGAATTCGATCACCGGCTGATGACCCAGGCGGTCTCCAACGTGGTCAAGAATGCATCGGAAGCCGTCGAAGCAGCGCCGCATGACGCCGACGATCCGGGCCGCGTGGCGATCCGGCTGTTCACCGAAAACGCCGCCCACATTGTTGAGGTGACGGACAATGGGATCGGATTGCCCAAGGAACATCGCGAGCGTTTGCTGGAGCCCTATATGACGACGCGGGAGAAGGGCACCGGTCTCGGCCTGGCCATTGTCTCGAAAATCCTGGAAGAACATGGCGGCCATGTTGAGTTGCTGGATGCGGAAACTGGAAACGGCGCCCGCATTCGATTGATCATGCCGGCTGTCAGGCAACCGCGCCCCGAACCGGAGACGGTGCCGGAGACCGCAGATACGCCCAAAATAGGAGAACCGGAAAACCATGGCGTCTGACATTCTGGTCGTCGACGACGAAGCCGATATTCGCGACCTGGTCGCCGGGATCCTGGAGGACGAAGGGCACGAAACCCGTACCGCCGCCGATTCCGACAGCGCCATCCAGGCGATCGAGGAGCGCCGGCCGTCGCTGATCTTCCTGGATATCTGGCTGCAGGGGAGCCGGCTGGACGGACTGGCCCTGCTCGATGAAATCAAAAAACACAATCCGGACCTGCCGGTGGTGATCATCTCCGGCCACGGCAACATCGAAACGGCAGTCTCGGCGATCAAGCGCGGCGCCTATGACTATATCGAGAAGCCGTTCAAGGCGGACAGGCTGGTATTGATTGCCGAACGGGCGCTCGAAACCTCCATGCTGCGCCGCGAGGTCAAGGAATTGAAGGCGCGCAGCGTCGATCCGGAACAGTTGATCGGCAATTCGACCATCATGAACCAATTGCGCCAGACCATCGATCGGATCGCGCCGACAAACAGCCGCATCCTGATTTCCGGTCCGAGCGGCGCCGGCAAGGAACTTGTCGCCCGCACGATCCATGAATTGTCGAGCCGCGCCGCCGGCCCATTCGTCGTCATCAATGCGGCCGGGATCACGCCCGATCGCATGGAGCACGCTCTATTCGGCACCGAGCCGGGGGAGGGGCAGGTCCGCCATGTCGGCGCGCTGGAAGAGGCGCATGGCGGCACGCTTTATCTCGATGAAGTGGCCGACATGCCCCAGGAAACCCAGGGCAAGATCCTGCGGGTTCTGGTGGACCAGAATTTCCTTCGGGTCGGCGGGTCGACCCGGGTGCATGTGGACGTGCGGATCATATCCTCAAGCGGCCGCGACTTGGAACGCGAGATCGCCGAGAGCCGGTTCCGTGAAGACCTGTTTCACCGGTTGAGCGTGGTGCCGGTGCGTGTGCCCGCCCTGTCGGAACGGCGCGAGGATGTGCCCGAATTAGTGACCCATTTTATGACCCATATTTCCGGTGCGTCCGGTCTACCCATTCGCCAGATCGCCGATGATGCCATGGCCATCCTGCAGGCCCATGATTGGCCCGGAAACATCCGCCAACTGAAAAACAACGTAGAACGCCTGATGATCTTGACCCGCGGTGAAGAACACGAGCATATCACCGCGGATTTGTTGCCGGCGGAAATCGGTGCCATGTTACCGGCCTTGCCGACCAATTCAGGAGGCGAACACCTGATGTCCATTCCCTTGCGCGACGCGCGGGAGATCTTCGAACGCGACTATCTTCAGGCCCAGATCAACCGGTTCAGCGGCAACATTTCCCGCACTGCGGAATTTGTCGGCATGGAGCGCTCGGCCCTCCATCGTAAACTGAAATCGCTCGGCATCGCCTGATCGGAAGGTCCTGATTGCCATGAAAGTCGTGATTTGCGGCGCCGGTCAGGTGGGCTTCGGGATCGCCGAGCGATTGGCGGCCGAACAGAATGACGTGACGGTTATCGATAACTCAGCGCGTCTGGTCAATGCCGTGCGCGAGACCCTGGATGTGCGCGGCATTGTGGGCCATGGCGCGCAACCCGATACCCTGGTGCAGGCCGGCGTGGATCAGGCCGATATGATCATCGCCGTCACGCTCTATGACGAAGTGAACATGGTGGCCTGCCAGGTCGCCCATTCCCTGTTCAGCGTGCCGACCAAGGTGGCGCGGGTCAGGGCGCAATCCTATCTGGCGCCCCATTGGCAGGATCTGTTTTCCCGCGATCACATGCCGATCGATGTGATCATTTCGCCGGAGATCGAGGTCGGCGAAACCGTCCTGCGCCGGCTGGCGCAGCCGGGTGCAGCCGAAACCATGATGTTCGTTGACGACAAAGTTGCCGTCATCGGCATTCAGTGCGACGAAAACTGCCCGGTCATCGACACGCCGTTGCGCCAACTGACGGAACTTTTTCCCGATCTCGGAGCGATCGTCGTCGGAATCTTGCGCGACGGCAAAATGTTCGTGCCGAAATCCAGCGACCAGATGCTGCTGGGCGATCTGGCCTATGCCGTCGCGCCGCGGGATCAGGTGCGCCGCACCTTGGGCATTTTCGGCCACGAGGAACCAGAGGCCAACCGGGTGATCATTGCCGGTGGCGGCAATATCGGCCTTTATGTCGCCCGCAACCTGGAATCCCGGCAGACCGGCGCCAAGATCAAGCTGATCGAATTCGACCGCGACCGGGCGATCCGTATCGCTGATGATCTCAGGCGAACGGTCATCTTGAATGGCAGTGCCGTCGACCAGGGCATCCTGCGCGAGGCCGACGTTCAGGATGCCGACACGATCGTGGCGCTCACCAATGACGATCAGGTCAATATCCTGTCCTGCGTCATGGCGTCGAAAATGGGCTGCGAGCGCAATTTGAGCCTGTTGAACAACACGAGCTATCAAGCTTATGCGAGCGCGCTGGGCATCGACGCCTATATCAACCCGCGGGCGGTGACCATTTCGAAAATCCTGCAACACGTGCGCCGCGGCCGAATTCGCGGCGTTCATTCGCTGCACAACGGCGCGGCGGAAGTGATCGAGGCCGAGGCGTTGGAATCCTCGCCGCTGGTCGGCCGGCCGCTTAAGGATCTTGAACTGCCCGACGGCGTCCGCATGGGCGCCGTGTTTCGCGAAGGCGAGGTGATCATGCCGGATTCGGAGACTACAATCCGTGCCCACGACCGGGTGGTCGCCTTTGCCCTGGCGTCGGAAGTGCGCCAGATCGAACAGATGTTCCGGGTCAGCCTGGAATTTTTCTAGGCCATGATCGTATAGATGCCTGCGCGTATGGATCGGCTGCGGTTTTCGGCAAGGTGCCGACGAAATCGTACCTCAGGCACGGAGGCATGATGTCGGGGGTACTTTACTTTCTGTCTCTGGTTCTGGGCGTATTCGCCCTCGCCCTGATTTACCCCGCGCTGCTCGCCGCAGCCGCCGGCGACGGCCACGCATTTGGTTTCACGTTCACGGTTGGCATTGTCCTGTTCATCTCGGCGGCTCTGCAGCTCGCCTTGCGCGGACGGCCAAGGCAAGTGAGCCGGGTCGGGAGCTATCTGTTGTTGATACTTTCCTGGATCAGCCTCACGATCTTCGCGGCCCTGCCATTCGCCTCGGAAGCCGGCCTGTCGGTGCTCGATTCCCTGTTCGAGGCCTTATCGGGGATCACAACGACCGGGGCGACGGTCGTCAAGGAGATCGGCGGGCTGCCAAGATCGGTGATTTTTTGGCGGGCCGAACTGCAATGGCTGGGCGGCTACCTCACATTGCTGTCTTTCATACTGATCTTAGCGCCGGCCGGCATAGGCGGCCTGCCGGACCGTCATGTACGGCTGATCGAGCATGCGGGGCGCCGTGAGGGGGCACAAATTCGTCAGGTCGCCGGCGAAATCGCCCTGATCTATGTGACCGTGACTCTTGCCTGCACAATTCTCCTCATGCTGACCGGCCTGCCGGCCTTCGATGCGGTCTGCTTTGCATTTTCGACCGTGTCGACCGGGGGCTTCGTTCCTCGCGACGGCGGCATAGCGGCCTACGCGTTACCGGCTAGCGAAATTGTCTTGATGGTCTTCATGCTGGTCGGCGCGACCAGTATCATCTGGCATCGCATGATCACCCAGCGGCGCCGTCAATTGCTGAGCGCCCACCGGGAGAGCTATTTCGTAATCGGCATCGCGTTATTTGTCGGTCTCGCCATCGCCCTGTCGGCCATCGGGCGGCGCTACGCGACGGAGGATATCGGCGTGCTGCATGTCATTCGCGAAGGCATGTTCACCGGCATTTCGCTTGTCACCACGACCGGGTTTGACGGAAGGGTGGTCAGCTTCGCGGCTCTGCCGGTCGCCTTCGTAATTTTTGTCGCGGCGATCGGCGGCGGCACGTTTTCGACCGCCGGCGGATTGAAACAATACCGAGTGGGCGGCATGTGCGTCCAAGCCCAGCGCGATCTGGTGCGCCTGGTCTATCCCCATGGTATCCGGCCGGCCTATTTCGGCAGCCAGCCATATGACATCCAGTTGATGAAGGCGATATGGAGTTTCTTCGCCATCGCCATTCTGTCCGGCATTATCGGTACGACGGTGATCGCGCTTGAACCGATCCCCTTTGAGGGCGCAATGATCGCCTCTATTGCCGCGCTCAGCAATATAGGTCCTCTCTACAACACCGGATGGCAGGAGGTGATCGGTCCCGTCCCCCATTACGCCGACATGGCTCCGCGCACCAAGATCACGTTGATGATATTGATGTTTTTGGGCCGCATCGAAATTCTGGCTTTGTTCGGCGCGCTCAATCGGACATACTGGTTGCGACGCTGACCGGCTGACCTTTCCCGCATGTTGGAGTTCGCAATGAGTCGCATTGCCTATGTAAACGGCCGATACGTTCCCCACGCCGATGCGGCGGTTCACGTGGAGGACCGCGGCTATCAGTTCGCCGACGGCGTCTATGAGGTGTGTGAAATCCGTGCCGGCATGATGGTCGATCAGATCCGGCACCTGGACCGCCTGGACCGCTCCTTGCGGGAATTGCGGATCGCCCCACCGATGAGCCGGCAGGCCTTGCGGATCGTCATGAATGAGCTGGTGCGGCGCAATCGCGTCCGCAACGGCCTTATCTATGTTCAGGTGACCCGCGGTGTCGCGCCACGCGATCATTGCTTTCCACCGGAAAATGTCGCGCCGTCTGTTGTCATCACCGCCCGGTCCAAGGATCCCCATAAGACCGACAGAACGGCGGGGGAGGGGGTGAGCGTGATTACCGTACCCGACAATCGCTGGGAACGTGTCGACATAAAATCGGTATCCCTGTTGCCCAATGTCCTCGCCAAACAGCAGGCCAAGGAAGCCGGGGCGATGGAGGCCTGGTTTGTCGATGCCGATGGCCATGTCACGGAAGGGTCTTCCACCAATGCATGGATCATCAGCCAGGACGGGACCTTGATCACCAGGCCAGCGGATTTCGGTATTTTGCGCGGCATTACCCGGGCCGTGGTCATGGACCTGGCCGCCCGGGAAGGGCTAAAGGTCGAGGAGCGAAAATTTACGGTGGAAGAGGCCGAACGGGCCCGTGAAGTGTTCATCACATCCGCAACGAACATCGTGACACCGGTCGTCCGTATCAACGACCATGCGGTGGGCAATGGCCATCCCGGTTCGATCGCCACATCGCTCAGAAGCGGATTTCACAGCGCGGCCGAACTGGCGCCGATTTCGTGACTTTGCCTAAAAATTACCGAATTCACGCGATTGTGTTTGCAAATCACCACTGAATTGCGCCTTGCAATGGCCGGGGCAGGGGCCTTATGACATTACCAAGGTGCCGTGACTCGAAATTCGCGGCCCTACAACCGGTATCCTCCCACCGGGCAATCCATGCGTGGAGATAAAAAGAAGGTAAAATGAGAAGATGGCGGACCGCGCGCAAAACCTCCAAGATACGTTCCTCAATCATGTTCGCAAAAACAAAACGCCATTGACCATCTTTCTGGTCAACGGGGTCAAACTCCAGGGCGTGGTAACCTGGTTCGACAATTTTTGCGTTCTCCTGCGACGGGACGGGCATTCGCAGCTTGTCTACAAGCATGCAATATCCACCGTAATGCCCAATCAGCCCGTGCAATTGTTCGATCCGGGCGGTGCCGGTGAAACCGGCGCGCCCGAACAGGAATAGACGGACCCTTGAAGCCCAAACCGCCGGTAGCAACTGAGTTCGGGGCCGTTTCAACGCAGAATCTGGAAGATGGACCGGTAACCGGCCGACGGACGCCGGTTATGGTCATCGAACCGGTTCTAAACCGGTCGGTAAAGGCGGCGGCCGGGCAGCGGCGACGAAGATCGCCGGAATCCTGCCTGGACGAGGCGATCGGTCTGGCGGCGGCGATCGACCTGCACGTGGTGGAAAGCGGCTTGGTGCAAATCAACGCACCGCGCCCGGCGACCCTGTTGGGCTCGGGCAAGGTGGCCGAACTCGCGGGGCAGATCGCCGCGCTCGGTGTCGAATTGGTGATCATCGATCATCCGCTGACACCGGTCCAACAACGTAATTTGGAGCGCGCCTGGTCGGCCAAGGTTCTCGATCGCACGGGGCTGATCCTGGAAATATTCGGCCATCGCGCGCGCACCAAGGAGGGGCGCCTGCAAGTGGAATTGGCACATCTCAACTACCAAAAGGGCCGGCTGGTGCGCAGTTGGACGCATCTTGAGCGGCAACGGGGCGGCTTCGGTTTTCTCGGCGGTCCGGGCGAGACTCAGATCGAAGCCGACCGGCGGATGATCCAGGAGCGCATCAATCGTCTGGAAAAAGATCTGCAGACTGTCCGCCGCACCCGGTCCCTGCATCGGGCAAGCCGCAAACGCGTACCCTATCCGGTGGTGGCACTGGTCGGATACACCAATGCCGGCAAGTCGACCTTGTTCAACAGGTTGACCGCGGCCGAGGTGATGGCCGAGGATGTTCTGTTCGCAACGCTCGACCCGACGTTGCGGCAAGTCGAGCTGCCTCATGGCAATACGATCATCCTGTCAGACACGGTCGGTTTCATTTCCGACCTGCCAACCCATCTGGTCGCCGCCTTCCGAGCGACGCTGGAGGAGGTCACCGAGGCCGATCTGATCCTCCATGTGCGCGACATTTCCCATGAAGATACCGATATCCAGTCCGATGACGTCGCCGAAACCCTACAGGCCATCGATGTACCCATTGACGGATCGGACCGGGTGATTGAGATCTGGAACAAGATCGATCGCCTCGATGACGAGCGCCGATCGTACCTGGCGAATACGGCGGACCGGCAGAGTCGGCCGGTCTGTATGGTTTCCGCGGTGAGCGGGGAGGGGACCGGATCGCTGCTTGAACTGATCGAGCAACGCCTCGGTGAAAGTCAAACGGAAGTGAACTTCGATCTCCCGAGCGAGCAGGGGGCCCTGCTGGCCTGGCTTTATCGTCACACAGACGTCCACGAGCGCGCCGATGACGGCGATGTCATTCATTTGAAAGTCCGGGTTCCGGCACACAGGATCGGCGGCTTTCGCGAGCAATTCGCCGACTATCTCGCGCCGACCGTATAGGGATCGGTCAGGTCGCAGTCTTCGCGGCCTGCCAGATCACCTCCATTTCGTCCAATGTCGCCTCGGCCGGTGACGAATTCCGAGCCCGCAATGTATCTTCGATATAGGCAAAACGGCGCCGGAATTTCTCGTTGGTGCCACGCAAGGCGGATTCCGGATCCACCTTCACATGGCGCGCCAGATTGGCGACGGCGAATAGCAGGTCTCCGAGTTCATCCTCGACGGCCTTGCGATCGGCATCCGGATTGGTGATTTCATGGCGCAATTCGCCGATTTCTTCCTCGATTTTGTCAAGGACCGCCACCGGATCGTTCCAATCGAAACCGACCTTGCCGGCGCGGCTTTGCAATTTGACGGCGCGGGTCAAAGCGGGCAGGGCTGTCGGTATTTCATCCAGCAGCCGTTCCGCCGTTTGAGACGTTGAATTGGACGCGGCCCGCCGCTCCCGCTTTTCTTCCTGCTTGATGGCCTCCCACAGGCCTTTCACAGATCCCGCAGAACGCGCCTCGGCGTCGCCGAAAACATGCGGATGACGGCGGATCATTTTGGCCGTTATGGCCTCAACGACACCGCCGAAATCGAACAGTCCGGCTTCTTCGGCCATCCGCGCATGAAACACGACCTGCAGCAACAGATCGCCGAGTTCATCACGCAGTTCGTCCATATCGTCGCGTATGATCGCGTCGGCGACTTCGTAGGCTTCCTCGATCGTGTATGGTGCTATCGTGCCGAAATCCTGGTCCAGGTCCCAGGGACAGCCGGTCACGGGCGTGCGCAGGGCCGCCATGATCTGTAAAAGCCGGTCGATGTCTCGCGAAGCGTCCATGGCTGGATTGCATCCTCATTGTGTTTACCGGCTGGCCGAACGGCCAATGCCGGCCTCGAACACCGGATAGCGGATTCACGCCGGCCCGTCGACCGATGACCGGACGATGAGGGGGCCAGCGACACGCAAGCGCGACACTGACGCCGCCGCCATGGGGCATTTTGGAATCTCTTCCTAATTCGCATAAGATATATTATGGAACTTTTTTATATAGCAAAAATCAAATGCCGATCAGGTTTTTCGTATTTAATTTCAATTGCATATGTAAGTCAGTTCAAGTGTCTCAAACAATCTGGCACGCCCTGATATGGGCCGCACGCGGCGCATTTCCGGCGCGTTCAGGCCGTCGCAGACATCTCCCGCAGCGTCACGCGCACATGATCGGCGAAAGTCGATCCGGCCGGCGTCAGCTCGGATGCAGCGTAAAGCGAGATCTGGTAAGTGCCGAGATCCGGCAAGCCCTCCGCCTGACCGAGCCGTCGCAGTGGTGGCTTGATGAGGCTGATTGGAAACGGCGCCACGGCCAAATCGGCCAGAATGGCCGCCTGCTGCCCGGCGCAATGCGGGCTGGAATAAGCGATATGATAATCCCGGCCGGCCAAATCCAGCACTTTGATTGCCACCGTACGCCAGGAGCATCCCGGATCGGACAAGGCAAGCGGCAGGACCGGATATTCATGGGCGCAGCCGCCCTGCAAGCCGGCCCAGACCAGCGGCTCGACATAAATCGCTTCACCGCCATTGCCGACCGGATGGCCCGGCGGCTCGGTCACCAAAATTGCATCGAGTTCGCCGTTGTCCAATTTCTCCAGAAGCCTGTTGCTCATATCCAGCACCACATCAACCTGAACACCACAATGGGTCGACGCGAAGCGCGTCAGGATCGGCGGCAGAAACCGGACGCCGAAATCATCCGGCGTGCCGAAGCGCACGATCCCTTGAACATCCGGTGTCCGGAAGTGGCGGACCGCGTCATTGTTGAGTTTCAGGATGCGGCGCGCATAGCCGATCAGGACTTCACCATCCAGTGTCGGCGTCACCGATCGTGAGTCGCGTGAAAACAATGACCGCCCCAGCAGACCCTCCAGCTTCTTGATCTGCATGGAAACCGCCGACGGTGTGCGCAAAACGCGATCGGCAGCCCGGGAGAAATTTCCGGTTTCGGCAATCGCCACAACGGTTTGCAACAATTCGGTCTCCAGAACCGGCAATGCCGCATCCGTCAACGGCGCTTTATCCAACATGATCTTTCAATTTCCTTGATAGATAGGTTCAGAATTATTCGTTTGATTGAACCGCAAAAATCCCCAATTGTCTAGGAGTAATTTCAATTCCCGCATCACAAGAGCCTGAAAACAAACATGTTTTCAGAACGGAGCTTTTATGTCCGATATCACGATCAAACAGAATTCAGAGAATTCGGCGATCCAAGCGGTCGTCAATTCAGTGCGCAACTTCTACAGCGCAGTCGTCAATAGGATGATCCGCTTGCGAGAATACAACGATCGCCGTCGAGCCTTTGAGCGTCTGCGGAGCTTGGACGATCATTTGCTCGACGATATCGGCCTAAATCGTGACGATGTCGAGTGGGGTTTAGAGCTACCGCTCTGGCAAGACGCCGCCGAGCAGTCCCGGCGGCGCGTTAAGACGCGTCGGGCCCGTAATGCCCGCCCGTTCAGGCGGAATTGACTTGCTTTTGTGCCAGCGTAATAGTCGCTAGGTTTGCGTTTTCAACACCATGCCGTCATAGGCGGGCTCCACATGAGCCGGAAGCTCCGCGGACAAGGTCGCATAGTCCAGATCGATATGCAGATGGGTCAGGATCGCGCGGCGCGGTTTGACCCGCTCGATCGCCTCCAGCGCCTCCGACACGGAATAATGGCTTGGATGCGGCGTGTATCGCAAAGCATCCACCATCCAAATGTCGAGATCGGCGAGCTGTGGCACGGTTTCGTCCGGCAGGACGCTGATATCGGGTGAATAGGCCAATCCGCCAAAGCGAAAGCCAAGGGAATCGATCGAGCCGTGGATTTGCCGATACGGCAAGACGGGGATCGGACCGCCCTCGCCTTCGATGGTCACCGGTTCGCCGGCGACGATGCGATGGTCGTTGACGATCGGCGGATAGGCGCTGCCTGCCGGTGTCTCGAAACAATAGCGGAAGGCCTCATGCATGCGCTGCGCGGTCTGATCATCCATATAGAGGTCGACGCGGCGCCGTTTGACGATGGCGAAAGCTCGCAGATCGTCAATGCCGTGAATATGGTCGGCATGGGGATGGGTGTAGAACACGCCATCCAACCAGTCCACATCGGCGGAAAGCATTTGCTCGCGCAGATCCGGGCCGGTATCCACCAGGACCCGCGTGACGCCGCCCGCCGCGCTAAAACGCTCCACCAGCAATGCGGTTCTCAGACGCCGGTTTTTCGGATTGCCGCTGTCGCAGGCACCCCAATCATTGCCGATCCGCGGCACACCGGGCGACGAACCGCATCCAAGCACGGTGATCTTGAGTTCACCCGGTGCCAAGATCAGGGCCTCGTCACTTTGGGAAAGGCGCGGAAGAAGTTTTCCGTTGTCAGCTCGGCGACGGCGTCGGCGTCAATACCAAGCACATCTCCAAGTACGGCCGCCGTATGCGCCACAAAGGCCGGCTCGTTGCGTTTGCCGCGCTTGGGAACCGGCGCCAGATAGGGCGCATCGGTTTCCACCAGCAGCCGGTCGCGGGGCAAATCCGCTGCGATAGCGCGTAATGCGTCGGCCGTCTTGAATGTCAGGATCCCTGAAAACGAGACATAAAAGCCAAGCTCGATGCCGGTCAGCGCCAGGTCTCGGCCGGATGAAAAGCAATGCAGAATAGCGGAATAGGCGCCCTGCCCCATTTCCTCGCGCAGGATCGCCGCCATGTCCGCATCGGCGTCGCGGGCATGAATGACCAGCGGCAGTCCGGTCTCTCGCGCCGCGGCGATATGGCGGCGCAATCCTTGAGCCTGCAGATCGCGGGGCGCTTGGTCGTAATAGTAATCAAGCCCGGCTTCCCCGATCGCCACCACTTTGGGATGACGGGCGAGTTTGACGAGCATGTCCGTCGAGATATCGGACTCGTCACCGGCATTATGCGGATGGGTGCCGACGGAGCAAAAGACCTGTTCGTACCGCTCGGCGATTGCCAGGACCTTATCGAACTGGCGCACCCGGGTGCAAATCGTCACCATCCGGCCAATCCCGGCATTGTCGGCGCGCGCGACGACATCATCGAGCTCGTCGGCGAAATCCTTGAAATCCAAATGGCAATGGCTGTCGACCAGCATCAGTCAGCGTCATCCACATGGCGCGGAAAGACCGGCACCGGCTTCGGCAATTGCGTTCCCGACGCCAGGCGGCCGGCGTCACCAAGATGGGAAAAGTCTTGGGTTGTCTCATCCACGGCGAGCAGGTCCAAAAGCTTGCCGGCCGAGTCGGGAACGAAAGGCTGTGCCAGGATCGCAACATGCCGGATCACTTCCGCCGTCACATAAAGCACGGTGCCCATGCGCTCAGGATCCGTCTTGCGCAAGGCCCAGGGCTCCTGGCTGGCGAAGTATTTATTGGCATCGGCGACGACGGACCAGATCGCCGCCAGGGCCAGATGCAGTTCCTGGCGCTCGATTGCCGGCCGGCAGGTCTGCAAAATCTCACCGGCGGCGGCCAGGATCTCCGCATCCGCGTCACTGAACGGGCCGGGCTCCGGCAGGACACCGTCGAGATTCTTGGCGATCATCGATAAGGATCTTTGCGCGAGATTGCCCAAATCATTGGCGAGATCCGCATTGATGCGCGCCACCATGCCCTCGTGGCTGTAATTCCCGTCCTGGCCGAACGGCACCTCGCGCAGGAAAAAATAACGGATCTGGTCAACCCCGTAGAACGCGCTCAGTTCAAACGGATCGATGACATTGCCGACCGATTTCGACATCTTCTCGCCGCTGTTGAACAGGAAGCCATGGGCAAAGACCCGCTTCGGCAGCGGCAGCCCCGCCGACATCAGAAATGCCGGCCAATAGACCGCGTGAAACCGCACGATATCCTTGCCAATCACATGCACATTGGCCGGCCAATAGCGCTTGTAGGTCTCGCAATCGGTATCGGGATAGCCGGTGCCGGTCAGATAATTGGTCAGCGCATCGACCCACACATACATGACATGGCTGTCGTGACCCGGCACCGGAATACCCCAACTGAAGGTGGTGCGGGATACGGAAAGGTCCCGCAGGCCGCTCTTAACGAAGCTGATGACCTCATTGCGCCGCTCGCGGGGACCGATGAATTCCGGGTGGGCCTCGTAGTGGGCAAGCAGTTTCTCCTGATAGGCCGCAAGCCGGAAGAAATAGCTTTCCTCTTCCACCCAATCGACGGGCGACCCCTGCGGCCCATAGCGCATCCCGTCGTCGCGCAGTTCGGTTTCCGATTCCGCGTAATAGGCCTCGTCGCGGACTGAATACCAGCCGGCATAGCTGTCCAGATAGATGTCGCCATTGGCTTCCATGCGCGACCAGATATCCTTCGACGCCGCGTGGTGGCGCGGTTCGGTGGTGCGGATGAAATCATCGTTGGAGCAGTTCAGCGCTGCCGCCATTTTCTGGAACAGCGGCGCCTGGCGGTCGGCGAAGTCCTTGACATTCAGGCCTTCCTTCGCCGCCGTCTGCGCCATTTTCTGCCCGTGCTCGTCGGTCCCGGTCAGGAAAAAGACGTCATAGCCATCCAGGCGCTTGAACCGGGCGACCGCGTCGGTGGCAATCACCTCATAGGCATGGCCGATATGCGGCGCGCCATTGGGATAGGATATGGCGGTTGTGATGTAATATGGCGTGCGGTCGGTCATGCTGGAACAGGCCCCGGCCCGGACTATCGGGAAAAGAAAATCAACGTGCGGCCGGACTTAACTCGTTCGCGTCGCCGCGGCAAGTGTATCCAGGGTTTTCAGGACAAGTTGTTTGCGATCGAGATTGTATCCGAGCGACAAGCGGGCCTGCCTATCGATTTCCGACCAGGCGTCAGCCCAACGGACGGCGGCTCGGGCGCCGCTCGATTCGGCATGTAGATTGGCGCTCAATTGGTCGTGGACCGCATCCATGAATAACCGGAACGCATCATCCGCGCCGCGCTTGGCCACCAGATCGGCGAATTTATGCGCCGCCAGTGTATCGAAATCGGGCATCTGTTTCACGAGCGCTGACAGGGATTTGTGAATTGCCAATCCGTCCTCGATCAATAGCGAGATCGCCCGGCGCAGACTGCCGCCGGACAAGGCGGCGGCCTGGTTCCGATCCCCGGCATCGTATCCGGATGTCGCGTCCAGACCGGTCAGTGCCGTTTCGATATCCGCCGCCGGCAATGCCCGCAGCGTCAGCCGCCTGCAGCGCGAGCGAATTGTGGCAAGCAGTCGGCCCGGCTGATGGGCGACCAGCAGGAACAGGGCCCGGTCCGGCGGCTCCTCCAGGATCTTCAGCAAGGCATTGGCCGCGTTGACGTTCATCTCGTCCGCCGCGTCGACGATGCAGACGCGCCAGGAATCCTCCGCTGCCGTGGCGCCGAAAAAGCGCGTGGTGCGACGGATCACGTCTACGGTGATCTCAGTGCGGAAGCGCTTGCCGCGCTCATCCCAGGCACGATGAAGATGCAGCAAATTCGGATGGGCACCCGCCGCGACCCGACGGCTGACGCTGTGATCGGGATCAAGATAGAGCGACGCGGCCGCTTCAACCGCCTCGGAGCCGGGATCCGGATTTGCCAGCACAAATCGAGCGAAACGGAATGCCAGCGTTGCCTTTCCGATCCCGCGCGGCCCGCCCATAACCAGGGCGTGATGCTGCCGGCCACCACGATAGTCGGCCAAAAGCCGATCGGCGACGTCCTGGTGGCCGATCAGGTCGCACCGTTGGCGCGGCGGCGGAACCCCATCCAAAATATCCGGTTCTTTCAACTCGGTTGCCTGTGCCATCAGGTGCGCACCGTGTCGAGCCTGCCGGGATCGGTAATTTGGAAGGTCTCGGCGACAACCTGCCAGATCGCCCGCGCCACCAGTTCCGGCGATTGATCGCCGTCGACGACCCGGCAGCGATCCGGCTCCTCCGCAGCAATTTTCAAGAACGCGTCGCGGCGCTTCTGATGCGTTTCCAATTCGTCGTCCTCGAACCGGTCAAGGTCGGTGCCTTGCGCCCTGCCCCGGGATCGCGCCCGGTCCAGCCCGGCAGCAACATCAATATCAATGATCAGTGTCAGGTCGGGCGTCAATCCGTCAATCGCCAGCCGCTCCAGGGCGCGAATGACCTCCGGCTCCGTTTCGCCGTCCAGGCCCTGATAGACCCGGGTGGAATCGATGAAACGGTCACACAACACCCAGCGACCGGCCAATAGCGCCGGTCTGATCACCGTGTCCACATGATCGCTGCGCGCGGCGGCAAATAAGGCCGCCTCGCCCGCGCTTCCCAGCGCTTTGGCGGCGCCGGACAACAAGATCTTGCGCAGGGCCTCGGCATAGGGCGAGCCGCCGGGTTCACGGGTCGTGGTCACCTCAAGACCGGACCTTTCCAGGCAATTGGCGAGGTGATTGATCTGCGTCGATTTGCCGGCGCCCTCGCCGCCCTCGAAGGTGATGAATCGCCCGCGCTTTGCCGCCTGTTTCATATCCGCGAATGGATACCAGCTACCACCACCCGGTCAATAGTTCCGTGAGGCCATCAAACGCGCGGCCGTGGATACCGCCCTTGTCGATATCGGTCGCCGCAAAAAGCGGCGTGACCTGGGTCAGGTATTCGCCGCGCCAGATCTTCAGTTTGCCGATTTGCTGGCCCTTCTCGATGGGGGCTTCGACCGGACCCTGATAGACGATCCGGGCCTTCAGCCGATCGCGGGACCCCCGCGGGACCAGGAGCTTGATCGCCCCCTCACCCACCAGCGGCACACGGCTGCTTTCGCCACCATAGACCCGCGCTTCACCAACCGGTTCATCTTCGTCGAACAGGCTTAGAAGTTCGAAGGTGCGAAAACCCCAGCCGAGCAGCTTGCGCGCTTCCGTGGCCCGCTCCTTCTTCGATTTCATGCCGCCGAGCACCATCACCAGGCGCTGGCCCTCGCGCATTGCCGAAAGGACGATGCCGTAACCGGATTCCTTGGTATATCCGGTCTTCAATCCGTCCACCCCAAGCCCGGCTCCAAGCAGGGGATTGCGGTTCTTTTGACGGATCTTGTTCCAGGTAAATTCGGCTTCCTTGTAGTAGGCATAAAGCTTCGGATAGGTGCGGATCAAGTGGTCGGCCAACATTGCCAGTTCCCGGGCGGACACTTTCATCGCAGGATCAGGCAGCCCGGTCGGATTGGTATAGCGCGACACGGTATGACCGAGTTTCGCCGCATATTCATTCATCAGCGTGGCGAAAGCATCCTCGCTGCCGGCCATGCCTTCGGCAAGGACAATGCAGGCATCGTTGCCGGAATGGACGATTGCGCCTTTTAGAAGATCCTCGATCCGGATCGTCGAATTGATCGCGGCAAACATGGTCGACGTTCCCGACGGCGCGCCGCCGGTGCGCCAAGCATGTTCGGTGACCAGAAACTCATCATCAAGCGTGAGCCGTTTTTCCCTGATCGCATCAAAGACCACTGCCGTGGTCATGACCTTGGCCATGGAGGCCGGCCGCATCGGATCGTCAGCGTTTTTTTCGAACAATACAGTGCCCGTTTGACTATCATAGAGATAGGCATATTTGGCGCTTGTCTTGAAAAGCTGCGCGCCGGCATCGTGTGCTGAAACGATGGAAAGCAAGGCCAATGCCACGGCAATGGCGGCAGACCGCCGCCAACGCTGGCAATCGCTGCGGCAAACAGCCACCACGAAAGAATTGCCGAAAACGGGAATACCGACCACCGCTTTGCCTCCTCCCCGCCTTGATAGCAGGGACTAACGCCCCGGATCAACGGAATCGCGGATCACGGTTAAGCCAACGACGGGCATTGCCATTATCTGCCGCCGGGCGCGCTCGCGATTGACCATGGTCTCAATGACCGCATGGCCAGCAGATATCCTGCGGGCGGCCGCATAGGACGACGTACCGAAGGGCAAGAGGCGCCGTTTGCGCGGGTCGGTTTCTTCCGTTTTCAGAAGGATCAGCGGGCCGCCGACCGCCGGTTGCGGCTCCGGCACCCGGTCGGACCGCGCCGCCGCGTCATGCGCAGCCGGAGGCGGAGCGGACGCGCCACTTTGCCGGTGATTGTTCAAGGCCGACGACACCATGGCCACCATCACCGGCTGGCGGGTCGATTGGGCGTAGGAGGTTGCCGGATCGAAGGCGACGCTGGTCGGAGCCCTATAGGCGTTGTAGCGACGGTTTTCAGGTATCGGCGGCGGCCCGGCATCGGCGACCATGATGGCCGGCGGCTGAGCCGAGCCCGGTCCACGATAGGACGCGGCGAGGAACTGCTCGTCCTGACCGTCAATCCGCGCCTTGCCGAGATAGGTGACGCGGACTTTCTGTGTGCCCCGGCCTCCGAATTCCAGGGTATCGGCGGCCCGCTTCGACAAATCGATGATCCGGTTGCCGTGGAACGGGCCCCGATCGTTGACGCGCACGACCACCGACCGGCCGTTGCGCAGATTGGTCACCCGGGCATAGGACGGCAGCGGCATGGTCGGGTGAGCGGCAGACAGCGAATGCATATTGAACACTTCGCCGTTCGCCGTGCTGCGGCCATGGAAAGTCGGGCCGTACCACGATGCCACGCCGACGCGATCGTAGCTTTTATAGCGTTTGGGATAATACCACTTTCCGGCGATCTTGTAGGGCTTGCCGACCATATAGCGGCCACCGCCCTTCGGGATATTCTGGCCCTTTTTGACCTTGTAGGGGCTACCCTTGACGCCGTACTTTTTTGGACTGAACTTGTTCTTCTTGGCGCTGGCGGTTTTTTGCGGCGACCCGCCGCATGCCGCAAGGGCCAAGGATGCCGCGATTATCGTCGCGATTGTCAGCGCCGTCTGTCGCGCCTTCGCACGCCCCGCCGGCACGTTGCTTTGTCTGTATGTATAGGAATCAAAAATCAATTTCGCCGCCTGACCTGATTGGGCTGCAATACCCGGCCTTAATCGGATCGTGGGCTCGAATTGCGACCGGCGTTAACCCGGGCGCTCCCCACCTGTCCCCACGGAACCATCATTTGAAGGAGAGTCTTAGCGGAACGTTAATTCCTCGTCGACCGCCAATTTGAACCCCGAACCGCCCCCTAATATTGTGTGCCATGGTAAATGCTTTCTGTCCAGATCGTGGCGATTTCGTGGCCGAATGGGGCCATTGGCCAGTCCAGCAAAAGCACGGATCGACACGCAAGCCACCAATGACTTGCAATATCAACCAAGCTGTCGCATTGATGGCGGGCATGGCCGGACGCGGCGACACGATCCGCGTTCCGCGATCCGGATGGGTGGCCGAGTGGTTGAAGGCACCGGTCTTGAAAACCGGCAGGCGGGCAACCGTCTCGTGGGTTCGAATCCCACCCCATCCGCCATAACTTCATGAATTCATTTCATTAATTTCGTTCAGCGCTATGGCCGCGGGCGTTCTAATCAAACGGAATTAACCGGTAGGTCTTGTCTTCTCAATACTCCGGCCAGGTAAAATGGCATAGATCACGATCGGCGCGCTCTTGCCCTTAACGCGGATCGGGTCGAGCGACTGGAACTCGATTCCGGCCGGGTCCCCAATTGCTTCGCGCGCGTCTTGCGATACCAGGATCTGCCTCGCCTCCGCTGCCGCGCATAGGCGCGCCGCCAGGTTCACATGGTCGCCGAGCACCGTATAGTCCATGCGGTTTTTGGAGCCCATTGCGCCCATGACCACGTCACCGATATCCATACCAACACCGATATCCAGTTCCCAATCCGGATTTTCGGTCCCAAGTTCCACCATCACCTCTTGCAGGTCCAAGGCACAATCCACCGCATTGCGCGCCATATCCGGGCCCTGGAAGATCGCCATGATCTGGTCACCGACATATTTGTCGATATCACCGTGATGGGCGCTGACGATGTCGGCCAGGCTCTGAAAGTAGTGATTGAGCACATCCACCACGACTTCCGGGTCGCGATGCTCGGCGAATTCGGTATAGCCGCGTATATCGGCAAACAGGATGGCCACCCGGCGCCGGTCGCCGCCAAGCCGCACCCCGGTCGCGTCCGACGATCGGATCGCGCTCATGGTCTCGTCGGATACGAATTTGCGCAACTGGAGGCGCTCGTTCAACTGCACGATCATATTGTTGATGCGCCCCGCCAGCTCACCGATCTCGTCGCGCGAATGCACGTTGCCGACACGCGCCTGGAAATCGCCGCCGGCGACCGCGTTGGCGGCCTCGCCGATTGCCAGGATCGGCCGGCTCATGCGGGTCGCGAAGATCACCGCACCCAGTGCCGCGACGGCCAGGCCGATCGCCAGCCAGATGACCAGACTGCGGATCATCAAGTCGACGGTCAGGTAAGCGTCCTTTTCGTTCTTTTCCGCAAGCACCGCCCATTCGAAAGGGTCGATGAAGGCGAAGGCGCCGAGCATGACCGTACCGTCGGGCCGGGCATAGGGCTCCACCGAGATCGTCCGATATTGCGATTTGAGAACCTGCAGCGCCTCCTGAACGATCGCCAGTTGGTTCAGGTTCTGCTGCTTGCTCGCAAGGACCTGCCGTCCCTGCCCGTCCACGATCGTAATGGTGCCGGTACTCGCAAAAGCATGCTCGGCGACGAATGTGCGCAGGCGGTTGAGATCGATACGCGCCGACAGCACGGCGATCGATCCGGCCAACTTGCTGCGCAGCGGCAGGTAAATGGTGGCAAGCCAATCATCGGATTCAGCGATATAGTCGATCGTTGCCGTCCCGACTTCACCGCCATAGGCGGACATTGCCGTGTTCTTGTCGATGCGTAATGCAGTCAACGGATCGAGGCCGGCGGCCTTAAGCTTATCCGAGAATGTCTGTTGCGACACGACCAACGGTACGGCTGCGCCGGCGGCCGTTATCTGCAAGGCGACGACATCGGTCAGGTTTGATATCCCAAGGGTCAGAAGTGATATCTTCTCCTCGATGCCGATCTTCTCACTATCCACCGCGTTACGGATGAGCAGCAGCGGCGCCAACCAGGCATGTTCGTAGAGATCATCGACTTCGTCGGTAATCTGCCGGGCCGTGGTGATCAGTTGATCATTGGCGGAACTTTTCAGTTCATCGCGGGCGATCCGGATCAGGCTTTGCCCGGCAATCAGCAGCGGCAGGATCGCGATGCCGACGGCCAGCAGCAAGAGCTTGCGTCGCAGATTGAGCCTGATCACCGGCGCCCCCGGTTGTTGTTATTTGTTTATCGATCACGCACCGTCACCGTCATCTTGTCGGAAGCGATGCCACATGGCAGTCCGGTCATGTCGGACACGGTCAAGGTGACCTCGGTTTCGCCGGCCTCCTTGAATAGATAGCGCACCCGTTCGCCTTCGACACGGTCGTCGGCGCCGATTTGCCAGTCGAAGGTCAAGGCGCCACCATCGGGATCGAAAGAGCGCCAGCCGTTCAACATGACGGCGGCATTGGCGCCGGATGTGAAGGCTTCGCGGTCAGGGCCGGCATCGGCGAATGGGGTGCCATTGACCGTCACTTCAAGCGTATCGCTGCCGGTCGAACAGCCGGTGCCGGAACCGTCTTCGACATCGAGCCGGACCGTGTAGCGACCCGGTTTGTTGAATATGTGATTGGCCGTTCGGCCGGCCGCCGTGCCGCCATCGCCGAAATCCCAGCGATAGGTCCTGATCGTGCCGTCGCTATCCCAGGAACCGGACGCATCGAAGTCGACGGCGACGCCGGGACAAACCAGCCGATCAGGGCCGGCGCGGGCGACCGGCGCCGCATTGACCGCAATCACCTTGGTCGCATAGCCCCGCCCCTTGGCGTGACCGGTCCCGGCATCGGTCACCACCGTGAGCGGATAGCGCCCGGGCTTTTCATAGCTGTGTGAGACCTTTTCGCCGGTTTTCCGATTGCCGTCACCCATCACCCAATTGGATGTCACTGTCTTGACGTTGGCGACTGCCGGCAGGCCCGCAACCATCCATTCGGCCTTGTCACCCGGACAGGTCTTATCGGGGCCGGACAGGCGCGGACGCAGCGCCGGCAGGACTGTGATTTGGATATCATCCTGCGCCGCGCTGTTTTCAACACCGGCATCGTCAGTCACGGTGAGTGCCACCCGATAGGTGCTCGGCTTGCGAAATGTGTGGCGTGCCGCCATGCCGGTTCCGGTCGATCCGTCGCCGAAATCCCAGGCAAAGGCGGTCAATCCGCCGTCCGGGTCGGAGGACCCCGAACCGTCGAACGCCACCTCTTGTCCGACGCTGACAGTCCTGTCCTTCCCGGCCACGGCTGTCGGCGCGGCATTGACCACGAGCAGATGCATCTTGTCGACAGTCCGGCACTCCGCCGATTTGGCGGTACTATCAACGGCGAGCCGCACCCGATAGGTGCCGGGCTTTTCAAACCTGTGTTTTGCCTTGGCGCCCTCGGCCTTGCCGCCATCACCGAATTCCCAATGCCAGGCCTTGATCTCGCCGCCCTGCAAGGCCGATTGCGATCCGTCGAACGCAATCGTGCTGCCGACAGCGGCGCGGCTTGGCGCCTGAATCCTGACGGCCGGCGCTTCCACGACCGTGACCTTCAATTCATCGGTCGCCGTATGATCGCATTGGCCGCCCGGATCCCCCTCAATGGTCAGGATCGTGCGATAGGTGCCCGGCCGGCGATAGATATGGGTTGGCCGGTCCCCTGCCCCGGCCCCGCCATCGCCGAAATCCCATTGGAAGCGATTGACGACACCATCAATGTCCCAAGATTTCGATCCATCGAACTGCACCTCGGCATTGGCGCAGGCCAAAATATCTTTGCCGGCTTGGGCAATCGGTGCCGGATTGACCGTGATCAGGGCCCGGTCGGTGTGACGGTCATTGTTCAAACCGGATTCGTCGCGCACCTCTAATGTAACCGGATAGGTGGCGGGCTTACGGAATGTCTTTGTCGGATTGACGATATCCGATCCGCTCCCATCGCCGAAATCCCATACATAGCGTAGGACGCCCTCCTCGGGATCCTTCGAGCCGCTCCCATCGAAGACAACAATGTCCCCGGTGCAGACGTCACGATTGCCGCCCGCATTGGCCACAGGCGGCCGGTTGATCCGGACCCGAAGCCCGTCCTGATGGATGGAATTGGCAAGCCCCTTGCCGTCATTGACCGACAAGATGACGGGATATGTTCCGCCCAGGCGATAAAGATGCCCGACACGGACACCGGTTGCCGTCTGCCCGTCGCCGAAATCCCACATATAGATCAGCGGGTCACCGTCGGCGTCCGCCGATCCGCCGGCATCGAATGTGACATATCGGCTCGCGGTATGGATATCTGCGCCGGCAGCGGCGACCGGTTGGTGATTGACACGGATAGTCAGGCTATCGCTGTGGGTCCCGTTGGTCGTGTTGCTGTCATCGGTCACCGTGAGCGTCGCCGTATAGACACCGGGCTCGGCAAAGGTCCGGATCACCTTTTGCCCCTGCAGCGCTTCATCACTATCGCTGAAATCCCACCGATAGCTGGCTATCTTGCCGTCGCGATCGGAGGACCAGTAGCCGTCCAGCGTGACTTGTTCTCCGGGGGCGGCCTTAACGTCGCTGCCGGCGCGCGCCACGGGCGGCCAGTTGATGGTCACCAGGACTTCGTCATAGTCGATCGCATCCTCCAGGCCCGTGTCATCGGCAATCGCCAGGCGTGCCAGATAGGTTCCCGATTTGCGGTAGCTATGGGCCTGGCGGCGCCCCTTGGCGCTCGTACCGTCGCCGAAATCCCAATCATAGGAGACGATGTCGCCATCGGGATCGATGGAGCGGTCGGCCTGGAAGATCAGTTCCTCGTTCGGCGCGGCCACATGGTCCGGCCCGGCATCGGCGATCGGCGGCGCGTTGACGACAACCGTCAATTGATCGTTCGCCGTATTGCGTTCTGTGCCTGAATCATCGGCGACGGTCAGCTTGACGGGATAAGTCCCGGTCTGACGATAGACATGGACCGGCGACTTGCCGCTGCCGGTTTGGCCGTCGCCGAAGTCCCACCGGTATTGCGCGATCCGGCCATCGGGATCGCTTGAACCGGAGCCATCAAAGCGCACCTTGTTCGAGATCACCCGATCCGGCCCGGCAACCGCGACCGGTGGCGCGTTGACGATGACGGAAATCCGCGTGCGATCGCTATTGGTCGAGGTCTTGGAATCATCGGTGACCGCCAAGTGCACCACGTAGCGACCAGGCCGGCTGAAGGCGTGATCGACCCGTGCGCCCGCAACCGTGTTGCCGTCGCCGAAGTCCCAGTCATAAGCGATGATCCGCCCGTCGGCATCGCTTGAGCGGCCGCCGTCAAAGGCAATTTTTTGGTCGATGGCCACCCGCAGGTTTTCACCGATCACCGCTCTTGGTCGCGCATTGACGATGACCGTGGCGGTGTCCGAGGTGATGCTGTTTTCCACGCCGGCATCGTCTTCTATCGTAAGCTTAACCGAGTAGCGCCCGGGTTTTTGATAGCGATGCTGCGTTTGTGCGCTTTCGGCTGTGTTGCCGTCCCCGAAATCCCAGCGATAGGCGATGATCTTGCCGTCGCGATCGAAACTATCACTGCCGTCAAAGGAAAGTTCCTCCATCGGCGATATGCGCCGGTCATTTCCGGCATTGGCGACCGGCGCATCATTGGCGCGGACGGAGATTGTCGTCTTTGCGGTGTCGCAGACATGGCCCGAATTGTCCCGGACCTGCAATGTCACCAAATAGGAGCCCGGTTCCTTGAAACGGTGTGTCAATCGGGCGCCGGTTGCCTCGGTCCCGTCATTGATTGACCAAGTGTAACGGTCGATTTTGTAGTCTCCGGAAGTCGATTGCGACCCGTCGAGTACCACCGGATAGCTCGCGGCGACGACCTGCGGCGCTTCGATTTTTGCTCGCGGCGGCGCCTTCAGCAAGACGACCCACTCCCGCGCCGACCCATTGCCGACCTGCCCGGAAGAATCTGTGACCTCCAGGCGGACGAATTTTTCGCCGACCGTATCGAAGGTCTTGACGATGACCGGGCCCTTGGCCGTGGTCTTGTCGGCAAACCGCCACAGGTAATCCAGTTCATCCCCATCCGGGTCACGGGTTCCGCGCGCATCGAAGGAAATAGCCCGGCACGTGGACAGGACCGTGTTTTCAACGGCGATACGCGGCCGGCGATTAGGGACGAAGGACCGTGGTGGCAGGTCGAATGGCAGCAGACGGTTTTCCTGGTCCGACAATAGCAGCGTGATGTCATTGGGCATTTCGCGGCCGCCGGCGGCTGTGACCGCTCCCTTTGCGCCCCGCTCGCCCGGAGAAATTGGCAACGTGGTGGCGCGCCAATTGTCCTGGCCGGACTGGATCAATTTCTTGCTTTCAAATCGGCTGGTCACATGTAGCCGGCCATGGGCCGCGTCGAAATTGCCGACGACCAGCGTCCCGCCCTCTTTCGGCGTCTGATAGCGGATTTCAGTCAGAGTTTTGCTGTCCAGAACCCGGACGGTCGGCTGGAAACTGAAAATCCGCAAGCCATCCGGCAGCAAGTTGCGCCGATCCCGCAGGCTCAAAGTGACATCGTAGATATTGCCGTCATTGCCCTCCATGCCCTCGACGTCCAGACGAAAGACAATGCGATCACCGACCGGATCACCGCGCCTCGGGTCGACGGCAAACAAGGTCTGCCATTGCCCGTCCGTCGTCTCGTCGTCGGCAAATTCTTCGCTGCCGATCTGTGTCCCGCCTTTCGCTGGAACAATGGGCTCGATCACCGACCCCTCGGTCGGCCCGACAAAGGCACCCGCGCCGCCGAACAGCGTAAATCGTGTCAGCGTATTGGGACGACCGTAGATCAGATCGTGATCCCCGACCGCGTCCGGGTCGAATACGCGCAGGAACAGCCGGTCTTTCACATTGTTCGGGACGCTGAGATAGATGACCTGGCGGTAATCCGGATCCCCCTCCCGCGTTCCCGCCTGAGGGCCATAGGTGACAAGCAGCGGCGGTTGCGACGCCTCCTGCGCGGTAGCGCCCGGCATAGCCGATATAATCATAAGACCGATCAGCCCGCACAACCCTCCACCGCGCTGAACGCCACGTCTTAACTCAACCAGGGAAAAGGCTTGCCGTCGGTAAATATGGCTCAAGCGGACAGTTAATCGACGCAGGCTACGCATGGATTCACACACACCCAATTCGCATTCATTATTCGCATGACCGATCGGTCAGCGCACGCGAATGCGTTTTTTATTGCCCGCATCATCTTGTAGTTCGACGGTGCGCAGACGCGCTTTTCCGGCCGCCGATGCCGGTACAGTCAGAGACCCCTGATAGGTCATTTCGGCGCGATTGAACCGCAAATGGCCGCGATAAGTCTTGGCCCCGGCGCGCAAGGTATACGGCGCCACTTTCGCCAGACCGGAGGAATCCTTCGCCGCGACCTCGACGGAAATCAACGCCTCATTTCCCCTTTTTTCGGCCGTCAATTGATGTCGGTCGAATTCAGGTGGCGTCTGGTCGAGAACCACCACCCATTTTTCAACGGTCACGTTGCCGGCCGCATCCGTGGCCACCAATTCAATAGTATTCGGGCCGGATACCAAGGTCACTGCCTCATCGAAAACATCGTTAACCGTCTTGATTTCTGAACCATTTAAGCTTAGGTGGATACTGCTCTCCGTCTTACCGCGAACCGTAAGCCATTCTATTGCTGTCAAGCGCGGTAATACTTCATCCAAGATGATCGACGGTGGCGTCTGGTCGGTTGTCACCGAAATCGGATAAGTGCTGGAAAAACCCGATCGTGTGGTCACGGAGGCAACCAAGGCCTCGCGCGTCGCCCGCACCGGAACGCTGATGTCGAACCGTCCGTCGGGATCGCTATACCCGGTTGCCCGTGCCGCCTCTCCTGCGCCGCCGATGGCGATGCGTGCATCGGCCTCGGTCTTGCCGGTCAGCGTCACCGACTTACCACCTGTCAGAAAGCTTCCATCCTCGGTGCGCAACAGGGTCTTGTCGAACGCGATCGCGCCGGGTGAATCGGCCATATAGACGAAGGATCGCTTGCGCCGGGTCGCGTTGCCGGCCGCATCCAAGGCCACGATTTGAAGCGTGTTCTCACCGGCTGCGGCGACGAGGGGATGAACATAGCGGCCGCTATCGTCCACCAGCACCGCCTGTCCGTCCACGGTCACAGTGGCACCGGGCTCCGCTTCGCCTGCGACAACCACATTCGGATCGCGAACAATCTGCCCTGACGGCGGCTGGTCGATCTTCAGATAGGGCGGAGCGGTGTCGATGCGGATATCGAACCGCCATTGATCGGACCGCTCGCCCGGCAGGCCGAATTTGTCGATTGCCGAGACCCGCCAATAATAGAGCCCCGGCGGCAGGGCCTTCTCCTGCAAACGGGGCTCGCTCAAGCCCCACCGGCTGAATGCAAGATGCTGAAAGCCCGGATCTTCCGCGATTTCGATCCAATAGCCGGCGGCGTCCGGCACCCCGGCCCAACGCAATTGCATGTTTTCGTTGTAGACGACACCATCATCGGCCGGATCGGCCAGGTCCGGGCGGCTCAAGACCGCCAGTTTCTCCTTCGGTTGCTCCCCGGCGCGGACCAGGACGCCTTCGTTTCGGCCAATCGTGACGCTGGCACCGCGCGCGGTGACATCCACCTCCCGGTCGTCGTAGTTTGTGAACTTGGCGCCGGAACGATCATGGCGCACCCAGAAATTGCCGGATTCGATCTTGGCGTCGACCTGCGGGATTTCGACATTGAACTTCTTGCGCTTACTGTTTTCGATCAACAGAGCATAGAAATCGCCCTCCACCAGGGTCACCTTGGATTCCTCGCGACGGCTCATCGGATCGGAGCGCAGCCGCTGTATCACCGCATGGGAATTGGCGTTGAGGCGCAACCGGCTGGCGTCGCGAAACGTGATTTGCGCCGTCGACTGGGACAGGGTGCGGACTTTTTCCCGCTCGATCAGAATGGCATTGAGCGGCCGGTCGCTCCAGGCCAGTTCCCTGGGCTGCTGCCCCTCGACCCAGCCCTGCCGGTCCGATAGTCGAGCCTCGGCGGCCTTGTCCCGCTTGGCCCTGGACGTCTTCAACGCCGCGACCGCCGTCTTTCGCGCCCGAAGCGCCAGATCCAAAACATCGCGCCAATCTCCGGTTCTGCGCTTGCCGAGCGCCCCGTCGCGATAGTCGATCGCGGCTGCGATCTCGATCGGCGCAAAGATCTGCGCACCGGCCGCATTGGCGTCCTGAATATGTTGCAGCGACTGGTCGAGCGCCCTCTTGGCCGCCGTCACCGCGTCGACCGGGATACGCAACTCACGTCCGGCCGACAAGGCAGCGACCGATCGCACATTGGAGGATTTGAGGATATCCGGCCACAGATTGGGATCGCCAAGGTAAAGATCGGCCAATTGGCGGATATCCTGGCCGGGCTCCAGGCTGACGACCACCATGTCGGCGCGTTCGTCGGCCATCGCATCGGTGGAAGGAACCGGAACCGATAGGCTGGCGGCACAAAGCACCGCCGGCATGATATGCCGGACCGGAAAGGGCCGCCCGAATTGATGACTCCCGACACGCATCCGTCCAACCCGTCAATTGAACGGTCTCCGAATGACCTGCGCCCATAACTGGAGCGCTTCCGGTAAAAATCAATTCTTTGATGTTTAAAGGTTAATTCCCCTCCGCGCTTTGCGCCCGATGCCGGCCCGCCGATCCTTTACACCAGGGATTGAACCCCAAGCCGACATACACGGTTCCGGTGAAGCGCCTTGCTTCTTGGCGATGAACGCCCTAAACACGGACCAGAATTTATCGGGCGGTTAGCTCAGTTGGGAGAGCATCTCGTTTACACCGAGAGGGTCGGCGGTTCGAGCCCGTCACCGCCCACCAGAATTGCCGGTTGACAATCAATCGTTTGTGATATCCGGGCATTCGGATGAGATTGCGTTGTGCACCGATATATCGCCAGAAGCCATCGTTGCCGCTCAATTCTCGGCACCAAAAAAGCCCCGGCCAAGGCCGGGGCACACGGGTATCCGATAATCTCAGCACAAGGCGTCAGCCGGGCGATACCACGCTGTTCAATCCGCCTCGGCGCCGAACGCGCACATCCCGCTTCAATTCGTCAATCTGGCGCTGCAGGCGCTCGCCGGCGTCATTTGTGAACCGATTGCCCTCGGTCAGACGTATTCATTCCTCGACCGGATGCCGTCGCCTTTTCGGTGAATCCGCCATAGACGAACTCGGGTCCGCTAAGGTCGATATTGGGAAACTCGTCTTTTTCGCGCCAGTAGTCCTGGGTGTGCTGCCATTCACGCTTGGAGCCGCGCCTTGGCAGAAGATGCGAGCAACGGGCCAGATAATTCGGATTGAAGTCCTCAGAATCCATCCAATCCAGGATCGGCATTTCTTCGTCCTCTGGACGGAGCGCAACGGCAACGCGGCGCGCCCCTGTCGCATCCATGTGGTTCAAAAGCCGGCAGACAAAGTCGGCAATGAGATCGGAGCGAAGGGTCCAACTTGCACGGAAATAGCCAAACACCCAGGCGAGGTTCGGAAGCCCCGTGAACATCATTCCGCGGTAAGTCACGGTTTGGTGGAAGTCGAGCGGCTTGCCATCGATCTTGAAGTCGATGTCGCCGAGGACGTTCATATTGAAGCCGGTCGCCGCCACGATCAGATCAGCCTCCAGGATGCCTCCGGATTTCAACAGGACACCCTTTTCCGTGAACCGGTCGATCTCGTCGGTGACGACTGATGCCTTCCCGGAAGCAATGCCCTTGAAGAGATCCGCGTCAGGAATGAAGGCGAGGCGCTGACGCCAGGGCCGATAGCGGGGGGTGAAGTGGGTATCGATGTCGTAATCGGGACCCAGATGATGCCTGACATCGGCGAGCAGTTCCTGCTTGACCTTTTCCGGCTCGCTGAAGGTGCGCTCGGTGAAAGCGGCCTGCTCATATAGGATCTGCCGCCTGACGATCTCGTGGATCCAGGCCTCATCGATCTGCAGCTTGCGCAGATGGTCGGCGATCTCGATCGCGTTTCGCCCGGACCGGAAATAGGTCGGCGAACGCTGCAGCATGGTGACATGAGCGGCCTTTTCACACATTGCGGGGATAATCGTGGCGGCACTCGCTCCAGAGCCGATCACGAGCACATTTTGATCCGCATAGTCGATATGGTCGGCCCATTCCTCGGTGTGGACGAGCCGCCCCTTGTAATCATTCATCCCGCGCCAGTCGGGCCAGTACCCCTCCTGATGCCTGTAATAGCCCTGGCACATATAAAGGAAGTTGGCCGTGAAGGTCGCATCCTCCCCTGTCTCGAATTTCCTCGCCGTGACGGTCCAGCGGTTTTCGGCGCTGGACCATTTCGCCGAGCTGATCCGGTGACGGTATCGAATATGCCTTGCGAGGCCGTTCTCCTCGATCACCTCGCCCATATAGGACAGGATCTCATCGGCGGTGGCAATGGGCGGGCCGGTCCAGGGCTTAAAGCGGTAGCCGAAGGTAAAGAGGTCGCTATCGGAGCGGATACCCGGATAGCGATGCGACCACCAAGTCCCGCCGAATGTCTCGAAGGCTTCAAGAACAACGAACGTGGTCCCGGGGCATTGCTGCGTCAGGTGGTAGGCGCCACCGACGCCGGAAATTCCGGCGCCAACGATGAGCACGTCAAAATGCTCCGCGGGTAGCGGCGCCGACGATCCGTGTCCGGAAACGTCCATCTCGGTTCTTTCTCGCATGTTCGATCCCGCCCCGATCGATTTCAAGGAGTTCCAATTGGCGTGGCAGTAAAGAAACCATCGCGTTCTTGGTCCTCGAATTCGACTATTTCAGAACTTTCGCTTTTTTCAATATTTTTCCTATTGGCTTTCATGTGTTTCCTATTGACTTCCGTATTTATTCGTATTCAGGTTTTAAACGTTCGGTTTCCGGCGACAACGGGTCCCGGATGCCGCACGTTTGGAGGATATGACAATGAAAAAACTGCTCATGGCATCGGCCGCAGCCGGAGCCCTGGTCTTTGCCGCATTGCCGGCCTTGGCGGGAATGGCAGAAGCCGAAAAATGGATCAACGACGAGTTCCAGCCATCCGTTCTATCGAAAGAAGAACAAATGAAAGAGATGGAATGGTTCATTAATGCCGCCAAGCCGTTTGCCGGCATGGAAGTCAATGTGCTGTCGGAAACGATCCCCACACATGAATACGAATCGAAAACCCTTACAAAGGCATTTGAGGAAATCACCGGGATCAAGGTGAACCATCAGTTGCTCGGTGAAGGAGAGGTTGTGCAGGCGGTGCAAACGCAGATGCAGACCGGACGCAATCTCTATGATGCCTATATCAACGATTCCGATTTGATCGGCACCCATTCGCGCCTGCAATTGGCCTACAACCTGACAGATTTCATGGCTGGCGACGGCAAAGATGTCACCAACCCGATGCTCGACATCGACGACTTCATCGGAAAGTCATTCACCACCGGGCCGGACGGTAAGCTTTATCAGCTTCCCGATCAGCAATTCGCCAATCTTTATTGGTTCCGCAAGGACTGGTTCGACCGCGAAGACCTGAAAAAGCGCTTCAAAGACAAATACGGCTACGAATTGGGCGTTCCAGTCAACTGGTCGGCTTACGAGGATATTGCCGATTTCTTCAGCAACGACGTGAAGGAAATCGACGGCGTTCGCGTTTACGGCCACATGGATTACGGCAAGCGCGCGCCGGACCTCGGCTGGCGCATGACCGACGCCTGGCTGGCGATGGCCGGTGCCGGCACCAAAGGCGAGCCCAACGGAGTGCCGATCGATGAATGGGGCATCCGTATGGAAGCCGGCTCCTGCAACCCGGCCGGCGCCAGCGTCAGCCGCGGTGGTGAAGCCAACGGTCCGGCCTCTGTCTACGCGATCCGCAAATGGGACGAATGGCTGCGGGCCTATGCACCGCCCGGTGCCGCCGACTTTGACTTCTATCAGTCGCTGCCCGCCCTATCACAAGGCAATGTGGCGCAGCAGATCTTCTGGTACACCGCCTTCACCGCCAACATGGTCGCGCCGAAATCTGAAGGCAACAACACGGTCGATGACGATGGTATCCCGCTGTGGCGGATGGCGCCGTCGCCCCATGGTCCCTATTGGCAGGAAGGGCAAAAGGTCGGCTATCAGGATGCCGGCTCGTGGACGATCCTGAAATCGACCCCGATCGACCGCGCCAAGGCGGCCTGGCTCTACGCGCAGTTCGTGGTTTCCAAAACCGTGGACACGAAAAAATCGCATGTGGGCCTGACCTTTATCCGCGACTCCAGCGTTCGCCATGTAAGCTTTTCCGAACGCGCGCGGAAGCTTGGCGGTCTGATCGAGTTCTACCGGTCGCCGGACCGGGTCCGTTGGTCGCCGACCGGTATCAACGTGCCGGACTATCCAAAGCTTGCGCAAATCTGGTGGCAACAAATCGGCGACGTCAATTCGGGCGCCTTCACACCGCAACAGGCCATGGACCGCCTGGCTGAGGAAATGGATACGGTGATGGCCCGCATGCAGCGCGCCGACGAGGCCGGCAATGTCTATGGCGGTTGCGGCCCGCGGTTGAACGAGCCCAAGGACGCGTCCGAATGGCTCGGAAAGGCCGATGGCCCAAAGGCCAAGCTTGCCAACGAAAAACCGCAGGGCGAGACCGTCAACTACGACGAACTGGTCGCCCGCTGGAAACAGTAAGCCGGTTTTTCCCAAACAAACTCAGCCCGGCGCCGAAAGTGGCGCCGGGTCCCGCTCACATCGTGAATTACCGGAAGCATGTTTCTCATGCTAGTGTGGTGGATCACACGGGATCGCTTGATGGCGCCAAATTCGGTCATATGGAAGGCGCGGTGCGCGGCGCAATGCTGACGCGTCGGGCCGTCACCACAAGGGTGAGACGTGTCGAACGATGGGCGAATCCCCGATCGGGGTCGAGGACAAGCTTGGCCCACCGAAGACCGCTTTCTCGAGCCCGCCGGACGGCGGCAGGCTCCGCTTATGGTCGTAGCGTAGCTGAGCGTTTTCGGGGGTATTGATGGCGCTTGAACTGAAAAACATCAGCAAGTCGGTCGCCGGTGCGACCCATATCTATCCCACCGACCTGATCTTGGAGCCCGGCAGTTTCAATATTCTTCTTGGAACGACTTTGGCCGGCAAGACAACCTTGATGCAGCTTATGGCTGGCCTGGAGAAGCCAACGACCGGTGAAATCTGGCTGGACGGCACGAATGTGACGCACGTTGCCGTGCAAAAGCGCAACGTCTCCATGGTCTACCAGCAATTCATCAATTATCCGAACTTCACGGTCTACGAGAATATCGCCTCGCCGCTGCGGGTCGGCCGGCTGACAAAAGACGAAATCGATCGCCGTGTCGGCGCGATGGCCGAACTGATGAAGATTTCACAGATGCTGGATCGCCGCCCGTCCGAGCTCTCCGGTGGCCAGCAGCAACGCACCGCCATGGCCCGCGCACTGGTCAAGGATTCCGACATAATTCTGCTCGACGAACCGCTCGCTAATCTCGATTTCAAACTACGCGAGGAATTGCGCGATGAACTGCCGAAAATCCTCGGAGAACGGAATTGCATCATCGTCTATGCGACAACGGAGCCGACGGAGGCTTTGCTGTTCGGCGGGCACACCGCGGCGCTTAACGAAGGTAAGGTTGTCGATTTCGGTCCGACCGGTCATATCTATCGGCGGCCTGCCACTCTGCTAAGCGCTCGTGTCCTGTCCGAACCGCCGATCAACACGGCGGCGGTCGTCAAACAGGGCGATGAGATTATCCTCAAAGACGATGTTCGCTGGCCGGCGTTGAAAGACTTGGCCGACGGATCATACACGGTCGGTATCCGGCCGCATCACGTCGTCCCCTTCAAGCGAAACGACGACGCGGTCCCAATTACCGGAACGGTAAAGGTCGCCGAACTGAGCGGATCGGAAAGCATCATCCACTTCGATGCCTATGGGGATGACTGGGTCTCCCTGTCCCACGGCGTGCATCCGTTTGAAAGCGGTCAAAACGCGACGCTTTATGCGGATATGTGGAATTGTTTTTATTTCGACAAGCAAGGCGCATTGGTCGCTGGCGGACCGGCCATGGAGGCAGGCTGACATGGCGCGCATAACGCTGTCCAAACTCAAGCACAGCTACTTTCCGAACCCGACAAATGACACCGATTGGGCGCTGAAAGAGTTGAACCTTGAGTGGGACGATGGCGGTGCCTATGCCCTGCTCGGTCCGTCGGGGTGCGGAAAAACAACCCTTTTGAACATCATTTCCGGTCTGCTTACCCCGTCCAACGGTCGCGTCCTGTTCGATGATCAGGATGTCACGGGCTTGCCGCCTGAGCACCGGCACATTGCCCAGGTGTTTCAGTTTCCGGTCGTCTATGACACGATGACCGTCTTCGATAATTTGGCCTTTCCACTGCGCAATCGCGGTGTTGGTGAACCGTCCGTACGCGAGCGGGTGCTGGAGGTCGCGGCGCTCACCGATCTGACGGAAATGTTGGACAAGCGGGCATCGGGCCTGACCGCCGACGGCAAGCAGAAGATCTCGCTTGGGCGCGGACTGGTGCGCACAGACGTCAATGCGGTTTTGTTCGATGAACCGCTGACGGTGATCGATCCGCATCTGAAGTTTCAGTTGCGGTCCAAGCTAAAAGAGCTGCACCAGCGCCTATCGAACACCATGATCTATGTGACCCACGACCAGACGGAAGCGTTGACTTTCGCCGACCGCGTGGTGGTGATGAATGTTGGCGAAGTCGTGCAGATCGGCACCCCGGAAGACCTGTTCGAAACGCCGCACCACACCTTTGTCGGGCACTTTATCGGCTCTCCGGGCATGAATGTGGTGCCCTGCGCCATTGAGAACGGCGCGGCGCTCCTGAATGGCGTACGGGTTGAGACCTCCAACATGGCCGGCCAGGAGGTGCGGCAGGCCGAAATCGGTGTGCGCCCTGAATATGTTCGTTTCGGTGATGAGGGAATCGACGCCCAGGTAGTGAAAGTGAGCTATGCCGGGCGCTTCAACATCGTCGATACTTTGTGTGCTGGAAACTCCATAAAACTGCTGGTGCCGGAAGGGGCGTCGATCCCCGCGGATGCGGCGAAACTGCAATTCGAGCCGGACAAGACACGTATTTACTGCCACGGCCGCCTCGCCGGCCTGGAGGGCACCCCATGAACAAGATCGAAAACCAAAAAGCCTGGTTCTTCGTTCTTCCGGTGCTGATCCTGGTGGCATTCAACGCCATCGTGCCGCTGATGACGGTAGTCAATTATTCAGTCCAGGAGACGTTCGGCAATAATGTGTTCTTCTGGGCCGGGATTTCCTGGTTCGAGGAGGTGTTGCGATCGCCCCGCTTTCACGCATCCATGGGGCGGCAGTTGTTTTTCACCTTCACGATCCTTTTGATCGAGGTGCCGCTCGGCGTGATAATCGCGCTGGCAATGCCGCGCAAGGGGATCTGGGTCTCCGTTTGCCTGGTTCTGATGGCCATGCCTTTGCTGATCCCATGGAATGTGGTCGGCGCCATGTGGAACATTTTCGGCCTGCCGGAAATCGGGCTGCTTGGAAAAACGCTGAATGCGATCGGATTCGACTACAATTACACCCGACAGCCCGGAGATGCGTGGTTCACGCTGATAATGATGGATGTCTGGCATTGGACTTCCCTGGTGGTTCTGCTTGCCTATGCCGGACTGGTATCGATCCCCGATGCCTATTATCAGGCGGCCAAGATCGACGGCGCCAGCGCCTGGTCGATCTTTCGATATATCCAGTTGCCGAAGATGAAACGGGTGCTGACGATCGCCATCCTTTTACGCTTCATGGATTCCTTCAACATCTATACGGAGCCCTCGGTTCTCACAGGCGGCGGACCTGGCAATTCGACGACTTTGCTGTCGATAGACTTGGTGAAGATTGCGCTGGGTCAATTCGATCTCGGTCCGGCGGCGGCGATGTCGCTGATCTATTTCCTGGTCATTCTGTTGTCGAGCTGGGTCTTCTACACCGTCATGACACGCAATGAGGACCGATGATGCAGCGGGCGCGGTATCTCATTCCCACCATCTATATCCTGTTTCTTATGCTGCCGATCTATTGGCTGATTTCGATGTCGTTCAAGACGACCAATGAAATCCTCGGATCGTTCACCTTGTGGCCGCAGAAATTCACACTCGACAATTACCGGGTGATCTTCACCGATCCGACCTGGTATATGGGTTATGTCAATTCCGTGACATATGTGTCGATCAATACGGTGCTCTCGGTCGCCGTCGCATTGCCGGCCGCCTATGCCTTTTCCCGCTACCGATTTCTCGGCGACAAGCATCTGTTTTTCTGGTTGCTGACCAACCGGATGGCGCCGGCGGCGGTGTTTGCACTGCCCTTCTTCCAGCTCTATTCGGCGATCGGCATATTCGATACCCATTTGGCGGTGGCGCTCTCGCATACGCTGTTTAATATTCCGCTGGCTGTCTGGATTCTGGAAGGTTTCATGTCAGGCGTGCCGAAGCAACTGGACGAAACGGCCTATGTCGACGGCTATTCGTTCCCGGCGTTTTTCGGCAAGATCTTCATACCGACAATTGCCTCAGGAATCGGGGTTGCCGCGTTCTTCTGCTTCATGTTTTCCTGGGTGGAACTGTTGCTGGCCAAGACACTGACAGCCGTGGAAGCCAAGCCCATTGCCGCGACGATGACCAAGACCGCGTCGTCCTCGGGCTACGAACTCGGACTGCTGGCCGCCGCCGGAACGCTGACGATCATTCCGGGCGCGATCGTCATCTATTTCGTCCGCAACTACATCGCAAAAGGCTTCGCGCTTGGCCGGGTCTGAGGAGCGTTGACCATGCAGGATACGGCAATCTTCGGGTTTCAGTGGTGGACGGAACCGCTGGGCACATGGATGGCCTGGACGCGGGCCACGATCGGCTTCTTTGTTCTTGTGTTCGGCTGCATCGCCGCAATGGGGATCTGGGAATATGCATCCCCGGGCGGAGCGCCCCGCCGCGGGATCTTCGCGCTCGACACAACACGGGGCGATCGGCTGTTCATCTCCTTGCTCGGCAGTGCCTATATCTTTCTTGCCTGGCTGTTTTTGTTCGGAACGCCGCTTTGGATTCCGGCCGGCATTTGCCTGATTTGGGCGGTTTTCGTGTTCCGGTATGTCTGACAGTCGGTTTGGAGGAGCACAAGTCGCCATCCAAGCCACGATCCGCACCGCCATCGCCGGTTATTCCCCCATTGCCGTCCACATCCGCCGTTATCAAAAAGCTGGTTCGAGTTTTCTCCATCCGGCTCCACTAGGCGAAGTTCGATTGTTTGTGCCCTCCGGTCTGCAAGACACCTTCCTGCCGCTGAATTGAATTCGGTCGATATCGGCGGATTTCATCATTGGTTGCCGTATATCCCGTTTGATGCAACCATGGTGCGATCCACGGTCGATACATGCCCGGACCGATCGCCTTCGCCATGTCCGCACCTAACCGCCGGCTCTCGATTGTCCTGATCAATCCGCGGTTTCGGCCGTCCCATTGGGGCCGCGACCATGCGCTGCCTTTGCAGCCTGGCGACAAGCGGGCCTGGACAATGGGCGGCGCCCTGCCCTTGTTGGCCGCCCTGACTCCGGCCGGACATGATGTCCGGCTGCTCGACGAAAGCGTCGAGCCGATCGATTTTGACGGTGTTGATGACGTCGACATCATTGGGCTCACGGGCATGATCGTGCAGCGCGACCGGATGAAGACGATCCTGGAAGGCAATGTCATCCAGCCTTTGGCGCGGATCGGCGACAATGTAATCATGTGGAGCGGTAACCATATCGGCCACCATACGGTGATCGAGGACCATTGCTTCATCACGTCGCAGGTGGGCATCGGCGGCAATTCGCAGATCGGCGCGCGCACATTCATGGGCGGTCAGAGCGGCCTCGTCGACAACCGGCGGATCGGTCGCGGCTGCATTGTCGGCGCCGGTGCCACGGTGTTGCAGGATCTCCCCGACGGGGCATTGGTGACGTTCACCGGGACAACGACACAGGAAAAAGCTGCCGCCCGGTTTGCCAAAGTCCTGCTAGGTTAGGCGGCATTGGGCGCGGATATCGTCACGGATGCGGTTTGGCGGTTCCGTGAACAGCGCCGGTAGGAGATGCGGATAGCGGCCGGCATAGGACGAAAGAAAGCGCAGGCGCAGTCCCGCGTCGGCGAAGGATCGATGATCGTAGAACGCGCGGCCGCCCGGCGGATTGATATATGTCTCGCCGCCGAGCGCTTTGACAATTGCGATGATCCGGTCTTGCCCTTTTAGCATCGGATCGAGCGCCAATTGCGAACTTCGGCTGATGGCGACCTTCAGGTCTACGGTGTTACAGACCAGACGCAACCCGGCTTCCAGATAATCGACGACATGGACGAGCGGTCCGAACAGAAGATCGCGAATACGGGATTGCACAATGTCGGCGCCGTCGTCGATCCACGGGCATTTGCGCAATCGCAAATCAAAGCGCGCCCTGGCATCAGCGGCGAACCGCAGGTCGCGGATCAGGGTGTCGCACGGTTGTCGGGCCAATGGAAGCGTCAGCCAATCCTCGCCGCCCGGCCGTGGTATCCGGCACCGATGGACACGACCGCGCCGGGCAAACTGAACGCAATCCAGGATCACGAACTGGTCGGCCATGGCGAATAGCCGGAAATAACCCGCATGGGGAAAGAAGTATGGCTGCATGACAGCGACGGTATTTCGGGAGAATTTCATCGTGCGCCTCAACGCGTTTCATCCGTCGGCCTTGCGTTCAGTGCATATGTATTATCACATATTATCCCATGCAACTTACGGATGACGCCTTGCGGATGAATTGTGGCGATGGGCGGCGGTGCCCGGATAAACGGAACCTGCGTCGATGATGGCGACGATGGAGAAAGTTCTGAGTGTTTATCGCTGTCCCCGGGATGGACAGCCGCTGGTTTTCCAGCCACGGGCTATCGATCCCCCTTGCCGCGATGGTCATCTGGTTTCCGCGTTGGGCACCCGCTTCGCGGTCGCCGAGGGCGTGCCCGACCTCACCTGGCCCCGGCCATTGACAGACTGTGATGCCCGCGCGGCCGCGGGCTACGAAACCGGCGCTGAATGCTATGACCGGGAAATGGCTGCCTTATTCGCAGCCTTCGGCGAGGACGAAACCAAATGCCGCAATACAGCAATCGACCTCCTTGATTTGAAGGACGGATCGCGGGTGTTGGAAACCGGTGCCGGGACCGGCAGGGACTCGGTCCTGATCGCCGCCCGGCTGGGCTCGGCGGGATTGCTTTGCGTCCAGGATCTTTCGCATGTCCTGTTCGCCAAGGCCTTGAGCCGGCTCGCCGACGTTACCGCCCCGGTCGCCCCGCATATCGGCAATGCCTGCCATCTGCCGTTCAAAGACAATGTGTTCGATGCCTATTACCATGCCGGCGGCATCAATTGTTTTTCCGATATTCCACGGGCTTTGACCGAGGCGGCGCGTGTGACCAGGCCCGGCGGCCGGGTGGTCGTCGCCGATGAATCTGTCCCACCATGGCTGCGCGAAACGGCCTACGGCTCGGCGCTCATCGAGCAAAATCCGCTTTTCGCCGCCACCGCGCCGCTTGAACTGCTGCCGGTATCGGCCCGCGATGTCTCGGTACGCTGGACCCTGGGGGGCGTGTTTTACGTCATCGCGTTCACCGTCGGCGCCGGTGCGCCGCAACTGCCGGACGCCAATGCGAACCCTGATCAATGCCCTTGACCGATCAAAACACCGCGACCGGACCGGGCGTGGGTCCGGCATCAATTTGGCGACGGGAAAAACAGGTATTTTCAGTTCCCGATGACCATTCCTGGTGGGTTTCCCACGCCCAATTGCCCACCGTGCATATCATCGACGAGGCCCGATGGCGGGTCTTTCTGACCGGCCGCGGTGCGGATAACCGCTCGGCGATCGTCTCGGTCGATATTGATCCGGAGCATGATATGCAGGTTCTGTCCGTCGCCGCCAACCCGCTGATACCGTTCGGTCCGGCCGGCGCCTTCGACTGCGACGGCACCGGGATCACCTGTTGCGTCGGAGCTGGCAGCAACCTGCTATGCTATTACTCCGGCCTTCGCCGGGAAATCGGGGGCACTTATTCGGTCGCGGTTGGCCTTTTGAAAATGACCGATGAGGGCCGGACCACGAGGCGAGTGTCGGCGAGCCCGGTATTGAGGCCCGATCGCGTCGATCCCTATTTCTGCGCCGTCCCGCACGTTCTAAAGATCGGTGGGCAATATCATGCCTGGTATGCCAGCGCCCTGGAATGGCGGTATCAGGCGCAACCGTTTCCCGAGCCCCGCTATCACATCCGCCATGCGGTTTCCAATGACGGCGTATCCTGGATCAAGGACGCGGCGCCGTGCCTCGATTTTTCATCCGACGACGAAGGCGGACTTTTCCGGCCCTGGGTGGTGCCGAGCGGTGACTTCTTCGAGATGTGGTATTGCTATCGCGGCCGTTATGATCGACACAATCCACGATCACGCGGATATCGGATCGGCTACGCGACGTCGCCGGATGCGCGGACCTGGCGGCGACGGCCGTACGAATTTCGGGATACCGGACCTGCGCGGGCGCGTAACCATGAACAACGGGACCGGGCCCGGTTTGTCCCCCCGTCCAATCGGGCAAAAAAGCGGCACGGAATCGAATACGCTCAATGTCGCCGAATTGCCAAACCATAACCATGAGATCGCCACCACATCGGCGGCGCCGGACACTCACAATCCCAGCGGATCGATTTTCGCGACATTTCCCGGAACCAACGATATTTATTCGGTAGCCGGGACTGCCGACGGACATATGCGCATCGATGCCGTTACCAATACCGGAGGTGGCCAATCGGTCAACAATATGCAGCCCTATTTGGTCATCACCTATTGCGTCGCGGTCACGGGTGTCTATCCAAGTAAACCCTGATTTTATTGGGCGAAATTCGGCGGCGGTTCGCTCTGCGACCGCTGCCGGTCAAGCGGTTTGAATCGAAAAAAGCAAGCATTGCGACCGGGATACGCAATGTTAGATAATAGTTGTGGAGAAACACTTAAATACAATTTACAGTATCTCCCCCATCCTCTAACATTCCCTCACCGACCGTCGATCCTGTTCTTGCGTGCACTGAACTTTCATGGTCACCGGGGCCGAGGGGTTGACGATGAAGCGCAACGCCGATCTTGATTTCTATTTAGGCAGACGAATTCGCCGAGCCCGCTTACGGACCGGAATGTCGAGAAGCGAACTCGGACATGCGATTGGCGTTGCCGGCCGGCAGATCCGTCTTTATGAAACCGGGCAACGGCACATTTCAGCGCGCAGATTGACACAAATCTCGGATGCCCTGCATGTGGCGATCGGGGCCTTCTTCATGGATCCCGCTGGCGAACCTGCAGATCGGGCCGGGATCATTTTATTCTTTAACCGCGCGGCACTGCGTTTGGAGTGCATCACCCAACGGGCCAAGGCTCCGCATCCGGCCTACAACAGGGCCATCGAAACACATCGCCTTCACGCCGAAAACGACAATGCGCCGTCACGCTGATTCCATAAAGGCACGCGCCGGGCCGGCACCACGATCTTGAACCTCAACAGGTCCTAGTTCACACGCAGGCTAGATTGTCCGCTGACCTTGAGATCTTTGGTCGCCGGGTCATCCAATGAATCAAGCGCCATTCCCAGCATGTAGACGCACATGTCGTTGCCGATCTTCTCGGCCTCGCGGACGGCATACTCGATCAGCCGGCGCATGGCATCAACATCGGTTCCCAATTCTACATTGACGTTAATATGACCCATATCAACCTCCTTACGTTGAAATGGCGTCATACCATGGACGGCGTGAATTTATCGTGATTTATGACTGCAGGTTTCAAGTAATTGTTGTGCGAAATGCTTTCACACTATTATATTGTCGGTGTGAGCTGTTGCGAGGCGCGCCGGATGGAAAAAGTACGGATTTGCTTGGTTGGCGCCCCCTCGATCCTGTCAACCGACGGGCGAGTGCTTGTCCTGAAAAACCGTAAAGCGATGGCGATCATCGCATATTTGGCGCGGCGGCCGGGTTATACGGCGCCGCGCACGACCTTGGCGGCGCTGCTTTGGAGCAGGTCTTCGGAAGTCCGGGCCAAGGGATCCCTGCGCCAATGCCTGCGTCAAATCAATCGGGCACAAGAGGACTGCGGCAGCCAATTCCTGGTCGCCGGAAAATCCGACATCCGGCTGGCCGAGCAGGTGTTTGAAACCGATATTGACGAGGCCGGTGATGCGGCAGGGGAAACGGCGCTACCCGCACCGTTTCTGGAAGGTTACGAATATCTCGATCCTTGTTTTTCCGATTGGCTGTATGACGAACGCGAAGTTCTGGAAACGGAGCGGTCTTCCGGCGAGTGGCCCATTACTGCGGCGAACACACCACCCGGTCCGGCCATCGGCCAAATGCCTTTCGGCGCGCCGAGACTGTCAGTCGTCAAGGACGACAACAGCCAAGCCGTCTCCCTATCGGTGCAGGATAATATCCTTTACCAACTCAGCCACTATCGCCATTTGGAACTGTTCGTGCATGACGAACTGCCGGCCTTGCGCATACGCCATGACGGTTTCGGCGACTACCGAATCAACTTCCGCTTCGACGCGGCCAAGGATCTCTTGTTCCTGGAAATGACCGAATATCAGTCGGGTCGCATCGTTTATTTTGATTTTATCCATACCGGCACCGATACCGATGCCGAACGCGACGGGATCATCACCCGTATTGTCGGGCGCATCGACGCGCATATTGTTCACCTTCATCGGCAACGGCCGACAACAGAGAAACTGGCCTACGATCATTGGTGCACGGCCACGGCCTATCTGAACGAATTTCACCCCCGGTCCGATGAGAGGGCGCTGAAGATCCTCAATGACCTGGAGGCTCAAAGGGTGGATTTCGGACCGGCTTATGCCGCCAAGGCTTCCGTGTTCATGAAACAGGTTCTGTTTCACCCCAACGGGCGAACCATCGACAATAGCCTGGATGCGACGCTGCATCTTTCGGATTTGGCGGTCAGGCAGGATCCCTGGGAGCCGTTCAACCATCAGGTTCACGGATGGGCGCTGTTGCAGTCGGACGACATCGACGGCTCCATCCTTCATTTCGACCGCGCTTGCGAGTTGAACCCGATCGATCCGAGACCGCAGATGGCGGCGGCGGAAGCGAAAGGCGAAGTGGGTCGTATCGACGAGGCCCTGGCCCATGCCGAGCGCGGGCTGAAACTGTCAAACACGCCCATGCGCTATTTCTACGGCTATCTGGCGACGATTTACTTCGCCGCCGGGAACTACGAGGAATGCGAACGTCATTGCCGGCGCGGCCCGGTCGACAACTTCAATGTGGAGGCCCTGCGGATTTCCGCCCTCGCCAATCTCGGACGCCGTGCCGAGGCCAAGGACCAGCTTGTTCGCCTGGTCAATGCGCTAGAAGGCACAAGCCGCGGAAAGACCAACAAGGCCGAAATCGAAGCCTGGTTGCACCATATCAACCAGTTCAAAGTGCCGAAAACCCATAAGGCCTTCACATCGGGAATCGATCAATGCGGTCTTTTCGATTTGGATAGATAATATCTCCGGGTAATACATGATCACATACAGTTCCCAATTGCCGTCCTGGAGCCATCGCCTGATCCCGGCGACAATCACGATTTGCAACAAAGTGTATCGGCTTATTCACGAGTCCGCGGCCACAACTCCATAATACTTAGAATTAGCAACCATAGACTGACCCCGACAGTATTTATCCTCGTTAATTAGCAAAAATCACCGCGAAAATCTGTTCGCCCGGCAGGCAGCGACGGCTTGCATTGAATCGCGCCGTCAACTAATTATTTTTGGCCGGGAGGCCAAGGGGCGCACTACTGACAGGAACACCGGAACACGGAATTTCATTACCGGTCGTCGCGGAACAATCGCCACGCCCAGTCTAGCGGGCGGCAATGGCCGGAAATTTCGACTAGGATGTTTGCGGCGACGCCGCACTGAATTTGAGTTACGGTATCAATGAACGAAAAAAATCGCGAAGTTTCCATTGTCGGCTATGCCTGCCGTCTCCCCGAGGCCTCAAACGCAGATCAATTCTGGGACGTTCTGACCGCGGGGCGCTGCGTCATCAGCGCCGTAAAACCGGATCGCTGGGCCACGGAGCGGTTTGTTCACCCCAACCCGGCGGTTCCCGGCAAGACCTACACATGGGCGGCCGGCCAGATCGACAATGTATGGGAGTTCGATCCAGGCTTTTTCGGCATTTCCCCGCGCGAAGCGGTGCAGATGGATCCACAGCAGCGGTTGTTGCTGCAGGTGGTCTGGGAATCGCTGGAACATGCCGGTTTGCCGCCATCCTCCCTTGCCGGCTCCAAGACCGGGGTGTTCATCGGGGCATCTTCGCTGGATTACAGCAATCGGTTCCTGTTCGACCCGTCCGCCGGTGACGTGCAGTTCATGACCGGCAACACATTGTCGATCATTTCCAACCGCATTTCCTATATCTTTGATCTTAGAGGTCCGAGTTTTACGGTCGATACGGCCTGCTCGTCGTCCCTCATCGCGCTTCACGAGGCCTATGAGGCGCTGAGTTCCGGTCAAATCGACACGGCCATTGTGGGTGGCGTCCACCTGCTGTTGAGTCCGTTTGCGTTTCTCGGCTTCTCCCGGGCGTCCATGCTGTCACCGTCGGGCCTCTGCCGGGCCTTCGACGCCGATGGCGACGGTTATGTTCGCTCCGAAGGCGCGGTGGCCCTGGTCCTGCGCGCCGACAAGATCGCTCGGCGTGACGGCAATACTGCCCACGCGATGATCTCCGGGACCGGCATAAATTCCGACGGACGCACGGTCGGCCTGTCGTTACCCTCGGCGATATCGCAGGCCGATCTCCTTCGCGACGTCTATGCCGAGAGCGGCATCGATCCCAATGATTTGGTATTTATCGAGGCCCATGGCACCGGGACCCGGGTCGGCGACCCCGCCGAAGCCAATGCACTTGGCGAAATTCTGGGCCAGAAGCGCGCCGCCACCCTGCCAATCGGATCGGTGAAGACCAATATCGGCCATCTGGAGCCGGCCTCCGGCGTCGCCGGTCTCTTAAAGTCGATATTGGCGCTCAAGCACGACCTGTTGCCTGCATCCTTGCACTTCAACACGCCCAATCCGGACATACCGTTTAACGATCTCAACCTTTCGGTGGTTGATCAGAACCTGTCGCTGGCCAAGAACGGCAAGCCGCGCTATGCGGGAATCAATTCGTTCGGTTTCGGCGGCGCCAACGCCCATGTCATCGTGCGCGATCCGGAACCGCTCAAGCGCGGCCCCGAAACTGGCGGCAAGGATGGCGCACCGCTCATCATTTCCGCCCAATGCGCGGCAGCCCTGGACCATCTGGTGGCCGACTACCGCGACCTTATCGCCGCGAGCAATGACACCAGCATGGGCGCAATCGTCAATTCCGCCGCCCACACCAGGGACCGGCTCGCCTACAGGGCCGTCGCATTCGGTCGCACGCAGGAAGAATTGGTCACGTCCCTGGAAGAGGCCGATAACGGCCGGCGGCAGGCGAATTTCTCGCAAGGCCAGGCGATCGGTAACGATTTGCCGGTGGCCTTTCTATTCTCCGGCAACGGATCGCAATGGGCGGGCATGGGGCGGACCGCCTATCAAGTCAATCCGGTCTTCAGAAAATCCTTCGAGGCGGTCGACCGCCAGTTCATGAGGCTTTCAGGATGGTCGCTGCTGACCACTTTGTTTTCACCGGAACTGGAAGGGGAAATCGAGCGCACGGAAATCGCGCAACCGCTGCTGTTCGCCCTACAGGTGGCGATCGTCGAAGCGTTGGCGGAACAAGGGGTTTCGCCCGCTGCCGTCGCCGGCCATAGTGTCGGCGAAGTCGCCGCGGCATGGGCCTGCGGCGGGCTGAGCCTGAGTGACGCGGTACAGGTCATTCATGCGCGCAGCACGCACCAGGAAATCACCCGCCATCTCGGCAGCATGGCCGCCCTGCTCCTGCCGGCTGATCAGGCAGAGGCGGCGATTGCCGGAGACGGGTTCGCCGGCATCGAACTGGCGGCGATCAACAGCCCGCGCAGCGTGACGATTTCCGGGCCGACCGAGCAGCTCGACGCATTCGGCAAGTTTGCCCGACGCAACCGTTGGGCCATGCGGCGTCTGGACCTGTCCTACCCGTTCCATTGCGCTTTGGTGGATCCGATACGGGATCCGCTGTTGGATTCGCTCGGCGAGATCCGTCCGCAGGCCGGAAAAGTCCCGTTCTATTCAACGGTTGATGCCGATCCGGCAGACGACCGCGTGCTCGACAAGGACTACTGGTGGCGCAATGTACGCCAACCGGTACTGTTCCATGATGCCATGACGCGGATGGCCGACGACGGTTACCGCGTATTCCTGGAAATCGGTCCGCGGCCGGTATTGGCGACCTATGCGCGCGATACGTTGCGGGCTTCGGACCGGTCGGGAACCATTACCCAATCGCTCGACAAATCCGACGACGAGGCGATTGAGCCGATCGCCCGCGTCGCGGCCGATGTTCTTGTGGCCGGCGGCAAGGTGGATATCACCAAATTCGTCGGCCGGCGCCGGCGGATCAGTCATGACCTGCCATCCTATCCCTGGCAGAACGATTCCTTCTCCGCGGAGGAGACCTCGGAAAGCTATAGTTATTTCGCGCCATCGAAGCACTTCCTGCTCGGTCATCGACTGCGGCCGGAAATTTCTGAATGGTTCAACCATATCGATGCGGTAATGTTCCCCTGGCTGGCCGACCACAAAGTGGAGGACATGGTCGTCTTCCCGGCCGCCGGATTTGTCGAGATGGCGCTTTCGGCGGGCCGCGAATGGCTCGGATGCGACGATATCGAAATTCAAGACCTCGATATTTTCCGGCCGATGGTGCTGAACGACGATCAGATCCTGGAAACGCTCGTTCGCATCATGCCCGACAGTCTGGGCTTTGAGATTTCCAGTCGGGACAGATTGTCCGATGGCGACTGGTCGGTCCATGTGCGCGGCCGTTTGGCAAAGGCGATCGGTGGCAAGGATCTGGTTGCGGAGTCCCGCTCCCAGGATATCGGTGAAACACTGACCGCCGATACCCTCTATGCGATCACCCGGCAGTTCGGATTGAACTATGGGCCGGCGTTCCGGCGAGCCGCCGGCGCGACCCGGCGCGACAGGCAGTCGGCGCATCTCACTTTCGCGCAAGCGGAACCGGGATTTGACGATCGCAACGGCTTTTCATTCCATCCCACCCTTCTTGATTCAGCCTTCCACGGCCTCTTCGTCCTGTTACCGGAGGGGCATTCAAGCTCCGGCAAAGTGTCCTTCCTGCCGGTACGCATCGGCAGCCTGATCACCCATGGGGATCCGATGGACGCCGTCGGTTGCGACATCGATGTGGTTCGCGCATCGACCCGGTCGATCGAAGCCCGCTTCCGGTTCCTTGACGACAATGGCGGACTAGTTGCCGAAATCACCGGTGCCCGGTTCCGGGCGGTTCCGCTGGCGAAATCGGAACGTCCCGACGAACTGGTGTATCGAACGGCCTGGTCGCTGTTGCCGCAGGATGACCGGAGCGCCGCCGCCGGCGCCTATATCGACGACATGCAGAAAGTCGCCGAGGAAAAGAACCTGATCTGCGAGGTGCCCCCGGCCCTGGACGAGGACTGGCTCCTCATGGAGGCGGCGATCCGTCCGATCGCGTTGTCTGCGGTCAAGCATATCCTGGGCGATGGCGGGCATAATCTGTCGCTTTCGCAACTGGTCTCCGCCGGCGAGCTCGACCCGACCGCCATACCGCTGATGGCCAGGCTGCTGCAATGCCTGGAAGACGGCGACCTGATGATCGAGGAAGACGGCGAGTGGACGCTCAATAACGGCGACGCCACGCTACCGGATCCCGGCGACATCCTGCGCACATTGATTGCCGATTATCCGTTGCGCATCGCCGAGGTTACGGCTCTGACCCGGGCTAAGACCGTGTTGGTCGACCTGTTGCGTAACGGGCTGCCGGAATCCCTGACCGAAGTATTCGCCAAGGACCTGATTACGCAGTTGCGGGCGCACACGCCGACCATTGAGCCATTGGAGCGGACAATCGTCGAACTGGCCACAGAAATTGCCGGCAACTGGAGCGAGGATGTTCCGCTGCGGGTCTTGGTTGTTGGCGGTGTCAATCACTCTTTCATCCGCGCCATATCCGAGCGCATCGATCGCCGCATCGGCAGCCTGACGGTTACCGACGCCAATCAATCGGCCCTGGAATCCTCCAGACTGGCAATCGACGGTACCGAACACATCAACTGGCTGTCGCTGGATGAATTGACGGCGCAGGGCAATGGCAACGCATTCGATCTGATCCTTTCGGTCAATCATCTTCACGAATTGCTGGCGGAATCGGGGGCTCTTGACAAGGTCGTATCCATCGCCACCGCGGATGCGCGGATCTTGGCCGCGGAACCGGCGCCGGTCTTGCTACATGACTTCGTCAACGGCCTGGCGCAGGACTGGTGGTCGGGCGTCGCCGATCCGGAATATCCGATCGGCCAATACCGGTCGGCGGAGGAATGGATCGAGGATCTCCAATCCATCGAACGATTGGCGGATATTGAAGCGACACCGATTGCCGCGTCCGGCACGGAAGGGGCATTGCTGACAATCCGTGTCGGCGGCGAGGCGAATGATGATGCGGCCAAAGCGGTTGCCGACGGACAGGACGACGAACCACCGCGACGCATTATCGTCTTAACAGGATCCGACAACCGGGAGACCGCGGTCGCGGAGGCTCTGCAATCCGCAATTTCCGACGCCCATGTGGAAGCGGCATCGGTATCGCTCGGCGAGGGCGAAGCGGATGTCATTTGCTCACAGGCCGGGGCCGACATCGCGTTGAACGATCTGGTTTCCGATGACAAGGCGGCGGAGATCGTATTCGTACACGGGGCCTGGCTTCCCGATACCGGGCCGCTCTCGGCCACCTTGAGCCAAACCGAAATCCTGACCCGCCTTCTGCAAACGGTCGGCACCCGGCTCGGACGCCTCTGGATCGTCGCACCCGGTGCCAATCAAAGCCTGATCGGCGGCACCATTCATCGCCCCGTGCAAACGGCAGTCTGGGGCTATGGCCGGGTCGCCATGAATGAATATCCGGATCTGGAAATCCGGATGATCGATATCATTCCGACGCTTGAACCGGGCGAAGCGGCCGGACGCCTTGCCGCCGAAATCAGCCATCCGGGCGATGAACGGGAAATCGTTATCGACGCCAATCGGCGTTGCGGCCTGCGCATGGTCGCCGGAGGCGCCCTGCCCGACCCGGACGATTCCGGTACCGGCCAGGCGGCAATCGGATACCGGCTCGATATTGTCAATCAAGGGTCCCTCGATGGCCTGGCCTGGCACCGGGTCGCGCGGCCGCGCCCATCGGCGAATGAGGTGCAGATTGAAGTCGCCGCCGCCGGATTGAATTTTCGGGACGTGATGTGGGCGCTTGGCATGCTGCCGGAAGAAGCGCTCGAAGACGGATTTGCTGGCGCCACGCTCGGCATGGAATGCGCCGGCACCGTGGTTTCGGTTGGCGATTCGGTAACCCGCTTCAAGGTCGGCGACCGTGTGCTCGCTTTTGCGCCGGCCTGTTTCGCCTCTCACGTGACCGTCGCCGACTATGCCTGCGCGCCGGTACCCGACGCCATCGAACTGGCGGAAGCCGCCACACTGCCGGTCACGTTCCTGACCGCCTATTACGCGCTGGTACATTTGGCCCATTTGGAGGAAGGCGAAACGGTTCTCATCCATGGCGGCGCCGGCGGAGTTGGCCTGGCCGCCCTGCAGATCGCCAAATGGCGCGGCGCGACAGTCATTGCGACAGCGGGAACGGAGGAAAAGCGCGACCTGCTCCGTGCCATGCGCGCCGATTATGTGTTCGATTCCCGAAGCCTGGACTTTGCCGAAGAAATACGGGATTTGACCAAGGGCGATGGCGTCGATGTGGTGCTCAATTCCCTGTTCGGCGAGGCCATGGAACGCAGCATCGGATTGCTGAAACCGTTCGGCCGCTTCCTGGAACTGGGCAAACGGGACTATTACGCCAACACCATGGTCGGCTTGCGGCCCTTCCGCCGCAACCTCTCCTATTTCGGCATCGACGCGGACCAACTCATGGTCGAGCAGCCGAAGCTGGCGAGCAAGATCTTCCGCGACTTGGGAGCGCTGTTTGAATCCGGGGCTTTCAGCCCCCTTCCCTATCGACTGTTCCCCGGCGATGCGATCACCGATGCCTTCCGGCTCATGCAGCAATCGGGTCATATCGGCAAGATCGTTATCCAGCCGCCCCAGCCGAACGGAGAAAAGCGGGTCGACGACCGCCCGATTGTGCGCGCCGACGGCACCTATCTGATCGTTGGCGGTTTTGGCGGATTTGGATTGGAAACAGCCCAATGGTTGATCGACCAGGGCGCCCGCAATCTAGTCTTGGTCGGCCGGCGGGGTGCTGCAAGCGATGAAGCGAAATCGGCACTTAGCAAATTCGAGGATCAGGGCGCGACCATACGCTCGGCCGCCGTCGACGCGACCGATAGCGGTGAATTGGCGCGGCTGCTCACCGACGTGTCGTCATCGATGCCGCCAATCCGCGGCATCTTGCACACGGCGATGGTGCTCGATGACGCCTTGATCCTCAATCTGGATGCCGAACGGATTGAAAAGGTTCTGCGTCCGAAGGTTCTCGGTGCGCACAATCTCGATCGCGCCTCCCGTGGCCTGGATCTCGATTTCTTCGTTCTGTTCTCGTCGGCCACGACCATGGTGGGCAATCCGGGCCAGGCCAATTATGTGGCGGCAAATGCCTATCTGGAGGGTCTTGCCCGCCAGCGGCGCGCCGAAGGCCTGCCGGCACTGGCGGTCGCCTGGGGCGCCATATCCGATGCCGGCTACCTTGCCCGAAACATGGAAACCAATGACGTCTTGAGCACCCGATTGGGCCGCCATGCGCTCACCGCAAGGGATGCGCTGGAAGGCCTCGGGCTTTTGCTGCATCACGGATCGCTTGAGGTTTCCGAGGCCGCAATCGCCTATGCGCGCATCGATTGGGGCGCGGCGCGCAAGGAACTGGCGATCGTCAAGTCGTCGCTATTCTCCGACTTCCTCGGCGACCTGGACTACGAGTTGATCGACGGCGATGCGCAAGTAGACCTCTCTGAGTTGCTCAGCGGCCTCGACCGCGGCCAGGCCGTGGAGGCCATGTCGAAGCTGCTGGCGGCTGAAATTGCGAAAATCCTGCGCATGCCGGCCGAGGAGATCGACCGCCACCGGCCGCTATCGGAAATCGGCATGGATTCACTGATGGCGCTTGAATTGCGGATGGGTGCGGAAAAACGTCTCGGCATCGACATTCCGCTGATGTCTCTGGCCAACGGTGCGACGCTTAATGACATTTGCAACCGTGTCGTCGCCCGCCACTTCGACGGCGCCGGAGATGATCTGTCCCGCGAGGCGGAGACGCTCGCCGTACAACATGTCGATTCTGAGCACTTGGAAGGGCTCGACCTGGCGGAGATCGCCGCCAGCGTCGAGGAGAAAAGTGAAGATGTCAGGAACCTGTTGAAATGACCCGATCTCGCGGCCTTGGCGGTTTATCCGAAGGAGACAAGGACCAGTTGCTTGCAAATATGCGGGCCACCAGGACCGGCAAACGCGACCGCAAGGCGCCACCGCAACGCCGCGCATCCGGATCCCCGACCGCGAGCAAGGTTTTCGATTTCGCGGAATTGGAAGACTACAAACAACTACGCATGCATCGTGCCGCGGCGGAAATGATCGGCATCGAAAACCCGTTTTTTCTCGCCCATGATGCGATCGCCCGCGACACCACCTTGATCGGCAACCAGAACTACATCAACTTTTCCTCCTACAATTACCTCGGCCTGAACGGGCATCCGGACGTGTCGCAAGCGGCAAAAAATGCGATCGACCGCTTCGGCACATCCGTATCGGCGAGCCGGCTTGTCGCCGGGGAGCGGCCGTTCCATCGCCAATTGGAAGAGGCACTCGCTGACCTTCATGGCGTCGAGGATGCCGTGGCCATGGTCTCCGGACACGCCACCAATGTGACCTCGATCGGGCATCTTTTGGGATCTGAAGACCTGATCATCTGCGATGCGCTGATCCATAATTCCATTGTCGAAGGCGCGCGCCTGTCGGGCGCCACGCGGCTGATGTATCCCCATAACGACCTTGACGCGCTGGAACAGTTGCTGGAGCGAAACCGGGCGCGTTACCGCTACGTGTTGATCGCCGTGGAAGGGCTCTACAGCATGGACGGCGACTATCCCGATCTCTCCAGGCTGATTGCCATCAAGCAGCGACACGGCGCCTGGCTGCTTGTCGATGAAGCGCATTCGATCGGCGTCCTCGGCAAAACCGGCCGCGGTATCGCCGAATATGCCGATATCGATCCGACCCAGGTCGAGATGTGGATGGGCACGTTATCAAAAACCATGTCGGCCTGCGGCGGCTATATTGCCGGCAGTTCGGCGCTGGTCGAGTATTTGAAAGTCGGCGCCCCGGGTTTCGTATATTCGGTCGGCATGTCGCCGCCGGTGGCAGCCGCGGCCATGGAATCGATCCGGGTGATGCTGGATGAGCCCGAACGGGTCGAACGGCTACGTCGCAATGGGCATTTGTTTGTCGAAACCGCGCGGGAATTCGGCCTCGATACCGGCTTCAGCGCCGGTTATTCGGTCGTGCCCATCGTTGTCGGCGGATCGATCCAGGCGGCCAAATTGTCCAACCGGCTGCATGACCGCAACATCAATGTCCTGCCGATTATCTTCCCGGCGGTCGCCGAGAAGGCAGCCCGCCTGCGGTTCTTCATCACCTGCGAGCACACCGAGGACCAGATCCGCGAAACGGTGCAAATCACAGCCGAGGAACTGCGCAATGTAATAGCCGAAGGCTCGGCTTTATCCGGCCTGTCCGGATCGGATTCTATCTAGATTTTCGGGCTTCGTGATCTGGATCGATATCGGCTTGAAACAGCCGGATGATCCAATCCTGGATGCGGGTCGGCAATAGGCGATCAAGCCAGATGCCGAGCGCCAGGATACGCGGAAAGGCGATCATCGGCCGCCGCCGATCAAGACCGCGCCGGATGGTTCGCACGGCGTCGTCGATCGACACTTCGAAGGGCCGTGCACCCTTGTGCCGCGACGACATCGGCGACGTCACAAAACCCGGACAGACTATCGATACGGTAACCCCGAATGGCCGCAGCCATCCGCGAATGGAATGTCCATAGGCTACCAGAGCCGCCTTTGTGGCGCTGTAGGAGGGCATATCCGGCAAAGCTTTCAAACCGGCCAGAGATGAAATGACGGCGATATGCCCCTGGCGACGGGCACGCATGGCTTCGACCAGGCCGCTGACCGTGTTGACCGTGCCCTTATAATTGATATCGGCCAACCGATCGGCTTCGGCGTCACTCTCCCTGCTGCGTCCAGGTTCCAATCCGGTCGACACACCGGCATTGGCGATCAGGAGATCAACCGGATGCGCCTCGTCGAAAGCCGTAAGCCACGCGTGCAAGGCCTCGCGGTCCCGGATATCGAGATTGCCACACTCCACGTCCGCCCCCCTTGCGCGGCATGCGGCGGCCGATGCATCAAGCCGCTCCCGGTCACGCCCGATGAGGCCGAGCACCACGCCCTGCGCGGCATAGTCTTCCGCAAGCGCCGCGCCAATGCCGCTGCTGGCGCCGGTAATCACGATTGAAGGCACTGTTGACGGGCCACCTTTTCCATCCACGGATATGCCACTTTTAATTGGCGGAAGGGGCAAGGTCACCATTTAAAACCGGATGCCAAACGGCAAACACCGCCATTCCCTGCTGCAGTGGCCCCTCCAGATCGGGCCATGGTTTGATGCATGTCGCGAAAAAATTGGATTCACAGATCACATGACCTAGTCGTTCCAGGTTAAAGCGGCGATTGACAGGCATAGGGCCCGGTGCTAGCCCCGGCATGCTTACCCCATTCTTTAATATGACTGCCCAAATCCATCCCGCATGCACAATCGCCAAGGCCGCACATTTTTGTTTCTTCAAGGCCCCCCTTCGACCTATGCAAGCGCATTGGCCGAGGAGTTGGAGCGCCGAGGCCATTGCGTGCACCATATCAGCCTGTGCTTCGGTGACTGGCTCTACTGGCGCCGGCGCGGCGTCAGCTATCGCGGTCGGTTCGAGGATTGGCCCGGATATCTGGAAGCCTTTATGACGCGCAACGGCGTTACCGATATTCTTTATTACAGCGACCGGCATCCCTATCATCGGATCGCCGGCGATATTGGGCGGAACGCCGGGATCCGGGTGACAACTTACGAATACGGGTATCTGCGCCCCGATTGGATTACGCTGGAGCGCGGCGGCATGTCGGCCTTTTCCCACTTTCCGGACGACCCGGCGATCATTCGCGCCATCGCCGCGAAAGTCGAGCCGCCGGATATGCGGTTTTTATATCCGTTTCCGTTTTGGCAGCAGGCCGCGAACGAAGTGATCTACAACCTTGGCACCTCGTTATTATTTTTCCTCTATCCGCACTACAAATCGAACCGCTACTACCATCCGATTGTCGACTATCTGAGCCATTTCTGGCGGGTGCTTCAGGCGCCCTACAAGGAACGCAAGGCTAAGCGCCTGATCGCCAAGGCGGCGCGTTTGAAAGTGCCTTATTTTGTCTTTGCCATGCAGCTGCAGAGCGACTACCAAATCCGCGAAAATTCCCCATTCGAACACCTTCGGGAGGCCGTGGAAGTGACCATTGCCTCTTTTGCCGCGCATGCACCTGCCGATCACTTGCTGATTTTCAAGATCCACCCCTTGGATAACGGCTTGGAACGTTGGCCACGCGTCATCTTCGCAATCGCCGCTGAGCACGACATTGCCGATCGAATCCGGGTGATCGACGGCGGCAACCTTCAGGCGCTACTGACCAATGCCAGGGGCGCGGTCCTGGTCAACAGCACCGTCGGCCTGCATTCGGTTCAGGCCGGCTGTCCGGTGAAGGTGCTGGGCAGCGCGGTTTTCGATGTCAGCGGCCTGACGTTTCAAGGGCCGCTCGATGACTTTTGGACGGAAGCCAGGCCACCCGATGCCGACTTCATCACGGCCTTCGTCAAAGCGCTCGCCGCGGCAACACAGGTCAAAGGCAATTTCCATACCCGGGACGGGCGAAAGGCGGCCGTCGATGAAATGGCGACCCGCCTCATTGAGGACAAGATCAACGCGCCGGATGCATATATCGATCCGCCACCGCGACTCGCGGAATTTCAACGAAAAAAACAGGACACACTCTAGCAATTTTGACGCCGTCTGCCCTTGCGATCGCCTAAGGTCAAGCAGTACAAAGGCGGCGACACAGAGCACCGCCAGTCGAAGTTGATTATCGATCGTCATGTTGATTTTCGTATGGATCCGAGGTTTTTTTGGTCTCTATTCGAATTATCACGTGGCGCGTGTGCTCAGCGAGACGACCGTGGAATTGGTGCACCGTCGGCACCTTTCCGACAAGTCCGCCGGCAGCGAGGGATACCTGGAATATCTGCGCTTCGGTAAAGGTCGCGTTATGTTCCGCGGCTGGTTGCATTCGGATCAGAAAATCAAGTCGATCGACCTGGTTATCGGCGACCGGGTGTTGAAACATAAATTCGCCACCGATTATCCGGTCGATCGCCAGGACGTGTTGCAGGCGCATCCGGAATTCGGATCGGAAGACACCGGCTTCTCGTACTCCGACCGCGGGCGCATTCCTCAGTCCGGCGCAATCGAAATCTGGCTTTCCCTGGCAAATGGCAAAACCGCCAAGCTTTCCGCCGGCACCTATTCGGTGTTTCGAACCGGCGCGATTCAACGCGGTTATCTGACCGGGCTTGCCCGGTTCTTCGTCCGCCATGTGATGCATGAGATTCCCAAGCTGCTTCCGTCCAGGACTCGTGAAGCAACGATCAACAGGGTGGTCAACCGGCTCGATACCGGTACGTTCACGCCCTTGACGGAAGTAGTCGACCTGAATTCCCTGGTCGAGACAGGCCGCCGCAAACCGGCGCAATTGAAAGAGCCTGTCGATGTGGTAATCCCCGTCTTCAACGGGATGAAGTTCCTGCCGAGATTGTTCAACCGTCTGGCGCGGTCGCTGCCCAAAGGGTGCGGGCTGATCGTCATCAATGATGCCAGCACCGACCCGGCCGTCCTGCCTTTCTTGCGCAAAACCGGCAAGCGGCGGGCGTTCCGCAGGCGATGGACGCTGATCAATCACGAGGCAAATCAGGGTTTCATCGCTTCCGCCAATGACGGCATCACCGCCAGCCTCAGGCATGTTGCCCTGTTGAACACCGATGCCGTGCCGCCGGATGCATGGTTGGAACGCCTGATGGCGCCGATTTTCGCCGATGAGACCGTCGCCAGCACCACCCCCTTCTCCACCTCGGCGGAGATTTGTTCCTTTCCCAGGATTTGCGAGGATAATCCGCTGCCGCCAGGACTGTCGGTCGACGATGTGGACCGGGTTTTTGCGCGCCTCAACGCCAGCCATCGCAATATCGAACTGCCCACGGGCGTCGGGTTTTGCATGGGCCTCAACCGGACTTTTCTCGACCGGATCGGGGGCTTTGACGAAGTTACATTCGGACGCGGCTATGGCGAGGAAAATGACTGGTGCCAACGGGCGATCAAGGCCGGCGGCCGCAATGTGTTGAACCACAACCTGTTTGTCGAACATGTCCATGGAGGGAGTTTCGATTCGGAGGAGAAGAAACAGCTTTTAGCGAAGAACCTCAAGGCGCTCGGCCACAAGCATCCGCATTATCACGGCGACGTCGCGGAGTTCCTGCATATTGATCCAATCAGCGCTGTTCGCGGCTGCGCGCTTGCCATGTTGACACCCCAGTTGAGCAGTCGTCCGCTGGAGGTGATCATCGACCACAGCGCTGGCGGCGGCGCCAACCGGTACCGGCAGGAGGTAATTGAGGAGTACAAAAGGCAAAACCGGCCGGTCATCCTGATCACCAATGAATCGGGCAATCTGTTTCACGCCGAAGTGTATGTGGCCGGCTCGATCGGCCGATTCAGTTTTCCGGATTTTTCCGGCCTCAATCGATTGTTGCCGCAACATGGCCGGATTCGCTGGCACTACAATTGCGCCGTCGGCTTCACCAACATCGAGGAGGTGGTGGATTTCATGGTGCACCGAAAGGAGCACCACGGTGACCGGATCATCATGGCTCTGCATGACTTCTTCCCGGTCTGTCGATCTTACAATCTGCTCAATAGCGACGGTAAATATTGCGACCTGCCGGAGCTGTCGGTCTGTCGGACCTGCCTGCGCAGCAATCCGTTCGCCGAGCCGGTGGGCAACGAGGTTTCGGCGAAGAAATGGCGCGAAATGTGGGGACGCCTGTTGGCGCGCATCGACCGCGTGCGGGCCTATTCCAACAACAGTGCCGATATCCTACGGCGGGCCTATCCGTATTTGGACCTGCCGATCGTGGTCCGGCCGCATTCCACCACCAGCAATCATGCCCAGCAGATCGGTTTGCAGCCGCTCGGCAAGGATCAGCCGGTGAATATCGTCGTCGTCGGCGCGATCGGCTACAGCAAGGGCGCCGATATGGTGCGCCGTGCCGCCCGGATCATTGCCAACGACAAGCTGCCCGCGCGGTTGAAGGTTATCGGGACACTGGATTCGCGTCCTACGCGGGCGCGCCTGGAAGTGACCGGTGCCTATGAGCATGCAGACTTGCCGGATCTGCTGCGCAAGAGCCAGGCTCATGTGGCCTGGGTGCCGTCGATCTGGCCGGAGACGTTTTCCTATGTCACCAGCGAATTGACCGATCTGGAATTGCCGGTGGCCTGTTTCGACGTGGGGGCACCGGCGGAGCGCTTGCGCTCTTACGAGCGGGGGCTGGTGATCAGCGAAATGGTCGCCAAGAAAGCGGTGAAGGAGATTATCGACTTCGCCCATCGCGTCCGTCAGGCCGGATGATTGCCCCTTGTAAAAAGGCGCCGTGAGCGGTGGGCGCGATGTCCGGCTTCCTCGACCGAGTGCTGCCCAGATATCCCAAGGGGGCCGCCGAGGGCGATCGCGTACGCCGGCCCATCAGGCGCATCCTGGTCATCGGCACCATGCCGAATGCCTCCTATCAGTATTTTCTGGCCGCCCGCCTGAAGCATGCCGGCATGCCGCCGCTTGTCGAGCGGCGCATTACGGAATCAATCGCCGACATCGATCCCGACGGCACATATATCGTTTTTTGCCGCTATTGCGGGTTCCGCCATCTCGGATGGATCCGCAAACACCGTGAGCGGATCGCCGGTGCCGGCCTGTTCATCGATGACGACATCAAGACAATGATCCGAGAACGAGGCGCGTCGCCGGTCTACAAGGCCTATATCTTCGCCTTGGGATACCTGCCGCTTTACTGGTACAAGGACTTGATCGGCACGGTGTGGGTGGCGACAGAGACATTGCGCCAGACTCTCGCCGACGCCGATCCGATTGTGCTGCCTCTGGCGATCGAGCAATCGGATATCGCCAATGCGGCCGCGGCCGCGCCGGAACGGGACCGGCCGCGGATTGCCTATCATTCCAAGATCACCATCCATCACCGGGCGGAATTCGAATTCGTCCTCGATGTGGCGGAGCGCTTGACGGGGTCGGGTCTGGCTTTCGAACTGGAGGTCATCGGAAATGCGGGCCGGTTGCCGCCGCGCCTGCGGGGCAATCCCTCAATCACCGTCCTGCCGGAACTGCCCTTCCCCGACTATGTCACGCATATCGGACGGACCCGCTACGACTTCATGCTGGTGCCGATGTTGCCGTCGCTGGTCAATGCAGTACGGTCGGCCAACAAGCGTGTTGCGGTCGCCCGGTCGCGCGCTTGCGGCCTTTACTCGGCAGGTTCCGTTTTTGAGGAAGACCGGCATCCTGATGAAATATTTATAAAGAATGATCCAGACTTATGGGCCGAGCAGATTCAATGGCTAGCTCAGAATCAGGATCGGGTTGAACGCGGGAGAGCCGCCACGTCGAAAGTCGTCGATCGGTATATTCAAAATGCCGCCGAGGGATTGATCGGCGTGTGTACGCCGAATGGCGGCCATTCTTCGTGAGTGATCGTCTTACGCGACAGATGTAGTTGCCGGAGCTAACTCTATGCAGCACGGCATGCGGCCAAATCCGGCATTAGTCGAACCGCTCTACAGTTGACCAAGTTCCCAGCACCGGACCGAGTATTCGCAGGAATTTCCCGAATTCCGCCGACGGATGGTTGGCCACGTAGAGAATATCTTTGTCCCGCAATTCAAAGTGCTGCATCAGGAAAAAGGACCGCGGGTCGTTCATGCTCAGCTTGTAGACGACGGGAAACCGCCTATTGTTGTAGAAGTCTCGTTCGGGACGCAGTTTTCTTGCCACTGAAATCGGTTCAAAGCGGAACAGGAACACGCCATTTCTATTGGCGATGCGATCATTGAGACCGCCGGTTTTTGCAAGTCCCTCCGCCAACGTTACCGTGCGCGCATCAAATGGATAATCACTGCGTTTGCCGACCGCGCCGTAGCTTGAAAATGACCGCGGATTGTGCGCCAGCAGAATATTGTCCCCTGATTTCAGGAAGACATTGTTTTCGGTAAAATCGAACAGATCGTCCAGCAATGTGGTACCGACGACGCGGCCGCGCTTTAAGGTGATCGCCGTTTCATAGGTCGGAAACTTGGAGCCGCCGGCGCTGGCGACCAAATCCAACACGCGGGTGCCGGCAAGTGAAATCGGGAATTTCCCGGGTTTGGTGACATCGCCGACAATGACGGCGCTGTTGGAATCATTGCCGGCAACGATGATCTGCACTTGCGGCTGGATCGCCTTGTCCAAAAGGTTGGATTGGACATTGCGGCGAATGGCCTCCACATGACGTCCGGCGGCGCGGATGCGCCCGGCATAGGGCACGAAGATCAAGCCCTGCTCGTCAACCACGCTTTCAATGGTGACCGATTTCGTCTGAAGGTTGGAAAAAAGCCCGTTGTCGCCGGCTTCCCAGATGTTGACCGTGAGCTTGTCGCCAACGCCCACCAACTGGGCCTTTCCGGTCGGCCTGATACCGAACCGGTCGGCAAATTCGCGCGGATGATAGCGACCGACGGACCTGACGACTTCCTCGTCCAATTGGACAATCAGATAGTCCTGTTCCGGAAGCTTATCAACGTCTTCTTCGGAAACCTTGACGGCGGCCGGACCCGATCCGGGCAACACGGCACCGCACCCGGCCAGGCTCAATACAATACCTGAAAATACAGCTATTCTAGCAAACATGTTCACAGTCATTCAGCGCCGGGACTTGCATATCATCCACCGCCTAAGCGGACCAGCGTGCTTTTGCGCAAACGAAAGAATAAAATTTTCGTTGCAAAAACATCACACTACCCGGGGGACAATAATGATTCTGAAGTCCTCCGACAACGCCAATCCCGATCCTTCGCCGCGTCAAATTTCCCCACTCGCTCACGTGGATCACTGTTGTCTAAAATCGACAATGCGGCAACAAAGTTAGCGCCGCCTCAAGAAGCATGGTTAACGGGTTCTGGCGGCCAAATCTGCAGCGCACGCTTGGTTGTCCCCGGGGACGGCGGATCGAGATGCCGTCCGGTCAGGCCATGCGATCCTTGATCGTTGCCATGCCGAGCGCATAAATCGCCCAGAGGATGAATGAACCCACAGCAATTATCAGCATCCAACGGATACGATCCGGATATTCGGCTTCTTCCGGGAGGCGCGGATAGACGAATGTGGCCAGGTATCGCTGCTGCTTGCTGGCCTGGACGCGGGCCGCCTCCAAGGCCGTCTGGGCCTGCAGGTAGGCCTGCTGGGCGAATTCCCGTTCCACCAACAGTTCCTCATAGGCAGCAAGCACATCGGCGAGCACCTCGCCGCCTTCGTTCTTTTTCAAGGCAAGCCGCGTCTGCTCGTCCTTGATCTGCTTTTCAACCGCGCGGATCATGCGCTTGACGTCAAGAACTCGCGGTGCGTTTTCGCTCATGGTGCCAAGCAGCGAATTCAGTTCGGTCTGATATTCTGAACGTTTCGTTTCCAGGGTGCCGATAATGGTCTGCTGGCCGGCGGCAACCGTTGTCGGATCGACTGTTTCGTGCTCGTTGCGAAACTTGACGATCGACGCGCGGGCAAGGCGCAGCCGGGTTTCCTGCCGGCTCACTTCCAGGCGCGCGCCGGCCACCGCGTCTTCCCGGGCCTTGCGGGATATCTCATTGACCAGGCTTTCGCTCATACCGATCACGTGCTCGGCGACCAACTTGGAATCCTCGGCGCGAAACGATTTGACCTGCAGTGATGTGATACCCGTGAACGGATCGAAAAACACGGTCACCATGCTGGCGAAATAGTCCACCAGTTCCTCGACTGACTCCTCGGGATCGAAGCGGGCCAGGAAATCCGCCTCCGGCCTGGAAAATATGGCCCGCAGATCGATCTTTTCATCCAAGACTTCGACCAGTTCCCGGGAATTTATATAGTCGGACACGACATGGGCGTCGGACGTGCTCGATCCGGCGCTCGACATGCCTGTCAGACTGCCGAGCAAATCCACCGAACCGACATCCGGACTTCTGACGGAGAACTTGGCATGGGCGGCATATTGATCGGCCGCAATCAGATAGAAATAGATCGCCGAAAGCAGAATTGGAATGCCGACCGCGATGGCGAGCGACCACAATCCCGACCGCTTAGCTTGCTTTTTCTTCTTTCGGCGCGCGCGGGCGCGGACAGGGCCGACCTTTTTTGGCTCCGCGGGAACCAGATCCGTCTTCGGAGAAAGCGCCAGTTGCTTCAGTCGACCTGCGGTCTTTGGAATGTCAAGCACGGCTAACCCGTCAATCTGGCGTTCATGTCAATGGCTTCTTCGATGTCGTCATAAATCGTCAGGCGTCCATTTGCCAGGACCGCGCCCGAGGTACAATATTTTCGCGCTATCTTACCCCGTCGAGCCGTCATGATCACGTCTGCTTCGGCGCATCTTTTCCGGAAGGCCTTTCGGCATTTTAACCGAAAAGCCTTGTCTCCGGTACCGATGGGACCGTCAACGAGGTAAGCGTCGAATTTTATCGCCAAGGTCAAGGCGAAGGCAAGTTTTTTTCGAGCAGTCGATGTATAAGAGACGAGCGGCTGGGTGAATTCCGAATTTAAGCCGGAAAATTTCCGGACGGAGTCAAGTACTTCTTCCGGATCAAATCCGTATATCCTGGCAAAGAACAGACAATTGTCGCGAGCGGAGAGTTTTTTGTTCAATCCGCCGGCAAAACCAACCGGCCAGGATAGTCGAGACCCTTGAAAAATCGTTCCGCGAGTGGGTGCTTGAACACCGGCCATGATACGCAGCAAGGTCGACTTGCCGGCTCCGCGCGGTCCGAATATGGCTATGCTTCTGCCGCGGGGAATCTGAAAACTGGCATTCTGGATGATCGGATGACTTTCACCGCGTACCCGATAGCGATGGGTCACATCCTCCAGGCGAACCAGCACATTGCGGTTTTCCCTCGGCCGCCACCAGGCGTCCTTTGCCTTGATCAGCTCACCGGATTGAACGGCGAGTTGACCGTCCGGCGCGGTCACCTCGGCGGAGATGCCAGGCGGTTTGGCCGACCGATCGCGCCGACGCGCCCGGACCCGTTTTGACGGCGATCCGGCCTTGGCCCGGCGGGCTTTCTTGCCGCCTCCTTTGGCTGCCCGCGACCGTCCCTTGACCGCAGTCTTCCCCCCTCCTTCGCCGACCGTGGGCACCGCCGCAGGATCGGCAACGACGAGCGCATTTTCGCTGGCCGGTTGGGCAGGCACATCGTCCTGCTTCGCTTTCCTGGTCGCGCGTCGGCGAGATCGCTTGGCCGCGCCTTTGCCCGCAGCCGGTGATTTACCGTTGCCACGCCGCTTGCGGCCTTTGCCGCCCGGGGAAACCATGTTTTCCGTTTGACCGTCCATTTGGCCCAGTTATAAGCCCGTTCGTTCACAATTGGTTGGTGAAATCAATATCGAGAGCATCGTGACGTTGTCCAGAGATTGGCTGGAAAGTCTTGTCGCCCGAACCCGCCCCGGGGCAGTCCGTCTCGCCGATATCATCCGTAACCGGCAACACTATATATCGATCTTTGTGTCGGCGAAATGTGGCAAGACAAAGCCTGGCAGGGTAATCCAGCCAAGTTGCACGGGGTCGCCTTGCCGCAGGCTCCTTAATCGGTATGGCGCTCGATCCAGCGCCGCGACTGGCGCATGGCGCGACGGCGCTGTTCCTCATCGGCCAGCGCGAAGGCGCGTTCCTGCATTTCAAGGACATTGTCGTCACCGGCATTGATGGCGCCATGGCGGGCAATGCTCAGCCATTTAAGACCTTCCACGGGGCGCCTGGGCAGGCCGTCGCCGGAAAACAGCATATTGCCAAGCAGGCTCTGGGCCTTGTAGTGGCCTTTCTTGGCGGCCGAATAGAGCCACTTGGCGGCCATACGGTAGTCAGGTTCTTCCTGGCCCTCCAGATAGAGCCGGCCCAGATTGTATTGGGCGTCGGCATCACCGAAATAGGAGGCCGCGTAGGCGAAGATTTCACGGGCCCGATCCACATTCGGGGTCACCGCCGAATCCTGGATGCCCCGCATATAGTAAGAACCTATGGCCACGAAGGCACTGGCAACGAAACGGGCGTTTGACGTCCCCCACCCTTCATCGCCATGTTCGCGGACCACTTTGGAATAATATTCGAAAGCCTTGACGTCGTCCTTACCGACCCCGTCGCCGGATTCGTACATCCGGCCGAGCTTCCATTGGGAGATGGTGTGCCCCTTCTCGGCGGCGAACCCGAAGGCGGACGCGGCCTCCGTCTTCTTGCCCGAATAATAAAGCCGAGTGCCGGCGCGGAACGCATCGTCCGGGCTGGCGCCGTCCTCACGCGCGCTGTTAACATCAAATCCGAGAGCCGGCCCGGCGACGACGATTGCCGCCAGCGCCAAAACCGGCCCGAAACGCCTACTGATCCGCATAACAGATCTTTTCCACTGCTGCGCCCGGATGGGTGACCGCGCCGTGCCTGGCCGGCCCCACCGTCTGGGCATATTTCCAAATCGTTCCCGACGTATAATCAGACTCCTGCGGAGCCCAGTTCGCGCGCCGGCTTTGCAATTCCTCGTCCGACAATTGAACGTTCAAAGTACCTTCGACCGCATCGATCTCAATGATATCGCCATCCTGTACTAGGCCGATCGGCCCGCCGACCGCCGCTTCCGGGCCCACATGGCCGATACAAAAGCCGCGGGTGGCACCGGAGAAGCGGCCGTCGGTGATCAACGCCATCTTCTCGCCCATGCCCTGGCCGTAAAGGGCCGCGGTCGTTGCCAGCATTTCGCGCATGCCGGGGCCGCCGATCGGTCCTTCGTAACGGATGACGAGCACCTCGCCCTCTCTGTAGTTTCGGTTCTGCACGGCTTCGAATGCCTGTTCCTCGGTATCGAAGCATCGCGCAGGACCGGTAAATTTTAAGTTTTCCATGCCGGCGACCTTCACGATCGCTCCGTCGGGAGCCAGGTTGCCCGACAATCCGACGACACCACCGGTCGGCGTGATCGGATCGTTGGCCGGGCGGACGACGTCCTGGTCCGCGTTCCAGTCTACATGGGACAAGTTTTCGGCAATTGTGCGGCCGGTCACGGTTAAACAATCGCCGTGCATGTAGCCATGGTCCAACAGGGTCTTCATGAGCAGCGGAATGCCGCCGGCCTCGAACATGTCCTTGGCCACATATTGGCCGCCGGGTTTGAGGTCGGCAATATAGGGGGTGCGCTTGAAAATCTCAGCGACATCAAACAGATCGAATTCGATGCCGCATTCATTGGCGATCGCCGGCAGGTGCAGGGCGGCATTGGTGGAGCCGCCGGACGCGGCCACCACGGTCGCCGCGTTTTCAAGCGCCTTGCGGGTCACGATATCGCGCGGCCGGATGTTGCGGGCGATCAGTTCCATCACCTTTTCGCCGGCCGCGTAGCAGAATTTGTCGCGAATCTCATAAGGCGCCGGCGCGCCGGCCGAATAGGGCAGCGCCAGGCCCATTGCTTCCGACACGGTGGCCATGGTGTTGGCGGTGAACTGGGCGCCGCAGGCGCCGGCCGAGGGACAGGCGACCTGTTCCAACTCGTCCAAATCCTCGTTCGACATGTTGCCGACCGAATGCTGGCCGACCGCCTCGAACAGGTCCTGCACGGTGACTTGGCGGCCCTTGAAGGTGCCCGGCAGGATGGAGCCACCATAGATGAACACGGCCGGCACGTTGAGGCGCACCATGGCCATCATCATGCCCGGCAGGGATTTGTCGCAGCCGGCGAGCCCGACAATCGCGTCATAGCAATGGCCGCGCATGGTGAGTTCGACAGAATCGGCGATCACCTCCCGCGACACTAGGGACGCCTTCATGCCCTGATGGCCCATGGCGATGCCGTCGGTGACGGTGATGGTGGTGAATTCGCGCGGCGTGCCATTGGCCGAGGCGACGCCTTTTTTGACCACCTGGGCCTGGCGCATCAAGGCGATGTTGCAGGGGGCGGCCTCGTTCCAGCAGGTGGCGACGCCGACGAAGGGCTGGTGGATCTCCTCCTTCGACAGCCCCATGGCATAATAATAGGAGCGGTGCGGCGCATGTTCGGGCCCCTCCGTCACATGGCGGGAAGGCAGATTGTCCTTGCTGATGGTTTTGGCGTCCATACCGACTGATACCTCACTAACGTCGTCACGCGCCCGCATGCCGGCGCCCCGGCCCGGGCCAATACCGCAAAGCATGAAAAGATGCTTCAAGCGGCTCCGGAAAACTCCTGGCCGGCAGCCGACGCAGATCCCGTCGACGACTGCCCGCACGCTTGAAACCCCTTTATGGCTGAAAAGCGGCAGGGATGGTCACGATCAGGTATAGCCGATCAGGAAAGAAAGGTGTGTTGCGGTTGGGCAACAGATGGCGGGGAATGGGGATGGCGGCTTTTGCTACGAAGTCGTTATTTTCGGCTCGGTCGCAAATTGGATACATGACCAGTGGTTGGATTCACCCTTTTGACCCATTTCTTCCAGGGCACTAAATCGCTGGCGCGATAGAGCTGGGCGTGGCTCGGTGATTTTCCTGCCTACCAATTCGACAACCCACAGATAGAGCGGTCGCAAGCGCATCGACGGCCTTTGGTCGAGGATAGAGGTCTCATCAACCTCGTCCTGACCAAGGAGATTAGCCATGACCATGAGTACGCGTACCGACACCTCTTCGAGCATTTCTGCCCCGACACCGCTGCGCGAGCGGATGATCGAGGACATGACGGCGCGGGGACTGCACCCGCTGACGCAGAAGGGTCATATCCGCGCCTGCCGGCGGTTTGCCGCCTTCCTGAAGCGCTCACCTGACACGGCGACCTGCGAGGATATTCGCCGTTTCCAGCTGCACCTTGCAGAGACCGGCATGAGCATCTGCAACCGCAATCGCACCATGACCGGCATCCGCTTCCTGTTCCGCGTGACCTTGCGCCAGCTCGATCTGGCGGCTCAGATTTATCACCTCAAGGAGCCGGAGAGACTGCCGCAGGTGATGAGCCCCGACGAAGTCAAGCGCCTGCTGGTGATGGCAAAGAGCCTGCAGCCGCGTATTCTGCTGTCTCTGGCCTATGGCTGCGGCCTGCGCGCCAGCGAAGTGGTGCGCCTCAAGGTCGGCGACATCGATAGCGAGCAGAACATCATCCGCATCAAACAGTCGAAGGGGCGCAAGGATCGCAATGTGATGCTGCCGCCGGAAGTATTGAAGTTGCTGCGGCAATGGTGGACGGAGCGTCCAACACGCTATGACGCCGGTGTTCCACTCGCCGAGCGCTGGCTGTTTCCGGGGCGACGGCCGGGCCTGCACCTGACAGCGCGCCAGTTCTCCCGTATTTTCGGGGAGACGGCGGCGGCGGCCGGCATCAGGAAGAAGGTGACCCTGCACACGCTGCGCCACAGCTTCGCCACCCATCTTTTGGAAGCCGGCACCGACATCCGTACCATCCAAGCGCTGCTCGGCCACACCAAGCTGGACACGACGGCACTCTATACCCGCATTGCCACCGGGCGTATCGCCGCGACCGACAGTCCTCTCGACCGGCTGACTGAGAAGAAAGCAAGGCGTAAGAAGACCAAGGCCTGAACAGGCTCTCGGTCATGGCCCGTCCGGTCTTGGAGGTCGCGGATATCTTCCGCGATCACGGTCCGGCATGGCGCCGGTCACAAGCCGGCCATGTCAGTCTCGATCAGTTGAAGGTGATGAGCGCCATCGAGCGCTGCCGCACCGCGGCACTCGGTGGCCATGTGGAGCAGTGTGAAGACTGCCGGCACACGCGCATCGCCTACAATTCCTGCCGAAACCGACATTGCCCGAAGTGTCAGGGCGTGGCGGCACGGGACTGGCTGGCCAATCGGCAGGCGGAGCTGTTGCCCGTCGGCTATTTCCATATGGTCTTCACGCTGCCCCGCCCGATCGCCGATATCGCTTATCAGAACAAGGCGGTGATCTACGACCTCTTGTTCAAAGCCAGCGCCGAGACGATGCTGACGATTGCCGGCGATGCAAAGTATCTCGATGCCCGGATCGGCATCACATCCGTGCTCCACACATGGGGCTCGGCCATGACCCATCATCCCCATGTGCACATGATCGTGCCCAGCGGTGGAATATCACCGGATGGCACCAAGTGGGTCTCCTGCCGGCCGACCTTCTTCCTGCCCGTGCGGGTCCTGTCGCGCCTGTTCCGCCGACTGCTCCTGGCGATGCTCGCCGCCGCTCACGAGCAGGGACGGCTGGCCTTCTTCGGTGATCATCAACACCTGGTCGAATCCAGGGCGTTCAAGGCTTTCCTCAAACCGCTCAACAAAGCCGAATGGGTTGTCTATGCCAAGGAGCCGTTCGGCGGACCGAAGGCGGTGCTTTCCTATCTGTCGCGCTACACCCACCGGGTCGCGATATCCAACAGCCGGCTGATCCGGGCCGACGATACCGGCGTCACCTTCAAGGTCAAGGATTACAGGGTCGACGGGCCGGGCCGCTACACGACCATGACACTACCAGCCGGCGAGTTCATCCGCCGGTTCCTGATCCACGTCCTGCCCAAGGGCTTCCACCGCATCCGGCACTATGGGCTTCTAGAAAATGGTAACCGCGCCGCCAATATCGCAAAGGCGCGGCAATTGCTCGCCGCGCCGGACCCGCAAGAACATCAAGAACAAGGCGCCGATCAACAACCGTCTGGCCAGGACGAACCGGATGCAGCACGGCATCCCTGTCCGCACTGCGGCGGCCGCATGATCACCATCGAGGTCTTCCAAGCCGGCCAAACGCCGCGCTACCAGCCGCCGCCCGAGGGGATCGACAGCTCATGACCACGCCGATGAACCTTCCCGATACCAGCAAGACGCAGAACCACCGCAGGTCCAGTTCCGGCAATGCCCGCCCATGGTCGTGCGCCCAAAATCAGCGCCGTCAGCGCCCGATATCGTCATCCAAAGTACCAGCACGGCGGCGTTTGATACGTGCCACCAATCGGACTTCGGCAATCAGGCATGGCTTGAACCGCCCACCACGATGCCATCACCCGATCGCCAACGGCGGCGCAAACCTCAAATCCCCATAGAGCCCGCGACAAGTCCCTGCTTCACATCCCGCGATTTCCTGCCTTGGCGCTTCTCCGACGCCAGCACCCCAGCGCGCCACCATCAGCGCCATGCCACGGCGTCCGAGAAACCTGCACATCAGGCGTCAATTTCCTGCCGATTGGAATGTGTTAGAATGGATGGATTTTCCCGTTCGAATGAAAGTCTACTTTCAACGTTTCATTGAGGTTCGACAGGCTCGGAAAATTCTACGGCCGGCGTGCTTTTGGTTGCCTCTGCCGTGCTGGGTGCGTCCAGATTATTGGGAAATCCCTGGACCGAGATTCGCGCCTGACCGAGTCTTGGATGCAATTTATTCGCCAAACCCCAAGCGAACAGCAATCCGGCGCCGCCGGCCACGAAAATCCCCGAGATCGGCGAGACCAACAGGACCAACCAGGAAACGCCGGGTGTCAAGATGCCCGAGACATCGCGAAAGCTCGAATAGATGGCCGACATCTCGGTTCGCTCCGAAGGTTTGACCGCAAGCAAGAATGGCAGCCCGCCACACACATCTAGAAGGATCAGGAAGAACGAGCCGGTGAGGAGGCATAGAACCGCAATTTGCGGATATCCGTGTGGCGCGCCAGCCAGCAGGAACAATAGCCCCGACATTAAAAAACCTGTCCTGACAGCGGTACGCACGGAACTGCGCTGCATGAACCGCAGCATAAACGGGGTGACGAACAAGGCGCCGTTGGTAATCGAAAGAACAATCCCTCCCAGGTGTTCGCCCAATCCGTTCTTTACCGCGTAGATGGGAAGATAGACCACATAGATCCACCATCCGCACGAGCGTATTACGGCAAAAAGCCAACCGTTGATTAATCGAGGCTGTGCGAAGAATCGTCGAAAATAGGCAAATGGATTTGCCGGCGCCGCTCTGCTCCTGGTGATCAGCTTCCCGTTTCCCAGGCGCATCAGGAGAAAGAGGACCAACATGGCCAACGCTGAAACTGCGGCAATCAGGAAAGGCGCAGGTCGCCATGAACTGTATAGAAACACGCCCAGAGCTGGACCGACGGTCCATCCCAACGCGCTGTAGAACAGTCGTGATGTCTCAAGTCGCCCGAGTTCGATTTTTGCTACATAGTCCAGAATGTAGGCGTTGAAACACACAAATGTTGTGACAACGGCGAATGTGATGAATGCCAACCCCGCGATCACAGTTAATGGGGTCTCGATTATCGCGAGCGATGCCCCGGCGACAAACATGAGAGTTCCACTGACATAGACCCACCGTCGGGGCACGTAACGGATCAGATACGGCACCAGCAGTCCGATAATGAGTGAGGCGACACCGACAAGAAAGTAGACTTCTGATACCACGCTCGCATCGCGCAGCGCCTGGTACATTATGAGCGGAAAAACCGAAATCAGTATTCCTCTAGCGACCGCTTCGGTGCCTGCCAGAATTGCAAACCCACGGACACTCGGAGCGGGCGCATGGCGAAGCCATTCCGGAATTCGGCGGTCATGCATTTAAGTTGCTCATCTAATAAGAAAAGACCGAGCACAACAATCTTCGCACTGCGGACGCAGTGGTACCTCCATGCCGTATCTACCGACCATTCGAAAGCGAGATAGCGATAGAAGCGAACGTTTGCCGATCAATTCCGAACAGCGGTTTTGTCCGTATTCTCGCCATGGATTTTGAAAGACCACGCGGATCAAAACCGGCCGAGTTTTCTTGCAGGCTCGTGCCAAATGGGCTGATTTCCCCGGTGATTTCCACAAGCAGACTGCTTCGGCTGAATACGGCGACTTTTGACGTCCAGCCAACAGTCGTCTGTTCGATTGGATATTCAGGTTTGGAGCCTTGCTACTGCCGATTTGTGGCGTCCCAAGGTTTTGATCTCAATGTTTGACGGTTTTCCGGACAACCGCCGCACCAAATACTCGAGCGGCCCCTGTCTAAAGTAACGCAAATAATATTTCGCACCGACAGCCAGGCACGCGGATATGAACAGTGCGATCAAAAGTAATTCGCCAAAATTGAATTCACCGAATTGCCCAAGCCCGAAACCGTAAAAAAGGCCAATACAGACAAGTGTTTGCGAAATGTAAATCGTCAACGCCAGGCGACCCGCCGATACGAATACGCCCGAAGGGCCAATAATCGACCGCCATCGTGTCAGCAGAATAATGAGGGACATATGGCCGATTGCCACACAGATCCGGCCTGCATCGTAGGTGATTTTTGTCCAATCGAAGATGCTTACCGCATCTTGATCGTCGAATTGCAGCATCACGGCAACCTCAAAGAAGTTCAAAAGCAAGCCAAATCCGTATCCAAGGGCCATGATCGCAAGATAGAAACTTGTTTTGCGCTCACCGGTAACGATCCCGAGCTTGAGAAACGCCATTCCCAGCAGAATGAGTGCGCCCACATCAAAAATATGGACTTTGAACAGCGTGCCGGCATGATTTTCAAAACTGTCCGAGGCCGTCAGCAGAAAATTGTCAAAGTAACCGGAAAGACGATCCGCAATTTCGATTGCCAGAAGCTGTCGGAGCATCTCGGCACCCTCGTCATTCGTTAAATTTTCAGTATCGGTTGGCGGCTGAAAATCGTTGGTGGATATTGCGGCATCAACTATTTTCACCGACTCGCCAAACGCTGCACGGACATCAGAATCCGAAGCTTCTGCATTGATGGATAGATCTGATAATATATTTAAGAATACTCCGATTATGATCCAGATAACGGCGATATAAATTAAATATCTTGCCGTAATATACCTTAGTGGGAATATTAAAAATGCGATTAATCCATATACAAATATTATATCTATCGGAGATAGAAGAAAATATGCGTGAAAAAGGCCAATTATCAATAACAAAAATGCTCTTCTAAAATAATAATCGATTGATTGTACGCGCTCTTCGCCAATCGGAGAGAGGATTAGTAAGGCACTCGCTCCAAACAACATGGAAAACAGCGCCCGCATGGATCCGTCTACAAGTGTTTCAACCGCAACCCAAGAGTAAAAATCAGATCCCCTTTTGTCTTGAGTTAGGATCGGAAAATTATAGGCAATGGAAGGCAGGCCGAAAAAGTAGATATTTCGAAGCAGTATCCCGCAAACCGCAAAGCCGCGAATCGCGTCGAGCGCAACGAACCGATCACTTTTCGGTCGTTGGTTCGCCCGTGGTTCAGGACGTGCATCTCCAATCCGGGTGCCCGAATAACCAGGTTTCACTCAACCGACCCTTTTACGGTCGTATTGCCTTTGTCGGTAACCGTGCCGAAGCCATATGCAAAAACCATTAATCGTATTCCTTATCCTGATTCAAATTCGCTCTCACCGATCCGACTGATTTGACATTTGACGTGTCCTTCAGCGATAAATTGCTGTCGAACACCTTACGAGACCTCGGTACCGTTTATGGGAGTGCGGGAGCGCCATGCGTAGAATATCGCCGACGCTCCCGCCGAATACGACCACTCAATATATCGGTCGTATTCAAGCCCGAAAACCACTGCGGACCATTCGGACAACCCTACGCAGCTCCGGCAATGTAGGATCGCATGGCGTCGGCCTCATGCTGCACCTCACTAAGCCGGTCTTTTACGATATCGCGTATGCTGATGATCCCAATCAGCTTGCCATGGTCGATGACAGGTACATGGCGGATCCCGTTGCGGTCCATAAGCGCCATGACGTTCACGACAGAATCGTCTAGCTCGCAAGTCACCACGTCATGCGTCATCAGATCGGTAACCGGGTGCGACAGTATCGTTTTTCGATATCTCCGAAGTCCACGAACTATGTCCCGCTCAGAGATGATGCCGCTAATCGACTTACCGTCCGGGCTGACGACAAGCGCCCCGACATCCTCACGGTCGAGATACTCAAGTACTTCCTTGACCAGTGCATCGGGCGTCACATAGGCCGGACACCCGGCCGACTTTTCGATAAGCCTCTTGACCGTCATCACCTGCATCTCCTGCTGATGGGCATTATGGGAAGTTGAATGAACGCTCCGGGTTTTCGACTACGCCACAATGGAATCGCCGTCGTGATCCAATTGTTGTTTGCCGTGAACGACAACATGTTTGACTGAGGTGCGGGCCGACGGATTCTTGGCAATCCGGACAGTGAGGAGGCCATCTTCATAGGCAGCGATTACGGCCGTCTCGTCGGCATCCGCGGGCAGAGGAAAGCTTCTTTGAAACAGGCCAAAGGTGCGTTCCATGCGCAGTATCCGCTCGCTGTCTCCTTTTGTGTCGGCCTTCTTCTCTCCCTTTATGGTCAAAACCTTGTTGACAACGGACACTGCCATATCGGCGAGGGCGATGCCCGGTAACTCGGCTTTAAAACAATAGGCTTTTTCATCTTCAATGATATCAACCCATGGTTCCAAAAACTTACGATTGCGAAAAATGTAATTGTTGGGTTCAGTATCAATGCCGGCAAAGAAATCGTCCCAAAGGCGATCCATTAGATGATGAAGCCGGTGTATCGGATACCGACCCGTGTCCTCGACCGTCGAAAGTCTGCGCCAGCTCCACGGGGTCAGATCACTGATCGTCATGGCCGGATTCTCCCTTATGTCGCACCGAATAGCGCGGTCACCGCAGGCTCATTTCACCGATTGGAAGGGCCGAGCAGCCTTCTAGAAATCCATGCCATCAAGACCGGCGTTACCCAATGCTCCGTTGGTGGGCTGCTTCTTAGGTTTGTCGGCAATCATGGCCTCCGTCGTGATCATCAGCCCTGCGACCGAGGCGGCATCCTCAAGCGCTATACGGACCACTTTTGTCGGATCGATTATGCCCGCCTCGATCATGTCAACGTAGCGGCCGTTGCGGGCGTCATATCCCCGGGCCTCGTTATTGAATTCCAGGAGCTTGCCGACAATGACTGAACCTTCCTGTCCGGCATTGTCGATGATCTGGCGAGCCGGCGCCTGTAGAGCCTTGCTTAGCAGACGAATGCCGGCCCTTTGATCATCGTTGGCGGCATCAAGATTGACCAGCGCCCGGCCTGAATAAAGCAAAGCCGTACCACCGCCGGGCACAATGCCCTCGGTAACTGCAGCTTTTGTCGCATGCATGGCATCCTCGACCCGGTCCTTGCGCTCCTTGACTTCGATCTCGGTAGCACCGCCGACCTTGATCACCGCGACACCACCGGACAGTTTGGCAAGGCGTTCCTGAAGTTTCTCGCGGTCATAGTCAGAAGACGTGTCTTCGATTTGCAGGCGTATTTGCCGGCAACGTGCTTCGATCTCCAATTTGTTACCGGCACCGTCAATAACTGTCGTATTGTCCTTGTTGACGATGATACGCTTGGCTGAGCCGAGCATATCCAAAGTCACATTCTCAAGTTTGACACCGAGGTCTTCCGACAGCACCTGACCGCCTGTTAACGTGGCAATGTCCTGCATGATCGCCTTGCGCCGATCGCCAAAGCCGGGAGCTTTGACGGCCGCACATTTGAGGCCGCCGCGAAGCTTATTGACGACCAAGGTCGCAAGCGCATCGCCTTCCACATCCTCGGCAATGATCAAGAGCGGCTTGGACTGCTGCGCGATCATTTCGAGTAACGGCAAAAGAGCTTGCAGGTTGGACAGTTTCTTCTCATGCAGGAGAATAAAGGCATCTTCCAATTCAACCTGCATGGTATCAGTCTCATTGATGAAATATGGCGACAGGTAACCGCGATCAAACTGCATACCCTCGACCACCTCGAGTTCCGTGAGCAGGCTTTTTGCTTCCTCGATCGCAATGACACCTTCGCGCCCGACTTTCTCCATCGCCTGGGCAAGGTAGTCACCAATTTGCGAATCGCCATTGGCCGATATGGATCCAATCTGGGCGATTTGCCGGTCTGTCTCGATTGGTTTTGAGCGCGTTTTCAGGTCTGCAACAACCGCGTTGACGGCAAGGTCAATACCGCGTTTCACGTCCATGGGATTCATCCCGGCCGCGACTGCCTTGATGCCTTCGGTGATGATCGCCTGGGCGAGAACGGTTGCCGTTGTCGTTCCGTCGCCGGCAATATTACTGGTTTTTACCGCGACCTCGCGCAGCATCTGCGCGCCCATATTCTCAAACTTGTTCTTAAGCTCGATATCGCGCGCAACGGTCACCCCGTCTTTTGTCGACCGCGGTGCACCATACGCCTTTTCGAGCAGAACGTTTCGCCCGCATGGCCCAAGGGTTACTTTCACCGCATCGGCCATGATATTGACGCCTCCGAGCATGGCTTGCCGGGCATCAGCATGAAAACGGACTTCCTTAGCTGTCATCGCTAACCCTCGAAAATTCGATAGTCATCATGGTTGTCGGCAACAGGGTGCCAACGCATCCAATTTGGAGACGGATTAGCGTCAAACAATCTATCTGTGTAGTGATTTTTTTAAATAGTTAATATTGGTATTTTCGATAGATAACTCAGTGACGTGGATCAGTTCTGGCGTCGGCCAAGCCAGGGTGATTCTCGTATTGCCGCCATGAGCGCAATTGAAATCAACATCGTGGTGCGTCTTGCCGGATACTTCCTTAGTCTCCGAGTTCGGCTGGCCGAAGACCATATATTCGTGGGCTGTTAAGCACCACGTCGGTCGCCGCCGCCGCGACCTGGCTTGCCATGACTTCGGACAAGGCGATGTCAGTCGATTTCAAGCCGCCTCGACAGTTTCCGCGACCAGCCTGAGTTCCTCCAAAACAGTAGTCTCGAACTCTGGCGCGGCCTCGGTCGGATAGACCGCATAGGCGGGATAGGAAAATGTCGGCGCGCGTCGCACATGATAGATCCTCGAGTCGCGCAGAAGGTCCACCACCAGACGTCGTGGAACATATCCGGCGCTCTTCGTATTGACGAGATACTGAAGACTGAGTGATCCGAGCTCAAGATAGGTGCCGGGAACGGAAATTTTTGGGAAATTGAGCGTATGGTCGGCTCGAAATTCAGGGCCCCAGTCAATCATGACATAATTGTCCGGCGGTAACTCGGCCGTTTGCGGATCGCATGAAACCAGGATCAGTTCATCCTCAAACAGGAGTTCCACCTCAAAACCCGGTCGACCTTGTGGCGTGTACATTACGCCGAGGTCCAAAATTCCATCGACAAGTTCCTGCATCAAAGTGTCGGAAAATCCCAGCTGGGCTCGAATTGCTATCTCCGGTGACCTGCTGCGCATGACGGCCAGCCAGTCCAGCAAGAATCCGTCCCAAAGGCTATACTGACCGCCAATCGTAAAGGCCGCCTCATACCCCTCAGGCAATGCAATTTCCAGGCGGGCATGTTCCCAGACCCGAACCATCGCTTGAGCATGTCGTTGGAATTGCACGCCCGCAGGCGTCAGAGCGGCACCGGACTTTCCGCGAGTAAACAAGATCTTGCCAAGGCGGTCCTCAAGCGTCTTGATGCGTGCACTGACCGTGGATTGTGTGACAAAAACCCGGTTTGCCGCTTCGAAAAAACTCCCGGTTTCAACAACGGCGAGAAATGTGCGGGCGAGATCGACATCCATTGCGCCACCTATGCTCTTGGGCATTCACCTGAGCTCGACAATATCTACTCTCCAAGCTGCCGATTATCTATCGTAAAATTCGATATTATACTCGAATAAAATTCGCTATTCAAAAGCAAAATACAGGATTAGATGGCCATTGTCCGCGGTTTGCTGCGGTTGTGAGGAGCCAAGGAAATGAAATCGAAAAAGGTCTTCAAGTCCCGGAAGAAAACGCGGCCGTCGGTTGGCCAGCCGTCTGTCCAGGACAAATCACCGGATCGAAAAAAGAAGCCCGCAAGCGTCGTGGCTTCGAAACTGGAGCGATGAAAAATGAAATCTGGGTTTGTTGCCGCCATATTGGCTGCATTGGTGTTGTCGGCGGGTTCCGCAAAAGCCCTAACGCTGTCCAACAACGATGACATTACTTATGCCGTCGACGTTATTGTTGGCGAAGGCGCGGCCGGACAAGAAAATTACTCCCTTGCCGAAGGTCAAAGTCTGGAATCCATTTGTCCCGATGGTTGTACCATTCGCCTCGACAACGGGGTCGAAGGGGAATTTTCTGGCACTGAGAGCGTTGCGATAATCGACGGCGAGTTCGTGATCTCAGAATAGGAGGAAACGCCCGCACTCATTCCGATGTTGCCGGTCGGATCAGTACGGCGGCATTGATCGTGATCGGGAGGAAATGTCCGCAATGGCCACCGTCCCCGCGACCGACAACATGGAGCAGATGCCCGGCCTCGCGCCGGGCATCTGTATTGGCAGACAGCCGCAACACGATGCAAGTCGCTTGTTGACTGGCTGGCAAAATGGCTGCGGTAAGACAGTCATTCAAATAAACGGGCCGTAAGCTGTGTCAATTCTATCGAAAAGCCCGATAACATCGACCAATAATTTCCGCTTATCATTGACCCGGATCGGGCGCAATTATCCAGCGCAAGGCAACCGTGTCGGGTGAACATTGCAGCTCGGATATCAACACTGGAGATGACGCAATTATTTGCGGAACCACTGGTACCGCTTTCCGCAATGTCTTGGATTTCAAATCTATGTTCAGTGATCATGCTGGGTGGAGTTCGCTAAAATGAAACCTATTCTTCCGCTCATGACGCTATGCTTGACAGTTACGTCGTCCGCATTGGCACAATCCTTAACGATATCGAATTCTGACGGAGAGACCCACAAACTGGAAGTCATTTTTAAAGATTCAGATAGTGGGAAAAGGCATTATTTACTGGAAGATAAAAAGAGTATCAAAAAATTGTGTGATAGACCATGCATAATCCGACTGGAAACCGGTATTGAGCACGAATTTTTGGGAGATGAATTGGTTATAATCGTCGATGGAGATTTTGTTATCGCGGATTAATACTAGCAGTGCCAATATTGGCTCACTTCATAGGCCAATTCGGATATCTTGTCCGCTAAATCGCCGGCCAAAAAATTATATCCACGCATCTCGGTTAGATCAGTATCTGACTCATCTGCTTGAGATCGCGGTTGATGTTGTCGAAAACCGGAATATTCGACTTCTCGCGCAGTTCACGGATCATAAGCGGCGAGGATGTGCACCGGCTGGATATCGCGTCGGGAACCAGATCGAACTCGTCCCGTAACACCTTGATGCCGCCGATGGCGCCAATGGCGTCGCTTGCCGAAAAGATCAGTCGGTCAATACGAGAACGCACGTAGTCGTTTTTCAGCAGCATAGCCGTTTCCCGTTGCAAGATGCCGTCGGCGAATTCGACGATCCAGAACTTCTTGGCGTTGTTGGCGTACTTTCCGTCTAGACTTTCGAAAATGCCGATAAGCGCGCCTTCATCGAACATAAAGGTGGAGGGATATCCAAGATGCGTGAAATCAGAAACGATTTCCGCGCCAGCATGCTGCATGTGCAAAATATCCTTCAGACTGGCCGTACCGGTTACTTTGCCGGCCCGCACCCCATGACCCATAGCGCTAAGCGACCAACAGCATGCGATGGCAGATGTACTCTTACCCGCGTTCATGCTGGTTCCCACATGAAGGATCATAAGCGCACGTTTTTTCTCCTTGTTGAGCGGCAATCTCGGCACTGCGGTCGGAAAATCGCAGGTATTGAGCGGATTTCCATGGTCGTCCACCACGGATCCGAGCACCTCGATCTTGGTCGGATCCTTGACCGCCGAATTCTTCTCATGCATGGAGCCGATCACACCGGAGCGGGCGAGCAAATCGGCCTGGTATACTTTGCGTTCTGGTATTTACCCTTCGAAATAATCCGGCGTATCTGTTGCCATAGACGAAAACGGCACGCGTTCCGTCGTTAATCATATGAATGCGCCCCTCCTTGTTCTCAAGCGAACCGTGCCCGCCGAGAATCGTCACGCGGCCAAAAACCAGGTCTCCCAGTTCCGGTTGCCGATCGAGGTCCTTATCGTGTCTGATGTATTTTGAACTGACGGTGTAGGCGGCGCTCGGAAGAATATATCCCGGTCGTATCTTCTGCATCGAAGGCCGCTCCACAGAAACGGCATGGCCATGGAATTGTTAGTATAATCTGCAAAGATCGCAGCTTAGAACGGCCAATATAGCGGTCCACCTAGGGGGCCAAATTTCCGAATCTGTCAAGACGGATTCGTCACGCCAGCTCAATTCCTCCACGCTTCCAGGCTTTTGGTTTGCACCGGCAAAAACTGTGCAGGTTTCTCGGACGCCGTGGCATGGCGCTGATGGTGGCGCGCTGGGGTGCTGGCGTCGGAGAAGCGCCAAGGCAGGAAATCGCGGGATGTGAAGCAGGGACTTGTCGCGGGCTCTATGGGGATTTGAGGTTTGCGCCGCCGTTGGCGATCGGGTGATGGCATCGTGGTGGGCGGTTCAAGCCATGCCTGATTGCCGAAGTCCGATTGGTGGCACGTATCAAACGCCGCCGTGCTGGTACTTTGGATGACGATATCGGGCGCTGACGGCGCTGATTTTGGGCGCACGACCATGGGCGGGCATTGCCGGAACTGGACCTGCGGTGGTTCTGCGTCTTGCTGGTATCGGGAAGGTTCATCGGCGTGGTCATGAGCTGTCGATCCCCTCGGGCGGCGGCTGGTAGCGCGGCGTTTGGCCGGCTTGGAAGACCTCGATGGTGATCATGCGGCCGCCGCAGTGCGGACAGGGATGCCGTGCTGCATCCGGTTCGTCCTGGCCAGACGGTTGTTGATCGGCGCCTTGTTCTTGATGTTCTTGCGGGTCCGGCGCGGCGAGCAATTGCCGCGCCTTTGCGATATTGGCGGCGCGGTTACCATTTTCTAGAAGCCCATAGTGCCGGATGCGGTGGAAGCCCTTGGGCAGGACGTGGATCAGGAACCGGCAGATGAACTCGCCGGCTGGTAGTGTCATGGTCGTGTAGCGGCCCGGCCCGTCGACCCTGTAATCCTTGACCTTGAAGGTGACGCCGGTATCGTCGGCCCGGATCAGCCGGCTGTTGGATATCGCGACCCGGTGGGTGTAGCGCGACAGATAGGAAAGCACCGCCTTCGGTCCGCCGAACGGCTCCTTGGCATAGACAACCCATTCGGCTTTGTTGAGCGGTTTGAGGAAAGCCTTGAACGCCCTGGATTCGACCAGGTGTTGATGATCACCGAAGAAGGCCAGCCGTCCCTGCTCGTGAGCGGCGGCGAGCATCGCCAGGAGCAGTCGGCGGAACAGGCGCGACAGGACCCGCACGGGCAGGAAGAAGGTCGGCCGGCAGGAGACCCACTTGGTGCCATCCGGTGATATTCCACCGCTGGGCACGATCATGTGCACATGGGGATGATGGGTCATGGCCGAGCCCCATGTGTGGAGCACGGATGTGATGCCGATCCGGGCACCGAGATACTTTGCATCGGCGGCAATCGTCAGCATCGTCTCGGCGCTGGCTTTGAACAAGAGGTCGTAGATCACCGCCTTGTTGTGATAGGCGATATCGGCGATCGGGCGGGGCAGCGTGAAGACCATATGGAAATAGCCGACGGGCAACAGCTCCGCCTGCCGATTGGCCAGCCAGTCCCGTGCCGCCACGCCCTGACACTTCGGGCAATGTCGGTTTCGGCAGGAATTGTAGGCGATGCGCGTGTGCCGGCAGTCTTCACACTGCTCCACATGGCCACCGAGTGCCGCGGTGCGGCAGCGCTCGATGGCGCTCATCACCTTCAACTGATCGAGACTGACATGGCCGGCTTGTGACCGGCGCCATGCCGGACCGTGATCGCGGAAGATATCCGCGACCTCCAAGACCGGACGGGCCATGACCGAGAGCCTGTTCAGGCCTTGGTCTTCTTACGCCTTGCTTTCTTCTCAGTCAGCCGGTCGAGAGGACTGTCGGTCGCGGCGATACGCCCGGTGGCAATGCGGGTATAGAGTGCCGTCGTGTCCAGCTTGGTGTGGCCGAGCAGCGCTTGGATGGTACGGATGTCGGTGCCGGCTTCCAAAAGATGGGTGGCGAAGCTGTGGCGCAGCGTGTGCAGGGTCACCTTCTTCCTGATGCCGGCCGCCGCCGCCGTCTCCCCGAAAATACGGGAGAACTGGCGCGCTGTCAGGTGCAGGCCCGGCCGTCGCCCCGGAAACAGCCAGCGCTCGGCGAGTGGAACACCGGCGTCATAGCGTGTTGGACGCTCCGTCCACCATTGCCGCAGCAACTTCAATACTTCCGGCGGCAGCATCACATTGCGATCCTTGCGCCCCTTCGACTGTTTGATGCGGATGATGTTCTGCTCGCTATCGATGTCGCCGACCTTGAGGCGCACCACTTCGCTGGCGCGCAGGCCGCAGCCATAGGCCAGAGACAGCAGAATACGCGGCTGCAGGCTCTTTGCCATCACCAGCAGGCGCTTGACTTCGTCGGGGCTCATCACCTGCGGCAGTCTCTCCGGCTCCTTGAGGTGATAAATCTGAGCCGCCAGATCGAGCTGGCGCAAGGTCACGCGGAACAGGAAGCGGATGCCGGTCATGGTGCGATTGCGGTTGCAGATGCTCATGCCGGTCTCTGCAAGGTGCAGCTGGAAACGGCGAATATCCTCGCAGGTCGCCGTGTCAGGTGAGCGCTTCAGGAAGGCGGCAAACCGCCGGCAGGCGCGGATATGACCCTTCTGCGTCAGCGGGTGCAGTCCCCGCGCCGTCATGTCCTCGATCATCCGCTCGCGCAGCGGTGTCGGGGCAGAAATGCTCGAAGAGGTGTCGGTACGCGTACTCATGGTCATGGCTAATCTCCTTGGTCAGGACGAGGTTGATGAGACCTCTATCCTCGACCAAAGGCCGTCGATGCGCTTGCGACCGCTCTATCTGTGGGTTGTCGAATTGGTAGGCAGGAAAATCACCGAGCCACGCCCAGCTCTATCGCGCCAGCGATTTAGTGCGTTGGCACTTATCGCCGATCGCTAAAGTGTCGTAAATGGGCTAGAAATCTCATTTCCTATGACCGTTTCGGCGCCCATTGCAGCCATAATCCAGCACATCACAACCCGGCGGTTCCCTCCCCCTCCTCTACCCCACGCTGATCCAGCAAACCCCGTTCGGGCTCCGGTTCCGCCAATCGCCCATACGCATAAACCCGCATAGTCCCCGCTTCATCCACCTGGATCGCATAAATCAGGTCGCCGCTCCGCTCCCGCGCCTCCATGCCCCGCGCCCGCAGCCTATACCACAGCACCAGCGCCAGCGCCCCGAGCGCGAAGGCCGGCGGGGCGATTAGCCATAGGGCTTTGATCCCGTCCGACAGCGATTGGTAGGTGTCGAAGACGTCCTGTCAGAATCCGATCTCGTCCATCATTTCAGGCCTACCGTGATGGTCGTATGGGTATCATACCCTAATTATGTATTTCAATACATGGTGTGACTCTCTTTGATCCGCCTCCTTGTCTTGCATGGAGATCAAGAAACGGTTCGGGTTGGCGGTCAGGCGGCAGCGTGTGGATTGCGGCCTGTCGCAGGAGGATCTGGCGCTCAGGATTGGCGCCGACCAGGCCTATGTGAGCCGGGTCGAGGCCGGGCAGATGAATGTGACCCTGGAAACGGCCGAGCAGATCGCCGCCGCGTTGGGGGTAGATGTCAGCGCGTTGTTCGCGCCGCCGCCGCCTTGACCCGATCTCGTTCATGGTCCCCTCCCCGCGACTGCCGCCTATGAAAACGGCCACCGGAGGGATGCCCGTTGGTGGCCCCACGAGGTTTGCGCTTTTGCGAAACGCCTCACTGTCTTCGCCCGGCTCGACCGGGCAATCCAGTAATCGGCGTGTTTTATTGCCTAATAACAATAGGTAACCATTGGTCACAAACTACTTGCCACGGTGTCTACTGGATCGCCCGGTCGAGCCGGGCGAAGACAGGTACGGTTGGTTTGAAGGCGAAATCGATGACCGGTCCCGTGAGCGGACCGGACGACGCACGTTTGTTGCCCTGGATTCCCGCTTTCGCGGGAATTGTCTGTTGAAATTTTGTTATTATCGGATTGCGAGAGGCGGCGCGCGCCGCCTCTCGCGGGATGCAGCGATCGTGCGGGAATGACTGCGTAGATGAAACGAACCCGGATCACAAAGGGCGAATTCGGAATGAGCGGTCAATCAGGCTGCAAGTCGCTCAAGGGTCTTGAAGAGCGCCGGCCGGACCGATCATACCGGCCGCATATATTCGGCGATGACATGCGGCACCATTCGGTTGCTCCGCCTGACGGCGAAATCCCGCGATGAGACCGGTCGCAGGCCGAGCGCTTCGTAACGGGCGAGTTCGCCGGGGCTCAACGGCCAGGGCGGACCGGTCATCTGCGCGCCCTCCGGCCGCACCCGGGCAATCACCAGGAGCCGTCCGCCCGGCGCCACGAGCCCGGCAATGGGAGCAAAGGCCGCATCCCGCCGCTCGCCGCTGATTGCCTGCACCGTGTAGCATTCATGCACCAGATCAAAGGCGCCGCGCCAGGCGCCGGGCAGATCAAACAAATCGGCCACGCAATAATCGACCGCGCTTTCCGGAAAGCGGCGTCTGGCCCAGTCGATCGCGCCGGCGGCATAGTCGAATGCCGTCGTCCGATAACCGGCATCGGCAAGCGCTTCCGCGTTGTCGCCGAGCCCGCAGGCAATATCGATCGCCGCCCGTCCGTCGCCGGGATGGTTTTTCAGCCAGTCGACAAGTTGCGGTTTGGCGGCAAGATCCGCCCAGGGTACGGCCGCCGCGTCGCCCTCCGCCTTGTCGTAAACCGTTTGAAACCAGTTCCGCCGTTCCGGCCCCTCTTCGGCGAATGCTCCGACCAGTTTATCGATACGCTCACGGGCCTGCGCCCGCCGGGCCAAGAATGCATCATCGTGTTCTTCGGACGGCTCCCGGGTCATGCCCGTTTCTCCCAGCGCCCGGCTTCGTTCTGCTGCCAATAGGTCACGTCGTATCCGGCATCGAGCGCTTCGCGATAGCGCTTGCGGGCATCGGCCAGCGCCTCGGGATCGTGATCATCGAATATGTAGATCGCCCGCTCATAGGGTTCGAGATCCGGTGGCGCCGCCCGATCGACCAGGAAGCGCACCTGCGCCGCGTTCGGATTGTCCTCGCCGATTGTCAGGAAGACCGGCTGGTCGGGATCGTGATCGTCCTGGGCCGTGCCATGGGGCAGAAATGAATCGTCCCGATAAGTCCAGAGGTCCTGGTCGATTGCCGTCAGCCGCTCCGCCGACCCGGCCTGCACCACCGCCCGCCACCCACGCTCCAGACACTTCTCCAACAGAACCGGCAGCACCCGCTCAAGCGGCTGCCGCTCCAGATGATAGAAAAGCACTTCGGTGCCGGGCATCGGATCTGAACCGCTAAGTTTCGTAATGGTCGGCGATCAACTGGTTGAGCAGCCGCACCCCAAATCCGGAGGCCCAGGACTGGTTGATCTCCGTTTTCGGAGACGAGAACGCCGTGCCGGCCACATCCAGATGCGCCCAGGGCGTGTCGCCGACAAAGCGGTACAGGAATTGCGCCGCCGTGATCGCGCCGCCATAGCGGCCGCCGGTATTCTTCATGTCGGCCACCTTGGAATCGATCAGCTTGTCGTATTCCTTGCCGATCGGCAGGCGCCATACGGTCTCACCGGTCACTTGCCCGGCCGCCGTCAATCGCTCTGCCAGATCGTCATTGTTACAGAACAATCCCGCATTGTGATGGCCGAGCGCCACCACGCAGGCGCCCGTCAAGGTGGCCAGGTCGACGACAATCTCCGGATCGAAATGGTCGCGCGCATACCAGAGCGCATCGGCGAGCACCAATCGCCCTTCCGCATCGGTGTTCAGGACCTCGATCGTCTGACCGTCGGCCGACGTGATCACGTCGCCGGGGCGCGTCGCATTGCCGTCGGGCATATTTTCAACGAGCCCGATAATGCCCACTACATTGGCCTTGGCCTTGCGGGTGGCCACCGCGTGCATCAGTCCCAGCACCGCCGCGGCGCCCCCCATATCGCCTTTCATCTCCTCCATGCCGCCGGCCGGCTTGATGGAGATGCCGCCGGTATCGAACACCACCCCCTTGCCGACAAAGGCGATCGGTTGCTGCCGCGCCTTCCCACCTTCCCAATGCATCACCGCCAGGCGCGACGGGCGCACCGAACCCTGCCCCACCGCCAGCAAGGCGTTCATGTTCAGCTTTTGCATGTCCCGTTCGGTCAGGATCTGCACGTTGACACCGAGCGCGCCCAATTCCGACGCCCGCTTGGCGAATTCCTCCGGTCCGAGAAAATTCGCCGGTTCATTGACCAGATCGCGAGCAAGCAGCGTGCCGTCGGAAACCGCGTCGAAACTCGGCCAGGCGCGCCGCGCGGCCAGGTGCTTGTCCATGGAAATGGTCACCTTGCGCGGCTTTTCCTTGGCCTTCTTGTCGTCGTCCTTGGTCGATTTGAACCGGTCGTAGCTATAGGACCGCAATTTCATGCCGACGGCGAATGAGGCCGCCTGTCCGGGTTCGATTTTTTTGCCGTCAGGGCGCTCCAAAAGCACCGTCAAAGGCGAAGCACCGCCGCCGGATTTCGCTATCGCCGCCCCGCCAAGCCGTGCCCAGCCGTTATCCTCCAACTGCGCCCCGTCACCGACCCCGACCACAACAACGCGATCCAAGCCACCCGATCCCGGGGCCAGGATTTCCAGCGTCGAGGCGAATTTCGCCTTGAAGTCCGCCGCCTTCATGGCCCTGGAAATCGCGCCACCCTGTTCTTCGTCGAGTTGGCCACCAACGGACGACAAACCGTCCTCGGATCCCGCCAACACCACCACGGTGCCCTTTGTCGCGATTGCCAGTTTGGTGAATGTTATGATGGGGAGTAGTGCCATAAAGTGTTCCGTTCGTTTTGTTAGAGCATCGACGGTTGGTGATATGACAATGGCGCGTTGCCTTGCTGTCGGCAAGGTCGTTTGCGGTTCTACAATTCGTTAACCGTGTTTTTTTGCGCCTTTTTAGGCATGTCGCGACCAGTATCGGCAAGTGGGACCGGCCCTATGATGCCAAGGGGCAAACTGTTGGGGACTAAACGCGCTCATGCGGCGGCTTGAATGGTATATGCTTCGGCGATTGGCCGGCGCCTTTGTCTTGACCATCGGCGTCCTGATTGCAGTCGTCTGGGTGACCCAGGCCTTGCGGCGTCTGGATCTGGTCACCGCGCACGGCCAGACCATCTGGTTCTTCCTCAAAATGACCCTGTTGGCCCTGCCCAGTCTGGCGATCGTGGTGGCGCCATTCGCCATATTGATCGGCATGATCACGGTGCTGAATGCCATGATCGCCGACAGCGAACTGGTGGTGGTCAGCGGTTCGGGCGGATCGCGCTGGGTCGTCCTGCGGCCGTTCCTCATATTCGCTGTCGTCATTTCCGTGATCATCACCATCCTCGCCCTGGAAGTCGGACCGTCGGGGCGCAGGCAGATGCGCGAGATGCTGACCACCGTCCGCGCCGATGTCATTGCCAGCGTGTTGCGACCGGGCCGGTTTACGGAAATCGACGATGGCCTCACCTTTCACGTCGCCGATCGTGATGCGGACGGGGTCTTGAGCGGCATCATGCTTGCCGACGACCGCGATTCGAATATCCGCTTCACCTATCTCGGCGAACGCGGCCAGGTGGTCGAAACCCTCGGCCGCACTCTTCTGTTGATGCATGACGGCGTCATTCAGCGGCGCATGATCGGCGGGTCCCTGTCCGTGGTCGCCTTTGAATCCTACGCCTTCGACCTCACCCACCTGACCGGGCAGGACAAGCAGCCGACCTTCCGCACCACCGAACGCGGATTTTACGATCTGATTTCCCCGGACCCGAACGATGCCTTCTATCAGCGCGTGCCGAACCGGTTTCGTGCCGAGTTGCATGACCGTCTCGTGCAACCCCTGTTCCCGGTCGCGTTCGTGCTGATCACCTTCATTTTCCTGGGCGATCCCAAGACGTTCCGCCAAGGGCGCGGACTGGCGATCGCCGGTGCGGTCCTTGGATGCCTCCTGGTGCGCGTTGGGTCCTTCGCAGCCATCAATATCTCGTCAAAATCCGCCGGCGCGATCCCCTTCGTCTACCTGATTCCAGCCGCGGCCATCGTCTTATCGACCCTCCTGATTCGGTCTGACCGCCAGGTAGGCGTCCCCGATACCGTCACCCGCGCCGCCGAGCGCCTGGTCGATTGGGCCAAGGCCAGGTTCGATCGCGATCAATTGGGCCCCGGCCCGCAAGCGCCGGTATAGGGTCCGTACAGAACCATGATCGGCCTGACCCTTTCCCGCTACTTCTTCCTCCAGTTCCTGCGCTGGATCGCCGGCCTGATGCTGCTGGCATTCTGCATGCTGTTTTTATTCGACTTTCTGGAATTGGTCCGGCGGATCGGTGATCGTGGCGACCTGCCGATCGCGCCGACGATGCTGATGTCGCTGTTTCGCGTCCCGTCCCTGGTCGAACAGGCCTTGCCCTTCGCGGTATTGTTCGGCGCTATCGGCGCCTATCGCGGATTGTCCAAACGCCTGGAATTGGTCGTCGCCCGCTCCGCCGGGGTTTCGGTCTGGCAATTCTCCATGCCGGGACTGGTTTTCGTCCTTGTCATTGGCATCGTGACAGTGATCGGGTTCAATCCGCTCTCGGCCTATTTGAAGCGCCTGTCCGATGAAATCGGCGTTCAATTGTTCGGCGCCGGCCAAAGGGTGCTGATCCAAACCACCCGGGAATCCTGGTTGCGACAGGATGGTGTCGACGGCGAATCGATCCTCCACGCCCGGCAATCCCTCGACCAGGGCCGGCGCCTGTTCGACGTTACCCTGCAGACCTTCAATGAGGATGGCGGCTTTCGCCAGCGGATCGAGGCGAAGAAGGCGATCCTGGTCGACAATCGCTGGCGCCTGGACGATGTCATCGTCTTCGACAGCGATGGCCGCCCGACCGCCTATGAACGTTACTTCATCCCGACCTTTCTCAGCGCCGAGCAGATCCGCGAAAGCTTTGCCGCGCCGGACACGGTATCGTTTTGGCAATTGCCGGCCTTCATCGAGCTCGCCCAACGCTCCGGTCTCGACGCCTATGAATATCGCATGCAGTACCAGACCTTGCTGTCGCGGCCCCTATTGCTGGTCGCGATGGTCCTGATAGCGGCCACCGTATCGCTTCGGTTTTCCCGCTTCGGAGCGGTTATGCCATTGATTTTGGGTGGAATTATCGCCGGCTTCGTGCTTTATGTGGTCACGGAAGTGACCAAGGATTTAGGAGGAGTTGGGATCGTTCCACCAATTGTTGCGGCTTGGTCGCCAGGTATTGTCGCTACGTTGATGGGATTTACTATATTGCTTAACCAGGAGGACGGATGATTAGGGTGAATTCCGTCCACCCATCGATGCGCGCGAAAGCAGGTCGATTTGCACCGATTCTGCTAACCGGTGTGGTCGCCCTGACGCTTGCTGTTGCCGGCCCGACCCTTTCCCCTGTCCATGCTCAGTCCACCGACCTCCCGATCGCGGAAGATCTGATCAACAACGTGCAGCCGTCGGACCGGATGCTGGTCGAAGCGGAGGAATTGCATTACGACCTCGACAACGATCGCATTTCCGCCGTCGGCAACGTGCAGATCTATTTCAACGGCTTTGTCCTGGAGGCCGAGCGGGTCACATTGGATCGCAAGACATCGCGGCTGATCGCGGAAGGCAATGTGCGCCTGATCGAACCCGACGGCAATATCGTAACTGCCGAACTGATCAACCTGTCCGACGATTTCCGCGACGGCTTCGTGGAATCTTTGCGCGTCGAAACAGTGGAGCGCACGCGCTTCGCCGCCGAACGGGCCGAGCGGGTCGACGAAAACACCACGATCTTCCACCGCGGTGTCTATACCGCCTGCAGCACCTGCGCCCAGACGCCGGAAAAACCGCCCACCTGGCAGATCAAGGCCGCCAAGATCGTCCACAACCGCCAGGAAAAGATGATCTATTTCACCGACGCCAAGCTCGAATTCTGGGGCGTCCCGGTGATGTATCTGCCATTCCTCTCGGCGCCGGATCCGACCGTGCGTCGCAAGAGCGGGCTTCTGGCGCCGCGCACGGTGTTTTCAGAAAAGTTGGGCTTTGGCGTCAGCGTCCCCTATTTCTGGGTTCTGGCTCCGAATATGGACGTCACCCTCACCGCGACGCCGCTGACCAAACAGGGCGTCTTGATGGCCGGCGAATTTCGCCATCGCCTGTCCAACGGTCTGTATTCGGTCCGCGCTGTCGGCCTGCACCAGCAAAATCCGGAAGAATTCAACGGCACCTCCGGCGATCGCCGCTACCGCGGCATGCTGCGTACGATCGGCCGCTTTTCCATCAACAACAATTGGGACTGGGGCTGGGATCTGACCCTGTTGAGCGACCGTTCTTTCTCAAAGGACTATTATCAGGAGACCACCACGCCGGATGAGGCGATCTCAACCATCTATCTGACCGGCCAGAGCCTACGCAATTATTTCGACGCCCGCTTCTACCACTTCACCGTTTTGCAGGAAGACCCGGTCGGCCATCCCGATCTGGTCGATCCGATCTCCCCGCCGGTAAACCTGCAGGAACAACAACCTTTCGTGCACCCGTCGGTCGACTATAACTACGTCTTTTCCGATCCGGTCTTCAGCGGCGAATTGTCGTTCGACATGAGCTTTTACGGCATGACGCGGGAGACCACCGACGCCCTGACCATTGCCGGCAATACCCAATATTTCGGGGTCGACGGCGTGCATAGCCGTTTCGCGCTGGATCTGAAATGGCGCAAGAGCCTGATCAACAAGCTTGGCCAGGTCCTAACGCCCTTCGCCTCCCTGCGCGGCGACGTATTTGCCATCGGCAATCCGCCGAATGGCCTGAGAACCCCAGGCGGCGTTCCCGCCGGCATTCCCGGATTTACCAATGATGACGTTGTCTTCCGTGGCATGCCCATGGCCGGTTTCGAAGCCCGTTGGCCGTTTGTCAGCAGTCATCAATGGGGCGCCCAGATCTTTGAACCGGTGGCCCAGATCATTGCCCGTCCGAGCGAAACCCATATCGGCGAACTCCCGAACGAAGACGCGCAAAGCCTGGTCTTCGACGACACCACCCTGTTCGATCCCGACAAGTTCTCCGGCTTCGATCGCGCCGAAGGCGGCACCCGCGCCAATGTCGGGCTGCAATACAAGGCCCTGTTCCGCGACGGCGGCTACATTTCGGCCCTGTTCGGCCAGTCCTACCATCTGGCCGGCACCAATTCCTTCGCCCGCCAGGGATTGGTGCGCCTGCCGCAGGATTCAGGCCTGGAGGACAATCATTCCGACTATGTCGGCCGCCTCTATCTCGACACCAATCGCGGCCTCCGCTTCGGTGCCCGCATGCGCATCGATCAACACGACTTCCGCGTCAACCGAAGCGAGGTCGGGGCAACAGGTATCGCCGGACCATTTGTCGGAACCATCAATTACTCATTCCTGCGGCGGCAGCCATCGCTGGGCATCACCGATAATCGCGAGGAGATCCTCGGAGCGGCCAGCTTGCGTGTGCGGCGCAATTGGCGGCTATTCGGCTCCCTGCGTTACGATCTGCAGAATTCCGCCTTCGTCCGCGACGCCATCGGCTTGGCATTTGACGATGAGAGCCTGTCGCTATCTTTGTCCTATGCCGAGGACCGTAGCCGCAATAACCGGGATCCCGTGGACCGGGTCGTATTTTTCCGCCTTGGCCTGCGCACATTGGGTGATACAAGCACATCAACAACACTTGATGATTAGAAAAATGACGGATCAGAACATCACCCGCCCAATTCCCGCCGAATGTTTATGACAAGACAGGACATGCTGCAGTCAGGCATCCGAAAGTGGCAATGACAATGTGGTTTGACAACGTGAAGACAAGTAATACTAGCCGGTTATCCAAAGCCTGTTCATGGCTCGCCGCAACCCTTCTTGCAGGCGCGCTGATGGCGCCTGTTCCGGCGGCCGCCCAGAGCAGGATCAAGGTGATCGTCAACGATCAGCCGATCACCAGCTACGAAATCGCCCAGCGGGCGCGATTGCTGCGGCTGACGCGCACGCCGGGCAATGTGACCAAGCTTGCGACCAACGAGCTTATCGAGGATAAGCTGAAGCTTTATGAGGCCAAACGGCGCGGCGTCGTGGTGTCGAGCCAGGAAACCGATCGGGCCTATGCAGGTATCGCCCAGCGGACCAAGATGTCGCCGAGCCAATTGTCGAAGGCGCTGAGCCGGTCGGGCGTCAACCCAAAGACCTTGAAGGAACGCATCCGAGCGCAGATCGCGTGGCAGCGCATTGTCCGCGCCCGGTTTAACGCCACCGTCAAGGTCAACGAACAGGCCATCCAGGCCGCCCTCACCAAGGACGGATCGGACAAACAAAGGATGTCCACCGAATATACGTTCCAGCGGATCCTGTTCGTTATTCCGGGTGGGTCCAGCAAGGCGAAAATCGCCCAGCGACGCCGCGAGGCCAATAACCTGCGCGCCCGCTTCAAATCCTGCGACAGCGGAATCGAACTGGCCAAAACCTTACGCGAAGTCATCATCAAATCCGGTGGAACGCGCACCCTCACCGAATTCCCGGAAGGCTATCGGAAACTCATCGAAAAGACCCCGGTCGGCCAGTTAACGCCACCGCAGCAGAGCGGCAATGCCATGGAAATGCTGGCCATTTGCGGCAAGAAGGATGTGGAGAGCGACGCGGAGGCGCGTGCCGAAATTCAAGATAAGATGCTCGTTCAGGAAGGCGAATTGATGGCCCGGCGCTATATCCGCGACCTGCGCCGCGACGCCATCATTCAATATCGCTGAATCCACCGCAATGGACAACGGATCCGCGATCGCGCTCACCATGGGCGAGCCGGCCGGTATTGGGCCGGACATCACGCTGGCTTGTTGGCTGCAGCGCGCGGAACGGCGCATTCCCCCGTTCTTCTGCGTGGCCGATCCGCAGGTCCTCATCGACCGTGCTGAAACGATTGGCCTGCCGGTGCCGATCAGGATAAGCCAACCAAAGGATGCGACGGAGGCCTTCCCGCGGGCCCTGCCGGTTTTGCCGTTGGCGCAATCCGTCGTGCCGGGTGTCGGCGAGTTGAAACGGCAGAACGCCCATGCGGTGATCCGATCGATCCGGGAGGCTGTGGCATGCATACAAGCCGGCCGGGCCCGTGCCGTCGTCACCAATCCGATCCATAAGAAAAGCGTCTATTCGGCAGGCTTTCACCATCCCGGCCAGACCGAGTTTCTCGGCGAATTGGCCGCGCAATGGCCCGGCGTCGACCCCAATCCGATCATGATGCTGGTCGGCCCGAACCTCAAAGTGGTGCCGGCGACGATCCATATTCCGCTGGCCGATGTGAAAGGCGCCCTGACCACCGATCGTGTGGTCAACGTCATGCGGGTCGTGACTGCCGAGATGCGCGCCCGTTTCGGGATCGACCGTCCAAGGCTGGCCGTTTGCGGGCTCAATCCCCATGCCGGCGAGGATGGCGCGCTGGGCAAGGAAGATACCGACATCATCCTTCCGGCGATAAAGATCGCCTTATTGGAAGGCATCGACGCGGTCGGGCCCTTGGCCGCCGATACAATGTTTCACGCCGCCGCGCGCGAAACCTATGACGTGGCGATTGCCATGTACCATGACCAGGCGTTGATTCCCGCCAAGACATTGGCCTTCGACGAAGCGGTCAATCTCACGCTCGGCCTGCCCTTCATCCGCACGTCGCCGGATCACGGCACGGCTTTGGATATTGCCGGGTCGGGGGACGCGCGGCCGGACAGCCTGGCCGCTGCCCTTAGGCTCGCCGATCAATTGACGAACGCGCATTAGGTGCCCGCGAGATGGGCGCGCCCGATCCCCTGCCGCCGCTGCGCGACATCATCCGCATGCACGGCCTGACAGCCCGCAAGTCCCTCGGCCAGAATTTTCTGCTCGACCTCAATCTGACCCGCAAGATCGCCAGAAGCGCCGGCGATCTGTCCGACGCCACCGTGATCGAGATCGGCCCCGGTCCGGGCGGTCTGACCCGGGCGCTCCTGGTGACCGGCGCCAAAAAGGTCATCGCCATAGAGCGCGACAGCCGCTGTCTTGATGCATTGGATATGGTTTCAGCCGCCTATCCGGGGCGTCTTGCGGTGGTCGCGGAGGACGCGCTGCAAGTCGACATGGCCGCGCTTGCCGATGGTCCGACGGCGATTGTCGCCAACCTGCCCTACAATATCGCCACCAAACTGCTGGTCGAATGGCTGCGCACCGACCCATGGCCGCCCTGGTGGTCGTCCATGACGCTGATGTTTCAGCGCGAAGTCGCCGAGCGGATCGTCGCCACCCCAGGGGGCAAGGCTTATGGCCGCTTGAGCGTGCTTGCCGGATGGCGGACTGAGGCGTCGATCCTGTTCGATGTGCCGGCTTCCGCCTTCACCCCGCCGCCCAAGGTCACCTCGTCGGTCGTGCATTTGCTGCCGCGGGCCGATCCCCTGCCCTGTGCCGTCACCGCATTGGAGACAGTCACGCGAGCCGCCTTCGGCCAGCGGCGCAAGATGCTGCGCGCCAGCCTGAAGCAAATTGCCGCCGATCCGGCGCCGCTGATCGCCGAGGCCGGCCTGAATCCGACGATCCGCGCCGAACAGATCTCGATTGCCGACTTCGTGACCCTGGCCGAGGTCTTTGCTTCCCCCGCCGGACCGGGTATTACCGGAGGGAGCATCGACTAGTCGCGAAGTCCACAACTAATAGAGGCGGAAACCATGCACATCACCAAACAGGCCATGACCGATTATGGCACGCCGCTGGAGGAACTCGATGCGCCGGTGCCGGAGCCGACCGGCACCGAGGTGATCGTCCGCATCGGCCATTGCGGCGTTTGCCATTCCGACCTCCATCTACAGGACGGTTATTTCGATTTGGGCGGCGGCAAGCAATTGGATGTGCGTAGCGGACGCGACCTGCCCTTCGTGCTCGGGCATGAAATCCAGGGGACGGTGACCGCCGTCGGTCCGCAAGCCGACAATGTTGAAGTCGGAACAAGCGGCGCCGTTTATCCGTGGATTGGTTGTGGGACTTGCGCGCGCTGCGACGCCGGCGAGGGGCATCTTTGCGATTCCCCGCGCACACTTGGCGTCAACGTTGATGGCGGTTTTGCCACGCACGTCGTCGTGCCCCATCCGCGCTACATCCTGTCTTATGAGGGAATCGAGGATCGGCTCGCCGGCAGTTTCATGTGCTCCGGACTAACCGCCTATTCGGCCCTCCTGAAGATCCGCGGACATGGCGAGCGCGGCCCCGTCCTCATCGTTGGTCTTGGTGGCGTCGGCATGATGGGATTGGCCTTCGCAAAAGCCATGTTCCCCCATCCGCCGCTGGTCGCCGATATCGATCCGGCGAAGCGGGAGGCGGCAATTGCCGCCGGCGCCGGGGCGGCTTTCGATCCGGCTGACCCGGATGCCCGAAAGGCGATCTACAAACAAACGGGCGGCCTCTTTGCCGCAGTCGACTTCGCCGGGGCGGAAGGGTCCTTCAAATTTGCCAGCAGCACGATCACCAAGGGCGGTAAAGTCGTCATCGCCGGGCTGATCGGCGGCGGGTTCTCCATGCCTCTGCCGATGTTCCCGCTGCGGGCGATCACCATCGAAGGCAGTATGGTCGGTTCCCTGGAAGAGGCTCACGCCATGCTTGATCTGGTCAAGAGCGGCTCGGTTGATTCGATCCCCCTCGATGTGCGCCCGCTGGAGGCCGCCAATTCCGCGCTCGATGATCTGCGCTCCGGCGATGTGGTCGGCCGGGTGGTCCTCAAGGCGTAGAGTGTACTCAGACGCCTACCGGGTGCCCAGGATGACGGAGATCAACGCATCGGCGATCGGGTCGTTGACCGTGTTGCGGTGGCGGGCGATCCACAAGGTGCGCATAATGCGGAAACCCTCCACCTTGATATGATGCAGCCGCCCGGCTTTGATGTCGTCGATCACCGCGAAGCGCTGCAGGAAGCTCACATGGGTGCCGGGCATCAGCACATTGACCAGCGCATCCGTGGCGCCGACTTCCAGAGCAATATCCAGATGGGTCATGCCGACATGCCCCAGCGCCTCCTCCAGGTCGAGCCGCGCCGAGGAGGCGGGCTCGCGTAACACATAGCTGAGATCCGGCAACAGCGCGATGGAGATCATCTCCTCGTCGGCGAGCGGATGTTTCGGTCCGCAGACCAGCAGCAATTCGTCATTCATCCACTTTTGCACCAGCAAGTCCGGATGATCCGGCGCCCGCTCCATGAAGGCAAGGTCGGCGAGCCCGTTGGCCAGGTTGGTCTGGATCTGGCGGCCGTAGACCAGGCGGCTGTTGACGCGATAGTCGGGATAGCGTTCGGCGAACCGCAACAGGCAGTGCGGCAACAGGTGCTCTCCGATGGCGATTGTCACATCCAGATTGAGATGGGTCCGCCCCTGCGCTAGATCCTGCAATTCGTGGCGCAGCGACAATTGCCGGTCGAGGGTCTGGACCGCCAGCAGGTAGACTTTTTCCCCCGCTTCGGTGAGCCGCAGGCGTCCGCCGGCGCGGGCAAGCAACGGCACCCCATAGCAGGACTCCAGCGCCCGCAGCCTTTTTGTCACGGCAGGCTGGCCGATATTCAGTGAATCGGCGGCGGCGGACACGCTACCTTTTTCCATGACTGCCCGAAGTGCGGCCCAGCCTTTGATGTCCGGTAATCTAGTGTATTCCATCTAGGAATATTAGAGAAAAATAATTCATTAGCCAAACGAAATGATATGAGTGATAGTTGCACCGCAAACAAACACCGTATTCCATTGATTTTCCAAGCATTGGTGTGTTTACGGCACAACCGTGGATTTCGCATGTCGAATCCGCGGTGATGATCTTGTTTCCCGCTGGGAATGGTCGGATTCGGTCTGCAGCGATCCGGTGGGAGCTATACTGTCCGAACGCCGCAATCTCCGGCGATCATAGCCGCTTGGGCACATCCGCCCATGCCGGACCGGACAAAGCAACAACAGAGCCGCTTGGGGCACGCAAGACGTCAAGGGGTCCGTTCAGGTCCATGGGCAAGTACGAACTCGGCATTGATGTGCCGAATGAAGAAGAAACGAAGCGTAAAAAACGACGCCTGTCGACCGGGAGAATGCACCGGGTTGCCGGCCTGCCGGCCTTCCTCAACAAGGGCAGCCACGCCCGAGCCGTCGCCGCACCGGCGATCGTCGACGCTTGGAAATCCCCTGCGCCGGTCGACAAGGTCGCCCGCAAGTATCGGCGCGAGGTCATCCGCCGCGCCCGCCGCCGGCGCATCTACCGGTTTCGCTCCAATCCACGGATCATCAAGGCGATATCGTTGGGCTTGCTTAGCGCCATGCTCTACACATTATTGTTCCTCAATGAGCGCGCGGTCCTGGAATTGAGCGCCGGCCACTGGTACTCGTTTCTGGTTCCCGTTTCGATCGCCCTCACCTTTTCCTTTGTCCACGGCAGTTTCACCGGAGCGTTCTGGGAAGCCGTGGGTCTACGCCCCTATACGGTGCGCAAGTAATGAGCACGATATTCGCCGTCGGGAAAGGGTAGGTCTTGGAGCACGCGAGCGGCCTGGCGAATTTCATCGATCTCGATATCTGGACGGTGGCGATCCTGTTCACCGTCGGCATAATCGGCGGCATGGTCAGCGGATTCATCGGCTCAGGCGGCGCCTTTGTCCTGACGCCGGCCATGATGAGCCTGGGGGTCCCGGCGATCGTCGCCGTTGCCAGCAACATGGCGCACAAATTCCCCAAGGCCCTGGTCGGCGCCTATAAACGGGCCAAATTCGGCCAAGTCGACCTCAAGCTCGGCCTGGTTATCGGCGTCTCCGCCGAAGCCGGCGTGCTCTACGGGGCTGATTTGCAAAACAATATCAGGGAAGCGTTCGGTGATGCCGGATCGAGCCTTTATGTCAGTGTCGCCTTCATCATCATTTTAGGCATCGTCGGCACCCTGGTCCTGGCCGATACCTGGAAGTCCTATCGCAATGACACGATCGACCTGGAGGAGAGGCCGAACCGGTTCGCCCTGTGGATCCGGTCGATCCATATCCCCTACACGATGGTCTATTTCCCGAGTATCGGCGCCAAGATCTCGGTCCTGGTCACCATTCCTCTCGGCTTCGCGACGGGCATGCTGGCCGCGACCATCGCCGTCGGCGGTTTCATCGGCGTGCCGGCCATGATCTACATGCTCGGCGTGCCGAGCATCGTGGCGACGGCGACCGAACTGGTCATCGCCTTCGTCATGGGCCTGGGCGGCACCGTCAAATACGCCGCCCACGGTTTCGTCGATATCCGTCTCGCCATGATCATCCTCGCGGGCTCCCTGTTCGGCCTGCAGATCGGCGCCATCGGCACCACTTATGTGAAGGCGGTGGTGGTCAAGGGCATCATGGGCGGCATCATGTTGCTCGTCCTGTTGAGCCGGCTCCTGGTGATCCCGGTCTATCTCGGCGAAGTCGGCCTGATCACGCCGGTCTCCGAATCCGCGGCTGACAACCTGAAAACCACCAGCTTCGCCGTCATGGCATTCTCCCTGTTCGGCGGCGCGGCGGGCATTCTCGCCGCCCTTTTGCGCGGCATGGCCAAGGTCAAACGGGCAGCGCAAGTCGCCTCGGCGAAGACAGTCTAGTGGATTAAATCGGACATATGGTACCCCTAGCCGAGACATTCTGCCGGCGCCCGTCACCAAGTTGATAGTGCCGGTGATCTGCACGATAGCTCCGAATCGGGGTCACTGTCTTTTCGATTTCGTTCGCGGCAATATTGATCTTACGAATTACCCTTCGGAGAAACCCCATGACCATCACCCGAATTCCCGGGAATGCCAAAGGCCGTTGCCGCGCTGTCGTTCATAACGGGCTGGTCTATACCGTCGCCACCGACTATAGCGGCGCCCAGGGGATCACGGAGCAAACCCGCAATACGCTAGACCTTCTGGAGCAATACCTGATCGATGCCGGCAGCGACAAAACACGCATCCTTCAGGCGACGGTCTATCTTGCCGATATGTCGCAAAAGGCGGAAATGGACGCGGTTTGGTGTGACTGGATCGGCGATCAGGCCAATTGGCCGCAACGCGCCTGTGTCGGTGCCGACCTGGTGCCCGGTGACCTGGTGGAGATCGTTCTCACCGCGGCCGTGCTATAATCCGGTATCGTTGGCGCTGATTGGGAAAGAAGGCCAATTTCAATATCGATATCGTCCCGGTGCGGTTCAAACATGATTGCGAGGCGTCTGCCATGGCTCAAATAGAAAACGCCGAATTGGGGGCCCATATCCAGATGTCGCCGGTCGGCAGACTGGAAAAGGTCCTTCTGGCCACCGATGGTTCCGATCTCGCCGAGGGCGCCAAATCCGTCGCCTTCGATATGTGCCTGCATTCCGGTTCTCCGTTGCATATCGTCTACGCCATCACGTCGGGCGCCTGGGGCATATTCACGCCGGGCGGGGCCACGCCGACGGCGGAGCGGAGCGAGGAAATTCTGGAGCGTCTCAAGGCAGAAGCCGAGGAACGCGGCATACCGTGCAGCGCCGCCATGCCGACCGCCGATGATCCGGCCGACGCCATTACCAAGGAAGCCCGGCGCATCCAGGCCGACATCATCGTCAAGGGGCGCCGCGATTCCTGGGAGGCGACCCGGATCCTGACCGGCGATTCCACCTCCCGGGTCATTGCCAGCGCCGTCTGTCCGGTCCTGGTCATTCCCGAAGGCGGTCATTTGTGGACGGAGATCGTGCTGGCCACCGACGGTTCACGCTCTTCAGACGCCGCCACCGTCATGGCCGCGACCATGGCCCGCTGCTGCGGCTCGCCGATCGTCGTGCTGTCGGTCAAGGTGCCAAGCCACAGCCTGCGCCGTCAGGCCGAGGCAGACGCGATCGCCAAGCGGGCGGAGCAATATCTGGTCAACGAGGGGCTTCAGGCGGTAGCCGTGGTGGAGGAAGGAATGGTCGACGACGTGGTCATCGACGCCTCCCACGAAGGCGATGCGTTGATCATTCTGGGCAATTTCGGGCGCACCGGATTCGGCAAGATCCAGTTCGGCAGCAAGACCCGCCGCATCGTCAACCAGGCCAAGGGCGCCGTCCTGGTGGTCAACAGTTGATCGCGGCGGCACAGGGCAAGATCATCTGGCTGCAACTTTTTAAAGACCCTTACCTGCTGAGCCAGCGGTCGAGCCGATCCAATGCTTCGCCCATGTCATCATGCGATCCGGCAAAGGAAAACCGGATATAACAATGGCCGCGGGCCAGGTCGAAGTCGGCGCCGGGCGTTGCCGCGACCCCGGCTTCGGCGAGCATCTTGTTGGCAAAGGCCAGGGAATCGTTGGAAAACCGGCGCACGCCCGCATACACGTAAAACGCGCCATCCACGGGCAGCAATTCGTCAAATCCAATTTGCGGCAGCCGGTCCAACAGCAGGGCCCTGTTTCGAGCGTAGCCGGCTTTGACGGCCTCCAATTCATCCGTGGCATCGAAGGCCGCGACCGCCGCCCTCTGCGACAGGTCCGGCGGCGAGATATAGAGGCTCTGGGCAATCCGCTCTACAGGACGCAGAAGGTCCGACGGGACGATCATCCAGCCGACCCGCCAGCCGGTCATGCAGTAATATTTCGAAAAAGAATTGATGACGATCGCTTCATCATCATAGGCCAGCGCGCAGGCGGCGCGGCCGGCATAGACAAGGCCGTGATAGATTTCGTCGGAGATGAAGCGAATCCCCAGTTCCCGGCAGGTCGCCATCAGGGCCGCCAAGGCATCCGGCGTCTTCATCGTCCCGGTCGGATTGGCTGGACTGGCAATCAGCACGCCCTGTAGCCGCTGCCGTTCATGCGCCGTGCCGATCATCTCAGGTGTCAGCGCCCAGCGGCTGTCCGCGTCGGTCTCGATCTGGACGACCTGGAGACCGAGTACTTTGAGGATATTGCGATAGGCCGGATAGCCCGGTGTCGGCAGCGCCACACGATCGCCGGCATTGAAGGCTGCCAGAAACGCCAGATTGAACGCGGCCGACGATCCAGTGGTGACGATAACCCGGTCGGCCGGCACAGCGAGACCATACGCAGCGGCATAATGCGCCGCGATGCGTTCCCTCAGCGCACTGATTCCGAGCGCCTCGGTATAGCCAAGCCGGCCATCGACAAGGGCCCGTCGCGCCGCCTCCAAAACCGCTTTCGGCGCCGGCGCGCCCGGTTGACCCACTTCCATGTGGACGATCGGCCGCCCCTCCGCTTCAAGCTTCTTGGCGGCGCTCAAGACATCCATGGCCAAAAACGGTTCTACATTGCTGCGCTCCGAAGCGCCCGGGAGGTCCGCGTTCATCTTGTTTCCCACTCCTACCGAATATTGCCACAGTTTCCGGTTACCCGCGTTTTGCGCGAGACCGGCGGTTGACCCTTACCACTCCCCTGCCTAGGTTTTCGCGTAACCAGACCTCGTGGACCCGGGCCGCCGGGGACCGCTGTTGCATGAGATCCTTATCAACGAAATCGAGAGCCGTCGTGCACCAGGACATAGCAGTTTCACCGTCACCCAATCGGTTAGCCGAAGGACGCCGTCTTGGCCATAGGCGATTGGGCGCGCGCCTCCAAAACACGGCCGTCATCGCGATCGCCGCCACCATCGCGGCCGCGCAAATCGCGCCGGCCTATGCCCAGGGCGGACGGCCACTTCCGGTGATCCGGGATGCGGAGATCGAATCGATCCTGCAAGGTTACGCCAAACCCATATTCCGCGCCGCCGGCGTCGGTTCGTCGAATATCGAGATCATCTTGCTCAACGACAAGAAGTTCAACGCCTTCGTGGCATCGGGACGGCTGATGTTCATCAATATCGGTGTGCTGCTGGAGGCAAAAACCGCAAATGAGGTCATCGGCGTGCTGGCTCATGAAACCGGCCATATAGCCGGCGGCCACCTGGCGCGTCTGCGCCAGGCGCTGGAACGCTCCCAGGCCTTGGCCATGCTGACCACCATACTCGCCGCCGGCGCCATCGCCGCTGGTGCGGCGACAGGGTCCTCGGGATTGTCCAAGGGTGGCGTCGGGGTATTGACCGGTGGTGCCAGCGCTGCGCAACGCAATTTCCTGTCCTATCAACGGGGAGAGGAAATGGCCGCCGACCGGGCGGCGCTGAAATATCTGGACCGGACCGGCCAGTCGGCCGCCGGTCTGCTCACGACATTCCGAAGGCTCGCCGATCAGCAATTGTTCTCCGCCAAATATGCCGACCCCTATGCGCGAAGCCACCCGATGCCGCGTGAGCGCATCTCCCAATTGGAACATTCGGCCAAGCGCTCCAAGCACTTCGCCAAGAAGGATCCGCCGAAGCTTCAGCAGCGCCACGATATGATGCGCGCCAAGATAATCGGTTTCACCTCCCACCCGAGCACGGTTGCCCGGCACTATCCGAAAAAGAACACCTCGCTGCCAGCGCGCTATGCCCGGGCCATCGCCGCCTATCGCCATGGCAACCCGCGCGGCGCGGTTCGCCAGATCGACGCGCTGATCAAATCGGCGCCCAAATATCCCTATTTCTGGGAATTGAAGGGCCAGGCGCTGGTCGAGAGCGGGCGGCCGAAAGACGCCGTCGCGCCACTGCGGCGGGCCGTGCAATTGGCGCCCAAGTCCAGCCTGATCCGGATCTCGCTCGGCAACGCCATGGTCAGCGCCAATCAGAAGGGCCTGTTGAAGGAGGCGGTATCGCAATTGCGCCGCGGCCTGAAAAGCTCGCCCAATTCCCCGGTCGGCTGGCGGCAATTGGCCATCGCCTATGCCAGACTGGGCGATACGGGCATGGCGGATCTTGCGACCGCCCAGGGTATTGCGATCTCCGGCGATATCGCGACGGCCAAACGCTATGCCGCCCGGGCTCAAAAAAAATTGAAGCGCGGATCACCCGGATGGCTACAAGCTGACGATATTGTGTCTTATACAATGCCGAAATTGTAACCGCGTGATAACTTGGCCGGGTACTACCTTGGCGGCGTGGAATTTGTTTGTTCCGGCAAATGCTGACCTAATGTATCGGACCGCCCTAACCTGAAAGTGAGCGAATTGATGACCAATATTCCCGGCCGCCTGGTCGCAACCGTGTTCGCTGCCGTGATGATCATGGCGCCTTTGTCTTCTGCTGCCGATGATATGACTGCGGAACAGCGCAAGCAGGTCGAAGAGATCGTTCGCGACTATATCATGCAGAACCCGCAGCTCATCCAGGATGCGCTGGTCAAACTGGAACAGCAGCGCGAAGAGCGGGAAACCGCCGAACGGGCCCAAACCATCAAGCAGCGCTCGGCTACGTTGTTCAATTCCACGCGTCAGGCGGAGGTCGGCAATCCCAATGGCGATGTCGTCCTCGTCGAGTTCTTTGACTACAATTGCGGCTTTTGCAAACGCGCCATGGCGGATTTGACCAAATTGCTTGAAACCGATTCCAATTTGCGTGTCGTGCTCAAGGAGTTCCCGGTCCTTGGCCAGAACTCGGTGGAGGCGGCCCAGGTATCAATCGCCGTGCAAATGCAGGCGCCGGACAAATATCTCGAATTCCATTCAGCCATGTTGAACGGTCGCGGACGGGCGAACAAGGGCCGCGCCCTGATGGTGGCCGAGCAGATGGGTCTTGATCTCGATCGCTTGCAGGCGGATATGAAAAAATCGGAAGTCTCGGCGACGATAGAAGAGGTCTATGCGCTTGCAAACAGTCTCGGCCTGACTGGCACGCCGTCCTATGTCATCGGCGATGAAGCCGTCTTCGGCGCGGTCGGCTACGACGAATTGAAAAAGAAGATCGACGACTTGCGCAATTGCGGTTCGACCGTCTGTTAGCGGCCCCGGCGCGGCCTCCCGATCGGACCGCTAAATCAGTCTTCTATCCAGAGCCGGTATTTTACGGGGCTTCCCCATTTCCGGTGGACCCCGTATAACTGCGCCAACATTTTTACCGGATGTGATTCCGGTCCGAACCGAACTGGCGTTCATGACGATTCGACTCAGTATTTTGAACGGTCCGAACCTGAACATGCTGGGTGTTCGTGAACCGGGCATTTACGGCGCCGCCACTCTTGCCGATATCGAAGCGGATTGCCGCGCCGCATTGGCCGGACGGGATGTCGATCTAACGTTTCGTCAGACCAACAGCGAGGGCGAACTGGTCGGTTGGATCCAGGAGGCGGCATCCGAAGCCGACGGCATCATCATCAATCCAGCCGGATACACCCATACATCGGTTGCCGTCCACGATGCCCTGCGCACGGCGAATATGCCGATTGTCGAACTGCATTTGTCGAACGTGCACGCCCGTGAAGATTTCCGCAAGAAGTCCTATATCTCACCGGTGGCCACCGCAATAATTTGCGGCTTTGGACCACGAGGCTACGTCTTGGCTGTCAACGCCATTCTCGACGCCATCGAGGATGCCGCAAACTCCAGTAAGGCCGAACCGAATGTCTGATAAGAAATCAACGATAGACCAGGAGCTGATCCGCGACCTGGCATCCTTGCTGAGCGATTCCGATTTATCGGAAATCGAGGTCGAGCAAGGTGATCTGCGCATTCGCGTGGCCCGCGCCGCGCCGGCGCCTGTGACGGTCTCCGCGCCGCCTGTAGTCGCGCCCTTGCCCACGAAACAAGCCGGCGACCCGGCGCCGGCCGCCGAATCCGACCCGGCAGGCCACCCCGACGCAGTGCGCTCGCCCATGGTCGGCACCGCCTACCGGGCGCCGGAACCGGGCGCCGATCCATTTGTCGAAGTCGGCGATACGGTCCAGGTCGGCGAAACGGTGATGATCGTGGAAGCCATGAAGACCATGAATCAGATCCCGGCCGAAAAAGACGGCACCGTCACCGCCATTCTGGTCGAGGACGGCCAGCCGGTGGAATATGGCGAGCCGCTTCTGGTCATCGAATGATCCTCGGTTCTTAGCGATGTTCGGCAAAATCCTCATAGCCAATCGTGGCGAAATCGCCCTTCGCGTGCTGCGGGCCTGCAAGGAACTGGGCATTGCGACGGTCGCCGTCCATTCCACCGCTGATGCCGACGCCATGCATGTGCGCCTTGCCGACGAAAGCGTGTGCATCGGCCCGCCGCGGGCGACAGAAAGCTATCTCAACATCCCCCAGCTCTTGGCGGCTTGCGAGATTACCGGCGCCGACGCGGTGCATCCCGGCTATGGCTTTCTGTCGGAAAACGCGCGCTTCGCTGACATTCTGAAGGCGCACAAAATCACCTTCATCGGCCCAAGCGGCGATCATATCAGGCTGATGGGCGACAAGATCGAAGCCAAGCAGACGGCCAAGCGTCTGGGCATCCCGGTCGTTCCCGGATCCGAGGGCGCCGTCGCCGATATCGCCGAAGCCCGGCGCTTTGCCGAAGAAATCGGTTACCCGGTCCTCATCAAAGCCTCGGCGGGCGGCGGCGGCCGCGGCATGAAGATCGCCGGTTCCGCCGCCGAGATCGACACCGCATTTTCCACGGCGCGATCGGAAGCCCGGGCCGCCTTCGGTGATGACGCCGTCTATATGGAAAAATTCCTGGAACGGCCGCGGCACATCGAAATCCAGGTGCTCGGAGACGGCAAGGGCCAGGCGATCCATCTCGGCGAGCGCGACTGCTCCTTACAGCGGCGTCATCAAAAGGTCTGGGAAGAGGCCCCTTCCCCCTGCCTCAACGAGGAACAACGCAATCGGATCGGCGACATCGTGGCCAATGCCGCGGCTGAGCTGGGGTATTCGGGCGTCGGCACGGTGGAGTTTTTATACGAGGACGGCGAATTCTACTTCATTGAGATGAATACCCGGCTGCAGGTCGAGCATCCGGTCACCGAAATGATCACCCGCATCGACCTGGTCAACGAACAGATCCGCATTGCTTCCGGCGCCGACCTCACCCTGTCCCAGGACGATCTGACCTTTGGCGGCCACGCAATCGAATGCCGTATCAACGCGGAAAATCCGGCGACCTTCGCCCCCTCGCCGGGGCGCATATCCTATTATCATCCGCCGGGTGGGCTCGGCGTGCGTGTCGATTCGGCGGTCTATCAGGGCTACCGCATCCCGCCGGATTATGACAGCCTGATCGGCAAGCTGATCGTTCATGGCCGCAACCGGGTGGAATGCCTGATGCGCCTGCGCCGCTGTCTCGATGAATTCGTGGTCGACGGCATCGAAACGACAATTCCGCTGTTCCGGGAGTTGGTCGACAATCAGGATATCGGCAACGGCATGTACGATATCCATTGGCTTGAAAAACACCTGGCCTGACACCTATACAAGGACGGGTATTGTCTTCGGGCGTGGAGGCGCGGTCGCCGGATCCGCACATCCGGTTGGCAATCGATCGATTTATGGATTGGCATGTCCCGATCGTATGAAACATATTTGGAAATCACCCCGCAGGTACTTTTGAAGGCCTATTCCTGCGGTATTTTTCCGATGGCCGAAAGCGCTGACGATCCGGGTCTTTATTGGATCGAACCGGAATTTCGCGGCATCCTGCCCCTCGATCGCTTTCATGTGCCGCGACGCCTGGCACGCACCATCCGTCAGACCCCGTTTGAAATCCGCGTCGACACCGCGTTTGACGCCGTCATCGCCAATTGCGGCGCCGAAGTGCCCGGCCGCAGCAAGACCTGGATCAACAATCGCATTCGGTCTCTTTATCGGGACCTGTTCGAAATGGGCCACTGCCATTCGGTGGAAGCCTGGCAGGACGGAGGACTGGTCGGCGGCCTCTACGGCGTCAGCCTCGGCCGCGCCTTTTTCGGTGAGAGCATGTTCACCCGCGTCCGTGATGCGTCAAAAGTCGCCCTGGTCTATCTGGTCGCCCGGCTGAAGGTCGGTGGATATTGCCTGCTCGACACCCAATTCGTCACCGATCACCTGCGCCGTTTCGGCACCGTCGAAGTACCCCGTCGGGACTACCATCGTCTCCTTGAGGAGGCGTTGCAGGGCGACGGCGACTTCTACTGCCTGTCCGGCGGCGGCACCGCTGAATCCATTTTGCAATTGGTCAACCAGACGTCATAAACGGCATGCTCGACCGCATGCAGGCCCGGCGCCGATGCAAACATCCAGCCGCTGAAAATCCGCCGCACTTCGTTATTCAACGTGATTTCATCCACTTCCACGAAGGTTGTGGTCTTCGGCGGCTCGGTCGGCGGCCGGCTGTAGCATACCCGGGGTGTTACCTGCAGGGCGCCGAATTGCACCGTTTCATCGATATAGACATCGAAGGAAATGATCCTCCCGGTGATCTTGTCGAGCCCTGCGAACACCGCAATCCGATTGGCGATTTTTTCCGCACGGGCATCGGTGCTACCGTCCAGCATGACGGCGCAGACCAGGGTCAGCAGCAGGATTAGATGGGCAAAGCGGCGAAAAATCATTCAGCGGCAGAATCGGTCGGAACGTAGTCAGCGCGGTCGGTAGTGGTTATTGACGGATGTGGTACGGGGATTCAAGGGGTTTTTCTCCGCGCGGTGGAAACGTCGGTCGGCCCTGACAATCGCTCGCGAAATAGCCTATTCTATCCCAATCGATGCAACGGGAGGGAATTATGGGTACAATCAAACGACAAAATCTCGTTCGGACCACTGCGTTACTCGCATTGATCGGCGCGCCCTGGATGATCGGTGCCGCCCAGGCGGCCGACGAAAACCATCGGACGGTCGTCGAAAACTCCAAACCAATGGTACCGGCCGGACCCTGGCCAGCGGGCGACCAGCGCGGCATGGCCAACACTTTGGGTCCCGGCACATGGATGCGCTGCGCCCATCATCTGGCGCAAGGAAACGCCAAGGCTTACGAATTAAGCCACATGCGGTCCAACACCATGCCGCTATCTCCCTTCGGCCGGCCGCTGTCCTATAAATTCACCCCGTCGGTCTCCATTCCCGGCACCCGGCACGTCTTCAACGGCGAGCAGGTGCTCGGCGGCGAGCCGGGTGCTCAGGGCACGCAGATGGATGCCCTCGGTCACTTCGCCCACTACGACCAGGCCTGGGACGGCAAGGGCGACGCACCGGTCGGCAAGGCCCAATATTACGGCGGCCACGGCCAGGCCGATGTCAAACCGACGGCGGATTCGCCGCTTTTGAAACTGGGGATAGAGAACGTCCCGCCGATCATCACTTCGGCCGTGCTTCTCGACGCCAAGGCCCATTTGGGCGGCGGCCAGGCCATGCAGCCGGGCCAGATGGTGACCAAGGCCGACATCGAGGCCATGCTTGAAAGCCAAGGCATCGGCTGGCGCGGCATCCTGCCCGGCGACGTGGTCTATATTTATACCGGCTGGTCGGAAAACTGGGCCGATCCCGATGAGGCCAAACGCTATTACACGATGGGGCCCGGCCTGTCGGAGGACGGCGCCAAGTATCTCCAAGAGCGCAAGGTCGTGCTGGTCGCCCTCGACAATCCCTTCACCGATCCGGTCGCTGACGGACAATTGGCACAAAAAGCCATGCCGCCGCAAGGCATGGACAGGGGATTGCCCTTCGTCATCCACCACCACAATCTGACCCAGTCGGGCATTCACAATATCCAGAACGCCAAATTGGACGAGCTTGCCGCCGACAAGGTGTGGACGTCGTGCACGATCATCCTGCCGCTCCGGTCCCGCGGCCATTCCGGTTCGCCGGTTCGTCCGGTGGCGATTGGTGTCGGAGGCGGCTGATCGGCGATCCCGTCGCCCTCAGACGATTCTGCGGCGCGGTACCCGATTGCGTTAGAGAAGGACGTAGTCCGAACTGCCATTTTCGACGTCAGGCGGTGAGACTGGCACCGGACGATGCTCTGTGCCCAATCCTGCGACAATGCCGATACCGAGCCAGTTCATTGCCCTGCCCTCCCACGGTCAGGAGGATAGCAGGCCTTTCAGCCACAGCCGGACGATCCTGCGCACCTGGGAAAAATCGACCGGCGCGGCATCCAGGGTCAGGCGCAAGGATTTTCCCGTCCAGGGGCTGCGGTCCAGGTTGCCGGTGACGACGCAGGAGCCGTCATAGCCGTAAAAAATGTGCCCCATGTCGTCGCGCAGCGCATTGAGGTCGCGTGGCTCGATGTCGAGTTTTTCCGCTAAATCCGCGCGGACGAAAATCAGATTGGTCGGTGTGGCGCAGGCCGCCACATAACCTTTTTGCGTTCCAAGCTCGGCCATGGCGCGCGCCGAATTGCCGATATGGGCGCCCGGATCCTGCACATAGAAACAGGAATTGGGGATTGTGGGATTGTACTCGGTGACCACCAGCTTCGGCCGAAAGGCGTGCACACCCTGCCAGACACGGTAATCGTCGGAATCGATATCGACGGACAGGATATCGAAATCCTGCGGGGCGCCGACCCGCGTTAAGATAGCGTCCAGGCTGTTGTCGCCGTCCGGAGCCACGAAGGCCTGCACCAGGTCGGCGCGCGCGGCATCGATATTCGCCGTCAGGTCCCCATAGCGCTCCGGATCGCCCTCGATATAGCAGCCGCGCCAGTTTTTTCGGTCGTAGAAGTGGTAAGTGTTGGAAAGGGTCTTGCCGTCCCAGGCGCCGAATTCGACGAAATATCCGGTCTCGATCCCCAATCGATCGCAATAGCCGGCCAGGATACGGTCCTCACCGTTCTGAGCGTGATAGTCGCCACCCTTGGGGCCTATGGAGGCGGCCCCGCTCATGGCCCTATCACCGAAAATTCAGTCGACATTCGATCCTGCATGCGCAAATCCCGACAGGTGGGGCTGCATTCCGCGAAAGCCGCGCCATTCCGTATTGCATTCGGACAGGTCAAACGCGGAGGGAATCGGGTATTGATCCATCGAAACGGGTCAAACCGTTTACCTACGCACCACTTACTTATTTGGCTGCTTGGAATATGGCATCGAGTGGATCAAAGAAAGTCATTTTTGCCGCCTTGGCCGGCAATTCCTTGATTTCCGTGACAAAGTTCGTCGCCGCGTCGATCACCGGATCGTCGGCGATGCTGTCGGAGGGCATCCACTCCCTGGTGGATACCGGCAACCAGGCGCTCCTGCTTTATGGCATCAGGCGGGCGAGCCGGCCGCCGGACGAGCGCCATCCCTTCGGCTATGGATCGGAGATCTATTTCTGGGCCTTCGTAGTGGCGATCCTGATCTTTGCCGTCGGCGCCGGCGTGTCGATGTATGAAGGGATCCAGAAAGTCCAGCATCCGCACGAAATCGCCGATCCGAGTATCAATTACATCGTGCTCAGCCTGGCCATGGTGTTCGAGGCAATTGCCTGGTGGTTCGCCTTTCGGGAATTCCAGTCCATGAAGGGCAAACGCGGATGGATGGAGGAGGTGCAGCGGTCCAAGGACCCGACGGTGTTTACTGTCCTGTTTGAGGATACGGCCGCCATGCTCGGCCTGGTCGTCGCCTTTATCGGCATCTATGCGGCTGATGCCACCGGTATGTATTGGCTCGACGGGGCGGCCTCCATAGTGATCGGCTGCATTCTTGCCGGCGCGGCGATCCTGTTGGCGATCGAAACCAAGGGGCTGTTGATCGGCGAATCCGCCCACCCGGAAATCATCGACGTGATCCGGGATATCGTCGACGCCACGCCGACCGTCGACCGCCTGAACGAAATCCGCACCCTGCATCGCGGACCGTCTGACGTGCTCCTGGCGCTGTCGGTCGACTACGAGGACAATTTGACCGCCGGCAAGGTGGAAGAAGCGATCTACGCCCTCGAAACGGCAATCCGCGACCGCTTCCCGATCGTCGGCCAGGTCTTCATCGAGGTGCAGTCGCAGCGGCACCATCTGGAACTGGAGGAAATGGAAAAGACCCGGCCTAAAGGTTAGTATGACATCTCCGGTTTGGCGATCATCAGCCAGAAAATGCCGATCACGGCGGCGAAGGCAGGCCAGCCGAGGGCGAACCAGGTCCAAAACAGGCGATAATAGCGCGGCGGCAGTTCCGTTTGCGCCCGTTCGGCCGCCAGCGCCAGGTCGCGCAGACGCATCTGGATCCACACGACCGGCAACCAGCACAGGCCAGTCAGCACATAAAGGGCCAAAGCGGCGATGATCCACCCTTCGGTGAAATCGCGCCCGGTCTGGATCATCAGCCAGTAGCCGGTGAGCGGCTGGGCGACGACCGCCGTTGCGGTGAAGATGAAATCGGCGGTGACCACGATGGATCCGGTGGCGGCGATAATTTTCGGATCCCCGGTCCAATGGGCGCGAAACATGAAAAAGGCAATGCCCAGACCGGTGCCGAAGAGCACGGTGGAGCCTAGAATGTGGAGCAGCCGGGCGAGCAGGTAGAGATCCATCAGCGGTCATCTCCCATGGCCGCGACAAGGGCCGTCAACCCGATCACGGGAAAGATCTTGACGAGCGGTCCGAGCGGATCGAGCCACAGTCCCGGCTGAAGCAAGGTGCCGGCGGCCAGATACGCGAGGCAGACCAGCACGGATACGGCAAGGGCCGGCCGGTGGGTCGGCTTCCACAGCATGGCCGCGCCGATCAAGATATCGAGGAGGGCGGTGACATATGTCAGCAGGCTGGCCATTGCTGGCGTGAGGCCGGCGGCCTCGGCCATGGATGTCGCAGCTTGGCGTGCCGGGCCAAGCGCGATCAACCCGGAGGCGATCCAGAACAGGGCCAACAGCACGATTGCCATGGGTTTTATAAAGAACAACCGCGCGTGCCAACGATCCTGGACGGTTGCAGGTATTGATTTAAGAACGTCCAACAGCGGACTGATTTCGCCGGTTAAAACCGGATTGGCGAGATGGTCGGGCTGAGCCGTGACACCGGTGGCGAGCTGCTGCCAGGCAGTCGATCGCAGCGGACTGCGCCAACCCAGGCGGCCCGCGAAATCGGCAAGGACGAACAGGGGCTGCGCCGCCCATGCGGGCATGTCGATCGCGCGAGCCGGCGGATATCCAAGCCAGGTGCGATAAGCCGACACGATATCGCGCAACGTGGTCGGTTCGGCCGCGGCCAGGTCGTGGACGCCGCCGGCAAGGTCGGGCGATTGCAGCGCCAGACCGACGATGCGCGTCAGGTCGTCAATGCCGATGACCTGGATCGGCCGCGAGTTTGTCGGGAGCGGAGTAAGCAGCGGCAGGCCGGCGAGGCCGCGAATGGCCGCGGTGCCGCCATAAACAGTTCGGGCCAAGACAAGACCGGGTCGCAGGACGACCCAATCAACCGCAATGTCGGAGAGGATCTGCTCCGTTTGCGCCTTGGTGCGGGCAAAGCCGGTCTGACCGTCCGGGTCGGCGCCGATCGCCGAAATATGCACGATCCGGCGGATACCGGCGGCTTCGGCGCCCTTGAAAAGGGCCGTTGCGCCGTGGATATGGGCGTTTTCCAGGCTGTCGCGACCACCATCCTGCAGGACGCCGACGCAATTGACGACAGCATCGAAACCGGCAACGCGCTGGCGCCATATGTCGGGATCGTGGTCGGTATTGAAATCGCCGCCGATCAACGGCACGCCGGGTAGCAACCGCCCTGCCCGCCCGGGATCGCGGACGCTGCCGGTGACCGCATGCCCGTCCTGAATCAAATGACGCACAATGGCGCTGCCGATCAATCCGTTTGCGCCGGTAACCAGGATGCGCATGGAACGTCGGACCCTAAGAGATTCACACATCTGCCGCACGCCTCACTGTCATTGCCCGGCTTGACCGGGCAAACTAGTAATCAGCGTGTTTAATTGACTAATAACAATGGGTTACCAGTTGCTGACGGCGGTGTCTACTGGATCGCCCGGTCAAGCCGGGCGAGGACAGATGCGGTTGGTTTGGCGCCGGTTTCAATTATCGCTACAGCCGCTAGGCCTTGGCGAAAAACATTAGGGCTAAAACGGAATCTCGTCGTCAAGGTCCTCATTGCGGCTATATCCGCCGCCGCCCTGGGCCGGGCTGTCCATGGGGCCGGAGCGACCGAAATCGCCGCCGCCGGAGCCGTAATCGCCGCGGGACTCGCCGGCGCCACCCTGGCCGCGACTGTCGAGCATGGTGAGCACACCGTTGAATCCCTGCAGAACGACTTCCGTCGTGTAGCGCTCCTGGCCCGACTGGTCTTCCCATTTACGGGTCTGCAATTGGCCTTCCAGATAGATCTTGGAGCCTTTATGCAAATATTGCTCGGCGATCCGACACAGGCCCTCGCTGAAAATGACCACGCGGTGCCATTCGGTTTTCTCCCGGCGCTCGCCGGTCTGCTTGTCGCGCCATGACTCGGTGGTGGCGACCCGCAGATTGCCCACCGGCCGGCCGTCCTGGGTCCGGCGAATTTCCGGATCGGCGCCCAGATTGCCGATCAGGATCACTTTGTTGACACTCCCCGCCATGATTACATTCCTCGCTGAACTGGCCCGGGCATTTTTTGCGGCCTCTTATTTGAGACCGGCCGCTGCGACCCTTAAGGCCGGTAGCGGTCAAGGCGTCGAACCGGGACTGGAAATTAGAACCGTCCCTGATATAGCGCACCTTCTCTATGGTTGCGCGCCATACCAGCGGCTTTTCCACATTTGACCTTCAATTTGTTCATGCTATGTTCTAGTGATTCATTTCCTGAAAATCAAGGCAGGTCGAGATTTGAGGAATTTTGAAAGTGGTGGACCCGTCCCGACATTGGAAAGATTGCCATTAATACGGGATGATGCCGGCAGGTGCGGGTTCCGCGCATCGGCCGACAAGGGGTAATATGAGGGCTGTGTGGCAGGGGGTGACAGGAGTGATTGACTTCGAGGCCGGTCCGTTTGTGGATTTTTCGGTTCATCCGCTTGCGCCGATGCCATTCGTGCTTAGTTTGTGGGAAGGTCTTTACCAACCGGAACCGGCTAACCGATGACCGAAGGCGGCACATCGCTCAAGGCGATCACCATTCGTGGCGCGCGCGAGCATAATTTGAAGAATATCGATCTTGAGCTTCCGCGCGACCAGTTGATCGTGCTGACCGGTCTATCCGGTTCGGGCAAGTCGTCGCTTGCCTTCGATACCATCTACGCGGAGGGCCAGCGGCGCTATGTGGAATCTTTGTCCGCCTATGCCCGCCAGTTCCTGGAGATGATGCAGAAGCCGGATGTGGACCAGATCGACGGCCTGTCGCCGGCGATTTCCATCGAGCAGAAGACAACGTCGCGCAATCCGCGCTCGACCGTGGGCACCGTCACCGAAATCTACGACTATATGCGGCTGTTGTTCGCCCGGGTCGGCGTGCCCTACTCACCGGAAACGGGGCTGCCGATCGAAAGCCAGACGGTGACGCAGATGGTCGACCGGCTGATTGCCTTGTCCGAAGGCACGCGGCTCTACCTGTTGGCGCCGATTGTACGCGGCCGCAAGGGCGAATACCGCAAGGAACTGGCCGAGTTGATGGCCAAGGGCTTTCAGCGGGTGAAGATCGACGGCACCTTCTACGAGATCGCCGAGGCGCCGGCGCTCGACAAGAAGTTCAAGCACGATATCGACGTGGTGGTCGACCGGGTGGTGGTGCGTGACGACATGGCGACCCGCTTCGCTGACTCCCTTGAAACCGCACTGCGGCTCGCCGACGGCATCGCGGTCGCCGAATTTGCCGATGAAACCGACGATGACGGGGCGGCGCGGCGGCTGGTCTTTTCCGAGCAATTCGCCTGCCCGGTTTCCGGCTTCACCATTGCCGAGATCGAGCCGCGGCTGTTTTCCTTCAACAATCCCTATGGCGCCTGTTCGGCCTGCGACGGGCTCGGGACCACCTTGCAATTCGAAGCCGATCTGGTGGTGCCCGATCCGACACTGTCCCTGCGCGATGGCGCGGTGGCGCCCTGGGCGCGCACTGGCAATACCTCGCCCTATTACGCCCAGACATTGGAAGCAATCAGCCGGCATCATAAGGTGGCGATGACCACCCCATGGGACGACCTGCCGGATGAAGTCCGCGATACCATTTTATACGGCTCGGGTAAGGACGCGATCACCTTCGTCTATGATGACGGCCTGCGCAAATATGAGACGAAGAAACCGTTCGAGGGGGTGATCAACAATATCGAGCGGCGCTGGCGGGAGACCGATTCCTCCTGGGTGCGCGAGGAGCTGGCGCGCTATCAATCCAATCATCCTTGCGAGGCTTGTGACGGTTATCGGCTGAAGCCGGAAGCCCTGGCCGTGAAGCTCGACACGTTGCATATCGGCCATGTGGCGCAGATGTCGATCCGCGCCGCCATGCATTGGTTCACCGACCTGCCGGGGACGCTCACCGACCAGCAGAACGAAATTGCGACCCGCATTCTCAAGGAGATCCGCGAGCGGCTGCGCTTCTTGAACGATGTTGGCCTTGATTACCTGACCCTGTCGCGCAATTCGGGCACTCTGTCGGGCGGCGAAAGCCAACGCATCAGGCTAGCGTCGCAGATCGGCTCGGGCCTGACCGGCGTGCTCTATGTGCTCGATGAACCGTCCATCGGCCTGCATCAGCGCGACAATGCGCGGCTTCTGGAAACGCTGAAGCATCTGCGCGACCTCGGCAACACGGTGATCGTCGTGGAACATGACGAAGAAGCGATCCTGACTGCCGACCACGTGGTGGATGTGGGTCCGGGTGCTGGCGTTCATGGCGGCCGCATCGTGGCACAAGGCACGCCCGGAGCGGTGATGGATAACGCCGCGTCGTTGACCGGCCAATATCTGAGCGGCGCCCTGCAGATCCCGGTGCCGCAAGAACGGCGGCCGATCCCCGACCGACGTCGGCTCAAGGTGGTCGGCGCGCGGGGCAATAATTTGAAGAATGTGACCGCGCATGTGCCGCTCGGCATATTTTCCTGCGTGACCGGCGTCTCCGGCGGCGGCAAGTCGACCCTGCTGATCGAAACGCTATACAAGGCGGCGGCGCGGCGAATTTCAAAAGCGCGCGAACATCCGGCCGAGCATGACCATGTGGAAGGGCTCGAATTCCTCGACAAGATCATCGACATCGACCAATCGCCGATCGGACGCACGCCGCGCTCCAATCCGGCGACTTATACGGGCGCCTTCACGCCGATCCGGGAATGGTTCGCCGGCCTGCCGGAAGCCAAGGCGCGGGGCTACGCGCCGGGGCGTTTTTCCTTCAACGTCAAGGGCGGCCGGTGCGAGGCTTGCCAGGGCGGCGGCGTGATCAAGATCGAGATGCACTTCCTGCCGGATATCTACGTCACCTGCGATGCCTGCAAGGGCGAGCGCTACAATCGCGAAACCCTGGAAGTGCGGTTCAAGGGCAAGTCAATCGCCGATGTGCTCGACATGACAGTGGAGGAAGGGACCGAGTTCTTTTCCGCCGTGCCGGCGGTGCGCGACAAGCTGGTGACGCTGAACCGGGTCGGTCTCGGCTACATCAAGATCGGCCAGCAGGCGACGACATTATCGGGCGGCGAGGCGCAGCGGGTCAAGCTCGCCAAGGAATTGTCGCGCCGGGCAACCGGGCGCACGCTCTATATTCTGGATGAACCGACGACGGGGCTGCATTTCCACGATGTCGCCAAACTGCTCGACGTGCTGCATGAGCTAGTCGATTCCGGCAACACGGTGGTGGTGATCGAACATAATCTGGAGGTCATCAAGACCGCCGACTGGATCGTTGATCTTGGCCCTGAGGGCGGCGATGGCGGCGGCGAGATCGTCGCCGAGGGCCCGCCGGAGGTAATCGCCGCCAATCCGCGCTCCTATACCGGGCAGTTCCTGGGCGAGCTTCTGGAGCGGCGTCCGGCGCAGACCCACGCCGCCGAGTAGGTGTCCGGTGCGGCCGGCGCGCCGGATTGGGTGGCCGCCATCTATTTCAGATCGTGCTGAAGAGATCCGTGTCTGCATGGCAGCATTCCATGCTGCAATGCACACGGGATGACACCGGAAGATGGATCGGCGGGAAACTTGCCGCGGTTATTTACCTCAAAGCGTCGAGCGACCACACGGGATCATTTGACCGTTTTTTCGCGTCTGCTGGCAAGGCAGGCGTCGCGCGGTGGTCTAACTGACCATAAGCGGAGCCGAGCGAAGTCCGGCGGGCGTGAGAAAACGGCCTCCGGTGGGCCGAATTCGCCCATCGTTCGACAAGTCTCACCATTGCGGCGCTTGCTTGGATAGCGCCAGCATCGCGCCGCGCACCGCGCCGTCCATATGAACGAATTTGGCTCCATCAAATGATTCCATGTGATCGTTCGACGCTCTAATGGTTGGAAGTGTCTTGATGCCGCGCGGTCGGCGTTGTTTTTAACGCATTGCCGGCAAGATCCGATCCGCCTGCTCCCGCCGAACCCGCAAGCGTCATTCCGTGCGCGCTGCAGCATGAAAAGCTGCTGCGCAGACCCGGAATCTCGCCCCGGGGGCACTGCCTCAATGCGAATCACAATTCCCGTTAAATCTTCCTTTTCCGCAATGCCACATTTCGGTCATTGTGCAATGCACAAAGCGCATTTCTGATATGCGGACTTATTCCTGTACTTTCGGGGAGTTAATCACTAAATACCGATCACAACAGTTCAATGCTGCACCGCGAAAAAAGGTGGGCAGACAGAAGAAAGGCGAAAGCGATGTTTGACAATGTTCGATCCAAGTATCGCAACTGGCGGAAATACCGTGACACCTACGATGAGTTGATGCGCCTGTCGCCGCGCGAGCTCGACGATATCGGAATTTCCCGCTCCGACATTCCGACCATTGCCCGGTCGGTGACCCACTAACCCACTCTCAGGCGGAGCGCGTACCTCCCACACTCCGCCTTGCGCAAGATATTGGTTCCTCCCCCAGTTCTTGCGTAGATCAGCGCTCGCCGGACCTCCCTCCGGCGGGCGCTTTTCTTTTCCGACTTCTCAATTCCGGACAATCATCCAGGTGTCGAGATCCATGATATCGGGCGGCTCGGCATTGTCGTGGATCCACGAATCGATCGCGTAGGGAACCTTGTTCCCCTTCTCGACCACAACCGCCGTGGCGTGCGGATAGCGGCCATCAAGAAAATAGCCCTTGGCCACCGGATGGCCGACCCGATGATGGCGCAGCATGCCGTGGCTTTCAGCGACCATCAGAAGGCTTGTCGTGTTGGTCGCCTCGTCGATGCAATCCATTTGGCCCGGAACACCGGACATACTGGCGTCATAGCCGCCGACATCGTTGTGCGAACCGACATCGGGCGCGATCCGCCGCTCATACCATTGAACGGCGTTTCCGAGCGCCTGACGCTCGGCGGCCGGCGACTGGCTGCCCTCGGCGATTATCGTGCGCAGCGCCTGTAGATCGTCACCGGAGAATTGAACCGGCGTGCGGCGGCGACAGCCAAAGGTATGGCAGACGAAGACCCGGGCCTGTTTGGGCTTGACCGCCTGCCGGGTGTCGAACCAGTCAGACGGCGCGCCATTCGTACCTTGCGCGGCACATCCGCCAAGCGCGATTGCCGCGACCCCGGCGACGGCAAGCGCGGAGGAAATTCGACGGTACTTTTCCGGCAATCCAAGCATGACCCGGGACCCTAATAGAATCCCCGTTAACGAACAAAGAAAAAACGCTCGCAAGACATGTCTTCACGGAACCTTGACGCGCCGCCTCTCCTGCCCCAATACCAACCCCATGGACCGACACCCCATTCATGTTATCGGCGGCGGCCTGGCCGGATCGGAAGCCGCCTGGCAGATCGCCCGGCGCGGCATACCGGTGGTCGTGCATGAAATGCGGCCGGTGCGGGCCACCGAGGCCCATCAGACGGACGGGCTGGCGGAGCTTGTCTGCTCCAATTCCTTCCGCTCCGATGATGCGGAACAGAATGCAGTCGGGCTGCTGCACGCGGAATTGCGCCTTGCGGACAGTATCGTGATGCGCGCCGGCGATGCTCACAAGGTGCCGGCCGGCGGCGCGCTGGCGGTCGATCGTGACGGCTTTTCTCAGGCGGTGACAGACAGTCTTGAAGCCCATCCGCTGATCGAGATCCGGCGGGAGGAAATCGCCGGCCTACCGCCTCAAGACTGGCAGTCGACAATCATTGCCACCGGACCCCTGACCTCCCCGACCCTGTCGGCGGCAATTCGAAGCGAGACCGGCGAAGGCGAATTGGCGTTTTTCGATGCCATTGCGCCAATCGTTCATTTCGACACGATCGACATGGATGTCGCCTGGTTCCAATCGCGCTACGACAAGCCGGGCCCCGGCGGCGGCGCGGCGGACTACATCAATTGCCCGATGTCGCAAGATCAGTACGAGACCTTTATCGACGCTCTGCTTGCCGGAGAGACCGCCGAATTTCGCAATTGGGAAAAGGATACGCCCTATTTCGACGGCTGCCTGCCGATCGAGGTGATGGCCGAGCGCGGGCGGGAAACGCCGCGCCACGGGCCGATGAAACCCGTCGGCCTGACCAATCCGCGGCAGCCGGATATCAAGCCCTATGCAATCGTCCAACTGCGCCAGGATAACGCGCTCGGTACGCTCTACAACATGGTCGGCTTCCAAACCAAGATGAAGCATGGGGCGCAGGTCAAGGTGTTTCGCATGATCCCCGGCTTGGAAAATGCCGAGTTCGCCCGGCTCGGCGGCATCCATCGCAACACATTCTTGAACGCGCCACGATTGCTTGACGGCGAATTGCGATTGAAATCAAACCCGCGGATCCGGTTCGCCGGTCAGATTACCGGCTGCGAGGGCTATGTGGAATCGGCGGCGATCGGCTGTCTCGCCGGCCATTTCGCGGCTGCAGAATGGCTATCCCAGGCCGCCGCGCCGCCGCCGCAGACCACCGCCATGGGCGCGCTGCTCGCCCATGTCACCGGCGGGCATATCGCCGATGACAGCGGGCCGTCGCGGTCGTTCCAGCCGATGAATATCAATTTCGGTCTGTTTCCGCCTGTAGAAGTGCCGAAGCCGGAGGATGGCCGGCGGCTGCGTGGTAAGGAGAAGACCCGGGCCCGCAAACGGGCCCTGACGGATCGGGCGCTGCGGGACTTTCGTGATTGGTTGGCTGCCACCGGGGCTGAGGCGGAGACAACCGGCGTCTAACGCTCGCCACCGCAAGTCGGATCAAAAAGTAAGAGATTGTCATTCCCGCGAAAGCGGGAATCCAGAGCTATTGATCGACGGCTTCCCGGTGACGCCCTGGATTCCCGCTTTCGCGGGAATGACTGCTGAAATTATCATTGAATCCGGTTTATCGGGACAAGCGCTGCAGCCCCCGTCGGGCGGCACGCCATAAATGCCATTGCCGGCGCCATTGCGGCAGATCGCCATCCCCTGCCCGGCCCTTGCGGCGATTCCGGTCAAGCCATTTCAGGCGCGGCCGCACCAGGGCCAATGGCAGCATTGCGGCCATCGCCTGGCGATCAATGCCGGCCATGCTTGCCAGCGCCATTTCCAGGTGTCGTGTGGCTTTCAGGGATAGTTCGGCGGCCGCGAGCGCGAAGTGATTTGGATCGGTGGGCCGCGTGGTCTCGCTCCATATGATACCGTGATGGGCTAGAAGATCGGCCGGAAAAAATATCCGCCCGTGCCGCAAATCGTTTGGCAGGTCGCGCAGGATCTCAGTCATGCCGATGGCCACGCCGGCATGACCGGCGGCATCCGCGCCGCCCGGATCGCCGCCATCGGAAAGCGCCATCATGGCAAGGCGCAGGGGCGCCGCATGGACCTCGCCGCAATAGCCTTCCAAGTCATTCATAGTCGGCATCGGATCGCTGTAGAGATCAAAAATGCGTGCATTGCAGGCGGCGATCAGCGGTTCCGCCGGCAAACGACACCGGGCGAGCGTATCGCGAAGCGCGGCGGCGACCGGATGGCCGGCGGCCTCGTCACCGCGACCGGCCGCCAGAATGTCGCGCCACCATTGCAGCCGCACTTCGCCGGGCAAGGGTTCGGCGACGAGATCGCGAATGCGGGCGATCTCGATATCGAAAGCGTAGAGCGCGTGCAGATATCGGCGCCGATCGGCGGGAGCGAACAGGCTCGACAGGAAGCGGTCCTTGTCGTGGGTGCGAACCAGGTCCTCGCAATGGCGATAGGCGGCGTCCACGGCGCCTCCGATTGTGAAATTCGCCTGCCTTTGAACCGCAGACTTAAAGTTCTTCTCCAGTCATTTCCGCGAAAGCGGAAATCCAGGGTAACAAACGATAGCCGCAGTTTTTGGCCCCAGATTCCCGCTTTGGCGGGAATGACTGAAGTTGTTTTATCCTACACCCGACTCAATGGAGCACGCATCAATCCACCGCAAACAACGCGGCGGCGACCGCGCGGTTTTCCGATAACAGCACGTTGAAGGTGCGCACTGCGGCGCCGGTGCTCATGGGATCGGCCATGATCTGCCGGTCGCGCAGGTCCTGGCGCAATTCCTCCGGCAGGACGACCAGGCTGTCCCCGGTCCCGACCAGCAGGATTTCGATCCTTGCGGCCTCGTCAAAAATGCGGGCGAAGTGCGCGGCTGTCAGATCCGTCGCCACATCGGCCGCGTCCCAGGCATGGATACCGCTCGGCAGGCACAGGATGGCGCCGCGATGGGACATGTCGGCGAAGCGGAAGCCGCCATTGCCATAAGCGTCGATCGCTGCCCTGTCGGGATAATGGGCGTGGCTGATCTCAATCGCCGGAGGCGCGGTCGGTGGTGTCGGCACGATCTTTCCCGCCGGATTTCCGTCTATGCGGTCTGGGCCTCGCCGGTTTCCTCGCCGCCGCTGCCGCGCGCCCGGATATTCAGGAAAATCAGCACGGGCGCGGCAATGAAGATAGAGGAGTAGGTACCGATGATAACCCCGAAAATCATGGCGAAGGTGAAGGAACGGATGACCTCGCCACCAAAGATATAAAGCGCTAGCAAGGCCAGTAAGGTGGTGACCGAGGTCAAGGTGGTGCGCGACAGGGTCTGATTGATGGCCATGTCGAGGATCGCCTCGATGTTCAGTTTCTTATATTTGCGCAAGGTCTCGCGCACCCGGTCATAAACCACCACGGTATCGTTCAGCGAATAGCCGACAATGGTCAAGATGGCCGCAATCGACGACAGATTGAACACCAGTTGCAGCACTGAAAACATGCCGATCGTGATGATCACGTCGTGGATCAAGGCGGCGATCGCGCCCAAGGCGAACTGCCATTCGAAGCGGAACCAGATATAGACAAGCACAGCCAACAGGGCCGCTACGACAGCGATCGTACCGGCCCGTGCCAATTCGCCGCTGACCCGCGGCCCGACCACCTCGACGCGGCGATAGTCCACCGTATCGCCCAGGGCCTCGCGCACCAGGAACAGGGCGCGCTGCTGTGCCTCCTCGCCGCCTATCTGGCGCTCAACACGGATCAGGACGTCGGTCGGTTCGCCGAATTCCTGCACCTGGATGTCTCCGAGATTGAGGGCGCCCAGCGTCGCCCGATACTCGCCGATATCGGCAGGCCCCTGTTTGTCGCGCACCTCGATCAGCGTTCCGCCGACAAAGTCGATACCGAGATTTAATCCGACACCGGCAAACAGACCGATAGAGACGACAATCAGGATCACCGACATGGGGAACGCCCAGCGGCGATGGGTCATGAACTGGAATTTGGTGTCGTCGGGGACCAGTCGTATTAGACGCATGGAATGTATCTCCGGCGGTCAGATCGGGATCGCGGTCGGTCTGCGCATGCGCACCCATAGGGCGATCATGAGCCGCGAGAAGGTGAAGGCGGTGAAGACGGTGGTGACGATGCCGATCATCAAGGTGACGGCAAAGCCGCGAATGGGACCGGAGCCGAGTTGGAACAGGATCACCGCAGCCAGGAACGTGGTGATATTGGCGTCCAGGATGGTGGTCAAGGCGCGGCTATAGCCGGCGTCGATGGCATTGATCGGCGTTCGACCTTGCCGCACTTCCTCGCGTATGCGCTCGAAAATCAGCACATTGGCGTCAACGGCCATACCCACCGTGAGCACAATTCCCGCAATACCCGGCAATGTCAGCGTCGCCTGCAGGGCCGACAGCGCTCCGAAGACCAGGAAGATATTGGCCATCAATGCAAGGTCGGCGATCACACCGAACAGGCCATAGGCCAGCACCATGAACACGATAACGGCGACCAGCGCGACGATCGAGGCGATGCGGCCGGCGGCGACCGAATCGGCGCCGAGACCCGGACCGACCGTGCTTTCGTGGTTGATGGTCAGTTCCGCCGGCAGGGCGCCGGCGCGCAGCAGGATCGCGAGATCGTTGCTGGTCTCCACGGTGAACTGCCCGGAAATCTGACCGGACCCGCTCAGGATCGGTTCGCGGATCACCGGGGCGGTGATGACTTCGTTATCGAGAACGATGGCAAACGGCTCGCCAACATGCTGCTGCGTGAAATTGCCGAAAGTGGCACCGCCGGACGTGTTGAAGCGGAAGGTCACGATCGGCTCGTTGGTCTGCTGGTCGAAGGCCGGCTGGGCGTCGACAAGATCCTCGCCGGACAGGACCGGGTCTTCCTTTAAGAGATGCAGTTGCGGCGGATCCTCGAGGCCTTCCACCACGATGCAGCCGGATGGCGGCCGGGTTTGCAACGCCTGTTCCGGGGTCATGCCACGGCAGACCTCGTGAAACGTCATCTTGGCGGTCTGGCCGATCAGGTCCTTCAGCCGCGCCGGATCGCGAACGCCCGGTGCCTCCACCAGGATGCGGTCGTCACCCTCGCGCTGGATGCTCGGCTCGGTGACGCCAAATTCGTCAACCCTCAGCCGCACCACCTCGATCGACTGATCGACCACCGAGCGAATGCGCTGGGCCAGGCCTTCCTCGGTGAACTCGAAGCGAAACAGGCCATCATCGGTGGAGGTCAGCGCGAATTCGTTGACCGGCGTGCCACCGAGTATCGATGATGCCAGCGGGTTTTCCAGGGGCTGAAGCCGGGTCCGGGCCTCTTCGAGTTTGGCGATATCGCGAATGCGGAACTGCACGCTGTCACCCTGCACCGCAAGGCCGGTATAGCCAATATTCTCGCCGCCCTCGGGCCGCATCGCCTTGCGGACCTCGCCGCGCAGCGATTGCAGGCGTGTCTTTATGTAGTCGGTTCGGTCGACCTCATAGAGCAGATAAGCGCCGCCTTGCAGGTCGAGGCCCAGCACAACCTGCCGCTTGGGCAGCCAGTCGGGCCAGGATTTGACCGTGCTCTCGGAGAAGAAGTTTGGAAAGGTGGTCACCAATCCGGCCAGCACCACGATCAGGATCAGGGCGATTTTCCAACGCGGGAAATGAAGCATGGTTATGTGTCCGCCGGCAATCGTGGCCGGTTATTTGTTGTCGTTGGCCGGCTCGGTCTTGGATCGGACCTGTGAAATCGTGGACCGCACGATGCGGGAGCGAACACCGTCGGCGATCTCCACCTGAATTTCGTCGTCATCGATGACTTTCGTTACTTTGCCGATGAAGCCGCCGGCGGTCACCACGGTATCACCCCGACGGATCGCCGCCACCATTTCCCGATGTTCCTTGGCGCGTTTTTGCTGCGGCCGCAATATGAGGAAATACATGATGACGAAAATAAGGACGAAGGGCAGGATGCTCACCATGAGATCGCTGCCGCCTCCCACCCCGGACTGGGCAAAGGCTGGAGTTATGAACATCAACAGCTCCTTTGTGTATTTGGGCTCCAGTCGCCGCCGATGGTGATCGCAGCGCTTCCGGCCGATTTGGAAATCGGCGCGGACTATAACGGCGCATTTGTACTTTGCAAACCGGCGCAGTCATTTATTACCCGCCGCGTTTGCATTCAATCGGCGGCGTGGTACACGCTCACATTTTCTTCACCGAAGGATCGGCGTGGATCACGATCTGTTGCTGGCCGTCAAATCGGGAGATGACCCGGTGTCAGACGACACTTTGAAACTAATCGCGGAGCGGTTGGAGCGGCTGACGAGCCTTGTCGAACGCGCCGTGCCGCCGGTGGCAGCGGCGCCCGATCTGGCGGCCGCCGATGCCTTTGTCTGGCACCCCTCCCCGCCGCAATTGCAGCCGGTCGACAGCGTCAACCGGGTCGAATTCGCGCTTCTTAAGGGTATCGACCGCAATCGCGATACGTTATTGGCGAATACGGAGCGGTTCGCGCGCGGGCTGCCGGCCAACAATGCCCTGCTTTGGGGCGCAAGAGGCATGGGCAAGTCGTCGCTTGTGAAGGCGGTGCATCATGCGGTGAATGCCGACCGCGCCGGCCGATCCGACGCCGAACCGTTGAAGCTGATTGAAATTCATCGCGAGGATATCGAAACCCTGCCGGCTTTGATGAACCTCCTGCGCGGCGCCGGAGCCCGTTGCATTCTGTTTTGCGACGACCTGTCGTTCGATGCCGCCGATACGTCCTACAAATCGCTGAAGGCGGTTCTGGAGGGCGGTATCGAGGGGCGGCCGGACAATATCGTCTTTTACGCCACGTCGAACCGGCGCCATCTGCTGCCCCGCGATATGATGGAAAACGAGCGGTCGACGGCCATCAATCCATCGGAAGCCGTGGAGGAAAAGGTGTCATTGTCCGACCGGTTCGGCCTGTGGATCGGGTTCCACAGATGCAGCCAGGACGACTATCTGGCGATGGTCGACGGCTATGTCGCCCATTATGGCCTGCAGGTGGATCAGGAAGACTTGCGCCGCGATGCCCTGGAATGGGCAACCACCCGCGGAGCGCGGTCGGGTCGTGTTGCCTGGCAATTCATACAGGACCTGGCCGGACGGCTCGGCCAGACCTTGTCCGACTGAGCCGTCCACCAGAGATCAGCATCTGTCCGCGGGGAAACGTGCTGATCAGGCTTCTCGGGACTCCGACACCCGATCAGGCGCCGGATAGATAGGGAAGCGGATCGATCGGCTGGGAGCCGCGGCGCAGTTCGAAATGCAATTGCGGCCGGCTGACGGAACCGGTGGCGCCGGCCCGGGCGATGATCTGGCCGCGCCGGACTTCTTCGCCGCGGGCCACCATCAGCTTGCTGGCATGGGCATAGGCGGTGACCCAGCCGTTGCGGTGGCGGATCAGCACCAGATTGCCGTATCCTTTCAGCTCGTTGCCGGCATAGATCACCTTGCCGGCTTCGGCGGCCTTGACGGAGGTGCCTTCAGGCACTTCCAGGTTGATGCCGTCATTGTGCTGGCCGTTGACCTGGGTTCCGAATTGCTGGATCACCCGGCCGCGCACCGGCCAGCGGAACATGCCCTTGGTCGCATTCGCAGTGTCTGAAGACGTGGTAGCGACGTTATTTTCGGTAACCGCCGAACCGCTGGATTTGCTCGGCGATTCCACGGCGGGGGCGACCGGCCGCGTGCGGGTGGCGTATTGGTCTTTCGGTTTTTGCGGCTCCGGCGTGGCCGGCGCCTTCACCGGCGTCGCCCGGCTGGCCGTGACGATCGGCTTCGGCCGCGGAATGGCGCCTGTGACGGTGTTGTCGACACTCGGCGCTGCCGCGGCCGTGGTTGGCTTGGCCGGCGCGGCCGCCGTCACCGGACCTGCCGGTATGATCAGCTTCTGGCCGGAGCGGATGCGGTTGGCATTGTCCAGGTTATTGGCCGCCAGAAGGTCGGTGCTGCGCAAACCATAGCGTCCGGCGATCCCTCCCAGGGTTTCACCCGGCTGCACGACATAGGTCGATGGCCGCTCCGACTTTTCAGGCGTGATCCCGGTGGCCGCCCTGGTGGCAGGTTTGACCCGCGGCGGCTCGATGGATGCACGTTCCACAGGCGCCGGCTCGACGGCGGGTGCCTGGCGGACGGTCGCCGACGGTGTGGTGATGGTACCGGCCTGGACATAGGTCGGAATGATGATCTGCTGTCCAGCATTCAGGGTGGACTGGTCGGTCAGGCCATTGGCTTCGCGAATGGCCTTGATCGGTACACCGTAGCGCCGGGAAATCGTGCTCACCGATTCGCCGGGCGCGACCGAAACGCGGGTGCCGCCCTCGGCGGACCAGCCGGAACGGCGGACCTTTGTCGCGGCGGGACGGGCCGCCGGCGCGACGGGGGCAACCTCGGCGGATCGAACCGGTTTGACCGGAGCGATATCCGCGGATCGGACGGGCCGCACCGGAGCGGCCTCCCGAACCGGGCTCGGTTGCTTCGCCGGCGGCGAAATTGAACCTGTCGTGACTTCGTCGTAAGTCGGCGACTTTTGGGACAATATCTGTTTTTGATTATCGGTGGATCCGGTGAATATTGAATCCGAAAACCGGGAGATATCACCGCTACACCCGGCGGAAACGCCAGCCACAACGGCAATCGAACCGTACCGCGTGCTGGCACGCAGGGTCTGCTTTAAAGAAATTTTAAACATCGGCCTACTCGCGCCGCTTACTCGACATGCCGATGATTAAAGCGTGGTAACGTTGATAAAGGCTTAATCGCACTAGCTGATCGCGAACCTTTGGAGATCCGGACCGGAAAGCCGAACATGATCTGCCCCATGGCGGCATCGAAAACCTGCGCCCGGAAACCAAGACATTGGTCGAGACCATGGCGTCGATGAAAAAGATGATGGGGAATAAACCACATCGTATGCATTCCCGCTTTCGCGGGAATGACTGCGGAGGGATTCGTTAATCTGGTTTCCGACCACGCCGTCTAGCGGGAGATTGAAATGCCGGTTATTGACGTACACACCCACATGCTCAGCCCGCAATGGCTTGAGACCATTCGCAATTCCGGTGGGCCGGACTATTCGGTGAAGGAATTAAAGGGCCAGGATGTCATCCACATGCATGGCGCGCCGTTCATGACGCTGATGCCGGGCATGTTCGATTTTCCCGAACGCATCAAAAAGATGGACGAGGCCGGCGTCGATATTGCCATCGTTTCACTGACCTGCCCGAGTGTCTATTGGGGCGGTGAGGCGGTCAGCACAGAAACGGCGCGGGCCATGAACGACTATTTCGCCGAGCAGCAGGCGACCTGGCCGGACCGCATAAGGTGGTTTGCCACCCTGCCCTGGCAATATCCCGATAAAGCGGTCGCGGAACTGGCGCGTGCCCATGATGCGGGCGCTGTCGGCGTTTTCGTTTCGGCCAATATTGCCGGCATGTCGCTGACCGATCCGTCTCTCGCGCCGATCTGGGACGCGATCGATGCGCGCGGCCTGCCGGTCCTGATCCATCCCGGCGCGCCGCCCGGCGTCGGTGAGATGGATGTGCAGCGCTACAATCTGACGGCCTGCATCGGGTTCATGTTCGATACGACGCTCGCGGTATCACGCATGATCTTCGACGGCTTTTTCGATCGCTACAAGACCCTGAAGATCATCGCTTCCCATGGCGGCGGCTACCTGCCCTATGTCATCGGCCGCATGGACTTTTGCCATATGAACATGCCGCCGGCGCGGGAGATCATCGAGCGGCCGCCATCGAGCTACATTCCGCAGCTTTATTTCGATAGTGTCGTCTTCACGCAAGGCGCATTAGATCTGTGCGTCGACGTGGCCGGTGCGGACAATGTGGTCTATGGATCGGACTTTCCTCATAATATCGGCGACATGGCCGGCTGCCTCGCCCGCGTCGATGCCTTACCCGCCGATCAGCGGGACAAGGTCCGGGGCGGCAATGTGTTGCGGATCTTCGATATCTAGGCCGGGATCGTTTCGGCAGAGATCCAGAAGTCGTCGTAGACCGCCAAAGCGCTCTCATCCGGGTCGCGATCCTGCTTCCAATGAACGGACCGGGCCCGCCACGCCGATCTGGGGTCGCCGACCAATGCGCCCTGTGTTGTCTTATCGGCACCGATGCAGGGAATGAACCAGGCCGGCATGAGCGGGCGGACCGCCAGGCCGTTTTCGGTCCTGGTGATCAGGACCGCGAGATTTGTCTCAGGCGCCGGGGACCAAGGGAAGACCATGCGACCGCGGGGATTGAGCGCCCGCAGCCATTGCGCCGGTGGTTCGGCAACACCGGCATTGATGTAAAGGATGTCGCAGGACGGAAGGGGCTGCTCGACCGCATTTCCGGCGGTCACCGACACGGCGTCGTAAGCCTGAAGGTTTTTGCTCGCCAAATCGGCCAAAGACCGGTCGATCTCGTATGCGATGACCTGCCCATCCGGTGCGACGAGGCGCGCCAGGATCGCCGAATAATAGCCGGTTCCGGCTCCCACATGGACTACCGTTTCGCCGGCTTTTGGGGCCACCGCGCCGATCCACTGGGCATGCAGAAACGGGGAGCCGTTATTGACCCCGCGATCGGCGTCAAGGGCGACCAACACATCTTGGTAGATCAGAGCCGGATCGGCGCTCGGGGTCTCCACGTAGCGCATTTTGGGGGCGCCACCGAAAATCTGCGGACCGATCATGATCTTCCACGGACCGGGGCCGAGAAAGTCCTCCCGGGGAATGCCGGCAATGGCCGGCGCGAAGCGTGGGTCATCGGATCCGCTGACGGCCTCCAATAGGGCCGCGTAGAGTTTCCGGGCATTCAAGGAAACAGGCTGAGCCAAATTGCTTTCTCCTGAAATATCGTCTCAAGCCGTCCTCGCCGGCTCCTCATCGGCAATCGGGTTCCTCAAAACGCCAATCCGGGAAATTTCCACCTCCGCCATGTCTCCCGGTTTCAAAAAGACCGGCGGATTGCGCTTGAAGCCGACGCCGCCGGGGGTGCCGGTGACGAGAACATCGCCCGGCCGCCATGGCAGCGCCTTGGACACGTAGGAAATCAGGCTTGGAATATCGAAAATCATGTCCTTGCCCTCAGCGCGCTGCATTTCCTCGCCGTTGACGCGCATGATCAGGGTCAGGTCGCGATAGTCGGGGATGTCGTCGACGCTGACCATCCACGGCCCGAAGCTGCCGGTATGCATGAAATTCTTGCCCATACCGAATTGACGGGTGTGGCGCTGCCAATCGCGGATCGTGCCGTCATTGTAGCAGGCATAGCCGGCAATGTGGCTGATCGCATCGGCCGGATCGACATGGCGTCCGCCGCCGCCCATGATCACCGCCAATTCGGCCTCGAAGTCGAAACTGGAAGAGACGATCGGCCGGCGCATGGGCTGCAGGTGACCGATCTGGCTATCGGGAAAGCGCTGGAAGATTGTCGGGTGTTCTCCGATCGTGCGGCCGGTCTCGTTCACGTGCTCGTGGTAGTTCAAGCCGACGCAGATGATCTTGCTGGGGTCTGGAATGACCGGCAGCAAGGTCACGTCCGCGAGCGCAAAATCGGCCGACCGGCCGGCCGCGAATGACCGCGCATCACCGATTGCCGCATTCTCGATCAACTGCCGCAGCGTCCGGGCACCGCCCACCTGCCCGGTCAAGTCAATAATGCCGTCATCGACAACGGCGCCAAATCCATCGTTGCCGTCTCGGCTGAACGATACGAACCTCATTGCAATTTCTCCGGATTACAGCCGCGATCGGGGAGCCCGTGCGACATCTTGGCAGCGCCGGAGCAGGAACTCAACAGATCTTCGGTAACTCGTACGCGGCCAGGGTCAAACCGGCTGATAGGAGTGTAAATGCAATTGCTGTACCGCACCAGCGGGAGGTCAGGACGTACGCGCCAATCACATCCCGCAGGTCTGTCACCCGGTCACGCATCCGGGGTAAATTGGTCGGCGGAATCGTTCTCATGCGGCACTTGCAGAAGTGCGTAGCAGACTGCTGATACACAACCAACTGCGGAGATCAAAAGCCATGCTTTCGCGAGCGATGACAGATTACCGGAATCGCCGCCGAACACTTTGGCAAACGCAACATAGATGCCAACCGTAAATAGGAATGCATTCAATCCGAGACCATATTGAAGGCCTTGCCGAAGCCTGTCGGGGAGCCTGTGCAATCCGATGAATTGGCCAACGAAGCTGCCAAGTCTCACAAACAACGGCCCAAGCCAGGTTAATCCTAGTGCAACGAAACCAAGTACAAGAGCACTGCTATCCAATTTCGGAAACGCAAATGGCCTCTGCCCATAGTAAGAAATCAGCGCCCCAATCAACAGGAAAGTCATGCCGCTGAAGCATAGTCCAGCCGCCGCGAAGGACCACCATTTGCTCCATCCCATCTGAGAGGACTCTGGCTCCGCCACCTGTTCCACTTGGCTGTCGTCTTCGGCTGCACCGCAAATTAGGGTCCGGTGAAAGATGGAGGCAAAGACCCAGCCGGCCAGAAACGACACGAGGCTGGATAAAAACGTAACGATTGCAAAGGCCGCAATATCTTCTGTACCGATCCAGCCGAGCAACATCAATCCAATCGGCAGGACAATTATATATGTTAATGCACGGCAGGCCTCGCTTTCCCAAGCCGTCGGTGATTTAATCGGCGAAACCCTGTTCCATAACCTTACAATGTGGAATTTGAAACCCACGTCAGCAACGACAGCCGCGACGAATAACCAAACGAGCCAATTTGACGTCGATGCAATGAATTCGATGCGGCCGGCAAAGTAGGGTTCCGGGAGGGTGCTTCCAACAAATAAGCTGAATGCGAAGGCAAAAACGCCTGCGCTAAATACCATAGCGAAAATTGTTGCGAGTTTCTTCATCCGAAAGTCATCCAAATATTTCTGTCATCCTGACATTACAAACTCTCAGAGCACTTAAAATGTATGGTAAATTATTGATGATTGCCGGCATTGTGCCGGCCCATCAATTAATGGCGGTGGCCATGGGCAAAGCGAGGGTAAGGCGGCCACTGTGACGGAAAATCATATTAGGCTCACGGTGGATCATTCAATTGACGCCATTCAACGGGCGGACGGAAATTAATGCGGTTTCAAATCATTTTATTTGGCGTCTCGGCGGCCATGAATTACACCGCCTGGCGCTATCCTGAATTTCGACGGCGGCTTTCGGAAAAAGCCTATATCGCCCAGGTCCGCGCCAAGGGCACGCGGGTCGGACGCTCTTTCATGATCGGCGATGGCGAGGTGCGCTCCAAGGCCGGCATTCACCCCGACCCGGATATCTGCATCACCTTCAAGACGGCCAAGCTCGGCGCCCGGCTTCTGACGCCGCCCTTCAATCATCTGCACTTCATCAATGCGATGAAGAACTTCAATCTGGAGATGACCGGGCCGGATGAACTGACTTTGTTCTTCACCGAGACGATCAGCCTGATGCGTACCGTCCGATGGGACCAGGGCATGCCGGTCGATGGAGACGAGATCCGTTATGTCAACCAGACCAATGGCGGCCCGGTCTTCGTCTATGTGAAGGATGGTAAAATCGTCCGCATCACGCCGATGGACCTCGACAAGGATGACGCGCCGACCTGGTCGATGACGGTACGCGGGCGCACCTTCACGCCGCCGCGCCGTACCACGTGCAGCCCGCATGGTCTCGCCTCGAAATCGCTGGTCTATTCCAAGGACCGGCTGCTTTATCCGATGAAACGGGTCGACTTCGATCCGAATGGTGCGCGCAATCCGCAAAATCGTGGTGTTTCCGGTTATGAACGCATTTCCTGGGATGAGGCGTTGAAGATCACCGCCGACGAAATCCGGCGGGTGCGTCGTGAGCACGGCAAGGGCGCGATCCTGTCAAGCCATTCCTCGCATCATAGCTGGGGCAATATCGGCTATTATTTGAGCGCCAATTACCGGTTCATGAACGCCATCGGGCACACCAAGATGGTGCTTAATCCCGATAGTTGGGAAGGCTGGTACTGGGGGGCGACGCACCATATCGGCAATACGATGCGCATGGGGGCGCTGGAGCCCTATGGGCAGTTGGAGGATTGCCTGGAACATGCGGAGATGATCGTATTCTGGTCGTCCGATCCGGAAACCAATTGCGGCTCTTACGGCGCCTTTGAGGGCACCGTGCGCCGGCAATGGGCGAAAGAACTCGGCATCAAGATGGTGCATATCGATCCCTACCACAACACCACGGCCAATTGGCTGGGCGGCAAGTGGATCCCGTGTGTTCCCGGCACGGGACCGGCAATGGCCCATGCCATCGCCTATGTGTGGATCACGGAGGATCTCTACGACAAGGATTATGTCGCGCAGCGCACTACCGGTTTCGACAAGTATCAGGCTTATATCTTAGGTGACGATGACGGCACGCCCAAAACGCCGGAATGGCAGGCCACTGAAACCGGGGTCGAGGCTCATGTGCTGCGCGCCCTGGCCCGGGAATGGGGAACCAAGAGAACCTATCTATCCTGTGGCGGCAAGGGCCTGACATTCGGCGGCGCCAACCGGTCGGCCACAGGCGCGCAATGGGCTCGCGCCATGGTTTGCCTGATGGCCATGCAGGGTCTCGGCAAGCCGGGCATCAATTTCGGCAACCTGCAGACCGGGGCGCCGGTGGATCTGAACTTCTATTTTCCCGGTTACGCCGATGGCGGCATTTCCGGCGACATTGAAGGGACCGCCGACGCGGTGCAAAACTACCAGCGCATGCCGCATCTGCCGAGCATGAGCACGACCACGCAGAAGATCTCACGGCTGCGCATTCCCGAGGCGATCCTTGACGGCGAGGCATCAGGCTACGCCACCGATACACGGTCGCAGGAGGGGCAATTCGCCCGGTTTGCCTATCCGGCCCCCGGTCACTCCAAGGTCAAGATGCTCTATAAATATGGCGGCTCGCATTTCGGGACCACCATGGAATCCAACCGGTTGGCGGCCGCATTGCGATCGCCCGAACTGGAGTTCATCGTCAACCAATCAATCTGGAACGAGGGCGAGACCCGCTTTGCCGACATCATCCTGCCGGCCTGCACCAATTTCGAGCGCACCGATATCGGTGAATGGGCCGGCGCTGGCGGCTATTCCCATCACAATCAGAACCAGTTGAACCACCGGATCGTCACGATTCTGCACAAATGCATCGAGCCGCTGGGCGAATCCAAATCCGACTACCAGATCTTCCTGGCGCTCGCCAAGGAGCTGGGCCTGAGCGCCTATTACAGCGAGGGCAAGACCGAGTTGGACTGGGCTTACGACCAGTTTCACAGCTCCGACCTGGCCGGCTCCGTGTCGTGGCGGCAATTCCTGAAAAAGGGCTACTACGTGGTGCCGCCGGAGATCGAGAGCCGGAAGTCGCCGGTCGCTTTTCGCTGGTTTGCCGAGAACCAGCCCAAAAATGTGCCTGAACCGACCCCCCTGCCCCCGGAATATGGCGAGAATTACCTTTTTGGCCTGCAAACCCAGTCCGGCAAGTTCGAGTTCGAAAGCTCCAGCCTGAAACGGTTCGGCCGGGATCCGGAGCGGCCGCCGGTCAACACCTATATTCCATCCTGGGAAGGCCGGCAGACAACGGAACTCTATAGCCGATATCCACTACAGCTCATTTCACCGCATCCGCGCTACAGCTTCCATACGCTTGGCGACGGCAAGGACAGCACGATCAACGACATCAACGAGCATAGGGTGCTGATCGACGGTTATTATTACTGGGTCGCGCGGCTCAACCCGGAGGACGCCAGGCGGCGCGGCGTCAAATCCGGCGATCTGATCCGGCTCTTCAACGATCGCGGTTCCGTCATCTGCGCGGCATCGGTGACCGAGCGATTGTTGCCCGGCGTAGTGCATGCCTATGAGTCCTCGGCGGTCTATGAACCGATCGGCGAGCCCGGCGCCTCGCCGGATCGCGGCGGCTGCGTCAATACGTTGACGCCGAAGCGGCACATGACGGAGAAGACGTCGGCGTCGGCGCCGAATTCCTGCCTGATCGAGATCGAACCGTGGGATGAAAGCCAATGGGGCGATCAGGAGGCGGCGCAATGAGCAAGTGGAACCTGATCGTCGACGTCGCCGAATGCCACAATTGCAACAATTGCTTTCTGACCTGCAAGGACGAATATGTCGGCAACGACCATCCGGGATATTCCGCCGCGCAGCCGCTGCATGGGCATGAATGGATCAAAATCCTTGCCAAGGAACGGGGGAAACTGCCGATTGTCGACACCGCCTTCGTGCCCACCATGTGCAATCATTGCGACGATGCCCCCTGCATTGCGGCTGGCGAGGGTGCGGTGAAGAAACGCGAAGATGGGATCGTGATGATCGATCCGGAGCTTGCCAAGGGACGCCGTGACCTGGTCGATTCCTGCCCCTATGGCGCCATCTGGTGGAACGCGGCGGCCGACCTGCCCCAGGCCTGGACATTCGATGCCCATTTATTGGATCGCGACTGGCCGGCACCGCGCTGCGTACAGGCCTGCCCGACCGGCGCCCTGCGCTCGGTCAACATATCCGACGAGGAGATGGCACGGATGATCCGAGCGGACGGATTGGAGCCGTTGCGGCCGGACCTGAACACCAAGCCGCGGGTTCACTACAAGAACCTGCATCTTTATCGCGACCTGTTCATTGCCGGCAGCGTCATCGCCGATCGGGATGGCGTCGTCGATTGCCTCGCCGACGCACGCATCACCCTTACCCACGACGGCATTGTCATCCAGTCGGCGCGCTCGGACGCGTTCGGGGAGTTCAAATTCGATGGACTGGCGCCAAATAGCGGACCCTATGGCCTGCAAATCTCGCATCCGGACTGGGGGACCGCTGAACTGACCGCGACGCTTGACAGTGAATGCGTGGTCTTCGATGCGATCGCGCTCAGCACCTGAAAACGACCAGCGGAGGAAACGAATGGCCGAACAAAAAAAACAGCGCGGATTTCAGCATATCGCCGTCGAGGTCTCCGATATGGACCGTTCCATCGCATTCTACAAAGAACTTCTGGGCTTGCGCCTGACTGAGCGTCACGCGGCGGGTGAAGTGCCGCAAATCCCCGTGGAACTGGCATTCCTGCGCTTCGACAGCAATCACCATGACCTGGTGCTCGCCCATAATCCAAACAAGACCTATCGCCAAAGGACACCTGAGGACGACCTGCAAGGACTTGCGGGCTTTCACCATTTCGGGTTCCAGATGGAAGACCGCGACACTTGGCTTGCGGAACTGGAGCGCATTCGCGGGCTCGGGCACGAAATCGTGCGCGGCCCGGTGGTCCACAGTCCCTATCATCCGCGCGGTGAAGGATCCTGGGGCGAAAACGAGTCGTTCTACGTGCTCGATCCGGATGGGCACCGCATCGAAATCTTCTGCGATATGGGGTCGATCGACGCCGATGGCGGATTTGTCGACGCCTACGGCGAGCCCATCAAGGGTGCGACGGCTGTGGAAGTGTGAGCGACGGTGAATGGTCCGCTTAAAATATATGGCGGACTCACTGGCCCCCGACATTAAGGTTCGGCGTCATTCCGCACGTGCTGCGGCATGACATGCTGCTGCGCAGATGCGGAATCTCAATGGCGAGACGCAATCTGCGAGATCCCGTTTCTGCGGAGCGGCACTTCGCGCCGCACCGCGCACGGGATGACCCCGATCGGGATTTCCTCAAAGGATCGCCCGGTCAGGCCGGGTGGAGGCAGGTGCGGGTAGCTTGAAAGCCCCCGCCCTCAATGCGTGCGGATCCACTCGCGAGCGGCGCGCTGGGCATACGCCACGTCGCGCGGGCTCATTTCCAGGGCGATTTCCTGGCGATAGGTGGCCGCGGCGCGGTTGCCGTTCATGGCCGCCAGATTGAACCATTTATGGGCGCTCACCAGATCCGTGTCCACATCCCGGCCCGTCGCATATTTCATGCCGAGTTGAAAAAATATTTCAGCCGATCCGGCCTTTCCGCCGGTGCCGGCCATCGCCGCCTCAGCCACATCAATTCGTGCCATTGTTGCTTCCCCATTCGGTAACATTGCTCTTGGCCTTCAATCGGCCTTCAATGCCCGCGAGTGTGGACCGGTCGGCGTGAAAAGGCGCTTAAAAGAATGGCTTAATCAATGGAAAACACATTAAATACCTCTTGTTAGCTTATGGATTTGTTCACTGCGATATCGCCAAAAAGGAATGAAAATCAGTGCTGGTGATTCATTTACCATGGGACGGCGCAAACCGAACCTTAACCGTAGGGCCAACGGAGCGTGTAAGACGTTGCATGCCGGCGCCCTGGAACAGACTGGACTAACCGTTGAACAAATTCCTACTCGGTCTTCATTTGGCGTTTTGCCTGAGCCCGGCGGTCATTGCACCGGCAACGGCATCGGAACCTTTATTGAGCGGAAACGAAATTTCGGCGCTGTTGACCGGCAATACGGTGGTGAGCACCGATTCCTCGCGGCCCTTCCGGCAGTATTTCGATGGCTCCGGCAAGACCATCTATTGGCCGGATAAAGGTGCGGCGGAAGTTGGCCAGTGGCAGGTTCGCGGCGATGCCTATTGTTCGTTATGGCCCGGCGCCAACTGGACCTGCTACGACATGACCGGCGAAAACGGCCGCGTCACCTGGATCGACAAGTCCGGAGGGCGATTTCCCGGGCGGGTCCTGAAGGGCCGAAAAGACCCGTAGGCTATTTCACCCGGGTCCAGGTCTGGCTCCGGCAGACAATGCCGAGAAAGACACATCCGGACAATTCCAGCTTGTTGGCGCTCACCGATTTCAGGACGCCTGTATAGGTCTCCCCGTCGGCATAATTATAGAGCTTGCCCTTATATTTCCCGCCGCCCTGGGGTTTGGCACCCCAGATCATACGGATGCCGAGCACCGGGCGCGACCGCTTGCCGGCATCGGGATTGTTGACGTCTTTTTGCGGTTTCGCGAGCCAGACGACCTTGCCGCAATAATTGGCGCCGCATGGATAAAGCTGGATATGGGTATCGCCGCTCTCGGTCAGCCAGACACCGTCAATATCGCCGGCACGTGTTGGCACCGGCAAAGCCAGAATGGCCGCGGCCGCCAAACCAGCCAGGATCACCTTGCGCATGGTTTATCCCCCAAATTCATAATGCCTGTGTTCGATCAGTACTCTAGGCACGAGCCCGCTGGCCGAACAGTATTTTCTGGGCTTCCTTATCTTCTGAAAGATCCGCCGAACGCTCCCGTTCTTCCTTGCCGACCTCAACACCGCGCTGGACCGCCGGCCGCGCGGCAAGGCGTTCCAGCCAGGCCTTGGCATTGGGAAATTCGTCGATATCGATTTCCTGGCGATAATAGATACGGGTCCAGCCGAAAATCGCCATGTCGGCGATGGAATAGTCGCCGGCGACGTAGTCCCTGCCCTCGAGGCGCTTGTTCAAGACCCCGTAAAGGCGATGGGCCTCGTTGTGATAGCGCTCGATGGCATAGGGAATTTTCTCCGGCGCGTAATTTCCGAAGTGATGATATTGGCCGAGCATCGGGCCGATGCCGCCCATTTGCCACATCAGCCACTCGTCGACTTCGACGCGGGCCCGCTCGTCGGTCGGATAGAAACGGCCGAATTTGCGGCCGAGATATTGCATGATGGCGCCGGATTCAAAGACCGAGATCGGTTTGCCGTCCGGCCCTTCCGGGTCGATGATCGCCGGCATGCGATTGTTCGGGGCAATCGCCAGGAAGTCGGGCTCGAATTGTTCGCCACGGCTGATATTGATGTATTTCACTTCATAAGGAACGCCCAGTTCCTCAAGCAGGATCGAGACCTTCCAGCCATTGGGTGTCGGCCAGTAATAAAGCTCGATCGGTGCGGTCTGCGTGACGGTCATCCGATACTCCGTTGTGTTGGCATTTGATGCTAGCAAACAGAGGCCGCCGCCGACATGCAAGCGGAAACGTCAAAACTTGCCGTGAACTGTCAACCGCCACTCGCCGCAACGTTGGAGAAACGCATGGGCTGCAGACTGTCGCCGGCAAATTCCTGGACCTTGCCGGCAAATGTCTTGAAATAGTCACGGGACTGGACCAGGGCGAGCGTCTCGTCGCTGTCCCAGCGGCCGACATGGATGCGGCTCTCACCATCGCCGGCCACATTGACGGAATAGGAGAACCGGCCGCCGAGTTCCGCATCGCCGTTGATCGCCGCAATGAAATTATCGACGGCGGCCCGCCATGCATCTTCATCGCCGGAATAGGTGTATCTGATCAGGATTCCATACATGGTCGCCGCCTCTCCTCTTGATTTCCATTTCGGTTAAATACGAATTTATCAATGCTTTTCAAGGCTGCATAGGGACGGTGGCAATTATTTTTGCGGCAGCGGCATCTTGAATCCCTCATGGGTGGCCTGAAAACCGAGCCGTTCATAAAAACGGATGGCGTCTTTGCGCACCTTGTTGCTGGTCAGTTGCACGAGGCCGCAGCCGCGTTGTTCGGCGATGTCGACTGCATGGCGGATCATCCGTTCGCCGAGGCCCGAGCCGCGCCGATCCGCGGCGACGCGCACGCCCTCGATCTGGCCGCGCCTGGTGGCCGAAATGCTGAGACCCGGGATGATCGTCAATTGCAGGCAGCCGACCACAAGCCCGTCGATCGCTGCCACGATTAAGGTGTTGTTTGGATCGGCAGCGACATCGTCAAAAGCGGCATAATAGGCGGCCAGGTCATCGCCCCCTGCCCGCTCGCGGCCGGCGCCCAACACATCATCAGCGAGCAACGCCACGATCGCCGGGACGTCGGACCGGTCGGCGTCGCGGATATTGGTTTGGTCGTCGTCAGTCATGGTGATTGGATGCGCTCCCTCACGATGTCTTGGCGCACATTATTATCCAACCACTAACTTGACCACCGCACGGCCGTCATCCCGCACGCGCTGCAGCATGAAATGCTGCCGCGCAGATGCGGGATCTCGTCCAAGCGACTTACGGTACGACGAGAGGTCCCGTGTCTGCATCGCAGCATTTCATGCTGCAATGCGCACGGGATGACGGAGTTTATAACGATACCGGCCAGTGTCCGCATAATCAGCCCGGCTCAATCGCCAATTCGATTGTCATCACTGGCGGCAGCACATGACCGATCCGTCAGATGATCAATCCCAGGCTTTCGATCGCCAGCAGAAGCTCGTGGGCCGATTCATCCGGGGACAGTTTTGTCGTGTCGATCCGCAGCTCCGGCCTTTCCGGATCCTCATAAGGATCATCGATACCGGTGAAATTCTTGATGATGCCGGCGCGGGCCTGCTGATAGAGCCCCTTGCGGTCGCGATCCTCGCAGATTTCGAGGGGCGTCGCCACGTGAACCTCGACGAAGGCGCCGCAGGCCTCGACCATCGTGCGCACCTGGCGGCGGGTATTGCGATAGGGCGCGATCGGCGCGCAGATCGCGATGCCGCCATTCTTGGTGATCTCGCTGGCGACGAAGCCGATGCGCTGGATATTGAGGTCGCGGTGCTCCTTGGAAAAGGTCAGTTCCGAGGACAGATGCTTTCGGACGACATCGCCGTCGAGCAAGGTCACCGGACGGTCTCCCAATTCCATCAGCTTGACCATCAAGGCATTGGCGATCGTCGACTTTCCAGCACCGGAGAGGCCAGTGAAAAACACCGTGAATCCCTGCTTGTGACGGGCCGGGAAAGAGCGGCGCATTTCCTTTAAGACGCCGGGATCGGTGAACCAGTCAGGGACCTCCAGGCCTTCCCGCAGGCGGCGGCGCAATTCGGTGCCGGAAATCGACAAGACGGTCTCTGAGTCCTTGATCTCGTCGGCCGGCACATATTGCGCCCGTTCCTGGACATAGGACATCCGCTGAAACGGCACCACTTCGATGCCGATCTCGTCCTGGTAATCCCGCAGCATGTCCTGGGCGTCATAGGTACCGTAGAAAGTGTGGCCGTTGGCGTCCGATCCGGGTTCCGCATGGTCGCGGCCGACGATCATGTGGGTACAGCCATAGGTGCGGCGGATGATGGCATGCCACAAAGCCTCGCGCGGGCCGGCCATGCGCATGGCGAGCGGCAACAGGCTGAGCATGGTCGTCTGCTCGGTATAGGATTGCACCAGGCGTTCATAGCAGCGCACACGGGTGAAATGATCGACATCGCCGGGCATGGTCTGGCCGACGACCGGATGAATCAGCAGATTGGCCTGAGCCTGGCGGGCGGCGAGCGAGGTCAGTTCCTGCTGTGCCTTGTGAATGGGATTACGGGTCTGGAAGGCGACGACGCGATTCCAGCCGAGCTTGGCAAACCGGGCACGCAATTCATTGGGCGTGTGGCGGTATTGGCGAAAGTCGTAGTGGGTCGGCCGTTCGACGCCGCGCACCGGGCCGCCAAGATAAACTGTGCCGGAGCGATGCTTGAGAAAATCGACGGTCGGATGGGCGTCGTCGTCCGTGCCGTAGATGGCGCGCGCCTCGGCATCCAGATCCGGTTGCCATTTGTCTTGCACATCCATCAGCGCGATCAGCACGCCCTCGGGATCCCGCAGGGCGATCGCATCGCCGACGGCGACAGAATCGGCAAATTTCGGCGCCACATCCAGTGTGACCGGGATGGGCCACAATGTTCCGTCTGCAAGGCGCATGTTCCGCAGGACCGCCTCGTAATCGTCGCCGCCTAAAAATCCGGTCAGGGGCGCAAAACCGCCATCCATCAACAGCTCCAGATCGCAGAGCTGGCGGATGGTCAGATCATGCGACTGAAGCGTTGCCGCTTCCGACTTCGCCACCGCGACATCGTCCCCGGCCAGATAGAGTTCTCGTATAGTCTCGACCGTCACGATCGTCTCCACACAATTCAACACCTGAAATTCAAACCGCGGGAGACTAGTGCAAGTGGTCAGCGTTTGTAAGCCCGAATTTTCGGCTGCGACATTGGGGCGTGAAAGGGGAATTGCTGTTGCATGTCGATGCGGTCGTCAAAGGTTCTGCTACAAGTCCCGACGCTGTCATCCCGTGCGCTTTGCAGCATGAAATGCTGCAATGCAGGCGCCGGGATCTCTCATCGGTGGCACTTAGCGGCCCGTCAAATGACGAGATTCCGCGTCTGCGCAGCAGCATTGCATGCTGCGGCGCGCGCGGAATGACGCTGAATTTTTGTGGCTGGTACCCGTACGCTGTGGCCAACACGACAAGGGCAGAGGGACGCGGCGCTCACTCCATCGAAACCGGATTCCCTACTCGCCGATATCCAATCTATCCCGCAACAATGCGTTCACCGCCTGCGGATTGGCCTTGCCCTGGCTGGCCTTCATCACCTGACCGACGAACCAGCCGATCAGGCCCGGCTTGGTCTTGACCTGCTCGACCTTGTCCGGATTGGCGGCGATGATGTCGTCGACCATTTTTTCGATGGCGCCGGTATCGGTGACCTGTTTCATGCCGCGCGCTTCGACGATCGCCGCCGGGTCGCCGCCCTCCTCCCAGACGATCTCGAACAAGTCCTTGGCGATCTTGCCCGAAATGTCGCCGGCGGCGATCAGGTCGATGATGCCGCCGAGTTGGTCGGACGAGATGGGGCTCTCGGTGATCGCCAGGCCTTCCTTGTTCAACCGTCCGAACAATTCGTTGATCACCCAATTGGCCGCCGTTTTGGCGTCGCGCCCGGCGGCGACGGCCTCGAAGAAATCGGCTGCCGCGCGCTCGTCGACCAGGACGCTGGCGTCATACGGTTTCAGGCCGAACGTGTCGATGAAGCGGGCCCGCTTGTCATCTGGCAGTTCGGGCAGGTCTTCGGCAAGCCCGTCAACATAGGCCTGGTCGAATTCCAGTGGCAGAAGATCCGGATCGGGGAAGTAGCGGTAATCGTGCGCCTCTTCCTTGGAGCGCATCGACCGTGTTTGGCCGGTCTTCGGATCGAACAGGCGGGTCTCCTGCTCTATTCGGCCGCCATCTTCGATGATGCCGATCTGGCGCCGGGCCTCGTAGTCGATCGCCTGGCCGGCAAAGCGGATGGAATTGACGTTCTTGATCTCGCAGCGGGTTCCCAATTCGCCGCCGGGCTTGCGCACGGAGATATTCAGATCAGCGCGCATGGAACCTTGTTCCATATTGCCGTCGCACGTACCCAGATAGCGCAGGATGGTGCGCATCTTGTTGAGATAGGCCTTGGCTTCGTCCGATGATCTCAAATCCGGCTTGGAGACGATCTCCATCAGCGCCACGCCGGACCGGTTGAGATCGACGAAGCTCATGGTCGGATGCTGGTCGTGCAGCGATTTGCCCGCATCCTGCTCCAGATGCAGGCGCTCGATGCCGACCAGCACCTGTGTGCCGTCGCGCATATCCAGCACCACCGTCCCCTCGCCCACGATCGGCTGTTTGTACTGCGAGATCTGATAGCCCTGGGGCAGGTCGGGATAGAAATAGTTCTTTCGGTCGAAGACCGATTTCAAATTGATCTCAGCCCTCAGTCCGAGCCCGGTGCGGATCGCCTGGCGCACGCATTCGGAATTGATGACCGGCAGCATGCCCGGCATGGCGGCATCGACCAGGGAGACATGATCATTGGGCTCGCCGCCGAATTCGGTCGAGGCGCCGGAAAACAGCTTGGCTTCCGACGTCACCTGGGCATGGACCTCCATGCCAATGATCACTTCCCAGTCGCCGGTGGCGCCCTTGATGAGGTTTTTCGGATCGACGTCGCGGACGGCGATGGTCATGGCAGGTATCCATTGGCAAACCGCGCGCGCTCCGGCGGCGGTGGTGGCGTTCAAACGGGTACAAATTGAAGGGGCGGTATCGGACGATCCCGCGACGAGGTCAAGGGCCGGCGCATCCCGTCAATGCCAGAACTTCCGGGCGTTGGAAACCGGCGCCCACAATTCCGTCACGTGATCCATGGCGAAATCGGCGCGGGCATGATGCCAGCCCATGCAATAGGCGGCCGCATACATCAGGCGGGCGTCGTTACCGGCGAGTTCGGTCAGGTGATCGGCGAGCACCACGTCGTTAAGGTAGCCGAACGCATTTTGCAGTTTTTTCATCGATTTCAAAAATGCCTGGCATTTTTTCTGACTATATAAATCGACAAAATATTCAAGCGTATATCTTAATTTTTTCAAGTCTTTTCTTAAATCATGGCGCTGTTCGATTGTCAGTCGGTCGAAGCGTTTCATCTGCCTGGCGACCGTTTTCCAGCGTTTGTCGAGAGCAACCGGCGCGAAGGCCTTGGTCGCCGCTGCGCGCTTTTTCCTCGCCCGGCCTTTTTTGTAACCCTGCCAATGGCGGCCTTCCACATAAGCCGCAAGATCGATGATCAGATCATTCATACGGGCGCTGGACAGGTGTTCGATGACATTTCTTTTCACGACATCGCGCTGGGCGACCAGTTTTTCGATCAGTGCGTCAAACGGCACGTCGGCCGGCGCGGTCGATTTGGGCGGCTCGACGATATCGGCGATCAACACATCGATATCGCGCAGTTCGCCGGCAGCCACGGCCGCCCAGCGGGCTTCCTGTTCAAGCCGCGCCGTCGCCTTGCGTCCCAGGACCGGTCCAAAGACCTTGAGTGCGCTGCGCAGACGCCGCAGGCCGACGCGCAATTGGTGCAGGCCCTCGGGATCGTCATTGACCAGCACGACCTGCCGATTGTGGACGATCTGGTCGAGACATGAATGCAGGATCGATGTAAGGCTCTCCTCGACCGTATCCTTGCTGCCGATTTTCAAGCCACCGTTCTTGCGCGGTATCAGGGCCGTTTCGCCCTGCCCGGCTACCGCACGATAGCCGCGCTCGGCCTTGTTGTGTTCTGAAAAGCGGAACGGATGGCCATTGAGAACCTGCTTGGCGACATCGTAAAGCGCATCGACCGTGCCGGCCTTGAGTTCTAGTTCCAGTTCGGTCAGCGGCAGGGAATCGTCGGCCAGTCGGATTTCGCCGGCATCGATCGCCACTTCAATCTCGTTACCGTCTTCGTCGGCCAAAATGCGGGTGGTGCGGCGGACGACCGTTTCAAAGACCGGCTTAAGCGGCTTTTTCTTCACGGCGGCCTTGATCAGCGCATAGGCTTTCTTGCCGGCCAGCTTCGGTTCCGGTACCGGGTGGTCAACAGGCGCTTCGATCTCGAGCGCCTGGGACAATCCGCCGACAAGCGTATTGCGGATCTTGACCGTCTGGATCCATTGCCCGCCGACACGACGCACCCGCAACGATGTCCTGGCACGGCGCAGGGCGTGATCCAGCGTATCGAAGTAGATCGACCTCAGCGTGCGTGTGGTGGCACGATCGACCGCGAGCTTTCGCAGCACGGGCGCCGTACGGATGCCCTTTAGCTCATCCGCCTCGACCGTGAACTTCAACTCGATTTCTTTTTCGACGCCAACCATACATTATCCTTGCGCGTCGAGCCCGCTATATCAAACGCGCACCGGAATATTGGTTACCTCAACTAAATACCGATCGGCACACCGCGTCAATGGAGCGCCGAGGCGCGTTCTTCGTCCCGTTGGCGCATTAATTTGCTGCGATAGCGGCTTTGAACGACGTCGACGAGAACCAGGACAACGATAACGAAATAAAAGGTGCTCTTGGCCATCGGCTCGATACCGAAGCCGAATATCTTGAGATGGGCCAAATGGCCGCCTTCGGAGATCAGCATGATGCCGACGATGAATAGGATGAACAGGCCGAGCACCTCATACATGCGGTTCTTCTTGAGGAATTCCGACACCTGATCGGCAAGCAGGATCATCAGCGCACCGCCGATCAGAATGGCAATGGCCATGACGATGAATTCGTCCGACAGGGCGATGGCGCTGAGGATGGAATCGAAGGAAAAGACCAGGTTCATGGCGACGATCCAGAATATGGCCGCAACGACGGAGCGTTGCTGACCGCTGCCGTGGCCCTCGATTTCGTCAATGATGAGCATATGGAAGATTTCCTTCATCGCGGTGTAGATGATGAACGCACCGCCGGCGAGAACGATGACCGCGTGAACATTGAACGTGCCCTCAATCCAGCCCGGATGATCGAATGTCAGGAAGGGGTCCTGCAGATAACGGATCGCATGCATGACCGCGAATAGCAGGATGATGCGCAGCACGATCGCCAAGCCGATACCGAGCCGGCGCACCATGGCCTGGCTTTCGGGCGTTACCCGTTTCGATTCAATCGATATATAGAGCAAATTGTCAAAACCGAGCACGGCCTGGAGCAGCACCAGCATGAGAAGCGTGCTGAAGTTTTCGAGCGTCAAAAGTTCGGTCATGGTTGGCTATCCGGTTGGCAATTATTCGGTCAGCGGTCGATCGACCGGTGAAAAACGTCCCCCTATCAGGCGACGGGTGATTTGTCATGCAATCTGGAGTTATTTCGGCCGGGAAGGCGTCGATCGTGACCTCGCATGCACTTGCCATTTCGACACTCAAGGCCCGTAATTCCGTATTTCCAGGCGGCGCGATACGCGGGCAATTGTTCTACCGGGAGGCCTGACGGGGCCGGCGGATTACCGGCGCGCCATGAGCCTTAGATACAGTTGGTAAACCGCCGGTATTGCATTGGCGCCGATCAGCGGGCGAAATCCGGTTGGCGCGGATGTCGTTTTGCATTGTCGGGAAACACGAATCCCGGCAACGCGCTCCGCGTCCAAATATGATACGCCTGCGAATAATCTGGCGGTTGATCGAGCGTTCCCCCTTTGACGGACAGGAAATCGGGATCATTCGAAAAGCTATGCCAGATGCGTACCCCGCATTCGGGGCAAAAATGACAATCCGCGGTTCCTCCGAAATCGGAAGGCCGGTTCCAAATTTTTGTGATGCCCCGCGTTATTCCAAAATCGTCCTCGCGCACGATTATCGACATGCCGAAGGCAGATGCCGATTGCTTGCGGCACTCCGTGCAGTGGCATGCATAATAATCGATCAGCTTGCCTCTGATTTCGTAGCGCACGGAGCCGCATTGGCAGCCGCCGGAATATGGCGGTTCAAATCCCATTATTTCCATATCGTAACATGACCTGATCGCGATGCGGCGTCCAGTCTGTCCCGGCAAATCCACGCTGGGATAATTTCCGCCCTTGCCGAATGGCAGCCGCCACCCCATACAGGAACCGATCTGAACAGAACCGGGGACCATCATCCATGCCGTTCGACTATGACCTGTTTGTCATCGGTGCCGGGTCGGGCGGCGTGCGCGCCGCCCGCATCGCGGCGGGATATGGGGCCAAGGTGGCGGTCGCGGAGGAATATCGGGTCGGCGGAACCTGCGTCATCCGCGGTTGCGTGCCGAAAAAGCTGTTGGTCTATGCGTCCAAGTTCAGCGAAGAGGCCGAGGACGCCGTGGGCTTTGGATGGCAGCCGGGTGCGCCGACCTTCGACTGGCCGACGCTGATCGCCAACAAGGATGCGGAGATCGATCGCCTGAACGGCATCTATCTGCGCAATCTCGACAAGGCCGGTGTGGAAACGATCCAGTCGCGGGCCGAATTCGTCGATGCCCATACGCTCTTGCTTGTCGACCAGGACCGGACCGTGACGGCGGAGCGTATCCTGATCGCCACCGGCGCCACACCTTATCTCGACCCGACGGTGGCGGGTATCGAACACGCAATCACTTCCAATGAAGCCTTTCATTTGGACCGGCTGCCGGAGCGGGTTGTGGTCGCCGGCGGCGGCTATATCGCGGTCGAGTTCGCCGGCATCTTCCATGGGCTCGGCGCCGAGACGACCCTGATCTATCGCGGCGAAGAAATCTTACGCGGTTTCGATGACGATGTGCGCCGCCTGCTGCACGAGGAGATGGCGAAAAAGGGCATCACCGTGATCGTGCAGGACAGGATGGTGGAGATTTGTGAACAAGACGGCCGATACCGGGCGCAAACAGAGGCCGGGCGCACGTTAGAGGCCGATCAGATCATGTACGCGATCGGCCGTGTTCCAAACACGGCAGGGCTGGGCCTCGCCCGGGCCGGCGTGCAGACCGACGGCAAGGGAGGCATTCCGGTCGACGCCTATTCCTGCACCAACCAGCCGCATATCCATGCCGTCGGCGACGTCACCGACCGGGTAGCGCTAACGCCGGTGGCGATCCGCGAGGGCCATGCCTTTGCCGATACCGTCTATGGCGGCACGCCGACCGCGGTGGACCATGCCAATATCGCGACGGCGGTGTTCTCCCAACCCGAGATCGGCACGGTGGGCATGACGGAGGCGGAAGCGCTGGCGGACCGCGAGGTCGTCGACATCTACAAATCCACGTTTCGGCCGATGAAACACACGCTGTCGGGCCGCGACGAAAAAATGCTGATCAAAGTGATCGTCGACGGTGACAGCGACCGGGTGCTCGGCTGCCACATTGTCGGGCCAGATGCGGGAGAACTGGCCCAGGTGCTGGGCATTGCCATCAAGATGGGCGCTTCAAAGAGCGATTTCGACGCGACGATGGCCGTGCATCCGACGGCGGCGGAAGAGCTGGTGACCCTGCGCGACCGCGCCGAACGGCATATCCGCGACGCGGCGGAGTGAGTTCAGTCGGTTTCGCGCAATTCCTCGTAAGACACCATGACATGGTCGCGGTAGGCCGGCCGCTCTGTCAGGCGATCGTAGTAGCGCCGGATATTGGGATGGTCGGCGCGCGCAATATCAATATCGAAATAGCGGTAGAGAACGTGTCCGAACTGGATATCGGCGAGTGTTAAATCATCGCCGGCAAGATAAGCATGCCGGTCCAATTGCGCCTCGGCAATCGCCAGGAATTTGTCGAGCTGCTCCAGCGCCCGGGCGATCGCCGCCGGATCCCGTTTCGACGGTGCTGTCCGAACAACCCGCCAAAAGATCGGCCCGGTGAATTTCGACGCAATATTGAGCTTCGACCATTCCGCCCATTTGTCGATATCGGCGCGGGCGATCGGATCCGCCGGCCAGAACGGGCCGGAGGCATACATGTTGGCGAGATAGCGCAAAATGGCCGCACTCTCCCAAAGGGGCGGATTGCCGCCATCCCGCAAGGTCGGCACCGTGCCGTTGGGGTTCATGGCCAGATAGTCGGGCGTGTCGACCAAGCCATAGGTAAAACCGGCATCGATGCGCTGGTGCTCAAGGCCCAACTCGGCGATACACCACATGACCGCCTGGACGTTGGAAGAGGATCTGCGACCCCAGATTCTAAGCATGGCCATGCCTCACGAAATTGGATCAATGGCCACCCTACCCCGCCAGCAACCACTGCGCCACCAGCGGCCACAATGTCTGTTTGTGGCGGGCGCGGAAAAAACCCAAATGCCCGATCGGCGCGCCGCCGGCGTGGTCCGGGGTCAGCACCAGGCGTTCGATCTCGGCGGAGCGATAACGGCCGATCAGGGATTCGGTCGCCCGCTCCGTCCCCCAGGGGTCGTCGGCCATGCGCACCGACAGGAGTGGCCGGTCGTAGCGCAGATAACGGTCCTCGGCCGCCATGGTCGGGTCGTCGAAGAAATAGTTTCTCGATCGGCACCACTTGCTCCATTCCAGATACACCCGTTTGGGCAGGTCAAGGCCCATGCCGAACCAGGATGTGGGCGCGTAGCCGACCATATGGGTCAGCGGCAGGCCGACAAGATTGATTTTCGCCCACATGGCGACCGGATTGCCCAGATGGCCGAAATAGCCGGAAATGGTGGCTACGGCGGCGTAACGGCGGAAGGCGTCGGGCGGATCGATGAGCCCGAGTGCCTGGCCGCCGAAGGAATGGCCGATCCCGACCAGCGGACCGCCCAGTTCAGAACCGGCCCAGGTGATGACCCCGTTGAAATCCAGAAACGCCCAATCGCGCATGCGGGCGCCGAAACCGCGCAGCGAGCGGGGCCTGGATCCGGCAATGCCGCGATAATCGTAAGTCACCACCGCTGACGCACCGCGCTGGGCAAGATCGGCGGCGAAATCGCGATAAAAGGCGCGCGGCACGGCGGTCGCCGAACTGACGATCGCCACCGGTCCCGCGCCGCCAGTCTTAAAAAGCGTGGCGGCAAGCGGATAGCCGTCCACGGCGGGGATCGTTATGTCGCGCATGGCTGGTCCGGATTTGTTCGATCGGCGTCATTATATTTCCGCTTACGTAAAGGTAAAGTCAATCGATTGACAATTCCCGATGAATCTCTAATGGGGACATTTCGGAGGGAAACATTGAGCGAGACAATCACCTATTTCGGCTACGGCTCCCTGGTCAACGACGCGACGCGGCCAAAGGAGTCGCGGTCGGTGCGCGGCCATCTTAACGGCTATGTGCGCGAATGGCGCATAGCCGGCGAAACGCCGATCGGCCGGGTTTGCGGCCTGACCGTATCGCCGGACCGGGAGACGCGTATCCTTGGCGTGATGATCCTCGATGCGGCCAGCCATCTGCCGGCGCTCGATGAGCGCGAATGGCGCTATGACCGCCACGACCTGCATCACCAGGCATTCGATGCGCATCACGAGGCGAACGGGCACAATCCCGCCAACGCCTTCGTCTATCGGGCCAAGCAGGCCTATTACCGCTGGGGCGACGACGACCACCCGATCGTACAGTCTTACGTGGATTGCGTATTGAAAGGCTATCTGGAGCATTTCGGCGAGGCCGGCGTGCAGCATTTCGTCGACACCACAAGCGGCTGGCATATCCCCATGAAGGCGGATCGAGAGGATCCGATTTATGCGCGCGCGGTGCAACTGGACGACGCGGAGTACAGGCTGTTCGATGCGGTCCTGGCGGCGGCCGGGGTGCGCTATGTGGAGTGAGATGTAGTTCTTCCAAACGTATCTGACAGCCGCCGGGTCCGAATCAATTCTTGTCGGCGGGCCTCCCTGCGGATTTCCCGCCCGATCTCCAGGAGTTCCTCGTCGTCGGTGTACGGCGTGCCATGTGTCTGCTATTTGTGGCCTAACTATTCCTGTGCCAATACACCACATTGACTGGCGTAAAACTGCAGCCCTACCGTTTAGTCGCTGTATTACTGGAACCGAAAAGACTGAGGCATTCAGGCAGATCGGGATTACCCAATAACAATCGGGCAGGCACATGGCCGATGTTCGGGAAGTGGTCGAATTCGCATCCGACGCAGCTTTTGCCGTGGGCGAGGATCTGCGTGTCCTGGCATGGAACAAAGCGGCGCAAAACCTTCTGGGGTATTCGCCGCGTGAAGCGGTCGGCCTTCGATGCTATGAAGTGCTCAAGGCCGTGCTTCCCCACGGTGAGCCTTTGTGCACGCCGTCATGCCACGGCGGCAAGTGCTTCGCGCGTCAAGAGCCATTCTCCATTCCTTGCTGCCTGGCCCTGCACCGCGATGGATACCGGGTTCCGATGGGATTGTTGTCCAACATGGTCGTGCCGACAATGGCTCGCGGCACCGGCGCCAGTGCTTCCCTGGTCTTCCTTCAGCCGGATCAAGACACGCAATCGTGCTGTCCGCGGGAAAGGCCGCTTAGAATATATACTTTGGGACATTTTTGCCTGGTCAACAACGACAGTCAGATCAGTGCCGATAAATGGCCGCGCAAGCAATCATTGACGCTCCTGAAATATATGGTCACCCATCGCGGCGTGGCGATCCATAAGGAACGCCTGCTGGACTATCTGTGGCCCGGTGTAAGCCCCACCAAAGCCCGCCAGCGACTGAAAGTAACCGTTTATTTTCTCAGGCAGAAAATGCGCGAGGCGGGGATAGACAACGGGCTGATCGAAACCTCCGGCGATGGTCTGATTCTGTCCGAAGAACTGGTGTGGGTGGACGCCGACACATTCGAGAGGCTCGTAACCGTCGGCATCGAACTGGAGCGCGGGCAGAAGTGGGATGAAGCCCTGCGCTGCTATCAAGATGCTCTGATTACCTATCGCGGTGATTACCTTGAGGAGGAAACCTACGCCGACTGGTGCGCCGAAGAGCGCGAGCGACTACGCGAAATCTATTTCGCGATGATGGAGCGGATGGTTCACATTTGTTTCCAGCACGAGCGTTATGCCGAAGCTGCGCAGATCTGCCGGACGGCCCTCGTACGGGAACCGTGCCGAGAGGGTTTTCATCGGGCCCTCATGAAATGTCTGCACGCCGCCGGTCGGACCGATCAGGCGCTCGCCCAATTCTATCGCTGTCAGAGTATTCTGAAGAGCGAACTCAGCGTTGCGCCGCTGCCGGAAACGATTGACCTTTACCGGCAAATACGTGCCCATAATCCCCGGCCCTTGCCGTTGGAAAGAAAGCACGGCTGATCGATTCCCCTTGAATTCGAAGCGCTGGTCTGTTCAGCATCCCGGCCGACCCTCGCGACCTACTGTCGCGGCTGGAACGACCGGCTTTCGCATTGACCTTTGGCGATAAGCACCCGGTCGGTTTGACCCGGTGGAGCTGATTTACGGCCACGCGCGAATGCCGGGAAAACGGCCGATTCTAGCGCTGAATCCTGTTATCCGATGGCCGTTGGTTTCGTCCAAGCCGCCGTCTCGATTGCACCTTGAAGCGATAACAATGAAGCCGGACGAGCCGGTATCATCCACCGATATTTCATCCAAACCGGTATCCGCCTGTTACCGCCATGTCACCAGGCAATGCAACCCATGGAACACAGACAGGCCGGAACAACGGTGACCGTGGTGGATGACGGGCAAGTAACGGAATCCTTTATCACCCGCATTTGGTTGGAGCGCGCGCATAACGGCGATTCCGTCTGGCGCGGACATATCCGCCACGTCCAAGGCCCGGAACAGAAATATTTCGAGCAGGTGCGCGAGATGCTGGACTTCATTCAAACCGTCACAGGCGTGTCGTGCAGCGGAATGGTGAAGGATCGGCGCGATGAGTTGGACACCGGCTGAGCGAGCACCGATCGGGAGAATGGCCATGACTGCGAATCCGATCCGCCCCGGCCCGCTACCGGCGCCGCCAGACCGGACATGGCGGATGCTCACCTTGGCGCGGTTTGTTCCGGGTCAAAGTCACAAACTTGAAAGACCGGCCGGCATGAACAGCAAATCTCTCAGGAATTGGCAGGCCTCAGCAATCGGGATCCTTGTTGTCGCCTTTTGGCTGGGGTCGTCACCCTCCGTTCAGGGTGATGAGATCGGCCGGGAAATCTTCGAAAATGAATGCACGGCCTGCCACACGATTGGCAAGGGAAAGCTGGTCGGGCCCGATTTGGCGGGGGTGACCTCACGCCGTGACCCGGATTGGCTGATCAGGCAGATCAAGGAGCCCGATAAGCTGATCGAGGAAAATGATCCGATCGCGCTGAAACTTTTGGCCGAATCGGACGATGTGCCGATGCCGCCACCCGAATTGAGCGACGAACAGGTTCTATCGGTCGTCGCCTATCTGAAAAGCACCGAAAACCTAGCGGATGTGAAAGTCGGTTTGCCGTCTGAATATTGGCCGACCGTGCTCATAAGTCTCCTCGTGCTGATCGGCCTGACACTTACCGGTCTCCTCGCCGGGCGTAAAAAAGTCGACGTCAGATGACCTTAAGAATGCAAACGATCGAGATTCCAGCAGGTATGTCATGAAGAACAACAGCAAGTGGTTCAACATCAGCGAAGATTCTCGGTCGTGGGAGGATTTTTACCGAAAACGGTGGAACTACGATTACAGCGTGCGCACTGGCCACGGTGTGAACTGTTCCATGGCCTGCAGTTGGGAGGTCTTCGTCAAGGACGGGCTGATCTGCTGGGAACTGCAAAAGACCGATTATCCGCAGATCGATCCCGACATTCCCAATGTCGAGCCCAGGGGCTGCCAGCGCGGGGTCACCGCATCCTGGTATCCCTACAGCCCGCTGCGGCCGAAATTTCCCTATGTCCGCAAGGTTTTGTGGAACTTCTATGCCGAGGAACGGAAAAAGGGCAAGGACCCCGTCGAGGCCTATGCAAGCATCGTCGAAGACGAGGAAAGATCGAGAAAATACAAATCAGCCAGGGGCAAGGCCGGCTGGAAACGGGTGAACTGGGACCAATCGACGGAACTGGTCGCCGCGGCTCAGATCTATACGATCAAAAAGTACGGTCCCGACCACATGGCCAACTTTTCGCCGATCCCGGCCATGAGCCTGCTCAGCTTCATTTCCGGGCATCGCTATAACAACCTCCTGGGCGGCATCTATTGCAGCTATTACGAATGGTACCACGATCTGCCCCACGTCTCGTCCTCCATGTTCGGCGACCAGACGGAAAACTGTGAAAGCTCCGACTGGTACTTGGGGACCTATTGGATCGTCGCCGGGTCGAACATCAACATGACCCGCACCGCCGACGCGCATTTCATTTCCGAGGCTAAATATCGCGGCTCGAAAATCGTCGTGCTGTCGCCGAATTATTCCGATGTTTCCAAATATGCCGATACCTGGGTGCCGCTGGTGCCCGGCAGCGACGGCGCCTTTCTGATGGCGTGCATCCACGTCATCTTGAAGGAGTTCTACGTCGACAAGCAGACGCCGTATTTCATCGAGTACGCGAAGCAATATACCAACCAGCCGTTTCTCGTCGTCCTGGATAAAGATGGCGAAAACTATCAGATGGGGCGGTTCCTGCGGGCGTCTGATATTGCCGACTATTCACAAGAGGAAAACGCCGATTGGAAGCTGATCATGACCGATGGCAACGGAAGGCTGCACCTGCCGACCGGCTCCATCGGCTTCAGATGGGAAAAGGAACCCACCGGCAATTGGAACCTGCAACTGAAAAACGCGGTTACCGGGGAAGACTTCGATCCGCTGCTGACGCTCTTGGGCAATGACGACGAGACGGCGTTGGTCTCGTTCAGCGACTTCACCGACACCTTCAACATCGAATTGGGCAAGTCAAAGGGCAAGGGCCAGAAGGCGACCGAAATTCTGCGCGAAGTTCCCGCCAGAAAAATCAAGACCGCCGATGGTGGAGAGGTGCTGGTCACCACCGCCTTCGATCTGTTGATGGCCCAGGCCGGCGTCTCCCGCGGGCTCGGGGGCGACTATCCGACCGACTATGACGATCCGAAACCCTACACACCGGCCTGGCAGGAATCGCAAACCGGCGTCAGCCGTGATCTGGCCATCCAGATCGGACGGGAATTCGCCGACAATGCGGAAAAGACAAGGGGCAAATCCCTGTTCATCACCGGCCCGGGCATCCAACACTTCTATCATGGCGCCTCGATGTATTATCGCAACGAGGCGGTCATGCTGGCGCTGTGCGGTTGCAATGGCGTGAACGGCGGCAATTTCAACCATTATGTCGGCACCCAGCACACCAGACTGAATGCCGCCTTCGTCAACTTAAGCGGCTGCCTGGACTGGCAACGGCCGCCGCGGCTGATGAACACCACGTCGCTATGGTATTTCCACACCGGCCAGTGGCGCTACGACAACATGCCGCTCGACACTCAGTGGGCGACCGGCGCCAAGAAACTTCCCGATTATAACCATGCCGCCGACATGAACGCGCTTGCCGTCCGGCTCGGATGGCTGCCGTTCTTCCCGCAAATCGACAAGAAAAACCCGATGCAGCTTTACAAGGAGGCCGTCGAGGCCGGCTGCAAGACCGACGACGAAGTCAAGGACTGGGTCGGCGAGAAATTCAAGACCGGTGAACTGAACTTCGCCATCAACGATGTCGATGCCCCCGAAAACCGGCTGAAAATGGTCACCGTCTATCGCGGCAACCTGATCGGCACCTCCATGCGCGGACATGAGCTGGCGCTGAAGCACTTTCTTGGCACCGACCACAACGTGATGTGGGATGAAGAGCCGGCGAAAGACCTCGTAAACGAAATCCAATGGCATGACGAAGAGGCGATCGGAAAGCTCGACTTCCTGGTCAATCTCAATTTCCGCATGGATTCCACCGCCAACTATTCCGACGTCGTGCTGCCGGCCGCCTTCTGGTACGAGAAATACGACGTCACCTTTGGCGACATGCATACATTCGTGCATCCGCTGACGCCGGCAACACAGCCACCATGGGAAGCCAAGCACGACTGGGAAGCCTTCAAGCTCATCGCCAAGACATTTTCCAAGCTCGCCGAAAAGCATTTCCCGGAACCGGTAAAAGACATCGTTTTCAACGCCTTGTGGATGGACAGCCCGCAGCAGATGGCCCAGCCGATGGGCGAGGTCAAGGACTGGCGCAAGGGTGATACCGAATTGGAACCCGGCAAGACCTTCCCAAGCATCTCGGTGGTCGAACGGGATTACACCAAGGTTTACGACAAAATGGTGTCGCTGGGTCCGCTAGTCAGCCAACCCAAGGGCTATGGCTCCAAGGGACAATACACCGACCTGACGCCGATCGTCGAAGAGGAGCTTAAACACAATGAGGCGTTGGACGTTAAGAATGGCCGTGTCTACTTTGAAAAACCGGACCAGGCCTGCGAACTTATCCTGCAAATTTCTCCCGAACTGAACGGCCGGCTGTCATCGCTGTTCTTTAAGGAAATGGAAAAGAAAGTCGGGCTGCCGCTCGCCGACATGGTCGAGGTCGTCAAGGGCAGGAAGGTTCACTACAAGGACATCATTTCCCAACCCAGGCGCATCCACACCACGCCGCAGTGGAGCGCCATGCTGCACGATTCCGACGGCAAGCAGCGCACCTTCGGTCCGTGGACCATGAATGTGGAGCGGCTGAAGCCCTGGCATACATTGTCGGGCCGCCAGGAAGTCTATTACGACCACCAAGGTATCAGGGAACTGGGCGAGGCGCTGCCGACCAACAAACCGCCGCTGGACATGGTGGCGATCGGCGATATCAACATGGCCAAGGCCGGGCCAAAGTCAAAAGTATTCCGCTTCATCACCCCACACGGCAAATGGCAGATCCACTCGTCGTTCAGGGACAATTGGCCGATGCTGCACATGTCGCGCGGCGGCCCTACGGTCTGGCTCAATCCAGACGACGCAAACGAGATCGACGTCGTCGACAACGATTGGGTGGAAATGTTCTGTGAAAACGGCATTGAAGTCGTTCGGGCCGTCGTCAGCCACCAGGTGCCGCGCAACATGGCGATCACCTATCATCAGGTGGAGCGCAATGTGAACGTGCCGTTTTCGCCGCTCGCCAAACAGCACCAATTGTCCGACATGCGCGGCGGCAACAACAACGCCACGACGCGGATCCTGATGAACCCGCACACCATGATCGGCGGCTATGCCCAGTTCTCCTATTACATCAACTATTGGGGAACCAGCCCGTCCGAGCGCGACCACGGCGTGATCATCCGAAAGATGCCCTTAGGCGCCGACAACAAGCCGGTCTACCAGGAATCGGAACTCCACAAATTGCCAGCGGAATGAGGGCGAATGCCATGAAAGTCAAAGCCCAGATCGCCATGACCTTCAACCTTGAGAAGTGTATTGGCTGCAACACCTGCACGGTCGCCTGCAAGAACGTTTGGACCAACCGCGAAGGCGCTGAATATATGTGGTGGAACAACGTGGAGACCAAGCCGGGCATCGGTTATCCGAAGCAATGGGAAAACCAGGATTTATGGAAAGGCGGCTGGGAAAAGAAGAACGGCAAGCTGAAACTGCGCTACGGCAGCAAGGCCTACATGCTGTCCAACCTGTTCTTCAATCCGCATATGCCGGAAATGGCCGATTATTACGGTGACGGCGATGTCTACACCTTCACCTACGACGACCTGCATGCATCGGAACAAAGCAAGCAGCCACCGGTCGCCAGACCGAAATCGATGGTCACCGAACAGGAAGACGTTCCCATCAATTGGGGGGTGAATTGGGAAGACAATGCCGGCGGCGCCCATATCACCGGCAAGCACGATATCAATTTCGACGACATGAGCGACGCGGAAATGGAGGCGGCGCTGAAGTTTCGCGACGTGTTTTACTTCTATCTTCCGCGCATCTGCAATCACTGCGTCAATCCGGGTTGCGTCGGTGCTTGTCCGTCCGGTGCGGCTTATAAACGAGAAGAAGACGGCGTCGTTTTGATCGATCAAACCAGATGCCGCAACTGGCGCTATTGCATTTCGTCCTGCCCCTACAAGAAGCCCTATTACAACTGGGCCAGCGGCAAGATGGAGAAATGCATTTTATGCTATCCGCGCATAGAATCCGGATTGCCGCCGGTCTGCTTCCATTCCTGCGTCGGCAAAATACGGTCCTTCGGAGTCCTGCTATACGATATGGACCGGGTGGAGGAAGCCGGGCTCGCCGACGACAAGGACCTGGTCGAGGCGCAACGGGACATCATCCTGGATCCGTTCGACCCGGCTGTCATTGAGGCGGCTAAGGAAGCCGACATCAGCGATGATTGGATCGATGCGGCACAACGTTCGCCGGTCTACAAGATCGTCAAGAAGTGGCAATTGGGGCTGCCGCTGCATCCTGAATTCAGAACCTTGCCGAGCCTGTTCTACATCCCGCCCCTGGCGCCGATCACGACCAGCGTCGGACAAGATTCGCCGAGCGACAAAGATGTCTTCGATATGGAGAAACCGTCGAACGGCCCGCTGGTCGGCCTGGATGAATTGGAGAAATTCCGGGTGCCGATAAAGTATCTGGCCAGCATGTTCGGCGCCGGAAACGAGGAGGTGGTCAAACGATCGCTGCTACGCCAGTTGGCGGTTCGCCACTACGAAAGAAGCATCCGGGTGGACAACGACCCCGACGTGGAGGTCCTGAACCAAGTCGGACTGACTGAGCAGGACGCTAGAGGAATTGTCCGCGGATTATCGCTTTCCTTCTACAACGAACGCTTCGTGGTTCCGACAACGAAACGCGAAGATGCGGACATCAGTCCCTATACCGAGCGCGGACTTGCCGGCTTCGATCAGATGACCCCCTGGTCACCGATGAAGCGACGGAAGAGCTACCACAAATCGCATCACACCGGATCGAAGCAGTACGAGTAGCGGGGATCAAATGCCGATGTTGCAGGATGTCTACACGCTGATCGGAGATTTATGGTGCGGCCCGCCCGAGGCCGATGCGCAGGGCGTGGAAATTCGCCGGCATGGGGCGGCATTGGCGAAGCGGCTGGAAGCGATCGACAAGGAGAGCGCGGGGCTGCTTTCACGCTTCCTCGACGAACAGGAGGCCAGCCAGGAGGACTATGTCGACCTGTTTGAACTGGATCCGCAATGTCCGCTTTATCTTGGCAGTCACAGTTACGACGAACCCAAGACCTGCGCCGGTGCGGCGGTGTCCGACCGCAACGAATACATGATCGAACTGGTCGGTATCTATCGGCATTTCGGCCGAATGCCGAATGGTCGGGAACTTCCCGATTACCTGCCCTTGATGGTCGACTTTCTGGCGGTGACCGCCGATGCCGGGGATGACCCGATACGGCAAAAATTCGTCGACGACTATTTCGTGCCGTTTATGCCGCCAATGCGATCTCGGTTGGAGGCGTTGAAGACGCCTTACCTCCATCTGTTCGATGCTTTGCAGCGGATCATGGAAGTCGAGCGAAGCACACAAACCCCTGCAACTGAAGCTGAGCCGGAGCTGGAAGACGATGTTGGATAATTTTCTGTTCATCGGCCTGCCCTACATCGCCATCATCCTGTTCATCGGTGGCACGATATACCGGGGATTGAGCGGACTCATGAGCGGCCATCGCGGCAAGTGGGACATGACGACCCGTGGCGACTATCTATGGACGACCCGGTCCACCGGGTTTTTCGGCCGCGCCTCCATGGGCCCGGCGTCACTTTGCCTGCATTGGGGCGCACTCATTCTGCTTGTCGCCCACATTCTGGGATTCATCGGCGGCGCCTACAATCTGGCCTCCCTTGTCGACTTCTTCCGGTGGGCCGGCCTGGGCGGCGGAATCCTATTCCTTTTCGGTATAGTCTGGGCTTTTGTTCGCCGGCTTATTATACGCCAGGTCAAGGCGATGAGCACGGCGGATGACTACATTATCCTGTTGTTCCTGATTGTTATCGCCGGTATCGGGCTTTATCAGTCGGCCGTGGAGTTGGTCTTCGGCATTTCCTATTCGGCCGGACCATGGTTCGCCAGTATTTTCAAGCTTCAACCGGACGCGGCGAAGATCGCCGGTGCGCCGTTACTCAATAAGCTGCATATCATTCTTGCGCTGCTCTTCTTCGCCTACTTGCCGTTCACCAAATTGGTGCACGTTTTCAGCTATCCGTTCGGCTATTTCAGCAGACCCTTTATCTCCATGAGACGTTACGTAGCCCTGAAAAAATAGGGGTGTTCGAACATCGCGCCGCGGCGGGCAACCGGTCCGTCGGCGGGGCGGCAGGGCAGCGGTCATGCAGGCGGCGGATCGAGGCCTTTCCTGCGGGGCGAAAGGACCATGACTTGCGATAGCCTGCACTACGACAGAAGGAAGCAATATTCCGTCCTGACCATGAATACGCTGGCCTTCACGGTCAATTTCATGGTGTGGACCATATTTTCCATCATCGGCATCAAGATCAAGGGCGAGCTCGATCTGAACGAAACCGAGTTCGGCCTGCTGGTCGCCACCCCGATTCTCACCGGATCCCTGGTGCGTCTGCCGCTTGGGCTGCTGACCGATCGGTTCGGCGGCCGTATCGTTTACTTTGTCCAGATGCTTCTGGTCGCCATCTCGACCTATGGATTGTCCTTTGCCAGCCAGTATTGGCAGTATCTGGTCATCGGTCTGTGCGTCGGCTTGGCCGGCGGTTCGTTCGCCATCGGCATCGCCTATACCTCGGCCTGGTTCGGCAAGCAGCAGCAGGGCACGGCGATGGGAATTTTCGGTGCCGGCAATGCCGGAGCCGCCGTGACCAACATGGCCGCCCCGCTGATCGTCGTGGCGTTGGGCTGGCGGGCGGTGCCCGAAATCTATTCGGTGACAATGCTGGTGATGGCCGTCGTTTTTTGGTTCTTCACCTATCCCGATCCGCTTTTGCAAGAGCGGCTGCGGACAAATAAACTGCCCACACTTGCCGATCAACTCGCACCATTGTGGAATATCCGGGTATGGCGATTTGGCCTTGCCTATTACTTCGTATTCGGCGGCTTCGTCGCCTTGGCGCTTTGGCTGCCGAAATATTACATGCAGGAATACAATCTCAGCCTGACGGCGGCCGCCTATATCGCCCTGTGCTTCACCCTGCCCTCCGGGGTCATTCGGGCGCTGGGTGGATGGTTTTCCGACAAATGGGGCGGTGATACGGTCACCTGGTGGGTTTTCTGGGTGTCTCTGGTTTGCCTGTTTTTCCTGTCCTACCCGGCAACCACGTTCACTGTGCACGGTATTTCGGATGACATAACGCTCGATCTTGCCGTCAGCGTCATTTTCTTCACGTTTCTCGTCTTCATCCTCGGTATTGCCCAGGGCATCGGCAAGGCCAGCGTCTACCGCAGCCTGGCTGACGGATACCCGACGAATATGGGTGCCGTGGGCGGCCTGGTCGGCGTCATCGGCGGCCTAGGCGGTTTTTCCCTGCCGATCATGTTCGGCATTGCCGCCGACGCGACAGGCGTGCGTTCCAGCACTTTCATGCTCATGTATGCCGTTCTCGGCGGTGTCATGATCTGGACCTGGCGGGCGGAAAGACAGGAACGCCTGGCGATGCTGGCCGGTGATGCACAGTACCGCGAGCAGGTGATCCGCGACGAAGTGCAGGCGGCGCTGCTAAGGGGCGATGGCTGGCTAAGGGACTGGCGTCCGGAGGAACAAGCTTTCTGGAAGTCGACCGGGTCGGGCATTGCCCTGCGCAATCTAATTTGCTCCATGCCGCCCTTGCTGTTGTCATTCTCGGTCTGGATGCTGTGGAGCGTGGTGGTCGTGGAATTGCCTCGTATCGGCTTTCGGTTCACGACCGGCGAACTGTTCTGGCTGGCCGCCGCACCCGGGCTGTCAGGGGCGGTGCTCAGGCTGACCTATTCCTTTGTCGTTCCCATTTTCGGCGGCAGAAACTGGACCATTTTCTCAACCGCCTCGCTGCTGATACCGACCCTGTGGATGTCACTGGCGGTGCAGGATCCGGGGACCGACTACGTGGTATTCGTCGTCATCGCGCTGCTGTGCGGATTGGGCGGCGGCAATTTCTCCGCCAGCATGGCCAATATCAGCTTTTTCTTTCCCAAGCGCATTCAGGGAACCGCCCTGGGCTGGAACGCCGGGGTCGGCAATCTGGGTGTCGGTTTGGTGCAGGCCGTAGTGCCGCTGGTGATCTATGCCGGCGCCTTTACCATCCTGGGCGGCAATGCCCAGACGTATGTAAAGGACGGCGTGGTAAGCGAAATCTGGTTGCAGAATGCCGGTTACGCCTGGGTTCCCTTTATTCTGGGCGCGACGATTATTTCCGCCGTCGGCCAGGACAATATCCGCGGCGTCCGCGCCACATTCGCCGAACAATGCGTGATCTTCAAGCGCAAGCACGCCTGGCTGCTGGCGTGGCTCTATACCGGCACGTTCGGTTCCTTTATCGGTCTTTCGGCCGCATTTCCGATCCTTCTTTCAGCGCTGTTTCCACAAGCGGAGATCATTCGGTGGGCCTTTGTCGGGCCGGTACTGGGCGCCTTGGCCCGGCCGCTCGGCGGTTGGCTGGCAGACCGCATCGGCGGCGCCAGGGTCACGTTTTGGAACTTTGCCGTCATGCTGGCGGCAGCCATCGCCATTTTGCCAACCCTGCCATCTGACGGCGGAGCCGATGACCCGACCGGCTTCGTCGCCGCCTTTATGATCCTGTTCACAACGACGGGTATCGGCAACGGCTCGGTGTTCCGCGTGGTGCCGGCCGTTTTCCACCGCCTGCATCAGGGCCGGCCGACCGGTAAGCCACCGGGCACATGCGACACAGCCTTTGCCGCGGCAGAGATCGAAGCATCGGTGGCATTGGGATTTACCGCGTCGATTGCCGCGCTGGGGTTGTTTTTCATCCCCGCCTTGATCGCCGTTTCTATCGACAATACCGGCACGCCTCGGCTTGCCATGTATTTCTTCATCGCATTTTACGCCACCTGCTGGTTCGTCACCTGGTGGTGGTACCGGCGTCCTGGCGCCGAGGTCCGATGCAACTGACACGGTGTTACCGCCCCTGCAACGCCTGGGCAAAAACCGTGGTGGGAGAACAAGATGACTGACGTAACAAAGTGGGATATCGAGGACAATGCATTTTGGAGTTCCACCGGAAAGCGCATCGCCAACCGGAACTTGTGGATCTCCATCCCCAGCCTGTTGTGCGGTTTCGCGGTTTGGCTCTATTGGGGCATCATCACCGTGCAGATGCTCAATCTGGGCTTCCCGTTCGCCAAGTCTGAATTGTTCACGCTGACTGCCATTGCCGGCTTTACCGGCGCCACGTTGCGCATACCCAGTACATTCTTCATCCGCATTGCCGGTGGTCGCAACACGATCTTTTTCACGACCGCATTGTTGATGATTCCGGCGGTGGGAACAGGCTTTGCCCTGCAGGACCCGAACACGCCGCTATGGGTCTTTCAGGTGCTGGCGCTGCTATGCGGGTTTGGCGGCGGCAATTTCGCCTCGTCGATGTCCAATATCTCATTCTTTTATCCCAGGCGCATGCAGGGGCTGGCATTGGGGCTGAACGCCGGATTGGGCAATGCCGGCGTCACCACCATGCAAGTCCTTGTACCGCTGGTCATGACCTACGGGGTTTTCGGTGCCTTGGGCGGCGACCCGCTGGTTTTGAAAAGTACCTCAGGCACTCTTGTGGGCACGATACCCGCCGGATCGCAAACCTGGATACAAAATGCCGGATTTGTCTGGCTGGTCATTTTGATCCCGCTGGCCTTTGCCGGCTGGTTCGGCATGAACAACATTCGCACCGAAGATGTAACCCCGCATATCGCCGGTGGCGTGGTCGGCGCATTTGCCCGCATTTCGTCCATGTTGTTGATCGGATTTTTGGTAGCCGGGGCAGCACTTTATCTGATCTTGCCGGCGCCGACCGGATTGGGACTGCCGGCCTGGAGCAAGTGGCTGGTGCTTGTCGGGGCCATCGCGGCGACGGTTCTCCTGCTCTATTATGTGTGTTTTTTCGTCCGGGACAATCTGGCCCGGCAATATGGCATATTCCGCAACAAGCATACCTGGATCATGAGTGTCATTTACACCATGACCTTCGGTTCGTTTATCGGCTATTCGGCGGCATTCGCCCTGGCAATCAAGGTGGTGTTCGGTTTTCAGCATGTTGAAGTCGATGGCGTCATGACCCACGACACCCTCAATCCGAACGGGCCAAGCGCGTTGATGTATGCGTGGATCGGCCCGTTTGTCGGAGCGTTCATCCGGCCGCTCGGTGGTTGGGTTTCCGACAGAATGGGTGGCGCCAGGGTCACCCAGATGATCACCGTCGTCATGGTGGCAAGCGCTCTTGGCGTCGCCTATTTCATGCAGGCCGCTTACGCGTCGGCAACCCCGGAAGAGCATTTCGTGCCTTTCTTTCTGCTGTTTCTGGTGCTGTTTGCCGGCAGCGGCATCGGCAACGGCTCCACCTTCCGCACCATTGCCATGATTTTCCCCAAGGAGCAGGCCGGACCGGCATTGGGTTGGACCTCGGCGGTCGCCGCCTATGGCGCCTTCATCATACCGCAGGTCTTTGGAGAGCAGATCAAAGACGCGACACCGCAATACGCGCTTTACGGATTTGCCGCTTTCTACCTCGTCTGTCTGGTCCTCAACTGGTGGTACTATCTCGGGCCGAAACGGGAATTCGACAATCCATAACTCCGGCAACCGAACGAAGCCCTTGCGTCAATCTGTCGGGACTGTTCTCCGGTCTAACAACGGCTGATCCAAGGCTGGAGGGCAAATGAAGGATCAAAAGTCACCGCCCCTGGTATTCGATGGAGAGCCGCATGAAGCTGACGGATGCATTGCTTGGAGAGCACGCCGCGTTCTACGTTTTGTTCAATGAAATCGAAGCCATGGCCGCGCTGACCGGCGGCCTGCCGCAAATACAAAGCGCGACAACGGTTTTGAACGCCCTGGTGATCTCCCATGCCCAGTTGGAAGATGAGTTGCTGTTCGAAGCCCTTGAGGCCAAATTGGGCCCCGATGGCCCGCAGGCGGTGATGCGGCGGGAGCATGCGGATATCGACCGCCTGTTGGAGGGGATCGAGGATGCGGTGGATGCCGAGGATGCCGGCGATTGGATCGGCAAGGCCATAGAGGCCGCCCGCGCGCATTTCCAAAAGGAAGAGGAAGCGTTGTTTCCGCTTGCCCAGGAGGTGCTCGGCAATGAACTGTTGGAGCACCTGGGCAGGGCCTGGGCAACATCGCGCAACGTAACGATCGGCTAGCACTCAATCGGGGGTCGGAACGTAACCCTCCGACTTCTGCCGGATATTCGGCAGGGGTCATCCACCCAATTGACCCAACTCGGCTCCTACGACGGGTATGTATTGCTCTGGAAAAATCAGGGATGTGGCCGCCAATCATGGCGACCCTGTCCTCCTCTATCATCTGCATAACACGAGACTTGATCTGACATTTCTGCTCTTATTGAGCGTGATTTCAGGAGTGTCGATCAATGACCGGCATTGAAGAAAAGATCATCAAACCGAAACTGGGCCTGTCGGAGTTGGCCAAACAGCTTGGCAGCGCCAGCCAGGCGTGCAAGGTGATGGACTATTCACGGGACCGCATTTACCGGTTCAAGGAGCTTTACGAACAGAGCCGCGAAGCGCGGGTTGCAAGACTTGTTGACACTGACGGCCCGAACCCACCGCATCATGCGGCAATCATATCCGCGATGCTCATTGTGCATTCCGCATTTCGAGCCCCTGCCTGACGCCTTGATTGAATAATTGTGCGTCGCCGAGGGGAGTGCCCGTGTTGTCGAAACTCCAAGGCTTAATGTGAATCCCCTGCTGGTCGAACTTGAACTCCCTCATGACGTTTTCCGTCGCGATCTGCGAATCGTAGATTGCGTTGGCCCGGCCCATATTGGCGCCCAGGCTTTTGATCTGCGTTTCGACCATCGCGTTTGAGGCTCCCGAAATCGCCGCAGCGTCACGGAGGCCACTGACGGCGCCATAAATTTCAGCCGCGCTCTTTAAGGAGTCTATCCCTTTGGCGGCGCTGACAGGATCATTCAAAGCCCGCCAGCGGAAGACTTCGGTCGCAAATTCCGCGCCCGCGTCCAGCCGCCGGTCGCCGAGACGCGCCTTATCGGGAGCCGAAAAATACCAGGCGTTGGCGGCTTGCGGATCACTTTGCGCCCACGCCGCCATTATCCCGGGGAAAATCTTCTGAGTGAGTGTACTGTCCGGCATTGCAAGTATTGCTTTGACAGCCGCTTCCCCATCCTTCGCGGCCCATTGATTGAGCAGGATTCTAGCCCGGATCGCCCGCGCGGAATCAGTATCGAGCTTGTCAATATCGTCTTTGACGGTGGCCCAGATCTTGGCAAGTTCGTCCGGGTGCGCTGAACGATAATCCTTGTGGAGTTGCTCCAGTTTTTCGATATCAATGGCGTCAGAATCCAAATTCGGTTGTGTTTCACCTGATCCCGCAGACCCGTCTGCGACCGCCATCGGAGCCGCAAACGAGACCAAGTGCGGTGGCTGCGCTGTCGGGATGCCGATCTTCACCCGGATGTTTTCACCGTCGGTTACAATATCGGAGATCGTTATGCCTGTGGGCACGCCGCCATATCCAGACGAGCTTGGGCTTGTTGCCGGCGTCAAGCTGTCGCCGTCGGTAAAGTAGTCCTGCGCATTGGCCCAGGTGGCGTCCGGGAAGTCATTGGCGCTTTGCGCGCGAACTAACCTGATCAACTTTGTCGGTGTATAGGAATTGTCGAAGTTGAAATCGTTGTTGCTGCTGTTTGGACTTGCCTCCACATGCCAAATCAAAAGCCCGTCGTTCGGCATGCTGGCAATGCCACCGTCATTGCCGACACGCGTACGGTTTTCAATGACGAACAATTCCTGACCAGGCGTATTCGTTTGTTGCAGACCTGTGAATACCGCAGCGGCCTTTACTCCGGGATTGCTAGATCCGGACGGCACCAGTACTATTTCAGTTGGTGGGCCAGGCTTAATAACCGTCGGCTCAATCCAATCAAGAAGCCACCGATTCAAAGCGCCATGGTTGCCCCAATTGGCAGCCATGATGTCCAATCCGCCAATGCCACCGTCCGGACCCGGGTGGGATATCGACGTATTGCAGTGCCCGGCATTGAACCGGGCCACCGAGCAATAGTCATAAAAGTCGGGTAGACCCAATGCATGCCCGTATTCGTGAATGAGCACCGTTGGATCATAGTCATTGGGCGCATTTTCACGGCCGTTGACGAACTGAAAAACGAACTGTTTAAGCCTCTTGCCGTCGTATTTCTTGTTCGATGCCGATGAGATGAAAAACTCCCAGCGGTAGGCCCACCAGAAACTGCCCCAGTTCGTATTCGGGCCGGAATAAAGAACGGTGATTAAATCAATGTCGCCGTCGTTGTCATTGTCGTATTCTGAAAAATCGGTATTTGCGTCAAGCTGATCGAGCGCCTCGGTGATCAATTCAAACAATGCCTGATTGTCGACCCACAATTTTTGCTGCTCGGTTGCTCCCGGCGGATAGTTCGGTTCGTAGTTGCTGCGATCATTCTGCAATCGAACCCATCCAAAGACATCTCCATCAATCTCTAGTTTTCCCTCCGAAGCACGGCGGTAATATGCGCGTACGCTCTCGAAAGGTTTAAAATTCTGGGCAATGGCGGACCCGTCGCCATAGATATTCGTGGAAATGGTCCCTGCCGTTATTCCCGGGTGGGCCGTTGCCGCCGGATGATCTTTGAAATCGATCATCACCGTCAGGGTTCGTTGTGTTCCCGACGCTCCGAGTTCCGGGTTGGCCGAAAAAGGAAACGCCCGAAACGGCCCGTGAACGAGCGCTCGGCCACGGGCACTAGCAGAAAGGCCCTCGGCTTTGAGCCTGGCATTTCTGACGGTGAAGACAGCGCGTTGTTTCACGCCGGAATGCGCACGGTACGTTTTTAGACGGTTCATCCGGCGAATGCGCTCATGCCGGTCGATTGCATTTTCCAAGACAGTACGCTGTTCAACGGTCGGTAGCGAGTGCGCATGTGCGGCGATCCGTTCCGGAAGCTGCTGCAAAAGGAGGCCGCCGCAAATTGCGGTTACGGATAACAAGATGATTTTATTCATGTCTTCCCTCCCTCATAAGCGGAATAGAGCAAATTCCGATGTTAAAGGCTGCTCCCTAAATTGCAGCTAAACCAATGTACAACTATAAAGAAAAAGGCGAAAAAATAAACTTATATTTGTATATCTGTGATTGTCGACTATTGAAACGAAGGCGAAAGCATCGTGCGTGGTAGCGATTTTAGCGTTGCGCTGCTCGACGTCTCGGCGCCGGCCGTAAAGACCACCGCGCGACGCCCGCCTTACCTTAAGATGCAAGAAAACGGTCAAATGATGCCGTTTGATCGACCGATGCGCTCATAACCAACTAACGACAGATAACCACGCTGATCCCTGCGTGGGGTTTGTTGTGGGCATTTGCCTCATATTCCGCTGCACTTGATATGAGCGCTCAGATCGTAAATCGGGAGAAATACGCATCCTGTAACTGCAATCTCAACGCTACTGAAAGCGCCGGTGGACCATTATCAAGTAACACAGGATCTGACCATGTTTGTCAGAGTAATAATGTCAAAAACCGGCCGACCTGTATGCTGTCTTATGCGGTTTGAGAAAAGGCAGAGATCCGTGCACTCGATTACGATCGCTCCGATATCCTGGTGCTGAGTCATAAGCGTATCGCAGGCATTCAGTGTCTCGGTGCAAAGCGCCGTCGTATCGAGATTATCTCTTCGGCCCTCGATGATAACCGCCTGGAATTCCGCTTGGTCATCCATCCCAATAACGCCGATGCTGCTCGGCTCGATCCCGACATTGCCTAGTAACTTCGGTGTAAGCGATCGCTTGCTAGCCACCAGAATGCCAACCTTTTGGTAGCGGGAGAGCATGCGCTGGACCATCGGGACCTGTATCAGGCTGGATGAATAAAGCGGCACGTCGACGGCGTCGGCGAGTTCCGGCTGAATCACGGCCAGAAAACCACACGCGCTGGTGATCGCCGCGACGCCTTCCCGCTCCAAGCCTTGCGCGGCCTCGACAAAGGGCTGGGTCAAGGCAGGATCGGATTCCAATACGACCCGGGCCGGTGTCGCGCCGGAGACAACTTTGTAGACGACATCAAAATCGAATGTCGCCGGGTTGCGAATGTGGCCCACGGGCTTTGTAAACCGGGTATCGAGTCCGAGAATGCCTATCATGACTTTTTCTCCCGGCCGGAGAGGTGATAGCCTGATCACAAAGATCGAAATCGATCGGGACTAATCGGCGCCAAATCAATATCCACGCCTGTGTCGGTGATGATTTTTGCGATGAGTTTGCCTGTTGGCGGCGCCATACCGATACCGATCATTCCGTGGCCACAGGCGAAGGTCAGATTTCGACAAAGCCGCGTTCGACCAATGAAGGGAAGGCCGTCGGGTGTACAGGGGCGAAGGCCCGCCCATACGTCAGGTGCAGACGTGGACGGCAGTTCGGGCAGATAGCGATGGACGGTCTTGATGATGCCATCAAGCCGGTACCGATCGATTTTCCTGTCGATCGCGCCAAGTTCAAGCGTGCCGCCAAATCGGATTTTGTCGTCATAGGGTGTCAGCGCCACCTGGCCTTCGGCAAACTGCATGTGCATGGACGGCGCGTTTTCGGGCCGTTTGACCGTAATCGTGTATCCCTTGCCCGGCAGCAACGGCAACCGGAGACCGAGCTTTTTGGCAAGCCCCCCCGACATGGCACCGGCCGCGATGACCACCTCTGTCGCCGAAAGCTCCCCGGCGGTGGTGCGAACGGACTTGATATGGTCGCCATCCGTGGTGAAATCACATATCTCGGATTCGGAACAGACTTCGGTTCCCTGTTTGCGAAGATAATCCGCCATCGCCTGCAGGAATGCGGCCGGATCAATAAATCCATCATCTTCGAAATGCAGGGCGCCGACGGTGTTAAGGGCTACACCGGGCTGTAGGCCTTGCACATCGCCGGGGGTTAATTCGTTGATTTTCACGCCGTATCCACGCACCAGTCGGGCGAATTTGCGGGCATCGGCAAAACCGCGCTCGCTGGCATACACGATCAGTTTCCCGCATCTGGTGAAACCAAACGGCCGCCCGATTGTATCTTGAATGGCTTGAAACAGGTCAAGGCAGTCCCGTTTTAGGTCGCTCAAGGCACGTGAGCCGCGTACCACCTGTTGGCGGTTGCACGACTTTTGGAACAACCACAGCCAGCGGAACATTGCACGATCGGGGCGCAGCCGAATGGCAAATGGACTACGGCGATCAAAAGACCAGGACAATCCCTTGCGAATGGCTCCTGGAACCGCCAGCGGTATCACGCCGCCGGGGCCGACATGCCCGGTATTGCCAAAGGAACTGGAGTGTGACCCGCCCACGCGATGGCGATCGACAACGGCAACTTTCAATCCCCTTTGATTGAGATAATAGGCCGTACAAAGACCGATTGCTCCGGCACCAATGATCAATACGTCCAGGTTCGGCTTCAATTTGCGGGGGCCCCCTAATTCGAGGTCATAGGCATTTGGTCAGGCCGCCATCCACGAGTTGCACGGTCCCGGTTATGAAAGCTGCATGGCGACCGGCGAGAAATGCGGCAATGGCGCCGAAATCCTCTGCGTCGCCAAGTCGCCTGAGCGGGATCGTCTGCGCGATTTTTTGGAGTTCGCGGCGTCGATCGGCGGGCACAAATTGACCCTCCAATGCCGGTGTCCGATGATAACCGGGCGCCAATACATTTACCGTGACACCTCGGCCTGCGAGTTCTCCGGCTATCGATTTAGCGTAGCTGGCGATGCCTGTTCGCGAGATGCCCGACAAAGCATATTTTTGGGTCGGCTGGCGTATTGTTTCGGACGTAATGAACACGATCCTGCCGCAACCATTCTTCCGGACATGCGGTATAACCAGTTGACTTATGCCGATTGCCGGCAGGGTAACCGTCTCCATGGCCTCTCTATAGGACGATATCTCAAAACCGCTCGCCGGACCGGGGGCGGGTCCGCCTGTATTTATTATTGCAATATCCAGTTGCCCGTAGTGGCCGACGACGAAATCGATAAACCGTCCGCATGCGTCAAGGTCGGTAACGTCAACGCTTCGTGCAACAACACGACCGTCGCCGACGTCGTTCTCGATCGCTTGTCGTGCGGCTTCCAGTTTGACCGTGTCCCTTGCGCAAATTGCGACCTTCGCCCCCTCCCCGGCCAAAGCGCGCGCCGATGCCAGCCCCAATCCGCTTGAAGCAGCCGTTACCAAAGCGACTTTTCCGTCAAGTCCCAGATCCATTGTCCAATCCGTCTGCTGCACCGCGGCGCTTAATATCGATGTTCGAAATCACCGCGGCTGCGATCGCGAAAATCATTGCGGTGCCAAACACCATCGCATAGCCGAAGCCGTGCGCGACCAGCCCAAGGAGCGGACCTGAGAGGCCGAGGCCGATATCCCAAAACGACGTGACCGCTCCCAGTGCCGCCCCTTGCCGTTCCGGTTCCGTATTGCGCAGCGCAATCAGGACCAAGGATGGATAAAGCAGAGAAAATCCGGCGCCCATGATCAACCCGCCGGCAACGGCGATCCAAAACCCGGGCGCCAATGCAACAATGAGAAGGCCCACGGCCTCTCCGCATGCGGACAGGATCGCGACTTTTTTTGGCCCCACTCGATCCGGCAAATCGCCGAAGACGAGACGTACGACTACATAGGTGGCTCCGAATGCATTCAAGGCCGCTACGCCGCCGGCGATGCCCCTGCTTTCAAGATGAAGGACGACAAATGCGGCAAGCCCGGAATATCCGGCCGCCGCAAGCGCCAGCGATGTCCCCGGCGCGATGACCGATCGGGGGAAGACAAACAACTGTTGCTCGCGGTGCCCATGACCTGGAGCGAATACGCGAGCAGTGATCAGGGCACCCAAGATCGGCAGGATCACCGCCAGAACCCAGACGGCTGAAAATGAAACGGAATTTTGAAGCACCGCCCCTAGCAGCGCCCCAAGGGTAGTCCCCGACCACATGCTCAGCCCATAGATACCGATAATTCGGCCGTGACGGTTCTCCGGCGCCAATCGGATGATCCAAATGGCGCCGGCCGTAAACACCGCGCCTTCGCCAATTCCATGCACCAATCTGATGGCGACGAGTGCCGGCACGGATAAGGGTGCGAACATGAAGGCACTGCCGGTAGCGATCAGCAGCGCGCCGCCGATCATGACACGTCGATAGTTCAACCGCTCCGCCAGATTTCCGGCAATGGGGCGGGTAACAAACGCTGCTGCCGCGGTGACGGTAACGATCAGTCCGATTGTGAAATCACCGGCCGACAATGTGTCTTTGGACAGTAACGGCAGCACCGGCAAATAAGCGCCAAGCGCCAGGAAGCACAGGAAAAGGCAACCGCACAGACCGACATAGTCCGGTAGGGCGGCTTGAAAAGCCGGCGCCACGCTGGCGCCGTTGACCGGGCTTTTGTCTGCGCTTCCAAGCATCACAACGCCAATCGGTAGTGATAGCGCGCCATGAGCGGCAAACCCATCAGCGTGACACCGTAGAGCTGGCTTTTCGGCAATTCGGTCCGCCAGCTTTCAGTTGCCGGCAGGATCCGGGTCGGGCCCGCCGCCAGCCGGTCAGGGTTGCCGGTTACCGTGTGGTTGGTTCCCAGTTGCACAAACTGTCCGACCACCGGATTTGATACCGTCTCCTCGCCCAAATTCTCCAGGACCCGATCGACAACCGCTTCGGGGCGGGCGGTGAAATCCTCGTATCTGACGAATACCGTTCTATCCGAGTACCGTGCTCGCAGCGCCTCGGACATCATATTAAATCCCAGCCAATATGCGGTGCTGCGGCACGCGGACATGGCGGGGATGTAATGCTTCGGTTTCGACCAGGAAAGGGCAGTAGCGCGGGGGTCTCGAACGAGATGGAGATAGTAGGCTTCCAGGTCCTCCATCCGTCCAATCAGCGCCGCCTCCGCGGGGTATTTGCCGCTGTCGACGATAACGCGCGATCCGGTCACTTCCGATATTGCCCGATAGGTCCTACCCAGCAAATCCGAGTAGAATGACAACCGCTGACTGGTACGCCCCCTTAATATCTGACGTGTGAACCGCGTACGAAGCAATGCCTGGGCATCCAATACGGACCGGGCCAAATCTTGTTTTGGAAAATGCCGAGCAACCTTGGCTTCTACTTTTTGCCAGACGTGGCAACGTTCCAGCAGGGCACCGCATCCGCAGCTTTGATTGGTGCCGAGCCCGCGCGAATTGTGCCAATAGTAATAGAGTTCACCGGCGTGAAAATAGCCGGCTATCTCATTCAATATATTTCCGATCAACGTGCTGCCGCTGCGGCACCATCCGGTGACGTAAAGAACCTTGATTTTCACGACTGTTCTGGTGGTTCGTTTATCAGGCCGCCGGCCACTTTTCTCACCGCCATGACAAGGTCGTCGCAGTCCTGTATCTCCAATGTCGACGCCAAGGGAATGTCGATTGTCTGCTTAAGGCGGGCGGTTGTTCGGGGAAGTTCGGACTGTATTTCGGACGGGACTCGGTCCTTGAACATGAAACGCCAATTCCAGAATACGCGTACATTCTTTTCAACCGCGGTGCCGAGGTTGCGCGCATCGATGCCTTCCAAACGCAGCGCTTTAGCAAACAAGCCGGCGTCACATCCATCAACCATGAAATTCAAGGAATCACCCAGTAACGCCCCCTGGGCCGCCGGTTGACGCAATCTGATTCCCGAAACGCCGTCGAGCAATCCGGCAACATAGTCGTAATTGCGGCGGAATGCGCCCAGCCTTACGTGCAACCGGTCAAATTGGGCGCAAGCCAATGCGGCCCGGATCTCGTCCATTCGCATGCTCATGATGGGAAGGCTCAGATCGCAAACGCGGTCGGCGACCGGGTCGTCGCCCACGTGCCGGTATGCACGGTTCTCATAGGCGCCGGACAGAACAACACTGCGTAGAAAAAGATCGGTGTCATCGGTAACGATAAATCCGCCTTCACCGGTATTGATCGATTTGTCCGACTGGGTGCTATAGGCGCCGGCAATCCCGAATGTTCCCAGTTTCCGACCATTCAGTTCCGCACCCATGGCCGGAACCGCGTCCTCGATTATCGGAACACCTTTTTGGTTGGCGAATTCACAAATCGCCTCCATGTCGCTTGCAAATCCTCTCATATGCACAACGACAATGGCCTTTATGTTGTCTGTCCACCGGCGCCGCAGATCATCCAGATCGAAATTCAGGTTATCGTCGTTTTCGACGAGGTAGGGTTCACAACCGGCCAGCAGAATCGAACTCGGAGTCGCGGCGAAGGTGAACCCTGGACATGCAATCAGTCCGCCCCGGGGTACACCGGCGGCCAATATGGACAGCGCCAAAGCGGCCGTACCGCTGGAACATGCCAGCGCGTGCTTAACACCGAAATATTGCTGGATACGCTGTTCGAGTTTTCCGCATTCGGTTTCGGCGAAGTCGCGGTCGTCGTATCGGAAGTAGCGCTGACTTTCCAAAGCACGGATTGCAGCCTTCTCATCTTCATCGTTGATGAACACATGACCCTTTTCGTAAGACGGCCACGGCTTCATGCGAACGGGCGCGCCGTCGAAAAGAGCGAGTTTCGGGTTGCATGGGGATTCGGAATTCTGGTTTGTCGCAGTGAACTGATTCATGACGCTTCCTCACCTGATAGAACGCCCACCCAATTCCGATTTCGGCATGGTTCCGTTGGAATTTCCCGCAAGCTAATAAAGATCAACGCGATAAAACGTGGCCGGCAGATGCAAGAGAATCCTTTCGTAGATTTCCGCTTTCAGGGACAGGCCCTTTTGCGAAAATGTACCGGGCGGCGGATCCGCAAACTGAATGACGGTCCGTCCGGCATCAAGGAGGCGAGCGCCGTGCCCGAAGTCACCGACCAGTGCCGAGCCGCGGGGTACCAGTCTGGTGCGTGCAATGCGAAGTCCGTTCTCCTCCAGTAGCCTTATTTGATCCGTAGAACCGGCCAGCTTCCAGTAATCGGCGGGATTGAATATCGCACCGTCGGCGGTGCAGCCCATTTGTTCCACTTGGCTGCAAGCGACATACAGGGCCGAAGCAAAGCCGCTTTCGGCATTGATCGATCCGACCTTATCAATGTTAAGCAGTCCGCCCGGTCCGGCGGTCAAAGCATGATTTTCAGCAGTGGCGAGACGAATGACCAGCCTGTAGTTGAAAAAATGTTCCAAGGCTGCCGGCGCTTCGAGAAGGGCCTCAGGCACTTGAACCCAGGCCGTTGTCGGCAGCAATTCGGGAAGTGGCTGGGCGTTGAATCTAACCGTATTTTCCGGGCATGCCCCAGCATCCTCAATGTCTGCGACCGCTTCAGAATCCCGCAATGTCTCCGACCAGAAAATGTTCGACGTGTCTTCCGCGGTAACGACGTGAAACATACTGCGCACGGGCCAACGCGGTTTTCTCCGTGTGCTGACCAACGTATCTGTAATTGTATAATCTAATTCTAAAGCCGTTTTCTCACCGGCTGCGCGAACAGCATCTACAAAGGATTTACCAGGCCTTTGAACATGCTCTTTGTCGAGAGTATTCATATTCATTTGCCATCACCCAAATTGTTTCCATAAGTTATATAATATTTAAGAGAGAAAAAGTATGATTATACTATTTTTATATTATTATTTTTATTACAAAATTATCTGCAAAAAACGTTTATCCGTGCAGGAACACTTACGATTTCTCTTGAACTGGCGAGAACAACAGCGCGCACCAAACGCTGGAATTACAATCATATATTGTAAGTTTGAAAATTGCAAGCTAAAGGTGTTTTTCGACTTGCGGCGATTTAATTTGATCTGCCGGCCATCAAGCCGGTTGGTCGCCAAATGAGGAGCATTATCAAAACAACGAAAGCCAAACCCTGCTTGTAGGCCGGACTGATCAGTGGCGCCGTGCCGATCCATGGGTAGGATGAAAGTTCCTCAACCAGGCCGATTACAATTCCACCGGCCATCGCGCCATATGGCTTGCCGATACCGCCTAAGATCGTCACCGCGAAAATTGGCAACAGGACTTTAAAGCCCATACGAGTATCCACATGGGTATCCACCGCCAGGAAGATTCCGGCCGCGGCTGCCAGGCCGCCGCCGATTATCCAGGTTGCAACGACGACCCGGTTTTCATCGATACCGGTAATGCGGGCAAGCTCCGGCGAATCCGACAGCGCCCGCATCGCTTTTCCGAGCTTGGTTCTTGTCAGCAGATAGTGAACGCCAAACATCAGCAGCACTGCCATTGCGATGATCAGGGCGTGCTTTGGAAGCAGCCGGATCGGCAGCATCAATTCCAAAGGTAATTCGACCACGGGATGAAGGTCCTGCGGTTGGACCGACCAAATGAATTGGATGGCTGAGCGTATCATCAACATCAGTCCGAAGCTGGCAACCACCAGGATGATCGGCGGGGCAGTCCAAACCGGCTTAAAGACGGTCCGGTGACAGGTCAAAACGACGATAATGGTCAGTCCTACGCTCACCGGTAGAAAGACGACCGGGTGCCAATCGGTCAACTGAACCATCGACCAGGTAAAATAGGCGCCCAGCGTCATGAACTCTCCATGAGAAAAATTGGCAAATCGCATGATGCCAAATGTCAGGGTTAGTCCGATCGCGCCCAGCGCGTAGATACAGCCTAAAACCAGCCCGGGAATGAGGTAGTAATTTAGAAAAAAGATCATGCGTTTATCAGGTACTGGTTGGCCGATGCTCGGTCATTTGAGCATCAGAAGCAGATCAACGAGTTCATCCGGCGCGTCGGAAACGACATCATGTCCCGATTCCAGGGTCAGGACGTTCCATGTCGGATCGGCTCTAAGACGGTCCGCGATTTTTCGGAATACCGGGGACCGGTTCCTGGAAGCCCGGATATATGTGCGACGGGTGGATTCGGGAAGCGGGCCGTTTTGCAGGCGGATCTCCGAGTAGAGCGTTTTGAGGGATTGTGGCGACGACCGAGACTTCAAATCCGCAGACATCCCCGAGCGCACCGGCAGCATACCGCTTTCGGCGACCGTCGGAAAACGGCCTTTCAGATACTTGATCGCGTCAGGACGAGCCGGGAACGCGATGGGGGACCTGCTTGTCGGAGCCGCGGCGTCCACAAAGACAATATGATGAATGCGCGGCCGCGCCTGGTCCCATGCGCCGGTGGCCGGCCGGCCGCCATAACTATGCGCAACGAGATAGACATTCCGCAGGTCCTCCCGCTCCAGAATGTCGACAATATCCCGAATATGGTCCTCGACACCCACATGCGGTCCGCCCTCGGAGGTTCGGCGGCCATGTCCGGTCAGGGATACCGCGTAAACAACATGGCCTTTATTGGTAAGACGATCGACAATCGGCTGCCAATACCACTCCCCGACCCAAGCGCCGTGGACAAGCACGAAAGTCCTGCTCTTTAGCTCCTGCGCAGTGTGTGCCGGCCAGCAGAGCAGGCCAATAGCGACAAAAGCAGCCAAAACTCGCGATAAAAACCGATGCATGGTCGAGTCGTCTCACAGACGCGGCAATTGTACAACTTTTATTATAGTTTACCAACGAAATGCGATTTAAGATTTAACTGCCATTGCGCATCGGCTTGCAACGCCGAACACAATTCAAATTGCGCTACCAATTGCGGTCACATGCCCGGACCGGGCCTTGATGGGGATAGCCTGGTCAAGCTGATCGACGCTGAAAAGGTCACCCTCGCACTAGGGGTCCCGACCATTTGGCAGGGATTGCTCGCCTCCGCCGACAAGCTCGGTTCAAATCTTGAAAGCCTTAAGAATACTGTGATTGGCGGGTCCGCCTGCCCACCGTCGATGATTGCCAAATTCCGAGATAAATACGGCGTCGAAACCATCCACGCCTGGGGCATGACGGAACTGAGCCCGGTGGGCTCGGTCAACCGCTTGCTGGCCAAACACGCGGACCTTCCGGCCGAAGAGCAGAACGCTCTCCGGGTCGGTCAGGGCCGCCCGCCCTTTGGCATTAATCTGGCCATATGGGATGACGAGGGCAACGTCCTTCCCAATGACGGTGTCACGCAGGGCAATCTCGTGGTCGAGGGCCACTGGGTGGTCGATAGCTATTTCGGCGGCGAGCCCGGCAGTGCGCTGAACAATGGCTGGTTCGATACCGGTGATGTGGCGACGCTGGACGAAAACGGCTACATGATCATCCGCGATCGCTCCAAGGACATCATCAAGTCGGGCGGCGAGTGCATCAGCACCGTCGAGCTTGAAGGCATCGCGATGGGGCACCCGGATGTCGCGGATGCCGCGGCGATCGGCGCCAAGCACGTCAAGTGGGACGAACGCCCGGTGCTGATCGTGGTCAAGGCGGAGGGCGCCGATCCGAAGCCTGGAGATCTTCTTGCGTTTTTCGACGGCAAGGTGGCCAAATGGCAGATCCCCGACGCCGTCGTCTTTACCGATAGTCTGCCGCGTAATGCGACCGGGAAAATCCTTAAGCGCACGCTGCGGGAGCAATATGGAGACATCCTTTTGGAGCAGAGCTGATGTATATTCACGTGTCCGCCGATGCCGGTGTCACCTTGCGGGACATGGATGATTTTTCCCGGTTTCACATCGAATCCGATCTAGAATCTCCGACGGCCAACGCCGCTTTTCGTGCGCTGGCAAGCGAAGCCGGAGACGACCATTATTGGCTCGTCGCCGACGACGTCGTTGCCCTTTCGGGCTTGGTAGATCAGCCGGACTGGATCGCCCGCTTTCGGCAAATGCTATCCAATGTCGAGAAGCACGGCTTTTTCGACCGCGCTACGGACCGTGTGAAACTTCATGTGGTCAGGAAACCTTGAGCGAATGCAGGACGACAGGGGTGAAACCGTCAATCCCCTGCATGTTCATTCGGCGCACCTGGAGGTTCACTGACGTGATGCAAACGCCAGCTACACTCCAAATGCCCGAATGAACAGCCGACTAAGTACCTGACAACCAGGGCCGGACGTCACACGTCCTGGCAGCCGTCGATTGCGATCCGCCCCAGTAACGCCAAATAATCCTGGTCGCCGGCATCGACTTTCGCGTCGTCGACCCCGACCGGGAGTACGATATTGACGGTGTTGCCCTGATCCTCCACCGCCACCGGGTTGACCAGCGCCAAATCAGCAGCCTTCAGACCCGCGTTTTCGAGTTCGGCCGAGGGATTACTGACAAATGCCTGGCGTTTGGCGGGATCCCGAACGGCATCCGCAATACATTGGCCTACATTAACCAGAACACTCTCTTCGAATCTGATCCTTGCCATGTTCATCCCCAGTATTATTTATGTGGAAGTTGTAATTCTATACTAGCCATTGCTGAAATCACTACAAGATAAATTTCAGTCTGCATTTGATTTTGCGGTCGGGGCTGCCCGGAAAAGTGGAATGAGATGTGGACAAGCGCGAAGATCGCTCCTCTGATACACCAGAAACCGCCGCCGTCCCGTCCCGCCTTGACGCCCTGTCCCGACAAGGCTGGGTAAAGCTGCTTCCGTTAACGCTCGGCGACTGCCCGGCAAAATTCTTTGCCGGCTTCCCACCGCTCCGCAAGCCTGACCTGCCTGCATGGCGACGCGGATGGCAGGTTGCCGGCGGCGCCGGTCTTGACGAGACCGCAGCGCGTCGGGCGTGCCTTGGAGAGGCTGCCGAACGGATGAGCATCTGGACGCGGGGCGCAGGTGATCCCCTTGTGTTCAAGGTGCCCGCGCGCCCGGATCTGCCGGACCTTGACGCCAGCCGGATCCTCAAATTGAGCCGCCGCGAGGCGAATGACCTGGCAACAGGAATTCCGGAGATCGCCGGCGTATTCGAGGATCGAACAATTCGTTGGAACCGACTGGCGGGTCGCCGGGTCGAGGGATGCTGCCTGTTGACCGGAAAGCCGATGGCAATACCGAGCCTTTGTGTTCTATTGGGCGAAGGCGCTCCATTCGGGGTGGCGCGGGAAGGCCTGACGACGAGTGTCGGCGCCGCTATTTGGACGACGCAGCAGGGCGCCGCCCAACGCGCACTTCTGGAACTGGTCGAACGCGATGCCGCGGCCTGCTGGTGGTATAATCGCCAGCCCTGCCCGCGCATCGGCCTTGATGAGGCTCACCACATCGCCAACCTCGATGACGCCCTAAGCCGGTGGCTGAGCGAACGGGAACGCCGCACCGCTTTCGTCATTCTGCCGACCGACTTGCCCGTCCATGCGATCGCCGCGATTTCCAGTGACCCTGCCGGCGATGATCCGGCATTGGGGTTGGGCGCCGCATTGCAGGCCACGCACGCCCTCACCGCGGCAATCCTGGAAATGTTGATGCGCGAGATATCGAACGGCCATATTGATATGCATGGTAAGGCTGCATCCTCAAGAGACGTAACGACAGTGCCCAACGGCTACCGGTGGTCGAAGTCCACAAACATCAACCGCTCCACATATCTGTCCGGCACCCCGGCCACGCTCCTGGATCTGCGGAAACTGGAACGCAGCCACTCGTTTGACCATCTGCTTGCCAGGCTGGCCGACAAGAATATTGACGTCTGGTCCATCGACTGCACGCGTCCGGAGATCGGGCTTCCCTGCACCAAGGTCATTTCCGGACAACTCCATAACGGCAGGCATGGCCTGGCGCCGGGCCGGCTTTATACGCTTCCAGTGGAACTGGGACTGAGACGCACGCCGTTGGTGGAAGCCCGGCTTAACCCGGAGCGGATGCCGGTTTAGGCCGCGGCCGCATCCGCCTCCGCGATCTGCGCCAATTTGGTCAGCACTACCGCTGCGCCGGTCAACCGGTCCTCCGCGCTCGGCCAATCACGGGAGAGCACGATTTTCTGGTCGGGGCGCAGCTTGGCCAGGCTGCCCTGTTCGCCGATATAGGCGACCAGACCCGCCGGATTGGGGAATTCGTCATTGCGCAGTCCGATGACGATGCCCTTTGGACCGGCATCGATCTTCTCCACATTGGCCCGCCGGCACAGCGACTTGATGAACACGATCTTTAGAAGATGCGCCACTTCTTCGGGCAAGGGACCGAACCGGTCGATCAGTTCCGCTCCGAATTCGTCTATCTCTTCCGCGCTGTCGAGATCGGCGAGCCGGCGATAGAGCCCGAGCCGTAGTCGCAGGTCGGCGACATAGCTTTCCGGGATGAGGACCGGGGTGCCGACCGCGATTTGCGGTGACCAGCGGTCTTCCGCAACCTCGTGGTCGCCGGCGCGCAGGCTGGCGACCGCTTCTTCCAGCATCTGCTGGTAAAGTTCGTAGCCCACTTCCTTGATATGACCGGATTGCTCCTCGCCGAGAAGATTACCGGCGCCGCGAATATCGAGATCATGGCTTGCCAATTGGAACCCGGCGCCGAGGGTGTCCAATGATTGCAGGACCTTTAGCCGTCGCTCCGCATTTGCCGTAATCGCTTGATTGGCGGGCACCGTGAACAGGGAGTAGGCGCGCACTTTCGCCCGCCCCACCCGGCCGCGCAACTGATAGAGCTGCGACAGCCCGAAGCGATCGGCCCGATGCACGATCAGCGTATTGGCGGTTGGAATGTCGAGCCCGGATTCCACAATCGTAGTGGATAGAAGAACATCATATTTACCGTCATAGAACGCGGTCATGATGTCTTCCAATTCGCCCGATGGCATCTGGCCGTGGGCGACGGCCACCTTCACTTCCGGCACATTCTCATCGAGGAACTGCTTGGTTTCGGCCAAATCGGAAATCCGCGGACAGACATAGAAGGACTGACCGCCGCGATATCGCTCTCGAAGCAGCGCCTCACGCACGATCAGAGGATCGAACGGCGCCACGAAGGTGCGTACCGCGAGGCGGTCGATCGGGGGCGTGGCGATCAGCGACAATTCGCGGACGCCGGTCAGCGCCAATTGCAGGGTCCGCGGTATCGGTGTCGCCGTCAAAGTCAACACATGAACGTCGGACTTCAGTTCCTTCAGGCGCTCCTTGTGACGGACGCCGAAATGCTGCTCCTCGTCGATCACCAGCAAGCCCAGATCGCGGAATTTGATCGACTTGCCGAGCAAGGCATGGGTGCCGATCACGATGTCCTCGGTGCCATCGGCAAGGCCGGCTTTCACCTTGGTTAAATCCTTGGCCGCGACCAGCCGCGAAGCTTGGGCGACGGTCACCGGCAGGCCGCGAAAACGCTCCTGGAAGGTCTTGTAGTGCTGCCGGGCCAGCAATGTCGTCGGCACCACGACGGCCACCTGGCGGCCGGACATGGCGGTGATGAAGGCCGCGCGCA